>NZ_CP080095.1 GCF_019428685.1 Paraburkholderia edwinii
GCAATCTCGTCGAGTGGTTCGACTTCTACGTCTACTCGTTCTGCGCGCTGTACTTCGCGCCCGCGTTCTTCCCGACGGGCGATACCACCACACAGCTTCTCAACACCGCGGGCGTGTTTGCCGCGGGCTTCCTGATGCGTCCGATCGGCGGCTGGTTCTTCGGACGCCTTGCCGATAAGCGCGGCCGGCGCTTCGCGATGATGGTGTCGGTGTTCATGATGTGCGGCGGCTCGCTCGTCATCGCCGTGCTGCCGCCGTATGCGGAAATCGGTGTGCTCGCGCCGGCGCTGCTGCTCGTTGCGCGTCTGTTCCAGGGGCTGTCGGTGGGTGGCGAGTACGGCACCAGCGCGACGTATATGAGTGAAGTCGCGCTGCAGGGCCGCCGCGGGTTCTTTGCCTCGTTCCAGTACGTGACGCTGATCGGCGGGCAGTTGTGCGCGCTGCTCGTGCTCGTGATCCTGCAGCAGACGCTCACCACCGACGAACTCAAGGCATGGGGCTGGCGCGTGCCGTTCGTGGTCGGCGCGGTGGCCGCGCTTGTCGCGCTATATCTGCGCAAGTCGCTCGACGAAACGTCGACGGCCGCGAGCCGTCAGCGCAGCGATGCGGGCACGCTGGCCGGCATGTGGAAGCACAAGCGTGCGTTCCTGACGGTGATCGGCTTTACGGCCGGCGGCTCGCTGATCTTCTACACGTTCACGACGTATATGCAGAAGTACCTCGTGAACACCGCAGGCATGCATGCGAAGACCGCGAGCAACGTGATGACCGCGGCGCTCTTCGTCTACATGCTGATGCAGCCGGTCTTCGGGGCGCTGTCGGATCGCATCGGACGCCGTCAGTCGATGGTGCTGTTCGGCTTCTTCGCGACGATCGGCACGGTGCCGCTGCTGCATGCGCTGAAGGATGTAACGAGCCCGTATATGGCGTTCGTGCTTGTGGTGGTCGCGTTGGCGATCGTGAGTTTCTACACGTCGATCAGTGGGCTGATCAAAGCCGAGATGTTCCCGCCGGAAGTGCGCGCGCTTGGCGTGGGGCTGTCCTATGCGGTCGCCAATGCGATCTTCGGTGGCTCGGCCGAGTATGTGGCGCTGTGGCTCAAGCAGGCGGGCAGCGAAACGACCTTCTACTGGTACGTCACGGCCATGTGCGCGATCGGCTTGCTCGTCTCGTTCACGATGCGCGATCCGTCGAAGGTCGGTTACTTGCGCCACGAACCCTGAATGGTGCGGCTCAACGGCGCGCCGATGCCGTGATTAGTGCCGCAATCGATGTCCGAGGCCGCGTTCACACGCGGCCTCTTGCATTGCGCGACGTATGGCCCGACGCGTGACGTCACATCACGTCACGCCGTCACATCACGCGCCAAACCGTATCACACCGTCTTCCCCAATGACGCGCCGCAGCTCCCCCGCATGCCACAGCAGATGCAGATGCGCGAGCGCCTCGCCCATCGCAAACGTCAGCTGATGCAGGTCGAGCTTGCGGCGGAACATCAGCGGCACAATGTCCGCGGCGCTCTGCGGTTTTTCCGCGCAGGCCGCGCGCACCTCGGCAAGGCGCTCCGCATGGTGGTTGCGCAATTGCGCGATGCGCGTGCGCAAGCCGCGAAACGGCTTGCCGTGCGACGGCAGCACGAGTGTATCGACCGCCATCGGCTCATAGCGCGTCAACGCCTGAAGGTACAACGCAAGCGGATCGCCTTCCGGTTCGATATCGAACACCGAGACGTTCGTCGAAATACGCGGCAGCACCATGTCGCCGGAAATCAATAAGCCCGCCTCTTCGCTATGCAGCGCACAGTGCTCGGGGGAATGGCCGAAACCGGTCACGACCCGCCACGTGCGGCCGCCAATCGCGATCGCGTCGCCTTCGCGCATGCGTCTGTACTGACCCGGCGTCGCCGGGACGAGGCTCGAGTAGTAGCTTTTGCGATTGCGCAGTTGGTCGACCAGTTCAGGGTCCACAAGCCCGTGCCGCGCGAAGTGTCGCGCCGCGCCTTCGCCGCCGGCGTTCGATCCTGCTCCGGCTGCCATCACGCGGCCGAACATGTATTCGCCGAGCGTCATCCACAACCGCACCTGCCAGCGCTGCCGTTCGCCGCCCTCGCACAGCCAGTGCGCAAGACCGAGATGATCGGGATGACAATGCGTGACGATCACGCGCAGCACCGGCAAACCCTCGAGCACCGTATCGAACACGCGCTCCCAGTTCGCCTTGATCGTATCGGAAGCGATGCCGCAATCGACGATCGTCCACCCTTGTTGACCATCGATCTCATCGCGCAGCAGCCACAAGTTGATGTGGTCGAGCGCAAACGGCAATGGCATGCGCACCCAGTAGACGCCCGGGGCGACTTCGTGCACGGCCCCGGCTTCGGGAAGCGTGTCGGCAAAAGGATAGTCGAGCTGGTGTTCGAGTTCGTTCATCGTGAAAAGCTTTCCATTGCAGGTCACTGGGGCGCCATTGCGCTTTGTGCAGGTTGACGATAACGTAAACGTCGATTTTATCGTCGACGCCGGCATCGTGCCGGGCGCCGCCCGCCCCACCGGAATCAGAACCAATGAGTGTGCAATACACGATCACCGAGCTCGCGCGCGAATTCGACGTCACGCCACGCGCGATCCGCTTCTATGAAGACCAGGGTTTACTCTCGCCGAGCCGCGAAGGATCGAGCGGCTTGCGCCGCGTCTATTCGGCGCGCGACCGCACGCGGCTCAAGCTGACGCTGCGCGGCAAGCGTTTGGGCTTCACGTTGTCGGAGATTCGCGATCTGCTCGACCTGTACGACTCGCCGACCGACACGGCCGCGCAATTGCAGGCGTTTCTCGCGACCCTCGCCCGGCATCGCGAAGTGCTCGAGCGGCAGCGCGAAGACCTGAACGCGACGCTCGAAGACCTTGCGCAATACGAAGCGCAGGCGCGCGCACTGCTCGAGCGCGACGCCAATGCAACCGAGCGTACCTGAGCCGCGCTGACAAAAGCCTGAGGACCAGGCCGGACTGCCGTCCGAACGTTACAATTGCAACTGTCTTCACGACATTGAGCGAATGCACGGTCGACATGAATCACTTCCCTAAACTGCTGTCCTCGCAAATCGGCTTCGACGTCGCGAAGACGATGCTCGAGGGTTTCGACCGGCACTACCGGATTTTCCGCGACGCGGCGATCCACGCGAAAGATCTGTTCGAAGCCGCGGACTGGCACGCCATTCAGCGGCTCGCGCGCGAGCGCATCACATCGTACGACGAACGCGTGAAAGAATGCGTCGAACTGCTCGAAGACGAGTACGACGCGGAAAACATCGATAACGAAGTCTGGCAGCAGATCAAGCTGCACTACATCGGTCTGCTGACCGCGCATCGCCAGCCCGAATGCGCGGAGACGTTTTTCAATTCCGTCTGCTGCAAGATTCTGCACCGTTCGTATTTCAATAACGACTTCATTTTCGTGCGCCCCGCCATCTCGACCGAGTACATCGAAAACGACGAACCGGCGGCCAAGCCGACATACCGTGCGTATTACCCGGGCAAGGACGGCTTCGCGCAGACGCTCGAGCGCATCGTCACGAATTTTCAGCTGAATCCGCCGTTCGACGATCTGGAGCGCGACGTCGGCTGCGTCCTGCAGGCCATTCACGACACGTTCGGCACCTTCGTCGAAGCGCCGAACTTCCAGATTCACGTGCTCTCTTCGTTGTTCTACCGGAACAAGGCGGCCTATATCGTCGGGCGCATTATCAACGGCGATCTGCTCGTGCCGTTTGCGATTCCGATTCACCACGTCCGGCCGGGCGTGCTCGCGCTCGATACGGTGCTGCTCAAACGCGAACAGCTGCTGATCATTTTCAGCTTCTCGCATTCGTATTTTCTCGTCGACATGGAAGTGCCGTCCGCGTTTGTCGAGTTTCTCGGCACGGTCATGCCCGGCAAGCCGAAAGCGGAAATCTACACATCGGTCGGCCTGCAGAAGCAGGGCAAGAATCTGTTCTATCGCGACCTGCTACACCATCTGTCGCATTCGAGCGATCTGTTCACGATCGCGCCCGGCATCAAGGGCCTCGTCATGCTGGTGTTCACGCTGCCGTCGTTTCCGTATGTGTTCAAGCTGATCAAGGATCAGTTCCCGCCGCCGAAAGACACGACGCGCGCGCAGATTCAGGAGAAGTATCAGCTCGTCAAACGTCACGACCGGCTCGGCCGCATGGCCGACACGCTCGAGTATTCGAGCGTCGCGCTGCCGCTGTCGCGCATCGACGACGCGCTGCTTCGCGAACTGCAGAAAGAAGTGCCGTCACTGCTCGAATACGAAGGCGATAATCTCGTGATCGAGCATCTGTATATCGAGCGCCGCATGGTGCCGCTGAACCTGTTCCTGCAAAGCGGCACCGACGACGATATCGATCACGCGATCAAGGAATACGGCGACGCGGTGAAGGAACTGATGCAGGCGAACATCTTCCCCGGCGACATGCTGTACAAGAACTTCGGCGTGACGCGTCACGGCCGCGTGGTGTTCTACGACTACGACGAAATCGAATATCTGACCGACTGCAATGTGCGCGCGGTGCCCGCACCACGTAACGAAGAAGACGAGATGTCGGACGAGCCGTGGTACACGGTCGGCGTGCACGATATTTTTCCGGAGACCTACGGTACGTTCCTGCTTGGCGATCCGCGCGTGCGCCAGTCTTTCATCCGGCATCACGCGGATTTTTTCGACCCTGCGTTATGGCAGCGGCACAAGGATCACATTCTCAAAGGCGAACTGCCCGACTTTTATCCCTACGAACGCGGCCTGCGCTTTCGCAACCGCTACCCCGAACGCTTTGCGGCCAATCTGGAGTCCGAGACTCGCACGGCCGATGCAGCGGCGCGCGCCGCGTGAGCCACGTGACGCTCGCGCATCGCCTTCCGCACCACACTCTTTACCACGGCTTGACCGATATGAATACGAACGCTACCTCCGCACCTCACCCGCTCGCTCATCTGTTCGACAACAACGACGCATGGGCGAAGCGCAAGCTCGCCGAAGATCCCGACTACTTCTCGCGTCTCGTGCACCAGCAAACGCCCGAATACTTGTGGATCGGCTGTTCGGACTCCCGCGTACCGGCGAATCAGATCATCGGTTTGCCGCCGGGCGAGGTGTTCGTGCACAGAAACATCGCGAACGTCGTTGTGCATAGCGATCTGAACTGCCTGTCGGTGATCCAGTTCGCGGTCGATCTGCTGAAGGTCAAACACATTCTCGTGGTCGGCCATTACGGCTGCTCGGGCGTCGGTGCGGCGCTGCTCGGCCGCCGCGTCGGCCTCGCGGACAACTGGCTGCATCACGTGCAGGACGTGCGCGCCAAGCATGCCGACCTGCTCGATCAATGGCCGATCGGCGAAGCGCGGCATCGGCGCCTCGTCGAACTGAACGCGATCGAGCAGGTCGTCAACGTGTGCCGCACGACGAGCGTCACCGATGCGTGGGCGCGCGGCCAGGACCTCACCATCCACGGCTGGGCGTACGGCGTGCACGACGGCCGCGTGCGCGACCTCGGCATGACGATCGATCATCCCGAAGCACTTGAAGCGACGTACGCGCATTGCGTCGCGGCCGTGTCGGCAAGCCATGCGCATGGAGCGGACAACGACGTTGTCGCGGCCGATGCCGCGAAGCTCGGCGACGTGCCCGCTGTTGTCCAGGGCGTGATCAAGGAGCTCAAACATGAGTGACACGAACGATCCCATTGTCATCGTCGCCGCTGCGCGTACGCCGATCGCGGCATTTCAGGGCGACTTCACGGCGCTCTCCGCGCCGCAACTTGGCGCGGCCGCGATCGAAGCCGCCGTGCAGCGCGCGGGCCTCCAGCCCGGGCAGATCGACGAAGCCGTGATCGGCTGCGTGCTGCCTGCCGGCCAGGGCCAGGCACCGGCGCGCCAGGCCGCGCTCGGCGCGGGCCTGCCGCTATCGACCGGCAGTACGACGGTCAACAAGATGTGCGGCTCCGGCATGCGCGCGGCGATGTTCGCGCACGACATGCTGGCCGTGGGCTCGGCCGAGGTGATCGTCGCGGGCGGCATGGAGAGCATGACGAACGCGCCGTATCTGCTGCCGAAGGCGCGTGGCGGCATGCGCATGGGCCACGGCCAGGTGCTCGACCATATGTTCCTCGACGGCCTCGAAGATGCGTACGACAAAGGCCGTCTGATGGGCACGTTCGCCGAGGAATGCGCGGCGTCGTTCGACTTCACGCGCGAGGCGCAGGACGCCTTCGCGATCGAATCGCTGACGCGCGCCAAACGCGCGAACGAAGACGGCTCGTTCGCGTGGGAAATCGCACCGGTCAAGGTCGCTACGCGCAAAGGCGAGACGCTGATCGAACGCGACGAGCAGCCGTTCAAGGCCAACCTCGACAAGATTCCGACGCTCAAGCCGGCATTCAGCAAGACCGGCACGGTGACCGCAGCGAATTCGTCGTCGATCTCGGACGGCGCCGCGGCGCTTGTGATGATGCGTGCGTCGACCGCTAAGCGCCTCGGCGTCAAACCGCTCGCGCGCGTGGTCGGCCATACGACGTTCGCGCAGGAACCGGCGAAGTTCACCACCGCGCCGATCGGCGCGCTGCGCAAGCTGTTCGACAAAAACGGCTGGCGCGCGAGCGACGTCGACCTCTACGAGATCAACGAAGCGTTCGCGGTCGTTACGATGGCAGCGATGAAAGAGCACGGCTTGCCGCATGACAGGGTCAATGTGAACGGTGGCGCATGCGCACTCGGTCATCCGATCGGCGCATCGGGCGCGCGCATTCTCGTCACGCTGCTCGGCGCGCTGCGGCATCGCGGGCTCAAGCGCGGCGTCGCGAGCCTGTGCATCGGCGGCGGCGAAGCAACGGCGATGGGCATCGAACTCGTGTAAAAGCGCGACCGCGCATCGCGGATTTCGACGGAGACCAAATGGCATGAAGACCGTGTTGATCGTCGGCGCGTCGCGCGGCATCGGCTGGGAATTCGCGCGGCAGTATCGGCAAGCGGGCTGGCGCGTGCTCGCCACCGCGCGCGACGAAGCGTCGCTCGGTAAGCTCGTCGCGCTCGGCGCCGAAGCGTTTTCGGTCGACGTCACGGTGCCCGAGGACATCGCCGCGCTCGGCTGGAAGCTCGACGGCGAGCGGCTCGACGCGACCCTGCTCAACGCGGGCGTTTATGGCCCGCGCACCGAAAGCGTCGACATGCCGTCCGCGCAGGACTTCGAATACGTGATGGGCACCAACGTTCGCGGGCCGATGCAGCTGATGCCGATCCTGCTGCCGCTCGTCGAGGACGCGAACGGCGTGCTTGCGGTGCTGTCGAGCGGGATGGGCAGCATTGCCGATGCGACGGGCACGACCGGCTGGCTCTACCGCGCGAGCAAAGCCGCGCTCAACGACGTATTGAAGATCGCATCGCTGCAAACGCGCGCGGCGACCTGTATCGCCTTGCATCCGGGCTGGGTGCGCACCGATATGGGCGGGCCGCGCGCACCGCTCGCCGTCGAACATAGCGTGGCCTCGATGCGCGAAGTGCTCGCACAGGCCGCCGGCGCGCAGGAGTATTTTCATGGCCGCTTCTTTCAGTACGACGGCACGGCGCTCGACTGGTGAAGTTTCGCTCGACTAGCTGAGTGACTGGCCGCGTGACTGGCCGCATGAGTTGACGAAAAACGGTCGGAACGCGGGCCAAAACGGACACACAAACCGGAGGGACGCACTCATGGTGCTTGATCAGGATCACACGATGATCCGCGACGCGGTGCGCGACTTCGTGCGCGATGAAGTGACGCCGTATGCGGCGCAATGGGACCGCGACCGCACGTTTCCCGCCGACGTGCACAAACAGCTCGCCGACCTCGGCGCGTACGGCGTGCTCGTGCCGGAAGCATACGGCGGCGCCGGCCTCGATGCGCTCGCGCTCGCGCTGATTCTCGAGGAAATCGCCGCGGGCGACGGCGGCACGTCGACGGCGATTTCGGTCAACAACTGTCCCGTCTGCAGCATTCTTCTCAGCTACGGCAACGATGCGCAAAAGCGCGACTGGCTCACGCCGCTCGCGCGCGGCGAAATGCTCGGCGCGTTCTGCCTGACGGAACCGCAGGCGGGTTCGGACGCGTCCGCCTTGCGCACGACCGCACAGGCGGTCGAGGACGGCAGCGCGTACATGCTGAACGGCGTCAAGCAATTCATCACGAGCGGCAAAAACGGCGATGTCGCGATCGTGATGGCCGTCACCGATCGCGAGGCTGGCAAGCGCGGCATCAGCGCGTTTATCGTGCCGACCGATACGCCTGGCTATATCGTCGCGCGCGTCGAGGACAAGCTCGGCCAGCATTCGTCCGATACTGCGCAGATTGTGTTCGAGCAGTGCCGCGTGCCGGCGGAAAACCTGATCGGCGGCGTCGGCGAGGGGTACCGGATCGCATTGTCGGGGCTCGAAGGCGGCCGCATCGGCATTGCCGCGCAAAGCGTCGGCATGGCGCGCGCGGCGTTCGAAGCGGCGCTCGCCTATGCGAAGGAGCGCGAGAGCTTCGGCCAGCCGCTTTTCGAGCATCAGGCCGTGCAGTTCCGGCTCGCGGACATGGCGACCCAGCTCGAAGCGGCGCGGCAGCTGGTCTGGCACGCGGCGTCGCTGAAAGACGCCGGGCAGCCGTGCCTGACGGAAGCCGCGATGGCGAAGCTCTTTGCTTCCGAAGCGGCCGAACGGATCTGCTCGGGCGCACTGCAGGTTCATGGCGGTTATGGATACCTGAGCGACTTTCCGGTCGAACGCATCTATCGCGACGTGCGCGTGTGCCAGATCTACGAAGGCACGAGCGATATTCAAAAGATTCTGATCGCCCGAGGGCTGAGCTGACTGAGCTGGCAACTACTGAGTTGGCAAACTGAACTGGCAAACGATGACGATGCACCCGAATCCGAACGCTATTCCGACGCATGCGGCAGCAACGCCGCGCCCCGATGCGTGCCCATGCGGCGGCGCGGAGCCCGAGGCATCGGGGCAGACGCAGAAACAGACGCAAAAGCGCGGTAATCCGGCCGCAAAAGTGCCGCGCTTTGCCGATTGCTGCGGCCGCTATATCGACGGCGGCGAGCCCGCGCCGCGCGCACTCGAACTGATGCGCTCGCGCTATAGCGCGTACGTACTTGGCGAAACCGGTTACCTGCGCGCGACGTGGGCGCCGCAAACGTGCCCCGCGGACCTCGATGTCGACCCTTCAGCACCCGATTCCCCGCGCTGGCTCGGTCTGCAGATCAAACGCTTTACGCCGATCGACGACACGCACGCGGAAGTCGAATTCGTCGCACGATACAAAACCGGCGGGCGCGCACACCGGCTACACGAATCGAGCCGTTTCTTACGCGGTGACGATGGCCGCTGGCGATATGTCGACGGCGACGTAAGCGAGCGCTGACCGCTTGTTCAGACGTCTATACCTCACGTTTACCCTGACATTTATTCACGACGGCCAGTCGTCGCAGTTGATCCCGCAACGGGGCCTGCCTCGCCCCCTATGTCAAATTTGTTTCGTGTCACTGAAAGTCAACCGCCGATTCCGATATTGCCCTTTAAAAGGATCCAATTTTAATAGCCGGAAATCGTTGGTTGTCCGCGACAAAATCGAGTCGCAACAATTACGCAGCGTCAACAACGGCGCGGCTCTCAAGTTCATTTCCCACATTCCGCAACGGCAATTTGTACGGCAGGGGTTTCTACTGAATTGCACAAAGGGAAATTGTCGTGCCAGGATCGAGCCATAGTCTTGAGCGTCCGTCGCGGAGGCACGGTCCACCGGCCCCGCAGGATCTCCGGACATGCGGTAGTAACCCTGGCGTAGTTACCCTGGTTACATGGCATGTTTCCGGTGCATCGCGCGACGCTCTTCATCGGCGCGTGGGGTGGCGTCGACTTTGGTTTGCGATTCACTCGGTGCGAGTTTTCTCCGGCGTACGAACGCAAGTTCGGCACGCAGGTGGGCTGCTTTGTCGCTTTTGCGGTGCAACATGCGCGAGCCATTCAGACAAATCGGCTCGAACCGGGCAGGCAATATTCAGGCGTTATTTGGAAGCAGGTACAGCGGATGATGTTGAGGAAAGTCCGAACGGGGTGTGCGATGGCTGCGGCGTGCG
Organism: Paraburkholderia edwinii; assembly: GCF_019428685.1. Lineage (NCBI taxonomy): Bacteria > Pseudomonadati > Pseudomonadota > Betaproteobacteria > Burkholderiales > Burkholderiaceae > Paraburkholderia > Paraburkholderia edwinii. The sequence goes on from NZ_CP080095.1 coordinate 10,148, forward strand.
TAATAGCACTGGCCGCAACGGTTGCACAAGCAGGCACATCCGCCGATGTCGACGGCGGACCGCTTGCGAACGCCACCGTGCCGCGTATCGCGCTCGATGACGACCACTATCTGCCGACCGTCCACCTGAACGAACAGGTTATCGGCATTCCCGCCGGCCCGGACGGCACGATCACCCTGCAAACGACGATCTACAGGCCCGATGGCCCGGGTCCGTTCCCGCTGGTCGTCTTCAATCACGGCAAGATTCACGGCGATCCGCGCACGCAGTCGCGCAGCGATCCCGTTTCGTTCGCACGCGAATTCGTGCGACGCGGTTATGTTGTCGTCGCGCCGAACCGGCAAGGGTTCGCGCAGTCGGGCGGCACGTACGTGCAGGACGGCTGCGATGTCGAACGCAACGGCTTGAGCCAGGCAGCGGACATTGCTTCGACGGTCGACTTCATGTCGAAAGAACCGTATGTCGACGCGAAACACATCGTGATCGCCGGCACCTCGCACGGCGGTCTCGCGACGATCGCCTACGGCGTCAACGCCGCCCCGGGCGTGCGCGGCCTGATCAACTTCTCGGGCGGCCTGCGGCAGGACGCCTGCACGGACTGGCAAGGCAATCTGACGCGCGCCTTCGGCACCTACGGCGAAAAGGTCCATGTGCCTTCGCTGTGGCTGTACGGCGATAACGACTCGATCTGGTCGCCGGAGCTCGTCGGGCAGATGTACACGGCGTTCGAAGCGCACGGCGCGAACGCGAAGATGGTCGACTTCGGCATGTACAAGAACGACGCGCATCGCCTCGTCGGCGATCGTGACGGCGTGCATATCTGGTGGCCGTCGGTCGAGCGCTTCCTTGCGCGCGCCGGCATGCCGACGCGCGTTCAGTACCAGGTGTCCGAACCGGCGCAGCCGAAAGCGACGGACTTCGCCTCGATCGATGCGGTCAATTCCGTGCCGTTCGTCGACGACGCGGGCCGCAACGGTTATCGCAACTTCCTGCATCAGTATCCGAGCCGCGCGTTCGCGGTGTCGGCAACCGGCGCGTGGTCGTGGGCCGAAGGCGGCGACGATCCGATGTCGGTGGCGATTTCGAATTGCCAGAAGCAGAGTAGCGACCCGTGCCGGCTTTACGCGGTGAACGACACGGTCGTGTGGAAGCAGACGCAATCGGATACGCAAACAGCTGACAACGGCGGCGGCAGCAACAACGACGATAGCTCGAAGCAGAAGGCCGACAGCAAGCCGGCACTCGCAAGCCGCAATTGATCTCCTACGGTCGCAACGCGGCGGCCGTCATCCTTTCCTTTCCGAATCAGACAAAGCGGGCTAACCAGGCTGACGTGCGCTCAGTCAGCGCACGGCGGATTGCGTTTGGGCCGGTCTGGGCGTTTTCCGAGCGACTTCATTGCATCTTTCTACGATTCCTCGATTCATCCGATTCTTCAGGTCCGTTCGCGTTACAAGTTTTTGTCCCAGTAGGCGGCTGACTTTGTCGTCGTCAATTGCAGCGATTTGCGCGTTTCTCAAGCGATCGGCGCCAAGCTGTTCCGAACGTCGAAAAAGCCTTAAGAATCAATCACCCCACAAGTAACCGGCAATAAATTTCGGGTGGTGCATTACGTTCGATATCGCGCTAATCTCTACAACCTCTCCCCGCGCTCGCCGTATTTCCGGCGGCGCCCCGCTGTCCCGATTTGCCCTATTTGAATTTGCATGGCTGTGCCAGGCTCGCGCATTTGCGGCCGTCAGCACGCGTTTTGCCCGGAGTGGTTTTTGGATAAGCAAGGAACTCAGCAGATCGACTCGACGCTCAAGCCGCCGATCACGCCGTCGATCAACCCAGCGACCGATGCGTCGATGTCCGGCACGGACCAAACCGACGACTGGGTCGCGCGCAGCTTGCGCGCCGTCTGGCATCCGTGCACGCAGATGAAGCATCACGAGCGCCTGCCGCTGCTGCCGATCGCGCGCGGCCAGGGCCCGTGGCTCTACGACCGCTCCGGCCGGCGCTATCTCGATGCGATCAGCTCGTGGTGGGTCAATCTGTTCGGTCACGCGAACCCGCGCATCAATGCGGCGTTGAAGGAGCAGCTCGACACGCTCGAGCACGCGATGCTCGCCGGCTGCACGCACGAACCCGCGGTCGAACTGGCCGAGCGCCTGTCGGCGCTCACGCAGCACACACTGGGTCACGCGTTTTTCGCATCCGACGGCGCATCGGCCGTCGAGATCGCGCTCAAGATGAGCTTCCATACGTGGCGCAACCGCGGCTTCGACTACAAGCGCGAGTTCGTCTGCGTGGCGAACGGTTACCACGGCGAAACGATCGGCGCGCTCGGCGTCACCGATGTCGCGCTTTTCAAGGACGCCTACGATCCGCTGATCCGCCACGCGCATGTGGTTGCCTCGCCCGACGCGCGCCATGCGCACGACAGCGAATCCGCCGCCGACGTCGCCCGTCGCGCGCTCGATAACGTGCGCATGCTGTTCGAAGCACGTAGCAGCAATATCGCCGCGCTGATCGTCGAGCCGCTCGTGCAATGCGCGGCCGGCATGGCGATGCACGACCCGTCGTATATCGCAGGCCTGCGCGCGCTGTGCGACCGCTACGGCGTGCATCTGATCGCCGACGAGATCGCGGTCGGTTGTGGCCGGACCGGCACGTTCTTCGCAAGCGAGCAGGCCGGCGTGTGGCCCGACTTCATGTGTCTGTCGAAAGGCATCAGCGGCGGCTATCTGCCGTTGTCGATCGTGCTAACACGCGACGAAATCTTCGCGTCGTTCTACGACGACGATACGACGCGCGGCTTCCTGCACTCGCATTCGTACACCGGCAATCCGCTCGCCTGCCGCGCGGCGCTCGCGACGCTCGACCTGTTCGCGAGCGACAACGTGCTCGCGGAAAACACAACGAAGTCGGCGCAGCTGCGAGCGGCGCTCGAACCGCTCGCGAAGCATCCGCATGCGCGCAACCTGCGCCAGTGCGGGACGATCTTCGCGTTCGACGCCGCCGTCGACAACCCGCAGTTCGCCAGAACCTTCTCGCGCCGCTTCTTCGAACACGCGCTGCAACGCGAAGTGCTGCTGCGCCCGATCGGCACGACCGTGTATCTGATGCCGCCGTACGTGCTCGACGCAGCCGAGACCGACTGGCTCGCCGCCCGCACGCTCGAGATTTTCGACGCGACGCTCGCGGAGGGCCGTTGATGCCGCTGCTCGACAGGCTCGAACGCGGGCTCGCCGAACTCGACGCGCAAGGGCTGCGCCGCAGCCGGCGCGTGGCCGACAGCCCGTGTTCCGCGCATATGACGGTCGACGGACGCGAAGTGATCGGCTTCGCAAGCAACGACTATCTGGGGCTGGCCGCGCATCCGCTGCTCGTCGCCGCGATGATCGAAGGCGCGCGGCGCTATGGCGCGGGCAGCGGCGGCTCGCATCTGCTCGGCGGCCATTCGCGCGCCCATGCGCAGCTCGAAGACGAGCTCGCCGAATTTGCCGGCGGCTTTTCGGACGCACCGCGCGCGCTGTATTTCAGCACCGGATACATGGCTAACCTCGCGACGCTGACCGCGCTTGCGGGCCGCGGCACGATGCTGTTCTCCGATGCGCTCAATCACGCGTCGCTGATCGACGGCGCGCGTCTGTCGCGCGCCGAGGTGCAGATTTATCCGCATGCCGATGTGGACGCACTCTCTGCGATGCTCGACGCGTCCGATGCGCCGACGAAGATGATCGTCACCGATACGGTCTTCAGCATGGACGGCGACCTCGCGCCGCTCGAGCGGCTCGTCGAGCTGGCGGAACGGCATGGCGCGTGGCTCGTCGTTGACGATGCGCACGGCTTTGGCGTGCTCGGCCCGCAAGGGCGCGGCGCGCTCGCGCAAGCCGGGCTGCGCTCGCCGAATCTCGTGTCGATCGGCACGCTCGGCAAGGCGGCCGGCGTGTCGGGCGCGTTCGTCGTCGCGCACGAAACGGTGATCGAGTGGCTCGTGCAGCGCGCGCGGCCTTATATCTTCACGACCGCGTCGGTGCCGGCCGCCGCACACGCGGTGTCGGCGAGCCTGCGCATGATTGCCGGCGACGAAGGCGATGCGCGGCGCGCGCATCTGCATACGCTGATCGAGCGCACCCGCATGATGCTCAAGGCGACGCCCTGGCTGCCCGTCGATTCCGAAACTGCCGTGCAGCCGCTGATCATCGGCGCGAACGAAGCGACGCTCGACATTGCCGCGGCGCTCGATCGCGCCGGTCTCTGGGTGCCGGCGATCCGTCCGCCGACCGTGCCCGAAGGCACGTCGCGGCTGCGCATTTCGCTGTCGGCCGCGCATTCGCACGGCGACCTCGACCGGCTCGAAGCCGCGCTGAGCGTGCTACCGGGAGAAGACGCATGACCGCCGCTCATTCGACGACGCCGACGCCGACGCTGTCGCTGTTCGTCACCGGCACCGATACGGAAATCGGCAAGACGCTCGTATCGGCGGCGCTGTTGCGCGGCTTCGCGCGCGAAGGCCTGGGCGCGGCCGCCATGAAACCGATCGCCGCGGGCGCTTATGAACAGGACGGCGTCTGGCGCAACGAAGATGCGGACCAGCTCGACGCCGCCGCCAATGCGCCGCTGCCGCCCGCCCTGCGCACGCAGTATCTGCTCAAGGAGCCGGCGGCGCCGCATATCGCCGCGGCGCTCGAAAACGTGTCGCTCGACGTCGCGCGTATTGTGGACTGCCACACGCAGGCGCTGCGTGCCGCCGATATCGTCGTGGTGGAAGGCGTCGGTGGCTTTCGCGTGCCGCTCGACGATGCCCACGACACCGCGGATCTCGCGAAAACGCTCGATCTGCCGGTGCTGCTCGTGGTCGGCATGCGGCTCGGCTGCATCAGCCACGCGCTACTGACGGCAGAGGCGATCGCGGCACGCGGGCTGCGGCTGGTGGGCTGGGTGGCGAACCGGGTCGACCCGGCGATGCGCTTTCCCGATGAAAACATCGATGCGTTGCGCGAGCGCCTCGCGCGCCAGTACGGCGCGCCGCTCGTCGGCATCGTGCCGCATCTGCAACCGGCTTCGCCCGATATCGCGGCCGGTCATCTCGACATCGCAGGACTTTTACAGACATTGCACGGCGCGCAACGCTAAAGCTTTCGGCAGCGCTAGAATGCCCGAATTGATCGATAAGGATTGAACCGATGACTGAAGTCACTTCCCCCACGGCCCGCACCGACGCGCAACAGTCCGCCGGCGCGGCGGCCTCGAGCGCCGCCTCGACCACCGAATCGCGCGCGCGCTGGCGCGTGGCCGACGTGGTCGCGCTCTATGAGCTGCCGCTCAACGACCTGCTGTTTCGCGCGCAGCAAGTGCACCGCGAACACTTCGATCCGAACGCCGTGCAATTGTCGACGCTGCTATCGATCAAAACCGGCGGCTGCGAGGAAGATTGCGCGTACTGTCCGCAGTCGGTTCACTACGACACCGGTGTCAAGGCCGACAAGCTGATGGAAATCGACAGCGTGCTCGCCGCCGCGCGCGCCGCGAAGGAAAACGGCGCGTCGCGCTTCTGCATGGGCGCGGCATGGCGCAATCCGAAAGACCGCCACCTCGAGCCGATCAAGGAGATGATCCGCGGCGTCAAGGCGATGGGGCTCGAAACCTGCGTGACGCTCGGCATGCTCGAGCCGCATCAGGCGAAAGACCTCGCCGACGCGGGTCTCGATTACTACAACCACAACCTCGACACGTCGCCCGAGTTCTACGGGCAGATCATCTCGACGCGCACCTATCAGGACCGGATCGACACGCTCGAGCGCGTGCGCGACGCCGGTATCAACGTGTGCTGCGGCGGCATCGTGGGCCTCGGCGAATCGCGGCGCGAACGCGCGGGCCTGATCGCCCAGCTAGCGAACATGGACCCGTATCCGGAATCGGTGCCGATCAACAATCTCGTGCAGGTTGAAGGCACGCCGCTGACGGGCACCGAAGCGCTCGACCCGTTCGAGTTCGTGCGCACGATCGCGATTGCGCGCATTACGATGCCGCGCGCGATGGTGCGGCTCTCCGCCGGCCGCGAGCAGATGGACGACGCGTTGCAGGCGATGTGCTTCTTCGCGGGCGCCAATTCGATTTTCTATGGCGATCAGTTGCTCACGACGAGCAACCCGCAAGCGGAAGCCGATCGCAAACTGCTCGCGCGTCTTGGCATGCATGCCGAAGCGGCTCAGCAAATGCCGCGCGACGCGAGCGGCTGTGAGCACGGCTGCGACGGCCCTACGATGCACAACTGACCGCATCCGCGGGGCCGCACGCTCATGCGCGCGGCGGTCCCGCTTGCGTTGAGTGATGTGAGCGGCGCGGTGTCCTGACCCGCGGCCGCTCTCGCGAAGTCAGCCGCGAGTTCAGCCGCCAGCTCAGGCTTGATGCCCCTCCGAAAACACCAGCGTCGTGTGCAGAATGTCGCTCGCCGGCCTGCCGCTGGCGACAATCTGCGAAAGCGCCTTCAGATAGGGCACGCTGTGGGTGAAGAACTGGTGATAGCCTTTGCACAGGTAGTTCAGCCCCGGTTCGTTATCTGCCGACATCACGAACCGATGCTTCGGACATCCGCCCCAACACCCACCCACCATATTGCAGCGGCGGCACTGCTGCGGCAGCGTATCGAGCTTGTCCATACCGAAGCGTGTTTGCGACGGTAAATCCACCATCGAAGTCAGATTGCTTGTGGTGATGTTGCCGAGGCGGAACTCGGGGTACACGTAGTGATCGCAGGCATACACATCGCCGTTATGCTCGATCACGACCGCCTTCCCGCAGGTCGGCTGATGGTGGCATGACGCACCGGGGCGCCCCATGTAGTTGGCGAGCGCCCATTCGAAGTTCATCACGTGGAGTTTGCCCACATCGCGTCGGATCCATTCGTCGAAGATGCGCGACAGAAACGCGCCGTAATGCTCGGGGCGCACCGACCAGTCCGTTACGCTTCCCTCCCCTGCAGTTGCGCTTCCATCTGCTGCTGTTGCGCTTCCCTTTCCCGCAGGCAGCGCGGCGGCGAGCACTTTACCGGACGGGCTGCGCAAGGTCAGCCCGACTTCGCGATCGCGCGCATCCGGCAGCCGCTCGACGACCGGAATGAACTGCACATACTGCACGCCGCTATCGCGCAGGAATCGATACACGTCCAATGGCGCCTGCGAACTTCGATGATTGACGCAAGCCAGAACGTTGTAGCGCACGCCATGCGCCTGCAATAGCGCCAGCGCTCGCATCACGAGTGCATGGGACGGCTGCCCGCCCCGCGTGACGCGATACGCGTCGTGAATCTCCGCCGGACCGTCGAGCGACAGGCCGATCAGAAAATCGTGCTGCCTGAAGAACGCGCACCATGCATCGTCGATCAGCAGCCCGTTGGTCTGGAAGCTGTTCGAGATGCGCCGGCCCTCGCCATAACGCTGTTGCAGTATCACAGCACGCTCGAAAAAGCCGAGGCCGAGCAAGGTCGGCTCGCCGCCTTGCCATGTGAACACGACCTCGTTCTCCACTGGCGTGGCGGCGATGTATTGACGCACATACGCTTCGAGCACGGCATCGTTCATCCGGTGCCGGCTGTCGTCACGATAAAGCGCCGCTTTTTCCAGATAAAAACAATAAACGCAATCGAGATTGCAGTCCGATCCGCCCGGCTTCGCCATCGCGTGAAAGCCTGCGTTAGCGGGCATCTCATTCATCTTTCAGCTCTTCAAATGATGCGGGGCGGCGCGACGCATCATGCATCGCAGCCGCCCTTGATTACGCTCGTCGAAACGAGCTTTGTGTGTCACCCGCGGCGGACTTATTGCAGTTCGACCGTCAGCCTGTCGATCTTGCCGTTGAATTTGAACGGCGGCTTGTAGGTGTTATCGACCGGTGTGCCCGCGTCCTCGCCGATATCCTGCGTCTCGGACGACGTGTACTTCATCGGTACCGTCTTTTCGATGCGGCCTTCGCCGATCTGCTTGCCGTTGGCGAACATCGTCACGGTGCCGCCCTTGCCGAGGCCGCCGCCGTCGTACTGGAAGTGGAACGACAGCGTGACCTTGCCGGTCGGTACACTGCCCGTCGACACGATGCGATAGCGTTCGAGGTCGACGAAGTTGTGCGCGACCACGAGCTTGCCCTGCTGGACATAGAAACCCCAGCCGGCGGTAAAGCCGCCTTGCGTGAAGATCATGCCGTTCGCACCGTCTTGCGGAATCTGCGTTTCCGCCGTGACCGTGAACGACTTGTTCTTCAGGTCGGGCGCAGACCCTTCCGGCAGGCCCACGAGCGGATAGTCGTACACGAAGGTCTTGCGGCCGGCGGCCAGATTCGGACGGCCCGTCAGTTCGTTGGAGAAACGCTCCGGGCCGCGCCAGTCCAGCGGCAGCACGTTGTGCGTCTTCGCCTGTTCCCACCACAGCGCCTCGAGCTGCTTCACCTTCTCCGGATGCTGGTCCGCGACGTTGTGCGCCTGAGAGAAGTCCTCGTTGATGTTATAGAGCTCCCACTTGATATTGCTGATATCGACGTGCCCACGCACCACCTGCAGCGGGTTGAAGGCGAGCGACGACGCCATCCAGCCATCCTGGTAGATGCCGCGGTTGATTAGCAATTCGAACATCTGCGAGTGACGGCGGTCCGGCGCGTTCGGATCGTTGAACGTATAGGCGAGGCTGATGCCGTCGAGCGGCGTCTGGTCGACACCGTTGACCTTCGTCGGAACCGTGACGTGCGCCGCGTCGAGAATGGTCGGCATGATGTCGGTGATATGGCTGAACTGCGGGCGAATCGCACCGCCCTGTTTGATGCCCGCCGGCCAGTCGATAATAAGCGGGTTGCGCGTGCCGCCGAAGTGCGAGGCCACCTGCTTGGTCCACTGGAACGGCGTGTTCATCGCGTGCGCCCAGCCGATCGGCATGTGATTGAAATGCCGCGGACCACCGAGCTCGTTCATGACCTTGTAGACGTCCTGCCAATCCTGCTGCATGCCGTTGACGATGATCAGTTCGTCGGTCGAGCCGCCGAGACCGCCCTCGGCGGACGAGCCGTTGTCGCCGACCACGTACACGATCATCGTGTTGTCCGCATCGGGCAACTTCTTCACGGCATCGATCACACGGCCCATTTCGTAGTCCGCGTGCGCGCCATAGGCCGCATAGATTTCCATCATGCGCGCGTACAGCTTCTTCTGTTGCGGCTCGAGCGAGTCCCATGCGGGAATGCCGTCCGGACGCGCGGTCAGGTCGGTGTTCTGCGGCACGATGCCGAGCTTCTTCTGACGCTCGAGCGTCATCTCGCGGTACTTGTCCCAGCCCATATCGAACTGGCCTTTGTACTTGTCGATCCACGCCTGCGGCGGTTGATGCGGTGCATGCGTCGCGCCCGGCGCCAGGTAGACGAAGAAAGGCTTGTCCGGTGCGATCGCCTTCTCCTTGTGAATCCAGTCGATCGCGTGATCGGCGAGATCCGTGGTCAGGTGATAGCTGGGATCGCTCGACGCCGGCACCCGCGTATGGTTCTCATACAGGATCGGCTGCAGCTGGCTTGAGTCAGCGGCATTGAAACCATAGAAGTACTCGAAGCCCCAACCGGTCGGCCAATGGTCGAACGGACCGATCTCGCTGGTTTCCCACGGCGGCGTGTTGTGATTCTTGCCGAGCCACGCGGTCGCGTAGCCATTCTGGCGCAGCACCTCGCCCACGGTGGCCGCCGACCGCGGAATCACGCTCGTATAGCCGTCGTAGCCCGTGCCCATCTCGGTCAGAATGCCGTTGCCGACCACGTGCGAATCGCGGCCCGTGATCAGCGCGGCCCGGCTCGGCGAGCACATGGCGGTCGTGTGGAAGCGGTTGTACAGCAAGCCCTCATGCGCGAGCTTGTCCATGTTCGGCGACGGCACGCCGCCGCCCGTCAGGTCGAACTGGCCGAAGCCGACGTCGTCCAGCATGATGAGCAGCACGTTGGGCGCGCCCTTCGGCGGCTTCACCGGTTGCGGAAACGTGGCGGGGTCCGACTGCTCGAACGTATCGCCGATCTTGCCGGTGAAGTGGAAATCGGGATAAGGCAACACGGATGACGTCTGCCCGCCCGCAGGCGCGGCCGGCGAAGCCGCGGGCATGGTCGCCGCCGCGCCTTGCGCGAAAGCAGCCGGCGCTGCGAGTGCAGCCATGCTGATCACCATCGCCAGCACGGTTTTTTTCGATCTGATTTTTCTCATAGGTACATCGTCTTTAAAAGAAGACCAACAACGACGTCGCACCCCGAGGGGCGGACGGAACGACGTGCGTCAGAACGCGACGGTCGCGGAGCCGAGGAAGGTGTTCGTGCTCTTCAACCGGTTTGAACTGCTGACGACGGGCACCCAGCGCAGACTGGCGGAAAGCGGCATCTTTGCGGCAATCCGGGTTTTGTAAGTCACGATCGGACCGAGTGCGAAATCGCTGCCGACAAAGCCGTCGAGACGCGTGGCGAGCGGCCCGGAGTCCTTGCCGAGCTGTTGCGTCGTGCCCATCACGAGCCCCACGCCGACACCGTTCGCGAAGGTCTTCAGACCCATCACGTCGAGCGTGAAAAGCGGCGCATTCTGATACTGGGTCGCGTTGTTGCGCGTGTAAAACTGGAAGCCCATGACCGCATCGAATTCGAGGCCGTATTTCGGCAGCGTTTTTGTGTACGCCACCTGCGGGATAAAGGTCCAGGTGTTCTGGCCTGCGTTCGCGAGCGCCTTGGGGTCGTAATTTCCTGTCGGTGCGTAGAAGTTGAAGCTCAGCGCGATATGGTCGTTGGGTGTCAGCGAGTAGCCCGCGACGATCGGCGTGAAGTACAGGTCGTAGAGATTGGACGCACGGTCGCCCACGGTGCCCGACGCGCGCTGACCGGACAACGTCGCGTGCACGCTTTCCCAGATATAAGGCAGCGTGATGCCCGAGCCGAAGTTCCAGCCGCCCGCGCTGCCCCAAGTGCGCACCACGGTAGCGACTGTCATCGCGACCTTCGCGTCGGCGCCGAGCGACAGCTGGCCGCCGATCGGTACCGGACGGCTTCCGCCGATCGAACCGTCCATGTAGACCTGCTGCAAATTGATGATGGTGATGCCGGGCGGCGGCACTTCGCCGGCGCCCGACGCCACGCTTGTACCGGATACGGGACGGCCAAGCGCGCTTTCCGTGGCATGCGCGGCGCCCGAACCGAGTAATGCCGGCGCGGCAAGCACGATGGGAAAAAGCGGCTTCGAGTGCTTGCGGACGGCGCGTCGGGCGGCATCCGCGAGCGAGCAGGCAAAGCGGCAGCTGCCGCTGAAAAGTTGAAACATAAGTGTCCAGGATGGGCGGATAACAGGATGCAGAACAGGCAAGGGACGAGCCGGTGCCGCACGCGCTGACCACGCAGCGCGCGAGCGTTGAAATCGACAATCCGGAAATCACGCTTGCCCGTCAGACCGACGCGGGCGCATCGATCATCTTCTTGACCGGGCGACGTTCAATTGATCAGCGATGGAAATCGCGGAGCACGTCACCGCTCTTAAGCGGTCCCGTTCAGTTCATGAGGCGGGGCGAATCTATCGCGCTCACGGTCGCGAAACAAGGCGAGCAGCCAATGCTTTAAGAACTCGCCCACGCTTTGGGCAGAATCGAAAATTTGGATCAAGAGTGGGCGCGGCTTTTCAGAATAACGCGTATGCCATTCGGCCGAGTTTCGATTTCGATTAGCAAGCCGTACGATGTTTTCATCGTTCGTGGCGAACGTTGCAGCGGCGGTCAACGCCGCTGCTTCTGCAATCAACGCATCAATCTGGAGAGAAATTCATGGAAGCCCGTACTACCCGCGCCGAAAAACCGCTCGAGCAGGAACGTGAGGACATCCGTTCGTTGCGCAACGACATCAGGGAACTGCGCAAGTCCCAACGTTCCGATTTCCACGTCACGTGGGTTGGGCTGATCGGTGTCTGCACGTTGATCGCGAAAGCGTTCCACTGGTTCTGATCACGCCTGCTTCACGCGTGCATCTCACGCAGCCGCCGGTGACAGCGGCTGCAGCACCGCTGTATCGTCGCCGAAGCGCAGCGGTGCGGCACAGTGCGCAAGCGTATCGACGAAATACTTCGCGCGCGGCCACGGGCCAAAACCCGCGGCCGTGTTGATATGCCCCGCGTCGCCGAGATTGACGAACGCGCTGCCGAAACGTCGCGAGAGTTCGCGCGCTTCCGCGATCGGCATCCAGGGGTCTGTCTCACTGCCGACCAGAATCGACGGCACGGCAACACGTGTTGCTTCGAACGCGCCCGCGAACTCGAACTTGCGCGGGCTCGCGGGTGCGACGAACAGCACGCCCACCACATCCGCGGAACTCGCACGCTGCGCGCGTTGCTGCAACGCATGCGCGGCCGCAAGGCAGCCGAAGCTATGCGCGGCCAATACGAATGGGCCACGCTGTCGCGCCAGCAGATCGTTGACCGACTGTGCCCACTGCCTGAGGTTCGGCGCATCCCAATCCGCCTGCACGACACGCAGGGAGCGCGCAAATTGCCGCTCGAGCCATGTCTGCCAGTGCGCACCTTCGCTGCCGTGCAAGCCCGGTACGGTCACTAACCGCGGCGGCCATGATGATGTTTTGCATGAAGACATGATTTTTCCTCGCTACGCGAAGCGGGAAATGATTGTGGCTCGCACGCACGTGCATTACGAACCAATTTTTCGTGCTTTGCATATTGGAGGAAGGCTGATCGCGCCGCATCGGGCAACCACATTGCCGCTGCATCTGCGCGTATGACGCGCCGCGGCTCGAAAAAAGTAGAATGGGGCTATCCCGAAAAAGACCGGTTCTGCCGCAGCGAGACGCCCGCATGAGAATCCTTTTCTATACGCCGCCATCGGATACTGAAGCATGGCTCGCCGATCTGCGGCGCGCGTTGCCCGAAGCCGACGTGCGCGAATGGAAGCCCGGCGACACCGCACCGGCCGATTTCGCCGTCGTCTGGCGCCCGCCGCACGAGATGCTCGCGGGGCGCAGCGGCTTGCGCGCGGTTTTCAATCTCGGCGCCGGCGTCGACGCGATTCTCGCGATCGAGCGCGAGCAGCCCGGCACCTTGCCGGCGGGCGTGCCGCTCGTGCGTCTCGAAGATACCGGCATGGCGCCGCAGATGGCGGAATACGTGGTCCACGCGGTGCTGCGCTATCTGCGGCGCTTCGACGAATACGCCCAGCTGCAGGCCGAACATCGCTGGCATGTACTCGAGCCGCACGCGCGCGAGTCGTTTACGGTCGGCGTGCTCGGGCTCGGGGTGCTCGGCGCTCATGTCGCACAGGCTGTCGCGTCGTTCGGGCTGCCGGTGCGCGGCTATAGCCGCAGCGCGCGGCACATCGACGGCATCGAGACTTACGCGGGCCCCGCACAGTTCGACGCATTTCTCGATAGCGTCAAGGTGCTCGTCAATCTGTTGCCGCATACGCCCGACACGCACGACGTGCTGAACGCCAACACCTTCGCGAAGCTTGCGGAAGGCGCTTATCTGATCAACGTTGCCCGCGGCGCGCATCTTGTCGAGCGCGATCTGCTCGATGCGCTGAAAAGCGGCCGGATTGCCGCGGCCACGCTCGACGTATTTCGCGAAGAACCGATGCCGGCCGATCATCCGTTCTGGCGCGAGCCGCGCATCACGATCACGCCGCACAGTTCCGCGCTTACGCTGCGCACGGAGAGCGTCGCGCAAGTGGCTCAAAAGATCGTAGCGTTGACGCGCGGCGAAACAATCAGCGGTATCGTCGATTTGGCGCGCGGCTACTGAGTTACCCGCGTGGTGATCGGCGGTGATCCGAGAGACGATCCATTCAGGCAGTTACGCCGCGCTCGCGCGGCAGGAGAAACGAGATGGCAATCCCGCAAACGGTGAAGATCGTTGAAGTCGGTCCGCGCGACGGGCTGCAGAACGAGAAGGAGCAGGTGCCGACCGCGATCAAGATCGAGCTGGTCAACCGGCTGTCGGCGGCCGGATTTCCGAATGTGGAGACCACCTCGTTCGTGTCGCCGAAATGGGTGCCGCAAATGGCCGATGGCGCGGACGTGATGGCCGGCATCGAGCGTCGCGCGGGCACGATCTACTCGGTGTTGACGCCGAATCTGCGCGGCCTCGAAGGCGCGCTCGCCGCGGCCGCCGACGAGATCGTGATCTTCGGCGCGGCAAGCGAAGCGTTTTCGCAGAAGAACATCAACTGCAGCATTGCCGAAAGCATCGAGCGATTTGTGCCGGTCGCACAGGCGGCCAAGAAAAACGGCCTGCGCGTGCGCGGCAGCATCTCGTGCTCGCTGGGCTGCCCGTATCAGGGAGAGGTGCCGGTGGCGTCGGTGGTCGATGTCGTCGAACGGTTTGCCGCGCTCGGCTGCGATGAGATCGATATTGCCGACACGATCGGCGTCGGCACGCCGAAGCGCACGAAAGAGGTGTTCGCGGCGGTCACGCAGGTCTTTCCGCGCGAACGGCTATCGGGCCACTTCCACGACACCTACGGCCAGGCGCTCGCGAATATTTACGCGGCGCTGCAGGAAGGCATCGCGATTTTTCACGCGTCGGTCGCCGGGCTCGGCGGCTGCCCGTACGCCAAAGGCGCGACCGGTAATGTCGCAACCGAAGACGTGCTCTATCTGATGAACGGACTCGGCATCGAGACGGGCGTCGATCTCGCGCAAGTGGTCGAGATCGGCGACTTCATTTCGAAGTCGATCGGACGTCAGAACGTCTCGCGCGCCGGCAAGGCGCTGCTCGCCAAGGCTCGCAGCGAACCGACGAACTGCGCCTGAAGCCATTGCAACACGGACACATTCAACAATGACCAACGACACCTCACCTTCGAACACCGCCGCGACCGTGGTTCCCACCGATCTCGACGCGCTGCCCGATTCGGCGCGCCGCGTCGCGCTGCTGTTGCGCGAGCGCGGTCACGCCGGCCAGATCGTGATGCTGCCGGAGACAGGCAAGACCTCGGCCGAAGCGGCCGCGGGTCTTAACTGCTCGGTCGCGCAAATCGCGAAGTCGATCCTGTTTCGCCGTCGCGAAGACGACGCGCCGGTGCTCGTCGTCGCGAGCGGCGCGAATCGTGTCGATGAACACAAGGTCGCCGCGCACGTCGGCGCAGTCGGCCGTGCCGACGCGAAGTTCGTCCGCGAAAAGACCGGCTATGCGATCGGCGGCGTGTGCCCGATCGGCCATGCGACGCCGCCGGTCACGCTGATCGACGCGGACCTGCTCGAACTCGAAAGCCTGTGGGCTGCTGCGGGACATCCGCACGCAGTGTTCAATCTGTCGCCGCAGGAGCTCGTCGCGCTGACGGGTGCGCCTGTGGTCGACGTCGCGCTGCGCGAACCGGCATGAGCGACGCCGCGTCCGATAAGCAGAGTGTGGCGCCGGTGCCGTCGCCATGCATCAACATCTGCCGGATGGACGATGCGACCGGCTGGTGCGACGGGTGTCTGCGCACGATCGACGAAATCGCGAACTGGTCGCTCTATGACGACGCGACGAAGCGCGCGGTCTGGGACGAGCTCGACGCGAGACATGCGCAGCTGATGTCGCAACGGACCCCGCAGCCGGATACGAAGCAGGCCACGCTCAAAGAGGGTTCGCAATGAACGCGCCACCGCGTGTCGTGGCGATCGGCGAACGCTTCAGCACGACGCTGGCGCTGTCCGCCGATTCGGTGAAGTCGTTCGCGACACTCGTCAACGACATGAACCCGCTGCATCACGACGACGCGTACGCAGCGCAAAGCCGCTTCGGCACGTTGATCGCATCGGGCACGCAGCCCTCCGCGCATCTGATGGCGCTTGTCGCCACGCACTTCTCGCAATACGCGCAGCCGCTCGGCCTCGAGTTCGACATCAAGCTCAAGAAGGCCGTGCGCAGCGACGATACGCTCACGTTCACGTGGACCGTGCGCAGCGCGTTCTGGAAACCGAGCCTCGCCGGCGACCTCGTTCAACTCGACGGCCACGCGGTGAACCAGCGCGACGAAACGGTGATGCTCGCGAAGGCGACGGTGCTGGTCATGCCGAAATCCGCATCCGAATCCGCAGCGGCGCTTGCACCGGAACCCATGCAAAAGGGCGGCGCGCCATGATTGCGCTGCCGCCTTCGATGCGCGTGTTCGAACGCGGCTGGCTGTCGTCGAACAATGTGCTGCTGATCGACGATCGCCACACGACGCTCGTCGATACCGGCTATGCGACGCACGCGCCGCAAACGCTCGCGCTCGTGCGTCACGCGCTCGGCGCACGGACGCTCGATCGCATCGTCAACACGCACCTGCATTCGGACCATTGCGGCGGCAACACGCTATTGCAGCAAACATGGCGCTGCGAAACATGGATCCCGGCAACCGAAACGGACACGGTGCGGCAATGGGATGAAGCGCGCCTCACATTTCGCGCGACCGGACAGTTCTGCGAACGCTTTTCCGCGACCGGTTCGCTTGCACCCGGCATGCGCATCGAGATGGGCGCGCTCGACTGGCAGGTACTCGGCGCTCCGGGCCACGATCCGCATTCGCTGATGCTCTACTGCGCCGACGAACGCGTGTTGATCAGCGCGGACGCGCTATGGGAAAACGGCTTCGGCGTGATCTTTCCCGAACTCGATGGCGAGAGCGGATTCGCGGAACAGCAGGCGGTGCTCGAGCTGATCGCGGGCCTCGACGTCGCGACCGTGATTCCCGGTCATGGCGCACCGTTTGCAAACGTCGAGCAAGCGCTCGAGCGCGCATTCTCCCGGTTGGCGTGGCTGCGCGCGGACCCGGTGCGCAATGCGAAGAACGCGCTCAAGGTGCTGCTCGTGTTCAGGCTGCTCGATGTGCGCGCAACGAACTTCCGCGCATTGATCGGCATGCTCGAAAACGCGAGCGCGATGCGCGCGGCGGCGGCGCTACTGGCGCCGCACGATGCATGGCCGGCGCTGTTGCGGCGGATCGTCGGGGAACTTGCCGGAAGCGACGGTCCGCTGCGGATCGATGGCGAGCACGTCAGTGCACGCAAATGGTGAATGTGAAAATCTGGAGGCAGAAAAAAGAAAGCCGCTCGGCAAAACTGGCGAGCGGCATAACATTTTATGTGTGACGTGATCAGCGTCGGCAACAATCATACTTCCAGAATGCATACTCACGCATCGGGGGTTTCCCTACAGGGATCAGGCGGGACCACGCTGCAACGGCCGAAACCCACCTCTCTCCGTCAACCGCAGCTTTACAGACATGCGAAGCTTATCGGCCTGGCTTCATGCTATGGAATCCGTATTATCTACCGATTGCGTCCGGCTGCATCTAGCCTGAGCACGCGGTTACGTCGATGAATAACGCCGCAGCGGCACGATCCGCCAGCCCAGATTGACGCCCGCGGCCGCCAGCAGAATCAGCACCGCACCCGCTACCTGCACCCATGCGAGCTTCTGCCCGAACGCGACACGGTCGACGATGATCGCCACCACCGGATAGATAAACGACAGCGCGCCGGTCATCGCAGTCGGCAGTTTCTGGATCGCACCGTAGAGCAGCACGTACATCACGCCGGTATTGACGATGCCGAGCGTCGCGAGCTGCAGCCAGTGGACTGCGCTGGTCGGCAACGCATCGAAGCGGACAAACGGCGCGAGCAGCACGACGCCGGTCGCCGCGGTAAAAAACGCGATCAGATGCGGCGGCGTCGACTTCAGATACTTGGTCACAATCGACGATATCGCCCACAGGAACGCCGCGCCGGCCGCGAGCGCGACACCGTGCAGATATTCGCCCGGCACCGCCAGCACCGCGGGCTCGACCCGCACGACGAGCACCAGCCCGGCAAACGCAATGCCGAGCCATGCGACGACCGATGCCGTGATGCGTTCACGAAACACGAGCGCGCCGAGCGCGACGAGCATGAACGGCTGCGTGCTGTAGACCGTGGTCGCCATCGAGATCGATGCGCGTGAATAGGCGGCAAAGAGCAACACCCAGTTGGCGACGATCGCCACGCCGCCGAGCGTGGCGAGCCCGACCACGCGCCAGGTGAACAGCTTGCGCCGGAACAGACCGAGCGCCGCGCAGACGAGCGCAAGCGTCGCGCCGCCGAACAGGCAGCGGAAGAACACAACGTTTTGCGACGATTGCTGCGACGACACGACGAGCCACCCGATCGTGCCTGACATCAGCATCGCGATGGTCATCTCAAGCGCGCCGCGCCGGATTTCATGGTTGCCAGTCATCAGTTTCCCCAAAAGCTTGCTACCGATGATGGCAGTGTAATGAATGGCCAAGCGCGAATATATGACTAAACTTAAGCAAATCCCTCTTTTGACTTTGCAAACGAAGGTTCATATGACCAAGCGCCTCAGTTCAGCCTCGGCGTCCTCGACGCCGGCACAGCCCGCCGCGCCGCTCGACGATACCGATCGCGCGCTGTTGTCCGCGCTCGCCGACGACGCGCGTCAGCCGGTCAGCGAGCTCGCGCGCGGTGTCGGCCTGTCGCCGCCCGCCACCGCGGACCGTTTGCGCCGCCTCGAAGCATCGGGCGTGATCGGGCGCTTCACCGTACAGATCGATCCGCGTGCGCTTGGCTATACGTTGCAGGCTATCGTCCGGGTCAAGCCGTTGCCCGGTCAGCTGCATCTCGTTGAAGAAGTGATCCGTCGCATTCCGGAGTTCGTCGAATGCGACAAGGTGACCGGCGACGACTGCTTTATCTGCCGCTTGTATCTGCGCAGCATCGAACAGCTCGACGAGATTCTGTCGAAGGTCACGGAGCGCGCGGAGACCAGCACGGCGATCGTCAAGTCGACGCCGGTGCCGCGCCGGCTGCCGCCGCTAACGGGGCGTGGGGCGGCAGGCGATGCGGCGTCGTCCGCCGCGGGCGGGCAACCCGCCGCGCGCGCTTCGACACGCACGCCTGCACGTGCTCCTACTACTTCCACCTCTACGAATCGGTAGCCTCGAAGAACGACAGCATTTCGGCCATCAATGCGTCGGGTGCTTCCTCGGGAATTGCGTGGCAGGCAGGCAGCGCGCGGCCGCTGACATCGCGCGCGACCTTGCGCCATTCGGCGAGCGGTTCAGCGCGATGAGCGGGCACGTCATACGCACCCCATAGCACGCGCAGCGGGCAACCGATCTTGTTGCCGCGTTCGATATCGGCGCGGTCGTGTTCGAGATCGAGTTCGTTTGCCGCGGCGGCCACCGTCGTTGCGACCTCCCGCTGCGCATACGCGTCCGACCCAAACGGCGCAGCGACATCGAGCAGCATCAAACGCTCGACGGTGTCCGCATAATCGAGCGCCATCCGCTGCGCCACACGCGCGCCGCGGTCATGCGCACAGACGAGAAAACGCTCGAAGCCAAAGTGGCGCATCACCGCGATCTGATCGGCTGCCATCACGCGCTTCGAAGGCCGCTCGTGCGACGGCACAGCGCCCGGCAGCATCGCCGACGCGCCATCGCCGCGCAGGTCCGTCGCGATCACGGTGAAATGCGCGGCAAGCGGTTGCGCGCACCGATGCCAGACCGTATGCGTTTGCGTATCACCGTGCAGCAAAAGCAGCGGCGGCCCCGATCCGCCCTTGACGCCGTGTATTTCGGCGCCATCGGTTGAGACGCGAAACGGTGTGTACTGGTCGAAGGGCATCGGCGCATTCTCGTTGTCATTGTGAGTGTGCGCATTGTAGAAGGCGGTCGTCCCCGCGCGAGGTGGGTTAGCCCACGCAGATATAGAAACCGAATTCTTACTCCAACGGTCGAGGGGACACACATAGCGGGTTGCAGCCCTATAATCGAACGATCGTTCATAACAATGGGTGAGCAACCGGTAACCGGTTCGGCGAGTGCCGCTCTCGCGCCGCTTCCCGCTACACTCATCATGCCGTGCCGCCGCGCGGCGACACGTCGGCGGCACGTCGGCACGTCGGCAAAGATTCATCGCTCAGGAGACTTCCGCCATGGCATTGCCAGCCGTTCTGCAAAACCTCACGCTGCCGGTCGTCGCTTCACCGATGTTTATCGTCAGCTATCCGGAACTCGTGCTCGCGCAATGCAAGGCCGGCATCGTCGGCGCGTTTCCCGCGCTCAATGCCCGGCCCGCGGAGCGGCTCGACGAATGGCTCACGCAGATTCAGACCGCGCTCGCCGAACACAAGGCCGCGCATCCCGATGCGGTGATCGGACCGATCGCCGTCAACCAGATCGTTCACCATTCGAACGAGCGGCTCGAACACGATGTGCGCGTGTGTGTCGAACACAAGGTGCCGATTTTCATCACGAGCCTGCGCGCGCCGGCCAGAGAAATTATCGATGCCGTGCACAGCTACGGCGGCATCGTGCTGCACGATGTGATCAACTTGCGCCACGCCAACAAGGCGCTCGAGGCCGGTGTCGACGGCTTGATTCTGGTGGCGGCCGGCGCGGGCGGCCATGCGGGCACGACGTCGCCGTTCGCGCTCGTCGGCGAAGTGCGGCGCATCTTCGACGGGCCGCTCGTGCTGTCGGGCGCGATCGCGAACGGCGGCTCGATTCTCGCCGCGCAGGCGATGGGCGCGGACCTCGCGTATATGGGCACGCGCTTTATCGCAACGCGCGAGGCGCATGCGGTCGACACCTACAAACAGGCGATCGTCAGTTCGAACGCATCCGACATCATCTACACGAATCTGTTTACGGGTGTGCACGGCAACTACATTCGCGAAAGCATCGTCGCGGCAGGACTCGATCCCGATGCGCTGCCGGAATCGGACAAGTCGAAGATGGACTTCGCGAACGAAAAGTCGAAGGCGTGGCGCGATATCTGGGGCGCGGGGCAGGGCGTCGGTTTGATGGACGACGTGCCGAGCGTCGCGGAACTCGTCGCGCGGCTCGCGCAGGAGTATGCGGACGCGAAGAAACGGTTATCGATTGGCGGGTAACGGCGCGTGGATAACGGCGGGCGCGTCGCAGCGACGGTGAGGCAATCCGCCGTCGCGCCCTGCCGCTCACATATTGCGGCGATACTGCCCACCCACCTCGAATAACGCATGCGTGATCTGCCCAAGCGAGCAGACGCGCACCGCATCCATCAGCACCGCAAACACGTTCTGATCGTCGATCACCGCCTGCTGCAAGCGTTCGAGCACGGCGGGCGCCGCATCGCGATGGCGCGCCTGGAATGCGCGCAGCCGTTCAAGCTGGCCTTGCTTCTCGTCTTCGGTCGAGCGCGCGAGTGCGATCGGCGGCGGCGCCTCATGCGGATGCGCGCCAAGAAACGTATTCACGCCGACAATCGGATAGGACCCATCGTGCTTGCGATGCTCGTACAGCATCGACTCGTCCTGAATGCGTCCACGCTGATACCCGGTTTCCATCGCGCCGAGCACACCGCCGCGCTCGGTCAGCCGATCGAATTCAGCAAGCACCGCCGCTTCGACAAGATCGGTCAATTCGTCGATGACGAAGCTGCCCTGGTTCGGATTCTGGCTTTTCGCGAGTCCCCACTCGCGGTTAATGATCAGCTGGATCGCAACCGCGCGCCGCACCGACTCTTCGGTCGGCGTCGTGATCGCTTCGTCGAATGCGTTCGTGTGCAGCGAGTTGCAGTTGTCGTAGATCGCGATTAACGCCTGCAGCGTCGTGCGAATATCGTTGAAGTCGATTTCCTGAGCGTGCAGGCTGCGGCCCGATGTTTGCACATGGTATTTGAGCTTCTGGCTGCGCTCGTTTGCGCCGTAACGCTCGCGCAGCGCGACCGACCAGATGCGGCGCGCAACGCGGCCGAGCACCGTGTATTCGGGGTCCATGCCGTTCGAGAAGAAGAACGACAGATTCGGCGCGAAGTCGTCGATCGACATGCCGCGCGCAAGATACGCTTCGACGTACGTGAAGCCGTTCGCGAGCGTGTACGCAAGCTGCGAGATCGGGTTCGCGCCGGCCTCCGCGATGTGGTAACCGGAAATCGAGACCGAATAGAAGTTACGCACGCCGTGCTCGACGAAATACGCCTGAATGTCGCCCATCACCTTGAGGCTGAATTCGGTCGAGAAAATGCAGGTGTTTTGCCCCTGATCTTCCTTGAGGATGTCGGCCTGTACGGTGCCGCGTGCGTTTTCAAGCGCGGTGCGGCGCGCCACCGCGAGTTCTTCGGCGGACGGCTGCTCGCGGCCCGCCTGCTGCGCTCGCTCGCGGGCGCGTTCGATCTGCTGGTCGATCGCAACATTGAAGAACATCGCGAGAATCGCCGGTGCCGGACCGTTGATCGTCATCGATACGGACGTGTCCGGCGCGCACAGATCGAAGCCGTCATAGAGCGCTTTCATATCGTCGAGCGTGGCAACCGACACGCCCGAATTGCCGACCTTGCCGTAGATGTCCGGGCGCTCGTGCGGCTCTTCGCCGTAGAGCGTGACCGAATCGAACGCGGTCGACAGACGTTTGGCCGGCATGCCCGCCGAAAGCAGCTTGAAGCGGCGGTTCGTGCGGAACGGATCGCCCTCGCCGGCGAACATGCGCGTCGGATCTTCGTTCTCGCGTTTGAACGGAAAGACGCCCGCCGTGTACGGAAAATAGCCGGGCAGGTTTTCGAGCATCAGCCAGCGCAGGATTTCGCCGGGGTCGCTGAACTTCGGCAGCGACACCTTGCGGATCACATTGCCCGACAGCGTTTCGACCGTTAGTGCCGTGCGGATTTCGCGGTCGCGAATCTTCACGACGTGGTCGTCGCCTGAATACGCGGCGACGATTTGCGGCCAGGTGTCGAGCAGGGCTTTTTCGGATTCTCCGAGTTGTGCGGTGCGGGCGGCGATCAGTGCGTCGATTTGTTGCGAAGTAATGGCGGCGGTGTCTGTATCGCGCTTGCGGTTGCCATGGTCATTGCCATTGCTATTGCTATCCCGATCGCTAGCTCGCGATGAAGCCGCATCGGAACCGGCAGCTTCACTCGCGCTTTCTTCCAGCATGCGGCGCGTTTCAATCAGCTGCCAGCGCTCGCGCGCGACGCGCGCCTGCGCTTCGGCACGTGCGCGATAGTCGCGCACCGTCTGCGCGACGTCCGATAGATAACGCACGCGCTCGGGCGGCACGATCGCATGCCGCCCGCTCGAATGACGCACGCCGTCGAGCATCGGCAGCCGCGCGCTGCCGTCACGCAGTCCGCGTGCGCGCAGCGCGCGAGCGACGCGCTGATAGAGCGCGGTCACGCCGTCGTCGTTAAAGCGCGACGCGATCGTGCCGAACACCGGCATACCGGCCGGCGCCGTCGAGAATTCGCCGCGATTGCGCTGCACCTGCTTCGCGACGTCGCGCAACGCATCGGCCGCGCCTTTGCGGTCGAACTTGTTGATCGCGACGAAGTCGGCGAAATCGAGCATGTCGATTTTCTCGAGCTGGCTGGCCGCGCCGAATTCGGGCGTCATCACGTATAGCGATTCGTCGACGTGCGGCACGATCGCGGCGTCGCCCTGGCCGATACCCGATGTCTCGACGATGATCAGATCGAAGCCTGCCACCTTGCATGCGGCAATTGCGTCGGGCAATGCGTCGGAGATTTCGCTCGACGCTTCGCGCGTCGCCATCGAGCGCATGAACACGCGCGAGCCCGCGCCCCAGTCGCCGATCGCATTCATGCGGATGCGGTCGCCGAGCAACGCACCGCCGGATTTGCGGCGCGACGGGTCGATCGCTAGCACAGCGATCGTCAGCGCGTCGTCGTAATCGAGGCGAAAGCGGCGGATCAGTTCGTCGGTCAACGAGGATTTGCCTGCGCCGCCGGTGCCGGTGATGCCGAGCACGGGTGCCTCGTGTGTCGACTGAGTGTGCGGGGCGAGCGGGGCGTGCGGGGCGTGCTGGGCGTGCGCGGTGTGCGCGGCGTGTGATGCGAGCGCAGCGCGCAAGGCTGCGGGATCAGCGGCGGTTTCCAGTTGCGTGATCAGTTGCGCCAGCTTGCGGAAAATGGCGCCGGCACCGTCCGGGGCGGGTGCTGCCGCGCCGCGTTCGTGCCTTAACGGTGCGGCTGCGTCGTTTGCCGGCCCTCGGGCGGGCTCGGCTGCATCGTCTGCGCGTTCTGTCGCGCCAGGCAAACTGTTGGCGCCATCGTGCGCCGGTTTCGACGTGCTGCCAACGCGTCGTGAGCTTTGGGAAGCACCATCGTTTAATGCTGATGCGACATCACGAGCCAGCCGCTCAGCATCTTCACCTTCACCTTCACCTCGTGCCGCGGCCGCGCAACGCGCGATCATATCGTCGATCATGCCCTGCAAACCGAGGCGCTGCCCGTCGTGCGGCGAATAGATGCGCTCGACGCCATAGCGCTCGAGTTCCGCGATCTCCTCCGGCACGATCACACCGCCGCCGCCGCCGAACACCTTGATCCGCTCGCCGCCGCGCGCGCGCAGCAGATCGACGAGGTAGCGGAAATATTCGACGTGACCGCCCTGATAGCTCGACACCGCGATGCCGTCCGCGTCTTCCTGCAACGCGGCGGTCGCGACTTCTTCGACAGAGCGGTTGTGACCGAGATGGATCACCTCGACGCCGCTTGCCTGCAACATGCGGCGGATGATGTTGATCGAAGCGTCGTGGCCGTCGAACAGCGCGGCCGCCGTGACGAAGCGCAGACGCGCGGGCCGCTCGCGCCGCCCGGGCTGCTCGGGCAAACCCGCTCGCTGCGTTGACTGGCTCGCTGGCGCCTCGTCGGAAAGCGCGCCGGCGCCGGCGCGTTGCGGCGTGGAAAGATCAGTCATGTCTCCCCCGGATCGATGGGTGCGTGACGATGCGCGATGCCTGCATTGACGCAGCGCGGCGGCGGTCACGCTTCGCGGGTGCTGGAAGCAGTATATCGAAACGGGTTCGCGCCAACGGCGGCCGCGCTAGCTTGCTGCAAGCGCTCGCACCTGTTCGAGCGTAGGCCACAGCGATTCGTTCGCGAACCGCTCCGCGAGGAAATCGACGAACGAGCGCACTTTCGCCGACACATGGCGCCGGCTCGCATACATCACGTGAATCGGCAGCTCGCGCGGCGGCAGGATGTCGACGAGCAGCGGCACGAGCCGCCCCGCGGCGATATCGTCGCCGACCACTTCGGTGCCGAGCAGCGCGATCGCGGCGCCTTGCAGCACGACCACGCGCAACGCCTCGAGGTGATTCACGATCATGTTGCCGGTAAGTCGCAACGGGGCGATGCCCGCACTTCCCGCGCTCAAGAGATCCTGCGCCGACACGCCCGAATATTCGATGAAGTTGTGCCGCGCGAGATCGGCGAGCGTCTTCGGCACGCCATGCCGCTTCAAATAGTCGGGCGACGCGCACAGCACGATATGCGCGGTGGCCACCTGCCGCGCAATCAGCGACGACGACTTCAACCCCGTCGGCGACGCGCGGATCGCCACATCGAAGCCCTCGTCGATCATTTCGACGACGCGGTCCGACAGCGTGATGTCGACAGTCACCTGCGGATGCAGCGTCGCATAGTCGGCCGTCGCGCTCATCACATGACGCAGACCGAACGCCGACAGCGACGACACGCGCAGCCGTCCCTGCGGCACGACGCTCGCCGCGCCGACCGCCTGCTCCGCCTCGTCGAGTTCGGCCAGCACCTGGCTGAGCCGCTCGTAGTACTCGCGGCCGGCCTCGGTCGGCGCGACACGGCGTGTCGTGCGGTTCAAAAGGCGCGCGCCGAGCTGCTGTTCGAGATGCATCACATGCTTGCTCGCCATCGCCGCCGACATGTCCATCCGTTCCGCGGCGCCGACAAAGCTGCCGATTTCGACCACATAACGGAACACCTTCATGCTGATGAGCGTATCCATAACCAATCGCTCGCGACAGGAATCAATCGTTGAACTCCTGCGGACTTTATCAAAGACTGGTCAGCAAAGTGCCGGCGTCGCGGCAATCGGCGCCGGGCACCGCTCAGAACTTGGTGCGCATGCCGATTCCGAATGTGTCGCCGCTCGACTGGCCGGAGAAATGGTCGTACAGATAGGCCGCGTACACGTCGGTGCGTTTCGATAGCGGATAGTCGTAGCCGATCGCCGCCGTCTGGCGCGTCTGGTCGAGCCCGCCGCTGTCGCGCGAGTACGCATACGACGCCATCACGGTGCCGGGCCCGGCCGGCACCGTGACGCCGCCCTGTGCAGTATTCACGTGCCAGCTGCCGGTCTGCTGGTCGTTCTTCGTGTACATGTACTGGCCGTAGAACTTGACGAACTTGAGGTCGTAGCTGACGCCGAACTGGCCGACGCCCTGGCTCTTCATGCCGGACACGAGCGTGCCGAGGTCGGCTGGGTCATTGTTGAAGTTCACGTACTGGTAGACGCCGGTCGCCGCGAACGGACCGTTGAAGTACAGGAACTGCACGCTGTATTTTTTTGCACTGTTCTGTCCCGCCGTATTGCCGAATGCGTACATCGCGCTGCCCGACAGCCCGTTGAAGCTCGGTGACGAATACTGGATCGCGTTATTCCAGCCCGAATCGCCGACCACGCCCTGGTCCGTCGTATAGGTCGGGAACGTGCCGAGGCCGAGGAACACGTGATAGACCATCGGCGAGAATACGTACGAGTCGATGAACGGATTGAACAGAATGGTCGATACGAAAAGCTGCGTGGTCAGCCGCCCGGCGGTTGCCGTACCCCACGGCGATTCGATGCCCACGTACGAGTTGCGCGCGAAAAACGTATCGCCGTCGAAGCGGCCGTAACGGCCGTTCTGCGCGCGAAAGAAGTCTTCGAGCGTGAAGATCGCCTTGACGCCGCCGCCGAGATCCTCGGAGCCCTTCATGCCCCAGTACGACGTCGACATCCCGCCGCCCGACACCTGCCACGCGCGCTCGCTGCCCGGAAACTTCTGGGCGCCGACCCATTCGTCGACCTGACCATAGAGCTGCACACTCGATTGCGCGTACGCCGCCGAAGCCGCGCCTCCTGCAAGCGTCACCAGCGCCGCCATGGCGCCCGCCTTCAGAACCGTGCGTGACGTACAGCTGATTGCACGGCTGACCGCTGTTTTCATGGGTTCTCCTGTCTTTGTCAATTGGGATGAGGCTGTGCGGCGGGGCGCTCGCCGATCCGTCGTGAGAAGCCGGTGCGGAGGTCGAGCCAATCTGGGCTGGGCCATCTTTGCCGGCCATTTTTCTGGACAAAAACGCGGGGGCTTATTGCGGGTATAGCGGGCGCGATAGTTTGGTTGACTGATCAGTGTGGAAGGCGCGCCTCGGTGGCGGGTGTTGCTTGCGGTGCCGCACGAGGGGGATGTGCCTTATGTGCAGGCAGAGCGGGAAGATCCGAGGCGGGCAAAAGAGGCGCGGACGCGTACGTTATGTCGCGGCGCCGCAGAGAGAGAAAACGCGCGGAGGTCAACCGGATGGGAATCACCGCGCGTTCGGCACGGTGTGGTGCGGTTACATCGATCGGAGGGTTGGCTTGTCGCCAGATGCGCCCAGGGAAGGCGGTCGTGCAACGAGGCCCGGTTGCGCCTGGCGGCGCTCAGTTGCGCTTAGTTCCGGTAGGGCGACGGACCGGGCGGCCGGCTCCCTTCACCTGGCGGATGAGCGATCTGACGCGACACGCGTTCTTCGTTGTAGCGCGCGA
The DNA here is from genome assembly GCF_019428685.1 of Paraburkholderia edwinii. NCBI lineage: Bacteria > Pseudomonadati > Pseudomonadota > Betaproteobacteria > Burkholderiales > Burkholderiaceae > Paraburkholderia > Paraburkholderia edwinii. The sequence continues at coordinate 37,698 of NZ_CP080095.1, forward strand.
CGTCGTCGCGAATCGAGCCCGTGTGCATCGCCTGGCTGTTCGACGGCGGACGCGGCGCGCCGCGCGTTTCAGTGCTGACCGGCGTGATCGCACCCGCGTATTGAACGCCGGCATATTGCGCGGCCGGCTGTATGTGAGCGCGGACTTCGTAAGGATTGTCGAACCTGTCGAAGGCGGCAGGAACGCGTGGCGCCGCGGCGATCGTTGCGCTGTCGGCGCGATACGATGCGTCCGCTTCAGGGTGTGCAGCGTGACGCGGCGCGTGTGTCGGGCTTGCATGGGCGAGCGAAACCGCGGCCGCAACCAACGCGCCCGAAAGCCAGTATTTCGCCCGAGAAAACCCTGCGCTCACGATCATTTACCTGCTGAATGGAACGCTGCAAAAGCCGCTTTCCGCTTATTCGGAAAAACGGGCGTCCCAATGGCCTTTCAGCAGTAATTTATGGGGGCCTCCTGGTACTGTCGAGCCAAAAAGTGTTATGCCCTGAGCAGGGTTGTAACACCATGTTACGGCTTCATTTTTCCGATTAATGCATTGTCTCAAACGCACGTCAGACAAGGCTGACAGAGATTTTCTACGACGGCTAATAGGGGCGGAAAAGAGCGTTCGCAAGCGTCGGAAACAGGCCACATTGGCGGACCATGAATTGGACCCGCGCCAGTCGTTCGCCAATACTCAAACAGAGCATTTTCTCGAATATGCGCCTGGCGCCGGCTCATTACCGGCCGGCGCGTCGACCCGAATGTCTTAACGGTAGCCGCCACCTTTCATGCGCCTAACGCATCAATCAATTCGTCAAATGAATTTGCCTATTTAATCCAAATGCATGGAAAATAAGCGTTTTCCCTAATGCCGTGCGTTTTCCTCGCATCGAGATTCCCAAGATGGCCCGCCCGAAACTGCTTCCGGACAACTTCACACTGTGCCTCGTCGGCACAGTGATTCTCGCCAGCCTGCTGCCCGTTCACGGGCAGCCCGCGGTGGCGTTCAACTGGGTCACGGACGTCGCCATCGGCCTGCTGTTCTTTCTGCACGGCGCCAAGCTGTCGCGCGAGGCGATCGTCGCCGGCGCGACGCACTGGCGCCTGCACGCGGTCGTGCTGCTAAGCACGTTCGCGCTGTTTCCGCTGCTCGGCCTCGCGCTCAAACCGCTTCTTGCGCCGATCGTCACGCCAGCGCTCTATATCGGCATCCTCTTCCTTTGCACGCTGCCGTCGACGGTTCAGTCGTCGATCGCCTTCACGTCGATAGCCAAGGGGAATGTCCCAGCCGCCGTGTGCAGCGCGTCCGCTTCGAGCCTGCTCGGCATTTTCGTCACGCCCGCGCTCGTGAGCGTCATCGTCGCGAGCCAGACAGCCGGCGGCGTTTCGCCGTGGCATACCGTGTGGAACATCGTGCTGCAGCTGCTCGTGCCGTTCGTCGCCGGCCAGTTGCTGCGCCCGATGATCGGCAGCTGGATCGACCGCAACCGCGGCGTGCTCAAGTACGTCGACCAGGGCTCGATCCTGCTCGTGGTCTACGCCGCGTTTAGCGAAGCGGTAACCGAAGGCCTGTGGCACCAGATTCCGCTTTCGGCGCTTGGCGGGCTGCTGGTCGCGTGTGCGGTGCTGCTCGCGCTCGCGCTTGCGCTCACGATGCTGATCAGCAAGCGGCTCGGCTTTAACCGCGCCGACCAGATTACGATCATCTTCTGCGGTTCGAAGAAGAGCCTCGCCGCCGGCGTGCCGATGGCGAAGGTGATCTTCGCGACTCATGCGGTCGGCGCTGCCGTGCTGCCGCTCATGCTGTTCCACCAGATCCAGCTGATGACCTGCGCGGCGCTCGCCCAACGCTGGGGGGCGCGCGAAACGAACGCCCAGAAGCGCGCCGGAAAGCAGGACGCAGCGGCTGCCGTCCGCGGCGGGGTGGGTCCTCGACCGTGATAACACCTTCATTCACTCTCTCCCTGAGACTGTGTTCGAAAGCCGCGTAATTTCGAAAGCTGCGCAGTGCGGCTTTCAAGGCGGCTTTTGTTTTTCGTGCCGTCGTTACTTCACGTGTTGTTGCGACGCTATTTGACCGCGCGCACCCGTTCGCCGTCAGCCTGGCCGGATGGGATAGGCAAAACGCACAGGACCGTTCGCGCAAGACGAACGCTGCGTTTATGCGAAATTCATTAAAAGTTCATTCAAGTCTTCAGCCGCGCCGCCGATATGCCGAACGTCCCCTGTACGGCTGTCCGTCATGTCATTTCGCTCGTCCGCCCGGTCCAGCGCTTCCCGCATTGCAGATCTGATTGCCCAGCGCAGCTTGTCCGCCGTGTTTCAGCCAATCGTCGATTTCGACGGCGGCGCGATTCTGGGTTATGAGGGACTGATACGCGGGCCGGCCGGTTCGGATCTCGAGACACCGTCCGCGCTCTTCTCGCAGGCGGCCGCCGAAGACGCGGTGATTCCGCTCGAACACGCCGCCGCGCACACCTGCATCGAAGCGTTCGCGCGGCTTCACTACGACGGCAAACTGTTCCTGAACTTCAGCGCGGGCGCGATCCGCCAGCTCGCCGACGCGCGCGACGAGACGTTCGCGCTCTTGCGGCGGCTCGGCGTCGACGCGAGCCGCATCGTCATCGAGCTGACCGAGCAGAGCGCGATTCCCGACGTCAACAATGTGCTGCCCGCGATCGCGACGCTGCGCACCGCCGGCGCGCAATTCGCGCTCGACGATTACGGCACCGCGAATGCAAGCATGAATCTGTGGGTGCGGTTACGGCCCGACCTCGTGAAGATCGACCGCTTCTTCATTCACGACATCGCGAGCGATCCGCTGAAATTCGAAGCGGTGAAGGCGATGCAGTACTTCGCGAATGCGAGCGGCGCGACGCTTGTCGCCGAAGGCATCGAGAACGAAGCGGATCTGATCGTCGTGCGCGATATGGGGATCGGCTGCGGGCAGGGCTATTTCTTCGGCAAGCCGCATGCGCGCCCGCCGCGCAAAGTCGCCGACGACGCGCGGCAAGCCATTCGCGCGGGTCATATCGCCGTGTTCCCGGAGGCGACGCGCACGCTTGCGGCGTCGCCGTCGGGCGGCATGGCGTCGGCCAAGATGATGGTGCCGGCGCCCGCGTTGCCGCGCCATGCGACCAACAATGACGTGCTCGAGCTCTTCAACCGGCTGCCGCATCTGCATGCGGTCGCGGTGGTCGAGCGCGACGTGCCGGTCGCGCTGATCAACCGGCGCGCGTTTATGGATCGCTACGCGCTGCCGTATCACCGCGAGCTATTCGGCAAGCGGCCATGCCTGCTGTTTGCGAATGCGTCGCCAGTCATCATCGAGCAATCGATGACGGTCGAGCAGATGGCGAAACTGCTTGCCAGCGACGACCAGCGCTATCTCGCCGACGGCTTCGTGATTACCGACAACGGCAAATACGCGGGCCTCGGCACCGGCGAAAACCTCGTGCGCGCGGTGACCGAGGTGCGCATCGAAGCGGCGCGTTACGCGAATCCGCTCACGTTCCTGCCCGGCAATATCCCGATCAGTTCGCACATCGCGCGGCTGCTCAGCAACGGCGCCGGCTTCTACGCGTGCTATGTGGACCTGAATCACTTCAAGCCCTTCAACGACCAGTACGGCTACTGGCAAGGCGACGAAGTGCTGAAGTTCGCGGCGGCGGTGCTTGCGGACGTCTGCGACCCGACGCGCGATTTTCTCGGTCACGTCGGCGGCGACGATTTCCTGATCCTGTTTCAGAGCGACGATTGCATCGAGCGCGCACAGCGCGCGATTCATGCGTTCAACGAAGGCGCGCAGCGCTTTTACGCGCCCGACGACCGTCTCGCGGGCGGCATCCACGGCGAGGACCGGCGCGGCAATCCGACCTTCTTCGGCTTCGTCACGATGGCGATCGGCTGCGTGCATGTGCGGCCGGACGGCACACCTGCGCCGCGTACGAGTGAGGACATCGCATCGGTGGCGGCGCTCGCGAAACGCCGCGCGAAACATGAGTCGTCCGGCCTCGTGCTGATCGACGCGAGCGAAAGCGAGACGCTGATGCACAGCCGCGCCGAAGCGTCACACGCGACGTTGGACTGAGCGCCGCTCAAGGCTTCAGCATTCAGGCCGGATTCACGCTTTACTACCGCGCGAACGCTGGCTTCCTTCCGCGCCACATCTCCAAACCCGATCGACATCTCGACGCCGCGTGCTTCCTCCGAATGGAAGAAGCGCGCGGTTCGCGCACGCGCCCCTGACCCGGGCAGCGGCTTCAGTCCGTAACCGTTTTCACCTGAACAGGTCTTGGCAAGTTAGCTGTTTAGCATTTTTACTAAACACGCACTTACCATTCAAACCCTTCTTATACGGGTATTTACGCGTGTCCGAGCCGTCATCCTGAGGGTTTTTGAGGAACGTTTTACTATACAATCGCCCAACTCGAATCCTGCCGTGTCGCGCGCGTCGCGTCCGGCCTTCAACCATCGATGGCAACTACGATTCGCGACGTCGCCCGCGAGGCAAGCGTGTCGATCGGCACCGTCTCGCGCGCGCTGAAAAACCAGCCGGGCCTGTCCGACGCGACGCGCATCCGTGTCGTCGAAGCGGCGCGCCGGCTCGGCTATGACGCCGCACAATTGCGCCCGCGGATCCGCCGGCTGACGTTCCTGCTGCATCGCCAGCACAACAATTTCGCGGCAAGCCCGTTCTTCTCGCACGTGCTGCACGGCGTCGAAGACGCGTGCCGCGAGCGCGGCATCGTGCCGTCCGTGCTGACCGCCGGCCCGACCGAAGACGTCGCGCAGCAAATGCGTCTGCATGCGCCCGACGCGATCGCGGTGGCCGGCTTCGTCGAGCCCGAAACGCTCGCCACCCTGGCCGCAATGCAGCGCCCGCTCGTGCTGATCGACCTGTGGGCGCCGGGCCTGCGCTCGGTGAACCTCGACAATGCAACGGGCGCCGCGCTCGCCATGCGCCATCTGTTCGCGCAGAAACGCACGCGCGTCGCGTTTATCGGTGGGTCGCTCGCGCACTACAGCATCGCGCAGCGCGCGCTCGGCTACCGTCGCGCGTTTTTCGAAGCGGGGCTGCTGTTCGATCCGTCGCTCGAAGTGACAATCGACGCGGGGCTCGACCCGGCTGCGGGCGCAGCGCTGGCGATGCAGCGCCTGCTCGACACGCCCGGCCCGAAACCCGAAGCGGTCTTTGCCTATAACGACGCCGCGGCGCTCGCCGCGCTACGCGCGTGCATCGCACGCGGCCTGCGCGTGCCCGACGACATCGCGATCATCGGTTTCGACGATATCCCCGCAGCCGCACATGCCACACCTCCGCTGTCGACGATCGCCGTCGACAAGGAAGCGCTCGGCCGGCGCGGCATCGAGCTGCTGCTCGAAGACGCCCCGGCCGAGCTCGAAGTACTCCTGCCCGTCAATCTGGTTGTCCGCGCCAGTACCTCGGTGAATCCGTCATGACTCAATCCGACACGCCTGTTTCCGACCCGATGATGACCGAGGCCAACGTGCCGCCGGTCAAGAGCTACCGCGACCGCGAGTTTCTGCTCGCGCATATCCAGCACACGCTCGCGTTTTACGCGCCCAACGTGCTCGATCCGAGCGGCGGCTTTTTCCATTTCCTGCGCGACGACGGCTCGATCTACGACCGCACGACGCGCCACCTCGTCAGCAGCTGCCGCTATGTGTTCAATTACGCGATGGCGTACCGGCAGTTCGGCGATCCGCAGCATCTCGAATACGCGCGGCACGGCCTGAAGTTCCTGCGCGACGCGCATTGGGACGCGCACAACGAAGGCTACGACTGGGAGCTCGAGTGGCGCGACGGCCACAAGCGCACGCTCGACGGCACGCGCCACTGCTACGGCCTCGCGTTCGTGCTGCTCGCGTACGCGCATGCGTACATGGCCGGCATCGAGGAAGCGAAGCCGATGATCGCCGCGACCTTCGATCTGATGGAGCACCGCTTCTGGGATGCCGCCGCCGGCCTCTACGCCGACGAAGCGACACCCGACTGGCACGTGAGCACCTATCGCGGCCAGAACGCGAACATGCACACGACCGAAGCGCTGCTCGCCGCCTATGAAGCGACGGGCCACCTCGTCTATCTGGACCGCGCGGAACGCGTCGCGACCAACATGACGATTCGTCAGGCGAAGCTGTCGCAAAGTCTCGTGTGGGAGCACTATCACGCGGACTGGTCGGTCGACTGGCACTACAACGAGGAAGACAGCTCGAACATCTTCCGGCCGTGGGGCTTCCAGCCCGGTCATCAGACCGAGTGGGCCAAGCTCCTGCTGATTCTCGAGCGCCACCGTCCGCTGCCGTGGCTGCTGCCGCGCGCCATCGAACTGTTCGACGCGGCGATGACCTACGCGTGGGACAACGACCACGGCGGCCTCTACTACGGCTTCGGCCCGGACCGCACGATCTGCGATCACGACAAGTACTTCTGGGTGCAGGCCGAGACGTTCGCGGCCGCGGCACTGCTCGGCAAGCGCACCGGCAACGAGCGCTTCTGGGACTGGTACGACGAACTGTGGCGCTACAGTTGGGCGTATTTCGTCGATCACCGCTACGGCGCGTGGTACCGCATCCTGACCTGCGACAACCGCAAGTACAGCGATGAAAAGAGCCCCGCCGGCAAGACCGACTATCACACGATGGGCGCCTGCTACGAAGTGCTGATGCACGCGTTGCAGGACCCCGCAACACAGGTGGAAACCGCGGATGAGACCGCCGCGCAAGCCGCCCAACCCCTGAATCGAACCGCACGGTGAGCACCATGACCGCGAGCACTGCATTACCCGTCTTTATCTCGGCCGGCGACATCCTGACCGACCTCGTGCGCAACGGCGACTCGCACTGGCTGTCGCACCCGGGCGGCGCCGGCTGGAACGTCGCGCGCGCGGTCGCGCGCCTCGGCCTGCCGACCGCGTGCGCCGGCTCGCTCGGCACCGACTGCTTCTCCGACGACCTGTGGAACGCGAGCGTCGCCGCCGGCCTCGACATGCGCTTCATGCAGCGGGTCGAGCATCCGCCGCTGCTGGCGATCGTCCATCAGACGCATCCGCCCGCGTACTTCTTCATGGGCGAGAACAGCGCGGATCTCGCGTTCGATCCCGCGCTGCTGCCCGAGGGTTGGGAATCGCAGGTGAAGTGGGCGCACTTCGGCTGCATCAGCCTCGTGCGGCAGCCGCTCGGCACGACGCTCGTCAATCTCGCGGCGCAACTGCGCGAGCGCGGCGTGAAGATCAGCTTCGACCCGAATTACCGGAACCTGATGGAGCACGGCTACGAGCCGACGCTGCGCAAGATGGCCGCGCTCGCGCATCTGATCAAGGTTTCCGACGAAGACCTGCGCCTGCTGTTCAAAACCAGCGAAGCGAACGCGCTCGACCAGTTGCGCTCGATGAATCCGGACGCGATCGTGCTCGTCACGCGCGGCGCGGACAAGGCGACGCTGATCGACGGCGGCCTGATCGTCGAAGCATCGCCGCCGCGCGTCGAAGTGGCCGACACGGTCGGCGCCGGCGATGCGTCGATCGGCGGCCTGCTGTTCAGCCTGATGAGCGCGCCGCAACGCAAGTGGAACGAACACCTCGCGTTCTCGCTTGCCGCGGGAGCGGCCGCGTGCCGCCACTCGGGCGCGCATTCGCCGACGCTCGACGAAGTGGTGTCGCTGCTCAACGACTGACGCCGCAAGCGGCAAGCAGCAAGCCGCAAGCCAGGAAGCGCGGCGAGCGAACCTGCGTCCGCGGCATGTTCGCCGCCGCCCTGAAAGCGTCGGGATGCCGTGCTACGATGGAATCTCCTTCCTGAAGGAGATGCATCATGGAGGACGTCACCTACACGAAAGGGATCTACACGGCCACGGCATCGGTGCGGCCGGTAGACGGTGGACGCTATCAGGGCGTCGTCGCCCTCGAGCGCGACGAAGGCGACGAGACCGAGAACACGGTCTACGAAGTCGGGAGCGTCTCAGCCAGTTCCGAAGAAGCGCTTGAAGAAGCCAAGGCGCTTGCCCACCGGATCCTCGGCGAACTCGAACTCTAGCGGGCGAGCACGGCACGCGCGCTGCTATGAGTCGCTCGCGTGCCGCGTCCCGTTCCGCTTATCACCAGGCGGAGACGAACATGGCTGAACCGCTCTTCCTTTACGGCGTGTATTCGATTCACGTCCGTCCGCTCGCACTGCAAGGCGCGCGATGGGATGCCGAGTACGAGATCCGGCACAACGAGCACGCGGTGCAGCGCTGGACGACCGTCGGTGGCGACGCCGGCTACGCGACCGAAGCCGAGGCGGTCGAATCCGCGCGGCGCCAGGCGGTGGCCGATATCGACCATGGCGCCGGCATTCCGAAGCCGCGTGCGTTTCCTTAAGTTTCCTCAAGACGCCGCGACAGAAATCGACCTGACGCCCTTATGCGGCGTGCTACGCTTTGCGCGTTTTCAACCACCGTGAGAACGCGATGTCGTCGAGCGGCACGCCGAATCAGAACACCAGAACGAAGCCTTCCCGGCACCGCAGCGGCCGTCTGACCGAGCGAACGGTGCGGGTGCGCGCGCATACGATCGTCACGCAAGGCTTGCCGCTGAGCGGCTGGCGGGATTTCTATCACCGCGCGCTGACGATGAACTGGCCCACGTTCTTCGCCTCGCTCGCGGGGTTGTTTCTGGTGCTCAACACCGCGTTCGCGTCGCTCTACATGCTCGGCCAGGCATCGATCGCGAATCAGTCTCCGCCGGGCTTCACGGGCGCGTTCTTCTTCAGCGTCGAAACGCTCGCCACGGTCGGCTACGGTGACATGCATCCGCGGACGGTCTACGCGCACCTCGTCGCGACGCTCGAAATTTTCGTCGGCATGTCGGGCGTTGCGCTGGCCACCGGACTCGTGTTCGCACGCTTTTCGCGGCCGCGCGCGCACATCATGTTCGCGCGCCTCGCGGTCGTGCATCCGGTCGATGGCCGCGCGACGCTGATGGTGCGCGCGGCCAACGCCCGGCAGAACGTGATTGCCGAAGCGCGCGCCCGCCTGCGGCTGATGCGCATCGAAACGACGTCCGAGGGTTATCGCATTCGGCGGATTCGCGATCTTGAACTCGTGCGCGACCAGCATCCGCTGTTCATGTTCGGCTGGAACCTCATGCACGTAATCGACGAAAGAAGTCCGCTCTTCGGTGAAACTGCCGAGTCGCTCGCGAAACAGGAGGCCCAGGTGCTGGCCACGATAGAAGGTTCCGACGAGAACACCGCGCAGACCATGCAGGCACGCTATGCGTGGCCGTGCAGCGATATCTGCTGGCAGCACCGCTATGTCGATGTGATACGCGAAGAGAACGGCATCAGTCACGTGGACTACACGTGCTTTCACGACGTGCAGCCGTTCGAGCCGCTCGCGGCTACCGAGGCGATCCGGTCGGAGCAGGCGTAACCGGCGTGGTGGTTTCGAGCCGCAAGCGCGCTCAGCGGGGCGCTCATCGCGGCGAGCTCGCGGGCCTCGGCAGATTTATCTCAAAAAAGGCGGAATTCGCCCGCGCCATCGCGCAGCCGCCCGATCATCGCGCGAAACTAGCAAAAAATCTCTTCAATCGGCGCTAAAAAATAGAGTCTCTTTCGCTGCATTGCCGGTGTTGTGCGATTGCGCGCATCGGCGGCACATGCGGATACAAGAAATGGAGACTCCCCATGACCGCTCGTCTGCCTGATGAGGCGAATCCGGGGGCAAACCCCGACGTCACCGCGAATGGCACCTCGCACCGCGCCTCGGACGGCACGCCCGCGCTCGCCGACTACCGTCTTTCCGACAACCTGACCGCGACGCGTGGCCGCATCTTCCTGACCGGCACGCAGGCGCTGGTGCGCCTCGTGCTGATGCAGCGCGCGCTCGACCAGGCGCGTGGGCTCAACACGGCCGGCTTCGTCAGCGGCTATCGCGGCTCGCCGCTCGGCATGGTCGATCAGCAATTGTGGAAAGCCGGCAAGCTGCTCGCCGCGAACGATATCCGCTTCTTGCCCGCCATCAACGAAGAACTGGGCGGCACCGCGGTACTCGGTACGCAGCGCGCCGAGGCGGATCCTGAGCGGACCGTCGATGGCGTGTTCGCGATGTGGTACGGCAAAGGCCCCGGCGTCGACCGCGCCGGTGACGCGCTGAAGCACGGCAACGCGTATGGCTCGTCGCCGCACGGCGGCGTGCTCGTGGTTGCCGGCGACGATCACGGCTGCGTGTCGTCGTCGATGCCGCATCAGAGTGACTTCGCGATGATGGCGTGGCATATGCCGGTCGTGAATCCGTCGAATATTGCCGACATGCTCGAGTTCGGCCTTTACGGCTGGGCGCTGTCGCGCTTCTCGGGCGCCTGGGTCGGCTTCAAGGCGATCTCGGAGACCGTCGAATCGGGCTCGACCGTCGACCTCGACGCGTTGCGCACCGACTGGACCGTCAGTGCCGACTTCGCGATGCGTGAAGGAATGCCGGGGGGAATGCCCGAAGGCGGTTTGCACAACCGCTGGCCCGATCTGCCGAGCCTCGCGATCGAGGCGCGCCTCGCCGCGAAGCTCGACGCCGTGCGGCACTTCGCGCGCATCAATAGCATCGACAAATGGATTGCGCCGAGCCCGCACGCGAACGTGGGCATTATCACGTGCGGCAAGGCGCACCTCGATCTGATGGAAGCGCTGCGCCGCCTCGATCTGACCGCCGCCGATCTCGATGCGGCCGGCGTGCGGATCTACAAGGTCGGTCTGTCGTTTCCTTTAGAGATGACGCGCATCGACGCTTTCGTCGGCGGCCTGACTGAAGTGCTCGTGATCGAAGAGAAAGGCCCGGTCGTCGAACAGCAGATCAAGGACTATCTGTACAACCGGCACAGCGGCGCGCGGCCGATCGTGGTCGGCAAGCATGCGGAAGACGGCACGCCGCTGTTGTCGGCGCTCGGCGAATTGCGGCCGTCGCGCATCTTGCCGGTGTTCGCGAGCTGGCTCGCGCGCCATAAACCGGCGCTCGACAGACGCGAGCGCGTCGTCGATCTCGTCGCGCCGCAGATCCTCTCGAACGACGCCGACGCGGTGCGGCGCGTACCGTACTTCTGCTCGGGCTGCCCGCACAATACGTCGACGAAGGTTCCCGAAGGCTCGATCGCGCAGGCCGGCATCGGCTGCCACTTTATGGCGTCGTGGATGGAGCGCGATACGACGGGGCTGATCCAGATGGGCGGCGAGGGCGTCGATTGGGCCGCGCACTCGATGTTCACGAAAACACGCCATGTGTTCCAGAACCTCGGCGACGGCACCTACTTTCACTCGGGCATTCTCGCGATCCGCCAGGCGGTCGCGGCGAAAGCAACGATCACCTACAAGATTCTCTATAACGACGCGGTCGCAATGACGGGCGGGCAACCCGTCGACGGCAGCATTTCGGTGCCGCAGATCGCGCGGCAAGTCGAAGCCGAAGGCGTATCGCACTTTGTTGTCGTAAGCGACGAGCCGGAGAAATACGACGGTCATCACGGGCTTTTCCCGAAGGGCACGACGTTCCATCACCGCAGCGAACTCGATGCCGTGCAACGGCAACTGCGCGACATCGACGGCGTGACCGTGCTGATCTACGACCAGACCTGCGCCGCCGAAAAGCGCCGCCGCCGCAAGAAAGGCGAATTCCCCGATCCGGACAAGCGGCTCTTTATTAACGAAGCCGTCTGCGAGGGCTGCGGCGATTGCGGCGTGCAGTCGAACTGCCTGTCGGTCGAACCGGTCGAGACGCCGCTTGGCCGCAAGCGCCGCATCGATCAGTCGTCGTGCAACAAGGACTATTCGTGCGTGAACGGCTTTTGTCCGAGCTTCGTCACGATCGAAGGCGCCGCGTTGAAGAAGGCCGCAGGTGTCGCGTTCGACGTCGATGCGCTTGCCGCGCGCGTCGATGCGCTGCCGCGTCCGGCCGCGAAGCTCGATGCGGCGCCCTACGACATCCTCGTGACGGGCGTCGGCGGCACCGGCGTCGTGACGGTTGGCGCGCTGATCAGCATGGCCGCACATCTCGAAGGCAAGAGCGCGTCAGTGCTCGATTTCATGGGTTTTGCGCAAAAGGGCGGCTCGGTGCTGTCGTATGTGCGCTTTGCCGCGCGTGACGAATGGCTGAACCAGGTGCGCATCGATACGCAGCAGGCCGATGTGCTGCTGGCGTGCGATATGGTGGTCGGCGCAAGCGCTGAAGCGCTGCAGACGGTAAGGCATGGGCGCTCGCGCATCGTCGTCAATACCCATGCAATTCCGAATGCCGCGTTTGTGCGCAATCCCGATGCGAACCTGCATGCGAACGCGTTGCTCGACAAGATGCGCCACGCGGCGGGCAGCGAACGGCTCGCGTCGTGCGACGCGCAGGCACTTGCGACGCGTTTTCTCGGCGACACGATCGGCGCGAATATTCTGATGCTGGGCTTTGCGTGGCAGCTGGGGCTTGTGCCGGTTTCGCTAGAGGCGATGATGCGGGCGATCGAGCTCAACAACGTCGCGGTGCCGATGAACCAGCTCGCGTTTTCGATCGGGCGGATGGCAGCAGGCGACGCGGCGGCGCTTGAGATGTTGTGGCAGCAACGGCATGCGGGGGCGGCGCTGCAGCGCTCTGGCGCTGCTGAAGCGCAGGCGGCCGATGGGCTGGATACGCTGGATGCGTTGATCGCGGATCGTGAAGCGCGGCTTGCTGCGTACGGAGGGCGCGGGTATGTGACGCGTTATCGCGCGCTGGTGGATGCGGTGCGGATTGCGGAAAAGCGCGCGTTCGGGGCATTGGACGCGGCGGGTGCATCGGGTGCGGCGGGTGCATCGGGTGCGTCGGGTGCGTCGGGTGCATCGGGTGACTCACGCGCGTCGAGCGAGCGCGTGAGCCGCGCAGTCGCCACCACGTTCTATCGCCTGCTGGCGGTGAAAGACGAATATGAAGTCGCGCGTCTCTACGCCGATCCGGCGTTCCGTGACGCACTCGAAGCGCAATTCGAAGGCGTCGCAGGCAAGGATTTTCGCGTGAAGTTCAACATGGCGCCGCCGGCGTTGTCGCGCGCGGCGCGCGGCAATGGTAGTGGCAACGGCGCCAGTGCGAGCCCGCCAACCACGCAGCCGCGCAAACAGACGTTCGGGCAATGGATGTGGCCCGTGCTGCGCGTGCTTGCGAAATGCCGCAGCCTGCGCGGCACGCCGCTCGATCCGTTCGGACGCACGGCCGAGCGCCGGATGGAACGGCAACTCGCCGACGACTATCAGGCGACGATCGAACGCGCGATGACGGTTCTCACCGTCGATAACGCGAGCGACATCGCGCAGCTGGCGGAACTGCATTCGCGTGTGCGCGGATATGGTCATGTGAAGCTGGCGAATCTCGTCGCGGTAAAGCGCGGCGAACGTGAACTCGCTGCGCGCGTCGGCGTTGAAGCTGCGACCGGCGCAGCGGTGCAACACGCGCTCGACGACGCGAAGGGCGCGGGAGCGTTGAAGGGAATTCCGGTGGTGGTGGCGAGGTGAGCGCACATCGCCAAACGCGCACGCTCGATAACGCGCTCAATCGCCGCCTGCGGCCGCCACATCGAGCAACGCTCTCGCGCGCGCGACTCGCTCGGCATCAATCGGCGCGAGCCCATTACCGCCCACCCGCACACCGCTACCAAAATGCACGGCACGCACGCCGGTCGCGGCGACAAAGCTCGCGAGCGCATCGACCGTAAGTCCCGCGCCCGCCAGTACCGTGCAATGTGAACCGCGCGCCTGCGCCACCAGCGCGCGAATCGTCGGTTCCGCCTGCAGCACCGATGGCGCACCGCCCGACGTCAACACGTTCTTCACCGAATCGAACCCGAGCAACACATCGAGAGCCTGCTGCAAATCACGCGCTTCATCAAACGCGCGATGAAACGTAATCGACACGCCATCGGCCGCATCGACCGCACGCGCAAGCCCATCGCGATCGATCTCGCCCGTCGGCGTCAGCATACCGATCACGATGCCATTCGCACGCGCCGCAGCAATCGCGCGTACGTCACGCAGCATCACCGCGTAGTCGTCGGCATCGAACACAAAAGACCGGCTATGCGGCCGCACGATCACATTGACCGGAATGCGCACTGCATCGACCACCGCTTCGACCATGCCGATGCTCGGCGTCAGTCCGCCTTCGCCGAACGCCGTAATCAGTTCGAGCCGGTCGGCGCCGGCATCTTCGGCGGATTTCGCATCGGCCACCGTCGTGGCGATAACTTCGAGCAGGATGCGTTGCGCGGCGCGCGGCTCAGTACGGGAATCGGGCATGGCTCGGCTTTCGAAGATGTCGTCGTCAAGAACGACATGATCTCAGAACCGCTCGTCGTCTCGCCAGTCGATATCGCCGCACAGCACGCAGGTGCGGTCGGCGATCTGCGTCGCGACCGATAAGGTCACGCACGGAATCGCTTCGTTGATCGACAGATACGGCCGCGTCATATGCACGCGCCCCGGTTCATCGATCGCGGTGCGAAAGTACGGACGCCTGAGCCAGTTCGCACCCTGCGCGTCCGTAAGCGGCAGAAAGCGCGTCTCGTACGACGCGCGATCCGCGCGCAGCACGACGTTGCGCCCCGACTGCCGCCCTTTTGCATCGATCACGTAGCAGCGCGCCGCATCGTCGAGCGCGAGGAAGTTCCAGCACACTTCGTCAAGCGGCTCGCCGGCCGCGAGCCGTTCGGCCGCGCGCTCGAATGCGCGCAGATACGGCGCAAGCCGGTTCGCCGCTTGCCGCTCGCGCGCGTCGGCGAGCGTCTGGTGACGCTCGCTCAGTTCACCGATGCATGACGCCGCGTGCGTGCTATCGGCAATGCCGGGTGCCGGCCGCGCAAAAAAGAAGCCCTGCACGAAGTCGACATCGCATGAGAGCGCCATATGCGCTTCGTGCTCGGTCTCGACGCCTTCGATCAGCACGAGCTTGCCCGCTTCGTGTAGCAACGCGACGAGGCCGGGCAGGATCGCCGCGACATCGGCGCGATGCGCCGCCTGCGACAGCATGATCCGGTCGAGCTTCACGATATCGGGATTCAGCTGCCAGATGCGCTCGATATTCGAATGACCGGCGCCGAAGTCGTCGAGCGCGATCAGAAAGCCGCGCTCGCGGAACTGACGTACCGCATCGGCAAGATGCTCGACGTCTTCGGCGCTTTGCTCGAGCACTTCGAGCACGATGCGCCGCGGCGACAGATCGAGCCGCCGCAGATTCGCGAGCAGCGACGCCGACTGATACGGGTCGGTCAATGCGCCGGGATGCACATTGAGAAACAGCCACTCGCGCTCGGCGCCGAGCATGCGGAAGTTTTCCATATGCAGCACCTGCGCGAGCCGGTCGACGTGCAGCACGTCGCCGACACGCGCCGCTTCGCCAAATACGTCGACCGGCGAAACAGCACGATCGAACGCATCGTGCGCACGCAGCAGGCCCTCATAGCCGACTGCGCGCATATGCGACAGACTGAAGATCGGCTGGAATACGCTCGTCAAGGTGAGGCCGCCGTGCTGCACCGAGAAGCGCTGCAGCCCCGAGGTCATGCTCAATTCGAAACCATGCGGCGCCGCGGCCGTTCTTTCCTGTTGCGCTGTGGTCATGCGTTCCTCTCTCGCGAGAGCGAAGCCGCATCCAACCTGATGAATGCGATCCCGCGGGCCCCGTGTCTGAATGTGCGTGCGTCAACTGTGCAATAGCTGAAGCTCTTCAAGCAAGCTCCATGCGCACGGTAGCGCACCTTCGCGCGTGCTTCGTCGCGGCGCTTGCACCGCTCGCAAGGTTTGCGCGGTCGAACTGGGGCGCGACGCACTGCGACGGTGCGTCGTATGCGTCGTGTGACGGTGAGTCGTCTGTAATCCGAGGAAAGGAGAGTGTCGCCGCCGGCATGCAAGGACGCGCTCTACTTCAGCTTAGGCGCGCAATCGCAAGCGGCAACCAGGGTGAACGGAAGATCGACGTTCGACGCTCGACAAGGCAGGGCAGCGCCCGCAGGTTCGATGCGAGGCGCCCTCATGCGGAGCGCCTCAACGCGTGCTCCGGAAACCTCAGACCACGGATTCCTGCGCAGGCTTACGGCGCAACAGCGCATAGAGAATGATCGCGCCGAACGTCGCGGTACCGATGCCGCCAAGCCCGAACGCACCGATCTTCAACGAGAAGTCGCCGGCGCCCAGCACGAGCGTGACTGCGGCAACGATCAGATTACGGTTGTCGGAGAAGTCGACCTTGTTGACGACCCAGATCCGCGCGCCGGTCACCGCAATCAGACCGAACACGACGATCGATACGCCACCGAGCACAGGCCCGGGAATCGTCTGAATCACTGCGCCAAATTTAGGAGAAAAGCCGAGGACCAACGCGATCACGGCGGCCATCACAAACACGAGCGTCGAGTAGATTTTCGTCACCGCCATCACGCCGATGTTCTCCGCATAAGTCGTCACGCCCGTGCCGCCCGCGAAACCGGACACCACCGTCGCAAATCCGTCGCCGATAAACGCGCGGCCGATGTAGCGGTCGAGGTTTTGTCCGGTCATCGCGGCCACTGCCTTGATATGGCCGAGGTTCTCCGCGACCAGAATGACCGCGACCGGCGCGAGCAGCGCCATCGCGTGCGCCTCGAACACGGGCGCCGCGAAGCGCGGCATGCCCCACCACGGCGCGTGCGCAACGATCGAAAAATCGATCGGCATGCCCATGCCCATTCCGTTCGCGACGATTGCATAGATCGCGTAAGCGATCAGCAGGCCAACGAGAATCAAGAGCCGCTGCACCATGCCGTGCGCGAACACCGCGACTGCACCGACGCAAACGACGGTCACGAGCGCCATCCACGAATCGAAAGCGGACGAGCTGACGCCCTTCACGGCAATCGGCGCGAGATTCAGACCGATCACAGCCACGATCGAACCGGTCACGACCGGCGGCATCAGCGTTTCGATCCAGGCGGTGCCGAGCGCCGCGACGACCGCGCCGATGATCATATAAACGATCCCGCACGCGATAATCCCGCCGAGCGCAAGCGGCACGTTCAGATTCGGACCGTGCCCCGCATAGCCCGTCACCGCGATCACGAGCGCGATAAACGAGAAGCTCGACCCGAGATAGCTGGGCACGCGGCCACCCGTGACGACGAAGAACCACAGCGTGCCGATGCCCGACATGAAAATGCACAGATTGGGATCGAAGCCCATCAAAAGCGGCGCGAGCACGGTCGAGCCGAACATCGCGACGACGTGCTGAATACCCATTGCGAACATCTGCGGCAATGGCAGCCGCTCGTCGGTCGCGATGATGCGGCCTTCGCTTCGTCGCTGAAGGCGCCAGCGGGGAAAGTAGGAATCGGCCATTGCGGGGGTTCTCCTCTGTACGGCGTGAACGTTGGTCTGGTTATGGATTGGCCATGTGATTGGCCATGGGCGGGTTATGGCCGATGCATCGATCGGCCGCATAGGATGGCTGATATGCGCCGCTGAGCTAGGCGCGAGTGTACGGAGAGGCAATTCCGCTGACAAGGCAAGTAACCCCATCTTGCACGGGACCGGACTAAGCGCTAAGCCACGAAATTAAGCACTTGCCCGCTCAGCGTGCGACCGCAGCCCAGATTCTTTGGGACTAGTCTGATTATCGACACGAAGGTGCACCCCTACACTGCTTTGGCTGCGCGACCCCATGAGTAGCGTAAGCGATGTTGTAACTCTCCGACTTTCCGCTCGCGCTCCCCGGTGCGAGCGGTTTTTTTTCGCCATCGCTTTCGTCACCGCTTTCGTCAAGTTACTTCGCAGAACGCAGCAGCGGCGAGCTTCGCCGCATGTTGGCGAACGTCGCCGGGCCAGCCGGCAATCTTTTGCTCGAAGCGCGCGCGGTCGTTTGCATAGAGCGCGCGCGTCGCCTCCTCGTAATCCGGCAAGTTGCCGGCCATCGCGGTCATGAAACGGTAAGCCGCCTCCTGCGCGAGTCGCACGCGTTCCTTGTCGCCGCCCACAAGACGCGCGGCGTCGACGAGTTTCCTGAGTACCACCGATGCGCCGCCCGGCTGCGCGTTCAGCCATTCCCAATGACGCGGCAACAACGTGACCTCGCGCGCCACCACGCCGAGTTTCGGCCGGCCGCGACCGCGCACCGCTGGCTCGCTGTCCTGGCCGGCAGCCGCGGCCGGTTCGGCGCCGCCGGCGCCGTCGTCCGCAAGCCGTGCAAGCACATCGTCGACGCTGCCGCGCAGGTCGAACTCGACCGGCCGGCTCGTCGCGTCGTCGAACACGAGAATCGGCTCGCCGTTCGGCTCACCGTTTGGCTGGCCGTCCGTCTCGCCGTTCGCGCGATCGTGCGCGCGCTTGACTGCGGCGGCAACGTCGCGCAATGGCCCGGACGCGATCCGCTTGACGCCTTCAAAGGCCGTGCAGGTTGGGGGAAGGTGAATGGTCATCTCGAGCGTCTCCTCAAAAGAACGATAAGTCGCTCGAATTTTATCCGGGTATAAATTGAAAAGCAATATTACCCGGGTAAATTTCTCGGATCACTCGATACACACGCATGCAGCGCGTTGATCAGATCGAGAGGGTCGTATGGCTTGCGCAAATGCAGCGCGTGGCCGAGCACTGCCTGCTGCGCAGGCGCAAGCTCGACCGGAATGCCGCTCACGAAAATCACGCGCAGATGCGGCTGGCGTCGTGTCGCCTCGAGCGCGAGATCGACGCCCGAGTGCGCGCCAAGACCGATATCGGTCAGCAGCACGTCGACCGGCTGCGCGGCGATTACCTGCTGCGCGTCGTCGTTGCCGGCCGCTTCGAAGATATCGAGCCCGAACGTGCGCAGCACCTCGGCAGTACTCGCGCGCACCATTTCGTCGTCTTCGACAAACAGAATTCGCAGCCCGCGCACCGCGTCGAAGGTCTCGTTGCGGCTGCGGTCGACAAGCGTCACCGTCTGCGAGTCTTCCGCCTGCAGCGTGGATTTTTTGCCCGCGCCCTTCGTGCCCTTCCCGCTCTGCACGCGCAACGTATGGCGGATCTTGCGCGCGAGCGCTTCGTGCGTGTACGGCTTGCTCAGCAGTTCGACGCCTTCGTCGAGCCGCCCCGCATGCACGATCGCGTTGTCCGTATAGCCGGAGGTGAACAGCACCGCGATCGCGGGCTGCCGTTCGCGCGCCTTGCACGCAAGCTCGGTGCTGCGCAGCGGCCCCGGCATCACGACGTCGGTGAACAGCAGATGGATCGGCACGCCGCTTTCGACGATCGCCAGCGCGCTTTGCGCATCCTTCGCACGCAGCACGTGATAGCCGAGGCTCGACAGCATCTCGACGACAGTCGTGCGCACATCCTCATCGTCCTCGACCACGAGGATCGTTTCCGCGCCGCCCTTCGACGGCCCGACGTCGATTTCTGTTTCGAGGTCTTCTTCCTGGCGCACGCGCGGCAGGTACAGGCGGATCGTCGTGCCCTGGCCCGGCTCGCTGTAGATCTTCACATGCCCGCCCGACTGCTTGACGAAGCCGTACACCATGCTGAGGCCAAGGCCCGTGCCCTGGCCTTCGCGCTTGGTCGTGAAAAACGGCTCGAACACATGATCGCGCACTTCGGGCGTCATCCCGCTGCCGGTATCGGTCACCGCCACCATCACGTATTGCCCCGGCAGCACGTCCGCATTGCGCTTCGCATAGGCGTCGTCGAGCGCGGCGTTGCCCGCTTCGATCGTGAGCTTGCCTTGGCCGTCCATCGCGTCGCGCGCGTTGATCGCGAGATTGAGCAGCGCGTTTTCCACCTGGAACGGATCGACGAGCGTATTCCAGAGCCCGCCCGACACGATCGTCTCGATCTCGATGCCGTCGCCAAGCGCGCGGCGCAGCATATCGTCGAGGCCGCGCACGAAACGCCCGAGGTTCACCACTTTCGGCGCGAGCGGCTGGCGCCGGCCGAAGGCGAGCAGTTGCGAGGCGAGCTTCGCGCCGCGCGCGACGCCGGCGAGCGCATTGCGCACGCGCTGCGCGGGCCGCTCGGACCCGGCGACGTCTTCGGCCAGCAGTTGCAGATTGCCGCCGACCACCTGCAGCAGGTTATTGAAGTCGTGCGCGACGCCGCCCGTCAGTTTGCCGATCGCTTCCATCTTTTGCGCGAAGCGCAGCGCTTCTTCCGCGTGACGCAGCGCTTCCTGCGTTTCGCGATCGGCGGTCACGTCGCGGCCGACGCCGTGAATGCGCTCGGTATGCGGGTCGAGCGCAAGCGTCCATGCAATCCAGCACCAGCTGCCGTCGCTGCGCCGCAGCCGGTTTTCGTAGCGCATCGGCACGCCGGTCACGCGCAGGTCGTGGATGCGCGCGTTGACGAATTCCAGGTCGTCCGGATGGATCAGGTCGAAATACGACTGCGACGTCAGCGCCCATGCGGGATGGCCGAGCACGCGCGTCCACGATGGACTCACGCGTTGCAGCGAACCGTCGAGGCCGGCCACGACGAGCAGATCTTCGCTCAGCTCCCACAGGCGGTCGCGGTCCGCGACGGCTTCGGCGACGCGCGCTTCGAGCGTTTCGTTGAGATTGTGCAGCGCGGCCTGCGCTTTCGAGCGCGCGGCAATCTCGTCCTGCGCGGCGCGATAGAGCCGCGCGTTGTCGATCGCACTGGCGGCCTGCGCGGCGATGCCCGCGAGAAACCGCTCGGAGCGCGTCGTAAATACGCCGGGCTCGGGATGACCGAAGAAAAGGCCGCCGAGCACTTCGCCGGTCCGCGACACGACCGGCGCCGCGAGATAGCTCGTCACCTTCAGATGACCAGCCGGCATCCCGTGATACGGGTCGTTCCTGCCGTAACGCGGGTCCTTCGTGATGTCGTCGGAACGGACGATGCCTTCGCCGTTGAAGGTCGGGCCGAATACGGCCGTATTACGCGGCATCGGAAACTTCGAGAACGTGTCTTTCGGCACGCCCGACAGCGTGTAGAGCGTATAGCGGCCGCCGTGTTCGTCCTTCACGTTGTAGAAAAACGAGCCGAATGCGGCACCCGTCAGTTCGGTGGCCGCGTCGGTCACAACCTGCACGGCGCGGTTCAGGTCGAGTTCGGCCGCGACCGCGGTGCCGACGCGATTCAGTATTTCGAGCGTGCGCGTCTCATCGGCATAGCGCTGGCGCGTCTCGCGGCGCAACTGCGCGAGCTGCAGATTGCCGCTCACGCGCGCGAGCAGTTCGCGCGCGGAAAACGGCTTCGTCAGATAGTCGTCGGCGCCCGATTCGAGGCCGCCGACCTTCGCTTCCTCGCCCGCGCGCGCCGACAGCAGCAGCACCGGCGTTTCGCGCAGCTGAGGATCGGCGCGCAGCTGATGCAGCAGACCAAAGCCATCGAGGCGCGGCATCATCACGTCCGATACGACGAGGTCGGGCGGCGCCGCGCGGATCGCGTCGAGCGCGCTGATGCCGTCGTCGGCGACGCGCACGTCGTGCCCGGCCGCGCTCAGAATGCGGCGCATGTAGTCGCGCAGGTCCGCGTTGTCGTCGACGATCAGCACCCGCGCCGCGCGCCCGTCGGCCGGCGCCGTCGCGGTCCCGTCGAGCCCCTCGGCGGCTACGCGCCACGCGTCGTCGGCATCGATGTCGGGCTCGGCATCGGCGGGCCCCATGGCCGCGCCGTCGGGCAGCCAGCGCAGCGCGGCGTCGACGTACGATTGCGCCTGCTTGCTGGTCGAAGCTGGCTTCGGTTGCACGGCTTGCGCCGACACACCGCGCCCGGCTTGCGCCGGCTGCGCGGCGCCGGCAGCAGCAACACCGGACCCGGCACCAGCACCGGCACCGGCAGCAGCAGTACCGGCGCCGGCTCCAGCACTGCCGTCCGGCAACGCAACCGTAAAACACGATCCGACGCCGACCTTGCTGTCGACGCGAATCTCCCCGCCATGCAACCGCACGAGCTCCTGCACAAGCGCAAGACCAATCCCGCTGCCTTCGACCGAACGGCCCGCCGCGCCTTCGACACGGTGAAAGCGCTCGAACAGACGCGGCAGCTCGTGCCCCGGAATGCCGATACCGGTGTCCGACACGCACACCTCGACGCCGTCGCCGGGCGCCGGCTTCACGCTGACGGTGATCGTGCCCGACAGCGTGAACTTGAACGCATTCGACAGCAGGTTCAGCACAATCTTTTCCCACATGTCGCGGTCGATCTCGACGAGCCGCGGCGACGCCGCGCAATCGACCACCAGCGACATGCCGGCCGATTCGATAGCGGAGCGGAACAGCGACGCAAGCTCGGCCGTGAACGCGGCGACATCGGTCGGCTCGCGATGAATCTGGATGCGGCCCGCCTCGAGCCGCGAAAAATCGAGCAGCGCGTTGACGAGCTTCAGGAGCCGAAGGCTGTTGCGATGCGTGACTTCGACGAGCTCGCGCCGGTCGCCGCTGCCCGCTTCGGGATCCGCAAGCAGTTCCTCGAGCGGTCCCAGCATCAGCGTGAGCGGCGTGCGGAACTCGTGGCTGATGTTCGAGAAGAACGTGGTCTTCGCGCGATCGATTTCGGCGAGCGCTTCGGCACGCTGGCGCTCTTCTTCGTAGGCGTGCGCATAGCCGATCGCGCCGCCGATCTGGCGCGCGACGAGATTCAGGAACGCGCGGTAACCATCGTCGAACAGGCGGAACGGATTGAGCCCGACGATCAGCACGCCGCCGCGGCCGCGTTCGCCGCTCGGCTGCACCGGCAGCACGGCCGCCTGCGTCGGCGGCTGCGACCACGCGCCGCCAGGCAGCGATGGGCCGAAGCGTTCGGCAAGATCGGTCACGACCTTGACGGTCTGGCGGCGCTGCACTTCGGCGAACGGCCATAACGCGTTCTTGCCCGCATGCATCGACGCGGGCGCGGCCGGGTGGCCGGCCGCGATGCCGCACGCGCTGGTCAGCGTGACGCTGTCGCTGCCGGCTTCGCTCGAATAGAACATCGCGAACGGAATATCGCGCGGATCGTTGCCGAGCGCGCGCATGCCGAACTCGCATGCCTCGAGCCAGGTGCGCGCATCGGTGGTCGATGCGCCGATCTCGCGCAACAGCGTGAGCTGCCGCTCGCCGATCACGCGCGCGGTGTCGTCGCTGTTCGCGCAGATAATGCCGCCGGTGCCGCCCACGTCGTCCGGCACCGGACTGTACGAGAACGTGTAGTACGTTTCCTCCGGGTAACCGTTGCGCTCCATGATCAACAGCTTCTGCTCGACGTACGTGCCTTCGACGCCCGCGAGCGCCGTGTCGAGCAGCGGACCGATGTCCTGCCAGATCTCGCGCCAAACGGTCGACGTCGGTTGCCCGAGCGCGACCGGATGCTTGCCGCCAATGATCGATTTGTACGGGTCGTTGTAGAAGAACAGCAGGTCGGGGCCCCAGCCGATCCAGATCGGCTGGCGCGACGTCAGCATGATGCGGATCGCTGTCTTGAGACTTTGCGGCCAGCTATCGGGCGGACCGAGCGAGGTCGTCGACCAGTCGTAGGCGGCAATCAGCGCGCCCATCTCGCCGCCGCCGCGCAGAAATGCCGGAGCCGCGCCGGTCAGATTCACGCCCGCCATCGAGTTGTCCGCTTTCATCAACGCCTTCTCCTGACTTCCTGCGTACTCCCGGCGCAGCCGTTTATCCCGTGGCGTCCGTGCGCAATTCGACGCCCGGATTGCGCGGCTGTCCGTTCTCGCCGTCGGTCGCGATCACGCGCTCGACGTCTTCGAGCGAGGCCGGCTTGACAAGGTGATGATCGAAGCCCGCCGCGCGCGTGCGCTGCCGGTCGCTTTCCTGTCCATAACCGGTTAGCGCGATCAGCAGCGCGCCCGCGCTCTCCGGCTGCGAGCGCAATGCGCGCGCCACGTGATAGCCGTCGAGGTCCGGCAGGCCGATATCGAGAATCACCACTTCCGGCTTGAAATCAGGCGCGGCTGATATGGCCGACGCGCCGTCGTAGAGGACGCGCACTTCGTGGCCGAGCATTTCGAGCAGCACCGACATCGATTCCGCGCCGTCGACGCTATCGTCGACGATCATCACGCGCCGCTTCGACTGCGGCGCGGCGGTTGCCGATGCCTGTTTCGCGGCCGCCGCGGCCGCATATTCGGGCGTCATCGCGAGCGGCAGTTGCACGACGAATTCGCAGCCCTTGCCGATGCCTTCCGAGCGCGCTTCGATCGTGCCGCCGTGCAGCTCGGTCAGCGTGCGCGCGAGCGACAGCCCGATGCCCAGGCCGCCCTCCGAGCGCGCGAGCGAATCGGCCGACTGCATGAACAGATTGAACACGTCGGCGAGTTCTTCGGGCGGAATGCCGATGCCGTTGTCGGCCACGCTGATCGCGACCGCGCCTTCCGCCACCCGCACGCGGAGTTCGATCGAGCCGCCATCGGGCGTGTACTTCGCCGCGTTCGACAGCAGATTGCCGATCACCTGCGCCACGCGAATCGGATCGCCGCGAATCACGCACGGCAATTCGGGGATGTCCACGCTCAGCGTGTGATGCTTGCGCTCGATCGCGGGCTGATTCGTTTCGACTGCAGTGGCGACCGCCGACGCGATATCGACGGTTTCCATGCGCAGCGCGATCTTGCCATGCGTGATCCGCGACACATCGAGCAGATCGTCGACGAGCCGGCTCAGATGCTCGACCTGGCGGCGCGCGATCATCCGCGCGTCACGCACAACCGGTTCGGCCGCGTGATATTTCGGGTCCATCAGCTCGACCGCGTTGCGGATCGGCGCGAGCGGATTGCGCAGCTCGTGCGCGAGCGTCGCGAGGAACTGGTCCTTGCGGCGGTCCGCGTCGCGCAACGCTTCTTCGGCGCGGTGCAGCCGCAACAGCGCGCGCACGTTCGCGACCAGTTCGGCCGGCTCGATCGGCTCGGTCAGGTAACTATCGGCGCCGCCGTCGAGCGCGCGGACCTTGTCGAGCGACTGCACCGCAGCGGCCGAGGTCTGCAGCACGAGCGTCGAGCGCGTCTGCGGATCGCGCTTGATGCGCGAGCACACCTCGATGCCGTTGATATCGGGCAGCTTCACGTCAAGCAGCACGAGCGCGGGCCCGCGCGAACGCACCTGGTCGAGCGCGCCCTGACCGCTCGCCGCTTCGATGACCTCGAAGCCGGCATGCACGAGCACGCGCGTTTTCGCATAGCGAGCGCCGTCGTTGTCGTCGACGTTCAGAATCAGGGGGACCGGAGATGTCATGCGCGGTCTCCGCGTGCCGCGACTGCGGCATCGACGCCTGCCGCACCTGCAGCACCGGCGCCTGCACGATCGGCGCCGCTTCCCGCCGCGAGTTGCGCCGCCGCGTCGCTCGCGAGCACGAGCCGCACCGGCACCGTCGCGTAGAAAGTCGAGCCGACGCCGAACCTGCTCTCGACGCCCACATAGCCGCCAAGCAGCGCCGCGAGCTTGCGGCACAGCGGCAAGCCGAGGCCGGTGCCCTTCACGCGCTGCTGCAAATGGCTTTGCACTTGCCCGAATTCCTCGAATATCACTTGCTGGTGCTCCTCCGCTATGCCGATACCCGTATCGGCCACGGTAAACGTAATGTGCTCGCCGTCCGGTTCGATGCGCGCGCCCACACGTATCTCGCCGCGCTCGGTAAATTTGAGCGCGTTAGAGACGAAGTTACGCAGGATCTGCGTGAGCTTGGCTTCGTCGGTGAAGATCGCCGGCAGCCCTTCCGTGTTCTCGAAAATCAGCCGCACCGCAGGATCGGTCAGGAGCGGCGTCAGCATCGTGCGCAGCGCCGCAAAGAGTCCGGACGGCTTGAACGATGTCGGCAGCACATCGGTTCTGCCCGCCTCGATCTTCGCCAGATCGAGCAGATCGTTGACGATCTCGGTCAGATCTTCGGCCGATCTGCGGATCAGTAGCACTTGACGTTCCTGCTCCTCGGTCAACTCTCCGTCGAGCCGGTTCAGCAGCAGGTTCGACAGCGCGCGAATCGAGCTCAGCGGCGTGCGCAGCTCATGGCTCATGTTCGACAGGAAGCGCGTTTTCAAGGTGTCCGCGCGGCGCAGCTCGTCGGCACGCTCGTCGAGTTCCGCGTACAGCGCGACCACGCCGCGATTGGTCGCTTCGAGCTCCTGTGTAAGCCGGGTCAGTTCTTCCTGGCGGTCGCGCAGTTCGGTCAGCGTCGACAGCAGCTCGCGGTTCTGCTGCTGCACTTCGTCGAGCGATTCGTGCGAATCGTACGACCCGGCGTTCGCGCCGGTCCGCAGCGGCGCCTGCAACAAGGCCTTGACGATCGCGTCGAGCCTGGCCGGCGCGATTTCCGCGCGCTCCGGCGGCAGCATGCGCGCCATCGATACCGTCGTGCCCGTTTGCGGCGACGAATCGATCGTGCAGCGATCCATCAGCCGGCGGCTGCCCGCGATGCCGCGACCCATGCCGGTCGGCGAGCGGTAAGTGCCGTCGAGCACCGACTCGAGATCGCGAATGCCGGGCCCGCGATCGCGCACATCGATGACAAACGCCTGCGGCTTCGCATTCGTGTCGAACGCGAAAATCACTTCGCCCGCGCCGGCATACTCGAAGGCATTGCGCGCGATTTCGGATACCGCGCTTGCAATGCGCGTCTGATCGAGCGGCGAAAAACCCAAACCGTCCGCGATGGCGCGCGCCCGGCGGCGTGCGGCGACCACGTCCTCTTCGGCTTCAAGCCGGATTCGCAGTATCTGCTGGGTTGCCATGCGTGAAATGTACTCCCTGGTCCGCTTTGATCACTACGACGGTCGCATCGTCGCGCCCGCGCGCAAAGTCGCGATAGAGCACGGCTGCGATCATCACTGAAGGCTGCAGTTGCAGGCCGGGATAAGCGGACAGATCCCAGCGCGTGCCGATGCCGTCCGAGTGCAGGATCAGCATGGCATCGCGTGTCCACGGCACTTCGAATTCCTGTGCATCGCGCATCGTGTGACCGACGATGCCGTTGCGCGACGTGAGTTGCCAGCTATTGCGCCCGCTGTCGCGTTCGCTGGTTCGATCACCCTGAGCGGACGCGGCGCCGGACGGCCTATGCCCGAACTGTCCCGAGATGAGCGCCGGGCGGCTCGCACCCGACACCGCGGCGGAGATGTTGCCGGTTCCCGAAAACGACAGCACCGAGCGCGCGAGATCGATGCGCGCGATGGCGACCGCGGCGCCGCGCGTCGAGCGCAGCGCATCGTGCGCGTACTGCATCAGCGCAGCCGGCGGCCGGCCCGCGCGGCGGTGCACCGCCGCAATCGCGCCCGCCGAGGCCACGTGCGCATCGGGACCGTGCCCGAGGCCGTCGGCCACCGTCACGGTCAGGCCGTGCTGATCGGGTTCGATACCCCATGCGTCGCCGCAGACCTTTTCGCCCGGATACGGCACACACAGGCCGCCGATATCCATGCCAGAAACGGCGCGGCTCGCGCTGCCGGACGGCGTGCGCGCCTCGGCGAGGCCCGCGCCGGTTCGGGCGGCGCCCCCCGCGCGCACGATCGCGCGCACGATCGTGCCCAGACCCGGCTGCGAATAGATCGACATCTCGTCGGAGAGCCGCCGGATCGCGCCGAGACCCGTGCCGGGCGTGCCAGCCGTCGAGCGGCCGTCATCGAATGCGCGGCGTACGTCCGCGATACCCGGGCCGCGGTCGAGCGCAAGCACTTCGACGCCGCCCGAAGCAGTATGCGCGCCGCTCGCTGCACCCTGTGGCGGCAACTCGCGCACGAGCAGTTCGCCGTGCTGCGCGTGCTTCAGGATATTGGTGGTCGCTTCGGTGACGATCAGCGCAAGCCGCCCTGAATCGGTCTCGTTGAGCGCGCATTTCTGCGCGGCATCGATCGCGCCGCGGCGCGCGAACGCGACGCTGCTTGCGTCGGCGATCTCGAACGACGCATGCATCCCTCGCAAACCGCTTAACGATGTTTCCATTTCGTGATCGTGACCGTCGTGCCCTTGCCCGGTTCGGAGAGGATCTCGAACTCGTCGGACAGGCGCCGCGCGCCGCCGAGCCCGAGGCCGAGACCCGAACCGCTTGTAAAACCATCCTGCAGCGCCCGCTCGATGTCAGGGATACCGGCTCCCTTGTCGATAAAGCTGATGCGCAGTCCTTTGCGCGTGCCGTTCATGAGCACGCTCATATGCGCGTCGCCGCCGCCGCCATAGATCAGCGTATTGCGTGCCAGCTCGCTGGCGGCCGTGACGAATTTGGTCTGGTCGACGAGCGAGAAGCCTTGCGAGATCGCCTGGTCGCGCACGAGCTGCCGCAGCCGGACGATTTCCTGGTCCGAGCGCAGGCCGACCTCCATTGCCGATAACACCGTGACGCCGGTTGGATCCATAAGTGCGGTCCTTCCGTCGTCAACGTTGGCGCTGCTGCAGCAGCGCCATGCCGCGCTCGACATTGAGCGCGGTGCGCACGCCGGTCAGCGTGAGCCCAAGTTCGACGAGCGTGATCGCCACCGACGGCTGCATGCCGACGACCACCGTCTGCGCATCGAGCACGGTCGCCATCGCCGCGGTGTTGCTGATCATCCTGCCAATAAACGAATCGACGATATCGAGTGCGGAAATGTCGATCAGCACGCCCTTCGCGCGATCCTTCACGATGCGCGCAGTGAGATCGTCCTGCAGCGCGAGCGCGAGGCGGTCGTGCATGTCCACCTGAATCGCGACGATCAGGCAGTCCCCCATCCGCAGAATTGGAATACGGTCCATGGCGGGGCGCCTTAGTTCGCGCCGCGCGCCGCAATGCTCGAGCCGCTGCGCTGCAGCGCAACGACGAACGCATCGGCGAGCGTGGATTTCGTGGTGACGTTGGTCAGATCGACGCCGAGATGCACGATGGTCTGCGCGATCTGCGGGCGAATGCCGCTGATGATGCAGTCGGCGCCCATCAGCCGCGCAGCCGCGACCGTCTTCAACAGATGCTGCGCGACGAGCGTATCGACGGTCGGCACACCGGTAATGTCGATGATCGCGATCGACGCGCCGGTCTCGACGATTTTCTGCAGCATGCTTTCCATCACGACCTGCGTGCGTGCCGAATCGAGCGTGCCGATCAGCGGGAGCGCGAGGATGCCTTCCCACAGCTGCACGACCGGCGTCGACAGTTCGAGCAGCTCTTCCTGCTGACGAAGAATGATCGCTTCGCGACTGCGCTGGAATACCTCGGTGGTGTAGAGGCCAAGCGAGTCGAGTAGCAGGTTCACGGTCCAGCTCGTATCGGCGAGCTCCACCGCGTTATCGCTCAACTCGCTGCGCAGGCGCGTATAGAGCGGCTGCTTCAGCGAAAACACAAAGGTCGCGGTTTCAGCAGGCGTGAAGCCCTGCCGCGCGCGATGCGCGGAGATCTCCGCGAGAAATGCACGCACGGGCTCCCACTCGGGGCGACTCGCATCGAACGTGTCCGCGCTCGAAAGCGTATCGATGAACACGTTCAGGAAATTGCGGAACTGATCCGCCATGTCCGCTTCGGTCGTCAGGCCGCGACGCAGCGCGATGGACAGATGCTGGTTCAACCAGTCGGTCAGCAGCGAATCGCGGTGCCGCGTCAGCACTTCGATCAGTGCGGCGCCTTTCGGTTTATTCATGGACTCTCCGGTGACAACAAGTAAGTATTGCTTGATTTGCTTTCGCGCAAATCGTTTGCGCGCACTCTGCGGCGCAAACATTACCGAATCGCACACCCGCCGCAGCCTTATGCAGCAAGCGATTGCGCGAGCAACCAATATTACACAGCGAAGCGCCGCTTGAGCATGACACGGTTACGCAGTTGCGCGTGCGCGAGCACGTACAACTGCAATTGCAGGCGATGGACGATGCGTGTTTTTGCGCTGCTGCTGCTTGTGCGTGCTGGTGCGTGCTTGTACGTTTGCGGGCGAAGACGTGTTCAGGTCGACGAACAGATGAAGCTGCTCGCGCGATTCATATCGCCCTTGCCGGTGTAACGCGGAAAGAGCGGATAGCGGCATAACGGCCGCGTGCGACCGTTAGTGGCCGCGGAGATATCGGTGGCTGTCAGCGTTTCAGGTGCGACGCCATGCGTGACCCAGTCGTCGAGCGCGGTGAGCAGATCGACGGACGGCACGAACACGCCGCTGCCATGCTGATAGCCGGGCACCATATAGAGCCGCATGAACGAATCGACGCTGGCCTGCCCGAAGCGCGCGACGAGCGCATCGCGATATGCGATGGTCTGGTTCGGGCTGATCACTTCGTCGGCGAGACCTTGCAGCGTGATCACCTTGCCGCCGCGCGCGATGTAGCGCGACAGGTCGGTATTCATCGCACCGATCGTCTCCGACAGCTCGACGAGTTGCGACTGATAGCGGCCCGGATGCAGCACGTCGAAGGTCAGCGAATCGTATGCCGCGTCCTGCGTAACGAAGTAGCGCAGATAGCCGTCGCCTTGCGTGAACAGATAGCCGTTCGCCGCGAAGGTCGGCGACTGCTCGCGCGAAGCGTCGCGCCCAAGCCCGAGTCCGCCGGTCAGGCGCGTGCCCTGAAAGACGTTATAGCCATGGTAGCCAGTGACGTCCCATGCGAGGTGGTACGGCAGCGTCAAGCCGTCGCGTAGTGCGAAGAGCGTCGCGAGCTGCGTGTTGGTCAGACATTTGTCCTCCTGCTCAGTTTGGGGGGCGATTGCAGGGGAGCCGTTGGACCGGGCGGACCTGCTCGTCTTGCCGGCCCCCGCAGAAGCCGCGGACCTGCAGCGCAGCGCGTCGATGATTTCGGCTTCGCGTTTGCGGCACGCGGGCACGTCGCTGACGATGCCGTCGGCTGCGCCATCGAGCCTGTCGCAGATCGCCATCGAGCGCTCGTAGACGCGCTCAAGTAGAGTCGGCGGCACGTAGCCGCCCGGCGTCGCGTACTCGGCTTCGCCGATCTTGATGCCGACGAGCCGCACGCCGGTGAAGTTCAGCGCGGGCGAATCGGCAATCACGCCGTCGTAGTCGTCGGGATAGCGCTGCATCACCGTGTAGCCTTCGCGGCCGCCTGTCGAGCCGCCGGCGAAGTACATCTTGTCGGGCCCGCGTCCGTACGCGAGCCGGATCAGCACAAGCGCCGCATCGTGCGTCTTTTTCAGGTGCGCGTAGCCGAAGTTGATCACCGCCTCGTCGATCAGGCCGAACACCGCGAGCGACGAGTTGCCCACATGTCCCGAATCGTCGCCGAAGGTCGCATAGCCTTGCGCGAGCGGCGCGTGCTCGGGTGAAAATGGCATCGTGCCGAGGCCGCTCACCACCACGCCGTTGTATCCACCGCCGCCCAGTTGCAGCGCGCGGCCATTCCAGTTGCGCGGCAGGTTCAGATCGAAGCGGATATCGGGCGTCGCGGATTTGAGCGCCTTGATGCTGCCGGTGATGCGGCAATAGTCGCCCGCTTCGTTGCCCGCGGCGCTTGCCGGAATCAGCGTCGCGGAATCGACATGCACGCCGTTGGTCGGCAAGCCGATCGCTTTCGGTGGCAGCGTGATATTGGTCAGCGTCGAGCAGTGCAGCTTCGATGCGGGAGGAACCGAAGCCGCGGGCATCGGCGGGGCGAGCGGCTGTTGCGCCGCGCATCCTTGCACGCCGGAGATGAATATCACCAGCCATGCGAGGGCGCGAACGCAGCGATGAGCCGCGGAAATACTACCGGCGACATGAGAAACGGCAGCACGAGCGGCACGAGCTTCGGCACAAACTCCTGCACGAACTCCGGCACGAACTTCGGCACAAGCAGGCGCGCGCGCCGCCCGAAGGCTTGCCGGATGCATCCGCGTCACACGTCGGCTCCGCGCACCGCCGGGCGCCGCGAAAGACGCCCCGACCAGTCGCGCCAGATGCGCGCGAGCATCAGCACCGCAACGATCGCGACGAGATCGCCGGCGAGCGCCGCAAGGCCATGCGCGACGCCATGCAACGCGCGCGGTGTCGCCGTATCGACGACCAGCGAAATCACCGTGCCGCCAACGAAGCAGACGAGCCCCAGCTGCCCGACATTGACGATACCGGGCAAGCGCTGCGCGAGCTGCGCGATGAAACCGTTTCGGACGAGCCAGACTGCAAGCCAGGCAATCGCAATGAAATTGATCACGCGTTCAACCGATAGATTCTGTTTCAGGTGACCGGGCAGCGGCTGCGTCAGGATAAACAGCTTGACGATCGCGAAGCCGACAGCGGTTGCGAGCGCGACGCGCGTGAGCCACCGTCCCGCCCCCGATCCGACAAAGCCGTCGCTAGCGGGCCGCACACGACACAGGATACCGAGCACGAACATCAATTGCCATGCAAACGGATTGAAAGCCCAATCGCCGACATCGTCGATGCGCAGCAATGCCGCAAGTGGCCGCGCGGCAAGCCAGACGACCAGGCTCACAGCAAGTGCCGCGCCTGCCGAGCGCCGCGCGAGCGGCACCATGAACGGCACGGTCAACGGAAACAGCACATACATCGGCAGCACGCTCGACAGATACGGCTGCTGGCGCAGCACCGCGATGTCGAATGTCTCACGCAGCGGCGCCGCCGAAAACGACGGCCAGCCGGTCAACTCGACCATCGGCCGGTTCAGATGAAAGAGCGCGAGTACAGCGCCCGACAGCAAGGTGAGCAGCGCCGTCAGCAGATATGCGCGGTAAATCTCGTAGCCACGCCTGAAAAATCGCTTGCGCGCGGCGCTCCGGCCGCGTTTGTCGAGCACCGCATCGTAGGCGGCCGCGGACGCATAGCCGCCGAGGCAGACGAACACTTCGGCGGAATCGCATAACGCATAAGAGTGCAGCATTAAATGCGACAGCACGCTGCCGGGTATGTGATCCAGCACGATGACAATCAGCACGACGCCGCGAAAGAAATCCACTTCGATCGAGCGTCCTCGACGGGCAGGCATGGGAAGTCTCGGGGGGAGGGCCGCTGGTTACAGGGAAGTGCCGAGCGTACAAGTCAGGCTAAACCGATTCGCAACTGGTTGCTGGAGAGAACAATTCCGGCTGACAGAATGAAATATCCGCATGGATCCGTGCACGCGAGATGACGGGCAACGACAGGCGTTTTGAAAGCTTATGCTGCGGCGTGCGTGGAAAGACGCGGCAGAAATGGCGTACGAAGTGGTGGCCAGCCTCGCGAAGTTCGGGTTGCTTAATGACGGTATTTCGCGCGAAAGCGCTCAAGTTGGCTGCGGCGTATCCGTCAATACGGTCGTCAGGGCGGGTATCGGGTGCGGCGTCCTGAGTGATTGACGAGTGACCATTGAGTGACCGATGCGTGATACGTGCCCGCGACTGGATCGAATGCCTCCTATGACCATCGTTCGACGGCTCGTGATTACCTTGGGCGTGGCGCTCTTCGCGCTCGTGTTCGTCGGCGGCTACGGCCTCGCCCAGCTCTATGCATCGAATCAGCGCCTCGACGGCCTCGAGACGCACACGATTCCCGGGCTCAAATCGATCTCGATGGCGCTCGGCGACGTCGCCGATATGCGCCTCAATGCGTACCGGTATGTCGTGGACGGCATCGACGACGCGAGCCGCGCCGCGATCGTTGCGTTGATCGCCGATGCCGACAAGCGCTTCGATGGCGATATCGCCGCGTATGCTGCCGCCTTAGGTTCCACTTACGTTGCTGGCGACGCGCAAGCGGCAAAAATGCTCGACGCGGATCGCGCACATATCGCTGCGTACCGCAGCGCGCGTGACCAGTTCTTCGACAAGCTGCGCGCGGGCGACCGCGACGGAGCGCTCGCGATGCTGCACGACGGCGGCGCCGTGCATACGGCCGCGCTGACACTCGACAAAGGCCTGCACGATCACCTCGATTACGACATCGAGCGCAGCCAGGCGATTCGCGATGAAAACGCTGCGCAGTTCAAAACGGTGTTCGGCTGGATGATCGCCATCGTCGCGGCCGCGCTCATCGCGACCGGCGCGTTCGGCACGCATTTGTACCGGCTGATCGGCAACGGGCTCGGCCAGCTGCGCGATACGCTGCAGAAGATCAGCGAGTCGCTCGACCTGTCGCAAGAGGCGCGCGTCGAGCGCATGGATGAAATCGGGCATACGGCCACGGCACTAAACCGGTTGCTCAAGCATATGGCCGACGTGATCGCCGAAGTGCGGCGCTCGAGCGACGCGGTCGGCATTGCGTCGAAGCAGATTGCCGCGGGCAATCTCGATCTGTCGACGCGCACCGAGGAACAAGCCGTCTCGCTGCAGCAGACGGCGGCAAGCCTCGCACAACTGACGGCGACCGTGCAGCAGAACGCGGACAACGCGAAAGAGGCGAGTTCGCTTGCGCTTGGCACGTCGCGCATCTCGGATGAAGGCAGCCAGTCGGTCGAGCGCATGGTCGGCACGATGAGTGAAATCTCGTCGAGCTCCACGAAAATCGGCGAGATCACGTCGCTGATCGAAGGCATCGCGTTTCAGACCAACATCCTCGCGCTCAATGCGGCTGTCGAAGCGGCGCGCGCCGGCGAGCAGGGCCGCGGCTTCGCGGTTGTCGCATCGGAGGTGCGCAGCCTTGCGCAACGTTCGTCGGCGGCAGCGAAAGAGATCAAGGAGCTGATCGGACGCTCGGTCGCGACGATCCGCTCGGGCTCGAGCCAGGCCGAAGAAGTGGGCCGCACGACGGCGCAGGTGCAGCAGGCCATCCGGCAGGTCGCGGCGATCATCGGTGAGATTGCGAATGCGTCGGACGAGCAGGGGCGCGGCATCGAGCAGGTGAATCAGGCGGTCAGTCAGATCGATGAAGTGACGCAGCAGAACGCGTCGCTTGTTGAGCAGGCTGCGGCGGCGTCGGGGTCGCTTGATGAGCAGGCGACGCGGTTGAGCGGGTCGGTTGCGGTGTTTACGGTGGGGGCTGGCGTTTAGCTTACGCAATCCCGCGCGCCCGACACGATTCATCGGGCGGCATTGCGTGCGATCTAGAAGTCGACGCGGAGGGGGGCGGAGAGCTCGAACGAACCGACGTAGTTACCCGTGATCAGGCGCAACTCGTTCCCATTGGTGCCGATTGAAGCCGTGGTGAGCTGCAGCTCGCCGGCGGGGAATTTTTCTTCAGATACCAGCATGCCGATGAAGTCGTTTGCGTTGACGTCGTAGACATAGCTCTCAAGCGTAATGATGTCTTTCGGGTGAACGACGTTTCGTATGCGCTCCGCAAGCGGACCGTCCTTATCGTCCACCGCCGCGACAAACGAGTAGCGATCGTCGCCAACCGTCTTCTCGAAGAGAAGGCTGACACGCTTGTCGTTGATTTGCGCCGGCACGATGTAAGTCGCGACCTTCACATCCTCGCCGGACTCATTGCGGCGCGACTCCATCGAAATTTGCCGCATGTTGACGGCGTGCCCGTTAAGCACAGGCCAACCGGTGTCCAGACTCGCCGACAGACCGTAGTTGCGCTCATTGGCGTCTACGTCGAGCGGCTCGAGCATCGCAGCGCGCAACTGATGGGGCACGTCGGTGGGCATCAGGACGGCCAGCATCGCTTCCTTGACGCCGAAGTTGCTCCGGACTGCGGCATTGAGATGGGTGGCGGTGGACCGGCTCACGTCGACCACAAACACCTGAGGCACCTCCTTTGCGTATTTGACGTACGTTTTCAGCATCGACTTGTATTCGCTCGGGAAGTCGATATTCGCGTAGGTTGTGTCGAAGTTCGTCATATCGAACTGTCGCGACGGGAAATAGATGCTGAGCCCGGAGGCCGACGCGGCCAGCGGACCATTGCCTCGATAAACGACCGCCTGACGCACAGCGGCCGACACGAGCCGGCTCGCTTCCGGAAGAATGTCGTTTTCGGCGAGACCGTCGGCGAACGCGCCCAGGTCGGTAATGTCGAGGCTTGCGTTATCGGACGTCGTCTCGGCGCCGAAGCTGGCCGTCATTGCGCGTTGAACGGCCACTCGCATCCAGTTATCGGTGGACTGTCTTACGTACTGCGATAGCGCATTCGCGAACGTCCGCACTGCATCGGCCACCTCGTCCATACGCTTCAGATCCACTATGGAGAACGTGACGAACAGGTCCTCGTGCGAGTTTCCGCCCGCGGCCCGGTATGCTTCGTTATTCTCTTTCTGGAACGCGAGGTAGCTGTCCGTGATGACTCGTCCGAGTTGCATGGCGCTCATCGTCGGGTTTCTGGACAGTTCGGACAGCACGGTCTGATAGTTCCATCCGGCGCCGGGCTCGAGTTCCTCGGATCCCGCCAGATAGTCGGCGTACGGCATCAGCGCATACGCGACTTCCGCGTGCGCCATCAGGCAGGCATCGAAGCCGATCAGATCGAAGTGGACACCGGTCTTGTCACGCGCGCTTTTGAGTGCCGCCTGAATTTCCGGCAAGGTCATCGTTTGGTACCGGTCGAACAGTTCGTCCGCCCCGAAGCCGTTATAGCCGCCACCGTGGTTCCAGAAGACGAGGCGGTATTTTGCTGCAGGAAACGCCCCCTTCGCCCAAACGATAAAGTTCGCGAGCGTGCGCGAATCCACCATGTTCTGCTTGCCGATATCGGCAAGCAACTGCAGCTTCCCGTCGCGCAGCGCATACCGCCGCACGGTACGCCAGTCGGTTACAGGATCGTTTGCATCGGCTTTGTTGGAACCGCCCGTGGTAATCACCACGTTCACGTCATTCGAATGGGTCGCAGCCAGCATCTGCTTAAGGCTTGCCGTGGCCGCTCCCGAGGTCGATTCAAGATCCGATCCCAGCATGTAGATCATAAGCGTGGTGGCGGCTTGCTTCGACGGCTTCGCGTCAGTGTCCTGCGCGGTACTCCAGCTATGCCAGACCCCGTATACGGCGGGCAGGCATGCGAGCAATAGAGCGAAAAACCAGCCCGGCCATTTTTTTCGTTTCAAAGGTGCCCCCGATGAAATACGGAACCCTAATTGTTCCGAGGGGAAATTCTTATCAGCCAGTGGTGTATGTCGGGTTGGGAGTATTCCTAAATCCGAGAGCGCTCCACACATTATTTCCATTTGACCGGTTGTTTAGCACCGGCTCGGGACGTGCATCAACGCAACGTGGCTGATGAGGTTCGGACTCGTCCGATAGCCGTGGCGTGCGGGGCACATCGAAAATCGCGCCTCTTTGTTCATTAACGAAACTAATGATTCAGGTATTGAGAAAAACAACGCTGTTGATCGCCGTCACGCTGACGATTGCAGCCTGCACAGATAAATCAGATACATCGTCTTCGCCATCCACCGCGTCTTCATCGCCTCAACCGGTGCTGACTACGTCGATCTCCAAATATTCGGTGACCGTTCCGGTGACGATCGCGGGCAAAACGTATCAATTCCTGCTCGACACGGGTTCCGCCTATACGATCGTTGACAATCAGGTTGCCGCGGCAATGACCCAACGCGCCCCGGACCACGAAATTCCCGCCCGCCTTCATCAGAGTCTTGCCGAAGGCGCAAGCACGCCTGGCGGCACGCTTCACAAGGATGATGTGAAATTCTGGCGCCCTCTGCGGATCGACATCGGCGACCATGCGCTCCGAAGCGCCACGCCGTGGTTGGGGCTGGACCTGTCGCTGTTGACCAGGGCGACCGGTAGACGCATCGACGGCATACTCGGGACGGACGTCTTCCGTCAGCTGAGCTGGCAAGTGGACAACGTCAAACGGACGCTTACGGTGCTGGCGGATGTACCTTCCACTGCGGGTTACCAGCAATGCGTTCCCTATCGGGACGAGTATGGTCAGCCGCCGGAAATTCAGATCGGTCTCAAGAATGCCAATTGGGCTCCGTTCCGGATCGACACGGGGCTAACCGATTCTCTGGCGCCGCTCGACCTGCTTGACGCGCTTCACAAGAACGGCAGCAACATCGAGCAAATTGGTGAAGCCAGCATGGCGACTGCTAACGGTACGCATCATGCAAGTGAATATCTCGTCGACGGTCTCAGTATCAGCGGCATGCCCGTGGGACGCCTCCGCGTGCTCGAAAGCGCGGGTGGACTGAACAACCTGGGCATGGGTTTTTTGTCACGTTTCGACAGTTATGCACTGGTCCCCGCCGAGATGGTCTTCTGCTACAACGCGAAGAACTTTACGCGCGACGACCATCAGCCATTGCGCTATATCCCGCTGATTTACGTCGATGGACGCATCGAAATTGGTGACAGCAGCATGGGCGATGTGTCCGGGTATGGGCTGAAACCCGGTGACGTCTTGCTCGAGGTCAACGGACGAAAGGTGCTCCCCGCGGACATTGAAGAACTGCGCGAGGACGTCGGTATTGCGCCCAAAGGCAAACTGACGATCCTGATCGATCGAAGCGGCGAGAAAAAGACAATCGAGCTTTGACGGGCCGAAATCCGATGCGGAGATTCGGGCCCGCGCGTTTGGCGTTCGGTTGACCGGCGCGGGGCGGCGAGGTGCGTCCTGCAACGAAGGCTTCGCCTGTGATACCGATATCGCTATCGCAACGGCAACCCGTCGCACAAACAAAAAGGCCTCGCCGCTAGAGCGGCGAGGCCTTTCACATTCTGTTGGTGGAGCGGATGAGGATCGAACTCACGACCTTCGCATTGCGAACGCGACGCTCTCCCAGCTGAGCTACCGCCCCAACGAATCGAGCAATTCTAGCACAGGCATTTTTGGAATTGCCAAAGGCGCGGGTTCATTTCGAAGGCGCACCGGCCAGCACCCAATCGACGACCGTGCGGATATCGGCATCGCTCATCGCCGGATGCGCGGGCATCGGAATCGCGCCCCACACGCCGGAGCCGCCATCCTTCACCTTGTGTTCGAGCAGCGTTTGCGCCTGCGTGTTGCCCTTGTAGCGGCTTGCGACCTGCTGGAACGACGGCCCGACGAGCTTGCGGTCGATCGCGTGGCAGCCCAGACATGCGTTGCGCTGCGCGATCTGCAGACCGGGCGGCGTTTCGACGGCGTGCGCCCCGCTCGCCGCCATCAGCGCAGACACGGCGAGCGCCGCGAGCGCACCTGCACCTGTGCTTAAGCCTGCGGCCATCACACGATACGGCGCCTCTACGGCGCGCCGCATCTTCCCCGCACTGCTTCGACGCTTCACTTCACCGCCTGCGGGCTGCCCGGCTGCACATTCGAATTCGACACCGGCGCCGGCGGCTGCTGATCGAGCGGCTTCGACGACACCGACGCATCAGGCACCGCGCCTGTCGTCACATCGTCGGGCGCCGCTGCCGCCGCGGGCGACGACGCGCTCGGCGCCGATGCCGCCGCGGCGGCCGCAGCCACCGCTTCCGACGGCTCGATGTACTGGTACACCTTGACCACCCTGTACACGCCCGGCACGCGGCTCGCGACATTCGCGCCCTGCGCGCCTTCGTCAGGCGTCACGAGACCCATCAGATAAATCGAGCCGCCCTCGGCGACCACCTTGAAGTTGTTCGCGGACAGATCCTTCTCGGCGATCAGCGCGGTTTTCACGCGCCCTTCGAGATACGTGTCGTTCGTGCGCGAAGAGAAATCGATGGGTTGGCCAATGGTCACCTCGTTGACGATCGCGTGCACGTTGTTGATGCCGCGCACGATCGTATCCGCTTTCTGCTTCGCGGCGTCGTCGGGCACCTCGCCGGTCAGCAGCACGCGCCGGTTGAAAACCGTCACGTTGACGTGCGAGCCGGCAGGGAGGCCGTCATTGATCTGCGAAATCGCCTTCACCTGGATTTCGCGATCCTCGGTCTGCGCGCCGAGCGTGCGCCGGTCGGTCGCGACAAGCGCGCCGCCGCCTGCCGCCGCCCCGACCGCCAGCACGCAGCCCTGCAGCGTGGCGGCGAGGCCCGCCACCAGCCCCACCACGAGCGTGGTTCTCACAAGCGTACTTTTCACGCGATATGCGCTCATCAACTAGCTCTCCTTCGAAGTCACTCTTTCACTCGTCGCCCAGCAACATGGCATCGATGCCGTCGCACAGACAGTGGATGGTCAGCAGATGCACTTCCTGAATGCGCGCGGCGTCTTCGGACGGCACGCAGATTGAGATATCGATATCGGTCAGCGCGCCGTCCGCGCCGCTGTTGTCGCCGCCGTTGCCCGTCAGCGCGATCACGACCATTTCGCGCTCGTGCGCGGCATCGATCGCGGCGAGCACGTTGGCCGAATGGCCGGACGTCGAAATCGCGAGCAGCACGTCGCCGGGTTGGCCGAGTGCGCGGATCTGGCGCGCGAAAATCTCGTCGTACGCGTAATGATTGGCGAGCGCTGTCAGCACCGATGTGTCGGTTGTTAGCGCAACGGCCGGGAGGCCCGGCCGTTCGCGTTCGAAGCGGCCGATCAGTCCGGCCGCGAAATGCTGCGCGGCGGCAGCCGACCCGCCGTTGCCGCACGCGAGAATGCGATTGCCGTTCGCCAGCGCGCCGAACATCGTGTCGACCGCGGCGGCGATCGGCAGCGCGAGGGTTTCCACCGCGGCGAGTTTCACTGCCGCGCTATCGCGGAAGTGCTGTTGAATACGTTCGACTGACATCGACTCTCTATCTTGTACTACGCGTTTTGTCCTGCGTGTCTGCCGGCATCGTGCATGGCACGGTGTATCGCGCGTCCCGCGCGCGCCTGGAGCGACGCATTGCGATGGCGAATGCGGCTCGCGCGGATTGTCGTGTGCACCATGCGCTTGCGAGCATCAGACCGCTTTCGCGGCGCGGCGTTCGATGCCCGATGCGCGTGGCGCAAGTTTAACGTACTCGCGTGGCTTATCGCGCACCTAAAACGGCTTGTTACGCAGCAGATACCGTCGCCCGCGGCGCAGGTCGCTCGCGGCGCAGGGTTGCGCTTCAGCTATCGTCGGCGCGAAACGCATCGCGCAACCAGACCAGACGCCCCGCTTCGAAAGCGACCACGTCGAAACGGCACGCGGCCACTTCGTGCGGATGCGTCGCGAGGTAATACTGCGCGGCGCGCACGAGCCGCTCGCGCTTATGGCGACCGACACTCGCCGAGGCCCCGCCGTAGCGCGTCTGCGCGCGCGCCCTGACTTCGACGAAGACGAGCGTGCCGTCGGCCTCGCGCATCACGAGATCGATCTCACCGCCGCGGCACGCCACGTTACGCGCGACGAAGCGCAAGCGCTGCCGCTGCAGATAAGCGAGCGCGTGCGCTTCGAACTTCGCGCCGACGCTAGCCGTCGACGTTTTCGATCGCGCGATGTTTCCGGCGCCCGCGTGCGCGTGCCCGTGCGCGTTTGCCGCCTTCCGGCCGTCGGCGTGGTGGCACAATGTCGTGCTTCTTCCGTCAGTCTGCGTCTTCAGTCTCATGACCCCTCTCTCCGAACTCGCGCAGCAGCAGCACTATCCGCAAGGCGCGCTATACGTGGTCGCCACACCCATCGGCAACAGCGCCGACATCACGCTGCGCGCGCTCCACGTGCTCGGGCTCGCCGATCGCATCGCCGCGGAAGACACGCGCAACACCGGTCAACTGCTCGCGCGCTACGGCATTTCGAAGCCTTTGATTGCCGTGCATCAGCACAACGAACGCACGGCGGGCCTGCGCATCGTCGAGCATCTGCAAGCGGGCGAGCGCATCGCGTACGTGTCGGACGCGGGCACGCCCGGCATTTCGGACCCGGGCGCGAAGCTCGTCGACGCCGTGCGGGAAGCGAATTTGCCGGTCGTGCCGCTGCCCGGCGCAAGCGCGCTCGCAACCGCACTGAGCGCGGCCGGCGACTGGATCGCGACGTTCTCGTTTCTCGGCTTTCTGCCGTCGAAAACGAAGCAGCGCGCCACGCAGCTTCAGCAACTGGCTGCGCACCCGCATGCGATGGTGTTTTATGAAGCGCCGCATCGAATCGTCGAAACGGTCGAGGCACTTGCGCATGCATTCGGCGGCGCGCGGCGTCTGCTGATTGCACGCGAGCTGACGAAGTTACACGAGACGCTGCACGGTTGCACCCTGGCCGAAGGGCCAGCATGGCTCGCCGAAGACGCGAACCATCAACGCGGCGAATTCGTGCTGGTGGTGGAGGGCGCGGCGCCGCAGGCCGCGGCTGAAGACGAACACGACGCGCTGCTCGGCATCCTGCTCGAAGAGGTATCGGTGAGCAGCGCGGCGAAGATGGCGGCCGCCATCACGGGCGCGCCGCGCAATGCGCTCTACGCACGTGCGCTGGAGCTCAGTAAGCCCGGTAAGGACTGAAGGGCCGCAAAGCGCGGCCCTTCGTGGAACGGTGCGCTCAGCCGAGGCCTGAGCGCAAGGAAATCCGTCGCCTTACTTTTCGACGCTCGGATTGCCGTTCGCGGCGAGCATTTCCGCCTGCTCGATCTTCGCTTCATGCTGCGTCAGGCCCGCGATCTGCACACGCGCCGTACCGACGTGCTGCAAATGCAGAACCCGCGCGGCCTCATACGAGAGATCGATCACGCGGCCACGCACGTACGGTCCGCGGTCGTTGATCCGCACGACGACCGAGTCGTTCGTGGCCGGGTTCGTCACGCGCACGTACGAGCCGAGCGGCAGTGTGCGGTGCGCGGCGGTCAGCGCATTCATATTGAAGCGTTCGCCGTTCGCGGTGCGGCGGCCGTGAAACAGCTTGCCGTACCACGAGGCGCGGCCCGTCTGGCGGAAGTTCTGCACATCGGGGCCATCTTCCGTCAGCGCAGGCGCATCGGCGAGCTTGCCCTTCGGCGTGGATGCAGCGTCCGAAGCAGGCGCCGGCACATTGCTGGCGGAACCATAAGCTTGCGGGGCCGTTGCGGCGGCATTCTGCGTCGCTTTAGTGCTGAGCGGCGCACTGCCGACCTCTCCCGAGCCCGGCGGCATTGCACAGCCTGCCAGGATCGAAAAGGCAAAAAGACCCCCAATACGTCGGGTTAGCCGAGTTTTCATAAGACGAACGATGTTACAAAGGCGAGCCGCATCACGCGAATAACTGCGTGTTGTGTAGCGGCCCGGGCGGCAAGACGAACTCGCGCGCCGCGCCCGAAGGCACGGAACGGTGAAGCCCGCACACGGCCCATTCAGGCCGCTACCGCACGGTTAGCTTTCACGTCTGACACATCCTGTCCCCGCAGGCTTTGATCAGACCCCACACGCCGCCATCGAACATGGCTACACGTTCTTGCACCCGGACAGCGGTACGTAGGAACGGCGGCGTAGGCCCCATCCAGCGTCACGGCAGCAAGGCCGTAGCAGGCGCATCGCGCCTGGCTGGACAAGACGTGTGCATCGAAGGTTTCGATGCTCGGATTTGCCGTCAAACAGCGACGGCACTTACTTGAAGGCAACGTTCGTTCCGCATTCTGACGACCAAACGACGGACGTCGAACCCGGAACGGGTCAACCGGTGAAGGTGCGGTCTTCCGCACGCAATGGGCGCATTATACCCAAATCGAAATCATGGGTAGCTAAACCGCACTAATCTTTACACAATCTTTACCGTACTCGTAAGAATGCCCGACCGCGCGGGTGTGTCGCACCCATGAGAGGTCGGTCGAAGACGGCTGCCGATTCATACGAGTCGCCTCTGCACGGCGCAAAGCCCGCGCCGGTACAATCGATTTTTTGTTCCCGTACACGGCTCGCATCGCCTTCATGAAAGTCACCCTGATCCCTGTTACGCCGTTCCAGCAGAACAGTTCGCTGCTCGTTTGCGAGACGACGGGGCGCGCCGCCGTCGTCGATCCGGGCGGCGATCTCGACATCATTCAGCGTGAAGTCGCGCGCCAGAACGTGAGCGTCGAAAAGGTGTTGCTCACGCACGGCCACGTCGACCATTGCGCTGGCGCGAAAGCGCTCGCGTTGCACTACGGCGTGCCGATCGAAGGCCCGCATCCGGACGAACGCTTCTGGCTCGACCAGTTGCCCGAGCAGAGCGTGCGCTTCGGCTTCCCGGCCGCCGATGCGTTCGAGCCGGAGCGCTGGCTGCACGACGGCGACACCGCGCAGTTCGGCGCGGAAACGCTCGAGGTCTACCACTGCCCCGGGCATACGCCCGGCCACGTCGTGTTCTTTAGCCGCGCGCATCGTCTTGCGCTGGTCGGCGACGTGCTGTTCGCGGGATCGATCGGCCGTACCGATTTCCCGCGCGGCAATCACGGCGACCTCGTGAGCTCGATCCGCAGCAAGCTCTGGCCGCTCGGCGACGACGTCACGTTCGTGCCCGGCCACGGCCCGACTTCGACGTTCGGCGACGAGCGCCGCACGAATCCTTATGTGGCCGACGGAGTCGCTGTATGAATGGTGAGATCTATGTGAGCACGGACGTCGAAGCGGACGGACCGATTCCGGGACCGCATTCGATGCTGAGCTTTGCGTCGGCCGCGTACACGGCCGACAAGCAGCTGATCGCCACGTTTTCGGCGAACCTCGAATTGCTCGAAGGCTCGGCGCCGCACCCGGTTCAGGAAGCATGGTGGAAAACCCAGCCCGACGCGTGGGCGGCCTGCCGCAAGGACTTGCGCCAGCCCGCCGAGGCGCTGATCGCCTATGTCGAATGGGTCGAGGCGTTGCCCGGCAAGCCAGTGTTCGTCGCAATGCCGGCGGGCTTCGACTTCACCTTCATGTTCTGGTACATGATGCGCTTCGCGGGACGCTGCCCGTTCTCATGGTCCGCGCTCGATATCAAGACGCTCGCGTTCGCGATGACCGGCCTGCCGTATCGAAAGTGCATCAAGCCGCGGCTGCCGAAGCACTGGTTCGACGATCTGCCGCACACGCATGTCGCACTCGACGACGCGATCG
Organism: Paraburkholderia edwinii; assembly: GCF_019428685.1. Classification (NCBI taxonomy): domain Bacteria; kingdom Pseudomonadati; phylum Pseudomonadota; class Betaproteobacteria; order Burkholderiales; family Burkholderiaceae; genus Paraburkholderia; species Paraburkholderia edwinii. Next base: position 82,282 of record NZ_CP080095.1, read on the forward strand.
AGCAGGGCGCGCTCTTCTGCAACATGCTGGCGGAGCTTCGCGCAGCGCGCCCTGTGGCGGCGCTGGACGCGAATGATGGGGACGGCTCAGGACGAAACGCCGCCGACTAACCCGCAAATTAGGCGATACGTCTCACAAACCGCCGTTTCGATTGCGTTTCGTTTTCGTGGCCTCTACCATTACGGAATACGGCGACGCCAACGGAGGCCGCAGTTGACACTCGATACGTTCTCTCAAAAGATCCTGCGCCTCTTGCAACTGGACGCCCGCCGTTCCGTGCAGGAAATCTCCGATCAGGTCGGTTTGTCCAGCACACCGTGCTGGCGCCGTATCAAGGATATGGAGCAGTCGGGCATCATCCAGCGCTATACGGCTTTGCTCGACCGGGAGAAACTCGGGCTGCACGTCTGCGCGCTCGCGCATATTCACCTGACGCGGCATACCGAAGGCGGCGTCGAACAGTTCGAACGGGAAATCGCGACGTGCCCGGAAGTCACCGAGTGCTACAGCACGACCGGCGAGTCGGACTACATCCTCAAGATCGTCGCGCCGGACATCAAGGCTTACGACACGTTTTTGCACGATCGCATTTTCAAGATTCCGGCGGTCGCGCAGGTTCGCACGAGCGTCGTGCTGCGCGAAATCAAGTTCGATACGCAATTGCCGCTTTGATTCGCGACTGAGCGCGGTGTCGCGTGGCTCGGTGGCGGCGGTGGCCGTGGCGCTTGCGATGACCGTGGCGCTTGCGATGACCGTGGCACTTGCGATGACCGTGGCACTTGCGTTGGCGCCGGCCCCGTCGGCGCCTGATCGGATCGCGTCGCGCTATCGCCTGTTATCGTCCACTTTCGCGCCGCGCATCTTCAACGGCGGCCGTGTCCGTTGCGCGCACATCGATGGCTCGGCGCGCGTCGAGCGTGCGCGCGCCGAGCCTGCGCTGCAGATCCGCGAGGTCGATGCGCGCAAGACGTTGCGCCTCGTCTTCGAATGCTTCGTCGGCTGAAGTCGCCAGTAATGTCACCTCGACGTCGAGCCCCGTACTCAGATAGTGAAGGTTCACGGCGACCGGTTTTAAACCGTGTTCGGCAAATGCCCTTTCGACTTCCGCGACCACGCGCTCGCGCGACGGCAGGCCCACGGGCGGCTGCGCGAGCGCATCGTTTTCCGGGTCGACGTGAATCAGCGCATCGAGCACACGGTTGTCGGTCAGCACACGCGTGCGCGCCGACTCCGCGATGTAGTGCCCCTCGGACACGGAAATAAACGGGTCGACGAGGATATGCGCATCGACGAGCGCGAGGTCGCCCATCTTGCGCGTACGCAGCTGATGCACGTCGCGCACGCCGGGCGTCGATAGCAGCAGCGCGCGGACGTCGGCGGTAGCCGGCTCGTCGAGCGCGCGGTCGGATAGGTCCTGCAGCGCATCCCAGCCGAACGACCAGCCCATGCGCGCAACCATAAAGCCGACGATCGCCGCCGCAATCGGATCGAGCAGACGCATGCCGAACAGGCTCCCGACAATGCCGATCGCCACCACGAGCGACGACGCCGCGTCCGAGCGCGCATGCCACGCGTTCGCGATCAACATGGCGGAGCGCACGCGTTGCGCTTCGCGCAGCATGTAGCGGAACAGCCCCTCCTTCGAAACCAGCACGACGACCGCGACCACGAGCGCGCTCACGTGCACGGGCGGAATGTCCTGGAGATTGGTGAGCCGGACACCGGCGCGCCACAGCATGCCCACACCCACCGCGATCAGCAGGCCTCCAAGAAACAGCGAGGCGACCGTTTCGTAACGGCTGTGGCCGTAATTGTGATCGGCATCCGGCTCCGCGGCGCTATGGCGGTTCGCGATCAGCACGACAAAGTCGGAAATCAGATCGGCCAGCGAATGCACACCGTCCGCGATCAACGCCTGAGAATGGGCGAACACACCAATCGCGATTTGCGCAGTCATCAATACGGTATTGAGCACGATGCTGACGAACGTGCTTTTGCGTGCTACGCGCTGTTTTTCTGCAGGATGGATGGTAGTGCTCGACGACATACGAATAAGGGCAGGATTCCACCCGTTCATTCTACGCGCCGACTCGTTTCCCGTCAGTTAAGGCGACAAGAAATATCTTTTGAATCAGGTGGTTACCAAACGCGACGCATTCGTATCGCGCGACATGCCGATCGTGACGCGCATCGCCGTTGCCGGACGCGTTGAGAATTACCCGATTTGTTTCGCTTTATAAGTGTGCGCAAACTGTCCCGTACAAACCGGACAAGCAAAGAGAGCGGACCCGGAGCGCCTGGCGAACATAAGCAACAAAGAGCCAGCAAGAAGAACCAGCGAAGAGAACAACAAAACAGAAAACCGCGCCCAGTTCCTGCAGCGCGGTTTTGCCGGCGGTACAACCAACGATTCGGTTACGCGAAGATTTGCGTTTATTTCTGGATCAGAAATTTTTCGCGATCCTGACCGGCGATCCAACGCGGCGGCTTGCCACGGCCCGACCAGGTATTGCCGCTATCCGGATCACGATACTTCGGCGCGACGCCCGTCCGCACACGTCCGACCTTCGCGTGCTTCGCGCCGCGGCCGCCGCCGAGCTCCGCGAGGGTAATGCCGTAGTCGGCCATCTTTTGCTTGATTTCGTTCAGCACTTCGGCATATTCACGCGCCTTCGCCTCTTCGATCTGCTTTTCAAGCTTCTCGCGCTGCGCGAGGAGTTCCTTGTAGGAAGACATAGGTTCCCTTGTCATTTGAAAAATGGACTGCCGGTCTTCTGCCGATTTAGTCCTTTGAAGGTGATCATGCCTCGGAATTTGCAGGCGAGATTAACACAGAAGATAAAGCCACGAATAGATGCCAGCTCAAATTAATTAATTGCCATTTCCTAAATTTTCACCGAAGTGTCGAAAGGGGGTCGGGCAACACCGCACATTCATTGTTATTTTGTCAGAAAAGTAGCATCAGCAATGAATGGATTCTCAATCGACTCTCGAATGATGAAACGTATTCGACCATGTAGTACGAAATCATTTCATTTTGTGAAAACTTGATCGGTAAAAATCGGAGCGCTTAAGTATTGCGCCGTAAATCGTCTTGCCCGCCGAACGCTGCAACAGTAGAAGTCTCAAATGCCGCATCGAGCGTTGCGGTGTCTGTCGCCGGCGACTCAAAAGCGCGGCGCCTGCGCGCCCCATTGATTCGAAAGTCCGCGCCGTAGCGGTCGATGCCGAGCAGTTCCACTTCGTTCGTGCGGCGCGGATCCGCGTCGAAGCGTTCGAGCAACGCCGTTTCTTCGTCGAATGCGAGCGGTTCGAGCGGATCGAGTTCATCGCCGTCGAGCCAGCCCATCATGCCGAAGCCGCCTATAAACCGGAGCCGCTCGAGCGACAACGTCCAGAACGCGAAGTCGCCGAGCGCGAGATAGCGCGCGGCGTCCGGCTGATAGCGCAGAAAGCGGCGCACGAAGGGCGGCGGCGCGTCGAACGGCTCGAACGTTCCAAGCAAGGTCACGCGTGGCGCATCGAGCACATTGCCGTCCGGCGCGTCGGCAACGAGGAAGCCAGCACGCGGGTCGCCTTCAAGGTTGCGCGTATGTTCGGCAAGGCGGCTCACAAGAATGGCCGGCCGATGCCGCGCGTCCGGCGCGAACGGGAGGACGGTCGGATATGGAAAACCTTGCGGCTGACGCGAATGCGTCGCAAGCGTGCCGACCGCGACACGATGCAAAAGATCGAGCGGAGCGTGAGCGGGAATCTTCAAGGCGGCCTCGGATTTTCCTCAAGCATTCGGACGCAACATTCATACGCAATTAAGGCGGACAAATAGACAGCTGATGCGCCGTCCTCGCGCGCATTCGCGGGGGCGGCGCCGCCACGGCGCGAGCGAGTCGCGCCGCGAGCGCGAAGTGATGTAGACAACCGAATGACATATTAGTGCAGCGATGTGTCAACGCGGTGCCGCCTGCTTCGCTAGAATCTGGACTTTGCTTTCACCGCGCTTTCCCTCCCGCTAAGACGAGACCGCCTGTGTCCGACCGACCGCCCGACGTTGCGATGCTTCCCGCCGCCCATCGCGATCTGCCCGTGGCCGCGCGCAACCGCGCGCGCTACGCGACGATGGCCCTGTTCTTTATCGCCGGCATGATGTACGGCACGTGGGGGATTCATGTGCCCACCGTGCGTGATCGCTTCGAGTTAAATCCGGCGCTGCTGTCGCTCGCGCTCTTCGCGGTGGCGGGCGGCTCGATTGCCGCGATGACCGCGAACGGTCCGTGGATCGCCCGCGTCGGCACGCGCCGCGCGTGCCTCGCCGGCGGCCTGACCATGTCGATTTGCGCGGCGCTGATGCTGCTCGTCCCTGCGTACTGGATGCTGCTCGTGGTGCTCGCTTTCTTCGGCGCCGGCATGGCAACGCTCGATGTCGCGATGAACGCCGAAGCGAGCGCGGTCGAACAGGCGATCGGGCGGCCGATCATGTCGGCGCTGCACGGCATGTTCAGCGTCGGCGGCATGGCGGGCGCCGCGGCCGGCGGCGCGCTGCTCGCGCACGGCATGACGTCGGTCGTTCATATGCTGCTCGCCGCCGCCGTGAGCGCCGTCGTGCTGTTCATCGCGTGCCCGTCGGTGCTGCCGCACGTGCCGCATGCGGAACATCCGGACGCGCATACGCCGCGCGCGAACCGCTGGCGCTCGCCGGCGCTGTGGGCGCTCGGCATCGTCGCGCTGATCGCCTTGATCGCCGAAGGCGCGATGTACGACTGGGCCACGATTTATATGCGCGACGTCGTGATCGCCACGCCGGCTGTCGCGAGCGCGGCCTATGCGGCGTTTTCCGGCGGCATGGCCGTGGCGCGTTTTGCCGGCGACGCGGTGCGCGCGCGGTTCGGCGCGCCGCAACTCGTGATGGCGAGCGCGTCGATTGCGTGCGTCGGTATGATCGGCGCGCTGCTGCTGCCACATCCGGTTACCGCGATGACGGGCTTTACGCTGATGGGGCTCGGCCTTGCGAACATGATGCCGGTGCTGTTCGCAGCGGCGGCTCGCGTCAAAGGCATTCACGCGGCCGAGGGACTCGCGCACGTCGCGGGGCTCGCCTACTTCGGCTTGCTGCTTGGGCCGGTGATTATCGGCGGTGTCGCGCAGGTCACCAATCTGCCGATCGGTCTTTCGGTCGTTGCGGTATGCGCGGCGCTGATCGCGTTTGCCGGACCGAAGGTTCTGCGGCGCCTCGGTATCTAAATGACGTCGTGACATCGCGCGAAACGTCGCGGCATCGCGCAGCACGCTCAATAAAAAAGGCACGCGAGCCATAAGCTGCGTGCCTTGCATACGCCGTTCGCGCAAACGAACTGACGATTCGACGGATTGACGAAACTGCCGCAGGCAAGCCCGCCATCCGTCTTCTCTCTGCTCTTACATCTTGACGACGTCGAGCAGCGTCTTCTTACCGGACTTGTAGTTGTACAGCGAGATCACGCCGTGCTTGAGGTCGCCCTTCGAGTCGAACGTGGTTTCACCGATCACACCCTTGTAGTCGGTGTTCGGCATCGCGGCGAGGATCTTCGCCGGATCGGTCGAGTTCGCGCGCTTCATGGCGTCGACGATGATGTACACAGCGTCATACGTGAACGGTGCGTAGATCTGGATCGGCTGGCCGAAACGCTTCTCGTACTTCGCTTCGAATGCCTTGCCGCCTTCCATCTTCTCGAGCGCCATACCCGCTTCCGAGCACACGATGTTGTCGGTTGCATCGCCGGCGAGATCCGACAGCTTGTCGGTACACACGCCGTCGCCTGCCAGCACCTTCGCGCGCAGGCCGAGCTGCTTCGCCTGCTTGGCGAACGGGCCGCCGGTGGCGTCCATGCCGCCGTACATGATCGCGTCCGGGTTCTCACCCTTGATCTTCGTCAGAATTGCGCGGAAGTCGACAGCCTTGTCGTTCGTCGCGTCGTGCGACATCACGTTCATGCCCAGCGATTTCGCGGTCTTCTCGAACTCGTTCGCGAGACCCTGGCCATAAGCGGTCGAGTCGTCGACGATCGCGACGCTCTTCACCTTGAGGCCCTTGGCCGCGTAGTTCGCGAGTGCCGGACCTTGCTGCGCGTCGGTCGCAACCACGCGGTACGTGGTCTTGAAGCCTTGCTGCGTGTAGGCCGGGTTGGTAGCCGACGGCGAGATCTGCACGATGCCCGCATCGCTGTAGATCTTCGAAGCCGGGATCGACGTACCGGAGTTCAGGTGACCGACCACGGCGACGACCTTGTCGTCGACGAGCTTCTGCGCAACCTGCGTAGCCGTACGCGGGTCAGCCGCGTCGTCTTGCGGATCGAGCACCAGCGTGATCTTCTGGCCACCGATCGTGAGACCCTTCGCGTTGATTTCCTCGACTGCGAGGCGCGCGCCGTTTTCGTTGTCCTTGCCCAGGTGAGCAATGCCGCCCGTCAGCGGAGCGACGTGGCCGATCTTGACGGTCTGGTCCGCGACCGCGCTCGTCGCCAACGTCGCAAACAGCATCGCCGCAGCGCTAATCGGCAACAGCTTTTGAATCTTGATGTTCATGTAAGTCTCCAGTTTCGGTCCCAAATCAACGTAATCGCCCTTGTGCCCCGCGTCCTTCACGTGTCGCTCAAATCCCGTGGACGACTGCGCCGGATGCATCGTTATGCACTTGGCAAGTACGTCAACCAGCCTGTTTGTGGCAGGCGGTCTTCGTACCAGCGCGCAAGTGTAGGCCATCAAATTAATTTGTGGGGTTTTTTTGAGTAAGTGGGATCACTACCAATAGCGTTTATCCCACATCATCGACGATGCACCGCTTTAGACTGCTCTGAAGCGTCTGCTGGAGCACGGTTTCCGCTGGGTTTCTAAAGATGCGCTTCAAAACGCCGTTAATAGACAATCGCCTCGACGATGCCCGCTTGTTGCGTCCGCAAGCTAAGACGCAATCCGAAACATTTTGGCGATTCGTGACTAAAACAGTGATGCCGCCATCGGATAATCGACACGCCGCGCCGTTTCAATCCGCTTACGGAAAAACCCTCATGCGCCGCGCCCAGCTTGCCAGTGCCGTTTAACTGTCACTGCAGCGTGCCTTTTTTGGTGGCAAACTGGGCGCCGTTTTTCGGCCAAGCCTTTGGCCCACCGCTTCATTGAGGAGAATGCACGTGAGCGTCACTTCCCGTTGGATCGATATTCCCGCCGGCGCCGATAGTTTCGGCGCCTATCTGGCGTTGCCCAAGAGTGGTAAAGGGCCTGCCGTCATCATCATTCAGGAAATCTTCGGCGTGAACGGCCATATCCGCGCCGTCGCCGAGCAATATGCGCAGGACGGTTACGTCGCCATCGCGCCGGACATTTTCTGGCGCACGCAGCCGCGCGTCGAACTGACCTACGCCGGTGCCGATCGCGACAAGGGCATCGAACTGCTGCAAAAGACCAACGTCGATCTCGCCGTTGCCGACGTCGGCGCGACCGCCGCCGCGCTGCGCGCCATGCCTGAAGTAACCGGCAAGGTCGCGGCAATCGGCTACTGCTTCGGCGGCCGGCTCGCGTATCTGGCCGCTGCGCAAGGCACGGTAGACGTCGCAGTCGCGTACTACGGCGGCGGTATCCAGAACCAGCTCGATCTCGCACCGAAGATCAAGGCGCCGATGCAATTCCACTACGGCGAACTCGACTCGGGCATTCCGATGTCGGCAGTCGGTCAGGTCAAGGAACGCTTTGCCGGCCGCGACGACGTCGAATTCCATATCTATCCGAACGCCGATCACGGTTTCAACTGCACCGATCGCGCAAGCTATCACCAGCATTCGGCCGCGCTCGCGCATGGCCGCACACTTACGTTCCTCGGCGAACGCCTGTAAACATCTTCCTTCCGATAAGCTTGTCGTTGCGGCGCGCACCACGCGCGCCGCTTATCGGGGGACGCTCAAGCCGTGCAATCCGACTACCTTTCCCACGACGCCATCGGCCTTGCCGAGCTCGTCAAAAAACGCGAAGTCAGCGCGCGTGAACTGATCGACGCCGCGATTGCACGCGCCGAAGCCGCGAACCCCGCGATCAATGCGATCGTGCTGAAGGACTACGACGCGGCACGCCGCCGCGCGTCGCGCGAACGCGCCGATGGCGGCAGTCCCGATCATCTCGGCGCGGGACCGCTCGCAGGCGTTCCTTATCTGATCAAAGACCTGTTTACCCCGGTCGCGGGGCTGCGGATGTCGCTCGGCAGCCGCCATTACCGGCATTTCGTGCCCGCCGAAGACGCACCGCTGATTGCGCGTACGCGTGCGGCCGGCCTCAATATCTTCGGCAAGACAAATACGCCTGAGATCGGCCTGATGCCTTATACGGAGCCCGAACTGTTCGGCCCGTGCCGCAACCCGTGGAGTCTCGATCACACGCCGGGTGGTTCGAGCGGCGGCGCGGCCGCGGCGGTCGCGGCCGGCATCGTGCCGCTTGCGCATGCAAGCGACGGCGGCGGCTCGATCCGCATTCCGGCGTCGTGCTGCGGCCTGTTCGGGCTCAAGCCATCGCGCGGGCGCCAGCCGCTCGCGGGCGAGCCGGCGCCTGGCGATATGGGCGTTGAGCATGCCGTGTCGCGCAGCGTGCGCGACAGTGCGTTGCTGCTCGATCTGACATCCGGCCATGCCGACCAGCCGCCCGGCTCGCCGGGCACGTTCCTCGGCGCGCTTGCCGAATCGCACGGTAAACCGCTGCATATCGCCTACGTGACGGACCCGATGTTCGCGCACACGCTCTCGGCCGATGCGCGCGCCGCACTCGACGATGCCGCGCAACTCGCGCAATCGCTCGGTCACCGGATCGAACCGGTCTCGCTCGGCATCGACTTCGGCACGGTGCGCAGCGCATTCCTCGCGATGTATTCAGTCAGCGCCGAAGCAGTCGTGTTCGACGCCGATCGCATTACCGGGCGCAAACCCGCGCGCGACGAATTCGAAGTGTCGACGTGGACGATGGCGCACATCGGCCGCAAGTTTGGCGAACGCCTGCTGCCGGCCGCGCTCGAAGAACAGCGCAAGCTGACGGCGAAACTCACCGATCTGCTGAATCGCTTCGACGTGCTGCTGTGCGCGACGCTCGCGGCGGCGCCGATCAAGATCGGCGAGATGAAACCGACTGCGTTCGAGACAATGCAGATGCGCGTGGTGACGACGCTGCGCATCGAAGCGCTGATGAAACGGCTGTTGGCCGAAGCGTCGGATAAAGCATTCGCGTGGGCCGGCTGCACGGAAGTCTTCAATATGACAGGGCAGCCCGCGATGTCGGTGCCGCTTTACTGGAATGGGCGCGGCCTGCCGATCGGCGTGCAGTTCGCGACTCGCAACGGCGGCGAAGCGACCTTGTTCCGGCTCGCCGCGCAACTCGAAGCGGCGCGCCCGTGGTTCAACCGACGCCCGCCGCTGATGCCGGCAAGCGAGTAGCTCGGGGCACGGCCACCAACGTTTTGACACCACCGCGCGCAATTGCGTGAACTTACGCCCGTTCGCGCGCGGTTCGCGTATCCCACCGTTGCGCGCACGCGCTCCCACGCGTCAATAACGCGCTCCAATAGCACGCCTATCACGCGGGCTTGCGCATCGCGTCGAGGTCCGCATGACGTCCCGCCGGGATGCAGGCCACCGACACGATCGACAGCGCGAGACCGGCCATCACGTAATACGTCGGCGCGAGCGGCGAACCTGTTTCCTTGATGAGCCACGTCACGACGAACTGCCCGAAACCGCCGAACAGCATGACCGCGACGTTATAGGCAAGCGAAAGACCGATCGAGCGCACATTCGCCGGAAAGAGCTCGGCCATCATCGCGCCGAACGGCCCGTAGTAGCCCGACAGCGTAACGGACAGAACGGCTTGCACAAGAATCAGCTTCGATACGCTCGGCGCGCCTTCGAGCCATACGAAAAGCGGATAGATAAGCACCAGCGTGAGAACGAGCGACCACAGCGACAAACCCTTGCGCCCGATCCGGTCGGACCATGCGCCGGCCACCGGCGAAAGAATCATGAGCAGCAGATTGCCGACGATCACCGCCGTGAACGATTCGCCATAAGGCAATTTCAGTTGCTTGACCGCGAAGGTCGGCAGATAGCTGATCAACACATAGATCGTGACCGTCAACGCGATCACCGAGCCGAGTCCGCAGATCAGGTCGCGGCTGTGGTGCGTGAACAGTTCGCCGAGCGTCGCGCGCCGCGCGTTCTGCTTCGCGTGCAGAAACGCTTCCGAATCGGCGAGATTGCGGCGGATATAAAAGCCGATCGGCCCGATCACGAGACCGAGTATGAACGGCACGCGCCAGCCCCACGAAATCAGCGCATCGTGCGGCAGCCCGCGCGTCACCGCCGCGCCGACCACCGCGCCGAGCAGCAGCGCCGCCGCCTGGCTCGACATCTGCCAGCTGCCGTAAAAGCCGCGCTTCGAAAACGGCGCGGCCTCGATCAGCAACGCCGTCGAACTGCCGAACTCACCGCCCGCCGAGAAGCCCTGCAGCAAGCGCCCGACCACGATCAGGATCGGCCCGCCGATGCCGATCGCCGAATAGGGCGGCGCGATGGCGAGCAGCAGAATGCCGAGCGTCATCAATGCGATCACGGCGGAAAGCGCGGCTTTCCGGCCTGCGCGGTCGGCATAGAGCCCGAGCACGATGCCGCCGACCGGCCGCATGCAGAACGCGACGCCGAAGCTTGCGGTGGTGAGCAGGAGCGACGAATAGTCGTTGCTGGTGGGGAAGAAAAGCTCCGCGATGACCACCGTCAGAAGACCGAACACGGTGAAGTCGTACCACTCGAGCGCGTTGCCGATGACGGCAGCCGTGACCGCCCGGGCGTTGAGCTTTCTGGATGCTGATGCCATCGAGTCTCTCCGGCCTGCACGTTTGAAGTTTGGACGCGAGTGTAAAGAGCGCTTCATGCGTTTTCAAGAAAAAAAACGTCCGTCGCGTAGTACGCAACGGACGTTTTTCGGACTTCGGACTTCGGCCGGTCAGCCGGTAACCGGCCCGCAAGCACCGGAGTTAACGCTAACTGCCTGAACCTCGCTGCTGCTGACGGCGCTCAGGCCTTCTTGTTGTATGCGCTGCACCAGCCCTTCGCGGCGACCTGCTTACCCGCGAACATCGGGCAGGGTGCGAATGCGTCGGTCGGTTTGCCCTGGTAGAAGCTGCAGTTGCCGCAGTCTTCGCCGGCGGCGTATTTCGCGTACTTGGCCTTGTCGACTTGCGATGCGTCCATCTTGTAGCCAAGCGCCTGGGCGGTCGGCTCGCTTTCGGCGACCTTCGGTGCATCGGCCAGCGCCTCGCGCGACAGCGCGAGCGCCGACACGGCGCCGATACTCGTGATCAGAAACGTACGACGGGATGATTTCATGGGGACTCGCTCCGTTATGTCTTGATCCGTGATCCTGGATTGATCCGCCGTTCTGTCGACAGCGGTCCCCAAGCATAGCAATGAAGCCGGCGCGCGGGAGGCTTCAATGCCGGACATAAGCAAATGCGCAGCGGAGATTTCACGGCCCCGAGCAGGCCGCGGCGAACACGATGAGCACCGCACGCGGCGTCGCGAGAGGAAGATGCGGGAAGATAGACACGGGTGTCGCGCTTGCCTGCGACAGATGGACGCAGGCAAGCGCGCAAGCCTTGTTACGCGCGCCCCACCAGCTCGCAGACGCGCTGCGCGATCGCAAGCGATGCCGTGAGCCCCGGCGACTCTATGCCGAACAGATTCACGAGCCCGCGTACGCCGTGCGCCGCCGCGCCTTGAATCAGGAAATCGGCGGCGGGTTCGCCTGGGCCGGACAACTTCGGCCGTATACCCGCGTACGCGGGTTGCAAGGCCTGATCGGGCAGGTCCGGCCAATACGCGCGAATGGCCGCGTAAAACGAATCGGCACGGCGCGGGTCGACGTCGTAATTGATCGAATCGACCCATTCGACGTCCGGGCCGAAACGCGCCTGGCCGCCGAGATCGATCGTCAGATGCACGCCAAGACCCGCGTCGTTCGGCATCGGATAGATAAGCCGGCTAAACGGCGCGCGCCCCGACATGCTGAAGTAGTTGCCGCGCGCGAAATAAAGCGGCGGTACATAACGCGGATTCAAGCCGCGAATCTTGCGCGCCAGCGCGTTCGCGTACAGGCCCGCGCTGTTGATCACGCAGGCTGCGCCGATCGTCGTCGGCGCGGCGCCGCCGACCGTGACGGTAAAGCGCCCGCTCGATGCTTCGATTGATTCGACCGGCGCATGAAATGCGAGCACCGCGCCGTCGCGTTCGGCATCGCCCTGGTACGCGAGCATCAACTGATGACTATCGACGATGCCCGTTTGCGGTGAAAACACGGCATCGACGCATTCGAGCGCGGGCTCGAGTTCCTGCGCTTCCGCGCCGCTGATACGCATGAGATCGAGCACGCCGTTTTCACGGCCGCGCGCGAGGATGGTTTCAAGCTGCGGAATCTGGTTGCGCGCGGTCGCAACGAGCAGCTTGCCGCAGCGCTGATGCGGCACACCGCGCGCCGCACAGTATTCATAGAGAAGCTCGCGGCCACGCACGCACAGCGCGGCCTTTTGCGAGCCGCGCGGATAGTAGATGCCCGCGTGGATGACCTCGCTATTACGCGAGCTCGTTCCCACGCCGATCGCCTCGGCCGCTTCGAGCACGATCACCTCGCGCCCGCGCGCCGCCAGCGCGCGAGCCACTGCGAGACCGATCACGCCGGCACCGATCACCACACATTCGATTTGATCCATATTCGTTGACGCGGCCATTCATGCACCGCGTTTTGCCTCGTCCACCCGGTGAAGATGAAGATCGCGTACGGTCACGGCAAAATTGTACGACGGCTCCAGAGACGCAAAAGCCCGAAGCCGGAGACGGCTGCGGGCATGGCGATCTTCAACGCTCTATCACACTACACCAGCGTTGACGGAGTGTACGCCGTCATCGCCGCTCATGTGTGGTTTAGCCGACCAACCCGATGATCCGCGCTTCTTCGTGCTTCGCGCTTTTGCATGCGTTCGACGCGCGTTTGACGCGTGCCGGACGCATAAGCATCAACGGCAATCGTTTGCGCGAACACGGACTGAACCTTTTGCGTCGATCGCGAATATGCAGAGGCATTGCACATCGCCACGCTATCGCGATTCTTGCGTCCATAAAAGGAATTAAACGCAGGAATTAAATGCCGAAATTAAACGCAGGAATCTGCGCGGAAACTAACCGGCCTCGCGCGGAGCCCACTTCGGACACGCACTCAGCGCCCCTTTACCGACGCCGCCGCGTTCGCTTTTCTACTCAACGCTTCGCCACGCGTTCGTCTCACCCGCGGGCGCGAAAACCGATCGGCTTGCGTCGCGTCCGATGATCGAGCCGGATATCGCCCGCTTCGATCTGGTCGCGGCCGTCGATGCGCGCGGCGCCGAAGCCGTTCAGAATCGCGCGGCGCATCTCGCGCGGCGAAGCGCGCTGCAATTGCTCGAGCGCCGCGTCGCACAGGCTCGCCGGAAAGCGCTGACCCCAGCCGTGAGCGCCGCGAATCTCGTCATAGATAGATTGCGCGATACGCCGCGCGCCGTCGCAATCGGGCGCCGGGATTTCGTAGACGTTCATCCGGTTCAGGATCGGCTCGGGAATCGCGCGCGCATCGTTGGCGGTGGCAATCCAGATCACGTGCTGCGCGTTGATCGGAATCTCCGCGAATTCGTCGATAAAGGTCTGCGCGGTATCGTGCTCGAGCAGCGCATAGAGCGCGCCGAGCGGATCGTATTGCGAATCGCCGCTCGCCTTGTCGATTTCATCGACGGCGATCACCGGGTTCGCGTAGCTACCGTGCACGAGCGCATCGAATACCTTGCCCGGCTTCGCGTTTTTCCATTGCGACGACGCGCCGGACAGAATCCACCCCGCCGTGAGCGCGCCCATCGCGACATAGTGATAAGACGTGCCGAGCATGCGCGCGAGTTGCCTGGCGAAATGCGTCTTGCCGATGCCCGGATCGCCGAGCAGCAGAATCGGCATCAGCTCGAGCCGGTCGTCGGTTTCGATGCATAGCGCGACCTGCCTGCGTACATCGTCGAGCGGTTCGGCGAAGTTCGGCAAGGTGCCGATCAGATCGTCGATCGACGGCATCCGGTTCGGCTTGACGCAAAAACGCAGGTTGCCGATCTTCAGCATCTTTTCGTAGGTCGCGCGCAGGGCTTCGTTCGCGCTGTCGTTCAGATCGTTGAGCGCCGCTTCGACCTGATCGAGGTCGTACAGCTTGCTGAAGGACGCTACCGCGATCTCCTGTTTGACCATCGCCGTCGTCATGGCTCAACCCGTCGTGCAAATGTGTCGTGGATCTTGCTCGTTGTGCGGACGGCGCCAGCCGGCACCGTCCCGATTTCAGTGTAACGATGTGCGACGGGCTTGCAAGCCAGCAGCGGCGCGGGGTTGCTGCTAATACCGCTTGAACGCGCGGGACTGCGTCACAATTTGCAGGATATTGTTGCTGAACCCTGGCCGCGGATCGGGGGTCAGAGAGGTTCTCGCCACCAGGCGTAAGATGATCGGCTGTCGGACAAAGCGCGGCCGCAACGATTCCGGAGACCCCATTCATGTGGAAAACCCGCATCGCCGCCGTATTGGTCTGTATGCCGATTTGTATGTCATCGATTGCATTCGCGCAGCAGTCCGCGACGAGCGCGCCGGTCGTGCAATGGCAGTTGCAGGTGATGCAGAACGGGCAGCAGATCGATTCGTTCGAAGGCACGACAACCGTCGGCCAGGCGCGTACGGACACGCACCATCATGTGGTGCAGCACAGCGTCGGCTGCAAGGACCAGCCGGCCGGCGATATCGACCTGCAGCGCACGCTGACCGTTTCGCCGATCGCGGCGGACGCGACGGGCGTGACGCTTGCGATCGAGGCTCAGGAAACGCTCGAAGACACGAGTACGCAGCGCACCTCGGCATCGGGATGCAAGATTCCGCCGCAGCCGCGACAGGTGAGCGCAAGCCATCCGGGCCTCAAGGCGAGCGGCAGCGACTGGACCAGCTGGACGCTCGTCGATAAAGACCCGCAGCTCGTTTATCGCGTACGCGCGAGCGTCGCCAGCAGCCCGGCACAGCAATGAACAACGTGGACAACGCGGAATGCGAAACCCCGAAGAACTGATACGCGACCCCGCGCGGCAAAACGGTTCCGGCCTCGACAACCTGGAGCGCAATGCGCCCGGCCCGGACATCGCGCTGCGCGACGAACCGAACCGCGACTTCATCGCGGTCAGCTGGAACCTGCACAAGGGCCGCTCGCCGCTCGGCTTCCAGGCATGGCAGGCGATGCAGCGCTGGGTGCAGTCGACGCACGCCGACGCCTACTTTTTGCAGGAGGCGATGGCGCGCCGCATGCCGGCGCCGGTGCTCGCGAGCAACTTCGGCGCGCCAATCGGCGAACCCACCGACGATATCTGGCATTGCCAGGCGACTGAAATCGCGCGCGCGCTCGAATTGCAGATCGCGCTGGGAACCAATGTGTTCAAGCCGTCGTGGCGTCACGGCAATGCAATCCTGTCGCCGCATCCGCTCGATCTCGGCGGGCGCTGGGACATTTCCGCGCACCGTTTCGAACGGCGCGGCCTGCTCGTCGCACGCGCCACCTTCGGGGGCCACTCGGTCACGCTGTTGTGCGCGCATCTCGCGCTCACGCGCCAGGCGCGCCTGCGCCAGATGAACTGGATCGCCCACTGGATCGACAAGGAAGCGGCCGATGGCCCGCTCGTGCTCGCCGGCGACTTCAACGACTGGCGCAACGATTCGGTGCCGCTCTTCGCCGAACTGGGAATGAACGAGGTCGCCACGTTGCTCGGCGAATCGGGACGAACGTTTCCGGCGTTTTCGCCGGCGCTCGCGCTCGACAAGATGTTCGTGCGCGGCATGATGCCGGTCGAATGGATCCAGCCGGCGCAGGAGACCGCGTGGCTGTCCGATCATTTGCCTTATATGGCGCGCCTGCGAGTCGAATAGATGGCAAGCCATCCCTATCTTCCGATCCTGCTGCAAATCGCAGCCGTCTACCTCGTCGCGCTGGTGAGTCCGGGCCCCAATTTCTTTATGATCACGCAGCTGTCGCTCGCGGGCAAACGCCGTTTGGGCGCCGCCTCGGCGCTTGGCGTCGGCATGGGTTCGACAGTCTGGGCGACGCTGGCGATGCTCGGCTTCGCCGCGGTGCTGCAAAAAATCGATTGGGTGTACAACGGAATTCGCATCGCCGGCGCGCTGTATCTGATCTATTTCGGGTTCAAGCTGCTGCGCTCGGGCATGCGGCGCACGATAGGCACGATGGGCGCGATTGGTGCGAAGCACGGGAACGGCACGGAGGGTGCGACCGGCCACGCCGCGGTTGCCCCATCCGCGCTATCGGACATCTCACCGGACATACCCCCGGACATATCGCCCGCGGACGATGCCGGCGCTCACTTGCGCGCCTGGCGGCGCGGGCTCGTCACAAGCCTGACGAATCCGAAGTCGTGCGCGTTCTGGACCAGCGTGTTCGCGACGATGATGCCGACGCACGCGCCGCTCTGGTTCTGCGGCACCGTGCTCGCGACGATCTCGCTGATGTCGGCCGGCTGGTACGGCAGCGTCGCGTTGATGTTCGCGACCGAGCGCACGCAGCGCGGCTACCGCAAGCTGCGCCGGCCGATCGACGCACTATGCGGTGCGGCGCTGATCGGCCTTGGCGCAAAGCTCGCGGCGGAGCGCTAGAAGACAGGCGCTGCGCCGTGCGGTAAAAGCCGCGCCGATCCAGGTTCCAGCTTCGCGAACAGGGTCAATCCTGCTATGCGTTCCGCGTTTCGGTATCATCGCCGGTCTCTGGTTTGCCATCCCGCGCATCGATCACTGCGCCTGGTGCGCCATCGCGTCGCCGTCGTCGCGACACCGCGCCCACGCGATTGCAGCATCGAAGCTGTAGCCGTGCTGCAGCCATGGTGTGGCCGATGCCGCGGCCGAACGCTGTAGCCAAACGCCGTGGCCAGATCCGGCGGCTGCGGCAAGCCGGTTTGCCGCCCGCGGCCTGCGAACCGGTAACGCGGTAAAATAGCGGATTCCGCAGCATTTTTTCCGCGCGGTATGCCTCGTTAGGGTCGTGTCAGGAATGGCGTATCGCCGTGCCGGCCGCCGAAAAGCCACTGCAAGGCCGCTAAGGCCGTCACCAGGGCCGCCCTTGTTTTCGCCTCATCCATAGAAGCCATGAGCAACCTGAATTCACAAACCGTCCTGAGCGTCCACCACTGGACCGATACGCTTTTCAGCTTTACCTGCACGCGCGACGCGTCGTTCCGTTTCGAGAATGGCCAGTTCACGATGGTCGGCCTCGAGGTCGACGGCAAGCCGCTGATCCGCGCCTACAGCATGGCGAGCGCGAACTACGAAGAGAACCTCGAATTCCTCAGCATCAAGGTGCAGGACGGCCCGCTCACGTCGCGGCTGCAGCACTTGAAGGTGGGCGACCAGGTCCTGATCGGCAAGAAGCCGACCGGCACCCTCGTGGCCGACAACCTGCTGCCCGGCAAGACACTGTGGCTGCTGTCCACGGGCACGGGCCTCGCGCCCTTCATGTCCATCATCAAGGACCCGGACGTCTACGACCGCTACGAGCGCGTCGTACTCACGCATACGTGCCGTTTCGTCGACGAGCTCGCGTACAAGGAATACATCACGGACCACCTGCCGGCGCACGAGCATATCGGCGAGCTGATCCGCGACAAGCTCGTGTATTACCCGACGGTCACGCGCGAAGCGTTCCAGAACCGCGGCCGCATCACCGAACTGATCGAAACGCAGAAGCTGTTCGCGGACCTCGACCTGCCGCATTTCTCGAAAGAGAACGATCGCGTCATGCTGTGCGGCAGCCCGCACATGCTGCGCGACACGCGCGAACTGCTCGACAGCATGGGCTTCGAGGAAGGCAGCAACAACTCGCCGGGCCACTACGTGATCGAAAAGGCCTTCGTGGGCTAAGCCCGATGCCGATTGGCTGATATCTGGCCTCGCCCTCCATGGCCGCAGCCTTGCGGCGTGCAGTCGGCGTAAAAACAACAAGACCGGGACATATCCCGGTCTTTTTTTGCGCCTACGATTTTGCTTTCATTTAGCCTTCCATACCCTTGACGCCGGCACAGCGCGAATTCGCGCGTCGCCCCGTGCACGTCAGCTTGTCAGGCTTGGCGTTACAAATAGACACACAGAAACGTCTGCCGGCTGTAAGCGTTTTTCCTACAAACCGTGTCGGAGAAAAAAGTGCGCGACAGGTGAAATTTACGCGCGGAGCCTTGCCCTGCCTGCATTATTTTCTTTTTTTAGGATATCATCGCGGCGCAGTACCCCTACGCGACGCCTAAGTTCGAGGTGTCACCGGGTTGTTACCGAATGTAAATTTCGTTACGCCATCGCGTAGCGATTGTCCGTCACGGCATCGACCGGACGGAGACGTCTGGGAGGCCAAGGGTTCGCATGCGTTTTTCCATGATTGCGCTGTCGACGCACAGCCGGTTTGCCGGCCACGCAACTTTCTGACAGGGGCGCAATGGATACGTCGACCGTGGTACCGATCGGCGCACACGCCGAACACGCCGAGCTCGCGCGCCTGCGCGAGCGCGTCCGCGAACTCGCCGCCGAGGTCGTGCACGCGCAGGAAGCCGTGCGCCGCCATCTCGCGCAGGAGTTGCACGACAGCGCCGGCGCGGAGCTGACCGCCGCGCGTTTCGCGCTCGCTAACGTTCAAACATGGTTACCAGCCGATGCGCCGCCGCAATGCGCGGCGTCGCTCGCCGTCGCGAACCGCTCGCTCGACGCGGTCTCGGACGCGACGCGCCACGCGATCGACGAGCTCCATGCGCCATCGTTCGAAAGCGGCATCGTGCACGCGCTATCGCAATGGACCGGCAGCTTCGCGGCCCGCACCGGCCTGCGCACGAGCTTCGTCTGCGCGGCCGACGCACGTTTGACGCGCCTGCCAGGCGACGCCGCGCTCGCGGTGTTCCGCGTCGCGCAGGAGGCCTTGAACAACGTTGCGAAGCATGCCCGTGCGTCGGGCGCCGATGTGCGCATCGAGACCGACGCCGAGCATCTGATTCTCGTCGTCGCCGACGACGGCATCGGCCTGCCGCTTACCGCCGGCAAGCTCACATCGAACCTTGCAGCAAACATGCGTGAGCGCCGCTTCGGTCTGTCCGGCATGCGCGCGCGCTGCGAAGCATTCGACGGCGAATTCGCCATCGAGAACACGTTGCGCTCAAAGAAGCACAAGAAACATGCGCGCGGTGCGCTGCCCGGCACCGCGCTGCACGCGCGATTTGCGTGGCGCGCGTTGCTGGCTACCACTCAACCCGACGCGCGGCGCCACGCCGCGCGCTCATGACCCGATAGCCGACAAGCACGATGAACCTGCGCATCCTCCTTGCCGAAGATCACGCCGTGGTTCGCCAGGGCGTGCGCCAGTTGCTGCTCGACCGCGGCGTCGCCGCCGAAGTGGCCGAAGCCCAGACCGGCGCCGAAGCGCTGATGGAAGCGGGCCGGCACTCGTACGACGTGATCCTGCTCGACATCTCGTTGCCGGACCTGAACGGTGTCGAAGTGCTCAAGCGCCTGAAGCGCAAGGTGCCGCGCGTGCCGGTGTTGATGTTCTCGATGTATCGCGAAGACCAGTACGCGGTGCGCGCACTCAAGGCCGGCGCGGCCGGCTATCTGTCGAAGACGGTCGACGCCGCGCAGATGATCGCCGCGATCCAGCAGGTCGCCGCCGGCCGTAAATACGTGAGCCCGGCGATGGCCGAGGCGCTCGCGAACTACGTATCGTTCGACGGCGAGCAGATGCCACATGAAAAGCTATCGGACCGCGAATACCAGACGCTTTGTATGCTCGCGTCAGGTAAGCGCCTCACCGATATCGCGCACGCGCTGTCGCTATCGGTGAAGACGGTCAGCGTGTACCGCACACGCCTGCTCGAAAAGATGAAGCTGCGCAACAACGCGGAGCTCACGTTCTACGTGATGACGAACCGGCTCGTCGACCTGAATCCGGCCATGACGGCCTGACCCGCAAGCAGTCCCCTCCGACTCCCCGCCAAAGGCCGCCCATCAGGGATCGGCTAAAATTGAAGGTTTCCCGCACCCGGCACGCGACGCACGCGTGCCGCTCGCAACCATGTTGCAACCCCGTTGCATGGGACCGGCGTCGACACTAAGGCGCTGACTCCGGTCGACACTTGAGATCTTCTGGCAATGTCCGTATTCCGAAAGAAAAACGTCGAACACATGATTGCCGGCGCGCAAGCGGCCGGCCTCAAGAAAGCGCTCGGCGCGCTCGATCTGACGTTTCTCGGCGTCGGCGCCATCATCGGCACCGGCATTTTCGTTCTCACCGGCACGGGCGCGGTCCAGGCCGGCCCCGCGCTCACCGTTTCGTTTGTTATCGCCGCCATCGCCTGCGGCTTCGCCGCGCTTGCCTACGCGGAGTTCGCCTCGACCATTCCTGTCGCCGGCTCGATCTACACCTACTCGTACGCAACGCTCGGCGAGCTCGCCGCGTGGATCATCGGCTGGGACCTGATGCTCGAATACGGGCTCGCCACCTCGGCGGTATCGGTCGGCTGGTCCGGCTATCTGCAATCGCTGCTGTCGGGCTTCGGCATTTCGCTGCCCGTCGCGCTGACCGCGGCACCCGGTGCTTTGCCGGGCCACACCACGCTTTTCAACCTGCCCGCCTTCCTCGTGATGATGGCCATTACGACGCTGCTGTCGGTCGGCGTGCGCGAGTCGACGCGCGTCAATAATCTGATGGTTGCGATCAAGGTGACCGTTGTGCTGCTCGTGATTGCCGTCGGCGTGTTCCACGTGACGCCGGCGAACTGGCATCCGTTCATGCCGAACGGGTGGTCGGGCGTGTTCGGCGCGGCCGCGGTGATGTTCTTTGCGTTTATCGGCTTCGATTCGGTGTCCTCCGCGGCTGAGGAAGTCAAGAATCCGAAACGCGATCTGCCGATCGGCATCATCGCATCGCTGGGAGTATGCGCGGTGCTCTATATCGCGGTCGCCGCGATCGTGACCGGCATCGTGCCGTCCGCGCAGTTCGCGCATATCTCGCATCCGGTTTCGTATGCGTTGCAGGTGGCGGGCCAGCCCTGGGTGGCCGGCCTCATCGATCTCGGCGCCGTGCTCGGCATGCTGACGGTGATTCTCGTGATGGCGTACGGCCAGACGCGCGTGATCTTTGCGATGTCGCGCGACGGCCTGCTGCCCGCCGCGCTGTCGCGCGTGCATCCGCGCTTCGCGACGCCGTTTCTCACGACCTGGCTGTGCGGCATCTTCTTCGGCCTGATCGGCGCACTCGTGCCGCTCGACGTGCTCGCCGAGCTCATCAACATCGGTACGCTCGCCGCGTTTTCGATGGTGTCGATCGCGGTGCTGATCCTGCGCCGCACGCATCCCGAACTGCCGCGCGCATTCCGCTGCCCCGGCGTGCCCGTCGTACCGGTGCTCGCGGTCGCATCGTGCGTATTCCTGATGGTGAATCTCGCGGGCATCACGTGGACCGCGTTCCTCGTCTGGCTCGCGCTCGGCATGATGATCTATTTCGGTTATTCGCGCCGGCGCTCGAAGCTCGCGCATGGTGTGCATCCGCACTAAACATTCAACGCCGCGCGTCAAGCGCGGCTCCTTGTCGTCCGAACTGCGCGTTCGAACGGCGCGTCCGCCTCAAGCGGCGCGCCGTTCGGCGCTTCTGATTCCGCTTCTGAAGGCGCTTCCGAGCCTTAGCGATTCGCGCCCACACGCCGCGCCGCGACCATTTCCCCCGATAGCCGCCCCCGTCAATTTGTGCTTTACTGTGCGGCACAAAATCACAAACAGCACCAACCGAGCCGGACCCTCACAGCAGGCAGGCGGTAGGTAGTGAATGTGGGCCCGAGCCGGTCTCTATCCCCATGTGGAGCCTAGGAGACAGTTCATGACGATCAGCATCAGTCTGACGGTGAACGGCGCGCCCGTTACCGCGAACGTCGAGCCCAATACCTTACTTGTTCAGTTTTTGCGCGATCAGCTACGGCTGACCGGCACGCATATCGGCTGCGATACCGCGCAATGCGGCGCGTGCACGATCCATCTGAACGGGCGCGCGATCAAGTCGTGCAACATGCTCGCGGTGCAGGCCGATAGCGCGGAAATCACCACGATCGAAGGACTGTCCACGAACGGCGAGCTGCATCCGATGCAAGCCGCGTTCAAGGAGTGCCACGGGCTCCAGTGCGGCTTCTGCACGCCCGGCATGGTGATGAGCGCGACCTCGCTCGTGGCGACCCATCCGCAGCCGTCCGAAGCCGACGTACGCGCGCAGCTCGACGGCAACCTGTGCCGCTGTACGGGCTATCACAACATCGTCAAGGCGATCGTCGAGGGCGCGGCTGCGATGCGCTCAGGCGCGGGTTCAGCGCAAGCACAAGCAGCGCAAACCCAGACCGCCGCGAAGGTCACCGCCTGATCGATGCCTGAGGAGCCCGAACATGAACGCACCCGAAACCCATCGCATCATTGGCGCTTCCGTCAAACGTAAGGAAGACGCCCGTTTCCTCACCGGCACCGGCCAGTACACCGACGACGTGGTCCTGTCGCATCAGTCGTACGCGGTGTTTCTGCGCTCGCCGCATGCGCATGCGCGCATCAAAAGCATCGACACGACCGCGGCGAAGCAGTCACCGGGCGTCGTCGCGATCTTCACCGGCGCGGACTTCGCCGCGGACAACGTCGGCGGGCTGCCGTGCGGCTGGCTGATCCACAACATCGACGGCACGCCGATGCATGAGCCGCCGCATCCGGTGATCGCGCATACGAAGGTCAGGCACGTCGGCGACCAGGTCGCGCTCGTGATCGCCGATTCGGTCAACGCCGCGAAAAACGCGCTCGAACTGATCGAAGTCGACTACGAGGAGCTGCCGGCGATCGTCGATACCGCGCATGCAGCCGACGCAGGCCAGCCTGCCGTGCACGACGAAGTGCCGAACAACACATGCTTCACGTGGGGCCACGGCGACAAGGCCGCGACCGACGCCGCCTTCGCCAATGCCGCGCACGTCACCACGCTCGATATCGTCAACAACCGGCTCATACCGAACGCGATCGAGCCGCGCGCGGCGAACGCCGCGTGGTCGCCGTACGACGACACCTATACCGTCTACGTCGCGAACCAGAACCCGCATGTCGAACGGCTGCTGATGGCCGCCTTCGTGCTCGCGTTGCCGGAGTCGAAAGTGCGCGTGATCGCACCGGATGTAGGCGGCGGTTTCGGCTCGAAGATCTTTCTGTACGCGGAAGACGTCGCGGTGACATGGGCGTCGAAGAAGGTGCGGCGCCCGGTCAAATGGACTGCCGAGCGCTCCGAATCCTTCCTCTGCGATGCGCACGGCCGCGACCACGTGACAAAGGCCGAACTCGCCATCGACAAGGACGGCAAGTTCCTCGCGATGCGCGTGCATACGATCGCGAATATGGGCGCGTATCTGTCGACCTTCGCGTCGAGCGTGCCGACCGTGCTATACGCGACGCTGCTCGCCGGCCAGTACGCGACGCCCGCGATTTACGCGGAAGTCAAAGCCGTCTTCACGAACACGGTGCCCGTCGATGCGTATCGCGGCGCCGGACGCCCCGAAGCAACCTATGTGGTCGAGCGTCTCGTCGAAACCGCGGCGCGCGAGCTGAACATTCACCCGGCCGAACTGCGCCGCCGCAACTTCATCCGTTCGTTCCCGTATGCGACGCCGGTCGGCCTCACCTACGACACCGGCGACTACGACACCATTCTGGCGCGCGCCATGCAGCTCGCCGACGTCGAAGGCTTCGCCGCGCGCAGGCAGGCGTCGGAACAGAAAGGCAAGCGCCGCGGCCTTGGCTTCTCGTGCTACATCGAAGCGTGCGGACTCGCGCCGTCAAACGTCGCGGGTGCGCTCGGCGCGCGTGCGGGCCTCTTCGAAGCAGGCGAGATCCGCGTGCATCCGACCGGCTCCGTCACGGTGTTCACGGGCTCGCATAGCCACGGCCAGGGCCACGAGACGACCTTTGCGCAAGTGGTGGCCGACCGGCTCGGCGTGCCGATCGAAAACGTCGAGATCGTGCACGGCGACACCGGACGCATTCCGTTCGGCATGGGCACGTACGGCTCGCGCTCGATCGCGGTCGGCGGCTCGGCGATCGTGAAAGCGCTCGACAAGATCGAGGCGAAAGCGAAGAAGATTGCCGCGCACCTGCTCGAAGCGTCGCCCGACGATATCGAGTTCAAGGACGGCACGTTCCGCGTCGCCGGCACCGATCGCACGAAGACCTTCACCGACGTGTCGCTGGCCGCTTACGTGCCGCACAACTATCCGCTCGACAAGCTCGAGCCGGGCCTCGACGAAAGCGCGTTCTACGACCCGACCAACTTCACATATCCGGCCGGCGCGTATATTTGCGAAGTCGAAGTCGACGTCGATACAGGCGAAACGCGCATCGAACGCTTTACCGCCGTCGACGACTTCGGCAACGTGATCAACCCGATGATCGTCGAAGGGCAGGTGCACGGCGGGCTCGGCCAGGGAATCGGCCAGGCGATGCTCGAGCGCTGCGTGTACGACACCGAAAGCGGCCAGTTGCTGTCGGGCTCGTACATGGATTACGCGATGCCGCATGCGTCCGATCTGCCACAGTTCACCGTGGAAACCGCAAAGGGCACACCGTGCACGCACAATCCGCTCGGCGTGAAAGGCTGCGGTGAAGCGGGCGCGATCGGCTCGCCGCCGGCGGTGATCAACGCGATCATCGATGCGCTCGCGCCGCTTGGCGTCACCGACCTCGCCATGCCGGCGACGCCACATCGGATCTGGTCCGCGATGCGGACCGCGGGTGCATCGCAAGCTACGTCATCCAAACAGGCCTGAGCCGAGGAGCCCACATGTACACGTTCGACTATCAACGTGCGGCCGATCCGAAGGCCGCAGTATCGGCGCTCGCCGCGGACGGCGAAGCGAAATTCCTGGCCGGCGGCCAGAGCCTGCTGCCGACCATGCGCTTGCGTCTCGCGCAGCCGTCGAAGCTGATCGACGTCACGCGCATTCCCGCGCTCAAGCAGATTCGCGCGGACGGCAATTCGCTGTCGATCGGCGCCGCCGTCTGTCACGCCGATGTCGCGGCGAACGCGGATGTGCGCCGCGTGCTGCCCGCGCTCGCCGATCTCGCCGCGCATATCGGCGATCGTCAGGTGCGCGCGCTCGGCACGATCGGCGGCTCGCTCGCGAACGACGATCCGGCCGCATGCTATCCCGCCGGCGTGCTCGGCCTTGGGGCCACGGTCGTGACCGACCGCCGCCGGATTGCGGCCGAAGACTTTTTCGTCGGCATGTATGAGACCGCGCTGGCACCGGACGAGCTGATCGTGTCGGTCGAGTTTCCGCTCGCCGAGCGCGCCGCATACGAGAAGTTCAGAAATCCGGCATCGCATTTCGCGCTCGTCGGCGTGTTCGTCGCGAAGCAGGCGGGCGGCGTGCGCGTTGCGGTGACGGGCGCGGCGCCGTCGGTATTTCGTGTGCCCGAGCTCGAAAAGGCGCTATCGGCCGATTTCTCGCCCGCGGCAGCGCGCGCCGTGACGGTGTCGGCCGACGGTCTCAACACCGATCTGCACGCGAGCGCGGACTATCGTGCTCATCTGATTCCAATCCTCGCGGCGCGCGCGGTCGAGCGCGCGAAGGCATAGCAGCGGGTCGACGCGGCATGCAACCCGCCTCCATCGACGACACGCTCGCGCAACTGACGGCACAGGACTACTTCGCCAGCCGCGAGCTTGCGACCGCGCTCTTTCTCGCGCTGCGGATGGAGCGGCCGCTCTTCGTGGAAGGCGAGCCCGGCGTCGGCAAAACCGAGCTCGCGAAGGCGGCGGCCGGCATGCTCGGCACGTCGCTACTGCGGCTGCAGTGCTACGAAGGGCTCGACACGGCCAGCGCGCTGTACGAGTGGGACTACCCGCGGCAGATCATGGCGCTGCGCGTCGCGGAAGCGGCCGGCGAGAAACCCACCAACGACACGCTCTATCGCAGCGAGTTTCTGCTCAAGCGCCCGCTGCTGCAGGCGCTGATGCCCGACGAGCGGAACCCGGGCGCGCGCCGGGTGCTGCTGATCGATGAAATCGACCGTGCCGACGAGCCGTTCGAAGCGTTTCTGCTCGAACTGCTGTCGGACTTCCAGGTGTCGATTCCCGAGTACGGCACCGTGTGCGCGCAGCAGCGGCCGCTCGTCGTGATGACGTCGAACCGTACACGCGAAGTGCACGATGCGTTGAAGCGGCGCTGTCTCTATCAATGGATCGGTTACCCGGAACGCGAGCGCGAACTCGCGATCGTCGCCGCGCGCGCGCCCGAGACGAGCGAGGCGTTGCAACGGCACGCGGTCGGCTTCGTGCATCAGTTGCGCGGGATGGACCTGTTCAAGGCGCCGGGCATCGCTGAAACAATCGACTGGTGCCGCGCGCTGAACGCGCTGAGCGTGACCGAGCTCGATCCGCAATCGGTGCAGGATACGTTGGGCGTACTGCTTAAGTATCAGGACGATCTTGCGCGCATGGACGCGCAGCAGATTGCCGAGTGCATTGCCGCGGCGGAGTGACCTGAGATGGACTCGACGCCGGATACAGACGAAGCACCGAACCCCAACGCAGACGCTTACGCAAACGCGGACGCAAACGCGAATGCCTTCCCGACACTCGCGCGCAACGTCGTGCACTTCGTGCGGCTGTTGCGCGCGGCCGGTCTGCCGATGTCGCCGGCGCAAGCGGTCGACGCACTCGAGGCCTTGCACTGCGTCGGCCTCGCGCGCCGCGACGACGTCCAGGCCGCGTTGGCCGCGCTGCTCGTGCGCGCGCCCGACGAGCGCGAACTCTTCGACGCCGCCTTCGATCTCTTCTGGCGCGACCCCGACTGGGCCGGCAAAATGCGCGCGCTGCTGCTGCCGAAAGTGGGCAACTCGATCCCGCCGCCCAAACGCAACAACCGTCTCGCCGACGCGCTCGCGGCGCGTCCGCCGGCCACGCGCAACGCGCCGCGCGCGCCGCGGATGGAACAGCACGAACTGCATGCGCACGTCACCTTCAGCGCCGAGGAACGGCTGCGTCACCGCGACTTCGATACGCTCACGGCCGACGAATGGCGCGCGCTGCGCCATGTGATCCGCAGCCACCGTCTGCCGCTCGCGATGGAATCGACGCGCCGCCTGAAGGCCGCCTCGCGCGGCACGCATGCGGACCTGCGCGCGAGCGCGCGCCATGCAGTGCGAGCGGGCGGCGACTGGACCGTCTGGAAATATCGCGCGGCCGTCGAACGTAAGCCGCCGCTCGTGCTGCTACTCGATATCTCGGGCTCGATGAGCAGCTACTCGCGCGCGGTGCTGTACTTCTGCCATGCGCTGCTGCAGTCGCGCGAGCGGCTGCAGGTGTTCCTGTTCGGCACGCGTCTGACGAATGCGACGCGCGCGCTGCGCGAGCGCGACCCCGACGTGGCAATCGCGGCGATCGCGGATCAGGTGGTCGACTGGTCCGGCGGCACGCGCATCGGCGCGGCGCTCGCCGAATTCAACCGGCGCTGGGCACGGCGCGTGCTGACCGGCAGGGCAACGGTGCTGCTCGTCACCGATGGCCTCGATCACGAAGCGATCGATCTGCTCGGCGCCGAAATGAGCCGTCTGCGGCGTTTCGCGCACCGCATCGTCTGGCTCAATCCATTGCTGCGCTACAGCGAATTCTCGCCGAAGGCGCGCGGCGTGCAGGCGATCCTGCCGCATGTGGACGCGCACCGTCCGGTCCATAATCTCGACAGCCTCAGTGCGTTCGCCCGCGATCTCGCGCAACTCGCGCACATGACGCAGCCGTCTCGCTCCACTCACTCAACGCAGCCGGCTCATTTGACGCGGCCGGCGGCAGCGTCCGAGGCCGCCGTCCGCCCCCCGATGCCCGCAGGAGACACACGATGGAACTGACCGAAAGCTATAAGCTTCCCGTTTCGCAACAGCGCGCGTGGGAAGCGTTGAACGACACCGAAATCCTGCGCGCCTCGATACCGGGCTGCGAAAGTATCGACGCGGACGGCGAGAATGCGTACGCGCTGTCGATGAGCGCATCGGTCGGTCCCGTTAAGGCGCGCTTCAAAGGGCGTATGCTGCTGACCGACATCGACGCGCCCCATACGTATACGATTGTGTTTGAAGGCCAGGGCGGCGCGGCGGGCTTCGGCAAGGGTAACGCGCAGGTGACGCTCGAGCCGGACGGCGACGACGCCACCACGCTCTCGTACACGGCGAGCGCGCAGGTCGGCGGCAAGCTCGCGCAGATCGGCTCGCGGCTCGTCGATGGCGCCGCACGCAAGATCGCCGGCGAATTTTTCAAGCGCTTCAGCGCGCAGTTGACGGGCGGCGGCGAAGGTACGGCCACCGATGAAACCGCAGCACCTGCCGCTGACAGCGAGGCAGAACAAACCGGCGCAACGGAATCCACCACCGAGGGCGCCGAACCGAAGAGGAAGAAATCATGGACAGCGTGGATCTCGAAGTCCTGAAATCCAGTGCACGCTGGCTCGACGAAGGTCACCGCGCGCTACTGGTCACAGTCGTCAGGACGTGGGGCTCGTCGCCCCGGCCCGAAGGCGCGATGCTCGCGGTGCGCGACGATGGGCTCGTAGTCGGCTCGGTCTCGGGCGGCTGCATCGAAGACGATCTGATCGATCGCGTACGCAACCGCGGCATCGAACAGACGCACCCGGAAGCAGTGAAGTACGGCATCAGCGCCGAAGAGGCGCATCGCTTCGGCCTGCCATGCGGCGGCACGATCCAGCTCGTGCTCGAACCGCTCTCCAGGGCAAGCGGCATTGCTGAACTGTGCCACTCAGTGGAAGACGGCAAGCTCGTCGCGCGCACGCTCGATATGGCGAGCGGCGCGGTTCACTATGGCGCGGCGCTAGCCACCGATGGCGTCGACTTCAACGAGCAGCGCCTGCTCACCATCCACGGCCCGCGCTACCGCATGCTTGTGATCGGCGCCGGGCAACTGTCGCGGTATCTCTGCAATATCGCGGTCGGTCTCGACTATCAGGTCACCGTTTGCGACCCGCGCGAAGAGTACACGGACGAGTGGAATGTACCCGGCACGAGAATCGTGCGCACCATGCCCGACGACACGGTGCTCGAGATGAAGCTCGACGAGCGCTGCGCGGTGATCGCACTCACGCACGACCCGAAGCTCGACGACCTCGCACTGATGGAAGCGCTGAAGACGCCGGCGTTCTACGTCGGCGCACTGGGCTCGCGCCGCAACAACGCAGCGCGCCGCGAGCGCCTGAAGGAGTTCGATCTGACCGACACCGAGCTTGCGCGCCTGCACGGCCCGGTCGGCATTTATATCGGCAGCCGCACGCCGCCCGAGATCGCGGTGTCGATTCTTGCCGAAGTGACGGCGGCGAAAAACGGCGTATCGCTGCCCACACTGCTTCAAGTCGAAGGCGCGAAGGCCGCGCGTGAGATCGCCGCAAATGCAGGTACCGTCTGCGGCATTCCTGACGAAATCAGCGAGCGGCACGCGTAGCGAAACACGCGCGTGGCTTCCGGCGAGCGGCTGGTCAACGCCGCTCGCCGTCTCTTCACATCCCTTCCCATTCCCTCAGCGTTCCTCAGCGTTAGCCATTTGGCTGACTGCCGCTTTTGACCCGATCTCCCTAGCATGAGCCTCTGTGTCGCGGTGCTCCCACGCGCAGACACTCCGACAATCCATTCCATTGACGGAATATTCTTTGGAGGTTATATTGCTTATGAACTGGGAAGTCGAATACACCCACACTTTCGGTGACTGGTGGGAAGTTTTGAACGAAGCGGAACAGGAGTCGGTCGCGGCATCGGTGCGGCTGCTCGAAGAATACGGTCCGTACTTGCGTTACCCGCATTCGAGCCAGATCCATGGCTCGCGTTGCGGCCATATGCGCGAGTTGCGCATCCAGCACGAAGGGCGGCCGTACCGCGTGCTGTACGCGTTCGACCCGTCGCGCACTGCCATCTTGCTGCTCGGTGGCAACAAGGGCGGCGACGGCCGCTGGTATCAGCGGAACGTCCCGCGCGCAGACAGGCTTTACGGCAAGCACATCGAGCAATTGAAACAGGAGGAAACCGAATATGGTCAAGAAGTTTGCTGAACTGCGGGCGAAAATGTCGCCCGACTCCCGGGCTCGCTCCGAACAGAAGGCGCGCCGTCTGATGACGGAAATGGCGTTGCATGAGCTGCGCCGGGCTCGCGGCATGTCTCAGGAAGACCTCGCTCTTGTGCTGCATGTGAAGCAGCCGAGCGTCGCGAAGTTCGAGCAGCGCGCGGACACCTATATCTCCACGCTGCGCGACCATATTCGGGGCCTCGGCGGCGAGCTGGAGATCATCGCGGTCTTTCCCGAAGGCGACGTGAGAATCACCAACTTCGAGGTGCTGGAAAGCGAGGCATAGCCAATAGCGCGATGCATGCCGGTTACACGGCGTCCCGGCATGCATCGCGCTCATGCAACTACAGCGGCAACTGCGTAGCTCGCTACGTGCGGTCGCCGCTTGACAACAATTCCGTGCGCCTTTTAAGTGTGAAGTCCGGCGCAAGGTTCTGCGCCCTCCACTTCGACGCCCAACCGACATCGTGCACGTGCCCGACCTCCTGCGTTCTCTCGTGCCCGTCTTTATCGCGGCTGCGCTCTGGTCCAGCCACGCCAGCGCGGCGGGCACCGCGGCGAACAACGACGTTCCGGCCATCGCAAACGACCCGGCCCCGAGTTCTACCGTCAGCCCCGCCCGTTCTGTCGAACCGTACGTCAACGAGCAGGAAACGCAAACGTTCACCGTCAACGCGGACGGCTCGTTCACGAAGCTCGACGAGATGACGCTGCGCGTCAATACCGAGGCCGGTGTCGCGCGCGTGGCGCAGCACTACATCTGGTTCAATCGCAATATGGCGAAGGTCGACGTGATCGAGGCGTACACGACCGGCGCCGACGGTGTACGACACGACGTGCAGCCCGGTGAGATTCGCGACGTGCAGGAAGCGCGCTCGTTCGATGCGCCGATGTTCCAGGACATCCTCGAGAAGGTTATCGTTTTCCCCGCGATGGAGCCCGGTGTACGCATTCATTTGAAGTACCGGAAAACGCAGCAAGTCCCGATCGTGCCAGGCTATTTCAGCGATTTCACACCGCCCGATCTCGCGCCCACGCACAACTTCCGTCTCATCTACGACCTGCCCGCGAATATGCCGCTCTACGCCGACGCGCGCGGCTTCACCGCGGCGCCGCCCGTCACGGAGAACGGCCGCACGCGCTACGAGTTTCGCTACGACAGGGCGCGCTTCGGGCGCCTCGAATATGGCTCGATCTCGTACGTGAGTTATGGCGACCGGTTGATGGTGTCGACGTATCGCGACTACGCGGCCTTTGCGGCGACGTACAAGGCATCGGCAGTCGACCCGAGCGCGTCGGACCCTGCGATCGTCCGTCTCGCGCGCACGCTGACCGAAGGTGACAGCACGCCGCGAGAGAAAGCGAAGACGCTTTACGACTGGGTGCGCAAAAATATCCGCTATGTCGCGGTGAACGTCGGGCGCGGCGCGGTCGTGCCGCATCGCGCGGCCGAAATCCTCGCGCTGCGCTATGGCGACTGTAAAGACCACGTCGCACTTTACGGCGCGCTGCTCGACGCTGTCGGCATACGCAACGAACCCGCGTTGATCAACAGCGGCACGGTCTATTCATTGCCGTCGGTGCCGGGTTTTGGCGTGCTGAATCACGTCATCACGTATCTGCCCGATTTACAGCTATATGCCGATTCGACCGCGCCGAACGTTGAATTTGGCTATCTGCCGTCAACCGACATGGACCGGCCGACCGTCCTCGTCAACCAGGGCGTGCTCGGCCATACGCCGGCCACCGCGACGATGGCGCGCCACAGCGATCTCACGATCACGGTCGCGCCCGACGGCTCCGCCAACTTCGTCTACCGTCTGCAGGCAACCGGCTGGGCCGCCGAGCAGGGCCGCGCGATGCTGCGGCTGCAAACGCCCGCGCAGCGCGAAGAAGCGATTCAGGGCGAGTTGCGCGCGGCCAATCTGACCGGTAACGCGACGCTCTCGACGAACGCGCTCGATGCTTCCGCCGGCCCGCTGATCGTCACCATGAAAGGCACGCTCGAAGATTTCGTGCTGCCGGGCGCGGCGGCGTCGATCCCCGCCCTGACGAGCTTTGTCGGCGGCTTCCAGTCGGATGCGCGCTACTGGCTCGGCGAACGGCAGCGCACGCAGCCGTTCGTCTGCCGCAACATCGAATTGCACGAGCGCACACGCATCGTGCTGCCCGCGAATTTCCGCGTGCTCGATATGCCCGAAGCCGCGCATGCCGACGACCGCTTTATCGATTTCCGCTCGACGTATCAGTACGATCCGAAAACCAATGTCGTGACGATGGCGCGCGACGGCAGCACGCGATTCAGCAGCGAAGTGTGCTCACCGGATGAGTTCGCGCAGATGCGCGCGGGCATCGAGACGATCGGGCGCGACGTGCGCGCGCAGGTGATCGTCAGATCGACGCTGCCCGGTGTGGAGCGCGCGGGAGCGGGAAAAAGCGAAAGTGGAAATCCGGCGGGTACGGCAAGCAGCGCGAACAATGCATCGCGACGCGCGCAAAAGGTCATTGCTGAAACGCCGTGAGCGGGTTTGTCGCGCGATAAAAGCCGCACGCAAAACCCGCTCAAACCCGCGCAAACTCATCACTCAGGCGAACCATTTAAACCACCATCAAACCGGCCACAGCGGCCCTTCCTGCATCGCGCCGATCTGTTCGCGCAGTTCGAGAATGCGGTCCTCCCAATAGCGCTGCGTGTTGAACCATGGAAAGGCCACCGGAAACGCGGGGTCGTCCCAGCGCCGCGCGAGCCACGCCGAATAGTGAATGAGCCGCAGTGTGCGCAGCGCCTCGATCAGATGCAGTTCGCGTGGCTCGAATTCGCAGAAGTCTTCGTAACCGGCCAGCAGATCCGTCAACGCGCGCGACGCATCGCCGCGTTCGCCCGGCAGGAGCAGCCACAAGTCCTGCACCGCGGGCCCCATGCGGCTGTCGTCGAAATCGACGAAATGCGGGCCTCGATCGGTCCACAGCACGTTGCTCGGATGGCAATCGCCGTGCATGCGCAACGCGGCGATATCGCCCGCACGCTCGAACGCACGTTCGACGCCTTCGAGCGAGAGATTCACAACCGTGAGCCACGCTTCGCGCACATCGCTGGGCACAAAGTTCTGCTCGAGCAAAAAGTCGCGCGACTCGTAACCGAACGTGCGGATATCGAGTGTCGGCCGCTCCGTGTAGCGTTGCGTGCGGCCCACGGCATGGATGCGTCCGATAAAGCGCCCGAGCCATTCCAGCGTGTCGCGCTGCTCGAGTTCGGGCGCGCGGCCGCCGCGCCGCTCGAACAGCGCGAAGCGGAAACCGTCGAACGCATGCAGCGTGCGGCCTTCGAACGCGCGTGCCGGCACCGCGGGAATCTCGCGCGCGGCGAGTTCGGCGACAAACGCGTGTTCTTCGAGAATGGCCGCATCGCTCCAGCGTTCCGGCCGATAGAACTTCGCGACGATCGGCGCGCCGTCTTCGACGCCGATCTGATAGACGCGGTTCTCGTAGCTGTTGAGCGGTAGCATGCGCCCGTCGGTGCGCGCGCCCGTGCTTGCCAGCACGCTGTCGATCGCGTCGAGCACGCGTTCCGGCGTGAGCCGGGCGAAGGGGACGGCGGCGCCGTCTCCGATGTCCTGAGTGTCTTCGTTCATGCCCGCATTGTGCGCCGTGCCGCCGTCAAACACGAGTGTTTGCAGCGCAGCATGCGGGCATGAGAACCGCTGGGAACGGGCGAAACCGCGCCGTGTTCAGTGCAGCGGCGCGCCCGACGGACGCACGAGTTCGCCCGTATCGATCAGGTCTTCAAGGAAAAAGGGTTCAGTGTTGAGCTGCTGCGTCGTGCCGGGCTCGCCGGCGTACCACGCCACCATGGCCATGTCGCCCAGAATGCGCATGACGATCCCGCGTGCGCCCGCGGGCACCGCGATATGAACGGATCGGACAATAGAACCGACTTGCATGATATTTCCCCGTTCTGCGTCTGCCGGCTTGGGAGGATTGCGCCGGTCAATGTGACGATTGAAAAACGTCGCTTCGACAGAAAAAGTTGCGTACGCACCTGATCTTCACCAGCGACGTACACATGACTACCACGCCATTGTTACCACATCGAGTACGCAGGCAATAGCAGAAAAAGAGGTACATGTACCGCTGTTTCTATCGATTTGACTTACGAAACGCTAACTGTAACGTGCAGTAAACAGCCCATCATAAACCGTTCGGCGACGAACCCTCGAAAATGGACATGTAGACTACGATACGCGTTATATTCCTGTCGCGCGCGACGCTTACCATTCAGGTTTCAGCCGGGTTTGTGTAGGGTTCAAGCCGGGTCTAAGCCAGATTTCAGCCGGGTTCAAGTGTCACGCATGCGCGCACGCCCGCTGCTTCGGCGGCGCCGTCCCTTTCGGCCCTCATCGGACCGCACCGTAAATGTGGATTGTTCGCCTCGCGCTGCGGCGCCCATACACTTTTGTCGTTTTAGCTCTGCTGCTGCTAATCGTTGGGCCGCTGACGATCCTGCGCACTCCGACAGATATCTTCCCGAACATCGATATTCCGGTGCTGTCGGTTATCTGGACCTTCCAGGGTTTGCCCGCCGACGAGATGGAGAAGCGCATCGTGCTCAACTACGAGCGCGGGCTCTCGACCACCGTCAACGATATCGAGCACATCGAATCGACTTCGCTGTACGGCGTCGCGGTGGTCAAGATCTTTTTCCAGCCGCACGCGAACATTCAGGAAGCGCTCGCGCAGGTCACCGCGCTCTCGCAATCGCAATTGCGCTCGCTGCCGCCGAGCATCACGCCGCCGAGCATCCTGCGCTACAACGCGTCGACGGTGCCGATTCTGCGGCTCGCGCTATCGTCGCCGTCGCTCACCGAGCAGGAGCTGTACGACTTCGGTAATAACTTCCTGAAGACACAGCTCGCCACGGTGCCCGGCGCGTCGGTGCCGCTGCCTTATGGCGGCAAGCAGCGCCAGATCATGATCGATATCGATACGCGCAAGCTGCAGGAGCGCAATCTGTCGCCGACCGATGTGGTGAATGCGATCACCGCGCAAAACCTGATCGTGCCGACCGGCACCGCAAAAATCGGCTCGACCGAGTACGCGGTGGAAATGAACGCGAGCCCCGATTCGCTCGCAGGCCTGAACAACATCCCCGTCAAGACCACCGCCAACGGCACGATCTATATTCGCGATGTCGCGCACGTGCGCGACGGCTTCCAGCCGCAGACCAACATCGTGCGCGTGAACGGCCAGCGCGCGTCGCTGCTCACCATCAACAAGAGCGGCAACACGTCGACGCTCGAGATTGTCAACGACATCAAGAACATGATGCCGACGCTGCGCAACCTCGTGCCGGCGTCGCTGAAGATCGATCCGGTCGCGGACCAGTCGCTGTTCGTGCGCGCCTCCGTGCAGGGCGTGCTGCGCGAGGCGCTAATCGCCGCGTGCCTGACGGGCCTGATGATCCTGCTGTTTCTCGGCAACTGGCGCGCCACGCTGATCATCGCGGTATCGATTCCGCTCTCGATGATCACGTCGATCATCGCGCTATCGGCGCTCGGCGAGACGATCAACATCATGACGCTCGGCGGCCTCGCGCTCGCGGTCGGCATATTGGTGGACGATGCGACCGTCGCGATCGAAAACATCAGCCATCAGCTCGAGCAGGGCAAGAATCTCGAGCAGGCGATTCTCGACGGCGCGCAACAGATCGCCGTGCCGACGCTGGTATCGACGCTGTCGATCTGTATCGTGTTCGTGCCGATGTTCCTGCTGTCCGGCGTCGCACACTATCTGTTCATTCCGCTGGCCGAAGCGGTCGTGTTCGCGATGCTCGCGTCGTACTTCTTCTCGCGTACGCTCGTGCCGACGCTCGCGAAGTATCTGTTGCGGGATCACCATAAGGCAGCGGATTCGCATCACGCGCAGACGCACACGCGCAATCCGTTCATGCGTGTGCATTTCGCGTTCGAACGCGGCTTTGCGAGCCTGCGCGAGCGCTACCGCCGGTTTCTCGTTGCGCGCGTCGCCAAACCCGGCCTGTTCTCGGCGGGCTTTCTTGTGTGCTGCCTGCTGTCGCTGCTGTTGATGCCGTTCCTCGGACGCGACTTCTTCCCGTCGGTCGACGCGGGCACGATCGCGCTGCACCTGCGCGCCAAAACAGGCACGCGCGTCGAGGAAACGGCCGTCATCACCGACCGCGTCGATGCGAAAATCCGCCAGCTGATTCCGCCCGACGAACTGCATTCGATCATCGACAACATCGGCCTGCCGGTGTCGGGTATCAACCTGTCGTACAGCAACACGGGCACGATCGGCACCTCGGATGCGGATGTGCTGATCACACTCAATGAAGACCATCGTCCGACCGCCGACTACGTGCGCAAACTGCGCCGCACGCTAAGCGACGAATTCCCCGGCGTCCAGTTCTCGTTCCTGCCCGCCGATATCGTGAGCCAGACGCTGAACTTCGGCATGCCGTCGCCGATCGATATCCAGATTGTCGGGCGCAACGTGCAGGCGAACCGGATCTATGCGGCGCAGCTGCTGAGCAAGCTGCGCAGCGTGCCGGGACTGGCCGACGCGCGCATCCAGCAGCCGGCGGACCTGCCGCGCATCTTTATCGACGTCGACCGCACGCGCGCGCAGCAGGCCGGCTTCACACAAAGCGACGTCGCGCGCAACCTGCTAATCACGCTGTCCGGCAGCCAGCAAACCACGCCGACGTTCTGGCTCAATCCGCGCAACGGCGTGAGCTACAACGTGATTACCGAAGCGCCGCAGTACACGATGGACTCGCTGCAGTCGCTCGCCAACATTCCGCTCAACGCGAACGGTCATACGAACATTCTCGGCGCGCTGTCGACGATGCACCGCGAAGCCGGCAACGCCGTGCTCACGCACTACAACGCGCAGACCACGATCGACATCTACGGCACGGCCGACGGCCGCGATCTCGGCGCCGTCTCCGACGACATCAACAAAATCATCGAGGAATCGAAAGCCGACCTGCCGCAGGCATCGACCGTCAAGGTGCGCGGCCAGGTGCAGACGATGAACGACTCGTTCAGCGGCCTGTTCGCAGGCCTGATCTTTGCGATCGTGCTGGTGTATCTGCTGATTGTCGTGAACTTCCAGTCGTGGCTCGATCCGTTCATCATCATTACCGCGCTGCCCGGCGCGCTTGCCGGCATCGTCTGGATACTGTTCCTCACGCATACGACGCTGTCGATTCCGGCGCTCACGGGCGCGATCATGTGTATCGGCATCGCGACCGCGAACTCGATTCTCGTCGTGAGCTTCGCGCGCGAGCAGTTGCTCGAGCACGGCGACCCGGTGCGCGCGGCGATCGAAGCGGGCTTTACGCGTTTCCGCCCGGTGCTGATGACGGCGCTCGCCATGGTGATCGGCATGGTGCCGATGGCGATCGGCCTCGGCGAAGGCGGCGAACAGAACGCACCGCTCGGCCGCGCGGTGATCGGCGGTCTGATGATCGGCACGCTTGCCACGCTGGTGTTCGTGCCGGTGCTGTTCTCGATGATTTACCGGCGGCTTGCCGACCGGCGGCAGAGAGCCGCCGAACATGTCGTATCCAGGCCGTAGTGACACGAAGCGCGTTGCGCGCAAGGTCGTTCGATATGGAGCGTTGATGGAAGGGAAGCCTCTTGATGAATCCGCGGTCAGCCGCGGCGCCCCGTCCGCGGCAGCCACGAAGCGCGGGCGCTGGATTGCCGTGCTCGCGGTCATCGTCGTGCTGGCGCTGGCGGCGCAAGGCATCTGGTCGCGCCGCGACGCGCATGCGACGCTCGAGCGCGAAGCCGAGCACACGGCGCAACTCAGCGTCGAGGTCGTGCATCCGCAAAAATCGGATGCCGCGCTCGATCTCGTGCTGCCCGGCAACGTGCAGGCGTACCTCGATACGCCGATCTACGCGCGCACGAATGGCTACCTGAAGAAGTGGTACGCCGATATCGGCAGCCATGTGAAGTCCGGTCAGCTGCTCGCCGAAATCGATACGCCGGAAGTCGACGATCAGCTTCGCGCGGCACGCGCGGACGTCACCAACGCACAGGCGAACTACGAGCTCGCGAAAACCACTGCGGACCGCTGGACCGACATGCTGAAGAACAAGTCGGTATCGAAGCAGGAAACCGACGAGAAGGTCGGCGACATGCTCGCGAAGAAGGGCACGCTCGACGCGGCGCGTTTCAACGTCGCGCGGCTCGAAAAGATGCAGTCGTTCCAGAAGGTCTATGCGCCGTTCGACGGCATCGTCACGGCGCGCAATGTCGACGTCGGCGCGCTGATCGACGCGGGCAGCTCGGGCGGCCCCGCGAAGGAACTGTTCCACGTCGCGCAGGCCGACCGGCTGCGCGTCTACGTGAATGTGCCGCAGGCGTACTCGCAGCAGATTCACGCGAACGAAGCCGCGTATCTGACGCTGACCGAAACGCCGGGCAAGCACTATCCGGGCACCGTCGCACGCACGTCGGGCGCCGTCGATCCGACGCAGCGCACGATGCTCGTCGAGGTCGCGGTCGACAACCGCAACGGCAACCTGCTGCCGGGCGCGTATGCGCAGGTGCATTTCGCGCTGAGCTCGCAAGGCGCGCCGTACACGCTGCCCGGCAACGCGCTGCTGTTCCGTCCGAACGGTGTGAACGTCGCGACCGTGGACGACCAGCAACGCGTGAAGCTCGTGAAGGTGCAGCTCGGCACGGACTACGGCACGCGTGTCGCGATCGCGTCCGGGCTGAACGGCAACGAGCAGGTCATTCTGAATCCGCAGGATTCGATCGTCGATGGCGCGCCGGTGCGCGTCGTGCAAACGAAGGCGGGCGCTACGAAGCCTGCCAGCGGCCCGGATGGCGCGAGCGGGACAAGTGGAACAAGCGGTGGCACAAACGGCGGCACGGCAAACGCGCAAGCCGCGGGAGCGGGCTAGTGCGGATGCGTCATCACGCTCGTATGCACCGGGGCGCGCTTTCTTCCGTCGCGCTGACTTCCGTCCCGCCGTCTTCCGTCGCGCTTTCCCGCGCGCTCGCCGCCGCAGCGGCGACGGCGCTCCTTGCCGCGTGCACGGTCGGGCCCGACTATGTGCGGCCTGCCGCGCCAACGCCCGCGACCTACAAGGAACTCGAGGGTTCGGGCTGGAAAACCGCCCAACCCGCCGACGAAAAATTGCGCGGCGCCTGGTGGGAGGTTTATCAGGATCCCGCACTGAATGGGCTCGAAGAGCAGGTCGCAACCGCGAACCAGAACGTGAAAGCGGCCGAAGCGCGCTTCCGCTCGGCGCGCGCGACCGTGGCACAGTTCCGTTCGCAATTCTTCCCGCTCATCACCTATTCGGGCGGCTACTCGCGTGCGCGCTCGTCGCGCAACATCGAATTCCGCTCGACCGCGGGCAAGACGCTCAACGACTATTCGATCGGCGCGGACGCAACGTGGGAGCCGGACCTGTGGGGCCGCATATCGCGGTCCGTCGAGGGCGCGAAGGCGAACGCGCAGGCAAGCGCGGCCGACGAGCAAAGCGTGTTGCTGTCGATGCAGGCCGAGCTTGCGACGGATTACTTCGAACTGCGCGGCATCGATCGCGAGCAGCAGCTGCTCGACGACACGATCCGTGCGTACAAGGACGCCGTCGAGCTGACGCAGAACCGGCTCAACGGCGGCATCGCAACCGACGCCGACGTGGCACAGGCGCAAACGCAATTGCGCACGACCGAGGCGCAGCAGATCGATCTCGGCGTGCAGCGCGCGCAACTCGAACACGCGATCGCGATCCTGACGGGCCAGCCGCCCGCCGGCTTCTCGCTGCCCGTCATTCCGCTGAACGCGGTGGCGGTCGTCGCGCCGGCAGGCGTGCCTTCGACACTGCTCGAGCGGCGCCCCGATATCGCGTCGGCCGAACGGCAGATGGTCAATACCAATGCGCAGATCGGCGTTGCGACGGCGGCCTTTTTCCCGGACCTGATCCTGTCCGTGACGGGCGGCCTCGAAGCGACCAACTACAGCCAGTGGCTGCTCGCGCCGAGCCGGTTCTGGTCGCTCGGGCCGTCGCTCGCGGGCACGCTGCTCGACTTCGGCGGCCGCTCCGCGCAGAAGGAAGAGGCGCAGGCGAACTACGACGAGAGCGTCGCGCAGTATCGGCAAACGGTGCTGGACGCATTTGGCCAGGTCGAAGACAACCTCGCCGCGCTGCGCGTGCTCGAACATGAAGCGAAGGCGCAGGACGAAGCGGTGTCCGCCGCCGAGCGTTCGCTCGCGATCCTGAACGACCGGTACAAGAACGGCGCGATCACCTATCTCGACGTCGTCGTCGCGCAAACCACGGCGTTGAACAACGAAGTGCAGGCGGTCTCGATCGCGCGCCGCCGGATGGCCGCGAGCGTCGCGTTGATCAAGGCGCTTGGCGGCGGCTGGGATGTATCGCAGCTGCCGACCGGAGATCAGATCGTTCACCCTCCCGAGGGCGACGACAAGCCGGCGAGCGCGGTGCAAGCGCCAAGTGCCGCGCGGTAACAGCTAACGGCTGGCGGCAACGGATCGCGCCGCTTTTCTCTTTTCTGCCTTTTCCCGGACTCGCGCGGCGGTGCATACGATGCATCACAGCGCGGGCCGAGCACGCCGATTGCGCACCGGGTTACGCACATCTCCGTACATCCCGGCGACGCCGTACATAGGATCGGCGTATCGTTTAGACCCAGCTGATTTTCAGGGAGATTCTGTTCGTGACTGCACCGCCGGAACGCAAGCGGGGCGCAGCTTCGGCTGCGCCTTCTCCGTCCGCGTCCTCCACCGCATCCGCCCCGTCCACCCCGTCGTTCAAGCCCGACATTCCGTTCCTCGAACGCGGCACACGCGCTTACTGGCGAGCCAGTCTCGCGTTGCTATTCGCCGGCTACGCCACGTTTTCCCTGCTCTATTGCGTGCAACCGTTGCTGCCGGCGTTTTCGGCAAGCTTCGGCGTGAGCCCTGCGCAAAGCAGTCTGTCGCTGTCGCTCTCCACCGCCGCGCTTGCCTTCGCGATTTTCGCAGCAGGCTTCGCCTCTGAAGGATGGAGCCGTCACAAGCTGATGACGGCGTCGCTCACCGTGTCTTCCGTGCTTACCGTTGCGGTCGCGTTTACGTCGCATTGGGGCACGCTGCTGCTGTTGCGCGCGCTCGAAGGCATCGCGCTCGGCGGCGTGCCCGCAGTTGCGATGGCCTATCTCGCCGAGGAAGTGCATCCCGACGGTCTCGGGCTCGCCATGGGCCTCTATGTCGGCGGCACGGCGATCGGCGGCATGGCCGGGCGCGTGATTACCGGCATCGTCGCGGACCTGTTCTCGTGGCGCGTGTCGATCGGCACGATCGGCGTGCTCGGCATCCTGTCGATGCTCGCGTTTCGCTCGCTGTTGCCGCCGTCGCGCCATTTCGTGCCGCGCCGCGGCCTGAGCTTCGCGCATCATCGCCGCGCGCTGTTCGGGCATCTGAAGCGGCCGGGCTTGCGCCTGCTGTTTCTGATGGGCTTCGTGCTGATGGGCAGCTTCGTCACGCTGTACAACTACATCGGCTACCGGCTGCTCGCGCCGCCGTTCAACCTGAGCCAGACCGCGATCGGCAGCATCTTCGTCGTCT
Organism: Paraburkholderia edwinii; assembly: GCF_019428685.1. Taxonomy (NCBI): domain Bacteria; kingdom Pseudomonadati; phylum Pseudomonadota; class Betaproteobacteria; order Burkholderiales; family Burkholderiaceae; genus Paraburkholderia; species Paraburkholderia edwinii. The sequence goes on from NZ_CP080095.1 coordinate 124,148, forward strand.
ATCTGACGGGCGTGGTCGCGTCGCCGTGGTCGGGACGCATGGCCGATACCTTCGGTCGCGCGCGCGTGCTGAGCGGCGGTCTCGCGATCATGCTGATCGGCGTCGCGCTCACGCTGTTCCATTCGTACGTCGCAATCGCTGCCGGTATCGCGTGCTTCACGTTCGGTTTCTTCGCCGGGCACTCGGTCGCGAGCGGCTGGGTCGGGCGCCTCGCCAAAGAAGCGAAAGGGCAAGCCGCCGCGCTTTATCTGCTTGCGTACTACCTCGGATCGAGCATCATCGGCTCGTACGGCGGGCACGTGTGGGCCGCGCATGCATGGAACGGCGTCGCTGGGCTCGTCGCCGCCCTGCTGCTGATCGGCATTGCCGGCGCATCGTGGCTGCGCGGCCGCGAGCGTGTCGGCGCGGCGTAAGGGACGTCACCCTGAACGGGCAACAAGGGCTTCGACACGCATAATCAGAAAGGTAGGCGTAAGTATTCAACATACTTTTCAAAAGTTGCCTACAACCGCGAGGATCGCGGAAAGCCCCGTCCGGTGGGGCTTCAGTGGCAACACCGCGATGCATTCGATGCGACGTCACCCACTTTGGCATCCGCAACGTCACCTATACTCAAATCGAGCGTTGCAGCCGCATCATAAGAAACAGAACGACCGCGCGGCCGCTCGACACAAGTAATAGAGAAGGAGACGAACATGGGCTACTTCACCATCAGCGACTTCATCCTGGTCATTCCGATGGCGCTGGCCGGCGCGCTTTTTCTGAGCGCCCTACCGTGCAACACGGCTCTGAAGCGCAACTCACTACGCGTCATGGGCGCGCTACTCGGCGTCGTATTCGCGGTGGCGCTCGTCGAGGGACTGCCCGCGCTTGTGTAGCGGTGCAAACCTTCGTTGTCCGCAGCAGCGGTCGATAAAAAAGCCGCCGTGCATCGAGATGCATTGCGGCGGCTCCGATGGTCCGACGGGTCTTGCGATCGCTACGACAGATATCGTTCAGACTTGCTGATCGGTCGACGGCTTCTCCCACAGATTGACCCCGCCTTCGGTCGCATGGCGATCGATTTCTGCCAGCTCATCCTTCGTGAACGACAGATTGCGCAGTGCGCCGACGTTTTCGCGCACCTGCTCGGGCTTGCTCGCACCGATCAGCACCGACGTCACGCGCGGATCGCGCAGCGCCCATGCGAGCGCCATTTGCGCGAGGCTTTGACCGCGACGCTGGGCGATGTCGTTGAGCTTGCGCACGTGATCGATGTTTTGCGCACTCAGATGTTCCGACGTGAACGAATCGCCGCCCGCCTTGTTCATGCGCGCATCCGCCGGGACGCCGTTCAGATACTTGCCGGTTAGCAGCCCTTGCGCGAGCGGCGTGAACGCGATCGTGCCGGCGCCCGCTTCTTCGAGCGCATCGAGCAGCTCATGCTCGATCCAGCGGTTCAGCATGTTGTACGCCGGTTGATGGATCAGCAGCGGCACGTTCAATTCGCGCAGCAGCTTGACCATCTCGCGCGTCTTGCCGGCCGAATACGACGAAATGCCGATATAGAGCGCCTTGCCTTGCTGCACTGCCGTCGCGAGCGCGCCGGCCGTTTCTTCGAGCGGCGTGTCCGGGTCGAAGCGGTGCGAATAGAAGATATCGACGTAGTCGAGGCCCATGCGCTTGAGGCTCTGATCGAGACTTGCAAGCACGTACTTGCGCGAGCCGCCGCCCTGGCCGTACGGCCCCGGCCACATGTCGTAGCCGGCCTTCGACGAGATCAGCAGTTCGTCGCGGTATGGCTTGAAGTCTTCCTTGAAGAGACGGCCGAAGTTGGTTTCGGCGCTGCCGTACGGCGGCCCGTAGTTGTTCGCGAGGTCGAAGTGCGTGATGCCGAGGTCGAACGCCGAGCGCAGGATTTCACGCTGCGTGGAAATCGGCGTCGTGTCGCCGAAGTTGTGCCACAGACCGAGCGACAGCGCCGGCAGCTTGAGGCCGGTCTTGCCGCAAACGCGGTACTGCATGTCGGAATAGCGTGCTGAAGCTGCTTCGTAAGCCATGGCTCGAATCCTTGATTCTCGATGGAAACCGCGGGGGGACTACTGGGAAGAGAACGCGGCACCGCATTTGCGATGCGCTACAGGTATTCGTACGAAAGTTCGTACGACGAATGCGTTATGGTAGCCAATCGGCGTGTACGCTGCACGGGCATCCCGCGGCGGCCCACACTGCGGGATCAGGCAGAATGGCGCGTTTGCTGCAGCCATCAAATCGACATCAAGGAGGATTGTGTAATGACCAAGGCGGTTTCCATTGCATTGCTCGTCGGCGGCATCGTGTTGCTGTATTTCGGCGGACAGTCATTTCATTCGTTCAGCAATGACGTGTCGCGCGTCTTCACCGGCGCGCCGACGAACAAGACGATCTATCTGCTCGCGGGTGGCGCAATTGCGACGATTGCAGGGTTGATCGGACTGACGCTGGGCGGTAGGCGCTAGGCCGCGCAGGCGGCGTATTCGCCGCCGCTTCAAAGCGCAACGTCAGAACGCCACTTCAAAACGCCACTTCGGGCTTCGACGCCGAACGCGAGCCCGGCAGCGGCACATTGCTCGCGCCGTGATACGTGAACACGAGTGAGAACTTCACGTCGTTCGTCAGATTCTTGCCGGCCGAATGCAGCGTGTTGCAGTGGAAAAAGACGACGTCGCCGGCATTCAATTCCGGCGACACCGCGGTTTGAATCAACGCCTGGTTTTCCGGCAGATCGGAGCGGAAGAATTTCGCGTCGTCGAAACGCTCGGAGGTGAGCGCCGCCGTATGCGAGCCCGGCACGAGCCACAACGCGCCGTTATCGACGGTCTCGCGGCCCAGCGCGAACCACACGGAAACCAGGTCGTCGCGCTCGAACGACCAGTAACGCACGTCGCGATGCCAGCCTGTCAGGCTGCCGTACGCGGGATGCTTGGTCATCATGCAGTTGTGGTGCGCACGCGAAAGACGCGGCTCTTCGCCGAAGTACAGTTCCATCCAGCTGCGAATCTCGGATGACGTGGCGGCTTCGCGAAACAACGCGTGACGCGCATAGGCATCGAGCAGGCGCCGCACCGTATGTCCGCCCGGCGCATGCTTCGAGTCCGGTGCGCCCGGATATTTCAGGTCCGCCTCGAATTCGAGCGGCGCGGCCGCTTCGTGCAGCTGCTGTTGCGCGATCTGCTTCAGTTCGCCGCAGCGAGCGGGCGACATCAAACCCGGCACGATGACAAAGCCCTGCTCGCGCAACACCTCGACCTGCTCTTTCTTCGAATGGACGGACATGGACATTTCCGATGGCGTTCGACGGCTAAACCACGATTGTAAAACGCAGCCGATCACATGGGGCAGTATCGGATGAGGGCACGCCGCACGTCGCCGATGCAACAATGCACATCGTTCGAGCCCGGCTTGAAACCTGACAGACGGAAAGGGCGCAATCGATATGCAGCATGCCGTATCAACAGCCGCTTTCGCATCGTACAAACGATGGCCGCAAGGGTAAAAACCCGACTTCCTCGCGTCATCGATCGCGTGTAGCCTGCATGCATGTCGATTTCGACCATCCGTTGTTTCTTGCGCGCGCGGCCCTCTGCGGCACTCTGCGCGGACTTTCACGATTCGTCAGGCTTTTGCAACCGGCGCGCCGGTGCTGTTTACGCGCACCATGCCCGCGGGTCTTATGCGCACACTTATGCGCATATTTACGCGCTCATTTACACACCTGTTCGCAAGCGCATTGTCCAGCACGTTTCCGAATCCAAGCTGGCACGGTTGGTGCACTTCTCGTGCGCGCATCACGCTGCCTGAAAAAACACACGCCATGCATACCTTCCTGAGTACTGGTCTCACTCGCGCCGCATTCAATGCGGCGCGCCCCGCGCGCCGACGTGTCGTGGGCGCGCTGCGTCATCATTCCGCGCGCACGCGCGCGCTCGCCGAACAGTGGCGCGATGCAAGCCCTGTCGATAGCGTGCGCATGTGGTTTCGTACGTTCTTTTCGACGCTGAAAATGCAACGCACGTCGCGTCATTTTTCGCTGCGCACGCTGCTGCTGCGCCGTCCGACGCCGTTGCGCGTCGCGGGCATCGCCGGCGGACTCAATGTCGTGCGTGGCTTGAACGCCGCTGCACGCGCCAGGATGGGCACGAGCCGCAGCCCGCGCCGCACGTCGACGACGAGCACCGGCTGGTTCGTGTTCGCCCGCTAGTTCCCTCGCTCGCACGCCGCTTTCCGGCCGCGCAATGAAAAACACCCTGCAAGCGCGTCGCGCTTGCAGGGTGCGAGAACTACCTTCTACCGGTTCTACTTACGCGATCGCGACGACCGGCTCCGTGCCGGCCGCTTCAGCGAGCGCAAGCGCCTTGTCCGTCGCTTCCCACGTGAATTCCGGCTCTTCGCGGCCGAAGTGGCCATACGCAGCCGTCTTCTCGTAGATCGGACGCAGCAGGTCGAGCATCTGGACGATGCCCTTCGGACGCAGATCGAAGTGCTCGAGCACGAGACGCTGGATCGTCGCATCCGACACCCGGCCCGTGCCGTACGTGTTGACCATCACGGAAGTGGGTTGCGCCACGCCGATCGCGTAGGAAACCTGAATCAGCGCACGCGACGCGAGGCCTGCCGCGACGATGTTCTTCGCCACATAGCGACCCGCATAGGCAGCCGAGCGGTCGACCTTCGACGGATCCTTGCCCGAGAACGCGCCGCCGCCGTGCGGAGCCGCGCCGCCGTACGTATCGACGATGATCTTGCGGCCCGTCAGACCGCAATCGCCCTGCGGACCGCCAATCACGAAACGACCGGTCGGGTTCACGAGGAACTTGATGTCGCCTTTGATCAGATCGGCCGGCAGCGTCGGCTTGATGATCTCTTCGATCACCGCTTCGCGCAGCGTGGACAGTTCGATTTCCGGCGCATGCTGCGTGGACAGCACAACGGTATCGATCGAATGCGGCTTGCCGTCAACGTAACGGATCGTGACCTGCGACTTCGCGTCGGGACGCAGCCACGGCAGACGGCCGTCGCGGCGCAGATTCGCCTGGCGCTCGACGAGGCGATGCGACAGGTGGATCGGCAGCGGCATCAGTTCCGGCGTTTCGTCGCACGCATAGCCGAACATCAGGCCCTGGTCGCCGGCGCCCTGATCGAGGTTGTTGTCGTGTGCGCGATCGACGCCTTGCGCGATGTCCGGCGACTGCTTGTCGTAGGCGACGAGCACCGCGCAGCCGCGATAGTCGATACCGTAATCGGTGTTGTCGTAGCCGATGCGCTTGATGGTTTCACGCGCGACCTGGATGTAGTCGACGTTGGCCGTGGTGGTGATTTCACCTGCCAGCACGACGAGACCCGTGTTACACAGCGTTTCAGCCGCTACGCGTGAGTATTTGTCCTGCGTGAAGATCGCATCGAGAATTGCGTCGGAGATTTGGTCCGCGACTTTGTCCGGATGGCCTTCGGAAACGGATTCGGAGGTGAAAAGAAAGTCGTTTGCCACGTTGCAGACTCCTTGTTATGTGGTTACGGGTTTGAGTTTCACGTAGCCAACTTCTAGAGCCTGAAGCGGCGACGCTTTAGCGGATTTCCTAACCGGCTGCGCCCCTCGAAAACCATTAATGGCCTTTTCAGCCATATTGGTTGACGAAAACAGAACGCTTTCGGCTTCGCCCCGCAAGTTGTCTATTAACTCGGCGAAGCCCTTATTATAGCGACTTCTTCTAATCGTCACAGAGTAACCACGCGTGCTGCATTCCTATCCGCCCCTGGTCCACCCGCGCGCCCGCTTATGCGCAGAGCCGCGCCGCGCGCGCTTTTCCGTCAATTCGAGTCGAGTGTTTGCATGCTGAGCCGCTTCGGGCCGAAGCTGGCCATCGGGCTGCTCAAATTCTTCGCGATCTTGCCCTACGGGTTCGTGGCACGGCTCGGCGACGGACTCGGCTGGCTGCTTTACCAGATTCCGAGCCGGCGCCGCCGCATCGTCCATATCAACCTGAAACTGTGCTTTCCCGAATGGAGTGACGAGGTGCGCGAAGACGTCGCACAGAAGCACTTCCGGCATGCGATCCGCAGCTATCTGGAGCGCAGCGTCCAATGGTTCGGCTCGGCGAAAAAGCTCGAAAAGCTCGTGCAGCTCGAAAGCGACATCGATCTGACCGATCCGAACCTGCCGCCCACGCTGTTTCTCGGCTTTCATTTCGTCGGTATCGAGGCGGGCTCGATCTTCCTCAATTACTCGCTGCGGCGGCCGTGCGGGTCGCTTTATCAGCCGATGTCGAATCCGGAACTCGAAGCCGTTGCAAAAGCGGCGCGCGGCCGTTTCGATGCCGAAATGGCCAGCCGCGCGGACAGCGCGCGTATCGTGCTGCGCTGGCTGCGCGATCGCAAGCCCGTGATGCTCGGCGCCGATATGGACTACGGCATGCGCAACTCGACCTTCGTGCCGTTTTTCGGCGTGCCGACCTGCACGCTGACGGCCGTCGGGCGTCTCGCGAAGGTCGGGCATGCGCAGGTGGTGCCGTTTATCGGCGAAGTGCTGCCGAACTACAAGGGTTACAAGCTTCGGGTCTTCAAGCCGTGGGACAACTACCCGACCGGCGACGACGAAGCCGACGCGCGCCGCATGAACGCATTTCTCGAAGAACAGATTCCGCGCATCCCCGAGCAGTATTACTGGGTGCACAAGCGGTTCAAGACGCGCCCGCCGGGTCAGCCGGGGTTTTATTGACGCGCACACGACACACGGCAGCGGTTCCGCGTCACTTACAATAGCGGCATGAAACTCAAATTCACCAAGATGCATGGCGCGGGCAACGATTTTGTCGTGCTCGACGGCTTTACGCGGCCCGTCAACCTGACGGCCGCGCACGTGCGCGCGCTCGCGAACCGGCATTTCGGCATTGGCGCGGACCAGTTGCTGCTTGTCGAAAAGCCGACCGTCGACGGCGTCGATTTCCGCTATCGCATCTTTAACTGCGACGGCGGTGAGGTCGAGCATTGCGGCAACGGCGCGCGCTGCTTCGTCAAGTTCGTGCGCGACACGGGTCTGACCGACGCACGCAGCGTGCGCGTGCAGGTGCCGAACGGGGTCATCACGCTGACGATGCAGGAAAACGGCGAGGTGACCGTCGATATGGGCACGCCGATATTCGAGCCGGCACGTGTGCCATTCGACGCGAGCGGCCTTGACGGTGAACATCAGCCGCGCCGCGAAGGCGCCGACACGCTCTGGCCGATCGACGTGAACGGCGCGACGCGCTGGGTGTCGGTGGTGTCGATGGGCAATCCGCACGCGGTGCAGGTCGTCGACGATGTCGAGGCTTTTCCGGTTACCACCGACGGTCCCGTCATCGAATCGCATCCGCGCTTTCCGCAGCGCGTGAACGCGGGGTTCATGCAGATCGTCGCGCGCAACGAGATCAGGCTGCGCGTCTACGAACGCGGCGCCGGCGAGACGCTCGCGTGCGGCACGGGCGCGTGCGCGGCGGTGGCCGCGGGCGTGCGGCGCGGCTTGCTGGACTCGCCCGTCACTGTGCACACTCACGGCGGCGTGCTGACCATCTCGTGGGCCGGCGGCGATGCGGCGCTGCTGATGGCGGGCCCGGCTGCAACGGTGTTCGAGGGCGAGATCGAGCTCGCCGACTGATTACCTTGACTGCCGCGCGGCGGGATCGCCTGCGCGGCCTTATGGCTGAAAACATGAACGATCGCGAAGTCGCCGACTACCTGCTCGCCAACCCCGAATTCTTCGCAGACCACGCGGAACTGCTCGCGACCATCCGTCTCGCGAACCCGCATGGCAAAGCCGCGGTGTCGCTGCAGGAAAGGCAGATGGAAATGCTGCGCGAGAAGAACAAGCTGCTCGAGCGGCGCCTCGCCGAACTGCTGCGCTACGGCCACGAGAACGACAGCATCTCGGCGAAGTTCAACCGCTGGACCGCTCGCGTGATGGCGGAGCGCGATCCGTATGCGCTGCCGCGCACGATCTCGCACGGCCTGCGCGAAGTGTTCGATGTGCCGCAAACCGCGCTGCGCGTGTGGGATGTCGCCGAGCCGTATCTGCAAGCAGACTTCACGCGTCAGGTCGGCGAGGAAGTGCGCATTTTCGCGGGCAGCCTCGCTACGCCGTATTGCGGCGCGAACACCGGGTTCGAAGCCGCGCAATGGCTCGGGCCGGCCGGGCCGGCCGTTTTGGCCGCGCCGCCGGGTGAAGGGTCGAGCGCGCCCGACGCCGTGAATGGGGCAAACGGGACGAACGGAGCCCACGGCGCGAACGGCGCGGGCAGCGACGCGATCGAATCGATCTCGCTGATCGCGCTGCGCGACCCGGAGCGCGACGAAACCGGCAACGTGTTCGGCCTGCTCGTGATGGGCTCGGCCGACCCGCGACGCTTTCACGACGGCATGGCGACCGACTTCCTCACGCAGATCGGCACGCTCGCCAGCGCCGCATTGAGCCGGCTGCTGCCGCGCTGATCATGCACCGTCGCTCCGTTCGCCGGGCACGCATCACCGGCCGCTCGCGCGCTAACGGAACACGCTCATCGTGACGCTCGCCGACCCGGTCGCCGCCTATCTGTCGAGTCTCGAACACGAGCGGCGGCTGTCCGCGCATACGCTGCGCGGCTACACGCACGAACTCGACGAGCTGAAGAAGCTCGCGAACGGCCGGCCTCTGGAAAGCCTGACGGCGACCGACATCCGCGGCGCCGTCGCGCGTGCGTACGCGGGCGGTCTCACCGCGCGCTCGATAGCGCACCGGCTGTCGGCATGGCGCGCGTTTTATCGATGGCTCGCGGGGCGCGTCGAACTGCCGGCCAATCCGGTCGCGACGGTGCGCGCGCCGAAGCAGCCGAAAACGCTGCCGAAGGCGCTGTCGGTCGACGATACGCACAAGCTCATGGAAGCGCCCGTCGCCGGCAACACCGAAGGCCTGCGCGATCACGCGATGCTCGAGCTGTTCTATTCGTCCGGCTTGCGGCTCGCGGAACTGGTCGGCCTCGACGTCCATTTCGCCGATGACGACGGTTATCGCTCGGCCGGCTGGCTCAAGCTCGATGCGGCAGAAGTCGAAGTGCTCGGCAAGGGCAATCGCCGGCGCGTCGTGCCGGTCGGCAGCAAGGCACTCGTTGCGTTACGCGCGTGGCTCGCCGTGCGCGGCGAGTTCGTCAAGCTCGATCCGCATCCGCTGTTTCTCAGCGCGCGCGGCAAGCGGATGTCGCCCAATGCCGTGCGCGAGCGCGTCAAGCGCATGGCGCTGCTGGCCGGCATTCCTGCTAATGTGCACCCGCACGTGCTGCGCCATTCGTTCGCGACGCACGTGCTGCAATCGAGCGGAGATCTGCGCGCAGTGCAGGAGCTGCTCGGCCACGCGAGCATCACGGCGACGCAGGTCTATACCGCGCTCGATTTTCAACACCTCGCGCAGGTCTACGATCAGGCGCATCCGCGCGCGAAAAAACGCGAATAGCGAAGGATGCGCGAAGCGCGCCGTGCCGCAAGGCGCGACCGACCGCTTAACCGCCAATCACCGCTGATGGCCGCGAGCTAGCCGCGAACTGGCTTCATCAGGCGCACGGGACGCAAGGCGCGCAGCGCTTCCCGTCATCCGCCCCAACGCACATTGTTCTGCTGAATACACCTAACACTCATGAATACCGTCACGCTCAAACCGTCGAAGGAAAAGTCGCTGTTGCGCCGCCACCCATGGGTCTACGCGAACGCGATCGATCGGGTCGACGGCAAGCCGGGCATCGGCGCGACCGTGCTCGTGCGCGCCCACGACGGCCGCTTTCTCGCGCGCGCCGCGTGGAGCCCGCATTCGCAGATTCGCGCACGCGTCTGGAGCTTCGACGAAGCCGAGCCGATCGACCACGCCTTCTTCAAGCGCCGCGTGCAGCGCGCGCGCGCGCACCGGCAGGCGATGGTGCGCGACACAGGCGCCGTGCGGCTGATTTTCGGCGAAGCGGACGGCTTGCCTGGCCTGATCGTCGACTACTACATCGCCGACGATGAAACCGCGCGCGGCCAGCTCGTCTGCCAGTTCATGGCGGCCGGCGTCGAGGCATGGAAAGACGCGATCGTCGCCGCGCTGACGGGCACGACCGGCTGCCCGAACGTGTACGAGCGGTCGGACGTATCGATTCGCGACAAGGAAGGACTCGAGCCCATCACCGGCGTGATGGCCGGCGACGCTCCGCCCGACACGCTGATTGCGAGCGAAAACGGCGTGAGATATCACGTCGACGTGCGCAATGGCCACAAAACCGGCTTTTATGTCGACCAGCGCGACAACCGCGCGCTCGTTCAGCAGTACGCGCACGATCGCGACGTGCTGAACTGCTTCTGCTACACGGGCGGCTTTTCGCTGGCGGCGCTCAAAGGCGGCGCGAAGCGCGTCGTATCGATCGATTCGTCGGGCGAAGCACTCGCGCTTGCGCAGCAAAACGTCGTAGCAAACGGCTTCGACCCCGCTCGCGCCACATGGCTCGACGCCGATGCGTTCAAGACGCTGCGACGCCTGGCCGACGAAGGCGAGCGCTTCGACCTCATCGTGCTGGACCCGCCGAAGTTCGCGCCCTCGCGCGAGCATGTCGACCGGGCCGCGCGCGCGTACAAGGACATCAACCTGAGCGGTTTCAGGCTGCTGCGTCCGGGCGGCCTGTTGTTCACGTATTCGTGCTCGGGCGCGATCGATGCTGATCTGTTTCAGAAGATCGTCGCGGGCGCGGCAGCGGATGCGCGTGTCGATGCCCGAATCCTCAAGCGCCTCGGCGCCGGCGTCGACCATCCGCTGCTGACGGCCTTCCCGGAAGGGGAATACCTGAAAGGCCTATTGTTGCAAATCACGTGATCGCCCATAGTTCTGACTGTTTCACGAGGGCGAACGGCGCCGGTATGACTTAGCCGAAACCGGGCGTTCGGCAGCGCCCCCGCAGATATGTTTCAATATCCGGCTCGATCCGCCGGGGCAGGGCTTGAATAAAGCTCAACAAGCCGGCGGTTCCCGCCCCCGATTCACACGTGGGTCTTATTTAGTCCGCTCATTGAGCCTATGAGATTCACCCCATACAGGACAGGCGACACGATATGGCGACCAACATGATTCCCGTGACCATCCTCACCGGCTTTCTGGGCAGCGGCAAAACCACGCTGCTCAAGCGCATCCTGACCGAGCAGCACGGCATGAAGATCGCCGTGATCGAAAACGAGTTCGGCGAAGAGAACATCGACAACGAGATCCTCGTGCAGGAGTCCGATGAGCAGATCATCCAGATGAGCAACGGCTGCATCTGCTGCACGATCCGCGGCGACCTCGCGCGCGTGCTGGCCGATCTCGCCGCGCAGAAGCAGGCGGGCAAGCTCGATTTCGAGCGCGTCGTGATCGAGACCACGGGTCTCGCGAACCCGGGCCCGGTCGCGCAGACGTTCTTCATGGACGACAGCATCGCCGACGAATTCCTGCTCGACGCGATCATCACGCTCGTCGATGCGAAGCACGCGAACCATCAGCTCGATGAACACGAAGTCGTGCAGCGCCAGGTCGGCTTCGCGGATCGGCTGTTCGTCACGAAATCGGATCTGGTCGACGAAGCGGCGCTCGGCGACCTGCGGCATCGTCTGATGCATATGAACCCGAAGGCGGCGATCAGGGTCGTGAACTTCGGCGACGCCGAGATCAAGGAAATTTTCGACCTGCGCGGCTTCAACCTCAACGCGAAGCTCGAGATCGACCCCGACTTCCTTGCCGAAGACGAGCACGATCACGACCACGCGCATGATCACGATCACGACCATGCCAGCTGCGATCACGAGCATGGCCATTGCGATCACGAAGGTCACGACCACGCGCATCACCACCACCATCACGCGCATCACGACGACAAGATCAAATCGTTCGTGTATCGCAGCGACAAACCGTTCGATCCGAACAGGCTCGAAGACTTCCTCGGCGGTATTCTGCAGATCTACGGCGAGCGGCTGTTGCGCTACAAGGGCGTGCTGTACATGAAGGGCGTCGATCGCAAGGTGGTGTTCCAGGGCGTCCATCAGATGATGGGCAGCGATCTCGCAGCCAAGTGGCTACCTGCCGAGAAGAAGACCAACAAGATGGTCTTTATCGGCATTGAGCTGCCGCAGGATCTGATCACCGACGGCCTCGACGCGTGTCTTGTCTGAGTTCGCGGCTTGAACTCGCGGCTTGAGTTCGCGGCCTGAATTCGCTGCCGCGCGGCAGGCGATCGTAACGGCCGTTGCGATCGCGCGAAACACGGGGAATTCCTGCGGTCTAACGTACGCAGGACCATCGCTTTTTAACAGTTGCCGCGTTATATTTTGTCGATATCCGGGGTCGTGACAGGGATTGCCCCGGATTGCGGGGCTGCATTGTGATTCAGTTACAATACAGCCCCGCTGGAGAATGAGAACGAATCGCCCGGTCAGCGCGCAACCGTGCCGGGCAAGCAAAGGCGCCGGAAAACCTGATCCGGGGAATACGCCGATATGCCGGCAGGCACGCCGGCTCATTACGCGCGCTGCCAGGGAAGCATTGCCTCAGGAGTAGCTGTATCTGTAGATCGGTTTCCAGAGGAGTTCGGCCCCGCATCGGCGCTTCGGCGTCACGACAGCCCACCGTCCGTGTTCGCCGGCGCGAGAATTGAGCGTCTTCAAAGCGACTTTGAAGCGCCTATGCGGGCAACACGAAAGTGCGGGCAAATCTCACCGTTTGCCTCACATTGAAGAAGCAAGCCAGATGACGACGAAACGACTCTTGACTGAAGCCGAAATCCTGAAGATGAGCGACAAGGATTACATGAACGAGGATCAGCTCGCTTTCTTCAAGAACCGGCTCGAGCAGCTGCAAGCGGAGATTCTCCGCAATGCCGGCCAAACCACCGAAAATCTGCGCGAAACCGTGATCGTGCCGGACCCGGCCGATCGCGCGACGATCGAGGAAGAGCATGCACTCGAACTGCGCACGCGCGATCGCGAGCGCAAGCTGCTGAAGAAAGTGCAGCAGTCGCTCGCGCGGATCGAATCGGGTGAGTACGGCTGGTGCGAAGAAACCGGCGAGCCGATCGGCATTCCGCGCCTTATCGCGCGGCCGACCGCCACGCTGTCGCTCGAAGCGCAGGAGCGCCGCGAGCTGCGCCAGAAGCTGTTCGGCGACTGAACGTCTGTCAGGCGCGGCGCGGGGTCCGCGTCCTTATCGCTGCTTCCTCGTGAGGCGCACGGGTTCGTGCGCCTCTTTTGTTTTCAGTTTCGTCTCCCGTCTCGATCGCAACCGCGTTGCAACCGCAACGACAGGTAAGCTTCACCGTCATCGGCGTTTGAAATCACGCACGATTTACCGGTCATTTCAGATTCTTCTGTCGAAATTCTCGGCAATTGCGCACGCCATTTCTGACGCGCTCATCACCACGGCCCCCTTGATATGGGCTCGTAAGCCCTAAAATAAACCGGATGCGTAGAACGCGCGCGCGTTGAAGAAACGTCGCGCGCCGTCCGCTGTCACGGATTTTCGCGGTGACGCAGCGCCGGCACCGCGTACCACCTGTTTTGCACAAGGAAGGAACGCATATGGAGCAATTTCACGGCACGACGATCGTCTCCGTGCGCCGCGGCGATAAGGTCGCGCTTGGCGGAGACGGCCAGGTCACGCTCGGCAATATCGTCATGAAGGGCGGCGCGAAGAAAGTCCGGCGCATCTATAACGGCAAGGTGCTGGTCGGATTCGCCGGCGGCACGGCCGACGCCTTTTCGCTGCTCGATCGCTTCGAAGCAAAGCTGGAAAAGCACCAGGGCAACCTCACCCGCGCGGCCGTCGAGCTCGCGAAAGACTGGCGCACCGACCGCATGCTGCGCCGGCTCGAGGCCATGCTGATCACTGCCGACGCGCAGACCACACTGGTCATCACCGGCAACGGCGACGTGCTCGATCCTGAAGGCGGCATCTGCGCGATCGGCTCCGGCGGCGCGTATGCGCAGGCCGCGGCCCGAGCGCTCACGGACAACACCGAGCTGTCGCCGCGCGAAATCGTCGAAAAGTCGCTCGAGATTGCCGGCGACATGTGCATCTATACGAACCACAATCGCGTCATCGAGACGATCGAGTAAGGACCCACGATGAGCACCATGACTCCCGCCGAGATCGTCTCGGAACTCGACAAACACATCATCGGTCAGGACCGCGCGAAGAAGGCCGTCGCCGTCGCGCTGCGCAATCGCTGGCGCCGTCAGCAGGTCGCCGACCCACTCAGGCAGGAAATCACGCCGAAGAACATTCTGATGATCGGACCGACCGGCGTCGGCAAGACCGAGATCGCACGGCGTCTCGCGAAGCTCGCGGACGCACCGTTCATCAAGATCGAAGCGACCAAATTCACCGAAGTCGGTTACGTGGGCCGCGACGTCGACAGCATCGTGCGCGACCTGATGGAGATTTCGGTCAAGCAGACGCGCGAGACGGAAATGCGCAAAGTGCGCACGAAAGCGCAGGACCAGGCCGAAGACCGCATCCTCGATATCCTGCTGCCGGGCGCGCGCCCGGTCGGCTTCGGCTCGGGCGGCGCCGAGCATCACGACGAACCGAGCTCGACGCGCCAGACATTCCGCAAGCGCCTGCGCGAGGGCCAGCTCGACGATAAGGAAATCGAACTGGACATCGAGGCGCCCGCAAGCGGCATGGACATCATGGGTCCGCCCGGAATGGAAGACATGACCGAGCAGATCCGTTCGATGTTCGCGAATCTGGGCGGCGGCAAGAAGACGCGCCGCAAGCTCAAGGTGAAGGAAGCGTTGAAGCTGCTGACCGATGAGGAAGCGGGCAAGATGCTCAACGACGAGGAAATCAAGACGCGCTCGGTACAGAACGTCGAGCAGAACGGCATCGTGTTCCTTGACGAAATCGACAAGATCGCGTCGCGCAACGAAGCGGGCGGCGGCGAGGTGTCGCGTCAGGGCGTGCAGCGCGATCTGCTGCCGCTCGTCGAAGGCACGACGATCAACACGAAGTACGGGATGGTGAAGACCGATCACATCCTGTTTATCGCTAGCGGCGCATTCCATCTGGCCAAGCCGAGCGATCTGATTCCGGAACTGCAAGGGCGCTTTCCGATTCGCGTCGAGCTTGATTCGCTGTCGGTGAAGGACTTCGAAGCGATTCTGGTCGCCACCGACGCGAGCCTCGTCAAGCAATACCAGGCATTGCTCGAAACCGAAGACGTGCACCTCGAATTCGCCGACGACGGCATCCGGCGTCTTGCGGAAATCGCGTTCTCCGTGAACGAGAAGACCGAGAATATCGGTGCGCGGCGGCTTTATACGGTGATCGAAAAGCTGCTCGAGGAAGTGTCGTTCTCGGCCGGCAACCATGCGGGCACGAATGTCGTGATCGACGGCGCGTATGTCGACCGCGCGCTCAACGAAGTGGCCGACGACGAAGATCTTTCGCGCTACGTGCTGTAATTCTCAGCGCGCGTTACGCTGCGTGGTCCGTATGTAGTTTGGCGAAATTGAAACGGGCGGCTTCGTGAGAAGCCGCCCGTTTTTCTTTGCCGCTCGCGGCATCCATGACGCTTGTGCGCGCCACGTCGCGCCGACGCCAGCCGAACGCTATTGCTTGACCGGCCGCTTCGCGAGCTTGCGCTGCAAGGTGCGTCGATGCATGTTCAACGCGCGCGCGGTCGCCGAAATATTGCCGCTGTTTTCCGCCAGCACGCGCTGGATATGTTCCCACTCGAGCCGCGCGACCGACAGCGGCGTCGGATGCTCGATCGCCTCTTCCGCCTGCACCGCGCTCGCTTCGCTTTGCAGCGCCGCGAGTATCGTCTCCACATTGGCCGGCTTCGCCAGATAGTTGTCCGCACCGTCCTTCACCGCCTGCACCGCGGTCGCGATGCTCGCGTAGCCGGTCAGCACAAGCATGCGCGCGTTCGGCTGCAGCTCGCGCAACGGCGCGACAAGATTGAGGCCCGAGTCCTTGCCCAGATGCAGATCGACGGTGATCTGGCCGAACTTCTGCTGGTTCGCGAGGCGAATCGCGTCGTCCGCGTTGTGTGCCTCGGCCACCGTGTAGCCACGCCGCGTCAGACCGCGCGCGAGAATGCCGGAGAACACCTCGTCATCGTCGATCACGAGGAAATTCATGTCGCTCATGCTTGTTTCTCCTTGTTGGACGACGCCAGGCCTTTATCGGCCGCGCCGGATGAATCGTAAGCCGCGACCGGCAGCCGCAGCACCGCGCGCGTGCCGCGCGGCGTGACTTCGCGCGGCCTCGTGTCGCGCGCATCGGTGAGCTCGATCGAGCCGCCCAGGCGCGCCGCCGCCGAAAACGCGAGATACAGGCCGACGCCGTGGCCGCCCTGCGTGCTGTCGACCGGCGCCGTGCCGAGCGACGCGCGCAGCGAGGCGGGAATGCCGGGCCCGGCGTCGCACACTTCGAATTCGATCGCGCTGCCGTGTTCGACCAGCGACGCTTTCAGCGTGACGTGATCGCGGCTCGCGCGCGCGGCATTGTCGAGCAGGATGGTCAGGATCTGGCTGACGGCGACCGTGTCGTCGACCACGGCGCCGGCCGGGGCCGCGGCAAGCGTATCGAGCTCGACATGCGGGTGACGCAGCCGCCATTGCTGCACGAACGAATCGAGCCACTCGCCGACCGACTGGCGGCTGCCCGGCGCCGACGCCCGGCTGCGCAGACGCGCGAGCGCTGAAGTGCACATCGACATCTGCTGCTCGAGCAGATCGATATCGGCTGCATACGGTTTGAGCCCCGTGTCGGTGCGCGCCGCGTCGCGCAATTCTTCGGTGAGCATCGCAATCGTGGACAACGGCGTACCGATTTCGTGCGCGACGGTCGCCGCCTGCACGCCGAGCGCGACCGCGCGCTCGTCGCGCAACAGCCGCTGCTGCGCGTCGCCGAGCGCCGCATCGCGCTGGCGCAGCGCCTGCGACATCCGCGCGACGAACCACGCGATCAACCCGACGCTGACCGTGAAGTTCACCCACATGCCGGCGCGGTAGTAGTCGAACAGGTTCGCCGGGTTATCCAGATTGAGCGGCACCGATTCGAAACCGAGCACTGCGTAGCATGCGACCGCGAACGCGGCGAGCCAGATCATCAGGTGCCACGGCAGCACGGCTGCCGCGATCGCGAGCGATGGCAGGTACAGCGAAACGAATGGATTGGTTGTGCCGCCGGACAGGAACAGCAGCGCCGATAGCGCACCGAGATCGACCCACAGTTGCCCGAACAGCTCGAGGTTCGACTCGGGCCGCTGCATCGAGACGCGCAGCCACGTAAAGCCGTTGAAGATCACCTCGAGACCGATCACGAGCAGCATCGCGGGCAAAGGCAGCGTGACGCCGACGAAAGTCTGGACGAACGCGATGGTCAGCAACTGGCCGATGATGGCGAGGCTGCGCAGCCAGAAAAGATGCTCGAGATTGACCCGGCCGGTGTTCATGATGCGGTGCATCGTGTCAGTTTAACCGCTCAAAGGGCCGGTTCGGGCTACGCAGGGTGCGCCGCGTCATTGTGTCACTGACGCAACACGTGGGGCTGCTGAGAGCCTGGCCCGGCCTGGCCCGACCGGACCGCGGCGTCCCGCTTCGGTCAATCGTCCGCGGCCGCGGCTGCCGCCGGATCGTTCTGCGCGCGTGCAATTTCCTCGGCGAGGCACTCGGGGCACAGGCAGCGGCTGCCCGCTCTGAGCTTGTCGGCGGGAAGCGGCGGCATCGCGCGGCACCAGCAGTCGGTGGTTCGCGCTTCCTGTCCGCAGTCGAATGCACGGCCGCAGCGCGGGCAGCGGCCGCTTTTCGGGTCGCGCGCGCTTTTCGGGTCGCGCAATCCGGCCGCGCGGGACGAGGCTGTCGATCGGGGAGCAGACGGATTCATAAACGGCGCGATGAAACCGGTGGGGGACGAGGAAATGATGCCACGTCTGGCCGGTCAGCAGAACCGGCGGCGCCACCGCAGTGTCGATTTCATATGAACGCGCGACGCACGCGGAATGGCGACCGGCGCACGCGTTTTTGCGCTGCAACCGGACCGCGTGCCGAGGCATCGAAACGACCGCGGTAAAGCGCATCGCGCGCCATGAAACGCGCGCTGCCGGCACGCTGCGCACGCCGCAACAACGCTTGCCAAAAACGCTGTTGCAGCGCGCCACGCGTGTACAATTCGCCCTTGTTTTCACTTGTCCCCGCCGAGCCGCCGCCATGTCCGAGCTTTCCGACCTGTCCCAGATCGCGCCCACACTGAAGGCCGAAATTCTGGCCGAAGCGTTGCCGTACATCCGCCAGTACCACGGCAAGACCGTGGTCATCAAATACGGCGGCAACGCGATGACCGAAGAGCGTCTGAAGCAGGGCTTCGCGCGCGACGTGATTCTGCTGAAGCTGGTCGGCATCAACCCGGTGATCGTGCACGGCGGCGGCCCGCAGATCGACCAGGCGCTGAAGAAAATCGGCAAGCAGGGCACCTTTATCCAGGGCATGCGCGTCACCGACGAAGAAACGATGGAAGTCGTCGAATGGGTGCTCGGCGGCGAAGTGCAGCAGGATATCGTCACGCTGATCAATCATTTCGGCGGCCACGCGGTGGGCCTGACGGGCAAGGACGGCGGCCTCATCCATGCGCGCAAGCTGATGATGCCGGATCGGGACAATCCGGGGCAGTACATCGACATCGGCCAGGTCGGCGAAGTGGAATCGATCAATCCGGCGGTCGTCAAGGCATTGCAGGACGATGCGTTCATTCCGGTTATCTCGCCGATCGGCTTCGGCGAAGACGGCCTTTCGTACAACATCAATGCCGACCTCGTCGCGGGCAAGCTCGCGGTCGTGCTGAACGCCGAGAAGCTCGTCATGATGACGAATATCCCCGGCGTGATGGACAAGGAAGGCACGCTGCTCACCGATCTCTCCGCGCGCGAAATCGACGCGCTGTTCGCGGACGGCACGATTTCGGGCGGCATGCTGCCGAAAATCTCGTCGGCGCTCGACGCAGCGAAGAGCGGCGTGCGCTCGGTGCACATCATCGACGGGCGCATCGAGCACTCGGTGCTGCTCGAAATCCTGACCGAGCAGCCGTTCGGCACGATGATCCGCTCGCATTGAGCGAAGGCTGCGCATCTCGCGGTAAATCGGCAGTAGACCCGCAGTAGATCTTTCGGCGGCAAGCAAACCCCGCCGCCGGCCCGGGCGGTTCTCGCCCGGGCAGCATCACCCACCGATACACCACCAGCAAACCTGGACATGCCCCGTGCCGCAATGCGCACAATAAGGGGCATACTGATGACTTCGGTCATCTGACCTTGTTTAACGGCGCAATCGATCGCGTGTTCGTCTCCGCGACCGGCCGGCGCCGACCGCCCGTCCGCCCCACCTATTCCAACAATGCGCCACGCTCACAAGAGACGCCGCCCGAAGATCGAAGCCGGCAACCCGGTCTGGCTGTTCGACCTCGACAACACCTTGCACCGTGCGTCGCACGCCATCTTCCCCGCCATCAACACCGCGATGACGCAGTACATCATCGATGCGCTGCAAGTCGAACACGAAGAAGCCGACCGGCTGCGTGTCGGCTACACGCAACGTTATGGCGCGACGCTGCTCGGTCTTGCACGTCATCACCCGATCGATCCTCACGATTTTCTGAAAGTTGTCCACACGTTCCCCGGCGATCTGCGCTCGATGCTGCGCAGCGAACGCGGCCTCGCGCGGCTGATCGCCGCGCTGCCGGGCCGCAAGATCGTGCTGACAAACGGCCCGCAAGCCTACGCGCACGCGGTGCTCGCCGAATTGCGCATCGGGCGTCTGTTCGAGCGCGTGATCGCCGTCGAGCATATGCGCGACCGGCGCGGCTGGCGCGCGAAGCCCGACCCGGCGATGCTGCGCAAGGCGCTGCGCGATGCACACGTGCGCGCAGCGGACGCGATTCTCGTCGAAGACACGCGCGGCCACCTCAAAAGCTATAAGCGGCTTGGCCTGGGCACGGTCTGGATTGTCGGGCACCTGCCGCGCCGTACCGGCGCGGACGGCGTTCCGGCGCGGTTGCCGGGCACGGGGCGCCCGCATTATGTCGACCGCCGCATTCGTTCGTTAAAATCGCTACGACTGGGCAACCGCTCGGCGCGACTGAAGGGACGACAGACATGCAGCCGATCCGCAAGCATGACGAGGCCGTAACCGAAGACCAGCCCGACCAACCTGGAACGCACAGCATCGCCGCCGACGGCAACGGCCAGGGCGGCCGCGCCACACGCCTGAAGCCGGGCGAGCGCCGCGTGCACATTCTGCAAACGCTAGCGGCGATGCTCGAGGCGCCGAAAAACGAAAAGATCACCACCGCCGCGCTGGCCGCGCGGCTAGGCGTCTCCGAAGCGGCGCTGTACCGGCACTTTGCAAGCAAGGCGCAGATGTTCGAGGGGCTGATCGAATTTATCGAGCAGTCGCTCTTCGGCCTGATCAACCAGATCGTCGCGAAGGAGCCGAACGGCGTGCTGCAGGCGCGCGCGATCGCGCTCACGCTGCTCAATTTCTCCGCGAAGAATCCCGGCATGACGCGCGTGCTGACCTGCGAGGCGCTCGTCGGCGAGCACGAGCGGCTGACCGAGCGCGTCAACCAGATACTCGAGCGGATCGAGACGTCGCTGAAGCAATGCCTGCGCGTGGGATTGACGGAAGCGAACGCGCAGCAGAACGGCGACAGCACGCATGCGGCGCAAGCTGTGCAAACGGCGAGCGCGGTAAGCGTGATCGAAGAAGAAAGTGTCGATGGCGTAGACGGCGAGCGCGCCGCACCGCTCGAGCCGCAAGCCATCGCGCCGGATACCGCGACCGCGGCAGCACCTGAAATAACCGTGCCGCTGCCCGCCGGCTACGACCCGGCCGTGCGCGCCAATCTGCTGCTCAGCTATATCATCGGCCGCTGGCACCGCTATGTGCGAAGCGGCTTCGCACGCACACCCGGCGAGCATGCGGACGCGCAGCTGCTTCTGATCCTGCAATGAGCCGCATGCCATGACCGGGCGGTGCCGATGCACCCCCGTCGACGCTGCCGCTACAGTTTTTCCGCTATACTCATCGCCTGATTGTTGCAGCGGCCGACGCGTCGACGTTGCAACGAAACCACCTGCATTACCCTGAAAACTTGTTGTAGCGCGCCGATTTGCTGACTCGATTGCGGGCGCGCGAACCTGCCGGACTCATGGTCTGCGGTTCACATAAATGCGGCTAAAGAGGTCGTCAGCGCGAAATCGCCTCTCTTGCGCGTCGCCGACACCATTTAGCCGCCCAGCAATCGTCACAGGCGGACATAAATGGAATCGATCGGGATCGTCGCTCCACAAAAAATGCATTTCAACGAGCCGCTGCCACTGCAAAGCGGCAGCTCGCTCGCCGACTACGACCTCATGGTCGAAACCTACGGCACGCTTAATAGCGAGCGCAGCAACGCGGTGCTCGTCTGCCACGCGCTGAACGCGTCGCATCATGTGGCGGGCGTCTATGCCGACAATCCGAAGGACGTCGGCTGGTGGGACAACATGGTCGGGCCCGGCAAGCCGCTCGATACGAACCGCTTCTTCGTGATCGGCGTGAATAACCTCGGCTCGTGCTTCGGCTCGACCGGACCGATGAGCATCGACCCGTCGACAGGCCGCCCGTACGGCGCGAGCTTTCCCGTCGTCACGGTCGAAGACTGGGTGAACGCGCAGGCGCGCGTGGCCGACGCATTCGGCATCGAGCGCTTCGCCGCGGTGATGGGCGGCAGCCTCGGCGGCATGCAGGCGCTCGCGTGGAGCACGATGTACCCGGACCGCGTCGCGCACTGCATCGTGGTGGCGTCGACGCCGAAGCTGTCCGCACAGAACATCGCGTTCAACGAAGTCGCGCGCTCGGCGATCCTGTCGGATCCGGATTTCCATGGCGGCGACTACTACGCGCACGGCGTGAAGCCGAAGCGGGGCTTGCGCGTCGCACGGATGATCGGCCACATCACATATCTGTCGGACGACGATATGGCGGCGAAATTCGGCCGTGCGCTACGACGTGCCGAAGGCGCGCTCGACGTCTACAACTTCAGCTTCGACGTCGAATTCGAAGTGGAGTCCTATCTGCGCTACCAGGGCGACAAGTTCGCCGACTACTTCGACGCGAACACCTATTTGCTGATCACACGCGCGCTCGACTACTTCGATCCGGCCAAAGCCTTCGACGGCGACCTGACCGCGGCGCTCGCGCACACCAAGGCGAAATACCTGATCGCGAGCTTCACGACTGACTGGCGCTTTGCGCCCGCGCGCTCGCGCGAGCTCGTGAAGGCGCTGCTCGATCACAAGCGCCACGTGACGTATGGCGAAATCGACGCGCCGCACGGCCACGACGCATTTCTGCTCGACGACGCGCGCTATCACAACCTGATGCGCGCCTACTACGAACGCATCGCGGCAGAGGTGAACGCATGAACCAGCAAGCCTTCGAATTCCTCTCGTCGCGCGCAGACTTCCGCGCGATCGCGCGCTGGGTCGAGCCGCGCGCGACAGTGCTGGACCTCGGCTGCGGCGACGGCTCGCTGCTCTCGCTGCTGGCCGAAGAACTCGAGGTGCAGGGGTACGGCATCGAGATCAACGACGCGGGCGTGCTGGCCGCCACGAAAAACGGCGTCAACGTAATCCAGCAGAATCTCGAAGACGGCTTGCGCCTCTTCGAGGACGGCAGCTTCGATTTCGCGATCCTGTCGCAGACGCTGCAGACCATTCATCAGACCGCGGCGATCCTGCGCGAGACGGTGCGCGTCGGCAAGGAGTGCATCGTGTCGTTCCCGAACTTCGGCTACTGGTCGCATCGGCTGGCCGTCGTACAGGGTCGGATGCCGGTATCGAAATCGCTGCCTTATCAATGGCACAACACGCCGAACGTGCGTGTGCTGACCATTAAAGATTTCGAAGCGCTCGCACCCGAAGTGGGCATTGAAATTCTCGATCGCGTCGTGCTGCACGGTGGCCAGACCGTACGTTGGGGCGTGAACTGGCGTGGTAGTCTTGCGGTCTATCGCGTCAAGAAAATCTAACGCCACCGCACATGTCGAACCCGCCACACGAGGCGCCCGCACTTAACGCTCACGAAGAACATACCGGCTGGCGCGCGTTCCTGAACACGCGCATGCTGATCTGCGTGTTTCTCGGCTTTACGTCGGGTCTGCCGCTTTTCACGCTCGTCTATCTGGTGCAGGCGTGGCTGCGCTCCGAAGGCGTCAATCTGAAGGAAATCGGCCTCTTTGCGCTGATTCAATTTCCGTATACGTGGAAATTCGTCTGGGCACCGCTGATGGACCGCTTTATCCCGCGTCTGCCGGGATGGCGGCCGGGACGGCGGCGCGGCTGGATGCTCGTCACGCAGATTCTCGTGGCCGGCGCTATCGCATCGCTGGGCATCGTGTCGCCGCGCGATTCGATCTGGACCGTCGCCGCGCTCACGGCCCTCGTTGCGTTCTTCGGCGCGAGCCAGGACATCGTGATCGATGCATACCGGCGCGAACTGCTGCACGACACGGAACAAGGGCTCGGCAACGCGGTGCATGTGAACGCCTACAAGATCGCGGCGCTCGTGCCCGGTTCGCTGGCGCTGATTCTGTCCGACCATCTGCCGTGGGCCACCGTGTTCGCGTTTACCGCGGCATTCATGCTGCCGGGCATGATCATGACGCTCGTCGTACGCGAACCTGAAGTGCACGGCACGCCGCCAAAGAATCTGCGCGAGGCGATCGTCGAGCCGTTCCGCGAATTCATTCTGCGCGACGGCTGGCTCGGCGCGCTGTTCGTGCTCGGCTTTATCTTTCTCTACAAGCTCGGCGATGTGATGGCGACCACGCTGTCCACTTCGTTCTTCCTCGACATCGGTTTTTCGCGCACCGAAATCGGCGTGATCGCGAAAACGACCGCCTTCGGCGCGAGTCTCGCGGGCGGCATTATCGGCGGCATCTGGCTGATGAAGATCGGCATCGGCCGCGGGCTATGGATCTTCGGATTCCTGCAGATGGTGTCGACGCTCGGCTTCGCGTGGCTTGCACAGTTCGGCCATGGCGCAGCCGAAGCGCCGATGTATCAGTTCGTGGCGTCGATCAGCCAGACGGTGACGCAGCTGATGTCGTCGCTTGGCATGAGCGGGAGCGTGCAGCTCGATCCGAAGCTTTTTGCGCTCGCAATCGTCTATGGGTTCGAGACCTTCGCGACCGGGCTGACGCTCGCGGCATTCACCGCGTATATCGCAAGCACGACCGACCCGCGTTATACGGCCACGCAGTTCGCGCTCTTTACGAGTCTGTCTTCGGTGCCGCGCACGCTCGCGTCGGCGGCGAGCGGCTACGTTGTCGCACAGTTCGGCTGGTTCCATTACTTCATTGCATGCACCGTTCTCGCCGTGCCCGGTATGCTACTTTTGTTCCGGATAGCGCCGTGGAGGAGACCGTCGTGACGGAAAACGTTCGGCGACGCACGAAGGGCCGGCTGCATCGGCCCGATGGGCTGCATGGATTTGTGAAGCCCCGGACTGTCGCGCGCCGAAGCTGTTTTCGTCTGATGCAAGTGGTGCGTTTGATGCTCGCGCTGGGATGCGCGAGTGGGGCTTGTGCGGTTTCGTTGGGCGCGGGTGCCGCCGAAACCGGCAGCGCAGGGTCTGCTGTGAACGTGGGTGCAAGTCCGGGGGCTGGCGCGGCGCCTGCTAACGCGGCTCCGAATGCGGCGGCTCCTGGCAATGCAGCACCTAAAACGCCGCCTGCTACGGCACCTAACGCCGCTCCAGGCGCGGCCGGATCGGCACCGAATGCAACTTCAGGTTCGACCACCGCGAAGCCGGCGAATGCGCCGACCAGTCCTGCTACAAGCGCCGCCGGCAGCGCGACGGGCGATACCCCGGGCAGTCCGCCCGCGAATTCAACGAGCACCGCGCCCACCGGCGCCAATGCTCCCGCCACACCGAAATCCGAAGCCGCCGCAGCGAGCTCAGGCGCATCGGCCCCCGCGAGCGCCGCTTCAGTTCCAGCGGCTTCCAGCGCGATCGCCATGTCGACGCCTTTCCAGCCGAGCCAGCAGCTGCGCTACGGCAATTCCGCGGTATTTCGCAATCTGATTCCGTCGTCGATGCTCGAGGGCCAGGCCGCCGAGGAGTTCGATCAGATCGTGCGCGGCGCCGACCACGCACATCGTCTGTATCCGCCGACCGACCCGCACGTGGAACGCGTCCGTACGATCACCGACAAGCTGATCCCATACTCGCTCAAGTGGAGCGACCGCACGAAACACTGGAAGTGGGACGTCGCGGTGATCCGCTCGCCCGATATTCGGATTTACGGCCTGCCGGGCGGAAAGATCATCGTGTATAGCGGGATGCTCGACCGCGTCAAACTCAACGACAACGAACTCGGCATGCTGATCGGCCATGAAATCGCGCACGCGCTGCGCGAGCATGCGCGCGAACGCCTTGGCGAACAGCAGGCCGCGCAACTGGGCTCGGGCCCGATCCCGCAGCTGTTCGGACTCGCTGATCTCGGCGCCTCGCCGCTTGGCATCGGCTCGCAACTGCTCGAGATGAAATACGAACGCGCCGATGAAACCGAAGCGGACGTGATCGGCAGCGAAATCGCCTCGCGCGGCGGATACGATCCGCGCGCCGCCGTCACGCTGTGGGACAAGCTCGCGATCGCGACGCGCAATAATCGCGATCAGGGCTTTATCTACGTGCACCCGTACACGACCGCGCGCCGCCAGGACATCATCAAGCGGCTGTCCGACATGCTGCCGCTGTACGCCAAGGCGATCGGCAAGACGGTCGATACCTTGCCCGAGTATCAGGGCGCCGGCCGTTCGCGCCGGACGGCGGCGCGGGAATAGCGGGCGAGACAGGCACCGGCTGCATGCGCGTGGGCGAGTAGTGCGGTCGGGTCGCCGCGCGGGGCGATGGTCGACGCGTCGCGATGCGATGCGATGCGATGCGTCAACAAACCATGCGTGATCAGCTCGCGAGCGTGTGATCGTAGTCGATCGTCAGCGGCGCATGATCGCTGAACTTGATGTCGCGGAAAATATCGACGCGCTTCGCCTTCGATGCGATCTCCGGCGTCGCGATCTGATAATCGATGCGCCACCCGACGTTCTTCGCATACGCCTGGCCACGATTACTCCACCATGTGTACTGCTCGGGCCGCTGGTCGAGCGTGCGAAACACGTCGACATAACCGACCTCGTCGAACAGCTTCGTGAGCCACGCGCGTTCCTCGGGCAGGCAGCCCGAGTTCTTCTGGTTGCTCTTCCAGTTCTTGATGTCGATCTCTTTGTGCACGATGTTCACGTCGCCGCACAAGATCACTTCGCGCTTTTTACGCAGCGCGGCGAGGTGCGGCATGAAGAGATCCATGAAGCGATACTTCGCCTGCTGCCGGTCCTCGCCGCTCGACCCCGACGGCACATAGACCGACACCACCGACAATTTGCCGAACCGCAGTTCGACGTAACGCCCTTCCGCGTCGAACTCTTCGCTGCCGAAGCCGATCACGACTTCATCGGGCTCATGCCGCGTATAGACGCCGGCGCCGCTGTAACCCTTTTTCACGGCATGCTGGAAATAGCCGGTGAAATCGTGCGGCGCGAGGAATTCGGGCGTCATATCGTCCTGCGAGCATTTGATTTCCTGCACGCACAGCACGTCGGCATTCTGCTCGCCGAACCAGTTGAAAAAGCCTTTGGTTGACGCAGAGCGGATGCCGTTCAGATTGGCGGTGATCACGCGCAACATGTCATTCCTTTATTGTCGATTCAGTGTATGTTTTTGTGGCGTCGATCATGCGACGCTCATTCCACGTTCATTCCACGCTTATTCCACGTTCATTCCACCACTACGCCCTTCAGCGAATCCTTAGGCGGCGGAAATTCCAGCTTCAGCGACTCCATCGTGCGCGCCAGCAAGGCAGCCACCATCACATTCCGATGCGTCTTCGAATTCGCGGGAATCACGTACCACGGCGCGTAGTCGGTCGACGTCGCGGCGAGCGCATCGCTATACGCGTCCTGATACTTGTCCCAGAGCTTGCGTGCGTCGAGATCGGACACGTCGAACTTCCAGTGCTTCGACGGATCGTCGATGCGCGCCTGGAGCCGCTCGCGCTGCTCGTCCTTCGAAATGTGCAACATGCATTTGATGATGGTCGTGCCGGAGTCGGCAAGCATCGCTTCGAAATCGCGAATATGGCGGTAACGGCGTTCGCGCTGCGTTTTGCTCAGTTCGCCGAGCACGGTCGGCACAAGCACGTCTTCGTAGTGGCTGCGGTTGAAGATCGTCAGTTCGCCCGCCATCGGCGCCTGGGCATGCACGCGCCAAAGAAAATCGTGCGCCGCCTCGGTTAGCGTCGGCGCCTTGAATGGCACGATACGCAGCCCGAGCGGATCAACTTCGTGAAACACCGCGCGAATCGTGCCGTCCTTGCCGCTCGTGTCCATACCCTGCAGAACCAGCAACACGCGTTGCAGGCGCTGCGCATGCAGACACTCCTGCTGCGCATCGAGTTTCGTGCCGAACTCGAGCAGAAGCTCGCGATCGGATTCCTTCGAGCCGCTCGAGAACGGCTTCGCGCCCGCATCGAAATCGGACAGCTTGAATGCGCTCTTCTTGCCTTCTTCAAAAAAGGGCACGCGAAAATCGTCGAGTTCCGGCTTCTTTGCCATAAGGTCCGTCTCCTCGTTAGGCACTGGCCAGAACGCGAGCGTCCCGCACCAATGAAAAAGGCTGTTGCCCAGTCCTTTCGATCCGGCAACAGCCCATCATGACCGAAGCGCGCCGTTTGTGCAGCGCTGCTTCGCGCGTCCTCAGGACAGCTTCTTCTTCAGCAACTCGTTGACCTGCTGCGGATTCGCCTTGCCCTTGGTCGCCTTCATCGCCTGGCCGATCAGCGCGTTGAACGCCTTTTCCTTGCCCGCGCGATATTCGTCGACCGACTTCTGGTTCGCCGCGAGCACTTCGTCGATGATCGCTTCGAGCGCGCCAGTGTCCGAGATCTGCTTGAGGCCCTTCGCTTCGATGATGCGATCGGCGGCCGCTTCGTCGGTGGCTTTCTCTTCCCAGATCGCGAGGAAGATTTCCTTCGCGATCTTGTTCGAGATCGTGCCGTCGGCAATGCGCTGCAGGACCAGCGCCAGCTGTGCCGCGCTGACCGGGCTGGCGTCGATGGTGAGGTCTTCGCGATTCAGTTGCGACGACACCTCGCCCATCAGCCAGTTTGCCGCGACCTTCGCCTGCGCGGCGCCCGCTTTCGCGACGACTGCCTCGTAGTAAGCGGCCATCGCCTTGCTCGAGGCGACGACACCCGCGTCATAGCGCGTGAGCCCGTACTGCTCGACAAAGCGCTGCTGCATCGCTTCCGGCAGTTCCGGCATCTCGCCCTTCACGCGCTCGACCCACGCCGGTTCGATCACAAGTGGCATGAGGTCCGGATCGGGGAAGTAGCGGTAGTCGTGCGCGTCTTCCTTCGAGCGCATCGACCGCGTCTCGCGCTTGTCCGGATCGTACAGACGCGTTTCCTGCACCACCGTGCCGCCGTCTTCGATGAGTTCGATCTGGCGGCGCACTTCGTACTGGATCGCTTCTTCAAGGAAGCGGAACG
Organism: Paraburkholderia edwinii; assembly: GCF_019428685.1. Lineage (NCBI taxonomy): Bacteria > Pseudomonadati > Pseudomonadota > Betaproteobacteria > Burkholderiales > Burkholderiaceae > Paraburkholderia > Paraburkholderia edwinii. The sequence goes on from NZ_CP080095.1 coordinate 152,808, forward strand.
AGTTCAGGTTCTTGATCTCGGCACGCGTGCCAAATTCCTTCTGCCCGACCGGCCGCACCGACACGTTCGCATCGCAGCGGAACGAGCCTTCCTGCATGTTGCCGTCGCAGATGCCGAGCCATACGACGAGGCTGTGCAGCGTCTTTGCATACGCGACCGCTTCGGCCGCGCTGCGCATTTCCGGCTCGGTGACGATTTCGAGCAGCGGCGTGCCGGCGCGATTCAGATCGATGCCGGTCATGCCCGCGAAGTCTTCGTGCAGCGACTTGCCGGCATCTTCTTCGAGATGCGCGCGCGTCAGGTTGATGGTCTTTTCGTACGCGTCCTTGCCGGCCTTTTCATTGGCGGGCACCTGAATCGTGACCTTGCCGCCCTGCACGACCGGAATCTCGTACTGGCTGATCTGGTAGCCCTTCGGCAGATCCGGATAAAAGTAGTTCTTGCGCGCGAAGATGCTGCGCGGCGCGATCGTTGCGCCGATCGCAAGACCGAAGCGGATCGCACGCTCGACGGCGCCGCGGTTCGCAACCGGCAGCACGCCCGGCAACGCGAGGTCGACCGGGCACGCTTGCGTGTTTGGCTCAGCGCCAAACTGCGTCGCAGCGCCCGAGAAGATTTTCGAGACCGTCGACAGTTGCGCGTGCGTCTCGAGGCCGATAACGACTTCCCACTCTTTTGCCATGACTTACACTCCCGCCGGCGACTTGCGATGCCAGTCGGTCACGCGTTGGAACGCGTCCGCAACCTGCAGCATGCGTGCTTCGTTGAAATAGTTGCCGACGATCTGCAAGCCGACCGGCCGCTTCGCATTCGCGCCCGCGCCGAAACCGCACGGCACGCTCATGCCCGGCAAACCCGCCAGGCTCACCGACAGCGTATAGATATCGGCCAGATACATTTGCACAGGATCGTCGCCCTTCGCGCCGATATCCCACGCGACCGTCGGCGAAACCGGCCCCATGATGACGTCGCACTGCTTGAACGCTTCCTGGAAATCTTGCGCGATGATGCGGCGGATTTTCTGCGCCTGCAGGTAGTACGCGTCGTAGTAGCCGTGCGACAGCACGTAGGTGCCGACCAGAATGCGGCGCTTCACTTCGGGCCCGAAGCCTTCGGCGCGCGATTTCTTGTACATGTCGAGCAGATCGCCGTATTGCGCCGCGCGATGACCGTAGCGCACGCCGTCGAAACGCGACAGGTTCGACGAGGCTTCGGCCGGTGCGATCACGTAATAGACCGGAATCGACAGCTCGGTTTTCGGCAGCGATACGCTGACAAGCGTCGCGCCGAGCGACTCGTAGGTTTTGAGCGCGGCGTCGATCGAGGCGCGCACATCGTCGGCGAGACCGTCGCCGAAGTATTCCTTCGGCAAACCGATGCGCAAGCCCGCGAGCGGCTTGTCCGCCGCGCCGGCAGCGCTTGCCGGACCTTGCCATGCTTGTCCAACATGGCGCGTGAAGTCTTCGTCGTCGCGCGTGAGACTCGTCGAATCGCGTTCGTCGAAACCGGCCATGGCGTTGAGCAGCAGCGCGCAATCGGCCGCGCTTTGCGCGAACGGACCGCCCTGGTCAAGCGAAGAAGCGAACGCGATCATCCCGTAACGCGACACGCGGCCGTACGTCGGTTTGATACCGGTGATGCCCGAAAACGACGCCGGCTGACGGATCGAACCGCCGGTGTCAGTGCCCGTGGCAGCGGGTGCAAGGCGCGCGGCGACGGCCGCGGCCGAGCCGCCCGACGAGCCGCCGGGCACCGCCGCGGTATCCCACGGGTTATGCACCGGGCCGAAATGGGAGTTCTCGTTGGACGAACCCATCGCGAATTCGTCCATGTTCGTCTTGCCGACGCACACCATGCCCGCGCGCGCCAGACGGTCGACGACCGTCGCATCGAACGGGCTCGTGTAGTTCTCGAGCATCTTCGAGCCGGCCGTCGCGCGCCAGCCGCGCGTGACGAACACGTCCTTGTGCGCGATCGGCAGGCCCGTCAAGGGGCCTGCATTGCCGCTCGCGAGGCGCGCGTCGGCGGCCTGCGCCTGTTCGCGCGTGCGCGCTTCGTCGACGTGCACGAACGCATTGAGGCTTTCGCTTGCGGCAATTCGCTTCAGATACAGGTCCGCGAGTTCGACCGCGGAGCATTGCTTCGCGTCGAGTGCGGCACGCAGTTCAGTCAGGCTTTTCTCATGCATTGCGGTGTTCCTGTACGGACAATTACTCGATAACCTTCGGCACCAGATACAGGCCGTCCTGCACAGCGGGCGCGGGGCGCTGGAAGTCTTCGCGGCGTACCGTTTCGGTCACCGCGTCGGGGCGCAAACGCAACGCGACGTCTTCGATCTGCTCGATCGGGTGTGCGAGCGGCGCGACGCCGGTGGTGTCGACCGCCTGCATCTGCTCGACGAGACCGAAGAATTCATTGAGCTGCGCAAGCGTATGTTCGGCATCGGCATCGGGTAACTCGAGCCGCGCAAGATGTGCGATGCGTTTCACATCGGTCAGGGTCAAAGCCATACGTTTCACCGGAATGGGAGGCGGCCTGCCGCAACGAGGAAAAACGATGCTGCGGCAGCGGGTTAAATCATTGGAGCGGCCCCTCGAAAAAGGGGCGCGCGGCAGCAAAAAGTGCCGCTCGTTTCCTTCAAATACAGCAAAATTATAAGGTATCATTACGCGTTCGACCGAAACCCGGACCGACTTACCAAGGCCTTTCTGGGCATGCGCTGAGGCAAAGCGCAGAAGTGAAGCTGAAACAGCCTTGTGATCTGGTCTCCGGCAGTGACCGGTTCGTTGCACAGTAGATTCCCCAGCCGCTTCAGTTTTCCGCGTGATTTCCGGTGGTTTCCGTACGTCCGATGTCCTTCGTCTGTCGGTGTCAATGCGAAGCCCGGTTGTGTCACCCCGAATGTGAAGCTGTTAATTTTTCCGCTGCCGCCCTCCCGCGTACGGTGCGAGGCCCGGCCCCAAGCGAGACAGGATTTTGAATGTTTGGTTTTTTGCGCAGCTATTTCTCCAACGACCTGGCCATTGACCTCGGCACCGCGAACACGCTGATCTACATGCGCGGCAAAGGTATCGTTCTCGACGAACCCTCCGTTGTCTCGATCCGCCAGGAAGGCGGTCCGAACGGCAAGAAAACCATTCAGGCCGTCGGCCGCGAAGCAAAGCAGATGCTCGGCAAGGTGCCAGGCAACATCGAAGCGATCCGCCCGATGAAGGACGGCGTGATCGCCGACTTCACCGTCACCGAGCAGATGATCAAGCAGTTCATCAAGACTGCACACGAATCGCGCATGTTCTCGCCGTCGCCGCGCATCATCATCTGCGTGCCGTGCGGTTCGACCCAGGTCGAGCGCCGCGCGATCAAGGAAGCCGCGCACGGCGCTGGCGCCTCGCAGGTCTACCTGATCGAAGAACCGATGGCCGCTGCCATCGGCGCGGGTCTGCCGGTGTCGGAAGCAACGGGCTCGATGGTCGTCGATATCGGCGGCGGCACGACGGAAGTCGGCGTTATTTCGCTGGGCGGCATCGTTTATAAGGGCTCGGTGCGCGTCGGCGGCGACAAGTTCGATGAAGCGATCGTCAACTACATCCGCCGCAACTACGGCATGTTGATCGGCGAGCAAACGGCCGAAGCGATCAAGAAGGAAATCGGCTCCGCGTTCCCGGGCTCCGAAGTCAAGGAAATGGAAGTGAAGGGGCGTAACCTGTCGGAAGGCATCCCGCGCAGCTTCACGATCTCGAGCAACGAAATCCTCGAAGCGCTGACCGATCCGCTGAACCAGATCGTGTCGTCGGTGAAAATCGCGCTCGAGCAAACGCCGCCGGAACTCGGCGCCGACATCGCCGAACGCGGCATGATGCTCACGGGCGGCGGCGCATTGCTGCGCGACCTCGATCGCCTGCTCGCGGAAGAAACCGGCCTGCCGGTGCTCGTCGCCGAAGACCCGCTTACGTGCGTCGTGCGCGGATCGGGCATGGCGCTCGAGCGCATGGACAAGCTCGGCAGCATCTTCTCTTACGAGTAAGCGGGGCTCCATGTCAGTGGCGCGGATCGTACGGCTGGCTTCTCCAGCCGCCGCGCGCTGGGTGTGCGGCCTGTTTGGCCGCACCGCGCGCCCTGTGGCGCGTCCAGGTTTCATCTAACCGCTCACGTCCACGGCGCCGACCATGGAATACAGTCCGCCGCCCCTGTTCAAGCAAGGCCCGTCGGCGCTTGCACGGCTCATCATGTTTGTCGTGCTTGCGCTCGCGCTGCTGATCTCCGACGCGCGCTTCAGGACGCTTGAAATCGTTCGCGGCGTGCTCGGCGCGGGGCTTTATCCGCTGCAGCGCGCGGCCCTCGTGCCGCGCGACCTCTTTATGGGCGCCGCCGATCTCGCGGTGACGAGCGCCACGTTGCGCAACGACAACGCGCAACTGCGCTCACGCAACCTGCGGCTTTCGCAGCAGGCGAACGAATCGGCGCAACTCGCGGCGGAAAACGCGCATCTGCGTGCGCTGCTGCAACTGTCGCAACGCTCGACCATTCAATCGACGCCCGCCGAAATCCAGTACGACACGCGCGATCCGTTCACGCAGAAGGTGGTGATCGGCCGCGGTTCGCAGCAGGACATCCAGGACGGCTCGCCGGTCGTCAATGAAGATGGCGTGGTCGGTCAGGTCACGCGCGTGTTCCCGATGCAAGCGGAAGTCACGCTGCTCACCGATAAAGACCAGGCCGTGCCCGTGCAGATCGTGCGGACCGGCTTGCGCAGCGTGATCTACGGCACGCCGAAGGGCGATACGCTCGACTTGCGCTTCGTGCCGATCAGCGCGGACGTTCTGGCGGGCGACGAACTCGTCACGAGCGGACTCGACGGCGTCTATCCGCCGGGGCTGCCGGTCGCGAAGGTCGTGCGCGTCGACAAGCAGGCCGATACCGCGTTCGCGCACGTCGTCTGCCTGCCGATTGCGCAGGTGCGCGGCGCGCGGCAACTGCTCGTGCTGCACTATCAGAACGAAGTGCCGCCGCGGCCCGCCGACGAGCCCGATGCGGCGAGCGCGGCGAAAGACGCGAAGAAGAAGGGCGCGAAGGCAGCGGATAAAGCGGCTGCGTCCGAGAAGGACAAGGCCGGGGCGAAATCCGATGACCGCAATGCGACCGGTGCTGCGTCAGCGAAAGCGCCGGCTTCGGCTTCGGCATCGGCCACAGCAACCGCAGCAGCCACCGCAAACGCGGCGGCCACGAAGCAACCGTCGTCAACTGAAAAGAAACCGGCCGCGGGATCGGCAAACGAGCCGACCACCAAGCCTGCAACGAAACCGGCTGCCAAGCCGCAAGCGGCCCAGGGGACCCGACAGTGAACCGTCCGCAATACATTCTGCAGCCGGTCAATCCGTACTTCATCGCGTTCAGCCTCGCGGCCGCGTTCCTGTTGAACATGATGCCGTGGGGGCGTCTGGCCGGCGTGCCCGACTTCGTCGCGCTCGTGCTGCTGTTCTGGAACGTCCATCAGCCGCGCAAGGTCGGCATGGGCATCGCGTTCATGCTCGGTCTGTTGATGGACGTGCACAACGCAAGCCTGCTCGGCGAACACGCGCTCGCTTATACGCTGCTGTCGTACGGCGCGATCACGATTCACCGCCGCGTGCTGTGGATGACGCTGCCCGTGCAGATCTTCGCGGTCATGCCGTTGCTGGTGGTCGCGCAGGTCGTGCCGTTCGTGATCCGCTTGCTGACCGGCGCGGCCTTCCCCGGTTGGGGTTATCTGATCGACGGTTTCGTCGAAGCCGCGCTGTGGCCGCTCGCGAGCGTGCTGCTGTTGATGCCGCAGCGCCGCCCGGCCGATCCGGACGACACCCGGCCCATCTGATGTCGAGGCCATCTGATGTCGAGGCCGCCGGCATGACCCAGGGCCGACGCAAAACCGCATGACCGAATTTAAAGACACCCAGCAGCAACTGACCAGGTTCCGTTTGCGCGTCGCCGCAGCGGGCCTGTTCGTGTTCGTCTGCTTCGGGCTGATCGCATTCCGCTTCCTGTTTTTGCAGGTGTGGCACTACAGCAAGTATTCACTGCAGGCGGACGAAAACCGCATCTCGGTCGCGCCAATCGTGCCGAACCGCGGCATCATCACCGATCGCAACGGCGTGGTGCTCGCGAAAAACTACTCGGCGTACACGCTCGAAATCACGCCGTCGAAGCTCAACGACACGCTCGAAAACGTGATCGACAAACTGTCGACGGTGATCACGATCGATGCGCGCGACCGCCGCCGCTTCAAGAAGCTGCAGGAGGACTCGAAGAACTTCGAGAGCCTGCCGATCCGCACGCGCCTGACCGACGACGAAGTCGCGCGCTTTACCGCGCAGCGTTTCCGCTTTCCGGGCGTCGAAGTGCGCGCGCGGCTGTTTCGCCAATATCCGCTCGGGCCGACCGCCGCGCACGTGATCGGCTATATCGGCCGCATTTCACAGCGCGACCAGGAGCGCATCGACGACATCTCCGACCAGAACGACAGCGACCCCGATCACTACGACCCGCGCCTCGACGCGAACAACTACAAGGGCACCGACTACATCGGCAAGATCGGCGTCGAACAGAGCTACGAAACCGAATTGCACGGCCTGACCGGCTTCGAGGAAGTCGAGGTCACCGCGGGCGGCCGGCCGGTGCGCACGCTGTCGCGCACCCAGGCGACGCCGGGCAACAACCTCGTGCTGTCGCTCGATATCGGCTTGCAGCAGGTCGCCGAGCAGGCGTTCGCGGGCCGGCGCGGCGCGCTCGTCGCAATCGAACCGTCGACCGGCGACGTGCTCGCGTTCGTCTCCGCGCCGAGCTTCGACCCGAATTCGTTTGTCGACGGCATCGACCAGCAGACGTGGGACGAGCTCAATAATTCGCCCGATCACCCGCTGCTGAACCGGCCGCTGCACGGCACCTATCCGCCGGGCTCGACCTACAAGCCGTTCATGGCGCTCGCCGCGCTGACGCTGCACAAGCGCACGCCGCAATGGGGCTTCCAGGATCCGGGCTCGTACACGTTCGGCGGCCACACGTTCCGCAACGACGTGCCGCAGGGTCAGGGCTGGATCGACATGAACCGCGCGATCATGGTGTCGAACGACACCTACTTCTACATGCTCGCGCACGATCTCGGCGTGAACGCGATCGCGAACTTCATGAAGCCGTGGGGCTTCGGGCAGATTACGGGCATCGATATCGCGGGCGAGGCGCGCGGCATCCTGCCGTCAACTGACTGGAAGCGCAAGGCGTACCGCAAGCCCGAGCAGCAGAAGTGGTACGAGGGCGAGACGATCAGCCTCGGCATCGGCCAGGGCTATAACTCGTTCACGATCCTGCAGCTCGCGCACGCGACCGCGACGCTCGCGAACAACGGCGTGCTGATGAAGCCGCACCTGGTGAAGGAAATCGAAAACCCGATTTCGCACCAGATGCGGCTGACCGTGCCGAGCGACGAAGGGCACATCAACGTCTCGCAGACCGATATCGATGTGGTCAAGCGCGGCATGGAAAACGTCACGTCGAATCCGTCGGGCACTGCGTATCAGATCTTCCGCAACTCGACGTATCTCGTCGCGGGCAAGACCGGTACCGCGCAGGTGTTTTCGCTGCAGGGACAGAAGTATCACGGCCATGCGCTCGCCGAGAAACTGCGCGACCACGCGCTCTTTATCGCGTTCGCGCCGGCGGAGAATCCGAAGATCGCGGTCGCGCTGATCGTCGAAAACGGCGGCTGGGGCGCGCAGGCGGCCGGCCCGATCGCGAAGCGCGTGCTCGACTACTATCTGATCGACCGCCTCAAGCCCGGCGTCCAGGAAGCCGCGGTGAGCGCGGCGGCTTCGGCAACCGAAGGGGCGTCGGAGCCGGCGATCAGCGATGTGCCGGCGTCGTCCGCGACCGGCATGGCGTCGGCGCCTGTCGGCGTGAGTGCGCCGGACGCCGTGCAGCCCGTGACCATCGCGGCCGGCTATACGCCGTTGCCGCCGCCGCCCGGGGCGGCGAAGCCGGCTGCCGCGCCGGACGCGGCGTCGGATCCGCAGGCGGCGAGTGGGGCTGCGGGTGCGTCCGCGGCGGTGCCCGCTGCGCCAGCCAAGACCCAGCGTCCCGCCAACCCGCATCCGCGGCGCCCGGCCAGCGACGCCGCACCGGTCGCTGTGGCGCCGTCGCGAGAAGATGGCGCGGCGCCCGCGCCGCCTCGCGTGCCCGCCACCGGCGGCATCGACGAATAAAGGAGAGAGGCATGCAAAACGACAAGCGCGCCTGGCTCGACCGCATCAAGAAAATGTTCGCGGGCTTCGACAAGCCGCTCGCACTGATCGTGTTCCTGCTGCTGTGCGTCGGCATCGTCACGCTGTACAGCGCGAGCCTAGACGTGCCCGGACGCGTCGAGGATCAACTGCGCAACATCATGCTGACCTTCGTGCTGATGTGGATTCTCGCGAACGTGCCGCCGAATACGCTGATGCGCTTCGCGGTGCCGGCCTATACCTTCGGCGTCGCGTTACTGATCGCGGTCGCGCTATTCGGGCTCACGCGCAAGGGCGCGAAGCGCTGGATCAACGTCGGTGTGGTGATCCAGCCATCCGAGATCCTGAAGATCGCGACACCGCTGATGCTCGCGTGGTACTACCAGCGGCGCGAAGGCGTGATGCGCTGGTACGACTACCTCGTCGGCCTTGTGATTCTCGCGATCCCGGTCGGGCTGATCGCGAAGCAGCCGGACCTCGGCACCGCCGTGCTCGTGTTCGCGTCGGGTCTTTTCGTGATCTATTTCGCGGGCTTGAGCTTCAAGCTGATCGTGCCGGTGCTGATCGCGGGCGTGATCGCGGTCGCATCGATTGCGACGTTTCAGGACAAGATCTGCCAGCCCGACGTGCAGTGGCCGTTGATGCACGATTATCAGAAGCACCGCATCTGCACGCTGCTCGATCCGACGTCCGACCCGCTCGGCAAGGGCTTCCACACCATTCAGGCGGTCATCGCAATCGGCTCGGGCGGGCCGCTCGGCAAAGGCTGGCTGAAGGGCACGCAGGCGCACCTCGAGTTCATTCCGGAGAAGCACACAGACTTTATCTTCGCGGTATTCGCCGAGGAATTCGGCCTCGCCGGCGGGCTTGTGCTGCTCACGCTCTATATGGCGCTGATCGCACGCGGGCTCTTTATCGCCGCGAACGGCGCGACGCTGTTTGGACGCTTGCTAGCCGGCTCGTTGACGATGGCGTTCTTCACCTACGCCTTCGTCAACATCGGGATGGTGAGCGGGATTCTGCCGGTGGTCGGCGTGCCGCTGCCGTTCATGAGTTATGGCGGCACCGCGCTGACGACGCTCGGCGTCGCGATCGGGCTCATCATGAGCGTGTCGCGACAGAAACGGTTGATGCAAAGCTAGGCGCGCACGACGCTTATTGCGGCTTCGCCTCGTGCGACTCGCGCAACTGCGTGGTCAACTGCTGATACTTGAGCCGCGCCGCCGGATCGCCCTGCGCCGCGGCGGCCGCATAGTACGCGCGCGCAACGTTCAGGTTCTGCTTGACGCCATCGCCGCCGCGCTCATAAAACGAGCCCGTCACATATTGCGCGGTCATATCGCCGCCTTCGGCTGCCTTCTTGTACCAGACGAACGCCTGCTGGTTGTCGCGCGTCGTGCCGCGGCCATCGAGAAACTGATTCGCCAGCGCGAGTTCCGCCTGCACATGCCCTTGCTTCGCGGCCTTCATAAACCACTGATGCGCTTCTGCGGGATCGCGGCCCACGAATTCGCCATCGTCGTACATCTTGCCGTACACGTACTGCGCATGCGACATATTCGCGTCCGCGGCCTTGCGCAGCCATTTCTTCCCTTCGTCGACGTTGGCCGGGCCGCCTTCGCCGTTCAGCAGCATCATCGCGTAGTTGAATTCGGCGAGACGGTTGCCGCGCTGCGCGGCCTTGCGGAATTCAGCAAGCGCCGAGGTCAGATTGCCGGCGTTGTAGTCGGCGACCGCGGTCTGCGTTTCCGCGTCCGCAGGCTTCGGATCGAACGCCTGGGCATCGGCCGCGCGTGCGTCGGTTGCCGTCAGGCCCGTGGCTGCCACGAGCGCGGCTGACGCAGTCAGCGCAAACAGGACACCGGTGCGCGTCACAGCGCGCGCCCAGTGCGGCGAAATCTTCTTCATGACCTGACCTCCTGCAACGACTGCCGCGTCACGCGCAACAGCCACATCACGTCGGCAGCGAGCGAAATAAAGCGAAAACCCGCTTCGCGAGACTGCCGCGCATTCACGACGTCCATCGCGAAGATGCCCGCGGCGATATGCGCATTCTTTGCAACTTGCACGATATGTGCCATTGCTTCCTGCACTTCGGGATGCTTCGGATCGCCGAGATGTCCGAGGCTTGCCGCGAGATCAGCCGGGCCGACGAACAGGCAATCGATGCCCGGCACCGCCGCAATCTGCTCGACCTGCGCGAGCGCGCGCGCCGATTCGATCTGCACGATCGTCGCGATCTGCGCGTTCGCATTCTGCAGATAATCGCGGCGCATGCCATAAGCGGCCGCACGCACCGCGCCGGCCACGCCGCGCAAGCCGTCGGACGATTCCGCCGTCGGGTATTGCGTGAGCCGCACCGCATACGCGGCTTCTTCGGCGGATTCGATATTCGGGAACATCAGCGTGCGCGCGCCCGCATCGAGCACGCGCTTGACGAGCCACGGCTCGGCCGCCGGCACGCGCACGACCGGCTCGCTCGGCAGGTGCGCGGCCGCAATCGCGCGCAACTGCTCGGTGACGTCGACGCTATCGTTCGGCGAATGCTCCATGTCGATCAGCAGCCAGTCGAAGCCCGCGTGCGCGAGCGCTTCGGCGGCACTCGAGCTGCCTAACGACAGCCACAGGCCATACAGCGGATCGGGGTCTTTGAGGCGCAGTTTGAGCGGATTCGTGAACGTGCTCATCAGCGCGTCTCCGCGCGGCACGTTGCGCCGCAAGATGACCGGAAAACCGCGAGGGAACGGCGCGAACGACGAGCGTCGTCGCAAATCTGCTGCGCGGTGAAGGGTGCTGCGGACACTGCGATAGTGGGCGTCGTGGCGGCCGGCATGGTCTCGCTCCGGTGGCTACTGCAATGTGATGGCACGCAATGGGCGCACATAGTGGGCGCACTTGAAGAGGCGCACGTATCTGGCACGCGCTCAGCACGTGCCGGCACGATCATACCGTGACAATAACGCTTGTATCGTCTACAAAGCGCACGCTATTCGCGTACGAAATCGGACCAGCAATTCGGCGTTTCGTACAGACGCACGCGCTGCAGCCGCACGTTCACGCCGTAGTGCGCGTCGTAGACGTTCGCGAGTATGCCGAACGCCACCGCCGCAAGATTTTCGACGGTCGGAATGCGGTCGAGCACGACCGTCTTGTGGCCCGGCATCGAGTCGAGGAAGCGGCGCAACTGCGTGTCGCCTTCGTAGACGATAAACGCGTGGTCCCACTTTTCGACGAGATGCTCCATCGCGAGCGACTTCACGTCGGCGAAATCCATCACCATGCCGCGGTCCGGCGCGCCTTCCGTTTCGACCAGATCACCCTGCAGCGTGATCTCGAGCACATAGCGATGCCCATGCAGATTGCGGCACTGGCTGCGGTGGTCGGGAATGCGGTGGCCCGCATCGAATTCGAGTTTTCGGGTAATGGTCAGCACGGCGATCAGGGGATGTTCAGGTACTTATGGGTTTGCATCGACAGACGCCAGCGCGGATGGCGCTTGCACCAGTCGATGGCGAGCTTCGTATTGATATCGCGCGACGGGCCGTCCATCGGCTGCACGAGGAAATAGTCGAAGTCGAGTTTCTCGTAGTCGGACAGACGCTGATTATCCTGCGGGACCACGACCTTGAGCTCATTGCCCCTGGTCACGACGAGCGGCGCATCGGCCTTCGGACTCACGCAGATCCAGTCGATGGTTTCAAGCACCGGTAGCGAGCCGTTCGTTTCGATCGCGATCTCGAAGCCGGCTGCGTGCAACGCATCGACGAACGGCTGGTCGATCTGCAGCATCGGCTCGCCGCCCGTGCAGACCACGAAGCGCTGGCCTTCGCCTGCGGGCCACAGCGATGCGATCATCGCGACGAGTTCGTCAGCGCTGCGATACTTGCCGCCGTTTTCGCCATCGGTGCCGACGAAGTCGGTGTCGCAGAAACGGCAAACGGCATCGGCGCGGTCTTCTTCCCGGCCGGACCACAGGTTGCAGCCGGCGAACCGGCAGAACACGGCCGGGCGCCCGGCATTCGCGCCTTCGCCTTGCAACGTGTAGAAGATTTCCTTGACCGCGTACGTCATGCTGGTTCTGCCTGATGCGCTGTAATGAAGGTTGCCGCCAAAGCCTCGCTCACACGAGCTCGCTGACCTGCTCGCCCGCGAGATACGCCTCGTATCCACGCTTGCGCAAACGGCATGCGGGGCACTCGCCGCAACCGAAGCCCCACGCGTGCAGTTCCGCGCGCTCGCCGAGGTAGCACGTATGCGTCTCGACGCGAATCAGTTCGACGAGCGGGTCGCCGCCGAGCTCGTGCGCAAGACGCCACGTATCGGCCTTATCGAGCCACATCAACGGCGTCTCGACGACGAAGCGGCTGTCCATGCCGAGATTCAGCGCGACCTGCAGCGACTTCATCGTGTCGTCGCGGCAATCGGGGTAACCGGAGAAATCCGTCTCGCACATGCCGCCGACGAGCACCTGCAAACCGCGCCGGTATGCAATCGCCGCGGCGATCGTCATAAACATCAGATTGCGGCCCGGCACGAACGTATTCGGCAATCCGCTCGCGGCCGTTTCGATTTCGATTTCGCGCGTCATGGCGGTGTCGCTGATCGCGCCGAGCACCGAGAGGTCGATCATGTGATCGTCGCCCAAACGCGCGGCCCACTCGGGGAACGCACCGGCAATCGCCGTGCGAAAGCCATCGCGGCATTCGAGTTCGACGCGGTGCCGCTGCCCATAATCAAAGCCGAGCGTTTCGACTGTGTCATAGCGATCGAGCGCCCAGGCAAGGCACGTGGCCGAATCCTGGCCGCCGGAAAACAGCACCAGCGCGCTGCGCTTCGCGTGTTGACGGGTCACCGTGTTACTCCGTGAGGGCTCGAATGATCAACTGCGGATCGACTGCGGATCGACTTCAGATCAACTTCGGCCTTATTCGCGCCGGCGCGGACGCCGGCTCAAGCAGTATAGGCATGTGTGTCGCTGCGCGAAGCGGACCTCGCCAAGCGGGCCTGCATTATTCCGACTTTCGCCCAGCGATCGGCGCACAAACAAAAAAGGACTTGCGACCGGACAGTGCAAGTCCTTGAATATGTGAAATTTTATCACGCGGCACCGTGCACTGCCGACGGCGCCCCGCTCGCTCGACGACGAGCATGACCGCGTTACGCGTGGCCGCATCGAACAACAGACAGCGGCACATACGCTATAGGGGCAAAAACAACAAGCCCCAGGAATCTTGCGATGTCCTGGGGCCCAAATTCTGGTGGCCTGGGGCGGAATCGAACCACCGACACGCGGATTTTCAATCCGCTGCTCTACCAACTGAGCTACCGGGCCAACGAAGAAGCGAGAGTATAACAAAGCATGACGACCGCCTCAAGCCCCCCGCTGAAATTAGCCGCGGGGCGCTTATTCGTCGCTTATTCGATGGTTCGTCAGTCACTCGCCCTTGTTCTTGCCGAGATCGACGCCGAGCTGCTTGAGCTTGCGATACAGGTGCGTGCGCTCGAGCCCGGTCTTTTCCGCGACACGCGTCATGCTGCCGTTCTCGCGCGCGAGGTGGTACTCGAAGTACGCGCGCTCGAATGCATCGCGTGCATCGCGCAGCGGAATGTCGAACGAGATCGACGTGGTTTGCGCGGGTGCCGTGCCGCCGGCCGCGTTATCGACCGCCAGCATCGGCAACGCCGCAGCCGACGCGACCGCCGACGCATTCGCGGGCAACGCGGGCTTGGCCGCTGCGCCGCCCGGCGCCGGCGCCGCGCTGCCGCGCGCCAGCCCCTGCTCGACGGCCTTCAGCAGCTTTTGCAGCGCGATCGGTTTTTCGAGGAAGTTCAGCGCGCCGATCTTCGTCGCTTCGACCGCGGTGTCGATCGTCGCGTGGCCCGACATCATGATGACGGGCATCGACAGCAGCCCTTGCGCAGCCCACTCTTTCAGCAGGGTGACGCCATCGGTGTCGGGCATCCAGATGTCGAGCAGCACCAGGTCAGGTGCCGCACGTAAGCGGAATTCGCGCGCGTCCTGCGCGTTCTCCGCGGTTTCGACAACGTGCCCTTCGTCGCTGAGGATCTCCGAGAGCAATTCCCGGATGCCCATTTCATCATCTACCACCAGGATGGTTGCCATTTACGCTGCCCTTGTCTGCACTGTTGCTTTTGTCGTTCCCTGCGACGCACTGTTGCGCGCCGTCTGCGATCCGGTCGCCGGTCCTGCATGGGTTCCACTGCCGGGCGCCGCATTGTCTGCGAGCTGAAGAAACAGAATCGAGATCTGCGCGCCTTCGATCACATCGCCCGCCTTGAGGCGGTTGCGAATGTCGATACGCGCGCCGTGTTCATCGACGATCTTCTTGACCATCGCCAGCCCAAGCCCTGTTCCTTTGGCTTTGGTCGTCACATAAGGTTCGAACGCGCGCGTGAGGATGCGCGCGGGAAAGCCGGGGCCATTGTCCGATACAGTGAGGCGCACGGCGATACGTGTTTTACCTTCCGCATCGGGATCGCCATATTCTACTGTCCGCGTCTCGAGCAGCACCCGCGGATGCGGCGCTTCGGAGACCGCGTCCTGCGCATTCTGCAGCAGGTTGTGGATCACCTGGCGAAGTTGCGTCGCATCGCCGCGAATCACGGGCAAATCGCCCATCTCGACGGCGATCGCGCTCTTGCCTTCCTCGATGCCGTACAACGTCAGCACTTCGCTTACGAGTTCATTAAGCTGCAAATTGGCGAGCACCGCGGGCGGCGTGCGCGCATAGTCGCGGAAATCGTCGACCATCTGCTTCATCGCCGCAACCTGATTGACGATGGTCGTCGCGCCGCGTTTCAACACATCGGCGTCGTGCGGCGAGAGCTTGTCGGAGAGCTTCATCTGCAGGCGCTCGGCCGAAAGCTGGATCGGCGTGAGCGGATTCTTGATCTCGTGCGCGAGGCGCCGCGCCACTTCGCCCCACGCGATCGAGCGCTGCGCCGAGATCACGTCGGAGATGTCGTCGAACACGACGACATAGCCGGCCGTCTGCGGATCGTCGATATCCTCCGAGGTGCTGGCCGAAAGCAGCCGTGCGCCGCGCACGAGCAATGTAAGCGGGTCTGCTTCGCCCGGCACCTGCATCGAGAACTGCTGCTGCCAGTGACCATCGTCGTGCTGGTTGTCGCTGCTCGCCGCCTCGCGGTCCGCGAACGCCTTGCGGATCATCACGCCAAACTCGCTCAATACGGCGATGCGGTCGAGCGGCGAACCGAGGGCCGTCACGAACGGCTGGCGGAAGATACGCTCGGCGCCGCGGTTCGCCGTGGTGAGCCTGAACTGCCGGTCGAACACGAAGACGCCCGCCGTGAGGTTCGCGAGAATGCTCTCGAGGTACGTCTTCGAATGCTCGAGTGCGATGCGGTTGTTTTCGACCGCCGCGCGCGCTTCCGAAAGCTGTCGCGTCATCGCGTTGAATGACTGCGTGAGGAAGCCCAGTTCATCGCGCGACTTGATTTCGCGCTTCGGCGTGTAGTCGCCCTCAGTCACTTCCTTTGTGCCCTGCGCAAGCAGGAACAGCGGCCGCGCGAGCTGGTTGCCGAGCGCGAGCGCCAGCATCATCGCAATAAAAGTGGCGAGGAACAGCGCGAGCGTCAACGTGCCGATGTACATCTTGCGCAAGCCCGTGCGGCCGAGCGCCTTCTCCTGGTACTCGCGGTATGCGCGCTGCACCGCATCGGCATTGCGCGCGAGCGACGCCGACACCGGTTGCGTAAGCTGCAGGAAGCGGTCGGACGGTTGCAGCTGCGTCGAGTTGGCATCGGGAATGCGCTGCACGACGCGCAGACGCAGCACGCCCTTGCTGCCTTGCACGCGCGGATCGCCATCCACTTCGCCTTCGATTGCCGCAAAGCCGCGGCCGCGCGCCTGCTCGATCATCAGCGGCGTGGGCAGATCGTTCGGCACGAGCGACGCGTAATTGCCGGTCGCCTGCGCCACGACGTGCATCTCGGGCGACGCGCCCGACATGCTGCGCACGGGCTCGACGATCGTCGCGTCCTGCACGCCGAACTGGTCGCGCAGACGCAAAAGCGTAAGCGTCGTTCCGGCCGAATCCGCGTTCGCGAGCTGCTCGGCCATGAGCCGGCCCTTCGTCTGCAAATCGGATAACGACGCATCGAGCATGCCGCGGCCGAGACTCAGGCCCGACGTCAGCGCGGTCTCGACATTGACGTCGAACCACGATTCGATGCTGCGCGACACAAACTGATACGACACGATGTAGATAATGCCGCCCGGCACGACGCCGACGAGCGCAAAGAAGAACGCGAGCTTGGCGAGCAGCCGTGTGCCGAACTTGCCCCTGCGCAAGCGCGTGATGATCACGACCACGAGCACCGCCACGATGCCCATGAAGATCAGCGCGACCGCGATGTTGGCCGTGTAGAGCCACTGATAATAGCGGTCGAAGAATTCGGTATTCGCGCTCGCGGCTGCAAGCAGCACGAGCAGCAGGACGGCCGTGACCGCCACCGTCGACACCAGCAAACGAACGACGATGCTGCTGACACTGGTGGCGCGGCGCACTTTATTTAGCACGATCGCTCACCGTGAAGGTAAAACGCTTCCAGTCGGAAGCAAGATTCCAGTCGCGGTTATTGACCGCGTCGATCTGGAACGGCTTGGGCATCAGTGCAATATCGAGCTGCATGCGCACCGATGCGGTGTACGTCTCCCCGGTGTGAACCTGATTGCGATCGATCACATGCCATGACGTCACGTGCTTGATCACCGACAGCGCCTCGTTCAGCGAGCTGAAACCCAGTTGCAGGCCGCCCGTCGAGACGCGGTATTCGCGCGTGAGCGGCTGGAACGACAGGCGAATGCTCTGCGACACACTGACCGGCTGCTCGTCGAACCAGTACCAGCGCGGACGGCTCAACTCGAAGTCGGTCGTGAAGTAGAGCGGAATGCCTTTATTGACTGCGTCCTCCAGGTTGCTGTTCAGGTCGAACTCGAACCGTGCATCGAGGCTCCACCCATTGCTATCCGATTGCAGCGACGCTCGCTGGACCGCGATCGAATCGGCGCGCGCCGGCCCGGCTGCGGTCAGGCAAAGGGCCAGCGCCATCCAGAGCGCGACCGCGAGCCGTAGCGGAAATAGGCGTTTGATGATCACCGTTTCTGGAAGCGCGCGTAGAAGAATCCGTCGTGGTCTGGGTTCGCGCCGGTGGTCCCTCCGGCGCGAAAACCGGCCGATGCTTCGGCGGGCGCGCGAGCGACTGCGGGCAGCAGTTGCCCCGGCGCGTCCAATCGTACCGCATCCTGATGGTTGTTTCCAAACCACAGTGCCTGCAACTCGCCCTCATCCGGCAGGATTGAGCATGTGACGTACAGCAATTCGCCGCCGGGTTTCACGAGCGGCCACAGCGCGGCAAGAATGCGCCGCTGCTCGGCGACGAGCGCGGCGATGTCGCCTGCGCGGCGCAACCAGCGGATGTCCGGATGGCGGCGCACGATGCCGGACGCGGAACACGGCACGTCCGCGAGAATACGGTCGAAGAGCGGCTCGTTCGCGTCATGCCATGCGGATGGGTTGCCTGCATCGCCGATGCGGACGTCCGCGGTGAGACCGAGGCGCTGCAGGTTTTCGCCGATGCGCTGTGCACGGGAACGGTCGCTTTCGAGCGCGACGAGGTCGAGGTCGGCAAGCTCGAGCAGGTGGCCCGTTTTACCGCCGGGCGCCGCGCAGGCGTCGAGCACGCGCATGCCGCTCTCGACGCGAAGCGATGGCGCGGCGAGTTGCGCGCCGGCGTCCTGCACCGAGACGACGCCGTCGCGAAAACCGGGGATGCGGTCGACATGCATCGCCGTATCGAGACGCACGGCTTGCGGGCCGATCTGCGTCGCGGCGATCTCGCGGTCGTGTAACGTTTGCACATAAGCGTCGACGGTCGAGCGGCGGCTGTTCACGCGCAAGGTCAACGGGCCTTGCGTGTTGCCGGCTTCGAGCATGCCTTGCCACGTATCGGGCCATGCTTTTCGCACAGCCTCGATCCACCATTTCGGGTAGTTCCAGCGTGCGACTTCGTCGTGCTTCGATTCGGCCAGCAGCGCGCTGCGTTCGCGCAGGAACGTGCGCAATACGGCATTGGTTAGCCCCTTCGCGAATTCGAACTCGCGGCGTGCGCCTATTGCGCCGACAGCCTGGTCGACGACGGTGAAGGGCGTATAGGCAGCTGTTTCTTCTTCGTCGACCAGCAGCGCGAATGCGCAGGCGAGCAGATGCGCGACATGCGGTGGAGGCGGCTTGCGGACCAGCTTAGCGACGAGCCACTCGGCGAGCCCAAGACGCCGCATCGTGCGATAGGCGATGTCCTGCACAGCGCCATGCGATGCGGCGGCGCTACCTTCGGGCAAGGACGCGAAGACCGTGCCGAGCGCGGCCGGCAACGCGGCGCCAAGGCGCACTGCGCCGACCGCTTGCGCAGCGCAGTCGAGCGCGAAACCAAGCGACTCGGGGGCAAGCGGCAGCGTGGAAAGGCGCGGCTCATGAGCGCGCGCGGCAGGTTGAACGGCGCGCGGGGACGGCTTTCGGGTCATGAACAGGGGCTGAGCAGCACATGGCGTGCAAGCAGTCTAAACGGCACATTGTAGCGTGGCATGGTCGGTGGACTGACCGGTGGCCGTGCAGGTGTGCGGGATCAGCAACAGTGGGGGTTGTGCGGCTTGCGTTGTGTTCACGGGGTTAACGGCGGGCCAACGACGGACTAAAGCGGGCTGAGTGCGAAAGCGGAATGTGGAAGCGGAATGCAAATCGGGCGAGCCTTTGGTGGGGCTCGCCCGATCTTATTCACATCGGTATCAGTATCAGCAGCAGCATCGGCATCGGCATCGGCATCGGCATCGACAGCGGTTACAGCAGGGCTGACGCGCTTCGCGGCACGCTAGTTCCGATTCTGCGCGGACGCTATCAGTCGAAGCGGCCCGTGCGCGCCATCTCCATCAGGCGCGCGATGCGCTCTTCGGTCGACGGGTGTGTCGAGAACAGATTCGCGATGCCGCCACCGGACAGCGGATTCATGATCATCATCTGCGCCGTGGACGGATGCGCTTCCGCAGTGGGAAACGGAATGCCGCTCGCGTAACGATGGATCTTGTCGAGCGCTGCCGCGAGCGCTTGCGGGTCGCCCGAAATCTGCGCGCCGCCGCGATCCGCTTCGAATTCCCGTGCGCGCGAGATGGCCATCTGGATCAACGCGCCGGCGATCGGCGCGAGCAGCGCGACAGCGATGCTCGCGATCGGATTCGACGGACGGCCATTTTCGTCACGGCCGCCAAAGAACATCGCGAAGTTCGCCAAAGCGGAAATCGCGCCTGCCATGGTTGCCGAGATGGTCGAGATCAGGATGTCGCGATGCTTCACGTGCGCCAGTTCGTGCGCCATCACGCCGCGCATTTCGCGCTCCGACAGCGCGCGCAGAATGCCGGTGGTTGCCGCGACCGCCGCGTGCTCGGGATTGCGGCCCGTGGCGAACGCGTTCGGCTGGTCTTCGTCGATCAGGTAGACGCGCGGCATCGGCAGGCTCGCGCGCGTGGCAAGCTCGCGCACCATGCGATAGAACTGCGGCGCGGTGGTTTCGTCGACTTCCTGCGCGTTGTACATGCGCAGAACCATCTTGTCCGAGAACCAATACGAAAAGAAGTTCATGCCGAGCGCGAACAGCAGCGCGATAAACATGCCGCGCTGCCCGCCGATCATGCCCCCGATCACGATGAAGAGCGCCGTGATCGCAGCCATCAACATCGCGGTTTTAACCCAGTTGAACATATCCAGTACTCCTTGCCCGGAACGCGGGCCTTTGCGAGACCCATTTCATGCCGTCAATAACGGCGAATGATTGTAAGCGAACTGTTAGATTTGGGCATACCGGAAAAATTCAATCAGCGCGACGCCGTGGCGAGCTTCACGCCAAGTCCGACAAATGCGCTGCCGACAACACGGTCGAGCCACTTCTTAACGCCCGGCTTGCCGGAAAAGCGGCGCGTGACGCTGCCGGCCACCCACGCGACAAAGCTGTTCCACACCGTGCTCATCAGCACGAAGACGACGCCGAGCGCGAGAAATGCGAGGGCTTTCTGATCGGTGCCGGCGCTGACGAACTGCGGAAAGAACGACACGAAGAACAGCACGACTTTCGGGTTCAGCACGTTGGTCATGAAGCCTTGCAGGAACAGCTGGCGCATCGATTTTTCCGCAACGGCTGAGGTGCGCTGCGTGCCGGCGGCATCCGCTGCCGCGCCCGCTGCCGGTTCGGCCGCTGAATGCTTCGCGAAGATCAGCCGCACGCCGAGATAAATCAGATAGATCGCGCCGATGAACTTGATCACCGTGAACGCAGTGGCCGATGCGGCGAGCACCGCCGTCAGGCCAAATGCACACGCAAGCGCATGCACGCAGCAACCAGCCGAAATACCCAGTGCCGACATCAGCCCCGCCGCGCGACCCTGCGCGACACTGCGGCCGACGATGTACGCCGTGTCGGGACCCGGCGTGACATTCAGCAGGAATACGGCAACAAGGAAGAATCCGAAGTGGGTAATGCCGAACATGAAAGCCTCGAAAATTGCACGTTGCGTCGACGATTCTAACGCGCGGCAATCGCGCCGCGCGAGTCGGCCAAACGGACGATGGCGGCGCTCGTCGCCGCCTGTTAGGGTTGGCCAAATTCGCGTTGGCCCGGTTCGCGTTGGCCCGGTTCGCGTTGGCCAAATTCGCGTTGCCCCGATTCGCCGGCCTCGCCCCGCTACTCGAAGCGCTGGCCGACGGCGAGCGTGGAACCCGTCAGGAATTCGCGGGCCGGTAACCGTTTGCCGCCCGGCTTCTGCAGTTGCGTGACGCGCAAAGCACCGTCACCGCATGCGACGACAACGCCGTCCGGCGAGACGTCGATGATCGTGCCCGGCTGCTCGCCAGCGCGCGGGGAAGGCACCGCCGTGGCAGACCAGATCTTGAGTTGCGCGCCGTCGAGTGTCGCCGCGCCGCCGGGGAATGGATCGAACGCGCGCACTTGCCGCGCGAGCTCGGCAGCGGTGCGCCGCCAGTCGAGTGCGGCTTCCTGCTTGCCGATTTTTTCGGCGTAGGTGGTGCCGTCTTCGGGCTGCGGCGTCGCCGGCAACTTGCCATCGCGCTCGAGCTTGACGAGCGCTTCGACGATCAATTGCGCGCCCGCGTCGGCGAGCTTGTCGTGCAGCGTCGCGGTGGTGTCGTCGTCGCGAATCGCGGTGCGCGCTTCGGCGATCATCGCGCCGGTGTCGAGGCCCGCGTCCATCTGCATCAGCGTGATGCCGGTTTCCGTGTCGCCGGCTTCGATCGCGCGATGAATCGGTGCGGCGCCGCGCCAGCGCGGCAATAGCGAAGCGTGAATGTTGATGCAGCCGTGCGGCGGGATGTCCAGCACTTCCTGCGGCAGCAAAAGCCCGTATGCGGCCACCACCATGACATCGTGCGGCGTCTCGCGCAGCAGATCGATCGCGGCCGCCGCTTCGGCGGGAAACTTGCCGTTACGGCGCAGCGACGGCGGCTGCGCCACCGCGAGACCGTGCTCCTGCGCATAGCGCTTCACCGGACTCGCCTGCAGTTTCATGCCGCGCCCGGCAGGCCGGTCCGGCTGCGTCAACACGAGCGGCACAGCAAAGCCGGCCTCGTGGATCGCAGCCAGCGCCGCAGCCGCGAACTCGGGCGTGCCGGCAAAAATAACGCGCAACGAATGGCTCATGAGCGAAAGGGTCCTGACGAAACTGCGCGAAGCAAGCGAAACGGCAAAGTCGAAACGATCGAACCAGGCACGCGCGTTACATCGCGTGCGCGAGCTTCTTCATCTTCGACTTGATGCGCGTCTGCTTGAGCGGCGACAGATACTCGACGAACACGCGTCCCATCAGGTGATCCATCTCGTGCTGGATGCAGACCGCGAGCAGATCCTCGCAGTCGACTTCGTACGTTTCGCCCTTTTCGTTGAGCGCACGCACGCGCACTTTCTCAGCGCGCTCGACGGTGTCGTAAATACCGGGCACCGACAGGCAGCCTTCTTCGGAAATCTTCCTTTCGTTGCTCGACCAGACGATTTCCGGGTTGATGAAGACGCGCAGTTCGTCGTGCGTATCCGACACGTCGATCACGATCACGCGCTCATGCACGTCGACTTGCGTCGCCGCGAGGCCGACGCCGGGCGCGGCGTACATTGTTTCGGCCATGTCGGCGACCAGCTTGCGAATGCGGTCGTTCACGACCTCCACGGGCTTCGCGACCTTGTGCAAGCGCTTGTCCGGGTAATTGAGGATGTTCAGTAAAGCCATGGTCATCAGGTTCAGTGAAGCGCCGCCACGGACGCGGAAGTCGCGCAATTGGCCGTTTGGCTAGCTTGTCAGCCTCCCGGCATGCGCAGAGGATAGATAGCGACAGAAGCCTTTCGATTCAACGAGCGAGGGGCCGAAACGACAAGCGAACGACAGCCGAAATGCGGGCCCGAATCGACAGGTTCATGCGCGAAAACGCGGCGTCACCGTTTGTTTGCGTCGAATTATTTCGGATCATGAAAATTTTAGCATGGCGACCGCGCCCGGTGGCCGCGCTGGAGGTTTGACGTTTCAATGCAATCCATAGTGAAAGCCGATCGCGAAATCGCGGCCTGGCTGCGGCTGACGATGGCGCCGGGCCTGAAGCCCACGGCGCTGCGCACGTTGCTCGCGAGCTTCGGCCTACCCGAGGCGGTACTCGGGCAGTCGTTCGAGTCGCTTGCGCGCGTGACAAACGAAGCGTCAGCGCGCGCCGTGCTCGCCGCGCCCGGCGCGGACTTCACCGCGCAGCTGGATGCCGTGCTTGCGTGGCGCGACGTGCCCGGCAACGCACTGCTCGCGCTCGACGACCCAGCCTATCCGCCTTTGCTGCTGACGATGCCCGACCCGCCGCCGCTGCTATATGTAAAGGGACAACTCGCGCTGCTGCATACGCGCAGCGTCGCCGTCGTCGGCAGCCGCAGCGCGACGCCGCAAGGCGCCGAGGACGCGAAGCGCTTTTCCCGCGCGTTTTCGGATGCGGGCCTCACCGTCGTGTCCGGGCTTGCGCTCGGCATCGACGCGGCCGCGCATCGCGGTGCGTTGTCGGGCCGCACCGGTACGGTTGCCGTGATCGGAACGGGCGCGGATGTCGTTTATCCGCCCGCTCACGAACCGCTCACACGGGAAATCGCGGCAAACGGCGCAATTTTGTCTGAATGGCCGCTGGGCACGCCGGCCCGCCCCGCGCATTTCCCGCAACGTAACCGGCTGATTGCGGGGCTCGTAAACGGCGTGCTGATCGTGGAGGCCGCGATGCGGTCCGGTTCGCTGATTACGGCACGACTGGCAAACGAAATGGGGCGAGATGTGTTCGCGCTGCCCGGGTCGATCCATGCGCCGTTGTCGCGCGGCTGTCACCGGATGATCAAACAGGGCGCGAAGCTTGTTGAGACGCCGGAAGACGTGCTCGAGGAACTGGGTATGCCGACGACGCAGGCGCCGGCCGAAGCGGTCGACGCGGCCAAACGCGCCAGCAGGCCGGCAAAAGCGGGCTCCGTCAAGCAGCCCCGCCAGGCCAGCCTCCCGTTACCACTGCTGGCGCAAGACACCGCGACGCCACCGCTTGCGCCACGTCCCCCGCTGCCGCCCGACGCACAACGGTTACTCGATGCGCTCGGTCACGCGCCCACCACGCTTGAAATCCTCGCCGCGCGCACCGAAATGGACGATTCGGCGCTCCAAAGCGCACTGCTGCGGCTGGAACTGTCGGGGCATCTGACGGCGCTGCCAGGCGGGCGGTACGTCCGCGCGAGCCTCAGCCAGGCCGACGACCGGTAACGCGCCATGCTACATTCGCGCCAAATCACTGACGAAAACACGAGCCTCAAGGAATACCCATGCCCGCGCTGAACCTCGACACCGACTCGGACCGGATCGCAGAGCGTGTCACCGACCGCGAAACATTGTTCGTTGCGTGTCTGTGCGCGCAATGGTGCGGCACGTGCCGGGACTATCAGGTGGCCTTCGACGCGATCGCGGACCGGCATCCCGACATCTGTTTCGCATGGATCGACATCGAAACGCATGCGGACCGCTTCGACGATCTCGACGTGGAGAATTTCCCGACCATCCTGATCGAAGACTCGGTGACGACGCGCTTTTTCGGGACCGTGTTGCCGCAACCGGCCATCGTCGAGCGGATGCTCGTCGATCTGACGGCGCTGCCGGGCGTGACCGGCGCGCCGAAGCTGAGGCCCGCGCTCGCCACTGCGTAAGCGCAGCGCGGCATGCGAATTGCGAAAGGCGCGGGACCGGCTTGTGCGACGCTTGCCCAGTGCCCGGGCACGCAATTATGATGGGCCGCTTTTTTCAGGCTCTGGTTGCCACCGCGTCGGCGTGTGCTATAAAGCGGTCGTTAATCGGTACACAAGCAGGTACACAAGCAGGCCCGCAACCGCCGATACGTAACCGAGAAAGCGAACGAGCGTCAAAAAACAGCGTGCGCTGAAGTTGCACCCGAATTCATTCACTCACAATAGTCATGTCCAAAGCACTGATCATCGCCGAAAAGCCATCCGTCGCGAACGATATCGCGCGCGCTTTGGGCGGTTTTACCAAGCATGACGAGTATTTCGAAAACGACGACTACGTCATTTCGTCGGCGGTCGGCCACCTGGTCGAGATCGCCGCGCCCGAAGAATACGAAGTGAAGCGAGGCAAGTGGAGCTTCGCTCACCTGCCCGTCATCCCGCCGCATTTCGATCTGAATCCGATCGTTAAAAGCGAATCGCGGCTCAAGGTGCTCACGCGGCTGCTCAAGCGCAAAGACGTCGACCGCCTGATCAACGCATGCGACGCGGGGCGCGAAGGCGAGCTGATTTTCCGCCTGATCACGCAGTACGCGAAAGCGAAGCAGCCCGTGCAGCGCCTGTGGCTGCAATCGATGACGCCCGCAGCGATCCGCGACGGCTTCGCGCATCTGCGCAGCGACAACGATATGCAACCGCTCGCCGACGCCGCGCGCTGCCGCTCGGAAGCGGACTGGCTGGTCGGCATCAACGGCACGCGTGCGATGACCGCGTTCAACAGCAAGGGCGGCGGCTTCTTCCTGACTACGGTCGGACGCGTGCAAACGCCTACGCTGTCGATCGTCGTCGAGCGTGAAGAGAAAATTCGTCGCTTCGTGCCGCGCGACTACTGGGAAGTGAAGGCGGAGTTCGTCTGCGCGTCGGGCTTTTATGAAGGACGCTGGTTCGACCCGAAGTTCAAGCGCGACGAATTCGATCCGGAAAAGCGCGACTCGCGGCTCTGGAGCCTGCCGGCGGCTGAAACGATCGTCGCCGCATGCCGCGGCCAGATCGGCGTGGTCAGCGAAGAATCGAAGCCGTCGACGCAGCTTTCGCCCGCACTCTTCGATTTGACAAGCCTGCAACGCGAGGCGAACGGCCGCTTCGGCTTCTCCGCGAAAAACACGCTCGGGCTGGCGCAAGCACTGTACGAACGGCACAAGGTGCTGACCTACCCCCGTACCGACGCGCGCGCACTGCCCGAAGACTATCTGGAGACGGTCAAAAGCACGCTCGACATGCTCAAGGAGAGCAACAACTATCTGCCGTTCGCCAAGCAGGTGCTCGACAAGGGCTGGGTGAAGCCGAACAAGCGCATCTTCGACAACTCGAAGATCAGCGATCACTTCGCCATCATCCCAACGCTGCAAGCGCCGAAGTCGCTGTCGGAGCCCGAACAGAAGCTGTACGACCTCGTCGTCAAGCGCTTCCTCGCCGTGTTCTTCCCGGCCGCCGAATACAAGGTCACGACGCGTATCACGGAAGTTGTCGGCCATCATTTCAAGACCGAAGGCAAGGTGCTCGTCGAACCGGGCTGGCTGCAGGTCTACGGCAAGGAAACGTCCGGCGAAGACGCCAACCTCGTCCCGGTGCAGAAAGACGAGAAGGTGAAGACGGACAAGATCGCCGCCCAGCAACTCGTCACGAAACCGCCCGCGCGCTACAACGAAGCGACGCTGCTGTCGGCGATGGAAGGCGCGGGCAAGCTCGTCGAAGACGACGAATTGCGCGAAGCGATGGCCGCGAAGGGCCTCGGCACGCCGGCCACGCGCGCCGCGATCATCGAAGGTCTGCTCGGCGAAAAGTATCTGGTCCGCGAAGGCCGCGAGCTGATTCCGACTGCGAAGGCGTTCCAGCTCATGACCTTGCTGCGCGGCCTCGACGTCAAGGAACTGACCGCGCCCGAGCTGACCGGCGAATGGGAATACAAGCTGTCGCAGATGGAGCGCGGCAATCTGCAGCGCGACGCGTTCATGCAGGAAATCGCGCGCATGACGCAGACCATCGTCAAGCGTGCGAAGGAATACGATTCGGACACGATCCCCGGCGACTACGCGACACTCGAGACGCCGTGCCCGCATTGCGGCGGCCAGGTCAAGGAAAACTACCGGCGCTTTGCCTGCACGAAGTGCGAGTTCTCGATCTCGAAGATTCCGGGTGGCCGCCAGTTCGAGATTCCGGAAGTCGAAGAACTGCTGCAGAAGAAGCAGATCGGACCGCTGTCAGGATTCCGCAGCAAGATGGGCCGTCCGTTCTCGGCCATTCTCAAGCTGTCGTTCGATGACGAGATCAAGAACTTCAAGCTCGAGTTCGACTTCGGCCAGGATCAGGGCGGCGAAGACGGCGAAGCGCCGGACTTCTCCACGCAGGAACCGGTCGGCGCGTGTCCGAAGTGTCATGCGCGCGTGTACGAGCACGGCATGAGCTACGTCTGCGAGAACTCGGTCGCGAATCCGAAGACCTGCGACTTCCGCTCGGGCAAGGTGATCCTGCAGCAGGAGATCGCGCGCGAACAGATGGCGAAGCTCCTCGAAGGCGGCCGCACCGATCTGCTGACGAACTTCAAGTCGTCGCGCACGGGCCGCAATTTCAAGGCGTTCCTCGTCAAGCAGAGCGACGGCAAGATCGGCTTCGAGTTCGAGAAGAAGGAGCCTAAGGAGCCGAAGGAGCCGTCGGCAAAGGCTGCGGCGAAGTCGGCGAGCGCCAGGGCCGCTGCGGGCGGTGGTGCCGACGCGGCAAACGACGAAGGCGGAGACACTGAAGTCGCAACGGCCGAGAAGCCGCCGGCAAAGACCGCCGCGAAGGGCGCCGCGCTCAAGACGGCTGCAGCCAAGAAGGCTCCAGCGAAGAAGACCGCGACGAAGCCGGCTGCGAAATCGACGACACGGAAGACCGGATCGTAAGCTTAGGTCGCCGGGCCCAGGCGACCATCGAGCGACAAACCTTCATTCGTCGCCCAATCGCACCGCAACAAAAAAGCGCAGCCCGTTCATTCCGGCTGCGCTTTTTCATACAACTACCCTACAAAATCCCACATGCTGGGTGCGTCAACATGTCGCACCCAGCAGGCACCGCTTGCGCTCGATTACCGCACCAACCGCGACGGCAATGCCCCGCGAGCGCGGTGATGTACGCCCGGCGGCTGCTTCTTCGGACCGAGCTCACCGTCGAGCAGCGCGGACAACGGCTCCGCACCGTCAAACGCTTCCGGCGCTACAACCGTCGCGCCGGCGTCATGCATCGCCGACGATAGCGGCACCGGCTCGAGCCCGTCCTTGATCCATTGCTCGCCGAGCAGGCTGTTCGGCGTCTGGCTGAAGTGCTCGACGAGGTGGTCGATAAACGTACGCACCTTGGCCGGCAGATGGCGGCGGCTCGGATACGCGATATTGATCTCGACCTGCGGCAGCCGGTAGTCGCTCAACAGGCGCACGAGCTTGCCGCGCGTCGTGTCGCGGCCGATCAGGTAGCTCGGCAGGATCGCGATGCCCATACCCAGCAGCGCAAACTGCCGCAGCATTTCCGTGTTGTTCGCCACGATCACATTGGTCGGGCGCACACGCACTTCACCGTCCGGGCCCGTGAACACGCGCTCGTCGCCCCAGTACTCGGATGGCAGCGACAGACACGGGTGCTCGAGCAGTTGCTCCGGGCGCGTCGGCGTGCCGTGCTTTTCCAGATACGCGGGCGTCGCGCAGACGGTCATGCAGCCGGTGGTCAGGCGCCGCGTCACGATGCTCGCGCTGCGCAGATTGCGCGCGATCACGACGCCGACATCGAAGCCTTCTTCGACGAGATCGACCTGGCGGTCGACCAGCGTCACGTCCGGGATTACCTTCGGGTACCGTTCCGCGTAGGTTTGCAGCACCGGCGCGAGGTTATGCAGCCCGAATACAACCGGCGCGACGATCCTGAGTGTGCCGACCGGCTCGTGGTTACGCGCGACGACCATCTGCTCGACGTCTTCGAGCTCGTCCAGAATCTGGCGGGCGCGCTCCAGGTACACCTGACCGGACTCGGTCAGCGACAGGCTGCGCGTGGTGCGGTTGAGCAGCCGGGTGCCTAGACGGCCTTCGAGATCCGCGACGTGACGGGTGGCGACTGCGTTCGAAATATCCATCGCGCTGGCTGCGCGAGCGAAACTGCCGAGATCCGCCACTCTGACGAATACTCTCATCGACTGCAAATGATCCATTGACGACTCTCCTGCTGTGTTGCCGCTTCCATCCGAAGGTGAGGCCGGAAGCACATTTGGAATTCTCCTACGACTAGGGAAAACGTGCAGAAGTTGCCCAACTTCGACCATTTTTAATGAAAATTCGCACCATCTTATTCGTAAGCGGAATGCAGGGTGACCAATTGTTCCGCAACTCGAAACAATGTGCTGCGATGCATCGAAGCGGGTTGTATACACGTGAACAGCGAAAGCGGTCGCTTTGTTCCACGAAAGCGCAAAGAAAACAGAGAAATTTCGCAAAGACGAAAAAAAGCCGCCCGAAGGCGGCTTTTGGGTCTGCTTTGGTGACGTAAGTCACGGGTCATGCACCAAAACAGTCATGCCCTATGCCGCAAATTTTCGCTCGAGCGCCGAACGCGTGTCTTTCAATGCGGCCGGCAACCCATGTTGCAGCGTGTCAAAGAGGTCCGAGTGCAGCGCGAGCTCGGCTTTCCACGCCGCGTCGTCGACTGAGATGACCTGGTCGAACTGCTCGCGGGTGAAATCGAGGCCGCTCCAGTCGATGTCCTCATAACGCGGCGAAACGCCGAACGCATGCTCGACGCCGGCCGCCGTGCCTTCGATGCGCCCCACCATCCACTGCAGCACCCGCATGTTTTCGCCGAAGCCCGGCCAGACGAACTTGCCGTCCGCTCCCTTGCGGAACCAGTTCACGCAGAAGAACTTCGGCATCGGCGTATTGAGCTTCGCGAGGCGCGCGCCGGTTTTGAGCCAGTGGCCGAAGTAGTCGCTCATGTTGTAGCCGCAGAACGGCAGCATCGCGAACGGATCGCGCCGCACGACGCCTTGCTTGCCCGCCGCGGCCGCCGTCGTTTCGGAGCCCATCGTCGCGGCCATATAGACGCCTTCGACCCAGTCACGCGCTTCCGTCACGAGCGGCACCGTCGTCGAACGCCGACCGCCGAACACGAACGCGTCGATCGGCACGCCAGCAGGATTCTCCCAATCGGCATCGACCGACGGACACTGAGATGCGGGCGCGGTAAATCGCGCATTCGGATGCGCGGCTTTGCGGCCGGTTTCCTTTGCGATTTCAGGTGTCCAGTCGTTGCCTTGCCAATCGATCAGATGCGCGGGGGGCGTGTCGGTCATGCCTTCCCACCAGACATCGCCGTCGTCGGTCAGCGCGACGTTCGTGAAAATCACGTTCTCCTTGAGCGTCGCCATCGCATTGAAATTCGTCTTCTCGCTCGTGCCCGGCGCAACGCCGAAATAGCCGGCTTCAGGGTTGATCGCGTACAGACGTCCATCGTTGCCCGGCTTGATCCACGCGATGTCGTCGCCGATCGTCGAGATCTTCCAGCCGTCGAGGCCTTCAGGCGGAATCAGCATCGCGAAGTTGGTCTTGCCGCACGCGGACGGAAACGCGGCCGCGACGTAATGCTTGCGGCCTTCCGGCGACGTGACGCCGAGGATCAGCATGTGTTCGGCGAGCCAGCCTTCGTCGCGGCCCATCGTCGAAGCGATGCGCAATGCAAAACATTTCTTGCCAAGCAACGCGTTGCCGCCGTAACCGGAGCCATAGCTCCAGATCTCGCGTGCTTCGGGAAAATGCACGATGTACTTCGTATCGTTGCAGGGCCAGCGCACGTCTTTCGCGCCATCGGCGAGCGGCGCGCCGACCGAGTGCACGCACGGCACGAAGTCGCCGTCTTCGCCGAGCACGTCGTGAACCTTGCGCCCCATGCGCGTCATGATGCGCATATTGGTTACCACGTACGGGCTATCACTGAGCTCGACGCCGATGTGTGCGATCGGCGACCCGAGCGGTCCCATCGAAAACGGCACGACGTACATCGTGCGGCCGCGCATCGCGCCATCGAACAGACCGTCCAGCGTCGTGCGCATCTCGCCGGGGTCGATCCAGTTGTTGGTCGGGCCCGCATCGTCGCGACGCTTCGAGCAGATAAACGTGCGATCTTCGACACGCGCGACATCCGACGGGTCGGAGCACGCGAGATAGGAGTTCGGGCGTTTCTCGGGATTGAGCTTGCGCAGCATGCCCGCTTCGACCATCTGCGCGCACAGCCGGTCGTTTTCCTGCTGCGAGCCGTCGCACCATTCGATGCGCGCGGGCTTCGTCAGCGCGGCGACGCGCTGCACCCATTCGATCAGTTTGCGATTCTTGACCCATGCAGGCGCATGCACGTCGATGTTGCTGGGTTGGCCTGCCTTGAACGCGGGATGATTCATCGAGCTGTCTCCGTTTTAGAAAAGTAGTTGAAAACGGTACAAGCCCAGCGACGCTGCATTCCGCCATGTTCGACACGGCGCAATACCGCAATACCGAACGGAGCGCGATCGACGCATCGGCGACGCATGAAAACCAGCGCATCAGCGCGTCATGCGCGGCGAGCGATCCCGCAGGTCGCGAAGGCCATCAGCGTGTTGCGCCGCATGCGGTCCACCGTCGATCCGTTATCGCGCCGGCGCGATGAAACGGGTTGTAAAGCGGCTTGCGCGGACATGCAACAAACTGTTAAAAACGAGGTCAGTTATGTTTTCCGTCGTATCTAGCCACCACTTGCATCGCATTTGCGTACACCGTTTTCGTAGCTCACTTGCGTACACGATGAACGACGCGCGCGATACGTTTCTGCAAAGGGCGGCTTCTGTACGGTAAAGCATCTAACAAGCCCGGCATGTTCCCTACAGCACATGTGGGACATGCAAGCGCCGGTTTACGTTCCGCACCCCGATGGTGCGCCGCAAAACACTCTCGCCATGAAGATTGCCATCCTCGACGATTACCAGGACGCCGTCCGCAAACTCGATTGCTTTCAATTGCTCGCCGACCACGATGTCAAGGTCTTCAACAACACCGTGCGTGGGCTCGGTCAACTCGCCAGCCGTCTTACGGAAGTCGATGCGCTTGTGCTGATTCGCGAACGCACGCGCATCAACTCGCAACTGCTCGACAAGCTGCCGCATCTGCGCATGATCAGCCAGACCGGCAAGGCGTCGAGCCATATCGATCTCGATGCGTGTACGGAACGCGGCATCGCGGTGCTCGAAGGCGTCGGTTCGCCGATCGCGCCCGCTGAACTGACATGGGCGCTCATCATGGCGGCGCAGCGGCGCATTCCGCAGTACGTCGCCAATCTGAAGCAGGGTGCATGGCAGCAGTCGGGCCTGAAGACGTCGGCGATGCCGCCGAACTTCGGCCTGGGCCAGGTGCTGCGCGGCCAGACGCTCGGTATCTGGGGCTATGGAAAGATCGGACGCCTCGTTGCCGGTTACGGCAAGGCGTTCGGCATGAACGTGCTGATCTGGGGCCGCGAGCATACGCTCGAGGCTGCCAAAGCCGATGGCTACAACGTCGCGGAAAGCCGCGAAGCATTCTTCGAGCAAAGCGACGTGCTGTCGTTGCATCTGCGTCTGCATGACGAGACGCGCGGCATCGTCAAGCAGGAAGATTTGATGCGGATGAAGCCGACGTCGCTGCTCGTCAACACGAGCCGTTCCGAACTGCTCGAAGAAAACGCGCTCCTGAGCGCGCTGGCGCATAACCGGCCGGGGATGGTTGCGATCGACGTATATGAAAGCGAGCCCATTTTGCAGGGCTATAGCCTGCTGCGAATGGAGAACGTGATCTGCTCGCCGCACATCGGCTACGTGGAACGCGAGAGCTATGAGCTGTACTTCAGCGCGGCTTTCAAGAACATTCTCGCGTTCGATCAGGGCGACACGTCGAGTGTCGCGAATCCGGAAGCGTTGCAGCTCGTGCGGCGCAAGTAAGCGCCGTTATCCATCGCGCGCGGCTGCGTCGAGCAGGTCCGGCATGTGTTGCAGGAACTGCTCGCCATCCGCGCGCCCGAGGTTGTACGCGTGCTGCATCTGCGACGGGCTCGTGTAATCCCAACTCGAAATCGGCACCTTGCGCGACGGCTGCACATAGAGGCGCCGCTGGTTGTCCCGCTGGTTGCGGTGCCGCACGACGAACATTTGCGGCCGCGGATACAGGCGCGTGACCATCACGAGCACATCGCCGGGCGTCGCGTCCAGCGCGCCGACCGGCACGTTGTCGACCATGCCGCCGTCGAGCACCGGACGCCCATTGCGCCGCAAAACCGGCGTGAACGGCGGCGTGCATGACGATTGCAGAATCAGGTCGGCCAGATCTTCGACGGTCGCGCAGTCTTGCACGCGCACAAATTCCGGATGAAAGCCGAGTGTCTGACCGAGCGTCGGGTGCAACGTCTTGCGCACGTACTTCTCGATGTTGTACGCGATGAGTCCCGCTGCGACAGCGCTACGCGCGCCAAGCCAACGCGGCAGATGCGACACGCCGACGCGAATCTCCGGCGCATGCGCGAGCTTGCCGAATTTCTCGCCGTAGATGTCGAGCAGCGCCTGCCG
Organism: Paraburkholderia edwinii; assembly: GCF_019428685.1. Taxonomy (NCBI): domain Bacteria; kingdom Pseudomonadati; phylum Pseudomonadota; class Betaproteobacteria; order Burkholderiales; family Burkholderiaceae; genus Paraburkholderia; species Paraburkholderia edwinii. The sequence continues at coordinate 186,024 of NZ_CP080095.1, forward strand.
ATAGATGCGGTAGTGAGGGAACACCGACTCGCCGCGCAGCAGATTGCCCCAATAGGCGTTCTTCGTGTTATCGCGCAGCGCGTGTTCGTAGTAGCGCATGACCCAGTCGGCGTCGCGCGTGTACAGCATGCACGCGGTGGCGGCGCCCGCGGAAATGCCCGCGATCACGCGCGGACGGATGTTCAGCTCGGGTTGAACGATGTCCCAGAATCCGGCTTGCCACCAGCAGCGATTGCCGCCGCCCGCGAATACGACTTGATCGAACATCGGTTGGGTTATTGCGCTGTGCGTGGAATCAATCGAGCAACGCGTAGGTCGTCGTTGCGTGGACCGCCATTTTGCCGTCTTCGTCGGCGAGTTCGACTTCACCGAACACGAGGCTGCGGCCAAGTTTAATCACGCGCGCAGTGACGAGCACATCGCCTTTGCGGACTGCGCGCATGAAGCTGATGTTGAGCGACACGGTGGTCATCGGTTTGAAGCCGCCGAGCGCGGCTGAAATGGCAACCACCATCGCGGTATCGGCGGCCGCCATGAAAACCTGCCCGCAAATGACGCCGCCGCTGTGACGCAATTCCCCGGAGAACGGCAAGCGCAGCGTTGCGCTTTCGTCATCGGCCTTTACCGGAGAGAGGCCGAGCGCGCGCACCCAAGGCGCGAGCACGCGGTTGAGCAATTCCTGAACGGCGCTTTCGTCCATCTTTCGTCCTTGGTCGGGCCCTCGGGATACGCAGTGCAAGCCGCGCGGCGCAAAGCGAGTGGCAAATGATACCGGGACGATTCTGGACGCGCGTTTTTAAGGGCTGACGCCGCTTCGCGCGGGCTTGTAGTGGGTTTGAAGCGCGATGAAGCTGCGCTTAGCGGTTTTTTTGTGTTCGTTCGCGGTAAGGGCTAGGCAAGCGCAGAAAATTCCTGCATAATCTCGCTCTTCGTTGGGGCGTTAGCTCAGTTGGTAGAGCAGCGGACTCTTAATCCGTAGGTCGAGTGTTCGAGTCACTCACGCCCCACCAGTGAATTCAAGCAAAAAGCCCGGTCTATTGGCCGGGCTTTTTGCTTTGTGCGGCTTGGGTGCGGGTCGATATCGCCACTGCACGCGTCGTGCGGTGCGCGCAAACGCACCGCACGTCCAACACGCCTTAGCGGATGGTCTCCTGCGCGGGCATCTCAATTACCCGCTGACCGTTCGGCGTCGCAATGCTGCTCGATGCCTGAGGCTTGAGCGTCGCAGAACCGACCGTAACGGGAATCGAGACCGCATTGCTGCCACGCCCCGTCTTCACAAATACATTCAGAAACGAGGCACCCGCCGAGCCCGCCTTCATGACAACCGTATCGTGCGAAATACCGTTGCTATCGGGAAGCAGTCGCCTGCGTGCCGGACTTTTTAGCGTCAGACTTCCTTCGGTCGCGTAGGAGACGTCGATGTCGCCGCCAAAGCGTGGCACGACGTAGTCGATCCGAACTTCAACGGGTGCATCGGGCGCGCCTCGCACGGACGACGGCGCGCGCACCTCGACGCCTGAATAACTCTTGCCGAAGCTGGAAACCGTGTCAGCCAAAGCATGCTGGACACACAGCGCCAAGGCGGCGCCAAACATAAGCGAAGTCAGTTTCACCAGATGCTCCTTTACTGATTGAGGGCTTGAATCGACAACGCGGCGCATTGGGGAGCCGAGACGGGCTCGGTCTCAGCGCGAGTCGCCGCGCTCGGCGCAACCACGACCACGTAGTCGCCCGGTGCATCGAATTCAAAGTCGTTTGTGTCGGTTGTGCCTGGTATTTCGGGCACTGACTTACCGAAACGATAGACGTTCATCCCATAGCTGCTCGGGTGCACGCCACCCTCAGGCGCGACAGCGATTCCATATCTTCCAGCCGACGGGACCGCAACACGCAAATAACTGTAGTTCCCGAGTTTGTTGCCCGCTCCAAACTGCGTCGTCGAGCACGCTCTTGCACTTACACCTACGGTCAGCGGCACATAAATCGGGAACACCGCCGGGTTGTCGTTCGCCGGATCCTCGGCGCGCGTATGCGTGCCCCACGCGTCCAGTTCAGGGCCAGCCTGCACCTTGATCTGCGTCAGCAACTGATCGAGCGTCGCCTTGCCCACATCGCCCAAGCCTGCACGCAGCGCGGTTGCAAATGAGAAGACACTGGTCAGTGCCGGCGTGCGCTTCTGGCCGTCGAGCATCGCCCGATAGATGGGGTCGAAGCCGATGTCGGGCGACAGGTAGAGCGAATACAGAAAACGCCCGAGGGCGGATTCATCGAACCACGCTTCACTCGCACCGTTGCCGAGTTCGCTGAGGTCCATGATGGCCCCGGCTCGAGCCTGTTGAGGCCCCAGCGTGTCCGTGTAGTCGGGCGTATCACGCATCATCGATGAAAATGCGTTGCCCCACGCCTCGGCGAACGCGGTCCGCATATCAAGCTTATCCCCGATGGAATGGTTACCGCCGATGGTGTCCGAGCGTGAAACCTTGTCTTCGACGTAGTGCCCGAACTCGTGAACGATGACGCTCGAGTCATACTCGTCTGTGTCGACGTCCTGAGCGCCGAGAATGTAGAGGCCGTTAAGAGCGGCGGCCGGCTGGTAATGACTCGTGCTGATCATCCCGTTCCCAATCTCGCCCTCGGCGGGTCGGTTACGGGTGCTCCAGAACACGTTGAGCGCCGGAAGTTTCACGTCCGGCGCCGCGCGATGAAGCTTTTGAGCCGCGGTAACGATTTGATCGAGTATGGCGAAAGGCGCGGCAGCGCGCCGTGCGCCATAACTGCTGCCGGTCCATCCGGAACCAGCGTTCATGTCTATCCGCGTACCGGTTGCCTTCGTCACGAAAACGCTGCCGCGCATCGCGTAAAGCGGAGCGGAGTCCGGCGACTTCTGGAACTCCAGTTCAGTATTGTCCCGCACACGCACTGAATAATCCGGCACATCGGCAGGCCCTTCGGAAACCTGCGACATCACGCGCATATAGACCCGTGCATTCGCCGGCAGACTGATCGAGTACGCACCGGCGTCATCGGTCACACCCGTGCCGAGCACCGATCGGCCATCTTCCGAAACGGCTTCGACGGTCGCGTGACGTACCGGACGTTTTTCCGTCTTCGCGTAGTCAAGACGTGCCGAGCGTGTTCCGTCGGCATTCACGCTCAACGCAGTCGGCACATAGTCGTACGTCACCTTGCCCGAAACGCCTGGCTGTCCGCCCTGCGCGTCGCCGCCGCCACTACCATTCGAATTTTCGCTACCGGCACTGCCACCGCTCTTAAGATCCGTGCTTCCGTCTCCGCCACATGCCGCGAGTAACGCGACAGATGCCGTACAGAGTGCCATGCCAAGAATCTTTAGCGATCCGTATTGATATTTTTTGTTGCGCACGATTTGCTTTTCACCCTTACAGAATAAGGGCGCAATGCTAATGGCCGTCCGCTTTATCAAATATCGGAAAATTCCGAATCGCCCTTCATGTCCGGATTTGCAAGCGCGCGCCAGATGCGGACGCAGTAAAGCAACGGAATTTCAACTGCGTTTGAGATGGCCCCGTCTCGATGTAAAAGCGGGTAAGGTTCATCACCCGTTGTTTCCGTGATGAACAAGAAGGACACCCACCATGCGTACTCTGGCTTCTGCTGTTGTCGTGACGTTGCTGCTCACTGCCCACACTGCCTTCGCCGCGCAACCCGATTGCGCGAACGCAACGGACCAGGCCACGCTAACCCAATGTGCGAACAACAGCCTCAAGGCTTCAGACGCGAAGCTCAACCAGACCTTCCGCGCTTTGCAGGCGAAGGTCAGCAAGCCGGGTAAGGACAAACTGCAGAAAGCGCAGCGTGCGTGGATCGCATGGCGCGATGCGCAGTGCGCGTTCGACTCGTCGGGCTCGAGCGATGGCAGCGTTCACGGCATGGTCCTCGCGTCATGTCTCGACGACCTCACGAAGGCCCAGACGAAACTGCTCGATAGCCAGTTGCACTGTCAGGAAGGCGACACCGCGTGCGGTGGACAATGAAGCTGAAGCGGACCAGCCGTAAGGCCGGTCCGCAAAAGTCGCCGGTCAAACAATCAAGCTTTACTGATCAATCGGCAACGGCGCATTCGCCGCCACCAGCTTCTCCTGCCGCATTTCACGCCAGAAATCCGCCGGAATGACTTCATTCACGGCGGCCTGATCTTCGGCAATCCGCTCGGGCTTGCTCGCACCCGGAATCACCGCGGCCACCGCGGGATTCGCCAGCGCAAACTGCACCGCGGCCGCCTTCACGCTAACGCCATGACGTTTCGCAAGCGCCTTGATCTTCTCGACCTTCGCGATAATTTCCGGCGACGCCTTCTGATATTCGAAGTGGGCGCCACCCGCGAGAATGCCCGAGCTATACGGACCGCCGACCACGATCTCCGCGCCATGCTTCACCGCGGACGACATTAACCGCTGCAACGCACGCTCGTGATCAAGCAGCGTATAACGCCCGGCGAGCAGAAAACCATCGGGCTTCGTTTCGCTCAGATCGAGCGCAAGCTCGCACGGCTCGACGCGATTCACGCCGATGCCCCACGCCTTGATCACGCCTTCCTCGCGCAACTTTGTGAGCGTACGGAACGCGCCCTTGCGCGCCGTTTCGAAAACCGACAGCCACTCGTCGCCGTAAAAATCCTGCGCGATGTCGTGCACCCACACGATCTCGATGTGATCGGTCTTGAGCCGCTTCAGACTATCTTCGATCGAACGCATCGTGCCGTCGGCCGTATAGTCGTTGACGATCTTGTTCGGACGCCCATGCGCGAACACGCCGCCCTTTTCGCCCTGATCGCGCGCGTTGACGTCTTCGATTTCATCGAGAATCACGCGGCCCACCTTCGAGCTCAGCACATACTCGCTGCGCTTATGCTTCGCGAGAATATCGCCAAGGCGGATCTCGGCGAGCCCCGCGCCATAGAACGGCGCGGTATCGAAGTAGCGGATGCCGTGCTGCCATGCCGCATCGACAGTCGCGGCCGCCTCCTCTTCAGGAATCGCACGAAACATGTTGCCAAGCGGCGCGGTGCCAAAACCAAGCTTCGTTCCGGCCGGCAGTTTGTCCTTGATGCTCATCGTTTGCTCCAATCGGTAAAGGTCGTTGACACGCAGCGTAGGACGCCGGGTTGAGGCCGTCCAAGACGGGATCCGACATGGACCGGTCGCTGAAGGTCTGATGCTATCAGCACGCTGGAGCACGCGCTGGCGCTTACCCCGCACTAAACAAGCATATGTCCGCCGTCGACGATGATGACCTGCCCCGTGCTATATCCCTGCTGCATCAGATACAGATACGCTTTGGCGGCCTCGCTCGCTTCACCGACCCGCTCCACCAGCAGCTTGTTCCCCACGTCTTCGTACAGGCTGTTGCGGTCGTCCTCGGTCATGTTGCTCCACAGGTTCGTGCGCAACACGCCAGGTTTCACCGCGTTCACGCGCAGCGGCGCGAGCTCGACGGCGAGCGCGCGCGTCAGCGACTCCATCGCGCCCAGAATGCTCGACGGAATCGCCCACGTCGATAACGGCCGCGACGACGCCACGCCGCTCGTCAGCGTAATCGAGCCGCCCGTACGCAAATAGGGTGCCGCGTATTTGACGGTGGTCACTGCGCCCCAGTAGCGCACGTCGAATGCCTTACGCGCTTCCTCGATACTCAATTCCGCGAGTGTCTGCAGAAACAGCGACTCGCCTGCCGTATAGACGAGATGGTCGAACGCGCCGACGCGCTCGAAGAATGCCTTGACGCGTGTTTCGTCGGTGAAGTCGACGGCTTCGCCGCGCGTGCCCTTCGGCAGCAGTTCGAGCGCATCCTGCACGCGCCGCAGGTTGCTCGATGCAATCGTCACTTCCGCGCCGGCGCGCGCCGCCGCCTGCGCCACCGCCAGGCCAACGCCCGACGTGCCGCCGGCCACGACGACGCGGCTATTCTGCAGAGAGATATCCATACCTTGAGTGGTCTTCATGGCTAATCCGTGAGTGTGTTATGGAAGAACGCTTAATCAGATAAAGCGAGAGGCTCGCGAGTGTACCCGGAGAATATTTTCTTTTTTTCGCAATAAGCTATTACCCGTTTTTCGACGCGCAGCTGATATTGTTCGCCCGATAATTTCTTTTTGATCGGCACGCGTTCATGTCGATGAATGGCGAGTAACTAGAACGAAAAAGGCCGACCGGCTCACGCCAATCGGCCTTACATCGACAAGCAGGCAATCTCTCGAATTACATACAGCCTGCGTATTTAACCCGCCGTCGATCCCGTCAATTGCGCATAAACATCATGCGCAAGCTGCAGCATCACATTGCGATCGAGCCCACCCGACACGGCATATCCGAAATTGCCGTCCACCCAATAAAACACATTCACGGGGCCGTCCTGATACAGCTTGAACGCGGTCGTATTCGAGCTCGTATTCCGATGCGAGATGACGAGCGTCACGCGCTCGCCCTGCGCATTGCGGTACATAAACTGCGCCATCGGGCCGTCCTTACCCGGCAGCATGCGGCCGCCGTCGAGCTGGAAGCCGCTTTTCGTCAACATCGGCGGATGCACGTCGGTACCGAGCCGGCTCGCGAGGATCTGGACGAAGTCTTCCTCGTGGTTTTGACCCATCATCTCCGACGGCCGCGTCACCGCGGGCATGTACACGACATGCGCCACCGCCACCTTGCGCGCGAACATTTCCGTGCTGTCCGCGCTGACCGGCCGCGTATCCGAGGTCGACGCGCCCATCCCCATCCAGCCGCCGCCGGGAACGCTCCGTCCCATATTCGTACCAACGCCGATCCCGACGCCCAGCACGAGCGCCGCCGCCATGCCGGCGAATTGCGGCCAGTTCATCGCGTCGCGCCAGTTGCGCGTCTTGCGCGGACGCAGACGCGCCGGTACCGGCTCGTTGAGCACGCGGTCATAACGATCGTGGAACATGCTGTTCAGCGAGAAGTAATCGCTAACCTTCGACGCGAGCGCCGGATTCTGCTCGAGCGCACGTTCCACCTGGTCGCGGCGCTCTTCGGACAGCGCGCCGTCCACGTAGGCGTGGAGATCCTCTTCGCTGATCGGAGTTTGTTGTTCGCTCATCGCACCACCTGTAATTTCGCGCCGGGCTGTGCGCCCGCCATCAACGCCCTGAGCCGCTCGCGGCCGCGCGACAAGCGCGACATCACGGTACCGATCGGAATGTCCAGCGCAAGCGCGACCTCCGTATAACTCATCTCCTCCAGACCGACCAGCAGCACGACTTCGCGCTGGTCCGCCGGCAAACGCTGCAGCGCATAGTCGAGGTCACGCACCTCGAGGGACTGCGTCTGGTTGGCCGACACCGCAAACTCGCTTTCGACCACGCTTTCGTCATCGACCGACACGTGCACAGCCTTGGTCGACGCCTTGCGAACCTGGTTGATAAACACGTTGTGCATGATCGTGAAGAGCCATGCGCGCAGGTCGCTGCCTTCCTTGAACTTCTCGGTCCGCGACAGCGCGCGTTCGAGCGTGTCCTGGACGAGGTCGTCCGAAAAATCCCGGTTGTTGACCAACGCCCGCGCATAGCGGCGCAGACGCGGTACGTGTTCCATCAGCTCGTCACGGATGTCCATTGTTTATACCCGTCAGGAATCGCGGGCCGCGCACCTGCCAGGCGCACGACGGTTCTACCACTGCGAACAATATTCAAGCGATTCTATTCCCGCGACGATGTAATTTTCGTAAAAGGGAAGGATTCGTGCCAGAGATTGGGGCGGACGATGGACATAAACGGCTCGCAAGGGCCGTGATGCGATGCAATGCGTGCTCACATCCGGCGTCCGGCATCCCACATCAGGTCAGGGCATAACGCTTAGCGGAACGTCGCCGCGTCGGCCGCCCGCATCAGGCCGTGCGTATCGGCGCGGCCCGCCAGCACGTAGCGCATGCCGTTTTCGGTCCACGTGAGCAGCCGCCATTCGCCGACGCGGTGGCCCATCCAGCGCGGCCGGTCGAAGACGAGCGGCGCACTGGTGGTCAGCAGCACGACCGGCTGGCCATCCGCGTTGCGGTAGTCGAATTCCTGCGCCTCCGCGATCAGGCCGAGCCGCAACGTTTTCACCGATTCGAGCCGCCAGCCCAGTTGCGCGAACTCGGTCGAGAACGGATCGCGGTTCGCCGGAACCGGCGGCTGCGCGGTGCTTTGCGCCGATGCCGACGCCCACTGCGCATAGCTCATCACAGCGGCCGCATTCAACTGATGATCGGAGACGAACGCAGTGCCCGCCCAGCCGCACAAGGCCAGCACGATTAAGGCGATGCGCTGCGCGACCGAGCCCGACATGACCCGCCACACACGCTGCAGCCTGCCGCGCCACCCAGGCGGCGCACTGTGGCGCCGCCCGAACTCCATCGAATTCCCGGCGGCAGTCGAAGCGGAAGCGGACGCGGACGCGGATGCGTGCTGCGGCAAGAACGAGCGCTGCATCTGCCCGTTGAGCCGGCGATAGAACGCGATCCGGCTTGCCTCGCCCGGCATCGCGCCCAGGTAGCGTTGCACACGCGCGGCGCGCTCGGGCGACAGCGACCCATCGGCAAACGCCTGGATGTCCGCTTCGGTCAGCGGCGAGTCGGTGGTGAAATCGCTGTGCGCCATGATGTCGACGTGGAAAAAGTTGCCTCTTCCCTTGGGCAAACACCGTCGCGCCCCGCTTTATTCCCGATCCTGACGATTGGCGAACGCCACTGTTGCGGACGGCGGCGCGCACGGGCGGGCACGGGGCACGAGCACAGGCGCACGCACAGGCACGGGCACCACCCAACCCGAACCTATTTCGCCGACACGTCGATATTCCCGAAGTACTTCCGCGCAAGCGCCTTCACCGTGCCATCCGCCTGGATTTTCCCGATGGCGGCATTCAGCTGTTCGCGCAACGCGTCGTCGCCCTTGCGAATGCCGAAGGCAATGCCGCTGCCGAGAATCTTGTCGTCGCGAACCGGCTCGCCAACGAACGCGAAATCCTTGCCTTCGTGACGCGCCAGAAAGCCCGTCAGTCCGGCCGGCGCGAGCACGAGCGTGCCATCGAGGCGCCCCGAGCGCAGGTCCGCATACACCTGGTTCTGATCCTGATACGGCACGATCATCACCCCGGCGGGCTCCCAGTGCACCTTCGCGTACGTCTCCTGAATCGACGCCTGCAGCACGCCGACGCGCTTGCCCTTCAGCGATTCGGGCGTTGGCAGCAGGCCGCTGTCCTTGCGCGCGATCAGCGAGCTCGGCACGCGGTAGATGATGTCCGTGAAGTCGATCGCCTCGCGGCGCTTCTCGGTCGCGTTCATCGCCGAATTGATCGCATCGAACTTGCGGCCCTGCAGCGCGGGAATCAGACCGTCGAACGACGTCTCGACCCAGCTGCACCTGAGCTTCGCGACCTTGCAGACGGCGTCGCCGATTTCGATATCGAAGCCCTGCAGTTCGCCGTTCGGCCCCTTCGATTCGAACGGCGGATACTGCGCTTCGAGACCGTAGCGCAGCGTCTTCGCGTCGGCGGCTTGCGCCGGCGGCGGTGCGAACGCCACGCTTAGCAATGCGAATGCGCACGCCAGCATCAACCCGCCCGGCAACCCGTTTTTAAGCAGCTTCATTTCGATCTCCTCCGTGTTGATATGACTTATTCAGACGAGACTGCTGAAGTTGATGCGACAGATCAGATCGAGCACAAACGGCGAGCGCCTTCGAGCAGCGTCGCGTCGTCTTTCGAGAAGCTTAGGCGGATCAGGCCGGAATCGGTACCGTCCGTATAGAACGCGGACAGCGGAATCGTTGCAACCTTGGCATCGCGAATCAGGCGCAGCACGAAGTCGCTATCGCTTTCGTCGGAGAAATCGCGGAAGCGCGCGAGCATAAAGAAGCTGCCTTCGCTCGGCAGCAGTTCGAAACGCGAATCGCGCAGCGCGTTTGCGAGCAGATCGCGCTTTTGCTGATAGAAGGCGGCCAGGCCGAGATAGCTTTGCGGTTGCGCCAGCGCGGCGGCAAACGCGTATTGCATCGGCGTATCGGCCGAAAACATCATGAACTGGTGCACCTTGCGAATTTCGTCCATCAGCGCAGCGGGCGCGACGCAGTAGCCGACGCGCCAGCCCGTCACGTGATACGACTTGCCGAACGACGACACGATGACGCTGCGTTCCGCGAGCTCCTGATCGCGCGCCATGCTCAGATGCTTCGCGCCGTCGAATATGACGTGTTCGTAGACTTCGTCGGACAGGATCACGATGTCCGTATTGCGCGTGACGGCCTTCAGGCGCTCCATGTCGTGGTCCTTGAACACCGTAGCCGTCGGATTGTGCGGTGTATTGACGATGATCATCCGCGTCTTCGGCGTGATGGCCGCGGACACCTCATCCCAGTTCACGCGAAAATCGGGCAGCGACAGCTTGATCGGCACCGGCGTCGCGCCTTGCAGGCGGACGATCGGCGCGTAGCTGTCGAACGACGGCTCGAAGTAGATCACTTCGTCGCCGGCATGCACGAGCGCGCTGATCGTCGAATAGAGGCCTTCGCTCGCGCTGGCGATCACGGTGACTTCCGACGATGTGTCGTATCGCACGCCGTACAGTGTCTCGACCTTTTGCGCGAGCGCTTCGCGCAAGGTGGCAATGCCGGTCATCGGCGCGTACTGGTTGTGACCGTCGCGCATCGCTTGCGCGACGTCTTCGATCAGCGTCGCGTCCGGCATAAAGTTGGGCGCGCCCTGCGACAGGTTCAATGCGTCGTGTTCGGCGGCCAGCCGGGCGATGACCGTGAAGATCGTCGTGCCGACATCGGGCAGTTTCGAACGGGTTTGCAGCGCGCTTTGCATGGGGTGTCTCCGCTTGAATGGTCCGCTTTTATTCGTCGGCGTTTATTCGTTCCTTATTGGCCCCCTTAATGGCCCCCTTGTTGGCTCCGTTTATTCGTCCATCAGCCGGACCTTCACCTTCTTGCCCTTCAGCTTACCGGCATTGAGCTTGCGCAGCGCCTCGCGCGCGATGCCGCGCTCCACCGCGACATACGTCGAGAACTCGGTCACGTTGATCTTGCCGATCTGCGTGCCGTCGAAGCCGGCGTCGCCCGTCAGCGCGCCGAGCACGTCGCCGGGACGGATTTTCTCCTTGCGTCCGCCGAGAATCTGCAGCGTTTCCATCGGCGGCAACAAGTGCTCGCCGTTCGCGCCGGTCGACTTCAACTCCGCCAGCGGATGCCATTCGACATCACGCCCCTGCGCTTTCTCGATGCTGCCCACCCGGCCCATCTCGTCCATGCTCGCGAGGCTCAATGCCCAGCCGTCCTGATCGGCGCGGCCCGTGCGGCCGATCCGGTGCACGTGCACTTCGGGGTCCGGCGTCACGTCGACGTTGATCACGGCTTCGAGCTGCGCGATATCGAGCCCACGCGCGGCGACATCGGTTGCGACAAGCACCGAGCAGCTGCGGTTCGCGAACTGGATCAGCACCTGATCGCGTTCGCGCTGATCGAGCTCGCCGTGCAGCGCGAGCGCATGAAAACCTTGTGCGCGCAGCACGTCGAGCAGATCGCGGCACTGCTGCTTCGTGTTGCAGAACGCAAGCGTACTGACGGGCCGATAGTGATCGAGCAACAGGCCGACCGCGTGCAGGCGCTCGTCTTCGGTCACTTCATAGAAACGCTGGCGGATCTTGCTGTCGTCGTGGCGCTCTTCGAGCGTCACCTGCTTCGGGTTGCGCAGAAACTGCTGGCTCAGCTTCGCGATACCTTCAGGATAGGTCGCCGAAAACAGCAGCGTCTGGCGTTCCTTCGGGCATTGGCGCGCGACGGTCGCGATGTCGTCGAAAAAGCCCATGTCGAGCATGCGATCGGCTTCGTCGAGCACGAGCGTGTTCAGCGCCTGCAAAGGCAGGCTGCCGCGCTCGAGATGGTCCATGATGCGCCCCGGCGTACCGACCACAATATGCGCGCCATGCTCGAGGCTCGCGGTCTGCGGACGCATCGGCGTGCCGCCGCACAGCGTCAGCACCTTGATGTTTTCTTCCGCGCGCGCAAGGCGCCGGATTTCCTGCGCGACCTGGTCGGCGAGTTCGCGTGTCGGGCACAGCACCATCGCCTGCACGTCGAACTTGCGCGCGTCGAGCCGCGCGAGCAGCGCGAGCGCGAATGCCGCGGTCTTGCCGCTGCCGGTTTTCGCCTGCGCGATCAGGTCGTGGCCGGCCAGCGCAAGCGGCAAGCTGGCCGCCTGGATCGGCGTCATGTCGACGTAGCCCAGTTGGGCGAGATTCGCGAGCGCGGAAGGCGACAGCGGCAGCGTGCTGAAGGAGGCGGAGGGCGTCGGGCTATTCATATGGATGGTTCGGTCCCTTCAATCCTGGTATGGACGGCCATCGAGCTGCTCGTAGACGACGGCGCCGTCGTCCGCCTCGAAGCGTTCGACGTAATTGCGCGCGCCGCACATCGGACAGCGGAACAGCAGCCCCTGGCCTTCATTCTTGATGACAACGTCGGACAGCTCCCACTCGGTGCCGCAGGACTGGTTTCTGCAGGTAAACACGGTGATTCCTTTGGTGAATGCGTTTAATGACGGGAGATTTTAGCGGATGGGAGGCCGCAAACCGTGCGCATCGTGCGTACGGTGAGGAAAAAGTCCCCGCAATCACGCCTGGCGACAGCCAGGAACCGCCGCCCTTCAGGGCAGCGCGAAGTTGACGTGGCGTCAGTGCGCGAGGCGGAATTCGCCGCGAACCGTCTGCGCGGCCTTGAGCGTATCCGACGGTCGCACGCCGAACAGCTTTTTGTAGTCGGTCGCAAACTGGCTCAAATGCCAGAAGCCCCACGCGGCCGCGACGTCCTGCACGGAATGCGCGCTGCCGCGCGACGCATCGCAGAGGTCGCGGCGCGCGCCGTTGAGCCGGATCACGCGCAGATAGCTCGCGGGCGCCATGCCGAGCACGTCTTCGAAGCAATATTGCAGCGTGCGCCGGCTCACATGCAGATGCTCGCAGAGTTCCGGCACGCTCACCGGACGGTCGCGGTTCGCCAGCACATAATCGCGCGACTCGCTGACGACGCGGCGCCGGCGCGGCCGCGACGACGGCGCCTGCAACGGCTCGGCATCCATCGTCGTGCCGCATGCGTCGAGCAGCACATCGAGCACCGACGCATGGAGCTGAGGCCGCGCGCATGTCGCCAGCGCGGCATCGCCCTCGGCCAGAATATGCGCGAGGCGCGCGCAAAGCTGCGCCTTGCGAGCCGGATCGATCTGCAGCACACCCGCGAGCGACGCGCGATCGATCAGCGCATCACCATCACCGTGTCCGGCCAGCGCCGCATGTCGACGCAAGATGCCGCCATGCACGACCACGCCCAGGATTTCATAGCCGGCCGGCGTCACCAGTTCGAACTCGATACCGCCGGGTCTCAACGCAACGGTATCGACGTCGATCAGGCAGCCGTCGATACGCCCCGTCGCACCGCGATTCACAGGAACGCCGAACCAGTATGCGTCCGATTGCACTTCGCATGTCTGGCGCAACGTCTCGCTCGTCGTTTCGCGGAACACGTGCATGTCGTCTACATGCAGGCCCGTGAGCTGGCCGATAAAGCGGCCCGACGTCAGTTGGTCATAGGTCTGCCGCCAGCCGTGCAGATTGCGCGCCTGTTCGTCGGCATCGTGCGCGATGCGTGTTTGCACGCGATATAGCTCGTGCCGCGGCAATGGCGTGGCTGTTTGGCTCGCGGCGGCATCGGGAAGGTCGGTGTCGGTCGTCATGGGGATCACCGGGGAGCAAAGGTCGTGCGATGGATGCCCTCCACACTCTAGCTGCTCAAAAAAGCGCTGTGCACAAGTCGTCGCGGCCGGCGCGTGCGCAACCGTTGTTCAGTTCATGAACAGCGGCCGTGACACTGTTCAGTATCGACGCGCCTCGCGAAGCAGAAGTCTAGGTATGCGAAACGACTATGCAATGCGACGGTGCCGGATGCACCGCGTGCAAACATGATTCGCCGCAATTGGCATGGTTCTGGCGTAACGAGCGCGCGGCTAATGCAGTAAAGCTGCCGACCCAAACGACCGACACATGTGAGGAGCATTCAGATGAATCATGCGGAAATGCAGTTTCTAAGCACCGATTACCCGTACAAGAAGCAGTACGCGAATTTTATCGGCGGCGAATGGGTGAAGCCAGCCGGCGGCGAGTACTTCGACAATATTTCGCCGATCACCGGCGAAGCGTTCACATCGATTCCGCGCTCACGTGAAGCAGACATTGAACTCGCGCTGGACGCCGCGCATCGCGCCAAAGCGAGCTGGGGCAAAACTTCCGCCACCGAGCGCGCGAACATCCTCGCGAAAATCGCCGACCGCATGGAAGCGAATCTGGCCCGTCTCGCGGTAGCCGAAACGATCGACAACGGCAAGCCGCTGCGCGAATCGACGGCCGCCGATATCCCGCTCGCGATCGACCACTTCCGCTATTTCGCGAGCTGCATCCGCGCGCAGGAAGGCTCGATCTCGCAGATCGATGAAGACACGGTCGCGTATCACTTTCACGAGCCGCTTGGCGTGGTCGGGCAGATCATCCCGTGGAATTTCCCGATCCTGATGGCCGTGTGGAAGCTCGCGCCCGCCCTCGCCGCCGGCAATTGCGTCGTGCTGAAGCCCGCGGAACAAACGCCTGCTTCCATCCTCGTGCTGATGGAACTGATTCAGGGCCTGCTGCCGCCCGGCGTGATCAATGTGGTGAACGGCTTCGGCCTCGAAGCGGGCAAGCCGCTCGCATCGAACAAGCGCATCGCGAAGATCGCGTTCACCGGCGAGACGACGACCGGCCGCCTCATCATGCAGTACGCGAGCCAGAACATTATTCCGGTTACGCTGGAATTGGGCGGCAAGAGCCCGAATATCTTCTTCGCCGATGTGATGGATCGCGACGACAGCTTCTTCGATAAAGCGCTCGAGGGCTTCGCGATGTTCGCGCTGAATCAGGGCGAGGTGTGCACGTGCCCGTCGCGCGTGCTGATCGAAGAGAAGATCTACGACAAATTCATCGAGCGCGCGATCAAGCGCGTCGCCGCCATTTCGCAAGGGCACCCGCTCGATTCGAAGACGATGATCGGCGCGCAGGCATCGCAGGAACAGCTCGAAAAGATCCTGTCGTATATCGACCTCGGCAAGCAGGAAGGCGCGCAATGCCTGATCGGCGGCGAGCGCAACACGCTCAACGGCGAACTGAGCAAAGGCTATTACGTGAAGCCGACCGTGTTCCGCGGCAACAACAAAATGCGCATCTTCCAGGAGGAGATCTTCGGGCCGGTCGTTTCGGTCACGACGTTCAAGAACGAAGAAGAAGCGCTCGATATCGCGAACGACACGCTGTACGGACTCGGCGCTGGCGTGTGGACGCGCGACGGCACGCGTGCATATCGCTTTGGGCGGCAGATTCAGGCCGGGCGTGTCTGGACCAATTGCTATCACGCGTATCCGGCGCACGCGGCGTTCGGTGGTTACAAGCAATCGGGTATCGGCCGCGAAACGCACAAGATGATGCTCGACCACTATCAGCAGACGAAGAACCTGCTCGTCAGTTATAGCGACAAGGCGCTTGGCTTCTTTTAAGCGCTGATCGTCTCTCTGGATGTTGGCTTGGTTGTTCGCCTGGTTGTACGCCTGGTTGTCCATATGCAGGCCGCCGCGGTGGTGGCCTGCTTCCTTTTACCGGGGAAACGAATGTCTGTTGAACGTGTAGTCGCGACCGATGCCGCCGTTTCGCTGATTCAAAAACTGGCCGCCGAACACGGCTCGATTCTGTTTCATCAATCGGGCGGATGCTGCGACGGCAGCGCACCGATGTGTTTTCCGACCCGTGAATTCATGGTGGGCGCGTCCGACGTGAAGCTTGGTGCGATTGGCGGCGTGCCGTTCTATATGAGCGAATCGCAGTTCGAATACTGGCAGCACACGCAGTTGATTATCGATGTGGTGCCCGGCAATGGCGGGATGTTTTCGCTTGAACGGCCAACCGGACTAAGATTCCTGACGCGTTCGCGACTCTATGACGATGCGGAAAACGAATGGCTTGCCGCGCACCCGGTGGAGCGGGCCGACGCTTGACCAAGACGTTTTGTTTAGCGCGCGTTGGGTGTGTTGTTGTCTTTATCCTTATGTGTATCGATATCGCTAAGGAGCGTCGCATTGCCAGCCGTCGGTGTGGCTTCAAGCAATGCATCGCTTTCGTCCTTTAGCCCAATGCCGGTCAGTCCGAGTCGACGCGCGTGCGTGAGCAGATAGTGCAGCTTGTGTGCTGCGGCGTCGAAGTTCAGGCCTTCAGGACGCACATTGGAAATGCAGTTGCGTTGCGCGTCGCTGCAGCCGACTTTCGGCGCGTAGGTCAGATAGATGCCGAGGCTGTCCGGTGAGCTCAAGCCGGGCCGCTCGCCGATCAGCATCGCCACCATGCGTGCGCGCAGTATTTCGCCGATTTCATCGCCTAAGGCCACGCGCGACTGACGGGCCACGACAATCGGACCGATTTTCCAATCCTGCTGAAGCCTCGCGTGAATCGCTTCAAGCATCGGGATCGCTTGCTTTGATGCCGCGAATGCGGAAAGTCCGTCCGCGATCACGAACACGACATCGGGCTGACCGAACTTTGACGCAGCCTCTAAAAGCATATCGCGGCTTTCATCGGACAGCCGGCGCCCGAGATCGGGCCGGCGCAAATAGTGTTCGCGGTCAGGCGCCGCGCTATGAACATCGAGCGTTGCCGCGAAGCCATGCGCGCGCAGCTGTTCATGCAGTGCGTCTACGTCGAGCGGACGATGCACCGCGTCGCGCGCTTGCGCATGCGACAGATTAAATGCAAGCAATGGCGCCGTCGGCACGCTGTTGCCTGCGCGGCCCAATGCGATGCGCGCCTGGGTGAAAGCGCGCAACGCGTCCCATGGATTTTTCTCGACGGAATCGCTCATGGCGCAACCCCAACCCATTCGCGCGCGCCTGCGAGCAGCGGCTGCTGCTCGGTTGCGCTATTCAGCAGCGCACCGCGTTGGTCGGTAATCTGCATCGACTCGAGCCATGCTTCGAATTCCGGCGCGCGTCGCAAGCCGAGCACCTCGCGCAAGTACAGCGAATCGTGAAACGACGTGCTTTGATAGTTCAGCATCACATCGTCGGCGCCGGGAATGCCCATGATGAAGTTGATGCCGGCGGCGCCGAGCAGCGTCAACAGGTTGTCCATGTCGTCCTGATCGGCTTCCGCATGGTTCGTATAGCAGATGTCGCAACCCATCGGCACGCCGAGCAGCTTGCCGCAGAAGTGGTCTTCAAGACCCGCGCGCGTAATCTGCTTGCCGTCGTACAGATACTCCGGGCCGATAAAGCCGACCACGGTGTTCGTCAAAAGCGGCTTGAACTGGCGCGCCACCGCGTACGCACGCGCTTCGCAGGTCTGCTGGTCGATGTCGTGATGCGCGTTCGCCGAAAGCGCACTACCCTGGCCGGTTTCGAAATACATCACGTTGTCGCCGACGGTACCGCGCTTGAGCGATAGCGCCGCTTCATACGCCTCCTGCAGCATCGCAAGCGAAATGCCGAAGCTCGCATTGGCTTTTTCAGTGCCCGCGATCGACTGGAAAACGAGGTCGACCGGCGCGCCCTTCTCGATCGCCGCAACCGTGTTCGTCACGTGAGTCAGCACGCACGATTGCGTCGGCATCTGATAACGCTGGCGGAAGTCGTCGATCATCTGCAGCAGCTTCGTGATGGCGGCGAGGCTGTCCGACGCGGGGTTGATGCCGATCACCGCGTCGCCGCAACCGTACATCAGGCCGTCGAGCATCGAAGCGGCGATGCCTTTGACGTCGTCGGTCGGATGGTTCGGCTGCAGGCGCACCGACAGATGGCCCGGCAAGCCGATCGTGTTGCGAAAGCGCGTGACGACCGGCCGTTTGCGCGCCGCCACGATCAGATCCTGATTGCGCATCAGCTTCGACACGGCCGCGACCATTTCCGGCGTGAGGCCCGCCGTGATGCGTTCGAGCGCTTTTGAATCCGTGCTCGCTGCGAGCAGCCAGTTGCGAAAATCGCCGACGGTCAGATGCGAGATTTCGGCGAAAGCATCGGGCGCATGCGTGTCGACGATCAGGCGCGTGACTTCATCGCTTTCATAGGGAACCAGCGCTTCGTTGAGGAACGTGCGCAGCGGCACGTCGGCCAGCGCCATTCTGGCGGCGACGCGCTCCTCTTCGCTCACCGCCGCGACGCCGGCGAGCTGGTCGCCGGAACGCAGCGGGCTCGCTTTCGCGAGCAAGGTCTTCAGGTCGGCGAAGCGGTAGGTGCGCGCGCCGATCGTCTCCGTGTAGCTCATCGTTGCACTCCCTCTCTGGCGTCGGCCGGCGCCGCGCGGTCTGTGCCGCCGTGCATGCCAGCGATGCCGCCACGATAGCGCCAAATACCGGGATCGTCACGTGCGTCACGCGCATCACGCGGGTCACGCGGCTCGCCGGCGAGCTGGCGCAGCGCCGCAAAATGTCCGCTCCCACGCGTACGGATGAAAACCGTTGGAACCGATGCAGCCGATGTTACGTGGCCGGAAATATCCACGTTATCGAAAATCGGCAAAGTTTCGGGTGAGTGTTTCCAGGAACTCAACGGTTCGCGAGAGTCGCTTCGGCACCGCGCATTCATTTTCCTGTCCTTGAAGTGTGCGAGCGTACGTGGGCTTTAGGCTTGACGGACCTGTTTAATCCGCCCGCCATAGCGACCACTCACAAGGAATGCGGCAAATGAATCGAACAATATCAGCCGACGAGGCCGCCAAAGATGCATTGCCGGGGGGCCGGCCATCCGGCGGCCGGCGCTCCGGCGGCGGGCGATCCGGCATCGGGGTTTCGGCCAATCTGGTTTTGATTGCGCTTGTCGTGCTCGCGATGAGTATTGAGCTCGCCGGGATGCCGCTGCTGCTCGAGCATATGGGCTCAGCCGCGCTGTGTCTGATCGTGCCAATCGTGCTGCTCACGCCCACGCACTGGGGCGTCATTCACGAGTCGATTCACGGTCAATTGCTGCCGCGGCGCACAGCCAACGAAAACGTCGGCCGCGCGCTCTCCATTTTGCTCGCGCTGCCGTTCGAGGCGGTTCGCTTCGGACATTTGATGCATCACCGCTTCACGCGCGAACCGTATGACCAACCCGATATCCATCAGGCTGGCGAGCGCTTCTGGCTCGCGCGGCTTCGATATCTGGGCATGCTGTGCGGCGGTCTTTATCTGGGCGAACTGCTGTCACCCTGCATCGCGTTTCTGCCGGTCAAAGTCATTGAACGTCTGGCGAGCCACACGTTCAATGCGGCGGGTGAGCAAGGCGACGAGATTCGCCGACGCTTTGTCGATTTCGCGAGTTCCGCGCGGCGGCGCAAGCAGACGCGGCTCGACTTCGTCGCGACGCTCGCAATCTATGGCGCGGCGTTCGCGTTGTACGGGCGCTGGTGGCCCGTACTACTCCTGATCTGCTATTTGCGCGGCGTATGGATTTCGATTGCCGACAATATGCCGCATTACGGCGTCGCACTCGACCGGCCCGGCCGCGCACACAATTTCAATCTCGCGCGCGGGTGGCGGACCATGGTGATGAACCATCATCTGCACGGCCTGCATCATCTGCATCCGACCTTGCCGTGGTCGGCGCTGCCGCGGCTCGCGGCGGATGCGGAAGATGCGGGTTCAACGGTTGACGGCGGTGGGTACTTCAGCGCATTGGTGCGGCAGTTTCGGTGGCCGAATCATTCTTCGAGCAACGCATCGACGGGCGCCGCTTCACGCTGATGCCGCGTCACGAGGAAATAGCCGTACCCAAGCAGCAGAAAAGCGACGAACACCCCCGCGACCAGGAGATTGAAGTACACCATCGTCGCTAGCGAAATCACCGCGGCGACCAGTGCGAAGGCCGGGAAATACGGAAACAGCGGCGCACGGAACGGCCGCTCCATGTCCGGTTCGATGCGCCTCAGCTTGAACAGCGCCAACATGCTGATGATGTACATCACGATCGCGCCGAACACCGACATCGTCACGATGTTCGCCGTGAGCGTCTGGCCGCCGAACTGGATCAGCTCATCGCTATAGATCGCCGCGATGCCGACCACGCCGCCCGCGAGAATCGCGCGGTGCGGCGTCTTGAAGCGCGGATGCACTTTGGCAAGCCACTCCGGTAAATATCCAGCTCGCGCGAGCGCAAAAATCTGCCGCGAGTACCCGAGGATGATGCCGTGAAACGACGCGACGAGTCCGAATAACCCGAGCCACACGAGCATATGCAGCCAGCCGCTGTTCGCGCCGACGATGTATTTCATCGCTTGCGGCAGCGGGTCGTTGATATTCGCGAGCTTGGTCCAGTCGCCGGCCGCGCCTGCAAACACCATCACGCCGGCCGCGAGTGCGACGAGCGTCAGGATGCCGGTCACGTACGCGATCGGAATCGAGCGCTTCGGGTTTTTCGCTTCTTCCGCGGCCATCGCGACGCCCTCGATCGCGAGGAAGAACCAGATCGCAAACGGAATCGCCGCGAACATGCCGTGGAATGAGCCGAGCGAAAAGTGGTCGGCGCCGGCCCAGCCGCCCTTCACAAAGTTTGCCCACTGAAATCCCGGCGATACGACGCCCATAAACACGAGCAACTCGAAGATCGCGAGCAGTGTCACGCAGAGTTCGAACGTAGCCGCGACCTGCACGCCAACGATATTCAGCGCCATAAACACGAGATACGCGCCCATCGCCGCATGCTTCGGTTCGAGACCCGGAAATTGCACATGCAGATACGCGCCGATCGCAAGCGCAATGGCCGGCGGCGCAAACACGAATTCGACAAGCGTGGCCGCGCCCGCGAGGAAACCGCCAGTCGGACCGAACGCATGCCGTGCGTACGCAAACGGTCCGCCGGCATGCGGAATAGATGTGGTGAGTTCGGTAAAGCTGAAGATGAAGGTCGTGTACATCGCCGCGATAAAGACCGCGGTAATCACGAAACCCAGCGTGCCGGCGCTTGCCCAGCCGTAACTCCAGCCGAAATATTCACCGGAGATCACGAGGCCGACTGCAATGCCCCATAGCTGCCAGGTCCCTAAGGTCTGCTTCAGTTCGTGGTGCGTAACGGCGCCGACATGCGACTTCGACTCGGATTTCATGATGGGCTCCCTGAGATGGGCGTCCGTCGCGGTTCGGCCGGCGAACCGCAGACGCGCACGCATCAGCGGATGCTAGGCAGCCACAAATCCGGGTGTTATCGAAAATCGGCAAATCTGCTCAAGCCGCCGGCGCCACCGATGCGCCGCTAATGCCGTGCCGCGCCAGCGCCGCCGCCACGAACCCGCTGCGCTTCTGGTCTTCGACATACGCGCGAAGAAAAGCGGCAGCGTCGTCGCCGCGGCTTTTCGGCACGCCCATCGCCTGCTGGATCACCATAAAGCGCTCGTTGAGCAGCCGCAGGCCCGACGTACGCGCGGCATCGGCTTCAAGTTGCTGTTTGACGCCCGCCGCCACTTCGAGCTGCTGATCAAGGAAGGTTTGCACGACGGCCGGCGAACTCGGCGCGCGCACGATCGTCGCCTGCTTCAGTTCGCGCGTGAGGAACAGGTCATACGCGCTGCC
Source organism: Paraburkholderia edwinii (assembly GCF_019428685.1). Lineage (NCBI taxonomy): Bacteria > Pseudomonadati > Pseudomonadota > Betaproteobacteria > Burkholderiales > Burkholderiaceae > Paraburkholderia > Paraburkholderia edwinii. Next base: position 207,655 of record NZ_CP080095.1, read on the forward strand.
CAGCCCCACCGCGACGCGATTCGTCGAGACGTCGACTTCGGCGTTGCTGCGAACCGGCGACTCGTTGCGCACCAGGTAATAACCTTCGATCAGCACGTACGGCGCGGTGAATGCGATGCTCGCGCCACGCAGCGGATCGATCGCGAAGAAGCCAATGTCGGCGCGTTCATCGGACACGGCCTCGACGGACTTGCCAGCCGTGTCAAACACGACCAGTTCGATCTCCACACCAAGCCGCTCGGCAAGCGCACGCGCGAGATCGACCGAGACGCCGCCGGCCTCGCCTGTCTGCGGGTTGCGGTTCGCAAGAATCGGATTGCCGAGGTTGATCGACGCGCGCAGTTTTCCTTTGGGCGCGAAAGCGGAACGTACGGTATCTGGGTTCATGGGTCGAATGCGGTTCGTAAGGGAAGGTGGGCGCACGACAACGTGCAACGGCAATGGCTTCGAGTACTACGCATATGCGATGTTACGTTACGCGCGGTATCGCCGTGTTTAAGGAATGCGCGTTTCCAATTTCTAGACAATGAACGTGCGATTCAACTGCCCCTCGCGCGCTTGCGAGTGCAGCAGCATGCACATGCATTCACGCCGCACGAGCACGCGGCACGCAGCAAGCCGCACACCGCACGCAAAGTCCGCAGGATTTGTTAAATCGACTCGTGCTACCTTGCTTTCAACCCGATTACCGCTCGCGTGCCCTTATGAACGATCAGAGCCATCAGTCCCGCTATCTTGCGCGGCTGCAGCGCGTGCTGGACTACATCTACGACCATCTCGACGAACCGCTCGATATCGACCGGCTGGCGCAGATCGCGTGCTTATCGTCATACCACTGGCATCGCATCTATCAGGGTTTGTACGGCGAGACGATCGCAACGACGGTGCGCCGTCTGCGGCTGCATCACGCGGCGGGCCTGCTCGCGAACGGCACGCAGCCGATCGCCGAAATCGCGGCGCAATCGGGCTACGGCAGCTTGCAGTCGTTCACGCGCACGTTTCGCGCGGTGTATGGGATGCCGCCTGCGCGGTATCGGAAGGAAGGCAGTCATCGCCGGTTTCGGCCGGTCATTTCTGGAGGTGCTGAAATGGAACATCGAGACGTGAAAATACGCGACGTGCCGGCAATGGAAGTCGTATCGATCGAGCACGTGGGCGACTATATGCAGATCGGCAAGGCCTTCGATGCGCTCGCGGGCTGGCTCGCCGCACGCGACCTGTTGACCGACGATATGCGGATGATCGGCATCTACTACGACGATCCGGGCGTCGTCGCCAAGGAGCAATTGCGCGCGAAAGCGGGCGCGCTGCTGCCGAAGCAGGTCGAGGTGTCAGCGCCGTTCGGTATCACGCCGGTGCGCGGCGGCCGGTATGCGGTGCTGCGGCACAAAGGTCCGTATAGCGACATGCATGCGGCCTATGAGTGGCTGTTTGGCGAATGGCTCGTCAAGTCTGGGCATGAAGCGGATGACGCGCCGGTGTTCGAGGAGTATCTGAACGACCCGAAGCATACGGCGCCGGCCGAATTGCTAACGGAGATTTATGTGCCGCTGAGGTAAGCGAGGGCTAAGGCTTAAGGCGGATGGCAGATGCGTGGCTGGCGCCGACGCGATTGGTTATCCGCCGACCGGCCCTAGACGGATGCCTAGCACGCAGCCTGCCGCGATGATCGTCAGCACCGTCGCTGCGATCGCGACATATCGACGGTTACGCTGTCGCGCGAAAATCACCAGCATCAGCGTGACACGCAGAACGGGCAACAGCACGAACAGGCCAACACCCGCCGTGATCACGTTCGCGCCCCACGGCGCTTCTCTCGCCTGCAACATCCCGGCACCGGTCGCGGCATTGAGAACGAGACCGGCGCCGATCACCACGCACGCCACCCACGTGCCGTACTGAAGCAACGCCGCGAGCCAACGGTCCAGTTGCGGAAGAGTCAATCGCGGTGCGTTCATCGATGGATCAAAGCCGTGAGGTCGATACCGAATCCTTGCAGCAACATCGCGCACGCGACGAGCACAAGAACGCTCATGAACAGCAGCCGAAGTTTTTCGTTCGACACCTTCATCAAAACGCGCGCGCCGATCACCGCGCCAATGACCGACCCGAGTGCAACGGGCCCTGCGATCGAGCTCACTATCTCGCCGCGCACGAAGTAAGCGCCTGCACTTGCGGCCGCCGTCACGCCGATCATGAAGTTCGACGTCGCGGTGGACACCTTGATCGGCAGGCGCAGCGCGTGATCCATCGCGGGAATCTTCAGAATGCCGCTGCCGATGCCCAACAACGCCGAGACGAGGCCCGCGACGTACATCAGCGACAGACCGGCCGGGACGCGCCGCACTTCGTAGGCCACCTCGCGATTCAGACGCGGATCGCGATAACTCGAATGCAGATCGAGCGCGGCCGCAAGTCCGCCGCGCGACGCAGGCATCGCGCCTGCCACCGGATCGGTGCGGCGCAGATACATCTGCCATGCGGACACCAGCAGAACGACCGCGAACAGAAATTCGAGCGCGGCAACCGGAATCAGTCCCGCCACCAGCACGCCGGTCAGCGCACCGAGCGTCGTGCCCACTTCGAGCACGAGCGCGAGACGCACATTGGTCAGGCCGTGGCGTAGAAAATCGGCGGCGCCGCCACATGAACATGCGATAACCGACACGATGCTCGCGCCAACCGCCACATGCAGGTCGAAGTGAAACAGCACGACGAGCATCGGCACGATAAACAGGCCGCTCGCCATGCCGAGCATGCCGCCGAGCGCGCTGGAGCTGAGGCCCGCGAAGAACAGCCAGAGTGTGGTGGTGAGGTTCATCGTGCGTCGCAGTGGGTTGACGGCATGAGAACGGCGATAGATGGCGCGTCAGCGCCGGGCAACCGATGCCGCTGACTTACGTTCGTCGATCTCATTATAACATGTTATAACAAGCACGAGATGTCGCGCATCTCTCTGGCCGCGTAGCCATCCGGAAGCTGACGCGACAATCAGTTGCTATATCATCGGTACGCAACGACACCGCGCCACACGCCCACCTTGCGACATTCGAAATCCGCCACCGTCAAGAAACGAGCCGCGCTCGAAGCCAGCGCACCGGCGCCGCTTTATTCGCAGATCCGCGAGGCACTGCGCGCCGACATCGAGCGCAAGGCGCTTGAGCCCGGCGCGCAGCTCCCGCCGGAAAGCGCCTTGATGGAGCAGTTCGGCGTGAGCCGCATCACCGTGCGGCAAGCGCTCGCGCAATTGCAGACGGACGGCCTCGTGTTCAAGGTGCCCGGCAAGGGCACCTTCGTCAGCGAGCCGAATGCGACGCAGGAAATCAACCATCTTGAAGGGTTCGCCGAGGCGATGGGTCGGCAAGGGCGCGGCACGACGAACCGTGTGCTATCGCATACGGTGACGCGCTGCAACGACATCGTCGCCGCGAAGCTCGGCATCGAGCCGGGCAGCTATGTAACCGAGATACGGCGCGTGCGTTACCTCGACAGACGGCCGGTGTCGCTCGATATCACGTATCTGTCAGTGGAAATTGGCGAGGCGCTTAGAGGCTCGGAAGCCCTCGTGACACGCGACCTCTTTTCGATTCTCGAAGACGATATGAAGATCCGTCTGCGCCATGCGGACCTCGACATCGCTGCGATTTCCCCGGACGCGGCGATGCGCGAGATCCTCGAGATGCACGACGACAGCCCTTTGCTCAAGATCGAGCGCCTGACGCATAACGCGCAGAACGAGCCGGTCGATTTCGAATACCTGTTCGTGCGCACCGACTATCTGCATTACACGTTACGGCTCGAGCGAAAACGCAAGAGCTGATTGGCGGTCACGTCAGCCGCAGTGCGATCGCCGTACCGCGACGGCTGCGCCGCGGCACGCGATTAGCCAAAGCAGGTCACGACCGCACAACACTTCCTTCCGCGGGCGTATCCATCTCGCCATTCGCCGCGGCCTCGAGCGCGCGATCGTGATGCAGCAGCAACGCCGCCGCCATACCGACCAGTCCCGCGCCCGCCAGGCAAATCAGGCCTGCGCCGAAACCGCCGGTGCTGTCCTTGATCCAGCCCATCGCATACGGGCCAAAGAAGCCCGCGAGGTTGCCCAGCGAGTTGATCGCCGCGATACCGCCGGCCGCAGCGGCACCCGACAAAAACGCTGCAGGCAACGTCCAGATCACCGGCAGGCAACCGAAAATCCCGAAGCCCGCAATCGACAACGCGAGCATCTTCAGCACCGGATTATCGAGTCCCGCCGACGCCGCGATACCGGCAGCCGCAACCAGCAGTGCAATACCGACGTGCCGCTTGCGTTCGAGCTTGCGGTCCGAATGGCGCGCCCAGACGATCATGCTGATCACGCCGACGACATACGGCAGCGACGTGACGAAGCCGGTCTGCACGTTGCTAAGACCGAACGACTTGACGATCTGCGGCAGAAAAAAGCTCAAGCCATAGTTCGTCGCATTCGCACCGAAGTAGATCAACGCGATCGCCAGCACGCGCGGATTGAACAACGCCTGCGTCACGCTGAACGCACGCACCGCCTCGCGATGCTTGCGCTCATCCGCCTGGCGCGTGACGAGCCAGTTGCGCTCGTCGGCGGCAAGCCAATGCGCGTCGGCGGGCTTGTCAGTCAGATAGAAGTACACGACAAACGCGAGCAGCAGCGCAGGCAAGGCTTCGAGCAGATACAGCCATTGCCAGCCCGCAAGTCCCGCGCGCCCATCGAGCGACAGCAGCGCGCCGGAAATTGGCGCGCCGATCACCGTTGAAAGCGGAATTGCCGCCATGAAATAGCCGACCACGCGACCTCGATAAACGGCGGGAAACCACAACGTCAGCAGGAAAATAATGCCAGGAAAGAAGCCCGCTTCGGCGATACCGAGTAAAACGCGGAGCCCGTAAAACACCTCCGTATTCTGAAGACCCGTATATTGGGAAATGTGCGGGATAAAGGCCATCGCCGCCGCGACGATACCCCACGTGAACATGATGCGTGCGATCCATCGCCGCGCGCCGAAACGCTCGAGCAGCAGATTCGATGGGACTTCGAAGAAAAAGTAGGCAATGAAGAAAACGCCTGCGCCAAAGCCGAATTGCGACGCAGAGAAGCCGAGATCCTTGTTCATCTGCAGTGCTGCAAAGCCGACGTTCACGCGGTCCAGATACGCAACGAAATAGCACAGGATCAGGAACGGCACGAGCCGGGACATCACGCGCTTCATGGTGCGAGCTTCAAGATCCATCGGTGTCTCCTCCGAATTGGGATCGAGTGGGGATGCGTTTAGCAGGAGACTACTCTTTGAATGCTCGCGATAGAAGTGCGATCAGGCATTTCATGCGGGAAACCATGAGGTGCTATCCGTGCCGCATGAAACTTGCTCGCGTGCATCGCACAAGCACTTTCAATCTGAAAGAAAGCCGCGATGCATGCATCGTGATTCGTGATGACGGGTTCGGTTTAAGGCAGCGCACCGAGCAGGCGCCACCATAGAAGATCGAGCGGCAGCACCGCAACGATCGTGATGACCGCGAGTACGAGACACAGGCGTGCACCATCCTTCAGCGACACGCCGCCCATATGCATCGCGATCATCATCGGCGGCGACTGGTACGGCAGAATCACCGTCGAGAAGGCGGGCACCTGCAGCATCAATACGGTGTAAAGCGAAAGGCCGCTTGCGTGTGCAAGCTGGCCCGCTAACGGTGTCAGCACCGCGGGCAAGGCGGGCAAGGTCGTGAGCATCGAAATCGCCGAGCCGATCGCGACGATCAGCACGACGTTTTCGATCGGATGTCCAGGCTCCATATGCGTCGCGTCGAGCAGCACATGCGCGGCCCACTGCCCTAACCCGCTTTCGGTGATCAACGCACCGAGGCCCAGAAAACCCGCGACGTAGATCAGCGGCGCGATATGCAGGCCCTGATTGAAGTCTTGCGTCGACATGATGCGGGTTTGCGGCAGCAAGCACGCGACGCCCGCTGCAAGACTGACCCACGCCGGCGAAATGCCATGCCAGAAGTCTGTCGCGTAGAACAGCAGCGACAGCGCAAGCACCGCGGTCAGCATCTTTTCCGAAGACGAAAACGGCTTCACGGATCGTTCCGCGAGCGCCGTTTTATCGATCTTGTCCGGATACAGCCAGCAGATCAGCACGATGATCAACACCGTCTTGAGCGCACCGAGCAGCGGGAAATGAAGCAGCAGATACGGCGCGTATTGCAGCTTGACGCCATAGAGTTGCTCGGCCGCGCCTAACAGCACCGAGTTCGGCACATTGGCGGGAAGCACCGACGTGGACGGCATGTAGCTCCCTGCCGCGACGGCCATCACAATACCGGTGTGGCCGCGACGTCCATGACTCAGGCCAAGCCGGTCGGCGAGCACGAGTGCAATCGGCGTGAGGATCAGGATGCGGCCTGTCGTCGACGGCATCACGAATGCGAGACCCACCGAAGCGAGAACGACGACGGCGACGTAATGGCGGTAGGTGTCCGCGCGCATCGACAACAGCTTGTCGCTCAGGCGCTGCGCAAGCCCTGTCGTGCGCACCGCAACGCCCGTGATGCTGCCGCCGAACACGAGCCACCATGCCGGAGAAGTAAAGCCGCTAAACAGCGTTTCCGGAGGCGCGACGGCGAATAGCACGCCGAACAGAAAGAACAGCAGTGTGGTGACCGGTTCCTTGAAAAGGCCGAGCGCCCAGCTCGTCACCGTGAAGACCACGAGCACCGCGGCGCGAAAGGTGGCGGGCGCAAAGCCATGAATGGGCGACACGTAACGGGTCGCGCCCAACGCCGCAATCAGAACCAGCAGCACGACGGCCGTGCCGATCTGCTCGCCATTCCATCGTCTGTGTTCGACGACGGCTTTTCGCGCGTCGCTCATGGAGGTCTCCTGCTTTATGTTCGATCTGCCAATCGTAGACCGATTTAGAATGGCATCAAATCGTTTCCGGGCCAAAAACTTACGTTTTTATGCCACACCAGCGCACTGCGTACGATCCGTATCCGAAGCACAAGCCGACGCCCGCCGAACCGGTGATCGTGCATCTGCGGGTTCCGCCCGCCGACGGCGTGATCCAGTGGCATACGCATGCGTGGGGACAGCTTGTGTGCCCTCACAAAGGCAGCGTCCGCGTCAGTGTGCCTGGCATGATGTGGATCGTGCCGCGTTATCGCGCCGTCTGGATTCCGCCAGGCATCGAACACGAAGTGGTGATGCTCGGCGAAGTGGACTTCCATGTGATGTATGTGGAACCTCGCGCGCTATCGCTGCCGCTCGATGCGTGCACGGTGATCGAAGTCAGCCCGTTGCTGCGCGAGCTCGCCAACGCGCTCGCGGACGATGCGATGCACCAGGAAAAGCGGCGCCATGCGGCGATGGCACTGCTAATCGAAGAAATACGCGAAGCGCCCACGTTGCCGCTTGGCTTGCCGTTACCGACGGAACGGCGGCTTAGAACCCTATGCGTCGCGATGATGGAGGAGCCCGGTGCGGACCGGACGCTCGCTGAATGGGCGCCACGGGTCGGCGCTAGCGCGCGGACACTTGCGCGGCTGTTTCATACTGAGCTCGATACGAGCTTTGGAACCTGGCGCAGGCAGCTCCGGCTCGCCCGTGCAATCGATCTAATCGGGCGCGGCGTGCCGTTGGCTGATGTGGCGATTGAAGTCGGCTACGCGAACCCGCCTGCATTTACGACGATGTTCAGGAATGCGCTGGGTTTTCCGCCGTCGTATCTGGTGAATGCCGGGACAGCGGAGGACACGTGACTCCACGTCTCCTCCGATCGCCACTGTGGCTCACCTCACGCCGTCACAGATGCTGCACCTGCAAAATCGCATCGGCAAACGCTTTCGGCGCTTCTTGCGGCAGGTTGTGCCCGATGCCGCCGCTAATCGTGCGGTGCTGATATTTGCCCGTGAACTTCTTCGCGTACGCGGACGGCTCCGGATGCGGCGCGCCGTTCGCGTCGCCTTCCATCGTGATGGTCGGCACGGAGATGGTCGGGAAGGCCGCGAGGCGCTTTTCGAGGTCGTCGTATTTCGCCTCGCCCTGCGCGAGGCCCAGACGCCAGCGGTAGTTGTGAATCACGATGGCGACGTGGTCCGGATTGTCGAATGCCTTCGCCGAGCGGTCGTACGTCGCATCGCTGAAGCGCCACTTCGGCGACGCCAGTTGCCAGATCAGCTTGTTGAAATCGTGCGTGTTCGCCGCGTAGCCCGCCTGGCCGCGCTCGGTTGTGAAGTAGAACTGATACCACCACGCGAGTTCGGCCTTCGGGGGAAGCGGCTTGCGGTTCGCTTCCTGGCTGCCGATCAGATAGCCGCTCACCGAAACGAGCGCCTTGCAACGTTCCGGCCACAGCGCCGCGATGACGTCGCACGTGCGGCCGCCCCAGTCGTAGCCGGCGAACACGGCCTGATCGATCTTGAGCGCGTCCATCAACGCGATGATGTCGACCGCGACCACCGCCTGCTGACCGTTGCGCGGCGTATCGGCCGACAGGAAGCGCGTCGTGCCGTAGCCGCGCAGATACGGAATGATCACGCGATAGCCGTGCGCCGTGAGAATCGGCGCGACGTCGACAAAGCTGTAGATGTCGTACGGCCAGCCGTGCAGCAGGAACACGACGGGACCGTCCTTCGGACCGGCGTCCACGTAGCCGATGTTCAGCACACCTGCGTCGATCTGCTGGATCGAATCGAACGACGCATTGCTCGCAGCCGTGTGCTTCGGTTGCGCGGCGTGAGCGAAATCGCCAAGGCCCAGTTCCAGCAGGCTCAAGCCTGCGAGCGTGGTGCCGAGCAGCCGGCGGCGGCGAACATTCACGGTATCGGACATGACCATTCCTCTTATAGCATTTGTTGGAGAGACGCCGTGTGCATCGGGCGGCGCGTCCTGGACTTCGTTAAAGAATCAGCTGCTCGCCAGGACCGGTTCGATGATCGCTGAAGATCATTCGATCGGTGGCAGAAATGTTGCGGTTATAGCCGAAAGAAACGCCCGGTTTATTTCCCAATGTATCCGCGCAATCTTCCGACACAAACCCATCCGAAACTGGCCGTCGCCGCTAGAGCATGCATCTTCGCAGCCCATACCATCGCTAGCAAGAGCAACAAAGTTCACATATCGTTGCTTTGTAAGCAACGCAGCGCACAATAGCCGAAGATTTGAACTTGAATTCGGGGAGGTTCGATGCGAGAGATCAATCAGCAACGGCTGCGGTATTTCAACGAGGTCCTGACGCACGGCACGATTCGCGGCGCGGCCGATAATCTGAACACGTCGCCATCGGTGATCACGCGACAGATCAGGCTGCTCGAGGAAGAGCTCGGCACGCTGCTGTTTGAGCGGCAAGCGCGCGGTGTGCGTCCGACCGAAGCCGCCGCTCATCTGCTCGAGTTCTGGCAGGGGTACCGGTCGCAACAGGAAAAGCTCGAAGATCAGTTGCATGCGTTGAAAGGGCTGCAGACGGGGCATATCGACATCGTCGTTAGCGAGGGGTTCGTCGATACGCTCGTCGACGAAGTGCTAAGCCCGTTTTGCGCGCGCTATCCGAAGCTCGATATCGGCATGCATATGCTCGCCGTCGACGCGATTATCGAAGAGGTCGCGGAGAGCCGCGCCCATCTCGGGCTTGCCTACAATCCGCCGCCGCATCCGCAGATCGCATATCGGGCGAGTTCGGCGCAGCCGGTGGTCTTACTGTTGCGCCGCGATCATCCGCTCGCGCTGCAGAAGCGCGCGGCGACCGTCGCGGATTTGCGCGCGTGGCCGCTTGCGGTGATGCCGTCTACGTTCGGGATCGGGCATGTCGTGAACATGCTGGAGGTCGCGGAGAACATCGAGCTTCGGCCGACGCTCGCGACTAACTCGCTCACCGCGCTGAAACGCGTCGTGATGGCGGGCGAGTTCATCACGTTGATTGGGGAGTTCGCGGCATACCGCGAGATTGCCAGCGGTGAACTGATGACGCTGCCGATCAAGCATCCGCTGTTTCAGGGGACGCACGCACGATTGATCGTCAAGGAAGGACGGCCGCTTGCGGCAGGGCCGTTGGAGTTGATCAGGTGGATTGAGCAAAAGCTGCCGGTGTTTGCCGCGCGCGGACAAAGCGGCGGCCGCACGAAAACGCGCCGCCGTCCCGATCCGCACAGTCGTGCATGAGGATCGGGACGGCGGCTACCTACATGTATTACCTGCACATATTAACTACGCTTTACTCGGTCTGGCTACGCGGCTTCAGCTTGCCCTGGTAGCGCAGCAGCGGACGTTGTACCTGCGGTTGTGCTTGCGGCACCTTCAGCATCAGGCTGCGGGCGGTCGCCGATGATGCAGGCGGCGTGATCGAACCGATCGTCGTCGCGCGCGTCGGATTCGCGAGGCCCGAATTCACGAGCATCTTCGCTTCCATCTGCAGGTTCGTCAGCAGCACCGGGTCGGTGGTCAACGCGCTGCTTTGCGCGAGCAGCTGACTCCACGCGTTATCGCCATAGTTCGTCACGTAGTAGTCGAGTCCGCTCGGGTCCGCAACGACAGCCGAGCAGCCGTTCAGGCGAACCTGCATCTGCGTGTCCTTCAGCGCGACGGTCTTGCGCCGCATGAGACCGTCGCCATACGCGAGCGTCATCGGCACCGTCCATTGAATACCCGGATACTGGTTCTTGTTCGGATACGGCGCCTGCTTCAGCGAAACGACTGTCTGATTGCTGGTCAGGTCGCACTGCGTATCGAGTGTGATCAGCGGGACACCCGTTTGACGGACGAAGCTATCGCCGATATCCCCCATCTGCTGGCCACTCGCCTTCGTTAGCTCGTTCCACAGGCGCTTGGGCGTCGTGTTGCCGAACGAATAGTCGGTCAGGTACGACTGCAGCCCTTTGCGCATCACGCCTTCGCCCAGGTAGTTCTCGAGCATCTTCAGCACGATGCCGCCTTTGTCGTACGTGAACGGACTTGCGCTCAGCACGAAGTCGTTCGATGCCCAGTCATTGAAGTTCGGCTGAACCGGGAACGCGTTGGCGCCGAGATCACGCGACATGACCGCGTACTTCGTTCGCACTTCGTCGACCCAGGCAAAGCGCTCCGGGAAGAACAGGATCTTCGTCTTGTTCTCGAAGAACGTCGCGAACGATTCGTTCATCCAGACGTCGTCCCACCAGTCGAGCGTGACGAGGTCGCCGAACCACTGGTGCGCGGCTTCGTGCGTGAGCACCGTAACGCCGTAGTCGGACATCGGTGTGCCGGGGGGCGGCAGGATGTCATCGGCGAATTCGAGAATGGCGCCCCAGTTCTCCATGCCGCCGAAATTCAGGTCCTTCTGCGCCTTGAACGCATCATTGGCGGCAACCGTGTCGAACTTGGACAGCGGCAGCGAGATGCCCGTGTAGCGATAGTAGAAGTCGAGCGCCTGCTTCGTTTGTTGCATCGCGGGCACGGCCCAGTCGCGCATGCCGGGCGGCGTGAAGATGCGCAGATGCAGGTTCTTGCCGTTCGCGAGCGGGTTTGCGAAGTCGTCTTCGAGCGCGTCGAACTGGCCACCGCCGAAGAACAGCAGATACGACGGCATCGGCGGCGTCTTTTCGAACGACACGCGCTTGTAGCCGCTATCGACGTTGACGGACGGCAGTTCCGCTGCGTTCGACACGACGCGCCAGTTCTGCGGCACCTCCGCCGACACTTCGTAGGTCGGCCGGAACGCGGGCTCGTCCCAGCCGGGGAACCATTGCCGCGCGAGGTTGCTTTCGCCCTGCGTGAGGATTGCGCCGCTCGTCGAACCGTCGGTTGCCTTCAGGTCGACGCGAAACACGCCTTCCGCCGCGGAGCAGCCGGGGTACTTATCGTCGCCGCAGCTGCCGCCGGTTTCGGTCGCGGGGTCGTCGTAGGTCTTGAAGTTGATGATGCCCGACCACTCCATATGCAGCGAGTATTCGCCGGCGGGAATCTGGCCGCTCGCGGGGCGCAACTGGTAGAAGTCGCCGTCGTCTTGCGGCGTGGCGATCAGCTCGATATTGCCGGGCTGCAGCACGGTCTTGCCGTTCACGAACTTGATGCGGTGGCCCGCCACTTCGATGAAGTTGACCTTCTTTTTCACCTGGATATCGACGTCCGCGCGGCCGTCGAACGTGGACAGCGCGGGGTTCGGGCGGAACCAGAGCCGGTAGTTGACCGGCTGCACGGTGTCGGGCAGCTCGACCGGCTTCACGGTTTTCTTGATCGTCTTGTCGGCGGCGACGGGCGCCGCCGGCGCCGGCAGAGCAGGCTGCGACGCGGCGTTCGGGGCCGCGGCGCCGCTTACCTGCTGCGAGCTATTCGACGCAATGCCGCCGCTGTCGTCTCCTCCACATGCACTCAGCGCCAGTGTGCCCGCTAGCAGCAAGCACTCCATCTTTAACCGAAAATGTGTACGCATTGTTCGTCCCTGTCCGAAAAGAACTACTTTGAAATGTGAACTTTCTTTGTCTTTTTGTTATTTAATAAAAATCGGAAAAAAGTCTCCCTCACGCGCCTGATGGCGAATGAAAAATCGGCATTTAAAGGCGAATACGATCCTCGGCCTTTAATCACCGATATCAATGCTTTTGAAACGTTGAACTCTAGAATTGCTACGACGTGACGGCTCAGCACGCCGCGAACGCTGCGTGCCTGTAGGCTCGTATGCCGGTTATGGGCGCGTGCGAACCCTTACGCGCTTATGCTCTGATAACTACCAGCTTACGATTGCGGTAGATTAGTTGGGCAAACGTTAGCGTGTCAACGATTAGTTACAAATTATTTCTCTAATTCTTTACGATATGCGACTTAAATCGGCGCAATTCGGAGTGGATTTATTTGAATTGCATTGCGGAATGGTAAATGGAATTACGCATTGATTCGGGGGATTTGGTGTGATTGGCGTGCCCTGCCATCGCATTCATCGCACGAGCACGTCCATCCCTCTTCGAACAAATCACCCGTCCCAAAAAAGTTCGTTGATATGCTTTGACCCACATCTTCGATGGTGCACGCACGGGACACGCTCGAGCAGACTTATGACGCTTGCAATGGAAGAGTTCTATCGGTCTAACGGTGTCGAGCTGGCGCGAGTGCGCGCCGGCGCGCACGCGTCCTTCCCGCTTCACACACACGCCGAATATGTCGTCAGCGCCAATCTGTCTGGATGCGAAAGCATCTGTCTGGACGGCAAGGAGCTGAGCGCAACAGAAGGCATGGTCACCGTCTATAACCCCGAAGCGATGCAGTCTTCGAGCTTCGATTCCGGTGCAGGCGACGCCGAGTTCATTTCTCTTTATATCGATTGCGCCGCGCTTGTGGGAATTGGACACGATAACGGGTGGCTGTCCCGCTCATCGCCGCCGCAGTTAACGCAGGGCGTCTTTTCCTGTCCGAGTTTGCATCAACACATTCTGGCCGCGTACCAGGCAATGCGAGACAACGGCAATGTGGAGTTTGAAGCAGCGATGATTGAACTCGCAGCGGCGCTGTTGCTGTCGGACGGCCACGTTAGCGACGCCGGCGCTGGTCGATCCGCGCTGTCTGCTCGCGAATTGGGACCGGCGCTCGAGTACATGAAATCGCATCTTTCTGCACCGGCCACGCTGGACGCCCTATCCGCTGTCGCGAGCGTGAACAAGTATCAACTGATCCGCAGCTTTAAGGCTGCGATGGGGATGACGCCGGCCAGATACCATATGCAGCTTCGATTGATCGAGGCCCGAAGCCGGTTGCGTCGTGGTTTCAGCGTGCAAGACGTTGCGTTCGAGCTGGGCTTTTTCGACCAGAGCCACTTCATCAATGCATTCAAGAAGGTGCTCGGCGTAAGTCCGCTGCGGTTTGCTGAGCCCGAGCGTTTCATCAAACCGGCAAACCGAGAATGAGCGTGCGATAGCCTGACGATACGACCTGCCACGCAAAGAACGCGAAAAGCGCGGCGGACGCGAAGTAGCTGACCGACAACGCCTTAACGCCGAAGGCTTTTCCTCCCAGTCTCGCGACGAGGCATACCGCGCAAGTCCACACGACGCCCGCGACAAAAAAGCCCGCGAGAAAGCGGCCGGTCGATTCCCACCCCTGGATGCCCGATTGCGCGATCAAAGCGCCGCCGACCGCGGCGAACCAGACAATCGCCGAGGGCGAGGACAGCGCGAGCAAAGCGCCTTTTAACAGTTGTTGAAAATGCGTGCCGCTGATTTCAGCGTTGCTGCTGGATGCCGAGCGAACTGATCGGAACGCGCTGAGCCCCATTTTTACTGCGAGCACGATAAGAACCACCGTCCCGCCGAGCCACATACCCCATCTGACCGCGGAAAACTGCAATAACGCCGTCATTCCCGCCAAAGCGAGGATCGCGTAGATCAAATCGCCAATACACGAGCCCATTCCGAGCCAGAAGCCCGTCCAATAGCCGCGCTGCATCGCGACCGTCATCATCGCGATATTGACGATACCGATGTCGAGGCATAGCGATAGGGAAAGAAGGAAGCCGTTGGTTGCGGGGCTCATGCTGCGGCAAATTCCTTGATGCTGATAGTTCGAACACGACAAAGCGATATGCTGGCCCAGGTGCAGCGCAAACGATTGGAAGAAATTGACACGAGTGGCGGCTGTGATGCCCCGAATCGGTCCTTGTATCATTGAGCAACAAGCACCCGGACACCCTCTGTCCCGCTTCTTCCCCAAAATACGCGACAGGCCTCCTCTTTCGCCAACCGCATTCGCGACGACCGAGTACATGCCATCATCGATGGAGCTTCGTTTGAGCTTGACACCCCAACCGCTACCCGCCGGGCTGATGCTCGTGCACGGCAATCAGCCCGAGCGCCTGCGCGACCTGATGATCGAATGGATCAAGCAATATCCGCTCGCGCCGCTCGAAAACGAAGTGATCCTCGTGCAGAGCAATGGGATTGCGCAATGGCTGAAGCTCGCGTTCGCGGCGGATGCGGTCGACGGCGGTTGCGGCATTTCCGCCGCGCTCGATCTTTCGTTGCCGGCGCGCTTTCTGTGGCAGGTCTATCGCGCGGTGCTCGGCGCCGATGCCGTGCCGGCCGTCTCGCCGTTCGATAAATCGCGCCTTGTCTGGCGGCTCACGCGCCTATTGCCGGAACTGCTGGACCAGCCCGACTACGCGCCGCTCAAGCGCTTCATGGCCCACGACGACGATCAGCGCAAGCGCTTTCAGCTCGCGCAGCGCGTCGCGGATCTGTTTGACCAGTATCAGGTCTATCGCGCGGATTGGCTTGCGCGCTGGGCCGCAGGCGAAGACGTGATCATCGATGCGCGCGACAAGCAGGCTCCGCTGCCCGACGAGCATCGCTGGCAGGCGGCGCTTTGGCGCGCGCTGCTCGATGACGTGACCGTGAACCCGCCCGCGCAGAAAGGCGCCGATGCATCGACGGCGGGCCGCGCGGCCGTCCACGAAGCATTTATCGAGCGTGCCGCCGCGTTGCCCGATGAAAAGCGGCCTAAAGGCCTGCCACGACGCGTGATCGTGTTCGGCATCTCGAGCCTGCCGCGGCAGTCGCTCGAGGTGCTTGCCGCGCTCGCGCGCTTCACGCAGGTGCTGATGTGCGTGCATAACCCTTGTGCGCACTATTGGGCCGACATCGTCGCCGATCAGGATCTGTTGCGCGCCGAGCGCTCGCGTCAGCAGCGGCGTCAAGGCGCGCCGGCGATCGTCGATGAAGAACAACTGCACCTGTATGCGCATCCTTTGCTCGCCGCATGGGGCAAGCAAGGGCGAGACTTTATCGGCCTGCTCGACGAATTCGATAGCGATTCCGCGCGCGACGCCTATTCGTCGCGCTTTGCGAACATCGGCCAGCGTATTGATCTGTTTGAAGCCGAAAGCACGTCGACGATGCTGCAACAACTGCAGGACGACATTCGCGATCTGCGTCCGCTCAAAGAATCAGGCGAGATCTGGCCTGAGGTCGATCCGCGCGAGGACCACTCGATCCGCTTTCATATCGCGCACAGTCCGCAGCGCGAAGTCGAAATTCTGCACGACCAGTTGCTCGCCGCCTTCGCTAACGATCCCTCGCTGCGTCCACGCGACATAATCGTCATGGTGCCCGACATCGAAGCGTACGCGCCGCACATTCAGGCGGTGTTCGGTCTGCTCGACCGGGAGGATCCTCGGTATATCCCGTTTAGCGTCGCGGACCGTGGACAGCGCGATTTCGATCCGCTGCTCGGCGCGCTCGAGACGCTGCTCGCGTTGCCGCAATCGCGCGTGACCGTCAGCGATGTGCTCGATCTGCTCGAAGTGCCCGCATTGCGCGCACGCTTCAATATCGCCGAAGACGATCTGCCGAAGCTGCATAACTGGATCGGCGGCGCGAATATCCGATGGGGATTGCACGGCGAACAGCGCGCGAGTCTCGATTTGCCGAAGGCCGGCAACGACGATGCGCCGAATACCTGGGCCTTCGGTTTGCGCCGGATGATGCTCGGCTACGCGGTCGGCGACAAGTCGGACGCATGGCGCGAAATCGAGCCTTACGCTGAAATTGGCGGCCTCGATGCGGCGTTGCTCGGGCCGCTCACGCATCTGATCGATGCGCTCGAACACACGTGGAAGACCTTGCGCGAGCCCGCTACCGTCGATGGATGGTGCACGCGTTTGCGCGAACTCAAGAACACATTCTTCGCTTCCATCGATAGCGACGATGCATACACGCTCGGGCGTCTCGACGCCGCTTTGGAAGCATGGCGCGACGCATGCGTCGACGCGGCGCTGACCGGCGAACTGCCGCTGTCGATTGTCGCGGACCACTGGCTGGCACAGCTCGAAGAAGGCAGCCTGTCGCAGCGCTTTTTCGCGGGCGCCGTCACGTTTGCCACGCTGATGCCGATGCGCGCGATTCCGTTTCGCCGCGTCTGTCTGCTCGGGATGAACGATGGCGATTATCCGCGCACGCGCACGCCGCTCGATTTCGATTTGATGCGGCAAAACTATCGTCCCGGCGACCGGTCGCGACGCGAGGATGACCGCTATCTGTTCCTCGAAGCGCTGCTGTCGGCGCGCGAGCATTTGCATGTGTCGTGGGTGGGGCGCAGCGTCACGGACAACACGCCGCGGCCGCCGTCGGTGCTGGTTGGGCAGTTGCTTGAACATTTGTCGGCTGGCTGGCGTCTTGCTGGGGAAAGCGAAAGTGACCGTGATCCTCATGCGCTAG
This sequence comes from Paraburkholderia edwinii, assembly GCF_019428685.1. Classification (NCBI taxonomy): domain Bacteria; kingdom Pseudomonadati; phylum Pseudomonadota; class Betaproteobacteria; order Burkholderiales; family Burkholderiaceae; genus Paraburkholderia; species Paraburkholderia edwinii. Next base: position 224,842 of record NZ_CP080095.1, read on the forward strand.
GTCATGCACTAACAATCGTTCACAGGCTTCAGCCGTTTAGCGCGGATTACTTCCCGGCGGATCCTGATCCGCGTGCATCGTCGTCGAAGCTGTTCACGTTCGCGAGCGAATGGCGTGCGGCGTCGACGGCGGCGTCGATCGGTGCGGGTGCGACGAAGCACGCTTCTTCCACGGCCTCCGCGGATACGCTGCTGCCGCCGCTCGAACGCGACGAGCCGTTGTCGTTACGCGAGCTCGCCGATTTCTTGCGAGATCCAGTGAAGAGCTTCTTCCGGCAACGTCTGCGCGTCGCCTTCGAGACCGACGTGATGGCGAGCGAAAACGACGAACCGTTCGACCTCGACGGCCTCAGGTCCTGGCAACTGCAAAACGAGCTGATCCGCGCACAGGTCGCGGCACTCGAACGCGGCGACGACGATTTGCTTCCCGCTGCGCAAGCGCGCCTCGCGCGCATGCACCGCAGCGGCGATCTGGCGACAGGCGGATTCGGCGAACTGCTCGGCGACGAACTGATGGAGCCGATGCCCGATCTTTTCGAGCGCTACAGGATCGCACTCGTGCGTTGGCCGCAGATGCTCGATGAACAGCAGCACGAGCTGATTGTCGAAGAGACGGTCGACGGACGAGCCCGTTCGATCGACGACTGGATCGGCGACATTCGCACGAATGTGGATGGCGAGTTGGGGCGCGTGACGCTCGACGCGAGCGCGCTAATCAAAGACAACAAGTATCGGCGCGACAGGGTGATAGCGCCCTGGGTCACGCATCTCGCCGCGCAAATCGCGGTCGGGCCGCTAACAACGGTTGTGGTCAGCAAGATCGGAAGTATTGAGCTCGCGCCATTGAGCGAAGAGGCCGCCCGCGCGCATCTGCTCGCGTTGCTTCGCGCGTGGGACGAAGGCATGCGCCGGCCGCTTCCGCTCGCGGTCAATGCGGCATTTGCATGGCTCGGCAAGTGGTCGCCCGAGGTTCCCGACGAGCGGACGCAAGCGCGCGAAGCGGCGCGTGCGGCATACGATGGCACGTCATGGCAATCGGGAGAGCGCGATATGAACGCCTATTTGCGGCGCGTATATCCGGACTTCGATGCGCTCGCGGCGAGCGGCGATTTCGAGCGGCTCTCGGTCGAACTGCTGCTTCCGCTGCATCTTGCGATTCCGTCGTCGACGAGGCAGAAAAACGGCGCGAAAGATGATGGAGACGCTCAATGAGTGAGCATGTGAACGTGAACATGACAACTTCATCTGAAGCGGCCGCAGCGCTCGATCCACTGCGGTTTCCGTTGCGCGGCAGCAGTCTGATCGAAGCAAGTGCGGGAACGGGTAAGACTTTTACGATCGCCATGCTTTATGTGCGGCTTGTGCTCGGGCATGCGGGCACCGGCGGCCACGGCGGCGGCGAGGACGCTAAGGATATACGTGCGCTCACGCCGCCGGAAATCCTTGTCGTGACGTTTACCGATGCCGCGACAAAGGAATTGCGTGAGCGGATTCGCGCGCGGCTCGTCGATGCGGCCGGATATTTTCGTGCGGACCCGGACGAAGTCGAGATCGAGGCCGCTGCGCTTTCAACAGGCGCCGATCTGCTGCATGACTTGCGCGCCGAATACGCGCCCGAACACTGGCCTGGCTGCGCGCGTCGTCTGCAACTGGCGGCCGAATGGATGGATGAAGCGGCCGTGTCGACGATTCACGGCTGGTGCAACCGCATGCTCAGTGAACACGCTTTCGACAGCGACAGCCTGTTTTCACAGACACTCGAAACCGATCAAAGCGCGCTGCAAGCCGAGGTTGTGCGCGACTATTGGCGAACGTTTCTGACGCCGCTCGATGCGGAGTCAGCGCACGATGTGCGTCAATGGTTTGCGAGCCCGCTGGATTTGCAGCGCGTCGTGAGCAGATTGCTGGCTCATGCCGATCTGCTGCCGCAAGCTGACGCGCCTGAATCGACGCTAAAAGAAGCGCGCGACAAGCAACGCGCGCACCTCGCGCGGTTGAAAGAAAACTGGACGTCATGGTGCGACGAGCTTCAAACGATCCTCGATGAAGCGCGCGACAAGAAGCAGTTCAACGCGCAGAAGTTGAATCGCGCGAACTGTCAGACGTGGCTTGAAAAACTGCGTGCGTGGGCTGCCGATCCGCTGATGGCCAGACCCGCCTTCGACGATAAGGCTGCCGTATGGACGCGTCTCACGCATGCCGGACTCGCGGAGATCTGGAAAGTCGGTGAGCCGCCTTCTCATCCGGCGCTCGACGCAATGGAAGCACTGCGCGATGCCCTCGCCGCTCAACCGACCGCTTACTACGACCTGCTCTGCCACGCCGCGCACTGGGTCTCGCAACGCTTCGCTGCTGAAGAAAAGAAGCGCTCGCAAATGGGCTTCGACGATCTGCTGACGCGTCTACGCGATGCGCTACGTTCGCCGAACGGTGAGCGTCTCGCGGACATCATCCGCAAGCAGTATCCCGTGGCGCTGATCGACGAGTTCCAGGACACGGACCCGATACAGTATGAGATTTTCGATCGCGTCTATCGAATCAAGGAGAACCATGCCGACACCGCGATCATCCTGATCGGTGATCCGAAACAGGCGATCTACGCGTTTCGCGGCGCCGACATCTATACGTACCTCGCGGCGCGTCGCGCGTGCGCGGGGCGGCTCTTTACGCTGAAGAAGAACTTCCGGTCGACGCGCGCGATGGTGAGCGCGGTCAACCGATGCTTTGAAGCGGCCGAGGAACGGCCGGCCGGTCCCGGCGCGTTTCTGTTTCGTGATTCGGAGACGGGAGACAATCCGCTGCCGTTTGTGGCGGCCGAGGCAGCAGGTCGCCGTGACACGTTGCGGATCGCGGACGGCGACTCGCCCGCGGCCCTGACCGCGTGGTGGATGCCACCGATGGAAAGCGGTATAGCGCTTTCGAAGGACGCGTATATGCGCGGCATGGCTGCGGGTTGTGCGTCGGAGATGGTGCGGTTGTTGAATCTGGGGCAGGCGAAGAAAGCGGGCTTTGTTAGCGACAGCGCCGGTGCCGGTGCCGGTGCGAAAGACGGCGCCGTCGGCGGCACGCTAGGCTTAAAACCGCTGCAACCGGCGGATATGGCGGTGCTCGTCAACAACGGCGAAGAGGCGCGTGCGATCCGCACGGCGCTCGCCGAGCGCGGCGTGCGTAGCGTCTATCTCTCCGATCGCGATTCGGTGTTTCAAACCGAGCAGGCTGTCGAGTTGCGTCATTGGCTTGCCGCCTGCGCAGAACCCGACGACGGACGCCTCGTGCGCGCCGCACTCGCGACCGCGACGCTCGGGCTCGATTTCACCGATCTCGATGCGCTCACGCATGACGAAATCGCCTGGGAAACGCGCGTGATGCAATTCCGCGGCTATCGCGACAGTTGGCGCAACAAGGGGGTTCTGCCGATGCTGCGTCAGTTGCTGCACGATTTTCAGGTGCCGCAGAGGCTGATCGGACGCACGGCAGGCGCGCCGGTGAACGGCGAACGCGTGCTGACGAATCTGCTGCATCTGGCCGAGTTGCTGCAGCAGGCGAGCACGCAGCTCGATGGCGAGCATGCGTTGATTCGCTATGTCGATGAAGAGCTGGCGGATCAGGCCGGCGGTGGTGCGGGTGGCGATGCACGACAGCTCCGGCTCGAAAGCGATGCGGGTCTCGTGCAGGTGGTGACGATTCACAAATCGAAAGGCCTCGAATATCCGCTGGTGTTTCTGCCGTTTGCGGGCAATTATCGGCCGGCGAAAGCGGCGGATATGCCGCTCAAGTGGCATGACGATGAAGGCCGGCTGAAAGTGACGCTAGATGATGTATCCGTCTTGCCGCAAGTCGATCGCGAGCGGCTTGGTGAAGATTTGCGCAAGCTTTATGTGGCCCTTACGCGTGCGCGGTACGCGACGTGGGTGGGGATTGCGCCGATCCCCGGCATCGAGTTGAGCGCGTTTGGATATCTGCTTTCTGGCGGTAGAGCGATCGTGCCGGATGAGCTGGGACAGTTGCTTGAGCAGCTGCGTCTGGATCACGCGGATATTTGCGTGGCTGAGGCGCCGGCTGCCGGCAGTGAGCTTTTCGCGTCGCGCGAATCGCTGGCCGAGCGCGGTGCGGCGCGGACGTTGTCGCGTGCCGTGCGCGAGCATTGGTGGATTGCGAGCTATTCGAGCTTGCGTAAGGTCGATGGGGTGATTGGCGGTGTTTCGGCGCATGAGCCGGCCGTTAGTCCACTCGCCGCGGCCGGCACCGGTGAGCAGCATCCGGCGCCGGATACGCGGGGTCAGGATGTGTATCAGGAACTTGCGGGTGCTGAAACGCCGGATGATTTCGCTGATGCTGCGGCTGCCTGGCAACGGACCGAAGCGGCTGGCGACTATGCGGATGTGCAGGTCGATTCCTCGTTGCATGGGCTTCCGCGTGGGGCGGATGCGGGAACGTTCATTCACGAGTTGATGGAGTGGGCGGCGACTGAGGGCTTTGCTGAAATCGTCAAGAACCGTGAGATGGTGCGGGACACCGTTGCGCGTCGCTGCAGTGTGCGCGGGTGGGCTCGCTGGATTGAGCCGCTTACCGAATGGCTTTTGAGGCTGCTGCGCGAGCCATTACGAATTCCGTCGATGTCGAAGACGGTTATCGCGCCCGTTACGCTATCTGCGTTAGAGACGTATGTGCCCGAAATGGAGTTTTGGGTCGCTACGCATGATGTCGATGCGCAGACGCTGGATCGTCTGGTCTGCGATATGACGCTTGATGGTGCGGTGCGTCCCGCACTCGAGCCTGCGCAGCTCAATGGAATGCTCAAAGGGTTTATCGATCTTGTGTTCGAGCATGACGGCCGCTTTTATGTCGCGGACTATAAGTCGAACTGGCTCGGGCCCGATGATGCGGCATACACGACCGCAAAGATGCGCGCGCAGATTCTGCATTCGCGCTATGAGCTGCAATACGTGTTGTATCTGTTTGCGCTGCATCGGTTGTTGAAGACGCGTCTGCCGGATTACGACTATGACCGACATGTCGGTGGCGCGGTGTATCTGTTTCTGCGCGGTAGTCATGCGGAAAGCCAGGGCGTGTTTGTCGATCGGCCACCGCGTGAGTTGATCGAGCGGCTGGATGCGCTCTTTGCGAACAGTGTCGGCAGGGAAGAACTGGCGGGAGATATTGCATGACGAAACGGCGTGTCACTGACTCCCGGACTGGCGATCTGTTTGCGGATTTGCCGGCGGCGCCTGAGCAGACGGAGACGCGGACGTCTCGCGAGGATGATGCGGTTGTTGTCGGTACTGCAGCTTCTCCGGTTACTGCGGTTTCTGCGGTTGCGCATGTGTCTGCCGCCGCAGCGATTTCCAATGCTGACTCGATGCTTGACGTGCTCGACGAATGGGTCGAGCGCGGTTGGCTGCGCCCGCTCGATGCGGCATTTGCGCGATTTCTTTCTCGTGAGGCGTCGTCGGGTGTTGCGCCGCTGCTGATTCTTGCTGCGGCGCTCGCGAGCCATCAGCTCGGACGCGGTCACGCGTGCCTCGAATTGCAGGCGGCGCTCGACGATCCAACCTTTGTGCTGTCGCTGCCGCCTGACGATGCGATTGATCGCATGGTCGATGCGCCGACGCATGCGCCTACTGATCTGCTTAAGGGCGTGACGCTCGAGCAGTGGCTCGAAGCGCTCGATGATGCCGCGCTTGTGAATTCGGGTGCGGGGAATACGCCGCTGGTTTTAATCGGTACGCGGCTTTATCTGCGGCGGTATTGGCAATACGAGCAGGATGTTTGTGCGGGGATCGAGCGGCGATTGCATGCGTCGCTCGAGCGCGCGGAAGCGCTCGATATCGATGCGGTGCGCGCTACGCTTGATGTGCTGTTTCCGCCTTCCAACCGCGGCGTGGCGGGACAGCAGGCAGCCGACTGGCAGAAGCTCGCTTGTGCGCTGGCTGCGCGTAGTGCGTTCAGCATCGTGACCGGTGGGCCTGGGACGGGGAAGACGACGACTGTCGTTAAGTTGCTGGCTTTGCTGCAGGCGATTGCGTTGAGCGACAGCGCTGCTCGTGGAGCTGGTAGCGTTGGTACTGTTGGCGTGGCTGCCACTTCCGACGCTTCTGGTACTACTGGACGCCGCGTCCGGCCGCTGAGGATCAAGCTTGCCGCGCCGACCGGAAAGGCCGCTGCACGGCTTAACGAATCGATCGCGGGCGCGGTGGCGAATTTGCCCATCGACCGCCTTGCGAATGGCGTGCAAGTGTTAGACGCCATTCCGAAGATCGTGACCACACTGCATCGCGTGCTTGGCACACGCCCCGACAGCCGTCGCTTTCGACACGACGCGAGCAATCCGCTGCCCGTCGACGTGCTCGTAATCGACGAAGCGTCGATGGTCGATCTGGAGATGATGGCCGCGGTACTCGATGCGTTGCCGTCGACGGCGCGGCTCGTTCTGCTCGGCGATAAGGATCAGTTGGCGTCCGTCGAGGCGGGCGCCGTGCTCGGCGAGTTGTGCGAACGCGCGGCTCGCGGGCACTACACGCCGCAGACGCGCGAGTGGTTGCAATCGGCGACGGGTGAGCATGTCGACGACGCGATGATCGATGAGAACGGGACCGCGCTCGATCAGGCGATTGCGATGCTGCGCGAAAGTCATCGGTTCTCGTCGGCGAGCGGGATTGGGGAGCTGGCGCTGCGCGTGAATGACGGGGATGCGGCGGGGGTTGAGCGCGTGCTCGATGAAGACCGTGCCGACCTTGCGATGCTGACTTGCTCGGCGGGACATGATGCGCTGTTTAAGGCGCTGGTGGTCGATGGGGATGTAGGTGGGGGTGACGTCGCGGGTGCTTCAGCGTCAGCGACTGCGTCTGCGTCGGTGCTTCGACATGGTTATCGGCACTATCTCGAGACGATGCATAAGGGGCAGCCCGCTCGGGATGCCGATCCTGCAGCATTGGACAGATGGGCCGCTGAAGTGCTCGAGGCTCACGATGCGTTCCAGTTGTTGTGCGCAGTGCGGCGCGGGCCATGGGGTGTCGATGGGCTCAATAAGCGTATTGCACGGTTGCTGCACGAAGAAGGTCTGATCGACGCGCGCGGCGAGTGGTATGCGGGGCGGCCGGTGCTTGTCACGCGCAACGACTACGAGCTCGGGCTGATGAATGGCGATATCGGCATCACGCTTTCTTATCCGGGCAGCGCCGATGGACGCGGCGCGATGCGCGTCGCGTTTCCGGCCGCGGATGGGTCGGGTGAAATCAAGTGGGTGTTGCCGAGTCGTTTGCAGGCTGTGGAGACTGTGTTTGCGTTGACCGTGCACAAGTCGCAAGGGTCGGAGTTTGTGCATGCGGCACTGGTGTTGCCGGATCGATTTAGTCCGATTTTGACGCGGGAGCTGGTTTATACAGGAGTGACGCGAGCTCGTGCTTACTTGACGCTAGCGGTGCCTGAAGGGAAGGCCGTGCTTGAGGAAGCGGTGACGGCCAAGGTGCAGCGGGCGAGTGGATTGTTGGCGGGGTTTGGTGGCGGAGCTTGAAGCCGACTAAAGCGGAGACACCATGTTCCTGCTTCGGATGTCGATTGCCGCTGTCGTTGTTTCAATCGCCGCGGGTTGCGGGTCGCAGCCCATTGGGCCGGCGATAGCCGTGAAGCCGGGCCCCGGCAAACCCTTCGATGTTTATTTGCAGGACGATGCGCAGTGCAAGCAGCAAGCGAGGGAGCAGTTGGCGAAGCCCGCGAGCGTCGATTCGACGGGCAAGCTTGCTGCGCAAGAAGCGCAGATGAACGTGCAGCAGCGGTATTTCGCTTTCTATCTTCAATGCATGCGCGATCGGGGGAATACGATTTCGCAATAGGGCGGCATTCAGGCGCCCGCCGATTCGCGCGGCTCCACCTTGCGGTCGATCTCTGCGCGCGTCGGCAGCGTCTTCAGGTCATAGGCGATCTGGAGGTTCAGCCAGAATTCGGGCGTTGTGTCGAAATAGCGAGCGAGCCGATAGGCGGTATCGGCCGTGATGCCACGCCGCTCGTTCACGATTTCGTGCAGCCGCGTGGAGGGCACGCTCAGCGCCAGCGATAGCGCATTCACGCTCATTTCCAGCGGGACGAGGAACTCCTCCCGCAGGACTTCGCCCGGGTGGACTGCGCGCATTCCGTTCTTGACCATGTGAATTCCTTTTCAGTGGTAGTCGATAATTTCGACCTCAGTCGCACCGTCGCTCGTCCAGACGAAACAGATGCGCCATTGCCCGTTGATACGGATGCTGTGCCGATTCGTCCGATTTCCGTGCAGCGGCTCGAGCCTGTTGCCTGGCGGTGCGCGCAAGTCTTTTAGCTCATGGGCCGCTTCGAGCATCTGAAGCTTGCGCACGGCAACGGACTCAATCGACCGGAACCGCTTCGGCGACTCGCCCTTGTAAAGGGCTTCGGTATCTTTGCATCGAAACGATTCGATCATTTTGCGTAGCGTATTACGTTTTGCGTAATACGTCAATCGGGGTGGTGAGAAATGGTGAGGTGGATTCGGAGGCTGACGGCGTTGGACCGATTCCGGGCGTTGCGTTGTGGCTTGCTATCAGCTGCGCTCTGTTCACGGATGGAGGTGCGTGCGGCCTCGGGTGACACCATATAGACAGCGTCGCTCATGCGTAAGCTGGCCGAACGGCCAGTAATGGATGAACCGCCTGTGCGTGGGCTCTCGATTGACAGCGCTACTTTCTCTTTTTATATGGAGCGTGGGGAATAGAATGGGACGTCATGCGCACGCGCATTCGCGCCAGTTGTGCAGGCTTGGTTCACGCTCTAAAGCGGGCAAGAGGAGAACTGCATGGAGATGATCCTGGTGAGATCGAGAGCGATTCGCGCGGTTGGTTACGATCCCAGTACGATGCACATGCGGATTCGCTTTAAACAAGGAGATGCCTATGATTTTTGCGGGGTTCCTGCTCACATCTATCAAGGGCTAATGGACGCGTCGTCGAAGGGCACTTACTACAACGATCACATCAGGGACAAATATCCCTGCTAGCTCGACGAGGCAAGTGGCGACGCTTCAATGCCACTAACCAGCGCCCCGATGCGCCTTCCACGCTTCCACATAACGCAGCGCCTGCTCACACTGACTGAGCGTGAAAGCATGGAGACTCGACGGCACCGGATCGAATCCAAGCTCCTGTGCAACCCATCGAACGGCCTTAGCGCGCGCTTCGAAAACGCTGACCTTATCGCGCCGCGACTTCGCTTCCGCTAGCGGTTCAAGCATATCGTGCAGGCGGCTTTTTGCTTCTCGTAACGGCGCATCGGCGAGGCGGCCGAGCGGCACATTATGCTTGCTGCGCGGCCGCACGCCGATCCAGGCTGCGCACGACGTGCAAATCCATACTGCACCGTGGTCGTCGCGGTACGGGTAGTCCGCGTCGCCGAATTGCGCGAGCTGCGCACGCGCGTCGCAATAGTCGCAATGCGGTTGGGGGAGAGCTTTGACGGGGCGGCCGACTCGCACTGGGTCTTTCCTTCTTCGGGAGAAGAGATGTCACAGGATAGCAAGTTCGGGCGGCGGGCCGCAGCGTGCGGCGCACGAGGTGACGCCGAGGCTCTGAGGCGCGTGCTCATGCGTCGAGACGTTGAGCGATGATCGCGAGCAGATCGCGCCGCATGCCGAATTGACCCTCAACATCGTTTCCCGCTGAAGCACCGATCATGTATGCGAGCGCATGAAGCGCGGTATGTGCAGGCAAATCGCCGGCGACAGACCAAAAGCCGGCGCGACGATGTGGAAGCTGCGTTGCTTCACCGGCAAATAATACGATTTCGGGGCGTGTGCCTTCCAATGCGCAAACCATCGCGTGATTCGCGCCGACGCAATTCCAGCAAAACGCATCGTGCGCACGCGGCGACGGTCTGACTACATGCACGACGAGCGCAGCGCTTTCGGCGACACGGTCGCGTGCGATGGTCCAGGTCAGCATGCCGTCCAACGACGGCAGCCCGTCGAGCCACGACTGCATTTCACGTTCATTGAATCCCCACGCGCGCAATGCCACGTGCAAAGTCGATTGGCTGTTCTGCTCAACGTTCAGATCAAATGCGTGTTCACGCGAGAAGCTACCCGTAAGTTTGGTCATGTGACTAGCTTGGTTGTTTAGCGAGCCTCCATCTTGAATCGCGGTTGGGACAAACACTGTCCGATCAATCGATCGGTGCATTAAACCGCTCGTGAGATTTGCAATGTCCAATGGGCACAGCAACTAAGGACCCGTTTTGTCTCAACGGCAAGGCACAATCGATCTGATCTACGGCTTGGTGGCGTCAACAAGAATGCGAATAGGGTACGCAAGAGTCTCTATGGATGACCAGAATCTTGATCTGCAAATCGCTGCACTAAAGAATGCGGGTCGCGAGCGCATCTTCACTGATCAGGGTATCTCAGCAAACGCGGCGTTTTTCAGCGGTCGAGGCGACCGCTGACTTAGACTAAAACTGCTCGACGAGCACGCGTCGTTTGCCCCAGATTACCGATCGGCTGGCCCGATGCAGGAACCGCTCGTTCACGCCCCCATGCGCGAATGTTCTCGATTTGCTCTGGACTCGTCTTCGACAGTGGAACCACATTCTGAAAGCTTCGGCGAAACAGGTCATCAGAGACTGCAGCATCACCGCTCAGAAACGCCTCCTTGACGACTTCGCGAACCGCTGACTCCAAATCTGAGCCTGCAAATCCTTCGGAAAGCTCAACGAGTTCTCCCATCAGGCTTTCGTTGAGCTCGTACTTCAAACCGCGCTGGACATAGATGCTAATGATGTCTCTGCGCTCCTCAGTGCTCGGCAAGTCGACAAAGAACAGCTCGTCGAAGCGTCCTCGCCGGAGCAACTCGGGGGGCAGGCGAGATACGTCGTTGGCTGTGGCGACGACAAAAACCCGCGAACGAGCTTCCTGAAGCCAGTACAGGAACTGCCCCACCAGTCGCGTAGAGGTGCCCCCGTCGCCTGCTCCCGAGGTTGCCCCCGCGAGACCTTTTTCAATCTCATCAATCCAGAGCACACACGGCGCCACGTGGTCCGCCGTGCTCAATGCATCTTTCAGGCGCGATTCACTTTGACCAAGATATTGACCGTGTATCGTCGACAGGTCGAGGCGATAAAGCGGCATCTTCCAGTTCAGCGCAATCGCCTTGGCGGAAAGCGATTTCCCGCAACCCGGGACCCCGACGAGGAGAACGCCGCGAGGAGGCCGGATTCCGCGCTCTCGCAAATCAGCCGTGAGCAGAGGACGCTCCTTTTCCAGCCACGCCTTCAGACCGCCCAACCCTCCAACGTTGAGCTCTGAACCCCGGACCTGAACTCGCTCGATTCCTGAGATGTCCGCAAATATCCGGTCCTTAGCCTGCGTAAGTTCTTCGAGGTCGCTTTTGAGGATACTGCCATTCGCGAGCAGGGTCGCAATGATGTTGTCCGCCTCGATACGCGATACGCCTGTCAGAATTGCCGCTGCTTCGCGTTCGTCAGCATCGTCCCACTCAATTCGATAGTCTGAGCGGTACGCACCAATCTGCTCCCGGATGATTTCAAGCATCTCATCCTCGGAAGGCGCAGACAGTGTCAGCGACATCCCTAGCCGCTGCAACTGCCCCCAAACGGGCTTCGTCGTAATGATGACGATGACCCCGCCGTTATCTGCCGCCAATGTCACCGCGTCGAGCAGTTGGCGCGAGAACGGCGACTCATCCTCCGCGTCGGGTGCCTCGGTCAGAACAAATGTCAGATTCTGACGTTGCGCAATCTGCTGATTCGCATGGTCCAGCGCTCCGACCGTTGACCTGTCCTCGTTAGTAACGCGGTTCGACACAAGATCCCGAGTCCCTTGCGAGATGGAATGCACATACACCGGCGCATTGTTCAACCCTGACGCAATTTCCTTAAAGATGTCGAGCACTCGAGCGCGTTCAGAGCTGCGAACCGAGATGAACGGTACTCGCGCCTTCAGATAGCGGGTCAATGTTCGCTGGAACTCTTTTGTATCACTCATTTATTCAAACCAGAATGTTTCGACGACGCACCGGTCCCGACGGGCGGCCAGCGTCTGGCCTATGCGCCGCGCTGGAAGTGCCTACATCTGTAGGCTGAGGTATAGCCGCTGCGTGTGCCTTGAAATTGAGAAGGCTGCATTGTCTAATCGTGCTGGCGAGCTGACCGCTACGGTCATGCCTTGCACTATCTTCAAGCGAATTCTGCGCGGTTTGCGCGTACTGTGTTAGCTGCTGCTCCAGGCTACCGCGTAATTCCTCCGCGAGGACTGGCAAACTTGCCAACTGATATAGCTGAGCAAGCTTCTTTCGTGCATCGAGCATCGCACGCGCCAACGCATTGAAGTCTGCGCCCAAACGTATCCCACGAGACAGCTCGTCTGCAATGCGCTTTATTCTTGTGTCGAGCGCAGCGCTGACGCGCCTGGCAAACAGTGGCGCGACCCCGCCAGTCCAACTGAGCGTCCCTGAGCCCATCACGCTCAACGCGGCATCATCGTCAATGCCGGCTTCAAAATAGTCCAGGCATTCCGACCAGTCGGCATAAGTCGTTGGCACTTTCAGCGGTGCACTCATCACCTTACTTCACACGGCGTACGAACGGTGCAGCCGGTAACAGATCCCACTCAGGAAGTGCGCCGGCCAACACTTCATTTAGGGTGCGCTCCGCAGTTTGCTCCGCGCTGTCAGCGGGTCGGATAGTCTCTTTTTGGTTGCTCGAGACAGTAGAAGAATCGGCGTTGTCGGTGAGAAATTGACGGCTCATTTGAGGTGCTCCTCAGGCTGCGGACATAACGCGGCGCACACCATCGTGCGATGAAAGGATATGCTGGTCTGGCGAAATCGAGTCGATGAAGGTGGTCACTTCTACCGCGATCGCATCACGCCGTGCCAGGTCCCGACGCCACTCGACGAGTTCCGCAAGCGTAGCCTTGAGCGCTTGACTACACTGTTCCTTCTTTTTCGCCGCTTCGACTTCCACGCGTTTGCGCGCGTCCGCGATTTTCTTCTTCTCAATGAAGAACCAGCCGACAAACGCGGCTCCGATGATCGCGAGTACCCATCCGCTGGTAATACCTGCCAATATCAGCCCAACGCCCAGGATCAAGGCCACCCACTGCTTCGCACCCAGCTTCAGTTTTTCCAGAATCGCGTCACGCTCATGGTCCAGATACGCCCCCAGGCTCTCGATCAATTCTGTCTCGTTACTACCATCGCGAGTCCTGGCCGCCCATCCCTCAATCTCCAGGTCCACCTCGTCCGGTACATGCGAGCGGAAGGTAGCCGTCAAGTCGTCGTGAGCGTCTTTAATCCACGTGCGCGATAGTGCCGTCGCATAACGCTGCGTCGCCCGCGTCGCCTTGCTCAGTTGCGGGTTCATAGCAGCGTTCGTCAGAAGCTGCGTGAAGCTGACGCGCTCGTCGAGCATTTTGCTTTCGAGTGACTGGCGGCGCTGTGCGGCAGAGCGGTCGCCCTGCTCCTCGATAATCAACTGGTTGAGGCGGTCCTCGCGCCGCAACGGCAACTCCTCGTCGTCGAAATTTGTGACCAGCGAGTCGAGCAAATCGTCCACAGCGGCTTCGATGCTCCGCGCTGGCGTCAACGCGCCGTCGAAGATTCCGGTGAAGTGGTCTCGCACGACTTCATGCAGTGCGGCCTCGTTCAGCGAATCGTTGAGTTGCTGCCAGGTCGGGCTGAACCTGGACAGATGGTTGTAGTCCTTGGCTCGGTCAGTCGTGGGCAGCTTGCTAAGCAGACCGTCGCTCCACTGTTCGCGCTGAGTTTCAATGAACCCCACCTCTGCCGCGAGTTCCTCCACCCAAGCCTCGACGCGCTTCGTACACTGAAGGCGGACCTCCGTCCCCAGCGCGCCACTGGCCAGGGCATCGACCAGCACCACCGTCTGACGGTCGAGGCTCTTCGGGTCTTGCATCCCAAAGTAGCGGTCGAGCCAAGTGCGACACGCACTCCCTCGCCCGGCCCGCCGGCTAATAAGAGCAAAGAAGAGCGAGGTCTTTTCATCGTCACGGCGAATTGCCTCTGCGAGTGCGCGCTTGGCCAGTTCCTGGTGGTCGTTCAGCCAAGCGGCCAACGCGACGAGTGCCGGCGCGAGCCAGTAGCGCGGCGCCGTCAGCATCAACTCTTCCGTGGTCGACTTGATTGTCTCCGAGCGCACCACGTTGATGTCGGCCGCTTGCAGAATCCCCGTCGTGTGGCGGCGCACTTCGGCGTAGTAGCCGTAGGTCGACTCCAGTTCCTGCCGCACCTTGATTTGCCGTGTTTCGGCAAGGGCCAACTCTTTCGCGCGCAAATCCGCGGCAACAAACTGCATGAAAGCCTGTTCGAGGCGTGCCAGTTCGGAACGCGTATCGGCAAGCTCGGTCCCAACGCCGTCAACCTGTTGTGAGACAGCCTCGATGTCGCGATTCAGGCTTTTCAGCGCGTTATTGATGAAGGTCAGGTCTGCCGCCTGGATAATCCGCTCACTGGTGCTCATTTCTATCCTTTAACAATGGAAGTGTCGCCGCTCGCTGTGACGGCAATAACCTTGTCTGTGTAGACCTCAACGAACGCATATTGCGCGTGAACGGCTAATGCGCGTCCCCGCGCCAATAAAGGCGGTAACGACTCGAAATGCTTGTAGTGCTGGATGATGTTGCCCATTCGGTCCAGCGTGTGGACCTCGTAAGGCGGACCCAGATAGCATTTCGCCACGATTCCCACCGGATACTGGTCGATGGAGATGTCGGGAAACTCGTCGTTGATTGCAGCAACCAGCGCGTCGATAGCTTGCTGATTGTGTAAATGGCTGCCTGCGTCAAGCTTTAGCATGGCATCCATATAGCTCGCCGAGCGCTTCATTCGCAGCCTTGCGATCAGCTGCTCGGGAGATAGCGGCGTCGCAACCTTCCCGCTTGATGACAATGCCGTGGCTAACGCGGGAGCGGTCGTTCCCGGCGTAAGAAGCTTCCGTACCATAGAAAACTCTGTGGTCTTATGACTGCCGTTCTTTTGATTGTGGCTTCGCGCGCTCCAGCTACTGACATTCCCCCGCCGTAAGGCGCACGCAAAAACCTTCCCCGCTAACCGGACCAATGAGAGACCGGCCGATACATCGAGTAAGTCGAGTCAACTTTATTGAGAGGCATCGATTAAACGCCTTATCAGGTGGACATTCTACTTCTGTTATTTGCCTGATCCAAAGCGTTTTTAAATGCAACGCACGTTATTGAAGGTCATTAGTCCGTCTTCCCGGACTAGTCAGTTACATCCACTACCTTTTCAGTTCGGCTCAGAGAAATTTTATGCGCAACACATCGCCGAACTGTACTTTGTCGATGGGTGCGTTTCTCGCTCCCTTGTCGTTGTTGTCATTGCGTTTTTCTTCAACCCGGCGATAAGGCATCTGCTTCAGCTCCGCTCTACCAAGTCGCATCAACGAGCGCTGGCATGATTACGCCGGCGGCACCAACGAGATTGATCTGTGCGATGCCGTCGAGGGATGTCGGGTTTGGGTTGACTTGCACGACCATCGCCCGGCGCCTCGCGGCTAGAAGCGGCAACCCAGCAGCAGGCTGCACGAGCGACGACGTGCCGACGCTGAACAACACATCACATGCCTCGCAAGCCTCAACCGCCGCATCCCATTGAGACTTCGGCAACATCTCGCCAAACCAGACCACACCGGGACGTACATACCCGCCGCATCGCTCGCATTGTGGCGGCGCGAGGCGCCGGCCGCCTTCGGGCTCGTTAGGGATTCCGGCCGATAGTGTGTGCGGGTGTCCGCACGCGAAGCAAAACGGCCGGTTCAGTCGTCCGTGAAGATGCAGCACCTTGTCGCTACCCGCGCGTTCGTGCAGGTCGTCGACGTTCTGCGTAACCACATCGACGCGCGGCACTTTAGAAGCGATAGCGGCGATCGCCCGATGCGCCGCGTTCGGCTCGGCCTTCATCACCTGCATACGTCGCCATTCATACCAGCCCCAGACAAGCTCGCGATCACGCCTGAAGGCGTCGGCATTCGCCAGTTGCTCCGCGCTATAGCGCTCCCACAAGCCCGTCATCGCATCGCGAAACGTAGCAATTCCGCTCTCGGCAGAGACGCCGGCGCCAGTCAGGAAGACAACATGCTTTGCACCGCGCAGCGCGGTGATCAGTTCAGAGGGAATGGCGATGGACATGACAGTGCTCTCAGACTCCATGCAAGCAGCCGCGCGCAGCGGACAGATCACAGCAATTGACGATGCGTCGACTTTAGCGCGCGTCCAGGACACTTTCTGTCCCGATCGAAACGGAGAATCTCGTCAACGCCAAAGGAGAACCCGATGTATTTCCGTCACCGCCGTCCCCGCTATGCCGGCAGCTCGCTGGACGTTGCACCGACTGTGCGCTTGTGGGTGTTGCGCCTGCTTGTCCCACTTGGCGTGCACCGCGATCTGATTCGGCCTGATGGATTCTCCAATGATACGTTGGCCGAAGCGCTCGGACTCGGGAAGTGGATCGACCCGAAAGACGAAGAATTCGACGCAAAGGCAGTCCGGACCCGGTTGCGAGCACTCCATCAACAGGCGGAGGCGGAGTGCCGCGGAGAACGAATCTCCGAGTGCCTCGACAACAATATCGCGCGCCTTGCCGAGCTCGTCGGTCTTTCCGAAGTGGAATGCCGGATCCTCGAATTCGTTGTGATGCTGAACAACGAGAGGTTGCTCACCGATACGGCCGAGTGGCTTGGACAGTTGTCGTCGGCACGCGTCTTCCATGTGCTGTCCCTGTTGCTCGATATCGCCGAGCCCGACGTTCGTGCGGCGTTGAGCGGACGCGGAGCGCTCGCGAAGTCGGGTCTCGTGTCGCTCGACAGTGGATCGCACCTGATGCTGAGCGGCAAGCTCGATCTGCTCTCGGATAAGTTCGCCGATCATGTCATATCGTCCGACGCCGACCCGATCAGCCTGTTGCGCGATACGGTTGCACCCGTTGCTCGGGCAGAGCTGAAGCTATCTGATTACGCGCACATCGATTCGTCGCTTGCCGTGCTGCTGCCTTATTTGCGAAAAGCGCACATGTCAGCGCGAAAGGGCGTGAATGTGCTGTTGTACGGCGCACCTGGCACGGGCAAGAGCCAGCTCGCGAAAGCGCTGGCCGACAAGCTCGGCTGCGATCTGTTCGAGGTCGCAGCCGAAGACGAAAATGGCGATCCGATTGATGGCGAACACCGGCTGCGCGCGTTTCGAGCGGCCCAGAGCTTCTTCAGGCAACAGCAGGCGATGATCCTGTTCGACGAAGTCGAAGACGTGTTCAACGACACGAGCAGCGTTTTCGGAAGCAAGAGCACGGGGCAAACGCATAAGGCGTGGATCAACCGCATACTCGAAACCAACAGCGTGCCGACGCTTTGGGTGTCCAACTCCATCGACTGCCTGGACGCGGCTTTTATCCGGCGGTTCGACATGGTCGTGAAGTTGCCGGTACCGCCGAAGCGGCAGCGTGTGGCGATTATTGAAAATGCGTGCTCGGGTTTGATCGACACCCGGACCGTGGACCGGCTCGCCGATTCGGAAGTGCTCGCGCCGGCGGTTGTCGCGCGCGCCGCGTCGGTTGTTCTGGCGATCCGTCAGGATCTTGCTGCGCCGGATGCGGCTGCAGCGCTTGAACTGCTGATCAGCAATACGCTCGAGGCACAGGGTCATAAGCCGATTCGAAGCGCCAGCACCGATCGGTTGCCTGAAACCTATGACCCTGCGTTTGTTCATGTGGATGCCGATCTCGTCGCTGTCACTACTGCGTTGATCCGCAATCGCGCCGGACGCTTGTGCCTGTATGGGCCGCCAGGGACAGGCAAGACTGCGTATGGTCATTGGCTCGCGGAACAGCTTGGCGTACCGCTTCATGTGAAGCATGCATCGGATCTGATGTCGAAGTGGGTCGGCGATAACGAGAAGAATATTGCGGCCGCGTTTCGCGAAGCCGAGCAGGACGGCGCGATGTTGCTGATTGATGAAGTCGACAGTTTTCTTCAGGACCGGCGAGGCGCGCGCGCGAGTTGGGAAGTCAGTCTTGTCAATGAAATGCTGACGCAGATGGAGCGGTTTCCCGGTGTGTTCGTGGCTTCTACGAATGTGATGGAGCAACTGGATCAGGCGGCGTTGAGGCGCTTTGACGCCAAGATCCGGTTTGGGTATTTGAAGGTGGAACAGGCGTGGATGCTGTTTTGTCGGCATTGTGACGCGCTTGGGTTTATGAAGCCGTCGGTGGATCTCAAGGCTCGGGTTGGGAGACTCGATCGGGTTACGCCGGGGGACTTTGCGACGGTTGTGAGATGGCATCGGTTTAGTGCGATTGCAAACACTGGTGAATTCCTTGCGGCGATCGAAGCGGAATGTGGGTTGAAGGAAGGTGGGCAGCGGGTGGTGGGGTTTGTGTGAAAACAAAACGCGAATCGCATTTGCGATGCCAAACGCATATAACAAAACGAAAGAAATTAAAGCGCCGAAATAAATAACATGAACCATTTAGAAGATGAATGGAAATGCCGATAACCGTTGTGCGCCGATATGACTGCAGTTGAAGTTGAGATTGGAAGAAATTTGGGAACCCCATGCTGTCAACACTAGATGAAGCCCTCCTGCGCGTCCTCCCGACTGAGCGCGATAGCGAACCGTGGCTGTCAACGTCAGACGCTCTCAAGAGATTGCAGGGACGAGGACACGACGTCTACCGGCGTCTCGTGCTGCGGCATCTGACCGCGCTCCAGAAGAGCAAATTTGTCATCTCGCGCGGAGAGGGTCGTGGCTTTGTCTGGCAACGCAAGCCGTGGCTTCATGGCGTGCGCGAAGGTAGTGGTCTTATGAGCGCTTCGGAAGCCGTTGCATTTCATGTCCTTCAACGGTTCGCCGGGAACAAGCTACCGGAGGCGGTGATGCAGGACATCGCTCCGTTCTTCAAAGCAGCCGAAATTCGGCTTTCACAAGAGAAGGCCGATAGCCGTGTCTACCGCGCCTGGTCCGAAAAGATCGATTCGGTCGATGGGACATTCAAGCTGAATCGGCCTCCAGTGAATGTCGAGACGTTCAAGGTCGTTGCAAGCGCAACGTTCTTTGAGCGTGAAGTGATCGTGCAATATCGCGCTGCATATCGCGGAGAACAGACGGAGGAGCCTGTGCCGAAGACACTTAGGCCTCTCGGGCTCGTGGAATCCGCCGCTGTCATGTACTTGATTGGGGAAGATCCGCGGCATGCGCCTGATCCCGCGAAAGGCAAGCATGAAGCATTGCGTAGCCTCTATCGACTGGATCGTATCGTCAAGGCCACGGACTCAGGCAAGTCGTTTCAATATCCGAAGGACTTTGACCTACGCGAGTATGTGCAGACGCGGCGTGAGTTCGACTTCATGACGGAGGCGCCCGTTAAGCTCGAGTTGGCTTTTATCGATGGCTCAGGGAATCATCTTAGGGATGCGCCTATTTCTCTTGATCAGAAAATCAGCTCACTGAAAGATGGACGGATGAAGGTATCGGGAACGGTTGTACCCAGTCTAAAGCTTAGGTGGTGGCTTCGTTCACTGGGGACTGCGGTAGAGGTGCTCGCGCCCGTGAAGCTGAGGGAGGAGTTTGCGGAGACGTATTGGCAGTTGGCGAAGTTGTATAGGAAGTGATGAGGGGACAAGCCACTTCCACTCCAAGGCTTTTTGTTCCCGCAATTTTCAAGACGTGCGGGCACCCGTCCCATGCATCATCCGTCGAGCGTCGAGTTCCACACCCGACTCAGCAGTCTACGATCGATCCGACAAAGTCGAAACGTAAAGAAAAGGCTTATGGCATCTAATCTCTCTTGGCTCGACCACGACGCCGCAGCGGCGCAGCGTAGCCTCCATATACTTTCATTCTTCGATGAGCGCGAGGCTCGCGACGAACTGGGTATCGGCGGCATCCGTGACTCAATCGCAGATCAGTTGTTCCCCAGAACATCAACGATTCAGACGCGTCTGCGGTATGTGTTTTTTGTGCCTTGGCTCTTCAATCAGCTGGAATCCAAGTCGACCGCTTCGTCGGCGTTTCCGGGTGCCGCGCGGAACGCGGAAATACGCCTATTGAAAGAACTTATAGAAAATACCTCAGCGGACGAGCCTGGCGTAATCGGCCGCGACGCAGGCAAGGCACTAAAGCGGCTACCAAGCTCCGTTTATTGGGCTGCCTTGGGTAGTTGGGACATGCGCAGAACGCGTGTGTCGCTGCAACAGTACTTCTCTTTGGCAGACAGGCGTCACACGATGCAGCGCACGCGGCGCAAGCGTGACGACAACGAAGATCACGACGGCGATCCAGCTAGCAGCGCATGGGATACACAGCTCGTCAAACTGTGCCCCGAAGATTTCCCACTCGGGGTGAATCTGAAGCTCACACGTGAAGAGGCAGAGTTCCTTCTCGACCGCTGGTGCAAACAGCATCCGGATTCGTTACTCACCTGGCTCGCTCGCGATCTCTCGGAAGGCCGTGCGATGACCGAGGTTGATTACATCTGGAATCATCCGCGCCGGCATGACTTTCCACGCGAGATACAGCCACTGATTGACGATGCACGCCGTTTCAACGTACTGATGCACGGCGCCGCATTGCTGTACAACCTGCTCCTTGCCGAGCTCGAACCCCGCCGTGTTGATAGCGTCGATCTCGCTGAACAATATCGCGAACAACTCAACGCATGGGCAGCGAACAAATTGCCCGCCTGTGACGCGTGGGATCTAGATGCGTTCTGGAAACGGGTGATTGATAAAGGCCACTCGATCAGTGGAGCTACTCAGGAATTTGTGCAGACATGGCTAGATCGAGCGCTACGCGAGCATACTCAGATTGATGAGTCGCAAGCTTGTCGAAAGCTCATCGAGGCCCGCGAGATCAAGCTCAAGGATAAGCGGTCACGCTTTACGAATATGGCCGCACGGTCACAGTGGGGTGGTCGAGCCGGACTTGTACCACTGGGTTATCGATGGCCCGTGGCTAGCAACTTTTTGCGTGAATGGCACGAAGGATGGAGCGCGGCATGATCAGTCCCGAACAGCGTAGCATGTTGACCGACGCGCTGACCCCACCCGACGGCTATCGTTTTGACTGTGGCGTAGCGACCACCTACTCCCTCGACCTCATCACATTACTGACGCTACCCCTTCACCTCGCACGTCGCGATACCGAAGACGTTTCGCCTGATCGGCCCGACCCGTTACCGGTCCTGGAGGCACTTCGGCGTATGGGAGATCGACTCACCGTCTTTTGTCAGCGCGGGCGACTCCAGATTCCGCGCAAGGCCAACGCATTACTCGGCCTCCTCGAAAGTATGGTTCACGAAGCGCAAGCCCCACATGGCGGCGTTTTTCACCCGAAGGTCTGGCTGCTGCGCTTCGAGCCTGGCGACGCCAACCATGGGGAGGCAGCCATGTTGCGTATGCTTGTACTCACGCGCAACCTCACCGACGACCGCTCATGGGACCTTTCACTTTGGCTTGAAGGTAAAGTAGGCAAAAAAAAGCTCAACGAAAACAAGTCGCTCGTACGATTCATCGAACGTGTCTGCGAAATGAGCACGAAGGCAATCAGTGCAACACGAAGCGAGCAGATTCAGCTACTTTCTACCGATGTGCATCGTACAGTATGGGAACCGCCGGGACAGTACGAATGGACCCGATTTCATGCGCTCGGCATCGAACAAAAAGCAGCGAAGTGGCTACCCGAAGCGGACGGCGGCCTGCCTTGGGACGAACTCGGTGTCGTGTCTCCGTTTGTCACACAAGACACTTTGAGCGAATTGGCAGCAAGCGCGAAAGAACCGCTCTTTCTCGTGTCGCGAAGCGAAGAACTCGACAAGCTCTCTTCGCTAGAAGACTTTTCAAATGTCCACGTCCTAAGCGACCAAGCGGTCGTGGGCGATCTCGAAGACGACGACTCTCAACGTCAGCGTGGCCTGCATGCGAAGGTCTACATTGGTAGACGTACGTGGTACACGCATCTGTTCGTGGGATCAGCGAATGCGACCGCCGCGGCCCTCAAAGGCAGAAACGTCGAGTTCATGGTCGAGTTGATCGGCCGCACGAGCAAGGTCGGCACACCCGCAGACTGGGTAGGCAATGAGGGCTTGGGTCCATTGCTTGTTCCCTATTCCCGATCCGATCTCGAAGATCCAGAAAGACTTGCGGACGAACGCGAACTCGAGAAGCTTCGTGACGCGCTGGCTCGCGCGGACCTATCGCTTCACTGCAGCAAATGTGAAGAAGGTTGGGCAGTCGATCTGCACGGGCTCAACGTTGTCGACTACTGCGGCGTAAAAGCTCATGCGTGGCTTGTGACGCAAGACGAGGAGCGCGCGGTGTCAATCGGCGGGGAGCCTTCTCATGTCGTCGCGCATCCCGTCGGGCGACTAGGCATATTCGCGCCTCATCACGTTACGTCCTTCACCGGCTTTGGCCTTGCCTTCGGCGCTGCAACCCTGCGATTTGCGATGCAACTTCCGTTGCACGGAGGGCCCGAGGACCGAGACCTCGAAATTCTACGTGCGGCTATTCGTAACCGCGAAGGACTGATCCGCTATTTGATGTTGCTGCTTGGCGATTGGTCGGGAGATGAAGGTAATGAGTATGGCGCAGGTGCGCTCGGTGAAAAGCGTGCTCTTGCACGTAATGAAACGCCGTTATTCGAGATGCTGGCTCGCGCATTTGCGCGCGAGCCCGATCGACTCACCCGGGTTCACGAACTAGTGAAGCGGCTTCGCGATGAAACAACCGAAGATGACCCAATATTGACCGACGATTTCATTGGGATTTGGTCTGTATTCGAACACGCTCTATCCGAAGAGGAAGGCAAATGACGCGTAATTTCCAGGCAAGCACGCTTCTCAGGGGGCTGAAGGACTTCCAGCGCGCGACCGTCGAATATGTATTCGCACGCATGTTCGATGAGAACGATCCTGCCATGCGCTTCCTGGTTGCCGACGAGGTGGGTCTCGGCAAAACGATGATCGCCAAGGGCGTGATTGCAAAGACGATCGACCATCTGGAGCGTACCGGCGAACGTCTTGACATCGTTTACGTGTGCTCTAACGCCGAGATTGCGGCTCAAAACATCAAGCGCCTCATGTTGCCGGGCCAATCGATGATCCCCCACGCCACGCGACTGACGCTTTTGCCGCTCATCACTGATAAGTTGGACAGCCGTCGGGTGAACCTTATCAGCTTCACGCCGGGGACAACGTTCGGCAAGAAGAAAGGCGGCGGCCGTCGCACGGGCCGCAAAGAGGAGCGGCGTCTCATCTATCAAATGCTCCGTGAACTAGATGGTGTTCACGATCGGGGATTCCGACATGCACTGAGGGGCAGCGCTGGTGACTACTGGGACACCGAGGCACAAATTGTCATCAAATATGATAAGGCTATCGAGCAGGAGTACCGCGAGAGGGTCGCTGAAAATTCAACGCTACTCGCGGAACTGCGTGAAATAGCAGTGGTGTACAGCGATCGCCGCATGAAGATTAGCGAAATTAATCAGGCGCGTTGTATGAAGCTAATAGGTGACCTCCGTGCACTACTCGCCCGCGTGTGCTTAGTCGCTCTTAAGCCAGCGCTTGTCATTCTCGACGAATTTCAGCGCTTTAACGAACTCTTTGACGATCCGGAAGCGGGGGAAAATCCAGCCGCCGAACTAGCACACCAGCTCTTCAATTACGAAGGTCGGGCACGTGTACTGCTGCTCTCCGCGACGCCCTATAAGATGTTTGCGCGAGATGACGAAGACGAAGACCACTACGCCGACTTTCTCCACACATTGCGGTTTCTGTTTCCGGGAGATCGAGAAACGATCGCGGCTTTAAAGGCAAATATATCCGCGCTACGCACGGGAATGCTCGGTACGAAGAATATGGCTGGACTCGCCAAGCTTGACCCGGTAAAAAACAGAATCGAATCGGCGCTGAAACGCGTAATGTGTAGAACCGAGCGTGTAGAAGCTACGCAGCACGCCGACTCCATGGTCGTAGAGCGGCCTCTCACACCACAGTTGAGTCAACGTGACTTAAAGGACTTCAGAGCGCTCGAGGAACTCGCAGATGAGCTCAAAGAGCGCGAGACGATCGAATACTGGAAATCGAGCCCTTATCTGCTCAATTTCATGGGCCAATACGCGTTCAAGGACGCGGTTCGTGAACAAACTGGCAGCAAGACCTCGGGCATCCATGCAGCGTTTTCCGAGCGGAACCTCGCATTACTGGAAAAGCGTGACATCAACGGCTACAAAGCAATCGATCCGGGTAATGCACGTCTGCGTGCACTGATTGATCGAATCGATACCGAAGGGCTGTGGAAACTGCTATGGATGCCGCCGTCGATGAAATACTGGGGCGCGGGCGGTGAATACAAGCAGATCGGGTCGGTCAGCAAGCATCTCGTTTTTTCGGCCTGGAATGTCGTGCCCGACGCACTCGCTGCTTTGCTGTCCTTTGAGGCGGAGCGCCGCATAGTAAGTGACATTGATCGCAAGCTCAAGTACACCGAGATGCCACGCCGTTTCGGGCAACAATTGCGCTTCTCAAATTCCCCTGATGGCAGACCGGCAGGCATGTCAGCGCTTTTACTCGCATTTCCGTCACAAGCTCTCGCGCGAATCGTTGACCCCCTCAACCTGCATGATGACGGAATCACCGTCCCGACTTACGCAGCGGCGCGTGAGCACGCAATGAACTTAATCGGGCCGGCTCTCAGACCACTCGTGAACTCCCGCGTTACCGATGGGCCCGTGGACAGGCGCTGGTATTGGGTGGCACTCGCACGGATAGAAGCAGTCCAACACCCCGAGGGCCGCCGATGGTGCTCGGAACGCTGGGCGGAGGCACGCCTTGCCCGTCACGACGATGATGCGGACTCGTCGACCGGATTCGACGCGCACGTAAGATTTTGGCTCGACGCGTGGGACAACAAAATTGAAGAGCTCGGACGCGTGCCTTCCGATCTTATAGAAGTCCTCGCGGACATCGCGCTCGCTGCTCCGGCGACGTGTGCGCTACGGACACTCTCCAGGATTTGGCCACACGGGGAAACGCCCAGCGAGATGTTAGACGCGGCAGCGCGCATTGCGGAGGGCCTGCGTAGCCAATTCAACTCTCCGCGCGCGGTTGCCATGCTAAAGGCCGTAGAGGACGAAGACTCGTACTGGCAAAGCGCGCTTCAGTATGGCGCGGACGGCAACTTGCAGGCCCTGCTGGACGAATACGCACATATCCTATTCGACTCACATGGACTCGGCGAGCGTTCTGCCGCAGAGGGCTACGAAACGCTTGCCAAAGCCATGTTTGAAGCTATGTCGTTGAGAAGCGCAACGTTGCGCCCCGACGAAATCGTAGTGCAAGACGGTAGAGTCAGCGTGGCCCCTCTTGATACAGCAATTCGGACGCATTTCGCATTGCGGTTCGGGACCCAGGACGAGGAGGAAGGCGCTGTCGCGCGAAAGGAGTCGGTACAAGCTGCTTTTAACTCGCCGTTCTGGCCATTCGTACTTGCGTCGACGTCCATCGGACAGGAGGGACTCGACTTTCACTGCTGGTGTCATTCGGTCATTCACTGGAACCTGCCGTCAAACCCAGTCGACATGGAACAGCGCGAAGGTCGAGTTCACCGCTACAAAGGCTACGCGGTGCGCAAGAACGTGGCGAGCTGCCATGGAGAGGCGGCCCTGCGGCGCGCGTCTCACGGGAATTTAGATCTCTGGAATGGTCTTTTCAACCTGGCCGTCGAAAACCGCCCTGCAGACTCAAACGATCTGATCCCGTACTGGATTTACGAAACCGAGGGAGGTGCGCGCATCGAGCGTACGGTGATGGCGCTCCCACTCAGCTGCGACGAAGCACGCTATCGTCGCCTCAAGCGAAGTCTTGCGCTCTATCGCTTGGTCTTCGCTCAACCGCGCCAGGAAGACTTGCTTGCGTGTCTCGAGCAAACCATGAGCGAGAACGATGCAAAGCGCGAAGTAGCGCGCTGGAGGATTTCACTGCGACCAGACTCTACTCCAGGTACTCCAAGGAACTGAGCACCGTTCAAATTTATCCCCACGACATCAAACTCGCGGTAGCCATAGGCTCCCAGCTACGTATTCGGTGTATATATGAGCAAGCAACTGCCAAACTTGATCTACATAGTGAAGCCCGAAGAGGTTCCGCAATCATCCAACGCTGCTGAAACGTATCCGAATTTTACGATTCCGGGAGTTACTCCCACCGTTGATACACAGCCCCACATCAGGCCGGCACCAAGCGATATAGCACTAAGTTCGACGGCTGCACTCGCGGCACGTGCAGCACTAACAACTGTAGCCCCGGTCGGTTTACCAGTTTCACTACTTGTCGCCGTAGCCACATATAGCCCGGCAATTATGCAGCTCTTCACCAAAAACAAAGAAGAGCTACCAAAAGAAATCGAAAGTCAGCTTGAAAAGGTGGGGGATGAGGATGTTCAGGCCTTTATGCGCGAGCATGCGTACTCTTTGCAAATGACTGAGCAAGATGATCTGATGTTTCCCCCGGGACATCCTCAGATTGGGAAGGTCTATCAGCGCCACCCTCTTGCCAAAGTTAAGAGCGCAAACAAGGAGCGCGTGTTCATACCGGCAGAACAGTATGACAAACTGCTTCTTGAAGAACGAGAAGCAGAACTTCTCAGGCTGTTGGTGCATCTAGGTGCGACGAGCATATCCATAGCAAAGAGACGGCGGGTGACGAAGTCGTCAAAGTTTGAGGTAAACGTGTCGGGGTCGGCTCCCATCGCCAGTGCAGATATCGCGGCTACACAAGCGTCCAAGACAGCAATGGATGATGCCGATACCCGTGTGTTCGAACTGGTGGGCAAGGGTTGGCGATCAGGAGAAACGCTCGACAGGTCGCTTTTCGCATGGGCGGCATTCGAACCGTCGTGGGATGCATTGATCGTTGCGAGGGAAATTGGTGGCTGCACGCAAGCCGAACTGGAAGTCCGAGAAACGTCCATCTTCTCGTCGGACCGAAACCTGACTTCAGCAGTCGCAGCAAAGCTCTATAAGGCAAATGCCGGAGGTGGAATTGCGAGTGAGAAAGAGGAAGAAAGCGTCTATATCGTCAAAACTCAGTTTGCCGCTCCGTTGTCAGCAAAAAACGTTTGATTAATTGCGAAGTTAAGGACTTCACTTCCCTCATGTGATGCCTTACTGACAAAATTTATGGCAGCCTAGAGTGATTAGGCCGCACTCGAGAGAGGCAATCCCCTCAGCAACTCGTCATCGAGTTCGTCCACAGTTAAAGGATATTGCAAGAGCAAATGTTCCAGCTGGTCGCGCTCAATCAATTGGACACGATTGGCCTCGGCCTGGGAGTGCGCGCCAGTATTGAAGCGCCGGTTCGTTACGCACACGCGTCTGAAGCGCGTTCCAGAGTAAGTGTTCTGGTACCGCGCAGCGCCGGCTGCCACTTCCTTCACCGCGTCCCAACCAACCTCAACGTTCGCGGATGACTTGCACTGGAGTAACTCACCGTCCTTTCCCCGCAGCGCAATCACATCAATGCCACCGTCACCGCCCCTCTTAGCCGTCACTGACGCGACATATCCACGCTTCTCCCACAACAGTCTGCAGAAGTACTCAAAGCTGCCACCGTCGAGACGGTCGATGTCCTCGAGCGTGAGATACCTAGGCTGAGTTGAGGCGGATGCAGGCAAGTCTCCCAACAGTTCCGACATGCGTACATCTTCGACGTTGCCGTTCAGCATGGCTTCCATCGACGAACTGTTCATGGTGGTTCCCGCGAGTTTTCCCTTGCGCTTCAGCATTTCGTCAAGGCGTACCTCAAACGTCGGAAAGTCCGCAACGACAGTTGGGCAGTAGACAAACACGTCCCTTTCTTGACCGATGCGGTACGCCCGGTCCGTGGCTTGGTTTTCCTTTGCTGCGTTCCACGCGCGGGTGTAGTGGAAAACATGATTCGCCGCCGTCACATTAAGGCCGGCACCAGCGGCTAAGGTTGAGAGAATAATGACGTTGAATCCATCAATACCAGAGAAACGGTCAATGAAGGCTTGGCGGCCCTGCGTATCGCCGTTCACCACTGACGGTTTAAGGCCAAAGCGCTGATGGATGAAATAGGCAAGCGCCGCCTGTACTTCGCGCAATTCGGTGAAGATGATAGCTTTCTCCGAGCGGCACTTAACTTGCCGAAGTTGTTCTAGCAGCCACCGCATCTTCGGCGAATTCTCAAGATGCGCATCAAGACCGCGCTTGTCCGGGGCAAACCGGCTTCCCGGTAGACAATAGGGCTCAGCGCAAACAGCCTTCATCAGATGCAGGGCGCCGAACGAAAGTCTCGCGCGCTGCCGGGCATCCTGCTCCGCTGCGGCGTCCAGAAGCTTTTTGAGACCGCCCTTGTACAAAACCAGCTGGTAGCCCGAAATCGCAACCTCCAAGCGCTCACCGTCCGGTGGATTGATGCTGAGCGAAGCCACTGCTTCCGTCAGTCCTTGAAGGACGAAGTACTTCTTCTTAAGTTCGTCCGCAATGTCTTCCTTGGTTCGACGCAAGGTTTGCGGAGCGATAAGCAACTTGAGCCGGTTCAGGCTGTCATGATGCTCCTCGGTGTTGCACTCAATCGGCCGGCGGTAGGTCCGGCCAAAATTCTCTAGCGCACCCAGCAGACCGGGTTGCACAAAGTCAAAGAGGCACCACAGGTCAACCAGGGAATTTTCCACCGGCGTACCCGTGCAGGAAATACGGAAATCCGCTTTCAGTTTTTTCGCGGCAAGTGTAACTCGCGTACCAGGCGTCTTGATGCGTTGCGCTTCATCGCAGATGACAAACGCAAATTCCTGGCGGGCAAACGAAAATTCATAACCCGTTAATACCTCGTAGGTCGTAACAATGACTTTGTAGTTCCCGAGCCAGTCTGGTTTGAGCAGGTCGGTAATACCGCGGGTCTGCAGTTGCTCGTCGATGAGGTCTATTGGCTGTTTTTTCTCTCGCAGCTCGTCGCCATGTAACACAAGGTGGGCGGGATAAGCGGGCGTGAAGAATCGCTCAATTTCCTGAGACCAATTTTCTAGCAAGCTTTTCGGCGCGACAACCAGTGACGGCTTCCCGGCAGGATTCTGTTCATAGAACCAGCCAAGCACCGCGAGCAACTGAAGAGTCTTGCCAAGGCCCATGTCGTCTGCGAGCAGCGCTCCTCGACAGTCCGAGGGGCTAAGCGCGACGAGATGCTGAAACCAGGCAATGCCCTGTCGCTGATGCAGCTTCAGCGAAACGGATGGTCGCAGGGACGCCGGCAAGATTGCCTTCGCATCGTCAGGAGGCGTCAGGACAGCCCTTCTCGCCTCCTGATAGTCAATCTCGTTGAAGTTGGTCTTGACGAGTAGGCTTTCCCTCCCCCTGCTTGACTTTGACTCTTTGCCAGCCGTTTCCGCCTTAACCTTTTCACTGGCGGCAATCATCGAACCGAAAGCGTCGGCGAGCTGCCGTGCCTGGACAGTATCTATGGCCGTTGGCAGTTCACGGTCTCGCACCTCGTCCATGCCATCCCTTTCTGCCTGCTGAACCGACTGCTCGAAGTTTCGAACCCATTCGGGAGTGAGCGGAATGAACACTTGACCATCGTGTCCGGACAGTGTGACTGAGACCATTGGAGTGAGCTCGTGGGGTACCCAGCCGCCATCATCATCCGCGTCGGAAGAAGCGCTCTGCATGACCGGTACATACATGGGCTTGGCTACACCGATTCCGTGAATCCGCTCGCTGTACCCAGCCAACGTGTAGACATCCGTAAAATCAATACGCGCTGCGGCTTGGCTCCGCCACAAAAACAAAGCTTGTCGGGCGGTCTCAAGTTGGGAGGTAGATTCAGCATCGACGGTAAGGTCGAACTCGTTCCACGGAAACAGCTCCCGCTCCTCGCGGAGGGCACTCTCCAGGGCAGTCACAAATTCCGCGAGTAACGCCGTATCTTCAAATCTGCAATCAAACGTTCGTGCCGTACCATCAGCGTAGTGTTCCGTCACAACAAGTCCTACGGTGTCGATGCGACCATCAGTCACCCGAGTCCCGACCGAGAAGATGGTAGTAAGCGGACCAGCGGAGGCCCTATCCAGTAAGAAGTCGTCTTCGTCGAGCACGTCCATAGCTCTGTCGCCGAGGAAAGCCCACGGGTTGTGGAGAAACTTCTCAGCTCGTGCGCCAGCAACACGACGTCCTGGCATGTCGCGCTTGATGACTTGGAGAACCTTGCGAACGGGTTCGGACAACACGATTCGGACCCGGCCGCCATCGCTACTTACAAGGTCATAGTGTGGCTGAACGGTTTCAAACTGGTCAAAGGCACGTAGCCATCCGTCGGGCGCACGATCAAACGTGGGTATGACCGTGTGAACACGGCCGAATGGGGTGTCTTCCCTCGCTTGAGGAAGGCGAAGCCTGTCTGGTGTCAAGACGTGGGTCGTCGCCAGGTATTGGGATTTGTACAGAGCGCCCGCAACATCCATTTGGGAGCGAATCTTGCCCCAACCCAGTTCATTGAAATGCTGGGTGCGCTGCTCGGCAGAGCGACGCTGAAACTGTTCGATGGCCTCGACCGCTTTCCAGGTTGCCGCCGGGAGCAGGGCCTCCTCATTGTCGGCAATCAGCACTGCGCCTATCCGTCGAGCCGCACGAATGCTCCGTCCGTCCAGCTCCCAGCTTTCGACGGACAGGTCGAAGGATAAATCCGATAACGTGGCTTGATGATTTAGGACAGGCTGGAACGGTCGTTCAGGTGGCACAACGAAGCTCGCAAGCGACGAGTGATGTTCAGGCATCTCCCTCAGCTTGAAAAACTCTGACCAAGGCAAGAGAAGGCAATCGACGTTAACCGACGCGGCGCCTTCCTGAGCCAGCTGAAGGAGGTAGTGAGCAAGGACAAACTCGTGCCGCTCAACGGCATACACCCTTGTGCGAAGCTCGTCGACTGTCCGGGCCGGCAACGGGAAGGCCAGTTTGAACACGATGCCGCGCTCGGTCCACTCCGGCTGAAAGCTCGGGTGCGCGACATTATTCGACGCGCCGCGTTTGAACAGGTTGAAAAATGCCATATTTACCCCGCGTAATACCACGCCGAACGTGAGTTAGCCCACTTGAAGCCCCACGCCCTCAGTTGTCGGCCAAGCGCCATGTCCTGTTGCGGGTCTTCGACCCATAGTCGCCCGCCAGTGGCTTGGCGCCTATCGTCGATGTAGGCACCAATGTATTGCTCGACCTCGGCCTCGAGCGCCGCCATGGAAAACGGCGCTTGGGCGGCGACTCGGGATGGGGCGGTGGGCGACGCCGACGTTGGCCCCCCCGGCCCCGATCGGGGTGGCGTCTTCTCTGGTCGCGTTTCGACTGAGACGTGGCGGGGCAGTCGCGACTGCTTCGCGTCGTCATCGGGCCGTATGCCAAGCCGGCCTAGCTCGTACGCCGCACTGGACTGCCAGCCCGCGTTATGGATGATTCGGCAACGGGCTCCAGCGCGAAATCCGTAGCGCAAATCTTCGGTGCCGCCGTGATAGGTCGGTGAGTATCTGTCGAACTGGAGCGTTGCAGAGTCGTACACATACGCGGCATTGCCCGTTGTACTGAACTCGACAATGATGTACTCGCCAATCTGCATGATGAACGCATCGATGTTCTTGTTCCCGTATAGCGTCGCGTACGCGCCCACCTCACGTGCGATGAGCTCCCGGATTTCGCGGTTGCTCCGCGCGAGTAAGACGGTTTCACTGCTGAAAATCAGGCGGGTCCACGAAATCTGCTGCATATAGCGGCTCCAGAACGCAAGTCGACCCTCGTCGGCGCTATTGCGGGCCGCCAGCACATCGAAGAAGTCGCGCAGATTACCTTCATTGACCCACTGCAAGACCATTCGCCAGACAGTATCGGGTACGCGATTCCATGCTGTCGCAATGCCTGCCGCCTTTAGTTTTGGATTGCGCCAGACGTCCTTGCCCACGACATAATCCCGCAGCTCATGGTGGACGGGATGCCCGGGAATGCGGCAATATCGTTCGAGAAGCGTTTCGAGGGCTTCATCGCGGAACACGGGCCGAGATTTGATGAGTGCGATCAGTCGAGGTATCTGCGCCACGAAACGTTCGTCCGCATAGCTGACGCTCGACTTCACCGCGCTGAGGACCAATGCATGCCAGAACCAGCTGCTCTCCGGGATGCCGACGCTCTCAACAATCAAATCGAGGGTAGTCCGGTCACCGGCAATGTAACGGTCCGCGAACTCGTCCGCAGCCGTTTCACTGATGAGCGCGGGGTGCCGTCGCAAAGCGGCAAGCCACTCGGGGACCGTCGCCTTACCGCTGGCGTTGTCGATGTACGGCCAAGTCGTAACAAGTAACTGTCTCAGCGACAACCACCCGTTATGCTCATTCTCCTGCGCGGAAAGCGGGTCGTACGAGAAATACGAAACTAGCAGCCCGAACCAGGTCAAACGCCACAACGTGCCGGCGGCCGCCTCGTCCTGGTAGTACCCGAGAAGTGCGGCCAGTCTGTCGCTGCCTATGGGCCTCGTTCCCCGGCGCTCGGCAACCGGCTGATTTAGAGCGCTTGCAAGAGTGTCTCTCTGCGATTCGTCGAGTTCTTGTCCGCGCAGGAAGGCGAGTGCAGACGCGTATGCGTCGTGCGCAGAAGGACGTGCACTTGCGTATTCTTGAAAAGCCCGCCGTGCCTGGTCACTCGCCTTTTCCACCAGTGCCGGCTGTCCCAGTCCCGTATAGTCGGAACGGAAAGCGGCAAGCTTCCTGTCAAGCGCCGTCTTCAGTCGGGCGAGCGCGTCGGTACCTAGCTGCATTGCCCGAACTCATTTGAGATGGGTGCGAGCGGTACGGAGGGCTGCTCATCGAGCGCCCAGAAGTCGACCTTCAGTTCGACCCGGCGGCTCGCTTCCTTGGACTCCTTTGTGGAATTAAATGAGTATCCGCCGACAAGGAAGAGGTCACGGATCTGGGCTTTTTGTGCAATGCTCAATGGTATTTCGTCCTGACTTGGTAGAGCGAAAAGCGCGCAAACTACGCGTCGGCTGCGATCAAGGCTCAGCCCCAAGTTGTATAGATAGCTGCCATCCTGGTCGGTAAACCCTTCCACGACGATGCGACGAATCCATTTCCTGCCAATATCTGTCTGTTGCGCCTTCAGAAGAACCGGTACGTAGTTGCGTAGGAATGTCGCCCCGCTGGTTGAGATGTCTGACCTTCCACTATCGAACCGGACGATGTCGCCGAGGTCGATTCGATAAGTGGTTTCGTTTACCTTTACCTCTGGAAACCGCCGCGACACTTCCTTGATTTGGGCCATTAGTTCGCGGATATCCGTTTCGCGCTGTACCTTCCGCTGCTCAACGGACGAAACGCTCCGCGTGACGGTGATAAGTGTGGCGGCCATGACGACCAGGAACAGGGTCATCAGTGCGGACATCAAGTCTGAAAAAGAAATCCAGAAAGGACTTTCGCCATCGGACCTGCCGGGGCGTTTGATTACGATTCGTGGAAACATGGACTCACGCCGCGCGCTTCATGCGCTGAAGGGCAATACCGAGCTCCTGGACGACGCCGGTCAGCTGCTGGACTCCGTGACCGAGATGACGGTCCGTCTCTCCGATGGTCTGACGCAGCTGGTTCGTCATAGCGTTGCCAAACTGCTCGAACGACTCGGTAAGTGTCTCATTGACGCCGTTCAAATATTCGGTGGCCTGCCGTTCCGCCTCGCGGAGCGTTTGCACAATCCGCTCAAGGTCCGTGAGCATGGATTGGGTCAGCCCAGCCTCTTTTCCAGCAGACTCGACGAGCCCCTTCAGGATGCCAACATATTCCTGGACGGTCTCACGGGTACGGTCATACTGCTGGAATGCCTGAGTGACCGTTGCGGACGCCGACTGGAGCACTGAAGTGGCGCGCTGCAAGTCGCTCGCAACGGCCGCTGATTTTTCGAACACGTTAGCAACAGAAGCGCCCGCGGTTTCAAACCGGTTCGCCGCCGAACTCATGGTTGCCGCACCGTTGTTCATTCCATCGATTGCCCGGATACTGACAGTCTGAAGCGCGTCGATATTGGCTTGCGTCCGCGCAGACAGGCCAGTAACCGCTTCGATCATCACTTTCAGTTGTGCGGATAGGTTGGCAACCACTTCTTCGGTGTGGAGAGCAAGCGCCTCGTTCCGAGCCTGTTCCTGAGTGGCGGCCGCGTCCCGTGTTGCCTGTAACTGGGCCACAGAAGCGGATATTTCCTCCAGAACGCGGCCGACTACATCGCTCATCGTCTGGCTGTTGGCCTCCTGCTGTTTCGCGGCATCGACGCCCAGATCGACCGCAAACTGGCGCATCTGCGCAGCCATCATTTCCTGGTGGCCCGAGAGGCCGGTGATGATTTCCTCGGTTCGGCGGCCCAGCGACTCATTGCGCTGCTGTTCCTGCAGCGCTGACCGACTCCTGCTGTCCGCGAGGCTCTGGAGCGTCTCGTTGACACGCTCCATCACCTGACCAACGGTGTCGTCCATCACTCGCCTGGACTTGCTGTGCTCGTCGGCAACCAGTTGTCGGAACTCATTTACGAAGTCCCGCATTTGCGCGGTCATCAGCTCCTGGTTTGCGGATGCGTTTGTAAGGGCCTCCTCAAGCCTTCTAGTGACCTGAGTCGACGCGTGCTCGTTGGTTCTGGAGATGTCGCCCAGCAACTGTTGCATGGAATTCTGAACCGCCTGCATGGCGCCCAGTGACCGCTCAATCTGTTCGCTCGCTCCGCGCATCTGACCGCCAAAGGTGTCTTCGAGCTTGGCCATAAATCCCGCCAGCATCGATTCGAGCATGCTGCTGACAGCCTCCCCGTTTCCACGGCTGGTCTGCTCCATCGCATCGGTCATCCGCTGGAGCGGCGCAGCGAGCGTCCTGTTAATGGTCTCTCCGATGTGTTCCCCGAGCATCGTGGATGCCTTCGCCTGCGCTTCAATCTGGCGCTCAACCAGATTCGTCATCATGCGGCTCAGATCTTCCACCATCGCATCTTTGAGCTGAGCCGCGTGCGCCTCGCTCTTTTCGGAAGCGTGAACAAGTCGCGCGAGATATTCTTCTCCCGCTCCTGTGTTGTAGAGCGAGTCAATCGCATGATTCAGTTTTTCGACCAGACCATATAGGTAAGCGAGCGTCAAACGGCTCAAAAAGGTGACGGCCATGGCACAGCAAATTGCGACGGCCGAGGCAATGAATGCGTGGGAAACTCCGGCAAGGAGCGGCGTGAGACCGGAAACCGCTTTGGTCGGGTTCGACGGGTCAAACCCACTCAAGCCCTGCAGAAGGCCCGCGAACGTTCCAATAATTCCGAGCCCTGTCAGGATGCCCGGAAGGTGCCGCGCGAAATCATCGAACAGTCGAGCATCTACCAATACATCTCGCGTGAAATAGGTTTCCGCTGGCAGCGTCGCCCGGGTCTCTGGGGTCCCATTGGCTGTGCGGCGCAACGGATGAAGGGTGTCCCGATATTCCAGCCAAAGGTGTTTCAGCGGTGCACGATTAAAGTGTTTGCCGACCTCGTCTGGGTCCGGATGCAGGCCCGCGCTCCTGACTCCGCGAATTACCGCGCGGAGTTGCCACCAAACTTGCGAGCCTTTACACACATACCCCGCAACGAACAGGAGGGTAAGCAGCAAGACGAGGCAAAAAACGGCAAGAGGGAAGCCGGACAGCTCGCGCAGAGCTGGATTGAAGGTCGCCAGAAAACTTGCAAGCCCGTCGGTCATTTGGTACCCGTAGGTTTGATCCGGACGCCTCGCGACGGCACTGATCAGTAGTGCAACGCGCGTACTTGCGCCTTATGCGCAGGCGTCCGGTGTCAGTTCTTTCGATTTCCCATGAGTCACGGGTGGGAATCCTTTTTATCGCCTTTTTTCGCGTATTGTTTCTGCTTGCTCAGCAGTTGTCCCGCGCAATCAACCAAGATTCCGAATTTTTAGAACTGTTGGTAGATTCGGCGGCAATTCGACCGTTTGTAGTGGCCGCGCCGAGCGATTATAAGGTGTTAAACAGGCGATGTGATGCCAGGTTATGTCACAAATGAATACGCTGACATTTGCGCCAGTACGTGCCATGAAGAGGAGACTATAGTCGTCACGGACGTATGCAAATCGCATGTAACCCTCAGTACTCACCCGATTGCAGAAATTCGGTCACGGCTTTCCAGGGTTCTCCTCTTGCGACGACGATTCATCGATCTAATTGTCGAAGTTCGAAGTCCATACCGCATCAAAGAGCGTCGACATGATCTCACCGACAGCCCGACAAGATAGAGAACCGCACGACGCGGTCGAAAGTCGTTGAATGTAGTTGATATGCACGATCGTCGCCCGGCGTCATGCGGCAACAAGAATCAAATCAGCAGCAGGTTGAACTTCCGATGACGCGCTGACGCTGGACAATACGTCGCTCGCTTAGACCGCCGTATCCCATTGGACTCCGGCAGCATCTCGTCGAACCAGGTGACACTAGGACGGACCTCCGTTGCATCGGTCATGTTGGGGCAGCGCGCGGAGTTGGTTACCGTCCAGCTCGTAGGGCGTTCGCGGCAGCAGTGCGTAGGACTCTCGACAAAAAACAAAATCGGCGATTCAATCGATCGTAAAAATCGGGCACGGTGCTGCTCCGCCAGTGTTTTCGCAGGTCGTCGACATTCAGCGTGGCTCCTTTGGCGCACACCACTCTTGAAGCGATAGTGGCGATTGCTCGATGCGCGGCATTCGGCTCGGCCTCCACTACTTACATACCTCGCCATTCCTGGCCATCCCTAGACGAGATCGCGATTGCATGTGTCGGCAATCGCCCGCCGCTCTGCGCTGTAGCGCGCAGACGAGCCAGTCATCGCGTCGCGAACGGTCAGGATTTCGTTTGGTCGGAGTTGCCTGTGACGACCGGAAAAACAACGCGCTTTGCGGCCCAAGACAGTGATCCGTTCCGGTGGAATAACGACGGTCATAACTGATGAATCTGATGAAGGCGGTGTGCTCCAATTTAGGAGTGTTTCATCGGAAGGCCTATTTCTTTGCGTCACTGATATCAAGCTCCTCTCGAAAAAAATAATTGCTATCCTCCGAGGGAGAGATCGAGTTCTCTAACCGAGCGACATAAAAACAAGTTGATTTAGGCAACAATCACGATGGATGGAGCGCCTGATCTGTTGCACGGACAGTAGTTAAAAGAGGCCTGCGATGCAGTATCAATCAGTATGGCAATTGACTCTCGCGCCTGAAAGCTTCAAAGATACCGTGACGGATCTAATGCGCCTCGCATCAACAAAGCGATATTGAGCAAGGCGCCAAGTTTTGGTCGCCGCATTGCTAACGAAATATCACACCAGGAGGCTGACGTGCGGTTGATAACGGACAACGCTGACTTGTTCAAACACGTGACTGCCGAAAAAGCACGCTTATACCGCGCCATTCTCGACGTCTTCGCGACAGCAAAAAGGCAATATCGATTGCAATTGCGGCCGGACGAGATAATGGACGAGGCAGCGTGGCCTGATGAAGTGCCGAGATCCGAAGATCTCAACCTGGCGCTTGCCCAGCTTTCCGAATGGGGAAACCTGCAATCGCAGCCAGACACAGCGCGAGTATCGACGCTAAACGATTTCTACAGGGCCCGCTTCCTCTATCGGTTATCCGCAGGCGGCGAAGCCATCGAAGCCGCGCTTGCAACTTTCAGCCAGAGCCTTCGACGAAAAGCTGAACTCCAGACTGTTGCGCTCGAAGACATCGCTTCACGGTTGAGCGCCCTTCTGATTCTGCTCAACGATAGCCATGACGAACTGGACGTGCCAAAGGTTCATGAGATATTGCGTGACCTCGTGCAGGTGTTCGAGAAGCTTGCCGACAATGCACAGGCGTTCATGGCGGGTGTCGCGCGAAGCATGGAACTGCACCAAGCGGAAGCGAATGTCGTGGCCAACTACAAGCGTCGACTCATCGACTATCTGGAACGCTTCCTCGGCGATTTAGTTCACCGCTCGGATGCAATCGCAGCGATGCTTCAGCAGATCGCTCCCCGTATCAACTCCGCCTTGCAGCAGGTAGCAGAACGAGAGGCACGAGACGCCGCGCCTGCGGATGAGCTTGAAGCCGCGGAAGAACGCACACGTCGTTGGCGAGAATGGCTTGACCGATGGAAAGGGCTGCGTGGATGGTTTTTGGCGAGTGGTCAAGTACCGCCGCAAGCAGATCTCCTTCGATCGAGAGCTCGCGCAGCCATCCCGCAATTGCTCGGCGCAATCGCTGCGATCAACGATCGTCGAAGCGGCCGCAGCGACCGTTCTGCCGATTTCCGCACGCTCGCCGGCTGGTTTGCCGCGTGCGAAAGCAACGAGGCAGCACATCGTCTCGCACGTGCGGCATTTGCACTCAACCCCGCACGACACTATTCGATTAATCCGATCGCAACCGAAGATGTGCCGGCAAGCACATCATGGGCTGATGCACCACCGCTTGAAATCACCCCTCGTTTGCGCGAGTACGGGGAAATGGCGCCGCGCGGCCCGTTGCCGAAAGTACGAGATCGAAGCGCCGAACGAGCATTGCTATCAGTGCAATTCGCCGAAGAATCGCGCCAGGTTGAGACCGCTCGACAACGGCTTGCGACGGGCCGGCAAAAGCGGCTCTCCGACCTTGGCGAACTTAACACTACAGAGTTCAGCCTCTTTCTCAATCTTTTGGGCGAGGCTTTGAGCGAGCAGGCCGATCCGGACACTTCAGTCGAGCGGCACACGGGAGACGGACTTTTGCTGATTCGTCTTGAGCCGCTCGAACGAGGCTCATTTGCGCGAATTCATACGCCGGCTGGCACTTTCAGCGGGCGAGATCACCTGATCACCATTACGGAGGTTGACGGCTGATGAACCGTGAAACTCGCAGGCCGCATCGCTCCCAGACGGCAAGCAGCCAGCATATCGGCGAAATGCAAGCCCGTCAGCAACGCGAAGATTTCCAGAGTGCTTTGCGAGCCTTGCTGATGCGGCCGCTCCTCGCGCCTGGGGATCCGGGTTTCACAGCGGTGCGTCGACAGGCCGACAAGCTCCGTGAGTGGTTTACTCGTGAGACCGGATGGGGATTGGTCGTCGAGCGCGACGGCGCCCGGCTGTATAAGCGACCTGCGGACACACAAGATGCGACACGCGGTTTGCCAGACTTCGATCGTCGGCGCTATGTGTTGTTATGTCTCGCATGTGCGGTGCTTGAACGCGCGAATTTGCAGACCACGTTGCGCGAACTTGGCGAGAAGCTAATGGAATTCTCGTTAGAGTTTGACCTTGCTCAACGCGGCTTTTCGTTCACGTTGACGAGCGCTTCCGAGCGACGCGAACTGGTGACGGTTTGTAAACTACTGCTCGACCTGGGCGTTTTGACACGAGTAGCCGGCGACGAAGACGACTTCATTCATTCCCAGTCCCCCGATGGCGATGCGCTTTACGATGTTCAGCGCAGAGCGCTATCGGGCATGCTTGCGGCGGTACGTGGCCCGTCCACCTGGACGCGCGAGGAAGCGCCAGTCAGCTCGCAAGAGCGCCTGAATGCGTTGGTCTCCGAGCACGTACCCGACACGGAAGAGGGACACCGTACCGCCATACGCCACGCGCTGGCGAGGCGCCTCCTCGACGACCCGGTTGTCTACATGAAATCGCTCGATCCCGAGTCGTTGAGTTACTTCACATATCAACGCGGCGCGATGGCAGTGAGATTATGCGAAGCGACCGGACTCGTCGCCGAACAGCGAGCCGAAGGCCTTGCATTGACGGACGACGGAACATTGACGGATATAGCGATGCCGGCCGAGGGCACGGAAGCGCATGTCACGCTATTGGTTGCCGAGTACCTTGCGACACGCGCAAAACACGAACCCGGCTCCGGCGAAACAACATCAGCAGCCGTTGTCGCATTCATCCGCGACGCGAGCGTCCACCATGGCCACTACTGGCGCAAGTCTGCCCGTGAACCTGGTGCCGAGGACGTTCTGGCTGCCACAGCGCTCACCAGGCTGGAAAACCTTCGACTGATCGAGCGCAGCGGCGATCAAGTATTACCCTTGCCAGCCATCTGTCGTTTCGCAATCGGCGACGCGCAGATTCAGTCGAACGTGCGCGAAGCTGGTCCCTCAAACAATACGTTGCTTTAGCATCATGAGTGAACACGATAATTTTCCCGCACCGATTGCGAACGGCGTTCAGACTCTTCCTGAACCGTCTCTGGAACGCTGGCAGCCCTTGCGTGTGGGTGTGCTGGAACTGTTCCATTACGACAGTGAGGAGTTCTGGTTCCACGACGGCCACCTTCTGCTTCGCGGCAACAACGGCACGGGCAAGTCTAAAGTTTTGTCACTTACCCTTCCATTCCTGTTCGATGCGAACTTGCGGCCCAATAGGGTCGAGCCCGACGGAGACAGCGGGAAGAGGATGGCATGGAATCTTCTTGTGGGCAGTTACAAACGGCGCATCGGATACACGTGGATCGAGTTTGGCCGCAGGGATCGGGAAGGCCAAATGCACTATCTCACGCTCGGCGCAGGCCTATCGGCTGTGGAAGGCAAGCCAAGTGTAGACGCATGGTTTTTCATGCTTGCCGGCGGATTGACCGGAGGCTCTCGCATCGGCAGAGATTTCTGGTTGACTAACCAGCAAGGCACCGTACTCACTCGTGATCGGCTACGCGAGACGATCGATGGGCACGGCAAGTTATACGATAACGCTGCCTTGTATCGTCATGCCGTCGACGAGCGATTGTTCAATCTGGGCGAAAAGCGGTACGACGCACTGATGGATACGCTCATTCAGCTGCGGCAACCTCAGCTTTCACGCAAGCCCGACGAGGCCGGGCTCTCACATGCATTAACAGAAGCACTTCCACCGATGCCGCAAGCGCTCTTGACCGACGTAGCAGAGGCGCTCAATCAACTGGAAGAAGACCGACAACAACTGGACAACATCAAAGAGTTGCATGGCGCCGTGCAGCACTTCAATCGTCGATACGAGCGCTATGCACGTATCCAGAGCCGTCGGCAAGCCCGGGAATTGAGACAGGCGCAGACTGAATTCGACAACGCGAGCCAGTCGCGAAACGCTGCGCATGACCACCTTGAAGCCGCGCAAGCGGCGGAGATAAATGCAGTCGAGAAACTCGAGGCGGGTCAGTTGCTAAAAGGGGCCGCACGCGCACGGCTTGAGACCTTGCAATCGAATCCAACCATGCAAGATGCCAACCGGTTGGAGAACGCAGAAAAGGATCTCGAGCGTCGTAACGCCGATGTGACGAAAGAAGAGGAAGCAAGCTCACGGGCGAGCCAGCTACGGGACACCGAGGCGAGACGAACAAACGAATACGTTGAAGAAGTGCGTTCGAAAGGGGCGTTTCTCATCAGGGCGCGCGGCAGCTACCTGACCTATGCGGAGACAGCTCGGCTCGCGCGCGAAGTCATGGGCAACATCCTGTTGACGACCGATCCCGCTCACGTCGCGTCTATCAATGATCGAGAATTCGACCAGGCTGCGGTCGGTCTTCGAAACGCCACAAGCGGGCGGCGCGATGCAATCAAAACCTTGAAAGATCGCATTCGCGATGTGGAAAAGGCACAAGTCCGGTTACGTGAGGTGCAACGAAGCGTTGAAGAAGCCAAGTTCGATGTACAGGAGGCGACCGAACGTCGGGCCGATGCCGATATGGAGGCGGAACGCACCGGGCAGACACTCGTAGATGCTTGGGTCGCTTACAGTGCAAGCCTACAGCAACTGGAATTCGATTCGGACCAGCACATTGCCACCTTGGCCGACTGGGTTGCCAAACCCGACGGCGAGAACCCTGCCAGAAAAGCGCTGCAAGGCGCTTACCAGCATCGCCAGACGCAATTGGCATCGGCGGAGGCCGATCTGGCGAGAGAACGCCAGATGCTCAGGGCTCGAGTCGAGGAACTTGAGAACGAACGCGCAGAGTTGAACGCTGGACGTGACCCGGCGCCTCCCGCGCCACATACGCGCTCCGAGCAAATGCGAACGGCACGCTCCGGAGCGCCTTTTTGGCGCGTGGTCGATTTCAAGGACAAGCTGGACGACGCACAACGGGCCGGCCTGGAGGCCGCGCTCGAAGCGTCGGGATTGCTCGATGCATGGGTAGAGCCTGACGGACAAGTCTCTCTGGCGGATGGAAAGCCGTGGCTTGACAGCCACTGGAGCACGCGGCCCGTTACGCCTGCCGAAAATTTGGCTGACTGGCTGCAATCAGATTGTGGCCCTGAGACGCCTGTGTCTGCCGAAACAGTAGAAAGGCTTCTGCGCGGCGTCGCATGCGGGCAAGACGACGATGCGGCCTGCGAGGCGTGGGTTTCCCCATCAGGTCTATTCCGGCTAGGTCCTCTTAGCGGAGACTGGAGCAAACCACAGGCACTTTACATCGGACAGTCAGCGCGCGCCAAAGCTCGTGACCTACGCCTGGAAGCGATTCGAGCGGAGATCGCCCAGCTCGAATCTATGCTCGCGCGCGTGATGCTTGATCTCGACAATCTTCTGGTACAACGGTCACGCGCAGCGCTCGAATTGTCGAGTGCCCCGGCAGATACCGAATTGCTTGCCGCAATGCAGAGCGTGGCGGTGGCGATGCGCGATTTCATGTCGGCAAGGGCACGCCTGGATCGGGTGGAGGCGCAGTGCCGCGAGGCAGAGGATCATTATCGCGCCGCAAGCGACAGACTGGCTCGAGATGCAGAGGATTCCCGCTTGCCAACTAATGAAGTAGAGCTCGCGAAAGTTGAAGAGGCTCTGGTGTACTGCATGGACTCACAAAATGACATGCTCAGCCTCATAAGAGAATGCCGGAGACTCCAGATGGATCTCGAGCGCCAGCGAGCTCATATGCTGGAATTGGATGACCGATATCAGGAAAGCCTCGAAAAACTGGCATCGGTCCGGCAAGAAGCTGAAGAGCTGCGCACGCGGTTCGAGACGTTAAAGGAGACTATTGGCGTCGTGGTGGCGAGCCTACGCGCCAAGCTAGCTGAAGCACGAAATGCCGTGGACGAAAGCGAGCAGGCGGAAAGGACACTAAGCGATCAGCGCCGCGTGGCTGGCGAACATCGTGCAGCCGCTGTGCAGAAGCTGGAAGACGCGCAAGCGACGCTCGATACTCGCGCGCAAGCGCGTGCGGATGCGATCGCACAATTGCAGCGATTCGCCTCGAGCAACTTGCTGCTATCGGCGCTGCCTGAACTCGAAATTCCCGAGCTGGCGAATGAATGGACGATCGACCCAGCGCTCACGCTGGCACGCAGGGTTGAGCAGTCCCTTAGCGATATCAAGGACGACGACCACACGTGGAACGAAGTTCAGAAGCAGGTCAACGAAGTCTTCATGGACTTGCAGCGGTCGTTGACTGCATTAGGCCATCAGGTCGTTGCCGAAACAAGCGACTGGGGGCTCGTCGTTCATGTCACTTATCACCGAAGGCAGGAAAGGCCGGGACAGCTGGCCGCCAGCCTGGCAGACGAGATTTCCCAGCGCAGCGAGCTGTTATCCGCGCATGAACGATCTGTACTCGAAAATCATCTGCAGGCGGAGATTGCATCCGAGATACAACACATGCTTCGCGCTGCGGAGCAGCAGGTTGTCGCTGTCAACAAGGAACTTGAAAAGCGTCCAACGTCGACAGGGGTGCGTTATCGATTGCTATGGCAGCCGCTCACTGAGGCCGAGGGCGCCCCAATTGGCCTCGAGCTTGCCCGCAAACGTCTTCTCAATACCAGCTCGGATCTTTGGACAAGCGAGGATCGACAGGTCGTCGGCAACATGTTGCAGCTTCAGATCAAGTCTGAACGTGACCGTGCGGACTCGGGCGATATCCTCGGCGGTACCGATACCGGCGTGAGCCTCTTCGATCAACTTTCCCGCGCGCTCGACTACCGCCGCTGGCATCGCTTCCGTGTCGAACGATATCAGGGTGGTCAGTGGAGGAAGCTGAGTGGCCCGGCTTCGAGCGGGGAACGTGCACTAGGATTGACGGTACCATTGTTCGCAGCAATTGCCAGTTTTTATAGCCGAAGCGGCAATCCACATGCGCCGCGATTGATGTTGCTCGATGAGGCATTTGCTGGAATCGATAACCTGGCCCGCGCTCATTGCATGGGACTTATTCGAGAATTCGACCTTGATTTCGTCATTACCAGTGAACGGGAATGGGCATGTTATGCGGAGCTGCCAGGCGTCGCGATCTGCCAGTTGCAACGCCGCGAAGGCGTCGACGCAGTTCATGTTTCAAGGTGGATCTGGGACGGCAAGTCGCGTCGGTCGGCGCCGGATCCGGAACGACATCTATCACCGTCTTAAATCGCGAGCCCTGTAATGAAAGGTGAATCGAAC
Organism: Paraburkholderia edwinii; assembly: GCF_019428685.1. Classification (NCBI taxonomy): domain Bacteria; kingdom Pseudomonadati; phylum Pseudomonadota; class Betaproteobacteria; order Burkholderiales; family Burkholderiaceae; genus Paraburkholderia; species Paraburkholderia edwinii. The sequence continues at coordinate 269,266 of NZ_CP080095.1, forward strand.
AGGAAGCTTCACAATCTGCTCGGACGCCCGGAACTTGCGGCTTTACGTCAACGATTGCGTGAGCGCTTTTCACGCCTTGCTGCGGATGAGTCACCGCCATTTATCCGGCTCGCGCGACTGCTTCCGGCCGAATACGAAGCGCTGGCGATGATGACAGGGCGGCCAGCGAGCGGCGCACAGTCGATCGTGCTCGATGTCGCTGCCGTTGACGCCGCATTGAACGCGGCCGGCGTTGCGAATTCGCTGAAGGAAGCACTTGAGGAACTCGACGGGCCGATTGCCGCCGCTGTGACGAAGTCTGAACGCGAGGCGGAGTGGACTGCCCTCCGCAACCGTTGCGAAGATCCGCGTATTGCGAGGCTTTTTGATTCGACTGGATCGATTGGTCTGCTCAAGAGGCTCGCCAAAGCCGACCTTCATGCGGCCGGTCGGTTATTGCAACACGCGTCGGCCGTGTTGTCCCGGTTGCCTGCCAAAGGTGTTCCGCGATCACAGCTCGCAGCCGATGTTCTCGGCGACGCGCACGCACTTGACAATGGCCAACCGATAGCAACGCTTGTGCTCGCGGTTTATCGACGGACGCAATCTATCGAAGAAATCGCCGAATCTGGAATTGATGGCAGCACCGAACGCCTAAGTGAATCGGTGAGAGAGGTATGGGCGAAGGCTGGGGTCGTCGTCAATGAGCTTGCTAGACCCGCGCTTATTCTCAATGTTCCCGTGCAATCGGAGAACTTGTTCTGCGACGAAGGTGAGCCGGTGTATCTCTCATTGCGACGTCTGTTGCGGCGTGCACCCACGTGGGATGTTCGAGGCCGGGACGTTTATGTCTGTGAGAACCCCAATGTTGTCGCAATTGCAGCCGATCAATTGGGAGGAGCTTGTGCGCCGCTTGTTTGCACGGATGGCATGCCTGCGGCTGCTCAACGGGTCTTGCTTGATCAGTTAGTGGCATCAGGTGCTCAGCTGCTGTATCACGGGGATTTTGATTGGGCGGGAATCGGCATTGCAAGCCATGTTATTCGGAACTGGGCAGCCAAGCCTTGGCGGTATGGGAGGGCCGAATATGAGGCGGCCGTATCCAAAGTACCTCATGCTGAAGGGAATTTGACGGGATTGTCTGTTACCGCTTTATGGGATCCGCTTTTGACGGAGTCGATGGAGCGTCACAGGATCGGAATTGCGGAGGAAGCGGTTAGCGGTGAGTTGCTCGCGGACTTGGATCGAAGGCTACGCTAAGCTTGGGCGACCATTTGACTCTCACATCGAAACGATACAGCTGAAATCGAGGCGCTCTCTATCCCATGCTCGCGGTGGTCACCCACCTATTGTTGTCGGACCCACAGTAATTTGCGAGACGAGTCACTCCTTTGCAAGTCTAGGAAAGGCACGATACTGATCAAAATTGCGAGTTCGAAAAGCAGCGTCAATTACAATCTGATTCTTTGACGTAGATCGGCCTGAGTTGTCTTGAGACGCGGGTAGACACGTCGTAACACCTGACCGCTGGAAAGATAAAATATGGCCGAAATCACGCGACGACGCACCGGCGAGCTGCTACGCGCACTATTCAAGCTGCTAACGTTGTCGCCTGAAGGGCTACCTGCTCGGCTAGCGTTGCAACAACTCGAACAGCAAGTCGTTCTGTCGGAGTATGAGCAGGGCGAATACGACTCGGGCGGACGACGATTCGATAAGATCGTGCGGTTTGCAACGGTCGACTGCGTCAAAGCTGGCTGGTTAGTTAAGAACAAGGGCACGTGGCTGATTACCGAGGAAGGGAAGACAGCCTACGAAACAATCAAGGACCCGGAAGCCTTCTCTAAACAGGCGGTCAAGCTATATCAGCAGTGGCGCGCGACCCAACCTGATGCGGAGCCGTCGACCCCGGAAGAATCAGACGACACCTCTAGCGGTAAAGCGGCCAGCATTACCCTTGAAGAAGCCGAAGAACAGGCGTGGGATGAGATATCACAGTACCTGCACCAGATGAACCCCTACGATTTCCAGTCGTTGGTGGCTGATCTATTGCGCGCAATGGGATATCACGTGGAATGGGTAGCGCCCCCGGGAAAGGATGGTGGCATGGATATTCTTGCTTGGCCGGATCCGCTGGGCACTAAGCCACCTCGTATTAAGGTGCAGGTAAAGCGTCAGGTTCAACCGGTCAATGTGGACGGCGTGCGCTCGTTCCTTGCCGTGCTCGGAGACGACGACGTGGGTCTTTTTGTAGCACTTGGGGGATTCACGAAAGACGCGGTCGATGCAGCCCGAAATCAAGAGCGCCGACGCCTCACTCTCATCGATATACGGAGGCTATATGATTTGTGGGTGGATCACTACAGAAACCTAAGCGATGAAGCGCGCAGGCGCATGCCGTTGAGGCCGGTTTATTTTCTTTCGCCGGAAGGCTAGTGAACGAAGCCGGTCGCACAATCCATCTCTTCGCGGTTGGGACGGTCGCTCGAGGCATGCTGTGCCCGCATGCCTCGGCTTGGCCGGCTTCAGGCAAAGGCTACCAAAATCTCCGCGGTAGCCGGTTCCGTTTGTTTATGCCGCAACCAGAAATGTCCCTTCGCTTCGAAAGCTTGCCTATAAGCCCATTTCGCAATGGTATTCGTAACTGTCAGATTTGATACAAAGCCGAGTTCCGCAATTGCCGAACCGATGTCCTCATGCCGCTGATAGTTGCGTTCCAGCCAACGATCAAGGTGCGGCTGCCCGGCAAGCAATTCACGTTTATCCGCGTTACATGTTGCGTGTGCGACGACGAAGTTGAGAGCTGTGTCCCGTGGGTAGCGCGACCAAGGAATGAAATGGTCAACCACAGCCTGATCGTACAACCTTCCCTGACAGAAAAAGCAACGATCCTCTTGTAGGGGACGCAAGATCAATGCGACATCCGAAAGGTCTGCCCTTGACGTTCCAAACAGAAACCGTTCAAGTCTCGCGGACCGCCCGATCAATCTTGTATTGCGTCGATTAGCGCTAACGTGGGCGGTCCATCCGGTTCGTGCCAGTTGTTGAAGGAATCCTTGAAACTGCCGGAGATTGTACGAGACACCCGGCAATAGCTCGACCACGTTTCCGATAACGGGCAATGCATAAAGGAACGAGATGGTCGTGCCCGCAACGTTTTGTAGGTATCGGATAGGCATCTCTTTCACCGTAGCCGATATGCTTCGGACGGTTTCGGACCAGTGCGAACTCTCTCTCGCCTGCGTCAAAGTTGTAATGCCTTGAGATCGCAGTCGCTGCAAGCTCGTAATGACAGAAGCTTGCTGCTGCCCCAAGTTCTGGAACAGAACGACAGACTCACCCAAATCGATGTCAACGTATGGCACACTCTGCGGCCAATAAAACTCGATAAATTTCTCGGCGATTCGTTCTATCGGAATTTGTAGCGATGAACCCGTGTCATCGCCCATTTCGACTGCAAGCTCCCCGAGGGCGAGTAGCAATGCGTACTTGTAGGTGGAACTGAACTCGCCTTCATCAAATATGAGTTGTAGCTGCCGCAAAAAGGCAAGTTGCTGATCCGCGGTAGGAGTTAAAAGTTCGGGCATCGCGAGAACGAGCGATCAATTTGGCAAATGCCGAATCATACGCTTTGCTCTGATTCTTCATGCCGCTGCCTTGCGCAGCATTCGGAACGCCTAGAAGCTTGCACAATCATCGAGGCGCCTCGGCTTTCAGCCCCCGTGCCGATGCGCCTTCCACGCTTCTACATATCGTAGCGCCTGCTCGCACTGATCAAGCGTAAAGGCATGAAGACTCGATGGCAACGGATCGAAACCGAGCTCTGCCGCAGCCCATCGGACTGCCTTGGCGCGGGCCTCGAAGACACTCACGCCGTCGCGGCGCGACTTCGCCTCCGCTAACGGTTCGAGCATATCGTGCAAGCGGCTCTTTGCTTCGCGTAACGGCGCATCGGCAAGGCGGCCGAGCGGTACGTTGTGCTTGCTGCGTGGCCGCACCCCGATCCATGCCGCGCACGCCGTGCAGATCCACACTGCACCATGGTCATCGCGGTACGGATAGTCCGCGTCGCCAAATTGCGCGAGCTGCGCACGCGCGCCGCAGTAGTCGCAATGCGGTTGGGGGAGAGCTTTGACGGGGCGGCCGACTCGCACGAGGTCCATCCTTCCACGGACGAAGAGATGTCACAGGATAGCAAGTTCGGACCGCAAGACAGAGCGTGGACCGCTCAAGGTGAGGGCGAGGCTCTTACACGCGCGGTTGAGTCGCACGGCGAGCGCAGCGCTGCGCCCGCCATGTCACATGTTGACCGGACGTCAACACTACGAAGCCGTAGCATCAAGTCGCGCGTTTTGCGGAAACATCTCGCGGCGCGCGGCTTCATCCATTTCGGTCTTGAAAGCGTGGCGCGTTCTCAATGCCGTGGCGCGTTGCGCGGCCGGTCGCGCGTTGATCTCATCGAACAGACGCTTCAGATGGGGCAGCTTCTCCCACGCTTCGGGGTCTCCCGTCAGGAAAGGCACGACGCCGGCCCATCCCCACACCGCCATATCCACGAGCGTGTAGGTGTCACCGAGCATGTAGCGGCGTTGCGAGAGGCGATCGTTAATGATGTTCCAGTGCCGCCATGCCTCAAAGTCATATCGATTGACCGCATAGGTCTTCGGCTCCGGGGCGAAATGCCTGAAGTGCACGCATTGTCCCGAGTACGGACCCACGCCGGTTGCGACGAACATCAGCCATGAGTACATGTCGCCGCGCGCGGCAGGCTCGTTCGCGGGGAGAAACCGTCCCGTCTTTTCCGCGAGATAGAGAAGAATGGCATTGCTGTCAAAAATCACGGCGTCGCCATCGACGAGCGCGGGCGTCTTTCCGTTCGGGTTGACGGATCGGAACGCATCGGTGTGCTGTTCGCCCTTGCGGGTGTCGACCGGCACCATTTCGTACGGCAATTCCGCCTCTTCAAGAAAGAGCGCGACCTTCGCGGGATTCGGCGACGGGTGGTAGAAAAATTTGATCATGAAGTCCCCTCCTTGCAATGAGCGACATACAAACGAGGTTGCCAATGTATCGCAGCGGGTAGGACAATAAGTGACCAATAGTCCTGATTTTTAAACCATCCGTCCCATGATCGATCGCCTGTCCAGTTTGCTAAACCGCTTCGAATTGCGTGCGCGCGTTTTTCGTGGCGGCGGCCTGAGCGGGACGGAAAGCTTCGAAGGGGGCGGCGAGGAATGCCATCTGCATCTCGTGCGCGGCGGCTCGATGGTATTGACGAGCACGACGCTAGGCCGGCACGTTATCGTGACACCTGGCGCGGTCTTCTTGCGGCATCCGCGTTCGTACCGGCTCGATTCCGGCGAGGGCGACACCGCTGAAGTGATTTCCGCCGCTTTCGAGTTGGGACTCGGAGACGAAAACCCGCTGCTGCGCAGTTTGCCCGGGATTCTTTCGATTCCATTTACCTGCGTGCCCTCGCTCGAAGCCGTGCAGGAGGCGCTATTCGCCGAATACGACGCGCGCGCGTGCGGCTACGCGGCGGTCGTCGACAGACTGGCCGAGGTGCTGGTAATTCAACTACTTCGCTTTGCTATCCGGCGCCAGCTCGTCGAGAGCGGCTCGCTCGCCGGCTTGGCTGATACGCGGCTTGCCAAAGCGCTGACCGCGATGCATGCGGATCCGTCGCAGGAGTGGACGCTGGAACTCATGGCCAGAATGGCGGGGATGTCCCGCTCGCGCTTCGCAGCGGCGTTCACGGACACCGTGGGGATGCCGCCTGGTGAATACCTCGCGCAATGGCGTATCGGGTTGGCCAAGAGGTTGTTGCGGCGGGGGTTCGCGCTGAAGCTGGTGGCGCTCGAGGTAGGTTACGGCAGTGCTAGTGCGCTGACGCGGGCGTTCACGCATGGGGTGGGGCTTACGCCGACGCAATGGTTGGCTGGGCAGCGGGAATTATTGGCCGACAGTCAGGTGGGATAACGTCGGTATGTCGTCTTGCAGGCGGGTTCGAGAATCGGACTTCTGTTCAATACGAGTGAAACCGGTTACCGCGATGGCTTGATGAGCGCTGTTCGCGCGGTTTTTATCACCCGCATGGGCGCACCGCGTACCACACGAACGCGGGAGCTTCACGTAAGACGGAGTAGACGTCGCGAACTTGCCAAAATAGCGGATAGCCGCCGCTGACCTCTGCAACACCAAAACGCTTCATCGCCAACATGGCACGCGGCACGTGGAAATACTGTGTCACCACCATAGCGCTCGAATGGCCATGGGCTCGCATCCATTCGCTCGCGTGACGTGCTGTTGCCCACGTGTTGTTTCCGTCTGCATCGACAACGATTTTGTCCGCCGGCACGCCGTTGCGCAAAAGCCATGCGTGCATCGATGTGGCTTCGTTTACGCCAGATAAACCGGTGCCGCCGCTCACGAAGATCATTTTGCATTCGCGGTCTTCGTAGCATTGTTTCGCGCGGCTCAATCTTGCCGCCAGGCTTGGGGCTGGAATGCCGTCTTCGTCAACCGTGTTTCCCAAGACGATCGCGACATCTGAAGCGCGCGTGCGAGACAGCATGCCTGTAGCGGCGACTGTGATGCTGATCAATAGCCATGCGCATGCTACCCACTTTAAAAGCTTCAAGCGTGAATCCTCTTTGATGTCTGTTTGGCAACTGCCTCTGTCGAAGCGGCGGAGAATCATTGAATGCTTTAACGCCGACGTCAAGCTCGCTTTATGCAATCGTCTCAATGGCAAGTCTATTTCTAGGACGCTTGCAGATCTCGCCTAATGATTCGCCGAAGTGCCTCTTAAAAGTTCTTTTTGATTGTTATGTTTTGTCAAATCTTGAAGCGCTCTATGGACATTCTTTAGCAACCCAACAAAACTTCGTTAGCTTGATTGCGCGATAACCGATAAGGAGCGAGCGAAGTGCAGCGATATTTTTTGAGGAGGGGCGACAAATCCTCGGCGGGTGGTGTCGTTCTTGAAGGAGAGGATCGTTACATGTATTTTGACCGCGCTATGACCTATATCGGCGCGAAGGTTCACTGCCCGACCTGCAAAACGGATGGGACAATCGCAGCGAAGGGGCCACGCTGGCGCAGCAGCATCTTCGGAAAAGAACAGGCGCTTGAGGGTGACATCTGCCTGTGCAAGTGCAACCCGTCGCCCGTCATGATTGCGTCGCAGAGAAAAGGCTGCCAAGAGTTCAGCGCGAGTCAGCTGGCTGCGTTCGAAACGCATCGTGCTGGTGCAGGCGAGACCCCTGCATCGCGTGACGGCGATGAGCTCGAGCAGTACTTCGAAATCGTGGATGCACAAACTGAGAAGCCAATCGACGGCATGACGTACAAGCTCTCGAACAATGGGCAGACCGTCATTTACGATGCGCCCCTTGTGGACGGAAAAACACAAGCCGTTCTGGTGAAGCATCATCCGAATCTGCTTTTTGTGGCTTGGTACCAAGGGAGTGTGCGATGACCGACGCAATCGACAAGGAAGTACGTTTGCTCGCCGCCATCGCGTACGGAGAGGCATCAATAGCGAATGACTCGCAGGAAATCGGCGGTATTGCATTTGCTGTCGCAAACCGATGTCGAGCTTGGGGCGGAAAGACTGTTACTGAACTGCGTGCCGCGGACAATGACTATGCCTACGCGTGGAATGGCTCCAACGACCGGTTTAATCGATTGATGCGTGCCAGCGAAGGCGAGATCGAACACGATAAGGGAATGAAGCTAGCGGCCGATTGGGCGCGGAAGGCGTTAGCCAACGACGGACCAGATCCGTCGAACGGTGCATATTGGTGGGACGGCCTTGACTTCAAGACTCGATACGAAACCCGACCCAAGGTGCGAAATGGATTTAAGTGGGGCGATCCTGCGCACAACATCTTTGGTGTACCTGAAAGACGCTGGATGCGGATTGCTCGGTGGAATATCGTAAATAGGAAAACCGGGAAAATCGTCGATGGTGCCGAACGCGGTCGTTACGATTCGGTATGGGTTTCGACGGCTGCGCACGGCAGCACCGTCTTTTGGCAGCACAACCCAGATTATCTAAAAGCCACCGGGGGGAAAGCATACCGATGAAGCTAACGACCATGTATGCTGCGGCCTTGGGCGTTCTTGCTAGCAATGCTTTCGCTGCTAGTGTCTACGAAGACTACGACCCGTTCTATGCAGCGCAGCCCCACGCAGTATTCGCTGCACCGATCAAATTCGATGCCGGGGTTTTGCATTCGATCCGAGGTGAGCCGGGCGTTTTCACTGAACTTCAGTCTCGACTGGACGGAAGATCTTTGCGCATTTGGGTCTGGGAGAACCGCATCACGGTCAACGGCAAGACGTTTCGATTTGCTAACGCGACTCGCTTCCCTGGAGAACATTCGTCGCTTATCTATCCCGACTCCGCTGACGTGTTCCAAGCCTCGCGGGCAAATGGTCGTCCCGCTCTCATTTGCTTGCAAGGCCACGGCAGCGGATCCGGCGAGGCAGGCCGCTACACGCAGATTTACTTGCTCGTTGACCCACTTGCCTCGAAAGGCAAAGCGACATTTCTTCAATTGCCCAGTCTGCTCTCGTCATGCCGCGCTGTCGTGGAGAATGATAGCGGCAAGATCGCTTTTCCGAAGAACAGCTACTTGTACGACGACAAACACGAGGCTCGTGTGGGCCTATTGCTGTCGTACTACACGTTTGAGAAGCGGCGGTTCGCAAAGACTGACGATGAAATCCGGTTGCGTTTTACTGATCCGGAAATACCATTCCGGTTCTCGGTTCAGAGTCGCGACTAAGGGTAGTCAGCGCGACTGGCTGTCTCGAGCGCGCTTCGCCAACCTCGACAGGACCAACTCGATGCGTTCATGCGCTACGCCAACCATTGACCACGCGACTCCATGTCCACACTCGTTTTTGTGCTGCTCACCGGACTGTTCGTGCTTTCGGCGGCAGTCATTCTGATCAACCTCTTCGGACAGGAATCGGGTATCGATTATTGGAACCTAGATGGGGAAAAGAAACGATCGCTGCCGAGTCCATTTGATTTTCTACGCGTGATGCCGGTACTAGTGGTGGCGATCATTGTGATGGCCGGTTGTATCGTCGGCATCCACAGCTTTACCCGCTACGGGTAATGTCTATAGGCAACTGTGCTGACCGAGCAGTCCTATGTCGTCTATCTTGTTCCTCGTGTTGGTAGCACTGTTCGTTCTCTCCGCAGTGCTGATATTGACTAATCTTTGCGGACCGGGGACGGCCATCGACTACTGGAATCTGGATGGAGAAGAAGAAACACCTTTGCCACGGAGCCCGCTTGATTTTTTACGGACAACGCCGGTGATCGTGTTGGCTTTTGTTGGCCTCCTCGGTAGCTATTTTTTCATTCATGTATTTTTTCGCGACTGATAGTGCCCAAGACCATACCCTTCGCCACGGTGTTCGCTCTTTTTCACTATCCGGCCCATGGCTTGGAAGTCGTGACGATCTGTCCGCTGGGCAACGACGGAAGCCATGAGTTGCGACTGTTGCGCGACCACTCGATCGATTCGTCCGCGATCTACTGCGTTAGTGAAGACAGCCGCGCGCCGACGCGCATCTATCCGGGCGAGGAAAATCAATCGCGTGGTGATTCCGCGCAGGCGCTATGCATCGGGAAAAAGGAACGCGTTCTCCTCGTGACGGGGGAATTCGGTTCGAACTATCTGCAAGGCGTTGCGATCCGCTACAACACACAGGCACAGAGAACCGAGCGAATCGATTTCGCTGAACGCGAGCGACCGTCAGCCGTGGATCTGTCGTCGAGAGGAATGCTGGTTGTGATACCCAACACCGGGAGAAACGAATCGTCAAGGCGCTACGTCATCTACCGCTATGTGCGTGGCGAAGGCACACACTCCGAACAAACCTATTCGGATCGGCTGCCGGGCGCGGCGCTAACGCGAATCGCGGTTCCGTCGCCCAAATGAGCAATGCGAAAGCCAAGGGAATTCGATGGGCGCGCTCAATGTCGTTCGGTGTTGCACTGGCGGCGGTTAAACGTATACGTACGCTGGCCGAAATGGCGCGGTGGGTTCGTCCTTCCCGGGGTATGCAATGCGGCCTATTGACCTTTTGCTTTCTTTGCTCGGTCTCGTCATGTCGAGCACGGTGCATCCGGCGACCGTCTATTTGGGCGAGTTCGACTATACGCAGTTTCAGCCATCGGCCGAGTACTTTTCGGGGCACACGGACAGCGAAATTGCACGTCTCTGCACGTCCGACCAACACGCATCGAACGACGATTTGGCGCAATGCGCTCATCGGCAATTCGAACGCGCGGACGCACGACTGGGTAGCAGGGAGATGGCCGCATCAACATTGATCATCCGTAACGACGAAGCGCTCAAAGGCAACAATCAGGAACCCTTGGCGATGTCGTACCTTTCGAAGTCTCACGCTGCATGGATGCAGTACCGCGATAACCAGTGCTACGCCGAAGTTTATATGCTTGGCGAGGCATCCGATCGGTACACGCGCTTTTGGCTATGTATGACTGACATCACAAGCGTACGTACTAAAGAGCTTGAGTCGATCCTTCAAAACTAGCTTAGTCAGCGGTTCCCCAGGAGATCATATGAAAAGGCTGGCGTCGCTTGCGCTGTTCGGGTTGTCCGGTTTTGCCACCGGATTTCCGGTCACAGCTATCCTTCTCCTGTTCGTGCCGCGATGCGGGTACGACTGTGAAAATCACTCGATCGGTGTCGCCTTCCTGTCGATAGTCGGGTGCACCGTCGCGTTCCCATTGATTGGTTATCTGTTCACACGCGGGACAAGGCTTTCTCTGCTTCGCACGGTCGCCATTTCGGGGCCGTTAGCCTGCGTCGCAATCGCCGCAGCGGGTGTCCATTACGTTTTTGAATTGCGCGAACTTTATGGCAGGGCAGAAGCCGCCAGACCGGTTGTCCCTGACTTCGACTTTATGTATATGGCGATAGCGAAGCGAAATGTGCAGACTTACACAAAGACCAAAAGCGGCGTAGTAAAGCGAGCAAGCATCATCCCGCAATGGCAACGCTGTTTGATCGGCGGTGCATGGTGCGATAAGCAACCGAGACTGGCGCACATGCGTTGCAAGAGCGGCGTTGTGTATGTCGCTGAGTCGGACTGGAAAGCGTTTTCACTGATCCCTCAGGAAAACCTGAAAGGCGCTATCGATATGACGTCGATGGATCTTTGCGCGCCCGACAACGTACCCGATCCATAACGGAGCGCCATCGAGACCGCGCGATCCCACCAGAGCTCTGCGGAGATCAAGTGAAGCGCATCGCGGTAACAATGTTGGGCTTTGGAGTGCTTCATTTCGGCGCAACCGGAAGCGGACAGACGCTGGCTACAGCCGTATGAGATAAGAGCCTTCCGCTCCGCGGCTTCTCTCTTCTGAACATCTACGGACATAGCCTACGTTACCCCGATCTGTGCAAGTCCAAACAGATCCTCTTTTGGGAAATCAGGTTGAGCGCTGCGCGATCTTGTTAGGTGGGTTCGCTCGCGTAGTGGCGATGAGCTCTACATGTACCTAAGTCCTATCGATTCGCACTTGTCGTGACTGATCTCTTCCTTTATTCCTAGCTTGATAATTGCGGCTTAAAGCGAAATGCGAATTAACCGTCTGTCATTTAATTCTCGGTTTTGGCTTTAGGACTTGGCACTACCTGCGATTGATCGCTCAATTATTTGCAGTAGGTGACCACAATTCATGTTGCACCAAAGTCGGCAATCGGAGAGAATGAATTGGATATCTAATTAGCGTGTTCGTCGTCGCGAAGAGCCGAACTCGATAGACAGGAGAAGTGGAAGGAGAAGAAGCGCGGGCCGAATGGGCTGCCACCCAAACGACCCGCTGACCACAACCAACTCACACTAGGAGTTGATCATGGCTGATGCCGATAATAAAGCAGTAAAGGACCGTTCGGTTCGAATCTTGACTATATCGAGTCAACGTCGACCGTGGGCTCGTCCCAAAGACTTCCCCTACACGTGGAGCGAACCGCCTGACTATCCGGATGCGCCTTGGATTCGTATGTCGGGGCGATGGCTGGAGAAGGCGGGGTTTGAGATTGGTAGCAAGATTCGGGTAGAGGTGGAGAGAGGGAAGCTCACTATCACGCCTGCCTGATTCGGAAACGCGTGTGCGGAGAGTTCAGCCCCGCCTCGCGCAATGTCATGGACGTGGACGTAGTCCATAATGGGAGGGCTGCATATGCTGCAGTCCTCCCCCGTACGAATATTGCCGGCTCTCTTGAGCCACTCACTCTCCAGCGATAAGCGACCCGCCCATAAAGCGCTCGCGGGTTCGCGATACGCAAGCCCGAAACCTTGGTCATAGGCATCAATCAAGCGGGCGAACGGCCCACGGCCTCTGCTCAGATTACGGCAACTGCACGGACCGATAGCCTCGGGCCCCAGTGCCTTCTGCCGCGCAAGTTTCGGCACGCCTTCCGAAGTATGCCTCGGCGGATCATGGACAGAGACATCGGTGCGGAATTGCAGCATCGCCAGCAAGTTGAAAGAAATTTCGCTTTGCCGCCCCGCAAACGAAAGATGGGATTTCATCCGTCGCGCAATGCAATCCGGATAAACATCGCAATTGTATTGATACTTTTGAGCTAGTAGTCACATAATCTGCGTCGAGCTCCATTGACCTCTTTAAGTCGATGGACTTCGATCAAAAATTCAATGCACCATTACGGGGAAGCGGTCGGCATGAACGATCTGTTCAGTCTAAAGGGTTTGATTACGGTATCCGTCAGCAGTTTTATTTCTATCAAAACGCTGCTGCTTAACGTGAAGATAAGCCGTGACATCAACATCAAAGGCACCGGAAACATTGTTATCGTGAATGAGGCGCTAGCAACCACTCAAAGGAGTTTCAAACTCCTCTGGCAAGTACTTGTACTTGTCATTGCGCTTTCTTATCCGCTACCTGGCGTGCAGTACAACTCGGTCCTTCAGATTCTGGCGATGATTGGAACTCCTCTCGCCGTTATTTCCCTTGTCGTGACATTACGGTCGTATGGACTCTATCGGCTCTCGGACGCATTTTACGTCATCGCAGTAGGGTTCGCGTGTTGGCTGGCGTATTGCGGAAGCCCATATTTTGCGAACACGGCGGCAAACGCTTCTCAAATTTATCCCGTAGCGAGGTCGTCGCTGTGGATGTATGGCGTGCCCGCGGCCGGCCAGTTGTCCAACTGGATCAGCGTCGCATTTTCTCTCGCGACGCATGTGCTCTCGGTCGTAGGTTTTGCGGCGTTGCTTTTGTCTTTACTTTATCTGGCGTTCGCGTACCTCACCGCTAGAAACTTCGATGATTCCGTTCGATTTTCTCTGCGCTATGGCGTAATGGCCGTTATCGGTTTTCTTGCCGCATGCGACGGATTAACCGCGCTCGCATTCCACGATCTACCATACCTTGGGCATTTGATTACCACGGCCCTACCGTTCTGAGGACGAACCTGCCGGCGGACAACGGTTTCCATGTGAACCACCAAGGCAGATCACTCAAAGCTGATTCGTACATGTTAGGCACTGCGTTGCGCGCGCGAGCACTTGGCGCAGCAATGCATGAGTTCCCTAATATGTTAAATTGAAATCCAAACCGTGGTCCGTGCCGTGCTGCAATGGCGACCCATAAAGATCTGAGAGACCAAATCCTATGCCCGTACCCATCCTCGATTCGTCTGCATGGCGAGAATTTCGTGGTGTTCCCAGCAGCGCCGGGATCAATCCCACCACGCACCTTGCCAGCGTGGCTGATGCAAACGGCAAGTTGCACAGTTGCTACGTGAAGTTGCTCAGGCCAAATACTCCGGCGTTACTTTCTGAGGCGATCGGTTGGGCACTTGCGAACCCGGCGGGAGTCCCCGTGACGCCGTTTGGAGCAATCGTTCTTGTGTCGCTTGAACAGTTGCGTACTTGCATACCGTTACCGCCTTGGACTAACGGACAGAGCGTCTGTGCGGCATGGTGCACAGAGATAGTCCCAGGACGGTCCGTCCGCCAGGTTCATAAGTGGGGATTCTGGTTAGCACGCAAAAGGTGCCTTCATAGCAAGGACGTTCGCTCTGTTGCCGCGTTCGACGTATGGGCTGACAACCGCGATAGGAATTACGGCAACGTGGTCCGATCTGCCTCTGGTGGATATGTCGCCATCGATCACGAAACCTTACTTCACGACTTGCTTTGGGTCCCGACAGGTACATCGTATGCACGCCGAAGCCTAGCCGATGAGGCAAAGCGATATCTCTCATCGGACGATTTGAAGCAATTCAACGTTGAACTGGCTATTGCATCTGACAAGCACAGATCCGGTCTGGCTTCGATACAAGCCCCACTGACTCTTTTTATAGATAAGCTTTACCCGCAAGCCGCACCGGCGTTAAGCACGGAGATCATCGGCTACCTGTCTCTTCGATCACAGGCAGGGTGGCTTGCAAATGAGATTGGGGTGATCGCATGAGTTTGACATCGATTTTTGGTGACAGCGCAAATGGGGAGCATTTGCTCAAATTGGCGCAAAAGGTACCAGCGCCAAGCTTTAATGGACTCTGGAGCACTGTTGAACTACAGCCAGACGTTTTCGTTCCCCAGTCCTTCAGCGTTGGAATCGTTGTGCAGCCAGCGAGTGAGCGCTTGCACTTTAGACTTCTAGATGATTTCAAAAAATTTGAATGTGTTTACGGAGATCGATTTCCGCAACGCTCCATTCGTGAGTTGATGACCCATGCGGAAGAGGCTCTACGTTTTGCCGCCCAGAATAAAATTCATATTTCCGAGGTACATTTAGATTCAGATACCTTGCATCTCTCCGAACCCGTGTTTACATCCGGGGAGGATTGTGAGGCTGCAATTGAGCGCCTATTCGCCGATATCATTGTGATGGCGCCACACGCGAATCGGCGGGGACGTGAATTCATCGCAATCGATACACCGCGTGCTCGCACACTCGTGAATCAAGAACTTAAACGTATTGCTCAGATGGATTTCGAGAAAATAGTTGTCGAAGGCGCAAGCACAACCGGCATGCTAATCGACGATAAGGGAATCAAGCATCATCTTGACTTCAACTTACGGACGACACGTGCCTGTGGAAGTGTTGTTTCCGCTGTATATAAAAGTCATGTGTCGGTCGAATTAAATTTACTCAAGTCGAGTCGAGACCTGACAACATACTCGCGGATAAAGAATCTTCGAAATTCCGGCTTGTTTTTGCTATTGCCCGATGAACAGCTTCTTGAGCCAAAGGAATATAAACACATTGTAGATATTATTGATGAGCAAGCGTGGAAGCTCGAGCGTGATGGCTTCCGGGTCGTGAGTTTGTCGTCGGAAGTGCAATTGGCTCAGGAAATTTACGACTGGGCACGACCAACGATAGGCTAATGATGAGTATCAATTCCCAAACCGAACCAAACAATAGGGAACGACATGGCCACCTATCCTAGTGCCAACGGCACTCCCGAATTGATACGGTTTTCCCCAGCATCCACACTTCAGATTTAATACACCGAGCTGTGTGTTAATGCAGTACCGCCCACGTTCAGTTGGCGACGTTCTCCTTTGTCGTGGTCGATCTCTTCGTGACCAATCCGGCGCGCCGCTTTTCGCGTGGTCGGTAACTTTCTGGATTGCAAGACGTGAGCATGATGCAATAACCGGTCAAGCATCGGGGCAGTGAGCGTTGCAGCGTCATGGTGCTAACAGGCGGTGCTCGCGAAAAAATGAACGCCCGAAATTCCAAAACGGAGGAAGGGGTATCGTCGCCCGCAAGCGTCGCACTTCTTTCACATTTAGAAAGGTGACGCCAATGACAGTTAAATCTCAAAGGGCGAGTGACAAGCCTCGCAGGCATGATTCCGCTTACGACTAAATGACTACAGGCCCGCGGTTCTGCTCCGGCTGAACGATGCGTTCGAAGAAATTCGCCTTGGAACTAATCGGATCTCGCTTGTGAAGCAAACGGTAGTTTTCTAGAAACGTCGAAAATTCTCATGCCGGGGTATCGCAACCCTAATTATCCCGTTAATATTCTCGTCAATTTTTCAACGCCCCGGTTGTGTCAATGAATCAGCGGATCGGCTACCACGCTTTACGAGCACGTCGGTGTCGTTGCCCCGCGACACCGATGACCTTCGTTGCGCATAACCACTTGGTAATGGACGGGGGGAAGCAGTGGATTCGTTGAACTTCGGTTTCTTGGGACCGCACAATAAGCAATTAGTGACCCTCGGTGGCCTTGCGGAGAGCTATTTCCCTAGCGATCCCTCTACAGCGATCGTCAAGCTACGCCAGTTTGCTGAATTGATGGCGAAGCTTGTCGCTGCCCATCACGCTGTTTATCGTGATGAGCGTGAAACATTCGAAGAAACTCTGCGGCGCCTGTCATATGACCGCCTGATACCGAAGGAAGCCGCTGATATTTTTCATGCGCTGCGGAAGGCCGGCAACAGCGCGGTGCATGAAGCAACGGGCGACCACTCTACTGCTCTTACGGCGCTGAAGTTCGCTTGGTCGCTCGGCATCTGGTTTCATCGGACCTATGGCCGCGCTGCGAACTTTCGGTCAGGTGCCTTTGTTCCGCCGCGCCAGCCCGTCGATGCGACGGTTGCGCTGCGCGAAGAGATTGAAAAGCTCAAGCAAAGAGTAGTGGAAACTGAGGGCGATGCGGCTCGCGCTCGCCTTGAAGTCGAGGAACAGGCTCACGCGCGTGAGGCGGTAGAAGAGAGATTGGCGCGCGAGGCTGAGGAGCGTGCCGCTTGGGAGAAGATCGCCCAGGACATTGATGCCGAGAAGGCAGAGGTCACAAGCAGGCTCGCCGCACTTCAAGCCGAGGCGGAAACCGCCCCTCGCGCTGAGGCTGCTCAATTGGTGGAGCGGGGTGAAAAGGCTGCGGTAAAGATCGACCTCGACGAGGCGGAAACTCGCGCGCTTATAGACCAGCAATTGCGCGACCGCGGATGGGAGGTCGATACCCGTGACCTTCGATACAGCAACGGTGTTCGCCCAGCCAAAGGCCGTAATCTCGCCATCGCTGAATGGCCAACCGCAAATGGCCCCGCTGATTACGCCTTGTTTGCCGGTACCACCCTAGTCGGCGTCGTGGAGGCGAAGCGGCGGCGGAAGAACGTGTCCGCTGCGATCGACCAGGCTGAGCGCTATTCGACCGGTATCAAGGACAGCGCCGATTTCAGTCATGCCGGTGGCCCTTGGGGTGAGCACAAGGTGCCATTTGTGTTCAGCGCGAACGGCCGATCGTATCTCAAGCAGATTGAGACGGAGAGCGGCATCTGGTTCCGCGACACCCGCCGCGCCGCAAACCATCGCCGTGCATTGGTCGACTGGCCGACACCGGAAGGCCTAACCGGTCAGCTTGAAGTCGATCAGGATGCTGCCGACGCCGCCCTGCAAGCGCAGCCATTTGAGTTCGGATTTCCGCTCCGCCATTATCAGGAAAGCGCGATCCGCTCGATAGAAGCAGCCTTGTCTGCCGAGCAACGCGCCGTGCTGGTCGCGATGGCGACGGGCACCGGAAAGACTAAGCTCGCCATCGCCATGTTGTACCGTTTGCTGTCAGCCAAGCGGTTCCGGCGCATCTGCTTCGTCGTCGATCGCAGCGCCCTTGGTGATCAGACGGAGGGAGAGTTTTCGACCACCAAGGTCGTCTCCGGTAAGACATTCTCGGAAATCTTCGGCCTCAAGGGGCTTGGCGACGTCACACCCGATGTGGAAACCAAAGTCCACATCTGTACGATCCAAGGCTTGGTGAAGCGCGTGCTGTTCGCTGCTGATGCAGCATCCGTGCCACCCGTTGACCAATATGACCTGATGGTCATCGACGAATGCCATCGCGGCTATCTGCTTGATCGGGAAATGTCCGACGCCGAACTCAGTTTCCGGGGGCAGGACGATTACATCTCCAAATATCGCCGCGTACTAGACTATTTCGATGCGGTAAAGATCGGCCTGACCGCCACGCCTGCGCTCCATACCACCGATATTTTCGGCGATCCGGTCTTCACCTATTCCTATCGCGAGGCGGTGGTCGATGGGTTCCTAATCGACCATGAGCCGCCGATCCGCATCGAAACCGCGCTGGCGCGTGCCGGTATTAAGTTCGAGAAGAATGAGGAGCTGGAGCGGCTCAACACCCGGACGGGCGAAGTCGATCTGGCTCATGCGCCAGACGAAATCCGTTTCGAGGTCGAGGCATTCAACCGGCAGGTCATTACGCCGGAGTTCAATCGCGTCGTCGCGGAGGAGCTGACGCGGCACATTGATCCGGCGCTACCCGGCAAAACGCTGATCTTCGCCGCCACCGATGCCCATGCGGACATGGTGGTCAGCGCCATCAAGACCGCATTCGCCGAGGCCTATGGCGACATTGATGACGCAGCTGTGAAGAAAATCACCGGCAGCGTGGACAAGGTGAAAAACTGGATTCGCTCGTTCCGCAATGATGCCAATCCGCAAATCGTAGTGACGGTCGATCTGCTCACCACCGGCATCGACGTGCCGAAGATCACAAACCTCGTGTTCCTGCGCCGGGTGAACAGCCGCATCCTGTATGAACAGATGATCGGCCGTGCGACGCGCCAGTGTCCGGAAATAGGCAAAGAGGTTTTTCGGATTTTCGACGCCGTCGATCTCTATCCGCATCTCCAGAACATGACCGACATGAAGCCTGTCGTCGTCAACCCATCGATCAGCTTCGCCCAGCTTGTCCGGGAAATGACGGAAGCCGAAAGCGATGAACAGCGGGACGCCATTCGCGAACAGCTCGCAGTGAAGCTGCGCCGCCGGATCAAGAAGCTGACCGACGAGGCAAGGCAGCAGTTCGAGGCCGAAGCGGGTGAAACGCCGGAGGCTATGCTGCAACGGGTCGTTTCCGGCGATGCACCGGGCCTTGCCGCATGGCTGAAGGACCGCGCCGCGATCGGCCCGATCCTCGATTTGCAGGGTGATGGCGATAATCCCGTCTATGTCCCGATTTCCAGGCACGCGGATCGGGTCGTCGATGTGTCGCGCGGTTATGGGAGTGCCGCGAAGCCAGAGGATTTTCTGGACAGTTTCGCCGCCTTCGTGCGCGACAATATCAACACGATTGCCGCGCTGAAACTCGTCGTGCAGCGCCCCCGCGATCTGACCCGCGCCGATCTGAAAGCATTGCGCCTTGCTCTCGACTCCAAGGGCTTTTCCGACGCCAATCTGCGCCGCGCCTGGGCCGATGCGCGCAACGAGGAAATCGCCGCCTCGGTCATCGGCTTCGTCCGTCAGGCCGCGCTGGGCGATGCCCTGATTCCATATGAAGACCGCGTGCGGGACGCGATGCGTGCGATCATGGCGAGCCGTGCATGGACAGATCCGCAGAAACGCTGGCTCAAGCGGATCGGCGAACAGATTGAAAAAGAAATCGTGGTGGATCGCGCCGCCATCGACAAGGAGCCGTTCATCGCCGATGGCGGCTTCAATCGCCTTAATAAAGTGTTTGGCGGGGAGCTGGAAAGCATCCTCGCTGGGATTAATGAAGAGTTGTGGAAGAAGACCGCGTAAATGAAAACTACCACTGATATCGTCGCCAAGCTCTGGGGCCTGTGCAACGTCCTGCGCGACGATGGCGTCACCTATAACGAATATGTGACGGAACTGACCTACCTGCTGTTCCTCAAGATGCTAGAGGAAACAGGCAAGGAGGCGCGATTGCCGGAAGGGTGGCGCTGGGGCCTGCTCGCCCAGCGCGAGGGCATGGAACAGCTAGATTATTACAAGGCGATGCTGCTCGAACTCGGCAAGGCGAAGGACAAGCTGGTCAGCGCGATTTTCCTCGACGCCCAGACCCGCCTGCGCAAGCCGACCAACCTCAAGGCGCTGACCTCCAACATCGATCAGCTCGACTGGTTTTCCGCCCGTGAAGAGGGGCTGGGCAACCTTTATGAAGGCCTGTTGGAAAAGAACGCGGCCGACAAGAAATCCGGCGCCGGGCAATATTTCACGCCCCGCCCGCTGATCGACTGCATCGTGCGCCTGATGAAGCCCCAGCCGGGAGAAGTGATCCAGGACCCGGCAGGAGGAACGGCGGGCTTCCTCGTCGCTGCCGATCGCTACATCAAGGATCACACAGACGACCTCTACACGCTGACCGAGCAACAGGCCTTCTTCCAGCGGCACAACGCCCTCTCTGGTGCAGAACTCGTGCCGGACACCCATCGCCTGAGCATAATGAACCTACTGCTGCACGGTATCGAAGGCGGGATGGAGAATATCGACACGTTGTCACCCGATGGCGAGGCGCTGCCCAAGGCCAATCTGATCCTGACTAATCCGCCCTTCGGCACCAAGAAGGGCGGAGGCCGTCCGACCCGCTCCGATTTCTCGATCACGGCGGATACGTCGAACAAGCAACTTGCCTTCGTCGAACATATCGTGCGTGCACTGGCCCTCGGCGGGCGTGCCGCCGTGGTCATCCCCGATAACGTGTTGTTTGAGGATAACACCGGCCGCCGCCTGCGCACTTGGCTGATGGACCTGTGCGACCTGCACACCATCCTGCGACTGCCGACCGGCATTTTCTATGCGCAGGGCGTCAAGACCAACGTGCTGTTCTTTCGACGGGGCAAGAGCGACAAGGGCAATACCAAGGCCGTCTGGGTCTATGACATGCGGGCGAACATGCCGGCCTATGGCAAGACCCGCCCGCTGACCGTCGCCGACTTCGCGGATTTCGAGGCGGCCTATGGCGCTGATTCCAATGGCAAAGCCGAGCGGCAGGATCAGGGCGAAGACAGCCGGTGGCGCAAGTTCGACCGTGCCGCCATTACCCACCGCAACGACAATCTCGACATAAGCTGGCTTCGCGGTACCGAAGCGGAAGCGGAAGAAGCGCTGACGGAGCCGGAAGACATTGCCGCCGCTATCATTGGCCATTTGAAAGCGGCGCTGGAGGAGATCGAAACGCTGTCGGAGGAGTTGGAGCCGGACAGCGTTGAGGAAGCCGCTGCCATTGCGGAGGCAGCCGAATGAGTAATTTGCCGGAAGGGTGGGCAGATGCCCGCCTTCATGACGTTTGTGAACTCATAAACGGTCGCGCGTATAAGCAAGATGAACTGCTTGATAAGGGAAGGTATCCTGTTCTCCGCGTTGGAAACTTTTTTTCCAATAGGCACTGGTATTATTCCGATCTAGACCTCGATCGCGACAAATATTGTGACAGTGGCGACCTGCTGTATGCGTGGTCTGCCTCGTTCGGCCCTCGGATATGGGATGGCGGAAAGGTTATCTTTCACTACCATATCTGGAAAACGCGGCCAGTTGATGCGCTTATCGAAAAGCGTTTTCTCTACCACTGGTTCGAATGGGATAAAGAGAATATCAAGTCCGATCACGGCACTGGGTCGACGATGATCCACGTGACTAAAGGTGATATGGAAGCGCGTAGATTTGCCCTTCCGCCATTACCCGAACAGCGGCGGATCGTGGCGAAGATGGACAGCCTTATCGGCAAATCCAAACGCGCCCGTGACCATCTCGAGCACATCCCCCGCCTCGTCGAGAAATACAAACAGGCCATCGTCGCCGCCGCTTTTCGGGGCAATTGGCCATCTATACAGGTTGGCGAAATCATCCGCGCCGTTGTGGGGGGCAAAAACCTGCGCTGCGAGGAACGTCCGCCACTAGAACATGAACGCGGTGTCGTGAAGGTCAGCGCCGTAAGTTGGGGGGCTTTCGATGCGCAAGCGAGCAAAACCCTTCCAATTAGCTTCACGCCACCCGAAAACACCCGAATTGGGGCTGGGGATTTACTCATATCACGCGCAAACACGCTGGAACTGGTCGGAGCGGTGGTGATTGTGGCGGAAGACCCATCAAACCTTTTTCTCAGCGATAAGGTGCTGCGACTGGACGTTAAGGACGACGACAAACCATGGCTGATGTGGTTCTTGCGCTCTCCTGATGGGCGCGCAGCTATCGAAGCGAGCGCGACAGGCAATCAACTCTCAATGCGTAATCTGAGCCAGTCTGCGCTGAGAGCCATTGAATTGCCGTGGCCGCCCGCTGAGGAACGGCGGCAAATCGTCAGCAAAATTGAAACAGCCTTCCGTTGGATCGATCGCCTCACCACCGACGCCACGAGCGCACGCAAACTGATTGACCACCTCGACCAAGCCGTACTCGCCAAGGCGTTCAAGGGCGAACTAGTGCCGCAAGACCCGTCCGACGAGCCCGCTAGCGTCCCGCTCGAACGCATCAGGACTGAACGCGCTGCTGCGCCGAAGGGAAAGCGCGGTCGCACGAAGGCGGCCTGATCCCATGGCGATTCCCGATTACCAAACATTGATGCTGCCGGTCCTGCGCCTCGCCGCCACCGGCGAACAGCGCGTGGCCGACACCGCCGAACGCATCGCTGACGATCTCGGCCTCACTCCCGCCGAACGCGAAGAGATGCTGCCCAGTGGGCGGCAACGCCTGCTCCACAACCGCATCCATTGGGCAAAATTCTACATGTCCAAGGCCGGCCTTGTCGCCTTGCCGAAACGCGGGCGCTTCATCGCGACCGATGCGGGCCGGGCGCTGCTGGCATCCAATCCCGCGCGGATCGGCGTGAACGAGCTGAAGGACTATGAGGGCTTCCGCGAATTTTACAGCGCGCAGAAATCGGCCGATGACGATGCCCCGTCCGCTGCCATCGTCCCGTCAGCCGAAACCGGAACGCCTGAGGAGCAGATTGAGTTGGCCTATCAGGCCGTGCAATCAGCCCTTCGCGCGGAACTGCTGGAACGCATCATCCAGAACAGCCCGGCCTTTTTCGAGCAACTGATCGTCGATCTGCTGATCGCCATGGGGTATGGCGGATCGCACAAAAACGCGGCCACCCAGCTCGGCCGTTCGGGTGACGGCGGCGTCGATGGCGTCATCAACGAAGACAGGCTGGGTCTGGACCGGGTCTATGTGCAGGCCAAACGCTATGCCGACACGACAGTTGGCCGCCCCGATGTGCAGGCCTTCGTCGGCAGCCTTGTCGGCCACGGCGCCACTAAGGGCGTGTTCGTCACCACCTCCACCTTCAGCAGCCAGGCGCGCGACTATGTCAAACATCTCGCTCAGCGCGTGATCCTGATCGACGGCGATCGGCTGACCGATCTGATGATCGAATATGGCGTTGGCGTCCGCGTCGGCCGTAGGATCGAGTTCAAGCGGCTAGATGAGGATTTCTTCGCGGAAGAATAGCCCGGCAGTTCGCACTCGAAAGAGCTACGGGGAGCGAGACCCAATGAGGGATCACGCCATGCAAGCTGCTGTTGCAGTTATGGTAGTTTCTTTGCTAGATCCTCGGCTCGCGGATGGTAGTAACGCATCAACACGCGTGGGTCTTTGTGGCCGGTTATCTTTGTCAGTTCGTGCATGGGGAAGATCGACGCCAAGCGGGAAGCCGCCTCGTACCGCAGGTCGTGAAAGCGAAGGTCGGTCAAAAACTTGCCATCCGGCTTCAGTTTGGCCGCCCAGCACTCATCGACGTGAATTGTGCGGGCGCGTGCCACTGCGCGCTCGAAGGCTCTGGTAACGGCGTCGCTTCGAATCTCGAACACGCGGTCGGCGTCGCTTTCGCCGTCTTCGGTCGGATTGTCCTTGGCGTCGTAGGAGTCTTTCAATGCTTGGCGCACTCCAATGGCGCGCGAAGACAGTGGCACGTGGTGGGCGTTCCCGTTCTTCGTCGACGGTAGACGCACAACACAGCGATTGAGGTCGACGTGCCTCCACAACAGCGACACAATCTCGCTCCCGCGCATCGCAGTTTCGACGGCTAGCCAAATGATGAGCGGTAGCAGCGCCGAGCCACTAGCCCTCGCCACGCGTTCAAGCTCACCGTCTTGCACGCTGCGTTCTGACTCGGGCTCTTTCACCGCTAGGTGCAACGGTAAGCGCGTCGCCGGCAGCGATGCGACGAGTGCGTGCGTTGTTAGGCTGTGGCTTTCGCACGAGCTCGACCGGATTCGAGAGGCTTTCCACGCCCCATTCTTTTCGGGTGATGTTGAACACGTGGGACAGGACCGCTAAGCGGCGGAGCACAGTCGCGGGCTTGTAGTTCTTCAGTCATTGGTCGCGAAGCTTCGCTATGTCTGCGCTCCGGACCGTGGCTAGCGGCCGCTTCGTTAGATCAACTGCCTAGCAGGTCTTGAGAATGGAAGATTCCTGCGCAGCGCCATTCTTAAATAGCGAGATTTCTTCCTCATAGCGTTTCAATACCTCGAAAGATTCGACCCGAAGGCGGCGACGTTTCGTACGCTGTTATTAGCATTACTATGTAGTTACTCAGGCCCAGCATTCAACAAATCCGGCGCATCGTGGTTAAGGTGAGTCCGCAAAACAAAAAAGGGTTACAGGCGAATCGCTTGTAACCCTTTCAACTTCTTGGTAGGGCGCGGACGACTGGAACAGTCGAGCTACGGACTAAGAGACCACCGCTCTTGCTTGACCTTTCGCCCCGTCTGCCAGTCGCAATAACTGACGTCCGCGTGTGCGGCCACTTAGCTCGATCACAGTGTCAATCGGCGAGTACCAAGGCTCGCGAAAACTTGCCCGATTTTTTCACTATCTGTGGCAGCAGTTTTTCACTTACCTGGCACAGTTTTCACTTTCTGTGGCACCCGACAGCTATTTCGGTTTCCCCGCAATAACGCGAGTTTAAACGTCGATGTTTCCGGCACGCAATGCATTGGATTCGATGAATGCCCTGCGGGGCTCAACTTCGTCCCCCATCAGGGTTGTAAAAATCCCGTCCGCGGCAATCGCGTCTTCAATCTGCACTCGCAACAACCGCCGCACATTCGGATCCATCGTCGTCTCCCAAAGCTGCTCAGGATTCATCTCACCGAGACCCTTATACCGCTGCTTCGAAACATTACGCTCAGCGTCAGCGATGAGCCACTTCATAGCGCTCTTAAAGTCAGTTACAGCCATGCTGCGCTCACCACGCTTGATGACAGCACCAACCCCAATCAACCCCTTAAACGTATTCGCCGTATTGACCAGCTGCTGATAATCCGCGGTCAACTGAAACTCTTCATCAATAACCGAAAGCTTCAGGTTCCCGTGATGCCGCCGCTCAACCCTTAGCGAGCGCAGCTCACGCACCGGGTCATACATCGGATACACGCTAACCTCAGGCTTGAGCGCATCATCCCGCAGCTTCGCCTCAATCGCCTTAGCCGAAGCCTCCGTAGAAGCCTCATTAGAAAGGTCAATCGTGACCCCATCCATCACGGCTTCAAGCGCATTGGCGTCATACAGCTTGCTCAACCGCTCAACCACCGCTTGCGCAAGCAAATACGAACGAGCGAGTTCACCAAGCGCATCCCCAGCAATCGGCGTAGCCCCTTCCGAAGCAATCAGTTCCGACCCATTCAACGCCAACCGCAGCATATGAGCATTAAGCTCCGCCGCATCCTTAAGATACCGCTCATCCTTACCCGCCTTAACCTTATAAAGCGGCGGCTGCGCGATATAGATATACCCGCGCTCGATCATCTCCGGCATCTGCCGATAAAAGAACGTCAGCAGCAGGGTCCGGATGTGCGCACCATCGACGTCAGCGTCGGTCATGATGATGATGCGGTGATACCGAAGCTTATCGAGGTTGTAGTCTTCCTTGCCGATGCCACAACCCAGCGCAGTAATCAGCGTAACGATCTGCTCGGAAGACAAAAGCTTGTCATACCGAGCCTTCTCAACATTTAGCACCTTGCCACGCAGTGGCAAAATCGCCTGGAACTTCCGATCGCGTCCTTGCTTAGCCGACCCACCCGCCGAGTCACCCTCAACGATGTAGATTTCCGACTTAGCCGGATCCTTCTCCTGGCAATCCGCGAGTTTCCCAGGCAGCCCAACGCCATCCAGCACGCCTTTACGACGCGTCATCTCACGCGCCTTCCGCGCCGCATCGCGCGCCCGCGCAGCATCAACAATCTTCCCGCAAATAATCTTCGCGTCGTTCGGCGTCTCGAGCAGAAACTCTTCAAGCGCCTTAGCCACCACTTCTTCAACAGGTGCACGCACCTCAGAAGAAACCAGCTTGTCCTTAGTCTGCGAACTGAACTTAGGCTCCGGCACCTTCACCGACAACACGCACGAAAGCCCTTCGCGCATATCGTCGCCGGACGTCTCAACCTTCGCCTTCTTGGCAATTTCCTGATCGGTGATGTACTTGTTAATCACCCGCGTCATCGCCGCACGCAAACCCGTCAAATGCGTGCCGCCATCGCGCTGCGGAATATTGTTCGTGAAGCAGAGCACGTTCTCGTTGTAGCTATCGTTCCACTGCATAGCCACTTCAACGCCCACGCCATCCTTCTCGCCGACGATATGAAAAATCGTCGGATGCAGCACGCTCTTGGTCTTGTTGATGTACTCAACAAAGCCTTTCACGCCGCCGCCAAACGCAAAATCGTCTTCCTTACCCGAGCGCAGATCCGTCAACCGGATCCGCACGCCGTTATTGAGGAACGACAACTCGCGAATGCGCTTGGCCAGAATGTCGTAGTGGTATTCGACCGTGCCGAAGATCGACTCATCGGCCATAAAGTGCACTTCGGTACCGCGATTTTCCGTATCGCCCATCACCGGAATCGGCGAAACGCGCTCGCCATCCACGTTCTCGATCACACGGTTCTGCGGTACGCCGCGGTGAAACTCCATAAAGTGCTTCTTGCCGTCGCGGCGCACGGTCAGACGCAGCCACGACGAAAGCGCGTTCACGCACGACACGCCCACGCCGTGCAAGCCGCCCGACACCTTATAGCTGTTCTGATCGAACTTGCCGCCGGCGTGCAATTCGGTCATCACGATTTCCGCCGCGCTGCGCTTCGGATCGTGCTTGTCGTCCATCTTCAGGCCGGTCGGAATGCCGCGGCCATTATCGATAACCGAAACCGAGTTATCGGCGTGAATCGTTACGTGAATATCGTCGCAATATCCGGCCAGCGCTTCGTCGATCGAATTGTCGAGTACCTCGAATACGAGGTGGTGCAGACCGGTCCCGTCCGACGTGTCGCCAATGTACATACCCGGTCGCTTGCGCACCGCCTCCAGACCCTCCAGGATCTGAATCGACGAGGCGCCGTAGCTGTTATCGGGTTGGGTATGGTTCAGTTCACTCATGGGTTCCTTCCGGTTCTGCGTACTGCTTCGTTACTGCACGGGGTATTTTCAAAACACCATAAAAACGCCAAAGGGGCGATGCGCCCCTTGGTCTGTTCTTATTGTCGGTCGCGTTAGATGCGCATCGGCATCACCACGTATTTGAACTCGTCGTTCTCGGGTATCGTGATCAGCGCGCTAGAACTCGCGTCGCCGAGGCTCACCTGCAGCATGTCCACCTTCAGGTTCGCCAGTACATCCAACAGGTACGTGACGTTAAAGCCGATATCGACCGCGTCGCCCTGATACGCGATTTCCAGTTCTTCCTGCGCTTCTTCCTGGTCCGCATTCGTCGACATGATCTTCAACTGGCCCGGCTCGATAATGCAGCGCACGCCCTTGAACTTGTCCGACGTCAGAATCGCCGCACGCTGCAGCGAGCGCTGCAGTTCCTCTCGCCCGATCACGAACGAGTTCTTGTGAGTCTTCGGAATCACGCGCTGGAAATCGGGGAATTTGCCTTCCACCAGCTTCGACACCAGTTCAACCTGGCCGAAGCTGAATTTCACTTGCGTCTGCGCAATGTCAATCTTCAGCACGTCGTCGATGTCTTCGAGCAGGCGTTGCAGCTCGAGAATCGTCTTACGGGGGATGATCACTTCCTGGCGCGCGAAGTTGCCTTCAATCTTCATCGACGAAAACGCGAGACGGTGACCGTCCGTCGCAACCGCCATCAGCTGGCTGCCGTCCACCACAAGCAGCATGCCGTTCAGGTAGTAGCGGATGTCCTGCTGCGCCATCGCGAAGTACACCATGCCGAGCAGCTGGCGGAACGTCTTCTGCGGAACCGCGAGGTTCGCGCCGAAATCCTTCGCTTGCGCGACCGTCGGGAACTCGTCCGCGGCCAGCGTTTGCAGCGCGAAACGGCTCTTGCCGGACTGCACCGTCAGACGCTTGTCGTTCAACGTCAAGGTGACTTGCCCGTCGGGCATCGCGCGCAGAATATCGAGGAGTTTTCTTGCTGCTACCGTCGTCGCAACTGATTCGCCGCCGACACCGAAGTCGCCGTGCGTCGTGATCTGAAGCTCGAGGTCCGTAGATAGGAACGACACATCGGGGCCGTTCTTGGTAATCAGCAAATTGGCGAGGATCGGCAACGTATGGCGGCGTTCAACAATGCCACTCACGGTTTGCAGCGGCCTGAGGAGGTTATCTCGTTCGGTCTTGACCAGTTGCATAGAGTTCCTTCGTTGATGTATCGGCCTGCTCGCGTCGCCTGACCGCTTCGATGCGCTGCATATGGCCCCGGCCCCCCGCCGGCGCCCACTATCACCTCAGTGCGCGCCGTCCGGCGTCATTCGTCTTACCCCGCCTGGCGCCCGTTCTTGAGTCAGCGAACGGCCGGGCGGTTAAACCTATATTGTGCCTGAAAACGGTAGCGCTTCCCTAAAATGGGGGCGCTCGGCGAAATAAACAGAACGATTTTGCCAGCCCGTCGCGACGCGCCGATCCTGCTCGCGCGTCGCTTTCCGTGCCGCATAAGCGAGCCCCGCTGGCTTGCCGGCGGTTGCGCCGCAGCGCCGTCACCTCAGCCTTTGAGCGTCTGTTCGAGCACGTGCAGCTCGTGGTTCAGCTGCGCGTCCTTGCCCCGTTCGTCCGCGATCTTGCGCACCGCATGCAGCACGGTCGTATGGTCGCGGCCGCCGAAAAGCTCGCCGATTTCCGGCAGGCTCTTCTGCGTCAATTCCTTCGCCAGGTACATCGCGATTTGCCGCGGACGCGCGATGTTCGCAGGCCGCTTCTTCGAATACATATCTGCGACCTTGATGCTGTAAAAGTCAGCGACGGTCTTCTGAATGTTTTCGACAGAAATCTGCCGGTTCTGAACCGTCAGCAAATCTTTTAATGCTTCCTTCGTCAGCTCGATCGAAATCTCGCGCCCGTGGAACTTCGAGTACGCGAGGATCTTGCGCAGCGCGCCCTCGAGCTCGCGCACGTTCGACCGAAGATGCTTCGCGACGAAGAACGCGACGTCTTCCGACAGACTCACGCCTTCGGATTGCGCCTTGCGCATCAGGATCGCGACGCGCATCTCAAGCTCGGGCGGTTCGATTGCGACGGTGAGGCCCGAGTCGAAGCGCGAGATCAGACGATCGTCGATACCCGAGATTTCTTTCGGATACGTATCGCTGGTGATGATCACCTGCGCCTTGTTCGCAACGAGCGCCTCGAACGCGTAGAAGAACTCTTCCTGCGTGCGCGACTTGCCCGAGAAGAACTGGATATCGTCGATCAGCAGAAGGTCGAGCGAATGGTAGTAGCGCTTGAAGTCGTCGAACGCTTTACGCTGGTACGCCTTCACCACGTCCGACACGTATTGTTCCGCGTGGATGTAGCGGATGCGCGCGCCGGCTTTGTCCATCAGCAGCTGATTGCCGATCGCATGGATCAGGTGCGTCTTGCCGAGGCCCACGCCGCCGTACAGGAAGAGCGGGTTGTACGACACGCCCGGGTTGTCGGCCACCTGAATCGCCGCCGCGCGCGCGAGCTGGTTCGCCTTGCCGGTGACGAAATTGTCGAAGGTCAGCACCGGGTTCAGCTTCGAGCGCTCGTACATCGAGTCCGTTTCGCCGCTGCTGGCCGGCGCGCCGCCTTGCGACGGGCGCCAGGTGCGGCGCGCGGCGGCGGCTTCGTTTGCGTCGAGGCTCGGGAGGTCGAGGTCGGCGGAATCGTCGGCGGTTTGGTGTGACGAATGGTGGATCGCGTGAGCGTGCTGGGCGGCGGCACTATGTGCACTATGTGCGCCATTGGCCGCGGACATGCCACCAGCCGTCGCGCTGCCGCCGAAGCCGCTCGCGCCGACGCGCGCAGCGTGTGCCGCTTGCACCGCGCTCACAGCTGCGTTAACTGCAGCCACGCCGCCATTCAACGCAGACGCGGACGACGGACGTGCTTGTGCAGCCTGCGCCTGCGGAGCACCGCGCATCGATGCTTTGGGATCCAGGACAAACTGCACGTCGACCGGCGTGTGCCAGAAATCGCGTGCGAGGTCGGTGATACGTCCGGAAAACTGGCTCTTGACCCAGTCGAGCTTGAACCTGTTCGGCGCAGCAATGCTCAACGTGTTCGCGTCGGCGTCGAAGGCGACCGGGGCCAACGGTTTGATCCACGTAACGTACTGCTGGGGCGTCAATTCACGCTCCAGCAATGCGGAACAGTGTTGCCAGAATTCGTTCATCAAGTCGCTGTCGTTATGGTTGCACCGCGCATTCGACGCTGCTCTTGTCACTTCACGCGACGAGGCCCGAAGCAGCCGGACGAAACAGCCCCAAACGCTTGCGCCACAAGGCTTTGCGGCAGCGAGCGAAATGGAGCGGCGTGCAGGATTCTTGGGATGTAAGGCGAGATTCTAAACCCAAATCGCGCCGGAAAGTTGAGTTATCCACAGGGCACGATCAACCGCGCGCGACCTGCTTTGCGCGGCCGCAGCGCGCCCGAACGCTGACCTAAACTATTGACGACCAAAAGAAAACCGGTTTAAATAGCGGGTTCCGCAGAAACCAATTTCTCGTGCCGCCCGGCCAGCGTGAATGCCGGGTCGCCAGGCGCCCGCTGAAGACGCAAGACACGCAGTAACCAGGCGGCGCGCCGTACCCGTCCGCAAGCGGTCCAGAGCAGCGGCCCACCGTGGTCATTTCACACAAGAAAGTGAGAGCAACATGAAACGTACTTACCAACCTTCCGTTACCCGTCGCAAACGCACCCATGGCTTTCGCGTGCGCATGAAGACTGCCGGCGGCCGCAAGGTCATCAACGCCCGCCGCGCGAAGGGCCGCAAGCGTCTGGCCATCTAAGGCAGACGCGGTCGTCGTCATCAGCGGTATTGGCGCAACGTCGTCTGCGGTCTTCGTCCATCTTGTCCCGCGCTGTGGCTGATACCCGCGATGTGGCGGGAACGGCAGCAGCGCAGCAGAACGTCACCGTTCCGATGCAGCGAGCGCAAGCCGCCTTTCCCAAAGCCGCCCGGCTGCTCAAAACGGATGAGTTCTCATCCGTTTTTCGTTTGCGCCCGTGGCGGCGTACCGCGCATTTCGTCGTCTATGCGCGGCCCACGGGGAATGACGCGCGGCTTGGTCTCGTCATCGGAAAGAAGTTTGCGCCACGCGCGGCCACGCGGAATCTGATCCGCCGGCTTGCGCGCGAAGCGTTCCGGTTGCGTCGCGGGGAATTCGGCGGGTGGGACGTGTTGATCCGGCTTCATACAAAGATCGACAAGAAGGTTTTCCCCAGCGCGTCGTCGTCGCCGTTGAAAGCGTTGTTCCGCGGCGAGATCGATGGGCTGCTGGATAAGGTGGCGCGCGAGATCGCAAGGCGGGAAGCCGCGCCGCCCGCGGTGGCTGAGACGCCCGCCACACCGCCGGCGGCGCCATGAAGGTCGAAGCGTGTTTGGCGGTCCGGCCGCTGTAGCCATGCAAACGGTACTGTTCGCTTTACTGCGGTTTTACAAAGTTGCCGTGAGTCCGCTGCTCGGCAACCGGTGCCGTTTTTATCCTTCCTGTTCTGATTACGCGCGCGAAGCAATCCAGTATCATGGCGCCGCGCGCGGAACATACCTCGCCGCCAGGCGTCTGTGCCGCTGCCATCCGTTTTCGGCCGGCGGCGTCGATCTAGTCCCGCCACCCAAATCTGAAAAGCGCTGATGCGCTCTCGCCTCGACTGAGACAACGCATGGATATCAAACGCACGGTCCTATGGGTCATCTTCTTCGTATCGCTTGTCATGCTGTTCGACAACTGGCAGCGGTTCCATGGGCACCCGTCGATGTTCTTCCCGAGCGCGACGCCGACGCGCACTGCAACCACCGCCGCGTCCGGCACGACGACGCCCGGCACGCAGACGTCGGATCTGCCGCAGACCACTGACGCAGGCACCGCGCCCGGCACGACCACGCCGGCCGAGCAGAAGGCCCAGCAGATTCCGTTCAGCACGGACGTGTACCGCGGCGATATCGATACGCAGGGCGGCACGCTGTCGAAGCTCACGCTCATCAAGCAAGGCGATGGTAAGCAGCCGGATCTCGTGATCACGCTGTTCGATCACACGAAGGACCACACGTATCTCGCGCGTACCGGTCTCTTCGGCGGCGATTATCCGAATCACAACGACATCTTCACGCCGGTCCCGAACCAGGTGCACGACCTGGCGGGCAACGCGAACACGATGAAGATCAGCCTCGAGTCGCCGGTAAAAGGCGGCGTGAAGGTCATCAAGACCTACACGTTCACGCGCGGCAGCTATGTGATCAACGTCGATACGAAGGTCGAGAACGTCGGCACGACGCCGGTCTCGCCGACCGCGTATATGGAGCTCGTGCGCGACAGCCAGCCGGTCGAAACGCCGCGCTTCTCGCACACGTTCATCGGGCCGGCGGTGTACACGGCCGAGCATCACTTCCAGAAGCTGTCGTTTAGCGATGTCGACAAGAACAAGGACGACTACGCCACCTCGGCCAACAACGGCTGGGTCGCGATGGTCCAGCATTACTTCGCGTCGGCGTGGATTCCGAAAGAGGGCGTCGAGCGCAAGATCTACATCAACAAACTCGACCCGTCGCTGTATCGCGTCGGTGTGACGCAGCAGCTGCCGACCATCCAGCCGGGCCAGTCGTATGACGTATCGGCGCGCCTCTTCGCCGGTCCGGAAGAAGAGCGCATGCTCGAAGGCATCGCGCCGGGCCTCGAACTCGTCAAGGACTACGGCTGGGTGACGATCATCGCGAAGCCGCTTTTCTGGCTGCTCGAGAAGATCCACAGCTATGTCGGCAACTGGGGCTGGGCGATCGTGCTGCTCACGCTGCTGATCAAGGCGGTGTTCTTCCCGTTGTCGGCGGCCAGCTACAAGTCGATGGCGCGCATGAAGGAAATCACGCCGCGTATGCAGGCGCTGCGCGAACGCTTCAAGGGCGATCCGCAGAAGATGAATTCGGCGCTGATGGAGCTGTACAAAACCGAGAAGGTGAACCCGTTCGGCGGCTGTCTGCCGGTCGTGATTCAGATTCCAGTGTTTATCTCGCTGTACTGGGTGCTGCTGTCGTCAGTCGAAATGCGCGGCGCGCCGTGGATTCTGTGGATTCACGATCTGTCGCAACAGGATCCGTATTACATCCTGCCGGTGCTGATGGCCGTCTCGATGTTCATTCAGACGCGTCTGAACCCGACGCCGCCGGACCCGGTTCAAGCCAAGATGATGATGTTCATGCCGATCGCGTTCTCGGTCATGTTCTTCTTCTTCCCGGCCGGTCTCGTGCTGTACTACGTCGTGAACAACGTGCTGTCGATCGCGCAGCAGTACTACATCACGCGGATGATGGGTGCGAGCAAGAAGAAGCCGGCGTGATGTGATTGCGCCGCGCATCCAGCGCGGCTAGTTTTTCCGGCAATAAAACAAAAGCCGTCCTTCAGAATTGAAGGACGGCTTTTTTATCGGCTGCAATCGTCAATGATGGTCAACAACGGTCGACTACCGTCGGCTACGAGCCAGTCGGTTGATCACTCTTCCTCGACGTCGCCGTAGAATTGCGCGACCAGTTCCTGCACCAGATAACGATGGTGCGGCATCAACGATTCGATCTTGTTCGCCAGCTCGAGCGACTCGGCCGAAGTTGGATACTTCTCTTCAGGCGGCGGCGGTGGTGGTGGCTTTACCGGCTTTGGCTTCCTCTTCGTGGTCGTCGTGACTTTCGGCGAAGGCCCGTATTGCAACCAGTGCAGGTCGACGTTGAGCGCGTTCGCAAGCGTCTCGAGCTTGTCGCGTTTCGGGATCGTGCGGCCTTTCAGCCATTTGTCGACCGTTTGCGTCGACACGGGATCGCCCTCGAAGCGCAAATTGAAAAAGCGCGCGAGTTCGGTCGGACCGTCCGGCTTTTCCGGAACGCGTCTTAGCGCGAGCTTGAGGCGATCGGAGAAGGCTCGTTTTTCGTAGGAGGTAGGCATGTCGAGATTGTGCATTTGCAATCTCAAGTCGTAGCCAACCATACAGGCTAAGATTAGCTTAATTGAGATATGAATGACTCGATTCAGAATCGAATCAGAGAATGCTTAAGAAGCTAGCAAGAACGTCAGAATCCATACGTGGAAAGCGAAGCGTCGTAAGATCTTTTGCTCGATCAACTGAGTCAATCTTATGCGCAGCTTATCTCAAATAAGATACGTCTGTACGCCAAACAGCGGAATCAAGACTCACCGCTGGGTCGAAGACCCGCCGCACCGCCGCGCTACAATGCTCGGCGCTTGAAGAACCCACTCCAGACGCGCTGTTTGCGAAATTTCAGATTTTTCGATTTGCCATGCTCTCGACCGACTCCGATCCCATCGTCGCCATCGCCACCGCACCCGGACGCGGCGGGATCGGCGTCGTGCGTATTTCGTTCGGACGGGCCGGCGAGGCAGCCGCCGAAACGTTGATGCGCGCACTCACGGGGCAAGTGCTGAAGCCGCGTCACGCCAGTTACGTCGGGTTCCTTGACGAAGCCGGCAACGTGCTCGATCGCGGCATCGCGCTGTACTTTCCGGCGCCGCACTCGTACACCGGCGAACATGTGCTCGAACTGCAGGGCCACGGCGGCCCGATCGTGCTGCAGCTCGTGCTGCAACGCTGCGTCGACGCGGGCAAGGCCTTCGCGCTGCGCCTCGCTGAGCCGGGCGAATTCACGCGCCGCGCGTTCCTCAACGACAAGCTCGACCTCGCGCAAGCGGAAGCCGTCGCGGATCTGATCGAGGCGAGCACCGAGGCTGCGGCACGGTCGGCGGGACGATCGCTCGAAGGCGCGTTTTCGCGCGACATCCACGCGCTCGTCGAAGAAGTCATCACGCTGCGGATGCTCGTTGAAGCGACGCTCGATTTTCCGGAAGAGGAAATCGACTTCCTCGAAGCCGCGGATGCGCGCGGCAAGCTCAGGCGGATTCGTCAGCGTCTTGCAGCCGTGCTCCGTGATGCGCGGCAAGGCGCGCTGCTGCGCGAAGGGCTGTCGGTCGTGCTGGCGGGGCAGCCGAATGTCGGCAAGTCGTCGCTGCTGAATGCGCTGGCGGGCGCCGAACTCGCGATCGTCACCCCGATCGCCGGCACGACGCGCGACAAGGTCGCCCAGACGATTCAGATCGAAGGCATTCCGCTGCACATCATCGACACGGCCGGCCTGCGCGATACGGAAGACGAAGTCGAGAAGATCGGCATCGCTCGCACCTGGAGCGAGATCGAAAAGGCCGATGTCGTGCTGCATTTGCTCGACGCACGCGCAGGCGTGACGGCCGAAGACGAGCGCATCGCTGAGCGCTTTCCTAAAGGCGTGCCTGTAGTGCGGGTTCTGAATAAGACGGATCTGACGGAATTCCCAGCGGCCGTACGCGAACTCGAAGCCGCAAATGGCAAAGGTGAGGGCGAAGCATCACGCAGCGCCGACCTGCGCGAAGTCCGCCTGTCAGCGAAACACGGCGACGGCATCGCACTGCTGCGCGCGGAACTGCTGCGCATTGCGGGCTGGCAGGCTGGAGCAGAAAGCGTCTATCTCGCACGCGAGCGTCATCTGATTGCACTGCGCGCCGCCGACGCGCACCTGGCGCTCGCCACCCAACACGCCGATCAGAACGCCCAGGCGCTGGATTTGTTTGCGGAAGAATTGAGGCTCGCGCAGGAGCAATTGAATTCGATCACCGGCGAATTCACTTCCGATGATCTGTTGGGGGTGATTTTCAGCCGCTTCTGTATCGGCAAATAGCAAAGCAAGACATCGCGCGAAAACACTAGCACGCGCGAATCCACACACGCAGCATTCAAGCCGACTGGATGGCCTCTTGCGTTCCGTCAGCCGCTTCAATCGGTTGCGGAAACATCACGCCGAGGCCGCCGGCATCGAACTCGTCGAGTTCAATCAGCAGGCTATCGATTGCGCACAACTGCACCTTGGTCAGCATCGGCGCTTCGAGCAGCCGATGCAGCCGCTGTCGCCAATAAGCCGATGTGAGAATAGGACCGCCGAAATCGCCAGTCAGTGATGGACGCATCACACGAGCAATGTGAGCAATATCGCGATCGAGCAACCCGTTCATATGCGCCCCCCGGTGCAATAGTCAGGCCCCTACGTTCTATTACGTCTGATCTTCTGAAGATTAAATGTAGCGCCCTTTTCATCGCCGCGCCACCCTCCAATAACAGGTAGGTCGCATTTAATGCGCAATGGGATTAGACGAATAGATATGCCAAGCATAGGCGCGCGACTGCGATCGCAATCGGGCGAGCAATGCGGCGTTTAAGGGGCAATTCGGAGAGTGATCAGTGAAGTGACGCAGAGTGCGGCGGCGCAATAGACTCACAACGGCTCATCGTCCGCTGTCTTGCCGCCCGGTGGGGACTCCGAGCCGCACAACGTGGTAAGCGCAGGGCTCGGCAAGATCCAGAGCCAACAGCTACACGAAGCACGCTTTCCACGAAACACAAAACAGCGCGAATGAGCGCGAATACTCGCAACAACCGACCCGAACGCCTCCCGCGATCGCGAAAGGAATCCGGAGCCGGGAATGCTCAGTGATGCAGGAAGCTACGGATCGGATGCCGCCAATCCATCCGGCGCGCCGCGTCAAACTCTTCCTCGAGCTGCTGGCGATGTTCCTGCCAAAGCTCATCCGAAAAGAGAAATGCGACGATCAGAAGCGGCACAATCAGAAACGCGCCTAGAACCAGATGCTCGATCACATTAGCCTCCGTGGATCGATGTTGACTCGCAATTTCATTGTAGGCGTCCTACCTGTTGCTGCATGCATTCCGTGTGGGTGAGCACGCACAATCTTCACTGAGATTGCAGACCGTACCTTTTCGCCAAGGTTCACCCTCGCACGGCTCATTGCTACACAACGGTGGCGCAACGCCACAAAGCACTCTAGGCAGCGGCCTTTTTCCAGGCCGCTGCGAGCATGCCGGCCCCGATCAGTAAGGTTCCACCTGTGCGATTTACAGCAAGTTGCACGCCAGGCCGGCGAATTGCGCGACGCGCCACCGACGCAAGCAACGCGTAACCGAGCGCATTGAGCGCGCCGAGCGTGACAAAGGTCGCCTCGAACACCGCAATCTGCGACCACGTCGCGACTTGCGTATCGATGAACTGCGGCACGAACGCGACAAAAAAGACAATGCTCTTCGGGTTGAGCGCCGTTACTGCGTATGCATGGGTAAAAATGCGGCCCGTGCGCGTCTCGGTGCTCGTGTCGAGCGTCGCGTCTTCGGCTTGGACCGGCGCGCGCCACAACTTCACACCGAGATAGATCAGGTAAGCGGCGCCGACCCATTTGAGCGCGGTGAAAAGCGTTGCCGACGCGGCGAGGATCACGCCGAGCCCGAGCATCGACGCGGTCATCGACGTCAGATCGCCAAGCGCGACGCCCGCGGTGGTCGCAAGCGCATAGCGGCGTCCGTGACCGAGCGCGTACGACACGACGAGCAGCACGGTGGGGCCGGGAATGGCGACGAGAATGGCTGATGCAATAAAGAACGGAAGCCAGTGGGCCAGCGTCATAACGGAAGTCTCCCTGGAAAGTCGTTCCGATTTATCCACGAACTTTCTCGAAGTGCAAGACGAACTGCAGCGTCGCACATTCGCGGCAGGGCCGTTGTCGTTCGGGCATGATTTTTATTCGCCGTTTGCCACATGCGACCGTGCTTTTTCGCCAATCACTTCAATGACTTTGTGTGCGTTGCATCAAGTATCGTTAAAGCGTTTAGCCAGTCACTTAATTGCATGTCCGCGTAAACGAGAATATTGGCCGCAGACGATTGTCGGACAAAGCGGTCGAGTCGAATCGGTCCAGCAGTCGCGATTAAATATGCATCTTTTTCCCGGTGGCATTCACGTGCGTCACCGCACGAATGAAGCTGCGACAATCCGCCGCTATTGCAATCGCACACAAGTCATGCTTGTGATTCCACGTAGTTCTTCTAAATTCGAAAGTGCGGGTATCCCCCTGAAGTTAAATACATAGCTAACCTGAGTATTAACCCGCACGGAGGTGTTTATGAAGATGCGCGTCGCGGTTCTCTTTGCTATGGCAGCTTTCGCAGC
The DNA here is from genome assembly GCF_019428685.1 of Paraburkholderia edwinii. Lineage (NCBI taxonomy): Bacteria > Pseudomonadati > Pseudomonadota > Betaproteobacteria > Burkholderiales > Burkholderiaceae > Paraburkholderia > Paraburkholderia edwinii. Next base: position 307,517 of record NZ_CP080095.1, read on the forward strand.
TGCATCTGCCGCCCAGGCCCAGGACCTGAAGCCTCAACAAACTGTGCAATTGAAGGCCAATGCGTATGGCTGTCTGTCGAAGGACAAGCTCGACGCGGTGCGCCAGCACGAGCAGGCCGGCGAGCAGCAGAAAATGCAGGAGTTTTTCTCAGGCTTCCAATGCCTGTCCACTCCTGAAAACGCGACTTTCCGCATCGTGCGTGTCGATGGACACGACGTCGAATTCGTCAACGCGGCGAATAGCGACACTGAAGGCCTCTGGACCAACGATCATTTCATCAAGCAATAGTGGGTTTTCACCCGACGCTTTGTCGGATAAATCCAGACAGTGACGGTCTTTAGAAGACCGAACAAGGTTTTGCGTACCCGAAAACGGCTGGGCGATAATCGCCCAGCCGTTTTACTTTTGCTCACCTTCACGCAACACCGGAATACCTGTTCGCCACCTGCAACGCGCACGAGTTGGCTTAAATCCTCCATCAGCGCGTAGAACGCCTGGCCGCACTTGCGTTCACGTCTCGCCATCTCGCTGTCATACCGCGTCGGCAGATTCGGTATCATCACGCTCCTCCCGCCTTTCGATCCGGTGTCAAACCGATGCGTCGCGCGGCACGCCCATTGCTTCATCTCACATCATAGGAAGCTGAGTGCGTTGTACGGCAAGCGAAGACATCCGTCCTCGCCGCGCTTCGGCAAAAACCGTTTCATCGGCGAGACGCGCGTGACGCGCGACAGAAGGCAGTATCAAAATGGCACGCTACTACGGCCCCGAATCACTCTTTACTCTCCGGTCCTCGTTTGCGGGACCGGGACTCTCCATGGCGCTCAAATCGACAATCTATAAGGCCGAACTGCAGATCGCCGACATGGATCGGCACTACTACGCCGACCATTCGCTGACCATCGCCCTGCATCCGTCCGAAACCGCCGAGCGGATGATGGTCCGCGTTGCTGCGTTCGCCCTGTTCGCCCAGGAACGGCTCGAGTTCTGCAAAGGCCTCTCTGACACGGACGAACCCGATCTCTGGCAGAAAGATCTGACCGGCGCGATCGAAACGTGGATCGATATCGGCCAGCCCGACGAGCGGCGCATCGCGAAAGCGAGCGGCCGCGCAAACGAGGTCATCGTGATCGCGTATGGCGGCCGGACCTCCGACATCTGGTGGCAAGGCGTGCGCGGCAAGGTCGAGCGGTTGCGCAATGTGACGGTCTGGTCGCTTGGCGAAGATGTCGCAGCGGCGCTCGGCGCGCTCGCGGCAAGAACGATGCGTCTGCAATGCACGGTGCAGGATGGCGCCGCGTGGCTCGGCAGCGCCGACGCCGATGCGGTGCCGATCGAATGGACGGTGTTGAAGGGCGCAGCGGACGCGCGGTCGGTTTCGCAGGGCGCGAAGTGAAATGAAGTAAGTGAGGCTGATCGCCTGGGCACCGGCGCCGACGTGGGCGTCGGCCTTTACAGCGACGTCGTCCGCGCCGCGTCCGGCGGCCCCTTCAGCTCGACCATATTGCCTTCCGGATCAAACAGGTACAGCGACGGCCCGAACCCGTCCGCGCCGTAACGCACCGCTTTTTCGCCGATGCGCGCGCCACGCTCGATCAGATGGGCCTCGAGCGCCGCTTCGTCGAACGGTTCGACGCGCAGACACAGGTGGTCCATATTCCGGCCTGCGGTGGGCGGTCCGCTATCCGGACGGTCGATCTTCGCGCCGACCTGCAACAGATCGATCAGCGAGCGGCCGGCGCGCAACTGGGTCAATCCGATGTCGCGTTGTTCCTTCTCGACGCTGCAACCGAGCGCGTCGCAATAGAAGCGCGTCATCGCGTCGACGTCTTCGACCCTGATTACGACGTGGTCAATCTCGCGGATGTGAAACTTCATGATTGCCGCCTCTTCAACTGGTTTGGAGCCGTGATGAAGAGTGTAGGGGATAGGCGGGAGGGCCGGGCGCAGCAGGGCAAAATGGGAAGATGACTTGCCGGAGAACGCCGCCGCACACGGGACACGACCGCCCGGATACCAGCAACCGCAGGACCGCCACGAAACGTATGGACGAAAAAAAGCCCGCTGATTTGAGCGGGCTGAATCCATATCAGGAGGAGACATGGAGGAGACAGGAATCACTATACACAACGGCCTACCGCGACGCAATAACTTTTTAAGGGAAAACCCGATGTTGTGTCGTTTTGCCACATTGGCATAAGGACGGCGCTTCCGCCCCCAATAATTGGGAAGCGCAGGGAAGCCCCGGCCTGTGTCCAGCCGGGCAGCGACCGCGCAATGACACAGCAAGAAGCGGAGCGTAGTGTGTCGACGTGCGCCGTAATCTGGGAACCGTCGAAACCTGTCCACGAGCGCTAACGATGAAAACCGCATACTCCACCGAATCCGACCGTTGGGCCGCCGTCGCGAGCCACGACGCGCAGGCGGACGGCGCCTTTTTCTACGCCGTGAAGACGACCGGCGTGTTCTGCCGCCCGTCGTGCTCATCGCGCCAGCCGCGCCGCGAGAACGTCGAATTCTTCGCGACCCAGGACGCCGCGCGCGCCGCCGGCTACCGCGACTGCAAGCGCTGTCAGCCGGGCGGTCTGCCGCGCGAGATGGACATCGTCAATCGCGCGTGCGCGGTGCTCGATGCGGACCCGCAGCAGCGGCTGACGCTCGCCCAGCTGAGCGACGCGGTGCATGTGAGCCCGTTCCATCTGCAACGACTTTTCAAGCGCGTGGTCGGCGTGTCGCCGCGCCAGTATCAGGCCGCGCAGCGCGGCGCGGCGCTGCGCGACGCGCTCAAGCGGGGCACCAACGTCACGCGCGCCACGGTCGACGCCGGCTTCAGCTCGCCGTCGCGCATGTACGACACCGCGCCGGCTGAACTCGGCATGGCGCCGTCCGCGTATCGCCGCAAGGGCGCGGGCCTCGTCGTGCGCCATGCGAGCGCATCGACGCCGCTCGGCACCGTGCTCGTCGCGGCCACCGATCGCGGGATCTGCAAGATCGCGTTCGGCGACGACCGGGCCGAACTCGTCGACGGACTCCGTGAGGAATTCGCGAACGCCGAACTCGTCGAGGATGCGGCACGGCTCGCCCCGTTCGTCGCGCAAATCGATGCGTACCTGCGTGGCTCGGAGCAGCGCGTCGACCTGCCGCTCGACATCGCGCCGACAGCGTTCCAGCAGCGCGTCTGGGACGCGCTGCGTCGGATTCCGTACGGCGAGACGCGCAGCTACTCGGAGATCGCGGAAGCGGTCGGCTCGCCGCAGGCCGTGCGGGCGGTCGCCGGCGCGTGCGCATCTAACCCGGTGGCGCTGGCGATTCCGTGCCATCGCGTGCTGCATAAGGACGGGTCGTTGAGCGGCTATCGCTGGGGCGCGGAGCGCAAGGCGGCGCTGCTCGATGCAGAACGGCAGCACGGCGACGGCGCATCGCATGCGGCGCCGGCGAACGGCAAATCGACAAGCGGCGCGTCCACGGCTGCCGCCACTCGCGGCAGGGCAACCTCAAACGCAACCGCAACCCGCCAATCAAACCAAACCGCCGACCTGGGCCACGCCGCTTGAGCACCCAAAACAACATCGAACTCGAACTACCGTTCAAAGCACCGTACGACTGGCCGCGCACGCTGCGCTTCTTCTCGGGCCGCGCAACACCAGGGGTCGAAGCAGTCGAAGAGGGCGCGTACCGGCGCGCGATCGAATGGGCCGGCGACAGCGGCACGCTGCAGGTCACGCAGCATCCGAAGAAGCGCTGCCTCGTCGCGACCATCGACGGCGCCGCCGCGCGCCATGCAGATTCGCTCGTCGAACCGATCTCGCGCATGTTCGACCTGCGCGCCGATCCGCGCGCGATCGGCGCGGCGCTTTCCGCGGATCCGTGGCTCGCGCCGCTCGTCGACGCGGCGCCCGGTCTGCGTGTGCCGGGCGCGTGGTCGGGCTTCGAACTGGTCGTGCGCGCAATCGTCGGCCAGCAGGTCAGCGTGAAAGCCGCGACGACGATCATCGGCCGGCTCGTCGAGCGCGCCGGCAAACGTATCGAAGACCATCCGCACGAACGCACCGCGTGGCGTTTTCCGACACCGGCCGCGCTGGCGTCCGTCGATCTCGCGCAGATCGGCATGCCTGGCAAGCGTGTTGCCGCACTGCAAGGTTTCGCGCAGGCAGTCGCGACCGGCGCGGTGCCGCTCGACGACCCCACCGCCGACGCCGCGGCGCTGCGCGCCGCGCTGCTCGCGCTGCCCGGCATCGGACCGTGGACCGTCGAATACGTCGCAATGCGCGCATGGCGCGACGCCGATGCGTGGCCCGCATGGGATCTGGTACTGATGCAATCGATCGCCGCGCGCGACCCGGCGCTGGTCCGCCCGACCCAGCAGCGCACGCGCACCGATGCGTGGCGGCCGTGGCGCGCGTATGCCGCGATGCACCTGTGGAATGAAGTTACGGACCGGATGGGCGCCGCGCGGGGCGGATAGCACCGGTTAGTTGAGATCGCTAACCGTTGGTATAAAGACGGCATTTATTTGCAAGCTGGCGATCACAGCTCATACCAATCCTAACCATGCCGACCTCAGCCTGACGACCACCGCTCATGGTGCAACGCGAAAACGAGCATAAGCGCGCATAAACGGGTTGCACGCCGTGTAAAACACCCACCTGCGGCGTACAGTAGACGGAGCACGCACGCCCGACCCAGCGCCCGGGCACGCGCTATTCGAACCGAATTGCGCCGCCCGCCGAGTCGCTTCGAAAGCGCGCCAAGTCGGGTCAAGCAGCCGTCGTGGCGAGATGTTAAAGTGCCCGCTACTGAAAATTACGCCGCGCGTGATCAACCGCATCGTGCATGCGGTAGCCGGGTATCACCACCCCGGCAGCGTGCGACATCATTCAATGCCAAACACGAAATCCCCGCGCACGACCGACGCGCTGTTACACCGTCTGTCCGTGCTGACTTCCGGCCCGCAGCGCGACGCGCTGACGACGGGCCTGCGCGGCATCGAAAAAGAAAGTCTGCGTGTCACACACGATTGTCGTCTCGCGACGACGCCGCATCCTCGCGCGCTCGGCTCGGCGCTCACGCATCCGTCGCTGACCACCGATTATTCGGAAGCGCTGCTCGAACTCATCACGCCCGCCGAGCACGACGCCTCGCTCGCGCTCGAGCAACTCGAAACGCTGCATCGCTTCGTCTACGGAAAGCTCGGCAACGAGATTCTGTGGAACAACTCGATGCCCGGGCTGCTGCCCGAAGACGACGAAATCCCGATTGCGCGCTACGGCACATCGAATATCGGCAAGCTGAAGTACGTGTATCGCGTCGGCCTCGCTTTGCGCTATGGGCGCACGATGCAATGCATCGCCGGCATCCACTACAACTATTCGCTGAACGAAGAAGTGTGGCGACTGCTGCACGTCGACCAGCAATCCACTGCGAGCGCGGTCGATTTCCAGTCCGAACGCTATCTCGCGCTGATCCGCAATTTCCGCCGCACGAACTGGCTGCTCATGTATCTGTTCGGCGCGTCGCCGGCGCTCGACAGGCGCTTTTTGCGCAACCGTCCGCATACGCTCGAAGCATTTGACGCCGACACGTTCTATCGCCCGTACGCCACGAGCCTGCGAATGAGCGATCTCGGCTACTCGAACACGACCGGTCAGTCCGCGCTTCATGCGGACTACGACACGCTTTCCGGCTACCTCGATGCGCTCGCCGAAGCGGTCAGCCAGCCTTATCCGCAGTACGAAGCAATCGGTACCAAGCGCGACGGCGAATGGGTGCAGATCAACACGAACGTGCTGCAGATCGAAAACGAGTTCTACTCGACGATCCGGCCGAAGCGCGTCACGTATTCGGGCGAGCGTCCGCTGCATGCACTCGCGGCGCGCGGCGTGCAATACGTCGAAGTCCGTTGCATGGATATCGATCCGTTCGAACCGACCGGCCTGTCGCTCGAAGCCGCGCGCTTCCTCGATGCGTATCTGCTTGTCTGCGCCCTCGAGGACAGCGCGCCGCTGCCGCCGCTCGCGTACACAGAAGCGAACCGCAACTTCTGTCTCGTGACAACGGAAGGCCGCAAGCCGGGCCTCGAACTGATGCGCGATGGTCAGCCCGTGGCGATGATGGATTGGGCGAACACCTTGCTTGATCGCATCGCCATCGCGGCGACCACGCTCGATGCGGTTCAAGGCGGTGACAGTCATACGCGTGCGGTCGCGGCGCAGCGCGCGAAGCTCGCGGACCCGTCGTTGACGCCTTCGGCGCGCGTGCTGCAAACGATGCGCGACAAGCAGCAAGGCTTCCTCGCCTTTGGGCTCGAGCAAAGCGAAGCGCACGCGGCGTACTTCGGCGCGCGGCCGCTCGATGCTGCGTCGGAGAAAGAGTTCGAGACGCTCGCCGTGGAATCGCTCGCCGCACAAGAAAAACTCGAGCGCGAAGAAACGGGCTCATTCGATGCGTTCGTCGCCGCGTATCGCGCGTACACGTTGAACCGCTTCAGCGTCTGACGTCGGCATTCAGAAACTGCGAAAAGTCGCGCGTACGTATCGCGAGGTAACGTCTACCCGCCTGGACCTCGCGCGCGTGCGCGATCAGCAAGAATTCCACCGCCGCCGCCGCGCATCGAGTGAAAGCATCGAAGCGTGGCCCCAAACGTACCCGATCGCATTCAATCGCATGAAACACGCTCGGCGCGCGCGGGTCCAACCTGTATTGCAGTATTGCAGACCGGCCTGCGAAACAGCCTGCGAAGCGCCTGCAGACCGGCGCGCGAAGCTCGCGACGAGGGCGTGCATCGTTCAGGGAGGAAGGATGCGATGAAAAAAGGTCTATTGGCCGTGTTGTGCGTGCTCGCCGCCGGATGCTCGACGCGCGGGCAGGTGAACCCCGACGTGATGCAGATCGCCACGGCGCCGCTCACGTGCTCGACGAAAGCCGAATGCGACATGTGGTGGCAGCGTGCGCGAACCTGGGTGACCGATCATTCGCGCTTCGACGTGACGACCGCCACCGATTCGCTGATCCAGACCGCGGGCCCCGACGGCGGCAAGCGCGACCTCGCTTATCAGATCACGAAGGCGTCGAACAACGACGGCACATCGACGATCGGCTTCTCCGCGCATTGCGACAGCTCGCTCGGGTGCAAGCCGAATCCCTGGGAAGCGGGCGCGGACTTCAAGCAGTACGTGCGAGGCGGCAACACAAACGCGAATGCGAATGTCACGACGCCGGCAGGCACGTCGACGCCACCGGCAACCCATCCCGCCGACGCGATGCCCGGGCAAACGATGCCGTCGCCTACAGGCGAGCCGGTCTCGCAGTAGTCAGCGAGTCCGTCACGCGGCTTTATAGGGATGCTTTAAGACTTCTCCGATTGGACATGTCGATGACCGAATTTATCGTTCGGTCACCCTCAATTCCATCGAGAAGCTCCCATGTACATTCGACTTTTCTTCGCGGCCGCCTGCGTCGCACTCGCGGCTGGTTGCACCACTTCATCCGGTCTTACCTATAACAACGACGTGATCACGTTGGCCAACGGCACGCAGGCGCATCGCGTGCAGTGTCTGGGCCTCGCCGAAACCACGGAAAGCTGTATGGACCAGGTCCGCAAGGTTTGCGGCGACAAGCAGGCGTTGCGCGTGTCCGCTACCGATCGCGCGATCTCCGGCTATAAGCCCGAAAACGATCCGCGTGAAATTCTCTTCACCTGCGCGACGCCGGTCGTTCAGCAGCCTGCTCCGCAAGCGGCGCCGCAACCGGCTCCGCAGCCCGCACCGGCACCCGCGCCGGCTCGCAAGGTCACGCTGCAAGGCGACGCGAACTTCGCCACCAACAGCGCGACGCTCACGCCCGCCGCCAAGGCGAACCTCGACGAATTTATCGCGGCCAATCGCGGCGTCGATGTCCAGCAACTGACGATCGCCGGCTACACCGATTCGACCGGTTCCGCCGCGCTCAACGAGCGGCTGTCGACAGCCCGCGCGCGCTCGGTTCAGGCATATCTCGGATCGCACGGCTTGCGCGCCGCGAATTACAGCGTGAATGGCTACGGCAGCGCATCGCCGGTCGATACGAATGCGACGGCTGCAGGCCGCGCGAAGAATCGCCGCGTCGAAATCCAGGTCGACGGCCAGTAATACCTTTCCGCGGTTTCTTTTCCGCCAGAAAAAACGGGCCGTCGTTCCCCGGACCCGTATTGTGCGGCGGCATCGGCATTGAGCCGATGCCGTTTTTTTTTCGTCCATACCGTTTGCATCGGGCGCGTCGCGAGCACCCTCGCGAATTTCAGCATCCATCGATAGGATGCGCAAATACGCCCGATAGCATTCATGCCTAGGCAACTAAAACGAGCCGTGTCCTCAAGCGTTGGTCACTTTACGTCGCTGCACTTTTAGGTGGCGCAAAGCGTAAAACTCTTTTGCGCCAACGGTTCCATTTGCGGTCGACGACGGCCATTCCCGGATGCCTTATCGGCCCGCGCTGTTAGCAAGCACTCACCTTCAGCGCGCCGTTATTTGCATCTGGCGAGAATAATCGGGTCACTCCTTGCTTAATGAGCACGAAATGCACAGATTTGGTGTGCGTCAGCTCATCTCCTACATCAGACAAAACGCAGATCTTCCTCAAAGCGCCTGCTCGAAAAACAACACTCGATCAGGGGTTGCGCGCGGACTATGTTGAAACTTAATTGCATAGTCAATATTATGTCAGTCAACGAGTTACGCGCGATTCGCGCCATTCGAGACCATGTTCTGACCGCTTCAAAGCGTGCCCGCCCGTGCCGGCCGCAGAGGAAATCCCGCGATGCTGTACCTGAAAAACACCCTTGGCGGCCTGAGCCGCTCCCTGATCGATTCCGCGCTGCTTAATTTTCAGAAGCCGTATCGTTGGTGGAAATTCGCCCTTTATGCAGTCGTTTTCGTGCTGCCGGGCGGATCGCTTGGGGTGTTATTTCTCGCGTGGATCGATCATCGGCGCGCGCGCCGCAGCGCGAAGCCCGCCGCTACGGTCAAGCCGGTCGCGTTGCTGGCCGTAACATCGATGAAAGCAAAGGCGCCGTCGGCCATGAAAAGCATCGCGCCGGGCGCGGTCATCTGCCAGACGCGCTCCGACGCGCCCGCGTGTCGCGCCGCCGCCGGCAAGCAGGCCCGCCAGGGCTCGGCTGACCTTCGCGCGTGAATCGCGTCCAGCGAATCGCAAATCGCCTGATCAGCCTTGCGTCCACGCATACGTTACGGAACCGCCGGTTCAACGTTGACTGACGCTTGAGCCCGCGGGGCCGTTTTGTCGAGCCGCATCCGTCGGGCGCCCGTTTCCCTCGCACATCTGATCAAACACACTGCAGTTCCGGGCAGCGCTGCCTGCAGCAAGGCAGCGCGCGACAGCCCCACCGCCGGGTCGTATCCGCCGACCGCCCAAACATCCTCCTGGCCCTCCGCGTCCGCCGCAGTAACGACACGTAACCTTGCGAACACCCTCCGTAACACATCTGCAAGGCTCACCGCATTACTCTTCTGTCTCCGGGCGAGGCGCAGTAAGCTAGCGGTCGCGCGTCGCGGCACAACCACCTGGCTCACGCGGCAGCTTCGTTCACGCCCGATTTTCATCATCAGCAGCAGACCACGCGCAACCGCCGGCCTTTTGCATTGTCCACGGGCCGAATCGACAGGAATTCAAGGAATTCATTTGCATGCAGTCCGATTTCACGACGCGCCGTAGCGCCACCGCGCCCCGCGCCATGACGATCGCCGTCGCGGCGGCGCTCGCCGCGATGCTGGCCGGCTGCGCGGTCGGCCCCGACTACAAGCGGCCGACAACCGAAATTCCGGCGTCCTACAAGGAAGCCGCGGAAGGCTGGAAGGTTGCGCAGCCGAACGATCAGCACGATCGCGGCCCGTGGTGGACCATTTATAACGATCCGCAGCTCAACGCGCTTGAAGACAAGCTCAACGCGTCAAACCAGTCGATCGCGCAATTCGCCGCCGCCTACCGGCAGGCGCGCGCGCTCGTCGCCGAAGCGCGCTCGGCCTATTTCCCGGTGGTCACGCTGAACGGCAGCGGCGAGCGGCAGCAATCGCCGGCACGCAGCGGCGGCTTCGTCACGGGCACCGGCTCGGTCGGCTCGTCGGGCTCGATTACCAACAGCTTCCGCCTGTCCGCCGACGCGACATGGGAGCCGGATCTGTGGGGCCAGGTGAGCCGCACCGTGGCGGCGCAAAAAGCCGGGCAGCAGGGCGCCGCCGCCGATCTCGCGAACGCGCGCCTGTCGGCACAAGGCACGCTCGCGCAAACCTACTTCGCGCTGCGCTCGCTCGATTCCCAGCAAAAACTGCTCGACGACACCGTCGTGTCGTTCGAAAAGTCGTTGCAATTGACGCAGAATCGCTATGCGCAGGGCGTCGCCGCGCGCTCGGATGTGATCCAAGCGCAGACGCAACTGCAGTCCGCGCAAGCCGCCGCGATCGACAACGGCGTCGCGCGCGCGCAGAACGAGCATGCGATCGCAGTGCTGGTCGGCGAACCCGCTTCGACGTTTTCGCTGCCGCCGGCGCCGCTCGATGCGACGCCGCCCGACGTACCCGCGCAGCTGCCATCGGCACTGCTCGAGCGGCGCCCCGACATCGCGTCGGCCGAGCGCAAGGCCGCGGCCGCGAACGAACAGATCGGCATCGCGATCGCCGCCTACTTCCCGACACTCTCGCTGTCCACGAGCGGCGGCTTCGAAAGCTCAGTGTTCTCGCAGTTGCTGCAGGCGCCATCGCGCTTCTGGACGGTGGGCCCGCAGCTCGCCGCGACGCTCTTCGACTTCGGCCTGCGCGGCGCGCAGACCGACGCGGCACGCGCGGCCTACGACCAGAACGTGGCCACGTATCGGCAGACGGTGCTGACGGCGTTCCAGGACGTCGAGGACAACCTCGCATCGCTGCGTATTCTCGGCAGGGAAATCGTCGTGCAGCAGCAGGCCGTGCAGTCGGCGCAGCAGGCGCTCGCGATCGTCACGAACGAGTACAAGGCCGGCACCGTCGACTATCTGAACGTGCTCGCCGCGCAGACCACGGCGTTTAACGCGGAGCAGAAGCTCGCGAGCATCGCGGGCCAGCGCATGGTGTCGTCGGCTGGACTCGTGAAGGCGCTCGGCGGCGGCTGGGATGTCGCGCAGATGAATCGCGAAGATGGCGGGGTCGCGGCGCCGGCGCCCGCCCCGGCGGAAGGTGCGTCGGCGCCGCAAGCGGCAGCTGGTTCAGCGCCGGTCGCGCAGAAGGGCGCCGCCGCGGGCGAAGTGCGCAACGACTAACCGGTCGGGAACAAGCGGCGCGGCCAACGACCCTACCCACGCCTCAATGCGTGAAATCGAGCGAAACCGTCCCTTTCCCCACCGGCGGCCCGATCAGATTTAACAGTCCCGCGAGATTGTCGAGCTGATCCGGCGTCGCGCTCGCGGTGCCCTGAAACGACGTCGACTGCCCACCGAACGACCCACGCCCATTCAGCAGCAACGGTCCCTTCAGCGTCGACAGATCGACCGTCGCCGCCGCGCCTTGCGCCTGAATCACGACGCGATACGAGCCGAGCGGCTTCACACGCGACACGCTCGAACTCATTTCGTTGAGCAGCACTGAGAGCTGCCCGAACGCGTCGCGGCCGAAGCTGCGCCAGTCGGTCCACGACAGCCGCACATCGCCTTGCAGGTTCAGCGTATTGAACGGCGCGCCGAGACCCGCGAGCAGCGACGCCGGCACCTGAATCGCGCCCGCCGTCATGGTGGCGCCAAGGCGCGACACATCGACCTGAACCGCGTCAGGCATCGCATCGGTCTGGCGCATCCGCATGCGCACGCGGCCCGTGAAAAGCGGCCAGAACGACGTCTGCCATTCGATACGCCCCGGCAGCAGCGTCGCGCCGGCGCCGTCGGGACCCGCGGCCAGCATCAACACTGCGGAGCCCTGCCACAGCGATCCATCGGGTTCGATCAGATTCACGTGCCCATGCGTCGCCTTCGCGAATTGCGGCGTAATCCATGCGGCCGGCAGCGTGACGAGCAGCACCGCGCCGCATGAAAACAGCGCGACGATCACCCACGGCAACGCAGCGCCGATGCGGCGCATCCAGAGATTCTTCACAGGGGTTATCCGCGCCGGGTCACTTGATCGTCGCCGGCTGCAGCGACGCGGTCAGATCGACCTGGCCGTCTTCCTTCAGCGCGGTCACATGCGCTTCGGACACCTGCACCTTGAACTGGCGGCGCACCTCGTCGAGCCACGCGGTCCACGCCGGAAACGACGCGTTTTTCAACTGGATCTGCACCGCATTGCCAATGACCTGCACCTGCGTCGCGTTCAGGCCGTGATCGCTGAGCGACGCGGTCAGCGCGTCCTTGAGCGCACCGCCGGTCGGCGCGACGCCTTGCGCGATGCCGGCGAGCGCGCGCGCCTCGTTGGCCTGCCCCGTCATTTGCGCGAGCTGCCGCTGCAAGCCGGGCAGCGATTGGAGCAGACTCGAGCGGCCTTCCTGCGCGGGCGACCACAACACCGACCACGCGATCACAATAGCCAGCACCACCGAGCCCCATGTCAGCAGCGCTTTTTCGCGCGTGTTGCGCGCGCCCCAGAAGCCGGCCCACGCTTCGAGCAGTTGTTCTTTCATTGTCCGCTCCTGATGGTCCACTTGCCCGTATTGCTGTCGATGGCGCCGGAGAGCCCGTTGCGCGCGAGGCGCTGGCCGAAGTCGGCATCGACCTTCACGGTCGGCTTGAACGTCACGTCGAGGCGGTGGTTCTGATAATCGAGCGCGGCAAGCCCGTTGACGGGCAACGGTCCGAGCGAGCGCGCGAGACCGTCCGCGAGCGACAGGAAGTCTTCCGGCGACAATTCACCCGCGGCGACGCGCAACTGCTGCAATTGCCGCGTCATCTGGCCCGGCGCGTCGAGCACGACGGTCGTCTTCGGGAATGCGTTGAGCAACGCCTCGGTCATCTGCGCGTTGATCGCATCGCGCTCGCGCGCGAGGATCAGCCACTGCACGTTCGCACCGATGACCGCCACGAGCGCGGCAGCGGCGACGAGTGCGAGCGGCGCGCGCAGGCGGCGCAGCGTCGCACGGTCAAGCCGCCACGGCTGCGACGTGAATTCGAACTGGCACAAATCGAAGCGGCATTCGAGCGCGCGCTGCGCGAGCGTCTCGAACGTCAACGGATGCGCGGTCACCTGATGCGCGGCGCTGTCGATGGCGCGCTGCATCGGCGCGTCGGCCGCTGCGAGAGACGTGACGTGCGGCTCGCGGCCGGGCAAGCCGGTCAGCGCATAGAACGTGAGCGGCGTATCGCCGGCGAGGGCGGTAAGCGTCGCGCCGACCGCGCTCGCCGGCACCGCGTAGCCTTCGCCGATACGCCCGCGTGCGATCGCCAGTTCGACGCGCGGCGCGGGCGCTTCCTGCGGCACATCGCCGAGCAGCACGGCGGGCGAGGACTGCACGGCCTCGCCAAGCAATGCTGCAACAATCGGCTCGTGCGACGGCGCGGAAGCATCGGCCGCGGCGTCACCGTTGCCGCCGGCCGCGCCGGAAGCGGAAGCACCGGAAGCGGCGCCAGACCCGGCATCGGAAGCTGGCGCCCCCCGCGCCGCAGTCACCTCGGCATGCGCATCCGACATCGCCTCGGCAAGCGCGTCGTCCACTGCCACAGCCGACAGCGGCCGCGGCAAACACGCCGTGACCGGCACCGCGCGCAAATTCCGGTGGCCCGCGCCGACAAACGCCTCGTGAATAAACCGGAACCACCCGCGATCGACGATCGCCAGCAGACGCCGTCCATCGGCAAGCGGCTGCGCATCGATCGCGATATGGCAGGTCTGCGGATCCTGAATCAGTTGATCCTCGACGACGTTCGGCAATGCCTGGCGCAAGCGCGGCCCTTTCAGCGCGGGCACGGCGGCCGCCATCATCAGCAGGTCGCGCGCGGCGACCATCAGCACCGTCGACGACGCGCGCGGCAACAGCGCAAGCGACGCCTCGCCGGCGCGCATCGTGCGCCCCGACTTGTCGATGAGCAGAAACGGCATCTCCGGCAGTTGCCATTCCTGCGACGGCACCGCCGGATCACGCGGCGGCAATAGAACGATCAGCGTGCTCAAGGCCCACTCTCTCCGGGAAAAGCGTTATTCATAGTTGGTCCCGCTCCCGTACGATACGCGTCGTATGAGTCAGCGCGTCGCGATAGACGAGCGTCGTGCGATCCACCTCGGCACGTTCGTGCTGTACGCGCCCGTGCACGACGAAGTAGCTCGAATTGACATCCATCTGGCTCGGGTCGAACACCGTAGCCGGCACACCCGCCGCGCTGAGCGCGAGCTGCACATCGGCGATATTGTGGAAGAACACGGTTTCGCGGCGCGCGACAAGCGCCTGCGCGCTCGACACGTTCATGCCCGGCACGATTGCGGCGATCACTTCCGCGGGCGCGGTGTTCATGTTGACCGCGGTCACCGTCGGCAGGATCGTGACGAACGGACGCAACCGCTGGACCATCTCGGACGTGAAGCCCGGTACGTCGAGCAGCGAATCGACACTCGTCATTTGCAGCGGCACGACCGAAGGGTTCGAGTCCGAATCCGATAACCCCGGGTTGTCCGTGTACTCGCCGCCCGTCGCGCCGCCCGCCACAACCGGGCCGCTGGCGGCGCCCGGCACGCTAGTCGGATTCGTCGGGTTCGTCGACTGGAAGCGCGTCGCCGAATGCTTGAGGCTCGCCCGCATCTGCAGCGCCGCATTTTTCGCGAGCTGGCCGTTCAACCCAAGCGTGGAAAGCAGCCGCGCAAACACTTCGATCTGCTGCAGGTTCAGTTGCAGCACGCCGGGCGTCGCATTCGATACAAGATTGCGCAGGTTGAACTTCGCTTGCGCGTCTTCGATCGAGCCTGAGAGGAACGTATCGGAGCCTTCCGAACCGTGCGCGTCGCCGATCTGCCCGAGAAAATCGGACAGGCGCGTCTTTGCGATCGGCACGCCCCAGATGCCGCCGAGATACGTGATGCCGGCCGACGTATCGGCTTCCGAGCGCAAAATAAGCCGCGTCCAGTCGAGCGCGCCGCGGCCGACCCACTGCGCCTGCGCGAGCAGCCGCTGGTTTTCGATGCGGCGCACCTGTACCTGCTGCCGCCACAAAATGCCCGACACGAGAATCGCCGACAGCGCGACGACGAGCAGCGCGCTGATAATCGCGACGCCGGATTCGCGCGATCGCGCTCGCGACCTGCTTGTCGACCCTTTTTGCGGCTCTGGTTCCGGACATGCGCGGCACGCGCGCGGCAGGCGGTTCACGGCCATCACTCCCCGACGAGAAACACCCGCGTCACCGGGCGCTTCAACGCAGCCGCGCCGATGCTGATCTCGAGCCCGGTCACCGCGCGCGGAATCGGCGCATTGCCGAGCTGCGGCACTTTCAGGTTGTTCAGGTTCTCGCTCATCGCGGATTGCACGTCCTTCATCTCCGTCGTCCAGCCGGCCTTCGTCACAAAGATACGCGCGGTAATCGTGCCGATGCCGCCCATCAGCGGCACCGCGCTCCAGTTGCCGTTCTCGTCGCCGGACAGCGCGCGCCGCACTTCGCCGATGTTTTTCAGCGCCGGCGATGCATAGCGCGTGATGCGTCCATCCGACACGCGGTAACGCACGACCTGCAGCCGCGGCGGCGAACCCGGCGCATACAGCTCGCGCACGATCTGCAGCCCGCTCGACGCGACCGACACCGACGGCTCGCCGACTTCGTCTTCAGTCGCCGCCTGGCGCGCGTCGATGCGCATCTGGTCGAACAGCTGCGCGAAGACGCGCTCGTCCTCCATCGCATTCGTGACCGTCTGCCGGCCGCGGATGATCTGATCAAGCCCGCGCCACGACAGCACGGCGATCACCGCGAGAATCGCGATCGCGACGAGCAGCTCGATCAGCGTGAAACCGCCCACCGTGCGCCGCCGCTTCATCGCGCGTTCGCGTTCGGCCCGACGTGTCGCGCCGCGCGCCGTGCCACAGGCCACGCGACGTTCAAAGCGGCCGGTTCGATTCATTCGGGACCACCGTCACCATCTGCGCGAGCGCGCCAGCCCGGCCCGGCATCTTCACCACGACCTCGACGCGTCGAAACACCGGATTCGGCGTCGTCGACACATTCTCCGTGCAAATCAGCTGCAGGTTGCCCTGCGAACAATCGAAACTTTGCGAACCGATTTCGGGAAACGAGTGCGTAAGCCGCAATTGCGCCAGCGTGTTGTCCGCGCTCCAGCCGGCCAGCAGCCGCCGATGCAGATCGGCTTCGCCGGTCGCCAGCGCGCCGACCGCGCGCAGCGAGGCCGCCAGCGCAACCGCGATGATCGCGAGCGCGACAAGCACTTCGATCATCGTGAAGCCGCGATTGCCACGATCGCCACGACTGCCGCCGCGTACGCGACGGTTGCCACGAACACCGCGATTGCAAAAACCCACGCGCCACATCATCAACGCACCTCATACCGGCCATTCCCGGTACCGACGATCGTCGCGCTGCCGACGCCCGAATACAGCGTCACCGTGACCGGCGTGTCGATGCTCTCGGTGCCGAACACGATGCGGTCGCCCTGTTTATCCGAACCCGGGTAATTGATCGATACGCCGGTTACACCGCCTTCCCAGTTGCGCGGGCCGAGCAGATCGTCGCGCAGCGTGCGCCAGCCGTCTTCGGTATGGATATCGAAGCGAAAACCGTTTTCGAGCGGCATCCACGCGATCGGCCGCGCACGCACCTGCGCCTCGTCGCCGGCCGATTCGAACAACAACGCGAGACGCTGCGCTTCCTCGTTCAGATCGGTGCGCGGATTGCGCGACAACGACAGCGACGCCAGCGAAACCAGCAAACCGACGATCACGAGCACGACCATCATCTCGAGCAGCGTGAAGCCGTGCTGGCGCCGGCTCGCGTACGGCAAGCGCGCGCCGCCGGAAGCAGCGCGACGCGCAAAAGCCGGGCAGGGAAGTGAACGCATGATGCGCGACGAAACTCGACTACCGAACCGTGAGAATTTCAGCGCCCGTCACTGCCACGAACCGACATCGGCATCGTTGCCTTCGCCGCCCGGTTTACCGTCCGCGCCATAGCTGAACACGTCGATTTCACCGTGCACGCCGGGGTTCAGGTACTGATACTGATTGCCCCACGGATCGTTCGGCAGGCGTTCGAGATAGCCGCCGTCCTTCCAGTTGTTCGGTACGGGGTCGGTAGTCGGCTTTTCGACGAGCGAGCGCAAGCCCTGCTCCTGAGTCGGATAACGGCCGTTATCGAGGCGATACAGCTTCATCGCCTGCATGATCGTGCCGATGTCCTGCTTCGCGGCGACACGGCGCGCCTCGTCCGGCCGGCTCATGATCTTCGGCACGATCAGCGCGGCGAGAATGCCGAGAATCGCGATCACGACCATGATTTCGATCAGCGTGAACCCCCGTTGACGACGGGCGCGGGCACCCACGATTTCCGTGCGGCGATTCGTCCACATTTGCATAGCTTGCTACCTCATTCCAATTGATTTGTTCGCTGTTGCACCGGCCCGGCGGAACTCGCCAAAACCGGCGCATATGGTGCGCCTTTCAGTGTGAACGGCGCATTTTCCGCAGTCCCTTTCAACACACTTTCCGTGGCGCGGCCGCTCATTCTAAAGGGATGCCATCGTACCGCTTCGATACATCGCAACTTTCACATTTATCCGTACAATGTCGCGCATGACAGCCCTCCAAGTTCGCCTCATTTCGCTCCTGTGCTTCGCGGTGTTCTGCGCGACGGCAACCTATTGGGTCGTCACGCTGACGTCACATCGCGGTCCCACCGTGCCCGCCGCCGCGGCGCGCCCGCCGGTCTCGGTCGATCAGGCAGCCACGCTGTTCGGCGGACAGCTCACCCGCACCGTCAATCAGGACGTGCGCCTCTACGGCATCCTCGCGCTGCACGACGGCGCCGCCGCGATCGTCAGCGTCGGCGGCGAACCGCCGCATACGGTGTCGCTCGGCAACGCGATCATGGAAGGCGCGAAACTCTCCGAAGTGCGCGCCCGTTCGATCATCATCGATCGCAACGGCTCGCATTCGGAAGTGTTCCTGCCGGCCAACGCGCCGGGGCCCACTATCTACGTGCGCTGAACCTGCGCCGGTAAATATCCGACGCTGCTGCATCGCGCGGATTCTTCGCCGGCGCGGCTCGCCGCGCACTGCCTCGCGCTTACTGCACGAGGTTATTCAGTTCGATGATCGGCATCATCACCGCCAGCACGATCACGAGCACGACGCCACCCATCGCCAGAATCAGCAGCGGCTCGAGCAAGCTTGTCAGGAACATCGTGCGGCGTTCGAGTTCGCGCGATTCGCCTTCGGATGCGCGGTCGAGCATCGTCGTCACGTCGCCGGTCGCTTCACCTGAACGGATCAGGTGCACGAGCACCGGCGGGAATGTCTTCGTATTGCCAAGCGCGCGCGACAATGACGTGCCTTCGCGCACGCGCACGATCGCATCGTCGATATTCGTGCGCATTGCGCGGTTGCTGAGCGTTTCGCCGGCCGCCTGCAGCGCGCGCAGAATCGGCACGCCGGCCGCGGTCAGAATGCCGAGCGTGCTCGCGAAACGCACCGTGTTATAGCCGCGCACGAGCTTGCCGAGCAGCGGCGCAGTAAGCAGCCACCGGTCGAACGCGAGGCGCGGCCCGGGCTGCTTCAGAATCGTGCGCACCACGTACACGACCACGACAACCGCGATCAGCGCCGCCCACCAGTAGCTTCGAACGAAACCGGACAGCGACATCATCAGGATCGTCAGAAACGGCAGTTGCTGTTTCGTGCTGGCGAACACATTGACGACCTGCGGCACCACATAGCTGAGCAGAAACGTCACGATACCGAACGCGATGAGCGTGACGATCGCCGGATACGTGAACGCGAGCACGATCTTCTGCTTCAGCGCATTGCGCTGTTCGATGTAATCCGCGAGGCGCGACAGCACGAGACCGAGCTTGCCCGTATGCTCGCCGGCCGCAACGAGGGCGCGATAAATGTCGGGAAAGTCCTTCGGATGCTGCGACAGCGCATTCGCGAGCGAATGGCCGCCGAGCACTTCCGCGCGAATCGCAGCCATCAGTTCGCGAATGTAGTCGCGTTCCGATTGCTCGGTCAGCACCGCGAGCGCTTCGTCGAGCGGCAGGCCCGCGATCAGCAGGCTCGCGAGCTGGCGCGTCAGAATCGCCTGCTCGCGCTGCGACAGCTTGCGGCCGAGCGACAGACGCTGGCTGCGTTCGCCGCGCGTACGCGTCGCGGCGGGTTCGACGACGAGCGGCGTCAGTCCTTGCGTGCGCAATTGCGAGCGAGCGCCGCGCGCGCTGTCCGCATCGAGCACGCCTTTTTGCGCCTTGCCCGCTGCGTCGATCGCTTCGAAACGAAAAGCAGGCATTCGCTTACACTCCGCCCGTCACGCGAATCACTTCTTCGAGCGACGTGAGGCCGGTCGAGAGCCAGCGATCGCCGTCCTCGCGCAGCGTGCGCATCCCTTGTTTGCGGCCCGCGTCGAGAATTTCGGCGTCGGCGGCATTGCGGTGGATCAGCGTGCGGATCGACTCATCGACGAGCAACAGTTCGTAGACGCCGCGGCGCCCCGCATAGCCCGAGTGTCCGCACTTGTCGCAGCCGACGGGATGCCATTGCTTGTGGCCGTCTTCTTCGCGCTCTTCCTTGCAGACCGGACACAGGCGGCGGATGAGACGCTGCGCGAGCACGCCGAGTAACGACGACGCCAGCAGATAGGGCTCGACGCCCATATCGGTGAGACGCGTCACCGCTGACGCCGCATCGTTCGTATGCAGCGTTGCGAGTACAAGGTGGCCCGTCAGCGAGGCCTGCACCGCGATCTGCGCGGTTTCGAGGTCGCGGATTTCGCCGATCATGATCACGTCCGGATCCTGACGCAGAATCGAACGCAAGGCGCGCGCGAACGTCATGCCGATCCGCTCGTTGACCTGCGTCTGGCCGATGCCCGAGAGATCGTATTCGATCGGGTCCTCGACAGTCATGATGTTGGTCGTGGCCGTTTCGAGGCGCGACATCGATGCGTAAAGCGTCGTCGTTTTACCGGAGCCGGTCGGGCCGGTGACGAGCACGATGCCGTGCGGGCGTCCGATGAGCTTGTCGAACTGACCGAGCGTGTCCTGTGCCATGCCCAGCGCTTCGAGATTCAAACGCGCCGCGTCCTTTTCGAGCAGACGCAGCACCGCGCGTTCGCCGTGACCGGTCGGCAGCGTCGATACGCGCACGTCGACTGGGCGGCCGCCGACGCGCAGCGTAATACGGCCATCCTGCGGCAGGCGTTTTTCCGCGATATCAAGCTGCGCCATGATCTTGATCCGCGAGATCAGCGCGCCGTGCAGCGCTTTCTTGGGCCGCACGACATCGCGCAGCGTGCCGTCGACGCGAAAGCGCACGACCGATGCATTTTCAAAGGGCTCGATATGAATATCGGAAGCCTGCTCGCGCGCCGCCTGTGTAAGCAGCGCGTTGATCATGCGGATGATCGGCGCATCGTCTTCGGACTCGAGCAGATCCTCGACTTCCGGGATGTCCTGCATCAACCGCGACAGATCGACTTCGCCTTCCACTTCGCCGACCACCTGCGCCGCGCTGCCGTCCTGGCGCGAGTACGCGGCGTTGATCGCCTGCGCGAGCTCGTCGGCCGGCATCCGCACGACCGACAGTACGCCGAAATTTCGCGCCACTTCAGCCAGCGCCGCGTCGCTCGTGCGGTCGCTGATCCACACTTCGAGCGAGTCCGAATGCTGATGCGCGACGAGAATCTGGCCGCTTCTCGCGAAGCCGTACGGCACGAGCCGCGCGGCCAGCGCCGAGGGTCCCTCGCGGGTCCCGGCCGGCAACTCCTTCGCATCGCGCGCGCCGTCCGCGCCTACCGGCGCGTGCGGCGCGGCTATCGGATGCGTGCTCACGGCTGCGCTCCCGGAGACTGGACGCCTTGTCCCGTGCTGGTGCCGGGCGGAGCCGCCGGAATCAACGCGGGCGCCTGAACCGGTGCCTGATAAGGCGTCGGGGCCTGCATTGGCGTCTGGGTCGGTACCGGATTCGTAGTCGCCGGCGGCTGGACCTGAGCAGGCGGCACGTAACCTTGCTGCGGCGGCGCCATCTGCTGACGCCGCATCTTGTCGAGATCGAACAGGTTCAGCGCCGAACCGCCTTCGCTCGGGCCCACCGGCATCGGCGGAACCACCGGATCGTCCTTATCCCGCATGATGTTGTTGTCCGACTTGTACGCACCCTGCAAATTCTGGATGTAGTCGTAGCGATTGGCCGACACAGCCTGCGTCGTCGCGGCGTCGCTCAGAATCACAGGCCGCAGGAACACCATCAGGTTGGTTTTTTCGCGGGTCTTCTGTTCCGAGCGGAACAGCTGGCCAATCCAGGGGATATCGCCGAGCAGCGGCACCTTGCTGTTGTTGACCTGATAGTTGTCCTGCATCAGGCCGCCCAGCACGATGATCTCGCCGTTATCGCAGAGCACGGTCGACTGCACCGAACGCTTGGTGAACTCCGGACCCGCCGGGTTGGTCGCCGCGTTGTTGGTGCCGGTCACGATTGCCGAGTCTTCCGTGTAAAGCTGCAGCTTCAGAATGCCGCCGTCGGTGATCTGCGGCTTCACGTGCAACGTCAAACCGACGTCGACACGATCGAACGTGTTGAATGCGTTGGCCGTGTTGCCGCTGGTCAGATTCGAGAACGAACCCGTCGTGATCGGCACGTTCGTGCCGACAACGATCTTCGCTTCCTCGTTATCCAGTGTAATCAGGTTAGGCGTGGACAGCACGTTCGCGTCGGAGGTCTGCGACAGCGCTTGCAGCAGGGCGCCGAGCCCCTGCACGCCGAAAATATTGTGGATCCAGCCGACGTTCAGGCCCTGTTGGAGGTTCGAAGCCGCAAGCCCCGCGGCGAGACCGGGAGGCGTCGTGCTAAGACCGGCGGCCGTCAGATTGATAATGCTGTTGCTGTTGCCGGTCTGGAGGTTGGTGCCGGCAAACACCGCATTGTTCGCGACCTGCCACTGAATGCCGAGATTGCCGCTCGTATTCGAATTCAGCTCGACGATCAGCGCCTCAATATAGACCTGCGCGCGACGCGCATCGAGTTGCGAGATCACCGCGCGCAGATTGCGGTAGACCGGGTCCGACGCGGTAATGATCAGCGAATTCGTCGCGGCATCGGCCTGGATCATGCCGCCCGGCTGATTGTCGTCGTCATTCTTGTCGCCGCTGAGAAACGGCGAGCTGCTGCCGGCGCCGCTGCCATATGAACCGCCACCGCCGCCGAACGAGCTGCCGCCGCCCATCGACGAAGACCCGCCGCCAAACGAACTCGACGAGCCGCCCGGCAACGGCGGCGTGCCCGACGTACCGGTCGAACTGTTGCCGAACCCGCCGCCGCCGCCCTGACCTTGGCTGAACGAGTTCGCGCCGCCGCCACCGCCGCCGGCGCCACCGCTCGACGAACTGTCACCGCCTTTACCGAGCATGCCGCGCAAGGTCTTCGCAAGTTGCACCGCATTGGCATTGCGCAATTGCACGACGTGCATGTTGCCGGGGTCGGCGGTCGGCGCATCGAGTTCTTTTGCGAGCGTCTTCGCCGCGTTCAGGCGCGCGACATTCGAGGCGCGCAGCAAAATCGAATTGGTGCGCGGATCGGCCGACACCGACACTTTCAGCGTCGCGTCGGTGCTGCCGATCGAACCCGGGTCCAGCGCCTTCGTGAGCTGCTGCGCGACGTCGAGCGCGTTGGCATTTTTCAGCGGCACGACGACCACCTGCTGACCGGCCGCCGTATCGACGCCCGCGATGATCTGCGCGAGGCGGCGGACGTTATCCGCATAGTCGGTGACGACCAGCGTGTTGTTGGCCGGATACGCGGCGATGGTATTGTTCGGCGAGATCAGCGGCCGCAGGATCGGCAGCAGATTGTTGGCCGACTCGTTTCTCAGCTGGAAAACCTGTGTGACCACCTGGTCGCCGCGCGCGGTCGGCGCGTTGCCGACGTAGGTCGGCACGCCCTGCAGTTTCGCGTCCGCCTCCGGTACGACCTTCAGCACTCCATGATCCTGCACGAGCGAAAAGCCCTGCATCCGCAGGGCGGCCTGCAGCGTTTTGAGCGCCTGGTCTTCCGGTACCGGATTTTCGGATACCAGATTCAACTGACCTTTGACACGCGGGTCAACGATGATGGTCTTGCCCGTTGCGGCGCCGATGGCCTTCGCCACCTGATCGATATCGGCATTGACGAAGTTAAGCGTGACCTGCGCATACGCAACTTGCGCGGCGAGCAGGCCAGCCAGTACCAGCGCCGTTGCCGAGCGACGCAATACAAAACGGTTTCTTCTCATGGATCTGAAATGGATGCCGGCGTTTTACGCCGACTGTTCGCAGCGAATACCGCGGTAAGACATTGCCCCCGTCATGACTGGCACACTCGATGGGTCTCAATCACCACGCGGGTGCCAGCGGTCCGGTATTCGGAAAAGCAGCAACAGTAACAGCTTTTCGTGTCGGAAATGTCACAAAACTAAGTGACTGCGTAAGATCTCACAGACGGTTTGCAGGCTCCGTAAGGTGTTGAAAGCATTCGATCTTGTTGCGTGCCCAATGACACACGGACGCCACGGTTCGTGCGCTATATGTCGGCCTGGCAACATTGACGCGCGATCGTCTGCCGGTATGATACGGGCGGTTCGAGGCGACGAAGACGCCTGGCTAGAGCGGGTTTTCCCCGATGGTGTGCACGATTGCGCATGATCGACCACGCTGCCAGGCATTTTTTGTGAGCATGCGCACCGTCTTTATTTTTTGTTTTTGGTTTGCTTAGTCATCTTGATGGTCGCCGCCGGCCATCGCGCATCGCCTGGTTGGGGTGCTCGCGGGTTGCTCCTTGTGTCGCTGTTCCGTTGCCGGTCCTTTTATCCCGGTCCTTTTATCCGATTGCACCTGATTTCCTGCCATTCAACTGTTATAGCCCGATGAAGCCGACCTTTCTGACCGTCACCGCTGCACTTGCCGCGCTTCTCGCGGCGAGCACCGCACGGGCGGACTGCTTCGACGAGGCCGCACAATACCAGAAAGTGAATCCACTGATTCTGCGGGCGATCGCATGGCAGGAATCGCATAACCGGCCGGACGCGCTGCATAAGAACGCGAACGGCTCGACCGACTTCGGCGTCATGCAGATCAACTCGGTGCATCTGCCCGTGCTCGCCCAATATGGCATTTCCAGCAGCACGCTGATGGAGCCGTGCAAGAACGTCTATATTGCCGCGTGGCATCTGCGCCAGAAAATGAACAAGTACGGCAATACGTGGCAAGCGGTCGGCGCCTACCATTCCGAAACGCCGGCACTGCGCGACAAATACGCGCAGCAGATCGTCGCGATCCTGCAGAAGTGGAAGCTGATGCCGGCTTCGAAGGAAGCGACAAAGGAAGCTACAACGCAAGCTACGAAGGAAAATTCGAAGCAAGCTACAACGCAAGTTGCGAAGGAAGTTTCAAAGCAAGCTTCGAGGTAAGCGCGGCAGAGCGGGGCGGCCAACGTTCCGATGCGCCCCTCACATTAGCTTCCACCGTTTTGCTCTAACCGCACGTCCGACGGTTTCCCGCCATTTGATGCACAATGCGGCTTCACGCCGCGCGCCGGCCGCTCACGTCTCGCATCTACGTTAGGCCCTCCGCCCGCGACGCTTTGCCAACACCGGTAAAACGCGCCAGCCCAACCCGGCGCTGCCGCATACTGCGTTTTTCCGCTCACGTTTTCCGTACCGCAATGAACCAGCCGCCACTGCCCGTCACGGTGCTCTCCGGTTTTCTGGGTGCCGGCAAGACCACGCTCCTCAATCACATCCTCGCCAATCGCGCGGGGCTGCGTGTTGCCGTCATCGTCAACGATCTCGCCGCGGTCAATATCGACGCCGCGCTGGTCCGCGACGCCGCCGAACTTTCGCATGTCGAAGAGCAGCTCGTCGAAATGTCGAACGGCTGCATCTGCTGCACACTGCGCGACGATCTGCTCGCCGAAATCCAGCGCCTGGCCGCCGAAAAGCGATTCGATGCAATCCTGATCGAATCGACCGGTGTCGCCGAGCCGATGCCGATCGCCGAAACCTTCACCTTCGTCGATGACGACGGTGCATCGCTTGCCGACATCGCGCGGCTCGACACGATGGTAACGGTTGTCGATGCGTTCAATTTCCTGCGCGACTACGCATGCGCCGACGGTCTCGCCGAGCGCGGCATCGCAGCCTCGGAAGAGGACGATCGGACGCTCGTCGAACTGCTGATCGACCAGATCGAATTCTGCGATGTGCTCGTCGTGAACAAGGCCGATCTGGTCAGCGCCGACGAACTGGCGAAGCTGCAAAGCATCCTCGCGCAGATCAATCCGCGCGCCGCGCAAATCGTGAGCCGCTTCGGCGAAGTGCCGTTATCCGAAGTGCTCGACACGAAGCGCTTCGATTTCGACAGCGCGTCGAATGCGCCGGGCTGGCTCGCGTCGCTGCATCACGAACATGACCACGGTCATTCGCATACCGGCGAAGCCGACCAGTACGGTATCGGCCATTTCGTCTATCGCGCGCGGCGGCCGTTTCATCCTGAGCGGCTGTGGGCGCTGATGCACGAAGAGTGGCAAGGAATCCTGCGTACCAAGGGTTTCTTCTGGCTCGCCACGCGCAACGACATGGGCGGCATGCTGTCGCAAGCGGGCGGCGCATGCCGGCATGGACCGGCCGGCATGTGGTGGGCGGCCCAGGATCGCAGCGAATGGCCGGAGGGCGACGACGAGCTGATGGCCGAAATCGCCGCCGACTGGCACGGCGACGCAGACGACACGACGATCGGCGACCGCCGCCAGGAGCTCGTGATGATCGGCGTCGACATCGATCGGGCGCACTGGCAGGCGAAGTTCGACGCGTGCCTGCTCACCGACGACGAGTACGCGCTCGGTCCGGACGGCTGGCAGCAATTCGCCGATCCGTTCCCGTCGTGGGATGCGAATTTCGAAGACGACGAAGCGCATGACCATGATCATGATCACGGCGACGACGGCCACGATCATCGCGAAGGTCAGATCGTGCATCGCCATTGAGCGATATAACAGAAACGCCTGCGATAAAAGCGCAGGCGAAAAAAAACCCGCCTAACGGCGGGTGCCAACAAATGCAGCGAAGCTAGAACGACATTCGCTTAACGCTTGTTGACTGCGTC
Source organism: Paraburkholderia edwinii (assembly GCF_019428685.1). Taxonomy (NCBI): domain Bacteria; kingdom Pseudomonadati; phylum Pseudomonadota; class Betaproteobacteria; order Burkholderiales; family Burkholderiaceae; genus Paraburkholderia; species Paraburkholderia edwinii. The sequence continues at coordinate 333,797 of NZ_CP080095.1, forward strand.
CTTGAATGCCTTACCGGCCGTGAACTTGACCGTCTTGGCGGCCGGAATCTTGATGGTTTCGCCGGTCTTCGGGTTACGGCCCGTACGTGCCGCCCGCTTGCCCGAACCGAAGCTGCCGAAGCCGATCAACTGAACTGCGTCACCCTTCGACACTGCCTTCTTGATCACTTCGAGGAGCGTGTCCAGCGTTTCGCCGGTTTGAGCCTTGCTGGCGCCCGTCTGCCCTGCTACGGCGTCGATCAGTTCCTGTTTGTTCATTAAGGTTCCTTTCTGGTTTAGGTTGACACGAACAGCGCGAACGCGCCGATTATACGTGCGCGCACCGCGCCGTCGAGCAGCGACGGCTTGGGAATTCCCCGACCTAAGCAGCGCGCTGCCGCACTGCATCGAACGCCGTGCTGCCGCTTCCCTCGCGGCGCTTGCTATGATAGCTCAGCGCAAACCCAATCTGGACAAGGGTTTCGAAGAATTACATCGCGCTGCGCCTGATCCAGCATGGAAATCGGCTATTTGCGCTCCTTTGGCGTCGTATTCGCGTCCCAGACAGGGTTTCGAGGCGCTTTAGCGTTGGTTTTTGCCAACGTTTTGCGCGAGCATAGGCGCCGCTTTGCACGTGTAACGGCGGTTCGAGCGCTGTCGGGACGGTCTTCGAGCCTGTGCAAAGCGCTCGCTGCAAGCGATTCCAGCCGGCTCGGCGCAGCATCGCATCCGAACTGCCGGACCGTTTTTCACTTCGCATGACCGCCACGCTCACACCCGCCACGCTCGTTTTTCGCGCGGACGGCACGCCGTACTCGCCGCGCCACGACGACATCTATCACAGCGCCGCCGGCGCCTTTGCGCAGGCCGACCATGTGTTTCTGAAAGGCAACGCGCTGCCCGAGCGGTGGCGCGGCCGCCGGATATTCAGCATTCTTGAGATTGGCTTCGGACTCGGCGTCAATTTTCTGACGACGTGGGCGCAATGGCGCGCCGACCCCGCGCGCTGCGAGCGACTTCACTTCGTCTCGATCGAGAAGCATCCGTTTTCGGCAACCGATTTGCGCACTGCACACGAAGCGATCGTTGCGGATGCATCGATCGCGCGGCTGTTCCAAACTTTGTCAGGTTTGCTTGCCGATGCTTGGCCGATGCTCGTGCCCGGCATGCACCGGCTCGAATTCGAAGATGGGCGCGTCACGCTTACGCTCGTATTCGGCGATGCGATCGACACGCTGCCGTCGCTATCGATGCGTGCCGACGCGTTTTACCTCGACGGCTTCGCGCCAGCGAAAAATCCCGAGCTCTGGAGCCCGCAGGTTTTCAGATCGCTCACGCGCGTCGCGGCCGACGACGCCACCGTCGCCACCTATTCAAGTGCCGGTGACGTCAAACGCGGGCTCGCGCAAGCCGGCTTCGAATGCACGAAGGTCGACGGTTTCGCGAGCAAGCGTGCGATGCTGGTCGGCCGCTTCGCGCCGCGCTGGCGCGTGCGACGTTACGAACCGCCGCTGCCGCTTGCGCTGAGCGACCGGCACGCAGTCGTGATCGGCGCCGGACTAGCCGGTTGCGCGATAACCGAACGGCTTGCCGCGCGTGGCTGGCGCGTCACGTCGCTCGAGCGGCATCACGCGGCAGCGCGCGAAGCATCGGGCAATCCGGCGGGTGTGTTTCATCCGATGCTCTCGCGCGATGACAGCGTCGCTTCGCGCATCACGCGCGCGGGTTTTCTGTATGCGCTGCGGCGCTGGTCGATGCTCGCCGATCTTGCTCCGTCATTCGCGCATCGCGCGAAAGGCTTGTTGCAAATTGCCGAATCCGAAGACGAAGCGCAGTCGTTCGCGCAGGTGCTTGCATCGCTCCAGTATCCGGCCGACTTCGTGACTGCCGTGTCGCGCGATGAAGCCGCGCAAATCGCCGGCATGCCGGTTACACGAGGTGGCTGTTTTTTTCCGCACGGCGGATGGATCGATCCCGCGCAACTGTGTGCGGCGCAATGTGCGAGTGCCGGAGATTTGCTCGAGCGGCGCTACGGTGTCGAGGCCGCTCGCGTCGAGCGCTCGGGCGACCAGTGGACGGTATTCGATGCGGCCGGACAAACGCTGGTTCGCGCACCGGTCGTGATTTTTGCGAATGCACATGATGCAGCGCGCGTGGCCGGCCTGAACCATACGCCGACGCGCAGTGTGCGCGGGCAGTTGACCCTGCTGCCGAACAAGACGTTTGATACGTTCGGCTCGCTCGAAGGCCTGCGCCTTCCCGTAATCGGCGAAGGCTACGCAGTGCCGCTCGCCGATGGTACGAAACTCGTCGGCGCCACCTACGACATCGACGATGCCGACACCGCGCTGCGCGCCGCCGCGCACACCGAAAACATCGAGCGCGTTGCGCGGATGCTGCCGTCGCTTGCCGGCCAACTCACAAGCGTCGCAAGCCCATCGAATGAAACCGGCAGGCGCGACGCTTCGCATCCGCTCACCGGCCGCGTCGCATTTCGCTGCGTGACAAGCGACCGGCTACCGATGATCGGCACGCTCGCCGACGAAGCCGCAGCCATCGCCGATGCCGCGAAGCTGCGCGGCGCATGGCCGCGCGACCTGCCGCGCGCGAACGGACTGCTCGGCGCGTTCGCTTACGGCTCGCGCGGTCTTGTCTGGGCCGCGCTCGGCGCCGAACTGATCGCCTCGCAACTCGAGGGCGAACCATGGCCGATCGAGCGTGAGTTGGCCGAAGCGATCGATCCCGCCCGTTTCCTGCTGCGCGCGTTGCGGCACGACGAATTCGACTGAGCGCAATTGCGCCGGACAGCAGAAACCGGTTATCCACCCGAGTCTGTGGATAACCGGTCGAATTCGAAGCGAAACGCGTGTGGAATCGATGTGGACGTAAACGGGGTAACTCGACCACCCCCGTTTGACGCGCGAAAGTTACCAGCGGAAGCCACCCCTACACGCACACGCTATGCGTCCAGTTATGCGTGTTTCAAAACGATGATTTCTTTCGGTAAACCGGCGTTGTCCACAAAAGGGGCGTGCCCTTGTTAACTGCTACTACGTATACATACAGGTAAACATATGGGTAGAAGACCCGTATCGGCTCCGTTGATTGACCGAATGCATGACGCCGCAAACTTTCGGTCCTAAACCAGGCCAAACGGGAAACCGAAACCCGCTCCCACCCGTTTCAAACGCAGACGCTAGAGGCAAGCCGAACGCACGTTTCAAAACGCTTGCACACGCAACCTTTCGACGGAAGAACCGCCCCCGGTGCATGCCGACCAAGGTCGCTTTTTCCTTTTGCCATCCAGATGGCGTACGTTTTACCTCTTTGACGGTAAGTTCGACGCTTTTGCCAGCTGGTAAAGGAAAGCTATGGCACAATCGCCGTTCTTCACGCGTCGAGTGCCGCTCAAGGTGGCGCAGCGCACCTAAGGAACGGTTGCCGGTTCATCAGAATCTGATTCGAAAGTCGACGGCGTTCTATCACCCGTGACGATGCCGCCTGCAGTGACCGCGGCGTCGGCATGTTCGTCCTGTTTTTCACCCGATCGTTGACAAGCGCAACACAGGTCGGCTGAAGCGCTCGTTGCGACGAGCCCGCTTCTCCGAGTCCGGGATTTGCTCAGGGGTTTGCTCGTCAGCCGCTCCCTTTGGGCAGGTTCCGGCCATTCCGGCTTATTCCGGCCTGCCGCGGTTGTCACACAAGGAGAACCCACCACGATGAAGTCGGCGTTTTCATTTTTTCCCGCCTGGCCTCTGACGCCCGATGCCATTTTTTGGGCAGGTCTCGCGCTGCTGGCCGCGGGCCTGTGCGGCGAGCTGTGCTATCGCGCCTGGCATTTGCCGCGCATCTCCGGTTACGCGGTAATCGGATTGATCGCGGGCGCGGCGGGGTCCGGCGTGATCGACGCCGAGTCGGCCAGCGCGGCCCGGCCGTTGCTCGATGTGGCGCTCGGCCTTTTGCTGTTCGAGCTCGGCAGCCGCCTCGACTTGCGCTGGATCCGGCGCAATCCGTGGCTGATCCTGTCGAGCATCGCGGAGGCGACGCTGACCTTCGTGCTCGTGCTGACCGTTCTGCTAGTCGTGCACGTGCCCGTGATGACCGCGATGGTGCTCGCATCGATTGCCATGGCGACCTCGCCGGCCATGGTGATCCAGCTCAAAACCGAGTTGCGCGCCGAAGGCCAGGTCACGCAGCGTCTGATGACGCTGACCGCGCTGAACAGCATGTACGCGGTGGTGATCGAGAAGCTCGCGTCCGGCTGGCTGCATCAGGAAATTTACGGCAACGTGTTCGCGACGATTCTCCAGCCGCTTTATCTGCTCGTTGGCTCGCTGATCCTTGCGTATCTGCTTGCTCGTACGTGCACGTTCTTCTATCGCCGCGTCAACATGCAGGACGAGCATTCGTTCGTCGCGCTGTTCGGGCTCGTGCTGCTGGCGATCGCCATTGCGCACGTCTTCAAGCTGTCGACCATTCTCGCGCTGCTCGCGGCCGGCATCATCGTCAAGAATCTCGAAGCGCGGCCGCAACTGTGGCCGCAGCATTTCGGCACGGCCGGCTGGCTGCTCACCGTCATTCTGTTCGTGCTCACGTTGACCACGTTCGAATGGCGCGATATCGCGCTCGGCGGTGTCGCGGCATGCGGACTTATCGTGGCGCGCCTCGTCGGCAAGATGGTCGGCGTGCTCATTTTCGCGAAGCCGAGCGGATTGAACTGGAAGCAGGGCGCGGCGCTCGGGCTGTCGCTCTCGCCGATGTCGGCGCTCGCCTATCTGCTCGTCGACGACACCTACACGCTGTACCCGAATTTCGATCCGATGCTGCGCGCGGTCATCATGTGCTCGATCGTCGTGCTGCAGCTGGTGGGTCCGTGGCTCGTTTACCGCAGCCTTGCGCTGGTCGGCGAACGACGCGATAACGCTCGAACCTCGTAAAGGACGCCATGTCACTCGAACCCTTCGTCGATTCGAAACCGTTCACCTTCGGTATCGAACTCGAGATGCAGATTGTGAACACGCATGACTATGATCTGACCAAAGCCGGGTCGGACTTGCTGCGTCTGATCAAGGACGAAAAGATTCCAGGCAATATCACGCCGGAAATCACCGAAAGCATGATCGAGCTGTCGACCGGCATTTGCACGTCGCACGAACAGGCCGTCGCCGATCTGCACACGATTCGCAATACGCTCGTCGCCGCGGCGGACCGCCTGAACGTCGGCCTGTGCGGCGGCGGTACGCATGCATTCCAGCAATGGAGCGAGCGGCAGATCGTCGATACGCCGCGCTTTCAGTATCTGTCGGAACTCTACGGTTACCTTGCCAAGCAGTTCACGGTGTTTGGTCAGCATGTCCATATCGGTTGTCCCGATTCGGACAGCGCGCTGTTTCTGCTTCATTCGATGTCCCGATTCATTCCGCATTTCATTGCGCTGTCGGCTTCGTCGCCGTTCGTCCAGGGCGTCGACACCGGTTTTCATTCGGCACGGCTGAATTCGGTCTTCGCGTTTCCGCTATCGGGCCGCGCGCCGTTCGTGCTGACCTGGGACAGCTTCGAAGAATACTTTTCGAAGATGGTCCACACCGGTGTCGTTAACAGCATGAAAGATTTCTATTGGGACATCCGACCAAAACCGGGTTTCGGCACGATCGAAGTTCGCGTGATGGACACGCCGCTCTCGGTCGATCGCGCAGCCGCGATTGCCTGCTACATCCAGACGCTCGCGCGGCATCTGCTTCTGGATAAACCCCTTACGCCAAAAGAGGACGACTACCTCGTCTACACGTTTAACCGCTTCGAAGCGTGCCGTTTCGGCCTTGCCGGCACGTGTATCGATCCGCAAACCGGAGAACGCCGGACCATCTCCGAAGACATCATTCAAACGCTTGAGCGGATCGCGCCGCATGCCGAAGCATTGGGTTCGACGAAGGCGCTCGACGAAGTCGGCTCGATTGCGCGTGGCCAGATGAACGATGCAACGTGGCTGCGCACGGTCTATCGCGACGAAAAATCGCTGCATGAAGCAGTGCGTCAGCAATGCCTGCAATGGCGCGCATAGGCAAACAGATAAAAGCGCCGTCAAATTCTGTCATCTTGATGAACCCGCTTTTAGCGGGTTTTTTCGTTTAAAAAGCCCCGGCTTCGGGCTCCCAGCTTCTTTCCAATGTTTACATATACAAACGTAGTAGTAGTTAACAAGCATTGCACTTGTCTGTGGACAACAGAATAATCTCCTGAAAAGTCAAAGCACTGCGAAAACCATAACCATGCGCAGCACCGCTGGATCAACGCTTGCAACGGCTGACAACCTGGAGCCGGCTTTGTCGGGGTCGCGCGTTATCAAGAATTCACGCACAGGCAGTCAACTGTCTTTTCCCGTGGTTATCCACAGATTGCGTTGGACAACTTAGCTGTACGATTTGCCGCTCTCGCATAGAATGACGACTTCGCCGCAGCGAATGGTCCCGCTGCTCCCGGTTGAAGTGATTCGAAGGGTCCAGGTGTTGGGTTTTTCGCCAGGTCTTTTGGCGGGTCCGTCGGGTCTTTCGGGTCGAACGGGTGCAATGGTCGCTGCGGACATAAAGAGAGTGTGCGACTCTCCCACTAACGCGCCGGGACAGGCGTGCAAAGCAGGAAATTTTTGAGATAGTAGGAATCGGCTCGCCGGTTTTTTTCCGGCGGGACAACCCCACACGGCTGCCGGCGGTTTGCATTGCTGCCAACACGCTGAGGCACGTCGTCAATAACCAACGAATGACTATGAGCGAAGGCGTTTACGGAGAACAGGCTACCGGGCGGGTGACCCACAGCCTGTTACGACTCAGCACGGCAATGCGTAGCCAGGCATGGGAATGGGCGGAAGGCGCAGGCCTCACGCCGACCCAGGGCGAAATTCTTGTGCTGCTGATGGGGCGCAAGGGCCCGATGCGTCTCGGCGAGATCGCACGCGAAACGGCGTTGACCGCCGCGACGACGAGCGATGCGGTGAGCACGCTGGAAGGCAAAGGTCTTGTCGAAAAGCGGCGGGCGCTCGATGACGGTCGCGCACTCGCGGTCCGTTTGACGGCCCGCGGTCGCACGGCGGCCAAGCGTGCGGCGCAGTGGCCTGACTTCCTGGCAAAGGCAGTCGGCACGTTGCGCGACGATGAACAGGCCATGTTCTATCGCACGTTGCTGAAGACGGTCCGGCAACTCGAAGTGCAAGGCCAGATTCCCTTGCACCGGATGTGTGTAACCTGCACGCATTTCGAACCGAGCAAAAATCCGAAGAAGGCGCTGCATCGCTGCGCGCTGCTCGACATCACGATGTCGGATACGGACTTGCGGCTCGATTGCTCGGTCCACGAAACCGCGGATATCGCGACGCAAAAGAAAACCTGGAAGATCTTCGCGCAGCAGGCCTGACTCCGCTAAACTGCGGAGCCGGCTCGCCAGCAGCGCTTGCGCTGCGTGAAGAAGCCAGTGTCAGCAACGTAGCGGGGCGCGACGCTCCGCCCGTTTGCAATGCGGTTGCCATGCAGTAACGGTCCGTAGCTGCAGCAGCTTGCAGCGCATTTTCCCGCGCCGGCGGGAAGGCGCCTCTTTTGTCAACGTGATGTGAGATATGCCGATGAATCACGAAGTTCTGGCCATTCGCCATGTGCACTTCGAGGATCTGGGCAGTCTCGAACTCGTGCTCGGCGAGCGCGGGTGGCCTGTCCGTTATCTCGACGTCGGCTTTGCGCGCATCGAGGCGCCCAATCCGGTCGCGCCGTCGCTGATGGTCGTGCTCGGCGGCCCGATCGGCGCCTATGACGACAACCGCTATCCCACACTCAGCCCGCTACTTTCGATGATCGAAAAGCGCGTGGCGGCCGGCTTGCCGACGCTTGGCATTTGCCTCGGCGCGCAGCTGATTGCGCGCGCGATGGGGGCACGCGTCTATCCGGCCGGGCATGCGGAAATCGGCTGGTCGCCGCTGACGTTGACCGAAGCCGGTCGTGCGTCATCAATTCGTCATCTTGACGGTCGATCGACGTCGATGCTCCATTGGCACGGCGATACATTCGACTTGCCGGCGGGCGCGACGCGGCTAGCGTCTACGTCTCTTTGCGAAAACCAGGCGTTTTCGTTCGGCAATCACGTACTCGGTTTGCAGTGCCATCCTGAGATTCGCACCGAACGCTTCGAACCGTGGCTGATTGGCCATGCGAGCGAACTCGTGACGCATGGCATCGACGTGCTGCAATTGCGCGACGACACGGCGCGTTTCGGTCCGGCGCTCGAAGCCGCTGCATCGCGAATGTTCGGTGAATGGCTCGATCAGCTCGACGCGCAGCAGTCGTAAGACCATCGTGAGAAGGGCTGCTGTTTTCGCTTGTTAAAAACAGCAAAAAACATCGACTTCGCGAGCGAATGCAGAGCTTCGGACCCGGTGCTATTCTCGAACGCTCCTCCTCACGTTCGACCGAGTCCCATCCCATGAGCGCCCTGTTTTCTCCGCTCACGCTGCGAAGCGTGACGCTGCCGAATCGCATCGTCGTCTCGCCGATGTGCCAGTACTCCGCCGAACGCGGTGAAGCGACCGCGTGGCACATGATCCACCTCGGGCATCTCGCGCTATCGGGCGCGGGCATCCTGTTTATCGAAGCGACTGCCGTGGAGCCGGACGGCCGCATCACGCCGGGCGATCTCGGCTTGTGGGACGACATGACCGAAGCCGCACTCGTGCCGGTGCTCGCGGCCATTCGCAAGTATTCCGACATTCCGGTAGCGATGCAGCTTGCGCATGCGGGCCGCAAGGCGTCGAGCCATACGCCGTGGGACGGCGGTCAGCTGATTCCGGTAGCCGACGGCGGCTGGTTGCCGCACGCGCCTTCCGCATTGCCGCACAAGGCCGGCGAAGAGCCGCCGCTCGCACTCGACTATCCGGCCTTCAACCGGATTCGCGACGCATTCGGCGCCTCGGCGCGACGCGCGGCGCGGCTCGGTGTCGATGCGCTCGAGATCCATTGCGCGCACGGCTATCTGCTGCACGAGTTCCTTTCGCCGATCGCGAATCAGCGCGGCGACGAATATGGCGGCTCGCGCGAGAACCGCATGCGCTTTCCGCTCGAGATTTTCGATATCGTGCGGGCTGCGTTTCCGGCCGATAAGCCGGTCGGCGTGCGTATCTCGGCCGTCGACTGGGTCGACGGCGGACTGACGATCGACGACACGATTGCCTTCGCGCAGGAGCTGAAAAAGCGCGGTTCTGACTGGATCGACGCATCGAGCGGCGGCGTATCGCCATTACAGAAAATTCCGCTCGAACCCGGCTATCAGGCGCCGTTCGCCAAGGCGATCAAGCAAGCGACGGGCTTGCCGACCATCGCCGTCGGTTTGATCAGCGATCCCGAACACGCGAACCGGCTCGTCGAGGAAGGCGACGCCGATCTGATCGCCATGGCGCGCGCCATACTGTACGATCCGCGCTGGCCATGGCACGCGGCCGCGCAACTGGGCGCGTCGGTGAAGGCGCCGCCGCAATACTGGCGTTCGCAGCCGCGCGATCAGAAAGCGTTGTTCGGCGATATTTCGTTCGGGCAGCGCTGATCTTCCGAGCGAGGCACAGGAAGCGGCTTCGCCTGCATGCCGACGCTTGAACGAAGTCACATCGACCGTGTACGATGCCGGTTGTGATGCGGTTGCGCATCAACTGTCGACGCGGCGCCAGCAGGGCGCCGCGTTTGCTATCCGGACCAAAAAAAACAGTCGGAAAGCGGACGGAAAGTCCACCTTAGTTTTTCACAAGGATTCATTCAATGAGTTCACGCAGGATCGCCGTGCGCCAATCGGGCGTCCATGGCAAAGGCGTGTTTGCGCTCGAACCGATCGCAGCGGGCGAACGCCTGATCGAATACAAGGGGGAGCGGATCTCGTGGAAAGAGGCTTTGCGGCGCCATCCGCATAATCCGGACGAACCGAATCACACCTTTTATTTCGCGCTCGATAACGGCGGCGTGATCGACGGCAAGGTGAAGGGCAATAGCGCGCGCTGGATCAACCATTCGTGCGCGCCGAATTGCGAAGCCGAAGAGATCGACGGGCACGTGTTTGTCGACGCGCTTCGCGATATCGCGGCCGGCGAAGAGCTGTTCTACGATTACGGCTTGGTGATCGACGCGCGCCAGACGAAGAAGCTCAAGCGCGAATACGAATGCCGCTGCGGCGCGCGCAAGTGCCGCGGCACGATGCTCGCGCCGCCCGAAAAAGAAGAGAAGGAAAAGAAGAGCAAAAAGAAAAAGAAATGAGCGGCGGCAGCCGTGTTCAGGCTGCCGCGTCAGTCATCCATTCACAGATCGATCGGCGCGTTATGCGCCGATTTTTTTGCGTCTTGCGGCGGCGTCGCTTCATGCTCGCCGCGCTCTGTGCGTTCGCTGTCTTTCTCGCTGCCTTTCCCGCTATCGCGCTCGTTGCCGAGCGTTTTGTCGTCTGCGCGCCGTGTCGCGCCGATCACGACCGGAATGCGCACAATGAAGCGCGCGCCGCCTTCGGGTGCATCTTCGTAATGCACGCTGCCGTGATGCAGCACCATGATGTCGTGGACGATCGCGAGCCCGAGCCCGGCGCCGCCGTCGACACCGGTTAAGGATTCACGATGCCGGTCGCCGCGAAAGAAGCGCTTGAAGAGGTCGGGTTGCTGCGTACCCGGTACGCCGGGCCCGTTGTCTTCGACGGTGAGCTCGGCCATGCCGACACCGTCGATCGTCGTTTCCTCGACCGTCATCGTGATGCGGCCGCCGTGCAGGCGCGCGAGCGGCACATACTTGAGCGCATTGTCGAGCAGGTTCGCGATCACTTCGCGCAGCAGCACGGGGTTGCCGCGCGCAATCAATGGGCGGTCGTTCGACGGATCGTCGAGGCGCTGGAAGCCGAGGTCGACGTGCACCGCGAGCGCACGCGGCACCCATTCGGCGCCGGTGTCGAAGGCGAGCGCCGCCATGTCAATATTGACGAAACGCGCAGCCTGTTCGCCCGGCTCCGCGCGCGCCAGCGAGAGCAGCTGGTTCGAGAGCCGCACCGCGCGATCGGCGGCGGCGCGCAGTTCGCGAACCGCCGCTAGCGTTTGTTGCGGATCGCGCGCGACCGCAGCCTGTTCGGCGTGCAGCTTCACGGCGGTCAGCGGCGTGCGCAACTGATGCGCCGCATCGGCGATGAACTTGCGCTGCGAATCGAGCGCGGTTTTCAGGCGGTCGAGCAGACCGTTCAACGCGCCGGTCAGCGGCCGGATCTCGACAGGCACATAGGTTTCGTCAACGGGCTCGAGCGACGTGTGGGTCTGCCGGTTCAGCGAGTCGGCGAGATCGGTGAGCGGATTCAGCTGCTGGTTCACGACGCGCCAGACGATCACCCAGCCGGCGAGCAGCAACAGTAGCAACGGCATCATGATCGCGATCAGAAACTCGGCCGCGATCCGGAAGCGATGACGCACGGGCTGCCCGACTTCAATGACGATCGGATTGCCGACCGGCTGATCGACGCGCACCTGCGCGACGCGTACCGTCACGCCCTCGTGCTTGGTTTCGAATACGTATGCATAGTGCATCCGCCGCACGCTCGTGCCTTGCAGCGGCAGGTTCGGATCGCCGGCAATTTCCGTTTCACCGGTGCTGATGCGGTAGACGAGATGTTCGACGGGGTCCGAGAACATCGCCTGGGCAAGCGGCGGCACCGCGATGCGCGCATTCGGCCCGGCGATCTGGATCTGCTTCGAGATCGCGGTGGCGAGATCGGCCAGCGACCGGTCGACGACATGCTGCGTGTATTGCCACGCGAGCCAGTACGCGATCAGGCCGCTCATCAGCGCGAGCAGCGACAAGGGAGCGGCCAGGCGGCGCAGCAGCGAGCGGCGCAGACTGTTCGCGGCCGGATAGGACATGCTCGAACCCGTGAAAAGGGAAAACGGCGAAGAACCGCGACGCATGCGCCCGCGGACGTCGACCGCAGGCAAAGCGCGATGCCGGAACGCCGCAGCGGCTTCACGTTGCACATCGGGCCGATGTGGCCGATCGCACGCCAAGCGGCGCGGCGCATTCGTGCCGGCATTCGAAGCAATCGCGCGGGGACGGGTTTCTCCGTCGCCGCGCGCGATGCTCCGTCAAACCGTCATCCGACTGCGGTCATACGACCATTATGCAGCCTGACGGATCTCTTGCAGCAAATAACCGAAACCGCGCACCGTCACGATTTCGACACGGCAGTTCTCGAGCTTTTTGCGGACACGGTGCACATAGACTTCGATCGCGGTGTCGCCGAGATCGCCGCCGAAGTGCGTGAGGTGATCCTGCAGTTGCGCCTTGCTGACCACGCGGCCATGACGCAGCAGCAGCATTTCGAGCACCGCGAATTCACGCGGCGACAGTTCGAGCGGCTTGTCGTCGTTGAAGATGCGGCGATCGACACCCGACAGGCGCACGCCGCCGAGCGAGACTTCCGGACGCGGCATATCGCCGTGCGGGCCGCTGCGGCGCATCACGGCGCGGATACGCGCCTCGAGTTCGGCCGGTTCGAACGGCTTCAGCATGTAGTCGTCGGCGCCGGAATTGAGGCCTTGAACACGGTCGTTCAATTCGTCGCGGGCGGTCAGCACGATAACCGGCGTATGCCGGTTGCTCTGACGAAAACGCGACAGCAACGTCATGCCGTCGATGCCGGGCAAGCCCAGATCGAGGATCACGAGTTCGTGGCGGTTTTGCGTGAGAGCCTGTTCGGCGAAGATGCCGTCGTGGACCATGTCGACCGTAAAGCCGGCTTGTTCGAGGCTGCTTTGGATGCCGCGTGCAATCGGACGGTCATCTTCGATCAGAAGGAGTCGCATGGGTTTCGCTCAAGTACAATGGGTTAGGCATGTCAGGCACGCGGTTCGCCGGTGCGCCTGCTACACAGGAGGCCGCCGCATGCCGCGGCGGGGATGATCACGAAAGTCATGTCCGATATCACGATCAACGAACTCGAAGCCGCGATCAACTTCTGGCGTGCCCGTTCGCCTTCAGCAGGCGACGAACTCGTTCTGTGCAAGGAGGCAAGCGCGCTCTCCAAGCCGTATGCGTTGATGATTGTACAGCGACACCACACGGTATCGCAGGAAGCGCTTGATGAGTCTGCACGTAATGCGTGGAATTCTTACGTTCGCCTTAAGGATGGCCTGTAGAAGTGAAGGTTTGGTGGCCTGAATACCTCCAAAAGCCTTTCATTTCATGGGCCCGCGGGTTATTTGCTCGTTACGCTAAATAGTTCGACCGATTCGGTTCATGCGCGATTCGCGATGCTATCGATGAAGCGCGCAAGTTCGACATCGCGTTGCGTCACTCCGTTCACATCGTGCGACGACAGCGTGATTCTCACGACGTTATAGACGTTAAACCACTCGGGATGGTGATCCATTTCCTGAGCCTTGATCGCCACGCGCGTCATGAAGCCAAATGCTTCGTTGAAGTCGGCGAATTCGAGGCTGCGCTCGATCGCGTCGCGTCCGGCGACGCTTTGCCAGCCGTTTAACTCGCTCAATCGTGCTGCACGTTCGTCGGCGCTCAGTTTTCCGCCCAGTTTGCCGCTCCGTTTTTCGCTCATCGGAAGATATCCTGGGCGTGAACCCGTCATGGCCCGTCACATCACAGGCCGCGCCATTTTTCCACGGAAGAAAAGACGCTGCAGCGAGTTTGGCAGAACGCCCGCGTGGCGTGGCAGACAGCGTTTTTGGGGCTGCACCGCGTGCGATAATTGCGCGTCGATTTGCCGGAATAGGCGAGGAAAAGCTATGGTGGAGCTCGATCATTTCGATCTGGCGCTTCTCGATGTGTTGCAGCGCTTTGGTCGAGCAACGCATCAGCAACTGGGCGAGGAGGTGCCGCTTTCGCCGTCGCAGATCGGCAGGCGCTTGCAGCGGCTCGAAGCGATCGGTGTGGTCGACGGCTATCGCGTCGTGCTAAGGCCCGAAAAGCTCGGCCTGGGCGTGACGGCGTTCACAAGCCTGAAGCTGAAGCATCACGGCGATTCGATCATCGAGCAGTTCCAGCAGCAGATCGACACGCTGCCCGAGGTGCTCGAATGTCACGCGGTGGTTGGCGACGCCGACTATTTGCTGCGCATCGTTGCGCCGGATCTGACCGCGCTGTCGTCATTCGTCATGAAGAAACTGATGCGCGTGCCGGGCGTCGATAGCGTGCGCTCGAACATCGTGCTCACGACGTTCAAGCGCAATGGGCCGTTGCCGCTCGGGCATCTGTCGCCGGGCAGCGCGACTGACGCGGGATAAGCGCAAAGCGCTCCAAAGGGCGTCTTCAGCCCAATCTCAAGCGACCTTCAACGGCTCCTGCGTCGCATCGAGCAGATCCGCATACGCTACTGCAACGAGATCCGACTCCGGCACGCCAAGCTTCCTGAACATCTCGTGAGCTTCGGCCTCGCCGCCTTCCTCGTCGTCATCCTGCGCGAGCACCACTTCGAGTTCGATGAAATCGCCGAGCCCGTCGACGCGATCCAGATGAATCCGCGTGCGCCCGACGAGATAGACATGCCGCTCCTTCGAAACAACGCAACGTGTAGTCAACGCCGTTGCGAGCAGCGAGTGCATCGCCTCGGGATTGGTTACCGGGCTTCTCGTGTAATACGACACCTTCGGACCATCGCGATCGTCGCGTTGATAGAAGATCAGCTCGGCGGGCGTGCCGTCGTCGAACTGGCGCAGCTTCAGGCGGCCGCGCGGCACATCGTAGAAGCTGTCCAGCTGGCGAAAGATCAACGGAGCATCAGGCGAAAGGGCGGCGGCGCGCTCGCGAAGCTGATCGAACTGGTGGGCGCGGGCTTTGATTTCGATGTTGCGGGCCATGTAAAGCTCCTGTTGAGAGATAGAGTCGGCGAAAAACGCACCAAAAAGATACGAGCAAAGAGGCAGGCTCCCGGCGGCGGTCGACGCCACGTCAATGCAACGTCAACGCGGCGGCATGTGAAAGCGGCATACGCATCGGAATCGATGCATGACGCTTGCCGTACGAGAAAACGTAACCCGGATACAAACCCGGACGCGATACCGGACGGGAGAAACCGGGAGAGCCTTTCGACAGATGAGACAGGTGAGACAGGGGAACCGTCAATCTAGCAAAAAGCGCGTGACGGCGTGTTGACGTAGCGTACTCCTTTGTCTGACATGAGCGCCGCTCATATCGCCCACTGCATATCGATCAGCTTGAGCGCCGCGGCGATCGCGGGCTCGTCCTTGTGCGCAGCAAGCGTGATGAAGCTCAGTTCGGTCGGCACGGTCACGTCCTCGACGATCGTCAACGCATGCGCATGCGCTTCTGCAATCGCGGTTGCATCGCGCGCAAGCGAGAGCCCGACGCCGGATTTGACGAGATCGAGCATCGACGGCTCCTGGTCCACTTCGGCCACTTTCACCGGCTTGACGCCCGCTTCGGCAAAGCGCCGCGACAGCAGGCGATTGTGCGCGGATGCGGGCGGCGTCCAGATCCACGGCAAAGCCGCAAGCGCGCGCCAGTCATGCGCGCTTTTGACGCGGTCTTTCCAGCCGGCCGGCGCAAGTACGCGGTACTGGAAGCGCGTCAGCGTGACCGCGTGGAAAAGTTCGGCGTCGCGCGGATCGTCTTCGGCGGGCTGGCCGATATAAAAGCCGACATCGAGCTCGCCCGCGCGGATCTGTTCGAGCACCCAGCCCGACATGCCGTGCCGCAGCGCGGTTTCGATGTGCGGCCAGGTTTCCACCAACTGGCGCAAAAAGCCGCCGAGGCGTAGAAATTCAGGATCGAGGATCGTGCCGATGCGCAGGCGCCCACGTACTTCCTGACGGAGCGTCGCAGCGGCACGCTCGACGTCGCCGGCCGCCGCTAGCGCGCGTTGCGCGTGCGGCAGCAGCGCCTGACCGTCGCGCGTCAGCGTGAGCCCGTGCGACGAGCGCGTGAACAACGTCACGCCGAGGGCTTCCTGCAGATGTTTGATCTGCAGGCTGACGGCGGGCTGGGTCAGGTGCAATTGGGCGGCGGCGCGCGTCAAATTGCCTTCGCGCGCGACGGTCGCGAATGCCCGAAGCAGTGTCAGGTCCATCGGCTGATATTAGCGCGTCTTATATCGCAGTTGAGCATAACTCATTGGATTTCGCGGGTTGAACGCGATTACGCTTCGGTTCATCGAAGGTCATAAGCGGGTGATGCAAAGCGATTCAAAGCGTGAGTACGCCGCGAGGCGACATCAAGGCGCGACATCCATCGACTCTTTCGACGAGGAAAACATGAGCGAGACTGATCAGAACCCTTCGCGCGTGCGGGAGCTGACGCATGCGATCAACGGACGTTTGGTCAAGGGCACAAGCGAGCGCTTCGGCGACGTGTTCAACCCCGCGCTGGGCAGTGTCGCGGCGCGCGTGCCGCTCGCAAGCGCCGCCGAAGTCGATGCCGCGGTCGCTGCGGCAAAGGCTGCGTTTCCCGCATGGAGCGAGACCGCGCCGCTCAAGCGCGCACGCGTGATGTTCAAGTTCAAGGAACTGCTTGACCGGCATCACGACGAGCTTGCCGAACTGATTACGCGCGAACACGGCAAAGTGTTTTCCGACGCGAAAGGCGAAGTGACGCGCGGCATGGAAGTCGTCGAATTCGCGTGCGGCATTCCGAACCTGCTGAAGACTGATTTCACCGATCAGATCGGCGGCGGCATCGACAACTGGAACCTGCGGCAGCCGCTCGGTGTAGTCGCCGGCATTACGCCGTTCAACTTCCCGATGATGGTGCCGTGCTGGATGTTCCCGATGGCGATCGCGTGCGGCAATACGTTTGTGCTGAAGCCGTCGGAGCGCGACCCGTCCGCATCGATCCGGCTTGCCGAATTGATGAAGGAAGCGGGCTTGCCCGATGGCGTATTCAACGTCGTGCATGGCGACAAGGTTGCGGTCGATGCGCTGCTCGCGCATCCGGATATCAGCGCCGTATCGTTCGTTGGCTCGACACCGATCGCCGAATATATCCACGCGGAAGGCACGAAGCACGGAAAGCGTGTGCAGGCGCTTGGCGGTGCGAAGAATCATCTAGTGGTGATGCCCGATGCGGATCTCGATCAGGCCGTCGATGCATTGATCGGCGCCGCGTACGGTTCGGCCGGCGAACGTTGCATGGCGATTTCCGTGGCGGTGGCGGTTGGGCATATCGCCGATGAACTCGTCGAACGTCTGACGCCGCGCGTGAAGATGCTGAAGATCGCAAATGGCATGGACCCGACTGCGGAAATGGGCCCACTGGTCACGGCCGCGCATCGCACGAAAGTGTCGGGCTATGTCGATGCCGGTGTGAAGGAAGGCGCAACGCTCGTCGTCGATGGCCGCCATCACGAAGTGGCCGGACACGAGAAGGGCTTCTTCCTTGCCGGCACGCTGTTCGATAACGTGAAGACCGATATGTCGATCTATCGCGACGAAATCTTCGGCCCCGTGCTGTGCGTGGTGCGTGTGCCCGACTTTGCATCGGCTGTCGAACTGATCAACCGGAACGAGTATGCGAACGGCGTGTCGTGCTTTACGTCCGACGGCGGCATTGCGCGCGCGTTCTCGCGGCAGATCCAGATCGGCATGGTCGGCATCAACGTGCCGATTCCGGTGCCGATGGCATGGCATTCGTTCGGCGGCTGGAAGCGCTCATTGTTCGGCGATCACAACGCGTATGGCGAGGAAGGCGTGCGGTTCTATACGCGCTACAAGAGCATCATGCAGCGCTGGCCGGACAGCATCGCAAAGGGAGCGGAATTCACAATGCCGGTGGCGAAATAAATTAAGATCGGCACCGGCCAGCATAGGGCTTCAGAGTGACAAGGCGAACGCGCGGAACAAGCCGCGGAATCGCGCAAGGAGACCAGCAGTGAGCACGACTCATGCAACGTCGCAAGCGACGGGAACAGCGGGTGAAAGAACGGTCGAAGGCGAATTCGACTATATCGTGATCGGCGCGGGCACGGCGGGGTGCGTGCTCGCAAACCGTCTGAGCCAGGACCGGGACGTGTCAGTGTTGCTGCTCGAAGCGGGCGGCAAGGACGATTACCACTGGATCCATATACCGGTCGGCTATCTGCATTGCATCGGCAATCCGCGCACCGACTGGCTCTACAAGACGGCGGCGGAGCCCGGTTTGAACGGACGCTCGCTGTCGTATCCGCGCGGCAAGGTGCTGGGCGGGAGCTCGTCGATCAACGGCATGATCTATATGCGCGGCCAGCGCGAAGACTACGACGAGTGGGCGCGCGTCACGAACGATGCGTCATGGGCTTGGGACGCGGTGCTGCCGGTCTTCAAACGCAGCGAAGACCATCATGGCGGCGGCGATGAATGGCACGGTGCCGGCGGACAATGGCGCGTCGAAAAGCAGCGCCTCAAATGGAAGATTCTCGAAACGTTCGCACACGCGGCGCACGAAGCCGGCATTCCGTACACCGAAGATTTCAATCGTGGCGACAACTGTGGCGTCGGTTACTTCGAAGTGAACCAGAAGCACGGCATTCGCTGGAATGCATCGAAGGCGTTTTTGCGGCCCGCGCTGGGGCGGCCGAATCTGACGATCATCATGGGCGCGCATACGCAACGGCTCGTGTTCGAAGGCAAACGCTGCGTCGGCGTCGAATATCGCGGTAACAACGTCGACTACGTCGCGAAGGCGAAGGGCGAGGTGATCCTCAGCGCCGGCGCCGTCAATTCGCCGCAATTGCTCGAACTCTCCGGTATCGGCAATGGCGCGCGTCTGCAGAACCTCGGCATCGATGTCGTGCAGGATTTGCGCGGCGTCGGCGAGAACCTGCAGGACCATCTGCAATTGAGGATGGCTTATAAAGTGCGCGGCGTGCGGACGTTGAACACGTCGTCCGCGCACTGGTGGGGCAAGCTGATGATCGGGCTTGAATACCTGTTGATGCAAAGCGGCCCGATGTCGATGGCGCCGTCACAACTCGGCGCATTCGCGAGGTCGGATGACGGCGATGTGTCGATTACGCGCCCCGATCTCCAGTATCACGTTCAGCCGCTGTCGCTCGATCGGTTCGGTGAGCCGCTGCATCGTTTCAATGCGTTCACGGCTTCGGTGTGCCACTTGCGGCCGACCTCGCGCGGCAGCATTCATATCGGGTCGCCTGACCCGCATGCGGCGCCGTTAATCGCGCCGAACTATCTGTCGACCGATTACGACCGGCACGTTGCGGCCAACGCTCTGCGACTGACGCGGCGCATTGCAGCTGCCCCGGCGCTCGCGCGCTACTCGCCGGAAGAGATTCTGCCCGGTGTGCAATTCCAGACCGAGGAGGAATTGCAGCGCGCGGCAGGCGAGGTCGGCACGACGATCTTCCATCCGGTCGGCACATGCCGCATGGGGACCACCGACGATCCCGCTGCGGTTGTCGATACACGGCTTCGCGTGATCGGTGTCGAAGGCTTACGTGTGGTTGACGCATCGGTCATGCCCAACATTACATCGGGCAATACGAACTCGCCGACGTTAATGATCGCCGAGCGGGCAAGCGAGATGATTCGCGCCGATCGCCGCGCGCAACGCAGCACGATGCAAAACGAAGCGACGCCGGCCGCGGCGCCTGTGTCGGTGGCGTGACAGTGTCGGATGGGCGGCGGAGGCCCTTCCATAAAAGCCCGCCGCCGGCGTCGGGGTGCCCGCGCCCCGGATGCCTGCCGCATCAGTTAGTGCAAATCCCAATGAATGCGCTGCATCAATGGCGCGACAATGACAGCCATGCTGCGTAGCGCGGCATGGCTTGCCGTCTGTATTGGTGCATCACGCCACGACCGGCAACGGGGGTTTCAACGCCATCCGACCTTGCGCAACTCTGCGCGGATTACCGTAGTGCTTCGCCCTACTTCGCATGGAAGGGAACATGATTCTCGGCGATACGATACTCGAGACGCGCGGGCTGACGAGGGAGTTCAAAGGATTCACGGCGGTCAACGGCGTCAACCTGCGGGTTCGGCGCGGCTCGATTCATGCGCTGATCGGCCCGAACGGCGCGGGCAAGACCACTTGCTTCAATCTGCTTACGAAGTTTCTCGAACCGACAGCCGGGCAGATTGTGTTTAACGGCGTCGACATCACGCGCGAGCGGCCGGCGCAGATCGCGCGGCGCGGCATCATCCGCTCGTTTCAGATTTCCGCAGTTTTTCCGCATTTGACCGCGTTGCAAAACGTGCGCATCGGCTTGCAGCGCGCCTTGGGCACCGCATTCTATTTCTGGAAGAGCGAGCGCACGCTGCATCAGCTCGACGACCACGCGCTCGATCTGCTGACGCAAGTCGGTCTTGCCGATTTCGCCGACGTGCCGACGGTCGAACTGTCGTATGGCCGCAAGCGCGCGCTCGAAATCGCCACCACGCTTGCGATGGAGCCCGAACTGATGCTGCTCGACGAACCGACGCAAGGCATGGGCCACGAAGATGTGGACCGCGTCACGGCACTGATCAAAAAAGTATCGGCGGGCCGCACGATCCTGATGGTCGAACACAACATGAATGTGATTGCCGGCATCTCGGACACGATCACGGTACTGCAGCGCGGTGAAGTGCTTGCAGAAGGCACTTATGCGGACGTATCGAAGAATCCGCTCGTGACGCAGGCCTATATGGGCAGCGCCGATGCCGCGCTGGCCGGAGCTCATGCATGAGCACGGTGACCGAGAACGAGAACGTCGAAACGAACGGGGCGTTGAACGCGGAGCCCGCGCTCGAAATCGCGGGGCTGCAGGCGTGGTATGGCGAGTCGCATATCCTGCACGGCGTCGATCTGACCGTGGCGCGCGGCGAAGTCGTCACGCTGCTTGGCCGCAACGGCGCCGGTCGCACGACCACCTTGCGCGCGATCATGGGGCTCACGGGCCGCCGCACGGGTTCGATACGCGTCAGCGGCCGCGAAACGATCGATCTGCCCACGCATCGCGTCGCGCATTGCGGCATCGGCTATTGCCCCGAAGAGCGCGGCATCTTCTCGAGCCTCTCGTGCGAGGAAAACCTGCTGCTTCCGCCGCCGGTCGGCGATGCGGCGCACATGATGTCGCTCTCCGAAATCTACGAGATGTTCCCGAATCTGCAGGAACGCCGCATGAGCCAGGGCACGCGCCTGTCGGGCGGCGAGCAGCAGATGCTCGCGGTTGCGCGCATTCTGCGCACCGGCGCGAGCCTGCTGCTGCTCGACGAGATTTCGGAAGGGCTCGCGCCAGTGATCGTGCAGGCGCTTGCGCGCATGATCGTCACGTTGAAATCGCGCGGCTACACGATCGTGATGGTTGAGCAGAATTTCCGCTTCGCCGCGCCGCTCGCGGACCGCTTCTATGTGATGGAGCACGGCCGCATCGTCGAACATTTCGGCTCACAGGAGCTCGAAAGCAAAATGCCGGTCCTGCATGACCTGCTCGGGGTGTGAGCGGCGCCGGCGCTTTCGATGTCGCAGTACGGCGCCAGCCGCTCTCGCAACGCACATTGCCTCTGATAAACACAACGCAGAACGAAGGAGACACACAGATGAAAAGGAAAACTCTCGCGCGCCTTACCTCACTCTGTTTCGCGGCGGCGGCCGGTATCGCGCTGACCGCGGGCAGCGCGCGGGCAGCCGACGACGTAGTGAAGATCGGCTTTATCACGGACATGTCGGGGCTCTATGCGGACATCGACGGCCAGGGCGGCCTCGAAGCGATCCGCATGGCCGTTGCGGATTTCGGCGGCAAGGTGAATGGCAAGCCGATCCAGATTCTTTACGCGGACCATCAGAACAAGGCCGATATCGCTGCCTCGCGCGCACGCGAGTGGTTCGATCGCGAAGGCGTTGAAGCCGTGATCGGCGGCACCAACTCGGCGACCGCGCTGTCGACGAACCAGGTCGCGGGCGAGAAGCACAAGGTGTACATCAACATCGGCGCGGGCGCCGACACGCTGACCAACGAGCAGTGCACGCCGTACACGGTCCACTATGCGTACGACACGACGGCACAGGCGAAAGGCACGGGCTCGGCGATCACGAAGCAGGGCGGCAAGACGTGGTACTTCCTGACCGCCGATTACGCGTTCGGCAAGGCACTCGAAAAGGCGACGGCGGACGTGGTGAAGGCGAACGGCGGCCAGGTGCTCGGCCAGGTGCGGCATCCGTTGTCGGCATCGGACTTTTCGTCGTTCCTGCTGCAGGCGCAATCGTCGAAGGCGCAGATTCTCGGCCTTGCGAATGCGGGCGGCGACACGATCAACTCGATCAAGGCCGCCAAAGAGTTTGGCATTACGAAGAGCATGAAGCTCGCCGCGCTGCTGATCTTCATCGACGATATTCACAGCCTCGGGCTCGAAACGACGCAAGGGCTGATCCTGACCGACAGCTGGTACTGGAACAAGGACGCGAACACGCGCAAGTGGGCGCAGCGCTATTTCGACAAGATGAAGAAGATGCCGTCGAGCCTGCAGGCGGCCGACTACTCGGCAACCATGACCTACCTGAACGCCGTGAAGGCGGTCGGCTCGACCGATCCGGACAAGGTGATGGCGCAGCTCAAGAAGACGAAGATCGACGACTTCTACGGCAAGGGCTACATCCGTCAGGACGGCAGCTTTATTCACGACATGTATCTGATGCAGGTGAAGACGCCGGCCGAGTCGAAAGAACCGTGGGACTACTACAAGATCACGGCGACGATTCCGGGCGAACAGGCATTTACGACCAAGCAGGAAACGCGCTGCGCGTTGTGGAAATAAGCGCCGGCGGATAACCTGCCGCGCGTGTATGAGCGGCAGGCGCGCACGTTCCGCGTGCTGGGCGCATTGGGCTACCTTGGTTTGCAGTTGGCCTGATGCGCCCAGCGCGCTTTCGCTTTCATTTTGACGACGCGTCCAATGGATATCTTTGGCATCCCGCTGCCTGCCATGTTGAGCCAGTTGCTGCTGGGTCTCGTGAACGGCTCGTTTTACGCGATCCTGAGCCTTGGGCTGGCGGTGATTTTCGGCCTGCTCAACGTGATCAACTTCGCGCACGGCGCGTTGTTTATGCTCGGCGCCATGCTCACCTGGATGGGCTTCGCCTATTTCGGCCTGCCGTACTGGGTGATGCTCGTGCTCGCGCCGATCCTCGTCGGATTGTTCGGTATGCTGATCGAGCGTTCGATGCTGCGCTGGCTCTACAAGCTCGATCACCTGTATGGGCTGTTGCTCACGTTTGGGCTCACGCTCGTGGTGGAAGGCGTATTCCGCTCGATCTACGGCGCGTCCGGTCAACCGTACGACGTGCCCAATCTGCTTTCCGGCGCGACCAATCTCGGCTTTATGTTCCTGCCGAACTATCGCGCGTGGGTGGTCGTCGCGTCGCTGATCGTCTGCTTTGCGACATGGTTCGTGATCGAGAAGACGCGTCTTGGCGCGTATCTTCGCGCGGGTACCGAAAACCCGAAGCTGGTCGAAGCATTCGGCGTCAATGTGCCGCTGATGGTCACGCTTACCTACGGTTTCGGCGTCGCGCTCGCGGCCTTCGCCGGCGTGCTGGCTGCACCCGTTATTCAGGTCTCGCCGCTGATGGGGCAACCGCTGATCGTCACGGTGTTCGCGGTGGTCGTGATCGGCGGCATGGGTTCGATCATGGGCTCGATTCTGACCGGCCTCGTGCTCGGCATAATCGAAGGCTTCACGCGCGTGTTCTATCCGGAGGCGTCGGCCACCGTCGTATTCGTGATCATGGCGCTCGTGCTGCTCGTGCGGCCGTCCGGTCTCTTCGGCAAGGAAAAATAATGCAGAGAAAAGCGCTTTACGTGCTGCTGCTGCTCGGCCTCATCGTCGCGCCGTTCGCGGGCGCGTATCCGGTGTTCGTGATGAAGGTGCTGTGCTTTGCGCTGTTTGCGGCGGCGTTCAATCTTCTGATCGGTTATACGGGGCTGCTGTCGTTCGGGCATGCAATGTTTCTTTCCACGGCCGGCTATATCACCGGCTATGTGATCCAGTCGCTCGGCACGTCGCCGGAAATCGGCGTGCTGGCCGGCACTGCGGCGGCGACGCTGCTCGGACTGATCGTCGGGCTGTTTGCGATCCGCCGCCAGGGCATCTACTTCGCGATGATCACACTCGCGCTCGCGCAGATGGTCTACTTCGTGTTTTTGCAGGCGCCGTTCACGCATGGCGAGGATGGGCTGCAAGGCGTGCCACGCGGCAAGCTGTTCGGCCTGCTTGATCTGTCGTCGGATCTCACGCTGTATTTCGTCGTACTGCTGGTGATGGTGCTCGCCTTCATGCTGATCGTGCGCATCGTGCACTCGCCGTTCGGACAGGTGCTGGTCGCGATCAAGGAAAACGAGCCGCGCGCCATTTCGCTCGGCTACGATACGAACCGCTTCAAGCTGCTCGCGTTCGTGCTATCCGCGGGCCTGGCGGGCCTCGCGGGTTCGATGAAAGTGCTTGTGCTCGGGTTCGAGACACTGAGCGATGCGTACTGGACGATGTCGGGCCTCGTCGTGTTGATGACGCTGGTCGGCGGCATGGGCACGTTGTTCGGTCCGCTGCTCGGCGCTGCCCTGATCGTGTCGCTCGAAGACCGGCTTGGCGATATCGGCAACGTGATCGCGTCGGCAACCGGTATCGACTGGTTCCGTTCGCTCGGCGAATCGGTGACGATCGTGACAGGTCTGATCTTTATCGCGTGCGTGCTTGCATTCAGGCGCGGCATTGTCGGGGAAATCGTCGCACGGGTGAAACCGCTGCGTGCCTGAGTGGATGGAGCGCGGATCGAATCGCGGATGGAAGCGGATGGAAACGCTTCCGTTCATACGTGGTTGATTCGGTATCCGATCTAAAAATGCCGTTGCTAAACAAGCCTAAGGCGAGCTCGACAAGCATGTCAAAGTGTCGACACTGCGCGCCCCGATACGGTGCGCACCTGCACCACTAGGGTAAATGCTAGTTGTTCGAGAAAGCCCGCTTGTTTAATCTTCACACAGTTCTGATGCACCCGAATTTTGCAGGTGGAGAACGAGGAGACAATGAGGCGCTAAGCGCCCATACAAAAGCGCTGTTGGACTGGATCCAACAGCGCTTTTTACTTTTCTGCCTGCCGTTGTCGATCTCCTTTGCGGACCGGTCCGGCGCGTTCAACTTGTCGCGTCAATCGATAGAGGACCAGGCCGCATTTCATCGCAAGCCGACGGCTGCCTCCATAAGCCGACCATTCCTTCCCCAGCGATCGACACTGCGTTGAGCGCGCGGCCGCATGCCTTGCCGCGTTCGGCTACACTCGCCATTCCCTGTTATTGACGTCACTGGCATGACCTTAAAGTCATGCCATTTAATACCGGCCCTTTATATCAATGGTGTTTCGGATATGGGGCAAAAGGAGTGGAATGAAGTCGGCATTGCGATGGATGAGCGCGGCGTTTTTGTGTGTGGCATATCACGGCGCGATAGCGGCGGACGTAAAGATCGGCATCACGGTTTCGGCGACAGGCCCGGCCGCCTCGCTCGGTATCCCTGAGAAGAACACCACGACGCTGCTGCCGAAAGAAATAGCAGGGCAGAAGGTCGACTACATCGTGCTTGACGACGCAACCGATTCGACGCAGGCCGTGAAGAACACGCGCAAGCTGATTAGCGAAGATCACGTCGACGCATTGATCGGCTCGACGGTTGTGCCTAACTCGCTCGCCATGATCGACATCGCCAGCGAAGCTCAAACGCCGATGATCTCGCTCGCCGCGGCCGCCGCGATCGTCGAGCCAATGGATGCGAAGCGCGCGTGGGTCTTCAAGACGCCGCAAAACGACATCCTGATGGCAACCGCCATCGCGCAGCATATGGCGAGTCATGGCGTGAAGACGGTCGCGTTTATCGGCTTTGCGGATGCGTATGGCGAGAGCTGGTTCAAGGAGTTCTCGAAGGCGGCGGAGTTGGCGAAGATCAAGGTCGTCGCGAACGAGCGCTTCGCGCGCAATGACACGTCGGTGACAGGACAGGTACTGAAGATGATGGCGCAGCACCCGGATGCGGTGCTGATCGCCGGCGCCGGCACGCCGGCCGCACTGCCGCAGCGCACGCTCAAGGAGCGCGGCTACAACGGTAAGTACTATCAGACGCATGGCGTCGCGAACAACGACTTCCTGCGTGTCTGCGGCAAGGATTGCGATGGCACGTATCTGCCGGCCGGGCCACTGCTGGTCGCCGATCAGCTGCCGGCGTCGAACCCCGCGAAAGAAGCCGCACTCACGTATAAGCATGCGTACGAGTCCGTGTACGGCGCCGGGTCAGTGTCGACATTTGGCGGCCATATGTGGGATGCTGGGCTGCTGCTGCAGCGTGCGATTCCCGTCGCGCTGAAGAAGGGCCAGCCGGGCACGCCGGCATTCCGCGAGGCGCTGCGTGCGGCGCTCGAAAACACCAGGGACCTGCCGGCCTCGCAAGGCATCTTTAACATGAGCGCCAACGATCACGCGGGCCTCGATCAGCGGGCGCGCGTCATGGTGCAGATCGTCGACGGGAAGTGGAAGCTCGTGTCGGACTAATTTTTATCGGTTACCGATGCATCGATGCATGGATGCATCCCGAGCGAAAAAGGCGCGTGCAGTTTTGACGCGCCTTTTTTGCTGCCTGCTTGCAGGGGAACGCAGCAAAACGCATCGAAATGCAGCGCAAACAAGCCCGGAACATCTGAACAGGTCGAACAATGAACAACACGAAACCATGGATACGCGCCGCCGTCTTTGCCGCATTTGCTGCCGCATCCGCCTGCGGCGCCGGCACGGCGGCCGCGCAAGTGAAGATCGGTGTGACGCTGTCGACGACAGGGCCTGCCGCGTCGCTCGGCATTCCTGAGAAGAACACCATCGCGCTGCTGCCGAAAGAAATCGGCGGCAAGAGCGTGCAATACATCGTGCTCGACGATGCCACCGACAGCACGCACGCGGTGCAGAACGCGCACAAGCTGATCGACGAAGACCATGTCGATGCGATCATCGGCTCGACCGTCACGCCCGGCTCGCTGGCGATGCTCGATCCGATCTCCGAAAGCAAAACACCGATGATCTCGCTCGCCGCATCCGCATCGATCGTTGAGCCGATGGACGCGAAGCGCAAATGGGCGTTCAAGACGCCACAAAACGATGCGCTGATGGCCGATGCGATCGCCGCTTATATGGAGAAGCACGGCGTGAAATCGGTTGCGTTTATCGGCTTTGCAGATGCCTATGGCGAGAGCTGGTACACGGTCTTCAATGCGGCGGCGAATGCGCATCATCTGAAGCTCGTCGCGAACGAACGCTATAGCCGCACCGATTCATCGGTAACCGGCCAGGTGCTGAAGATGCTGTCGCAGAACCCGGATGCGGTGCTGATCGCCGGTTCCGGCACGCCCGCCGCGCTGCCTGCGAAAACGCTGAAGGAGCGCGGCTACAAGGGCAAGGTCTATCAGACGCATGGCGTAGCGAATAACGACTTCCTGCGCGTGTGCGGCAAGGATTGCGACGGTGAGTTGCTGCCCGCGGGGCCGATTCTGATCACCGATCAACTGCCCGATTCGAACCCGGTCAAGCAGTCGTCGCAGGCTTATAAGAACGCGTATGAAAAGGTTTATGGCGTCGGTTCGGTGTCGACGTTCGGCGGACATGCATGGGATGCCGGCCAGCTGCTGCAGCGTGCGATTCCCGAAGCGTTGAAGAAAGGGCAGCCGGGCACGGTGGCGTTTCGCACGGCGCTGCGCGATGCGCTCGAAAACGTGAAGGATATGCCCGCGTCGCACGGCATCTTCAATATGACCGCGGCCGACCACAATGGCCTCGACAATCGTGCACGCGTGATCGTGCAGATCGTCGATGGCAAATGGCAACTACAGAAAGACTAAAACACGCCATCCGTCTGCGTGCGGCGGCGACATCGGCGCGCAAGCTTCGTATCAAGCACAATGGCAGGCGCTGCTGTGTCGATGAATTGTTGCGAGTAGCCGTCGCGATCAATCATCGATGCGCTAGCGGCGGCGTATAAAGCTCAAGCTCGAGCTCGAACGCCGTGAACGCATGACGGCACGTCCGTCGCGTCTGTCGCACAAGAACGCGTGAAGCCTTCACCGCTTCGCCGCCGGTTCGAAACGCGCGACCAACGCGTTCCCGATTTCCATTTGCGCTTTTCTGCTTTTGTTTCCCCCGTTCCAGTATCCGACGTTCCAGGAAGGACGATTCTGTATGGATCTATCAATCGCAGCGATCCTCGCGCAGGACGGCATCACGACCGGTGCCATCTACGCATTGCTCGCACTCGCGCTCGTGCTGGTTTTTTCGGTGACGCGCGTGATTTTTATCCCGCAAGGGGAGTTCGTTTCGTACGGGGCGCTGACCCTGGCCGACCTGCAATCGCAGAAGTTTCCGGCCACCTGCACGATGCTCGTCGCGTTGGGCGCCGCGTGCTTTGTCGCCGAAGTCGCCGGACTCGTTCGGCGTCCAGAACGACGCGGCAATGCGCTGCGCACGCTTGCGTTACTCGCCGGCAAATATCTGCTGTTCCCGATCGCCGTGTATGCGGTCACGCGCGATCTCTTCATGCATCCGCTGCCGATGATCGTGCAGATCGCGCTTGCGCTGCTGATCGTGATTCCGATAGGTCCGCTGGTCTACCGGTTGGCCTTTCAACCGCTTGCCGAAGCGACCACGCTCGTGCTGCTGATCGTCGCGGTCGCGGTGCACTTCGCGATGGTGGGTCTCGGACTCGTGATGTTCGGCGCCGAAGGGTCGCGTACCAATGCGTTCTCGGATGCGACATTCAACGTCGGCACGCTGGCGATCTCCGGGCAAAGCCTCTGGGTGATCGGCACGGCAATTGTGCTGATCGTCGCGCTGTATCTGTACTTCGACCGCTCGATTGCCGGCAAGGCGCTGCGCGCGACTTCGGTGAATCGCGTCGGGGCGCAACTGGTCGGCATCGGCACGGCGCAGGCTGGGCGCCTCGCGTTCACGCTTGCGGCAGGCCTCGGCGCGCTGTGCGGCATGCTTGTCGCGCCGCTGACGACGATCTACTACGACTCGGGCTTTCTGATCGGCTTGAAGGGCTTCGTTGGCGCAATCATCGGCGGGCTGGTCAGTTATCCGCTTGCGGCCGCGGGCGCCTTGCTCGTCGGGTTGCTGGAGTCGTACTCGTCGTTCTGGGCCAGCGCGTACAAGGAAGTGATCGTGTTCACGCTGATCATCCCGGTGCTGCTGTGGCGCAGTCTCGCGACACCGCACATCGAAGAGGCGGAGGAGTGACGCGATGAAACGCCTCGTTCGGAATGGACCGTTCTATCTATTTCTTGTTGCGCTGTTCGCGTTGCCGGTGCTGCCGAAACCGATTCACGTGCCCGAGTACTGGATCACGCTGCTCAACTACATCGGGCTCTATTCGATCGTCGCGATCGGCCTCGTGCTGCTAACCGGCATCGGCGGCATGACGAGCTTCGGGCAGGCTGCATTCGTCGGCATCGGCGCGTATTCGACCGCCTATCTGACCACGCAATTCGGCGTGTCGCCATGGCTCGGACTTATCGCCGGCGTGTTGCTGACCGCGCTGATCGCGCTCGTGCTTGGCCTTGTGACGATGCGGCTGTCCGGGCATTTCCTGCCGCTCGGCACGATCGCCTGGGGTCTCGCGCTGTTCTTTCTGTTCGGCAATCTCGAGTTCCTCGGCAAGTACGACGGCATCAACGGCATTCCGGTGCTGAACCTGCTGGGTATCGACCTCGAGACCGGACGGCATATCTATTACCTGATCTGGCTTGTCGTGCTCGGCGCGGCCGTCTCTGTTCAGAATCTGCTTAATAGTCGGCCGGGGCGGGCGATTCGCGCGCTGCGCGGCGGCGGAGCGATGGCGGAGGCGATGGGCGTCGATACGGCGTGGATGCGCGTCGTGATTTTTATCTACGCTGCAGTGCTCGCCGCGATTTCCGGCTTTCTCTATGCGCACTTGCAGCGGGCAGTGAATCCGACACCGTTTGGGCTGAACCATGGCATCGAGTATCTGTTTATGGCTGTGGTTGGCGGCGTGTCGTACGTGTGGGGCGCCGTGCTCGGCGCCGCGATTCTGACCGTGTTGCAGGACTATCTGCAAACGCTGCTGCCGAAGCTGCTTGGCGAGAACGGCAACTTCGAAGTGATCGTCTTCGGCATTTTGATGGTTGTGCTGCTGCAGTACGCACGCGGCGGTGTCTGGCCGCTGGTCGCGCGGTTCTTTCCGCGTGGACCGCGTGCGCATGTGCCCGACAACGCGCAGCCATTGCCGATGCGCGGTAAGCCGGCGATGGGCGAACGGCTGCTGAGCGTCGACAAGGTGCGCAAGGAGTTCGGCGGGCTGGTTGCCGTCAATGACGTGAGTTTTGACGTGAAGTCGGGCGAGATTATCGGACTCATCGGCCCGAATGGCGCCGGCAAGTCGACCACATTCAATCTGGTCACGGGAGTGACGGAGCCGACGCGCGGCACGGTGATGTTCCGCGGCGAGCGGATCGACGGGTTCAGTTCGCGCGAGATCGCAAGGCGCGGGATTGGACGGACTTTTCAGCACGTCAAGCTGCTAGCGGGCATGACGGTGCTCGAGAACGTGGCGATCGGCGCGCATCTGCGCGGACGTGCCGGTGTCTGGCGCAGCATCGCGCGGCTCAATCGCTCGGAGGAAGCGCGGTTGATGGCGGAGGCCGCACGGCAGATCCGGCGCGTCGGGCTCGAGCAGCATATGAATGACGAAGCGGGAAGCCTGCCGCTCGGCCAGCAACGGATCCTCGAAATCGCGCGTGCGCTGTGCAGCGACCCAGTGCTGCTGCTGCTCGACGAACCCGCCGCCGGACTTCGTTATCAGGAGAAGCAACAGCTGGCCGCGCTGCTGCGCCGGTTGCGCGACGAAGGCATGAGTATCCTGCTCGTCGAACACGATATGGACTTCGTGATGAATCTGACGGATCGGCTCGTGGTGATGGAGTTCGGCACGCGCATCGCGGAAGGTTTGCCGCAGGACGTGCAGAAGGATCCGGCCGTGCTCGAAGCGTATCTGGGCGGAGTGGAGTGATGACGATGACTAACGTAACGTCTGCTATGCCTGCGCCGATTCTGCGAGTGGACGGATTGTCCGTGCGCTATGGGAAGGTCGAGGCGCTACACGGTGCGCGGATCGAGGTGCGGCCGGGCCAGATCGTCTCGGTGATCGGGCCAAATGGAGCAGGGAAGTCGACGCTGCTGAACGCGATCATGGGCTCGCTGCCGGTGACCGGATCCGCGCAGGGCGAGATTCTCTTTCGCTCGCGCGACGTGAGCGCGTTGCCGGTCGAACAGCGCGTCGCGGGTGGCATGTGTCTTGTGCCGGAAAAGCGTGAGTTGTTCGCGACGATGACGGTCGAGGACAATCTTGTGCTCGGAGCGTACCGGCGGAAGAAGGCGGGCGAGCGGAATTATCTCGATCAGCTCGATCCGGTGTTCGGGTTGTTTCCACGGCTGAAGGAGCGGCGGAAGCAGGCGGCCGGAACCTTGTCCGGTGGCGAGCGCCAGATGCTCGCGGTCGGTCGCGCGTTGATGGGCAAACCGGATTTGCTGATGCTCGATGAGCCGAGCCTCGGGTTGGCGCCGCTGATCGTGAAGGAGATTTTTCATATCATCAGCGCGCTGCGGGAGACCGGCGTAGCGACGTTGCTGATCGAGCAGAATGCGCGAGCGGCGTTGCAGGTTTCCGACTATGGCTATGTGCTGGAAACGGGTGAGCTTGCGCTGGAAGGGGCGGCGGCGGAGTTGGCTCAGAATCCGCGGGTGATCGAGACTTACTTGGGATTGACGAAAAAGATCGCTTGAGCAGTTTGTCCATGTTGTTGCGCTGCCGCAGATTTGCATGACTTCAGGATCTTTGTTCCGGCACTGTTCCACGGATTTCGCTCCCATCCGAGACGGCGTGTTTCACGTGAAACACGTCGTTTTTGTTCCCACGTCCAAAGCAACGTAAATCGGGCCAAAAGCGAACCCGTTATAATTCGCCCATACATTTTTCTGAAAGGCTCACGCCCACCGTCCGCGTGAGATCTCCGATGCTTTATCCCACAGAGTTTGACGTAATCGTCGTCGGCGGCGGGCACGCCGGTACCGAGGCCGCGCTGGCGTCCGCCCGCATGGGCAATAAGACGCTGCTGCTCACGCACAACATCGAAACGCTCGGTCAGATGAGCTGCAATCCGTCGATCGGCGGCATCGGCAAGGGCCATCTGGTCAAGGAAGTCGATGCGCTCGGCGGCGCCATGGCCGCTGCCACCGATGAAGGCGGCATCCAGTTCCGTATCCTCAATTCGTCGAAGGGACCGGCGGTCCGCGCGACGCGTGCGCAGGCGGACCGACTGCTGTACAAGCAGGCGATCCGGCGCCGCCTCGAAAACCAGCCCAATCTGTGGCTGTTCCAGCAATCGGTCGACGATCTGATGGTTGAGGGCGATCGCGTGGTCGGTGCAGTCACGCAGGTCGGCATCCGGTTCCGCTCACGCGCTGTGGTGCTGACGGCGGGGACGTTCCTCGACGGCAAGATTCACGTCGGGCTGAACAACTACACGGGTGGGCGTGCCGGCGATCCGGCAGCCGTGTCGCTGTCCGCTCGCCTCAAGGAATTGAAGCTGCCGCAAGGGCGCTTGAAGACCGGGACGCCGCCGCGTATCGATGGCCGGACGATCGATTTTTCGAAGACCGAAGAGCAGCCGGGCGATCTCGATCCGGTGCCGGTATTCTCGTTCCTCGGCCGCGCGGAGCAGCATCCGCGTCAGGTGCCATGCTGGGTTACGCATACGAACGCGCAAACGCACGACATTATTCGCGGCGGGCTGGACCGCTCGCCGATGTACACGGGCGTGATCGAAGGCGTCGGGCCGCGCTACTGCCCGTCGATCGAGGACAAGATCCACCGGTTCGCGTCGAAGGAATCGCATCAGATCTTCCTCGAACCGGAAGGGCTGACGACTAACGAGTTCTACCCGAACGGCATCTCGACCAGCCTGCCGTTCGATGTGCAGCTCGAGCTTGTTCGATCGATGCGCGGCCTCGAGCATGCACATATCCTGCGGCCCGGTTATGCGATCGAGTACGACTACTTCGATCCGCGCGCTCTGAAGGCGTCGTTGGAAACGAAGGCGATCGGCGGTTTGTTCTTTGCGGGACAGATCAACGGCACAACGGGCTACGAAGAAGCGGCTGCGCAAGGTCTGCTTGCCGGCATCAACGCTGGTTTGCAGGTGCAGGGCAGGGATGCATGGTGCCCGCGTCGCGATCAAGCATATCTCGGCGTGCTCGTCGACGATCTGGTTACGCGCGGCGTGTCCGAGCCCTATCGGATGTTCACGAGCCGGGCCGAGTATCGCCTGAGCCTGCGTGAAGACAACGCCGATATGCGCCTGACGGAAATCGGGCGCGAACTCGGCATCGTCGATGACGAGCGCTGGGACGCGTTTAGCCGCAAGCGCGACGCGGTTTCACGTGAAACAGAGCGTCTGCGTTCGACATGGGTCACGCCAAAGTCGCTTTCCTCTGACGAAGCGACGGCGTTGCTCGGTAAGCCAATCGATCACGAGTACAGCCTCGCTGAGTTGCTGCGCCGTCCGGGCGTTTCGTATGACGGCGTTTGCGGTCTGCGTGATGGCGCATGCGCGCCGGCCGAAGCGCTGGCCGATGACCCGGTTCTGCTGGAGCAGATCAAGGAGCAGATCGAGATCGGCATCAAGTACCAAGGCTATATCGAGCGCCAAGCCGACGAGATCGAGCGCAACGAGGCACATGAAAACACGCGTCTGCCGGAAGGACTCGACTACGCGGAAGTGCGTGGGCTGTCATTCGAAGCGCGTCAGAAGCTCACGCAACATCGCCCCGAAACGATCGGCCAGGCCTCGCGGATTTCCGGCATTACGCCTGCCGCGATTTCATTGCTGATGGTTCACTTGAAGCGCGGCCTGGGCCGCCGTCCAACGACCGCGGCTAACCCGGTCAAGGCAGGCAGCACCGACGCTGGCACCGATAGCGCGCCGGTGGTTCAATGACGGCGCGTCACGGCAGTCCGGTCGCCGCCAGTCGCGAGTCGCTGGCGGCGTTGCTGGCCGAAGGCGCCCGCACACTTGGCATCGATCTCACCGATACGCAACAAGCGAGGTTGCTCGACTACGTCGCGCTGCTCGCGAAGTGGAACGCGGTCTACAACCTGACGGCGATCCGCGATCCACGGCAGATGCTGATTCAGCACATCCTCGATTCGCTATCGATCGTGCCGCACCTGACCGCGAACCGCGGTCCGTCATCGGTGCTCGACGTCGGATCCGGTGGTGGTTTGCCTGGCATCGTGCTCGCGATCGTGCTGCCCGACTGGCGCGTCACGCTCAACGACATCGTTCATAAGAAAACCGCGTTCCAGTCGCAAGCGAAGGCGGAACTGGGGCTCGCGAACCTGTCGGTCGTCACGGGCAGGGTGGAAACGTTGCGTCCTGGTATCGAAGTGCGGGAAAAATTCGATGTGATCGTGTCGCGCGCATTCGCAGAGCTCGCGGATTTCGTTACACTGGCCCGGCATCTGGTCGCGGACGACGGTGCGATCTGGGCGATGAAGGGTGTGCGCCCCGACGCCGAGATCGCGCGCCTGCCGGCCGGCGCGGAAGTGAAGCAGGTCATCCGGCTCGATGTGCCCTCGCTCGACGCCGAACGGCATCTGCTGGAAATTCTTGTCGAAGAACCTGGTGCGGCAGCCGCGCCTGCGTCAAACTAAGCGCACGCGACGATCGGACAACGCGACGACGCAGGTAGCAAAGCAGGCACAGCACGGCGCACAAAGCGAACCCATACCAAACACTCAAGGCTGCAAAGGGACACATCCAAGATGGCAAAAATCTTCTGCGTTGCGAACCAGAAGGGTGGAGTCGGCAAAACGACGACAGCTGTCAATCTCGCCGCGAGCCTCGCATCGCAGGGACAACGGGTTCTGCTTATCGATCTCGATCCGCAGGGCAACGCGACGATGGGCAGCGGCATCGACAAGGCCGCGTGCGAGAACACCGTCTATGAAGTGCTGTGCGACGGAGTGGCCGTGGCTGACGCCCGCATCAAATCCGAAGCCGTTTCCTACGACGTGCTGCCGGCGAACCGCGAACTGGCGGGCGCCGAGATCGAGCTGGTCGGCGTCGAAAACCGCGAACGTCAATTGAAGGAAGCGCTGCAGCACGTCACCGAAGACTACGACTTCGTGCTGATCGACTGCCCGCCGGCGCTGTCGCTGCTGACGCTGAACGGCCTGTGCGCCGCGCACGGCGTCGTGATCCCGATGCAATGCGAGTATTTCGCGCTCGAAGGTCTGTCGGACCTCGTCAATACGATCAAGCAGGTGCACGCGAACATGAATCGCGACCTGAAGGTGATCGGCCTCCTGCGCGTGATGTTCGATCCGCGCATCACCTTGCAGCAACAGGTCTCCGACCAGCTGAAAGAGCACTTCGGCGACAAGGTGTTCGACGCGGTGATTCCGCGCAACGTGCGCCTTGCCGAGGCGCCGAGCTATGGGTTGCCGGGCGTGGTGTTCGATCGCGCGTCGCGCGGTGCGCAAGCCTACGTGCAGTTCGGCGCGGAAATGATCGAACGGGTGCGCGCGCTATGAGCACACAACGCCAATCGTCGAAATCGGACCGAGGAAACACGATGAACGCAGTAGCAAGAAAGAAAGGGCTGGGCAGGGGGCTGGAGGCGCTGCTTGGCGGAAGTGCGGACATCACCGAAGCGGTCAAGATCGATAGCGCGCCGCATACGCTGCCGCTGACGCGCATGCAGGCGGGCAAGTACCAGCCGCGTACGCGAATGGACGAGGGCGCGCTGCAGGAGCTGGCGGCGAGCATCCGCGCGCAGGGCCTGATGCAACCGATTCTGGTGCGGCCGATCGGCGGCGATAAATTCGAGATCATCGCCGGCGAGCGCCGCTATCGCGCCGCGCATATCGCGGGCCTCGAAGAAGTGCCGGTGCTCGTGCGCGATGTGCCCGACCAGGCCGCCGCGGCGATGGCGCTGATCGAGAACATCCAGCGCGAAGACCTGAACCCGCTGGAAGAGGCGCAGGGTATTCAGCGTCTGCTCGACGAATTCAAGTTCACACACGAGCAGGCGGCCGAATCGGTCGGCCGCTCGCGCAGTGCGGTATCGAACCTGCTGCGTCTCCTGAATCTCGCGGCGCCCGTGCAGACGATGCTGCTCGCCGGCGATCTCGATATGGGTCACGCACGCGCGCTGCTCGCGGTCGATTCGGCGACGCAGATTACGCTCGCCAATCAGGTGGTCAACAAGGGCATGTCGGTGCGCGAGACTGAAAAGCTCGTGACCGCGACCAACAAGGCGACACCCGCGCCGAAGAAAGTGCGCGTCGATCACGATGGCGGCCGCGACACGCGGCGCCTCGAAGAAGAGCTGTCGGACCTGCTCGCTGCGACTGTGAAGATCAAGCTCGGCCGCCGCGGGCGCGGCCAGGTGACGGTCGACTTCGGGGATCTCGACGCGCTCGAGGGCATTCTCGCGCGTCTGCGCGGCACCAACGCTACCGTTTAAGCGCGTTTGACTGTGCCGTCAGCGGAACGCGCTTCGACGCCCGCGCACCACGTGCTGCGGGCCATCTGGCTATTCGTCGCAAAGGAACCGGTGCTTGCGATTCTCGCGCTCGCACTGATTCTGCTGCAGATTTTTCACCCGCGCGCATGGATGTCGCTGCCGTCGCTCGTCGACTGGCAGACCGTGTCGACGCTGACCGGTTTGCTGATATTGACGAAGGCTGTGGAACGATCAGGATTCCTGATGTGGTCCGCGCATCGCGTCGTTCACCACATTCATACAGAGCGCGCGCTCGCGTGTCTGCTGATCGGTCTCGCCGCCGCATTATCAACACTCCTGACAAACGACGTCGCGCTGTTCGTCGTCGTGCCGCTTGCGTTGTCGTTGCACAAGCTGACGCCGTTGCCGCTCAGACGTCTCGTCATCTTCGTTGCGCTCGCCGTGAACGCAGGTTCGATTCTGACGCCGCTCGGCAATCCTCAGAATCTGTTTCTCTGGCAAACAAGCGGCGTATCGTTCGGCCGCTTCGTCTGGGCGCTCGCGCCATTGTGCGCATTGCTGATGGCGATGTTGTATGTGATGACAGCAGTGTCCTTCCGCGGCGTACCGCTCGATCTGTCGAAGGACGTCGAGCCGCATCCGGTCGACCGGCCGCTCGTCAGCGTGGCCGCGCTGCTGTTCGTCGCATTCGTCGTGCTCGCGGACGCGCATCGACCGGGTATCGGCCTTGCGGGCGTCGCGCTCGGATTTCTGATCTGGCGCCCGTCGATCGTGCTGAAGATCGACTGGCTGCTGCTGATGATCTTCGTGCTGATGTTTATCGTTCTGCGTAGCGTTGCCGCCTTGCCGTTCGTCCATCAGTCGGTCAGCGCGTGGCACCTCGCGACACCATTAAGAACCTACGTAGCAGGCGCAGTGTTGTCGCAGGGCATCAGCAACGTTCCCGCTGCGATCATGCTCGCTGAATTTTCAAAAGACTGGCGCGCGCTCGCGTTCGGCGTCAGCGTCGGCGGCTTCGGTTTCGCGATCGGCTCGCTCGCCAATCTGATCGCGATGCGGCTCTCGAACGAACGCGGCATGTGGACGCAGTTTCACCTTTTTTCGGTCCCGTTCTGGCTGGTCGGTGGCGCGCTCGGCGCATGGGTTTTGCTGCATTTCTGACACCGACTCACGCTACATATCGCGTGTGCAGGATGGTGAAAAAACTTCGAAAAGCGCCCGGCTTCGGGGCATCCGCAGGTCGCTTACAATCGCCAGCCGATTCATTCAAAAGAAGCATATTTTCGTATCGCGAGACAGGTTCCCGCGGTATTTATTGAGCACCCTAAAGTCTTGAATTGGTTGCAACTATCGCTTACAATCGCCCGGATTTATTTGCTAGGCACCCCCGTAAGCGGTGAGTAAGCTCGCGGGCTGAACAGAACTTGGCGGGACACTGCAATGGCGGTACAAAAGTCGGGCGCGGCGTCGCATCAAGCGCCGAAGCAAAGCGACGACGAACACCGTACTGAGCATGGCGTCTCTGAGACGGCTTCAGATTCATCTAAAGTTCAGCGCGTTGTCGAGGATACTGAGCGGCGCACTGAGCACCACGATGCGTGGGATGTCGAGCAGCAAGATAACAATATCGTTCCGCTCACTCGGGCAGAGGCAGAGAAGCTATTCGGCCCGAACGTGAGTCGTCCATCGCGCGTCACGCCTTACAAGGTCGTGGCGGCGCAAATGGTTTTGTCCCTGGGTGCGACGCTGCTGTGGTGGCTGTTCTACAAGCCGCCGGGCGATGCTGCGCTGTCCGCATTTCTCGGGGGAGCGATTTGCTGGGTGCCGAGCGCGTTGTTCGCGGCACGTCTGAAGAAGTTGAGCGGCGCTGAGACAGTGATGAGCTGGATGATCGGCGAAGCGCTCAAGATGGGGGCGACGATCGCGATGTTCGTCGCCATCGCGTACGGGTATCACGGCGTGCAGTGGGTTCCGCTGCTCGTGACTTACCTGGTCGCGCTCAAGACGTACTGGATAGCACTAGCCTGGCGGTAACGAAGGTCAAGCGAAGGTAAAGAACACTGGCTGACGCGGCAACGCGTCGCCGAATGGCGTGCGGGCTCGAGACGGTCCGCACCGGGTCGGCCTGCGACGCGAACGGCGGCGGGCGGCCTGGAACGATTTTCGACAATTTGGGTGGCAATAAAGATATGGCAGCTAGCGAAGGAACGCGCGCTCTGGATCCGTCCGAGTACATCGCGCATCACTTGCAGAACTTCTCCACCGAGCATCAGACGTCGATTTTCGACATTCATGTCTGGAATCTGGACACGCTCTTCTGGTCGATCGTCTGCGGCCTCGTCACCATCCTCATCCTGCGCCTCGCTGCGCGCAAAGCCACGCCGGGCGTGCCGGGCCGCTTCCAGTGCGCGATCGAGATGCTGGTCGAAATGGTCGAAGACCAATCGAAATCGATGATCCACGGCAATCGCCGTTTCATCGCGCCGCTCGCGCTTACGGTATTCGTTTGGGTCGCGCTGATGAATGCGCTCGACTTCATCCCGGTCGACCTGCCGGGCCGCGTGATCGGCTGGCTGGGCCTGTCGGAAATCATTCCCCATCATCGCATCGTGCCGACGGCAGACCTGAACGGCACGCTCGGCATCGCGCTCGGCGTGTTCGTGCTGATGATTTACTACAACTTCAAGATCAAGGGCGCAGGTGGCTTCGTGCACGAGCTGCTGTCGGCCCCGTTCGGCGCGCATCCGCTGCTGTGGATCCCGAACCTTGCACTGAACATCATCGAGTTCGTCGCCAAGACGGTTTCGCTCGGCATGCGGCTCTTCGGCAACATGTACGCGGGTGAACTGCTGTTCCTGCTGATTGCCCTCCTGGGCAGCATCTGGAACTTCGGTGCGGACACGACGGTGCTTGGCTTCATCGGCCATGTGATCGCGGGCAGCGTGTGGGCGATCTTCCACATCCTGATCGTTCTGTTGCAGGCGTTCATTTTCATGATGCTGACGCTGGTGTATATCGGCCAGGCACACGACAGCCACTAACCCCGGTCCTGTCGGCTAAAAGAATCGCTTTAATTTTTCTAAATCCCAGTTCCAAAAAGACTTTTCACAAAGGAGTGATCATGCAAGCTTTCATCGCCAACATCCAGGGTCTGACCGCCATCGGTATCGGCATCATCATCGGCCTGGGTGCAATCGGCGCCTGTATCGGTATCGGCCTGATGGGCGGCAAGTACATTGAAGCGTGCGCCCGCCAGCCGGAACTGATGAACCCGCTGCAAACGAAGATGTTCCTGCTCGCAGGTCTGATCGATGCGGCGTTCCTGATCGGCGTTGGTGTGGCCATGCTGTTTGCGTTCGCGAACCCGCTGCTGTCGAAGCTGGCAGGCTGAGGTTCCTCGGAACTGCGCGCCTGACCTATAACAGGAATGGCGCTAAGCGGAACGGGTACTGGGCGCTGATCGAGCACTGATTCGATGAGCGCCTTGCCATTTCCCGTCTCCCCGTCCGAACTAGCAACATTTAAGGAAACACCGTGAATCTCAACGCAACTCTGTTTGCGCAAATGGTCGTGTTCCTGATCCTCGCGTGGTTCACGATGAAGTTCGTGTGGCCGCCGTTGGTCAATGCCCTCGACGAGCGCGCGAAGAAAATCGCCGATGGCCTGTCGGCCGCCGAAAAGGGCAAGGCGGAACTCGAAGCCGCGCACAAGCGCGTCGGCGAAGAGCTTGCGCAGGCTCGCAACGACGGCCAGCATCGTATCGCCGAAGCCGAAAAGCGCGCCGTAGCAGTCGCTGACGAAATCAAGGCGCAGGCGCATGCCGAAGCCGCCCGGATCATCGCTCAGGCGAAGGCCGATGCCGACCAGCAAATCGTCAAGGCGCGCGAAACGCTGCGCGGTGAAGTGGCGGCGCTTGCGGTGAAGGGTGCCGAACAGATCCTGAAGCGTGAAGTGAACCAGTCGGTTCACGCCGATCTGCTGAATCAACTCAAAACCGAGCTCTGATCATGGCCGAACTTGCCACCATCGCCCGTCCGTACGCTGAAGCGCTGTTTGCCGTCGCGCAAGCGGGCGACGTCAACGCCTGGTCCACGCTCGTGCAGGAACTGGCTCAGGTTGCGAGCTTGCCGGAAGTCGAATCGATCGCGACGAGCCCGAAGGTGGGCCGCGCGCAGGTCGTCGACCTCGTGCTGGCCGCGGTGAAGTCGCCGCTCAAAGACGACGCGCAGGCAAAGAACTTCGTGCAGATGCTGGTCGACAATCACCGGCTGCCGCTGTTGCCGGAAATCGCGACGCAGTTCGAAGCGCTGAAGAACGCACGCGAAGGCGCGGCTGACGCGCATATCGTGAGCGCATTCCCGCTCGAAGGCCAGGCACTGAACGAACTCCTCGCGGCGCTCGAACGCAAGTTCAAATGCAAGCTGAAGCCGACCGTCGAAGTGGATTCGTCGCTGATCGGCGGCGTGCGCGTGACGGTGGGCGACGAAGTGCTCGATACCTCGGTCCGTGCGCGGCTCGCCAGAATGCAGACGGCGCTTACCGCGTGATTTTGCAGACGTCGGCGCGTGGATCGCAGAGCCGCTGGCACGCAACAGAATTGACTATCAGGAGCGAATAATGCAACTCAATCCCTCTGAGATCAGCGAGCTGATCAAGAGCCGGATCCAGGGCCTTGAAGCGAGCGCAGACGTTCGCAACCAGGGCACTGTGATCTCCGTGACCGACGGCATCGTGCGCATTCACGGCCTGTCGGAAGTGATGCAGGGCGAAATGCTCGAATTCCCGGGCAACGTGTACGGCCTCGCGCTGAACCTCGAGCGCGACTCGGTCGGCGCGGTTATTTTGGGCGAATACGAAAGCATCTCGGAAGGCGACATCGTCAAGACGACGGGCCGCATTCTCGAAGTGCCGGTCGGCCCGGAACTGGTCGGCCGCGTGGTCGATGCGCTCGGCAACCCGATCGACGGCAAGGGCCCGGTCAACGCGAAGTTGACCGACGCGATCGAAAAGATCGCCCCGGGCGTGATCTGGCGTAAGTCGGTGTCGCAACCGGTGCAAACGGGTCTGAAGTCGATCGACTCGATGGTGCCGATCGGCCGTGGCCAGCGCGAGCTGATCATCGGCGACCGTCAGTGCGGCAAGACCGCGGTGGCCGTCGACACGATCATCAACCAGAAGGGCAAGGACCTGATCTGTATCTACGTCGCGATCGGCCAGAAGGCTTCGTCGATCATGAACGTGGTGCGCAAGCTCGAAGAAACGGGCGCGCTCGAATACACGATCGTGGTCGCCGCTTCGGCGTCGGAATCGGCCGCGATGCAATACCTCGCACCGTATGCCGGCTGCACGATGGGCGAATACTTCCGCGACCGCGGGCAAGATGCGCTGATCATTTATGACGACTTGACCAAGCAAGCGTGGGCATACCGTCAGATCTCGCTGCTGCTGCGCCGTCCGCCGGGCCGTGAAGCGTATCCGGGCGACGTGTTCTATCTGCACTCGCGTCTGCTCGAGCGCGCCGCGCGCGTCTCGGAAGAGTACGTCGAGAAGTTCACGAAGGGCGAAGTGAAGGGCAAGAGCGGCTCGCTGACGGCACTGCCCGTGATCGAAACGCAAGCCGGCGACGTGACCGCGTTCGTTCCGACGAACGTGATCTCGATTACCGACGGCCAGATCTTCCTTGAAACCGACCTCTTCAACGCAGGTATCCGCCCGGCGATTAACGCCGGCGTGTCGGTGTCGCGTGTCGGCGGTGCAGCACAGACGAAGGTCGTGAAGAAGCTGTCGGGCGGTATCCGTACCGACCTCGCGCAGTATCGTGAACTGGCAGCGTTCGCGCAGTTCGCGTCGGACCTCGACGAAGCAACCCGCAAGCAGCTCGAGCGCGGCCGCCGCGTGACGGAACTGCTGAAGCAGCCGCAGTACCAGCCGCTGCAGGTGTGGGAACTGTCGGTCGCGCTGTTCGCCGCGAACAACGGTTACCTCGACGATCTGGACGTGAAGGACGTGCTCGCATTCGAGCGCGGCCTGCGCGAATACCTGAAGACGAGCCACGCCGATCTGATCAAGCGCATCGAAGATAACAAGGACCTGTCGAAGGACGACGAAGGCGCGCTGCACGCGGCCCTCAAGGACTTCAAGAAGTCCGGCGCTTATTGATCCGATCCGCGCGAGACATAACCGGACCTCGAAGCAGCGCGGGCAACTGAAGCAATGAAGTAAGCCCGCGCGGTTTCGATCAAGGAGCAAGCAATGGCTGGAATGAAGGAAATTCGCGGCAAGATCAAGAGCGTGCAAAACACGCGCAAGATCACCAAAGCGATGGAAATGGTCGCCGCATCGAAGATGCGCCGCGCCCAGGAGCGCATGCGCGCTGCCCGTCCGTACGCCGACAAGGTCCGTGACATCGCCGCGCACATGAGCCGTGCGAACCCCGAGTATCGCCATCCGTTCATGGTGGCGAACGAGGGCGCGAAGACGGCCGGCTTCATCCTCGTCACGACTGACAAAGGTCTGTGCGGCGGGATGAACACGAACGTGCTGCGTGCGTCGCTGCAGAAGTTCAAGGAACTCGAAGCTGAAGGCAAGACGATCGACGCAACGGCGATCGGCAGCAAGGGCCTCGGCTTTCTGAACCGTCTGCGCGCGAAGGTCGCATCGAACGTCGTGCAGCTTGGCGACACGCCGCACCTCGAGAAGC
This sequence comes from Paraburkholderia edwinii, assembly GCF_019428685.1. Classification (NCBI taxonomy): domain Bacteria; kingdom Pseudomonadati; phylum Pseudomonadota; class Betaproteobacteria; order Burkholderiales; family Burkholderiaceae; genus Paraburkholderia; species Paraburkholderia edwinii. Next base: position 377,022 of record NZ_CP080095.1, read on the forward strand.
TGATCGGCGCGGTGAAGGTGCAGCTCGACCTGTATTCGGAAGGCAAGGTCTCGGCGGTGTACCTCGCGTACACGCGCTTCATCAACACGATGAAGCAGGAGCCGGTGATCGAGCAGTTGCTGCCGCTGTCGGCCGAACGGTTCGAAGCGACCGAAGAAGGCGACAAGACGACGCCGAAGACGTCGTGGGACTACATCTACGAGCCGGACGCGCAGACGGTAGTCGACGAACTGCTCGTGCGTTATGTCGAAGCGCTGGTCTATCAGGCCGTCGCGGAAAACATGGCGTCGGAACAGTCGGCACGCATGGTCGCGATGAAGGCCGCTTCGGACAACGCGAAGACGGTCATCAACGAGTTGCAGCTGGTGTACAACAAGAGCCGCCAGGCCGCGATCACGAAGGAACTGTCGGAGATCGTCGGCGGCGCCGCGGCAGTCTGAGCGTAGCGACGACCGGCGCAAAGCGACCGTAAGCAATCGAAAGCGACCGCGCAAAGAAAACAGGCTGCGGGCAACCAACCGCGCCGTAGCGCGAGTGAAGAATTGAGTATCTAAAGGAAAAGCGATGAGTACAACTGCTTTGGTAGAAGGCAAGATCGTACAGTGCATCGGCGCGGTGATCGACGTGGAATTCCCGCGTACGCACATGCCGAAGGTGTACGACGCGCTCATTCTCGAAGGTTCGGAGCTGACGCTCGAAGTCCAGCAACAGCTGGGCGACGGCGTGGTCCGCACCATCTGTCTGGGTTCGTCGGATGGTCTGCGCCGCGGCGTCGTGGTGAAGAACACCGCGAAGCCGATCAGCGTGCCAGTCGGCAAGCCGACGCTGGGCCGCATCATGGACGTGCTGGGCCGCCCGATCGACGAAGCGGGCCCGATCGCGAGCGACACGATGCGCTCGATCCACCAGAAGGCGCCGGCGTTCGACGAACTGTCGCCGTCTACTGAGCTGCTCGAAACGGGTATCAAGGTTATCGACCTGATCTGCCCGTTCGCAAAGGGCGGCAAGGTCGGTCTGTTCGGCGGTGCAGGCGTGGGCAAGACCGTCAACATGATGGAGCTCATCAACAACATCGCGAAGGAGCACGGCGGTTACTCCGTGTTCGCGGGCGTGGGCGAGCGTACCCGTGAGGGCAACGACTTCTACCACGAAATGAAGGACTCGAACGTTCTCGACAAGGTCGCGCTGGTTTACGGCCAGATGAACGAGCCGCCGGGCAACCGTCTGCGCGTCGCGCTGACCGGCCTGACGATGGCCGAGCACTTCCGTGACGAAGGCCTCGACGTGCTGTTCTTCGTCGACAACATCTACCGTTTCACGCTGGCCGGTACCGAAGTGTCGGCACTGCTCGGCCGTATGCCGTCGGCAGTGGGCTATCAGCCGACGCTGGCTGAAGAAATGGGCAAGCTGCAAGAGCGCATCACGTCGACCAAGACCGGTTCGATCACGTCGGTGCAGGCCGTGTACGTGCCTGCCGATGACTTGACCGACCCGTCGCCGGCAACGACCTTCGGCCACCTGGACGCAACGGTCGTGCTGTCGCGCGATATCGCGTCGCTCGGTATCTACCCCGCGGTGGACCCGCTCGACTCGACGTCGCGCCAGATCGACCCGCACGTGATCGGTGAAGAGCACTACGGCATCACGCGTTCGGTGCAGCAGACGCTGCAGCGCTACAAGGAACTGCGCGACATTATCGCGATTCTGGGCATGGACGAACTGTCGCCGGAAGACAAGCTGTCGGTCGCGCGCGCTCGTAAGATCCAGCGTTTCCTGTCGCAGCCGTTCCACGTCGCGGAAGTCTTCACGGGCTCGCCGGGCAAGTACGTGCCGCTGAAGGAAACGATTCGCGGCTTCAAGATGATCGTCGAAGGGGAATGCGATCACCTGCCGGAGCAGGCGTTCTACATGGTCGGCACGATCGACGAAGCCTTTGAAAAGGCCAAGAAGATCCAGTAACGGTTGACGCGTCGGCAGGAAGGCGCGGTTTGATGGCAGTGGCGGGCGTGAGTGGGTTTGCATTGCACACACACCGCCGCAAAACCTGCATCGCGCCGTACGCATCACGCTCAACCAGGAGTCGAGACTTTATGGCAACTATCAAGGTAGACGTCGTCAGCGCGGAAGAGGAAATCTTCTCGGGCCAGGCGAAGTTCGTTGCGCTGCCGGGCGAGGCGGGCGAGCTCGGCATTCTGCCGGGCCACACGCCGCTCATCACGCGGATTCGTCCGGGTGCGGTGCGCATCGAGGCTGAGAACGGCGAAGAGGAATTCGTGTTCGTCGCCGGCGGCATTCTCGAGGTGCAACCGGGCGCAGTGACGGTTCTGGCCGACACCGCGATTCGCGGCAAGGATCTCGACGAGGCGAAGGCCGAGCAGGCTCGCAAGCGTGCTGAAGAGGCGCTGCAGAACACCGGCTCGAACCTTGAATACGCGACCGCGCAAGCGGAGCTTGCGTATGCGACGGCTCAGCTCGCGGCGATCCAGCGTCTGCGGAAACTGCGCGGACAGCACTGAAGTATCGAAAGCAGCAACGTCGTCGAGTAACGCGACGAAGGTGAAAAAGCAGCCCTTGGGGCTGCTTTTTTATTTGGGCCGCGTATCGGTGTTTCAGCGTATCGGCGCTCCGGCATCTTCGGCGCATGCCCGAAAGGTGAGGGAAAGCCTCGATGCCGCGTACGGTTCGCCCGGCGCACAATCTTTTCGCCGCCGATTTCCCTGAGCGGGCATCCCTTCCAGCATTCACGTTGCACGAGACCGAACGAGGCGCCAACGCGCAAACGTCGGCATGAGCTTCAGTCGACTCAAAAGCAGGAGGCAATCATGCAAGCGGCAGGCACCCCCGCGCAGATCGCGCCCAAAGACGGCCTTTCCTACGTTCGCGGTTCGACCGATGCCCCGCTTAGCACCGCGACCGTCGGCCAGTTCCTGCTCGACACCGCGCGACGCTTTCCCGACCGGCCCGCCGTCGTATTTCGCGAGCAACGCATCCGTTGGAGCTGGCAGGAGTTCGCCGACGAAGTCGACATTCTGGCGTCGGGTTTCACAGCGCTCGGCATCGGCAAAGGCGACCGCGTCGGCATCTGGTCGCCGAATCGCGTCGAATGGGTGCTTACGCAGTTCGCCACCGCGCGGATCGGCGCGATCCTCGTCAACATCAATCCGGCCTACCGGCTCGCCGAGCTCGAATACGCGCTGAACAAGGTCGGCTGCAAGGCGATTGTCGCGGCGGAGCGCTTCAAGTCGTCGATGTATCTCGACATGCTTGCTCAGTTGGCGCCGGAACTCGCGACGCAACCGCCCGGCGACTTGCGAATAGCGCGCTTGCCCGACCTGCGTATCGTGATTCGCGTATGCGACACCGAAACGCCGGGCATGCTGTGCCTCGCCGAGGTGATCGAACTTGGCCGCGAGACGCTCGATACCGCGAAGCTCGACGCCATCACTGCAAGCCTGTCGCCGCACGACCCGATCAACATCCAGTTCACGAGCGGCACGACGGGCAGCCCGAAAGGCGCGACGCTGACGCATAGCAATGTGGTGAACAACGCGCGCTATATCGCGATGGCGATGCGACTCTCGGAGCAGGATTCGCTGTGCATTCCCGTGCCGCTTTATCACTGCTTCGGCATGGTGCTGGCGGTGCTCGCGTGCGTGTCAGTCGGCGCGAACATGGTGTTTCCGGGCGAAGCATTCGACCCGGCAGCGACCTTGGCCGCCGTCTCCGAAGAAAAATGCACCGCGCTGCACGGCGTGCCGACGATGTTTATCGCCGAGCTCGACCACCCCGACTTCGATAGCTTCGACCTCTCGCATCTGCGCACCGGCATCATGGCCGGCTCGCCGTGCCCGATCGAGACGATGAAGCGCGTGGTCGCGAAGATGCATCTGTCGGAAATCACGATCGCGTATGGGATGACCGAGACGAGCCCCGTGTCGTTCCAGAGCTCGACCACCGACCCGCTGGAAAAACGCACAACGACGGTCGGCCGCGTGCAGCCGCATCTCGAGGTGAAGGTCGTCGATCCGGCGGGCAACACCGTGCCGGTTGGCGAAACCGGCGAGTTGTGCACGAAGGGCTATTCGGTGATGCGCGGCTACTGGAACGACGAGGCGAAAACGCGGGAAAGCATCGTCGACGGCTGGATGCATACGGGCGATCTTGCCGTGATCGATGCCGACGGATACTGCAATATCGTCGGCCGCCTGAAGGACATGCTGATTCGCGGCGGCGAAAACATCTATCCGCGCGAGATCGAGGAATTCCTATTCCGCCATCCGAAGATTCAGAGCGTCCAGGTGTTTGGCGTGCCCGATCCGAAATACGGCGAGGAAGTTTGCGCGTGGATTGTCTTGCGCGCGGGCGAGCAGATGACCGCGGACGATGTCCAGGCGTTCTGTCGCGAACAGATCGCGCACTACAAGGTGCCAAAGTACATCCGCTTCGTCGACGAGCTGCCGATGACGGTGACCGGCAAGGTCCAGAAGTTCGTGATGCGCGACCGGATGATCGAAGAATTGAAGCTGACGGCCGGCAAGACCGCCTGAATGAGCACGGCGGCAAGCACGAGAAGAGAGCGACGGGAGGACTGCCGGAGCCGCAGATGCAAAAAGCGCGTCGGGACACGACGCGCTTGAGATACCGCTTGAAAACGCCAACCGCTGCAGCGCGCAAACGTTTAGCGAGGCAAAAAAAAAGCGGGCCTGGAGCCCGCTAAAAACCACACGCTACGGGGTTAGCGCGAGGAGACCAAAGGAGGAATCGACTGGACGACGAATTTCGGTCGACCACGACTCCAACAGGGATGCCCCTTCTCAGGGACCCGGCAATCTGCCGACCGGCTTGATGAAAGATGTCCGCTCACACCACACAACAAGCCACATCCGTGTTGAACCCGTGAGAGGCATTGTGGGCGAATTAAACCAGGAACGCGGTAACAAAGTGTTTCAGGTTGTAACGCCCGCCAGATAAGGCTCTCCGGGATTTTTTGCCGTTATTTTCCGGATAAAAGATCATTTTTACCGAACGACCGAAAGCGATTAAATCGCTATTTGCTAATTTGAGTTGCGCCGCATATTGCACTGCTACATGGCGCATGCGCGGCGGGCATTTTTGCCGTGAATGAGAAGGTCTGCGTGGGGAGTTGGTTGAAGCGTAGTCGCTGCAATACGTTTTGCAAGGTCGGAAACGGCCGTTCGTGAAAAATGATGCAACGCAACCGCGCCTTTAGCCGACGGCGGTGGCGGCAGAAGACCCCTGAACTCAAGACAATGAAGCGCTCAATAACGAGCGCCCCACGGTTACAGGTCCACCGGGCAGGTTCGACCCGCTACCGACGACACACCGCGCCCTATCGGAGTTACTTCAACCATTTATCGGAAATGGCCTGATATTCACCGCTTTCTCGCCCAAGATGCAGCCATTGGTCGACATATTGCTGGAAAACGACGTCGCCGCGCGGCACCATCCACGCTTTTTCTCCGTATTGGAACGGCTTGTCCGGGTGGACGGAGCAGAGGCCGGGATTGAGCTTCTGCTGCAGCAACGTCTCGGATGCATCGGTGACCATCACGTCCGCCTTGCCCGCGAGGATCTGCTTGAACACCGTCACGTTATCCGGATAGACGGTCAGCGCTGCGTGCGGGAAGTGCTGCTTGGCAAACCGCTCGTTCGTGCCACCCGGGTTCACGATGACGCGCGTCGACGGCTGATCGATCTGCTCGACCGTCTGGTATTTCCTGACATCGTCGCAACGCACGATCGGCGTTTTGCCGTCGACCTGATACGGCCGCGTGAAGAACGCGCGCTTCTGCCGGTCGAGCGTCGTCGATACACCGCCGATCGCGATGTCGCACTTGGCGACGAAGTCGTTCGTCAGGTTCGGCCACGTCGTCTTGATGAACTCCGCCTTCACACCGAGCGATTTCGCGAGCGATTCGGCCATGTCGATATCGATGCCTTCGAACTGGCCGTCCTGCCTGTAATACGAGTAGGGTTTGTAATCGCCGGTCGTGCATGCGCGCAGCGTGCCGCGCGCGATGATTTCATCGAGCCGCGACCGCGACTGCGGCGAACCGGCGGCCGCGACCGTCGACGGTGCTGCCGCCTGGGAAGTTGCTTGCGCATACACCGGACTCACACCTGACAATGCGCCGGACAGCACACAGGAAAGCGCGCCTGCGAACGTGTACGACAGCGCGCGCTGCGAAAGGGAAAACGCCTTGCTCATGGGATCTCCTCAATAAGGCCCGCTCATTCTACGTAGCGGGCGCTGAAAACCGTCGCCGGCGCGGCAAACTCGTCAGTGCCGGGCAAAAGATGCTCCGTTCAGACAACCGACGGCCGGCTTGCGCGATGCAAACGCCGGTGCACAGACCGGCGCAACAACGACGCTAGTACGCGCTCGCCCGGCGCACATCGAAACAGGCATCGATACAGAGGCATCGCGCGGAAATCGATACAGACGCATCGATGCACGGGCGTCGATACACAGGTATCGACACACCCATCAGCACACGCATCAGCACAGGCATCGACAAGCGGAAGCGCGCGTTGCCACACCTCAAGGCAACCGACAGCTGACGCCAGCCCAACACCCTGTCCGGTAGAATGGCTCTTTGCTTTAAGCCTTAAGGCGCACGCGACGTGGCTCAACAACTGATCAATGACACCTTTCTGCGCGCGCTGCTGCGCGAGCCTACCGACTACACGCCGATCTGGCTGATGCGACAGGCTGGCCGCTATCTGCCCGAATACAACGCGACACGCGGTCGTGCCGGCAGCTTCCTCGGCCTCGCCAAGAATCCCGATTACGCAACCGAAGTGACGCTGCAGCCGCTCGAGCGCTATCCGCTCGATGCCGCGATCCTGTTCTCCGACATCCTGACGATTCCGGACGCGATGGGCCTCGGCCTCGAGTTCGCCACCGGCGAGGGCCCCAAATTCGCCCGCCCGGTGCGCACCGAAGACGACGTCGCGCGCCTTGCGGTGCCCGATATCGACGCGACGCTGCGCTACGTCACCGATGCGGTGAGCCAGATCCGCCGCGCGCTGACCGATGCGCAGGGGCGCCAGCGCGTGCCGCTGATCGGCTTCTCGGGCAGCCCATGGACGCTCGCGTGCTACATGGTCGAGGGCGGCGGTTCGGACGACTTCCGCACGGTGAAGTCGATGCTGTACGCGCGGCCGGATCTCATGCATCGAATTCTCGATGTAAACGCGCGCGCGGTTACCGCATACCTGAATGCTCAAATCGAAGCCGGCGCGCAGGCCGTGATGATTTTCGACACGTGGGGCGGCGCGCTCGCGGACGGAATCTATCAGCGCTTTTCGCTGCATTACATCGAACAGATCGTGAGCGCGCTCAAGCGCGAACACGACGGCCGGCGCGTGCCCGTCATCGCGTTCACAAAGGGCGGCGGCCTGTGGCTCGAAGAAATCGCCGCGTCGGGTGTCGATGCGGTCGGTCTCGACTGGACCGTGAACCTCGCGCGCGCGCGTGAGCGCGTCGCGGGCAAGGTCGCGCTCCAGGGGAACATCGACCCGTCGGTGCTGTTTGCGCCGCCGGCCACGATCCGCGTCGAGGCGCGCGCCGTGCTCGACAGCTACGGCAATCACCCGGGCCACGTGTTCAACCTCGGGCACGGTATTTCGCAGTACACGCCGCCGGAGCACGTCGCGGAACTCGTCGACGAAGTGCATCGGCATAGCCGGGCACTGCGCGCGGCGGGTCAGATGTAGGCAATCAGGACTGCGTCAAAGTGATGACAGTTTTGTTGCGTCGCAATGACCTGGGCTCTCGCCTTAAGGGGAAAATTACATTCCACACGCCGTCGAATGGCGTTCTGCTGGTTGTCAAGGCTTGACTTATACACATTAATCACGCTGCGGCGCGGTAGAAGTCGACGACGCCAGATTGTGCTTGCCAAACGTCCGAACTTCGTGTGAATGCCTTAGCCAGTAAGGGTTTGACCGGGGCCGGAACAAATGTGCGGGAAACCACAAAAAGCGCGTGCGGACGCCGTTTGCGGGCATGCAAGGCGAAGTTCTCAACAAAGTTATCCACAGGACCCGGAAGCAGCCAATTGTTCTGCCGAATCCAAAACTTAGCGCCAAATGTGATGTTTCACTTTAAGTTCGGTGAGCCCGGCCGCGCGTGTCCATTGTCTGTGCTGATTCCCGCATCGGCGTCATCGCGGCGCATCGGCTGGTGAGCCAGATGTTCGTCCGGGTCGCGCTCGACCACCCGCTGCCCACACTTTTCGACTACCGCTGCGAGACCGAGGCTGTCCCGCAGCCCGGCATGCTTGTCAGCGTGCCGTTTGGCAAACGGATGGTGGTCGGGCTCGTCTGCGAAGTGGCCGCCCACAGCGAGGTGCCGGAGGATCGGCTGCGCTCGGTGGATAACTTATGCACCGCATGTCCGCCGCTGTCGGCGCAATGGCTCGAGCTCGCGGCGTTTGCCGCCGATTACTATCAGCGCGGCCTCGGCGAAGTCGCGTTGCCGGCACTGCCGCAGGCACTGCGCGATGCGTCGCGATGGACGCGATTGCTGGCGCCTGAAGAGCGTTATCGGCTGTTGCCCGCGGGGCGAGATGCGTTGCCCGATGCGTTGCCGGCGCGCGCAAGTGCGCTGCGGCGGCTGGCGGATGAACTTGTCAGCGCAGGATGCCTGTCGGCGGCCGATGCGCGGGCGCTGCATCCAAAGGCGGTGGCGACCCTCGACGCGTGGCGGGAGAAAGGCTGGGTTCAGCTCGAGGTGATCGAAGCGGCCGCGGTGAGTATTCCTGTGCCGACAACCGCGTCGACCGAGGAGACCGAGGCGACTGGCGCGACCCCGCCAGTCGGAACGCACGCAACAAAATCGGCGACTACAACAATAGCGACCGAATCGCCCATGGCGGCGGCGCAATCGACGCTCGACACCCAGTCCCCCAACGCATCAATCGACGCGGTCCAGGCGTCCGGCGCACTCCCGGTCCTGACCGACGAACAATCCGCGGCCGTCTCCGCGATCCACGACGCCCACGGCTTCGCCGCATACCTGCTGCACGGCGTAACCGGCAGCGGCAAAACCGAGGTCTATCTGCGCGCGTTGGCCGCGTTGCTCGCTGTGGACCCCACCGCACAAGCACTGGTGCTGGTGCCCGAAATCAACCTCACGCCGCAATTCGAGGCCGCCTTCCGCGCCCGCTTCGCCGCGCTCGACGAGGGCGCGATCGTCACGCTGCACAGCGGCCTTGCCGAAGGCGAACGCGCGCGCAACTGGTTTGCCGCGCATACCGGACGCGCGCGCATCGTGCTCGGCACGCGTCTCGCGGTGCTCGCGTCGTTGCCGCGCCTCGCGATCATCTGCGTCGACGAGGAGCACGACCCCGCGTACAAGCAGCAGGAAGGTCTGCGCTATTCGGCGCGCGACCTCGCGATCTGGCGTGCGAAGCAACTGGGCATTCCGGTCGTGCTCGGTTCCGCGACACCATCGCTCGAAAGCTGGTGGCAAGCCGACCAGGGCCGCTACAAACGGTTGACGCTTGCGCGTCGCGCAGTCGCCGATGCCACGCTACCGGCCGTCAAACTGATCGATCTCGAAGACGAACGGCGCCGCGGCCGCGCATCGACCGAAGGCCTGTCGGGTCCGCTGATCGCCGCGCTGAAAGCGCGTCTGGAGCGCGGCGAACAAAGCCTCGTGTTCCTGAACCGGCGCGGCTACGCACCGCAACTCGCCTGCGATGCATGCGGCTGGGTCGCAGGCTGTCCGCGCTGCAGCGCGTACGTCGTGCTGCACAAGCCCGAACGCGCGCTGCGCTGTCATCACTGCGGCTGGGAGTCGCGGATCCCACGCGCGTGCCCCGAGTGCGGCAACGTCGATATCGCACCGCTTGGACGCGGCACGCAACGCGTCGAAGAAACGCTTGCGACGGTGGTGCCCGGCGCGCGCGTGCTGCGCATCGACGCCGACAGCACGCGTCGCAAAGGCAGTGCTCAGGCGCTGTTTTCGGATGTACACGCGGGCGAAGTCGATATCCTCGTCGGCACGCAGATGGTCGCGAAGGGTCATGATTTCCGCCGCGTGTCGCTGGTCGGCGTGCTGAACGCGGACATGGCGCTGTTCTCACACGACTTTCGGGCGGGCGAGCGCCTCTTCGCACAACTGATGCAGGTCAGCGGCCGCGCGGGCCGCGCCGGTCTGCCCGGTGAAGTGCTCGTGCAGACGCGCTATCCGCGGCACGCGCTTTATCACGCGCTCGCGCGACACGACTACATCGGCTTTGCGAACGCCACGCTTGCCGAGCGACGCGATGCGCATCTGCCGCCGTTCGTCTACCAGGCGATGCTGCGTGCCGAAGGCCGCACGCTTGAAGCCGCGTTGGCGTTCCTGCAGCAGGCCGCCGAGGCGCTGCATGAGATTCCCGCCGCCGAACGCGTGACGGTGTACGACGCCGTGCCGCTAACAATCGTCAAGGTGATGCATGTGCATCGCGCGCAGCTGCTGATCGAAAGTGCGTCGCGAGCCGCGCTGCAAGCGACGCTCCGTGCGTGGCAGTCGATGCTGCGCACGCTCAAAGGCGTGCTGCGCTGGAGCATCGAGGTCGATCCGCTCGATATTTAGGTGTCGAAAACGCGCGAAACGCAGCGCGAAACGCAGTGCGAAACGAATGCGCATAGGCGTGAGAAAAAGACTGTGCTTAAGCGCGCGGACGATCAAGCGCACAATCGCATGCGCTCCGTCAATCCCTTCCGATGTCCGCGAAATCTGGGGCGCTTCCGCAAATTCGTGATTGGTTTTCTGATCGCGTCTGCGCACACTGACGGCGACCGGCGTCAAACCGTTCATCGCCTTCACAGCGGGTGTCGCGGTCAATATCGCGATCGGTTACGCGCTGTCCGCGCACGTGTTCGCGCCGTACTGGAACAGCCCGGGGCAGGGTTCGTGAGCGTCGTGGCGCCCGATCGATCCGAGCCGAGCGCACAACTGCCCGCGGAGGCTGCGAGCGCGCCTACAGACCTGACCACGCGCCGGCCGCGATGCGCCGGTTGCCGATACCGCGCCGACGATCGGCATTCCATCGAACAAAGCATTCCCGGCCTCGCTGTCTTCAGTTCAGGCTCTGGCGCGAGCGTGGCCACGACGCGGCTGTGCACGCTGCACGACCGCTTCGTGTCGCCCGACGACGCCTGCAATCAGTTCGCGCAACGGCACACGCCTTCGCGCTGACACCCGGGCCGGCCGCCTGCGCAAGCGCGCATGGCGGACCGGCACGGCACGACAGACCCCCGCGCTACCCCCGCACTACAACCTCTAATTGCAGCGAACCTTACGCGTCGTTAGCCGCGAACCCGCGCCTGGCCGGAACGGATATTCCGGCTCGGCTTACGCTCGCCACGCGCCGCGCCGCCTGCTGCGCCGCGGATAAACAGCACCGCGCACATCGCGCACATCGTCCAGATTGCTGCCACTACCCACCACTTTTCCATTTCACTTCTTCCCTGATTACCGGTCGTTTTTACTTGTCCGAAGCCACAACGTGTATTGCTTTCCTGTATAACGGCGCGCGGTGGAAATCACTTAGGGTGTCGCGCAAAGTTTCTCGCCAGGGAAAGTACCGAGCGTCGCCGGCGTGCAACCCGCACCCCGCGATTCCCGCAAACCCTTGCCTGGTAAGCGTTTGACGAAGGTGCAACCAAGCTTGCAAATTGGTTGCACCTTTTTATTGGGAGAGGTACGATGCGCCAACTTTTCAGTCTCTGGCCGGTGCCCGCGCGCCGGCGCTTCAGCATCAAGAAGGAAACATGGCGAGCACTACCCTCGGTGTCAAAGTCGACGACCTCCTGCGTTCCCGGCTCAAAGACGCCGCCACGCGCCTCGAACGCACTCCGCACTGGCTGATCAAGCAGGCGATCTTCGCGTACCTCGAAAAGATCGAGCACGGCCAGCTTCCCGCCGAACTGTCCGGCAGCCACGGCGCAGTCGACCTCGACAGCGTCAACGGCGCCTCCGACGAAGACAGCGCATCGCATCCGTTCCTCGAATTCGCGCAAAGCGTGCAGCCGCAGTCGGTGTTGCGCGCGGCGATCACGGCCGCGTACCGCCGGCCCGAACCTGAATGCGTGCCGTTTTTGCTCGGCCAGGCGCGTCTGCCGGCGAACCTCGCCGACGACGTCCAGAAGATGGCCGCGAAGCTCGTCGAAACGCTGCGCTCGAAGAGCAAGGGCGGCGGCGTCGAAGGGCTGATCCACGAGTTTTCGCTGTCGAGCCAGGAAGGCGTCGCGCTGATGTGCCTCGCCGAAGCGCTGCTGCGCATTCCCGATCGCGCGACGCGCGATGCGCTGATTCGCGACAAGATCAGCAAGGGAGACTGGCGCTCGCATGTCGGCCACGCGCCGTCGCTATTCGTGAACGCGGCGACGTGGGGCCTGATGATCACGGGCAAGCTCGTCACGACCAATAGCGAAACGGGACTGTCGTCGGCGCTGACGCGCATGATCGGCAAGGGCGGCGAGCCGCTGATCCGCAAGGGCGTCGATATGGCGATGCGCCTGATGGGCGAGCAGTTCGTGACAGGCGAGAACATCTCGGAAGCGCTCGCGAACAGCCGCAAGTACGAAGCGCGCGGCTTCCGTTACTCGTACGACATGCTCGGCGAAGCGGCGACCACCGAAGCGGACGCGCAGCGCTACTACGCGTCGTACGAGCAGGCCATCCATGCGATCGGCAAGGCCGCGGGCGGCCGCGGCATCTATGAAGGCCCGGGCATTTCGATCAAGCTGTCCGCGCTGCACCCGCGCTATTCGCGCTCGCAGCAGGAGCGCACGATGAGCGAGCTGCTGCCGCGTGTGCGCGCGCTCGCGATTCTCGCGCGCCGCTACGACATCGGCCTCAATATCGACGCCGAAGAAGCGGACCGCCTCGAAATCTCGCTCGATCTGCTTGAAGCGCTGTGCTTCGATCCGGAGCTCGCGGGCTGGAACGGCATCGGTTTCGTGGTGCAGGCGTATCAGAAGCGCTGCCCGTTCGTGATCGATTACATCGTCGACCTCGCGCGCCGCAGCCGTCACCGCATCATGGTGCGGCTTGTGAAGGGCGCGTACTGGGACACCGAAATCAAGCGCGCGCAGGTGGACGGCCTCGAAGGCTATCCGGTGTACACGCGCAAGATCTACACGGATGTGTCGTATGTCGCGTGTGCGAAGAAGCTGCTCGGCGCGCCCGATGCGGTGTACCCGCAGTTTGCGACGCACAACGCGCACACGCTGTCGGCCATCTATCACCTCGCGGGCCAGAACTACTACCCGGGCCAGTACGAGTTCCAGTGTCTGCACGGCATGGGCGAGCCGCTGTACGAAGAAGTGACGGGCCGCGACAAGCTGAACCGTCCGTGCCGCGTCTACGCGCCGGTCGGCACGCATGAAACGCTGCTCGCGTACCTCGTGCGTCGTCTGCTCGAAAACGGCGCGAACACGTCGTTCGTCAACCGCATCGCGGACGAAACCGTGCCGGTGAAAGAGCTCGTCGCCGATCCGGTGGAGGAAGCATCGAAGATCGTGCCGCTCGGTGCGCCGCACGCGAAGATTCCGCTGCCGCGTCAGCTGTACGGCTCGGAGCGCGTCAATTCGATGGGCCTCGATCTGTCGAACGAGCACCGGTTGGCGTCGCTGTCGTCGGCGTTGCTGGCGAGCGCGCATCATCCGTGGCGCGCCGTGCCGATGCTGGCCGACGACGCCGTGAACGGCGGCGCCGCGCGCGATGTGCGCAACCCAGCCGATCACCGCGATCTGGTCGGCACGGTCGTCGATGCGACGCCGGAGCATGTGAGCGCGGCGCTCACGCACGCGCTGGCCGCCGCGCCAATCTGGCAGGCAACGCCTGTCGACGCGCGCGCCGATTGCCTCGCCCGCGCCGCCGATCTGCTCGAAGCGCAAATGCATACGCTGATGGGCCTTGTCGTGCGCGAGGCGGGCAAGTCGCTGCCGAACGCGGTATCGGAGATCCGCGAAGCGATCGATTTCCTGCGCTACTACTCGACGCAAATCCGCGGCGAGTTCTCGAACGACACGCACCGGCCGCTGGGCCCGGTGGTCTGTATCAGCCCGTGGAACTTCCCGCTCGCGATCTTTATGGGCCAGGTGGCCGCGGCGCTGGCAGCCGGCAATACGGTGCTGGCGAAGCCGGCCGAGCAGACCTCGCTGATCGCCGCGCAAGGCGTGCGCATTCTGCGCGAAGCGGGCGTGCCCGCTGGCGCGGTGCAACTGCTGCCCGGTGACGGCGAAACGGTCGGCGCGGCGCTCGTTGCCGATGCGCGCACGCGCGGCGTGATGTTCACGGGTTCGACCGAAGTCGCGCGGCACATCAATAAAACGTTGTCCGAACGGCTCGACGCGGACGGCAAGCCGATTCCGCTGATCGCCGAAACGGGCGGCCAGAACGCGATGATCGTCGACTCATCGGCGCTCGCGGAGCAGGTCGTCGCGGACGTGCTGCAGTCGGCATTCGACTCGGCCGGTCAACGGTGTTCGGCGCTGCGCGTTCTTTGTCTGCAGGACGATATTGCGGACCGCACGCTCGAGATGCTGACCGGTGCGATGAAGGAACTGGCCGTGGCGAACCCGGACCGTCTGTCGACCGACGTCGGTCCGGTGATCGACGCGGAGGCGAAGCGCGGCATCGACGCGCATATCGCGGCGATGCGCGAGAAGGGCCGCAACGTCGTGCAGCTGCCGACGCCGGACGGCTGCGCGGCCGGCACCTTCGTGCCGCCGACGCTGATCGAACTCGACAGCATCGACGAATTGAAGCGCGAGGTGTTTGGGCCCGTGCTGCACGTGGTGCGGTATCGCCGCAGCGCGCTCGATAAGCTGCTTGAGCAGATTCGCGCGACCGGCTACGGGCTCACGCTCGGCATCCACACGCGCATCGACGAGACGATCGCGCATGTGATCGGCCGCGCGCACGTGGGGAACATCTACGTGAACCGCAACGTGATCGGCGCGGTGGTCGGCGTGCAGCCGTTCGGCGGTGAAGGTCTGTCGGGCACGGGGCCGAAGGCAGGTGGCGCGTTGTATCTGCAGCGTCTGCTGGCGAAGCGTCCGGCGGGCTTGCCGAAGTCGCTCGCGCAAACGCTGATCGCAGATGCGCCGGTTCAGCAACCTGCGGCTGCGTCCACGTCCGCATCGGCACAAGGCGGTGGTGCAACCGCCGGCGCGATGGCTAACGGGGCGGGCGCGGGCAACGGCGCAGCAGCGCATGACAAGCCATCCGCCGCGCTCACCGCCCTGCGCGACTGGCTCATCGCCGAACGCGAGCCCGCGCTCGCTGCACGCTGCGACGGCTACATCGCGAACGTGCCGGCCGGCGCGACGGCGGTGTTGCCGGGCCCGACCGGCGAGCGCAATACGTATTCGCTCGGCGCGCGCGGCACGGTGTTGTGTATCGCGTCGACGGCAAGCGGCGCGCGCGTGCAACTCGCCGCCGTTCTGGCGACGGATAATCACGCGCTGTTCGAAGGCGCGGCGGGCGAAGCGCTCGTGGCGTCACTGCCCGCATCGCTGAAACGCTATGCGAGCGTGAAGAAGAGCGCCGAGGCCTCGTTCGACGCCGTGCTGTTCGAAGGCGACAGCGACGAACTGCTCGCGTTGACGAAGGAAATCGCGAAGCGCCCGGGCCCGATCGTCTCGGTGCAGGGCGTCGCGGCAAGAGCGCTGGAAAACGGCGACGAAGATTACGCGCTCGAGCGTCTGCTGACGGAACGCTCGGTCAGCGTGAACACGGCAGCGGCAGGCGGTAATGCAAATTTGATGACGATCGGCTGAGCGAACCTTCGCCAATCGATTCAAAAAAACGGAAGCGGCACGGCGACCCCGACATCCGCTCCATCCACACCTGGTACCAAGGAGATGATATGCAACACACGATGAAAAAGCTGGCAGGCGCAACGCTGGTTGCCGCTATGTCGCTTGCGGGGGCCGCGCACGCTCAGCAGGTTGAAGAAGTGAAGATCGGTTTCGCGGGCCCGATGACCGGTGCGCAGGCACACTACGGCAAGGATTTCCAGAACGGCATCACGCTCGCGGTCGAAGACTTCAACGCGACGAAGCCGACGATCGGCGGCAAGCCGGTTCGCTTCGTGCTCGACGTCGCCGACGACCAGGCCGACCCGCGCACGGGCACCACGGTCGCGCAGAAGCTCGTCGACGACGGCATCAAGGGCATGCTCGGTCACTTCAACTCGGGCACGACGATTCCGGCTTCGCGCATCTACGCGAACGCGGGCATTCCGCAGATCGCGATGGCGACCGCGCCTGAATACACGCAGCAAGGCTTCAAGACCACGTTCCGGATGATGACGTCCGATACGCAACAAGGTTCGGTGGCCGGCACGTTCGCGGTGAAGAACCTCGGCATGAAGAAGATCGCGATTATCGACGACCGCACCGCATACGGCCAGGGTCTGGCCGATCAGTTCGAGAAGGCGGCGAAGGCGTCGGGCGGCAAGATTGTCGACCGTGAATTCACGAACGACAAGGCCGTCGACTTCAAGTCGATCCTGACCAAGCTGAAGGCGATGAACCCGGACCTGATCTACTACGGCGGCGCCGATTCGCAGGCCGCGCCGATGGTCAAGCAGATGAAGTCGCTCGGCATCAAGGCGCCGCTGATGGGCGGCGAGATGGTGCGCACGCCGACGTTCCTGAGCGTCGCCGGCGATGCGGCGAACGGCACGGTGGCGTCGCTCGCGGGCCTGCCGCTCGAAGAAATGCCGGGCGGCAAGGACTATGTCGAGAAGTACAAGAAGCGCTTCAACGAAGACGTGCAGACGTACTCGCCGTACGCGTACGACGGCGCGATGGCGATGTTCGACGCAATGAAGAAGGCGAACTCGACCGATCCGGCGAAGTACCTGCCGGTGCTCGCGAAGACCAACATGCCGGCTGTGACGACGAAGGATCTGGCGTACGACAGCAAGGGCGACCTGAAGAACGGCGGCATCACGCTGTACAAGGTTGTCGATGGCAAGTGGACGACGCTGGAGAGCGTGGGCGGCAAGTAAGCCGCTCTCGCCAGAGCCGGTGCACGCTTCAGAGCCGGTGCACGCTTTGCACCGGCAACCGGCAACCGGTGACGTAGACGTAAGCGAAGGCCCCGCGAGCGGAAACGCGCTCGCGGGGCTTTTTTTTGAACCGTTGCCGTGGGCGGGCCAACCGGCGGCTAGAAGCGGTGAATCATGGCCACGCGGTACACGAGCTGATTCGGCGATGAAGAGGCGCCGGGGGCGAGGATGCTCTGGGCATCGTCGAACTGCGTGCCGGTATGCGCGCTCTCGACGTGCTGATAAGCGCCCTGAACGTAGACGGATGTGCGCCCGCTCAAGTCGTAGTCGAGCATCAGCGCGAGGCTATGCCAGCGCGGAGCGAAGTCGCCTTCCGTGGACGACAGGTTGCCCCATGTGTACGTGTACGAGGCCGCGATCCACAGGTCGGGCTTGAAGTAGTAGTCGCCGTTCACCTGAAGATTGTCGAACCGCCAGCCTGTCCAGGTGCCGCCGTTGGCGGGATTCTGATCGCCGCTCAGGAATGCATTGTTCGTCGGATCGTCGATTTTCGTATGCGAGTACGCCGCTCCCACCTGCAGATTGCTGAACTTGTATGCGACGCCCGCGTCGATGTTCTCCTGTGAAGACCCGCTGAACACGGAATCGTCCGTGACCGCGCCGGCCGTGCCGTTGCCCGGATGATCGATGCGCATATAGGCAGCCTCCGCGGTCAGACCGCCGTGCTGGTATTGCCCCGCCGCGCTGAACATCCGGTTATTCTGGAAGCCGCCCGCGGTATTGCTGAAGCCGTACATGGCCTCACCGGAGAGACCGCGGTAATTCGGCGTTGCGTACTTGATCGAGTTATTGACGCGGAAATCCCAATCGGCGTTGTCGTTGTCGAATGGGACCGCGCCGACGTCTCCGCCCCAGCTGCCTGCCGCGGTAATCGAACTGAACAGGTCGACGGTCGGATCGTACTGACGCCCGAGCGTGAGCGTGCCGTATCGGTCCGACTGCAATCCGACATAAGCCTGACGCCCGAACAGGCGTCCCTCCTGGCCGAATTCACCGTTACTGGCGTTGAAGCCGCCTTCGAGACGGAAGATAGCGGAAAGACCGCTGCCCAGGTCCTCGCTGCCCCTGACTCCCCAGCGGCTGCCTGCGGCATTGCCGCTGCGCATCTGCACGGCGGACCCCGATCCGGCGTTGTTCGTGAAGTTGACGCCTTCGTCGATCAGGCCGTACAGGGTGACGCTGTTTTGCGCGTGGGCTGCGCCGCACAGCATCATCAAGGGGAAGGCCAATACAGTCCATCTGGATCTCTTCATTGTGCGGGTTCTCAGCTTCTATTGACGAATCATGACTTTGGATGCCTAAGCATGTGACGTGACTTTCACAGTCATTGCTATGACGATGTGCTAAATGAATGTGAAGCCAGGTGCAGTCTATGAAGCCAATTTCCGCTGAATGCGGCGCAATCGAAAACTGAGAATTTCAGGAAGCCCCCACAATGCGCGGTCCGCGACGGCGCCGGCTCAGGCGACCGCGCGCAGCGGCAATGCGGCTCCCGACAGGCCGGCGGGCGATTGCCGAAACTGCTCGACCGTGAAGTCGATGAAATTGCGAACCTTCGTGGTCAGATAGTTGCGGCCCGAATAGACGATGGAGACGTAGCGGGTTCCGCCCGTGACCTCGTATTGCGGGAGAACGGTTTTCAGGGCGCCTGCTGCAATCTCGTCGGCGACAAAATGATAAGGAAGCAGTGCGATGCCCATGCCAGCCAGTGCCGCGGCGCGGACCATCGAATAGCCGGTCGCGCTGAGCGGGCCGCAAGCATCGATCCGCTGGATGCCGTCGATACCGGAGAACTCCCAGACGCGCGACTGCTCCGATAGCGTGAGCCGGTCGTGCTGGGCAAGCTGAGGCGGCGAGAGCGGCATGCCGCGTTCGGCCAGATAAGCGGGGGATGCGACCGCAACCTCCTGAACCGCGATCAGCTTGCGGCTGACGAGCGATGCGTTGACCGGATGACGGTTGGTCGCAAAGCAGATGTCGAAGCCGCCTTCGATCATGTCGATCTGTGTGTCGTAGGACGTCACCTCGAATTCGACGCGAGGATTGGCGACACGATAAGCGCGGAACAGCGGCGCGAGCTCGGTATTCGCAAAAGGAACCGGCGCGGCGATGCGCAGCATGCCGCTGGGATTGCGCGTCGCCCGCAAAAGATCGGACTCGACCTGATCGAACTTTTCGATCACGGCGCGGCAACCTTCGAGGTACAGACGGCCGGTTTCGGTGAGCGAAAGACTGCGCGTCGAGCGGTTCAGCAAGCGCATGTTCAGATGCGCCTCCAGCATGCTGACGCTTCGCGTGACCGCCGCAGCGGACATGCCGAGCTGCCGCCCGGCGACGCTAAAGCTGCTCAGTTCGACGACGCGCATGAACACGCGCATGGCTTGTAGCTGATTCATTTTGCAGGCCTTGCGAACGAAGTCGCGCTGGTGATCGCGGCAAGGATCGTAAGCCGGTCGTGCAGGCGGCACACATCGTTTGCACGCGGGTTGTTCCGTAAACGTCAGCGATTATCGGATCGCGCGAGACGCGCCTATTTAAAAAGACATGAACCGAACATGAAAATTAATTTACCTGGGGCGCCCGCGTGCACGGGCGGCGGGCCATCCCGATCGCGTTAAATTTCTCTTCATGTTTGTGTTCGCGTAACGGAACCCTTGCGTCTCTATGCTGGCTTCCACGGGCTCGCGCGAAGAAGCGACGCCCGGCCCCGATCCGGGTGAACGAGGGATTCGCCGCGCGACGGCAAGTCCAGTGTTTCGATATGAAGGGACGTGAACGGACATGAAACGACACATCATCGTGAAGACTTGGCGCGCCGCTCTAGGCGTCGCGGCTGCGGCGGCGCTATCAGGCTGCGCCGGCTTACATGGACAGCCCAATGGTCCCGGCGACTGCGTTGGGCCACCGGGATTCTGCGTGCCGTATTTCGGTGCGAACGCAATCGTTCCCGATATGCAGCCGGCGCGCGCCTATGCGGCTTTTCACCGGTTATCGCCGGCAACCGGTCGAAGCGTTGACGCATAATGAAGCGCATTTGAAGCGCATCGCTTGCGTGCGCGGCATGGCAGATGCTGCGCATCGGGAACCCGCCTATGACCGACGACCACACCAAAACGATGAACGACACGAGGCAAACGCGACACGAAGCGCGAACTCGCGCTGCCGATCTACTGGTCGGCCTGGTGAAAAGCCTGCCGTTTCGCGAGCGCGTCGTCGAGGGGTGCCTCGTCGCTTTGCAAGCGGTCTGCGGCGCGTGTCTTGCCTACGGTGCATCGATTGCGCTGCATACGCAGCAGCCGTTCTGGGCCGCGATTACCGCGATCGCGGTCACGCAGCATACCTACGCGGACACGCGCAATCTGTCGCGCGATCAGTTTATCGGCGCGATGGCG
Organism: Paraburkholderia edwinii; assembly: GCF_019428685.1. Taxonomy (NCBI): domain Bacteria; kingdom Pseudomonadati; phylum Pseudomonadota; class Betaproteobacteria; order Burkholderiales; family Burkholderiaceae; genus Paraburkholderia; species Paraburkholderia edwinii. The sequence continues at coordinate 397,519 of NZ_CP080095.1, forward strand.
GGCGGGCTGTTCGGCTTCGTCGGCGCGTCGCTTGGAGCGGGCGCGCATGAGCTGCTCGGCTATGCGACGACGGTCGCGGCGGTCATCGTCGCGTGCTGGTGCGTGAATGTGGGCAGCGCCGCGCGTCTTGGGGCGATCACCGCGACGATCGTGCTACTCGTACCGATGCAAGGGCCGTTGTGGGATGTGCCCCTGTTTCGGCTGATCCAGGTCGTGATCGGTACGCTGTCGACGCTCTTCGTCAGCTGGCTCTTTGGTTGGGGGCAGCGCAGGATTACGCAGATGCGTAGCTCGCAATGAGCGCGTCGAGTCATGCGGAGTCGCGTCGGATCGGGTCGCCCGGTCGCTTTGCCGGCCGATCACGGACTTCGTGAAAAAAGTGTCGCGCCCGCGACCGGATCGAGCCACTCCGGTGCGTGATCGGTGTAAATCTCTCTTTGCGGCTGCAGGCCTTCCATGCTGTCGAGTGTGCCCGCCTTCACGATGGCCATGCCGGGCATTACGACAGACTTCGTGACGACAGGCGATCCGCATTCCGCGCAGAAATGACGGAATGACGGCTGTCCGCTATCGCCGGTCGTGACGTAGAACTTCGTCTCGCCGAACTGCTCGTAGTCGGCCTCCTTGACGATAAGGTTGAACGAGAATGCGCTTCCGCTCTGCTTCCGGCAGAGCGAGCAATGGCATATCGCGGCAGCTTGCGGTTCGCCTTTCAAGATGTAGCGGACCGCGCCGCACGCGCAGCCTCCTTTGCGTTCCTGCATGATGGGTTTCCTGAACGATGATGAAATTTATCGAAAACGATTTCGATAAAAAGATAGCAGTGGACTCCGAAAAACTCAAGGGAATTTGCCGGAAGTGCGAAATCGTTTTGTCCTATGAGGGTAATAGAGCGCGCCCGATACGGTGAGCCGTCGTAGAATGTCGAATCGTTTTCGATGCCACGATCGAAGCGGACTTCACGAAAACTTCGAATGAACATCCAGGAATTTGCAGCGAGGCTCAAGCTTTCGGTCAGTACCGTGTCGAAAGCATTGAACGGCCGGGAGGACGTCAGCGCCGCGACGCGTCAGCGGGTGCTTGAGGCCGCCGAGCAATACGGCTTCTCTCCGGACCCGGCCGCGCGCCGCTTGCGGCGGCAAACGGCCGACACCATCGCGTTCGTCGTATCGGCTCCGCAGACCTCGTTCGCGCATCCGTTTTTCCTCGACATGCTCGCCGGCGTGAACGAGGCGATGGACGACAGCGGCTTGCAGGTGATCGTGGCGTCCGCGCGAAGCGTGGAGGGCGAGCTCGATGTGTTCAAGCGGCTGATCGAGCGCCAGCGAGTCGATGCGTTATTGTTCGGGCGCACGCGCCGGAAGGATGAGCGGATCGCCTATCTGCTCGAGCGCGATATTCCGTTCGTCGCTTTCGGCCGAAGCGAGACGTCCGACCAATTTCCGTTTGTCGATATCGATCACAGCGTGGTTGGGCGCACCGGTTGCGGGCGCTTTATCGCGCTCGGGCATCGTCGCATCGCGCTTGTTCATGCGCCGGAATACCTGATGTTCAGCTATCTCGAGCGCGTCGGTTACGAAGAGGCGTTGCGTGCTGCCAGCATCCGGTTCGACAAGGATCTCTGCGTCGAAACGGCGATTTCCGAAGAAGGTGGCGCGGATGCGGTCCGAAGACTGCTCGCGCTGCCGAACCCGCCGACCGCGATCGTCTGCGGTCACGATCTGCTTGCATTGGGCGTGATGCGCGGCATCTCGGAGACGGGGCGCGTGCCGGGCCGCGATATCGGTGTGATCGGTGGGGACAATCATCCGATCGGGCGCTACGTGCAGCCCGCGCTGACTACCTTCTCGGCGGAGACGCATCGCGCGGGCAAGCGGATGGCGCAGATGCTGATCGAGCGGATCAACGGCACGGCGCCGCAGGAACTGCAGGAGATCTGGGCGCCCGAACTGATCGTTCGCTCTTCCGATGGGCCGAAACGCGTTGCGGAAGGGGCGGCGGCTGAAAGCAAAAGTAAAGCCGCGACGCCCAAACGAGCGCGCGCCGTGCGGACTTAGTAACCCGTATCGCCTGCTTTTAACCCACTACGAATAGCTTCCTTGTCGCGCTTGGTTCGCAATTCTGAACTTTTGTGAATTGTCGCCAAAGCGGAATCCCAAGGCTCTACGATCGGATGCGTTTATCGGTCTGATCTCACGAAGCAGCCTTCGATACGGGGATTCACATGCGCAAACTGGATAGGGCGGAGATTTGTCGGCGAACCGCCGTGGAACGGCCGTATTTCGCGTTCGACGAGCTATCTTTGAGCGCTGACGGAGCCGTGATCGGCGAGGTCCGACGCGAGCATGGTTTGGGCTACGAATGCGGTCCGCTGGGCGCTGCGGAAATTGGCCGGCATCTTGCGATTCTCGGCTCGTGTGCGGCAGCGGCCCATGCGATTAGCGATGAACGCCTGTACTACCTGGCCACGCATGCCGAGTTGCGAAGACATGGCGTTGCTCACGGAAGCCTTCCTTCGGCGCGCGCCACATGCCGCGGCACCGCGACCATCGTCGAACGCACTGCGCGGACGCTTTCCGCGCAAACGACCATGCAGATCGGCGACGATGCGCCGTTCGTTTCGCTGTTCGTGCAATACCGCGTATTGAGCGAGCTGCTTTTCGCGCGGTTGTTTTCGCATCTCGCGGTGGGCTCGGACCATACTGGCATCACCTCACCGTACGTTGAACCGATTCCGCTTGTGTGGTCCGAACCGCGCGGTCATTCGATCGTTGCGCGAAATCACGGACTCTCCGCGCGCGAGTGCGCGGGGCACTTCAGAGGTTATCCGGCTTGGCCCGTTGCGATAATCGCTTCGTGCATGCTGAGAACCGTCGAGCGGTTGCTGCATTACGCGCTGCATTTTCCGGTTCAGTGGGTGATGGATAGCTGCGAACTCGATGCGCTCGAATTGATTCCGGCTGCTGCGTCGGTGGTGTTTTCAACGAGGTATCGTGGTGCAGTAGCGGGTGAAATGCAGCATGCGTTCATCTGCGAAGCGCACGTAGGCGACAAACTCTGCGCGCGGATGTCGACGGTGGTCAGCGTGCAAGGAGCAGCGCGCGATGTCGCTGCCTTTGAAACTGCCAGCAGCTTGACGGTATCGTGAAGTCAAAATGAGAGGACCGGGGGCTCGCCCCGGTCCGCATCGGTACTACGCAGTCGCGACCCTGTCTGGCTCGCGGAGCCCGTCTTGCGCCGCGATTTACAGCGCGTGCTTGACGGCGTTGGCAGAGTCCGTCAGATCCTTGCCCGCCCCTGCGACCGTGTTGCAACCCACCAGGGCCAGCAGGCCACCCATCAACAACGACATAGCGATTAAGCGCTTAAACATACTCACCGACCTCCGACTTGTTTCATTAACCACGAGTGTGAATCTACCGCTTTTCCTTACAATCAGGAACGGATCGATGCGGGGCGAGTATAAACGATGCGGCCTTGCGGGCGGCTTAAGGGCGCGCGGCGGCGGATTGCGGGCGACGCGGTTTGCCAAGCGGCTATAAGATCGTCAGGTTGACCATTTCAACCGCTTCAAGACGGGACAGAAAACCGCATCATGATCCGCTACCTTCGCACCTTCGTCGTCGCGGCCGAGGCCGAGTCGTTCTCGGCGGCCGGTAATCGGCTCGGGCTCACGCAATCCGCTGTCAGCACGCAGATTCGACGGCTCGAAGACGAGCTCGGCTTTCCGCTATTCGATCGCAAGGCCAAGTCGGTCACGCTGTGCAACGAAGGGCGACATGCGCTCGAACAGGCGACGCAGATTCTCGATCTGTTCGACGGCATGAAGCAGCAGCGCGGTTTTCCTGACCCACGCGGCTTGAACATCGGCGCGATCTCGACGGTTCAGGCGAGCCTGTTGCCGAAGGCGCTGCAGCATTTTAGACGCGCGCAGCCGGCGGCGTCGATCAATATCGCACCGGGTGTGTCGACCGAACTGCTCGCTAAAGTCGACTCGCACGAACTCGATCTCGCGGTGATGCTCAAGCCGCGCCTCGGCTTGCCGCCGGACCTCAAATGGATTCCGCTGATTCAGGAACGCTATGTCGGCATTGCGCCGAAGGGCACGCCCGGCGATCTCGCCGAAGTGTTGCGCACGCAACCGTTTATTCGCTACGACCGACGCTCGCCTGGTGGCCAGCTTGTCGACCGCTATCTGAAGCAACACGGGCTCGCAACGATGGACACGATGGAGCTCGACGAACCCTCGGTCATCCTGAATATGGTCAGCGAAGGGCTCGGTTGTTCGATCATTCCGGGCGACCTCGTTCCGGTGAGCAAAGTGCGCGGCATCAGGACGCTGCGATTGCCTGGCAGTCCGCTGATTCGTGAGATCGGCATACTCGCGCGTCTCGAAGTATTCGACCGCCCATCGACGCAAACTTTCGTCGACAGCCTCACCGTGCAGGCCGCGAAAATCGGCAAGCGTTCCAGCCGGTCCAACTGACGAGCTATCTAATTTTCTTAGGCTCAGCCCCGTAAATTTCCGTTTTACAGGCAAATTCGCTCGTTCCTATACTGGCTTTCAACTTCGATCGTGACGCGGGCCTCAAGGAGACGAGGTCCGTGCAGTCGTCCGGTCGACTGCCTAAGTGAGGACCTCAGTGGATTTGCAACTGAATGGCAAAGTGGCGCTCGTACTCGGCGCCGGTGGCGGCCTGGGCGGCGCAATTGCGCGCGCGCTCGCCGGCGAGGGTGTGCGCGTCGCAGTGGCCGATGTCGATCTGGCCGCAGCGGAAAAGACATCTCACGCGATCAACGATGCAGGCGGCCGCGCGCTGTCCGTGCAATGGGATCTCGCCGATCTCGCGAGCATCGACGGGCATGTGAGCAAGATCGAAAGCGAACTGGGCCCCGTCGATATCCTCGTGAACAACACGGGCGGACCGCCGCCGACGCCGGCGAGCGGACAGGATCCGGCGCTCTGGCGCAAGCATTTCGACAGCATGGTGCTGTCCGTGGTCGCGATTACGGACCGCGTGCTGCCGGGCATGAAGAGCCGCAAATACGGCCGGATTATCACAAGCACGTCGTCGGGCGTGGTTGCGCCGATTCCGAATCTTGGTCTTTCGAATGCGCTGCGGCTGTCGCTGGTCGGCTGGTCCAAGACGCTCGCGAAAGAGGTTGGCCGTGATGGCGTGACCAGCAACATCGTGCTGCCGGGCCGCATCGCGACCGATCGCATCCGCTTCCTCGACGAAGCGAAAGCGAAGCGCGAAGGCCGTTCGGTTGAAGACGTGTCGGCCGAAAGTACAGGTTCGATTCCGGTCGGCCGCTACGGCGAGCCGCGCGAATACGGCGACATGGTTACGTTCCTCGCGAGCCCGCGTGCGTCGTACATCACGGGGTCGACGATCCGCATCGATGGCGGACTGATCGCGAGCGTCTGACTCCCTCCCTTCCTTCAAATACACAAACGAACTATGACAACCGAATTCAAGCCTCTCGAAGCAGGCGTGATCTCTGCGCTTGCAGGCGTGTCGACTGCCACGCTGACGACGGTGTTGCTCAAGCACGGCCTGCGCAATGTGTGGCTGCGCGGCACGCGGCCGATCGCGCCGGGCCAGCCGCGACTCGTCGGACGCGCGTTCACGTTGCGCTTTGTACCGGCCCGCGAGGACCTCGCGACGCCGGCCTCGTGGGGCTCGCCGATTTCGACGCGCGCTGCGATCGAGGCGATGCCCGACGGTTGCATCGCGGTGGTTGACGCGATGGGTGTGACCGATGCCGGCATCTTCGGCGACATCCTCTGCTCGCGCATGCACAAGCGCGGCGTGGCGGGGCTCGTGACGGACGGCGTGGTGCGCGACGTGGAAGGCGTGCTGCAGAGCAAGCTGCCGGTGTGGTGCCAGGGGACGGCGGCGCCGCCTTCGGTGGCGAGCCTCACGTTCGTCGGCTGGCAGGAGCCGATTGCGTGCGGTGGCGTGGCGGTGTTCCCGAACGACGTGATCGTGATCGATCAGGACGGCGCGGTCGTGATTCCGGCCGCGATGGTGGACGAGGTGGTCGCGGCGTCGGTGGAACAGGAGCAGCTCGAGGGCTGGATCATGAACGAGGTCAATAACGGCGCATCGCTGCCGGGCCTGTATCCGCCGAATGAGGCGAATAAGGCGCGCTATGCCGAGTGGGCGAAGAAGAAGGGCGGTGCTTAAGGAGGGTTATTAGCTTTAACGGCCAGTCGTTGCGCGAATTGCGACGACTGGCGGTATCGGAACACGGAACACATCTGAGCGCATTGCAAAAACCAAATACGAAGCAATGAGCGAAGCAATGCGCGGAGGGGACACACATGACACAGGAAGTACGCGAGAACGCGGACGACTTCGCGCGTCTGCGCGGGGAAGAACGGCGCCACGCAACCGCCGCCGATATGAAAACGAGCTCGCGACTGTGGGGCATTTTCAGCGGGTCGATTGGTAATCTGATCGAGTATTACGACTGGTTCGTTTATGTCGGGCTCGAGATTTACTTTTCTAAAGAGTTCTTTCCGTCCGGGGACGCGACGGTATCGCTGTTAAGAACCGCGGCGGTCTTTGCGATCGGTTTTCTGGTTCGGCCGATTGGCGGCTGGGTGCTCGGCATTTACGCCGACAAGCACGGTCGACGCGCAGCGCTGCTGTTATCGGTTTCGATGATGTGTTTCGGCTCGCTGATGATCGGGCTCACGCCCGGGTATCAGACGATCGGGATTGCGGCGCCGGTGATTCTGCTGGTCGCGCGGATTCTGCAGGGCTTGAGCATCGGCGGCGAAGGCGGCAGCGCGGCCGCGTATCTGAGTGAGACTGCGCCGAAAGGCAGCCGCGGTTTCTATTCGAGTTTCCTCTATACGACCATTTCGCTCGGGCAACTGCTCGCGATGGGCACGCTCGTGCTGATGCAGCAGTTCTTTTTGACGGCCGAGCAACTGCAGAGTTGGGGCTGGCGAATTCCGTTTCTGATTGGCGCGTTGATTTCCGTGGTCGGGATTCTGCTGCGGCGGAATATGCAGGAGACGGAGTCGTTCGAGAAGCACGCGAAGAAGGCGAAAAAGGTCAGCGCGATTCGCGAAGCGCTGCGGCATAAGAAGGCTTGCTGGATGGTGTTTGGGCTGACGCTGGGTGGGTCGGTCGGGAACTATGCATTTGCGGCTTATATGCAGAAGTTTCTGGTGAATAGCGCGGGGATGGCTAAGGGCACGGCGAGTTTGATTTCGGTGTTGTCGTTGATTGGCTTTACCGTGCTGCAGCCGGTTTATGGTGCGTTGTCGGATCGGATTGGGCGCAAGCCGTTGCTGCTCACGTTCGGCATTCTCGGGACGTTCGGCACGGTGCCGCTGTTCACGTTCCTCAAGGGGACGCAAAGTCCTTATGTCGCGTTTGTGGTGGTGATGGCGGCGCTGGCGACGGTGGCGATGTATTCGTCGGTGAGCACGATTACCAAGGCTGAGCTGTTTCCGGTTGAAGTGCGGACGTTCGGGCTTGCGGTGCCGTATGCGATCAGCGTTTCTGTGTTCAGCGGGACGGTTGAGTACATCGCGCTGTGGACGCGCAAGGAAGGGCACGAGAACTGGTTCTTCTGGTACGTGTCGGCTTGTATCTGCGCGTCGTTGATTACCTATCTGTTGATGCCGGAGACGAAGAAGACTTCGTTGATTGATCGGGATTAAGGTGGGCAGAGGGCATCCAATTCGGGCGAAATGCAGGGAAATTCGGCGCTTACTCATCGAATCGGTTGCGCCGGGGGCCGATAGACTGCATCTACCTGTTAGTACGGCCACTGCGCGTCCGCAGAATGACGCACAGTGGCCGTGCTTTTGCCACACCGGGTCGATCGGCGACTGGATTGCAGCTAGCGCATCAACGCGACGTTGCAGGAGCGCCCGACCCAGTCGCCCATTCTTTGCCCATGAAGCCCATCCGATTAGTGTGTGGAACGCGAAGCACCCGGCAGCAATTCTCGACCGAGACCGCGCTGGGCCGCTCGCTGAAGCTGTACAACCATGATGCGCAGCACGCGCAGTTGCATCTGTTCGACACCAACAGTCGTGGGCTGTCCACGATCTATAACGAAGCGATTCGTTACGCTGAGCAGCAACCGGCGATTCTGGTGTTTATTCACGACGATATCTGGTTGCAGGATTTTTTCTGGCTTGAGCGGATACATGAGGCGGTTGCAAGGTTTGATGTGGTTGGGCTGGCCGGGAATACGCGGCGTGTGCCGCGGCAGCCGGCTTGGGCGTTTGTGTCGGCTGATTTCAAGTGGGATGAGCGTCGGTTTTTGAGCGGCACGGTGGGGCACGGCAAGGGGTTTCCTTGTGAGAACGTGTCTTCGTTCGGGCCGGCGGGGCAGGAGTGCAAGCTGCTCGATGGGCTGATGTTGATTGCGGATAGCGCGAAACTGGTTGAGACCGGGCTGCGCTTTGACGATCAATTCAAGTTTCACTTCTACGACATGGATTTTTGTCGTCAGGCGGAACTGAAAGGGCTAAGGATGGGGACGTGGCCGCTTTCGGTGGTGCATGAGAGCGGTGGGGCGTTTGGGACGCCGAGCTGGCGGGAAGGGTATGAGCGGTATTTGCGGAAGTATGGGGAGTAGGGACGCCCTTTGCTGAGCTCCTCTCGCCCGCTGGTTTGAGCGGTAAGTAAGTGGCGCCTATAGGCGCCACGTTTCTTTGATTTTCTTCTTCTACGCAGATAAGCCCGCTGTGGCTTGTGATTAGCGCGTAGGACTCCACTCTCTTATTGCCTTAGGTTGCGCGCGACTGGTCGAGACAAACATCGACGGGTTGACCGTCTTTTCTTTGGCAATGTCTCTGCTTGACTAGGTTCTCCTCTGCGCGGCTCTCGCCTTGATCTGCGGACAAGAGTTGTCTTAGTTGTTCTCGCGTCTTAGCGAAATAATCGGACCTGTTGCATCTCCTGTAGCTAGTTTGCATTGTCCAAAATTATCCGGGAAAATTGGTTGGATCACTAAGTAACACGAACGTAGTCCCACACCGGACGAACTTCGCAAAAAGAGAGGACAGGAAGGAGAAGAAGCGCGAGCCGAATGGGCGGCAACCCAAACGACTCGCTAACCACAACCAACTCACTGGAGAGTTGAACATGGCTAAACGCAATCATAAAACAGAGGACGGCAATTCGGTTCGCTACCTGACCGTGTCGAAGCTACGCCAGCCGTTTTATCGGCCTAAGGGATGGCCGTTTTGGAAGAACACCCCGGCGGATTATCCGCCTGCGCCCTGGATTCGTCTGTCGGGGCGCTGGCTGGAGGACGCGGGGTTTGAGATTTCCGGCAAGGTTCGCGTGGAAGTGCAGAAGGGGAAGTTGGTGATTACGCCGGCTTGATTTGAGGGGTGACGGCCGGGGAGCTACGTTCTCCGGTCTTCGATGAGATCAGGTGTTGCGGCGCAAGGCGGGCCTCTACTTGGCGCGATTTTACGGAGCTTCCATGCGTACCACTATTGCGCTCGACGATGATTTGATCGCAAAGGCTCAAGCCTATACAGGCTTAGAAGAGAAAACGGCAATCGTGCGAGAAGCACTTAAAGCCTTGATCGAGCGTGAAGCCGCTAGCCGCCTCGCGAAGCTCGGTGGCAGTCAGCCAAGGATCAAGGGTGCGCCGCGTCGCCGGCAGGGCGACAGTGATCTCTCGCTGCAAGGTTCTGGAACTAGATCCTCAACGGCGGAGCCGCCGACCTGAGCAATGAAGGCTCTCCATGTCTTCTCCGCAGGAACGGGCTCAGGTTGGTGACCAACCGCTAGCAAATCTTGCTCACGTATCGCGTGAAGACCCAGCCTTGAAGATTTGAGTATTCAGCGTCGCTGCTCCACGCCACCAGAGACCAAGCCTTCCTTTTTTCCAACAAAACGACAATTTGTCCAAGATCGAGATTGCCGAGGGTTGGCGATCCGCTGGACGGATGTGTATGAACTTCCAATTCTTGGCGTGACACGAATCGATACGGCTTCAGGTCACTTCGATTGTCGACATACGATGGAACGCTTTTTCGGACGTTCTTCTTCACCTCACGCGGAGAGATAGAATTTGACCGATTTTCGAGATAATTTTTGACGTAGTAGTCCGCGATCGGATTGAGAACGGCGAATATCGCAGCAATCAAAAGCGGATAAATTAGGGTTAGAAAGATTTCTTTCAGGCGAGAGCTTTTGATCGACGCCACTTCATTTGCGATCGCGGTCACGAGGGGTGTGAGGCGCTCGGTTGACTGCTCTGTGGCTCGGGCAATAACTCGGTCAACTATGGCTTGCACGTCCGAGATGGTCACGGTCGCAGAATTCGCTGAAACGAAATCGTCCGTTCGGCAAGGTGTTTCGGCTGCTACGGTTCTGGATGCTGAACCTTCCGGCAGATCGGGAACAGCGCCCACCAATTCTCTCGAGGTCAAGGCCTCCATTACTTCCCCGATCTCATCGAGCGGGTTTGAGGTATGCCAAGCCTTTACGATTTCACGAATCCCATTCATCTGCAGCCCGCTCGACAACTGCATCAGCGCGGGCTCCAACTTAATGGATTCAAGCGCTTTAAGGGAGCGTGTCCAGATTGGGTCCAGCTTAATAGCCTCAAGCGCTTTGAGGGAGCGTGTCCAGGCCGGGTCCAGCTTAAACGCCTCAAGCGCGCTGAAGGAGCGTGTCAAGGTCGGGTCCAGCTTAATGGCCTCAAGCGCTTTGAAGGATCGTGTCCATACCGGGTCCAGCTTAATGGCCTCAAGCGCTTTGAGGGAGCGTGTCCGTACCGGATCCAGCTTAATGGCCTCGAGCGCTTTGAGGGAGCGTGTCCATGCCGGGTCCAGCTTAATGGCCTCGAGCGCTTTGAGGGAGCGTGTCCATGCCGGGTCCAGCTTAATGGCCTCGAGCGCTTTGAGGGAGCGTGCCCATGCCGGGTCCAACTTAATGGCCTCAAGCGCTTTCCATGCCGGATCCAGCTTAATAGCCTCAAGCGCCTTGAAGGAGCGTGTTAGCGCGGGATCCAGCTTCACGCCTTGGAGCACATTCGCGGCTCTCGTTATCGAAGAATCTAGTTGCGGTGTGCCAAACGGCGTTATGTTCGCGAACCCCGGTTCTTCTTCCATAACATCATTTCCATGAAATTTAGTTGCAGAACCGTTTAGATTGACCGCGTAACGCGCGAGTGACAGCACCCGACCCGTTTCGGTCCTTGGGCGGACTCTACGGCTTTACGGTCTGACGAACGATTCGACGACTGTCGTTCCTACGCTGCCATACTCAACCGTACACCGCTTGAGACCGCTTGATGTAGTCAAGAAAATCAAGGCATGGCCATTGAACACCATCCATACCGCAGACAGCCGGAATCTTACATTTCGCGATATCCAACGGTAGGGCCAGCTGACGAGCTTCGTTGCTGATAAGCTCGCGACCATTCACTTTCGCAGCTGCGATTATCAGCAAATCATTTTCGTCGACACCCTTAGGACTATACCGATCGTCGACAATACCCATCAAAGCCTTTATCCGCATTGCTTCTGCCAATACCCCGCCAGAAATTTCCAGTCTACAAGCCCCTTGGTCCTTTATCCAAGCCAGGCACTCAGGGGCTTTATGTCCAACCTCTTCCATCGCAACGACCGCCATCGCAAGGCGTTGGCTAGCGACCTCATTCGCCATCCAAGCCCAAAGACGAGGAAATTGATCAATCGGATAATTGTCCCACGCGTAAATCATTGAAGACGCATCAAATGCCTGCATAGAATCGCTCCAGCTTGTGCAGGTCGTTTATTTTTAAACCGTCTAGATAGCTACTTGCACGAGCTAGCGATATGTTTCGCGCACTCAACGAATCTAATACCGCACGGACGAAATACTCACCAAAGATATGCTTCGGTTCGCGATGGCGGTACAAGCGACTCCCGCCATCATCCTGTTCGACTCTCTGCGTTTTACTCCACTGCCTATACGCTTCGTACTGTCGACGCGGGAGACGACCGTCATCCAGTAGTCGACGCAGGATAACCTCGCCACTAACACCCCAGCTTCTTCTCCACGGCGCCAGCCACCTATCATATTCGCTTGCTTCGGCAGGTCGAATGCCGTCGTCAACCTGAGCCAACAGCCAATCAGGCACTAACAAATGGCCGGCGAAAGCATTCGCCTCTCTTTCCTGCCCTTGATACGAACTCATATCCTGCTCATCGTCGATCGAGCTGTCGCGGTGCAAGATAATGTGCCCGAGTTCGTGCATCAATGTGAACGACTGACGCGACTCCCAGTCCTGCTTTTTTACAACGATAACCGGGCAACTTTCGTCGTAAATGCTGAACCCAAGGATAGGACTATCCTTGGCGATCTGCCATTTACCTCCATAACCGTTGCTCTTAAAAACCAACACCCCCCGACTCTCAACAGCATGACGGTACGAGTCAAAAGTGTTGATGTCCCCCAGCTCTAGCCAGTCACGAACAATACGAGCCGCTAATTGGATATCATCCTTCGGGATATCCGGTGGCACGAACTCCGGTAATTGCGCACTATCGAGATCTTCGCGCAAACTCACGTAAACGTCGCGCTGCCGCTCAACGCGCTCTATCAACGCTTTCATTTTTCCCGATAGCTCGGGCTTCTGACCAGCAAGGGTCCGGAATGCAGGGCTATGAATCAGCTCATCATTGACTGGGCCGGGCTCTAGGAAAAATAAAACCCCTCGCCCAAAATACGTCGCGATTTTGCTTAGTTGGTTGAACGTCAGTCCACCTTGCCCGTTCAAGACGGCGTCTATCGTGGCTGCGCCGATTCCAACCTCGGTCGCGAGTTCGCCCGGTGTTATCCGCCTATCGGCGCAACACCAAGCGATGCGTTCCGGATTGATGAATTCGATGCGTTCCATAAGCAGATTATACCGATCGTCTCCCGAACTCCGCTGATAGCTGTCCGCTGCTGAATTACCCATGAAAACCCTACAACGACGAGACGCTGAACGGCGGCGCGCCTCGTTTCGCAGAGAGATGGGCGTACCGCTCTGCGACAGTAATTGACGAATGATCTAATAGGTCACGAACAATATAGAGAGAAACACCGTCCATCACCAGCCACGACGCGAACGTATGCCAGGTCGTGAATACGGAAATTTTCGATACCGCAACGAGCGCGCGCCGCTTTGAGGCCCTTTGCAGGGTTGTCACATGAGTACCGCTTTCGCTTGCGAAAACCCATGGCGACGATGGACTATGCTCATCCGCCTCTGCCTGTTGGTCGCGCAATGCTAGAAGCGCCAGTTTATTCAGCGGCACCAACCGTTGCCGCGCCGACCTTGTGTGCACGGCATCCAAACGAAAACACCTTCTATCGAAATCCACGCGCGACCAGTCGAGCTTTAGAAGCTCGCTCTTCCTGCAGCCTGTGTATAACGCTAGACGAAGGAAGTTCGCCAAGTGGAGACGGGTAGCGTGCACCGAAGCGGACGCAATCAATACGCGAGCCTGCACGCGGGATATCCAGCGCACTCGCGGCTCGCCGCTGGCTAACTCGAGTTGCTGCAGAGGGTTCACCAACTCAGGCTTGTCGTGCTCCAGCCGTACGAAATTTATAGCAGCAGAAAATAGCTTGAGTTTACGCTTCACCGTGGACTCCTGTACGCACGCCGTAGCCGAACAGCTCGACGTTCTTTGGGCAAAGCTTTCGGAATGGAGAAATGGCAAGTACAAGCCTGATGCGACGAACATCGCTCAGCTCACCGAGCTAGCAGGCCTGCCTGTGTTCGAGACGCTTTTGGCAATCGAAGATCGATCAATTGCGGCGCAGTAGCGCGTATTCGATTCAATTTTTCGGCCTCCTTGTTGTACCGATAACAATGCTCCAAAAGCCTGGCCCCCTCCGACTGCGAGCCAATGAAAAAATGAAGACATACCTGATCAATCATCTGCGTATTCCAGGCGACGTTCCCAATTCGGACGCGTTAGAGTACCTCGAACAGGTCGAAGCGACTGTTAGTCCATTTGGCGGCAAATGGCTTGCACAAGGGCCGGTCGACGTGCTGGAAGGAGGATGGCCCGGCGCAGCCGTTCTGATGGAATTTCCGAACCGCGACGCGGCATTGGCGTGGTACAACTCGGCGGCCTACCAGGCGATCCGTCCTCTTCGAGTGAAGAGCGCCATCTCCGACCTCGTGCTCATTGACGAACTGCCTGGTGATTTCACCCTGAAAAATTTTGTTGCCCAATTGCGCGCAGCCTGCTGACGACCAGCGCCGTTTTTAGTCATGACGGCGCTGCCTTGTGGCCTTGGATGTAGATTGCAGTGCGCATGTCCGAGACAGCGCTTCAGACGTGCCTTTTAACGATTCGAACAGGTTGTTGTTCCTGCTTAAGCAAAGCGACGGGCAACTTGGTCCAATCCCGAACTTCGATCAGTATTCCGGTCGAGACCGCTCAGCCTTCGAGTCGCTGCCTCAACCGCGGGCTCGCAAAATCAAGAAACGCCCTCAACTTGAGCGGCACTTGTTTTTGGCTCGGATAGATCAAACTGACGGGCGTCTTGGGCAATTCATACTCTTCAAGGAGTGTCACAAGCGACCCGGACTTCATCTGTTGATCGATCTGATACGACAACACGCGCGCGATGCCTGCACCCTGCTCTGCGGCGGCGACCGCTCCTTCAATTGAATTGACCATGAGCCGCCATGTCACGGAAACGGTTTGCAGGCCGTCACGGTTCCTGAATTCCCAGCTTGTGCCAGGCGTCACGTCTTCATATCCCACGCAGTCAAACAACGCCAGATCCGCGGGTTCGATTGGCGTGCTCCGGTTTGCCAGATAGCTGGGGCTCGCACAGAGCACCTGTCGGATCAGTCCGACTCTTATGGCAATCATGCCGCTGTCAGGCAGCTCTCCAGTACGAAGGGCCACGTCGACGTGCTCCTCGATGAGATTCACTTTCCTGTCGGTCAATTGCACCCGTACGCGAATGTCGGAATAAGCACGTATAAATTCGGCGATGACAGGTAGGCCGTGAATGCGCCCCATCACCAGGGGCACGCTAATCACCAGTTCGCCCCTAGGCGCGAGATATTCGCCCGCGGCTTTGCGCTCGACCTCCGCGACGTCTTCCATAATGCTACGGCATGAAGCGACATAAGACTGGCCAGCGTCTGTAAGCACGAGCCGACGGTTGCCGCGCAGAAGCAGCCGAATCCCCAGGTGTTTTTCTAGTTCCGATATCCGGCGGCTGACGGTCGCCAGTGGGATGCCGAGCTGGCGGCTCGCCGCGGACAGACTGCCCCGGTCGACGGCCGCCACCAAAATCGTCATTGCCTCGAACCGGTCCAAGCCTTTCTCCTGTGGAAGGACGCCTCTCAAATTTACAGTCTATTCGACAAATTTGTAGTGGACTAAATTCTGTTGCATGTGTGGCGCATCTGCCATCGAGCTGGGGCGGGAAGACATGCCTCCCCTAGGTTCATCCCCTTCTTGCCGAGGCATCCATGAATTTCGCCACCCTCGCGGTGCACCGCGAAGGCCCTGTCCTGTTCGCAAGCATCACGGCTCAGCCGATGAATCTTCTCGGTCCCGAACTGGTTCGGGACCTCGTTTCTTTCATTTCCCAGGCGGAGGCCGATGAATCGGTTCGCGTGATCGTGTTTCAGAGCGCAGACCCGGACTTCTTCATTGCCCACGTCGATGTTGGCCGCATCAAAGCGTATCGGGACGAGGCGGCGAAACTGACCGGAGAGGCCTCCATTGCGGTTCTGTTTCGCTACCTGAGTGCAAGCCGGCTAATCAGCATCGCGCAGGTCGAAGGCCGCGTGCGGGGGGCGGGCAGCGAATTCGTACTCGCATGCGACATGTGCTTCGCCGCAAAGGAGACGGCAATCTTCGCCCAGATGGAGCCGGCATTCGGCGTGGTACCGGGCGGTGGCGGTGCACAGCACCTCGTGCGCCTCATGGGGCGGGCGCGCGCGCTTGAGGTCATGCTGAGCGCCGACGACTACCCCGCTGAGCTTGCCGAACGCTACGGCTGGATCAATCGCGCTTTGCCCGCTGAAGAACTGGACGAATTCGTCAGATCAATTGCACATCGCATCAGCCGGTTTCCCAGCGCAGGCCATGTTGCCATCAAACACCGCGTTAATTCGATTGCGCTCGCGCCGATCGAGGACTTTCGCCGCGACTCGGATCTGTTTGGCGAAGGCGTACGCGAGCCCGCTGTACAGAAACGCATCCAGGCCGCGATAAAGGCTGGCTTTCAGACCCGCGACGCGGAACTCGATCTTTCCCTGCTGCTGGGCCAACTCATCGACGATTGAGGTCGCACCAAGCATTTTGCCGGCCCTATCGTTCACCTGGGTTATGCGTGTCCAAGCTTGACCCGGTTCGAAGACCTTCCACTGCTTGAGCCGCTTTTCCGGAGATGGCCGGCAGTAGTGAATGGAAGGATGAGCACGGCCACGGACTGTCGCGGGTTGACGGAGCGTTTGATCGTTTCGGCGCGTCTTCGCGCCGAGATGATTGGCGCTCGTACCAGAACCAACAAATATCGGCAAAACCGCGACGCATGTCGGGCATGCGCAATCTCACCGCACTGAGGTGGACATTAAGGATAAGTGCGCTGCACGTACTCGAAACGGGTGTATTTGATTAATACGTATACGTTTTTGTTCTCCACAACCAACCAGATTTGGCGAGACGCCTTGAACGGCTGACGGCTTGGCGTTGCCGTGCTCCACAAGCATCCAGGATAGAAAAAATTCGCTTTCCCGTCATGTGCACAACGACATCTCAAAGAAAGAAGTCTCCGGCCGGCGCAAGTTCCTGGCTCCCTGGCCTATGCATCGAAAACAACGATCGAATTCGATACTGTAAAGAGTGGGGCGAGCAGTCGGCACGTCCGGAGCTTTCCGGCGCGATCGTCATACGCTATTTCTCGATACTTTGCTTTGCTTAGGTGTCTGCCATTGACATGTCTTAAGGATAATTAAATTTTCCTAAAGAATTTTAGGTTTATTTTTTTATCCATGGTCCTGACTAAAGATCCGGGCGCTAAGCAGTCATTTGACGTTGATCAACAACGGGCATGCATGCGCAATCGCGAAGCGGTAGTTTTGGGAGAGAGCAAATGAAAGACGCGCGATTCAACGAGTATCCCGTCATCGACTTTGATGGGATTGTCTACGTGATCGATGACGACGTACGGATGCACGATGCAGTGACTGCGTTGCTGCACTCAGCTGGTTTGGACGTCCGAACCTTTTCCCGCGCTCACGATTTTTTCTCAGACAAGCGACCTGACGTCGCGGCGTGCGTGATCCTCGACGTCCGTCTGCAAGGGCAGAGTGGCTTCAGCGTGCGAGAGCAAATGATGGCCCAGTGCATTCATATACCGGTCATATTCATGACCGCCTATGCGGACGTCGCCATGTCGGTTCGCGCGATGAGATCGGGTGCGAGCCACTTCCTTGAAAAACCGTTTCGCGACCAGGACATGCTCGATGCTGTCGTCGAGGCACTCGCACAGGATAAGAAAAGACGTTGCAAGGAGCGATCCATCGCAAATGTTCAGCGTTGCTTCGAAACCTTGACACCGCGCGAACGACGGGTCATGGAACTTGTCGCGGCGGGCTTGTTGAACAAACAGATTGCCGCTGAGATGGCCCTCAGCGAGATGACCGTGAAGATTCATCGGAGCCGAGCGATGAAGAAGATGGAGTCACGCTCAGTGGCCGACTTTGTATTAAAAGCGAACGCTCTTCGACAGGCTTCCAACGGATCCCAGCGATAGTGGAAGCGGCCACGGCCCATTAAATCAAAGTACCAGATTGTATATGGCAGGCTGGTATTGACCGACAGCAGCCCTTCGTGCATTAGCCAGAGAGTGTTTCTGAACGCGGCACGCGTAACGCGGCTAACTTCATGCGAACCCATGACCGACAAAACAAGTAAGACCGAACCTGCCGCGCGGTATCGTTCAGAGTACGACGATGAAGGCACGCCATCGATAGAGCTGTCTGGAGACACGATGGATCTGCTCGACGCGGATTTATTCGACATGCTTCTTCCGGGAAAGCAGCGCGGCACACCGTTGTCGCTCGAGGCCTACAAGGAAAAGATGGTCGCACTCGGGCAGTGCAACGGCAATACAGCCTGGGCCGTCGGATGGTGCAATGCAGCTGCCTGGATAGCGCTGAAGTGTTTTCCCGACGCGATCGGCAGCGAGATCCCCGGCGAGGACCGATATGCCGTCGTATCGATGGCTCTGTATCCGGAGACTGCGCAGGCAATACAGCACACAGACGGCGTAGTGATAGAGGAAGGCGTGTGGAAGCCCGTCGTCTGGAATTGGCGTGCCCAATTGAGCATCTTGTTTTTACCCAGCGTCCGCGATGCAAAAGGCAAGGAAAAATCGCTTGTCGCGCTTATTCCCATTTCGGACCTCATGCTGGTCAGCGGGCAGGATACGTTCGGGTTTGAGAAATTCCCGGATCCGAAGATTGCTCTCCGGAATGTGTACGTTCCGAAAAACCGCGTTGTTTCGATCGAAGCGTTGATGCAAGACACGACGAAGATGGGGAAGTATGGCACTCACTGGCGCTATAGAATGTCCGCGTCGGCCTTGCTGACACTGCATGCTGTCTTTCCTCTTCACGGCATGGCTGCAGCGGCAAGAGCGTTCATTCAGGATCAGAAAACAGTGCCGCACGGATCGGATGCCATTCTGCGTGGGACATCGGACCAAATCGATATGGCCGCGGCCATACTTTCACGGTCGATCAAAAAAATCGAGTTACATGCGATCTGCAACGTGCCGCTGACTCCGGAGGAATGCTCCGGGATTCGTCGCAGTGCCGCTCTCGCTAACCAACTTTTCTTGACGGCTATCGAATCGCTGACTGGCATTTGCAACGGTATGTCGCAAGCCTGCTGCATTGCGATGCAGAGAAAATGGCGAGTTGCCCGAACGCTTGGCCTGAGAGCGGCAATTGCGATCAGGGAATCCGCCGCACTGTTCAAGATTCCGTGAACGCTCAGCGATACGGGTACAAGCCTCATGCCTCAGATCATGAAAATGCAAATTTTCTATTTCTGCGCGTTTGCATGCGCGGATGAACACCCGTTTCACTGTCTCGGCAGTAATAGGAAAGACGCGGCTATCGTCGTGTCGCGGCAGATTTTTCAGATTCGTACTGTTTCATCGGATCCTCCCTTTTTGAGCGGCGAGGTCTCTCTAGCGTAGCGATCCAGGAGATCGCCGAAGGTGTTGCGCTGAGCTTTGGTGCGATCGATGAAGGTTCCGCAACCGATTGGCGTCGATCAGGCATCACGCGTATGAGGGGGTTTTTAGTTCTTCAAAAGCTCTTGTACTTCCCTCACGCGATTTTTCGTAATGCTTGTCATGCATTCCCAAAAGAATATGTAGCGTTCGGCGGCCTCACCCATCATGTACGTTTCGGTATAACACTCACTGTCCCGATACTGCATCCAATCGTTTTGTGATTTCACAAAATACGGTAACGCTAAGGGCTCGCCTTCCGCCTTAAGCGACTTGTCGTTGCGCTCGATTTCCGATCTCGCCGCCTGCAAATTTCGGCTAAGTTCGTGGCGCACTTGCTCGAACTTCAGATGTGAACACTGAGCCAGATCTTCATTACTCGCGTGTTCGCCTGTCTCACACATGCGCGCTACTTCCGATGCGCTTCGGCCGGCAAAATACGCTTCCGCCGGCTTGAAAGAATGATAGTCGAACTCGCCAGAGTAAATAGTCTTCGCGGACGCGAAGATTGGTACAGCTGTGAGTGCAACTAGAAAGCTAGTGCGACGAATCATAGATCGCGGCCTCGAACATGGGTCTTCGATGGATGTTGTCTTAGCTATTCTCACGTCTTGCGGAGAACCTTAGGATCTTTTGTATCTTCGGTAGCTAGTTTGCATTGTCCAAAACTATCCGGGAAAATTGATTGGATCGGTAAGTAACTCGAACGTAGTCCCGCAACGGACGAACTTCGCAAAAGAGAGAGGGCAGGAAGGAGAAGAAGCGCGGGCCGCATGGGCGGCAACCCAAACGACCCGCTAACCACAACCAACTTATAGGGAGTTGACCATGGCTAAGCGCAATCATAAAACAGAGGACGGCAATTCGGTTCGCTACTTGACCGTGTCGAAGCTACGCCAGCCGTTTTATCGGCCTAAGGGATGGCCGTTTTGGAAGAACACCCCGGCGGATTATCCGCCTGCGCCCTGGATTCGTCTGTCGGGGCGCTGGCTGGAGGACGCGGGGTTTGAGATTTCCGGCAAGGTTCGCGTGGAAGTGCAGAAGGGGAAGTTGGTGATTACGCCGGCTTGATCTATCAACGTCGAGGACCGCTCTGGTCCTCGACGCAACTGGACTTGTCGCTGCGTAGCGCTCCAGCTATGGGCTTGGGTGCACGTCCATAGCAACGGGCGCATCAAGTACCTGCAGACGGTCGCGGACAACCGCAAGACCGACAACCTGTTGTCGTTGCCTCTGAAATGATTCCGGGCAGAGTTGTCCGCAAAAACGCCGATGCCACTACTTGTCATCGGCGTTTTTTCGATCGCCGTCGAAGAACCGATAGACTCTGTTGCCAGATTCGAGCCGCTTCAAACGCCACCGGCCGCGAGCTTTTCGTCTCATTGCCAGGCCTGTCTCGGGGCAAAGCGAGTTCGCGGCCCTGAGGAAAGCGGGCTAGGACAGTGCTGCGCCCATCGTGTTACTGCGGAGGCGCCGGCGTGTCATCATAGCGACCGGTGTTTGTGAGTTGATACGGACTCAGTTTGCGTATCGTCGACGACCTTGAAGGGCACCTCGCCGACACGCAATGCGCGCTCAATAAACAAGCTATCGCCTTCTGCTACGAGCAGTTCCTGAAGCTTACCGAAATCGCCGCACCATAGTGTTTCGACGTCTTTGTCGCGCGTGACATCGCGATTGCCGGTTAGGGCTACTGCTCGGACCTGGAGCCGACTGGTTTGAGCTTGTCCACCGACCTCGACGCCGTAACCTGGCACTGCTGGGTTTTTAACGACGACGCGACCATCGCGGGCCCATGCTGTTTCCATTCCATCGTTGACTTCGTAACCGAGGCGGGCTAGACCCTGCAGGATTGCGTCGCGTCGTGCTTGCGCGGCTTTGCGCTGCTGCTCCTGCATGATGAAGTTCCTGCATTCATCCGTAAGCCGAGCAATCTCCTGCAACGTCGTTGCAGGACCGCATTGCTGGCTTCGGTCAAGTAGGGCCTTGGCCTCGGTCGACGCGTCTGCGTTGATCTCCGCCGCGAGCTCTTGCAGTTCGTCGATTGCCGAGCGGTGTATGCGGGACGCTTGCACCGCACTCGCGAGGTCAAGTAACAAACTGTCGAGCAAGAGGTTACGGCTGTGTTCGTTCGCCCCCGTTTCAATTGCGCGTAGTCTGGCCGCAAACGTGGCGACGTCGGACTCTTCGAGGAACACCTGTGCTTCGGCAACCTGGCGGTCGACCCGGTCGAAAAGGAGTTCGTTCGCACGCGATGTGTTAATAGCCTTCCACTCGCCAAAATCTTGAGGCGTATCGCTACCCAACAACCGGTTCGCCAGATTTTTCTGGGCCTCGCTGATTGCCCGCGACGTACCAGGTACGAGAAGGCTGAATCCGCGAGCGAGTAGAGCATCCGCATCGGCGACCTCCACGCCTGACGCGATAAGATCGAGCTTTGACGCTAGGTCTTGTGGCGGCACAATGCTTTTTGACTTGAGCGCGTTCAATAGTGTCGCGGCGCTGTCGCGTCCCTGCCTCCGACGCTTCACCACTTGTTCCGCCTTCTCGACCGCAACGTCTTGTCGGCGGATCGCGTCCGCCTTCAGGAAAGCAATCTCGTCTGGAACCTTCTTCTGCAGTTCCATGAACGCGTCCTTTGCAATTAAGGCCGCAAGTGCTCTTCGACGCTCGTGAGTAGCAGCGATCTCCTCAGCGGAAAGCTCTCTGACTCGCTGCCCCGATGCTGTCCAGGCGGCAATCGCTTGGTCGAGCCGTTGGAGATGCGCTTCGCAGATTGCGAGCACCTCTTCGCGTGTGACGATGCGAACAACCTTTGGCCCGCTCATGCCGCTACCTCTATTTTCAGGGCGGCGTCAATCGCCGCCTTCAGACGAGCCTTTTCCGCCTCAGGGTCGTGATACCAAGCTTGTGATGAAACCCGATGCAGGGTCGAAATGGCTCGTCGCAGGACGGACGGTCGCCAGATTTCGCGTGCTCGTGCCCGTTGCAGCAAATGGTGGCGCGGGGCGTCACACTCGATGCCTATGGCGTACAAGCCGGTTTCCGGGGCAGCGATGGCAAAGTCAATTCCGAACGCATCGCCTTCCTGAGCATTGACAGGCGACAGGCCAAGGCCACGAAGAAACTCGAGGACATCCGTTGAAAAGCCGTCTACCTCGCCGACTTCATGTAGTTTCGCATGAGCGCGTTCGCTGCTCATCCGACCAAGAAGTGCCCGGCCACCAAGAAATTCTCCATTCGACATAGCGCGCGCGTATTCCAGATACCCCTGGAGGTAGTCGCGCGGGATAGCCGGTTTGCGCTTGGTGTTCAGCATGTCCGAGACATCGCGAATGGGCATCGATGTAACCAGTACGACCTTCTGTCTGGCACGCGTTACGGCGACGTTCAAACGTCGCTCGCCCCCCTTTTGGCCGAGCACCCCGAAGAAACGCTTGAACGCCCCTTGGCTATTGCGGCCGAACGTGGTCGAAAAGACGATGATGTCGCGCTCATCGCCCTGGACGTTTTCTACGTTCTTGACGAAAACGCCCATGTCTTCGCCGCCGTCGCAGCGATCACTTTCTTCGCGATACGCGTTGCGGAATTCTTCGTCCTCTTCGGCACGTAGCTCCAGTCGTTCCTCGATGAGGTTGGCCTGTTTGAGATTGAACGTAACGACGCCGACGGACGGGCGTTGGTCATAAGGCTGCTTCCAAAGTTCCGCGAGGTACTCGACTACGCGGTCTGCTTCATCGGAATTCGTCTGGCGTTCATAGATACCATTCACCGGAATTAGGTCAAGTGGCTTGACTCCGCGAATCGTTGCCTCAGGATGTCGCACCGGCACGCTGAGTTCGTTGTCGTAGAACGCGGCGTTCGAGTAGCCAATCAGTTCGCGGTACGCGGAGCGATAGTGGATCTGTAGCGTGGTGACGGGCAGCGATGTGCGTGCCAACTGGAGGAGGTCGGGACAATCCTTGATCTCCCTACGGTTCCAAGTATCCTCAAAGAGTTCTCGGTCTTCCTCGGTAGCATCTTCGTCAGGCTGCTCGCCGTCGTAGATTTCGGTTTCGTCGCTGTCCATGCGCCCTGAAAAGAAGTTGGCGGGCGGCATCTGCTTTTCATCACCGCTTACGACAGAAACACAGCCACGGAAGAGCGTTGGGATGGCGTACTCAACCGGCATCTGCGACGCCTCATCGTAGACCACTGAGTCGAACAGATTCGACTTAAGCGGCAACACCCGGCTTGCAACGTCTGGGTTCATCATCCAGACTGGACGCAGCGACATCAATCCAAGGCCTGCTCCAAGTTCAATAAACTCGCGCAATCGCCGGGAGCGACGACCGCTCAGGCGTGTCACATCTTCCCATTCGCGCACGGAGCCAAGCTTGCTACGGTCGATCCCATTGCGTAGCACTTCGCGATTGAGGCGGCGCATTTCCTCGTCGGCGCTTGCCAACGCTTCGACCTTTGCAGCGGTCTCAGTCTGATCGAGGAGGAGTTCCGGGCTGTCATGCTCGAAGCGACGCTTCCAGCCTAGTCGGGCCTCGCGATTAATAAGGCGGCGCACCTCCCAATCGAGGTCTTCGGGTGGAATATTTGCGATCGCTGCCTCGTGGGTTCGCATGACAGCGAAGACTTCAAGGGCGTGTGTATTGACGTGTTTCGACCGCGTCCGGAACTGCTGATATGCGGCGAGCGTCGGCAGTGCATCGTTGATGCGGTTTAACGGTGCTTGGTAGCTGAGGTTCTCCACAATGGCGCAGCGACACGCATCAGCAAGTTCAGGCGAAACCCATTCTTCAAGTCGGCTCAATGCATGGAGACTGTGCTGACGAGCGTTGTAACGAATAAACGCTGTCTCAAACCCATCGAGCAGTTGTTTCACCGGCGCCCGGTCCCCCGTCATCACTGCGGAGTCGAATTCATCTCCACGCGGCGCGACTGCAAGATGCTGCGCGAGCTCGCGTATTTCTTCCAGTCGACGCAGGCGGGTCAGGCATTCCTCCCCGAGAGTCGGCCCGCACGCCGGTTCCACGGTATCCAGATGCAACGATCGGCTAGTGGCGTTCAACGCCTCTCGCTTCGGCCGCCATTGCTGTTCGAGGCGCGCCGCTGCCAGCAACGCTCGCATTGAATCGTTCGTCGTCGGCGCACCGCAGCTTGCAAGATACTTGTTCAACCCGCTGCGTCTGATATAAGTCGAGGGATTGAGGCGATTGAGGAACGTCGGCTCTCTGGTTGCCAGCGCTGCGCGCGTTTTGATGTCGTTGAGATCCGATGCGGCCAGCAAGGCCAGCGCTTGCGATAGTGTCTCGTCGTAAGCACCGCCGTCGATGGCAAGCAAGTCGTGATGAAGCTGTTTGAGCGCGATGTAATGCTGATGGCCCGGTGCGTCGGTTTTGTCGGCAGGTCGGAACAGCGGCAGCCATTGGGCAAGACGCTTGCGCTGCATCTCGTCGAGGCTTACCAGGCGCCCCGCGTTAGCATCTAGCCAAGCCCGATACGGCGCTGGGTCATCGACATCGAACCGGGCAGGATGGGCTGCGAGGGTATCGACACGCAACTGCTCTGCCTCACGGAAGCTCGCGAAGACGTCAGTGAATTCTTCGATTGTCGCGGGATCGGTTGCGAACGATTTAAGGTGGGCCAGTGCGCTGCCTTCGAATCTGGCCGGAAGCCAGTAGCGCGCGAGCGGGGCGCACTGCTCCTCGAGTGTCGTCAACGCGGAAATGTCCAGTCCGGCTAGCTTTGCCCGGAGTTGCGGAACGCTAACAGGTACAGAGCCAGCCTCAAGCTGGATCAATTCGCCGAGCAGGGCTCGATAGCTCAGGCCCGTTGACTCGTCCACGCGGTGAAGCGCTTGATGTTGACGGTCGAGCTCGCCCTCCAGTGTTTCAATCCTCGCGGCCATGCGCTCGCGTTGGCGAGTCCAGTTATTGTCAAACGACGAACCCCGAACGATGGCATCAAGCTGTTCGCGAATTGCCCTGATTGTCGGTTCGCGGTCCTTGTTCACATCATTGACCATGACGATGCGGTCGCCGAGCCCTTCCGCGACAAGGCGTTTGTGGACCACCTCCAGTGCCGCATGCTTCTGGCAGACGATCAGCAGGGTTTTGCCGCGCCCAATGGCGTCCGCGACCATGTTAACGATGGTCTGGCTTTTGCCGGTTCCGGGCGGCCCTTCGATGAGAAGGCCCGGACCTTGTCGGGCCTGCCAGACAGCAGATTCCTGCGACGGGTCACTGGAGACAGTCAGGAAACGTTCGATTTCGGTTGCGGATTCTTCGGGAGTCTCATATGCAGATTTGTCCTTGAGTCGGAGCATCGATTCAAGTGCGGTTCCCGACGGTGACAAAACCTTCAATTGGCGCAGATCTTCACCGATGGCCTGGCCAGCGAAGTCCACGTGGAAGAAGACGCCCGAGCACGCAAGGCGAAGCTCGCCAACTGGCACATCGGCCGACGGAGAAGGCAGGGCGCTGAGCTGGCGGCGATCGCCGTTTGCCAGTAACCCAAAAGCATCGATCACGTCGGCTATCTTGAGAGCGGAGCGTCCGAGCACGTCGTCCGCCGCCGCTCGCCATGCCTTGACCGAGTCTCGCCCGAGCAGACCTTCCAGCGCTGGATTCAAGCGGACTTCCTCGCGTTCCCCGTCGAATGCCAGTGCAACCTGACCACGAGCCCCAAGCTCCATAAGCAGCTTGACCGGCCAGAGTAGAACGGGCGCAATGCGCGGGCGAGAGCTGCTTCGACCGTCCTTGTAATGTAGGAATGGGAAGCCGAGATACAGACCGTCAATGCCGGTATCCCGTTTGTGCAGAGACGTTTGACGATAGAGCGAATTCAGCCGGTTCTCCAGCGTCACGTTCGCCCCGAAAACAGCCGGATCTACTGAGACCGATTGGGCGTTGCGTTGAAGCAAATGCTCAAGCAACGCGGAACTCGAGTAACGCTCGCCATTCAGCTCATGAACATCAACCCGGCCGGTTGTCTTGCCGATAGTCATTCGCACCAGAGGCCCGCGTAACACGGTCGTGGCCACCTTCTTTTCGAAGAACTCTAGAATTTGCGCGACGTACTGCTGCTTCTGTGGCTCTAGCCACTGCTCAGCCGGCACCGAGAGCAGAACAAGCACCTCGTGCAACGGCAGGCGGCGCTCTAGGCGGAAATGCTCGGCCCAATCGTCAATCGAATTATTGCCGGTTCTGGCGAAGCCCGCGATGCGGTCATCAACCTTGCGGAAGAGCTCGGAGCGTGCAAGCGTGAGCTCGGCTCGAGCGGCTTCCCGGTCAAAAGCGAAGATCTGTTCGCGCTCGGCAACGTCGGTGGCCTGATTGAGAATCTCGTCGACAGAGCGGAACTGCGAAATCTTTGCGCTCAGGAGAACAATAAGGTCTTCTTCGCTGACAACCCGGCGTCCTGCGAGCGAGAGCAAGCCCGAATGAGTCGAGTCGGGCAAAAGGAGACGTCGCTCTTCCCATTGCGCCGCGAGTTGTGCTCGTGAAGTGGAGAGCACTGCAACGCGTACCATGTCTTCATCAAGCTCGATGGCGTGATTGTGTGCACGCGTTCTGACTTCCTCGGCGCGGCGTTGAAGGCGCGAAAGCCACGTCTCTGTCTGCAACCGCTCAAGAAACCAGGGCACCGCACCCATTACGAGGTCATAGCCCTCAAGGGGGTTTCGAAGCAGCCAGCCCGGCGTGACGATTTCGCCACGCAGGATAAGTGGCATCTCCGGATTCAACAGTTTCAGTGCAATCATCAGGCGGCAGTCCTCATCGACGCCATCAAGTCGCACCGCTTGGCGCAGGCCGGCGAGTTGCTTCGCCGGAACGTCAGCTTGTTCAGCCCAGGTAACCATCACGCCGCGATTGAGGTGGTCGCGGGCCTCATCCCAATTCTCACGTTCTGCTGCCGCGAGAGCAAACACGGTGGGCTTGTGATATTGCCGCGAGCCGAGTGAGATGCTTGCGCCTTCCGCTGCATCAGTCTCGGAGGTCACAGCAGATGGCGCATCGACGTGTTTGCCATCGAGCCACGCCTTGACCTGTGCCCATTGCCAGCGCTGATGTCGGTCGCGCGCCAGCAGGCCACGCAGAAGAAGGTGAAGCGACGAGTCAAGGTCGTCCGGTATCGTGACGCCGTTTGCCAGTACGTGAATCAGAAAAGCGCGTGGATTGATTCCCTCGAAGCATTTGCCCTCGGTAAGCTGCTCGAGCAAAATCATGCCGAGGCTCCACCAATCGGACGCGGCTGCAACGCCACCGGCGATTGCTTCAGGTGCCATGTACCGCGTCGTTTCAAGCGGTGAGACGATGTCGAGGTCGAATTCGGACAATCGTGCCGACCCGAAGCCGCTAATCACAAGATCGAGAGGCTCTCGGCTGCGCACTAGCAACGTACCTGGCCGCAGGTCGCGATGCCGCAAACCGGCTTCGGAGAGGGAATTGATTGCCTGCCCAAGTTCGTCAACGACGTGACGAATGGCCGCAAGGTCCCGCACGGCGATGCCCACATCGGCAAGTGTTCCACCGCTGAGCTCTTCTGCAACTTCATACGCGCGCGTGTTCCAGCGACCTGTCGCGATGATCTCAGGGACATGTTCGCGCGGAAGACGGCGGACAACATCGTAGACGGAAGTGTCTGGCTCGGCTCCGTCGCGATAGAGCGTCAATATCGCCTGTCTGTTGGTGTCGCAATGCTGCGCAACGTAGCGTTCTCGTACGCCGTCAGTGCTGGAGATTTGCCGCACAAGGCGCCAGCCGTCGATTTGAGTTTCAGTCGTTTCAGGCAACGTTGTCGTGTCGCCACCGGCCCCGTCCGAACTGCTGCTGTGGCCTTGCGCATTTGCCGAAGTGGTAGGATCGGCCCCGCACTCGAGGCATATCAGATCGCCGTCATTCATCGGGTGCCCGTTTGTGCACTGAAGTTGAGGGCGGACCTGAGCCGGGCGCTCGGCATCGTCGTTGTTCAGTCTTTCTGTGGTGACGATTTCCTGGGGTCGCCACCCGGCCGCCCGAATTGGCAGGCTGGACAAATCCCAGCCGCATTTGGCGTTGACGACGGTTCCTGCACAGAACCATTCCTCTACAGACCGCTCGGTCTTGCAGTTCGGGCAAAAACGCATCATTGCTGACATTTCCTGTCTTATCGGTTTCGCGCTTTATCAGCGCTGATCTGGACTCGATGGCCCTGATCCGTCAATAGGTCTCTTAAACGCTGAAAGTCGTTCCGGTTCGGTATTCCCGCGAACCAGATGCTGCCGTCCTCATCAAACATGACGTCCAGCGACTTGTCGCTCTCGTTCAGGTCGCGCTCATATTGCGAATAAATCGCCCGGCCGCGATCGGTGAGCAAATGCAGCCGCTGGTTATCGCTACCGCGAAGCGGGCGGTTATGTGACGTGTCGATTTCAAACGGGTCGGTAATGAGCGCATCAATCGCGCCATTTACTTTTGCGAGGGTGCCTGCAAGTGCCTCGATCGGGTGGCCGCTGTAAGCGAGAATATCCCCGGTGGACATCTCGTGCAGCGCGCGAACAAGCGCGACGAGAACATCTGGCTGGTCGAATGGCTCGCCACCCGAAATGGTGAAACCGTCTGCGTGCGGCAGCCATGTGCGAACTTGCTCCAGCACCCGCTCCAGCGTTGATTCTCCTCCGGTCGTGGCCCACGTATCGGCCGAAATGCACCCAGGGCAACGAATGCTGCAGCCCTGAAACCATATGCCGATACGTTTCCCCGGTCCCAAGGACGTGACTGGGAAGTGCAAGCGCGACAGGCGGATATACATGACCTTAGCGCTTGCGCAATTGCAGCTCGCCGCTTGCAATGTCAGTAACCAAGAAGCGGTCACCACTCTTTGCGTCTTGGTCGAACATACCGCGAGCGAGCGGATTGATCAAATGCGCTTCAAGCTGGTTCCGGATTCCCCGGCCCCCATTCGAGAGATCACTCAGGCACCGTTGCTGAAGCGCAGCCCTCGATGGCTCGTCGAGTTCGACGGACATTCCTTGCGAGGCAATGTCATCGAGTACGACGCGGACCATCTGGTCAAAAATCTCCTCCGCGACGTCGTTCCGGATGAAATCAAAAACGATAATGTTCTCTCCAATCCGGTTGAGAATCTCGGGCCGGTTAAGCACCAGCTTGAAATGCCTCTGAATCTCGTCAAGCACCTTTTCCCCCATATTCTCGAAGGAATCGCTGGGCAGCACGTTGGGCACACGTTGTCCAAGTTCATCCTCGCGGAAGATTCCCAGGTTGGAGGTGAAAACGATCAACGCCTCGGAGAAGTACACCCTGTCACCGCGACCGGAGGTCAGCACGCCGTCGTCGAGAATCTGGAGGAATTTGTCGAGAATCCGCGGGTGCGCTTTCTCGATTTCGTCGAAGAGCACAACGCTAAATGGCCGCTCCCGAATCGCATTCGTCAACTCGCCACCGACGTCATAACCAACGTAGCCAGGTGGCGCGCCGATGAGCCGCTGGTCGGAATGCTCAGAACTGAATTCGGACATGTCGAATCGAATATAGGCACTCTCGTCGCCGAAAAGGAGGCTGGTGAGGGTTTTCGCGAGTTCGGTTTTCCCCACGCCAGTCGGTCCAGCGAGAAATGCGACGCCGCGCGGTCGGTTGCCCTTGCGTTGTGATCCGACGCCTGTCATTGCGCGCTTGACCAGGTCAAGCATGTGCGTCACCGCATGAGTTTGTCCTTTTACTCGTTTGTGGATAGTGGGCTCTGCGTTGCGGATCTTCTCGCGGTCAATACGAAGCCATGGGTCTTCCGTCACGCCGACCTTGTAACGCCTCACGGCGTCGGAGATTTTTTCGATGGGAACGTTTTCGACGCGGGCGAGGGTAGCGATCGCATTCATATCAGCAAGCAGGAGGCCTTCGCTTCCGTCGACGAATGCAGACTCGGCCTCATCCAGGGTAGCTGCCGAAGCTTCCTGCGAACCTGGCACGCCACGCAAAAGAGCTCGTGAAA
Source organism: Paraburkholderia edwinii (assembly GCF_019428685.1). Taxonomy (NCBI): domain Bacteria; kingdom Pseudomonadati; phylum Pseudomonadota; class Betaproteobacteria; order Burkholderiales; family Burkholderiaceae; genus Paraburkholderia; species Paraburkholderia edwinii. Next base: position 427,758 of record NZ_CP080095.1, read on the forward strand.
GCGCGCGCCTGGAAGCGCTGTCAGGCTTGGATACTGGCACATGCCTGATTCGTGGATTGCCGATCAGCAGCCAGTCGGGCAGGTCGCCTTCCTTGTCGACAATCCAGATCACAGTGTTGAAGAAAGGCCGTCGTTGTTCGCCTGCCGGGCGAGGACTGGCCATATGTGCGAGCACTAGCGCTCGTGTAAAGAGATTGTGTTCTGCTGTGCTCAGAGACTCCGACCGAACAGCAAGTCGTGAGGCAAAATCCACGACGAGCGCTATCGGCGGTCCGGCTAGCGCGGTCAGGCGTTCAAGACAAACTGTCAGTGCATCGATCCCACCAGGTGCTGCATTCCCAACCGGCGTCAGGCCTAGACGTTGTAACGTCTCGTCGCCCCGCTCGACAGGGGCCACGCGGCTTTCTGGAACGGTAAAGCCAGATACGGGATTCCAGACTACCAATTCGGCATAGCCAGCTTCCCCCAGGCTATCGGCGAGCGTGCTCACGAGCGACTGCGCTGTGATAACCCGCGGCGCGACCTCGCAGGCCTGCAAGTCATGGACATTTCCGGACAGGACAAACTGGCTTTTCAAAGGCAGAAAGCGCAGCAAGTCCTTCAACCAGCGAGGCTTCTCATAATCAAGCATGGCTTCGTTGAAAGCTTGGAAAGAATTCAAAACGCTACAATAAGCGCTACCCACAAATATGCCAATCTCATAATCAGCCATTTTAAAGTTGGTAGTTGAGCGGTCGACTGTAAATGCACTTTAAATTCGCTGCAAGGAAGGTATTATCGCCCTCCAGCATGAGATACTCTGCCAAAAAATCGATCAACCATAGAGCAATATAATGGGGCTGTCATTCAGGAAGTCGGTCAAAGCGGGCCCTTTCCGCTTCAATCTCTCAAGTTCTGGCGTCGGGGTTTCCGTAGGTGCGCCGGGGTTCAGGATTGGCACTGGGCCGCGCGGCAACTACATATCAATGTCTGGCGGTGGCTTCACCTACCGCACATCACTCAGCGCGCGAAATCCTCGCTCAGCGTCGATTCCTCGTCCAACTCCACGGATGTCCGAAGACGCGGAGCCTCGTCAGGGCCAGCGATTCATCCCGAGCGGAAGTACTACAGTCGCGCCACTCGAAGTCATTCAGTCCGCAGACATCCGGCGGCTCTCAGATACTGACTCAGCCGATCTAGTTGAGGAAATCAATAGCAAGCGGCGCAAATTCGCTGTTTGGTATTGGCCCCTCTTACTTCTTGCTGCACTTTGGCTGAAAGTGCTACAAGCTGACGGCGGCCCCAATCCCGTGTTGGTAGGCGTGTTGGCAGTTATGTCGGTGGTCGGCGCTATCGCCTGCTTCTGGCTGTACATGTGGGACGAGGCACGCCGAAGCACTGTGCTCTTCTACGATTTTGACGATAGAGCAGTTCAGACTTATGAACAGGTTCTGAGTGCCTTCGAAGAATTGCGCACCTGCCGTGCTTCGTGGCGAATTTTGGCAAGTGGGCGAGTTCTGGACGGTCGATATAACGCTGGTGCAGCGGAAACACTGAGGCGCAAGACTGCATCGCTAGGTACTGGCGGAGTCAAACACGTCAAATGCAACATCGATGTACCGTGGTTGGCGGCCGGCTCCAATTCTTTTTACTTTTATCCTGATCGCATCTTTGTCGCCAGCGGGAACCGGGTGGCCGTTTGTACATACGAGTCTTTGGACGTCGCGGCGAGACTGACAAGATTCATCGAGTCGGATAGTGTCCCTGGTGATTCTCATGTCGTCGGCCACACGTGGCGTTTCGTCAACAAGAACGGCACGCCGGATCGTCGGTTCAAAAGCAATCGCCAGATTCCGATTGCGCAATATGAAGAGCTGCAACTTTCATCGGCACAAGGCATTCAAGAGCTCTATCAGTTTTCGAAAGTCGGGACCGCAAAGGGCTTCGCGAGCGCGTTGTCACAGCTGGGTCGATACGGTCGAAGTCCCATGCGTGAGCGCACTACCGCCCGAAATTGATCGTTTTCGCCCCAGCTTTGGTGACACTCATCCCGATTCTGGTGTCGTTGTATCTTGGTACCAACCTGTACGGCAGCAATGCGCTTCTGCGTAGCGGCTGTGCGTTGCATGTTCAGAGTTGTGATGCAGGAGGCCGGCGCAGGTACATGATCTGAGATTGCTACGCGCTCCAAATGCGATGCACGAAGAAAACCCGTCGACGAATGGTTGATCTCCGATGTGTTCAACTTGCATCTGCTGCAAGGAAACATTCAATCTGTCGTTGCATAGCAGCGAACATCCGTACAAATCAGATGACCGCGCGTTGAAGTAGCGTGGCGATAGTGAAGCGAGACAGTGGCGCACCCGACGCCTTATTTGACCGGGCTTTTCAGAATTTCGGAGGAATTTAGAGGGAAGCCAAGTGGCGCGCCCGGCTGGGATCGAACCAGCAACCCCTGCCTTCGGAGGGCAGTACTCTATCCATTGAGCTACGGGCGCGTATCGGGAGGGAAACTGCAAACTGCGCAAGCGCTGGCGTTAACACAAACAACAAAAACCGCAAAAACTAAACAAAACCAGCGCCAGGCAAGTCCGAAAGCATACCTTGTTTCGCATGACCCGTCCACCGCGGCGGCCGCGCGGCGCCTATTCCTGCTGCATCGAACTCACCGCCAACCCACCCCAAATCCGCCCATCAACCGAGCAAAAACCAACCCGAACTGCGGGTAAACGCCTGCTGAACACCCCCGCCCCACGCTCGCCCGCGCCGAAACCTTCCGCTTATAATCGACCGTGGTCTGATTAACAATAACAGTCGTTGCCGTCGCGCTGTACCGCTCACAATTCACGGGAGACGAGACAAGCATGAGCGAAGCACCACACGGAGCCCCGATTAAAACCCCCGGGCAGCTGATTGCCGCAATCATCGCCAGCTTTGCCATCCCCATTGTCGTCATCGTCCTGCTCGCTCATTACGTCGACAGTTCGACCCGCACCGGCGCCGGTACCGACGGCCTGTCCGACGCGGAAGTGGCCAAGCGCATCGCCCCCCTCGCGCAAGTCGATATCCGCGACGCGAACGCGCCCCGCACCTACAAGTCCGGCGAAGAGGTCTACAAGGCCGTCTGCTCGGCCTGTCACGCGTCCGGCGCCGCCGGCGCCCCCAAATTCACCAATACCGCCGACTGGGCCCCGCGTATCTCTCAAGGCTTCGATACGCTCTGGCACACCGCGCTGACCGGCAAGGGCGCCATGCCCCCGCGCGGCGGCACCAGCCCCGACGACTACAGCGACTACGAAATCGGCCTCGCCGTCGCCTATATGGCCAACAACGCCGGCGCTCACTTCGAAGATCCGCCGAAGCCCGCGCCCGGTGCGCCGGCCGCCGCCGCAGCGGGTGCCGCAGCCTCCGGTGCACCAGCCGCAGCGGCCGGTGCTGCGGATCAAGGCGCCGCACAGGCCGCCGCTGCAGTCGCCGCCCTCGCGAGCGTCCCGCAAAGCGCCGCGCCCGGCGCGGGCGGTGCACAGCAAAGCGCGGATGCATCGCAGGCGGGCAAGGCGCTGTATCAGCAAGTCTGCCAGGCGTGCCACGCCGCCGGCGTGCTGAACGCGCCGAAGTTCGGCGATAAGGCCGCATGGGCGACGCGCCTGAAAGACCCGATCGACCAGATCTACAACTACGCATTGCACGGCAAAGGCGCGATGCCGCCGAAGGGCGGCTCGAATGCCTCCGACGCGGATGTCAAAGCGGCCGTCGACTACATGCTCAACGCGGCTAAGTAAGCGCCATCAAACCGGCAGCACGCCTCACAGGCGAGCAACATCACTGCGTTTTGAAAACAAAAATCCCTGCGAAGGTGCATCCAGGCCTTGCAGGGATTATTTGTTGGACCGCGCGCCGCCCGCGCGCATCAGTATGGCTTGGTCCTCACCCCCTCTACAGGGTAGTAGCGATCGAATGTTGTCCCTCTGGCCGCCCACTGCTGTCTGCTCATCCCCCGGTAGTCGGTCTGGACTTGCGACAAATCGACCCCGAGCGATCGTAGTTTTTGAAGCACCTGTGCGGTGTGGTCTGTCGAAGGCGCATAGTGACCGCTTTGATCCGTCAGATAGTTGAGTTGCCCTGACGCAACCCGGATCGCCCCCGCCGCGGCAACAGGCGCTCCAGACAAAAAGGACGAATGGTGTTGCAGATCCATGTCATCACCGGCATAGAGTGTTCCCCTGCCGTCCATGACGTACATGTAGGTTTGGCCTTGTGTATCCATGGGCTGTAACGCACCCGATCCGTCTTTCTGACACAGCATCCCTTGCGATACGAATACTTCGTACTGGGCGCGTGCCGCTGCATCCAGATACGGTACGGGAATGGGACCCGCGGCTGCGATCTGATCGGCGTCGTATCCGCCTATCTTCAACATGCCAAGCGTCCGATACGTGTCGCCTTCGCGTAGGGAAGTGCTGCTGGGCGGGCGCGAAGGCGCGCGCACGGGGGATGACGGGCTCGTCAGATCTTCCAGTTCCCGCGCCTGTTCAACGGTGGCTCTCGACTGTACGCATCCCATGTCCGCTCCTCTATCTGGCAAGAAGACTACGCGCGCGATTCGCGCGTAGACGTGCTTCAGCATTGACGGTAGCGTAATGGCCACTGCGCTTGCGTACAGCATATTTGCGAACAGTTGGACCGGATAGCGATATGTGTCGGGTAGATCGACCTCGCCCCCGCGCTCACCCCTTCTGCAACAACGCCTTCAAACTCGCCAATCTATCCTTCGGCGTCATCGGCGCTTCGTCTTCAGTCGGCGGCGGTGCTTCGTCGAGTCCCATCTCCGGAATAAACCGCGACGGCTCGCACACAATCGTCTCCCGCGCCCGCTTGCGCTTCTTGCACCAGTTCAGATGCAAACTGCGTTGCGCGCGCGTAATCGCGACGTACATCAGCCGGCGTTCTTCCTCGATGCGCGAATCGTCGACGGGCGTATCGTCGTCGCTGCCGCCGCGGTGCGGCATGATCCCTTCCTCGACACCGACGAGAAACACGTGCGGATACTCGAGCCCCTTCGACGCATGCACCGTCGACAACCGGACCGCGTCCGGGTCTTCTTCCTTGCCTTCGAGCATCGACATCAGCGCGACCGTCTGAATCAGGCCGAGCAGGTTCTTGCCGGTATCCGCGAGACCGTCGGCGTTGTCGAAGCCGGTGGCGTCGCCGTCGTCGGTCACTTCAGGCTCGGGTTTCGTGCCCTTGCGCTTTAACCACTCGAGAAACTCGAGCACGTTCTGCCATTTCGACTGCGCTTGCCGTTCGTCGAACGCGTCGTACAGATACGCCTCGTAGTGGATCGCCTCCATCATGTCATCGAGTACGGTGGTGGCGGGATCCTTGTCCGCGCGCTCGGTCAGGCGCTGGATGAAATCGCAGAACATGCGCAGCGGCTCGACTTGCCGTGCTGACAGCCGCGCCTCGATGCCGCCCATATACACCGCTTCGAACAGCGACACCTTCGCCTGCCCCGCAAACGAGCCAAGCGCCTCGAGCGTCGTGTTGCCGACCCCGCGCCGCGGCGTGGTGATCGCGCGGATGAACGCGGGATCGTCGTCGGCATTCGCGATCAGCCGCAAGTACGCGCAAATATCCTTGATCTCGGCGCGATCGAAAAACGATTGCCCGCCCGACAGAACATACGGAATCCGCTCGCGCCGAAGCACCTGTTCAAAAATGCGCGCCTGAAAATTGCCGCGATACAGGATCGCGTAGTCGCGAAACTGGGCGCGGCGCTCGAACTTGTGCGCGGACAGCCGGAACACGACGGACTCGGCCTCGTGCTCCTCGTCGTTGCACGGCGTGACGGTGATCGAATCGCCCATGCCGTGTTCGGACCACAGCTTCTTTTCGAACAGCTTCGGGTTGTTCGCGATCACATTGTTCGCGGCGGTCAGAATGCGCACCGTCGAACGGTAGTTTTGCTCGAGCTTGACCAGATGCAGCTTCGGGAAATCCTTGCCGAGTTGGGCGAGATTTTCGAGCGTCGCGCCGCGCCAGCCGTAGATCGCCTGATCGTCGTCACCGACCGCGGTGAACGCGGCGCGCGGGCCGGCCAGCAGCTTCAGCAATTCGTACTGGCACGCGTTGGTGTCCTGGTACTCGTCGATCAGCAGATAGCGCAGCTTGTTCTGCCAGCGATCGCGCACCGGTTCGTTCTGCGCGAAGAGTTCGGCGGGCAGACGGATCAGATCGTCGAAGTCGACAGCCTGATACGCGTGCAGCGTCGCGACGTAGTTGCGGTAGACGATCGCCGCCTGATGCTCGTCCTCGTTCGCGGCGATCGCCATCGCCTGCTCGGGCATGATCAGCCCGTTTTTCCACAGCGAAATGATCGACTGGATCTTGCGGATAAAGCCCTTGTCGGTCGAGCCGACCTGCTCCTGGATCATCGCGAAGCAGTCGTCCGCATCCATGATCGAGAACTGCGGCTTGAGGCCGACGTGCTCCGCCTCCTGACGCAGGATCTGCACGCCGAGCGAGTGGAACGTGCAGACGGTCAACTGATTGACCGGCACCTTGCGGCCTTCCTTGCCGGGTGTGGTCAGCGTCTTGCCTTCAAGCAGCTTGCCGACGCGCTCGCGCATTTCCGCGGCGGCCTTGTTCGTGAAGGTGACGGCCGCGATATGGCGCGGCTCGAAGCCCTTCGCTTCGATCAGGTGCGCGATTTTTTGCGTGATGACGCGCGTCTTGCCGCTGCCCGCGCCGGCGAGCACGAGACAGGGACCGTCGAGATAGCGCACCGCTTCGCTTTGCGCGGAGTTAAGGCCTGCGGACATCGTCAGTGGGTGGATTTTGCTAAGGCGAGGCCGGCGACTGGCTGGCCGGCCTGGGTACTGGCTGCTGCGAGTGGCGGCGTGGCGTGTGATGCGTTTTTTGCCGATGTTGCCGCTCGCATGGGAGCCCGGATGTTAACACGGATGCGTGTCTCGGCGTGGCGACGGCGGCGGGGAAATTTTGCGACGTGTTGAGGGGGAGGTTCGCTGAATCGATAAGCGCGTTTGCTGCTTTATCAGGCTTGGTTGCGGTCGTTAATTGGCGCGCTGAAATCGGTAATTTTGCGATGGGTTCGGTGATAGGCTGGTGCCTCAATGTAAATGAAAAGGATGGCGAATTAACGCATTCCTATTGCAGCGGCTTGAGCAACAGATAAGTCGCATGGTGATCGTAGTGTCGCCTTGCGTGAATCAAGACAATACAGAGGACAAGCTATGAGCGAACTGAAAACTGAGCGAATCATCCTGACGCCTGAAGCATATGTGCAATGCGTTAGGAGCCTTCTCGACGAAGTGGGCGGATGGTGTGCGGCCCGTAGTCTCACTACTCAAGAAGGCGTTGTGAGGCTTAGAGAAGAGGATGTACCTGAATATGAGGCCCCGAGTCTCTTTATATCGAAGGACGGAGTGCCGAAGGCGAAAATTGTGCCTATCGGGTTGAATATCCTGGGCGCGCAAGGCAGAGTGGATCTGTCCGGCCGGGTCACACGGCAGCCGCTGCTTTACCGCATTGGGAAAGGCGCGGCGTCTTCCACGCAGAGCGACACCAAGGGAAAGACAGGAACGTCTTCACCTCGCTGGCTTTCTGACGTCGAACGAGACGGCTGGTACTGGATCGAGGGCAATATTCTTAGACCCAAGCTTGTGGACGAAAGTCTGTTTGTCGATCTTCTGACCTATGTTCTCAACCATGAAATTTGATAATCCGCTGGAGCCAGTCTACAGGGCTTTTTTGGTGGCGAGCGATTGCTTCAGCCTTGCCGAACGCACGATGCAAATCCAGCATGAGGAGCTCATTCAAAGCACCCGGTTTCATGGCGTGGCTACCAGCGAAATATACATTGCGCTCGAAGGCGCGGAGAAACAGGTGGCTGACCTGGCCATTCTGGCGCTGTTCGCCACCTTCGAGCGATTCGTCATCGAGCATCTGCAGACGGCGAACCAGTTGCTGGCCACCGGGTATCCGTATCGTTACTCAACCAGGCTGGCGCAGAAATTTCGAAGCGAGGTCGAGTACTGGAAATTCGATGAGGTTCTTAATCTCTTCAAAGGAGAAGTTGACGCTAACCTTATCGGGCAGGTGAAGCAAATCAAGCAATACCGTGACTGGATCGCTCATCAGAATCCGGACAAGGCAAACCCGCGTCGCGTAACACCTGAAAGGGTCTTCGAGGTGCTAACGAGCGTGATAGAGCAAATTCGGCTGACCCACACGCCGCCCACGCTGGAGCAGCCGGTCGACACTGACACCACCGCTGCGCTCGTCTGACCTCACCCGAAGCTCATGCCACAATGACCTTGTTGTGCGCCGCCCCCGCCGCGCGCCGTTTTTGCAGGAGCAGGAAGCAGCATGACTTCGCAGTTGAAAATTGGATTGATGGGTTATGGCTATGCCGGCGCGACGTTCCACGCGCCGGTCGTCGAACACTGCGGTCACGCGCAGCTTGCAGCGATCGCAACGGGTCAACCTGACAAAGCGCGTGCCGATTATCCGCAGGCCACGATCGTGCCCGACCTCGACGCACTGCTTGCGCGTGCCGACGTCGAATGCGTCGTGATCGCAACGCCGAACGACACGCACTTCGCGCTTGCAAAGCGCGTACTCGAAGCGGACAAACACGTCGTAGTCGACAAACCCGTCACCTTGACCGCCGTCGAAGCGCGCACGCTCGCGGACCTCGCGGCTAGCCGCAAGCGTGTCTTCGCACCGTTCCACAACCGCCGCTGGGACGGCGACTTCATGACCGTTCGTGCGCTGCTCGAAAGCGGCGAGCTCGGCCGCGTCACCGTCTTCGAATCGCACTTCGACCGTTTTCGCCCAGCCATCCGTCAACGTTGGCGCGAAGACGCGACGCGTGGCGGCGGCCTGCTGTTCGATCTCGGCCCGCATCTGATCGATCAGGCGCTGGCGCTGTTCGGCGCGCCGCAGACGGTCTACGCATCGGTGAAAGCGCACCGCGATCAGGCGACCGCGCCCGATTACGTGCATCTGCAACTCGGCTATGCATCGCATGAAGTGCTGCTGCACGCGAGCGCGCTGACGGCAGTCGTTGCGCCGCGCTTCACGATTCACGGCACACGCGGCAGCTACATAAAGTACGGCCTTGATACGCAGGAAGACCAGCTCAAAGCGGGCCTGCGTCCAGGCAACGCGGGTTTCGCCGGCGGCAACGAGGCAGGCACACTGCGCGTGCTCGAACAAGGCGGCGATCAGGAAGTCGAACGCGCGCTGCCGACTCGCGATGGCGCCTACGTCCACTTCTATCGCGCATTGGCCGCAGCGATTCACGACGGCGTGCCTTTCCCGGTCAGCGCCCAGGATGCAGTCGACGTGATGACGGTGATCGAACTCGCGCAACGCAGCAACGACGAAGGCGTGCGCTTGCCGTTCAAGCGCGGCAGCTAAGCTGACAGTCCGGTTTCAGCGATTTCAGCTTCATTACCCGCGCGCCACCCGCAACCAACAGTTACACAAACGTGACACGGTCGCGTCATCGCGAGCGGCCCGTCAGCCGTTGCTTCCCCTTATCGATCAAAACAACCAACCCAAATAAGGAGAGCCCTCCATGCAACGCCTCATTCGCGCACTCGGTTGCTGCGCGCTGGTTTCGTCACTGGCTGCTTGTGTCGTCGAGCCGCCGCAGGCCGCGCGTCCTGTCCCCAACCCGCATGAAGTCGCGGTGCAGCGCTTCGACCAGGTCGATGGGCGGATCAACAACATGAGCCGCCATATCGATGTGCGCGTGAATCAGGGCTACTACCCGCCGCCGGTCGGTGGCGAATTGCACCGGCGTCTCGACGCGATCCGCCATCAGGCGCATGAGATGGCCGTGCATCGTGACGGCGGCATCTCCGGCGACGAACAGCGCACGCTCAACGACGAACTCGATTCGACAGCGATCGCAATCAACCGCTGATCCCGCTGACTTCCAATCGATAACCGGGCGCGCGAAGCGCAAGTACAAACCGCGAACACGAACTGCGAAGACGAACCGCGAGCACGACCCGCGGGCAGAACTCGCAGGCATAAACCGCAGCGCACAATCCGCACGCGCCACGCGCGGCCCTCGCATACCGCGCGCCCGTCCCGCCGCCGGCCGGCGTGCAAACGCACGGCCCAAAACCTTCAATTGACAAGCCAAAAACCGTCGCGTACATTCGCCGCACGCGTCGGGAGAGCGCGCTGGCCGCATTGCAGCATGGGGCAACCCAAGCCATGCAAGGCCGCGCCGCCGAAGGGGCACACCCGCAAACTCTCAGGCAAAAGGACCGACCGCGTCGAAGAATCCGTCTGATCGTTGGCTGATCCAGCCTTATCAATCACCGGTTCTTCGCACTCTGGAGAGCGGCAGTAGCGTGCAAGGCACGCAAGCTGCCCACCGAAGGGGCGCGCGCTACGTCATAACGTCAGCGCAATCTCTCAGGTACCGAGGACAGAGGGGGCATGCAGGCATCACTCGTCGGCCAATGGCAATGGGCTGCGAGTCTGTACAGCATGGCTCCGAATCCGTCGAATACCCTGAGGCCGCGCCCCGATGACCGAACTCAAACGCACCCCGCTCAACGCCACGCACCGCGCGCTCAACGCCCGCATGGTCGATTTCGGCGGCTGGGACATGCCCGTTAACTACGGCTCGCAGATCGAAGAACACAAGGCCGTGCGCACCGACGCCGGCATGTTCGACGTGTCGCATATGTGCGCCGTCGATCTGAGCGGCCCGCGCACCCGTGAATTCCTCGCCTACGCGCTTGCCAACAACGTCGGCAAGCTGCAAACGGCAGGCCGCGCGCTGTACTCCTGTCTGCTGAACCCCGAAGGCGGCGTGATCGACGACCTGATCGTCTATTTCTTCGACGAAACCAGTTTCCGCATTGTCGTCAACGCGGCGACCGCCGAAAAAGACATCGCGTGGTTCAACAAGCTCAACGCGGACCGCGGCTTCGGCGTGACGATCACGCCGCGTCGCGATCTCGCGATCGTCGCGGTGCAAGGCCCGCAAGCACGCGAAAAAGTCTGGCAAACGGTGCCGGCCGCGCGCGCCGCGACCGAAGCGCTGAAGCCGTTCAACGCGGCGCGCGTAGATGGCACGCCGTTCGGCGATCTGACCGTCGCACGCACCGGCTACACGGGCGAAGACGGCTTCGAAATCATTGGGCCGGCCGCGCATGTCGAGGCGCTGTGGAAGGCACTCCAGGCGCAAGGCGTGCGCCCGGCCGGGCTCGGCGCGCGCGACACGCTGCGTCTCGAAGCCGGCATGAACCTGTACGGCCAGGATATGGACGACGCCGTCTCGCCGCTCGACGCCGGCCTCGCCTGGACCGTCGACCTGACCGCACCGCGCGACTTCGTCGGCCGCGCGCCGCTCGAAGCAAAAGGCGCGCAGCAGGCGTTCATCGGCCTGATCCTGCAGAAGGAAAACGGCAAGGCCGCCGGCGTGCTGCGCGCGCATCAGAAAGTCGATACGCCGCACGGCGCAGGCGAGATTACCAGCGGCACGTTCTCACCCACGATGCAGGAGTCGATCGCCTTCGCGCGCGTGCCGAAAGGCGTGCAGCCGGGCGATGTCGTGCATGTGCACATCCGCGACAGAGCGTTTCCCGCAAGCGTGGTAAAACTGCCGTTCGTACGCAACGGCAAGGTGCTCGTCAGTTGAGCGGCGGTCCGGCCATTCACGACGCGTAGTCGAACCCGTCGCGTGCGTTCCCCCGTTCACACGTAACCGCATCAATTGCGCAATCAACCGCACAGGAGCAACCGATGAGCATCCCGGCCGATCTGAAATACACCGAATCGCACGAATGGGTCCGCACCGAAGCGGACGGCACGCTGACCGTCGGTATCACCGACCATGCGCAGGAAGCGCTCGGCGACATCGTCTTCTTCGAAGTGCAGCAACTGGGCAAGACCGTCGCTGCCGGCGACACGGTCGCCGTCATTGAATCGGTCAAGGCCGCTTCCGATATCTATGCGCCGGTTTCGGGCGAGATCATTGCGATGAATCAGGACGTGGTCGATACGCCCGATTCGGTGAACGGCGCGCCGTATGAAAACTGGCTCTTCAAGGTCAAGCCGACCGCCGGCGCCGCACAAGACCGGCTGATGGACGCTGCCGCTTACGGCAAGTCGATCGGCGAGTAACTTTCAACAACCGGCGCGGCGGGCCGCAGCACACACACATTGCCCACGCCGTACACGCCGCGCCAGCAGGAATTTTCAATGAAGCTCGAACACCCGGACCGCCTGATGAACCGCACCCCTCTCTCGCTCGCTGCGCTCGAAGTGCACGATGCCTTCGCCGAACGGCACATCGGCCCCGATGCTGCCGATCAGCAGGCGATGCTCGACGCGCTAGGCTTCGCCTCGCGCGCCGCGCTGATCGATGCGGTGATTCCGAAGGCGATCCGGCGTGCCGACGCGCTGCCGCTCGGCCCGTTCGCGGAGCCGAAAAGCGAAGCGGAAGCGCTCGCCGCGCTGCGCGAGCTCGCGGACAAGAACCAGGTGTTCCGCTCGTATATCGGGCAGGGCTATTACAACGCGCACACGCCGGCGGTGATCCTGCGCAACGTGATGGAAAACCCGGCGTGGTACACCGCGTACACGCCATATCAGCCGGAAATCTCGCAAGGCCGTCTCGAAGCGCTGCTCAACTATCAGCAGATGATCGTCGACCTGACGGGCCTCGCGATGTCGAACGCGTCGCTGCTCGACGAAGCAACGGCTGCGGCCGAAGCGATGACGCTGCTGCAGCGCGTCGGCAAATCGCAGTCGAACGTGTTCTATGTCGCCGACGACGTACTGCCGCAAACCATCGAAGTGGTGAAGACGCGCGCGACGCCCGTCGGCATCGAAGTGAAGGTGGGCCCGGCTGCGGATGCAGCCAAGGCGAACGCATTCGGCGTGCTGCTGCAGTATCCGGGCGCGAACGGCGACGTGCTGGACTACCGCGCGCTAGCGGAAGCGGTGCATGCAGCCGGCGGCCACGTGATCGCCGCCGCCGATCTGCTCGCGCTGACCGTGCTGACGCCGCCCGCCGAATGGGGCGCGGACGTCGCGGTCGGCAACTCGCAGCGCTTTGGCGTGCCGATCGGTTTCGGCGGCCCGCATGCCGCGTATGTCGCGGTACGCGACGAATTCAAGCGGCAGATGCCGGGCCGCCTCGTCGGCGTGACCGTCGATGCGCAGGGCAATCCGGCGCTGCGTCTCGCGCTGCAAACGCGCGAGCAACATATCCGCCGCGAAAAGGCGACCTCGAATGTGTGTACCGCGCAGGCGCTGCTCGCGATCATGGCGAGCATGTACGCGGTCTATCACGGCCCGCAGGGCCTGAAGACGATCGCGCTGCGCGTGAACCGTATGGCCGCGCTGCTTGCCGCCGGCGCGAAACACCTCGGCTACACGCTCGTCAACGAGACGTTCTTCGACACGCTGACCTTCGAAACCGGCGCGCGCACGCAAGCGCTGCACGATGCGGCGACGGGCAAGCGCATCAACTTGCGCCACGTCAGCGACACGCGCGTCGGCCTTTCGCTCGACGAAACGACGACGCGCGCCGATCTCACCGATCTGCTTGCGGCCTTCGCGCAGGCCGCGTTCGCCGATAACGTGCCGACCGTCGACGAACTCGATGCGCAACTGGGCGCTTCGAACACGTTCCCGGCGTCGCTCGAACGGACGAGCGCGTACCTCACGCATCACGTGTTCAACCGCCACCATTCGGAAACGGAAATGCTGCGCTATCTGCGCAGCCTGTCGGACAAGGACCTCGCGCTCGACCGTTCGATGATCCCGCTCGGCTCGTGCACGATGAAGCTGAACGCGACGTCGGAGATGCTGCCGGTCACGTGGCCCGAGTTCGGCCAGATTCACCCGTTCGCGCCGGCCGAACAGACGGTCGGCTACCGTGAAATGATCGATCAGCTCGAGCAGATGCTCGTCGCCGCGACCGGCTATGCGGCCGTCTCGCTGCAGCCGAACGCGGGCTCGCAAGGCGAGTACGCGGGCCTGTTGATCATCCACGCGTACCACGCGTCGCGCGGCGAAGGGCATCGCAACGTGTGTCTGATTCCGGCGTCCGCGCACGGCACGAACCCGGCTTCGGCGCAGATGGCGGGCATGCAGGTGGTGGTCGTTGCATGCGATACGCAGGGTAACGTCGATATCGAAGACCTGAGGAAGAAGGCCGCGCAGCACGCTGACAAGCTCGCCGCGATCATGATCACGTATCCGTCGACGCACGGCGTGTTCGAGCAGAACGTGCGCGAGATCTGCGAGATCGTGCACGCGCACGGCGGCCAGGTGTATGTGGACGGCGCGAACATGAACGCGATGGTGGGCCTCTCCGCGCCCGGCCAGTTCGGCGGCGACGTTTCGCACCTGAATCTGCACAAGACGTTCTGCATTCCCCACGGCGGCGGCGGCCCGGGCGTCGGTCCGGTTGCGGTCGGCGCGCACCTCGCACAGTTCCTGCCGAACCAGACGTCGACGGGCTATGAGCGCGACGCACACGGCATCGGCGCGGTGTCGGCGGCACCATATGGCTCGGCATCGATTCTGCCGATCTCGTGGATGTATATCGCGATGATGGGCGCGGCGAATCTGACCGCCGCCAGCGAGACCGCGATCCTGAACGCGAACTACGTCGCGAACAGGCTCGCGCCGCACTATCCGGTGCTGTATGCGGGCCCGGGCGGACTCGTCGCGCACGAGTGCATTCTCGACCTGCGGCCGATCAAGGACACGAGCGGCATCTCGGTCGACGACGTCGCGAAGCGTCTGATGGACTACGGCTTCCACGCGCCGACGATGAGCTTCCCGGTGCCGGGTACGCTGATGGTCGAGCCGACCGAGTCGGAGTCGAAGGAAGAGCTCGACCGCTTTGTCGAAGCGATGATCGCGATCCGCAATGAAATCCGCGCCGTCGAAGAAGGCCGCGCCGATCGCGAGGACAATCCGCTCAAGCACGCGCCGCACACGGCGGCGGCCGTGGTGGCGGACGACTGGAAGCACGCGTATTCGCGTGAAACGGCTGCTTACCCGCTGCCGGGGCTGATCGCGCGGAAGTACTGGCCGCCGGTGGGTCGCGCGGATAACGCGTATGGCGATCGCAATCTGTTCTGCTCGTGCGTGCCGGTGGCGGATTACGAGTGACGGAATTCGGCCGGCCGCTCGGCCGGCCATGCTTGAAGCAGAAAGCGCAAAGCCCAGTGACGATTGAATCGTCGCTGGGCTTTTTCGTTTGTATGAGGAGCGCGCGCGTCAGCCGTGTAGCGGATCTTTCTCCAGCAGCAGAAGGAACTGGATGGTACACAGCTCGAGCAGTTCGCCGCGCGTCACGTCTTTGAGCTTGATCCGCTCCATGTTAACTTCGATCGGCGTCGTATGCGACTGGTACTGGTTCCAGATTCCCTGCAACCTGCCGTCGATCGCGTGCTCGGTGCGCACGATCCTGTATCCCGTTTCATTGCAGAACTTGACGATCTCGTTTAGCGTGAAGAAGCGGATATGCGTGATATCGAGCAGACCGGAAGAAGCATAGGTCCATTTGCCCTTGCTCAGATCGTCCATCAACATCAGGTTGCGCACGTTGGGAATGCTCAACACCAGCTGCCCCGTCGGCGACATGTACGGACGCAGCTTCACCATCACATCCCACGGGTTGTACATGTGCTCGAGCACGTCGGCGAGCAGCACACCGTCGAGCGTTCCCTTCGCGATGCCTTCGCGCTCGAGGTCGAAGTCCTCGAACTTGCCGACCAGCACCCGGTCGATCTTGCTGCTCGCCACTTGAGCGGCAGCGCGGTTCATCTCGATGCCCCAAACCCGGCTCGACGGAAAACGCTGCTTGATCAGCGCCGCCGTGCTGCCGGCCGCGCAGCCGATGTCGATCACGGTCGAAGGATTGTTCGAATACATGGCAACCAGATTCGGCCGGCCCGGCGTGTGATAGCCCTCGGCGATCTCGCCCGATTCGACGTCCAGATACTGTTGCCATACATAGCGCTGGCTGCGCGGCGCAAGTCCCATGGCCGTGCCGGCGAGCACCTGCGCGACGCGCACCGATGCCATGCCGTCGCCGTCGTTATGGTTGTAGTACGCGGTGCGCTTCTGGCCGAGTTGCACGAGGCTGGTGCGCAACTCCCGACTGGTCAGTATCTGATGAAGCGCCGACGCGAGTTCATGCGCCTCGACTTCCACCACGCCCGTTTCCGCCTCGAAACACGGGCCCATCAGCATGCCCGACGTGTTCATCAGATTGACGACAGGCGTGTGCGCGAGCATGCCTTCAACCAGATAGTTCGAATCGACGGCAACCAGCACGTCGGCGCCCGCCGCGAACAGTTCGGTGTCGTCGCTTGCGTAGAAATAGCCCTCGGCGGGCACGCCCAGCTCCGCCAGAATTTCTGCGCAACGGGTGGCGCCGAATTGGGCATTCGACGGACGGTCCTTGATCACGGCATTGACCTTCACGCCCGCTTCCTTGAGCTTCTGGCACGCGACAATGAACGCGGCCACCGACGCGTCGAAAATGTCCTCGATGCAATGAGCGCTCAGATTGGCGGCCCATGTCGTGCCGAACACCACGAGCGGCAACTCTGCTTTCAGCCCGTATTTCGTGTTCAGTTGCTGACGGCACGCCGGCTTTTGCTTGCGCAGCGTCGCGTAGCAATCCCACGCCGGATTGCCCGCTGCGACCAGCCGGTCCTCGGCAACGCCCAGATCGCGATAGCCTTCCATGCCGCGCTGACCGTACACGACGAGCTTGTCGGCGATCAATTCGTTGTGCACGGTGTACGGATCGATAAGCGCAATCGAGTGCGCAAGATGCACGCTCGGAATGCCCTGCGCGCGCGCCCATGCCGTCGCCGTCTTGCCGACGCGCATCATGTCCTCGTTGGTCGCCAGCAGTGCGATGTCGTACTGTTCGGCGGCGCGCTTCAGGCACTCGAGCAGCTGGACGGTGGCGGGCAGATCGTCCCTCACGCTTTCGAACACGATGGGCCGCAATTTGTCGGCCGCTTCGGCAGCGAAGCCGCAAAGGTCCGGCTGCTGCTGGATGTGGCGCTCGAAGGTGCCCAGCACGCGTTGCGTCTCGTCGTTCACCGTCTGCAGCGCGCCGGCTTCCTGCAGGAAGCCGTCCAGTGAAACGAGCGTGCAGCCGGTCTGCGCGATCGCGGCCTGCATCTGCGGTGAAAGCGTAGGCAGCGACGCAATCACCGCCATCGGTTCGTGCATCTGCAGGAACTGCTCGAGGGCACCAAAGTGCTTGCCCCACAGCAGGGTAATAATGGCCTTCTGTTTCATCGCTGGCCCTCGCTAAAAACGCCAAAGTATCGGGAGAGCAGCGCCCGCACCAGGTTGTATTCGGCACCGACGGTCACGTCAGTGCCTTCCTTGAATTTGTCCGCAACGCCCGCCGACCAGCTGCGCGCGATCGCCGTCGATTTCTGATCGAGCGCGTGGCTGAGAAGCCACGTCGATAGTTCGCGCAACATCTCGCCCGGCACGGCGCCGCGAAATTCGACGTGAGGAAAGCGTGTGAGCAGGGCCTGGAACAGCAGGAAGAAAAAGTGACGGCTGCGCAGCGGCTTGAGCAGCTTGTCGAGTTCCGCGCTGATCGCCTCCGGCGCCAGCGGCAGCCATGCCGCGAGATTGGCGACATCGAGTGAATCGAGCGCCGCGTTGCGCGCGGCCATGTCGGCTGCGAACCGCGCGTTGGCCGCGGGATCAGCATGGTTGTCGAGCACGACGAACATACGGCCGGCGATCTTCGGCGCGAGATGCGCGACGATCGACTCTTCGAGGAACAACCCGAGATCGACCAGTCCCTGGTCACGCGCAAACCATGACAGCGTGCGTTTCCAGCTCGCTTTCTGCTCGAGCGACGAATAGAGCAGCCAGTTCGTATTGCCGCCGCCAAGAAACGCGCCATACGGCACGACAGTCTGGATCGCGAAACCCTGCGCGTTGGCGAACTCGACGAGCTCGGCAATGCTCGCGCGCGACATATACAGTCCGAACGTACCTGCTTCATCGGTGGCGCGCAGTGCGTCGGGCCATTGCGATTTGTCCGCGCCATAGGCGGTTTCGGCGTGATCCCGCGTGTGAATGTCGAAAATGATCCGGCCGCCCGGGCGCACGACGCGCTTCCATTCGAGCAGCGCTTCGCGCCAGTTCGGGAAATGCACCAGTACGTTCAGGGACACGGCGCAGTCGAACGAAGCGTCGTCGCACGGCAGGCGCTCCACGTCGCCCACCTGCAAGCGGATCGGCGCGCCGTTCGCGAGGCGGCGAGTCTCGTCGAGCATCGCCTGCGAGCTGTCGACGCCCATCACGTCGTAGCCATCGGCGACCAGCGGCAGCGCGGCGCGGCCCGTGCCGACACCAATGTCGATGATCTGAGGCCCGCGTGCGTAACGCCGGATCGTGTTGACTTCGATCGCGTTCTTCAGCAGGTTGGTCGTCTCGTTCTGGGCCATCCGGCTCGAATACCAGTTCACCATGCCGGGATCTTTCCAGGCATCGGTTTTCCACCGGATCAGGTCCTTGCGGCCTTGCGATCCGGCGAGTTTGTCGGGTTGTGCGCTCATTTCAGAATGTCCCAGTTAAGAGGCGTACCGCGTTTGATCGGCGCGCGCGCCGTCATGCCGATGACCGTGTCCAGATGCTTCGGCGCCATGCCGAGCCCGGGCCGGATCGCGCGGACGTTTTCGCGCGTCAGCGCTTCGCCCGCGCCGATGTCCTTGACTACGTACAGCGAGCGCCGGAAGACGATCGATTTGCGCTCCTGCTCGTTGGTCCCATAGGTCGGCCGGCCGAGCGCCTGCCATGCGCGCTCGGTTTCGATCACCAGCGAGTGCATTTCTTCAGGCTCCAGCGAGAACGCGGAGTCCACGCCACCATCCGCGCGGCGCAGCGTGAAATGCTTTTCGATGACGGTCGCGCCGAGCGCGATCGCGGCGACGGCGGCCCCCACGCCCATCGTGTGATCCGACAGGCCGACCTGGCAGTCGAACAGATCGCGCATGTGTGGAATTGTGCAAATGTTGCTGTGCTCGGGCGTCGCCGGATACGAGCTCGTGCATTTGAGCAGGATCAGATCTTCGCAACCGGCGCCGCGCGCGGCGCGCACGGCTTCATCGAGTTCCGCGACGGACGCCATGCCCGTCGAGATGATCATCGGCTTTCCCGTCGCCGCGACGCGCCGGATCAGCGGCAAATCGGTGTTTTCGAAGCTGGCGATCTTGTAGGCGGGCACGTCGAGCGTTTCGAGAAAATCGACCGCCGTTTCGTCGAACGGGGTCGAGAACGCGAGCATGCCAAGTTGCTTCGCACGGTCGAACAGGGGCTTGTGCCATTCCCACGGCGTATAAGCCTCGCGATACAGGGCGTAGAGCGATTTGCCCGCCCACAAGCTGTTCTCGTCGCCAATATGGAACTCGCCCTCGTCGAGATCAAGCGTCATCGTGTCGGGCGTATAGGTCTGCAGCTTCAGCGCATGCGCGCCGCTACGCGCCGCCGCTTCGACAATCTCGAGCGCACGTTCCAGCGACTGGTTGTGGTTGCCGGACATTTCCGCGATCACGAACGGCTGACTGCCTGGACCCACGGTCCGATTCGCGATTCTGATTTCTTTCATCGGTGGTTTCCTCACGCCATTCACCCGCTCTCCGTTATCGGGGCTCGCGAGTCCTTTGTATTGATTGCTGCTGCGGGTCGATTCGTCAGCCGTTCGATTGCGCGAGCATGCGCAGCGCTGCGAACATCAGTTCTGCGCGCCGCCAGTCTTCGGGCGTGTCGATGTCCTGCACCAGATAACGCGGCAGCACGACGGGCATCGACAACGGCGAAAAGAGCGTATCGCCCCGCAGCCACGCTTCGGCGCGTCCCCAGTAGAACTGGCCTGCGTCATGCCAGGTTTCCGGCAAATCTTGCGAACGCGTCAGACGATGCTCCGGATAGACGGCATCGAGTCCTCCATCCGCAGTCAGCCGCAACGCGCGCTGAACCGGAAACGCGAAGGTCGTCACCGAAAACGCGTACGACTTCTCGCGATGCTGCTCGAGCATCGCAATGCCTTCATGCAGATAGCGAACGTCGATGAACGGCGCGGTAGCGTAGATGCAGCACGCGTATTCGTACGGTTCGCCGAGCGCGCCCAGTGCGTGCTGCACGACTTCGAGCGTGCCCGCGTGATCGTTCGAGAGGTCGGCGGGACGCATGAATGGCGTCTGCGCGCCGTATTCGCGCGCGACCGCCGCGATGTCCTCGTTGTCGGTGCTGACCACGACGCGATCGAAGAGCGTGCTGTCCAGCGCGGTGCGAATCGAATGCGCAATGATGGGCACGCCGTCGAACAGGCGAATGTTCTTGTGGGGGATGCGCTTGCTACCGCCCCGCGCCGGAATGATGGCGACGCGGCTCATCCGAGCACCCGCTTCAGCTGCGTGATCACGCGATCCTGTTCGGCGTCGGTGAGCGTTGCGTAGAGCGGCAGGCTGATCGCCTCGCGGTAGTACTGTTCCGCATGCGGAAAATCGCCGGGCTTGAAGCCGAGCTGGCGATAGTACGGTTGTAGATGCACAGGGATGTAGTGCACGTTGACACCGATTTCCGCGCTGCGCATCGCGTCGAACACCGTGCGGCGATTCACGTGCGCGCGGTCGCCGGGCACGCGGACGACGTAGAGATGCCAGGCTGAGTCGTCGAGCGCGTCGAGTTGCGGCAATTGCAGCGGCAAGTCTTTCAACAGCATGTCGTAACGTTTCACGAGCGCACGTCGTCGCGCGAGAAATTCATCCAGTCGCTTGAGTTGCGACAGCCCGAGCACCGCCTGAATGTCGGTGATGCGGTAGTTGAAGCCCAGTTCCTGCATCTCATAGAACCACGCGCCTTCGTTGGGCTCATCCATTCGCGCGGTGTCGCGCGTGGTACCGTGGCTGCGCAAACGGTGCAAGCGCTCAGCCCATGCCGCGTCGTTGGTCAACACTGCGCCGCCTTCGCCCGTCGTCACTATTTTCACGGGGTGGAAGCTGAACACGGTCATATGCGCATAGTCGCCACAGCCAACGGGCCGCCCCGCATACGATGCGCCGACCGCATGCGACGCGTCTTCGATCACCGTGAAGCCGTACTCGTCCGAGAGTCGCTTCACACGTCGCATATCGCAACTGCGGCCTGCGAACGCGACGGGAATCACGACCTTCGGCAACGTGTTTGTGCTGCGCGCCGACGACAGCTTCGCTTCCAGTGCATCGGCATCGAGGCAATAACTGAGCGGATCGATATCGACGAAATCCACTTCAGCACCGCAATAGCGTCCGCAATTGGCCGACGCGACAAACGTGTTCGGCACGGTCCACAGACGATCGCCCGGACCGAGCCCTGCGGTGACGCATGCGATATGCAGCGCCGCTGTCGCGTTGCACACGGCGATCGCGTGGCGCGCGCTTGCGCGCCGCGCGAGCTCCTGCTCGAACGCGGCAATCGCCGGGCCTTGCGTGAGCCAGTCGGAACGCAGCACCGCCTCAACGGCGGCGATGTCTGCTTCGTCGATTGACTGCCGGCCGTAAGGGATAAACGCAGTCATGAGTGCTGTTTGTCGAGCGCGGCCAGTTCGTCCACGCTGAGAAACCAGCCGTTATTGTCGGACGTGTATTTGAAGCCCTCCGTCACGCGCTCGCCCGTCTCGCCCATACCGTTCTTCTCGTACTCGCTCTGCACGACAAAGCGGATGGCGGGCGTGATGACGTAGTGATCGCTGTATTCGAACGTGTGCGGGCTATCGTCGCGCGCAATCATCATTTCGTGCAGTTTCTCGCCGGGACGAATGCCGATCACGTGCTGATCCAGTTCGGGCGCCATCGCTTGTGCCAGATCGACGATCTTCACCGACGGAATCTTCGGCACGAAAATCTCGCCGCCCTGCATGCGCTGAAAATTCTTCAGCACGAAGTCCACGCCATGATCGAGCGTGATCCAGAAGCGCGTCATGCGCTGGTCTGTGATCGGCAGGCTCTTTGCGCCGTCCGAGATCAGCTTGCGGAAGAACGGCACAACGGATCCGCGCGAACCGACCACATTGCCGTAGCGCACGACGGCAAAACGGGTGCGATGCTTGCCAACCAGATTGTTCGCCGCCACGAAGAGCTTATCGGACAGCAGCTTGGTCGCGCCATACAGGTTGATGGGGCTGGCGGCCTTGTCGGTGGATAGTGCGATCACTTTCTCAACGCCGTTTTCGATCGCCGCATTGATCACGTTCTCCGCGCCCGTCACGTTCGTGCGAATACACTCCGTCGGGTTGTACTCAGCGGCGGGCACCTGCTTGAGCGCGGCGGCATGCACCACGTAGTCGATGCCGCGCATCGCCTGGCGCAGGCGTTCGGCGTCGCGCACGTCGCCGAGGAAGTACCGCATGCACGGCGCGTCGAACCGTTGCTGCATTTCGTATTGCTTGAGCTCGTCGCGCGAAAACACGACGACGCGCGATGGCTTGTATTGCGCCAGCACGGCCGAAATGAATTTGTGGCCGAAGGAACCCGTGCCACCCGTAATCAAAATTGACTTGTCGTCCAACATTGTTCGCTTCCTTGATACGGAGCTGTACTTTTCATGGGGCTCAGCCTGTGCGCCCCTGCCGCGTGTCATGAACTGTTATGCCGGCCCGCCGCCGCGCGCCGCGCCCGCGGACAACGAGCGGTAGCGCTGCCTCAAAACGGGGATCGGCACCTCCCATCCTTCGTCGCCCAGCAGCGCATGCCTGAGCGCCGCAAATTCGCTCGCGCGATGGAATGTGCCGGCGCCGCTTTGCGCGCGCGGCGCAATTCGACCGTCGCGCAGCGAAGACCAGTTCTCGATGAACAGATCGTTGATCGCCTGCTGCAACTTCGCGTAGCTGCTGCCAAGCGTTTCGCTGTCCTCCTCGAACCTGACTTCGCGCTGCAGCAGCAGCGCGCCCGTATCGATACCCTCGTCGATCAGATGAATCGACACACCCTTCGGCGTCGCATCAAGAAACGACCACAGATTCGGATCGGCGCCTCGGTTGTAGGGCAACAGCGAAATATGCAGGTTGATGAAACGGTCGGGTGCTGCTGCGAGCGCGTCGCGCTTCAGAATGTGCCGGTACGAGTGACTTACAATCAGGTCCGGCGCAAGCGCTGCGATCTCCTGCGCGCTCACGGGCGTCTCCCGCAGGATCAGCGTTTCTCGTTCGCCGATCCAGTCGGCCAGTCGCCGCGCCTGCTCGCCACTCGTCAAAAGCAGTACTTTCATTTCCCTATGCCGAACCCCGAAGATTTCACTGACACTTGTTACGACGCTGTCATCGTCCTCGCGAACCTGATGGACGCAGACGGGAATCTGAACGACGAAACCCGTGCACGCGTCGACGCCGCCATCGAAGTCATCGAGACAGGCCAGGCGCCGCTGTTGGTGACGTGCGGCTGGGCCTATCGCGACGATTCCGACATCCGCATCGCGGATGCGATGCGCCGCTACGCGGTCGAACGTCGCCACGTCGATGCGTCGCGCGTCGTCGCGGAGACGACGTCGCGCGATACGGTCGGCGATGCCGTCTTCACACGGCGCAACCTCTCAGCGACGTTCGGCGGCCCACGCATTCTCGTGGCGACGAGCCGCTATCACGCGGCACGTACACTCGAAATCTTCACCTTTGTCTACGGTTCTTCCTTCCACATCGACGTCGTCGGCGCCGGCGATCCCGCGACAGCCGCGCAACTGGCCAGCGAGGCGCGTTCGCTCGACGCATTCCGTGCCACTTTTTCGGGCGTGACGCGTGGCGATACAGACGCGATCTTCGAGCGGTTGCGCGAACGTCATCCGTTCTACAACGGCGACGTCTATCCCAAGGTCTGAAGCCGCGCCGCCTTCAGTCGTCCGCCGCCTCGCGGCGAAATCCTGTAATCCGTTGTGAGTATCCGTGACATCAGGTAGAAACGAGGCGTGGAAATGCGGGCGAAAATCACGCCAATTCGCGCGATGAGCGCGCCCACACGCGGCGCGGCGCGGAAGGCCCTGGACGTGACCTTGTGGCGTGCCCGTCCATCGACTACCCTGTCACGCCATCCGTCGGGTTGTCGCTTTGCAGGTCGGACGGCTAACATCTCACCTTGATCGAACCACAGGAGCGATGCATGAAGCGAAACGGTCGGGCCCCGATGCGCTGTAGCGCGCGCGCACCATCGACGCGTCCGTTTCTTCCGTTGACCGCTGCCGCGTGGCTTGCCGCGGCAACATTGGCGCTGGCGCCCGACGTCGTCCACGCCGCCATGAACTTCTGCGCCGCGCCGGCGCTGCAATCGAGCGAGCGGACCAACTCCGATCCGGGCGTGAAAGCGCTTGTCGCGAATGTGCAGGCGCATCTGAACGACTCGCCGCGCGCACTGCCGAAGTTGCACACCGAAGGCACCTTGCCGCACGAAGGCATCTACGATCAGAGCAAGGCGGCCGAGCAGGATCTCGAACTGCTGCGCGACGCCGCGCTCGCCTGGCGCGCGACCGGCGACGAGCGCTATCTGAAGTATGTCGACCGCGTGCTCTACGCATGGGTGACGACCTATCAGCCAAGCTACAACCCAATCGACGAATCGCCGTTCGAAGGGCTGATTCTGGCCTACGACATGACTGCGAGCGCGCTGCCGGTCAAAACGCGCAATGCGGCCATGGCGTTTCTGACCAAGCTCGCGAATGGTTATATCGCGCAGATCGATGCACAGCCGCGGCCGCTCACCGGCACTTTTCGTAACAATTGGCAGAGCCATCGCGTGAAGCTGATTTCGATGGCAGCTTTTACGCTCGATAATCGCAAGATGATCGATGCGGCGCAGCGTCTCTTTATCGAGCATATCAACGACAACATTGCGCCGGACGGCTCGACCGTCGATTTCGCCGAGCGCGACGCGCTGCACTATGTGACATACGACCTGCAGCCGCTCGTGATCGCGGCGCTCGCCGCACGCCGGCACAATCGCAACTGGCTGCCGCAGCGCGCGCCGAGCGGCGCGACGCTGGCCGCGGCGCTGGCGTGGCTCACGCCGTACGCGACCGGCGCGAAAACACACGACGAATTCGTGCGCTCGCAGGTGCCGTTCGATGCGAAACGCCGCGAAGCAGGCATTCCCGGCTTTACGGGGCCGTGGAACCCGAAGGACGCGGCGGAACTGTTTCACCTCGCTGCGCGGCTCGACGGCAAATACACGCCGATCGCGCTGAAACTGGCGCCGACGCCGCCCGCGTGGCTGGCGGTGTGCCTGCCGTTGCCGGCGCGCGCACAATAACGCGTGCGGGAACAAAAAGCGGTGTAAAAGTAGTTCAGGCAGTTGAAGCAGTTGAAGGCCGCCACCCGCGGCCACTGCGGCGGGACGCTCACAAGGCGGATCGCCACGGCATTCCGCGTCACTTATCGCATCGCGCAGGAGCAGACATGGCAGTCAGCGTATTCGACCTCTTCAAAATCGGGATCGGTCCGTCCAGTTCGCATACGGTCGGCCCGATGCGGGCGGCGCTGATGTTTGCCCAAGGGCTGGAGCGCGACGGCCTGCTTCAAGCCACCGCATCGGTGAAGGTCGATCTGTACGGCTCGCTCGGCGCGACCGGCAAGGGCCACGGCACCGACCGCGGTGTCATGCTCGGCCTGCTCGGCGACGCGCCCGACACCGTCGACCCGCAAACCGTCGGCGCCCGCCTCGAGGCGATCCGCACGTCGCGCACGCTTGCGCTGCTCGGCAAGCACGACGTGCCGTTCGCGCCGAAAGATCAGATTTCGTTTTACCGTCAGGCGCTGCCCGAGCATCCGAACGGGCTCAAGCTCCGCGCCTTCGATGCGCAAGGCGGCACGCTGCGCGAATCGACGTATCTGTCGGTCGGCGGCGGGTTCGTCGTGACCGCGGGCGCGCCGAATACCAAGGTGCTGGCCGCCGTCGACGAGCGCAAGCATCCGTTCCGTACCGGAACCGAGCTGCTCGAGATGTGCAAATCGACGGGCATGTCGATCGCGCAATTGATGGGGGAAAACGAGCGCGCATGGCATACCGACGACGAAACGCGCGCCGGCCTGCTGAAGATCTGGGACGTGATGCAATCGTGCGTCGCGCGCGGCTGCGGCATTGGCAACCCCGATGCGGATGGCACATTGCCTGGTCCGTTTCAGGTGAAGCGCCGCGCGCCGCAGCTTTATCGCGCGCTCGCCAATAACCCGGAGCGGGCGCTGCAGGACCCGCTGTCGATGGTCGACTGGATCAATCTGTACGCCATCGCGGTCAACGAAGAGAACGCGGCCGGCGGCCGCGTCGTCACGGCGCCGACCAACGGCGCGGCCGGCATTATCCCGGCCGTGCTCCATTACTACACGCGTTTTATGCCGGGCTCGAACCAGCAGGGCGTGATCGACTTTCTGATGACCGCTGCGGCGATCGGCATTCTGTACAAGCTCAATGCGTCGATATCGGGCGCGGAAGTGGGATGCCAGGGCGAGGTCGGCGTCGCGTGCTCGATGGCGGCCGGCGCGTTGGCCGCGGTGATGGGCGGCACCCCGTCGCAAGTCGAAAATGCGGCCGAGATCGGCATGGAGCACAACCTCGGGCTCACTTGCGATCCAGTGGGTGGCATGGTGCAGATTCCGTGCATCGAACGCAATGCGATGGCCTCGGTGAAGGCGGTCAACGCGGCGCGCATGGCGCTGCGCGGCGACGGCAGCCATTACGTGTCGCTCGACTCCGTCATCAAGACGATGCGCGAAACCGGCGCCGATATGAAAACGAAATACAAGGAGACGTCGCGCGGCGGACTGGCGGTGAACATCATCGAGTGCTGAACTGATGGCCGCACGGTGGCGTCATACGCGACAACAACATTCGGAGACTCATCGCCATGCCTCAGTCGAATCCTTCCGTTGATTCCTCCGCTACGACCACCGGCGCGCGGCTCGTTGTCGATGCGCTGTTGATGCATGGCGTCGAGCGTGTCTTTTGCGTGCCGGGCGAGAGCTTTCTGGCCGTGCTCGATTCGCTGCACGACGAGACCGAACGCATACAGACGATCGTATGCCGGCATGAAGCCGCGGCCGCGAATATGGCCGAAGCGGTCGGCAAGTTGACGGGGCGGCCGGGCGTGGCGATCGTCACGCGCGGACCGGGCGCGACGCACGCGTCGATCGGCGTGCATACGGCGTTTCAGGATTCGACGCCGATGATTCTGCTGATCGGCCAATGCGCGCGCGAGCATCTCGACCGTGAGGCTTTCCAGGAAATCGACTACCGGCGCATGTTCGGTCAGATGGCGAAATGGGTCGCGCAGATCGACGACGCGCGGCGCATTCCCGAATACCTGAGCCATGCGTTTCACGCAGCGACGTCGGGCCGGCCAGGGCCGGTCGTGCTTGCGTTGCCCGAAGACGTGTTGAGCGATGCATGCGCCATGGTGGCGGGCGCGCCGGCCTATCAGCGCGTCGCGGCGGCGCCGTCGCCGGGGCAGATCGAGCGGCTGAAGTCGCTGCTCGACGGCGCGCAGCGGCCGATGGTCATCGCGGGCGGCAGCGGCTGGACGCCCGACGCGTGCGCGGACCTGCGCCGCTTTATCGAGAACTGGCAGCTGCCGATCGGTCTTGCGTGGCGCTTCCAGGATACCTTCGACAACGAGCACGCGAATTACGCCGGCGATGTCGGCCTCGGCATCAATCCGGCGCTCGCGCAACGTATTCGCGACGCTGACCTGCTGATCGTATTGGGCCCGCGTCTCGGCGAATCGACGACCGGCGGCTACACGCTGCTCGACATTCCGAAGACGAAGCAGACGCTCGTGCACGTGCATCAGGGCGCCGATGAGCTGGGGCGTGTGTATGCGGCGGACTTGCCGATCGTGTCAGGCATGCCGGAGATCGCCTCCGCGCTCGCCGCGATGCGTCCGGCTACTGCGCAGCCGGCATGGCGCGGCGCCGCTGAAGATGCTCACCATGCGTATCTCGAATGGCGCAAGCCGCGCGCGATTCCGGGCGACGTGCAGCTTGGCGAGATCGTGCAACAGCTGCGTGCGCGCTTGCCCGAAGACGCGATCGTCACGAACGGCGCCGGCAACTATGCGATCTGGGTGCATCGGCACTTCGCGTACCGGCATTTCCGCTCGCAACTGGCGCCGACGAGTGGCGCGATGGGTTACGGCGTGCCGGCGGCGGTCGCGGCGAAATCGATGTATCCGCAACGAATGGTCGTTGCGTTTGCGGGCGACGGCTGTTTCATGATGTCGAGCCATGAACTCGCGACGGCGATGCAATATGCGTTGCCGGTGATTTTTATCGTTGTGAACAACGGCCACTACGGCACGATACGCATGCATCAGGAGCGGCATTATCCGAACCGCGTGCACGGCACGGGGCTGACGAATCCCGATTTCGCGGCGTTTGCGAAGTCGTTCGGCGCACATGGCGAGACGGTTTCACGCACCGACGAATTCATGCCTGCGTTCGAGCGCGCCGTGGCGGCGCAGCGCCCTGCGCTGATCGAAATTCGGATGCCGAAGGACGCGAGCACGCCCGGCGCGACGCTGGAACAGGTCCGGGAGCAGGGCCGGAAGCTGCGCGGCGAGTGACCGGCTGCGGGTAGCGCCACGGCGGAAACAGCCGGGGAAACTGCGTGCACCAGGGGACCGGAGTTAAACTTCATCGCGAATCAGGTGCCGGTCTCTGCCGTCGCCGACTGTCATGAAACTGAGATGACTTTCAGGTGCTATTCCAGCGATTCGGCGCAACGGGCGTCACCGATAATCGTGAGATTCAGTCTGCCATTCCGGGCATGTGCCTTAGCCAATCGCGCACCTCGCAGGCTGAACAGAACGGAGGGTAGTTTCGATGGTTCAAGGGTCGAACGACGACATCCCGCGCGTCGGCGGGTCGAAGGCGCTCAACGATGTCGACGTCCGCTGGCAGCAACTCGAAGTGACGGGCGCCGCCCGCGCGGCGCTGCTCGGCAACGCGCCGTGCGTGCTGTGGTTCACGGGCTTGTCCGGAGCGGGCAAGTCCACCATCGCGAATCTCGTTGAAAAGCAGTTGCATGCGCTCGGCAAGCCGACCTATCTGCTCGATGGCGATAACGTCCGGCACGGGCTGAACCGCGATCTCGGCTTTACCGATGCCGATCGCGTGGAGAACGTGCGCCGCGTGGCCGAAGTCGCGCGGCTGATGGCCGATGCCGGTCTGATCGTACTTGTGTCGCTGATTTCGCCGTTTCGCGCGGAACGGCGCATGGCGCGCGAACTAATGAAGCCCGGCGAATTCATCGAGATCTTTGTCGATACGCCGCTCGATGTGGCTGAAGCGCGCGATCCCAAGGGCTTGTACAAGAAAGCGCGGCGTGGCGAGCTGAAGAATTTCACCGCGATCGATTCGCCGTACGAGGTGCCCGAGAAGCCTGAAATTCGTGTCGAGACGGCGCACTGCGATCCGGCGACGTCGGCGTCGCAGGTGCTGGCGGCGTTGCAGCAGGCGTGGGGCAACGATTCCGCGCAGGCAACGCGAGCGGTGGAGAAGGGTGGTGTGCCGGGCGAGTACGCCGGTTCGCCGATCGTTGCAGCGGCAATGGCGGCGAAGCAGGCTGCAGCCTCCCCGGCGGTGGGCAATCCGGCGACGGGCGAAGCCACGGCTAGCGCCGTCACGGGAATCAACGCGGCAGCGGGCAACGTCGGTGCACTCATCGTTGCAGCAGCGGCCGAGGCCGCGGCAAAGACTGCCGCATCGGAATATGCCGATTCGCCGATCGTCGCCGCAGCGATGGCAGCGAAGAAGGCAGCGGCGAGCAACAACGCAGCGAGTAACACCAACAACCCGCAGCCAGCCGCGCTCAAACTGCCCACCCGCACGATCTTCTCTTTCGTCGTCGACGCCGAGCCGAGATTCGCGCACGAGGGCTATCACCTCGCGCGCTCGCTGATCCAGCACAGCTGCAATCAGCCCGCCGACATCAACGTGCAGTTCACGCGCGAAGTCGACGTGCCTACGCGCGACCTGTTCCGCGAACTCGGCTGCACGCTGCACGACATTGAACGCTTCGGCGATGGC
Organism: Paraburkholderia edwinii; assembly: GCF_019428685.1. Classification (NCBI taxonomy): domain Bacteria; kingdom Pseudomonadati; phylum Pseudomonadota; class Betaproteobacteria; order Burkholderiales; family Burkholderiaceae; genus Paraburkholderia; species Paraburkholderia edwinii. The sequence goes on from NZ_CP080095.1 coordinate 457,843, forward strand.
CGTTCCTGCAACAAGATCGCGCAACTGGCCAATCTGCATCGCTTCGACTTCGACCATGTCGTGCTGCTCGATACCGACATGATCGCCGTTGCGGACATTCGTCCGTTCCTCGGTGAACAGGCGCTCGTGGCGAAAGTCGTCGATATCGCGGAGCCGCCACTGCCGGTGCTCCAGGACGTCGCGCGCGCGGCCGGCATGCGCAACCTCCCGCCGGTCGGCACCGCCGATATCGAGTATGTCGCAACGTTCTCCGGGCATTGCAACGCCGGTTTCCTCGGCATTCCGAAAGCAATCGCGGAAATCGTCGACGGCTCGTGGCGCCGTTGGGCGCAGTGGCTCATCGAGCACAACGAGTCGCTCGAGCGCAGCGGCACGCTGCACCGCATCGACCAGGTGTCGATGTGGCTTGCGATCGTAATGGACCGCATTCCCTATCGCGCTGCGCCGTCGAACGTGAACTACTACGTGCATACGGACAGCGAACATCGGTATGTCGACGCCAACGCGGGCATCGCGCTGATCCGTTACGACGAAGCGAAGCTGGACGCGCTCGGCAAGCTCGAACCGCAAGCGCAGCACAATGCGCTCGAACGCCGTGCGATCGAAGCGGCGAACCAGCAGATCGGCGAGGGCGTCGACCACGCCGCGTTCAGGAATCTGCGCGTCGCGCAGTCGTGAACACACGCGCTAGCGGTAGTGCTAGCGCGCAAAAGCATCAAAGAAAAGCGTCAAAGAAAACGCCGTCTGCGATCGATATCGCAGACGGCGTTTCTACTTCTCGTAGTTCAAGCGCGGCAACGCGCCGACAACCAACCGGCAACCCGCAGCCTGACGAGCCGCCTATCGCGCAGCAATCGTCCCCGGCGCTTCCTGATCTTGCGCGCCTGGCGTCGTGGCCGCGCGCGCGATCTCCGACATATCGAGCATCTCCGCCGGCTTGCCTTCGCACCATCTGCGCCACATCACGCGCAGCGCCTGCGTGAAGGCGGTCGCGATCAGATCCGGCTTGAACATCGGCGACGCTTCGCAGCGCGCCCGCATGCCCGCGCGCAGTTCAGCGAGCGCCTGCACGTCGCTCGCGTGTGCGACGGCCTTCTTCACGTAATCGTCGACCCCATCGGCAACGAACGATTCGAGCCCGACATGCGACAGCGCGACCACGCCGCTGCGGCTCGGTACCGTGCGGCCTGGCAGCGTCAGCGTCGGCACACCCATCCACAAGGCCTGCAGCGTCGTCGTGAGGCCGGTGAACGGGAATGTGTCGAGCAGAATGTCGACGTGATAGTGCTGCTGCAGATAAACCGCCACCGACGAGCGCGGCTTGAAGTCGAGCCGTTCGCGTCCGATACCCGCATCCGCGAACCAGCCGATCAGTTCGTCGGGCACGCTGTCTTTGGGCATCGAGGCGACCATCATGCGCGATCCCGGCACGGCATGCAGCACCTTCGCCCACAACTCGATCACGTCGCGCCGCAGTTTTTCGATGCGGTTGAAGCTGCCGAACGTCACATGGCCGTTGCGTAGCGCGGGCAGGCCGTTCACAGGCGGGCAGAGCGTTTCGTGCTTGAATGGCGCCACCGCCGGCAGGTAGACGATCTTCTCGACGAAGCGGCTGCGGAACTCTTCGGTCGGCACCCAGAACCGGTCGGCCAGAAAGTAGTCGACGGCGGTCAGGCCGGTTGTGCCCGGATAGCCGATCCAGCTGGCCTGCACCGGCGCGGGCTTATACGCCATCACGAGCAGCCGGTTGTTGGCGGTGTGGCCCGCGAGGTCGATCAGGATGTCGATGCCGTCGGCGCGAATCTGGTCGGCCGCGACGTCGCTGTGCGTGCCGAAGATGTGATGCCAGTGCGCGAAGTGCTGCCGCAGCCGGTCGGTCACCTGGTCTTCGCCCGGCGTATTCGTGTAAGCGTGCAGAACGAGGCTGCGGTCTTCCGCGAGCCGCTCGAGCACCGGCTCGAGAAAGTTGGCGACCGCGTGGCCGCGGAAGTCGCCCGAAATAAAGCCGACGTGCAGCGGCCGGTCCGGATTCTTGCGGTTGCGATGCGGTTTCCAGTGCTTTTTTAGCGGCGTTTCGAAGTGTTCGCCGTAACGGACGTGTTCGGCGAACAGATCGTCCGGTTCCACGTTTTCGACGTGGCTCAGACAGAAGTTCAGATTCTCGAAGGCCGTGGTGTGCGTCGGGTCCAGCTCCAACGCGCGCCGGAATACCTTCGCGGCTTCCGCGTGCCGCCCTTGCTGCAGCAGGATTGCGCCGAGCGTGACCTGGGTGCCGGAGCCATCGGGAGACGTCGCGGCCGAGTTGCGCGCAAGTTGCTCCGCTTCCTTCAGACGGCCCTGCGTCAACAGCACGATGCCCATGATGCGTTGGCCTTCCGGGTTCTCGGGCTCGATGTCGAGCATCGCCTGACAGCGCGCTTCCGCGTCCTGATGCATGTTCTTCGCCATCAGAAGGCTGACGAGCGCCTGCAGGACTTCGACGTCGAGCGGCGCCAGTTTGCTTGCCGTCTGCAGCGCGCCGAACGCGTCGTCGTATTTCGCGAGCCGGTAGCTGCCGCAGCCGAGCACCTTCCAGCCGAGCGGCAGCGACGGGAAACGCTCCGTCAGCGAGCGGCCGGCGGCGACGGCTTCGTCGAGCCGTCCTTTGTTGAAGTGCGCGACCGCCGTGTCGCATTCGCGTTGCGACGGCATCGGTTCGCCGGCGGCGCCGGGGCGCGACGGGCGTGCGGTTTTTGCCGTCGCCGGTGCGGGTGCCGGTGCGGTTGCATCGCTCGGCGCGGGCGCGGGTGCGCTAGCGTCGGCCGGCGGTGCCGTGATCGGCGCAGGCTTGATCTCGAGGTTCTGCGCGCTGATCGTCGTCATCAGGTTGATGACCGCGTCCACGGCGGCGCCGGTCATGCCGCGTTGCTGGCCCATTTCGAGCGCCGCCCAGGCGGCCTTCGTCTGCCCCGACTGCAGCAACGCATCGACGTAGTTCATCCAGTACTGCGGCTGATTCGGATTAAGGCCGATCGCGTGCTCGAGCAGCGGCACGGCCGCGTCGGGCTGACGCAGGCGAATCAGCACGACAGCGAGCTTGTGCAGCGCGTCCGGATACTGCGGATAGCAGCCGACGACGATCCGGTAAAGCCGCTCGGCTTCCTCGTACTGTCCGGCCTGGTCTAATGCGCGCGCATTGCGCATCGCGATCGCGGCGTTCAGATGGTTGCGCAGCGGCTCGTCTTGCGGCATCAGTCGCACCGCATGCTGGAGCGGGACCAGCGCGCCGTCGAGGTCGCTGCGCCGCAATGCCGCGTGTGCGAGCGTTTTCCAGCCGAAGCCGTGTTCGGGCAGCAGGCGCGCCATCTGTTGCGCGAGCGCTTCGGCGCTCGCGTGATCGCCTTTTGCGGTCAGCAAGGCAATCGTTTCGACGAATTGGACCGCGAGGACGTCGATCTCGGCGGATGCCGCGGCGGCGTTCGTCGGCATTGCGCTTGCGGCATTGGGTGCCGCTGCGTTGGTCGCTGCGTTCGCGTGGATCCCGGTGACAAAACCTGCGTTCGCCGGCGTGCTGTGCGCACGGCCGGCGTCGCGCACGCGTGCGGCTTCATCGCGTTGCCCCGTCGCTTCGAGCGCGTCGATGTAGTCGCGCCGGAACTCGGCGTGCTGCGGGCTTGCCTCGACCGCCGCCTTCAAAAAGGGCAATCCCATCGCATGCTGCTCGAGCTGCACCGCGAGCATGCCGAGATGGTGATTCGCCTCCGGATGATCGGGCTGCGCTTGCAGGATCGAGCGGTACAGCCGTTCCGCTTCCGCGAAGGCTTCCGCCTGATGGTGTTGCACGGCCTGCTGCAGGGTGGCGTCGAGTGTCATGGGTTCCATTCCGGGCATGGGCATCGAACGTCAGGCCGACATGCCTGAGCGCACAGTGCCCCATATACAAGTCTAGAGACTTGAGTTCCGGACGATCCGGCGAGCAGATGCGGGATTCACCCGTTTTTCGGCGCGTAGGGGCGCGTACGGGTCGGGCGCCGCGCAGGCTCTTCCGGTCGCGCGCCCATAAAAAAAGCCCGCTGGTAGCGGGCTTGAGCTGAACGAGCACGCCTTGCAACCGGCGCGTTATTCTTATCGATATTCGCTTGGCACCTTACGTCTATGCCGTTACAGCATGCCAACGCGCGTGTACGCGTTGGCGGCCTGCACGCCGCGGACGGCGGTGCCGTATTCCGTTTCGAGTTCCTCGCGCGAGGTTTTCGCGCGCGAACGCAGCGTTTCGATCGATGCCTGCACGCGGCGCAGCGCTTGCAGCGCGGCGGGCGAGGTCGGCAACGTCAGCGATTCGAGCAGCGGCGTGCGCCGCTCCATCAAACGGGCAACGCGCGGCCAGTCGGAGATCGCCGCAGCTTCCTCGATCATCTGTGTCAGCCCGACGACTCGCTCGAGCAATTGATTCTGGTCCATGGCCTCGCGTACTCCTCGTTGGTGAACCGCCGCTTGGTTGCCGCTTAGTTACCGCTTACTTGCCACTTAGTGGCCGCTGTTCTGCGCCAGCGCGCCACTGCTGTTGCTGCCGCCGAACAGCGCCGTCAGGTAGCTCTGGTTCGACTGCGCCTGCGCCATCAGCGTGTTGAGCGCGGTGAACTGGTCGTTGTACTGCGACGTCAGGCGCGCGGCGTAATCGTCCAGATCGTCCTGCTGTTTCGAGAGTGCGGTGATATCCGCGGTGAGCGCGTCCGTGCGCGACGAGATAATACCTTTATCTTTCGTGTACGTGTCCACCAGCGCATTCAGCTGCGTCGCGATACCGTTCGTATCGTTGAACAGCGCGCCGATCAGCGCCGGATTGCTCGAGATCACGCTGTCGAGCGTCGGGAGGTTCGGGTCGGCGTCGATTTGCAGTTCCGCGAACGGCAGGCCGCCCGTGTTTTGCTGGAACGAAATGCCGAGCGCGGCGAGTGTGCCCTGCAAGCCGCCGCTCGACACCTTGCCGCCGACGATGCCGCCGAGCGCCGCGCCGATCTGGTTGATCATTTCGTCGCCGAGCAGCTGGCCGCCGCTGCCCTGTACGCCCGCCGTGCCCGGCGCGGCAAGCGTGTTCAGCTGGTCGATCACGGCGTTGTAGGCCGAGACGAACGCGGACACGTCGCCTTCTACCGAGCTGTCGTCCGACGCGACCGTGAGCGTTTGCGCGTCGAGCGTCTTCGGGTTGTTGGGGTCGAGCGTCAGCGTGACGCCGGGAATCGAGCCGGTAATCGTGTTCGTCGAGCTCGTGACGAGCGTGTTGTTGACGGTGAGCTGCGCATCCTGGGCGGCCGTATTCTGCGACCAGCCGTTGACCGTATCGATGGTCGACGGGGCGCCGGCCGCGCCGGCGGTCGTGCTCACCGCGAGTTGCGACAGCGGGCCGCTGGTGGCGCTCGACGTGACATCGATCGTTTTCGATCCGCCGGTGGTCGTGGACTGCAGCGTGATCGACTGGCCGTTCGCGCCCGTGATGACGGTCGCCTTGACGCCGGGGTTGTCGGATGCCGAGTTGATCGCGTCCGCGATCTGCTGCAGGCTGTCGTTCGACGAGTCGACGTTGACCTGGAACGACTTCGTGCCGGAGTCGCCGCCAAGCGAGATGGTCAGTGTGCCGGTGCCCATTGCGGCCGCGTCGGTGCTCGAGAACAGGCCGGACGTAATCGACTGTGCTTGCGCGACCTGCTTGACATCGATCTGATAGCTGGCCTCCGCGGCGCCATCGCCGGCTTTCGCCGTGATCCCTTCGCCGCTCAGTTTCGCGGAGAACGACGCAAGGGCGTTGCCGTTCAGAAACGGCGCCATCGCCGACTGCAGGCCGGACATGGCGGCGGACAGCGTCGCGAGTCCGGTGATTTCGGTCTGGTCGCTCTTGCCCTGCGCGAGAATCGCCGCTGCCGGACCCGCGGTTTTCGCCTTCACCAGCGCTGACACGAGCGAATTGACGTCCAGTGACGAGTTGCCGGTCGAGCCGCTGATCAGCGACTGGGCAGCGGCCTGAACGGCTGCGGCTGCGGCGGCTGCGGCGGCGGCTGCCGTGGAGTTAACGGGTGAACTCATCTGAGAGGCTCCATGCGGCCCCGCTGGGCCAGGCTAATGTGCAACGATCCGGGTTTGCGACGCGGCTTGCGTCGGGCTACTGCTTCGTTCGGTTGTTCTTTGCTTCGTCAGTATTGCAATGGCTTGACGGTCTGTTTGCGCAATCATTGCGCTCGCTTTCATACCGCCGGTATTCGAAACGGGGCTTTGCCCCCTCAAGACGCGCCCGCGGATGAGCCGTACTGCATGAACTGCCGGCTCACCCGCGTGCGTCACTGCTTGCTGCTCACTACAGACTACTTTCTACTGCCTTCAATTCGCTGGAGGCGAATCTTACTGCAGAAGCTTCAGCACTTGCTGCGGCTGCGAGTTCGCTTGCGCGAGCACCGAGATACCGGCTTGTTGCAGCACTTGCGCCTTGCTCAGGTTCGCCGTTTCCTGCGCGAAGTCAGCGTCCGTGATTTGCGACTGGGCGCTTGCGAGGTCGGTCGACTCGTTCTGCTGCGATTGCGCAATCGCGCCGAAGCGGTTTTGTGCCGCGCCGAGCGATGCCTGGATGTTGGCGATTGCGGCGAGCGCGTTGTCGATCGAGTTCAGCGCGTTGTTCGCACCTTCCGTCGAGCTGATGTCGATCTGCGATACCGACGTCGGCACGTTCAGCGTGTTGATATCCGCGAGTTCGGAACCCGCCGGCTGCGTGCCGGCCGCGGACGAACCGATCGTGCTGGTCGGCACCGTGGCGAACGAGACACCGCCCGTCGTGGAGAACAGGCCTGCCTGTGCGCTCGACGAGAGCGCCTTGCCGTGCTGGTCGACAAACTTCAAACCACCCTTGCCGTCCGACTCGACCGAGACCGACGTGATCGTGTTCGTGTCGCCAGTCGGCGCGTCCTTACCCGTTGACGCATCGACGTTGATGCCCGAGATCACGCCGTAGACCGTGCCGTCGGTTGCCGCGGCGGAACCGGCGCCATACGCAGTCGCGATCGCCGTGATTTCGGCTGCCGGCTGGAGCGCGCTGGTGCTGGAGAGCTTCAGCGACGAGACGCCGTTGGTCGTCGTCGTCGTGAACAGGGCCGCCGATGCGGTCGACGAGATTGCGTTGCCGTTCTGGTCGCTGAACGTGAAGCCGCCGTTGCCGTCCGAGACGATGTTGACCGACGTGATCGTGCCCGCGCCCGACGTTTCCGCGCCGTTTGCGTCGAGGTTCAGGTTCGTGATTGTGCCGAGGACGTTGCCCTTCTGCACGAAGCCGCCGCCGAGCGATGCCGCCGAAACGCCCTGGCTCAGATCGAGCGAAACCGTCTGGCCGACGTTCGCGCCGACTTGCACCTGGATCACGCCAGCGCCGCCGTCCAGCAGGCCGATGCCGTTGAACTGCGTTTGCGAAGCGATACGGTTCACTTCAGCGATCTGCTGCGTGACTTCCTGCTGCAGTGCTTGCTGGTTAGCCGTCGTCAGCGTGCCGCCTGCTGCTTCACCAGCCAGCGAACGGATACGCTGCAGGCTTGCCGTGATCTGCGCGAGGCCCGTGCTGGCCGTTTGCACCAGCGACACGCCGTTGTTCGCGTTCGACACGCCCTGGTTCAGGCCGTTGATCTGCGTTTGGAGCGAGGTGGAGATGGCGAGGCCAGCTGCGTCGTCGGCCGCGCTGTTGATACGCTTACCCGACGACAGGCGCGTGATGGCTTGGGACAGGGCGCTGCCGGAACCGTTCAGGTTTTCCTGAGCGACCAGCGACGGAATATTGCTGTTAATAGAAAGAGACATGTGGTTCTCCGTAGAGGCGTTAGTCTTTGAAACATGGCAACGTTGAGATCGGCGGAAGCACTCGTTCATTGCTGGCCGCCTCAGTGAAGGTTGACGGCGTTGAGAAAAAAAACTTGAGGGAGCGAACAAGATTGCTGGTGTTTATTGGAGAACCGCGCCAGCTAAGGCTTTCCGGGCCCTTTTTGCGCGCCGGGCCGAAAATCTTTGCGATTCAGGTGCTTGGAATCGGGCGCCAGGGTTGTAAGAATTTGTTAATGGCGGAGTTCGCGCCGGTCAAAAAAATAACGGCGCTGCAGCTTGAATGTGGCTCTGCCTGGGCCATCGTCGCGTGAGATAGCGTGGGGTCCTTGCGATTCCGGTCTTGATGATGCACATCGCATCGGTGAGTGCATCGGTTTCGGCGCGGACGGCTTCCCGGGTCCGAAAACAGGTCCGCAAGTCGTTGAACGGGTGGAAAAATGGCTGGTTCAACGTCCGAAATCCTGATAAGATCGCGGATTGGATTGAGATCGTCCTCTGGGCGATGGTGAGTTTTCCGCTTACGGTGACTTCCCACCTCTTTTCCGGCCTCCGGGCCGCTTCGCAAGCTGTTTGTCCCGCTCCGGCCCGTGTGGCTGCGAATTCAGCGGGACATCCCACCGGAGCGCCGGCGCGTGAGGATAACAACGAAGGTCGCGGCGCAGCCGCCTTACCTCACGCTGTTGAAACCGTATCAATGATCGAGTTAGGAACTCCATGACGACCATTTTTTTGAAGGAAAACGAGCCGTTTGAAGTGGCGATCCGCCGCTTCCGCCGCGCAATCGAAAAGAACGGCCTGATCGCCGAACTGCGCGAGCGTCAGTCGTACGAAAAGCCGACGGCCGTGCGTAAGCGCAAGAAGGCAGCTGCGGTCAAGCGCCTGCACAAGCGCCTGCGCAGCCAGATGCTGCCGAAGAAGCTCCACTAAGAAGTGGCGGCTTAACCGCGCGGTAGACCTACCTGGTCACCAACCTGACCATCGGGCGCGCGCGGGGCTCAGATTCAGAAGCGGGGTGAACTTCGGTTCACTCCGCTTTTTCTTTGTCTGTCTCTTTTGCCGCTTTGCGGCCGCGGCTCTTCTTGCCGAGCGCCGCGCATTTCGCGTGAAATTCGCAGTCCGCCTGATGGTCGTTGACCATGCCGACCGCCTGCATGAACGCATAACAGATCGTCGTGCCGACGAATTTGCAGCCGTACGCTTTGAGGCCCTTGCTGAGCGCGTCAGAGACTTCCGTCGACGCAGGCGCGTGCTGGTAGGACTTCCACGCATTCTGTATCGGCGTTTCGTCGACGAACGACCAGATGAAGTTCGCGAGCGACCCATGTTCGTCGCGAATCTGCTGAACCGCGCGCGCGTTGGCCACGGCCGATTCGAGCTTGCCGCGATTGCGGACAATCGACGCGTCGAGCATCAGCGTATCGATCCGCTTCGGCGTGAAGCGGGCGACCGTATCGATATCGAAGTCCTTGAACGCGCGGCGGTAGCCCTCGCGCTTGTTCAGAATGGTCGACCACGACAAGCCGGCCTGCGCGCCCTCGAGCACCAGCATCTCGAACAGATGGCGATCGTCGCGGGACGGGACACCCCACTCGTTGTCGTGATAGTGTGCGAGTGCTTCGCTTGTTGCCCAGGTGCAGCGTGCGATCTCGCGCTGTGTCATGTTGCGGCTCCGGCGTGGTGAATGTGTCGAATGGGTGAAGAAAGGCTTTGCAAGCATAGCCGATCGACATCGGTTCGCAAGCTGGCCATCCGGCCAATAGTCGATCGGCAGATGGCGGATTGGCCAATTGCCCGATCGCCCGATCTCACTGGCGCGTTGCGGCGCGGTTGCGCGATGGCGGCGTCCGGTTCGGGCCACCGCATGACTCTCAACAAACTTTATCCGATGGATACGCACTTCTATCTGATTGGCGTCGATGGTGGCGGCACGGGCACGCGCGTCGTGCTCGGCGATGCGCAAGGGCGCGAACTCGCCATCGCGACGAGCGGCCCGTCGGGCCTCGCGCTCGGCGTCGAGCGCGCGTGGCAGTCGATCGAAGCGGCCAGCGCCGATGCGTTTGCGCGCGCCGGTCTCGCGCTCGACTGGTCGCGTTGCGTGGTCGGTTGCGGGCTCGCCGGCGTGAACAATCGCGACTGGCTCGCCGCGTTTCGCGAGCGGGCGCCGGCGGTGGCCGGTCTTGCCGTCGAAAGCGATGCCTATACGACCTTGCTCGGCGCGCATGGCGGCGCGCCCGGTGTCGTCGTCGCGATCGGCACCGGCAGCATTGCGGCCGCGCTCGATGAATCGGGTGTCTGCCGGATTGCAGGCGGTTACGGCTATCCGACCGCGGACGAAGCCGGCGGCGCATGGTTCGGGCTGCGCATCATTGTGCATGCGCAGCGCGCGCTGGATGGCCGCGCGCCGCTCGACGATCTCGCGCGCGCGTTGCTCGAGAAGGTCGGCGCGGAGGACCGTGACAGCCTCGTGGTCTGGCTCTGTGCCGCGAATACCACGGCCTATGCGAGCCTCGCGCCGGTGGTGCTCGCGCATCGCGATCATCCGGTGGCGGCACGCTTGCTTGCCGAAGCCGGTCAGCAGATCGAACAGCTGGCGGATGCGCTCGATCCCGGTCACGGGTTGCCGGTCGCGCTGTGCGGCGGGTTGTCCGTGCCGCTGCGCGAGTTTGTGCCCGCGGGCTTGCAGGCGCGTCTACGCGCGCCGCTCTCGGACTCGGCGCACGGCGCGCTGCAGCTCGCGCAACGCGAAGCGGCGAAAGTATTCTCCGCGGGAGCATGACCGCAGGGCGGGCGACGATAAAATACGAACTCCGAAAGTCGTTCGCCGCCCACCTCTATGTATAGCGTCATCGCCACCGATCTCGACGGCACACTGCTCAACGCCAACCATCAGGTCGACCCGTTCACGGTCTCGACCGTGCGCAGTCTCGAGGCGCAAGGGCTGCATTTCATCATCGCGACCGGGCGGCATTATTCCGATGTGGCCGGCATTCGCGATGTACTCGGCATTCATCCGTATCTGGTCACGTCGAACGGGGCGCGCATTCACGCACCCGACGGCGCGATGATTCACGCGCAGAACCTGATGCCGGCCACGGTCAAGCGTCTGGTGCAGCCGGACATCACCGGCGCGCACGGGCGCGTGATCGCGAATCTGTTTGCGGACCATCAATGGTTTATCGATCGCGATGCGCCGCATCTGCTGCGCTATCACCAGGACTCGGGCTTCGCGTATGAAGTCGTTGATCTGAACGCGCACGACGGCCGCGATATCGCGAAGGTGCTGTATATCGGCGAGCCCGACGATCTCGCCGCGGTGTCGGCCAATCTCGAACGCGAGTTCGGCGCGTCGCTATACGTCACGTATTCGATGCCGGATTGTCTCGAGGTCATGGCGCCGAATGTGTCGAAGGGACGCGCGCTGCGTGTCGTGCTGAACCGCCTCGATATCGATGCCGCGCGCTGCGTTGCATTCGGCGACAACATGAACGACATCGATCTGCTCGAAACAGCGGGCCATCCGTTCATGATGAATAACGCGAACCCCGATCTGATCGCGAGACTGCCGGCGGTGCTGCGCATTGGCAACAACTTCGAGGCGGGCGTTGCTCACCACTTGCGCAGGCTGTTCGAGCTGCCTGACGAAGTGATGCCGTGAAGCACGGCCTTTCGTGATGCCTGCCGAAGCCGTGATTTAACGGCATCGAAGAAGAAAGCGCGGGCGCAGTATTTGCGCCCGCAATGGCTTGTTGGTCAGTTATGCAATCAGCCACGCCGTTAGCCGATCATGCATCGGCGGCGGTGCATTGATCCGCGCCCGCCACCGCCGCGACGCCTTTACCGGTTACCTTGCTAGTCGCGCCAGTTACCCCACGTACGGCCGTGATCCCAACTGCGGTGATTCCGGTCGCGGTATTCCCAGCGATGATCATCGCCGCGGTTCCAGTCGCGGCGATCCCGATCCCAGCCATGGTTCCAGTGCTGGTAGTAGACCGGCCGCGGCGCCGCATACACGGGCGCCGGCTGCACGTATGCCGGCGTGCCCAGCGAAATCCCGATGCCGACGTTGCTATGCGCCTGCGCGACCCCGCATGCGCCGGCCGCGAGGCCCGCTGCGATAAGCAGATGAGTGACGATGCGCTTCATGTGGATTCCTCCTGTGTCAGGCAGCGAAGTTGCCCCATGCAACCCAGCTGACCGAACGCGACATCTCTGTCGCACAGATTCAATCTACGCATTCCACCCGCAGCGTACTGAGACAGGATGTTACGGAGTGCAAGCCTGGGTTTGTCGTCCCGCGTGTGTGCATAGCGAGCACGCGGCTGCAAAACCGTATGCCCGGCGGGGCTCGCAGGTCTTTCGGGCGCACGGGCAAGGCAATTCACCACATCTGCCGTAAGCCAGCCTTACATCTGTGCCGCGCGATTAATCATCGAGGCTTCAAGTCTGAATAGCTGCGATGCGATGCGCGAGCGGAGCCCGAACGGGGCAACGAGTCTCGCTCGCTTCGTCCAATACAAAGCCGCGCCGCAAATCGCGAGACGATTTGCATGACGAAGCGCCGCCCAACCAAACGCACGACGAAGCGCACAACGCAAATCACAGACAAACGGTTGGTCGACATGTCCTAACAGGACACACGAATTTGCCGATATATTCGGATTGGAGCGTATTCGAACAGACGTATTCGGAATGAGGATGTCAACTTTTGTTAATTCCGCACTCCGGGAGCCCATATTCTTCGTAAAATTTGCAGCTCGTTTAATCGTTTCTTTCGTAAAAATTATCAGAGGATTTCGCGTAAAATGATAATGGTCCGTTGCGGACTTTATTAAACAACGCTAATCTCCGAACCGACGGGGTTGAACAAAAAGGGAGGCCGAAATGTCGCAATATGCTGATCTGAAGAGCCAGATTGCCAAGCTGCAAGCTCAGGCGGAGGAAGCCCGCCGTATCGAAGTCGGCAATGTGATTGCAGAGATTCAACGTCAGATTGCCGAGTACGGTCTGACGCCGCAAGACCTGGGCTTTGCTGCCGCCGCGCGGCGCGGGCGTCCGCCGAAGAAGGCACCGCTCCCGCCGAAATACCGCGATCCGAAATCCGGCAGCACGTGGAGTGGGCGCGGCAAGCCGCCGAAATGGATTGCCGGCAAGAGCCGTGACCGCTTCCTGATCGGCCAGGCGTAATCGAAGTGTATGGATATTGCGTAACCGTTCATGGTCTGATCCATACACGGTTACGCCAATGCTCACACATCTACTGAAATCTGACTCAAGTAGGAGTCAATTCGGAATTTGTGCGAACGCATCGAAGCAGTCTAATGCGTTCTGAAAGGCGATCCAAAAGCTTCGGGCAAACCGTTTGCCCAAAACCTGACCGGCTGCTCAGTGAGCTATACGCGCCTATAGCTCGCTCGAAGCCAACGTAATAAAAAAGCCGCCTTCCAAAGGCGGCTTTTGCATGTCATGCACACTTCTACTGCAATACGAAGGTGCGCAAACGTTTTACATCAGCTAATTCGCTGAAAGCGGACACCTGGTACATTCTCGGAAAGCCGCACAAAACATCGGGAAAACGCTTATTTCCGGGCGAACTAAACCAAACCAAAAGCGAAGCCAAACCAGAATTGAACCCGCACACCTGACGCCGAGGGCGCAAGCCCCGGCGCCATGCGTTGCGCTTCCTTAGCCCGCGGCGGCCACGCGGCGCAGGATCGGCCGGCGCTGCGCTTCGATCAACGTCATATAGCCGTCGACGTAGTTCTGCGCCATCGTCTTTGCGCTGAAGCGCTTCTCGAACTGCGTGCGAATCTCTTCGCGCGACAGTTCATCGATACGCTGGAGCGCGGCGACCGCGCCTTGCACGTCTTCGACGATATAGCCTGTCACGCCATGATCGATCACTTCCGGCACCGAGCCGCGGTTGAACGCGATAACCGGCGTGCCGCACGCCATCGACTCGATCATCACGAGACCAAACGGCTCGCTCCAGTCGATCGGGAACAGCAGGGCCTTCGCACCGGACAGGAACTCGGGCTTCTGCGCCTCGTTGATCTCGCCGATGAACTCGACATGCGCCTGCGACAGCAGCGGCTCGATTTCCGACTTGAAGTATTCCATGTCGACCTTGTCGACCTTCGCGGCGATCTTCAGCGGCAGCCCCGTCTGTGCGGCGATGCGGATCGCCGTGTCGACGCGCTTTTCCGGACAGATCCGGCCGAGGAAGGCCAGGTACTCGGGCTTGCGATCGGTGCGCGGCGTGAGCAACTGGTCCGGCAGGCCGTGGTAAATCGTGTTGAGCCAGTTCGCCTGCGGCAGCGGCTGGCGCTGCGAGTCGGAGATCGAGATGACCGGCGCTTCGCCGAAGGTGTCGAACATCGGCTGCAGCTCAGGCAAGTCGAGCCGGCCGTGCAGCGTGGTGACGAACGGCGTGTCCAGCTGCGAAAACAGCGGGAACGGCAGGTAGTCGAGGTGAAAGTGCAGGACATCGAACTCATGCGCCATGCGGCGTACGCGCTCGAGCAGCAGCATGTGCGGCGCCATCGCGTCGCGGATCGTCGGATCCAGACGCAGCGCACGCGGCCATGCGGCTTCGAGCTTCGCGGACGTCTCGGAATCGCCGCTCGCGAAGAGCGTCACGTCGTGACCCAGGTCGACCAGTGCCTCGGTGAGATAGGACACGACTCGCTCGGTGCCGCCGTAGAGCTTCGGAGGAACGGCTTCGTAAAGCGGCGCGATTTGTGCGATTCGCATTGTATGAACTCCTGTTCAAAGGGCTGGTTCGCACGACGGCGCGAAAGGCGCAGCGGAAGGCGAATGCCGGTCGGACGGATGGGCGGCGCGGACAGGCCACAATGAAACTGACCTGGCTGAAAGCTCCGGGTGCGCTCGCCCGATGGCGGCCTGAAGCCGAATCGGGTTATCCCTTAAGGCTCATTATCGGTATCCAGCGCGATAATTCGACCTATTTTTCAAACGCTTAATGTTGTTACAGCGGGAAACGACCGCCGTTGCAATTGTCACGATCAAGCCCCGATCCTTGCGCGACAAGGCTTTGCGGCCGCCCGACATGATGGGCGAGGCGACCGCATGATGGCAAGAGGCGCGTTTTCCGTTACACGTCGATTGTTGCGGCAGTGTGAAATCATCCTATAATTCGCTCGCCCATCTCCCGCCCAGGCCCGTCCGCCTCGCGCACCCCTATCCGCGAAGCATCCCCGTAGTTACGCCCCTGCTTTTGTAGGAAAAATTCCTACAGCATTAATGGACTAATCCGGCGTCGTGGCGGGCAAATGTCCGCTTTTCGTGCGAAACGGCCAGGGACACAATGCCAGCACGGTCATCACACTGCCGATCGTGTCCCTTGAAAAAAACAGCGGACGCGAAAGAGCAAACGATTTCGTGCAGGCCAGACAAGACCAGTCAAGACCAATCAAGCTTCAATCAGGATTCAAATTCGGGGGAATCATGAGCGCTACCGTCGCTAGTAGTGACATGCTCAATGAGATCAAGGAAGTGAACCTGTCGTATCTGTTGCTCGCACAACGTCTGTTGCGCGACGACAAGCCGATGGGCATGTTCCGCATGGGAATCTCGGAGCAGCTCGCCGACGTGCTCATCAATCTGACGCTCGCGCAGACCGTCAAGCTGTCGGCGTCGAACCAGCTGCTGTGCCGCTTCCGTTTCGACGATCACGCGATCCTTTCTTCGCTCGCCGACAAGGGCAAGCCGACTTCCGTGAGCCAGGCGCACTCGGCCATCCTCATGGCGGGCCAGCCCGTGGAGCAGATCGGCTGATGCGCGCTGCGTTGCAGGTTTGCACGCACTTCGCCGCCCGGCGCGGCCTGAGCGCCGCGATGCGGCCAGCCACGGCTACTGCGGTCGCTGCCGGCGGTTTCCACACGATGGGACGCATCGCGCATGGCCACTAAGAGCGTCGTGCTCGAGGTGCGCGAAATCACGCTGGCGATCGAGCTGATCGAGCTCGGCGCGCGTCTGCAATTGCTCGAGGCCGAAACGAGCCTGTCGCGCGACCGTCTGATCAAGCTGTACAAGGAATTAAAAGGCGAATCGCCGCCGAAGGGCATGCTGCCGTTCTCGACCGACTGGTTCATGACCTGGCAGCCGAACATTCACTCGTCGCTGTTTTACAACATCTACCGGTTCATGTCGGCGCGCGGCGGCTGCGAGACGATTCAATCGATCGTCAAGGGCTACCGGCTATACCGCGAGCATGTGCAAATGAACGGCGAAGAGCCGGTGCTGAGCCTGACGCGCGCCTGGACGCTCGTGCGCTTTTTCGACTCGGGCATGCTGCAGCTGACGCCGTGTACGCGGTGCGGCGGTCATTTCGTCGCGCATGCGCACGATCCGCGCGCGGGCTTCGTCTGCGGGCTGTGCCAGCCGCCTTCGCGAGCGGGAAAGACCCGCAAGGCCGCGGACGAACGGACGCGCGCGGCGGTTTGAGCTTTTCCCCGCAAAGCGCCGCCGCCCCGAGGTTTACACGGGGGCGGCCTGCCGCTTTTCCGTCAAAGGTTTTTCTTTTCCCTGCCGTAAACCCAATTAACGACGATCTCCGTCGCCTAATTTGGGGGCTCCGCGGTGCTGATTTTCCTGGGAACACTCGTGACGCTGCTGTCCGTCTTCGGCGGCTACGTGCTGGAGGGCGGCCATCTGGCTGCGCTTCTGCAGCCCGTCGAGGTGCTGATGATCGTCGGCGCGGGCGTAGGAGCTTTCATTCTCGGCAACGGGATGAAGACCATCAAGGCAACCGTCCGCGTGATCCCGACGCTGTTCAAGGGCTCGAAGTACAACAAGGACGTCTACATGGAGCTGATGGCGCTCCTGTACGTGCTGCTCGCGAAGGCGCGCAAGGAAGGCACGCTCACGCTCGAAGCCGATATCGACGATCCGGAAAAGAGCCCGATCTTCACCCAGTACCCGAAGATCCTGGCCGACCGTCACATCGTCGAATTCCTGACCGACTACCTGCGGCTGATGGTGGGCGGCAACATGAATGCGTTCGAGATCGAAAGCCTGATGGACGAAGAGATCGAAACGCATCACGCGGAAGGCGAAGCGCCGAGCCACGCGCTCGCGAAGATCGGCGACGCGATGCCGGCCTTCGGTATCGTCGCGGCGGTGATGGGCGTGGTCCACACGATGGCGTCCGCCGACAAGCCGCCCGCGATTCTCGGCCAGATGATCGCGCAGGCGCTGGTCGGCACATTCCTCGGCATTCTGCTGTCGTACGGCCTGATCGGGCCGCTCGCGAGCGTCGCGGAACAGCGCGTGACCGAGTCGACGAAGATGTTCCAGTGCATCAAGGTCACGATTCTCGCGAGCCTGAACGGTTACGCGCCCGCGATTGCGGTCGAATTCGGCCGCAAGGTGCTGTTCTCGACCGAGCGCCCGTCGTTCGCCGAGCTCGAAGAGCACGTGCGGCGCGTGAAAGCGAAGTAAGGCAGAGGCAGGCGGAGCAGCGAAATGAGCAAGGATAAAGATCGCGCGATCGTCGTCAAACGCTCCGCGCCGAAAAAAGCCGGACACCACGGCGGTGCGTGGAAGCTCGCGTACGCGGACTTCATGACCGCGATGATGGCGTTCTTCCTGCTGATGTGGCTGTTGAGCTCGGCCTCCACGGTCCAGCTGAAAGGCATTGCCGACTACTTCAACCAGCCGCTGAAAATCACCTTGTGGGGCGGCGACCGCAGCTCGACCGATTCGAGCGTGATTCGCGCGGGCGGCCGCGACGTATCGACCGACCGCCAGGGCGTGATGCGCCAGACCGACGGCCAGACGCGCAACGGCACGCATTCGGTCGCGCACAACGACGACGAGGCGGCCGCGCTGAGCCAGGGCCAGCTCGAGCGGCGCGAACAGGTGCGCCTGCACGACCTGCAAGTCAAGCTGATGGCCGCGATCCAGGCGAACCCGGTGCTGCGCCAGTTCAAGCAGCAGATCCGTATCGACTCGACGCTGCAGGGCTTGCGCATCGAGATCGTCGATTCGCAGAAGCGACCGATGTTCGCCACCGCGAAGGACGAAGTCGAGCCGTATATGCGCGACATCCTGCGCGAGATCGGCAAGACGCTGAACGACGTGCCGAACCGCATCGTCGTGCAGGGCCACACCGATGCCGTGCCGTACGCGGGCGGCGAGAAAGGCTACAGCAACTGGGAGCTGTCCGCGGACCGCGCGAGCGCATCGCGTCGCGAGCTGATCGGCGGCGGCATGGACGAATCGAAGGTGCTGCGCGTGATCGGCCTCGCGTCGACGCAGAACCTCAACAAGGCCGATCCGCTCGATCCGGAGAACCGGCGCATCAGCATCATCGTGCTCAACAAGAAGTCCGAAGACCAGATGAACCAGGACGACACGACGACCACCACGCTGTCGGACGATGCAGGCGGGTCCGCGTCGTTCGCACCGCCGCTCGTGCAGAAGATCGGCCAGGCGACGGCGGCCGGCGCGGCGCCGGCAGTACGGGCGCCGGGTGTTGTCGTGCCGGACGTTGCGGCGCCGGGCATCACGACGCCGCAGCCGGCGCCGGCCGCTCCGGCAGCAGTAGAGATCAAGTAAACCCAATATTCGAGACGCAGCGAGGTTTTCATGATCAGGCACATTCTCGCGATCGACGATTCGGCTGCCATGCGGGAGATTCTCTCCGCGACGCTGACGACCGCCGGTTACGACGTGACGGTCGCCAAAGATGGAGATGAAGGACTTGAGCACGCGCTCGCGATGGCGTTCGATCTCGTGCTGACCGATCAGCACATGCCGGGCAAAACCGGTGTCGATCTGATCGCCTTGCTGCGCGCGAACCCGGCCTACGAGGCGACGCCGATCCTGTTGCTGACAACGGAATCCGGCGAACCATTCAAGGAGGCGGCGCGTGCGGCGGGCGCAACGGGCTGGATCGAGAAACCGCTCGATCCGGATATGTTGACCGAGCTCGTTTCGACGCTCGATGCGCCCGCTTGAACCTGATGCAACCCTGAAGCACCGTCACGCAGCACCAGACAATCCGGCAGCACGAGCCCAGCAGACAGAAATATTCGCGGTGAACCAGGCATGACACTCGATATCACACAGTTCTATCAGACGTTCTTCGACGAAGCGGATGAACTGCTCGCGCAGATGGAGCAGCTGCTGCTCAATCTGAACGTCGGCCAACCCGATCCGGAAGATCTCGCTGCGATTTTCCGCGCCGCGCATTCGATCAAGGGCGGCGCCGCGACGTTCGGCTTTACCGCGCTGACGGAGACGACGCACATTCTCGAATCGCTGCTCGACCGCGCGCGCAACAACGAACTCGTGCTGCGCAAGGACATGATCGACACGTTCCTCGAAACGAAGGACGTGCTGTCCGGGCAGCTCGCCGACTATCGCGCGAGCCAGGAACCCGACGCGGCGGTGGCCGCGGCGATCTGCGCGAAGCTCGAGCGGCTCAATGCGGAGAACCGGTTCGGCGCGGACACGTCGGCAGCTGCCGCGCCTGCTTCCGCGGCGTCCGCTGCGCCAACGATTGCGCCGGCCACAGCGCCGGCCGCCGTGGCGCCCGCGGGCTCGCCGCCCGAACACGTGATCGACCAGGCCGTCGACGCAGCGAATGCGCGTCACGGCATCGACGCGGCAGCATCGGCAACACCAGCAACAGCAGCACCGGCATCGAGCGGCGCAACAGACGCCGCCGGGCCACATCTGAAAATTACGCTACGGGGAGTAGGTGAGAAGGACGAGGCGCTGCTCGCTGAAGAGCTGGGCAACCTCGGTCAGATCGTCGGACAGGTGAAGACCGGCAGCGATCTGACGCTGTGGCTCGAAACCGATGTGCCGTCCGACGACATCGTCGCGGTGTTGTGCTTCGTGATCGACGAGAGCCAGATCTCGGTCGGCCGCGGCAGTGCGCCCGCCGGCGATGAAGAGGCGCCAGCAGGTGCGCCGGCCGCTGCGGCCGCGCAAGCGGTAGAGGCCGCGCCGCAAGCAGCGGCACAACCTGCTGCTGCGCCGGCCGCGCAAACCGCGGCCGTTCCGGCTGCGCCGGCGGCGAGCGCCACGCCGGCGCCCGCCGCACCGGCAGCCGCAGCCCCGGCCGCACCGGCAACCGCAGTCGCAGCACCAGCACCGGCCGCCGCCGCGCAGCAAGCCAACGCATCCGGCGATGGCGACCGCAAGGCGCGCCCGGCTGCAGCCGCGAGTGCCGAGGGCAGCTCGATCCGCGTCGGCGTCGAGAAGGTCGACCAGCTGATCAACCTCGTCGGCGAACTCGTGATCACGCAGGCGATGCTCGCGGAAACCACGAGCACGTTCGATCCGGCCTTGCACGACCGCCTCTACAACGGCATGGCGCAGCTCGAGCGCAATGCGCGCGATCTGCAGGAAGCGGTGATGTCGATCCGCATGATGCCGATGGACTACGTCTTCAGCCGCTTCCCGCGTCTCGTGCGCGATCTCGCGGCGAAGCTCGGCAAGGAAGTCGAACTCGTCACCTTCGGTCAGGCGACCGAACTCGACAAGAGCCTTATCGAGCGCATCATCGACCCGCTCACGCACCTCGTGCGCAACTCTCTCGATCACGGCATCGAAACGGTCGAGGCTCGGCGCGCGGCGGGCAAGGACGGCACGGGTCAGCTCGTACTGTCGGCCGCGCATCACGGCGGCAATATCGTCATTGAAGTGAGCGACGACGGCGCCGGGCTGCGCCGCGACAAGATTCTCGCGAAGGCGATCAAGCAGGGCATGTCGGTCAGCGAATCGATGACCGACGAGGAAGTGTGGAACCTGATCTTCCTGCCTGGCTTCTCGACCGCCGAACAGGTCACCGACGTGTCGGGCCGCGGCGTCGGCATGGACGTCGTGAAGCGGAACATCCAGTCGATGGGCGGCCACGTCGAAATCACGTCGCATGCAGGCAAGGGCAGCACCACGCGCATCGTGTTGCCGCTCACGCTCGCGATTCTCGACGGCATGTCGGTCAAGGTGGGCAACGAGATCTTCATCCTGCCGCTGAACTTCGTGATGGAGTCGTTGCAGCCGCGCGCCGAAGATATTTACACGGTCGCGAACGGCGAGCGCGTCGTGCGCGTGCGCGGCGAATATCTGCCGCTCGTCGCGCTGCACGAAGTGTTCACCGTCGACGGCGCGCGCACCGACCCAACGCAGGGCATCGTCACGATCATGGAAACCGAAGGCCGTCGTTTCGCGATGCTGATCGACGAACTGGTCGGCCAGCAGCAGGTGGTCGTGAAGAACCTCGAAACGAACTACCGGAAGGTGCACGGCATTTCCGCCGCGACGATTCTCGGCGACGGCAGCGTTGCGCTGATTGTCGACGTGGCGGCATTGAACCGCGAGACGCGCGCCGCGCACGGCGCGCTCGCGATGGCCTGAGCGACCGGCGATTCGACCGCTCAATCGACCCTTAGATAAACCCATTCATACCCAACCCTTTTGGGGGCTAACGTGGCAGACATTCAATCGATCAACCCGGCGCTGGGCGGCGCAGTGAGCCGCCGCGGTGCAACGCAGGCCGACGCCGCCGGTCAGGAGTTCCTCGTCTTCACGCTCGGCGCCGAGGAATACGGCATCGATATCCTGAAGGTGCAGGAAATCCGCGGCTACGACAGCGTCACGCGCATCGCGAACGCGCCCGAGTTCATCAAGGGCGTGATCAACCTGCGCGGCATCATCGTGCCGATCGTCGATATGCGCATCAAGTTCCATCTGGGCCGCGTCGAATACGACCACCAGACGGTCGTGATCATCCTGAACGTCGCGCATCGCGTGGTCGGCATGGTGGTCGACGGCGTGTCGGACGTGCTGACGCTGACGGCCGATCAGATCATGCCGGCGCCCGAATTCGGCGCGACGCTGACGACCGAGTACCTGACGGGCCTCGGCACTGTCGACGGCCGCATGCTGATCCTGATGGACATCGAAAAGCTGATGACGAGCCGCGAAATGGAGCTGATCGAGGCGGTCAGTCTCTAAAGGCCGGGACGAGCAGGAGAACGACAAATGAACCGATGGTCGATCCGCGCGGCGCTGACCGTGGTCGGCGCCGTGCTCGTGCTGCTGACGGTGGCGGTCGGCGCGCTCGGCGTCTTTTCGCTGACGCGCGCCACCGGCGCCCTCGACGAAATCGCGAACGGCGATCTGGCGGCCACGCGCGCATTGAGCGATACGTCGACCTATCTGCTGCGCGGCCGCGTCTCGCTCGACCGCGCGAGCGGCCTGCTCAGCGACGGTGAGCTTGATCAGGCGAAGGTGGCGATCGATCGCGCGCAGGAACTGTTCAACAAGTCGAATGAAGGGTGGCAGACGTTTACGTCGCTGCAGAAGGGAGGCATCGATCAGGCGCTGATCGACGAGGCTGTTGCGCGCCGCGCATCACTGCTGCACGAAGGCGTCGAGCCCGAGATCACCGCGCTGCGCGAGGTCGACCTGACCACGTACCGCAAGATCGCGAATACGAAGATCAGCCCGATGTTCGTCGCGTTCGACAACGCAGCGGCGCCGATCGTCAAGGCGTTGCAGGACCGTGCGAACCAGCAGCAGACGGACGCCTCGCAATATATCGCGACCATGAAGGTGCTGATCGGAGTGGGCATTGCGGTTGCGGTGCTGATGATGATCGTCGTGCGCGTCGTGATGAGCCGCATGATCTCGAAGCCGCTCGACGAAGCGATCGAATGCTTCGAGCGCATTGCGACCGGCGACCTGACGCAGACCGTGCGCAATACGAGCCGCAACGAAATGGGGCGGTTGTTTGACGCGATCCGCAAGATGCAGGACGGCGTGGTCACGCTCGTGAAATCGGTGCATTCGAGCACCGAGTCGATCGATACGGGCGCGCGCGAAATTGCGATGGGCAATACGGACCTGTCGCAGCGCACCGAGCAGCAGGCCGCTTCGCTGCAGGAAACCGCGTCGAGCATGGAACAGCTGACCGGCACCGTGAAGCAGAACGCCGAAAACGCGCGGCAGGCGAGCCAGCTTGCCGTCAACGCGTCCGAAATCGCGACACGCGGCGGCGAAGTGGTCAGCGAAGTGGTCGTGACGATGCGCGAAATCGCGGCCAGCTCGAACAAGGTCGTCGACATCATCGGCGTGATCGAAGGCATCGCGTTCCAGACCAACATCCTCGCGCTGAACGCGGCCGTCGAAGCGGCGCGCGCGGGCGAGCAGGGCCGCGGCTTCGCGGTCGTGGCCGGCGAAGTGCGCAGCCTCGCGCAGCGCAGCGCGAGCGCGGCGAAGGAAATCAAGGAGATGATCGGCGACTCGGCCGCGAAGGTGCAGGGCGGCTCGGAACTCGTCGGCCGCGCGGGCACCACGATGGAAGAGATCCTGCAGGCCGTGCGGCGCGTGACCGACATCATGGGCGAGATCAGCGCGGCGTCGGAAGAGCAGTCGGGCGGCATCGAGCAGGTCAATCGCGCGGTCAGCCAGATGGACGACGTGACGCAACAGAACGCGGCGCTCGTCGAACAGGCCGCCGCCGCGGCCGCGTCGCTCGAAGAACAGACGCGGCAGTTGCGTGGCGTGGTCGGCGGTTGGCGCGTGTCGGCCAACGGCTCACCGGATTTCGGAAGCTTTGCGGCGCCGCTGTCGCGCACGGCTGTTCGCCCGCAGTCGGCGGCGCCCGCGGTTCAGGCGCGACTCGTTGCGTCCGCAACGAAGTCCGTGATGCCCGCATACATCGGTTCAAGCGGCGGCGCTGGCGTCGGCGCGGAAGCCGCGGAAACCACGGCGCCGAAGCAGGATGCAGCAAAGCACGACACCGCAAAGCCAGCCGCACCGGCGCGCGGCGATGTACCGGCTGCCCGCCGCGAGCCGGTGCTGAAGCGGCCGGCTATGCGTGCCGCAGCCGCTGTCAAGGCAACGGCAACGGCCCCGGCAGTTTCGACGACGGCAAGTGCAGGCTCCGACGCAGACTGGGAAACGTTCTAGAAGGATTGACGCAAACATGCAGTGGCACGGCTTCGCGCCCGCAATCGGGCGACACGGCACAGCGCGCTTTGTCAGCGCGGTGGGGCGAGGCCGTCCGTTGCCGGCGCACGCCCGTGGCACACACGCAGCGCGCAATCGGGGAATCCAATGAGCGACACGCGCGCAACGCAACGCGGCGGCCGCGCCGACGCACCGCGCGCCGGCGAGCCGGGCCGCGACTTCGAATTCACGTCGGCCGACTTCACGCGCATTCGCGAGCTGATCTATCGCCGCGCGGGCATTTCGCTGTCCGATCACAAACGCGATATGGCGTATAGCCGGCTTGCGCGCCGTTTGCGCACGCTCGGCCTCGATAGCTTCCGCGACTACCTCGACCAGCTCGAAGCGAACGACGATCCGGCCGAATGGGAGGCGTTCACCAACGCGCTGACGACGAACCTGACCGCGTTCTTCCGCGAAGCGCATCACTTTCCGATCCTCGCGGAGTTCGTGAAGAAGCGCCAGCAGCCGGTGTCGGTCTGGTGCTCGGCGGCCTCGACCGGTGAAGAGCCGTATTCGATCGCGATGACGCTCGTCGAAGCGCTCGGCGAATCGGCCGCGCGTCACGCAACCGTGCTCGCGACCGACATCGACACGCAAGTGCTCGCGAAATGCGATGCGGGCGTCTATCAGTACGAGCAGGTGCGGCATCTGTCGCCGGAGCGGTTGAAGCGCTTTTTCCTGCGCGGCACCGGTGCGCATGCGGGGCTCGTCAAGGTACGGCCCGAACTGCGCGCGATGATCCGTTTCGAGCGGATCAACCTGACCGATCGCGATTACGGCTTGCGCAATCCGTTCGATGCGATCTTTTGCCGCAACGTGATGATCTATTTCGACAAGCCGACGCAATCGCAGGTGCTCGCGCGCTTCGAACCGCTCGTCAAGCCGCGCGGCCTGCTGTTCGCCGGTCACTCGGAAAACTTCACCTATGTGACGCAGGCGTTCCGCCTCAAAGGCCAGACCGTCTACGAGCTGACGCGCGACAGCGGCGCCGCGCCGGCTCCCGCGCGCACGCCCGGCGCGATGAATGAGGTGAGTGCATGAGCGCCGCATTGCCGATCGCGAACAATCTCTACTACGACAACCACTTCAAGCGCCCCGGCGTGAAGCTGTTGCCGAACGAGTTCTATACGACGAACGAAGACATGGTGCTCGTCACCGTGCTCGGTTCGTGCGTCGCCGCCTGCATTCAGGACCGCACCGCGGGCATTGGCGGGATGAATCACTTCATGCTGCCCGACGACGGCGCCGAAGTCGTGCAGGCCGCCTCCGACGCGATGCGCTACGGCGCGTACGCGATGGAAGTGCTGATCAACGAGCTGATCAAGGCTGGCGGGCGCCGCGAGCGGTTCGAAGCGAAAGTGTTCGGCGGCGCCGCGGTGCTCGCGGGCATGACGACGATGAACATCGGCGATCGCAACTCGGAATTCGTGCGCCGTTATCTGGCGCTCGAAAAGATCCGCATCCTTGCCGAGGACCTGCAGGGCGCGCATCCGCGCAAAGTCGCGTTTCTGCCGCGTACCGGCCAGGTCATGGTGAAAAAACTCGGGTTGCAGCAGGACCCGGATGTGGCGGAGCGCGAACGCGTGCTGGCCCGGCAGACCGCCGAGCAGCGCGCCGAACGCCTGGCGAAAGCGCGCGCGCGTGTCGAGCTGTTCAGCGCCGGAAAGGCTGGCGGCAGCGCGCCGCGTGCGGGCAGCCCGGCAGCGGGCGCCGCAGCCGGTGGCGCAACGAAGCCACGTATCGAGCTGTTCAACGCGGGCGGCCGCGAGAACGATTCCAAAAATGCGCGGACCGCAGAGGAGGCGTAGCAACTGTGCAAAAGATCAAGGTACTGTGCGTCGATGATTCGGCGCTGATCCGCAGCCTGATGACCGAGATCATCAACGGCCAGCCGGATATGGAAGTGGTGGCGACCGCGCCCGATCCGCTCGTCGCGCGCGAGCTGATCAAGCAGCACAACCCGGACGTGCTGACGCTCGACGTCGAAATGCCGCGCATGGACGGCCTCGACTTCCTCGAGAAGCTGATGCGCCTGCGGCCGATGCCGGTCGTGATGGTGTCGTCGCTGACCGAGCGCGGCTCGGAAATCACGTTGCGCGCGCTCGAACTGGGTGCCGTCGATTTCGTGACGAAGCCGCGCGTCGGCATCCGCGACGGGATGCTCGAGTACTCGGAGAAGCTCGCCGACAAGGTGCGCGCGGCAGCCCGCGCGCGCGTGCGGCAGGCGGCGCCGGCCGCGCATCCGGCAGCGGGCGGTGCGCATCCGGCCGCGGCTGCAGCCGCGCACGCGCCGCTCTTCAACAATCCGCTCGTGTCGACCGAAAAGCTGATCATCGTCGGCGCGTCGACGGGCGGCACCGAAGCGATTCGCGAAGTGCTCGTGCCGCTGCCGCCCGATGCGCCAGCCGTGCTGATCGCGCAGCATATGCCGCCGGGCTTTACGAAGTCGTTCGCGCAGCGTCTGAACGGACTGTGCCGCATTACGGTGAAAGAAGCGGAGCACGGCGAGCGCGTGCTGCCGGGCCACGCGTATATCGCGCCGGGCCATGCGCACTTGCTGCTCGCACGCAGCGGCGCGAACTATATTGCGCACCTGTCCGACGAGCCGCCGGTGAACCGGCACCGACCGTCGGTCGACGTGCTGTTTCGCTCGGCCGCGCAGCATGCGGGCAAGAACGCGATCGGCGTGATCCTGACCGGCATGGGCCGCGACGGTGCCGCGGGTCTGCTCGACATGCGCCGCGCGGGCGCCTATACGCTCGCGCAGGACGAGGCGAGCTGCATCGTGTTCGGCATGCCGCGCGAAGCGATCGCGATGGGCGCTGCCGACGACATTTCCCCGCTTGCCGATATGAGCCGCCGCGTGATGGCGCGACTCAATGCAATGGGCGAACGGGTGCAGCGTGTGTAATCATGCCGGTCGCGGCGCGCTTGCAAACGCGAGCGCGCGGCGGCGGGGTCTTGTGCGGGTCACCTGGGTTACAGAGTAACCGCGGTGCGGCCGATAACCGTTCTATACGGCATATCGATGCGGCTCGCTGCGGTTTTGTCGCATGGGACCGAAGCGCGGACTGGGAACTGAATGACGAACGGGCGGCAGCAGGCCACCCGGCTAGATCAGGTAATTGAGGGGAATCAGATGGACAAGGGAATGAAAATTCTGGTGGTGGACGACTTTCCGACGATGCGCCGGATTGTCCGCAACCTGCTGAAGGAGCTCGGCTACTCGAACGTCGACGAAGCGGAAGACGGCGCGGCAGGTCTCGCCCGGCTGCGCGGCGGCAGCTACGAGTTCGTGATCTCGGACTGGAACATGCCGAACCTCGACGGCCTCGCGATGCTGAAGGAAATTCGCGCCGACGCGAGCTTGACGCACCTGCCGGTGCTGATGGTGACCGCCGAATCGAAAAAGGAAAACATCATCGCGGCGGCTCAGGCGGGCGCGAGCGGCTATGTCGTGAAACCGTTCACCGCGGCGACCCTCGACGAGAAGCTCAACAAGATTCTTGAAAAGATGGGCAAAACCGGGGGCTAATGTGAACCAGCCGACCAACGCGCAGGACGCGGTCGCGCGCGACGACAGCGATCACACCACCGACCGGATTCTCGCCCGGATCGGCCAGTTGACACGCACGCTGCGCGATTCGATGCGCGAGCTCGGCATCGACAAGCATGTCGAGCGTGCCGCGGAAGCCGTGCCGGACGCACGCGACCGTCTGAAATATGTCGCGACGATGACGGAGCAGGCCGCCGAAAAGGTGCTGACCGCGATCGAAGTCGCCAAGCCGATCCAGGAGCAGCTGCAGCAGGACGCGGGCAAGCTCGATGCGCGCTGGGCGCAGTGGTACGCGGCGCCGCTCGAGCGCGACGAAGTGCGCACGCTGATGGACGACACGCACGCGTTTCTCGGCAAGCTGCCCGACGCGACGGCGGCGACCAACCAGCAACTGCTCGAGATCATGCTCGCGCAGGATTTCCAGGATCTGACCGGCCAGGTGATCAAGAAGATCACCGAAATCGTCTACGTGATCGAGCAGCAACTGCTCGGCGTGCTGGTCGAGAACATCGCACCGGAGCGGCGCGAGCAGTTCGCGGCCACGGCCGCCGCGCTCGTCGCGGAAGTGTCGTCGACGGGCAGCCCCGAGGGTCTGCTCAACGGTCCGCAGATCAACCCGGAAGGCAAGGCCGACGTGATGCAGGATCAGTCGCAGGTCGACGATCTGCTCGCGAGCCTCGGTTTCTGAGGCGGATTCCTTCCTCATCATCCTGCTGTCAACCCTGAAGACTTCGCGGCTGCCGGAAGTGCGCGTTTATGCGGCCGCGGAATCTGTCCCACCATCGTATCCGCAGGCATACTAGCCATTACGCAACGCGGGATCCTTCAATGTTCTTAACAACGGGCATCAAGCTTGCGGACCGCTGTCGGGCGCTCGCCAGTCAGGTTACCGAAAAGCGGTCGGCGTAATTAGGAATACGGATCTGAAAGGGCACGTGGCGGTCGCGTGTTATTGCGTGTCACATGTATCGCCGAATATGCAAACCGGGTTCGGGCCGTATGCGACTCGCATGGCGAGCGCGGTCTTCATGGGGGAGGGTGCTGATGTTCGAATCAAACCAGTCGCGGCGTCACGTTTTCGCGCACGCCGCTGCCGCATTTTGCGCGGCCGGCATGCTGGCTGCCGCGCCGATCGCGAAGGCGGCGTTGGGCGGTAGTCCGATGGCGACGCCGCAAGGCGCGAGCGTTACCACATCGAGTTCTTCGGCCACACCGGCCACGTCGGGCAGTTCAGGTTCATCGACCATGGCGACGATGCGCAATGCCATTACCTCGGGCGCATCGGGCACCGCGCCGGCGTCTTCGTCTGGCGCGTCGGGCGCAGCGTCCTACACGGTGCGCTCGACCACGCTTGCAACCGGCACCGTCGTACGCGAATACGTGAGCGCGAACGGCGATGTGTTCGCCGCGTGCTGGAACGGCCCGGCCTATCCGAACATCACCGACATCTTCGGCAGCGACTATTACCAGCAATACGTGGAGGGTGCGCGTGCCGCCCAGGCGACACGCGGTGTCGCGCGCGGACCGGCGACGGTCGAGCACGGCGGCCTTGTCGTCAATGCGGGCGGCCATATGGGGCATTACGTCGGCTGCGGGTATCTGCCCGCGCTGATGCCGGCCGGTGTAACCGGTAACGATATCCGCTAACCGACCGACGACTGGAGAATCCTCGTGCAACGAACAACCAGAATGACGGCCTGGCTGAAAGCCGCCGCCGCTGCGCTTGCCGTAACGCTGATCGTCGCCGGTTGCGGCGGAGGCGGCGGCAGCAGCGACAACAACACCAGTCAGAATTCGCCGTCGAGCCCAGTGCCCGCCGGAGGGAATCAGGTGTCCGCGGTGATCAATCAGGGCGTGTCGGGTATCGCCAATATCCCGACCGTGACCGTCACCGTCTGCGCGCCCGGTTCGGCAAGCGCATGCCAGACCATCAACAACGTGCTGCTCGATACGAAGTCCTTCGGCCTGCGCGTGCTGAACTCATCGCTCGGTTCGACGGCGGCCAGCCTGCCGACGCTGCCGTCCGGTTCCGGCACGCTCGCGCAGTGCGCGCTCTTCGCGCAGAGCTTCACGTGGGGGACGATCCGCACGGCCGACGTTCGTATCGGCGGCGAGACCGCGAGCGGTATTCCGATTCAGGTGGTCGGCGATCTTCCGGACGCGACGATTCCGAGCGACAACTGTACGGACCGTGTGCCGCTGTCGGGTGCCGAAGAGACAGCCGGTACGCTCAATGCGAACGGCATTCTCGGCATCGGTGTCGCGATCACCGACTGCGGCACGGCGTGCGGGGCAGCGATGTCGGCGTCCAATCCGAGCACGTACTTTTCCTGCCCGCCGAACACGACCACGGCCAATTGCACGCGCGTGCCGGCCGGCGTGGCGCAGCAGGTCACGAACCCGGTGGCGCGTTTCGCGAGCGACAACAACGGCGTGATCGTCCAGTTCCCGACTGTGCCGGACGGCGGCTCGAAGACGGCGACGGGCCTCGTGACCTTCGGCATCAACACGCAGGCGAACAATGCGATGCCGGGCACGGTGACAACGATCGCATCCAGCCAGGCGGGCGACCTGCTGCACAGCACGTTCAGCGGCTTGACCAACGTCGACGCGTTCCTCGACACCGGCTCGAACGGTATGTTCTTCGGCCCGGCGCTCACGGCGTGCGGCAGTAATGCGCCGGACTTCTACTGCCCGACCAGCAAGCAGACGCTGAGCGCGACGCTGCAGGGCGAGAGCACGACCGCCCTGGCGGTGACGTTCTTCGCGGATAACGCAAACAATCTCTTTAACAGCGGCAACTTCGCGCTGCCCAACCTGACCGGCGCGGCCGCCAACGGGACGCTCGACCTCGGCCTGCCGTTCTATTTCGGCCGGACCGTGTACCACGGACTCGATCTGCGCGCGTCCGGCGGCCAGGCTCCGTTTATCGCGTTCTAGACCCACGCCTTCGCGAACCACGAAATAGCGGCCCCTCCCCGGGGCCGCTGGCGCGCCACTGCCGGGCTGCCGCCCGGCCGCCTCTTCCATCCGGCGAAATACCCCCGTTTAACGCCCTTTATCCGTCGATCAGCCCTTTACGTCTACGGGAATAATCGCTCTCACCCGGAAAACCGGCAATGGATGCCGTGACCGCCTGGAGAGCCCCGTGGCAGAGGACAGCGACCTCGAAAAGACCGAATCAGCCACCCCCCGTCGCCGTCAGAAGGCGCGGGAGGAAGGGCAGGTCGCGCGCTCGCGCGAGCTCGTGTCGTTCGCGCTGCTGTCGGCGGGCTTCTTCGGCGCCTGGGGCCTGTCCGGCCAGATCGGCGGTCATCTGGAAGGCATGCTGCGCAGTTCGCTCACGTTCGACCACGCCACCGTCTTCGAAACGCGCCGGGCGCTGATTGGCGCGGGCGCTGCCAGCATGGAAGGGCTGAAGGCGCTGGCGCCGCTGCTGTTTCTGACCGGCGTCGCAGCGCTGGTCGCGCCGATCGCGCTGGGCGGCTGGCTGCTGTCGTCGAAATCGCTCGAGCCGAAGTGGAACAAGCTCAATCCGATCTCGGGCCTCGGCCGCATCTTTTCGCCGAACGGCGTGCTGCAGCTCGGCATGGCGCTCGCGAAGACGCTCGTGGTCGGCGTGATCGGCACGCTCGCGGTCTGGAATCACAAGGACGACGTGCTCGCGCTCGTCACGCAGCCGATGGCGGTTGCGCTCGCGAGCACCGGCCATCTGATCGCGGTGTGCTGCGCGATGACGGTCGCGGGCATGTTCCTGATCGCCGCGCTCGATGTGCCGTACCAGATCTGGCAATACGAAAAGAAGCTGCGCATGACCAAGGAAGAGGTCAAGCGCGAGCACCGCGAAAACGAAGGTGACCCGCACGTGAAGGGCCGCATTCGCGCGCAACAGCGCGCGGCCGCACGGCGCCGGATGATGCAGCACGTGCCGAAGGCCGACGTGGTCGTGACGAACCCGACGCACTTCGCGGTCGCGCTGCAATACACGGACGGCAAGATGCGTGCGCCGAAGGTGGTCGCCAAGGGCGTGAACCTGGTCGCGGCGCGCATTCGCGATCTCGCGACCGAGAACAACGTGCCGTTGCTCGAAGCGCCGCCGCTGGCGCGCGCGCTCTATTACAACGTGCGCCTCGACGCCGAAGTGCCGGGCGTGCTGTACGGCGCGGTCGCCGAAGTGCTCGCGTGGGTGTATCAACTGCGCCGCTTCAATACGCACGGCGGCGCGGTGCCCGTGCGGCCGAGCGACCTCGACGTGCCGGCCGAACTCGACAAGCGCGGCCCGGCCGCTGACGAAGACGACGACATCGAAGATATCGAAGACGTGGAAGAAATCGATCCGCAAGCCCGCGGCAACGGCCGTGGCAACAACGGTGGCAACAGCAGTTCGCGCAATGACGGAGGCCGCGCATGAGCACGCCGCCCCGCGCCGGCTTCCTGTCGCGCCGCCCTGACGTGCTGCAGGGCGCGAACCTGCGTGCGCTCGCCGGGCCGATCCTGATCTGCATGATCCTCGGCATGATGATTCTGCCGTTGCCGCCGTTCCTGCTGGATCTGCTGTTCACCTTCAATATCGCGCTTTCCGTGATGGTGCTGCTGGTCAGCATGTACACGATGAAGCCGCTCGACTTTGCCGCGTTCCCGAGCGTGCTGCTGTTCTCCACGCTGCTGCGCCTGTCGCTGAACGTCGCTTCGACGCGGATCGTGCTGCTCGAAGGCCATACGGGCCCGGATGCGGCCGGCAAGGTGATCGAAGCGTTTGGCCACTTCCTCGTGGGCGGCAACTTCGCGGTCGGTATCGTCGTGTTCGTGATCCTGATGGTGATCAACTTCATGGTCATCACGAAGGGCGCGGGGCGGATCGCCGAAGTGTCCGCGCGCTTCACGCTCGATGCGATGCCCGGCAAGCAGATGGCGATCGACGCCGATCTGAACGCCGGCATGATCAACGAAGAGCAGGCAAGAAAGCGCCGCACCGAGATCTCGCAGGAAGCCGAGTTCTACGGTTCGATGGACGGCGCGAGCAAGTTCGTGCGCGGCGACGCGGTCGCGGGCCTGCTGATCATGGTGATCAACATCCTCGGCGGGTTTATCGTCGGGGTCGCGCAACACGGCATGAGCTTCGCGGACGCGGGCACGAACTACACGCTGCTCACGATCGGCGACGGTCTCGTCGCGCAGATCCCGTCGCTCGTCATTTCGACGGCGGCCGGCGTGATCGTGTCGCGCGTCGCGACCAACGAAGACATCGGCACGCAGCTCACCTCGCAGCTGTTCTCGAACCCGCGCGTGCTGATGATCACGGGCTCGATCCTCGTGCTGATGGGCCTGATTCCGGACATGCCGCACCTCGCGTTTCTGGCGCTCGGCGGCGGCGCGATCCAGCTCGGCCGTGTCATGAAGAAGCGCGCCGAGCGGCGCAAGACGGCCTCGGCGCTGGTCGAGGCGTCGCCCGCGACGCTGACCGCGCCGGAAAACACCGAGGCGAGCTGGGACGACGTGACGATGATCGACACGCTCGGACTCGAAGTCGGCTACCGGCTGATTCCGCTGGTCGACCGCAACTCGGACGGCGAATTGCTCAAGCGGATCAAGAGTATCCGCAAGAAGTTCGCGCAGGAAATCGGTTTTCTGCCGCCCGTCATTCATATCCGCGACAACCTCGAACTGCGGCCGAACGGCTATCGCATCACCTTGAAGGGCGTCGAGATCGGCATCGGCGAAGCGTATCCGGGCCAGTGGCTCGCGATCAACCCAGGCCAGGTGAGCGCCGCGTTGCCGGGCACGCCGACCACCGATCCGGCGTTCGGCCTGCCGGCCGTCTGGATCGACACGAATCTGCGCGAGCAGGCGCAGGTGTACGGCTACACGGTGGTCGACTCGAGCACGGTGGTCGCCACGCACCTGAACCATCTGGTGGTGATGCACGCGTCCGAACTGCTCGGCCGCCAGGAAGTACAGGCGCTGCTCGAACGGACCACGAAGAATTCGCCATCGCTCGTCGAAGAGCTGGTGCCGAAGCTGGTATCGATCACGACGCTGCAAAAGACGCTGCAAAACCTGCTCGAGGAAGGCGTGCCGATCCGCGATATGCGCACGATTCTCGAAGCGATCGCCGAGCACACGCCGAAGGTCAGCGATGCGCACGACCTCACGGCTATCGTGCGCCTCGCGCTCGGCCGCGCGATCACGCAGCAATGGTTCCCGGGCGTCGGCGACATGCAGGTGATGGGCCTCGATTCGAATCTCGAGCGCGTGCTCGCGCAGGCGCTGACGACTGGTCCGAACCCGGGTCTCGAGCCGGGCCTCGCGCAGACGCTGCTTACCGAAACACAACGGGCGATGACTCGCCACCAAAGCTTTGGCTATGCACCCGTGCTGCTCGTGCAGCACGCGTTACGCGCCATGCTCGCGCGCTTCCTGCGCCGCAGCCTGCCGCAACTGAAGGTGCTTTCGTACGCGGAAGTGCCGGACACAAGAAACATCAAGGTCGTTAACCTCATCGGGGGTCAAGCTTGAACATCCGTAAATTCACCGGCGCCACGAGCCGCGACGCATTGCGCCTCGTTCGCGAAGCGCTCGGCGCCGATGCGGTCGTGTTATCGAACCGGTCGCTCGCCGACGGCAGCGTCGAGATCGTCGCGCTCGCCGACAGCGAACTGGCGTCGATCGCGCCGGCCGCGGGCAAGAGCGCCGCGGCGGCCCTCGGCGGCGCAGCCGGCGAAGGCGCGGCGCGTGCCGGTGCCGTCTCCGGGTTTGCGAATCCGTATGCGAGCGGTCTGCCCGATGTGTTTTCGTCGGTATTCGGCGCAAGCCCCGAAGCCGGCGCCGACGGCGAACCGGGCATGCCCGAAGCGAAGACCGTGGCCGCGCTGATCGCGCCCGAAGTCGAACTGGTGCGGCCGCGTATCGAAAAGAGCGAACCGGCGCTGGTCACGAAGACGGCCGTGCCCGCGGCATCGATCATGAAGCCGGTGGAGCGGCACCCTGCACCAGCGCCGCGCCCGACGATGGCCGAAACGAATCCGTGGCTCATCGATCACGCGCAGGAGATCGCCGCGAAGCGCGATAGCCAGCCCGGCGATTACAGCTCCAAACAGCCGCCGCTCACGCCTGCCGCCGCCGCAGCGAAGGGCCTCGGCACGCCGGCCGATATGCCGGCGTCCATGTCGGCGTCCGCCGCGCGCCGCGACGATCCGCACGGTGGGGCGCTCGACGCGATCCCGACGCTGACGAACGAGGCGCCGGACTGGGCGCGCGAAGCGGCGCAGCTCGCCGCGCGCCGCGCCACGCAGCGCGTAGCGACGTCGTCCGGACTGCCGGGGCACGTGACCGCCGCCGTCACCGACGCGATCAACGCGCGCATGTCGCAGATCGTCAACGAAACGGTGATGAACGAGCTCGCCTCGCTGCGCGGAATGATGGAAGAGCACTTCGCCGGCCTGCTGTGGGCTGACGGCCAGCGCCGCAACCCGGTGCAGTCGGCGCTCACGCGGCACCTGTTCGCGGCCGGCTTCTCCGCGCAGCTCGTGCGGATGATGATCGACAACCTGCCCGAAGTCGAAAACTTCGACGCGGGCATGGAGTGGGTGAAGTCGGTGCTCGAGTCGAACCTGCCGGTGATGGAAAACGAAGACGCGCTGATGGAGCGCGGCGGCGTGTTCGCGCTGATGGGCCCGACGGGCGTCGGCAAGACCACGACGACCGCCAAGCTCGCCGCGCGTTGCGTGATGCGCTACGGCGCAAGCAAGGTCGCGCTGCTGACCACCGATAGCTACCGGATCGGCGGCCACGAACAGCTGCGCATCTTCGGCAAGATTCTCGGCGTGTCGGTGCATGCGGTGAAGGATGGCGCCGACCTGCAGCTCGCGCTGTCCGAGCTGCGCAACAAGCACATCGTGCTGATCGACACGATCGGCATGAGCCAGCGCGACCGCCTCGTGTCGGACCAGATCGCGATGTTGAGCCGCGCGGGCCAGCCGGTGCAGCGTCTGCTGCTGCTGAACGCAACCTGCCACGGCGACACGCTCAACGAAGTCGTGCAGGCCTATCAGAGCGCGCCGGACAAACAGCCGCTCGCCGGCTGCATTCTGACCAAGCTCGACGAAGCAACGAATCTCGGCAGCACGCTCGACGCGGTGCTGCGTTATCGACTGCCCGTCCACTACGTTTCGACCGGCCAGAAGGTGCCGGAAAACCTCTACGTCGCGACCAAGAAATTCCTCGTTCGCAGCGCGTTCTGCATCCCGCGCGACCATTCGCCGTTCGTCCCGCAGGAAGACGACGTCCCGGGTCTGCTCTCCGCGCTGTCCGCACGCTCGACTGCCGAGCAGCATGAGGTCCGGTTTGGCTAAGTTCGTGTCCGATCAGGCAGAAGGACTGCGGCGCCTGCTCGCACGCCACGGTTCGCGCGCGATCGCCGTGACCGGCGGCACGGCCGGCGTCGGCTGTTCGACGACGGTCGTGAATCTCGCGGCGGCGCTCGCGGCGCAGGGCAAGGATGTGCTCGTCGTCGACGAGCACGCGGGCCAACCGCACGCGATCGTCGCGCGGCCCGACGGCGCGGCGGCTGAACGCTTCGTCGCGTTTACGCGCGGCGA
The DNA here is from genome assembly GCF_019428685.1 of Paraburkholderia edwinii. Classification (NCBI taxonomy): domain Bacteria; kingdom Pseudomonadati; phylum Pseudomonadota; class Betaproteobacteria; order Burkholderiales; family Burkholderiaceae; genus Paraburkholderia; species Paraburkholderia edwinii. The sequence goes on from NZ_CP080095.1 coordinate 493,816, forward strand.
GATGTCGCTCGATGCGGCAACCGATCGCCACAGCGCGGGCTTTGCCGTGCTGGCCGCCCCGCGCAGCCATCGCGACATGTGCAAGCCCTCGCAACTGGCCGCGGTGTTCGACAGCACGGCCGACGTCGTGCTGATCGACGTGCAGTTCGAGCGCGACGGCATGCTGTCGGACCTCGCGCTGCAGGCGCACGACCTGATGATGGTCACGCGCGTCGCCGCGCAGGCGATCACCGATACGTACGCGTGCATGAAGCGCCTGCACTACGCGTACGCGATCGCGCAATTCCGCGTGCTCGTGAATCACGTGCACAGCGTCGCCGATGCGCAGCTCGCGCTCGACAACCTCGCGGCTGTCGCGGGGCGTTATCTGACCGTGTCGCTCGAAGGCGCCGGCTGCGTCGCGGCCGACCCGCTGATGACGCGCTCTGCGGAACTGTCGCGCTGCATCGTCGAAGCCTTCCCTTCGACACCTGCCGCGCGCGACTTCCGGCACCTTGCCGCGGAACTGCAGTACTGGCCGATGCGGCCAGCGATGTCATCGCGCGCGCCGTGGTCGGCGAGCGCGGCAGTCACGACGGCGTCACACGCCGAACAACCGTCCGCACAACACGCCTGACAGGCAGCGGACAAGGGGAGCTCGATGTACAACGCTCAAGGAAAGATTTCTCAGGCCGACGTTCTGACGAAATACACGCCGCTGGTCCGGCGGCTCGGTCTGCAGCTGGTGGCAAAGATGCCGGCGAGCGTGGACCTCGACGATCTGATTCAGGCCGGCATGATCGGCCTGCTCGACGCCGCAAGCCGCTACAAGGAAGATCAGGGCGCGCAGTTCGAAACCTATGCGAGCCAGCGCATTCGTGGCGCGATGCTCGACGAGCTGCGCAGCAACGACTGGCTGCCGCGCAGCGTGCGGCGCACGTCGCGCGAACTCGAGATGGCGGTGCACCAGGTCGAGCAGCAGCTCGGCCGTGCCGCGAGCGAAGCCGAAATCGCGCTGCACCTGAAGATGCCGCTCGACGAATATCAGGCGATGCTGCAGGACCTGCATGGCAGCCAGCTCATCTACTACGAAGACTTCGACCGCTCCGCCGACGACGAACCGTTCCTCGACCGCTATTGCGTCGATCACTCGGACCCGCTGTCGGCGCTGCTCGACGAGAGCCTGCGCGGCGCGCTGATCGAAGCGATCGAGCGGCTGCCGGAGCGCGAAAAGCTGCTGATGTCGCTGTACTACGAGCGCGGCATGAACCTGCGCGAGATCGGCGCCGTGATCGAAGTGAGCGAGTCGCGCGTGTGCCAGCTGCATAGCCAGGCGGTCGCGCGGCTGCGCGCGCGCTTGCGCGAAATGGCGTGGGCGGCTGAGGAGAGCTGAAAAGGGGAGTCCCGTCTGGCAAGGGTTTGCCGGGAATTTATACCCTACGATGAGATCGTGGGGTATAAATTTTTCGCGGGTTTATCGCTCTTGAAGAAGGCGCAGCAGGCGCGGCCACGATTGCGACGGTGACCGCGCCGCAGGTCGTTTACAGCCCCGAATACATCGGTACTTTGCCGTCCGGGCCGTAAAACGACGATGCTTTCTCAGGGGTGCCGCGCAGCACCGCCAGAATGCGGCGGTTGTAGTCCATGCGCGTGCGGATCATCAGGCCGTTGTTGAAGTTGAGCCTGCGGGCGCGTTCCGCCGATTTCTGCAGCAGGCTCCACTGTTCGTTCAGGCGCGCATCCTTGGCCGCGGCGAGATCCATGCCGCGCTTGCCGGCCGGCAGGCCGCGCTCGCGCAGATGTCCTTCGCGCGTGCGCTCGAGCATCGCGAGCTTGTCGGCCATCGAGGATTTCTGCTCGACGATCGGCTTCAGGATTTCGCCCGGGTACGCGGTGGTCAGCGCTTTCTGTTCGACGGCGAGCAAGGAGGCAAAAGCTTCGACCGTCGCGTATTCGTCGATGATGGTGTCAAGCAGGGCGTCTTTCATCTCTCACTCAAACGTTAATCCGCCCGCTGACGCAGGCGACGCAGGTTTCTACATGCGTCCGCCAGTGAGCGCGCCCTGAGAAGAACGTTCGGACGCTCAGCTGTCGGACGACGGCCGGTTGCCTTGCAGCAGGCTGCGTGCGGTTTCGAGCACGCCATCGGCAATCTTCGACGCATCGATCTTCAGCGAGCCATCGCGGATCGCCTGCTTGATCGACTCGACATGCCCGGTATCGATATCGTGCGAGCCTGACACCGCGAGGCTCTGCAGATGGCCCGCGAGCGCCGACAGGCTGACGTCAGCGGCCGCGCCGCCGCCGCTCGAGACCGGCGTACGCGCCGTGTTCGCGCCGGCAGCAGCGGGTTCGCCCTGCTGGCTGCGCTGCACGCCGTTGTTAAGCGGCGTCAGATTCGGGTTGGTGCTGGAATCGACTTTCACGATGGGCTTCCTGAACGATTTGACTGTGATATCGGCAGTCGCCGGCCGAAACTTTAGCGCAATCAAAGCCCGCCGTTTCCCGGTCTTCCGTCACCTTTTCCGTATCTGAAACCCGTTCGCGTCGCGCGGTAACCGCCCGCACGGCCATCTACATCTGGATCTCGACGGTCGAACCGTCCTTCACCACGCCGGTCACGATCTGGCCGTTCGTGGTCTTGACCCGCACCTGCTGGCCCGGCGTCGCGTTGTTCATCGCGCTGCCTTCCGCCGAAATCGAGAATCCCTCGCCCGCCGCGACAACGCGCACCGTTTGCCCGGCTGTGATCGACGACGTGCCGCGGATCGTGTCCTGACGCAGCGGCAGCCCGGCGCCGATGCGCACGAGCGCGACCGCGCCGACCGCCTGCGACGGATCGGTGATCACCGTTTGCGGCAAGGTCGCCAGATCGCCTTCGTGGGCGACGAGATCGGCGGCGGTCAACGTCTCGCCCGGCGCGATCTGCCGCGAGGCCGTGTAGTAGGTCGCCTGCAGCGAGATGCGCGCCTGCAGATAGAGCGTCCACGGGCGCGCGCCCGCGCAACGCACGCCGACCGATGTGCGTCCCCACAAGCGCGCACCGACCGGCATGAACGGCTCGAGCGACGTGCAGGCCGCGAGGCCGCGCGGGAAGGCGGGAGCGACGGTAATCGTGATCTTGCCGGGCAGTCCGGCCGTTTGCTGCTGCAGGAACGTGAACGCGGTGGCGCGGATCGTTTCGCCGTCCTGCTGGCCGGCCGGCACCGGGGCTGCGTTGGGCGTGCTCGCGGCAAGCGCGTTGGCGCCGCCGGCGTTGATCGTGGCGACGGCCGGAACGGTGCCGCCGGCCACGCCGGCGCGCGGGGTGTAACGCACGGGTTGCAATTGGGCGGCTTGTGCGGCTTGTGCGGACTGGGCGAGACGCTGGGGCGCCGGTGCAGTGGCTTGCGCGGTCATCGCCGGCGCCGTCGATTGCGCAGCCGTCCGCGCCGATGCCGCCGCTTGTGCCGCTTGTGCCGCTGCCGTCGCGGTGACCTGCCGCATGGCTTGCGCGTTCGAGCCGGCTTGTCCTGCCGACGCGGGCTGCGACTGTGCGGCCTGCGCCGCCCATTGCTGGGCGGCCTTGATCTGCGCCGCGTTCGCTTGCGCGACAGTTATCGGCGCACCCGTCGCGACATTCATCGGCTGTGCATTCGTCGCCTGCGTCCTGACCGCCGCGGTGCCGCCGGGGCCGCCGAGCTGCGGCGGCTCGCCGCGCGCCGAAAGCGGGTCGATCTGAACCGGCGCCGATGCATCGGCCGCATCGGCCGCGCGAATATCGGAAGCGGGCACGCTGTAGCGCGCTTGCGCATTGCTGACGACCACCGGCGCCACGCCTTGCGCCGGCTGCTGCACGGTCACGGGTTGCAGCGTCACCGGCACACCGGGCAGCGCGCCGGCGGTCATGACACGGCCGCTCGTCACGGTGCCGCTGGTTGCGTTCGCGGCATAGGCGCCGGCCGCCGTGTGCGCGCCCGGCTCGCCGGTTCCGGGAATCACGATCTCGCCGTTCTCCGCGTTGGCGGCGCGCTGTGCGGCCCGTGTCGGACGCAGCGCGGCAAGCGCTGCCGAAGTCGGCTGCGTGGGACGACCGGCCGTGCCCATGCGCGCGACGAGCGCTTGCGCATCGGCGGGATTCTTTTCGCCGGGGCCGGGGATCACGATCGGGCCGCCGTTGGCCTGCGCGTAGGCAAGCGCCGGCATCGCGCCGGCTGCGATCAATGCGACCGGCAAACTCGCGCCCGGCAACGCCACGCCGAGCAACGCCGCAACCGACGACACACGCATGGCGCGCCATACATGCGATGCGTGCAAGCGCAGCCGCGCCGCGCTGTGCAGCCGCGCGGCGCGAGACACGCCGGGCAGGGCAGCAGAAGCGGGCAGGGCCATGGCAACTCTCCAGAATCAGGGACGAACGCGCGAGCCGCGACGGCCCGCAGGTACTGAACGGTACAGGACGCATTCTAGGGAGCGGCCTCCCAGCGCAAACGTTGAATAGAGGGGGCCTTCCCCGGCTATTCGTTCAATTGGCCCTTGCATCGCGCCCCTAAGATGCAGTCCATGCGAAAAAGCCTTTGCGGATTGCTTTCACCGTTGCCGGACACGTGCCGCGGCAAGGATGCGCAAGGGCGGCAGGCGAATATGGCTGCGGACCGTTCATACGGAGAGATGCCCGATGCTTGACAGGCTCGATAACGATTTTGCGTTCAACAAGGAAGCGCTCGACGTGCGCGCGTACCGGCAGGAAGTGCTGTCGTCGAACATTGCGAACGCCGATACGCCGAACTACAAGGCGCGCGACATCAACTTCTCGTCGTCGCTCGCGGGCGCGTTGCGCAAAGCCGGCGGCGATTCGGGCGCGGGTTCGGGCGCCTCGCGGCTCCAGATGGCGCAACCGGCCGGCGTGACGAGCGGCATGACGCTCGCGACGACCGAGCCCGGCCATATGGCGGGCAAGGCAAGGCTGATTCCGACCGGCGGTCCGGTCGAAGACTACGGTCAGTTGAAGTACCGGATTCCCGCGCAGGCCGCGCTCGACGGCAACACGGTCGACCTCGACTCGGAGCGCGTGCAGTTCGCCGACAACACGCTGCATCTGGAATCGGGCATGACGCTCGTGTCGTCGCAGATCAAGGGATTGCTGGGCGCGATTACCTCAGGTAGCTAACCCGGCAGCAAACAGGGCAGCCAACCGGGCAGCTAACAGAACATACCGGCATAACCAGCCAGACAGCAGCACTCATTAAACGCTACGGGACCAATGAAGGAGGTCGGAAGACCATGTCATTAATGAACATCTTCAAGGTGGCGGGTTCGGCGCTGACTGCGGAATCGCAGCGCCTGAACGTCACCGCGTCGAATCTGGCGAACGCGGACAGCACGACCGGTCCGGACGGCAAGCCGTATCGCGCGAAACAGGTGGTGTTCGCAGTCGATCCGCTCGGCGGCGCGCGCTCCGCGTCGGGCCAGCAGGTCGGCGGCGTGCAGGTGACAGGCGTGGTCGACGATCCGACGCCGATGAAGACGACGTACGACCCGAGCAATCCGGCCGCCAACGCGGACGGCTATGTGACCGCTCCGAACGTCGATCCGGTGCAGGAGATGGTGAACATGATCTCGGCGTCGCGCTCGTATCAGGCGAACATCGAGACGCTGAACACCGCAAAAAATCTGATGCTGAAAACGCTGACGATTGGTTCGTGACCAGAAAACTGAGGAGATTTTCTTGAGCACGCCAATTGGAAGCAACGGCACCAATCAGACGAACTCGCCGACCGACACGATGGGCCCGAACGCGGGCACGTCGGCGTCCGATCTGCAGCAGACGTTCCTGAAGCTGCTTGTCACGCAGTTGCAGAATCAGGATCCGACCGCGCCGATGGACAGCTCGCAGATGACGTCGCAGCTCGCGCAGATCGACACGGTGAGCGGCATCGCGCAGCTCAACCAGTCGCTCGGTTCGTTGTCTGCGCAACTGTCGGCCAGCGAAGCCGGCCAGGCATCGTCGCTGATCGGGCGCAACGCGCTCATACCGGGCAATACGTTCACGGTCGCCGCGCTGCCGAACTCGGACGGCTCGGCAAGCGACACGGTGGGTGCGTCGCCGTTCGGTATCAAGCTGAGCGCGCCGGCAACGGACCTGCAGCTGCAGGTCACGAACGCGCAAGGCGTCGTGGTGCGCACGATCGATCTCGGCCAGCAGCCTGCGGGCGTTATTCCGGTGCCGAGCTGGACGCCGGTCGACAACAACGGCAACCCGCTGCCGGCCGGCAACTACACGTTCCAGGTAGCGGACGCGGGCGGCGCGGCCACCGGCAAGAACGCGCCGGTCACGCTGACCGGCATCACGATCATCAGCGTCGTTCAGCAGGCGGACGGCACACCGGGTCTCACATTGTCGAACGGCCAGACCATCCCGCTGAACGGCGGCGCGTCGGCCTTCCTTTAAGCATTCGATACGGAGCGCAACATGAGTTACCAATCAGCCTTGAGCGGTCTGGCGGCCGCGTCGAACGACCTCGATGTGGTCGGCAACAACATCGCCAACGCGCAAACGGTCGGCTTCAAGCAGAGCACGGCGGTGTTCGCCGACCTGTACGCGAACTCGATCGCGACCGCGGTGAACAACCAGATCGGTATCGGTACGCGTCTTGCCGGCGTGCAGCAGGATTTCTCGCAAGGCCAGGTCACGACGACCGACGTCGCGACGAACATGGCGATCAACGGCAACGGTTTCTTCCAGATGCAGAACCCGAACGGCACGGTGACGTACTCGCGTAACGGCCAGTTCGTGACGGACAAGAACGGCTTTATCGTCGACGCCGAAGGCAACAAGCTGATGGGCTTCGAGGCGAACACGCAGGGCCAGCTGCAGGCGGGCGCGGTGGTGCCGATCCAGATTCCGAATGCGAGCCTGTTGCCGCCGGTCGCGACCACCAACGTGACGTTCGGTCTCAACCTGGACGCCGCTGCAACGGCGCCGACCGCCACGCCGTTCGATCCGACCGATACGAGCACCTTCAACTTCTCGACGTCGGAGAACGTGTTCGACTCGCTGGGCGGGGAAACCAAGGTCAACATGTACTTCGTGAAGGGCGCGAACCCGGGCGAATGGGACGTGTTCGGCGGTCCGACGGGCAACGTCGCACAGATGGGCACGATGACGTTCGATTCGTCGGGCAAGCTGGTCTCGGCGACTGATGCGGGCGGTGCTCCGATTACGCCGGCCGGCCAATTCCCGTTGACGATCAACCCGACCGACGGTTCCGCGGTCCAGAACCTCACGATCGACCTGTCCGGCACGACGCAGTTCGGCGGCGGCAGCGCGGGCAGCACCGTGACGTCGGCGCCGACGCAGAACGGCTTCGGCACCTCGCAGCTCGCGACCTTCTCGATCGGCGATGACGGCACGATCACGGGCTCGTACAGCGACGGCCGTACCGCGGTGCTCGGCCAGGTGCTGATCGCCAACTTCACGAACCCGAACGGCCTGCAGAACCTCGGCAACAACCAGTTCGGGCAGACCAGCGAATCGGGCGATCCGCAAGTCGGCGTGCCGGGCTCGTCGAACCTCGGCTCGATCCAGGGTAGCGCGGTCGAATCGTCGAACGTCGACCTGACCGGCTCGCTCGTCGATCTGATCACCGCGCAACGCAACTATCAGGCGAACGCGCAGACGATCAAGACGCAGCAGACGATCGACCAGACGCTGATCAATCTGTAACGCGGCAACGCAAGCTGCCGCGCGAATCCTGAAGAGGACACGAGCTAGTCATGGACCGACTGATCTACACCGCGATGACGGGCGCCACGCAGGCGCTCGACCAGCAGGCCGTCGTCGCCAACAACCTCGCCAACGCGTCGACCACGGGTTTTCGCGCGCAGCTCGCGAACTTCCGTTCCGTGCCGATGAGCTTCGGCGACGGCTCGCAGGTCAACGACGTGACGACGCGCACCTTCGTGCTGTCGGCGACGCCGGGCTCCGACTACACGCCGGGTCCGATCTCGCAGACCGGCAACCCGCTCGACATCGCGATTCAGGGCCAGGGCTGGATCGCCGTGCAGACGCCGGATGGCAATGAGGCGTACACGCGCGGCGGCAACCTGCACGTCGACGAGAACGGCCAGCTCGTCACCGCGAGCAACCTGCCGGTGATCGGCAACGGCGGCCCGATTGCCGTGCCGCCGCAGGCGCAGGTGACGATCGGCAAGGACGGCAGCGTGTCGGTGATTGCCGCCGGCGACCCGCCGAACGCGATCGCGCTGGTCGACCAGATCAAGCTCGTGAACCCGGATCCGAACACGATGTCGCGCGGCGACGATGGACTTTTCCGCACGGCCGACGGTAATCCCGCCGATCAGGATCCGAATGTACAGATCGTCTCGGACTCGCTCGAAGGCAGCAATGTGAACCCGGTCGCCGCGATGGTCTCGATGATCACGAACGCCCGTCAGTTCCAGATGCAGACGAAGATGTTGCAGACCGCCGACCAGAACGAGCAGTCGGCCAATCAGTTGCTGAGTTTCAGCTGAGGCAGCCGGCCTCCAGCGGGCTAGCCCTCTGAAACACATGGTGTGACACCAGGAGAATAAGACCGTGAACCGTTCCCTCTTCATCGCCGCAACCGGCATGAACGCGCAGCAGGCGCAGATGGACGTGATTTCGAACAACCTCGCGAACGTGAGCACGAATGGCTTCAAGGGTTCGCGCGCCGTGTTCGAGGATCTGATTTACCAGACGCTGCGTCAGCCGGGCGCCAACTCGACGCAAAACACCGAGCTGCCGTCGGGCAGCCAGGTCGGTACCGGCGTGCAGCAGGTCGCGACCGAGCGTCTGTACACGCAGGGCAACCTGACGCAGACCGGCAACTCGAAGGACGTGGCGATCAACGGCAACGGCTTCTTCCAGGTGCAGATGCCGGACGGCACGATCGCCTACTCGCGCGACGGTTCGTTCCAGACCGACCAGCAGGGCCGGCTCGTCACCTCGAGCGGCTTCCCGTTGCAGCCCGCGATCACGGTTCCGCAGAACGCGACGAATCTGACGATCGGCCAGGACGGCACCGTGTCGATCACCCAGGGCAACTCGACGAATTCCGTGAACATCGGCTCGATCCAGCTCGCGACGTTCATCAACCCGACGGGTCTCGACTCGATCGGTCAGAACCTGTTCCAGGAAACGCAGTCGTCGGGCGCGCCGAACGTCGGTCAGCCGAGCCTGAACGGCATCGGTTCGCTGCAACAGGGGTTTGTCGAAACGTCGAACGTCAACGTCGTGCAGGAGCTGGTCAACATGATCCAGACCCAGCGCGCGTATGAAATCAACAGCAAGGCCGTGACCACGTCCGATCAGATGCTGCAGACGCTCAGTCAGATGCAGGTTTGAACGTACGTCGTCGCATCGAACAGGTGGTTATCCAGCAGGCGGTTACGAAGATGTCGCAGCTCATCAGATTCATGGTTCGCACCAGCGCCACGCATGCGGCGCTGCGGCTCGCGGTGGCGGGGGCGCTGGCAGGCGCGCTCGCCGGCTGCGCGCTCGTGCCGAAAGAACCGATTGTGCAGCAGCCGATGAGTGCGGTGCCGCCCGTTCCGCCGCAACTGCAGGCGCCCGGGTCGATCTTCAATCCGGGCACGGCGGGTCATCCGCTGTTCGAAGACCAGCGTCCGCGCAACGTCGGGGACATCCTGACCATCGTCATCGCCGAAAATATCAACGCGACCAAGCAGTCCGGCGCGAACGCGAACCGCAACGGCAGCACGACCGTCGCGGTGACGCAGGCGAACGTCCTGGCGGGCCTCCTCAACAAGGCGAACGTTGCCGCGAACGGACAGAATCAGTTCGCCGCGACCGGCGGCGCGAATGCGTCGAATACGTTCAACGGCGTGATCACGGTCACGGTGACGAACGTGCTGCCGAACGGCAATCTGATCGTGAGCGGCCAGAAGCAGATGCTGATCAATCAGGGCAACGAGTGGGTGCGCTTTTCGGGCGTCGTGAACCCGAATACGGTGGCGGGCGACAACTCGGTGTTCTCGACGGAAGTGGCCGACGCGAAGATCGAATACTCGGCGAAGGGCTATATCGACGAAGCCGAGCAGATGGGCTGGTTGCAGCGCCTCTTCCTCAATATCTCGCCGTGGTGATGACGATGAACGCCTCGACTCTTCGTCACGCTTTGACCCGCGCCGCGTTTTTTGCCGTGGCGGTGTTCACGCTCGTCGCCGCATCGCTGCAGCCCGCGCATGCGGAGCGGCTCAAGGATCTCGTCTCGATCCTCGGCGTGCGCGACAACCCGCTGATCGGCTACGGTCTCGTCGTCGGCCTCGACGGCACCGGCGACCAGACCACGCAAACGCCGTTCACGACGCAGACGCTTGCGAACATGCTCGCGAACCTCGGCATCGGCATCAACAACCAGCAGGCCGGCGCGACCAACGGTGGCGTATCGCCGCTCTCGAACCTGCAGCTGAAGAACGTCGCCGCGGTGATGGTAACGGCGACACTGCCGCCGTTCGCGCGGCCCGGCGAACCGATCGACGTGACCGTGTCGTCGCTCGGCAATGCGAAGAGCCTGCGCGGCGGCACGCTGCTGCTCACGCCGATGAAAGGCGCGGACGGCTCGGTCTACGCGCTCGCGCAGGGCAACCTCGCGGTCGGCGGCGCGGGCGCAAGCGCGAACGGCAGCCGTGTGCAGGTGAACCAGCTCGCGGCCGGCCGTATTACGGACGGCGCGATCGTCGAGCGCTCGTTGCCCGTCAATGTCGCGCAGGCTGGCGGCATGATGGAAATGAACCTGAACGACATGGACTACGACAACGCGCAGAAGATTGTCGCGACTGTCAACAATGCGTTTGGTCCGGGCACCGCGACCGCGCTCGACGGCCGCACGATCCAGTTGCACGCGCCAAGCGATCCGGGATCGCAGGTGTCGTTCCTCGCGCAGTTGCAGAACCTCGAGATCAAGCCGGCGAAGGCCGCCGCGAAGGTCATTCTGAACGCGCGCACCGGCTCGATCGTGATGAACCAGATGGTCACGCTCGATAGCTGCGCGGTTGCGCACGGCAATCTGTCGGTCGTCGTCAATACGCAGACCGTGGTGAGCCAGCCCAATGCGTTCTCGAACGGGCAGACGGTCGCCGCGCGCCAGTCGCAGATCCAGCTCAAGCAGGACAACGGCTCGCTCAAGTATGTGACGGCGGGCGCGAACCTCGCCGACGTGGTGAAGGCGCTCAACGCGCTCGGCGCGACGCCGGCCGACCTGATGTCGATCTTGCAGGCCATGAAGGCCGCAGGCGCGTTGCGCGCCGACCTCGAAATCATCTAAGCAGGAAGCACGACCGATGAACGCGGATTCCTCAAAGCCAGCCGATCTCGACCAGCGCTTCGCACTCGACGTGCAGGGCTTCGACGCATTGCGCATGCAGGCGAAGAACTCCCCGCAAACCGCCTTGAAAAGCGCCGCGCGCCAGTTCGACGCGGTGTTCATGCAGATGATGCTGAAAAGCATGCGCGAGGCGACGCCGCACGACGGCCCGCTCGATTCGCGGGAAGGCGACCAGTTCATGTCGATGCTCGACGAGCAGATGGCGCAGCAGATGTCGTCGAAGGGAATCGGCGTCGCGGACATGATGATCAAGCAGCTGGCGCGTCAGGCCAATATCCCGCTCGACGGCAGTGACGCGAGCACGGGCGGTATCGGGGGCGGTGGCATGGGTTCCCTTTCGACGCTGAACTCGCTCGCGCGCGCCTATGCGAATCCGGCCGCGAACGGCGCGCTCACGACGGGCCGCGGCTATTCGGCCAATAACGCGCTGACGCCGCCGTTGCGCGGCAACGGCCAGTCGCCAAAGGTCGACGCGTTCGTCGACAAGCTCGCGGCGCCCGCGCAGGCCGCCAGCGCGGCAACCGGCATCCCGGCGCGCTTCATCATCGGTCAGGCCGCGCTCGAGTCGGGCTGGGGCAAGAGCGAGATCAAGAAGCCGGACGGCTCGACGAGCCACAATGTATTCGGCATCAAGGCGACGAAGGACTGGACCGGCGACACGGTGTCGACCGTCACGACCGAGTACGTGAACGGCCAGCCGCAGCGCAAGGTCGAGAAGTTCCGCTCGTACGGGTCGTACCAGGAAGCGATGAGCGACTACGCGAGCATGCTGAAGAGCAACCCGCGCTATGCCGCGGTGCTGACCGCTTCGCGCGGCAAGAGCGCGGCGGGCTTTGCGGCCGGCATGCAGCGCGCCGGCTACGCAACCGATCCGCACTACGCGCGCAAGCTGATGTCGATCATGCAGCAGATGAGCTGAGTGCGAACTCAACCCGTCGCGTCGATCGGCTTCGATTGATGCGGCGAACCGGCTTTGAAGGCGCTCGCTCCACGCTCTTTCCTTCAAGCGCTGCGCATAATTCCTGAGACGCCGTTCGCTAATTGCGACCGGCGCATGTGCGCGCGCGAAATTTATTTACGGTCGCACTCTAAACTTCGCGGGATAATTGCCGCTATAGCGTAAAGATCGATTGCCGGAGGACACCGGCAAGGCGGTCATAGAATACGCGTTTCGCTGGCGAGGGCCGGCGGTTCGCATCGCGAGACTACGACCATCATGGAACCCAATCTGTCGACCGCACAGACGGATGAAGTCGAACCGACCGAGCATTTCGGCCGCCGCAATCCGCTGGAAATCGGCGTGCAGCTGCGCAACCTCTTCAACCGTGGCGACTTTTTGACCGTTCAGTACAAGGGCGGCCAGCTGGTCACGCGTATCCTCGACGTCGACGTGCGTACGCAGACCTTCGTGTTCGACTGGGGCGCGCTGCCCGAGCAGAACCGCGGCCTGCTCGCGGCGCCGCATTGCCATTTCCTCGCGGCGCCGGAAGGCGTGCGCGTCGAGTTCGGCACCGGCACGCCGCGCGAAACCTCGTTCGAAGGCCGTCCGGCATTCGAAGCGGCGTTTCCCGAGGTGCTGTACTACATTCAGCGGCGCGAGTATTTCCGCGTCGAGACGCCGATCCTCAACCCGTACTACTGCTCGGGCAAGCTGCCCGAAGGCGATTCGTTCCGCTTCGAGATTCACGATCTCTCGCTGGGCGGCATCGGGTTGCGCACGAACGACGACCGCGTGGCGACGCTGCCTTTGAGCACCGTGTTGCCCGATGTCGAAGTGAACCTCAATGGCAGCGGCACGCTTTCGCTCGATCTGCAGATCGTGTCGTTGCGCGCGACGCCGTTGCCGCATGGCGGTGGCACGCGCTACCTGCTTGGTTTGCGTTTCATGTCGTTGCCGGGCAGCGCGGAAAATACGCTGCAGCGTCTGATTACACAGCTCGAAATGAAGCGCCGCTCGCTCGTGCGGGCTTAAAAGTAATCGGAGTAACCTGAGTAACCGGGTAACACGCAAAAGCGCGGCGGCATGCCGCGCAGTCAATTCGACCGTTTGACCTAGGCCATCTGGCCGAACTGTTTTCGATTCACGGCGTCCGCGAAAAGCCGCCTACGTTCGCGACCCGGCCAAGAAAAAACCCGGCCTTCCGCGTAGCCGCCGCGGACGAATCAAGTTCGCTGTCATGGCCGCCAAGATTCTGCGCGGAGAACCGATTCGCGATCCTGGGCAAAACTGATAAGGATGGGATAGACAGCGGAAATTCGCGGCAGAAATGAGTGAGGCCCCGTGAAGGGGCCTCGGTATTTCGCGGGTACGCTTGCCTGGAGAACCAGGATTAACCGGCACGGCCGGAACCTGCTGGAGCAGGCGGTAGGTAGACGTCCTTGTGGAACCCCGAATAATCTACTTGCAAGGAGTATAACCGTTCCCGCGGTCCCTCGCTACTAGCCGAATGGCCTTTCGTCCCGCACACGCGCGATATAAGCCCCGATTCCCCGTCTCCTCCGCGTTTTGACTTGCGCGCCCGCTGCCGATAATGCAGCGTCGGCAAAGTCCGACATGGACCGCCGACTGCAGCGCCGACGTCGTTCGACTCGCGAGCTCTGAGTCCGCGCAATTTCTAAACTTCCGGCATTCGGCGCCGATATACCGCTTGTTCACGCACAATCGGCGGCCGTCGCTTGACCCGCCTTTCAGGAGCACGCATGTCAGGAGGAAACCTATTCGGCATTGCCATGAGCGGACTGAATAACGCTCAGCTGGGCATGTCGGTGACGGGAAATAACATCAGCAACGCGGCTACGCCGGGTTACAACCGCGAGCTCGTGCTGTCGGCCGAATCGAACGGGATGAATACGGGTTCGGGCTTCATCGGTGGCGGCGTGACCACGGTGACGATCCAGCGTCAGTTCAGTTCGACGCTGTTCACCGAACTCACCGGCACGCAGGCGCAAACCTCGTCGCTGAGTTCGTATTCGACGCTGATCACGAGCCTCAGCAATCAGATCGGCAGTCCGACCGCGGGGATTGGCGCGGACATCACCGCGTTCTTCAGCAGCCTGCAGACACTGTCGGGCAAGGCGACCGATGGTCCGACGCGCCAAACCGTGCTCAACAGCGCGCAGGCCCTGGCGAACGACATCAACGACATGGGGCAGCAGATCGACCAGATGCGGCAAGGTCTCAATACGACTTTGTCGAGCACGGTCACGCAGATCAACAACCTCACGAAGCAGATCGCGCAGCTGAACACGCAGATCGCGCAAGCCGGCTCGGCAGGCCAGCCGCCAAACCAGCTGCTCGATACGCGCGACCAGGCGGTCATGCAGCTGTCGCAGCTCGTCGGCGTGAACGTCCAGTCGGGAAGCGACGGTTCCTATTCAGTCACACTGTCGAACGGCATGGCGCTCGTGCAGGGCAACCAGAGCTACCAGCTCGGCACGACGCCGTCGCCGGGCAATCCGGCGGAACTCGCGGTGACCTATCAGGAACCCGATTCGACGAAGCCCGGCTCGTTCATCACGACGGTTCTGCCCGACACGTCGATCTCCGGCGGTTCGCTTGGCGGCACGCTGCAGTTCCGCAGCCAGACGCTCGATCCGGCGGCCCAGCAGCTCGGCGCGCTCGCGACCAGTTTCGCCGCGCAGGTCAATGCACAAAACGCACTCGGCCTCGACTCGGCCGGTAAGCCGGGCGGCCCGCTCTTCCAGGTCGGCGCGCCGAACGTGATCGCGAACCTGAAGAACACCGGCAACGCGTCGGTCGCGGCAACGCTCACGGATCCGGCCAATCCGCCGGTCGGCGACCTGAAGCTCACGTTCGACGGCACCAACTACACGCTCACGAATGCCTCGACGGGCGCGGTGCTCGGCACCTCGCCGCCGCCCACCGCAGGCAATCCGCTCACGATCGGCGGCGTGTCGATGACGATCACCAACACGCCGGCGGCCGGCGATTCGTTCACGATCCAGCCGACCGAGGGCGCGCTCGACAGCTTCGGCGTCACGAGTACGTTCGTGTCATCCAACGGCGGCGCGATCGCTGCGTCGTCGCCGGCGATCGCGTCGCCCGGTTCGGCGAACACCGGCAACGGCAACATCAAGATCGGGACGGCCAGCGCGGGCTTCTCGATCACGGCGTCGATGACGCTCACGTACAACAACACGACGAATCCGCCGACGCTGTCCGGCTTCCCGCCGGGCACGCAGGTCACCTTCGGCAACCCGCAGCAAACCGTCACGATCAATGCGACCACCGACACGGTGCCGTACGATCCGGCCAACGGCGATACGTACACCATTAACGCCGTGCCGCCGAACACGTCGCCGAACGGCATTTCGTTCTCGCTGTCGGGCACGCCAGGCAATAACGATACGTTCACGATCGCTCCGAACTCCGCGAGTTCCGCGGACGGAAGCAACGCAACGGCACTGTCGAACCTTAGCAATAGCACGGTGTTCGACGGCACGACGCTGACGAACGGCTACGCATCGTTCGTGAACAACATCGGCAATACGGCGAGCAACATCAATGCGATGGCGACGGCGACAGGCAGCAAGCTTGCGCAAATCACGGCGCAGCAGCAGTCGGTCTCGGGCGTGAACCTCGACGAAGAGGCGACCAACCTGCTCGAGGACCAGCAAATGTACCAGGCGTGCAGCAAGGTCATTCAGACCGCGCAGTCGCTTTTCGCAACGCTCCTGCAGGCAGTTGGGTAAGGGTCAATCATGCGAATCTCTACATCATCGATGTACCAGAACACCATCAACAACATGGATAACCAGCAGTCGACGCTTGCGCAATTGCAGCAGCAGGCTTCGACGCAGATCCGCGTTGCGACGGCCGCCGACGACCCGCTCGGGGCGGCGCAAGCCGTGCAGCTGTCGGCGGCTGGCTCGGTACTCGCGCAGTTCGCGTCGAACCAGAGTGCGGCGACGAGCGTGCTGCAATCGGAAGACACGACGTTGAGCGGCGTCTCCCAGACGCTGCAAGCCATCCTGACCCAGCTGAACGGGCTGGGCACGGGCTCGGACAATGACAGCAACCGGCAGGCGGCTGCGCAGGCGCTGCAGGGCCTGCGCGATCAGCTGATGTCGCTCGCGAATACCCAGGATCCCTTGGGCAACTACATGTTCTCGGGTTTCCAGGGCGGCACCGCGCCGTTTTCGAACTCATCGAATGGCGGCGTGACCTACAACGGCGACATGGGCACGCGGCAGATCCAGATCTCGAGCACGACCTCGGTGGCCACTGCCGACAACGGCGCGAGCGTGTTCCTGAGCGTGCTGCCCGGTCTGTCGGACCCGGTCGCGGCCGGTGCGTCGACCAACGCCGGCACGGGCGTAATCGGGGCAGTGTCGGTTTCGACGACGGGCTCGGCGGGCAGTAACACGCCTTACTCGATCACATTCCTCGCGGATCCGACGACGGGCGCGCTCGACTATCAGGTGAACGACACGTCGACCAACCCGCCTACGGCGGTCGGCACGCCGCAAGCGTACACGGACGGTCAGGCGATCACCCTCAGCGGGGGCGAAAGCGTGACGATCACGGGCACGCCGCAGGTCGGCGATTCGTTCACGGTCACGCCCGCCGCGCAGGGCAACACTGACGTGTTCCAGACGATCGACTCGGTAATTGCCGCGTTGAAGAACCCGGCGCAAGGCAATCCGGCCGCCCTGGCGACCATCGAGAATGCGATCAACACCGCGCATACGCAGATCGACAACACGATGACGAATGTCGCCACCGTGCACGCGTCGGTGGGGGGGCGCGAGCAGCAGGTGACCGCGCTCGGTCAGGCCAACACGAAAGAGGCGCTGCAGAACACTACGGTTCTGTCGTCGATCATCCAGGCCGATCCGGCTACGGTGTTCAGCCAGCTCACGCTGCAGGAGTCGATGCTGAGCGCGACCGAGACGACGTTTGCGTCTACTCAGAAGCTGTCGTTGTTCTCGGTCATCCAGCCGTAAGCGCCGGCGCGCTACACGCCAGGAAAAGGGCCACGAAACGGGCCACGAAACGGGCTATGAAGCGGGCTATGAAGCGGGCCGCAACGCAAGCGCGATGCGGCCCATTTCTTCGATCCCGTTATCGATCATCCGCGCGAACAGCGGAATCATATTCGGCAGCATCAGCTGGATCAGCAGCAGGCCGACGAGCATCGTGACGGCAAAGCCGATCTGAAAGATACCGATCTGCGGCGCCGCGCGGTTCAGAATGCCGAGGCACAGGTTCGCGATCAGCAGCGCTGCGACGACCGGCAGCGCGATCAGCATGCCGCCCGCGAACAGCGTCGCGCCCCATTCGGCGAGCATGCGCCAGCCGGGCGCGCTCAGGACGTTCGCGCTCACCGGCACCGACTGGAACGTCATGACGAGTGCGCTGATCACCTGCAGGTGACCGTCGAGCGCAACGAACGCGAGCAGCGCGATCATGTTCAGCAGCATCGACACCACATCGGTCGAGCCGTGCGATTGCGGGTCGATCAGTGTCGCGAAACCGAGGCCCATGCCAAGGCCGATAATGCCGCCGGCCGTTTCGACCGCGCCGAACACGATCTGCATCGTGAAGCCGAGCGCGAGGCCGATCAGCAGCTGGTTGACGAGAATCCATGTGCCGGCCGCCGAAAACACCGTGACTTGCGGCATGGCGCCAAGCGTCGGCGCGACGATCACGGCGATAAATGCCGCGAGCCCGACCTTCACGCGAATCGGCACCGACGCATGACCGAGAATCGGCGCGCTCGCCACGAGCGCGAGAATGCGCACGAACGGCCAGAGAAACGCGGTAAGCCACGCGTTCAGCTGCGCATAGGTGACGGTGAACATGGCGGTCGGATTCGAATGCGACGGCTAATACGTGAATACGTGCGCAAGAGCGGCATGCGCAACGGCGGCATACGCGCCGCGTCGCGTTCCGCTTCTTTCAGTTCGCGACGTTCGGTATGTTCATCAGCACCTGACGCATGTAGTCGATCATCGTCTCCAGCATCCACGGACCGGCGATCACGAGCGTGACGCCGACTGCGGCGAGTTTCGGAATAAAGGTCAGCGTGCTTTCGTTGATCTGCGTGGCGGCCTGAAAGAGGCTCACGATCAGACCGACGATCAGGGCGACGAACAGAAGCGGCGCGGCAAGTAGCAGCGTGACACGCATCGCGTCGTGCGAGAGGGTCATTACGGTTTCCGGCGTCATCGCGGTGGTGCTCCTGCGTCGGTTGAAAATACCGGTGAATATCGGTCGAAACCGGTGAAAAAGCGTGTGCGGGCTACGTGAAGCTTTGCGCAAGCGAGCCGATCAGCAGCTGCCAGCCGTCGACGAGGACGAACAGCATCAGCTTGAACGGCAGCGAAATCGTGACCGGCGACACCATCATCATGCCCATCGACATCAGCACGCTCGCCACGACGAGGTCGATGATGATGAACGGAATGTAGATCGTGAAGCCGATCTGGAACGCGGTCTTCAACTCGCTTGTGACGAACGACGGCACGAGCAGCGACAGCGGCACGTCTTCGGGCCCCTGCATCGGCGGCGTGTGCGCGATCTTCGCGAACAGCGCGAGATCGGTTTCGCGCGTCTGCCGCAACATGAAGGTCTTGAACGGTGCGACGCCGCGCTGGACGGCATCGTCCATCGAAATCGTGCCTGCGGAAAACGGCTTGTAGCCGTCGTTATAGGCCTTGTCGAGCACCGGCGACATCACGAACAGCGTCAAAAACAGCGCGAGGCCGACCAGCACCTGGTTGGGCGGCGTGGTCGTCGTGCCCATCGCCTGGCGCAGCAGCGACAGCACGATGATGATGCGCGTGAAGCTCGTCATCATCAGCACCATCGCCGGCAGGAACGACAGCATCGTGAGCACGAGCATCGTCTGCACGCTCAGCGAATACGTCGTGCTGCCGTTCGGGCCCGGCGTGGCGTTCAGCGCCGGCAGCCCTGCTACCTGCGCGAAGGAAAGGGACGGGAGCGCCAGTATCAGCGCCGGCAGCAGCAGCGCCACCAGATGCCGAAGCCGGACCGACGAGCGAAGCTGCATGAGCGAGGTCAATGCGCGGGCCGCGCCGTCGTGGCGCATCGCGGAACGAAGCACTTCCATCTATCGATCTCCGCCGCTGTGTCGCTGTAGACGTTTCGCCGCTTCGCTTTTCAGCGCCTCGCGAAAGCGCTGGCCGAAGGTGCCGGGCAGGCCGCTGCCGGCTGCGGAAGTGGAGTGGTGGCCGTCCGTGGAAGGCGCGCCGAAGTCGCCGTCGCTGGAACCGGAGCCGGTGTGGCCGGACCCCGCGTGGCCGGCGCCAGTCGAGCCGGCCGGCATCGCATACAGCAGCCGCACATTGCCGGGCGCCGCGCCGAGCACGAGCCACTGGTCGCCGATTTCGACAACCGCGACGCGTTCCTTGCCGCCGAGCGACGTGCCGCCGACCGTTTTCACGAGCCCGCTGCGTTGTCCCGGCTGCAGGCCGAGCCGGCGCGCAAGCCAGGCACAGCCGAACACGAGCCCGATAACGACGGCCAGTCCGACGATGGTTTGCAGCAGCGCACCCACACCCAGCGCCGGTACCGCGGATCCCGCGCCGACGCCCGAGGCGATCTGCGCAGCGTGGTTGACTGCATTGAGATCCGCCGCCCATACGGGCAACGGAACAAAAAGCGAAAAGGCTGCGAACGGAGCAAGCCGCATCGCGAGCACTGCGGGTTTCATCGGTTCAGCTTCCGGATCCGCTCGGACGGCGTGATGATGTCGGTCAAACGGATACCGAACTTGTCGTTGACCACCACGACTTCGCCCTGTGCAATCAGGCAACCGTTGACGAGCACGTCCATCGGTTCGCCGGCGAGACCGTCGAGTTCGACGACCGAGCCCTGCGCGAGCTGCAGCAGGTTACGGATCGCGATCTTCGTGCGGCCGAGCTCGACCGTCATCTGGACAGGGATGTCCAGGATCATGTCGATATCGTTGCGCGTCGCGGTCGACGTGACCTTCGACAGCGGCTGAAACACGCCTGCCGCCGCGGCGGGCGCCACGTCATTGCCGTTCTGTTCGGCCAGCGCGGCCGCCCAATCGTCGAGCGCGGCTTCGTCGGTTGCGTCGCCTGCCGCCTGACCCGCTACTTCCGCTTCCGGAGCGATTTCCGGCAGCGGCATTGCGGGTGCTGCGTTGGGGGTCGGGGTAGGGGTCCCGTTCAGATCACTCATATCCGCCTTCCTTCATCGTTTCCGCGGCGCTGATCATCTTCAGGACCCGCAGCGCGTATTGACCATTGAAAATTCCGTAACCGCATTCCATCACCGGCACGCCATCCACCTTGGCGGTGATGAACTCGGGGATGTTGATCGGCAGCACGTCGCCCGCCTTCATGTTCAGGATCTTCTCGAAGGTGATCGGGATCTGCGCGAGGTCGGCGGTCAGCTCGACCTCGGCGGCCTGCACCTGCTGCGACAGCACGCGCACCCAGCGGCGGTCCACTTCGAGCGCCTCGCCCTGAATCGGCGAAGACAGCACGTCGCGAATCGGCTCGATCATCGAATACGGCATGCAGATGTGCAGCGTGCCGCCGGTCGGCCCGAACTCGATCGAGAACTGCGTGACGACGACCACTTCGTTCGGCGTCGCGACGTTCGCGAACTGCGTATGCATTTCCGAGCGCACGAATTCGAACTGCAGCGGGCGCACGCTCTTCCATGCGGTCGTGTAGTGCTCGAACACGAGGCTCAACAGCTTGCTGATGATGCGCTGCTCGGTCTGCGTGAAATCGCGGCCTTCGACGCGCGTGTGGAAGCGCCCGTCGCCGCCGAACAGATTGTCGACCACGAAAAACACGAGGTTCGGATCGAACACGAACAGCGACGTGCCGCGCAGCGGCTTCACGTGCACGAGGTTCAGGTTCGTTGGAATCGGCAGGTTGCGTGTGAACTCGCTGTACTTCTGCACCTTCACCGGGCCAACTGAAATCTCCGCCGTGCGCCGCATGAAGTTGAAGATGCCGACGCGCATCAGGCGCGCGAAGCGCTCGTTGATGATTTCGAGGCCGGGCATCCGGCCGCGGACAATCCGTTCCTGCGTCGCGATGTTGTACGGGCGCACGCCCGCACGGTCAGACTGATCGGACTTCTCGTCGTGCTCGCCAGTGACGCCTTTCAGGAGGGCATCGACCTCCTCCTGGGACATGAACTCTTCGTGGCCCATCTCGATTCCTTGTGCGTCGGTTCGCCTATTGAGAGAGACGCGCTTGCGCGCGACGCAGCGTCACTGAACGACGAACTCGGTGAACAGCACGTCGTCGACATGGACCGGCGGGCTGCCGGCTTCGGTCGGCTGTTCGATCAGCGCGGCGAGTTCTTTCGCGAGCGCACGTTTGCCGTCGAGCGGCGCGAGTTCGTCGGGGTGTTTGTTCGACAGCGCGAGCAGCACGCGGCTGCGGATTTCCGGCATATGCGCGGTCAGATGTTCCTGGGTCTGCTGGTCGTTGAGCTTCAGCGTCAGGCCGATGCGCAGATAGTGCTGTTCGCCGTCGTCCGATTGCAGATTCACGGTCATCGGCTCGAGCGCGAAGAAGACCGGGATCGGCGAAGGCTTCGGCGCCTGCGCGGCGGGCTGGGCCGGCGCGGCGGTCTCGTGGCGGCTCATGTAGAACCAGGTGCCGCCGCCGGCGAGACCGGCCGCGACGAGTGCGATCAGCGCGATCACGAGCGTGCGTTTGATCAGCCCGGGCGAGCGCGGCGCTACGGCAGCTTGCGGGTTTGCGGTCGTGGTGGCCATGTGTCGTGTCTGTAAATGCGGCGGCTGTCCGAGGTCAGCTTGAAGTCAGTTTGGTAGCGTGCATTGTTCGTTAAATGCAAGCCGGGTGATGGGCCGAAAAGAGGGGAGATTCGTGGTTAGCTCGCTTGTTCGCTCATTTGCCAGCGCGTCTGCCCGCTCATTTGCCAACTCATTTGCCAACTCAATTGTCCAAATCACGCAAACGTATCGACGAGCCCCACCGTCCGGCGCGTCGGGCCCGACGTCGTCACCGTCGTCGCGGCCGTGTCGTTCGCGCTGCCGCCGTCATAGCCGCCGCGGTTGCCGCCGCTTCTTCCGCCGTCCTGCGCCTGCTGCCCGCTGTGTCGCGCAAAGCCGTCGCTGACGCTAGTGCTGCCAAGGCCGATGCCGTTCTGCTCCATTGCGTCGCGCAGCTTCGGCAGCGCGGCTTCGATCGCGGCGCGCACGTCCTGGTGCTGCGAGACGAACAGCGCGTGCGCGTGATTGTCCGCGATCTGTAGCGTGACTTGCAGCGGCCCGAGGTTCGCCGGGTTCAGCGTCAGTTCGGCGCTCTGCTGACGCATGTTCGACATGAACACGACCTTCTGGCTCAGCGCTTCGTCCCAGTCGTTGCTGCCCACTTCAGGCGCAAGCGCGTTGTCGGTGTAGGCCGCGGCCCCCGACTTCGCCGATTGCGACGCGCCCGTGCCGCTAGCTGCCGCACCGGCGCCGCCCGCTTGCGTGGCGGCCAGTGCGGCATTGAGCGCATCGATGCCGCCGGTTGCGGCAGGCAGGCTCGCCGCGGCGGTCGCGTCGGCGTTGGCGGCGGCTGCTGCCGCTGCTGCCGCGCTCGCGTTCGCTTGCGTGGTTTGCTGCGCCTGGGCAGCGGTTGCGGCGACGGACGCGTTGTCGAACTGCATGCCGTTGTTCGCCGCGCCGTTCGCGCCCGCCTTCGCGTCGCCGAGCATCGGGCCGATGCCGAAGCCCTTGCCGTCCGAATTGCCGTGGCCGCCGGCCGTGAGATCGGCGCTCGCCTTATCGCTGCTTGCACCGTTGGCCGCGCCGGCGGCGAAGTTCTGCATGGGCAGGGCGGCGACCAGATCGGTGCGTCCGCTGTTCAGCGCCGCCAGCGCCGAGTCGACTTTCTGATGCACGGACTTGCCGCCCGTCGACAGACCGCCGAGGCCTTTGTGATCGCCGGTGCCGTCGGTCTTCGCATTGCCGGCGAGCGCCGCCGCGTTGGCGTCCGCGGCTGCCGCGTCGGCAGCCGTGCTGGCGTCCTTGTTCGCATCGGCCGCCGCGTTCGCGCGGGCCTGCGCTTGCGCCGCCGCCGCCGCGGCTGCCGCAGCGGCCGCTGACGCGTCCGCGCCATTCGACGCCTGCGTGTCCTGCGACTTCGAATTCGCGTCGCCGGTCTTGTCGTTGTCCGAGTTGCCGGCCTGCTGCGCGCTGTTGTCCGTCGAAGACGAAGACTTCGTCGACGATGCATCCTGCGACGAGCCCGGCTGCGCCGGTTGCGACGCCTGCGCGCTATCGCCCGGATGCACGGTGCCGGTGCCGTTCGATGCGTTGGCGCTGTCCGCGCCATTGTTCTGCTGCGGCTGCGAGCCCGACGCGCTGGACGCGGACGACGGCTGCTGCGCGCCCCGCGCTGGCTGGGCGGAAGCGGCCGGATTGGCTGCATTCGTCTGCGCCGCGATGCTTTGCTGCAGCGTCTGCGCGAAAAGCGCCGCGTTACCCGCGCTTGCGGAATTCGAAACCGCCGCGCCTTGCGCGGACAGCAACGAATCGATCATCGAAATTTTCGACATGATGTTTCCCGTCGGTCAAAGCCCGTCTCCCGCCCTAGGCAGGGTTGGGGCACGATAGTCAAACCAGGTCCACTCAATCCGGCCGCCTTCAACGCGCGAACGCACGCGAGGCGCGATGCGCGTGACTTGCTTGCGTCAGGCGTTGCCGGTCCGCATCCTCAAAATCCGTGCGCCGAACTCGTCGGCGTCCTTCTGTTCGCGCCGCGCGACCTTGCGCGCTTCGGCCGCTTCGCCGCGTGCTTGCAGCACCTCATACGAGCCGAGTTTCTGCTTCTGCTTCTGCCACTCGGGCTTGGCCGCCTCGAGGCGCGCCGTCGCGTTCGCAAGCTGCCGGCGTTGCTGCTCGATCGCCGTGTCGAGCGTGTCGATAAACGCCTGGAAGTTGCGCATGTTGCCGGCCGCCATACCGAGCTGCGCGGACGTCGTAAAGCGCGTGTAGTACTCGTTGCGGTACTCGATCAGCGCATTCAGCTGCTTTTCGATGTCGTTGCGGTCGCGCTGCGCACGGCCAAGGCGCTGCGCGGCGGCGTCGAGTTCTTCCTGAGCCAGCTCGATCAGCATCTGCAGCGGGGTAGGGTCCGCCATCTTCAGCCTCCTTCGTTGAACAGCGCGCCAAGCGCCTGCAGGCTCGCGTCGAATGGTGCGCATTCGCGATAGCCTTGCTGCAGGAACGCCTCGATGCGGGGATAAAGCGCGATTGCCCGGTCGAGCAGCGCATCGCGCCCGCTCGAATAGGCGCCGACATTGATCAGATCGCGGTTGCGCTGATAGCGAGACAGCATCTGCTTGAACATGCGCGTCTTTTCCAGATGCTTGTCGTCGATGAGCGCGGTCATCGCGCGGCTGATCGACGCTTCGATATCGATCGCCGGATAGTGCCCGGATTCGGCGAGCGCGCGCGACAGCACGATATGGCCGTCGAGAATCGCGCGCGCCGAATCGGCGATCGGGTCCTGCTGGTCGTCGCCTTCGGTAAGCACCGTGTAGAACGCGGTGATCGAACCGCCGCCCTCGGGTCCATTGCCGGTGCGCTCGACGAGCGCGGGCAGCTTCGCGAAGACCGACGGCGGGTAGCCCTTCGTGGCCGGCGGCTCGCCGACCGCGAGCGCGATCTCGCGCTGCGCCATGGCATAGCGCGTCAGCGAATCCATCAGCATCAGCACGTGCTTGCCCTGATCGCGGAAATATTCGGCGAGCGACGTCGTGTACGCGGCGGCCTGCATCCGCAAGAGCGGCGAGACATCGGCCGGCGCCGCGACGACGACCGAACGCGCGAGGCCTTCCTTGCCGAGAATCTGCTCGATGAATTCCTTCACTTCGCGGCCGCGTTCGCCGATCAGGCCGATCACGATCACTTCGGCGCTGGTGTAGCGCGCCATCGTGCCGAGCAACACCGACTTGCCGACGCCCGAGCCCGCGAACAGACCCATGCGCTGGCCGCGGCCCACCGTCAGCAAGCCGTTGATCGCCCGCACGCCGACGTCGAGTACTTTGTGGATCGGTTCGCGGTGCAGCGGGTTGATGGTCGGCGCGGTCAGCGGCGCGTCGTCGGCGACGGCGAGCGGGCCGAGATCGTCGAGCGGCCGGCCCGATGCGTCGAGCACGCGGCCAAGCAGTCCCCAGCCGACCGGCAGGCGCTTTGCGCCCGTCATCGGGTCTTCGACCGGCGCGCTTTCGAGCGGAAAGACGCGCGCGCCGGGCAACAGGCCATGCACTTCGGTGGTCGGCATCAGAAACAGACGATCGCCGTTGAAGCCGACCACTTCCGCTTCGGCCATCGGCAGCGTGCTGCCGGGCGGCAATTCGATCATCACTTCGGAGCCGACCGAAAGCCGCAGTCCGACCGCTTCGAGCACCAGACCGGCTGCGCGGGTCAGGCGTCCGCATGCGCGCAGCGGCTTCGCGATCGCATTGCGCTCGCGCAATCCGTCGAGGCGCTGGCGCCATGCCTGCAAATGAAGGTTGTCCGCGGCGACAGCCGGCCGCGCGTGCGGCGGATTCGACCCGACCGACGCCAGCGCGATCTCGCGCTCGAGCGGCGTGAGATCGTTTGTGTGGATGTCGTCGAGGGTCGGCGTCACCATGTGCTCACCTTGCCGAGCGCGGCTGCGACGCGCTCCCAGCGCGTGCCGATGGTCGCGTCCACCTCGCCGGTCGCGGCCTGCGCGCGGCAGCCGCCGCGCTCGATCGCGGGATCGGTGCGCACGTTCCAGCCGCGCGCACGCAGTTCGTCCATCAGATACGCCTCGACGATCGGCAGATCGGCCGGGCTCACGATCAGATGCGGCGCGCCGGTAAGAGCCGGTTCGGCCGCGATCACTTCGCGCGCCGCGGCGAGCAGCGCGGTCGGGTCGTGCTGCACATGCTGGCGCACGACCTGCTGGGCGATATCGAGCGCGAGCGCGACCAGCGTCTCGGCCACTTCGCTTTGCGCGGCGCCGAGCGCGCCGGTAAACGCATCGGCGATCGCGATCACGCGCTCCGCTTCCTTGCGCGCTTCGGCCCGTCCCTGTTCGACGCCCTTCGCGTGTCCCTGCTCGTAGCCCGCCTGATAGCCGAGCGCCTGTCCGGCCACATGGCCCGACGCGACTCCCTCGGCATGCGCAGCGTCGCGAAGCCGCTGAATCTCGGCTTCGATGTCGCGTTCGTCTTCAACGGGTTCGGGTTCCGGCACCGGATCGAACGATGCCATCTCCCACCGCTGATACGCGGACAGCACGTCGCTGCGCGCGGGCTCACGTTCAGACATACGCATCTTCCGCCTTGCCGCCGATCACGATCTGGCCGCTCTCGGCCAGGTTGCGCACGATCTGCAGGATGCGGCGCTGCTGCGTCTCGACTTCCGAGACGCGCACCGGACCGCGTGCATCGAGGTCTTCGGCGAGCAGTTCGGCCGCGCGCTGCGACATGTTCGACAGGAACTTCTGACGCAGCGCCGGCTGCGCGCCCTTCAGCGAGATGATCAGCGCTTCCGATTCGACTTCCTTCAGCAGCAGCTGGATCGCACGGTCTTCCAGATCGAGCAGGTTCTCGAACACGAACATCTGGTCGATGATCTTCTGCGCGAGTTCCGCGTCGTACTGGCGCACGTTTTCGAGCACCGATTCCTCGTGATTGCTCGGCATGAAGTTGAGGATTTCCGCCGCCGTGCGGATGCCGCCCATCGGGCTGCGCTTCAGGTTGTCGCTGCCCGACAGCAGGCCGGTCAGGACGTCGTCGAGTTCACGCAGCGCGGCCGGCTGGATGCCGTCGAGCGTGGCGATCCGCAATAGCACGTCGTTGCGCAGGCGCTCGGTGAAGCAGGCGGCGATTTCCGAGGCCTGATCGCGGTCGAGGTGCACGAGAATCGTCGCGATGATCTGCGGGTGTTCGTTCTTGATCAGTTCGGCGACCGCAGCCGAATCCATCCACTTGAGGCCTTCGATGCCGCTCGTGTCGCTGCCTTGCAGAATCCGGTCGATGATCGCGCCGGCCTTGTCCTCGCCGAGCGCCTTGGTCAGCACCGAGCGGATGTAGTCGCTCGAATCGAGCGAGAGGGCCGTGTGCTGTTCGGCTTCGCGCGCGAATTCCTGCAGCACTTCGTCGACCTGTTCGCGCGTGACGTTGCGCAGCGCGGCCATCGCCACGCCGATCTTCTGCACCTCGCGCGGGCCGAGGAACTTGAATACCTGCGCCGCCTCTTCCTCGCCGATCGACATCAGCAGCAGCGCGCTCTTGGTTATGCCTTCAGCGTTCATCGGACACCCAGTTCTTGACGACGGTTGCGACGATCTTCGGATCCTGGCGCGCGATCTGGCGCGCGTACTCAAGATTCTTCTCGAATCGATGCTTCTCGTTTTCGAACGCGAGCAGCGCCGCGTCCGAGCCTCCTTCTTCAAGCCCGGCCCGCTCCGAGGCCGGCACACCGTCTAGCAGCATCGGCTCGTCCGCCGACGACGCGAGCGCTCCGGCGCTTTGCGTCTGTTCGGCCGGCGGCGGGAACGCGCGGCGCAGGGCCGGCTTCACCATCACGAAGTAGAGGAACAGCGCGACGGCAGCGATGCCGAGATACGTCGCAATCTGCTTGCCGAGCGCGATCATGTCCGGCTGGCGCCACCACGGCAGGTTCGCGTTCGGGTCGACCGGCAGCGTGAACGGGCTGTTGACCACGTTGACCGAGTCGCCGCGCTTCGCGTCAAAGCCCATCGCGTCCTTCACGAGCTGTTCGACCTGCGCGAGCTTGTCGGCCGGCAGCGCCTGCTGCGTCGTGTGGCCCTTCGCGTCGGTGTGCGGCAGGTAGTTCACGACCACCGCGACCGACAGCCGCTTGATACCGCCGCCGCCTTGCTGGAAGTGACGCACGGTCTTGTCGAGCTCGTAGTTCGTGGTCGAATCCTTGTGGTCGCTGATCGGCGTAGGCGGCGTCGCACCGCTCGCGCCATTCGGCGCGTCGATCGGCGCTTGCGTGGCCTGCGGCGGCTGGTTCGACAGCGCGCCCGGCACGCCCGAGGCGCCGGCCTGCTGCATCTGCGTGTCGCTGGTCGACTGCTGGCTGCGGATCGCCGCCTGTTGCGGGCTGCCGTTCGGCTGGTACGTTTCGGCGGTCTGCTCGACCTTCGCGAAGTCGATATCGGCGCTGACCTGCGAGTGCGCGTTGCCGGCGCCGAACAGCGGCGCGAGGATCGCATCGATGCGCTGCTGCGTGTCGCGCTCGACCTGTTTCACATATTTGAGCTGCGTCGCGTCGAGCCCGGTGCCGGCGCTCGGCTGCGTCAGCAGGTTGCCGTCCTGATCGACGATCGTCACGTTACGCGGCGACAGCTGCGGCACGGCCGAGGCGACCATATGCGTAATCGCGTTGACCTGGCCTTCGTCGAGCACGCGGCCCGGGTACAGGTCGACCATCACCGCGGCGGACGGCGGCTCGGCGTCGCGCACGAACACGGATTGCTTCGGAATGGCCAGATGCACGCGCGCCGACTGCACCGTCGAAATCGACTGGATCGTGCGTTCGAGCTCGCCTTCGAGCGCGCGCTGGTAGTTCACCTGCTCGGCGAACTGGCTGATGCCGAATTTCTGGTTGTCGAGCAGTTCGAAGCCGACCGAACCGCTTTTCGGCAGGCCTTGCTGCGCGAGACGCATGCGCATTTCATGCACCTGGTCGGCCGGCACCATGATCGCGCCGCCGCCTTCGGACAGCTTGTACGGAATATTGGCCTGCTGCAGGGCGGCGACGATCGCGCCGCCGTCGCGGTCCGACAGGTTGCTGTACAGCACCTTGTAGTCGGGCGCGCGCGACCACAAGACAAGGCCGACCACGACGGCAATCAGCACCGCGAGGGCGATGATCAGCGGCGCGCGCGGGTTGCCGCGCATCTGCGTAATCGACGACGGGAACGACGACAGCCGTTGCGCGAAGTTGCCGCCGAGGCCGCCAAGGTCGGCCGCGCCGGCCGACTGGCCGGCAGCGGCGCCCGCCGTGCCTGCGGCGGGCTGCGCGTTCGCGAGGCCCATGCTGCGGCTTTCGGGGTTGATCAGGGAATTGGCTGACGAATCCATGCGTCGGGGTTCTCCGGGATGCCTGGGTCTCGTCCGCGGGAGCCGCGCCATGAGCGTCGGGCGCGCGGACAGAGACTTTCACGATGCGCATTTTCCCCTGCGGGATGCAACGCGATTGGCCGAATAGAGCAGGGTTTTCCCCCTACTTTCACGACTGTCTGTAAGGCGTCGCCGTTTATGCTTCCCGTCAATCCGGTATGGCGGCCGCTCTTGGTTCGCGCAGCCGGTTCTTCTTCCTTCCTGGAGAAATCATGACCGTCGCGAATCCGCTTACTTCCGCGCTGCAGCAGATCCAGTCGATGGCGTCGGAAGCGGCCGGCGACCCCGCCGCATCGGGCGCACAGGCCGGTGGCGCCTATGCCGGCGGCTTCGGCGCCGCGCTCAAGGCGTCGCTCGACAAGGTCAGCAACGACCAGGTCGCGGCCGACAACCAGGCGAAGGCGTTCGAAGTCGGCGCGCCGAATGTGTCGCTGAACGACGTCATGATCGACGGCGGGAAGGCCAACATCGGCTTCCAGTTCGCGCTGCAGGTGCGCAACAAGCTCGTCACCGCCTACAACGACATCATGCAGATGCAGGTGTAAAAGGCGTCCTGAGCGGATTCCTGAGCGGCTTCCCGGATCGGCACCCTCAGCGGCGTCTCGCGCGCGTCAGTCAGTCCTCGCTTTTGCACCCTAAAGCTTTGTCCTGACCGTCCGATAACACGGACACACAGTCGCCGCACTGCGATTACGGGAGCGGAGGGACTGACTTTGTCTGATCCAACCGCAGCGCGCATCACACAGGAGGAGCGCCGATGTTTTCCCCAGGGCATGCCGGAGCCAACGCTTACGCACGCGTGGGCAACGAGACAGGGGTGATGGGCGCGAGTCCGCATCGTCTGATCGCGCTGCTGATTCAGGGCGCGCGCCAGGCGGTTGCGCAGGCGCGTTTCCATCTGCAGCACGGCGAGGTCGGCCGGCGCGGTGAGACGATCGGCAAGGCGATCCGGATCATCGAAAGCGGTCTGCAGGCGTCGCTCGACCGCAATGCGGGCGGCGAAATCGCCACGCGGCTCGATGCGCTGTACGGCTATATGGCAAGGCGCCTGCTGGAAGCGAATATCAAAAGCAACGAAGCGATGCTGATCGAAGTCGACGGACTGCTCGCAACGATCGAGGAAGCATGGACGGGTATTGGGCCGGAAGTGGCGCGGATGGCTGCACAGGTATCCGCGGAAGCGGTGAGATGACTGCAAATCAGGAATACTTCGCCCGCTATGAGGCGATCGCGGCAATATCGTGCCGGATGTTGACGGCCGCCCGCGATGCGCTGTGGGGCGAACTGGCTCACATGCAGAACGAGTACCGCAGTCTGGTTGACAGTCTTAAGGAATCTGAAGTGGGCGTGCATCTCGACGACGACGAGCGCGGCCGCAAATACGAGCTGATTCGTGAAATCCTCGCCAATGACGCTGCGATCCGCGAACTCGCGAATCCGCGTCTCGCGAAGCTGTCCGCACTGTTCGCGGGCCGCACGGCGAAGGTGCTGAAAGAGATCTACGGGGCGCGGTGAGACAGGCCAGCCGCCGGCGCACGTACGTCGGCGGCGGTTTGCCTTCCGCATTTTTGCGTGCTCATTATGCACGCTGATTTTGAGCGATTTCTTCGCACCGACCTAGTGCGCTTCGGTTGCGCACCGGCCGTTTCCAGGTTTTTGTTTCTAATTTCTGTTTTTTCCGAGCGACAACAGGAAGGATGCATGACCAACATCGACACGGCCGTAGCTGCGCTGCTTGCCAGCCGCGTCGACAGCCTGTTGTCGATCGCTTCGCGCGGCAACGCCACGACTGCGCAAACGGGTACGTCGGCACTGGCCGTCGATACGCCGACCTCCGGCACACCGGTATCGTTACTCGGTAACCAGCCGCAAGCTTCCGCCCAAACCATTCTGTCGCGCATTGCGCTGACGCTCGACGCGATCATGCGTGCGGGCGGCGACGCGACGCCGTCGCTCGTCGGCCAGTGGCCGATCTGGCCGGTCGTGCCGGCGCTCGACGATGGCGGCGGCATGCTGGCGGACGGCGCGCAAACGGGCGCGGCAAGCGGCAACGCGGCGCAAGCGAACGCGGGTGGGGCGGCTGCGTCCGGCGCGGCTGCTGCGGCGTCGCCGGCCGAGGCCGACGCCGAAGCCGGCGCCACGCAGGGCGCGGCGGGCGTCACGCCTGCAGCCGTGTCCGTGCCCGTCGACGCGCTCGCTGCCGCATTGCGCCAGACGGTCGGCGAAAGCGGGCTCTTTTACGAATCGCATCTCGCGCAGTGGCTAAGCGGGCAGCGCCCGCCCGCGTCGCTGTTCGACGAGCCGCAGAACCGGCTCGTGCTCGAAACCTCGCAAATGCCGCCCGACTGGGCGCTCGACCCGAGCACAGCCGACGAAGACGGCATCGCGCCGTGGTGGCGCGGTGGTTCCGCACAACAAGGCGGCGCGGCCCAGGCGAACCCGGGTTCGGCGCGCGAGGCGCAGGGCAATCCGATGCCAATAACGGCGCGCTTCGCGGCGGCCGTGCAGGAATTCGCCGGAGACGCGTTCGGCGCCGGGTCGGCCTCGTCCGCACGCGACGGTGCACAGGCCGGCAACGCGAACGCCGGGGTCAATGGCGGTGGCCAGGCCAACGCCGCGCAGGCCCAGCTTTCCACGCAAATGATGGCTTCGTCGGTGCATCCGGCGACGGTTACGCTTGTGCGTCAGCAGCTCGATCTGCTCGCGACCGGCGAATTCCGCTGGAGCGGCGAGGCTTGGCCGGGCGCGCGTCTGGACTGGACCATCGAAGAGCGCGGCGACCGCTGGTCGCGCGGCGGCGACGCCGACGCGCCCGATTCCGAAGCGCTGCGTCCCTGGCGCACGCGGCTCACGCTGTCGTTGCCTTTGCTCGGCACGGTCGACGCGGACCTCACGCTCGTCGGCACGCAATTGACCGCGCGTGTCCAGGCGAGCCCGTCGGGCGCCGCACGGCTCGCGGCGCAAGGCGAATCGTTCCGGCAGCGTCTGGCGGCGGTCGGCATTGCGCTCAATGCGCTGGCGATTCGCGAAATTGCCAGCGGACCTGACGAAGGCGCCGCGGGCCGGCCGGCCGGCTGGACCGGCGCGCCATCGATGCAGGCCGCGGCGGCTGCCTATGCGCGAGCCGCGGCTGCCGCTGCGGCACACGCCGCTGGCGCCGCGGGCGAAGTACAGGCCGGCAGCCATAGCGAAATGCCGCCGTTCGATCTCTTCGACGGAGACGTTCCGCTTTGAGCCGCACCACCCGCAGAAGCGCCGCAGCACTGTCCTACGACGACCAGCAACCGGGTGCGCCGCGCGTCGTCGCGAAGGGCTATGGGCTCGTCGCGGACATGATCGTGCAGCGCGCGAAAGAAGCGGGTCTCTATGTGCACGAGGCGCCCGAGATGGTGTCGCTGCTGATGCAGGTCGACCTCGACTCGCGGATTCCGCCGCAGCTTTACGCGGCGGTCGCGGAACTGCTCGCGTGGCTGCACCGGCTCGAAAGCGGTGCGGCCGACGCGACCGAGGCGGCGCCGCAAGACAAGGACATCAACGTGACGGTCGATGCCGCAAATCCGGCGGATCCGGCTGTCGATGCGGCGGCCGCGCGTCTGCCGCGCGGCGACGTGCCGGCGACGCGCTGGTTGAAGTAGCGCAGGCGCTCGCTCGCCCGGTTCCGCTGCGGCTGGACCGAGTGCGTGCCGCACCTCTCACTTCTGCTTCTCTATCTACCCCGCAAATGCGCGTTCGACGATCGCCGCATGATCGAGCGTCGCCGGCAACGTTCCATACACACGCCCGCTGTCGCCGCAACCGTCCGCGATTCGCGTCGCGATAAACGCATCGGCGACGACGGGCGGCGCGTGCTGCACGAGCAGCACCGCCTGCGCGATCAGCACCAGTTGCTGCGCGATGCGGCGCGCGGCGGCTTCGCGCGTATCGGGCGATGCGGCGAGCGCCGCGAGCAGCCGGTCGAGCGCGGCCGGGAGCGCCGAAGCGGGCGACGCGTGATGCTGTGCGACGTCGCGCCATTGCGTGAGCAGCGCCTGCGCGGCTTCCGGTTCCTTTTCGAGTGCGCGCAGCACGTCGAGGCACATCACGTTGCCCGATCCTTCCCAGATCGAATTGACCGGCGCCTCGCGATAGAAACGCGCCATCGGCCCTTCTTCGACATAGCCGTTGCCGCCCCAGACCTCCATCGCCTCGCCGGTGAATTCGAGTGCGCGCTTGCAGATCCAGTATTTCGCGGCCGGCGTAATGAGGCGCCGCCATGCGCGTTCCTCGAGCGTGCCCGTCGAGTCTTCGAATGCGCGTGCGAGGCGCATGACGAGGACGGTCGCCGCTTCCGCTTCGAGCGAGAGGTCCGCCAGCACGTTGCGCATCAGCGGCTGTTCGGCCAGCAGCCGGCCGAACGCGCTGCGATGCCGCGTGTGATGAATCGCCTGCACGAGCGCCGCGCGCATCAACGCCGTGCTGCCGAGCGCGCAATCGAGGCGCGTGTAGTTCGCCATTTCGATAATGGTCGGCACGCCTCGGCCTTCGTCGCCGACCATCACGCCGTAGGCCTCGAAGAATTCGACTTCGCTGCTCGCATTCGAGCGGTTGCCGAGCTTGTTCTTCAGACGCTGGATGTGTACGGCATTCCGGTTTCCGTCGGGCGTAAAACGCGGCACGAAGAAGCACGACACACCTGCGTGATCGTCGGTGCGCGCGAGCACCAGATGCGCGTCGCACTGCGGCGCCGAAAAGAACCACTTGTGACCGACCAGCCGATATTCGGCGCCGCGGCCCGAGCCGCTCGACCCGAGCGATGCAAATGCATGCGTGCGGTTGCTGCGCACATCCGAGCCACCCTGTTTCTCGGTCATGCCCATGCCGATCATCATCGATTTTTTCTGGGTGAGCGGCACGTCGCGCGGATCGTGCTCGCGCGTGTAAAGCTGGTCGCGCAGCGCCGCAAACAGTTGCGGTTCGCGCTGCAGCACGGGGATGCTCGCGAAGGTCATCGTGATCGGGCATAACGCGCCTGATTCGATTTGCGAATGCAGCAAGTAGGCGGCGCAACGCGCGACCATTGCGCCGGGTTGCGGATCGGAAAACGGCAGGGCGTGCACGCCTGCCGCGCGCAGTTGCGCCAGCAGCGTGTGCCATGCCGGATGGAATTCGAGTGTATCGATGCGTTCGCCGCGTGGGCTGTATGTCATCAGTTCGGGCGTGTGACGGTTCGCGAGGTCGCCGAGCGCGAGTACGTCGGGAGAACTCAGCGCCGCGCCGTCGCGCTCGAGTGCGGCGCGATGCCAGCCGGCGCCTTCGCGTTCGACGGCGGCGACGAGCGCCGCGTCGCTTGTGAACAGGTTGTATCCGGTGAGTTGCGGTACCTGGTTTGTCACTTCGTGCGTGTTGCCGGGTCCGAATGTTTCCATCAGATGTCTCCGTCTGCAACGTGGGCGAGCGTTGTCGATTGTCGCGCGGCCCGCGCCGCCGTGGTGATTTTTCGGAAGCGTGGGGCGGCGTCGCGAAAGTGGGGTGTCAGGCGAGCGGCTTGCTACGGGTGAGGACGCGGGCGGCCTGACGCCGCCACGCTCCGGTGCGCACGCGCGTGCGAACCCGCCAGACGAGGAGTCATCCAGCGATGCTCGAAAGCCTCGGAATGGGCAGTGTGAAGTCCAACGCGGCCAACGCGGCCGGCGGCCCGCGTGCATCGCGCACGCGCGGCCGCCGTGCGAAAACGCTCGCGCGGTACGCCGGAAAGCCGATTTTGCTGCTGCTGCAATACGTTGGCCGCCGTCCGCTTGCGCATGCATTCGTTCTGCTAGGCATCGTTGCGGCGGTGGGCTGCTCGCTCGCGTCGCAGTTTGCGATCCGGAATCTGATCGACGCGTTGCCGCACGGGCGCGCGCATCCTGCGGGCGTGATTGCCGCATTCGTGGTGATCGTCGTGCTGCTGTTTGCCGACAACCTGTTCTGGCGCGTGTCGGGCTGGATCAGCGTGCGCACCTTCGTCGCGGTGACGGGCGACGTGCGGCGTCAGCTGTTCGGCTACGTGACCGGCCATTCCTCGACGTATTTTTCCGAGGTTCGGCCCGGCATGCTGGCAAGCCGCGTGTCGGCGACGGCGAACGCGGTGTTTTCGATCGAGAACACCGTTGCGTGGGTTGCGCTGCCGCCGCTGCTATCGGTGCTCGGCGCAATCGCCATTCTGGGATGGGTGAACGTGTGGATGGCGCTTTGCCTGCTGCTGATCTCGGTCTGCATGGCCGCGGTCCTGTTCTGGCTTGCCGGCAAGGGAAGCAGCAAGCACATGCGCTTCGCGTCCGACGCGGCTTCGGTCGACGGTGAGCTCGTCGATGTGATCGGCAATATGGCGACGGTGAGGATGTTCGTCGCGACCCAGCGCGAGAGCGCCCGGCTCGACGCGTTTCTGTCCGGCGAGATGGCGTCGCGGCAAACGAGCCTGCGCTACCTCGAGAAGCTGCGTCTGCTCCATGCGGCGGCGACCGCGTTGCTGTCGGCGGGGCTGCTCGGCTGGGTGTTGTGGCTGTGGACGCAAGGGCGCGCGACGACCGGCGACGTGGTGCTCGTCAGCTCGCTCGGATTTGCGATTCTGCATGGCACGCGCGACCTCGCGGTTGCGCTTGTCGACGTGACCCAGCATGTGTCGCGGCTTGCCGAAGCGGCGCAGACGCTGCTCGTGCCGCGCGAGATGGACGAAGCGATCGGTGCGCCCGCGCTGCAGATCCGCGACGCGAATATCGACTTCGAGAACGTCACGTTCGCGTATCCGGGCCGCCGGCCGGTGCTCGATCACTTCAGCCTGCATATCGACTCGGGGCAGCGCGTGGGCCTTGTCGGTCCATCCGGTGCGGGAAAGACAACGATACTCGCGCTCTTGCAGCGTACGTTCGATCCGCCGCGGGCGTCGGGTGCGGTCGCGATTTCGGGCCAGCGACTCGCCGATGTGAGTCTGGCGAGCCTGCGCGACGCGATTGCGGTCGTGCCGCAGGACATCTCTCTATTCAACCGGACGCTGCTCGAGAACATTCGCTACGGCAAGCCCGATGCGAGCGAAGTCGAAGTGCTGCGTGCCTGCGAGCGCGCGAACTGTCTGGACCTGATCCGCTCGCTGCCCGACGGCCTCGAGACGGTGGTCGGCGAGCGCGGCGCGCGTCTTTCCGGCGGACAGCGGCAACGCATTGCGATTGCGCGCGCGTTTCTGAAGGACGCGCCGATTCTGCTGCTCGACGAAGCGACGTCCGCGCTCGATAGCGAATCGGAGGCGGCGATCCAGCATGCGCTCGACCGGCTGATGACGGGGCGCACCGTGGTGGCGATCGCGCACCGGTTGTCGACGCTGCGCAACTTCGACCGCATTGTGGTGATCCAGCATGGCCGTCTGGTCGACGATGGCACGCCGGGTGAACTGAGCAAGCGCGCGGGGATTTATCGCGATGTGCTGCTGCGGCGTGAGCGGCGCGCGGGGGCGGGCGTGTTTGATTGACTGTGTTGCGAGCTTGAGCGAAGCGGGCACGGGCAGGCGACCGGCGCGGGTGGCCTAGCGCTTTTTCCCGTATCTACCGAACACGAAGCCTGTGAGCAGGCCGGCGGCAAGAACGACACCCGTTACCCACGATGTCGAGACTAGCGGCGCAGTCGCGGATTGACTTGCCGGCGCAACGACGGCGGCGACGTCGCTTGCGCTGATTTGCGTCATCGTCGGAATCTCGTCGATGCCATAGACGCATATCTCGCCGGTCGGAAGCGCGCAGAACCGCGCGGCAGGGCATTGCGTCAGGATCTTTTGCGGGGCGCCTTCTCCGCAAACGGCTCCCGCTCCTTTCAGCACCTTCAATGTGACATCCGGGTACTTCGTGATCTGTTCAGGCATCGAATCGACCTCTCTACCATGGGCCGACGCCGCAGACCGCGCCGCGCCGGGCGTGCGCTGCCGCCGGCGCGTGGTGTGTGTCAGTCATAAAGCACCGACGGAAGCCACAGTCCAATGGCGGGAAACAGATAAAGCAGCACGACAGCGACGATCTGAATCGCCATGAAGGGCATCATGCCGGCGAAGATCTGGTTCAACGTTACATGCCGCGGCGCAACGCCTTTCAGATAAAAGGCGGCCATCGCGACCGGCGGTGACAGAAACGCGGTTTGCAGATTGAGCGCGACCAGCAGGCCGAAGAAAAGCGGATCGATATTGAAGTGCGCGAGCAGCGGGATAAAGATCGGCATGAAGATGACGATGATCTCCGTCCATTCGAGCGGCCAGCCGAGCAGAAAAATAATGATCTGCGACAGCACCATGAATTCGAGCGCCGACAGTTGCATCGACAGCACCCATCGCTCGATGAGCGCCTGTCCGCCGAGCAGCGCGAATGCCGCCGAAAAGATCGACGCGCCGACGAAAAGCCAGCACACCATTGCGCTGGTCTTAGCGGTCAGAAACACCGATTCCTTCAGTACCGTGAAATTCAGCTGCCGATACAGTGCCGCGAGTATTACGCCGCCCAATGCGCCGACCGCGGCGGCCTCGGTCGGCGTCGCGAGTCCGAACACGATCGAGCCGAGCACGGCGACGATCAACGCGGCAAGCGGGAAGAACGAGCCGAGCAGCATCTTGAAGATTTCGAGGCGCGCGAAATCGAACCACAGATAGAAGGCGATCGTCAGCAGCGCAACGATTCCGGTGCCGATCCAGAACCACTTTGACGGTTGATTGGCTGCATGCCTTTCCGGTTTGTCCACGGTGGCCGGCAGACTTTCCGCGTGCGGCGCATTGGGGGCCGCGCGCGCTGCCTCGTCTGCATTGCCGGGCGCCGCGCGAGCCGTCGCCGGCTCGGCGGGCGGCGCCTGCAGACTGTCGATGCCAGGCGGCGCAGCGTCGTCGGAAAAGCGTTGTTCGCTGAGGTCGATCGGCGCGGCTGCCGTCAGTGCCGGCTGAGGTGCCACCGACACGCGGTAGCCGAGCAGCGCGGCACCGAGCACGGTGATGGCGGGAATCAGCGCGATCGCAATTTGCCGATTGAGCATGCGCCGTGGCACGGCAATACCCGACCTGTCGTGCCGCAGCCGCATCAGCGCAAGCAGCGCACCGGGACCGCGCCTACCGGTGGCCGGTTGCGCGTATTCGGGCAACGGCACGCGGCGCTCGTCCTCGGACAGCGGCGGCGCGAGGTCTGGACGCAGCTTCGCGACGACGATCGTGTAGATAATGTAGAGCCCGGCGAGCATGAGCCCGGGAAAGAATGCGCCCGCATAGAGCTGCACGACCGACACGCCCGCGGTCGCGCCATACACGATCAGAAGGACGGACGGCGGAATCAGGATGCCGAGGCAACCTCCGGCGGTAATCACGCCGGCCGACAGCCGTGTGCCGTAGCCGGCCTTCAGCATCGCGGGAAAAGCGAGCAGCCCCATCAGCGTCACGACCGCGCCGACAATGCCGGTCGCGGTCGCGAAAATCGCACACGTCACGAGCGTGGCGACCGCGAGCGAACCGGGAATGCGCGCGAGCGCGAGGTGCAGACTCCTGAACAGGCGCGCGACGAGGTTGGCTCGTTCGATCAGATACCCCATGAAGACGAACAGCGGTATGGAGATCAGCACCTCATTGGTCATCACGCCATACGTGCGCTGCACCATCAGGTCGAGCGTCTGCCGGACCGCCAGCTCCGGGCTTGCACTTCGATAGGCGAGCCACGCGAACAGCACGCCCATGCCCATCAAGGTGAACGCGGTCGGAAATCCGAGCATGATGCAGATCACGATCAGCGCGAGCATCAGCAGGCCGAGGTGCTCGTTTGTCATCGCGGACGGCGCCGGCATCAGAAACACAATGCCGGCGAGCACCAGCGCCATCAGACAAAGTCCGAACCACGCCTCCTTTCTCATGGCGCGCTCCGCGTTTCGGTGGGGCTTTGGGCGTCCTGCTGCACCGAGGCCGCGGTTTCGCGCGGCGGTTCGCCGATCGACTGCTTGAGCTTCTCGACATCGACTTCCTCGACGTCGCCCGCGCGTCGCGGCCAGGTGCCGCGACGCAGGCAGATCGCGCAGCGCACGATTTCCGCCGCGCCTTGCAGCAGCAGAAACGCGCCCGCTATCGGTATGACAGCCTTGAACGGGTAGATCGGCGGGCCGTCTGCCGCAATCGACGAGTGCTCGTTCTGCCTGAGCGAATCGTTAAAGAAATCGATGCCGGCCCACACGAGCGCGACGGTGCCAGGAATAAAAAAAACGACGTACAGCACGAGATCGACGAGCGCCTGGGTGCGCGGCGGAAAAAAGCCGTACAGCACGTCGCCGCGCACATGGCCGTTGCGCGACAGCGTGTAGGCGCCCGCCATCATGAACAGCGTGCCGTAGAGCATGTTCGCCGCGTCGAATGCCCATGCGTGCGGCGCGCCCAGCGCGTAACGCGAAAAGACCTCGTAGGAAATCATCAGCGTGAGCGCGACGATCAGCCACGCGAACGCCTGGCCTACCCATGTGCTGATCGCATCGACACGCAGCAGCAGCTTTTGCATGGATCGCTCACAGCGGTTGCCCGCGAACGTCCTTCACGTCTTTTTGCCGAAGTAGTACGCGGCCGCCATCCGGTAGTCGACGTTCGTGTCGCTTTGCCAGCGTGTCGTACGCTCGGCGAATGTGCGCATTGAATCGTTGACTTTCCTGAACATCGGATTCTCTTTCTCCTTTCTGGCGACGATGTCGTCCCAGACCTTGAGTTGCGCCTGCAGCACCGCATTCGGCGTTGCGTAAAACTTCACGCCCTGTTTCTGCAATGCGAGGTAATCCTTCGAATAGCGGTCGATGGCCTTCCACGACATGTCCTGCGAGGCGGCTTCGACCGCGTTGCCGATGATCGCCTTCAGATGCGGCGGCAGCGCGTCGTATTTCGGCTTGTTAAAGAGAATCTCGAACGTTTCGGAGCACTGGTGGAAACTGCGCAACATGCAGATCTTCGACACATCGGGAAAGCCGAGCTGGCGATCGGAACTCGCATTGTTGAACTCGGCTGCGTCGAGCAGGCCGCGGTCCATCGCCGGAACGATCTCGCTGCCGGGCAGCGCGTTGACCGCTGCGCCCATTGCCGTAAAGATATCGATCGATAGTCCGACGGTACGAAACTTCGTGCCTTTGAGATCGTCCGGCTTCGTGATGGGCTTCTTGAACCAGCCGAGCGGCTGTGTCGGCATCGGTCCGTACAGATAGGACACGACGTTCAGATTGAGGTCGCGGTAGATCTCCGCGAGCAACTCCTTGCCGCCGCCGTACTTATGCCACGCAAGCAGCATGTTCGCATCCATGCCCCACGCCGGGCCCGAGCCCCACAACGCAAGCGCCGAGTTCTTGCCGTACCAGTAGGCGCACACGCCGTGGCCGCCGTCGAGCGTGCCCTTGCTGACCGCATCGATCAGATCGAACGCCTTGACGACGGCGCCCGACGGCAGCACGTCGATCTTCAGGTCGCCGCCGGTCATCGTGTTGACCTTGCCGGCGAAGTCGACGGCATATTCGTGGAAGATGTCTTTTTGCGGCCACGTGCTCTGCCAGCGCATCACGATTGGGCCTTGAGCCTTCACGATCGCCGGAAAGCCTAGCGATACAGCCCCGGTGGCGCCGGCCGCCGCCCCCGCGGAGGCGCGCCGAAGAAATTTTCGGCGCGCCGATTCACCTTTTCCCTTCCTGTCAGACGTGGCCACGGCGATCTCCCCAGAACTTGTTCTGCCGCGCGATGCTGCTGGACAGCGAGCTGTCGCTCGCGGCCCGGTCAGCCGTTCAGCTGCCACTGAATTCTAGGTAGGCCATTTTGTAATGCCAATGAAAGGTTAACCATTACGTTACCTGGCGCATGCTGGCGAGCATCGGCCTCATTTCTCGCCCTTGCTATGACTCGTGCTGTCGCCATTCCTCGCTGGCACTGCGGCGCCGCCACTCATCACGATCCCCAGAGCCGGCGCATGCATGAAGTCATCGCCGGATTGCCCGCGCAGCGTTTCTCGCGCGACATCGAGCCACGCGCGCGCCGCATGCGACAGGTAGCCGTTGCGCCGCCAGCCGATCGCGATTTCCCACAGAATTTCCGGCTCGACGACCGGCCGGCACGTGAACTCGGCCGCATCGAGCCGTCGGCAATACGGCGCCGGCAGCAGCGCGATACCGACACCCGCCAGCACGAGCGCCACCATAAAGTCCCAGTGCTCGCTGCGGCTCA
This sequence comes from Paraburkholderia edwinii, assembly GCF_019428685.1. Classification (NCBI taxonomy): domain Bacteria; kingdom Pseudomonadati; phylum Pseudomonadota; class Betaproteobacteria; order Burkholderiales; family Burkholderiaceae; genus Paraburkholderia; species Paraburkholderia edwinii. Next base: position 535,487 of record NZ_CP080095.1, read on the forward strand.
CGATGGTCGGTGCAAAGCCGGCGGTACGGCATGCGCGCTGCACGATGTCGTTGAGCGCGAGGCTTTCGCCGTAGAACACGAACGGCTCGTTAGCGAGATCGGCAAGCGGCACCTCTTGCACTGCGTCCCAGCGCGTACCCTTGCGCGCGACGAGCCACAGGCGCTGACGCGTCATCGGCAGCGCGTCGATCTTCTCCGGATCGACCGGCAGCAGCACGCCGCCGAGTTCAAGCTCGCCATCGATCAGCGCCGCTTCGACGGCACGCGAGCCTTCCTCGATCAGCTTCAGTTCGACCTTCGGGTAGCGCTGGCGGAACGCGGCGATGGCCGGCGTGAAGAGCGCGCCGCCCATCGGCGGAATGCCGATCGTCAGCGTGCCGCGGCCGAGCGTGCCGAGGTCGTCGAGTTCTTTCTGCAGCTGCGCCTGCGCGGCGAGCACGTCCTGGCCGCGCTGATAGACGATCCGTCCCGCGTCGGTCAGCACCATCTGGCGGCCGTCGCGCAGCAGCAGCGGCGAGCCGATTTCGTCTTCGAGCGCCTTCACCATCTTGCTGATGGTCGGCTGCGTCACGTACATCTGCTCGGCGGCAACGGTGAAGCTTTGCTGCCGGACGACCTCGATGAAGTAGCGAAGTGCACGCAGTTCCACGATAAGGCTCCCGATAGGTATCCCGGCCGACCCGACGCCGGCTTCGGGGCCGCAAGGCCGTGATTGCCGTACAGCGCACGCCGTGCAGTCCGTCGGATTCCATTATGGAATGATTTGAATGAGTCTAAGTCATTATATTTATATCAGGGATAACCCTATACTCGTCTGACCATAAAAGTTTCCAGGGAGTGGCCAGATGAGCGTTTCCATGACGAGGTTTGCCGCCAGCGCTCGATCGGGCGCGCTCGAGCCGGTCGTGCGCGTCGCGCGGATCGTCGCGCAGTGTCTGGCGCTCGCGGGCGTCTGGTTCGTCGCCGATTTTGCGGTGAAGCGCATCGGGTTGCCGGTGCCGGGCGGCGTGGTCGGGCTGCTCGCGCTGCTGGTCGCGTTGCTGTGCGGCGGCATCGCGCCGCGTTGGGTGAAGGCGGGCGCCGACTGGCTGCTGTCCGAATTGCTGCTGTTCTTTATTCCGGCTGCCGTCGCGGCGGTTCAGTACGGCGGGCTCTTTCGCGAGGACGGCTGGCGGCTTGCGCTCGTCGTCGCGGGCGGCACGCTGATGGTGATGGTCGCGGTGGCGTTTGCGGTCGAGCAGGCGTCGCGTTTCGAACGCCGGCTGGCGCTGCGCCGCGTGCCGGTGAGTGCGGGTCGCGTCGGTCGCGGTTGAGCGACGCTTCGAGCGATCAGTTGAACGCCACTACCATGCCCGCGCCCACGTCATGACCACGCTCCCCACGTCCGCGTTTTTCACGTCCCTGTTTGCCGACGACGCGTCGCGCGTGATCGCCGCCGCCTGTTTTGTACTGACGGTCGCGCTCTACTTCCTGTCGAAGATGCTCTACGCGCGCGTGAAGACGATGTGGCTCACGCCGCTCGTCGCCGTGCCGATCGTGCTCGTGGCAATCGTCGCGTTCGCGCATATTCCGTATCGCGTCTACTTCCAGGACACGCGCTGGCTCATGTGGCTGCTTGGGCCGGCAACCGTCGCGTTCGCGGTGCCGATCTACGAGTATCGCGAACTGATGAAGCGGCACTGGATTTCGCTTGCGGTTGGTGTGGTGGTCGGCATTGTCGTTGCGGTCGGCGGCTCGCTTGCGCTCGCGAAACTGCTGCACCTGTCGCCGGAATTGCAGCGCAGCCTGATGACGCGCTCCGTCTCGACGCCGTTCGCGCTCGCGGTCAGCGACAAGATTCACGCGCCGAAAGACCTCACGGCGCTGTTTGTGATCGCAACCGGCGTGTGCGGCATGATCTTCGGCGAACTCGTGCTCGCGCTGTTGCCGCTGCGCTCGCGGCTTGCGCGCGGCGCGCTGTTCGGTGCGGCCGCGCATGGTGTCGGCACCGCGAAAGCGCGCGAGCTCGGCAGCGAAGAAGGGGTGGTCGCGAGCCTCACGATGATGATCGCCGGCGTCGTGATGGTGCTGCTCGCGCCGCTGCTTGAAATGCTGCCAATTTGAAGCTGAAGCGTGAAGCTGAAGTGCGGATCTGGGGCGCGCATCTGAAGCGAGAATTGAACACACGAATGTCAGGCAGCGGATGCCTTGAACACGCCACCGCCGGCCTCGTTCCGGCGCGCATTTATCGGGCCCCATCACGGTAAATGCCGGTCGCACGCGCCATCCTGATTTGCTACAATCTGCCCTCGCCTTTGAGGAGCGTTGCGACGGGTTCCCGCCCGCCAGGCTCGAAGGTGGTCAATCCGAAGAGTGAACGCATGCGGTGAACCCGCCCTGCATTGGCTCTTCGCATCGAACGGCGCTCACGTCAATCTTCTAATTCTCTTAGAAAGGAGGGCGTGATGAACGCCGCAGTTTACGATTCCAAAGACTCGAAAGATTTCATCGTCGCAGACCTCTCGCTCGCAGGCTGGGGCCGCAAGGAACTGAACATCGCCGAAACGGAGATGCCGGGCCTCGTGCAGATTCGCGACGAGTACAAGACCCAGCAGCCGCTGAAGGGCGCGCGCATTGCGGGCTCGCTGCATATGACGATCCAGACCGGCGTGCTGATCGAGACGCTGAAGGCGCTCGGCGCCGACGTGCGCTGGGCCTCGTGCAACATCTTCTCGACGCAGGACCACGCCGCTGCCGCGATCGCTGAAAGCGGCACGCCGGTGTTCGCGTACAAGGGCGAATCGCTCGACGAATACTGGGAATACTCGCACCGCATCTTCGAATGGCCGAACGGCGAATTCGCGAACATGATTCTCGACGACGGCGGCGACGCAACGCTGCTGCTCATCCTCGGCTCGAAGGCCGAGAAGGATCGTTCGGTCATCGCCAAGCCGACCAACGAAGAAGAAACCGCGCTCTTCAAGTCGATCGCGCAGCATCTCGACGTGGACGCGACGTGGTACTCGAAGCGTCTCGCGCACATCAAGGGCGTCACCGAAGAAACGACGACCGGCGTGCACCGTCTGTATCAGATGGAAAAGGAAGGCCGTCTGCCGTTCCCGGCGATTAATGTGAACGACTCGGTCACGAAGTCGAAATTCGACAACCTGTACGGCTGCCGCGAGTCGCTCGTCGACGGTATCAAGCGCGCAACGGACGTGATGATCGCGGGCAAGATCGCGGTGGTCGCAGGCTACGGCGATGTGGGCAAGGGCTGCGCGCAGTCGCTGCGCGGTCTCGGCGCGACGGTGTGGGTCACCGAAATCGATCCGATCTGCGCGCTGCAGGCGGCGATGGAAGGCTACCGCGTCGTGACGATGGAATACGCGGCCGACAAGGCCGACATCTTCGTGACGGCCACCGGCAACTACCATGTGATCAACCACGATCATATGAAGGCGATGCGCCACAACGCGATCGTCTGCAACATCGGCCACTTCGATTCGGAAATCGACGTCGCGTCGACGCGCCAGTACCAGTGGGAAAACATCAAGCCGCAAGTCGACCACATCATTTTCCCGGACGGCAAGCGCGTGATTCTGCTGGCGGAAGGCCGCCTCGTGAACCTCGGCTGCGCAACGGGCCACCCGTCGTTCGTGATGTCGAACTCGTTTACGAACCAGACGCTCGCGCAGATCGAACTGTTCACGCAAGGCGGCAAGTACGAGAACAAGGTCTACGTGCTGCCGAAGCAGCTCGACGAGAAGGTCGCGCGCCTGCACCTCGCGCGCATCGGTGCGAACCTGACCGTGTTGTCCACGGATCAGGCGAGCTATATCGGCGTCGACAAGAGCGGTCCGTTCAAGCCGAACCACTACCGTTACTAAGCACGTTGCGGATGCGCGCGGTGTCGCCATATATATGGCATGCACCGCGCGTATTCATGTTCAATGCGGACCGTAAGCACAACGTGAACATAAGGAGCCTCCGATGACCGTGCTGTTGACCTGGCTGATTAATGCGCTTGCGTTGTTGATCATCACGTACCTCGTGCCGTCGATCCACATCCGTAGCTTCGGCACCGCATTGATCATTGCGCTCGTGCTCGGGCTCATCAACACGGTGTTGCGGCCGGTGCTGATCCTGCTGACATTGCCGGTCACGATCCTTACGCTCGGGCTCTTCATTCTCGTCGTCAACGCACTGTGCTTCTGGCTGTGCGCGTCGCTGTTGAAGGGCTTCGAAGTGTCGGGCTTCTGGTCGGCATTCTTCGGCTCGATTCTGTACAGCATCGTTTCATGGCTGCTGTCCGCGCTTATTCTCGGCAATCGCAGTTTCGCCTAGCCGTTGCCGCGTGAAACGTGACCTATGACACGTAACACGCGGCGCACGGCGGGCATTCGGCGACGGCCCATCGGATTCTGATCCGGACCATGAACCCCATCGAACTTTCATTCGAATTCTTTCCGCCTAAAACGCAGGAAGGCGTCGAGAAGCTGCGCGCGACGCGCGAGCAGCTGCTTCCGCTCAGGCCGAAGTTTGTGTCGGTCACATTCGGCGCGGGCGGCTCGACGCAGCAAGGCACACTCGATACCGTCATCGAGATGTCGAAAGGCGGGCTCGAAGCGGCGCCGCATCTTTCGTGCATCGGCTCGTCGAAAGACGACCTGCGTCGGATTCTCACCGAGTACCGCTCGCATGGCATTCGCCATATCGTCGCGTTGCGCGGCGATCTGCCGTCGGGTATGGGCTCGGTCGGCGAGCTGCGTTACGCGTCGGAACTCGTCAGCTTTATCCGCGCCGAATTCGGCGACTGGTTTCATATCGAAGTCGCCGCGTATCCGGAATACCATCCGCAGTCGCGCACGCCGCGGCACGATCTCGAGAATTTCGCGCGCAAGGTGAAAGCCGGCGCCGATTCCGCGATCACGCAGTATTTCTTTAATGCGGATGCGTACTTCCAGTTCGTCGACGACGCGCGCAAGCTCGGCGTCGATGTGCCGATCGTGCCCGGCATCATGCCGATCACAAACTACTCGCAGCTGATGCGCTTCTCCGAAATGTGCGGCGCCGAAGTGCCGCGCTGGATCGCGCGGCGGCTCGAGAGTTTCGGCGACGACCGCGAGTCGATTCGCGCGTTCGGGATCGACGTGGTAACCGGGCTGTGCCAGCGGCTCGTCGATGCGGGCGTGCCGGGCCTGCATTTCTATACGCTCAACGCCGCCGCGTCGACGAAGACGATTTGCGAGCGGCTCGGCCTGTAGGCTCGGGGCTGCATATCACCCGCTGCGCATAGCTCATGCTGTGATCCAAACGTCTTGCGCGAGATCGCGCAAGACGTTTGGCAGCACAAAGCGCTAATCAGGCCAACTCGAGGCCAACTCGAGGCCAACTCGAGGCCAACTCAAGACCAAATCAAGGTCAACCCGGAGCCTACCTCGGGCCAACCTGGGACCAACCCAGGGCCGCGCTGCCACCCCCTCCCTATACATGTTTCAACGTTTGCGCCACCGGATTTTGTCCGCTTGTGAGGGCCCGTAAAGCTCAGTAATATCGCGCTACGCTGGCTTTGACCGGTTAAAAACGTGGAGGAAACATGAAACAAAACAGACTGTTGCGCGCGCTCCGGCTCACGACGCTGAGCGCGGCCGCAGCGGCATCGATGGTGGGCGCCCAACTGGCGAACGCTGCCGATATCCCGAACAAAACCCTCGTCTACTGCTCAGAAGGCAGCCCTGCGGGTTTCGATCCGGCGCAATACACGACGGGCGTGGATTTCACCGCGAACACGTTCACCGTTTATAACCGTCTCGTCGAATTCGAGCGCGGCGGCACGAAGGTCGAACCGGGCCTTGCCGAAAAGTGGGACGTGTCGCCGGACGGCAAAACGTATACGTTCCATCTGCGCCACGGCGTCAAATTCCAGACCACTTCGTTTTTCAAACCGACGCGCGAGTTCAACGCCGATGACGTGATCTTCACGTTCCAGCGCATGCTCGATCCGAACCAGCCGTTCCGCAAGGCGTACCCGGTGCAGTTCCCGTACTTCAGCGACATGGGCCTCGACAAGCTGATCACGAAGGTCGAAAAGGTCGACCCGTACACGGTGAAATTCACGCTTGCCGAAGTGAACGCGCCGTTTATCCAGAACCTCGCGATGGAATACGCGTCGATTCTGTCGGCGGAATACACAGACCAGCTGTTGAAGGAAGGCAAGGCCGCCGACATCAACCAGAAGCCGGTCGGCACGGGCCCGTTTATCTTCAAGAGCTACACGAAGGACGCGACGATCCGTTTCGACGGCAATCCTGATTACTGGAAGCCGAACACGGTGAAGGTGTCGAAGCTGATCTTCTCGATCACGCCCGACCCGGGCGTGCGCGTACAGAAGCTGAAGGCCGGCGAATGCCAGGTGATGAGCTATCCGCGTCCGGCGGACATCGCGCCGCTGAAGGCGGACAACAACATCGCGATGCCGTCGCAAGCGGGCTTCAACCTCGGCTACCTCGCGTACAACGTCACGCACAAGCCGCTCGACAAGGTCGAAGTGCGCGAAGCGCTCGATATGGCGATCAACAAGAAAGCGATCATCGATTCGGTCTACCAGGGCGCGGGCCAGCTCGCGACGAACCCGATGCCGCCGACGCAATGGTCGTACGACAAATCGCTGAAGGTGCCGTCGTACGATCCCGACAAGGCCAAGGCGCTGCTCGCCAAGGCGGGCTTCCCGAGCGGCTTCGAGATCACGTTGTGGGCGATGCCCGTGCAGCGTCCGTACAACCCGAACGGCAAGCTGATGGCCGAAATGATCCAGGCCGACTGGGCGAAGATCGGCGTGAAGGCGAAGATCGTCACGTACGAGTGGGGCGAGTACATCAAGCGTGCGCACGCGGGTGAAGACGATACGATGCTGATCGGCTGGACCGGCGACAATGGCGATCCGGACAACTGGCTCGGCACGCTGCTCGGCTGCGACGCGGTGAATGGCAATAACTTCTCGAAGTGGTGTTACAAGCCATTCGACGAGCTCGTGAAAAAGGGCCGCGAAACCAACGGCCAGGACGCACGCACGAAGTTTTATGTGCAGGCGCAACAGATTTTTGCGGAACAACTGCCGTTCTCGCCGATCGCACACTCGACCGTTTATCAGCCGATGAGCAAGAAGGTCACCGACATGCGCATCGAATCGCTCGGTTACCTGCGCTTCGACGGCGTCGGCATGCAGTAGTGCGGCCCGTCGTGACACGCCGCGGCGATCATACGCATAACCCGCCGCGGTAAGTTTTTCGCACGGTTAAGAAGACTGGTCGAAACTGTCCGGCGACGGGGTCACGAGCCCTTGTCGCCGGTTGCATTTTTCCCCATCCAACCCATAGGGACGTTCCATGTTCCGATTCGTTTTGCGCCGCATCGGGATGGTGATACCGACTTTCATCGGCATTACGATCCTTGCGTTCGCGCTTATCCATCTGATTCCCGGCGACCCCATCGAGGTGATGATGGGCGAGCGCGGCGTCGACCCGGCTACGCATGCCGCGGCGCTGCACCGCCTCGGGCTCGACGAGCCGCTGCCGCTTCAATATTTGCACTATGTCGGCCGCGCGCTGTCCGGCAATCTCGGCACGTCGTTCATCACGAACACGAGCGTGATGGGCGAATTCCTGGCGCGCTTTCCGGCCACGGTCGAGCTGTCGATCTGCGCGATGCTGTTCGCGCTCGTGGTCGGCTTGCCGGCCGGCGTGTTTGCCGCGCTCAAACGCGGCACCGTCGTCGATCACGGCGTGATGGGCACCGCGCTCACCGGTTACTCGATGCCGATCTTCTGGTGGGGCTTGATCCTCATCATGGTGTTTTCGGCGAAGCTCGGCTGGACGCCGGTGTCGGGCCGCATCGCGGTCGAATACGACATTCCGCATGTCACAGGCTTTCTGCTGATCGACTCGCTTCTGCCCGGCACCGACGAAGGCTCGTTCCGCTCCGCGGTCAGCCATCTGATTCTGCCGGCGATCGTGCTCGGCACGATTCCGCTTGCGGTGGTTGCGCGCATGACGCGCTCGTCGATGCTCGAAGTGCTGCGCGAAGACTATATCCGCACCGCGCGCGCGAAAGGCTTGTCGCCGGTGCGTGTGGTCGTCGTGCATGCATTGCGCAATGCGCTGATTCCGGTCGTCACGGTAATCGGTCTACAGGTCGGCACGCTGCTCGCGGGCGCCGTGCTGACCGAGACGCTGTTCTCGTGGCCCGGTATCGGCAAGTGGCTGATCGATGCGATCAGCCGGCGCGACTATCCGGTCGTGCAGGGCGGTATCCTGATGATCGCCACGCTTGTCATTGTTGTGAACCTCGTCGTCGACCTGCTGTACGGCGTGTTGAATCCGCGCATTCGCCATACGAGGTAAAGAATGGACTACCCCCACGCTCACATTCGTTCCCTGTCCCCCAAGGGGACTTCCTATGGGGCGCCCCCCGAGGGGGCGCATGCCTCCCTTGAGGCGGCTCGGCGGGAGGCATGATGGCAGACATCCAGAACACAGTCCCCCAGTCGGTCACTCCGCCAAGCGGCCGGGCAATCGCCGCGCGTGAATTCTGGGCCAACTTCTCGCGCAATCACGGCGCGGTCGGCGCCGGCATCATCGTGCTCGTGCTGGTGGTGATCGCGATCTTCGCGCCGCTGATTGCTCCGCACAGCCCGATCGAGCAGTACCGCGATTCGGTGAAAATTCCGCCCGCGTGGCTCGACGGCGGCAACTGGAAGTTCATCTTCGGCACCGACGAAGCGGGCCGCGACATCCTTTCGCGACTCATGTACGGCGCGCGGCTGTCGCTCTGGATCGGTTGCGTATCGGTGGTGCTCGCGCTGGTTCCCGGCATCGTGCTTGGCCTGATCGCCGCGTTCTTCGACAAGTGGGCCGACACGCCGATCATGCGCGTCATGGACGTGCTGCTCGCGCTGCCGTCGCTGCTGCTTGCGGTTGCCGTGGTTGCAATCATCGGTCCGGGCCTCTTCAATACGATGTTCGCGATTGCGATCGTCGCGCTGCCGGGCTACGTGCGGTTGACGCGCGCATCGGCGCTCGGGGAACTGCACAAGGAATACGTGATGGCGTCGCGCGTCGCGGGCGCCGGCACGCTGCGGCTCATGTTCTCGCAAGTGCTGCCGAACTGCACCGCGCCGCTGATCGTGCAGGCCACGCTCGGCTTTTCGTCGGCCATTCTCGATGCGGCGGCACTCGGCTTCCTCGGCCTCGGTGTCCAGCCGCCGTCGGCCGAGTGGGGCGCGATGCTCGCGTCCGCGCGCGACTATATCGACAGCGCATGGTGGATCGTCACGATGCCCGGTCTCTCGATTCTGATCTCGGTGCTGGCGATCAACCTGCTCGGCGACGGGCTGCGCGATGCGCTCGATCCCAAACTGAAACGGATGGCCTGACATGAATGATCAAATGCGCGACCAGACGCGCGATCAGATGCGCGATCTGTTGACCATCCGCAATCTCGCAGTCGACTTCGGCGGCCTCGCCGCGGTGGACCGCGTCAATCTCAATGTCGCGCCGGGCGAAGTGGTTGGCGTGGTCGGCGAATCGGGCTCGGGCAAGAGCGTGACGATGATGGCGCTGATGGGCCTGATCGACGCGCCCGGCAAGGTGACGGCCGACGAAATCACCTTCGACGGCAGGAATCTGCTGACCGCATCGCCGAAAGAGCGCCGCAAGGTGATCGGCAAAGACATCGCGATGGTGTTTCAGGACGCGCTGACGAGCCTGAACCCGAGCTATACGGTCGGCTATCAGATCAAGGAAGTGCTGAAGCTGCACGAAGGATTGCGCGGCGATGCGCTCGACAAACGCGCGCTCGAACTGCTCGATCAGGTCGGCATTCCCGATGCGAAGAACCGCATCGGTTCGTTTCCGCATCAGATGTCGGGCGGCATGAACCAGCGCGTGATGATCGCGATGGCCGTTGCGTGCAATCCGAAGCTGCTGATCGCCGACGAACCGACCACCGCGCTCGACGTGACGATCCAGGCGCAGATCATGCAGCTGCTCGTGCAATTGCAGAAGGAGCGCGGCATGGCGCTCGTGCTGATCTCGCACGATCTGGCCGTGGTGTCGGAAGTCGCGCAGCGCGTTGCGGTGATGTACGCGGGCGAGATTATCGAAACGAACCGCGTGCCCGAGATCTTCGCGGCGCCTCATCATCCGTACACCGAAGCGCTGCTGGCCGCGATTCCCGAGCACAACGTCGGCGCGGTTCGTCTCGCCGCGCTGCCGGGCCTCGTTCCGGGCCGCGACGACCGGCCGAAGGGCTGCCTGTTCGCGCCGCGCTGCAAGTACGTCGTCGACGATTGCATGAAGGCGCGGCCGGCGCTTGGCGGCTTGCCCAATCACGACGACACGGTTCGGGTTCGCTGCATCAAGCCGCTGAACCTCGCGGCCGATGCGATTCAACACGGAGGCGCACGATGAATGCAGTACCTGAAACGCGCCGCCCGGGTGCCGCTGCCGGCGGCGACGCTGTGCTGGTGGCCGAGCAGCTTGCGAAGCACTACGACGTGAAGCGCGGCATGTTCGGCCACGGCACGGTGAAGGCGTTGAACGGCGTGTCGTTTTCGCTGACGCGCGGGCGCACGCTGGCGGTGGTCGGCGAATCCGGCTGCGGCAAATCGACGCTCGCGCGCCAACTGACGATGATCGAATCGCCCACCGCCGGGCGTCTGCTGATCGACGGCGAGGATGTGGCCGGCGCCGATCACGCGAAGATTGCGGCGTTGCGCCGGCGCGTGCAGATGGTGTTCCAGAATCCGTTTGCGTCGCTGAACCCGCGCAAGACCGTCGAGCAGACGCTCGGCGAGCCGCTCGCGATCAACACGCCGCTCACCGCGGCCGAGCGCGCCGAACGCATCGCGCACATGATGCGCACCGTCGGGCTGCGGCCCGAGCACGCGAAGCGCTACCCGCATATGTTCTCGGGCGGGCAGCGGCAGCGGGTCGCGATTGCGCGGGCGATGATTCTCGATCCGCAGATCGTCGTCGCCGACGAACCGGTGTCTGCACTCGATGTGTCGATCCAGGCGCAGATTCTTAATCTTTTTATGGATCTGCAAGACGAGTTTAAGACTAGCTACGTCTTTATCTCGCACAATCTGGCCGTGGTTGAGCATATCGCCGACGATGTGATGGTGATGTATTTCGGCGGCGTCGCCGAACTCGGCGACAATAAGACGATCTTCGAAAGGCCGCGTCATCCGTACACGCGGGCGCTGATGTCTGCGACGCCGTCGATCTTCGAAGCGGACCGGCGGATCCGGATCAGGCTGCAAGGCGAAATGCCGTCGCCGCTGAATCCGCCGTCGGGATGTACTTTCCATCAGCGTTGCCCGTATGCGATCGACCGGTGCCGTCAGGAGGAACCGAAGCTGCGTGAAGTGGATGGCCGTCAGGTGTCGTGTCACCGCGCCGAGGAGGTGGGGGACGCGGCGGATGCCTGAAACGGCGGCGGCGCGCTGCGCGGTGCGCCGCTGCGTCGATGGCGTGGGTCACCCGGTGCGCGCGTTGTGCTCAGTGCGCGTGTTGCGCGTGTTGCCGCAATGGTGCCTGTTGCATTTGTTGCATCTGTTGCGGCGGACCCGGGCCATGGTCGTCGCGCTTTGTTGTTTCCTGGTTCTGGCGGCCGGGCTGGCCTTGATCGCTTCGACGGTGCCGAGGTTAGCTGCGTGGGCGCCGGTTGCGTCGGCATACGCGGTCGGCGACGCGGCGGCGAACACGAACGCGCAGGGCGCGGCGCGCCCGACCTTGCCGCTTCCGCATCCACCGGCTGCGCCACCGCGCGGCGGGTCGGCGGCCGCTGGGGCGCCGGCCACCAATGCGCCGCCGCCGGCGCCGGCATCCTCAGGCACCACCACGGGCGGCCCGGTTCGCCCCGAGCCGGCCCGCATGCCGTTCTATGTCGCGACGCGCGGCGCGACGACCATCTATATTCTCGGCACGCTGCACGTCGGCGACCCGGTCGACTATCCGCCCGGGCAGCCGTTCCGGCGGCCGATTCTCGCGGCGCTCGCCGCGTCGCCGACGCTTGCGCTCGAACTGTCTCCCGACGATCTGCTCGTCTCGCAGGACGACGTATCGAAATACGGTGTGTGCCGGTATCCGTGCCTGCCGAAGCTATTGCCCGATCCGCTGTGGCGCAAGCTCGAGGCGCGCCTGCGCGACAACCCCGCGGCGCTCGACGAAATCCGCAAGATGCGGCCGTGGCTCGCGTCGCTGCTTGTCGAAACCTACGATTCGCTGAGCGCCGGGCTGCAGACCGAGTACGGCACGGAAGCGCAGTTGCAGAATGTCTATCTGCGCCAGCGTGGCAAGATCGTCGGCCTCGAGAGGCTGACCGAACAGATGCGCGCATTCACGAGCCTCACGCTCGCGCAGCAGCGCGAAATGCTGGCGCAGGATCTCGTGCAGACACCCGCGGAAAATGTGAGTGACGTGAAGACGCTGCACCGGCTATGGCGCGTCGGCGATGCCGATGCGCTCTCCGCGTGGGAAGCGGCGAAGTCGGAAAAGCTGGCGCGCGATAAGCGCGTGTCGGATTCGATCGACAACAAGATTCTTTATGAACGCAATCGCCGGTTCGTCACGCGGATGATCGCCATTTCGGCGCCCAACAAGCCTGTGTTCGTCGCGATCGGTGCGCTGCACCTGGGGGGCCGCAATGGCGTGCTGCAGTTGTTGCGGCAGCGCGGGTTCGTGGTCGAGCCGAGTTGAGGTAACAGGCCGGTCAGATCGGCGCGGCTCAGCGCGGGTTGACGCGGCATCACGCAACATCACGCGACGTCACGCTGCATGGCGCCAACCCACCTCGTTGAACATCGTTCGACGCTATTCGCCGCGCACCAGCGCGTCGCGCATGCATTCCACCACTGGCGCCCAGTCGCCGAGCGTCGTTTGCCGGAAGAGCCGCGCGGTCGGATACCACGGTGAGTCGCTGCGGTGCTCGAGCCAGCGCCAGTCCGAGTTGGCCGGCAGCATCACCCACAGCGGTTTGCCCAACGCGCCCGTCAGGTGCGCAACAGCGGTATCGACGGTAATTACGAGATCGAGATTTGCGATCAGCGCGGCGGTGTCCGAGAAGTCGTTCAGGTCCGCCGTGAAGTCGAGCGGACGGGTTGCCGCCGGCAGCGTGGCCAGTTGCGCATGCGCCGCGCCCTTTTGCAGATTGAGCCACGCGACGCCCGTCAGTTCGGTGAGCGGTGCGAGCGCCGCAAGCGGCATCGAACGATAGCGGTCGTTGCCAAAGGTCGGACTGCCAGCCCAGACGAGGCCAATCTTCGGCTGCGCACCGACGGTTTCATCGAGACGCGCGCGCCAGTGCGCGATTTTCCCGGGATCGGCGAACAGATACGGTACCGCGGCCGGGATGGTAGGCACTTCTGTGCCGATGACCGAAGGCACGCTCATCAGCGAGATCCAGAAGTCGTAATCGCCGCCGGGCGTGCCGGTCCATGCGCGGCGCACGCCGGGCACGCGCTGCGCAATGTCGAGCAACGGCGCGCGCACGCAGACGTCGACGATCGCGCCGCGCTCCGCGAGCACACGCGCATAGCGCAGGAACTGGAACTGGTCGCCGAAACCCTGCTCGCGCACGAGCAGCACGCGCTTGCCGTCGATCGACTCGCCGCGCCACTCGGGAATGCCTTCCACCGCAATCGCTTCGTAGTCGCTCGCGCGCCAGCGTCGTGCGTATTCGGCCCAGCCTTGACGGTAGTCGCCGCGCTTCAGATACAGCCACGCGAGATTCTGATGCGCGTCGGGCTGCTCGGGTTCGAGCGCGAGCGCCGCGCGATAGAACTGCTCCTCTTCGTTGTGGCGCCCTTGTGCGCCGAGCGACGCGCCGAGGCAGACGAGGTTGGTCGCATTGCCGTTCAGCGCGACGCCCTGGCGATAGTGCCGCTCCGCGTCGCTGTATTCGCCGAGCTTGCCGAGCGCGGTGCCGAGATTGACGTGCGCGTCGGCGAATGCGGGGGCTGCGGCGATCGCCTGCCGGAAGTGATCGGCGGCCGCGGCGAAGTTGCCGCGCGCCTGCTGCGCGTTGCCGGCGTTGAAATGCGCCTGCGGCGAATGCGGGTCGAGCGATAGCGCGAGCTGATATTGCGCGTACGCGTCGTCGTGACGGCCGAGTTTGTTCAGCGATGAGCCGAGATTCACGTGCACGTCGACGAGCGTCGGGTCGATGGCCAGTGCGCGGCGATAGTGTTCGATGGCTGCTTCGAGCGCGCCTTGCGCCTGCAGTGCGACGGCGAGGTTGTTGTGCGCGTCGGCGAAATCGGGTTTTAGTTGCAGCGCGTTGCGATAGCACTGCAGCGCGAACGCATGCTGGCCAGTTGCCGCCGCGACGAGCCCACGATTGCTCCAGCATTCGGCATTCGACGCATCGAGCGTCAACGCGCGATCGAGCAGCGTGGCGGCCGTCGAGTGCTCGCCGAGCTGATGCTGCAGCACGCCGTAGTAGTGCAGCGCCTCGGGATGATCAGGTATGCTTGCTAGCGTTTCGCGATAGAGCGCTTGCGCTTCGTCGAGACGGCCCGCGCGGTGCGCTTCGAGCGCGAATGCGAGGGCAGTGGGGATAAGTTGACCAGCTGGTTGACCAACCTGATCGGGTTGACCGGAGGAAGAAGCAGACGTGCCGTCGGCACGGACAGGCGTGGCGGAAGTGGACATCGCGGATCTCGGCTGAAAGCCGGCACGCGCGATACGGTGCACGCGCCAGACTGTGGATTTCGGATGCCCACAAGCTTAGGTTCGGCGCGCTTCCCGTTGCATCAGACGTATCCTAAATAGCGGCGACGCCTTTGTATTGCGGCCCACTCGGCGCGATCACTTATCTCGAAAACAACCGCACACGGGCTTTTACGCGCGCACGCTCGACGCCGCATGCACGCCAATCCCCGCCTCTTCGAGCGCGCTGCGAATGCGCCGCGCGAACGCAAGCGCATGCGGTCCGTCGCCGTGCAGGCAGATCGTCTGCGCGTTGAGCGGCACCCACTGGCCATCGACGGCCTTTACGCGCCGCTCGCGCACCATCGTCAGCGTGCGTGCGAGCACTTCGTCTTCGTCGTCGAGCAGCGCGCCCGGCTCCTTGCGCGGCACGAGCGAGCCGTCGGCAAGATAACCGCGGTCTGCGAAT
This sequence comes from Paraburkholderia edwinii, assembly GCF_019428685.1. NCBI lineage: Bacteria > Pseudomonadati > Pseudomonadota > Betaproteobacteria > Burkholderiales > Burkholderiaceae > Paraburkholderia > Paraburkholderia edwinii. The sequence goes on from NZ_CP080095.1 coordinate 550,643, forward strand.
ACTTCCTCGATCGCGAAGAGACCCGCCTCGCGCGCGGCCGTGACAAGACCGCTATTGGCCAGCCCGAACACGGCCACCGACGGGTCGAAGTCGTGCACCGCACACGCAATCGCATCGGCGATGCGCGCATCGCGCGCCGCCTGGTTATAGAGCGCGCCATGCGGCTTCACGTGCGCGATGCGGCCGCCTTCGGCCTGCGCGATCGCCGACAGCGCGCCAAGCTGATACAGCACGCCCGCGTAGATATCGCCGGTCGGCAGGTCCATCTCCTTGCGCCCGAAATTGTCCGGATCGTTGAAGCTCGGATGCGCGCCGATCGCCACGCCTTTTTGCACTGCCCAGCGCACGCAGTCACGCATCGCATTGGCGCCGCCCGCATGCCAGCCGCACGCGATATTCGCCGAGCTGACAAGATCGAGCAGCGCTTCGTCGGAGCCGCAGCCTTCGCCGAGATCGGCGTTCAGATCGATTTCCATAGTGCTCCTCCGCTCTTCATTCGCGCGAAGCGGTCTGGCGACGTTTCGCGTTATTGCTCACTGCTTCTCCACCTGGTGCTACGTAGCGCTGCGTGGTGTTGCATGGCGCTATTTGCCGCTTCATGCCTCGGCGGCTGGCGTCTCACGCGCTCGGCGTTCTTCACGCAACGCGATCGCGGCCTCGATCTGCCGCAGATACTGCCGTTCTTCGAGCAGCGCGGCACGCGCTTCATGCTGCGTCGTCGGGACAAACCGCACGGTGCCGTTGAGCCGGATTTGCGCGAGCTTCCAGAGATCAGCGTAGATCACCGAGCCGATCTTCGGGTAGCCGCCCGTGGTCTGGGCATCGCTCATCAGCACGATCGGCTGGCCGTTCGGCGGCACCTGTATCGTGCCGGGCATGACAGCGTGCGACAGCAGATCGATCTTTTCGTTGCGTTCGAGCGCCGTGCCCGAAAGCCGATAGCCCATGCGGTTGCTGTTCGGTGTGACGAGCCATTCGTCGGACCAGAATGCGTCATGTGCGGCTTTGCTGAAGCGGTCGTATTCGGGGCCGGGCAGCACGCGAACCGGCAGTGCCCAGGCGGCGCCCGACGAGTGACGGCCGCGCCGCACCGGCTCGTCGACGAGGACGAACTTGCACCACGCCGGCGACTTCACACCGAATGCGGGCGCGTCGGGGCTCAAGGCCTGCGGGCGTGCGGCTGGCGTGCCGGCGGCGATCGCAGCCGGCGCACCTGCGGTTGCTGCCGCTGCTGCTCCAGCTTGGGCACCCGCACCCGCACCCGCACCCGCACCCGCACCCGCACCCGCACCCGCACCCGCACCCGCACCCGCGACTACTCCGATCGGCAGCCTGTCGCCGTCGCGCAGCGCGCGACCGCCGAGGCCACCGAAGCACGCGCCGAGATCGGTGCTGCGCGAACCGAGCACCGGCAGCACATCGATGCCGCCCGCGACGCACACATAACAACGCATGCCGCGCTTCGCCGCATTGAGCGTAAGCGTCTGGCCCGCCTGCACGGGCAGGCTCCACCATGAATAAACGGGCGCGCCATCGAGCGTCGCGCCGAACTCGCTGCCCGTCATCGCAATGCGCGTCGCGCGCGGAAAGCGCAGCACGGTCGGGCCGAACGTGACTTCGAGGGCCGCCGCATCGGGCCGGTTGCCGACCAGCCGGTTGCCGACTTCGAGCGCGAGCCGATCGAGCGCGCCGCCGAGCGCGATGCCGAGATGCCGGTAGCCGTGGCGGCCGAGGTCCTGCACCGAGGTCAGAAGACCCGCGCGGATCACGTCGATCATCTGTGTCGTCATGCGTGCGGCTCCGCGATCGTGAAGCGCACGCGGTCGCCCGGTTGCAGCAAGGTGGGCGGCGTGCGGGCCGGGTCGAAGAGCGGCACCGTTGTGCGGCCGATCAGTTGCCAGCCGCCCGGCGAGGTAGCCGGATAGACGCCGGTTTGCGCGCCGCCGATGCCGACCGAGCCGGCCGGCACTTCGACGCGAGGCGCGGCGCGGCGCGGCGTGTGCAGTGCCGGATCGAGTCCGCCGAGATACGCGAAGCCCGGTTGGAAGCCGAGAAAGAACACGACATATTCGGCCTGTGTGTGGCGCGCCACGACCTCTTGCGCGGAAAGGCGCGCGTGCGCGGCAACCACGTCGAGATCGGGGCCAAACGAGCCGCCATAATGCACGGGTATCTCGATCTCGCGATCGGGCGAAGGTGCAGCGCCGGCGGCGTCCCAGGCGGCGCGCAACTGTGCGGCGAGCGCGTCGCGGTCCGCCGCGAGCGGGTCGAACACCAGCGTCAGATTGTTCATGCCGGGCACGACTTCAAGTACGTGCGGCCACGTACGTGCGGCTTGCGCCGCGGCCCAGACGCGCCGCTGACAATCGAGCGTCGCGGGCGGCGGCGATTCGCAGACGAGTGCCGTGTCGCCGAACGCGTAGATGCGGGGATCGCTTGAAGAGGGGCGCGTCGCTAGGCTCATGGGTCGCGTCGAGAGGTCGATGTGCGGATACGCAATCTCCAGTCCCGACGAGTTTTTCATCGGAATCGGCTGACGTATAGTCTCATTAAAATATCAATAACTTCTCCATAAGCGTTTTCGCCAGGCTTTCAGTCCAACGCGTGCGTCGTACACTTGGTGCCCTTCCTGCCGCATTCCGGGACCCTATACATGGCGCGTCATCCCACCAAGATAGTCTCATCGGAACATCTCGTTTCTGACGAAAGCGCGGAACTTTCCGAACTCGAATACGCGCTGATCATGGCGAGCAACGCATTCAGCCGGTGGATGGTTCGCTGCATGTCGGCGGCGGGCGAAAAGGACATGACGGCGATCGAAGTATCGCTGCTGCATCACGTCAGCCATCGCGAGCGCCGCAAGAAACTCGCGGACATCTGCTTCGTGCTCAACATCGAAGACACGCACGTCGCGACTTACGCCTTGAAGAAACTCGTCGCGCGAGGGTATGTGCATAGCGAAAAGAGCGGCAAGGAAGTGTTCTTCTCCGCCACCGACGCCGGCCGCGAACTGTGCGTCAGGTATCGGGAGGTGCGCGAAAGCTGCCTCATCGCGACGCTGCGTGAAAGCGGCCTGTCGAACCAGCAGATCGGCGAAGCCGCGCAACTGATGCGCAACGCGTCCGGACTTTACGACACCGCCGCGCGCGCGGCCGCCTCACTGTAAGAAGGGAAGAAGGAAGGGTTCAGCGGCGCGTGGAGCCGGGTGCCTGCGCGTTGCTGCCGTCACTGCCGCTGTTATCGCCACCGTCGTTGCCGCTGCCGCGCGGGTAACAGCCGGCATCGGTGATGATCGCGTCGAGCGGAAGGTCGTGCGGCTCGCGCGGCAACGCGTTCGTCCTGCATGCTTCATACGCGACGCCGATCGCGACCGGCGCCACGCCTGCCGCGCGCCATCCCGCAAGCGTGCGATCGTAATAGCCGCCGCCGTAACCGAGCCGGTAGCCATCCTCATCGAAGCCGACACACGGTACGAAAACCAGATCGGGCGTCACGTCGCGCACCGTGGCCGGCACGGGAATCCGATGCTCGCCGATTGCCATCGGCATGTCGGGCGTCCACGCGTGAAACGCGAGCGGCGTATGGCGTTGCATGACGACTGGAACACATGCTTCACGAGTGGCATCGAGCGCGAGCCATGTTGCAATCGCACCGCGCGCATCGAATTCGCCTTCGAGCGGCCAGTAAAAACCGACGCGCCGCGGCGCATGCTTCTGCAGCATGTCGAGCAGGCGCCGGTTCAACGCAGCGCTGACGTCCGGGTCGCGGCTCGCATGCAGCCGAGCCTCGAACAACATGCGCCGCAGTCCCTTTTTCGATGAATTGGCGTCGGGGTTGCATGCTATGCTTTCGTTCAATTCGCGCTCCAGAAACAACGATGTCCACACGCCTTTTCCGAGTATATCGCGCGGTCGGTCTGGCATTTGCCGCGGCGGCGCTCGTCGCGTGCAGCACGGCGTCCGCCGTGAAGCCCATCCCGCTTTCCCAGCTCACGAACGACGACCAGATCTTCGTTCAGTTGCGTGAAGCCGCGCGCAATAACGATCCGGTGCGCGCCGCGCAACTGGCTGCGATGATTCCGGATTACCCGGCGCCGTCGTATCTCGAATACTTCCAGTTAAAACCGCAGCTGTTCGATTCGTCGGGCCATGCGCGTATCGACGCGCCCGATGCGCCGGTGCTCGCGTTCCTGCAGAAGTACGACGGCCAGGCAATCGCGGACCGCATGCGCAACGACTACCTGACCGTGCTCGGCGCGCGGCACGACTGGCGCAACTTCGACGAGCAATACGCGCGCTTCGTGCTCAACGACGACACGCAGGTGAAGTGCTATGCGCTCGAATCGCGCGCGGCGCACGGCGAGAATGTCGCCGACGCGGCGCGCGCGCTGCTGGTCGAGCCGCGTTATTACGGCGACGGCTGCGTCGACCTGATCACGTCGCTCGCGATCAACCAGCAATTCACGAGCGATGACGTCTGGCAACAGATCCGCCTCGCTTACGAGCAGAATCAGACGAACACCGGCGCGAAGCTTGTCGATGCGCTCGGCAACCAGCGGCCCGACCCCGACCTTTTCAGTCAGGCAACCACGACGCCGCCGCTGTTGCTCGCGCGCGGCGTCGGCGCCGACCCGCAGTCGCATCAGCTTGCGCTGCTCGCGATCACGCGGATGGCGCGCAACGATCCGGCGATGACGGCAGCGACGTTCTCGTCGATCGCGCCGTCGCTCACCACGCCTGAGCGTGCGATCGGCTGGGGCACGATCGCCTATCAGGCGGCCGCAAAGCAGATGCCGGGCGCGGTCGACTGGTACCGGCTGTCGGCCAATGCGCCGCTGTCGAATCCCGCTTACGAATGGCGTACGCGCACGGCGCTTCTGTCGGGCGACTGGACGATGGTGCGCTGGTCGATCGAGCAGATGCCGGCCGCGCTGCGCAGTCAGCCGTCGTGGGTGTACTGGCATGGGCGCGCGCTCAAGCAGGCCGGCGACACCGCGCAGGCGAACGAGGAATTCGAGCAGATCGCGCCGGGCTTCAACTTCTACGGACAGCTCGCGAGCGAAGAACTGGGCCGCAAGATCACGGTGCCGCCGAAAACGACCGTGTCTGACGCCGAAGTGCAGCAAGCGGCGAACACGCCGGGCTTTGCGCTGGCTCAACGTTTCTACCGGCTGAACCTGCGGCTCGAAGGCAACCGCGAATGGAACTGGCCGTTGCGCACGATGAGCGACCGGCAGCTGCTGGCGGCGGCCGAGTACGCGCGCCGCATCGAGCTGTTCGACCGCACGGTGAACACCGCGGACCGCACGAAGACCGACCACGATTTCTCGCTGCGCTACCTGTCGCCGTTCCGCGATATCGTCGAGCGCGACGCGCAGTCGAACGGACTCGATATCGAATGGGCTTACGGACTGATTCGCCAGGAGTCGCGTTTTATCCTGAATGCGCGCTCGGAGGTCGGTGCAAGCGGCCTCATGCAGTTGATGCCCGGCACCGCGCAACTGGTGGCGAAAAAGATCGGCCTCGGTCCGATTTCACGCGAGCAGATGAACGACATCAACACGAATATCCTGCTCGGCACGAACTATCTGTCGATGATCTACAATGAATTCGACGGGTCGGCCGTGCTCGCCACCGCCGGTTATAACGCGGGTCCCGGCCGCCCGCGCAACTGGCGTCAGTCGCTGCAGCATCCTGTCGAAGGCGCGATTTTCGCGGAAGCGATTCCCTTCCAGGAAACCCGCGACTATGTGAAAAACGTGTTGTCCAACACGGTCTACTATGCGGCGTTGTTCGAAGGCCGTCCGCAATCGCTGAAGGCGCGTTTGGGTTACATCGCACCATAACAGCGCCATACCCGCCGCGCTGCCTGCGCTTTGCGCGCGCGGCGCGGCTTCAGTTTCAGCCATTGCCGCGCCTTCCCTGCTGAATGCGAGCCACCAGGCTTGCACGGATTAGTGGAGGTCGGAAATGCGACATCAAACCATCGCGGTGATCGGCGGGTCCGGTTTCATCGGCAGTCATCTCATCAATGCGCTCGTCGAACTCGGCAAGACGGTGCGCCTCGCCACGCGCCGCCGCTATAACGCGCGACATCTCACACTATTGCCGATCGACGTGCTTGAAGTCGACGTGTTCGATCCCGTGCAGCTTGCGCGCTTCGTCGAAAATGCCGATGCGGTGATCAATCTGGTCGGCACGCTGCATGGGCATCGCGGTAATCCGTACGGCCCGGAATTCGCGAAGCTTCATGTCGAATTGCCGACGAAGATCGTCGCCGCGTGCGAGGGCAAGGGCGTGCATCGGCTCCTTCATATGAGCGCGCTCGGCGCCGATTCGAACGGACCGAGCATGTATACGCGCTCGAAAGGCGACGGGGAGAAAGCAGTGCGCGCCTCATCGATGCTGGCGACGACCATCTTTCGCCCGTCGGTCGTATTCGGTCCCGAGGACGCGCTGCTGAACAAGTTCGCGTTTTTGCAGCGCATGTTTCCGGTTATCCCGCTTGCGATGCCCGATGCGAAGTTTCAGCCCGTGTTTGTCGGCGATGTCGCCAAGGCGATCGTCAACGTGCTCGATCTCGATGCAGCGAGCGGCCGTGTCTACGAACTGGGTGGGCCGGCCGTCTATACGCTCGAGCAGCTTGTCGAATACTGCGGCACGGTGATCGGCCGGCAGGCGCGCATTATGCGGCTACCCGATGCATTCGCACGGTTGCAGGCGCTGACCTTTGAAATGGCGCCCGGCGAACCGGTCATTTCGCGTGACAATCTCGATTCGATGAAAGTCGACAGCGTAATGACGGGCCCGCTTGCGCCGGAGCTCGATATCGAGCCGGCGAGCATCGAGACGATCGCACCCGTGTATCTGACGGGCGCGTCGCTGCGTTCGCGCTTCAATACGTTTCGCGCGAGCGCGGGCCGTTAAAGTGGTAGACGATGTGTGGTAGACGATGTTTAGCAAACAAGGTGAGCCTTAGAAGCTCCAACCATAACCCGCCTCTTTCATGGGACAAGGCATGAAACTCGTTATCGGTGACAAGAACTATTCGTCGTGGTCGATGCGCCCGTGGGTGCTGATGAAACATTTCGGCATTCCGTTCGAAGAAGTCGCGGTCCAGCTCGGGGAGCCGGACACGCTCGCGTCGATCCTCAAGCATTCGCCGTCGGGCAAAGTGCCGTGCCTGATCATGGACAACGGCGCATCGGTATGGGAATCCGTCGCGATCCTCGAGACGCTCGCCGAGCAATTCCCGGACGTGCCGATGTGGCCGCGCGATGCGGCCGCCCGCGCGCATGCGCGCAGCGTCAGCGCGGAAATGCACGCGGGCTTCGCTGAACTGCGCACGAATATGTGGATGAACATCCACGCGTCGTTTCCGGGCAAAGGCGCGACACCGGGCGCGCTCGCCGATGTCGCGCGCGTCGACGCGTTGTGGAGCGCCTGTCTCGACCAGTACGGCGGGCCGTTCCTGTTCGGCGAGTTTGGCATTGCCGATGCGATGTATGCGCCCGTTGTGATGCGTTTCAACACGTGGCAGCCGAGGTTGTCCGAAGCGGCCGCCGCGTACGCGCGGCGCCTGACCAATGCGCCCGCGGTGCAAGCGTGGATTGCCGACGCGATGCACGAAACCCATACGATCGATTACTACGAAACCCCTGCATGAAGATCTACGCAGTCGGCGGCGCCATTCGCGACAAATTGCTCGGGTTGCCGGTACAGGACCGCGACTACGTCGTGGTCGGCGCGACGCCCGAGCAGATGGCCGCGCAAGGCTTCAGACCGGTCGGCAAGGACTTTCCCGTTTTCCTGCATCCCGTCACGCATGAGGAGTACGCGCTTGCGCGAACCGAGCGTAAGACCGCGGCCGGCTATCACGGCTTCCAGTTCTTCTATTCGCCGGATGTCACGCTCGAAGAAGACCTCGAGCGCCGCGATCTGACGGTCAACGCGATGGCGCAGGAAGTGAGCCCGGACGGCGAACTGACCGGGCCGATCGTCGATCCGTTCAACGGGCAGGCGGATCTCGAGGCGCGCGTATTCCGCCATGTCGGCGATGCGTTTATCGAAGACCCGGTGCGGATTCTGCGCGTCGCGCGGTTTGCGGCGCGCTTCGCCGATTTCACGCTCGCACCCGAAACGCTCGAGCTGATTCGCACGATGGTTGCGGCCGGCGAAGTCGATGCGCTTGTGCCTGAACGTGTCTGGCAGGAAGTGTCGCGCGGGTTGATGGAAAAGAAGCCCTCGCGCATGTTCAACCTGTTGCGCGAAGGCGGCGCGCTGGCGCGCGTGCTGCCGGAAATCGACGCGTTATACGGCGTGCCGCAGCGTGCCGACTATCACCCTGAAGTCGATACGGGCGTGCACGTGATGATGGTCGTCGACTATGCGGCGAAGCGCGGCTACACGCTGCCGGTGCGGTTCGCGGCGCTGACGCACGATCTCGGCAAGGCAACGACGCCCGATCATGTGTTGCCGCGCCATATCGGTCACGAAGGCCGCAGCGTCGATCTGTTGAAGCCGCTCTGCGATCGGCTGCGCGTGCCGAACGAGTGCCGCGATCTCGCGGTGCTCGTCGCGCGTGAGCACGGCAATATTCATCGCGTGATGGAGATGGGCGCGGCCGCCCTCGTGCGGCTCTTCGAACGCAGCGATGCGTTGCGCAAGCCCGCGCGTTTTGCCGAAGCGCTGCAGGCCTGCGAAGCGGACGCACGCGGGCGGCTCGGCTTCGAGACGCGCGATTATCCGCAGGCCGAGCGGCTGCGCGATGCGCTGACGGCGGCGCGCGGCGTCGATGCGGGCGCGATTGCCGGCGCGCTTGACGACCAACGCACGGATAAACCGGCCGCGATCAAGGATGCGGTGCATCGCGCACGCGTGCGGGCGGTTGCGCAGGCGATCGGGGAAAAGGACGGGGAGAAGGACGCGGACGCGGATGGGACGCAGCAGCGGCCGCCTGGCAACTAGCGCGTTATACCCATCGCTCGCGTACGGGCGGCCGCGCTAGCGGCGAGCCGATCAGGAAGACAAGCAGCAAAAAAGCAAAAGCCGCCGCCTCTTAAAGCAACCGCGCAATCAACGACAACAGCATCGACAGCACGAGCGTCGACATAAACGGAAACGGGTACTCGCGCCCAAAGATCCGCAACGTGACATCGCCGGGCATGCGCCCAATACCGAATTTGCGTAGCCAGGGCCAGCATGCCGAGAGCACCGCAACGGCGACGAACGTGGTGAGCAGCCAGCGGATCATCGTGTGGTCCTTGGGTCGGTGCGTGTCACAGCGTGTGAGAGCGGTCGCCGCTTGCGAACGCGTCAAGCGTGTCGTCGATGCCGCGCGAGAACGCGATCACCTTGAAGAGCTCGCCCATTTCCGCTTCCGATAACAGCTTCTGCACCGCGTTCGCGGCGGGCAGAAAGCGCGCGGCATCGGATGGATCGAGTTCGGAGAGCGCATCGGTAATGCCCGCATTCAACAGAAAGCGCGCCTGCGACGTATAGCCGAGCAGATCCGCGCCGGTATCGGTGCCCGCTTCCGCGATGCCGCTGAATTCGACATGCGCGGTAATGTCCTGCAAGCCGGGATACAGAAACGGATCGCCATGCGCGCGATGCCGGTAATGGCACATCAGCGTGCCCTGCGCGCGTTGCGCATGGTAGTACTCGTGACGCGGAAAGCCGTAGTCGATAAAGAATGCGGCGCCGCGCGTCAGCATCCTGCAGATCGTGCGCGTGAACGCGCATGCGGCTTCGTGCGTTTCGGTCACATATTCGCCATGGTGGCCGGCTTCGATTTCGATTTCATGGAGAAAGGCGGCGTCATGTGTGGATTGCAGCGCGCGATCTTCGAACGCGAAGGCCTCGCCGCGGTAGACGACGCCACGTTCGCGCCACCCGCCGTTCGCATGCGCGAACAGGCGCACCGGCATCGCGTCGAGCACTTCGTTGCCGATCACGACGCCGGCGAATTCGTCGGGCAATGCGTCGAGCCACCGCACACGCGCGGCGAGGGCGGGCGCCTGCGCTTCGAGCATCGTCTGCTGGCGCGCGCGCAATTCGCCGGACAGATCGACGATCGAATAGCTGTCGAGCGGCGCGCCGAGCGCGTCGAGCGCATTGAGCAGACCGGCCGCGAGCCGCCCCGTGCCGGCGCCGAATTCGATCACGTCGCGCGTGCTGCTTGCTTCGAGCGCCTGCGCGACGGGCCGCGCGAGCGTCGCGGCGAACAGCGGCGACAGTTCGGGCGCGGTGACGAAGTCGCTGCCATCTTCGGCGCGCCGGCCGAATTTGATGGCGCCGCCGCTGTAATAGCCGAGGCGCGGCGCGTACAGCGCGCGGTCCATATAGCGGTCGAACGGCAGCCAGCCGCCGGCCGCATCGATGTCGGCGCGAATCCGCTCGACGAGCGCGGTCGATTGGGCGAGCGCGGCAGCGTCGGGAGCGGGTAAACTATCGGGTTCGTGAGCCTTCGGATTCATTCCCGCATTGTAAATGAGCGCCCGTTCCGACAATTCGTCAGTCAGCGAATCAGGCAACGCTGAGACCGGCCATAGCGATGCCGGTAGCCATCACCGCGCAGCGCCGCCGGCGCGTGTCGTGCTGATCACCGGCGCCGCGCGCCGTATCGGGCGCGCACTCGCTCTGGGTTTCGCGGCGCACGGTTGGGACGTGGCCGTGCACTACGGCGCATCGCGCACGGAAGCCGACGAACTGATCGCCGAGATCGAAGCGTTGGGGCGCCGGACGATCGCGTTGCACGCGGACCTCGCCAACGAAGCGGAAGTCGCGCGCCTGATCCCGGATTGCACGGCCGCGCTCGGGCGTCCCGTCTGCATCGTCAACAACGCGTCGCGCTTCGACGAAGACACGGCGCGCGACGTCGCGTACGACAAGCTGCTGCACATGATGTCGATCAATGTCGGCGCGCCGCTCGTGCTCGCGCGCATGCTGCACGACGCGACGCCCGATATCGCGCGGGAAGACGAAACGCAGCGCAGCGTCGTGATCAATATGCTCGACCAGAAGCTGCACAACATGAATCCGGATTACCTGTCGTACACGCTGTCGAAAGCGGCGCTCGAAGCCGCGACCGTCGCGCTCGCGCAGGCGCTCGCGCCGAAGCTGAGGGTAGTCGGACTCTCGCCGGGCCTGACGCTGCAGTCCGCCGAGCAGACGCCGACGAGCTTCGCCGCCGCGCACCGGATGACGCCGCTCGGCCGCGCGTCGCGTCCGGAAGACCTCGTTGCCGCCGCGCTGTATCTGGCCGATGCCGCAGGCGTGACGGGCACGACGCTCGTCGTCGACGGCGGCCAGCACCTCGTGCCGCTGCCGCGCGATGTGATGTTCCTGACCGGCAGCTGACGAGCACAGCACCTCATCGGGCGCTCACCGGGTGCTTATTCGGCGTGTCCACGGCACGCTTACCATCACGATCAGAGACGAGACCATGCACTCCGCCTTCTTTCATCCGAACCTCGCCGACTGCCGCCGGCTGTTTCTGCGCAACTACGAGGTGTTCATCAACATCGGCGTGCACGATTTCGAAAAGCGCGGCGAGCAGCGCGTCGTGATCAACGTCGATCTGTTCGTGCCGCTCGCGCTGTCGACGCCGCACGAAGACAAATTGCGCGAAGTGGTCGACTACGACTTCATGCGCGCGACGATCGCGCGCCGCGTCGAGCAGGGGCATATCCACCTGCAGGAAACGCTGTGCGACGACCTCGTGAAAATCATGCTCGCGCACCCGCACGTGCGTGCGGTGCGCGTGTCGACGGAAAAGCCGGACGTTTATCCGGACTGCGACGCGGTCGGCGTCGAGGTGTTCCGCATCAAGGACGCGTGACGGCGACCTCTTCAGCCTGAGGGCATGCGGTTCTGCGCGCGGGCACGTAAGCGCGCACCGGCGGCGCGTCGTTTTCTAGTGCTTTCCTGACGGCGGCATGCGCGCGCACCAGACGCCTCTCGAGTTCATCGGTCGTCAGGCCCCAGGCCCACGCCGCCTCGCTGGGCGTCAGGCGCTCCGCTTCGACCAGGATGATCGCAATGCGCTGCTCGTCGGGCAGCATCGCGACGACCTGCAGCAGGTGGCGGTTCGTTTCCGAATTCGCGCCGATGCGTGATGCGGCGCGTGCGGTGCGCGCTGCGCACGCTTCCGGGTGGCGCACCTTCTGTTGCCAGCGCCGCAGCATTGCCGACATCAGGTTGACGCGCATCGACATATACGGTGCGCACTCCCATGTTCCGGCCTGGATGCCGTGACACAGGTTATCAAGGAGTTTTTCCGCGTCTTCAGGTGTCGATGCAAGACGCAATGCGAATGTCCATAAATCAGGCAGTAATGCCTGCAATGCCGCGATCGTTCGGCCGCTTCCCATGTTGTAGATCCTTTGACGCTATTGAGCGACTAACTAGCGGCGCGACTTGATCAGGGGTAAGAGAATCCGCGCCGGTTAAGCTCGCGTCAAGGTTGCCCGGGTGGGGCAGAGAAGGCCTGGCTATTCGATGGTGAAATGAAAGCAGTCAGGACGGCGCGAGTGCTTCGGGTGTTACTTTATTTCAGTGAACGCGCCGAAGTGAACCGATATTTTTCAATGCAAGCGATGAGTATTCTCAATGATCCCATTGCACGCAAGCTTCGCGCGAGCTGAGCGTCTGTCAGACAAGCGGCTGACCCGGGTGTGATGTTTCGCGCAGGGCGGCTTGCATTGGGCGCAAAGAGTGTTATCTCACGCGATTTTGATTCTTGACAGGCGCGTTAAACAGAATCCGCTCTGAATGCGGAAATTGTGATGCCGCTCGGGCTCGCTGCCTTCCTTTGCCTTTGGACCTTTGCCTTCGGGCCTATTACATCGCGATTACATAGCGGTTCGTCACGCGCTGCACCATCCACTCCCTTACGCCCTTGTCAGGCGCATCAAAACTTCTTGCGTACGCAATGATATCGCCCGGCGCGATGCGAGCCGACGCGCGTTTCTCCACATCGAACTCCGCCGCCTGCAAACGCCCGCGCACGTAATAGAACTATGCATTACTTACTATCCGTTATTCGTCATTAGAATGCACGCCTGTTGCGTAAAGAGCGCCGCAGCAGCGCTCAGACGTCGCAACAGCACGCAAGCGGCCGTGTAGCCCGCTGCAGCGCGAGCGTTGGTCTTTCGGCATTGCTTGTGGAGAAAACTGTCATGTCTGTCGAGAAGCAGATCGTGCCACTGCCCAGTGGTCTGAAAATTTATGTCGAGCATCATCTATTCGACTCGTCGTTCGAAACGGTGCTGCTGGTCAATGGCGCGCTGGCGACCACCGCATCGTTCGGCCAGACCATTCGCTACCTGGGCGAGCGTCTGAATGCGCTGTGCTTCGACCTGCCGTATGCAGGCCAGTCGCGCCAGCACAACGTGCAGTGCACCGTGCTCACCAGGGACGACGAGATCAACATCCTGATGCACCTTGCCGATCGCTTCCATCCGGCGTATCTGCTGTCTGTGTCGTGGGGCGGCGTTGCCTCGCTGTTCGCGCTCGCGCGCGGCTGCAAGAGCGTGCGCCGTGCAGCGATTACATCGTTCTCGCCGTTTCTCAACGAGGCGATGATCGACTACATCACGCGCGCGCGCGACCACATCGCCGCGGGTGAGAACGTGCTGGCGTCCCAGTTGCTCAACGATACGGTGGGCCGTCACCTGCCGCGCATCATGAAGCTCTGCAACTATCGCTATCTGACGCGGCTGCCGCGCGACGAACTGGATCAGGTCGCGTTCCACGTGAACCAGATTCTCGAGATGGAGCCTGAGCGCTACCTCGCCGAATTCGCGCGCATTGCGTGCGATGTGAAGTTCATCAACGGTGACCTCGACGAATACACGACGGTCGACGACGTCCGGCGCCTTGCCGCCTATGTTCACCGCTCCGAATTCGCGACGATCCGCGGCGCGGGGCACTTTCTCGATCTTGAAGGACGCCCGCAGCAGGAGCAGATGCGCACGGTGCTCCACGACTTCTTCCGCAACGCGTGCGAAACCGTTCAGATACAGGAAGCGAGTACAAGCACGAGCGACGCGCTCGAGCCGATTCCATCGCTTGCAGGCACGAATGCGCTGCCGCGTGTGTCCGTGCCTGCGCCAGTGCAGTTGATCGCGCAGTCTCCAGATGGAAGCGCGCCGGACGCCACCGCATGTTTGCCTTCCGCCATCGAGGCCCGCTCATGAGCATCGCGCAAAGCATTGTCATCGCCGTCCCGTGGCTCCTGTGGCTCGCGTACTGGATCGCGACCGCGCAAGCCGTGAAGGCCACCGCACGCAAAGAAACACGCCGCTCGCGCACGTGGCAAGCGATTCCGCTGATCGTCGGCGGCGCGCTGGTGATCCTGCCCGATCCGGTGCGGCCCGCGCTGCTGCCGGATATGTCGAGTGTCGGCTACGTGCAGTTCGCCGGTTTTGCGATGCTCATCGCGGGCCTGCTGTTCTCGGTATGGGCGCGCGTGCATCTCGGTGCGAACTGGAGCGTGTCGGTCACGCTGAAGGACGGCCACGAACTGATTCGCACTGGACCCTATGCACTCGTGCGTCATCCGATCTATACGGGTTGTCTCGTCGCGCTGATCGGCTCGGCGATGATCGGCGGCACATGGCGGGGTGCGCTCGGTGTCGCGCTGATCTTCGCGTCGCTCGCCTGCAAGGTGCGCGTCGAGGAAAACTGGCTCACCGGCCACTTCGGCGAGGCGTACGTGCGGTATCGGCGCGAAGTCGCCGCGCTGATTCCCGGTATCTACTGATCTCCCGTCACGGTGCGCCTGATGGCACAGATCATCGTCACGGCGATCGGCTCGGCGGGCGACATCCATCCGCTCGTCGGCATCGGCCGTGCGCTGGCCGCGCGCGGTCATCGCATCGTGTTCTGCACGCATCCGCCATTCGAGCCGGCCGCGCGGCGCGAGGGATTCGAGTTCGTTGCGATCGGGCACGCGGACCACTACGCGGCGGCACTCGCCAACCCGGCGCTATGGAATCCGCGCACGTCGTTCAGGACGCTGTGGGAACTGATCGCACCGCTGCTGCGGCCGCATTACGACACGCTTGTCGCACTGACCGGTCCGGACACGGTGCTGGTCGGCACGCTGTGGGCGTTCTCCGCGCGCCTGATGCAGGAGCGGCACGGCACGCCGTACGTATCAGTGCAGGTGTCGCCTTCGACGCTGCTTTCCGCCTATGCGCCGCCGGTGCACAAGCAGTTGACGATTCCGCGTGGCCTGCCGCTGCCGGTGAAGGCCGCGCTGATGACGCTGATCGAGCGCACGGTGCTCGACACGGTGTGTGCGCCGCGCCTGAACGAATTACGCGCTGCGCTCGGGCTGCCGCCGGTCACGCGCATTCTCGGGCGCTGGCTGCATTCGCCCGAAGGCGTGTTGTGCCTGTTTCCCGACTGGTTCGCAGCGCCGCAGCCGGACTGGCCCAAGCCCTATGCGGTGAGCGGCTTTCCGCTGTTCAACGATCTCGCCGATGCGGCGCCGGATGCGGAACTCGAGGCGTTCCTCGCGGAAGGGGAGCCGCCCGTCGTGTTCACGGCAGGATCGACGCGGGTGGATGGCGAGCGGTATGCGCAGGCGGTCGCGCATGCGTTGCGTACCAACGGCGCGCGCGGCCTGCTGCTGGGCGGGGCACCGCACGACGACGGCTCGTCGTCGCCGCGCCTGCTGCGTCGTCGTTACGTGCCGCTGCGCTCGCTGTTGCCGTGCTGCCGCGCGCTCGTGCATCACGGCGGAATCGGCACTGCTTCGCTCGCGTTCGAAGCGGGCATCCCGCAGGTCGTCACGCCCTTCGCGCACGATCAGTTCGACAACGCGCAACGCGTCGCGGACACCGGCTGCGGCCTGCGGTGCGACGCGCCGCTCGACGGCGCCGGGCTGGCCCGCGTGCTCGGCCGTGTGCTGCACGATCCGCGTATCGCCGCGCATTGCGCACAGGCATGCGCGAAGCTCGCGGCCGCGCCGGATGGCTGCGAGCAGGCGGCGAATTTCATCGAGCGCTTCGTGCCGTCCGCCGCTCGCGATACGGCTGCAGCCGCGGCCGCACCGGCCCAGCCGGAACGGTCGCCCGAGTGTGCCATGGCGGGGCGCGCGTGAGCGCCACGCTCACATGGCCGCCGTCGACGTCCGCGCCCGTGCTGCGCGGCGCACGGCTTGCGCTGCTCACGTTCGCGCTATCGCTCGCGACCTTCATCGAAGTGCTCGATTCAACCGTGACGAACGTCGCGGTGCCCGCGATCTCGGGCAGCCTCGGCGTATCGAACAGTCAGGGCACGTGGGTGATCAGCTCGTATTCGGTCGCGGCGGCGATCGCGGTGCCGCTGACCGGCTGGCTGGCGCGCCGGCTCGGCGAAACCCGGCTTTTCGTCGGCGCGGTGCTGCTGTTCACGCTGACCTCGCTGCTGTGCGCGCTCGCGACCGATCTGCCCACGCTGGTCGCGTGCCGCGCGTTACAAGGGTTGTTTTCGGGACCGATGGTCCCGCTTTCGCAGACCATGCTGCTGCGCGCATTCCCGCCCGCGAAACGCACGCTCGCGCTCGCGCTGTGGGGCATGATCGTGCTGCTCGCACCGATCTTCGGGCCGGTGGTCGGCGGCTATCTGGTCGATATGTTCTCGTGGCCGTGGATCTTCCTGATCAACCTGCCGATCGGCCTGTTCTCGTTCGTCGTCTGCGTGACGATGCTGCGCGATGACGCACCGCGCGGCGCTGCGCCGCCCATCGATTTCATCGGGATCGCGCTGCTCGTGGCCGGCGTCGGCGCGCTGCAGGCGATGCTCGATCTCGGCCACGACGCCGGCTGGTTCGACTCGACGCTGATCGTCACGCTCGCCGTCGTTGCCGCGCTCGCGCTCGTCTCGCTGCTGCTATGGGAAGCGGGCGAGGGCCAACCGGTGATCGACCTGAGCCTGTTTCGCGACCGCACCTTCTCGTTCTGCGTGCTGGTCATCTCGCTCGGCATGGTGAGCTTCTCGATGGTGGGCGTGGTGTTTCCGCTGTGGCTGCAGTCGGTGATGGGCTACAACGCGTTTCACGCGGGCCTCGCGACCGCGCCGCTCGGCGTGCTCGCGCTCGTGTGCTCGATTCTGCTGGGCCTGCATGCCCACCGTTTCGATGCGCGCGTGCTCGCAACATTCGGCTTCCTGGTGTTCGCGGCGGTGCTGTGGTGGGACACGCATTTCACGCTGACGACATCCTTCACGCAGATCGTCACGCCGAACCTGATCCAGGGCATTGGGCTGCCTTGCTTCTTCATTCCGCTGACCGCGGCGACCCTGTCGCGCGTGCCCGATCACAAGCTCGCGGCTGCATCGAGCCTGTCGAATTTTCTGCGCACGCTCGCCTCGGCATTCGGCACCGCGATGAGCGTGACGCTCTGGGACGATCGCGCGTCGTTTCATTACGCGACGCTCGCGCAGTCGGTTACGAAAGCGTCCGACGGGACGCAGCACTTTGTCGCGTCGCTGCACGCGATCGGCGTAAGCGGCATGAGCGGCATAAGCGGCGGCGCAGGCGAGGTGGCCGCGCTGCATCAGGTGACGAAGCAGCAGGCCTACATGATGGCGACCAGCGACATGTTCCTGATTGCCTGCGTCACCTGTGTCGGGCTGGCGGCGTTGATGTGGCTCACGCGCCCGCGGCGCGGCGCCGCCATGCCGTCTGGACACTAAAGATCATGCAGGTCATTGAACGTGAACGGAGCAACATCATGCGGCTTGGCGCGCTTGTGATTCTCTATTACCCCAGCGTCGAGCAGCTGGCTCGGCTGGCGCCGCTGCACGACGCATGCGACGCGCTCGTCGTGGTGGACAACACGCCGCAGCCCGACTCCCGCGCGGCGGCCGCGGCTGCCCACGGCGGCTACACGCTGCTTCATCACGGCAATCGCGGCGGCATTGCGGGTGCGTATAACGCCGGGCTCGCGCGCCTGCTCGACACGGTCGATGCGGTCGCACTCTTCGATCAGGATTCGATCGTGCCGCCCGCCTACTTTCCGACCATGCGCGCGCTCGCTACGCGGTTCACCGGCAGGCCGTTCATTGCCGGGCCGCGCATCCTCGACGAAAACGACGGCCAGTTCCTGCCGGTGTTCGAGAGCAGCGGCATCTCCGTGCGGCATCTGCGGCTGGACGCGACGCCGGAACCGGTGCGCTGCGCGTTCCTGATCTCGTCGGGCAGCGTGCTGTCGCGCGAGGCGTACGCGGCGCTCGGCGCATTCAACGAAGCGCTCTTTATCGATCACGTCGATACCGAATATTGCTTTCGCGCGCTGGCGCGCAATGTGCCGGTCTACCTCGTGCCATCGCTGGTGCTGCGGCATCGCATCGGCGCGAAGACGTGGGTCCGTATCGGCCCGTTCCGGATCGCGACAATGAATCACTCGTGGACGCGGCGCTACTACAGCGCGCGCAACGCGATGCTGATCGCGACGCAGTACGGCGCACGCTTTCCGGTCGCGCTGCTGCCGAACCTGCTGACGCTGTGGCAGATCGTCGGGATCGTGCTGGGCGAGCGCGACAAGCTCGCGAAGCTAAAGGGCATTCTGTACGGCGTGCTCGACGGGCTCGCGTGCCGGTTCGGGCCGTTCGATGCCGCGCGTCCGCACCCAGGCATGCGTGCAGCGGCGCCGACGCGGGAGTACCGAGGATGAGCGCTCGCCCGGCGGCCGCCATTTTCGCGCTCTGTATAACGGCCTTGCTCGCGTGTGGCTGCGCGCCCGCCGGTGTCGCGCCGACTCTGGAACTGCGCGAACCGGATGCGAACGCACTCGCAACAACCACTGCCGACGTGGCGAAAGCGCTGAATGGCGGCGGCTGGCCCGCGCCCGACTGGGTACGCCAGTTCGGCGATCCGCAACTCGACGGCCTCGTGGCCGAAGCGTACGCGCACAATCCGGACCTGCAGGTCGCGAAGGCGCGCATCCATAGCGCGCAGGCGCAGTTGCAGCAGTTTTCGTCGCTGACCGGACTGAGCGCCACGGCGGGCGCGACGGTCAGCAAGGCACGCATGCCGCAGACGGACAGCGTCGCGAATGTGTCGGCCAATGGCTATGACATACCGGTGCAACTGTTCGGCGATGCCAGCCAGACGCCGTCGTCGTTGTTTGTCGGACTCGATTACCAGCTTGATCTGTGGGGGCGCAACAAGGCGGCGACACGCGGACTGCTGTCGCTGCGCGACGCCGCGCGCGTCGATGCGGAGCAGGTGAGGCTCACGCTTGCGGTCGCGATCGTCACGCTGTACTGCGAACTCGATCATGCGTATGCGCTGCGCGACCTGTGGGTCGAGAAGCGCGACGCAGGCGACCAGATCGCCGGCGCGCTGCGCGAGCGTGCGGCGCGCGGCATCGACAACCACTACGACGCCGAAGAAGCGGCCGTGCGCCGCAACAAGCTGATCGCGCAGATCGCGCTGGCCGACGAACGCATCCAGCTCGCGCAACTGCAACTGGGCGTGCTGTCGGGAGGCGGTCCGGAGCGCGGGCTCGCGTTGACGCGGCCGCATCCCGTCAATCTCGCCGATGCGCCGCTGCCTGCTCAATTGCCGGCCGACCTGCTCGGCCGGCGGCCCGACATCGTCGCCGCGCGCTTGCGTGTCGAAGCCGCTTACGCGGCGATCGACGGCACGCGCGCGGAGTTCTATCCGGATGTGAACCTGGTCGGCTTCGCGGGCCTGCTCGCGTTGACGCCGGGCGCGCTGTTTTCACGCCAGGCGCTGTCGGGCTCGATCGGCCCGGCGGTATCGCTGCCGATCTTCGACCGCAAGCGGCTGATGGCCAAACTCAACGGAAACACCGCGAACGCCGACGTCGCGATCGGCCTGTACAACAAAACTGTCGATGCCGCGCTCGGCGATGTGGCGCGCACGCTGGTATCGCTGTCGACGCTCGACCGGCTGGTGGCCGGCGAACGCGATGCCGCCGACGCCGCGCAGCGCAGCGTGTCGATTGCTGAAGAGCGTCACCGGCGCGGGCTGTTGATGCAGAAGGATGTGAACAGCGTGAAGCTCACGCTCTACGACGAACGCGCGCAGCTGATCGATCTGCTTGCACAAAGGCGCGCACTGCGTGTCGCGCTGATCGGCCTGCTCGGCGGCGGCTTCGATAAACGCACGCTGCCGGCAACGCCGATTTCCCGATTGAACGCGGCCTTTCCGACGTACGACGGGCTCACCGTTACACACTTCGACTGATGGCTCACGATCCAACCACTCTGCATTCCAACCCAGCCGTGCTCGAACCCGATGCGGCAGCGCTGGCCCTCAAACGCGCGACGCGCCGGCGCCGCTTCGCGATGTTCGGCGCGGCGGTCGCGCTCGCTGCGATGGCGGCGGCGGTCCACTGGTTCGCCAATGCGCGCTTTCGCGAAGACACCGACGACGCGTATGTGGCCGGCAACGTCGTACAGGTCGCGGCGCAGACCGCGGGCACCGTGATCGACGTGCTCGCTGCCAACACACAGCACGTGCGCACGGGGCAGACGCTCGTGAAACTCGACGATGCAGAGGCGTCGGTCGCGCTGGCACAGGCGAAGGCGCAGCTCGCGCAGGCGGTGCAGCAGGCCGCCAACGCGCGCTATTCGACGACGATGTACGCCGAAGCGGTGAAAGCACGACAAGCCGATCTTGACCTCGCGCGACGCGCGCTTGCCGCGCGCGATCATGCGCCGGTGGAAGTCGTGTCGCCGGAGGAACTGTCCCGCGCGCGCGCCGCGGCCGCGGGCGCGCAGGCGCAGCTCGCCGCCGCGCAGGCGCAGCTTGATGCGGCGCGCGCGCTCGGTAGCCGCCGCGCGGTCGAGGACAACCCGGCGGTCGTGCAGGCCGTCGCGCAGTTCAAGCTGGCGTGGCGCAACCTGAAGCGGACCGCGATCATTGCGCCGCTCGACGGCGTCGTCGGGCAGCGCACCGTGCAGGTCGGGCAACAGGTCGGGCCCGGCGTCGCGCTGATGTCGATCGTGCAACTCCACGGCTTGTGGATCGAGGCGAACTTCAAGGAGGGGCAGATCAGGAACATGCGCGTCGGCCAGACGGTGCGGATTCACTCGGATATCTACGGCTCGAATGTCACGTACCGCGGGCGCGTCGAAGGGTTTTCAGCGGGCACCGGCAGCGCGTTTTCGATGCTGCCGCCGCAGAACGCGGCGGGCAACTGGATCAAGGTCGTGCAGCGCGTGCCGGTGGTGATTTCGATCGAGCCGGCGGATCTCGCCGCGCATCCGTTGCGAATCGGTCTTTCGATGCGCGTGAGCGTCGATACGCACGCACGCGAAGGCCATGTGCTCGATGCCGGCGCGCCGCTCGCGCCGCTGGCGACGCGCGTGCATGACGGCGTGGCCGGCGAAGCGCAGGCCGAGGCCGACAAGGTGATCCGCGACAACCGGGGCGGGTAGTCGCATGGAAGGAACGGGCGGTAACCGTGCACATCGCGGCAAGTCTTTGATTTTGCTTCGATGTATCATATGCAGCTGGTCCGGCCGAGGCCGGACGACCGTCCGGTTGCCGCGTCGGGCGCCGTCACCCCTGCATCTGCGGACCCCCACGAACCATGAAAGCCTCAAACAATTTTTTCCGCCTCGAAACGCGTCTTCAATCGCTGGCAGGCAAGGCGATTGCCGACTTCAACATGATTGAAGACGGCGACCGGATTCTGACGTGCATGAGTGGCGGAAAAGATTCGTACACGATGCTTTCCGTGCTGCTGGCCCTTCAGAAACGGGCGCCGGTGAAGTTCGAGATCGTGGCGATGAATCTCGACCAGAAGCACCCCGGGTTTCCGGAGGAAGTGCTGCCGCAGTATCTCGAGTCGCTTGGCGTCGACTACCGCATTGTCGAGGCCGATACGCATTCGATCGTCAAGGAAAAGGTGCCCGAGGGCAAAACCACCTGCTCGCTGTGCTCGCGGTTGCGCCGCGGCGTGATCTACCGCACCGCCAAGGAAGTGGGCGCGAACAAGATCGCGCTCGGCCATCATCGCGACGATATCGTCGAGACTTTCTTCCTGAACATGTTCTTCGGTGGAAAGATGAAGGCGATGCCGCCGAAGCTGGCCACCGACGACGGCAAGCACATCGTGATTCGCCCGCTCGCGTATTGCAAGGAGGCGGACATCGCGACGTACGCGCGCGCGGTCGACTATCCGATCATCCCGTGCAACCTGTGCGGTTCTCAGGAAAACCTGCAGCGGATGAAGGTCAAGCAGATGCTGCAGCAATGGGAGCGGGAAACCCCGGGACGCGTCGACAATGTGTTCCGCGCGTTGGCCGACGTCGTTCCTTCTCACCTCGCCGATACCAGCCTCTTCGATTTCCGCGGCCTCGCAACCGGGCTGGCGAAAGTCGACGAAGCATCGCTGTTCGGCGACACCTCGTATGAGCAGGCGCCGCTCGTGTTCTCGCGCTCGAACGAGACACGGATCGAATTCGTTCGTCCGTCGCTGAAGGCGCAGCAGGCCGAAACCGAAGTCTAACGTCGCGCGTGGCGCGGCTTGAGCCGGAACCACAGCGGCCGGTCCGGAATGGTCGTCGCGCGGCCGATGGGCCGCACCGGCTCGTCGCTCGCGAGTTGCGCGTCGAACGCCTGCACCAGACGCGCAAGGGCGAGCGTCGTTTCCGCGAGTGTGAACTGTGCGCCGATACAGACGCGCGGCCCGGTGCCGAACGGCAGATACGTGAAGCGCTCCGGAGCCGGCGCACCGCGCAGAAAGCGCGTCGGGTCGAATGCGTCGGGGTTCTGCCAGAAGCCGCGGTGATGATGGAGCACCCACGGGCTGATCATCATCTGCGTGCCGCGCGTGACGGCCAGCCCTTCGAGCGCGTCGGGTTCGACGCAATGACGCAAGATCACCCAGGCGGGCGGATAAAGGCGCAAGGTTTCGTCGATGACCGCACGTGTGTACGGTAGCGCTTTGAGCGCGTCGCCGGCACGTTCGGGGCTTAGATCGACGTCGCGCACTTCGTCGGCGAGCGCGGCCTGCGCAGCGGGCGTGTTCGCCAGCAGATAAAGCGCCCACAGCAAGGTCAGGCCGGTCGGCTCATGGCCCGCGACAATCATCGTGCCGACCTGGTCGGCGAGTTCGACGCGGCTGAATGCGGCGCCGGTTTCCGGATCGCGCGCGGCCATCAGCGCATCGAACAGATCGCGCGGGCCGTCGGCGGCGGGCTGGCGTTCGCGCGCATCGATGATGCGCTCGACGAGCGCGTGCCAGCGCCGGCGAAAGCCGTTGCGCGGAATGTCTCGCGGCGTCGGCACCCAGTACGGCAGCACGAGTTCGGCGAGACTCGCGCGCGTGTGACGCTGCATGAATTCCTGCACGGCGGCGCGTACCTCCGGCCCGAATTCACGGATTTCGAGCGAGAACATCGAGCGTGCGGCGATCTTCAGCGCAAGCAGGCGCATGACCGGCAGCAAATCGACGGGCGCGCCGTCGAGCGCGGCCAGCGCGTGCACCTCGTCTTCGGTGCACGCGGCGACATGGCGCGCCAGCACGGGGAGCATCTTTGGCGCGAGCGTCGGCGCGATCGTGCGGCGCTGATGCTTCCATTGCTCGCCGGTCGCGAGTAACACGCTGTAGCGCCCGATCGGACGGATCAGGCGAACCGCATAGTCGGTGCGCGGGTAATTGGCGGCGTTCTCCACCAGCACGCGGTGAATCATGTCGGGCTTGTTGACCAGCACGCGCTTCTGGTGGAACAGGCGTTCTTCGACGTAGTCCGCCTCGTAGGCGTCGCGGGTCCAGAGCCGGAGACCGTCGTTGCGCATCGCATGAACGAAGCCTGTTGCCGAGACGCGCCGCGCCGGCAACTCGGGCATCGGCGGGGTGAATAACGGGGCGCGACGGGCGTCGATATCGGCCGGGGACGGCAGCGTATTGGGCGATGGCGCTTGCAAGGAGATCTCTCCGTCGGCGGTTCGGTCAATCGGGTCGGGGTGCGGGTCAATGCGGGCGTGGGTACAACCGAAAGAACGCTCGGCGCGGAGGGTTATTCCAACGTGCTTATTCGCGTTGCGCGGCGATGCGCGTAACGACGTATTCAGTGACACGCACGTGGCGACGTGCGCGGGTGATCTGCTCGGTGATCTACTCAGTGAGCTGTTTAACGTTTGCGATGTATCGTTTCTGCATCGGCAACGCGTAAAAGTGTGCTTGCGGATGCATCGATACCGCGCATTTGCACACGTCATTTTCTGTCAGAAGGCCCACATAAAAGCGCTGTTTTGCCGTTGTCAGCCGCGCTTTTGCCGCGAAGCAGCATGTTAGAATTGCGCACCTCAAACTCGACCAACGCCCACGACATGAACATCGTGATTCTGGCGGCAGGCACGGGCAAGCGGATGCGTTCCGCACTGCCAAAAGTGCTACATCCACTGGCCGGTCGGCCACTTCTCTCGCATGTCATCAGCACGGCTCGCACGCTCGAACCGACTCGACTTGTCGTCGTGATCGGCCATGGCGCCGAGGCCGTGCGCGCGGCCGTCGCGGCGCCCGATGTGCAGTTCGCCGTGCAGGAGCAACAGCTCGGCACCGGGCATGCGGTGCAGCAGGCGCTGCCGCTGCTCGATCCGTCGGTGCCGACGCTCGTGCTGTACGGCGACGTGCCGCTCACGCGCGCGAGCACGCTGCAGCGGCTGTGCGAAGGCGCCGGCCAGAACGGCTACGGTGTCCTGACGGTTACGCTCGACGATCCGCAAGGCTATGGCCGCATGGTGCGCAACGCAGCGGGCAAGGTCGAACGCATCGTCGAACAGAAAGATGCGACGCCCGAGCAGCAGAAAATTCGCGAGATCAATACGGGCATTGTCGTGATGCCTACTGCGCGTCTGCAAGCGTGGCTCGCGGCGCTGAAGAACGACAACTCGCAGGGTGAGTTCTATCTGACCGACGTCGTCGAGCTCGCGATCGAAGCGGGCCTCGAAATCGTCACCGCGCAGCCCGACGAAGAATGGGAGACGCTCGGCGTCAACAGCAAGCAGCAGCTCGCGGAACTCGAGCGCATCCATCAGCGCAACGTCGCCGATGCGCTGCTCGTCGCGGGCGTGACGCTCGCGGACCCGGCGCGCATCGATGTGCGCGGCGCGCTCGACTGCGGGCGCGACGTATCGATCGACGTCAACTGCGTGTTCGAAGGGCAGGTGAAGCTGGCCGACAACGTATCGATCGGCCCGAACTGCGTGATCCGCAACGCGACGATCGGCGCGGGCACGCGTATCGATGCGTTCACACATATCGAAGGCGCTGAAATCGGCGCGCAGGCAGTGGTCGGGCCCTATGCGCGGCTGCGGCCCGGCGCGGCGCTTGCGGACGAAGTGCATATCGGCAACTTCGTCGAAGTGAAGAACGCGGCGATCGGCCGCGGCTCGAAGGCGAACCATCTGAGCTACGTCGGCGATTCCGATGTCGGCACGCGCGTCAATATCGGCGCCGGCACGATCACCTGCAACTACGATGGCGCGAACAAGCTGCGCACGGTAATCGAAGACGACGTGTTCGTCGGCTCCGATACGCAACTTGTGGCGCCGGTGCGCGTCGGTCGCGGCGCGACGATCGCGGCCGGCACGACGGTATGGAAGGACGTCGAAGAAGGCGTCCTCGTGCTTAACGAGAAGACACAAACGGGCAAGCATGGTTATGTGCGCCCGACCAAAAAGAAAAGCTGATAGAAAAGCTGGCTTGAACTCAGCAGCCCAACTCTGCAAAAAGGATCATCGCTATGTGCGGTATTGTCGGCGCGGTTGCGCAACGTAACATCGTTTCGGTTCTGATCGAGGGGCTGCGGCGGCTCGAATACCGCGGCTACGATTCATGCGGTGTGGCCGTGCTGGCCAATGGCGAGCCGCGCCGCGCGCGCAGCGTCGCGCGTGTCGCCGATCTCGACGATCAGGTCCGCGAAACGAAGCTCGGTGGCGAAACGGGTATTGCGCATACGCGCTGGGCGACGCACGGCGCGCCGGTCACGGACAACGCGCACCCGATCTTCTCGCGCGACACGCTCGCGATCGTGCACAACGGCATCATCGAAAACTACGAGACGCTGCGCGAGATGCTGCGCGGCAAGGGTTACGAGTTCGTCTCGCAGACCGACACCGAGGTGATTGCGCATCTGATCCACAGCGTCTACCGTGGCGACCTGTTCGCGGCGGTGCGCGAAACGGTGCAGCAACTGCATGGCGCGTATGCGATCGCGGTGCTGCATAAGGACCAGCCGCATACGGTGGTCGGTGCGCGTCAAGGCTCGCCACTCGTGGTGGGCCTCGGCGAGGGTGAGAACTTCCTCGCGTCCGATGCGCTTGCGCTGGCGGGCAGCACCGATCGCTTTATCTTCCTTGAGGAAGGTGACGTCTGCGAATTGCGGCTCGATGGTGTGCGCATTGCCGATCGCGACGGCCAGGCGGCGCAGCGCGAAGTGCGGCAGGTGGCCGCGTACGGCGGCGCGGTTGAGCTGGGCCCGTATCGCCACTTCATGCAGAAGGAAATTTTCGAGCAACCGCGCGCGATCAGCGACACGATTCCGGCCGCCGATTCGATCGATGCGGCGCTGTTCGGCGAGAACGCACCGCAGGTGTTCAAGAAGATCGACAGCCTGCTGATTCTCGCGTGCGGCACGAGCTACTACTCGGGCCTCACGGCGAAATACTGGCTCGAATCGATCGCGAAGATTCCGACGCAAGTCGAGATTGCGAGCGAGTACCGGTACCGAGATTCGGTGCCGAACCCGAACGCACTGGTTGTGGTGATCTCACAGTCGGGCGAAACGGCCGACACGCTCGCCGCGCTCAAGCACGCGCAGTCGCTTGGCCACAACCATACGCTCGCGATCTGCAACGTCGGCACGAGCGCGATGGTGCGGCAGACTGAATTCGCGTTTCTCACGCATGCGGGGCGCGAGATCGGTGTTGCGTCGACGAAGGCATTTACGACGCAGCTCGTTGCGCTGTTCGTGCTCGCGGTGACCTTGGGCAAGCTGCGCGGGCATCTCGGCGCGTCGCAGGAAAGCAGCTATATCAAGCAGCTGCGCCACCTGCCGGCTGCGTTGAACAGCGTGCTTGCGCTCGAGCCGCAGATCATCGCGTGGTCGGAAGAGTTCTCGCGTAAGGAAAATGCGCTGTTCCTTGGCCGCGGGCTGCACTATCCGATTGCGCTTGAAGGCGCGTTGAAGCTGAAGGAAATCTCGTATATCCATGCGGAGGCTTATCCCGCTGGCGAGCTGAAGCATGGGCCGCTTGCGCTCGTTACCGAGGCGATGCCGGTGGTGACGGTGGCGCCGAACGATGCGCTGCTCGAGAAGCTGAAGTCGAATATTCAAGAAGTGCGCGCGCGCGGCGGTCAGCTTTATGTGTTCGCGGATTCGGATACGCGCATCGTCAATGCGGAAGGGCTCCATGTGATCCGGATGCCTGAACACTACGGCGTGCTTTCGCCGATTCTGCACGTCGTGCCGCTGCAGTTGCTTGCGTATCACACGGCGTGTGCGCGTGGGACGGATGTGGATAAGCCGCGGAATCTGGCGAAGTCGGTGACGGTTGAGTGAGGGAGTAACTGGAACCGCGCGATGTGTTGTGGCAATACGGATTAGAAGTCGTTACACAACAGTGAAATTTCCGCAGAAGAAGCTGTTACTCGACTTCATGCACTTGATTTCGCAAGGTAAACGCTTCTAATCCGTCGACCCGAAATCGCCTGTCTTCCATGGGAAGTTCCGAAAAGGCTGTCAAGGAATGATTCCGCCGAGCGGGCGTGCCGGTGCTGAAGTGAACGTTGCCTGCCTCGTGGGTACGTCGTGCTAAACTTAGATTCTGAGCCTTCGACGCAGGCTCGCCCGCCCACATTGGCGAAGTCGGTTTCGGCAGCGTAAAAGTCTCTTTTGTGCATGGCCAACTCTTTGGGCCGCGGTTGAATCCGTGTGTGGGTGCATAGGCTTCCTGCGGCTAAGGACAAAGCCATGAGCAATCCACTTTCCGCCGCTCAAGTCGAGCAACTGCGCCGCAACGCTAAGCGCCTTGCGCGCCAAGAAGCTATTCCGCTCCATCAAGCTCAGGATCACCTCGCTCGACAGCATGGGTTTTCAAATTGGGCTTTGCTCACAAAGCACACACCCGCTCACCCCGCTATAAAACCGAAACTCACCGTTCAGGCGGACTCGCGTCGGCGCTACTATTTTCACGGCGACCGAAATGAAGACGATGTCAGCCGGTATTACTGCGCCCAATGCGATTTATTTAGACCCTTAGACCACTTCGCGATTGAGCACGGCCCCAGGACAGTCGAACGCTACATCCGCGAGCTGGAGTCTTTGGATTCGCGGCCAACGTCGTGGCATCGAAGCTTTCATAGGCCGATGAATGCTGTGAACGCCCTCAACGAGGAGGCGCGGAACTTCCAGGCTGCAGCAGCGTTACGAGAAGCCTCTCGTAGCGCTTTTCATCGATGGATTGTGATGCAGGTTGACCGGGGGGATTGGGTTGGCGACCTTGCTCGAGACATCAAACATGATAAGGACTTTCCCGTCGAGGAGACTCGTCTCGACGAGCTTGTTGCCCACCTGAAAAGCGAACGCGCCGTCGATGAAGCGCTGACCGCTCTGCGGCAGGCGTACGGTGAATTCTCCGCTCTTGGTTAGAGGCGTTCTCCGGTCCCGTGTAAAGCCGCCTGACTGATGCCTCGAATCAAATCCCGTCCTGCGCCCGGCGCTGGGCGGGCTGTTTTCAGGGTCACGGCTCCCAGTCTTGGATGAAGCGCGGTAAGCTTGGCCTGACAAATACGCACAACACCACCACATGATTCCGTACAGCACCGGGGTACAGCCGCCTCGCACGGCCGAAGATTTTGAGGACTTCTGCCACACCGTTTACAGCGAGATCTTCGACGACCCGACCGCGACGAAGAATGGCCGGTCTGGGCAAAAGCAGAACGGCGTCGACATCTTTGCGATGCGCAAAGGCAAACGTTACGGGGTCCAGTGCAAACGAAAGACCTATGGCTCGCTGACGAAAAAAATCATTGATGAGGAGGTCGGACTCGCTGATGGTGGCAAAGTAAAAATTGAAGAACTGATTATCGCGACGACGGGACCCAACGACGTCGCGCTGGTCGAATACGCCGCGAATCTATCGGACGCTCGGCATGCGAATGGGAAATTTCGCGTCAGCGTCGCCTTTTGGGACACGCTTGAGTCATACGTCCGGCGTTTCCCGCAACTGCAAACGATGCTCGCTCCGCACATGCCGGGCGGTGCATTTTGGGAACAACGTCAAGCATTCGCTGAGCAGAAGGTTACCTTTGAGAGGTTCGCAGGCGAAATGCGGACGATGTTCCAATCATCCGAATCGCTGGCGCGCGGCATCCCGGAGGCTCGTGCGGGCTCGCTGGACAAGGTGATGGATGGCCAGCTCGATGGGGTAAAGGCGCTGTTGCTGGCTGGCAAGTTCGATGACGCGCTCGCCAATCTCAGCGTTCTGGGAAAAGACCTAAGTGTTCTCGACATCCATCAACGCGCCCGTTGGCATACCCAGCGCGCGCACTGCTACTGGCAGAAGGATGACTTCACCTCGGCTGCCGAAGAATTCGCGGCTGCATATCGCCTTACGCCACAGGATGAGAAGGTTGCCGGCAACGCCGTTCGAGGCATGCTGCTACTTGAGGATTACCCGGCCGCGCTGACTCTCGGTGACGAACTACGTCAACGCTTTCCTGCATCGGAAGGAGTATTCACTGCGTGGGCACAAGCGAGTGACAGGAGCGGCGCGACGCCGGAATGGAAGGCAGTACCGCCTGAAATGCGAGAGTCCGCAGACGTCTTGCATGTTTTCGCTTGGCTTCAGGTTCTTGCAGGCGACTACGCGGAAGCCGGCCGAATGGCTAAGGCTGCCCAGCAAAAAGGGGACAAAAGTTTTGAGGTCAACGCTCTACGGTTGCTTGCGACTGTCAACGAAGCGACGGAAGACGGGGTACTCGCGAGCAACGGCATCATAGCGCCCGCGATAAAAGCATCATTGGCAGAGCAGATTCCATCTTTTGAGCCGGTCGACAAGGTCTTATGGAGCCGGCAGAGCGTTTATTCGCTGAGTCAGGCCGCCGCGTGCCTCGGTTACGCGTACATGATGATTGACCGTGCCGACCTAGCGCGAGAAATCTTGCTTGAAGCCGTGAAGCGTTTCCCGGGCGAGGGGCAGCTTGGACGCGTTTGCCTTGAGAGTTGCTTCCGTAGTGGGTCAGGCGACGATGCTTTCGAGTTCGGCAAGCAAAACATCGCCAACCTCGACAGCGAAGGCAGACTTATCGTTGCTGAGATGGCTGCACGACGCGGCGACACGGCGGTTTTCGATGCGGTTGTATGCGCATTGAATGAAGAGGAGGAAGGCAAGCGCTGCCCAGATGATGTTGAAGCCTTCGGATGGCTTCTGCTTGCCCGGCAAGGTAAGACCGCAGAACTGGCTGGCGTGCTCACTGAGGCTTCCGCGCGGCAGTTGAAGTCGACTAGCGCGAAAGTTACAGCGCTAACGATTGCGAAGCGAGAGCAGATGCCTTGGGCTGACGCTGCGATTGAGGCACTGTCTAAATGCATCACAGGGGAGGCTTCGACGCGCGATGTCGTCTTGGCTTCACAGCTTTTCCTTTTTGCGAACCGATTCGACGATGTCGTTTTGTGCCTCGAAAAGCGACTGCCAACGGGGTATTTCAGCGAGCCTCACCGGCTACTTTTCAGCGCCTTGGTTCAGCGTGGCTCGCGAAAGCGCGCGCTGCAGATGCTGCGGTCATTCCCAGAGGACGCGCTCGAAGACTCAAGCGTCAGAGAGGACGCAGTGGAGTTGGCACGTGCCGCAGGCGACTGGGAGCAACTGTCCAAACTAGCAGAACTGCATCTAGTGGCGCATCCTGAGCGCGCAGACGCTTGGGGATTCGTGGCCTCGGTCTTCATCGCCCAAAAGCGCGCCAGCGCTCTGCGCGAATTCCTCTCACAAGATATTCCGTTAATGCTGGAGGGCCCGCTTCGGTATCGAGCCCAATTAGCGCGGCTAGAAATCGAATTCGGTGCCAAGGAGCGAGGCTTCAAGCGGCTCTACCAGGCCTTCCGAGAGGCATTGAACAGCACGGAAGCAGCATCGGCCTATCTCGGTCACATCCTCACCTTACCACCCGAGAGCATGCCAGCCGAGCCAACGCTGGTTTCCAGTGGTTGCGCTGTCACGCTTACTGACGAATTTGGTGACGACAAAAGTGTGGTTGTCGACCCAGACGGTCTGAACAACGTACCGGATGCCAGCAATTTTTTCCCGACATCTTCGCCGGTCTTCGAATCACTGAAGGGAAAGCGTGTCGGTGATGAAGTCATGGTCTCAGACGGGATGGGAGCACTCCAGAAGTACCGCGTCTCAGGCCTCACGTCGTCTTTCCGCTGGTTGGCGCATTCCGCACAAGAAGTTATGCGCAAATCGGTCGGAAAAAGTGGAAGCCTGACGTCAATAGACTTGCATCAAACTCCAGACGGCAACTACGACCTCTCGCGCATCTTGGGG
The DNA here is from genome assembly GCF_019428685.1 of Paraburkholderia edwinii. Lineage (NCBI taxonomy): Bacteria > Pseudomonadati > Pseudomonadota > Betaproteobacteria > Burkholderiales > Burkholderiaceae > Paraburkholderia > Paraburkholderia edwinii. The sequence goes on from NZ_CP080095.1 coordinate 582,167, forward strand.
ATGCTCAAACAGCGTAGCGAGCGCGTACGCGACGTGTTTGACGCCTATCAGCACGGCCAGGTCACCGTGGGTATCGTGGCCAAACTCTTAGGAACGTCTGCCGCAGTGGTGTCCGGAGATTGGCCGCAGAGTGTTGAAGCGAATCTGTATGTCTGTAATGGGACGCACGAAGAGCGTTTAGCGGCGGAGACTCTTCTGAAGGTCCAAGACCAAGCAGTGGTAGTTGACCTTGCGACAATGAACGAACTGGTGGCGGCCGGACTTGAAAAGGTATTGGCCTACAGTCCCACTGTATTTCTTAGCGCCTCTGAATCCGGTGTTCTCGACAGCCTTATCACGGACGAAGAAGGCAACAAGAGCAGAGCGAATATGGCGGAGCAAGATGGTCGTATCGTACTCACGGAACTCGACGACTCCTATCATGAGAAGCGGCGCGCGTATCTCCTTCACCTGCGCGACTGCGTGGGCAAATACTGCCAGGTTGTCCCCGTCTACGGCGTTGAGGACCCGCCATCCGACCTTTTGAAATTTCGCGAAGTAATCGACGATGAGTCGTACGATGCGCTCCTTCTTGCTCTGGAGAAGAATGCTTTACTTCTTACGCTGGATGGTCGTCTTCGAGAGCTTGCCAGCGTACTCTGTGGCATCAAAGGGGCTTGGCCACAGGCGTACGTGGGCGCTGCGGGCCGAAGCGGTTTGTGTTCGCCTGGGGAGTATTCGAAGTTTGTATTCACGAGCCTTATCAAGCGTCGGTCGCATGTCTCACTAAACGCGATGGATTTCATGTGGCTACTGTCGCAACCGATGGACTTCCAGCATTTTGCGATGCGTGCCCTGTTGAAATATATCGTCAATCCCACGGTCGACTGGAGAAGCGTTGTGCTGTTCATTGGAGAATCGCTCAATCGCGCGGCACAAGCTGGTGCGACGCTTTTCGCCTTACGTCGAATCATCGAGACTTTCGCGCCGCTGCTGTTTGCGCGCGGAGACGCGAACGCCGACCTTGTTCATGCTTCGATTGATTTGGCTGTCGCCCAAATTGTCAATGCGGGGTTTGAGCCCGAGCGAGCGCACCCGATGGAAGCGCCGAAGGTTGCCGAAAACCAAGCTTTTTGGCAGCAAGTACTCTCTGCATCGATAGCGAAAGCTCGGCATTTAGCGACCGAGCGAACAGTAGATGAGCTTGTTGTGCGTTCGCTCGACGTTGCTCCCGTGTACTGTTGCGCCCGACCTATGTACCGGGTCAACGAGTCAGCCAAATCAGGCTGCGGGACACAATAGGACTCGGTGCGGAAGTCGCATGCTGGGAGCTTTTGCGTTCAACTTTTGAACTTCTCAAAGACCGCTCTATGCTCGTGAAAGCTGTAAAGCTTGAACGCAGCGACCAAGCTCGCCTGTTCGAGTTTGTCGACTCAATCGACCGACAACTAAGCGCGAAAGTTACCAAAAACATTACCGTTGCGGTCTGGATTGCCTACCCAAAACATGCAGTCGACGGAACCACGGCTTGGTTTGAGTACCGGGCAGACAACGTCGTCGTCAAGAATCCTGACGCGGCGATTCCAGGCGAGATGTGGACGATAGCTCAGAGGTTATGGGCACGTATGCAAGAAGACGATTGCGAGTTTTACAACGCTGAAAGGCATGTAGCTTCGTAGAGTTTTCGGCGGATCAGATCGAACTCCTCCCCGCTTGTAACATCACCCGTTGCGCGCGCGCCTTGAAAGGCGCAATCGGCAAACATCAATGCTGCCCCGCGTTCAGCAGCATCCAAATCTGCCTCGTCTGCGGCCCAGCAAGAATGCGCGCAAATACCCCGCCGCACCGAATGCAGGTGTAGTGCTCTTCGACTCGCGCATCTTTCACGGCGCCGCCGCCATTACGCGTTAAGTCATTGTGTGGAGGCTCGTCCGCCGCCTTTCCGTAGAGGTCGGCGCACCGCGCGCAGGGTTGAATCCAAAGGTCCATTCGTGTGTCGCCCCCAAATTGCGCGCTGTCGTGGCCGATAACTGCGGTTGCGCGAGTAAGCGGCGAGTAAGCGTCCGGTAACTATGTGTTACCAATCACGCGCCGCCGTTTCACCTCTGTCCGGCGATGCCTCCTAGACTCTGTGGCGTCGTCACCGAGCCTTGGCATCGCCAGCATAAGCACGAGCACAAGTGGCGCGAACATCGTGGCTGAGACAGAGATCGAATCAGTCAATTGCCACAACATCCGATTCACCTAACAGGTACGTGATTTATGAAATCCTGGAGCAAGTTTGCGTTGACTGCAACAGCACTGACCTTGCTAACAATCGAAACGGCGAGCGCGGCCGGCTGCCTCAAAGGCGCAGTGGTGGGTGGAGTGGCGGGCCACTATGCGGGGCATCACGCGGTCCTCGGTGCCGTCGGCGGTTGCGTAGTGGGAAGACACATGGCGAAAAAGCATGCCGAGGCACAGGCTGCCCAGCACAAGGAAGCGCAACCGCAATAAATGCACGGGACAGACCGGATGCAAACAACGCCTAGCGGTTGCGCAGTTCGCGCCGTATGAGCTTGCCTGTCGAAGTCATCGGAAGCGATTCCATGTATTCGACGAGTCGCGGATACTCATGCGCAGCGAGACGCATACGCACATGGTCCTGTAGTTCTTTCGTCAGTGCATCGCTAGCGGAAAACCCGTCGGCAAGCACGACACACGCTTTGACTATTTCCGTGCGCTCCGGGTCCGGGACACCGACAACAGCCACCAGACGCACGGCTGGGTGTCCAAGAAGACAGTCCTCAATCGGTCCCGGTCCAATCCGATAGCCGGCGCTCGTAATAACGTCGTCGTTGCGACCCACGTAGTGTATGAATCCGTCGGCGTCCATGCGACCCAGGTCACCCGTCAGCAGGAAATCTCCCGCGAACTTTTCGCGGGTCGCTAACGGGTTGTTCCAGTAGCCGAGAAACATGACAGGGTCCGGCGACCGAATCGCGATGTTGCCGATTTCATTGACTTCGACCTCCGTGCCCTGGTCGTCAACTACACGCACATCGTGGCCGGGCGCTGCGCGTCCGATTGCGCCTGGGCGAGCCGCAAACCAGTTGCCGCACGACGAAACGACCATGTTGCATTCGGTCTGGCCATAAAATTCGTTGATGGTCGCCCCGAGCGCTTCCTTGCCCCAACTAAGGAGTTCAGCGCCTAACGATTCCCCGCCGCTGGCGATGGACCGTAGACTCAACTTCCATCGCTCGCGAGGCGACTTCTCCGTGCGCAGCATCTTGAGCGCCGTCGGCGGCAGAAAGACGTGCGTAACACCGTGGCGACTCATCAAATCGAATGCTGCCGCAGCATCGAACTTCTCGAACCGGCGTGAGACGATCGTCACTCCGTGATGAAGCGCTGGGAGCAGTACGTCCAGCAGACCACCAATCCATGCCCAGTCAGCCGGAGTCCAAAATATATCGCCTCGACGCACTGCGCCGCCATGCGACATTTCCACGCCCGGCAGGTGGCCCAATAAAACCCGGTGACCATGCAACGCACCTTTCGGTTTTCCAGTGGTTCCCGACGTGTAGATGATGACTGCAGGGTCGTCCGCGTTCGTGACTACCGGTTCATAGGCGTCGGCTTCGGCGTCAAGCGCCGAGTCAAAGCCTTCGACCGCGGTCACTGAATTCTCGATGGACTCGGTAACGAGTATCGACCGCAAATCAGGGAGTCGCTCGCGGATACCCGCAACTTTCTGCAATCCCGCAGCATCGGTGACTAGCACGCTAGCGCCACTGTCTCTCAATCGATACTCCAGGGCTTCCTCGCCAAACAGCGAGAACAGCGGTACCGAGATAGCTCCAACCTTGAAGGCTGCAATGTGCGCAATCGCAGTCTGCGGAGACTGCGCGAGAAGTATCGCGACTCGACTTCCTCTCTCGATACCGCGTGCGCGCAAGCAGTTTGCAGCCTGATTACTCCTTCGACGCAGCTCCCCGAACGTCATGCGCACTACGCTTCCGTCTCTATGCTCATGAATCATGGCCATCTGAGCAGGGTCGATATCCGCCCACTTGTCGCACACGTCGACGCCAATATTGTATTTCTCTGGAACATCCCAGCGGAAATGACGGACTTCGTCTTCGTAGCTAGTGTGCCCGCGCAGCATAGTTACACTCCCAGATACTGTCGTTGCAACCCGGCATCGTTGATAATCTCTTCAGGGTGGCATTCAAAAACAATACGCCCCTTGTCGACCAATCGACAATGCGCGCCCATGCGCGCAACGAATTCGAGGTTCTGCTCAACCACAATGACGGCGATTTCTTCCCGACGGTTGATTTCTCGTACGGTCTCGGCTATCTGGTCGACGATTGACGGTTGTATCCCTTCGGATGGCTCGTCTAGTAGCAGCAGTGAAGGGCGAGTGATCAGGGCCCGGGCCAAGGCTAAAATTTGTTGCTGGCCGCCACTAAGCGAGTCACCGCGCTCATCGGCCTTCTGACGCAGCATCGGAAACGACAAAAACAACTCATCGATGGCTTCGCGCCAGTCTGACCGCTTCGTCCCAAAGGCCGCGGCCTTCAGGTTGTCGACAACAGAGAGCGAAGGAAAGATGTCCCGGCCCTGTGGAACATAGGCGATTCCTTGATGAGCGCGCCGGTGCATCGCTACGCCCTTCAGCGAGGCCCCGTCGAACAGGATGTCGCCTTCCTGCACGGCAATCGCACCGGCTATCGCGCGCAGGAGCGTCGTCTTTCCCACTCCATTGCGTCCGAGAATGGAGACCATCTGTCCGGGTTCAATCTTCAGGTCCAACCCGTGCAAGACAGGAGATTTTCCGTAGCCGGCGTGGAGATTCCTGATCTCAAGCAGCATGCTCTTTTCCATGTCGACCCAGGTAGATATCGAGGATTCGCTCGTCATGGCGCAGCACATCAAGCGAGCCTGATGCAAAAACGCTTCCCTGGTGAAATACCGTCACAGGAACATCCAGCGCTCGCACGAATTCCATGTCATGCTCGACCACGATGACAGAGACAGCTTGCCCCAGCAATCTCACCATCGCAGCCATACGTGCCGTCTCTTCTCTGGTCATGCCGGCTGTAGGCTCATCGAGCAGGATAACGGACGGTTCAGTGGCGACCACCATTGCAATCTCCAGCCATTGCTTCTGGCCATGCGACAGCAATCCGGCACTGTCGTCGGCACGTTCCTCAAGCCCTAGCCAGTCAATCAACTCCGCAGACCGGCGGTCGGCCGACGCGCTGTTTCTTAGTCGTCCATACGCAGCCAGCCACAGGTTCTCCCGCACGGACAGGTCGTTGAAGATGCTGGCAACCTGCAGCTTTATTCCTAGCCCGCTTCTAACCCTGTCATGCGATTTCATGCTGGTTATCGGGCGACCTTCGAGTTCGATTGCGCCGCGATTCGGCGGGAACCGGCCGACGAGGAGGTTGAAGAAGGTGCTTTTTCCGGCGCCGTTGGGTCCGATGAGGCAATGAACGCCGCGTTGCTCAAATTTGATAGTCGCTTCCTGTACAGCCCTTACGCCGCCAAAGCGCTTCTCGAGCCCAACAGCGGTCAGGGCGGCACCTCGCGAATGACTCTGGAACGGCAGCTCCTTTAATCGTTGTATTCCGGAATCAGTTTCCTGCGAGCTCTTCATCTGTGCGGCCTTGCTTCCGAACCTCGACGCGAAGTAACGCGTGAGCGTGGGAACGACGCCGACGGGCAAAAACAGGACCACCGCGATCAGGACGACGCCCAGTACGATCGGGGTTGCATCTCCGGCGCCGCCGCCCAGTGCGAATGAAACCGACTGCACCAGCAAGGCGCCTACAAATGCTCCCGCGAACGATACGCGACCGCCAACCAGTACCCAGATCACGACTTGAGCGGCTAACGACAGCCCGAACACCCCCGGGCTAATGAACATGGCCCATGCGGCGTATAGCGCTCCAGCAACGCCGGCTATCGCGCCGCCAGTCGCAAACACGATAAGCTTTCTTAAGCGAACATCGTATGCCAGCAGCTGCGTACGCAACTCATTTTCTCGGAGCGCGGTGAGAACTCGACCGAAGGGTCTCTGGAGAAGGATGTAGAGGCCCGCGGCAACAAGCGCACACACGAGGACCACAAGCGCGTAGGACTGCACGACTGTCAACGCGGTCCCGCCGTCGCCCAATGGCAGCGTGAGCGGTGGTACGCCGGAGATGCCGTTATATCCCCCAAGCTGTGCTTGTCCGATATGGTATTTGGGGTCGGCCGTGCTGGAGAGCACCGTAAAGAGAACGAGGGTCATCGCCAGCGTGATGATGCCCACGTAAACATCGCCGACGTTCCCATAGAAAATGAAATAGCCGACCAGAACGGCAAGCATTGCCGCGGCTAACGTGGCGACGACGACCGAAGACAATGTCTCGTTCGTGACAGGCAGGAAGTTGATCGCAGCGAGGCTGTAGGCATACGCGCCTATGCCGAAAAACGCACCCTGCCCGAAGCTGAATATCCCACCGTGACCCCAGACTAATGTCAGGCTGACCGCGAGCAGGCCATATAGCACCCAGCTCGTTGCCTGCATCACCGCGAACTCGGGCATCAGGACGCCTAGCGCGAGGCAAACGAGCGCCACGACTGCGCACGTGACCAGGCGTAGCCTCAACGTACTGTTCGAGGATTTCATGTGTCGGCGTCTCGCTCAGAGCTTGCGTCGCAGGCGGCCGGAAATTCCGGTCGGCATCACTCGAACAAGGCAAATGGCCAGAACCAGTAACGCCGCTTGCCCGAAGAAGGGGGTTGAGAGATAAGAGACCACGTTCTCGACACCGCCAAGGAGCGTCGAAGCCGCGGCTGCACCGGTGAGAACACCGGAACCGCCCACGACCACAGTCATGAAAGCACGGGCGATGTAAGCCTCGCCCATCGTTGGCATCACTCCCACCATCGGTGCGAGCAGCGCACCCGCGGCGCCAGCCAGACCGGCCCCGAGCATGAAGGTCAACGCGTTGATGCGCCGCGGGTCGATGCCGATTGCTGAAGCCATCTGAGGTCGCTGAACAGCCGCTCTTGCCATCACGCCGTATCGGGTTTGCGTGAAGACCGCATAGACCATTCCGAGCAGTGCGAACGCCGCAAGAATAAGGACAATCGAATAAACGGAGATGGAGTACCCGCCCACCTGAAGACTCCCTCCAGGCGTGGGAATGCCTTGCGTCGTAGGACCAAATACATAGACGGCGACCTGAGACATGATCAGGCTCAGCCCCCAGGTTGCAAGCATGCTGTCCGCAAGGCGTCCATACAGATGACGGATAAGCGCACGTTCAACGACCCATCCGAAACCAGCCACAACCGCAGTCGCCAATACCATTGCAATGGGAAGGGGGAGGCCACTCCTGACGCCTGCCAGTGTCGCGAAGGCACCGAACATCAGGAATTCGCCATGGGCCAGATTGATGATGCCCATCATCCCAAACAGAACAGATAGCCCTAAAGAGACCAGTACGAGAATCGCGATGCTGAGTCCGACGGACGCAGCCATATTTGCTACCCAACCTAAGGTCGATGCTTCCATCTTTAGGTCCTTCGAGGGCTATTGGTCATTCAGTTGGCGTTAGAAGGCGTGAACTGACGGGCCATTTTGGGATTGGCAATGAGATTGCAGACACTGCGTTCATAGCCCGGGGCAACAGACTGTTGGTCACCGATTACCGTGAAGCCATGACTCTCGTTCGCGCGGGCGATATGAACGCTCTGTACCAGATGGTGCGTACCGGCGTCGACCGACACCTTGCCCGAAGGACCGTCGAATCCAACGCCACTCTCAAGAGCAGCGATGACTTTATCGCGGTCAGTGCTGCCGGCCTTCTCAACAGCCATGGCCCACAGATGCCAGCCATTCCAGACAGCGACCGCGCTGTCCGTGATGTACGGATAGTTCGCACCGTACGCCTTCGTCCAGCTCTCGCGGAACTTGTCGTTGCTTGCGCCACCGAGCTCCTGGAAATAGGGGAACGCGACGACGATACCGCTTGCTTCCTTCGGGCTGAGAACGACCTGCTCGTTTCCAAGGCCAAAGGTCGCAGAGACAATCTGCATATGACTGGACAATCCTGCCGCTGCGAACTGGCGGTAGAACGCGATGTGATTGCCGCCCACCAGAAGAGAAAACACGACGTCTGGCTTGGCTTCCTGCAGTTTGGAAATGACCGAGCCGAACTCACTCACGTCCAAAGGGATGAAGTCGGTCCCGACGACACTGCCTCCGGCCTTCGTGACGTACTGTTTGACCCAGTCGGCGGAAATATGGCCGTAGTTATAGTCCGCCGCCAGCACATAGAACTTCTTCTTCCCATTCTTGATTGCCCAGTCGACAAGGGGCGCTATCTGTTGAGACGGCACGATACCCGTCGTGAAGACATTCTTGTCGCACACGCCACCTTCATATTGCTCGTTGTAGAAGTAGAGCGTCTTGTTGCGGTCCGCGACGGGTCTGATGGCTTCCCGTGATGCACTGGTGACGCCACCCATGATGACTGCCACCCGGTCACGAAGAGCAAGCTGGTTAGCGTAGGTCGTGTATTTTGAGTTGTCGGACTGTGCGTCGTACGTAACGAGCTTCAGCGGGCGGCCGAGAACGCCACCCGAATCGTTAATGGACTTAATGGCAAGCTTTGTGGCGTCTGCCATCGCTTTGCCGTAGACGTTGAGGCCGCCCGTTTCGTCAAGAACGCTCCCGACCATGATGGGCTCCTTGTCCGCCGCGATCGCAGGAGATTGCGTGAGGAACGCCAGGCAAAGCGCTGCCAGCCAGGGAAGTATTCGAATCATGGAAGCTCCGCGGAGTGGTTGAACGGGTTGAGGTCGATGGCCTCTTGTCCTCTTGACTGAGGGCGCGCTCTCCTTCGCCAGGCGATCGCCGATGTCGAAACGACCCGTGCGGGCACAGTCTGGTTAAGAGAAAGTGGTGTCTGGAAAAGTAACAGCGCCCCACGCAGCCCGCTTGCATATCAGAGACAACGCAATAGTCCCCGTCAGCCACACCAGGGTCATTCCCGATGCCGCGACTGCGGCGAATGAAGCGAGACAGACTGGCGGGGCTCACGTGCGGCGCACGTCCTTAGGCGTGGACACACGTGCGAGACGCGGATGGCGAGGATGACTTGCTATCGGTTAGCTGCAAGCGGATAGCCAGGACCGCGAGGCCTAGGTGACGCTATCGTTCCACGAGCATGGCACGCACGCACAAGCGCCGGGATATTGGGCGCGTTACGCTCGTGACGTCGCTAACGAAGGAGAAGGCAGTGTCAAATTCGCGTGTGGACGAGCTAGTCAAGACAATGGCAGAGGCGACGAATTTGCCTCTCGAACAGGGCCGGGTAACCGCAATCAGCCAGATTCTCGGAGTCTGGTTGAGTGACGCGAATGCGCTGTCAGCAAAGATGAGCGCGCCGGAGTTCGCGCAGGTGACGCCGATGACCGGCATTCTGCAGACGGTAAATCATGGTGAGGTGTCACATGGCGAGTGACCTTCCCGGGTTGTCCATAGCCGCCGCTGCGAGGCTCATACGTCAACGCGAAGTGAGCCCAACAGAGCTTTTCGATTCGTCCCTTCGGGAGATTGAGAAGCACAACAGCACGCTTCGAGCTTTCATATCGATAACCGAAGAATCAGGAAAGAAGGCGGCGGCCGCTGCAGAGTTGATGCTGTCGGCAGGCTACGACCTGGGTCCGCTGCATGGCATACCGCTAGGCATCAAGGACAACATTGCGATTAAGGGCGAGCGTACGACGGCCGGGGGCAAAATCCTCGAGAACTGGCATCCCGACAAGGACGCGACCATCATATCGAGGCTCAAACAGGCGGGAGCCGTATTCGTCGGCAAGACAAACATGCACGAGTACGCCTGGGGCGGGACCTCAGCCAATCCCCACTACGGACACGTGCGTAATCCATGGGATACCAGCAAGTTTCCGGCAGGTTCAAGTGGCGGCTCTGGCGCTGCCGTTGCCGCCAGTCTTTGCTACGGCGCGCTGGGAACCGATACGGGCGGCTCTATTCGACTTCCTTCGGCGATTAACGGTGTTGTTGGCCTGCGCCCAACGTACGGGCGGGTGAGCAATTCTGGAATTATCCCTCTCGCGTGGACCATGGACACGGCAGGGCCCATGACCCGGACCGTAGAGGATTGCGCGTTGCTGTTCAACGCGATTGCGGGCCCCGACCCGACTGACCCTGCCACGGCGTCAGTTCCTGTCGACGATTTTCTGTCGAGATTGAGCGTGGGTGTCAGGGGACTACGGATTGGAATCGTCCCAAGTTACTTCTTTAGTCACATCCAGCAAGATGTCAAGCACGCGGTTGAAAGCGCGCTAAAGACGTTCGAAGAGTTAGGCGCGCATATCGTTGAAGTCGACATCAAACATATCGAGGGAAACATCTCTGCGCAACTCACGATCGAATCGGCTGAGCCGAGCACGTATCACCAGAAGTCGTTGCGCGAAAGGCCGGGGGATTTTGGCGACGATGTCCGAACGTTGCTCGAGGTTGGCGAGATGCTTCTGGCCACACACTACCTGCAGGCGCAGCGCTATCGGACCTTGCTTCGGAATGAATTCCTCGAAGCTTTCAAACACGTGGATGTGTTCATTTGTCCCACGCTGCCGTTCACTGCTACGGACTTAGGTGCAACGACTGTCGAAATCGAAAGCGGTGTGCAAGAAGACATGCTCTCCGCGATCATGCAATTTACCGGTGTCGCAAGCCTAACCGGCCTGCCTTCTCTCAACGTCCCATGCGGCTTTGATTCCGGAGGGCTACCGGTCGGAATGCAAATTATCGGGGCCCCGTTCACCGAGTCGCGACTGTTCTCGGTCGGCCACTCATTCCAGTGCGCGACCGATTTCCATACAAGACGTCCGGACCTGCGTTGAGTCTGACGAAGGCTACGCCGCGCTTCATGCCGCTTGAGGCGCGGTGTTCCCGGCTCCTCTGTTAATCCCGTTCAGGCCGGGACTCATCGTCGTCGCATGCAGCGGGCCCCCTGCTTTGGAGCATGACGCTCTGAGGTGTGACGCCGTAGTTTCTCTTGAACGAGCGACTGAAGTGAGAGACATCGCAAAACCCGTATGTCATTGCGGCTTCGGTGACGCTTTTGACTGCCCCTTCACGGAGAGCGCAGTAGCTAGCCTCCAATCGCTGTTGCCAGATTGCTTTCATGGGCGTTGTCGCTTGTCTTGCGAAAGCCCGGGCTAACGTGCGCGTCGATACGTGCATCGATGTCGCGATATGGTCCACATCGAGGTCATGATATTCAATGTTCTCTTCGATGAATGTCATCGCCTTGCGATACAACGCGACTTGAGGCGTTGCAACGGGCGCTTCACCTCCATGAATCTCAATGACTGCACTGACGAGGTCGAGGATGGCACTGGCCACGCGCGATTCGGCATGGGATGACTGATTCAACTCTTTTGACTCGCACGCCTCCTTGATAACGGAGCCGAGTACTGCCCGAAACCCGGTGCCGGGACCGAGTGACGTAGCCACGACGTGTTCCGCGTTGGCCGTACGGCGAAGCAGCAGGTCTCGCGGAATCCGCAGGATGAAGAAGGATTCCGGCTCGATGGTGTAACTGAACGGACGAGCTGCGTCGTAAAGCAGGACGTCCCCCGCGCGCTGTACAACTCTTCGGCCGTTTTGCTCCAGAAAGGCGACGCCGCGCTCAAGGAACGAAAGCCACAGATTGGCTTCAGGTCCCGTTCGAATGCTATTGAAATCCCGCACCCATCGATGCTCGGGTCCAATCATCTTCGCAACATGGAGTGCACCGATTGATCGGCCGACTATGTCGGCATCGAATTGATTCCGGTGCGGAGAGTCGCTTGCCGCTGGGATGCAATGGCTGCACACAACGTCTCGCCAGTAATCGAAACGTTCAGGCGCTGCGACGGAGGAGGTAGAAAACAGGTATCGCATCGCAGCTCCGAAATCGGCCGATCAGTATGGGGCCGTAGTTCCACTGAAGAGTGGAGATATCTGTCTATGACGGGCGTGACAATGAGGGTTTGCGCCGATGTCTGGCTGCAACGCAGCATTCGCATCTATCTTGCCGGGCATTTTATGGTCGAAGCAACGATAGACTGCCAAATTGTCGAAAGCAAGATGCCTAACGCTTCACGTGTTACACGCTCAAGACTCCGTTCCGGTCAATCGCACCGGCGCCCGAACAGGAATCAGGTTTTCCCTGATCTGCTGAGCCAGTTCCAGCACAGCCGGCGAATCCTGCCCCTTCGACACATGAAGGTTAATCGCAAAGCTCGGCAACTCCGGAAGCCCGCTTTGCGGCGGCAGTATGTCGAGATCAGCCGGCACCGTCGACTCGAGAAAAGCCCCGATGGCCAGATCGGATCGCACCGTGGCGATGGTCGCATCGATGCTGCCGTTTTCGAACACGGTGCGCCACGGTATGTCGTGCTTTCGAAGCGTATCGAGTACCGGACGCCGGAACACGCACGTCTCGACGACCAGCGAGACGGGCACCGGACTCATCTGATGCGCGGTTCCCCCTTTCGCGCCGACCCACACTAAACGATCGACAGCCAGACATTCACCGCTCGAGGGGCCGGGAAGTTCTTCGATCAACGCGATGTCGATTTTGCCTTCGTTGAGCGTACGCAATAGCTCTGGCGACGCCGCGCAGACCATCGACAGTTCCACCTGCGGATGCGCCAACGTAAAGGCCTTCAAGATCGAGCCGAGATGCGTTCCGACCATGTCCGGCGGAGCGCCGAGACAAATCTTCCCTTCCAGTGTGCCGGCCGTCATTTCCGCCAGAATCACGTCATGCAGAGCCAGCAGACGCCTTGCATGGCCAAGCAACCGCTCTCCGAGCGGAGTCAACCGCATATCGCGATGGTCGCGGAAAAACAATGGGCCCGACATGGCCTCGAGTTTCGCCACCCGTTGGCTGATCGCGCCTTGCGTCAGATGAAGCGTATGCGCGGCCGCCGTCATGCTTCCGCGGTCCGCGATGGTGACGAATGCACGCAGTAAAGTGATCTCAAGATTGCGCGTCATATTGACATTAGCGAGGCTAATTAAAGGGATCAAAAACTTTCGCTATTGTGATCCAGGTCAAGCGGGTAAGGTTGCGGCCAAGCACCCGGAGATTTCAATGCAAGCTCAGTTAAGCGGCACCGCACGACGCCCACGATTCGGTGTCGCCGCGATTCTCGCCGTCGTATTCATATGGTCCGGCTGGATCATCGTTTCAAGTTGGGGCGTCCACCAGACGCTGACAGCATGGGACATCAGCTTTTTACGATTCACATCGGCAGCACTGGTTACGTTACCGCTGCTGCTCCGAAAGCGACTCCAGCTTCGCACGGTTTTTAACTGGCGCACACTCGTGTGCAGCCTCGGATGCGGCTTCCCCTATACGATGTTGAGCTTTATCGGCCTCGAGCACTCGCCCGCAAGCAATGCGGGCGTCGTCGTCAACGGCCTGATGCCGATACTCGTCGCGTGCTTGTCCTTCGTGTTGCTCAAGCAACGCATCGCACGCGCGAAACTGCTTGGCATTGCGCTGATTGCAATCGCAAACGGCCTGATCCTCGTCGACGGCGGACTTCACAACTTCCTCGGCATGCTGTGCTTTCTGATGGCGGCGATCTGCCTCGCAACCTACACGGTCTTCATGAGACGTTGGCACATCGCCACCGATGTGATGATCGTCTCCGTACCGTGGATCAACGCGATTCTGTTTTTTCCCATCTGGCTCTTTCTCGCGCCGTCGACACTGCATGAAGCAGGCGCGCAGGAAATGGTCCTTCAGGTACTGTTTCAAGGGGTATTGGTCAGCGTCATCGCGCTTTATCTGATGACTCACGCCATCCATGCGCTGGGATCCGTGACGGCGTCGACATTCATGGGGCTGGTGCCGGTGGTCGCGGCGGGTCTCGCCCTTGTCGTTCTTCATGAACCGATCAGCGCGCTGACTACTATCGCTGTGATCATGTGTTCCATCGGCATTGTGTTCTACAACGTATGGGGCACGCGGTTTTCGAGCGCGCCCGCGATGCCTGAAAAGACCCGCGCGACGCGTCTCGCCAGTGAAGAGACGTGCAGTGAATAGCAGTTGGAAGGAAAGGGCCAGGCGCGGGGTCGGGCGCGTCTAACGTACCGGCGATTGAGTGTGCTGCGCGGTTTGAGTACCCGTTCCCCCGCCGCCGTCCGCATCGTCGGGCGCCGCCTCAACCGCATGCGCTTGCCGCGGAAACAAGAGCGTAAATCGCGTCACGCCCGCATCACTCTGAGCCAACCCGCTGCCGCCATGCAATTGCATGATGCTGCGCACGATCGAAAGCCCGAGCCCGCTCGATTCCGACGACCGCTGCCGCGACGCATCGGCGCGATAAAACCGGTCGAAGAGCCGTTCGAGGTGATGCGGCGGAATCGTCGGGCCGCGGTTCTCCACGTGTAGCGCGACACCGTCCGCGCGCGCTTCAGCCGTCATCGAAATCGCCGTGCCGGGCTCCGCATAGCGGACCGCGTTGGCGAGCAGATTGCCGAGCGCGCGCCGCAGCAGCAACGGATCGGCGAACACCGTGCCTTCCCCGCGAGATTCGATGCGCACGCCGCGATCGTCGGCAAGGTCTTCGAAGTATTCGACGATGCGCATGAATTCTTCGGCGATCGATAGCGCCTTGCGCTCGATTGCATGGTCGGCGTGCTCGGCGCGCGCGAGGAACAGCATGTTGTCGATCATCTTCGACATCCGCTGCAGTTCCTCGAAATTCGAGCCGAGCAGCCGCTGGTAGTACGCGGCGTCGCGCGTCTGGCTCAGTCCCACTTCGGTTTGCCCGAGCAGATTGCCGATCGGCGTGCGCAGGTCGTGCGCCATATCGGCCGATACCTGCTTTAACTGCGTGAAGCCGCGTTCGAGCCGGTCGAGCATCGCGTTGAACGCGCCGATCAGCGCGTCCAGTTCGGGCGGCGCATCGCGCTGTTCGATGCGCGTCGACAGATTGCCGATGCCGATCGACGCGGTCTGAGCGGCGAGGCGTCGCAGCGGATTCATGCCGCGCCGCGCGAGGCCATACGCGAGGAGGGCGGCGAGCACGGCCGCAAGCGACGCGAAGAACAGGATCTGGTCGCGATAGTCGGCCAGCATTTTCGTGCGCTCCGCCATCAGCCGTCCCGAGATGATCTGCAGATCGCGCTGCCCGGCCGCGCCTTCAGCGGCGGCCGACACATAGATGAACGGCGTGCCGTCGTTCTGCGTCGTGTGATGCACGGCCGAAAGCGATAGCGCGGCGCCGGCCGGCACCGGCTCGACGTCGGGCACGGCAGTGTGACCCGGATTGACCGTGATGAGCGGCGTGCCGTCGGGCATGCGCACGACCAGCAGCGACTCGGTATTGCCGAGCATATTCGCGAACAGTTGCGGCTTCTCGCGAATCAGATCGCGCACGTCGACATCGTGCATCAGCGTGCGGATCTGGTCGACACGCGTGACGAGCGCGCCGTCGTCGCGCACTACGAGTTGCGCTTCGAGCTGCCGGTACAGCGCGAAGCCGACAATCCCCATCGCGCCGAACGCGATCAGCGCGAACAGCAGCGCGAGCCGGGTGGTCAGCGAAATGCGCTTCACGATTCGTCCTCGCAGCGATAGCCGACGCCATGCACGGTGTGAATCAGGCGCCGCTCGAACGGCTCGTCGATTTTTTGCCGCAGCCGGCGCACGGCGACGTCCACCACGTTGCTATCGCTATCGAAGTTCATGTCCCACACGCGCGACGCGATCAGCGCGCGCGATAGCACCTGCCCCTGGTTCTGCATGAAGAACTGCAGCAGGTTGAATTCCTTGTTGGTCAGCGAGATGCGCGTGCCGCCGCGTTCGACGCGGCGCTTAGGCACATCGACGCGCAGATCGCCGAGCGCGAGCACCTCTTCCTGCTTCTGCGGCTGCCCGCGCCGCAGAATGATGCGGATGCGGGCCAGCAGTTCGGCGAATGAAAAGGGCTTGACGAGGTAGTCGTCGGCGCCGAGGTCGAGGCCCTTCAGGCGGTCTTCGAGCGTGCCGCGCGCGCTGAGGAACAACACCGGCGTATCGGTGCGCGCGCCGAGCTTCTTCATGACGGTCCAGCCGTCCATCTCCGGCATCATCACGTCGAGCAGGATCAGGTCGTAGCGCATTTCCTGCGCGAGGTGCAGGCCGTCGATGCCGTTGTTCGCCACGTCGACCACGTACCCGGCTTCGGTCAGTCCGTTCTGCAGATAATCGCCGGTTTTTGCTTCGTCTTCGATGACCAGAATTCGCATATCGTCTACCGTCGATGTTCTGCTTCAGAGGCAACCGTGTGCTCGCGCCGGGCGCGCGTCGTAGCCGTCGACCGGCGGCTACGACGTACTCCAATGACGATCACGGCGGCGATTACCGCGCGTCGATCACTGCCCCGACTGCTGCGCCGCCTGCTCGATCAGCGCGGCGACTTCCTTCGGATGCGATTCATACACCGAATGGCTCGCGCCGTCGATTTCGACGGTATGCGCATGCGCGCGCGCCGCGTACATCCGCTCGAGGTCCGGGTTGATGATCTTGTCCGCCTTCGCGACCATATACCAGACCGGCTTGTTCTTCCACGCCGGGTCGGGAATCTCCGCGGTGAATACGGCAGCCGCCGTCGGCATCTGCGAGTGCGCTTCGAATTCCGCTTGTGCGCGCGGCAGATCGGCGGCGAAATCGGACGGATAGTTAGCCGGGTTCAGATACAGGAAACCGTCCGGCGTCTTGACGACGGCCTTCGTCGCGTTCGGGTATTTCTTGCCATTGCTCGCTTCGGTTTCGCCGACGTCGAGCGCATGCGCGGCGATATAGACGAGCGATTTCACATGTTCGTCGTTGCCCGCTTCCGTGATGATCGCACCCCCGTAGCTATGCCCGACCAGCACCACCGGACCGTCGATGCCGTCGATCACGCGCTTCGTGGCGGTCACGTCTTCCTTGAACGACGTCAGCGGTTCCTGCACGAGCGTCACGTTGTAGCCGTCCTTCGTCAGGATATCGTAGACAGGACGCCAGCCGCCGCCGCCGACGAACGCGCCGTGCACCAGCACGATGTTCTTGATGGGTGCGGCGAAGGCGGGCGTGGCGGCAGCGCCGAACAGGCAGACAGCGGCGGCCGCGCCGACTGCAACTGAGCGAACGGCGGAACTGAACGAGGGGATACGCATGGCGACTCCTTTAAACCGGATCACGTTGTTGGAAAGGGGTGAAACGTGATGCCAGTCTAGGGAGCGGCCTGGGACCGGGCCGTTACCCAGTCATTACGAAAAAATGACGAAGCGGTTCGGGCGGTCGGTAAAAGCGAGGGCGCCTGTGCAAAGCAGAGGCGCCCTCGTCGCCGTTGGGACCGTGATTTCGGGCCAGCGGGCTCGCCAGGCCCATCAGACCCACGAGACCCATCAGGCTAATGAGGCCAATGAGGCCCACCGGTCCACCGGCCTTTAGTGCTTACGCTTCTGGGAATCCTTGACGGCTTCCTTCATGTCGCCCACGTCCTTGCGGGTCTGGCCGACTTCCTGCTGCACGTCGCCCTTCAGCTCGCGGGCCGGATTGTTCGTCGCGCGACCAACCGCTTCGTTGGCCTTGCCCTTCACCTTCTCGACGGTGCCCTTCACCTGATCCTTATTCATGATGCCCCTCCTTTAAGACGACAAGGCGTCGCCAAGCGTCACTGCAGCATGAAGCGAGCCCGACATGAATCTCGCATGCGGCAACGCGATTGTGCAAAGCAGCAGAAGGACAGGCCGATGCGATGCGGCCACAGCGCGATATCGAGCCACACGCTCGAGCCGTACACGATGTCGCGCAAAGACGCATAAAAACTGTCGCGATTGGAATAGCACTTGCTAAAATCGGAAATAGTACGGAGGGCAATATGGCAGACATCCTTATTGTCGATGCCGACACAGGCGTGCTGAGTACCCTCGGCCTGCTGATCGCCGCGGAAGGCTACGTCGTCCGCACGGCCACCAACGGCAGCGACGCGCTCGATCTCGCGCGCGCGAGCCGTCCTGACGTGCTGATTTCCGACACGCGCACGCCCGGCCTTTCCGGTCCGGCGCTCGTGCGCGAAATGCGCAAAGACCCTGCACTTGCTACCGTGCCGGTCATCCTCGCTTTCAACGGCGCATTGCCGCCGCGCATTCGCGTCTTCAGTTTTTTGCGCAAGCCATTACGGTATGCCAGGCTTCTGAAAGTGCTGCACCGCGCAGAGCGCGCATGCGCTAAACGCGACGCGCGCCATTCGCCGTCGGACTGGAGAGTCGCCCGGCGCCATCTGAAGGGCGAGCCGAAACCGGGCTAACGGGGTTCAAGCGGGCGCAAGCGGGATTCAAGCGGGGTTCAAGCGCGCTCGATCAATGTCGCGCGTCCGGCAAGGAAAGCAGCAAAGCAGGCACGCTCATATCTTCGTCGAGCTCAGGCCAGTACAACTGCTGACGGTCCAGCGAAATCGCGAAGTGCTCGCGTTCGTCGGTTGTCGCTGCTTCCAGCACCGGAAACCAGCGTAGCGGAAACTCGATATCCCGCCCGTCGGATAGCCGCAGAAACAAGTGCGCGCTATCGAAGCTCACATCGACTGCATCGGCATACATGGCTCGCTCCTGAACGAAGACTTCCTACACGCCCATACACGATAGGTGGCGCGGCAGTCGCGTTCAAGTGAGCTTCGCGCTGCGGTAGCGTAGCCATTGCGCGGCCGTTGCACGGTCATAGCGCAACAGCGTTCGGCGCGGATTCGTTTGCGCAGTCGCAAACGTGTTTCCCGGCGTACTTGCAACACGTACGCATCGCCTTGCGCGAGGTTGCGTCGAGGTTGCGTGGTTACGGGCCGCATCGTGGCAGTTCCCGATACAATCCCCTGACGAAACACCCATGCCCGCATGCGTTGCGGGTGTGCTGCTTCGACCCGTCTGTGCTGTCCACGACTATCAAGTAAGTCGTTCGTCGCGCCGTAAACGTAAGGATCAGCGTCACGCTTCAGCCGCATCGATCGGGCCGTTCGACTGACTGCAGGCAGCCGATGCAGGGACAGCGCGGTGACTTCATGCCAGCCAGGCCGTCTATGTTCAACTTTCTTCTCGATACACCCGCATCGGGCAACGGCCAGGTCACAGCGTCGATACGCGCGTCGCTGCTGTCCACGCTATTCGAGAACACGCGCCCGCTGCTGATGTCGGGCCTCTCCAGCGCCTTCGTCGCCGTGGTGGCCTGCTTTCGCGTGCATCATGCATGGGCGCCGCTGTGGCTCGCTGCCGAGATCCTTTTTCTCGCTGCGCGGATGACCATCGCGCACCTGTACGTGGCGCGTAACCGCGTGCGTCCGGTTCATCCGGAACCGTCGGCCGCGCGCTATGCGCCGGTGTCGCTGCTCGCGTGTCTGACCTTCGGCCTCGGCACGATGGCGTCGATCATTTCCGGCGATATGGAACTCGCATCGCTGTCGCTGATGGTGACGGCCGGCATTCTCGGCGGCATCGCGTCGCGCAACGCCGCGCTGCCGCGCCTCGCGATCATGCAGATTTTCTTCGGCACGATTCCGATCGGTGTCGGCGCGCTGCTCGCGCCGCGCAGCGCATCGTGGATACTCGTGCCGCCGCTTTTCGCCTATCTCGTCGCGATGGTGTCGGTGGTGCGGCGCCACTACGAAGGTCTCGTCGCGCTGATGACCGCCGAGCAGCGGCATGCGGAACTCGCGGCCCGCTTCGATGCGGCGCTGACGCATATGCCGCACGGCCTGTGCACGATCGACGGCAACGGCCGCGTGATCGTCGCGAACCGGCGCGCGGCGGAACTGTTCGGCGCGACCGTCGAAATGTTGCGCCTGAACGTGCCGCTGCCTGAATTTATCGGGCAGGTGGGCGTCGCGAAGTTCGGCGAGACCTTGCGCAAGCAACTGGTCGAGCGCTGCACCACGTGGCTCTCGGGCGAGCGCCGGCCACTCGATCTCGACCTCGGCGACGGCCGCCAGCTCGAAATGACGCGTAACCCGGTGCCCGACGGCAGCGCGGTGATCATCATCGAGGACGTCACCGAGCGCCGCCAGTCGGAAGCGAAAATCCTGCATCTCGCGCGGCACGATCCGCTGACCGGTTTGCCGAACCGCCGCGATCTGTACGAGCGGCTCGAGCGGATTCTCGCGAGGTCGATGGGCGGCCGCGAGCCCGAAGTCGCGCTGATGTATCTCGATCTCGACGGTTTCAAGCAGGTCAACGACCGGCTCGGCCACCATGCCGGCGACGAAGTGCTGACCGCGGTCGCCGGGCGCCTGAAAGAATTGCTGTGGACCGGCGAATTCGTCGCGCGTCTGGGCGGCGACGAATTCGCGGTCGTTGTCGAAAACAGTACGTGCGCGGCGAGCGAAGCGCTCGCGCCGCGCATCATCCGCGAGCTTGCGAAGCCTTACATGCTGTCGACGGGCGAGGCGATCAGCATCGGCACGAGTATCGGCATCGCGTTCGCCGTGCACGGCGAATCGATCGAGCAGCTGTTGAAGCGCGCGGACGTCGCGCTGTACGACGCGAAAGAAGCGGGCAAAGGGACGTTCCGCTTCTCGGTGCCGGACAGCAGCCGCAAGGAGGGCGCGGTCAGCGAGCCGCGCTGGCCGGCGGTCTAGCGGTGGCGGGGGCGGCCGCAAGGACGGCGTCCGCGGCCTGCGGCGCGATGCGGTCCGTCAACCGGTAGCCGCGGCCGCGCACGGTTTCGATCACCGTGTCGTGCCCGAGCGCGCGCAGCGCCTTCCTCAGATGGAACACGTGATGATCGACGCTGCGATCGTCGTGGTGGCCGCCCGCTTGCGGACCGTAGAGTTCGCCGATGATTTCCCTGCGGCTGTACACGCGGTGGCCGTGAGTCAGAAAGAAGTGCAGCAGCTGGCATTCGAACGGGCTCAGCGGCAATGCCGCTTCGCCGCAGTCCGCTTCGCTCTCGACGCGCATCGCGGCCATGTCGAGCGTCAAGCCGTTCACCGAGATCCGCGTGGACGTCTCGGCGCGCGGCATCGGCCGCAGCAGCACGCGCAAACGCGAGAGCAGTTCGCGCGGCGAGAACGGCTTGCGTACGAAGTCGTCGGCGCCGGCGTCGAGTGCGCGTACGCAGTCGTCCGCGTCGTCGCGCGCGCTCAGCATGATGGCGGGCAGACGTTTGGTGCACGGCTCCGCGCGCAGATCGAGCAGGAACGATAGCCCCGAGCAGTCCGGCAACGACCAGTCGACAACGAGCGCCAGCGGTGCGCGCAAAGCGATCCGCGCGGCCGCGTCCTGCGCCGTGGACGCCACGCAGGGCTGGTAGCCCGCACCCTGGAACAGCGTCCACAGCGTTTCGCAGACGTGCAGGTCCGCGTCGACAATCAGTATGTCTTTCTCGACGCGGCACGGGCTTTCGCCCGATGCGAGGCTGCGGGCTGTCGCGGTCGGATTGCTCATTGCGACGCGACGGACCGTGCGTTTGGCGAGGCGCCGGCCGGTTGCCCGTTCAGTGGAGTGTCCGGCCGTGGGCCCGTCGATCCGCCCGGCCGGTAACCGTCGGTCAACGTGTTCAGGAACGCGATCACGTCGGCGATTTCCGCATCGTTCAACGCGGGCGCCTGTCCCGGTTTGCGATCGAGCGGCGCATCGACGACATCGATATTCGCGCCGTACTGCGGGGGCAGATCGTCGTACTTGTGCACCGTGCCGCGACGGTCTACCGGGTACCACTTGCGCGGGTCCGTATCGCGTTCGACGTACCAGTGCAGCACGTCGTCGAGCGTATGGAACACGCCGTTGTGAAAGAACACCTGACGCGTCGCGACGTTGCGCAGCGTCGGCGTCTTGAAGAGGCCGCAGTAGTTCTTCTGGGTGCGATAGTCGGCGCGCACCGGGCCGCAGAGCCCGAGATCGAAGTGATGCGGATCGCGGTTCTGCGCGAGCGCCCGGTTGCGCGGCACGCCGAGCGCTTCGAACTGGTAGTCGGTGAAGGCGGCCGGAAAGACGCCGTCGCGCGACGGCTTGTCGATGTGGCACGCGGCGCAGTTGCCTTTGGCGGGATCCTCGAACAGCTTGAGACCATGCATTTCCTGTGCGCTCAGCTGCGCCTTGCCCGCGAGATACCAGTCGTATTTGCTGTCGTACGGATGGAACGACGCGTCTTCGGCCTGATAGCGGCCGAGCGCGAACAGCGCCTCGCCGATCAGCTGTCCCGGGTTGTTCAGCACATTGGGCCCGAAGAGGTCGGTAAAGCGCTGCGCGTAGCGCGCATGGCGCAGCTTGCCGGTCACCACGTCGAGATTGCGGTTCGCCATTTCGTGGGGATCGAGGAGTGGGCCGGTCGCCTGTTCCTGCAGCGTATTGACGCGGCCGTCCCAGTCGAAGCCGCCTTGCGGAACCGGTGCGGGCGGCGCGGCCGACGCGGTTTGCGCTGCGCCGCTTTTCGCGCTCGCCGCGACCGTGCCGCTGACGGCGGTGGGCGGCACGTCGGGCGCGTCGGTGTCCGGCATGATGTTCGGCACGCCGATCGTAAACGTCGGGTTGTGGTCGAGATAGCGCAGCGACGGCACCGCGCGCGAGCCTTCGAGGTTCATACCGATGCCGCCGAACTGCGCGGGGCGCCCGTCGGGCGGACCGTATGCATGGTCGGGGCTATGACACGACGCGCACGACATGCGGCCCGATCCGGACAGGCTGCGATCGAAGAAGATCTCCTTGCCGAGCTGCGCCATCGCGGAGAGTGGCGGGTGAGGGCGTGTGGCCGGGTCGGTGGCCACGAGCGGCCTCGCCGTGGCGAGAGACGGCGCCGGTAACGCGCGTGGAATTGCCGCGCGAGGACCGTATGAGCCGGAGCCGGGTGCGCTTGAACTCGTGCTTAAGTTCGTGCTTGAGGCCGCGTTTGAACCGTCGGCGGAACCTGTGCTTGCGCCCGCATTCAGGCCGCCATGCAAAAAATGAACGCCCGGCCATCGCCAGGCGTTGAAGTGGTGTTTGCCATGACTGAACCACGCGAGCGCGGCGAACGCGGCGGCCGTCACCACCGCGAGTGTCGCGCACAGTCTGAAATCGGACCGCGAACCCAATACCTTCATGTCTTCTGCCAAACAGTTGCCCCGGTAGCGTCGATTGCCTCGGCCGCCCTCGTTGCATCACAAGCGGATAAGCGCGCGGCGCGGGCGCTTGACTGCGTGCCCGGCGCCGCGCGCCGCTACAACATTCAGCTGCGCTGATCTGTCTTGGTTGGCTGCCTTGCCTGCCTTATTTGCCCTCGAGCGCCGCTTGCGCCCCCGGCAACGCGCCGGAGTTCGGATCGAGAACCAGCGTCGGCGTATTCAGCGAAAAGTCGAACAGGTTCGTGAGCGGCCCCGACAACGCGTCGAACGAGCCTTGGCCGATCCGCTGTCCGTTGAGCCAGTTGTCTTCGATAAAGTGAATCAGCGAGGTCTGGTCGGTCAGCGTGTGATCGACGAAGTTCTGCTTCGCGAACGGCGAGATCGCGATCAGCGGCAGGCGCGGGCCATAGCCGCAGCGTCCGTTGGCGGGTAGACCGCTGACGCCCGGCAGCGGCGTCGTTGCGCCGCCGGCGACGGTCACAAGGCACGAGCCCGGGCCGCTCAGCTGGTCGGCGCTCGACGACGACGGATTGATCACGTGCGCCACGTGGTCGTACCAGCCGTCCGAGTCGTCGTACGTGATGAACACCGCGGTGTTCTTCCAGTCAGGCTGCTGTTCGAGGAAGTTCACCATGTTGACGAGGAAGGTCTGCTCGCTCAACGGATCGGATGTCGACGAGTGGCCGCTTTGCCACGACGGCGCCTTGATGAAGCTGACCGACGGGAAATTGCCAGCCGTCACGGCCGCGATAAAGTCGTCGGTGTCGTACTGGTGATTGGCGCCGCCGTCGTTTTTCGTGCCGATCGCCATCACCGACGACGGCCGCGTGTGCTGCGGGTTGCGCGTCGACGCGTAGTACTGGAACGGGCTGTGTTCGGCGTCGTAGTCCGGAATATAGCCGCCGACGACGGACGAGAAGGTCGAGCGCAAGCAGCCCGTGGTGCCGTTCGGATTCGTCTGCGTCAGATCGAAGCCGCCCTGGAACCAGCCCCACGTGACGCCCGCGGCGTTTAGCAGGTCACCGATGTTTTTGCTCGTCATCGAGCCCGTGGTGCCGGACGGCGAGCAGACATCGCCGGTCGGGAAGATATCGCTCTTCAGCGTGAAGGTGCCGGTGCCCGTGCCGTCATCCATCACGGAGCCGGTCGATGCGGTCGGGACGACGCCGTTGGTCTGTCCGGAGATGAGGTTGATCGCGCCTTGCGTCGACGAACCGAAGGTCGTGCCGAAGAAGTTGTCGCTCATCGCGAAGCTTTGGGCGTAGTTCCACAGCGCGGTCACCGTGTTGCCGTCGTAGTAGCCCATCACGAGGCCCGTCGTGAAGAACGGTCCGGTGCCGGAGGCCAGCGTGACCGCTTTGCCCGTGAATTTGGGAAACAGATCCATCGCTGGGCTCAGCGGCGTGGCGACGCCATCGAATGCTTCCTGCTCGGGCGTATAACTGTGAGACTGGTCGGCAGTCAACGCCTGCGTGCGATCGAGACGGAACGGATTGGTTGCGCCCGCGCCGTTTGCGGTATTGAGCGCATTCGGATTCATCGTCAATAGCGGGCTGGTCTTGATGTTGAAGCCCATGCCCGTTTCGAGCAGGTTATTGATATCCGTTGGCGTATTTTTTGCGGCAATAAATGGCAATTCGGCCGGACTGCCCGGATTTCCGGCAACCGGATAGGTGCCGAAATAGTGGTCGAACGAATTGTTCTCCTGATAAATAATGACGATGTGCTTGATCGGCGTCGCCGTGGCGATCGAGTCCTGTACGCTGGCCGTGGGGGTGGTGGTGGCCGGAGGCGTATTTCCCGACGCCGATGAGGAACTACCGGAGGAGTCCGACCCGCCGCAGCCGCTGAGCAGAAGGGTCGCGCCGACGATTGCGCCGGCGAGCATATTGCGTGTCATCTAGGCCAATCCTTTTATTTCGAACGCCGAACTGGAAAACAGCTTTGAGTGCCGCCGGAAGGAAGCAGGCGGAAGCAAGCGGCGAGGATGCCAGTCCGATATTCCTTATGGATGACAGTTATTTTTTTTGAAATCCACCCGGGGCTTTCGGATAGATAAAAGAAGTAATTCAGTTATAAAAACGAGACGCGAAAAAAATAAATGATTAAGGTAATTATTAAAGTTCGATGAAAATTGGCTGATTGCCGGCTTTATGGAATCCTGTCTGGCCCGGCAAACCCTTGGAAATGGCGGGACAAAAGCAAAGCGGCGGCCCTGAGGCCGCCGCATGCGTTGAACTACGCTACGTGGTGCTTAACTGATGCGTTAGTTTGGACGAAGCGTCCAAACTAACGCATTGCGTGCGATCACATCTGCGCGCCGATCATCCACGGAACAAACTCTTCGTTGCCGATACCCAGCGCTTCGCTCTTCGACTGCTCGCCCGACGCGACACTGACGATCGCGCGGAAGATCTCCTCGCCTTTCTGCTCGACGGTCGCGGTGCCGTCCATGATTTCACCGCAGTTGATGTCCATATCGTCGCGCATGCGGTGGTACATCTTCGAGTTCGTCGCGACCTTGATCGACGGCGCAGGCTTGGCGCCGAAGCACGAACCGCGGCCTGTCGTGAACACCACGAGATTCGCGCCGCTCGCGATCTGACCCGTCGCGCCCATCGGGTCGTAGCCCGGCGCATCCATGAATACGAGGCCGTGCTTGTCGATCGGCTCCGCATACTTGTAGACATCGACGAGCGGCGTCGAACCGCTCTTTGCGACTGCGCCGAGCGACTTCTCGAGAATCGTCGTCAGGCCGCCGGCCTTGTTGCCCGGCGTCGGGTTGTTGTCGATGCTGCCCTTTTCGCGCTCGGCATAGCCTTCCCACCAGCGGATGCGCTCGACCACTTTTTCACCGACTTCACGCGAGACCGCGCGGCGCGTCAGCAGGTGTTCTGCGCCGTAAATTTCAGGCGTCTCGGTCAGGATCGCGGTGCCGCCGTGCTTGACGAGCAGGTCGACGGCCGCGCCGAGAGCCGGGTTGGCCGTGATGCCCGAGTGCCCATCCGAGCCGCCGCATTGCAGTGCGACGCACAGGTGCGAAACCGGCGCGGGTTCGCGCTTCACATCGTTCGCAACGGGCAGCATCTTGTCGATCGCCGCGATCACGGCTTCGACGGTTTTCTGCGTGCCGCCGAGTTCCTGCATGACGAACGGCACAACCATCGGTCCCGGCGCCACGCCTTCGGCGACGAACAGGGCGCCCATCTGGTTTGCTTCGCAGCCGAGACCGACCACCACGATGCCCGCGAAATTCGCGTGGCGCGCGTAACCGCCGATCGTGCGGCGCAATTGCTGGATGCCTTCGCCGTTGTGGTCGATGCAGCAGCCGAAGCTATGCGACAGCGGCACGATGCCGTCGACGTTCGGGTAGGCGTCGAGCACACCCGGCGCCGAGAAATGCTGCGCAGCCATCTTCGTCACGCTGGCCGAACAGTTCACCGTGCTGACGATGCCGATGTAGTTGCGCGTTGCGACGCGGCCGTCGGCGCGCTTGATGCCCATGAAAGTCAGCGGCTCGGCCGCGCTTTGCACGGCTTTCACTTCGCTGCTGAACGCGTAGTCGCGTTCGAAATCTCCCATCGCGACGTTATGCACATGCACGTGTTCGCCGGGCGCGATCGGCTGCGTCGCGAAGCCGATGATCTGGCCGTAGCGGCGCACGGGGCTACCCTGCGCGACCGCGCGGATCGCCACCTTATGGGCTTCGGGAATATCGGCGAGCACGGTGAGCCCGTTCAGCTCGTCGAGGGTGGTACCGCTCGCAATGGCTTGACGCGCGATCGCGACATCGTCGTCGGCATGCAGTTTGATGACCGCCGAGGCGGCAGTGATACTTGTCATGGGGATCTCCGGTCTTATGCCGCAGTGCTCCGGGTTGGCGCTTTAGCGCTTACCCGGAGCGGCGCGGCGATATGGATACGTCGTGCACGCGTTCGCTGCGTCGTGCATCATGTGGGATTCATGAAGTATGCGAAGCCGCTCGTGCGGCCGCAAATTGGTCGGACCACATCGCGTCAGGAGATATCAATGGGACAGCACAGCGAGCGAAACAGCGCGCTGGGTCATGTCATCAGACAGATCGAAAGCAGGCTGCTCGACCCGGATCTGACGCCGGGTGCGCGGTTGCCGTCCGAGCGCGCCATGGCCGAATCGTTCGGCACCTCGCGCTCGACCGTACGTGAAGCCGTCGCGCGGCTCGTCGCACGCGGCGCGCTCGAAACGCGGCGCGGCGCCGGCGTGTTCGTCAGCGCGGCGCCGCAGGTCATGCCCGATTCGCTATGGCTGCAGCGCAGCGGCGAAGGCGCGCCGCAGCGCCGCGAAACGCTCGAATTCCGCGCAATTTTCGAATGCTGTGTCGCGCGCTTCGCAGCGGAGCGCGCGAGCGCAGACGAGCGCCAGCGCCTCGCCACCGTGCTGCGCGATATGACGCGCGCGGTATCGGCCGGCGATGTCGAAGCCGAAGCGCGCGGCGACGCGACCTTTCATCTGACGCTCGCGGCGATGGCGCACAACTTCATGCTGACGCGTTTCTATACGACGGTTGTCGATCAGCTGCGCGATCACATCACGCGCAATACGTATGCGGCGATGCTCGATCTGCCGCATGCGAAAGAGCGCTCGATGGCGCGGCTCGCACAGCATGAAAGCATCTATCAGGCGATCTGCGAGCACGCGCCCGATGGCGCCGCGCAGGCGATGGCGCAGCATCTCGCGTTTGTCGGCGAGCAGTTCAACGCAGGGTAAAAGCGCGGGGCGAAAGCGCGAGACAAAAGCGCGAGACAAAAGCACGAGACAAAAGCACGCGCGATGGAGCGCGGAGTGAGCGGCTGGCGTCGCCGCTCAGCCTTGCCGCCGCAACTGCAGCGCGTACGTAAACCGGTTCGCCGGAAACACGCTGACGGTCACCTCGAACACGGCCCCGTGCTGGTCCACGTAATGGCGCGTGATTTCGAGCGCATGACCATCCGCTTCAACCGCGAGCGGTTTCGCGAGCCGCGCGGGCACGCCGACCGCGCGAATCTCCTGGCGCACTTCGCGCACACTGCGACCGAAGCGTTCCTCGACCATTCCGCAGATCAGCCCCGAACTCTTGCGCAACTCGCGCCGGATACCGGCGCCGACCGTCGGTTCGAGATAGACGTCGGTCCAGCAGATCGGCTCGTCGGGCTTCGCGGCATCGACGCGCAGCAGTTCGACGCGCAGCCAGCGCGACCCGGTTTCGACGCCGAGCTGGGCAGCGAGCGTCGGGCTTGCCGACACTTCGCCGATGGATTGCACATGCCGTTCGGTGACCACCGCGAACTGGACCAGATCTTCGACGCTCGATAACGACTGCTCGTATGCGACACGCGGCTTGCTCGCTTCGACGCGAATGCCCGCGCGCTTGCGCCGCGAAATAAGCCCGAGTTCCTGGACCTTTTCGAGCGCGGAGCGCACGGTCGCGCGGCTCACGCCGAATTGCGCGGAAAGATCGAGTTCGCTCGGCAGTGCCGCGCCGACTTCGAATGTGCCATTGCCGATCGCCTCTATCAGTTGGTCCGCCAGCTCGGCGTATCGGGGTTTCATGACAATTTTCCTTGATCGATGAAGCGCCGGTGCCCGGCGCGCGCTAATGCTAGCCCGGGTGTCGCGCGCTGCCAAGTCAGGGCTGGCGCGGCGCCGGACGGGCCGCGGCGCCTACAGGTAAACCCGAGGTTGACCCGTCCCACATGCTGACAATATAGTCCGGACTTATTCTAAATGTACGGACTTATTCAGGCTTGCTTCGTGGCGCTTGTTTCTCGAAGATTGGTCAGTCGAATAGTCCAGTGCGTGCGCCGCCCCGAACGGCACGCCAAACGGAGACGAGCATGGCTTTTCATACCGACACCGCGAACCCCCGCAGCGCCGACGCGGAACGCGCCGCGGCGCGCGGCAAGCCGCCGGTCTACGCGCGGCTCGGCGTGCAGATCGTCGCGGGCATCGCCGCCGGCGTGGCGCTCGGCTTTATCGCGCCGAAGCTCGCGGTCGATATGAAAATTCTCGGCGACATCTTTCTGCGCCTGATCAAGATGATCGTCGCACCGCTCGTGTTCCTGAACGTGGTGCTCGGCATCGCGGCGGCCGGCGACCTGAAGAATGTCGGCCGCATCGGACTGCGCGCGCTGATCTACTTCGAGATCGTGTCGACCATCGCGCTCGCGTTCAGCATGGTCGTGGCGAATCTGTCCGGCGTCGGCGCGGGCATGCATCTGACGCAGAACGCCGCCGACGCCGCGGCTGCGCACGCACAGTACGGCAAGGCTGCGCCCGCGTCGTTCGAGCACTTCATGCTGACGCTCTTTCCCGACAACTTCGTCGGCGCGTTCGCGAACGGTTCGCTCCTGCAGGTGCTCGTCATTTCGATCGGCTTCGGCGCCGCGTTGCTGATGCTCAAGCAGGACACGCGCGGCAGTGTCGAGCACGCCTTGACGCGCATGTCCGAAGTGTTCTTCAAGTTCGTCGACGTGATCATGAAGTTCGCGCCGCTCGGCGCGTTCGGTTCAATCGCGTTTGCGATCGGCAGCAGCGGCATGAATGCGGTGATCTCGCTCGGCTATCTGCTGATCGTGATGTATCTGTCGCTGGCGTTCTTCGTTGTCGTGGTGCTCGGCATCGTGTTGCGCCTCTATGGCTTCAATGTGTTCCGCTTTCTGCGTTACTTCAAGGACGAAATTTTTCTGCTGTTCGCGACCGCATCGTCGGAAAGCGCGCTGCCGCGACTTTTCGAAAAGCTCGAGCGGCTCGGATGCTCGCGGCAATCCACGGGCCTCGTTTTGCCGACCGGCTATGCGTTCAAC
Organism: Paraburkholderia edwinii; assembly: GCF_019428685.1. NCBI lineage: Bacteria > Pseudomonadati > Pseudomonadota > Betaproteobacteria > Burkholderiales > Burkholderiaceae > Paraburkholderia > Paraburkholderia edwinii. The sequence goes on from NZ_CP080095.1 coordinate 612,097, forward strand.
CTCGACGGCACGGCCGTCTATATGTCGCTGTGCGTGATGTTCGTCGCGAACGCCTACGGCATACCGCTGAGCCTGCACCAGCAACTCGGATTGCTTCTGCTGATGCTCGTCACGTCGAAGGGCGCCGCGACCGTGTCGGGTGGCACGTTCATTGTGTTCGCGGCGACCGTCACCGCGTCGGGCATGTTGCCGATCGAAGCGCTGCCGATCCTGTTCGGCATCAACCGCTTTACGTCGCAGGCGGTGGCGATCTGCAACTCGATGGGCAATAGCGTCGCGACGCTCGCGATCGCGAAGTCGTCGGGCGAGTTCGATCCGAACGCCGCGCGCGACGAGTATCAGCGTGTGTTCGGCGCGCGGCCCGGCAAGGTCATCTGATCATCGGATTCTGGTTCGTTCAAGGAAGGGTTATGCGTATCACTGCGGTCAGGGAGATGTCGGTCCCGCTTGAAGGCAATGTGGCGAATGCACTCGTCAGTTTTGCGGAACACGACGTGTCGCTCGTCGCGCTGCATACCGATGTGATTCGCAATGGCAAGCCCGTGACCGGCTATGCGTTCGATTCGATCGGGCGCTTCGCGCAGGGCGGCATTCTGCGCGACCGCATGATTCCGCGTTTGCTCGCCGCGCCGCCGGACAGCCTGCTCGACGCGAGCGGCGAATGTTTCGACCCGCAGAAGGTGCTGCAAACGATCCTGCGCAACGAGAAGCCCGGCGGTCACGGCGACCGCGCGGCGGCGGCCGGCGCGATCGAACTCGCCGTGTGGGATCTCAACGCAAAGCTCTTCGACGAACCCGCGCATGTCACGATCGCGCGCCGCTACGGGCGGCGCGGCAAGACCGAAGGCGTCGATGTGTATGCGGCGGGCGGCTACTACTACGCGGAAGACAGCACGCAGCGCATTGCCGACGAATTCAACGCGTATCGCGAGCAGGGCTTCGACGCGTTCAAGATGAAGATCGGCGGCGCGAGCCTCGAGCAGGACCTCGCGCGCATCGAAGCCGCACTCGGCGTGGCGGGCGAAGGGCAGCGGCTTGCCGTCGACGCGAACGGCCGCTTCGATCTCGATACGGCGCTCGCCTACGCCCAGGCGATCGCGCCGTACGACCTGCGCTGGTACGAGGAGATCGGCGACCCGCTCGACTTCGATCTGAACCGGCAGGTCGCCGAGGCTTACACCGGCCGGATCGCGACCGGCGAAAACCTGTTCTCGCTTCCCGACGTGAAGAACCTGACGCGCTTCGGCGGCATGCGCGCGGGCCTCGACGTGTTCCAGATGGATGCGGGTCTCGCTTACGGGCTCACCGAATACGCGCGAATGATCGAGTTGATCGAAAGCCATGGCTTCGATCGCGCGCAGGCCTATCCGCATGGCGGTCATCTGATCAACCTGCATATTGCGGTCGGGCTCGAGCTGGGCGGCTGCGAAGCGTACCCGGGCGTGTTTCAGCCGTTCGGCGGCTATGCGACCGGATGCGGTGTGGGCGGCGGGCTGGTGCGTCCGACCTCAGCGGCGGGATTCGGTCTCGAAGAAAAAGACGGGCTGCGCCCGTGGCTCGCGCGCCTCGCCGCGTGATGCAACCAGAGCAGTCTCAACGACGCAAAGAAGCAACGAAGCAACGAAGCAACGAAGCAACGAAGCAACGAAGCAACGAAGCAACGAAGCAACGAAGCAACGAAGCAACGAAGCAACGAAGGTCCAAGGAACCTGACGACAATGGCAACCACTGTTTTCGACTCTGCGCTTTTCCGCGACATGTTCGGTACGCCCGAGATGCGCGACGTGTTTTCCGACACCGCCTATCTGGCGCGCTGCATCGATGCGGAGACCGCGCTGGCGCGCGCCCAGGCGAAGGCCGGCCTGATTCCCGAACAGGCCGGGCGCGACATCACCGAGCGCGCCGATTTCGCGAAGCTCGACCTCGAGCAGTTGCGTCATGAGACGGAGATCGTCGGCTATCCGATCCTGCCGCTCGTCAAGCAGTTGAGCGACATGTGCGGCGAAGCGGGCCGCTATGTGCACTGGGGCGCGACGACGCAGGACATCATGGATACCGCGACGATGCTGCAATGCATGCGCGGCGTCGCGATCGTCGAGCGGCAACTCGATGAAGTACGCGACGCCTTGCGCGGTCTCGCGGACAAATACGCCGATACGGTGACGGCGGGCCGCACGCATCTGCAGCATGCGCTGCCGGTCACGTTCGGCTTTCGCGCCGCCGTGTGGCTGTCGTCGCTGCATCGGCATGCGGAGCGGTTGCAGCAGGCGAAGGCGCGCGTGCTGATGGCGCAGTTCGGTGGCGCGGCCGGCACGCTCGCGTCGCTCGGCGACCCGGTGCGCGCACTCGAGACGCGGCGGCTGTTCGCGCAGGAACTCGGCCTGCGCAATCCGGAGATTACGTGGCATGTCGCGCGCGACGGTCTGTGTGAACTCGTGTCGCTGCTCGCGAACATCGGCGGTTCGCTCGGCAAGATCAGCGTCGACGTGATGATCATGGCCGCGTCGGAATTCGGCGAAGTGGCGGAGCCGTTCGTGCCGGGCCGCGGCGCAAGCTCGACGATGCCGCAAAAGCGCAATCCGATTTCAAGCGAACTGATGTTCGCCGCGGCGAAGATGCTGCGCGAGCGCGCCGCGCTGATGCTCGACGGCATGATGCACGACTTCGAACGGGCGACGGGGCCGTGGCATCTCGAATGGAGCGCGGTGCCGGAAAGCTTTCTGCTCGTGTCGAGCGCGCTGCATCAGGCGAATTTCATGCTGCGCGGCCTGCATGTCGACGCGGCGAAGATGCGTAAGAACCTCGATCTGACCGGCGGCCTGATCGTGGCCGAAGCGGTGATGATGGGCCTCGCGCCCGCGCTCGGCCGTCAGCATGCGCATGACGTGGTGTACGACGCGTGCCGCGTAGCGATCGAAGAGAACCGCACGCTCTACGACGTGCTGTCGAAGCACGCGTCGATTCGCGAACGCTTCGACGATGCGCAACTGCGCGCATTGACCGATCCGTCGCAGTATCTGGGCGCCGCATCGTTGATGGCGCGTTATGTGGCGCATGCACCGCGCGATGCGCACGAGGCGCGTCGTTAACGTCCTGTTACGAATAAGCGAGCGATGTAGCACCTGTGTCAAACATCGACTTCTACACTGCGAACCGGGTTCACAGTCATGCACTTAACGTGCAAGGAGTCACAAAATGAACAAGAAGGTGCTTGGCGCGGTGGTTCTCGGTTTTGCGGCATTGGGCGTGTCGACGGCGGCGTCGGCGCATGTCGATGTGGCGGTCGGACTCGGTATTCCGGTGGCGCCGGTTTATGAAGTAGCGCCGCCTCCGCCTCCGCCGCCGGTGGTTGTTGCGCAGGCGCCGGTTGTGGTCGGCTACGGCGGGTATGGTCCGGACTGGCGCGAACGCCGTGAGTGGCGTGAACGCGAATGGCGCCGCCGTGAATGGCGCGAGCATCAGTGGCGCGAGCATCACGATCGCGACTGGCACTAACTCGGCACTGAGGCGGGACTAACGCGGAGTTAGCCGGCGTCCCGCTGGGATGAAGCAGGCCGGCCGCGCCGGGAGGGCGCGGCCGGTTTTGCTTCGGCAGGTGACGATTCGATGGCCGAGGGTCCGGCGGCTGCGGGCTCAACTGCAGCGCCCCTGTTCTTTTCTCGCGCCGTCACTCTTATCTGCACGCTCGACAGATGTTCGCGCATCCGCTGTTCGGCGAGTTCGCTATCTCGCGCGAGCATCGCGGTGACGACCGCCTGATGTTGTTCCGCGAAGCGTTTCCGTGTTTCCTGGTCGACGGTTTTTTCGCGCAGCGCCGGCTTCACGCGCACGCCGTTGATCGCCTCGAGCAGCGCGATGATGGCGGGATTGCGTGTGGCTTGTGCAAGCAGCAGGTGGAAGCGATGGTCCCACTGCTGCCATTCGTAGTCGTCCTTGGTGGATGCGTTTTTTTTGGCGACCTTTTCGAGTTCCGCGAGATCGGCGGGGCTTGCCTTCATTGTTGCAAGCGCGACGAGCGCGGGCTCGATCATAAGCCGCATTTCCGCGACGTCCGACGGACTGGTGCCGACAGAAAGGCCATTCAAGGTCTGCGCGAACCTGAGCGGCCGCGCGCCGAGATACGTGCCGCGGCCGACGCCGCGCCAGATGCGCCCCGCCGCTTCAAGCGACGCGAGCGCGTTGCGCAATTCGCGCCGGGTGACCGCCAGGTCTTCAGCGAGCTTGCGTTCTGCCGGAAGCGAGTCGCCGTCGCGCAGTTCGTGCTGTGCGATGTAGTCGGCGATGCGATCCAGCACCGAAATTTCAGTCATGGTTAAAGCCCCGAACCATTTTGATATTGGTTCGATATTAACATCGGTGGAAGCGCTTTCAATGTTTTTCTTGACTCCGGTTTATTGACCGTAAAACATGCAGTAAGCTGCGAAATAATGCAGCTGGAATGAATGAATCGGTAAGCGAACCAATTGAAATTGGTTCAGTTTGCCGTTTTCCGAAGTTCCCCCTGAAGTTGCGTGCAAGTCGCTTATCGCGAGATCGATTCAATGGCATTCACGACCCGACCCGAACTGATCGGCACCTTCGGCATGGCCGCGTCGACGCATTGGCTGGCCACAGCGTCCGCGATGGCGGTGCTCGAAAAGGGCGGCAACGCATTCGATGCGGCGGCGGCGGCGGGTTTCGTGCTGCAGATCGTCGAGCCGCATCTGAACGGTCCCGGCGGCGAGTTGCCCGTGGTGTTCTACAGCGCGCGTGACAAGCGCGTGCGTGTGCTGTGCGGGCAAGGCGTAACGCCGGCCACGATGACGATCGAGCGGATGCGCGCCATGGGTCTCGACGTGGTGCCCGGCACGGGCTTGCTGCCGGCGGTTGTGCCCGGTGCGTTCGGCGCATGGATGACACTGCTGCGCGATTACGGCGAGTTGCCGTTGCAAGATGTGCTCGGTTACGCGATTGGCTATGCCCAGAACGGCTACCCGGTGGTGCCGCGCATGGCTGCATCGATTCTCGCGATTCAGGATTTCTTCAGAAGCGAGTGGACGACGTCGGCGCAGCAATGGCTGCGCGACGGCGAAGCGCCGCGGCCGAACCAGCTGTTCAGCAACCCGTCGATCGCGGCGACCTACCGGCGCATTCTCGAAGAAGCGGGCAGCGGCGATCGCGCCGCGCAATGCGAGCGCGCGCGGCGCGTGTTCTATTCGGGCTTTGTCGCGGACGCCATCGATCATTACTTTCGTACCGCGGCGGTGCTCGATACGTCGGGCCTGCGCAATCGAGGCTTATTGACCGGCGACGATCTCGCGCGCTGGACGCCGTCGTACGAAGATCCGGTGTCGTACGATTACGCGGGCTTCACGGTGCACAAGACCGGCCCCTGGGGGCAAGGGCCCGTGTTCCTGCAGCAGCTCGCGCTACTGAAGGGCTTCGATCTCGCGAGCCTCGATCCGCTTGGGCCCGACTTCGTGCATACGGTCATCGAGTGCGCCAAGCTCGCGTTCGCCGACCGCGAAGTGTTCTATGGTGATCCTCAGCACGCCGATGTTCCGCTCGACACCTTGCTGTCGGACCGCTACAACGACGCGCGCCGCCAGTGCGTGGACCCCGCGCGCGCGTCGTTCGAATTCCGCCCCGGCGAGCTCGGTGACAGCCTGTTACGCGCGGAAAAGATCGTCGCGAGCGCGGGGCGTCAGCAGCCGGGCGGCTTCGGCCAGGGCGAGCCGAGTTTCGCGCCGCTGCCGGAATTGCGCGGCGACACGGTGCATCTCGATGTCGTCGACCGATGGGGAAACATGGTGTCGGCAACCCCTTCGGGCGGCTGGCTGCAGGCCTCGCCTGCGGTGCCGGGTCTCGGCTTCAACGTGACGACGCGCGCGCAGATGTTCTGGATGGAAGCGGGCTTGCCGTCGTCGCTCGGTCCTGGCCGCCGGCCGCGCACGACGTTATCGCCGACGCTCGTCACGCGCGACGGTGCGCCGTATGCGGCATTCGGTTCGCCGGGCGGCGATCAGCAGGACCAGTGGTCGCTGCAAATGTTTCTGCGGCATGTGCATGCGGGCATGGACCTGCAGGCCGCGATCGATGCGCCGTCGTTCCAGACCGCGCATTTTCCGGCGTCGTTTTATCCGCGTGCGATGCGGCTCGGCAAGATGTCGGCCGAAGCGCGTTTTCCGCAGCGCACGCTGGCCGAATTGCAGGCGCGAGGGCACGACCTCACCGTGGCGGAGCCGTGGGCGTTAGGACGCGTTTGCGCGGTTGGACTGCGCGATGGGCTGATGCGTGGCGCGGCGACGCCGCGGCAGATGCAGGCGTATGCAATCGGGCGTTGAATCCGGCGCCGAATCAGGCGCTGAATCCGGCGTTGGGTATGCGAGCTTGGGTTGGCGCCGCATGTTGCGATCCGATCGTGACATGCAGCCGTAGCGTTGCGTGTGTGTCGTGATGTTCTGCGGTGACGTTCGCGCGTCACGTCGGGCTGCGAGCATCGGACGCTTTGCACAATGAGTGCGCGTGACACGCGCCAGGTCATTCGAGTGTTTTCAAGGGGGTAGATTCATGTCTACAGTTGCGGCTCGACTCGAACGCTTACCGATATCGGGCTTTCATCGAAAGCTGCTGGTCATCGGCGGACTCGGCTATCTGTTCGACGGCCTCGACTCGTCGTCGCTGGCGTTTCTGCTGCCGATCGTGAGCAAGCTCTGGCAACTGAGCAGCGCGCAGACCGGCCTCGTCGCGAGCAGCACGTATATCGGTTACTTCTTCGGCGCGTTCCTGTCCGGCGTCGCCGCGGATGTGATCGGACGGCGCCGCATCATGATGAGCGCGCTGTCGATCTATTGCCTGGCGTCGTTCGCAAGCGGCCTTGTCGACGACTGGCACGCGTTCTTTGCGCTACGGATGGTCGCGGGCTTCGGCTCGGGCGCCGAAGCGGTCGTGATTGCGCCGTTTCTTGCCGAATTCGTGCCGCGCCGCTATCGCGGCGTGTTCTGCGGCGCGCTGGTCGGCTTTATGTCGTTCGGCTATCTGACGTCGTCCGTGCTCGGCTTTGCGGTCGTGCGCAATTTCGCGGACGGCTGGCGCTATGTCGCGATGCTGACCGCGGTGCCGGTCGTGATGCTGCTGTGGTGGCGGCGCTCGCTGCCCGAGTCGCCGCGCTGGCTCGAAAGCCGCGGGCGTCTGCGCGAGGCCGACGAAATCGTGACGAGCGTCGAAGACAGTTTTATCAAGCGCGGCATGACGCTCGCGCCGGTGCGCCAGGTGGTGCTCGACGGGCCGCCATCGCCGGGGCGCCGCATGCACGGCGCGCGCGACGTGAGAAGGGGCGGCGCATGGCGCAACATCGCCGAGCTATGGTCGACGCGGCTTGCCGGCGTGACCGCGATCAGCTGGGCGATGTGGTTTTCCGTCGCGTTCGCGTACTACTCGTTTTTCGCGTGGATTCCGAGCCTGCTCGTCAAACAGGGCTTCACGATCACGCAAAGCTTCGGATATTCGATAGCGATCTACGCGTCGCAGATTCCTGGCTATTTCTCGGCCGCGTTTCTGAACGAGCGGATCGGGCGCAAGGCGGTGGTGTCGTCGTATATGTTGCTCGGCGCGGTCGCCGCGATCTGTCTCGCGCTGTCGAGCGCCGAGCTCGAAATCATGGCCGCGGGCATGTGCCTGTCGTTCTTTATGAACGGCGCGTTCGCGGGCGTCTATGCGTACACGCCTGAAATTTTCCCGACGGCGGTGCGCACCACGGGCGTCGGTTCGTCGTCGTCGTTCGGGCGCATCGGCTCGGTCAGTGCGCCGATTCTGGTCGGCTTTGTCTATCCGGCGTTCGGCTTTATCGGCGTGTTCGGCATGACGACCATGGTGCTGGTGGTCGGTGCGTCGATTGTGTTTTTCCTCGGCATCGAGACGCGCAACCGCTCGCTCGAAGATATCGAAAAGCACGAACTGGCCGCGCGGCTGGACATCGAGGCGTTGCGCGGCTCGAGGCGCATTCACGGCTGATTCATCGAAACCAGCAGAAACATCGAAACCATCACAGGAACCCAGCGGACCATCGATATGCAACCCGACCCCCGCCTGCTCGATCTGCCGGATGTCTCGCGGCTCGCGCGCGCATTGCGCACCGCGCGTCAGCCCGACGCGATCTTCCGCGAGATCTACGCGGTCGCTTGCGAAACGCTGGGCTGCAAGCTCTTTACGATCATGTCGTTCGACGCCGAACGGTATGAGGTCGAACGGCTGTACACGAATATGCCGACCGTCTATCCGCTAGGCGGCCGCAAGAAGAAACGCGGCAGCGCGTGGGCCGAACACACGCTCGAAAATCTGCTGCCGTTCCGCGCCACCGACGCGGCCGGCATTCGCGCCGCATTCGACGATCACGCGGTGATCACCGGCATGGGGCTTGGCTCGATCCTGAACATTCCGGTTGCGTACGACGGGCAATGTGTCGGGACGATGAACCTGACGCACGTCGAAGGCTGGTACACGCAGGCGCACGAGGAAGCCGGGCTCGTGCTTGCGTCGTTTCTTGCCGCGCCGCTCGCGCTCTATCTGCGCAATGCGAAGCCGAAGACGACGCAGCACGTGCGAGCCGGCTGCGCCTGAAAGAAAGCACTGATGCGACTGGCGCCGCCGCCGCTCGCCGCGACGCGCTTTTTACGTCAAACCGCTTACCTCAAACTTCAAACGTAGATATCGACCTTCGAATCCGACGGCTTGTCGGTGTCGCCAGCGGATGCATCGGGCGACGCCGGCTGCTGCGGCTTATGCCCGCTCGTGTGGCCCGAATGGTGCGGCGCGTGCGGCGTCGAATGGCCGGTGGCCTGATGCGACGTCTGCCCGGACTGCGGATCGGACCAGAGCACGTCGAACAGCGACGGCTTCTTGATGTCCTGCGTAGTGACGACGTCGCCGTCCTTGCCGCCTTTGGTCGGGTTTTGCTGTTCGTCGCGCTTCTGCTGCACTTGCGCCGCGATGCGCTGCGCTTCATAAACCTGCCGGCCTGCAATTCTCATTGCTGCTCCTTCTTTTGATGTCGGCAAAAATGATTGGTCTGACTAAACCTTCCGAACAGTTTACGACGCTTTTAAAGATTTCTTTACCCTTTCGCAAACAAGATTGCTGCAAGGCCGCACGGCGGGTCACCCATGCCGAGGTCATGGTTAGCGCGAATCGCTTTGGGCTGGCAGAATTGCGCTCTTACAGCAAAGCGAAGCAGCTTCGCGTCGCCGTCCCCCCACTCGAATCCCTACACGTCAAATGGCCGAATCGCGCAATTCCGGGCGTGCGCTCGTCATCGCATCGGTCATGGCTTCCACGGCCATGATCGCGATCGAAATGACGATCGTCTCCACCGCCATGCCGCAAATCGCAACGCAGCTAGGCGGACTCGATCTTTACAGCTGGGTGTTCTCGTCGTTTCTGCTCGCGCAGACGGCAATGACGGTCGTGTTCGGCAAGCTCGCCGATCTGTTCGGCCGCAAGCCCGTGATGCTGGTCGGCATCGCGATCTTCCTCGCGGGCTCGCTGCTCGCGGGCTTCGCGTGGTCGATGCCGGCCATGATCGCGTTCCGGCTGATCCAGGGCATCGGCGCCGGCGCGATCCAGCCGGTCGCGATGACGATCGTCGGCGACCTCTATCCGGCGCACGAGCGCGGCAAGGTGCAGGGTTATCTCGCGAGCGTCTGGGCGATCTCGGCGGTGGTCGGACCGGTGGTCGGCGGCTTTATCATCCACGCGCTGTCGTGGGCATGGATCTTCTGGATGAACGTGCCGATCGGGCTGGCCGCGGCGGCTGGCTTTATCGCGTTTCTGCACGAAAAGCCCGGGCGTCAGCGGCCATCGATCGATATTGCCGGGGCGGCGCTCTTCACCGTCGCGGTTGCCGCGCTGATGATCGCGCTCACCGACGCAGGCGCGTCCGCGGGCCGGCATGCGCTGTATGCATGCGCGGTATGCGCGGTCGCGTCGGTGCTGTTCGTGATCCAGGAGCGGCGCGCCGCCGAGCCGATGATTTCGTTTGCGCTCTGGAGCCGCCGGCCGATCGCCGCGACCAATGCGTCGACGCTGCTCTCCGGCATGGTGCTGATGGGCGTGACGACGTTTCTGCCGATCTACGTGCAAGGCGTGCTGCAGCGCTCGCCGGTGGTGGCCGGCATGGCGCTGACGGTAATGATGGTCGGCTGGCCGGTCGGCGCGACGATTTCCGCGCGGCTGTTCCGGCGCTATAACCTGCGCTCGATTCTGGTCGTCGGCAGCGTGTTTATTCCGGTGGGCGGCGCGGTGTTTGCGCTGATGACCGTCGACAGCACGCCGCTGACCGCCGCGTTTGGCTCGCTCGTGATGGGCTTCGGCATGGGTTTGTCGGCCACGGCCGCGCTCGTGCTGATTCAGGAGATTGTCGAGGCGAACCAGCGTGGCAGCGCGACCGCGTCGAATCTGTTCTCGCGCAATCTCGGCAGCACGCTCGGCGCGACGGTGTTCGGCGCGGTGTTCAACTTCGGGCTCGCGCATGCGAAGCAGATCGGCGCGGTCACGCCTGATCAGCTGCGCGCGGCGCTCGATGCATCCGCGGAAAAGCTCGGCGCCGTCGATATGGGCGTGCGCGTCGCGTTGCAGCAGTCGCTGCATCTGACGTTCGCGGGTGTGCTCGGCGTGTCGATCGCGCTGTTCCTGCTGGCGATGCTCGTGCCGTCAGTGGTGATTCGCCACAAGCGTGAGGTTACGACGCCGGTCGCGCATTGAGCGGTTCATCCGGCCGCACCTGGCGACTCGCGCGTCGTGTCGTGCGGCGGACGCGCCGCGCTCACCCGTGCAGCGTATCGATGATCGCCTGCGTAATGCCCGGCCGGTCGTACGACGCGCGCTGAATCATCCCGACCGTGCGCAGCATCGGCGGATTCGAAATCGACAGCACGCGCAGCGACGGATCGTTGCGCCAGTTGCCCCGATGCAGGAGCGGCAGCACCGCGACGCCGACGTTCTCGCGCACGAGCGCGACGATCGTTTCGATCGAATTGAGTTCGAGATATTCGTTGACGGTGAGCCCCGCGTCGCGCAGCGCCTGATCGACGACGCGTCCGGTCCGCACGCGCCGGTCGAAACGCAGAAAGCCGTGACTACGCAGAATGCGCTGCGGGTCGCTGTCGGTCTCCTCGCTGCTCACGACTAACACCAACGGCTCGCTATACAGCGTGGTCCACTTCAGCGTGTCGGGCAGCGTCGCATCGGCGCGCGCAACGATCGCCGCGATATCGACGTCGCCCGCTTCGACCATCGCCGCGAGTTCGTCGGAGCGCGCCGACAGCAGCCGCACATCGAGCTGCGGGTGCGCGGTCTTCAAACGCGCGACGACGAGCGACAGCGCGCCGATCACCGACACCACCGCGCCGATCGTCAGCGGCCCGACCATCGAATCGGCCGGGTTCGCGTTGAGCTCGTCGAGCAGATCGAGAATCTGCTCGACCTTCGGCCAGATCTGCTGGCCGTCGCGGGTCAGCACGATCTGCCGCCCGCTGCGCGCAAAGAGCTGCCGCCCGAGCGCCTGTTCGAGCCCGCGCATCTGCAGGCTGACAGCGGCCTGCGTCAGCGCGACTTTCTCCGCGGCAGCCGCGAACGACCCGGTTCGCGCGACCGCTCGAAAGGTTTTCAACATCCGCATCGTGGGCATCAATCGCCTTGCTCAAGAAAAACTTAAGTATCGACAAGAAATATTAATATTTTCTGTTGTGTACCGCACCCCATAATCGACCCTTCAATTGACGCTTAAAAGCGTTTCGAGGACGACCAGCCCGTGGGGAGTGTCACAGCATGAGCGATGGCGAGCGCCGACCGGTACTCGAGGTCAGCGGCTTTTCGTTGAAGTTTTCGCGCTCGGCCGCGATGCCGAATCTTGTCGACAACGTGTCGTTTGCGGTCGGCAGCGGCGAAACGCTGTGCATCGTCGGCGAGTCGGGCTGCGGCAAGAGCGTGACGTCGCTCGCGCTGATGGGGCTGCTCGCGAGCCCGCCCGCGCAGCGCGTATCGGGCACGGCGCACTTCGACGGCAAGGATCTTTTTACCTTGCCCGAGCGCGAGCTGGCCGACATTCGCGGCAACCGGCTGTCGATGATCTTTCAGGAGCCGATGACGTCGCTGAATCCGGCGTTTACGGTGGGCGAGCAGATCGGCGAAAGCATCCGGCGGCATCGCGGTTTGAGCCGCGCCGAAGCGCGCGAGCAGGCGCTCGAGATGCTGCGGCTCGTGCGTATTCCCGCTCCGGAAACGCGGCTCGATGCGTATCCGCATCAGCTGTCGGGCGGCATGCGCCAGCGCGTGATGATCGCGATGGCGCTCGCCAACCAGCCGCGTCTGCTGATTGCCGATGAGCCGACCACCGCGCTCGATGTGACGATTCAGGCGCAGGTGTTGTCGCTGATCAAAAATCTGCAAGCCGAGACCGGCACCGCGATGGTGTTGATCACGCACGACCTCGGCGTCGTCGCGGAAGTCGCGGACCATGTCGCGGTGATGTACGCGGGACGGATCGTCGAATACGGCACGGTCGCCGATCTGTTCGACGATCCGCAGCATCCGTACACGATCGGTCTGATGGGCGCGATTCCGTCGACGGGCAAGCGCGAAGGCTCGCTCGCGACGATTCGCGGCTCGGTGCCGTCGCCGGAACAGATGCCAAGCGGCTGCCGGTTCGCGCCGCGCTGTCCGTTTGTCGAGCAGCGCTGTATCGATGCGGCGCCGCCCGATCAGCCGGTTGCGGGCGTGCATCGCGTGGCGTGCTGGCTCGCGCCGGTCGAGCAGTCCGCTTATGCCGCCGGCGGGCAGCAGCAAAGCGCGCCGATGCGCAGGGAGGTCGCATGACGACGAACCGCACCGGCATCATCACCCGCACTGCGCTGGCTTCAGACGTCGACTCCGGCTCCGGCAAAGTGTCGCCGCGCACACCGATCATCGAAGCGCGCGCGCTGACGAAGCACTTCGGCGGCGACCGTCATCTGTTTACGCGCACGCCGGTCGTTTATGCGGTCAACGATGTGTCGTTCTCGGTCAGCGCCGGCGAGACCTTCGCGATCGTCGGCGAATCGGGTTGCGGCAAGTCGACGCTTGGCCGCCTGTTGCTGCGCCTGATCGACTCGACCCAAGGCCGCGTGCTGTACCAGGGGCAGGACATCACGCATCTGCACGGCGCGCCAATGCGGCGGCTGCGGCGCGAGATGCAGCTGATTTTCCAGGATCCGTTCGCCTCGCTGAACCCGGGCATGACGGTCGGGCAGATCGTCGGCGAGCCGATCGCGTTGCACCGGCTTGCGCGCAATGGCGCCGAGCGGCGCGAGCGCGTCGCGCAGTTGCTGCGCACGGTCGGCTTGCAGCCTGCGTACGCGGATCGCTATCCGCACGAGTTTTCGGGCGGTCAGCGGCAACGGATCGGCATTGCGCGCGCACTGGCGGGCGAACCGCAGCTGATCGTCGGCGACGAGCCGGTGTCGGCGCTCGATGTGTCCGTGCAGGCGCAGGTGATTAATCTGCTCGAAACGCTGAAGCAGGATCTCGGCCTCACGCTGATCATGGTTGCGCACGATCTTGCCGTGATCCGCCATATGAGCGATCGCGTGGCGGTGATGTATCTCGGCGAGATCGTCGAACTCGCGGACGTCGATGCGTTGTTCGACGCGCCGCTGCATCCGTACACGCAGGCGCTGCTCGGCGCGATTCCGGTCAGCAGCCCGCATGAGCGGCGTGCGCGCGCCGCCCTGACCGGCGACTTGCCGAGCCCGACCGCACCGCCGCCCGGTTGCCGTTTTCATCCGCGCTGCCCGCATGCGAAGCCGCTGTGCTCGCAGGAGCGGCCGGCGAGCGAAACGCTTGGCGACGGGCGTCGCGTCGCGTGTCATTTCTGGCGTGAGATTCAGAACGCGGGCGGCGGTGCGCCGCTTGCCACGCCCGCCAGCACGAAGCTGACGGAACGGCTTGCGATTTATCGCGAGCGGCAGGCAGAGCAGGCGGCGCAAGCCGCACAGGCGGCACCGACCGCGCAAGCCGCGCAATAGAACAACCTGCATCAAACCGCTTTATTGAACCGGGAAAGAAAAGGAAAGACCGCATGCGAAGAATGTTGATGGCCGCGGCGCTCGCGCTCAGCGCATCCGCCGCGATGGCGCAGACCAGCCAGATCCGGATCGGCTTGCAGGACGACATCGGCACGCTCGACCCCGCACGCAGCGTGCAGTTCGTCGACCGCATCGTGTTTGCGTCGCTGTGCAATTCGCTCGTCGATATCACGCCGGACCTGAAGATCGTGCCGATGCTCGCGACCTCGTGGACCACCAGCGCCGACGGCAAGACGCTCACGTTCAAGCTGCGCCAGGGCGTGAAGTTCCAGGACGGCGAGCCGTTCAACGCGGCAGCCGTGAAGGCCAACATCGACCGCGCGATGACGCTGCCGACCAGCAACCGCAAGAGCGAACTCGCATCGATCGATCATGTGGATGCGATCGACGCCAATACGGTCGCGTTCGTGCTCAAGCAGCCGGACGCCGCGCTGCTCGCCACGCTATCGGACCGCGCGGGCATGATGCTGTCGCCGAAGACGTTCGCGGACGCCGCGGGCGTGGCGACGCATCCGGTCTGCTCGGGCCCGTACAAGTTCGTGCAGCGCGTGCAGAACGACCGCGTCGTGCTCGAAAAATTCGACGGCTACTGGGATGCCGCGAAGTACCCGATCCAGCGCATTACGTTCCTGCCGATTCCTGATGCGACCGTGCGTCTCGCGAACCTGCGCTCGGGCTCGCTCGATATGCTCGAGCGCGTCGCGCCGTCGGACGTGAACGCGGTAAAGGGCGATGCGAACCTGAAGCTCGTGTCGACGCCGGGCCTCGGCTACTACTACGTCACGTTCAACATCAACAACGGCTCGCGCGGCAACGCCGCGCTGCGCGACAAGCGCGTGCGCGAGGCCTTCGATCTGTCGATCGATCGCGACGCGATCAACCAGGTGATCGGCGCAGGTATTTTCCCACCGGCCAATCAGCCGCTGCCGAAGTCGAGCCCTTACTTCGATGCCGCATTGCCCGCGCCGCATCGCGACGTCGCGAAGGCCAAGGCGCTGCTCAAGGCGGCGGGGCATGAACATGTCGACGTCGAGTTCACGTATCCGAACAACACGGTGGCGAGCCAGATCGTGCAGATGCTGCAGGCGATGGTCGGCGAAGCCGGCTTCAACCTGAAGCTGCGGCCGACCGACTACGCGGCGCAGCTGAACGCCGCGCATAGCGGCGACTTCCAGGCGATGTACCTCGGCTGGTCGGGCCGCGTCGATCCGGACGGCAATCTGCATCAGTTCAATACGTGCGCGGGCAACCTGAACTACGGCAAGTACTGCAATGCGGAAGTGGACAAGCTGCTCGACGCCGCGCGCGTGAAGCTGACCGTCGCGGACCGCAAGGCGCAGTACGACGCGGCCGCGAAGGTGCTCGCCGACGAAGACCCGAACGTCTACATCTACATCCAGCCGTGGCCGTACGTGCTGTCGAACAAGGTGCAGGGCTTCACGCCGTATCCGGACGGCCTGATCCGTTTGCGCGGCGTCAGCATCAAGGGCTAAACGTCATGCTCAGGATCATCGCGAATCGCCTGCTCGTCGCGGTGCCGACACTGATTCTCGTGTCGATGCTGATTTTCGGCCTGCAGAAGCTGCTGCCCGGCGACCCGGTGATGGCGATGGCCGGCGAAGATCAGGACCCGCAGCTGATCGCGTCGCTGCGCGCGAAGTATCACCTCGACGAGCCGGTGCCGACGCAGTACGTGCTGTGGGTCAAGGACGTGCTGCACGGCAACCTCGGCGTGTCGCTGCGCACCGATGTGCCGGTCACGTCGCTGATCGAACAGAAGCTGCCCGTCACGATCCAGCTCGCGGTGATGGGCATGATCTTCGCGATCGGGATCGGCATTCCGGCCGGCGTGATTTCAGCGGCGAGCCGCGGCGGGCCGCTCGATTACGGCGCGAATATCCTCGCGCTCTCGGGCATGTCGATTCCGAATTTCTGGCTCGGCATCATGCTGATTTTTCTCGTGTCGGTGCGCTGGCATCTGCTGCCGTCGTCGGGCTATGTGTCGCCCTCCGAAGACTTCTGGCTCAGCATCAAGACGATGCTGATGCCCGCCTTTGTGCTCGGCGCTGCGCTCGGCGCGCAACTGATGCGGCATACGCGCAGCGCGATGCTGTCCGTGCTGCGCACCGATTACATTCGCACCGCGCGCGCGAAAGGGCTGCTGCGCGCGACCGTGGTGGTCAAGCACGGCTTTCGCAATGCGCTGATTCCGATTGTCACCGTGCTCGCGCTGCTGTTCGGCGAACTGCTCGCGGGCGCCGTGCTGACCGAGCAGGTCTTCACGATTCCGGGCTTCGGCAAGCTGATTGTCGATGCCGTGTTCAATCGCGACTATGCGGTCGTGCAAGGTGTGGTGCTCGTTACCGCGCTGTCGTTTATCGTCGTGAACCTCTTCGCCGATGTGCTTTATATCGTGCTCAATCCCCGTATGAGGCGCAGCTGATGGCTACTCCCGCGTCTCCTGTGCGTTCGCCTTCATCCGGCGCTGCCGGTGCCGTCGGCGCGGCCGCGGCCGGGGCTGCCGATACGCTGCCGCGCCGCAAGCGCCGCGGTCTCACGAAGTTCATGCGCAATCGCGCCGCGGTGTTCGGCGCGGTGCTCGTGCTGCTGGTCGTGGTTATGGCGGTGTTCGCGCCGTGGCTCTCGCATTACGACCCCGTGCAGGCGAGCTTTCTTACCGTACGTCAGGCGCCGTCCGCCGCGCACTGGTTCGGCACCGACGAACTGGGCCGCGATGTGTTCGCGCGGCTGCTCTACGGCGCGCGGGCATCGCTGCTGGCCGGTGTCGTTTCGGTCTGTATCGCGGTCGTGATCGGTTTGCCGCTCGGTTTGCTGGCGGGCTACTTCGGCGGGCTTGTCGACGGCGTGATTTCGCGCGTGGCCGATGCGCTGCTGTCGATTCCGTTTCTGATTCTCGCGATCGCGCTTGCCGCGTTTCTTGGCCCCAACCTCACCAATGCAATGGCCGCGATCGGCATCTCGGCGATGCCGCGCTTCGTGCGTCTGACGCGCGGTCAGGCGCTCGCGGTCAAGGCTGAAGAATATGTGGAAGGCGCGCGCGCCATCGGTCTCGGCCACGCACGGATTATCGTGCGCTACATCCTGCCGAACGTGCTGCCGCCGATCATCGTGCAGGCGAGCCTCACGATCGCAACCGCGATCATCGCCGAAGCGAGCCTGTCGTTTCTGGGGCTCGGGCAATTGCCGCCGGCGCCGTCGTGGGGATCGATGCTGAACACCGCGAAGGATTTCGTGAGCCAGGCGCCGTGGATGTCCGTGTTTCCGGGCGTCGCGATTTTCCTCGCTGTGCTAGGTTTCAATCTGCTAGGCGATGGTCTGCGCGATGCGCTCGATCCACGCGAATCGTAATTTGCGCGGCTCCTCGTTGTATTACACCGCTGCACCGCTGGCTTCTTTCAAACCTTTCATCCGTTTGAGTTTCACATGACACGTTTCAACTGGCAAAACCCTTATCCGACGCAGCGCCTGCCTGTGTTTGCGCGCAATATCGTTTCGACGTCGCATCCGCTTGCCGCGCAGGCCGGCCTGCGGATGCTGTGGAAAGGCGGCAACGCAGTCGATGCCGCGATCGCCGCGGCCGCGATGCTGACGGCGGTCGAGCCCGTGTCGTGCGGACTCGGCGGCGACGCATTCGCGCTTGTCTGGGACGGCGCCAGGCTGCATGGCCTCAATGCATCGGGCACGGCGCCCGCTGCGTGGAACGTCGACTACTTCAAGCGCAAATACGGTGAGGAAAACGGCCTCGCGATTCAACCGAAGCGCGGCTGGGACTCGGTGACGGTGCCCGGTGTGATCGCGGGCTGGGAAGCGTTGCACAAGAAGTTCGGCAAGCTGCCGTTCGGCGATCTGATGGAACCGGCCATCGAAGTGTGCGAGCGCGGCCATGCGGTGGCGAGCGTCGTGGCGCACAAGTGGGCGGCCGCGGTGCCGGAACTCAAGGACTTGCCGGGCTATGCGCAGACCTTTATGCCGCACGGCCGCGCGCCTGAAGTGAGCGAACTGATCCGCTATCCGGGCCACGCGAAAACGCTGCGTCTGCTCGCCGAAAAAGGCCCGCGCGTCTACTACGAGGGCGAGATCGCCGAGCGCATCGCCGCGTTCTCGCGCGAGCACGGTGGCGCGATGACGGCCGCCGACCTGCGCGACTATCGCGCGGACTGGGTCGAGCCGATCTCGAAGGAATATCGCGGCCACAAGGTGCACGAGATTCCGCCGAACGGGCAGGGCATTGCGGCACTGATCGCACTTGGCATTCTCGAACAGTTCGACGTGAAGTCGCTGACCGTGGACAACGTCGAATCGCAGCACTTGCAGATCGAAGCGATGAAGCTCGCGTTCGCCGATATCTATCGCTATGTGGCGGACCCGCGCTCGATGGAAGTGACGCCGGAGCAGATGCTCGACGACGCGTACCTGAAGTCGCGCGCGAAGCTGATCGACCCGAAGCGCGCGACGCATTTCAACTTCGGCATGCCGAAGTCGGGCGGCACGATCTATATGTCGGCGGCCGACGAAAGCGGCATGATGGTGAGCTTTATCCAGTCGAACTATATGGGCTTCGGCTCGGGCATCGTCGTGCCGGACTATGGCCTGTCGATGCAGAACCGCGGCTGCGGTTTCTCGATGGATCCGAAGTCGCCGAACGTGGTGGAAGGCGGCAAGCGTCCGTTCCATACGATCATTCCGGCGTTCCTCACGCAGGAAGTGAACGGCCGCGACGAAGCGGTGATGAGCTTCGGCGTGATGGGCGGCGATATGCAGCCGCAAGGCCATCTGCAGTCGATCGTGCGTATGCTCGATTACGGCCAGCAGCCGCAGGCCGCGTGCGATGCGCCGCGCTGGAAGGTCAACCGCGACTTCACGATCGATATCGAGTCGACACTGAAGGCCGAGACCGCGCGCGGGCTGCAGGAACTCGGTCACCAGATCAAGTCGTTCGACGATCCGTATATGGACTTCGGCTCGGGCCAGTACATCTGGAGGCTCGACCGTAACGATCCGGAACGCGGTTATGTCGCGGCAAGCGACAGCCGCCGCGACGGCTTGGCGGCCGGCTTCTAGGCGACGCGCGGCCTCGCGCCGCGCGGTTCATTGCCTGAATGTTTCACCCGCCGGGCAGGCGTTCGATTGCCTGCCCGTGTGATTTCTTCCTCTCTCCCTTCCTCCCCCTTCCTTCCTGTTCGATCGCGCAACCTTGGCTTTGCGCCAATCGCGCCCGCTTTCCCTCCCGTTGCTTCCGGTTTTGCCTGCATTTGCGGCCCTGCACTCGCACGTTTCTTCAGGCACGTCTTGTGCATCAATAGGTTAGCCAACATGCATGCATTCAATTCGCATCCACGCTAAACTTTTTTGACAGTTTCATTAAGAAGAATTTACCGGAGCTATCATGCGGTGGATCGTTCTGGCGTGGTTTGTAATAAGCGCGGTTTATGTGTTCAACCGCGGCACGCAACGCTTCAAATTCTGGCGGCAATTGTCCGACCATTCGACGTTTCTCGCACCGATCAATATCTGGTGTTATCTGCTGTCGCCGATCAAGCCTGGGCCTTATATCAGGTCGTCGTGGTTTCCCGAACTCGAGCCGCTGCGCGCGAACTGGCAGAAGATTCGCGACGAGGCATTGGCCGTCGATGCCGCGCAGAAAATCGCCGCGGCAGCCAGGTACACCGATATCGGTTTTAACTCGTTCTTCAAGACCGGCTGGCGGCGTTTTTATCTGAAATGGTATGACGCGCCGCATCCGTCGGCTGAGTCGCTTTGTCCGTACACGACCGCGCTGCTGCAAAGCATTCCATCGGTGAAAGCTGCGATGTTCGCGCAATTGCCGCCCGGTGCGAGTCTCGTGCGGCATCGCGATCCGTATGCGGGGTCCGTGCGCTATCACCTTGGCCTCGTTACACCGGCCGACCCGAAATGCTATATCGACGTCGACGGCCAGCAGTATTACTGGCGCGACGGCGAGGAAGTAATCTTCGACGAGACGTATATCCACTACGCGAAGAACGACACGGACATGTCGCGCATCGTGCTGTTTTGCGATATCGAACGGCCGATGCGGTTTCGCTGGGCCTCGGCATTTAACCGGCTCGTGTCGAATACATTAATGCGCGCGGCCGCGTCGCCCAATGAAGTGGGCGACCGTACCGGCTTGCTGAACCGGATGTTCAAGTATGTCTATGCGATTCGGCGCGCGGGCAAGACGATCAAGGCGTGGCATCGACCGACTTATTACGTCGTCAAATGGACGCTGTTCGGCTCGGTTATCGCTGGCGTGTTTTATTTGATCTGAATTCCTCCGTGCTGCTCTGCTTGCGCTTTCGCGAGCAACGCGGCGCGTTAAATTGAAAGCGTCAAACGAAAGGCAACGGTGCAGCCTATGCAGCCCGTTGCCTTTTTGTTTTTGCGACGCCTTTCGCGGTGCGGCGGTGGCGCTTTCACCTATCTGAATGGCTGACGCAAAGTTTTTGCGTCAGCCAGACGTTATATTATAACATTCGCGGATCGATACCCGGCTTTGTCCGTTCAATGAACCCTTTGCACGAGCGATCCATGAACAAGCTTCCTGTAACCGTGTTATCCGGCTTTCTAGGCGCCGGCAAGACGACGCTGCTCAATCACGTTCTGAACAACCGCGAAGGCAAGCGTGTCGCCGTCATCGTCAACGACATGTCGGAAGTCAATATCGATGCGCAACTCGTGCGCGACGGCAGCCAGTTGTCGCATATCGACGAGAAGCTGGTCGAGATGAGCAACGGCTGCATCTGCTGCACGCTGCGCGAAGATCTGCTCGTCGAGATCCAGCGTCTTGCGCAAGAGCGGCGCTTCGATTACCTGCTGATCGAATCGACGGGAATTTCGGAGCCGCTGCCGGTGGCCGAGACGTTCACGTTTCGCGATGAAGAAGGCCGCAGTCTCTCCGATGTCGCGCAACTCGATACGATGGTCACGGTCGTCGATGCGTACAACTTCGCGCGCGATTATGGTTCGCACGATTTTCTTGCCGACCGCGGCGAGACGATGGGCGAAGAAGATCGACGCACGGTCGTCGATCTGCTGACCGAGCAGGTCGAGTTCTGCGACGTGATCGTGCTGAACAAGACGGACATGGTGAGCGCGAGCGACCTCGAGCGGATCAAGGGCGTGCTGCGCGCGCTCAATGGCCGTGCGCAGATTGTCGAAAGCCACTTCGGACGTGTGCCGGTCGACCGCATTCTGAACACGGGTCTCTTCGATTTCGAAGCGGCCGCGCAAGCGCCGGGCTGGCTCAAGGAAATGCGCGGCGAGCATATTCCGGAGAGCGAGCAGTATGGGATCACGAGCTTCGTCTATCGCGCGCGGCGTCCGTTTCATCCGCGGCGTTTCTTCGACTGGATCCAGCGGGAGTGGCCCGGCGTCGTGCGCTCGAAAGGCTATTTCTGGCTCGCGTCGCGTCACGATCTGGTCGGCGAATGGTCTCAGGCTGGCGCGATTTCTCGTCACCAGCGCGCGGGTACATGGTGGGCCGCGGTGCCGAAAGCGTCGTGGCCGCAAAGTCCCGAAGCGCTGGAAGTGATTCGCAGCCGCTCCGAGATGCCGTTTGGCGACCGTCAGCAGGAACTCGTGCTGATCGGCACGAGGATGGATGAGGAGACGCTGCGCGCGGCGTTCGATGCGTGTCTGCTCGACGATTACGAACTCTCGCTCGGCGCCAAAGAATGGCTTCGCTTCGACGATCCGTTTCCTTCCTGGGCGGTACGACAGTAATCGCAGTTTCGCGCGTGTGTTTTCATGCGTAAATTGAACGCGGAGCATCGAACGATGCCGCGTTCAAAAGGTGAAGCGCTGGTTGTGCGAACAACCAATAAGACAACGAACGAAGCGGCAAAACACCACCCCTTATAGCGTGCGCGGCATTGGTCGCCGCGCACTGCATATCCCGCGCCAATCGCGCATTTTCTTGTCTGAAGTTCTTTCGTCGTTGCGGTCGTCAGCGCACAGACCGGCGATATCTCACGCGCGCAAAGTGAAGCCACTGACACGCAAGATCGATTAATTGAAATTCGACTGTTGCTATTTCGTCAAAAACTATACAGCGGCGTGTGATCAGGCATAAAGTTAAAGTGCTTTATCAAGTCTCTTGTGCAGTGCGGGGGTGTGCTATGAAACGCAGAACAACGCGACAGATGGTGAGGGTGCTTTCCGATATCCGTCGTTCAGCCAACTGCAGGGCATTACGTGCGGCCGCGGTGATTCGCGAGATGGAACTGGCGGAGATCGAAGCGGAAGAGGAAGAACGCGAGAGCCGCGACACCGCTCGCGAAGAGGCGTGGGACAAGCCGAGCTGGAGAACGTCGTGAAGGCGGCCGGCGATCAGTCGCTGCGCCTGCTTGTCGAGAAGTGGCTCGCGCCGCTGTCGGCGACACCGCTGCGCGTCACGCATTTCGGCCGTACACGTCACGACGGCACGCGTTATGTGCGCGTGGAGGCGTCGTCGGTGGATGGGCCGCGTGCGCTGTTTTTCTTCAGGCACGACGACGGATGCTGGTGCGTGTTTCCGCCGACCGTCGACAGGGTGACGCGGCTAAGCGAGCAGTTTGCGTTTGAGGCTGCTTAGCAGGAGTCGTGCGGGTAATGTGAGTAACGCGTGGCCCGCGACGTGCTCCTAGCCAACCGACGCCGACTGCCGGCGCGCATGCCATATCGGCATCACCTGGCAGACAATCAGTCCGATCAACATCAGCAGACAGCCGAATACGGCTCGCGCGGTGAGCGTTTCCCCGAGCACGAGCCAGCCGGCGAACGCCGCGAACACGCCTTCCATGCTGAAAATCACTGCCGCGTGCGCAGGCGCCGCGTCTTTCTGCGCGACCACCTGAATCGTGTACGCGACGCCGACCGACAGCGCGCCGCCATACAGGATGGTCGGCGCGGCGCGCACGATGTCAGCCGCGCGAACCGGCTCGAACGCCAGCGCGATCGCACTGCAGATCAGACCGCATACGACAAACTGCACGAGCGCAAGCACGAGCGGATCGTGCCGCCGCGCGAAGCGTCCGACGAGCACGACCTGCACGGAAATGACGAGCGCGCCGGCGAGCTGGTACCAGTCGCCGTATAGCATCGAAAAGTGCTCGTCGACGCTGAGGAAATACATGCCGATGGCCGCGAGCGCGGCGCCAAGCCAGGTGCCGAGCGCCGTCTGATGGCGCAGCACGACGCCCATCAACGGCACGATCACGACGTACAGCGAACTGATAAAGCCGGCATTCGCGATTTTCGTGTACTGCATGCCGATCTGCTGCACCGAAATTGCGATGGCGAGCACGAGGCCGAGCCAGGCACCGTCGCGCAGCAGCGTGAAGCAGACTGGTGATGGTGACGCGGGTGACGGTGCAGGTAGCGGCGCAGGCGACTGTCCTTCAACGCGCGGCTTCGCCGCGGCTGTCAATGGCCGCACACACGCGAGCAGCACGAGCACCACGCAAGCGCCGAGCAGAAAGCGCAAACCGGTAAACAGAAATGGCCCGATCGCGTCGAAGCTCAGACGCTGCGCCACGAAGGCGGAGCCCCAGATCATCGCCGCGACGAGCATCAGCAGGTTCGCGCGCAGGTGTTGTCGAGTCGTGGTTTTCAAGCGGACGGATTCTCACGGTCAAGCCGGACATGATAACGGACCGCACCATTGCGAAAATTGTGCAGCCGTCCTACGCGGTCTAGCGGCGCTTCGCGCTGTCTTTCACGTGGTCCGTCGCGCCGTCTGTCACGCTGTCCATCAACGCGCGCATCCGTTTCCAGTGCGAGCCTTCCCAGAACACGCGCCGGCATACGTCGCAGGTGACGAACTGCGAATGCCGCTCGAGCACGCCTTCGGGCGCGCGGCCCACGGCTTCGTCTTTCGAAATGCGGCGCAGCGGCACATTGCAGGTGAGGCACAGCCGGAAAGGGTGCGCGCTGCTGCCGAGGTCGAGGCGCCTGAAAATTTCGCGCAATTGCGCTTCGGGCTTCAGCGCGCGCACATAGCAGCCATGCGTGATTGTGCGGCGTTTGAGCAACTCGCGGTCGCGCGTCAGCACGATGCGTGCTTCATCGAGCGCGAGCGCTTCGATGCGCGCGTCTGCGTAATGGTTGTCGTAGAGCGTGTCGAAGCCCGCGAGGCGCAGCAGTTGCGCAAGACCGCCGAGGTGCGCATCGGCGATAAAGCGCAGCACGCGCAGCGGCCGCTCGCGCACGCGCAACAGCGGGCGGATATCGAGTGCCTCGAATTTTGGGTAGACGGCGACGCGGTCGCCGTCCTTTAACGGATGATCGAAACCGACCGATTCCCCATTCACGAGAATCAACTCGACTTCGGTATGCGGCACGCCGAGTGCTTCAATCATGTGTTTCGCGGTCGCGTCGCGCGCGCAGGCGCAACTGAACGACTGCCGGCGCAGCGGCCGGGCGAGAAAGTCGTTCAGCTCCTCGTAGAAGCGGAAAGTCGCGGTGACCATGCGTCAGTATCGCATTAGCGCGCGGGCCGCCGTCGACGCTTCGTGAATCGCCAAACGAATCTGCACAGGTCGTTGGCTTGTGCTTTACTTCCGGTTCTGTCGAAGAGGAGCCATAGATGGACATCGGTTTTATCGGTCTCGGCGAGATGGGCGCCGTGATGGTCGAAAACATTCTGAAAGCCGGGCACCAGGTTCGCGTCTGGAACCGCTCGCCCGAGCGCGCGCAGCGTCTCGCGCAAGCGGGTGCGCAAGTGGTCGGTTCGGTTGCCGAGGCATTCACCGGCGATGCCGTGTTCTCGATGCTCGCCGACGACGCGGCGGTGCGCGAGGTGATCAACGCTCGCGTGCTCGATGAGGCGCCGCGCGGGCAGATTCACGTGAACATGGCGACGATCTCCGTCGCGCTGGCCGAAGAGCTCGCGCACGAGCATGCGCAGCGCGGTCTCAACTACGTTGCGGCGCCGGTAATGGGGCGTCCTGACGTGGCCGCGGCCGGCAAGTTAACGATCGTCGCCGCCGGTCCGGCCGAAGCGATCGATCGCGTGCAGCCCGTGCTCGACGCGATGGGCCAAAAAACCTGGCGCATCGGTTCGCTCGCGCAGCAGGCGAATGTGATGAAGCTTGCAACGAACTTTCTGATCGGGTCGGCGATCGAGTCGCTTGGCGAAGCGTCGGCCATGCTGGCCGGCCACGGCGTCGCGATGCAGGATTTTCTCGACGTGATCACGAGCAATCTGTTTCAGGGCGTCGTGTATCAGGGCTACGGCAAGATGATTGCCGAGCAGCGCTATGAACCGGCGCTGTTCAAGGCGCGCCTCGGTATGAAAGACGTGCGGCTCGCGCTTGCCGCGGCGGAATCGGTGAATGCGCCGTTGCCGGTCGCGAGCGTCGTGCGCGACAGCCTGATCGAGGCGATGGCGCATGGGGACGGCGAGAAGGACTTTGCGGTGCTCGGGCAGGTCGCGGCGCGCCGCGCGGGGCGCTGAGCGCTGGGCGCTGGGCGCTGGGCGCTGGGTCGGGGCGGCATTTTCGCCGTGCGGTCGCGATTGCCCGGGATATGCGTCATGTGCGAACGATGTTTCGCGCATGACGCAGAGCACAAAAAAGCATCGCGCGACTGCCATATGAAACGGGGCTCTCCGGCGGTTGTGGCCGATCCACGACAGGAGAGCGGACGTTTTCACAAGTTGTTGCGTCGCACCAAACCTTTTGCTATAGTGATTCCTGTCTCCTCCATGTCTCCTCTGATATGGATTCAGCCCGCCACCTCGGCGGGCTTTTTTTTATCCGCTTTTTGCCGCCTGGATCATTGCCCGCCGGTCGCTTGGCGTGAAAGCCGGTCACCGCCCGGCGCCTGCCGATCGGTTGGCGTGAAAGCCGGAAAAGAAAAAGGCTGGCGTTTCATCGCCAGCCTTCATCAGGTCAATCCGTTGCTCGAACAACGCAAGCCGATGCGCACCGACGCTATCGGCCTGTGCCCGCTACCCGCTCAAGGCTTCAATCCGGCGCCCTCGTCGGCGCCAATCGCGAGATTCATACACTGAATCGCCGCGCCCGACGCGCCCTTGCCAAGGTTGTCCAGACG
Organism: Paraburkholderia edwinii; assembly: GCF_019428685.1. Lineage (NCBI taxonomy): Bacteria > Pseudomonadati > Pseudomonadota > Betaproteobacteria > Burkholderiales > Burkholderiaceae > Paraburkholderia > Paraburkholderia edwinii. The sequence goes on from NZ_CP080095.1 coordinate 638,268, forward strand.
CGACACCGTGACGAAGCGTTCCTCGTTGCCGAACACAAACAGATCGACGCGATTCGTGTCGTTGTTCGCCTGCACGTCGAAGAAGCCCGTATCGAGGTTGTCGTCGGCATTGAACGGCGCGACGCGCACGAACGCCTCGCCCCGGTAGTACTCGGCGAACAGTGCCTGCACGTCTTGCGGCGTCACGCGTTTCGCGAGCTGCGACGGCGAGAAGTAGGTGGTGACCGCAAGCCCCTTGTAGAAGCTGCCGACGATCGGCGTGAACACCGGCGGCGACGTCAGGCCCGTATGCGCGGCCATTTCCGGCAGATGCTTATGCGTGAGACCGAGCGCGTACGGGCGCGGGCTATTGAGCTTCGCGTTGCCGCCCGCTTCGTACTCGGCAATCATCTTCTTGCCGCCGCCGCTGTAACCGGTCAGCGAGTAGCTGTGCGCCGCGAAATCGGGCGCGACGACGCCGGCGTCGACGAGCGGCCGCATCGCGAGCACGAAGGCCGATGCATGGCAGCCGGGCACGGCAATCCGCTTCGCATGGCGCACGCGGTCGCGCTGCGCGCGGGCCAGTTCGGGCAGGCCGTAGGCCCAGTCGGCGTGCGTGCGGAACGCGGTGCTCGCGTCGATCAGCACCGTGCGATCGTTTTCGACGAGCGATGCCGATTCGCGCGATGCGACGTCCGGCAGACAAAGAAAGGTGACGTCCGACGCGTTGATGAGGCGGCGGCGCTCGTCAAGGTCCTTGCGCTTCGCTTCATCGATGCGCATCACTTCTACGTCGCCGCGTTGCGACAGATATTCGAAGATTTTCAGGCCGGTCGTGCCTTCCTGTCCGTCGACAAAAACTTTCGTGCTCATCTCGATCTCGCTTGGGTGAACCGGGGCGCCTTGAAGGCTGCGATGGTCTGCGGGTGATCCGCTGTGGTCCATTGCGGCGCCGGACCGACATTTTAAGACCGGATGGCGCGACGTGCGCGACGCCGCGAGAAAAACGTGTAAGCAAACGTGGCGCACGTACCGCTGCTTGTGCCCTGACTCACACCGACACCCGCACCGCAACGTTCACGTGACTGTCATCAACGATCAGCGGCCGTACATGACCGTCATGCGTGCGAAGCCAATCGTCGCCGTGTTGATCTCGTGGTCGAACATCAGCGCGGGGCGGCCTGGTCCGAAGCGCAAGTCGGCGGTGTTGAGCGCATAGACGGTGATCACATAGCGATGCGGTTTGCCCGGCGGCGGGCAGGGGCCGCCGTAACCATCGACGTCGAAGTCGTTGCGCGCTTCGACCGCGCCAATCTTGCTGAGGTAACCGGATGCGCTTGCGTTTTCCGGCAAGTGGTCGACATTGGCGGGGACGCCGACGACGGCCCAATGCCACCAGCCGCGACCCGGAGCATCGGTGTCAAACATTGTGATGGCGAAGCCGCGTGTGCCCGCCGGCGGATCGCGCCACGACAGTTGCGGCGACCGGTTGCCGCCCTTGCAATCATCCTGGTTGAACACTTGCGCTTGCCCCACAGTGCCGCCGGGTTTGAAGCTCGTGCTCGACATAGTGAAGGCAACGGGTTGGGCCGGTTGGGCTGTTTGTGCGTTCGCCGATGTCAAAACATTTGGCGCGAGACACGCTGCAACAGCAATCAACAAAGCAGCAAACAAAAATGCGTGAAAGTTTGCAAAGAATCGAAACGTGGAAAGGCGAACGTTCGAGCAACGCATGCGCATGTGCCGATTCTCCTGAGCGACTAGCAAAATGGAGTGAACGCCTTTAGCGCTGACCCCGCTGCCATGTGACCACGATGATATTGTCCCTGTTTTGTACCGTGAAGCCGAATCGAGTCTAACATTACGCTTGTGCGAGGCCATTCTTTGTCGCTGTTGTTCCTGATAGAGACGGCCAGTGACGGGCGAAATCGGCTATAGTCGGACACCCGCTCACTGGCGGGCAGTGGCAAGCCCAAGACATTTAGAACTAAAGAATAGTTGGATGACTGAAGTTTCGGAGCGTGGGTTATCAGGCGAAGGGAGCGCGATGCAAAATCCAATCAAGGTCGTCGTGGCCGACGACCATCCGGTGATTTTGTTTGGCGCCGAGCAGGCGTTGCTCAAATTCCCGGGCATTCAGGTCGTGGCGCGTGCGCGCCAATCGACAGAACTCGTGAAAGTGCTGCAGACCGTCGCGTGCGACGTGCTCGTCACCGATCTCGCAATGCCGGGCGGTCAATACGGCGATGGTTTGCCGCTGATCGGCTACTTGCGGCGCAATTTTCCAGACTTGCCGATCGTCGTACTGACGATGCTCGAGAACGCGGCGCTATTGAAGCGTCTCTCGGAGCTTGGCGTGATCTCGGTGGTCAACAAGGCCGACGATCTGAGTCATATCGGCCTCGCGGTTCAGCACGTGGGGCGCAATATCGAATACATGAGCCCGTCGGTGAAGGCAGCGTTGGAAACGTTGCGCATGAACGCGGGCGGCAAAAACGATGAAGTGATCCTGTCGAAGCGCGAACTCGAGGTCGTGCGGCTGTTTGTATCGGGCATGACCATCAAGGAAATTTCTGAACAGTTGAGCCGCAGCATCAAGACGATCAGCACACAGAAGAATACGGCGATGCGCAAGCTCGGTCTCGAGCGCGATTCGGAACTCTTCCAGTATGCGCAAAGCAACGGGTTGATGAATCTGTCGTCCTATGCGCCGGGCGAGGCAAGCAATCCAGGTAATCCCGGCAAAGCCGGCGAGGCGGGAACGCCAGGCGAAGCGGGAGCGACGGACAAACCGTGATGGGAAACGGTGCGCTGCGCGTTCCCGAGTGTTCACGCATGTTCATTTAGTTAGCAAAGCAAAAAAGCCGCACATCGTGTGACGACGATGTGCGGCTTTCTCTTTCTTTAACCTGAAGCGGCGATATTCGATCTGATGCATCGACTCACCGCGTCAACTTATTACGTCACCTTATTGCGGTGCTGCGTTCGCCCCACCGTGCGCTGCCGACCACTCAGCCGGCGCATGCAGAAACTTCTCGACTTCGTCGAGCGTCTTCGTTTCGAAGTAGCCGGCTTCCTTCGCGACACGCAACACATCCCACCACGTTGCGAGCGCGTGCAGATCGACGTCGATGTCTTTGAGCACCGACACGCTTTCCTTGAAGATGTTGTAGTGGAACAGCACGAAGCAGTGGTTCACCGTCGCACCCGCGGTGCGCAGCGCGTTGATGAAGTTGATCTTGCTGCGGCTATCGGTGGTCAGGTCTTCGACGAGCAGCACGCGCTGGCCTTCGGTGAGCAGACCCTCGATCTGCGCGTTACGGCCGAAGCCCTTCGGCTTCTTGCGCACGTATTGCATCGGCACCATCAGACGGTCCGCGATCCATGCGGCAAACGGAATGCCGGCGGTTTCGCCGCCCGCGACGGCATCGATCTGCTCGTAGCCGACGTCGCGAAGAATGGTCGATTCGGCCATTTCCATCAGGCCGCGGCGCAGACGCGGATAAGAAATCAGCTTGCGACAGTCGATGTACACCGGGCTCGCCCAGCCGGACGTGAAGATATACGGTTTCTCAGCGTTGAAATGCACGGCCTGAACTTCGAGCAGCATTCGGGCGGTCGTGTCGGAGATCGTCTGGCGATCGAAGCCTGTCATGGGCGGTCCTTGGGTGTGGTGCACGCAACGCGTGCACGTAAATTGTGACGTAGCCAAGCGGGAGGGAAGGCGCTGTGCTCAGGCGTGTCGCGTGACTGCGAAGCCACTGCGCTCAAACGCTGTACAAAGCCGCCAGCGCAGAAGCGGGCGGCACTTCGGGCCGAACGCGGGCCAAACTGCGGCGAACCGGGCTGCTGCGCGTAGCCCGCAATTTTACCCGATTCGGGCTCGTCCGACGAGCGCTGCGCGGGCCGGTGGCCGCTTCGACGTGGGCGTCGCAGACGTTTTTGACCGCGCTTGTGACGCGCCCGCATGGCTATTAAACTCACGCGGCTTTCGCGAACGGCGCACAAGCATGCCTCCCTGACCGACCCCATGAACCTTGCCACTTCCGATACCGCCGGCCCCGCCGCCCGTCCCGGCTACGCCGCGCGAGCGCTGATCGCGTCCGCGCTCGGCTACGCGATGGACGGCTTCGATCTGCTGATCCTCGGTTTCATGCTGCCGGCCATCGCGGCGGAGTTGCATCTGTCGTCGGCGCAGGCGGGCTCGCTCGTCACGTGGACGCTGATCGGCGCGGTCGCGGGCGGATTGATCTTCGGCGTATTGAGCGACTACTTCGGCCGCGTGCGGATGCTGACGTGGACCATCCTGCTGTTCGCGGTGTTCACCGGCCTATGCGCGCTCGCGCAAGGTTATGCGGACCTGCTCGTGTACCGGACGATCGCCGGCATCGGCCTTGGCGGCGAATTCGGCATCGGCATGACGCTCGTCGCCGAAGCGTGGCCCGCGTCGCAGCGAGCGCGCGTCTCGTCGTATGTCGGACTCGGGTGGCAGACGGGCGTGCTCGCGGCCGCGTTGCTCACGCCGATGCTGCTGCCCATCGTCGGCTGGCGCGGCATGTTCGCGATCGGGCTGCTGCCGGCCGTGCTGTCGTTCGTCGTGCGGCGGCGCGTCGAGGAGCCGGCGCTCTTTAGCGAGCGCGTCGCGCGCGGCATGCGCACGCAGCCGCTCAGGCTGCTCGTGGCCGACTGTCATGCAATACGCACGAGCGTCGGGGTCGCCATCCTTTGCTCGGTGCAGAACTTCGGCTATTACGGCCTCATGATCTGGCTGCCCACGTACCTGTCGAAGACGTTCGGCTATTCGCTGACACGCTCCGGTCTATGGACTGCGGTGACCGTGCTTGGCATGGCCGTCGGCATCTGGCTGTTCGGCATCGCCGCGGACCGCTTCGGGCGCAAGCCGACGTTTCTGTTCTATCAGGCGGGCGCGGTGTTGATGGTGTTCGTCTACGCGCATCTCGGCACACCGTATGCGTTGCTCGTCGGCGGCGCCGTGATGGGCATGTTCGTCAATGGGATGATCGGCGGCTACGGCGCGCTGATTTCGGAGCTCTATCCGACCGAGGCGCGCGCGACCGCGCAGAACGTGCTCTTCAATCTCGGCCGCGCGGTCGGCGGATTCGGGCCGGTCGTCGTCGGCTCGCTTGCGGCGCGCTACTCGTTCGGCGCGGCGCTGGCGCTGCTCGCGTCGATCTATCTGCTCGACATCGTCGCGACCCTGCTGCTGATTCCCGAGCGCCGCGGCGCCGCACTTGAATGACGGGCTGAATCGAGCCGCTGCGGCGCCATCCACGGCGTCCCATGGCGTTCGTTTCGCATTGCAGCGTGACAAGCAGCCCGATCTTTCGCGATGCTATCTGCTGTTACCCCGCCGGTTCATGCCGATTCTTCATTTGTAAGCGGTACACTAGCCGACCCTGAATCGCGCGCGATTCCCCGCTTACGCTCGCCATGCCGCTCTCCCGTGTCCGCTCCCGGTCGAGAGAATCTGAGCGAACCGGGTTCGAATTCCTAACGTCTCGCAGGTCAAAACATGGACGAACAACTGAAGCAAAGCGCTCTCGCCTATCACCAGAATCCGCGGCCCGGCAAGATCTCGGTCACACCGACCAAGCCGCTGTCGAACCAGCTCGATCTGTCGCTTGCGTATTCGCCGGGCGTCGCAGCCGCGTGCATGGCCATTCACGGCGAGCCGCTCGATGCGCAGAAGTACACGTCGCGCGGCAATCTGGTCGGCGTCGTCACGAACGGCACCGCGGTGCTCGGCCTCGGCAATATCGGGCCGCTCGCCGCCAAGCCGGTGATGGAAGGCAAGGGGTGTCTGTTCAAGAAATTCGCCGGCATCGACGTGTTCGATATCGAGCTCAACGAATCCGATCCCGATAAGCTCGTCGAAGCGATCGCGATGCTCGAGCCGACGCTCGGCGGCATCAACCTCGAAGACATCAAGGCGCCCGAATGCTTCTACATCGAGAAGAAGCTGCGCGAGCGCATGAAGATTCCGGTCTTCCACGACGATCAGCACGGCACCGCGATCATCGCTTCGGCGGCAATCCTGAACGGCCTGAAGGTGGTCGGCAAGGATCTCGCGAAGGTGAAGCTGGTCTGCTCGGGCGCAGGCGCCGCGGCGATCGCGTGTCTCGATCTGCTCGTCAATCTCGGCCTCGGGAAAGAGCACATTCTCGTGACGGACTCGAAGGGCGTGATCTACGAGGGCCGCGACAATCTCGATCCGTCGAAGGCGCGTTATGCCGCGCATACCGATGCGCGTACGCTCGCCGATGCGATCAAGGGCGCCGACGTGTTCCTCGGCTGCTCGAGCGCCGGCGTGCTGAAGCCGGAGATGGTGAAGGAGATGGGCACGCAGCCGCTGATTCTCGCGCTCGCGAACCCGGAGCCCGAGATCCGTCCGGAAGAAGCGAAGAAGGTGCGGCCCGACTGCATCGTCGCGACCGGGCGTTCGGACTATCCGAACCAGGTGAACAACGTGCTGTGCTTCCCGTTCATCTTCCGCGGCGCGCTCGACGTCGGTGCGACGACGATCACCGAGGAAATGAAGCTCGCGTGCGTGCGCGCGATTGCTGAGCTTGCCGAAGAAACCGATCAGGGCGACGAAGTTGCGAAGGCGTACGAAGGGCACTCGCTCGAGTTCGGTCCCGACTATCTGATTCCGAAGCCGTTCGATCCGCGCCTGATCATCAAGATTGCGCCGGCCGTCGCGCAGGCCGCGATGGATTCGGGCGTCGCCACGCGGCCGATCAAGGATATGGACGCGTATCGCGAAGAGCTCGGCGCGACCGTCTATCGAACGGGTCTCGTGATGCGGCCCGTGTTTGCCGCCGCGAAATCGCAGCCGGCGGCGCGTATCGTGTTCGCGGAAGGCGAAGACGAGCGCGTGCTACGCGCCGCTCAGTTCGTGCTGCTCGAAAAGATCGCGCGCCCGATCATCATCGGGCGGCCGGCGGTCGTCGAGATGCGTCTGAAAAAGATGGGCTCGAAGCTCAAGTGTGGCGAAGACTTCGAGATCGTCAATCCGGAGGACGACCCGCGCTATCAGAAGTGCTGGCAGGAGTACCACGAGATCGGCGCGCGCGAAGGCGTGACGCCCGAAGTGGCGAAGGCCGCGATGCGCAAGTTCAATACGCTGATCGGTGCGATTCTCGTGCGTCTCGGCGATGCGGACGGGATGATCTGCGGCATGATCGACCAGTACCACACGCATCTGAAGTTTATCGATCAGGTGCTGGGCAAGTCGGAGAACGTGCGCAACTTCGCGGCGATGAACCTGCTGATGCTGCCGGGCCGCAATCTGTTTATCTGCGACACGTATGTCAATGAATGCCCGACCGCTGAAGAGCTCGCCGACATGACGCTGCTGGCCGCGCGCGAGATCGAGAAGTTCGGCATTGCGCCGAAGGTCGCGCTGCTGTCGAGCTCGAACTTCGGCAGCTCGCCTTCGTCGTCGTCGCAGCGGATGGCGGCGGCGCGCAAGCTGATTTCCGAGCGCGCGCCGAACCTCGAAATCGACGGCGAAATGCACGGCGACGCGGCGCTGTCCGAGGCCGTGCGCAAGGCGGCATTCCCCGGCACGACGCTCGCGGGCGAAGCGAACCTGCTGATCATGCCGAACGTCGAAGCGGCGAACATCACGTACAACCTGCTGAAGATGATCGGCGGCGACGGCGTGACGGTCGGGCCGTTCCTGCTCGGCGCCGAGAAACCCGTGCATATCCTGACGCCGGCCGCGACGGTGCGACGCATCATCAACATGACGGCAGTGGCGTCGGCGAACGTCGCGGTGCGGCAGGCGGTCGCGAAGTAAGCGATGTGCGCTGAGCGCTGCGTTGTCTGCGCCATAGAGCTGACGTAGGGCTTCGCAAAACAGAAGGGGCGTCTCGAACGGATCGGGCGCCCCTTTTTTACGCGTTCATGGCATTCGCCGTCGCTCAGCGTCGAGCGGCGGCGGTACAGCGGTTACGCGACGTGTCGCGTCCAGCCTCCAGCGGGCGCGCGCCATTTCGCGAGCAGTTGCGACCATTTCGACCGCACGCCTTTCAGGTTGTTTTCCTTCACGTGACCATAGCCGCGGATGCCGTCCGGCAGGTTCGCCAGTTCGAGGGCCAGCGCGCGTCGTTCCGCCGAGGCCGAGTTGCCTTGAGCGAGTCCGCTGATCAGTTCGCGCACGAGCGCCTCATATTCGACAATCAACGCGCGTTCGGTGCGACGCTCTTCCGTCTTGCCGAACACGTCGAACGCCGTGCCGCGCAGGAAGCGCATGTTCGCGAGTACGCGCATCGCGCCAAGCATCCACGGGCCGAACTGCTTCTTCACGAGATGACCGTGCGCGTCCTTCTTCGAAAGCGCGGGCGGAGCGAGGTGAAACTTGAGCTTCCAGTCGCCTTCGAAGTTTGCCTTCACCTTCTCGATAAACACCGGGTCCGTATAGAGGCGCGCGACCTCGTACTCGTCCTTGTAGGCCATCAGCTTGTGCAGATTCTTCGCGACGGCTTCGGTCAGCGGCAATTGAGTATCAAACGTACGGGATGGATCGAGCGCGGTTTCGGCCGCGCGCACTTCGTCCACAAGCTTTTTGTAGCGCGCCGCATAAGCATTGTTCTGATATGCGGCCAGATACTTGACGCGCTTGTCGATCAGCGTATCGAGCGCCTTCGGCGTATGCAGCGATACGATCTTGCTGCCGGCCGTGTCGGAGTCGGGCGTGCGGCCCTGCGATCCCGCGAGCGCGCGCACCGCGGCGAGGTCGTGCGCGGCGCGCCGGCCCCACTCGAAGGCAGCGAGGTTCTTCTCGACCTGCACCGCGTTCAGTTCGATGGCGCGACGCAGCGACTCGTGCGTGAGCGGCAGCCAGCCGCGCTGCCACGCGTAACCGAGCACGAACGGGTTCGTATAGATCGCATCGCCGAGCAGCGAAACTGCAAAGCGGTTCGCATCGACGGCGGACACATGTTCGTCGCCGGCCGCGGCGCGCACGTCGGCGTCGGTGCTGGCGCCGGGGAAGGTCCAGTCCGGATTCTTGATAAATGCCGCGGTCGGCGTCGGCGCGCTATTGAGCACGACGTGCGTGCGGCCGTTCTGCATCCGCGATACGCATTCGTCGCTGGCGGTCACGATCGCGTCGCAGCCGATCACGAGGTCCGCTTCCCCCATTGCGATACGCGTCGCGTGGATATCGTCGGGACGGTTCGCGATCTGCACGTGGCTCATCACGGCGCCGCCTTTCTGCGCGAGGCCCGTGACGTCGAGGACGGTCACGCCCTTGCTTTCGAGGTGCGCGGCCATGCCGAGCAAGGCGCCGATCGTCACGACACCGGTGCCGCCGACGCCCGTGACGAGCACGCCGTACGGGTGGCTGATCGCAGGCACGTCAGGTTCCGGAACCGGCGGCATCGTATCGCTCGCGACACCGGTGGCCGCGGGCTTGCGCAACTGCCCGCCCTCAACGGTGACGAAGCTCGGGCAGAAGCCCTTCAGGCAAGAATAGTCCTTGTTGCAGGTCGACTGGTTGATCTGCCGCTTCGTGCCGTACTCAGTCTCGAGCGGCTCGACCGACAGACAGTTCGACTGCACCGAGCAATCGCCGCAGCCTTCGCACACGGCTTCGTTGATCACGACGCGCTTCGCCGGGTCCGGATACGCGCCGCGTTTGCGGCGGCGGCGCTTCTCGGTCGCGCAGGTCTGGTCGTAGATCAGGATCGTCGTGCCTTCGATGTCGCGCAGCTCGCGCTGCACGTCGTCGAGCTGATCGCGGTGGTGCACGGTGATGCCGGGCGCGAGGCCGACGTTCGGCGTGTACTTGTCCGGCTCGTCGGTGACGATCACGATGCGCTTTGCGCCTTCGGCCGCGAGCTGATGCGTGATCTGCGGCACGGTCAGCGTGCCGTCGACGGGCTGGCCGCCCGTCATCGCGACCGCATCGTTGTACAGAATCTTGTACGTGATGTTGGCCTTCGACGCGATTGCCGCGCGAATCGCAATGAGCCCTGAGTGGAAGTAGGTGCCGTCGCCGAGATTCGCGAACACGTGCTTGTCGTTCGTGAACGGCGCCTGGCCGATCCACGCGACGCCTTCGCCGCCCATCTGGCTGAACGTGCTCGTGCTGCGGTCCATCCACACGGTCATATAGTGGCAGCCGATGCCGGCCATCGCGCGCGAACCTTCGGGCACATTGGTCGATGTGTTGTGCGGGCAGCCGGAGCAGAACCACGGCTTGCGCTCGGCTTCGACACGCGGCCGCGCGAGCGCTTTTTCCTTCGCGTCGATCACGGCGATGCGTGCCGCGATGCGCGCGCGCACATCGGACGGCAGATCGAACTTGTCGAGCCGTGTGGAGATCGCCTTCGCGATGATGGCCGGCGATAGCTCGTAATGCGCGGGCAGCAGCCAGTTGCCCATCGGCACCGACCATTCGCCGCCGGCGCCATCCTTCTCGTCGAACTTGCCGAACACGCGCGGACGCTGCGCATCGGGCCAGTTGTACAGCTCTTCCTTGATCGCGTATTCGAGAATCTGGCGCTTTTCTTCGACCACGAGAATTTCTTCGAGGCCGCGCGCGAACGCCTGCGCGCCTTGCGCTTCGAGCGGCCAGACACAGCCGACCTTATAGAGCCGGATGCCGATGCGCGCGCAGGTTTCGTCGTCGAGCCCGAGATCGAACAGCGCCTGGCGCACGTCGAGATACGCCTTGCCGCCGGTGACGATGCCGAAGCGCGCATGCGGCGAATCGATCTCGATGCGATCGAGCTTGTTCGCGCGCACGTAGGCGAGACCCGCATACCACTTGTAGTCGAGCAGTCGCGCTTCCTGCACGAGCGGCGCATCGGGCCAGCGGATATTGAGTCCGCCTTCCGGCATGGCGAAGTCGGTCGGCAGAACGATTTGCGTGCGGTGAGGATCGATATCGACCGAGGCCGACGATTCGACGACGTCGGTCACGCACTTCATCGCGACCCACAGGCCCGAATAGCGGCTCATCGCCCAGCCGTGCAGGCCGAAGTCGAGATATTCCTGCACGTTCGACGGGAACAGCACGGGCAGCCCGCAGGCCTTGAAGATGTGCTCGGACTGATGCGCGAGCGTCGACGATTTCGCTGCGTGGTCGTCGCCCGCCAATACCAGCACCCCGCCGTGCCGTGACGAGCCGGCCGAGTTGCCGTGCTTGAAGACGTCGGCCGAACGGTCGACGCCGGGGCCCTTGCCGTACCACATCGAAAACACGCCGTCGTGTTTCGCGCTCGGGTACAGGTTGACCTGCTGCGAGCCCCAGACTGCGGTCGCGGCGAGGTCTTCGTTGACGCCTGGCTGGAAAACGATTTGATGCGCTGCGAGGTGTTTCTTCGCCTTCCACAGCGAGAGGTCGAGGCCGCCGAGCGGCGAGCCTCGATAGCCGGAGATGAAGCCGGCCGTGTCGAGTCCCGCGGCCTTGTCGCGCTCCTGCTGCAGCATCGGCAGCCGCACGAGCGCCTGGATGCCGCTCATATACGCACGGCCGCGTTCGAGTGTGTATTTGTCGTCGAGCGTAACCGACGTTAACGCGGCTTCGAGCGAGGCTCGCTGACCTGCGTCCAGTGGGGCATTCATTATGTGTACTCCTCCAGCGACTTTGGGATCACCAAAAACTGCATGACGCCGCAGCATCTTGTGAATGCGTTGGCATCGACCGTCATGGCCTGGCCGCCATGATGACGGGTTTTAGTCGATGGTAGCACCCGGAAAAACCCGCCGCATTGCAACACGGCCCCTGCAATGCGCGGTTCGACACGGTTTCTCATGACGCAGGTATGACCTCCGGTATGACGTGCCGTTCTCCGGTGTAACAAGCTGTAAAAGCCGCCGGCGGCTGGAACTGGCTGTCGAACGCTTGTCTAACAGCCCACCTGCGCTTTCCCGGCAACGTTTCACATGGGGTGAAGCTTCGCAGCGCAGGCAATCAGAACAGGAGCAAGCATGATGAACAGCAAGCATGTCCAGACCTTCCTGATGGTCTCAGCAGCATTTTTCGCCATCAACGCACCGGTGCGCGCGAATAGCGCACAGCCTGCGTCGAACACCGGTTCGAACGGTATCGTTCGTACGGCGCAAACTGTGTCGCGCACATCGGCGGATGCCAATCGCGACGACGCTTCTTCCACAGGCAGTAGTGTTTCACTGCGCGCGCCGTCGGACGAATGACGGCGTTCGCTTCGTCATTCGCCTTGTCGTTGTCTGTACGCGCTGCACTTCGTTGATTCGCCGGTTTGTCCGGCACTTCGTCCCCGTCCTTCGATTCAAGCGTTGTCTTTCACCACGCCGCGGCGGATCTGATCGAGCTCGATCGATTCGAACAGCGCCTTGAAGTTGCCTTCGCCGAAACCCTGGTTTCCCTTACGCTGAATGATCTCGAAGAAGATCGGCCCGATCTGATTTTCTGTGAAGATTTGCAGCAACAGATCGTCGTGCGCGCCGTCGATCAGGATCTTCCGTTTGCGTAGTTCATCGAGCGGTTCGCCGTGGTTCGGTATGCGGCGCTCGACGAGTTCGTAGTAGGTATCGATCGTGTCGAGCAGCGCGATGTTCGATGCGCGCATGCCGTCGACGGTCCGGTAGATGTCGTTCGTGCCGAGCGCGATGTGCTGGATGCCTTCGCCGTGATAGGCGTCGAGATACTCCTGAATCTGGCCGGCCGTCTCCGAGCCTTCTTCGTTGATCGGAATACGGATCTTGCCGCACGGCGAGGTCATCGCTTTCGATTTCACGCCGGTTACTTTCCCTTCGATATCGAAGTAGCGAACTTCGCGGAAGTTAAAGAGGCGCTCGTAGAACTCGGCCCATTCGCGCATGCGGCCGCGGTGCACGTTGTGCGTCAGGTGATCGATGTAGGTGAGGCCATGGCCGACGGGCGGGCTGGTGCTGGTTGCGGCGGGGTCCGCGCCCGGGATCGGCTCGAAGTCGACATCGTAAATGCCGATGTCGCCGATGCTGCCCGGCTTCGCGCCGTTCTTGCCGCGCCAGCGGTCGACGAAATAGATCAGCGAATCGCCGACGCCTTTGATCGCCGGAATGTTCAGTTCCATCGGACCGGTCTTGTTGTCGAAGCCCCAGGCACCGAGATCGAGCGCGTGGCGGTACGCTTTCGCCGCATCCTGCACACGGAACGCGATCGCGCAGATCGACGGACCATGCAGCCGCGCGAAGCGTTGCGCGAACGAGTCGGGTTCCGCGTTGATGATGAAGTTGATTTCGCCCTGGCGGTACAGCGTCACGTTCTTGTGCCGGTGGCGCGCGATGGCCGTAAAGCCCATCTGCTCGAATACCTTGCCGAGCGCCTTCGGGTCGGGGGCCGTGTATTCGATGAATTCGAAGCCGTCGGTGCCGACGGGGTTGTCCCACGTTTGTACCTTCATGCGAGTCTCCATCCGGAATGCCATGAGATGCCCTACGCCCGAAACGGACGCGATGAAGCAAGTTTATCGATGGCAGTACAGCGGAAACTTGCGAAATTAATCGTCGATGGCTAGTGTTTAGCTATTTAATAGCGTGACTTCGCGTCAGGACGGCAGAAGATGGCTGAACCAGAACTCGATGCAATCGACCGGCGTATTCTCGCGATCCTTCAACAGGACGGCAGGCTGTCGAATCAGGAAATTGCGGAGCGGGTCAATCTGTCGCCGAGCCCATGCTTGCGGCGGATTCGCCGGCTCGAGGAGAGCGGTGTGATTCGCGGCTACGTCGCGTTGCTGGATGCGCAGCAGCTCGGGCTCAGTCTGCTCGCGTTCGTCAATGTGCGGCTTGAAAAGCGCGGAACGCCGGTAGGCGGCGGCGCACGAGGCGAGTCAGCCCATGTGCACGCGCGGGCGACGCATGCAGAGCTTTTTCGCGCGGCCGTGCAGACGTGGCCCGAGGTGGTGGCCTGTCACGCGATGACCGGTGAGATGGATTACTTGCTGCGCGTGCAGGTCGCCGATATGGCGCACTTTTCGCACTTCGTGCAGGACGTGCTGCTGCATCACCCGTCCGTCGTCGATGTGAAGTCGAGCTTCTCGCTCGAGACGTTCAAGGAGACGACGGCGTTGCCGATCAGGTGAATTCGCGCGCTGTGCTGCGTGTCGCCAAACGAAGAAATCAGGCGGCCAGTTCCGCCGGCAACAGCGATTCGAGCAGCGTCGACGTCTGTTGGGCCTGGCGCTTCAACGCATAGTCGAACGCGGCTGCCTGCTCTTCGAGCATCTCTTTGAGAATGCTGGACTGGTCCGCCGGCGCGAGCTTCAGATATGCGTCGGCTTCACCGTACGCGCGCTCGATCCGCATGCCCGCCTTCTTTGCGATATGCATCATCGTCTTGTTGCGCGACAGGCAATGCATGTAGAGCGTCGTGACATGCGTGTTGCGGCTGCGGATGGTCGCGCGCTCGAAGAGCTTCGTGCCGATACCACGGCCGCGCGCGCTTTCGAGCACCGACACGCCGAGTTCGGCCGTGCGCTCGCCGTCTTCCGGCGACAGGTACGCGAGGTGTGCGACACCGCTCAGCGCGAGTTCACTGTTGAAGACGCCGAAGACCCGGTCGCGGTCGAAGTCGAGCGTGCGAACGTAGTTTTCGATGACGTGGTTCGGCACGAACTGGCCGAAGCGCAGCAGGCGATCGTCTTCGCCGAGGCTCAGGAAGTGGGCGAGCAGGCGCTCGCGGTCTTTCGAGCTCAGTTCGCGAACCAGCGCAGGCGCAAGGCCGGCCGCGCTCGACGCGCGATCGGGCAGCGCGATCGGCTCTTTGGCTCGGGCAGTCGTCTTGCTCATGGCGGGTTCTCCTATTCATCTGACGGCATGATGCGCCGCAGCAGTGATTTTAACTGAAAGCTTCATTCATCACTAGGGAAAACCCGTATTTCGGACATGTCTGAGCGGCAACAAGGCTCAGCGTGTCGATGCAAATCCTTGTTTTTCAGGGGGTTGAACGTTAGTGAGCGCTCGCGTTATGCGCAGGCTTTCGTCGCAAAATAGCCACGCCGCATGCTGCTCTGCAAAATCATTTCGTCACCGAAAGGCCGTGATCGACCATCCCGACCACCTGCTCCGCGAACTCGCGGTAGCCCATCCGGCCGCCCGGCTTCAGCCAGGTGAAGGTCCAGTTGATCATGCCGAACACCATCATCGTCAGCGCGGTCTGGTTCTCTCGCGCGACGCGCTCGGGGTAGGCACGCGCAAGCTGGCGCGCGAACGCGGCCACCACGTCGCGCTGGCGGTTCAGGATCACGTCGCGTTGCGCTTCGTCGAGGTATTTCACGTCGTTGAGCAGCGCGACGTGGCGGCTGTGCGAAGTTTCGTATTCGGCGAGGAACGCGCGGATCAGCTCCGCGAACGTCTCGCGTTCGGTGAGCCCGCGTCGCTGGCTCGATCCTTCCACCTCGGCGATGATCAGCATCAGCCGCTTCGTGTAGCGGTCGAGCAGATCGAACAGGATCGCTTCCTTGCTCTCGTAGTAGTGGTAAAGGCGCGCTTTCGACGTGCCGCTCGCCGCGGCGAGATCGGACATCGACGTGCTCGGGTAGCTCGTCTGCGCAAACTTTTCCGCGGCAAGCTCGAGAATCTGGTCGCGCTGCGTTTCGTGGTCGGGGGCTCGGGTTCGGGCCATGGTTCTTGTTTTCTCGAAAGCTGAAAGGGCGGCCAGCGCGCGGCAATCGTGCGGCCGCGCGCGAGCGGCCCTAGTGTAAGCGGATCGCGAGTGCGCCGAAAGCGCTGTGGCGCCGGTTTCTGTGGGCAAGTTTGCGACGCTTTCCGGTTGCCTTTGGGTTTGCCCTCTGGTTGCTATCGCGTCGCTTTTGAGTGGTTATCCGCGGCTTGTTCGGCTTACCGTTCGTCGTAACTGACGACCACCTTATCCGTCACCGGATGGCACTGGCAGGTCAGCACGAAGCCGTCGCGAATCTCATGCGCTTCGAGCGTGTAGTTCCGGTCCATCTTCACTTCGCCCTCGAGCACCTTCGCGCGGCACGTGCAGCAGACGCCGCCCTTGCACGCATAGGGCAGCGCAAGCCCCGCGCGCAAGCCGACGTCGAGCAGGCTCAAGCCCTCGTACGGCAGGCGCAGCTTGCGGCGCTTGCCGTCGAGCACGATCTCGAGATCGGCGGTCGGCGTGTCGCCGGTGATCTCGGCGGGCGGCACGCCGGCTTGCGGCAGCGGCGAACCGAAGCGTTCGACGTGGACCTTTTCCTGCGCGAGTCCGGTCGCTTTCAACGCGGCTTCGGCGGCGTCCATCATCGGCGCCGGGCCGCAAATAAAGGCTTCGTCGATCGTCGCGGCGGGCACGAGCGTTTCGAGAAACGCCGTGCATTTGCGCTCGTCGAGCACGCCGTTGAAGAGTTCGACGTCCTGCAGGTCGTCCGACAGCACGTGATACAGCGCGAAACGGTTCATGAAGCGGTTCTTCAGGTCTTCGAGTTCCTCGGCGAACATGATCGAGTCGACGCTGCGGTTGCCGTAGATCAACGTAAAGTTGCTGCGCGGCTCGATTTCGAGCGTCGTCTTGATGATCGCGAGCACGGGCGTGATGCCGGAGCCGCCGGCGAACGCGACGTATTGCTGGCCCTGTTCGGCGTTCAGGTGTGTGAAGAAACGGCCGTCGGGCGTCATCACGTCGACTGTATGGCCGGCCTGCAGCACGTCGAACGCGAAGTTCGAAAAGCGGCCGCCGCGCACACGCTTGATGCCGATGCGTAATTCGCCGTCGCGATCGTAGTCGGTGACGCCGACGCAGATCGAATACGAGCGGCGCGTTTCCTCGCCGTCGATATGCGCCTTTAGCGTAACGAACTGGCCCTGCGTGAAACGGTAGTGGTCGCGCAGATCGGGCGGCACTTCGAATGCGACCGAGACCGCGTCGGCGGTTTCCGGACGGACTTCGCGGATGCGCAGCGCGTGGAATTGCGGAGTGGGGCTCGGCATGGCGGTCGGTTAGTTGGAGTGGGTCAGTAGGGCTTGAAGTAGTCGAAGGGTTCGCGGCAATCGACGCAACGGTAGAGCGCCTTGCATGCGGTCGAGCCGAATTGCGCGAGGCGTTCGGTGTGGGCGGAGCCGCAGTGGGAGCAGGGCGGGGGCGCGGAAGCGGTGGGTGCGGTGATTGCGGAGTGGGCCGGTGATGCGGCGGATGCGGAAAAGCTGGCGCGGGCGATCGATGCGGCCGCGGGTTCGGTTAGCGAGGCGAGGGTAGCCGATGCGGCAGGTGCGGTTAGCCCGGCGCAGGCGGTCGACGCGAGGGATCCCGCGGATGCGGAAGCGGCGCCGGATACGGTCGATGCGACGCGCTCGCGCGGGGCAAAGCGGACGACTTTTTCGAGCGCACGCGCGTATGGGCCGGACTCGATGTGGTTGATGCCATCAACCGCGCATTGATGTGTCGGCGGCGCGATGCCATAGGCGCGCAGTTTTTCGCGTGCCTCGGCGCCGATCCAGTCAGTGGTCCACGCCGGCGCGAGCACGGTCTCGATTCGATACGGCTTCAAGTGTGCGGCGTCGAGTGCAGTGCCGATGTCTTCGGCGATTTGCCACATCGCAGGGCAGCCGGAGTAGGTCGGCGTGATGACCACTTCGAGCACACCGTCAGACGCGCGGCGCACATCGCGCAAAATCCCCAGTTCACGGATTGAGACGACCGGGATCTCGGGATCCGGTACTGCTTCGAGCGCCGTCCATGCGCGGGCGAGTGCTGTGTCCTCGTCGTCCTCGCGGTGGCGTGCGATTGTCGTCGTCATTGTGGTGCTCCGTTTGGTGCTCCGTTTCGCGTGGTCTGAGGTAAAGCGATTCGTGCGATTGCGATTGCGATTCCGATTGCGGTTGTGGTGCATGGAGTGAGCGGCGACCGGCGATCACCAGGTCGCGCCCGGATACTGCCGCGCGACGCTCTGCATTTCCGCGAGCAAATAGCCCATGTGCTCCGAATGCTCGCCATGCTTGCCCGTGCTCACATGCTTGACGGGTTCGGGCAGCGTGAGCGTCGCTTCGTCGAGCGCGGCGCGTACATCGTCGAACCAGACGGCTTCGAGTTCCGCTGTCTTCGGTCCGATGCCCGCTGCCGCGATCGAGTCCTCGATTGCATCGGCGCTGAAAAATTCGCGCGTGTACGGCATCAGACAGTCGAGCGCGGCTTGCGCGCGGCGATGTGATTCGTCGGTGCCGTCGCCGAAGCGGATCAGCCACTCGCGCGCGTGGTGCACGTGATAGCGCGTTTCCTTTAACGACTTCGCTGCGATTGCCGCAAGCTGTGCGTCGGCAGAACGAGTCAGCGCGGTCCACAAGTGCGCCATCAATGCCGAGTACAGAAAGTTGCGCGCGATCGTCACGGCGTAGTCCTTGTCCGCCTGTGCGCTGCCGGCGAGCGGCCCGTAGTGCGGCAACTCGGCGAGCGTGTAGTTCGCGAATTCGCGTTCGGTGCGGAAATACGCGTAGTCGTCCTCGGTGCGGGGCTGGCCGTTGGGCGTCTCTTCGAGCGACGCCGCGTGCGTGTAGAGCAGGCGCGCCTGACCGATCAGATCGAGGCTCATGTTCGCAAGCGCGATGTCCTCTTCGAGTATCGGGCCGTGCCCGCACCACTCGGCATTGCGCTGACCGAGAATCAGCGCGGTATCGGCGAGGCGCAGCACGTAGGCGAGATGATGTGGCGTGGCGTTCATGTCTGTCATCCGGCTTTGCGCTTACATGTGGTTGACTTCGTCGGGCAGCGTGAAGAACGTCGGGTGGCGGTAGATCTTGTCGGCCGCCGGCTCGAACAGCTCGCCCTTTTGATCCGGTGCAGAAGCCGTAATCGCCGACGACGGCACGACCCAGATGCTCACGCCTTCCTGACGGCGCGTGTAGACGTCGCGCGCCATGCGCAGCGCCATCGACGCGTCCGCCGCGTGCAGGCTGCCGCAATGCTTGTGGTCGAGCCCCTGCTTGCTGCGCACGAAGACTTCCCAGATTGGCCATTCCTTGTTCACTGTCGATCTCCTTGCTTCGATGTCGGGCTGCTTGCTGGCTACCGGAGTTACCGGGTTCTGTCGGGCGTTACCAGGCTGTCGGGTGCTGCCGGTCTGTTCGCCGTGAGCTCACGCGGCCTGTTGCTGCGCGCGCCGGCGTTGTTTTTCCGCATGCGCGAGCGCGGCTTCGCGTACCCATGTGCCGTCGTCATGCGCCTTGATACGCGTCGCGAGCCGCTCGCGATTGCACGGACCGTCGCCATTGACGACGCGCCAGAACTCGTCCCAGTCGATCGCGCCATAGTCGTAGTGGCCGCGCGCTTCGTTCCACTTCAGCTGGTCGTCGGGCAGCGCGACGCCGAGCACCTTCGCCTGTTCGACGGTCGCGTCGACAAACTTCTGCCGCAGATCGTCGTTCGTGATGCGCTTGATGCCCCATTGCGCGGACTGATTGCTGTGCACCGAATCCTTGTCGCTCGGGCCGAACATCATCAGCACCGGCCACCACCAGCGGTCGACCGCCTGCTGCACGAGCTGGCGCTGCGCGTCGGTGCCCTTCATCATCGCGAGCAGCGCATCGAAGCCCTGCCGCTGGTGGAACGACTCTTCCTTGCAGATGCGGATCATCGCGCGGGCATACGGGCCGTACGTGCAGCGGCACAGCGGAATCTGATTCATGATCGCGGCGCCGTCGACAAGCCAGCCGATCACGCCGACGTCCGCCCAGCTCGGCGTCGGGTAATTGAAGATGCTCGAATACTTGGCCTTGCCGGCGTGCAGCGCATCGATCAGCTGATCGCGCGAGACGCCAAGCGTTTCGCACGCGCTGTAGAGATAGAGCCCATGACCGGCTTCGTCCTGCACCTTCGCGAGCAGGATCGCCTTGCGCTTCAGGCTCGGCGCGCGCGAAATCCAGTTGCCTTCGGGCAGCATGCCGACGATCTCCGAATGCGCGTGCTGCGAAATCTGCCGCACGAGCGTTTTGCGGTACGCGTCGGGCATCCAGTCCTGCGGCTCGATTTTTCCATCGGCGGCGATCACCGTGTCGAAGCGCTGCTGGTCCGGCGACGATGCGGCGACGTTGTCTGAAGAATCGGGCGGCGTGGCATGGCTCGCGATGTCGAGGGATTGCGTGTACATGGCTGGCGCTCGCTGGTGCGTGTTGCGGGTTTCTTGCGACGTCGTGCGCGGGTGGTGTCGACGATCTGTCGTCGTGCAGTATAAACCAACCGACCGGTCGGTTAATAGGCATTTCGGAATCGGGCGGTGGCGGCGGTCTCGTCTGGCTTGCGCGACTTACGTTACGGCGCAGGTGCGAAAGCGCTGAGCATGTCCGGATCGATCGTGCACAATGTGCGCTCCATTTTTCCGTCGATCCGATACCGATGCTCGTTCGCTCGCTTGCCGCCGCGGCTGCTGTTTGTGGCGCCGTATTTTTCTCCGCGACACCGGCTGTCGCCTTCGCAGCCGAAGCTCCCAGCCAGTGGACCACCGCATGGGCGACATCGCTGCAGCCCATTCCGCAACGCGCGGACTTGCCGACGCTCTATCGCGCACCGGACGTGGCGGGCCGCACCGTGCGGCAGATCATCTATCCGACGCTTTCGGGCGGCGCGGTGCGCGTGCATGTCGACAACGCGTACGGAAAAATGCCGCTTGTCATCGAAGAGATGAGTCTTGCGCGTGCCGGTTCGGGCGCGAAAACGCAGGGGCAGGCGATTCGTGTGACCTTTGGCGGGAAGAACGCGTTGACCGTGGCGCCGGGCGGCGCCACGGACAGCGACGCGGTCCACGCCGACGTGGTGGCCGGTGCAGCGTATGCGGTCAGCACGTATATGGGGCCGGCGCAGTCGATGACGGTCTGGCACCGGGTGTCGAACCAGGTGAACTATGTGTCGCTGCCCGGCAATCACGCGCAAGACGCGTCCGGTGAGGCTTACCGGCAGCGCTTCACGCAGTACGCGTGGATAAGCGGATTGATGGTCGACGCGGCCGCGCCGTCGGCCGTCGCCGTCGCAGCCGTCGGCGATTCGATCACCGATGGGATGCGCTCGAGCCTCAATGCAAATCGTCGCTGGCCGGATGGGCTGGCACGCAGACTGTCGCAGGCGGGCGATCGATCGGTTGCGGTGATCAACCTCGGCATCAGCGGCAACCGGCTGCTCAGCGATTCGCCTTGCTACGGCGAAGCGCTGCAGGCGCGCTTCCATCGCGATGTGCTCGAGCGGCCGGGCGTGCGGACCGCGATTCTGATGATCGGCATCAACGACATCAACTTTGCATCGATGCCGCCGCATGCGGGGCTCGACTGCGATACGCCGCATACTCAGGTGACCGCTGCGAGCCTGATCGAAGGTTACCGGCGGGTCATTGCCGCCGCGCACGCGCGTGGCATTCGCGTGATCGGTGCAACGCTGACGCCGGCGTCGCTGCCGCCGCAACGTGAGAGTACCCGGCTGGCGGTGAACGAGTGGATCAGAACCGGCCGCGCGTATGACGGCGTCGTCGATTTCGACGCGGCGCTGCGTGACCCGGCGCATCCGTCGCAGCTGCGGCGAACGTTCGACAGCGGCGATCACATTCATCCGAACGACGCGGGCTACGCGGCGATGGCGGATGCGATTCCGCTGCAGTCGATGACGGGCGCGGCGCGGTAAACGTGAGCGTGTCTGGGGCCGCGCGGGCGACACGCGAAAAATTCTTCGTCATTCGCTTGTCATATGGCGCTGGCTCGCCTAATATTCGCGTCTTCGTTCGCGAGCGAGGGTGTTGTCGGGGGCTGTTGTAGAAGTTTGCGGTGCCCGATGTTCCGAGCAGTTTTTAAGCGTGAGCGAAATAGGTGTTGACGAAGCGGGAGATAGCCTGCATAATCTCGCTTCTCTGCTGCAGCGAGCGGCAGACACGAAAGGGCGGTAGCGGCTGGGTGGTTTCAGCCGGGTTTTAAAGCCCTTTGCGTGATGCGATCTTTAACAATTCACAGCCGATAAGTGTGGGTGCTTGATGGCGACGCACGATGACCTCTCGGGGTCATTGCATAGCGAAAGTATCAAGTGTCTCACACAGTATTGAAGGGTCTCTTTAGAGAGATCCAACTGTCAGTACGTTGAGTGAGCGACCGGTTCTTTAGCAGGAAACTGCGGAACCGAAAACAGTAACAGGCATTGAACTGAAGAGTTTGATCCTGGCTCAGATTGAACGCTGGCGGCATGCCTTACACATGCAAGTCGGACGGCAGCGCGGGGGCAACCCTGGCGGCGAGTGGCGAACGGGTGAGTAATACATCGGAACGTGTCCTGGAGTGGGGGATAGCCCGGCGAAAGCCGGATTAATACCGCATACGCTCTATGGAGGAAAGCGGGGGATCTTCGGACCTCGCGCTCAAGGAGCGGCCGATGGCGGATTAGCTAGTTGGTGGGGTAAAGGCCCACCAAGGCGACGATCCGTAGCTGGTCTGAGAGGACGACCAGCCACACTGGGACTGAGACACGGCCCAGACTCCTACGGGAGGCAGCAGTGGGGAATTTTGGACAATGGGGGCAACCCTGATCCAGCAATGCCGCGTGTGTGAAGAAGGCCTTCGGGTTGTAAAGCACTTTTGTCCGGAAAGAAAACTTCGTCCCTAATATGGATGGAGGATGACGGTACCGGAAGAATAAGCACCGGCTAACTACGTGCCAGCAGCCGCGGTAATACGTAGGGTGCGAGCGTTAATCGGAATTACTGGGCGTAAAGCGTGCGCAGGCGGTGATGTAAGACCGATGTGAAATCCCCGGGCTTAACCTGGGAACTGCATTGGTGACTGCATTGCTGGAGTATGGCAGAGGGGGGTGGAATTCCACGTGTAGCAGTGAAATGCGTAGAGATGTGGAGGAACACCGATGGCGAAGGCAGCCCCCTGGGCCAATACTGACGCTCATGCACGAAAGCGTGGGGAGCAAACAGGATTAGATACCCTGGTAGTCCACGCCCTAAACGATGTCAACTGGTTGTCGGGCCTTCATTGGCTTGGTAACGTAGCTAACGCGTGAAGTTGACCGCCTGGGGAGTACGGTCGCAAGATTAAAACTCAAAGGAATTGACGGGGACCCGCACAAGCGGTGGATGATGTGGATTAATTCGATGCAACGCGAAAAACCTTACCTACCCTTGACATGTACGGAACCCTGCTGAGAGGTGGGGGTGCCCGAAAGGGAGCCGTAACACAGGTGCTGCATGGCTGTCGTCAGCTCGTGTCGTGAGATGTTGGGTTAAGTCCCGCAACGAGCGCAACCCTTGTCCCTGGTTGCTACGCAAGAGCACTCCAGGGAGACTGCCGGTGACAAACCGGAGGAAGGTGGGGATGACGTCAAGTCCTCATGGCCCTTATGGGTAGGGCTTCACACGTCATACAATGGTCGGAACAGAGGGTTGCCAAGCCGCGAGGTGGAGCCAATCCCAGAAAACCGATCGTAGTCCGGATCGCAGTCTGCAACTCGACTGCGTGAAGCTGGAATCGCTAGTAATCGCGGATCAGCATGCCGCGGTGAATACGTTCCCGGGTCTTGTACACACCGCCCGTCACACCATGGGAGTGGGTTTTACCAGAAGTGGCTAGTCTAACCGCAAGGAGGACGGTCACCACGGTAGGATTCATGACTGGGGTGAAGTCGTAACAAGGTAGCCGTATCGGAAGGTGCGGCTGGATCACCTCCTTTCCAGAGCTTTGCGTCTTAAGTTGAGCACTCACACTTGTCGGCTGTGCATTGAAGGACAGGCTGAAGGGGTCTGTAGCTCAGTCGGTTAGAGCACCGTCTTGATAAGGCGGGGGTCGCTGGTTCGAATCCAGCCAGACCCACCATGTCGGCTGCCGTTAGCGCTTCAGCGCTTACGGAAGCCCCACCCCCGAAGGGGGCGGAAGGTGGAGAGCAGATCCCTTGAAAGTTGTCGTGCGGGGGATTAGCTCAGCTGGGAGAGCACCTGCTTTGCAAGCAGGGGGTCGTCGGTTCGATCCCGTCATCCTCCACCAATCCCCAATACAGAATCTGCTGGTCAGCTGACCGGAGATTGCGTATTGGCGATTGCGCCAGTCAGTATCGAGTGCGGTAGTAGCGCATATCGGCTGTCGTTCTTTAACAATCAGGAAGAAGCAGTAGTAAGAGATCAATGAAAGCGTCTCGAGATGGACGTGAGTAGATTGATCAGGGTTGTGATTGTATCGAAGTATTTTTTAGGGTCCTCGATAAGAGGGCGCTTGGAATACGGCACAACGCGAAAACTCAGCCTGTAGCGGAATGTGTACCCCCTTCGGGGGCGAGCCCAGTGTAAGCGCTAAAGCGCTAACGCTGGCCGCGAGACACACCCGTTATAGGGTCAAGCGAACAAGTGCATGTGGTGGATGCCTTGGCGATCACAGGCGATGAAGGACGCGGTAGCCTGCGAAAAGCGGTGGGGAGCTGGCAAACGAGCTTTGATCCACCGATATCCGAATGGGGAAACCCACTCCGAATGGAGTATCCGTAGCTGAATACATAGGCTATGTGAAGCGAACGCGGCGAACTGAAACATCTAAGTAGCCGCAGGAACAGAAATCAACCGAGATTCCCAAAGTAGTGGCGAGCGAAATGGGACCAGCCTGTACTCTTTATCTGCAGTGTTAGCCAAACGCTCTGGAAAGTGCGGCCATAGCGGGTGATAGCCCCGTAGGCGAAAACAGTGTGGAAGAACTAGGTGTACGACAAGTAGGGCGGGACACGTGAAATCCTGTCTGAAGATGGGGGGACCATCCTCCAAGGCTAAATACTCGTGATCGACCGATAGTGAACCAGTACCGTGAGGGAAAGGCGAAAAGAACCCCGGGAGGGGAGTGAAACAGATCCTGAAACCGCATGCATACAAACAGTCGGAGCCTCGCAAGGGGTGACGGCGTACCTTTTGTATAATGGGTCAGCGACTTACATTCAGTGGCGAGCTTAACCGATTAGGGCAGGCGTAGCGAAAGCGAGTCCGAACAGGGCGATTTTAGTCGCTGGGTGTAGACCCGAAACCAGATGATCTATCCATGGCCAGGATGAAGGCACGGTAACACGTGCTGGAGGTCCGAACCCACTAGTGTTGAAAAACTAGGGGATGAGCTGTGGATAGGGGTGAAAGGCTAAACAAATCTGGAAATAGCTGGTTCTCTCCGAAAACTATTTAGGTAGTGCCTCGTGTCTCACCTTCGGGGGTAGAGCACTGTCATGGTTGAAGGGTCCATTGCGGATTACTTCGCCATAGCAAACTCCGAATACCGAAGAGTGCAATCACGGGAGACAGACATCGGGTGCTAACGTCCGGTGTCAAGAGGGAAACAACCCAGACCGCCAGCTAAGGTCCCCAAATATGGCTAAGTGGGAAACGAAGTGGGAAGGCTAAAACAGTCAGGAGGTTGGCTTAGAAGCAGCCACCCTTTAAAGAAAGCGTAATAGCTCACTGATCGAGTCGTCCTGCGCGGAAGATGTAACGGGGCTAAGCCATATACCGAAGCTGCGGATGCGTGCTTTGCACGCATGGTAGGAGAGCGTTCCGTAAGCCTGCGAAGGTGCACTGGAAAGTGTGCTGGAGGTATCGGAAGTGCGAATGCTGACATGAGTAGCGATAAAGGGGGTGAAAGGCCCCCTCGCCGTAAGCCCAAGGTTTCCTACGCAACGTTCATCGGCGTAGGGTGAGTCGGCCCCTAAGGCGAGGCAGAAATGCGTAGCTGATGGGAAGCAGGTCAATATTCCTGCACCAGTGTGAAATGCGATGGGGGGACGGATCGCGGAAGGTTGTCCGGGTGTTGGAAGTCCCGGTCGCTGCGTTGGAGAAGGTGCTCTGGCAAATCCGGGCACAGGATTCAAGGGCGTGGCGCGAGCTCCTTAGGGAGCGAAGCAACTGGAAGGGGTTCCAGGAAAAGCCTCTAAGCTTCAGTTTCACATTGACCGTACCGCAAACCGACACAGGTGGGCGAGATGAGTATTCTAAGGCGCTTGAGAGAACTCGGGAGAAGGAACTCGGCAAATTGGTACCGTAACTTCGGGATAAGGTACGCCCTTGTAGCTTGACTGGCCTGCGCCAGGAGGGTGAAGGGGTTGCAATAAACTGGTGGCTGCGACTGTTTAATAAAAACACAGCACTCTGCAAACACGAAAGTGGACGTATAGGGTGTGACGCCTGCCCGGTGCCGGAAGATTAAATGATGGGGTGCAAGCTCTTGATTGAAGTCCCGGTAAACGGCGGCCGTAACTATAACGGTCCTAAGGTAGCGAAATTCCTTGTCGGGTAAGTTCCGACCTGCACGAATGGCGTAACGATGGCCACACTGTCTCCTCCCGAGACTCAGCGAAGTTGAAGTGTTTGTGATGATGCAATCTCCCCGCGGCTAGACGGAAAGACCCCATGAACCTTTACTGCAGCTTTGCATTGGACTTTGAACCGGTCTGTGTAGGATAGGTGGGAGGCTATGAAGCGTGAACGCCAGTTTGCGTGGAGCCGTCCTTGAAATACCACCCTGATCTGTTTGAGGTTCTAACCTTGGACCCTGAAGCGGGTTCGGGGACAGTGCATGGCAGGCAGTTTGACTGGGGCGGTCTCCTCCCAAAGTGTAACGGAGGAGTACGAAGGTACGCTAGGTACGGTCGGAAATCGTGCTGATAGTGCAATGGCATAAGCGTGCTTGACTGCGAGACTGACAAGTCGAGCAGGTGCGAAAGCAGGTCATAGTGATCCGGTGGTTCTGTATGGAAGGGCCATCGCTCAACGGATAAAAGGTACTCTGGGGATAACAGGCTGATACCGCCCAAGAGTTCATATCGACGGCGGTGTTTGGCACCTCGATGTCGGCTCATCTCATCCTGGGGCTGTAGCCGGTCCCAAGGGTATGGCTGTTCGCCATTTAAAGAGGTACGTGAGCTGGGTTTAAAACGTCGTGAGACAGTTTGGTCCCTATCTGCCGTGGGCGCTGGATATTTGAAGGGACCTGCTCCTAGTACGAGAGGACCGGAGTGGACGAACCTCTGGTGTACCGGTTGTCACGCCAGTGGCATCGCCGGGTAGCTATGTTCGGAAGAGATAACCGCTGAAAGCATCTAAGCGGGAAACTCGCCTTGAGATGAGATATCCCCGGGGCTTCGAGCCCCTTGAAGGGTCGTTCAAGACCAGGACGTTGATAGGTCAGGTGTGGAAGCGCAGTAATGCGTTAAGCTAACTGATACTAATTGCCCGTAAGGCTTGATCCTATAACCGGTGTGTTTTACGTGACGGCTTGGCGCTTTAGCGCCTGGCCCGGAACCACCCCCGCAAGGGGGCAAGGTGACCGTTAGTGCTTCAGCACTTACGGACATCCCGCCCCCGTAGGGGGTAGCGCAAACAGACGGTTGAGTGATCAGTGTTGTGCCAGACAACACAACCTCTTACCAAAGCTTCTTCCCGATTGGTTCTGCTGCCCCAAAAACGCAGCAGAACAACCCGTCATGCCTGATGACCATAGCGAGTCGGTCCCACCCCTTCCCATCCCGAACAGGACCGTGAAACGACTCCACGCCGATGATAGTGCGGATTGCCCGTGTGAAAGTAGGTAATCGTCAGGCTCCCCAAAGCAAACACAAACCCCGCCCACCAAAGGCGGGGTTTGTGCGTTTACGGCAGGTGCATATAAGTGAGAACTGTCTCGGGGTGACGCCAAACAAGCTTGGTCTTGACAATGCAATGTTGCTCCCCCATAATCATCAGTTCTCTGCGGAGGGGTGCCCGAGTGGCTAAAGGGGGCAGACTGTAAATCTGTTGGCTTACGCCTACGTTGGTTCGAATCCAACCTCCTCCACCAGAATGCGGCTTGAGCAGTTGTCGGGAATCGATAGATCCTTGCGGGTGTAGCTCAATGGTAGAGCAGAAGCCTTCCAAGCTTACGACGAGGGTTCGATTCCCTTCACCCGCTCCAGCAAAGAAGTATCGCCCATGTGGCTCAGTGGTAGAGCACTCCCTTGGTAAGGGAGAGGTCGGCAGTTCGATCCTGCCCATGGGCACCAGCAGGTTGTCAGCGATTGTTTGCGCCCCGCGCAACGTACGGAAAAACCCTCTTAGGAGTCGAAAATGGCCAAAGGTAAGTTTGAGCGGACCAAGCCGCACGTGAACGTGGGCACGATCGGTCACGTTGACCACGGCAAGACCACGCTGACGGCGGCGATCACGACGGTGCTGACCGCGAAGTTCGGCGGCGAAGCGAAGGCGTACGACCAGATCGACGCGGCGCCGGAAGAAAAGGCGCGCGGCATCACGATCAACACGGCGCACGTGGAGTACGAGACGGCGAATCGCCACTACGCCCACGTTGACTGCCCGGGCCACGCGGACTACGTGAAGAACATGATCACGGGCGCCGCGCAGATGGACGGCGCGATCCTGGTGTGCTCGGCCGCAGACGGCCCGATGCCGCAAACGCGTGAGCACATCCTGCTGGCGCGTCAGGTCGGTGTGCCGTACATCATCGTGTTCCTGAACAAGTGCGACATGGTGGACGACGCCGAGCTGCTGGAACTGGTGGAAATGGAAGTGCGCGAGCTGCTCTCGAAGTACGACTTCCCGGGCGACGACACGCCGATCATCAAGGGTTCGGCGAAGCTGGCGCTGGAAGGCGACAAGGGCGAGCTGGGCGAAGTGGCGATCATGAACCTGGCCGACGCGCTGGACACGTACATCCCGACGCCGGAGCGCGCGGTGGACGGATCGTTCCTGATGCCGGTGGAAGACGTGTTCTCGATCTCGGGCCGTGGTACGGTGGTGACGGGCCGTGTGGAGCGTGGCGTGGTGAAGGTCGGCGAGGAAATCGAGATCGTCGGGATCAAGCCGACGGCGAAGACGACGTGCACGGGCGTGGAAATGTTCCGCAAGCTGCTCGACCAGGGTCAGGCGGGCGACAACGTGGGTATCCTGCTGCGCGGCACGAAGCGTGAGGACGTGGAGCGTGGCCAGGTGCTGGCCAAGCCGGGTTCGATCACGCCGCACACGCACTTCACGGCTGAGGTGTATGTGCTGAGCAAGGATGAAGGCGGCCGTCATACGCCGTTCTTCAACAACTACCGTCCGCAGTTCTACTTCCGTACGACGGATGTGACGGGCTCGATCGAGCTGCCGAAGGACAAGGAAATGGTGATGCCGGGCGACAACGTGTCGATCACGGTGAAGCTGATTGCGCCGATCGCGATGGAAGAAGGTCTGCGCTTCGCTATCCGTGAAGGTGGCCGTACCGTCGGCGCAGGTGTCGTCGCCAAGATCATCGAGTAAGCCAGCTAGTTCTCGTTGATCGGTTGTTTTCGGGGTTGGCGGCGTCGTCAGCCCCAAATGGTTTAGGGGTATAGCTCAACTGGCAGAGCGTCGGTCTCCAAAACCGAAGGTTGGGGGTTCGATTCCCTCTGCCCCTGCCAATTCTTGCGTCAATCTGACGCTCGTTTAAGGTGTTATGGCGAATCCATCCGTCGAAACTGTAAATACGTCCGGTGACAAGCTGATGCTGGTCGTCGGTGTATTGTTGGTCGTGGCCGGGTTCGTGGGGTTCTTCTGGCTCAACGGTCAGGAATGGTACGTTCGCGGCGCGGCTCTGATTGTCGGGTTGATCGCGGGCGTCGCAGTCGGTCTTCTTTCTGCGCCCGGCAAGGGTTTTATCGCGTTCGCCAAGGACTCGTATAAGGAAGTCCGCAAGGTGGTGTGGCCGACTCGTAAAGAGGCGAGTCAAACGACTCTTGTGGTCTTCGCGTTCGTGTTAGTCATGGCGCTGTTTCTGTGGATTTGTGACAAATCCATCGAATGGGCGATTTTCTCGGCGATTCTGGGTTGGAAATGATATGAGTGATACGCCGGCATCCCCGAGTGGAAAACGTTGGTACGTCGTGCACGCCTATTCCGGTATGGAGAAGAGCGTGCAACGTGCGCTTCAGGAGCGTATTGAGCGTGCCGGCATGCAGGATAAGTTCGGCCAGATTCTCGTCCCGACGGAAGAAGTCGTTGAGGTGAAGGGCGGTCACAAATCGGTGACGGAGCGTCGCTTCTTCCCCGGCTACGTCTTGGTCGAAATGGAAATGACCGACGAAACGTGGCACTTGGTTAAGAACACGGCCAAGGTTACCGGTTTCGTTGGCGGCGCGCGCAACCGCCCGAGCCCGATTTCGCCGCGCGAAGTCGAAAAGATCATGTCGCAGATGCAGGAAGGCGTGGAGAAACCGCGTCCGAAGACCCTGTTCGAGGTTGGCGAGATGGTCCGCGTGAAGGATGGTCCGTTTACCGACTTCAACGGCAGCGTCGAAGAGGTCAATTACGAGAAGTCGCGAGTTCGCGTTTCTGTCACGATTTTCGGTCGAGCCACACCGGTCGAACTCGAATTCGGACAGGTTGAGAAGTTGTGACCGATTTCTGCAGATCGCGCCGATGGGCGCGATCTGCGTTTCGCGCTTACGGTCCGCGTAATGGCCGTTGAGGAGCGTCAGTAGCTGAGGTTGGGCGAACGCGCGTTACTACTCACTGAACGCTCACGCGTTCCAAAGAGGTTTTCAGATATGGCAAAGAAAATCATCGGCTTTATCAAGCTGCAGATTCCTGCAGGTAAAGCCAATCCGTCGCCGCCGGTCGGCCCGGCACTGGGTCAGCGCGGCCTGAACATCATGGAGTTCTGCAAGGCATTTAACGCGCAGACTCAAGCGATGGAGCCGGGTCTGCCGATTCCCGTCGTCATCACCGCTTTTGCAGACAAGAGCTTCACGTTTGTCCTCAAGACCCCGCCGGCCACCGTGCTGATCAAGAAGGCAGCGAAGGTCGACAAGGGCTCGAGCAAGCCGCACACCGACAAGGTCGGCAAGATCACGCGCGCACAAGCTGAAGAGATCGCCAAGACGAAGATGCCGGATCTCACGGCAGCTGATATGGACGCAGCGGTCCGCACGATCGCTGGCAGCGCCCGCTCGATGGGCATCACCGTGGAGGGCGTGTAAATGGCCAAGCTTTCGAAGCGTCTGCAAGCATTTGCGACTAAGGTCGACAGTCAGAAGCTGTACCCGATCGACGACGCATTGTCGCTCGTGAAGGAATGCGCAAGCGCGAAGTTCGATGAGTCGATCGACGTCGCCGTGCAACTCGGCATCGATGCGAAGAAGTCGGATCAGGTGGTTCGCGGTTCGGTCGTTCTGCCGGCAGGTACCGGTAAGTCGGTGCGCGTTGCGGTATTCGCGCAGGGCGAAAAGGCTGAACAAGCTCGTGCGGCTGGTGCCGACATCGTCGGCATGGAAGACCTCGCTGAGCAGGTGAAGGCGGGCAACCTGAATTTCGACGTGGTCATCGCTTCGCCGGACACGATGCGCGTTGTCGGTACGCTGGGTCAGATCCTCGGCCCGCGCGGCCTGATGCCGAACCCGAAGGTCGGCACGGTGACGCCGGACGTGGCTACGGCTGTGAAGAACGCCAAAGCCGGTCAGGTGCAATTCCGCGTCGACAAGGCCGGGATTATTCACGCAACCATTGGCCGTGCATCGTTTGAACCGACGGCGCTGCGCAGCAACCTCGACGCGCTCGTCGACGCGCTGCAGAAGGCGAAGCCGGCCACGAGCAAGGGCGTGTATTTGCGCAAAATTGCTCTGTCGAGCACGATGGGCGTTGGCGTGCGCGTTGATCAGACGTCGCTGGCCGCGCAGTAATAGCGAGATTTACCGCTTCGCCGCATCAAGGGGCGAGGCGATATAAAGGGCTTTGGGCGGTCGTGCACTGCGCAGTAAGCAGTAGGCAGTAAGCGGCCGGTTGTCAAAGACCGTTGGCGGAAGCGCAGCAGTCAGGCGCGACCTTAATGCAAGCCAACGCAGATGGCGAACCCGAAAAGGTTTTGTGGTGATTGAAGCCGTTCCCACTCGCGGCGACGCGAGTGTGAAACGGTCGAGATACTCCTGGACTGGTCGGACGCCGTTGTTGAATGCGGTGCATGAAGCGCAAGTCGAGTGCACCGAATCTGGAGGTTAACCGTGCCACTGAACAAAGAAGGTAAGCAGGCCGTCGTGGCTGAGGTTTCCGCGCAAGTCGGGAAAGCTCAAACCATCGTTCTGGCCGAGTATCGTGGGATCACGGTTGGCGATCTGACCAAGCTTCGCGCGAAGGCGCGTGAGCAACAGGTGTACCTGCGCGTGTTGAAGAACACGCTGGCGCGTCGCGCTGTCGAAGGTACCCCGTTTGCTCCGCTGGCTGAGCAGATGACTGGTCCTTTGATCTACGGCATCTCTGAAGATGCAATTGCTGCTGCTAAAGTCGTCAACGAATTTAGCAAAAGCAATGACAAGTTGATCATCAAGGCCGGTTCCTATGAAGGCAAGGTGATGGACAAGGCAGGCGTGCAAGCGCTGGCCACCATCCCGAGTCGCGAGGAGCTGCTCTCCAAGCTGTTGTTCGTTATGCAAGCGCCTGTTTCCGGCTTTGCGCGCGCGTTGGCCGCGCTGGCTGAGAAGAAGCAGGGCGAGACTGCCTAACGTAACTTCGGCGCTTCGGTTGAGCGCAAAAGATCGCTGGCTGTATCCGAATTCAATCTAGGAGTATTTCAAATGGCAATCGCAAAAGATGACATCCTCGAAGCCGTAGGCTCGATGTCGGTTCTGGAACTGAACGAGCTGGTCAAGGCGTTCGAAGAGAAGTTTGGCGTGTCGGCTGCTGCTGTGGCAGTGGCGGGCCCGGCAGGCGGCGGCGGTGGCGCTGCTGCAGCTGAAGAACAAACCGAGTTCACGGTTATTCTGACCGAAACCGGTGGCAACAAGGTTTCCGTGATTAAGGCTGTTCGCGAACTGACGGGCTTGGGCCTGAAGGAAGCGAAGGATCTGGTCGACGGTGCACCGAAGCCCGTTAAGGAAGCGGTGCCCAAGGCTGCTGCTGAAGAAGCCAAGAAGAAGCTGGAAGACGCAGGCGCGAAGGCTGAAATCAAGTAAATTTCGGCGCGCTTTGCGGAGGCTGGCGGTTTTTCCACCGCCGGCCTTTTTGTGCTTTGTGGGGACGACGTTTTCCAACATCGTTTTAGGCAACAATGCACGACAAGAAGCCAAAGAAAACCGCCACATTGCAGGCTAAGTGACGTTTCTCTTTGTCTTCTGAAGCGACTGCAGAAGGCAAGTTTGGTCGGGTAGCGGGCAACACAGGCATCCGCTGCCGTCAGCCAGCGGTTGGTAGCGGCCAACCACCAAGCTTCTCGGCTCGTTCAAGCCATAGGACGGCCAACGGGTCTCAGTCGGTGAACACTCGGGTTGTCACATCAAGGTATCCCGCCTCGACAACAATGCCCGCCGTGATTCGGAGATCGTATGCAATATTCCTTCACCGAGAAGAAGCGTATTCGCAAGAGTTTCGCGAAGCGCCCCATCGTTCACCAAGTACCTTTCCTGCTGGCTACCCAGCTTGAATCATTCAGCACCTTTCTGCAAGCAGAAGTGCCGACCACGCAACGCAAGCCTGAGGGTCTGCAGGCTGCGTTCACGTCGGTGTTCCCGATTGTTTCTCATAACGGCTTCGCTCGTCTAGAGTTTGTCAGCTACATGCTGTCGCCGCCGGCATTCAACATCAAGGAATGTCAGCAGCGCGGCCTGACCTATTGCTCGGCGCTGCGCGCGAAGGTGCGCCTCGTCCTGCTCGACAAGGAATCGCCAAGCAAGCCTGTCGTCAAGGAAGTCAAGGAGCAGGAAGTGTACATGGGCGAGATTCCGCTCATGACGCCGACCGGCTCGTTCGTCATCAACGGTACCGAGCGTGTGATCGTATCGCAGCTGCACCGTTCGCCCGGCGTATTCTTTGAACACGATAAGGGCAAGACGCACAGCTCGGGCAAGC
The DNA here is from genome assembly GCF_019428685.1 of Paraburkholderia edwinii. NCBI lineage: Bacteria > Pseudomonadati > Pseudomonadota > Betaproteobacteria > Burkholderiales > Burkholderiaceae > Paraburkholderia > Paraburkholderia edwinii. Next base: position 672,017 of record NZ_CP080095.1, read on the forward strand.
TGCTGTTCTCGGCGCGCATCATTCCTTATCGCGGTTCGTGGCTCGACTTCGAATTCGATCCGAAGGACGTGCTGTACTTCCGCGTCGACCGTCGCCGCAAGATGCCGGTCACGATCCTGCTGAAGGCCATCGGCCTCACGCCGGAACAGATCCTCGCAAACTTCTTCGTGTTCGATAACTTCGCGCTGATGCCGGAAGGTGCGCAGATGGAGTTCGTGCCGGAGCGTCTGCGTGGTGAAGTCGCGCGCTTTGACATCACCGACCGCGACGGCAACGTGATCGTCACGAAGGACAAGCGGATCAACGCGAAGCACATCCGCGACCTCGATAACGCGAAGACGAAATTTATTTCGGTTCCCGAAGATTATCTGCTCGGCCGCGTGCTCGCGAAGAACGTGATCGACGGCGATACCGGTGAAGTCATCGCGAACGCGAACGACGAAATCACCGAGACCGTGCTCGAGAAGCTGCGCGAGGCGAAGATCAAGGACATCCAGACGCTCTACACGAACGATCTGGACCAGGGTCCGTACATCTCGTCGACGCTGCGTATCGACGAAACGGCCGACCGCATGGCCGCGCGTATCGCGATCTACCGCATGATGCGTCCGGGCGAACCGCCGACCGAAGAAGCCGTCGAGGCGCTGTTCAACCGTCTGTTCTACAGCGAAGACGCATACGATCTGTCGAAGGTCGGCCGTATGAAGTTCAACCGCCGTGTCGGCCGGGACGAGATCATCGGCCCGATGACGCTGCAGGACGACGACATCCTCGCGACGATCAAGATCCTCGTCGAGCTGCGCAACGGCAAGGGCGAAGTCGACGACATCGACCACTTGGGCAATCGCCGTGTGCGTTGCGTCGGTGAGCTCGCGGAGAACCAGTTCCGCGCAGGTCTCGTCCGTGTCGAGCGCGCAGTGAAGGAGCGTCTGGGCCAGGCTGAAAGCGAAAACCTGATGCCGCACGACCTGATCAACTCGAAGCCGATTTCGTCGGCGATTCGCGAGTTCTTCGGTTCGTCGCAGCTGTCGCAGTTTATGGACCAGACGAACCCGCTGTCGGAAATCACGCACAAGCGTCGTGTTTCCGCACTCGGCCCGGGCGGTTTGACGCGCGAGCGCGCAGGCTTCGAAGTGCGCGACGTGCACCCGACGCACTACGGCCGCGTGTGCCCGATCGAAACGCCGGAAGGTCCGAACATCGGCCTGATCAACTCGCTCGCGCTGTATGCGCACCTGAACGAATACGGCTTCCTCGAGACGCCGTATCGGAAGGTCGTGGACGGCAAGGTCACGGACCAGATCGACTATCTGTCGGCGATCGAAGAAGGCCGCTACGTGATCGCTCAGGCGAACGCCGCAGTGGCCGACGACGGCTCGCTGACCGACGAACTCGTGTCGTCGCGTGAAGCCGGCGAAACGATGATGGTCACGCCGGACCGCATCCAGTACATGGACGTGGCGCCGTCGCAGATCGTGTCGGTCGCAGCTTCGCTGATTCCGTTCCTCGAGCATGACGACGCGAACCGCGCGTTGATGGGTTCGAACATGCAGCGTCAGGCTGTGCCGTGTCTGCGTCCTGAAAAGGCCGTGGTCGGTACGGGCATCGAGCGTACGGTGGCAGTCGACTCGGGTACGACGGTTCAGGCGTTCCGCGGCGGCGTGGTCGATTACGTCGACGCAGGCCGTATGGTGATTCGCGTGAACGACGACGAAGCGGTTGCAGGCGACGTCGGCGTGGACATCTACAACCTGATCAAGTACACGCGTTCGAACCAGAACACGAACATCAACCAGCGCCCGATCGTGAAGGTCGGCGACATCGTGTCGCGCGGCGACGTGCTGGCGGACGGTGCATCGACGGACCTCGGCGAACTCGCGCTCGGCCAGAACATGCTGGTCGCGTTCATGCCGTGGAACGGCTACAACTTCGAAGACTCGATCCTGATCTCGGAGAAGGTGGTTGCGGACGACCGTTACACGTCGATCCACATCGAAGAGCTGAACGTCGTGGCTCGCGACACGAAGCTCGGACCGGAAGAAATCACGCGCGACATTTCGAACCTCGCGGAAGTGCAGCTTGGCCGTCTCGACGAGTCGGGCATCGTGTACATCGGCGCGGAAGTCGAAGCGGGCGACGTGCTGGTCGGCAAGGTCACGCCGAAGGGCGAAACCCAGCTGACGCCGGAAGAAAAGCTGCTGCGCGCGATCTTCGGTGAAAAGGCATCGGACGTGAAGGACACGTCGCTGCGCGTGCCGTCGGGCATGAGCGGCACGGTGATCGACGTGCAGGTGTTCACCCGTGAAGGCATCCAGCGCGACAAGCGCGCGCAACAGATCATCGACGATGAACTGAAGCGCTATCGCCTCGACCTGAACGACCAGCTGCGTATCGTCGAAGGCGACGCGTTCCAGCGTCTCGCACGTATGCTCGAAGGCAAGGTGGCGAACGGCGGTCCGAAGAAGCTCGCGAAGGGCACGAAGATCGAACGCGCTTACCTCGAAGATCTCGACCACTACCACTGGTTCGACATCCGCCTCGCGGACGAAGAAGCAGCGGCGCAGCTCGAAGCGATCAAGGACTCGATCGAACAGAAGCGTCACCAGTTCGATCTCGCGTTCGAAGAAAAGCGCAAGAAGCTCACGCAAGGCGACGAACTGCCGCCGGGCGTGCTGAAGATGGTCAAGGTGTACCTCGCGGTGAAGCGCCGTCTGCAGCCTGGCGACAAGATGGCAGGCCGTCACGGTAACAAGGGTGTCGTGTCGAAGATCGTGCCGATCGAAGACATGCCGCACATGGCCGATGGCCGTCCGGCCGACGTCGTGCTGAACCCGCTCGGCGTGCCGTCGCGGATGAACGTGGGTCAGGTGCTCGAAGTGCATCTGGGCTGGGCCGCGAAGGGTCTCGGCTGGCGGATCGGCGAAATGCTGCAGCGTCAGACGAAGATCGAAGAACTGCGCGCGTTCCTGACCAAGATCTACAACGAGTCGGGCCGTGCGGAGGAACTCGATAGCTTCGGCGACGACGAAATCGTCGAGCTGGCAAAGAACCTGCGCGAAGGCGTGCCGTTCGCGACGCCGGTGTTCGACGGTGCGACCGAAGACGAAATGTCGAAGATGCTCGACCTCGCGTTCCCGGACGAAATCGCGCAACAGCTCGGCATGACGACGTCGAAGAATCAGGTGCGTCTGTACGACGGCCGCACGGGTGAAGCATTCGAGCGTCCGGTGACGGTCGGCTACATGCACTACCTGAAGCTGCACCACTTGGTCGACGACAAGATGCACGCGCGTTCGACGGGCCCGTACTCGCTCGTCACGCAGCAGCCGCTGGGTGGTAAGGCGCAGTTCGGCGGTCAGCGCTTCGGTGAGATGGAAGTGTGGGCGCTCGAAGCGTACGGCGCATCGTATGTGCTGCAGGAAATGCTGACGGTCAAGTCGGATGACGTGACGGGCCGGACCAAGGTGTATGAGAACCTGGTCAAGGGCGATCACGTGATCGACGCGGGCATGCCGGAATCCTTCAACGTGCTGGTGAAGGAAATCCGCTCGCTCGGTATCGATATCGATCTGGACCGCAACTAATCGGACTACGGAGAGAAAGCAATGAAAGCTCTGCTCGATCTATTCAAGCAAGTCCAACAGGAAGAAGTTTTCGACGCGATCAAGATCGGTCTGGCCTCGCCCGACAAGATCCGGTCATGGTCGTTCGGTGAAGTGAAGAAGCCGGAAACGATCAACTACCGCACCTTCAAGCCGGAGCGGGATGGTCTGTTCTGCGCGAAGATCTTTGGTCCGATCAAGGACTACGAGTGCCTGTGCGGCAAGTACAAGCGCCTGAAGCACCGCGGCGTGATCTGCGAGAAGTGCGGCGTCGAAGTGACGCTCGCGAAGGTGCGTCGCGAACGGATGGGCCACATCGAACTGGCCTCGCCGGTTGCGCACATCTGGTTCCTGAAGTCGCTGCCGTCGCGTCTGGGCATGGTGCTCGACATGACGCTGCGCGACATCGAGCGCGTGCTGTACTTCGAAGCATACGTGGTGATCGATCCGGGCATGACGCCGCTGAAAGCGCGGCAGATCATGACCGAAGAGGATTACTACAACAAGGTCGAAGAGTACGGTGACGAATTCCGTGCCGAAATGGGTGCGGAAGGCGTGCGTGAACTGCTGCGTGCGATCAACATCGACGAGCAGGTCGAGATGCTGCGCACCGAACTGAAGAACACCGGTTCGGAAGCGAAGATCAAGAAGTACGCGAAGCGCCTGAAGGTGCTCGAGGCCTTCCAGCGCTCGGGCATCAAGCCCGAGTGGATGATTCTCGAAGTGCTGCCGGTGCTGCCGCCGGAACTGCGTCCGCTCGTGCCGCTCGACGGCGGCCGTTTCGCGACGTCGGACCTGAACGACCTGTATCGCCGCGTGATCAACCGTAACAACCGGTTGAAGCGTCTGCTCGAGCTGAAGGCGCCTGAAATTATCGTCCGCAACGAAAAGCGGATGCTGCAGGAAGCCGTCGACTCGCTGCTCGACAACGGTCGTCGCGGCAAGGCGATGACGGGCGCGAACAAGCGTCCGCTGAAGTCGCTCGCCGACATGATCAAGGGTAAGGGCGGTCGCTTCCGTCAGAACCTGCTCGGTAAGCGCGTTGACTACTCGGGCCGTTCGGTCATCGTGGTCGGTCCGACGCTCAAGCTGCATCAGTGCGGTCTGCCGAAGCTGATGGCGCTCGAACTCTTCAAGCCGTTCATCTTCAACAAGCTCGAAGTGATGGGCGTGGCGACGACGATCAAGGCGGCGAAGAAGGAAGTCGAAAACCAGACGCCGGTGGTGTGGGACATCCTCGAAGAGGTGATCCGCGAGCATCCGGTGATGCTGAATCGTGCGCCGACGCTGCACCGTCTCGGCATTCAGGCGTTCGAGCCGGTGCTGATCGAAGGTAAGGCAATCCAGCTGCACCCGCTCGTTTGCGCGGCGTTCAACGCCGACTTCGACGGTGACCAGATGGCTGTTCACGTGCCGCTGTCGCTCGAAGCGCAGATGGAAGCGCGCACGCTGATGCTAGCGTCGAACAACGTGCTGTTCCCGGCCAACGGCGATCCGTCGATCGTGCCGTCGCAGGATATCGTGCTCGGCCTGTACTACGCGACGCGCGAAGCAGTGAATGCGAAGGGCGAAGGCATGTCGTTCACCGGCGTGTCGGAAGTGCTCCGTGCGTACGAGAACAAGGAAGTCGAGCTCGCCTCGCGGGTCAACGTGCGGATCACCGAAATGGTCCATAACGAAGACAAGTCCGAAGGCGCGCCGGCGTTTGTACCGAAGATCTCGCTGTACGCAACCACGGTCGGCCGTTCGATCCTGTCGGAGATTCTGCCGCCGGGACTGCCGTTCACGGTGCTGAACAAGCCGCTCAAGAAGAAGGAAATCTCGCGCCTCATCAACACGGCGTTCCGCAAGTGCGGTCTGCGCGAAACGGTGATTTTCGCCGATCAGCTGATGCAATCGGGCTTCCGTCTCGCAACGCGCGCCGGTATTTCGATCTGCGTCGACGACATGCTCGTGCCGCCGCAGAAGGAAACGATCGTCGGCGACGCCGCGAAGAAGGTGAAGGAATACGACCGTCAGTACATGTCGGGTCTCGTCACCGCGCAGGAACGCTACAACAACGTGGTCGACATCTGGTCGGCAACGTCGGAATCGGTCGGCAAGGCGATGATGGAGCAGCTGTCGACGGAACCGGTGACGGACCGCGACGGCAACGAAACGCGTCAGGAATCGTTCAACTCGATCTACATGATGGCGGACTCGGGTGCGCGTGGTTCCGCGGTGCAGATTCGTCAGCTGGCCGGTATGCGCGGCCTGATGGCGAAGCCGGACGGCTCGATCATCGAGACGCCGATTACCGCGAACTTCCGCGAAGGCCTGAACGTGCTGCAGTACTTCATCTCGACGCACGGCGCACGTAAGGGCTTGGCCGATACGGCACTGAAGACCGCGAACTCGGGTTACCTGACGCGTCGTCTGGTCGACGTGACGCAGGATCTCGTGGTGGTCGAAGACGATTGCGGCACGTCGCAAGGCGTGGCGATGAAGGCGCTCGTCGAAGGCGGTGAAGTCGTCGAAGCGCTGCGCGACCGGATTCTCGGCCGCGTCGCGGTGGCGGACGTCGTCAACCCGGAAACGCAGGAAACGCTGTACGAGTCGGGCACGCTGCTCGATGAAACGGCGGTCGAAGAAATCGAACGCCTCGGCATCGACGAAGTGCGCGTACGTACGCCGCTCACCTGCGAAACGCGTTATGGCCTGTGCGCATCGTGCTATGGCCGCGACCTCGGCCGCGGCTCGCTCGTGAACGTCGGCGAAGCGGTCGGCGTGATCGCGGCGCAGTCGATCGGCGAGCCGGGCACGCAGCTCACGATGCGTACGTTCCACATCGGTGGTGCGGCATCGCGTGCGGCGGTTGCTTCGTCGATCGAAGCGAAGTCGAACGGTACCGTGCGTTTCACGTCGACGATGCGTTACGTCACGAACGCGAAGGGCGAGCAGATCGTCATCTCGCGTTCGGGCGAAGCGATGATCACCGACGATCACGGTCGCGAGCGCGAGCGTCATAAGGTGCCGTACGGCGCCACGCTGCTGCAGCTCGACGGCGCGCAGATCAAGGCGGGCACGCAACTGGCCACGTGGGATCCGATGACGCGTCCGATCATCACCGAGTACGGCGGTACGGTGAAGTTCGAGAACGTCGAGGAAGGCGTGACGGTCGCGAAGCAGATCGACGACGTGACGGGCCTGTCGACGCTCGTCGTGATCGACGTGAAGCGCCGCGGTTCGCAAGCGTCGAAGAGCGTGCGTCCGCAGGTGAAGCTGCTCGATGCAACCGGCGACGAAGTGAAGATCCCGGGTACCGAGCATTCGGTGCAGATCGGCTTCCAGGTCGGCGCGCTGATTACCGTGAAGGACGGTCAGCAGGTTCAGGTCGGTGAAGTGCTGGCACGTATCCCGACGGAATCGCAGAAGACGCGTGACATTACCGGTGGTCTGCCGCGTGTGGCCGAGCTGTTCGAAGCACGTTCGCCGAAGGACGCCGGCATTCTCGCGGAAGTCACCGGCACGGTGTCGTTCGGTAAGGACACGAAGGGCAAGCAGCGTCTCGTTATCACGGACCTCGAGGGCAACCAGCACGAGTTCCTGATCGCGAAGGAAAAGCAGGTTCTGGTGCACGATGGTCAGGTCGTCAACAAGGGCGAAATGATCGTCGACGGACCGGCGGATCCGCACGACATCCTGCGTCTGCAGGGCGTCGAGGCGCTGTCGCGTTACATCGTGGACGAAGTGCAGGACGTGTACCGTCTGCAGGGCGTGAAGATCAACGACAAGCACATTGAAGTGATCGTGCGTCAGATGCTGCGCCGCGTGCAGATCTCCGACAACGGCGATACGCGTTTCATCCCGGGCGAACAGGTCGAGCGGTCGGACATGCTCGACGAGAACGACCGGATGAACGCGGAAGACAAGCGTCCGGCAACGTACGAGAACGTGCTGCTCGGTATCACGAAGGCATCGCTCTCGACCGACTCGTTCATCTCCGCGGCGTCGTTCCAGGAAACGACTCGCGTGCTGACCGAGGCGGCGATCATGGGCAAGCGCGACGATTTGCGTGGCCTGAAGGAAAACGTGATCGTCGGCCGTCTGATTCCGGCCGGTACGGGTCTCGCGTTCCACAAGGCGCGCAAGAGCAAGGAATCGTCGGATCGCGAGCGTTTCGATCAGATCGCAGCCGAAGAGGCCTTCGAGTTTGGTACGCCGGAAACGCCGGCAGCCGAGCAGCAGCAGACGCCGCATACCAACGAGTAAGCTGCGGATGACGGCGGGCGGCGCAAGCCGCTCTGCCCGAGCTTCGTAGTTGAGTTATCAGTTGGCCAAAAACCGCTCAGTCATTGCGACTGAGCGGTTTTTTTTCGTGCGTGCGAAAAGGAGTTCCACGATTTTTCGCGCCATTTGCGCAGCGTCAAGGAAGCCGCGAATCGGCATTCAAAGTCGGGTAGATATTACGGGTCGCGAGCGTCGTGCGTGCAATCTGCAAGCGTCGATTCCCTTTGAACGAAGACAGTTTCCGTGGGGGAATCAGCGAATGTGTGGATTCGTGCAACTTGCTTGGAGGACCGTTCCCATGCCCGGCAGCTTCATCTCTTCATTCCATCGTCTGCCTGATCCCGAGCCGCGTCGTTTCCAATCGATGGACGACAACCTCGCCCGTCCGACGCAACGCAATCTGGCAGCAGTTCGCAAAACTGAAATGGCTGGCGATCTGCGAAAGCAGATCGGCCGCGACAATATGCATACGTTCCCGCGAACAGGATCAGCTGTGTCAGCTTCAAGATCGCATCTCGTCGCGCTGCGCGTAATCGACCCATACGTGAAGCACCTCCAGAACACCGGGCAACTTGCGGATCAGGATCTGGCTGACATCTTGCGAAGTATGGTGAGCCGGCTCGGCAAATCCGCGCTCGATCAGCAGAGGGGCAATCCGCAGCAATATGTCTCGCATGGGTTCGATCACTCGGAGAGAGTGGCTGCGTACATGGGGATGATCGCGAAGGCGTATCCGGAAATAGCGGCGCAGGCTGCAAGTAAATACGAAGTCACTCCGGCGCTCGCGCGGTTTCTATTTCAGGTTCTCGCGCATTGGCACGATGTGGGCTATCCGGACCTCGATGGCCGGCCGAAGGCTACACATGGATTATCCGGCGCGTCGAGATTCGACAGTGTGGCCGGCGAATTGAACCGACTGATCACGCGTGAACATGGTCGAGCAGATCAGGCGCTTTCGGATATGAGAAAAGCGATTCAACTGCACTCTGCGGACGTCGATGCCGGAGCTTACCCGATCAACGTGAAAACCGATCGCGGGTCATTGCTGGTTCCTGACGTCGTAGCTCTGGAAAAGCTGTTGCATCACTATTCGGCGTCGTCGCGCCGTACCCATCAGGTTCTGGGAATAGAAATTCGCGGTGACCACGCGAGAGATCTGGAAAGACAGATCAATAGCGTTCTCAAGAGCAAGTCGCCCGATCAACCAATAAGGGTGGTGGCCGACGAAGAGAAGCCGGAATACACGGGCCGACCGACTTCGCTCGACAAAAATAACGAGGTGCAAGTGGGGTTGCGTTACACCGACCTGGAACTCACCAAAAACCCGTTCGCCATTATCCGTTTCGCGGACAACCTCGATATGGCTGCAGACCGTTTGAGCCCGCTCCAGCGAACGCCCGCATTTCGCGCCATGTATTGGAAGCTCGGCGATCACGGTCCGATTGGCCAGGCGCTCGCAGGGCTCAGCAAACTCGATGCTAACAACGCTTCTGACGTGCATACAATCCTGCGCGATCTGCGAGAAGCAGGCACGGCGCATGAGCCAACCGACGTTGATTCACTCATCCTCTGTAATGTCGCGCAGCAGTTCAGCCCGGATGTCGTTCGCAATCTCGATGCTTCGGCGGCTCGTCGGCTTCTCATCAAGGCGACTGTCGATAGCGTTCTGAGCAGCCCGATCGCCGAAGGGCTTTCTGACGCGGCGCGCGCTAGCCTGCGTGAAACGGGGTACCGCCTGAATGGCGAATCCATCCGGCACTTCGGCGGCTGCGAAGCGATCGAAGCCATCGAGGTGAAACGAGGCAAGGTACTGGTCACTGTTAACGGGCCGTTGTACCAGAGGCTAAACGAAGTAAAGGACCCGGATGGAACGGGTATCGGTGAATATCAGATCGAGCGCGCACGACAGGCATTTTCCAGTCTGACAATCAACGGCAGGCGCCTTGTCGTTGAGGTTGTTGAGCGGCGCACGACCTGAACTGATTTCCCGCGGATGCGCACTACCGCGGAGCCGCCCGCAGCGCTTCGCGAATCGCATCGAGACAGGTGGCGGCGTCGCCAACGATCAGTTCGACCGTGCAAGCCAGCATCAAATTAAGCGGAAGGCCGAAGTCTTCGACAATAAAGCCGCGGGAGCAAAATGCGGCCTCTTCGTCGGTGCGAACGGCCGCGCGCGCAACGAGCGGGAGTTCGTCCGACCGATAGCCCCAAACGGGCTTGCCCAGTGCAACGGCAAAGCCTACCTCGAACGCGGTACCGGTGTCGGGTTCTCCCGCGCCGCGAAAGTCGTTCAGGTTCGCCATCACGGCATCGGCTGCGCGAATCAAGGCAAGGTTCGCATCGCATATCCATCGAGCGGCGACTTGCGGGCTCAGGCCGGCCGGCAAGCCGCTGTCGCTTGGATACAGGCCGGTGAACCCCCGCTCGATGCAGAGCGCCTTGAGGTGCTCCCCGTGTTCGGCAGCATCGGGGCGAAACACGTCGAAGCCGGCCAGATAGATTCGCGGCGACCTTTCCGCCGCGCTTTGCGCCACCTGCATGCAATCTCCAAACAAATTAAATGTGAGCCTGACGTCGAGTGTATCCCGCATGCACATGCGCTTACACCCTGGCCATTTGGCCAACGTTGTTCTTAAAGCGAGGGCGCGGCCCGAATGCGTTGGTAAAATTCGTCACAGGGTTCCTCGCTGTCTTTTCATCTGCCGCCTCTCACTGTCATCTGCAATCGTTCATGTCCCGTCCGCTCGAAATTCTTGGTGATGTCTTCGGCTACCCCGCATTCAGGGGGCAGCAGGCCGAAATAGTCGAGCACGTGGCGGACGGCGGAGACTGCCTCGTGCTGATGCCGACCGGTGGAGGGAAGTCGCTGTGTTACCAGATCCCGTCGCTCGTGCGTCGCGAAAAGGGGCTTGGTGCAGGCATTGTCGTATCGCCCCTGATTGCGCTGATGCAGGATCAGGTTGCCGCGCTCACGGAGGTTGGCGTGCGGGCTGCCTATCTGAATTCGACGTTGTCCGGCGCGGAGGCAGCCGCGATCGAGCGCGCCTTGCGGCAGGGCGAGATCGATCTGCTCTATGTCGCGCCTGAGCGGTTGATGACGCCGCGTTTTCTCGAGCTGCTCGAGCGCACGCAAATCGGGCTCTTCGCGATCGACGAAGCGCATTGCGTGTCGCAATGGGGGCACGATTTCCGCCCGGAATACATCCAGCTGTCGGTGCTGCACGAACGGTTCCCGTCGGTGCCACGCATCGCGCTGACTGCAACTGCCGATGCGATCACGCGAGACGAGATCATTCACCGGCTTGCGCTCGACGACGCGCGCGTCTTCGTATCCAGTTTCGACAGGCCGAATATCCGCTATCGGATCGTCGAGAAAGACAACGCGCGCTCGCAACTGCTCGACTTTATTCGAGCCGAGCACACGAGGCCGGATGGCACGACTGACGCCGGCGTTGTCTATTGCCTGTCGCGACGCAAGGTCGAGGAAACGGCTGAGTGGCTGCAAGGGCAGGGTGTGCGCGCGCTGCCTTACCACGCCGGGATGGAGTTCGAGGTCCGGCAGCGGCACCAGGAGATGTTCCAGCGTGACGAGGGCGTCGTGATCTGCGCGACGATCGCATTCGGTATGGGCATCGACAAGCCCGACGTGCGATTTGTCGCGCATCTCGACTTGCCGAAGAGCGTCGAAGGCTACTACCAGGAAACGGGTCGCGCGGGCCGCGACGGCATGCCGGCGAACGCATGGATGGCCTACGGCCTCGGCGACGTCGTCCAGCAGCGCAAGATGATCGACGAATCGGAGGCCGATGACGCGCATAAGCGTGTCCAGACCGGGAAGCTCGATGCGCTGCTCGGCCTGTGCGAAACGGCCACCTGCCGGCGCGTGCGTCTGCTTGCCTATTTCGGTGAGTCGAGCGAGCCGTGCGGCAATTGCGACACCTGTCTCGAGCCGCCTGCGTCGTGGGATGCGACGCGCGAGTCGCAAATGGCGCTGTCGTGCGCGTTTCGCGCACAGCGCGCAAGCGGCTTCAACTTCGGCGCCGGGCATCTGATCGACGTTCTGCGCGGCAATCGCAATGAAAAGATCCTGCAGCGCGGCCACGACCGGTTGAGCACCTTCGGAATCGGTTCGGAGCTTTCCGAGCACGAATGGCGGGCCGTGTTCCGGCAGCTCGTCGCATTCGGATTTCTGACGGTCGACCACGATGGCTTCGGCGCGCTCGTACTGACCGAAGCAAGTAAGCCCGTGCTCAAGGGCGAGCAGAAGGTCACGATGCGGCGCTATGTGAAGCCGACGCGCTCGCGACAAGCGTCCGGACGCACGAGTGAACGCGCGGATCCGACCGTCGGCATGAGCACGCGCGAGCGCGCCCGATGGGATCGTCTGCGCGCATGGCGTTCTGAGACGGCAAAAAGCGACGGCGTACCCGCCTACGTCATTTTTCACGACGCAACGCTGGCCGAAATTGCCCGCAGCGAGCCAGGATCGCTCGAAGATTTGCGCCAGATTCCGGGCATGGGCGCGCGGAAACTGGATCGGTTTGGCGCCGACCTTCTGGAGGTCGTGGCTGCCGACTGAGCGAGGCGCTTTGCGGTCCACCAGATGGGCCGCTGTACTTCGCAACTTGTTGACTCTCTTAGTATTTTCGGAATATCATGCTAGGTTCCGGTTCTTGGGGTGCCTGCGCGCGTACTTGCATTATTTGAGTGCGTGCCGATGTCGCCACGTTTGTCGTCGAATCGGAGTTCGATGCGCAGTCGTTTTCGCTTTGCCCGGAAACAGATGCGTCGATTTTGTTCAATTTCAGGAATAAACAATGCCAACCATCAATCAACTGGTTCGCAAAGGCCGCACGTCGGAAACGGCGAAAAGCAAGAGCCCGGCCTTGCAGGACTGCCCCCAGCGTCGCGGCGTGTGCACCCGTGTGTACACCACGACGCCGAAGAAGCCGAACTCGGCACTGCGTAAGGTCGCGAAGGTGCGCCTGACGAACGGCTTCGAAGTCATTTCGTACATCGGCGGTGAAGGCCACAACCTGCAGGAACACTCGGTTGTGCTGATCCGCGGCGGCCGTGTGAAGGACTTGCCGGGTGTGCGTTACCACATGGTTCGCGGCTCGCTGGATACCCAGGGCGTCAAGGATCGTAAGCAGGCTCGTTCGAAGTACGGTGCGAAGCGCGCCAAGGCCGGCAAGTAAGTCTGCGGACAGTCGTTAAGTCGTTTCAGGTCGCCTGCAAAGGCGTTATAGGCGGTGGTGCCGGATAGCCGGTGCTGTCGAGTAAGTGGTCACCCGACCAGGCTGGTAAGTCTCAAAAGATGAATCGGGTTAGTTGGTGGCCGCGGAGCGGTACGCAACAAGCGTCGCTCCAACTGAAAAAGTAAAGGAAGAAACATGCCGCGTCGTCGCGAAGTCCCCAAGCGGGAAGTGTTGCCGGATCCGAAATTCGGTAATGTTGATGTAGCAAAATTCATGAACGTGCTGATGCTCTCGGGCAAGAAGTCGGTGGCCGAGCGCATCGTGTACGGCGCTTTCGAACAGATCCAGACCAAGGGTGGCAAGGACCCGCTGGAAGTGTTCACGGTGGCGCTCAACAACGTGAAGCCGGTGGTCGAAGTGAAGAGCCGGCGCGTTGGTGGTGCGAACTATCAGGTTCCGGTCGAAGTGCGTCCGTCGCGTCGTATGGCATTGGCGATGCGCTGGTTGCGTGAGGCCGCGAAGAAGCGCAGTGAAAAGTCGATGGCGTTGCGTCTGGCCGGTGAACTGAGTGAAGCCGCTGAAGGTCGCGGTGGTGCGATGAAGAAGCGCGACGAAGTTCACCGGATGGCGGAAGCCAACAAGGCGTTCTCGCATTTCCGTTTCTAAGCATCCCGACCCCGGGTTAGCAGTCAATAACGGAAAGAATTCCGGGCGGGTGCGCTAAACAGGCGCCTCGCCCGTTTGTGTTAGGGCGCACGGGTATTTCACTCCCTGTCGCGTCATTCCCATAGAGGATCAAAGTGGCTCGCAAGACACCTATCGAGCGCTACCGCAACATCGGTATTAGCGCTCACATCGACGCCGGCAAAACGACGACGACCGAGCGCATCCTGTTCTACACCGGCGTGAACCACAAGATTGGTGAAGTGCACGACGGTGCTGCAACCATGGACTGGATGGAGCAGGAGCAGGAGCGCGGCATCACCATTACGTCCGCTGCTACGACCGCTTTCTGGAAGGGCATGGGCGGCAACTATCCGGAACACCGGATCAACATTATCGACACGCCGGGTCACGTCGACTTCACGATTGAAGTCGAGCGCTCGATGCGCGTGCTTGACGGCGCATGCATGGTCTATTGCGCGGTCGGCGGCGTGCAGCCGCAGTCGGAAACGGTGTGGCGCCAGGCAAACAAGTACAAGGTGCCGCGTCTTGCGTTCGTCAACAAGATGGACCGTACCGGCGCGAACTTCTTCAAGGTCTACGATCAGCTGAAGACCCGCCTGAAGGCCAACCCGGTTCCGGTCGTGGTGCCGATCGGTGCGGAAGAGAGCTTCAAGGGCGTCGTCGATCTGCTGAAGATGAAGGCGATCGTTTGGGACGAAGCGTCGCAAGGGACGAAGTTCGACTACATCGACATCCCCGCTGAACTCGTTGAGACCTGCAACGAGTGGCGCGAAAAGATGATCGAATCGGCTGCGGAAGCCAGCGAAGAGCTGATGGAAAAGTACCTCGGCGGCGAAGAGCTGAGCGAAGCCGAGATCGTCAAGGCGCTGCGCGATCGTACGATTGCGTGCGAAATCCAGCCGATGCTGTGCGGTACCGCGTTCAAGAACAAGGGCGTGCAGCGCATGCTCGACGCCGTGATCGACTTCCTGCCGTCGCCGGTCGATATTCCGCCGGTGAAGGGCGAGCTCGAAAGCGGTGAGTCTGCGGAGCGCAAGGCATCCGACGAAGAGAAGTTCTCGTCGCTCGCGTTCAAGATCATGACCGACCCGTTCGTTGGTCAGCTGATCTTCTTCCGCGTCTACTCGGGCGTCGTGAATTCGGGCGACACCGTGCTGAATTCGACCAAGGGCAAGAAGGAACGTCTCGGCCGTATTCTGCAGATGCACGCTAACCAGCGAGAAGAAATCAAGGAAGTTCGCGCTGGCGACATCGCTGCTGCGGTCGGCCTGAAGGAAGCGACGACTGGCGATACGCTGTGCGATCCGGCTAACCCGATCGTGCTCGAGCGCATGATTTTCCCGGAGCCGGTGATTTCGCAGGCTGTCGAGCCGAAGACCAAGCCCGACCAGGAAAAGATGGGCATGGCGTTGAACCGTCTGGCGCAGGAAGATCCGTCGTTCCGCGTGCAAACGGACGAAGAGTCGGGCCAAACCATTATTTCGGGCATGGGCGAGCTGCACCTCGAAATTCTGGTTGACCGGATGAAGCGTGAGTTCGGCGTGGAAGCCACCGTGGGCAAGCCGCAGGTGGCGTACCGCGAGACGATCCGCAGCACGGCAGCGGACGTCGAAGGCAAGTTCGTCAAGCAATCGGGTGGTCGCGGCCAGTATGGTCACGCGGTCATCACGCTCGAGCCGAACGAGCAGGGCAAGGGCTACACGTTCCTCGACGAGATCAAGGGCGGCGTGATTCCGCGCGAATACATTCCGGCGGTCGACAAGGGCATTCAGGAAACGCTGAAGGCTGGCGTTCTGGCTGGCTTCCCGGTCGTCGACGTGAAGGTTCACCTGACGTTCGGTTCGTACCACGACGTTGACTCGAACGAAAACGCGTTCCGCATGGCCGGTTCGATGGCGTTCAAGGAAGCGATGCGCAAGGCGAGCCCGGTGATCCTCGAGCCGATGATGGCCGTCGAAGTGGAAACGCCGGAAGACTACATGGGCAACGTGATGGGCGACCTGTCGGGCCGTCGCGGCATCGTGCAGGGCATGGAAGACATGGTGGGCGGCGGCAAGATCGTCCGCGCGGAAGTGCCGCTGTCGGAAATGTTCGGTTACTCGACGTCGTTGCGCTCGCTCACGCAGGGCCGCGCAACGTATACGATGGAGTTCAAGCACTACGCCGAAGCGCCGCGTAACGTCTCCGAAGCGATCATCAACGCGAAGGCGAAGTAATCATTCGGCAACGCAAGCGCCGATCAACTTTTTTGAAAGAAGAGAAACATGGCTAAAGGTAAATTCGAACGGACCAAGCCGCACGTGAACGTGGGCACGATCGGTCACGTTGACCACGGCAAGACCACGCTGACGGCGGCGATCACGACGGTGCTGACCGCGAAGTTCGGCGGCGAAGCGAAGGCGTACGACCAGATCGACGCGGCGCCGGAAGAAAAGGCGCGCGGCATCACGATCAACACGGCGCACGTGGAGTACGAGACGGCGAATCGCCACTACGCCCACGTTGACTGCCCGGGCCACGCGGACTACGTGAAGAACATGATCACGGGCGCCGCGCAGATGGACGGCGCGATCCTGGTGTGCTCGGCCGCAGACGGCCCGATGCCGCAAACGCGTGAGCACATCCTGCTGGCGCGTCAGGTCGGTGTGCCGTACATCATCGTGTTCCTGAACAAGTGCGACATGGTGGACGACGCCGAGCTGCTGGAACTGGTGGAAATGGAAGTGCGCGAGCTGCTCTCGAAGTACGACTTCCCGGGCGACGACACGCCGATCATCAAGGGTTCGGCGAAGCTGGCGCTGGAAGGCGACAAGGGCGAGCTGGGCGAAGTGGCGATCATGAACCTGGCCGACGCGCTGGACACGTACATCCCGACGCCGGAGCGCGCGGTGGACGGATCGTTCCTGATGCCGGTGGAAGACGTGTTCTCGATCTCGGGCCGTGGTACGGTGGTGACGGGCCGTGTGGAGCGTGGCGTGGTGAAGGTCGGCGAGGAAATCGAGATCGTCGGGATCAAGCCGACGGCGAAGACGACGTGCACGGGCGTGGAAATGTTCCGCAAGCTGCTCGACCAGGGTCAGGCGGGCGACAACGTGGGTATCCTGCTGCGCGGCACGAAGCGTGAGGACGTGGAGCGTGGCCAGGTGCTGGCCAAGCCGGGTTCGATCACGCCGCACACGCACTTCACGGCTGAGGTGTATGTGCTGAGCAAGGATGAAGGCGGCCGTCATACGCCGTTCTTCAACAACTACCGTCCGCAGTTCTACTTCCGTACGACGGATGTGACGGGCTCGATCGAGCTGCCGAAGGACAAGGAAATGGTGATGCCGGGCGACAACGTGTCGATCACGGTGAAGCTGATTGCGCCGATCGCGATGGAAGAAGGTCTGCGCTTCGCTATCCGTGAAGGTGGCCGTACCGTCGGCGCAGGTGTCGTCGCCAAGATCATCGAGTAAAATCGCTGGTTTGCTGTAAGCAGTAGATGGTGCCCGGGGTGAGGGCGTCCGCTCCCGCGGAAGTCCTCGCCCTTCGTTCTTTTACTCATTGGCGGTGCAACATCGCCTCGCTCTTTTCAAGGAATCGTCATGCAGAACCAGAAAATCCGTATTCGCCTGAAGGCTTTCGACTACCGTCTGATCGACCAGTCGGCAGCTGAAATCGTCGACACCGCGAAGCGGACTGGCGCAATCGTTCGTGGTCCGGTCCCGCTGCCGACCCGCATTCAGCGTTTCGACATCCTGCGCTCGCCGCACGTCAACAAGACGTCGCGCGATCAGCTCGAAATTCGCACGCACCTGCGCCTGATGGACATCGTCGACCCGACGGACAAGACGGTCGACGCGCTGATGAAGCTCGACCTGCCGGCTGGCGTGGACGTCGAGATCAAGCTGCAATAAGCCTCGCAAGGCGCCCAGCATCAGGGGCGCCGCTAAGTCTTTGATTGCTTGCGGAAAACGAAAGGCCTCGCTATAATGCTAGGCTTTTCGCGCATTTGCGCAAAAAAGTCGTGGTAGTTTGCGTCGGGCAGATCGCACTGTCAGGCGTCGAGAAGCACGGCATTTTGTAAATTAGCCCCGACCAATCGCAGTCGGGAATGGAGAAAACGATGAGCCTTGGACTCGTAGGTCGCAAGGTTGGCATGACCCGTATCTTCACGGCCGAAGGGGACTCGATTCCCGTCACCGTGCTGGACGTGTCCGACAACCGCGTGACGCAGATCAAGACTGTTGAAACCGACGGCTACACGGCTGTTCAGGTTGCTTTCGGCACGCGCCGTGCATCGCGTGTGACGAAGCCGCTCGCAGGTCATCTAGCCAAAGCCGGCGTTCAAGCTGGTGAAATCCTCAAAGAATTCCGCATCGATGCAGCCAAGGCAGCCGAGCTGTCGAATGGCGCGATCGTTGGTCCGGATCTGTTCGAAGTGGGCCAGAAGGTCGACGTGCAAGGCGTGTCGATCGGTAAGGGCTACGCCGGCACCATCAAGCGTTATAACTTTGCTTCGGGCCGCGCATCGCACGGTAACTCGCGTTCGCACAACGTGCCGGGCTCGATCGGTATGGCGCAGGACCCGGGCCGTGTGTTTCCGGGTAAGCGCATGACCGGTCACCTCGGTGACGAGACGGTCACGGTGCAGAACCTCGAAATCGCTCGTATCGATGCTGACCGCAAGCTGCTGCTCGTCAAGGGCGCCGTTCCGGGCGCGAAGGGCGGCAAGGTTTTCGTGACGCCGGCTGTGAAGACGCCTGCGAAGAAAGGAGCGAAATAATGGAACTTAAGCTCCTGAATGCCAATGGTCAGGAAGGCGCAGCAGTCACCGCGTCGGACGTCGTGTTCGGTCGTGACTACAACGAAGCGCTGATCCACCAGATCGTCATTGCGTACCAGGCCAACGCTCGCAGCGGCAACCGTGCGCAGAAAGACCGTGAACAGGTCCATCACTCGACGAAGAAGCCGTGGCGTCAAAAGGGTACGGGCCGCGCTCGTTCCGGTATGACGTCGAGCCCGTTGTGGCGTGGCGGTGGTCGTATCTTCCCGAACTCGCCGGAAGAAAACTTTTCGCACAAGGTCAACAAGAAGATGCATCGCGCAGGTCTCTGCTCGATCTTCTCGCAGCTGGCCCGCGAAGGCCGTATCTCGGTGGTCGACGAGCTGACGCTCGAAGCCCCGAAGACCAAGCTGCTGGCCGAGAAATTCAAGGCGATGGGTCTCGATTCCGTGCTCGTTATTACCGACACGGTTGATGAGAACCTGTACCTCGCGTCGCGCAACCTCGCCCATGTGGCAGTTGTCGAGCCGCGTTATGCCGACCCGCTGTCGTTGATCTACTTCAAGAAAGTGCTGATCACGAAGGCTGCGGTCGCCCAGATCGAGGAGTTGCTGTCATGAGCGAGATTCGCAAAAACGATCATCGTTTGATGCAGGTCCTGCTCGCGCCGGTGATCTCCGAAAAGGCGACGCTGGTGGCCGACAAGAACGAGCAAGTCGTGTTCGAAGTTGCGCCGGATGCCACGAAGCAGGAAGTGAAGGCTGCTGTCGAGCTGCTGTTCAAGGTGGAAGTCGATTCCGTCAACGTGCTGGTTCAGAAGGGCAAGGCAAAGCGCTTTGGCCGCTTCATGGGCAAGCGCAAGGACGTGAAGAAAGCGTACGTCTGCCTGAAGCCCGGCCAGGAAATCAACTTTGAAGCGGAGGCCAAGTAATCATGGCAATCGTGAAAGTTAAGCCGACTTCGCCGGGTCGCCGCGCGATGGTCAAGGTGGTGAACAAGGACTTGCACAAAGGCAAGCCTTACGCACCGCTGCTCGACGTGCAAAAGTCGAAGGCAGGCCGTAACAACAACGGTCATATCACCACGCGCCATCAAGGCGGTGGCCACAAGCAGCACTATCGCGTCATCGATTTCCGTCGCACCAAGGACGGCATTCCGGCGAAGGTCGAGCGTATCGAATACGACCCGAACCGCAGCGCGAATATCGCGCTGGTGGTGTACGCAGACGGCGAGCGTCGCTACATCATCGCGCCGAAGGGCGTGGCGGTCGGTCAGCAGCTGATGTCCGGTTCCGAAGCGCCGATCCGCGCAGGCAACACGCTGCCGATCCGTAACATTCCGGTCGGTACGACGATTCACTGCATCGAAATGCTGCCGGGCAAGGGCGCGCAAATGGCGCGTTCGGCTGGTACGTCGGCGATGCTGCTGGCTCGTGAGAGCGTCTACGCGCAGGTCCGTCTGCGTTCGGGTGAAATTCGCCGCGTGCACGTCGAGTGCCGCGCGACGATCGGTGAAGTGGGCAACGAAGAGCATAGCCTCCGTCAAATCGGCAAGGCTGGCGCGAACCGCTGGCGCGGTATCCGTCCGACGGTGCGCGGCGTCGCCATGAACCCGGTCGATCACCCGCACGGTGGTGGTGAGGGCAAGACGGCAGCAGGTCGCCATCCGGTGAGCCCGTGGGGCACGCCGACGAAGGGCTATCGCACCCGCAGCAACAAGCGCACGACGAGCATGATCGTCCAGCGCCGTCACAAGCGTTAAGGAGTAGGCAATGGCACGTTCAATCAAAAAAGGTCCGTTCTGCGACGCCCATTTGCTGAAGAAAGTTGAGGCGGCTGCAGCTTCGCGTGACAAGAAGCCGATCAAAACCTGGTCGCGTCGCTCGACGATTCTGCCGGACTTCATCGGTCTGACGATCGCTGTTCACAACGGCCGTCAACACGTTCCGGTGTATGTCACGGAAAACATGGTCGGCCACAAACTTGGCGAGTTCGCATTGACCCGTACGTTCAAGGGTCACGCGGCCGACAAGAAGGCCAAGAAATAAGGGGCAATCAAGATGGAAGTGAAAGCAATTCATCGCGGTGCCCGCATCTCGGCGCAGAAGACGCGCCTTGTGGCTGACCAGATCCGCGGTTTGCCGGTCGACAAGGCGCTGAACGTTCTGACGTTCTCGCCGAAGAAGGCGGCTGGCATCGTGAAGAAGGTCGTGCTGTCGGCGATCGCGAATGCGGAGCACAACGAAGGCGCCGATATCGACGAGCTCAAGATCAAGAGCATCTACGTCGACAAGGCTGCGTCGCTCAAGCGTTTCACCGCGCGCGCCAAAGGCCGCGGCAACCGCATTGAGAAGCAATCCTGTCACATCACTGTGACGGTCGGGAATTAAGGGGTCATACGATGGGACAGAAAATTCATCCGACTGGCTTCCGTTTGGCCGTCAGCCGCAATTGGGCGTCGCGTTGGTACGCGAACAACAACAATTTCGCGGCGATGTTGCAGGAAGACATCGGTGTTCGTGAGTACCTGAAGAAAAAGCTGAAGAACGCGTCCGTGGGCCGCGTCGTGATCGAGCGTCCTGCAAAGAACGCGCGCATCACGATTTACAGCTCGCGTCCGGGTGTCGTGATCGGCAAGAAGGGCGAAGACATCGAACTGTTGAAGTCGGAACTGCAGCGGCGTATGGGCGTTCCGGTTCACGTCAACATCGAAGAAATTCGCAAGCCGGAAACCGACGCGCAGCTGATCGCCGATTCGATCACGCAACAGCTCGAACGCCGGATCATGTTCCGCCGCGCGATGAAGCGTGCGATGCAAAACGCCATGCGTCTCGGTGCCCAGGGCATCAAGATCATGAGCGCGGGTCGTCTGAACGGCATCGAAATCGCTCGTACCGAGTGGTATCGCGAAGGCCGCGTGCCGCTGCATACCCTGCGTGCGGACATCGACTACGCAACGTCGGAAGCGAAGACGACGTACGGCATCATCGGCGTGAAGGTGTGGGTCTACAAGGGCGATACGCTCGGCCGCAACGACGCGCCGGTGGTGGAAGAAGTCGCCGAAGAAAAGCGTCCGCGCCGCAACGCACGTCCGGGTGGCGATCGCCGTCCGCGTCGTGACGGTGAAGGTGGCGGTCCGGCAGGTGCTCGCCGTGGCGGCCCGCGTCGTGGTGGCGCCGGCGGCGCTGGTGGCGGTGCTGCCGGCGGCGATGGCAAGACTGGAGAATAACCATGCTGCAACCGAAACGCAGGAAGTATCGCAAAGAGCAGAAAGGCCGTAACACCGGTGTGGCGACGCGCGGCAACGCAGTGTCGTTCGGTGAGTACGGTCTGAAGGCTGTCGGTCGCGGCCGCCTGACCGCGCGTCAAATTGAAGCGGCGCGTCGTGCAATGACGCGTCACATCAAGCGCGGCGGCCGCATCTGGATCCGCATTTTCCCGGACAAGCCGATCTCGCAAAAGCCGGCTGAAGTACGTATGGGTAACGGTAAGGGCAACCCGGAGTACTACGTCGCCGAGATTCAACCGGGCAAGATGCTGTATGAAATGGACGGCGTAACCGAAGAACTGGCACGTGAAGCGTTCCGTCTGGCTGCAGCGAAGCTGCCGCTGAAGACGGTCGTCATCGCTCGTCAGCTTGGCGCCTAAGGAGTGATGATGAAGGCTTCCGAACTTCACCAGAAAGATCAGGCCGCGCTCAACAAGGAGCTGTCGGACCTGTTGAAGGCGCAATTCGGCCTGCGCATGCAACTCGCGACCCAGCAGCTCACGAACACGAGCCAGCTGAAGAAGGTCCGTCGCGACATCGCACGTGTGCGGACCGTCCTGACTGAGAAGGCGAACCAGAAATGAACGATAGCGTAAAAACCTCGCTTAAGCGGACGCTGGTCGGCAAGGTCGTCAGCAACAAGATGGACAAGACGGTCACCGTGCTGGTCGAGCACCGCGTCAAGCACCCGATCTACGGCAAGTACGTCGTACGGTCGAAGAAGTATCACGCTCACGACGAAGCGAACAACTATAACGAGGGTGACCTCGTTGAGATCCAGGAAACCCGTCCGATTTCGAAGACGAAGGCCTGGACGGTGTCGCGTCTGGTTGAGGCTGCTCGCATCATCTAAAGCAGCTGGCGATTCGTCACAGAGTCGCTGAAGTAGCGAAATCGCAGTAGATTGCACTTGCGAGACCGGGATTATTTGATATAATCTCGGTCTTCCCTCTTCTGGGAGCCCAGCTGTTGCCTGCAGTTGGCAATTGCGATTGACAGATTGGCGGGCGAATCGTAGGTGGAAACCCTGGTGGGAAGATGGCTCGGGCAGCAGCCTGCGCTAAATGATTCACCGGATTTGCGATGGCGGGTTTCGTTTGCCGTCGCTGCCTGTTCTAACCCAAGCAGCCGCATGGCTGACGGGACCAAGACTGACCGGCTGTGCCATGGTGGTGCAATCGGATTAAGTTGGGAAAAGTAAATCATGATCCAGACCGAAACTCGGCTTGAAGTGGCCGACAACACGGGTGCGCGTGAAGTCATGTGCATCAAGGTGCTCGGCGGCTCGAAGCGTCGTTATGCCAACATCGGCGACATCATCAAGGTGAGCGTCAAAGAGGCAACGCCGCGCGGGCGCGTAAAGAAAGGCGAAATTTACAACGCCGTGGTGGTTCGCACCGCCAAGGGCGTTCGCCGTCAAGACGGCTCGCTGATCAAGTTCGACGGCAATGCCGCCGTGCTTTTGAATACCAAGCTCGAGCCTATCGGCACCCGCATTTTTGGGCCGGTCACGCGTGAGTTGCGTAGCGAACGTTTCATGAAGATCGTTTCGCTCGCGCCGGAAGTGCTGTAAGGAGCCGAGATGAACAAGATTCGCAAAGGCGACGAAGTCATCGTCACGACCGGTAAGGACAAGGGCAAGCGCGGTGTTGTGCTGGCTATTGGCGACGAGCGTGTGACGGTTGAAGGCATCAATATCGCCAAGAAGCATGTGAAGCCGAACCCGATGAAGGGTACGACGGGTGGTGTGGAAGCGAAGGCAATGCCGCTGCACATCTCGAACGTTGCTCTGGTCGACGCGAATGGTAAGCCGTCGCGTGTCGGCATCAAGGTCGAAGGGGACAAGAAAGTCCGTTTCCTGAAGACGACTGGTGCTGTGCTGGGCGCCTGACGCTGCGGAGTAAAAAATGGCACGTTTGCAAGAATTCTATAAAGAGAAGGTTGTCCCTGGCCTGATCGAGAAGTTCGGCTACAAGTCCGTCATGGAAGTGCCGCGCATCACGAAGATCACGCTGAACATGGGTCTTGGTGAAGCCGTCGCTGACAAGAAGATCATCGAGAACGCCGTCGGCGATCTGACGAAGATCGCGGGTCAGAAGCCGGTGATCACGAAAGCACGCAAGGCAATCGCGGGCTTCAAGATTCGCCAGGGTTATCCGATCGGCGCGATGGTCACGTTGCGTGGCCAGGCGATGTACGAGTTTCTCGACCGCTTCGTGACGGTTGCGCTCCCGCGTGTGCGCGACTTCCGTGGGGTGTCGGGCCGTGCATTTGACGGTCGTGGCAACTACAACATCGGTGTGAAAGAGCAGATCATTTTCCCCGAAATCGACTACGACAAGATCGACGCGCTGCGTGGGCTGAACATCAGCATCACCACCACTGCGAAGACTGACGACGAAGCGAAGGCACTGCTCGCCAGCTTCAAGTTCCCGTTCAGAAACTGAGGTTACCGTGGCTAAACTGGCACTGATCGAACGTGAAAAGAAGCGTGCTCGCCTCGTCGCAAAGTACGCGGCGAAGCGTGCAGAACTGAAGGCGATCATCGACGACGCGAGCAAGTCGGACGAAGAGCGTTATGCCGCTCGTCTGGATCTGCAACAACTGCCGCGCAACGCAAACCCGACGCGTCAACGCAACCGTTGCGCGATCACGGGTCGCCCGCGTGGCACGTTCCGTAAATTCGGGCTGGCTCGTAACAAGATTCGCGAAATCGCGTTCCGTGGCGAGATTCCTGGCCTGACCAAGGCGAGCTGGTAATAGGAGAAACATAAGATGAGCATGAGTGATCCTATCGCCGATATGCTGACTCGCATCCGCAATGCGCAGATGGTCGAGAAAGTTTCGGTGACGATGCCCTCGTCGAAGGTCAAGATTGCGATCGCGCAGGTCCTGAAGGACGAAGGCTATATCGAGGACTACGCAGTGAAGTCCGAAGGCGCGAAAACTGAGTTGAATATCGCGCTGAAGTACTACGCGGGTCGTCCGGTTATCGAACGCCTCGAGCGCGTGTCGAAGCCTGGTCTGCGCGTGTATCGCGGCCGCAATGAAATTCCGCAGGTCATGAACGGCCTCGGCGTTGCCATCGTGTCGACGCCGAAGGGTGTGATGACTGATCGCAAGGCGCGCGCTACGGGCGTGGGCGGCGAAGTCATCTGCTACGTCGCTTAAGGCCGAAAGGAGAGAGAAACATGTCTCGAGTAGGTAAAAGCCCGATCGTGCTGAAAGGCGCCGAAGTGGCTGTCAGCGACGAGCGGATCACCGTCAAGGGCCCGTTGGGCACGATCTCGCAAAATGCGAATCGCCTTGTGAAAGTGGTGAACGACAACGGCACGGTGAAGTTCGAGCCGGTTGACGAGAGCCGCGAAGCAAACGCGATGTCGGGCACGATGCGCGCACTGGTTGCGAACATGGTGAACGGCGTGACCAAGGGTTTCGAGCGCAAGCTGACGCTGGTTGGCGTTGGTTATCGTGCGCAAGCGCAAGGCGACAAGCTGAATCTGTCGCTGGGTTTCTCGCACCCGGTGGTGCACCAGATGCCGGAAGGCATCAAGGCTGAGACCCCGTCGCAAACGGAAATCGTGATCAAGGGGATCGACAAGCAGAAGGTCGGCCAGGTCGCCGCGGAAGTACGCGGTTACCGTCCGCCCGAGCCCTACAAGGGCAAGGGCGTGCGCTATGCCGACGAGGTCGTGATCCTCAAAGAAACGAAGAAGAAGTAAGGGTGCGCAATCATGGATAAGACTCAATCTCGCCTGCGCCGCGCTCGTCAGACGCGCGTCAAGATCGCTGAGCTGCAGGTCGCACGTCTGGCCGTGCATCGCACGAATACGCACATCTACGCGCAAGTGTTCTCGCCTTGTGGCACCAAAGTGCTCGCGAGCGCGTCGACGCTTGAAGCCGAAGTGCGTGCGCAACTGGCCGATCAGTCCGGCAAGGGCGGCAACGTCGCTGCTGCAACGCTGATCGGCAAGCGTATCGCTGAAAAGGCTAAGGCTGCCGGCATCGAATCCGTCGCCTTCGACCGCTCGGGTTTCCGCTACCACGGCCGCGTGAAAGCGCTGGCTGATGCGGCGCGCGAAGCCGGGCTCAAGTTCTAAGGGAAGAATTCGTCATGGCAAAGATGCAAGCGAAAGTTCAGGCTGACGAACGCGACGACGGCCTTCGCGAAAAGATGATCTCGGTCAATCGCGTGACCAAGGTGGTGAAAGGTGGCCGGATTCTCGGTTTCGCCGCACTGACCGTGGTTGGCGACGGCGATGGTCGCGTCGGTATGGGCAAGGGCAAGGCGAAGGAAGTGCCGGTCGCTGTCCAGAAGGCGATGGAACAGGCTCGCCGCAACATGTTCAAGGTGCCGCTGAAGAACGGTACGCTGCAACATGAAGTGCACGGTAAGCACGGCGCATCGATGGTCCTTCTCGCTCCGGCGAAGGACGGTACCGGCGTGATCGCCGGCGGCCCGATGCGCGCAGTGTTCGACGTGATGGGTGTGCAGAACGTGGTGGCGAAGAGCCACGGTTCGACGAACCCGTACAACCTCGTTCGTGCGACTCTCGACGGTCTGCGCAAGCAGTCCACGCCGGCTGATATCGCCGCGAAGCGTGGCAAGTCCGTCGAAGACATTCTGGGCTAAGGGTGGGCACCATGTCTGAAAAAACTGTGAAGGTTCAGCTCGTCAAGAGCCTGATCGGCACCCGCGAATCGCACCGTGCAACGGTGCGCGGCTTGGGCCTGCGCCGACTCAACTCGGTCAGCGAACTGCAAGACACGCCGGCTGTGCGCGGCATGATCAACAAGGTTTCGTACCTCGTTAAGGTCATCGGTTAAGCGGCTGATCGGGTACTCAAGGAGTTGATAATGGAATTGAATAACCTGAAGCCGGCAGAAGGCGCGAAGCACGCAAAGCGTCGCGTCGGCCGTGGCATCGGCTCCGGCCTCGGCAAGACCGCGGGTCGTGGTCACAAGGGTCAGAAATCGCGTTCGGGCGGCTTCCATAAGGTCGGTTTCGAAGGCGGTCAGATGCCTCTGCAGCGTCGTCTGCCGAAGCGCGGCTTCAAGTCGCTGACGAAGGAATTCGTCGGTGAAGTGCGGCTGGGCGATCTGGAAAAGCTGCCGGTTGACGAAATCGATCTGCTCGCATTGAAGCAAGCCGGTCTGGTTGGCGAGCTCATGAAGAGCGCGAAGATCATTGCGACGGGCGAACTGAAGCGCAAGATCGTCGTGAAAGGTCTGGGTGCGACAAAGGGTGCGCGTGCTGCGATTGAAGCAGCGGGCGGCTCTTTTGCCGAGTAACGAGCAAGCGGATTGCCGTCACTAGCATTTGCATCGGAGAAGGTACTTGGCTAACAGTCCGAGTCTCGCAAAACCCGGTCGCGGCGCGGCGAAGTTCGGCGACCTGCGTCGGCGTGCAGTGTTCCTGCTGCTTGCGCTGGTCGTCTATCGCATCGGCGCGCATATTCCGGTGCCGGGTATCGACCCGGATCAACTGGCGAAGCTGTTCCAGAGCCAGGCGGGCGGCATCCTGGGCATGTTCAACATGTTCTCGGGTGGCGCGTTGTCGCGATTCACAGTGTTTGCGCTGGGGATCATGCCGTACATCTCGGCGTCGATCATCATGCAGTTGCTGGCAATCGTGTCACCGCAACTGGAAGCGCTGAAGAAGGAAGGGCAGGCTGGGCAGCGGAAGATCACGCAGTACACGCGTGTCTTCACCGTTCTGCTCGCAACGTTCCAGGCCTTCGGCATTGCAGTTGCGCTCGAGAACCAGCCGGGCCTTGTGCTCGATCCGGGCATGGTGTTCCGTCTGACGACCGTTGTGACGCTGGTAACGGGCACGATGTTCCTGATGTGGCTCGGTGAGCAGATCACGGAGCGCGGTCTGGGTAACGGTATCTCGATCATCATTTTTGGTGGTATCGCGGCGGGTTTCCCGAATGCGATTGGTGGTCTCTTCGAGCTCGTGCGCACCGGCTCGATGTCGATCATCTCGGCGATCATCGTAGTCGCGCTGATTGCGGCAGTGACGTATCTGGTGGTGTTCATCGAACGCGGCCAGCGCAAGATTCTTGTGAATTACGCGAAGCGTCAAGTTGGCAACAAGATCTACGGTGGCCAGTCGTCGCATCTGCCGCTGAAGCTGAACATGTCGGGCGTGATTCCGCCGATCTTTGCATCGTCGATCATCCTGTTCCCGGCGACGATTCTGAGCTGGTTCAGCTCTGGCGCAAGCAACGGCGGCTGGTTTGCGGACACGCTCCACAACATCGCCGAAGCGTTGAAGCCTGGCCAGCCGGTGTATGTGTTGCTGTATGCGTTGGCGATCGTGTTCTTCTGCTTCTTCTACACCGCACTGGTGTTCAACAGCAGGGAGACGGCCGACAACCTGAAGAAGAGTGGCGCATTCGTCCCGGGTATCCGTCCGGGCGACCAGACGGCGCGTTACATCGACCGGATTCTCACGCGTCTGACGCTGGCCGGTGCGATCTATATCGTGTTTGTCTGCCTGCTGCCCGAATTTTTGGTGCTGCGCTGGAACGTGCCGTTTTATTTTGGTGGAACGTCGCTGCTGATTATCGTCGTCGTCACCATGGACTTCATGGCGCAGGTGCAGTCGTACGTAATGTCGCAACAGTATGAATCGCTGCTGAAGAAAGCCAATTTCAAAGGCGGCGGCGTCCCAATGCGCTAAAGGACTTATGGCCAAAGACGATGTCATCCAGATGCAGGGCGAAGTAATTGAGAACCTGCCCAATGCTACCTTCAGGGTAAAGCTGGAGAACGGCCATGTCGTATTGGGACATATCTCCGGAAAGATGCGGATGCACTACATCCGTATCCTGCCGGGCGACAAGGTGACGGTTGAGTTGACGCCTTACGATCTGTCGCGTGCGCGGATCGTGTTCCGGGCGAAGTGATTTGAAAAAAGGGTAATATCATGAAAGTGATGGCATCGGTTAAGCGCATCTGCCGCAATTGCAAGATCATCAAGCGCAAAGGCGTTGTGCGCGTGATTTGCAGCTCTGATCCGCGCCACAAACAGCGTCAAGGCTGAACGCCGCGCTTTTGCTTGCGCTTTTTGTTTGAGGAAAAACAATGGCTCGTATCGCAGGGGTGAATATCCCGAACCACCAGCATACCGAAATCGGCCTGACGGCCATTTACGGTGTCGGCCGCACGCGCTCGCGCATCATCTGCGAAGCCGCTGGTGTGGCATTTTCGAAGAAGGTCAAAGACCTGAACGACGCAGACCTCGAAAAGCTGCGTGAAGAAGTCGGCAAGTACATCGTCGAAGGCGATCTGCGTCGCGAAACGACGATGAACATCAAGCGCCTGATGGACCTCGGCTGCTACCGCGGCGTGCGCCATCGCAAGGGTCTTCCCCTGCGCGGTCAGCGTACGCGTACCAATGCGCGCACGCGTAAGGGTCCGCGTCGCGCAGCGCAATCGCTGAAGAAGTAAGCGAGACTGACAGTTACAGGAAAACGTATGGCTAAGGCTTCGAACAACACCGCGGCGCAACGCGTTCGCAAGAAGGTCAAGAAGAACGTCGCCGAGGGCGTGGTTCACGTTCACGCGTCGTTCAACAACACCATCATCACGATCACCGATCGTCAGGGCAATGCGCTTGCCTGGGCGACGTCGGGTGGCCAGGGCTTCAAGGGTTCGCGTAAGTCGACCCCGTTTGCAGCCCAGGTTGCTGCCGAATCGGCCGGCCGTGTGGCGATGGAATACGGCGTGAAGAACCTCGAAGTGCGAATCAAGGGCCCGGGCCCTGGCCGCGAGTCAGCTGTCCGCGCGCTGCATGGTCTTGGCATCAAGATCACGGCGATCTCGGACGTGACGCCGGTGCCGCACAACGGTTGCCGTCCGCCGAAGCGTCGTCGTATCTAAGACGTGCTTTTTGCTCGCGCCTGTTTCCGCCGGGTGTTGAATCGGCGGCGACGGGCGACTTGCATTATTGAATCGACTAAGCCCACCGTTCGACCCAAAGGGTTCGGACTAGCGTGAACACAAGTTCACGTGATTAAACATAGAAGGAACGCAAAGTGGCACGCTATATCGGCCCTAAGGCCAAGCTGTCTCGCCGTGAAGGCACCGACCTCTTCCTGAAAAGCGCCCGCCGGTCGCTCGCCGATAAGTGCAAGCTCGACAGCAAGCCGGGTCAGCATGGCCGCACGTCGGGTGCACGTACGTCCGACTACGGCACGCAGTTGCGCGAAAAGCAAAAAGTGAAGCGCATCTACGGTGTTCTCGAGCGCCAGTTCCGCCGCTACTTCGCGGAAGCCTCGCGTCGCAAGGGCAACACGGGCGAAAAGCTGCTGCAACTGCTCGAGTCGCGTCTGGATAACGTCGTGTACCGCATGGGCTACGCCTCGACGCGCGCTGAAGCGCGTCAACTGGTGAGCCACAAGGCGATCACGGTGAATGGTGTGGTCTCGAACATTCCGTCGCTGCAAGTGAAGGCAGGCGACGTCGTCGCGGTGCGCGAACAGGCGAAGAAGCAGGCGCGCATTCTCGAAGCGCTGTCGCTGGCTGAGCAGGGCGGCATGCCGAGCTGGGTCGCGGTCGACGCGAAGAAGTTCGAGGGCACCTTCAAGCAGATGCCGGAACGCAGCGACATCGCTGGCGATATCAACGAAAGCCTGATCGTCGAATTGTATTCGCGCTAATCGGATTAACGGCCGGGGTACCCTGATTGCGTTGTGCAAGGGGGTGTCTCGGCTGTTTATTTTCAGGTTGTTACCGGTCAGCCTTATCGGTGTAACGAGCCGAGGGTATTGAAAAGGAAAACCTATGCAAACCAGTTTGTTGAAACCCAAGATTATCGCTGTGGAATCGCTGGGCGAGAGCCATGCGAAGGTGGTCATGGAGCCGTTCGAACGCGGCTATGGTCACACCTTGGGTAACGCGCTTCGGCGCGTATTGCTGTCGTCGATGATCGGCTATGCGCCGACCGAAGTGACGATCGCAGGCGTCGTGCATGAGTATTCGACGCTCGACGGTGTGCAAGAGGATGTGGTCAACCTGTTGCTGAACCTGAAGGGCGTGGTGTTCAAGCTGCATAACCGTGACGAAGTGACGGTTACGCTGCGCAAGGAAGGCGAAGGCGTCGTTACCGCGGGCGATATCGAGCTTGCGCACGACTGTGAAGTGATCAACCCCGATCACGTGATCGCTCATCTGTCGAAGGGCGGCAAGCTCGACGTGCAGATCAAGGTCGAGAAGGGCCGCGGTTATGTGCCGGGCAACGTGCGCCGCTACGGCGAAGAGTCGGCGAAGATCATCGGCCGCATCGTGCTCGACGCGTCGTTCTCGCCGGTTCGCCGCGTGAGCTACGCAGTCGAAAGCGCGCGTGTCGAACAGCGTACCGACCTCGACAAGCTCGTGATGAACATCGAAACCAACGGTGTGATTTCGCCGGAAGAAGCGATCCGCCAGTCGGCGCGCATTCTGGTCGATCAACTGTCGGTGTTCGCTGCACTGGAAGGCACGGAAGCCGCGGCAGAAGCGCCGTCGCGTGCACCGCAGATCGATCCGATCCTGCTGCGTCCGGTCGACGACCTCGAGCTCACGGTTCGTTCGGCAAACTGCCTGAAGGCCGAGAACATCTACTACATCGGCGATCTGATCCAGCGCACCGAGAACGAACTGCTGAAGACGCCGAATCTGGGCCGCAAGTCGCTGAACGAGATCAAGGAAGTGCTCGCTTCGCGCGGTTTGACGCTCGGCATGAAGCTCGAAAACTGGCCGCCGGCGGGTCTCGACAAGTAAGTCGGCAAGCAAGTCGTCGCGCGCGGTGAAGCTGCACTAAAGCAGTACGGGCGACAGCAGTACCGCAACTGGCAAAGACGCGGATTTTCCTTTAAAATCCGCGTCTTGCCGTTTTTCTCTACCGGCCCGTGCAATCGTCATTCACATGAACATGAGAATGCGATGCGATAGAAGAGCTGGATTAAAACTTTGAATCAAGGAAACTGAAAATGCGTCACCGTCATGGTCTGCGGAAACTGAACCGCACGAGCAGCCACCGTCTGGCAATGCTCCGTAACATGTCCAACTCGCTGATCGAGCACGAAGTCATCAAGACCACGCTGCCGAAGGCGAAGGAACTCCGTAAAGTCGTCGAGCCGCTGATTACGCTCGGCAAGAAGCCGTCGCTGGCTAACCGCCGTCTGGCGTTCAACCGTCTGCGCGATCGTGACTCGGTCACGAAACTGTTCGACGTGCTCGGTCCGCGTTTCGCGAACCGTCCGGGCGGCTATCTGCGCATCCTGAAGTTCGGTTTCCGCGTCGGCGATAACGCACCGATGGCGCTCGTCGAGCTGCTCGATCGTCCGGAACCGGTTGAAGCGGAAAATGCGGTCGAAGCTGAATAAGCTCGCTGCCGTCGGCTGATACGAAGAACAAAAAACCAGGCCTTGTGCCTGGTTTTTTGCTTTCAGCGCGCTCAGGTCGTCGTTCCAGGCTATCCGCGCCAGGCTCGGGGCGTTAGTAGCCGACGGGTGATGCGCGAAATCGACAAGGTCCACCCGCAAAACCCGCTGCCGAAGCGCGATCGATCATGGTGATACGATATCGACAGCGAATTTTGTATCGCTGCTTTTGTCCGGTGAAGGAGGCGTCGGAAACCATGAACGTGATCCTGATGATGACCACGGTACCCGACACGACGATCGCCGAAAAGCTGTCGACCGAGATTCTCGCCGCGCGGCTCGCCGCTTGTGCAACGCAGCTAGGCGCTGTGCGCTCGAGCTTTCACTGGCAGGGCAAGATCGAATCGGCCGATGAAGTCCAGGTGCTGTTCAAGACGAGCGTCGCCCGGGCTCAGGAGCTCGAGCAGTTCATCCTGTCGCATCATCCTTACGACACCCCGGAAATCCTCTCGTGGCAAGCGATCGCGTCAGCCGCGTACGGGCAGTGGGTCAATGCAGAAACTCAACGTCCCATCCATGTTTAACGGTCTGAATTCGTCCCCGCTCGGTGTCATGCGCGTTGCCAAGCTGCTTTTCGCGTGTCTGCTGATCACGTTGCTCTCCGTTGGCGCGGCGCGTGCCGCCGACGATTTCCTCGACCCTGCCGTCGCGTTCAAATTCAGCGCGACCGAACAGCCCGGTGAGGTCGACGTCCATTACAAGATCGCGGACGGTTACTACATGTACCGCGAGCGCTTTTCGTTTGCGGTGCGCAACGGCGCCTCGACGATCGATCTTCCGCAGTTGCCGGCCGGGCACGTCAAGTTCGACGAGACTTTCCAGAAGAACGTCGAGACCTATCGCGGCGAGCTGACAATCCGTATCCCGATCAAGCAGTCGAACGGTCCATTCGATCTCGCGGTGACGTCGCAGGGTTGCGCCGACGCCGGCATCTGCTATCCGCCGATGGAGCGCGTGTACCACGTGAGTGGCACGGCGCTGCAACCCGCAAGCACAGGCACGACCTCGAACGCCACGCAGCAGGCCACATCGAAAACCGACGCATCCGCGTCGACCAGCTGGTACGAACGCGCGACCAGCGCGGACTACGCACAGTCGTTGCTGCAAGGCGGCGGTTTTTTCGCGATTGTCGGCTTGTACTTCGTCGCCGGCATGGTGCTGAGCCTGCTTCCCTGTTCGTACCCGATGATCCCGATTCTCTCCGCGATCATCATCGGTGAGGGTGCGCGCGTGACGCGCGCACGTGGCTTCGGACTATCGCTGTCGTACGTGATTGGCATGGCGCTCGTCTACACGGCGCTTGGCATCGCGGCGGCGCTTGTCGGGCAGAGCCTCGGCGCCTGGCTGCAAAACCCGTGGGTACTCGGTGCGTTCGCCATTCTCCTGACCGCGTTCTCGCTGACCTTGATCGCCGGCGTCGATATCGTGCTGCCGCAGCGTTGGCAAAGCGGCGTGTCGAAGGCGTCGGAGGGCCGTTCGGGCGGTAAATTTGCGGCGGTCGCTGCAATGGGCGCGCTGTCGGCGCTCGTCGTCGGCGCGTGCATGACAGCGCCGCTTTTTGCTGTGCTCGCGTTTATTGCGCACACGGGCAATGCGGCGCTTGGCGGCGCTGCGCTGTTCGCGATGGGAATTGGGCTCGGCGTGCCGCTGCTTATCATCGGCCTCGGCGCGGGTACGATCTTGCCGCGTGCGGGCGCGTGGATGGACAGCGTAAAGGTGTTCTTCGGCGTCATCCTGTTGGCGGCAGCGTTGTGGATCGTCTGGCCGGTGCTCGGCGGCACTGCGCAGATGCTGCTGAGCGTGTTGTGGCTGCTGGTTGCGGCCGCCGCATTGGGGCTTTTCTCGCCGCAGCCGCAGCAGCAGACCGGCAACAGCAAAGCGCTCTGGCGCGGACTCGGGCGCGGTATCGGCGCGGCGTGCGCAATCTGGGCGGCGGTGCTACTGGTCGGTGTCGCGGCCGGTTCGACCGATCCGTTGCGGCCGCTCGCGGTACTGGCCGATCGTGCGCCGGGAGGCGCGGGTGCGCAAGGCGCGGGCGCCGTCGCCAATGCCCAAAGCGATCTCGCGTTTGCGCCTGTCAGCTCGTCGGGCCAGCTCGATGAAGTGGTGAAAACGGCTGCGCAACCCGCGATGCTCGACTTCTACGCGGACTGGTGTGTCAGTTGCAAGGAAATGGAGAAGTTCACCTTCAGCGATCCGCGCGTCAATGCACGACTGAAGCAACTGAAGCTGCTGCGCGCGGATGTCACTGCGAACAACACCGACGATCAGGCGTTGCTGAAGCGTTTCAATCTCTTCGGACCGCCTGGAATCATCTTTTTCAATCAGGACGGGAAGGAAGTATTGCGCGTGGTCGGTTACGAATCGGCTGATACGTTCCTGCGGAGCCTGGACCGGATCGCAGCGGCAAAACAACCACCGCAGTCCTGACTACCGATGCACGCGGCTTACGGATGGTCTAACGGTCTGCGACTGCGTAAAACGGCGGTACAACAGCGGTACATCACAAAGCATCACAAAGAAAAAGGCGGAACATTCTCACGAATGCTCCGCCTTTCTTTATCGTCGATCTGAGGCAGCTCTGCCTGTCACGTTACGCGCATCACATCCACAGCACTGCATCGACAACAACCGCGCACGATTCGCGACACAACTGTCAACAATCCCCGTTTATTTCTGTGAACGAAGCAGCCGCGCAGCATCAAGCGCAAAGTATGTCAGCACACCGTTCGCACCCGCACGCTTGAACGCGAGCAGCGATTCCATCATCACCTTGTCGTGATCGAGCCAGCCGTTCTGCGCGGCTGCTTTCAACATCGCGTACTCGCCGCTCACCTGATACACGTAGGTCGGGAAGTGAAACTCGTCGCGTACGCGGCGCACGATATCGAGGTAAGGCATGCCAGGCTTGACCATCACCATGTCGGCGCCTTCGTCGATGTCGGCGCGGATCTCGCGCATCGCTTCGTCGGAGTTCGACGGATCGAGCTGATACGTCATCTTGTTGCTCTTGCCGAGATTCGCCGCGGAGCCGACTGCATCGCGAAACGGTCCATAAAACGCCGACGCGAATTTCGCCGAGTACGCCATGATCCGCGTATGAATATGCTCCTCGCTTTCGAGCATTTCGCGGATCGCGCCGATGCGGCCGTCCATCATGTCCGACGGCGCGACGATGTCGACGCCGGCTTCGGCCTGCGCCTTCGCCTGTTCGATAAGAATTTCGACCGTCGCGTCGTTGATCACATAACCCGATTCGTCGAGCACGCCGTCCTGGCCGTGGCTCGTATAAGGATCGAGTGCAACGTCCGTCAGCACGCCGAGCTCGGGGAAGCGCTTCTTCAGCTCGCGCACCGCACGCGGAACCAGACCGGCCGGATTGGTGGCCTCGTGGCCATCCGGCGTCTTCAGCGACGGTTCGATGACCGGGAACAGCGACAGCACCGGCACACCGAGCTCGACACACTGTTCGGCCACGCCCATCAGCAGATCGACGGATACGCGCTCGACGCCGGGCATCGACGGCACCGCTTGCCGCACATTCGTGCCCTCGACGACGAACACGGGATAAATCAGGTCATTAGTGGTGAGAACGTTTTCGCGCATCATGCGGCGCGAGAACTCGTCACGGCGCATGCGGCGCGGACGATGATGCGGGTAAAAACTCATATCGAAACTCGTGCGAATGTGAAACAGACGGCGTCTGTGGGCCAGAAACTTTTTGAGACAATGGTATATGATACCGATCGAGTAAGGCGCGCTGCGCCGAGCTCCCCGCTTCTCCTCCCTGAGCGGGTGCCTGTCGTTATTCGATTAGGCTGTTTAGCCCGCCGTCTACTTGCGGCGGGTTTTTTTATGGTCGACGGGGAAGTTGCGTGCGAGACCCAGGCACGCCGGCGGCATCCCAAAGTGTGTGAAGCGGTACGTGTGAAGCGATGCGCCGCAGCGACTACGCTTCGCTCGTCGAATCACCGGCCGAATCGTCGGCGACATCCTGCGCAATCCAGCTTTCAATCAACTCATGCGCCTCTTCGAGGCCCGTTCGCTTGAGCGCCGAAAAAAGCTGCGCGGTGAGTTCACCCTGATAGCCGGCTGCGCGATAGTCGGCGAATCCCTTCTTCGTCGTGCGCAACGCGTTGGTGCTTTCCTGACGCGTCAATTTGTCGCATTTCGTCAGCAACGTATGGATTGGCTTGCCCGTCGGCGCAAACCACTCGATCATCCGGCGGTCCAGTTCGGTCAGCGGGCGCCGCGAATCCATCATCAGGATCATCCCGCGCAATTGCGCGCGCGACTGCAAGTAACTGGACAGCAGCGCTTCCCAATGGGCCTTCGCCGCACCGGGCACTTCCGCGTAGCCATAGCCCGGCAGATCGACCAGATGCGCGACCGGCTCGTCGGCGGGCCCGACCGAGAAGTAATTGATGTGCTGCGTGCGTCCCGGTGTTTTACTCGCGAACGCCAGGCGCTTCTGATTGCACAGCACATTGATCGCCGTGGATTTACCCGCATTCGATCGACCGGCAAACGCGATTTCAGGCTGCGCGGTAGGCGGCAGATCGTGCAGATGATTGACAGTGGTGAAAAAGCGGGCCTGGTGGAGCAGAAAGGGCATGGGGGAGACCGGGAAGGAACACAGAAGCGGATCCAGAAGCGGACTCGCACGCATACGCGATAGCCGCCGGGGCAAGCCCGACTGGCGTCTTGGCGATTAGCGAGTTATTGTACAATATGATGGTTTACTGAAAACCTGTGGAATGTCGCGTGGACCAAGGCATCATCAACGCGCGCGCTCAATACGTAACTGGGGTTGCGAGGTAATTCAATCAGGTAATTCGGTCGCCGTCGTATTTTGCAGAACCTCTAATTCCCACAAGACGAAACAGGGTGTGCGAATGAATCGACTGGGCAGGATTCTGGTGGTGCTTCACACAGCAGTAGGTCTTTCAGGTTTGGCAGTACAGGCAAAAGCGGCGGATCAGTCAAAGCCGGATTTGAATCGGGGGCAGGCAATCGCGGCGCAAGTTTGCGCTTCGTGTCACGGTGCGGATGGCAATAGCGCAGGCGGCGCGTATCCGAAGCTCGCCGGCCAGCATCCCGAATACCTCGTCAAAGAGCTCAAGGATTTCAAAACGCAACCGGGCGCGAAGCAGCCCGCGCGTAACAATCCGATCATGGCCGGCATCTCAGGTGCGTTATCGGATCAGGACATGGTGAACGTCGCGGCATACTTCGCAACGCAAGCTCCGAAGCCCGGCTACGCGCACGACAAGAACACGGTGCCGCTCGGGCAGAAGATTTATCGTGCGGGCATTGCAGAGAAGGGCGTGCCGGCTTGCGCAAGCTGCCACGGGCCGACCGGCCAGGGCATTCCGTCGCAGTATCCGCGCGTGTCGTGGCAGTGGTCTGAGTACCTTGCTGCGCAGCTGGTTGCGTTCCAGCAAGGGCCGGGCGCTCGCAACAACAACGAGGCGATGCATCAGATCGCGCAGCGTTTGTCGGATAGCGAGATCAAGGCCGTCGCTGATTACATGGCCGGTTTGCATTAAGCTAGCGTCCGCGCGCAAGTCGAGCAGGCTTCGCGGCTACGGCGGTTGCGTGGCGCAGCATGATGTGCAACCGCTGTTGCATGAAGCTGCTGTGACCTGCCGCTATGGCATGCCGCTGTGACGTGGCGCTGTGACGTGGCGCTGTGACGTGGATTAACCGGCAAAAAAACAAGAAAAGGGTGAGGGCGTCGCCACGGTGCGATGGCCCTGCACCCTTTTTTGCTGTTCAGTTGGAGTTTGAATGAGCGTTACCACATCGGGTCTGCAGTCGAAATCGCGCCAGCGAGTCGCGCGTGAGGCCATCGAGTTGCTCAGCTCGATGCGCTTCGCGATCGCGATGCTGGTGATCCTCGCGATCGCGAGCATCATCGGCACGGTCCTCACGCAAGACGACCCGTATCCGAACTACGTCAATCAGTTCGGCCCGTTCTGGGCCGACATCTTCCGGTCACTGAGCCTCTACACCGTGTACAGCGCGTGGTGGTTCATGCTGATCCTCGGCTTTCTGATCGCGTCGGTATCGCTGTGCGTGATCCGCAACGCCCCGAAGATGCTGGCCGACACGAAGAGCTGGAAGGACAAGGTCCGCGAAGCGAGCCTGCGCGCGTTCCATCACAAGGGCGAGTTCGCCGTGCCGCAGACGCGCGCGCAAGCCACGACCACGCTCACGCAACTGTCCGCCAAGCTTGGCTACCGGTTCGTCACGCGCGAGTCCGAAGGCGCGACGCTGATTGCCGCCAAGCGCGGTGCGATGACGAAGCTCGGCTATATTTCCGCGCACCTGGCGATCGTGATCATCTGTATTGGCGGTTTGCTCGACAGCAATCTGCCGATCAGGCTGCAGATGTGGCTCTTCGACAAGTCGCCGATCAGCAGCAACACGGTGATCAACGAGATCCCGCCCGAGCACCGGCTGTCCCAATCGAACCCGACGTTCCGCGGCTATGCGTGGGTGCCCGAAGGGCAGCACGTATCGACCGCGATCCTGAACCAGCCCAATGGCTCGCTTATTCAGGACCTGCCGTTCTCGATCCAGCTGAACAAGTTCATCGTCGACTACTACTCGACGGGCATGCCGAAGCTCTTCGCGAGCGACATCGTCGTGATCGATCACAAGACCGGCAAGCAGGTTCCGGCGCGTGTCGAGGTGAACAAGCCGTTCGAGTACGACGGCGTGTCGATCTATCAGTCGAGCTTCCAGGACGGCGGCTCCGAGATGAAGATGAGCGCGTACCCGATGACGGGCACAAGCGCGAAGCCGGTCCCGTTCGACGGCACGATCGGCAATTCGACACCGCTGACGAACGCGATTCCGGGCTCGGACGGTCAGACGGTCGAATTCGCCGATTTCCGCGCGATCAACGTCGAAAACATCACGAACGGCAATGGCCAGACCGACGCGCGCGGTGTCGCGCAACACGAAACGCTGAAGCAGGCGTTCGACGAGCGCCTCGGTTCCGGCGCGAAGACGTCGAAGCCGCTCGATCTTCACAACGTCGGCCCGTCGGTGCAGTACAAGGTGCGCAACAAGGACGGCCAGGCGCGCGAGTACAACAACTACATGCTGCCCGTCGACGTCGGCGGCGAGCGTGTGTTCCTCGCCGGCATGCGCACCAATCCGGACGATCCGTTCCGCTATCTGCGTATCCCGGCCGACGAAGGGGGCACGGTCAAGGAGTGGATGGGCTTGCGCGCGGCGCTCGAAAATCCCGCGACGCGCGCCGAAGCCGCACACCGTTTCGCGCAGCGCTCGGTGCCGAATGCGGAACCGGAACTGCAGCAGCATCTCGAGGAAAGCGCGACGCGCGTTCTGACCCTCTTTGCAGGCGCCGACAGCAGTCTCGCCGCGCCGGCGAACGCCCAGCCGAACGCACAGCCGCATGGTCAAACGAACGCGCCCGGCGGCTTCCAGGCCATCGCGATGTTCATCGACCATTCGGTACCGAAAGCCGAGCAGGAAAAGGCGGCAGGATTGTTGCTGCGCATGCTGGAAGGCGCGATGTGGGACGTCTGGCAAATCTCGCGCACGCAGGCGGGCGAAGCGCCGGCGCAGCCCGGCGATGCGGCGACCCGTTTCGTGCAGAACTCGATCAACGCAATATCCGACAGCTTTTTGTATGGATCACCGGTTTTCCTGCAACTCGACTCCTTCAAGCAGGTGCAAGCTTCGGTATTTCAGTTGACGCGCGCGCCGGGCAAAAAAGTCGTGTATCTTGGCAGCCTGCTTCTCGTGCTAGGCATCTTCTCGATGTTCTACGTGCGTGAACGGCGCCTGTGGTTCTGGCTCAAAGACTCGGATCGCGGCGTCAATGTCGTGATGGCGATGTCGAGCGCTCGCAAGACGTTCGACTTCGACAAGGAGTTCAAAGAGACGCGTGACGCGATCGGTACGGCGCTTGGCGCCAGACTGATCGACGAATCGGTAGCGTCCGCTGCGTCCGGTGGTGGCAGCCAACCGGCTGACCCGGGGCCAGGTTCACAACCCGGCTCACCATCCGGCTCATAACACAGCCCACAAGATTCGACCCGGTAAGATCATGGACTTGACCCAAGTTTCTTCTTCCACACCCGAGCAACGGCGTGCTGGTGCGTCTTTACCGCGCCATTCCGGTTTGCTCGACGACCGCCCCTTCCTGAAGCGCCTGACGGCATTCGACTGGCTGTTCGCACTGGTGCTCGCCGGCGGCGCGGGGTTTGCGCTGTCGCGCTACCACGCGTTCATGAACTACTACGACAAACTCGTGCTCGTGTGCGCGGTGCCGGTGTTCGTCGTGCTCGGCTGGCGGTGGAAGCCCGTACGGCCGCTGATGATCGGCATCGCGGCGCTGTCGCTGTCGGCCATCGGGATCTATCACGGCGACCTGTCGCGCGCCGATAACGCGTTCTTCCTCAAGTATTTCCTGTCGAGCCAGTCCGCCATCCTGTGGATGAGCGCGCTCTTCGTGTTCGCCACGCTGTTCTACTGGATCGGCCTGTTGTCGCGTTCCGCAACGGGCGCCGCGATCGGCTCGAAAATGACGTGGGCCGCGGTGCTGATGGGCTTCACCGGCCTGATGGTGCGCTGGTACGAGTCGTATCTGATCGGCGCGGACGTCGGCCATATTCCGATCTCGAACCTCTATGAAGTGTTCGTGTTGTTCAGCCTGATTACGGCGCTCTTCTACCTGTATTACGAAACGCACTACAACACGCGCGCGCTCGGCGCGTTCGTGCTGCTCGTGATCAGCGCGGCGGTCGGCTTTCTCATGTGGTATTCGATCGCGCGCGATGCGCAGCAGATCCAGCCGCTCGTGCCCGCGCTGCAGAGCTGGTGGATGAAGATCCACGTGCCGGCGAACTTTATCGGTTACGGCAGCTTTGCGCTGTCGGCGATGGTCGGCGTCGCGTATCTGATGAAGGAGCGTGGCGTGCTGTCCGACCGCCTGCCCACGCTCGATGTGCTCGACGACGTGATGTACAAGTCGATCGCAGTCGGCTTCGCGTTCTTCACAGTCGCGACGATTCTCGGCGCGCTGTGGGCCGCGGAAGCGTGGGGCGGCTACTGGAGCTGGGATCCGAAGGAGACGTGGGCGCTGATCGTGTGGCTCAATTACGCCGCATGGCTGCATATGCGCCTGATGAAAGGCCTGCGCGGCGCGGTGGCGGCATGGTGGGCGCTCACTGGCCTGCTGGTCACCACGTTCGCGTTCCTCGGCGTGAATATGTTCCTTTCCGGGCTGCATAGCTACGGAAAGCTGTAATATCCGCCCTCGAAAACCGACAAATAACCGCCGCGTGCGATGCACCGGCGGTTTTTTTATGGTGGCGCGGGATGATTTCCGAATCCCTTTCGTTTGCTACAACAGGAGTAGTAGATAAGGAATTCCGGACGAATCTTCGGACGAAGGCGAAACTAGACCTTCCGACACACGCCGTACGATGAAATGAGCGGGCCCGACGAGGCGCGCGAGGAGCAGCAAAATGTGGATCAAGCGACCCGACGCGTCGCGCCTGGCTGGCGACGACATTCCGCGCAGCGAAATCACGCCGCAGCGGATCTTTGAAAACAGGCGGCGCGTGCTGCAGGCTGCGGGCGCCGCGGCTCTGGGCGGGCTGATCGGCGTGGGCGCCCCCGAAGAGGCGCATGCTGAGTTCTCGTCGCCGGACGCGAAAGCGCAGAAGCTGGTGGCGAAGACGAACCCGAAATTCGTCGTGGTCGACAAGCCGACGCCGTTCCAGGACGTCACGACCTACAACAACTTCTACGAGTTCGGCACCGACAAGTCGGACCCGGCACATCACGCCGGCACGCTGCGGCCGCGGCCGTGGAAGGTCAGCGTCGAAGGCGAGATCAAGAACCCGAAGGTCTACGATATCGACGAGCTGCTGAAGCTTGCGCCGCTCGAAGAGCGCGTATATCGCATGCGCTGCGTCGAAGGCTGGTCGATGGTGATTCCGTGGATCGGCGTGCCGCTGGCGGAGCTGATCAAGCGCGTGCAGCCGACCGGCAACGCGAAGTATGTGCAGTTCATCACGCTCGCCGATCCGTCGCAGATGCCGGGCCTGTCCGACCCGATTCTCGAGTGGCCCTACTCGGAAGGCCTGCGGATGGACGAAGCGATGAATCCGCTGACGCTGCTCACAATGGGCTTGTATGGCCAGGTGCTGCCGAACCAGAACGGCGCGCCGGTGCGCATCGTCGTGCCGTGGAAATACGGCTTCAAGAGCGCGAAATCGCTGGTGAAGATCCGCTTCGTCGACAAGCAACCGCCGACCAGCTGGAACACGTATGCGCCGAACGAGTACGGCTTCTATTCGAACGTGAACCCGAACGTCGAC
Organism: Paraburkholderia edwinii; assembly: GCF_019428685.1. Taxonomy (NCBI): domain Bacteria; kingdom Pseudomonadati; phylum Pseudomonadota; class Betaproteobacteria; order Burkholderiales; family Burkholderiaceae; genus Paraburkholderia; species Paraburkholderia edwinii. The sequence goes on from NZ_CP080095.1 coordinate 714,605, forward strand.
CATCCGCGCTGGAGTCAGGCGACCGAGCGGCGCATCGGCGAAGACGGCTTTTTCACGCCGAAGCGCAAGACGCTGATGTTCAACGGTTATGGCGATCTGGTCGCGTCGATGTACCAGGGCATGGACCTGAAAAAGAACTTCTGAGCGCGGAGGATGACGCAGATGGCCACCGAGACGCAAACGGTATCGTCCGGACGCAACGTGCCGCGTGCAGCGACGCCCACCGTGGGCGGTGTTGCCGCGACGCGCGATGTGAGCGCTGCCGGCGCGAAGAAGAAATCCGCGACGGCGGCAAACGCGCGCTGGATCGTGCCGGCGAAGATCGCGGTATTTATCGCGTGTCTTTATCCGCTCGGGCGGCTCGTGCTGTTCGGCTTCACCGGTCAGCTGGGCGCGAATCCGATTGAGTTCATCACGCGCTCGACCGGACTCTGGACGCTCGTCTTTCTCTGCATCACGCTCGCCGTCACGCCGTTGCGCAAGCTGACCGGCTTCAACGCGGTACTGCGGTTTCGGCGCATGCTCGGGCTCTACGCGTTCTTCTACGGTGCGCTGCACTTCACGACGTACTTCTGGTTCGACAAGTGGTTTGACGTCGCCGAGATTCTGAAGGACATCGGCAAGCGTCCGTTCATCACGGTCGGATTTGCCGCGTTCGTGCTGCTGATTCCGCTTGCGGTCACGTCGCCGAAAGCGATGGTGCGCAAGCTCGGGCGCCGCTGGCAGGTGCTGCATCGCGCGATCTATGTGATCGCGGCGCTCGCGATCCTGCACTTCTGGTGGATGAAGGCGGGCAAGCACGATCTGATCTTGCCGAAGATCTACGGCGCGATTGTGATTGCGCTGCTTGGATGGAGGTTGATCGTGTGGGCGCGCGACCGTGCGGTGCGGCGAAATGCGGCGCGGCGGGATGCGGCGGGGCAGGATACGGCGGAGCGCTGACCTTTTTTCCGGCTGCGGTCAGCGCCTTATCGAAGTGTGCCTACCTAGTCCGGCAGCAGCGATTCGCCCGCAAACAGCTGCCTGACTTCCTCGCGCGCGCGAACGACATAGACCTGATCGCCGTCCACCATGACTTCCGCGGCGCGCGGGCGCGTGTTGTAGTTCGAGCTCATCACGAAGCCGTACGCACCCGCTGAGCGGATCGCGAGCAGATCGCCGGGTTCCACAGCCAGTTCACGCTCGCGACCGAGCCAGTCGCCGCTTTCGCAGACAGGGCCCACGACGTCATAAACTTGCTTGGGCGCATTATTGGGCACATTACGCACGACCACCGGCTCGATCGCGTGGTACGCCTCATACATCGCCGGACGCGCGAGGTCGTTCATCGCGGCGTCGACGATCACGAAGTTCTTTTCGACGCCTGGCTTCAGAAACTCGACCTGCGTCAACAGGATGCCGGCGTTGCCGACCAGCGAACGCCCCGGCTCGAAGTACACCTCGCGATGCCCCTGTCCACGCGCTTCGATCCGATCGAGCACCGTGCGCACGAACACGCCGATATCAGGCGGCGTTTCATCGTCGTAGGTGATGCCGAGGCCGCCGCCGATATCGATATGGCGAATCTTCGAGCCATCGGCTTCGATCTGTCCGACGAGGTCGAGCAGCCGGTCGATCGCGTCGAGATACGGCGCGACCTCGGTGATCTGCGAACCGATATGGCAATCGATGCCGACCACCTCGAGGTGCGGCATCGCGGCGGCCGCGCGGTAGGTGGCGCGCGCGTCGTCGAATGCGACGCCGAACTTGTTCGCCTTCAGACCGGTCGAGATATACGGATGCGTTTTCGCATCGACATCGGGATTCACCCGCAGCGACACCGGCGCCCGCTTGCCCATCGCGCCCGCCGCTTCGTTCAGGCGATCGAGTTCGGGAATCGACTCGACGTTGAAGCACTTCACGCCCGCCGCCAGTGCCTCGCGCATTTCAGAAGCCGTCTTGCCGACACCCGAAAACACCGTGTTTTCCGCCTTGCCGCCGGCGGCAAGCACGCGTGCGAGTTCGCCGCCCGACACGATGTCGAAGCCCGCGTTCATACGCGCGAACACGTTGAGCACGGCGAGATTGCTGTTCGCTTTCACGGCGACATGCACGCTCGCCCGACGGCCCGCGCATGCGCCGGCATACGCTTGCCACGCGTCGGTCAACGCCGCGCGCGAGTAGACATAGAGCGGTGTGCCGAACCGCTCGGCAAGCGACACGGCCGACACGCCCTCGGCGTGCAGCACGCCGTCGACGTGGGCGAAGGCTGATCGAGTCATGCGAAGCTCTTGGTGAGGTCTTGAAGTCCCGGCAAGGGATGTCTATTGTGCCTGCGGCGCGCTCGAGGCAGGCCGCTGCGGCATCGGTGCCGTGGTGCCGCTAGCAGGCATCTGCATTGCATCGTCGGGTGATAGCGACAACGGTTCGCCGGTGGTGTCCGGAATGCTCGACGATGCCGTTTCCGGCGTCGGTTTCACTTCTTCGGGCGAAGGCGGTTGCGTCTGTTCCTGCGGTTTTGGCGGCAACGGCGGTACGGTAGGCAGATAGAGCGCGCCGCGTTGCCCGCAGCCTGTGAGTACGACGGCTGCGAGAATGGACAAAGCCGCTACAATCGCGCTCATCCGGAAAACGGCTCGCATGACTGTCCCTGTATAACGAATCCGCTGGAGTTTAGCATGTCCGATAGTGATTACCTGGCTCGTGCAGAAGCAGTGCTGGCGGCGGTCGAGCGCGCGCTCGACTACACCGACGCCGATATCGAATTCGAGCGCAGCGGCAATGTGCTGACGCTCGAGTTCGAGAACGGCACGAAGATCATCGTGAACCTGCAGCCGCCGATGCAGGAGATCTGGATCGCGGCGAAGTCGGGCGGTTACCACTTCCGCTTTGTCGACGGCAAATGGCGCGACACGCGCAACGGCACGGAATTCTTTACCGCGCTGTCTGACTATGCGACGCAGCAGGCCGGCGAGCCGGTGCAAATCACGCCCTGATCCCGGGTATTGCGCAGGGCCTGAAACGCGGTACACGAGGTCGCGCTCGCGGTACATGCGCCTGCTTTCGCCGGTACGCGTGCGCGCTCGAGCCTGCTGCTCGCCCGTGCCCTAGTGCCCGCGGAACAGGTTCATGATGTCCTGCTTCTCCTGCTCCCCGACCTGCTGCGGCGCGGCGCCCTCGGCCCCGCTTGCCATTTCATCGGCCGGTGCTTGCGGGACGCCGACCGACGCGATAAAGCCGTTGCCCGGTGTAAAGCCGTCGAGATACAACTCGTCGCCGATCGTTGTGACGCCGTCGGGCATCGGCATCTTGTACTCGGGCACGCCTTTGAGCGCGCGGGCCATGTATTCGATCCACACCGGCAGCGCGAGTCCGCCGCCGGTTTCCTTGTCGCCGAGGCTGCGCGGGTTGTCGTAGCCGATCCATGCGATGGCGGTCAGCGTGTGCTGGTAGCCCGCGAACCACGCGTCGCGTGAATCGTTGGTGGTGCCGGTCTTGCCGCCGAGGTCGGTGCGCTTCAACACGTTTGATTTCGCACCCGTGCCGCGTTGCGCAACGCTTTGCAGCAGGCTGTTCATGACATATGCGTTGCGCGGCTCGATCGCATGCGGTGCGCTCTGCCCGGCGACGAGCGGCTGCGCATGCGCAACCACGACGCCGCGCTGGTCGGTCACTTCCGCAATCAGATACGGATTGACGCGATAGCCGCCGTTGGCGAACACCGAGTACGCGGCCGCCATCTGCAGCGGCGTGACGAGGCCCGCCCCGAGCGCCATCGGCAGATACGCCGGGTGACGATCGGCGTCGAAGCCGAATTGCGTGATGTAGCGCTGCGCGTACTTCGTGCCGATCTGGTTCAGGATGCGGATCGACACGAGGTTTTTCGACTTCTGCAGCGCGGTGCGCATCGTCATCGGCCCGTCGAAGCCGCCGCCGTAGTTTTTCGGCTCCCACGCCTGGCCGCCCGTTTCGGCGGCGCTGAAAAAGAGCGGCGCGTCGTTAATGACCGTCGCGGGTCCAAGGCCTTTTTCGAGCGACGCCGAATAAATGAACGGCTTGAAGCTCGAGCCCGGCTGCCGCCACGCCTGTGTGACGTGGTTGAACTTGTTCTTGTTGAAGTCGAAGCCGCCGATCAGCGCGCGGATCGCGCCGTCCTGCGGCACGATCGAGATAAACGCGCCTTCCACCTGCGGCAACTGTGTGATTGACCAGTCGCCGTCGTCGTTCTTCACCACCCGCACGATCGCGCCGGGCCGGATCCGCTGGTTCGGCTGCGCGCGCGAGTTCAACGCGGAAGCCGCGTAACGAAGCCCGCCGTCGGTAATCGTCACCGCGTTGCCGCCGATCAGCGTGGCTTGCACCTGCTTCGGACTCGCCGAGGTGACGACCGCGGCATAAATTTCTCCGTTGTCCGGATGTTCGAGCAGCGCATCGTCGATGGCCTGTTCGCGATCGTCGGCGTCGGCCGGCAGATCGATAAACGCTTCGGGGCCGCGATAGCCATGCCGGCGTTCGTAGTCCATCAGCCCCTTGCGCAGCGCACGATAGGCGACGTCCTGATCGGCCGAGTCGATCGTCGTGACCACATTCAGCCCACGCGTGTACGCCTCTTCGCGATACTGCGCGTACATCATCTGCCGGACCATTTCGGCCACGTACTCCGCGTGCACGCTGAATTCCTTGCCCGCGCCCTTCACCACCAGCGGCTGACGCGCGGCATCGTCGAACTGCTGCTGGGTGATGTAGTGCAGTTCGAGCATGCGCTGCAGGATGTACTCCTGACGCACCTTCGCCCGTTTCGGGTTGACCACCGGGTTATAGGCGGAAGGCGCCTTCGGCAGTCCCGCAAGCATCGCGCATTCGGCGAGCGTGAGGTCTTTCAGATCCTTGCCGAAATACACGCGCGCGGCGCTCGCAAAGCCATACGCGCGCTGGCCGAGATAGATCTGATTCATATAGACCTCGAGAATCTGATCTTTCGACAGCTTCGATTCGATCTTGTACGCAAGCAGCATCTCGTACACCTTGCGCGTGTACGTTTTCTCGCTCGACAGAAAGAAGTTGCGCGCGACCTGCATCGTGATCGTGCTCGCGCCTTGCGTGGCATGGCCGTTCGTCAGCGCGACGATGCCCGCCCGCGCGATGCCGGTCAGATCGACGCCGCCGTGATCGTAGAAGCGTGCATCTTCAATGGCGAGCACCGCCTTCTTGAGGTTGTCCGGCACATCGCGGATATGCACGATGTCGCGCCGCTCCTCGCCGAACTCGCCGATCAGCACGTGATCGGCCGTATAGATGCGCAGCGGCACCTTCGGCTGATAGTCGGTGAGCGCCTCGAGCGAGGGCAGATTCGGCGTGGCGACGACGAGCGCATAGCCGAGCACGAGCGCGACACACAGAATGCCGGCAAAGATAAGGCCTACGAAACCGAAAATAAGCGTGAGCCACAACGGACGCTTGCGTTTGCGTGGCGCCGGCGGCGGAGAAGACGGATTCGAAGTTTGTTGCATATGACCACCAGAAACCAGTCCCGCGATTATAGCCGCGCGCACCATCAGCTTTCGATGCGCTTACATTGCGACACAGATCGGGGAGCACCACGAAGCAGCCGACGATGACAGCGCCACCGAAAAACGTCAGTGCGAACGGCATCACGGAATGACACCACTGTAGTCCCTCCGCGCACGCGCGGGCAGTCGTTGTGCACGCGTTAGCCATTCGGCCGAATTTCGCAGACGAAACAGTCTCGACACAATCCTTTCCGTTGTCCGCGTTCGAATGGGTTGTTCGCGGGTTGGTGAAAGGGAGGCAAGATGGCGTTGAAAACTTCGTTGGAAATGGCGGTGCGCCGGTTCGCGGCTGGCATCGACCTGGGTCCGCAAGCGGTGCGGCTCGTCGTGCTGAGCCGGGCCATGTGCAGCAATGGGCCGCTGCGCATCGATTGTGTCGCGTCGATGCCGGTGCGATCCGGCGCGATGGCAGGCGCGGACATCATCGACCGGCCCGCGGTCGCGCAGGCGCTCTACGACGTGTTCGAGTGCGTGCCGCCCGAACACATCCTGCTTTCGCTGCGCTGTGCGATGGCGATTCCGGGCTCGGCCACGCTAACGGCAAGCGTGCCGCTCAAGCAGCTTCAGCAGCTCATGCCGACCATGCGGCGCTCGCGCTCGCGCATACCGGCGGCCGAATACGCGGAGGGCGACATGCTCACCTCACTCGAGCCCGCCGTGCTGGTCGAGATCGAGCGCATCGCGGGAATCGAGCGTCACGCGCTCGCGGTCGATTGGTATATCGACAGGTCGGCATTCAATGGCGGCGAAGTGACGATTGCCGCCACCGCGCGGCAGCATCTCGAGGCGCGCATCGAATGCGCGGCGATTGCGGGCATCTCGCTGACGGCGATCGACGGAGAACCGCATGCGGCGCTACGCGCGATGCGCTATTCGGCGGCGCAGGAGCTGGAACCGGGCGACGAATACGCGGCGCTCTGGGTCGGCGGCGATGGCGTCTATGGCTGGCGCCTTGCCGATGAGACGGTCGTCGCATCGATGCACTATCCGGCGCCCGAGCACGGCAGCCTCGCCGATGCGTTGCGCGACCTTGGCGAAGGCGCTCCGCTTTCCGCGGTGTTCGTAGCGGGCGATGTCGATCTGCTCGATGGCGTCTCGATGTCGCTCGCCGACATCGGCGACGTGCTCGGCTGCATGGTGTTCCCGTTCGAATGCACGCTGCTTGGCAAGGTGGAGGTGCCGTACGAAACCGATCTGCTGCACGATCCGGCGTCTGCGGTTGCGTTCGGGCTCGCTGTGCGCGGCGTGTACGAATGAAGCGGCTCACGTTGCGTTTCGGCATGGCGCCGTCGCAGCGTGTGCGGCCGGTGCGGACAGGCGGATTCAATCTGCTGCCGTACCGGCAGTTCACGGCGCGCCGCGAACGGCGGCGCCGCATCGTCGAGGTGTTTGCGGCGCTTGTCGCGGGATGCATCGCCGTGCTGATGCTGGCCGCCTGGCAAGCCGTCGAACGCGTGCGACTTGATGCGCAGCGCACTTCGATCGAACGCTCGCTTGCGCAACTGTCGGCACCGCTAGCCGAGCACAAGCGGCTAGCGCGCGCCGCCGAGGAAGCACGCACGCGTGCGGCGCATGCCTCGACGCGCGCGGAACCGCTTGTGCATCTGTTAGCGCTGCTCGACGCGTTAAGCGGCGAGTCAGACGACAAAATCGTTTTGCAGCAGCTGCGCCAGCGTGAACACGAGACGGAGCTGCTCGCGAGCGCACGCGATCATGCGGCACCCGCGTCGTGGGTCAAGCGGCTTGCCGCGATACGCGGTGTGAAGGATGCCGAAGTCAAAGACCAGCGCCGCGCGACGGCTCCTGCGCGCGATGCCGTGCAAAACGCGAGTGGCGCAATTGAATTTTCGGCGCGCCTCGATTGGGACGGTGCGCGTGAACCGGCGGCGGCGCGCGGCGCTGCGCCTGCCGCAGCGCGTCCGGTACGAGGCGCCAACATGCGAGGTTTGAAATGAGTACGACGCTTACGGGCCGCCTCGGCCCGATCAATCGAGGCAACACACAGCGGCATGAAGCAGCGGACTCTCTCGCGCTGTTCGCATCGCTGCGTGCCTGGCACATGCGAAGTCCGTTGATGTTCCGGCTTCTCGTCGCGAGTCTGATCGCAATCGCGACGTTTGCGATCGCGGGGAACGCGTGGATCGCCGCGGACTTCATGGGCGCGCGCGCAACGAGGGCGCTGGTCGACGAGACGCAACGGCGCCTCGATAGCGCACAGCGTGCTGTCGGCGAACTGCCGGCGTTGCGTGCATTGGCCGGCGCAGAAAGTTTGACGGGCCCGGCCCGGGCGTCTGGCAGCGGTGCATCGACCGATGACGTGCGCATCGTGTCGCAACTGGCCGCGCGCGGCGGCATGACGTTGCTTGCGCTCGAACCGGGCGCGGTAACGGGCGCGGGCATCGATGCGATGCGCCCGTTGCGCATGACGGCGCTCGCGAGCTTCTCGCAATTGCTGGCCTTCATGCGCGCGTTGCCCAGCCTGCCGGTGTTGATCGTGCCGGGAGAGTTGCTTGTCAAGCAGACTGGCGAATCGGGAAGCCGCTTGTTGTCGGTCAGCGCGACGCTCAACGTATTCGATGCGCTTCGTCCGGCCGACCCGTTCGAAGGGTTGAACGACGGCCTGACGGCCGATGACGACGAAGATATCGTTTTTTACGACCCGTTCTCGCGTCCCTTGCAGCCTGATGCGCGCATACCCGAGTCGGACACGGTCGGGTTCCGCCTGGTCGGCCTTCTTTACGATCTTGCGCGTGGGCTAGGGCTCGTCGAAACGCCCGATGGCGAAGCAACGCTCGAGGCCGGGCAGCGTGTCGGTGCAGACAGCGTCGCGCGAGTCGATGGGTTCGGCATTACACTCGCTGCGCGCGATGGACGTGAGCACCGGTTGATGTTCGAGGAAGCGGTGCAATGAAGGCCGGTTATCGCGTGAAGTCGCTTTTGGTGTTGGCCGCGATGGCGAGTTCGGCCTCATATGCGTCGCTGCCGCCGCTGCCCGAGCCGATGCCGCTTGATGATGCGACTGCGGACGCAACCGCGCGGTATGGTGTGCCGCCGCTGCCGGGCCTTGCCTCCGAGCAGATGCACAATCCGTTCAATGACGCGGAATCTGCAGGTAGCGGTGAACTGGCGGAAGCCAATTCGTCCGGCACTGCATCGGCCGTGGCATATGACGACGAGCCTGCCCCGCGAAAAACCGCGTCAAACACCGAATCGTCGTCGCGCGCCGAGCTGCCGCGTACCGAAGACCAGCAGACCGCGCTCGAAGGGCCGCCCGTACCGCTCGCGCCGTTAACGAGGCTTACCCCCGCATCGACGCGTTCAACGGCCGACGGTCTGCCGCCCGACCGGCCCATCTCGCTGAACTTCCGGCAAGCGGAACTGGGTGCCGTATTGAATGCGTTCGCACAGTTCACCGGCCTCAATATCATTGCGAGCGGCAAGGCCCGCGCTACTGTTACGCTACATCTCGACAAAGTGCCGTGGCGCACCGCGTTCGATACGCTGCTCGACGTCAACGGGTTGGCGATGGAGCGGCGCGGCAACGTGATCTGGGTTGCGCCGCTTGCCGAACTCGCCGCGCGCGAGCGGCAGCGCTTCGAAGCACACGCGCGCGGCGCGGATCTCGAACCGCTCGCAAGCCGCACATTCGAACTGCACTATGCGCACGCGGAAGAAGTTCGCAAGATGCTGACCGGGTCGGGCAACCAGCGCGTGCTGTCGAAACGCGGCGCCGTGATCGCCGATCCGCGCACGAATCTGCTTTTCATCACCGATCTGCAGGCGCGTCTCGACGAGATCGCGCAGCTGGTCGAAGCGATCGATCAGCCGACGCGACAGGTGATGATCGAAGCGCGTATCGTCGAAGGCGAGCTTGGTTTTTCGCGCAATCTCGGCGTCAAGCTGTCAATGGCGGCCACAAGCGAGGACGGCTCGGCAATCGGCGTGACAGGCGGTAAGGAAGGGGCGATTCACGATCTGTCGGCGCGGCCGATTTCCGGCTTCGATGCGGCCACCGCGGGTTTGACGCTGTTCGCCGCGCGTGCCACGCGTCTGCTCAACGTCGAACTCAGTGCGCTCGAAGCGGAAGGGCGCGGGCAGATCGTGTCGAGTCCGCGAGTCGTCACCGCGGACCGAATGAAGGCGATCGTCGAACAGGGCACGGAACTGCCGTATCAGGCCAAGGTCGGCCAAGGCGTGTCGGGCGTGCAGTTTCGCCGTGCGAGCCTGAAACTCGAAGTCGAACCGCAAATCACGCCGGACGGCCGGGTCGTGCTCGACCTTGATGTCGCGAAAGACAGCGTCGGCGAGCAGACCGCATCGGGCCCGGCGATCAACACGAAACACGTGCAAACGCGGGTGCAGGTCGAGGATGGCGGAACGGTGTCGATCGGTGGCATCTACGAGACCGATGATCGCGACGATGTGACTCGCGTGCCGGTCCTGGGCAAAATACCGCTTTTAGGCGCGCTTTTTCGCCATCGCGCGCATCGGGACGCGCGTAGCGAACTGGTCGTTTTCATCACGCCGACCGTTGTGCAGATGAATTGACGCGCGAAAGGGCGCGTCGGGCCGCAGGCTCGACAAGCCAGCCGCTTTGCCAGTAAGCTGCGGCACGAACCCAACCGGATTGAATAAGAGGACACCGTTGCAAGCGCGGGACGCACACGCCAATGTATTTTTCGTAGGGCTCATGGGAGCGGGCAAGACGACCGTCGGCCGCGCCGTGGCGAGGCGGCTCGATCGTCCGTTTTTCGATTCCGATCACGAGATCGAGGAGCGCACGGGTGCCCGTATTCCGGTAATTTTCGAGCTCGAAGGCGAAGCCGGTTTTCGCGAACGCGAAGCACAGGCGATCGAAGAACTGACGAGCCGCGAGGGAATTGTCCTCGCGACCGGCGGCGGCGCGATTCTTCGGCCCGAAAATCGCGAGGCGCTGCGCAATCGCGGGCTGGTCGTGTATCTGCGCGCGAATCCGCACGATTTATGGCTGCGCACGCGGCGCGACAAGAACCGCCCGCTGTTGCAGACTGAAGACCCGAAAGCGAAGCTCGAAGCGCTTTTCGAGGTGCGCGACCCGCTTTACCGCGAATGCGCGCACTTCGTCATCGAGACCGGGCGGCCGTCGGTTAACGGCCTCGTCAATATGGTGCTGATGCAGCTCGAGATGGCGGGCGTCGGCAAACCACCTGCAGCATAATCGTGACCATGAGCACCTCGATGATTTCCGTCAATGTCGATCTGGGCGAACGCGCCTATCCGATTCATATCGGCGCCGATCTGATCGGCAAGACCGAACTGTTCGCGCCGCATATCGCGGGCTCGTCGGTCACGATCGTCACCAACACGACGGTCGAGCCGCTGTACGGCGAGGCGCTGCGCCGTGCGCTGGCGCCGCTTGGCAAGAATGTGTCGACCGTCGTGCTGCCGGACGGCGAGGCGCACAAGAACTGGGAAACGCTAAATCAGATTTTCGACGCACTGCTGGGCGCGCGCGCCGATCGCAAGACGACGTTGATCGCACTCGGCGGCGGCGTGATCGGCGATATGACCGGTTTTGCCGCGGCGTGCTACATGCGCGGCGTGCCGTTTATCCAGGTGCCGACAACGCTGCTGTCGCAGGTCGATTCGTCGGTGGGCGGCAAGACCGGCATCAATCATCCGCTCGGCAAGAACATGATCGGCGCGTTCTATCAGCCGCAGGCGGTGATCGCCGATATCGGCGCGCTGCGCACGCTGCCGGCCCGCGAGCTTGCCGCCGGCATCGCCGAAGTGATCAAGACCGGCGCCATCGCCGATGCCGCGTTCTTCGACTGGATCGAAGCGAATGTCGACGCGCTCAATCGCTGCGAGCCGCAGGCGCTGGCGGAAGCGGTGAAGCGGTCGTGCGAGATCAAGGCGTCGGTGGTGGCGGCTGATGAACGCGAAGGCGGCTTGCGCGCGATTCTCAATTTTGGCCATACGTTCGGCCATGCGATCGAAGCGGGCCTCGGCTACGGTGAGTGGCTGCACGGAGAGGCAGTCGGCTGCGGCATGGTGATGGCGGCGGATCTGTCGGTGAGGCTCGGCCATCTCGACGCCGCGGCGCGTGAGCGCCTCGTTGCGCTCGTGAAGGCGGCGCACCTGCCAACGCGCGCGCCGGCGCTCGGCGCCGCGCGCTATGTGGACCTGATGCGCGTCGACAAGAAGGCGGAAGCGGGCGAGATCAAGTTCATCCTGCTCAAGCGGTTCGGCGAGACGCTGATCACGCGCGCACCCGACGATGCGGTGAACGCGACGCTCGCGGCAACCGTCTAAGCGCCGAACGCGCCGAACGCGCCGAACGCGCCGAACGCGCCGAACGCGCCGAACGCGCCGAACGCGCCGAACGCGCCGAACGCGCCGAACGCGGCTCAGCGGCTCAGCGCGGCGAGTGCGTGCAATGTGGCAAATGCATCGCATGCGCCGCGGCCACGAGTGCGGCAAATGTGCCGAACACGCGCGACGCCCTTGGTTCGCGCTTGTGGTTCGCGTTTTTGTTCCGCGCTTTTGCTCCGGAGAAGCAGGTGATCGAAAGACTCAGCGACAATCCGCTCGAAGCGTCCGGCGCGCCGCGTGCGACAGACGCGTCTCAGCTGTCCAACGCGCCTGGAGGGGCCAACACGTTTGGAACGTCCAACGCGCCCGCCACGCCGCCGCTTTCATCATCGCTGCCATCCGTCGCCGCACTCGAGGCCCATCTCGCGCCATACGCCGCGCATTCCGCGCAGTCTCTGGGCCGCCGCCATCCGGAAGCGCCGCCGAGCGCGCGCACCGAATTCCAGCGCGACCGCGACCGCATCGTCCACTCGACTGCATTCCGGCGTCTCGAATACAAGACACAGGTCTTCGTCAATCACGAAGGCGATCTGTTTCGCACGCGGCTCACGCACAGCCTCGAAGTCGCGCAGATCGCGCGCTCGGTCGCGCGTAACCTGCGCGTCAACGAAGATCTCGTCGAAGCGATTTCGCTCGCGCACGACCTCGGTCATACGCCATTCGGCCACGCGGGACAGGATGCGCTGAACGACTGCATGCGCGAGCATGGCGGCTTCGAGCACAATCTGCAGAGCCTCGCGGTTGTCGACGAACTCGAGGAACACTACGGCGCGTTCAACGGGCTCAATCTGTGTTTCGAAACTCGCGAAGGCATTCTCAAGCATTGTTCGCGCGAAAACGCACGCCGCCTCGGCGCGCTCGGTGAGCGTTTCCTGCACGGGCGTCAGCCGTCGATCGAGGCGCAGATCGCCAATCTCGCCGATGAAATCGCGTACAACAATCATGACGTCGACGATGGCCTGCGCTCCGGCCTCATCACGATTGACCAGCTGGCGGAAGTCGAACTATGGCGCATGCACTACGATGCAGCGCGCCGCGACTATCCGGAGATCGAAGGACGCCGCCTCATTCACGAGATCGTGCGGCGCATCATCAACACGCTGATCGTCGACCTGATTGATACGACGACACGCAATCTGCAGCGTCATGCGCCGCAATCGCTCGATGACGTGCGTGCCGCGCCGCCGCTTGTCGCGCATAGCGAAACGGTGTCTGCGCAGGCGACGGTGCTCAAGCGCTTCCTGTACAAGAACCTCTATCGGCACTATCGCGTGATGCGCATGGCGAACAAGGCGAGACGCGTCGTCACCGGCCTGTTCGAGGCATTTAGCGACGACGCGCGCCTTCTGCCGCCGAACTACCAGTCGGCGGACGCGGGCGTGCAGGCGCGGCTGATCGCGCATTACATCGCGGGCATGACGGACCGCTATGCGCTCAAGGAGTATCGACGGCTTTTCGTCGTCGAAGACAATTGACGAAACTAGCGCACCCGAATGACGCGCGCGGCGCGCCGCTACGTTGCGCGTGCATCCGCAGCGCGCCTCATCGCACGCGAGCCGAACCGCTAAAGCACGAGCGAGCGCGCTAAAACTTCGACGCACGCGCCCACGCACCCAAACCCCGCCTCAACGTCCGCGCGACATCAACGCGCCCGCCACGAGCGCGATCGCGCCGACCATCGCGATGGTTCGCCACGGGTTCTCATGCACGTATTCGTCCGCACCGTTTAACGCAACCTGCGCGCGCTCGCGCATCGCCGAGCGCGTATCGTTCAGGCGCTCGCGTGCATCGTCGAGGCGCTTGCGCACCTGGCTACGCAACGCGGCAGCGTCGGCATGCGTGCCGTCGCCGAGCGTGCCTTCGAGTTCCGAGATCAATGTGCGCAGTTCGCTCGCGATGTCTTCCGCAGCGTGACGGCTGTGGCGCGCGATGCGGCGCGCACGGCGCCCCGTCGTTGCCCAGGATTCGCCAATCGCATCTCGCGTATTCGGTAGTGCAGTCATGGTCGCTCCGTCGATGATGGTTTGATGAAAAGTCCCCTCTGCCTGACCGTCAGGAAGCGCAGTAAAAAGCGCAGGAGAAAGCGCAGGAAAGCGCGGGTACAAGCGGTAAAACCCTCAGGACGCAACTTCGGTGCCTGCCCTCCGAAACGATGACGAGCGCGGCGAAGCGTCGCGCGCCGCATGCGCCTCTACGTGTGCGAACGCATCGGAAACGCCCGCCGCACGGTCCATGCAGCAGAATTTTCAGCAGCCATTCCGTGCAAGCGTCAAATTTACAATGCTTGCAGTATTGCCATTGCACGAACCTGATCGCGACGTGCGATTGCGTAAAAACGAAAGCGCCGCTGCGCATCGCGCAACGGCGTTATCCAAGCCGGGAAAACTCGTCTAACCTAGGTTAAAACCGGTAGCCGACGCTTAGCAGCGTGACGATCGGATTCAGTCGAATCTTGGTTTGCGACTGCACGTTTAGCGTTCCGACCGGCGTTTGCGCAGCGGTATTCAGCTTCGCCGTGGTGCTGATCGGCAGATACGAAATCGAGAAGGCCGCGAACCAGTGTTGGGTGAACGCGTACGTGAAGCCCGCATTAAACACCGGCACCCAAGAACTATCCGTGGTCACCGTGGTCGGACCATGCAGTACACCCTGTAGGAATGCACCGTTCGTAATGGTCTCGTCGGTGAACCAGACACGGCTCACGCCGATGCCGAGAAACGGACGAAAATTCGACTGGGGTGCAAGGAAGTAGTACTTGAGCAGCAGCGCAGGGCTCCACTGTTTCGCTTCACCGAGTTTGCCGAATTGCCCGAACTGTCCCGTGCCATCGATATCGAAGGTCGGTGGCACGCCGATGTCGAACTGGGCAGCGATATGGTCGGTGATGAAGTACCCCGCGGTGAAGCCAACGGTATCGGCACTGCTGATTTTGGCGCCCGTGTTGGGTATCGTGATGTCGACGGGTGTGCCCCCTACGTTTGTCTCCTTCAACGGATCACTACTCGACTGAGGCGCAAGATGGAACCAGCCTGTCGTGACGTAAAAGCTTCCGGCCGTTTGAGCGTGAGCTGCGGTCGACATGCATGCGAATGCGCATGCAGCAGCGGCCCCCGAGATGGCCTGTTTTAGTTTCATATGTGCTCCTCCTGAAAGGCCCGCACATTATGAACATTACGTTTGAAACAAACCATACGCACCGGCTAGAGCGTTCACTCTGGGCTGCGCACGGTTTCTGGCTCAGGCCCGCCACGCGGAACGCCGCACCGGTGGCGCCTGTCGGACCTTCGGGTATGTACCAACGCGAATTTGGATAATCCAGCATGGCACGGCTTGCACGTCTTTATGTTCCTGACCAGCCGCAACACGTGATCCTGCGCGGACTCGACCAGCAGCCCGCGTTTGTCGACGACCAGGACTACGAACTCTTTATCGATTGCCTGAGGGCGGCCTCACGCGATCATCACCTCGCGGTTCATGCGTACGCGCTGATGCCCGGCGCGGTGCAACTGCTCGTCACACCCACCGACGAATCGAGTTTGCCGAAGGCGATGCAGGCGGTCGGCCGGCGCTACGTCGCGCACTTCAACCGGCGTTACTCGCGACGCGGCACACTGTGGGAAGGCCGCTATCGCGCGACGGTGATCGAGGGCGAGCGTTACTTTCTGCTCGCGAGCCGCGTCGTCGAAATGTCGCCGGTGCGCAGCCAGCTCGTCGCGGTAGCCGAAGACTACCGGTGGTCGAGCTACCGGCATCACATCGGCCTCACGCTCGATAGCCTGATCACCGACCATCCGTTGTACTGGTCGCTCGGCAATACGCCGTTCGAGCGACAGCGCGCGTATCGCGATCTATGCGAGCAGCCGCTCGATGAACGCGAGGCAAGCCAGTTGCAGCAGGCGACGCTCAAGGGCTGGGTGCTCGGCAGCGATTCCTATCGCGAATGGGCGGCGCGGGCCGCGAACCGGCGCGTGTCACCGCTGCCGCGCGGCCGGCCGCGCAAAGTGCGCGAGGCTGCAGATCCGCCAGTGAAATCGCAATAAGTGCAACGGCGGCTGAAACGGTCAGCCGTCGGCAAGGCCGCAAACACCAAAAGAAAAGGCGTTCACCGTCAAGGGTTTGCAGCGAAAACGGCATCGTCGCATGCCGTTTTCTTTTGTTTGAATTTGATATGGCACTAATAAAAAATATACGCGATGCACCATTGTGATAAATGGGGTTCAATCACACGGTTTTGTTTGCTATTTCATTGATTCGTCGCGTATATTCCGAATTCCGGCGAGCCGGGGCGCGTAGCGCATACGAATGTCCCGAGAGCTCGTGCGGCAGCAGCGGCGCTCCCCACACCCGCTGCGGCAACGACGCAACACGCAACAACACAAACGGCAACACACGATTTAACGGCCGCCCGGCCCCTGACAGACGGTGTCCCCCATGAACGACCAACAGCAACCGATCCGCGCAGGCGCGCACGCCTCGGTTCCCGCGGCGCAAGGTCTGTACGACCCGCAAAACGAACACGACGCATGCGGCGTCGGTTTCGTCGCGCATATCAAGGGCAAGAAAAGCCACGAGATCATCGAGCAGGGCTTGAAGATTCTCGAAAATCTCGATCACCGGGGCGCGGTCGGCGCCGATCCGCTGATGGGCGATGGCGCGGGCATCCTGATCCAGATTCCGGACGGCTACTACCGCGAAGAGATGGCGAAGCAGGGCGTGACGCTGCCGCCCGCCGGCGAATACGGCGTCGGCATGATCTTCCTGCCGAAGGAACACGCGTCGCGCCTCGCCTGCGAACAGGAGCTCGAGCGAACGGTGAAGGCCGAAGGCCAGGTCGTGCTCGGCTGGCGCGACGTGCCGGTCGACCATTCGATGCCGATTTCGCCGACCGTGAAGGCGAGCGAGCCGCTGATCCGCCAGATCTTTATCGGTCGCGGCAAGGACATCATGGTGACCGACGCGCTCGAGCGGAAGCTGTACGTGATCCGCAAGACCGCGAGCCACCGCATCCAGGCGCTCAAGCTCAAGCACGGCAAGGAATACTTCGTGCCGTCGTGCTCGGCGCGCACGATCGTCTACAAGGGTCTGCTGCTCGCGGGCCAGGTGGGCGTTTACTATCGCGACCTGCAGGACGAGCGCGTCGTCTCCGCACTTGCGCTCGTACACCAACGCTTCTCGACGAACACGTTCCCGGCATGGGAACTCGCTCACCCGTATCGCCTCATCGCGCACAACGGCGAAATCAACACGGTGAAGGGCAACGTCAACTGGCTGAACGCCCGCACCGGCGCGATCGCGTCGCACGTGCTCGGCGACGATCTGCCGAAGCTGTGGCCGCTGATCTACCCGGGCCAGTCCGACACCGCATCGTTCGACAACTGCCTCGAACTGCTGCTGATGGCCGGCTACCCGCTCGTCCACGCGATGATGATGATGATCCCGGAAGCGTGGGAACAGCACACGCTGATGGACGACAACCGCCGCGCGTTCTACGAGTACCACGCCGCGATGATGGAGCCGTGGGACGGCCCCGCTGCGATCGCGTTCACCGACGGCCGGCAGATCGGTGCGACGCTCGACCGTAACGGCCTGCGTCCGGCGCGCTATCTGGTCACCGACGACGACCTCGTCATCATGGCGTCGGAAGCGGGCGTGCTGCCGATTCCCGAATCGAAGATCGTCAAGAAGTGGCGTCTGCAGCCGGGCAAGATGTTCCTGATCGACATGGAACACGGCCGCATCATCGACGACAAGGAACTGAAGGACAACCTCGCCAACGCAAAGCCGTACAAGAGCTGGATCGACGCCGTGCGCATCAAGCTCGACGAGATCGAAGCGAAGGCGGAAGACGTCGTCACGGAGCGCCGTGAGGCGGCGGCGCTGCTCGACCGCCAGCAGGCGTTCGGCTATACGCAGGAAGATCTCAAGTTCCTGATGGCGCCGATGGCGCAAGCAGGCGAGGAAGCGGTCGGCTCGATGGGCAACGACTCGCCGCTCGCCGTGATGTCGAACAAGAACAAGACGCTGTACCACTACTTCAAGCAGCTGTTCGCGCAAGTCACGAATCCGCCGATCGACCCGATCCGCGAAAACATGGTGATGTCGCTCGTGTCGTTCGTCGGCCCGAAGCCGAACCTGCTCGACACGAACAACATCAACCCGCCGATGCGTCTCGAAGTGTCGCAGCCGGTGCTCGACTTCAAGGACATCGCGAAGATCCGCGCGATCGATCAGTACACGGGCGGCAAGTTCAGCTCGTACGAACTGAATATCTGCTACCCGGTTGCGTGGGGCAAGGAAGGCATCGAAGCGCGTCTCGCGTCGCTGTGCGCGGAAGCCGTCGATGCGGTGAAGTCCGGCTACAACATGCTGATCGTGTCGGACCGCAAGACCGATCGCGACAACGTCGCGATTCCGGCGCTGCTTGCTACGTCCGCGATTCACACGCACCTCGTCACGCAAGGTTTGCGCACGAGCACGGGTCTCGTCGTCGAAACGGGCTCGGCGCGTGAAACGCACCACTTCGCGCTGCTCGCCGGTTACGGCGCGGAAGCGGTGCATCCGTACCTCGCGATGGAAACGCTCGCGCAGCTCGCGGCCGGCCTGAAGGGCGACCTGTCGCCGGAAAAGGCGATCTACAACTTCACGAAGGCAGTCGGCAAGGGCCTGCAGAAGGTCATGTCGAAGATGGGCATTTCGACGTACATGTCGTACACGGGCGCGCAGATTTTCGAAGCGGTCGGCCTCGCGGAAGACCTCGTGCTCAAGTACTTCAAGGGCACGTCGTCGAAGGTCGGCGGCATCGGCCTCTTTGAAGTGGCGGAAGAGGCGATTCGTCTGCATCGCGAAGCATTCGGCGACAACCCGGTGCTCGCAACGATGCTCGACGCCGGCGGCGAATACGCGTACCGCGTGCGCGGCGAAGAACATATGTGGACGCCTGACGCGATCGCGAAGCTGCAGCACTCGGCGCGCAGCAACTCGTACCAGACGTACAAGGAATACGCGCATCTGATCAACGACCAGACGAAGCGCCACATGACGTTCCGCGGCCTCTTCGAGTTCAAGGTCGACCCGATGCGCGCGATTCCGCTCGACGAAGTGGAGTCGGCGAAGGATATCGTCAAGCGTTTTGCAACCGGTGCGATGTCGCTCGGCTCGATCTCGACCGAAGCGCACGCTACGCTCGCGGTCGCGATGAACCGCATCGGCGGCAAGTCGAATACCGGTGAAGGCGGCGAGGACGAAAAGCGCTATCGCAACGAACTGCGCGGCATTCCGATCAAGAACGGCGACACGATGAAGTCGGTGATCGGCGATGAAGTGATCGTCGACATTCCGCTCAAGGACGGCGATTCGCTGCGCTCGAAGATCAAGCAGGTCGCGTCGGGCCGTTTCGGCGTGACGGCCGAGTATCTCGCGTCGGCCGACCAGATCCAGATCAAGATGGCGCAAGGCGCGAAGCCGGGCGAAGGCGGCCAGTTGCCGGGTCACAAGGTGTCGGAGTACATCGGCAAGCTGCGTTACTCGGTGCCGGGCGTCGGCCTGATTTCGCCGCCGCCGCACCACGACATCTATTCGATCGAAGACCTCGCGCAGCTGATTCACGATCTGAAGAACGTGAACCCGTCGTCGAGCGTGTCGGTGAAGCTCGTCTCGGAAAGCGGTGTCGGCACCGTTGCGGCGGGCGTGGCGAAGGCGAAGGCCGATCACGTCGTGATCGCGGGCCACGACGGCGGCACCGGCGCATCGCCGCTGTCGTCGATCAAGCACGCGGGCACGCCGTGGGAATTGGGCCTCGCCGAAACGCAGCAGACGCTGGTGCTGAACCGCCTGCGCGGCCGTATTCGCGTGCAGGCCGACGGCCAGATGAAGACGGGCCGCGACGTCGTGATCGGCGCGCTGCTTGGCGCCGACGAATTCGGCTTCGCGACGGCGCCGCTCGTCGTCGAAGGCTGCATCATGATGCGCAAGTGCCATCTGAACACGTGCCCGGTCGGCGTTGCGACGCAGGACCCGGTGCTGCGTGCGAAGTTCAAGGGTCAGCCCGAGCACGTCGTGAACTTCTTCTTCTTCGTCGCGGAAGAAGTGCGCGAAATCATGGCGCAACTCGGCTTGCGCCGGTTCGACGACCTGGTCGGCCGCGCGGATCTGCTCGACATGAAGAAGGGCGTCGAGCACTGGAAGGCGAAGGGTCTCGATTTTTCGCGCGTGTTCTATCAGCCGGAAGTGCCGGCCGACGTCGCGCGTCTGCATGTCGAATCGCAGGACCACGGCCTCGACCGCGCGCTCGATCACACGCTGATCGAGAAGGCGAAGGCCGCGATCGAGAAGGGCGAGCATGTGTCGTTTATCCAGCCGGTGCGCAACGTGAACCGCACGGTCGGCGCGATGCTGTCCGGCACGATCGCGAAGAAGTACGGCCACGACGGCTTGCCCGACGACACGGTGCATATCCAGCTGAAGGGCACCGCGGGCCAGAGCTTCGGCGCGTTCCTCGCGAAGGGCGTCACGCTCGACCTCGTCGGCGACGGTAACGACTACGTCGGCAAGGGCCTGTCGGGCGGCCGCATCATCATCCGTCCGACCAACGACTTCCGCGGCAAGTCCGAGGAAAACATTATCTGCGGCAACACGGTGATGTACGGCGCGCTCGAAGGCGAATCGTTCTTCCGCGGCGTCGCGGGCGAGCGCTTCTGCGTGCGTAACTCGGGCGCGACCGCGGTTGTCGAAGGCACGGGTGACCACGGCTGCGAATACATGACGGGCGGCACGGTTGTCGTGCTCGGCGAGACGGGCCGCAACTTCGCGGCCGGCATGTCGGGCGGCCTCGCCTACGTGTACGACCCGGACGGCACGTTTGCGGGCAAGTGCAACCGCTCGATGGTCGCGCTCGATCCGGTGCTGCAGCAGGCCGAGCAGGAACGCACGGTCGACAAGGCGCTGTGGCATGCGGGCCAGACCGATGAAGCGCTGCTGAAGGGCCTCGTCGAGCGTCACTTCCAGTTCACCGGCTCGCCGCGTGCGAAGGCGCTGCTCGAGAACTGGGACGCGGCGCGCCGTCAGTTCGTCAAGGTCTTCCCGACCGAGTACAAGCGTGCGCTTGGCGAACTGGGCGCGAAGAAGGCCGCGAAGGAAGTGCTTGCAGCCTGATTTGCAGCCTGACTTGCAAAAGCGCCGTGGGCCTCAAGGCCTGTAGCAAAAGCAAATAATCCGCGCACCCGCCGCTCGCATCATCGGAATGCGACGACGGGTGCCGATCCCCACCGAATTGGATAGACAAGAGAACCACATGGGCAAGGCAACCGGTTTTCTCGAGTTCGAACGCCGCCACGAGGCGTACGAAGCTCCGCTCACGCGTGTGAAGCACTACAAGGAATTCGTCGCGGCACTGACCGACGAAGACGCGAAGATTCAAGGCGCGCGCTGCATGGACTGCGGCATTCCGTTCTGCAACAACGGCTGCCCGGTCAACAACATCATTCCGGACTTCAACGATCTGGTGTTCCGCCAGGACTGGAAGAACGCGATCGAAGTGCTGCACTCGACCAACAACTTCCCCGAGTTCACGGGCCGCATCTGCCCGGCGCCGTGCGAAGCGGCGTGCACGCTCGGCATCAACGACGACCCGGTCGGCATCAAGTCGATCGAGCACGCGATCATCGACAAGGCGTGGGCCGAAGGTTGGGTCGCGCCGCAGCCGCCGACGCACAAGACCGGCAAGAAGGTCGCTGTGGTCGGTTCGGGCCCGGCGGGCCTCGCGGTTGCACAGCAACTCGCGCGTGCGGGTCACGATGTGACGGTGTTCGAGAAGAACGATCGCATCGGCGGCCTGCTGCGTTATGGCATTCCCGATTTCAAGCTCGAGAAGTGGCTGATCGATCGCCGCATGCGCCAGATGGAAGCAGAAGGCGTGACGTTCCGCGCCAATGTGTTCGTCGGCAAGGACGCGCTGCCTGCGTATATCGGCAATACGGCGAAGGAAACGGTCACGCCCGAAGAACTGAAAGACCAGTTCGACGCGATCGTGATCACGGGTGGTTCGGAAACGCCGCGCGACCTGCCGGTGCCGGGGCGCGAGCTCGCGGGCATTCACTACGCGATGGAGTTTCTGCCGCAGCAGAACAAGGTCAACGCGGGCGATAAGGTCGCGGACCAGCTCCTCGCGAAGGGCAAGCATGTGGTCGTGATCGGCGGCGGCGATACGGGCTCGGACTGTGTCGGCACGTCGAACCGTCACGGCGCGAAGGACGTCACGCAGTTCGAACTGCTGCCGCAGCCGCCGGAAGAAGAGAACAAGCCGCTCGTGTGGCCGTACTGGCCGGTCAAGCTGCGCACGTCGTCGTCGCATGAGGAAGGCTGCGAGCGCGATTGGGCGGTGGCGACAAAGCGCTTCGAAGGCAAGAACGGCAAGGTCGAGAAGCTGATCGCGGCGCGCGTCGAATGGAAGGACGGCAAGATGCAGGAAGTGCCGGGCTCGGAATTCGAAATGAAGGCCGACCTCGTGCTGCTCGCGATGGGCTTTACGCAGCCGGTGTCGCCGGTGCTCGAAGCGTTCGGCGTCGACAAGGATGCGCGCGGCAACGTGCGCGCCTCGACCGAAGGCGACAAGGCGTATTACACGTCGGTCGACAAGGTGTTCACGGCCGGCGATATGCGTCGCGGACAGTCGCTCGTGGTGTGGGCGATTCGCGAAGGACGTCAGTGCGCGCGGTCGGTCGACGCGTATCTGATGGGAAGCTCGGAGTTGCCGCGCTAATCGTGCACGACAGGTGAGCGTCTCCTCGAGTCGGGGCTGGCCGGTTTCATCCCGCCCCGGCTACAATGCGAACAATTTTGCAGGAAGAGGTGGAGACGACAAGTGCAGTACAGGGCTGTGATTCAAAGGCAATGACCTTTGAGCCATGCTCCGGAGGCCGGGCACCCGTAAGGGTGGCCCGGCTTTCTGTTTTCTGGATGGCATGGGGGCCGATTGGCCGATTCACTCGCCCACCGCCATAATGCGACGATGACTTCGCCGCGCCGCAAGCGCAAAGCCCCAGCGATGCATCATCAGCCCAATCGACGGACCGCAAACGGTAGCGATGCCGCGACGGAAGACCCGACCGACGACGCCCAGCGAAAATCTTTGCAAGGCTGGCAGCGCTGCTTTATCGCGCTAGAGCCCGACGCCGCGACGCGCGATGCGCTCGCGGCGGTGCCGGTTCCGGCTGCCGCGCGTCGCGTGCCGCACGAGCAATTGCATCTGACCGTCACATTTATCGGTGCCTTGACGCACGACCTCGGCGCCGCGCTGATCGACGCCCTCGCGCCACAGACAATTCCACTGAAGCCCGCGCCTGTTACGCGCATCGAGCACTGGCCGCGCGCATCGCATCCGCGGCTGACGGTCGCGCTACTCGCGATGTCCGACGAATTCGTTGCGCTCGACTGGCGCGTCCGCACGCTGATGATCGATCTCGGCTTGCCGGTCGACGCACGCGCGTTCCGTCCGCATGTGACGCTTGGGCGCTTCCGCCGCGATGCGCCGGCCGCGGGCCACGCGCCCGAGCTGAAAGACGATCTGCGCGCGCGTTTCGAATCGTTGACGCTTTATTCGAGCACGCTTGCGCGGACGGGCGCGCGTTATCGCGCGCTGGCAAGCGTGCCGGTTATCGATGCGTGAAATAGATGCGTGAAGGCGCAGGTCACCCTCACCCGCGATACCGCGCAATCGTCAGCCCTTCGAGATCGATCTCAGGCTGCTTCTGCGTAACGAGATCGGCCACCACGCGCCCAGACCCGAGCGACATCGCCCAGCCCGTCGACCCGTGTCCGATGTTGAGCCACAGATTGTCGATGCCCGCGGCCCCGAGCAGCGGCGCGCCATCGGGTGTCATCGGCCGGCGCCCGACCCAGAATTGCGCCGACGACGGCACGGTGGCATGAGGAAACCAGTCGTCGAGCACTTTCATCAGCGTGCGCAGCGACTGTTCGCGCAGCATCGCGCGACGGTCGCCGAGTTCCGCTGTGCCGGCGATACGAAGATTGGGCCCGAGCCGCGTGATCGCGGTCTTCAGCGCTTCATCCATCAGCGCGGCGCGCGGCGCTTTCTGGTCGTCGATAATCTGCAGCGTTGCTGAATAGCCCTTCACCGGATAAAGCGGCACCGGCACGCCAAGTGGCTCGAGCAGCGCGGCGCTGTCGACGCCCGCCGCCACGACGATCGCGTGTGCCGCCAGCGTCTCGCTGCCGTGCTCGCTTTCGACATGCACGCCGCGCGCCGCGCCGCCTCGCACGTCGAGCGCGGTCGCGCGTGTATCGAAACGAAAGCGCACGCCTTGGCGCTCGCAGATCGCGCGCAGTTCGCGCGTGAAGATGGCGCAGTCGCCGGCTTCGTCGTCCGGCAGGTAGAGGCCCGCGTGCGGCGGTTTACGCGCCCAGCGCAGCCCCGGCTCGACAGACGCGCACTGCGCGCCGCTCAGTTCGCGATGCGCGACACCCGAGTCGCGCAGCATC
Organism: Paraburkholderia edwinii; assembly: GCF_019428685.1. Taxonomy (NCBI): domain Bacteria; kingdom Pseudomonadati; phylum Pseudomonadota; class Betaproteobacteria; order Burkholderiales; family Burkholderiaceae; genus Paraburkholderia; species Paraburkholderia edwinii. The sequence goes on from NZ_CP080095.1 coordinate 739,003, forward strand.
GCCAGCGCCGGCTGCGCGAGTTCGAGGTCGTATTCGCTGCGAAAGAGTTGCAGATAGCCGTGGCTGCGCCTGTATTCGAACGGATGCGCGGCGCGGAATTCATGCAGGCACGCCCGGCTGTAGTACGCGATGCGCTGCATGCGCTGCTTGTTCATACGGAACCGCTCGAGCTGGCATTCGCGCAGCCAGCGGCCAATCCAGCGCCATTGCGCGACGTCGAAGGCCGGACGGAAGATGAGCGGCGACGCGGGCCTGAACAGGTATTTGAGAATTTTCGCGGGCATGCCGGGCGCGGCCCACGGCATCACGTAGCCGGGTGCGATCACGCCCGCGTTGCCGAAACTCGTTTCGAGTGCGACGTCCGTTTCGCGTTCGACGACGGTCACATCGCATCCGCGCTCACGCAGATAAAAGGCTGTGGCAACGCCGATCACGCCGGCGCCGAGAACGATCGTCTTCATGCACGCGAAAGTACCATCAGACGGGCAAGGCCGCTTACGCGAGCGATTTAGCCTTGGTTTTCAGCAGAGTCCGCGCGGCGATTATCTTCGGATGACCTGTCCGTCGATAGGCCGCGCGTCGCCGGCAAGTAGAAATGTGATGCGCGCTCCGGCCTATGAGGCCTTACTGCGAGGCCTCACTGCGAGGCCTCAATACGCGGCTTCACTGCGTGGCCCCACTAAGCGGCCTCGCGTTCCACCGCGCGCTCGACGTAGAGCGTCTGGTCGTGGAACGCCTCGAGCGTCTTGCGATGCGCCACGCTGACGATCGCCGCATCAACCAGCCGCTCGTTCAGCGCCGTGTAGATCGCGGCTTCGTTGTCCGGATCGAGCGCGCTCGTCGCTTCGTCGAGGAACAGGAAGTCGGGCTTTTGCAACAACGCGCGCGCCGCGGCGACGCGCTGCTGTTCGCCCGGCGAAAGCGTGCGTTCCCAATGCGCGGACTCGGTAAGACGTGTCGCGAGTTCGGGCAGCCGGCAGGCGGTCAGCACTTCGCGGCACGCTTCGTCGCTGAACGCGTCGTCGAGCGACGGGTAGCAGAGCGCGCCCTTCAACGTGCCGATCGGCAGATAACTGCGCTGCGGAATAAACAGCAGCTTCGCCCCCGCCGGCGCTTCGATCGTGCCTTCGCCGAACGGCCACAGTCCGGCGAGTGCGCGCAGCAGCGTGCTCTTGCCGGCGCCCGACGGACCGCGCACGAGCCAGCGCGATTTCGGTGCGATCCGGAACGAGCCAATCGACGCGATCGGTTGCCCGTCCGGACGCTTCAGCATGAGGTCCTTCACGTCGAGCAACTGCGTGTCGGTCAGATGCGTGTTGATGCCGCCGTGTGCGGTGCCGCCCACCACCGACTCATGCAGATGCTGGTCTTTCATCACGCGATGGAATTCCCGCAGACGGTTGACGGTAGCGCGCCATTCGGCGAGCGAATCGTAATTGTTGATAAACCACGAGAACGAATCGCTGACTGTGCCGAACGCGCTCGTCACCTGCTGATAGACGCCGAACGTAATCGACTTCGTAAAATACTTCGGCGCGGCCGCGATATACGGAAACACGATCGCGAGCTGCGAATAGCTGATCACGACAATCGAGAGCCGCCGCGTGAAGCGCATGACGAGCCGCCAGTTGTCGCGAATGTGACCGAACACGCCCTGCAGCGATTTCTCTTCGGCCGCTTCACCCTGATAGAGCGCGATCTGATCGGCGTTTTCGCGAATGCGGATCAACGAAAAACGGAAGTCCGCTTCGACGCGCTGCTGCTGGTAGTTGATCGACACGAGCGGGTGGTTCACCTTGTGCGTGATCCACGAACCGATCGCCGCGTAGATCAGCGCGACCCACACCATGTATCCGGGAATCGAGATTTCAGTGCCGAACATGTGAAACGCGAGCGAACCGGACAGATTCCACAGGATCACGATGAACGAGAACAGCGTGACGGTGGTCGACAGCAGCCCGAGCGACAGGTTCAGCGTCGTGCTCGCGAGGCCTTGCAGGTCGGCGGAAACCCGCTGGTCGGGGTTGTCGGCGAGACGGTCGCGCTCGATGCGGTAGTACGCATCGTCGCCGAGCCATTCGTTCAGATACTTTGTGGTGAGCCACTGCCGCCAGCGGAATTCGAGCATCTGGCGAAAGTACGTGCGATAGGAACCGAGCAGAATCAGCGCGAGCGCGATGACCGTGAACTGCAGCAGCGAATGCTTGAAAACGGGGTAATTGTATTGCTGGATCGCATCGAAGAAGATGCCTTGCCAGCGGTTGAACCAGACGTTGGCGGCCACCATCGTCATATTCATCGCGATGACGATCACGAGCAGGCCCCATGCGCGCCATCGGTCCTCGGACACCCAGTAGGGCTTGATGAGACCCCACGCGGTGATGTCCGCGGAGCTGTTCGGGTTTTCGGCCATATCTGTCCTTTGAAACGGCGTTGGGTGAAGCAACTCGTCGCGATGCGCGGGGGCCGCACGGGTGGCGTAGAGCGACGCGTTCGCCGGTAGTCCATCGAGGCGCGATTGTCGCGGCCGCGGCTTAACCGGAGCTTAATGGGAATGCCCGGGGTGTGCCCGATAACGTGCATCGGTCCTCGGGCGGAGTAGTGGCCAGAACGGCCGGGCCCGGGTTTCGGTCCCGCTGTCCGCTCTCAATACCGACTGCGTGTCGCGCATTATGTCAGAGGCGCCAGGATGGCTCATATTGAATTTGCCGGGCCGCACTCAGCCTTGTCCATCGGCTCGCGCATGGTCTCGCGCGTCGAATCGCGGATGGGTTTTTTGCGCGCTGGCAGCGCGCCGGCGTGGTGCCGCATCGCATACGTCCGCTGCCCACGTAGACAGGCCCGTAATCCCTCGGGTTTTCGCGACGAGCCTTTTATGGTCTAATGACCTCGACGAAACAGGGGTGCTTTGGCGCGGATACACGTCGCGGCGAGGCTGAGAGAGACCCTTCGCACCCGATCCGGGTAATACCGGCGCGGGAAGTTTCGAAGTCTTTCGTTTCCTGCCGCGCTGCCTTTCATTCTGAAGGTTGCTGCCCGGCGGGTTCTCCTGCCTCTGCATCCGCAGCCGCCTCCGCGTGTTTCGTCCTTGGGTACGTGCGTTTTGTTGCCGTACGGAAAGGATCCGATGACCGCTCAATCTTCAGTTCTCTGTCCCGCTTGTCCGCATGGCGCTCGACGCGTCGCGTGGTGGTTTGCTGCGCCGCGCAAGGAGCAGGCGACATGACGGCGCGTGAGCAATCCGCTGCGCGGGTCGGTGCGCCCGTTCGGGCACAGGCTGGCGTCCAGCGTGGCGAGGTGCCCGATTTCGCTGTGATCGGCGGCGGTCTCTGCGGACGGCTCGTCGCCTGGCGACTTGCCGGCGCAGGGCGCCGCGTCGCGCTATACGAGCGCGGCGACGCGGCCGGCACGCAATCGGCCGCCTGGGTTGCGGCCGCGATGCTCGCGCCGCTTGCCGAAGCCGCAAGCGCGGAGTTGCTGATCACGCGCCTTGGCGCCGCGTCGCTCGACAGCTGGCCGCGCATCATCGCCGAACTGCCGGAGCCGGTGTTTTTTCAGCGTAACGGCACGCTCGTCGTGTGGCATCACGGCGATCGCAGCGAGGCGCCGCTGTTCGAGCGGCGGCTACGCGCGAATGCGCCGGCGGAACTGCTCGAAGGCGGTTTGTTCTCGCTGTCGGGTGCGCAGATCAATGCGGCCGAGCCGGCGCTTGCGGGCCGCTTTACGCAAGGCTGGCTGCTGCCGCACGAAGGACAGCTCGATAACCGGCAGGTGCTGGCCGCGCTGGCCGCGGGGCTCGCGGAGCGCGGCGTCGAGACGCACTGGAACACGGCGATCGACGACCGCGAACTGCCCGCCGCGCGCATCACGATCGATTGCCGCGGGCTCGGCGCGAAACCGGTGTTGCCGACGCTGCGCGGCATCCGCGGCGAAGTCGCGCGCGTGCACGCGCCGGGCATCGGACTTGCGCGTCCGGTACGGCTGCTGCATCCGCGCTACCCGCTGTATATCGCGCCGAAGCAGAACGATCTGTACGTGATCGGCGCGACCGAAGTGGAAGGCGAGGATATGTCGCCGGTCAGCGTGCGTTCGGCGCTCGAACTGCTCAGCGCTGCGTTTTCCGTGCATCCGGGCTTCGGCGAGGCGCGCATTCTGGAGCTGAACTCGCAGTGCCGGCCGACGCTGCCGGACCATCGTCCGGCCATCGTCTGGGACGGTGCGCAGACGCTGCGCGTGAACGGCCTCTACCGTCATGGTTACATGATCGCGCCGGAAGTCGCGGATGAGGCAGTCCGCTTCGCGCTCGCGCTTGCCGATGGCGCTATCGCCGACCTCGACGCATTCGCCGGCTGGCGTTTGCAGGCGCACTGGAACGAGCTGTTCCACGTCGATCATCCGAAGTCGCGCGACGCCGTGCGCGAGTCCGCGTGAACAGGCTCGAGAGACCGGCGCTTAAACAAACATTGAGACACACGATTATGGACATTCAAATCAACCAGAAGCCGCTGTCGTTGCCGGAAGGCGCGACCGTCGCCGATGCGCTCGCCGCGTTCGGCGCGCAGCCGCCGTTCGCGGTCGCGCTGAACGGCGACTTCGTCGCGCGCAAGCAGCATGCGGCGCGCGCTTTGCACACCGGCGACCGGCTCGACGTCGTGCACCCGGTGGCAGGCGGTTGAGTTTCGTCGTGCAACCCGAGGCAACCGCGCATTCGCTGCTGCTTCGCTAGCATCAACGGCATCGCATGCTGCGCAAGCTCAAGCTTCGCAAGCACAAGCACCACAAGAGACACAGGGCAACGACCCAGGCAACTGCCACAGGCAAGGACTGACCGATGACTTCTACTCAATCCGCGCCCGCCGACGCGCTGACGCTTTACGGCGAGACTTTCGCGAGCCGCGTGCTGCTCGGCACGTCGCGCTATCCGTCGCTGCAATCGCTATCCGATTCGATCGAAGCGGCGCGGCCCGGCATGGTCACCGTCGCATTGCGCCGGCAGATGAGCGAGGGCGGCGCGCAGGCGGGTTTCTTCGACCTGCTCAAGCGCCACGCCGTGCCGCTGCTGCCGAATACGGCCGGCTGCCAGACGGTCGGCGAAGTGATCACGACCGCGCAGATGGCGCGCGAAGTCTTCGAAACCGACTGGATCAAGCTCGAGCTGATCGGCGACGACTACACGCTGCAGCCCGATCCGGTCGGTCTCATTGAGGCGGCCGCGAAGCTCGTCAAGGACGGCTTCAAGGTGCTGCCGTACTGCACTGAAGACCTCGTGATCGGCCGGCGCCTGCTCGACGCGGGCTGCGAAGCGCTGATGCCGTGGGGCGCGCCGATCGGCACGGGCAAAGGCCTCATCAATCCGTATGGCTTACGCGTGCTGCGTGAGCGGCTCCCCGATGTGCCGCTGATCGTCGATGCGGGGCTCGGCGTGCCGTCGCATGCGAGCCAGGTGATGGAGTGGGGCTTCGATGGCGTGCTGCTGAACACGGCCGTGTCGCAGGCCACGCATCCTGAGACGATGGCGCGCGCGTTCGCGCTCGGCGTTGAAGCGGGGCGCACTGCGTATCTCGCGGGCCCGATGGCCGAACGTGAAGCCGCGCATGCGAGCACGCCGGTCGTCGGCATGCCCTTCTGGCACCAGGACGGGAGCGCCGCGGCATGACCGATACGCTGAAGCTGACCGGCCGCGACCTCTTCTGGCCGCCCGCCGATGAATTGACGGAAGCCGCTGAACGGATTCGCGCGCGTCTCGGCGACTGGCCGCCGACGCACGCGCCGTGGCGCATCTGCCTGACCGCGCCCGATGCGCCGAACGGCGGCGATCTGATCGTGGTCGCCGACGAGCAGCACCAGCATGAGCAACATGGCGAGCAGATCGCGCGCTGGCTCGTGCAAGGCGCGGGCGTGATCGAAGCGGGCAAAAACGGCGCGACGCTGCAACTCGGCGGCGAACGCTACCGGCTCGAAGGACAACTGGCCGAAGACTGGATCGCCGCACTCGCCGCGTTTCTCGACTGCGGCTTCGATCCGCACGACGCGCTCGTGCTCGCGCTCGCGTGGCGCGATGGCGATGAAAAGCGCGCCGACGACGCGTGGCCGTCCGATATCGCGCATTTCCCGCGCGTCGTGGGCTTGCCCGCCGCGCCGTCGCAGCCGTTCGCACCGTGTCCGCACGAGCTTGGCCTGTACCCGGTGTTGCCGACCGCGGAGTGGGTCGAGCGCGTCGCTGGCTTCGGCGTGAAGACAATCCAGCTGCGCCGCAAATCGGCCGAGCCCGCCGCCGAACTCAAGAGCGAGATCGCGCGCTCGGTTGCGGCCGGGCGCAAGCACGACGCGCGCGTGTTTATCAACGACCACTGGCAGGCCGCGCTCGAAGCCGGCGCCTACGGCGTCCACCTTGGCCAGGAAGACGTGCATACCGCCGATCTGCACGCGATCGCGGCAGCCGGCCTGCGCCTCGGCCTGTCGACGCACGGCTACTACGAGATGCTGACCGCGCTGCATTTCAGGCCGAGCTACATTGCGCTGGGTGCGGTATTTGCCACCACGACCAAGGTGATGCCGACCGCGCCGCAAGGCCTCTCCCGCCTCGCGCGCTACGTGCGTCTGCTCGACGGCGTGGTGCCGATCCTCGCGATCGGCGGCATCAGCGCCGACGTGTTGCCGGATGTGCTCTCGACGGGCGTGAAGAGCGCCGCCGTCGTGCGCGCGGTGACCGAAGCCGCCGACCCCGCAGCCGCTGTCGCATCATTGCAGCGAGATTTCGATAGGTAATCGTTAGATTAAGTAAAGGGACAGAATGCGACAAGGCAGCGATTCCACGATGGCCCTATAATTCGGCTTCCGTGTAAAAGGACTGTCAGAGTTGCCTTCTTCTCCCGAGACCCTCCTCGAGCTACGCGACGTCGATTTCGGTTACAACGACCGGCTCGTACTGTCGAACCTGAATTTGCGCTTCGGGCGCGGTCAGGTTGTGGCGGTGATGGGCGGCTCCGGGTGCGGCAAGACCACGGTGCTGCGCCTGATCGGCGGCCTCGAGCGCGCCCGGCGCGGCCAGGTGCTGTTCCATGGCGAAGACATCGGCGCGCAGACGCGTGACGGCCTCTACGCGCTGCGCCGTCGCATGGGCATGCTGTTCCAGTTCGGCGCGCTCTTCACCGATATGTCGGTGTTCGAGAATGTCGCGTTTGCGCTACGCGAGCACACCGATCTCCCCGAAGAATTGATCCGCGACCTCGTGCTGATGAAGCTCAACGCGGTCGGCCTGCGCGGCGCGCGCGATCTGGCGCCGTCGGAAATTTCGGGCGGCATGGCGCGGCGCGTGGCGCTCGCGCGCGCCATCGCGCTCGACCCCGAACTGATCATGTACGACGAGCCGTTCGCCGGCCTCGACCCGATCTCGCTCGGCATCACCGCGAATCTGATCCGCACGCTGAACCGCGCGCTCGGTGCGACGTCTATCCTCGTCACGCACGACGTGCCCGAATCGTTCGCGATTGCCGATTACGTGTACTTTCTCGCGAACGGCGGCGTGCACGCGCAAGGCACGCCGGACGAACTTCGCGCATCGGCGGACCCGGTCGTGCGGCAGTTTATCGACGGCGCGCCGGACGGTCCGTTCAAGTTCCACTACGCGGGCAGCACGTCGCTGGCGGCCGATTTCGGCCTTAACGGCAGCGGAGGCCGCTCATGATTTCCGCGATCGGACGTTCGGTGCTTGGCGGTCTCGGCACCGCGGGCTATGGGGCGCGTATGTTCGTGCGTCTCGTGCTCGAATTTTTTCCGCTGCTGCGCAGACCGCGGCTTGTCACAAAGCAGATTCATTTTGTCGGTAACTATTCGCTTGTCATCATCGCGGTGTCGGGGCTGTTCGTCGGCTTCGTGCTGGGGCTGCAGGGCTACTACACGCTGAACCGCTACGGCTCGGAACAGGCATTGGGTCTGCTCGTCGCGCTGTCGCTCGTGCGCGAACTCGGGCCGGTCGTGACCGCACTGCTGTTCGCCGGGCGCGCGGGCACGTCGCTGACGGCTGAAATCGGTCTGATGAAGGCTGGCGAGCAGCTCACCGCAATGGAAATGATGGCCGTCGATCCGTTGAAGGTGGTCGTCGCGCCGCGCATGTGGGCGGGCATTATCTCGATGCCGATCCTCGCCGCGATCTTCAGCGCGGTGGGCATCATCGGCGGTTATGTGGTGGGCGTGCTGCTGATCGGCGTCGATTCCGGCGCGTTCTGGTCGCAGATGCAGGGCGGCGTCGATGTCTGGCGCGACGTCGGCAACGGCGTGATCAAGAGCATAGTGTTTGGTTTTGCGGTGACGTTCATCGCGCTTTTCCAGGGCTACGAAGCGAAGCCGACACCCGAAGGCGTGTCGCGCGCAACGACGAAAACCGTCGTCTACGCATCGCTTGCGGTACTCGGCCTCGATTTCCTGCTGACCGCACTGATGTTCAGCTAGGTCCCGCGCGGGTGCGCCGGGAAGCGGCGTGTCGCGCGCGCCCTTCGGCTGCGCGCCGGCGCGTCAAGATTCACTTTGGGATGACGATGAAAAAGACTGCTCTCGACTTCTGGGTCGGCCTGTTCGTGGTGCTGGGCTTTATTGCGCTGCTGTTTCTCGCGCTGAAAGCCGGCAACATGAGCTCGCTGTCGTTCCAGGCAACCTACCCGGTCAAGCTCAAATTCGACAACATCGGCGGCCTGAAGCCGCGCGCGCCGGTAAAGAGCGCGGGCGTGACGGTCGGCCGCGTGGCGTCGATCGCTTTCGACAGCAATACGTACCAGGCGCTCGTCACGATCGATATCGACAAGCAATACGAGTTTCCGAAAGACAGCTCCGCGAAAATTCTGACGTCGGGGCTTCTCGGTGAGCAATACATCGGGCTCGAGCCGGGCGGCGACACGGACATGCTGAAGGCCGGCGACACGATTGCGATGACGCAATCGGCCATCGTGCTTGAAAACCTGATTGGACAATTCCTGTACAGCAAGGCCGCCGATGCGGGCGGAGCCAAGCCGGCGACGCCCGCCGCACCGGCGCCTGCCGCGCCGGCTCAACCCGCTTCGGGCGCGGCCCAATAAGGAGAACAAGATTGCAATTGCAGATCAAACCCCAGCGCGCTGCGGCGATCGCCGTTGCCGTAGCGGCTCTCGCCGGCTGCTCGACCGTTCAGACGCCGAGCAAGCAGGATCCCTGGGAAGGCTTGAACCGCACCGTATTCACGTTCAACGATAAGGTCGACCAGTACGCGCTGAAGCCGGTTGCGCAGGGCTACGTGAAGATCACGCCGCAACCGGTGCGCGACAGCGTGACGAACTTCTTCTCGAACATCGGCGATGTCTATATCGCGGCGAACAACCTGCTGCAGCTGAAGATTGCCGATGGCGTCGGCGACATCATGCGGATCGTGATCAACACGGTGTTCGGTGTCGGCGGTCTGTTCGACGTGGCGACCCTCGCAAAGCTGCCGAAGCACGACAACGACCTCGGCCTCACGCTCGGCTACTACGGCATTCCGTCGGGCCCCTATCTCGTGCTGCCGCTGTTCGGACCGAGCACGGTGCGCGACGCGGCCGGCTACGTCGGCAACTACTTCGCGAATCCGATCTCGTATATCGACTCGGACGCGATCAGCTGGAGCCTGTGGGGCGTGCAGCTCGTCAACACGCGGGCGAACCTGCTGAATGCGAGCGACGTGCTCGAAGGCGCCGCGCTCGACAAGTACTCGTTCGTGCGCAATGCCTATCTGCAGCGGCGCCAGTATCTGCTGACGGGCGGCGCGAATGGCGCGTTGCCGAACTACGGCGACGGCGCGGCGCTGCCGAATTACGATCAGGATGGCGCCGGGGCCGCTGGTGCCGCGGGCGCGATGCCGGGTGGCGGGGCGGTTCCTGCCGCGCCGGCGTCGTCGGCGGCGCCGGGCGCGCAGCCTGCGCCGCAAGGCACATCGGGCACGTCACCTGCTGAAGGTGCTTCTCCTGCCTCCGGCACGCCGTCGATCGATACGGTGCCGGGCGGTCAGGTCGTTCCGCCGGGGCGCTATCCGTCACTGCGGTTACGCTAAGCCGAAACCTTGCGAGCGCTCGTAACACCGGGATACAACTCTCGCAAGTTTCGGATGGTTTACGATAGAACTCGCGTGATATCGTGAGTTCGAAGTTAGCGTTCTTCTTTTTGCAGGGCTTGAAATGAAAAAATTCTTCTTGATCCCGTTTTTCGTAGCATTGTTTGCGTTCGGTAGTGCGGTGTCGGCGCAGACCGTCGACACGAACTCGCCGGACAGCATGGTGAAGACCGTCACGCAGCAGGTTATCGACACGATCCGTTCGGACAAGTCGATCCAGCAAGGCGATATCAACCGGATCACGCAGCTCGTCAACGACAAGATCCTGCCGTACATCGATTTCCGCCGCACCACGCAACTGGCGATGGGCCGCAGCTGGCGTACGGCTACGCCGCAGCAGCAGGAGCAGGTCGTCGAGCAGTTCAAGATGCTGCTGATCCGCACGTACGCGGGCGCACTCGCGCAGGTGCGCAACCAGGAAATCCAGTACAAGCCGTTCCGCGCGAACCCGGATGACACCGACGTTGTCGTGCGCTCGACGGTGATGAACAACGGCCAGCCGATCGAGCTCGACTATCGCCTGTACAAGACGCCGCAAGGCTGGCGCGTGTATGACATCAACGTGCTCGGCGCGTGGCTGATCCAGGCGTACCAGCAGCAGTTCCAGGAGCAGATCCAGCAGCACGGCGTCGACGGGCTGATCCAGTTCCTTACGCAGCGCAACCAGCAACTCGCGGCGGGCAAGCAGTCGTGAACGACACGCCACAACAAGCCGATGTCGCGGGTGGCATAGCCCGCGGCGTCAGCGGTGTCGCCGGCAACCCGGCTGATCAATTCGCGACCGGCCCGGCGCTGACCCACGCGAGCGCAACAGAAGCGCTCGCGGCCGGTCTTGCCCGCATCGCGGGCGGCGCGCGCGGCGTCGATTGCGCGCCGCTCAAGCAGTTCGATTCATCCGCGCTTGCGGTGCTGCTTGCGTGGCAGCGCGCCGCGAACGCGCGCGGCGCGGCACTCGAAATCGTCAATCTCCCCGCCGGGCTTGCGAGTCTTGCGCAGGCCTATGGCGTCGACACGCTGCTGTCGGCGCGACATTTACGCTCAGTCGATACCGAGCGCTCGCCTTCGTGACGCGCGGCTGAAACCGGCAGGCCGGACTTCAACGCAGCGCGATTCACCCAGCCTGGTGCAGGCTCTGCGCTACCAGGTTTTGCCCCCGCATTTCACCTGCGGATTGCTCGCGCGGTTTGCCCTATAATCAAACGTTTTTTGGGGCAAGCAACCGGCCCCAATTCCGCTCGTTGCATATTCAGTTGCATCCTTTCTCGTGCGCACTGCGCACTTTTCAGTCGCCGCGATCCGTCGGCGCATAGTCATGCCAGCCATAGAATTCCGTAACGTCAAGAAGCGCTACAAAAGTCTGCAAGCGCTCAAAGGCGTAAGTCTGACGGTTGAAGAAGGCGAGTTCTTCGGGCTGCTCGGCCCGAACGGCGCGGGCAAGACGACGCTCATCAGCATCCTCGCGGGTCTCGCGCGCGCCGACGAAGGCAGTGTCGCGGTGCGCGGCCATGACGTCGTCGCCGATTTCCGTGAGGCGCGCCGCGCGCTCGGCGTCGTGCCGCAAGAACTGGTGTTCGATCCGTTTTTCACCGTGCGCGAAACTTTGCGCATCCAGTCCGGCTACTTCGGTCTGCGTCACAACGACGACTGGATCGACGAAGTGATGGCCAATCTCGACCTCACCGAAAAAGCCGATGCGAATATGCGCGCGCTGTCGGGCGGCATGAAGCGCCGCGTGCTCGTCGCGCAGGCGCTCGTGCACCGGCCGCCCGTCATCGTGCTCGACGAGCCGACCGCGGGCGTCGACGTCGAATTGCGCCAGACGCTGTGGAAATTCATCTCGCGCCTGAACCGCGAAGGCCACACGATCGTGCTGACCACGCACTACCTCGAGGAAGCCGAATCGCTGTGCGACCGCATTGCGATGCTGCGGCGTGGCGAAGTCGTCGCGCTCGAGCGCACGAGCGAACTGCTGCAACGCTTCGCGGGCCTGCAGCTGTTCGTGCGCTTCGCGCAGGGCGTGCTGCCGGCCGAACTGCGCGCGCTCGAAATCGACTCGGGCGCGGTCGACGCGCGCGAACATTCGCTGCGCCTGTCGACCTACGACGACGTCGAGCGGATTCTTTCGCAGTGCCGCGCGGCGGGCTGTACATTCGATGAAATCGAGGTGCGCAAGGCGGACCTCGAAGACGTGTTCGTCCAGGTGATGAACGCACCCGAAGTGGTCGAGGGGCTTGCATGAGCGGGTTTCGTACGCTGTTCTACAAGGAGCTTTTGCGGTTCTGGAAGGTGTCGTTCCAGACGGTGCTCGCGCCGATCGTCACCGCGCTGCTTTATCTGATGATCTTCGGCCATGCGCTGCGCGATCATGTGCAGGTGTATAGCGGAGTCGGCTACACGAGCTTCCTGATCCCCGGTCTCGTGATGATGAGCGTGTTGCAGAATGCATTCGCGAACAGTTCGTCGTCGCTGATTCAATCGAAGATCACCGGCAATCTCGTGTTCGTGCTGTTGCCGCCGCTGTCGCACTGGGAAATGTACGGCGCTTATGTGCTTGCTTCGGTCACGCGCGGTCTCGCGGTCGGCTTCGGCGTATTTATCGTGACGATCTGGTTCATTCCGGTCAGCTTCACCGCGCCGCTCTTCATCATTCTGTTTGCCGTGCTCGGGTCCGCGATTCTCGGCACGCTCGGCGTGGTGGCCGGCATCTGGGCCGAGAAGTTCGACCAGCTCGCCGCGTTCCAGAACTTCATTATCGTGCCGCTCACGTTCCTGTCGGGCGTGTTCTATTCGACGCATACGCTGCCGCCGGGCTGGCGCGAGGTGTCGCGGCTCAATCCGTTCTTCTACATGATCGACGGCTTTCGCTACGGTTTTTTCGGCCAGTCGGATATCAATCCGCTCGTGAGCCTTGCGATCGTCGCCGCCTTTTTCGTGGTGCTGGCTGTGCTCGCGATGCGTCTGCTTGCAAGCGGCTACAAACTGCGTCACTAGCCGGCTCAGTTGCCAGCTCAGTTGCCAAGTTACCCAGGAGCGTCCCATGTTACCGACTCCCGAACAGATCAAAACCTACATCTCGGCAGGCCTGCCGTGCGAGCATCTCGAAGTCGAGGGCGACGGCCAGCATTTTTTCGCGACCATTGTTTCGCCGAGCTTCGAAGGCAAGCGGCTGATCCAGCGGCATCAGCTCGTCTATGCGGCGCTCGGCGATCGCATGCGCGAAGAAATCCACGCTCTCAGCATGAAAACATTGACGCCTGCCGAGTGGCAGAGCGCGTAATCTGGAACACTAGTGCGTATTACACAAGATAGTCAGGGCGCCGTAAGCGGCGCGTCCCACCTTTCCGCTCATGCGCAAAACGGCGCACGCAACGAACAGGAACCGACAGGCATGGACAAGCTCGTCATCGAAGGCGGTCGGCAGTTGGCAGGGGAGATCACGGTTTCCGGGGCGAAGAACGCGGCGCTGCCGATTCTGTGCGCCAGTTTGCTGAGCGCGGATCCGGTCCAGCTCGCGAACGTGCCGAATCTGCAGGACGTGCGCACGACGCTCAAGCTGTTGCGACAGATGGGCGTGCAGGCCGAAGCGGCGGACAACACCGGCAAGGTGATGCTCGATGCGTCGAAGGTCAACAACCTTGTCGCGCCGTACGAGCTCGTGAAAACGATGCGCGCGTCGATTCTCGTGCTCGGTCCGCTCGTGGCACGTTTCGGCGAGGCGAAAGTGTCGCTGCCAGGCGGTTGCGCAATCGGCGCGCGGCCGGTCGACCAGCACATCAAGGGCCTGCAGGCGATGGGCGCCGAGATCAACATCGAGCATGGCTTTATCGAAGCGCGTGCGAAGCGGCTCAAGGGCACGCGCATCATCACCGACATGATCACCGTGACGGGCACCGAGAACCTGCTGATGGCGGCCGTGCTCGCCGAAGGCGAGACGGTGCTCGAGAACGCGGCGCGCGAGCCGGAAGTCGCGGACCTTGCGCATCTGCTCGTGGCGATGGGCGCGAAGATCGAAGGAATCGGCACGGACCGGCTCGTGATCCAGGGCGTCGACCGGCTGCATGGCGCCGAGCACACGGTCGTGCCGGATCGCATCGAAGCGGGCACTTTCCTGTGCGCGGTCGCGGCTGCCGGCGGCGACGTCACCTTGCGCCACACGCGTCCGCAGACGCTCGAAGCCGTGATCGACAAGCTGCGCGAAGCGGGCGTCACGATCGACGAAGGCGACGACTGGCTGCGCGTGCGCATGAATCAGCGCGCGAAGGCCGTATCGTTCCGCACCTCCGAATACCCGGCGTTCCCGACCGACATGCAGGCGCAATTCATGGCGCTCAACTCGATTGCGGATGGCCCGTCGCGCGTCGTCGAGACGATCTTCGAGAACCGCTTCATGCACGTGCAGGAGCTCAATCGTCTCGGCGCGAACGTCACGATCGACGGCAATACGGCGCTCGTGACCGGCGTCGACAAACTCTCGGGCGCGAAGGTGATGGCAACCGATCTTCGCGCATCGGCCAGTCTTGTGATCGCGGGCTTGTGCGCCGAAGGCGAGACGCTGATCGACCGTATCTATCACCTCGACCGCGGCTACGACCGGATGGAAGTGAAACTCACCGCGGTCGGCGCCAATGTGCGGCGCATTTCGGGTAAGCAGGCATGAGCGCAGGGCAGTCAAAGGAAAATGCGTTGTCGTCCCGGCAAACGTCTTCTGCGCAGGCGGTTGCCGCGCCGTTAACGCTTGCGTTGTCGAAAGGGCGTATTTTCGAGGAAACGGTGCCGCTGCTCGCAGCAGCCGGCGTGCAGGTAGCTGAAGATCCGGAGTCGTCGCGCAAGCTGATTCTGCCGACCACCGATCCGAACCTGCGGGTCATCATTGTGCGCGCGACCGATGTGCCGACCTATGTCGAATACGGCGCGGCCGATTTCGGCGTGGCCGGAAAGGATGTGCTGATCGAGCACGGCGGCAGCGGCCTGTACCAGCCGACCGATCTCGATATCGCACGCTGCCGGATGTCGGTCGCGGTGAAGGCCGGTTTCGATTACGCGAACGCGGTGCGCCAGGGGGCGCGCTTGCGCGTCGCGACGAAGTACGTGGAAACCGCGCGCGAGCATTTCGCGGCGAAGGGCGTGCACGTCGATCTGATCAAGCTGTACGGCTCGATGGAACTCGCGCCGCTCGTCGGTCTGGCCGATGCGATCGTCGACCTCGTCAGTTCGGGCGGGACGTTGCGCGCGAATAATCTGGTCGAGGTCGAGGAGATCATGCAGATCTCGTCGCGCCTCGTCGTGAATCAGGCCGCGCTGAAGTTGAAGCGCGCCGCGCTGCGGCCTTTCCTCGACGCGTTCGAACGCGCATCGAGGCGCGCGGCGTGATATGAGGACGCTCGGGCGGCGCAGCGATGCCTCGCGAAGCGCATAGCCAGTTGCGAGGCAAAGCAAACCCGCCCGCGCGTATTACCGAAACGGATACCAGCATGTCTATCAAGATTCGCAAACTCGATTCCAGCGCTGACGGCTTCCAGAAGGCGCTGCACGCGGTGCTCGCGTTCGAAGCGAGCGAAGACGAGGCGATCGAGCGCGCGGTCGCGCAGATTCTCGCCGACGTGAAATCGCGCGGCGACGCGGCGGTGCTCGAGTACACGAACCGCTTCGACCGGCTCGACGCGAAGAAGGTCGCTGCGCTCGAACTGCCGATGTCCGAACTCGAGGCCGCGCTCGAAGGCCTCGAGCCGAAACGCCGCGCGGCGCTCGAAGCCGCGGCCGCGCGCGTGCGCGGGTACCACGAGAAGCAGAAGATCGAATGCGGCAGCCATAGCTGGCAATACGAGGAAACGGACGGCACGGTGCTGGGCCAGAAAGTGACGCCGCTCGATCGCGCCGGCATCTATGTGCCGGGCGGCAAGGCGGCGTATCCGTCGTCAGTGCTGATGAACGCGATTCCGGCTCGTGTGGCCGGCGTGCGCGAGATCGTGATGGTCGTGCCGACGCCCGATGGCGTGAAAAACCCGCTCGTGCTCGCGGCGGCGCTGATCGGCGGCGTCGATCGCGTGTTCACGATCGGCGGCGCGCAGGCGGTCGGCGCGCTCGCGTACGGCACGGAAACGGTGCCTGCCGTCGACAAGATTTGCGGCCCGGGCAATGCGTATGTCGCGTCCGCGAAGCGTCGCGTGTTCGGTACGGTCGGCATCGATATGATTGCCGGGCCTTCGGAAATTCTCGTGCTGTGCGACGGCACGACCGATCCGCGCTGGGTCGCGATGGACCTGTTCTCGCAGGCCGAACACGACGAACTCGCGCAGTCCATCCTGCTGTGTCCGGACGATGCGTTTATCGCGCGCGTCGAAGACGCCATCAACGAACTGTTGCCGGCGATGCCGCGCCGCGATGTGATCGCGGCGTCGCTGACGAGCCGCGGCGCGCTCGTGAAGGTGCGCGACATGACCGAAGCGTGCGCGATCGCGAACGATATCGCGCCCGAGCACCTCGAGATCTCGGCGCTCGAGCCGCAGCAATGGGCGCAGCAGATCCGTCACGCGGGCGCGATTTTCCTCGGCCGCTACACGAGCGAAAGTCTCGGCGACTATTGCGCGGGCCCGAACCACGTGTTGCCGACCTCGCGTACCGCGCGGTTCTCGTCGCCGCTCGGCGTCTACGATTTCTTCAAGCGCTCGAGCGTGATCGAAGTCAGCGCGGAAGGCGCGCAGACGCTCGGCGAGATCGCGGCGGAACTGGCGTACGGCGAAGGGCTGCCCGCGCATGCGCGCAGTGCCGAATACCGGATGAAGCAGAACGGCTGAACGAAACCGGCCTTACGAGAACGGCTGAAACGGCTGAAGCCGCGCGCCATGACCACACCACAAGACATCATCCGCCGCGACGTGCTTGCGATGACGAGCTATCCGGTGCCGGAGGCGACCGGCTACGTGAAGCTCGACGCGATGGAAAACCCGTTCGAGCTGCCGCCGACGCTTGCCGACCAACTTGCGGAGCGCCTGTCGGGCGTTGCGCTGAACCGCTATCCGGCGCCGCGTCCCGGTGCGCTGATCGACAAGCTCAAGCGCGTGATGCACATACCGGCTCATTGCGACGTGCTGCTCGGCAACGGTTCCGACGAGATCATCAGCATGATTTCGGTTGCGTGCGCGCAGCCCGGCGCGCAAGTGCTCGCGCCGGTGCCGGGTTTCGTGATGTACGAGGTGTCGGCGCGGCTCGCGAATCTCGAATTCGTCGGCGTGCCGCTGAACGCGGACTTCACGCTCGATACCGGCGCAATGCTCGCGGCCATCGAACGGCATCGGCCGGCCGTCGTCTATCTGGCCTACCCGAACAATCCGACCGGCAATCTGTTCGATGAAAACGACATCGAGCGGATCATCGCGGCCGCGAACCGCAGTCTTGTGGTGATCGACGAGGCGTACCAGCCGTTCGCCGGGCATAGCTGGATGCCGCGCGCGGGCGATTTCGACAATGTCGTCGTGATGCGCACCGTGTCGAAGCTCGGTCTGGCCGGCGTCCGCCTCGGTTATCTCGCGGGCCGGCCGGCGTGGCTCGCCGAATTCGACAAGGTGCGCCCGCCGTACAACGTCAACGTGCTCACGCAGGCAACCGTCGATTTCCTGCTCGATCACGTCGATGTGCTCGACGCGCAAGCCTCGCAACTGCGTGCCGAGCGCTTGAAATTGTCGCAGGCGGTCGCCGCTCTGCCCGGCGCCGAGGTTTTTCCGAGCGCCGGCAATTTTCTGCTCGTGCGCGTGCCCGATGCGTCCGCGACGTTCGAAACCCTGCTAAATGCGCGGGTTTTGATCAAAAACGTGAGTAAAATGCACCCATTGCTGGCGAATTGCGTACGTCTGACGGTCGGGTTGCCGGAAGAGAACACGCAATTGCTTGCCGCGCTGAAACTCGCGCTGCATTAGTGCGAGTGCCAGCACGGCGGCTCATCTCCCACCCTATCTTTCAAGAAGCTTCGAGGAATTGTCATGCGCCTTGCGGAAGTCGTTCGCAACACCAGCGAAACGCAGATCCGTGTGAAGATCAATCTGGACGGCACCGGTCAGCAGAAGCTGGCCACCGGCGTGCCGTTCCTCGATCACATGCTCGACCAGATCGCGCGGCACGGACTTGTCGATCTGGACATCGAGGCGCATGGCGACACGCATATCGACGACCACCATACGGTCGAAGACGTCGGCATCACGCTCGGCCAAGCCGTCGCGAAGGCGATCGGCGACAGGAAGGGCATCCGCCGTTATGGCCACGCGTACGTACCGCTCGATGAAGCACTCTCGCGCGTCGTGATCGATTTCTCCGGCCGCCCCGGGCTCGAATTCCACGTGCCGTTCACGCGCGCACGCATCGGCACCTTCGACGTCGACCTGTCCATCGAATTTTTCCGCGGGTTCGTGAACCACGCAGGCGTCACCCTGCATATCGACAATCTGCGCGGCCTCAACGCCCATCATCAGATGGAAACGGTCTTCAAGGCGTTCGGCCGTGCGTTGCGCATGGCGGTCGAACTGGACGAACGCGCGGCGGGGCAGATTCCGTCGACCAAGGGCAGCCTCTGACACGAATTCCGGGGCACATTCTCAGGATGGTCCTCAGGTGACTTCGGGTGGCTCTTTAGTTGGCTCCTCAGTTGGCTCTTCAGGCATCTGCCTGCCAACGCGGGCGCCTGAAGCGTCGCTCAACCGGACCGGTGCCGCGGACGCGCCTGGCTTGCGATGGATATCCTCAAGTCGTTTATTTCGCTGCTCGCGCTGATCAATCCGGTCGGCGTGGTGCCGTTTTTTCTGAGCCTGACCGCGCAGCAGTCGGAAGCGGAGCAGCGGCGCACGATCCGCATCGCATCGATTTCAGTGTTCTGCGTGATCGCGGTAACGTCGCTGTGCGGGCAGCAGATCATCAGCTTTTTCGGTATCTCGATCGGCTCGCTCGAAGTCGGCGGCGGCATCATCATGCTATTGATGGCGATCAGCATGCTCAACGCGCAGATCGGCAACGCGCGCGCGACGCCCGAGGAACGCTATGAAGCGGAATCGAAGGACAACATCGCCGTCGTGCCGCTCGCGATTCCGCTGCTGACGGGACCGGGATCGATCAGTACGGTCATCGTCTATTCGGCCAGCTTTCGCCATTGGTACGACCGCGTTAGTCTGATCGCTATCGGCGCCGTGCTCGCCGCGATCTGTTTCGTGGCGCTGCGTCTGGCCGAACCGATTGCGCGTTGGGTCGGTCGGACCGGTATCAATATCGGCACGCGGCTGATGGGACTGATGCTGTCGGCGCTCGCGGTGGAATTTATCGTCGACGGCTTGAAGGCGCTGTTGCCTGCCCTGAAGTGAAACGCATTGACATGCAAACTGAAGTGAAAACCCTGGTTTGAAATGAAGACTTCGATAGCGATTGTGGATTACGGAATGGGCAACCTGCGCTCAGTGGCGCAGGCGCTGAAAAAGGCGGCGCCCGAGGCGGACGTGGCGATTGTCGATCGCCCCGAGGCGATCCGCGCCGCCGACCGTGTCGTGCTGCCCGGCCAGGGCGCGATGCCCGACTGCATGCGTTCGCTCGGTGAATCGGGCCTGCAGGATGCGGTGCTCGAAGCGTCGCGCAGCAAGCCGCTGATGGGCGTGTGCGTCGGCGAGCAAATGCTGTTCGACTGGAGCGCAGAGGGCGATACGCGCGGGCTCGGGCTGATGGCGGGCAAGGTCGTGCGCTTCGAGCTCGAGGGCCAGCTGCAGGACGACGGCTCGCGCTTCAAGGTGCCGCAGATGGGCTGGAACCGCGTCCGTCAGGCGCAGCCGCACCCGCTGTGGGACGGCGTGCCCGACGAAAGTTTTTTCTATTTTGTGCACAGCTACTACGTGGTGCCTGACAATGCCGGGCACACGTCGGGCGAAACGATTTACGGCGTGCCGTTCACATCGGCGGTCGCCCGCGACAATATTTTCGCAACCCAATTCCACCCGGAAAAAAGTGCGGATGCGGGCTTGCGCATGTACCGTAATTTCGTGCACTGGAAACCATGAATCGCGCCGTCTTGCGCGACCGGGTTCGGGCGCTTGTACAGCGGTTAACATGGCTGTCCGGATGGACGCCCGGATCGACGTTCAGGCGGCCACTGCCGCGGCGCCCCGACATTAGCAAGGCGGCCGAAAGAGTTGTACTAAACTAGCGGAACGGCTTTGCGCCGGCCGGACATCAACCTTCTTCCCAGACATCACCCGATTGCTATGCTGCTGATCCCCGCCATCGACCTGAAAGACGGTCAATGTGTTCGCCTCAAACAGGGCGATATGGACCAGGCGACGATATTCTCCGAAGAGCCGGCGGCAATGGCCCGCCATTGGCTCGAACGCGGCGCGCGGCGCCTGCATCTCGTCGATCTGAATGGCGCATTCGCCGGCAAACCGCGTAACGAAGAGGCGATTCGCGCAATCATCGACGAAGTCGGTAGCGAGATTCCCGTGCAGCTGGGCGGCGGCATTCGCGATCTGAACACGATCGAGCGCTATCTCGACGACGGTCTCGAGTACGTGATCATCGGCACCGCGGCGGTGAAGAACCCCGGATTTCTGCTCGAAGCCTGCACGGCCTTCGGCGGCCACATCATCGTCGGCCTCGATGCGAAGGACGGCAAGGTCGCCACCGACGGCTGGAGCAAGCTGACCGGCCACGAAGTGGCCGATCTCGCGCGCAAATTCGAAGACTACGGGTGTGAGTCGATCATCTACACGGACATCGGCCGCGATGGCATGATGCAGGGCATCAATATCGAGGCGACCGTGCGTCTGGCGCGCGCGGTGAAGATTCCGGTCATCGCAAGCGGCGGCCTGTCGAACCTCGGGGATATCGAGGCGCTGTGCGAAGTCGAAGACGAGGGCGTCGAAGGCGTGATCTGCGGCCGGGCGATCTACTCGGGCGATCTCGACTTTGCAGCTGCGCAGACGCACGCGGACCGGTTGCGCGAATCGGATGACGCGTAAGCGTCGGCGCCGTGGAGCCGCGCGATTTGTCGATCGCCGTTGCCGTCATGCCGCGTCGCCGCGCGCGTCCCACATCATGCTGTACTGCACACCGCTCACGTAAGTATCCGCACCATCATGGCCTTAGCTAAACGCATCATCCCGTGTCTCGACGTGACTGCCGGGCGTGTCGTCAAGGGTGTCAACTTTGTCGAGCTGCGCGACGCGGGCGACCCCGTCGAAATCGCGCGCCGCTATGACGACCAGGGCGCCGACGAGCTCACCTTCCTCGACATCACCGCGACGTCCGATCAGCGCGATCTGATTCTGCCGATCATCGAAGCCGTGGCATCGCAGGTGTTCATTCCGTTGACCGTCGGCGGCGGCGTGCGCGCGGTCGAAGACGTGCGGCGGCTGCTCAATGCCGGCGCGGACAAGATCAGTATCAATTCGTCGGCGATCGCGAATCCGCAACTCGTGCGCGATGCGACGAGCAAATACGGCTCGCAGTGCATCGTCGTCGCGATCGACGCGAAGCGCGTGTCGGCCGACGGCGAAGCGTCGCGCTGGGAAGTGTTCACGCACGGCGGGCGCAAGGCGACCGGTCTCGATGCGATCGAATGGGCGCGCCAGATGGCCGAATTCGGCGCCGGCGAAATTCTGCTCACCAGCATGGATCGCGACGGCACCAAAAGCGGCTTCGATCTCACGTTGACGCGCGCGGTATCCGATGCGGTGCCGGTGCCGGTCATCGCATCGGGCGGCGTCGGCTCGCTGCAACATCTCGCGGACGGCATCCGGGACGGCCATGCGGACGCCGTGCTGGCCGCGAGCATCTTCCACTATGGCGAACATACGGTCGGCGAGGCCAAGCGCTTCATGGCCGATCAGGGCATTTCGGTGAGGTTGTGACGTGGTGAACGCTTCGGGTGTCGACTGGCTCGACAAGGTCAAATGGGACGCGAACGGCCTCGTGCCGGTCATCGCGCAGGAAGCCGCGACGAACGACGTGCTGATGTTCGCGTGGATGAACCGCGAGGCGCTCGCGAAGACGGTCGAGACCGGCCGTGCCGTGTATTTCTCGCGCTCGCGTCAGCGGCTGTGGTTCAAGGGCGAAGAGTCCGGCCACGTGCAGCACGTGCACGAAGTGCGGCTCGATTGCGACGAAGATGTCGTCCTGCTCAAGGTCGAGCAGGTCTCGGGCATCGCATGCCACACAGGCCGCCACTCGTGCTTCTTCCAGAAATTCGAAGGATCGGTCGACGATGGCGAGTGGGTTGCCGTCGATCCGGTACTGAAAGATCCCGAACACATCTACAAATGACGCAAGCACACACGCACGACACGCTGCTGCGCCTCGCGGCGATTATCGAAAGCCGCAAGGGCGGCGACCCCGAGACTTCGTATGTGTCGCGCCTTTTCCATAAGGGCGACGACGCGGTGCTAAAAAAGATCGGCGAGGAGGCGACCGAAGTCGCGCTCGCCGCGAAGGATGTGCGCCACGGCCGCGAGGCCAAAGCGCTCGTCTATGAGATGGCTGATCTGTGGTTTCATTGTCTGGTGGCGCTGTCGCACTTCGACCTGAGCCCGGCCGATGTGCTCGCCGAACTCGAGCGGCGCGAGGGGCTCTCTGGCATTGAGGAAAAGGCCTTGCGCAAGAGCCGCGACCGCGAGCAAAACGGCGACTGAAGCCGCACGGCGAGCCTTTGGTGGACCGCAATGCAAGCCGCGCGGCGAGCCGTACCGCAGACAACGTCGCACGTAGTGGCACACGCGGCATGATCGAATAAGCACGCTTTTGATCGCACCTGAAGGAGGACGCAACATGGAGCAGTCGCATGGCGGATATCCGCCGCCGACGTACCAGAGCGCGGTCGAAATCGACCGGCAACGCGGCCTGCGCACGCTGACGCACGTGCTGTACGCGCTCTACGCGGTGTACTGGCTGACGGGCGGGATATCGGTGCTGGTTGCCATCATCATCAACTATCTGAAGCGCGCGGAGACGGTCGGCACGCCGTACGAAGCGCACTTCGAGTGGCAGATCCGCACGTTCTGGATGGGCCTCATCGGCCATCTGATCGGCGTGGCGCTTTTCATCGTGCTGATCGGCGTGCCGATTCTATGGGCTGTCGCGATCTGGACGTTGTACCGTATTATCAAAGGCTGGCTGTATCTATACGACAACAAGCCGCTGCAGAATCCGCGCGCGTGGTTCTGAGCGGTATGCGATCGGCGGCGACGCATGTGTCGGCGCTGGGCCAGGCGAAATCGGGAACCACGCACAAGCATCGGGAAGACCATGAGCCACGATCCAAACTGCCTTTTCTGCAAGATCGCAGCGGGCGAAATCCCGTCGACTAAAGTTCATGAAGACGACGAGTTCGTCGCATTCCGCGATATCCGTCCGGCCGCCGATACGCACGTACTCGTGATTCCACGCAAACATATCGCCACGTTGACCGATTGCCACGAAGGCGACGCCCCGCTGCTTGGTAGAATGCTTGTACTGGTGGCGCGTCTGGCGGATAAGCTCGGTGTTGCCTATACGGGCGGTGAAACCGGCTTCCGGACGGTAATCAATACCGGTCCGGGCGGCGGTCAGGAGGTATATCACCTGCACGCGCATCTGCTGGCCGGTCCGCGGCCGTGGTTGCGCATGGGGTGACATATGTTCATCACCGAACGGCGGCGATACTGTCGATCCGCGATAGTTCAGCCGGTCGGTGATGAATCGGTGGTAAAGCGAGTACCGGTTTTATTCTAAAAAGCAGAGAGTGGACGGAGCGCCCTCGCTTCGTTTTGCTTCGGTAAGGGCCGTAGGGCTCAAGGGTTTTCTTCACGTCGGTGGGCGACGGGAGACAAGGAGAGTTTTCATGGGTTCGTTGAGTATCTGGCATTGGCTGATCGTTCTGCTGATCGTTGCTCTGGTGTTCGGCACGAAGAAGCTGCGCAATATCGGTGGCGACCTGGGTGGCGCCGTGAAGGGGTTTAAGGAAGGCATGAAGGACGCTGAAGCGCCCGCCGATACGCAGACGCAGCAACGCGATCTGCCGCGCGCGGGCACGATCGACGTCGACGCGAAAGAAAAGGCCACGCATTCGGGCGACTCGCGCTAAGCCGGCGGTTCGCTCGGCGCACTGACGGGAAGCTCATTCGATGCTGGACCTCGGTCTCACCAAAATGGCGTTGATCGGCGTGGTCGCGCTGGTCGTGCTCGGCCCTGAGCGGCTGCCGCGCGTCGCCCGCACCGCGGGCGCGCTATTCGGACGCGCGCAGCGCTATATCAACGACGTGAAGGCTGAAGTCACGCGTGAAATCGAGCTCGACGAGCTGCGGCGGATGAAAACCGAATTCGAATCGGCCGCGCAAAACGTCGAAACGACGATTCACGACAATCTGCGCAAGCACGAAACCGAGCTGAACGACGCGTGGAAAGCGGGAACGTCGGTGTCGCCAAGCGTCGCGGGCAGCGGTGCTGACGAGAGCACGTCTTCTGCTTCGAATAGCGCATCCACGTCTGCGTGGAACGGCTTTGGCACGACCACGCCGATGAGCGCGCCGAAGCGCAAGAACTGGCGCATCAAACAGGCAGCCACGCCTTCGTGGTACAAACGTGCGACCGCGCGCCGTACGCACGTGCAGTCGGGCGCGGCCCGCGTGGCGCGCCACAAGCCGGCCAGCATGCGGCGCACGACGCGCTTCTTCTGATTCGTGAATCCATCTCCTACCGAGGGCCGGCGTGAGCGACCCCCAGCACAAGCAGAACGAAGGTCCTGAAGAGACCTTCATCTCCCATCTCGTCGAACTGCGCAACCGCATCATGCGCGCCGGCATTGCGGTGATTGTCGTATTCGTGGGGCTCGTCTACTGGGCGCCGGACATCTTCAGGCTGCTCGCGCGGCCACTGATGATGAACCTGCCGAAGGACGGCAAGATGATCGTCACCGATGTGACCGGCTCGTTCTTCGTGCCGATGAAGGTGACGATGCTCGTCGCTTTCGTCATTGCCTTGCCGATCGTGCTGTATCAGATCTGGGCGTTCGTCGCGCCGGGGTTGTATCAGCACGAGAAAAAGCTCGTGATGCCGCTCGTCAGCAGCAGCTATCTGCTGTTTCTGTGCGGGATGGCGTTCGCGTACTTCGTCGTGTTTCCGACCATCTTCCGCGTGATGGCGCACTATAACGCGCCGCTTGGTGCGGAAATGACGACCGATATCGACAATTACCTGAGCTTCGTGCTGACGATGTTTCTTGCGTTCGGTGTGACGTTCGAGGTGCCGATCGTTGTCGTGCTGCTCGTGCGCATGGGCATTCTGACGGTGCCAAAGCTCAAGCAGATCCGTCCGTACGTGGTGGTGGGTGCGTTTGTCGTGTCGGCAGTGGTGACGCCGCCGGATGTGTTCTCGCAGCTGATTCTCGCGATTCCGTTGATCGTTCTATACGAGGCCGGCATTATCGCGGCGCGGCTTTTTGTCAGCAAGCCGGCGATTGCAGCGGAGGAAGAGAGCGAGGGTAACGCGGCGCCATGACGCGGAGTGGGAGTGGGCGGCTGCCCGCTTTCAGAGACCGCTTTGCGTCGCGCGCACTGCTTCGCTTAATGCTTCGATAGAGCAATAACCGCCCCGATTGGCGCGGATCGGCGCGGCAACAGCCAAAGTTGCGCGCCGCGCGCCCCGCCAGGTCACGAGTCAGGCGACTCAGCCGCCATCATCACCCTGATCATCGTCGTCCGATGAAGACTGCTTCGGCGGCGGCGGGCGCTTGCCGATCATCACCGTCAGATCCAGTTCCTTGTTCTTGCGCACCAGATGCACCTTTGCGTCGGTGCCCGGCTTGATCTGCGCGATCACGTTCAGAAGACGCGTGGTGTCCGTAATGTCCTGGCCGTTCACGCCGACCAGGATATCGCCCGGCTTGATGCCGGCCTTGTCGGCCGGCCCGCCCTTCAGCACGCCGGCGACGATCGCGCCGGTCTTCTGCTCGAGTCCGAACGATTCCGCGATTTCAGGCGTCACATCCTGCGGCTCGACGCCGATCCAGCCGCGCGTCACCGTGCCGGTGGTAATGATGCTCTCGAGCACGCTGCGCGCGGTCGACACGGGAATCGCAAAGCCGATGCCGAGCGAGCCGCCCGAACGCGAATAGATGGCCGTATTGATGCCGAGCAGATTGCCGTGGATATCGACGAGCGCGCCGCCCGAATTGCCGGGATTGATCGGCGCGTCGGTCTGGATGAAATTCTCGAAAGTATTGATGCCGAGGTGGTTGCGCCCGAGCGCGCTGACAATGCCCATCGTCACCGTCTGGCCGACGCCGAACGGGTTGCCGATCGCAAGCACGACGTCGCCGACGCGCGTCTGATCCATGCGGCCGAGCGTAATGGTCGGCAGATTGGTCATATTGACCTTCAGCACGGCGAGATCGGTCTCCGGGTCGACGCCGATGACCTTCGCTTCGCTGGTGCGGCCGTCGGCGAGGGCGATTTCGATCTGATCCGCGCCGTCCACGACGTGCTGGTTCGTTAGAATGTAGCCTTCCGAACTCACAATCACACCCGAGCCCAGATTCGCGGCCGGCTCCTGCTGGCGGCGGTTACGGTCGCCGAAGAAGTAGCGGAACAGCGGGTCTTTCGCGCGCGGGTCCGGTGGCAGCGATCCGTCCTTGCTGGAGAACACGTTGACGACTGCCGGCATCGCCTTTTGTGCCGCGTCGGCATAGGAGCTTTCCAGGGGGCCGTTGCCGATCCCCGGCGCCACTTCCCGCAGTGCGACGATCGGTTCGGCCAGTTGCTTGCCGAATTGCCCTTGTCGCTGCAGCCATTGGGGCTTGAGCGTCGCGATGATGAACATCAGCGCGAGCAGCACCGTCACCGCCTGGGCGAACAACAGCCAAAAGCGTCTGAGCATCTGAAAAATTAGAGGTTTATATGGATCGGATCGAACTGGAATTGTACTTGAACAACGTCCTCGAAGCCTCACGGTTCAAGGACTATTGCCCGAACGGACTGCAGGTCGAAGGGCGTCGCAAGGTCGAGAAAATCGCCACCGGCGTAACCGCTTCGCTGGCGTTTCTCGAGGCCGCGCTCGAGTGGGGCGCGGACGCGCTGCTCGTGCATCACGGCTACTTCTGGCGCAACGAGGCGCCGCAGATCACCGGGCGCAAGTACCAGCGCCTGAAGCTGCTGCTGGCGAACGACATTAACCTGTTCGCGTACCACCTGCCGCTCGACGACCATCCGGTCTACGGCAACAACGCGCAGCTCGGCGCAAAGCTCGGCCTGATCGGCGACGCGCGTTTCGGCGACAACGACATCGGCTGGATGACCACACTGCCGATGCCGATCACGCTCGCGCACTTCTCGGCGCAGATCGAGCATACGCTCTCCCGCACACCGCTCGTGCTCGGCGACCCGGATCAGGAGCTGCGGCGTGTCGCATGGTGCACGGGCGGCGCGCAAGGCTATTTCGACGCGGCGATCGACGCGGGTGCCGATGTCTACCTGACCGGCGAAATCTCGGAGCAGAACACGCATATGGCGGCCGAAAGCGGCGTCGCGTTCGTAGCGGCCGGGCATCATGCGACCGAGCGATTCGGCGTCCAGGCGCTCGGTTCGCACCTTTCGGAGGCATTCGATCTCGAGCACCTGTTTATCGATATTCATAATCCGGTCTAGTCGTGACAAAACTGGTCCAAAGCGGTCAAAAGGATGGGACTGAGACATGCGGACTGAGTGAATTAGAAAATGCAGGAAATACTTAAATCCGCATAAGCAAAATGCTTGCAAATCGTGCGGGAATACCCTGATTTATCAACAACTTCGCATTGTTTTTGGTTGTCGGCCCTTGTAAATGGCGACTCCATTCGAGCAAACTAGCGGCGGTAGAAAGCGACGGAAGGAAAAAATCCAACTTAGAAGTGGGGCGTGTGATGCGAGACAAGGAAGACGAACGCGTCGACGGCGGCCGCCGTACCTGGCTGATCGCGACGACCGTAACAGGTGGCATCGGAGGAGTCGCCACCGTAATACCCTTTGTTGGTTCATTTGCACCATCGGAAAAGGCCAAGGCCGCGGGCGCGCCCGTCCAGGTCGATATCAGCGGCTTGAAGCCGGGCGACATGATGACGGTCGCGTGGCGCGGCAAGCCGGTGTGGATTCTGAACCGCACCGACAAGATGCTCGCCGATGTTCAGAAAGCCGATAACGAAGTCGCAGACCCGCAATCCAAGAATCCGTTTTCGATGCCGATGCCGGAGTACTGCAAGAACGAATTCCGTTCGCGGCCCGATCACAAGAATGTTCTCGTTACCGTTGCGGTATGCACCCATCTGGGCTGCACGCCGACACCGCGCTTCCAGGAGGGCGCGCAGCCCAATCTTCCGGACGACTGGCCAGGCGGTTTCCTGTGCCCGTGCCATGGCTCGACCTATGATCTGGCCGGCCGCGTCTTCAAGAACAAACCTGCGCCGCAGAACCTCGACATCCCGCCTTATATGTTCGTGGGCGAAACGCTCGTGATCGGCAAGGACGAGAAAGGAGAAGCGTAATGGCGACGACCGAAAAAGATGTGGAGACAACATCGGGGCTCGTGGGGTGGATCGATCGGCGCTTTCCGATGACGTCCACGTGGAAGGCCCACCTTTCCGAGTACTACGCGCCGAAGAATTTCAACTTCTGGTACTTCTTCGGCTCGCTCGCGCTGCTCGTGCTGGTCAATCAGATCGTCACCGGCATCTTCCTCACGATGAACTACAAGCCCGATTCGATGCTCGCGTTCGCATCGGTCGAGTACATCATGCGCGAGGTGCCGTGGGGCTGGCTGATCCGGTATATGCACTCGACCGGCGCGTCGATGTTCTTCGTCGTCGTGTACCTGCATATGTTTCGCGGGCTCCTGTACGGCTCGTATCGCAAGCCGCGCGAGCTGGTGTGGATTTTCGGCTGTGCGATTTTCCTCTGCCTGATGGCTGAAGCGTTTTTCGGCTACCTGCTGCCGTGGGGGCAGATGTCGTACTGGGGCGCGCAGGTCATCGTGAACCTGTTTTCGGCGATTCCGTTTATCGGCCCGGACCTGTCGCTGTGGATTCGCGGCGATTACGTGGTGTCGGACGTCACGCTGAACCGCTTCTTCGCGTTCCACGTGATTGCGATTCCGCTTGTGCTGATCGGCCTCGTGATCGCGCACATCGTCGCGTTGCACGAAGTCGGGTCGAACAACCCCGACGGCATCGAGATCAAGGCGAAAAAGGACGCAAACGGCATCCCGCTCGACGGCATTCCGTTTCACCCGTACTACTCGGTGCACGACTTCATGGGCGTGTGCGTGTTCCTGATCGTGTTCGCGGCGATTATCTTCTTCGCGCCGGAAATGGGCGGCTACTTCCTCGAAGCGAACAACTTCGTGCCGGCCAATCCGCTGCAGACGCCGCCGGAAATTGCGCCGGTCTGGTACTTCACCGCGTTTTACGCGATGCTGCGCGCCACGACCGACCCGTTCAAGATCGTGCTGATGATCATCGTCCTGCTGCTCGGTCTGTTCGCGCTCGTGCGCGCGCGCGGCAAGTGGCGCATCGGCTTGCCGGTGCTCGCGGTGCTCGTCGTGCTGGCGATGTATTTCACCGAGTCGAAGTTCTGGGGCGTGGTGGTGATGGGCAGCGCGGTCGTCTCGCTGTTCTTCCTGCCGTGGCTCGACCGCTCGCCGGTCAAGTCGATCCGCTACCGGCCGTTCTTCCACAAGGTGTTCTACGCGATCTTCGTGCTTGCGTTCCTGACGCTCGCGTTTCTCGGCACGAAGCCGCCTTCGCCGGCGGGGACGGTCATCGCGCAGATCTGCGCACTGGTGTACTTCGCGTTCTTCCTCGGCATGCCGTTCTGGACGCCGCTTGGCAATTTCAAGCAGCCGCCCGAACGAGTGCGGTTCAAACCCCACTGAATGCCACGCGAGGAGAACCCGAACATGAAAAAACTGTTTTCGATGCTCGCGCTGTTAGGCGCGATGCTGTGCACGCTGACGGCTGCCCCGGTTTTTGCGGAGGAGAATGTACCGCTGGACCGGGCGCCCGATAACACGGACAATTTTGCTTCGCTGCAACATGGCGCCCAATTGTTTGTAAACTATTGCCTGAATTGCCACAGTGCGAACCTGATGCGGTACAGCCGGCTGCAGGATCTCGGCATCTCGCAGAAGGAAATCGAGCAAAACCTGATGTTCACGTCGGACAAGATCGGCAGCACGATGTCGATCGCGATGCATCCGGACGACGCGAAATCGTGGTTCGGCGCGACGCCGCCCGATCTGACGGTCGAGGCGCGTGCGCGCAGTGCGGCCTGGCTCTACACGTATCTGCGCAGCTTCTACCGCGACGATACGCGGCCCACGGGCTGGAACAATCTCGTCTACGAGAACGTGAGCATGCCGAATGTGCTGTGGCAGTTGCAGGGGCAGCGCACCGCGAAGTTCGAAGAGGAAACCGACGAACGGACGGGCGAAAAGATGCGCAAGTTCACGGGCTTCCAGCAGGCGAGCCCGGGGACGTTGTCGCCGGTAGATTATGATTCGGCTGTGGCCGATCTGGTCGCGTACCTGTCGTGGATGGCCGAGCCGACGCAGAAGATCCGCCAGCAGCTTGGCGTGTGGGTTCTGCTGTTCCTCGGTCTGTTGAGCTTTTTCGCCTGGCGACTGAACGCCGCGTACTGGAAAGATATCAAATAAACACACCGTAGCGGGTGTGGGGCCGGTGCAAGGAAAGACCGCACAGGAGAACCTGTGAGGCCGGTTTTTCCGCGTGCTGGCCCTTCAGCTTTTTGAGGAAACGCAAAAATGATGGTTCTGTATTCCGGCACTACGTGCCCGTTCTCCCAGCGTTGCCGGCTGGTGTTGTTCGAGAAGGGCATGGATTTCGAAATTCGCGACGTCGATCTGTTCAACAAGCCCGAAGACATCGCGGTGATGAATCCGTACGGTCAGGTACCGATTCTCGTCGAGCGTGACCTGATCCTGTACGAATCGAACATCATCAACGAGTACATCGACGAGCGCTTCCCGCACCCGCAACTGATGCCGGCCGACCCGGTGCAGCGCGCCCGGGCGCGCCTGTTCCTGCTGAACTTTGAGAAGGAACTGTTCGTGCACGTCGGCACGCTCGAGAACGAGAAGGGCAAGGCGGCCGAGAAGAATCACGAAAAGGCACGCCTCGCGATCCGCGACCGCCTCACGCAGCTCGCGCCGATTTTCCTGAAGAACAAGTACATGCTCGGCGAAGAATTTTCGATGCTCGACGTCGCGATCGCGCCGTTGCTGTGGCGCCTCGACCACTACGGCATTGAGCTGTCGAAGAACGCGGCGCCGCTGATGAAGTACGCCGAGCGTATCTTCAGCCGTCCGGCGTATATCGAAGCGCTGACGCCGTCGGAAAAGGTAATGCGTCGTTGAGTTTTTGCGTGTGTTGAGTTTGGCGCGCGGCGGCTGCCGCCGCCGTGGCCCCTTTGGCCGCCGAGGCCGCCGTGGCTGTCCGCCCGGCACGAGGACTGTTGATGCAAGAAATTTCCACGAAGCCGTACCTGCTGCGCGCGCTGTACGAATGGTGTACCGACAACGGCTACACGCCGCATATCGCGGTGCGGGTCGATAACCAGACACGCGTGCCGCGCCAGTTCGTGCGCGACAACGAGATCGTGCTGAACATCAGTTTCGAAGCAACGAGCCAGTTGCAGATGGGCAATGAGTGGATCGAGTTCAGCGCGCGGTTCTCCGGCAAGTCGCACAAGATCGAGGTGCCGGTGGCGAACGTGCTCGCGATCTACGCGCGGGAAAACGGACAGGGCATGGCGTTCCCGGTTGATTCGACCGGTGGCGAGGCGACCGATTCGGAAGCGGAAGGCGACGAGGTGCCTGCCGAAGAGGCCGGCGAGCCCGCGCCGGCCGCGGCCGCGCCCGATGCTGCGAGCAGCGAGCAGGGCGCGCCAAGCAGCGTTCAGAGCGATGACGGTCCACGTCCGGACGACGACGGCGGCAAAGGTGGAAGAGGTCACCTCAAGGTCGTGAAATGAAGTAGAATCGCGGTCTTACGCCGGCTTAGCTCATCTGGTAGAGCAGTTGATTTGTAATCATCAGGTGGCGGGTTCGAGTCCTGCAGCCGGCACCAAACGGGATGAGAGGGGTTGCGCGAAACTGGCGTAACCCCTTTTTATTTTTCCCGCTGTTCCTTCACTTTCCGGTGACGATAAACGCGATGCTCGCCGTAGCTGGCGCGTGCATGCTAAGGCGCCGGGGGTAATCCGGGCGGCGGTCCGCTATCCGGCAGGCTAATCACCGGGGCCGAACGCGGACAACGAAACGTCGTCAGCAGATTGCTCGTCAGCGGGTTGGCCAAACTTCCCGCGTTGGCGATGTCCAGCACCGCCTTGCGCCCGTCGAAGTCGTACACAACTCGCGTGCGTCCGGGTGTCGCCGTTTGAACGATTTCGCCGCGCCGCAGGAGCCGCATGAACGCCCATCCGCCGTCCGCGGCGACGGTCGACGTATCCGCGCGAATGCGCGGGCTGGCCGTCAGCTCGGCATGCACGCCGCCGCGCGGACCCGGCCACGTTACGTGAAGCGGCATCACCGGCCCGTGCTGGTACAGGGCGCCCTGTCCATCGATATCAATAGCAAGTCCGGTGATTGACGGGTCGAGCTCTGCCACGCGAATGTCGGTTTTCCAGACCACCTGCTTTTGCCCCTGGTCGCTGAAAAATACCTCCCGGATGGCCTTTGCATGCTGGAACGGTTCGAGGTCTGGTCCGCTCACCGGTTCGGTCGAGCCAGGCAGCGTCTTGTAACGCCATGGGCGCGCGGACGTATCGACGAACGGAGCCAGATTCTTCGTGAAGAAATTGTCGAGCACGCCGTCCTGCGCGAATAGTCGCGTAAAGTCTTCGATACTCACATCGCGCGCACTGCCAGGGGCGAACGGATAGTTCCCTTCAATGGTGAGCCGGCAAGTGTCGCCGATCACCGCCTGCATCTGACGTGACAGCAGTCGACCGACGCCTTGATTCACTTCAAGCGAGCCCTGCGACGACAGGCCTAGCAGCACTTCACGCAGCGGCGCGGGCATCGTGTTGGCTGCCATCCGGAGCTTTGATGCGGCGTCGCTCGCAGGCGGCAGACTGTTGTTCGCGATCGCGCTGTCGGCAACCATCAACGATGTGTAGTAGTCGTTGAGCAAAGTCGACATGCCATCTATTCCGGTCACGCCTCCCTTCGCCTTCGATGCGGCGTCGGCAGTGGGCCCGACCTCGGGACTGCCCGTCACCATTTCGCGCAGTGCCGCGAAGTGGCTGTCGACGATTTCCCGCTCCGCGCGTTCCTGAGCGCGAATTCCCGGTGTCTTATCCGCTTTGTCCGCAAGCCTCTCGGCGGTCTTTTGCAGCAGCGATGGTTCGTCGTTTGTGATTGAACGCGTCAGCGTCGTCTCATGGACGACCGCTGTAACAAGGCGAACGAGCGGAGAATCCGGTGCTGCGAAGCGGCGCAGCACTTGCAGATCGAACGCGAGGCTTGTGCCGCTGACGACGCGCAGGTCGGTCAAAAACATGTCCCAGTTTCGTGCGTATTCGATCAGGTACAGGCGCCGGACCGCTTCGACGAGCGGATCGTCCATGTCCGCAGGACCGCCTGCGATTTCAACCGTTTTTTTTTGAGCACCGCCGGGCTGCAAGCGTCCCATGACCCACGCGTCACCGTCGCGCGCAGCCTCGAGGAATTCGTGCAGGCGCTTGTCGAACAGTTTGCGGTAGCCATCGAACGTGAAAAGTCCCGGCACACCGCGTGCAAGCGGTGCGCCGCTTGCACGCGTGAATACCGTGCCCGTGTGCGGGCCGATTACGCGCAGCAATGAAAACTCATCCGGCGCATCTTTCTCCATGTCGGCCTTCGCTCGCTCGTATAGACGCTCGGTTGCCTCGATCGAGTCGAGGAACGCGCGTGCGCGTTGAATCAGCGCGTCGTTGCGCATCAGCGGCGATTGCACGTATCGCTCCCCTGAGAACAGGTGTTCGACGTGACCAATCATTGCCGCGCGGCCACCGAATGCCGCGGCACTGTCCGTTTTCGCCCAGTCGTCGAGAACCCATGCCTTGATATCGCCTGCGCTGAAATTTGCGCGGTCATAAAGCATCAGGTAGACACGCAGCGCGTCGTAAGTCGACTTCGCATCGCGATTGAAGATTGACTGCGAGATGGCATCTTCCATGCGTCGCACGATCTGAGGCAAAAGCAGGTTGTCTTCCAGCGCCTGATAGGTAAGGCGGCTTGCGTCGATGACGCCGGGGGCCGAGTAGAGACCATAGCGGAAGCGACTGTCGGGAGCGGAGAGATCAAGATGTGCGTAGGCGGGCAAAGTGCGCGCGTTGGTCAGCGCCTCGGGCACGGCTTCCTGCTTCGGTGCTTCGTACAATCGGCTCACGCGAGCCGCGAGCGCGCTTGTTTTGCGATGGATCGTGTCGAGGTAATCGCTGTTGTTATGGAAGCTCGTATAAAGCGAAACGGCAAGCCATGCGAAAAGCAGTAAGGCAAGCGCGTGTCCGGCGAGTTGCAGTGCGCGGGAGCGATATTCCCAATGCAGATTCGGGCGAACAAGGTGCGCTTCGGGCAAGATGACCTTGTCGAACAGGTCCTGAAGAAAGTAGCCGTGAGCGCTGTTGACCCGTGTGCGCTTGCGTTCGATACGCTGACCGAGCGCCGTTTCCAGACGTTGGACGACCGTGAGCGGCTCTGGCGTGATCGACTCGCCGCTTTGCACCGCGCTCGTGAAATACACGCCACGCAAGTTTGCGTTTGACTGCGTGACGTCGTAGCGAGAGTCGCCGAACAATCGCGACACGAGTTCCACAAGCGGCACACTTAATGCGCCAAAGGCTTCGGGCAGTGCGGCCAGATGCTGGCGGCGCGCCATATCGTATTCGTCATCGAGTCGCGAATTCAATCCGTTGGATATGCGTTCGGCAAGTTGCGTAAGCTCGGTCTGGCAATGCATGTCGACGCTTTCTGCATCGACAGGTAAAGTGAAGCCCCACATCTGTGCGCGGTGTTCTTTGGTGAGCGCGCCGAAATAGTCAGCGAATCCCGGTAGCCGATCCGCCTGCGTGATCAGCAGGTACACGGGAAAACGAACACCGAGGCCGCTTCGCAATTCCTCGAGCCGGCTGCGCAACGCGGTCGCTTCGGCGGCGAGCATTGAAGGGTCGGGCGAAGTTAGTACATCGAGCTTGACGACGAGCAGCGCACCGTTCACGGGCGCACGAGGCCGCCGACGGCGCAACAATGCGATAAAGCCGCGCCACTCGTCGGCGTCAACGAGCTGTTGCCGATGATTGGCGTCGTCAGCCGCGGGAATGCCATTGACGGGTGCGCGCGATATGTTCTGGTCGGCACCGACGGCTGATGCTTGAGCGGGAGCATGCGCATGCGCGCCCGAATTGCCGTGAGACGTGTAGCGCCCGGGCGTGTCGATGAGCACGACGTTGTTCGCGAGCCACCAGTCGATATCGCCGGTGCTCATCGGCGCACTCGCGAGCTGGTCGGCGTTCCCGACCGGGAACTGCAGGCCGGCATGCAAAAGCGCGCTGGTCTTGCCGGAGCCGTTTGATCCGAGCACGACATACCACGGCAACTCATACAGATACCGTGCGCCTTGAAACAGTTTTGTAAAGCCTGTTGCGCCTGTACGCATGCCTTTGAGACGGGCGAGCGCGCCGTTCATCCGGGCTTCGACTGTTCGCAACCGGTCCGCGGCGGGAGAGGGTTCCGTGCGGGTGCCGAAGCGCAGCGCCTTATCGAGAAAATCCTTGTCGGTTTGCATCCGCCGGAGAGCCCAGATCAGCCAGTAGAGTGCGAGACAAGCGAGGACGAGCCCGATCGCAACGATGCGCGACGACGTCGACGCGAACGGCTGATGCTGTCCAAAAGCAATGAGCGGTGCCGCATACCAGATCAGCAGGCACAGAAGCGCGACGAACACGGGGCTCGTCGACATGCCTCTGAGCCTCAATAGCGCGATCGTAAGCACCAGCGCGATGATGAGCATACGCACGCCAACGTCGGTAAATGGCTTAAGCGTGCCGAACGCGACGTATGGTCCGAGAAACCATATCGCGGCCGATAGACCGGCGAGCGCAACGAGTGCGAGGGACCAGCGGGATCCCAGAAATGACAACAGTTTCATGCTTTGTTACCGGATGCGGGGGAGCTAGGGCGTAACGGCGATTGCGACGCGACGGTTCTGCGCACGGCCTTGCACAGTGGAATTGTCACCGATGGGGTCGGCGTCGCCTTTGCCGACTACCTCGAGGCGCGACGCCTGCACGCCCGCGGCCTGCAGCATTCGTGCGACCTCCGACGCGCGCTCGTGCGAGAGTTCGAGGTTCGACGCAAATGGGCCGGTGTGGATTGGCCGGTTGTCGGTGTAACCAGTGATGACAACCTTTCCAGGAACCTTGTTGATCTCGTTGGAGAGCTTCGCCATCAACGAACCCATCGATGGGTTGACATTGACGCCGCCGGGCGTAAACATCGAATCGCCGCGGAATGTCACCGCGCTATGGCGCGTGTCCTCATCGACGCTTACCGTGCCTGCGGCAATCTCGTCGCGCAGCAGCTCCTTCAGGCGCGGCAGACGGGCGGGGCGCGGCAACATCTTGCCGATCTCGATAATCTGGTCTTCAACGATACCGACGCGCTGCAACAGCTGATACTTGAACCAGCAAAAGAGCGCGGCTAGCACGATGCATGCGACGGCGAACGAGCGCCAGACCGGGAAGTCGTGTATCGATATGCGCTTTCCTTGCGCGTCGGACTGCACGTGCGGCGATAGCGCAATCGCCACGGCTCCGCGGTGCATCTGGATCTCGTTGTAGATTCTCTTGCGCACAGCGTCGTGCTTGCGCGCACCGTCCACTTCATGCCGATAGCGCCCGATGAAGCCGAGGCTCAAGACGCGATAGATCAGCTCGAGCAGATCGATATGTTCGCGCGGGTCCGTCATGAGTCTGCCGATCAGCAGATAGATCTTGTCGCCGCCTTGACGGTCTTCGTGGAACTCGGTGGCGAGGCCCGTCGCGATCCAGCGTACGCCGGTCTCCCGCTTGCCCCACTGCGTCTGCGTCGCGGCATCGTCGAGCGCGGTACACAGGCAATAGCGCGCGCCGATCATATGATCCCGGCGAACGTTGGCCTCCTCGCACAGGCGTTGAAAGATGCGCACTTCATGCTTGAGCAGCAAATGCAGCTGGTCGATTCCTTGCAGCGCGAGATCTTCGGGCATATCGGCGAGCGCGCGCAACAGTGGACGCGCCGCTTCGAGCAGCGGATTGTGCGCTGTCTCAACGGCGTGAAGACGCGCGGCGTATGGCTCCCCGGGCGGTATGACGCCGGGCGGTGCGATGTTCGGATCGCGCGAGGCGGCGTGATGAACGGGTTCGTTCGGGCTGCCCAACGCGAAGCCGTCGCGAGAAGGCAATCCCGTTCCAAAAATAGGAAATCCCGCTTGCGAGTTCACTGTGATCCCCATGAAGTCATGATGTCCGGGCGCGACACCTTATGGTTGCGCGCCCTTTGATAGGTGCGAGGCGGCTAGCCGCGCACGCCCCACAACTCGAGCTTGAGTTGCGGAAAATCTCCGGCGACGTGCAACGCGATTCCGCCATGCTGCGCGACCGCTTCCCACAGTGGGCCGGAGCGGGACAGTTCGAAGTACACATATCCGGAGTTGAATGGAATCTGGCGTGGGGGCACCGGCAAGGCTTGTAGCGTGATGCCGGGCAAATGCGCGCGCACGAGATCGGGCAGATGCGCGGATGGCCCCATTTTGGCCTGCGTGGCGAACTGTGCGACGAGGACGTCGGGCGGCATCGCCGCGGAGACGGCCAGCACCACGGAAGTGAAGCTTCGCAGCTCGGCGGGATTGACGACCGCGTTGCGCATCCCGTATTTCGAGTCTTCGAGTGCAATGGCTTGTGCGCTGCGCACGAGTACGGCGTTCAGCAGCCAATGCGTGTCTTCGACGACAGGCCGCAGGCACGAATGCGGTTCGATGTGCTGATACGGCGGATGGCTCGCGAGCGGGCGACGCGTGCTGGAGCGCACATAAGTCGACAGTTCGCCGGCCATTGCCGTGAGTAGTGAGTAAAGTTCTACCGGGGACGTTGTCGGCACTCTGCGTAGATGTTGCAGAAGCGGTTCGTAACGGTTCAGCGTCTGCAAAAGCAGGTAGTCGGACACTTCGGCGACGGAGCCGGCCTTGCCGTCGTTGCCGGTCAGGCGCTTCGCGAGCGCGTCCGCGCGCAGGCGCGTGAGCTCATGAATCTGACCAAGCCACGATTCGAGTAGTGCGCTTGCTCCGTAGCCGCAAACGGGGGGCACGAGCGTTTCGTCGAGCTCAATGCTGCCGTCCGCCCTGATGATCTTTACCTTGGCAAGCGGTAGCCCGAGCCAGCCGTCCGTCAGTTCTTTCTCAGGCACGAGCCGTAGACGAAGCCTCGACAACTGTACGGATTTGGCGCCCTGGCCAATGGAGTTCGTATCGCGCAGTTCGGTGTCGAATACCGCGTAGCGGGCGAGGGAATCGGCGCCGGCATCGAAGGTGGTCTCCTCGCCGTTGGGCATGCGAATCGGCGCCGCCAGATGAATCACCTGTTCGAGATGCTCGGCGCGAATGGTGAGCGGCTCGGGAGGCGGGGCATCGCCGGGCGCGCTGAACGGCGTACCGTCGGCGAACACGCCGTCCACCGCTTTGACGATCACCTTGCCCAGCGCGAGCGCTTCCCTGTCGATCGCGAAATGATTGAAACCGAAGAAGAACGGTGAAAGCGGCGCGACGCGCTTGTGCGCGTACTGTTCGAGGTAGCGTTCCTGCTGCTGAAAGAGCTGGGGGCGAAGAAAGAGCCCTTCATTCCAGACGACCTTGTTGTACCAACTCATTCGTTAAATCCATTAACTGTCTGTTCTGTTGTTCATCGAAAATCACGATCGCGTTTGCGTCCAGATTGATCTTCAATTTGAGCGTCGGCGGTACGCGATACCAGGCGCTCGCAGGGGCCGGCGGCAGCGGCCACGACGCGCGCCACACGGAATGAGGCAGATCCCTGTAAGCCGCCACGATGCCGAGCACGGTCGTCGCCTGATTGGCGTCGCGCTGGATGGTCCTGCTTTCGCCGGGGCGAAGCTGGAACTGCTCGCGCGAGATGAGGTCGTCCGCGAGCACGGTCCTGTCCTTGTCCTGAAGCGAGAAGAAGTCGGTATCCTCGAAGGTCGCGGCGTACTTCAATTCGTACAGGCGCACAACGATCGGTGCCGCGCGGTTTTGTCCATCACGATTGACTTCCGGCGACGCGGTTACCGTCAGGTTCAATCTGACCGGTTCACGGGGCGGCGCGAGACGGCTGCTGACGCAGGCGGCGAGCCCGGTCGCACAGACCATTGCAAGTACGAAGATAAGCGGGCGCATCAAAGAAAGCGGGCAAGGTGTCGGGCATCAATGGGCCCTGTCTCGCGAGGCGCGGACAGAGCCCGGTAAGTCAGCGCGTTACGCTTCCTTGTTCAGCTTGATGTCGTAGCCGGCCGTCACCGCGCCGCCGCTGCCGCCTTGCGCGTTCTGGACCACGTACTCCTGCTTGACGCGTGAGAAGGACAGGCGCACGAGTTCGCGGATGCCGTTTTCGCTGTTGCTGCCCGACGGATGCACCCGGGTCACGAGCACATCGCTCATCGTGATCTTCAGATACTCGAGCGGATTGCCACCGGCCTTGCGCACGGTAAGCACGGCCTGGTCGATGTGTTTGCCGGTCAAGCAATACTTCATCAGGTTCGGACTCGCGCGGTCGACCAGATGTTCGAAGCTCAGGTCCTCGATGGTTGCCTTACCCGCGCCGCCGCCCGATCCCATGTGCATCATCGACTGCTGCGAGATCTCCCATGTCCAGTTTCTGACTTCGATTTCGTTCTTATGGCTGGCATCCTGGGATTCGCCATCGATGCCATTGATCTTGATGAAAATGTCTTGTGCCATCTAATACTCCCTTTTTTAAAAAGCGACTAACGTGTTCCACGGCTCGCGCCGCATTCGAGGAACTCTGACGGAGCCGTCCGCTTGCGCCGGATCAGGCTGGATTGGTCTGCTGGTCTCCCGATACTTCAGGCAGCCGCCTTGACCGACGGCAAACGTGCGACGAGCCGCAAGGACACAGTCAGCCCTTCGAGCTGGAAGTGCGGCCGCAAGAAGAACTTGGCCTGGTAGTAGCCGGGGTTGTCCTCGATCTCCTCGACGACCACTTCGGCCGCCGCGAGCGGGCGCCGGGCTTTCGTTTCCTGCGATGAATTCGCGGGGTCCGCGTCGACGTAATTCATGATCCATTCGTTCAACCAACGCTGCATGTCTTCGCGCTCGCGGAACGTGCCGATCTTGTCGCGTACGATGCACTTCAGGTAGTGCGCAAAGCGCGAGCATGCAAAGAGATAAGGCAAGCGCGCAGAGAGGTTGGCATTCGCGGACGCATCGGGGTCATGGTATTCAGTTGGCTTTTGCAGCGACTGCGCACCGATGAACGTGGCGTGATTCGTGTTCTTGCGATAGACGAGCGGGATAAAGCCATTTCTCGAAAGCTCCGCTTCGCGGCGATCGGAGATGGCGATCTCGGTCGGGCACTTCACATCGATCCCGCCGTCGTCAGTCGGGAATGCGTGGCACGGCAACCCCTCGACGGTGCCGCCGGATTCGACGCCCCGGATGAGCGAGCACCAGCCATACAGTTTGAACGACCGGTTGATGTTGACGCCCATCGCATAAGCGGCGTTCGACCACGTGTAGTTGCGATGATCGGGGCCGTTCGTGTCTTCCTCGAAATCGAACTCATCGACCGGATTGGTGCGCGCGCCATAAGGCAGCCGCGACAGAAAGCGCGGCATGGCAAGTCCGATGTATCGAGCGTCTTCAGTATTGCGCAACGAGTTCCATGGCGCGTATTCGAGGTTTTGGGCAAATATCCGCGTGAGGTCGCGCGGATTCGCGAGTTCTTGCCACGACTCCATTTGCAGGACCGACGGTGCGGCACCGGAGATGAACGGCGTATGCGAGGCCGCTGCGATTTTCGCGATGGAGCCGAGCAGATCGACATCCTGAGGCGTGTGATCGAAGTAGTAGTCGGCGACGAGGCAGCCATATGGCTCGCCGCCGAGCTGGCCGTACTCTTCTTCGTAGATCTGTTTGAAGAGCGGGCTTTGATCCCATGCAAGGCCCTTGTAGCGCTTCATCGAGCGGCGCAGCTCTTCCTTGGAGACGTCCATGAAGCGAATCTTCATGCGTTCGTCTGTTTCCGTGTTCGATACGAGGTGATGCAGGCCACGCCACGCGGACTCCAGCTTCTGGAAGTCTTCATGGTGAAGGATCAGATTGATCTGCTCGGAGAGCTTGTGATCGATTTGCGCGATGATTGCTTCGATGCTTTTGTAAGCATCGTCGCTGAGCGTGAGCGACTGCCGTAACGCCTGCTCGGCAAGCGTCTGCACCGCGAACTCCACCGACTTGCGTGCCTGCTCCGTTTTCGGACGGAATTCCTGTGCGAGCAGATGGTGGAATTCGTTCTGCGCGTGAGTCGTCGAAGCGGTGGCTTGTGTGGTTTGTTTTGCCATGGTCGATTACTTCTGGTTGGTCATGATCGGTGCTGACGTAGTTGGCGTGCGTGCGTCTAGATCTGAACCGGTTCCGCTGCCGGGGAGTCGGGCTCACGCCTGACCGGCGGCGTGGTGGCGAGGGTCTTGAGCAGTGCCGGGTCGGCGAGCAACTTATTGACAAGCGCCTCGGCTCCTGACTTGCCGTCCATATAGGTCTGCAAATTGGCCAATTGCGTGCGGGCATCGAGCAATTGACTCAGCGGTTCGACCTTGCGAGCGACCGCCGCGGGTGAGAAGTCCTCCATGCTCTCGAAGGTTACGTCCACCAGCACGTGTCCCTGTCCGGTGAGCGTGTTGGGTACCGTGAACTCGACGCGCGGCCTGATCGCCTTCATGCGCTCATCGAAATTATCGATATCGATATCAAGAAAGCGACGATCCGAAACGGCCGGAAGCGAGCCCACCGGCTTGCCGGAAAGGTCGGCGAGTACGCCCATGACGAATGGAAGTTCGACCTTCTTTTCCGAGCCATAGATCTCGACGTCATATTCGATCTGCACACGCGGCGCGCGGTTTTGTGCGATCAACTTCTGAGCGCTGTTCGAATGAACAAGGGTCATGCAGTACTCCGTAAAATTGTGAATGGCCTGATTACTCAGGCAGAAAAAACGGTGCTTCGGGGTCAGGCCGGCGGCGGCGCGCACTGCATGTCGGCGATTTCAAATACGATGGCGTCCCTGGGCGGGGCGTCCGGGTCGAGGATGCCGACGCGAACGGCTGCCGGCACGCGCTTTGCCGGAAACGCGTCGAGCCACAGTGCTGCGAGACCTGGCAATACATGTTGCTCGATGAAGCTGATCAGAACGCGCGCACCTGTTTCCTGAACAAGGCAATGCTTGACGATGTAATCGACGACTTCATCGTCGAAGCTCAGTGCGATACCGTGGCTGTCGGCCATTCTTCGGACGACGCGCTCCAGATTCAAAGCGACGATGCGCGCGAGGGAATCAGACGTGAGAGGACGGTAGGGCACTAGCGTCACCCGGCCAAGGAACGCGGCAGGAAACACCT
Organism: Paraburkholderia edwinii; assembly: GCF_019428685.1. Lineage (NCBI taxonomy): Bacteria > Pseudomonadati > Pseudomonadota > Betaproteobacteria > Burkholderiales > Burkholderiaceae > Paraburkholderia > Paraburkholderia edwinii. Next base: position 781,796 of record NZ_CP080095.1, read on the forward strand.
TGAGCAATTCGGCTGTGAGCGCATGGCGCAATCCGTCCTGGTCGGGCGCAAGCGCGGAGTCGGCGCAAAGCGCCGAAATCAGTTCGGCGCCTGCGTTGCTTGTGAGCAGGATTGTCGTGTGGCGAAAGTCGATGTAACGACCGTCACCGTCCTCCATGTAGCCTTTGTCGAACACCTGAAAGAAGACTTCGTGCACGTCGCGATGCGCTTTCTCGATCTCGTCGAGCAGCACGACGGAATAAGGGCGTCGGCGCACGGCTTCGGTCAGCACGCCACCCTCGCCGTAACCCACATAGCCGGGAGGCGCACCCTTGAGGCCAGACACCGTGTGGGCTTCCTGATACTCGCTCATGTTGATCGTGATCAGGTTCTGTTCACCGCCATAGAGCGCCTCGGCAAGTGCAAGTGCTGTTTCGGTCTTGCCCGCCCCGGAGGGGCCGGCCAGCAGAAATACGCCGCGCGGTCTGGTCGGATCCATCAATCCGGCGCGTGCCGTCTGCACGCGTGCGCAGATCTGATGCAATGCGCTTTCCTGCCCGATCACACGTGAAGCGATCGTTTGCGGCAGCGTTTTCAACGCGGCTACCTCGTCCTTCACCATTTGGCCCACTGGAATACCAGTCCAGTCCGAGACGATCTCGGCAACGACGGCCTCGTCGACCTCGGCTCTGACGAAAGGCGTCTCGCCCTGGCATTCCTTGAGCGCGGCTTCGAGATTCTGTAGCTCGTCGACCGAGGTCAGTGCTTGCGGCACGGGTTCCATGCCGGCATCGCCCGCGGCGCATAGCGACGCACGTGCGTCGATCAATGTCTGGGCGGCGTGACGCTGCGTATCCCACCGGAGCGAGATCGCCGCATCCTCAGTAATGAGTCCGGCAATGCGGCCACGCGCGGTGACGATGGCCCGGGTCACGTCGAGCCCGACGCGCGCTTCCTGTTCCAGTAGCTGCAGTTCCACGTGCGCTGCCTGCAAGCGTTGCCGGACGTCCTGCAATTCGCGAGGCGCAGCATGCTGCGACAGCGCAACACGCGCGCAGGCGGTGTCGAGCAGGCTGATCGCCTTGTCCGGCAACTGGCGGGATGGAATGTATCGATGCGACAGGAAAACGGCTGCGCGCACGGCCTCGTCGCGCACAATGACACGATGATGGTCTGAAAAAGCGGCGACGAGGCCCCGAACCATGTCGACGGCCATCGGCTCTTCGGGCTCGGACACCTGCAGCATCTGGAAGCGTCGCGTAAGCGCGGGGTCTTTTTCGATGTGCCGTTTGTATTCGGACCACGTTGTCGCGCCGATCACACGTACTGCGCCTCGCGCGAGCGCCGGCTTCAGAAGATTGGCCGCGTCGCCGGTGCCGGTTTGCCCGCCAGCGCCCACAAGTGTGTGAATTTCATCGACAAATAGAATGACGGGCTTTTGGGACTTCGTCGCGGCCTCGAGGACGTGCTTGAGCCGCGCCTCGAACTCTCCCTTCATGCTTGCGCCGGCGAGCAGCGCTGCAACGTCGAGCGACAGCACACGTGCTTCGACCAGAGCGGGGGGGACATCGCGCTTGGCGATCGCAAGCGCGAGGCCCTCGATCACAGCTGTCTTGCCGACGCCGGCTTCACCCGTGAGCAGGGGGTTGTTCTGACGGCGCCGCAACAGCACGTCAATCATTGTCCGGATCTCACGCTGCCGTCCGACGATTGGGTCGATTGTGCCTGCACGCGCGTGGTCGGTGAGGTCGACACAGTATTGTTCGAGAGCAGCAAGCTTGCCCGTCGCTGCCGTCGCACCGGATGATTCGCCTGGCAAGGTGGGCAGAAGGTCGGTGTCGTCATAGGGCGCATCGTCGGCCTCCGGTGACCCGCTGACCCATGCCAGCCACGTGTCGCGTGGCACATCCGACGCTATCCGGCCGAACCCGGCAGAGATGGAAAGCAACAGGCGCCTCAATTCGGGCGTGCTGGTCAGCGCTGCCATCAGCGATGCGCCGCGCACGCGATGCTCGGAAAACTCGAGCGTGGCAAGCACCCATGCCCGCTCGATGGCGAGTTCGAGATGGTGCGAGAAGTCGCTGATCGAGCTCGCCCCAGCCGGCAATGCGGTTAGCGCGCGCGAAACATCGCGCTCCAGGGCATCACGCTCGATGCCGGCATGTCGAACGATCCGTTGTACGTCGCCATCGGGAAGCTGGAGTAACTGATGTAGCCAGTGCGTCAGCTCGACATAGGGATTGCCGCGCAGTTTGCATAGCGTCGTTGCCGACTCGATGCTGCGAAACAGTGTGACGCCGAGCTTGCCGAAAAGTGTTTGCCGGGAAATGGTCATTGTGTCATTGCGGATGTATCGATAATGCGCGCTTTATAAGCGCACTGGCGGTCGATCGAATTTTTCGCGGCGATTGTAGGTGAGTTCGAATAACTGGATGCTGATTGAATTTGTGAAATTACCCAATATTACAGATCAGCGAAATTAAATTGCCGAATCTGATGTGAAGGATGTCTCTCATAAATATAAATATTTATTAAGATCAATCGAGTGCGATTCGGTGTGAGCAAGTGTCTCGTATAGATGGAGCGCGCTGCGCGCGAGGATATCGAGCATCGGACATCGAATAAGAAAACGGTGCATTTACAAAAATCTACATTGCAATGTGGACTTTGCATTTGAACGCGTGGTTAAATCCGCCGCTTGAAGTGGCGAGGCGCAAAAGTGAGCGGAAGTGCATACGGAAGAAATGTTTCGCTGGTTATGCGGGTGCGAAGCCGCTCGCTTGCCGTATTGAACAATTTACTTGTGGCGCAGCCGGAAACCTTGGCAATGGGGCCGGGCAATCATGCCGAATGCCTTCATCCGTTCGAGAGCCTGTGTGGCTCGCTCGATCTGTTGAACGGGAGCGGGCAACAGACGTTGCGGGAGAGCGGAAGTCCGGTGTTCGATCTGCTCGGCAGGTCGGGGAAGTTCGCCGGGCAAAATCCTGTTGAGACCTTCGAGTCGGGGAACGCAGACGTTGACGGCGCTTCCTTCATGAACACGTTGCACGAGCGGTATTGCGATGCACTGCTATCTCCGCTCGAGGCGCCGCGCGACGGCTGGGTGGGTTCGACCACCGTGCAAAGCGAGACCGGCAGCGGCGCCGATGTGTGGGAAGGCGGTCCGGACACACCAATCGCCGCGTTTCTCGGCGACATCAACACGATGGAACAGGCATTCGGTGCGTTTCGCGACGTCGAGTCGCCGCATCTGAGAGAAGACATCCCCGAGGTCCTGTCGCTATTCGCGCCGCCTGAACAGCAGGCATTGGCGTCGTTACGCGACACCCATGCCCTGCCTCCCGAACTGGCGAGGCGTGAACATCACATGCTGTCGCTCGACAGCCCGATGCAGTCGATGGAGCACCTGCGCGGCGACGTGCTGTCTCAGGCGTTCGAACCATTTTGAAGAAGGCAGAAACGATGGGCCAGTCTGAGCATGGCGTACGCGCATTAGCCGGCGTTACGCCGCATGAATGGATGCTGGCGTGTGAGGCACGCGTGCGCGCGGAACCGGCAGAACGGACGCACCGCTGGACGCTAGCGCAGGCGCTTTGCGTGGCAGGCGAGTGGCAGCGCGCGCTGCAACAACTGCAGACGCTCGGCCTGCTCGATCGCACGAACGAACGCCTCGTGCAACTGTATCGGGATCTCATCCGGGCTGAGCGATGGAGAGAAAAGGCGATGGCCGGCATAGAGACGCCCGCATTCATCCGTGACGACGTGCCCGCGTGGATGCGTGGGCTGCTCGACGCCTTGGACCATCACGCGCGCGGCAATCTCGAAGGCGCCGATCGCGCGCGGGAGCATGCCCTGGATCTCGCGCCGCTCGAACCGGTTGTTGCCGATGCGACGCGCTTTGACTGGATTAGCGACAGCGACACGCGCTTCGGCCCGGTTTGCGAAATCATCGCGGCGGGCAGCTATCGATGGGTGGCGTTTGCGGACCTCCGCAGTTGGCGCATCGAACGTCCATCGGCGCCGATCGATTTCGTGTGGGCGCCTTGCGTGCTGACCCTGAAGGATGGCGCCGTGCTGCATGGATTCATGCCGGCGCGGTATCCGTTGGGCCTGGAGGTACCGCACGACGAGCGGGATGCGTTGCTGACCGGAAGCAGGACGATATGGCAGGACGTGGGGCGCACCGGTGTGATTGGCGCCGGTCTTAAGACATGGACGACGCCGGCCGGAGACTTCGGAGTTTTCGAACTGAACGAGTGCTCGTTTGAGGCCGATGCATGCGGCGAACCGATGCATGCAGGTGACGCCGGCGCGGAGATACAGGCATGAGCAATACGCCACAGCAAATTCGGGAGCGCGGCGGCCGCGCCGCAGTGCCGCGCCGTGCGGACACACATCTGTTGCCGACGCTGATCGATCGTCTGCGCGACGACGCGCCGCGGCGCACACACGAAGCGCCCGGCGAATATACGGTCTCGCGGACACAAATGCGCGAGATTATTCAGCGCGATCTCGCGTATTTGCTGAATTGCACGAATATCGAAGATCAGATCGATCGTCGCCGCTATCCCGCCGCTGCGGCATCGACTGTGAATTTCGGCGTGCCACCGCTTGCTGGCGGCTATGTGGCGTCTTGTCGTTGGGAAGATGTCGAGAAGGCGGTCAAACGCGCGATCCGGGATTTCGAGCCGCGCCTTATTGCCGACTCGCTGTCGGTTCTGCCGCTCGACAACAATGTCGGAACCAGCCTTTACAACAATCTCGCCTTTGAGATTCGCGGCATGATTCGCATGAATCCTTATCCGCTCGAGTTCATGGTGCAAAGCACGCTCGATCTCGAAACGAGCCGCATGCGCGCGGTTGCAGGCCGCGCATAGTACGGTCCGCGCGTCAGGAGACTTCAGCTTGGACTCGAGGCTGCTCGATTACTACAACGACGAACTCGCGACATTGCGGGAATCGGGTGCTGAATTTGCCAAAGCGCACCCGAAAATCGCGGGGCATCTAAGCATCACGCCCGGCGACCCGGTTGACCCCTATGTAGAGCGGATTGTCGAGTCGTTTTGCTATCTGACGGCGCGCACGCGCGTGAAACTCGACACCGAGTTTCCGCGCTTCGCGGCCCGGCTGCTTGAGGTCGTCCATCCGGGCCTGACCGAACCAATGCCCTCGATTGCCGTTGCGCGCTTTTTCCCGGACGTCCGGGACAGAAGACTCATTGAAGGTTTTCAGATTGCGCGCGGCTCACCGCTCACCGGGCGCGTCGCGCACGGCGAGCAAACGGCCTGCGAATTCCGCACGAGCCAGGATGTGGTGCTTTACCCCATCGAGATCGCGGGTGCGAGTCTCACTGACGTTCCACGCGATGTTGCATCTCTCGCGCGTTTTGTGCCCGCGAACACACAGGTGCGCGGCGCCCTCAGGTTCCGATTGCGTATCACGGGAGACGCGACTTTCGCGCAATTGCACACATTGGACCGGCTGCCCGTCTGCCTGACCGGAGAAGAACGCCCTGCATCGCATCTTTTCGAACTCGTGCATACGGGCAGTGCGGCTGTGCTTGTTGTGGAACCAGGCTCGGGCGATGTGGGCAATGTAGTTGCCGCACTCGGCCCGCATGCAGTCGCGCACGAAGGACTCGACGCGGATGAGGGACTTTTGCCGCTCACGCCGGTGAAGTTTCATGGGCATAACCTGATTCGGGAATACCTCGCTTGTCCTCGCCGATTTCATTTCTTCGCGCTCACGGGGCTTGCGGCCGCGTTCTCGCGCGTGCAGGGGCGGGAGGTCGAGATCATCGTCTTGCTCAATCGTCCGCCGGACCGGCTTGCTGGCCTCGTCGATGCGTCGCACTTTGCGCTCTTTTGCACGCCCGTCGTCAATCTGTTCCGGCAAAGTACGGACCGTGTCGAACTGTCATCGGCGGCGACCGAATTCCACCTTGTGCCGAGGCGGCGGACACCGCTCGACTATGAGGTATTCGCGGTCGAAGCGTTGCATGCCTACCCGGCTGACGCTACCTCGTCGCAGGTGTTCCGGCCGCTGTATCAGACATTGAACGGCGATGAAGGTAACTATGGCCGCTATTTTTCGGTGAGACGCGAGTCGCGCGTTGCGTCCGACTGGACGCGACGCCACGGTTCGCGCACGCCGTACACGGGCACCGAGGTCTATGTGTCGCTCGTCGACCAGCGTGCGGCGCCATACAGTGCGAATCTTCGCTTTCTGTCGGCGGACGCGTGGCTCACCAATCGCGACTTGCCGATGCTCGTTCCGCGTGACGGAGTGAACGATCTATTCGGAGACGACGCTGCGCCGGTGGCGAGCGTCGGACTTGCCTGCGCGCCCAGCGCTCCCGGATTGCCGTTTTCCGGGAGGGACATGGCGTGGCGCCTGATTCGTCAGCTCAACGTCAACTCGCTGTCGTTCGAAGAGATCGGCCATCGTCACGGTGGCCTCGGTCTGCGCGACCTTCTGCGACTCTTCGCGGCGAGCAGCGACGCGGTACAGCAGCGCCAGATCGAAAGTCTTGTTGGAATGAAGACACAGCGCGTATCCCGCAAGCTGGCGAACAAGGGACCGCTGGTGTTCGCCAATGGTATCGAGTGCCTGCTGACCGTCGACGAAGACGGTTTCTCGGGTATCAGCCCTTATCTGTTCGGACTGGTTCTCGAGCAATATCTGATGCGCCATGCCGCGATTAACACCTTCACGCAGACGGAGTTGCATTCGATGCAGCGCGGATGTCTGATGCGTTGGCCCGCGCGCGTCGCGACTCGCGGAGCTCACCGTTGACGCACGCCACGCCAGGTTCTGCCGGTCGTGAAGCGGGGCTTTCGCAAGACATGATCGAACGACTGCACGCACAGCCTTGGCGTCACGGGTTTTTCTCCCTGATGCGCCGCGTCGGGGCGGACCCGGACATCGATCCGATTGGGACTGCCCGACGTCCAAACGCCGAGCCTTTCCGCCTCGGACAGAAGCCGAGCCTGACATTCGCGCCGAGCGAAGTCGCCGGTGTGGGGCAAGCCGGCGCGCGTCTGCGCCTCCGGTTATATGGGCTCGGCATGCTGGGACCCAACGGCCCTCTGCCGATCCATGTGACGGAAATCGCGCGCGAACGGGAGGAAAACCGCGGCGATAGCACACTGGTCGATTTCCTCGACGTGTTCCACCACCGCTATCTGACACAGCTGTACCGCACCTGGGCCAGTGCGCAGTCTGCGGCGGCGGGACTTGATCGTGCGGGTTCGGAAGGCGAGCGGTTTTCGTTCTACGTCGGATGTCTGTCGGGACAGGACGCCGTGGAGATCGACAAACGGACGCTTCCTGCTCATGCCCGGCTTGCCGCGTCGACGCATCTGGCGCGCGAGGCGCGCGATCCCGACAGTCTGCGCATGACGATTGCGCGCTATTTCGGCGTGCCCGTGTCGATCGACGAGTACGTGTTTCATTGGATTAGTCTCGCCGACGAGGACCGTAGCCGCCTTGGCATGCCTGGCGCGACGTGCACGATGGGCGAGGGGGCGATTCTCGGCGATCAGGTGCCGGACTGCCAGTATCGCTTCCGGATCGTGATTGGCCCGGTGGGTATTGGCGAATATCTGCGATTTACGCCGCAAGGTGCGGATCTGTCGGCCCTTGTCGACTGGGTGCGTAGCTTCGTCGACCGCGAGTTCGATTGGGAACTCGAATTACGGATCCATCCGGACAATGCTCCTCCCGCCGTGATCGGCGGACCGCAGCAATTGGGCTGGTCAGGATGGCTCGGAACATCTCCAGGCGGCAAACCTATCACCGGCATGCGTTTCGATCCCGAAGCGTATATGAAGGACCGGAGATGGGCGGATGAAACACCTTTCGCCGATACAGGAAAGCAACGATGAGCAGAGGAAATCAAGCCGTCTTCGCGTCGTCCCATGACTGGATGATGCCGATCGAGCCGGACGCACCGTGCGGCGCCGACCTCGAATACGATCCGGAATTTGTCGTGTTGTCGGCGCATGTTGCCGCGCGCATGGACGCGCAGTATGGCGACTTCGTCGGCGTGCCGGAACCCGTCAACTGGGGCGACGTCGAGCGCGATTGCCGGCGCTTGATGATGCGCAGCAAGGATGTGCGCCTCGCTGTGATATTCACACGGTGTCGTACGAGGCTCGCGGGGCAGGTAGGGACGGCGGAAGGATTGAGTCTTCTCGCTGCGTGGCTCACCACTTTTGCTAGCGCCATTCACCCGCGACCCGACGTCGACGAAGACCCGGAAGCAGCGGGGCAAATCCGCGTAAACGCGTTGCTGGCGCTGACTGACGTGGATGGCTTGCTCGCGGATGTGCGCGATATCGCGCTTACGCGTTCCAGTGTCGCGCACCTGCGGGTGCGCGACGTGGAGCGCGCCTTCGCGCAGCCACGACCGAGCGATGCGCTTGCGCCGGAATCCGTGATTCGCCAGATCGAGGATTTGCGTGCGCAGAATCCCGACGCGCTCATGGGTTTCGACAGTGCGCTTGCCAACCTGCAGGTAATCGATGCGTGGGGCCGGGAATATCTCGGAGCACATTTTCCCGACCTTGCTCCGCTTGCGCGTCTGCTCGGGCACATCGCGAACGCGGGAACGAGGCTGGGCGGAGCCGATATCGAAGCGGCGGACATGCCTGCAAGCACGGCTGCGGAAACGTTTCTGTCGCCGGTTGCTCAGGATGTCGAAGAAGTCGTCGAATCGGTGATGATCGCCCGGACTCGTGTTGTCGATGGCGAAATGGGTGCTGTGCGTACAGCGCTCTGCGATCGCAGCGCGGCACTCGACCGGATCCGCGAGGCACGCGTCTGGTTCGAGCAGCATGAGCCGAGCAGTCCCATTCCGCTTCTACTGCGCCGTGCCGAGCGGCTTGCGGGCAAGCGCTATATCGAGGTTATCAGGGCGATTCCTGTTGAGCTCATCGAGCAGTGGGAACGAGAGTAATGGATTCTCTTCTGACGGAGTTCTATAACCAGGAGGCGCTCTACCTGCACGAGCTGATGGACGAGTTTTCGAGCGCGCACGCGAAGATTGGCCGTCGACTCGGCATGCAGGCCTCGGCAATCAATGATCCCTACGTGCAGCGATTGATACAGGCGTTCAGCTTCGTTTCGGCGCGCATGCAGATGAGGCTGGCAGCGGAGTTTCCGCAATTCACCGAGGATCTGCTGCAGACGATTTACCCGAACTATACGGCGCCGACGCCGGCCATCTCCGTTGCGCGGTTATTTCCTGACCACAGCGAAGGCGATCTGACTGCCGGCTTTCTGGTCAAGCGCGGCACGACCTTCAGAAGCAAAGTGCCGGAGGGCGAGAAGTCGGCGTGCCAGTATCAAAGCAGTCAGGACGTCGTACTGTATCCGCTCGAAGTCGTTAGCGCACACCTCACCGGCGTTCCACCGGATATACCTTCGCTTAACCGCCGGATTTCCTCGGCGGCGGGCGCAGTGAAGGGTGCTTTGCGCATCCGGTTGCGGACGACAAACGGTTGCAGGGTCGCGGATCTACAAGGTCTCGAACGGTTGCCCTTCTATCTCACGGGTGCCGAGTCAAGCTCGTCTCGCCTGTTCGAACTGCTGCATGTCGCGGCAATCGCAACCGTCACCGCGGAACCTGGACAATTTGGCGCCGCCGGCGCGCAACTTCATGTCGTCGATTGCGATGCGCTTGTGCACGAAGGCATGGATCCCGGTCATAGCGTGTTGCCTTTGCAGCGAGCCAGGTTTCATGGGCAAAACCTGTTGCATGAGTACTTTGCCTGTCCGTCGAGGTTTTACTTCTTCACGCTCGCCGGATTGCACGGCGCATTTGCCAATCTTGGTGGCTCCGAAGCTGAGATCGTCGTGCTCCTGAGCCAGTCGGCCATAGAACTCGCGGGGCATGTCGACGCGGGAAACTTCGCGCTTTTTTGTACGCCCGTCGTGAATCTCTTCCAACTCAGGATCGACTCCGCGGAACTGGTGGAAGGCAGCCTCGAGGTACCGTTGCGCCCCATGCCGTTGCATCCGTTGGATTACGAGGTATTTGCCGTGGAGCGCGTATTCGGGCACGTTGAGGCGAATTCGGAAAAGCTCGAATTTGTGCCGCGCCACCACGTGCTACACGACGACGAAGGAGACCACGGACGCTACTATGCGGTGCGGCGTGGCCCGAGGGTGCGCGGCAATATCGCTCGCCGTTACGGCACGCGCACGTCGCATAGAGCGAGCGAAATTTATGTTTCGCTTGTCGATCGCGATGGTCTTCCCTATCCCGAGCGCCTTGACTACCTTTCAGCAGACGTCCTGGCGACAAACGGAGACTTGCCTCAACTGCTTGACTACGACGGCTGTGACGATCTCGAGGCGATGCACTCGATGCCTGTCGCCCAGATCGGATTGGTCTGTCGCCCGAGCGCGCCCCGCTCATATCTCGCTCAGCGTGAGACCGCATGGAAGCTGATTTGCCAATTGAGCCTCGGACACGCGCTATTGAGGCCATCGCGCGCGGTTGCTTCGAGCGATTCGTTACAGGAAACACTGCGTCTTTTCGTGATGCCGGACGACACGGCGCGCCGAGCGCAGATCGATAGCATCGTATCGATGCACGTGGAGACCGTAACCAGAAAATTGCCTTGCAGTACGAACTTCGTGCTGGCACGCGGTGCGCGGGTGTGCCTCGGTGTCGACGAATCCGGTTTTCAGGGGACCAGCCCCTATCTGCTTGGACTCGTGCTCGAACATTATCTTTCGAGGCAGGTTTCGATTCACTCGTTCGTACAGATAGAAATGCATTCCGTTCAGCGTGGCTTGATCGCGCGTTGGCCGGTACGAAGGGGAATGCGCAGTGTCGCATAAATGCTGATATTCAATTCCATGAGTAATTTTCAATTCTTCACATATCCGGTCCGGAAATCGATTGAATGCTTTATATAATTCGTTTGCATGACGAATTAGCGTTGAATATTTAAAAAACACCGACGAAATTGAAAAATCGATTCCATGCCGAAATTCACAGCAACCCGAACGATTTCCGCACGCGGTGCCTCGCTTCCCACGTCGGTTTCAGGCGAGCCGCTGCTTAAGTTACGTTCTGTCAGAGGCACCGAGCGCTTATCCGAAATCTATGAGTATTCGCTCCACCTGTACACGCCGGCTGACCCGTCGCTGAGCGACGAGCTGACATCGAACCTCGACCTGAAGGCCATGATCGGCAAATCGCTGACCGTCACCATTGATCTCGATGGGGCCGGAGCCTCGTCGCGGAGCCCTGCGCCGCAAGCAAACACGGGCGCCGGCAAACGCGAGATCAGCGGACTCGTCTTCGCGGCGAAGTACCTCGGTCGAAATGCCCGTCAAAGCCACTATCAGATCACGATAAAGCCGTGGATAGAGCTGGCCCGGCAGCGCACCGACTACCGCATTTTCCAGCGGCAGTCGGTCGTCGAAATTATCGACAGCGTGCTGAAGGACCAATACATGTATTCCTATGTCAAACGCTTGAGCAATGACTATGCGAAGCTCGAGTATCAGGTTCAGTACGGGGAATCTGACTTCGCGTTCATACAGCGTCTGATGCAGGAACACGGCATCTACTGGTTTTTCGAGCATTCGAACGGTTTTCACCGCATGGTACTGGTCGATCAGATCAGCGCGCACAAATTCGCGGACAGTGAGGCCTATCGAACGCTTCTCTACAAGACATCGGACGGCCGCATCGACGAGGAGCACATTAGCGAGTTCGATATTACTCAGAGTCTTCGTCCGGGTGTATGGACCACCGACGACTACGACTTCACCAAACCGAAGGCCGTTATCACGGCGAGCAATGAGTTGCCGCAGCATACCGCGCACAATCAGCTCGAGCGCTATGAATGGCCAGGCGATTACGTCGACCCGGCGCAAGGCGATGCGTTTGCTCGAGTGCGTATGCAGCAGTTGCGCGCGGAGGGTGAAACCGGTCATGGCAAGGGCAACGTGCGCAATATCGCGTGCGGCACGGTGTTTGAGCTCGACCGCTATCCCGTCGGGAGCGCGAACCAGAAATACCTGGTGCTGGGCGCGACCTTTGACGGTCGGGAAATCGTCGATGCAACGCAGACCGGCGACTATGCGATCACGACCGAATTCGACGTACAGCCTGCCAATACGATGTATCGGCCGCGACGAACCATATCGAGGCCCCGCACGACCGGACCGCAAACCGCGATCGTCACGGGAGCGCCAGGTAGCGAGATATGGACCAACGAGTACGGGCAGGTCAAACTGAAATTTCACTGGGACCGTTCACCGGTGAAGGACCAGAACTCTTCCTGCTGGGTTCGGGTGTCCTATCCGTGGACAGGCACGAACTATGGGTCGATCAATATTCCCCGGGTCGGGACTGAAGTGATTGTCGATTTCGAGAACGGCGATCCGGATCGACCGATTGTGACGGGCCGGGTTTACAACGCGGCATCGATGCCGCCGTGGACGTTGCCCGATAACGCGACGCAAAGCGGAACATTGACACGTTCGTCAAAAAACGGCGCGTACGGGAACGCGAATGCGATCCGCTTCGAGGACAGGACAGGCGCGGAAGAACTCTGGATTCACGCAGAGAAAGATCAGCGCATCGAAGTGGAGCACGACGAGAGCCACTGGGTCGGGAATGACCGGAAGAAGAAAATCGACGGCAACGAGACAGTGCACGTCCAGAAGAATCGCACGGAAACGGTTGCGATGAACGAGACCATCGCGGTCGGAATGAACCGGACCGAGGCCGTTGGTATGAACGAGACCGTCGTCGTTGGACTCAACCGGATGATTTCGACCCTCGTCAGTCAGGAGGTATCGGTTGGCATGAACGGGATGTATTCGGTCGGAGTCATGCGGACGGATTCGGTTGGCGTCAATTATCAGTTGAGCGTCGGGCAGAACCTGCAGGCCAGCGCGGGGAAGGTGCTCAACGTCAGTTCCGGAGGGACGGCCGCTTACACCGCAAAAGACAAGCTCACGCTGCAATGCGGGCAGGCGGCTATATCGCTCGAGAGCAATGGAAACATTGTGATTAGCGGCAAGATCGTTGGCATCCAGGGCGCGCAACAGGTGGGAATCAATGGCGGTGTCGTGGACATCAACTGATCGGATCGCGCCTTGCTATTCCCAAAAACCAATGGAGGGTTTGTTCGTGGAGTTCGTTAACAGAACGCCGTTTTCTGCGCTTTGCTTTAGCGGGCTGGATCTGGAAGACGAAAAATTTCACGTGGCCGTGGTGAAAGTCGGTTACAGGCTGGAGCCGGCGGGCAAGGCGGGTCACTTCATCGCGAAGACTCTGGAAGAAGCGCCCGCTTTATGCATGAAGGACGAATACTATGGCGATGCGAATCACAGCAGTGTCCGGGAAGAAAGCGACCTTGCGCACTATAAGCCGCGCTGTGACGTGATTTTCCGTGGCAGCGCATACGCGCCGCAAGGCAAGCCGGCAGCCGGGTGGGACGTGCGAGTCAGGATCAGCGCGCCAGCCTCGTCATTCGACGTCGTCACGTCGCACCGGAACGTGACGTCTATGCTCCATCTCAATCCTGAGTTGGACGCGCGTTATGAGGAGCGCTGGCCTGTGCCGGCCGCGCAGTCCGTTGAGCCGGAACGGACGGCTTCGCAGACGGTCTTGCTCGAAAAGTCCTTACGTATAAGCGGTCAGCGTGAGTTTCAGCGTCATGGGGACGGGTGGCGGCTGAGCAACCCTCAAGCTGCGACGCACGTCCCCATGCGCTGGGAACATGCGTTCGGCGGCAGCAGCGTGGTGCGCAATCCTGCGCATGCGCATGATCCGAAGCAACCGGAATTCCTTCTGAACGAAGTCTGCTACAGCAATCCGCTGGGTTGCGGATGGATTGAGCAGCGCCATTTCGACGCGTTGCGTGACGCGCAGCAGGAACCGCTTGTGCGACTGCCGGCGCCTCAAATCGAGGCGCCGCAGCAGGGGGTTCAGCAGCCGGTTCAGACGCGCCATCCGGATCGGTTCGATGCAGCGAATCCGGATGAATTTATCCGTATCGTACAAGGCTACGGCCACCACCCCGCCGGCTTGGGTATCGTCGGGCGGTGCTGGGTTCCTAGACTGCAATTGGCGGGGACATTCAACGAGAAATGGAAAAGCGTGCGTTGGCCCTACCTGCCTCACGACTACGACTTCGGATACTGGAACTGCGCGCCGAGAGACCAGCAAATCGAGGCGCTTCCGCCGGATGCCCGTATCGAGTTGTGGAACCTTGCTGATCCGGCACACACGTCGGATGGGTATCTCCGGGTCGACTTGCCCGAAGACTGGCCTTTCGTGCACATCTATTTGCACGACGGTTTAGGGCTGCCTGTACCGATGATGACCGACACGCTCGTCATCGATACCGACGCGATGTCGTTGACGCTCACGCATCGCGTCCAGTTCGCCGAGAAGCCTGACATTGAACGCGTGGAAGCGTGGGTCCATCGGCAGCCGGAGCCGTTCCGCAAGCCCGTGTGAAAGCGCCTCTTTATTCGGTGGCAATCCGCCGCCGTGACCTTTGAAATATCTCTCGCGATGGCCACTGCACTTACTGCGCGCCGGGATGGCGCATGGTTGATTATCAGTCTCGTCCCGGACGTTTGCCTGACGCCGATGGGCAGCGTTCCGGTTCCAGTTCCTTATCAGGTCACCGCGACGCTTGGCTCGGCACAAGCGACGACAACCACCGTGAATGTGAGGGGTGACCCCGCGTTCGTCTATGCCGATAGCTTCGTACCGACCACACAAGGAGGGGAAGCCGGCACGCTAGGTGGCGTCAAGAGCGGGACGACGGCACAAAAGACGAGACCGCTATTGCACAGCAATACGGTGAAGTTTCAGGGCAAAGCCATCGTTCGCAGTAACGATCTCTTCTGGATGAATGGGCCCTGACAGCATGTGCGATTGACCGATGACGAGGGAGGCGGCGAGCTTCGCCATGTCGCGCGCCTATGATCGACGGCATTCTTGGGTCCAGTAACAGGTCGATAAAGTCGAATCGGGATGGTGAAGGTGTTAAAGCTATGGTAAGCGAACATTACGTCAAAGTTCAGTTGGGCATCGTTCCTGTGTCCCAATCGGGAAACACGGTTGGCAATCCGGCGCAGGGGGACGTCATTACGTCTGGCCCTTTCGGCCTGATCGGGAAACATAAGGGTAAAAACCTGAAAGAGACCGACCCGGACTGGCAGGCGCACCTCCATGACGTCCTGGATATGTTTGGGAATCTTCCGGTCATCGGCGTTCTGTTTAATGCGATCAACGCAGGCGTGTATATCGCTGAAGGCAACATCGCGGGTGCAACGGAAGCGCTCACCATGACGGTCATGGATCTTCTTCCCGGAGGGGGCCAGGTTGCTTCGGTGGGGAAGGCTGCTGAAGATATCGGGAAGCTAGCGGAAAAAGCCGGTGTCAAGCTTGCGGAGGGGGAGGCGGAAAAGGCAGCTAAGGCTGTCGTCGAGAAGCAGCTTGAGAAGCAGGCCGAAATAAAAGCTGAAAAGGAGGCCGCGGAAAAGGCCGAAAAGGATGCACAAAAAAAGGCCGAGGAAGAGGCTAAAAAGGAGGCGGATAAAAAGGCCAAAGAAGGTGGTCAGGTCGAGCAAGGCGAAAACAAAAAGTGCGAAGGCAGCGGTGGGGTGGGGCATCCGGTCAATCCGATAACGGGTGTCAAATACCTCACGGGCGACGAAGATCTGGATTTCGAACTACCCGCTGTGTTGCCATTACGCTGGCAGCGCACCTATTTTTCTGACATGACCGGCAACGGCTGGTTGGGACAAGGTTGGTCGCTTCCGTTTTCATCGTTCCTGAAGCGCACGAACGATACGCTACTGATGGTCGATTCTCAGGGCAATGAGATGCGTTTGCCCACTCTGCAGCCAGGCGATTGCAAGCCTCTGCGCAGCGTCAATTTCCATGTCAGCAGCGAGGCGAACGGGCGTTACCGGTTCACGTCTGCGGATGGCGGGACGCATTACCTTTTCGCGCCTCTGACCGTCAATGCCGACCCAGGTGACGCCGATCGTTCCCGCTGTATTCCGCTGGTAGGCATCGAAGACCGCCATGGAAACCACATCCGTGTGTTGTACGACGATGCCGGGTTTCCCGAACTCATTCACGATGCGGCCGGTCGTACGCTCAGGCTCGAGTACATCACATTGCGTCTTCACGACGCGCTGACGGTCCGGCGACTCAGCCGCGTCATGCTGGGCGCGGAGGTACTCGTCTCTTATGCGTATTCGGATGCGGGAGATCTGGCGCGGGTATGCAACGCGGAGCGGCACATCACGCGCGAATACCTGTATAGAAACCACGTCCTGATCGAACATAGCCTTCCCGGCGCACTGATCGCGCGGTACACCTATGACGAGTACACGTCGAACGGAAAAGTGCAGCGCATCGAAAACAATCTCGGACAATGCTGGCAATTTCGCTATCTGTCCGACAGGACGGAACTGACGAACCCGCTCGGCCAGACCGAATGGTTCTTCTTCGATGAGCGGAACATGCTGGTGGGCCGTACCGACGCAGCCGGAAACACCACGCGCTTCGATGTCGATGGCAGCGGCAATACGGTTCTGGTCACCGACCCTGCTCAGCGCGTGACGCTTGCGACCTACGACATGTGGGGAAATAGAACGTCGGTCATGGACCCGGCAGGCCAGCGCACGGAGATCCTGTATCACCCGCAGTGGCAGCGACCGACGCTCATGGTGGACGAAGCCGGCGCTGCCACACGCTACGAGTACGACGCAGCGGGCAACCTGCTGCAACGGACGAATGCGCTCGGACATAGTGTTGAGTTGGCTTACGACGAACGCGGACGCGTTGTTCAGGTTACTGACGAGCGCGGCGGAAGCCGGCAACTGCGATACGGCGAAACCGGACAGCTCATCAGCCAGACCGACTGCTCGCGACAGACGACGCATTTTGTCTGGGATGATTGGGGGCATATGCAGTCGGTGACCAATGCCGCCGGTGAAACAACACGATACTCGTGCGACCGACGGGGACGGGTGCTGAGGATCGAGCATGCCGACGGTAGCAGTGAGGCATTCGACTACGACGTACACGGCCGCCTGACTGCACATATCGACGCGCAAGGCGCACGTACGCAATGGGAGTTGAACCCGGACGGCCTGCCTTCAGCGCGGATCGATGCGCTGGGACACCGTTTGCAGTACGAATACGATGCGTTAAGGCGCCTGTGCGTGCTGACCAATGAGAACGGCGCGCAATATCGCTTTGCCTACGATGCTGCCGGCCATGTGAGCGAAGAACGCGGCTTCGATGGGCGCGTGATCCGTCACCGCTACGACGGGTCCGGACTGCTGATCGAACGGCTCGAACTGGGCACTCAGGCGGATACTGGAGTCGGTGCGCCGGACGACGGTCAGGCCGACATGCTATGTACTGCGTTCGAGCGCGATGAGGCCGGACGCGTGATCGCCACGACGACGACACGCACACGCGACCAGCGCGTCGAGCGCATCACCTGGAAGCACGACGCAGCCGGCAGGCTGATCGAGGCAGACAACCAGTGTTGTCGTCTGCAACGCAGTTACGACGCGCTCGGGCGGCTCGTCGCGGAGACGAGTCATGTCCTCGGCGAAGAACTGACGCTCACTTATGAATACGACGCGCTCGGTAATCGGACTGCAACGACGCTGCCGGATGCCCGGCAGATCAACTACCTGTTTTATGGTTCAGGCCATTTGCATCAGATCAATGTTGACGGCGACGTAATCTGCGACATTGAGCGGGATGTACTGCATCGGGAAGTGCGCCGCACGCAAGGCCGGCTCACCAGCCACTATCAGTATGATCGGATCGGGCGATTCATCGCGCAACAGGCGCTCGAAGAAGTGGCGTCCACGCGGCAGGTCACGCCGGTTATTTCGCGAACCTACGACTATGACCGCGTCGGTAACGTGCGGCACGTGGTCGACCAGAACGGGCGCGCGCGCCACTATCAACACGATGCTTTGGGGCAGTTGATTCAGGCTGACCAGGAAATTTTCTCGTTCGATCCCGCCCATAACATGTTCAACCGGTCCGGTTCTCCAGTGGTCGCGAATAACCGCGTAACAGAATTCGCGGACAGAACGTATATCTACGACCCATACGGGAATGTCGTCGAAAAGGCGACCGGTTTCGGCACACGAATACAGTTCGATTACTCACCAACGCACCTCGTCGAGCGCGTGCGTATCACGGGTGATGCCGGGGATACGAATGTCGAATATGGCTACGACGCGTTGGGCCGGCGCGTGTTCAAGAAAGACGCCTCAGGAACGACGCTATTCCTGTGGGAGTTCGGCCGTCTGCTCGGCGAGATGCGGCAGGGCCGCATGTTCGTTTATGTGTACGAGCACGAGAGCCAGGTTCCGCTCGCGCAGATCGAGGTGAGCAATGGCTTGGCCCACACCCAGGGACGTCAGTCGACAGTTCGTTATTACCACACGGATCAGTTCGGCGTTCCTCACGAATTGACTGACCGCGATGGAAAAGTGCAGTGGCGCGCCCGTTACCATGCGTGGGGCAATACGCGAAGTGTGATGTCCGATGATGTCGATCACTTGCGTGCGGGCGGTTCGCTTGTCCATCAGCCGTTGCGGTTAATGGGACATTACTTCGACCACGAGACCGGGCTCCATAACGATCAGTATCGATACTACGATCCCGATGCCGGGCGTTTCATGACACAGGCCTCGTCAGGTCTGGCTGACGGCGGCAATCCGTATCAATACCGTCCGCGCGAAGCGGGCGTTCCGATTTAACCACTCCGGGCTTTGGCCCTGTTGTGGGTCGATTACCGGAAAAAATGGAAGGACAGATTCATGCCTTATACCCAAACAATCTATTGCCACGGCGCACCGCTATTTAGCGAAGTCGGAGGCCAAGGCTCGGGGAATTATATGAGCGGTCAGCAGGCTGCCAAGCAAGTGTCGAATCAGGTCAATCCCGACACCAAGGTCATCGACTATCGTTCATGCTATGGCGCCAATGGCGGTCCAATCTCGAATGCCCAGATGCTCTCCAACGAGACAGGAAAGACGGTCATTGGGTATCAGGGCACCTATAGTGGCGTAAGCTCGCATCCTGTTACGTTTCATCCGCAATCTTCCGCGACTGCGTGCGTGACGGGTGCGTTGAACAACGCGTTTGGTTCGATAGGTGCAGTTGCCAAGAAGCTCTGACGAGTCCTGTGCGTGGCGTGTGCTTATGACGAAGACCGGGGGCGATGAGACCGTAGACAAGCGATGGCGGGCCTTGCCCGGTTGTGTTGCTGCATAATGTCCTGCGTCGCTCTCGTCCAATCATGACCACCACCGCCGATTCTTCCTCCGCTCCCCACGCTTTTGCTACGATCACGTGGCCCGAAGCCGATGGCCCGCAATCCGCCCGCTGGCGCTCCGAAGCAGGCGTGCCGCCACCCAAACGCGTCGTCCTCGCCGACGACCGCACGACAGCCGATGCCGCCTACCGTCTTGCATGCGAAGGCACGGCATTGCTTTGGCGCGGCGACTTCCAGAACGCGCGGCAACTGCTGCAGGCGATGACACGCAGGCTCGAGCGCAAGCCGCCCAAACGCGCATCCTCGCCGCTGGATGCGTTCAACCTGCACCGGCAAGCGCAATCGCAGCGGGCGCGCACGCTCGGCATGCTGCTGATTCCGCTCGACGCGGACTACACGATTCCGCTGCGTCGCGCACCCAATGTGCAGGACGCGTGCACGGAAGCGTACGGCGCGCCGGGCGGCGATGCGTCGGTGGTGTCGCTGCGTGAGCTGCTCGGGCTGATCGGCGCGCATGAATGGCGCAAGAAGGGCGTCGAGATTCCGGCGCTCGGTGAACGCATCCATCCGCATTACGGCGTGTTTTCGCCGGTGCGCGGGGAATACATCGATCTGGTCGCGCGCACGCCGCTGCCTTCGCTGGAGCTAGCGTTCGATATCGGCACCGGGACCGGCGTGCTGTCCGCCGTGCTCGCGAAGCGCGGCGTCAGCAAGGTTGTCGCCACTGATCAGGATGCGCGTGCGCTCGCCTGTGCCCGCGAAAACCTCGAGCGCCTCGGCTATGCGAGCCGTGTGGAAGTGGTCGAAGCGGATCTGTTTGCGCCGGGCCGCGCGCCGCTTATCGTGTGCAATCCGCCGTGGCTGCCCGCGCGGCCGGCGTCGCCGATCGAGCACGCAATCTACGATCACGAGAGCCGGATGCTGCTCGGCTTTCTCAATGGTCTCGCCGAACATCTCGAACCGAACGGCGAGGGCTGGCTGATTCTGTCGGACTTCGCGGAACACCTTGGCTTGCGCACGCGCGACGATCTGCTCTCAGCAATTGATCGCGCGAAGCTCGTGGTCGCGGGGCGCGAAGACATCCGGCCGCGTCATCCGAAGGCGACCGACCCGTCCGACCCGCTGCATGCGGCGCGGGCGGCGGAAGTGACGTCGCTGTGGCGTCTGAAGGCGCGGTAGGCACGGCAGGCGCAGCGAATGTGAGACTCGCGTAGCAAGCTGCCCGGTAGCTCAGCATCAAAGGCCTCCGGCTCTTAGGCGCTTGCGCGGTATTGGCGACCAGGTAATTGACCGCCGTTTGACCCACCGCCGTTCACCGCCCATCAGGCGCGAACATCCGGCGCGACGCTTACCGTCCCACGCTCGCCAGATAGCTCAACGCACCCATCCCCGCCGCCAGCCCGCTCGCAAAACAGGCGGTGAGCAGATACCCCCCCGTCGGCGCTTCCCAATCGAGCATCTCACCCGCGCAGAACACACCGGGCAGTTCGCGAATCATCAGATGGGAATCGAGCGCCTCGAACGGCACGCCGCCGGCGCTGCTGATCGCCTCTTCGATCGGCCGCGCGCGTACGAGCCGCAGCGGCAGCGCCTTGATCGAGCGCGCCACACGCTCGATATCGAAGTAGTCCTCTTTCGACAGGCACTCGTGCAGCAGGCCCAGCTTCACGCCCGCAATGCCGATCCGGCTCTGCAGATGGCTCGACATCGAACGCGAGCCGCGCGGCCGCACGACTTCGTCGATCACGCGTTCTCGCGAGAGTCCCGGCGCGAGATCAAGCTGGATGACCGCGGCGCCGTCCGCCTGCATGCGTTCGCGAATCGGGCCCGACAGCGCATAGACGAGACTGCCTTCGACGCCTGTCGTCGTGACGACGAACTCGCCTTGCCGGTGCTGGATCTGGTTGTCGACATCGGTCACCGAGATCGCGACCGCCTTCACCGGCTGGCCCGCAAAGCGTTCGCGAAACGGCTCGGTCCAGTCCGTGTCGAAGCCGCAGTTCGACGGCGCGAGCGGCGCGACCGGCACATCGCGCGCTTCGAGCAGCGGCACCCACGACGCGTCGGAGCCTAGCCGCGGCCAGCTGCCGCCGCCAAGCGCAAGGATCACCGCATCGGTGTGCAGGATTTGCTTGCCGGTCGGCGTCGCGAGGCGCAGCGCGTGCCGCGTGCGGGCGTCCGCGCCCGCTGCGTCCCAGCCGACCCACTTGTGCCGCATGTGAAAACGCACGCCCGATTCGCGCAGCCGATGCAGCCAGGCGCGCAGCAGCGGCGCCGCTTTCATGTCGGTCGGAAACACGCGCCCCGAACTGCCGACGAACGTATCGACACCGAGCTCGCTCGTCCACACGCGCAGTGCGTCAGGGCCGAAGCGGTCGAACAGCGGTCCGATCTGCGCGTGGCGCTTGCCATATCGCGCAATAAAGCGGTCGAGCGGTTCCGAATGCGTGATGTTCATGCCGCCCTTGCCGGCCATCAGAAACTTGCGGCCAACTGACGGCATCGCGTCATAGACGTCGACCTGCACGCCGTGCTGGACGAGCGCTTCGGCCGCCATCAATCCGGCGGGGCCGCCGCCGATAACGGCGACGCTATGACGGTCATGCAAAATCGACATGCGTGGCAAAGAAGCGAGAGTGGGGTGTCGGGCAAACGCGCCTGACAACGGTTACAGGAGAAAGCGGGCCGTCAGGTGGCATCCGCATTTTCCCATAGGCGCACGGTGCGGCCCAATGCGCATTGCGCGGCCGGGACAGACGTATTGTGCAATGCGCGCCTTTCGAAGCGCTTTGCGGTCTGACAAAACGGCACGCTGGCGGCCGGCTTATTTTTACCGCATCGCGACCTATACTTTTTGACAACCCTCCATTGGACGCGCTTCGCGTCATTTCCCCGCGCACACGCCACCTGCCAGCCGATCGAACCAGGCCAATCTGCCGCGCGGTTCATCGCATAGACCAAACGGCATGGACGCGCGCGCACTCATTGATGTGAGGAGTACTGCCATGAGCCGCGTATTTATCGATTGTCGTGAATTTCCAAGCGACATTGGGTGTTCGGTCGCGTTGTGCGCCGATTCGGAAAGCGAGCTGCTCGAAGCCGCCGTGCAGCACGCGGTCGCGGTGCACAAGCACGAGGACTCGCCCGAACTGCGCTCGCAGTTGAAGACGATGTTTCACAACGGCACGCCGCCGGCCGAAACGGCACGCAGTGCGTGAGCAAGAGCCGGCCCGCGGGCCGGCGTTGGGGCATGCATGCCGACCGGCATCCGCATTCGCGCTGCCGGTCAGAGATACCGCATCGGCGGAAAGCGCGCGCCGCTTGACCTGATGTCAGGTCACCACGCCCACTTGCCAGGGCACGAACTCATTCTGCCCATACCCGTGCACTTCGCTTTTCGAGCGCGTGCCTGACGCGCAGTCGAGCATCATCCGGAAGATCGCTTCGCCGAGTTCGTCGATCGATGCCGTGCCGTCGATGACGCCGCCGCAGTTGATGTCCATATCGTCCTGCTGACGCTCCCACAGCGCGGTGTTGGTCGCGAGCTTGAGCGACGGCGACGGCGCGCAGCCGTACGCGGAGCCGCGGCCGGTCGTGAAGCAGATCAGGTTCGCGCCCGACGCGACCTGGCCCGTCGCCGACATCGGGTCGTAGCCGGGCGAGTCCATAAACACGAAACCTTTCGCGGTGATCGGCTGCGCGTATTCGTAGACGTCGACGAGATTGGTCGTACCGCCCTTGGCGACGGCGCCGAGCGATTTTTCGAGGATCGTCGTGAGGCCGCCCACCTTGTTGCCGGCCGACGGATTGTTGTCGAGCGCGGCGTCGTTGCGCGCGCAGTAGTCCTGCCACCACGCGATGCGCGCGAGCAGCTTCTCGCCGACCTCGCGGCTCACCGCGCGACGCGTCAGTAGATGCTCGGCGCCGTAGACTTCCGGCGTCTCGGAGAGAATCGCGGTGCCGCCATGCCGCACGACCCGGTCGACGGCCGCGCCGAGCGCGGGGTTCGCCGAAATGCCCGAGTAGCCGTCGGAGCCGCCGCATTGCAGCCCGATGTTCAGATACGACGCCGGCACCGGCTCGCGCGTGGCGCGATTCGCGTCGGCGAGCATCTCGCGCACCATCGCGATGCCGCGCTCGATGGTCTTGCGCGTGCCGCCGCTATCCTGAATTGTGAAGCTGCGCAGCTTCGGCTGGTCGTCCTTGAGGCCGCCCGATTCGAGCACGCCGCCGATCTGATTCGCCTCGCAGCCGAGGCCGACAAACAGCACCGACGCGAAGTTTGGATGCACGGCATAGCCCGCCAATGTGCGGCGCAGAATCTTCATGCCTTCGCCGAGCGTATCGATGCCGCAGCCGAGACCATGCGTGAGCGCGATCACCCCGTCGACGTTCGGATAGTCGGCGAGCGCGTGCGGGTTCACGTCGCGCCGGAAATGATCGGCGATGGCGCGCGCCACGGTCGCGGAACAGTTGACGCTTGTCAGCACGCCGATGAAATTGCGCGTTGCAATGCGGCCGTCCGCGCGGCGGATGCCCATGAAATGCGCGGGTGGGTCGGCGAAATCCGTTGCATGCACATCGATGCCGAACTCGTGCTCGCGCGCGAATTCCGCCATACCGAGGTTGTGCACGTGCACGTGCTGGCCACGCGCGATCGCGTCGCGCGCGACGCCGATAATCTGGTTGTAGCGCTTGACCGGCTCACCCTTTGCAATCGCGCGTGTCGCAACCTTATGGCCCGGCGGAATCAGTCCTGCGACGACGAGGTCTTCCGCCTCGATGCGCATGCCCGGCACGAGCTGCCGCGTCGCGATGATGACGTCGTCGTTGGGATGAAGGCGGATGGTGGAATGAACGGATTGCGCTGCAACTGATTCAGTCGGCATGGGCTGGCCTCGAAACGGGGACGTTGGGCAGAAGCGGCTATCTTGGGCTATCGTGCGGCGCATCGATCGATATGCGCCGCGCGCGCTTTTCTTTTGCAAACGATCACAGAATAGCCGATTGCCGACAGGCCATGCGAGCGCGACGAAGATGCGTGCCGGAGGGGCGCGCGGTGCAGTCGGCCGCGCGCCATGCGATCGCGCCGCGACAGCGGCGCGCGAGCGTCTTAGCTTTTGCAGATGGTCCAGGTATCAGCCTGCGCGTTCAACCCGCGCATTTACCCCGGATACGCCTCATCAACTTTCAACCCCGCAAGCTTGAAGATCACCCGCAGCGTTTGCGGTTTGATATCGCGCCGTGAAGCGAGTGTCGACATCACAAAGTCGAGCACTTTGGCGTACTTGAGCATGATCAGAACCGTCTCGAGATCGACGCTGCCGTCGCGCATGACCTCGGCAAGACGCAGCATCTCGACCGAGATATCGCGCGCCATTTCGAGCTCGAGCTGCTGTTTCTCGGTCCATTCCGGAGTCGTCGTTAGTTTCGCGAGCAGTTCCTGAAACTTCTGCTCCGCGTTTCCGTTGGGTGTCGTATCCATTGCCGCCTCTTCTGGTCTGAGCGCGCTTACTGTGGGCAGTCGCGGCACGCTTCAGGTTAGGTTACGTTCGCCCCCGTCCTGTTACGCCTGGATGCATGCATGTTACGCGTGACGGGTACGACTTCCCCCGAAGTCACCGGTTCACCGCTTCGTTCGAGGCGGCCGGCAGCTTTGGTCGTTATTCGCGACAAGGCGTCGGGCTCGTCCGTCCGATCGACCTCGTGCGCGTTGTGGCGCGTGGCGCCACGTTGCGTTGCTCGTTTCATACAGCGCCCTTGATGGGGTCCAACGCTGCATAAAGCGTTCCTATCTGGTGTTCGTGCACCGTTTTTGAGCGCGGCGAACGACGAAGCCCGCCGCGCTTTTCGGTAAACTGACAGCAACTTCTTCTTTTTTCCGTCGCCTGACGCACGTTTTTCATGCAATCGGTGGCACGCAACCTCGATGTCCAGTAAAAATTACGAGATCCGGCCCAATCAATCCGTCGAACTGCTAAAGGAACTGCACATCCTGACGCGCGACGGCAAGATGAATCAGGACAGCCGCCGCAAACTCAAGCAGGTCTATCACCTGTTCCAGTTTATCGAGCCGCTGCTGCAAGATGTAAAGCAAACGAAAGGCTCGGTGTCGCTCGTCGATCACGGCGCGGGAAAATCCTATCTCGGCTTTATTCTGTATGACCTTTTCTTCAAGGATCTGCGCGATAACTCGCACATCTACGGCATCGAGACGCGCGAAGAACTCGTCGCGAAGTCGGAGGAACTGGCCGCACGGCTTGGCTTTGGCGGGATGTCTTTTCTGAATCTGTCAGTGGCCGAATCGATCGAGTCGGACCGGCTGCCGCCGACCATCGACATCGTGACTGCGCTGCACGCCTGCAACACCGCCACCGACGATGCGATCCGTTTCGCGCTGCAAAAGCGCGCGCAGTACGTCGTCGTGGTGCCGTGCTGTCAGGCGGAGGTGGCGGGTGTGCTCAAGCGCAACAAGAGCAAGTCGCTTGGCAATGCCCTAACCGAAATCTGGCGCCATCCACTGCATACACGAGAGTTCGGCAGCCAGATCACCAATGTGCTGCGTTGTCTGCAACTCGAGGCGCACGGCTATCAGGTGAACGTCACCGAGCTGGTCGGCTGGGAACACTCGATGAAGAACGAGCTGATCATCGCGCACTACAAGGATTTGCCGCGACGCAAACCGACCGAGCGGTTGCACGAAGTGATGGAGACGTTCGGTCTCGACGAATTGCGCGAGCGGTTTTTCGTCGACGCCTGAGCGCGGCGCGGCCGGCGCTCCCGGCCGTCAGTCGGTCCCGGTATCGGCCCGCGCCGCCATCCATTGCTGCCAGCCTTGCCGGCCGAGCCGCCGCAACGTTTCCTGATTGCGTTCGTAGATGTCGGCGGCATCGGGAAATGCATCGACTGCGCGCTCGATGCTCGCTTCGCGCAGCAGATGCAGGATCGGATACGGCGAGCGGTTCGTGTAGTTTTCGATGTCGTCGGGCTCGCTGCCTTCGAACTGGTAGTGCGGGTGAAAACTCGCGATCTGCAGCGTGCCTTCGAGACGCAGATCCTGCAGCATCCGGTCCGCGAAATACAGGCAGTCGTTGTAGTCGAGGAAATCGGCAAGCGCGCGCGGAAGAATCAGCAGCGTTGTATCGATGAGGGCGGGGTCTGCGTCCGCAAGCGTGCGCATTTCGCTTTCGAGGTCAGTCAGTACGCCTTCGGTGTTTGTCGCGTCGCTGACCGCATAGCGAATCTGGTCTTTCACATGCACCGCTTTGGCGAACGGACACAGATTGAGTCCGATCACCGCGCGCGTGAGCCAGTGGCGCGTCGCCGCAATGATGGCTTCGTGTGATTCGGTATCGGCGGGCAACGGAGAAAGCGGCATAGCGGGACTACAAGACGAAAGCGATAAGACCGCTATTTTACCGGCGCCTCTGTGCACGCAGCCGCGATCAGTTGCGCGGCAACGACCGGCGCTGCCGCAATCGGCCCGCAGCCGGGACCATAGGTCTGACTCGCCGCATAGATGCCTTCGATCAGCAACGCAAGCGCGTCCGCGAGCGCTGCGGGCTCGCGCGCGCCCGCTTGCGCAGCCAGTTCATTGAGCCGAGCGACGAGCTTTTCCTTATTGCGGTTCACGCATAGACGGGCAGGGTGCGATGCGTCGGGAAACTCCGCTGATACGTTGACGAACGGACAACCGCGGTAATCGGTTGCCGATGCACGCTGCGCGAGGTCCGAGAAATACCGGTTCAATCGTTCGACCGGCGTGCCGGAATGTTTTGTGATGTGGCGTTCGAAGCGCTCGAAGAACTCGCGGTCCGCCTGTTCGAGCCACGCGACGACCAGATCGTCCTTCGACGAAAACTGCCGATAGAGGCTCATTTTGTTCACGCCGGCGCGTTCGACGACCGCATCGACGCCGACCGCGCGCACGCCTTCGCGATAGAACAGTTCGTTGGCCGCGCGCAGCAGATGTTCCTGCGCTTCGAGCCCCGCTGTTTGCGGACGACGTGGCGTCGCTCGCGCGCCGGTTCGCGATGGCGCCTGCGCTTCGCCTTCAGCGTGTGCAGTGTGTGAGGTGGTCTGCGGTTTTCCGGCGCGGGAATCGTTCATGACAGTGTGCAAATACGGGTGAGTCGCCTTGACATGTTACTGACCGGTCACTACCATCGCAAGACCATTGTGACAGACCAGTCACAAGTGCTTTAGTCTGAAATATTCAAAGGGTCCATATCCATCCCACGGATCACCCCGGACCCTAACCCATCGCGACGACGCGTTTGCCCATCTCCCGCAGAGGTGTTCGTCGAAACGGAGAGCAACGGATGAACTGGGCTTCAAGACTCATTGGAGGGCGCTTTCACTACGGCTGGCTAGCGGTTGGCGTGGTGTTCCTCGTGCTGCTCGCGGCGGCCGGCACGCGCGCGACGCCGAGCGTGATGATGGTGCCGCTCGAACACGAATTTGGCTGGAGCCGCGCGACCATCTCGCTTGCGATTTCGGTGAATATCGCGCTGTACGGGCTGACCGGCCCGTTCGCCGCGGCGGCGATGCAGCGCTTCGGCGTGCGTCCCACGCTGCTCGCTGCACTTGCCATTATGGGCGCCGGCGTCGCGCTGTCGTCGATGATGACGGCGCCGTGGCAGATGGTGCTCGTGTGGGGCGTGATGGTCGGCGGCTCGACCGGCGTCGCGGCGCTGACGTTGTCGGCGACAGTCGTCAACCGGTGGTTTACGAAGCGGCGCGGGCTCGTGATGGGCATCCTGACCGCGAGCTCCGCGACCGGCCAGCTCGTGTTCCTGCCGATGCTGGCCGCCATCGCCGAGCATCACGGCTGGCGGCCGGTCGTGTGGGTGGTCGCCATCGCGGCCGCCGTCGTGCTGCCGCTCGTTGCGTTCCTGCTGCCCGAGCGTCCCGCCGATCTGACCTTGCGTCCTTACGGCGAACCGGCCGACGCGCCGTTGAGAACCGACCAGTCGAAGCAGAACCCGCTTGCGATCGCATTCGGCACACTCGCGTCCGCGAGCAAAACGCGTGATTTCTGGTTGCTGTTCTTCAGCTTCTTTATTTGCGGCGCGAGCACCAACGGCTATGTCGGCACGCACCTGATCGCGATGTGCGGCGACTACGGTCTCTCTGAGGTGCAGGGCGCTTCGCTGCTCGCGGCGATGGGCATCTTCGATCTGTTCGGCACGACGTTGTCGGGATGGCTGTCCGATCGCTTCAATTCGCGCGTGCTGCTGTTCTGGTACTACGGCCTGCGCGGGTTGTCGCTGATCTATCTGCCTCACGCGTTCGGTATCGACTTTTTCGGCTTGCCGCTGTTCGCCGTGTTCTACGGTCTCGACTGGATCGCTACGGTGCCGCCCACCGTGCGTCTTGCAACTGATGTGTACGGCAAAGAATCGGCGCCGGTCGTGTTCGGCTGGGTCGTGGCCGGACACCAGCTCGGCGCGGCGTTCGCTGCACTCGGCGCCGGCATGCTGCGCGCGAGTCTCGGCACGTACACGGTTGCGTCGATGATCTCGGGCGGCTTGTGCCTCGTTGCCGCGGTGATCGTGCTGCGCATCAACCGTCGTCCGCGCGGGGCCGCGGTTCAGGCGGTCTGAGGACGTCGCGCCATCGCGCATCCTGCACTGCATCGCAGTTGAAGTTGCGTGTGCATGAACCCATCGATCGCCGGTTTGGCGCTAGCGTTCCGGGTTATCCTATCCGGCCACTGCGCAATGATCGATCGTTCATGCACAACGACCGCGAGATGCACATGTCTAAAAAAGTCGCTGCGACCGAAGTTCCTATTCAAGATCTGTTGGCAAGCCGCTGGAGTCCGCGCGCATTTTCGAGCGAACCTGTGAGCCGCGAGCATCTGCAGGCTGTGCTCGAGGCGGCGCGCTGGGCGCCGTCGGCGTTCAACGGGCAGCCGTGGCGCTTTGTCGTGTTTGATCGCGGTGTCGATGAAGTCACGTTCAAGAAGGCATTCTCGACACTCGTGCCGTTCAACCAGGGGTGGAACGGCGCCGTGCCCGTGCTGATCGCCGTCACGACGCATACGTTGACCAGCAAGGGCGGCGTCAACCGTTGCGCGCCTTACGATGCGGGCGCTGCGGCCATGGCGCTCGTGTTGCAGGCCCATGCGCTTGGCCTCGCCGCGCACCAGATGAGCGGCTTCGACGTCAACGCGTTCCGTCGCGCCTTCGAAATTCCTGACGACGTCGAAGTCATTTCGATGATTGCGCTCGGGCACTTCGGCGAAGTCGAGAAGCTCGATCCGGTGCTGCGCGAACGCGAGAAGTCGGTACGCACGCGTTTGCCGCTTGCGGAGATTGCTTACGCGGGGGCGTGGAAGAAGGCGTTTTAGGCGTGGGAATCGGGCGTGCCGCGTAGGCCGGGGCGCGGAGGGCGAGTCGCTTAGGCCGGGCCGCGTAGGCGAGCTCGCGGAGGGCGAGTCGCTTAGGTTCGGCCGCGTAGGTCGGGCCGCGCGGCCCGAGCTGCGCAAGGCTGTGCCGTGCGAGCGCGCGCCGCGCCAAGCCGTGCCACGCCAGACCGTGCCACGCCAGACCGTGCCACGCCAGACCGTGCCGCGAAGCGATCTCGCGCGGACGGACGCAAGCTTCCGCTGCAGCGCCTGCGTCTGCCCGGCCGCACATCAAACGTCAGTCATCTTCAACCGCGGACAGCGGCGCGGCGACGCTCTCGAGCGAGCGCCGCTCCGCGTCGACGCCCCATATCGCCGCGATCACCGCCGCGGCCAGCATCAGCGCCGAGCCGACGAGGTAACCGTAAAACACCTCGCTGCGTTGTTGCGTATCGATCAGGCGTCCAAAGAACGCCGGCCCGACGATGCCACCGAGCGCGGTGCCGAACGCATAGAACACAGCGATCGCAAGCGCGCGGATTTCAAGCGGAAACGACTCGCTGACGGTCAGATAAGCAGAACTCGCCGCGGCCGAAGCGAAGAAGAAAATCACCATCCACGAGATCGTCTGCGTCGTAACGGTCAGCCAGTGCTGTTCGAACATATAGCCGCTGATGGTCAGCAGCACGCCGGAAAGCGCGTAGGTCGTCGTGATCATCTTGCGCCGGCCGATCACGTCGAAAAGCCGTCCGAGCACCAGAGGTCCGAGAAAGTTGCCGAGCGCGAACGGCAGCAGATACCAGCCGATATGATCGCCGGGCACGCCGTAGAAGTCGGTCAGCACGAGCGCATAGGTAAAGAAGATCGCGTTGTAGCAGAACGCCTGCGCGGTCATAAGCGACAGGCCGACAAACGCGCGTCGCCGATGCCGCACGAAAAGCGTGCTGAACACTTCGCGCAGGGTCGTGTGGTCACGCGCGCGCAGGCGGAGGCGCTTGAGCGTGTCGCCGCCGCCGAGCGTGTGCCCGTCGCGGCGAAAGCGCGCCTCGATTTCCTCGACCACCGCGCGCGCTTCGTGCGCTTCGCCGTGCGTGAGAAGCCAGCGCGGACTTTCGGGAATCCACCTGCGCATCGGCAGGATCGCGAGCGCGAGCACCGCGCCGATCAGAAAGCACGCGCGCCAGCCCCAGTCCGGCGGCATGAGCCCCGGGTCGAGCAGCACGAGCGAGCCCGCCGCGCCGAGCCCGGCGCCGACCCAGAAGGTGCCGTTGATGCCGAGATCGGTCCAGCCGCGCACGCGTGCCGGCGTGAACTCCTGGATCGTCGAGTTGATGGCCGTGTATTCGCCGCCGATGCCTGCGCCGGTCAGGAAGCGGAATAGCAGAAACGTCGCGAGATTCCACGAAAATGCGGTTGCCGCCGTCGCGGCCAGATAGAGCCCGAGCGTGATGAAGAACAGCTTGCGCCGGCCCAGACGGTCAGTCAGCCAGCCGAAACCGAGCGCGCCGAGTACGGCGCCGGCGATATACGCGCTGCCCGCGAGGCCGACTTCCGCATTGTTGAAATGCAGCGATGGGCTTGCTTTCAACGCACTCGCCACCGCGCCCGCGAGCGTCACCTCGAGCCCGTCCAGCAGCCACGTGATGCCGAGCGCGCCCACGATCAGCGTGTGAAAGCGGCCCCATGGCAGACGGTCGAGCCGCGAGGGCAGGTCCGTCTCGACGATCGAGGACGACGCGGACTCAGCGCGTGCCGTTGCGGCGGGCGGTTCGGACATGGCGGCGAGTCTCCTGTTTCGTTGTGGGGGCGGGCGGGCAATTCCGCGAAACCACGAGATTTCCGCAAATTTCGTTCCGCAACGTGCGCTCACTTACAGCCGCTTACCGCGGCTTGCATGCCAGCGGCGCCGCCGCCCCCGATCGACCCGCGCCAGGTTCGCACCGCTTGCACGCGAATCCGCATCACGGGTTGCCGCAGGTCGCGCTTTCGTGCTAAAAAGCCGGTCCCTTCTCTCGTTCGCGCGGGCGCGGGCGGCGCACCCCGCCGTCAGCCAGCGATGTGCTCATGACCTTTTGCGCGATTGACTTCGGTACGTCGAATTCGGCGGTCGCGGTGCCAGGCAATGGCGCGCTGCGGCTCGCGCCGGTCGAAGGCGCGTACACCACGCTGCCGACCGCCGTGTTCTTCAACACCGACGAAAACACCCGCGAGTACGGGCGCGCCGCGCTCGAGGCGTACATCGACGGCTTCGACGGCCGCCTGATGCGCTCGATGAAGAGCATTCTCGGCTCGGCGCTCGCCGACAGCACAACGGATCTCGGCGACGGCAGCGCGATCAAGTACACCGACGTGATCGCGATTTTCCTGACGCATCTGAAGCGCCACGCGGAAGCGGGCGCCGGCGTCACGCTCGAGCGCGCGGTGCTCGGCCGCCCGGTGTTCTTCGTCGACGACGATCCGCGTGCAGACCGTCTCGCGCAGCAACAGCTCGAAGCCGCCGCGCGCACGGTCGGCTTTCGCGACATCGAGTTCCAGTATGAGCCGATCGCGGCCGCCTTCGACTACGAATCACATCTGACGGAAGAGCAGCTCGTGCTGGTCGCCGATATCGGCGGCGGCACGTCGGACTTTTCGCTTGTGCGGGTCGGGCCGCAACGGATGGCGCGCATCGAGCGCAAGGACGACGTACTCGCGCATCACGGCGTACACGTCGCGGGCACCGATTTCGACCGGCGGGTCGAACTGACGACGATCCTGACGGAACTCGGCTACCGGTCGCTCGATCCGGAGGGGCGCGAGGTGCCGAACCGCGTCTATTTCGATCTCGCGACGTGGCATCTGATCAATACCGTCTATGCGCCGAAGCGCGTCGGCGAGCTTGCGCTGATACGGCATCTGTACACGGACACGAGTCATCACGACCGGCTGATGCGGGTCGTCGAGCGGCGTCTCGGGCACGCGCTGGCCGCATGCGCGGAAGAGGCGAAGATCGGCGTCGCAGCGGGCGGCGAGACGCTGATCGACCTGGAGATGGTCGAAGACGATCTGCGCGTCGCGTTCGACGAAGCGCAACTGATCGAAGCCGGGAAGGAAGAAACGCGACGCATCGTTCAGGCGGCGCGCGACACGGTGCAGTCCGCCGGCGTCGCCGACCGCGACGTCGGTGCGCTGTATTTCACGGGTGGCTCGACGGGGCTCGCGTTTCTCTCCGGCGCACTTTCCGCGGCATTTCCGGGTGCACGGCCCGTGTTCGGCGACCGGCTCGCCAGCGTGGCCACCGGCCTCGGCATTCACGCGCAACGTGTATTCAGCTAGTCGGATTCTCGAAGCCGCCGGCCTTTGCATAGACGCGGCATCGTGTAACCGGTATTGCGCCTACGCGTGAAACCGATCAACAGACAATAGAAGACGCCCAGATGCAAAAAACCCCGCCAAAGCGGGGTTTTTTTAGTGTCCTGGGGTAGTCCCCAGGAGATGCAGCTTAGGCCGGCTTGATGTTAGCGGCTTGCTTGCCCTTCGGGCCCGTCTTCACTTCAAACGTGACCTTCTGGTTTTCCTGGAGCGTCTTGAAGCCTTCGATGCGGATTTCCGAGAAATGCGCGAACAGATCTTCGCCGCCGCCGTCCGGGGTGATAAAGCCAAAGCCCTTAGCGTCATTGAACCACTTGACGGTACCGGTTTCCATATTACTTTTTCCTAAAAGAGGTAAATAAGGCCGAAGCCTGTAGGGGGTGCACGAAAATCAAGGAAGGGGTAATAGGACCAGCCGGAGTACCGCTGATGGGCGAACCAACCAAGAAAGACCAATTCACTCGCCACTTGAAATCCTGCCCGATATTTATACGGTCATTTCGAGAGAAGGTCAATAGTGTCCCCGTTTTCTTCACTGGCATTAACGCTTTATGCCAAAAGCCGGGTTTACAAAGCTTGCAAATCGCAGGGATTTTTTGTAGGAACAAGTCGATTTTTCGTGTTCAACGGCGGGTGCAACCGTTACACTACGCGCCTCGTTGGCGGTTGCACCCAAGGCATGACGTCATTGCTCAGTTGTGTATGCCCAGTTTGTGTACGCAGTCCTTGAAGTTGTTCTGACAGGGTGGCCCGAAGCGTGCGTATCGTGGCCGGCCGAAGGCGCACCCATCCGGAAAAGCGGGGAAATTGCGCGGCACCGATACGGCCTCAGAAACAAGGAGAAGACGTGACTAGTTCTATTCAACGAAAGATCGGACCGATCGCTCTGCTGTTGACGGGCCTGGGTTCGATCATCGGATCCGGGTGGCTGTTCGGCGCCTGGAAGGCCGCAAAAATTGCAGGGCCCGCAGCCATTTGTGCATGGGTCATCGGCGCTGTAGTGATTCTCGCGATCGCACTGACTTATGCGGAACTCGGTGCGATGTTGCCGGAGTCCGGTGGCATGGTGCGCTACGCGCGGTACTCGCATGGGGCGCTTGTGGGTTTCATCAGCGCGTGGGCGAACTGGATCGCGATTGTGTCGGTGATCCCGATCGAAGCCGAGGCGTCGATCCAGTACATGAGTACGTGGCCTTACCCCTGGGCGCATGCACTGTTCGTCAACGGATCACTGACAACCAACGGGCTATTGCTGTCCGCCGCGCTTGTCATTGTCTATTTCCTGCTGAACTACTGGGGCGTGAAACTGTTCGCGCACGCCAATTCGGCAATCACCATCTTCAAGTTCATCATCCCCGGCGCGACGATCCTCGGTCTCATGCTGACGGGTTTTCATCATGAGAACTTCGGCGAGGCGAGCACCTTCGCGCCGTACGGCTGGTCGGCCGTGCTGACTGCGGTGGCGACGAGCGGCATCGTCTTCGCGTTCAACGGATTTCAAAGCCCGGTCAATCTCGCGGGCGAAGCGCGTAACCCGGCGAAGAGCGTGCCGTTCGCGGTGATCGGATCGATCCTGCTTGCGCTCGTGATCTACGTACTGCTGCAGATCGCGTATATCGGCGCAGTCAATCCGGCCGATGTGATGAAAGGCTGGAGCCACTTCACGTTTGCGTCGCCATTCGCGGAACTCGCGATCGCGCTGAACCTGAACTGGCTCGCGATTCTTCTGTACGTCGATGCGTTCGTGAGCCCGAGCGGCACCGGCACGACGTATATGGCGACCACCACGCGGATGATCTACGCGATGGAGCGCAACAACACGCTGCCGAAAATGTTCGGCGTGGTGCATCCGCTCTATGGCGTGCCGCGTGCGGCGATGTGGTTCAACCTGCTCGTGTCGTTTATCTTCCTGTTCTTCTTCCGCGGCTGGAGTTCGCTCGCGGCGGTGATCTCGGTCGCAACGGTCATTTCGTATCTGACGGGGCCGATCAGTCTGATGGCGCTGCGCCGCACCGCGACCGACCTCGAGCGTCCGCTGCAGATCGCCGGCATGAAAGTGATCGCGCCGTTCGCGTTCGTCTGCGCGTCGCTCATTCTGTATTGGGCGAAGTGGCCGCTGACCGGCGAAATCATCCTGCTGATGATCGTCGCGCTGCCCGTGTACTTCTACTATCAGGCGAAGTCCGGTTTTGCCGGCTGGGGACGCGACCTGAAGGCGGCATGGTGGCTCGTGGCCTATCTGCCGACCATGGCGGTGCTGTCGCTGATCGGCAGCAAGCAGTTCGGCGGCATGAATGTGCTGCCGTATGGATGGGACATGATCGTCGTGATCGCGTGTGCGCTGGTGTTTTACTACTGGGGCGTGCATACCGGTTACCGCACCGAGTACCTCGCCGAGCGCGAATCGCATGATGAGATTCTTGAGGGGATTGGCGCTTAAAGTGCGGTTGCGATCCGCTTGAGGATGAGTGGCCGCGCGGGACTCGCGCGGGCAACGTAAAAAGCCCGTTCGATGATGTTTTGCATCGGACGGGCTTTTTGTTTTGTGATCTACGACGGCTTCACGCAGCTTCACGCGAGGTCACTTCAAGCGTCGGTGAACACGTAGTTCGTCATCGCCAGCACGCGCTGATACGTGCCGAGTGGCTGGATCTGCATCTGATAATCGTCGCTAGCCGCGCCCAGTGCCGCGAATACCGGCAGCAGGTGCTCGTCGGTCGGGTGCATCGACACCGCGTGCGGCGCGAGGCGTCGATAGTCGAGCAGCGCGTCGATGTCGCGCGCGGCGAGACGCGCTTCGAACCAGTCGGTGAACTCGGTCACGCGTGGATCCGCGTCTTCGACGCGGGCCGAAAAATCCGCTTCGCGCAGATTGTGGGTGATCTGCCCGGAGCCGATCACCATCACGCCCTCGTCGCGCAGCGAACGCAATGCGCGTCCGATGCGAAAGTGGTGAGCGGGATCGAGGCGCGGCTGGATCGACAACTGGGCGACCGGGATATCGGCGGCCGGGAACATCAGCAGCATCGGCACCCACGCGCCATGGTCGAGCCCGTGCGGTTCGCTCGACGAGGCAATGCCCGCGGCGTCGAGCAGTTCCGCCGCGCGGCGCGCGACTTCCGGCGCACCGGGCGCCGGATACTGGATTTCGTAAAGCTGGCGCGGGAAGCCGTAGAAGTCGTGGATTGTCTCCGGTTGGCTGGCGGTGCTCGCGACAGGCTTCGTCGTCATCCAGTGCGCGGACAGCATCAGGATCGCCTTCGGGCGCGGCAAGGTTGCCGACAGCGAGGCGAATTCGGCGGACGGCAGCGATGGGTCGATCGGCAGCGTCGGCGCGCCGTGGGAAAGAAAGAGCGTCGGTAAGCGGGTCATGGCGGCATCGGTCGCGTATCGGCGCGACGGAGGTTGGCTTCGATGTTGCGACTATATAGACGCACCGGCGCTTGATAAACGGGGCAAAGCGGATTTGATTGCGTCGTCAGCGTTGTGAATCGCGGTCGAGGCCGTTCCGAACCTATTCCGTTCCGCCCAAGCCTTCCCACGCCGGCGCAAGCGACGGCCCGAGCCCAAGCAGATCGACCACGCGCGACACCGAATGGTCGACCATCTCTTCGAGTGAAGCGGGCTTGCTGTAAAACGCAGGCACCGGCGGAAACACGATGCCGCCCATCTCGGTGACGGCCGTCATATTGCGCAGATGCGCGAGGTTCAGTGGCGTTTCGCGCACCATCAGCACGAGCCGGCGGCGTTCCTTCAACGTGACGTCGGCGGCGCGCGAAATGAGGTTGTCGGACAGTCCATGCGCGATGCTCGCGAGGGTCTTCATCGAACACGGCGCGACGATCATTCCGTGCGTCATAAACGAACCCGAGGCGACGCTCGCGCCGATGTCGCGCACCGAATGGACGGCATCCGCGAGCGGGTGCACGTCGTCTTTGGTCAGTTGAAGTTCGTGATGGATATTGAGCCATCCGGCGCTGGACACCAGCAGATGGCTTTCGACACCGCCGACCCGGCGCAGCGCGTGCAGCAGCCGGATGCCGTAAATCGCGCCCGATGCGCCCGTGATCGCAACGATCACGCGGCGCGGCGCCGTAAGGCGTGTGTCCATGGTTTGAGGCGCCTGATCGGTCACTGCGCGCCCCTTATCGATTACGTGAGCCGCCCCGGCCGGTTAACTGCGGGCCCCTGATCTGATGGCTTCGAGTGAGCGAGCCGCTCCAAAGCAATCGACCGGCAACCGGGCGGTCGCCTGGCAGCGCCAAGACAGCCGGTAGCCGCGACGGGCCCTTCTTCTGCTAACGGCGTTTCTTTAAGCCGCGGCGAACAACTGCTTAAGTTCGCCCGATTGGTACATTTCCATCATGATGTCCGACCCGCCGACGAATTCGCCCTTCACGTAAAGCTGCGGGATGGTCGGCCAGTTCGAGTATTCCTTGATGCCCTGGCGGACTTCGTCGTCTTCGAGCACGTTGACGGTCTTGAACTCGTCGACGCCGCATGCCTTCAGGATCTGCACCGCACGGCCCGAGAAGCCGCACATCGGAAACTGCGCGTTGCCCTTCATGAAGAGCACGACGTCGTTTTCGTCGACGATTTGCTTGATGCGTTGTTGCGTATCCATGACTGACCTTGCGATTCCGGAAATAAGTGGGATTGACTACAAATGATAGCGGATTTCGCCCGTGCGAGCCGACGGTGCCGAAGGCGGCAACTCGCCGCCGCTGATGCGCTCGATGCCGGCCAGATCGCATACGGACCGCACCCCATCAAACCCGCGCTCAGCAAGCAGCGCCCGCACGGCAACCGCCTGATCGTAGCCATGCTCGATCCATAGCATGCCGTGCGCGGCGAGCCATGCCGGTGCATTCGCCACGATCGAACGGATCGCGGACAAGCCGTCGGCTTCGTCGGTGAGCGCGCCGCGTGGCTCGAAGCGTAGATCGCCTTGCGCGAGATGCGGGTCGTCGCTGGCGATATACGGCGGGTTGCTGACGATCGCATCGAAACGCAGGTCGCTGGTGGCGTCGAGCGGCGCGTACCAGTCGCCTTGCAGCAAAGTCAGCGGGCCGCCGGGGCGCTGCGCGTCGAGCAGACGCGCAGCATTGCGTGCGGCGACTTGCAGCGCTTCGGCGGACCGGTCGACGGCCCACACCTGCGCATCTGGCCGCGCGGACGCGATCGCGACCACAATCGCGCCGGTCCCCGTGCCGAGATCGAGGACACGCGGCCGCGCGCGGCCGGCGATCGCGTCGAGCGTGGTTTCGACGAGCAGTTCGGTTTCCGGGCGCGGAATAAGCACGTGCGGCGTGACTTCGAACTCGAGCCCGTAGAACTCGCGCGCGCCGACCAGTTGCGCAATCGGCTCGCCCGCAAGTCGCCGCGCTTCGAGCTGATGCCAGAGCGCGACCTTCGCGGCAGCGAGCGGTTCGTCCGCACGCGTGATCAACTCGGTTCGACGCCAGCCCAGCAGATGTGCGAGCAGAATGCGCGCCTCGAGCGCCGGCAGCGCCGACGCGCGCAGCAACGCGGCAACCGTAGCCGATGCCGCTTCTGATGGCGATGCGCCGGCCCTTTCGTTGCCCATTCCGTCGCTCATTTCGCGCCTTACTCCGCGTCGCCGAGCGACGCAAGCAACTCGGCCTGATGCTCGCTGACCAGCGCCGCGATCAGCTCGTCGAGATCGCCTTCCATCAGCGCTTCGAGCCGGTACAGCGTCAGGTTGATCCGGTGATCGGTGAGCCGCCCTTGCGGGAAGTTGTACGTGCGGATGCGCTCCGAGCGGTCGCCTGAGCCGATCAGGCTCTTGCGCGTCGCGGCTTCCTTCGCGTGCTGCTCGTGGTATTGCTTGTCCTTGATGCGCGCGGCGAGCACCTTCAGCGCGCGGTCCTTATTCTTGTGCTGCGAGCGGTCGTCCTGACACTCGACGACGATACCGGTCGGCAAGTGCGTGACGCGCACCGCCGAGTCCGTCTTGTTGATGTGCTGGCCGCCGGCGCCCGACGCACGGAACGTATCGATGCGCAGGTCGGCGGGATTGATCTCGACTTCACCGATCTCATCGGCTTCCGGCATCACCGCCACCGTGCACGCGGACGTATGGATGCGGCCTTGCGTCTCGGTGGCCGGCACGCGCTGCACGCGATGGCCGCCCGACTCGAACTTGAGCTTCGAGTATGCGGCTTCGCCGGCAATACGCACGATCACTTCCTTATAACCGCCGAGGTCCGATTCGCTTGCCGACATCATTTCGACCTGCCAGCGGTTGCGCTCCGCATAGCGCAGATACATGCGCAGCAAGTCGCCCGCGAACAGCGCCGACTCGTCGCCGCCCGTGCCCGCGCGAATTTCGAGGAAGATATTGCGCTCGTCGTTCGGATCTTTCGGCAGCAGCATGCGCTGCAATTCGCCTTGAAGCTGCTCCATCCGCTCGCGCGCGGCGCGGATTTCTTCTTCGGCGAATTCCTTCATCGACGGATCGGACATCAGCTCCTGCGCGGTCGTCGCGTCATTGACCGCCTGGCGCCACAGCGCGTAGTGCTCGACCACAGGCCCCAGCTCCGCATGCTCACGCGTGAGCTTGCGGTATTGATCGAGATTCGCGGTGACGTCTTCGCGGCTCAACAGGTCGTTCAGTTCGGCCAGCCGTGTCGTGAGCTGGTCGAGCTTGCTTTGCATGCTCGTTTTCATCGGACTTTTGCAGTGCGGTCCGGAGTGGGCTCCGGAGCGGATAACCAGAATTCGGGAAGCGGGCGGCAGGTATCACGAAACTGCGCCGCGGAAACTGCCGCGAGGCTCGTGGGCCGCGGGCAGGGGCGCCGCGCACATTCCGGGAAGCAACTAGTGCTGCTGGCTGCCGGTGCGCCGACGCTCGAATCGCGTGAGCGCAGCTAACGCTCGGATGTGTGATTGTGTTTGTAGAAGCCGCTCATCAATTCGATGAGCGTGGCGCGGTTGTCGCTGTTCGCGCGGTTCAGCGCATGCGTCGGACCGTGGATCAACTTGTTCGTGATGGCCTGCGACAGCGCTTCGAGCACGACGGCCGGATCGTCGCCGCGCGCGAGCATCTTGAGCGCCTTATCGACTTCGGCGCGGCGCAGCGCATCCGCCTGCGTGTGCATATGGCGAATCACCGGCACGATGCTGCGCGCGTCGAGCCATTGCATGAAGTTCTGCACGCGCGTTTCGATGATCGCTTCGGCCTGCGCAACGGCCGCCTGGCGCGAAGCATTGCCTTCGCGGACGATCGCGCCAAGATCGTCGACGGTGTACAGGAACACGTCTTCGAGCATGCCGACTTCGGGTTCTATATCGCGCGGCACGGCGAGGTCGACCATGAAAATCGGGCGGTGGCGGCGCGCCTTGACCGCGCGCTCGACAGCGCCGAGACCGATGATAGGCAGCGTGGACGCCGTGCACGACACGATGATGTCGAATTCGTGCATGCGCTTGGGCAACTCGGCAAGCGGAATCGCGCGGCCGTTGAAACGTTCGGCGAGGCGCTCGCCGCGCTCGGCGGTGCGGTTCGCGATCACGAGCTCGCGCGGCTGTTGCGCGGCGAAGTGCGTCGCGCACAGCTCGATCATTTCGCCGGCGCCGATAAAGAGCACGCGCTGGTTCGACACCTTGTCGAAAATCCGCTGTGCGAGGCGCACGGCCGCGGCCGCCATCGATACGGACTGCGCGCCGATTTCGGTCTCGGTGCGCACTTCCTTTGCGACGGCGAACGTACGCTGGAACAGCTGGTTCAGATAGGTGCCAAGCGCACCGGCTTCGGATGCGGTGCGCACCGCATCCTTCATCTGACCGACGATCTGCGTTTCGCCGAGCACCATCGAATCGAGCCCCGACGCGACACGAAACGCATGGCGCACCGCTTCCGACTGCGGCAGCGCGTAGACGTGCGGCGCGAGTTCGTCGACGGGGAGGTTGTGGTACATCGACAGCCACCGGATCGCGGCTTCGCGGGCAGCGTGGTCGTCGGTGGCGCAGTAGAGTTCGGTGCGGTTGCAGGTAGACAGGATGGCCGCTTCGGGCGCGTTGGGCGCCGCACGGCCGAGCCACAGCTCCTTGAACGCATCGAGCGCGGGCTTGATCTGTTCGAGCGGAAACGCCACGCGTTCGCGCAGGGCGACTGGCGCTGTGTGGTGGTTGATTCCGATCGTTAAAAGCTGCATAAATGGGGACAGCCCGCCAATTGGGGCTATGGTTTAGCCCCATATTATAGCGTTTCCACGATTGTTTCAGTCCTGGGCGGCTCATCCCCATCGCCGCTGCCGTCTTCGGCGGAGACAGGGTCGAGCCGGTAGCCGAAGCCGTACAAGGGCGTCAACGCGTAGCCGCGCTCGGGCCGCAATTCCAGCTTCGCGCGGATGCGCGATGCATGCGTGTCGAGCGTGCGTGACTTGATGTCGCGGCGACCCCAGACGGTTTCAAGTATCTGGGCGCGTGAAACGGGCCGCGACATGTTCGAAAAGAGCAGGAGCGCGAAGCGCAGCTCCTTCGGTGTCAGCGCAATGACCTGACCCCGGCAGACCACGAGCGAGCGACCGCCGTCGAAGGCATATTCGCCGAAGGTTTCCCGCGCGCGGCTGCGCGGCCGGCGAAAGCCGGCGCGGCGAATCAGGGCATCGACGCGGGCGAGCATTTCGGGGCCGCGCACCGGCTTCGCGACGCAGTCGTCGGCGCCCGCGTGCAGCGCGGCCACGAGTTCGCTTTCGCGCGGCGCCTTCATCGTGACGATGACCGGCAAGCCGGGCAGCACGTCGCGCGCGAGTGCGATGACGTCTTCGGCGCAGCGGTCGCCGGCCCAGGCTTCGGTGACGAGAAGATCGAAGAAAAGCTGCTTCGCGCTGCAGAGGAACGGGTCGCTGGCGCTGAAGTGCTGGCACGCGTGTCCGGCGGCAAGCAGCAGGCGGGTGACGAGTTCCGCGTGGCGAAGGTCCGGCTCGATGAGGGCGATTCGCATGGGACGCGTTGCAGACCGGCGCCTTAATGATTGCGAGCGAGGTGGCGAGCGTGCAGGCAGGCGTTGCGGCTTGCCTAA
The DNA here is from genome assembly GCF_019428685.1 of Paraburkholderia edwinii. NCBI lineage: Bacteria > Pseudomonadati > Pseudomonadota > Betaproteobacteria > Burkholderiales > Burkholderiaceae > Paraburkholderia > Paraburkholderia edwinii. The sequence goes on from NZ_CP080095.1 coordinate 823,839, forward strand.
CGTTATTCCCGCCCCTAAACTCAACCGCTACCCATCGCCCGCGCGACTGCTGGCGAACCGCCGATGAACAGCGGCGCAGATAAGCGCCGTGCTGACCTTCTGGTTAATGAGAGAAAAAATGCTAACTATCGTCCGCATGCCGGCAAATGGGATAAATCCGAAACTTCGGACAATTCCGCTGCGGCACGAGGGGCGTCGCTGATGGGATGGTCCGGCATCGTCGTGGTCGGGGTCGCGGTGGGGCTGGCGGGCTGGTGGCTGCACCCGTTGCGGCGCAGAAGCGGCGCGCGGCTCTGGATGGCAATTCTGGCGGGCGTGCTTGGCGCGGCGCTCGCGCGCATGGCCGGCAATGTCACGACGCTTTTTCACGACGGCGATACGCTTGAATGGCCGGTCTGCACGGCGGTTGCGCTGGCCGCGGTCGCGGCGGTCGGCATGCTGTCACGGCGGCGCTGACATGCCGCTCAATCTCTTCTGGTGAACACGATGAACGTCCGACTCCCTGAAACCGCATCGATCCCTGAACGGATCGCGCAACTGCGCGGTGCGATGACGCGCGAAGGCCTTGCCGCTTATCTCGTGCCGTCGGCGGATCCGCACCTGTCCGAGTATTTGCCGGGCCGCTGGAAAGGGCGCGAGTGGCTGTCCGGCTTCACCGGTTCGGTCGGCACGCTCGTGGTGACGCAAAATTTCGCGGGCCTGTGGGTCGACAGCCGCTACTGGGTGCAGGCCGAAGCGCAACTGGCCGGCACCGGCATTGCACTCATGAAGATGATGGGCGGCCAGCAGACGCAGCCGCATATCGAATGGCTTGCGCAGAACGTGCCGGCGGGCGGCACGGTCGGCGTCGACGGCGCGGTGCTCGGCGTCGCGGCGGCGCGTGTGCTTGGCGACACGCTCACTGCGCGCGGCGTGAAGTTGCGCACCGACGTCGATCTGTTCGATGCGATCTGGCCGCAGCGTCCGTCGCTGCCGGCCGACGCGGTCTACGAACATGTGCCGCCGCAAGCGAGCGTGACGCGCGCGGAGAAGCTTGACCGGTTGCGCCGCGCGATGCAGGAGCAGGGCGCGCAGTGGCATTTCATCTCGACGCTCGACGACCTCGCGTGGCTGCTGAACCTGCGCGGCGCCGATGTGAACTACAACCCGGTGTTCGTTGCGCACGCGCTGATCGGGCTCGATCGCGCGTCGCTGTTCGTCGTCGACGGCAAGGTTCCGGCGACGCTCGCCGACGCGCTCGCGCGCGACGGCATCCGCGTCGAGCCGTATGCGCTCGCGGCCGGCGCACTGGCGGCGCTGCCCGCCGGCGCGACGCTGCTGGTGGATCCGCGGCGCGTCACGTTCGGCATGCTGCAGTCCGCGCCGGCGCACGTGAAGCTGGTCGAAGCGGTCAATCCGACCACGTTCTTCAAGTCGCGCAAGACCGAAGCCGAAGCCGAACATGTGCGCGCGACGATGGAGCAGGACGGCGCGGCGCTCGCCGAATTCTTCGCGTGGTTCGAAGGCGCGCTCGGCCGCGAGACGATCACCGAACTCACGGTCGACGAACGGCTGACGGCAGCCCGCGCACGCCGCCCCGGCTTCGTCACGCTGAGCTTTTCGACGATCGCCGCGTTCAACGCGAACGGCGCGATGCCGCACTATCGCGCGCTGCCGGAGTCTCACGCGATCATCGAAGGCAACGGCCTGCTGCTAATCGACTCGGGCGGCCAGTACCTGAGCGGCACCACCGACATCACGCGTGTCGTGCCGATCGGTACGATCATCGATGAACATCGGCGCGATTTCACCACGGTGCTCAAAGGCACGATTGCGCTGTCGCGTGCGCGTTTTCCGCGCGGCATCCGCTCGCCGATGCTCGATGCGATCGCGCGCGCGCCGATCTGGGAAGTCGGCGCCGACTACGGTCACGGCACGGGTCACGGCGTCGGCTACTTTCTGAATGTGCATGAAGGGCCGCAGGTCATCTCGCATTACGCGCCGGCCGAAGCGTGGACCGCGATGGAAGAAGGGATGATCACGTCGATCGAGCCGGGCATCTATCGGCCGGGCAAGTGGGGCATCCGCATCGAAAACCTCGTGCTGAACCGCGCGGCGGGCAAGACCGAATTCGGCGATTTCCTCGACTTCGAAACACTGACGCTGTGCCCCATCGACACGCGCTGCATCGCGTTGCCGCTGTTGCGCGACGACGAGCGCGCGTGGCTCAACGCGTATCACGAGACGGTGCGCGCGCGGCTCGCGCCGCATGTGTCGGGCGACGCGAAGGCATGGCTCGAGACGCGTACGAAGGCGATCTGAGCGGCGCGACGCTTTCAGCGCATCGTCCTTCCACCCTGTGACCAACAACGGAGCTTGCATGACCATCAAGGCAGTCGTGTTCGATTTCGGCGGCGTGCTGATCGACTGGAGTCCGCAGTACCTCTACCGCACGCTGATTCCGGACGAAGCCGAGCGTCAGTGGTTTCTCGCGAATGTGTGCACGATGGAGTGGGTGATTCGCCAGGACGGCGGCCAGCCGATTGCCGAGGGCACGGCCGAATTGATCGAGCAGTTTCCCGACCACGAGCCGCTGATTCGCGCGTTCTACGAGCGCTGGCACGAGATGGTCGCGGGCGTGCTGCACGACGGCGTTGCGACGGTCGACAAGCTCGACGCGGCCGGCGTGCCGATCTTCGGCCTGACGAACTGGTCGGCGGAGACATTCCCGTATGCGTGGGAGAACTACCCGGTACTGCGACGCTTTCGCGACATCATCGTGTCGGGACGCGTGAAGCTCGTGAAGCCGGACCCCGCGATCTTCAGCATGATGCGCGAGCGGATCGAAGCGCACGTGCCGGCCGTGGCGCCGCACGAACTCGTCTTTATCGACGACAACCTGATAAATGCCGAAGCGGCGAGCGCGCTCGGCTGGCATGGCGTGCATCACACGAGCGCGGCACAGACTGAAGCGAAGCTGCGAGAACTGGGTTTGCCGGTTTAATAGCGCAGCTTGTGGTTAGCACACGCATAAGGTGAGCGGCGACGCGCGATCGGCATCATCACCGCGTCGCTCATCCCTCTTCGCGCTTATTGCCCAGGCTCACTGCCCAAGCAGATTCTTCAGCGCGTTGCCGAGTCCCTTCACCGTCTCGCCCGCTCCCTTCGCGACACCTTCCGCGCTTACCCCGAGCGCCTTCGCGAAGTTCGCGCGCAGCTCGGTCATCAGGCTTTCGTTGAGCCTGAATTTCGGGTCGCGCAGATTGCCGTCGAGGACGAAATGCAGCGTGATCTCGTCACCGTGGTTCTTGAGTGCGGCGACCGCAGCGCGGGTCGGAATCGAGAGAAACGTGTCGAGCGGATTCTCCGATTCCTGCAGCCGCAAATGGTGCAGCGTCAGCATTCCCGGCGCGTGGATGTGATAGTCGCGCACGGTTGATTCGACGTTCAGGTCGAGCGTGCCGCCCGTCACGCGCGCTTTCGCGCCGGCCTTTTTCAGCAGATACGGGTCGAGCGTCACGATATCGACGCCGCGCAGCGTCGTCGTCAGCTGCGAGTCCTTGTTCGCGATTTTGATCCAGCCGTTAAATCCGACTGTGCCCGTGTGTTCGGGGCCCTTGATCGAACCCGTGACGGTCACCGAAGTCGGCTCCGTGAGTTCAGGCAGGTGAATATGCTCGACGGTCGCGTTCGCGTCGGTCACGCTGACCTTGTACGCCGGCTGACTGACCATTTGATCGTAGAAATCGAAGGTGCCGCGCTCGAAGCGGATCTGGTCGATCAACTTTTCCGCGGGCAGCGGCTCGCGCGCGCCAGGCGCGCTCGCAGCCGGCTGTGCGCTGCTCACCGACTGCCGGAGATTCGGCAGCAACTCGATCTTGCCGCTCGGCCTGCGAATGGCCGGCAGCGTGAAATCGCTGACCACGACCTCGCGGATATGCACGCGCCGCCGCGTGAGCGCATCATGCAGATCCGGCACCAGCGTGATCTGGGCGGCGCGCAAGGCATCGGGCGTCGGCCAGTCTTTCGGTGCGACCAGGCGCACGTTGGTGAGTGTGATCGACTTGAAGCCGACGTCGATGCTTTCCGCGCTGCCGAGCGGCCCAAGCGCTTCGGTGACGCGCGCTTTGACTTCGCGCTGCACGTAGTACAAACCGCCAAGCGCCACGACCGCGAGCACGATGATGACGGCGACCACGCCGACGATTACGCGCTTGCCCACCGACATCGTCATTCCGCCTCCCAATGGTTAGGTTTGCACGGCCGCGCAGCCGAGCGGGCGCGCATCCGCACGGCGGTCGCGCTCGCCCGGTCTATCTGCGACGGCTGCACAGCGTCGGGCAGCAAACGTCATGCCGAAATAAAAGCGAGGCGGCGCATGCGCACCGCCCCGTTCTTTATCAAACCGGCTTAGGCGGCCGGGTCCGACGTGACCGACGCGGCTGACCTGACCGCGCACCACGCTTACCGCGTAATCGGCTTATACCGCAGACGTTTCGGCTGCGCGGCTTCCTCGCCGAGACGAGCCCGCTTGTCCGCCTCGTATTCCTGATAGTTGCCGTCGAAGAACGTCGCTTGCGAGTCGCCTTCGAACGCAAGGATATGCGTCGCGATACGGTCGAGGAACCAGCGATCGTGCGAGATCACCATCACGGAGCCGGCGAACTCGAGCAGCGCATCTTCGAGCGCGCGCAGCGTTTCGACATCGAGGTCGTTTGACGGTTCGTCAAGCAGCAGCACGTTGCCGCCCGCGATCAGCGTCTTCGCGAGATGCAGCCGCCCACGCTCGCCGCCCGACAGCGAGCCGACGTTCTTCTGCTGGTCGCCGCCCTTGAAGTTGAAGCGGCCGATATACGCGCGCGACGGCGTCTCATACTTGCCGACCGTCAGCACGTCGGCGCCGCCCGAGATTTCCTCGAACACGGTCTTCGAACCGTCGAGCGCGTCGCGGCTCTGGTCGACATATGCGACCTTGACCGTCGGCCCGCGCACGATTTCGCCCGAATCCGGCTCTTCGCGGCCCGTCAGCATCCGGAACAGCGTCGACTTGCCCGCGCCGTTCGGCCCGATGATGCCGACGATCGCGCCGGCCGGAATCTTGAAGCTCAGGTTATCGATCAGCAGGCGATCGCCGTACGACTTGCTGACGTTCTTGAATTCGATCACTTCATTGCCGAGACGCTCGCCGGCCGGAATGAAGATTTCCTGCGTTTCGTTGCGCTTCTGATATTCCTGACTGTTCAGTTCCTCGAAACGCGCGATACGCGCCTTCGATTTCGCCTGACGGCCCTTCGGATTCTGACGCACCCATTCGAGCTCTTTCTTGATCGCTTTCTGGCGCGCCGATTCCGACGATTCTTCCTGCTTCAGGCGGTCTTCCTTCTGGTCGAGCCAGCTGCTGTAGTTGCCCTTCCACGGAATGCCGTGGCCGCGGTCGAGTTCCAGAATCCACTCGGCGGCATTGTCGAGGAAGTAGCGATCGTGCGTGACCGCCACGACGGTGCCCGGGAAGCGCGTGAGGAACTGCTCGAGCCATTCGACCGATTCGGCGTCGAGGTGGTTGGTCGGTTCGTCGAGCAGCAGCATGTCGGGCTTTTCGAGCAGCAGCTTGCATAGCGCGACGCGGCGCTTTTCGCCGCCCGACAGATGCTCGATCTTCGCGTCCCACGGCGGCAGACGCAGCGCATCGGCCGCGACTTCGAGCTGCTGCTCGGGACTGCCGCCATCGGAGGTGGCGAGGATCGCTTCGTACTTCGCCTGCTCGGCGGCGAGCTTGTCGAAGTCGGCATCGGGCTCCGCGTAGGCCGCGTAAATTTCGTCGAGCTTCTTTTGCGCGCTGAACACGTCGCCGAGACCTTCCTCGACGGCTTCGCGCACGGTTTTTTGCGGATCGAGCTGCGGTTCCTGCGGCAGGTAGCCGATGTTCAGGTTCGGCATCGGCGTCGCTTCGCCTTCGATATCCTTGTCGACGCCGGCCATGATCTTGATCAGCGTCGATTTGCCCGAGCCGTTCAGGCCGAGCACGCCGATCTTCGCACCGGGGAAGAACGACAGCGAAATGTCCTTCAGGATTTGACGCTTGGGCGGCACGATCTTGCCGACCCGGTTCATGGTGAAGACGTATTGGGCCATTTGCTTGCAATTGGGCGTTGATGCCGCCGGCCTGCATCGAGCCGGGCGGGCGGCGAGGGGTGGATGGCACAGCGTTCACGCGTGCACGAAATCATGCCCGACGATCCGGCAATGTGCACTGACCGGCTGTGACCGGCTCCCGCGCGCGGTGCGGCTGGCACGCGATGCTGCGGTTCGTACGATGGCGAAGCCGTGAGCGCAGCGGGAGGAGGTGCCATTGTACTTCGCGGCCGATGGCGTGGGCGTGGCGAAGGGCGATGCGAAGGTCAATGCAAGGGTCGACGCGGGGGCAACGCGGGGTCAACGTACGGGTCAACGCACGGGTCAACGCAACGGCCAGGCCGTCAGCGTGACGAAGTGTGAGCGTGCAAAGCTTGCAGGCTTAAAGCCATGCGTCGACGCCGCCGTGCCGCGAGCATGTGCCGCTATGGTGACGGCTAAAGCTATACGTGCCGTCGCGGCACCGTGCGCTCGCGCCTTCAGGCACTTTGCCCGAACGCGAGCGTGCCGGTGCGTGCACCGTTGCGCCGTCGCTATTGCGATAGGTGTTGTGGTTGCTTAGATCCGCTTCGTCGGGTGTGGAGGCCGGCGGCTGATACGCAGATGCCGCGGTGGCGAAGAGCAGTACGCCGGCCGCGATAAAGCATTGCAGCGAGCGCACAGCGTGGCGCGCAATTCTGATCGTCATTTTGTGTGGTTTCGTCGTTGTTTTTGTGTGGGACGGCGCCCGTAATGATATACAACGACCCGTCGACACTCGCGCCTCATAGACTCGTTCGCTGTTCCATCATTCGAAGCGGGTAACAACGTGTTCAGATCGGTCTGCGCGGCATCCGCGCTGTCAGCAGTCTTGCTTGTATCGGCTTGCGGCGCCGGGTCCGCGGCGCAACCGTCCGTGGAAGCGTCGGCTTCGACCTTGCCGCGCATCGTCGCGCATCGCGGCGGAACCGCCGACGCACCGGAAAACACGCTCGAAGCGATCCGGCTTGCGATTGCCAACCACGCCGATGCAATCTGGCTCACGGTTCAGCTGAGCATGGATGGTGTGCCGGTGCTCTATCGCCCTGCGGATCTGTCGGCGTTGACCGATGCGAAAGGGCCGGTTGCATCGCATACCGCGGCGCAGTTGGCGCATATCAACGCGGGCTGGACCTTCAAGGGTTCTGACGGCGGCAATCCGTATCCGTATCGTGCTCACCCCGCTTATATTCCGACGCTTAGCGAAGCGTTGCGCGCGATTCCCGCGCATATCCCGGTGATGCTCGATATGAAGGCGACGCCGGCCGAACCGCAGGCGCAGGCCGTTGCGCGCGTCCTCACCGAAGAGGATGCATGGTCGCGCGTGACGATCTATTCGACCGACGCTGCCTATCAACGCAGCTTTGCCGCGTACCCGCAGGCTCGCCTGTTCGAGTCGCGCGATGCCACGCGCCTGCGTCTTGTGCGCACGCTGCTATCGGGCAAGTGCGATGACGCGCCCGCGGCGCACACCTGGACCGCTTTTGAATTGCACCGCCTTCTGAAGATCAAGGAAGAGTTCACACTCGGTGAAGGTCTTTCAGAGGTGAACGCAACGTTGTGGACGCCGGCCACTGTCGCCTGCTTCCGTCAGCAGCCCGATGTGCGGATCGTCGCGATTGCGGTCAATAACGCTGATGACTATCGCGCGATGGCGTGTCTTGGTGTCGACGCGGTGCTATCGGATTCGCCGCGGCAGATGTCGGCGATTCGTGCCTCGCTGGCGGCGTCGAGTGGTGGGCAGCGCAAGCCGATCGAGTGCGGTGACGCCCAGTAAATGTGCGCTGGGGCCGCGAGCAACCGGGTGGGATATGACAGGTGGGTGACGCCGCTGCCCGATCCGATGCCCTGAATCTGGAGCGTTGAGCTTAAAGCGCCGAATACTTGGTGGACTTGCCCTTCGCCTTTTCCACCGGATAGCGCGATTCGTTGAGCTTCAGCTTTTCCGCGGCGACTTCCACGAGATCGAAGCCGGCCTTGTCCGCGATCAGCATCAGATACATCAGCACGTCCGCGCATTCGTGCTCGAGATGCTTGCGCTGCGTCGGGTCGGCGACGAGCGCGTCGATCTCGGCATCGGTTTTCCACTGCACGGTTTCGAGCAGTTCGCCCGCCTCGATGCTCGCCGAGACGATCAGGTTGCGCAGCGTATGGAATTGCTGCCAGTCGCGCGCGTCGCGGAAGGCAAGCAGTTGCTTTTGCAGGTCGTCGATCGTCATGGTGTGGTCCGGCGTCTCAAGGATGGAGGCAATTGTCCAACAGCCTGTTGGACAATTGCCGCGCCCAGCCGTTAAGAGAAATCGTCAAACGTTGAACAGGAAGTTCATCACATCCCCGTCGTGCACGACGTATTCCTTGCCTTCGGCGCGCATCTTGCCTGCTTCCTTCGCGCCCTGTTCGCCCTTGAACGTGATGTAGTCGTCAAAGCCGATCGTCTGCGCGCGAATAAAGCCGCGCTCGAAATCCGTGTGGATCGCGCCGGCCGCCTGCGGCGCCGTATCGCCGATATGAATCGTCCATGCGCGCACTTCCTTGACGCCTGCCGTGAAGTACGTCTGCAGGCCGAGCAGCTTGAAGCCCGCGCGAATCACGCGGTTCAGACCCGGTTCGTCCATGCCCATGTCGGCGAGGAACACTTCCTTGTCTTCGTCGGCGAGGTCGGCGATTTCGGCCTCGATCGCGGCGCACACCGCAACCACCGGCGACTTCTCGCTTTCCGCGTACTTGCGCACCGCGTCCAGATGCGGATTGTTTTCGAAGCCGTCTTCCTTGACGTTCGCGACATACATCGTCGGCTTCGCGGTGATCAGGCAGAACGGTTTGATCAGCGCCTGTTCTTCGTCGTTCAGATCGAGCCCGCGCACGGCTTTCGCCTGATCCAGTTGCGCGCGCACCTTTTCGAGCACTGCGGCGAGCTTGACCGCTTCCTTGTCATTACCCGACTTCGCGGCCTTTGAATAACGTGTGAGCGCTTTCTCGACCGTCGACAGATCGGCGAGCGCGAGTTCCGTGTTGATCACTTCGATGTCGGACAGCGGATCGACCTTGCCCGCGACGTGAATCACGTTCTCGTCTTCGAAGCAGCGCACGACGTGCGTGATCGCATCGGTTTCGCGGATGTTCGCGAGAAACTGGTTACCGAGACCTTCACCCTTGCTCGCGCCGGCCACGAGGCCCGCGATATCGACGAATTCGACGACGGCCGGCACGATGCGCTCGGGCTTCACAATCTCGGCGAGCGCCGTGAGCCGCTTGTCCGGCACTTCGACGACGCCGACGTTCGGCTCGATCGTGCAGAACGGGTAGTTTTCGGCGGCGATGCCCGCCTTGGTCAGCGCGTTGAACAGGGTGGACTTGCCGACGTTAGGCAAGCCGACGATGCCGCATTTGAGGCTCATGGAGTTTCTCTAAAAGACAGATGACGATGTGCTGCGCCGGGCAAGCGGACTCGCCGCTCGCGCGGCGTGCGCTCCACACCCTGCACAAAAGGCAAACCGGGCGGACCGAAGCAGCCTCACGATGACGCCAATGAAGACGTCAATAAAGACGCCAATGAGGGCGCCGATGCGCGCGGCTTCGAAAGGAAAACCGTCTTGCGAACTGGGGCGGGCACGGGAAACCGCAATTGTAACCCTGTCGGCGTGGACATTCCCGCCTTGCGGAGCGACGCTGCACCTGCCTCGCGATGCCGCGCCCCGCGGGCACTCGCCCCGTGCCCGCCGCCCCGATCCAGCAACCCCGCGCGGCTATAATGCCCGCATGAATGCACACCACCAGACCTTCGACGCCGCGGTGATCGGCGGCGGCCTCGTCGGCAAGACGGCGGCCCTCGCGCTGACGCAGACGGGCCTCCGTGTCGCGCTGCTCGCGCAGCACTGTGCGCCGCTCGCGCCGGACGCCGTATTCGACTCGCGCATCTATGCACTGTCGTCGAGTTCGCAAGCGTTGCTCGAGCGGCTGCGGGTCTGGCAGGCGCTCGATACCCGGCGCCTTTCGCCCGTCTACGACATGCGTGTCTACGGCGACGCGCATGCCGAACTGCATTTCTCCGCATTCCAGGCGGCGGTGCCGCAACTGGCGTGGATCGCCGAATCGTCGCTGATCGAGCAGGCGCTCGATTCCGCGCTGCGTTTCCAGCCGAACGTCACGTGGTTCGACGCGCGCGCCCAAGGGCTCGACGTGCAGACCAACGGCGCGACGATCGGGCTGGCGAACGGTAACGTGCTTGAAGCGGATCTCGTGGTCGGCGCGGACGGCGCGCATTCGTGGGTGCGCGCGCAGATCGGCTCGAAAGTCGACCGTCGCGATTACCGCCAAACCGGCGTGGTCGCCAACTTCAAGGCTGAGCGGCCGCACGGCGAAACCGCGTACCAGTGGTTCCGCGACGGCGAAATCATCGCGCTGCTGCCGCTGCCCGACGGCCACGTGTCACTCGTGTGGTCGGCGCACACCGAACATGCCGAACAATTGATGGCGCTTGCGCCGGCGCGTCTCGCCGCTGAAGTGGAGCGGGTGACGATGAGCGCGCTCGGCGCACTCGAATGCGTGACACCGGCCAAAGGCTTTCCGCTCGCGCTGCAGACAGTCGACCGGCTCGTCGCGCCGCGCGTCGCGCTGGTCGGCGACGCCGCGCATCTGATCCACCCGCTGGCCGGGCAAGGGATGAATCTGGGGCTGCGCGACGTGGCGTCGCTCGCCGATGTGATCGCGAAGAAAGAGGCGTTCCGCGATCTCGGCGATATGGTGCTGCTGCGCCGCTACGAGCGTTCGCGCAGCGAAGACATCCGCGCGCTGATGATCGCGACTGACGGTTTGCAAAGGCTTTTCGCCGTGCCCGGGTTTGTGGCACGCGCGGTGCGCAACGTGGGCATGTCGTTCGTCGGTGCGCAGCCGCTGGTCAAACGCTGGCTCGTGTCGTCGGCGCTCGGCTGAGGCGGAGCGGGCGATTGGGCGTTTGGCCGATTGCCAATGCCCGCCGCACGATATACGCACAGCGCGAGCAGAAATACAGGATGAACGGCGCCGGCCCGCGCCGGTCTTTACAGCTTGAACAGCGTGCGCGATCGCGCATGCAAGCGCCGCACATTTCGTGTGCAATGGCGGCATCGGACAAGGGAGTTCAATGATGAAAAAACGTATTCGCATAGCGGCGCTCGTGCTGACGGTCGCGGCTGTCGCGCTCGGGTGCTCCGCGCAGGCCGACCAGACCACCGATAAGCTGAAGTCGACGCTGCAATCGCGTCTAGGTAGCGATGTCGAGATCAAGGGCGTGTCGAAGTCGCCGATCGCCGGCCTCTACGAAGTCAACCTCGGCTCGCAGATTCTCTATAGCGACGCGAACGGCGACTATCTCCTGCTCGGCGATCTCGTCGATGCAAAGACGCGCAAGAACCTCACCGAAGCGCGTCTTTCCGAGCTGAACCGCATCGACTTTGCGAGCCTGCCGTTCGCGAATGCCGTAAAGGTCGTGAAAGGCGACGGCAGCCGCAAGATCGCGGTGTTCTCCGATCCGAACTGCCCGTATTGCCGCCAGCTTGAGAACACGCTGAAGTCGGTCGATAACATCACCGTCTACACGTTTCTTTATCCGGTGTTGTCGCCGGATTCGACGGCGAAGGCCAAGTCGATCTGGTGTTCGACCGATCGCGCGAAGGCATGGGAATCGTGGATGACGCAGCGCAACGCGCCGACCGCGGCCGGCACCTGCGACACCGCCGCGATCGACAAGAACCTGTCGCTGGGCCAGTCGATGAACGTCAGCGGCACACCGACCGTGTTCCTCGCCGACGGCACCCGTTTGCCGGGCGCTGTGCCGGCCGACCAGCTGAACAAGGCGCTGGCCGCCGTGCACTGAACGGCGCTGCGCGCAGCACCACGCTTCAGCGCATCGATAGACAGAGATGCCGGCCGACGGATGCACTGCTGCGTTCCACGGCCGGCTGTTTTTTGGGCGACCGTCGCGTTGCTAGCAGGCATCGCGAGGGTCCATAACGTCAGCCGTATTCCCGACCCCGAACCGTCCCGCCGATGAAGCCAATCCGCTACACCATCGTCCCGAAGCAACCCGCCGCGCATCTGTTCGAAGTTTCCGTGACCGTCGCGGCCCCCCATCCCGACGGTCAGCGCTTCATGCTGCCCGTGTGGATTCCGGGCAGCTACATGGTGCGCGAATTCGAACGCAATATCGTCACGCTGCGCGCGTTCAACGACGCTGGCCGCAAGGTGCGCATCGACAAGACCGACAAGCACACGTGGCAGGCGGCGCCGGTGAAGGGCGCGCTGACCCTGCGTTACGAGGTCTACGCATGGGATATGTCGGTGCGGGCCGCGCATCTCGACGACACGATCGGCTTCTTCAACGGCACGAGCGTGTTTCTCGCGGCGCTCGGGCATGAGGCCGCGCAATGCGTCGTCGATATCCGCAAGCCCGATGGTTCGGCGTATCGCGACTGGCGCGTCGCGACTGCGCTGCCGGAGGCGCGCGGGACGAAGCGCTATGGCTTCGGCGAGTATCAGGCGCAAAACTATGACGAACTCGTCGACCACCCGGTGACGCTCGGCGAATTCGAGCTCGCGACGTTCAAGGCGCATGGCGTGCCGCACGACATCGTGATTGCGGGCCGCGTGATCGGGCTCGACATGCCGCGGCTCGCGGCCGATTTGAAGCGCATCTGCGAAGCGCAGATTGCCTTGTTCGAGCCGCGCTCGAAGAAGGCGCCGGTCGACCGCTATGTGTTCATGACGCAAGCGGTCAGCGACGGTTACGGCGGTCTCGAGCATCGCGCGTCGACGGCGCTGATCTGCAATCGCACCGATCTGCCGGTGACGGGCCGCGAGGAAATGACCGACGGCTATCGCACCTATCTCGGCCTGTGCAGCCACGAATATTTCCATACGTGGAACGTGAAGCGCATCAAGCCGGCCGCCTTCGCGCCGTACGATCTGACGCGCGAGAACTACACGACGCTGCTGTGGCTTTTCGAAGGCTTCACGTCGTACTACGACGATCTGATTCTCGTGCGCAGCGGCGTGATCAGCGAAGACGACTACCTGACGATGGTCGGCAAGACGATCGGCAGCGTGCTGCGCGGCAGCGGGCGTCTGAAGCAGAGTGTCGCCGAAAGTTCGTACGACACGTGGGTCAAGTACTACCGGCAGGACGAGAACGCGTCGAATGCGATCGTCAGCTACTACACGAAGGGCTCGCTCGTTGCGCTCGCGTTCGATCTGACGATTCGCGCGCAGACCGGCCACCGCCGCTCGCTCGACGATGTCATGCGTTTGCTGTGGCAGCGTTATGGGCGCGACTTCTATCGCGGCAAGCCGGTCGGCATCGAGGAGGGTGATGTCGAGGCGTTGTTCGCCGAAGCGACGGGCGCCGATCTCGCGGACATCTTTGCGAACGGCGTGCACGGCACGCGCGATTTGCCGCTTGCGGAGCTGCTCGCGCCGGCCGGCATCGAGCTCGTGCCGGATGCGGGGAAGAACGGCAAGCCGTCGCTTGGCGCGCGCATGCGCGGTGGTGCGGAATGCGCGCTGGCCGCGGTGTTCGACGGCGGCGCGGCGCAGAAGGCCGGGCTGTCGGCTGGCGATGTGCTCGTCGCGCTCGACGGACTGCGTGTGACCGGCGCGAATCTCGATGCGCTGCTCGGGCGCTATGTGCCCGGCGCGAAGGTGGAAGTGCACGCGTTTCGCCGCGATGAGCTGCGTGTCGCGCAGTTGAAGCTCGATGAGCCGGAGGTGCTGCGGTACAAGCTGACGGTGCAGGGCGGCGAGGCGCAGGATGGCAAGTCGGCGGGCAAACCCGGGAAAGCAGGCAAGGCAGATAAATCGGTGAAATCCGCCGCGAAATCCGCTGGGAAATCCGCTGGGAAATCCGGCGGGAAATCCGGCGGGAAATCCGGCGGGAAATCGGCTGGCGGTCGTGGGGAATCTGCCGCTGCGCGTGGTTGGCGCGGGCGCTGGCTGGGGAACTGAGCGGGCGGTGGCGCGCCGCTAGCGCGCCCGTCCGCGCACCGGAACACGACAGTTTTTCCGGTGCGTCGTTTCTGTGTTGACTGCGGCTCCGGGGATCGTCGCCTTTGAGCCGCACTACCCACTATCTGGTGCGATTGTTCCACCATTGCAACAATCCTTCGCTGCGGCGCTACTTTTTCAAGCGTCGCTGAGAATTCAGAATGGCTCCCAATCGCGCAACACAAGGCGCGTCCCTTACTGGATGGAGTCAAAGATGACCACGATTCTTCAGATCAACTCGGCTGCCCGCTCGCAAGGCGCTCAATCGACGCTGCTGTCCAACGAACTGACCGAAAAATTGCAACAGTCGAATCCGGGCGCGCGTGTCGTCGTCCGCGACCTGTATAGCGATGCGCTGCCGCACCTCGACGATAACGTCCTCGGCGCGTTCTTCACGCCGGCCGACCAGCGCACCGCTGAACAGCAAGCGATTGCCGCACGCAGCGACGCATTGATCGACGAACTGCAGGCCGCCGATATCGTCGTGATCGGCGCGCCGCTGTACAACTTCGGCATCTCGACGCAGTTGAAGACGTACTTCGATTTCATCGCACGTGCCGGCGTCACGTTCAAGTACGGTCCGACCGGTCCGGAAGGCCTCGTGAAGGGCAAGAAGGTCTATGTCGTTTCGGCTCGCGGCGGCAAGTATCTGGGCACGCCGGGCGACTCGCAGACGCCGTATCTGCAGACGTTCCTCGGCTTCCTCGGTATGACGGACGTGTCGTTCATCTACGCGGAAGGCCTGAATATGGGCCAGGACGTGGCAGCGGCGGCACTCGCCGGTGCACGTGAGGCGATCGCGGCTGCGGCGTAATCAGCGAGCAGCGATCGCATGAGGTTCAGGACGCGGGCTACATCATCTGCCTCGCGTCAGAGCGCAAACGCCGCGGAACACGATTCCGCGGCGTTTTTTATTGGGCGGTGCGCTTGCACATGCGTGGCGATAGGAGCCCGCTTGAAACGCGGCACGCTTTCCGTCCCTCTGTCACTCTGTCAGGCCAGCACTTGCGCTTCGTCCGGCAGCCGCCAGTCGATCGGCTTGCGGCCGTGCGCTTCGAGATATTCGTTAGCGAGCGCGAAATGCCGGCAGCCGAGAAATCCGCGGTGCGCGGAGAGCGGTGACGGATGCGGCGCCTCGAGCACGCAATGCGCGCGATCCGTCTTGCCGTCGAGTAGCGCGCGCTTCGCCTGCGCGTGCGAACCCCACAGCATGAACACGAGCCCCTCATGGCGCATCGCCAGTTCGTGGATCAGCGTGTCCGTGCACTTTTCCCAGCCGCGCTTCGCGTGACTCGCGGCCTGATTGCGTTCCACCGTCAGCACCGTATTCAGCAGCAGCACACCCTGTTTCGCCCACGCGTCGAGACAGCCATGCGCGGGCGATGCGTAGCCGAGGCTCGCCGCGATTTCCTTGAAGATATTGCGCAGCGACGGCGGCGGCCGCACTGCCGGCGGCACTGAAAACGCGAGGCCGTGCGCCTGCGGCGTGCCGCGGTCTTCGCCGTGATACGGGTCTTGACCGAGGATTACGACTTTCACGTCGTCGGGGCTCGTCAGGCGCAGCGCGCGGAACACGTCGGCTGGGTAGACGGTCTTGCCGGCCGCCCGTTCGCCATCGACGAAACGGCATAGCGATGCGTAGGCGTCACTATCGATAAACGGCTTCAGATGAGCGCGCCAGGCGGGCGGAAGGGCTTCGAATTGCGCTTCGAGAGTCGGCGGGGCGGAAGGGATCGGCGCGTGCGGCGTTGAAGCCGACGTGTCCGTGTTCGACGCGGACGTTGCTTTGCTGTCTTCGCCGAAGAGCGAGCCTTGCGACGATGAACCGGAGCGGGAGCGGGTAGCGGAGGTCATGGCCGGAGAGTGTCGCAGCTAATGCGGTACGGCTCAAGGCTGCGCGCGTGAAAAATGGCGCGGTCGGGGTCGCGCGATGCGGCAGGCAGGCAACGCAAAGCCGTCGCTTACGTCGCGCCGCCTCCGCCTTCCCGCAGCTCGTACCCGCGCTGCGCCTTGCTCGCGTTTTCCGGCACAAGACCCGGCACGCTCGCCACCAGCTCCGCCGCAAACGCGTGCAACGCGGCCTCGTCGCCGCTTTTCAATTCCAGTTCGACTTCGCAGATCGGTGCGCGGCGCGTCGAGCCATCGACATCAGCGAGAATCTCGCCGCGATCGATGGCCGCTTCGACGTGCGCGCCCTGATGGACGACCAGCCACAGCGTGCGCGTGAAATTCGTGCGAAACAGTTCGATTACCTGCGGCGCGGCGTTGCGTAGTGCGGCCGCGGCATCCGCGTCGTCGCAGACTTTCAGCAGCGCGTCGATTTCGAGCGCGGGCCCGGCGACCGGCATCTCCCATTCGTGACGGCTATGCATGCCGGACTGCGCGGTGCCGACCGTCTTGAATGTCTGCAGCCAGCTATCGGGCGTGCGGCGCAGACGTAGTGCGCTTTTCGAACGGGCGAGCGTCAGCGACGGCGTGTCGAAGTAAAGATTGTCGAGCGCGAGTGGCTTGCCGGTTTCTCCCGTACGCGCGATAAACCATTGCGTGGCCGCGTCAGCCTGGTCGGCCGGCAGCGCAAGTTTGATTTCGCGTTCGATGCCCATCGATTACTCCGTTCCGTGCTTCGACTGCCATATTGCGTGCATCGCGCCGATCGTTTTGCGTGCCGCCGATTTGCGTTCTGCGCTTGCGGCGCATCAGAAAAACATCCGCGCGAGTTCGACGCCCGGTTCTTCGGCGCGCATAAACGCCTCGCCGACGAGGAACGTATTGACGTCGAGCGCACGCAACCGCTCGACGTCGACGCGCGACAGAATGCCCGATTCGGTGACGACGATCCGCTCGTCGGGGATCATCTCGAGCATGCCGATCGTCGTATCGAGCGATGTTTCGAACGTACGCAGATTGCGGTTGTTGATGCCGATCAGCGGCGTCTTCAAGGTGAGCGCTTCGACGAGTTCATTCTTGTCGTGCACCTCGACGAGCACCGCGAGCCCCAGCGAATGCGCGAACGCTTCGAGCTCCTGCATCTGGGAGGTTTCGAGCGCGGCGGCGATCAGCAGGATCGCGTCGGCGCCCATCGCACGTGCTTCGACGAGCTGATACGGGTCGATGATGAAGTCCTTGCGCAGCACCGGCAGATCGCACGCCGCGCGCGCCTCTTCCAGATACGCGGCGCTGCCCTTGAAGAACTGCACATCGGTGAGCACCGACAGACACGCCGCGCCATGCTGCGCATACGAGCGCGCAATCTCAGCCGGGACGAAATGCTCGCGAATCACGCCTTTCGACGGGCTCGCCTTTTTCACTTCGGCGATCACGGCCGGTTTGCCCGCCGCATGCTTCGCGCGCAATGCGCCGACGAAATCGCGCAGGTCGCGCGCCGACGCTTCGAGCCGCAGATCTTCGAGCGGCGCGCTTTGCATGGCCGCCCGCACTTCCGCGCGCTTGACGTCGATGATGCGTTCGAGAATATCGCTCATGGCCGCTCCGATACGAAAACCGATACAAAAGTCATTGCTTGCTTTTAACGCTTGAATGGCTGAGTGAACTGGCCTGTGAAGCGCACGAGTTCGTCGACTTTCGCACGCGCGCGGCCGCTTGCAATGGTTTCGCGCGCAAGCTCGATGCCGGATGCCACCGACGACGACACATTTGCCGCGTAAAGCGCGGTGCCCGCGTTGAGCACGACGATCTCGCGCGCGACGCCCGGCTTGTTGTCGAGCGCTTCGAGCAGCATCACCTTCGACGCAGCCGCGTCGGCCACTTTCAGCGTGCGGTTCGACACCATCTGCATGCCGAAGTCTTCCGGATGAATCTCGTACTCGTGCACTTCGCCGTCGCGCAACTCGCCGACGAGCGTCGCGGCGCCGAGCGACACCTCATCCATGCCGTCCTTGCCGTACACGACGAGCACGTGCTTCGCGCCGAGCCGCTGCATCACGCGCACCTGAATACCGACGAGATCCGGATGGAACACGCCCTGCAACTGGTTCGGCGCGCCCGCCGGATTGGTCAGCGGGCCAAGGATATTGAAGATGGTCCGCACGCCGAGCTCGCGGCGCACGGCCTGCACGTTCTTCATCGCCGGATGATGGTTCGGCGCGAACATGAAGCCCATGCCGGTTTCGGCGATCGACGCCGCGACCTGCTGCGGCTGCAAATCGATATTGACGCCGAGCGCCTCGAGCACATCCGCGCTGCCCGACTTGCTCGATACGCTGCGGTTGCCGTGCTTCGCGACTTTTCCGCCGGCGCCCGCGACGACGAACATCGTCGCGGTCGAAATGTTGAACGTATGCGCGCCGTCGCCGCCGGTGCCGACGATATCGACGAAATTCGAGCTGTCTTCGACTTCGACGTGATGCGCGAACTCGCGCATCACGGTGGCCGCCGCCGCGATTTCGCCGATCGTTTCCTTCTTGACGCGCAGGCCGGTCAGAATCGCCGCGGTCTGCGCCGTCGAAAGCTCGCCGCGCATGATGAGCCGCATCAGATGCAGCATTTCGTCGTGAAAGATCTCGCGGTGCTCGATCGTGCGCTGCAGCGCTTCCTGTGGCGTAATCATGGCGCCTCCCCTTGACCTTGTTGTTTTAGCTCGATGTCGCCGCCGCGTCCGTGCGTTTCGATTGCTTGATGAAGTTTTCGAGCAGCGCGTGACCCTGTTCGGACAGGATCGATTCCGGGTGAAACTGCACGCCTTCGACCGCGAGCGTCTTGTGTCGCACGCCCATGATCTCGCCGTCGGGTGTCCAGGCGGACACTTCGAGACAATCGGGCAGCGATTCGCGCTCGATGGCAAGCGAGTGATAGCGCGTGACCGTGAAGTGCTTCGGCAGGTCGGCGAACACGCCTTTGCAGTCGGTTTCGATCTGGCTCACCTTGCCGTGCATGATGGTCTGCGCGCGCACGACGCGGCCGCCGAACGCTTCGCCGATCGCCTGATGGCCGAGGCACACGCCGAAAATCGGAATCTTGCCGGAGAACTCGCGCAGCACATCGAGCGTGATGCCCGCGTGCTGCGGGTTGCTCGGACCCGGCGACAGGCAGATGCGCTCGGGGTTCAGCTTTGCGATTTCGTCGATCGTGATTTCGTCGTTGCGATAGGTCCGCACGTCTTCGCCGAGTTCGCCGAAGTACTGGACCAGGTTATAGGTGAACGAGTCGTAGTTGTCGATCATCAGCAGCATGGTCTTTCTCCGGTCAGAAGTCGCTATCGAGGCCGTCTTGCACCTGCTCGGCGGCACGCATTACCGCGCGTGCCTTGTTCTCGGTCTCCTGCCATTCGGATTCGGGTACCGAGTCGGCGACTACGCCGGCTGCCGCCTGCACATACAGATTGCCGTTGCAGATCACGCCGGTGCGAATGGCAATGGCCAGATCCATATCGCCGGTGAATGACAGGTAGCCGACCGCGCCGCCATACAAACCACGCTTGACGGGTTCGAGCTCGTCGATCAGTTCCAGCGCGCGCACCTTCGGCGCGCCGGACAGCGTGCCGGCCGGGAACGTCGCGCGCAGGACGTCGAAGTTTGTGATGCCCGGCTTCAGCTTGCCTTCGACCGAGCTCACGATGTGCTGCACGTGCGAGTACTTTTCGATCGCCATCTTGTCGGTGACGACCACCGAGCCGATTTGCGCGATGCGGCCGACGTCGTTGCGCGCGAGGTCGATCAGCATCACGTGCTCGGCGATTTCCTTCGGATCGTTCAGCAGTTCGTGGGCGAGTTCAGCGTCGCGCTCGGGCGTGTTGCCGCGCGGGCGCGTGCCCGCGAGCGGACGGATCGTGACCATGCGGTCTTCACCGCGCTTTTCCTGACGCACGAGAATTTCCGGCGATGCGCCGACTACATGGAAATCGCCGAAGTTGTAGTAGTACATATACGGCGACGGGTTCAGCGAACGCAGCGCGCGATACAGCGAAAGCGGATTGTCGCGATACGGCTTGGTCAGCCGCTGGCCGACCTGCACCTGCATCAGTTCGCCCGCGGCGATGTATTCCTTCGCCTTGCGCACGGCGGCGAGGTAATCGTCTTTCTTGAACTCGCGATAGATCTCGGTGCGCACACTGGCCGACGTGACCGGCGGCTGCACCGACACACGCAGCCGCTGGCGCAGTTCGCGCAGCCGATGCTTGGCGCGCGTGTACGCTTCGGGCGCGGCCGGGTCGACATAGACGACGAGGTAGAGCTTGCCCGCGAGATTGTCGATAACCGCGACTTCTTCGGTCAGCAGCAACTGGATGTCGGGCAGGTCCAGGTCATCCGGCGGCGCACTGTGCGCGAGCTTCTTCTCCATATAGCGCACCGCGTCGTAGCCGAAGTAACCGGCCAGACCGCCCGCGAAGCGCGGCAACCCCGGGCGCTGCGCGACCTTGAAGCGCTTCTGGAACTGCTGGATGAATTCGAGCGGATCGCCTTCGTTCGTCTCGACGACCTTGCCGTCCTTCACGACTTCCGACACGCCGTTGCGCGTGCGCACGAGCGTGCGTGCCGGCAGGCCGATAAACGAGTAGCGGCCGAAGCGCTCGCCGCCCACCACGGATTCGAGCAGAAACGAGTTCGCGCCGTTGCGCTCGGACTGCGCGAGCTTCAGGTACAGCGACAGCGGCGTTTCGAGGTCCGCGAGCGCTTCGGCGATCAACGGAATGCGGTTGTAGCCCTCGTTCGCGAGAGACTGGAATTCGAGTTCGGTCATGTTCCGATCCTGTTCGTACGTCCGGCCGCAGCGGGCGTCGGACAAAGCGGGGCGTTGCGCTGCCGGTCAGGCTCGCGATGCGGGGCTCGCGATTCGAAGCGATGAATTTGACCGGCGCGCGCTTTCCTGACAATGCGTATTTGCCTTCACCGTGGACCGCGAATGTACACCACGTACACGACGGCCCGCGTTAACTGACGCGTTGGCGACGCAATGAGAGAAACCTTGAAACAGGAAAGCGCACGGTGCGCAGCGAACTAAAAAACGTGGCTGAAGACAAGCTTCAGCGAACCTCGGTGAGAGGTTAGTGCGACCAGCGACGCCAGGGCCATGCTCCCCGGTCGATGCTGCTCAGACTCCGTTTTCTGTTCAGAAACATGAAGAAGGACTTTGGGTCGGTGAAGGTTTCAGGCGGCCGATGATGCTTCGGGTTTCGCCTCGTGTTTCGCCTGATTATGTGCCGCGATGGCTTTTGCAGCCTCGAGCAGAGAGGCCACTATACCATCCGATTTGATCGTTTGTACAGCTTGCCCATGGTTGTAGCCGTAGGGCAGCGTGAGCGTCGCCATGCCGGCTGCGCGGCCCGCGAGCGCGTCATTCTCGGAATCGCCGATCGCGACCGTCGCTTGCGGCGGCACCTGCATCGCGTCGCACGCGGCGAGCATCGGCAGCGGATCGGGCTTTTTCTTCGCGAGACTGTCGCCGCCGATCACCACGCTAAAGAGCGGAAAGAGCTTGTACTGCTTCAGCAGTTCGAGCGCGAAGCGGTGCGGCTTGTTGGTGACGCACGCGAGCTTGAGACCCGCGTCGCGCAGCGCGGCGAGGCCCGCTTCGACGTCCGGATAGAGCCGCGTATGCAACCCGTTGATTTTCGAGTACTCGGCCTGGTAGATGGCCAGCGCCTCGTCGAAACGGTCCTGCGCGTGGTCGGCCGGAAAGCGCGGCGCGAGTACGCTGCGGATCAGATGTTCCGAGCCCTTGCCGACGTAGCCGATCACTTCCTCGCGGGACGTTTCTTCCGCGTCGAGCTGCGCGAGCATGCCGTTCAGGCCGGCGGTGAAGTCGTCGGCCGTGTCGACCATCGTCCCGTCGAGGTCGATGATCGCCGCGACGAGGCGCGGGGCGGACAGCACGGGGGCGGCGTAGCGAGGAGGCGTCGTCGTCATGTCGATGTCGGTGGCTATGTCGGGGTTAGTGCTCGATGTGGGCGATGGCGGCGCGCATCTGGCTGATGATCGTCTTGTAGTCGGGGTGGCCGAAAATGGCCGAGCCGGCGACGAATGAGTCGGCCCCCGCGGCGGCGATTTCCGCGATATTGTCGATTTTCACGCCGCCGTCTACTTCCAGATGAATCTCGCGGCCGGTCTTTTCGCGGTATGCGTTGATGCGTTTGCGCGCTTCGCGCAGTTTGTTCAACGCTTCTGGAATGAATGACTGTCCGCCGAAGCCCGGATTCACCGACATGATCAGCACCAGATCGACGCGGTCCATCACGTGGTCGAGATAGCTGAGCGAGGTGGCGGGGTTGAACACGAGGCCGGCCTTGCAGCCATGATCGCGAATCAGCGTGAGCGTGCGGTCGATATGATCGGACGCTTCGGGGTGAAAGCTGATCACGTTCGCGCCGGCTTTCGCGAAGTCAGGCACGATGCGGTCGACGGGCTTCACCATCAGATGCACGTCGATCGGCACCTGCACGTGCGGACGGATTGCTTCGCACACGAGCGGGCCGATGGTGAGGTTCGGGACGTAATGATTGTCCATCACGTCGAAGTGGATCCAGTCGGCGCCGGCGGCGACCACGTTGCGGACTTCTTCACCGAGCCGCGAGAAATCAGCGGACAGAATGCTGGGGGCGATATGGAATTTCGTCATGACGTGAGGGCCCGGACAGTTGCGCGAGAAGCGTTATTTTAACGTCACATGCGCGCGACAGCCTTGTCTGCGCTTCGCCCCGCTTCTGTCCGGCTTGCCAACGCGGTTGCGGGCGCGCGTTTCGTCAAGCAAAATGCCAAGTCATCACGAACAGCGCCTGTCGCACTACTCTGGAATCAGGCAAAACAGGATGAGCCAGTACCAATTCAGCGTGTCATCGCAGGTGCGTTACCTGCCTGACGAGTCGGACCCGGAACGCCGGCAATATGCGTTCGCCTACACGCTGACGATCCGCAATACCGGTCAAGCGCCCGCACAACTGATCGCCCGTCATTGGGTGATTACAGATAGTGAAAACCACGTTCAGGAAGTGAAAGGATTGGGCGTGGTCGGACATCAGCCGCTTCTCAAACCAGGCGAGCAATTCGAATACACGAGCTGGGCCGTGATCGCGACCCCCGTCGGTACGATGCGCGGCGAGTATTTCTGCGTGGCGGAAGACGGCGAGCGTTTCGAAGCGCCGGTGCCCGAGTTCGTTTTGCGCATGCCGCGCACGCTGCATTGAAGCGGCGCGGTTCCATTTCCCGTTTTTTCTGGCCGGCTATCGGCGCGTCTGGCGGCGCGCCGGGTGGCGTGCCTGGTCGCGTCTTTCGTTGCGCGCCTGGTTGCCGGCTTGGTGGCGTGCTAGTTGGCGTTGTTCCTGGCGCGTTCAGCTGCGCGGCGGCTGTTGCGCGGGTGCTTGTGCTTGCGCGGGTTGCTGCTGCGCGTGTTGCGCCTGCTGCGCCTGTTCCCTCAGCTGTTGTTCCTTGCGTGCCAGTTTCTTTTTACCCGACGTGGTCCACACCACGATGAAGACGAGTAGAAACAGCGCCAGAAATGACTCCAGCGCAAAAATGAGCATCGGATATTCGTCGAGCAGATCAGACATGTCGGTTTCCATCAAGAACGAACATTGTATGCGGTTTGTCCGCGGCGCCGCGTGGTGGGCCGCGACGGTTTCGATGGCGGCGATCCTCGCCGCGTGCGGCGGACGCGAGGCGGTTCGGCCGCTAGCGAATGCGCCGACCGGGGCGGCGATCATCCCAGGGCAAATCGCCGCAGCGCGGCTCACGCCCGTCGCATGGCAACAGGTGCCGGGCTGGCAGGACGATTCGCTGATCGGCGCGACGGCCGCCTTGCGGCAGAACTGCGTGAGGCTCGCGCGGCAGGCGAACTGGCAGCGCGCGTGCGTGGCGGCCGAGCAGATCGACGATCTCGACGTCGCCGGCGCGCGGACCTTCTTCGAAAAGTACTTCACGCCTTATCAGTTCGCGAATACCGACGGCACGCTCGACGGTCTCGTGACTGGCTATTACGAGCCGCTGCTGCATGGATCGCGCGCGCGTCACGGCATTTACCAGACCGCTTTGTACAAATGGCCGTCCGGTTATCGCCCGGGCGCGGCGCTGCCGGCACGCGCGCAGCTCGAGCGCTCGGGCGTGCTCGACGGCAACGAGCTCGTCTGGGTCGACGATCCGATCGAAGCGTTTTTCCTGCAGGTGCAGGGGTCGGGGCGCGTCGTGATGGAAGATGGCAGCGTGATGCGGGTCGGCTTCGGCGGCACGAATAATCAGCCGTACCGGTCGATCGGCCGCTGGCTGCTCGACCAGCGCGAGATCACGCCTGCGCAGGCGACGATGCAAGGCATCAAGGCCTGGGCGCGCGCGAACCCATCGCGCGTCGATGCCTTGCTCGATACGAACCCGCGGTTCGTGTTTTTCCGCGAGATGGTGCCGGGCGAGACGGCGCCGGCCGGTGGCGCCGATGGCCCGATCGGCGCGCTCGGCGTGCCGCTGACGCCCGAGCGTTCGATCGCGGTGGACCCGTCGTCGATTCCGCTCGGCACGCCGGTCTTTCTGCAGACGACGCGGCCGCTGACCAACGCACCGATGAATCGCCTCGTTTTCGCGCAGGACACGGGATCGGCGATCAAAGGCGGGGTGCGCGCCGACTACTTCTGGGGGCTCGGCGACGAAGCGGGCGACCTCGCCGGCAAGATGAAGCAGACTGGGCGCATGTGGTTGTTGTTGCCGAATTCGTGAGTGTTGGGTTGGGTTTGAGTTGGGCCGGGTTGCGGAGTGCTCGCGAGAATGCGAGTTCATAAGCAAAAACGAGAGCGAAAGCGAGACCGAAGCCGCGCGCGACTTTGCCGTGGCCCGGTTTCGCGGTTGCCGGTTCACGCGCGCGCCTTACGCATGTCGATCACACGGCGTGCCTTGCCGACCGAGCGCTCAATGCCGTTCATCGCTAGCACGTTGACGACGGCCGTTACGCCGATCAGCGACTTGATGTCGTAGGCGAGCGCCTGTTGTGCCGCACGCAGCGTCGCGATGTCCGCCGCCGCCTGGGGGCGCGGCTCCACGTTGACCGTCATTATGTCGAGCGGCCCCTCCTTCGTTAGCACGATCTGATAGTGCGGTGCGAGCGCGTGCTGTTTGAGCAGCAATTCTTCAATCTGTGTCGGGAATACGTTGACGCCGCGCACGATCATCATGTCGTCGCAGCGGCCCGTGATTTTTTCCATCCGGCGCATCGTGCGCGCGCTGCCGGGCAACAGACGCGTCAGGTCCCGCGTCCGGTAGCGGACGATCGGTAGCGCTTCTTTCGTCAACGACGTGAACACGAGTTCGCCGAACTCGCCGTCGGGTAATGCTTCACCGGTCTCCGGGTCGACGATTTCGGGGTAGAAATGATCTTCCCAGATGGTCGGGCCATCTTTGGTTTCGACGCATTCCGACGCGACGCCCGGCCCGATCACTTCGGACAGGCCATAGATGTCGACCGCATCGATGCCCATGCGCGCTTCGATTGCGCGACGCATGTCGTTGGTCCACGGCTCGGCGCCGAAGATGCCGATTCGCAGCGAACAACGTGCCGGATCGATGCCTTGCCGCTCGAGTTCGTCGGCGATCGACAGCATGTAGCTGGGCGTCACCATGATGATGTCGGGCCGGAAGTCCTGAATCAGCTGGACCTGCTTTTCCGTCTGGCCGCCGCCGAACGGGATGACCGTGAGACCCGCGCGTTCCGCGCCGTAGTGCGCGCCGAGTCCGCCTGTGAAGAGGCCGTAGCCGTAGCTGACGTGGACCTTGTCGCCGGGCCGCGCGCCTGCTGCGCGGATCGAGCGTGCGACGAGCGTGGCCCATGTGTCGATGTCGCGCGCGGTGTAGCCGACCACGGTCGGCTTGCCCGTCGTGCCCGACGATGCGTGAATGCGTGCAATGCGATCTTGAGGCACGGCGAACAGCCCGAACGGGTAGTTGTCGCGCAAATCCTGCTTTGTGGTGAACGGGAAGCGGGATAAGTCCGCGAGCGTTTTCAGCTCGGACGGGTGAATGCCGGCTTCGCTGAATTTGCGTCGATAGACGGGCGAGTTTTCGTATGCGTGCGAGAGGGACCATTTGAGCCGGTCGAGCTGTAGCGAGGCGAGCTCGTCGCGGCTCGCTAATTCGATTGCGTCGAGCGGAAGCGAGGGGTTCATTGGATGGCTCTCCGTGTGGGTTGCGGGCGCTTAGGTGCGCTGGCTGTGCTAGCTGCGCTGATCGCGGGCGCTTGCGTTGTTGGCTGAATGCCGGGCCGGCCCGGGTTTGGCGTGGCGCCGGGCGGCAAGGCGTGATGCGATGTGGGGCGGCTTGGCGGTGGCGCGTTGCGGCGCGGAGGCATGGCGTCTATTACGTCACCGCGTGTCACCGAGTCACCGAGTCAAGGCGACACCGCGACACCGCGACACCGCGACACCGCGACACCGCGACACCGCGACACCGCGACACCGCGACACCGCGACACCGCGACACCGCGACACCGCGACACCGCGACACCGCGACACCGCGACACCGCGACACCGCGACATCGCGCGTCACTGCGTCACGAGGCGCCGCGACGCCCTGCATAGACGCTCTTCACCGTCATCCGTCTGCGGGGATCACCGTCCCTTTAATCTGCGCGGATTTGCCGCGGAACATCGCGACGATTTCGTTCGCGCGGTTGATGACGCGAATGTCGTAGATACCCGTGCGTCCCGTCAGCGATTGCTCAGCCGCTTCCGCGGTCAACAGATCGCCGCCGTGCACGGGACGCAAAAATTCGATCGAGCAGCCAGACGCGACGGTATTGATGTTGCGCGAGTTGCACGCGAACGCGAATGCGGAGTCGGCCAGCGTGAAAATGAGTCCGCGATGACAGATGCGGTGACCATTCAGGAAGTCCGCGCGGACGCGCATTTGCATCCGAGCGTAGCCTTCACGCACTTCGAGCAGCTCGATACCGAGGGCGCAGCTGCACGCGTCGGCTTCGACCATTGCAGCGGCCGTGGCGCGCGCGAGTTCGTCGGCCGACATCGGCGCGTCGCGTTCCGGTTGTCGTGGTTGCGTAGGATGTGCCGACATGTCAGCTGCCCTCGAAGCGCGGCGCGCGCTTTTCGATGAACGCGCGCACGCCTTCCGCGTAGTCGTGCGACGTGCCGAGTTCGCGCTGCAGATCGCGTTCGATATCGAGTTGCTGATCGAGCGTTTGCGTCATGCCGCTACGCATGGCGAGCCGGGTGGCGACGATCGCCTGGGTGGGCTGTTGCGCGAGTTGCGCGGCGAGTTCCGATGCGGTCGAAGTCAACTCGCCGTCGTCGACGGCTTGCCAGATGAGCCCCCAGCTTTCCGCTTTTTCAGCCGACAGCTTGTCGCCGGTGATCGCAAGGCCGAGTGCGCGCGCGAAACCGACGCGGCGCGGCAGAAACCATGTGCCGCCTGAATCGGGCACGAGGCCGATTTTGACGAACGCCTGAATAAAGCTCGCGGAGCGTGCTGCGAGCACGATGTCGCACGCGAATGCCAGATTCGCGCCCGCACCCGCGGCGGTGCCGTTGACTGCGGCGATGACCGGCATCGGCATCGCCTGAAGCCGGCGGATCAGCGGGTTGAATTGCCGGTCGATCACATCGCCGAGGTCAGTCATCGAGCCGGGTGTGAAGTCGAGGTCGGCCAGATCCTGGCCCGCGCAAAAGCCGCGGCCGGCGCCGGTAATGATGAGCGCCCGCGCGCCCGTGGCTTGCGCTTCGGCGAGCGCCGCCGCGACTTCCTCATGCATCACGCGCGTAAAGCTGTTGAGCCTGTCGGGACGGTTTAGCGTGATCGTCACGACACGGCGGGTCGAGTCGTTGACTACGCGGATTGCTTGATATGCCATCGGTCGTCTCCTTGCACGGCGAATGCGAAGTTGCGTCGCTGCTGTTGGGGCGCGGAGTGCGCGGTTCGATCGCTAGCGCATATCGAACCGCACATCTCTCAACGCACAACCCGTGGGCGTGCCAATTCATCCGAACCTGATTCGGATTCCTGCGGTTACCCTTGCAGCACTTCAGGGTCGACCAGAACGCGACCCTCGAAACATGTTAGAGCGCGGCGCCGATCTGCGACAGTCAGCCGAATGGCATATGCCGTTCGGCTGACTTACGCGGCGAGCGTTTTTGGTTCAACATGGGCGCGGCTTTGAACGATGCGGAATCGATTGGCAACGAACGCTGCGTCGCTCAATGTCGCGTTGGCGGCAGGGTTCGCGCCGGTGCCATGGAAATCGGAGAACGCAGCAGACTGATTGACGAAAACACCACCCGTCAGGTTGATCGATAGTGCAACGCCGCCGCGCAGCGACGCTTCATGCGCTGCTTCGATCACGCTGTCGTCGGTGCTGTAGACAGAGAGGGTCAATGCACCGTGTTCGGCGGCCGTACGCGCGGCAAGCTCGAGCGATTGACTGGTGGAATCGGTCGCGATGACGAACGAGATCGGCCCAAACCATTCTTTGATGAATTGGGCGGAATCGGCGGTGCCGTCCAGCTGCAGAATCAGCGGCGTGCGCACGCGCGCATCGGTGAATGCAGGATGCGCGAGCGCGCGGCTCTCGAGCAGCACGCGGCCGAGCCTGCGCGCTTCGTCGATCCGCTGCACGACGCCTTCGTTTTGCACGGCGCCGAGAAGTTCGACGGCTTTCGCCGGGTCGGCCAGCATCTTGTCGACAGCTGCGGCTAACGTCTGTGCGACAGCGTCGAAGGGCATGATGCCTTCCGCGGTTTCGATGCCCGTGCGCGGAACGTAGATGTTCTGCGGAGCGGTGCACATCTGGCCGGAGTACAACGCCAGCGAAAACGCGATATTGCGCGCGGCGGCCTTAATGTCGTCGACGGAGTCGATCACAATCTGGTTCACGCCGGCCTTCTCGGTGAACACGTGCGCTTGATGCGCATGGCGTTCGAGCCAGGTGCCGTTCTGCGTGCTGCCGGTGAAGTCGATCAGCTTGATCTGCGGGCGCAACGCGAGATCCTGAACGAGCTCGCCGTCATTCGGCCCGGTTGCAAGCAGAGTCACGACGTTCGGATCGAAACCGGCTTCGCGCAGAACATCGCGCGCGATGCGAACCGTTATGGCGAGCGGCAGGATCGCTCCCGGATGGGGCTTGACGATCACCGTGTTGCCGGTCGCGAGATCAGCGAACAGGCCCGGGTAGCTGTTCCATGTTGGAAACGTGCAGCAGCCGAGTACGAGGCCGGTGCCGCGCGGGACCACGGTGAAGCGCTTCTTCATCGCGAGCGGCGGGTTTTTGCCTTGCGGTTTTTCCCAGTGTGCGTCGGCGGGAATGCGGCGCAACTGGTCCCAGGCATAAGCGATTGCCTCGAGCGCGCGGTCCTGTGCATGCGGGCTGCCCGCCTGAAAGGCCATCATGAATGCCTGACCGGTGGTGTGCATGACCGCGTAGGCGATCTCGAAGCTCGCCCGATTGAGCCGCGCAAGAATTTCGAGGCTCACGCCGATCCATGCCGTCGGACCGGCATCTCGCCAGGCGCGCTGAGCGTGCGCTGCTGCGTCGATCAGCATGTCGGCGCTGGCAGACGGATAGCGGATGCCAAGCCGAAAACCGAACGGCGACAACTCCGAGCCGACCGTGTTGCCGCTGGTTGGCTGATCGATTTCGAACGTGCTGTTCAGGTGGGCGCGGAACGCGGCTTCGCCATCCGCGTTAGCGGTTTCCCCGTACACTTTGGGACTGGGCATTTCGGCGAACGGGCTCCAGTAGCCGCGTGTTTCGATCGCGGCAAGCGCCTTTTGCAGCGTCTCTTCGTGCTTGCTGAATAGCGTGTGGGTCATGGCGGAGGCGGTGCTAAACAGGTTAGGGAGGTCTCGTCAAATAATTGACCGACCGGTTGGTTGGCAAATGTTAGCATTGTTGGTGGCGTGCGCGAACACATTTCGCGTGCTTTCGGTACAACCTCGGAGGTTGCATGGCATACGAAAACATCCTGGTCGAAACAAGAGGCCGGGTCGGTCTCATCACGCTGAATCGACCGAAGGCGCTCAATGCGCTAAGCGACGCGTTGATCGATGAACTGGGCGAAGCGCTGCATGCGTTCGACGCGGACGACAACATCGGAGCGATGATCATCACCGGCAGCGAAAAGGCATTTGCCGCAGGGGCCGACATCGCGATGATGTCGAAGTACTCCTATATGGACGCGTACAAGAGCGACTACATCACGCGCAACTGGGAGGTGGTGCGCCGGATCCGCAAGCCGATCATTGCCGCGGTAGCAGGGTTTGCATTGGGCGGCGGCTGCGAACTGGCGATGCTGTGCGACATCATCATCGCGGCGGACACCGCGAAGTTCGGCCAACCTGAAATCAAGCTCGGCATCATGCCTGGCGCAGGTGGAACGCAGCGATTGCCGCGTGCCGTTTCCAAGGCGAAGGCAATGGACATGTGCCTGACCGCGCGCTTCATGGATGCGGATGAAGCTGAGCGCGCCGGGTTGGTGTCGCGCGTGGTACCGGCCGCGTCGTTGCTCGACGAGGCAATTTCAGCGGCCGCGACGATTGCTGAGTTTCCTTTGCCGGCGGTGATGATGGTGAAGGAATCGATCAACAGCGCGTATGAAACGACGCTGGCTGAAGGCGTGCGTTTCGAGCGTCGCCTGTTCCACTCGCTGTTCGCCACTGACGATCAGAAAGAGGGAATGGCTGCGTTCCTCGAGAAGCGCAAACCGGTGTTCAAGCATCAGTAGATGGGTGGTCTTCAAATACCGCTTGCGTCGTGTCATGCAAGTGTCTAGAATTCCGGTCTTTCGCGCTTTCGACGGTCTCTTTGTGAGGCGCAGTTGAAGTAGGTGCGAAAAATTGAAGCAAGCGGGATCGCCAGTAATGGCGGGGCTTTCGCGGGGTGCAGCAGGTTGGAAGAAGTTAAAAACCTGTTGACGATGTGAGTGATAGCCTGCATAATCTCGCTTCTCTGCTGCAGCGAGCGGCAGACACGAAAGGGCGGTAGCGGCTGGGTGGTTTCAGCCGGGTTTTAAAGCCCTTTGCGTGATGCGATCTTTAACAATTCACAGCCGATAAGTGTGGGTGCTTGATGGCGACGCACGATGACCTCTCGGGGTCATTGCATAGCGAAAGTATCAAGTGTCTCACACAGTATTGAAGGGTCTCTTTAGAGAGATCCAACTGTCAGTACGTTGAGTGAGCGACCGGTTCTTTAGCAGGAAACTGCGGAACCGAAAACAGTAACAGGCATTGAACTGAAGAGTTTGATCCTGGCTCAGATTGAACGCTGGCGGCATGCCTTACACATGCAAGTCGGACGGCAGCGCGGGGGCAACCCTGGCGGCGAGTGGCGAACGGGTGAGTAATACATCGGAACGTGTCCTGGAGTGGGGGATAGCCCGGCGAAAGCCGGATTAATACCGCATACGCTCTATGGAGGAAAGCGGGGGATCTTCGGACCTCGCGCTCAAGGAGCGGCCGATGGCGGATTAGCTAGTTGGTGGGGTAAAGGCCCACCAAGGCGACGATCCGTAGCTGGTCTGAGAGGACGACCAGCCACACTGGGACTGAGACACGGCCCAGACTCCTACGGGAGGCAGCAGTGGGGAATTTTGGACAATGGGGGCAACCCTGATCCAGCAATGCCGCGTGTGTGAAGAAGGCCTTCGGGTTGTAAAGCACTTTTGTCCGGAAAGAAAACTTCGTCCCTAATATGGATGGAGGATGACGGTACCGGAAGAATAAGCACCGGCTAACTACGTGCCAGCAGCCGCGGTAATACGTAGGGTGCGAGCGTTAATCGGAATTACTGGGCGTAAAGCGTGCGCAGGCGGTGATGTAAGACCGATGTGAAATCCCCGGGCTTAACCTGGGAACTGCATTGGTGACTGCATTGCTGGAGTATGGCAGAGGGGGGTGGAATTCCACGTGTAGCAGTGAAATGCGTAGAGATGTGGAGGAACACCGATGGCGAAGGCAGCCCCCTGGGCCAATACTGACGCTCATGCACGAAAGCGTGGGGAGCAAACAGGATTAGATACCCTGGTAGTCCACGCCCTAAACGATGTCAACTGGTTGTCGGGCCTTCATTGGCTTGGTAACGTAGCTAACGCGTGAAGTTGACCGCCTGGGGAGTACGGTCGCAAGATTAAAACTCAAAGGAATTGACGGGGACCCGCACAAGCGGTGGATGATGTGGATTAATTCGATGCAACGCGAAAAACCTTACCTACCCTTGACATGTACGGAACCCTGCTGAGAGGTGGGGGTGCCCGAAAGGGAGCCGTAACACAGGTGCTGCATGGCTGTCGTCAGCTCGTGTCGTGAGATGTTGGGTTAAGTCCCGCAACGAGCGCAACCCTTGTCCCTGGTTGCTACGCAAGAGCACTCCAGGGAGACTGCCGGTGACAAACCGGAGGAAGGTGGGGATGACGTCAAGTCCTCATGGCCCTTATGGGTAGGGCTTCACACGTCATACAATGGTCGGAACAGAGGGTTGCCAAGCCGCGAGGTGGAGCCAATCCCAGAAAACCGATCGTAGTCCGGATCGCAGTCTGCAACTCGACTGCGTGAAGCTGGAATCGCTAGTAATCGCGGATCAGCATGCCGCGGTGAATACGTTCCCGGGTCTTGTACACACCGCCCGTCACACCATGGGAGTGGGTTTTACCAGAAGTGGCTAGTCTAACCGCAAGGAGGACGGTCACCACGGTAGGATTCATGACTGGGGTGAAGTCGTAACAAGGTAGCCGTATCGGAAGGTGCGGCTGGATCACCTCCTTTCCAGAGCTTTGCGTCTTAAGTTGAGCACTCACACTTGTCGGCTGTGCATTGAAGGACAGGCTGAAGGGGTCTGTAGCTCAGTCGGTTAGAGCACCGTCTTGATAAGGCGGGGGTCGCTGGTTCGAATCCAGCCAGACCCACCATGTCGGCTGCCGTTAGCGCTTCAGCGCTTACGGAAGCCCCACCCCCGAAGGGGGCGGAAGGTGGAGAGCAGATCCCTTGAAAGTTGTCGTGCGGGGGATTAGCTCAGCTGGGAGAGCACCTGCTTTGCAAGCAGGGGGTCGTCGGTTCGATCCCGTCATCCTCCACCAATCCCCAATACAGAATCTGCTGGTCAGCTGACCGGAGATTGCGTATTGGCGATTGCGCCAGTCAGTATCGAGTGCGGTAGTAGCGCATATCGGCTGTCGTTCTTTAACAATCAGGAAGAAGCAGTAGTAAGAGATCAATGAAAGCGTCTCGAGATGGACGTGAGTAGATTGATCAGGGTTGTGATTGTATCGAAGTATTTTTTAGGGTCCTCGATAAGAGGGCGCTTGGAATACGGCACAACGCGAAAACTCAGCCTGTAGCGGAATGTGTACCCCCTTCGGGGGCGAGCCCAGTGTAAGCGCTAAAGCGCTAACGCTGGCCGCGAGACACACCCGTTATAGGGTCAAGCGAACAAGTGCATGTGGTGGATGCCTTGGCGATCACAGGCGATGAAGGACGCGGTAGCCTGCGAAAAGCGGTGGGGAGCTGGCAAACGAGCTTTGATCCACCGATATCCGAATGGGGAAACCCACTCCGAATGGAGTATCCGTAGCTGAATACATAGGCTATGTGAAGCGAACGCGGCGAACTGAAACATCTAAGTAGCCGCAGGAACAGAAATCAACCGAGATTCCCAAAGTAGTGGCGAGCGAAATGGGACCAGCCTGTACTCTTTATCTGCAGTGTTAGCCAAACGCTCTGGAAAGTGCGGCCATAGCGGGTGATAGCCCCGTAGGCGAAAACAGTGTGGAAGAACTAGGTGTACGACAAGTAGGGCGGGACACGTGAAATCCTGTCTGAAGATGGGGGGACCATCCTCCAAGGCTAAATACTCGTGATCGACCGATAGTGAACCAGTACCGTGAGGGAAAGGCGAAAAGAACCCCGGGAGGGGAGTGAAACAGATCCTGAAACCGCATGCATACAAACAGTCGGAGCCTCGCAAGGGGTGACGGCGTACCTTTTGTATAATGGGTCAGCGACTTACATTCAGTGGCGAGCTTAACCGATTAGGGCAGGCGTAGCGAAAGCGAGTCCGAACAGGGCGATTTTAGTCGCTGGGTGTAGACCCGAAACCAGATGATCTATCCATGGCCAGGATGAAGGCACGGTAACACGTGCTGGAGGTCCGAACCCACTAGTGTTGAAAAACTAGGGGATGAGCTGTGGATAGGGGTGAAAGGCTAAACAAATCTGGAAATAGCTGGTTCTCTCCGAAAACTATTTAGGTAGTGCCTCGTGTCTCACCTTCGGGGGTAGAGCACTGTCATGGTTGAAGGGTCCATTGCGGATTACTTCGCCATAGCAAACTCCGAATACCGAAGAGTGCAATCACGGGAGACAGACATCGGGTGCTAACGTCCGGTGTCAAGAGGGAAACAACCCAGACCGCCAGCTAAGGTCCCCAAATATGGCTAAGTGGGAAACGAAGTGGGAAGGCTAAAACAGTCAGGAGGTTGGCTTAGAAGCAGCCACCCTTTAAAGAAAGCGTAATAGCTCACTGATCGAGTCGTCCTGCGCGGAAGATGTAACGGGGCTAAGCCATATACCGAAGCTGCGGATGCGTGCTTTGCACGCATGGTAGGAGAGCGTTCCGTAAGCCTGCGAAGGTGCACTGGAAAGTGTGCTGGAGGTATCGGAAGTGCGAATGCTGACATGAGTAGCGATAAAGGGGGTGAAAGGCCCCCTCGCCGTAAGCCCAAGGTTTCCTACGCAACGTTCATCGGCGTAGGGTGAGTCGGCCCCTAAGGCGAGGCAGAAATGCGTAGCTGATGGGAAGCAGGTCAATATTCCTGCACCAGTGTGAAATGCGATGGGGGGACGGATCGCGGAAGGTTGTCCGGGTGTTGGAAGTCCCGGTCGCTGCGTTGGAGAAGGTGCTCTGGCAAATCCGGGCACAGGATTCAAGGGCGTGGCGCGAGCTCCTTAGGGAGCGAAGCAACTGGAAGGGGTTCCAGGAAAAGCCTCTAAGCTTCAGTTTCACATTGACCGTACCGCAAACCGACACAGGTGGGCGAGATGAGTATTCTAAGGCGCTTGAGAGAACTCGGGAGAAGGAACTCGGCAAATTGGTACCGTAACTTCGGGATAAGGTACGCCCTTGTAGCTTGACTGGCCTGCGCCAGGAGGGTGAAGGGGTTGCAATAAACTGGTGGCTGCGACTGTTTAATAAAAACACAGCACTCTGCAAACACGAAAGTGGACGTATAGGGTGTGACGCCTGCCCGGTGCCGGAAGATTAAATGATGGGGTGCAAGCTCTTGATTGAAGTCCCGGTAAACGGCGGCCGTAACTATAACGGTCCTAAGGTAGCGAAATTCCTTGTCGGGTAAGTTCCGACCTGCACGAATGGCGTAACGATGGCCACACTGTCTCCTCCCGAGACTCAGCGAAGTTGAAGTGTTTGTGATGATGCAATCTCCCCGCGGCTAGACGGAAAGACCCCATGAACCTTTACTGCAGCTTTGCATTGGACTTTGAACCGGTCTGTGTAGGATAGGTGGGAGGCTATGAAGCGTGAACGCCAGTTTGCGTGGAGCCGTCCTTGAAATACCACCCTGATCTGTTTGAGGTTCTAACCTTGGACCCTGAAGCGGGTTCGGGGACAGTGCATGGCAGGCAGTTTGACTGGGGCGGTCTCCTCCCAAAGTGTAACGGAGGAGTACGAAGGTACGCTAGGTACGGTCGGAAATCGTGCTGATAGTGCAATGGCATAAGCGTGCTTGACTGCGAGACTGACAAGTCGAGCAGGTGCGAAAGCAGGTCATAGTGATCCGGTGGTTCTGTATGGAAGGGCCATCGCTCAACGGATAAAAGGTACTCTGGGGATAACAGGCTGATACCGCCCAAGAGTTCATATCGACGGCGGTGTTTGGCACCTCGATGTCGGCTCATCTCATCCTGGGGCTGTAGCCGGTCCCAAGGGTATGGCTGTTCGCCATTTAAAGAGGTACGTGAGCTGGGTTTAAAACGTCGTGAGACAGTTTGGTCCCTATCTGCCGTGGGCGCTGGATATTTGAAGGGACCTGCTCCTAGTACGAGAGGACCGGAGTGGACGAACCTCTGGTGTACCGGTTGTCACGCCAGTGGCATCGCCGGGTAGCTATGTTCGGAAGAGATAACCGCTGAAAGCATCTAAGCGGGAAACTCGCCTTGAGATGAGATATCCCCGGGGCTTCGAGCCCCTTGAAGGGTCGTTCAAGACCAGGACGTTGATAGGTCAGGTGTGGAAGCGCAGTAATGCGTTAAGCTAACTGATACTAATTGCCCGTAAGGCTTGATCCTATAACCGGTGTGTTTTACGTGACGGCTTGGCGCTTTAGCGCCTGGCCCGGAACCACCCCCGCAAGGGGGCAAGGTGACCGTTAGTGCTTCAGCACTTACGGACATCCCGCCCCCGTAGGGGGTAGCGCAAACAGACGGTTGAGTGATCAGTGTTGTGCCAGACAACACAACCTCTTACCAAAGCTTCTTCCCGATTGGTTCTGCTGCCCCAAAAACGCAGCAGAACAACCCGTCATGCCTGATGACCATAGCGAGTCGGTCCCACCCCTTCCCATCCCGAACAGGACCGTGAAACGACTCCACGCCGATGATAGTGCGGATTGCCCGTGTGAAAGTAGGTAATCGTCAGGCTCCCCAAAGCAAACACAAACCCCGCCCACCAAAGGCGGGGTTTGTGCGTTTACGGCAATTAAAGACCGTCAGCGTCCTGGCACTCAGGTGCTCTCAAGCACTCACCGTCAAGCCATAGCGATTGCGCTTAGCGCGCCAGGAATCGCTGCGCCAACCTCACCCAGTACGTCGACCCGACCGGCAGCAACTCGTCGTTGAAGTCATAGCTCGCGTTGTGCAGCATGCATGGCCCGTCGCCGTGTCCCATCTCGCGATGATCGCCATCTCCATTGCCGAGGAACGCATAGCATCCCGGCTTCGCTTCCAGCATGAACGAGAAGTCTTCGGCGGTCATCGTCGGCTCGATCGGATCGATGACGTTTTCCTCCCCGACGATTTCCTTCATCACCATCGCCGCAAACTTTGTCTCTTCGCTGGTATTGACCGTCGGCGGGTAATTGCGTCGAAACGTCAGTTTGGCCGAACACTCATACGCTTCCGCGATACTCTCCACGATCTTGTGCATACGCGACTCGATCATGTCGAGCGTCTGCGTCGTGAACGTGCGCACGGTCCCGGCGAGCCACGCCTCGTTCGGCACCACGTTCACCGCATCGCCCGCATGAATCTGCGTAATCGACAGGACCCCGGTATCGATCGGCTTCTTGTTGCGCGTGATGATGCCCTGCAGACCATTCGCGATCTGCACAGCCGTGAAGACCGGGTCGCGCCCGTTATGCGGCAAGGCTGCGTGAGCGCCCACGCCCTTCACCTCGATCCGGAATTCATTACTCGACGCCATGATCGGCCCGTCGGTCACGCCGAAGTGTCCGGCGCCAAGACCCGGCCAGTTGTGGATGCCGAACACCGCATCGACAGGAAATCGCGTGAAGAGCCCATCGTCGATCATAGCCTTAGCGCCGGCGCCGCCTTCTTCGGCCGGCTGGAAGATAAACACGATCGTGCCGTCGAAGTCGCCATGCTTCGCGAGGTAGCGCGCGGCGCCGAGCAGCATCGCCGTGTGTCCATCGTGTCCGCACGCGTGCATCTTCCCGTCGTTGCGGGAACGGTGATCGAACGTATTGAGCTCGAGAATCGGCAACGCATCCATATCGGCGCGCAAGCCGATCGAGCGCGTGCCATTGCCACGCTTCAATACGCCGACGACGCCGGTTTTACCGAGTCCGCGATGGACTTCAATTCCCCAACCGGACAACGTCTTCGCCACCAGATCGGACGTGTGCGTCTCTTCATAACGCAGTTCAGGATGCGCGTGAATCGTTCGTCGAAGGGACTGAATTTCGCCATGCGCGGACTGGATTTCAGGGATAAGTTTCATGATGAAAGGTGCGCTAGCTGCCGGAAGTGATTTGAGCGAGCGACGACCGAGTCTCACCGGCGCCGGATAATCATTTGATTCTACGCCGATCGATATTTCTGACAGCGCGACAACCGACGCTCCGAACGTTGTGGCAGGCCGCCAT
The DNA here is from genome assembly GCF_019428685.1 of Paraburkholderia edwinii. Classification (NCBI taxonomy): domain Bacteria; kingdom Pseudomonadati; phylum Pseudomonadota; class Betaproteobacteria; order Burkholderiales; family Burkholderiaceae; genus Paraburkholderia; species Paraburkholderia edwinii. The sequence continues at coordinate 862,027 of NZ_CP080095.1, forward strand.
ATGGGCGGCGAACATAATAAAATCGATCTTTCACGTGCATTTCGCCGAAGCAAACTACCCACGCAAGCCGGACCGACCAGTAACCGGCGCCGACGATCGACACCGATAGAAGCGACACGGGCAAAAGCAACACCAGCAAAAGCAACACCAGCAAAAGCAACACCAGCAAAGCAACACCAGTAAAGCAACACCAGTAAAGCAACACCAGTAAAGCAACACCAGTAAAGCAACGCCAGTAAAGCAACGCCAGTAAAGCAACGCCCGTAAAGAACGCCGGTAAAGCAACGCCAGTAAAAGCCGCACCGGCAAATTGGAGCCAGCAAGCCGGTACCAGCAAGCCGTATCACCGAAGCAGCGCCAGCACGCCGCCGCAGCAGCCCGCGACCGGCCACCGGCATCAGCCAACTCCAGATCCAGCCGCACGCACGCACAAACCCACACGCATTCAGAAGAGAACAGGCCCCACTTCCATGAACGCTCCCACCGAATTCGCCCGCGCGGTCTGTCCGCACGATTGCCCGGATACTTGCGCGATGCGTGTGACCGTCGAAAACGGCCGCGCCATCAAGGTGACCGGCGATCCCGACCACCCGCCGACGCAGGGTGTGCTGTGCACCAAGGTCAGTCGCTATGCGGACCGCGTGCACCACACGAGCCGCCTGACCACGCCAATGAAACGTGTCGGCAAAAAAGGCGAAGGGCGTTTCGAGCCGGTTACATGGGACGAAGCATTTGCACTAGCAGCCACGAAGCTGTCCGAAATCGCAGCGCGCGCGCCCGAAGCAATCGTCCCCTACAGCTACGCCGGCACGATGGGCCTCGTGCAGGGCGACAGCATTGCGCAGCGGTTCTTCCACAAGCTCGGTGCGTCGCAGCTCGATCGCACGATTTGCGCGTCCGCAGGCGCGGCAGGTCTCAAATACACGTACGGCGCAGGTCTCGGCATGCTCACCGAGTTCTTCTCCGAAAGCGAATTGATCCTGATCTGGGGCGCCAATCCAATCGCGTCGAACCTGCATTTCTGGACGCGCGCGCAAGAAGCCAAGCGCAATGGCGCCCGCCTGATCGCCATCGACCCCTACCGGTCGCTCACGGCCGAAAAGTGCCATCAGCACATCGCACTCAGGCCCGGCACCGACGGCGCACTCGCGCTCGGGATCATGCATGTACTCATCACCGAAGACTTTCTCGATCACGCGTATATCGCCGACCACACGCTCGGTTTCGAGCAGTTGAAGGCGCGCGCGCTCACCTACACGCCGGAACGCGTCGCGGAGATTTGCGGTCTGGAACAAACGGAGATCGTGGAACTTGCGCGTCTTTACGGCAAAACCCGCAAATCCGCGATCCGTCTCAACTATGGCATGCAGCGTGTGCGCGGCGGCGGCAACGCGGTGCGCGCGATTGCCAGCCTGCCGTCGCTGACCGGCGCGTGGCGTGAGCGCGCGGGCGGCGCACTGTTGTCGTCATCGGGATGGGCGCCGGTCGATTCGTTCGCGCTGGCCCGGCCCGATCTGATGCCGGGCTGGCCATCCGCACCATCGCGCGTCATCAATATGAACGCGATCGGCGATGCGTTGCTTCACCCCGGCGACACCAGCAACGCCAGCAACGTCGGCAACACCAGCACGAACACCGGATTCGGCCCAAAGGTCGAGGCAATCATCGTCTACAACTCAAATCCGGTCGCCGTTGCGCCCGATTCCGAGCGCGTGGCCGCAGGCTTTGCTCGCGAAGATCTCTTCACGATCGTCCTCGAGCACTTCCAGACCGACACCGCCGACTACGCCGACCTGCTGCTCCCCGCCACCACGCAGCTCGAGCACCTCGACATCCACAAGTCGTACGGCCACACGTACGTGATGGCGAACCTGCCCGCGATTGCACCGATCGGCGACGCGAAGCCGAACACCGAGATTTTCCGGGGCATCGCGCGCGCCATGGGCCTCACCGAACCGGCGCTCTTCGAGACCGATGAAGACGTCGCCGCGGCGGCCTTCCGCTGGGACGACGCTGCGCTCGAGGGTGTCGACTGGCCGGCACTCAAGCACGCCGGCTGGGCAAAGCTGCATGTGCCGGACGCGCCGTTCGCGAACGGCGGCTTTCGCACGCCGTCGGGCAAATGCGAGTTCTATAGCGAACGGCTCGCGCAACAAGGCCTTGATCCGCTGCCCGACTATCTGCCGCCGTACGAGTCGGCCGAAAATGCGCCCGAACTCGCGTCCCGCTATCCGCTCGCAATGATCTCTCCGCCCGCGCGCAACTTCCTGAACAGCACTTTCGTCAACGTCGAAAGCCTGCGTTCGACTGAAGGCGAGCCGCATCTCGACATCCATCCCGCTGATGCTGAGCGCCGCGGCATCAGCGAAGGAAACCACGTGCGCATCTTCAACGACCGCGGTTCGATGCAGGCGCGGGCCCGCGTGACGGACAAAGCACGCGAAGGGCTCGTCGTCGGCCTGTCGATCTGGTGGAAGAAGCTCGCACCGGACGGCCGCAATGCGAACCAGGTGACGAGCCAGGCATTAACCGATCTCGGTGGTTCGGCGACGTTCTATGACTGTCTCGTCGAAGTCGAACGCGCTTAACGCGCAAGCAATGCATAAGTAACGCATAAACCCGGGCGTCATTCGCAAAGCAAAGTAACGCAATGCATCGCCAGCAATGACGCCCGGTCCAAAACATAAAAAGCACAAGACGAAACGCGGCCTTACCCATCCGCACGCAAGCCGCCGCCCCCACCACCCAAAGGCGAAGCAACCGAATCATCTGGCCAATCGCGCAACGAAATAACCCGCCCCCGCACCCACAGTTCTTTCCCTCGCCTATATATATGCATGCGTGGACAAGCCAAACGGAATGACCGCCGCGGGCAGGTGTTCTTCCGTTTCGAGGCCATCGTCTAAACCGGTGGTTACCCGAAATAAAGTGCGGAAAAACGCGTGCTACGATGCGCTGCCTTTCGCACGATCATTCGAAAACATAGCAGCAATATCAACCATCGCGCATGGGACCGGAGAAACACCGTATGCAGAAGATCTGGCTGAAATCGTACCCACCCGGCGTGCCGGCGGAGATTGATCCAACGCAGTACGCATCGGTGGCCGATCTACTTGAAGAAAGCTTCCGCGAATATCGCGACAAGCCCGCGTTCGCGTGCATGGGCAAATCAATTTCCTACCGCGAACTCGACGAATTCTCGCGCCGCCTGGGCGCGTGGTTCCAGTCGAAGGGACTCGAGCGCGGCGCGCGCATCGCGATCATGATGCCGAATGTGCTGCAGTACCCGATCGCGATCGCGGCGATTCTGCGCGCGGGCTATGTCGTCGTAAATGCGAATCCGCTCTACACCCCGCGCGAACTCGAATATCAGATGAAGGACAGCGGCGCACAGGCGATCATCGTGCTCGAGAACTTTGCGGCGACCGTGCAGGCGGTGATCGGCAACACGTCGATCAGGCATGTGATCGTCGCGTCGATGGGCGATCTGCTGGGGCTGAAAGGGCACATCGTCAATTTCGTTGTGCGGCGCGTGAAGAAGTTGGTGCCTGCGTGGAGCTTGCCCGGTCACGTGCGCTTCAACGACGCGCTCGCGCAGGGCGCGCGCGCGACCTTCAAGCCCGTCCAGCAAGGTCAGCAAGACATCGCGTTTCTGCAATATACGGGCGGCACGACCGGGGTATCGAAGGGCGCGACGCTCACCCATCGCAATCTGATCGCCAATGTGCTGCAGTCCGCGGCGTGGCACGAACCGGCTCGCGTCGCGCGGCCCGACGTCACGCAAACGGTCACGGTCGCCGCGCTGCCGCTCTATCACGTGTTCGCGCTGACGGTCTGCGGCTTGATGCCGATCCGCCAGGGCGGCCTCGTCGTGCTGATTCCGAACCCGCGCGACATCGGCGGCATGATCAAGTCGCTGCAGGGCTACCAGATCACGACGTTGCCGGCCGTCAACACGCTCTACAACGCAATGCTTAACCATCCGGATTTCGACAAGCTCGACTTCTCGAACCTGATGGTCGCGAACGCGGGCGGCATGGCTGTGCAGAAGGCCGTCGCCGAGCGCTGGTTCGCGCGCACGAAGACGCCGATCATCGAGGGTTATGGCTTGTCGGAGACCTCGCCGACGGTCAGCTGCAATCCGGTCACGGCCACCGAGTACAACGGCACGATCGGCCTGCCGGTGTCGTCGACGGAAATCTCGATTCGCGACGACGACGGCAACGAAGTGCCGCTCGGTCAGCCGGGCGAAGTCTGCATTCGCGGTCCGCAGGTGATGGCCGGCTACTGGAACCGACCCGATGAAACCGCGAAAGTGATGACCGCGGACGGCTTTTTGCGCTCCGGCGACATCGGGCTGATGGACGAGCGCGGCTACGTGAAGATCGTCGATCGCAAGAAGGACATGATTCTCGTGTCGGGCTTCAACGTTTATCCGAACGAAGTCGAGGATGTGGTCGCGAAGCATCCGGGCGTGTTCGAAGTGGCGGCGGTCGGCGTGCCTGACCCGCAGTGCGGCGAAGCGGTGAAGCTCTTTATCGTCAAGAAGGACGAAAAGCTGACCGATGCGGACATCATCGCGTTCTGCAAAGACCAGCTCACGCCTTATAAGCGGCCGCGCATCGTCGAGTTCCGCAAGGAATTGCCGAAGAGCAACGTGGGCAAGATTCTGCGCCGCGAGTTGCGCGACGGCCGCGCATAACGCGGCCCACGCGGCCCGGCCGAACAAGGAGGCGCCTTCGAAAAGGGCGCCTCTTTTTTTATTTCGCAGCGATCTCCAGGGAATCCGAAAGTTTTATGTGCAAAGGAACTGGACGATGCGCGCCGCGCCACGACGTGCCACAGCGCGCCGCGTCGGACGACGTCTCGTGGTCTCCCGCCGTTGCCGGATGTTTCCTTTCCGCAACATGGTCTAAAATTGATGTTTGGTTACCAAAATCCCCTATTTTGAGGGCTCGAATGCACGGAATCCGGTCGCATTCGAGAGATCGGTCTGACTGGAGGAGCAGGATGCTGCTTGACGACTTGATTACGGAGTTCGACCGCGGATTGCGATCGATGACAGGCGTGTCGCGCATGAGTCGCCCGATGCCGGTGCCGGCCCGACCGGCCGATCCCGCCGCTACGGCAGATGCAGCCGATGCGGCAGACGTCGGCGATTCCGCCGAACGCGTCGAAATGACCGCGCAGGAGCGCGCGCACGCGGCGGGGCTCATGCGTGTCAATCATGTCGGCGAAGTCTGCGCGCAGGCGCTCTATCAGGCGCAAAAGCTCGCCACACGTTCTCCATCCTTGAAGCAGGCCTTCGAAAACGCCGCGCGCGAAGAGGAAGATCACCTCGCGTGGACCGCGAAACGCCTCGAAGCGCTCGATTCGCGCCCCAGTCTCCTGAACCCGCTGTGGTACGCAGGCGCGCTCGCAATCGGCTTCGCCGCGGGGCGTTTCGGCGATCGCGTGAGCCTCGGCTTCATGGCCGAGACCGAGCGCCAGGTCGAGCATCATCTGAACGGCCATATGGAAGCACTGCCGGCCGCGGACCACGAATCGCGCGCCATCGTCGAGCAGATGCGCGCCGACGAAGCAGCGCACGGTAAAGCAGCGATGGACGCAGGCGGTGTCGAGCTGCCTTTTCCCGCGCGTGCGCTGATGCGCGCGGCGTCGAAAATCATGACGACCACCGCGTACCGTATCTAAAGCATCTAATCTTTTTACCTGAAAACGGCCTTTGGACGGCGATTACCACGCCGTCCTTTACCTTGCCTGAATCGCGCTCGACTCCCACCGCCGACATCCGCGTGTTTGTTCGCTTTGCACGCCGGATCCCGCCCCTCTGAAGCCCTGAAAACCGCGCTTTTTCGCCCGACTTCTCAAGTACTACCTTCACAAGTTCCACTATCTGATTCATTTATAACGATTTTCCCGTTTACGTCTGACTTGAAGGACTGTCGCTAAGTCCTTGTTCTATCAAACAAAATTCGTTAAAAATCGGCCCGCCTCCCTTGACCCGTGTATGGGGTTACTCTAAAGTGGGAGACAGTGTGAGAAAGTGTATTTTTGTGTGATCTACACGCGTATTTCAGGTAAGTTTTCAAGACTGGGCGGCGTCTTACAACGCCCTCACAAAGGGGAGTTGAAGTGTTCCAAGGGGCGTCAGCGCTGACACTCGATGCGAAAGGGAGAATGTCGATCCCGGCTCGCTATCGTGATGCGCTGCAAGGACAGGCAGAAGGCCGGGTGACGATTACCAAGCACCCGGACGGCTGCCTGTTGCTGTTTCCGCGCCCCGAGTGGGAGGTCTTTCGCACGAAAATCGCCGCGCTGCCGATGGAAGCGAAGTGGTGGCAGCGGATCTTTCTCGGCAATGCAGCCGACGTCGAACTCGATACGGCCGGGCGCGTGCTCGTGTCACCCGAATTGCGCATCGCCGGCTCGCTTGAAAAAGACGTGATGTTGTTAGGAATGGGAAGTCACTTCGAGTTGTGGGACGCACAGACCTACAACGCGAAGGAACAGGCGGCGATGGCGCAGGGCATGCCCGAAGCGCTGAAGAACTTCACATTCTGACCGCGGGTGATCGACATGGCGCCTGCGATGGGAAAGGAGTTGCAGCATCGCACGGTGCTGCTGGAGGAAGCGGTCGACGCGCTGGTGACGCGCACGGACGGCGTCTATGTGGACGGCACGTTCGGGCGCGGCGGCCACAGTCGGGCAGTGCTGGGCAAGCTGGGTGAGGCAGGCCGTCTGATCGCATTCGATAAAGATCCGCTTGCGATCGAAACGGCGCAAGGCATGGCCGATCCGCGTTTCGAAATCGTGCATCAGAGTTTTGCATCACTGCGCGACGCGCTGGCGTCGCGCGGGGTAGGGCGTGTGTCGGGTGTATTGCTGGATCTGGGCGTGTCGTCGCCGCAAGTCGACGATCCGGAGCGGGGTTTCAGTTTTCGCGCCGATGGCCCGCTCGACATGCGTATGGACCCGACGCGCGGCGAATCCGCCGCGGATTGGCTCGCGCGGGCCACGTTGCAGGAACTGACGGAGGTGATCAGAGATTATGGGGAAGAACGGTTTGCTGTTCAGATTGCAAAGGCGCTTGTTGCTCGCCGGGCAGAGTCCGAACGTCTTGGGCCTCTCGCAAGCACGGGCGAGCTTGCCCAAATCGTGGCTAACGCCGTCAAAACCCGTGAGAAGGGTAAGGACCCGGCAACCCGCACCTTTCAGGCTATACGGATTCACGTCAATCAAGAGCTTGCGGAGCTGCAAGTCGTACTAGAGGCGGCGTTGTCGCTGCTGGAGCAAGGGGGGCGGCTGGTCGTGATCAGCTTTCATTCGCTCGAAGACCGCATCGTCAAGCGATTCATGCAGGCGCAGTCCACTGCGCCTGTGGTGGACCGCCGTCTGCCGATTCGTGCAGTCGACCTGCCGAGCCCTCCATTCAAACTGCTAGGCCGTGTTTTCGCGAGCGACGCCGAAGTCGCCGCCAATCCTCGCGCCCGTTCCGCCGTGATGCGCGTCGCGGAGCGGATCGCGCCATGAACCGCCTCAATATCTTCCTGCTGATCGTCGTCATGGGCTGTGCCCTTTCCGTCGTGAACGCGACGAACCAGCAGCGCCAGTTCTTTATCCAGTTGCAGCGCGCGCAGTCGCAGGAGCGCCAGCTGCAGCAGGACTATTCGCAGCTTCAATATCAGCAGAGCGCGCTGTCGAAAACCTCGCGCATCGAGCAGCTCGCCACCGATTCCCTGAAGATGCAGCAGGCCACGACGGGCCGCACGCAATACGTCCAGCTCGAACCGGGCACCGCGACGGCCGAGGACGCGCCGATTCCGACGTCCGGGCCTGCATCGGCGCCGGCGAACGCGAAAGCGGGATCGCCGCAAGCGGTCCAGGCGGCAAGCTCCCGCGGAGGCGCGCGATGATGAAGAAATCGTCGAATCGCAAGAGCGTCGCGTTTTCCGCGAACCCCATTCTTTCGGTGCGCCTGCCGATGTGGCGCTCGAAGCTCGTCGTGTTCCTGCTGTTTATGGCGTTTGTCGCCCTGGCTGGGCGCGCGTTCTGGATTCAGGGTCCGGGCAACGCGTTCTATCAGAAGCAGGGCGAAAGCCGCTATCAGCGCACCATCGAGTTGCCGGCCACACGCGGCAAGATCCTCGATCGCAACGGCCTTGTGCTTGCGACGAGCCTGCCCGTGCGCGCAATCTGGGCGATTCCCGAGTCGGTGCCCGACGATCTCGGCGCCGACAAGCTGCACCAGCTCGGCAAACTGCTCGACATGTCCGATAAAGAGCTGCGCACGAAGCTGTCCGAAGACAAAACTTTTGTCTACGTGAAGCGCCAGGTGCCGGTCGATGTCGCCGCGCAAGTCGCGGCGCTCGATATTCCCGGCGTTTACCAGCGCAACGAATACAAGCGCTTCTATCCGGAAGGCGAGATCACGGCTCACCTGATCGGATTTACGAACGTCGAGGACGAAGGCCAGGAAGGCGTCGAACTCGGCGACCAGAAGATGCTCGCCGGCATGTCCGGCACGCGCCGCGTGATCAAGGACCGCATGGGCCACATCGTCGAAGACGTCGACGAGACGGTCGTGCCGCACAACGGCAAGGATGTCGAGCTGTCGATCGACAGCAAGATTCAGTACATCGCTTACACGAACCTTAAAGCCGCGGTGCAGAAGTTCAAGGCGAAGGCGGGCGCCGCGATGGTGGTCGACGTGCGCACCGGTGAAGTGCTCGCGCTCGTCAATTACCCGACGTACAACCCGAACGACCGCTCGCACCTGACGGGCGAGCAGCTGCGCAACCGTATTCTCACCGACGTGTTCGAGCCGGGCTCGATCATGAAGCCGTTCACGGTGTCGCTCGCGCTCGATCTGCACCGCGTCTCGCCGACTACACTGGTGGATACGGGGCCTGGACGCTTTGTCCTCGACGGCGCAACGATCACTGACGACAGCGCGTTTGGCGTGCTTACAGTTGGCGGCGTGATCCAGAAGTCGAGCAACATCGGCGCGACGAAGATCGCGATGCAGCTCAAGCCCGAAGAGATGTGGAATATGTATACCAGCATCGGTCTCGGCCAGGCGCCGAAGGTCGGTTTTCCTGGCGCGGCGGCGGGCCGCCTGCGTCCGTGGAAGAGCTGGCGCCGCATCGAGCAGGCGACCATGTCGTACGGCTACGGCCTGTCGGCGTCGCTGTTCCAGCTCGCACGCGCGTACACCGCGATCGCACACGACGGCCAGATCCTGCCGATCTCGATTTTCCACACGCCCGGCGACCAGCCGGCCACCGGCACGCAGGTGTTTTCGCCAGTTACCGCGCGCGAAGTGCGCGCGATGCTCGAAACCGTCGTCTCGCCAGGCGGCACGTCGCCCGATGCCGCGGTGCCCGGCTATCGCGTCGGCGGCAAGAGCGGCACCGCGTACAAGCACTCGGGCCGCGGCTACGACAAATCGAAATATCGCGCATCGTTTGTCGGCATGGCGCCGATGCCGAATCCGCGCGTCGTAATCGCGGTGTCGGTCGACGAGCCGACCGCGGGCAGCCACTTCGGCGGCCAGGTGTCGGGCCCCGTGTTCTCGGCGATCGCCGGCGACACGCTGCGCTCGCTGAACGTGCCGCCCGATATGCCGATCAAGCAGATGGTCGTGTCGGACGACACGAACCAGACCGAGGCCGTCGCGTCCGCCGGGAACAACGGCGATGCGGCGAGCGGCGGTACGAAGAACACAGCGAAGAGCGTTGTTGCGTCGAACCACGCGAACGGTGCGAACGGTGCAAACAACGCGAAGAAGTTCGCTGCGAAGATCGCGACCCATGGCGCGTCCGCGAAGAAGCTGACGATCTCGAGCAACGCGAAGGAACACCCGGGAGTTGTGCGATGAGCGCGCTGCGTTTCTCCCATCCGGCCCGTCCGCAAATCGACGACGCGCTCGCGTGGCTGCGCGAGCACGTGAAGCCCGATGCGCACCTGCATGCGGACACACGGTCACTGGCAGCAGGCGATGCGTTTCTCGCATATGCGGTCGAAGGCGCGGACAACCGGCCGTTTATCGACAATGCGATCGAACGCGGCGCCGCCGCAGTGCTGTATCAACCGGAAGGCCTCGCGACGACGCAACCGGTCGCGGCGACCGCCCACGCGGTGCCTGCGCTGAACGAACTCGCGGGCGCGATTGCCAGCGCCTGGTACCACGACCCGAGCGACGCCATGCGCGTGATCGGCGTGACGGGCACGAACGGCAAGACGTCGTGCACGCAATGGATTGCCACGGCGCTGTCGGCGCATAGCTTGCCGTGCGCGGTGATCGGCACGCTCGGCACCGGCATGCCCGGCCATCTCGTTCATACCGGCTTTACGACGCCCGATGCGCCGCAGCTGCAGCGCAGCCTCGCGCAATTGCGTCACGAGGGCGCGCAGGCGATCGCGATGGAAGTGTCGTCGCATGCCCTGCATCAGGGGCGTGTGAACGGCACCAAATTCGATATCGCGGTATTCACGAACCTGACGCAGGACCATCTCGACTATCACCACACGTTTGCCGCGTATGAAGCGGCGAAAACGCGCCTGTTCGAATGGCCCGAATTGCGTGTCGCCGTCATCAACGCCGACGACGAAGCGGGCCGCCGCCTCATTGCCAGCACGAAAGGGCATGCGCGCACGATCGCGTATTCGCTCGAAGGCGGCGTGGGCTCGTCCGACGTCAGCGCGTTACTCGCCGATCAGGCGCTGATCGCAAGCGACGTGCGCGCGACCGCGACGGGCACCGCGTTTCATCTGGTCTCCGACTGGGGCAGCGCAGATGTCGAAGTCGGCACGCTCGGCGCGTTCAATGTCAGCAATCTGCTCGGCGTGCTGGGCGCGCTGCTTGCGGCAAACGTGCCTTTCGACGCGGCGCTCGAGGAAATCTCGAAGCTCGAGCCGGTGAACGGCCGCATGCAGCGTCTCGGTGGCCGCTTGCAGAACGACGAGCCGCTCGTCGTGATCGATTACGCGCATACGCCGGACGCGCTCGAAAAGACGCTCGTCGCATTGCGCCCAATCGCAGAGGCGCGCGGCGGCGAACTCGTCTGCATGTTCGGCTGCGGCGGCGACCGCGATGCGACCAAGCGTCCGCTGATGGGCGCGATCGCCGAACGCGGCGCCGACGCGCTGGTCGTGACGAGCGACAACCCACGCAGCGAAGATCCGCAAGCGATCATCGATCAGATCGTCGCGGGCATGACGCAGCCGTCGAGGGCGCGCTGCATCGAAGACCGCGCGAGCGCGATCCTGCAGGCGATCCGCAGCGCGGCGCGCGAAGACGTGATCGTGCTCGCGGGCAAGGGCCACGAAGCCACACAGGAAATCATGGGCAAGAAGCGCGAGTTTTCGGATCAGGACCATGCACGGCTCGCACTGGCCGCGCGTGCGACGCAAGCGCGCGGAGGTGGCGAATGAGCGAGCGAGGTAAAGCGATGTTCTCGCTGAGCGAAGCCGCCGCGCTGATTCCCGGCGCAACGGTGCTCGGCGACGGTTCCGTCACGTTCGACCGCGTGTCGACCGACAGCCGCACTACGGGCCCCGGCGATCTGTTCGTCGCGCTCAAGGGCGAGCGCTTCGACGCGCACGACTTCCTGACCGATGTCGCGAGCCGTCACGTGAACGCGGCGCTCGTCACGCGCAGTCCCGGCGACTGGCGCGTGCCTGCATTGCGCGTGGCCGATACGCGCGTCGCGCTCGGCGCGCTTGCGCGCGGCTGGCGCCGCAAGTTCACGATGCCGCTCGTCGCGGTCACGGGCAGCAACGGCAAGACGACGGTCAAGGAAATGATTTCGTCGATCTTTGCGGCAGAAGTGGGCGAAGCATCGCGCCTTGCGACTGCCGGCAACTTCAACAACGACGTCGGGGTGCCGCTCACGCTGTTCCGCCTGAGCGAAGCGCACAGGCTCGCGGTCGTCGAGCTCGGCATGAATCACCCGGGCGAAACTCAGTTGCTCGCGAAGCTCGCGGAGCCGACCGTCGCAGTGGTGAACAACGCGCAGCGCGAGCATCAGGAATTTATGGCGACCGTCGAAGCGGTCGCGCTCGAACATGCGAGCGTGATTCACGCGCTTACGCCCGACGGCATCGCCGTGTTCCCGGCCGACGATGTCTATGCAGGCATCTGGCGCGTCGCCGCCACCGGCAACAACGTGATCGATTTCGCGCTGAATACGGACGAATGCATGACGGAAGCGGCCGTCACGGGCCGCTTCGACGGCCGCACGCTGCGCATCGACACGCCGCAAGGCCGCATCGATGCGACGCTGCAAGTGCTCGGTGCGCACAACGCGCGCAACGCGCTTGCCGCGACGGCGGCCGCGCTTGCCGCGGGTGTGTCGCTCGATGCGATCAAGCGCGGTCTCGAATCGTTCGGCGCGGTGAAGGGCCGCCTGCAGGTCAAGCGCGCGGTGCTCGGCGCGCTCGCGGGCGCCACCGTAATAGACGACACCTACAACGCGAATCCCGATTCGATGCGCGCCGCGATCGACGTGCTCGCGACGCGGCCGTCGCCGCGCGTGCTCGTGATGGGCGATATGGGCGAAACCGGCGACGAAGGTCCGGCGTTTCATCGCGAGATTGGCGCGTACGCGAAAGAGTGCGGCATCGATGCCCTGTACGCGATGGGCGATGCATCGCGCGATGCGTGCGCCGCGTACGGTCCGAAGGCGCAGCACGCGGCCGATCCGGCCGCGCTCGTCGCGCAATTGCAGCAGGCCGGTTTCACGGCGACGGCAACATTTCTGGTGAAAGGCTCGCGCTTCATGCAGATGGAGCGCGTGGTGGACGCCTTGACAAGTCCACAAACCAATGCGGCGGGCGACAGCCCCGCCGCACATTGAAAAGAGAAGGGAACCACGCATGCTACTGGCGCTGGCGCAATGGCTGCAGAATGACGCAAGCTTCTTGCGCGTGATCAGTTATCTGACTTTTCGCGCGGTCGCAGCGACGATTACCGCGCTGCTGATCGGGCTCGTGTGTGGTCCGTGGGTGATCCGCAAGCTGACTCAGATGAAGGTTGGCCAGGCGGTGCGCAAGGACGGCCCGCAATCGCACCTCGTCAAATCGGGCACGCCGACCATGGGCGGCGTGCTGATTCTGATCGGCATTGCCGTGTCGACGCTGCTGTGGGCGGATCTGACCAACCGCTTCATCTGGATCGTGATTCTGGTGACGTTCGGCTTCGGGCTGATCGGCTGGGTCGACGATTACCGCAAGGTGGTCTACAAGGATCCGCGCGGCATGTCGTCGCGCGAAAAGTATTTCTGGCAATCGGTGATCGGCCTGTTCGCGGCTGTTTATCTCGCGTTCAGCGTGTCTGAAGCGAGCAACGTGCGCGTGTTCGACCTGTTTATGGCGTGGGTGAGAAGCGGTCTGTCGATGGGCCTGCCCGCGCGCGCCGACCTGATGCTGCCGTTCCTGAAGTCGATCAGCTATCCGCTCGGCGTCTGGGGCTTTATCGCGCTCACCTACCTCGTGATTGTCGGCGCGAGCAATGCGGTGAACCTCACCGACGGTCTCGACGGCCTCGTGATCATGCCGGTCGTGCTGGTCGGCGCGTCGCTCGGCGTGTTCGCGTATGTGATGGGCAGTTCGGTCTATTCGAAGTATCTGCTGTTCCCGCATATACCGGGCGCTGGCGAATTGCTGATTTTCTGTTCCGCGATCGGCGGAGCGGGCCTTGCGTTTCTCTGGTTCAACACGCACCCCGCGCAGGTGTTTATGGGCGACGTCGGCGCGCTGGCGCTCGGTGGCGCGCTCGGCACCGTCGCGGTGATCGTGCGCCAGGAGATCGTGCTTTTCATCATGGGCGGCATCTTCGTCGCCGAAACGCTTTCCGTGATGCTGCAAGTCACGTGGTTCAAATATACGAAGCGCCGTTACGGCGAAGGCAGGCGCATCTTCAAGATGGCGCCGCTGCATCACCACTTCGAGTTATCGGGGTGGAAAGAAACACAGGTGGTCGTGCGTTTCTGGATCATCACGTTGATGTTGTGCCTGTTCGGTTTGTCCACGCTCAAGTTGCGCTAAGCACCACAAAGGAAAGCAAGCGATGTTCGGCGAGAAGTTTCGGGATCGGCAAAAGCCGATGGTGCTCGTGCTGGGGCTCGGTGAATCGGGCCTCGCGATGGCGCGCTGGTGCGCGCGGCATGGTTGCCGCCTGCGCATAGCCGACACGCGCGAAGTGCCGCCGAATCTGTCCGCGCTCGAGGCGCACCAGGTCGACGCCGATTTCGTCGGCGGCGCGTTTTCGACGGTGCTGCTCGAAGGCGTCGAGCTCGTCGCGATCAGCCCCGGGCTGTCGCCGCTTGCCGCCGATCTGCTGCCGCTGATTAGCGCCGCGCGCGAACGCGACATTCCCGTGTGGGGCGAACTCGAGTTCTTCGCGCAGGCGTTGAAGACGCTCGGCGAAAGCGGCTACGCGCCGAAGGTGATCGCGATCACCGGCACGAACGGCAAGACCACGACGACGAGCCTCACCGGTTTGCTCTGCGCGCGCGCCGGCAAGAAAGTCGCGGTGGCCGGCAATATCAGCCCTGCCGCGCTCGACAAGCTGAGCGAAGCGATCGACAACACCGCGCTGCCCGAGATCTGGGTGCTCGAACTGTCGAGCTTCCAGCTCGAAACCGCGCATACGTTCGCGCCGGACGCGGCCGTGGTGCTGAACATCACGCAGGACCATCTCGACTGGCACGGCGGGCTCGATGCGTATGCCGCCGCGAAAGGCCGCATTTTCGGCGCGAACACGGTGCGCGTGCTGAACCGCGACGACGCGCGCGTGATGGCGCTCGCGCCAGCCGCGGCAGACAGCGCCGCGCCCATCGTCACGTTCGGCCTGAACGAGCCGGCGAACGATGGCGACTACGGGCTACTGCGCGAGAACGGCATGGTGTGGCTCGTCGAAGGCGAAGACCGCGACGCCGCCGAAGAACTGAAGACGTCGCGCCGCCGCAAGGCCGAAAGCACGACGCCGCCGAACATCACGCTGAAGCGCCTGATGCCGGCCGACGCGCTGCGCATCCGCGGCTTGCATAACGCGGCAAACGCGCTGGCCGCCTTCGCGCTGGCGCGCGCGATCGGCCTGCCGGGCGCGCCGCTCCTGCATGGCCTGCGCGAATACCGCGGCGAGCCGCATCGCGTGGAGCTGATCGCGTCGGTGGACGGCGTCGATTACGTCGACGACAGCAAGGGCACGAATGTCGGCGCCACGGTGGCCGCGCTCGACGGTCTCGCGCAGCGCGTCGTGCTAATCGCAGGCGGCGACGGCAAGGGCCAGGAATTCGATCCGCTGGCGGCGCCGGTCACGCGCTGGTGTCGTGCCGTGATGCTGATCGGTCGCGACGCGCCGCGTATTCGCGAAGCGCTCGCCGACACCGGCATCGCACTGGCCGACCACGCGACGCTCGAAGAAGCGACGCGCGCGGCGGCCGCGCTCGCGCAACCGGGCGACGCGGTGCTGCTGTCGCCCGCGTGCGCGAGCTTCGACATGTTCAAGGGTTATGCGCACCGTGCCGAGGTGTTCCACAGCACGGTCGAAGAAATTGCCGCCGAACGGGGGACGATGATATGAGCTGGTCGGAACGCTTCGGATCACGCCTCTCGGGCCAACGCGGCTCGGTCACCGCCGGAAAGGTCGGGGGCGCAACGAGCGGCGCGGCTTCGGGCCGTGGCATCACGGGCGGCCTCGCTAGCGCGGTCAACGGCGTGCGGCCGCTGCGCTCACGCATGCTCGACTACGACCATTCGCTGCTGTGGGTGGTCGTCGCGCTGCTCGGTCTTGGCGTCGTGATGGTGTATTCGGCGTCGATCGCGATGCCCGATTCGCCGAAATACGCGTCGTACCGCGATTACGCGTTTCTCGTGCGGCAGATTCTGTACGTGTTTCTCGGCGGTGTGATCGGCATCGTCGCGTTCCGCATTC
Organism: Paraburkholderia edwinii; assembly: GCF_019428685.1. Taxonomy (NCBI): domain Bacteria; kingdom Pseudomonadati; phylum Pseudomonadota; class Betaproteobacteria; order Burkholderiales; family Burkholderiaceae; genus Paraburkholderia; species Paraburkholderia edwinii. The sequence goes on from NZ_CP080095.1 coordinate 877,967, forward strand.
CGATTTCGACGTGGGACAAGTACGCGCCGAAGCTCTTCCTGATCGCGCTCGTGGCGCTCGTGATCGTGCTGATTCCGCACGTCGGCAAGGGCGTGAACGGCGCGCGCCGCTGGATTCCGCTCGGCATCACGAATATGCAGCCGTCGGAAGTCATGAAGCTCGCCGTGACGATTTACGCGGCGAACTACACGGTGCGCAAGCAGGAATACATGCACAGCTTCGCGAAGGGCTTCTTGCCGATGGGCTTCGCGGTCGGCGTGGTCGGCATGCTGTTGCTGCTCGAGCCGGACATGGGCGCGTTCATGGTGATCGCCGCGATCGCGATGGGCCTGCTGTTCCTCGGCGGCGTGAACGGCAAGATTTTCGGCGGGCTGGTGGCCACCGCGGTCGGCACCTTCACGCTGCTCGTGTGGGCATCGCCGTGGCGCCGCGAGCGGATCTTCGCGTATCTCGATCCGTGGGACGACCGTTACGCGCAGGGCAAGGCCTATCAGTTGACGCACTCGCTGATCGCGTTCGGCCGCGGCGAGTGGTTCGGCGTGGGCCTCGGCGGCAGCGTCGAAAAGCTCAACTATCTGCCGGAAGCGCACACCGACTTCATCCTCGCCGTGATCGGCGAGGAACTCGGCTTTGTCGGCGTGATGGTCGTGATCCTGCTGTTCTACTGGATCGTGCGCCGCGCGTTCGAGATCGGCCGCCAGGCGCTCGCGCTCGACCGCACGTTCGCGGGGCTCGTCGCGAAAGGCATCGGTATCTGGTTCGGCGCGCAGACGTTTATCAATATGGGCGTGAACCTCGGTCTGTTGCCGACCAAGGGTCTCACGTTGCCGCTCGTCAGCTACGGCGGCTCCGGCATTCTGCTCAACTGCCTCGCAATTGCCGTGCTGCTGCGTGTCGATTATGAAAACCGGGTGCTGATGCGCGGAGGGAAGGTATGACGCGACTCGCGACCGATCCGCGCACGCTGATGGTGATGGCCGGCGGCACCGGGGGACATGTGTTCCCGGGGCTCGCCGTCGCACACCAGATGCAGGCGTGGGGATGGCGTGTCGTGTGGCTCGGCAACCCGACCGGCATGGAAGCGACGCTCGTGCCGAAGCACGGCGTGCCGATCGAGTTCGTGCGCTTCGGCGGTGTGCGCGGCAAAGGCATCAAAACCAAGCTGATGTTGCCGGTGAACCTGTTGCGTGCGTGCTCGGAAAGTCTTTCGGTGCTGCGTCGCGTAAAGCCTGATGTGGTGCTCGGCATGGGCGGCTACATCACGTTTCCCGCGGGCGTGATGACGTGGCTGTCGGGTCGCTCGCTTGTGTTGCACGAACAGAATTCGATCGCGGGGCTCGCGAACAAGGTGCTCGCGAAGCTCGCGAAACGCGTGCTCGTCGCGTTTCCGAACGCGCTGCCGAATGCGGAATGGACCGGTAATCCGATTCGTGAGGAACTTGCGCGCGTCCCGGCACCCGAAGCACGGTATGCATTACGAAGCGGTCCTTTGAATGTGCTCGTGGTCGGCGGCAGTCTGGGCGCCGCGGGCCTCAACGACGTCGTGCCGAAAGCGCTTGCGCTGCTGGCGCCGAACGAAAGGCCGCGCATCGTGCATCAGGCGGGCGCAAAGCATATCGAAGCAGCGCGCGCGAACTACGCGGCAGCTGGTATTCACGCAGGTATCTCTAACGGAAGCGCAACCGGAGACGACGTGCAGCTGCTGCCGTTTATCGACGACATGACCAGCGCGTACGCGAACGCGGATCTCGTGATCTGCCGTTCGGGCGCGATGACGGTCGCCGAAATCGCGGCTGTCGGGGTCGCGGCGTTCTTCGTGCCGTTCCCGTTTGCCGTCGACGATCACCAGACGACGAACGCGGCGTTTCTCGCGAAGAACGGCGCGGCTGTCGTCGTGCAGCAGCGCGATCTGTCGGCACAGCAGCTGGCTGACTGGCTGCGCGGTCAGACGCGCGAAACACTCGTCGAAATGGCGAAGCATTCACGGTCGCTCGCGAAGCCCGATGCGACCGAACAGGTGGCGCAGATTTGCGCAACCGTAGCGGGATTCGCGCATAGCGCGGTCCCGGAAGGAAGTCAGCAATGAAACATATCGTCAAACATATTCACTTCGTCGGGATCGGCGGCGCCGGGATGAGCGGCATCGCCGAAGTGCTCGTCAATCTCGGCTACCAGGTGAGTGGCTCGGACCTCGCGCGCAATGCGGTCACCGAGCGCCTTGCCGCGCTCGGCGCGCGTATCGCGATCGGTCACGACGCGGAAAACATCGAAGGCGCGAATGCGGTCGTCGTGTCGACGGCCGTGCGCAGCGACAACCCCGAAGTGCTCGCGGCGCGCCATCGCCGTATTCCGATCGTGCCGCGCGCGGTGATGCTCGCGGAACTGATGCGCCTGAAGCAGGGCATCGCCATTGCCGGCACGCACGGCAAGACCACGACCACGTCGCTCGTCGCGAGCGTGCTCGCGGCCGGCGGGCTCGATCCGACCTTCGTGATCGGCGGGCGGCTGATCAGCGCCGGCGCGAATGCGCGTCTCGGCACCGGCGATTTCATCGTCGCCGAAGCGGACGAATCGGATGCGTCGTTCCTGAATCTGTTCCCGGTGATCGAAGTCATCACGAACATCGACGCCGATCACATGGACACCTACGGCCACGACTTCGCGCGGCTCAAGCAGGCGTTTATCGAATTCACGCACCGGCTGCCGTTTTACGGCATTGCGGTGCTGTGCGTCGACGATCCGAACGTGAAGGAGATTCTGCCGTTCGTATCGAAGCCGATCATCCGCTACGGTTTCGCGGCCGATGCGCAGGTGCGCGCAGTGAATGTGGTCGCGCGCGAAGGCCAGATGCATTTCACGGCGATGCGCGAAGACGCGGCGCCCATCGACATCGTGCTGAACCTGCCCGGCACGCACAACGTGCAGAACGCGCTCGCGGCAATCGCGATTGCGACTGAACTCGAAGTGAAAGATGCCGATATCCAGCGAGCGCTCGCGGAATTCAATGGCGTCGGCCGGCGTTTTCAACGGTATGGCGAGGTGCCCGCGGCCAACGGCGGCGCGTACACCCTGGTGGACGACTACGGGCATCACCCGGTCGAAATGGCCGCGACGATCGCGGCCGCGCGCGGTGCGTTTCCCGACAAGCGGCTCGTGCTCGCATTCCAGCCGCATCGCTTTACGCGCACGCGCGATTGCTTTGAAGACTTCGTGAAGGTGTTGTCGACCGTCGATGCGCTGGTGCTGACCGAAGTCTATGCGGCCGGCGAAGCGCCGATCGTCGCAGCGGACGGACGTTCGCTCACGCGCGCGATCCGGGTTGCAGGAAAGATCGAACCGGTGTTCGTCGAAACGGTCGATGAAGTGCCGGAAGCGCTCGCCGCGGTGGTGCGTGCGGGCGATGTGGTGATCACGATGGGTGCGGGATCGATCGGCGCGGTGCCGGGCCGGTTGGCCGCAGCAAATGAAGGTGTGAAATGAGCAGCAGTTTTAATCCGAAGGACTTCGGCAAGGTGGCAGTGCTGCTCGGCGGTGAGTCCGCCGAGCGCGAAGTGTCGCTGAATTCCGGCCGCCTCGTGTTGCAGGGCCTGCGCGAAGCCGGTATCGACGCGTATCCGTTCGACCCGTCCGAGCGGCCCCTCGCGGCACTGAAAGAGGAAGGCTTCGTGCGCGCATTCAATGCGCTGCACGGCGGCTATGGCGAGAACGGCCAGATTCAGGGCGCGCTCGATTTTTACGGCATCCGTTATACGGGCAGCGGCGTGCTCGGCTCGGCGCTCGGGCTCGACAAGTTCCGCACGAAGCTCGTCTGGCAGCAGCTCGGCGTGCCGACGCCGCCGTTCGAAGCGGTGCTGCGCGGCGACGACTATGCCGCGCGCGCGAAAGACATCGTCGCGAAGCTCGGCTTGCCGCTCTTCGTGAAGCCGGCGAGCGAAGGCTCGAGCGTCGCCGTGATCAAGGTGAAAGCGGCTGATGCGCTGGTCGCGGCGCTCGAGGAAGCGGCGAAGTACGACACGATCATCGTGGTCGAGAAGAGCATCGAAGGCGGCGGCGAGTACACGGCGTGCGTATGCGGCGATCTCGATCTGCCGGTCATCCGCATCGTGCCGGCCGGCGAGTTCTACGACTACCGCGCGAAGTACATCGCGAACGACACGCAGTATCTGATTCCGTGCGGTCTCGCGCCGGCCGTCGAAACGCATCTGAAGGCGCTGTCGCGCCGCGCGTTCGACGTGCTCGGCTGTACCGACTGGGGCCGTGCCGATTTCATGATGGACGCGGAAGGCAACCCGTATTTCCTGGAAGTGAACACGGCGCCGGGCATGACCGATCACTCGCTGCCGCCGAAAGCGGCGCGCGCGGTCGGCATCAGCTATTCGGAGCTGGTCGTGAAGATCCTGTCGCTGACGCTGAAAGACTAACGGGCAAACATGTGGAACAACGTTCGCCAGCTGAACCTCGCCGCCAACGCGCTGAACGCGTTGCTGGTGCTCGTGCTGCTGGCGGCGGGCGCGTACTGGCTGATCCAGCGCCCGAATTTCGCGCTGCGCGAGATCCGCATCGACGGCGATACCGAGCACATCAATTCGCCGACGGTGCGCGCAACGGTCGTCGGCCGGCTGAAGGGCAACTTCTTCACCGTCGATCTGGACGCGGCGCGACAGTCGTTCGAGCAGATGCCGTGGGTGCGTCATGCGAGCGTGCGGCGCGTGTGGCCAAACGCGCTCGCGGTGACGCTCGAGGAGTACAAGCCGCTCGGCACGTGGGGCAGCGATCAGCTCGTCAGTGTGGATGGCGATCTCTTCACCGCGAACCAGGGCGAGCTCGAACAGGAATTGCCCGCGTTCGATGGGCCGGACGGGTCAGCGAGGGAAGTCGTCGCGCGTTATCACGACTTCGAGAAGTGGTTTGCGTCGATCGGGGCGACGCCGGACGAAGTGACGCTGTCGCCGCGCTATGCGTGGACCGTCAAGCTGTCGAACGGCATGCAGGTCGAACTGGGCCGCGAACGCAATCAGGACACGCTGTACGACCGTTGCCGGCGTCTGACCGGGGCCTGGTCGGCGGTGACGCAGCGCTGGGGGAAGGATATCGAGTATGCGGACTTGCGTTATCCGAACGGTTTTGCGATTCGTGCGGCTGGCATGCGCTTCATTACGGAACCCGACAAGGGCAAGAAGTAACAGGACATCACTCGCAATGAGCACGCTATGAGTAAAGACTATAAAGATCTGCTAGTGGCCCTCGACATCGGGACGGCGAAAGTCGTGGCGATCGTCGCCGAGCTGAAAGGCGAAGGTCACTACGAAGTGATCGGCCTTGGCCAGAGCGAGTCGAAGGGGCTCAAGAAAGGCGTGGTGGTGAATATCGAAGCCACCGTGCAGTCGATCCAGCGCGCGCTCGAGGAAGCGGAGCTGATGGCCGACTGCAAGATCACGAATGTGTTCACCGGCATCGCGGGCAGCCATATCCGCAGCTTCAATTCGAGCGGGATGGTCGCGATCAAGGAGAAGGAAGTCACGCAAACCGATGTGGCGCGTGTGATCGAAACGGCGAAGGCGATCAACATTCCGACCGACCAGCAGGTGCTGCATATCCTCACGCAGGAATTCATCATCGACGGCCAGGAGGATGTGCGCGAGCCGATCGGCATGAGCGGCATCCGCCTCGAAGTGAAGGTGCATATCGTGACCGGCGCGGTCAGCGCGGCGCAGAACATCGTCAAGTGCGTGCGCCGCTGCGGGCTCGAAGTGAACGATCTGATCCTGCAGCCGCTCGCGTCGTCGCTTGCGGTGCTGACGGACGACGAGAAAGAACTGGGCGTGGTGCTCGTCGATATCGGCGGCGGCACGACCGATATCGCGATCTTCAGTGAAGGCGCGATCCGCCATACCGCGGTGATTCCGATCGCCGGCGATCAGGTGACGAGCGACATCGCAATGGCGCTGCGCACGCCGACGCCGGATGCGGAAGACATCAAGGTCGGCTATGGCATCGCGAAGCAGGCGCTGGCCGATCCGGACGAAATGATCGAAGTGCCGGGACTCGGCGAGCGCGGTCCGCGCACGCTGTCGCGCCAGGCGCTCGCGGCCGTGATCGAGCCGCGTGTCGAAGAACTGTTTTCGCTCGTGCAGCAGGTCGTGCGCGAGTCGGGTTACGAGGAACTGCTGAGCTCCGGCGTGGTGCTGACCGGCGGCGCGTCGATGATGCCCGGCATGGTCGAGCTCGGTGAAGACATTTTCCTGAAGCCGGTGCGGATTGGCGTGCCCGAGTACGCGGGCGGCCTCGCGGACGTGGTGCGCAACCCGCGCTACTCGACCGCGATGGGCCTGCTTGTCGAAGGGCGCTCGCAACGCATGCGCGGCCGCAAGGTGGCTGTGCAGTCCGGCTCGATGGGACAGGTGTTCACGCGCATGAAGGACTGGTTCCTCGGCAACTTTTAACGAATCGAATTCGCGCTGGTGCCGGCGGCCGGCGCGCGACAGGGGGTTGCCCGATCTCCTGCCGGATAACGGCCGATTGAGACTTTTTTCTTGACGGAGGCAATATGGAATTCCAGATGCTGGAAACGGAAACCAACGGCACTATCATCAAGGTGATAGGCGTCGGTGGGGCGGGCGGCAATGCAGTACAGCACATGATTAACCGCGGTGTGCAGGGCGTCGACTTCATCGTGATGAACACGGACGCGCAGGTGTTGTCGCGTTCGCGCGCGAGCACGGTGCTGCAGCTCGGCAAGACCGGTCTCGGCGCGGGCGCCAAGCCGGAAATGGGCCGCGCGGCCGCTGAAGAAGCACGCGAGCGGATCGCCGACTCGATGCGCGGCGCGCACATGGTGTTCATCACCGCAGGCATGGGTGGCGGCACCGGCACGGGCGCGGCACCGGTCGTCGCGCAGATTGCAAAGGAAATGGGGATTCTGACGGTCGGCGTGGTCAGCAAGCCGTTCGAATTCGAAGGCGGCAAGCGCATGCGCGTCGCCGAAGCAGGTTCGCAGCAACTGGAGGATCACGTCGACTCGCTGATCGTCGTTCTCAACGACAAGCTGTTCGAGGTGATGGGCGATGACGCCGAGATGGACAAGTGCTTCCAGTGCGCTGACGATGTGCTGAACAACGCGGTTGCCGGCATCGCGGAAATCATCAACGTCGACGGTCTGGTGAACGTCGACTTCGAAGACGTGAAGACGGTGATGGGCGAGCAGGGCAAGGCGATGATGGGCACGGCGACGGTGGCCGGCGTCGATCGCGCGCGTCTGGCGGCGGAACAGGCTGTTGCAAGCCCGCTGCTCGAAGGCGTCGATCTGTCGGGTGCGCGCGGCGTGCTCGTCAACATCACGTCGAGCCGTTCGCTGCGTCTGTCGGAAACGCGCGAAGTGATGAACACGATCAAGAGCTATGCTGCTGACGACGCAACGGTGATTTTCGGCGCCGTGTACGATGACGCGATGGGCGACGCGCTGCGCGTGACCGTCGTGGCGACGGGCTTGGGCCGGGCCGCGAAGAAGCAACAGTCGACGCCGATGACGCTGCTGCGCACCGGTACCGACAACGCTCCTGTTCAGGCGCACGCAATGCAGCATGGCTTCGCGACGCAGCCGGCACAGACGGCGGACTACGGTTCGCTCGATACGCCGGCCGTGTGGCGCACGTCGCGCGATACCGCGGCTTCGCACGTGCAGGCGCTGCAGGAAAAGGGCGTCGACACGTACGACATCCCGGCTTTCCTGCGCAAGCAGGCTGACTGACACGCGAGGAGCGGGCTTTCGTCGCGGCGCACTCTGCATGGCATTTGCTGCATATGCTGAATTTGCGTGTTTGCGCCCTTCGAATGCACGAGCGTGACAGGTGGAACGGCTCATAGACCGCGTCTCGCGAGACGCGCGGCAAGGACGGTTGCCCTCTTCGAATTTTCGAGGCGGCTGGACCGGTTTTGCCATGCTCATTTGATCAACTCATTGATCAACTCATTGATCAAATGAGGTCGGATGAAAGGCCGCTTTCCAGATGTTTACGTGCGAGCAAGCTCCCGCATCATCGAGTGAAGGAACGAGCATGATCAAGACTGGTGAAAAACTGCCCGACGCGACCGTTTTCGAGATGATCGACGAGGCGCGCGAGGGCTGCACGATCGGAGCGAACAGCTTCAGCGTGAGTCACGAAACGGCGGGCAAGCGCGTGGTGATCTTCGGATTGCCAGGCGCGTTCACGCCGACCTGTTCGGCCAAGCATGTGCCGGGTTACGTCGAAGCGGCCGAGAAGTTGCGTGCCGCGGGCATCGACGAAATCTGGTGCGTGTCCGTCAACGACGCGTTCGTGATGGGCGCGTGGGGACGCGATCAGCGCACCGCGGGCAAGGTGCGCATGATGGCGGACGGTAGTGCGGCTTTCACCAGAGCGCTCGGTCTGGATCAGGACATGTCGGCGCGTGGCATGGGCATCCGCTCGCAGCGCTACGCGATGGTGGTCGACGATGGCGTGGTCAAGACGCTCAACGTCGAGGCACCCGGCAAGTTCGAAGTGAGCGATGCGCAGAGCGTTCTCGCTACGTTGTAGTAGTCGGGTTGTTGCGTCGCGGCAACGGCGATGTGACGTCGTTGTGACAGGCCGTAACGTGTTCAACCTCTGGGCCGGTGACCGGAAACGCCTCCATTCCGGGCATCGGCCTCCCCTTCGTATAAATAGGCATCGCAGCCTTCGCGCCTGGCGTAATGTCGCGAAACAGATTGATACGACCAGACGGCGATGCCTCGAGGGTGGATGGAGTATAATCCGCTCTATGGGTTAAAAAGTCTCGATTGGCGAATTCAATCGCGATTTCAGTCAGGTTGAAATCGCTGGCCCTCAACCTTGTGCCTGTTTGGCAATGTTCGGGCGCAAGGCCAGTCGGGATGCTGAATGGAACAGAAGACCATCATGTTGAAGCAGCGCACTATCAAATCGATCGTCAAGACGGTCGGCATCGGCTTGCATTCGGGACGCAAGGTCGATCTGACGCTTCGTCCTGCGGCTCCCGATACCGGCATCGTGTTTTCGCGCGTGGATTTGCCCACGCCGGTGGACATTCCTGCATCGGCAATGGCGATCGGCGATACGCGGCTCGCATCGGTGTTGCAGAAGGACGGCGCGCGCGTGTCGACGGTCGAGCATCTGATGTCCGCCTGCGCGGGCCTCGGCATCGACAACCTCTATGTCGACGTCACCGCTGAAGAGATTCCGATCATGGACGGCAGCGCCGCCTCGTTCGTGTTTCTGATCCAGTCGGCCGGCATCGAGGAACAGAACGCCGCGAAGAAATTCATCAAGGTGAAGAAGCCGGTCGAGATTCGCGACGGCGACAAGTTCGCGCGCCTCGACCCGTTTTTCGGCTTCAAGCTCAAGTTCACGATCGATTTCCGCCATCCGGCCGTCGATAAGACGGGCCAGGCGCTCGAGGTCGATTTCGCGAACACGTCGTATGTACGCGAGATCGCGCGTGCGCGTACGTTCGGCTTCGCGCATGAAGTGGAAACGATGCGCGAGCTGGGCCTCGCACGCGGCGGCAGCATGGATAACGCGATCGTGCTCGACGAGTACCGCATCCTGAATAACGACGGGCTGCGTTACGACGACGAGTTCGTCAAGCACAAGATGCTCGACGCGATCGGCGATCTGTATGTGGTCGGCCATCCGCTGCTCGCGTCGTACGACGCGTACAAGTCGGGCCATGGTCTGAACAATGCGCTGCTGCGCGAACTGCTCGCTCATGAAGATGCGTACGAAATCGTCACGTTCGACGATCCGCAGAAGGCGCCGCGCGGCTTTGCGTACGACACGCAGACGGCGTTTGCGTAACCGGAAATACGCCGCCGCGCGTTAGATCCAAAGCAGTAAAACAAAAGCGACCCAAGCGGGTCGCTTTTGTTTTGGAGTGCACATCCAACGCGCGGCGCTTTACTTGCGATGCCGCGCCGCCATACGGGCGAGCGCCGCCTGCAGCGGCGAGGGCTCAAGGGACTCGCTCAGCTCATGCAGCGCATCCGCGCCCACGCGCGTCATGCGTGCCTGCTTGATCGGCGGCGGCGCTTCGACGGCCTTCGGCCGCACGCGGATTCTTAGCGATTCGACGGCCCAGCCGCGTTGCTGCAAATCGGTCACGAGCCGCGGCTCCAGATGCCGTAAGCGCGCGGCGAGCGCGTTGTGTGCAGCGAAGATCGCCAGTACGCCATCCTTGATAAAACCGGGCTCGACGCTCGTTGCGAGATAGTCGGGTAAGAGTTCAGCGAGATCGCGCTCCAGCGCGGCGATCTGCTCGACACCCGCGCGTAGCGCCGAAAAGGCATCGGTGCGAGCCAGCACATCGGCGAGCCGCTGCGGCCGGCGCGCGTCGAATGACGGTGAGAACGGTGCCGACGGCGACCGCGTGGGCGGCCTCGAAAACGGCGGCCTTGAATTCGACGAAGAGCGGCTCATGTTTGACAGTGTTGGCGCTGAAGAACCGCGCGCACGGGCGATTCTGCATAGACGGGCCATTGTACCGTGCGTCGTTTGCTTTCCACCATGCGGGATTGGACGGAGAGCAGACAAGCATCAAGCGGGGAACAAGCGGGGCTCAGATAAGGATCGAGCGGGCTCCATGCATGCGTCGTGACCGGCGCCCTGGCAGGCGCCACAACGGCCATTGGAAACAGCCGTCAGCGATCTTACGTTCGACACAGGCGCGCCTTGGGGCGCGTGCTAAAATCCCCGATTCGAATTCACTCCTTGACAAGCCGCCGAGGCACTTCCGACAACGGGTAAGCGAGGGCACCACCCTGCCGCGCTTTCTCGCTCTCCCCGCCGAAGCCGCGACGCAGAGACACCGACCCGATGAGCACCGGTTTTCTACAAAAGATTTTTGGCAGTCGCAACCAGCGCCTCGTCAAGCAATATCAAAAGACCGTCGCGTCGGTCAATGCGCTCGAGCCGCAGATCGAGAAACTGACGGACGATCAGTTGCGCGCCAAAACCGGCGAGTTCCGTCAGCGGGTTGCGGGCGGCGAGTCGCTCGACAAGCTGCTCCCGGAAGCATTCGCGGTCTGCCGCGAAGCGAGCAAGCGCGTGCTGAAGATGCGCCACTTCGACGTCCAGCTGATCGGCGGCATGGTGCTGCACTACGGCAAGATCGCGGAAATGCGCACCGGCGAGGGCAAGACGCTCGTCGCCACGCTCGCGGCGTATCTGAATGCGCTCTCGGGCCGCGGCGTGCACGTCGTGACCGTCAACGACTACCTCGCGCAGCGCGATGCCGAGTGGATGGGGCGGCTCTACAACTTCCTCGGGCTGTCGGTCGGCGTGAACCTGTCGCAGATGGACCACAGCTTCAAGCAGGAAGCCTACGCCGCTGACATCACGTACGGCACGAACAACGAGTTCGGCTTCGACTACCTGCGCGACAACATGGTCTACGAGACCGAGGCGCGCGTGCAGCGGGCGCTCAACTTTGCAATCGTCGATGAAGTGGACTCGATCCTGATCGACGAAGCGCGTACGCCGCTCATCATCTCGGGCCAGGCCGAAGACCACACCGAGCTTTATGTGCGTATGAACGCGCTGCCGCCGATGCTCGAGCGGCAGATCGGCGAAGAGAAGGCCGACGGCACCGGCGTCGAAAAGCCGGGCGATTACACGCTCGATGAAAAAGCGCGTCAGGTGTTCCTCACGGAATCGGGCCACGAGAAGGCCGAGCGGCTGCTCGCCGAGTGGGGCCTGATCGGCGACGGCGAGAGCCTCTACGCGCCGCAGAACATCACGCTGATGCACCACGTGTATGCGGCGCTGCGCGCGCATACGCTGTTCCACCGCGACCAGCACTATGTCGTGCAGAACGGCGAAGTCGTGATCGTCGACGAATTCACCGGGCGTCTGATGGCCGGCCGTCGCTGGTCCGACGGCCTGCATCAGGCAGTCGAGGCGAAAGAGCATGTGAAGATCCAGAGCGAAAACCAGACGCTCGCCTCGATCACGTTCCAGAACTACTTCCGTATGTACGGCAAGCTGTCCGGCATGACCGGTACGGCCGACACCGAAGCATACGAATTCAACGAGATCTACGGGCTCGAGACGGTCGTGATTCCGACCAACCGGCCGCCGAAGCGGCTCGACCGCCAGGATCAGATCTACAAGACCGCGCGCGAACGCTATGACGCGGTGACCCGCGATATCCGCGAGTGCTATGAGCGCGGGCAGCCGGTGCTGGTCGGCACGACGTCGATCGAAAACTCGGAGGTGCTCTCGCATCTGCTGACGAAAGCCGGCTTGCCGCACGAAGTGCTCAACGCGAAGCAGCACGAGCGCGAAGCGGCGATCGTCGCCGAGGCGGGACGGCCGCAGCGCATCACGATCGCAACCAACATGGCCGGCCGCGGTACCGACATCGTGCTCGGCGGCAATGCGGAAAAGCAGGCCGCTTTTGTCGAGGCGGACGAATCGATTCCCGCCGACGAAAAGCAGCGCCGCGTCGCGCAACTGCATGGCGAGTGGCAAGCGCTGCACGATCAGGTGAAGGCCGCGGGCGGCTTGCACATCATCGGCACCGAGCGCCACGAGTCGCGCCGGATCGACAACCAGCTGCGCGGCCGTGCGGGCCGCCAGGGCGATCCGGGTTCGTCGCGCTTCTTTCTGTCGCTCGAAGATCCGCTGTTGCGCATCTTTGCAGGCGACCGCGTGCGCGCAATCATGGACCGGCTCAAGATGCCCGAAGGCGAGGCGATCGAAGCGGGCATCGTCACGCGCTCGATCGAATCCGCGCAACGCAAGGTCGAGGCGCGCAACTTCGATATCCGCAAGCAGCTGCTCGAATACGACGACGTCGCGAACGATCAGCGCAAGGTGATCTACCAGCAGCGTAACGAACTGCTCGAAGCGCACGACATCGCCGAGACGATCGGCGCGATGCGCCATGGCGTGATCGGCGACATCGTGCACCAGTTTGTGCCGGCGGGCAGTATCGAAGAGCAGTGGGACGTGCCCGAGCTCGAGGAAGCGCTGCGCAACGACTGGCAGCTTGATCTCGCGATTCAGGAAATGATCAACGAATCGCAGTCGATCGACGCGGAAGAGATTCTCGAAGCCGTCACGGCCGCGGCGGACGAAGCGTACGACGCGAAGGTCACGATGGTTGGCCGAGAGTCGTTCAGCGCATTCGAGCGCTCGATCATGCTGCAGACGCTCGACCGCAGCTGGCGCGAGCACCTTGCCGCGCTCGATCACCTGCGTCAGGGCATTCACCTGCGCGGCTATGCGCAGAAGAACCCGAAGCAGGAATACAAGCGCGAGGCGTTCGAACTGTTCGCCGCGATGCTCGATGCGGTGAAGCTCGAAGTCACGCGTATCGTGATGAACGTGCAGATCCAGTCGCCGGAGCAGCTCGAGCAGGCGGCCGAGCAGTATGAAGAGCAGGGCAGCCATCTCGAGAATGTCGAGTTCCGGCATGCCGACTACTCTGATTCGAACGCGGCCACGGCCGTGGCCGCCGCGCCTGTGGCAGCCGATGCCGCCGCGACGATGATCGGCGACGCGATGAGCCATGCGCCGCGTGGCGGCGCAGCTTCGGCGGCCGCTGCAGCAGGTGCATCGCGCGCGAGCGACGGCATCCCGAAGGTCGGCCGCAACGATCCTTGCCCGTGCGGCAGCGGCAAGAAGTACAAGCACTGCCACGGCCAGATCGCGTAAGTGTTTGAAGACGGCGCGCTCGATGCGCGCCGTTTCGCTTGGGCATAGCTGTTTTACGCGCGGCTGTCCGCGCGTTTTATACGGTACAGTGCAAGCGATTTCGCGGCGGCCCGGCGCCTTGCCGAACCGCCAGTTACGATCTCCCGTGCCGGCACCGCCTGCTAGTGATGCGAGCGCGCGCCGGCATTTTCAGCTTTCGACAGGTCGCCACCATGGCTGTCAATTTCCCTTCGATCGAACCCGCTCAACTTCATCCGGTCCCCGGCGTCACGCTTGGCTGGGCCGAAGCGAATATCCGCAAACCGAATCGCAAGGACGTACTCGTGATTTCCGTCGACGAAGGTGCGACGGTCGCGGGCGTGTTCACGTCGAACCGTTTCTGTGCGGCGCCCGTTACCGTGTGCCGCGAACATCTCGAGCGTGTACGTCACAGCAGTAAGAGCGGCGACGGTGGCAAGGGCATCCGCGCGCTCGTCATCAACACCGGCAATGCGAACGCGGGCACCGGCGAGCCGGGTCTCGCGCACGCGCGCGAAACTTGCAATGAGCTTGCGCGCCTCGCGGGCGTTGCGCCCGAGCAGGTACTGCCGTTTTCGACCGGCGTGATTCTCGAACCGCTGCCCATCGACCGCCTGAAGGCCGGCTTGCCGGCAGCGCTCGCGAACCGCGCGGCGGCGCACTGGTACGACGCCGCACAGTCGATCATGACCACCGACACGCTGCCGAAAGCCGCGTCGCGCCAGGTCAAGATCGACGGTCACACGGTCACGCTGACCGGCATCAGCAAGGGCGCCGGCATGATCAAGCCGAACATGGCGACGATGCTCGGCTTCCTCGCGTTCGATGCGGCGGTTGCGCAGCCCGTGCTCGACGCGCTCGTCAAACATGTCGCGGACCGCTCGTTCAACTGCATCACGATCGACGGCGATACGTCGACCAACGATTCGTTCATCCTGATCGCGTCGGGCAAGTCGAGCCTGCCGGCGATCACGTCGACCGATTCGCCCGCCTACGCGGCGCTGCGCGACGCGGTGACCAACGTCGCGCAGACGCTCGCACAACTGATCGTGCGCGACGGTGAGGGCGCGACGAAGTTCATGACCGTGCAGGTGGAAGGCGGCACGAGCGTTGCGGAATGCCGGCAGATTGCTTACGCCATCGGCCATTCGCCGCTCGTGAAGACCGCGTTCTACGCGTCCGATCCGAACTTGGGCCGCATTCTGGCGGCGATCGGCTATGCGGGCGTCGACGACCTCGACGTCGGCAAGATCGATCTGTATCTCGACGATGTGCTCGTCGCCAAGGCAGGCGGGCGCAATCCGGCGTATCGTGAGGAAGACGGCCAGCGCGTGATGAAGAAAAGCGAGATCCTGATTCGCGTGCTGCTGGGCCGTGGCGACGCGCAAGCCACCATCTGGACTTGCGACCTGTCGCACGATTACGTGAGCATCAACGCCGATTACCGTTCCTGATCGGGCGCGGCGCCGCTTGAAGCAAGCCGGCGCTGCTTTAATCCCGAGCGCCTCTCAATTTAGCCATGGACAAACTCGAACTACTGTTGACCCGCGCCGAAGCGGTGCTGGGCCGTCTCGAAGCAATGCTGCCGCCCGCGGCGCCCGACGTCGACTGGTCGGCCGCGGTCGCCTTTCGCTGGCGTAAGCGCCAGGGGCGCGGCTTTCTGCAACCGGTGCCGTCCATTTCCCTGATTTCGCTTGCCGACCTGCAGAACATCGACCGCCAGAAGGAACTGATCGAGCAGAACACGCGGCAGTTCGTCCACAAGCAGCCGGCCAACAATGTGCTGCTGACGGGCGCGCGCGGCACCGGCAAGTCGTCGCTGATCAAGGCGTGCCTCAATGCGTATGCGAAGGATGGCTTGCGTCTGATCGAAGTCGACAAGGACGATCTGCACGATCTCGGCGATATCGTCGATCTGATCTCGGCGCGGCCTGAGCGATTTGTGGTGTTCTGCGACGATCTGTCGTTCGAGGAAGGCGAGTCGGGTTACAAGGCGCTGAAGGTCGCGCTCGACGGGTCGGTGGCCGCGCAATCGGACAACGTGCTGATTTATGCGACGTCGAACCGCCGTCATCTGTTGCCCGAGTACATGAGCGACAACGAGACGTACAAGCACACGGCCGACGGTGAGATTCATCCGGGCGAAGTGGTCGAGGAAAAGATCTCGCTGTCCGAGCGCTTCGGCCTGTGGGTCAGCTTCTATCCGTTCAAGCAGGACGATTACCTGACGATCGTCGCGCACTGGCTGCGCCATTTCGGCTGCGACGACGCGGGCGTCGAAGCCGCGCGCGGCGACGCGCTCGTGTGGGCGCTCGAGCGCGGCTCGCGTTCGGGACGCGTCGCGTGGCAGTTCGCACGCGACTGGTCGGGCCGCCGGGCACCGGCATGACGGCTCGCGCGGACAATGCCGCAGACAATGCGCCGCAAGGTGCACCGGCTGCGGCGCGGCCGGTGACCGAGGTGGCGGTCGGCGTGCTCGTGCAGCCGGACGGGCGCTACCTGCTTGCCCAGCGGCCGGCGGGCAAGCCGTATGAAGGTTACTGGGAGTTTCCGGGCGGCAAGCTCGAACCCGGTGAGACCGTCGAAGCGGCGCTTGCGCGCGAACTGCACGAGGAACTCGGCATCGACGTGAAGGCGTGCCACCGTTGGCATACGCTCGAACACGACTATCCGCACGCATATGTGCGGCTCTATTTCTGCAAGGTGACGGAGTGGACCGGCGAGCCGCACGGGCGTGAGGGCCAGGCTTTTGTCTGGCAGACGCTGCCCGCCGACGTCACACCGCTGTTGCCCGCGACCATACCGGTGCTCGAGTGGCTCGCCGCTGAGTGACTGTGCGTAACTGAGTGAGTGCGGGCTATCGTCGAAGGCCACGCGGGCTGCGGCCCGCGAGTGGTGGGCTGCGGCGCCAGACTCGTTGCGGTAGCGAGCCGGTGTTCGGCGCGCGATTCGCTATCGTGGTATTGAGACGGCGCGCAGCGTACCGCGGACTTCGCTGCCAACTTCAATGATGTGCGCTATCGCCGGGCGTTTCGTCTGACGGCGGCTCTTCATCGTTGCTGCCGATCCGGTATTTCTCGGCGGCCCAGGCGCCGAGGTCCATCTGTTTGCACCGTTCGGAACAGAACGGGCGGAAGCGGCTTTCCGGGGTCCAACGGACATCCTTGCCGCAAGTCGGGCATTTGACGACGGTGGTCATTCTGTCTGGTCTGTGACGATGGTTCGATCGAAATGTGACGAGCGTCGAATCTGGGGGCGCAGGCTGCAGGTTAAAGCAGGTTGAAGCGGTGGTGTTAAAGCGAAGTAAAAGGGACGTAAAGGGGCAGGTTAACGTGGCAGAGCGAAGCCGCAGATTAACGCGGCCGGTTAAAGCGTGCCGCGGTTCGCATGGCGCGTGCCCGGTCTACCGTCCTGCGCTGCCGATGCCAACCGACGATCGCTGATCAACGCCTATAGACTACACAGCGTGAGC
The DNA here is from genome assembly GCF_019428685.1 of Paraburkholderia edwinii. Classification (NCBI taxonomy): domain Bacteria; kingdom Pseudomonadati; phylum Pseudomonadota; class Betaproteobacteria; order Burkholderiales; family Burkholderiaceae; genus Paraburkholderia; species Paraburkholderia edwinii. The sequence goes on from NZ_CP080095.1 coordinate 895,148, forward strand.
TGAAATGGCACGTCGACGTCGACCGAGCGCGGACGAAGGTCGCCGTCCTGCACCGTGAAGCGGACCCACAGCATGTATTTGTTGGCGCTCGCTTCCGGGATCACGCGCAATTCCGGTGCCACGCGCACCTGCATCAACTGATACGTGCGGCCCGACAGCATCTGCTGGTAGCTGCCCTGCATCGCCATCACCTTCGACGCCTGGCCCGACTCGCGTGCAAGACGCAGCACGATGGCAGCCGCATCGCGCAGCGGCAGGAGCGGCATGACCCACTTCGCGATATCCTGGCGGCGCTGGTCCGGATGCGTCTGCTGCCATGCGTAGTACGACGGAAGATCGAACTTGCAGGTGCCGCCCGGAATGATCGCGCGGCTGCGGATGCTGGAAAGCCATTCGTTGTCGGCCAGATGCTGGCCCGTTTTGCCCTGCATTTGCGCCAGGCCGGCAAGCGTTTGCTCGATTTCTCCGAGCACGGCTTCGAGCGCATTCTGCTCGATGCCCGGATTGCCGCGGAACGGCGCGAGCGTTTGACGCTGCCGCTCGAGCTCCTTCATCAGGTCCGACTTCAGATCCGCGCGGCCGGCGACTTCCGCAATCTCGAACAGCGTGGTGAGCGCGACGTGATGTTCCCTCGGATCTTCCTGAGTCAAAAAGAACGTAAAGCGCTCGAACAGGTCTTCGAGGCGCAACAGCGTCCTGATTCGCTCGTTGAAGGGATACTCGTAAAGAATCAAGCGGGATCGCCTCGCGCGTGGTCGGTGACTGAATTGCAGGACATTCTAATGCCGTGACTCTACCCTAGCAATGAAACACTGGATCCGTCCAGTTCGCAATTTTTTCGCTTATGTTTCGCTCATGTTTCGCACCGGTTACTGCAAAATCGCGGCGCGCTGCCTGAGTTTCCACCGACTTTTAATTCATCGCGCGGGCGTGTGGGCCTGGTTGAGGGGCTGCTCGACTGCCTACTTGAGGGTCTGCTCGAGGGCCTTCTTCGCAGCGGGGACGCCTTGAGCGCCGTATCAGATACGCCCTTCCATACGGTGTTTATTGATCGTCGGCGGATGACTGGGACAGGTACTGGCGGTGCAGTTCGTCGACGCGTGCGTCGATGGTTTCGAACGGCGACAGGTCACTGTTGACGATCACATCGTCGGCCGCGTCGAGCCGCGCTTCACGCGTCGCCTGCCGGGCGATGATCGCGAGCACCTGCTCGCGCGTGAACGCGTTGCGGCGCATGACGCGCTCGATCTGCGTTTCGACGCTGCAGTCGACCACGAGCACACGATTCACACGCGTTTTCCAGCTGCCCGATTCCACCAGCAGCGGCACCACGATCACCACGTACGGACCGTTCGCTTCGCGCCGCTCACGTTCGGTCTCCGCACGGATCAACGGGTGAGTGATCGCTTCGAGGCGGCGCCGCGCGGTTTCGTCGCTGAAGACAAGCGCTCGCATCCGCGCGCGATCGAGCGAGCCGTCGGGCGCGACGAACGATGCGCCGAATTCGCTCGCGATGGCGGGCATCGCCAGGCCGTGCGGCGCCGTGATGCGATGCGCGATCGCATCCGTGTCGACGATCGGCACGCCGCGCGCCGCGAAGCGGTCGGCGACGAAGGACTTGCCGCTGCCGATGCCGCCCGTCAACCCAACAGCAAACATGCGTCAGCCTCCGAGTGCGAAATAAAGCGGCGTGCCGAGAAACAGCGTGAGCGCGCCGCCGGCCGCGAGAAACGGGCCGAACGGCAGCGGCTCTTCGAAGCGCATCCGGCCGCGCCACGTTGCCACGAGACCGACGAGCGCGCCGGCGACCGCGGCAATCAGGATGATCTGCGGCAGCGCCGCCCAGCCCAGCCATGCGCCGAGCGCGGCAAGCAGCTTGAAGTCGCCGTAGCCCATGCCTTCGATGCCGCGCACGAGTTTGAACACCCAGTGTACGCACCATAGGGCGAGATAGCCGGCGATCGCGCCGAGCACGGCGTCGGACAGGCTCGCGAAGAGGCCGCCGAAGTTGAGGATAAGGCCTGCCCACAGCAAAGGCAGCGTCAGCGAATCGGGCAGCAGGTGCGTGTCGATATCGATCGCGCTCATCGCGAGCAGCGTGGCGCAGAGACCGAACGCGGCGAGCGCGGTGCCGGTCGGACCGAACAGCACGAGCGACGCGACCGCGCAGAGCGCGCTTGCAATTTCGAGCAACGGATAACGCAGGCTCACGCGCGCCTTGCATTGCGAGCAGCGGCCGCGCAGCAGCAGATAGCTGAAGACGGGCACGTTCTCCCACGCGTGCAGCACGTGGCCGCAATGCGGGCATGCGCTGCGCGGCAGCCACAGGTTGTAGCGCGGCGGCAGGCCGTCGTCGTCGAAATGCTGACCGGTGGCGTCGGCGACCTCGGCACGCCACGCGCGTTCGAGCATGATCGGCAGCCGGTGCACGACGACGTTCAGAAAACTGCCGACCACAAGCCCGCATGCGACTGCGAAGACGATCTGCGCTGCGAGCGGCAGCATGGAAAACGCCGCGCCGACGGTAGCCGACAGGTTATCGAGCCAGGCAATGACCGACGCGAAAGGCGACCCGATAGCCGGCCCCGTGGGTGACCCGAAGGCCGCCGCTGAAGACAACCCCGAAGGCGACGGATACGACATGTTGTAGAGGTGGTCTGACACGGTTCTGAACGCGGCCGGCATGGTTAAGGTCTCGATTCGGCTGGATGCTACACCACGTTGCCCAATTGAATGATGGGAAGATACATCGCAATCACCAGCCCGCCGATGAGCAGTCCAAGCACCGCGATGACAAGCGGTTCGCACAGGCTCGCAAGCGTGCCGGTCTTTTCGTCTACCTGACGATCGCACAGCGAGGCGACATCGAGCAGCATCGTATCGAGCGCGCCCGATTCCTCCGCGACCGCGACCGGTTGCACCACTTCGGGCGGAAAGCATTGCGTGGCCCGCATCGCGGCTGCAAGCCGCTCGCCGTCGCGTAGCCGCGCGGCGATGCCGGCGGTCGCGTGATCGAAATACGCGTTGCCCGTGGCGTGATCGAGTGAGGAAAACGCATCGGCGAGCGGCGTGCCGGCCGAGAGCAGGGTGCCGAGCGCACGGCTCCAGCGTGCCGCGCAGAGTGTGGTCAGCAGCGGCCCGATGACGGGCGCGCGCAACGACAAGCGCGCGCATTCGCGGCGCGCGGCCTTCGACGTGCGCAGCAATTTCGCGAAGCCCATGCCCACGGCGATACCGAACACGCCGATCGGCAGGCTCCATTTCGCGGCGCCCGCGGAGAGTGCGAGCACCGCTTGCGTCGGCGCGGGCAGCGCGGCGCCGAAGCCGTCGAAGATCTGCCTGAAGGTCGGCACGACCCATATCAGCAGTGCTGCCGTAATCGCGACCGCGAGCACTAGGATTGCAGCCGGATACGTGAGTGCCGCGCGTACTTTCGCGCGCTGCGCGGCGGAACGCTCACGGTCGTCCGCGATGCGTGCGAGTACTTGAGCGAGCGAACCCGATGCTTCGCCGACGGCAACCAGTTGCGCGTACAACGGACCGAACTGGTCCGCGCGTGAGCGCAGCGCCTGCGAAAAGCTGACGCCTGCGACAATGTCGCGCGCGAGCGCGCCGACGATGCGCGACATGCCATGCGATTTGCCGGACGATGCCGGCGCATCGGCCAGCAATTCGAGCGAGGGCGCAAGCGGCAAGCCGGCGCGCAACAGGCTCGCGAGTTGCCGCGTAAAGCGTGTGACATCGGCAGGGCGCGCCAGCGCGCGGGGCGCTGGGCCTTGCGCGGCAAGCTCGACGATAAACAGGCCGTCGCGCCTCACTTTCGCGCGTGCCGCGGCGAGATCGGGCGCGATGACCGAGCCGCTTCGGTGCGTCCCGTCGGCCTCGATGCCGCGCCATCTGAAGCGCAATTCCTGCCGTAGTTCTTGCGATATCGAATCCATCAGCATCTCGCCGGCCCTCATGCGATCTCGGTGGCGCACAGCGCTTCGGCGAGGCTTGTCGTGCCGTCGATGACGCGCGCGAGCGCGGCGTCGCGCAGCGTGCCGACTGATTCGGCTCGGGCCTGCTGCGCGAGCGTCTGCGTGCTTGCGCGCGTGACGATCAGCTCACGCATCGCATCGGATACGGGCATGACCTGATGGACGCCGATGCGTCCACGATAGCCGATGCCGTGACATGCATTGCAGCCTGCCGCGACATACGGGAGCCTGCTTTCAAGACTGTCTTCGGAGGAGCCCGCGGCACGCAATGCAGCATGCAACGCGGCGGCGGATTGCGCGTCCGGCGTCTTGCACGACGGGCACAGTTTGCGCACGAGGCGCTGCGCGGTGACCATGCGCAGCGCGCCCGCGAGGTTGTACGGCTCGACGCCGATGTCGATCAGCCGCGCGATGGCGGCGGGAGCGTCGTTCGTGTGCAGCGTGGACAGCACCAGGTGGCCGGTTTGCGCGGCCTTCACTGCGACGTCCGCGGTTTCTTCGTCGCGGATTTCGCCGACCATGATCACGTCCGGATCCTGGCGCAGAAACGCGCGCAATGCGGCGGCGAAGGTGAGGCCAGCCTTTTCGCGCACGCTGACCTGGTTGATGCCCGCGAGCTGGATTTCCGCCGGGTCTTCGACCGAACACAGATTGCGCGAGACGGCGTTGAGCATTTGCAGGAAGCAGTACAGCGAAAGCGTCTTGCCGCTGCCGGTTGGCCCGGTTACGAGCATGAGGCCATGCGGCGCGCGGATCGCCTGTTCGACGCTCGCGCACTGTCCGGCCGTGAGCCCGAGCGCACCGAGCGAAAGATCGGCAGGCAGAGACTCGAGCCTGCGCAGCACGAGCTTTTCGCCGTACAGCGTGGGCAGCGAATTCACGCGATAGTCTTCGACGCGCCCCGCGCCGCTCGCGAGCCGCAGCCGCCCGTCCTGCGGCACGCGGCGCTCGGCGATATCCATACGCGCGAGCACCTTGATGCGCGTGATGAAAGCGTCACGTAGATGGGCCGGTGGTTGTGCGGCTTCGTGCAGCACGCCATCGATGCGCAAACGGATTCGCCAGCCGTGCTCTGAAGGTTCGATATGCAGATCCGACGCATTGCGGCGCGCCGCTTCCTGCAGCGTTTCCGTGAGCAGGCGAACCGCAGGCGCGGCGTCGGCTTCGTTTAGCGAACTCAGCGCGCCTGGTTGCGTGGCGCCAGCCAACGATGCGGCATGCAGCGGCGCGCGCTGCGATTGATCCGCGTCGTGCGCGGCGAGTCGAAAGACCGCGCCGGGCGTCGTTGCGTGCGGCGCGCCAGCGAGGTCTGATGCGCGTGGCGCAAATGAAGGAAGTGGGGTCATCGAATACCGGCCGTGAGCCGCCTGTGCAACTGGACGGCGTCATCATCCGGTATCGCGGCTGCAACCACCATTAGGCCGTTCGGCTAGCTGTGTGCCGCTTTCATTTGCAGTACGATGCGCGCTGCCCCGCGTGCTGTGCGCATCGTCGGCGAGCGTCACGGGGCGTTTATCGATACATCGGAGCGAGGCGCGCTACGCCCCGCATTCAAGGGTCAGCGCCCCAGCAATCTCGCGACCTTCGCGCCGGCTTTCTGCCCTGGGCGGAACAGCTTCACGGTGCGAATCGCCTGATCGTCGCTGCGCATCACCTCGAGCTTCACATCGGCGATCTGCACGCAGACATCGCCTTCGGGAATCTCTTCGAGAATCTCGAGTATCAGACCGTTGAGCGTCTTCGGGCCGTCGGTCGGCAGCCGCAGCTGCAGCCAGCGGTTCAGTTCGCGCAGCGGCATGCTGCCGGCCACGATGCACTCGCCGTTGTCGTCCCAGCCGCCGCGCGAACTCGCGCTGCGCGGCACTGAGGTCGTGAACTCGCCGATCAGCTCTTCGATGATGTCCTCGGGCGTGACGAGTCCCTGCAATTCGCCGTATTCGTTGACGACGAGGGCAGTGCGATGGCGGCTTTCCTGAAAGTACTGCAGTTGCTGGAAGACGGGCGTACCGGATGGTACGAAATAAGGCTCGGCGAGCAGTTCGCGCAGCGTTTCGCGTTCGAGCTCCTGGTTGTGCAGCGCTGCGAGCGTCTTGCGGACATGCAGCACACCGAGCACGCGATCGATATCGCCCTGATAGACGATCAGCTTGTTGTGGTAGCAGGTTTCGAGCTGATGCAGGATCTGATCGAACGGCGCATCAAAGTCGAGCGCTTCGATGCGGCGGCGCGGAATCATCACGTCGTCGACCGAAATATTCTCAAGGTCAAACAGATTGAGCAGGATGCTACGGTGCTTGGTGGGCATGAAGCTGCCCGATTCGAGCACGATGGTGCGCAACTCTTCGGTCGACAAACGCTGATCGCGTGCGCCGCCGGTATTGATGTGCAACAGGCGCAAAAAGCCGTTGGCGAACAGATTCACGAACCAGATGAGCGGCTTCCCGACGCGCATCAGCGGCGCAATCAAAAAGCTCGCAGGCAGCGCGATCTTTTCGGGATACGTCGCACCGACGATCTTCGGCGCAATTTCCGCGAACACGATAATCAGAAATGCGACGATGCCCGTCGACACCGACAGCACGAGGCTGTTACTGCCGAACGTGCGCAGCGCGATCGATGTCGTGAGTACCGGGATGATCGTATTGAAGAGGTTGTTGCCGATCAGGATCACGCTCAACAACTGGTCCGTGCGCGAAAGCAGGCCCTGAGTCGTTTTTGCGCCGAGCACGCCCTTGTTCGTGAGGTGCTTGAGCCGATGGCGGTTGAGCGCCATCATCGCCGTTTCGGAAATGGAGAAGAAACTCGAACAGACCAGCAGGACCAGGACGGCGCCTATCTGCGCCCATAAGGGAAGTTGTTCCACGCGTCGTGAAGTAAGGGGAAGGGGATGGGGAGAATATAGCAGAGGGGTTCGATGCGCCCCATCGGCCAAAAGACAGAGGCTTTCGTACGGCGACGGTGCGCGAGCGGGGATTTGCACACTCGGCCTGCAGAACGAACAGCAGCGCAGCCGAAGCGGGACACAAGCGTGGGATACGAGCAAGCGCGGGCGAAAAAAAACCGCGCTACGTGGCGCGGTTTTTCAAGAATTTCTGGTCGGGGTGAGAGGATTCGAACCTCCGGCCTCTACGTCCCGAACGTAGCGCTCTACCAGGCTAAGCTACACCCCGAATTATCCTGCAGTGTACTGCGTGTCTTGCTGGACTCGACCGGCAATTCGGTCTTGTTTAAGACTGCCTTGTCGTCGAGTAAGAACATAATTCTAGCAGGCTTTCCTTGTAAATGGAATCGGGAAACAAAGAAATCGCGGCCGCGGCGGCTTGCGCTTCCTGCTTCGCACATTGCAGCGTGTGGTCGAGTGCGCCCGAGCGCGTGATCGCTTCGAAGATGGTCTCGAAGCGGTCCGTGCCGCCCTGCACGATCGCATCGCGCGCGAGCGCAGCCTGCTCCGGCGTGCCGCGTTCGATCAGATAAATCAGCGGCAGCGTGGGCTTGCCTTCTCGCAAATCGTCGCCGGCATTCTTGCCCATCGATTCCGGTGTGCCGGTGTAGTCGAGCCAGTCGTCCATGATCTGAAACGCGGTGCCGATGCGCCGGCCGAATTCGGCGGCGGCGGCTTCCGTCGTTTCGTCCGCGTCGGACAGCACGGCGCCCAGTTGAGCCGCGGCTTCGAAGAGTTTCGCCGTCTTGTAGCGAATCACCTGCATATAGCGCGCTTCGTCGACGTCCGCATCGTGCATGTTCAGCAGTTGCAAGACCTCGCCTTCAGAAATGATGTTGGTGGCTTCCGACAGGATTTCCATCACGCGCATCTTGCCGACGCCGACCATCATCTGGAACGAGCGCGAATAGAGAAAGTCGCCGACCAGCACGCTGGCCGCATTGCCGAACAGCGCATTGGCAGTTTGCCGGCCGCGCCGCAGATCGGATTCGTCGACGACGTCGTCATGCAGCAGCGTGGCCGTGTGGATGAACTCGATCACCGCGGCCAGTTCATGACGCTGCCCGGTGGTATCGCCCAGCGCGCCCGCGACGAGCAGCAGCAGCGCCGGACGCAGGCGCTTGCCGCCGGCACTGATGATGTACTCGGAGATCTGATTGATCAGCATCACCTCGGACGCCAGACGGTGCCGGATGACACGATTGACCTGCTGCATGTCTTCGGCGATGGGTGCGAGCAGGCTAGCGGCGTTAGGGGCGGGGGTGGCGGTCGACGACATGGTGGCGATTTGGGGTAATGCCGCGAATTATAAGGCGAATCGTGCAATTTCCGCGCCGCCGGGTCGGGATGTGCGGCTTTTCTGGCCATTCGGCCTATGTTGGGCGTAACGGCCGCGCGCTGGGCGGGCGTCGGATGGTTGTCACAGATGCCCGGGCCGGCCGCGCGCGACGCGCTGTCGATTGACTTTGACCGGGCAGCTAACTCTATGTATAATCACGGGTTTCCGCGCGTGGTGCGTCGGAAAAATGAATCACGAATAAAGAGTGAGGTTCTCAATGTACGCGGTCATAAAAACCGGCGGCAAGCAGTACAAGGTTGCTGTCGGCGAAAAACTTAAAGTAGAACAGATACCGGCAGACATTGACGCAGAAATCACGCTCGACCAGGTTCTCGCAGTAGGCGAAGGCGAATCGATTAAGTTCGGTACGCCGCTGGTCAGTGGGGCTTCCGTCAAGGCTACCGTTGTCTCCCAAGGTCGTCACGCGAAAGTGACCATCTTCAAGATGCGTCGCCGGAAGCACTACCAGAAGCACGGCGGCCACCGCCAGAACTACACCGAACTGCGCATCGACGCGATCAACGCGTAAGCGCATCGGGCAAGGAGCTATCAGATGGCACACAAAAAGGCAGGCGGCTCATCACGGAACGGCCGCGACTCCGAGTCGAAACGCCTCGGCGTGAAGGTTTATGGCGGTCAGGCAATCCTCGCAGGCGGCATCATCGTCCGTCAGCGCGGCACGCGTCTGCATCCGGGCCTGAACGTCGGCATCGGCAAGGATCACACGTTGTTCGCGCTGACCGACGGTCACGTCAAGTTCACGACGAAGGGCGCTGACAAGAAGCACACGGTCAACGTCGTCCCGGCAGCGGCCTGAGGTCAGCCAGCGCGTCCGGAGTTAATCGGACGCTAATAGGCTCGGCTTTCAGCACCGGAAAAAGGCCCCGCGAAGTTAGCGGGGCTTTTTTTATTGGTTTGACTTTCAGGCGGGAAGCACGCTTCGCGGCGTGCACTGCAACTGGCCGATCGGCAGATTGTTGAACCCTTGCGGTGCGGGGCAAAATAGCGGCAGCGCGGTTGGTTCGCAACGCATCGAAAAGCATTAAACGGCAACAGCAACGGCAACAAATGGGACGGAGCAACTCATGAAGTTCATTGACGAAGCGAAAATCGAAGTCATCGCCGGCGACGGAGGGGATGGCAGCGCGTCGATGCGCCGCGAGAAGTTCGTCCCGTTCGGCGGGCCGGATGGCGGCGATGGTGGTCGCGGCGGCAGCGTGTATGCGGTCGCGGACCGCAATATCAACACGCTGATCGACTACCGTTACTCGAAAAAGCATCAGGCGCGCAATGGCGAGAACGGTCGCGGCTCGGACTGCTACGGCAAGGGCGGCGATGACATTACGCTGCGTATGCCGGTCGGCACCGTGATTACCGATCTCGATACCGGCGAACTGATCGCCGATCTGACTGAGCACGATCAGGTCGTTCAGGTCGCGAAAGGCGGTGCGGGAGGCCTCGGCAATCTGCACTTCAAGTCGAGCACGAATCGCGCGCCGCGTCAGAAGACGGACGGCAAGCCGGGCGAGCGCCGCATGGTGCGTCTCGAATTGAAAGTGCTCGCCGATGTCGGCCTGCTCGGCATGCCGAACGCGGGCAAGTCGACCTTCATTTCGTCGGTGTCGAATGCGCGGCCGAAGATCGCCGATTATCCGTTCACCACGCTTGCTCCGAACCTCGGTGTCGTGCGCGTGGGCCCGAGCCGCAGCTTCGTGATCGCCGACATTCCGGGCTTGATCGAAGGCGCGGCCGAAGGCGCAGGCCTCGGTCATCAGTTTCTGCGACATTTGCAGCGCACGGGCTTGCTGCTGCACATCGTCGACCTTGCGCCGTTCGACGAAGCGGTCGATCCGGTCGCTGAAGCCAAGGCAATCGTCAACGAACTGCGCAAATACGATGAGTTGCTGTACTCGAAGCCGCGCTGGCTCGTGCTGAACAAGCTCGACATGATTCCCGAAGAGGAACGCGAAGCGCGTGTCGCCGCGTTTCTAAAGGGATTCGACTGGGACGGGCCCGTGTATCAGATTTCCGCGTTGACGGGCCAAGGCTGCGAAAACCTGTGCTACGCCGTGTACGACTATCTTGCCGAACACTCGGATGCGCATCGCGCCGCCGAAGCGGAAGATCTCGCCGCCGACGTGCGTTTCCGTGGAGAGCCTGAGGGCGGGAGTACTGGCGCATCGGTGCCGCCGCCGCAAGACTGATCGCAGCAGCAAGTGCGGTTGCCCGCCGTTGCGCGGCGTGGCGTGCGGTTGACCGCGTTGTCCGCCGTCGCCCTTCAGCGGCACGCCTGCGTGCCAAGGCGCCGTTGGCCACCCCAGCCTGACGAATCACCCCTGAACCCTGTTGGAGATCGCGCACCATGCGTTCCGTCATCGCAGATTCCCGCCGGCTCGTTGTAAAAGTCGGATCGAGCCTCGTCACGAATGACGGGCGCGGTCTCGATCACACGGCAATCGGCCGTTGGGCTGCGCAGATCGCCGCGCTGCGCGAGCAAGGCAAGGAAGTCGTGCTCGTCAGTTCCGGTGCGATTGCCGAGGGCATGCAGCGCCTCGGCTGGACGAAACGGCCGCGCGAAATCGACGAATTGCAGGCGGCGGCCGCGGTCGGACAAATGGGGCTCGCGCAGGTCTATGAAAGCCGCTTCGCGGAACACTCGATTCGCACCGCGCAGATTCTCCTTACGCACGCGGACCTCGCGGACCGCGAACGTTACCTGAATGCGCGCTCGACGCTGCTGACATTGCTGCGCCTTGGCGTCGTGCCGATCATCAACGAGAACGACACGGTCGTTACCGACGAAATCAAGTTCGGCGACAACGATACGCTCGGCGCGCTGGTCGCGAATCTGATCGAAGGCGATGCACTGATCATCCTCACCGATCAACAAGGGCTTTTCACCGCCGATCCGCGCAAGGATCCGGCCGCGACGCTCGTACAGCAGGCCGACGCGGGCTCACCCGAGCTGGAGGCGATGGCAGGCGGCGCGGGCTCGAGCATCGGCCGCGGCGGCATGCTGACCAAGATTCTCGCGGCCAAGCGCGCGGCGCACAGCGGCGCGAACACGGTCATCGCCAGCGGCCGCGAGGCGGATGTACTCGCGCGGCTCGCGTCGGGCGAAGCGATCGGCACGCAGCTGATCGCGCGTACCGCGCGCATGGCGGCGCGCAAGCAATGGATGGCCGATCACCTGCAGGTGCGCGGCCACGTCGTGATCGATGATGGTGCGGTGGAGAAGCTCACCGGCGGCGGCAAGAGCCTGCTGCCGATCGGTGTCGTCGACGTGCAGGGTGCGTTTGCGCGCGGCGAGGTGATTGCGTGCGTGAACGCGGCGGGGCGCGAGGTCGCGCGCGGCCTCACAAATTACAGCAGTTCGGAGACGAAGCTGATTCAGCGCCGCCCGAGCGGCGAGATCGAATCGGTGCTCGGCTATATGCTCGAACCGGAGCTGATTCACCGCGACAATCTCGTACTCGTTTAGGGTTAGGCCGGCAGCGCGCGCACGTTTCGCGCCGCTCGCCTTGTGCCGCAACTGAGGGGGCGCAACGCGTGCCCGAAACCCACGCGCGGCTCACATTGGTTGGGTCGCAACACGCGCGTGTCTCGCGCCCCTCGCCTTGCGCCGCAACCAACGCGGCGCGACGCGCATCCATAACCACGCGCAGCCCACATTGAATCGACGCGTCGCGACAACGACGCGCCGATCAATCATCGGGTCATCAAATCGCCCTGCGTCCGGTTGTACCGCATATTGTTGACGATTGTCTTCGCCGAGCCCACCGGGATTCGGTTCGCGCAGAAGAAGTCCTGATACAGCGATGCGCGGTACGCGTTGAGGTCGCCGTTTTCAATGCGCGCCCAGTCGTTTGCGACGGTGCGATCCCAGCCGTCGTGGTCGTCGTTGAGGCCCGCATACAGACGCCACGTGTAGTTATCGCAGTGAATGCCTTCGTAATTGACGTTGCGCGCACCGCTCGGACTCGTCACGACGACCGTATAGCGCACCACGCCGTCCGACCCTACCGATACCGACTTCGAGTCGATAAAGAAACTGAGCGGCGTGTTTTGCGAGACTTCGAACGGCAGCAGGTCAGCCTGGTTGGGCAGCGGCGGCAGTGTCTCGACCTTGTTCTCGGTCCAGTTGCTCGGCATGTCCAGCAGGTAGTGGAAGTCCGCGTCCTTTTGCGGCGTCGGCTGCTTGTTACCGGAACTGGAGCAGCCGGCCAGCAAGGCACCGGTGGCAACGCATGCCACCGCGAGAGCAAACAATTTCAAGTGAAATTCCCCGAAACGCCGGCGCGGCGGCGAATGTGCCGCACCGGCAGACGCAGCGCCAGGCGCCGCAATGCGCTGCACGATATCAGTCTTGCGGCGCCTCGCGCAAACCCGGCACGCGATCGACCACGCTTTCGGCCGCCGAACAGTCGGACTCCATCGGAGCACGCAACGCGGCTTCAACGACAACAGCCGACGCGTTATCGGCCGATGCCGCACCGTTCGACGACGATGAGGCCGGCGCGGAAGCGACAGAATCCATGCCTGACCCCGGCGGCACATTCACCGACGACGCCATCCGGGGATAGCGCTGCCCATGATGTCCACCCGGTTTTTCCGCACGCGGCGCAGCGCGGCGCAGGAAACGGGAGAGCTCCGTTAGCGCCAGCTGATACACATCCCGCTTGAACTCGATCACACAGTCGAGCGGCACCCAGTAGTCATTCCAGCGCCATGCATCGAACTCCGGGTGATCGGTAGCGCGCAAGCAGATATCGCAATCGCGTCCGACCATCCGTAGCAGGAACCAGATTTGTTTCTGGCCTCGGTAATGCCCGCGTACTTCACGCTTGATGAACTTGTCCGGCACCTCATAACGCAACCAGTCGCGCGTGCGACCGACCACCTTGACGTGCTCGGGAAGCAGCCCGGTTTCTTCGTGTAACTCCCGATACATCGCTTGCACGGGGGTCTCACCATATTTGATGCCCCCTTGCGGAAACTGCCAGGAATGTTCACGGAGCCGCTTACCCCAAAACACCTCGTTGTGCGCGTTCAAGAGGATGATGCCGACGTTCGGGCGAAAGCCTTCACGATCCAGCATACAACCACCTTCGAATCCTTTAAAATTGCTTTGATTATAAACAGATAATGGTCTAAACGCACCCCGGCGGAACCCCGGCGATACCCCGGATGACCCGCAGATGGCACCCCGGGTTATGCCTCAGACTCATCTGAATGGCATCCGTACTGCGCCTGGTTTGCGCGGCCTTCGTGCCGGTTTGGACCACGATCGAGTCTGATACCGCGGCGTAAATGTCGCACCGCGATCGCGCTTCGCTTGCGGCTTGTTCGGATTGTTCGCGCGAAGGTCGCGCATTGTCGGATCAAGCCGTAAGGGCCATCGCACGCGAGCGGACATGTCGAAGGCGGCGGCGTAGTCACCGAACGCGCGCGGCGGCAGTTGTTACCCGCGATTCGATTCGATCGGCTCACCGATTCATCGACCGATCGCGGCAAGGATCGCTGCAAGGACCGTGGCAAACAGCGAATGCATTCTGTGATTGCATTCGGCGCGAGGTTCACGCACATTTCACGCTCGACCAGCGAGCTTTTCGTCCAGATCTGGCGCGGATTTGGCGAACCGGTCCGCAAATGCTACCGTTTCATCTCTTTGGGCGGGCCCGACCCGGTTCCGCCGCTTTTGGAAAACTCTGAATGAAAGCCTCCCGTTTCTTTATTGGCACGCTCAAGGAAGCGCCTGCCGACGCCGAAATTGTCAGCCACAAGCTTATGGTGCGCGCGGGCATGATCCGTCGCGTCGCCGGCGGCATCTATAACTATCTGCCAATCGGCCTGCGTTCGATCCGCAAAGTGGAAGCGATCGTGCGCGAGGAAATGAACCGGGCGGGCGCAATCGAACTGCTGATGCCGTCGGTGCAGCCGGCCGAACTGTGGCAGGAGTCGGGCCGCTGGATCAAATACGGCCCCGAGCTGTTGCGCTTCAAGGATCGCAAGCAGAGCGACTTCGTGCTCGGGCCGACGCACGAGGAAGTCGTCACCGATATCGCGCGCAACCAGATCAAGAGCTACCGGCAATTGCCGGTGAACTTCTATCAGGTGCAGACGAAGTTCCGCGATGAAATCCGTCCGCGCTTCGGCGTGATGCGCGGCCGCGAGTTCATCATGAAAGACGCGTACTCGTTCGATAAGGACGCGGAAGGCCTCAAGGAGTCGTATCGCAAGATGTACGACGCGTACGTGCGCATCTTCACGCGCCTCGGTCTGGAATTCCGCGCGGTGGCGGCCGACAACGGTGCGATCGGCGGCAGCGGTTCGCACGAATTCCATGTGATTGCCGATACCGGTGAAGATGCGATCGCCTACTGCCCGACGTCGGAGTTCGCGGCGAACGTCGAAGCGGCCGACGCACTGCCGCTGATCGCGCAGCGCGCCGCCCCCGCCGAGCCGCTCAAGAAGACCGCGACGCCCGGCAAGGCGAAGTGCGAGCAGGTCGCCGAGCATCTGAATATCCCGCTCGAGCGCACGATCAAGTCGATCGTGCTCGCCACCGAAAACGAAGGCGCCGCGCCGACCATCTGGCTGTTGCTGCTGCGCGGCGACCACGAATTGAACGAGATCAAGGCGAGCAAGCAGCCGGGTCTCGCCGATTTCCGTTTCGCGACGGAGGCCGAGATCGTCGAGTGGTTCGGTACGCCGCCCGGTTACCTCGGGCCGCTGAATACAAAGAAGCCGGTCAACGTGATCGCCGATCGCACGGTCGCGAACATGAGCGACTTCGTAGTCGGCTCGAACGAAGTCGACTTCCATACGACCGGCGTGAACTGGGGCCGCGATCTGCCGGAGCCGACCGTCGCCGACATCCGCAACGTCGTGAAGGGCGATCCGTCGCCCGACGGTAAGGGCGTGCTTGACATCTGCCGCGGCATCGAGGTCGGTCACGTGTTCCAGCTCGGCACGCGTTACTCGGTCGCGATGAATGCGACGTGCCTCGACGAAACCGGCAAGCCGCAGCCGATGGAGATGGGCTGCTACGGCATCGGCGTCACGCGCATTCTCGGCGCGGCGATCGAACAGAACTTCGACGATAAGGGCATCATCTGGCCGGAATCGATCGCGCCGTTCGAAGTCGTGCTGTGCCCGATGGGTTACGACCGCAGCGACGCCGTGCGCGAGCAGGCCGACAAGCTCTATGGCGAACTGATGGCGGCCGGCATCGACGTGATTCTCGACGATCGCGGCGAGCGCCCTGGCGTGATGTTCGCCGATTGGGAACTGATCGGCGTGCCGCATCGGCTCGTGATCGGCGATCGCGGCCTGAAGGACGGCAAGATCGAATATCAGGGCCGCCGCGATACTGAAGCGACCTTGCTGCCCGTCGAAGACGCCGCGCAAACGGTGATCGATAAAATCAAGGCATCACTCGCGCACTAATCGGAGCGGGCATGGAGTACAACTTCCTGTCCGCAACGATCCTCCTGATTCTGATTACGGATCCGCTCGGCAATATTCCGCTCTTCGTTAGCTGCTTGAGGGGCGTGACGCCACACCGCCGGGCGGTCGTGATTCTGCGCGAGGTTGCGATTGCGTTCGGCATCCTGCTGGCCTTCATGCTGGCAGGCGACCGCTTTTTGCGGATGATGCATCTCACCGATCTGTCGTTGCGCATCGGCGGCGGTATCGTGCTGTTTCTGATTGCGATCAGAATGATCTTCCCGCATCCGGACGGCCTGACTGGCGTGACGCGCGGCGGCGAGCCGCTGATCGTGCCGCTCGCGATTCCCGCGCTGGCGGGTCCATCGGCGCTCGCAACCGTCATGCTGCTGACCTCGCAAGCGCCGGGCAAGATGCTCGAATGGATCGCCGCGCTGTGCGTGACGATGGTGGTCTGCGCGATCGTGCTCGTGATGTCGGAGCGGATTCAGCAGTGGCTCGGCGAGCGCACCGTCACCGCATTCGAGCGGCTGATGGGGCTCGTGCTGGTCGCGATTTCAGTGGAAATGATTCTGGCCGGCATCCGCGCGTTCGTGCATCAACTCTGACGACGGATGCCGGGCGGCGATGCATGCCGGGCTGGCGCCGCGGTACGTGCGCTTGCGCGGCATCGGTGCCTGTGTTCAGGCATCTGAGTTCAGGCGTCCGCCGTCAGCGCGCGAATCGTCGGCAAATTGCGCCAGTAGCCCTTTGCGTCCATCCCGCAGCCGAACACATAACGGTCCGGCACCTGGAAACCGCAAAAGTCCGGGCGCAGCGGCTTGGACTTCTTGATGTCCTTCTCGCACAGCACCGCGCTCATAAAGCGCTTCGCGCCCATCGCGAGAATGCGATCGCGGATCGCGGCCATCGTCTCGCCTTCGTCGAGGATATCGTCGAGCACGAGCACGACGCGGTCTTTCACCGATTCCGCGGGCGCGACACGCCACTGCATGTCGTGGCTACCCTGTGTGGTGTTCCGGTAGCGCGTGAGGTGGATGTAATCGAACTCCAGCGGGAAGTCGAGGTGCGGCAGCAGCATGCCGGTGAACACCGCGGCGCCGCCCATCACCGACAGCACGAGCGGGAACACGTCGCTCATCTCGGCGCGGATTTCGCCGGCCATCCGCTCAATCGACGTATCGACTTCGGCGGCCGATACGATTTCCTCGGACTGGCTGAAAATCTGCAGGGCTTCTTCGCGGTTCATGACGTTAGGCGGGCGGGAACGGTATACATATTAGTGTGAAAGACAACGGCGCCGCGCGCCACAGAATAAACCCGGCATCGCGCTCAATGTTGCGTCGACGATGCACGGGGGCCGCGCCCAGTGTTGCGTCGGCGTTGCGCGAGTGGTGCGCGAGTGGTGCGCGAGTGTTGCGTTTAGCGCATGCCCGGCAGCATGCCCTTCATGCCGCGCATCATCTTCTGCAGGTTGCCGCCCTTCAGCTTCTTCATCATGGTGCGCATCTGGTCGTACTGATTGAGCATGCGGTTCACTTCCTGCACCTGCACGCCGGCGCCCGCCGCGATACGGCGTTTGCGCGTCGCCTTGATCAGGTCGGGTTTGGCGCGTTCCTGCGGCGTCATCGAGTTGATGATGCCCTCCATCCGGCGCATCTGCTTTTCGGCCTGGCCCATATCGGCGCCGGCCGCGGCCTGCTGGAATTGCGCGGGCAGCTTGTCCATCAGCGACGACAGGCCGCCCATGTTTTTCATTTGCGAAAGTTGCGCGCGGAAATCGTTGAGGTCGAAGTCGCCGCCTTTCTTGACCTTGTCCGCGAGCTTCTGCGCAGCCTGCACGTCGACGCCGCGTTGCGCCTCTTCGACGAGCGCGAGAATATCGCCCATGCCGAGGA
This sequence comes from Paraburkholderia edwinii, assembly GCF_019428685.1. Taxonomy (NCBI): domain Bacteria; kingdom Pseudomonadati; phylum Pseudomonadota; class Betaproteobacteria; order Burkholderiales; family Burkholderiaceae; genus Paraburkholderia; species Paraburkholderia edwinii. The sequence goes on from NZ_CP080095.1 coordinate 912,755, forward strand.
TCCGGTTCGCCATGCGATCCGGATAGAAGATTTCGAGGCCGTCGAGTTTTTCCGCGACGCCGACGAACTTGATCGGCTTGCCGGTCACATGCCGCACCGACAGCGCCGCGCCACCGCGCGAGTCGCCGTCGAGCTTGGTCAGCACGACACCGGTGAGCGGCAGCGCGTCGTTGAATGCCTTCGCGGTGTTGACCGCATCCTGGCCGAGCATCGCATCGACAACAAACAGCGTTTCGGCCGGATTCAACGTGCTGTGCAGCGCGGTGATTTCCTGCATCATCGCTTCGTCGATACCGAGACGGCCCGCCGTATCGACGATCAGCACGTCGTGATAGTGGCGCTTGGCCCAATCGACCGCGCCGCGCGCGATATCGACCGGCTTCTGATCGGGCTCGGACGGGAAGAAATCGGCGCCGACCTGCTCGGTCACCGTCTTCAACTGCGCAATTGCAGCGGGACGGTAGACGTCGCACGAGACGGTGAGCACCTTCTTTTTGTACTTTTCGCGCAGGAGCTTCGCGAGCTTGCCGACCGTCGTCGTTTTACCCGCGCCCTGCAGACCGGCCATCAGGATAATGGCGGGCGGCGTGACGGCGAGATTGAGTTCGACGGCCTTGCCTTCGTAGTCGCCGCCGATCACCGCGGTCAGCTCGCGCTGCACGACGCCGACGAGCGCCTGACCCGGCGACAGACTGGCGATCACGTCTTCGCCGAGCGCCTTTTCCTTCACTTTGCCGATGAAGTCGCGCACGACCGGCAGCGCAACGTCGGCTTCGAGGAGCGCGAGGCGAACTTCGCGTAGCATCTCCTGCGTATTGGCTTCGGTGAGCCGGGCTTCGCCGCGCAGCGTCTTGACGACGCGCGCCATCCGTTGAGTGAGATTGTCGAGCATGGGGAGCCGGTGGGTAACTGTGCGTAACGGTGGGTGCGTAAAAGCGCGCAGTAGGGTGGGTAGTGCGGCCCTCTATGCGCGCGACGATGGTGTGTGCGGCAGCGCGTGTGGTGCGCTGTGCGTGGCACACGCGGTGCGGCATGGAGCACCTCAGTGTGGAGCACCGCGGTGGAGCATCACATGAAGCGTCGCAGGAGCCCGCATCCGGCCCACATCTAGCCAGGCGTCGCGGCCAAAGGCCCTAGTGTAAACTTCGAACATGGATATTGTACTGTATGCCCTCACTGCGCTCCTCTACGGCGGACTTGCCGTAGCGGGCTGGCGTTCGCATCGGCAGGCGGCGCTCGAGCCGATGCTCGAGGGCACGCCGTCGCTGGCCGCGGGCGGTAACCTGAATTCGCCGGCAACGATGCCCCGGTCTGCGTCGATCGAAGGCGCGTCGTTGCGCGAGCCGGCACGGCGCACGGCCGTCGGCATGTCGCCGGCCGTGCGCGTTCTGCTGTTTGTCGCGCTGGTCGTGCACGGCGTCCTGCTGCACACCACCATCTTCCCGCACGACGCGATGGTGTTCGGTTTCGCGTTCGCGTTGTCCGCGATGTTCTGGCTCGGCGTCGGCATTTACTGGATCGAAAGCTTCTTCTTTCCGCTCGACGGCCTGCGGCTGCTCGCGCTGCCGCTTGCCTGCGTCGCCTCGTTGCTGCCGCTCGTCTTCGGCGGCGTGCATGTGCTGTCGTACGCGGCTGCGCCGCTTTTCAAGCTGCACTTCCTGATCGCGAACGTCGCGTACGGGCTTTTCGTGATTGCGGCGCTGCACGCGGTGCTGATGCTGCTCGTCGAGCGGCGTCTGCACGCAATGCGTGGCCGCGGCGGTGTGGTGCAGCGGCACAGTGCCGCAGCCGGCAACGGCTGGCTCTCGAGCTGGCTCGATACGCTGCCGCCGCTGCTCACGCTCGAAAAGCTGCTGTTCCGCCTGATCAGCGCGGGCTTCGTGCTGCTGACGCTCACGCTCGTGTCCGGCATGCTGTTCAACGAGCAGCTGGTGAACCGGCCGCTCAGCTTCGATCACAAGACGGTGTTCGCGATCCTGTCGTGGCTCATGTTCGGCGCGCTGCTGACTGCGCGTAAAGTATCGGGCTGGCGCGGCCGCGCCGCGTTGCGCTGGGTGCTCGCGGCCTTCGTTGCCTTGGTGCTTGCCTATATCGGCAGCCGTTTCGTGTTCCAGGTGCTGCTGCACCGTCCTGTCGTCTGAGTGTTCCCATGCGGCAAATCATTCTGCTGATTCTGCTTTTCTTCGTCGGCCAGTGGCTCGTCAAGGCGTTGCGGCGTCAGGACGCGCGCACCTCGACGCGCACCGGCGACGCCGCGCGCGACGCATCCGGAGCCAACGCTGCCAACAGCGGCGCGAACGGTGGTGCAAACAGTGGCGCAAGCGGCGCCGGTCAGTCTTCGAGTAACCGTGCTGCGGGCGCCGCGCGCCACCAGTTGCCGGAGCCGATGATCCGCTGCGTCGAGTGCGGCGTGCACGCGCCGAAGAGCGATTCGGTGACCGTCGGCAGCCAGACGTTCTGCGGCCATGAGCACGCGCAGCGCTATGCGACGCGCGTCGCGCAAACCAAAGGTCGCGAAGGCCGATGAAGCAACGCTTCACGGTCGGCGCCGACGGCTGGATTGCCGCGGCGCGCCAACTTCCGTCGCCGAATGTCGAAGCACGCCCGGCGGGCGCGGTGCCGACGCTGATCGTCGTGCACAACATCAGCCTGCCCCCGGGTGAATTCGGCGGCGGCGCCATCGCCGATCTTTTCCTCAATCGCCTCGACTGCGACGCGCATCCGTACTACGCGGCCAACCTGCGCGGCGTGCGCGTCTCCGCGCACTTCGTGATTCATCGCGACGGCACGCTCGAGCAGTTCGTGTCGTGCGACGAGCGCGCCTGGCACGCGGGCGCATCGAGCTTCTTCGGCCGCGAGCGCTGCAACGACTTCTCGATCGGCGTCGAACTCGAAGGCAGCGACGCGAGCGCATTCGAACCGGCGCAATACCGGACCCTCGCCGCACTCGCACAAGCATTGGCCGCGCACTATCCGATCGATGCGCTCGCCGGTCACTCGGACATCGCCCCGGGCCGCAAGACCGACCCAGGGCCGCATTTCGACTGGACGCGACTGCAACGCGAAACTTCATTTCCCGATCAGTATTTCCCCTATCGCTATCGTCCGGCGTCTCCTTGAGCGCCTGCGATGAAAACCCGCAAAGCGTCACTGGGCTTGCTCGTGCGAGAGCCTTGCCCGGTTGCGGCGAGGCGAAATGTCAACCCGCGCTGGCTAAATTTTTCAATTGCGAGAACGCTAAAGTCCACTATACTTGGTGCCGTTAAAGCAGTTTTCCACAAGATGTTGTGTTGTTCGGGGGCAGCACCCGCTTCGCGACCAAGGGTGCTAAAGCATTGCCGGCATTGAAAAATACTGAAGTAACGCGTTCTGAAGTGATGCCCGTCTTACTCGAAGCAGTGCGGCGTGCGGCTTCAGCATCGTGTTTTCAACTCCGTGTTTCCAGCTCGCACTTTGAGTTCACGCTCTTAGCTCGCGCTTTTAGCTCATGTTGAAGCTTCAGCCATTTCGAAAAAAGGGACCAGCCAGTGATCGCAACACGCATGATGAAGACGCTCGTCCGCGCGCATCTGATTCGTCATCAGTTGCGTGGTGGTTCCGAACCGGCCGTCGCGTCGCGCTGTTCCCGCCGCCGCAAAGAAGCTGAGCCCGGTGTCTTCGTAGAAGGTCCTGAAAGAAGGCCCGGAAGGCACCCCGAAGAAGCTCAACATCAGCGGCGACCCAGGCGGTCATCCCCTCCGCAGTTTTTATCGAATCCGTACCTCGCTCGCGTCCGCGCCGGCGCAGCGATTGTTTTAATCCGCGGTTAGGTCCGCACCACCCCAAGACCAGGAGCTTTTGCACATGCAAACGACCGACAACGTGACGACCCGGTACGAGGGCGCACCCACTGGCCTCCCACACGCCGGAGAGGCTCAGGGCGCGCAAGCGCTCGCGCCGTCGACTTTCGCCGACTACAAGGTGATCCGTCGTAACGGCAGCGTGGTGTCGTTCGAGCCTTCGAAAATCGCCATCGCGGCGACGAAGGCTTTTCTGGCCGTCAACGGCGGTCAAGGCGCAGCGTCGGCGCGCGTGCGCGAACTCGTGGAGCAGCTGACGCAAGGCGTCGTGCGCGCGCTGATGCGCAGCCGCCCGAACGGCGGCACGTTCCATATCGAAGACATTCAGGATCAGGTCGAACTCGCGCTGATGCGCGGCGGCGAGCACAACGTCGCGCGCGCTTACGTGCTGTATCGCGAGAAGCGTAGCCAGGAGCGCAGCCAGTCGGCAGAAGCGCAACCCGGCGAGGCCGGTCTCAACGTCACCGACAACGGCGTCACGCGTCCGCTCGATCTGCCCGCGCTGCGCGGACTGATCGAATCGGCCTGCGCGAACCTCGGCGACGCGGTGAGCGCGGAGCCGATCGTCGCTGAAACGGTGAAGAACCTGTACGACGGCGTGCCGATGAGCCAGGTCTACGACTCGGCCATCCTCGCCGCGCGCACGATGATCGAAAAAGACCCGGCGTATAGCCAGGTCACCGCCCGCATCCTGCTCCACACCATTCGCCGCGAGATCCTCGAAGAGGAAGTCACTCAGGCGCAAATGGACGAGCGCTACGCCGAATACTTCCCGCTCTTCATCAAGCGTGGCGTGCAGGCGGAACTGCTTGACGACAAACTGCTGCAGTTCGACCTCAAGCGCCTCGGCGCGGCGCTCGACGCAAGCCGCGACCTGCAATTCGGCTATCTCGGCCTGCAAACGTTGTACGACCGCTACTTCCTGCACGTCGACGGCACGCGCATCGAGATGCCGCAGGCATTCTTTATGCGTGTCGCGATGGGCCTGTCGCTGGGCGAGATCGACCGCGAAGCGCGCGCGATCGAGTTCTACAACGTGCTATCGAGCTTCGACTTCATGAGCTCGACGCCGACGCTGTTCAACTCGGGCACGCGCCGCTCGCAACTGTCGTCGTGCTACCTGACGACGGTCGACGACGACCTCGACGGCATCTACGAGGCGCTCAAGGAAAACGCGCTGCTCTCGAAGTTCGCCGGCGGCCTCGGCAACGACTGGACGCGCGTGCGCGCGCTCGGCTCGCACATCAAGGGCACCAACGGCAAGTCGCAAGGCGTGGTGCCGTTCCTGAAAGTGGTCAACGACACGGCTGTCGCCGTGAACCAGGGCGGCAAGCGCAAGGGCGCGGTGTGCGCGTACCTCGAGTCGTGGCACCTCGACATCGAGGAATTCCTCGAGCTGCGCAAGAACACCGGCGACGACCGCCGCCGCACGCACGACATGAACACCGCGAACTGGATTCCCGACCTGTTCATGAAGCGGGTGCACGAGGGCGGCGACTGGACGCTGTTCTCGCCGTCCACCTGCCCGGATCTGCACGACAAGTTCGGCGCCGAGTTCGAAGCCGCTTACACGGCTTACGAAGACAAGGTCGCGCGCGGCGAACTCAAGCTGTTCAAGAAGATTCCGGCGGCGAACCTGTGGCGCAAGATGCTCGGCATGCTGTTCGAAACCGGCCATCCGTGGATCACGTTCAAGGATCCGTGCAACATCCGCAGCCCGCAGCAGCACGTCGGCGTGGTCCATTCGTCGAATCTCTGCACCGAGATCACGCTGAACACGAGCGACACCGAAATCGCCGTCTGCAACCTCGGTTCCGTGAACCTCGTCGCGCACATGAAGCAGCAGGCCGACGGCACGCTCGCGCTCGACCACGAAAAGCTCAAGCGCACGGTGAGCGTTGCGATGCGGATGCTCGACAACGTGATCGACATCAATTACTACGCGGTCGCCAAGGCGCGTAACTCGAACCTGAAGCACCGCCCGGTCGGCATGGGCATCATGGGCTTCCAGGACTGCCTGCACCTGCTGCGCACGCCGTACGCGTCGATGGAAGCGGTCGAGTTCGCCGACCGGTCGATGGAAGCGGTCTGCTACTACGCGTACTGGGCGTCGACCGAACTCGCGCAGGAGCGCGGCCGCTACTCGACGTACCGCGGCTCGCTGTGGGATCGCGGCATCCTCCCGCAAGACACGCTAAAGCTGCTCGCCGACGCGCGCGGCGGCTATGTCGAAGTCGATTCGAGCGAGTCGATGGACTGGAGCGCGCTGCGCTCGCGGATCGCGGCACACGGCATGCGCAACTCGAACTGCATCGCGATCGCGCCGACGGCGACGATCTCGAACATCATCGGCGTGTCCGCGTGCATCGAGCCGACTTTCCAGAACCTGTACGTGAAGTCGAACCTGTCGGGCGAATTCACGGTGGTCAACGACTACCTCGTGCGCGACCTGAAGGCGCGCGGCCTGTGGGACGAGGTGATGGTCGCCGACCTGAAGTACTTCGACGGCTCGCTGTCGCGTATCGACCGGATTCCGGGCGACCTGCGCGCGATCTACGCGACCGCGTTCGAAGTCGACGCGACGTGGCTCGTCGAGGCGGCTTCGCGCCGTCAGAAGTGGATCGACCAGGCGCAGTCGCTCAATATCTATATGGCGGGCGCGTCGGGCAAGAAGCTCGACGAGGTCTACAAGCTCGCGTGGCTGCGCGGCCTGAAGACCACGTACTACCTGCGCACGATGGCGGCGACGCACGTCGAGAAGTCGACGGTCGCGCACGGCGCGCTGAACGCGGTGCCGAGCGGTGACGGTGGTGCGGGCGGCGCCGGCGGTGCTGCGGGTGGCTTCGGCGTGAATGGTGGCGTGGGTGGCCTTGGTGGCGGTGTGTCGGGTGGTATTCAGGCATCGGCTGCGGGAACGGCTGTTGCGTCTGCAGTTGCAGCGCCGGCTGTCGCCGCTGTCGAAGCGGCGCCCGAAGCGGACGGTCCTGTCTGCATGATGCGTCCGGGCGATCCTGGCTTCGAAGAGTGCGAGGCCTGCCAGTAACGAGTGGTAACACGCCGGCGGCGACACGATTCGCGCCGCCGCCGGCGCAGCAGAAGTAGTAGAAGAGCAACAGCAGAAGAGGCAACGGCCGAAGGAAGACGCGCGATACGCGTGACGAGCGCGGCACGCGTAACACCCGTAACAAGAGCAGCAAGCGCAGCAAGCGCAGCAAGCGTAACAGGCGCAACTCAAGCAACGCGCGCGGCTCATGCAACGGCTCATGCGACGCTTCAAGCAACGCTTCACGTCGACGATCCAGCTGTAGTGCAAGCGCACCTCGGGCAATGAAACGCAGCACATCGCACGCGCGCGCCGAAGTCTCTCTCGTGATGTCGAAGCCTCATCGAAGACATCATCGAAGCCGCTTCGAAACGACGCTCAACGATGAAGAGCAACACGTCGACACGTCTTCAACGACACGCATTTCAATCGCGTTCACTGCATCGACCTTCACAGTCTGTTGAACAAAGTGTTGTATGAAGGTCTCAACGTGAATCGAAAACACGAATTTTCATGAGCGAGCCCTTTTATCGCTCGTGAAAAGATGGTACAAACCGATCTAAATTGATGGTGACATTTATGCTCAACTGGGATGACGAGATCACTGCCGTAACTCCGTCGAGCGCTTCGCAACAAAACGTGTTGCGCAACGCTGCGGGAACGGTCGTCGGTTCGCAAGTCGAAACGCGTGCCGCTCATCAGGCTCCCTCCGCACAAGACATCTTCGCGGGCGACATCGCTGTCGCTCCCGCTGTCACCCGTCTTGCTGACCAGGCAGCAGCGTCGACCGCTGCGCCGGCTGCCACCGCTCATACCGCTGCCGCCTCCTCCGAAGCGCGCGTGAATGTCGCCGACAAGCGCATCATCAACGGCCAGACCGACGTCAACCAGCTCGTCCCGTTCAAGTACAAGTGGGCGTGGGAGAAGTATCTGTCGGGCTGCGCGAACCACTGGATGCCGCAGGAAATCAACATGTCCCGCGACATCGCCCTGTGGAAAGACCCGAACGGGCTGACCGAGGACGAGCGCCGCGTCGTCAAGCGCAACCTCGGCTTCTTCGTGACGGCTGACTCGCTCGCGGCGAACAATATCGTGCTCGGCACGTATCGCCACATCACGGCGCCCGAATGCCGGCAGTTCCTACTGCGCCAGGCGTTCGAAGAGGCGATCCACACGCACGCATACCAGTACATCGTCGAGTCGCTCGGGCTCGACGAAGGCGAGATCTTCAACGCGTACCACGAAGTCGCGTCGATCCGCGCCAAAGACGAATTCCTGATCCCGTTCATCCATACGCTGACCGACCCGGCCTTCAAGACCGGCACGCTCGAAGCAGACCAGAAGCTGCTCAAGTCGCTGATCGTGTTCGCCTGTGTGATGGAGGGCCTGTTCTTCTACGTCGGCTTCACGCAAATCCTGGCGCTTGGCCGCCAGAACAAGATGACCGGCGCGGCAGAGCAGTACCAGTACATCCTGCGCGACGAGTCGATGCACTGCAATTTCGGCATCGACCTGATCAACCAGATCAAGCTTGAAAACCCGCATCTGTGGACGGCTGAATTCCGCGCGGAAATCCGCGAGCTGTTCAAGCAGGCGGTCGACCTTGAATATCGCTACGCCGAAGACACCATGCCGCGCGGCGTGCTCGGCCTGAACGCGTCGATGTTCAAGAGCTATCTGCGCTTCATCTGCAACCGCCGTTGCCAGCAGATCGGTCTCGATCCGCTGTACCCGAACGAGGAAAACCCGTTCCCGTGGATGAGCGAGATGATCGACCTGAAGAAGGAACGCAACTTCTTCGAGACGCGGGTAATCGAATATCAGACTGGCGGCGCGCTCTCCTGGGAGTAACGTCCCTCGCGCCGCGTATGAGATTTTGATGGGGATGCCGCCGGCACGTGCCGCGGCATATTGGTTAGGAGTTTGACTGCCTGATGCAGAGCGTGCCGGGTGCCATAGGCGCCGCAGTGTTATCGATGCGGGCCCAAAAGCGGGCCCACCAAGATCAGAGGCACTTTGCGAACCCTTCAGTGGGATGGGCAAACTTCCCCTTACGAAAAGCCGCTCGCCTGGCTCATGCGAGCTCGGGCGGCTCGATCAAACGCTTGCCGGCGTCGGTATCCGACGTCGACTGGACTTGGCGCGCGATGCCACGGGGCAACGCGCGCCTTACCGTATTCATTAGCGTAAGCGCGTCGGATATGCGTACGCCGATGAATAGCCCGCTTCGTAGCGCGCGCCCTGAAAAGCGTCCGCGGGAAACGGGTTTTGATGACGAAGGGTGTTGTTTGATTTAACTCTCATCTGAAACCTGAAGGAGAAAACCATGGCAATGGCCAAAAAGAAGCCTGCTGCAAAGAAAGCGGCAGTGAAGAAGGTTGCTGCGAAGAAGGCCGCTCCGGCGAAGAAGGCAGCTGCTAAGAAAGTCGCAGTGAAGAAGGTTGCTGCGAAGAAAGTAGCAGTGAAGAAGGTTGCCGCGAAGAAGGCGCCGGCGAAGAAGGCAGCAGCAAAGAAAGTCGCTGCAAAGAAAGTCGCAGTGAAGAAGGTCGCAGCGAAGAAGGTCGCAACGAAGAAGGCAGCACCGGCGAAGAAGACCGCAGCGAAGAAGGTTGCTGCGAAGAAGGCGCCGGCTAAGAAGGCCGCTGCGAAGAAGGTAGCGAAGAAGGCTGCTGCCAAAAAGGCGCCTGCGAAGAAGGCTGCCGCCAAGAAGGCTGCCCCTGCGAAGAAGGCTGCCGCGAAGAAGGCCGCTGCGCCTGCGAAGAAGGCTGCCCCTGCGAAGAAGGCTGTCGCCAAGAAGGCTGCCCCTGCTCCGGCTGCGCCCGCTGCATCGTCGGCTCCTGCTTCGACGGTCAAGACCGCGTTGAATCCGGCTGCTGCATGGCCGTTTCCGACGGGCCCGCGTCCGTAATAGCCGCAGTCAGGCTAGGCAGAGCAACAAGCTGTGAGAGCCGGCGCTGCGCGCGACTAAGGCGTGTGCCGGTTCGGTTGAGTAGCGCTACTCAATCCTCGATCCCGTCTCCCAATGTGGGTGGCGGGATTTTTTTCGCGCAAAGAAAAGCAATGCACAGGGAAGGGCAGGCGAGCGAGGTTGGCCGTCGACAGCGGCGTGCGCCGTCGTGGCCGGGGAAAGAAACGTTAGCGTCTATCTGACTGATGCACTGGCGTAGGCATGCTCAATGCGGATCACTGCGCGGCAGCGCGCGTTCAGTGCGGCGCTCTATGTGCCGTTCAGAGTGCCGCTGAGTGTGCCCGTCAATGCGCCCGTCAATGCGCCGGGCGCTCGTCAGTGCGTGACGCGCGTGACGCCGCCGCTCGATAGCAGCCGCACGCGTTCACCCGCGAGGAAGACCTCGCCGGTGTTCGTCTGCGTGATCGCGCGCATGTCGCCGTTGTCGAGGCGCACCGTGATCTCGACACCGTCGCGCGTGGCCGCGGCGTTCTCGACCGCATTGCCGGCTACTGCGCCCGCGAGACCGCCGATGATGCCCGTGACGATCGACCCGGTGCCGCCGCCGATCTGGCTGCCGGCGATGCCGCCGAGCGCGCCGCCGCCGAGAAAACCCAGGCCGGTCGGCTGACCGTTGTTCGAGCTGATCTTCACCGCGCGCACGCTATCGACGGTGGCCAACCGCACGGTTTCCTCGCGCTGCGCCTGCGACGCGGTGTAGACGTCGGCCGAGCTGCTGTTGTACGCGCACCCCGACATCGCAAGCGCGCCGCCGATTGCGCAAGCAATCGCCACGGCGGCGCCGCGCCGCTCTGCTGATCGATTATTCATCGAACGATTCATTGTTTTCATCTTTCACTCCCTTTGGGCCCCCGACAGGCCCCGAACTTCCTGACTGCGATACTGCGCCGAGTCAGTCTACGCGTCGAGTGCGTAGCCGAACGCCTGCTTGAATCGTTCGTTGATTTCCGCGCGCGACGGCGCGTAGTTTTGCGGCCCCTGGTGCTCGATCTTCAGCGCGCCCATCAGGCTGGCGAGGCGACCCGCAGTGGCCCAGCCGAGTTGTTTTTCGATGCCGTACAGGAGGCCGCCGCGGAATGCATCGCCGCAACCGGTCGGATCGAGCACGCGTTGCGCCTTGACCGCCGGAATTTCTTCGATGCCGCCTGCGTGATGGATCTGCGAGCCGTGCTCGCCGCGCGTAATGATCAGCGCATCGACGCGGCTCGCGATCTCTTCGATCGACCAGCCGGTCTTGTTGCTCACCAGTTTGGCTTCGTAATCGTTGACCGCAACGTAAGTGGCAAGTTCAATCATGCGCCGCAGCGACGCACCGTCGAAGAGCGGCAGGCCCTGGCCCGGATCGAAGATGAACGGCACCTTGGCGGCGGCGAACTGTTCGGAATGCTGGATCATTCCGTCGAAGCCGTCCGGCGCGACGATGCCGAGCGTCACGCCCTTCGCTTCGTCCGCGCGGTTCAGGTGCGACTGCATCATCGCGCCCGGGTGGAACGCGGTGATCTGGTTGTTCTCGAGGTCGGTCGTGATCATCGCCTGCGCCGAGTACGTGTCGGGCAGCACGCGCACGTGCGCCTTCGCGAGGCCGAGCTGATCGAGGCGATCGATATAGAGCTGCGCGTCGACGGCGCCGAGCGTCGCCATGATGTGCGCGTCGCCACCGAGCAGATGCAGCGCGTAGGCGATGTTGCCCGCGCAGCCGCCGAACTCGCGGCGCATCGTCGGCACGAGGAAGCTGACGTTCAGGATGTGGACCTGTTCCGGCAGGATGTGCTCCCGGAACCGGCCTTCGAAGGTCATGATGTTGTCGTAGGCGAGCGAACCGCAAATCAACGTAGCCAAGGCGAGCGTCCTGTAACAGTCAAAAGAACGAAATGTGCAGAAAGGTGAAAACCGGTATGTCGATACGACAGCGCCGCGCGTTCGTGGTCGTCGAGACCCGAAGCGCGGCGCAAGCGCATGCGCGCGAATAAGGCGGAGAGCGCGCGGCGCGTGAAGATTACGTCAGCAACTTACTCGCGCACCTTATTTCAGTGCATTGAGCGCGGCGTCATAGTTCGGCTCGGTCTTGATTTCGCTGACGAGCTCCGCGTGCACGACCTTGTCGTTTTCGTCGATCACGACAACCGCGCGCGCGGTGAGGCCGGTCAGCGGGCCGCTCGTGATGTCGACGCCGTAGGCGCGCGCGAACTCATGGCCGCGGAAGGTCGACGCGGTGGTGACATTGGCGAGGCCTTCCGTCGTGCAAAAGCGCGATGCGGCGAACGGCAGATCGCCCGACACGACGATCACCGCGGTGTTCGCAAGCTTGCCGGCCGCTTCGTTGAACTTGCGCGTCGAGGTGGCGCAGGTCGGCGTATCGAGGCTCGGCACGATATTGAGCACCTTGCGCTTGCCATGGAACTCGGCGAGCGTGACCGACTTGAGGTCGCGACCGACGAGCGTGAACGCCGGCGCCTGTTGGCCGACGGACGGGAACGTACCGGATACGTCGATCGGGTTGCCGCCCAGCGTAACTTGACTCATGTTGTGCTCCGAAGATTGATTGGACTAGCGATGGTTGGAAACGCGCGGCGGCCGGGTGCGGTCGCGCGCGTGAGGTCGGTCATGGATAAAAAATCTGCACGCGGAAATTGGTGGCCGTCGCGCTGCCGGTGTCGAGCCGCACGAACATCGTTTCGGTCGTGCGCGGCGCGAGGCCCGCGGAGATCTGCGTGCCCGGCTTCACATAGTCCTGCGGCCATAGCACGCGGCGCACCGCGATGTTGTTGTGTTCGTCGAGCAGCGTCAGTTCGACGGCCGGGTAGGCGAGCGGCACGTTGAAGCGATTGTGCAGCGGCATGCGCAGTTCGAGCTTGTGCGGGCCGTCCACCTGGCGCAGATCCGACGGTTCGACCTGCAAGCCGTCGATATCGCGCGGCGGCGTGAACGTGCAGCCGAGGTGCTCGCAGACCTGCGCGAACAGCATCCGCGAACCCGGCGCATAGACCATCACCGTTTCGCGCTGCCACCAGGCGAGCTGCGCAATCAGCACAACAAACAGCACGAGCGCAACGAGAATGCCGACGATGCGCAAGCCGAGGCGCCGCGGTTCGGACGCGCGCTTTTCGCGCACGACGGCGAATGCGTTGTCGTCGTCGCCGGGCGCGGCGGCGAACGGCGACGCGGCGGCCGGCCCTGCTGCGGCCGCGGCCGCCGGGCCGGGTCCGAAGTGTGGCTCGTTATCGGAGATATTCGGCGGGATACGCGTGCGATCTTCATCGGGCTCAAGCGCGGGTTCAAGTGCGGGCTCGGGGCGCGCCTCTTCTTCGCGACGGCGCCACACGTGCGGCGGCGGCACCGCGGGATCGCGCGGCGCTTCGGGCTCAGGCTGTGCGGCCAGATGCGGAACAACGGGCTCGGGTGGCGTTCTGAACGCAGGCTCGATCGGACGCGCGGTCGCGTTCTCGAGGTGCAGATCCTGCCCCTCGGTGAATTCGAGCTTGAGCTTGGGCTGCGCGGAGCGCGGGATCGTGACCGGGTTGTACGGAATCGTCGCGGCGTTATGGCGGATGCGGCGATCGACCGAGGCGTCCGGCGCGGGCGCCCATGGATTCCATGTTTCCGCGCGGAAATCGGGCGAATTGGGATCGTCGCTTGAGCCCGGCGCGTGCGCTTCGGGCGATGCCGACTCGAAAGGTGCATGGGGTGCCGCAGGGGCCTCGGGCGCAGCAGGGAAGCTCGCGGCGGCTGCCGCCGTTGCCGTAGCAGCCGGCGGAGGCACCGGCTCGGCACGTTCCGCAGCGGACGCATTAGAGACAGTGGAAGCAGCGGATGCGGTAGACGCAGCGGGCGACGCAGATGCAGAAGCGCCCGTCACAGCCGCCGCACCCAATCCTTCACCGCCGCTCACACGCGGCTCCTGCGCGATCAGCCGTGCAACTTCGTCGGCCGTGACCGGCGTCGCGCTGCGAAAATCGCCGCCGTCGGCGAGATCGAACAGACTGCTCGACGCATCGAATACTTCGCGGCAATGTCCGCAGCGCACGAGACCGCGGCGCAGGGCGAGCTGCGCGGGTTGAAGGCGGAAGACTGTTTCGCAGAAGGGACAGCGCGTCGCAAGAGCCATATTGAACCGGGAGCCGCGCGGGGCTGTGAGTGGAAAATATGCCCTATTCTAATGACTTTCGCGGCGGGTTCCGGCAAGGCACACCCAGCCGTCATGTTCGCGCCAAACCGAAATGTCGATCCAGGGCGCGTAAGCGCCTGCCACTTCGAGTGCCTGACGCGCGAGAATGCCCGACAGCGCGAGGCGTCCGCCCGGTTTCACCTTCGACGCGAGCATCGACGCCATCAGTTTGAGCGGGTTCGACAGAATATTCGCGACGACGATATCGAACTCGCCGGCAGGGCAATCGGCCGGCAATCCGTAGGTGACCTCTGCATGATTGCGCTCGCTGTTGTAGCGCGCGGAATCGACCGCTTGCGGGTCGATATCGATGCCGACCACTGGGTTCGCGCCGCACTTCTTCGCGAGAATCGCGAGAATGCCGGAGCCGCAGCCGTAGTCGAGCAGCGACTGACCGGGCGTCACCGTTTCTTCGAGCCATTCCATGCAAAGCCGCGTGGTCGGATGGCTACCGGTGCCGAACGCGAGGCCCGGATCGAGCTCGAGCACGAGCGCGTCCGGATCGGGTGCGTCATGCCACGACGGCACGACCCAGATCCGCTTGCCGATATGAATCGGGTCGAACTGCGATTGCGTGAGCCGCACCCAGTCCTGTTCTTCGACGTCGCGAACCGTAAACGGCGGCGTCGGCGCGAGGCCGAGTTCATTGGCTGCGGCCGCGAGCAGCACGCCAGGCTCGTGTTCGGCCGCGAGCAGCGCGACCACGCGCGAGTGCTGCCACGCGGTGCGCTCGGGCGTGAGCCCCGGTTCGCCGAACAGCGGCTGCTCGGCGGGCGTATCGGCGTCCGCGTCTTCGACAGAGACGGACAGCGCGCCCAACTCGAGCAGCGCGTCGGACAGGCTTTCCGCGTGCTCGCGCGCGAGTTCGACGACCAGTTCCCGATAGCTCATCGGCTTATGCTTCTTCCGGCGCGACCTGCTGCTTTGCGGCGAGCCGGTTTTCGAGGTAATGAATGCTCGTGCCGCCCTCGACGAACTTCGCATCGAGCATCAGTTCGCGGTGCAACGGAATGTTGGTCTGAATGCCTTCGACCACCATCTCGGAGAGCGCGATGCGCATCCGCTTGATCGCCTGCTCGCGCGTCGCGCCGTAGGCGATCAGCTTGCCGATCATCGAATCGTAGTTCGGCGGCACGAAGTAGCCGTTGTACGCATGCGAATCGACGCGGATACCGGGGCCGCCCGGCATATGCCACGACGTGAGCCGACCCGGCGACGGGATGAACTTGAACGGGTCTTCGGCGTTGATCCGGCATTCGATCGCGTGGCCGCGGAACTGAATGTCGCGCTGGCGGAACGCGAGCTTTTCGCCGGCCGCGATGCGGATCTGCTCCTGCACGATGTCGATGCCGGTAATCAGTTCAGTGACCGGATGCTCGACCTGCACGCGCGTGTTCATCTCGATGAAGTAGAACTCGCCGTTCTCGTAGAGGAACTCGAACGTGCCCGCGCCTAGATAGCCCATCTTCTTGCACGCGTCCGCGCAGCGGTCGCCGATGCGATCAATCAGCCGCCGCGCGATACCGGGCGCCGGCGCTTCCTCGATCACCTTCTGGTGGCGGCGCTGCATCGAGCAGTCGCGTTCGCCGAGCCAGATCGCGTTCTTGTACGAATCCGCGAGCACCTGAATTTCGATGTGGCGCGGGTTCTCGAGGAACTTCTCCATATAGACCTGCGGGTTGCCGAACGCGCGGCCCGCTTCTTCACGCGTCATATTGACCGCGTTGACGAGCGCAGCCTCGGTGTGCACGACGCGCATCCCTCGTCCGCCGCCGCCGCCCGCTGCCTTGATGATGACCGGATAGCCGACCGAGCGCGCCATCTTGACGATCTCTTTCGGGTCGTCGGGCAGCGCGCCCTCGGAACCGGGCACGCAGGGCACGCCGGTCTTGATCATCGTCTGCTTGGCCGAGACCTTGTCGCCCATCAGGCGGATCGTCTCGGGGCGCGGGCCGATAAAGACGAAGCCCGACTGCTCGACGCGCTCGGCGAAGTCCGCGTTTTCGGACAGGAAGCCGTAGCCGGGGTGAATCGCTTCGGCGTCGGTCACTTCGGCCGCGCTGATCAGCGCCGGCATATTCAGATAGCTGAGGTTCGACGGCGCCGGGCCGATACAGACCGCCTCGTCCGCGAGCTTCACGTACTTGGCTTCCTTATCGGCTTCCGAATAGACGACGACTGTCTTGACACCCAGCTCGCGGCACGCGCGCTGCACGCGGAGCGCGATCTCGCCGCGATTGGCAATGAGGATTTTTTCAAACATAGCGGATATTCGACTCGCGTCAGCCGATCACGAAGAGCGGCTGGCCGTATTCGACGGCCTGCCCGTTTTCGACGAGGATTTCCTTGATCACGCCGGCGAGATCGGATTCGATCTCGTTCAGAAGCTTCATTGCTTCGATGATGCAGATGGTCTGGCCTTCCTTGACCGTGTCGCCGACCTGCACGAACGGATCGGCGCCCGGCGACGGTGCGCGATAGAACGTGCCCACCATCGGCGAGGTCACGACATGCCCTTGCGGCGCCGCGGCAACGGGCGCCGACGGCGCGGCGGCCGCACCCTCGGCCACGCCCGCCGGATGAACGGGCGCGCCCACCGGAATCTGCGGCGCGTATTGGGCGGCAGGCGACTGCACGTAAACCGGCGGCGCATTCTTGACGATGCGCACCTTGCCTTCGCCCTCCGTGACTTCCAGCTCCGAAATACCGGATTCGGAGACGAGGTCGATCAGAGTCTTCAGTTTACGTAAATCCATGGGCATACCCCTTTCAATGCGTAGGTGCGCCGGCGCTCCCGCGAGCCAGCGCTCAATTCGTGTTCTGGGTTCAGGCGCGCGTCGTACCGGTGGCCGCCTGGGCGTTTGCCGGGGCTGATCCCTGAGCTGATCCCTGAGCAGACAAGCGGTCGAGCGCGAACTCGAGTGCGTACAGATAGCCTTTCCAGCCGAGACCGCAGATAACCCCCTCGGCAAGATCGGAGAAATACGAATGGTGCCGGAACGATTCGCGGCGATGCACGTTCGACAGGTGAATCTCGACGAACGGGATGCCAACGCCTGCCAACGCGTCCCGAATCGCGACGCTGGTATGAGTGTACGCAGCGGGGTTGATCAGGATGAAATCGGTCTTCTCGTTCCGCGCGGAATGGATGCGATCAATGAGCGCGCCTTCATGATTGCTCTGAAACGACGCGAATTCGACGCCGGCGTCCGCCGCGCGGTCCGCCAGCGCCTGGTCGATCTGCGGCAAGGTCACGCGGCCATAAACCTCGGGTTCCCGGGTGCCGAGAAGGTTGAGGTTGGGGCCGTGCAGAACCAGCAGTCGCGTCATGGTCGCTTCTATTTCCGTGGAATTCGCGGCACTTTAGCGCTGTTTAGAGAAATTTGTCTAGTTTCTCGAACGCCCGGACGGATGCCGTCGCAGCAGCCGGAAGCACATAGGAGCACAACTTCTCTCAATTTCAGTCGATTGGTGCATAAATCGCACGGTTCCGACCTCAATTAAACGTCGACAAATTGTCCTGCGTCAGAGCGCGTCGAGCGTGGCTTTCAGCTCATTTGGCTGAATCTGGCCCAATTTTGTCGACCGAACGACACCTTTTGCGTCAATCACGACCGTGTAAGGCAACGCGCCCGCGTTGTTGCCGAATGCGCGCGCGAGGTCGGCGCCGCCGAAGCCGATCACGTAGATCGGATAGTCAACATGCACCTTCTGTAGAAACGCTTTGACGTTTTTGTCGGAGTCCACGCCGAGGCCGACGAACTCGACGCCTTTTTTCGCGTATTCGCGATGCAGCTGGCTCAACGAGGGCATTTCCTCGACGCACGGTCCGCACCACGACGCCCAGAAGTTGATGACGACCGGGTGGCCTTTGAACAGGCTCAACGACTGCGGTTTGCCGTCCGCGTTCGTAACCGCCGCCGACCAGAGCTGGTCGACGGGGCTCGCCGGCGGGGCGGCGGGCGTTGCCGCGTGCGCGACCTCGGTCAGCGATTGACCGAATATCCAGTGACTGGCCGCCGCGCCCCCCGCGGCCGCGACGACCGCGACTGCAACTGCCGCCAGAATCCGCTTCGTGTTCATCTTTGGTCTGTTCAATTAGTAGAGGAGGCGGCGTCGCTTTCGGCGAGCAACGCCTGGACCGCCTGGACGCCCGCGCGTGCGGTCCGGCCGCGCGCATCGGCGCGCACCGCGCCGCGCAGGTCGTCGGTGCCGTAGAGCGCGACGTGGATGCCGACCGGCTCCGCGTCGCGTCCCGCCGCCCCGCTGGGACGCCACAGGAAGCTCAGCGTCTCGACATAGCCGCGTCCGGCGAAATGCCGGGTTTCCGAAACGTCGTACTGCACGTTCTCATTCAGCAGATAAATCGCGACTTCTTTCGGGTTGTCGCAAAACGCCTGCAGGTGAATATCCGAGTGCTCGCCCGCCGTGCCGCCGAGCACCGCGCCGGTCAGATACGGGTTGAACGGGGCGAGGCGCAACATCCAGTCGAGCGCGATTTCGCGGAGGCGGCGCAGCACCGCGGGCTGCGTGTCGCCCTGAAACAGCGACTGATACTCGCGGATTTCTTCTTCGATCTGGTCGTTATCAGGCAGCCAATCGCCGGAAACGCGCGTCTCCCCGACGACTTGCCGCGCTGCTTTACGCTTGGCCGTCGAATAGTCGAGACCGTCTTCCGCGATCATCCTCGCGGCGGCGATGGCGATTTCCTCGCGCACGCGCGTCGGGTCGAAATGTAGTTTGCGGACCATCAGCTAATCATACTAGAGAATACGTGGCGGTCTGCCTTGCGGCGGCCCTCCGGCCAAGGCGGCGGCGCTTGCCGGTGCACGCTGGCGCATGCCGGCCATGGTCGGCACACCGCGCCGCGAGGGCTCTGGGCGGCGCGGGTCGTCGGGTACAATAGCGGCCTTTGCAAGGACCGCTCTATGCACATCCACATTCTCGGTATCTGCGGCACGTTCATGGGTGGTCTCGCGGTGCTGGCGCGCAGCGCGGGTCATAAGGTCACCGGCTGCGATGCCGGCGTCTATCCGCCGATGAGCACGCAGCTCGAAGCACAAGGCATCGGGCTTATCGAGGGTTACGGCGTGGAGCAGGTCGATCTGAAGCCCGATCTGTTCGTGATCGGCAATGTGGTGTCGCGCGGCAATCCGCTGATGGAAGCGATTCTCGACCGCGGCCTGCCGTATATGTCGGGCCCGCAGTGGCTCGGCGAACACGTGCTCAACGGCAAATGGGTGCTCGCGGTGGCCGGCACGCACGGCAAGACCACGACGAGCTCGATGCTCACGTGGCTGCTTGAAGACGCCGGCATGAACCCGGGCTTTCTGATCGGCGGCGTGCCGCTTAACTTTGGCGTGTCCGCGCGGCTTACCGATTCAAGCTTCTTCGTGATCGAAGCCGACGAGTACGACACGGCGTTCTTCGACAAGCGCTCGAAGTTCGTCCATTACCGGCCGCGCACCGCGGTGCTCAACAATCTCGAGTTCGATCACGCTGACATCTTCCCCGATCTCGCCGCGATCGAGACGCAGTTTCACCATCTCGTGCGCACCATTCCCGGTATTGGCCGCATCGTCACGAACGGCCGCGAGGCCGCGCTCGAGCGTGTGCTCACGCGCGGCTGCTGGAGCGAGGTCGAGCGGTTCGGCGTCGAAGGCGGCTGGCAGGCGCTTGCTGCCGAAGACGGCGTGCCCGTCGACGAGCAGTTCGCGGTGTACCAGCAGGGCGAGCGCGTGGGCGTGGTCGACTGGCAGGTGCAGGGCGAGCACAACCGCATGAACGCGCTTGCGGCGATCGCGGCCGCGCGCCACGTCGGCGTGCCGCCTGCGCAGGCCGCGCAGTCGCTCGCGGGCTTTCGCAATGTGAAGCGCCGCATGGAAGTGCGCGGCAGCGTCGACGGCGTGACCGTCTACGACGACTTCGCGCACCATCCGACCGCGATTGATACGACGATTGCCGGCCTGCGCACGCGCGTCGGCCGTGGTGAACACGGAAAACGCACGCGCATTCTCGCCGTACTCGAACCGCGCTCGAACACAATGAAGCTCGGCGTCATGAAGGCGCAATTGCCGGCAAGCCTCGCCGACGCGGATCTGGTATTCGGCTATGGCGCTTTGAGCGGCCGCGACGCGCTCGGCTGGGATCTGGCGGAAGCGCTCGCGCCGCTCGGCGACAAGGCGCGCGCGTTCAACGATATCGACGCACTCGTCAAAGCGGTGCTTGACGCCGCGCAGCCGGGCGACCACGTGCTCGTGATGAGCAATGGCGGCTTCGGCGGCGTGCATCAGAAGCTGCTCGATGCGCTGTCGACGAGGCCGGCGGTGCTTGCGCGAGGCGTCGCGTGATTCTTTACCTGCACGGATTCCGCTCGTCGCCGCAGTCGTTCAAGGCGCGCCTTCTCGGCGAGCGCCTCGCGGCGCTTGGCCGCAGCGACGAATGGTGCTGCCCGCAACTGCCGGTGTCGCCGCTCGAAACGATCGCGCTGGCCGAGTCGCTTGCTCATGTGGGAAGTGACGCGCGGGTTAATTCACGAGTTGATTCAAATACGGCCCCGGACAACGCCGCGCACCCCGAGCGCGTCGTCGTGATCGGCAGCTCGCTCGGCGGCTTCTTCGCGACGTATCTTGCCGAAAAGCACGGCTGGCCGGCGGTGCTGCTCAATCCGGCGGTCGTGCCGCAGCGCGACCTGTCTGCGTATCTTGGCGAGCAGCCGCGCGTACACGGCGGCGGCAGTATCGTCGTGCAAGCGCATCACCTTGACGAGATGCGTGCGCTCGCCGTCACATCGGTCACGCGCCCCGAACGCTATTATCTGTTTGCGGCCACCGGCGACGAGGTGCTCGATTACCGCGAGATGCTCGCGCACTATCCGGCGGCACGAACGAAACTGATCGAAGGCAGCGATCATTCGATCAGCGAGTTCGCGGACTACGTCGACGATGTGCTCGCGTTTTGCGATAGCGCCGCGGCCGTCCCGCCTGCGCCGAACCCGAAGGCCGCGCCTCGCGAGGGCGCCGCGACGAAGTAGGCGCGCGGTTTGCGCGCCGAGGTTGCGTTCCGCGGATATCGTCCGCAGCTGCGCATTTCGCGGCCGGTTCGCGCACAATTCGCACCCAGTTGGCAGACAGTTAACAGATCATCATTTCCACGAATAGGCAGCAGCCGAGCGCGGCGCCATGCCAGATACACAAGGCGCGCACGCAACCGGATGCATGCAAACGCGGCGGCCCATGGCGGTCGACGCAAGTCAGAACGAGAGTATTGAGTGAACGTTTTCTTTGAGGAATCGGGCAGTTTCAAGGCAGGCAGCGTGTTGTCGAAGCAGGGCGACGCGTTCCAGGTCGAGTTGCCGGGCGGCCGGCGCGCGAAAGTGCGCGCCAAAGACGTGCTGATCGAATTCGACAAGCCGGCCGCCGGCGAACTGATGGAACAGGCCGACGCGGCCGCGCAGCAGATCGATCTCGACTTTCTGTGGGAATGTGCACCGGAGGACGAATTTCCGTTCGCGACGCTCGGTGCCGAATACTTCGGCGCCACCTTCGGTCCGATCGAGCGCGCGGCGCTCGTGCTGCGCATGCATAGCTCGCCGGTCTACTTCCGCCGCAAGGGCCGCGGTCAGTATCAGCGCGCGCCGCAGGAGCAATTGCAGATGGCGCTCGCGTCGCTCGAACGCAAACGTCAGCAGGCGCTCGTGCAGTCGGGTTACGAAGACGAGCTGAAAGAGGGCCGTCTGCCCGAAGCGTTCGCCGGCAAGGCGCTTGCGCTGCTCACAAAGCCCGACAAGAACTCGATCGAGTACAAGGCGCTCGAAGCGGCGGCGGCTCATCGCGGCGTGTCGCCGGCACGGCTCATGCTCGACTGCGGCGGCATTCCGTCGGCGCGCGCGCTGCATGAGGCGCGCTTTTTGTCCGAATTTTTCCCGCATGGCACGGGTTTTCCGCCGGTTACGCCGGGCGCGCTGCCCGACGATCTGCCCGAAGCCGAGGTTCAGGCGTTCTCGATCGACGACGTCACGACAACCGAAATCGACGATGCGTTCTCGGTCGAACATCTCGCCGATGGGCGCGTGCGGATCGGCGTGCATATCGCGGCGCCGGCGCTCGGCATTGCGCGCGGCGACACGGTCGACGCGATCGCGCGCGCGCGTCTGTCGACGGTCTATATGCCCGGCGACAAGATCACGATGCTGCCCGATGGTGTGGTCGATGTGTTCACGCTCGCCGAAGGCGGCATGCGGCCGGCGCTGTCTCTCTATAGCATCGTGAACCGCGAGACGCAGGAGATCGTCGCGAGCGAAACGCGCGCCGAGCTCGTGTTCGTGAAGTCCAACCTGCGGCACAACACGCTCGACGAAGTCGTCACCGAAGACGCGCTTGCCGCGGGCACCGGAGACTATCCGCACAAGGACGACATCGCCGTGCTGTGGCCGTTCGCGCAGGCGCTGTTCGAAAAGCGCCAGGTGATGCGCGCGAGCTTTGGCCTCAGGCGCGAAGTACAGCGCAATACCGATTTCAATTTCTACGTCGAAGGCGAGCATGTGACGATCACGCCGCGCCGGCGCGGCTCGCCGCTCGATCTGATCGTCGCGGAACTCGCGATTCTCGCGAACTCGACGTGGGGTGCGTTCCTGCACGATCACGGCGTGCCCGGCATCTACCGCTCGCAGCGCGCGTTCGGCGCGCCGACCGGCCCGAAGCGCACGCGCATGCAAACAACGGCCGCGCCGCATGAAGGGCTCGGCGTCGCGCAGTACGCGTGGAGCACGTCGCCGCTGCGGCGCTATGTCGACCTCGTCAACCAGTGGCAACTGATCGCGTGTGTGCAGCATGGGGTGACCGCGAAGCTCGCCGCGCCGTTCAAGCCGAAGGACGCGGACCTGTTCGCGGTCGTGCAGGGCTTCGACGATACGTACACCGCGTACGCCGACCATCAGCGCCGCATGGAGTATTTCTGGTGCCTGCGCTGGATCAAGCAGGAAGGGCGGAAGCAGATCGTCGCATCGGTGGTGAAGGGCGACCTCGTGCGGTTCGAGGAAGTGCCGCTGCTGCTGCACGTACCGGGGCTCGGCGTGCATGCGCGCGGCACGCGCGTGCTGCTCGAGGTGATGTCGATCGATGAGCTGACGATCGAAGCATCGGTGCGCCTGCTGCATGTGCTCGATGCGCCGACCGTGACGAGCGGCAACGAAGCTGAAGAAGCCGATGAGAACGAAGGCGACGAGGAAATCATCGACGCCGCCGATGAGTCCGCGGAAAGCGAAGCCGAGGCACAAGCGGAAGCGGATCTCGACGGCGCGGCGTCGTCCGAAGGCGGCGACGCTTCTGCCGCCGAGGGCTCCGCGCAAAACGACGCCGGACACGATGGCGACGCGGCGAACGCCGATGCGGCCGGTTCCGATTCGCATCACGAGACGGAGCCGGGCCGATGAGCGCGTCTTCGGTCCCGGTCTCCCGTTCGCGTGATCAATACGCGGTGATCGGCAATCCGATCGCGCACAGCAAGTCGCCGTTTATTCACGCGCGCTTTGCCGAACAAACCGGCGAGCCGGTCGAATACGGCCGGCTGCTCGCGCCGGTCGATGCGTTCGTGCCGCACGTGCGCGAATTCATCGAGGCGGGCGGTCGCGGCCTCAACGTGACGGTGCCGTTCAAGCTCGACGCGCATGCATTGGCCGACACGTTGTCGCCGCGCGCGGCGGCCGCGGGCGCGGTGAACACGCTGCGCTTCGACAAGGCGGGCATCTACGGCGACAACACCGACGGCTTCGGACTCGTGCGCGATATCGAAGTGAACCTCGGCGTATCGCTGGCGGGCGCGCGCGTGCTGCTGCTCGGCGCCGGCGGCGCGGCGCGCGGCGTCGTGCTGCCGATGCTCGAGCGTGCGCCGCGCGTGCTGACGATCGTCAATCGCACGGCGGCGAAGGCCGATGCATTGGTCGCGCAGTTCGCGCGGGCTGCTAGCGACGCGGGCTGCGGTCTGACGGGCGGCGGTGCGCAGGCGATCGAGCCCGGCGCATACGACGTGATCGTCAACGCAACCGCCGGGAGCCTCGATGGCGCGCTGCCGGAATGCGACGACCGTGCGTTTGGTGCAGAGACGCTTGCCTACGACATGATGTACGGCGCGCAGCCGACCGTCTTCATGCAGCACGCGCGCACGCTCGGTGCACGCGCGGCCGATGGACTCGGCATGCTGGTCGAACAGGCGGCCGAGTCGTTTTACGTGTGGCGCGGTGTGCGGCCCGATGGCGCGCCGGTGCTCGCGGAATTGCGCAAGCAGCTTGCCGCGCCGGCGGGCGCTTAGCAGCAGCTGGGCGCTTGCGTCGCGAGCAGGTTGCCTTCCGGGGTTGCCATCCGACGACATTCTCTAAAGGCGAACGGCGTTGAGCATAGCGGACAACATGAGAACACCGAAGCGCTCGAAAGCAGGCGCGAAGGCAGGAGCGAGCGTCAAGGCGATCACCGCGGGCCGTTGGGCGGCGTACGCGGTGGCCGTGTTCGCGTTCTCATGGTTTGCGATTCAGGCGTTCTACTTCGCGCAGATCGCACTGTGGAATTACGTGAACCCGCAATCAACAGCGTTCATGCGTTCCGACGCATGGCGTCTCGCACAAGACCGGCCCGATCTGTCGATCCAGCACACGTGGGTGCCATATGACCAGATTTCGCGCAATCTGAAGCGCGCGATCATCGCGTCCGAAGACGCGAATTTCGTCAACAACAACGGCTACGAAACCGACGCGATCCTGCAAGCGTGGGAGAGGAACAAGGCGCGCGGCAAGATCGTCGCGGGCGGCTCGACGATCACGCAGCAGCTTGCGCGCAATCTGTTCCTGTCGCGCGAAAAGAGCTATATCCGCAAAGGGCAGGAGCTCATCATCACGTGGATGCTCGAGACGCTGATGGACAAGGAGCGGATCTTCGAGATCTATCTGAATTCGGTCGAATGGGGTAACGGCGTCTACGGCGCCGAAGCGGCGGCGCGCTACTACTACAAGACCACGGCGGCGAAGCTTTCCGCCGGTCAGGCGGCGCGGCTCGCGGTCATGCTGCCGCGCCCGAAGTACTTTGACGAGCACCGCAATTCGGGGTATCTGACGCAGCGCGCCCGCGTCATCGCGCGACGCATGGGGGCGGCGGAATTGCCGGATTGACTGCTTGACGGATGGGGCTTGCCGTTTAGGTTTCCGCCTCTCGCGACAAAATAAAACGGCAACTGCGCGTCCAATGCAGTTGCCGTTTTTTGCTTTGCGGCCAGGAATAGATGCCGGTTCAGCGGAAATAATAGGTCAGGCCGACCGTGAAACTATTATTGGTTCTTTTTGTTCCATTCGAATTCGACTGGTCGGCTGTCCATTCGCCGCTGATATGGATATTTTTGTAAATCGCGTATTCGATGCCGAGTCCGCCATGAAGCCGTGTATCCGGCCATGCTGACGTAAAGCCGATGCGCGCGTACGGCATGACCTTATTGAACGGCACGCCGATGCGGAGATCGAGGCCGCCGTCGTCTTTGGTCGTCGATCCGCCGTGCAGATCGGCGAAGACTTCGGCGCCGAGCACGACAGGTCCGACGTCGAAGCCGTAGCCGGCCATCGCACCGAAAAACCCGGTGCCGTGCGTGCTTTTGTTGACGACGCCGGATGCGTCCGACCAGTTGCCACCGACTTTGATGCCGGCATAGGGGCCGGCGAACTCCGAGTGCACTGTCTGAGCAGCGGCGGATTGCGAATCAGGCGATTGAGGCGGTGTTTGAGCGTGCGCGACGCCCGCAAGCGCGGCGAAGGTAAAGGCGGCCAACCAGAGTTTAATTGAAGTCATCTCGGAAATGAAAAGTTCGCTGTTTGCTTTTGATTTTCTTCATTTCGGGAAACGAAGAAAATCAATATAAGACAATAAATACGAAGACTTAAACGCAAGCAATGCGAGACTAAAAACTTCAGATAGTTGACTGAATCAGACGCTTCTTAAATAAATTTGCGACAGCACGTGCCGTTTATCCTGGTTTTATTGAGGCCGCGCGCCGATCGCGCATCGAGGTGAAGTGAGCCGGCTGGCGTCGGCCGTGCGCCCGAAAAGGGCGTCGATCATGCCTTCATCCCAGTATGTGGTTGATCTATTCACATATTGGTGTATCTTGGAAAAGCGCCCTACAATCCGTTCCAACCAGCCGGTCCACCCGGCGAAAACACATCGTCGGCGCCACCGCAGCATAAGCGCGACGAAACGCAAAACGAATCGGAGACAACCCGCTATGGCCTCGTTCCTGTTCTGCCGGCAGCCGGCGCGCATCAGTCGCGCCGCGCCCGTTTGACGTTCCACTCGACGTTCCGCCCGACGTAGCGCAATTCAGTCCCGTCTACGTCCCGCTTGACGTCGTGCGTCACGTTCCCTGATACCCCCAACGTTTGCCTGATCGCCATGAATAAAGCGATGACCAATCACGCCGGGTCCGAGTCCGACGCGGTGAGACAACCCGTAGTACGCCCGTCGAACGGCACGGCGCTCCCGCCCGCCGACCGCGACACGATCGCGCTGCCGAGCACGCTGCTCGATATCACGCCACAACAGGCCGGCACGCAGACGCTGTTGCGCGGCCTCGCGATTCTCGAAGCGGCCGCAGCGGGCGTGCGCGATCTGCGCACGTTCGGCGCCGCGCTCGGCACGACGCGCAGCACGACGCACCGGCTCGTCAGCAGCCTCGTCCAGGCGCGCTATCTGCGCCAGGTGCAGGGCGGCTATCTGCTCGGCCCGAAGCTGATCGAACTCGGCACGATCGCGCTCGAGCAGATGCCGCTCACGACCGTCGCGCGTCCGCATCTGGCCGCGCTCGCCGAAGAAACGCACGACACGATTCACCTCGGCGTGCGCGACGGCGACGACGTGCTCTATATCGACAAGATTCCCGGCACGCGCGGGCTTGAGATGCGTTCGCGCGTCGGCCACCGGATGCCGCTCGCGTCGACCGGTATCGGCAAGGCGATGATGCTCGACCTCACGCCCGAGCAATGGCAGAAGCTGTTCGACGCATCGCGCCGCGCGCTCGCCGGCGTGAGCTTCAAGCCCGACAACCGTCCCGATCTGCAGACCTTCATGCAGCGCATGACGAACTACTCCGGCGGCGGCTTCACCTTCGATCTCGAAGAAAACGAAGCGTCGATCCGCTGCGTCGCGGCGCCGGTGCGCGACGCGTCCGGTTCGATCGTCGCGGCGTTGTCGGTGGCGAGCACGCTGCCGTATATGTCGCTCGAGCGCATGGATGAACTGATTCCGGTCGTGCAGCGCGAAGCGCGCGCGATCTCGGAAGAACTCGGCTGGCGTGCGCCGCAACCGGCAACCCGCAGGATCAAGCGATGACAGCACTGGGTTCACCGCCCTCCATGCGGCCTTCGATGCCGCGCGCGGCTGCGGATAAGTCCGCAGCCGCGACTCGCGACGCACAGAAGCGTCGCAGCGCAGCGGCCGGCGCCGACGATGCCGCCGGCGGCGAGTCGGGCGCCATCGCCAACCACAAAGCGGCACTGATCGCGCTCGACTGGGGCACGACCGCGCTGCGCGCCTATCTGTTCGATGCGGCGGGTCAGTTGCTCGAAACGCGCGCGTCGACGGCCGGCATCATGAACTTGCCGCGCGCCGCGAACGAAGGCGGCTTCGATGCGGCCTTCGACTCCGTGTGCGGCAGCTGGCTCGAACAGGCGCCGCATCTGTCGGTGATGGCAGCCGGCATGGTCGGCAGCGCGCAGGGCTGGAAAGAGGCGCCGTACGTCGACACGCCGGCGAGCCCCGATGCGATCGTGCGCGGTCTCGCGCGCGTCCAGACCGCGAGCGGCGTCGCGCTCCATATCGTGCCCGGTGTGCTCGAGCGCGGCGAACTGCCGAACGTGATGCGTGGCGAAGAGACGCAGATTTTCGGCGCGCTTGCCGGTGACACGGTAACCGTCGCGAACCAGCCGGCAGCGGGAGCAAAGGCAGAAGCGAACGCAGCAAGTGCGGCAAACGAAGATGAAAGCGCGCTGATCGGCTTGCCCGGCACGCACGCGAAGTGGGTGATCGTGCGCGGCACGCACATCGAGCGCTTCTATACGTTTATGACGGGCGAAGTGTTTGCCGCGCTGTCCGAGCACACGATTCTCGGCCGCACCATGACGACGCCCGATCGTCCCGATACGGCGGCGTTTCTGCGCGGCATCAGCGTCGCGCGCAATCACGGCCACGCGGGCATGCTCGCGACGATTTTCAGCACGCGCACGCTCGGCTTGACCGCGCAGCTATCGCGCGAAGAGCAGCCCGACTATCTGTCGGGGCTTCTGATCGGCCACGAACTGAACGGACTCGAAGCGGTGCTCGAGCGTCAGCAGTCGACGCTTGCCGGCCGCACGCTGCGCCTGATCGGCAACGAGGCGCTGTGCGAACGGTATCGGCTCGCGCTCACGCAATACGGCTGCCAGTCGGCCGAACTCGTTAAACATGCAACCGAACGGGGCCTGTGGCGCATTGCCGTGCAGGCAGGCCTCGTAACACCCGCCGCCGGTGCTGCGCCTGCGTCGCGCAACGGCTAACGCCCGAGCGAAGCGCATGCGAACCACGCGGACCGCAACGCAATGGGCCCACGCACCGGCAGGGGAACAGACAAGGAACCGACATGCAAGCTGAACTGAATCTGCCCGGACCCTACCAGCCGCACGCGGGCTTGATGTCCGCCTTCGAAGCGTGTCCGCTGATCGCGATCCTGCGCGGCGTGACACCGGCCGATGCGGCCGATCACGGCCGCGCGCTCTATGAGGCGGGCTTTCGCATCGTCGAGGTGCCGCTTAATTCGCCGCAGCCGTTTGACAGCATCGCGGCGATTCGCCAGGCGCTGCCGCCCGACGCGATCGTCGGCGCGGGCACGGTGCTGCGGGCCGAGTTCGTCCATCAGGTGAAGCAGGCGGGCGGCGAACTGATCGTGATGCCGCATGCGGACCCCGAAGTGGTGATCGCCGCAAAGGCGCATGCGATGGCCTGTTCGCCCGGCGTCGCCACGCCGACCGAAGCGTTTATCGCGCTCAAGAACGGCGCCGACGTGCTGAAGATGTTCCCGGCCGAACAACTGGGCTGCCAGGTCGTGAAGGCGTGGCGCGCGGTGATCGCGGCCCAGGTGCCGCTCGTGCCGGTCGGCGGGATCACGCCCGACAACATGGGTCCGTTTCTGACCGCGGGCGCGAACGGTTTCGGTCTCGGCTCCGCGCTCTTCAAGCCGGGCCAGAGCGCCGCGATTACCGCGTCGCATGCGAAGGCGTTTATCAACGGGCTGCGCATTGCGCGCGCGGGTGCGAAGAAATGAATCGCCTTGCCAGCAAGGTCGCATTGATCACGGGCGCCGGCCGCGGCATCGGCGCCGCGATCGCGCACGCGTTCGCGCGCGAAGGCGCGGCGGTCGTGCTTGCCGAACTCGATATCGAAACGGCGCAGCAGACGGCGCGAGAGATTGAAGCGGCGGTAGCTGCCGGGAACTCCGTCGCGAACGGTAACGCGAGCGGCGGCGCAAGCGCTACGAACGGCGGTAGAAGCGGTGCGAACAGCACAGGCGGAGCAAGTAGCACAAGCGGCACGAGCAGCGCAAGCAGTGTGAGCAGCGCAAACAGCACAAGTGCCGCACGCGTGCTCGCAGTCCGCACCGACGTCACGCAGTCCGCATCCGTGCAGCACGCCGTCGACGAAGCGCAGCGCGCCTTCGGCCCGCTCGACGTGCTCGTCAACAATGCGGGCATCAACGTGTTCTGCGATCCGCTGACGATGACCGACGACGACTGGCGCCGCTGCTTCGCGGTCGACCTCGACGGCGTCTGGAACGGTTGCCGCGCGGCGTTGCCGGGCATGGTCGAACGCGGCCGCGGCAGCATCGTCAATATCGCGTCGACGCACTCGTTCAAGATCATTCCGGGCTGCTTCCCGTATCCGGTCGCCAAGCACGGCGTGATCGGTCTGACCCGCGCGCTCGGCATCGAATACGCGCCGCGCAATGTGCGCGTCAATGCGATCGCGCCCGGCTATATCGAAACGCAGTTGACGCGCGAATGGTGGGACAACCAGCCGGACCCCGCTGCCGCGCAGCAGGCGACGCTCGATTTGCAGCCGATGAAGCGCATCGGCCGACCGGAAGAAGTGGCGATGACGGCGGTGTTTCTCGCTTCCGACGAAGCGCCGTTTATCAACGCGAGCTGTATCACCGTCGATGGCGGGCGCTCGGCGCTTTATCACGATTGACGGGCAATAAGAGCGACGAACGCAACAAGCGCAACAAGAGCAACGAACGCAACATCGAACACAACAAGAGCAATAACGGCAAGAGTACCGTCCACGCCAACCCGTGGCGAGCAAAGTGAACCGGTTGACGCGCTGGCCGCGTGTGTCAGTCCCGGTACAAGAAGACGCGGCCGATAACCTTCTCGTTACTAGTCAGGAGACAAGCATGAAACGCAGAATATTCCTCACGCTCGCGGCGGCAGCGACGACGGCGGTGCTCGTCAACGCGCCGGTTGCGCAGGCGGCCGACCAGGTCAAGATCGGCTTCCTCGTGAAGCAGCCGGAAGAACCGTGGTTCCAGGATGAGTGGAAGTTCGCCGAGATCGCCGCGAAGCAAAAGGGCTTCACGCTCGTGAAGATCGGCGCGCCGTCGGGCGAGAAGGTGATGAGCGCGATCGATAACCTCGCCGCGCAAAAGGCGCAGGGCTTCGTGATCTGCACGCCGGACGTCAAGCTCGGACCGGGCATCGTGGCGAAGGCGAAGGCCGACGGCCTGAAGATGATGACGGTCGACGACCGCCTCGTCGACGGTTCGGGCAAGCCGATCGAGTCGGTGCCGCATATGGGCATCTCGGCTTACAACATCGGCAAGCAGGTCGGCGAAGGCATCGCCGCCGAAATCAAGAAGCGCGGCTGGGACATGAAGGACGTCGGCGCAATCGACGTGACCTACGAGCAGCTGCCGACCGCGCACGACCGTACGGCCGGCGCAACCGACGCGCTCATCGCCGCGGGCTTCCCGAAGGCGAACATCATCGCCGCGCCGCAAGCGAAGACAGACACGGAAAACGCCTTCAACGCAGCGAACATCGCGCTCACGAAGAACCCGCAATTCAAGCACTGGGTGGCCTACGGCCTCAACGACGAAGCGGTGCTCGGCGCAGTGCGCGCTGCCGAAGGCCGCGGCTTCAAAGCCGACAACATGATCGGCATCGGTATCGGCGGTTCGGATTCGGCACTGAACGAGTTCAAGAAGCCGCAGCCGACGGGCTTCTACGGCACCGTGATCATCAGCCCGAAGCGTCACGGCGAGGAAACCTCGGACCTGATGTACGCATGGATTACGCAAGGCAAGGAACCGCCGCTGCTGACGCTGACGACGGGCATGCTCGCCACGCGCGACAACGTGGCGGAAGTGCGTAAGGAGATGGGTCTCGCGTCGAAGTAACGAGCCTTTCGTTACAGGAGACGTGACGTAGCACGAAGTAACGGCAAAGCGCGTGGACGCCTGTGACGTCCGCGCGTTTTGTGCAAACACCAGTGGCAACAGGAGGCGAAGTGTCAGCGACGCTGCGTTTTGACAATATCGGCAAGGTGTTCCCAGGCGTACGCGCGCTCGACGGCATTACGTTCGACGTGCATGCGGGCCAGGTGCACGGCCTGATGGGCGAGAACGGCGCGGGGAAATCGACCCTGCTCAAGATCCTCGGCGGCGAATATCAGCCGGACTCGGGGCATGTATTGATCGACGGCAAAGAGGTGCATTTCGGCAGCGCCGGCGCGTCGATCGCGGCCGGCATCGCGGTGATTCACCAGGAATTGCAGTACGTGCCCGATCTGACGGTCGCGGAAAACCTGATGCTCGGCCGCTTGCCCAATGCGCTCGGCTGGGTCAACAAGCGCTATGCGAAGCGCTATGTGCGCGAGCAGCTCGCGGCGATGGGCGTCGATCTCAATCCCGATGCGAAGCTGCGCAAGCTGTCGATCGCGCAGCGGCAGATGGTCGAAATCTGCAAGGCGCTGATGCGCAATGCGCGCGTGATCGCGCTCGACGAGCCGACCAGCTCGCTGTCGCATCGCGAAACCGAAGTGCTGTTCAAGCTCGTGCGCGATCTGCGCGCCGACAACCGCGCGCTGATCTATATCTCGCACCGCATGGACGAGATCTATCAGTTGTGCGACGCCTGCACGATTTTCCGCGACGGCCGCAAGGTTGCCTCGCACGAGACGCTTGAAGGCGTGAGCCGCGACACGATCGTCAGCGAAATGGTGGGCCGCGAAATTTCGGATATCTATAACTACACGCCGCGCGCGCTCGGCGAAGTGCGCTTTTCGGCCAAGGCGATCGAAGGCGGACCGCTCACGGAACCGGCGAGCTTCGAAGTGCGGCGCGGCGAGATCGTCGGCTTCTTCGGGCTGGTTGGCGCCGGCCGCAGCGAACTGATGCACCTGGTGTACGGCGACGATCCGAAAAAGGGCGGACAACTGACGCTCGACGGCAAGCCGATCAAGGTGAAAAGCGCGGGCGACGCGATCCGCCAGGGCATCGTGCTGTGCCCCGAAGACCGCAAGGAAGAGGGCATCGTTGCGATCGCATCGGTGGCCGAGAACATCAATATCAGCTGCCGGCGCCACTATCTGCGCGCGGGCATTTTTCTCGATCGCAAGAAGGAAGCGGAAACCGCCGACCGCTTTATCAAGCTTCTGAAGATCAAGACGCCGAGCCGCCGCCAGAAAATCCGCTTTCTGTCGGGCGGCAACCAGCAGAAAGCGATTCTGTCGCGCTGGCTGGCCGAACCGGATCTGAAGGTCGTGATTCTCGACGAGCCGACGCGCGGGATCGACGTCGGCGCGAAGCACGAGATTTACAACGTGATTTACCAACTCGCGGAGCGCGGCTGCGCGATCGTGATGATTTCGTCGGAATTGCCGGAAGTGCTCGGCGTTTCCGATCGCATCGTCGTGATGCGGCAAGGCCGTATTTCCGGCGAACTGGCGCGAGGAGCGGCGACCGAGCAATCGGTGCTGAACCTTGCATTGCCGAAGAGTTCGACAGTATCCGAGACCGCACAGGCGGCCTGAAGTCTGAGGAGCAACGACATGCAACAAGCTCAAGAAAACCTCGCGCAACAGGCGGCGAAAAGCGCCGCCGAAGCGCTGATTCCGCAGGCGAACGATCGCCAGAAATGGTGGCAGCAGATCACCGAGTACAGCCTGATCGTAATCTTCGTCGTGATGTTCATCACGATGTCGCTGACGGTCGAACACTTCTTCTCGATCGAGAATATGCTCGGCCTCGCGCTGTCGATTTCGCAGATCGGCATGGTCGCGTGCACGATGATGTTCTGTCTCGCGTCGCGCGATTTCGATCTGTCCGTGGGCTCGACGGTGGCGTTTGCCGGCGTGCTCTGCGCGATGGTGCTCAATGCGACCGGCAACACGTTTATCGCGATCGTGGCCGCGGTGTTCGCGGGCGCCGTGATCGGCTTCGTGAACGGCGCCGTGATCGCGTACCTGCGCATCAACGCGCTGATCACGACGCTCGCAACGATGGAAATCGTGCGCGGTCTCGGCTTTATCGCGTCGCACGGGCAGGCGGTCGGCGTGTCGTCGGAGACGTTTATCGCGCTCGGCGGCCTGTCGTTCTTCGGTGTGTCGCTGCCGATCTGGGTCACGCTGATCTGCTTTATCGTGTTCGGCGTGATGCTCAATCAGACCGTGTACGGCCGCAATACGCTGGCGATCGGCGGCAATCCGGAAGCATCGCGTCTGGCCGGTATCAATGTCGAGCGCACGCGCGTGTATATCTTCCTGATCCAGGGCGCGGTGACGGCCCTGGCCGGTGTGATCCTTGCGTCGCGCATTACGTCGGGCCAGCCGAATGCAGCAGAAGGCTTCGAACTCAATGTGATCTCGGCGTGCGTGCTTGGCGGCGTATCGCTGCTCGGCGGCCGCGCGACGATCTCGGGTGTGGTGATCGGCGTGCTGATCATGGGCACGGTCGAGAACGTGATGAACCTGCTCAATATCGATGCGTTCTATCAGTACCTCGTGCGCGGCGCGATCCTGCTCGCCGCGGTGCTGCTCGACCAGTTGAAGAACCGCGGTTCGCGCGATTGATCTGTGATCGGCGCGCAACCGATACGCAACCTGTGATCGACCTTTAGGGGAAGCGAACCATGTCATCTCCGGCTAACGCAAGCGCACGGCATGCCGCCGATGCCTATGCGCGCTATCCGAGCCTCACGGACCGCACGGTGCTGATCACGGGCGGCGCGACCGGCATCGGCGCGAGCTTCGTCGAGAATTTTGCCGCGCAGGGCGCGCGCGTCGCGTTCTTCGATATCGACGAAACGGCCGGCGATGCGCTGGCCGACGAACTCGGCGATTCGCGGCATAAACCGCTGTTCGCGCGCTGCGACCTGGCCGATATCGACGCGCTGCAGAAGGCGATTGCCGACGTGCGCGCGGCGCTCGGGCCGATCGCGGTGCTCGTCAACAATGCGGCGAACGACAAGCGCCACAAGATCGAGGACGTGACGACCGAGTCGTTCGACGCTGGTATCGCGGTGAACGTGCGGCATCAGTTCTTCGCTGCGCAAGCGGTGGTCGACGATATGAAAGCGGCCGGCGGCGGCTCGATCATCAATCTCGGCTCGATCAGCTGGATGCTGAAGACCGGCAACCTGCCGGTCTACCTGATGGCGAAGTCGGCGGTTCAAGGGCTGACGCGCGGCCTGGCGCGCGATCTCGGGCCGTTCAATATTCGCGTCAATTCGCTGGTGCCGGGCTGGGTGATGACGGAAAAACAGAAACGCCTGTGGGTCGACGACGCGGCCCGCCGCGCGATCAAGGAAGGGCAGTGCATCGACGCCGAGCTGATGCCGGACGATCTCGCGCGCATGGCGCTGTTTCTGGCCGCCGACGATAGCCGGATGATTACCGCGCAGGACATGATTGTCGACGGAGGGTGGGCATGAACGGGGAGGCAGGGGTGCAGGCAAAAACACAGGAACAGCGTGCGGCGCTCGCGATCGACGCGAAATGCGCGCTCGGTGAAGGCGCGACGTGGTGCTCGCGCAGCAACCGCTTCTATTGGGTCGACATCGAAGGCGCGCGCTTGTGGCGCTACGATCCGCGTGATGCGAGCAGCACGTCGTGGTCGATGCCGGAGCGGCTTGCCACCTTCGCGCTGTGCGCCGATCCGCACTATCTGCTGCTCGGGCTCGCGTCGCGTCTTGCGTTCTTCGATCTGGCGACCGGCGCGATCGAGACGATCGTCGAGGTCGAAGCGGGCTTGAATACACGTGTCAACGATGGCCGGTGCGATCGCCAGGGGCGCTTCGTGTTCGGCACCAAAGATGAAAGCGCACCGGCGCAACCGGTCGGCGGCTTCTACCGGCTCAATCGCGACCTTTCACTTGAAAGGCTGCCGTTGCCGGCGCCGGCGATTTCGAACAGCATCGCCTTCAGTCCCGACGGCGCGACGATGTATTTTTGCGACTCGCCGACCCGCGAAATTCGGGCGTGCGATTATGGCGCGGACGGACGCGTGTCGAATGAGCGCCTGTTCGTGCGGCTTACCGATGCGACGGGTGAACCCGACGGTTCGACTGTCGACGCCGAAGGCGGCTTGTGGAACGCGCATTGGGGCGGTGCTCGTGTCGTGCGCTACGATGCGAACGGCGTCGAAACGGAACGCGTGACGGTGCCGACCGCGCAGCCCAGTTGCGTGGCGCTCGGCGGTGCGCGGCTTGCGACGCTCTATGTGACGAGCGCGCGTGTCGGTCTCGATGCCGATGCACTGCGCGAGAATCCGCTTGCAGGCGGCGTGTTTATCGCGACGCCGGCGCGGCGCGGTTTGCCGGAGCCGGTGTTCGAGGGTATCCCACGCTAGAGTCGCGCTGCGGTGTGATCTACAGTTCTGCTGGTTCCGGGTTTTTCTCCGGTGCTGTTAGTGCTTGGGCTTTCGCTTATCCGTTTCCGCTTTCTCCGCTTGAAGCAGGGCAATTCGCAGCATGCAGCACAGACCAAAGAGGCTGCCGTTATTCGCGCAGCCCGCATAAGCCGCCGTCCCTGACGGCGACATTCGATGCCTCTCGAAGGGAGCTTTGACATGACTGTCGCGAATACTGCTGTCCCGTCTTCTTCGTCCTCTTCGTCGTCCTCGTCTTCTTCCGCTTCTCCCACTGAAACGCGTCGCGCGCGGCTGCAGGCGGCGACGCATCCGGTACTGGCCGGGCCGAGCACGTCGGCGGTTGCGATCGGCGCGTCGAATGCCGGCGAAATCGACAACGTCACGCTCGCCAATGCGTACTTGCGTATCGATGTCGCGCCGCATCTCGGCGGCGGCCTCACGCGCTTCGACTGGCGCAGCGAAGGCAATCTGGTGCCGGTGTTCCGGCGCTGCCGTCACGTGAGCCCGCATACCGATGCGAACGAACTCGCGTGCTATTCGCTGCTGCCGTATTCGAACCGGATCGGCGGCGGGCGTTTCACGGTCGGTGGCCGGACAGTCGACGTGCCGTGCAATCGCACCGGCGAAGCGCTGCCGATTCATGGCGACGGCTGGCTCGCGTCGTGGCACGTGGCCGAGATGGGTCAGGAAAGCGTGCGGCTCACGCTCGATCGCAGCGACGGCAAGCCGTATGCATATCGCGCCGCGCAAAGCTATACGCTCGATGGCCCGACGCTCGTGATCACGCTTGATATCGAGAACGTCGGGCGCGATACGCTGCCGTTCGGTCTCGGCGTGCATCCGTTTCTGGTCCGCGACGACGATACGCAGCTGTCGGCCGCGGCCGCGGGCCTCTGGCTTTCCGGCGACGACTGGCTGCCGGTGCGCCAGGTGCCGGTGCCGCCCGCATGGCAGTTCGGCGTGGCGTATCCGTTGCCGCGCACGATGGTCAATCACGCGTTCACCGACTGGAGCGGGCACGCGACCGTGGTGTGGCCGAAGCGGAGATTGTCATTGACGGTGTCGTCGGGCACCGATTACTACGTGCTTTACACGCCGCCTGGCGAGGACTTCTTCTGCTTCGAGCCCGTCGATCACCCGATCAACGCGATGAACCTGCCGGGCGGTGCGGCCGAGCATGGGATGACGATGCTTGCGCGCGGCGAGCGGCTGTCGCGGACATTCCGGTTTACGGTCGAACACGTCGGGCTGCGTGCGGTGGCGGGTGGTAGGGGCGCACGGCGGCAGTGAGGTTTATGCGGGGCGGCGCGCGCTTGTCCCGCGTGCTTGTCGTGATGCGCGTGTGATGCGCGTGTGTCGTGTCTTGCGCGCGCCCTCGTGAAGCTCACCGCGAGCCCGCGCATTAGACGTGTCTAAATGCGCGCGAGTAAAATACGCGCCTTTCCTGCATTCGATGCCCGCGCGCGGGTTTCACTTGTTCCACCCGGGCTCTACCATGACCTCCTTCATTCAGACGCTCAATCTCGCCTGGCAAAACACGAACTCGCTGCTGTGTGTCGGGCTCGATCCGGAGCCGGCGAAGTTCCCCGGCGCGCTCGCGAACCGGTCCGATGCGATCTTCGATTTCTGCCGCAAGATCGTCGATGCGACGGCGCCGTATGCCTGCGCATTCAAGCCGCAGATCGCGTATTTCGCCGCGCATCGCGCGGAAGATCAGCTCGAGCAGCTGATCGCGCATATTCATCTGAAGCACCCTGAATTGCCGGTGATTCTCGACGCGAAGCGTGGCGATATCGGCAGCACGGCCGAGCAATATGCGCGCGAGGCGTTCGACCGCTACCGCGCGGATGCGGTGACCGTGAACCCGTATATGGGCTTCGATTCGCTCGAGCCGTATCTCGAGCACAAGGGCAAGGGCGTGATCGTGCTGTGCCGGACCTCGAATCCGGGCGGCTCCGATCTGCAGTTTCTCGACGCCGGCGGACGGCCGCTTTATCAGACGGTCGCGCAGCTCGCGGCGGAGAAATGGAACGCGAACGGCCAATTGGGCCTCGTGGTCGGCGCGACGTTCCCGAAGGAAATCGAAGTGGTGCGCGGGCTCGTCGGCGACATGCCGCTGCTGATTCCGGGCATCGGCGCGCAAGGTGGCGACGTCGAAGCGACGGTGCGCGCGGGGCGCACCGCGGCGGGTACGGGCATGCTGATCAACTCGTCGCGCGCGATTATTTACGCGGGCAAAGGCGACGATTATGCGGAAGCGGCGGCTGCGGCCGCGCAGAAGACGCGGGATTCGATCAACGCGTATCGCTGATCCGATACGCGAAGAGGGCTCGCTTTCCGATTGTGCGACCGTGCCAAGGCGCCTGAAACAGATCGCGCTTAACGCGGCGCGCGCCGCCTGAATTTCCGCCGCGCGGCGGCGCCTTACGCCCCGCCTTCCACCGGCCCCAGCCGCGCAATCAAATCGCGATGCGCGGGAAACTGCGCCTGCAATTGTGCGACGTCGGCCACTTCGAATTCGCTGAATTCGAACCCCGGCGCGACCGTGCAGCCGACCACGGCGAAGCTCGCCGGATCTTCACACTCGGCGGCGAACCAGTCGCCTCCCAGCACGGTTGCCTGAAACACGGTATCCGGATGCGTGAGCGCGTTGCCGAGCCGATGCGTCGTGAGCTTTCCCTGTCGGTCGAGCACGCGCACGAGGAGCGGATCGCCCGCATAGAAGTGCCAGAGTTCATCGGACTTCAACCGGTGCCAGCGCGAATACGCACCGTCACATAGCATGTAATAGATCGCCGTCGACGCGGAGCGCGGTTCGTTTGCGTTTTCCTTGCGATGGATAGTCTGCGCCGCGCGATACGTCTCGCGGTAGTAGCCGCCTTCCGGGTGCGGCTGCAAGTCGAAGTGGCGGATCAGTTCGTCTTTCGAATGGGCGTTTGTGGGCATGGTCGGCGATGGTTCGGGTTTAGTCCGCGTTCAGCTCGCGTCTGGCAGGGCGTTGGCCGTGATGTGCCGGTAACGTGCGCAACGGACATTGAAGGATGAAGCTTCACCCAACAAAACGCCTCAGCGCTCCCTTTCATCCAGCAATTTAAGCATCCCGCGCAATGCGTGCTCGGCGGCCTGCACACGAATTCGCTCGCGATCGCCCTTGAACACGAGTGTTTCCACAACGGTATGCAGCCGGTTGCTCCAGCCGAACGAGACCATGCCGACCGGCTTCGTTTCCGTGCCGCCGCCCGGCCCCGCAACGCCGGTAATCGCCAGCGACACCTGTGCGCGGCTGTTGCGCAACGCGCCTTCCGCCATCGCGCGCGCGACGGGTTCGCTGACTGCGCCGTGCTTCTCGATCATGTCGGCGGGTACACCGATCATTTCGCTCTTCGCCTGATTCGAGTACGTGACGAAGCCGCGCTCGAACCACCCGCTGCTGCCCGAAATATCGGTGATCGCGGTGGCGACCATGCCCCCCGTGCACGACTCGGCGGTTGCGAGCATCAGACGCTCATCGCGCAGGCGGTTGCCGACGCGGATCGCGAGTTGGTGAACGACGGTATCGGTAGGCATGCTGTATCCCGTTCAGGTTTGCGCTCGGTATTCCGCGCAGGCTTCCGCTCGGTATTCCGCTCGGTTTCCAATTCGATCGGTCTGATGAAGGCGCGCCGGTCAGACCGCCATTCGCCACAACGCAATCACGAGCAACGTGAAAAACGCGGCGACGAGATCATCAAACATGATGCCGAAACCGCCTTTCAGTCTGCGGTCGAAGTAACCGATCGGCGGCGGTTTCACCATATCGAAGAAACGGAACAGCACGAATGCCCACAGTTGCCCGGTGAACGACACCGGCGTGACCAGCAGCAGCACGAGCCAGAACGCGACGATCTCGTCCCACACGATCGGCGAGGGATCTTCGATGCCGAGACGGTTCGCGGTAAAAGCGCAGACCGCTATTCCGCCGAAGAAACCCGCGATAACGAGAATGCCCCATTCGATCACCGTAAGCCGGTCGGCGAACAGCGCGAACGATGCCCACGCGAAGAGCGTGCCGATCGTGCCCGGTACGATCGGCGACAGACCGCTGCCGAAGCCGAGCGAAATCAGATGGCACGGGTGCGACAACATAAAGCGGGCCGTCGCGCGGCGCGGGCCCGGCTTGCGCGGACCGCGATTGTCGACGCCGTTTGCATCGCGTCGCGTGTCCGCGCCGGTGGCTGTCGGGTTGTTGGTTGCCGGGCGGTTCGTGTCCGAAGCGCCCGATGCGGACGCGTTCGATGTCAATGCTTCGGGCGTCGTAGCGCGCGTAGCCGCCGGCTCATCGCTGGGTCGGCCGTCGGTTGCGGAACCACTGTGCGCGCGAGCGCCGGCTGCCGGAGCTCCGGTTGCTGGGTTGCCGTCCACCGGAGTGCCGGCCACCGGAGTGCCGGCCACCGCAGTGTCAGCCACAGGTTTGCTGGCTGCCGGTTCACCTGTCATGGGTCCACTCGCGGAACCGAACGAAGGTTCAGTCTGCATGAAAATGATCGAAGCCTTGCAACGTCAATGTAAGCGGCGCGCCCGTTGCATCGTGCCACGCAATCGTAGGCGTGGCGGCGGCCGAGTCGGGAGCGATTATTGTACCGATGCGAGTCGCGCGTACGCCTGCGTTGTCACTGACTTTTTCAATTGAAGCGCGCGCGGCGACGGGCGCGGTGAAGCACAACTCGTAATCGTCGCCGCCCGCAACCGTGCAGCGGCGCTGCACGTCAGCCGGCAATCGGCTCAATTGCTCTGAGCGAGGCAACGCGTCCGCATCGACTGTCGCGTTCATCTGCGAGCGTTCAAGGATATGCATGAGATCGCCCGCCAGTCCGTCTGAAATATCAAGCGCCGCGTAAGCAAGGCCGCGCAATGCGAGGCCGAGTTCGATACGCGGCTCAGGACGCTCGAGTGCGTGACGAAAGTGCGCGGCGTCGCTTGCGTTCGCCTGCCATTCGTTGCGTGCGACGCCGAGCCCCGCGCGCGCATCGCCGAGCGTGCCCGATACCCAGATGTCGTCGCCGGCGCGAGCGGCATCTCGACGCAGTGCAACATGAGCCGGCACGGAGCCGAACACGGTGATGCACAGATTGAGCGGGCCACTCGTCGTATCGCCGCCGATCAGTTCGCAGTTAAAGCGCTCGGCGATATCGAAGAGGCCCTCGCTGAACGCGGCCAGCCATGCTTCGTCGGCGCGCGGCAGCGAGAAAGCAAGCGTGAACGCCTGCGGTTTCGCGCCCATCGCGGCGAGATCCGACAGGTTCACCGCGAGCGCCTTGTGACCGAGCGCGCGCGGATCGATGTCCGCGAAAAAATGCCGTCCTTCGACAAGCATGTCAGTCGATATCGCCATCATTTCGCCGGCGGGCGGCGCGATCAGCGCGCAATCATCACCAATGCCGAGCGCGATCGCGCCTTCACGCAGCGCGGTGTTCGTGCTCGACGCGGCGCCGCCTGTCGCGCTTGAGGGCGGACGTGTACGCGCCGCACGGCGCGCGAAGAAGCGGTCGATCAGCGAGAACTCGGAAAGCATGCGGTAAAGTCCGGAGTACGGTTAGCGACTGAAGCCGCGCATTGCATTCAGGATCACAACACACTTCTGAATGTTGCGGCGCGATCAGCCCAAATGCGGGTTTTAGCACG
Source organism: Paraburkholderia edwinii (assembly GCF_019428685.1). Classification (NCBI taxonomy): domain Bacteria; kingdom Pseudomonadati; phylum Pseudomonadota; class Betaproteobacteria; order Burkholderiales; family Burkholderiaceae; genus Paraburkholderia; species Paraburkholderia edwinii. The sequence goes on from NZ_CP080095.1 coordinate 954,358, forward strand.
GTTTGAGCGGTAGCTATTGTTCCCGGATTGAAAGGCTCGTATTGTGGGATTGGCGCTACAATGCCGTCGAACTTCTATTCTAATCCGCCAATTCAGGCTCGCTTATGTCGACTCCCGCCAATAGCAAACTCCGTGAAGCCGCGCTCGACTATCATGAATTCCCGACCCCGGGAAAGATCGCAGTCACGCCCACGAAGCAGATGATCAACCAGCGCGATCTGGCGCTTGCCTATTCGCCGGGTGTCGCGTTCGCGTGCGAAGCGATCGTTGAGAATCCGCTTAATGCGGCGCGCTTCACCGCGCGCAGCAACCTGGTCGGCGTGGTCACGAACGGTACCGCGGTGCTCGGTCTCGGCAACATCGGACCGCTCGCATCGAAGCCGGTCATGGAAGGCAAGGCGGCACTCTTCAAAAAGTTTGCCGGCATCGACGTGTTCGACATCGAGCTCAACGAGTCGGACCCGCACAAGCTCGTCGATGTGATCGCCGCGCTCGAGCCGACTTTTGGCGGCATCAACCTCGAAGACATCAAGGCGCCCGACTGCTTTATCGTCGAGCGCGAAGCGCGCAAGCGCATGAAGATTCCGGTCTTCCACGATGACCAGCACGGCACGGCGATCGTGGTGGCGGCGGCGATCCTTAACGGCCTGAAAGTGGTCGGCAAGAATATTCGCGAAGTGACGCTTGTTGCATCGGGCGCCGGCGCGGCCGCGCTCGCGTGTCTCGACCTGCTCGTCGACCTCGGGCTGCAGCTCGAAAACATCACCGTGACGGACCTCGCGGGCGTCGTCTACAAGGGCCGCACCGAGCTGATGGATCCGGACAAGGAACGCTTCGCACGCGAAACCAACGCGCGCACGCTTTCCGAAGTGATCGCCGGTGCAGACGTGTTCCTCGGCCTGTCGGCTGCGGGTGTGCTGAAGCCCGAAATGGTCAAGCAGATGGGCGACAAGCCGCTCATCCTGGCGCTTGCGAACCCGACGCCGGAAATCCTGCCGGAAGTCGCGCGCGAACTGCGCCCCGATGCGGTGATTGCAACGGGCCGCACCGACTATCCGAACCAGGTCAACAACGTTCTGTGCTTCCCGTTTATTTTCCGCGGTGCACTCGATGTCGGTGCAACGACCATCACACGTGAGATGGAAATCGCCGCGGTCAACGCGATTGCCGAACTCGCGCGCCAGGAGCAGAGCGATATCGTCGCGACTGCGTACGGCATTCAGGACCTGTCGTTCGGGCCCGAGTACCTGATTCCGAAGCCGTTCGATCCGCGCCTGATCGTGAAGGTCGCGCCGGCTGTCGCGAAGGCGGCGATGGAATCGGGCGTCGCGACGCGTCCGATCGAGGACATGGACGCGTACGAACAGCATCTGCAGCAGTTCGTCTATCACAGCGGCACGACGATGAAGCCGATCTTCCAGCTTGCGCGCAGCGTCGACGCGGGGAAGAAGCGCATCGTGTTCGCCGAGGGCGAGGAAGAGCGCGTGCTGCGCGCGGTGCAGATCGTCGTCGACGAAAAGCTCGCGAAGCCGATTCTGATCGGCCGCCCGGCCGTGATCGAGCAGCGCATTGCGCGTTATGGTCTGCGTCTCGTGGCGGGCCAGGACTACACGATCGTCAATACGGACCACGACGAGCGCTATCGCGACTTCTGGCAGACGTACGCGAAGATGATGGCGCGCAAGGGCATCAGCGAGCAGATGGCGAAGCTCGAAATGCGCCGCCGCACGACGCTGATCGGTTCGATGCTGGTGAAGAAGGGCGAGGCGGACGGCATGATCTGCGGCACGATCAGCACGACGCATCGTCATCTGCACTTTATCGATCAGGTGATCGGCAAGAAGGAAAACGCGAGCGTCTATGCAGCGATGAACGCGCTCGTGCTGCCGAACCGGCAGATCTTCCTCGTCGATACGCACGTGAACGTCGATCCGACGCCGGCGCAGCTGTGCGAGATCACGGTGATGGCGGCCGAGGAAGTGCGGCGCTTCGGCATCGAGCCGAAGGTGGCGCTCCTGTCGCATTCGAACTTCGGCACGAGCCATGCGCCGTCCGCGCAGAAAATGCGCGAGGTGCTCGCGATGCTGAAGGAGCATGCGCCCGACCTGCAAGTGGATGGCGAGATGCACGGCGACGTCGCGCTCGACGCGAACCTGCGCCGCGAGATCCTGCCGGAATCGACGCTCGAAGGCGATGCGAACCTGCTCGTGCTGCCGAACATCGATGCGGCGAACATTTCGTACAACCTGCTGAAGACGGCGGCGGGCAATAACATTGCGATCGGTCCGATTCTGCTCGGCGCCGCGCAGCCCGTGCATGTGCTGACCGCGTCGGCGACGGTGCGCCGGATCGTCAATATGACGGCGCTGCTCGTGGCGGATGTGAACGCCACGCGTTAAATCAAGCGCGTTATGCCGCCAGGTGCTGACGGTCACCGTCACCGGCGTCAGCTGAGCGTCATTCGACTGTGAGCATCGCCGGGTCGTCACCCGAGGCCGCACCGCCGGCCTCATCTCACCTCCACCCGCAAAAAAGGGCGTGCCCGCAACGGGCACGCCTAGGGTGAGCAGGGGATCGATTCACCCAAAAAAGGCCGGATGCTGGCATTCCGTTTTGCGGATCGCCGGGGGCAAGGAGGCATGAGGTACTGCCCCGCATCTCGCCTTGGTTGAATTTTATCTTGTTCGAGATAAGTCCCGCTGTAAAGAGTTGTCAAGAAAGGCGCACAGGGCGGAATGCGCGACGAATGGGCGAGATGCAAGGTTCATTTCTGCTCGCGGGCCGCTTCGTCTAAAACCTTTCATTTTCCGAACGAGCGTTGCTTCCGGGGTCCATTAGCGATACCCTTACGACTTTCATGGTCGTCAAACTCGTGATCTAACAGCGGGAACCCTGATTCATGGCACGCAGGTGGCTTCGCAACGGCGTGCTGGTCGCCGTCCTGTCGGTCGGCGGTCTGTGCAGCGGTTTTGCGCCCGGCGCCGCGTCTGTGGCCTTCGGCCGCGACGTCACCGTACCGGGCAGCACTGACACCGTCGCGGTAGCGCAGTTGCCGCCGGAAGCAGTCAAAACGTTGAACTTGATTGCAGCGGGCGGGCCTTACCCGTATGAGAAGGATGGCGTCGTATTCGGCAATCGCGAGCGGTTGCTGCCACCGCGCCAGCGGGGCTATTACCACGAATACACCGTTCCCACGCCGCGCGCGCATAACCGCGGAGCGCGTCGCATCGTCTGCGGTGGTCCGCTAAGGCGAACCGACAACTGTTTTTACAGCGACGATCACTACGCCAGTTTTAATCGCATCATTGAATGACATCGGGACATACGGCATGAGCGACAACATTTACGCGCACGACCGCAAAGTCGCGAGGGATCTTTTTGCACCCGGTAACGGCAATCTTTTCCAGCGCGTCATGCAGATGCGCGAGGCCGGAGAAGGTCAGGGCGGCCCGGTCGGGCCCGAAGCCGGTACGGCGCATTCATCGAACGAGGATTCCATGAGTCTTTTTGCGACCGTACGACCGAATATCGTACAGTCGATTCGCGCCTTCCGCGTCCAGGATCTGGCCGACGAAGCACAGAAGCTCGGCCAGCATTTTCTGTTTGCCTGCTGCGGCAATGCGCAGAGCAAACAGGAGGTGATGGAAACCATTGCGACGTCCTTCCTGTTTCCGAAGCATTTCGGCAAGAATTACGACGCCTTGTACGACTGCCTGACCGATCTTGTCGCGAAGGCCGGAACGCAACCGGGCTTTGTGATCGTGCTCGAGGCGCTGCCGGTCGCGACGAAGTTCGATAAGGAAGCGCGCGAGACGCTGCTCGACGTGTTCCGCGAGGCGGCGGAGTTCTGGGCCGAGCGCAAGGTCGCGTTCAGGGTGTTTTACTCGTTCGCGTGAATGGATCGAGCGCGCGGCGCACCGGCTCTCGCGATTGCTTCGTAAGATAAGAAAAGGCTTGCCGATCAAAGATTGGCGAGCCTTTTTCGCTTTGTGCTGTCGGGGTGCTCAATCGCAGTAGAACGGTTTACCAGCCACCCCATCGCGCAGCCAGCGCGGACAACACCGCAATTCCTGCCGTTTCGGTACGCAATACACGCGGACCGAGCCCTACGGCGGTGAAGCCGTGGCTCGTTGCTGCCGCTTCTTCCGCGGCCGAAAATCCGCCTTCAGGGCCAATCAGCACCAACGCGCGCCGTTTCGGCGGTTCATGCGTCAGCGCCGAAAACGGGACGCTCGCGCGCGGCGACAGCAGGAGCCGCAACTCGCCGTCTTCCGGTTCTTTCGGCATCGAGCCGAGCCATGTCGCGAGTTCGCGCGTCGGCAGCACTTCCGGCAGGCGATTGCGCCCGCATTGCTCGCACGACGCCTGCACGATGCGCTGCCAGTGCACCTGGCGCCGCTGCGCGCGTTCGCCGGAGAGGCGCACGACACTGCGCGTGGTGGTGAGCGGCGCGAATGCCGATGCGCCGAGTTCCACCGCCTTCTCGATCAGCCAGTCCATCTTGTCGCTGCCCGCAATGCCCTGCGCGAGCGTCAGGTGGTAGGGCGGTTCCGCTTCGGCATCTCGAAAATCGCCGATGCGCACCGTCGAGCCGCGCCGTTCCATTTCGACGACTTCCGCGCCGTATTCGCCGCCCGTTCCGTTGAAGAGCGTGATCGTATCGCCGGGCTGCAGGCGCAACACCTGAACATGTCGATTGACGTCATCAGGCAGGGCGACGACGTCGCCGGACGTCAGCGCGATCCCGACGAAAAAGCGGGGCATAAGCGAAGTTCTCATTGATTTACGACAGATGGCGCGCCAGCGCCCAGCGGTAGCCGTCAGGATCTTCGATTTGCGCGAAGCGGTCGCCCCAGAACTGATCTTGCGGCTCGCTCAACGATTTCGCGCCGGCGGCCATGGCGCGGGCAAATACCGCATCGACGTCGTCGACGTATAGGTAGAAAGACTGCGGTGCGATGGCGTTCGCGCTTTTCGGCGTCTTCGCCTTCGAGCCGAATGCGCCTTCCGGCGCGAACATCACGATCAGCTGATCCTGATAGGTCATCTCGACATGCATCAGGGCGCCGTCGTCGTGCACGCTGTCGCGCACGTGAAAGCCGAGTGCGGTTTCGTAGAAGGCGATCGCCATGCGTGCATCGCGGACCGTCAGATACGGGGTGAGCCACGGCACTCCGGCTGGGCGTGGGGAAGTCATCGAGCTCTCCTGAAGCTTGGGGCGGTCCGATCGTCGCCGTGTGCCCGGGCTGCCGGAAGTTTCGCCGCTGGGCCGGATGCGGATCGCGGCGACGGATGGAGCCGGGCATTGTGCATGTCTGTCATGGCGACGGCTTTAAGAATCGGCCTAGTTTATCGCGCACGGCATGCGGTGCGGCGAACAGCGCGGCGTGCAGTGCCGCATCGTAAAAACGCAGCCCATGCAAACCGCGTTGCACGAGGCGCGCGGCAAGCTCAGGTTCGGCGAGCGAAGCGGGGTCGAGCGTGTCGCTTGCGATGGCCATCATCCACAGCGAACCGTAGAGCGGCACGTACGCGGCAAGCGGGCGGACGATCGCGAAGGCCTGCTGCAAATTCGCCAATAGCGCCGTGACGCGCGCCGCGTGAAAGTACGGCGACCCCAGATGCAGCGAGAGCGCGGCTTGCGGCGCGAGAATGCGTTTCAGGTCTGCGAAGAAGGCTGGCGTGTAGAGGCCTGCGGCGGGCGAATCGGGCGGCGTCAGGTCGAAGACGACAAGATCGAACAGATCGCACGGCATCGGCATTTCGCCCGGAGCGAGTGCCGCATGTTGCGCAACGCAGCGCGCGACATATTTCGCGGCATCGCCGATCACGAGTTCGACACGCGGGTCCTCAAATGCGCCGCCGTGCACGTCGGGCAGATGTTCGCGCGTGAGCCGCACGACTTCGTCGTCGAGTTCCGCCACGACGATCCGCTCGATGCTCGCGTACCTGAGCAACTGTTTTGCCGCGCCGCCATCGCCACCGCCGAGCACGAGCGCCGCGCGCGGCGCCGGATGCGCGAGCGCGGCCGGGTGCGTCATGCATTCGTGATAGATGAATTCGTCGCCGGCCGACGTCATCGGCTGTCCGTCGAGCGTGAAGAGACGGCCGAGCTGCGGCGTGTCCCACACCTCGATGCGCTGATGCGGCGAATCGACGCGCGCGAGCTGGCGCGCATTCGGAAAACCGTAGACCGCATCGGGCGCGGGCTCGAACAGTAGCGAAACGCTCACGGAGCAGCGGTGCGCGGGTGAGGCGCGTCAAGTTGGCGATGCGCCGATTATAAAGGCCGAAGAGCCACGCAACGCCCCGCCGGCAAGGGGGACAAAGCCGATCCTCTGTTAGAATATTCCGCTTTCAGCCGCATCCGATTGCCTGGTCGTACCGCGTCACTGGCGCCTGGTTTCGTCTCCTGCTGGCGCTTCCTGAATCTGGCCGATGAAGTTGGCCAGTCAAGTTGCCCGATGAAGTTGCCCAATGTTGTCTCTGGAGCGCGTTGACCGAGGTTCACTGGCCGCCAGGCTTTCCGGACCCTCCGCCCGCGCCTCGCTTTTTGGACTCGTTCTCCGGATCTACACATGACGACCTCTCCCGCCCCGACCTCCCAGATGGCCAACGCGATTCGCGCGCTGGCGATGGATGCTGTTCAGAAGGCGAATTCAGGCCACCCCGGCATGCCGATGGGCATGGCGGAAATCGCCGTCGCGCTGTGGTCGCGCCATCTGCGTCATAACCCGACGAATCCGCACTGGGCGGACCGCGACCGCTTCGTGCTGTCGAACGGGCACGGCTCGATGCTGCTGTACTCGCTGCTGCATCTGACCGGTTACGACCTGCCGATGGAAGAGCTCAAGAACTTCCGTCAACTGCATTCGAAGACGCCGGGCCACCCCGAGTACGGCATGACCGCGGGCGTCGAGACCACCACGGGCCCGCTCGGCCAGGGCCTCGCGAATTCGGTCGGTATGGCGCTTGCGGAGGCGTTGCTGGCGGAAGAATTCAACAAGCCGGACGCGAAGATCGTCGATCACCACACGTATGTGTTCCTCGGCGACGGCTGTCTGATGGAAGGCATTTCGCACGAAGCCTGTTCGTTCGCCGGCACGCTGAAGCTGAACAAGCTGATCTGCTTCTACGACGACAACGGCATTTCGATCGACGGCGAAGTGGTCAACTGGTTCCACGACGATACGCCGAAGCGTTTCGAAGCTTATGGCTGGAACGTGATTCCGAACGTCAAGGGCGACGACGTCGAAGCGGTCGATGCGGCGATCAGGAAAGCGAAACAGTCGGACAAGCCGACGCTGATCTGCTGCAAGACGGTGATCGGCGAAGGCGCGCCGCATAAAGCCGGTTCGCACGACGCGCACGGTGCGCCGCTCGGCGCCGACGAAATCGCGGCCACGCGCGCGAATATCGGCTGGACCGCGGAGCCGTTCGTGATTCCGCAGGACGTCTACGCCGCGTGGGATGCGAAGGAATCGGGCGCGAGCGTCGAAGGCGAATGGAACAAGCGTTTCGCCGCCTACAAGGCGAAGTATCCGACGGAAGCCGTCGAATTCGAACGCCGGATGTCCGGCAAGCTGCCCACCGACTGGGCGCAAAAGGCGCAGGCGATCATCGCCGGCGCGAACGAGCGCAAGGAAACGGTTGCGACGCGCAAGGCTTCGCAGCAAACCATCGAAGGTCTGGCCGCGGCGCTGCCGGAACTGCTCGGCGGCTCGGCCGACCTGACGGGCTCGAACCTCACGAACTGGAAGGCGTCGAAAGCGGTGCGCGCGCGCAAGGAAGGCGCGAGCGGCATCCAGTGGGGCAACCACGTGAACTATGGCGTGCGCGAGTTCGGCATGAGCGGCGCGCTGAACGGCATCACGGTGCACGGCGGCTATAAGGCATTCGGCGGCACGTTCCTGACGTTCTCCGACTACAGCCGCAACGCGCTGCGCGTCGCCGCACTGATGAAGGCGCCGAGCATTTTCGTGTTCACGCACGATTCGATCGGTCTCGGCGAAGACGGTCCGACGCACCAGTCGGTCGAACACGTCGCGAGCTTGCGTCTGATTCCGCATATGACGGTGTGGCGTCCCGCTGATACCGTTGAAACGGCGGTGTCGTGGACGCAGTCGATCGAGCACAAGGGCCCGTCCTGCCTGATCTTCAGCCGGCAGAACCTGCAGTTCTCGGAGCGCACCGATGCGCAGATCGCGAATATCGCGAAGGGCGGCTACGTGCTGCGCGACTGGAGCGACGACGTGCCCGCGCGCAAGGTAATCCTGATCGCGACAGGCTCGGAAGTGGAACTCGCGATGAAGGCGGTCGAGCCGCTCGCACGCGAAGGGATCGCGGCGCGTGTCGTGTCGATGCCGTCCACTAATGTGTTCGACCGTCAGGACGCCGCGTATCGCGAGCGCGTGTTGCCGGCAGGCGTGCGGCGCGTCGCGATCGAAGCGGGCGTGACCGAGTTCTGGCGCAAGTATGTGGGCCTCGAGGGCGGCGTCGTCGGTATCGACACGTTCGGCGAGTCGGCGCCCGCCGGTGCGCTGTTCAAGCATTTCGGCTTTACCGTCGAGAAGGTAGTGGAGACGGCGAAAGCCGCGCTCGGCTGACGCGCATGGGCGCCGCCGCGCTGCGAGCGAAGCGGCGCGCGCGGCGCAGTCCGCAGCCGCAACGTGCAGATTTTTTTTAGTCACCAGGAGAGAGCAATGACGATTCGCGTCGCAATCAACGGCTATGGCCGGATTGGCCGGAACACGCTGCGTGCGTTCTACGAGAACGGCAAGAAGCACGACCTGCAGATCGTGGCGATCAACGACCTCGGCGATGCCAACACCAACGCGCATCTGACCCAGTACGACACCGCGCACGGTCGCTTCCCGGGCGAAGTGAAGGTGGACGGCGAGAACCTCGTCGTGAACGGCGACAAGATCCGCGTGCTCGCGAACCGCAACCCGGCTGAACTGCCGTGGGGCGACCTCGGCGTTGACGTCGTGATGGAGTGCACGGGCTTTTTCACGACGAAGGAAAAGGCGAGCGCGCATCTGAAGGGCGGCGCGAAGAAGGTGATTATCTCGGCGCCGGGCGGCAAGGACGTTGACGCGACGATCGTCTACGGCGTGAATCACAACACGCTGAAGGCCGCGCACACGGTGATCTCGAACGCATCGTGCACGACGAACTGCCTGGCGCCGCTGGTCAAGCCGCTGAGCGACAAGATCGGCCTCGAAAACGGCCTGATGACGACGATTCACGCCTACACGAACGACCAGGTGCTGACCGACGTCTATCACGAAGATCTGCGCCGCGCGCGCTCGGCGACGCACAGCCAGATCCCGACCAAGACCGGCGCCGCATCGGCGATCGGTCTCGTGCTGCCGGAACTGGCTGGCAAGCTCGACGGCTACGCGATTCGCGTCCCGACCATCAACGTGTCGATCGTCGATCTGTCGTTTATCGCGAAGCGCGATACGACGGTCGATGAAGTCAACGCGATCATGAAGGAAGCGTCGGAAGGCGCGTTGAAGGGCATTCTCGGCTACAACACGGCGCCGCTCGTGTCGATCGACTTCAACCACAACCCGGCTTCGTCGACGTTCGATGCGACGCTCACGAAGGTGTCGGGTCGTCTCGTGAAGGTGTCGAGCTGGTACGACAACGAGTGGGGCTTCTCGAACCGCATGCTCGATACGGCGGTGGCGTTCGCGAACGCGAAGTAAGAAGCGCGAAATAAGGAACGCGAATAACGTACGCTGAATAAAGCGTCGCGTTGCTCGAAGAAGGCTGTCCTGTTATTTAGGGCAGCCTTTTTTATTTTTGCGGCGTCGGAAAATAGACGCCCGCGCGCTGCGCCGCATTGGCGATGTGCGTTTCGATCGCGTTGCCAGCCGCGGCTGAATCGCGCGCCTTGAGCGCGTCGAGAATCGCGCGATGCTCGTGATACGTCGATAACACCAGTTCGCGTCGATAGAACGGCATGCGCTGGCTTTCCTTCATGATGTCCGCGCTGCTGCGCAGGACCGTCTCAATCGCCGCATTACCGGCGATATTCACGATACGCATGTGAAATTCGAAGTCGAGCTGCGCGGCTTCGTCGAGTTCGTTTGCCGTCAGCGCCGCTTGCAGGGCGGCGATGTTGTCCTCGAACCAGACGATGTCGTCCTCGCTGATCGCGAGCGCCGCCATGCGCGCGGCAAAGCCTTCAAGCGCGTAGCGCATCTGGTAGGTGTCGGGCAGCGAGGTCTGGTCGGCGAAACGCCACGGGTGCGCGCTCGATGCCTTCGTGCTTTGCACGTAGACGCCTTTGCCCGCGCGAATCGCCAGCAGCCCGAGTGCCTCGAGTGTGGTCAGCGCTTCGCGTAGCGACGCGCGGCTGATCGATAACTCTTCGGAAAGCTGACGTTGTGCGGGCAGCAAACTGCCGACGGGATAAACGCCGCCTTCGATCCGTTCGCGGATCGTGGCGATGGCGGCGTCGGTGACGGTGTGCGGAGCGTTCTTCATGATTGGGCAGACTCGAGCGTGGTCTGACCAGCATTGTAGTCGCGATTTCTTCGGCTGCACCGGCTCGAGGCGTAAACGCACGGCCGTGCACGGGCGAGTGATCAAAAAGAGTGCCTGAAATTCACGGGTAAACACGGTCCCTAACTTCCTTGACTCGACTATATCGGCTTCCTACTATCCGCCATAACAGTACTGGTCGGACCAGTATGAACAGAAGTCGATTCGTCGCAGCAATCCGTAACCGGGAGAAAGCCGTGTTGAAGTTTTTCAATTCGCTGTTTGGTCGGGTGGTGATCGCGCTGGTCGCGGGCATCGTAATCGGCGCGCTCTTTCCGCATTTTGCGCAGTCGTTGCGGCCGCTCGGGGACGGCTTCCTCAAGCTGATCAAGATGGTGATCGGGCCGATCGTGTTCTGCGTGGTGGTGAGCGGCATGGCGAACGCGGGCGATCTGAAGAAAGTCGGCCGCGTCGGCGTGAAGGCGGTCGTCTACTTCGAGGTGATGACGACGATCGCGCTCGTGATCGGCGCGGTGCTCGCGTATGTCACGCGGCCCGGTGTCGGCATGAATATCGATCTGCATTCGCTCGACGCGGCGTCGCTGGCCACGTACACCGATCACGCGAAGAGCCTGAAAGACACCGCGGGCTTCCTGCTGAAGATCATCCCCGAAACGGCGATCGACGCGTTCGCGAAAGGCGACATCCTGCAGATCCTCGTGTTCTCGGTGCTGTTCGGCTCCGCGCTGTCGCTGCTCGGCGAGCGTGCGCAGCGTGTCAACGGGCTGATCGAAGAGCTTTCGCATGTGTTTTTCCGCGTGATGAGCTTCATCATCAAGCTCGCGCCGCTCGGCGTGCTCGGCGCGATCGCATTCACCACCGGCACATACGGCGTCGCGTCGTTGAAGCAGCTCGGCATGCTGGTCATCGTGTTCTACGTGTGCTGCATTGTGTTCGTCGCGGTCGTGCTGGGCATCGTGATGCGGCTCTCCGGCTTGAGCATATTCAAGCTGATCCGCTATTTGCGCGAGGAACTGTCGATCGTGCTCGGCACGGCGTCGTCGGATGCGGTGCTGCCGCAGATCATGCGCAAGCTCGAATGGATGGGCGTCAAGGATTCGACGGTCGGCCTCGTGATTCCGACCGGTTACTCGTTCAACCTCGACGGCTTCTCGATCTACCTGACGCTCGCGGTGATTTTCATCGCGCAAGCGACCAATACGCCGCTGTCGATGCACGACCTGATCGTCGTCGTGCTCGTGTCGCTCGTGACGTCGAAAGGCGCGCATGGCATTCCGGGCTCGGCAATCGTGATTCTCGCGGCGACGCTGTCCGCGATTCCCGCGATTCCGGTGTTGGGCCTCGTGCTGATATTGCCGGTCGACTGGTTCGTCGGCATCGCGCGGGCGCTGACGAATCTGATCGGCAACTGTGTCGCGACGGTCGTCGTCGCGGTGTGGGAGTCGGACATCGACAAGGCGCGCGCCCGTCAGGTGCTGAATCTTGCGCCGGGCTACCGCTACATCGCCGCTGAGAACGAAACGCCCGAGGAGACGCAGCACCACGGTCATGCGCCGGCGGTGTGAGCGGTAGCGAACGGCTTTCAACCTTGCTTCAGCAGCACTCATCGACCGATCGATCATCGAGTAAATCATCATGGCCCAACCTGCTCTCGACCCCAACGCCCCCGCCTTCACGCGCCGCTATATGAATCTCGCCGATCCGCGCCTGGGTGCGAAGGCGCTTTTCGCCAGCGACGAATTCTTTGCGCCGAAGGAGCGGATGCTCGATCCGCAGCCAGCCGTGTTCATTCCCGGTAAGTACGACGAGCACGGCAAGTGGATGGACGGCTGGGAGACGCGCCGCAAGCGCACGACCGGCCACGACTATTGCGTGCTGCGCCTTGCGCGGCCCGGTATCGTGCACGGCGTCGATCTCGACACGAGCCATTTCACCGGCAACTTTCCGCCGGCCGCCTCGATCGAGGGATGCTATACGGACGCCGAGGTGCCGCCCGATCAGGCCGACTGGCAGACGCTCGTCCCGGCCACTACGCTGCAAGGCAACCAGCATCACTATGTCGACGTCGACGACACGCGGGTTTTCACGCATCTGCGTGTGAATCTGTTCCCTGACGGCGGCCTTGCGCGACTGCGCGTGTACGGCCAGCCGAAGCGCGATTGGGAGCGCCTCGAGCGCGGCACGCTGGTCGACCTGGCGGCGATCGAGAACGGTGCGTATCTGGTCGCCGCGAATAACCAGCACTTCGGTCCCGCGTCGCAGATGCTGATGCCGGGCCGCGGCGTGAACATGGGCGACGGCTGGGAAACACGGCGCCGCCGTGAACCCGGTAACGACTGGGCGATCGTCGCGCTGGCGCGGCCGGGCACGATTCACAGGGTCGAAGTCGACACCGCGCACTTTAAGGGTAATTTCCCCGACCGTTGTTCACTGCAGGCCGCAACGGTGACCGGGGGCACCGACGATTCGCTGGTCACGCAGGCGATGTTCTGGCCGGTGCTGTTGCCGGAGCAGAAGCTGCAAATGGATCATGTGCATACGTTTGCGGCCGAGCTGGCGGCGCTCGGCCCGGTGACGCATGTACGATTCAATATCTTTCCGGACGGCGGCGTGTCGCGGCTGCGTCTGTGGGGAGAAATAACGTAAATGAGAAGGTAAATGAGCGGGTAAATGAGCGGCTAATTGAGCGACTCACCAGCGAGTCAATGAGCGACTAACCGGCGATGAGATATCGGGAGCAGCGGCGATGAATACACTGCGAATCGAGCGTCTGACGCGCGAAGCGTTTGCGCCGTTCGGCGATGTGATCGAACTAGACGGCGCGCGCCACTATCCGATCAATGGCGGCACGACCGAGCGCTATCACGACCTCGCAAGTGTCGACGTCGGCGAGGGCGGCGGCCGGCCGCTGATCAACGTGTTTCGCGGGCAGCCGCGCGCATTGCCGATCGAGATATCGATGATGGAACGGCATCCGCTTGGCAGCCAGGCGTTTGTGCCGGTTACCGACGTACGTTATGCGATCGTGGTGGCGCCGGCGGGCGAACTCGATCCGTCGCGTTTGCGGGCGTTCATGACGGAAGGCTGGCAAGGCGTTAATTATGCGAAAGGCGTCTGGCACCATCCGCTGCTTGCGCTCGATCGCGTCAGCGATTTCATCGTGATCGACCGCGGCGGCGAAGGGCCGAATTGCGATGAACAGACATTGCCCGAACCGTGGCGCCTCGTGCTTTAGCTGATGTAACGGTGGCGAATCGCATCCGCTAGCCTGACGAAAAAAGACCCGCCCGACTTTCATCGGACGGGTCCTTTTTTGTTGTGTGCCGCGTCAGTGCTTGCGATGCGGGCAGTTGTCCTTCGTGCACGCACCGTACAGCGCGAGCGCATGCTCCTGGAGCCGGAAACCGCGCTGCTTCGCGATGGCCTGCTGGCGATTCTCGATTTCAGGGTCGAAGAATTCCTCGACGAGACCGCAATCGATGCACACGAGGTGGTCGTGGTGCGTCCCTTCGTTCAGCTCAAAAACCGCTTTGCCCGATTCGAAATTGCTGCGCGTCAGCAATCCGGCCTGCTCGAACTGTGTGAGCACGCGATAAACCGTCGCAAGGCCGATGTCGAGTTCTTCGTGCAGCAGATTGCGGTACACGTCTTCAGCCGTGAGATGGCGTACGGGGCTGTGCTGGAAGATCTCGAGAATCTTGAGGCGCGGTAGGGTCGCCTTGAGCCCGATATTCTTGAGATCGGTTGGATTGGTCATGGCAAGGGATCCCTAGAGTACAATGCAGGGTTCTCATAGTAATTGGATTTGCCGTTCAGGTCATCTTCGACGGAAACTTGCAAACCTACGTGGCTCGTAGCGGCTTGTTTTACGGCTTGTTCGTGGCAAATAGAGCCCGCACGGTGAGGGAAATGATTCCAAAATCTGTATTGTTCTACCGGGGGAGCCGCATGCGGAGTACCTTGCTTGCCGCGGCGGCCGTAGCGCTGGTTGCCGGATGTTCCACATACGATAGCGTGACGCAGAAAATCGCGCAGAGCATCACGCCATACCGCATTACCGTCGTGCAGGGCAATTTCGTGTCGAAAGAGGCGGCGGCACAAATGCAGGTCGGCATGTCGCGCGCGCAGGTGCGTCAGTTACTCGGTACCCCGTTGTTGACGGACATGTTCCACGCGGACCGCTGGGACTACCTCTTCTATTTCAAGCGCGGCTCGACGGCGATCGTCCAGCAGCGCGATTTCGTCGTGATTTTTGCGAACGACCGCGTCGCGAGCTGGTCGGGTGGTGAAGATCTGCCGTCGAATCTCGAACTGCTCGCCGATATCGACGGCGACAAGGCGGGCAAGAAGACGCACGCGACGGCGATTGCGGCAAGCAGCGCGAGCGCGCCGGCTGCCGCGGCATCCGGCGCATCGGCGGCCGTCGCCGCGGGTTCGCAGCCGGCGGTGGCGCCGTCCACGCCGGACACCACGCTTTCACCGACCGCGGAAGCGGCGCAGGCAGGCAATCTGCCGCCTGAGGACCCGAACGCACAGGCCGCGCAAGCCGCGAACCGGTTGACGAACGCCGTGCCCTCATCGCCGGCGCCGGGCGCGACGCCGTCGGTGCGCGCGGGCACGCCGCAATCGAACGGCGGTGTGCCGCAAAACGCTACGGCGCCGGGCCAGCCGCAGTTCCACTTCCAGCGTCCGCCGCCGCCGCAAATTCAAGGCGTGCCGCAGGACAATCCGGTTGGACCGACGGGTCCGCAGAGCAGCACTCCGCAGGCGCCGGCGCAGTCGCAACCGGCGTCCTGATTGTCTGATAGACGGGAACGGGCGGTGCCTCGCAAGGTCCGCCTTAGGTGGTCCGCTTTAGGGGGGCTGCCTTGTAGTGGTCCATTCAGCGGTCCGTTTCCGTATTGCCGCACAGGCGCGGTGCGGGCCCATGCCAATGCCGTTGCCGAGTCACGTCGCGAGACACGTTACCGAGTCAGCCATGAAAATTGCCATTGCCGGCGCATCGGGCCGTATGGGCCGCATGCTCATCGAAACCGTTCTCAACGAATCTGACATGACGCTTTCGGGCGCGCTCGATCGCCCCGGGACGCCGCAACTGGGCCAGGACGCAGGCGCATTCCTCGGCAAAGAAACGGGCGTCGTGTTATCGGACGACATCGACGGCGTGCTCGCGAAATCTGACTATCTGATCGACTTTACGCGTCCCGCGGGGACGATCGCGCACGTCGACGCGGCGATGCGTCACAACGTGAAGGTCATCATCGGCACGACGGGTTTTGATGACGCGCAAAAGGGGCAGCTGCGCGCCGCGGCTGAAAAGACCGGCATCGTGTTTTCGTCGAATATGAGCGTGGGCGTCAACGTCACGCTGAAGCTGCTCGAATTTGCCGCGCGTCATTTCGCGCAAGGCTACGACATCGAGATTATCGAGGCGCATCATCGTCATAAGGTCGATGCGCCGTCCGGCACCGCGCTGATGATGGGCGAAACGATCGCCGATGCGCTTGGCCGTAAGCTTGATGATTGCGCGGTGTATGGTCGGCATGGTGTGACCGGCGAACGCGATCCGTCGACGATTGGTTTTTCCGCGATTCGCGGCGGCGATATTGTCGGCGATCACACGGTGCTGTTTGCGGGCACGGGCGAGCGCATCGAAATTGCGCACAAATCGGCGAGCCGATTGTCGTATGCGCAGGGCGCGTTGCGCGCGGTGCGTTTTCTCGCGGGACGCGAGAACGGTCTGTACGATATGCAGGACGTGCTCGGGCTGCGGTGAACGGCTAGCGCAAACGCGCGGCGGGCCCGTTAGCGCGTCACGTCCACGTCCGTTCTGCGCGTTTTCAAACTGCGAGGTCAGATGGCAAGCCCCGGCATTCTCCACTACCTGCAAACCAGCGATGCCATCACGCATGGCGTTGCTTATGTGCTGGCGGCAATGTCGATTGCCAGCTGGTGCTTCCTGATCGTCAAAGGCTGGATGCTCGGGCGCGCGAAGCGGCAGGCGCCGCGCGCAATCTCTATTTTTTGGCAGGCTTCCACATTGTCCGATGGCGTCGCCGCGCTGCGGCGCGCGGACAGCGAGCGCGTTTTTACGCCGCTTGCGGAAGCTGCGCTGCGCGCATCGGAAGTCGAAGTTCCGGGCGCGATGCTCGCGCGCGTCGAGCGCAGCGAGCGCGTGCTGCGTGCGTTGCGAGAGGCGCTCAGCAAGTCGCAGCGCCGGCTGGAGTTCGGACAGGTGCTGCTCGCGTCCGTAGGAAGCACGGCGCCGTTCGTTGGCCTGCTCGGCACCGTGTGGGGCATTTATCACGCGCTCGGCAGCATCGCGGAGAGCGGGCAGGCGATGATCGAGAATGTCGCCGGGCCGGTCGGCGAGGCGCTGATCATGACCGCGTTCGGTCTCGTAGTCGCGATTCCTGCGGTGCTTGCGTACAACGTGCTCGGACGCCTTGTGCGGCAATTGTCCGAGGAACTCGACGGCTTCGCCCACGACTTGCACGCGTACCTGTGCGCACCGGCGGAGCGGCAGCCACGCGATGCCGCGGAACACGCGGCGAGCCGCAACGCCGCCGCGCATCGCTAACGCGCGCATCGGCGGCATATTCCCGCAACACGACGCGGAGACCCAGCGACATGGCATTCGGCGGACTCGACAAGCACAAGACAGCGGCGCCGATGGCGGACATCAACATGACGCCGCTGATTGACGTGATGCTCGTGCTGCTGGTGATTTTCATCATCACGGCGCCGCTTTTCACGCACGCTATTCGGCTGGACTTGCCGCGCGTGAGCGCATCCGAGGCACGCGAGACGCCGCAGACGGTGACGCTTTCCATTGATGCGGCGGGCAAAATCTACTGGAATGACAAGCCGGTGACGCTCGATCAGATGCGCGCACGGTTCGATGAAGCGGGCAAGCAGAAGGATCAGCCGGAAATTCATTTGCGCGCCGCACGGACCACGCAGTATGAGGTGATTGCTCAGGTGATGGGCGCGGCGCAGCAGGCGGGGTTGGAGCGGATCGGGTTTGTGACGCAGCCGCCGGCGGATCCCAATGAACGACGTTCTTCGGGTAAAGCGGCGACTGATCGGCCGTAGCGCGCCGGGCGTCAGCGCTTTGAAGGACAGCGCTACGATTCGACGCCGCAATAGGACGGCAAGGCGCGCCGCTGGATAAATGCAAAAAAGCGCGGATGACTGTTACCAGTCAACCGCGCTTAAACCTACGTTATCGGAATACGCCGCAACTTCCAGCGCATCCGTTTCAGGCTTAGCTTAGAACTCGTAGCCAACCTGCACTCGGGCACCTGCGTCGCCCGTCGAGGTCACGGACAAGGCGCCGTTCGTCAGCCACTTGCCGTTGCGTGAACGGTGCGTCACGCCTACCGCTGCGGCCGCGCCGCTCTTGTACACGCCGCTGCCCGCTGCGACGACCGTCTTGCCCGGCTGGGACGGCGTCAGGTTCGGCATTGCCATCGCCGCTGCGATACCGGCGTACGAGTTCTTCGCGACCTGATTCACCGTGTTCTGCACCGAGTTGATGCGCGAATCGGTGTAGTCCTTCGCGGTCATGCCGGCGGGCATGTTGCCGATTGCGTCACCTACTGCAGCGTTCAGCTGTTCGACGTTCACGGCGTCGGTGGCTTCCGTACCGGCCGCCACGTTGGCGATCTGGCGCTCGCTGCCCGCTGCGCCCACCGAGACGGTGTTCGCACGGTCAGCGACCGAGTTCGCGCCGAGGGCGACGGAGTTGTCCGCCGAAGCCTTCGCGTTGGCGCCCATCGCCGTTGCGTGGTTGCCGCTTGCGACTGCGGCTTCCGTTTCGCGGCTGCCGTTTGCCGTGAACAGCGGGTTCGACGAATTGTTGGCGATGTTCGTCACGTTGGCGATGGCTTCGTTCATCTGGCTCACGTTGACCGCGTCCATGCTGTCGGTGCCGGCCGCCACGTTGTGGATGGTCGTGCCGCCTGCGACGTTGTCGCCCATCGTGATGCTGTTGTAGTTGATCGAGCCGTCGGCGTTGTGGTCGTACGTGGCTGCGGCGTTTGCGGTGCCGTCGGTGTTGATCAGGCCTGCCGCTTTGAGCTGGCCGAGATTGACGGCGTCGGTATCGGCTGTGCCGGCTGCGACGTTCGTGATCTGGCGTTCCGCGCCGGCGGCGCCGACTGACACCGTGTTCGCACGATCAGACACCGAGTTCGCGCCGAGTGCGACCGAGTTGTCTGCCTGTGCACGAGCGTTGCCGCCGATTGCAACCGCATCCGTGCCGATTGCCTGCGAGTCGGCCAGAACCGAGTTGGCGTGGAAGTACTTGATGCCGGTTCCGTTGTTCGTGATGTTGTTCAACGACTCGTTGATGTTGCTGATCGCCGTCGAGTTGATCGTCGTGCGCTCGTCGATGTTGGTGATCGCGTCGCCGATGTTGTGAACCGTCGTGCCGTCAACCGTGTAGCTCGGTGCGGAGATCGTGCCGTCCGCGTTGACCGTCGAGCCGCCGCCGATTGCGTCCGCAATCGAGGTGCTGACGCTGTACAGCTGCGAGCCGTTCACGGCGTCGGTGCTCGTGGCGTTGACTGCGCCAGCCTTCACGTTCGTGATGGTCGTGCCGTTCGCGCCGTTCAGCGTGACCTTGTCATGCGCCGATGAGTCGTACGCAACTGCGTCAGCGAGCGAGCCGTTGATGTTGGTGATCTTCGAGTTCAACGTGGTGATGTCGCTGGTGTTTTGCGCGACGTTCTGGTTCGTGGCGTACAGCTGCGAGCCGTTCACGGCGTCGGTGCTCGATGCGCTCAGGACGCCGGCCTTCACGTTCGTGATCGTCGTGCCTGCTGCGCCGCCTGCCAGCGTGATCTTGCCCTTCGTGGCGTCGTCGTAGGCGACGAAAGCGTTCGAGACATTGCCCGAGGTGTCCACGTTCAGGCCTGCGGCCTTGAGTTGTGACATGTTCACTGCGTCGGTGTCGGCCTTGCCTGCTGCGACTCCCTTGAGCTGACGTGCGCCAGCCGTGCCGGTGAAGTCCACCGTCGTGCCGTTGGTTGCCTTAGCGACCGTGATCGACTTGGTAGTCGCGTCCTGCTGGACCAGGCCCACCGTACCGTTGCTGATGTTGTTCACCGTGTTCGACAGGTTCGTCACGTTCGTGTTGGTCGCGTTCAGCTGCGAGCCGTTCACGGCGTCGGTGCTCGTGGCGTTGACTGCGCCAGCCTTCACGTTCGTGATGGTCGTGCCGTTCGCGCCGTTCAGCGTGACCTTGTCATGCGCCGATGAGTCGTACGCAACTGCGTCAGCGAGCGAGCCGTTGATGTTGGTGATCTTCGAGTTCAACGTGGTGATGTCGCTGGTGTTTTGCGCGACGTTCTGGTTCGCGGCGTACAGCTGCGAACCGTTCACGGCGTCGGTGCTCGATGCGCTCAGGGCGCCGGCCTTCACGTTCGTGATGGTCGTGCCTGCTGCACCGCCTGCCAGCGTGACCTTGCCCTTCGTGGCGTCGTCGTAGGCGACGAATGCGTTCGAGACATTGCCCGAGGTGTCCACGTTCAGGCCTGCCGCCTTAAGCTGCGACATGTTCACTGCGTCGGTGTCGGCCTTGCCTGCTGCCACGCCCTTGAGCTGACGTGCGCCCGCCGTGCCGGTGAAGTCCACCGTCGTGCCGTTGGTTGCCTTCGCCACCGTGATCGCCTTGGTCGTTGCGTCCTGCTGGACCAGGCCCACCGTACCGTTGTTGATGTTGTTCGTCAGGTTCGTGATCGACGTCGTGTTGCCCGTCGTCGCCGTGTCAAGTGCGGTCAGCGCCGAGCCTACATCGCCCTTCGTCTGACCTTGCACCGTATAGGACGGCGCCTTGACCGTGCCGTCCGCGTTCACTGCGGCGCCACCGCCCAGTGCCGTCGTCACGCCCTTGAGCTGCGAGACGTTCACTGCATCGTTATCCGCCGTGCCGTTTGCAACGTTGGTGATCTTACGTTTAAGCGTTGACGAACCGACCGAAACGGTGTTTCCGGTGTCCGCGACAGAATTGGCGCCCAGCGCGACAGAATTGGTCGCAGACGCCGTTGAGTTTGCACCAAGAGCGGTGCCCAGATACGCATTTTGCGCAGATGCATTTGCACCGATTGCCGTTTGATAGCCGTAAGTACCCTCGACCATCGTCGCATTTGCGTTCGAGCCGATGGCGACGCTGTAGCCGCTTTGCACCGTATAGCCCAGCCCCCCGGCCGCAGCATTGTTACCCATTGCGATGGAGTCTCCATGGTACGCTTTGCATTGGTACCAATGGAGATGTTGTTGCCGCTCGTCACAGTCTTGGCGCCCGCGGTTGCCACCGCGCCACCGCCAATCGCGATATCGTTCGTGTAGTTTGCAGCCGAGTCGGCCAGCGACGAGTTCACGTGGAAGTACTTGATCCCCGCGTTGCCGTTGGTGATGTTGTTCACCGTGTTCGACAGGTTCGTCACGTTCGTGTTCGTCGCGTTCAGTTGCGAACCGTTCACCGCGTCCGTGCTCGTTGCGCTCACCGTACCGGCGCCCAAGCCCGTGATCTTGTTGTTATTCATCAGCACGGCGCCGACCATGCTGATGCCCGCCGTACCCTTCAATACGAGCGTACCATCCGACCAGCCGGTAACACGTGCTACCGAATCGCCAAAACCCGCTCCACCGTTCGAGTCACCATTAGTGTTCAGAGAAAAGGCAACCGTCCCATGGGTAGTACCCTCGTCGCTATTCCATCCATAGCAACCCACCCCATTATTGCTAACGTCACCGTAGCTATGTCCGCCACTCTCGCCACACAATTGCAAGCTGCCATTGATCGGCTGACCAGCCATAGCCGTGCCGCTAGACATCAGCCCACCAAGCCCACCTGCACAGAGCACTGCGCCGACAATTGCCAACTTGAGCGATGAAGATTTCTTGCGGCCCTTTGCATTTTCTTGCGCGACATTCCAAGTTGCAGTAACGGCATTCCAAACGATACGGTAAGCGCGATTCATAATTCGATCCCAAAAATAATCTAAAAAAGACCGAAGCAGTGCGCTCCCTGCTACGAAATAAAATGCTCTAGTTCCTGAGCTTTTCGTGGTTCTGTCCTTTGGGACAGTCAGCGCAACAAGGAAAATTCTAGAGATCGAATATTGAGATAGGCATCGGAGGATTCTTAAACCGTCTTATTTTTTGGGCGAAAAGCCGCCGTGCCGCTTAAGACTCGATTGAGTTTGAAGTCAGGAAACTTTGTAGAAAGAAAATTGAATGGCGGCTAATAGCGGATAGAAACGCAAACCAGGTTGTCGGGTCTTCACGCCTCCAGGATGCGGAGACGCACCACTGGGTGGCAGCGCCTCTCACCGGTCGCGCGCCGCGCAACCGGCCCGCACCGCCCGGCGCCGCCCCCACCGGACGGTATAATCAGCACTTTCCCCAAAACCGGGGATCCGACGACATTTGACCCAGCCGGGCAAGCGGCCCAGTGCCTCCGGACCGACCCAGCGACACCACCCAACCATGCAAGAAAAGTACATCCCATCCGACGTCGAATCCGCCGCGCAATCTCAATGGCGCGCGACCGACGCCTACAAGACGGCGGAAACCGCCAGCAAGCCCAAGTTCTATTGCGTGTCGATGCTGCCGTACCCGTCGGGCAAGCTGCATATGGGGCACGTGCGCAACTACACGATCAACGACGTGATGTACCGTTACCTGCGGATGAACGGCTACAACACGCTGATGCCGATGGGCTGGGACGCGTTCGGCATGCCCGCCGAGAACGCGGCGATGGCAAACAACGTGCCGCCGGCGAAGTGGACGTACGACAACATCGCGTACATGAAGGGGCAGATGCAGTCGATGGGCCTCGCGATCGACTGGTCGCGCGAAGTCACCACCTGCAAGCCCGACTACTACAAGTGGAACCAGTGGCTGTTCCTGAAGATGCTCGAGAAAGGCATCGCGTATAAGAAGACGGGCACGGTGAACTGGGACCCGGTCGATCAAACGGTGCTCGCGAACGAGCAGGTGATCGACGGCAAGGGCTGGCGCTCGGGCGCGGTCGTCGAGAAGCGCGAAATCCCGATGTACTACATGCGCATCACGCAGTACGCCGACGAACTGCTGAACGACCTCGAAGGCCTCGGCTGGCCCGAGCGCGTGAAGGTCATGCAGCAGAACTGGATCGGCAAGAGCTTCGGCGTGAACTTCGGTTTCCCGTATGAAATCGACGGCGAGAAGAAGCTGCTGCGCGTGTTCACGACGCGCGCCGACACGATCATGGGCGTCACATTCGCCGCAATCGCCGCCGAGCATCCGCTCGCGACGCGCCTCGCGCAGGGCAAGCCCGACCTGCAAGCATTCATCGACGAATGCAAGCACGGCGGCGTCGCCGAAGCCGATATGGCGACGATGGAAAAGAAGGGCATGGCGACTGGCTTCTACGTCACGCATCCGCTCACGCAGCAGCAAGTCGAAGTGTGGATCGGCAACTACGTGCTGATGAGCTACGGTGAAGGCGCGGTGATGGGCGTGCCGGCGCACGACGAGCGCGATTTCGCATTCGTGAAGAAGTACGGTATTCCGGTCAAGCAGGTAGTGGCGGTTGAAGGCCAGAGCTTTTCGACCGACGCCTGGCAAGAGTGGTACGGCGACAAGGAAAACGGCGTCCTGGTCAACAGCGGCAAGTACGACGGGCTCAACTACACGCAGGCCGTCGATGCGATCGCGGCCGATCTGAAAGCGCTCGGCGTCGGCGACAAACAAATCACCTATCGCCTGCGCGATTGGGGTATTTCGCGTCAGCGCTATTGGGGCACGCCGATTCCGATCATCCACTGCCCGACGTGCGGCGACGTGCCGGTGCCCGAGCAGGATCTGCCCGTCGTGCTGCCCGAAGACCTCGTGCCGGACGGCACCGGCAATCCGCTCGCGAAGTCCGAAGCGTTCGTCAATTGCACGTGCCCGAAGTGCGGCGGCGCGGCGAAGCGCGAAACCGACACGATGGACACCTTCGTCGATTCGTCGTGGTACTTCTACCGCTACGCGGCGCCCGATGCGAAGACGATGGTCGACGCGCGCACCGATTACTGGATGCCGATGGATCAGTACATCGGCGGCATCGAGCACGCGATTCTTCACCTGCTGTACTCGCGCTTCTGGGCGAAGGTGTCGCGCGATCTCGGCATCGTCAAGTTCGGCGAGCCCGCGAAGAACCTGCTCACGCAAGGGATGGTGCTCAACGAGACCTTCTACCGCGAAGACAAGACCGGCAAGAAGACGTGGTACAACCCGGCCGACGTGACGGTCACGCATGACGACAAGGGTCGTCCGATCGGTGCGACGCTCAATTCGGATAGTCAGCCGGTCGTGCTCGGCGGCGTCGAGAAGATGTCGAAGTCGAAGAACAACGGTGTCGACCCGCAGGTGCTGATCGATCAGTACGGCGCTGATACTGCGCGTCTCTTTACGATGTTTGCCGCGCCGCCGGAGCAGCAACTCGAGTGGTCGGGTGCGGGCGTCGAAGGCGCGAGCCGGTTCCTGCGGCGCCTGTGGGCGTTCGCGCAAGCGAATCACGCGGCGTTGCGGAAGCCCGCATCGTTTGACGCATCGCAACTGGCGGACGTTGAGAAGACCGTGCGTCGCGAGATCCACAGCGTGCTGAAGCAGGCCGATTTCGACTATCAGCGTCTGCAATACAACACCGTCGTCTCGGCCGCGATGAAGATGCTCAACGCAATCGAAGGCGCGCGCGATGCGAACCCGGGCGTGCTGCGCGAGACGTATGGCATCCTGCTGCGCGTGCTGTATCCGGTTGTGCCGCACGTGACGTTCCAGCTGTGGCAGGAACTCGGCTATGCCGAAGAATTTGGCGTACTGCTCGACGCGCCATGGCCGAAGGTCGACGAAAAGGCGCTCGAACAGGCCGAGATCGAACTCGTGCTGCAGGTGAACGGCAAGGTGCGCGGCGCGCTGACCATTGCAAAGGACGCACCGCGCGAAACGATCGAACAGGCTGCGCTCGCGCATGAGATGTTCGCGAAGTTCAGCGAAGGGCGGCCGCCGAAGAAGGTCGTTATCGTGCCGGGCCGGCTCGTGAATATCGTCGCGTGATTGCAGGCGCGCATGCGAAAAGCGCGGCGCGGGCGTCGCAATGCGCTTCCGCTGCCTTTCACGGCTGTTTCGCCGTGTGCCAAGAATTAACTGCGAACCCAGGAGCCAAAGTGACTCGCAGATCGTTTCTGACGCTCGCGTGCAGCGTAATGATGTTGTCCGCGTGCGGCTTCCAGCTGCGCGGCCAGTCGGACTACGCGTTCAAGCGCCTCGCCATCGCCGGCGCGCCGCCGGCGTTCGCCGCGCGCCTGACGCGCGTCGTCCAGGGCGGCAGCGATACTGTCATCGTCAATTCGCCCGCCAATGCGGACGCGGTGCTGCGCATAACCGAATCGCTCGGCAACAGCGTGTTGACGCTGAATTCGCTCGGCGTGGTCGAAGAGTACGCGTTGACGTATTCGATCAACTACACACTGGTTGGCGCGGACGGAACGCTGCTGATTCCAACGAGCGTGATTTCGCTGAATCGCGCCATGACCTATAGCGATCAGTTCTCGCAGTCAAAGGCGGCCGAGGCCGACATTCTTTACGCGGACATGCGTAACGACGCGGTCGATCAATTGTGGCGGCGTCTGGCGATCGTGAAGTCGCTGCATCCGGCGCCGGGGCAGGGCGTGCCGGCCGTGGTGCCGCACGCGCCGCTACCCCCGCCGCCGCTTTGATCAGTGTTGCCTTTGTTTATCGCTAAATCCGACCATGCAACTGCGACTTGACGCGCTTGAACCGCATCTGACGAAAGGGCTCGCTGGCCTGTATGTCGTGTATGGCGACGAGCATCTGCTCGCGCAGGAAGCCTGCGATCGCATTCGCGCGGCTGCGCGCGCAGCGGGCTTTACGGACCGCAATGTGTTCACGGTCGAGCGGGGCTTTGACTGGAGTTCGCTGCTTGGGGCGAGTCAGTCGATGTCGTTGTTTGGTGACAAGCAACTGGTCGAACTGCGTATTCCGACCGGCAAGCCCGGCAAAGAAGGCGCCGAAGCGCTGAAGACGCTGGCCGACGCTGCAAATCCGGATGTGCTGACGCTTATCACGCTGCCGCGGCTCGATGCGGCGACGCAGAAGGCTGGGTGGTTCACCACGCTTGCCGATGCAGGTGTTGCGTTGAAGATCGATCCTGTCGAACGCGCGCAGCTGCCGAACTGGATCGGGCAGCGGCTCGCGCTTCAGCAGCAGCGCGTAGCGCCCGGCGATGAAGGACGGCGTGCGCTGCAGTTTATGGGCGAGCGCGTCGAAGGGAATCTGCTGGCTGCGCATCAGGAGATTCAGAAGCTTGGGCTGCTGTATCCGGCCGGTGTGCTTACGTTCGAGCAGATTCACGACGCGGTGCTCAACGTCGCGCGCTACGACGTGTTCAAGCTTAACGAGGCGATGCTGGCCGGCGACGTCGGCCGCTTATCGAGGAT
Source organism: Paraburkholderia edwinii (assembly GCF_019428685.1). Taxonomy (NCBI): domain Bacteria; kingdom Pseudomonadati; phylum Pseudomonadota; class Betaproteobacteria; order Burkholderiales; family Burkholderiaceae; genus Paraburkholderia; species Paraburkholderia edwinii. The sequence continues at coordinate 980,367 of NZ_CP080095.1, forward strand.
GCTCGACGGCCTGCGCGGCGAAGGCGAGGCCGCGGTGCTCGTGCTGTGGGCGGTGGTCGAAGAGATACGGACACTGCTGCGCATCAAGCGCGGTGTCGCCGCGGGCAAGCCGCTCGCGATGCTGCTGCGCGAAAACCGCGTGTGGGGGCCGCGCGAGCGGCTCGTCGGACCTGCTCTATCGCGTGTGACCGAGCGCGCACTGGAGAAGGCGCTGAGCCTGGCCGCGCGGCTGGATCGGCAAGTGAAAGGCTTATCGGGAAGCGCGCCCGGCAGTCGTCGCGCTGGCGATCCACCGCCTGATCCATGGGCAGGATTGTTCGAACTCGCAATGACAGTAGCCGCAGCTCCAGCACCGAGCGCGGGAAAAGGCGCGGGCCCGGCCGGCGGCTCGCCGCGTGTGCCGCCAGCCGGGCGACCGGCGCCCGCGGGGGCGGTCGGGAGGCGGCCGTCGTAGTTTTGACGGGTTCCCCTGATCCTGGCGGCCGATGGTCCGGCGCTCATGGCCCTTGTAGCGGCCGCAGTCTGGGCCCGGGTTCACTTTAGCCTTGACGTGCAAATCGCTTCTCCGACTTACAATCGATCCAAGGTTCGCTAACTGACAGCGGCCGCGCCCTCAAAACCCGAGGCAGCGTGACCGCATGAGACTCACGATGGATATCGACCAGTACATGACCGACCTCGGCCAACGCGCGCGCAAGGCGTCGCGCGCGATGGCGCGGGCGTCGACGGCGGCGAAGAATGCCGCGCTAGAGGCCATTGCACACGCGATCGAGCGCGACGCAACGCAGCTAAAGGAAGCGAACGGGCGGGACGTTACGCGCGCTCGCGAGAAGGGCCTGGATGCGGCGTTCGTTGACCGCCTCACGCTCTCCGACAAGGCGCTGAAGACGATGGTCGAAGGCTTGCGCCAGGTTGCGGCGCTGCCGGATCCGATCGGCGAGATCAGCAATCTGAAATACCGGCCGAGCGGCATTCAGGTCGGGCAGATGCGCGTGCCGCTGGGCGTGATCGGCATCATCTATGAGTCGCGGCCGAATGTGACGATCGATGCGGCGGCGCTGTGTCTGAAGTCGGGCAATGCGACGATTTTGCGCGGCGGGTCCGAGGCGCTCGAATGCAATACGGCGCTGGCCAAACTGATCGGCGAAGGACTCGATGCGGCCGGTTTGCCGCAAGATGCAGTGCTGGTGGTTGAGACATCGGACCGAGCAGCCGTGGGCAAGCTGATCACGATGACCGAATACGTCGACGTAATCGTGCCGCGCGGCGGCAAGAGCCTGATCGCGCGGCTGATGGAAGAGGCGCGCGTGCCGATGATCAAGCATCTCGACGGCATCTGTCATGTGTATGTCGACGATCGCGCGGATATCGCGAAGGCGATGAATGTTTGTGATAACGCAAAGACGCATCGCTACGGCACGTGCAACACGATGGAGACGCTGCTGGTCGCACGCGAGATCGCACCGAGGATCTTGCCGCAGCTCGGCAAGCTCTATCGCGAAAAAGAGGTTGAATTGCGCGTGGATTCCGCAGCGCGTGTTGTGCTCGAGGCTGCTGGTGTTGCGCCGTTAGTCGATGCAACCGAAGAGGATTGGAGTACCGAGTATCTCGCGCCGGTGCTTGCAGTGAAAATCGTCGACGGCCTTGATGACGCGATCGAGCACATCAACACGTACGGCTCCGCACACACGGATGCAATCGTCACCGAAGATCACGACCGCGCGATGCGCTTTCTGCGCGAAGTAGATTCGGCGAGCGTGATGGTGAATGCGTCGACGCGTTTCGCAGACGGTTTCGAGTTTGGCCTCGGCGCTGAGATCGGGATATCCAACGATAAACTGCACGCGCGCGGGCCTGTGGGGCTTGAAGGCCTGACGTCTCTCAAGTATGTCGTGTTGGGACATGGCGAAGGGCGCCAATAAGCTTGTTTGTCTGATTGACATCAAAAATGCAGAATAAGGACTCTTGATGCTTTGGATCAAAACGTTTCACATCGTATTGATCGCTGCGTGGTTCGCCGGGCTTTTCTATTTGCCGCGGATTTACGTCAATCTTGCGATGGAGACGGAGCCAGCGGCCGTCGCACGATTACTGATCATGGCGCGCAAGCTGTTTCGCTTTATGTCGTTTATCGCCGTGCCTGCGCTTGCCTGTGGGCTTTGGCTTTGGCTCGCGGTCGGCATCGGGCGCGGGCAAGGATGGATTCACGCGAAGGTCGGCGTGGTTGTATTACTGGTGATTTACCACGTCTACTGCGGCGTATTGCTGCGGACGTTCGAGCGCGGCGAGAATCGTCGCTCGCACAAGTGGTATCGGATGTTTAATGAGCTTCCGGTGCTGGGCATGCTGGCAGCGGTGGCGCTGGTGGTGATCAAGCCGTTTTAAAGTAACTTGTTGTTCTCTCGGTGCTCTTCAATTACCGGCATAGACGCTAAAATAAGTTAGTGAACCTTCTTTAGCGTCTTTTGTTGCGTATCAAGCTCTTCTTTTTTTGACCGACTATCACGTTGGTTATCTTCGCGGCGCTTATGTGCCGATTCGCATCGCAGTCCATTTCGTTTAGACGTTTCGACGAATTACTGGCAATACGCAAGTAGTGCCTATCTTCGCACCGCCGCCTTCTTTTGCATCACGTGCGCACGCTCCGCCCTTTGACACGACGGATTTCGGCTAGCGCGGAATTTCTTTCGCCTTCCTTTCTTGCTTGCTTTGATCGGCCTCCGGCAAGTCCCTATTCGGAGTTGTCCGATATTCCCTTAAGAGGGCGTCCCATAAAGTTCACATCGCGGTAGATGGGCTGGGCGAACTCTCTCTCTTCTCAAATTTTCTCCTATCCCACCTCCCGGCTTCGGCCGATTGACACGCGACAGCGGTTCACGACTTCTCGTGTCCCGAGGCCGGTCTGAAGTGCTCCATTTTTTCTTTGGCTAAAGGCTCCGATTGCTCGGCGCCGCGGGATGTTTTTGCGTCTGTTTTAGCTGCAAAGGTTATTCCGAGATTTTTAGGATTGTGCGATGAATAAGGCTTATCGGTCAGTTTGGAATGAGTCCACCGGGACGTGGATGGCGGTGCAGGAGAATGCGAAGGGACGTGGGAAAAAATCTCGCGGCACAACTTTGTCTGCCGTTGGCGGAAGCCTGATCGCAGGGACCCTGCTTGTCGCGGCTAGCGGTTATGCGCCTGAAGCGATGGCTAAGGGTGCGCTGCGCCTATGTAACGGTGGTTATGGCAGCGGTGGAACTGCATATGGGCCTAGCAGCAGCAGCAGCATCGGAATTGGCTGTACCAGTGGGTCGAATGACGGTGCGGACTTTACGTTGGACGCCAATCAGTCGTCGACAGACGGTGGTGCCGGATTTGAAGGCGCAACGACCTATGTCCGCGGATGGTACAACGGCGCTCTTGAATTGAAGGCTGGCACTACCGTGAATGTGCTTAGCCAGATGGACATGGGGAGCAACAAGATCACCAACGTTGCAAACGGCACGGCGGATAACGATGCGGTGAACGTCTCGCAGCTCAAGGGCGTGACGACGGCACTGGGCGGTGGCGCCGCAGTGAACGCGGACGGCACGATCAAGAAGCCGAGCTACAACGTTGCAGGCAGCACCTACGGCGACGTCGGCGCAGCGCTGAGCGCAGTGGACGCGAAGGCATCGACCGGCTCGGCTGACGGCGTGAAATACGACACGTCGGCACACGACAAGGTGACGTTCAGCGGTGCAAACGGCACGACGCTGTCGAACGTGAACGCCGGCAAGGCGGACAAGGACGCGGTGAACGTCGCCCAGCTGAAGGCAGCGGGCCTGAACATCGATACGTCGGGTGCGGTGACGAACTCGTTCGTCGCCTACGATGATGCGACGAAGGGCAAGGTCACGCTGGCAGGCGGCTCGGCAGGCACGACGATCACAAACCTGAAGGCCGGCGCAGTCAATGCAACGAGCAAAGACGCGATCAACGGCTCGCAGCTCTTCACGCTTGCAGCAAGCGAAGCAGCAGCGCTGGGTGGCGGTTCAGCTGTCAACACCGACGGCAGCATCTCGAAGCCAACCTATTCAGTCGACGGTAAGTCAGTAAGCGGCGTCGACGGCGCGGTGAGCGCACTCGACACGCGCATCACCAATGCCACAGCTAACAATGTGGATATCGCCAGCAAGATGAAGTACGTCAAGTTCGGCGACACGACCGCACTGGACGCCACGGCTTCCGGCGAGAACTCCGTCGCAATCGGCGGCTACGCCCAAGCAATTGGTGCAAACTCGCTCGCAATCGGCGCGCAGTCTCGTGCAATGGGCGCGAACTCCGTCGCGGTCGGCTACGGCTCGTCGGCTACGCAAGACAACACCTTCGCAGTCGGTTCCACCACGTTGAAGCGTCGCGTCGTCAACGTTGCAGACGCGACCGGCGTCAGCGATGCGGTCACGCTCGGCCAGATGAACACGGCCATCGGCGCGGCGATCGTGAACTCCGGCGTGAAGAGCAACGGCATGCTCGGCGCATCGACGATGCTGCTCGGCGCGACCGCCTCGAGCAAGACGCCGGATCAGTTGATCGTCTCCGGCCCGACTAGCCTGTCCACTCCGACCGACGCCATCGGCCGGAACGGCATCGCGATGGGTCTGAACGCGCACGCCAATGCGGATAACGCAGTGGCCGCCGGTCAGAACGTCAGCGTGCTCGGCGCGAACGGCGTTGCAGTCGGCCAGAACATCGCGGTCGGCGCGGATTCCGCCGTCGGCATCGGTGTGGGCACGTCCGTAGCGTCCGAAAACGCGGTCGCTATCGGCAGCAACGGCACGGAAGTCAACACCGGCGCGGCGAATGCTGTCGCGATCGGTAGCGGCGTGTCGGTCGGTGGCCAGAATTCCGTCGGTCTCGGCAGCAACATCATTGTCGGCACCGCGAATAGCGTGGTGCTCGGTGCGAACAGCTCCGACGACAACCGTGCGAATACGGTATCGGTCGGCTCCTCGGCCGTGCCGGGCATGGGCACGTCGCTCGTGCGTCGCCAGGTCATCAACGTCGCAGCGGGTACGCAAGACTTCGACGCAGTCAACGTTTCGCAGCTGAAGGGCGTGACGACGGCATTGGGCGGCGGCGCTGGCGTGAACACGGACGGTTCGATCAAGAAGCCGAGCTACAACGTGGCGGGCGGTACGTATAACGACGTCGGTACGGCACTCGCCGCTGTGGACTCGAAGGCAGGGTCGGGCTCGGTCGACGCGGTCAAGTACGACACGTCGGCGCACGACAAGGTGACGTTCAACGGTTCGAACGGCACGACGCTGTCGAACGTGAACGCCGGTAAGGCGGACAAGGACGCGGTGAACGTCGCCCAGCTGAAAGCAGCGGGCCTGAACATCGACACGTCGGGCGCGGTGACGAACTCGTTCGTTGCGTATGACGATGCGACGAAGGGCAAGGTCACGCTGGCAGGCGGTTCGGCAGGCACGACGATCACCAACGTGAAGGCCGGTGCAGTTAGCGCATCGAGCAAGGACGCGATCAACGGCTCGCAACTGTACGGTGAGGCCAGCAGCACGGCCGCCGCATTGGGTGGTGGCGCCGCGGTGAACTCGGACGGCACGATCAAGGCGCCGACGTACACGGTCCAGGGTCAGACGAAGGGCGATGTTGGCTCGGCGCTGGCTGCGATCGATACGGCGACGACCGGCAACACGACGTCGATCACGAACCTGACGAATAACATCAACAACGGCACGATCGGTCTGGTCCAGCAGGACAAGACGACGAAGGCGATCACCGTGGCGAAGGCAACCGACGGCACGACGGTGGACTTCACCGGCACGGCTGGCGCGCGTCAACTGAAGGGCGTGTCCACGGGCTCGGCCGACACGGATGCAGTGAACGTAGCGCAGCTGAAGGCAGCAGGCCTGAACATCGACACGTCGGGCACGGTGACGAACTCGTTCGTTGCGTATGACGATGCGACGAAGGGCAAGGTCACGCTGGCAGGCACGAACGGCACGACCATCTCGAATGTGAACGCCGGTAAGGCGGACAAGGACGCGGTGAACGTCGCCCAGCTGAAGGCAGCGGGACTGAACATCGACACGTCGGGCACGGTGACGAACTCGTTCGTCGCCTACGACGACGCGACGAAGGGCAAGGTCACGCTGGCAGGTGGCGCGGCAGGCACGACGATCACGAACGTGAAGGCCGGTGCAGTCAACGCATCGAGCATGGACGCGGTCAATGGCTCGCAGCTGTACAACACGGCGAACAGCACGGCGGCAGCGCTGGGCGGCGGCACGACGGTGGACGCGAACGGCAAGATCACGAAGCCGAGCTACAACGTTGCCGGCAGCACGTACGGCGATGTCGGTTCAGCGCTCGCAGCGGTGGACGCGAAGGCGGCCACGGGTTCGATTGACGGCGTGAAGTACGACTCGTCGGCGCACGACAAGGTGACGTTCAATGGTTCGAACGGCACGAAGCTGTCGAACGTGACGGCCGGTACGGCGGACATGGACGCAGTGAACTTGGCGCAGCTGAAGGCAGCGGGTCTGAACGTGGACACGTCGGGCAATGTGACGAACTCGTTCGTTGCATACGACGACGCGACCAAGGGCAAGGTCACGCTGGCAGGCGGCTCGGCGGGCACGACGATCACCAACGTGAAGGCGGGTGCATTGAACGCCACCAGCACGGAGGCGGTGAACGGCGCGCAACTGTACGCCACGAACCAGAACGTGAGCTCGCTGTCGACGCAAGTCACCAACATCAACGCGCAGATGGGCGACGTGGTGAAGTACGACACGTCGGCGCACGACAAGGTGACGTTCAACGGTTCGAACGGCACGACGCTGTCGAACGTGAACGCCGGTAAGGCGGACAAGGACGCGGTGAACGTCGCCCAGCTGAAAGCAGCGGGCCTGAACATCGACACGTCGGGCGCGGTGACGAACTCGTTCGTTGCGTATGACGATGCGACGAAGGGCAAGGTCACGCTGGCAGGTGGTTCGGCAGGCACGACGATCAGCAACGTGAAGGCTGCAAAGGCCGACAACGAAGCGGTCAACCTCGCGCAGCTGAAGGCAGCCGGCCTGAATGTCGACACGTCGGGCACGGTGACGAACTCGTTCGTCGCCTATGACGACGCGACGAAGGGCAAGGTCACGCTGGCAGGTGGTGCAGCAGGCACGACGATCACGAATGTGAAGGCCGGTGCGGTCAACGCATCGAGCATGGACGCGATCAACGGCTCGCAGCTGTACAACACGGCGAACAGCACGGCGGCAGCGCTGGGCGGCGGCACGACGGTGGACGCGAACGGCAAGATCACGAAGCCGAGCTACAACGTTGCCGGCAGCACGTACGGCGATGTCGGTTCAGCGCTCGCAGCGGTGGACGCGAAGGCGGCCACGGGTTCGATTGACGGCGTGAAGTACGACTCGTCGGCGCACGACAAGGTGACGTTCAATGGTTCGAACGGCACGAAGCTGTCGAACGTGACGGCCGGTACGGCGGACATGGACGCAGTGAACTTGGCGCAGCTGAAGGCAGCGGGTCTGAACGTGGACACGTCGGGCAATGTGACGAACTCGTTCGTTGCATACGACGACGCGACCAAGGGCAAGGTCACGCTGGCAGGTGGTGCGGCAGGTACGACGATCACCAACGTGAAGGCCGGTGCAGTTAGCGCATCGAGCACGGACGCAATCAACGGTTCGCAGCTCTACTCGCTCGCTGCCAGCGAAACGAAGGCACTCGGCGGCGGTTCGACGGTCAATCCGGACGGCACCATTTCGATGCCTGAGTACTCGGTCGGCGGCAAGACGGTCGACGGCGTGGATGGTGCGGTGACCGCGCTCGACACGCGTATTACCGATATGTCGTCGGCGATGGTCGAAATCGCGCCGAAGCTGAAGTACATCAAGTTCGGCGACACGACGGCGCTCGACGCGACGGCTTCCGGTGCGGACGCGGTTGCAATCGGTGGCTACGCTCAGGCAATGGGCGACGGCGCGCTCGCAATCGGCGCGAATGCCCGTGCGATGGCAACCAACTCGGTGGCGATCGGTTTCGGTTCGTCGACGTCGCAAGCGAACACGTTCGCGGTCGGTTCGACGACAGGCAAGCGCCGTATCGTGAACGTCGCTGACGGTACGAGCATCACCGATGCGGTGACGGTGGGCCAGATGAACACGGCTATCGGTGCGGCGATCTCGGGCTCCGGCGTGAAGAACAACGGCATGCTCGGCGCCTCGACGATGTTGCTCGGTGCGACGTCCAGCAAGACGCCGGATCAGCTGATCGTCTCGGGTCCGACGACGTTGTCGACCCCGACCGACGCGCTCGGCAAGAACGGCATCGCAATGGGTCTGAACGCCCACGCTAATGCGGATAACGCAGTGGCAGCGGGTCAGAACGTCAGCGTGCTGGGCAGCAACGGCGTTGCGGTCGGCCAGAACATCGCGATCGGCGCGGATTCCGCGGTCGGTATCGGTTCGACGGTTTCGGCGGCTTCGATCAACTCGGTGGCCATCGGCAGCAACGGCACCGAAGTGAACACGGGTTCGGACAACGCAGTGGCGATCGGTAGCAACGTGTCGATCGGTGGCAAGAACACCGTCGGCATCGGCAGCAACATCGTCGCCGCTACCGAAGGCAGCGTGGTGCTGGGCGCGAACAGCTCGGACGATAACCGTGCGAACACGGTCTCGGTCGGCTCGTCGGCAGTGCCGGGTATGGGCACGTCGCTGGTGCGTCGTCAGGTGATCAACGTGGCGGCCGGTACGCAAGACTTCGACGCGGTCAACGTGTCGCAGTTGAAGGGCGTGACGTCTGCGCTCGGCGGCGGTGCGACGGTGAACGCGGACGGTTCGGTGAAGAAGCCGAGCTACGCGATCGGCGGCAACACGTACACGGATGTGGGTTCGGCATTCTCCGCACTGGCATCGCAAGCAGGTTCCGGTTCGGTCGACGGCGTGAGCTACGACACCTCGGCGCATGACAAGGTGACGTTCAACGGCGCCAGCGGCACGACGCTGTCGAACGTGAAGGCCGGCGCGCTTAGCGCCACCAGCATGGACGCGGTGAACGGTTCGCAGCTCTACGCGACGAACCAGAACGTGGCGAAGAACACCGGCGACATCACGACGCTGAACACGCAGATCACCACGATCAACGGTCAGCTCGCGGATGCCGTGAAGTACGACTCGTCGGCGCACGACAAGGTGTCGTTGGCAGGTGGTGCAGCAGGCACGACGATCACGAACGTGAAGGCGGGCGCAGTCAGCTCGTCCAGCATGGACGCGGTCAACGGTTCGCAGCTGTACAACACGGCTAGCAGCACGGCGGCAGCGCTGGGCGGCGGTTCGTCGGTGAACGCGGACGGCACGGTCAAGAAGCCGAGCTACAACGTCGCAGGCAGCACGTATGGCGACGTCGGTTCGGCCCTGGCGGCGGTGGACGCGAAGGCGGCAACCGGTTCGGTCGATGGCATCAAGTACGACACGTCGGCGCATGACCGCGTGACGTTCAACGGCGCCAACGGCACGACCCTGTCGAACGTGAACGCCGGTAAGGCGGACAAGGACGCGGTGAACGTGGCTCAGCTGAAGTCGGCGGGTCTGAACATCGATACGTCGGGCAACGTGACGAACTCGTTCGTCTCGTACGATGACGCATCGAAGGGCAAGATCACGCTCGGCGGCGCAGCCGGCACGACGATCGCGAACGTGAAGGCCGGCGCGGTGAACGCGACCAGCAAGGACGCGATCAACGGCTCGCAGCTGTTCAACACGGCTAGCAGCACGGCGGCAGCGCTGGGCGGCGGCTCGACGGTGAACGCGGACGGCACGATCTCGGCTCCGACGTACGCGCTGAACGAAGGCTCGACGACCGTTCATACGGTTGGCGATGCGATCACTAACATCGACGGTCGTGTCACGCAGAACACCAGTGACATCACCAACATCACCAACACGCTGGTTGACGGTGGTGTGATCGATGGCTCGACGGGCAAGTCGCTCGCCGTGGTGTACGACAGCGCAACGAAGGACTCGGTGACGTTCGGTGGCAAGGGTGCAACGGCTCCGGTCGCACTGCACAACGTTGCTGCGGGTGAGTTGTCGGCAACGAGCAACGATGCGGTCAACGGTTCGCAGTTGTTCACGACCAACAAGCGTATCGACGAGATCAACCACAACGCGGGCAACATCGGCGACGTGGTGATGTACGACACGTCGGCTCACGACCGCATCACGCTGGGTGGTCTCGCTGGTGGCATGAGTGCTCCGGTGATCCTGTCCAACGTCGCGGACGGCAAGAGCAAGTACGACGCGGTGAACTTCGGTCAGTTGTCCGCGCTGCAAGGTCAGGTCACGAACCTCGACAACCGTGTCACGGTGGTCGAAGGCCAGGTGACCAACATCAGCGGTGGCGGCGGTAGCTGGAACAACGATGCAGGTGGCAAGAAGATCACCAACGTCGCTGATGGCACCGAGAAGACCGATGCGGTCAACGTGGGTCAGTTGAACGAGGCGGTGCAAAGCGCGAACAACTACACGGATTCGCGTATCGGTGAATTGCCGAGCGGCATGTCGTCGAAGGACTACGTCGATCAGAGCATGAAGTCGATGCAGTCGCAGGTGAACAGCGTCGCGAAGAACTCGTACGGCGGTATCGCCGCGGCAACCGCGCTGACGATGATTCCGGACGTCGATCAGGGCAAGACGATCGCGGTCGGTGTCGGTACCGGTAACTACAAGGGCTATCAGGCTGTCGCGCTCGGCGCTTCGGCACGCATCACCCAGAACCTGAAGGTGAAGGTTGGTGCGGGTATGGCCCCGGGTAACGGGACGACCGTCGGTGCGGGTGCTTCGTACCAGTGGTAAGCAGTAAGCGGAAGAGCGGTGCAGTAACGGCCGCTCGACTGCGAGTTGCAAGACCTGTGTAGTTCTTCAAGCAGTAGTTGGTCAAACGGGCTCCTTCGGGAGCCCGTTTTTTTGCATGGCCGCCTGGGCGCTTAGCCTTCCGGCCCAACCCGCCGGCGCGTAATCAGATCCTTCGCGCCCGCCAGTTTCTCCGCCAGCTCCGGCCCGCGCTGCAACGCGACGCCGACCGCCAGAATGTCGCCGATCGCGAGATGCGAGGTACGCGACGTCATCGGCGAAAAAATATCTGTGTCTTCATCGACGTTCGCAAAGAGTCCAATCGAGGCGATTCGCGCGAGCGGCGAATTGCCGTGCGTGACCGCGATCACTTTCGCGCCTGCGGCAAGCGCCGATTTCGCCGCATCGATGATGTCGCGCGTGCGTCCCGTGTTCGAAATCGCGACCACCACGTCGCCTTTGCCCAGCAGCGCGGCTGACATCAAAAACGTATGCGGATCCGAATAGGCGACGCTCGGCATGCCTAGCCGGAAAAACTTGTGCTGCATATCGAGCGCGGCGACGCCCGAGCCGCCCGCACCGTAGAACTCGATCCGGCGCGCGTGCGCGAGCACGTCGATTGCCGCCGCGACGCTGTCCGACGACAGGTTGTTGCGCACCTGGATCAGCGCGCCGATGGTCCGGTCGAGTACTTTTGCCGCGACGCCCGGCGCCGGCTCGTCCGGACGCACGTCGCGATAGACCGCAGGCACGTCGGCTGCAATACCCTGTGCCAGCCGGATCTTGAACTCGCGGAAGCCCGAAAAGCCGAGCGCATGGCAGAAGCGCGCGATTGTCGGCTGGCTCACGCCCGCGCGCGCCGCGACTTCCGTCATCGACAGATCGAGCACTTCGCGCGGCGCCTCGATCACGTAGTCGGCGAGCTTGCGTTCGGATGGGCGCAACTGGTCGCGCATCGCTTCCACCTGGGACAACATCATCGGAGAACTCGCACTATGCTGAAGAAACGAATGGACTATAGCTGATCAGCAGATTAGGTACAAAAACTACATATCGCTGTATAGGTGATTTCCCTGGGAAGCGGGCTGTTTTATCGAACGCCTTTGATAAAGCGGCTTATGAGCCGATCGACTGAATCTCGGATTCAGCATCGGCAACATTGATTCGATGTAGTTTTTCTACTAAACTCCCTGTGCACGGTCGGAAACGCAGGCCGTGTCCCCGCGATACCGAATCCGGCGCGAGCGCCTTCCGATGTGCGCATCCGCCCGCCAGAGCGACGAAGGAGCATCATCGATGGTTTCCCCGCATTCGCAATTGATGAAGGTCACGCGTCGCGTGATCGAGCGCAGCCAATCGACTCGCGACGCCTATCTGGCGCGCATCGAGCAGGCGCAGGGTCATTTCCCGGCGCGCGGCGCGCTGTCGTGCGCGAACCTCGCGCACGGTTTCGCCGGCCTCGAAGGCAACGACAAGTTCGCGATCAAGACGATCGCTCAGCCGAACATCGGCATCGTGTCCTCGTACAACGAGATGTTGTCCGCGCACGCGCCGTATAAAACATTCCCCGACATCATCAAAGCCGCCGCGCGCGAAAACGGCGGCGTCGCGCAGTTCGCGGGCGGCGTGCCCGCGATGTGCGACGGCATCACGCAAGGCAACGCGGGCATGGAACTGTCGCTCTTTTCGCGCGAAGTCATCGCGATGAGCACAGCCGTTGCGCTCACGCACAACATGTTCGATGCGGCGCTATGTCTTGGCGTGTGCGACAAGATCGTGCCGGGCCTGATGATCGGCGCGTTGCAGTTCGGCCACTTGCCGACCATCTTCGTGCCGGCCGGCCCGATGACGAGCGGCCTGTCGAACGACGACAAGGCCAAGATCCGCCAGCAGTTCGCGACCGGTGGCTGCGATCGCGGCGCGCTGCTCGAGGCGGAAGCGGCCGCGTACCACAGCCACGGCACCTGCACGTTCTACGGCACCGCCAACAGCAATCAGATGCTGATGGAAGTGATGGGCATGCATCTGCCCGGCTCGGCGTTCGTGCATCCGCATACGCCGCTGCGCGATGCGCTGACCGCGCAGGCCGCCCGCCGCGTGCTCGATCTCACGGTCGATCGCGGCCACTACATGCCGATCGGTCATGTGGTCGACGAGAAGGCGGTTGTGAACGGCATCGTGGCGTTGCTCGCAACCGGTGGTTCGACGAACCACACGCTGCACCTCGTCGCGATCGCGCGCGCGGCGGGCATCATCATCGATTGGGATGACTTCGACACGCTGTCGCAAGCCGTGCCGCTGCTCGCGAAGGTCTATCCGAACGGCAAGGCCGACGTGAATCACTTCCATGCGGCCGGCGGCGTGGCGTTCCTCGTGCGCAATCTGCTCGAAGGCGGTCTGCTGCACGAAGATGTGAACACCGTCGCGGGCAAGGGCCTCTCGCACTACACGCAGGAGCCGAAGCTGATCGACGGCAAGCTGACGTGGGTGCCGGGCGCGCACGAAAGCCACGACACGAAGGTGCTGCGCAGTATCAAGGAGCCGTTCCAGCCCGACGGCGGCCTGCGTCTGATGCAAGGCAAGCTCGGCCGCGGCGTGATCAAGATTTCCGCGGTTGCGCACGAGCATCGCGCGGTGAAAGCGCCCGCGATAGTGTTCGACTCGCAGGAAGCCGTGCAGGAAGCATTCGATAACGGCGAACTGAAGCGCGATTTCGTCGCGGTCGTGCGCTTCCAGGGCGCGCGTGCAAACGGTATGCCCGAGCTGCATCGTTTGACGCCGTTGCTCGGCGTGCTGCAGGATCAGGGTTTCCATGTGGCGCTCGTCACCGATGGCCGTATGTCCGGTGCATCGGGCAAGGTGCCCGCGGTGATTCACGTATCGCCTGAAGCGTTATTGCAAGGCCCGCTCGGCAAGGTGCGCACCGGCGACACGATCGTGATCGACGCGGAAGCCGGCGTGCTCGACATCGAGATCGACGCAGCCGAATGGGAGGCGCGTCCGCTTGCCGTGTGCCACCACCAGGCGGAAAACGAAGTGGGCTTCGGTCGCGAGCTGTTCGGCGTGTTCCGCGCGGCGGCGGCGCCGGCAGAGCTCGGCGCATCGGTGTTCGGTCCGCTCGTCGGCGAAGCCGCGCATTACGACGGCGCACAAGCAAGCGGCCACGGCCACGGCGCGAAGGCGGGCGCTTCAGCATCGACAGACCACGAGGCGAAAAAGCACGCCTCTGCACAAGCCACGCACGCGCAATCCAGCCACGCAATGCACAAGTAAGGAGTGTGACCATGACGTCAAAGACAGTAAGCGACATCGTTCGGCTGGGCCCCGTCATTCCGGTGCTCGCATTCGATTCGGTCGAGCAGGGCGAGCACGTGTCGCGTGCGTTGCATGCGGGCGGCGTAAAAGTGCTCGAAATCACGCTGCGCACCGAATCGGGTTTGAAAGCGATCGAGCGCGCAAGCCAGCTGGCGGAAGATATCGTCGTCGGTGTCGGCACGATCACGAGGCCCGAGCAATGCGCGCTGGCGAAGAAAGCCGGTGCGCAGTTCGGTGTGTCGCCGGGACTCACGAAAGACATGCACAAGGCCGCGCAGGATGCCGGACTGCCGCTGCTGCCCGGCGTGATGACGCCGACCGACATCATCGTCGCGCTCGAACTCGGCTATGAGATCGTGAAGTTTTTCCCCGCGCAGCAAGCAGGCGGCGTGCCGATGCTGCAAGCGTTTCACGGTCCGTTCCCGACGCTCAAGTTCTGTCCGACCGGCGGCATCACGGCTGAATCGGCGCCGAATTTTCTCGCGCTGCCGAACGTGGTCTGCGTCGGCGGCTCGTGGCTCACGCCGAAGGCCGCGCTCGCGGCGCAGAACTGGGATGAAGTGACGCGTCTTGCACGTGCCGCGACCGCGCTCGCCGCACATTGATGTGAGGGCAATGCGTTTTTACCGTTGATCTAGCCTGAGCATCGGTTTCTGCAGTACGCACGAAGCCTCGCCGAGTCAGCCGTATGGCTGCGAAGGCGAGGCTTTTTTACGCGCACACAGTAAAATTCGCGTCCTGGTACGCGACGTGCAGCCGCACTCTCCGACACCCTGCATTCAAAATCAATAACGCATAGGAGGAGCTTTATGGAAGCTGTCCACGGCAGCATGCTGCTGGTCTACGGCGTGATCGCGATCGCAGTTCTGATCCTGATGATCACGCGCTTCAAGGTCTATCCATTCCTCGTCCTGATCATCGTTTCCTTGCTGCTCGGGCTCGCTGCCGGTATGCCGGCCGGGTCGATCGTCAAATCGTTCGAAACGGGCAACGGCAATACGCTTGGGCATATCGCGATCGTCGTCGGCCTCGGCACGATGCTTGGCAAGATGATGGCCGAATCGGGCGGCGCCGAGCGCATCGCCACCACGCTAATTCGCTGGTTCGGCGAAAAGAACATTCACTGGGCGATGATGTTCGTCGCGATCATCGTCGGTTTGCCGGTGTTCTTCGAAGTGGGCTTCGTGCTGCTGATTCCGATTGCCTTCAACGTTGCGAAGCGCACGGGCAAATCGCTGCTGCTGATCGGCCTGCCGATGGTCGCGGGTTTGTCGGTCGTGCACGGGCTGATTCCGCCGCACCCGGCCGCCTTGCTCGCGGTGCAGGCGTATCACGCGGATATCGGCAGAACGATTGTGTATGGGTTGATCGTCGGTGTGCCGACGGCGATCGTTGCCGGGCCGCTATTCGCGTTGCTGATTCACCGTCACATCACGTTGCCGGAAAACAATCCGCTCGCTGCACAGTTCATCGCGAAGTTCGACGATCAGAGCGGTGATCATGACAAGAAGCGTGAAGAGTGCGACTTGCCGGGTTTCGGTGTCACACTCTTCACGATCCTGCTGCCGGTCATCCTGATGCTGATCGGCAGCTGGGCCGATCTTGTCACGACGCCGAAGACGCTCGCGAATGATCTGTTGCACTTCATCGGCAATACGGATGTCGCGCTGCTGATCGCGGTGCTCGTCAGCTTCTGGACGTTCGGTGCGCAGCGCGGCTTCAATCGCGAGCAGATCCAGAAATTTTGCGGTGAATGTCTCGCGCCGATCGCGGGGATCACGCTGATCGTCGGAGCGGGCGGCGGGTTCGGCCGCGTGCTGATGGATAGCGGTATTTCGAAGCAGATCGTCGACACGGCGACGTCCGCGCATCTGTCGCCGCTGTTGCTCGGATGGTTGGTGGCCGCGCTGATTCGCCTCGCGACCGGTTCCGCAACCGTCGCGATGACGACGGCCTGCGGCATCGTCGCGCCGATCGCGTCCGCGGGTGCGGTCGCCGTCAAGCCGGAACTGCTTGTGCTCGCAACCGGCTCAGGCTCTCTGATTTTCTCGCACGTCAACGATGGCGGCTTCTGGCTGATCAAGGAGTATTTCGGAATGACGGTCGGTCAAACGTTCAAGACGTGGTCGCTGTGCGAGACCATCATTTCGGTGCTAGGTTTGGGACTAACCTTCGCATTGGCGGCCGTCCTGTAAGGAGTGTTCGATGATTCTGATTGCGATGGGCGTGTCGGGCGCCGGCAAAACGCGGATTGGCGAGTTGCTCGCCGAGCGGTTGCATTGCGACTTCACCGATGGCGACGCGTTTCACAGCGCGGCGAACAAGGCGAAGATGCACAAAGGCATTCCACTGACCGACGACGACCGCTGGCCGTGGCTGAAGACAATACGCGCGGCGATCGAAGAAAAGCAGCATGCGCACGAGACGGCGGTGTTCACGTGCTCGTCGCTCAAACGCGCGTATCGCGACATCTTGCGCGCGGGTGACAAGGATGTGTGCTTTGTCTATCTGAAGGGAACGCGCGAAGTACTGCAGGAGCGGTTGTCGACTCGTACCGGGCACTTCTTCGACCCGTCGCTATTGCAGAGCCAGCTCGAGACGCTCGAAGAGCCGAACGAAGATGAAGCGATTACGGTGAGTATCGATCTGACGCCGGAGCAGATTGTCGATGAGGTGATTGATCGGCTGAAGATGCGTTAGCCCTCGTGCGGGGTCCATAGATAAAAATTGAGCCGCCCTTGGGCGGCTCATTTCTCTTAACCAATCCGCTTCGCCAACTCCACCGCCTTCCCGACATAAGAGCCCGGCGTCATCGCAAGCAGCCGCTCTTTCGCATCCGCCGGAATATTCAACCCGCCGATAAACGTCTGCAGCGCGTCGCGCGTAATGCCCTTGCCGCGCGTCAACTCCTTCAGCTGCTCATACGGGTTTTCGATTCCATATCGACGCATCACGGTCTGCACCGGCTCGGCCAGCACTTCCCAGCAATTGTCGAGATCGTCGTTCAGGCGCTGCGGATTGACTTCGAGCTTGTCGAGACCGCGAATCAGCGCATCGTATGCCAGCAGCGAGTAACCGAACGCGACGCCGATATTGCGCAGCACCGTCGAATCGGTCAGGTCACGCTGCCAGCGCGACACCGGCAGTTTGTCCGCGAGGTGGCGCAGCGTAGCGTTCGCGAGCCCGAGATTGCCCTCGGAGTTTTCGAAGTCGATCGGGTTGA
Source organism: Paraburkholderia edwinii (assembly GCF_019428685.1). Classification (NCBI taxonomy): domain Bacteria; kingdom Pseudomonadati; phylum Pseudomonadota; class Betaproteobacteria; order Burkholderiales; family Burkholderiaceae; genus Paraburkholderia; species Paraburkholderia edwinii. The sequence goes on from NZ_CP080095.1 coordinate 997,767, forward strand.
CCTTGTGCGGCATCGTCGACGAACCGATTTCACCCGCCTTCGTCCTCTGCTTGAAGTAGCCGAGCGAGATATAGCCCCACACGTCGCGATCGAGATCGAGCAGGATCGTGTTCGCGCGTGCGACCGCGTCGAACAGTTCCGCCATATAGTCGTGCGGCTCGATCTGGATGGTGTACGGGTTGAACGCCAGCTTCAGCCGCTCCTCGACGACCTTGCGCGAGAACGCTTCCCAGTCGAACTCCGGATACGCAGACAGATGCGCGTTGAAGTTGCCGACCGCGCCGTTCATCTTGCCGAGCAGTTCGACCTTCGCGATGCGCTCGATTGCCCGCGCGAGCCGCGCGGCCACGTTCGCCACTTCCTTGCCGAGCGTCGTCGGGCTGGCTGGCTGGCCGTGCGTGCGGGACAGCATCGGTTGCTCCGCCTGTGCATGCGCCAGCGCGATCAGCCGCTGATGCACCGAACGCAGCGCCGGCAGGATCACATGTTCACGCGCACCGGCAAGCATCAAACCGTGCGACGTATTGTTGATATCTTCCGACGTGCACGCGAAGTGGATGAACTCGCTCGCGCGTTCGAGCTCGGGCTGTCCCTTGACCGACTCCTTCAGCCAGTACTCGACGGCCTTCACGTCGTGGTTCGTCACGCGCTCGATGTCCTTGATGCGCGCCGCATCGTGCGCCGTGAAGCGCTCGACCAGCTGCAGCAGAAATTGCTCGGATGCCGCCGAAAAACGCGGCACCTCGGCAAACCCGGCGTGCGACAGCGCGATCAGCCAGTGAATTTCGACGGTCACGCGGTGACGCATGAAGGCGGCTTCCGAAAGCCAGTCGCGCAGGGCTTCGGTTTTCGGCGCGTAGCGGCCGTCGAGCGGGGACAGCGCGGTCAGCGCGAACAGGGTATCGGGGCGGGTGTCGGACATGATGGGGCGGACGCGCAGCGTCAGGACGGAAACGGGGAGAACCGCGAATTTTACCACCGCGGGCGCCTTGTCCAGTGCTTAAGCCCGTCGTTAGTCCCATTGGCTTGCCGGGCCGCCGCTAGAATGCTGACTTCGCCGGACTTCCTTTTTCCCCGGCGCCCATAGGCTCGCGCATGGAACTGAAATGGCTCGAAGACTTCGTGTCGCTCGCGGAAACCCGCAGCTTCAGCCGCTCCGCTGAACTGCGGCACGTCACGCAGCCGGCATTTTCGCGCCGCATCCAGGCGCTCGAAGCGTGGCTCGGCACGGAGCTGATCGACCGCTCGGTGTATCCGACGCGTCTGACCAACGCCGGCCAGGTGTTCTACGAGCAGGCGCTCGCGATGCTGTCGCAGTTCCACGAAGCGCGCACGCTGTTGCGCGGCCACACGGCGACGCCCGCCGCGACGATCGAATTCGCGGTGCCGCATACGCTATCGCTTACGTACTTTCCGCGCTGGCTGCAGCGCATCGAGGCGCAACTCGGGCCGATCCATACGCGCTTGCGCGCCCTCAACGTACACGATGCGGTGTTGTCGCTCGTCGAAGGCGGTTGCGATGTCGTCATGGGTTATCACCATCCGAGCCATCCGGTCGCGCTCGATCCGGCCCGTTACGACATGTTGACGCTCGGCCACGAGCCGATCAGTCCTTTCTCGGCGCCGGGCCGCGCGGGGCGCGCGCGTCACACGCTGCCGGGCACGCCGGATGCGCCCGCACCATACCTGTCGTATACGCCGAACGCCTATCTGGGTCGCATGACCGAGGTGATTATCTCGAACGCGCCCCAGCGTCTGTATCTCGACCGTGTGTACGAGACCGACATGGCGGAAGGACTGAAAGCGATGGCGCTGGCCGGACACGGCATCGCATTTCTTCCGCATAGCGCCGTCGAAGACGCGGTCGCCGACGGCCGCCTGATCCGGCTGGACCGCGCGACGCGCGGCAGCGGCACGTTAGGCCAGTTCACGTTGACAATGGAGATCCGCCTCTATCGCGACAAGCTCGCCGTACAAGGCGACGATCCGCGGCATACGCTGATCCGGGCGCTGTGGGACGTGGTAGAGGCTGAGTTGGCGCAAGACGCCAGCTGATCGATGTAACGCACACACACGGGAACAAAGCGTAGGCGACGGCAAGCAAGGGCAGACAAACACCGCCGTCAGCAACAGCATTTTGCGCGTTCCCAAAGGTTATGCATAAAAAACATAACGGGATGATCAAACGGCATTGGCCTTCACCGAGGCGATTTTCGACAATGGCGTCATTCGTTGAGCGTCGGAGTCTTCATGTCATCCCAATCGAAGTTCGAAACATCGCCGGAAGCATTGCCCTCCTATCTGCATAAAGACGACCTCGGCCCGTGGGGCAACTATCTGCGCCAGGTCGACCGCGTCGCACCGTACCTCGGTACCCAATCGCGCTGGATCGAGACGCTGAAGCGTCCCAAGCGCATCCTGATCGTCGATGTACCGATTGAACTCGATAACGGCACGGTTGCCCATTTCGAAGGCTACCGTGTGCAGCACAACGTATCGCGTGGTCCCGGCAAGGGCGGCGTGCGTTATCACCAGGATGTGACGCTGTCGGAAGTCATGGCGCTGTCCGCCTGGATGTCGGTAAAGAATGCGGCCGTCAATGTGCCGTACGGCGGCGCGAAGGGCGGCATCCGCGTCGACCCGCGCAAGCTGTCGCGTGGCGAACTCGAGCGCATGACGCGCCGCTACACGAGCGAAATCGGCATCATCATCGGGCCGAACACCGATATTCCCGCGCCGGACGTGAACACGAACGAGCAGATCATGGCGTGGATGATGGACACGTACTCGATGAACCAGGGCCAGACGGCCACGGGCGTGGTGACCGGCAAGCCGATCACGCTCGGCGGGTCGCTCGGCCGCCGCGAAGCGACGGGCCGCGGCGTGTTCGTGGTCGGCTGCGAAGCGGCGCGGCGCACCGGCGTGTCGATCGAAGGCGCGCGCATCGCGGTGCAGGGCTTCGGCAATGTCGGCGGTATCGCGGCGCGGCTCTTCCAGGAGGCGGGGGCAAAAATCGTCGCCGTGCAGGACCACACGGGCACCCTGCATAAATCGACCGGCATCGATGCGGGCGCGCTGCTCGAGCACGTTGCGAAGACCGGCGGTATCGGCGGCTTCCGTGAAGCGGACACCATTGCCAGCGACGACTTCTGGTCCATCGAATCGGACATCCTGATTCCGGCCGCGCTCGAAAACCAGATCACCGAGAAGAACGCGCCGAAAATTCGCACGAAAATCGTCGTGGAAGGCGCAAACGGCCCGACCACGACCGCGGCCGACGACATCCTGCACGACAAGGGCGTGCTCGTCATTCCCGATGTGGTCGCGAATGCGGGCGGCGTGACCGTCTCGTACTTCGAATGGGTGCAGGATTTCTCGAGCTTCTTCTGGACCGAGAACGAGATCAACGAGCGGCTCGAGCGCGTCATGCGCGAGGCATTTGCCGCGGTCTGGCAGGTCGCGGATGAGCAGAAGGTCTCGGTGCGCACCGCGGCGTTTATCGTCGCGTGCAAACGGATTCTGATGGCGCGCGAGATGCGCGGGCTTTACCCCTGATGCACCCCTGAAGTACCTCTGATGGGCGGCTTCGGCCGGGATTTAATTTTTCACAAACGGTTTGTGCACGATTCTGTATGATCGCGCACACTGCAGGCGGACGGCGTTGTAAGATGCCGTCCGCTTTTGCGTATGCGTTCCGTAGGGGCTGCGCGCGGGGCGCAATACCGGACACAGTGCTGGATTTACGCAACATTTGCGTCCAAACATGGTTAACGACCATTCTTTCAAAATAGTTACTTTGATACACTTGCGCCGGTATTTGCCAAGGAGACTTACAAATGAAGGTTAAAAAAGCTGCACTGCTTCTCGCGACTGTCGGACTGTTTTCGGGTTTGTTCACGGCGGGCGCTCAGGCGCAGGACGCCGGCACGCTGAAGAAGATCAAGGACACGGGCGTTATCTCGCTGGGTCACCGCGAATCGTCGATTCCCTTTTCGTACTATGACGATAAGCAGAATGTGGTCGGTTACTCGCAGGAATTCGCGCTCAAGGTAGTCGAGGCCGTCAAGGTGAAGCTGAATATGCCGAACCTGAAGGTGAAGCTCACGCCGGTGACGTCGCAAAACCGCATTCCGCTCGTGCAGAACGGCACGATCGACCTCGAGTGCGGCTCGACCACGAACAACCTTGAGCGCCAGCAGCAGGTCGCATTCTCGAACACGATCTTCGTGATCGGTACGCGCCTGATGACGAAGAAAGACTCCGGCATCAAGGACTTCCCGGACCTGAAGGGCAAGACGGTCGTGACGACGGCCGGCACCACGTCCGAGCGCCTGCTTCGCAAGATGAATCAGGACAAGGACATGGGCATGAACATCATCAGCGCGAAGGATCACGGCGAATCGTTCCTGACGCTGTCGACGGGCCGTGCCGCCGCGTTCATGATGGACGACGCGCTGCTCGCAGGCGAGCGCGCGAAGTCGAACAACCCGAACGACTTCGTGATCGTCGGCACGCCGCAATCGCATGAAGCGTACGGCTGCATGCTGCGCAAGAACGATCCGGAATTCAAGAAGGTGGTCGACGATGCGATCGCGAAGCTCGAAACGTCGGGCGACGCCAATCCGATCTACAAGAAGTGGTTCGAATCGCCGATTCCGCCGAAGGGCCTGAACCTGAACTTCCCGGAAAGCGACGATATCAAGGCTCTGTACAAGAGCCCGAACGACAAGGCAATCGACTAAGGTCGATCAACCGTTACCGTCGCAACGTGTTGAACGAAACGGAAGGGGCGAGGCGCTTCTTCCGTTTCTTTTTGTTGGAGTCTTTGTCATGTCCTATCACTGGAACTGGGGCATTCTGCTAAGTCCGGTTTCCACGGGCGAGCCGACTACCTATCTTGGCTGGCTGATGTCCGGCTTCTGGGTGACGATCGTCGTTTCGCTGTCGGCATGGGTGATCGCACTGATCGTCGGTTCGCTGTTCGGCGTGCTGCGCACCGTACCGAACAAAACGCTTTCCGCGATCGGCACCACGTATGTCGCGATCTTCCGCAACATCCCGCTGATCGTCCAGTTTTTCACCTGGTATCTCGTGATACCGGAGTTGCTGCCTGTATCGATGGGCACCTGGTTCAAGCAGTTGCCACCGACCGCGCAGTTCTTCTCATCGTCGATTATCTGTCTGGGTCTCTTCACCGCCGCGCGCGTCTGCGAACAGGTGCGTTCGGGCATCAACGCGCTGCCGCGGGGCCAGCGCGCCGCCGGCCTCGCGATGGGCTTCACGCAATGGCAGACCTATCGCTATGTGCTGTTGCCGGTTGCGTACCGCATCATCGTGCCGCCGCTTACGTCCGAGTTTCTGAATATCTTCAAGAATTCCGCGGTGGCGTCGACAATCGGTCTGCTCGAACTTTCGGCGCAGGCGCGGCAGCTCGTCGATTACACCTCGCAGGCGTATGAGTCGTTTATCGCGGTGACAGTCGCGTATATGGTGATCAACCTGATCGTGATGCAGTTGATGCGCATCCTCGAACACAAGACCCGCCTGCCGGGCTATATCGGAGGCAAGTGATGCATCACTTCGACTGGAGTGGTATTCCGGGCGCGCTGCCTACCTTGTGGACCGGCGCGATCATCACGTTCCAGATTACCGTGATCGCGATTGTCTGCGGCATTCTGATCGGCACGGTGCTCGCGCTGTTGCGGCTATCGGGCGTCAAGCCGCTCGAATGGTTCGCGCGTATCTATGTGACGCTGTTCCGCTCGATTCCGCTCGTGATGGTGCTGCTGTGGTTCTTCCTGATCGTGCCGCAGGTGCTGCAGAACCTGCTCGGGCTGTCGCCCGACATCGACATCCGGCTCGCTTCGGCCATGGTCGCGTTCTCGCTGTTCGAAGCGGCGTACTACTCGGAGATCATCCGGGCCGGCATTCAGGCGGTGCCGCGCGGCCAGGTCAATGCGGCGTTCGCGCTCGGCATGACCTACAGCCAGGCGATGAAGCTGATCGTGCTGCCGCAAGCGTTCCGCGCGATGGTGCCGCTGCTGCTTACGCAGGCGATCGTGCTCTTTCAGGATACGTCGCTTGTCTACGTGATCGGCCTCGCCGATTTCTTCCGTACGGCTGCGAATATCGGCGACCGTGACGGTACGAGCGTCGAGATGGTCCTGTTTGCGGGTGCCTGCTATTTCGTGATCTGCGTGATCGCGTCGAGCCTCGTCAAAAGTCTTCAGAAAAAGGTCGCAAGATGATCTCTATCAAGAATGTTTCGAAGTGGTACGGCCAGTTTCAGGTGCTGACCGACTGCACGACGGAAGTGAAAAAGGGCGAGGTGGTCGTCGTGTGCGGCCCGTCGGGTTCCGGCAAATCGACGCTGATCAAGACCGTGAACGGCCTCGAGCCGTTCCAGAAAGGCGATATCGTCATCAACGGCCAGTCGCTCGTCGACAAGAAGACGAACCTGTCGAAGCTGCGTGCGAAGGTCGGCATGGTGTTTCAGCACTTCGAACTGTTCCCGCATCTGACGATCACTCAAAACCTGACGCTTGCGCAGATCAAGGTGCTCGGCCGGTCGAAGGACGAAGCTGCGGCGAAGGGGCTCAAGCTGCTCGATCGCGTCGGCCTGCGTGCGCATGCGGACAAGTTTCCGGGGCAGCTGTCGGGCGGTCAGCAGCAGCGCGTGGCGATTGCGCGCGCGCTGTCGATGGACCCGATCGCGATGCTGTTCGACGAGCCGACGTCCGCGCTCGACCCGGAGATGATCAACGAAGTGCTCGACGTGATGGTCGAACTCGCGCAGGAAGGCATGACGATGATGTGCGTCACGCATGAAATGGGCTTTGCGAAGAAGGTCGCGCATCGCGTGATCTTCATGGACAAGGGCCTTATCGTTGAAGACGACCGCAAGGACGATTTCTTCGCGAATCCGAAGTCGGATCGCGCAAAGGATTTCCTCGCGAAGATCCTGCATTGAGTGCACGCCAATGCGCCGCGCTTTGCCTGGTTTGGCGAAGTGCGAGCAAGTGGTCATAGCAAACGGGCAGCGCGACGCTGCCCGTTTTGTTTTTGGCGATGCAACGACCATCGCCGCCGCAAGACCATCGCCGCCGCAACGACGAGACTAACGCGCGACCAACGCGAGATCGGGCTTTGAGAAATCGCAGAGCCGCCGTGCCTGATCGGCGACCACCGAATACAGCGCTGACGGCCCGTCGTTTCGATAAATCGCGTAATAGCGCACGTCGGGCAGCCGCTGCGGCGAATCCAGCACATTGAGCAGTCCTTGCTCGACGAGATCGGCGAAGTACAGCGCCGGCAGATAGCTCACGCCAAATCCCGCCACCGTCAACGAACTGAGCGCGATCAGGCTATTGCCCGCGAAGGTGCGCCGTATGGCCAGCTTTTTCGATTCGAACCAGCGGTCGTAGATCGCGTCGACGCCCGACGTGCCGATCTGCATCAGGATCGGATAGTTCGCAATTTCCTCAAGCGACAGCACGCGCGATGCATCGACGAGCGACGGACTCGCCATCCATTTGAGCTGCAGCTTCCTGAGCGGCACCGACGTAAAGCGCGGATCCTTAAGCACGGTCGGCGCGATGATGAAGTCGATATCGCCGCGCAGGAGCCTTGCGCCCAGATTCGTGCTCACGTCGATTTCCGGTTCGAGCGACACGGTCGGATAGGCCACGCGAATGTCCTGCACGAGCTTCGGCAGGAACGTCAGTGCGATCAGCTCGGTGATGCCGAGGCGAAAGTGCCGCACCACTTCCACTTCCTTGCCCATCTTTTCCAGCAGACGGTCGCGCAGCTGCAGCATTTCCTCGGCTGCTTCGAGCAGTTCGCGGCCTTTCGGCGTCAGTTGCACGATGCGGCGGCTGCGATCGAACAGCGGCACGAGGAAGAATTCTTCGAGTTCGCTGATGCGCTTCGAAATGGCCGACTGCGTCGTGTACAGGCGGTCGGCGGCCGCGCTGAAGGTACCGAGGCGCGCGACCCAGTAAATGGCTTCGAGCTGCTTGAGCGTGAGCATGGTTTCGCGAAGGTGAAGTAATGCGGTTGATGGGAAACACGAGGCAACGGCGGGTAGCAGCCGCGGGCCAGTTATCCGAACTATGAATTTTATTCATGTTTCGCGATGCCTTTTACTCCGGCTACGCGGCATTCTGGTTTGGGATACTGCGCAAACCGGTTACGCGAGGAGATAGCCAACACCGGCAACGCGGAACAGCGACGTAGAACCCAGCGACGTAGAAAAGCCCAGAACCCGCATCAGCGAGGCAAAACGATATGCGAGGCATGACCTTGTCGGAAAAGCTGCTGTCCGCCGCGGCAGGGCGCAATGTACGAGCAGGCGAAATCGCGATCTGCGAGGTCGACTGCGCGATGGGCACCGACGGCTCGATTCCGATGGCGATGGACTATTTCGCGTCAATGGGCGGCGTGCGCGTGCATGCACCCGAGAGGCTGCTGTTCGCGCTCGACCACTATGCACCGCCTGCCAGCGCGAAAGCCGCCATGCTGCAGGCGAGGATCCGCCGCTTTGCGCGCGAGCAGGGCATTCCGCTCTTCGACATCGGCGCGGGCATCGGGCATCAGATTGTCGTCGAGCAGGGGCTCGCGACGCCGGGGCGGCTGCTGGCCGGCGCCGATAGCCACGCGGTCACGTACGGCGCCGCGAACTGCTTTGCGACCGGCATCGGCTCATCGGACCTCGCGGGCATCATGCTGACCGGCAAGACGTGGCTGCGCGTGCCCGAGTCGATCCGCATCACGCTGCACGGGAAGCTGCCGCGCGGCGTTTACCCGAAGGATCTCGCGTTGTGCCTCGCGCAGCTGTTCGGCGCGGATGGCGCGACTTATCAGGCGCTCGAGTTTCACGGCGATGGCGTCGCATCGCTCGATTTCGAAGACCGGCTTGTCGTGGCGAATCTGTCGGTCGAAATGGGTGCGAAAAACGCCGTGTTTCCGTTCGATGCTGCTGCGCGCCGCTATCTGGAAAAGCGTGTTGCCGGGCCGCTCGAAGCGGTATCGGCGGATCCGGATGCGCAGTATGCCCGCGTTATCGATGTCGACTTGTCGACGCTGCAGCCTTACGTCGCTATGCCTCACAACGTCGACAACGTCACAAGCCTCGCAGAGCTCGGCAATGTGCCGGTGCAGATGGCGTATCTCGGCACGTGCACGGGCGGCCGCGCGAAGGACTTTCGACAGGCGCTTGCAGTGTTCCGTGAGTACGGCAAGCCCGCGAAAGGCGTGCAACTCGTGGTGACGCCTGCGTCGCGCGAAGTGATGCACGAGCTGACCGAAGGCGGTGAACTGGCCGAATTCGTCGCGCTCGGTGCGGTTATCGTCACGCCCGGCTGCGGGTCGTGCTGCGGCACCGCGGGCGCGATTCCCGAAGACGGCGCGAACGTCGTGTCGACGGCGAATCGCAATTTCAAGGGGCGCATGGGCAACGCAAGCGCGAATGTGTTTCTCGCGTCGCCGGAAGTTTGTGCCGCAAGCGCGGTCGCGGGCCGCATCGTCAGCCTTCAAACCTTCGCCGCCAGCCGATAACGATTCCAACGACCATGCAATTTTCCGTGACAGGGCTTGCGCGCCGCTTCGGCGACGACGTGAACACCGACTACATCATCTCTTCACAGCGCAAGCGCGAGTCGCTCGACCCCGCGGTGCTGAAAAACTTCCTGTTCGAAACGATCGCGCCGGAATTCGCGCAGACCGTGCGTATCGGCGACATCCTCGTGGCCGGCAAGAACTTCGGCTGCGGCTCGGCGATGGAAGTCGCGGTGACCGCGGTGGTCGGCGCGGGCATTCGCGTCGTGCTCGCGCAGAGCTTTGCGCGCACGTACTTTCGCAATGCGATCAATAACGGGCTTTATCCGGTCGAGTGCGATACGCGTGCGATTCGCGAGGGTGACGCGTTGCAAATCGACATCGGCGCGCACACGCTGGTTCGTTGCGCGAGCAACGATCAGGTTATCGAAGCAGCGCCTATCGCGCATGACATTCTGAAAATACTCGACGCGGGCGGCCTCGTGCCGTATCTGCGCCGGCACTCGTCGTTCTGAATGCCTGACCGAACGACTGATGTTTTCCCAGCTTTCCAGCTTTCAGATACACGGACATTCACCATGAGCCAGCCCAATATCCCCGGTTTTCGCATCCTGCCGATGCCCGCGCCGATCGGCAAGGACATCATCGAGCGCTTTCAGTCGGTCGTGACGCCGCATATCAGCGACAACATGCATCGGCTATGCGGTGTGATCGGCCTTAAGGCTTATCACGCCCGCAGGAAGCTTGTCGGACGCGCGATCACCGTGAAGGTCAGGCCCGGCGACAACCTGATGATCCACAAGGCAATCGATATCGCCGAGCCCGGCGATGTGATCGTCGTCGACGGTGGCGGTGAGGTCACGCAGGCGCTCGTCGGCGAGCTGATGCAGATGCATGCGCAGGTGCGTGGACTCGCCGGCTTCGTCATCGATGGCGCCGTGCGCGATGTCGCAGCGCTCCACGCGGCCGATTTCCCGTGCTACGCGCGCGGCAATACGCATCGCGGTCCGTTCAAGGAAGGTCCGGGCGAAATCAATGTACCGGTTGCGATCGGCGGTCTCGTGATCGAAGCGGGTGATTTGATTGTCGGCGATGAAGACGGACTGGTCGCGGTGCCGGCCGATCAGCTCGAGACGCTGCTTGCCGCGGCGGCGGCGCAGGCCAAGCGCGAGCAGCAGCGTAAGGAAGCGATTCTGAAGGGCGAAGACAAGCGCGGCTGGATCGATGTGTATTTGCGAGAGAAGGGCGTGATCGCCTGAACCGCGTGCCTGAACCGCGCTTAAAGCAAGAGAAAGCCGCCGCCACATACCAACAAGGGGACTTCGAAATGAAGCTGATTGCCGCACGGATGGACCGTATCAAGCCGTCGCCGAGTTCGATGGCGACCGCGCGCGTGAAGGAGCTGCGCGCCGCGGGCCGCGATATCGTCGGGTTGACCTCGGGCGAGCCGGACTTCGAGACACCGCCGCATATCGTCGAAGCGGCCTATGCGGCGATGAAGGCCGGCAAGACGCGCTATACGGTAGTCGACGGCACGCCTGAACTGAAGCGCGCCGTACGCGATAAATTCGCGCGCGAGAACGGCCTCGCGTACGAACAGGACGAAGTGTCGGTCGGCAATGGCGGCAAGCAGATCGTGTTCAACGCGCTCACCTGCACGGTCGAAGAAGGCGATGAAGTGGTGATTCCCGCGCCGTATTGGGTGTCGTATCCGGACATGGTGATGCTCAACGGCGGGCGGCCGGTGATCGTCGAATGCGATGCGCAAAGCGGCTACAAGATGACGCCCGCGCAACTCGAAGCGGCGCTCACACCGCGCACCAAGTGGGTCGTGCTCAATTCGCCGTGCAATCCATCCGGTGCGACGTACACGGAGAGCGAACTCGTCGCGCTCGGCGAAGTGCTGAGCCGTCATCCCGATGTGTGGGTGTTGACCGACGACGTTTACGAGCACCTGATCTACGACGGCCAGACCTTCGCGACATTTGCGCGCTGCAACCCGCAGCTGCACGATCGGACGCTGACCATCAACGGCGTATCGAAAGCGTATGCAATGACCGGCTGGCGCATCGGCTTCGCCGGAGGCCCGAAGACGCTGATCAAAACGATGGCGAAGCTGCAGTCGCAGAGCACCAGCAATCCGTCGTCGGTGAGCCAGGCGGCGGCGCTTGCGGCGTTGACCGGTCCAAACGACTTTCTCGCGGGCTGGCGCAGCGAGTATCAGCGGCGGCGCGATCTGGTCGTCGACCGCCTGAATGCGATCGATGGCCTTTATTGCCCGCGGCCCGCGGGCGCGTTTTACGTCTATCCGTCTTGCGCGGGCGTGATCGGGCGGCGCGGTCCGAACGGCAGCGTGATCAGCGACGACAGCGACTTCGTCATGCATCTTCTGGAGAGCCGCGAAGTAGCGGTGATTCAGGGCGCGGCGTTCGGCCTGTCGCCCGCGTTTCGCATTTCATTCGCTACGTCGTACGAACAACTCGAAGAAGCATGTAACCGGATCGAGGCGGCTTGCGCGATGCTCGACTCATAGCTTTCAGCACGGCGCGCGGCCCCTTGCCGCGCGTTTTCCACTATCGGGAAGGGGACAACAATGAAAACGCTGCAGATCAAGGCGCGTCACTGGGCGCCGTGCGGGGCGATTGCGTTGCTGCTGTACGGTTGCTTCGCATTGCCGGCGCAGGCGCAGGATCTGACCGGACGCCTCGCGTCGATCAAGGATCGCAATACGATCGTGCTCGGCTACCGTGAGTCGTCGGTGCCTTACTCGTACTACGACAACAACGAGCAGGTAATCGGCTACTCGCACGACATCGCGCTGCAGATCGTGAAGGAATTGAAGGCCGCGATCAATGCGCCGAATCTGCAGGTCAAGATGATTGCGGTGAATGCGCAAAACCGCATTCCGCTGATTCAGAACGGTACGGTCGATCTTGAATGCGGCGGCACGACGAACAACAAGGAACGTGCGCAACAGGTCGGCTTCTCCGATACGATTTCCGTCACCGAAACGCGGCTTCTGACCAGAACGAATTCGGACATTCATTCGTTCAACGATCTGAACGGCAAGACGGTCGCGGTTACCGCGGGCACCACGTCGGAGCGCTTTTTGCGCAGCTACGTGCACGAGAAGAACGCGAATATCACGATCATCTCGTCGCGCGACCATAGCGCGTCGTTCATGACGCTCGAAACCGGACGTGCCGCCGCATTCTTTATGGACGCCGATGTGCTCGCGAGCCAACGCGCGACGGCGCACAACCCGCAGGAATATGTGGTGACGGGTGAGCCGCAGACGCGTGAGGCGATCGCGTGCATGCTACCCAAAGGCGAGACTCAACTGAAGGCGATCGCGGACCGCACGATCGCGCGGCTCGAGACGAGCGGCGAAGGCGAGGCGCTGTACAAGAAGTGGTTTATGTCGCCGATTGCGCCGAAGGGCATCAATCTGAATTTGCCGATGAGCGATGCGATGAAGGCAGTGTTTCAGCATCCGAACGATCAGCCGATGGATGACTGAATGGGCGCGGCAGCGTGGTCCGGCGTGACTTTACGACTCGAACGCAGCCGCGTCGTCGGATTCGAGATCGAGCGTCGACGTGTCGGGCAGCATCGATGCGCCCGACGTCACCGCGCCGTCGCAAGGCGCTTGCGCGGCTTTTTCGAGCACGGCGGGCGGCACCGGCACGTTCGTCTGCGCGACCATCTTGCCGTGCTGGAACATCAGCAGATCGCCGGGCGCAAAACGCGTCCAGACTTCGTTGTCCGTGAGCGGTTGCGTGGCGATGACCGCCACGCGATCCTCGGGCGTCGTGTACTTCGCGAAATCGATCGAGACGTCCGCATCCACCAGATGCGCGGTCGAGAACGGCCAGCTGCGCACAAGGTAGTACAGGTGCGTCGAGCAATGTGCAAAGAGTGCCTGCCCGTTCGACATCAGGAAGTTGAACACACCGAATTGCGTGATTTCACGCGTGAGCGTTTCGAGCGCGGCGAACAGTTCTTCGAGCGGGGGTTGCTGCTGACCCGGAAACGCCTGGCGCAGACCCTGCAGCAGCGCGCAGAACGCGAGTTCGCTATCGGTCGTGCCGACGGGCTGATAGACGCCTGACAGGACAGGGCGGTAATTCTGCAGATCGCCGTTGTGCGCGAATATCCAGTGACGCCCCCACAGTTCGCGCAGGAACGGGTGGCAATTTTCGAGCACGATATGGCCTTGCGTCGCCTTGCGGATATGCGCGATCGTATTCTTTGATTTGATCGGATAGCGCTTGACCATCTCGGCGATCGGCGACGTGGCCGACGATTGATGATCGATAAAGAGGCGGCATGCCTTGTCTTCGAAGAACGCGATGCCCCAGCCGTCGGCGTGGTGATCGGTGACGCCGCCGCGTGCCGCAAAACCGGTGAACGAAAACACGACATCCGTCGGCGCGGCGCAGTTCATTCCAAGAAGTTGGCACATGATGCGCTAGGGTCAAGCGTCTGAGACGTGTAAGGGCCGGTAGTGCGCGAAGCCTTGCGGCTTAAGGGCGAGCCAGCCGTTACAATGGTATTTTTACAAGCATAGCACCGCGCCCCAGGCCGTAATCATTAAAATTGACGTATGTTCAGGCCGCTTTTCGACCGCTTGTGACCGCTTGTGACCGCTTGTGACCGCTTGTGACCGCTTGTGACCGCTTGTGACTGCTTGTGGCCGCTCTTGACCAGGTGTGACCGGGTTTGAGAGGGCCTGCATGCGTGATTTACGCCGTGATTGCCGTGCTTTGCTCAATTTGATTGCCATGATCTCCTCATCGTCCGCTCCCATGTCTTCTTCGTCACCTACCGGCACGTCCGTCGATTCTGTTTCGCTTGCACGTCCTGATGACTGGCATCTGCACGTGCGCGACGGCGCGATGCTCGCGGCCGTGTTGCCGCACACGGCGCGCCAGTTCGGCCGCGCGATCATCATGCCGAACCTGAAACCGCCGGTGACGACGACCGAACAGGCGCGTGCGTATCGCGAGCGAATCCTTGCCGCGATTCCTGCGGGCATGAAGTTCGAGCCGTTGATGACGCTATATCTCACCGATAACACCGCGCCCGATGAGATTCGTCGCGCGCGCGAAAGCGGCTTCGTGCATGGCGTCAAACTGTATCCGGCCGGCGCGACAACGAATTCCGATGCGGGCGTGACGAACCTCGCGAAGTGCGCGAAGACGCTCGAAGCGATGCAGGAAACCGGCATGCCGCTACTCGTGCATGGCGAAGTGACCGATGCGTCGATTGACCTGTTCGACCGCGAGAAGGAATTCATCGATCGCGTGATGACGCCGTTGCGCCGCGACTTCCCCGCGCTGAAGGTTGTGTTCGAACACATCACGACGAAGGACGCGGCCGAATACGTGCGCGATTCTCACGCGGAGCCCGGGCTTCTCGGTGCGACGATCACCGCGCACCATCTGCTCTACAACCGCAACGCGATTTTCCAGGGCGGCATTCGTCCGCATTACTACTGCCTGCCGGTGTTGAAGCGCGAGCAGCATCGTGTGGCGCTTGTCGAAGCGGCCACCTCGGGTAATCCTCGCTTTTTCCTCGGCACCGATAGCGCGCCACATCCTAAGGGGCTCAAGGAACATGCATGTGGCTGCGCAGGCTGCTATACGGCCCTGCATGCGCTCGAGCTTTACACGGAAGCGTTCGACAAGGCCGGCGCGCTCGATCGCCTCGAAGGCTTCGCGAGCTTTTATGGCGCGGACTTCTATGGTCTGCCGCGCAGTGCCGAACGCGTGACGCTGCGTCGCGAGGAGTGGACGCTGCCCGCCGAGGTGACGGCCGGCGATACGCCCGTCGTGCCGTTGCGCGCGGGTGAAGCAATTGGCTGGCGGCTTGTGTGAATCGTTTGAATTGCGTGACGGGGCAGGCGGCGCGGCCCGCTGCCGGCTTTGCCGATATCGACTGGTCGACGCCCTGGTTCTCGCAATTCACGCCACGTGGGGAGCGCTGGCAGCAGGCCGCGCTACAAAGCCCGGCCGCACTGCTCGCGGAAATGAACGCCGATGCGCAGCGATGCGTCCACACAACCGGGCGCGGCGCGCGCCTGTCGTTTATCTCGCAGCATGAGCTTCCGCCCGGCGCGACCTACGAGGCGCACATCGCAGCGACCGGTTGCGTTCCCACCCGTCACAATCTTCACGATTTCTTTAACGCGCTTTCGTGGTTCCAGTTTCCGCGGATCAAGGCCGCGCTCAGTGCGCGCGGAAGCGCCGCGCTCGATGCGCTCGGCGTGGGTCCGACACGCGGTAGCACACGCGACGCGTTGACCGTATTCGACGAAAACGCGGTTCTGTTCGCCTGTTCCGACCGGGCGCTGGCGGCCGCGTTGCGGGCGTTCGACTGGCGGGCGCTTTTTATCGCGGGCCGTGACGCATGGGGCGCGCGCGGCGAAGTGCGCTGTTTCGGCCATGCGCTGCTGGAAAAGCTGGTTGCGCCGTACAAGGCTTGCACCGCGCATGCGTGGATCGTCGACGTGCCTCCCGCTTACTTTTCGTGGGACGTAGTCGCACGCGACGCTTGGCTCGACGACACAGTCAGCCGCGCCTTGCTTGCGACAGATGCAATGACGGGCCGCGTGTTCGCGCCGCTGCCGGTGCTCGGCATTCCGGGATGGTGGACGGCGAACGAAGCACCGTCGTTCTACGACGATCAATCGGTGTTCCGCGCGGGCCGCCGGGCCGAACGGGCGGGGTAGGCCGTAGGCCCGACAGGTCGATCATGCGCGATGGTAGAATCGCGCTCAGCAAAGCAGGCCAGGCAGTCGCGGCTTTGCCGGTTACGGCCGGCGAAGGCGAGGAAAGTCCGGACTCCATAGGGCAGGGTGATGGCTAACGGCCATCCGTGGCGACACGCGGAACAGGGCAACAGAAAGCAAACCGCCGATGGCCTGGCGAAAGCCAGGATCAGGTAAGGGTGAAACGGTGCGGTAAGAGCGCACCGCGGCTGCGGTAACGTAGCCGGCACGGTAACCTCCACCCGGAGCAATTCCAAGTAGGCAGGCGTGCATCTTCGCGATGCAGGACGGGGCCCCCGTTTCGTCTGCGGGTAGGAAGCTTGAGCGCGTCAGCAATGGCGCGCCTAGAGGAATGGCTGCCACGCGCGGTGCGTTTTCGGACGTGCGGCGTGCACAGAATCCGGCTTATCGGCAGGCTTTGCCGCTGAATGAAAAACGCCGGCGTCCCTATTTGCAGAGTTACTGCAGTTGGGGCGCCGGCGTTTGTTTTTGTTGCGTGTGGCGGCGGTGCGCATTTGCGCACCGCACGCAGGAAGGCCAGTCCGATCAGGCGTCGACGATGTCGAACGAGTGGGTCAGCTCGGCGGTCTTCGCGAGCATGATTGACGCGGAGCAGTACTTGTCGTGCGACAGATTGATCGCGCGCTCGACCGTCGTCGGGTTCAGGTTCTTGCCGGTCACGGTGAAGTGGAAGTGGATCTTCGTGAACACCTTCGGATCTTCGCTCGCGCGCTCGGCCTTCAGCGTCACCGAACAGTCGACGATTTCCTGGCGGCTCTTCTTGAGGATCATGACGACGTCGTACGCGGTGCAGCCGCCCGTGCCGAGCAACACCATTTCCATCGGGCGCGGCGCCAGATTGCGGCCGCCGCCTTCAGGCGCGCCATCCATCGCGACCAGATGGCCGCTGCCGGTTTCCGCGGCGAAGGCCATGCCGTCCGTTCCCATCCAGCTCACTTTGCATTCCATGTGCGATCCCCAGCTGATTCGGTGCAAATTCGAGCAGGCATTGTAGCCCGTTGGTTCGGGGTTCGCCCGAAGCTACATCGTTTCGCACGCACCTTGACCGCACGTCGATTGTTGCGGTGCGTCACACAACCGCTTATGAGGGGTTCCCCTAAGACCTTTAGGGTTTTCCAGCGCTGATTTTGCACCCTCATGGAGCATTGAGTGCGCGTTATTCATTGATTTTAAAGGGAGTTTGTCGAGTATTTAAAGTACAGGCGACATGTCATATTGTGAAATCAAATTTCGCATTGCAAATCCTCTTGCATCGCACAAGCCGCGCTCATATAATCTGTTCATTGGTTGTCGCTTCTGGGCAACCTCCGCATGTCTCCTCCACCCTCCTCCTAAGGTGGATTAAGCCCGAACCAGTGGTTCGGGCTTTTTTTCGTCTGCTGAGCTCGTTCCGCCGGAGTTCATCCGGCTCCCAGTCGCGCTGCGCTGTTTTGCTCGCGATTTCGTCCTGCGCACCGGACACACGCCGGCATCGTTAGCGACGCTTTGACTCGGGCTCACAATTTCCTTTATAATTCAGGGCTTTTCCGCATTCATGCCCGCGGAAGAAGAACAGGGAGCGCCTGCACAGCGTTACGGAAGCATCTAGAACTTCCCGGCAAACGTGGTCAATGGACGCAGTTCAAGTCCAGCAGGAACAAAAAGGGCACAGCAATTTATTTGGATCGATCATGAAAACTTTTTCCGCAAAAGCCCATGAGGTGACGCGCGAATGGTACGTGATTGACGCGACGGATAAGGTTCTCGGCCGTGTCGCCAGCGAAGTGGCACGCCGTCTTCGCGGCAAACACAAGCCTGAATTCACTCCTCACGTCGACACTGGCGATTTCATCATCGTCATCAATGCCGGCAAGCTGAAGGTCACGGGCAACAAGACCACGGACAAGAAGTACTACCGTCACTCGGGCTACCCGGGCGGTATCTACGAAACGACGTTCGGCAAGATGCAGGAACGCTTCCCGGGCCGCGCGCTCGAGAAAGCGGTCAAGGGCATGCTGCCGAAGGGCCCGCTCGGCTACGCAATGATCAAGAAGCTGAAGGTCTACGCCGAAGCAACGCATCCGCATTCGGCGCAACAGCCGAAGGCGCTCGAGATCTAAGGGGAGCCCACATGATCGGTAACTGGAATTACGGTACGGGCCGCCGCAAGAGCGCTGTTGCTCGTGTCTTTATCAAGGCTGGCAAGGGCGAGATCATCGTCAACGGCAAGCCTATCGCTGACTACTTCTCGCGCGAAACGTCGCTCATGATCGTGCGTCAGCCGCTGGAACTCACGAACCACGGCACCACGTTCGATATCAAGGTGAACGTGTCGGGCGGCGGTGAAACGGGTCAGGCCGGTGCGGTTCGCCACGGTGTCACCCGTGCGCTCATCGACTATGACGCAACGCTGAAGCCGGCGCTGTCGAGTGCTGGTTTCGTCACGCGTGACGCACGTGAAGTCGAGCGTAAGAAGGTCGGTTTCCACAAGGCACGCCGCAGGAAGCAGTTCTCGAAGCGTTAATCGCTTCTGGCGATTCCCGTCGCGCCTGCTTTACTGGCTGCGGCGGAATCCGTCACAAAAGGCCGCTGTCGCAAGCTTGCGTCGGCGGCTTTTTGTTTTGCAGGCCCGGGCGGGCTGCATCCCGCGCGCTTGGGCGCGGCGCCGACCGTGTCAGCCCGTCATCCCGCTATTCGTAAGAACCTATTGTTTTCATGGACTTCGGCACGATATCAGGATCGGCCCTACAATAGCGTTTAGTAGCTTTTTTGGAGAGTTCGCATGAACGCAGTGACCGAAACCCCAGTAGCCGAAATGCCGGCTCCGTTCGTTTTCACGGACGCAGCGGCTGACAAGGTCAAGGAACTGATCGACGAAGAAGGCAATCCGGAGCTGAAGCTGCGTGTTTTCGTGCAGGGCGGCGGCTGCTCGGGCTTTCAGTACGGTTTCACGTTCGACGAGGCGATCAACGAAGACGATACCGTGATGAACAAGAGCGGCGTCCAGTTGCTGATCGACTCGATGAGCTATCAGTACCTGGTCGGCGCCGAGATCGACTACAAGGACGACATCAACGGCGCGCAATTCGTGATCAAGAACCCGAACGCGTCGACAACCTGTGGTTGCGGCTCGTCGTTCTCGGTTTGACGATTTAATGCGCAGTCTGTGTGACAGGAAACGGGGCCTCGGCCCCGTTTTTATTTGCCACCACCGCTTTGAGTTTAGCTTCACCATGCTTTGAAGCAGCTTTGGCACGGCGTGGCGCGCCGTTCGCCGCTCACTCCGTCTCAAGCATTCAGCGCGGATATAACGCCCCCAGCACACGTTCGCCTGCCGCGCCGGTCACTGCCGGCAAATTTCCAGGTTCCCGCGCAACATGCCGCATCGCCAGCCACGCGAACGCAAGCGGCTCGACCTGATGCGGCGGCACGCCGAGCGCTTCAGTGGTCAGCACCGGCACGCCGCTCACACCGCTTTCCTCCATCGCGCGTTGCAGCGCTTTGAGCAATTCCGCATTGCGCGCCCCGCCGCCGCACACATAGAGCGCCGTGCAATCCGACGCGTGACGCTCGATCTCGCGCGCAACGGTTATCGCGGTCAGCGACGTCAATGTGGCTTGCACGTCGGCCGGCTGTAGCGAACTGAATGGCTGCAACTTCGCATCGAGCCATTCGTTATTGAAGAGGTCGCGCCCCGTGCTTTTCGGCGGCTGAAGCTCGAAGAAAGGCTCGTCGAGCAACGCATGCAGCAGCGGGCGGTGCACCTGGCCGTTTGCGGCGAAATGCCCGTTCTCATCGAAAGGCTTGCCCAGATGGCGCTGCGCCCATTCGTCGAGCAGCGCATTTGCGGGCCCGCAATCGAAGCCACGCACCGCACCGTTTGCCGACAGGATCGTGATGTTGCTGATGCCGCCCAGGTTGCACACAACACGCGTTTCGCCGCTGGCGCCGAACACGGTGGCATGAAACGCCGGCACGAGCGGCGCGCCTTGCCCGCCCGCTGCAACGTCGCGCGAGCGGAAGTCGGAGACGACGTCGATATGGGTCATCTCCGCGAGCAGCGCCGGGTTGTTGATCTGCCGCGTATACCCTTTCTCCGGACGGTGCCGAACGGTTTGCCCATGTACGCCAATCGCGTGGACATCTTCCGCGGACAGGTTGCCGCTTCTGAGCAGCTCATGTACGCAAACGGTGTAGCGCGCGGCGAGCGCGTTAGCCGCAAGCGCTTCGCGCTCGATTTCGTTGTCGCCTGGCTGTTGCAGGCCGAAGAGGGCGTCGCGCAGCGTTTCCGAAAAGCTCACGAACGCTTCCGATCGCACCACCGGTACCTTGCCCGCCGCAAATTCGACAGCGATACCATCGACGCCGTCCATGCTCGTGCCCGACATCAACCCGAAGTACACGCCGTCTGCGCTTGTCGCCTCTTTCGCCACGTTGGGCTCCTTTCAAACGTAGGTTGCGAATCGCTTATTGCATACCGCTCATTGCAAGCAGATCACGGCGATTGTCGCGCAATGCGGCCTCACGCAACAGGTTATGCAACGCGGTGCGCGGCCGCACGCGGTTGATTCGACACCTGCATCATGCCTCATTCGGGGCGCGGCGAAACCCTGGCCATTCGGCCAGCACGGTGCGATCGCGGTCCCATTCCGGCCGCTTTGCGCGTCAACTATGGGACAATCTCACTTTTCGCGATTCCTCCGTTACAGCATGAGCACCGAGCCCACTTCCAAACCCGCCTTTCCCGTCACTGACGAAGTCCGTCATGCGCTTGCCGTCACGAAGCGCGGTGTCGACGAGCTGCTGATCGAAGAGGAGTTCGAGCAAAAGCTCGCGAAAAGCGCGGCGACCGGCACCCCCCTTCGCATCAAGCTCGGTCTCGATCCGACCGCGCCTGACATCCATATCGGCCACACGGTCGTACTCAACAAGATGCGGCAGTTGCAGGACCTCGGGCACAACGTGATCTTCCTGATCGGCGATTTCACGTCGCTAATCGGCGATCCGTCCGGCCGCAACGCAACGCGTCCGCCGCTCACACGCGAGCAGATCGAAACGAACGCCAAGACTTACTTCGACCAGGCGTCGCTTGTGCTCGACCGCGCGAAGACCGAGATTCGCTACAACAGCGAATGGTCGATGCCGCTCGGAGCGGACGGCATGATCAAGCTCGCGTCGCGTTACACGGTGGCCCGCATTCTCGAACGCGAAGATTTCACGAAACGCTTTCAAAGCGGTGTGCCGATTTCGATCCACGAATTTCTGTACCCGCTGATGCAGGGCTACGACTCGGTGGCGCTGAATTCGGACCTCGAACTGGGCGGTACGGACCAGAAGTTCAACCTGCTGGTCGGGCGCGAACTGCAAAAGCAGTATGGCCAGGAGCAGCAATGCATCCTGACCATGCCGCTGCTCGAAGGGCTCGACGGCGTCGAGAAGATGTCGAAGTCGAAGAACAACTACATCGGTATCAGCGAAAAACCGACCGATATGTTCGGCAAGCTGATGAGCATCTCCGATGACCTGATGTGGCGGTATTTCGAACTGCTGTCGTTCCGGCCGATGAACGAGATCACCGGATTCAGACGCGAGGCCGAAGCGGGCCGCAACCCGCGCGACTTCAAGGTGATGCTCGCGCAGGAGATCGTTGCGCGCTTCCATTCGCAGGCGGACGCCGAGCGTGCGCTCGAAGACTTCAATCACCGCGCAAAGGGCGGCGTGCCGGACGACATCCCGTCGGTGACGCTCACTGGCGCGCCGCTCGCGATCGGTCAGTTGCTGAAGCAGGCGGGCCTCGTGCCGTCGACGAGCGAAGCGCTGCGCAACATCGAGCAGGCCGGCGTGAAGATCGACGGCACGACGATTTCGGATAAGGCGCTCAAGGTCGAAGCGGGCGAATACGTCGTGCAGGTCGGCAAGCGACGTTTTGCGCGCGTGACGCTTTCGGTGTGACGTGAACGTCATCGCGCACATGGTCGACTCCGCCACGCGAATCCTCGCCCTTGCGTTAGCCGGGTGTGCCGCATGATTGCGTTGATCCAGCGCGTGAGAAACGCCGAGGTGCGCGTCGGCGATCGTGTGACCGGCGCGATCGGTGCTGGTCTGCTTGCGCTTGTCTGCGCGGAACGCGGCGATACCGACGCGGTTGCCGACCGGTTGCTTGCGAAAGTGCTCGGCTATCGTGTTTTCAGCGATGCCGCGGGCAAGATGAACCTGAATGTGCAGAACATCGACGGCGCTGGTCGCGCGGGCGGCCTGCTGCTGGTCTCGCAGTTCACGCTGGCGGCGGATACGAATAGCGGCCTGCGGCCGAGCTTCACGCCGGCAGCACCGCCCGACGAGGGCAAGCGCCTGTTCGATTACTTCGTTGCGGCGGCGCGTGCGAAGCATCCGCTTGTCGAAACCGGCGAGTTCGGTGCGGAGATGCAAGTCTCGCTGGTGAATGACGGGCCGGTCACGTTCTGGTTGCAAGTTCGCGCATAACGCATCGTATTGCATGACATTGCGTCTCAGCGCATTGCGCGTCGGGCCGGCACCGCTCGCCGGCATGTGTTATTAACGAACGATCCAACTTTGCGTTCGATATCCGGCTTGACGAAGCCACGAACACGCACCGCTTATTCTCATGTCCACTCAAATTCTCTTTATCCGGCACGGCGAAACGGACTGGAATCGCATCAAGCGCATACAAGGGCATATCGACATCCCGCTCGCGGCGTCCGGCATCGCACAGGCGCGGCGGCTCGCTGTGCGGCTTGCGCGCGAAGCGAAAGGGGGTGCGCGCCTCGATGCGATCTATTCGAGCGACCTGCAGCGCGCGCAGCAAACGGCGCAGCCGTTCGCCGACGCACTCGGCATGCCGCTGATCCTGAACGAAGGCTTGCGCGAGCGGTCGTTCGGCGCGTTTCAAGGCCACGACAGCGACGAGATCGCCCAGCGCTTTCCCGACGAATACGCGCAATGGCAAACGCGCGATCCGGGCTTCGCTCCGCCGGAAGGCGAGTCGGAACGGGTGTTCTATCACCGTGTGTTGCACGCGCTCGAGCCGATCGTCGCCGCGCATCCGGATGGACGCATCGCGTGCGTCGCGCATGGCGGCGTACTCGACTGTGTGTACCGGCTTGCAAAGGGCATTGCGCTCGACGCGCCACGCGATTACCCGCTGCTCAATACGAGCATCAACGTTGTCGATTTCGACGGCGGGAAGGCGACTGTCGTGTCATGGGCAGACGTTGCACATCTCGACGGGCACAGCGAGGACGACGGCTTCCACAAGTCGCCGCGGGCGTAACGTTAAAGCCGTTGGCGTATCTCAATCAAGGCTGCCGCATCGCGCGCTGAACCACTGCGCGCGGGGCGGCGGCGCTTATGCAGGATCCGAGTCCCACAAGCCGCGTACCGGACTCGAAGAGTCGGGCGCGGCCAGCCCGAAATGCCGGTACGTGAGCAGCGTCGCAACACGGCCGCGCGGCGTGCGCTGCAGATAGCCCTGCTGGATCAGATAAGGTTCGAGCACGTCTTCGATCGTATCGCGCTCTTCGCCGATCGCCGCGGCGAGATTGTCGACGCCGACCGGGCCGCCATCGAATTTGTGCAGGATTGCCTCGAGCAGCTTGCGGTCCATCAGATCGAAACCGACCGGATCGACATCGAGCATTGCCAGAGCGGCATCCGCCACCTTCGCGCTGATATTGCCGTCCGCCTTCACTTCCGCGAAGTCGCGCACACGCCGTAGCAGGCGGTTCGCAATACGCGGCGTGCCGCGCGAGCGTTTCGCGATTTCGAGCGCGCCTTCCGGATCGATCTGCGCATTCAATAACGATGCGGAGCGCGTGACGATGCGCGCGAGTTCCGTCGCGTTATAAAACTCGAGCCGCGCAACGATACCGAAGCGATCGCGCAGCGGATTGGTCAGCATGCCGGCGCGCGTGGTCGCACCCACCAGCGTGAACGGTTGCAGATCGAGCTTCACGCTGCGCGCAGCCGGACCTTCGCCGATCATGATGTCGATCTGGTAGTCCTCGAGCGCCGGGTACAGGATCTCCTCGACGACCGGCGACAAGCGGTGAATTTCGTCGATAAACAGCACATCGTTTGCTTCGAGATTTGTCAGCAGCGCGGCGAGGTCGCCGGCTCGCTCGAGCACCGGCCCCGACGTTTGCCGCAGATTGACACCCATTTCACGCGCGATGATGTGCGCAAGCGTGGTCTTGCCGAGGCCCGGCGGCCCGAACAACAGAACGTGGTCGAGCGACTCCGAACGGCGCTTCGCAGCTTCGATAAAAATCTCGAGCTGACCGCGCACCTTTTCCTGGCCGACGTATTCGTCGAGCTGACGCGGGCGCAGCGCGCGCTCGAACGCCTCCTCATTCGGCGACACGGGCGTGGCGGCGATGATGCGTTCGGCGGCGAGTTTGTCGGTTTCGATCATGACGGGCATTGTACCGCGCGCCGCGTGTTCACAAACCTGGCCGAATGGCCAGGGTGTTTTCGCGGCGGCAGTGTGACATGCTTCGCTTCGTCGTCAGGTGCAACGCGCCGCCAGCGTTGCACAGCGCGACGGCGACACGCCGGTCAGGTCTTCGACAATGCCTTGAGCGCGAGCTTGATGCCTTCCGAGACTCCCGTGCCGGCCGGCACATTTTTGATGGCCGCCAACGCTTCTTTTTCGGAGTAACCCAATGCGAGCAAAGCATTCAGGATATCGGACGCATGACCGGAAGCGGAGACAGCGCCTGCGGCAGCGCCGAGGTCGGCACCGAGCTTTCCCTTGAGTTCGAGCAGCAGCCGCTCCGCGGTTTTCTTGCCGATGCCGGGCACGCGCGTGAGGCGGGCGGCATCCTGCAGCGTCACGGTTTGAGCGAGCTCCTGCACGCTCATGCCGGACAGCACGGCGAGCGCCATGCGCGCGCCGATGCCACTGATCTTTAACAATTCGCGAAACGTTGCGCGTTCCTGCGCGGTGCCGAAGCCGTACAGCAGGTGGGCGTCCTCACGCACGATCAGCTGCGTGAGCAGCACCACTTTTTCGCCTGTCGACGGCAGGTTGTAGAAGGTGCTCATCGGCACGTCGACTTCGTAACCGACGCCGTTGCAGTCGACGAGCAGGTGCGGCGGGTTCTTTTCCAGCAGGACGCCGGCAATGCGACCGATCATGATCGATTCAATCGTGGGGGAAAGCGCGAGTGTAGCGCAGCGCGAACCCACGCGGCGCGGGCCGAAGGGGATGAAAGGGCTGGAGGGGCTAAAGCACGCTGCCGCTGTGATCTTGCCGCCCGTGGGCGCAGCGGTTCGGGTTCGTGCGACGCGGTGCGCCCTAACCGACCAGCCGTCCCCGCCGCACGCGCAGGCCCTTCTTCGCCAGCGCCGGCGCGATACCACCGAGCGTGCTCAGCGTACTGCCGCCGTGCGCGTGGCAAATGGCCATACCGAGCGCATCGGCGGCATCGGTGCCCGGCATGCCGGAGAGCGTTAGCAGGCGCACCACCATCTGCTGCATCTGCTCCTTCGTTGCGCGACCGTAGCCGACCACCGCCTGTTTCAACTGCAGTGCCGTGTATTCGGCCACCGGCACGCCGCCCGCCACGAGCCCGCAGATCGCCGCGCCGCGCGCCTGGCCGAGCAGCAGCGTCGATTGCGGATTGACGTTGACGAAGACCTTCTCGATGGCCGCCTGATCGGGCGCATGCTCGCGAATCAGCGTGGATATACCCTCGAAGATCGTACCGAGACGGGACGGCAGATCGCTGTCCTGCGTCTTGATGACGCCGCTCGCGACGTAGCGCAACTGGTGACCGGACTGGTCGATCACGCCGAAGCCGGTCACGCGCAGGCCGGGGTCGATGCCGAGAATTCTCATAGCGGAAGGGCGGACTCAGTGCCTGCGATACTACAACGAATCGGATGAAAAACGGCCCGACAGTGTCGCTCTGCCGGGCCGCCTGGTCAATCTGGTGACGTGATTCAGTGGGGTAACTCAGTAACGTGACTCAGTAACGTGACTCGGTGACGTAACTCAGTGCCGGAAATGCCGCACGCCAGTCACGACCATCGCGATGTTGTGCTCGTCCGCGGCGGCGATCACCTCGTCGTCGCGCACCGAGCCGCCCGGCTGGATCACGCAGGTCGCGCCGGCCGCGACGACCACGTCGAGCCCGTCGCGGAACGGGAAGAACGCGTCCGACGCAACGGCCGAGCCGTTCAGCGACAGCCCGGCGTTCTGCGCCTTGATGCTCGCAATGCGCGCCGAGTCCACGCGGCTCATCTGTCCGGCGCCGACGCCGAGCGTCATGCCGTTGCCGCAGAACACGATCGCGTTCGACTTCACAAACTTCGCCACGCGCCACGCGAACAGCAGATCGTCCATCTCCTTCGGCGTCGGATAGCGCTTCGTCACGACACGCAGGTCGCGCGCCTGCACATTCTTCGCATCGAGCGACTGCACGAGCAGCCCGCCGCCGACGC
The DNA here is from genome assembly GCF_019428685.1 of Paraburkholderia edwinii. Classification (NCBI taxonomy): domain Bacteria; kingdom Pseudomonadati; phylum Pseudomonadota; class Betaproteobacteria; order Burkholderiales; family Burkholderiaceae; genus Paraburkholderia; species Paraburkholderia edwinii. The sequence continues at coordinate 1,024,558 of NZ_CP080095.1, forward strand.
GTTTCAGGTCGAACGCGTTGCTCCCGTCGCCGAGCGCGATTTCGAGCAACCGGACGTTCTGCTTGGCAGCGAACACCTGACGCGCCGCGGCGCTAAACGCCGGCGCAATCAGCACCTCGACGAACTGCTTGGCAACGGCCTGCGCGGTTGCTTCGTCCACCTCGCGGTTGAACGCGATGATGCCGCCGAACGCCGAGGTCGGATCGGTCTGGAATGCCTTCGCGTACGCTTCGTTCGTATCGGCGCCCACTGCCACACCGCACGGATTCGCGTGCTTGATGATCACGCAGGCCGGTACGTCGAATGTTTTTACGCATTCCCAGGCAGCGTCCGAATCGGCGATGTTGTTGTACGACAGTTCCTTGCCCTGCAGCTGCGTGTAGTTCGCGAGCGCACCGGCCGGCACCGCGAGGTCGCGATAGAACGCCGCGCTTTGATGCGGATTTTCACCGTAGCGCAGGTCCTGAACCTTGTCGAATGCGAGATTGAACGTGGCCGGATACGTGTTGCGCGAGCGATGCTGCAGCTCTTCGGTGAGGCTCGTCAGGTAATTCGTGATCGCGCCGTCGTACTGCGCGGTGTGTGCGAACACCTTGGTCGCAAGCCGGAAGTTCGTCTTGTAGCTGACCGTGTTGCGGTTCGCGCGCATTTCGTCGAGCACGGCCGCGTAATCGACCGGATCGACGACCACCGTAACGTCGCGGTGATTCTTCGCCGCGGAGCGCAGCATCGTCGGGCCGCCGATGTCGATGTTCTCGATCGCGTCTTCGAGCGAGCAGTCTTCCTTCGACACGGTCTGCACAAACGGATACAGATTCACGACAAGCAGGTCGATGGTCGGAATGCCGTGCTGCTCGAGCGCGGCCATGTGTTCGGGCAAATCGCGGCGCGCGAGAATGCCGCCGTGCACTTTCGGATGCAGCGTCTTCACGCGCCCGTCGAGCATTTCCGGAAAGCCCGTGTAATCGGCTACCTCGGTGACCGCGAGGCCCGCATCGGCGAGCAGTTTTGCGGTGCCGCCGGTCGACAGGATCTTGACGCCGAGTTCCGACAGCGATTTCGCAAAATCGACGATACCTGACTTGTCGGAAACGGAGATGAGCGCTTGCTTGATCATGATGAAAACGGGAAAGCCCGATGAAGGCGTGGCAGGGCGCGTGCGCTACAGCAAACCGTGCTGTTGCAACTTCTTGCGCAGCGTATTGCGGTTGATGCCGAGATACTCGGCGGCCAGCGACTGATTGCCGCCGGCCTGCTCGAGCACCACCTCGAGCAGCGGTTTTTCAACGCACGAGATGACCATGTCATAGACGTCGTGCGGATTGGAGCCGTCGAGGTCCTGAAAGTACACATCCAGGCTGTCGCGGACACATTGTTCGATATTGTGCTTGCTCATGCTGCTAATAAGTCGGATTGGTCCCGTTCGCCGTTGTTTTTTGCATCGTCTTCGACATACACGAGGCGATCGGAAATCGCCTTTTGCGCGTCGAAGAATTCATTGACGGCGAGCAGCTGCTCGCGCGTCGTATCCAGCGTATTCATCCGATGGCGGAACACGTTGGCGCCGGAAAGGCCGCGAGTGTACCAGCCGATATGCTTGCGCGCAGTACGCACGCCGGTGAATTCTCCGTAAAAAGCGTAGTGATCCTCGAGATGCTCGTTCATGACCTGCTGAATCTCGTCGATTCGCGGCGGCGGCAGCAGGCTGCCCGTCTGCAGGAAATGATCGATTTCGCGGAACAGCCACGGGCGCCCCTGCGCCGCGCGGCCAATCATGATGGCATCCGCGCCGGTCGCGGCGAGCACATCGCGCGCCTTCTGCGGCGACGTGATGTCGCCGTTGGCGACGACCGGAATGCTCACCGCAGCCTTGACCGCGGCGATTGTTTCGTATTCGGCTTCGCCGTGGTAGAGATCCGCTCGCGTGCGGCCATGCACGGTCAGCATCGAGATGCCGGAGGATTCGGCGAGACGCGCGACGTTGAGCGCGTTTTTGTTTTCGCGATTCCAGCCGGTACGAATCTTGAGCGTGACGGGTACCGCATCGGGCCCGATGCCCACTGCGTTGACGACGGCCTCGACAATGCGTTGCACGAGCGGTTCGTTTTGCAGCAGCGCGGAGCCGGCCGCGACGTTGCACACTTTTTTCGCGGGGCAGCCCATGTTGATGTCGATGATCTGCGCGCCGTTCGCGACGTTGTAGCGCGCGGCTTCGGCCATCATCTGCGGGTCGGCGCCGGCGATCTGCACGGCGATCGGCTCGACTTCGCCCGCGTGGTTCGCGCGCCGCATGGTCTTTTCGCTCTTCCAGAGCTGCGCGTTCGACGCAACCATTTCCGAGACGGCATAGCCCGCGCCGAGCCGCTTGCAAAGCTGGCGGAACGGCCGGTCCGTCACGCCCGCCATGGGGGCGACGAAAAGGTTGTTGCGCAAATTGTGCGTGCCGAGAACGGGCATGAGCAAAAGAACCAGCCGCGGTGAGCCGCTTTGCGGGACAGCGCTGCACAACAGCGCCGACACAGGAGCGGGTACCGCAGATCGCGAGGGGAAAGTTTCTATTTTAACGTTAACGGCGCACCACCCGTCAGAGTTAAGTGCGTGATAAGCCGTTAAATCTTCTATGAAAGTGCGCTCTGTCATAGAACGCACACGCGCCGACAGGCGTTATTTCCGATGCAGTACCATGCAAATGGACGCGTGCACAGGCACACACTAGCGCGATCGGTGCACGAAGTGTGCGGCCACGCTCCCGCAAACGCGCCGCCCGCCTGCCGCAATTGGCGACGCTGGCGCTAGCGCCGTTGCCCGAACATCATCTGCCGTGCGAGCGCCGTTTTCACAGGCGGCACGAATTCAAGCGCAGTCAGCGCGAGGCCGCGCAGCGGGCCAAGCGCGGGAAAGTCGAACGTGAAGAGACGTGCGAGCGTATCGGTGGCGCCGATCGTGAGTCGCCGGTCGAGCGCGCGGCTGCGCGCGAACGCCGCCAGCGCGAGCGGCGACGCACCGTGTTGCGACAGCGCGTCGGCCAGCGCATGCGCGTCGCGCAGACCGAGGTTGAGCCCTTGCCCGGCGACCGGGTGCAGCGTCTGCGCGGCGTTACCGATCGCGACGACGCGGCCGTTCACGAGCGCGTCGACGGTATTGAGACCGAGCGGAAATGCCGCACGTCCGCGAATGTGCGTAAAGCGGCCCATCCGCTCGCCGAACGCGACGCCGAGTTCGTGCAGAAACGCGTCGTCGGGCAGTTGCGCCCGGCGTGCCGCTTCTTCGGGCGCGCAGCACCAGACGAGCGCATAGTCGGCGCCGCGCACACCGCCTACCGGAAGCAGCGCGATCGGCCCTTGCGAGGTGAAGCGTTCCCATGCGACATGCGGCCGCGGCGTCGACACGGTGACCGTGCCGACGAGCGCCGTTTGCCCATAGTCGCGCGTGCCGCCGCCGCGAGCCGCCTGCTGTTCGTGAAAGAGGCCGCCTTCGGCGCTGACCAGCAGACGCGTACGCAGCGTGCGCGGCGCGTGGGCCGGGCCAGTGCTTTCGATATGCAGCGTCACGCCGTCGTCTTCCTGCACGGGCGGCCGCGCGGTCGTCGATTTGAACCAGTGCACGGGCGTCGTCTGCACGACCTGCGCGAGCGCGTGCACGATCGAGCCGTAGCGCAGCACGTAGCCGAGCGCCGGCAGCCCGTGCTCGGCGTGGTCGATCAGCGTGCGGCCGAAGTGTCCGCGCTGCGAGACGTGAATGCGATGAATCGCGGTCGCATCGGTGGGCCAGCGCAGCGGCTCGAGTATCATCCGGCTGCCTTGCGACACGGCGATCGAGCGCGGATCGGATGCCGCGTCTTCCGGCTCGCGAGCGTCGATCAGCGCAATCGACAGCGCGCGCGTCGCGCTGCGCCGCGCGAGCCAGCCCGCGAGCGCGAGCCCGACCGGACCCGCACCGACTATCGTCACGTCGAAGTCGAACGGCTGGTTTTGCTGCGGAAGGCTTACGGTGTTCGAGCCTGGCCGCTCGCCCGTCTGAAACCCATGACTTGGCGTATGCTGCCCCTGATCCACATTCGCCTCGCTCATGCGGCGCCGGGCGCAGCAAGCGCAGTATCTTGCACCGCTTGCGCGTCGCGCATTAACGCTTCGATCTCGTCAGCGTCGACGGGTACGTCGCGTGTGAGCAGCTCACAGCCGGTCGCGGTGACGACCGCGTCGTCTTCGATGCGGATGCCGATGTTCCAGTATTTTTCCGGCACGTCTTCAGCGGCACGAACATAGAGACCAGGCTCGATCGTGAGCGTCATCGACGGCGCCAGCGTGCGCCACGGCGGCATTTTCTGACCGTCTGGCGCCGCACTTCCATTAACGCTGCCTTCACCGCTTCTCTCACCGCTTCTTTCCCCGCTTCTCTCACGGTAATCGCCGCAGTCATGCACATCCATCCCGAGCCAATGCCCGGTCCGATGCATATAAAACCGCGCATACGCGCGCTGCTCGATCACGTCGTCGACGGTGGCATAACGGTCGCGCCCGATGATGCCGGTATCGAGCAGCCCTTGCGCGAGCACGCGCACCGCGGCTTCATGCGGTGCATCGAAGCTCACACCGGCGCGCGTCGCATCGATCGCCGCCTGCTGCGCGGCGAGCACGATGTCGTACAACTCCCGCTGCGCGGCGCTGAAGCGGCCGTTGGCCGGAAACGTGCGCGTGATGTCGGATGCGTAGCCGTCGAGTTCGCAGGCGGCGTCGATCAGAATCAGATCGCCGTCGCGCGCGATCGCGTTGCCGGCCGGATAGTGCAACACGCAGGCGTTCGCGCCGGCCGCAACGATTGATCCGTACGCCGGCGCTTGCGCGCCGTACTTGCGAAACGTGTAAAGCAGCTCCGCTTCGAGTTCGTATTCGCGCATACCCGGCCGGCATACGGCCATCGTGCGGCGATGCGCGAGCGCGGAAATCTGTGCGGCGCGGCGCATCACGGCCAGCTCGTGGCTGTCCTTGAAAAGACGCATCTCGTCGAGCACCGGCAGCAGGTCATGTACCGCAGTCGGCGCCACGACGCCGCTGCGCGAGCGCGCGCGCACCGCGTCGAGCCATAGACGCACCTGCGCGTCGAGTTCCGGCGATACGCCGAGCGCATAGTGCAGGGCAGGCTTGTCCGCAATGATGCGCGGCACATGCGTGTCGAGCTCGTCGAACGGAAACGCGGCATCGAAGCCAAACGCATCGCGCGCGCCTTCCGGACCGTAGCGGAAGCCTTCCCACGTCTCGCGCTCCGCGTTCTTCTCGCGGCAGAACAGGATGGCCGCGGGCGCATCGGGCGCCGCGCTCGCATCGAGCACGAGCAGCGCTTCGGGTTCGGTAAAGCCGGTCAGATAGTAGAAGTAGCTGTCGTGCCGGTACGGGTAGTCGGCGTCGCGGTTGCGCAGCACTTCGGGCGCGGTCGGTACGATCGCGACACCGCCGCCCGCTGCGCGCAGTGCGGCCAGCACGCGCTCGCGCCGTTGACGGTAGACGGCGACGGCCGCTGTCGGATCGAGGGAGGATTCGGTCGGCAGGTTCATCGTGCGATTGTAGCGCTCTATAAGACATTGCAATGCGCAGCGCGTATGGCGCGAATTGTTGCAATCCGCCCACAAGCAGCCCGGCACCGCTTACAGGATCGGGCCGCGACCCTTGAAACGACGCCATTCCACGTATACTTTCGGCCAATCAAGAAAACGAGAAGAGGCAGAAGAAGTGATGAAACTCATCGGTTCACTGACGAGCCCGTTTGTCCGCAAAGCGCGGATTGTGCTCGCAGAAAAAAAGATCGACTACAAACTGGTGCTCGAGAACCCGTGGTCGGATGAGACGACTATCCACACGTTCAACCCGATCGGCAAGGTGCCATGCCTCGTGATGGAAGACGGCGAGGCCGTCTTCGATTCGCGCGTGATCTGCGAATACGTCGATACGCTGTCGCCGGTCGGCAAACTGATTCCGCAACAGGGGCGCGAGCGCATCGAAGTGCGCTGCTGGGAGGCGCTCGCGGACGGCATCATGGACGCCGCCGTGCTTGCGCGGCTCGAAGGCGTGTTGCGCACGCCGGATCAGCGTAGCGAGAACTGGGTCGAGCGGCAGCGCCGCAAGGTCGACGAGGGTCTCGTCGCGATGTCGCAAGGCCTGGGAAGCAAGCCGTGGTGCACCGGTAATCACTACACGCTGGCCGATATCTCGGTGGGCTGCGCGCTCAGCTATATCGACTTCAGAATGCCGGCGCTGAACTGGCGCGAGCTGCATCCGAATCTGGACAAGCACTACCAGAAGCTGTCGCAGCGGCAGTCGTTCATCGACACGGTGCTGACGGAGTAAGGACCAAAGAAGCGGCGGCTGCGTCGATAAACGCACGCACGCCGCCTTCTGCTGTCAAGCCGCAACGCTCGACACTTCCGGCGTGAACGAATCGCTGGTCGCGACCGGCCACCATTTCTCATACAGCGTGTAGCGGTAGGTGCCGTTGAGCAGATCGTTCGGCTCGAGGTACTTCAGTAGATCGCACATCAGCCGCACCTCATACGACGACACGCGCCGCACGATATGATGCGGCCGCAAATCCGCCGGATGCCGCAGCCCGGCGGCCTGCACGATTTCCTTGAGCGCATGCAGCGTGTTGTGGTGATAGTTGAACACGCGATCGGACTTGTCGGACACGATCAGCGCGCGCTGGCGCACCGGGTCTTGCGTCGCGACGCCGGTCGGGCAGCGTCCGGTATGGCAGGTTTGCGCCTGGATGCAGCCGACCGCGAACATAAAGCCGCGCGCCGCGTTGACCCAGTCCGCGCCGATCGCGAGCGTCTTCGCGATATCGAACGCGGTAATCATCTTGCCGCTCGCGCCGATGCGAATCTTGTGGCGCAGCCCGATGCCGACGAGCGTATTGCGCACGAGCAGCAGCCCTTCCTGCAGCGGCACGCCGATATGATCGGTGAACTCGAGCGGTGCCGCGCCCGTGCCGCCTTCCGCGCCGTCGACCACGATAAAGTCCGGCAGGATGCCCGTTTCCAGCATCGCCTTCGCGATACCGAAGAATTCCCATGGATGCCCGATGCACAGCTTGAAGCCGGTCGGCTTGCCGCCGGACAGCGTGCGCAGTTGTTCGACGAATTCGAGCAGCTCGCGCGGCGTCGAGAACTCCGAGTGCGAGGCCGGCGACACGCAGTCGCGGCCCATCGGCACGCCGCGCGTCTCAGCGATTTCCGGCGTGATCTTCGCGGCCGGCAGCACGCCGCCGTGGCCCGGCTTCGCGCCTTGCGACAGCTTGATCTCGATCATCTTCACCTGCGGGTCGCGTGCCTGCTTCGCGAACTTGTCCGGGTTGAAGGTGCCGTCGTCGTTCCGGCAGCCGAAGTAACCCGACGCGATCTCCCAGATGATGTCGCCGCCGTGCTCGCGGTGATACTTCGACATCGAGCCTTCACCGGTGTCGTGCGCGAAGCCGCCTTTCTTCGCGCCGAGATTGAGCGCGCGAATCGCGTTCGCCGACAGCGAGCCGAAGCTCATCGCCGACACATTGAAGATCGACATCGAATACGGCTGCTCACGCCCTTCGCCGACCGTGATGCGGAAGTCGTGATCGTCGAGCTGCGTCGGCGCGAGCGAGTGGCTGATCCATTCGTGGCCGACCGCTTTCACATCGACTTCGGTGCCGTAAGGGCGGCTGTCGGTTTCGTTCTTCGCGCGCTGATAGACGATGCTGCGCTGCACGCGCGAAAACGGCTTTTCATCGGTGTCGCCTTCGACGAAATACTGGCGGATCTCGGGCCGGATGAATTCGAACAGGAAGCGGAAATGTCCCCACAGCGGATAGTTGCGCAGGATCGCGTGCCGTTTTTGCGTGAGATCCCATGCGCCAAGCGCAACGAACAGCGCGGGCACGACAAGCCAGAACCACGAGATAAGCGACACGGCCGCGAGCGCCGCGCAGGTCGCGGTGACAAGCACCGCGCACCACATCGCCAGATAACGTCGAGAAAACATGGGGACTCCGTTGCTATGAATGCGCCGCGGCGGGATCGTTCGTCGCCATGCGAACGGAATCCGCTGCGGGGGTGAGGGCGTGGAGCGTGGTCAGCGCGCGGCAAGCGCCGCGTCGCGCGGCGCTTGCGTGGCAGGCTGAGGCTGCGCGGTTACCGCGTGTTCGATGATGCCGCCGCCAAGACAGATGTCGCCATCGTAGAGCACGGCGGATTGCCCCGGTGTGACAGCCCATTGCGCATCGTCGAAGTGCAGCGAGAAGAGAGCTTGTTGCGCGCTGTGCTGCGAACCTTGCTGCGAAGAACCTTGCGCTGCGCTTGGCGACACGCCGACGCGCGAGAACGTGCACGCCGCATCGGCTTGCCGGTAACGCGTTTTCGCGCCGCACGCGAAGCCTTCGGCCGGCGGCTCGCCCGCGACCCAGCTCGTATTGCCGGCGACGAGCGTTTCGCTGAGCAGCCACGGATGGTCGTGCCCCTGCGCGACGAAGAGCGTGTTGGTCGGAATATCCTTGCCCGCGACGAACCACGGTTCGCCGCTGCCGTCCTTGCTGCCGCCCAGACCAATGCCCTTGCGCTGGCCGAACGTATAGAACGCAAGGCCGATATGCTCGCCGACGAGCTTGCCGTCGGTCGTTTTCATCGGACCGGGCTTCGTCGGCAGATAACGGTTCAGGAAGTCGCGGAACGGCCGCTCGCCGATAAAGCAGATGCCGGTCGAATCCTTCTTCTTCGCGTTCGGCAGGCCGATCTGTTCAGCGATCTCGCGCACCTTCGTTTTCGGAATTTCGCCGAGCGGAAACAGCGTCTTCGACAGTTGCGCCTGGTTCAACCGGTGCAGGAAGTACGACTGGTCCTTCGTATGGTCTTTCGCCTTCAGCAGTTCGAAACGGCCGTCGATTTCGCGCACGCGCGCGTAGTGCCCCGTCGCGATGGTTTCCGCGCCGAGCGACATCGCGTGATCGAGGAATGCCTTGAACTTGATTTCGGCGTTGCACAGCACGTCCGGATTCGGTGTGCGGCCGGCCGAGTATTCGCGCAGGAATTCGGCGAAAACACGGTCTTTGTATTCGGCGGCAAAGTTGACCGCCTCGACGTCGATGCCGATCAGGTCGGCCACCGATACGACGTCGATCCAGTCCTCTCGCGTCGAACAGTATTCGCTGTCGTCGTCGTCTTCCCAGTTCTTCATGAAAAGGCCGACCACGTCGTAGCCCTGTTCCTTCAGCAGCCACGCAGTGACCGACGAATCGACGCCGCCCGACATGCCTACTACGACTTTCTGCTTGCTCATCTCTTTGTGCCTGCTGCTTTCTTTATCGGGGAGGCCCGACCGAATGCGTGTGCACGAAGTCGAGCGGGAAACGCTTGCCCGCGAGGTAATCGTCGATGCAGCGCATGACGAGCGGCGTGCGATGCCGTTCGGTACATGCGCGCAGCTCGTCGGCGGTCATCCACAGCGTGCGGACGATGTCGGGGTCGAGTGCGCGATCGGTGACGGCGCCTGCCGACCCGCAGAACGTGAAGCGCAGGTACGTCGTGCCATCGCTGTCCGGGCGCGCCCAATGCGTCATATAGACGCCGATCAGCGCCTCGGGCGTGAACGGATGCGCGGTTTCCTCGAGGGTCTCGCGAACCACCGCTTCGGCGAGTGTTTCGCCCGTTTCGAGGTGGCCGGCCGGCTGATTGAGCCGCAGCCCGGCGGACGTATGTTCCTCGACGACGAGAAAGCGCCCGTCGCGTTCGACGACGGCCGCGACCGTCACATGCGGAGCCCAGGTTTCCGGTTTCATGGGCCGACATTTTACCGTTTCTGAGGTTTCGCCGCCCAACCGGTGCGCGGACTTGCGAGCGCCGGCGAATGGCGGGTGAGGGCCGCCGCAGGCCTGCAAGGGCCTCGCGCGGGCGCGTGAAGACCTGTGGCTTTCCCCTACGCCCTATCAGCCGACAAATTTAATGCGCGCGCTGGGGATTCGGTTAAAGTGACACAGTAGCCGATGCATTGAGCAAGCCGGCGAGCCCTCGTCGGCAAGTCCGTCAAACAAGAAGGTCGAGGAGGAGTTCACGATGCACATCGGAGTGCCAGCCGAGACGCGCGCCTACGAAACCCGCGTCGCCGCGACGCCCGAGACGGTCAAAAAGTACGTGTCGCAGGGCCATCGCGTGACGGTACAAAGCGGCGCCGGCGTGCCCGCCAGCTTTCCGGACGACGCATTTTCCGCTGTCGGCGCCGAAATTGCCGATGCGGCCACTGCCTTCGCCGCCGATCTCGTTCTCAAAGTCCAGTCGCCCACCGAAGCCGAGCTGCCGCTGATCAAGCGCGGCGCGACGCTGGTCGGCATGCTCGATCCGTTCAACGCGGAGAATGCCGCGCGCCTTGCCTCAACGGGCGTCACCGCCTTCGCGCTCGAAGCCGCGCCGCGCACGACGCGCGCGCAAAGCCTCGACGTGCTGTCGTCGCAGGCGAATATTGCCGGTTACAAGGCGGTGCTGCTTGCCGCGGATCTCTATCCGCGCTTCATGCCGATGCTGATGACCGCGGCCGGCACCGTGAAGGCGGCGCGCGTGCTGATACTCGGCGCGGGCGTCGCGGGCCTGCAGGCCATTGCGACCGCGAAGCGCCTTGGCGCCGTGATCGAAGCATCCGATGTGCGGCCCGCGGTGAAAGAGCAGATCGAATCGCTCGGCGCGAAATTTCTCGATGTGCCCTACGAAACCGATGAGGAACGCGAAGCGGCCGAAGGCGTCGGCGGCTACGCGCGGCCGATGCCGCCGTCGTGGCTCACGCGCCAGGCGGCGCTCGTTCACGAACGCGCGCGGCAGGCCGACATCGTGATCACGACAGCCCTGATTCCGGGACGCGCGGCGCCGACGCTGATTTCGACGGACACCGTGCAGTCGATGAAGCCCGGCTCCGTGCTGATCGACCTCGCGGCGGGACGTGGCGCGGAAGTCGAAGGCGAGGCAGGACGACGCGGCGGCAACTGCCCGCTGACCGAAGCGGACCAGGTTGTCGTCAAGCATGGCGTGACGCTTGTCGGTTACACGAACCTCGCATCGATGGTGCCTGCGGACGCGTCGTCGCTGTACGCGCGCAACCTGCTCGACTTCCTGAAGCTGATCGTCACGAAGGAAGGCGCGCTCAACATCGATCTTGCCGACGATATCGTCGCGGCCACGCTGCTCGTGCGCGACGGCGCGGTCGTGCGCGCAGCCTGATCGCGGCCTGATCGCAGCCATCGGCCCGTAACCGTACAAGTACTGTTCCAGCACCGCAAAACGAACGCTTGAACGCACAAGAACGCTTGAAGACGCACAAGGAGAATCAGCGATGGAAGTCATCAACCACACGGTGATCAACCTGATCATTTTCGTGCTGGCGATCTACGTCGGCTATCACGTGGTCTGGAACGTCACGCCCGCGCTGCACACGCCGCTGATGGCGGTGACCAACGCGATCTCGGCGATCGTGATTGTCGGCGCGATGCTCGCGGCGGGGCTGACGGTCGGGCCGGGCAAGTTCTTCGGCACGATCGCGGTCGCGCTCGCGGCCGTCAATGTGTTCGGCGGCTTTCTCGTCACACGGCGCATGCTCGAGATGTTCAGGAAGAAGGAGCCAAAGAAGCTCGCCGCTCCGGGCAAGGAGGGCGCATAAATGAGCCTGAACGTCGTTACGCTGCTCTACCTCGTTGCGTCGGTGTGCTTCATCCAGGCGTTGAAGGGCCTGTCGAATCCGAAAAGCGCACGCGCGGGCAATCTGTTCGGCATGGTCGGCATGGCGATCGCGATCGTCACGACCATCGCGCTGATCGTCAAGCAGGCGGCGCTGCTCGGCGCCGACTTGCCGCTCGGGCTCGGTCTGCTGTTCGGCGGGCTTGTAGTCGGCGGCGCGATCGGTGCGTTTATCGCCGCGCGTGTCGAGATGACGAAGATGCCGGAACTGGTCGCCGCGATGCACTCGCTGATCGGTCTTGCGGCCGTGTGCATCGCCTACGCGGTCGTGTCGGAGCCGGCCGCGTTCGGTCTCACGGCCGAGGGTGCGCCGTATCCGAACTTCCTGCCGTACGGTAACCGCATCGAGCTCTTTATCGGCACCTTCGTCGGCGCGATCACGTTCTCGGGTTCGGTCATCGCGTTCGGCAAGCTGTCGGGCAAGTACAAGTTCCGCCTGTTCCAGGGCGCGCCGGTGGTCTACGCGGGCCAGCACACGATCAACCTGCTGCTCGCGCTCGCAATGATCGGCTTCGGCATCATCTTCTTTCTGACGCAGTCGTGGCTGCCGTTCGTCATCATGACGCTGATCGCGTTCGTGCTCGGCGTGCTGATCATCATTCCGATCGGCGGCGCCGATATGCCGGTCGTCGTGTCGATGCTGAACTCGTACTCGGGCTGGGCGGCCGCGGGCATCGGTTTCTCGCTGAACAACGCGATGCTGATCATCGCGGGCTCGCTGGTGGGTTCATCGGGTGCGATTCTGTCTTACATCATGTGCAAGGCGATGAACCGCTCGTTCTTCAATGTGATTCTCGGCGGCTTCGGCGCGGAACCAGGCGCGGCGGCCGCGGGCGGCGCGCAGGAGCAGCGGCCCGTGAAGTCGGGCTCGGCGGAAGACGCGTCGTTCATGCTCGGCAACGCGGAGACGGTGGTGATCGTGCCGGGCTATGGGCTTGCCGTTGCGCGCGCGCAGCATGCGTTAAAGGAGCTGACCGACAAGCTCGTCGAAAAGGGCATCGACGTGCGTTATGCGATCCACCCGGTTGCGGGCCGCATGCCGGGGCATATGAATGTGCTGCTTGCCGAGGCGGAAGTGCCGTACGACCTCGTCTTCGAGATGGACGACATCAACAACGAGTTCGGCCAGACCGATGTCGTGCTCGTGCTCGGCGCGAACGACGTGGTGAATCCGGCGGCCAAGAACGATCCGAAGTCGCCGATCGCGGGCATGCCGATCATCGAGGCGTACAAGGCGCGCACCGTGATCGTCAACAAGCGCTCGATGGCGGCCGGCTACGCGGGCCTCGACAACGATCTCTTCTACATGGACAAGACGATGATGGTCTTCGGCGATGCGAAGAAGGTGATCGAGGATATGGTGAAGTCGGTCGAGTGAGCGATACGGTTCGGTGTGCATCAATCGACCGGTTGCTGCGGTTGCTGCACACCAACCAGAAGCAGAATCCCCGCAATTACTCCGCGGACGCGGCGGGCTTCTGCTTGACACTGCCGGCGACGAGATCGAAACGGAACAGCCGGCATTCGAGCGCGCCGTTGAAAAGCGGCGTCTTCGCCGATTCGCGTAGCCGAAGCTGACCCGGCAGTTTGCGATCGGACGTCAGAACGAACGCGTGCCAACCGGTAAAGCGCTGCTTCAACGCATCGCCGAGCGACTGGAAAAACTCGCTGTCCGGCGTATCCGAATGCGTGCGATGAAACCGTTCGTCACGATCGTCGCGGTTCTCGCGATCGCGGCTTGGCGCACGAACCTCGCCGCGCGGGCCGCGGCCGCGCACTTCGATGCGCTCGCCGTACGGCGGATTCGCGACCAGAATGCCTGCGGCGTCCGTCGGCGGCGTCATGCCGCGCGCGTCGACCTGCTTGAGCGGCAGCCCTGAAAAGCCCGCGCGGTCGAAGTTTGCGCGCGCCTTTTCAAGCATGTCGCCGGAGATGTCGCTGCCGTAAATTTGCAGGTCACCGCGCCTCGCATCGGCACGCGCGGCGCGTTTGACGTCCTGCGCCGCGACCTTCATTGCTTGCCAGACGCTGACGTCGTATTGCTTGAGCTTCTCGAAGCCGAAACGCCGGTCGGCTCCCGGCGCGATGTTCAATGCGACCTGCGCCGCTTCGGCGAGGAACGTGCCGCTGCCGCACATCGGGTCATAGAGCGGCGTGCCCGGCGTCCAGCCCGTCAGCCGCAGAATGCCGGCGGCGAGGTTCTCGCGCAGCGGCGCGGCGCCCTTGTCGAGGCGCCAGCCGCGCTTGAAGAGCGGCTCGCCCGATGTGTCGAGATACAGCGTGCATTCGGTGGCGGTGAGAAACGCGAACACGCGCACGTCGGGTGCGCCGGTGTCGATGCTCGGCCGCGCGCCGCTGACGTCGCGCAGGCGATCGCAGATCGCGTCCTTGACCCGCAGCGTAGCGAACTCGAGGCTGCGCAGCGGCGACTTGATCGCGGTCACGTCGACGCGCAACGTTTCATTCGCCGAAAACCATTGCTCCCAGCGTTGCTCGAGCGCGAGCGCATAGACGTCCTGTTCGTTGCGGTACGGCCGCTGCGCGATTTTCAGCAGCACGCGGCTCGCAATACGCGAATGCAGATTGGCGGCCATGCCGGCCGCCCAGCCGCCGCGAAAGTGCACGCCGCCGGGCACCTGCGCGCCCGCGGTGAACGGCGCGCCGTTCAGATGCTTCGCGGCAATCTCGGCGAGTTCGGCGGCAAGCGCGGCTTCGAGGCCGCGTGGGCAGGGGACAAAAAAATCGAAAGACATGGAGCGGGCCGCAGGGCGTTGGACGCGGATCGGAACGCGTCGGGCGTGGAGTAAGCCGCCATTGTACGCGGTCGGGCTCCGGGCTTGGCGAGGCCGTGGCTCTGCGGAAATCGCGTTGTATCGGCGCCGCGCGGGCCGAAGTCGACGGATACGTGAGCGCCGTGCGGCCGGCGTATCTGCATCGGCGACCGGGCCTCAGTGCTCGCGGTCGCCGCGCCCGAAGTAGAGAAGCATCACCTTGTGCTGAAGCCGGCGGATATCCGCACGCCGTGTCGCGTCGGCGATATCCGCTGCTTCAGTTGCTTCAACTGCCCGCGCCCGCCTTTGGCGGAGCCACTGCCGTCGGCGCCGCCTGCACCGACGCCGTCGGACACGCGGGCGTTGCACCCTTCGCCGGATTCGCGGAAAGCGTGCGCACCGCGTCGGCGATTTCGTTCGAAATCTGCTGGACCGCGCGCTGATGTCCGATGGCGAGCGCATCGTAGCCGGCGACGACCGGTACGCTTGCCACCGTACGGCACGTTAGAAGCGCCTGCGTGCGCACCGCGCGCACGCTCCAGACGGCATCGATCAGCGCATGCGAACCGGGCCACGACTCGAAGCGCTGCACGTTCACCTTGACCCGATAGACCGGCACGCGGTCCGGATACGGCGTACCGAATACGTCGAACGTGCCCAGCTGCCGCGTCAGCGAGTTCGACAGCGCGCGGCGGATTTCATCGCCCGGCAGCGACGCCCAGCGCTCCTCTTCGAGCACGCTCACCTGGTTGTTGCTGTTCTGGACGACGAACTGGTTCTTGGCAACCTGCGGCGGCACATCGACCGGCGTCACTTCAATCAGAAACGCCGGATTCGCGACAGCTGCTGTCGCGGCGGTAGGCGCGGACGTATCGCCGGTGGAGAGCGTGTAGAACCGGCTCGACGGCGACGAGCACGCGGCCAGCGCCAGCGCACACAACACGCCGGCCGCGGCCGTCGTCGTAGCCCTGGCCTTGGCTGTAATCGCAACAGCCGCCTCGCCGCCGGAACCGGATCGCGCCGCCGTGCCGCGCGGCGCACGCAACGAACGGGTGAGCCACGCAAACGTCATTTTTGATCTCCTGGTTTTCCGCGGACGAGCGATTCGGGGTGGCGCTCCAGATAATCGGACAGCGCGTTCAGCGACTGCAGCGTGCGCGTCAGCTCCTGCAGCGCCTGGTGGACGTCGGATTGCAGCGGCGAATCCTGCTGCAGCGTCTGCTCGGCCGAGCCGAAAGTCTGCTTGGCGGCCGTGAGCGTGTCGCGCGCCTGCGGCAGCAGTTCCGTGTCGAGCTGCGAGAACAGCTTGTCCGCATGCTTGAGCGCGGCGTTCACGTTCGTGCCGATCTGGTCGAACGGCACCTTGTCGAGCTTCTTCGCAATGTCCGCGATCTGCAGCTGCAGTTCGTCGAGCGAATTCGGCATGGTCGGCAGCTCGAGCGGATCGGCCGCTACGTCGACGGTTGCCTTCGGCGCGTTCGGGAACATGTCGAGCGCGATATACAGCTGGCCCGTGATCAGGTTGCCGGTGCGCAGCTGGCCGCGCAGCCCGTGCCTGACGAGCGCCTGCAGCAGATCGTTGCTGGACGGCGTGCCCGGCGCCGGCAGCGCTTCGCGCGTGCGGCGGCGCAGACGGTCCGGATACAGGTTCATCGTGACCGGCATCGTGAAGTTGCGGATCTTCGGATCGTATTCGACGCCGATACTCGTCACCTGGCCGAGCACGATACCGCGGAAGTCCACCTGCGCGCCGACCGACAGCCCGCGTAGCGACTGGTTGAAGTTCATTACGACGCGCACCGGTTCGCCGTCGGGCTCGCGCATTGCATCGCTTTCGTCGTCACCGAGGCGGAACGTCATATTGTTCGGCGCCTGCACGCCGACTGCCTGGCCCGGCGGCGACTGGAACGCGAGACCGCCGACGATCACCGTCGCAAGCGACTGCGTATTGAGTTTGAAGCCGCTCGAATCGAGCCGCAAGTCGACGCCGCTCGCATGCCACCAGCGCGAATTCGTGCCGACATACTGGTCGAACGGCGCATTGACGAACACCTGCACCGTCACGCCGGTGCCGTCCTTGTCGAGCGAAAAGCCCGTGACCTGGCCGACTTGCACGCGCCGGTAGTAGACGGGCGAGCCGATATCGATCGAGCCGAGCGACTCGCCGCGCAGCGTGAACTGCCGCCCCTTCTGGTCGACCGTGACGGCCGGCGGCGCTTCGAGTCCGACGAATTCAGTCTGCGTCTCGGTCGAACGCCCGCCATCGACGCCGATATACGAGCCCGACAGCAGCGTGCTCAAACCCGTCACGCCGCTAGCGCCGATCCGCGGCCTGACGACCCAGAAGCGGCTGTCCTTCACCGCGAAGTCGTCGGCTTCCTTCGACAGCTGCACATAGACGAGCACGCGCGAATGATTGTTCGACAGCTTGATCTGCTTCACGTAGCCGATGTCGACGTCCTTGTACTTGACCTTCGTCTTGCCCGGCTCGAGCCCCTCCGCGGAGCTGAAGCTGATCGTGATGGTCGGGCCTTTCTGGTAGACCGACTGGATTACGAGCGCGACGCCTATCAGCGCGGCGATCAGCGGAATTACCCACACGAGCGACGGCAGCCAGCGGCGGCGCGCGTCGATATCGGGCTCGGGTACGTCCGGTCCGGTCGGATCGTGGCGCGGCGCGTCGGGCGGCGTCGGGTCTTGTGGACTATTCATGGGGCGTGTCCTGGGAGTCCTGTGAGGCCTTCGAAGGGGAAGTCGTGCTGTCGTTGTTGTTCGTGTTCGTGCTCGGTCGGCGGCGCGGCGGTGGGCCGGTCTCGATGTTGTCCCAGATCAGGCGCGGATCGAATTGCATCGACGCGAGCATCGTCAGGATGACGACCGAGCCGAACGCGATCGCGCCGGGCCCCGCGGTAATTTCGGCGAGCGACTTGAAGCGCACCAGCGCGACGGTCAGCGTGATGACGAAGATGTCGAGCATCGACCAGCGTCCGATCCGCTCGACCATGCGATATAGCGCGGTGCGCTCGTGCGGCCGCCAGCGCGAACGGCGCTGCGTGGTGATGCTGAGCAGCGCGAGCACCGTGAGCTTCATCATCGGTACGAGAATGCTCGCGACGAACACGATGATCGCCAGCGGCCAGTCGCCCGACGTCCAGAAATAGACGACGCCGCTCATGATCGTGTCGTTCTCGGTGCCGACCAGCGATGTGGTGTGCAGCACGGGCAGCAGATTTGCCGGAATGTAGAGCACCGCGGCGGCGATCAGCAGCGCCCACGTGCGCATCAGACTATCCGGATTGCGCCGGTGCATCGGCGCGCCGCACCGTTCGCAGCGTTGCGGCGCATGATCCGCGCTCGCGAAACGAACGCGCTTCTGCACGCGTCCGCATGCATGGCACGAGATCAGACCGGCGCGCGAGGCCGTCAGGTATTTCATCGGGCGCTCATCCCCTGCGCGGCGTGGACGCCGCCGTGCCCGTTGTGCCCGCCGTGCCGCTGCTACCCGGCTGCCGTGCGGTGGGCTTGCCGAGGTTTTTCGTGCGCCGCATACGGCGCCGCGTCTGTCGCGTTTTGTGCCGCGTCAGCGTATCGGCGATGTCCCACAGCGTGCGTGGCTCGAACGTCACGACCACCGCGAACATCAGTGTCAGCGCGCCGAAAGCAAAGAGCGCCGCCTCGGGAATCACGCGCGCCACGCTCGTCATTTTGACGATCGTGACGAGCGTGCCGAGCATGAACACCTCGATCATGCCCCACGGCCGCACGAACTGGATCGCGCGCATGACCTGATGAAACGCCAGCGGCACATAGCCCGCGCGCACCGACAGCAGCACGTACAGCAGCGCGAGCAGTTCGGTCAGAGGAAAGAGGATCGTCGAGCAGAACACCATGACGGCGACGATCTGCATGTCCTGGGTCCACAGCACTTCGATGGCGCCGAACAGGCTCGCCTGCGAGGTGATGCCGTTGGCTTCGAGCTCGATAATCGGAAAGGTCTGCGCGATCAGGA
The DNA here is from genome assembly GCF_019428685.1 of Paraburkholderia edwinii. Taxonomy (NCBI): domain Bacteria; kingdom Pseudomonadati; phylum Pseudomonadota; class Betaproteobacteria; order Burkholderiales; family Burkholderiaceae; genus Paraburkholderia; species Paraburkholderia edwinii. The sequence continues at coordinate 1,043,072 of NZ_CP080095.1, forward strand.
AGGTGATGAGCGCGGCCATCGTCATCGCGCAGATCGGGTCGAGGCGTCCCGTCGAACTGCCGTACAGCACGGCTCCGCAGCGCGGGCAACGCGCGAGGCGCCGCCGGCCGAGGCGCGGCTTCTGAAACAGCGCATCGCAGTCGTGGCATGCAATCAGGCGGTCTTGTTCCATGCAGGCAAGAGCAAAACGTTAAGAGTTCGGCGGTCGGCGGCGCTTGCGTTCGCGCCGCTCTCCACGGGCGGGCCACAAAAACCTGGCGACATAGTATCAAAGGCGCTTCGCCGTCACCGCATAGGGTGGCAGCGGCCGGAGGTGACGTGTCGCGTGCTTGCGTGGCTTGTGTTGGTCGCCGCGGGTGTTCCCGTCACTCCGCCGTACTGCACCGGTATCGCCGCATGGTACGAGGCTGCGGTGTTTCCCATCGGGCCCGAGCCGTAATAGCAAATTCCGGACCGCGCCGCGATAGGTTCGGGACGCTTGCATGGAAGCCCGTAGGGTGGAGTAGCATGACGCGAGGGCGCGTCCACGATAAAAGATGCGAGGCTGCACGCGATGCGACACGCATCGACGGGAATAACGGGCGCGGCCATGTCGTTTAATTTCAATCTCGCGATTCCTTGTACGGGAGGCCTGCCGTGGCACATCTCTCGTCGTTTGCCGGACGCGCAACCAGCCTGCGCTACACGCGCACGGCCATCGCTTTTCACTGGCTGATCGCAGTGCTGATCGTTTGCGGCTTTTCGCTCGGCTGGGTGATGACCGATATTCCCGGCTTTACGCCGACGAAGCTGCGTTACTTCTCGTGGCACAAGTGGATTGGCGTTACGGTATTTGCGTTAGTCGTGCTGCGTATCGTGTGGCGTACGACGCATGCGGCGCCGCCGCTGCCCGCAGGCATGCCCGCCTGGCAGCGCATGGCCGCGCAGGCCACGCACCTCGCGTTGTACGTGCTGATGGTGGTGATTCCGGTGTCCGGATATCTCTACAGTTCGGCGGCCAATGTGCAGGTGGTGTATCTCGGGCTCGTGCCGTTGCCGCGGCTGATCGCGCCCGACCCCGTGCTCAAGACGGTGCTGAAGAACGTGCATATCGCGCTCAACTACACGTTGCTCGTGCTTGTCGTACTGCACATCGCGGCCGCGCTCAAGCATCAGTGGCTCGATCGCGACGGGCTGCTGTCGCGCATGATCCCTTTCCTCAAATAAGGACAACCAGTGAAAGCCTCGTTCACACGGATCAGGGTCGCCGCATCGGCCAGATACTTCAGCATCGCGATGGCGGCTGCGGCCGCCATGCCGTTTGCGCTGACGGCGCGCGACGCACACGCGCAGATCGACGTGGCGCATAGCACGATCACCGCGACGTCGAAGCAGATGAATGTGCCCGTCGAAGGCAAGTTCACCAAATTTTCTGCGCAGCTTGCGTTCGATCCGGCGCAGCCGGCCGCGGGCAGCGCGAAGGTCGACGTCGATATGACGAGCTACGACCTCGGCGACGAAACCTATAACGACGAAGTGCGCGGCAAGGACTGGTTCGACACGAAGCGCTTCCCGGGCGCGACCTTCGTCTCGAGCGCGATTGCACCCGCTGGCGCGGACAAGTTCAACGTCACCGGCAAGCTGACGATCAAAGGCAAGTCGCAGACGGTGGTCGTGCCAGTGACCGTGACGACGCAGGGCGCGGCGCATGTGTTCGACGGTGCGCTGACGATCAGGCGCTCGCAATACGACATCGGGCTCGGCGAATGGAAAGACACGTCGGTGGTGGCCGACGATGTCGTCATCAAGTTTCACTTCGTTGGTGCGGGGAAATAAAACTGCAGGAAGTGGAGTAAGAGGTATCGAGATGTAGAAGACAGCGATCGGCATCGGCGCGCGCGTTCGTGCATCGCGCCTGAAAAAAGGAGAACAAAGGTGAGGAAGACATGCTTGGTCGGCGCCGTCGCGGCGCTTGCGGTTTCGGCTTTGCTTCCGCTCGACGCAGCGGCGGCCACCGATACGTATCAGCTCGATCCCAATCACACGTTTCCGAGCTTCGAAACCGATCATATGGGCGGCTTGTCCGTATGGCGCGGGAAGTTCACGAAGTCGGCGGGAACCGTGACGGTCGATCGCGCGGCGAAAACCGGGACGGTCGACGTGACGATCGATACGTCGTCGATCCAGACCGGCAATCCGAAGCTCGACGAGCATGCGCGTTCCGACGAGCTGCTCGACGTCGCGAAGTATCCGACGGCGGTCTACAAGGGCACGCAGATCCGCTTCGACGGCGACAAACCGGTCGAGGTGATCGGCGATCTCACGCTGCACGGCGTGACGAAGCCGCTGAATCTGCGGGTCGTCTCGTTCAAGTGCATGCAGCACCCGATGCTCAAGCGCGAGGTCTGCGGCGTCGATGCGACCGCGAAGTTCGACCGCGCGGACTACGGCATCAATCTCGGGCAGAAGCAGGGCTTCAATATGGCGACTGTGCTGCATATCCAGGCCGAAGGGATCAAGCAGTAGTTCGGTGACTGCCAGGCGGGTACCAAAAGAAAAAAGGCCGGTTCAATTTGAACCGGCCTTTCTGCCGAAGAAAATTGCAGCGCAAGCGTGCCGCGATCAGACTTGCGCGCCCGCGTTCGGATCGTTTGGATCGTGGCGTTCCTTCTTTTCCTTCACGAGATCTTCACGCTTCACGCCGAGCCACATCGCGAGCGCCGCCGCGACGAACACCGACGAGTAGATACCGAACAGAATACCGACGGTCAGCGCGAGCGCGAAGTAGTGCAGCGTCGGGCCGCCGAACAGGAACATCGACAGCACCATCATCTGCGTACAGCCGTGCGTGATGATGGTTCGCGACATCGTGCTCGTGATGGCGTGGTTGATCACTTCCATCACCGACATCTTGCGTTCGCGCCGGAACGTCTCGCGAATCCGGTCGAAGATAACCACCGACTCGTTGACCGAGTAGCCGAGCACCGCAAGCACGGCCGCAAGCACCGACAGCGAGAATTCCCATTGGAAGAACGCGAAGAAGCCGAGAATGATCACGACGTCGTGCAAGTTCGCGATCACGCCCGCGATGGCGTACTTCCATTCGAAGCGGAACGACAGGTAGATCACGATACCTGCCACTACACACGCGAGCGCGAGCAGGCCGTCGGTGGCGAGTTCCTTGCCGACCTGCGGCCCGACGAACTCGACGCGCTGCAACTGCACCTGCGCGTTGTCGGCCTTCAGCGCGGCCATTGCCTGATCGCTTTGCTGTGCCGAACTCAGACCCTGCTTCAACGGCAGGCGGATCAGCACGTCGCGCGACGTGCCGAAGTTCTGCACCTGCGCGTCGGCGTAGCCGATCTTCGTCAGCGTGTCGCGCACCGGTTCGAGCTGCGCGGCTTGCGGATACTGCACTTCGATCACCGTGCCGCCCGTGAATTCGATCGACAGGTGCAGGCCGCGGTGCACGAGGAAAAACACGGCGGCGATAAACGTGATCAGCGAAATCGCGTTGAAGATCAACGCCCGTTGCATGAACGGGATGTCTTTATGGATGCGGAAAAATTCCATGGTCTCGTTCTCCGGGCGTCAGCGGGTTGAACCCGGTTTCTTCGGCGTGTCGCTGGCGGTTGGCGTGCCGGGCGCATTGCGGCGGCGTACCGTTGGTTTGCCCGCGTTGGCCTGCGCGCCGGCGGACCCCTTCGCGGCTGCTTTGCGTTTGGCCGTGGAAGCGGGCGCCGGCACGTTCGCGCTGCGCGCGGTGGCCGTGACGGCGTCGTCGCCCGAGGTATCGTCTTCGAGGTACGCAGCAGCGCCGCCGGCCGTCGCCGTTGCCGGCCGCCATACCTGGCCGACCGCGAGCGACTTCAGCTTCTTCTTGCCGCCGTACCAGAGGTTCACGAGGCCGCGCGAGAAGAACACGGCCGAGAACATCGACGTCAGAATGCCGATACAGTGCACGACCGCGAAGCCGCGCACCGGGCCGGAACCGAACGCGAGCAGCGCGAGGCCGGCAATCAGGGTCGTGACGTTCGAATCGAGAATGGTCGCCCATGCATGCGCGTAGCCGTTCTGGATTGCAAGTTGCGGCGGTGCGCCGTTGCGCAGCTCTTCGCGCACGCGCTCGTTGATCAGCACGTTCGCGTCGATTGCCATACCGAGCGCGAGCGCGATAGCGGCGATACCCGGCAGCGTCAGCGTGGCCTGCAGCATCGACAGGATCGCGATCAGCAGCAGCAGGTTCACCGACAGCGCGATCATGGAGATCAGGCCGAACAGCATGTAGTACGCGATCATGAAGGCGGCGATCGCGATAAAGCCGTAGACGACCGAATCGAAGCCCTTCTTGATGTTGTCGGCGCCGAGGCTCGGGCCGATCGTGCGTTCCTCGATGATGTCCATCGGCGCGGCGAGCGAGCCGGCGCGCAGCAGCAGCGCGAGGTCGGCTGCCGCTTGCGGCGTCGGCTGGCCGGTAATCTGGAAGCGGTCGCCGAGTTCCGACTGGATCGTTGCGACCGTCAGCACCTGACCCTTGCCCTTTTCGAACAGCACCATCGCCATCGGCTTGCCGATGTTGTCGCGCGACACCGCGCGCAGCGCGCGGCCGCCCGCCGAGTCCAGGCGGAGATTGACGGAAGGACGCTGATGCTCGTCGAAGCCCGCCGACGCGTCGATAATGCGGTCGCCGGTGAAGATGATCTGCTTGCGCAGCAGCACCGGCACCTGGTTGCCTTGCGTGAAGAGCTCGTCGCCCGGCGGCACCGGGTCGTTCGGATTCGGATGGGTGTTGACCGGGTCGGCGAGGCGCGCTTCGAGCGTCGCCGTGCGGCCGATGATGTCCTTCGCCTTGGCCGTATCCTGCACGCCCGGCAGTTCGACGACGATGCGGTCGTTGCCCTGCTGCTGGATCACCGGTTCCGCGACGCCCAGTTCGTTGACGCGGTTATGCAGCGTGGTGATGTTCTGCTTGAGCGCGGCGTCCTGTACTTCCTTTTCCACGGCCGGCGTGAACGTGCCGACCACCTGCCAGCCGCCGGTCGGCGCCGGTTGCGTGGCCCACTGCAGTTCGCTGACGGCTGTGGTCAGTTGCTTGCGCGCCGCTTCGGCGACGCTCTGGTCCGCGAAGCTCGCGACCACCGACTGGCCGACGCGGTTCACGCCGCCGTCGCGAATGCGGTTGTCACGCAGCAGCGTGCGCGCATCGGACGCGTCGGAATCGAGTTTCTTGTTCAGCGCGCCCGCCATGTCGACCTGCAGCAGGAAGTGCACGCCGCCGCGCAGATCGAGACCGAGGTACATGGGCAACGCGTGCAGCGCAGTCAGCCAGTGCGGCGATGCGCTTTGCAGGTTCAACGCGACGACGTACGTTGGATCCGACGGGTCGCTGTTCAGCGACTTCTGCAGCAGATCCTTCACGCGCAGCTGCGTGTCCGTATCGGCCACGCGCACGCGGATGTTCGCGTTCAACGTCGAATTATCGAACGTGACGTCGTCGGCTTTGATCTGGCTCGCCGCCAGCGCCGCTTCGACCTGCGACAGCGTGGCCGAATCGAGCTTGACCGTTGCCTTGCCGCTCGACACCTGCACCGCCGGCGCTTCGCCGAAGAAGTTGGGCAGCGTGTACAGGAAGCCGATGGCGAGCGCCACCAGCATCACGGCATATTTCCAGAGGGGGTAACGATTCATGGGATGGTCCAACGGACGGTTGGCGGCAAGATGCCAGTTGCTTGCAAGGCCACGCCGCGTTCAGCTGCAGCGGCTTCAACCTGGGGCTTCGGGACAGGCCTTGCGGGTCTTGCTCTAGTTGCGCAGATCGTCGCGTTACAGCGATTTGATCGTGCCTTTCGGGAGAATCGTCGTGACCGAAGCCTTCTGCACGGTGATTTCCGTTCCTTCCGAGATTTCGACGCCGACATACGCGTCGCCGACTTTCGTGATCTTGCCGACAATACCGCCGTTCGTCACCACTTCATCGCCTTTGGCCATCGCCGCGAGCATGTTGCGATGCTCCTTCTGGCGCTTCATTTGCGGGCGGATCATGATGAAGTAGAGCACTGCGAACATCAAAATCAGCGGCAGGAAGCTCATCAGGCTCGATTCGGCGCCCCCCGCGGCTCCGCCTTGCGCAAATGCGTTGGTAATGAAATTCGGCACGTCGGTCTCTCCGTTTTTAGCAATCAGAAAAAGTCAGCCGATTATTCTACCACCGGCCCTTTACGCGACGGCATGGCACGGATGTATCTGGGCCCGCGTGTAACACGGATTGGATACGTCGACCGGCATGCCGTTTCGAAAGTGAATTGTAAAGTTTTATGCGGCACTCGGGCATCGTTCTAATCGGTGCCGCGCGCGCGATTCTCGTGGAACTGCTGGCGAAACGCCGTGAAGTTGCCGCCGTCGATCGCGTCGCGCATTTCCTGCATCAGCTCGAGGTAGTAGTGCAGGTTGTGGATCGTATTCAATTGCGCGCCGAGAATCTCGCCGACGCGATGCAGATGGTGCAGGTAACCGCGCGTGAAGTGGCGGCACGTATAGCAGCCGCATTGCTCGTCGAGCGGGCGCAGCGAACTTTTGTGCGTTGCATTGCGGATCTTGATGTCGCCGAAACGCGTGAAGAGCCAGCCGTTGCGCGCGTTGCGCGTCGGCATCACGCAATCGAACATGTCGACCCCCGCTGCGACGCCGGCCACGAGATCCTCGGGCGTGCCGACGCCCATCAGATAGTGCGGCTTGTTCGCGGGCAGCCGCGGCGCGACGTGTTCGAGCACGCGCATCATGTCCTCTTTCGGCTCGCCGACCGACAGTCCCCCGATCGCGAGGCCGTGGAAGTCCATTTCGGCGAGGCCCGCCAGCGATTCGTCGCGCAGATCCTCGAACATGCCGCCCTGAACGATGCCGAAGAGGGCATTCGGGTTCGACAGGCGGTTGAATTCGTCGATCGAGCGTTTTGCCCAGCGCATCGACATGCGCATCGACGCGGCCGCTTCATCGCGCGTGGTTGGCACGCCGTTGGTGGCGTACGGCGTGCATTCGTCGAACTGCATGACGATGTCCGAATTCAGCACTTTCTGGATCTGCATCGAGACTTCCGGTGACAGAAACAGCTTGTCGCCGTTGATCGGCGACGCGAATGTGACGCCGTCTTCGGTGATCTTGCGCAGGTCGCCGAGCGAGAACACCTGGAAGCCGCCTGAGTCCGTCAGGATCGGCCGCTTCCAGCCCATAAAGCTGTGCAGGCCGCCGTGCGCGGCGACGGTGTCGAGGCCGGGGCGCAGCCACAGGTGAAACGTGTTGCCGAGAATGATCTGCGCGCGGATTTCTTCGAGTTCGCGCGGCTGGATCGCCTTGACCGTGCCGTAGGTGCCGACCGGCATGAAGATCGGCGTTTCGACGACGCCGTGGTTCAGCGTTAGACGGCCGCGGCGCGCGAGGCCGTCGGTTTTCAGCAGATCGAATTTGAGGCCGTTGGCGGGCGGCGTGTGGGCTGTCGCCGGGTGATCGGCGTGATTTGTGTGATCGTTGCGATGATGACCGTCGGTCATTGAGAAGCTCCTATGCCACTGGAGAACAGTCCAGCGCTTTGAGTAGTGAGGCCCGCCGAAGGATATCCGGTGGCCGATGAAACACGTTTGAATTCAGGCAGATGCCGCACGAACGCCCGCCGTCACTCAGCTTCGCTGCGCGTCAGCAACATCGCATCGCCATAACTGAAGAAACGGTATCGTTCTTCGATTGCATGCGTATACGCGGCACGAATCGTATCGATGCCGGCGAATGCGGACACGAGCATCAGCAGCGTCGACTTCGGCAGATGGAAGTTCGTCACGAGCCGGTCAACGACACGAAAGCGATAGCCCGGTGTGATGAAGATATCCGTTTCCGCGCTCGTCGCGGCGAGCGGCCGGCCGGCGCTTTCCGCATCGCGCGCGGCGGCTTCGAGCGCGCGCATCGACGTCGTGCCGACCGCGATCACGCGGCCGCCGCGCGCACGCGTCGCGGCGATCTTGTCGACCAGCGACTGCGGCAGCTGATACCACTCGCTGTGCATCTTGTGCTCCGCGATGTTTTCGACGCGCACCGGCTGGAACGTGCCCGCGCCGACGTGCAGCGTGAGCGTCGCGCGTTCGACGCCGCGCGCATCGAGCCGCGCGAACAGCGCTTCGTCGAAATGCAGGCCGGCGGTCGGCGCGGCGACCGCGCCCGGATTTTGCGCGTAGACGGTCTGGTAGCGCGTTTCATCGGTTGCATCGGGGTCGTGCTCGATGTACGGCGGCAGCGGCAGCCGGCCGTACTGCTCGATCAGCGTCAGGCAGTCGGCCGGAAAATGCAGCGTGTAGAACGGCTCGACGCGCTCGCCGACCGTCACGTCGAACGCGTCGGCAAGACGTATTTGCGTGCCCGCGGCCGGGCTCTTGCTCGCGCGGATTTGCGCAAGCGCGGTGCGTTCGCCGGTGAGCCGCTCGATCAGCACCTCGATCTTGCCGCCGCTCGATTTATGGCCGAGAAAGCGCGCTTTCAGCACCTTCGTGTCGTTGAACACCAGCAGATCGCCCGGCGCGACACAGTCGGGCAGTTCGGCAAAGTGACGGTCGATGAGCGTTGCCGGCTGAGTCCGGCTGTCCACTTCGAGCAGGCGGCTTGCGCTGCGCTCGGGCAACGCGACTTGTGCAATCAGTTCGGGCGGCAGCGCGAAATCGAAATCGGAGAGGGTGAACATGCGGACGGGCTGAATACGGAACGGCTAATAAAGTGGCGTGCAAATGGTGCAAGCGCCTGGGTTCGGGCGTGCAGCAAAGCTGCGGCGGATGCGACGGCAATGCGGCAACGAATGCAGGAACGACGAAGCGGCGACGATGCGGCAACGACGATGCGGCAACGACGACGCGGCAACGACGACGCGGCAACGACGACGCGGCAACGACGACGCGGCAACGACGACGCGGCAACGACGACGCGGCAACCGGCGGCAAATTATGACCAATGCCGCGCGCAGGCGATAAGCGGCAGCGATCCCGCAATGATCCAATCCGCGTCGGACTCAAGCAAAACAGATCAGACAGAATCGACGCCGCGCGCCGAGCGGCTATGATTGCGGGACATTGCCGCGCCGGCGCCTGCCTCCTGATGCCGCGCCGAACGGCCACGAAAACGTGGAAAGCCGATATTGTACTTGCGAAGCGACTCATGCCCTTGTCCGAACGCCGTCCGCCTGTAGACCCCGATGATGCCGACGCCGCCTTGCCGCGGCGCGCCGTGCGCGGCAAGGCGGCGTCGGCGCGGACGCAGGTGAGCGACGAGGCTGCGGCCGCATTGCCGCAGCAGCAGGATCCGGCGCCCGCGTCCGAGGGGCCGACAACGAAAGCGGCGAAGAAGCTGCCCGCGAAGCGCGCGGCAAAACCGGCTGCCGGCTCCCCATCCGGGCGCGCAGCCGAGAAGCCCGCCGACAAGCCCACCCTTCCTCGCACCGCCGACAAGCTCGCGAAGCTCGGCCTCTCGCGCGACATCGATCTCGTGCTGCATCTGCCGATGCGCTACGAAGACGAAACGTCGCTGACACCGATCGGCGAGCTGCTGCCGGGCGGCATCGCGCAGACGGAAGGCGTCGTGTTCGATAACGAAATCGCGTACCGGCCACGCCGTCAGTTGCTCGTGAAGCTGCGTGACGACGCGGGCGACGAGCTCGTGCTGCGCTTCCTCAATTTCTACGGCTCGCAGGTCAAGCAGATGTCGGTCGGCGTGCGGCTGCGCGTGCGCGGCGATGTGCGCGGCGGCTTCTTCGGCATGGAGATGGTTCATCCGGCGGTGCGCGTCGTCGATGAAGATACGCCGCTGCCGCAGGCATTGACGCCGGTTTACCCGAGCACGGCCGGCGTGACGCAGGCGTATCTGCGCAAGGCGATCGACAACGCGCTGTCGCGCACGTCGTTGCCGGAGCTGCTGCCGGAAGCGATCGCGCACGCATATCTGAAGCCGCTCGAATTGCCGCCGCTGATGCAGGCGGTGCGCACGCTGCATCACCCGCACGCGGACGCCGACGAAACCGCGCTGATCGACGGCACGCATCCGGCGTGGTCGCGCATCAAGTTCGAAGAATTGCTCGCGCAGCAGATGTCGCTCAAGCGCGCGCACGAGGAACGCCGCACGCGCTCGGCGCCCGCGATGCCGTGCCGCGCGGCCGGCGACGCCGGTTCGCTCGTCACGCGTCTGCTCGCCGCGCTGCCGTTCTCGCTGACGGGCGCGCAGCAGCGCGTCGGCGCCGAGATCGCGAACGATCTGACGCAGCCGCACCCGATGCAGCGTCTGCTGCAAGGCGACGTCGGCAGCGGCAAGACGATCGTCGCCGCGCTTGCCGCCGCGCAGGCGATCGATGCCGGCTACCAGGCCGCGCTGATGGCGCCGACCGAAATCCTCGCCGAGCAGCACGCGCGCAAGCTGCGTGGCTGGCTCGAACCGCTCGGCGTCACGGTTGCGTGGCTCGCCGGCAGTCTCAAGGCGAAGGAAAAGCGCGCGGCGCTCGAAGCGGCCGCGCTCGGCACCGCGCGGCTCGTGATCGGCACGCACGCGATCATCCAGGACACCGTTGAATTCGCGCGCCTCGGGCTCGTGATCGTCGACGAGCAGCATCGCTTCGGCGTCGAACAGCGTCTCGCGCTGCGCGCCAAGGCGCAGAACGCCGCGGACGGCGCGCGCGCGTTCCAGCCCCATCAGCTGATGATGTCGGCGACGCCGATTCCGCGCACGCTCGCCATGACGTACTACGCGGACCTCGACGTCTCGACGATCGACGAACTGCCGCCGGGCCGCACGCCGATCCTGACGAAGCTGATTGCGGATGCGCGCCGTGAAGAGGTGATCGGACGCGTGCGCGAAGCGGCGCTCACCGGGCGTCAGGTCTACTGGGTCTGTCCGCTGATCGAGGAGAGCGAGACGTTGCAACTGCAAACGGCCGTCGAGACCTACGAAACGCTCGTGGCCGCGCTGCCCGAGCTGAAAGTCGGGCTCGTGCACGGCCGTCTCGCGCCCGCGGAAAAAGCGGCGGTGATGGACGCGTTCACACGCAACGAGGTCCAGTTGCTGGTGGCGACGACCGTGATCGAAGTCGGCGTCGACGTGCCGAACGCGTCGTTAATGGTGATCGAACACGCGGAGCGCTTCGGGCTCGCGCAACTGCATCAGTTGCGTGGCCGCGTGGGGCGCGGCAGCGTCGCGTCGGTATGCGTGCTGCTGTATTCGGGGCCGCTATCGATTGCCGGGCGAGCGCGCCTGCAGACGATGCGCGAGACCACCGACGGCTTCGAAATCGCGCGCCGCGACCTCGACATTCGCGGTCCCGGCGAGTTTCTCGGCGCACGCCAGTCCGGCGCGGCGATGCTGCGTTTCGCCGACCTGCAGCAGGACGGCTGGCTCATCGAGCCGGCGCGCGAAGCGGCAGCGCAGCTGCTCGCGCAATACCCGGACGTCGTGACGCAGCATCTCGCGCGCTGGCTCGGCGGGCGTGAACACTATCTGAAGGCATAGGTCATAAGCGCGGACGATGGCTGTTTGCCGCTCGCCGCGCTGCCGCAGCATGCGTGGTGGTTGGCGAATTGGCCCCATAGGTGTATAACTGAAACCTATTGATTTTATTGCACTGATTGGTCCCTCAATGACGCTCACAGAACTGAAATACATCGTCGCGGTGGCGCGCGAGCGGCATTTCGGCCGCGCGGCGGAGGCGTGTTTCGTCAGCCAGCCGACGCTGTCCGTAGCGATCAAAAAACTCGAAGACGAACTGAACGTGCAGATCTTCGAGCGCGGCACGAGCGAGGTCAGCGTGACGCCGATCGGCGAGCAGATCGTCACGCAGGCGCAGCGCGTGCTCGAGCAGACGCTCGCGATCAAGGAGATCGCGAAACAGGGGAAGGATCCGCTCGTTGGGCCGCTGCGCCTTGGCGTTATTTACACGATCGGGCCGTATCTATTGCCGACGCTCGTCAAGCAGATGATCAAGCGCGTCCCGCAGATGCCGCTGATGCTGCAGGAAAACTACACGCTGAAGCTGATCGAACTGCTGAAGCAGGGCGAAATCGACGTGGCGATCATGGCGCTGCCGTTTCCCGAAACGGGCCTGATGCTGCGGCCGCTCTACGACGAGCCGTTCGTCGTCGCGCTGCCGTCGGGCCACGCGTGGGAGACGCGCGACAAGATCGACGCGAGCGACCTCAAGCAGGAAACCATGCTGCTGCTCGGCAGCGGCCACTGCTTCCGCGATCACGTGCTCGGCGTGTGCCCGGAGCTGATGCGTTTCTCGCAGAACGCGGACGGTATTCAGAAGACCTTCGAAGGCTCATCGCTCGAGACGATTCGTCATATGGTCGCGAGCGGCGTTGGCATTACCGTGCTGCCGCGCATGTCGGTGCACGAGGTAAAGCCCCATGCGGGCGGCGTGGATTCGGGGCTGCTCAGTTATGTGGCCTTCGACGAGCCGGTGCCGGATCGCCGCGTCGTGCTTGCGTGGCGCAAGAGCTTCACGCGCATGCCGGCGATCGATGCGATCTGCGACGCGGTGGCCGCTTGTGATCTGCCCGGTGTGAAGAAGCTCGATTTGCCGGCGGCGGTGAATTGAGGCGAGGGCGCCCGGTTAATGATGGGCGCTTACACCGTATCGCTTTAAAACGCGCTGTCGTGCAGCATGAGGAATGAAGGCGGCGACTCGTCGTCTGCCGCAGTGAGGGCCGCCTCGATATCCCGGCCGCCATAAAACACACCAACGATGATCGGCTGCTCGTCTTCGACAAGAAAGGCAATTGCTGTGCGGCCACGGTAGTTCGTCAGCCGCAGCCCGGGCCGAATATCGTCGCGCCGATGACCGCGATGCGGGAAGGTCCGCAAGCTTTCGCAATACGCGACGATTCCATCTACGTAATCCACGGCCACGCGCGGCGAAGAGACATCCGCGAGATATCGCTCGAGTTCGGCTAGATGCTCCAACGCCTCAGGAGCGAATCTGACTTCGGATGTCGTCATAGGCAAATCACTCTCTCGATTTTCGTTTCGCGGCGAGCGCCGCGCGAACATCACTTGCGCTGACCGCGCGGGACGGGTCGGCCTTCAGCGCATCGTAGGCAGGCGCAACTTCTTCGCGCAGCCATGTTTCGATCACGCGATCACGCGCGGCCAATGTGCGCAAGCCATCCCGGACGACCTCGCTATCCGTCGCATATTCGCCGCTCGCGACTTTGGAACGGACGAGGTCAGCTAGTTCGTTAGGCAGGGTGATGCTGAATTGCTGCGTGGAACGCATGATTGCGTCTCCGGGACATTGGAGTAGGATTTAATCCTACACGAAGCGCCGGGTTCGCGCGACCCTCTATCGAATAGATAAATTTAATTAAATTATATAAATCGATAGCTTTGCTATAGTGCCTCTCATGGATCTTCGCTGATCCCCAACAACGAGAACCCGGAGGTACCCATGCAGCACGTGTCGCCTTTTGCCATCCAGTCCCGCAGCCAGTCTGTTCCCGCTTCGTTCCAGCAGCCGAGCGCAGCCGCCGCGGCAGTCAACGCCGCACCGGCGCAAACCCTGCGCACCGTCGCCATTGCTCTGCTCGTCGATCGCGCGCTGTCCGCGTAATCCCGACGCATCGAATGCCTTTCCCGAAGAACGAATCGCCCCTGACAAACAAAGGAACAGAGCAATGACCGAACGTACCCTCACCAACGCCGCCGGTGCGCCCGTTGCCGATAACCAGAACTCGATGACCGCCGGTGTGCGCGGTCCGGTCGCCTTGCAGGACATGTGGCTGATCGAGAAGCTCGCGCATTTCGATCGCGAAGTGATTCCCGAGCGCCGTGTGCACGCGAAGGGTTCGGGCGCCTTCGGTACGCTGAAGGTCACCCACGACATCTCGCGCTACACGAAGGCGAAAGTGTTTGCGCAAGTCGGCAAGGAAACGCCGCTTTTCATGCGGTTCTCGACGGTGGCGGGCGAACGCGGCGCGGCCGATGCCGAGCGCGACGTGCGTGGCTTCTCGATCAAGTTTTATACCGAGGAGGGCAACTGGGATGTCGTCGGCAATAACACACCGGTGTTCTTTATCCGCGATCCGCTCAAGTTTCCCGATTTCATCCACACGCAAAAGCGTGACCCGTACACGAATCTCCGCAGCAATATCGCGGCGTGGGACTTCTGGTCGCGCCATCCGGAATCGCTGCATCAGGTGACGATCCTGATGAGCGACCGCGGCATTCCGCAAAACTATCGGCAGATGCACGGTTTCGGCTCGCACACGTTCTCGTTTATCAACGCGAACAACGAGCGGTTCTGGGTGAAGTTCCACTTCAAGTCGATGCAGGGCATCGCGAACTACACCGACGCCGAATCTGCGCAAGTGATTGCGCAGGACCGCGAAAGCGCGCAGCGCGACCTCGTCGACAATATCGACAAGGGTAATTTCCCGCGCTGGCGCTTCTGCATCCAGGTGATGCCGGAAGCCGATGCGGCGAACTATCGCTACAACGCGTTCGACATCACGAAGGTGTGGTCGCACAAGGACTATCCGCTGATCGACGTCGGCGTGATCGAACTGAACCGCAACGCCGATAACTATTTCGCGGACGTCGAGCAGTCGGCGTTCACGCCGGCGAATGTGGTGCCGGGTATTGGCGTCTCGCCGGATCGTTTGTTGCAAGGGCGTCTGTTCTCGTACGGTGACACGCAGCGCTATCGCCTCGGGATCAACCATCACCAGATTCCGGTGAATGCGTCGCGCGCGCCCGCACAGCGCTCGTTCCACCGTGACGGCGCGATGCGCGCGGACGGCAATCTCGGCCGCACGGCGAATTACGAGCCGAACCGGTTCGGCGACTTCGCGCAGGATCCGAACGCGGCGGAGCCGCCGCTCGCGGCCGGTGCAGTCGATCGCTACGACCATCGCGACGACGGCGATTACTACAGCCAGCCCGCGGCGCTGTTCCGCCTGTTCGACGCCGCGCAGCGCGAGCGCTTCTTCGGCAACATTGCGCGTCACATCAATGGTGTGCCGGAGGATATCGTCGCGCGTCAGATCGAGCATTTCCGCCGTATCGACCCGGCGTACGCGGAAGGCGTGATCGCGGCGATCGAGAAGATCGCCGCGACGTCGGGGAAAACGAAGTAACCCGACGAAGTAACCCGACGAAGCAACCCGAGTCGAGCAGTTCGACGGCGGCGCGGCAGCAAGCCACGCAACAATATGCAGCCCGCGCCGCCGTCCTGAAGTGAAAGGAGAACGATCATGGTCCAGATGGTATTGATGAGTATCAACGGCCGCGCGCACGCTCAGCACTTGCAGCGTATGCACAGCGCGGCGCTTGCGCGCCGGATGCTCGGCCTGGCGGTGGTCAGCAGCGGCTATGCGGTGATCGTCGCGCACGGCATCGCGCACATTTTCGGCGGCTGAGCGCAAGCGCGTTCGGCGCTTGCGCTCCAGGCGACACATGGAACGATGTGGCGCAACGCGCGCAATGCAATGATGGCCGCGACGCACGCCGGCTCGCACGCGAAGGGTTGGCGTTCTACGCTAAACTGTCGGGCGTTCGAGCGTTCAAGGATTGCGAACAGACAATCCCGGGCAAGCGACCGGTACGAATCACTCTTGAAAGGAGTCATCATGGCCAAAAAAGAAGCCGTTTCGCACGTCAACATCGGTATCAGCGACAAGGATCGCAAGAAGATTGCAGAAGGCCTGTCGCGCCTGCTAGCCGATACCTACACGCTGTATCTGAAGACCCACAACTTCCACTGGAACGTTACGGGTCCGATGTTCAACACGTTGCATCTGATGTTCGAAGGCCAATACAACGAACTCGCGCTGGCCGTCGATTCGATCGCCGAGCGGATCCGCGCGCTGGGCGTGTTCGCGCCGGGCAGCTACAAGGACTTCGCGAAGCTGTCGTCGATCGCTGAAGCGGACGGCGTGCCGTCGGCGGAAGAGATGATCCGCCAGCTCGTCGAAGGCCAGGAGTCGGTTGTGCGCACCGCGCGCGAAATTTTCCCGCTCACGGAATCGGCAAACGACGAGCCGACCGCCGATCTGCTGACGCAACGCATGCAGACGCACGAAAAAACCGCGTGGATGCTGCGCTCGATGCTCGCCTGAGCGGGAGCGAACGAGAAGACGTCGCACTGACGTTGAAAAGCCCGACAGGGGTAGAACCTGTCGGGCTTTTTCGTTTGCGGACGCGCTGATTGATGCGGCAGCGCAGGACGCGCGAGCGTGGCCGACTGTGGCGCGATTGCGCCGTTCGGAAAGTCCCGCCCCATGCTGCACTAAAATAGCGGCATCGTCCCCGACGCACTTCCCATGTTCGCCAGACTCCCGCTCTATCTGCGGCTCGTCCGCATGGACAAGCCGATCGGCAGCCTGCTGCTGCTGTGGCCGACGCTCAACGCGCTGTGGATCGCATCCGACGGGCGGCCGGCGTTATCGCTGCTCGTTATTTTTGCGCTCGGCACGCTGCTGATGCGTTCGGCCGGCTGCGCGATCAACGACTACGCGGACCGCGATTTCGACCGCTTCGTGAAGCGCACCGAAAACCGGCCGATCACGTCGGGCAAGATCAAGGCATGGGAAGCCGTCGCGCTCGCGGCGGCGCTCGCGCTGGTCGCGTTTGTGCTGATCTGGCCGCTCAATACGCTGACGAAGGAACTGTCGGTGTTCGCGCTTTTCGTCGCCGGCACCTATCCGTTCACCAAGCGCTTTTTCGCGATTCCGCAGGCGTATCTCGGCATTGCGTTCGGTTTTGGCATTCCGATGGCGTTCGCGGCCATTCAGGACCAAGTGCCGATGCTTGCATGGGTGATGCTTGTTGCCAATGTGTTCTGGTCCGTTGCATACGATACCGAGTACGCGATGGTCGATCGCGACGACGACATCAAGATCGGCATTCGCACCTCCGCATTGACGTTCGGCCGCTACGACGTGCTCGCGATCATGCTCTGCTACGCGGCGACGCTCGGCATCTATGCGGGGATCGGCGTCGTGCTGCACTACGGTGTGCTTTACTGGATCGGTCTTGCGGCGGCCGTGGGCTGCGCGATCTATCACTACACGCTGATCCGCGGCCGCGAACGGATGCCGTGCTTCGCCGCGTTTCGCCATAACAACTGGCTGGGCGGCGTGCTGTTTGCCGGCATTGCGGCGCATTACGCAGTGCAGAACCTATGAACGATAAAGGGGCCGCGTGAGCGGCCCGTCGCACTCGTGGCGCTCGGCGCAGCAGGCCGCAGCAGGCCGCAGCGGGCCGCACGAGGTGATAGCGCGCGCCTCAGGCGGCAGGCACTACTGTTTGCCGAACTCCTCGCCCATCTCTTTCGCGCGCGCATCGGCGGCAAGCGCGCCGCGCACGATCGAATCCTTCACATGCTGCGCGTCGAAGGCGGCGAGCGCCGCCGCAGTCGTGCCGCCTTTGGACGTCACGCGTTCGCGCAACACCGACGGCGGCTCATCCGATTGCGCCGCGAGTTGCGCCGCGCCGGTGAACGTCGCGACCGCGAGCGCGCGGCCTTGCGCCTCGTCCATGCCGAGCTGACGGGCTGCTTCCTGCAGCGCTTCGATGAAATAGAAGACATACGCCGGACCGCTGCCCGAGATCGCGGTCACCGCATCGATCTTCGATTCGTCGTCGAACCAGACGGTTTGCCCGACCGCGCCGAGCACTTGCGAGGCGAGCGCGCGTCCGCTTTCGTCGACGCCGCCTAGTGCAACCAGACCCGTGACACCCATGCCGATCAGCGCGGGCGTATTCGGCATGGTGCGCACGATGCGCGCGTGGCCGTTCAGCCAGCGCGACAGGTCGGCGGCGCGAATGCCCGCGACGATGCTGATCACGAGCTGCCGTGCCGACAGATGCGCGGCCAGCGCGCTGGCGACGTCCTTCGCCACTTGTGGCTTGACCGCGATCACGATCGCGTCGAACGATGCGAGCGCCGTGTCGGCGGCCGCGCCGGTCGCGATGCCGAATTGCTGCTGGTTGCGCTTGCGCGCGTCTTCGTTCGGATCGATCGCATAGAGGTCGGCTGCCGCGACGCCGCGCTTGATCAGACCGCCGATCAGCGCGGCAGCCATATTGCCGCCGCCGATAAACGCAATTCTCATGGTGTGTCCGGAAGAGGGTTCAGTTGGAATAGTCGCGAGCGCCGAAGATCGCGGTGCCGATGCGCACCATCGTCGCGCCTTCGAGCACGGCCGCCTCGAGATCGTCCGACATGCCCATCGACAGGGTATCGAGCTCGAGCCCGGCGGCGCGCAGCCGGTCGAACAGTTCGCGCAACGCGCGATGTGGCACGCGCTGC
The DNA here is from genome assembly GCF_019428685.1 of Paraburkholderia edwinii. Lineage (NCBI taxonomy): Bacteria > Pseudomonadati > Pseudomonadota > Betaproteobacteria > Burkholderiales > Burkholderiaceae > Paraburkholderia > Paraburkholderia edwinii. Next base: position 1,061,370 of record NZ_CP080095.1, read on the forward strand.
TGCTCGATGCTGCCGGCGGGCTCCGGAATCGCCATCAGACCGCGCAAGCGCAGCGTCGGCAGCGCGGCGATCGCGTGCGCGACGTCGGCGGCTTCTTCGGGCAGCACACCGGATTTCGACGCTTCGCCGCTCACGTTGACCTGCACGCATACATTGAGCGGCGGCATGCCGTCGGGCCGCTGTTCCGCGAGCCGCTGCGCGATCTTCAGACGATCGATTGAATGAACCCAGTCGAAACGCTCGGCGACGGGGCGCGTCTTGTTCGATTGCAGCGGCCCGATGAAATGCCACTCGATCGATTCGCGCAGATCGGCGAGCGCGTCGAGCTTCGTTAGCGCTTCCTGCACGTAGTTTTCGCCGAACGCGCGCTGGCCGGCCGCATGCGCGGCACGGACGTCTTCGGCGGGAAAGGTCTTCGATACCGCGAGCAACGCGACCGAGCGCGGGTCGCGGCCCGCGACTTGCGCGGCGAGCGCGATGCGCTGGCGCACCGCGTCGAGATTGTGGATCAGGTCGGGCATGACAACGTCTGCAAAGGGTCGGTGGCGTCCAATTATACGGATGCGATGGCGGTGCACCGTGTCAGCGCATCGCTGTGCCGCCATGCGGTCGTGCACAGGTTCGTCCGCTTTCGCGTACGCGGCCCGGGTGCGCGCGTTCGGGTGACTGGCCGGTCACCCGGCCAGCATGTGCTCGACGAGCTCGATCCAGTGCACCACCGGCATCGACGTGCCGCTTTGCAGATGCGCAATGCACCCGACGTTCGCCGACACGATGATCTGCGGCTCTTGCGCATGCAGGCGCTCGAGCTTCTGGTTCCGCAACGCATACGACAGCGCCGGCTGCGTCAGCGAATACGTGCCGGCCGAACCGCAGCACAGGTGACTGTCGGCGGGCAGCCGCACGTCGATGCCGAGTTCGCCGAGCAGATGCTCGACCTTGCCGCGTATCTGCTGCCCATGCTGCAGCGTGCAGGGCGGATGGAAGGCCACGGTATGTACCGCGCGCCGGCGCGTGAGGGCGGTCAGCGGCTCCTCGAACTCAGGCAGGATCTCGGCGATGTCGCGCGTCAGTTCGACTATGCGGCGCGCCTTCTCCGCATACACCGGATCGTCGCGCAACAGGTGCGCGTATTCCTTGACCGTCGCGCCGCAGCCCGACGCGTTCATTACGATCGCTTCGACGCCCTCTTCGACGTACGGCCACCATGCGTCGATGTTCGCGCGCATGTCATCGAGCGCTTCGTCGTTGTAGCCGAGGTGCAGACGGATCGCGCCGCAGCATCCGGCGTCCGGCGCGACGATGGTTTCGATGCCGAGCGCGTCGAGTACGCGCGCGGTGGCCGTGTTCACATTCGGCATCATCGACGGCTGCACGCAGCCGGAGAGCATCAGCATCTTGCGTTCGTGCTTCGAGGCGGGCCATTCGAGCTGGCGCTGGCGCGCAGGCACCTTGTCGCGCAGCTTCTTCGGCAGCAGTGGCCGCACGTGTTGTCCGAGGCGCATGACCGGCGTGAACAGCGCTTCGTTCGGCACGAAGCTCGCCAGTACGCGGCGCAGCACACGCTGGCCGAACGGCCGCGACACTTTTTGTTCGGTCAGCTTGCGACCGATCTCGACGAGCCGGCCATATTGCACGCCCGATGGACAGGTTGATTCGCAATTGCGGCAGGTGAGGCAGCGATCGAGATGCAACTGCGTGCTGCGCGTGACCGGCGTGCCTTCGACCATCTGCTTGATCAGATAAATGCGGCCGCGCGGGCCGTCGAGTTCGTCGCCGAGCAGCTGGTAGGTCGGACAGGTCGCCGTGCAGAAACCGCAATGCACGCACTTGCGCAGGATCGCGTCGGCTTCCGCGCCGTCGGGCGTATTGCGAATGAAGTCCGCGAGGTTGGTTTGCATCGCGCGCTCAGAAGTCGGGGTACAGCCGGCCGCGATTGAAGACGCGAGCCGGATCGAAAGCGGCCTTCAGGCCGCGGTGGATCTTCATCAATGGCGCCGGCAACGGCGTAAACACGCCGGCGCTGCGATCGTAGCCGTGGCCGGTACGGAAAATCGTGGCATGGCCGCCGGCCTGCTTGGCGCTGATGCGCACCGTTTGCGCATCGGCGTCGGTGATCCACCAGCGCTGCGCGCCGCCCCATTCCATCATCTGTGCGCCCGGCAACTGCAGCGGCTCGGTGATGGTCGGCAGTGCGAGCCGCCAGAGCGCGGCCTTGGGTGCGATCGCCGCAAAGAACGGGTCCGTCTGCTCGCGCAAGCCGGACCAGAAACGTTCCGCTTCGACCGCGTCGACCACTTCGCCGCCGAGCGACGAACGCGCCGATTTGACCGCCGCTTCCGCTCCGCCGAGACGCAGCACGAGGGTGCCGTTGCGCCATGCGCTCGCGCTGACGGGCAGCGGCCGGCCGCCCCATTCGTTGAGCTTACGGACCGCATCGGTGCCGTTCATATCGAACTTCAGCGTGATTTCCGCCTTCGGGCGCGGCAGCACCTTGACCGACAGTTCGAGAATCAGTGCGAGCGTGCCGAGCGAGCCGGCCATGAGCCTCGAGACGTCGTACCCGGCGACGTTCTTGACGACCTGGCCGCCGAAGTGCAGCACCTGACCGTGGCCGTTCATGACGACCGCGCCGAGCACGAAGTCGCGCGGCGCGCCCGCCGACTGACGGCGCGGGCCGGCGATACCCGCGGCGATGCAGCCGCCGAGCGTCGCTTGCGGGCCGAAGTGCGGCGGTTCGAATGCGAGCATCTGGTCGTGCTCGGCGAGCGCCGCTTCGATTTCCGCAAGAGGAGTGCCCGCGCGCGCGGTAATCACCAGTTCCGCTGGATCGTAGGCAATGATGCCGCGGTGGGCGCGCGTATCGAGGACCTCTCCTTGCAGCGACTGGCCGTACCAGTCTTTCGTGCCGCCGCCGCGAATCCGCACTGGGCGTCTTTCGGCGGTGGCCGAACGGATGCGTTCGGACCATTCGGCGACGATGTCGTCCTCATCCATGGCGTCGTGTTTCGTTGTAGTGGTTTCGATTGTACCGGGCGGCGCTCGCCTGGCAACCCGGAACGGACCCGTACGGGGACCCCTGAGCGGCGCTATGGGAGATGCTTTGCGGAGTCAGTAAGAACCCGGATGTAGGGGCCGTGCGCGAGGCAGGCGGGCAAGAAACCGGTGCCTGCGCGTTTGCCTGCAGCGCAGGCCATACGCCACAGGCATCAGTGAAGGATTCCGGTTACCGTGCAATGGCGTCGACTAGAAGCGCGGCAGTTCCGGATGCGGTAACAGGCCCGCGCGAATATGCATTTTGCCGTACTCGGCACACCGCGCGCGCGTTGGGATGCCCTTGTCGGGGTTCAGCAGGCCGGGTGGGTCGAACGCGCGTTTTACCGCATGAAACGCATCGCGTTCCTCAGGAGAAAATTGCACGCACATCGAATTGATTTTCTCGATCCCCACGCCGTGCTCACCCGTGACGGTACCGCCGAGCTCGACGCAACTCTCGAGAATATCCGAACCGAATGCTTCGGCGCGATGCCATTCGTCGAGATCGTTGCCGTTGAAGAGAATCAGCGGATGCATATTGCCGTCGCCCGCATGGAACACGTTGATGCAGCGCAGGTTGTACTTCTGTTCCATCGCTTCGATACGCGCGAGCAGCGGCCCGATGCTGCGGCGCGGCACCGTGCCGTCCATGCAGTAGTAGTCGGGCGAGATGCGGCCGGCCGCCGGAAACGCGTTCTTGCGTCCGGACCAGAAGCGTAGCCGCTCGCTTTCCGAACGCGAGATCTGGATACGCGTTGCGCCATGCTCGCGCAGCACCGCAGTCATCCTGACGATTTCTTCGCTGACTTCTTCAGGTGTGCCGTCGGATTCGCATAGCAGGATCGCCGCGGCATCGAGGTCGTAGCCCGCGCGGACGAATTCTTCGACCGCGCGCGTGGCCGGCTTGTCCATCATCTCGAGGCCGGCCGGAATGATGCCCGCGGCGATGATGCCGGCGACCGCGTCTCCGCCTTTCACGACGTCGTCGAAACTCGCCATGATCACCTGCGCGGTCTGCGGCTTCGGAATCAGTTTGACCGTGACCTCGGTGACAATCGCGAACATGCCTTCGCTGCCGACCACCACCGCGAGCAGATCGAGGCCCGGTGCATCGGGGCTCAGCGAACCGAACTCGACCACTTCGCCTTCCATCGTGATCGCGCGCACGCGCATGACGTTGTGCACGGTCAGGCCGTACTTCAGGCAATGGACGCCGCCCGAATTTTCAGCGACGTTGCCGCCGATCGTGCAGGCAATCTGCGACGACGGGTCCGGCGCGTAGTAGAGCCCGTACGGCGCGGCGGCCTCGGAGATCGACAGGTTGCGCACGCCGGGCTGGACGGTTGCGGTACGCGCATACGGGTCGACTTCGATGATCTTGCGAAAGCGCGCGAGCGATACGACCACGCCGTGCCGGATCGGCATCGCGCCGCCCGACAGGCTCGTGCCCGCGCCGCGCGGCACGATCGGCACATCGAGCCGATGGCAGATCTGCACGACGCGCTGCACTTGCGACTCGGTTTCGGGCAGCACGACGGCCAATGGCAGACGCCGGTACGCGGCGAGGCCGTCGCATTCGTAAGCGACCGTATCTTCCTCGCGATATAGCAGACAGTGGGTCGGCAGCACGGCCATCAAGGCCTGCACGACTTCGCGTTGCCGTTGCGCGAGCACTTCAGCGGACAGTTCGGCGGGCGCGTTCATGGTCTGTCTCCTCGTATTGACTTGTTGTGGGGGCGCCGGGTCCGGCATGCGCGGTTCGTCTTCGTTATGGGGATGCGCGTGCGGGACGTTCTTCGGCCCGGCCAGTCAGTTCATGCTTATTTTCGTCCTCATTTTCGTCCTATGCCGCCCACGAAAATATCTTGCCTGGGTTCATCAGGTTGCGCGGATCGAGCGCGTGCTTGATCGCGCGCATCGTGTCGATCGCAACCGGGCCTGCTTCCTCGACGAGAAAATCGATCTTGTGCAGGCCCACGCCATGCTCGCCGGTACACGTGCCATTCATTCGCAAAGCTCGCTGCACGATGCGCTGGTTCAGGCGCTCGGCTTCGGCGAACTCCTCGGGCCGCTGCGGATCGATCAGCATCGCGACGTGGAAGTTGCCGTCGCCGGCATGTCCGACGATCGGGCATGGCAGCGGCGACGCCTTCAGATCCCGCTCCGTTTCGACGACGCATTCCGCGAGCCGTGAAATCGGCACGCATACATCGGTGGTGACCGCGCGGCAGCCGGGCTTCAATTGCAGCATCGCAAAGTAGGCGTTGTGCCGCGCGTTCCACAGGCGGCTGCGGTCTTCGGGATGCGTCGCCCATTCGAAGCCTTCGCCCGCGTTCTGCGCGGCGATTTCCTGCACGAGTTCAGCCTGCTCCTTCACGCCGGCTTGCGTGCCGTGAAATTCGAAGAACAGTGTCGATGCTTCGCGCAACGTCAGATTCGAATGGCGGTTGATCGCGCGAATCGCGAGTGCATCGACAAACTCGACGCGCGCAATCGGCACGCCCATCTGGATCGTTTCGATGACCGTGCGCACGGCCGTTTCCATCGATGGAAACGCGCACACGGCGGCGGACACGGCCTCCGGTAGCGGATAGAGCCGCAGCGTGATTTCGGTGACGACGCCGAGCGTGCCTTCCGAGCCGACGAAAAGACGCGTCAGATCGTAGCCCGCCGAAGACTTGCGTGCGCGCGTGCCGGTACGGATCACGCGGCCGTCGGCCAGCACCGCGCTGAGGCCGAGCACGTTTTCGCGCATCGTGCCGTAGCGCACCGCGTTCGTGCCGGACGCACGCGTCGCGGTCATGCCCCCGATGCTCGCATCGGCGCCGGGATCGATCGGGAAGAAGAGGCCGGTGTCACGCAGTGCAGCATTGAGCTGCTTGCGCGAAATGCCGGGCTCGACGGTGACGGTAAGGTCTTCCGCATCGATCGACAGCACACGGTTCATTTCGGCGAGATCGATCGACACACCGCCTTGCACCGCGAGCAGATGACCTTCCAGCGACGAGCCGTTGCCGTAAGGAATGACCGGCACGTCGTATTGACCGCAGAGCCGGATGACGGCCTGCACGTCTTCCGTGTTGCGCGCGAAGACGACCGCATCCGGAAGCTGCGGGTCGAACGGTGACTCGTCGCGGCCGTGATTCGTGCGGACCGCATCGGCGGTCGACACGCGTTCGCCGAAGGCGGATTTCAGCGCGCCAAGCAGTTCAGCGGGGAAAGGGCGGCGCACGGCGGCGGGCGGCGCGGGATGGTTCACGCTGGTCTCCTGTAAGGCATATTTGTTGCAGCGGGTTTAAATCATTCTACGCCGAACGCCTGGCGGCAAACATGGGGTGACGAGGGCGGCGGCGATCCGCGTCCAAAACTTATAATGGCTTCGACCGAGGCGCATTGCCGCGACAGAGGATGAGAGGAACGACATCATGGGTCACCGCCTGAGCAAGATTGCGACGCGCACCGGCGACGACGGCACGACGGGCCTCGGCGACGGCAGCCGCGTGCGCAAGGACGATGCGCGCATCGTGGCAATTGGTGAAGTCGACGAGCTCAACTCACATATGGGCCTGCTGTTGTGCGAGAGCCTGCCCGACGATGTGCGCGCGGCATTGACAGCGATTCAGCATGATCTGTTCGATCTCGGTGGCGAGCTGAGCGTGCCCGGCCACACGATGATTGCCGATGCGCATCTGCGCCGGCTGGACGGATGGCTTGCCGACTACAACGCGACGCTGCCGCCGCTGAAGGAGTTCATCCTGCCCGCAGGCTCGCGAGCCGCTTCTCAGGCACATGTTTGTCGAACTGTGTGCCGTCGCGCGGAGCGCGCGATCGTTGCACTCGGGACGATGGAGGGCGTGAGCACGGCGCTGCGAGGCTATGTGAACAGGTTGTCGGATCTGCTGTTCGTGCTCGCGCGCGTGCTCAATAGAGTGAATGGCGGCAGCGATGTGCTATGGCAGCATGATCGCTCGGCGAAGAGGTAGAGGCGAAGAGGTAGAGGCGAGGGGTAGAGGCGAGGGGTAGAGGCGAGGGGTAGAGGCGAGGGGTAGAGGCTGCATAGACTTCACATTCGATCAGTACGCAGCTTCGACCCGCTTCACGTTGATTCAACCCGCGACGCTACCCGACAGCCAGCGTCACCGGCTTGCCGATGCGGCTCAACATTTCGACAAGCGTGTCAATGGTGAACTTCGACGTTTTCTTGTTCACGACATCGGACACACGCGGCCGGGACACCATCAGAATTTCGGCCGCTTCCGCCTGCTTCAGATGATGCTGTTCGATCCAGCTCGAGAGTTCGGTCATAAGCTGTTCCTTCAGCACGCGCGTGTCGTTGATCTGCTTTTGCGAAGCGGCATGCAGACGCTTCGCTTCTGCCGCGGAGAAGCCGAGTTCGAGGAACAGGTTCGCCCCCGGCTTCGTTACGTGACGGATTTTAGTATCGATCGTCATTGCTCTGCCTTCCTAACATTTGCTAAAGCACGATACCGTGCTTCGGCGGTTTCCCTGTCTTGTTTGCTCGTTGCCTGCGTTTGCTTCTGGAAGCAATGCAGAACATAAATGGCTTCGACAAACTTTGCGACATACATCACGCGAAATGTACCTTCTTCTTCATGAATGCGAATTTCGCGCGTCCCTGCACCGACCAGTTCAAAGGGTTTCCAGTTGTCCGGGTCAAGCCCGGCTTGTACTTTGGAAAGCTGAAAGCCTGCTTGCCGCCGTGCTTCCTCCGGAAACGCCAGAAGGTCGTCATAGCTGGAGCCAACCCAGCGAATCTCTTTTTCCCGACTCATACGCTCCCTTCATGTACAAAATGTTGTACCGATATTCTTCTCAAGTCAAGTCCTTTCGACATGCTTGCGAAGAACGCTTACGGTACCCGTGTCGTACATGAATGAACATTCGTCCGGATGGCTAACGATAAAAAAGCCCGGCACGGTGGCCGGGCTTTTCAAGATGCAGTGGAGCGTGCTGCTATCGCATGATTCAGTTGCCGCTGCCGCGTGCGATACGGCGTTGTCTGACGGCGTCGGCGAGTCCGTCGAGTACGCCGATGCTTTCGTCCCAACCGATGCATGCATCGGTGATGCTCTGGCCGTATGTCAGCGCGCAGCCCTTCTGCAGATCCTGGCGGCCCGCGACCAGATGCGACTCCACCATCACGCCGACGATGCGCTCGTCGCCGCCCGCAATCTGGCGGCCGATATCGGCGCAAACCGGAATCTGGTTCTCATGCTTCTTCGAGCTGTTCGCATGGCTCGCGTCGATCATGAGCCGTGCGGCGAGGCCGGCCTTGCCGATGTCCGCGCACGCGACATTGACGCTCTCCGCGTCGTAGTTCGGCGCTTTGCCGCCGCGCAGAATGATGTGGCAGTCTTCGTTGCCCGCTGTCGACACAATCGCCGAATGGCCGCCCTTCGTTACCGAGAGGAAGTGGTGCGGTTGTGATGCTGCTTTGATCGCATCGACGGCGATCTTCACATTGCCGTCAGTGCCGTTCTTGAAGCCCACCGGGCACGACAGCCCTGAAGCCAGTTCACGATGCACCTGCGATTCGGTCGTGCGCGCGCCGATTGCGCCCCACGAAACCAGGTCGGCGATGTACTGCGGGCTGATCATGTCGAGAAATTCGCTGCCGGCCGGCAGGCCCAGCTCGTTGATATGCAGCAGCAGCTCGCGCGCAGCGCGCAAGCCGTCGTTGATCTTGAAGCTGTTGTCCAGATGCGGGTCGTTGATGAGGCCCTTCCAGCCGACCGTCGTGCGCGGCTTTTCGAAGTACACGCGCATGACGATTTCGAGTTCGCCCGCGAGGCGTTTGCGTTGTTCGATAAGACGTCCCGCATACTCGAGCGCGGCCTTCGGATCATGAATCGAGCACGGACCGATGATGACGATCAACCGGTCGTCCATGCCGTGCAAGATGCGATGCAATGACTGACGCGTGTTGAAGATCAGGTCCGATTCTTTTTCGCTGCACGGGAATTCGCGGATCAGGTGCGCGGGCGGGGTGAGTTCCTTCAGTTCGCGAATGCGGACATCGTCGGTATTGTGCGGGGGCATGTTGTTCTCCAGATACAGTTCGTAGCGTCAGTTCGTTGCGGTTCGTTGAAAATGAGCGGGAGGGCTAGGCTCCGCACATCGATCAATGGAAAAAGCGGCGGCAAAAAAAAACCGTCAGACTCGCTGACGGTTTTTCGGGAATTTCGGGTTTGCCCTTTATGCGCTAACACCCCTCTCGATCCGCCAGCGGTCTGAGATGCCAAAAGAAATAAAAATAAAACTTGGCGGACATGAGAGGAAAGAGTCGGTTCTGCAAAAAAGGTTGAGTGGCTTTATACCTTGAGCAAGCGCGATTGGCAAGCGGCGAGGCCAAAAAATGCGGAAAATCCGCACGCTTTCGGCAATTTCTGCGGAAAGCGTGCGAATCGCCTGCTATCAGACCGTGCCGCCGACCGTCATCCGGTCGATGCGCAGCGTCGGCTGGCCGACGCCCACCGGCACGCTCTGGCCTTCCTTGCCGCACACGCCGACACCCGTATCGAGCGACATGTCGTTGCCGATCATGCTCACGTACTTGAGCGACTCCGGCCCGCTGCCGATCAGCGTCGCGCCCTTCACCGGATAGCTGATCTTGCCGTTTTCGATCATGTAAGCCTCGGATGCCGAGAACACGAACTTGCCGTTCGTGATGTCGACCTGACCGCCGCCGAAGTTCACCGCATAGAGGCCGTTCTTCACCGACGCGATGATTTCCTGCGGATCCTTGTCGCCGTTCAGCATGTACGTGTTGGTCATGCGCGGCATCGGCAGCGCCGCATACGATTCGCGGCGCGCGTTGCCCGTGACCGGCATCTTCATCAAACGCGCATTCAGCGTGTCCTGGATGTAGCCCTTCAGGATGCCGTCTTCGATCAGCGTCGTGCACTGCGTCGCGTTGCCTTCGTCATCGATATTGAGCGAGCCGCGGCGGTTCGGCAGCGTGCCGTCGTCGACGACGGTCACGCCCTTGGCCGCGACCTGCTCGCCGATGCGGCCCGCGAATGCCGACGAGCCCTTGCGGTTGAAGTCGCCCTCGAGCCCGTGGCCGATCGCTTCGTGCAGCAGCACGCCCGGCCAGCCCGGCCCGAGCACGACCGTCATCGCGCCGGCCGGCGCCGGACGCGCGTCGAGGTTCACGAGCGCCGCATGGACGGCATCGTCGACGTAGCGCGACAGCACGTCGTCGGTGAAATGGCCGTAGTCGAAGCGGCCGCCGCCGCCGCCTGTGCCGATTTCGCGGCGGCCGTTCTGTTCCGCGATCACCGTCACCGAGACGCGCACGAGCGGCCGGATATCGGCCGCAAGCGCGCCGTCGCTGCGCGCGACGAGCACGACGTCGTATTCGCCGGCGAGGCCCGCCATCACCTGCGTGATGCGCGGGTCGCGGCCGCGCGCCATCTGTTCAATGCGCTCGAGCAGCTTGACCTTGGCCGTCGCGTCGAGCGAATGGAGCGGGTCGGACGGCAGATACAGATCGCGGCCCGCGACGCCCGTCAGCGACGAAGCCGCCTTGATCTTCTGCTTGCCGCCGCCTGCCTTCGCGATCGCGCGCGTCGCGATCGCCGCCTGGCGGATCGCGTCGGGCGACAGATCGTCCGAATAGGCGAACGCGGTGCGGTCGCCGGACACGGCGCGCACGCCGACGCCCTGGTCGATGCTGAAGCTGCCGGATTTGACGATGCCTTCCTCGAGGCTCCACGCTTCGCTGCGCGTGGCCTGGAAGTAAAGGTCCGCGTAATCGACGCGATGCGTGAAGATTTCGGCGAGCGTGCGGGTCAGCACGGATTCGTCGAGGCCGTAGGGCGTGAGAAGGACGTCCTTGGCCGTCGCGAGATTACGGATGCTGGGTTCGATGATGTTCATGCGAAGTAGGTTCAGCTCGATTCAAGGGATTCGGACGGTGCGTATCGGTTCACATATGGGTGACGGCCGATGCGCTTTCAATGTGTGGGAGTTCTCGTTTGGGTACATGCGATTGCGCGGAACGACACCGGATAGTAGCGGGCGGCGCTAGCCGAGCACACGATGGCGGTACGCCGGCAGGCTTTGCCGCACTTCGTCGATGCGGGCCCGCTCGATCGTGCCGGCGACGACGCCCGCGCCTTCGTCGCGCACGTCGAGAATTTCGCCCCAAGGGTCGATCAGCATGCTATGTCCCCACGTGCGGCGGCCATTTTCGTGCTTGCCGCCTTGCGCTGCGGCGAGCACGTAGCACTGGTTCTCGACAGCACGCGCGCGCAGCAGCGTTTCCCAGTGCGCGCGCCCGGTTGTATACGTAAACGCTGACGGCACGACGATCATCGCGCAATCGCCGAGGCGCCGGTACAGCTCCGGAAAGCGCAAATCGTAGCAGACCGACAGGCCGACCCGCCCGAACGGCGCGTCGAAGGCGCGTACGGCTTCGCCGGGGCGGATCGTGCGCGCTTCGTCGAACGATTCGTCACCTTTTTCGAAGTTGAACAGGTGGATCTTGTCGTAGCGCGCGACCTCGCGGCCCGCGGGGTCGAACACGAGCGTCGTGTTCAGCACGCGCGACGCTTCCGGCGCTGTCAGCGGCAAGGTGCCGCCGATGATCCACACGCCATGCCTGCGTGCCGCATCCGACAGAAAGCGCTGGATCGGGCCGTCGCCGTACGGCTCGCGTACGGTGAGCTTGTCGGTGTCCTTGAAGCCCATAAAGCAGAAGTACTCGGGCAGCAGCACGAGTTGCGCGCCGCCGGCGGCGGCCTGCGCGATGAGCTTGTCGGCGTCGGCGAGGTTGCGGTCGCGATCGGGCGTGCTGACCATCTGCAGCGCCGCGACGCGGTACGGGGCGGCCAGTGGTGACGACGGTGACGCTGATGTCTGGCCGACCGGGGATTGCGCGTGTTGATCGCTCATGAGCGTATCGAAAGATTCCTTTCGGGGCGGCGCGCGCCACAGGGCGCGACGCCGGGCATGGACGGAACTGCCCGGAAACTGCGCGGAACTGCCTGGAAACTGCGCGACAGCAGTTGTGCAGTGCAACGAGCGTATTGTCGGAACTCGCCTATTGGGTCACTGCCGCCTGCGCCGCGGGTACGTTGTTCATATTACCGCGATCGCCGTGGACCCGCTCGACGTGAGGCTTCGCCCACGATCCGGTGATCGCATAGTCGAGTACGAACGCGTGCTCGAGCGACTGCGACAGTACGATGTCGCCGACCAGCGCGCCGAGCCCGATCAGCGGATTGATGATCGTCGCCGCGACGACGCCCGCGCCGACGCTGACGGTCGGAAACACGCGCACGTTCAGATCCTGCGTTTCGTGCGCAAGGTCGACGCTGCCGCTCATCTCGGCGCGCGCCGGTGCGGTCACCAGCTTGAAGTTGTTCGTGCGGCCGACGCCGTCGGTAATTTCGCTGGTGCCCGTGACGCTCGAAAACGGCAATCCTTCGCCGATCACATCGCGGAAGTTGAGCGTGGCGAAGCGCGCGAGGCTTTGCAGGCTCACCACGCCGAGCAGCTTCGCCACGCCGGGGTCGACTTTCAGAATCTGCCCGTGGCGCAGATCGACCGCCAGATTGCCGTCGAGCGTCGAGTAGTCGATTCGTGTCGGACCGCCTAGCCACGTCAGCTTGCCCGACAGCGAGCCTTCGCCGTCTTTCAGCGTGCGCGGCAGACCGGCGCGTTCGAGCAGCTCGCCCGCATTTTTCACGTCGAGCTTGAAATCGACCGCCGTGCGGCGCGGCGTGCTCTGGTCGGTGACCGCGCCGTAGTCGCGCAGCGTGCGCCAGTTCGCAGTGGCCGTGAAAGTTGCCGCCGGGTTGCTGATGTCGAGCTTGTCGAGCTGCCAGACCGGCACGCCGTCTTCCTCGAAATTGCGCGCGTCGACCTCGAGCCGGCCGACGTCGCGGCCGCGCACGATCAGTTCGTTGACGACGAGGTCGATGCTTGGCATGTTCTGCGCGGGCTGCTGCATTGCCGGCCCGAGCAGATCGTTTTCGGTGGCGGCCGGAATCACGAGGCGCGCGAGGCGCGCCTGCAGCGTGCCCGGCGATTCGCGCGTCGCGCCCGGCAGCCACGACACGTGGCCCGACACCTGGTTCGACGCGATGTTCGCCTGCCAGGTCCGGTCGTAATGCGACGCGCCGACCACCACGCTTTCCCAATGGCGCTTGAGCAGCGTCAGCGTGCCGATGTGCAGCGCGAAGCGGTTCGGGATGAATTGCGCGGTCGTCTCGCTCGGCGGCACGGGCGCCACGCCCTGGTTCGCATTGCGCATCTGGATAAAGAGCGCGCGCCAGGCGTCGGCATCGAGCGTGTCGAGATCGATCGTGGCGGCGACGCCTTCGGAAGGCAGGTCCGCGGGCCGATTTACGCCGATCGCGCCGCGCACGACTTTCGGCATTTGATGCGGTTCGCCACGCAGCAGATAGGTCGCGGCAATCGGGCCGATGTTGAGATCGGCGCGTTCGAGACCGCTGTCCGCGGCGCTGTTTCCACTGCCGTCCCCGCCGCTATTCACCGTATTGCTGCCGCCTGCGCCGGCTGCGCCGTTTTCTCCATTTGCTGGCGGCTTGAACGAAAAACTGAGCGGCATTGGCGTGCCGGCGGGCTTGTTGAACGGCGCGGGGAAGTCGAGCGCAAGGCCGGTCAGATCTGAGTGCCCCGACACTTCGGGCAGCCGGCCCTTCGCGCCGCGTACGCTGAGCGCGTACGGTGCGCCACCCTGGATGTGGCTTAGCACCTGCGGCGCGAGTCCGCGCAGATCGAGCTCTCGCGCCGCCTCGAGCGCGACGTGCCCATTCAGATCGACCGCGTAGGTGCCGTTCTCCTTGAGTCCGCCGTTCGCATGAATATCGCCGCCGAAAAAGTGCCCCGCGAGATTGTCGACCTGCGCGGTGCGCTCGGTGAAGTGCACCTTGCCCGTCAGTTGCGACAGCGGCGGCACCTTTTCCATCGCGAGCCGGTTGTTCTCGAAGGTGATCGCGCCCGCGACGCCGACCTTCGGCCGCGGCGCGTGCGGGTCGAGCGGCGCACGCGGCACGGTCAGCTTCAGCGCGAGCGCGGCCGGGCCCTCGGCCTTCACCTTGCGCGTGATGTGCTTCGTGATGATGCCGATCGAGCTGTCGTCGACGTAGTCGAGCATGTCCGACAGCGGCCCGCGCCCGGTGCCGGTGATGACGAGCCCCTTCGAGCGGTCGGCGAGATCGTCGATCTTGCCCGTCACCTTGTTGACCTTCACGCCCTTGTAGTGCCCGCGATCGACGTCGAAGCGCAGCACGTTTTCCTTCAGCGAGAACACCCCGTCGATGCCTTCGAAGCCCGGCCAGATGCTGGGCGCGCCGTTTCTCAGCGTGCGCGGCGGGAACGGCGTCGGGTCGAAGCGGCCACCCGTAAACGGCGCGACGATACGGAACACGCCCGCTTTCGGATCGCGCGCATACGGGAATTTCTCGAGATTTCCGTGGATCTGGATGGTGCCGCCGCGCGACATGCCTGCCTGCAAGCCGTGACCCAGATACAGGCGTAGCTTTTCGCTGATGCTGGTCGGCAGATAGCGGACGATCCGCGCAACCTTTGCTTGCTCGAAGGTCGCGTCGAGGTCGAGCGAGCCGCGCCCGTGTCCGACATTCGAATAGCTCGCGCTGGCCTTCGCGACGGTGTCCTCGTTCGCGACCGTGAGTTCGGACACGTCGACCTTGAACGCCCGGTGCTTGTCGCCCGCCGCGATGGTCGGCGCGACCGTCCACGTGCCTTTGCCCTGCAGGCGGTCGAAGGTCAGGCGTGGGTCGTCGAACACGCCCGGCAACGTAATGGCCGCCTTTCGCGTGTCGAGCGTGATCGAGCCTTGCTTCTCGTTCGCGTCGATCGACCCCCACAGGTTTTCGAAGCCCGGAATGCCGGCGCGCGGATGGCCGCGCGCGGTCAGCCCTGGCGGTGGCTCCTGGGCGGCGACGCTGATGCCTTGCAGATTGCCCTTGAACGTGTAGTGGATGATCGGCTCGGCGCCGACCTCGGCGCGTTCGGTTGCGGCTTCGCCGGACTCCGGCTTGTCGCGCTCGACTTCGATCGTGTAGTCCGACACGATGCCGCGCGGATTGAAGCGCACGAGGCTGTTCAACAGACGCCGCGGCAGCGGCAGCGCGCGGCTGAATTCGGCGAGGATGCCAAGGTCGACGCGATCGCCCGTAAAGCGGATCAGTTGACCATGCTGGATGCTCTGCTTGCGAAAGCGGCCGTCCAGCGTGCTGAATGCGAGCGCGCGTGTCACCGGTGTGCCGTCGGTCAGCGGCGGCTGGCCGAGCTCCGCCCGCAGGTTGTGAAGCTGCAGCGTGTATTCGTCGGCTTCGTGCGCGAACGTCCACGAGAAACGCGCGACCGGCACATCGAGCTTCGGCTGGGTCGGGCGCACACGCAGCGCAATGTCGCTGCCCGTCAGCTCGCCGGTCGCGGAAAGGATTCGCCCTTCCGAAAACTCGAGCCAGATCGCATTGTCGATGCGGCCCGCGTACGTTGTGATCGGGAAGTCGATATAGCGCGCAAGCATCGGCAGGTCGACGGGCCCCGTCGACAGATACGCGCTGCCGCTCCAGTTGATCGGCTTGCCCATCGCGCCGGTCCGTGCGTTTTTGAAATGTGCGCGAAAATCGAGCGGTCCCGATAACACCTTGCCGTCGGCGGGCGCCTGCAGTGCAAAGCGATGTTCGTCGCCATCGTTAAGAATCGCGAGGCGGATGTTCTGCAGTGCGATTTCCGGCACGTTCTTCTGCGCGTCGCGCCAGCGCAGCGTGCCGCCGCGCAGGATCATGGCCTGCTGGCGCAACAGCCACGTGGAAAACGTGTCGTTGCCCGTATGGCCCGTCGGCAGTGGCACGCCGGCCACCGATAGCGTGCCGTCGTCGTTGCGCTCGACGAGCAGATCGGGTTGATCGACGATGAGGCTCGAGAGAATCGGCTTGAGCTTCCACAAGGTGCTCCACGAGACAGTCGCGGTAGCGTGCGGAATCGACAAGGCGACATGGCCGTTGCGATCGCGAATCGTGAGATCGGAGACTTCGACACCGGGCTGGAAGCTGATCCAGTGCGGCGTCAGCTTACCGATCGACAACTGCGCGTGGATTTTTTCGGAGATCGCCGCTTCAATGCGCGGACGAAACGATTCGACTTGCGGCAGCACGACATAGCGCAGCCCGAGCACGAGCAGCAACGTGAGGAAGTACGCGACAAGCGCGACGCCCAGCACGAAGTGAAGGGTATGCCGCAGCACCACATGGTCGCCTCCGCTGTCGTGCCGGACGCGTCCTACGTCGTGCCGTTCAGCGGGCAGGTTTCGCTCGGACATGCTTAAGGCAGGTTGGGCGTATGGTAGTTTTGCGGACTAACGATGAAATGTATCACACGAGCCGTCACGAAGTACTTCCGGCAAACCCTGTGCCGGTGGGGCCTGGCGGCGAGCCGGACGAATTTTTTGCAACGCTTTTGCAAACCTGCTCGCGTGACTGCGGGCGGGTGCGGCAAGCGGGAATCAGTGCAAACCATGGAAGTCAGTCGAAGCAACGAGCGAGCCAGATACCGATGACCGATACGACGTTGTTGAGTTCCAGCTATTCGAATTACGCCTGTCGCGCGTATGCGGCGCGGCCTGAACTGGCGGAGCGCGTCGCGGCACTGGCGGCGGCGCCCATTACGCGCGAGCGGATCGACGCGCGCCTGGATGAACTGTGTGGACTGGAGGTTGAAAATCGCGCGGCCGCTGACGCATCGCTGACCGAAGAAGCACTGAAACAGGCGCTGCGGCAGTTGCGTATCGACGTGTTTTGCGCCGTGATGGAGCGCGATCTTGCCGGTCAAGCGGACGTCGCCGAAGTCACCGGCACGATGACCGACCTCGCCGAAGCCACGATCCAGCGCGCGCTCGCCGTGTTGTCGGCCGAACTCGAAGCGCAGTTCGGCGAGCCGCGCGGCCCGGACGGCGAGCGGCTCACGCTCGGCGTGGTCGGCATGGGCAAGCTGGGCGGTCGCGAGCTGAACGTGTCGTCGGATATCGATCTGATCTTCGTCTACGAAGACGACGGCGAGACGGCCGGCGGCCAGCGCGCCGCGATCGCGACGCAGGAATACTTCACGCGGCTCGGCAAGCGGCTGATCGCCGCGCTCGCCGAAGTGACGAGCGACGGCTACGTGTTTCGCGTCGATATGCGGCTGCGGCCGAACGGCGATTCGGGGCCGCTCGTATGCAGCCTCGGCATGCTCGAAGAGTATTTCTATGTGCAGGGGCGCGAGTGGGAGCGCTATGCGTGGATCAAGGGGCGTCTCGTGTCCGAGCCGGCCAGCGCCGAGGCGCGGCGCCTCGCGAAGCTGCTCGACGCGATCGTGATGCCGTTCGTCTATCGCCGCTATCTCGACTTCGGCGTGATCGGTGCGATTCGCGCGTTGCATCTGCAGATTCGCCAGGAAGCGCAGCGCCGTGCGTCGATGCGGCCGGACCAGGCCGACGACATCAAGCTTGGCCGCGGCGGCATACGCGAAATTGAATTTAGCGCACAAGTGTTTCAACTGATCCGTGGCGGCCAGGACTCGGGCTTCCGGATCCGGCCGACCCTCGCGGTGCTGCGTCATGCCCACTCGCGCGGGCTGATTGCGACGCCGGTCTGCGAGGCGCTCACCGATGCTTACCGCTTTCTGCGCGAACTCGAACACCGGCTGCAATACCGCAACGATGCGCAGACGCATGCGATGCCGGTCGACGACGGCGAGCGCGCGAGTCTCGCGCAGTCGATGGGCTTTGCCGACTACGCCGCGTTGATGGCGACGCTCGATGCGCACCGCGAGCGCGTCGAGCAGCAGTTCGATCAGATCTTTGCCGACAAGGCGAACGGCGAAGGCGGGCGCGCTGCGCACGACGACGGCGCGGCCGCGTGGGTGTGGAGCACCGCGCTTGCCGACGACAGCGCCGGCGACGCGCTGGCCGCGCGGCTCGTCGAACTGGGCATTGCGGAGCCTCAAGCGCTGCTGGCACGGATGCAGGCCGTGTGGAACTCGTCGCGCTACACGGGGCTGCCCGAGCGAAGCCGCGAGCGCTTCGACATCGTCGCGCAACGCACGCTCGAAGCGGCGCGCAGGCTCGAGCCGCCGGAGCGGCGTGGCGACACCGTCGCGCGTGTATTCGATCTGCTTGAGGCGGTGAGCCGGCGCGGCGCGTATCTCGCGCTGCTCACCGAGTATCCGCAGGCGTTGCATCGGGTGCTGTCGGTGCTCGGCGTATCGCGCTGGGCGGCCGGTTACCTGATCCGCCATCCGCAGCTGCTCGACGAACTGCTCGACGACGAAGCGATGGCGAGCCCGTTCGACTGGGCCGAGTTCAAGCGCACGCTGCGCCTGCGACTCGCGGCGGCGGATGGCGTCGAACAGCAGATGGACCTGCTGCGGCACGCGCACCAGGCGGAGGTGTTCCGCATTCTGCTGATCGATCTGGCCGGCAAGCTCAGTGTCGAGCATGTGAGCGACCGCCTGTCCGAGCTCGCCGACGCGGTGCTCGACGTCACCATCGAAGCGGTCTGGAATCAGCTCGCGAAGCGCCACCGCGATGTGCCGCGGTTCGCGATCATCGCGTACGGCAAGCTCGGCGGCAAAGAGCTCGGCTACGCATCGGATCTCGATCTGATCTTTTTGTACGACGATCCGGCCGACGTCGCGCCCGATGTCTATGCGACGTTCACGCGCCGGCTGATCTCGTGGCTCACGACCGCGACCGGCGCCGGCACGCTGTTCGACATCGATCTGCGCTTGCGGCCGAATGGCGAATCAGGGCTGCTCGTCACGGATCTCGATGCGTTCCGCCGCTATCAGCTGCGCGAAGGCGACGCGGCGAATACCGCATGGGTCTGGGAGCATCAGGCGCTGACGCGCGCGCGCTATTGCGCCGGCGACACGCAGATCGGCGCGCGCTTCGAGGCGATCCGCGAACAGGTGCTGACGATGCCGCGCGAAGCGGCGCCGCTGATGAAGGAAATCGTCGAGATGCGCGAGCGCGTCGAGGCCGGTCATCCGAATCGCACGCCGCTTTTCGACCTGAAGCACGACCGCGGCGGGATGGTCGATATCGAGTTCACGGTGCAGTACTGGGTGCTGCTGCATGCGGCGCGCGATCCGGAGCTGATCCGCAATACCGGCAATATCGCGTTGCTGCGCGAGGTGTCGCGGTTTGGGCTGATGAGCGGCGACGAAGCGGAGACGGTCGGCGCCGCTTACCGGCGGTACCGGAAGCTGCAGCATCAGTTGCGGCTCGACGGCATGGAGAAGGCGCGGGTCGAGACGGAAACGGTCAGCGCGGAGCGGGAAGCGGTGTTGCAGCTTTGGAAGCGGGTGTTTGGGTAACGCGCGAGCTGCTCGAGTTCTTGGGAGGGGTTTTATAGCGGCTATGAAGGGTTTTAAAGCGGCTATGAAGCGGCTATGAAGCGGCTGCGAAGCGCAGGGCCGCCTTGGTATGGGACGGCCCCGCTGCTTCGTTAGCGTGTGAAGGTTATGCGGTCAGCATTTCCTTCGCGTGCTTGCGCGTCGTTGCGGTGATCTCGAGGCCACCGAGCATCCGCGCGACTTCCTCGATCCGGCTCGCCCTGTCGAGCGGCGTGACGGTGCTGAACGTCGAGCTCTTGCTGCCCTTGCCGTTTTTGCCGTTCGTGCTCTTCGCGACCTGGAAGTGATGGTCGCCGCGCGCGGCGACTTGCGGCAAGTGCGTCACGCACAACACCTGACGGTCGTGGCCCAGCTGATGCAACAGCCGCCCGACCACTTCCGCGACGCCGCCGCCGATGCCGGTATCGACTTCGTCGAAGATCAGCGTCGGCGTCGGGCTCGCCGTGCTCGCGATCACCGCGAGCGCAAGGCTGATACGCGCAAGCTCGCCGCCCGACGCGACTTTCGCGAGCGGCCGCAACGGCACGCCGGCATGGCCGGCCACGCGGAACTCGATCTGCTCGAGCCCATGCGCGCCGCCTTCCGGCAACGCGACCAGCGACACTTCGAAGCTGCCGCCTGCCATCGACAGTTCCTGCATGCCGGTGGTTACCGCGGAGCCGAGGGCCTTTGCGGCTTTTCCGCGCGCCTTCGACAACTGCTTCGCTTCTGCGAGATACGCGTCCTTCGCTTTGCTCTCGACGGCGCGCAGGCTGTCGAGGTCAGCGGCGGCGTCGAGCGCGTCCAGCTGCGCGCGGCGCGCCTGATGTTCTTCAGGCAATGATTCGGGCTGCAGCCGGAATTTGCGCGCCGCCGAATGCAATGCGTCGAGACGCTTCTCGACTTCCGCGAGCCGGTCGGGGTCGAGTTCAAGCCGCTGCGCATAGTGCGACAGCGAGTACGACGCTTCCTGCAACTGGATCTCGGCCGGTTCGAGCGCGGCGAGCGCATCGTTGAGCGCCGGGTCGATTTCCGCGAGATCGCGCAGCTTCGAGATAATCGCGCCGAGGTGCGTGAGCATCGCGTCGTCGGATTCGGACAGTGCCGCGAGCGCGCCCTGCACACCATCGATCAGATTCGCGGAATGCGACAGACGCCGGTGTTCGTTATTCACCTCCTCCCATTCGCCGGGCTGCGGCGCGAGCTTGTCGAGCTCGGCGAGCTGCCATGCGAGCCGTTCGCGTTCGAGCTGCAGTTCGCGGTCGCGCGACTGCGCGTGCTCGACGGCCTGCGCCGCATCGCGCCAGCCGCGCCACGCGCGCGACACGGCAGCGGCCACGTCGGCGAGCCCCGCATGCGTATCGAACAGCTCGCGCTGCGCGTCAGGGCGCATTAGCAATTGATGCGCATGCTGGCCGTGGATGTCGACCAGCATTTCGCCAAGCTCGCGCAACTGCGTAAGTGTTGCGACCGTGCCGTTGATGAAGGCCCGCGAGCGGCCGTTCGCATCGATCACGCGGCGCAGCAGGACGGTGCCGTCCTGCGCTTCGTCGTCTTCGGGCTGTGCGGCGAAAGCCTGCTCGTCGAGCCATTGGTCGACCAGCGTGTGCGTGTCGAATTCGGCGGTGATGTCGGCCCGTGTTTCGCCGGTGCGCACGACGCTCGCGTCGGCGCGCGCGCCGAGCGTCAGGGCAAGCGCGTCGATCAGGATCGACTTGCCGGCGCCGGTTTCACCGGAGAAGACCGTAAAGCCGCTGTCGAATTCGAGGTCGAGTGCGGCGACGATGACGAAATCGCGAATCGAGAGGTGGCGAAGCATGGAGTCGGCTTGTTTGTGGTGTCCGGCAGCGTGCGGGTTGGGTAGGGGAATTGTGCGGCGGTTCGTGAGGTTCGCGTCGATCCGGGCGATTCGTGCGGTCTGGCTGGTCCGGATGGTGCGGGATCGTCCTGAAGACTCACGGGATCAGTCGCTGTCTTCTTCATCGCTCTCATGCGACGGGTATTCGTTCCAGTGCAGCTTCTTGCGCAGCGTCGCGTAGTAGCTGTAGCCGACCGGATGCAGGAACGGCACCATATGGCGCGAGCGCCGCACCTCGATCGTGTCGTTCAGTTCGAGCGACGTGAACGACTGCATGTCGAAATTCACATTGACATCGCGGCCCGACACGATCTGGATGCTGACATTCGAATGGTCCGGAAGCACGATCGGCCGGTTCGACAGCGCATGCGGCGCGATCGGCACGAGCACGATGCCGTCGAGCTGCGGATGCAGGATCGGCCCGTTCGTCGAAAGCGCATAGGCGGTCGAACCGGTCGGCGTGGCGACGATCAGCCCGTCCGAGCGCTGGTTGTACATGAAGCGACCGTCCACCGACACGCGCAGTTCCACCATGCCCGACACGCCGCTGCGGTTCACGACCACGTCGTTGAACGCGAGCGCATGGTAGAGCGGCTCGCCCGCGCGCATGATGCGTGCCTCGAGCAGCGTACGCTCCTCGCGCTCGAAACTGCCGCCGAGCATCTGCACGACGATCTTCTGCATGTCCGAGATCGGGATGTCGGTGATAAAGCCCAGGCGCCCGTGGTTGATGCCAATCAACGGTGTCTTGTACGGCGCGAGCTGGCGGCCGATGCCGAGCATCGTGCCGTCGCCGCCGAGCACGACCGCGACGTCGGCGCGCGCGCCGATCTCCGCGGGCCGCAGCGCCGGATAGCCGGTGACGCCGATCTCCTGAGCGATCTGCGCTTCGAATACGACGTCGAACCCGCGTCTGGCGATGCAGGACGCGAGTTGAGTCAGCGGCTCGCCGATGCCGGGCGTCTGCGGGCGCCCGACGAGCGCAACGGTCTTGAACTGGCTGGTAACTTGCATGCTGGCATTACACCATAGCTGCGGGCCGAAAAGAACCGTCGCCCCGCGCCGGAGGAACGGGCGCGGCGGGCCGAAGGCGCGGTCGTGGCAGGCATCGGCGCGAGTGAGCGCCGCTGGCTTGCATGTAGCCGATTATCGTTAGAATGGTGAAGCGCTGATGACAACGGCTGGCGCTTGCCCTCGCAAGCGCGCGAGCGAGCACCTGCGCGGTGCGCTTCGCATGGCGCGGTGGCGCAATGCATTGCGGGGCGCGCGCTGCAGGTACGCTTAACGCTCGCGGCAGCGTCGTCATTGAGCTAAAATTTTTCGCCATGTTAGATCCTCGCGCACAAACCCTCCTCAAAACGCTGATCGAGCGGTATATCGCCGAAGGTCAGCCGGTCGGCTCGCGCACGTTGTCGCGGTTCTCCGGGCTTGAACTGAGCCCGGCCACCATCCGCAACGTGATGTCCGACCTCGAGGAGCTCGGTCTCGTCATCAGCCCGCATACGTCGGCTGGACGCATTCCGACGCCGCGCGGTTACCGGCTTTTCGTCGACACGATGCTGACCGTCGAATCGGTCGCCGACGAAGAGGCGGTCACACGGGCCGTCAAAAAGACGTTGCAGCCCGACACGCTGCAGACGGGCGAGCCGCAAAAAATCGTCGCGGCCGCGGCGAGCGTGCTGTCCAACCTTTCCCAATTCGCCGGCGTCGTGCTGACGCCGCGTCGCAGCCACGTATTCAAGCAGATCGAATTCATGCGTTTGTCCGACAAGCGCATTCTGCTCATCATCGTGACGCCCGAAGGCGACGTGCAGAACCGGATGATGGCGACGCAGCGCGACTATTCGCCGGCCGAACTCATCGAAGCGTCGAACTACATCAATGCGCATTTCGCCGGCCTGTCGTTCGACGAAGTGCGCCGCCGGTTGCGCGAAGAGATCGACCAGCTGCGCGGCGACATGACGACGCTGATGCATGCCGCGGTTACTGCGAGCACCGACGAAACCGATACCGGCGAAACTGTATTGATTTCGGGTGAACGCAAGCTGCTCGAAGTGGCCGACCTTTCCTCGGACATGGCGCGGCTGCGCAAGCTGTTCGATGTGTTCGACCAAAAGACCAGCCTCCTTCAATTGCTCGACGTATCGAGCCACGCCCAAGGCGTGCAGATTTTCATCGGCGGCGAGTCGAATCTCGTGCCGATTGAGGAAATGAGCGTGGTGACGGCGCCGTACGAAGTGAACGGTACGATCGTCGGCACGCTCGGCGTAATCGGACCGACACGCATGGCTTATAACCGCGTGATTCCGATTGTCGATATCACGGCGCGCCTGCTTTCGTTGACGCTGAGTCAGCAGTGAATCGGCAGTGAGCCAGCAGTGAATCGGCCAGTAGGTGCCTCCCTGTGCGGTATGCCGCACGTTTCCATGCATATACCTGCCTTCATGATGCTGCGTTGTGCGGTGCTTGCCAATCTGCCGAATGGCCAGGTTTCGGCCACGAACCGCGCCGCTATAATGGCCTTCACCTGAAACGTTGCCGCCTTCGATCGCATGGAGCGATCTCAGACGGTCTCGAGCGGCCGTACGCGCGCTCACCTTTGCCACATAGCCCTTTGCCTCTGCCCGTTATTTATGCGCTTTGATCTCGAGCGGCCACTGCAGTCTGCTGTCGCACACCGCGTCGCGGTTCTGCTGATCAACCTCGGTACGCCCGATGCACCGACGACGGGCGCGGTGCGGCGCTATCTCGCGCAGTTTCTGTCCGATCCGCGCGTGGTCGAAATTCCGGCGGCGCTATGGCAGATCATTCTTCGCACGGTGATCCTGCCGTTTCGCAGTCCCGCTTCGGCGAAGAAGTATGCAGCGGTATGGATGCCCGAAGGGTCGCCGCTCAGGGTCTACACCGAAAAGCAGGTGGAAGCGCTGCGCCAGTTATTGCACGCGAACGACTACACGGTGATCGTCGACTACGCGATGCGCTACGGCACGCCTGACATCCCGGCCATGTTGAATCAGCTGAAGCTGGCGGGCGCCGAGCGTGTATTGCTGATGCCGATGTATCCGCAATACTCGTCGTCGACCACCGCCACCGCTTTCGACGCGGCGTTCGGCGCGCTAAAGCGGATGCGCAATCAACTCGAAATCCGCACCGTGCGTCACTATGCGGATCATCCCGCGTATATCGCCGCGCTCGCGGCGCAGGTGAATCACTACTGGCATGTGCACGGGCGTCCGGATTTTGCGGCCGGGGACAAGCTGGTGTTGAGTTTTCACGGTGTGCCCAAACGTACGCTGGACCTGGGCGATCCCTACCACGAGCAGTGTCAGCAAACGGCAGCGCTGCTGATGCATGCGCTGGAACTGACACCGGTCGAGTGCCGCGTGACGTTTCAGTCCCGCTTCGGCAAGGCCGAATGGCTGCAGCCCTATACCGCGCCGACAGCCAAAGAACTCGGTGCGGCTGGTGTGCGTCGTATCGATGTGTTTTGTCCGGGCTTTACCGCCGACTGCCTCGAAACCATCGAGGAAATCGGCATGGAAGTGCGCGATGAATTCACGCACGCGGGCGGCAAGGAGTTTCACCGCATTGCTTGCCTCAATGCGTCGCCGGCCTGGATCGCCGCGCTTGGCGAGATCGTCGCGCAGCATCTGCAAGGGTGGCCCGTGCAGGAAAGTGCGCGGCAAGCGGCGGTCGCTCCGTGAGCGAAATGTGCGGGCATGCTACCTGCGCCGGTTATCGCGTAACCCGCTTCGTGTCCTGCGGCATGTCAAGACGCACGAGGCGTTTGAATGACTGATAGATGAACTACAAGATTTCGACTGAACCCGGCGCCCGGTTGCGCATCGATAAATGGTTGTGGGCGGCGCGCTTCTTCAAGACGCGGTCGCTCGCGGCAGATGCGGTCGAGAAGGGGCGGGTGCGTATCGGCGGTGCGAGCGTCAAACCCGCGAAGGACGTGCGGGTGGGCGACCTCGTCGAGATCGAAATCGAGCGGATCGTCTGGCAGGTGCAGGTACTGGGCGTGTGCGATGTGCGAGGGCCGGCGTCGGTCGCGCAGACGCTCTATGCCGAAACGGACGAGGGCCGGACCAAACGGCAAGCGGAACTCGAGCGGCGCAAGCACTTCCGGGAGCCGACGGCCACGTTGCACGGACGGCCGACGAAACGCGACCGGCGCGTTATCGACAAATTTTCAGGTGGGGATTGAACAGCGACTCCATCGTCGCGTGCACACCGCCGTATTCGGTGGTGTGATCGTTGACGGCGCCGGACATGCAGATGGTCGTGGTTCCCGCGATGAGCACCAAGGCGACCACCGATATTGCGAAGGTCAGTTTCACGGTACTCCCCTTGGAGATGCAAGACGGGAAACGGGCGGTTCACGGTGGTAAGCGATACGTCAGATTAGGGTAAACATGCCTTTTCCGACGTACTCAATGAGTTTAGGCCACTCGCGGATCGCACTCAATCTCAATATGATGACGGGCGAGTCATGGTTGTAACGGCGAGTTTCTCCCGTCATTTTTTGCCCCGTCGCGGTGCAAAAAGGGCTGGCGAACCGCTTGAAACCGGTGGCGCACAACCTCATCTGCACCGCTGTCGAGCAGTCAGCATGTTGTAGATTTGCAACGCCATTGCGCGCATACGAGCGGACCGGTAAAACGGCCGGTTCATGCGAAGCACCCGGCGACATGCGGGCCGCTTTAATAGTTTTAATTCTTTATCGACTTTCAGCGACATGGAAAACACGCAAGAGAAACCGACGAGCCAGAATCCCACGCCCGCCGACGATGCAGCGCGCCAGGCCGCCGATGCCGCCGCGCAGCAACCTGCGGGCGCCGCCAACGCCGCCAATGCCGATACCCAGGCAGCGGGCGGCGACGCCGCACTCGCTGAAGCGCAGGCGAAGGTCACCGAATTGCAGGAGAGCTTCCTCCGCGCGAAGGCCGAAACCGAAAACGTGCGTCGCCGCGCGCAGGAAGACATCGCGAAGGCGCACAAATTTGCGATCGAGAATTTCGCCGAACATCTGCTACCGGTCATCGATAGCCTCGAAGCGGCCGTCGCGCACTCGTCGGACGACCTCGCCAAGGTGCGCGAAGGCGTCGAACTGACGTTGCGCCAGCTGACGGGGGCGCTCGAAAAAGGGCGCGTGATGGCAATCAATCCGGTCGGCGAGAAGTTCGACCCGCATCGCCACCAGGCCATCTCGATGGTGCCGGCCGAGCAGGAAGCGAACACGGTCGTCGCCGTGCTGCAGAAGGGCTACGTCATTAACGACCGGGTGCTGCGCCCGGCGCTGGTCACGGTTGCGGCGCCGAAGTAAGCGCGGCGCCATTCCTTCCGGCGCTTTTATCCGGCTTTTTCATCCGGTATCCAACGCTTAACGCATTCCAGGTTCTTTGCATTCTCGCTTTATGGCCAGTATCCCTGTCGACCCGTCCGCCTTTGCCGCTTTCGATATGCAGGAACTGACCGCCGAAACGTTCGACGCCGGCCTTCAGGCGGCCGGTGACGAACTGGCGGTGGTGTTTTTCTGGGGCTTCGACTGCTTTAACTGCGAGATCGCGAAGAAAGCAATGCTCGCGAAGCCCGACGAGATCCGCGCGCTCGGTCTGCGCTGGTTTCACAGCAACGTGTACGAGCATCGCGAGCTGGGCCGCCGTTTCCTGCTGCATGGAGTGCCCACGTGGTTCTTCTTCCATCGGGGAAAGCGCCTTGGCCGCGCGACGGGCTGGCATGGCATCGCCCAGTTCGAAGCCGCTGTGGCAGCCGCCCGCGAGAAAATCCGCGCGGCGGAAAAGGATGACAGCGCGAGAAATAGTGAGGGCACCGGCGAGCGCATTGGCGATTGAAAAAAATTAAAGACCGTATCGTGTTCAAGGTCTTGAAAACGCTGCCAGCGCACTTATTTTGAGTGCAGGTATGAATTGAGGGGCGGGGCGACCGGCAGATAACGGCGTTCCCGCAGCGATCAAAGTCAGGAGATTAGTAAAAATGGGCAAGATTATCGGTATCGACCTCGGCACCACGAACTCGTGCGTGGCGCTGATGGAAGGCAATCAGGTCAAGGTGATCGAGAACTCGGAAGGCGCTCGCACGACGCCGTCGATCATCGCGTACGTGGACGACAACGAAGTGCTCGTCGGCGCGCCTGCGAAACGCCAGTCGGTTACCAACCCGAAGAACACGCTGTACGCGGTCAAGCGCCTGATTGGTCGCCGCTTCGAAGAGAAGGAAGTTCAGAAGGACATCGGCCTGATGCCGTACAAGATCGTCAAGGCTGAAAACGGCGATGCATGGGTCGAGGCGCACGGCCAGAAGCTCGCGCCGCCGCAAATCTCCGCGGAAGTGCTGCGCAAGATGAAGAAGACGGCTGAGGACTACCTCGGCGAACCGGTTACGGAAGCGGTGATTACCGTGCCGGCGTACTTCAACGACAGCCAGCGCCAGGCAACCAAGGATGCGGGCCGCATCGCCGGTCTCGAAGTGAAGCGGATCATCAACGAGCCGACCGCGGCCGCGCTCGCGTTCGGTCTCGACAAGGCCGAGAAGGGCGACCGCAAGATCGCGGTGTTCGACCTCGGCGGCGGTACGTTCGATATTTCGATTATCGAAATTGCCGATGTGGACGGCGAAATGCAGTTCGAAGTGCTGTCGACGAACGGCGATACGTTCCTCGGCGGTGAAGACTTCGACCAGCGCATCATCGATTACATCATCAGCGAGTTCAAGAAGGAGCAGGGCGTCGACCTGTCGAAGGACGTGCTCGCGCTGCAGCGCCTGAAGGAAGCGGCTGAAAAGGCGAAGATCGAACTGTCGTCGACGCAGCAGACCGACATCAACCTGCCGTACATCACGGCGGACGCGTCGGGTCCGAAGCACTTGAACCTCAAGTTCACGCGCGCCAAACTCGAAGCGCTCGTCGAGGAGCTGATCGAACGCACGATCGAACCGTGCCGCACCGCGATCAAGGATGCGGGTGTGAAGGTCGGCGAAATCGACGATGTGATCCTCGTCGGCGGCATGACGCGTATGCCGAAGGTGCAGGAAAAGGTGAAGGAGTTCTTCGGCAAGGATCCGCGCCGCGACGTAAACCCGGACGAAGCGGTGGCAGTCGGTGCCGCGATCCAGGGCCAGGTGCTCTCGGGCGACCGCAAGGACGTGCTGCTGCTTGACGTGACCCCGCTGTCGCTCGGTATCGAGACGCTCGGCGGCGTGATGACGAAGATGATCAACAAGAACACCACGATCCCGACGAAGCACGCGCAGGTGTATTCGACGGCCGACGACAACCAGTCGGCGGTGACGATCAAGGTGTTCCAGGGCGAGCGCGAAATGGCAGCAGGCAACAAGCTGCTCGGCGAGTTCAACCTCGAAGGCATTCCGCCGGCACCGCGCGGCGTGCCGCAGATCGAAGTGAGCTTCGACATCGACGCGAACGGTATCCTGCACGTCGGCGCGAAGGACAAGGCGACCGGCAAGGAAAACCGGATCACGATCAAGGCGAATTCGGGTCTGTCCGAAGCCGAGATCGAGAAGATGGTGAAGGACGCGGAAGCGAACGCCGAAGAAGATCACAAGCTACGTGAGCTGGCCGATGCCCGCAATCAGGGCGACGCGCTGGTCCACAGCACGAAGAAGGCGCTCACCGAGTACGGCGACAAGCTCGACGCCGGTGAGAAGGAGAAGATCGAAGCGGCGTTGAAGGACCTCGAAGACACGCTGAAGAGCGGCTCGGCCGACAAGGCGGAGATCGACGCGAAGATCGAGACCGTGGCGACCGCATCGCAGAAGCTCGGCGAAAAGATGTATGCCGATATGCAGGCGGCGCAGGGTGCGGCCGGCGCGGCAGCAGGTGCTGCGGCTTCCGATGCTGCGTCGGGTGCCGAGAAGGCCGACGACGTCGTCGATGCGGACTTCAAGGAAGTGAAGAAGGACTAAGCCGGGGGTGCTGTCCGAGCCAGGCTGCGCGTGACTTGACCATGCGCGGCCTGGCTGTAAGACCTGCGGTCGACCTTGGATCAAAGCGCTAGATCGAAGCCTTGGATCAAAGCCTCGGATCGAACCCGAGGAAAAACCCGGGTTAAAAGCTGGGCTAAACCTGAGTTAAAACCTGGGTTGAAGCCTGATCGGAAGCCGCACGGAAAACGCGCCTGGTGAGCCTTCACGGCTCTCCGGGCACATTTGTTTTATGGCAGGCATGGTTTCGCAGCGGCAGACAGGCGCGAAGCCAGCGCCGGACGAGTCGCTAGACTCCAGCATTCATGAGGAGCCGCCGCGTTGCAGTGCGCGGAGGGCGTTGAACCGATATGGCGAAACGGGATTACTACGAGGTTCTGGGCGTCGCGAAGAACGCGAGCGACGACGAGATCAAGAAGTCTTATCGCAAGCTCGCGATGAAGTACCACCCCGACCGCAATCCGGGCAACAAGGATGCGGAAGAGCATTTCAAGGAAGCCAAAGAGGCTTATGAAATGCTCTCGGATTCGCAGAAGCGCGGCGCGTACGACCAGTACGGCCACGCGGGTGTCGATCCGAACATGGGAGCGGCGGGCGCGCAGGGCTTCGGCGGTTTTGCCGACGCGTTCGGCGATATCTTCGGCGACATCTTCGGCCAGGCGGCCGGCGGCGGCGGCCGCGGCGGACGCGCCGGTCCGCAGGTCTACCGCGGCGCGGATCTGCGCTACAGCATGGAAATCACGCTCGAGCAGGCGGCGCACGGCTACGACACGCAAATCCGCGTGCCGAGCTGGGTGTCTTGCGAGGTGTGCCACGGTTCGGGCGCGAAGCCCGGCACGAAACCGGAAACCTGCCCGACCTGTAGCGGCACGGGCACCGTGCGGATGTCGCAAGGTTTCTTCAGCATCCAGCAGACGTGCCCGAAGTGCCACGGCACCGGCACGTATATTCCCGAGCCTTGCACGCACTGCCACGGCGCAGGCAAGACGAAGGAAACCAAGACGCTCGAAGTGAAGATCCCGGCCGGCATCGATGACGGCATGCGCATCCGCTCGGCCGGCAACGGCGAGCCGGGCATCAACGGTGGCCCGTCGGGCGATCTGTACGTCGAGATTCACATCAAGCCGCACTCGGTCTTCGAGCGCGACGGCGACGACCTGCATTGCCAGATGCCGATCCCGTTCACGACGGCGGCACTGGGCGGCGAGATCGAGGTGCCGACGCTCGCCGGCCGCGCGAGCTTCACCGTGCCGGAAGGCACGCAGTCGGGTAAAACCTTCCGCCTGCGCGCCAAGGGTATCAAGGGCTTGCGTTCGAGCATCGCCGGCGACCTGTACGTGCACGTCCAGGTCGAGACGCCGGTCAAGCTTACCGACACGCAGCGCGATCTCCTGCAGCAATTCGAGAAGTCGCTTGTCGAAGGCGGCGCGCGACATAGTCCGCAAAGTAAGAGCTGGTTTGATCGGGTCAAGAGCTTTTTCGATTAAATTCGAATTAGTGCAACTTGATGTCGGCGGTACCTATGGCGGTTGATGACCCGCATGCCGTATTTGCGCTGCTCGACGATTGCAACTCGACTGCGGTTCGCCGATCGAGTCGTCTATACACGGGCTTTCGCCATGAGCGCGTGTGCACCAGCAGCGCGCAGCTCGACGCCGTCTGCGAGGCCGCCGCCGATGATGCTCGCCGTGGTCTGCATGCGGTCGTGATCGCGGACTACGAATTCGGCCGCAACCTCGTCCTCACCAAAACAACGCAGCGCGCCGGTGTCCACGGTGGTGTCAATTCGGAGACACCTGGCGCGCTGCGTTTTCTATTGTTCGATCAGTGCGTGAAGCTCTCGCGCGACGAAGTCGACGCGTGGCTCGTGCAGCGTGATAGCGGCGCGGTCGAGCCGTCGGTCGCGGGCACGGGTGGCGTGCGCGCGAGCGTCGACTATCCGGAGTTCGAGCGCGCGATCGGCGCGATTCACGACGCGCTGCGCGCCGGCGACTCGTATCAGGTCAACTACACGTACCGGCTCGGGTTCGACGTCTTCGGACCGCCGGCCGCGCTGTTCCGGCGGCTGCGCGCGCGGCAGACGGTGCAGTACGGCGCGCTTGTCGCCATGCCGGGCGGGCGGTGGGTGTTGTCGTGTTCGCCGGAGCTCTTTATCGAAAAGAAGAGCGGCGCACTGCGCGCGCGGCCAATGAAGGGCACCGCGCCGCGCTCGCGCGATCCGGACGCCGACCGCGCGGCCGCCGATTTTCTCGCTCACGATCCGAAGAACCGTGCCGAGAACGTGATGATCGTCGACCTGCTGCGCAACGATCTGTCGCGCGTCGCGGAGACCGGCTCGGTCAAGGTGCCCGCGCTGTTCTCGGTCGAGCCCTACGAATCGGTGTTGCAGATGACGTCGACGGTGACCGCGCTGCTGCGGCCGCGCACGTCGTTCGCCGATATCCTGCGCGCGCTCTTTCCGTGCGGATCGATCACCGGCGCGCCGAAGCACCAGACGATGCAGCTGATCGACGTGCTCGAAAGCACGCCGCGCGGCCTCTACACCGGCGCGATCGGCTGGCTCGATGCGCCGGCACAGCCGATGGCGCCGGCCACGCAGCGCTGCGGCGATTTTTGCCTGTCGGTGGCGATTCGCACGTTGACGCTCGACCCATCGCCTCGGCAAAACAGCATCTACCACGGCACGCTAGGCATCGGCGCGGGCATCGTGCTCGATAGCGTCGCGGCCGACGAATATGCGGAGTGTCAATTGAAGGCGCGATTCCTGACCGAAGCCGATCCGGGCTTCCAGCTGTTCGAAACGATGTACGCGACGCGCGAGGCGGGCGTGCGCCATATCGACCGCCATCTTGCGCGCATTGGCGCGAGCGCTGCGTGGCTCGGCTTCCGGTTCGACGAAGCTGCGGTTCGCGCGCGGCTCGACGCGCACTGCGCTGCGCTGCAGGCCGGCCAGCCGCACCGCATGCGGCTCGTGCTCGACAAGGCCGGTGCGGTCGAAGTGACCGTGGCGCCGCTGATGCCGCTGGCGGAGGAAAGCGTCGGCGTGCTGCTCGGCCCGGCGCACGGATTTGCGAATGTGCAGTCGGACGATCCGCTGCTGCATCACAAGACCACGCGCCGCGCCGAATACGATCGCGGCTGGCGCGAGGCGGAAGCGATGGATGCGTTCGACACGCTCTTCTTTAACGAACGCGGCGAGCTGACCGAAGGCGGCCGGTCGAACGTATTCGTGAAGCTCGAAGGAAAGTGGTGGACGCCGCCGCTAGCGTGCGGCGTACTGCCGGGCGTGATGCGCGCGGTGCTGCTCGATGACGTGGACATGGCGGCCGCCGAGCGCGTGCTGACGCGCGACGATGTGATCGGCGCCGATGCGCTTCTGATCTGCAACGCGCTGCGTGGCGCAGTGCCGGCGCGGATCGTCGGTTGAGATCAGTTGAGCTGGGCTGTATGGGACGGAGACGCTGAACCGAATCGGGCTAGATCGGGCCGCCGGCGAAGTTCGCAAACCCGGCGCGCGCAAAGCGCGCGGTGAGTCGGTGAAAGCAGGCAACTCACGACTGACGCGCATACACAAGACGCGCGATCCAGGCGATAAAGCGCGCATGCCACGTCGCATCGCGCATATCATGAGGCGCACAGTCGTGATGGCGAATGCTCGCGATGTCGATCAGGCAGAAGGGGCTCACGTTCATCTCCTTGCGTGCGCGGCGCTGCCGCGGCAAAAAGACAACGAAGATAAACGCGCGCATTTGCAGGGTGAATCGGAGCGCTCCTAATCGACGCAATCCCGGAGGCAAACCCAGACTCAAACCCCGAAGCAAACCCGGACGCTAAATCAGAACGTATGCTCGGCGGCTGGGAACAACCCATCCTTCACTTCGCGCACATATGCCTCGATCGCAGCGAGAATGCTCGAGCTGCCCTGCATGAAATCCTTCACGAAGCGCGGACGCTTGCCCGGAAAAATACCGAGCATATCGTGCAGCACGAGCACCTGACCCGAACAGTCGATGCCCGCGCCGATGCCGATCGTCGGAATTTTCAACTGCTTCGTCACTTCGGCGGCAAGCCGCGACGGCACCGCTTCGATCACCATCAACTGCGCGCCGGCGTCCTGCAACGCGCGCGCATCGCGCAGCAACTGGCTCGCGCCCGCTTCGGTCTTGCCCTGCACCTTGAAGCCGCCAAACGCGTGCACCGACTGCGGCGTAAGCCCGATGTGCGCGCACACGGGTACCGCGCGGTCGACGAGAAACCGCACGATGTCCGCCGCCCATTCGCCACCCTCGAGCTTCACCATCTGCGCGCCCGCGCGCATCAGCGTGACGGCGTTCGCAAACGCGTCGGCGGCCGTGCCGTAAGTGCCGAACGGCAGATCCGCGACGATCAGCGCCGACGGACGCGCGCGCGCGACGCAGGCCGTGTGGTACGCGATGTCTTCGAGCGTGACCGGCAGCGTGGTGGCCTGGCCTTGCAGCACGTTGCCGAGCGAATCGCCGATCAGCAGCGAATCGACACCCGCATGATCGAGCAGCGACGCGAAGCTCGCGTCGTAGCAGGTCAGCATCGCGATCTTTTCCCCGGCTTCGCGCATCGCCTGAAGTTTCGGCACGGTGATCGCGTTGCGGCTCGTTTCCTGCAAGTAGGTCATGGGGCAATCCGTTCGTTGAAGAGGGAAACGCGGGAAGCAGGGACGCGCTTTATAGCGACGTGCCCTTGACGAAGAATTCCTTGCGGCCGCGCATCGTCTCGATACGTTCGACCAGCAGCGCGAGGTCGGCGTTCGATTCGATCGGGTTCAGATGTTCGGCGTTGACCGTCAGCACCGGCGTGCGGTCGTAGTGATAGAAGAACTCGTTGTACGCATCGCACAGTGCGCGCAAATAGGCGTCCGAGATCTGCAGTTCCATCGGCACGGCGCGCTTCTGGATGCGCGAAAACAGCACCTCGGGACTGGCCTGCAGGTACACGACGAGATCGGGCGCCGGCCCATCGGCTTCGAGCCGCGCGGCAAGCGCGCGATACAGCTGCCACTCGTCGTCCTTCAGCGTCAGGCGCGCGAAGATGCCGTTCTTCTGCGTGATGAAATCGGTAATGAGCGGCGTGCCGGCCGCCTGCAGCGCGGCGATCTCCTGAACCTGCTGGGTGCGCTGCAGCGCAAAGCTCAGCTGCGCGGGCAGCGCATAGCGCGCGGTGTCGCGGTAGAAGCGTTCGAGAAACGGGTTGTCCTGCGGCCGTTCGAACAGCATCTGCATCGACCAGCGTTCGGCAAGACGCGTCGCGAGCGACGTCTTGCCGACGCCGATCGGCCCTTCGATGGCCAGATACCCGTACGGCGGGCGCATGGCCGGGGCGGTGACCGTAAGCGGTGCGATCGTGCTCAGCGGCGACGCGGTCATGAGCAACCGCCCTTGTCCGGTCCGCCGGGATCCAGATTGCTGGTTTTATTACCGCTCAGGGCGGCAAGCGTGGGACACAAACACGCGGCCTTCACCTTCTCGATGCGCTGCGCTGCAACCGCCTCGAGAAAATCCTGCGCGCGGCCGCGTTGCGGAATGATCAGCGACGGGTCGATCTCGACGAGCGGCACGAGCGCGAACGCGCGCTCGGTCAGCCGCGGATGCGGCACAGTCAGATCCGGTTCGTCGATGCAATGCTCGCCGAACAGCAGGATGTCGAGATCGAGCGTGCGCGGCGCATTGCGATACGGCCGTTCGCGGCCGAAGTGCGTTTCGATCTTGTGGCAAAGCGCGAGCAGATGACGTACCGGCAACGCCGTCTCGAGCTTCACGGCGAGGTTGAAATAGTCATCGCCGCCCGCGTCGATGGGGGCAGTGCGATACAGGCTGGACTTCGCGACCACGGTGATCGCGTGCTGCTGTGCGAGGCACACCACCGCGTCTTTCAGGGTCTGGCGCGCATCCCCGAGGTTTGCGCCAAGGCCGAGATAGGCAACCGTCATGGCATCACTTCCTACGACTTTCGTTCGACGGCTTCCGCCGGAATCGCGTCAGTCTTCGTGTGTGCCGTTCGGGCTCACATCCTTGACTTCGCGGTTGCCTGCGGGCGTGCCGCCCTCCATACCGTCGCCCGCCTTGCGGTTTCTGGCGCCACCTCCGCGCCGCCGTCGTTTTCTGGGCGTCCGGTCCTTCCCGCCTTGCGTGAGCAATGCTTCACGCGCGGCAGCGTCTCCGTTAATGAATTCTGTCCACCACGTAGCGACCGACTCGTCCAGTTCACCGGATTCGCTGCGCAGCAGGAGGAAATCATACCCCGCTCTAAATCTTTGGTGTTCGATCAGCTTCAACGCGCTGCGTCCGGAGCGCCGCTCAAGACGCATCTGCAGCCCCCAGATTTCGCGCATATCGGCCGAGAAGCGCTTGTGAATCGCGAGTTTCTCGGTCTGCATATCGAGCACATCATCCATCGCGCGATGCAGCGCCGGCACCGGCAACTCGCCGTTCGCTTCGTATTGCTGCCAGCGCTGCTGCACGTCGTGCCACAACAGCGTGGCGAACAGGAAGCCCGGCGACACCGGCTTGCCTGCCATCACGCGCGCATCGGTCTTGTTGAGCGCAAGCGTGATGAAGCGCTCGCCGTGCGGCTGTTCGAGCACGACATCGAGCAGCGGCAGGAGACCATGATGCAGGCCTTCCTTGCGCAGCCGCTGCAGGCAGGCGAGCGCATGGCCTGACAGCAGCAGCTTCAGCATCTCGTCGAAGAGACGTGCCGCAGGCACATTGTTGATCAGATCGGCAAGCGACGTGATCGGCGCGCGCGTCGCATCGTCGATTTCGAAGCCGAGCTTCGCCGCGAAACGGACGACGCGCAGCATACGCACCGGATCTTCGCGAAAGCGCGTCACCGGGTCGCCGATCATCCGCAACAGACGCGCGCGCACATCGGCCATGCCGTTGTGGTAATCGAGCACCGTCTGCGTCGCGGGGTCGTAATACATCGCGTTGATCGTGAAGTCGCGTCGCGTCGCGTCTTCGTGCTGCTCGCCCCAGACATTGTCGCGCAGCACGCGTCCGCTTGCATCGACCGCATGCGTGCGACGATCGAGCTCGTCGCGCCGCAGGCGTCGCGGCGGCGCGGCAGGCGCTGCAGGCGCGGACGCATCCGTGTCACCATCAGCATCGGATTCGGGCGCGTGGGCAGGCGCAGCCGCGGCCGCCGGCGGATCGACGAGGGCACGGAACGTCGATGTCTCGATGATTTCCTGGCCGAACTGCACATGCACGATCTGGAAACGCCGCCCGATGATGCGCGCGCGGCGAAACAGCCGCTGCACCTGTTCGGGCGTCGCGTCGGTCGCGACGTCGAAGTCTTTCGGCGCAATGCCGAGCAGCAGGTCGCGCACCGCGCCGCCGACGATAAACGCGCGAAAGCCCGCCTGCTGCAGGCCTTCGGTTACGCGGATCGCGTTTCGGGAGATCAATGTGGGGTCGATGCCGTGAATGTCCGACGCGATGATCACGGGCAGGTTCGGGTCGCGCGCGCCTTCTCCCTTAGCCGCGCTGCCGGCCCGTGCGGGCTTGCGCCGCGAGCGGGCTGAAGATGCAGCCGAAGCGGAACCTGAGGCGCCGGCGGGCGCACCGCGCGGCGGCGGATTCTCGACGCGTTCGGCCGCGGCGTTGTCTTCTTCGTGCGGAGAGTCGGACGGGTCTTCGTCGGCGAGGTTGTCGGCGTCCGCCCGGTCTTGTCCGAACAGCTTGCGAATGAGTTTTTTGATCACGTGGTCTGGAATAGTTCGAGGATCCGCCAGCCGTGTGTCTGCGCATACTCGCGCAGCGTGTCGTCCGGGTTGGTCGCGATCGGGTCGGTGACCTTTTCGAGCAGCGGGATGTCGTTGTGCGAATCGCTGTAGAAGTAGCTGCGCTCGAAATCCGACCATGTTTTGCCGAGCGAGGCGAGCCACGCTTCGGTGCGCACGATCTTGCCTTCGCGGTAGCTCGGCGTGCCGGTCGGGCGGCCCGTATAGGCCGATGCCGGATGCCCGTCGACGGTTTCCACTTCGCACGCGATCAGCTTGTCGATGCCGAATACCTCAGCGATCGGTGCGGTGATGAATTCGTTCGTGGCGGTGACCATACAGCACAGGTCGCCGGCATCGCGGTGCTCGCGCACGAGTTCCATCGCGGCGGGCACGATGGCCGGCTTGATCACCTCATGCATGTACTGGTCGTGCCACGTCTTCAGCTGTTCGCGCGAATACTTCGCAAGCGGTGTAAGCATGGCGACGAGATACGCGTGAATATCGAGCTTGCCGGCCTTGTAGTCGGCATAGAAGCGGTCGTTTTCACGCGCGAAATTGTCAGCGTCGACGATGCCGAGTTTCACCATGAAGCGGCCCCATTCGTGGTCGCTGTCGGTGGGAATGAGCGTGTGATCGAGATCGAAAAGTGCGAGATTAGCCATGGGGGCCTATTTTACTTGAAGCGGCCTGATCGGATGGTTGAAGCGCGGATGGCTGGAACGGCGCGTCCGGGTCGGGCGAGGCGAGCATCGCGCGCAGCAGCGGCAGCGTCACCGCGCGCTTCTGCTCGAGCGAAAAGCGGTCGAGCGCGTCGAGCAGCGCCATCAGGCTCGGCATATCGCGGCGAAAGTGCGTGAGCAGATAGGCGGGCACGTCGTCGGCGAGCGCGATGCCGCGCTCGTGCGCCGCGTGCTTGAGCACGGCGGCCTTGCCTTCGTCGGACAGCGGCGCGAGGTGGAACACGAGGCCCCAGCCGAGGCGCGTGCGCAGGTCTTCGCGCACCGCGAGGCCGAGCGGCGCCGCGTTGCCCGTCGCGACGAGCGCGCTGGCCGGATGCGCGCGCACTTCGTTGAACAGATTGAAGAGCGCGATCTGCTGCGCGGCCGACAGCGCGTCGCAATCGTCGATCGCATAGAGCGTGACGCGCGCATCGAACGCGAACGCGTCGAGGCTGCTGTGCGGCCCCGCGTAGCGCACGTGGCCCGGCGCCGCTTCATGCGCGAGCGCCTGCAGCAGATGCGTGCGGCCGCTGCCCGGTTCGCCCCACACATAGAACGTGCGGTCCGCGACGGGGCCGGCCGTGAGCGCGGCGTCGAGTTCGCGCAGGCGCGTGACGAGTTCGTCGTTCGCGCCGGCGAAGAAGTTGTCGAAGGTCGATGGCGGCGGCGTGCCGAGATCGAGCGTAAGTTGGCGCAGCACAGTAGTCGATAAGGAGAAGGCCAGTCAGTTCCGCAGCAAGCCGCGTGCATTCGTTGTAACGCGCGATATCCACGCAAATGCGACCGGGGCGCGTCGCAGATGCGCCACCGGAGCGATACAGCGGCGCGCTTTGATCGCCGGCGTTAGTTCTTGTAAAGCGTGCTCGACAGATAGCTTTGGCGCAGTTCGCGCCACGCGACGGACAGTATCGCGCTGACCGGCAACGCGAGCAGCACACCGAAAAAGCCGAACAATTGACCGAACGCGAGCAACGCGAAAATCACGGCGAGCGGATGCAGGCCGATGCGTTCGCCGACGAGACGCGGCGTCAGGATAAAACTCTCGAGAATCTGGCCGACGCCATACACCACGGCGACCGCGCCGATCCCGTACCAGCTGCCGAACTGCAGCAGCGCGGCGACGAGCGCGAGGATCAGGCCCGTCGCGAAACCGATATAGGGAATAAATACCGCGAGACCGGTAAAAATGCCGACCGGCAGCGCGATCTCGAACCCGGCGGCCCATAGCGCGATCGAATAATAGACCGCGAGCACGCCCATCACGAGCAACTGGCCGCGCAGGTATTGCGACAGCATCTGGTCCATGTCGCGCGACAGCTGCACCGTTTTCACGAGCCAGCGGCGCGGAATGAAGTGCGTGATGCGGCGGGTCATCGCGTTCCAGTCGTACAGCAGATAGAACAGCACGAGCGGCACCATCACGAGATTGCTAACGAGGTCGAGCATCAGGTTGCTGCTCGTGCGGATCGACGTCCACGCGTAGACCACCACGGTCTGCGCGCTGCCTTCGAGCTGGTTCGTGACGAGATCGCGAATGCTCGCGAAGTCGAGCGAATCGGCGAGGCCGACAATCTCGAGCTTCGGCTGCAGCCACTTGTGTACGTGCGAAATCATCACGGGCACCTGCTGGCGCAACTGCGGCACTTCCTTCTGCACGACGACGAGTATCAGCAGCACGAGGCCGGTCACCATCAGCGTGAAGAACAGCATCATGAGCAACGCGGCGACCACCTTCGGCACGCGGTGGCGTCTGAGCCAGGAGACGCCCGGATGCAGGATGTAAGCGAGGATCGCGCCGAGCAGAAACGGCGTGAGCACCGGGCTCAACAGCCACAGAAGGATGCCGGTGACGAGCGCGATGGCGAACCAGATCATCGCGCGCCGCTGATAGGGCGTAAAAATCGGAGCGTTCTGCTGCAAGATAAACTTTTCCTCGTCTTTCTGCGTGGGCTTTCCCCGCCGGCGCCGCTGTGTAAAAGGCGTGTATACCGTGGGAAGAATTCCAGCCCGCGGGCCGGCATCAGGTAAAATCGCATTTTACCGACCTTCTCGCGCTTTCCTTATGAATCAACCGAAATCCGCTCCTGACGCTCAAGGTTTGTCGTATCGTGACGCCGGCGTGGACATCGAAGCAGGCGATGCCCTCGTCGATGCGATCAAGCCCTTTGCCAAGAAAACGATGCGCGACGGCGTGCTGGCCGGCATCGGTGGTTTCGGTGCGCTGTTCGAGGTGCCGAAGAAATATCGCGAACCCGTGCTCGTCTCGGGCACCGACGGCGTCGGCACGAAGCTCAAGCTCGCCTTCCACCTGAACAAACACGATACGGTCGGCCAGGATCTCGTCGCGATGAGCGTCAACGATATCCTCGTGCAAGGCGCCGAGCCGCTCTTCTTCCTCGACTATTTCGCGTGCGGCAAGCTCGAAGTCGGGACGGCCGCGACGGTCGTCAAAGGCATTGCGTATGGCTGCGAACTCGCCGGCTGCGCGCTGATCGGCGGCGAAACGGCTGAAATGCCGGGCATGTACCCCGATGGCGAATACGATCTCGCGGGTTTCGCGGTCGGCGCGGTCGAAAAGAGCAAGATCATCGACGGCAGCACGATCGCCGCAGGCGATGTCGTGCTGGGTCTCGCGTCGAGCGGCATCCACTCGAACGGCTACTCGCTGGTGCGCAAGATCATCGAGCGCGCGAATCCCGATCTCACCGCCGATTTCGACGGCCGTCCGCTTGCGGACGCATTGATGGCGCCCACGCGCATCTACGTGAAGTCGATGCTCGCGCTGATGGAACAGGTCACGGTGAAGGGCATGGCGCACATCACGGGCGGTGGGCTCGTCGAGAACATTCCGCGCGTGCTCAAGGCGGGGTTCACCGCCGAACTCGATCATCGCGCATGGCCGCTGCCGCCGCTCTTTGCGTGGCTGCAGAAGCACGGCGGTGTCGCCGATGCCGAGATGCATCGCGTGTTCAACTGCGGCATCGGCATGGCCGTGATCGTTTCCGCGCAGGATGCGAAGCAGGCTATCGGGCTTTTGTCCGCAGCGGGCGAGCAGGTGTGGCAGATCGGCACCGTGCGGCAAAGCAAGGAAGGCGAGGCGCAGACGGTGGTCGTCTGACCCGGCGGCGATTGGTGCGGTAACAGCGGCAGTCAACCGCGTCAGCAGCGCATGGCATTCAACGAAAAACGGCACGTGAACGAAAGCGCGTGCCGTTTTTCTATTTCAGCTTCCCCGCTTCAATTCCTCGCTTTAACTTCTCGCTTGAACTTGTCCCTTGAACTTCTCCGTTCAATCGTCGGATTCGGGCCGCAGGATCAGAAGATTCTGCACGGCAGTCACGCCCGCCACCTTGCCGGCGATCTCGCTCGCGGACTGGATCATGTTCTGATCGGGCACGGCGCCGATCAACGCGACCTTGCTGCCCTTCGCGCGAATCAGAATATCGGTCGTATCGATTTTCGCGTGCGTGAGCGCGATCCGCACCTCACGCTCGAGCTTGTGGTTGGCGTGACGCAGGCTCGCCCGCGACGGATGCGACGCGGGCTGCTCCGCTTGCGCAGCCGGCGCGGTCTGCGCCGATGATGCGGCCTGCGCATCTTGCGCGAACGCGGTATCGCTGAATATCGATGCCGCCGCAACGGCGGCGGCGCATGCGATTGTCGCGCAGGTTGCGACGAGCTTTCGGCTTGACTTCGTCTGGCTCACGGCTGACCTCCTGGATGTGAAAAATGCAGTGAGAAATGCGGCGAAAAATGCAGTGACAGATGCAGTGACAGACGCAGTGACAAATGCGGTGGAAGCAGCCATTGCAGCAATCGCGATGCTGACAATGTGCATCCGCAACGAATCCTGCGCTTGTGCCGGGTAACGGAAAATGACGAGTTCGCACGGACAAGGCGCGCGCCGCGAGACCCGCTCCGGGAAGGGCTTCGAGCCCTGCGAGAGCAGTGTCGAAGCCGCCCTGTACGGTGGCCGAAAGGCATCTGCAACCCACGCGCCAACCGCACCGGAAACCGTGCGAATCTGAAATAGCAGTGCGTGGCGGGAAACGCATTGTTTCGTGACAGGACAGACTTGCGTGACCGTCGGGCTCGGCGCTTCGTGCACGCTTCGTGCACACCTCAGCGCGCCTCATGCCGACTCCGATAAACCAAGAACGACACGACGCGCAAAACCCTCATGACCAACCCGTCCGCTCGCGACTGGCTGTTTTCGGTCAAGACTTTCGTGGCCGGGATGCTCGCGTTATATATCGCGCTCGCCGTGCCGCTGCCGCGTCCGTCGTGGGCGCTCGCGTCGGTCTATATCGTGTCGAACCCGTTCGTCGGCGCAACGCGCTCGAAGGCGATGTTCCGCGCGATCGGCACGGTAATCGGCGCGGCGATGTCGGTCGCGCTCGTGCCGCCGTTCGTCGAATCGCCTTACCTCTTCAGCGTGCTCGTCGCACTGTGGACCGCGACGATGCTCTACCTGTCGCTGTCGGACCGCAGCGCGCGTTCATACGTATTCGTTCTGGCGGGCTTTACGCTGCCGCTCGTCGCCTTTCCGACCGTGACGAACCCGACGACGATCTTCGATGTCGCGATCGCGCGCACCGAGGAAATCCTGCTCGGCATCATCTGCGCGAGCGTGGTCGGTTCGATCCTGTTTCCAAGCCGGCTCGCGCCGACGCTGCTCGCCCGCACCGACTCGTGGTTCGCCGACGCCGCGCAGTTTGCGCGGGCCGCGCTGTCGGCGCGTTCCCACGATGTCGTGCAATTGCCGCTGCAGCAACGGCTGGCCTCGACCGTCAAGGCGCTCGACGTGCTGCTCTCGCAACTGACTTACGATCACTCGAGCCCCGAGGTCGTATCGCGCGCCTACACGCTGCGCGAACGCATGCAACTGTTCCTGCCGGTGCTGGCCGCGGTGGCCGATCCGCTTGCCGCATTCCGGCATTCGGCGGCTATCGCGCGGGTGCCGGAGTTCGAGCCGCTGCTCGCCGACGTGGGCGCGTGGATCAATGCGCCATTGCGCCGCGAGGAGAACGTATCCGTCATCGG
This sequence comes from Paraburkholderia edwinii, assembly GCF_019428685.1. Classification (NCBI taxonomy): domain Bacteria; kingdom Pseudomonadati; phylum Pseudomonadota; class Betaproteobacteria; order Burkholderiales; family Burkholderiaceae; genus Paraburkholderia; species Paraburkholderia edwinii. Next base: position 1,104,148 of record NZ_CP080095.1, read on the forward strand.
CGATCCCGAAGCGACAAGTTTGCGCGCGCGGATCGCCGCGTTGCGCGTCAGTGTGCCGCGCACGCTTGCGCCGTGGGACGGCGCGCTGCTGTCGAACGCGCTGTGGCGCGTGCAGATGGCGATCGACATCTGGCAGGACTGCCGCGAACTGCGCGCGCTGTTCGATCAGCCCGACGGCAGCTGGCACCCACGGTTCCGGCATTGGCGCGTGAATGGCGAGCAAACCTGGGTGGACCACGGCTTCATGCTGTTTTCGTCGGGCACCGTCGCGGCTTTCGTGATCGTGGCCTGCAGCCTGTGGATTGCCTCGGGCTGGCATGACGGCGCGAATGCGGTGTTTATCGCGACGGTCGCGTGCTGCTTCTTCGCCGGCCTCGACGAACCCGCGCCGGCGATTTTCCGGTTCTTCGTCGCCAACATCGTGTCGGTGATTTTGTCGGGCGTGTATCTGTTCGTCGTGCTCCCCGAGGTCCATAACTTCGAGACGCTGCTGCTCGCGCTCGCGGTGCCGTTCCTTGCGATCGGCACGCTGATCGCGCATCCGAAATTCAATGCGGTTGCAGCGGTGATCGCGCTGTTCACCGCCACGTTCATCAGCTTCAGCGGTTCATACGACGCGAACTTCATGGTCTTTATCAATACGACTTCCGCGTCGCTTGCGGGCATCGTGTTCGCGTTTGTCTGGACCCAGGTGACACGGCCGTTCGGCGTCGAGTTTTTCGCGCAGCGGCTGATTCGCGCGACCTGGGCCGACGTCGCGCGCTCCGCGTCCGGGCAGCCGATCGCCGATGAGCGCACGTTCTTCTCGCGCATGCTCGACCGCCTGATGCAGGTGCTGCCGCGCGTCTCGGTCTCGGGCCCGCATCATCATCCTTCGGTCGAAACGTTTCGCGACTTGCGCGTGGCGTCGAGCTCGCTCGATTTGCGCCACTACCGCGAGGGCGTCGCCGCCGACATGAGCGCGCAGCTCGACCGTGTGCTGACCAATGTGCGCACCTACTACGAACTGTGCGTGGCGCGGCGCAAGCGCCAGCCGGTGCCGCGCGGACTGATCGAAGCGATCGACGCGGCGCTGTCGCGTATCTCGCAGCGCGTGGCAGGGACAACGGCAGGCACACCCGCTGACCCAACCGCAGGCACACCCGCAGGCACCGCGGCAGGCGCGGTACCGGGCGCGCCGCCGTCGTTCTCGACCGAGATCCGGCTGCGCGATGCGGTGCACGCGCTGGTCGGCCTGCGCCTGTCGCTTGCGCCGCTCGCGGTGGGCGCGCCGGCCGCGCCGGCCGGTCTCGCGGGCTCAGGACCGGCGCCGGGCGCATGAGCGTCACCCTTTGAACTCAACGAGCAAGCCATGATCGGGGAAATCAATATCGTCGGCGTTTTCGTACCCACCGTGCTGGTGCTGATGCTGGTCGCGTATCTGATCAAGCGCGGCGTCGTCGCGCTGCTCGCGCTGACCGGTTTTTATCGTTTCATCTGGCACCGGGCGGCGTTCGATTTTTGCATCTATGTGTTCATCTTCGGTGCGGTCGTCGTTCTAACGAAGCGGTTCGGCGCGTGAAACAGATCTCGGTGTTCTCCGTCATCCTGACGCTGATCGCGACCGTTGCGGCCGCGCTGGTGCTGTGGAAGGTGATCGACTACTACATGTTCTCGCCGTGGACGCGCGATGGCCGCGTGCGCGCCGATATCGTGCAGATTTCGCCTGACATCTCCGGCTGGATTACCGATATCCGCGTCGTCGACAACCAGCCGGTCAGAAAAGGCCAGGTGCTGTTCGTGATCGACGAGGCGCGCTACGGGCTCGCCTATCGCGAGGCGGCCGCGACGCTCGCGCAGCGCAAGGCGACCTACGACGAAGCGCGCCGCGAGGACGTGCGCAACCAGCAGCTGGGCAACCTCGTAGCGGTCGAGGTTCTGCAACAGAGCCACGCGCGTGCGATCGAGGCGCGCGCGCAGATGGATCTCGCGCAGGTCGCGCTCGATACCGCGCGCCTGAACCTGCAGCGCACGACGATCGTGAGTCCCGTCGACGGCTACGTAAACGACCGCGCGCCGCGTCCGAACGAATACGCGACTGCGGGGCACGCCGTGCTGTCGATCGTCGATGCGCATTCGTTCCGTGTCGACGGCTACTTCGAAGAGACGAAGATGCGGCATATCCGCATCGGGCAGGCAGTCGATATCGCGGTGATGGGCGAACCGAAGCTACTGCGCGGCCATGTGGTCAGCATCGTCGCCGCGATCGAGGACCGCGACCGCACGAACAGCACGCCGAACCTGCTGCCGAACGTCGACCCGGCGTTCAGCTGGGTGCGGCTTGCCCAACGCATCCCGGTGCGCGTCGCGCTCGACGAAGTGCCGCAGGACTTCCAGATGATCGCGGGCCGGACCGCGACGGTGCTGGTCCGCGGCCCGGAACTGCGGCCGATCGGCAACGGCGCGGCTTCTGCGCCTGGCGCCGCGTCGGCGCCGCAATCGCGGTTCGAATTGTGGTTCGAGCGGGTGATTGGAGCGCTGAGATGAACGCGAGCACGCGCCGTGCGGAGCGTGTGGATCGCGTGGCGCCGCGCGTGGGCGGTTGCGTGCGCGCGCTTTTGTCGGCGCTTCTGTCCGTGCCTGTGCGCGCATTCGCGTTCGCGCGTATCAGGACGCCCGGCGCGGCATGCATGGCGTTATCGGCGCTTACGTCCCTCGTATTTGCATCCGTCGCGTTGCTTACCGGCTGCACGGTCGGCCCGAACTATTCGCTGCCGAAAGACGCGCTCGTCAACTCGAACTTCGCGAATGCGCCGATCGACGGCTCGAACGATCCGCTCGTCACGCAGCAGCCCGTTCCGCAGAACTGGTGGCGCCTCTACGACGACCCGGTGTTGAACAGCCTTGTCGAAGATGCGCTTGCCGAGAACCGCGACTTGCGCGTCGCGGTCGCGAATCTCGCGGCGTCGCGCGCCGAAGTGCAGTTCGCGCGCGAGCAGGACGGTTTCTCGGGCGACGCATTGGGAACCGTTCAATACTCGCAGCTCTCGCCCGAACAGTTCCTCACCAACAAGATTCCGCCACAGACGCTCGCCGTGCTTGGCTTTAACGTGTCGTATGAGCTCGATCTATTCGGCAAGCTGCGTCGCGGCGTCGAAGCGGCGAAGGCCGACGACGACGCGGTCGAAGCCGCGCGCGATCTCGTGCGCATCACCGTGGTCGCGGACGTCGTGCGTTCGTACGTCGAGAACTGCGCGGCGGCCGAAGAACTCGCGATCGCGCAGCATTCGCTTGCGCTCGAGCGCGAGCGCGTCGACGTATCGCAACGGCTTTTCCAGGCGGGCCGCGGCAACGAGCCGGACGTGACGCGCGGCATCACGCAGCGCGACACGATCGCCGCCGAGATTCCGCGTTTCATGCTGCGCCAGCGCGTCGCGCAATACCGGCTCGCGACGCTACTCGCGCGCTCGCCGCAAGATTTGCCGCCGGCGGCGAAGAACTGCGCGAAGCTGCCGCAGATCGGCGAGCCGTTGCCGGTCGGCGACGGCGCCGCCTTGCTCAAGCGCCGGCCCGACGTGCGCGAGGCAGAGCGCAAACTCGCGGCGTCGACGGCGCGCATCGGCGTCGCGACAGCGGCGCTGTATCCGACCATCAGCCTCGGTGCGAGTGCGGGCTTCAACGGGCTCGCATCCGATATCGGCACCGCGCCGACCGCGTACTACTCGGTCGGCCCGATGATCAGCTGGGTGTTTCCGGTGAACGGCCAGCGCGCGAAGGTGCAACAGGCCGAAGCGTCGACGGTGGCGTCGCTTGCGCATTTCGATTCGGTCGTGCTGAACGCGCTGCGCGAAACCGAGTCCGCGCTCGCGACCTACAGCCTGGACACGCAGCGCGCGCAGGTTCTCGAAACCGCGCTGCAGTCGGCGCGCACGTCGGCCGATCAGACGCACCAGTTGTACACGAGCGGCCGCGAGTCGTTTATCTCGGACCTCGACGCGACGCGCACGCTAACGCAGGTCGATGCGCAGGTTGCCGCGGCGCGCTCGACGGTGGCGGTCGATCGGGTCAATCTGTTTCTTGCGCTCGGTGGCGGGTGGGAAGAAGAGGAGCAGGGCGCGCAGACCGGCGCGTCACAGGCGGGCTCCGGGAGTCGCGCGCGACAGGCCGCACAGGGGAGCGGGCAGGCCGCTGTTCAACCGGGTGCGCACAGGAGCGAGTAGCTGGCAATCGGAGCGCGTGGGCGGTCGTACGCAAGGCACACGCGAACAATCGACACGTAGCGAACGCCCGATGTTCCCGCCGCCTCGAATGTGTCAATCGAGCCCGTCGGCGATCCGCTCCAGCGCATGCAGCGCCTGTTCGGTCGCATCAAGCGCGCAGCAGTCGATCACAATCCGTTCCGGCATCGCGCGCAGCCACGTCAACTGTCGCTTGCACAACTGCCGCGTCGCGAAGACGCCTTTGTCGCGCATCGTCGCGTAGTCGATCGCGCCGTCGAGATATTCCCACGCCTGCCGGTAGCCGACGCAGCGCATCGACGGCAGACCCGCATGCAGATCGCCGCGCGCGCGCAACCGTTGCACTTCATCGATCAAGCCCGCCTCGAGCATCGCGTCGAAACGCTGCGCGATGCGCGCGTGCAGCATGGCGCGATCCGACGGCTCGAGCGCGACCGGCACGAAGCGGTAGCGTGCCGCGGCCGGATCGTCGCGTGTGGGCGCCGCGAGCAGCGCCGACATCGGCTGACCGGCCAGCATAAAGACTTCGAGCGCGCGCTGGATGCGCTGCGCGTCGTTCGGCGCGAGCCGCGCGGCCGTTTGCGGATCGACGGCGGCGAGGCGCGCGTGCAGCGCGGGCCAGCCGTCGTGCGCGGCATCGGCTTCAAGCCCGGCGCGCAGCGCGGCATCGGCGGCGGGCAGGTCGTTGAGCCCTTGCGTCAGCGCCTTGTAGTACAGCATCGTGCCGCCGACCAGCAAGGGCACGCGGCCCCGCGCGACGATCGCATCGAGCGCGCGCAACGCATCGGTGCGGAAATCGGAAGCCGAATACGCATCGGCCGGATCGACGATGTCGATCAGATGATGCGGCACCCGCGCGCGCTCTTCCGCGCTCGGCTTCGCGGTGCCGATATCCATGCCGCGATAGACGAGCGCCGAATCGACGCTGACGATTTCCGTCGGATGCCGTGCCGCAAACGCGAGCGCAGCGGCGGTTTTGCCCGATGCCGTGGGGCCGAGCAGACAAGCGATGGGAAGCGGGGCGGCGGCACGGGTCATGGCGATGCGCTCAGGCGCGGGCGAACCGCAACGCAATCGTGTAAGCGAACGCGTGCATATGCGGAGCGCGCGCGGCGCAATGCATGCGGACGGCGTGCAACGTCGGCGCTGTCTTCAGTGCACACAACCGTTGTGCACGCATCGATCCGCAACGCGTTCATTGTCCGCGCATGAAAAGGCGATCGAGGTCGGACAGCGTCAGCTGATACCACGTCGGCCGGCCGTGATTGCACTGATCCGCGCGTTCGGTCGCTTCCATCTGCCGCAACAGCGCGTTCATTTCATCGAGCGTCAGGCGCCGGTTCGCGCGCACCGCGTGATGGCATGCGAGCGTACCGAGCAGCTCGTGCTGACGCTCGGTCAGTACGCGCGAGCCGCCGAACGCATGCAAGTCGGACAGCACAGCGCGCGCGAGCGCGGGCAGATCGGCGTCTTTCAGCAGCGCCGGCACCGCGCGAATCGCAAGCGTGGTCGGCGACAGCACGGCAAGGTCGAAACCGAGCGCATCGAGCGTCTCGCGTTCTTCCTCGACGATGCCGATTTCGACGGGATCGGCCGGCATCGACTGCGGAATCAGCAGCGGCTGCACAGCGATTGTCCGGTCGGCAAGCGCGTTCTTGAACTGCTCGTACAGGATGCGCTCGTGCGCCGCGTGCATATCGACGATCACGAGCCCGCGCGTATTCTGCGCGAGCACGTAGATGCCGTGGATCTGGCCGAGCGCGAAACCGAGCGGCTGGTCGTCGGAGGCATCGAATGTGTCAAATGCGGCGGCGGCCGGCAGCGATGCGAACGGCGAGCGCGTGTCGTCGCCATCGCGCGCGACGGGCGCCGTGGATGCGTCGAATGGCGTCGCGCCGTATGGCGTGCCGGCGTTGCTGTCCTTGCGGCCAAACAGCGCGTCGTAGAGCGCAAGCGGCTGCGCCACCGGCAGCGTGCCCTGGCGCATCCGCGCATCGCGCATCCATGTCGTACCCGACGGCGGCGCGTTGCTGCCGAAGCGGCTGCCGCCATCCGACGACGATGCACCGCTGCCGCTCGCGCCGCCGCTTCCGCCGAAGCCACCCGCGCTACCTGTGCCGGCGAAGCCACCGCCGCCACCCGCACCACCGAGCGGCGTCGACCCAAACGACCCCGGCCGCCCAAGCGGTTCGATATGCGCGGCATGGCCGCCCGCCGTCGTCTCCGGCGACGCGCCCGCATGACGCGCGAGCGCGCGCTGCACGGCGTGGAACACAAACTGGTGAATCGAGCGCGAGTCGCGAAAGCGCACTTCGATCTTCGACGGATGCACGTTCACATCGACCGCTTCGGGCGGCAGATCGAGGAACAGCACATACGACGGGTAACGGTCGCCGTGCAGCACGTCTTCGTAAGCGGCGCGCACCGCGTGGGTGAGCAGCTTGTCGCGCACGTAGCGGCCGTTCACGAAAAAGTACTGCTGGTCGGCGCGGCCTCGGCTGGCGGTCGGCAAGCCGGCGCAGCCGTACACGGCGAGCGGACCGGCCGCTTCGTCGAGCGGCAGATGCGCGGTGGCGAACGCTTCGCCGAGAATCTTCGCGACGCGCGCCGCCGGATCGCTTGCGTTCCAGTGTTCGACCGCACGACCGTTATGCAGCACCGAAATCGCGACGTCGGGCCGCGCGAGCGCGACGCGGCGGACCATCTCGATGCAATGGCCGAGCTCGGTCTGTTCGCTCTTCAGGAATTTGCGGCGCGCCGGCGTATTGAAGTACAGCTCGCGCACTTCGATGGTGGTGCCTTGCGTGCCGGCCGCGGGCGTCAGCGCACCAGTGTTCGCGTCGATGCGCGTCGCGTGCGGCGCGTCGCCGATGCGGCTCGTGATGGCCATTTCCGACACCGATGCGATCGACGCCAGCGCCTCGCCGCGAAACCCGAGCGTCGCGACCGCTTCGAGTTCCGCGAGCGAGCGGATCTTGCTCGTCGCGTGACGCGTCAGCGCGAGCGCGAGTTCGGCTTCAGGGATGCCGCAGCCGTCGTCGGTGATCGAAATGCGTTTGACGCCGCCTTCGTCGAGCAGAATGCGCAGTGTGGTCGCGCCGGCGTCGAGCGCGTTCTCGAGCAGCTCCTTGACGACCGAGGCGGGCCGCTCGACCACTTCGCCGGCGGCGATCTGGCTGATCAGCTGGTCGGGCAGGGGCTGGATCGCGCGCGGCGCGCGTGCCGCAGGCAACGCGCGGGATGGGGCGGCGGCAACGGAAGCTTGCGCGGGCGCGGCGGAGGCGCTCGCGGCCGTGCCGTCTGACGGTTCGCGGAATTCGGACATGGCGGAATTATAGCGATTCGCCGTGCGGCGACCCTGGGCCCGTCGCCATCGGCTCGCCGCGATCGTCGCCGCCGTGGCGCCCGGCCGCTCATAATTTCTTAATATTGAAGCCGACACTTTCGGTATCATGGCGCGGTCGCAATTCCGGTCGGGCGCGTTTTGTTGTTTTGTGTTAAGCGCGGCTGTGCGCATCGCCCCATCGGGTGCATCGGATGCTGCGACAGATGGTGCGTGTGCGCGCATTCGCGTGCGCTTTTCGTCGGACTACAAGCGCGCCGGAAGCGGCCCACGCTGAGCCATTCACGCTCTTGAGAGGATGTCTTTTTGGATACGCTGCTGCATTTCGTCAATCTCGTCCTGCACATCGACGCCTTCCTTGGCGATTTCATTCGCCAGTACGGCGCATGGGTGTATGCGGTCCTCTTCCTGATCGTGTTTTGCGAAACCGGTCTCGTCGTCCTGCCGTTCCTGCCCGGCGACTCGCTGCTCTTTATCGGCGGCGCGTTCGCGGCGAGCGGCGCCATGAATGTCGGGTTTCTGATCGTGCTGCTTGTCGTCGCGGCCGTGACCGGCAACACGGTCAACTACATGATCGGGCGCGCGATCGGCGTGAGGGTGTTCGATTCGCACATTCCTGTGCTTGAGCGGTTCCTCGATCGCGAGGCGCTGCGCAAGACGCACAACTTCTACGAAAAGCACGGCGGCAAGACGATCGTGCTGGCGCGTTTCATTCCGGTCGTGCGGACCTTCGCGCCGTTTGTCGCGGGCGCGTCGCAGATGACCGTGCGCCGCTTCCAGCTATTCAACATTGCCGGCGCGTTGTTCTGGGTGCTGCTGCTCGTATTGCTCGGCTATTTCTTCGGCAACATTCCGTTTATCCGTCAGTACCTGAACGTGATCGTGCTGGTCGGCATCGGCGCCGCGATCGTGCCGGTTGTGTTGGGCGCGCTGTGGAAGGTGGTGCGGCGACGGGCGCCGGAGACTTCCGCGCGCAAAACGGGCGGACAGTGACGGCTGTGAGCGCCTCGTCAGTCTGACGGGCAAGCATCGCGCGGCGAACCGCGCATCAGGTAAGACGGAGGGCATCGCATCACGCTTGCGATGCCCTTTGTGTTTGTGTTGCCGCAACGGATTGCGGATTGGATGCGCGTATTGCGTTTAGAGCGATGAGCGCGATGAGCATTGCGGCGACCGCGAGCACCGCACGCCGCGCAGGCCGCGCAGGCCGCGCAGGCCGTCAAACCACGGTTCGGCTAGGAACTGGCCGTGCGTCGCACGAACGGTGTTTCCGGCGTCGGATAGCCGGCTTCCCTGAAGGTCTCGACAATCGCGCGGTTCGTGTCGAAGTAGACCTGCCAGTAGTGGTCGGTATGCGTGTAAGGCCGCACGCACAGCATCGGTCCTTCGGGCGTGAACGACAGCACTTCGATATCGGGCGCGGGGTTCTCCGCGACATTCGGGATGCGTACGACGGCCGCGCGCAGCCGGTTCGTCGCATCGATGGGATCGACGCCGTTGGCGATCTTCGCGGTCAGCTCGACGCGGCGCACGGGCAGCGCGCTGTAGTTCGAGATCGTGTCGGAGAAGATCTTGTTGTTGCCGACGATGGTCGTGACGTTGTCGGGCGTGACGATCGTCGTGCCGAACAGCCCGAGTTCGCGGACTGTGCCGGTCACGCCGCCGGCCGTGACGTAATCGCCGACCTTGAACGGCCGCAGCACCTGCATGAATATGCCGGCCGCGAAGTGCGCGAGCAGGCCGCCCCATGCGGTGCCGATGGCGAGACCGAGACCCGCGAGCAGTGCGGCGAACGACGTGGTCTGTACGCCGAACACCTGCAGAATCGCGAGAATCAGCAGCAGATTCAGCAGCGCGCCGAGAATCGAGCTGAGGTAATGCGCGAGTGTCGGGTCGACGCGGCTATTGCGTTCGAGAACCGAGCGCAGCACGCGCGTGATGAGTCCGATGACCCAGCGCCCGATGATCCACAGAACGATCGCGGCAAGTACTTTGGTTCCGAAGTCGATGCCCCGGGTCATCAGGAAAACGCGTACGGTTTCAAGGTCCACGATGTCCTCGCTCGAGTCGGTTATGTTGTGCTTCGTTTGATCGACTGCAGCGCATGTGCGGTGCTGCGCGGCGCCAACGTGCGTGTGCGCCGCTGTTGCTCTGCCACTGCGATGTGTTATTGCGGACGCCTTTGCCCGGGAAGGTAGGACAGGGCATGGGGCGTGATGGCTAGCGGGGCTCGTCCTCCCCGTAGTGCCTATAGTTCTCGGGAGTTATAGCCGAGCGCGCGAGCGTTAGCAAGTCGTATTCCCGCATTGCTATGCATCGTTCATCCAGAAGTCACACATGGCTCGCGCCGCGGCTGGTCGAACGCGCCGGCTTGATGTTTGCCTCAGGCCGGCTTGGGCGCTCGCTTAGGGCGCCGCATTGATGCGCAATGCTTGAAAACGACGCGAGCGCCGCTGCTCGCGCAATCGTGCAAAACAGAAACCGGCCGCACCGGCGAGCCCATACGCGCACGCGCGTCCGCCAAACGCAAGGGCGGAACTGAACTTGCCATAGCGCAGTTGCGAGTCGGCGAACACGAGGAAGGTCAGCGCCGCATCGAAGATCAGCGCGAACAGCGCGACCGTCATGAAAATGCGCGAGCCGTCGAGCGACTCGTCGGGCCATAACCAGTTGACGACGCAACAAACGGCCAGCACGACCGCGAGCAGCGCGAAAACCCACAGCAGGTGAAAGAAGAGAAGGTCGAACATCGATATCGGCGAGGAAAGCACAAAGGAAAACGCAAAGCGACAGGCGCGTTGTTCAGCTTCGCTGCGCGTGTGTTGCACAGCTGTTGCAACACACGGAGCGAGGCGGCGCGCGATCATTGCATGCCTTTCTCTCTCAATAAATAGCGATGTGCGGATATCGACTGCAAAAGCTTTGGAATGCAAAAAGGCTCACCGGTTACCCGATGAGCCTTTGTATGTTGCCGCCTGTTTTCAGCGGTTATCGCGTGGTGTCAGCGCATTGCAGAGGTCGCCGCCGCTGCGCCCGTCGTACCCGTCGCGAAATCTTCCGCATCGACGTCGTAGCCCGACGGCTCCCAGCGAATCGCGAGCAACGCAACGAGTCCGCACAGCGGCGCGGCCGCGATGATCCAGAACACGCGCGTGCCGAGCGCGGCCGCGAGCACCGGGAACAGGAACAGCGACACGGTCGAGCTTGCGCGCATCAACGTCTGGTTGAAGCCGACGCCCACGCCGCGCAGCGACGTCGGGTAGCTGAGCGAGGCGAACGTCATGCTGTGCGAGCCGGGACCGAAGCCTTGGCCGAGCAGGAACGCGCCGAGCAGCGCGACCGCGATGACGACCTGCACGCCGCCCGCCGGCTTGCCGACAATCGCGAGACCGACGAGCGCGGCGAGCTGGAACATATAGCCGAGTACCGTCGGTTTCCATGCGCCGGTCTTCGGCACCGTGCGCACGGCGATCAGCCCACCGACGAACGCGAACGCGAGATTGAGCGCGAGCGAGGCGAGGATCGTCGTCAGCATCGATTGAGCGAGGAAGCTCGAGATAATCACTGGCAGCCCGAACGCGACTGCGTTATAGGCAAACGACGACGCCACCGCGATCACCGTCGCGAGCACCGTGCGCCTCAGATAGACGCCGCGCAGCAGCGTGCCGTAGTTGGCCCACGATGCGCGCCGCGGCGCGCTCGTTGCGGCGGCGGTGGCTCGCAATGCATCCGGTGCGACCGCCGCGTCGATGCCGTACGAGCGTTTGAGGATTTTCGCGGCGCCCGCGAGATCGCCCTGATTCGCGGCCCACACCGGCGACTCGCTGATGTAGCGGCTGCGGATCGCGATGATGATCAGCGCGGGCACGGCGCCGAAGCCGAGAATCAGTCGCCATAGCAGCGGCTGGTGGCTGGCCGGCAGCATCGCGTAGAAGGCGAGCACGAGCAGATACGACACGCTGATCGCCGCGTACCAGACAGGGCACCACATTGCGACGCGCGCGGCCTTGTTGCCGCGTCCGTTCAGCCGCGAGAACTCGGCGAGAAACGCCATCGCAACGGGCAGATCGATGCCGACGCCGAGACCCATCACGAAACGCGCGCCGCCGAGCACCCAGGCATTTGGCGCAAACGCGCACGCGAGCGCGGCGACCACGAAGAAGAACATATCGGCCATAAACACGCGGTAGCGGCCGATGCGGTCGGTCAGAAAACCGCCGAGGCAGGCGCCGACGATCGCGCCGAACGTGATGGCCGAGGCGACGAAGCCGGTGCCGGCCGGCGTCAGCGAAAATTCGCGCGCGACATCCTTGAGGCCGAATGCGAGCGCGCCGAGGTCGTAGGCGTCGAGAAACACGCCGCCGAGTGCGATGGCGACGACGATGCGCGCATCGCTGCCAACGGCGGCGCCCTGGTTGACGAGACTTGAGACATCCGCGGCGGAGCGGATCAGCGCACGCGCGGGAGCGGCCGCTTGTTGGGCCGGCGTCGCGGCGCGTTCGGGAGCGAGGGAGGTAGACATGCGGCGAGCGCGCAAAAACGCGCAAAGCCGTGATGGTACGGGCGCCTTACGATACCCGGCAAAGTTATTTTCGTTATTAGCTCATGCGCGGTGCGGTGCGGGGGCGGGCCGCCGCGAGAGGCTGTGCTGCAGGGCCGACATTAACGCTGCAATCAGTGCGGTGCAATCAACGCGGTCTTATCAACGCGGTCTTATCAACGCTGTGGAATCAACGCTGTGGAATCACCGCCGCGCGATCACCGCCGCGCAATCACCGCCGTCGACTCGACCCATTCATCGAGCCAGCCGTCGCACGCATGCGTGTCGAGCAGTTGCTTCGCGCGTTCCATCAGTTCATCGAGCTTATCGCCCAGACGACTGCGCGACAGACTCGACATCGAAAGCGGCCGCATCATCAGCGCGTCGACCGACACGCGGCGCCGTTCGACGACCGATATGCGCTCGAGCGACGCAAACGCCGATTGCAGGAGCACCGCTTCATGGCTGACCCAGTCGACGGATTTGCGGCGCGCACGGGCGGGGTCGGCTTGCGCATACTGATCGAGCAGGCTTCGGAAGTCGGCCATCCACGGTTCGGTTGCGCTTTCGGGGTGCGATGTGCCGAACAGCGCGACCGCACCGCCTGGCTCGATCAGCGTATCGAGGCGCCGCAGCGTGTCGGCACGGTCCATCCAGTGAAACGCCCGGCCGATCACCGCAAGCCGGAACCGTCCCATGTCGTCGGCGAGATCGTACGAGCTGCCGTTGCGGAACACGATATTCGGCGCGATGCCGGCGCCCAGTTCCGATGCGATGCGCAGCATGCCCGGTTCAGGGTCGAGTGCGAGCCCATCGGCGACCCACGACGCAAACGCGATCGACAACTGCCCCGGCCCGCAGCCGAGGTCGAGCAGACGCTGTGTGCCGTCGAGTTCCGCAGCAAGCGCGACACGCCGGATCAAACGGGGAGAGTAGGCTGCGCGGCCGGTCAGATAATGCGCGGCGGCCTGCCTGAAACGGTCGGGGATGAAGGGAATCGGATCGGTCATGAGGCGCATCGGCATGCTGAAGGACAAACCGATGTTAGCTGAAGCGCCGTGTGGCCCGCAGTTCGGAGCCTGACCTTGATGCGGTTCCCGCCGCACGGTACGCATGGGGTGCGCGCCCGGCGGGAACCCGAACCTGCTTGCTGCTTATTGCATGTTGCCTACGCCACGTCCCGCAACCGCTCCGCGACGCCGCCTTTGCGATACAGGATAAGCGTCGCGATCAGCCCGCATACGGCCGCGAAGCTCAGCCAGTAGCCAGGCGCGGCCTTGTCGTGCAGTGCCTGGATCAGGAACGTCGACACAGCCGGCGTAAAGCCGCCAAAGAGCGCCGTGGCAAGACTGAACGCCAGCGAGAAGCCCGCGACGCGCACTTCGACCGGCATCACTTCCGTCAGCGCGGCGACCATTGCGCCGTTGTACGCGCCGAAGAAGAACGAGAACCACATCAGCACGATAAACATGCGGCCGAAGCTCGGCGCAGCGGCGAGCCACGACAGCGCCGGATACGCGGTGAAAATCGCCAGCACGGTGATCAGCAGCAGCAGCGGCTTGCGGCCGATACGGTCCGATACCGCGCCGCCGATCGGCAGCCAGATGAAGTTGCCGATACCGACGCACAGCGTGACGATCAGACTATCGGCCGTCGACAGCTTCAGCACGGTCTTGCCGAAGGTCGGCGTATAGACGGTGATGAGATAGAACGTCGTGGTCGTCATCGCGGTGAGCAGCATGCCGGCAATCACCGTCGTCCAGTTCGCGAGCATCGAGCGGAACACTTCGCGCGCGGTCGGATGGTGCTTGCGGGCCGCGAACGCTTCGGTCTCCTGCAGCGAGCGGCGCAGCAAAAACAGGAACGGCACGATGATGCAGCCGATAAAGAACGGAATGCGCCAACCCCATGCATGCAGCGTGTCGATGGGCATCCATGCGTTCAATGCGTAGCCGAGCAGCGCGGCGACGATAATCGCGACCTGCTGGCTGGCCGACTGCCAGCTCGTATAGAAGCCCTTGCGGCCCGGCGTCGCCATTTCGGCCAGATACACCGACACGCCGCCCAGTTCCGCGCCCGCCGAAAAGCCTTGCAGCAGGCGACCGATCAGCACGAGCGCCGGTGCGAGCAGGCCGATCGTTTCATAGCCGGGCACGCACGCGATCAGGATCGTGCCGCTCGCCATCAACGAGAGCGTGACGATCAGGCCTTTGCGGCGGCCCACTTCGTCGATATACGCGCCGAGCACGATCGCGCCGAGCGGCCGCATCAGGAAGCCGGCGCCGAAGACCGCGAAGGTCAGCATCAGCGATGCGAATTCGCTGCCGGTCGGGAAGAACACCTTCGAGATATAGGTGGCGTAGAAGCCAAACAGGAAGAAGTCGAACTGCTCGAGAAAATTGCCGCTCGTGACCCGCAGCACGGCGGCCGCCTTCGACCGGGTTGTGTGCGCCGCGAGGGGCGTGGTGGTCGAGGACATTATGTGTGTCTCCATGGGGTATTTCCGCAATGCGTAGTTTGAACCTTTGTCGCTCTGTTTTCCTTTCATTCCGAAAGGAATGCGGCCTTAAATCAGCGCGCCTCGTACGCTAACTCATTCCGAACCGAGCTTCAAACTATTCGCCTGTCTTTTTTCGATCGACGACTTGAGCAGTGCGGCACTGCGGTAAATGCCGTGCGCGAATTTGCCGTAAGGCAGCGTCGCGAACAACGCGAGCACGACGCCTAAGTGCACAGCGAGCAGCCATCCGAGCGCCGCCGTATCGCGCCAGGCGAGCAGGGCGAGGCCGGTCGCGCTCGTGAGCAGCAGCAACGCGATAAAGCCGCGATCCATCGGCTTTTGCGCAGCGTCGCCGCGTGCCGGATCGCGCTTCATGTTCAGCCATAGCAAACCGGCGGGCCCGATCAGCAAACCGATGCCGCCGAGCGTGCCGAGCAGCACGGGCACGCTCACGAACGGATACGGCGCATGCAGGTCGAGGAAATAGTGATAAAACGTTGCGACGACGGTCGCGGCGAAACACAGCATGAAGCCGTAGAACGTGAAGTGATGAAAGCGCCGCCGCGCGAGCGTGAAGCGATCGTCGGCTTCGTTGCAGCCGTCGCCGTGGCCGCCGTCGAGGTACTTGAGCGTCAGCGCATTTTTCGTTGCTTCCGCAACTGCCCCGCCTGCGGTCGCACTCGATGCGGTTCCCGCCGTCACGTCCTTCCAGAAGCGCGTCACGCCTACACCGAGCGACACGATCGCCAGCACGAACACGATGCCGAATAGCAGCGCGAGCAGGTTGTGCGGGAAGATCGCATAGAAGTTGCCGGCGAGCGGCGTGCCGAAAAGCGGCCCTTTCATCGCCATGCCGAGCACGAGGAAAAGCGCGAGGCCGACTGCAAGCGCGAGCGACAGCGTGAGGCCATTGCGTTTATACAGCGCGCCCATAAACGACGGCACCGCGTATTCACTGTACGTGTCGAGACGCACCCTGGCCATCGCCTGCGGCACATTGACCGCGAATTCATGCGGCGGTGCGTACTGGCACGCGTGGTAGCACGCGCCGCAGTTATGGCACAGGTTCGCGAGGTAGTTGACGTCGGCTTTGCCGAATTCGAGGCGGCGTGTCATCGCGGGGAACACTGCGCAAAAGCCCTCGCAATAGCGGCACGCATTGCAGATCTGCATTTGCCGCGCGACTTCCGTTTCGTTTTCGGTGAGCGGCAGCACGCGGATAGTCCGGTTCGTGTGCTGCGACTGCCCGCCGCCGCCGTTCGTTCCCTCGCGGCCGGACGCCAGTTGCTGCGCATCGTGCGCGAGTGCTTCAAGCTTCTGCACGTTCTACTCCAGTTGATTCGCTTGCGGCATCGGCCGTCCAGTCGGTGAGCGCCTGTCCCTTCGCGGCGTAGGCGGCTTGCCGGCCCGCGATGCGGCCGAACGCGGTGCCGATCGACATGCCGACGCCCGCCGTATAGCCCTTGCCGAGAACGTTGCCGGCCATCATCTCGCCGGCCACGAACAGGTTATCGCTCGGCTTGCCGTCGAAATGCACCTGCGCGCGGTCGTTGACCTTGAGCCCGAGGTACGTGAACGTGATGCCCGGACGCAGCGCGTAACCGTAGAACGGCGCTTTATCGAGCGGCAGCGCCCAGTGTGTTTTCGACGGCGTGAGGCCTTCGGTATGGCAGTCGTCGAGCTTCGTGTGGTCGAATGTGCCGGGCCGGCATGCGGCGTTGTACGCGTTGACGGTATCCATGAAGGTGTCAACGGGCAGGCCGAGCGCGCGCGCGAGGTCGGGCAGCGTGTCGGCCTTGACGCCCGGAAACACGGGCGGCATGAAGCGGCCGATCGCTTGCGAATCGATGATCGAATAACCGATCTGTCCTGGCTGCTGTGCCACGAGCCGGCCCCAGATCGCGTAGCGCTTCGGCCAGAAGTCTTCGCCCTCGTCGTAGAAGCGCTCGGCATCGCGGTTCACGACCACGCCGAGCGACACGCAATCGATGCGCGTGCAGATGCCGCCGTCGTACAGCGGCGCGCGCGCGTCGATTGCCACGCAATGCGATTGCGACGGATCGCCGATCGCGTCGGCGCGCGCTTCCTCGATCATGTGTTTGAGCAGCACGCCCATGTTGAAGCGTGTGCCGCGAATCAGGAAGTTATCGGCCGGCCATTCGCCGCGCTCGTTTTGCCCCCACGCTTCGCGCAGCCATTCGCGGTTCGATTCGAAGCCGCCGGCGGCGAGCACGCACGCGCGTGCCTCGAAGCGCTGGTTGCCGCTTTTCGCGGCGACGAAGCGGCCGTTGTCGAGTTCGATCGAATCGACCGGCGTTTCATAGCGGATCTGCACGCCGAGCGCTTCCGCGCTGCGGTAGTACGCGTTGACGAGCGCCTTGCCGCCGCCCATAAAGAACGCGTTAGTTCGCGCGACGTGCAGCGCGCCCGATAGCGGCGGCTGAAAGCGTACGCCGTGCTTGCGCATCCATGGACGGCACGTCGACGACGCGCGAATCGTGAGGCGCGCGAGGTATTCGTTCGTGATGCCGCCCGTGACCTTGAGCAGGTCCTGCCAGTACTCTTCTTCCGGGTACGCTTCGACGAGCACGTCTTGCGGCGCGTCGTGCATGCAGCGCAGATTGCGCGTGTGCTGGGAATTGCCGCCGCGCCATTCGCGCGGCGCGGACTCGAGCAGCAGCACCGATGCGCCGGCTTCGCGCGCCATGAGCGCGGCGCACAACGCGGCGTTGCCGCCGCCGATGACTAATACGTCGACCATGTGGGGAAGTCTCCTAACAGGGCGGCAATTTAGTTGGCGTGGGGATTTGCCGCAAGGAGGCAGCGCGCAATGGGTCTTCACGTTTTGTGAAGACTTTCGGAAAAGATCGCTATTGGTACCCGGTACCCCTTAACGCAGCCGCGCACCCAGCCAGCGCCCTTCACCGACCAGCGCGCGCGCCGTATCCGCCAGCACCACCCGCGCGGCAAGCCCCGCCGGCGACAGTTCGTCGTCCGAGACGCTGACCAGCAGATTCGGCCGCACCGCATCGGCGTCCGCAATCTGTACGCTCGCGAGCCCCGCGTACTCGGCCCGTGCCAGTGCCGCGCCAGGCTGGATCGTCGCGCCGAGGCCGCCGCGCACCGCATCCATCAGCATCGCAAGGCCGTCCACTTCGGCCACGATGCGCGGCTCGTATTTCGCACGCTTGAACGATTCGGCGAGCGTCGTGCGTAAGCCGTGCGGGCCGCTCGGCAGGATCAGCGGCAGCGCGCCGAGTTTCGCGAGCCGCACACGCTTCGTCGACGGCATGCCGGGCAGGTCGCGCGCGCCGATCACGAAGAGCCGCTCGTCGAGCAGCGGCATCACGCTCCAGCGCTGCGCGGGTTCTTCGTGAAAGAGAATTGCAAGGTCGATCTGCCGCGCACCGAGCATCGAGGCCAGATAGCCCGACAAGGTCTCGACCATGCGCAGCCGCACATCGGGGTAGCGTTCGCGCATCGCGCGCATAAACGCGAGGCCGAGCACGCCGCTCGTGCTGGTGGCGAGGCCGACCGTTACGTGGCCCGACAGGCGTGCCTGGCGCGCGGCGAGCGCGGCGTCGTCGACGTGCCGCAGGGCGAGTTGCGCCTGGCGCCAGAACGCGAGTCCCGCGTCGGTCGGCACGACGCCGCCCGACGTGCGCTGCAGAAGGCGCGTTGCGAGTTCGCTTTCGAGGCGGCTGATCTGCTGGCTCAGCGCGGACGTGACGATGCCGAGTTCGAGCGCCGCTTTGCCCATGCTGCCGTGCTCGACGACGCTGACGAAATACCGTAACTGACGCAATTCCATGTGTTCCCCGCTCGGGTAGCCGTTGAGCGGCATTGTCCGGAGTGGGGTCGGAAAAGGCAAATGAGGGCAAATGAGGGCAAACGACGGCAGTCAGAGGGCAAGCGCGGAGCAATAGTCCTATCTGCGGGCCGAGTAGGCCTAACTGCTTGACCGATTGTATGACAGGAATATAATCATCTCAAAACGAGATCCATCCGGAATCAGCGGCCATCCACAGCAGAGCAGAGCGGAGACACTCAGCATGCGTGATTCATCGACGATCGGCTTACGCCTCGACGGGCTGCCGCTATCCGGCTTTCATTGGCGTTTGCTCGGCCTGATCGCGGCCGGCATGTACTTCGACTCGTTCGACATCTACATCGCGGGCACCGTGCTCGCCGCACTGATCCACAGCGGCGAATCGACGTTGAAGCTCAATGCGACCTTCGTATCGGTCACCTTCATTGGGATGATGGCCGGCGCGTGGCTCTCGGGCGTGCTCGGCGATCGCTTCGGCCGCCGCTTTTCGTATCAGATCAATCTCGGCATTTACGGCTTTGCTTCGATTGCGGCCGCGCTCGCGCCGTCGATCTACTGGCTTATTTTCTTTCGGCTCGTCATGGGTCTTGGAATGGGCGCGGAGATCGTGGTCGGTTACGCGACGCTTTCGGAATTCATTCCAGCCGCGTGGCGTGGCCGCTTCGGCACGATCCTGAATCTGATCATCAATACGTCGCTGTTTCTGTCGACGTTCCTTGGCTGGCTGATCGTCCCGCACTACGGCTGGCGCTGGATGTTCGCGATTGCCGGTTGCGGCGCGCTCGTCGTCTGGTTCCTGCGCAAGTCGATGCTCGAGTCGCCGCGCTGGCTCGCCGCGCGCGGCAGGACCGACGAAGCGGAAGCGATCGTTGCGCGCGTCGAGACCGCATGCGGTGTGGACCCCGCGGCGTCGAGAGAAGCGGCGCGAGCGGCGGTGCGGCAGGCCGCCCAAAACACGACGACCGTCGCAACGCAGAACGAAGCGCGCCTGTCCGAACTCTTTTCGCGGCGGCTGTTCACGCGCACGATCACGGCCATCACGGTGCTGGTCGCGCTGTTTATCGTCAACTATGCGTTCGTCAGCTGGATTCCGACTTTCCTCGTCAAACAGGGGCACAGCATTTCGAATTCGCTCGGCTTGACGGCGCTGATGTTCGCGGGCGGCCCGGTCGGCTCGTTGATTGCGTTCGCGCTGGCTGAGCGTGTCGGACGCAAGTGGGGCATCGTCGTGTTCTCGCTGGTCTGCGTGGCGTTCGGCGTCGCGTATCCGTTCGCGCAAACGGCTGCGACGATCACGATGCTCGGTTTTGCGATTACCGCATGCATTTATGTGCTGTCGTCGTTTAGCGTCGCGAGCTATGTGCCCGAACTGTTTCCGACCGAATTGCGTTTGCGCGGCTCGGGTCTGGCGAACACAGTCGGTCGTGCGGTCAGCATCGCCGTGCCCTATGGCGTCGCGGCGGCATTCGCGGGATTCGGCATTAGCGGCGTGATCGCGCTGATTGTCGGCACACTGTTATTGCAGGCGCTGATCGTCGGCGTGCTTGGCGTGGAGACGAAGAACCGTTCACTCGAAGCAATTGCGGCCGAAACCGGCGAAGGTGGGCATGCAGCGGGTGAGCGTGCGGCCGCCGCGATCGGCGGCCGGTAATCGAGGCATATCGCTCGCTCGCCCCTCCCGCACGAAAGCAGAATTAACCCTTGTGTTTACCGAAGGAACGTTAGCCGATGCAGCAACGCACGACTTCCGCTAAAGAACCGGTCACGCTGACGCAGCAGCTCGCGCAATTCGTCGAGCGCACATGCTGGGACGATATTCCGACAGCGGTGCGGCACGAGGCGAAGCGCTCGCTCGTCAATTATTTCGCCGTTGCTTTCGCGGGCTGCGCCGACCCGTCGATCGAACAGGCCGTGAACGTGTATCGCCGCTTTCGGGCGGGTTACGACGCGCGCCTGATCGGCCGCGCCGAGCGTACCGATGTGCTCAATGCGGCCGCGCTCAATGCAATGACCGCGAACGTGCACGATTTCGACGACACGCATCTGCCGACCATCATCCATCCGACGGCGCCGGTCGCCGCACCGCTGTTCGCGCTCGGCGAAAGCGCAACCATCGGCACGGCCACAAGCGCGAAGATGAGCGGGCAGGCGCTGCTGCTTGCCTTCGTGCTCGGCGTCGAGATCGAATGCCGGATCGGCAATGCAGCATCGCCGTCGCACTACCAGCGCGGCTGGCACATTACGTCGACTTGCGGCGTATTCGGTGCGGCGGCGGCCGCGGCGAAGGTATTGAACCTCGATGCGAACCGGACCGTGCATGCATTCGGCCACGCGTCGGCACAAGCGGGCGGACTTGTCGAAACGCTCGGTACGATGGCGAAAAGCGTGAGCGTCGGCAATGCGGCGCGCAATGGCATGCTCTCCGCCTTGCTCGCCGGCGAAGGCCTGCGCGGACCGGCGCAGCCGATCGAAGGCGAGCGCGGCTTCTTGCGCGTGTGCGCCGATAAGCCCGATTTCAACGCGCTGACCGCGGGTCTCGGCAGCGACTGGGCCTTGCAGGCCAACACCTATAAGCCATACCCCTGCGGCGTCGTGCTGAACCCTGTCATCGAAGCGTGCCTCGAGCTCGCACGCGACAAACACTGGTCGCTCGCCGATATCGAGCGCGTCGAACTGCTCGGCCATCCGCTGTTGCGCGAGCGCACCGACCGGCTCGGCATCCGCAGCGGCCGCGAAGCGCAGGTCAGCGCGCAGCATAGCGTGGCGGTGGTGCTTTCAACGGGCCGCGCGGGTCTCGCCGAATTCAGCGACGAAAGCGCGGCGGATCCGGACGTGCGCGCGTTCGCGGGCCGCGTGGCATTCGTCGACGATAGCCGCTTTCCCGTGGAAGCCGCGCGCGTCACCGTGCTGCTGCGCTCGGGCGAAAGCGTATCCCGTACGGTCAGTGCTGCACGCGGCAGTCTTGCGGTGCCGCTGTCCGATGCGGACCTCGACACGAAATTGAAGGAACTCGCCGCGTATGGCGCGCCGCATGTCGACGCGCAACGCTTGCTCGATACCTTGTGGACGCTCGATACTTCGGCCGACGCCGCGCTGCCGATGCATATCGCGTGTGCTGAATCGGCTTAGTGCGTGGGTCAGCGCGCGGGTTGAAAAAATAAAGCAGGCCGCCTGCCCGGCTTTGTAGCGCATTTGCGTAGTCGGCGGCTTCGCTGAGATAGCATTGCCTTCGCATTTCCCCTGAACCCTTATACGGAGAATTTTCAATGATTGTCGAGATGCGCGTCTATCACTGTGCGCCGACACGCCTGCCGGCGCTGCTGGATCGCTTCGTCAACATCACGCTCGGTTTCTTCGAGAAATACGGTATTGAGCAGGTCGGCTTCTTTACGACGCTGGCCGGCCCGAGCAATCACACGTTGACGTACATGATCAAGTGGGAAAGCCTTGCTGAGCGCGAAACCAAATGGAACGCGTTTCAGTCGGATCAGGAGTGGATCACGAAACGCGCGGCGACCGAAGCGGATCAACCGATCGTCGAGCGCATCGAGAACACCTTCCTGACGCCGACCGCTTTCTCCGCGCTTCGATAGAACCGCGCGAAGCGCTGCCCGCTAGCCGGTCGCGCCATGGCCCGGCTGGCTGGCGGGCTGTGGCTTCGAAGGCTTGCGAGCAGCTTGAGCCGGCGATTTATCACTCTGGAGCCTCGAATGTCTCGCGTTGGACAGTTTTATATCGATGGAAAATGGGTCGCGCCGCTTGCGCCGGTCTGGTTCGATCTGATCGATCCGGCCACTGAGGTGCGTTTCGATCAGCTTGCACTCGGCAATGCGGCCGACGTCGACCGTGCGGTCGCCGCCGCGCGTCGCGCGTTCCCTTCTTATTCGACGAGCACGGTGGCGGATCGCATCGCGTTGCTCAAGCGCATCGTGCAGATCTACGAGCGCCGTATCGACGAATTCGCGGAAGCGATGCGCGCCGAAATGGGCGTGCCGATTACGTTCGCGCGCAACAATCAGGCGGTGCGCGGCCCCACGCATCTGAACGCACTGATCGATGTGCTCGACTACTTCGCGTTCGAAACGCAACGTGGCACGACGCGGCTGCGGCACGAAGCGGCGGGCGTCTGCGGGCTTATCACGCCGTGGAACTGGCCCGTCAACCAGATCGTCGTGAAGATCGCGCCCGCGCTGGCGGCCGGTTGCACGATGGTGCTCAAACCCAGCGAATATTCGGCGCTAAGCGCGTTGCTCTTTGCCGAAGTGCTCGATGAAGCGGGCGTGCCGCCGGGCGTGTTCAATCTCGTCAACGGCGACGGTCCGGGCGTAGGCGCGGCGATCGCATCGCATCCGGATATCGACATGGTGTCGTTCACCGGTTCGACGCGGGCGGGCATTCAGGTCGCGAAACTCGCGGCCGATACCGTGAAGCGCGTGGCGCAGGAACTCGGCGGCAAGTCGGCCAATATCCTGCTCGACGACGTGAACCTCAACGATGCGGTCACGCGCGGGGTGAACACCTGCTTCGCGAACTCGGGGCAGTCGTGTTCGAGCCCCACGCGTATGCTCGTGCCGCGGCGCATGATGGACGAAGCCGCGCATATCGCGAGCCGTGCGGCGCAGGCGTTCAGGGTCGGCGCGACCGACAAGGTCACGACGCAACTGGGCCCGGTCGTGAACCGCAGCCAGTTCGTGCGCATCCAGGCCATGATCCAATCGGGCCTCGACGAAGGCGCGCGGCTCGTCGCCGGCGGCACCGGCTTGCCCGAGGGCTTGTCGAAAGGCTGGTTTATCAAGCCGACCGTGTTCGCCGACGTGAAGCCCGACATGACGATCGCGCGTGAAGAGATCTTCGGCCCGGTCCTGTCGATGATCCCGTACGACGACGATGAAGAGGCGATCGAGATCGCGAACAACACGGTCTACGGACTGTCCGCGTATGTGCAGTCGGGAAGTGTCGAGCGTGCGCGCACGGTGGCGCGCTCGTTGCGTGCGGGCGGTGTGCATCTGAATTACCCGGCGCCCGATTTCAGCGCGCCGTTCGGCGGCTACAAACGCTCGGGCAATGGGCGCGAGTGGGGCGAGGCGGGCCTGCGCGAGTATCTGGAAATCAAGGCGATGGTCGGTTACGGCGAAGCGTGAAGCGTGGCTGGGCGTCGATACGCAGGTATCGACGCTTTTCAATCGGGCCAGGCCAAAAAAATTTTGCACTGTTCGTTTGTATGACAATCGGTCGATAAGACGATCAGTGAAGATGTAGCATACGATGCCGGTCTGCGACGGCATCGCAAACAACCGAGGGAAACGAAGATGGCAAGCAATGACTGGTTTGAAAAGGGTTTCGCGAATCGCAAGAAGGTGCTTGGCGCGGGACATGTCGAGAAATCGTGGGAAAACGCCGACGAGTTCAATCGTCCGATGCAGAAGCTTGTCACCGAGTATTGCTGGGGCGAGATCTGGGGCGACGAGACGCTGCCGTTCAAGACGCGCAGCATGCTCAACATCGGCATGCTGACCGCCATGAGCCAGCACCACGAACTCGCGGTGCACGTGAAAGGCGCGCTAAAGAACGGCGTGACGAAAGACGAGATCCGCTCTGTGCTGATGCAGGCTGCGATCTATTGCGGCGTGCCGCTCGCGCTTGCCGCGTTTCGCGTTGCCACGGAAGCGATCAAGGCCTACGAGGCAGAAGCAAAGTCGTCGTGAGCATGCGTGCCGTGTGAAGGCACTGCGGGCCGCTTGGCGGCTTCGCGCGGCACCGCAAGCGTGCCGGATAACTACATCGGAGACATGAATGAAAGCGCTGACCGCGGAGCACGTCTCACCGATCGCCGACGAACAGTCGATCGATGCGAAGAGAAGGAGCGCCATTAAAGGCGCGTTTTTCTCCGAATTCATCGACATGTTCGATATTTATCTGCCGGTGGTCGTTCTGTCGCCGGTGCTGTTTTTCTTCCAGCCGCCGCATCTGTCGAGCGGTATGGAGACGATCCTCGCGTCCCTCGTGTTTATTACCACGCTGCTTGGCAGGCCGATCGGCGCATTGCTGTTCGGTATGGTCGCGGATCGGCTCGGACGCCGTAAGGCCTCGATCTATTCGGTGTCGGGCTTCGGCGTGATTACCTTGCTGATCGCGTTGCTGCCCGGTTATCAAAGCATCGGGGTCGCCTCGTACTGGCTGCTCGTGCTGCTGCGCTTTGTCGACGGCATTTTCCTCGGCGGCGGGTATACCGGCGCCATGCCGCTTGCGATCGAGTATTCGAAGAAGCATCAGCGCGGTTTCGTCGGAGGCCTGATCATCGCGGGTTTTCCGGCCGCGTACGTGACGATCAATCTCGTTGCGATGGTGATGTTCGCGGTTTTTCCGCTGAACGGCGTCAATTCGCCGTATGTGCAGTGGGGTTGGCGCATTCCGTTCGTGATCGGCGCGGTGCTGGCCGGTGTGCTTGCGCTTTACTACGTGCATAAGGTCTCGGAATCGGAGATCTGGAAAAGCGAGGCCGGTGAGAAGCATGCCAAAAACGAGGCCAAACACGAGGCCAAACACGACACGCCGCTGCTGTCCGAACTGATGAGGGGCAAAAGCGCGCGCAGTCTCGTGCAGGTGCTGTTGCTGATGACAGGCTTCTGGCTCACGCAAAACATCATCACGATCTTTTTGCCGACTGGCCTGCTCGTGCATACGCTGCATCTGAGTGGTTTTCAGCTGACGTCCACGCTGCTGCTGTCGTATTTCGTGCTGTTTTTCAGCTATATCGGCGCGGGCATGCTTGGCCAGAAGATCGGCCGGCGGCGCTTTTTCGCGATCGTCGGTCCGCTGATCGCGACGATCGGCGCGGCATTGCTCTATGTGCTCGGCAACGTGCGCGGCCTGTCGCTGCCCGCGATCATGCTGACCGTGTGCGTGCTTGCCGTGCTCGTCACGTCGCCGTGGGGCGTGATCGTGACTTACATCAACGAGCGGTTTGCGACCGAGGTGCGCGCGACGGGCTTCGGCGTCGGTTTCAGCCTCTCGGTGATCGTGCCGTCGTTCTACGCGTTTTATATGAACTGGCTCAGCGCGTGGATGCCGCTTTCGGTGACGCCCGTCGTGCTGCTCAGCCTCGGCGGCCTGATCGGCATGACCGGCGCGCTGATGGGACCTGAAACGAAGGACGTCGATTTCTAGTCTGCTTATTTCTAGCCCGCATATTTATAGCCTGCTCAATGACACAGGACACCATGAACAAGGAACGAATCGGATTTATCGGACTCGGCAATATGGGCAGCCGCATGACGCGCCGCATCGTCGATGCCGGGATCGCTGTGCTCGGTTACGACACGGTGGTCGAGCGCGTGAAAGACGCCGGCGCGCGGTCCGCCGCATCGATACGGGAGGTGGTCGAATCCGCCGACCTCGTGCTGCTGTCGCTGCCCGATAGCAAGGTAGTCGAAGCAGTCGTCGAAGGCGACGGCGGCATTCTCGCGCACTGCCGCACAGGGCAAACCGTGATCGACCTCAGCACAGCCGCCGCCAGCTCGACGGTGCGGCTGAACGGCCTGCTGAAAGCGCGCGGGGTGCAATACATCGATGCGGGCATTTCGGGCGGCGCCGCGGCCGCGGAAAAAGGCACGCTGACGTTGATGGTGGGCGGCGACGCCGCCGCGATCGAAGCCGTGCAATGGATCTTCAAGCCGATCGCCGGCAAGGTGCAGGTGATGGGCGAAAGCGGTGCCGGCCATACGACGAAGCTGCTCAACAATTTCCTCAACGCGGTGAGTCTTGCCGCGACCGCCGAAGTGATGGTCGCCGGCAGGAAGGCGGGGCTCGATCTGCATCAACTGCTCGATGTGCTCAATAGCAGCACCGGGGTCAACTTCGCGACGCAAAGCCGCTTTCCGAAGATTGTCGATGGCGATTATCTCGAAGGCGGGCTCACGTCGAAGCTGATGACGAAGGACATCGTGCTGTATATCGACCGCGTGCGCGAACTTGGCGTCGCGTCGATCAACGCGGCGGGGCCGCTCGCGAGCTTCGGTCTGGCAACGTCGCTCGGTTACGGCGACGTGATCAGCAATCGTGTCGTCGATGCGATCGGCGACGTTTCGGGCGGCGTGAGGCTTCACAACGACGCACAACGCAAAGGAGCAAAGTGATGAAGGTGTTTCATGGCAGAAAGACGGGCGCCGCCTCGGAGCGGCGCGGCAATGGCGATACGTTTACCGGTGTGGTGTGGGCGGACCCGGTGATGCCGTCCACCGACGGCGTGACGATCAACACGGTCTGTTTCGAGCCCGGTGCGCGAACATACTGGCATTCGCACGAGCGCGGCCAGATCCTGCAGGTCACGGCGGGGCAGGGCTGGATTTGCGTCGAAGGCGGCAAGCCTGAAGTGATTCGCCAGGGCGATGTGGTGTGGATCGGGCCGAACGAGCGTCATTGGCATGGCGGCAGCGCGGACAGCTTTATGGTTCATATCGCGACGTCGCTTGGCGCATCGACCTGGCAGGAAGCGGTGAGCGAGCACGACTATCCGCCGTCTACCACGCGCTAAAAAGACAGGACCGATCGCCATGCAATCGACCGAAGCATTGACGGAAAAGCAGCAGCGCGTGAAGGACGAGTTCATGCGCGTGCGTAAAACGTGGGGGCCATCGTGGGAAAGCCTGTTACGTCTCGATGCGGATTTTCTCGAGGCATACCTGAATTTCTCCGCGGTGCCGTGGCGCAGGAATCACCTCGAAGACAAGGTGAAGGAATTTATCTACATCACCGCGGATGCCGCCGCGACGCATCTGTATGCGCCCGGTATCCGGCAGCATCTGCAGATGGCGCTCAAGTTCGGCGCGACGCGCGAAGAGCTTGTCGAAGTGCTCGAACTGATCAGCACGATCGGCATTCATGCGTGCAATGTGGGCGTGCCGCTGTTACTCGAAGTGCTTGAAGAAGAAGGCAAACGCACGGGCCGCGCGCCGCTCGACGCGCGGCAGCAAACGCTCAAGGCCGGCTTCGAAAAGAATCGCGGGTACTGGCATCCGTCGTGGGACGGGCTGCTCGAACTCGATCCCGACCTCTTCGAAGCGTATCTCGCGTTTTCGTCGGTGCCATGGCGCACCGGCGTGCTGAGCCCGAAGGTCAAGGAGCTGATTTATTGCGCGTTCGACGCGTCGGCGACGCATTTGTACCAACCGGGGCTCAAGCTGCATATGCGCAACGCGATCCATTACGGCGCGACGGCCGGCGAGATTATGGAAGTGCTTGAAATTGTCAGCGTGATCGGCATTCACGGCGCGGCGGTCGCGGCGCCGATGCTTGAAGAGGCGCTTGCCGCGCACGCGGCATAGCGCGCAGCGACCGCGCACGGTTTCGCATCCGGTATGATGTGCAACAAAATTCTATTGTCGGACAGGCATACAACGGACGGGATGAACGATGTCAGCAGAAATTGGGGTGATACGACCGGAAACGCTGCGCCATCAGGTCGAAAACGTGCTGCGGCAGGCGATCATGACGGGACGTTTCGCGCCGGGCGCGCGTCTCGTCGAGCGCGAACTGTGCGAAACGCTCGGCGTGAGCCGCACCTCGGTGCGCGAGGCGTTGCGCAAGCTCGAAGCCGAGAAGCTCGTGCGCAGCGTGCCGCACAAGGGGCCCGTGGTCGCGGTGATGTCGAAGCAGGAAGCGAGCGAATTGTATGCGCTGCGAGCGCTGCTCGAAGGCTTCGCCGCGCACGAATTCGCGCGGCTGGCCGACGACCAGGCCATCGCGCGCTTCGGCGAAGTGGCGAAGGAACTGCGTGCCGAAGCGACCGCTCGCAATCAGGCCGGCGTGCTGCGCGCGAAGACCGCGCTTTACGATGTGCTGCTCGACAACTGCGGCAATTCGCTGATCAAGGAATTCCTGACGAGCCTCTATTCGCGCGTCAATCTACTGCGCGCGACCTCGCTCATGCATCCGGAGCGCTTGCCCGCGAGCTTGCGCGAGATCGACAAGCTCTATAAGGCGTTGAAAGCGCGCGACGGCGAAGCGGCGCAACAGGCCGCCCGCGTCCATGTGCAGAACGCGGAGAAGGCCGCGATGCGGATGCTCGACGAGCAGCAGCCTGACGAAACGTAAGCGCAAAGACGCACCTATAGACGCACATATCGTTGTCGCCGCCTATCCCGGCACCGCATCGAGGCGCGCGATCCAGCCCTGCGTTTCCTTGCTATGTGCCGGATAGCGCCGCAATACATCCGGGTCGTGTCCCGGCACGACATGCTGTGGCGAATCGGCAAGTTCATGCACGATCCGGTATCCCTCCAGCATGTCGCCGATGTTGTACACGGCTGGAAACGGCCGCTGTTGCTCCATATTCGCGTACAGATGCGACGCATCGGACGCGAGCACGACCCAGCCGCGTTCGGTATGCACGCGCGCCACTTGCAGCCCGTTCGTATGGCCGCCCACCAGATGTAGCGAAAGACCCGGCGCAAGCTGCGACGCGCCGTCGTGAAAGCGCACACGGCCGTCGAATACGCGGCCGACCATCGTCTTCACGTCGTCGGGGTTGAATGGGTGCTTGAGTTCGCGGTGGCACATGCAGCGGCCCGTGCAATACGCCATTTCGCGGTCCTGCACGTGGTAGCGCGCTTGAGGGAACAGCTCGCGGTTTCCTGCATGGTCGTAATGCATGTGCGTGACGATCACATCCTCGACAGAATCCGCGCGGATGCCGATGGCCTGCAAGCCTTCCTCGACGCGATGCGTGGTCGTGCGCCCGCGTCCACTACCGACTTCCGGGTCGAACCCGGTATCGACAAGCCACGTGCCGCTTTCGCCGACGATGGCCCAGACGAAATAGTCGAGCGGCATCGATACGTCGTGCGGGTCGCCTCCGATAAAGTTGTCGCGCGCGGGGCGGTCGTGGTGTGCGTATTTGATCGCGTAGATCTTGTAGTTTTCGAGCGGTGAAGTCATCGAGCGTCTCCTTTCCCGAATACTGTTCGCGAGAAGTCCACGAAAGTGTCACAAGTACTGATAGCGCTATCATAGCAAACGCACAGCAATCTGCAGCGAGCCGATGCGCAATACCGGTGGGATACAATTCGCCATCGTTTCGAAAGGCCGGATGCAGAACAGTGAAAAAGCGCGCAGGCACCGCTGCTGGCGGGAACTCACGGTTGAGCGAGAACAGAACGCGCAGCGGCGGCGGCGCGGTGCGCATGGCCGACGTCGCGAAGGCCGCGAACGTGTCGCTGATGACGGTATCGCGTGCGCTGAACGAGCCGGCCAAACTATCCGAAGAAACGCGCAAGCACGTGCTCGATACGATCCGCAAGATTGGCTACGTGCCGAATTCGATCGCGTCGAATCTGGCGTCGAACCGTTCGAACGTGGTCGGACAGATCGTGCCCAGCATCCAGAATTCGCTGTACTCGCACACCATGAAAGGCGCCGCCGATGTATTGCGCGCGGCCGGCATGCATCTGCTGATTGCCGACAGCGGCTATTCGCTCGACGAAGAGGAGGCGCTGATCGGCGCATTCGTCGCGCAACGCGTATGCGGCCTGCTGCTGCATAACACCGCGCATACGCCGCGCGCCACGCAACTCGCTCGCCAGGCCGGCATTCCGGTTATCGAGACCGGCGACCTCGTGCGCAACCCGCTCGACGTCGTGATCAGCTATTCGAACTTCAATGCGGCGAAGGAGATGACGCTATATCTGGCGGCGCGCGGCTACAAGTCGATCGGCTTTGTCAGCGTGCCGATGCGTAACAATCCGCGCTCGAAGGAGCGTTTGAAAGGCTATTACGCTGCGCTTACGGCGCTCGGCCGCGAACGCAATCCGGCGCTTGTGCTCGAAGCGGAACCGGGTTTGACGGCCGGTGCGCACGCCATGATCGACATGATGCAGCGCGTGCCGGAGGTCGATGCGATTTTCTTCGCCGGCGACGTGCTCGCGGTCGGCGCGCTGTTCGAAGCGCAGAGGCGCGGCTGGAAGGTACCCGAGCGCATCGCGATTGCGGGCTTCGACGATCTCGATATCCTCCGCCACACGGTGCCGAAACTCACCTGCCTGAACCTGCCGCGCCTCGAAATCGGCCGACGTAGCGCCGAATGCCTGCTGCAGCGCCTGCGTGGCGATGCGGACGCGGCACCGACACGGCTCGATCTCGGCTTCGAGATCATTCAGCGCGAAAGTACCTGATCACGCGTTCCGGCTTTTTCAGTTCCCCGCTTTTCAGTTCCCCATTTGGCATCGCGCTAAGTTAGCGCTATCATAAAAAGCAGGCCTTCCTCGCAGCGGAGGGCATTGCCGACAGGGACTGCCGAATGGAAGGGACAATTGCGGGAAAAACTGCGCTTGTGACGGGTTCTTCGCATGGCCTCGGCTTCGCGATCGCGGATGCGCTGGCTGCGGCAGGATGCAAGGTCTTGTTGCACGGGGTCGAATCCCCGGCCGATGTGCAGTCCGCGCGCGCGGCGTTCGAAGCGCGCCATCAGATTGCGCCGCACTATATTCAGGCGGACCTCTCGAAACCTGAAGCGGTCGAACGGTTGGTCAACGAGACGATCGAGCGCACCGGCTCGCTCGACATCCTGGTGAACAATGCAGTGACACGGCACTTCGCGCCGCTCGAAGCGTTCCCGGTCGATAAATGGGATCAGGCGCTCGCGGTCAATCTGAGTGCGGCGTTTCACGCGGTGCGCCTCGCGTTGCCCCGCATGCGCGAACGCGGCTGGGGACGCATTTTCAACATGACGTCCGTGTACGGCATGCGCGGCACCGCAAACCGTGTCGACTATGTGACGACCAAGTCGGCGTTGCTCGGCCTCACGCGCGCAGTGGCCGCTGAAACGG
Organism: Paraburkholderia edwinii; assembly: GCF_019428685.1. Taxonomy (NCBI): domain Bacteria; kingdom Pseudomonadati; phylum Pseudomonadota; class Betaproteobacteria; order Burkholderiales; family Burkholderiaceae; genus Paraburkholderia; species Paraburkholderia edwinii. The sequence continues at coordinate 1,135,398 of NZ_CP080095.1, forward strand.
TCGGCGCCGGCATCACGTGCAACGCGATTTGTCCGGGCGCGGTGCATACGCCGACCAGCGAAAAGCGCATCGTCGCGCTTATGAATGAAACCGGGCTCGCGCGCGAGCCCGCGGTTCACGAATTCCTGCGCGGCAAACAGCCGGGCGGCGAGTTCGTCGATGCGGCGCATGTCGCGCAACTCGTGGTCTTTTTGTGCAGCGATGCGGCGCGCGATATCACCGGCGCGATGTTGCCCGTCGAAGGCGGGTGGCTGGCCACCTGAGCGGTAACGCACGCGCGTCAGGAATGCTTGGCGGTCCGTGAGGCCGGTTTGGACGATCAATCGAATACCTCATGAGACGGCGCACTTTCCATTCATATCTGAGGAGCAGGAGATGCTTGAGAACAAGCTGATCGGTTTTATCGGCGTCGGCGTAATGGGCAGGCCGATGGCGCGGCGTCTGATCGAGCACGGTCATTCGCTCGTGATCTACGACAGGGACGCGAATGCGCTCGCCGAACTGCAGAAAATCGGCGCGCATGTGGCCGGCAGCGTGCGCGAGGTGGCGGACAGCGCGGGCGTGATCTTTACGAGCCTGCCGACGCCCGCGGTTTTTCGCGAGGTTGCAAGCGGCGCGCAAGGTGTGGTGCAGGGCAAGGCGGCCAAGATACTCGTCGACCTGTCGACGGTCGGCTCGACCACCGAGAAGGAAGTTGCTGCGGCGCTGCTTGCCAAAGGCATCGAGACGATCGACGCACCTGTGAGCGGCGGCGCGGCCGGCGCGCAGAAGGGCACGCTCGCCGTGATGATCGCGGGCAAGCCCGAGGTGGTCGCACAGGTGCGCGAGCTGTTCGATGTGTTCGGCAAAGTCTTCAACGTCGGCAGCGAGCCGGGTCAGGGACAGTTGATGAAGCTGCTGAACAACATGCTCTCGTCGACCGCTTTTGCGATCACATCGGAAGCGTTTGTGGCCGGTGTAAAAGGCGGGCTCGATCCTGAAACGATGATGGCGGTCATCAATGCGGGCAGCGGCAAGAACGGCGCGACGCAGGACAAGTTTCCGAAGCAGGTGTTGCCGCGCACGTTCGATTTCGGCTTTCCGATCGGCAGCGTCTGCAAGGACATCGGGCTTGCGGTCGACGAATGCCAGGCGCTCGGCGTGCCGATGTGGGTTGGCAGTACGGTGCGGCAACTGTGGAATTTCGCGGCGCTGCAGGATGGGACGAAGCGCGATATGACGGAGCTCGTTCGGTATATCGAGGACTGGTCGGGGCACTAGTCACACACGCGCTCCCGCATCCACTTCGTCATGATCCACTTCTCGCCGTTCGTCACGGGCGCGCCGCCGTGCAGCGTCATCGGATCGAGCTGCCCGCGCCCGTTCATATACCTGAAGTACACTGCGCCGCCCTGACGCGCCGTGACCGCGACGCGCGCTTCCGGGAAGATCGTTGTGCCGCCGCTTTCGACGTCGTTGAGATAGACGATCAGCGTCGCAACGCGCTGCCCGCCGCGCGACGTGTGGACCATGCTGCCTTCCTGATCGGGCGGAAAGTAGTCGAAATGCGGCTGATACTCGCCCCCCGCCGCATAGTGCAGGATCTGCAAGCCTTCGCCGTGGTCGATCGGCCAGTTCATCAGCGCGGCGATGCGGCGATCGAGCCGCTCGATCAGCGCGTCTTCGCAGCGCGGGAACCAGCAGCCTTCGCTGGTGCGCGTCTCGATCACGTCCTCGCTGCCGTTGTCGGGATTCACCGTCGTCGATCGCTTCAGGCGGTGCCTTGAACGCTCGATCAGGTCCGCACACTCGTCGCCCGACAGCACGTCGTCGAACACGATGATCTGCGGACGTGCGACGCGGATCAATACCGATACGTCGCGGTCGTATGCGCGTATGCAATTGCCCTCTGCGATGGGGCATGCGTCGTATTCGTACGTGTTGGCATCGTTGACAGTAGTGTCGACGACTGTTGCGCGCTCACCGTGGCCCGCTGTGACGGCGCTTCGCACGACGTCGCGTGCCATAGACGCATCGATGCCGGCCTGCACCATCGCCGCGACGATCGATTCGTGCGTGCAGCCGCGGTTCAAATTGCTCGTCAGCCATTCATTCCATACGGCATCCATCACGTCCATTGACGCCTCCGTCGAATTGCCGGTTGGATTTCAGGAAATAAATGATAGTAGATCTGAAATGTTATTTTTTGAAGAGTGAGGAGTGAATTGAAGTCTATTAAACATTAATTAACGGACGGTTGGTGGATGATTTTTAATGAATTCCGATGTGGCCAATTCAATGACCGGCTGAAGCGTCGATGCGATCCGTAACCATGTCGTTACGCTCTCCCCGCGGTTGGAGGCTAGTCAACGTCGGGGAGAAATGTTTGATATTTTATTTACCTTTACAAACTTGAATAAAGGAGGAAAAAGGGTTTTTCGATTTATTGGTTAACTCTTGATTGATCGATTTGAATGACCTATCTATTAGCAAAGGCGTGTCGTGGTGAATAACAGGTTGGGTCAGCAGTTGCGTCGCTTGTCTTGTTTTGCGTGGCTGTCGGCCGCAGTGCCGGAATGCGTCAGGAGATCTTATGAAGATCAAGAAGAACGGGGCCTGTGTGTCAGCACTCGTTGCGTTGTTGCTCGCAACTCGTTCGATTGGCGCGCTGGCCGATGAGTGGAAAGAAGGTTCGACCTACACCGCCGGCACCACGGTCACGTACAACGGCCACTCCTATCAGGCGCTGCAGACGCATACGGCGTACACCGGCGCAGGCTGGACGCCGCCCAGCTCGCCGACGTTGTGGCGCGATCTGGGCGCGAGCGGTGGTACGCCGTCACCATCGCCGTCGCCAGCACCGTCGCCAGCACCTGCACCCGCACCTGCACCTGCACCGTCACCTGCGCCATCACCGACGCCATCACCGACGCCCTCGGGCGCGGGGTGCTACGCCGCGTGGTCAGCGACGCAAGCCTATGCCAATGCGGGTTCGCTCGTGACGTACAACGGACACAACTACAAGAACAAGTGGTGGACGCAAGGCGACAATCCTGCGCAGTCCGGCAGTTGGGGCGTATGGCAGGATCTGGGCGCATGTGCGGGCGGTCCGTCGCCAGCACCCGCGCCGACACCGGCACCAACACCGACGCCGACACCGACACCAACGCCGACACCAACACCAACACCAACACCGACGCCAGCACCGACGCCAGCACCGACGCCGACGCCGACGCCGACGCCAACGCCAACGCCAACGCCAACGCCAACGCCGACGCCAACGCCGACGCCGACGCCGACGCCGACGCCGACGCCAACGCCAACGCCGACACCGACACCGACACCGACACCGACACCGACACCGACACCGACACCGACACCGACACCGACACCGACACCGACACCGACACCGACACCGACGCCATCGCCATCGCCATCGCCATCGCCATCGGACGGCGGCGGAGGAGGTTCATCCTCGTCGAGCGCGCACGAGGTAGGCGGCTACTTCGCGCAATGGGGCATCTACGACCGCAACTTCAAGGTGAAGGACATCGACACCTCCGGTCAGGCCAAGCAGTTGACCTTCATCAACTACGCGTTCGGCAACCTCTATGCGAAGAATGGCGGCTATGAATGCGGCATCGTCAACAAGGCCGAGCCCGGCGCGACCAATCCGAACGCGCCGGACGCAGGCACCGGCGGGGACGCATGGGCCGACTATCAGAAGGGCTTCTCGGCCAACGAAGCCGTCAACGGGACATCGGACCCGTGGCAATACGCGTGGGACGATCCGCGCAACGGCAAGGCCGGTCCGCTCAAAGGCAACTTCAATCAGCTGAAGCAGCTGAAAGTGAAGTACCCGAACCTGAAGATCATGATTTCGATCGGTGGCTGGACCTGGTCGAAGTGGTTCGCGCGCGCGGCGGCGACCGACGCGGGCCGCAAGCAACTGGTGTCGTCGTGCATCGACGTGTATATCAAAGGCAATCTGCCGTTCGACGCGGGTTCGAATGCCGGCGGAGACGGCGTTGCGGACGGCGTGTTCGACGGCATCGATATCGATTGGGAGTTTCCAGGTGGGGGCGGCCAACCTTATAACATCGTTGACCAGAACGATAAGCAAAACTACACGCTGCTGCTCGCAGAGTTCCGCAAGCAGCTCGATGCGATCGGCGCACAAAAGGGCAAGCGATATCTGTTGACCGTAGCCATCGGCTCGGGTGGAGACAAGATCGCCAATACAGATCCCGCCCAATACAGCAAATCGCTCGACTGGATCAACGTCATGTCCTACGACTTCCATGGCGGATGGGAGTCGGCCGGCCCCACTGATTTTCAGTCGAATCTGTACAAAGATCCGGACAGTCCGAATGTGAAGACCGAGAACGGTGCGACCTATAACGTCGATGCCGCGATCAGAGGTCTGCTCGACAAAGGTGTGCCGCCTTCGAAGATCGTCGTCGGCATTCCGTTCTACGGCCGCGGGTGGACCGGCGTGACCGGCGGCCCGAAAGGCGACGGTCTCTACCAGAAGGCCACGAAGCCGGCGCCCGGCAAGTACGAAGAAGGCATACAGGATTACCGGATATTGAAGAGCGCGCCCGGCACCGTGTACGAGCATCCGGTCGCGAAACAATCGTGGAAGTTCGACGGCACGACGTTCTGGTCTTACGACACGCCCACGACGGTACGCACCAAAGTCGATTACGCGAAACGGCAGAACCTCAGGGGCGTTTTCTCGTGGGAGCTCGACGGCGACACACCCGATGCGGAGCTGACGAAAATCCTCGGTGAAGCGAACAAGTGATATGCGCTTACATTGGAAAAGCAAGCGGGCTGTCATTGCGCCGATATCCGACACCGCATCGTTGCATCCGCAACGATCTCCAGGCCGCTGGCGAGGTTTCACCTTGCTCGAACTGCTCGTGGTGTTGCTCATCATCGCGCTGCTGGCGGGCTATGTCGGTCCGAAGCTGTTCGGCGAAGTCGGCAAGGCGCGCAGCAAAACCGCAGCGTCGCAGATGAAGGGGATTGAAAGCGCGCTCGATCGCTACCGTCTCGACACGGGGCACTATCCGCCGAGTGACGTCGGCCTGGCGGCATTGATGACGAACCAGGGCAGCACGCCAGGCTGGGAAGGTCCGTACATGACCAGTGCGATTCCGAACGATCCATGGGGCAAGCCCTATATCTATCGGGTGCCTGGAGAAAACGGAAAGGACTACGACCTCTTCACTTATGGCGCAGATGGCAAGCCGGGTGGAACGGGCGAGGATGCGGACATCTTTTCGAAGTAAAACGATCCTGATCGGCGGTCGTCATGCGCTACCGGGTGACAGTCAAGAGCGAGAGCGGCGAACAGGAATTCGAATTGCCGGGCGACGACGAGGCGCAGGTACGACGGACCGTAGCGGAGATGGGCATGTCGGTCGTCGGCGTCGCGCCGATGGAAAAGCGCACGTTCTCGCTGTCGTTTCGCAAGCAGGTATTCGAGCGCTCGCTTTTTACGCAGGAACTGATCGCACTACTGGAAGCGGGACTGAGCCTCGTGGAAACCGTCGAAACGCTACGCGACAAGAGCAAGGAAGGCATCAACCGCACGGTGCTGGAGACGATAGTCAATGCGCTGTACGAAGGCTTGCCGCTATCGAAGGCGCTCGAGCGGCAGCCCGATGAATTTCCGGCCCTGTACGTGGCCACGGTCGCATCGGCGGAGCGCACCGGCCATCTTGCCGAGGCGCTCAAGCGTTATCACCACTACGATGCCCGGCTCGATTCCGTGCGCAAGAAAGTAGTAGCGGCGATGGTGTATCCGTCGATCGTGATCGCAACGGGGACCTTGATCATCGTCTTCCTGGCGTTTTATGTGATTCCGAAGTTCAGCCAGGTGTTCGCGTCGATGAAGGACATTCCGTTGTCCGCGAAAGTGATGGTGTGGTGGGGAGACCTCGTTCATGAACACGGCGCCGTGTTGCTCGTATGCCTTGCGCTGGGCATCGCGGCGATCGGCTGGTCGCTTGGCAACGGCAGGATCCGGACGAAGATCATGAACGTGCTGTTCCGCTTCCGGCGCCTCGCGACCTATCAGCGGCTTTTTGCGCTGACGCGCTTTTACCGGACGCTCGGTTTGCTGCTGTCGGGTGGCATGTCGGTGGTCGCGTCGATGGAGCTCGCGGCGCAGTTGCTGCCGCGGCAGATGCAGGCAGCGCTGGCGCAGGCGGTCGAATCGATCCGCGCGGGCCAGGCGCTGTCGGCGGCGCTGCCGTCTGCCGATCTGACCACGCCGGTCGCGGAACGGCTGATTCGTGTCGGCGAGCAGAGCGGCGAGCTGCCGGCGATGATCACGCGCTCGGCCGAGTTCTGCGACGAAGAGCTCGATCGCGCGATCGATACGTTGATGCGTGTCGTCGAGCCGGTGCTGATGCTCGTCGTGGGCGGCATTGTGGGAGCGGTGATTTTTCTGCTGTACATGCCGATATTCCAGCTTGCGGGCAGCGTGGGGTGAAATCATGGCGCAACTGCTCCACGCTCAAACGGCGGCTAATACAGCGGCTCCAGCGCTTAAGGCCGAAGACGAAACGCCGGATGCGCGCAACATGCAGGCCCGCTTATGGGACGAAGCAGAGCACGATCCGTCGGTCTATCTGCAGCGCGTCGCGGCACTGACCGGGTTGCGCGGCCTCGACGCCGAGGAACTCGAAGCGATGGAGCCCTGTTTCGACCGGCTGCCGTTTGCGGAGTCGATTTCGCGCAATTGCGTGCTGATCCGCGACGGCGACAGACAGCGGCTTTTCGTGCTGCCCGATCCGTTCGACCGCCATCTGCGCGCATGGGCGATGCAGCGCGTCAAGGCCAGCTTCGCCTTCGCTTTTTGCGTGCCCGCCGACCTGCTCGCGTATCTCGCCGTCCACGAGTCCGCGCATCAGGCGCTCACGCAGATCAGTGTTGGCGACGCCGCGAGCGCCACGGCGGAAGCCGGCATGGAAATATCGCTCGCGACGCTCGCGGCCGATGTGCATCCGGTCATCCGTCTCGTGAATTCCTCGCTTTACGATGCGTTGAAAGCGCGCGCGTCGGATATTCATATCGAAAGCACGGCGACAGGGCTCGTCATCAAATACCGCATCGACGGCGTGTTGCAGACGACGGCGTCGACATCCGGTGTCGACGTCGCCGAACAGGTGCTGTCGCGCCTGAAGGTCATGGCGGACCTCGATATCGGCGAGCGCAGAGTGCCCCAGGATGGGCGCTTTCGCGCCATCATCAATCAGCGCGAGATCGATTTCCGCGTGTCGATCATGCCGTCGATTCACGGCGAAGACGCCGTACTCCGCGTGCTCGACAAGCAGCGAGGCGACTCGGGCAGCACGTCGCTGCGCCTCGATGCGATTGGCCATGAACGCGATATCGTCGAAGCGCTTCGTGCAGTCGCGCATGAACCCTATGGGCTCATTCTCGTGACCGGGCCGACCGGTTCGGGCAAATCCACGACGCTGTACGCGACGCTGACGGAAATCAACACCGGCGAAGAAAAGATCATCACGATCGAAGACCCGGTCGAATACGAATTGCCGGGCGTGCTGCAGATTCCGATCAACGACAAGAAGGGCCTTACGTTCGCACGCGGACTCCGGTCGATCTTGCGGCACGACCCGGACAAGATTCTCGTCGGCGAAATACGCGACGGCGAAACGGCGGGCATCGCGGTGCAGGCCGCATTGACGGGGCACCTCGTGCTCACGTCGGTTCACGCCAACAACGTGTTCTCGGTGCTCGACCGCTTCCTGCATATGGGCGTCGATATGCACAGCTTTGTCGACGCGCTGCTGGGCGCGATGGCGCAGCGGCTCATGCGCAAGAACTGCCCGCATTGCGTTCGCGACGACGCCGCGCCGGACGATGCTTTGCTGCACGCATCGGCATTGACGCGCGAACAGGTACGCGACTGGCGCTTCCGCAAGGGCGTAGGTTGCGAAGCATGCCGGCGTACCGGCTATCTCGGCAGGCAGCCGATCGGGGAAGTGCTGCGCCTTAATGATCGGATCAAGCAATGCTTTGTCGAGCGGCGGCCGATGGTCGAATTGAAAGAGGCTGCGCAGCAAAGCGGGTTTATCCCGATCAGGCAGGTCGCGCTGCGCGCGGTAGCCGACGGGCGTACGACGCTCGCCGAAGTCAATCGCGTGACGATGATCGAATAGCGCGTGAGCGACGGAGATCCCGATGGCCCTGTCATGGAGTCGCATCACATCCGGCGTACGCGCGGCGAACCTGACGCAATGGTTGCGCTCGCGGCCGCGCCGCGAGGTGAAATGGTGGAGCCAATCGACCGTTTGGCTCGACGGTTATCGCGCATGCCGCTTCGACGCATCGGGACAGGTCGAAGCGGTTTTCCCTCTGGCGAGCCCCTATGAAATTTCAGCCGCGTTACCCGCACTCGATGCATTGCTTCCTAAACCGCAGACGCTTGGCGTGCATCGTCTGCGCGTGCTCATCGGTGCACCGTTCGTTTGCTACTACGCGTTGCCGTGGCGCGCCTTGCCGCGGCCCGTCGACTGGCTTCCGCTGGCGCGCATGCAGTTCGTGCAGGGCGGGGGCGGCGGCGCCGAGGCCTGGCGCTTCAACGTACAGGACCACGGAGGGGGACGCGCACGCCTTGCCGCGGCGGTGCCCGAACTGCTCTGCGAGTATCTTGCGCGCCAGTGCAAGCAGCGCCGAATCAGCATGCATACGGTCGAACCCGCGTACACCTATGCCGTATCGCGGCACCGCCGGCATATCGCGGACGGCGAAATTGCGGTGGTCGAACTCGAGGAGATGGAATCGAAAGGGGTCTACATCGCAAACATAGGATTTCGAAGCAAGGGGCATTGGAGCGGTTTCGTCACGCTGCCCGCGCTGGAGCCGTTCGATCTGGTGTTTCGCGATGCTGCGAGCTTGTGCGATGCGCCGCTGCCCGAGCGGATTTATGTGATCGCGCCCGATACCGTGGACCGCAACGCCGCCGATGCGTCGCGAACGCACTGGCTGAGCGTTCCATGGAGGGTTCCGGTATGAAGGCACGCCGGCTCGACATGGCAGCGGCGAATCGCCCGGACGCGGCGCCGGGCATCGTCGCGCTGCTGTTGGCGGTCGCGCTGCTGCTCGTCGCGATGCGATATCTCGATCATCTGAAAAGCGATGGCGAAGCGCTCGACGAGCGCGAAACGTCGATTGCAAAGCAGGAGCAAAAGTACCAGGTGATTGGCAAGGCGCATCGGAATCCCGGCAACCCGCATGCCGAAGAACTGATGGCGCAGCAGCGCTATGCGGCGGAACCGGCGCGCGATCTGATCGAAAAGGGATGGAGCCCGAATATCGCGCTGCTCTCGCTGGAAGTGGTCACGATGTCGCGGCAGATCAACATGGTTTTCGAAACGCGAACGGCACAGGAGGCGCTGTCGTACGCGGACTGGATCGAGGCTCAGCCCGCTACCGAGCGCGTGAATGTGACGCGGCAGACGGAGAAACCGGGGCCGCCCGTCAAATCGGTCGAAACGACGCTGCAAATCACGTGGCGCGCGAATGCGGGTCAAGCCATGACGAGCACGGCGACAGCGTCAGCTTCCGCTGCGGCCTTTGCACCGACGGAGGCGCATCGATGAACCGGCTGCTTTGGGAAGCGCGGCGGATGCAGTGGCGTCTCGGCACGCCCGGCCTGCTCGCGGCGGTTCTTGTCGGCGCGGTGATCGCGATCGCTGTGTTCGAGATCGTGCCGACGGCGCGCGATATCGCGACGCGAGAACATGAACTCGATACGCGGACGGCAAAGCTCGCTGAACCGCCCCCGCCGACACCCGATGAAGCAGTGGGCCCTGCTAGCCCGGACCAGCGCTTCTTTGTCTTCCTGCACAGCTTCCACGCGATCGCGCTGAAGAACGGCATTTCGATACCGCAGGTCAGCTACGAGCCGCCCAAGGAGGATGGGGCGCTTAGGCGTTATGCGGTGACAGCGTCGTTTGCGAGCACTTATCTGCAACTGCGCAGCTTCTTCGCAGACCTTCGGCGCTTGCCCGGCGTGCGGTGTCAGCGCGTGGCGGTTTCCCGGCCGGATATCGGCGCGACCCAGCTCGACGTACGCATTCAGTGTTCGTTTCTCGTTGAGGGAGCGTAATGAAGGGCGTCGATGTCAGGTCGATGAATATCTCGAGGCCGGTGCAGGGCCTGCTCGTCGTGGCTGCCGGTCTGGCCGCGTTCGCATACTGGAAGGGACATGAAGCGCCTACCTCGATGTCACACGAGCGCAACGCGCCCTCGATCACGGCTTCAGCCACGCGGGCCGTTTCGCGAAGCGAGGCTGCCGTGCCTCCTGCTTCGGACGCTGCACGCGCTGCAAGCTCAGGAGGTACCGCTTCGGCAATGCCGGCGCCGCCAGCACCCGCGCCGGCGATGGTCGACGTGTTTCCGAGCCAGAACTGGCTGCCGCCGCCTCCTCCGCCACCTCCCGTATCCGCTGCGCCGCCACCGCCGCCTGAACCGCCGCCGTTGCCGTTTGTCGTTCGCTCGTTATGGCTCGATCAGCACGGCGCCCTCTATGTCGTGCTGAATGCGGCCAGCAAGGATTTCATGTTGTGCGCGCAATGCGACAGGAAAGGATTTTTGCGCGCCGGCGATGTGTTGCTCAACGTGTACCGGATAGAGAGCGTGAGCGACCAGGGCGTCCGGTTTCTCTATCTGCCGTTGAAGCGCAAGCAGCAGTTGACGTTTGGAGGAGGCCGATGATGCGGCTCGTCCGGTTGACCTTATCGCTGTTACTGATTCTGCTCGCGGCGTGCGCGGGAGACATGCGCCGCCAGCAGCTCGAGACGCAATTGAGCACCTTGCCGCCTGATCAGGCGCTCGAGTTGCTCGCCCAGCAGTCGGCTCAATACCCTGAGGACCTGCAGGTTCGCAGCGAGTATCTGCAAATGCGCCGCCGCGTGATGGAAGACTATCTGACGCGCGCGACGACGGCCTACTATGCGAACGACCTTGCGCAGGCACGCATGTGGGTGCAGAAGGCGCAGCAGGCGGCGCCGGGCGACGACAATCCCGGCCAGATGCTCGAATGGATCGATACGCAAGGACCGATCGATTCGGCAGTGCAGTACGCGGAATCGATCCGCACAGAAAGACCGGATGAAGCGCTTGCGATAGCCAACAACGTGCTCAGACGGCAACCCGGCAATCAGCGCGCCGCGCGTTTGCGCGACGACTTGCAAACGCCACGAGGCCGCGAGCTGACACCTACGTTGACGCGCGACCTCAGTCAGCCGATCACGGTGCAGTTCCGCGATCAGCCGCTGATCAGCATTTTTGAGCTCGTTTCGAATATCACCGGTTTGAATTTCACGTTCGATCACGACGTCGCGGCCACGGCGCCGACAACGATCTTCGCGACCAACACGCCTGTCAAACAGGTGATGGCAATGGTGCTTCAGGCCAATCAGCTTTCGAGCAAAGTGGTCAACGGCACATCGCTGCTCATCTATCCGAAGCGGCAGGACAAGGAAACCGAATACCGCGATCTCGCGGTGCGCACGTTTTATTTGCAGAATTCGCAGGCGCCGCAGGTGCTGGCCGTGCTCAAGCAGATGGTGAAGACGCGCGACGCGGTGGTCGACGAGCGCACCAACGCGATCATCATGCGCGATGCGCCGGAGACGATCGCGGTGGCGGAGCGCCTGATCGCGGCAATGGATGTGACGCCTGCCGAGGTCGTGATCGAGGCGCAGATCATCGAGGTGTCGTCGACGGACCTGCTGCAGCTCGGCATACGGTACCCGGACCGGATCGAGTTCGGCATACGGCCGACTCCCGACGAGACGGATACGACGTCGCTGCCTGCGGGCTTCGTGTCTCTCGATGAACTGCATCATCTGAACAGCAGCGATGTGATCGTGCGGCTCGGCACGATCGGCATCGACTGGCTGCAGAGCATGGGTAAAACGAAGACGCTGGCGAATCCGCGGATCCGCGTGCGAAACCGCGAGAAGGCGAAAGTGCTGATCGGCGACCGCCTGCCGGTTGTGACGACCACGCTGTCCAGCAATTTCAGCTCCGAGAGCATCAACTACCAGGACGTCGGCCTGACGCTCGAAGTGCAGCCGTCGATCGTCAATTCGCGCGAAGTGCAGGTCAAGCTGAAGCTCGAGGTATCGAATGTCACCGATACGATCACGACGAGCAGCGGCCTCGTCGCGTATCAGATCGGCACGCGCACGGCCGAGACGGTGATGAGCGTCAACAACAACGAAACGCAGATTCTTGCCGGGCTGTTACAGCGCAACGAGCGCACCGGTGGGCAGGGTCTTCCGGGCTTGAGCCGGATTCCGATACTCGATCGGATCTTCGGCACGAAGGTCGACGATGAAAAGCAAACCGAACTGATTTTGCTATTGACGCCGCGCATCGTGCGCAATCAATCGCTACCCGCGGGAAATGCGGTCGCGTTCGATTCGGGTACGGAAACGCGCATCACGACCGAAGGCAACGAGCTGACTGGTGGAACGGCGATCAAGGTGCCGCCGAAGGGCATGACCACGCCGCCGCCGGCGCTCGCGCCGCCTGGCGGGAAGAAGCCGTAGCCCGCGTGGAAACGATCATGCAGCGCGGCTTCACGTTGATCGAGATGCTCGTCACGCTGGCGATCATGGCGGCGCTTGCGATGGTCGCGCTGCCGCTTACGCAGATCGCGGCACAACGAGAGAGGGAAGAAGAGTTGCGGCGCGATCTGTGGCGGATTCGCGATGCGATCGATGCGTATAAGGCGGCAGCGGAAGCGGGAAAGCTCGACCGGACGGTCGGCGACAGCGGATATCCGCCGACGCTGAGCGCGCTCGTGGAAGGCGTGCCGGACAAAACGAGCCCGACGCACTCGCGCCTGTACTTTCTGCGGCGCATTCCACGCGATCCGATGTGCGATTGCCCGAGCAAGGCCGATGCGCAGACGTGGGGCAAGCGCAGTTACGCAAGCCCGCCGGATTCGCCGAGCGAAGGCACGGATGTGTACGACGTGTATTCGCTGTCGGAGGAGCAGGGGATCAACGGAATTCCGTACCGGAAATGGTGATTGAAATGGCTAGGCGTACTTTCCGCGCTTTTACGCTGATTGAACTGCTGGTCGTGCTGGCCATCATTGCGACGCTTTTAACGATCGTTGTGCCGCAGTTTTTCGGGCAAACGGATAAGGCGAGGGAAACGGTGCTGCGCGAGAACCTCAGCATGATGCGCGATTCGATCGACCGGTTCCGCGCGGACCAGGGACGGTATCCGGAGACGCTCGACGAACTCGTCACGCGGCGCTATCTGCGCGAAGTGCCGATGGACACGATTACACAAAGCCGGAGCACGTGGAAAGTGGCGCCAGCGCCTGATGGGAAGCCGGGCGTCTATGACGTGCATAGCGGTGCGAAAGGCAAGGCGAAAGATGGGACCGATTACGCGAACTGGTGATGGTTTCTTTTGCGGGCTGGCGTGCGGGCGTGAGCGTTGGCGCGGGCGTGGGTGTGGACGTCGTGGCGGCTGCGGCTGCGGTGGCGGTGGCGGTGGCGGTGGCGGTGGCGGTGGCGGTGGCGGTCGCGGTCGCGGTTGTGGTTTCGGAGGCGGGCTCGGCTACCGGCGGCGTGAGCGTGGTGTCGTCATGTTATGGGCGCTCGTGTGCGTCGCGCTGATATCGATCTACCTGATGAAGGTCGGCGAGATGTGGGCGACGAATATCACGCGTGCCAACGAAGACGAGTTGCTCAGAAGGGGCGACGCGATTCGCAACGCGATCGACAGCTATGTGCGCGCGGAGAGCAATGGCGTTTTTCCACGAAGCTTCGACGATCTCTTGCATGACCCGCGGGTGTCGTACCCGCGTCGGCATTTACGCGCGGTGTACGGCGATCCGATGACGCACGGCGACTGGAAGCTTGTGACGGGCCCCAATGGTGAGCTGTATGGCGTTTATAGCGAAGCGGACGGTGCGCCGCTGAAACGGGATGGCTTCTCCGATGCGGACGTGAGCTTTTCGCTGCAGACGAGTTATCAGGAATGGAAGTTTGTGGTCTATCCGAGCAACGGGATGGTCAGGCGGTGAGGGTGGTGAGTTGGAGAGTGGGGTTGGGTCGGAGCGTGCGGTTTGTCGTTGAGATCTGCGATGCCGGCGGGGCGCGTGATGGTCGAGCGTACAGGATGGATCGCGATTGAGCGGAGGCGATATGAAGTCATATGTTGATAAAAGGTTCGCTTTGATGCCGGCTGTGATGGCGCTCTATGCCGTCGCTGGTTATGCACAACAGGCGTGGCAGGAAGGTGCGACCTATACCGCGGGCACGACGGTGACCTATAACGGACGCTTGTATCAGGCGCTGCAAACGCATACGGCGTATCCGGGCGCGGGTTGGACGCCGTCGGCTTCGCCGACGTTGTGGCGAGATGTGGGGGCGGCTGGGGGGACGCCGACACCAACGCCAACGCCAACGCCAACGCCAACGCCAACGCCAACGCCAACGCCAACGCCAACGCCAACGCCAACGCCAACGCCAACGCCAACGCCAACGCCAGCGCCAACGCCAACGCCAGCGCCAGCGCCAACGCCAACGCCAACGCCAACGCCAGCACCTGCACCAACTCCAGCGGCCGGAGGGTGCTACGCCACATGGTCGGCCACTCAGGCATATGCAACGCCGGGGACCAAGGTGACTTACAACGGACACAACTACAAAAACAAGTGGTGGACGCAAGGCGACAACCCCGCACAGTCGGGCGCCTGGGGCGTTTGGGAAGACTTGGGCGCGTGCTCCGGTGGCTCGACACCGACGCCGGCACCAACACCAGCGCCGACGCCGACACCGACACCGACACCGACACCGACGCCAACACCGACGCCAACACCGACGCCAACACCGACGCCAACACCGACGCCAACACCGACGCCAACACCGACGCCAACGCCAACGCCAACGCCAACGCCAACGCCAACGCCAGCCCCCACCCCCGCGGCCTACAAGCCAAAGATCACCTACATCCCCGAACCTGCCGGCTATCCCACCACCGCGGACTTCAGCAAAGCGGAAAGCGCGTTAGTCGCTCAATCGCAGGGTCGCATCGAGATCATGCGCGACGCTCTGCGCGTGTTGCCCGATTCCGATGTCGACGCCGTCGTGCCGGGGCGCGCCGCCAATCCGTCGAACGTGAAGCGGGTCGAGTCGATTATCAGCGAGCAGAAGTTCAACGAACTGTTTCCGGTGCGGAACATCGCGTATTCCTATGTGAACTTCCTGCGCGGCATCGCGAAGTTCCCCGCGTATTGCGGCGACTATAAGGACGGGCGCGACGCGAATGCGATCTGTCGCAAGCTGCTCGCGACGTCGTTTGCGCATTTCGTTCAGGAGACCGGTGCAAACTGGCCATCGCTAACGCCGGCGCAGGCCCGGTCCGGGTATCCGGATCACAACAATCCGGTGCTCGCGACGATGCCGCAGGACGCGGCGATCCCGTTCTGGAAACAGGCGCTCTGGTTCCTGCGCGAATCGGGCTACGAGGAGGGCTCTTCGGTCGGCGCATATCAGCAATGCGCGCCAGGTTCGCATGCGACGAACTGGATCTTCTATCCGTGCGCGAAGAACAGCAAGGGGCAATATCTCGACTACTTCGGACGCGGCGCGAAGCAGTTGTCGTGGAACTATAACTTCGGTCCTTTTTCGCAGGCGCTCTACGGCGATCCGAACGTGCTGCTCGACAATCCCGGCCGCGTCGCCGATACCTGGCTCAATTTCGCCTCCGCCGTGTGGTTCGCCGTCACGCCGCAGACGCCGAAACCGCCGATGACATGGGTCATCGACGGCACGTGGAAACCCAATAACGTCGATCTGGCCAACAACATGAAGCCGGGCTTTGGCGCGACTATCTACATCATCAATGGCGGTATCGAATGCGGCGGTGGAGGGGCCGAGCGAGCGCAGGTGCAGAACCGTATCGCGGCCTACAAGGAAACGGCGCGCGAACTCAATGTAACGATTCCGTCCGACGAGCCGCTCGGATGCGCGAATATGCGCGGTTTCGCGGAAGGTTCCGCCGCCGCGACGCAGGCGTATCTGGACAAGGATTACTCATGGGCGAACGGCAAACCGGTGACCGGATGCAAACTCGTCGATTACCAGATGCCGTTTTCGCTGATCACGCCGGGAGACTACAAGGCATGCACCGACTATTTCTTTAGAGGCAAGGTCGAGTACAACGGTCAGACCGTGATCGACAACACGAAGTGAGATCGAGCCTTGTTGCGAAGCAGGCGTGTGGGCGCTATTGCATGTTGCGGTAGCGGTCCGCAAGCCGCTTCACGCGAGAGACGTAGTACTGCGTCTCCGGAAACGGCGGGACATCGTTGTATCGCCCTACCGCGTTTTCGCCTGCGTTGTAACCGGCCAGCGCCTCATCGAGGTTGCCGTTGAAGCGTCTGAGCAGCCACGCGAGATACTGAACGCCGCCCCGGATGTTCTGCGCGGCATCGAATGTGTCGCGCACGCCGAAACGGACCGCGGTGGCCGGCATCAATTGCATCAGTCCTTGTGCTCCGGCTGCGGAGATCGCATGAGGCTCGAAGGCGGATTCCGCGTGTATCACCGCGCGCACGATCGCCCGATCGACGCCGAAATCGAGCGCGGCCGCTTCGATTTCCTGTTGATAGGCGCGTGTGTTCAACACGAGCGTCGTGATGTCGACGTTTTGTGTCGGTGCGCAGAGGAAGCATGTCGTCGAGAAATGCAATTGCACGACAGGCACGTTCGACGGAAGTGCGACCGGCTTGCTGCTGGAGTAGTAACGGATGCCGTTGTCGACGTAGGAATACATCGTCGCGCGTGGTTCAACTGCAAGAGGCTTTGTCGTGCGGGCGCTGGAAGTTTGCGCTGCATCGAAATGCATTGGCGCTGAATAGAGCGGTATCACGCGACGTGCGGGATGAGGCATGGTAGCGGACGGCGCGATGGCACGTCCTGAAGAAACGTTCCCGCTAAAAGCGATGCTTGTTTTGCCATTGCGATAGAGCGCCGTTTGGGTGACGGCGGGTCGATCGAGAACGGTTTTGATCGAAGCGCACGTTGTTCCGGCTATCTGGTCCGTCGCATAACTAACGGAGTTATCGCTGCCTTCGCATTTCAGCATCGCATGGCAGGGCGCCGCCGCAAGCAAAGCGAGTGGAAGCGTACAGGCCAGAAGCAGACTGTGGGTGGCGAGACTATTTCGTTCAGGTAGGGGTGAACGGCACATACGGTTTCTTCGCGTTTTGCATTGACCGTCTGATATAGCGCGCACGTGTGCCGGAGGCAGGTTTGCTAGCGGCGAACGAAGGCTCGGAATGATGCCTGCGCGGCTATCGGTGAATTGAATCTAGTGCAGATTCGCAGGCATCGCCAGTATCGGTTTTATTGCAAGTGATCGAAGCGCCGTGAAGATCTGTTAAAGATAAGGGTGGCTAAGTAATTCGACCCAAGCCATGTTTGACTAAGGACACTCGACTCGCATTCGCACGCAATTGCATGCGTTCTCACGCATTTGCAAATTGGCATGCACAAAAAACAAAAAGCCCGGCCATGATGACCGGGCTTTCTGCTTGATACGATTTGGTAGGCCGTACGGGATTCGAACCTGTGACCAACGGATTAAAAGTCCGCTGCTCTACCAGCTGAGCTAACGACCCCAAAAGAGAAGCGAGATTATAGCGATAGCTCTATGTCAGTGTCAAGGCTATCGAGACCTGATCTGGCCTGTCGATACGAAGCGCACATGCCCGCAAAATCGCGCCTGGCCCACGCGCAGGCAATGCCGCCGCTTATCGCGGCGGCACATGGGCACATGGGCTCGCGCGTTACTTGATCTGCGAAAGCTTGCTTTGCGCAGACTGCGCGACATCCGAATTGCCGTACTGCGCGACGATCTGCTCGAGCGTCTTTTTCGCGGCGGCCTTCTGGCCCTGCTCGAGCTGATTATTCGCAATGGCCAGCAGCGCTTCAGGCGCGCGCGGGCTGGTCGGGTAGTTTTTCACGACGCCTTGCCAGACCGAGGTCGAGCCTTTGTAGTCGCGCAGGGCGTACATTGCGTTGCCGAGCCAGTACTGTGCGGTCGCCTGATACGGGCTTTGCGGATACTTCGAGATGAAGCTGCGAAACGATGCAGCGGCGCCCTTGAAGTCGCCGTTGCGAAACTGCTGCGACGCCGCGTTGAACGCGTCCGTCTCACCCGGCTGCACGGTGCCCTGCACGCCGTCCACCGTTTGCTGCTGCGGCTCGAACTTCTTCAGCCGGCCATCGAGGTCGGTGTAGTAGTCCTTCTGCTGCTTCTGCAAGATAGACAGCTGGTTCGTCAGATCCTCGTTCTGGCCGCGCAGCGTCGCGACCTGCTGGCTCAGCTGGTCGAGACGGTTCGACTGATCGAGGATCGTCCGTTGCGCGGCCGACAGCTGGTTGCTCAGACTGTCGGTCTTCGTACGCAGGTCGAGGATCGCCTGGCGGGCCTGGTCGTCGTCGAACAGGCCTGCGTGCGCCGGCATGGCCGCGAAAGCCACGCCTGCCGCGCACGCTGCTGCGGCGAGCCGCAGCCGGGAGAAACGGAGTGTCATACGGCGCGTTACCCGTTACTGTTGGTAGACGAGATCGGCGCGGCGGTTTTGCGCCCACGACGCTTCGTCATGACCGGTCGCGAGCGGCTTTTCCTTGCCAAGGCTCACGGCTTCCATCTGCTGGTCGGGCACGCCCATCAGCGACATCGCGCGACGCACCGCTTCCGCGCGCTTCTGGCCGAGCGCGAGGTTGTACTCGCTCGTGCCGCGCTCGTCGGTGTTGCCCTGGATCAGCACGTGACGTTGCGGATGCGACTTCAGGTACTGCGCGTGTTGCTGCAGCAGCGGCTGGTACTCATCCTTCACCGAGTAGCTGTCGAAATCGAAATACACGCTGCGCTTCGCGAGCGGGCTGTTCGGATTGTTCAGTTCGTCGACGGTGACCGGAGCGACTGCGTTCGGGTTCGGTTGCGCACCGATGTTGCCCGTGGTCGTGCTTGCGGTGGGCTTCGGCGTCGACGAGCAGGCTGCGAGAACGCTGACGACTGTCAGCGCGGCCAGGGTAAGGCGCAATTTCGACTTCATGTTTTACTCTCCTTGTGTGTCATTGCATAAACGGGCCCCAGGACGGCTCGCGTACGCTGCCACCCTGAACGGACAGGACCTGCCGCGTCCGACCATCGGTCGATACAGCGGCCAACACGCCACGGCCGTTCACCTGAGTGGCGTAAAGGATGTACTGACCATTCGCCGCAAAGCTCGGCGATTCGTCATGTGTGGTGTCGGTGAGCGCCGTCGCGACGCCCGACTGAAGATCCTGGATGTACAGCTTGAAACCGCCGCCGGTGCGCGAAATATACGCGAGTTGCTTGCCGTCCGGGCTGACGCGGGGGCTCGTGTTGTAGCTGCCGGTAAAGGTCACGCGCTGCGCGGCGCCCGCGCTTTCACCCGCGGCCGGCATTTTATAGATTTGCGGCTGGCCGCCGCGGTCGCTCGTGAAATAGATCGACTGGCCGTCCGGAGAGAAATCGGGCTCAGTATCGATCGAGCTACCTTGCGTCAGACGGCGCAAGCCGCTGCCGTCCGCATTCACGGCGAAAATCTGCGTGTTGCCGGTCCGCGAAAGGGCGACGGCGAGCGTGCGGCCGTCCGGCGACCACGCCGGCGCGCTGTTGTTGCCCTTCTGGTCGGACACGATGACGCGGCGGCCAGTCGGCAGGTCGTGGATATAGACGATCGGCTTTTTCTTCTCGAACGACACGTACGCGACCTTCGTGCCGTCCGGCGACCATGCCGGCGAGATAATCGGCTCGGGGCTCGACAGCGCGATATGCGCGTCCTGCCCGTCGGAGTCGGAGATTTGCAGCTGGTAGCGGTTACCGACCTTGATCACGTACGACAGACGCGTGGCGAACACGCCGCGCGAACCCATCAGCTTCGCGTAGATGTAGTCGGCGACCTTATGCGCGCTCATGCGCAGACCGCTTTCGGGGCTCACGAGCACGAGGCCGCCGAGGTTTTCGCCCTTGACCGTGTCGTAGAGCTTGAAGCGCACTTCATACTGGCCGTCCGGGCGCTTCGTCACGCTGCCGACCACGAACGCATCGGCGCCCTTTGCCTTCCAGCTGCCGAGGTCGACCGTGTCGTTTTCCGAGATCGGCGTGGAGCCCGCGTCGATATTCGTAAACTTGCCGCTGCGTTGCAGATCCTGCCGTACGATCGTGCTGATCTGCTGTGGGGAACTGGCTTCGTTGGCAAAATTCGCGGTTGCGATCGGAAACTGCGTGGACCCGACGCCCGTCACGAGGACGTTCAGCTGTGCATGTGCCGCACCGCCTGCCGTAATCAGGCAAGACGCCACCAGTGTTCGCAGGCCTAGCTTCGTCATCAAACTCATGCTTTATCGATTCCCCAAAGTACAAAAACCTTCACAACTGCAAACAGACACAAGCACGCAGAAATCGTTCCCGAAGACGCTTTAGCCACACCAGGCTTGCCTGACGGCTTTCAGCATGCCTTAATGCGCAGACTTAACGCGCACAATTCGGGACACAATACGGGCCGGGCTCGTCCGCGCATGGTGCGCCGCGGTCGATCTACCCTGCGTGCATGCGCCGTTTACCCCTCATCAACCCGCCGGACGCAGCGTAATGGTAAAACTGGCCGGCGTCTTGCCATTTGTGTCCTGCGGCATCGGATCCGAACGCTGGACCGCGCGCAACGCCGCGTCGTCCCACTGCGAATTGCCGCTGCTGCGCGTGATGGTAGCCGACAGCAACGTGCCGGTCGGCGCACAGCGCACCGAGACCACGGTTTCGAGCCCTTGCGTGTCGCCGGCCCAGACGATGTTCGGACGCACGCGCCGCTGCACCTTCTCCGCGTAGCCGGGCGACGTCGCATTGCCGCCCGCGCCGCTACCGGTGCCGCCCTTCGCGAGGCCGTTCCCGGTGGAGCCTTCGCCGCCCGCCATGCCTTGCAGTGCGGCGAGGCGCTGGCGGCGCTCGGCGTCAAGCTTCTTCGCCGCTTCGGCCTGCGCCGCTGCCTTCGCCTTCGCGGCTTTTTCCGCTTCGGCTTTCTTCTGCGCATCGGCTTGCGCCTGTTGCTGCTGTTCCTTCTGCTGTTCTTCCTGTTGCTGTTTCTTCAGCTGATCCTGCTTCTGCTGCTCGGCCAGCTGTTGCTGCTTGAGTTTTTGAGCCTGCTGTTGTTGCTGCTGTTTCTTCAATGCCGCGGCCATCGCCGCCTGGTCGGCGGCGAGCTGCTGCTGACGCTTCGCTTCGGCTTCCTGTTGCGCCTGCAACTGTTGCTGGCGCTGCTGCTCCGCGAGCTGGGCTTCGCGCGCGGCCTCTTCCTGCTTGCGCTTTTTCTCCTGCAGCGCGATGTCCGCCTCCTCGTCCTTCACGGGCGGGGCGGGCGCGACCGGGGCGGGCGGCGGCGGGGCAACGCGAGGCGTCGACAGATCGGGCACCGACGTCCAGATTTCGGCTTCCGCGCCTGCCGGCGTGCTGTTCTGCCATTGGATGCCGTGATACAGAAAGAAGCCGAGCAGCACGTGCATCAACGCCGCGAGCGCGAACGCGCGCCACGTGCCGCGCTCGCGCGGCGGCTGCGACGGATAAGCGGATTTCTGACGAATCATTGCGATTTGACGAGCAATCCAACGCGCTTGACGCCGCGGGCCTTCAGATCGGACATCACGTTCATCACGACCTCGTACTTCACGGTCTTGTCGGCGGCAATCACGACCGGCTGGTCGGGATGCGATTGCTCGCGGTCGGTGACGAAGCTGTTCAGGTCGGCGCGCGTCATGGTTTCCTGCTGCGTGGCGCCCGCGTCGTCCTTGTAGCGCACGCTCATATTGCCGTCCGCGCGGATATTGACGACCACGGGCGGAGTTTGCTGCTGCGGCGCCGCGCCGCCGACGGTCGGCAGATTCACGATCGACGGCGCGACGAGCGGCGCCGTGACCATGAAGATGACGAGCAGCACGAGCATCACGTCGATATACGGCACGACGTTGATGTCGGACATGGCGCGACGCGAGCGACCGCCGCGCATGCTGGAACGAATCGAGGAACCGGCCATCGTGGACTCCTTAATGCGCCTGACGCTGCAGGATATTCGAGAACTCTTCGATGAAGGTCTCGAAGCGGATCGCGAGGCGATCGATATCGTGAGCGTAGCGGTTGTACGCGACCACGGCAGGGATTGCGGCGAACAGGCCGATCGCGGTGGCGGTCAGCGCTTCGGCGATGCCCGGCGCGACGTTCGCGAGGGTGGCCTGCTGCACGTTCGCGAGGCCGCGAAACGCGTTCATGATCCCCCAGACCGTGCCGAAAAGACCAATGTAAGGGCTCACCGAGCCGACCGACGCGAGAAACGCGAGATTCGCTTCGAGCACGTCCATTTCACGCTGGAAGGCCGCTCGCATCGCGCGGCGCGCGCCGTCGAGAATCGCGCCCGGATCGTTCAGGCGCTTCTCCTTGCCCTTCAGGAATTCGCGCATGCCGGCTTCGAAAATACGCTCGAGCGCGCCGATGCGGTGGCGGTTGTTCGCGGCGCTCTGATACAGCGCCTGCAGGTCGCCGCCCGACCAGAAGTCGCGCTCGAAGCGCTCCGTCTGGCCGCGTGCGCGGCGAATCGCAAACCACTTGCGGAAGATGAAGGTCCAGGACATCAGCGACAGCAGCAGAAGCAGCGCCATCACTGCCTGCGCCAGCAGGCTCGCATTGAGAACGAGGGAAACGATCGACAGATCTTGTGTAGTGTTCATAGAGGTTCGCTGTAACGTCCCGCTAGGGGCGTCCGGCTGCAAGGAAGTTCGAAGCGTTCGGTGGGGAAACCGGAAGCTTCGGCGAACCCTTTCGCCGAACCATGCTTGGTCTTGTTCTGACCGTTACGAGTTCACTGGCCAGGTAACAACGGTGCTCACTCGCTCGCCGTTGACATGCCTGTTACGTGTTGTTTGCGCCGGCGCTTGAGCTGCTGCTTGTGCTCGCGCTTGCGACGGTGCTTGTGACCCGATCGGGCGGCCCGCGCCGCAACGCGGCGAGCACGGCCGGCGGAATCGCGGTGGGCCGCAGCGCCGCCGCATCGACACAGCCGATGCGGATCGAGCCGGTGGCGAGCAACGTGCCTTCGCGCCACGCTTCCTGCATGAAATCGACCGTTGCGCGGCCGAGCCGTTCGATCCGGCTGACGATCGCGAGCGAGTCGTCGAGGCGGGCCGGCGAACGATAGTCGAGCGCCGTGCTGCAGACGATGAAGAGCGTGCCGGTTTCGCTTGCGAGCCTGCTTTGTTCGATGCCGCAGGCGCGCAGCCATTCGGTGCGCGCGCGTTCGAAAAACTTCAGGTAGTTCGCGTAGAACACGATGCCACCGGCGTCCGTATCTTCGTAGTACACGCGAATCGGCCATGTGAAGCCGATTTCGGCGCCGGGCTTGCCCTGACTGCCAGGAGTTTTCATGTCGCGCATTTTACCGGAACCCGACAGGCTGCCTGATTTTCTGGCACACGTTTCATTCACTTTGCCCGAACCTTTCCCGAACTCTTCCCGGCGCCGTCGTGCTCAGCCGCGATGAACCGACAGGCCGGCGAACGACTGCGCAACCGGCATCAGTTCGATCGAATTGATGTTCACGTGCGCGGGGCGCGTCGCGACCCAGAAGATCGATTCGGCGATGTCTTCGGCTGTGAGCGGCTGCATGTCCTTGTAGACGCCCGCAGCCTTCGCGTCGTCGCCGCGAAAGCGCACGTTCGAGAATTCGGTGCCGCCGCACAGGCCCGGCTGGATATCGGTCACGCGCACGGCGGTGCCGGTCAGGTCAGCGCGCAGGTTCAGGCTGAACTGCGCAACGAACGCCTTGGTCGCGCCGTACACATTGCCGCCGGCATACGGCCAGCTGCTTGCAACCGAACCGAGATTGATCACATGGCCACGATTGCGCCCGACCATGCCCGGCAGCAGCGCGCGCGTGACCTGCACGAGGCCTTTGCAGTTCGTATCGATCATCGTTTCCCAGTCGTCGAGATCGGCCTTGTGGGCCGGCTCGAGGCCAAGCGCGAGCCCCGCATTGTTGACGAGCACATCGACTGCCGCAAAGCCGTCGGGCAGAGCCGCCGACAGCGCTTCCACGGCCGCGCGGTCGCGCACGTCGAGTTCGAGCGGCAGCAGGTTCTCGCCGAGTTCGCGGGCGAGGGCATCGAGGCGGTCCTTGCGGCGCGCGGTCGCGACGACCCGATGGCCGCCTTTCACAAAAGCGCGCGCGATGGCAGCGCCGAATCCGGCAGACGCCCCGGTGACAAAGACGATCATTCCAGTTTCCGGTGGGTTGAGAAAGGCGACAAGCCTACTTCCATTGCGGCCCCCGATCAACCGCGCGGCGCCGGCCGGATCGGGCAGGTTGCTCCAAGGTGCGCGGGCCGTCGCAAAGTGCGCGCAAGTAGCGAATTCGTCAGGCTTTTTTGCATTGCTGCCGGTGCCGCGGGGCCGGTTGCCTATTCGATGCGGTTCCAATACACTAACGCGCTCATCCCTGCGTGACTGGCGATAGAACCCTACGGGTTCAAGGTGGAGCAACCCACCGTGAAGCGCGGGGCTCCGTTTTGCCGTTCGCCTGGGCAGCTGTGATTCGCGCGCAATGATTTGCGTTGCGGGTTGCTGGCCTGCCTCGCGTGTGCGGCGCCTCCGTAGTCCGCATATCCAGGCTTCCAGTTTCCTGCCGCTTCGCGCGCCAGCTTGCGCGCTTTGCGCACGCCTTTCGCGTGCCGCTTTGTATGCTGTTATGCGCAAGATCGAGCGTAAAGCCACGCGCGGAATCACGGTCAACCGAACATTCTCAACGGAACGCATATGTTTGATAAAGCCCAAAGCACCATTGCGAACGTCGACCCGGAAGTCTGGCAGGCGATCGAGCAGGAAAACCACCGTCAGGAAGAGCATATCGAGCTGATCGCGTCGGAGAACTACACGAGCCCGGCCGTGATGGCCGCGCAAGGCTCGCAGCTCACGAACAAGTACGCAGAAGGCTATCCGGGCAAGCGCTATTACGGCGGTTGCGAGTATGTCGATGTCGTCGAGCAGCTCGCGATCGAGCGCGTCAAACAGCTGTTCGGGGCCGAAGCGGCGAACGTGCAGCCGAACTCGGGCTCGCAGGCGAATCAGGGCGTATTCTTCGCGATGCTCAAACCTGGCGACACGATCATGGGTATGAGCCTCGCGCATGGCGGCCATTTGACGCACGGCTCGCCGGTCAACATGTCGGGCAAGTGGTTCAACGTGGTCAGCTACGGCCTCGACGCGGCTGAAGACATCGATTACGAAGCAGCCGAGAAGCTCGCTCACGAACACAAGCCGAAGCTCATCGTCGCGGGCGCGTCCGCGTTTGCGCTGCGTATCGATTTTGAACGGCTGGCGAAGATCGCGAAGGCGGTCGGCGCATATCTGATGGTCGACATGGCGCACTACGCCGGCCTCGTTGCCGCCGGCGTCTATCCGAACCCGGTGCCGCATGCGGACTTCGTCACCACCACGACGCACAAGAGCCTGCGCGGCCCGCGCGGCGGCGTGATCCTCATGAAGGCCGAGTACGAGAAGCCGATCAACTCGGCCATTTTCCCGGGCATTCAGGGCGGTCCGCTGATGCACGTGATCGCCGCGAAGGCTGTCGCGTTCAAGGAAGCGCTGTCGCCGGAGTTCAAGGAATATCAGCAACACGTGGTCGAGAACGCTCGTGTGCTCGCCGAAACGCTCGTGAAGCGTGGCCTGCGCATCGTGTCGGGCCGTACCGAGAGCCACGTGATGCTGGTCGACCTGCGTGCGAAGCACATCACGGGCAAGGCGGCTGAAGCGGCGCTCGGCGCGGCTCATATCACGGTCAACAAGAACGCGATTCCGAACGACCCGGAAAAGCCGTTCGTGACGAGCGGCATTCGCCTCGGTTCGCCCGCCATGACGACGCGCGGCTTCGGCGTCAAGGAAGCCGAAGTGGTGGGTAACCTGATCGCCGACGTGCTCGACAATCCGGAAGACACGGCGACCATCGAGCGCGTGCGGGGGCAGGTTGCCGAGCTGACGAAGCGCTTCCCGGTCTATCGCTAGCCGATCATGCGCTGCCCGTTCTGCCGGCACGACGATACGCAGGTCGTCGACTCTCGCGTGTCCGAAGACGGCGCCGCTATCCGGCGGCGGCGCCGTTGTCCGGCTTGCGACAAGCGCTTCACCACCTACGAGCGGGTCGAGCTCGCTCTGCCGTCGGTCGTGAAGAAGGACGGCAGCCGCGTCGAGTTCGACCGCCGCAAGATCGTCTCCAGCATGAAGCTCGCGCTGCGCAAGCGGCCGGTTGCCGCCGATGCGATCGACGCCGCGGTCGCGCGCATCGAATATCAGCTGCTTGGCAGCGGCGAGCGCGAAGTGCGCAGCGAGCGGCTCGGCGAACTGGTGATGAACGAGTTGCGTGCGCTCGATACGATTGCCTATGTGCGCTTCGCTTCGGTCTACCGGCGCTTCGAAGACGTGTCCGAATTCGAGGACGTGATCGAGGAGTTTCGCCGGATGGCCTCGCCGCCCGGTCCACCCAAACCTCGGCGCAAACGCTGATCGAGCGGCTACCCACTGTGCGGTTTGCTGCTCGACAGGCCGCTGCAGATGCAAAGCGGCCAACTGCTGGTTGACCGCGCCCGCTACGGCGTCAGTTGTAAGCTCGATCTGCTGCATTTTTCCTTCCCTCCCGACCTTCCGGTCTCCTCAGTGCGTCGCGTGCTGCGTTCGACAGACACGCAATGTTGCGTGCGTTTTCTTTGGCGCGCTACCTGGCCATTCGGCATATTGTTAGCACCCTGAAGCAAAGGTAGATTCGCAGCCATCGTTGCTGACAACGGAGGCTGGCGATGAAAAACGATGGCTGGACAAGATGCGTGCGATGCGGCTTCACGCTGCTCGAAACGCTGGTGGTGATCGCGCTGCTGGCCTTGCTTGCA
Organism: Paraburkholderia edwinii; assembly: GCF_019428685.1. Lineage (NCBI taxonomy): Bacteria > Pseudomonadati > Pseudomonadota > Betaproteobacteria > Burkholderiales > Burkholderiaceae > Paraburkholderia > Paraburkholderia edwinii. The sequence goes on from NZ_CP080095.1 coordinate 1,162,412, forward strand.
GCGATGGCGACGCCTTCGTTCGTCGCATGGCAGGTGCGCGACCAGGTGGACGCGCGTGCCTATGCGTTGCTGTCGACGCTTGCTTATGCACGCAGCGAAGCAATCAGAAGAGGCGTGCGCATCACCGTGTGCCGCATCGATGCGGCAAGGCACTGCCTTGCCGCGGGACAGGCTTGCCGCTCCGGCGCCGTCGACTGGTCATGCGGCTGGGCTGTGATGATCGAACGCGCGGGCGCGATGCTAGCGCTGCGTGTTCAGCCGGAATTGGCGGCCGTCAGCATCGCGGGTGCGTCGACGAATCTCACCTTTACACCGCCCGCGGGGCAGGCCATCGGCAGTTTCCGCAGCTTCGACCTCGCGCCGCGGGTCACGTCGAAGGCCACGCAAGGCAACGCATGGCGCCGTTGTATCCGGATTGCGGCCGGCGGGCGCGCGCGTATCGCCGAAGGCGCTTGCGGAGCCGCGGCATGAAGATCTCACGCTTGTATTGCCGAAACCCGAATCCCTGTCGATACGCCCTTCGTGCCCCTCGTGCTCCTCGTACTCGCGGCGAATCGCTGATCGAAGTGATGCTCGCGGTCGTGCTAACCGCGGTGACCGCGCTCGGTCTGATTGCTGCGCAACTGTGGATGATGCGCGATGCGCGAGCAACCGCGACGCGCGAGCATGCGGCGCTCGTTGCGGACGCGCTCGTCGAAGCGATGCAGGGTGCGTCGCATAGCAACGCGGCACTCGCGCAATGGCGTGTGCGGGCAGGTTATCTGCTGCCGCAAGGCGACGCGTCGGTGAGCGGTGCCGGCGATCGGACATCGGTTGCACGCGTCACGTGGCACACGCTTGCCGGTGCATCCCGCTCGGGCGAGGTGATCGACATCCCACCGCCATGCGGCGACGTCGCGGTGCCTGCCGGTACCGGTTGTGTCGTGCTTGCGTTTGCCGAATGATGCGGCGCGCTCTTCATATACGCGGGCACACGCTGCTCGAATTGACGATCGCGGTCGCGCTCGGCCTGATCGTGACGGCGGGCGCGGTATCGCTGTACCGGTCGCAGCGGCTCGCGCTCGTGCGCGCCGACGATGCCGCGCAGATGCACGAAGCCGGTATGACGGCGCTCACGCTGATCGCACTGCAATTGCAGATGGCCGGATTCGCGCCCGCGGACTCGCCGTCGGCGGCTCAATCGTTTGCCTCCGGCGCACTCTTTGGCTGCTCGTCCGCGCGACCGGTCGGAGCCGATGACCGCCTCACGTGCGAAGCGCTCGCGAGCCACTCGGACGGCATCGCGATCCGATATGTCGCCGACAACGTATCGACATGGCCGTCGGCCGCCGCGCAACCGACCGATTGCCTCGGCCAGGGACTCGTGCGCACGCTGGCCGATGCGCCGGGTGCACTGGTCGTCAACCGCTTTTACGCGAAGGCAAGCGGCTCGACGGGTGAACCCGAGCTTTACTGCGAGGGCAGCGGCAGCCAGGGCTCATCACAGCCGCTCGTCGAAGGCGTGGAGCGGCTGCGGTTTCGCTACTGGCCGGCAGGTGCGCAGGCGGCGCTCGATGCGTCCGCGCTTGCGCCCGCCCAGTGGCGCAGTGTCGTCGCGGTCGATATATGCGTGCTCGTGCGCGGCACGCGCGATACCGCGCCAAGCCGCTATGTCGACTGCGACGGCGTGTCGTCGGCCGGCATCGACAAGCGGGCGCGCGCGGCATTCTGGCGGCGCGTCGCGATCCGGAATAACAGTGGAGGTGAAACATGATGCGTTGTGAACTGAAGCGGATGCTTGCAATGAAGCGTCACACGGTGCGTCGCGGCGGGCGAGCGCCGCGACGCGATAATGCGCCCCGGCGCTCGCGCAATCGCGGTGCGGCGTTGCCGATCGTGCTGATCCTGTCGTCGATGATGCTGGCCACGTCCGCCGCGTGGTTGGAGACGTCGGCTGCTGCTGCTCGCGGCGCCGCCAACCTGCAAGATCAGCTTGTCGCGTTCCATGCGGCGGATTCGGCGCTAACGTTGTGCGCGCAACGTGTTGCGGCGGGCGAAGCGTCGTCTCGCGAAGCCGCAACGGACGGCGAGCCGGCTGCGTGGAAAGTGCCCGCCGCTTTCAGTGCAGTGGCGTTTGCGCCAGTCGCGATGTGGCCGGGCTCGTCCGACCCGCCGCAATGCGCGGTCGAGGCATGGCGTCTCGCGACGCGTCCCGCCGCGAGCGCCTGGCTTCTCACGGCGCGCGGCTACGGCAGCACGCGCGATACGCAGGCGTGGTTGCAGCTTCAGCTAGTCATTGAGAGCGGTATCGTCGAGCGGCATTGGCGGCGTATTGCTGCGCGGCCCTTTTGATCGGCTGCCGATTATTTTCACCCGATTTGCAATCGCCGAAATGCCGGGCTCGACTGCGGAATCAAGAGCGGGATCAACTGAATGAAGTATTGCGGCACGAAACGCTACAGCATGAAGCACCGCAACGCAAAGCATCACAACGCAAAGCACCACATCCGCGCCTTCACGCTGCTCGAACTCGTGATCGCGCTCGCAATCATCGCTGTGCTCGCCGGGTTCGCTTTACCGTCGTTTCACGCGCAGATCGCGCGTGGACACAGGACGGACGCGGCCTCGGCACTCTATCGAGCGGCGCAGTTTGTGGAATCGGCGCCGCGCAACGGCGGCATGGCTACCTTGCCGGCGGGCTTCGATCAGGCGCCGCAGTCGGGTGCGCCCGTCTACCGGCTGCAGGTGCTGGCCGCGGACGACGCAAACGGCGGCTACACCCTGGAAGCGACGCCTATCGACACGGGTCCGATGCGCGATGATCCATGTGGCACTTTTGCGCTCGATGCGACCGGTCTGCGCGCGAATCGAACGGCGTCTGGCAAGGGCAACGTGTCAGGCGTGGATATCGCGCTGTGCTGGAATGCGCGTTAGCGCTAGGCATTCTTTCCCTTGCTGTCGGCCGTACCGCCCGTCTCACGCCGCACCTGCTGCCAGATCCGGTAAGCCTCCCATGCCGCGAGCGCGAGGCTGCCCCACTTGAGCACCGGCTTGGCGCCCGCCGCCACGCTCGTGCGCAGCGGTTTCGCGAGTAGCAGCGACGCGAGCGAACTCACCAGCGGATACTGCTTCATCAGCGCGCCCAAGCCCTTCGTGGTCGCGCCGCGCGCACCCCAGCGCATGCTCGCGAAGCCGGGCAGCACGAATTTGAGCCAGCTGAAATGAATGACCGCCTGGCGCAACTCGATGGTCGCCTGCGCGAGTTCCATGCGCTCGACATCCGCGCGCACGATCAGCAGTTCCTTGCGCAGCGCCCGCAACTGCGGCGTGCTCAGATCCTTCGTCGTTTTGTGCTGACGGCGGAACGCGGCATCTGAATGGACGTGGCTCATGAGGTGTCGATAAAGCGTCAGAGGTTGTCGAAGTCGTCAGCGTTCATCGAACCGACGAAAGCAATGCAAAACGATGAATCAACCAACGAGCCGGGCAAGCGGAATGGCAACCGGAACGGCCATCAGGCCGGCACCGCATCATCCCGAATGCTTGCGGAAAATCTCGCGGTCCTTTTCGAACTCGTGGATGGTCGCTTCAAAGACGGCCGGCGCGTTGTGCAAATTACTGCGCGCACGCAGCCCGCAGATGAGCGCGGCGATCGCGTAGACGATCGTAATGCCCGCCAGCGCCTGCCACCGGTAAGTGTCCCAGAACGCGATCGCAATCAGCGCTGTCAGCGCGATCAACGACATCATCGCGAGCATCATGGCTGCGAGCCCGAGAAAGAGCACGGCGAGCAGGCGGTCTTTTTCTTCTGCCAGCTCGATGCCGATCAGTTCGAGCCGGGTCTGCAGGATCGAAAAGACAGAACTGAAAATGCGGCGCAGCGGGCTACGGTCCGCGCGTTGTGATTGGGTATCGGTGGTCATGGCGTGAGCGCGTTACCCCGTGAAAGTGCACCGGAAAGAGACTGGAGAGTCACCGGTAGCCGCACCGGCAGCGCACGAAACTAAAGATTAAAACCCGACTAAAACCCGGCTGGCGCGCTGGTCTGAAAACCCGACAGGCGCCAGCCCGTCGATGAAAGCGTGTCCGGCCGGGCGTCAGATGGTCTTCCGCCGGCCGGCCGCCTTGCCTGAGGCTGATGACACACGACTTGCCGCGGCGCTTCGCGCACACCTCGTGCAAAGCCCCGCACGGTAAGTCCCGGCACGACCGCCTGCTTTACTTCCGATTGATCAGCAGGCCCACCAGCACGCCGGCGCCGACCGCGATGCCGATCGACGTCCAGGGATGCTCGTGTACGTAGTCGTCGGTCGCGCGTGCTGCCTTCTTGCCTTTCTCGACCACAACTACTTGTACGTCCGCCGCTTTTTCCTTCGCCTGTTTGAGCCGCGACAGCGCGGATTCGCGGAGTTCGGAAGCGCGTTCGCCGGTTGCGCTCGCGGCCTGCTTCAGCAGATCTTCAGCGTCTGCGAGGACTGTCTTGATATCCGACATCAATCTCTCCTTGTTAACTTCCGACATTGATTGCTCCCTTCGTGCACGCTACGCGTGGAATCGTAACCAAAGAAATCGCCGCTGGCGAGCGCGGCAGGTGACACGCGGATCACCGCGGTACGCAGAAACCGTTCCCGGATGGCAGTTCGCGTCATAAACGTACAGCAAGCGACACAGTGCGATTGCCAAAAGGGCACGGCGGGCGCACAACAGTTCCGCTTATCGCGGACTTCCCGCAGCGGAGCGCCGCATCGCGACGACACCCTTGCATTATCAGCACGGGACGCTGATCTGTCCCGCTAAGTTTCACTCATCGCAACGAAAATTACAAAAAACTCATATGTGTATGACGCTCCGTTCGTTCGCCACGCAAGGCCGCGTCCGTTATGCTCTAATTTTTACCCGTAACCGGTGACCCTGTCGGGCCAGCCGGTTTATCCGAATATTCACAAAGCGAACCTTCAAAGGAGCTGCATGATGAGTCTACGTCTTGGGGACATCGCGCCTGATTTCGAACAGGATTCGAGCGTCGGCCGGATCAAATTTCACGACTGGCTCGGCGACAGCTGGGGCGTGCTGTTCTCGCATCCGGCCGACTTTACGCCGGTCTGCACGACCGAACTCGGCCTGACCGCGAAGCTCGCGAGCGAGTTCGAGAAGCGCAATGTGAAGACCATCGCATTGTCGGTCGATAGCGCGAAGTCGCACAACGAGTGGATCAAGGACATCAACGAAACGCAGGCCGCGAGCGTCGGTTTTCCGATTCTCGCCGACGGCGACCGCAAGGTGTCGGAACTGTACGACATGATCCATCCGAACGCGAATGAAACCCTGACGGTGCGCTCGCTCTTCGTCATCGACCCGAAGAAGAAGGTGCGCCTCATCATCACCTATCCGGCGAGTACGGGCCGCAACTTCGACGAAGTGCTGCGCGTGATCGACTCGCTTCAGCTGACCGACAACTATCAGGTCGCGACGCCGGGCAACTGGAAGCATGGCGACGACGTCGTGATCGTGCCGTCGCTGAAAGACGAGGACGTGATCAAACAGAAATTCCCGAAGGGCTACAAGGCGCTGCGTCCGTACCTGCGCATGACGCCGCAGCCGAACCTGAAGTAAGCCTGAACCGACGGCAGCAGTAGCCGTCGCGAGACGCGAAGGCAGTAGCAGAAGCAAGCCGGGCCGCGGGTGAACAGCACCCGCGGCCCGGCTTTTTCATTTTTGACTGAGCTTTATGGAAGATTGCCGCAAAGCCTGTTTCAGAGGTTACGCCGCACACCGCGCATCGATCAGGTTGTCCACCGCCCGCATCACGAACTCCGGGCTGATGGCCGCCGTGCACTGGAACCGCTGCGCATGGCCACCCGCACGGCGCGGACACCACTCGAAATTGTCGGGATCGAATTCGTGCGCGGTGTCGTTGAAGCAGCTATTGCATGCGTGAAAATTGATCACGCGCCACGGCGTGTGGAACTCGGTCTTCGGATGCGAAAAGCCGCTGATCATCACGACCGGCGTGCCGACCGCCCACGCAAGCCACGACAGGCCGCTGCCGAGGCCGACAAAAAACTCGGCATGCATCAGCAGACTCGCGCGCTCCTGCAGCGGACGTTCGCCGGTGAAGTCCTCGGCGCCTTCGGGCATCTGGTTCAGCGCGCCCGGCAGTCCATACTCGCGATCGCGGTCGATACACAGCACGCGCAGGCCGAGCCGCTTCAGATGCGCGATCAGCGTCGGCCAGCCGCGTGGGTTGTTCCAGTACTTGCATTGGGCGGTCGCCTGCGTCGCGATGCAGACATACGGCTCGGTGATGCGTCGCGACGTATCCGCGACGACCACGCGCGGCTGCCGCTCGCCGGGCGGCACGCCGAGCATATAGGCGGCGGCGTCCTGCATGCTGCTCACGCGCGGGTCGGTTGGCTGGTGGTCGCGTTCGTCGTAAGGGGAGAAGAGGCCGATATGGTAGGTCGCGTAGAACGGCGCGCCGGCCGCTTCGAGTGAATCGACTTCGCGATCGGCAACGAGCTTCAGCGCCGGATAGCCTTCGCGAAAGAGCGGCTGCAGATGCGCCGGCACCGCGACATGCAGGTCGCAGCCGTGCTGCTCGCGAAACGCGTCGATCACGGGCATCCATGCGATCGAGTCGCCAAGTGCCGCCGATGCGAGACGCACAAGCACCGGCTGGCGGCTCGCATCGAATGCATGCGTGAACACGAGCCGGTCGCCGTCGAACACCTGCAGCAGCGTGCGCACGAAATACTTGCGGCGGCTCGTCACCGTCTCGCCCGCTTGCACGAGCTCGTCGAATACGACGTTGTGCGTGTCGAGATCGAGCATCCGCACGCGCCATCCGTCGACGGGTACCTGCACGCGGCAGCCATAGTTGAAGTCGAAGCGGATGCCTTCGGGCCCGTGCAAAACGGGCGCGCCGGGCCGCGCAAAGCTCGATTCGGTGAGGCCGCGCTGGCCGCGTTGTGTGCCGGGGTGGACGGATTCGCTCATGGTGTCTCCGGGTCAGTCGGCGCCGGGTCAGTCTGTCGACCCTGCGTCGAAGATCGGAACCGGCGCATCACAAAAATGCTGCCGACACCTTAAGCGGACGCTTCATCCGCACGAATTGGACAAATCTTAAAAACCGGCCACCCGATCTGAATTCGTTAGCGAACTTAAAAGAACGCCTGAATTCCTGTCTGAGCGCGTCCGAGAATCAGCGCGTGGATATCGTGTGTGCCTTCATACGTGTTCACGACTTCAAGATTCACGAGATGCCGCGCGACGCCGAATTCATCGGAAATGCCGTTGCCGCCGAGCATGTCGCGCGCGGTACGCGCGATGTCGAGCGACTTGCCGCATGAGTTGCGCTTCATCATCGACGTGATTTCGACGGCCGCTGTGCCTTCGTCCTTCATACGGCCAAGACGCAGCACGCTTTGCAGGCCGAGCGTGATTTCGGTCTGCATATCGGCGAGCTTTTTCTGGATCAGCTGGTTCGCGGCGAGCGGCCGGCCGAACTGCTTGCGATCGAGCACATACTGGCGCGCCGTGTGCCAGCACGATTCAGCGGCGCCGAGCGCGCCCCACGCGATGCCGTAGCGCGCCGAGTTCAGGCACGTGAACGGCCCGCGCAAGCCCTTTACGCCGGGCAGCAGGTTCTCTTCGGGCACAAACACGTCGTCCATCACGACCTCGCCCGTAATCGATGCGCGCAGGCCGATCTTGCCGTGAATCGCCGGTGCGCTAAGCCCTTTCCAGCCTTTCTCGAGGATAAAGCCGCGAATGTCGTCCTCGCCGTTTTCCTCGAGCTGCGCCCAGACGACGAATACATCGGCGATCGGCGAGTTCGTGATCCACATCTTCGAGCCCGACAGCGAATAGCCGCCGTCGACCTTCTTCGCGCGCGTGACCATGTTGGCCGGATCCGAGCCGTGATTCGGCTCGGTCAGCCCGAAGCAGCCGATCCATTCGCCGCTCGCGAGCTTCGGCAGGTATTTGTCTTTTTGCGCGTCCGTGCCGAATTCGAAGATCGGCACCATCACGAGCGACGATTGCACGGACATCATCGACCGGTAGCCGGAATCGATGCGTTCGACTTCGCGCGCGATCAGCCCGTAGCTCACGTAGTTGAGACCCGGGCCGCCGTACTGTTCGGGAATCGTCGGGCCGAGCAGGCCCAGTTCGCCCATCTCGCGGAAGATCGCGACGTCGGTTTTCTCATGGCGAAACGCTTCGAGCACGCGTGGCGCGAGCTTGTCCTGCGCGTATGCGGCGGCGGCGTCGCGCACCATGCGTTCTTCGTCGGTGAGCTGCTGGTTGAAGAGCAGCGGGTCGTCCCAGTGGAAATGCGCGCGCGCCATGTTGGATCTCCTGAATGCTGAACCCGTGAAGGTTGAATCGAACGGCATCGAAATGCCTGACTGCTTGAGATGTCCTGACTTCGAGATTGCTTGACTTGAGTTCCGCTGTGCGAAACAATGTTTTGCAAATGACACTCGAGTGTATCACCCGATGACAGCCTCCGCACCCTCGATCGACGAGCGCAAATTCGTCGTCGCGCTCGCCCGCGGCCTTGATCTGCTGCGCGCCTTCAGGCCTGGCGAGACGCTGCTCGGCAATCGCGACTTCGTCGAGCGCACGGGTCTGCCGAAGGCGACCGTGAACCGCCTCGCCTACACGCTGACCGTGCTCGGCTATCTGCGTTTCGACGAGTCGCTCGGCAAATATGCGCTCGATGCCGGTGTGTTGTCGCTCGGTTTTGCGCTGCTGTCGGGCACCGACACGCTCGAGCTGGCGCGTCCGCATCTGCGCGCGTTTGCGCGCGAGGTCGGCGCGGCGGTGTCGCTCGGCTGCCGTGACGGGCTCGATATGGTTTATCTGGAGACGATTCGCAGCGAGACCGCGCTCACGCTCGGCCTGGCTTCCGGCTCGAAGCTCTCGATGCTGACGAGCTCGATGGGCCGCGCGTATCTGGCGGTGCAGCCGGTCGATGTGCGCGAGGCGCTGTATGGCGAGCTCGCACAGATGGCGGGCGATTCAGGCGCGCAGCAGGTGAAGAACGAGGTGCAAGAAGCGCGCGTCGAAGTCGACGCCTTCAATGCGGCCGGCTGTTGCTATTCGTTTCGCGCGTGGCACGACGACGTCAATGCAGTGGCCGTGCCGTTTCGCGATCCGCGCGATCGGCGATGGCTCGTGCTCAGTTGCAGCGGGCCGGCGTCGTCGATGGGGGAGGAGGTGTTTCGCGAGCGCGTCGCACCGCGTTTGAAGGCACTCGCGCAGCGCTTGGGCGACACGGTCTGACCACCGGCTTGGCGTTGCGCGCGGGGCGGCGCATATGCGCATCGCGCGGACTCTTCAGCGCGTTTGCACGCCACAGCTCCGGGGCGCTCTCAAGCCCCCCTCAAGCCACTCGATTCTCGGTACCGGCAAACAACGGTCCTTGCACGAACCGCACATCATATTGCTGCAGCATCTCGAACTGCGCTTCGGTCGTCACGCGATTGAAGATCAACGGAATGCGAAGCCGGTTCGCATAACCGACGAGCGGTTTCACCATCGCATCGCGCAGCGCGGCGCCTGCATCCATCTTGACGAAATCGAGCCGCGCCATATCGGACACCGACAGAATCTGCCCCGCATTGGGCAGATTCCCCGCCACCTTGAACCCGTAGTGCTGGTAGCTCTTCGTCAGATAGCCGACAAACGTGCGATGCGCGACGGCGGCGGCCGGCAGCTCGATCACGATGCGCGACGGATTGAGCCCGAACGAGATCAGCACGGTCGAGAAGTGCCGCCCATGGTCGTAACGCACGCTCTTCAGCAGCCGTTCGTGCACGCGCAGAAACAGCAAGCCATGCCGCTGCGCGCCGAAGAAGTTGATCGCATGCATGCCGCGTGACATGCGGTCGAGCGCGACCAGTTCCTGGTCGTCGGACACGTGTTCGAACGGGTCGAACGTATCGACGTGCGCGCCGTTCAGCAGTTGCGTGACCGCCTGAAAACCGAGTTCGTCGCCGAAGCGGTCGGCGCTTTGCGGCTCCGACGACAACGACTGCGCGAGCGCATGCACGCTGATGTCGAAGATCGGTTCGTACGCGCTGCCGATCTCCAGGTCCGCGTAATGCGCGACCGCGCTGTCGCGATGGGAGCCGGTGCCCATGCGCAAGTGTTCGCGGAGAAACGGGTGGTTCGATGCGCGGTCAACGAGTTCGGGAATGTTCAACGGGATCATGGGTGAGCGCAGGGTGTGGCGCGCATGTGACGCACATATAACTTGTCTGGCGATCAGTCGCGTTCGAATTGGAATGGAAAGCCGTTGCCGCGGTGACGGCCGCCGTACTCGCCGACCGTCGCATCTTCCGATGGTAGCAGCGGGCGCTAAATCGCGACTAACCAATTACTGATATGGATTCATTCGGGGATGAACACACCAGGGTTTACGTGAGTTTCACTAAACGTAATTAGTTTTACCATTCGTAAATCGATAGAATCGAACCAACGGAGATTCACATGACCCCCTCGACACGGCCCGAGAGCGACGCGGTTCGAAGCGGTGCGGCTGCCGGCGCCCCGCAGCACGCTTATGCCCCGAGCCACGCACTAAGCCACGCCCCGGACTACCAATCCGGCTTCGCCAACGAATTCGCCACCGAAGCGCTGCCCGGCGCGCTGCCGCAAGGTCGCAATTCGCCGCAGCGCGCGCCGTACGGGTTGTACGCCGAGCAGTTGTCGGGCACCGCGTTCACCGCGCCGCGCGGACATAATCGGCGTTCGTGGCTGTACCGGCTTCGCCCGGCGGCGATGCACCGGCCATTCACGCCGTTGCCGTCGGACCATCTCGTCGCGAACTTCGGCGGAGCCGGCGTGCCGCCGACGCCGCCGAACCAGTTGCGCTGGGATCCGCTGCCGATGCCGTCGCAGCCGACCGATTTCATCGACGGCTGGGTGACCTGGGCCGGCAACGGCGCCGCGGACGCGATGAACGGCTGCGCGATTCATCTGTACGCGGCGAACCGCTCGATGCAGGACCGCTACTTCTACAGCGCCGACGGCGAACTGCTGATCGTCCCTCAGCACGGCCGCCTCGCCATTTCGACCGAACTCGGGAAGCTCGATGTCGAGCCGTTCGAAATCGCGGTGATCCCGCGCGGCGTGCGCTTCACGGTCGCGCTGCCCGATGGCGACGCGCGCGGCTATATCTGCGAGAACTTCGGTGCGCTGCTGCGGCTGCCTGACCTCGGACCGATCGGCTCGAACGGTCTCGCCAATCCGCGCGATTTCCTGACGCCGCGCGCCGCGTACGAAGACCGCGAAGGTGCGTTCGAGCTGGTCGCCAAGCTCAACGGCCAGTTGTGGCGCGCCGATATCGATCATTCGCCGCTCGACGTGGTGGCGTGGCACGGCAACTACGCGCCGTACAAGTACGACTTGCGGCATTTCAATACGATCGGCTCGATCAGCTTCGACCATCCCGATCCGTCGATCTTTCTCGTCTTGCATTCGCCGAGCGATACGCCGGGCGTCGATACGATCGACTTCGTGATCTTTCCGCCGCGCTGGCTTGTGGCTGAAGATACGTTCCGTCCGCCGTGGTTCCACCGCAATGTCGCGAGCGAATTCATGGGCCTCGTGCACGGCGCATACGACGCGAAGGCCGAAGGCTTCGTGCCCGGTGGCGCAAGTCTGCACAACTGCATGTCGGGGCACGGACCCGATGCGGAAACCTTCGAAAAAGCATCGCACAGCGATACGACGAAACCGCACAAGGTTGGCGACACGATGGCGTTCATGTTCGAAACGCGCACGCTGATCCGGCCGACGCGTTTTGCGCTCGAAAGCGCGCAACTGCAAACGAATTACGCGGACTGCTGGCAAGGTCTCAAGAAACATTTCAACGCGGAGCAGCAATGAGCATCGGTGGTGAACTTCAGGCAACGCTCGATGCGTCGCGCAAGAGCTGGATCGGGACGGCCAACGATCCGGCATGCGATTTCCCGATTCAAAACCTGCCGTTCGGGGTTTTTAGCGATCGAAACAATCATGCGCCGCGCGCGGGCGTGGCGATCGGCGATCGGATCGTCGATCTCGGCGCGCTGGAAAGTGCGGGGTTGTTGACTGTCGCGTATCCGGCCACGCACGTCGCACAGAAAAACGACGCGAGCGTGTTCGCGCGCGATTCGCTGAACGCATTTATCGCGCTCGGCCGTGACGCGTGGCGCAGCGTGCGCGTGCAACTCAGCGCGCTGCTCGAGCGCGACAACGGACGTCTGCGCGATGACGAAACGCTCAAATCGCGCGCGCTCGTGTCGATGTCGGACGCGACGCTGCATCTTCCGGTCGAGATTCCTGGTTACACGGACTTCTATTCGTCGAAGGAACACGCGACCAACGTCGGCTCGATGTTTCGCGACCCGGCCAACGCCTTGCTGCCGAACTGGCTCGAGATACCGATCGGCTACAACGGGCGCGCGTCGTCGGTGGTCGTGAGCGGCACGCCGGTGCGGCGGCCCAATGGCCAGCTGAAGCTGCCTGATACGCCGCGCCCGGTATTCGGTGCGTGCCGCAAGCTCGATATCGAACTCGAGACGGGCTTTATCGTCGGGCGCGGCAATGCGCTTGGCGAGCCGATCGCATGCGCCGATGCGGAAGACCATATCTTCGGCATGGTGCTGCTCAACGACTGGAGCGCGCGCGATATCCAGCAATGGGAATACGTGCCGCTCGGCCCGTTCAACTCGAAGACGTTCGCCACCACGATCTCGCCGTGGATCGTCACGCTCGACGCGCTCGAGCCGTTCCGTGTCGCGCAGCCGGTGCAGGCGCCCGCGCCGCTCGACTATCTGCGGCATCGGCCGGACGGCAAGCATGGCTTCGATATCGCGCTCGAAGTGCGCATGCGCGCCCGCGACGCGCGTCATGCGACGACGATCGCGCGCACGAACTTCCGTCACATGTACTGGACGATGGCGCAGCAGCTCGCGCATCACACGGTGTCGGGCTGCAATACGCGGGTCGGCGATCTGATGGGGTCCGGGACGATCAGCGGGCCGACCGCGGATTCGTTCGGCAGCCTGCTCGAGCTGACGTGGAACGGCAAGAAGCCGATCGAGCTCGATGAAGGCGGCACGCGCACGTTTATCGACGATGGCGACGAGCTGACGCTTGCCGGCTGGTGCCAGGGCGATGGGTATCGCGTGGGCTTCGGTACGTGTGTGGGCGAGGTCTTGCCGGCGAAAAAATAAGTCGCCGACGCGGTGGCAGGGCGCGGGCGCCGCACGCATTTTTACCCCTGCGCGCGGTGCCGGTGCTGCTCAAGACCGCCAAAGGCGGCATACATAGTAGTGCGGGGACCCTGCGCCCGCGGCGTCCGTCGCAGCAGGCCTTACTGCAACGCCCGCACCGCGTCGCGCCGTTTCTCCCACACGGCGGCCACGAGAAACGCGAGCGCACTCGCGAGCAGCACGCCGATCAGCGCATCGTTGCCGACGCGTTTCATCAGCGCGCCGGCGATGAGCGGCCCACCGAAACTTGCGACGCTCCACGACGCGCCGACAAGCGAACTCGCGGACACGAGCGCCGCGCCGCGAAAGCGCTCGCCGCAGGCGACCAGCGACAGCGTATAGATCGCACCGGCCGCGCCGCCCAGCACATAGAGCAGCGGCCAGCACAGCCACGGCACCGCCACCGCCCAGCGCAGCAACGCCAGCAGCAACACGACCACCACGGCCGCGCCGATATGCACACGCGCACGGCCGAGATGGTCCGCGAGCCAGCCGATCGGAAATTGCAGCGTCGTGTCGCCGAGTAGCATCGCCGACGCGAACAGCACGGCGACGCTCGCCGTGAAGCCGTGCGTCATCGCGAAGAGCGGCATCAACGACAACGCCAGCGTATCGAACAGCGCGAAAAAGCCGGTGCCGATCACGAGCGCGGGCATCTGGGGGAGCACGTGCCGCCAGTTGCCGTGCGGTTCGTGTTCGCCGGACACGCGCCGCGTCGTGCGGATAGCCGCCAGCATCGGCAGCGCGAGCAGAAAAATCGCGCCGCATACGAGGAAGCGCCAGCCGGCGAATGGCGCGATGCGGCTGACGAGCACCGGCCCGGCCATCTGGAACAGCGTGAAGTTGGTGGCGTAGATCGCGATCACGCGGGCGCGCGAGGCGTCGTCGGCGAGCTGGTTGACCCATGCTTCGCCGAACGTGAAGAGCAGCATCAGCGCAAAGCCGCATACGACGCGCAACACGGCCCAGAGCAAAAGATTCGTTGTGACCTGCATCAACGCGGTGGCGAGCGCCACCGCGAGTACGGCGCCGACGATCACCTGGCGGCCCGAAAAGCGCGCGCCGACCCAGCCGGTCAGCGGCACGGCGACGAGCCCGCCGCCCGCTTGCGCGGCGGTCAGCAGACCGACGACATCGGTGCCGTAGCCTGCGTCGGTCAATGCGAGCGCGGTCAGCGGAAGCGTCGCGCCCATGCCGAGCCCGACCACGGCGACGCTCAGAATCAGCGCGACAAAATCGCGGGAGAAGATGACTTTCATCGGGCGTGATGCTACTACGCGAGGGTGTCGCCGCGCCCGGCGACGGCGTGCCCGGCGACGCCGCGCTTCAGTGCCTCAGTGCATCAATGCATCAACCCGGCACGGCCACGCGCTGCGCGCGCCGTTCGAGCGACACCGACCACAGCGTCAGCGCGACCGCGCCTGCTGCCGTCGCGACCCCGACCCACGGCAGCGCCGTGAGCGGCGCACCCGCGCCGATCGCCATACCGCCGAGCCATGCGCCGGACGCATTGCCGAGATTGAACGCGCCCTGGTTCAGCGTCGAAGCGAGATTCGGCGCTTGGCTCGCGCGATCGACGATTAGCATCTGCAGCGGCGGCACGATCGCAAAGGCCAGTACGCCCCACGCGAACACGGTAACGAGCGCGGGAATCTGCGCATGCATCGCCGCCGCGAACACGACCAGAATCGCGACGATCGCGAGCAGGAACGCGAGCAGCGACTGCACGGGCCGCCAGTCGGCGAGTTTGCCGCCGAGCGTGCTGCCGACCGTCAGACCGAGGCCGAACAGCAGCAGCACGAGCGTGACCGCATGCGGCGTAAAGCCGGTTACGTCTTCGAGAATCGGCGTGATGTAGGTGAAGGTCGAGAAGAGGCTCGCCGATGCCAGCACGCTGGTGCCGAGCACCATCAGCACCTGCGGATTCTTCAGCACCTTGAATTCGTGTAGCAGGCTCGCCTTCTGCATCTCGATGCGCGACGGCAGGCAGACCGCGAGCGCCGCGGCAGCGAGCACGCCGATCACGGTCACTGCCCAGAACGTCGAACGCCAGCCGACCGCCTGACCCAACGCGGTGCCGAGCGGCACGCCGAGCACGTTCGCGAGCGTGAGGCCCGTGAACATCAGCGCAATGGCCTGCGCGCGGCGGTTCGGCGCGACGAGACCGGCAGCGACCACCGAGCCGATGCCGAAGAATGCGCCGTGACAGAACGCGGTGACGATGCGCGCGATCATCAGTACCGCGTAGTTCGGCGCGACGGCGCACAGCAGGTTGCCGACGATAAATACGCCGATCAGGCTCATCAGCGCTTTCTTGCGCGGCATGTTCGCGACCGCGATCGCGACGATCGGCGCGCCGATCGTGACGCCGAGCGCATAGGCTGAGACGAGCATGCCGGCGGCCGGAATCGATACCGCGAGATCGCGCGCGACGTCGGGCAACAGCCCCATGATGACAAATTCAGTCGTGCCAATGCCGAATGCGGCAATGGCCAGAGCAAAGAGGGGCAGAGGCATGATCGGAGCGTCGGTGCGCCGCGCTTGCGCGCCTTCGGGACGAAGCGCGTCGGGGCGGACAGGGAAAGTCAGTAGGGGATTGTACCTAAGCCCAAACCGGCGTAATGGCCAATGTAAGCGAATGTTGTTTTTTAATAGGCAACGAACAGAAGTGACTAGGAAGCAGCGAAGAAGGCGGGCGGGCCTTAACCTTCCGATGAATCGAGCGCGCTGCCGTGCCTGCCGGCGCCATCGGCGAAGCGCGCGGCGAGCGCCATGCCTTCGCTGAACACAGCCGCATAGCCGCCCGCGCCTTCGCGGCGCAACGCGTCGGCGAGATCGTCGAGCATGCTGTTTTCATAGGCCGAACGGCGGTCGGCGAGTAAAGCGGCCTGCGGCAGGGCGGCCAGTTCCGCGGCGAGCCGCTCGGCGGCGGCGCGCGCCGCGCCGTCGTCGACGATGCGATTCGCGAGTCCAAACGCAAACGCTTCGTCTGCGCCGAGCGCGCGGCCCGTCAGAATCAGATCGAGCGCACGCGATAAACCGATCAGCCGCGGCAGCCGGATCGTGCCGCCATCGATAAGCGGGATGCCGACGCGCCGGCAGAACACACCGAGCACTGCAGAACGTTCGACGACGCGCAGATCGCACATCGCGGCTAGCTCGAGCCCGCCCGCGACCGCGTGCCCCGATATCGCGGCGATCACGGGCTTCGAGAACGGCGTGCGCGTCGGACCCATCGGGCCCGGACCGCTACCGTCCGCATGCAACTCGTTGCGGCGTGCATCGTCGTTGAGCGCAGTGAGGTCGGCGCCCGCGCAGAACGTGCCGCCCGCGCCGAACAGCACGGCGACGCGCCAGTCCGCGTGGTGTTCGAAACGCGCGAACGCTTCGGACAGCGCGTTCGCCGTCGGGCGATCCACCGCGTTGCGGCGCGCGGGTCGATCGAGCACGATCGTTGCGACCGCATCGATCGCTTCGATGCGGACATGCTCGCCGAATGTTTCGAGGGTCATCGTCGTCTCCCGATGCAAGTCGATCAGAGTCGTTGCAACACTTGTTGTCATTTGCTCGAAATACCACAAGTGCCTGGTGAAAACGCTTGCCTAAGTGACACGGCCTTTTCACAATCGACTCGTAGCGTAATCGTCTTTTACATGCCCGCTCGATCGGCGCTGCGCACGTGGTGTGCCGGCATGTCGGAGGCGACCCACTGTTCGTTTTCATCTGAAGCCGTCGATGTCGAATTCAGCACTGTCCCCTAGTGAACCTGTCTGGGTCGTCCAGTTGCACGACCACGAATGGTATGACCATGTGCGGCTCAAGCGCGTGTTCGCCGTCGACGGAACGCGCCATGAAGTCGTCCTCGTCGATGCGCGCAAGCTGCTGCAGTGCGCCTCGCGCGACGACACGGACTACGTGCTGCGCCCGGTGGACGAATGGCACTCCGGCAAGGTGCGCGGCATTCGCGAGTTTCTCGATCCGGCCAGTTCGCGTATTCCCGAAATGCCCTACGTGACCATTACCGCGAAGCGCGCGCCGGGACTGATCGGCTGGCTCGGCCTCGAGCGCGAAGGCGTGGTCGCGTTTCGCAACGGACAGCACCGCGCGCGTTATCTCGCATCGGCCGGCGCGCGCTGGTTTCCGGTCGAAGTGCATGAGCGCGAGGCCGCCTTGCTGCGCCAGTACTGCGGCGCGCCCGACGATGCGCGCACCGCGCTGCGGCCGACCATGAGCATTGCGCCGGGCGTCATCGGCGACCCCAACGACGACTTCGCGGACGACGACGACCCCGCAGACGGCGATGACGTCCCGCTCAAACGGGGCAGCGAGCGCACGCGGCACGACGGCTTAAGCAAGGGCCTCTGACGCGCGCATGGCGCGCGGCCGGTTATTCATTGCGCACCGTTTCCCATACGCCGTTACTCCCGCGCCGTCATCTACGCGCCGTCACCCCCGCGCCGTCATCTACGCGCCGTCACCCTCGCGCCGGCGCGTGCCGCACCACATTGACCGGCGCGCCGTCGCTCCACGCTTTCACATTGCCAAGGGTTGTCTGTGCGATCTCGTTCATCGCCTCGCGCGTGAAGAACGCCTGGTGCGCGGTGACGATCACATTCGGGAACATCAGAAGACGCGCAAGCACATCGTCCTGCAGCGGCGTATCCGAGTGATCCTCGAAGAAGAGACCGCCTTCCTCCTCATAGACGTCGAGCCCGAGATGGCCGAGCTGCCCGCTCTTCAACGCGCCGACCAGCGCATTGCTTTCGACGAGCCCGCCGCGCCCGGTGTTGATGAGCATCGCGCCGCGCTTCATCTTCGCGAGCGCGGCCGCATCGATCATATGGTAGGTGGCCGGCACGAGCGGGCAGTGCAGGCTGACGATATCGGCGCTGGCGAGCAGCGTATCGAGCGGCACATATTGCGCGCCGAGCGCGAGCAGTTCGGCGGCGGGCGGACCCGGGTCGTACGCAACTACCTGCATGCCGAAACCCGCCATGATGCGGCCGAAGGTACGGCCGATCACCCCGGTGCCGATGATGCCGACGGTCTTGCCGTGCAAATCGAAGCCGAGCAGGCCGGTCAGCGAGAAGTCGCCTTCGCGCGTGCGCGCAACCGCGCGCGGCAGACGCCGGTTCAGCGCGAGAATCAACCCGGCCGCGTGCTCCGCAACCGCATGCGGCGAGTATGCCGGCACGTGCAGCACCGGCAGCCCGAGGCGTTCGGCTGTTACCAGATCAACATGATTGACGCCGGCCGAGCGCAGCGCGATGAGCCGCGTGCCGCCCGCATGCAGCTGTTCGAGCACGGCGGCATCGACGGTGTCGTTGACGAACGGGCAGACGATGTCGTAGCCATGTGCGAGGATCGCGGTCTCGCTATCGAGGTACGACTCCTGGAAATGCAGTTCGAAGTGAAATGACGCGTTGGCTTCGTTGAACGTATCGCGGTCGTACTGACGGCTGCTGAACAGGATCATGCGCATCGCGGCTCCCGAAGTGAGCGCGCCGTTCCGCTGGGCCCGGGGGCCGGCGTCAGGCATGCGGAACGGCGTGCAAGCGTTCAGTATCGCACCATGCGGTGCGCGGCAACGGTGCGAAGCCGTTCCACCTTGAAAATAACATTGACAGCCCTGCCTGATTTTCATATCTATTAAAGCGGCACGACGATTCCATGCATGTAATAAATCCGCATCGCGCACGCGATGCGCTCACGCACTGATGTAAATCGATTCCGCATAGATTGGATGGACAGAATCAGGCCGCTCGCCTGTTCGCGGTTCCCACGCGTTGTTCCACAACCTGACGAGGAAGCGATGTCTGTCATTAAAGCCAATAGCCAATAGCCAAGGCCGATAGCGGTTGAACGCTGTTCCGGATGCACCGCCCGATGTGTGCCATGCATGTCAATTCGGGATGCAAATCAATGATTGTCGAACTGCTCAGGTCCCAACCTGAAATCGCATTATTCGTCAGCCTTGCGCTCGGTTACTTTATCGGCTCGTTCCGTCTCGGGCCCATCCAGCTGGGCGGCGTGTGCGGCACGCTGATCGTTGCGCTCGTGCTCGGTCAGACCGGCGCGCGCATCTCGCCTGACCTGAAGAACATCGCGTTTGCGCTGTTTATCTTTGCACTCGGTTTCACGGGCGGTCCGCAGTTCTTCGCGAATATCGGACGCGGCTGGCGCTACGGCCTGCTATCGGTGGTCGAAGTCGTGTCGGTGCTCACGCTCGTGATGATTGCGGTGTCGATGATGAATCTCGATCCGGGCACCGCGGCAGGCTTGCTCGCCGGCGCGGCAACCGAATCGGCGGTGATCGGCACCGCGTCCGAAGCGATCGCGCGGCTCGGCTTCGCCGATGCCGAGACCACGCGGCTGCAGGCGAATATCGTCACGGCTTACAGCGTCAGCTATCTGTTTGGTCTTATCACCATCGTGCTGTTCTGCAGCCAGATCGCGCCGCTTCTGCTGCGCGTCAATCTGCGCACGGAGGCCGAGCGCGTGTGGCGCGAACTGGGCGGCGGCGATGCGCTCGACGAAGGACAGCGCCTCGCGGCGCCCGCGCTGGTCGGCCGCGCGTTTCGCGTCGGGCCGGCGGCGGGCGCGACGATCGGCGTATTCGAACAGCAGTACGGCAACAACCTGACGTTCGAGCAGATCGAGCGCGGCGGCGTGCTGATGGCGGCCGAACCGCAGGCGAAGCTCGAGGAAGGCGACGTCGCGCTCGTGGTCGGCCGGCGCGCGGCGCTCGTCGCGGCGGCGCCGCATATCGGCGAGGAGGTGACGGGCGGCGGCTTCAACGTCGTGATGGGCGAGCGTGTGGACGTCGTGCTGACGCGCCGCGACCTGCATGGCCTCACGATCGCGCAGGTGCGCGAGCAGGCGTCGCGCACGGAAGGGCGCGGCGTCTATATCGCCGCCGTGACGCGGCTCGACGCGCGCATTCCCGCGCTACCCGGCACGGTGCTCAATCGCGGCGACGTGCTCACCATCGTCGGGGCCAAAGACGACGTCGCGCGCGGCGTGAAGCGCCTCGGCTATGAACTCGTGCCGACGCAGAAAACCGACTTTGTCTATCTCGGTCTCGGCGTGCTGATCGGCATGGCGCTCGGCCGGCTGTCGGGCACGATCGGCGGCGTGTCGCTCGCGCTCGGCACCGGCGGCGGGTGTCTGTTGTCGGGGCTGCTGTTCGGCTGGATCCGCTCGCGTCATCCGCTGGTCGGCTCGCTGCCGTCCGCGGCCGCGCAGATTCTCAAGGACTTCGGCCTCGCCACCTTCATCGCCGCGGTGGGTCTTTCCGCCGGACCCGACGCGATCAAGCTCGTGCGCGAATACGGTCTGGCGCTGCCCATCGTCGGCATTCTGATGGTGCTCGTGCCGGGGCTGCTGTCGCTATGGATCGGCCGCACGCTGCTCAAGCTCGATACGCCGATGCTGCTCGGCGCGATTGCCGGCCAGCAATGCAGCACGCCGGCGATCAGCGCACTGGTTGGCGTGACGGGCAACTCGACGCCGGTGATCGGCTACACGATCACATACGCGCTCTCGAATATCTTTTTGCCGTTGATGGGGCCGGTCGTCGTCGGATTGGCCAGCAAGTTTGGATAACCGGTCGATACCGGCGGACCTGGGGCAAGCATCGCGTACCGCACATTGCACACCGCGCACCGGACAGAGACATCCCAATGGACTGGCTGCACTCCATCTTCCAGAAATCCCCAGAAATCGCGCTATTTCTGTCGCTGGCCATTGGCTATCTGATCGGGCAGATCAACTTCGGCAAGTTTCAGCTCGGCGGCGTCGGCGGTTCGCTGCTCGCGGCGGTCGTGATCAGCCAGGCGGGCGTGTCGATCGACAACGGCGTCAAAGCCGTGATGTTTGCGGTGTTCATCTATGCGGTCGGCTACGACTCGGGGCCTGGCTTCTTCAACTCGCTGAACCGCAAGACGCTGCGCGAAATTGCGATGGCCGTGTTTCTCGCGGTCAGCGCGCTCGTCACGGTGCTGGTCTGCGCGAAGCTGTTCCATCTGAACAAGGGGCTGGCCGCCGGATTGGCGGGCGGGGCGTTGACGCAGTCCGCCATCATCGGCACCGCGGGCGACGCGATCGCGCGCCTCGGCCTCTCCGCCGAAGAAACGAAGACGCTGCAATCGGACGTCGCGATCGCCTATGCCGTGACCTATGTGTTCGGGTCGCTCGGCGCGATCCTCGTCTGCGTGAATCTGCTGCCGAAATTTATGGGACGCGGTCTGCACGAGGCGTCGCTCGATGCGGAAGCCGAACTCGCGGGCGGCGCGCCGGCGCGTGGACCGGGGCAACTTGCCGCGCTGCCCGAACTCGTCGGGCGGGCGTTTCGCGTCGCGCAGGCGGCGGGGCGCAAGGTCTCGGAGCTCGAGGTGAGCCAGCAGGATAGGGTGACGATCGAGCGTATTCATCGCGACGGTGAAGCGCTCGATCCGGCCGAGGACATGGTGCTCGCGAACGGCGACATCGTGCTCGTGATCGGGCGCCGCGCGGAGATGGTCGGCATCGCGCCGCTGATCGGCCCCGAAGTCGCGGATACGAGCGACGTCGTGCTCGTCATGCAAACGCGCGACGCGGTGTTCACGCGCAAAGGCATGAACCGCATGACGGTCGCGCATGTGCGCGAAACCGTCGATCGCGAGATGCGGCACGGCGTGTTTCTCGAAGGCATCTCACGGATCGGCAAGCCCGTGCCCGTGTTGCCGCACACGCAGCTCGAGCACGGCGACGTGCTCACGTTTTACGGCACCGCAAAAGATACGAAACGGGCGGTCACGGCGGCCGGCTACGAGCTGCCGTATTCGATCAAGACGGATTTCATCTATATGGGCGTGGGGATCGTGCTCGGTCTGCTGATCGGGCTCGTGGTCGTCGACGTCGCCGGTGTGCCGCTTACGCTCGGTTCGGGCGGCGGGTGTCTGCTCGCGGGCCTGCTGTTCGGCTGGATGCGCGGCAAGCATCCGATGTACGGC
The DNA here is from genome assembly GCF_019428685.1 of Paraburkholderia edwinii. Lineage (NCBI taxonomy): Bacteria > Pseudomonadati > Pseudomonadota > Betaproteobacteria > Burkholderiales > Burkholderiaceae > Paraburkholderia > Paraburkholderia edwinii. The sequence goes on from NZ_CP080095.1 coordinate 1,184,652, forward strand.
GTGATGCCGACGGCCGCATCGCAATTGCTGAAGGATTTCGGGCTTGCCGCATTCGTTGCGGTGGTCGGGTTGAACTCGGGCCTGCAGGCGGTCGTCACGGTCAAGCAGAGCGGCATGACGATTTTTCTCGCCGGCGTGCTCGTGACGCTGGTGCCGTTGCTGCTCACGATGCTGTTCGGCCGCTACGTGCTCCGCTACGACAACGCGGCGATTCTGGCCGGTGCGCTGACGGGCTCGCGCAGCGCGAATCCGGCCTTCGGCGGCGTGCTCGACAAGGCGGAAAGCGCCGTGCCGACCGTGCCATTCGCCATCACCTATGCGATTGCGAATGTGCTGCTGACGCTGCTCGGGCCGCTTGTCGTGGGGCTCGTTTGAATCTCGCGCATTGCCGCCCGTCATCGCCGGGCGGCCAACCGGATTTCTGTCATCCACCAGGAGACGACACCATGGCAAAGGGCAAATCGGGCAACGGCACAGGCAGCAGCGCGACGCACAACGGCGGCGCACAGGCGAAGCTCGCGGCGCTGAGCCCGTTCGAACTGAAGGACGAGCTGATCAAGGCGGCCGGCGGCGGGGCGGTCGAGCGTCCGGCGAATACCGCGATGCTCAATGCGGGCCGCGGCAATCCTAACTTTCTCGCGACCATTCCGCGCCACGGCTTCTGGCAGCTGGGCCTGTTTGCGATGCGCGAAGCGGAGCGCTCGTTCGCGCATATGCCGGAGGGCATCGGCGGCTTTCCGAAGCGCGACGGGCTGACCGAACGCTTCGAACTGTTTCTGCGCGAAAACAGGGGCGTGCCCGGTATCGACTTTCTGCGCGGCGCGGTGTCGTATGTGCGCGATCAGCTCGGGCTGTCGGCCGGCGACTTCCTCTACGAAATGTGCGAGGGCATTCTCGCGTCGAACTATCCGGTGCCGGACCGCATGCTGAAGCTGTCGGAGATCATCGTCGGGCAGTACTTGCGGCGCGAGATGATCGGCAAGCATCCGTTTGTCGGCGAGTTCGATATCTTCGCGGTCGAAGGCGGCACCGCGGCGATGACCTATATCTTCAACACGATGCGCGAAAACCGGCTGATCAAGGCCGGCGATACGATCGCGCTCGGCGTGCCGATCTTCACGCCGTACATCGAGATTCCGCGGCTGAACGACTATCAGCTCAACGTGATCAACCTGAACGCGGACGTCGAAAACAACTGGCAATACCCGGAGGCCGAACTCGAAAAGCTGCGCGATCCGAGGGTGAAGGCGTTCTTCCTTGTGAATCCGAGCAACCCGCCGTCGGTGAAGATGAGCGACGAGAGCCTTCAGCAGATTGCGGACATCGTGAAGGAACGGCCCGATCTGATCCTGCTCACCGACGACGTGTACGGCACGTTCGCCGACAACTTCGTGTCGCTGTTCGCGCTCGCGCCGAAGAACACGATTCTCGTCTATTCGTATTCGAAGTATTTCGGCGCGACCGGCTGGCGCCTCGGCACGATCGCGACGCATCGCGACAACGTGCTCGATCGTCTGATTGCCGAACTGCCGAAGGACGTGAAAAAGGAGCTGCACGGGCGTTACGAATCGATCACCACCGAGCCCGACAAGCTCAAGTTTATCGACCGGCTCGTCGCCGACAGCCGCACGGTCGCGCTCAATCACACTGCGGGCCTGTCGACGCCGCAGCAGGTGCAGATGGTGCTCTTCTCGCTGTTTTCGCTGATGGACACGCCCGACGCATACAAGTGCGCATTGAAGCGGCTGATCCGCAACCGCAAGCGTGCGCTTTACGAAGAGGTCGGCATCTCGTTCGAAGACGACGATCCGAATCAGGTCGACTACTACACGATCCTCGATATGGAATTTCTCGGCGAGCGCGCCTATGGCCGTGAGTTCGTCGAGTGGATCAAGAAGAACACGCAGCCGTCGGAACTGTTGTTCCGACTCGCGCGCGAAGCGCGTGTCGTATTGCTGCCGGGGCGCGGCTTCGGTACGGCGCATCCGTCGGGGCGTGTCTCGCTTGCGAACCTGAACGAATCGGACTACCGCGCGATTGGCCGCGCGGTGCGCAAGCTGATCGAGGAATATGTCGAGCGCTTCAATGCGGCGACCGGCAAAAGCCTCGACAAGAACAAGGTGAAGTGACGTCGTTGCGGTAACCGTGCTGAGCGTGGTGTCAGGACATGACGGGCGGGTTGGGGTCGCACGGGAATCGCACGGGAAACGCGCTGAAATCGCGCGCTCGCGAAGCACACGCGCTGTCAAAAAACTTGCACATTCGCGCGGATCGGTGAATGATCGGACGAAGCGGTAAAAATCGGCCCGCCGGCGGTCTATCGGCGGGTCCATTTTTTCCGGCTGTTTTCAAAGCGTGTGGGTCGTGCTTTGACCCGTGCATTGCCCCGTGCTTTACCCGCGCTTTATCTGTTTCTGTCTGTTCCCATTCGCTTGCTCGCCTGCCTACCGATCATGTCAACTACAACGTCCACCGTTCCCTGTCCCGAGGTCGAGTCGCTCGACGCCATCCTTCCCGAAGAACCGCTGCTGATGATGGGCGCCGGCCCCGTGCCGATTCCCGCCGCGGTGGCCAAGGCGAATGCGATCGTGATCAATCACCTCGGCGGCACGATGTCGAAGGTGGTCGGGCAGGTGAAGACGATGGCGCGCTACGTGTTCCAGACGAATTCGAAGTGGGTGCTCGGCGTTGCGGGCCCGGGCTCGGCCGCGATGGAAATGGCGATCTCGAATCTCGCGTGGCCCGGCACGCGCATGCTCAGCATCAAGAACGGCTTTTTCAGCGAGCGGATGGCCGAGATGGGCCGCCGCGTCGGCGCGAACGTGTCGGTGCTCGAGGTGCCGGACCGCACGGTCGCGAGCCTCGAAGAGGTCGCTGCGGCGATCGGACGCGAGCGTCCGGAAGTCGTCACGATCGTGCAGGGCGAGACGTCGAATACGGTGTGGAATCACCATCTGCAAGATATTGCCGCGCTCGCGAAAGCAGCCGGCGCGCTGGTCATTGTCGATGCGGTGTGCACGCTGAGCACGATGCCGCTCGATATGGATGCGTGGGGCATCGATGCGGTGATTACGGGCGGGCAGAAGGGTCTGTCGTCCATTCCCGGCGTGTCGCTGATCGCGTTTTCCGATGCCGCGTGGGAGCGCGTGAAGGCGCGCAAGGATCCGGGCCCGCACTGGTGTCTCGATGCGTCGCTGGCCGAAAACTTCTGGCACAACGCCGGGTATCACTACACGGCGCCGGTGTCAGGCGTGCTCGCGCTGCACGAGGCGCTGCGGCTCGTCTGCGCGGAGACGCTGGAGAAGCGCTTCGCGCGTCATCAGAAATGCTCGCTTGCGTTGCAGGAGGCGATTACCGCGATGGGCCTGCAACTGTATACGCCGCAGGAATGCCGGCTCAATTCCGTGATCGGCATCGAAGTGCCGGGCACGCTGAGCCCCGGCGATATCTGCGGGCATATCTCGCGCAACCATCAGGTCGAGATCTCGGGGTCGTTCGGTTTGCCGATCGTGCGGATCGGGCAGATGGGCGAGCAGTGCCGCGCCCATAACCTGTTTCGCACCGTGCACGCATTCGGACGGACGATGGTCGATCTTGGCGTCGGCGTCGATTTGCCGGCAGGCGTCGCAGCGCTCGAGAAGTCGTTGTCGAATGGGACGAAGGCGGGGACGAAGGCGAGCGCGAACGCGGAATTACTCACGCATTGAGCCGGATGGGCGCGCCGGTTTGCGGCGCGCCGCCCGGGCGCGGTTGACTGAAGGTCACACTACCGGTCAAACCGTCGTTCAAACCGCGGGTCACCCCGCGGGTCAAACCGCAGACCACCCCGCGGGTCAAACCGCCGCTGAAGGCCCGGTCACACCGCGCACATAGCGCTGATAAAGCACCATGGTCAGCGCAATCGCCGCCGCGGCTGCAACGGCCGCGAACAGATAGACGGACCCGTAACCGAATTCACCCGCGATATACCCGGCAAGCGGCCCGGTCACGCCCAGCGACAGATCGAGAAACACCGAGTACGCGGACAACGCCGCGCCGCGGCTTGCCGGCGGCACGAGCCCGACCGCCTCGACGCCAAGCGCCGGGAACACCAGCGCGAAGCCGAAGCCCGTCAGCGCGGCGCCGGCCAGCGCGACATGCGGCACCGGCGCAAGCCACAACATCAGCAGCCCCACGCATTCGAGCGAAAACGACGCGATCGCCACGCGAAAGCCGCCGTAGGTTTTGATCGTGTTCGCGAACAGCAGGCGTGCGCCGATAAACATCGTGCCGAATAGCGTCAGCGACAGCGCCGCGTTCGGCCAATGCCGCGCCGCATAGAAGAGCGTAATGAAGGTCGCGATCGAGCCGAAACCGACGGAGCCGAGCGCGAGCCCGAGGCCGTGCGGCAGCACGCGCGCGAACACGCTGCGATACGACATGCGCTCGCCATGCACGAGCGGCACCGACGGCACAAGCCGCGCGAGCGCATAGCCCGCCGCGGCAAGCACGATGACCGCGACGCCGAGCGAAGCAAAGCCGATATGGCGCGCGATCACGACGCCGAACGGCGCGCCGATCGCGAGCGCGCCGTAGGTCGCGATGCCGTTCCACGAGATCACGCGCGCATTGTTCGCGGTCCCGACGCGGCCGATGCCCCAGAGGATCGCGCCTGTACCGCACAGGCTTTCACCGACGCCGAGCACAAGGCGGCTCACGACCAGCAAGGTGAGGCTCACCGCCGGCCAGTGGGTGGTCAGCGCGGCAAGCAGCAGGCCGACGCCGCTCACGCCGCTTGCAATCAGCCCGTTCGACACGGTCTTTTTCGGCCCGAGCGTATCGGCCGAGCGGCCCGCGAGCGCGCGCGACGCGAGCGTGGCGAGGTACTGAACGCTGATCGCGAGACCGGCGATCACCGCGCTGAAGCCGAGTTCGCCGTGCACATAGCCCGGCAGCACCGCAAGCGGAATGCCGATATTCAGGTAGCAAACGAACGTGAAGAAGACGACCGGAATGATCTGCAACGTGGTCGCAAATTCACTGCGCGGCGAGGCGGAGTCGGCGGACATGGGGAAAACGAGACTTGAAAACGGCGGAAGACCGTGATTTTCCCATGGAACTGGTTGTCATGCAGCGAATGCTTAAAAAATATTCAGCATCAGGGTGCCAGATCATGGCGGCCGAATCCATCACGGCACAGTTCGATGCACTCGCGTACCAGCCGCAATTGGCCGAAACGGCGTATTCAAATCCGAAGCGCGTCACAACGGACGCGCCGTCATAAGCAACGCTATCCCGTTTGGCTATCTCAATATCTTGCTGGCGATATGAGCTGCATGGTTTTCGCGCTATGGGTTGCATGAATTGTCGGTGATAGCTTTCCAACCATACCCGCCGCATCGCCCGCATGTTCCCCGCGCGGGCGCGAAAAACCGCCGCAAGTCGGACCCGACACGAGAGACACGAGACATGAGCCAGCCGATCCGCTTCTATCACCGCAACGCGATCCGCGAAATCAGCGACGCGCCGGTCACGCGCACCGTCCTGCAGTACCTGCGCGAAGACGCGCGCTGCACGGGCACCAAGGAGGGCTGCGCGGAAGGCGACTGCGGCGCGTGCACGGTGGTCGTCGGCGAGCGCGACGAACTGGGCGGCGTCAGCTTCAAGGCGGTCAACGCGTGCATCCAGTTTCTGCCGACGCTCGACGGCAAGGCGCTTTTCACGGTCGAAGACCTGCGCCAGCCGGACGGCTCGCTGCATCCCGTGCAGGAAGCGCTGGTCGAATGCCACGGCTCGCAATGCGGGTTCTGCACGCCGGGCTTCGTGATGTCGATGTGGGCGATGTACAAGAAGCATGGTCATGAATATGGCTACAAGCCTGGCCAGCAGCTGTGCCAACAGTCCGGCGAACAGCGCCATGAGCCGGCGCACGGCCACGCCCACGCCTGCGGCGCGAACTGCACGGTGCCGACGCGCGAGGAAGTGAGCAACGCGCTGACCGGTAATCTGTGCCGCTGCACGGGTTACCGGCCGATCATCGACGCGGCAATGCGGATGTTCGAGTTGCCCGCGCCGGCCGCACCCATCGACACCGCCGCGCTGTCGCGCACGCTGCTGTCGCTCGAGCGCGACGCGACCTTCGAATACGAGCACGCGGGCCAGCGCTTTGCCGCGCCGCGCACCGTCGACGCGCTCGCGCGCCTCAAGGAAGCGCAGCCCGCCACGCGCATTCTCGCCGGCAGCACCGATGTCGGCCTGTGGGTCACGAAGCAGATGCGCGCGCTCGGCGACATCGTCTACGTCGGCCAGATCGGCGAACTGCAGAAGATCGAAAGCGCCGACGGCTGGCTGCGCATCGGCGCGGGCGTGACCGTCGAAGCCGCGTATACGGAGCTAGCGACGCATTACCCGGAGCTCACCGAGATGTGGCAGCGCTTCGCCTCGCTGCCGATCCGCAACGCGGGCACGCTCGGCGGCAATGTCGCGAACGGCTCGCCGATCGGGGATTCGATGCCGGGACTCATCGCCCTGGGCGTGCGCGTCGTGGTGCGCGGCGGCAACGTCGAACGCGAGATGCCGCTCGAAGACCTCTACCTCGCGTACCAGAAGAAGGACATTGCCGAACACGAGTTCGTCGTCGCGGTGAAAGTGCCGCTGCGCATCGGCGCGCGCGCGAACCTGCGTTTTCGTACGTACAAGATCTCGAAGCGTTTCGATTCCGATATTTCGGCCGTGTGCGCGGCGTTCGCATTTATCGCGGACGGCGACGCGATTCGCGAGCCGCGCATCGCGTTCGGCGGCATGGCCGCGACGCCGAAGCGGGCCACGCATGTGGAAAGCGTGCTGCAGGACGCGCACTGGCACGAAGCAACCGCGCAGGCCGCGATGGCCGCGCTCGCCAAAGACTACGCGCCGCTTTCCGATATGCGCGCCACCGACGAATACCGCCTCGAAACCGCGAAAAACACGCTTTACCGGTTCTGGCTCGAAACGCGTGCACATGATCCGTTGCCGAAGTCGGCGCTCGATGTACGTGCGGTTCAAGCCGCGACCGCTGTGACCGCGTAAGCGCGCGAGACAGGCTGCGAGACTCGCCGCACTACAGGCCGCACTACACGCCGCAATAAGGGCCGCAATAAGGGCCCCGAGAGCGACATAAGACAGACGCAAGACCGCCACAAGCCGCAAGACAAGAGACACGGAGAATCATCCGCATGAACCAGCAAGCCGAACCGTTCCTGAAAGACGCCCAGGAACTCGCCGAACTCGACAAGTTCACGCAGGTGCACGTGTCGCGTCCGCACGAGTCCGCGCATCTGCACGTAGCCGGCCGCGCGACCTACACCGACGACATTCCGCTCGTGGCCGGCACGCTGCACGCGGCGCTCGGACTATCGCAGAAGGCGCACGCGAAGATCGTGTCGATGTCGTTCGACAAGGTGCGCGCGACGCCCGGCGTGGTCGCGGTCTTCACTGCCGGCGATATTCCCGGCCACAACGATTGCGCGCCGATCGTCAAAGGCGACGATCCGGTGCTGGCGGATGGCGTCGTGCAGTACGTGGGCCAGCCGATGTTTATCGTCGTGGCGACGTCGCACGACACCGCGCGTCTTGCCGCGCGGCGCGCGGAGATCGTCTACGAGGAATGGCCCGCGGTGTTGACCGCGCAACAGGCGCGCGCCGCGAACCAGAGCGTGATTCCGCCGATGAAGCTGGCGCGCGGCGACGCCGGCGCGCAAATCGCGCGCGCCGCGCATCGCGAGGCCGGCGAGATGCTGTTGGGCGGCCAGGAGCAGTTCTATCTCGAAGGGCAGATCGCCTACGCGGTACCGAAGGACGACGACGGCATGCACGTCTGGTGCTCGACACAGCATCCGACCGAAATGCAGCATCTGGTCGCGCATGTGTTGAACGTGGCGTCGCATAACGTGCTCGTCGAATGCCGGCGCATGGGCGGTGGCTTCGGCGGCAAGGAATCGCAGTCGGGGCTGTTCGCATGCTGTGCGGCGCTTGCCGCATGGAAGCTGCTGTGCCCGGTCAAGCTGCGCCCCGATCGCGACGACGACATGATGATCACGGGCAAGCGTCACGACTTCCACTACACGTTCGACGTCGGCTACGACGACGACGGTATGCTCGAAGGCGTGTCCGTCGACATGACGTCGCGCTGCGGTTTTTCCGCCGATCTGTCCGGCCCGGTGATGACGCGTGCCGTATGCCACTTCGATAACGCGTACTGGCTGCCGGACGTCTCGATCGCGGGCTTCTGCGGCAAGACCAATACGCAGTCGAACACCGCGTTTCGCGGCTTTGGCGGTCCGCAGGGCGCGTTCGCGATCGAATACATCATCGATAACGTCGCGCGCTCGCTCGGGCTCGATCCGCTCGACGTGCGGCGCCGCAATCTGTACGGCAAGACCGAACGCAACCAGACGCCGTATGGGCAGATCGTCGAAGACAATGTGCTGCACGAACTGATCGGCGAGCTTGAAACCACGAGCGACTATCGCGCGCGCCGCGCCGCGATCCGCGAATTCAACGAGCACAACGAAGTGCTGAAAAAGGGCATTGCGCTGACGCCGGTGAAATTCGGCATCGCGTTCAACGTCACGCACTTCAATCAGGCGGGCGCGCTCGTCCATATCTATACCGACGGCTCGGTGCTCGTGAATCACGGCGGCACGGAGATGGGGCAGGGGCTCAACACGAAGGTCGCGCAGGTCGTCGCGCACGCGCTTGGTATCCGCTTTAGCCGCGTGCGCGTGACGGCGACCGATACGAGCAAGGTGGCGAATACCTCGGCGACGGCCGCATCGACCGGCACGGACCTGAACGGCAAGGCCGCGCAGGATGCCGCGCGCCAGTTGCGCGAGCGGCTTGCGGCGTTTGCGGCGGAACGCTACGGCGCGGGCCAGGTGACGGCTGCCGCGGTGCGCTTCGCGAACGACAACGTGATCGTCGGCGAGGCCGTTGTGCCGTTCGACGAAGTGATCGCGAAGGCGTATCTCGCGCGCGTGCAGTTGTGGTCCGACGGTTTCTACGCGACGCCGAAGCTCTATTGGGATCAGGCGAAGCTGCAAGGCCGGCCGTTCTTCTACTACTCGTACGGCGCGGCCGTTTCGGAAGTGGTGATCGACACGCTGACCGGCGAAATGCGTGTGCTGCGCGCCGATGCGCTGCATGACGTGGGCGCGTCGCTGAATCCGGCGCTCGATATCGGCCAGGTGGAAGGCGCGTTTGTGCAGGGCATGGGCTGGCTCACCACCGAGGAACTGTGGTGGAACCAGGGTGGCAAGCTGATGACGCACGCGCCGTCGACCTACAAGATTCCGACTGTCAACGACATGCCACCGGACTTCCGCGTGAGCCTGTTCAAGAACCGCAACGCGGAAGACAGCATTCACCGCTCGAAGGCGGTCGGCGAGCCGCCGCTGTTGCTGCCGTTCTCGGTGTTCTTCGCGATCCGAGACGCGGTCGCAAGCGTCGCCGATTATCAGGTGAACCCGCCCCTGAATGCGCCGGCAACCGGCGAAGCGATTCTCAAGGCAGTCGGCGCCGTGCGTGCGATGCGCACTCAGGCGCAAGGATGGCAGCGATGATCAACTCGTGCTTCGCGTTCCAATCTTTGCGCGAACTGTCGACGCAAACGCGGACGGGCCCGGGAACGCAAACGCGCGCCGAAACGCTGATCGAATCGCGGACAGACGCGACAACGGAAACCGCGCCGCGGCAAATCGGCCGGCGCAGCGGCCATCGCGCAAACCCGCCGCCGATGCATATCGTGCTGTTTGGCGCGGGCCATGTCGGTCATGCGCTCGTCACCTTGCTCGGCAGCCTGCCGTGCGTCGTGCAATGGGTCGACGAACGCGACGAACTGTTCCCTGACGAAGTGCCGGCAAACGTGCAGGTCGAAGCGACCGACACGCCCGATGCGATCGTCGATCACGCACCGGCCGGCGCATATTTTCTCGTGATGACGCACAACCACGCGCTCGATTTCGCGCTCGCGTCGCGGATCATGCTGCGGCGCGACTTCACATACTTCGGCATGATCGGTTCGAAGACGAAGCGCGTGAAATTCGAACGGCGGCTGGTCGAGCGCGGCGTCGATCCGGCGCGGATGGCCGAGATGATTTGCCCGATCGGCGTCGACGGCATTACCGACAAGGCGCCGCACGCGATTGCGCTTGCGGTCTGCGCGGAGCTGCTGCAGGTGCGATGTGCGGGTCTCGCGGCCGGGGCGGCGTCAGCGCGATGGAGTGATGCGCGGTCGGGCGACATCGAATCCGGCGCGCTGACCAGCACCGGCATTGCCGCTCGCGCCTCCGTCTTCTGACTGCGTAGCCGGGGCACCGGTAGACGTAGCGGTCGAGGCAACCTCATCGTCGCTCCGCGTGCGCCGCGCCTTATGCGCGACGAGGTTCGCCGATACCTGCGCGAGCAGTTCGCGCAACCAGCCCAGATCGCTTGGCCGGTCCGTCTGCGGATGCCACATCTGATAGCAGCGAATGCGCGGAAACGGAATCGGCACGTCGACGACCGCGAGCGGCAGCAGGTTCGCGTAGTGCATCGCAAAGCGGCGCGTCGTCGTAAAGATCAGATCCGATTGCAACAGCACATGCGGCACGAGCCCGAAATACGGTAGCGTCGCGACGACACGGCGTTGTGCGTTCGCGCGCGCGAAGCCCGCGTCGATAGCGCCGCTGCGCCCGCCGCTATACGGCGTCGGCGTCAGATGCGGCGCGGCGAGATACGCATCGCGCGAGAGCGGCGCCTGCGCCAGCGGATGGTCCGCGCGCATCATGCAGACGACGGTGTCCGAAAACAGGTCGCTGCGCTCGAAGCGCTCGTCGGGCTTCGGCCAGTTGCCGATCACGAGATCGAGCTCGCCTTTCTCGAGCGCCGCCGCATGATCGAGCCGTGGTCCGAGCGACTCGATCTCGAGCCGCGCATGCGGCGCCGCATCGCGGAATTGCGCGATCACGGTCGGCATGAAGAAGTCGTTCAGGTAGTCCGGCGCGGCGATGCGGAACGTGCGGCGCGAGCGCGCCGGATCGAAGTCGCCGTGCGGCGTCGCGACGAAATCGACGTCGCGCAACACCTTCTGCGCGGCGGCAAGCAGCGACTCGCCGTATTCGGTCGGCACCATCCCCGACTTGCCGCGCACGAGAATCGGATCGTTCAGCGTCTCGCGCAGTTTGCGCAACGCGGTGCTGATGGCCGGCTGAGTCTGGTTCAGGCGCAGCGCGGTCTGCGTCACGCTGCGCTCGACCAGCAGCGTGCGCAGCACGCGCACGAGCCAGATGTCGAGGGTAGCGGTGTTGTCATCCACGGTTGTCGCGCCGGTCGGGTCGTTCCTGCGTAACCTTAAGCTTTTCCGCGTGCATCAGGCATAGCGCACACGGTATGGCCGGCATCAGCGTCGCCCGCCTGCGCGCTTGCCGTCATGCTTGTGTCAGGACGTGAAAACCACGGTGCCGCACATCACGGCTTCAGGAATGCCGAAGGCAGCCCCGAGATCCGCTTGACCTCTTTCGACTCGAGCCAGTTCGGCGTGCGCGCGCAATAGAGCACCATCGGCAACGCGTCTTCGCCCCAGAACAGCTGCTTGTTAAGCCAGAACGTCGGCACGCCGAATACGCCGAGCGCGATCGCATCGGCGTTATTGCGCTTCAGCTGAGCCTTGGCTTCCTCGCGTTCGACGAGCTCGGGGCCGTCTTTGATCCCGAGGCGCTCGCACAACAGCGCGAAGCCGTCGGGCGTCGACGGGTCGCGGCCTTCGCGCCAGATAAAGCGGAAGATCTCGCGCACCGTGTTCACGTCCGCGTGAATCGAAGCAGCAAGGCGCATCGGCTTGGTCGAGTCGAACGGATGCACGGGCGGCATCTTGAACGGAATGCCGAGCTGTTCCGCGCGAAACAGCGCGTAGCGATACATAAAGACGCGCTTGGCCGGCACGTCGTACGCGAGACGTTCCCGCCAGTGGCCGTACAACTCGTTCAGCGTGGCTGGCGTCATTACGAATGGAAGGCCCGGCCATTTGTCGTATTGCTCGAGCAGCAGATACGAAAACGGCGAGACAAAGTCGTAAAACCACAGCGGCTGCGTGGCGTCGATGCCATCGGTCATGATGTCTCCCGGGATTTCCAGTGTGGCACGGCCGCATTATCGAACGTCTGAAGGATGGGCGCCGTGCCGGTTGCCCTCGATCTTACGCAAAGCCGGAGCGCCGCGCACCACCGGCAGGCGGGCGAGGCGCTAAATGTGTGGGGAATGCGGGTTTCGCCTGAGGCCTTGCGTGACGGCGGCGTGACCGGGTTGACCGGATGGCCCCGCTTGACCGTCGACGCGCGAGCCGAGGCTCAGGCGATATGGGTGGGCCCCGTTTGCCCGGCGCGCGGCGCATCGCTCGAGGTCGGCTCGTCGCGCGCCGTGTCGGCGGTCGGGTTTTGCTCTGTTTCCCGCGCCGCTGCTTGCCGCGCGTCTCGCGCGGGCTCGTCTGAGGGCTCGTCCGAGGACTCTGCCGCGGCGGCCGGCGGCTCGCCGGACGGCGGTGCGGTCCCCTGTGCGTCCGCAGGTGCTTCGCGCGCTCGCGTGAGCCGCTCGCGCACGAAGCCGATATGCTCGCGCAGCACGTAGAACTGGTCCGCATAGGCAAGCGGCATCTTGAGCCCGTTAACCGCTTCCTCGATCGCATCGAGTCGCTCGATCAGCGTGTCGCGTTCGGCCTGCGAGGTTTCGCTCAATGCGCCGCGCTCGATTGCGATCAGCGCGCCATACCAGCGGTAGATCCGCGAGCGCACGCGCCATGCGTACAGCGACGGCACGAGCCGCAAGCCCGGAATCAGCACGACGATGATCGGCACGAGCACGACCAGCAGCCGGTCCGCGAGGCTCGCGATCCAGAACGGCAGCGTGCGGTACAGGAAGCTCTTGCCCGACTTGTAGTAGCGCGCCGCATCGTCGCTGATCGGGAAATCATGCGCGAGCGGGGCGGGGAAGTCGCCTGCGCGCTGCAGCACGCTCGCCTTGCCGTGCACCTCGCGCGCCGCTTCGATCAGCAGGTCCGACAGGGCCGGGTGCAGCGACGTGCGCGCGACGAGCTCGGCGGTCGGCGCGACCATTTGCAGCGTCTGCGACGGGATGTTCTTGCCGAGATCGAGCGAACCCATCGGCAGCTCGATGCGCGTCAGGTACGGAAAGCGTCCTGCATAGGCGTGCGCCTGCGTAAAGTCGTAGAACTGGATATTCGGCGTACGGAACAGCTTGACCATCACCGGCGGCTGCGCGGAGTCGCCGGTCAGAAAGGCGGCGTCGACCTTGCCCTCGACGAGCGCCTTCGCCGCATCGTCGCCCGATAGCGGCAGCAGCTTCGTCGGACCGCCCGGCGTGATGCCGTTCGCCGCGAGCAGCGCGAGCGCGAGTTCGCGCGTGCCGCTGCCTTCGGCGCCGATCGCGATGCGCTGACCTTTGAATTGCGACAGCCATTCGACGGTCGGCCCGTGATAGAAGATCGCGACCGGCACGTACGCGACGCTGCCAAGCGACATGAGGCCGTCGGTTTTGCCATGCGCAATGCCGTCCTGCACGAACGCGACATCGACCTTGGCATTCGGATCGAGCAGCCGCCGCAGATTTTCCGCTGAGCCTTCGGATTCAAGCACATTGAGCGTGACGCGGTTGCGGGCGAGGATGTCCTTGTAGCGCTGCGCGGCATTCCAGAATGTGCTGCCACGCGGACCGGCGCTAATCGTCAGCGTATCGGGCGGCGCGGGCTGGATCAGGCGCACGGCGGCCCAGATCGCGAGGGCGCTGACGAGCAGAATCGGCACGAACGTCACTGCGAGATCGCGCCACGAGATGGCGACGAAACGCGCGACGAGGCGCGGCCGCTTGCCGGCCGCTTTTGCGCCGCGCCTGGAGTTGGCGCCTGGGTTGGCACTTCCGTCGGCACCTTGGCCGGCGCTTCGGTCGACGTTCGGGTCGGGATCGGGGCCGTTGGGTTCTGTCATTGGAGGTCGTGGCGGCTAAGGCGGCATGCTGTCGACAAAGCAGACGAAAACGCGGTCGACGATGTTCGCGCCGATGGTACATGAGATTGCCGGCGCGGCGGCGCGCGAGCGGCCGCATCGAGGCCACAAACCCGTAACAATTCGTGAGTGCGAAGTGCACGCGCGCGCGGCCTGCGCGAATCAGACAAGCTCGCGCGCTGGCGGCTTATTTCCGCGGGCTCACGCAAGCGCCTATTCGTCGGCGACACAACATTTGCGCCGATCGGCGCCGTTTTCGTCGCTAAAAGCTTTGCGATTTTTGCCGCGCTAGATTAAATTGGCGGCGCTGCCGCGCATCCGCGCTCGCATGCGCGATCCGGTCACAAGAACCGGGCACGCTGCAGAGCCGCGCGGCACCGGGCCGGTCCGCTCCCCCCGCGCGTCATATTGCCGTGCTGCTGTTTTCCCGTGGCCGTTCCGCTGTCGTCTTGTTCCCGCCTCTCGTCTCTCGCCTGCCGTGTCAGCCGTCAATCGGCCGACGCCGCGTCAGGCGCGCTCCGCTCGCGTGTCGTCGACCGCAAGCGGTGTGCGCTATGGCGCGCGCGTCGGTTTGTTTGAACGAAGTCGTAACGAAGCCGCAATGCGGTCTGCCCGACCGGGTCACGCTCGACGTGGTCTGGCCGGCCGCGTCCAATCCGAAGTGAAAAAGGAGAAATCATGAAATCGGCAGTTCTGAAGGCGTTGGGTGGTGTGGTGGCAGTGATGGTCGCGTGCAATGTCTACGCGCAGGCAAGCGATGCGGCTGCGGGTGCGCAAACCGCGCAAACGGGCGTGAAGGCTGAGAAGAAGGCGAATCGCCAGCTGGGCCACAAGGTCCGCGCAGCGCTCGCGAAAGCCAAGGGTCTCGACGTGTCGAGCATCGCCGTGCGCGCCAAGGGCGGCGCGGTCACGCTGACGGGCACGGTGCCCGACCAGGGCCAGATCGACCTCGCCGGCACCACGGCGAAGGGCGTGGCCGGCGTGGCGTCGGTGTCGAACAAGCTGAACGTGCAGCAGCAGTAAGCGCACCAGCCGCGCACCAGCCGCGCACCGGCCGCGCACCGGCCGCGCACTGGCCGGTTAGATCGGAAAAACGGGCTTCGGCAAACGCCGAAGCCCGTTTTTCTTTTATGCGTCGCGCCTGGTGTGTTCGCTGACGTGTGCGGCGCCCCTTTGTGCGCGGCGTTTCGTCTCCTACGCTCTCGATGTGCAGAGATGCAATGCGCCGCCGCTGATTCCGCGGACGCGTGCAGAGGAGACAACAATGCCGGCAACGATGTCCTTGCGTTTCGCGTCGATTGCGTGCTGCTCCGCCGCATTCGTCTGCGGCTGCGGCAACGGCGGCGGCGATGGCGGCAGCGGCTCGACGATCAACGTGCTGCCGGCCTTCGTCGTGACGAGCAGCATGACGACGGTTTCCTACGACGGCAACACCGACGATCTTCTCACCGCCGGTCTCGGCAAGACCGGTCTCGCCGGCGACGCGCCCGGTTTTTCGAACCCGGCCGCGCCGACCGCGGCCGAATTGCGGCGTCTCGCGATCTGGTCGAACTACCGCGCGCTGGTCGATATCACCGCGAACGGCGGATACGGCCGCTTCTGGGGGCCGAATATCGACCTCAACGGCAACGACACGCTCGGCGAAGGCAAGATCGCCGGCACCGAAACCATCGCCTACGCCGACAACGGCAGCGGCCTGCAGAACGTTACGCTGATGATCCAGGTACCGGTCAGCTTCGATCCGGCGAATCCATGCATCGTCACGGCCACGTCGTCGGGTTCGCGCGGCGTGTACGGCGCGATTTCGGCGGCCGGCGAATGGGGCTTGAAACGCGGCTGCGCGGTCGCGTACACCGACAAGGGCACCGGCAACGGCGCCCAGGAGCTGATGACCAATCTCGTCACGCTGATCGATGGCCGGCTTGCCAGCACATCGATTGCCGGCACAAAAAGTACCTTTACTGCAAACCTGCCGCTGTCCAGTCTCGCGATCTTCAATCAGACCTTCCCGAACCGCTACGCGTACAAGCACGCGCACTCGCAGCAGAACCCCGAACAGGACTGGGGCAAGAACACGCTCCAGGCGATCCAGTTCGCGTACTGGGTGCTCAATCAGCAGTTCGCGCCGATCGTCAACGGCAGGAACCATGGCGTGCGCTACCGCGCGGGCAGCATCACGACGATCGCCGCCTCGGTCAGCAACGGCGGCGGCGCGTCGCTCGCGGCCGCCGAGCAGGACACGCAGGGATGGATCACCGCGGTCGTCGTCGGCGAGCCGCAGATCAACCTCAATATGTCGCCGAACGCGCAGGTGTTCGAAGGCGGCGTGCGCATTACGGCGGCCGGCGCGCCGCTGGCCGACTACATCACCTACGCGAACTTGCTGCAGCCCTGCGCGGCGGCGGCCCCTTCGGTGATCGGCGCGCCGTATCTGTCGACGCTGCCGCCGGCCACCACGCTGGCCATCCGCACGGCACGCTGCGCGTCGCTGGCGGGCAGCGGGTTCGTGAACAGCGGCGATCTCGCGACGCAATCGAACGACGCGCTGAACCGGCTGCATTCGGCCGGTTACGAAACCGACTCCGACCTGCTGCAAGCGGCGATGTGGGATTCGCAGGCGGTGCCGGCCGTCGCGGTCACTTACGTGAACGCGTACACGACTTCGAGCGTCGGCGACAACCTCTGCGGCTTCAGCTTCGGCACAACGAACGCGCAAGGCGCGGCCGGCGTGCCGTCGCTCGCTGCGCCGATGCTGTCGATCTTCGGCCTCGGTAACGGTGTGCCGCCGACCAACAACATCAACCTCGTGTACAACCTGCCGCCGTTCGGCTTCGATCACCGGCTCGCGACCGCCGATGCGAGCCTCTCCGGCGCGGTGTGCCTGCGCGGACTCTGGACCGGCGGCGATCCGCGGATGCAGACGAGCGTCAACGCGATTCGCGTGAACGCGAACCTGCGCGGCAAGCCCGCCATCATCGTGCAGGGCAGAAGCGACACGCTCGTGCCGGTCAATCACGCGTCGCGCCCGTATCTCGCGATGAACAGTCTTGCCGAAGGAGGGAGAAGCCAGTTGTCGTTTTACGAAATCACGAACGCCCAGCATTTCGATGCGTTCCTCAGCGTCGCCGGTTTCGATACGCGCTACTTGCCCCTGCAGTACTACAACCTTCAGGCGTTGAACCTGATGTGGAGTCATCTGAAAAGCGGCGCCGCGTTGCCGCCGTCGCAGGTGGTGCGCACGGTGCCGCGCGGCGGCACGCCCGGTTCGGCGCCCGCGCTCGGCACGGCGAATCTGACGCCGATCGCCGCGAGTCCGGGATCGAATGCGATCAGGGTGGGTTTCGGTACGATCAACGTGCCGCGTTAGGCGTCCGCCTGGTCAGTCCGCTTAGCCAGTCCGCTTAGCCAGTCCGCTCAGCCGCGCAGTTCAGCCGCTCGATTCACGCTCAATTCATTGGGCATCAACGAGCCCGTTGCGTGCGCTACAGCGCACGATTTACGCGATAAACGCTTCGGATACATAGGCTGCCTGTGCGCGATGACACATAATTTACCCACGTGGTGTCGTACTGTGCGGTATCGGAATCGGAGTCGCATGATGGACACGATGCTTTTGAGGTACACCGACTTGCCGATCGGCGAACGGGCAGCTTTCGAACTGGTGTGCGCGCGGCACGGCTTCGCGCCCGCGCATTTCGATGTGAGCGCAACGATCGATGCGCACGACACCGCGCGGGAACGGCGGCTCGTGACCGTGCGGCGTGGCGGCTGGGCGCAGTCGTATCACGAGGACAGCGCCGGGCATTGGGTTCGCGAGTTCGAAACGGATCTGAACTGCCGGTTCTTCAAGTAACTTCCGTCGTTCCCGTTCAGGCCAGCACGAGCCTCACGCCGACCGCGGTCAGCGTGGCGGCAAGCACATGGCGCAGCAACTTCTCCGGCGCTTTCGCGGACAGCAGGCTCCCCGCGACGATGCCCGGCAATGACCCCACCAGCAGCGACAGCAGCACCGACCAGTCGATCGATCCGAGCAGCCAGTGCCCCGCGCCGGCCAGCAGCGTGAGCGGCACCGCATGCGCGATATCGGAGCCGACGATGCGCGAAACCGGCAGCGCCGGATACAACAGCAACAGCACCGTTACGCCGATCGCACCCGCGCCGACGGACGTCAGTGTGACAAGCGCGCCGAGCACGGCGCCCGTCAGCATCGTTAGCGCGAGCGTGTTGCCGTATGCGGGCGTCGGCCGATGGCGCGACGCGAATGCCGCGAGCTGCGGGCGAAACACGAGCGCGGTCGCGGTGATCAGCAGCGCCGCGCCGAGCACGACCTGAATCAGATAGCTGCCGCGCGGCGTGTCCATTCCATATCGATGCAGCAGGATCAGCGTAATCGTCGCGGCCGGCACGCTGCCCGCGGCAAGACGCAGCGTGACGCCCCAGTCGACCGAACCCTTGACGCCGTGCACGAGCGTGCCGGTCGCTTTCGTCACCGACGCATAGAGCAGGTCGGTGCCGACCGCGGTGGCCGGGTGCACGTTGAACAGCAGCACGAGAATCGGCGTCATCAGCGAACCGCCGCCGACACCGGTCAAACCGACGAGAAAACCGACGAAAAGCCCGGAGGCGGAATACAAAAGATCAATGTGCGGAAGAGACATCGGGGGGAATGACATCAGGCGGACGGCGGACCGTCCTTAAGATTGGCCGATTGCACCGGATCGGCGATTTCTTTGCGGAAATTGACGAGCGCGTATGCCGAAAGACCCGTATTGTCGCAAAATCGGCAATCTTGGGTATTGGATCGTGTGACTCGAAGCTTACAATACGATTCGCTCGATCTTGCATTAATCACAATGAACTACGGCGTCGTCTACGCATTTCTCGCCTTCACCATCTGGGGGCTCTTTCCCGTTTACTTCAAATCGCTGCATCAGA
Source organism: Paraburkholderia edwinii (assembly GCF_019428685.1). Classification (NCBI taxonomy): domain Bacteria; kingdom Pseudomonadati; phylum Pseudomonadota; class Betaproteobacteria; order Burkholderiales; family Burkholderiaceae; genus Paraburkholderia; species Paraburkholderia edwinii. The sequence continues at coordinate 1,203,596 of NZ_CP080095.1, forward strand.
TCGCGCCGCTCGAGATTCTCGCACACCGCATGGTCTGGTCGATGCTGTTCCTGTTTATCGTGCTGACCGCGCGGCTGCAGTGGCGCTGGCTTGGGCCCGTGCTGCGCGACAAACGCCTGCTCGCGCGCTTCGCGGCGAGCGCGGCGCTGCTGTCGGCGAACTGGGGCACTTATATCTGGGCCGTGAACGCCGGGCATATCGTCGAGGCGAGCCTTGGCTACTTTGTCACACCGCTGGTCAGCGTGCTGTTCGGTCTTGCGTTTCTCGGCGAACGGTTGCGGCCCATGCAATGGTTTGCGGTGGCCATCGCCACGTCGGGCGTGCTATGGCTCACGTGGGAAAACGGCCGGCCGCCATGGATCAGCATTGCGCTAGCGCTGACGTTCGGCGGCTATGGGCTCTTGCGCAAGACCGCGAAGCTCGGCGCGCTCGAAGGGCTCACGCTCGAAACGATCCTGCTGCTGCCGATTGCCGTGCTGTACCTCGCGGTCTTGCCGCTGCATGGCGATAGCGGCTTCGGCGCGGCGCCGACCGGTTTGAAGGTGCTGCTTGCACTCGCGGGGCCGATTACGGCGATTCCGCTGTTGCTGTTTGCCGCGGGCGCGCGGCGCATTCCGCTGTCGACGCTCGGACTGCTGCAATATGTGACGCCGACATTACAGTTGCTGATCGGTGTGCTGATTTATCGCGAGCCGTTTAGCGGCATGCAACTGATCGGCTATGGCGCCATCTGGATTGCGCTTGCCGTGTATTCGCTCGAAGGGCTCGCGCGTGTGCGGCTCGTGCGGCAGTAGCGATAGCGCAATAGCGCGATAGCGAGCGGTGAGGCTCGCCGCTTCGTTTCGTGATTAAACTACCGGTCTTTGGTCTTTAGCAGGTCGACACTCCGGTCTTCAAGCTGGCGAATCGGTCCGCATTAAGTCAGGTTTGCATGAATCACGATTTCGAACCCACGCTGTCTGAGGCGCAAAAGCACTATGCGGCCGGCCGATTCGACGAAGCCGCGCGTCTGTTGCAAGGCGTGCTGGCAAGCGCGCCCGATCATGGCGAAGCGCACGCCGGTCTCGGTTTTATCGCTGCACGGCAGGGTGATCACGCGCGCGCGGCAGAACACCTCGTAGCGGCATCGACACGCATACCAATGCCTGTCGACGACCTGAACTTTGCTGCACAGGTATGTCAATCGGCACAACGCCACGATGATGCGATCGCTTTGTTCGAGCGGTGTCTCGCGCAGTTCCCGAACCATATCGCGTCGCTGCATGGCGTTGCGATGTCGCTAGTTCAGGCCGGCAACTTGCCGCGCGCGCTCGAGAAGCTCGAGCAGCTGTGCAAGCTCCAGCCGCAGTCCGCCGAAGCGCATTACAACCGCGGAAATCTGCTTGGCCAGATGGAGCGCTTCGACGACGAACGCATGGCGTACGAATACGCAATCAAACTGAAGCCTCGCTTCGTTCCCGCTTACACGAATCTCGGCGTGGTGTTGCGCGATCTGGGGCGCTTCGACGACGCCATGCTTCAGTTCAAGAAGGCGCTGGCGATCGATCCGAACGACGCGGGCGCCCGAACCAATCGCGCGCAGACGAATTTGCTGCGCGGCGAATTCGAGCATGGCTGGCGCGAATACGAATGGCGCTGGCGCGACGGCACGATGAGCCATGGCTTGCCGGACAGCACGCAATGGACGGGCACGCAGCCCGTCGCCGGCAAGACCGTGTTCGTTCATCAGGAGCAGGGCTTCGGTGACACGCTGCAGTTCGTGCGCTTCGTCGACCGGCTGACGGAAAGCGGCGCGCGCGTCGTGCTGCGCGTGCAGAACGCGCTGCTGCCGCTGTTGCAGCACTATCGCGGCGCGGCCGAGGTGATCGGCGAGCGCGCGCCCGTGCCGGCATTCGACTTCCACATTCCGCTGTTGAGCTTGCCGCTTGCGCTGAAGCTTCGCGAAGCCGATTTCGCCGCGACCGGTCCATACCTGCATGCGCCGGAATCGCTCGTCGCACAATGGGACGACCTGTTTGCCGGTGCGACCGAACGGCCGCGCGTGGGTCTCGTCTGGTCCGGAAGCCGGATGCTGCTCAACGATCGCAACCGGAACCGGGCGATCGCGCTCGAACAGTTGCAACCGTTGCTCGACGCGCAGGCCGATTTCGTTTCATTGCAGCACGACGTGCGCGAAAGCGATCGCGCGTATCTCACCGAACTCGAAGCCCGCGGCGTGCTACGCGATGTGTCGTCGCGTCTCGCGACGTTTGCCGATACGGCGGCGCTGATCTCGCGACTCGATCTCGTTATCGGTGTCGACACAGCGGTCGCGCATCTGGCGGGCGCGCTCGGCAAGCCCGTCTGGATCGCCTTGCCGTTCATGCCGGACTGGCGATGGCAACTCAACCGAAGCGACAGTCCGTGGTACGCAACGGCCCGGCTCTTCCGGCAGACCGCGCGCGGCGATTGGGCCAGCGTGATCGCCGCGCTTCGCGCGCAACTCGATGCGGGTACGCCGCATGCTCAGGCCACGAAGCCGGCGCGATAAAAGCGCGCTTACCCCCGCAGCTGTGACCCCATTCTGGAATAGTTCGATTCCCTGGTTGTTGTATCTGGCGTCGTGACGGTCGGACGCGGTCCGATTTCGACGGTCACGACGATTTCGGTCTTGCAAACCGCGATCATCAACCGGGCCGGACAACAACGCGATGGTAACTATCCGGGAACCACGCCGCGGCCAGGCATCTTGTTGACATTCGGTCATCAATCAAGCGAGGGCGCGATGAGAGTTGAACAAATCTACGATTTCGCGGCGGGTTTTTACGATTACCTGTTTGGGCGCGCGTTCCAGCAGGGCCGCGAGCGCAGTACCGATCGCATCAATGCCAGGGCCGAGGAGGGCGCAAAGATCCTCGAGGTTGGGCTCGGTACCGGGCTTTCGCTGCCGCTTTACCGTTCCGATCTGCAGATTACCGGTGTCGATATTTCAGAGAAGATGCTCGATCGCGCGCGGCGCCGTGTCGAATCGCAATGCGCCGGCAACAAGATTCGTATCGTGAACATGGACGCCACCGACTTGCAGTTTGAAGACAACAGTTTCGATTTCGTTGTCGCGATGTATGTCGCTTCGGTCGTGCCCGATCCCGCTGCTTTCCTGAGTGAAATCTCGCGCGTATGCAAGGTGCGAGGCGAAGTGATCGTCGTCAATCACTTCGCTTCAAGTAACCGGTTCGTGCGCGCGTTCGAGCGCTTGCTGGCGGGACTCGAATCGGTGATTGGTTTCAAGTCCGATTTCCCGCTCGAAGAAGTGCTGAATTTTTCCGACTTTCAGTTGATCCGCTCGGAGCGCGTCAACGCATTCCGCTATTGGCATCTGCTGCATTTCCGCAATGCGCCAACGCCTGTCGCCGTTCCCGCGCCGCAGCTCGCGTACTCATCGGCGATGTATGGACGGTAAAAGCACACAGTAAAAGCGAACGAAAAAAAGCAGGCGGCGCGCCGTGTTCCGGCGTGCCGCCTGCCTTACGTTTGCTGTGCGCTAACCGTATATCGCGTCGTGCGATCAGGCGACGCTCGGCGTTTGTTTATCGCCGCGGCGATCCCGGTGGTGATCGGCGCCGATAAACATATACATCGCCGGCACGACGAACAGCGTAAACAACGTGCCGATCGACAGCCCGGTAAAGATCACGAGGCCCATCGCGTTGCGGCCCGCCGCGCCCGCGCCCGAGGCGATCACGAGCGGCAGCACGCCGAACACCATCGCGGCGGTCGTCATCAGAATCGGCCTTAGACGAACCGCGGCCGCTTCTTCTAGTGCCTCGCGCTTCGATTTGCCCGCGCGCTGCAACTGGTTCGCGAACTGCACGATCAGAATGCCGTGCTTGCTGACGAGCCCCATCAGCGTGACGAGCCCGACCTGCGTGTAGATATTGAGCGTCGACAGCCCGAGGTTGATAAAGATCAGCGCGCCGAAGAGCGCCATCGGCACCGATACGAGAATCACAATTGGATCGCGGAAGCTCTCGAACTGCGCGGCCAGCGCGAGAAAGACGATGATCGTCGCGAACAGCAGCGTGACGACGAAGCCGCCCGACTCCTGCACGAACTGGCGCGAGAGCCCCGCATAGTCGGCTGCATAGCCGGATGGCGCGGCTTCGGCCGTCGCCTTGCGCAGGAAGTTCAGCACTTCGCCTTGCGAGACGCCGGGCACGACGACGCCGGAGATCGTCGCCGAGTTCAGCTGCTGGAAGTGGTTGATCGACTCCGGCACGACCTGCTGCTTCAGATGCGTGACCGTCGAGGCCGGAATCACGCTGCCGTCGGGCGTGCGCAGATAGTAGTCGAGCACCTGCGACGGATTTAGGCGGTCCGTTTGCAGCACTTGCGGAATCACCTTGTACGAGCGGCCCGCGATCGAGAAGTAGTTCACGTAGTTGCCGCCCAGCGCCGCACCGAGCGCCGCGCCGACATCGGCTTGAGTCATGCCGAGCGACGCGACCTTGTCGCGGTCGACGACCAGCACGCTTTCGGGCTTGTCGAGCTTGAGGTCGGCGTCGACATAGAAGAACATGCCGCTCTGGTACGCCTTCGCGAGCACCGACTGCGCGACTTCGTTGAGGTTCTCGAACGGCTCGGTCGTCGTGATGACGAACTGCACGGGCAAGCCCTGCGCGCCCGGCAGCGGCGGAAACTGGAACGCGGCGACACGCGCGCCCGCGATGCTATTCCACTTCTGCTGCAACTCCTGCTGCAATTGCGTCGCGCCTTTCTTGCGCTTGTCCCAGGTTTTGAACAGCACGCCGCCAATGCCCTGGTTTAACGTCGGCGCGCCGGTCAGCTGGAACATCTGCGAGTATTCGGGCAACTGCTTCGAGATCTCGAATACCTGGTCTGCGTACGTCTGCATCTGCTGGATCGTCGCGTTCGGCGGACCCTGGATCTGCGATAGCACGATGCCCTGATCTTCCTGCGGCGCCAGTTCCGATTGCGACGTCATAAAGAGGTACACGGTGCCGCCGAGCAGCAGCGCGCCCATCACGATAAATACCGGCCACGTGTCGAGCGTCGCATGCAGGATGCGCGAATAGCCGCGGTGTACGCGGTCGAACTGCCGGTCGACGAAGCGCACGAAGCGGTTCGACTCCTGTTCGGCGCTAAAAAAGCGCGAGCACATCATCGGCGAAAGGCTCAAGGCGACGATGCCCGATACGGTCACCGCACCCGCCAGCGTGAACGCGAACTCGGTAAAGAGCGCGCCTGTGAGGCCGCCCTGGAAGCCGATCGGCGCGTACACGGCGATCAGCACGACCGTCATCGCGAGAATCGGGCCGCCCAGTTCGCGCGCCGCGATCAGCGCCGCTTCGAACGGCGGCCGGCCTTCCTCCTTCATATGCCGGTCGACGTTCTCGACGACGATAATCGCGTCGTCCACCACCAGGCCGATCGCCAGCACGAGCGCGAGCAGCGTCAGCAGGTTGATCGAGTAGCCGAGCGCCTGCATGACGAAGAACGTGCCGATCAGCGACAGCGGCATCGCGACCACCGGAATGATCACCGCGCGCAGGCTGCCGATAAAGAGGAAGATCACGACCGTCACGATCAGCAGCGCTTCGACGAGCGTCTTGATCACTTCCTCGATCGACGTGTTCACGAAGTCGGTCGCGTCGTAGACGATGTCGCCGGTCATGCCGGTCGGGAACTGCGACTGCAAGCCCGGGAAGGCGGTGCGCACGCGCTTCGCGACATCGAGAATGTTCGCGTCCGGCGCCACCTTGATGCCGATAAACACCGAGCGCTTGCCCGAAAACGCGACGTTGAAGTCGTAGCTGTCGGCGCCGAGCACGACGTTTGCGACATCTTCGAGCCGCACGATGGCGGTGCCTTTCTGCTTGACGACGAGCTTCTTGAAGTCGTCGACGGTATGGAGATCCGTGCCCGCGTTGAGGTCGACCGATACCATCTGGCCTTTGGTGGTGCCAAGCGTCGCCAGATAGTTGTTATTGCCGAGCGCGGCGTAGACGTCCTGCGCCGTCACGTTATGCGCGGCGAGGCGCGCCGAATCGAGCCAGGCGCGCAATGCGAACTGCCGGCCGCCGAGCACTTCGGCGGTCTGCACGCCTTCGATCGAATCGAGCTTCGGCTTGACCACGCGCAGCAGATAGTCCGTGACGTTATTGCTCGGCAGCACACTGCTGTAGAAGCCCATATACATCGCGTCGGTTGTCTCGCCCGTCTGCACGGTCAGCACCGGCTGCTGCGCCTGCGGCGGCAACTGGTTGCGCACCGACGCGATCTGCGTATTGATTTCCGTCAGCGCGCGGTTCGAGTCGTAGTTCAGACGCAGCGTGACGGTGATCGTCGACACGCCGGTCGTGCTGGTCGACGACATATAGTCGATGCCCTGCGCCTGAGCGATCGCGGCTTCCATCGGCTGCGTGATGAAGCCGGCGATCGTGTCGGCGCTCGCGCCGTAGTACGCGGTCGTGACGGTGACCACGGCGTTTTCGGTCTGCGGATACTCGCGCACCTTGAGCGAGATCAGCGCGCGCACGCCGAGCACGAGAATCAGCAGGCTGACGACGGCCGCGAGCACCGGCCGCTTGATAAAAATATCGGTGAAATTCATGCGCGGCCCCTTATTGTTCCTGAGGCTGCGGATTCGGGCTGTCGGCCGGCTGCACGCGGTTGTCGATCACGAGCGGCGTGCCGTTCTTCAGCTTCAGCTGTCCGCTCGTCACGACCTGCATGTCCGCTTCGACGCCCTTCAGAATCGCGACCTGGTCGCCGCGCGTCGGCCCGGGCGTGACGAACACCTGCTGCGCGACCGGCATGGTCTTGCCTTGTGCGTCCGCTTTGTCGCCGGGCTTCACGACGAAGACCGTCGCGCCGTACGGGTTGTACGTGATCGCCGTTTGCGGCAGCGTCAGATATCGCTGTTCGCCGCCCGCATCGATCTTCACGTTCGCGTACATGCCGGGCAACAGCTTGCGCTCGCGGTTGTCGACGGTCGCTTCGATCTGCACATTGCGCGTCGTGTTGTCGACGCGCGGGTTGATCGAGCGGATCTTGCCGCTGAAGGTGCGGCCATCGAACGCGTTGATATCGATTGCGATCTGCTGGCCGACCGCGAGCTGGCCTAACTGCTGCTGCGGCAGATAGAAGTCCGCATAGATCGGATCGATGGCCTGCAGCGTGACGATTGCATCGCCCGGATTCAGATACTGGCCCGGATTCACCGTCGTGATGCCGACGCGGCCCGCGAACGGCGCGCGGATCGTCTTCTTTTCGACGAGCGCCGCCTGCTGCGCAACCTGCGCGGTTTTGGCTTTCAGGTCCGCCGCGTCCGCGTCGAGCTGCGCCTTGGCGATCGCCTGGATGTCGAACTGCGCCTTGTCGCGCTTATAGACCGTTTGCGCGAGCTCGGCCGCGGCCTGCAGCGAATGCAGCAGCGCGACGTCCGAATCGTCGTTCAGACGCACGAGCACCTGGCCCGCTTTCACGTCTTGTCCCGACGAGAACGCGATCTCGCGCACGAGGCCCGGCACTTCGGTCGTCACGTCGACGCCGCGCACCGCGCGCAGGCTGCCGACCGCCGTAAGCTGCGGCTGCCACGTCTGGTATTTCGCCACGGTCGCGGTGACCGTGGCGGGCGGCAGTGCGTTGGACGCCATGAACTTCGCGATCATGTGCGCCTTGAACAGATTGAAGCCGACAATCGCGCCAAGCAGCAGCAAGACGCAGATCAGCATGATGATCATGCGCTTCGTCATGCGCCGTCTGTGACGCGCGGGCGTATCCACGGTTTCGATCTGATTTGCGGTCGGTCCTTTTGTGCTCATCGTTATGTCCTTGCACGTCTCAATCGTGAAGCGCCGGCGTTGGCTCGCCTCCGGCCGTTTCTCTGGCCGATGCTCTGGCCGATCAGGGCGCTTCGTGCTTATCCGGTGGTCGAAGCGATCGTGGCTTCGCCGGGTTTTGTTGCAGGCTTCAATGCAGGGCCTGTTTAGTGATTCGGGCGATGACGGGTATACCTCATTGCACCGCGGCTGATTCCGGCAGCGGATCGTTCCACCAGCCGCCGCCGAGCGACTGGAAGAGCGCGGCGGTATCCGCGTAGCGCGCCGCCTGCGCCTGCGCGAGGTCGACCACGGTCTGCTGATACTGGCGCTGCGTCACGAGCAGCGACAGATAGCTGATGCCGCCGAGCTTGAACTGGCCGCGCGCCATATCGAGCGCGTCGCTGGCCGATTGCCACGCGTCGGTCTGCTCGCGCAGGCCGCTTGCATCGTGATCAAGCGCGCGCAGCGAATCCGCCACGTTCTGGAACGCTAACAACACGGTTTGACGGTATTGCGCATCGGCCTGCTCGTACGCGGCCACGGCCGCGCGCTTTTCCGCGAGCAGCTGGCCGCCGCGGAAAACCGGCTGCAGCACGCCCGCGCCAATAGCCCATACCGTGCTTTCGGCGCGGAACAGTTCGGCGGGTGTCAGCGACTGCGTGCCCCAGCTCGCCGACAGCGTGATCTGCGGATACATGTTCGCGGTCGCGACGCCGATCTGCGCGCTGGCCTGATGCAGCGTCGCGTCGGCCGCGAGAATATCGGGCCGCTGCCGGACCAGCGCGGACGGCACGCTGACCGGCAGCGTCTGCGGCAGCGAGAACATCGCGAGACGGAACTCGGGCAGTGTCGGATCGTTCGGCGGACTGCCCGACAGCACCGCGAGCTGATGGCGAGTCTGATCGAGCTGTTGCCGCAGCGGCGGCAGCGTCGCGCGGGTTTGCGCGAGCAGCGTCTGCTGCGTGAGCACGTCCGTTTTGCCGATGCCGCCGAGCTCGAACTGCTGTCGCAGCACCTTGAGCTGCGAGGCTTCTTCCGTCGCGATTTCTTCGGTCGCCTCGATCTGCGCGCGCAGCGACGCTTCCTTGACCGCCGCGGTGACGATGTTCGCAGTCAGCGCGAGCCATGCCCCCTGCAACTGGTAGCGCTGATAGTCGACCTGCGAGCGCGCCGCTTCGACGCCGCGGCGCGCACCGCCCCAGATGTCGAGCGCATACGACACGCTAACCGACGAGTTGTACAGGTTCAGATCTTCGGTGAACTGCGGCTGGCCGAACGTGATGCCGTTGAATTTCTCGCGCGTCGCGTTCAGTTGCGCGTCGACGCGCGGCAGCAGCGAGCCGCCGAACTGCGCGCTGAGGTTCTCGCGTGACTGGCGCAGCGCGGCGCGCGCCGACGCGATATTCGGACTGTTCGCGAGCGCTTTGCGAACCAGCGTATCGAGCGGCTCGCAGTGGTACAGCGACCACCATGCGGCCGGGATGTCTTCACCCGTTGCGAAGTGCTGCGGCACGCCCGACGCGCCCGGCGCCGATGCGGTTTGATCCGGTAACGGTGTGGTCGTGTAGCTGTCGGTTGCGGGCGGCGCCGGTGTGCGGTAATCGGGACCGACCATGCAGCCCGTCAGGAGTACTGGCAGCAGCACCGCCGACGCCGCGGCGGGCAAACGCGTGGCGCGCAGAAGCGGAGTCCGCGGCGCGGCGTGCCGCGCAATAAACGCGGGCGGCGCGGCACTGCGAAGCGCCGCGCATAGAAGGTCTCGTAACAGGTAGAGCGGGTTATTGTCCTTTGTCATCAATCCACCATAATTCGCCGCGCGCCCTCTGTGGTGAGGCGAACGGATGCCGATAGTCAATGCAACTAATCTGGTTTTTTCGGGATGCAAAATGCCTGACGGCATGCCGAATTGGCGCATAGCCTAGCATGGGTCGAGCACGTGCCGACAATCGGGCACAGGTCGCGCAGGGCTTTGTTCGCATGTATTGCAGCGGGAATCCACCAGGCGGTCGCGCATCGCAAATCGCCTATGCTGATTCCACGCGGCTAGCGTGGCCACCGCATCGGGGAACGAATCATGAAAATGCCGGCGAATCTGCGGTTCGAACGGGCGCGGGTGTCGATGCCGCAAATGCGACTAACGCTACTGACCCTGCAAACGCTGTTCATGCGATCGAAGATGCGCACGGCATCGCTTATCGTCGGCGCGGTGCTGGTCGTGCCGTTTGCATTGCATTGCGGCGCCGCGCGCGCCGACTATCTGATACCGGACAGCGTGCAACTCACGCCCGTTGCGCAATTCCCCGGCACGAAGGGCTACATGGCGCCCGATTACGCCGCGCAGCGCGCCCGGCTGCACAGCGTCTACCTGGTGCCGGTCGAAGTATTTCTCGCACCGGATTCGCCGTACAAAGGCATCGACCCCGAAGAAATGGCGCAGGTCACGCGTACCTTCGCGCAAATCCTGACGCAGGAAGTGATAAAGGACATGACGGTGGTCGATACGCCGCAACCCGATTCGCTGATCCTGCAGATCGCACTGACCGACGTGCGCCTTGAAAAGCAGGGCTTCCGCCTGCGCAACCTGACGCCGGTCGGCGTCGCGATCAATGGCGTGAAACGCGTCGCGGGCATCAGCAAGATCTCGTTCAAGACGATGACCGTGCAGGCGATCGGCGCATCGGGCGACAACGAGACGCTGCTGTTCGCCATCGACAATCCGCCGCGGCCCGGCGACGTGCAGGAATCAGTGCGGCTCGACGAAATACCGAAAGTGCTGGCGACGAAAGCGCGAAACCTGCGGGCCGTGTTCCAGACGATACGCGATGCGCACTAGATTGCCGCTATCGTCTGCATGTCGGTGTACACGCAACAAAATCAGTGCGGCGCGTCGATGGCGGAAACCGTAACGGCCGGCACCGCGTGCACAGGTTGTGCATAGACGATATTGCGTGCGGGTACGGCAGGCGCAACGACGCCGCAAGGCACCGGAATCGGTACCGCGGCATAGGGCAAAGACCTGACCGGCGGCGCGACGGTCGCCGCAGCTGTCACGGAGGCCTGCACGACATAAGCGGGAGACGGCGCATAAACCGGATGCGGCGGCGGGCAAGCGGGCACATAGGCGGCGTGCACGAACACGGTCCCCGCAAACGCGCTCGACGACCATGCGGACCAGCCGATGCCGAGCGCGGCGGCAGCAGACGAACAGACTGAACGGATATTCACGCAACACTCCTTCTATCGATGATCCGGAAGGCGAACACGCGCAGCGTTACGGCGCGCGCCGGATCGGTGAAAACGGTATGAACCTGCGACAAACGATACGGAGCGCTGCACGGGAAAACCAGCGAAAACATGTTTCATCCGATGTCGTCGCGCAGTCCGGATGCGTGACATCGAATGACATGGTTTTCGCGTTGCGTTGAGCGCGGCGAGCGACAAGAATTCGCCCTGTCACCGAACGGATCGCGGCACATCGCCAGCGACGCAGGTGAGCGACTCAACGGAGAGTGATATGAAGAAGTGGATTGCGATGCTGGCGCTGTGCTTTGCATCGGCGAGCGTATTTGCGCAGCAATCGTCGACGCAAAATGCGCAGACTCAAAATGCACAGACCCAGGCGATGCCCGCGCAGAACGCGCCGTCGATGCAAGGCATGGGTATGGGCGGTTCGGCCCATATGCAACAGATGATGCAGCAATTGCAGGAGCGCTTTACGGCTGCCAACACGACGCGCGACGGCAAGCTCACGAAGCAGCAGGCGCAACTCGGCATGCCGCGTGTCGCGCAGCATTTCGACCAGATCGACACGCAAAAGGTCGGTTATGTAACACTGCCGCAGATCGAGCAGTTCCTCGCGACACAGCGGCGTGAATAGCGTGTTTTCAAAGGAGTCTTGCATGGACCGGTCCCCCCGCATCATCGTGCTCGACGACGAAGCCGAACTGCGCAATATGCTGCAGCGCTTTCTGACGTCGCAGGGTTTTTCGGTGCGGGTGGTCGAAAACAGCGCGCGCCTTAAGCGCTATCTCGAGCGCGAGCCCTTCGACCTGCTCGTGCTCGATCTGATGATCGGCGAAGAAAACGGTCTCGAGATCTGCGCGCGTCTGCGTGCCGAAGGCGAGACCTTGCCGATCCTGATGCTGACCGCGAAGGGCGATCCGCTCGATCGCGTGGTCGGCCTCGAAACCGGCGCTGACGACTATCTCGCGAAGCCGTTCCTGCCGCAGGAATTGACCGCGCGCATCAACGCGCTATTGCGCCGGCAGAAGATCGCGTCGGGCGACCCGACCGTCACGACGCAAACGCTGCGCTTCGGCGACTTCCGGCTCGACATCGGCAAGAATCTGCTGTTTCGCGGCGACGAACCGATTGAACTGCATTCCGCGCAAATGCTGTTGCTGACCGCGCTCGGCTCGTCGCCGAATCGCGCGGTGAGCCGCGACAACCTGATCGCGCGCGCCCGCGGGCGCGACCACGATGCGCTCGATCGCAGTATCGACGTGCAGGTGCTGCGGCTGCGCCAGGTGATCGAAAGCGATCCGTCGAAGCCGCGCTTTATCAAAACCGTCTGGGGCGTCGGCTATATGCTGATCGCCGACGTCGAATAACGGTGCGCCCGATGCCGAGCCTGATACCGCGCTCGTTACTCGCCCGCAATATCGTTCTGTTGTTCGCGCTCGTCGTGGTCAGCGAAGCGTGCTCGCTGAGCGTGCTGCTTCACTATGTGCAGCGGCCTCGCGTCGAACGCGCGGCGGCCGTGTTCGGCAGTTACATCACGACGCTCGACACGGTGCTCGCCGCGACGCCGCGCGCATCGCGCGACGTGACTGTCGCGCGCATCGGCGCGCGCGCCGACGTACCACCCGATGCGCTGGCGGCGCCGCCGGTCAAAGCGCTCGAGTTCTATCGCACGCACGAACTCGGCATTTTTCTCGACACGTTGCGCCGCCATCTGCCGGCCGGCAGCGACGTGCGCTGGGAGGCCGAGCACGTGCGCGGCGCGCCGCAAACGATGTGGCTGCGCGTGCATATCGCCGACGCGCCGTACTGGATCGCGCTAATGCTGCCCGAAGAGGCGCAAGGCGGCAGAATCCTGAGCGCGCTGCTGCTGGCCTTAAGCCTCGGCGTGCTCGCCGCGTTGACCGGCTTCCTGCTTCAGCTGCATCTGAACCGGCCGCTCAAGCATCTGGCCGATGCCGCGCGGCGCATCAGCGCGGGCGACGCACCCGCGCCATTGCCCGTCGACGGGCCGACCGAAATCGCGCAGGTCAGCACGGCGTTCAACCAGATGACGCAGGCGCTGCAGCAAGCCGAGGCAACACGCGCAGTCATGCTTGCCGGTATTTCGCACGATATCCGCACGCCGCTCACCAAGCTGCGGCTTGCGATGGCGATGGCCGGCGCGCCGCGCGATGCGCCGTTCACCGATGCCGCCGAGTCATACCTCGATCAGATCGACACGATCCTGCAGCAGTTCATGGACTATGCGGGCAGCGGCGAGCGCGAAGCCGCGCAGCCCGGCGATCTGAACGCGCTCGTCGAGCAGCTGGCTGCGGATTTCGCAGGGCTCGGGCATGATTTCGAACTGTCGCTCGCGGACCTGCCGCCGGTCGCGTTCCGCCCGATCAGCATGATGCGGCTGCTCATGAACCTGATGCAGAATGCGATCAAGTACGGCCGCAGCGGGTTCGCGGTGCGCACGTGGCGCGATGCGCATGCGGCGTATGTCGCGGTCGGCGATCGCGGCACCGGTCTTTCGGCCGCCGAACTCGAGGCGCTGAAGGCGCCGTTTCAACGCGGCAGAAACGCACATAGCGGGACCAGCGGCACGGGCCTCGGCCTTGCGATCGTCGAACGGATCGCGCGTCTGCATGGCGGCACGCTGCAGTTTCATGCGCGCGACGGCGGCGGGCTCGAAGTGTGGGTCGTGCTGCCGCAGTGAAACCAGTAAAAGGAGAGAGAGGGCATATCGATGACGACCATCGCACGGCCGATCGACCGCGAGCATCTCCAGGACGAATGGCTCGAAGCCGACGGCTTCGGCGGTTTTGCATCGGGCACGGTCGGCATGCCGCGCACGCGCCGCTACCACGCGCTGCTGCTCGCGGCGACACGGCCGCCTGCGGGGCGCATCGTGCTCGTCAACGGCTTCGAGGCATGGGTCGACGTGAATGGCGAACGCTATCCGCTGACGACGCAATGTTATGCGCCCGATCTGACCGTACCCGATATCACCGATCGTCTGCTGGGCTTTACGACCGAACCGTGGCCGACGTGGCGCATCGCGGTCGGCGTGGGCGGGGAAATGAGCGGGGAAACAAGTGCTGAAGTGAGCGCGGAAGTGTTCGTCGTGAAAGCGACCGGCGAAACTGTGTTGCGCTGGCGTCTGCATGCTGGCGCGGAAGGCGCATCAAATCCATCGACCGCATCGAACAGCCGCGCGAATGACGAGCCCCCGCGCGGCGACTTTACGCTGCACGTGCGTCCGCTACTGTCGGGCCGCGACTATCACGCACTGCACCATGAGAACGGCGCATTCGACTTCACCGCAGACATCAGCGGCACCTGCGTAAGCTGGCGCCCGTATGGCGACCTGCCGGCGATTCGCGCGGCATCGAACGGCGCCTATGAGCATGCGCCGGACTGGTACCGCAACTTCTGCTATCCGGTCGAACGCGAACGCGGGCTCGAATTCACCGAAGATCTCGCGACGCCGGGCATTTTCTCGTTCGATCTCGCAGCCGGCGATGCGGTGCTGATCCTGAGCGCGGACGGCGTGCCGCGCACTCGCGAATCCTGCACATCCGACGCATTCGCGCATGCGCAGCAGCTCGAGCGTGTGGAACGCACGCGCCGCGCGGCATTCGCGTCGCGCCTTCATCGTTCCGCCGATGCATACGTCGTTGCGCGCGAGGGCGGCCGCACGATCGTGGCCGGCTTTCCGTGGTTCACTGACTGGGGCCGCGACACGTTTATCGCCATGCGCGGGCTGCTGCTCGCATGCGGCCGCCACGACGAAGCGGCCGCGATTCTGCTGCAATGGTCCGCGACCCTCTCCGAAGGCATGTTGCCGAACCGCTTCCCCGATTACGGCGACACGCCCGAATACAACTCGGTCGATGCATCGCTGTGGTTTGTCGTCGCCGTGCACGACTATCTTGCTGTGCAGCATGCCTCGGATGAAACCCGCGGGCGCCTGCAGCAGGCAGTCGACGAGATCCTCGCGGGCTATACGCGCGGCACGCGCTTTGCCATCGGCGCCGACGAAGACGGTCTGTTGCGCGCGGGCGTGCCCGGCGTGCAGCTCTCATGGATGGATGCAAAGATCGGCGATTGGGTGGTCACCCCGCGCATCGGCAAACCGGTTGAAATTCAGGCGCTGTGGATCAACGCATTGCGCATCGCATCAAACTGGAACGCGCAGTGGCGCGACCCGGCCCGGCGCGCGACGCGCGCATTCGTCGAACGATTCGTCGATCCGGCCGGCGGCGCGCTATTCGATGTGGTCGACGTCGATCATGTGCGCGGCAGATTCGACCGTTCGATTCGCCCGAACCAGATTTTCGCGGTCGGCGGGCTGCCGTTTCAGATTATCGATGGCGCCGTCGCGCGCGCCGTGGTCGACCAGGTGCGCATCCATCTGCTCACGCCGCTCGGCCTGCGCACACTCGCGCCGTCGGATCCCGCGTATCGCGCGCACTATGCGGGGGGCCCGCGCGAGCGCGATGGCGCCTATCATCAAGGGACGGTGTGGCCGTGGCTGCTCGGTCCGTTCGTCGAAGCGTGGCTGCGCGTCGAAGCGCCCGACGCGGCGGCGCGCGCGGCGGCCCGCGAGCGCTTTATCGCGCCGCTCGATGCGCATCTGGACCGCGCGGGTCTCGATCACATCAGTGAAATTGCCGACGCAGACGCGCCGCATCGGCCCGCGGGCGCGCCGTTTCAGGCGTGGTCGCTCGGCGAGCGGCTGCGGATCGGCGCGCTGCTAGCCGCGCGGGACTAGCGACGCCCCACTAATTGCGCAACGCCGCGCAAAGCGCGCTACGATGTGACTCCTGCTGCCTTGTCAAAAGGAGGACGCTGTTATGCCCTGCCTTCGTGCCTGCAATCTGCTCGACACCGTCGAGGGCGCCCGTCTGCATTCCGCCGACAGCGCGCACTGGCAACGCTGGGGCCCGTATCTGAGTGAACGCCAGTGGGGCACGGTGCGTGAGGACTACAGTCCTAACGGCACCGCATGGGACTACTTCCCACACGATCACGCACGCAGCCGCGCCTACCGCTGGGGTGAAGACGGTATCGCCGGCTTCGGCGACGACATGCTGAACTGGTGCGTGTCGCTCGCGCTGTGGAACCGGCGCGACCCGATCATCAAGGAGCGGCTGTTCGGGCTCACGAACTCGCAAGGCAATCATGGCGAGGACGTGAAGGAGCTGTATTTCTATCTCGACGGCACGCCCACGCATTCGTATATGCGCATGCTGTACAAATATCCGCATGCCGCGTATCCGTACTCCGATCTCGTCGAAGAAAACGCGCGCCGCGGCGCCGATATGCCCGAATACGAAGTGCTCGATACCGGCGTATTCGACAATTCGCGCTACTTCGACGTGACGGTCGAGTATGCGAAACACACGCCCGAAGACATCGTGATGCGCGTGACCGTCGAGAATCGCGCGGACGAAGCCGCGTCGCTCGATGTGCTGCCGCAGATCTGGGCGCGCAACAAATGGTCGTGGAAGGGGCTCGAAGAGAAGCCCTCGCTGATGTTCGAACGGATGCGCGACCGCACCTATCTGTTTGGCCGCCATCCGGGCTACGAATCGATCATCGTCGCCGCGTGGCGCAAGGATCTCGAGCGCGAGAATACCGGCTATGGAACCGGCGTCGAGTGGCTCTTCTGCGAGAACGAGACGAACCCGCGCCGCCTGTACGGCACGGAAGACGCGATCGGCCCGTTCAAGGACGGCTTCAACGACTACCTCGTGAATGGCGATCGCGAAGCGGTGCGCCGCGATTCCGGCACGAAGGCGGGTGCGCATGTGTCGCTCGAACTCGAGCCGCACGGCACCGCGGTCGTTTATATGCGCTGGCGCGTCGCGTCGTCGCCCGATGAAGTGCCGCTCGACTGCGAGGCGCTGTTCGCGCGCCGGATCGCTGAAGCGGACGAATTCTACGGCGTGCTGCAGCGCGAGATCGAAGACGCGGATGAACGGCTCGTGCAGCGCCAGGCGCTGGCCGGCATGCTGTGGTCGAAGCAGTTCTACCAGTTCGACGTGCAGCGCTGGATGGACGGCGACCCCGCGCAACCGGTGCCGCCCACGGGCCGCCGGCGCGGCCGCAATGCGGACTGGCGGCATCTGTGCAATGCGGACATCGTGTCGATGCCGGACAAGTGGGAGTACCCGTGGTACGCATCATGGGACCTTGCGTTTCATGCGGCTGCGTTCGCACTGATCGATCCCGCGTTTGCGAAGCGCCAGCTGCTGCTGCTCGTGAAAGACCGTTATCAGCATCCGAACGGCCAGTTGCCCGCCTATGAGTGGGCCTTCAGTGATGCGAACCCGCCCGTGCATGCGTGGGCCGCATGGCGCGTCTACGAAATCGATCGCGCGCTGACCGGCAAGGGCGACCGCGATTTTCTGGAGCTTGTGTTTCACAAGCTGCTGTTGAATTTCTCGTGGTGGGTGAACCGCAAGGACGCGGACGGCCGCAATATCTTTCAGGGCGGCTTTCTCGGGCTCGATAACGTCGGCATCTTCGACCGTTCGTCGCCGCTGCCGACGGGCGGCCATATCGACCAGGCCGACGGCACTGCGTGGATGGCTGCCTATGCGCTCGACCTGATGCGCATCGCGCTTGAACTCGCGTATGAAAACCATGTGTTCGTCGATATCGGCGTGAAGTTCTTCGAGCACTTCCTGTATATCGCCGAAGCGGTCAGTTGCGAGGACGGCTGCGAAACGGGCCTGTGGGACAGCCAGGACAGTTTCTTCTACGACAAGCTGCGCTTGCCGGACGGCGGCAATGTGCCGATGCGCGTGCGCTCGATCGTCGGGTTGATTCCGCTCTTTGCGGTGCACGCGCTCGAACACCGGTTGCACGGCACGCTGCCCGGCCTGCACGAACGCCTGATGTGGTTCTTCCGGCATCGGCCCGATCTCGCCCGGCTCGTGTCGCGCTGGAACGAGCCCGGCAAAGGCAACACGTTGCTGCTGTCGCTGTTGCGCGGGCATCGCATGAAGGCGCTGCTGCGCCGCGCACTCGACGAAACCGAGTTTCTGTCCGATTACGGCGTGCGCGCGCTGTCGCGTGTGCATTGCGACGACCCGTTCGTGTTCAAGTTCGACGGCAAGGAGTTCTGCGTCAAGTATTTGCCCGCGGAATCGGATTCGCGCGTGTTCGGCGGCAACTCGAACTGGCGCGGGCCGATCTGGATGCCGGTCAACTTTCTGCTGATCGAATCGCTGTACGAATTTCACCGCTACTACGGCGACGATTTTCGTATCGAGTATCCGACCGGCTCCGGCGAGCGGCTGTCGTTGCGCGAGATCGGCGATGAGCTCGCGCGCCGTCTCACGAAACTGTTCATGAAGGACGCGCACGGCAAACGGCCCGTCATGGCTGCGTATCCGCAATTGCAGGCGGACCCGCGTTCAAAGGATCTCGTCCTGTTTCACGAGTACTTCCACGGCGATACCGGCCGCGGCGTCGGCGCGTCGCATCAGACGGGCTGGAGCGGGCTCGTCGCGCTGCTGTTGCAGCCGCGTGAATCTGCGACGTCGGGCCTGGTGCCGGCGACCAGCGAAACCGAGCAGGCAGCTGTGGCGGTCAAATAAGACAAACGCGAACCGCGCACGCGCGCAAGCGTAGCCCGATGAAGCGCAGCTTGATGCGCTTTATCGGGCTGTACAACTTGCTCGCCGTCGCGCATTCCGGGGCGCAGTTCTTGCCGCGTCGATGCAATGCTTGCGCGGCGGCTTTACAGAAGTCTTGCGAAAGCGCGCCGCCGCGCGATCCGATGGAACTGTATGGCCGTGCGGCGGGTCATCCTGGTAACGCCAGTCATGTGGGTCACCATCTGCGAGGGAATGCCATGCCGTCCGATACCAATGCCACCGCCGAACTGAATCCGTCCACGGCAACCTCGGCCGCTGCCGGTAAGAAAGTGCCTGCGGCGCCGCCCGCCGCGCTCGCACGCGGCGAAGGTCCGTGCGGACCCGCGGGCGAATGCAAGGCGCCGCCGTGTTCGCTCGTGATCTTCGGTGCGGGCGGCGATCTGACCAAGCGGCTGCTCGTGCCCGCGTTGTACAACCTCGTTGTCGACGGCTTGCTCGACGACGGCATGCAGGTGATCGGCGTGAATCGCGGCGAGCGCGGCACCGACGATTGGCGCGACGATCTGCATGCATCGCTGCAGCAGTTCGCGGCCGAGCGCTCGAGCTCGGGCAAGGCCGACGAAGCATCGTGGAACTGGCTCGCGCAGCGGCTGCAATATATTGCCGGCGACTTCTCGACGCCCGACACGTTCGAGCGCGTCAAGCAGGCGATCGGCAAGAGCGGCTGCAGCAATGCGATCTTTTACCTCGCGGTCGGCGAGCGCTTCTTCAAGCCGGTCGTCGAACAGCTCGGCAAGGCGGGCCTGCTCGACGAAGAGGGCGCGGGCGGCTTCAGGCGCGTCGTGATCGAAAAGCCGTTCGGCAACGATCTCGCGTCGGCGCGCGACCTGAACCAGCACATCCTGACTTACGCGAAAGAAGAGCAGATCTACCGGATCGATCACTTCCTCGGCAAGGAAACGGTGCAGAGCATTCTCGCGGTGCGCTTTGCGAATGCGCTGTTCGAGCCGGTGTGGCGGCGCGAGTATATCGACAGCGTGCAGATCACCGCGGCCGAAACGCTTGGCGTCGAAGGGCGCGGCGCGTTCTACGAACATACGGGCGCGTTTCGCGACATGGTGCCCAACCACCTGTTCCAGCTGATGGCGATGGTCGCGATGGAGCCGCCGAACTCGTTCGATGCCGAAACGGTGCGCGACAAGAAAGCCGAAGTGTTCGAAGCGATCCAGCCGCTGCGCGCCGAGGATGTCGTCTTCGGGCAGTACGAAGAAGGGCCCGCCGGTGTCGGCTATCGCAAGGAGCCGAATGTCGCGCCCGACAGCACGACCGAAACCTACGCGGCCGCGCGGGTTCATATCGACAACTGGCGCTGGGGCGGCGTGCCGTTTTATCTGCGTACGGGCAAGCGCCTCAACGTGCGCCGCACCGAGATCGCGGTGCAGCTCAAGCGCGTGCCGTTCCTCATGTTCCGCGATACGCCCGTCGATTCGCTGACGCCGAACGTGCTGACGCTGCGCATCGATCCGACGCACGGCACGCGTTTCGACTTCAACGTGAAGGTGCCGGGCCCGACGATGAGAATGGGCCACGTGCGCTCGACATTCGACTACAACGATTTCTTCAAGGAGCAGGCGAACGTCGGCTATGAAACGCTGCTGTACGACTGCATGCTCGGCGACGAGACGTTGTTTCAGCGTGCCGACAGCATCGAGGGAAGCTGGGCGGCGGTGGACGCGGTGCTGCATCCGACCGCCGGCGGCGCGATGCGCGTGCACGGCTATGCGGCGGGCGGCAGCGGACCGGCTGAGGCCGATGCGCTGCTCGCGCGCGACGGACGCACGTGGCGGCCGCTCGACGATGAACCGAAGCGGCGCTGACGGGTCGAGTAGATAGAACAACTTCAAAAGGGACGATGACTATGCCTACACGAAAAAAGACGGCGGCGAGCAGAAAGACGAGTGCGAAGAAGGTTGTGGCGAAGAAGGCTGCTGCGAAGAAGGTCGCCGCGAAGAAGGTCGCAGCGAAGAAGGCCGCGGCGACCAGAAGGCCGAATGCTGCCGCGAGTAAAAAGGCCACTGCGTCGCGCAAGTCCGCCCCAGCGGCGCGGCAACCCGCCGGCGGGCTCAATGCGCGCGATCGGATTCTCGCAATCGATATCGGCGGCACGGGCTTGAAGGCTGCGGTTATCGACGGCAACGGCAAGATGCTGAGCGAACGCGTTCGTGTCGCCACGCCGCATCCGTGCACGCCCGAGCAGATGGCCGATACGCTTGCGAAGCTCGTCAAGCCGTTGCTCGAGCAACATCATCCGACGCGGATGTCGATGGGCTTTCCTGGCGTCGTGCGCGAGAACCGCGTGCTGACGGCGCCGAACATCGGCGACGAGGGCTGGCATGGCGTGCCGCTTGCCGACATGCTGGCGAAGCGCGTCGGCGGCTTGCCGGTACGGATGATCAACGATGCGGAGATGCAGGGGCTTGCGGCGATCGAGGGGCACGGCCTCGAATTCGTGCTGACGCTCGGCACCGGCGCGGGCACGGCGCTCTTTCGCGACGGCGAACTGATGCCGCATCTTGAACTTGCGCATCACCCTGTCAGCAAGAATCGCACGTATGACGAGTACATCGGCGGACACGCGCGCGAGTCAGCGGGAGACAAACAGTGGAACAAGCGCGTCGAGAAGATCATTGGCGTGCTCGAGCGGCTCGTGAACTATGACCGGCTGTGGATCGGCGGTGGCAATGCGGCGAACCTGAAGTTCGATTTGCCGGCGAACGTGGCGATCGTGTCAAACGCGGCGGGCATCGAAGGTGGGGCCAGACTATGGCATCCGCGTTCGGTGCGTGAAACCCGGCAGTTTTCGGATGCGGATTTGCGCAAGTGAAGGTTGGCCGGAAGGTTTTGGGCTAGCAGGCGCTAGCTAGTGCGCTAACCCCATGCGCTGGCCGATTTCGCGCGAAGCCGCATAGCGGGTTGACGTCGGGGTGACAGCGCGTTGACGCGCGTGGCGGAGGCAAGGCTGTCTCCGCCACTTCTCACGCACTATAAGTGGAGACCCACACCCAGATCGGCTTCCACCCCAAGGTAACGCCGAGCACCGCCACGATTCCAGTCCCGGTCCAGAACAACCGATGGACGAAGTCCTTCAGCGACGAGAGTTTGTCTTCGGTCGTCTTCACCCGCTCGAGTGCGCTGGTTTCGAGTTTCTCGACGCTCTCCTCAACCTTTTCGACGCGCCTCGCGAATCGCTCCTCGGATTCGCGGCCTAGTTGGGTCAGACGCTTCTCAGACTCTTCGCTCGATCTGGCCCAGCGCTTCTCAGCCTCCTCGCACGATTTAGCCCAACGCTTATCAGCCTCCTCGCTCGATTTGGCCGAGCGCTGCTCCGCCTCTTCGCACCATTTGGCCCAGCGCTTTTCCGCATCTTCGCTCAACTTTGTTAAGCGCTGCTCGGCTTCTTCGCACCATTTAGCCGAGCGCATCTCCGCTTCTTCGCACCATTTGGCCCAGCGCTTTTCCGCATCTTCGCTCAACTTTGTCAAGCGCTGCTCGGCTTCTTCGCCGGCCTTTGTCAAACGCGACTCAGATTCGCGGGCGAGGTCGGTGAGGCGAATTTCCGATTCCTTGACGTACGCGTCCAACTGGACTTGGGCCATTGACAAAGCGCCGAGCTCGCGGTGGATTTGTGCGAGCTGTGTGTACACCGCGAAAGTGAAGTTGCTTCCGGTTTCATTGCCCATTGTCTGAGCCTGAACTGGCAGATCGGGCGCGTCGCGGACGGCGCCTTGTGTCGAGAGAGTTTGCATCATGTCTTACTCAGCTGCAGTCCTATAAATTCCCAAATTGACTTGGGTGCGCGGCCATGAAACGCCGTTACACGCAATAAGATGCCCATTCCGGTCTGGCCTCCGTTAATGCCGAGTTTTTCTCCCAACTCGATTGTCGTGCCATTGAAGGACAGAAAGAATTTATCGTTGGCCACTTCGTGAAAATCACGAGCGGAAACGAGCTGTTTTGCTGCTGCTACGACCTTGTCCGGATTGGACAGCGCTGTGATGAAGTACAGAGCCATGGGTGAGTTCGATCTTTCCTGCTGTGGATAGGCGTCCAATAAATCGTACCTCACCTGCCTATCTTCCTGGTAATTCTTTTTATTTTAATATGCGTGACTGCCTTAAAAGCGCTCGATATATTTAAATTTATTCTCTATTAATCTTTAGCGCTAAGGCATGCACAAGTGCGTCGGTATGAATAAGCAAGGAAATTCCGAATCAGTCCTACAGCAGTTCGCTGTTGACCGAGGAGCGCTGCGCTCGTCTCCCCGGTCCGTCTTTCGGTTGCCGATGAAATCGGAACTTACCGTGCCGCGTCGCCCCACCGGTACTCGACGGTTGCCTCATCGAGTTGCGCCTTCAGTTCCGGATCGAGCTTCAGATCGATAGCCGCGAGCGTCTCGTCGA
This sequence comes from Paraburkholderia edwinii, assembly GCF_019428685.1. Classification (NCBI taxonomy): domain Bacteria; kingdom Pseudomonadati; phylum Pseudomonadota; class Betaproteobacteria; order Burkholderiales; family Burkholderiaceae; genus Paraburkholderia; species Paraburkholderia edwinii. The sequence continues at coordinate 1,226,717 of NZ_CP080095.1, forward strand.
GCTGGTCGGGCCGGCTCGCACCGATGATCGCCGACGTCACGACCGGATTGGCAAGCACCCATGCCAGCGACGTTTTCGCCAGCGACAGCCCGGCCTTGTCGACGATGCCGCGCAGCTTGTCGATCGTCTGGAACTCGCGCTCGTGCCAGTAGCGCTCCTGATACATCGTGCCGGCCTTGCCGACCGTCGCCGACGTGAAGCGTCCTTCGGCGGGCTTGGCATCGTGCCGATGCTTGCCGGTCAGAAGGCCGCCTGCGAGCGGGTTATACGGCATCACCGCGAGTTTTTCCTCGGCGGCGAGCGGCAGCAGTTCGCGCTCGATCTGACGGAACAGCAGGTTATAGCGCGGCTGCACCGACACGAAGCGCACGACGCGCATCACATCCGCGCGTCCGAGCGCGCTTGCGAGCCGGTAAGCGAGGAAGTTCGACACGCCGACATATCGCGCCTTACCCGAGCGCACGATCGTATCGAGTGCCTCGAGCGTTTCTTCGAGCGGCGTCTCGCGATCGTCGTTATGCAGCTGGTAGAGATCGACATAGTCGGTGTTCAGGCGCCGCAGCGAGTTGTCGATCGCATTGAGCAGATGCTTGCGCGATGAACCCTGATCCCACTCCGACGGGCCCACCTTGTTGAATGCTTTGGTCGCGACGATAAAGCGTTCGCGCTTGCCCTTGAGCCATTGCCCGATGATTTCCTCGGTACGGCCGGTCTGTTCGACCGTCGCGCCGAGCGGATAGGCATCGGCCGTATCGATAAACGTGACGCCTGCATCGCTCGCCTTGTCGAGAATGGCGCGCGATACCGCTTCGTCGGTCTGAAGGCCGAATGTCATCGTGCCGAGGCACAGACGCGAAACCGTCAGGCCTGTGCCGCCGAATTTGCAATATTGCATGGACGTGTCTCCGCAATGTGAACGTAAGGGAAAGAAAGGCGCACGACATCGTGCGAAATGCTGACTGGAGGGGGCGCGCACCGATCAGGATGCGAAAACACGAAGCATAGCGGGTATCACAACTTCGCGTCGGAGGCCGCGCATGGACGCGGCCCCTTTGAAAAAAATTCAATCCGTGCGCATCGTGCTCAAACGGGCCGACGAGCGAGGGCGATACCGTGATTGCTCAGCCACGCCGCGCCTTTTTAGTGGGCCCACCCTTGCTACGCGGTGCGCACGTCGAACCACGCACCATCAGCCGCGGCTCCGATGTCACGCAGACGCGCGGTGCTTCGCTCGCGCGCTTTTGCGCGCCTCCGCGCGAGTCGTTACGCAGGTCATGACGTGTCTCGTTGCGGGTTCCATTGCGCGCCGCACCGCGCAGATCGCCGGGCCGCTCGACAAGCTCCCGCAGCAGCGACACCGCCAGTTCCGCGGCTTCGACGGTGGGCACCGCGACTGTCGTCAAAGGCGGCCGCGACTGCTGCGCAAGCTGAATATCGGTGATGCCGATCACCGACAAATCCGTCGGCACGTCGCGCCCGAGATCGAATGCCGCGTTGATCGAACCGAGCGCCGGCAGATCGTTCGTCGCGAAGATCGCCGTGGTGTGCGGATGCGCTTCGAGCAGATCGCGCGCGGCCGCATAGCCGCCTTCGATCGTATCGGGTGCGTGCCGCACGCACGTGCGCGGCAGCTTGACGCCCGCGGCGCGCAACGCATCGACGAAGCCTTCGTAACGCGCCGCATGAATACCCGCGCGCTTGCTGCCGACAATCGCGACGATATGCCGATGACCAAGTTCGAGCAGATGTTGCGCGGCAAGCTCGCCCGCGCGCCGGAAATCGACAGCCACGCACGGCAGACCGGGCGGATCGTGCGGCCGCTCCCACATGCACAGCACGACCGGCGTGCCGCGCGCTTCGGTCTGGTGCAAATCGGCGAAGTCGAGATTCGCGTTCATGACGAGCACGCCTTCGGATAGCGTGCCGGCAATCTGTTCGAGATACTTGCGGCCCGCAAGCGGATCCTGGTTCGTATTGCAGACGATCACGAAATGCCCGCTTGCGCGCGCTGCACGCTCGACCGCGAGCGCGAACTCCGGATAGAACGGATTCGCGATGCTCGACACCATCAGCGCAATCGTTGGCGCGCGGCCTTCGGCGAGCGCGCGCGCGGCCAGATGCGGGCGATAGCCGAGCGCGGCGACCGCTTCGAGCACGCGCTTGCGCGTTTGTTCGCCGACGCGGCCGCGATTGCGCAGCACGTTCGATACGGTCGCCGAGGTGACGCCGGCGTGCGCCGCGACTTCGCTCAAAGTGGACATGGAATAGACATAGGGGATCGTGTCGCCAGTATGTGGGATGCTTTCTCAGAATTTGCGTTGCTGCCCGGCGCGCGGCACCATTCCCGCACAAACAGAATGAGATCGGAGACGAAGCTTCACGCGAACGATCGCGCTTGCGATCGTTTTTTGAAGCCCCGCTGATTAAGCGCTTAATCTCCGGCTCCCGTCGATTTAAACATGGAGTGGAGACGAATGGCGAGCATTTCGTTACGCGGCGTACAGAAAGCGTACGGCGATAGCGCGCCGGTGATTCGCAACGTCGATCTGGAGATCGGCGAAAACGAGTTCTGCGTGTTCTTGGGCCCGTCCGGCTGCGGCAAGTCGACACTGCTGCGCATGATCGCGGGCCTCGAAGATGTCACTGACGGCGACCTGTCGATCGGCGGGCGCCTCGTGAACGATATCCCCGCGGCCGAACGCGGCGTCGCGATGGTGTTCCAGAGCTACGCGCTGTTTCCGCATATGAGCGTCTACGAGAATATGGCGTTCGGGCTCAAGCTCGCGAAAGTGCCGAAGAGCGAGGTCGACCGCAAGGTGCGCGAGGCCGCGCGCATTCTGCAACTCGAAGCGCTGCTCGAGCGGCGGCCGCGCGCATTGTCCGGCGGCCAGCGGCAGCGCGTGGCGATCGGCCGCGCAATCGTGCGCGAACCCGGTGTGTTTCTGTTCGACGAGCCGTTGTCGAATCTCGATGCGACCTTGCGCGGCCAGACGCGTATCGAGATCGCGAAGCTGCACCGGCAGTTCGCGAAGGCGAGCGTCGTTTACGTGACGCACGATCAGACCGAGGCGATGACGCTGGCCGATCGCATCGTCTTGCTGCATGCGGGCAAAGACACTGAGCGCCACGGCAGCATCGCGCAGATCGGCGCGCCGCTCGAGCTTTATCACCGGCCGGCGAGCCGCTTCGTCGCCGGCTTTATCGGCTCGCCGCGCATGAACTTTCTGCCGGCGACGGTCGCATCCGCCGATGCTCAAGGCGTGACTGTCACGCTTGCGCAGAGCGGCGAGCGCTTGCGCGTCGAAGCCGATGGCAGCGGCTTGCAGAATGCGCAGACGGTCACGTTCGGTGTGCGTCCGGAGCATCTCGAACTGATCGATGCAGATGCGAACGGCACAAGCGGCACAAGCGGCAACACCGACACCACACTCACGCGCGGCGTCCAGCTCGTCGAGCATCTCGGCGAGCACAGCTATGTGCACCTCGATCAGCCAGGCGGCGACACGCTAATCGCGAAAGTCCCCGGCGGCGCGCAGGTCTCGATCGGCGAGCGCGTGACGTTTCGCGCAAACCCGGCTGCCTGCCATCTGTTCACCGAAGACGGTTTCGCGGTGCCCGCGCGCGGCGCCGCTGTCCCTCTCAACGCATAAGGAACGAAACGATGCGCCTCGGAGTTTGCTACTACCCCGAACACTGGCCTGAGTCGATGTGGGAAGACGACGCCCGCCGGATGAAATCGCTCGGCATCGAGCAGGTGCGGATCGCCGAGTTCGCGTGGAGCCGGATGGAACCGGCGCCCGGCGAATACAACTGGGCATGGCTCGACCGCGCGGTCGACGTGCTCGGCAACGCGGGCCTGAAAGTGGTGATGTGCACGCCGACCGCGACGCCGCCGAAGTGGCTGATTGACCGCCATCCGGACATTCTGCCGGTCGGCGCCGATGGCCAGCCGCGCGGGTTCGGCTCGCGTCGTCATTACGATTTTTCGTCGCCGTCGTTTTTCGAAGCATCGCGAACGATTTGCACCGCGGTCGCCGAGCGATACGGCAAGCATCCGGCCGTCGCGTACTGGCAGACCGATAACGAATACGGCTGCCACAACACCGTGGTCAGCTATTCGCCGGCGGCGGTCGCGCGTTTTCGCGAGTGGTTGAAGGCGCGCTACGGAACGGTCGATGCATTGAACCGCGCGTGGGGAACCGTATTCTGGAGCATGGAATACCGCAGCTTCGACGAAATCGATGCGCCGGTCGGCACCGTCACCGAAGCGCATCCGTCGCACCGGCTCGACTACCGGCGATTCGCCTCGGATGAAGTCGCGCGCTACAACCGCATGCAGGTCGACATCATCCGCGCGCATTCGCCGGGCCGGCCCGTTGCGCACAACTTCATGCAACTCTTTACCGAGTTCGATCACTACAAGGTCGCGGCCGATCTCGATGTCGCGACGTGGGACAGCTACCCGCTCGGCGCGCTCGAACAGCAATGGTTCGAACCGGAACTGAAAGCGAAATGGCTGCGCACGAGCCATCCGGATTTCGCGTCGTTCAATCACGACGTCTATCGCGGCATGTCGAAACTGCCGTTCTGGGTGATGGAGCAGCAGCCGGGGCCAGTCAACTGGGCGCCGTGGAATCCGGCGCCGCTAGCGGGCATGGTCCGGTTGTGGAGCTGGGAAGCGTTTGCGCACGGCGCGGGCTGCGTGTCGTACTTCAGATGGCGGCAGGCGCCGTTTGCGCAGGAGCAGATGCATGCAGGGCTCAACACGCCCGATAACCAGCTCGATGTCGGCGGGCACGAAGCGGCGCGCGTCGCCGAAGAAATCCGCGCGGTCGCTGCGGCCCATGCCGATGCCGACGCTGCAGTGACCACAAAGGTCGCCCTCGTCTACGACTATGAAGCGAAGTGGCTGTTCGAGATTCATCCGCAAGGCGCCGATTTCGCCTATCCGCGCTTTGCGTTTGAGTATTACTCGGCGTTGCGCGCGCTCGGTTTCGATGTCGACGTAATCCCGGCGACCGCGCCGCTCGACGGCTATGCGCTGGTCGTCGTGCCGCCGCTGCCCGTGGTGCCCGACGACTTCGCCGCGCGCGTCGAAGCGAGCGGCACGCATGTCGTGTTCGGTCCGCGCAGCGGATCGAAGACGCGCGACTTGCAGATTCCCGCGCACTTGCCGCCCGGTCCGCTTGCCTCGTTGCTGCCGATGCGCGTGTGGCGCGTCGAATCGTTGCGGCCGAATGCGGGAGAACGCGTGAGCGTCGACGCGAAGACTGAAGGCGACGCACGCCATTGGCGAGATCTGATCGACACCGGTAACAACACGGGTAACAACACAGCCGCCGACACGGCGCTCGAGATTCGCGCGCGCTTTGCCGACGGACATCCAGCATATGTCCGCCGCGGCGCCGCGCACTATTTCGCGAGCATTTTCGACGAGCGGCTGACCGAACAGCTATTCGCGCGCATTGCGTCCGAAGCGGGCCTCACGCCGCATGCGCTTGGCGACAGCTTGCGTGTGAGCCGCCGCGGCGCGCTGACCTACGTGTTCAACTACGGCGAGCGTGTGCACACGGTCGACAACGTCGATGCAGCCGACTTCGTGATCGGCGCGCGCGAGGTCGAACCGCAGGGCGTAGCCGCATACCGAACGCGTTAAAACACAGCGATCAACCAAACAGCAGTGCCACAGAAAGTAAAACCAAGGAGACAGGAATGACCGTAAAAGCACTGAAGGCTCGCGGCACGCGCATCGCCGTTGCGCTCGCGCTTGCCGCCGCGGCGACGTCGGGTGTGTTGTCTTTCCCGGCTGCCGCGAACGCCGACACGATGACCATCAATATCGCGTTCAAGGGCGCGAACCAGCGAGCCGTCTGGCAGCAGGTCCTCGAGGAGTTCAAGAAGGCGCATCCGAATGTCGACGTGAAGGTGTCGTTTATCGATGAGGAAGCGTACAAGGTGCAACTGCCGGGCTGGCTGACCACGGTTGCGCCGGATATCGTGAACTGGCACAACGGCGAGCGCATGGCCTACTATGCGCGGCGCGGTCTGCTCGAAGACCTGAGCGGCGACTGGAAGAAAAATGGCTGGGACAGCATGTACGCGTCGACGAAGGAAGCGTCGACCGTCGAAGGCAAGCAGTACGCGGCGCCGACCGTCTATTACGCGTGGGGGATGTTCTACCGCAAGGACCTGTTCCAGAAGGCCGGTATCGCCAGCGAGCCGAAAACATGGGACCAGTTGCTCGACGCGTGCCGCAAGCTGAAAGCCGCCGGCATCACGCCGTTCGCGGTCGGCGGCCGCGATGCATGGACGCTTGCCGGCTGGTTCGATTACCTGGATCTGCGTATCAACGGCAATGCGTTTCACCAGAAGCTGATGGCCGGCGAAATTCCGTACACGGACCCGCGCGTCAAGAAGGTCTACACGACGTGGAAGCAGCTGCTCGACGATCACGACTTTATCGATAACTCGCTGTCCTACGATCTCGACGCCGCACAGCCGTTCCTGTTCCAGGGCAAGGCCGCGATGATGCTGATGGGCACGTTTATCACCGGCGGCTTTCCGGCGAACGTGAAGCCGCAGATGGGCTTCTTCCAGTTCCCGATTATCGATGCGAAGGTGCCGACCGCCGAAGACGGTCCGGTCGAATCGCTGCATATTCCATCGCGCGCGAAGAACAAGGCCGACGCGCATACGTTCCTCGCCTTCGTCGAAACGCCGGAGATCGGTGCGCAGATCGCGAAGGGGCTCGGCTCGCTGTCGGCGAACAGCAAGTCGCCGGAGCCCGAGGATCCGATCTCGAAGATCGGCTTTCAGATTCTCGCGAATACGAAGGGCGGTATCGCGCAGTTCTACGATCGCGATATGACGAAGGAAATGGCCGACGAAGGGATGAAGGGCATGCAGCAGTTCGTGTCCGATCCGACGAAGCTCGATTCGATTCTTGCGCAGCTCGAACAGGCGCGTAAGCGGATCTACAAGAAGTGAGGGCAGGACGGGCAGCGCGTAGGCAGGCCGCGCTGCCGGCAAGGAACTGATCGACCGCGGCGGATGACACTACCTTATTGAGAGAGAGGCGACGCAGGTTCGCGTAAATTCGGCCCCTTTAATGGGAGTCGTTTCGTGAACCTGTGTTTTCTGATTCTGGCAGTGCCTGTCTGTGTATGTGTCGGTCTTTACGCCCGCAACAAGGGAAGACGTTTCTGGCAGTGGGCCATACTTTCAGCCATCGTGACGCCGCTTGTCACATGGCTGATCCTGCTTTTCATGAAGGATTTGCGGACGCCCGAACAGCGCGCAATACCGGTGAGCGTCAGCAACTGGCTTTTGCTGATCGCCGGCGTGTTATGTGCGGGCGGCGCGCTGTACCTTGCCAGCCCGACCGGTATCGGCGCGTCGTGGGATTTCTCCATGAACTTCAAGGTGAAAACGCCAGACGACAGCGTCAGCGACGATAAAGACAGCGACGACAAAGACAGCAAGCGGTCCGGTCATTAGCCGCACGGCCATCGCGGCCGGTCCGATCGTTGCCGCCACTGTCTGCCAATCGAGCGGCTATCGAGCGGTGCACAACGTGCGCCGGCGAGCACAAACGCTTCACTCCATTTTTTGCCCGGAAGGCGGCGGCGTCACGTTGTTGCGCCAGCCTGCAAGCGGCGCGCCATAGCCGCCCGCTTCCGCATTGTTCGGCAGGCCATTGGCAAGCTGCGCGCGCGGGTCGGTCGGGTTCAGATCGAGTTCACCGGCCTGGCGATTGCCATGCGTCGGATACTCGCTGCCAAGCGGTGCGTTCGGCATCAGTTTCGTGCTGTTTTGCGGCGCATGGACGTCGTCGTAGACGGACAGTCCTTGCGCATTCGCGATGCCGGCAGCGCCCGCTAAAGCAAGCGCGGCGGCGAGATGCAGCGTAGCAGTGAACTTGTGCACGATCAGCTCCTCATCAGATGAAAACCAGTGCGCGCCACATCGGATGCGCGGCGCGCACGTCGTTCTACTATTGGCGATCGAGACAAGGAGTGCAATGCGCATGATGCAGTTTTGAGTTTTGTCGGGCGATTGCAGGGGCTTTGTCGGGCCGCCTTGTCGAGTGCCTTGTCGGGTATTACCGGGCTGTGCGCTTTTTTATTGCAATGGCGCGCTTTTTACCGGCCCCTACGCGCGGCTGCGATAACGGTATAGTGCGCAACATCGTCAACCGACCCTCGGTTTCCATTCGACATTCGATATTCGACGGCGAATTCATGAACGCATCGTCAACGGCGCCAGACCCGGGCGCCGCACTGCGCGTCTTCGACGCGGTCAAGGCGCTCGCCTTTATCGGCGACCTCAGCATGGGACAGCCCACCGATCACTCGCTGCGCACGGCGTGGCTCGCCGCGCAATTCGCGCGCGCGGCCGGCGCCGACGACGCCACGCGCTGCGCGGTGATCGAAGCGTCGCTGTTGCGCTGGTCCGGCTGTACCGCGAACGCATCCGGTTTTGCCGACGTGCTCGGCGACGACGTCGGCGGTCGCGTGGCGATGCTCGAAAACCGGCCCGACTGGGCTCAGCCGCTCGCCGCGCAAGGCGGCGTGAGCGCCGCGTTGACGCCGCTTGCGCAGATTCATTGCGAAGTGTCCGGCGAAGTCGCGCGCATGCTGGGTCTCGCCGACGGTACACAAGCCGCGTTGCGGCATATCTTCGAAGCGTGGGATGGCGGCGGTCTGCCCGACAAGCTTGCGGGCGAAGCGGTGCCGGTTGCCGTGTACCTCATCGCGCTGGCCGGCGACCTCGAAATCTTCGCGCGCGTCTATGGCGTCGAACAGGCGCTGCAGTTGATCGCGCAGCGCGCGAACGCGCGCTATCCGGCCGCGCTTGCGGCACTCGCCGATGCGCATGGCCAGCGATGGCTCGATGAACTCGCGGCGCTCGACGCACTCGATCCCACGCAAGTCGACGACGCGTTGGCGACGCCGCATATGTCCGATACGACGTCGGCCGAACTGATCGCCGACGTCATCGATCTGAAGCTGCCCTGGATGACCGGCTATTCGCGCGCCGTTGCGCAGACGGCTGCCCACTGCTGCGCACAGCTGATCGCCGATCCGCTGGTTCAGCAGCGCGTCTATCGCGCGGGTCTGTTGCATGGCATCGGCCGCGCGGCGGTGCCGAACGCGCTGTGGGATACGCCGGGGCGCTTGCCGGCGTCCGCGTGGGAGCGCGTGCGCCTCGTGCCGTACTGGACCGCGCGCGCGGGCCGGCAGACCGGCGCGCTTGCCGATGCGGCCGAACTCGCGTCGTATGCGTACGAGCGCGGCGATGGCTCCGGTTATTTTCGCGGCGTTGCGCGCGATGCGGTGCCGCTCGAAGCGCGTGTGCTCGCGGCGTCGGTAGCGTGGGTTGCGCTGCGCGCGGCGCGGCCGTGGCGCGCCGCGTTCGGCGTCGAGGAAGCATCGCAACTGTTGCGCGACGAAGCGGCGAGCGGGCGCTACGATCCCGAGGTGGTCGAGACGCTGCTTGCGTGCGTGTGCGGACCGGACGCGCCGCGCGTGGCGGCACCGGGTGTGACACAGCGCCGGCTAGCATCATCAGCCTCTGCAGCAGCGCGCCTGTCCGCGCGTGAGACCGATGTGCTGCGTTCGATCAGCCGCGGCGCAAGCAACAAGGAAGTGGCGCGCGAACTCGATCTGAGCCCGAGCACCGTGCGCACGCACGTCGAAAGCGTGTTTCGCAAGCTCGAGTGCTCGACGCGCGCGGCCGCTACGCTGAAGGCGTCGGCGCTGGGACTGTTGTAGGCTCGTCTGCCGTATCCGCTTGCGTCTCGCCGCACGGGTGCGCCGCGATCGCATTGATCGAATGCCGGACCGCATGCAGAATTTCGTCGGCGAGGTCGGGCCGCGCCTTCATCACCGCGCGCGAAGCGGAAACCGCGCCGATCATCGCGACGGTCATCGTCACCGCATGCTCGCGCCGCGTCGTATCGGCCTGCTGATCGCCGAGCTTTGACGCGAACACGCTGACCATCTGCTCGAAGCCTTCGGCAAACCGCTCGCCGACCGATACGTCCTGGCGTCCGATCTCGCTGACCGAGGCGGCCATCGCGCAGCCATCCGCGATGTCGTTGCGCTTTTCCTCCGACAGATAACCGTCGAGCAGTTCGCCGAGTTCGGGTAAGCGCCCGTTGCGCGGCGCGGTCAGACGCCGATGACCGAGCTCGAGGCCGAACGCGAGCGCCTCGGCGGCGAGCGCGTCCTTCGATGGGAAATGCGCGTAGAGCGCGCCGTGCGTGAGCCCGGCGGCCTTGCCGATTTCGGCGACGCCGACGCCGTCGATGCCGCGCTCACGCATCAGGCGCGCGGCCGTTTCGATAAGCTTGGCGCGGTTCTGCGCCGCCTGCTCCTTGCTGACTTTCATGGACGAACTCCCAACCTGCCTCGATCCGGCGCACGCTTCAGGCAACCGGACCGGGTGACGACGAGCATATTTATAATTGCATATGCAATTATAAGGCTTCTGATCCCCGCAAGTCTCAACAATTCCCTTGCACCGGCGCGGGGCCGTCCGCGGCGAGGTGATCGTCAATTTACTGTCGATTCTTTCGACTGCGACGACACCGATGACGGCCACGTATAAGCGGGCGAAGGTAGCCCCATCGTTACCGGTCCTCATCGATGTTCTGAGGCGAAGCGGGTGCGTTCGCATAGCCACCTGGCATATTTCTTTCATTTCCCTTTTGTCTTTGCCAGCCGAACACAGTGTTCTTTCAGGGTCGTTTGATCTTATTCATTGCGGTCAGTATCATTACAGTTATGATTGCGGTTGCAATGAATAACGCCGAATCAGTCGATTCAGCGCAAATGAACGGTTCCCAAGGAGAACACCATGCGTTTCCAGAACAAAACGGCCCTCGTGACGGGCGGCAACAGCGGTATCGGCTTCGCGACGGCAAAGATGCTGATCGAGCAGGGCGCGCGCGTCGCGATCACCGGCCGCGACGCGAAGAAGCTCGATCAGGCGCTGACTGAGCTTGGCCCGAACGCGATCGGCATCGACGCCGACCTGAACGACGCCGACGCGCTCGAGCGTGTCGTCCAGAAGGTGAAGAATGAATTCGGTTCGCTCGACGTGGTGTTCGCGAATGCGGGCGTGAGCGGCGCGACGCCGCTCGGCCAGACGACCGCCGCCGCTTTCGAGGCAATCACGCGCACCAATCTGACTTCCGTGTTTCTGACCGTGCAAGCCGCGCTTCCGCTGATGCAAGAGGGCGGCGCGATCGTGCTCAACGGCTCGGTGATGCGCAGCGAAGGCATCGCCGGCTCGGCCGCTTACTCGGCGTCGAAGGCGGGTGTGACGGGGATGGCGAAGGTTTTCGCAGCGGAACTGGCGCCGCGAGGGATTCGCGTGAATACGGTGATTCCGGGCCCGACGCGCACGCCGATCTGGACGCGCAACTCGCGCGCCGGTCAGACGCTCGACGATACGGAAAAGGCGATCGCGCCGCGCATTCCGATCGGCCGCCTCGCTGACCCCGAAGAAACGGCGCGCGCAGTGCTGTTCCTCGCATCCGACGACGCGGTGGGTATTACGGCGACGGAAATCGTTGTCGATGGCGGACTGACGGGCGCACCGAGCGGCGCACCGGTGTTCCGCGCGCCGCATTGAACGGCGCCGAATGTCGACGGGCGGCGCCTGAACTGCGCTAAACCGCGCTACGCCAGCCCGACAGACACCGCGGCCACGATCGACCCGATCACGAGCACTGCGCCGATCGTGCGCCGCGTATTCAGCTGTGTCCACAGCAGCACGCCCGTCAGCGACAGCAGGATGATGCTGCCCGCGAGCGTATCGATCAGCAGCACCCACCCGACGCTTAAGCCTACGCCCTTGTGCAGATTGGTCAGCGTCGCGAGGAACGTGTTGCCGGTGCGTTTCACGGTGACGTAGCCGCTGCCGACCCAGTAGTCGGCGGACGTCATCTGTTGCGGCGACGCGAACGTCAGTTGCCAGTGCTCGGGCTGAACCGCGCTGCGATCGCCCCACGCGACCGCATGCGCCGGTTCCTTCTGCACGCGGCCAGGCTTGCCGGCGAGCTTCAGTTCACCCTTGAGCCACGCGGCCAGCTCGCGCGGCGACTCGGGCGCCGGCTGGGGCAGCGGCACCTGCAGTTCAGAGACCTGCGGCGCGCCCGTCGAGATGCGCAGCGGTCCCGCGCGGTGGTTCAGAAAGAAGCCGGTGGTGCCGAACAGCAGTCCGAGTGCCGCGCCCCACAGGCCGATCCAGCCGTGAATCTTGCGCAGCCAGCGGATAAAGGTGATCCGCCGCGGCCGCTTCTGCTGCGCATCAACGCCGGAAGTGCCGGAAGCCCCGGCAACGGTTGCCGATGCATGCGGTGCGAGCGGTGCGAAATCGGCGGCGCCCGAGTCGAGGGTGTCGGTGGTGTTCAAGATGGCTCCGCGAATCGAATAGCGTTGGGTCGTGAATGGTCGTAACCGGTTGTGATGCCGGGAAAGCGCGATGCGGCGGCCGGCAGACGTTCGCCGTCGGCGGGCGCGCGCTCGCTTGCCTGTTGCACTGCCTGGAGTGGTCTGGACACCGTCGCGATAACGCACAAAAGCAGTGCGCCGAGGTGCGGCCGGCAGTCCGGGCTGGCTGGCCGTCTGGCCTACGCGGCCGTACGTCGTACGGAAATGGCCGCGGAGCAGGAGGGTTGGCTGGCGCTCAGATGAGAACCGCTATCATTTCACGTCGTTGTGAACGCCGCAAGAATCGCAAGCAAACCGAACCGTCCCGAAATGTTTCTGGCGGTTACGGATGCTGCGCGTGGCCGACCGGTATTCAACGCGAGCCGGCGCCTGGAAAAGCCCGCCTGTGAGCGGGATGCAAGCGGGCAAATTGCCTACCGGACGCCGAGCCGGTAAACGGTCGTATGCCGATACCGTTCGCCGGGGCGCAATACCGTTTGCGCGGCCGTATCGTCCATATTGATCTGATTCGGGTAGCCGCCGGTTTCGAGGCACAGCGCCGCGTGCTTGCGCAACTGTTCTCCGCCGCGCCCGACGACGCCTTCCAGATAATTGCCCGAGTAGAACTGCAAGCCGTTCGCGTCGGTATCGACGGTGAGTTCGCGGCCGCTGCCCGGGTCGTACAGTACGGCCACGCGCCGCACCGCGCCGGGCGGATTGGACGACGCACCCGCGGCACCCGGGGCACCCGCGGCGCCCGACGTGCTGCGCAGCAGATAGCAATGATCGAAGCCCTTGCCGCGCACCAGTTGCGTATGCGGCCAGTCGAGGCGCGCGCCGATCGGCGCGCTCGTGCGAAAGTCGAATGCGTTGCCGGTCACGCTTGCACGCGCAATCGGAATCAGCGTGTCGTCGACTTCCCAGAATTCGTCGGCGTCGATTTCGATCATATGGCCGCGAATGTCGGCCGATCTGTCGGCCGATCCGCCGGACAGATTGAAATACGTGTGATTCGTCAGGTTGACCGGTGTCGGCGCGTCGGTGGCCGCGTCGTAGTCGATCGTCAGCGCGCCGTTGTCGTCGAGCGTGTAGCGCACGGTTGCTTCGAGCGTGCCCGGAAAGCCCGCGTCGCCTTCGGGCGATTCGTGCGCGAAAACCAGCGTGCCGTCCACTTCACGCGCATCCCAGAGCGCGCGATGGAAGCCGGTCGCGCCGCCGTGCAGCAGGTTGTCGCCCTGATTGCGATCGAGCTGGTACGTGACCCCATCGAGCGCGAAGCGCGCATGCGCGATGCGGTTCGCCCAGCGGCCGATTGTGCCGCCGAAGTACGAGGTGCTCGCGAGATATTCGGCCGGCGTGTCGTGCCCGAGCACGACATCGGCGATGCGGCCGGCGCGGTCGGCCGCATGCCACGAGACGAGCGTCGCACCGAGGTCGCTGATCACCACGCGCATGCCATGCGCGTTGCGCAGCGTGAAAAGACGGACCGCATCGCCGCCGGGCAGCGTACCCCAGCGTTCGACGGTGACATGCGCGTGAGGAGCGCGATCGGTGCTGCGCGAGTCTGCAAGATTCATGGATGAAAAATCGAAGTCTGGGGTTCAGCCGATGGGGTTAGCCGGTTTTTCAGCGAGCGTGTCAGCCGGGTTGCGATGCCTGGGTGGACTGCAGGCGCTCATGGTACTCGCGCGGGGTACAGCCGAGTTCACGGCGAAACACCGCGTACATGTACTGCAACGACGTGAAGCCGCAGCGAATCGCGACCTCGGTGCTCGATATGTCTGGTTGCGCGAGCAACCGTTTCGCGACCTCGAGCTTGTGGTTGAGAATCTCCTGATGCACGGTGCAGCCGAGTTCGCGGCGAAAGTGTTCTTCGAGCGACGACCGCGATACGCCGACATAGTCGGCGACCTGCTCGGTCTTGATGCCCTGGCAGCCGTACTGGCGGATGTAATGGCGTGCGCGCATCACGTACGGACTCGACACCGGCTGATGCCGCGTCGATTCGAGCACATTGATGCCGACCGGCGGCACGAGAATGCGCCGTCCCGCAAAGCGCGCGCCGCCCAGCATCTGATGCAGCAGGTGCGCGGCCGTGCGGCCCATTTCCTCGGTCCCTTGAATCACCGAAGACAACGGAATGCGCGTGAGCGAACGCGTTAAAGGGTCGTTGTCGATACCGATGATCGCGACTTCCTCGGGCACTGCGATGCCGGAGATCAGGCACACCTGCAGGAGCTGACGTGCGCGCGCATCGGTCACCGCGATAATGCCGACCGGCTTCGGCAAGCTTTGCAACCACGCGGCCAATTGTTCGCTGGCCTGGTTCCAGACCGGCGCGCTGGTCGGCAGCCCGCGATGCACATCGCCGGTCAGGCCGTCTGCCTCGAGCAGCGCATTGAAGGCGAGTTCGCGTTCCTGCGCCCAGCGGTTCGTCGGCGCTTCGGGCAGGCTGTAGAGCGCGAAGCGCTGCAAGCCCGCGCCGATCAGATGCGTGTACGCCAGCGAAACGAGCTTGCGATTATCGGTGGCGATATATGGCAGGTTTTCCGGATACCGCGACGCCTCTTCGTACGACGAGCCGACCGCGACCACCGGCAGCGGACAATCGGAGAGCGCTTCGCACACGGCGGGGTCGTCGAAGTCGGCAATGATGCCGTCGCCTTCGAAGTGTTCGATGCCGTTCAATCGCGCGCGAAAGTCCTCCTCGAGAAACAGGTCCCATGCAACGCGAGTCGACAGCAGGTACTTGCCGATGCCGGTAATGATCTCGCGGTCATAGACCTTGTTCGCGTTGAAGAGCAGCGCGATTCGATGCGTACGTTGAGCAGGTTGCTGGCGTGTCATCGTTCCAGTTAAACGGCATGCATCGATGGTCGGCATGCCGTCGTCTCCGTATGCGGCGAAACCCTTAAGGGCAAACGCGACTCACCATTTGGGCAAGCGCGGGTAAGCGCAAATAAGCGCAGATAAGCAATTTCGCACGCTGTTGGTATTAAGTATTCTGCTTATTCTAGGCGGTGCAAGCTTGCCGCCGCCATACGATTTTAACGGGCGGCAAGAATCGCTAGTCGCGCTGGCGGATTTCGCAATTGCCGGTTCGAAGCCCAAGCTGGCAGCATGGCGTCACTCATGCAAACGTGCGGTGCGCGCCAAATGCGCACTTGCGGCGAAACGCGCACGCACGACATCAATCAAGGAGACGCGCATGTCCTATTTCGAACACCTGCCGGCCGTGCGCTATGAAGGCCCGCAGTCGACCAATCCGTTCGCATACCGCTACTACGATCGCGACAAGCTCGTGCTCGGCAAGCGCATGGAAGATCATCTGCGCCTCGCCGTCTGCTACTGGCATACGTTCGGCTGGGCCGGCACCGACATGTTCGGACCGGGCACCTTCGAGCGTCCGTGGCACGGCGCGGGCGAGCCGATGGAGCGCGCGCGCCTGAAGGCCGATTCCGCCTTCGAAATGTTCTCGAAACTCAACGCGCCGTTCTACACGTTTCACGATAACGACGTCGCGCCTGAAGGCGACAGCATCAAGCAGTACGTGAGCAACTTCCGGGCGATCGCCGACTACCTGGGGCGCAAGCAGGAAGAGACGGGCGTGAAGCTCCTGTGGGGCACGGCGAACCTGTTCTCGCATCCGCGCTACGCAGCCGGCGCGGCCACGAATCCAAATCCGGAAGTGTTTGCGTTCGCCGCGACGCAAGTGTTCGAAGCGCTCGAAGCAACGCAGCGCCTCGGCGGCGCGAACTATGTGCTGTGGGGCGGCCGCGAAGGCTATGAGACGCTGCTCAACACGGACCTCAAGCGCGAGCGCGAGCAGCTTGGCCGCTTTATGAGCATGGTGGTCGAGCATAAGCACAAGAAAGGCTTCAAAGGCATGCTGCTGATCGAACCGAAGCCGCAGGAACCGACCAAGCATCAGTACGACTACGACGTCGCGACCGTGCATGGTTTCCTCACGCAATTCGGCTTGCAGGATGAAATTCGCGTGAACATCGAAGCGAACCATGCGACGCTCGCGGGCCACTCGTTCCATCACGAGATCGCGAATGCTTTTGCGCTTGGGGTATTCGGCAGTATCGATGCGAATCGCGGCGACCCGCAAAACGGCTGGGATACCGACCAGTTCCCGAACAGTGTCGAAGAACTGACGCTCGCGTTCTACGAGATTCTGCGCAACGGCGGCTTTACGACGGGCGGCATGAACTTCGACGCAAAAGTACGCCGTCAAAGCATCGATCCCGACGATCTGTTCTACGGCCATATCGGCGCGATCGACGCGCTGGCGATCGCGCTCGAACGCGCGGCACGCCTGATCGAAAACGACCGGCTCGCCGCGTTCAAGGAAAAGCGCTACGCGGCCTGGGACAGCGAATTCGGCCGCAAGATTCTCTCGGGCAATTTCACGCTTGAAGCGCTGGCCAACGATGCGATTGCGCGTGGCATCGCGCCGCGGCATGTGAGCGGCCGCCAGGAGCACCTCGAAGACATCGTGACGCAAGCGCTCTACGGCCCCGCGAAATAGCGGGGCGCATGCGCGGCCCGCGTGCCGCGCGCCGGTAAAAAACGTCAACCGGGCCGGGCAATTTCGCAATTGCCCGACCGGCCCGCACGGCCCACGCTGTCGGGCGGACAAATCCCGCATCACCACAATCGACGACCGCGAACACGAATTCGCGGCGCATCCGTACGATTTCGCCGGCCTCTTCACTTCTCTCGCACGTTTGAAAGCGCCGGTAGCCAACCAGAAAAAGGAGTGAGACATGAAATCTGCCATGCGTCGTACCGTCCTGAATTCGCTCGTCTGCGCCGCGATGTTTGCCGGCCTGACCTCGATCGCCCCGCTTGCGCACGCAAGCAAGGACAAACCCGAAATCGGCTTCTGTATCGACGATCTGCGCGTCGAGCGCTGGTCGCGCGACCGCGACTATTTCGTTGAGGCCGCAACCAAACTCGGCGCGAAGGTATCGGTGCAATCGGCCGACGCCAGCGAATCGCGCCAGATCTCGCAGATCGAAAACCTGATCTCGCGCGGCGTCGACGTGATCGTGATCGTGCCGTTCAACTCGAAGACGCTCGGCAATGTGATCGCCGAAGCGCACAAGGCCGGCATCAAGGTCGTGTCGTACGACCGCCTGATTCTCGATGCGGACGTCGACGGCTATATCTCGTTCGACAACGAGAAGGTCGGCGAACTGCAGGCGCAAGGTGTGTTCAACGCGCAGCCGAAGGGCAACTACTTCCTGCTCGGCGGCGCGCCGACCGACAACAACGCGAAGATGCTGCGCGAAGGCCAGCTGAAGGTGTTGAAGCCCGCCATCGACCGCGGCGATGTGAAGATCGTCGGCCAGCAGTGGGTGCCCGAGTGGAGCGCCGCCACTGCGCTGCGCATCACCGAAGACGCGCTGACCGCGAACAACAACAAGATCGACGCGATCGTGGCCTCGAACGACGGCACCGCCGGCGGCGCGATCCAGGCACTCGCCGCACAGCATCTCGCGGGCAAGGTGCCGGTATCGGGCCAGGACGCGGACCTCGCGGCCGTGAAGCGCGTGATCGCCGGCACGCAGACGATGACCGTCTACAAGCCGCTCAAGCTGATCGCGAGCCAGGCGGCGCAGCTGTCGGTCGATCTCGCGAAGGGCAACAAGCCCGCGTTCAACGCGAAGTACGACAACGGCAAGAAGCAGGTCGACACGGTGCTGCTGCAGCCGACGCTGCTCACGAAGGCTAACGCCGACGTCGTGATCAAGGACGGCTTCTACACGCAGGCGCAGCTCGCCGGCAACTGACGCGTTCGTCGCTCTCTGTAACAGGCGCGCGGGTTCAGTACCACCAGAGGCAAATCCGGCGGCACGCCCGGCTGGTAACACAGGCCGGGCCCGCGCGCGCCCTCGATCCACCCAGGACGAAACGCATGGAACAGGCGCACAAGGCACCCGCGCTTCTCGAACTGCGCGGCATCGCCAAATCGTTTGCCGGCGTACGGGCGCTCGACGGCATCGATCTCTCGGTCGCGCCCGGCGAATGCGTCGGCCTGTGCGGCGAAAACGGCGCCGGCAAATCGACGCTGATGAAGATCGTGTCGGGCGTCTATCCGTACGGCGACTGGTCCGGCGAGATGCTGTGGGAAGGCCGGCCGCTGCACGCACAGAACATTCGCGATACGGAACGCGCCGGCATCGTGATCATTCACCAGGAACTGATGCTCGTGCCGCAGCTGTCGGTGGCCGAGAATATTTTCCTCGGCAACGAAATCACGCTGCCCGGCGGCCGCATGAACTACGCGGCGATGTATCAGCGCGCCGACGCGCTGCTGCGCGAGCTCAATATCGAAGGCATCAACGTCGCGCAGCCCGTGATGAACTACGGCGGCGGCCATCAGCAGCTGATCGAAATCGCGAAGGCGCTGAACAAGCAGGCGAAGCTGCTGATTCTCGATGAGCCATCCTCATCGCTGACCGCGGCCGAAACGCAGATCCTGCTCAATATCGTGCGCGACCTGAAGAAACGCGGCGTGGCGTGCGTCTATATCTCGCACAAGCTCGACGAAGTCGAAGCCGTGTGCGACACGATCACCGTGATCCGCGACGGCAAGCATGTCGCGACGCAGCCGATGGCGAAGCTCGACACCGATCGCATCATCGCGATGATGGTCGGACGTGAGATCACGAACCTGTTTCCGCGCGAGCCGCATGACATCGGCGACGTGATTTTCGAAGCGCGCAACGTCACGTGTTTCGACGTGACGAATGCGAACCGCAAACGCGTCGACGACGTGTCGTTTTCGTTGCGCAAAGGCGAGATTCTCGGCGTCGCGGGTCTGGTCGGCGCGGGCCGCACCGAGTTGATGCAAGCGATTTTCGGCGCCTATCCGGGCGCGAGCCACGCTGAAGTCTGGATGAACGGCAAGCGTTTGAAGATCGGCGGACCGGCCGACGCGATTCGCGCCGGCATTGCGATGGTGCCCGAAGACCGCAAGCGGCACGGCATCGTGCCGCAGCTAGGCGTTGGCTACAACATCACGCTCGCGGTGCTGTCGCGCTTCGCGAAGGGCGGGCGTATCGACAGCGCATCGGAACTCGACACGATCCACACTGAAATGAAGCGCCTGTCGGTGCGCGCCGCGTCGCCGATGCTGTCGATCGCGAGTCTTTCCGGCGGCAACCAGCAGAAGGCCGTGCTGACGCGCATGCTGCTCACCGACCCGCAGGTGCTGATTCTCGATGAGCCGACGCGCGGCGTCGACGTCGGCGCGAAATACGAAATCTACAAGCTGATGTTCGCGCTCGCGCGGCGCGGCGTGTCGATTGTCGTCGTGTCCTCGGAATTGCCCGAAGTGCTCGGCGTGAGCGACCGCGTGCTCGTGATCGGCGAAGGGCGCCTGCGCGGCGACTTCGTCAACGACGGCCTGACGCAGGAACATATCCTGACGGCGGCGCTTAGCGCCGAACGCCATGACCCCTCTCAACTTGCGAGCGTCGCATGACACCTGAAATCAGTTCCGTCGAAAACCGCGCGCCCGGGCGCGCATCGATCGCATCGGGCCAGCGCGTCAAGCAACTGTTCGCGCGTTACAAGCTGCTCGCGCTGCTGCTTGCGGTCGCGGTGATCTGGACGTTCTTTTCGTTCCTCACCGACGGCGCGTTCGTCACGCCGCGCAACCTGTCGAACCTGCTGCGGCAGATGTCGATCACGGGGATGCTCGCGTGCGGCATGGTATTTGTCATTATCGCCGGCGAAATCGATCTGTCGGTGGGTTCGCTGCTCGGCTTGCTCGGCGGCCTCGCGGCGATTCTCGACGTCAAGTTCCACTGGCCGCTCGCGGCCACGCTGCCGGTCGTGATGCTCGCGGGCGTCGCGGTCGGCGTGTTCAACGGCTGGTGGTCCACCTATTTGCGCGTGCCGTCGTTTATCGTCGGCCTCGGCGGCATGCTCGCCTATCGCGGTGTGCTGCTCGGCATCACGGGCGGCTCGACGATCGCGCCCGCCTCAGATGCGCTCGTGTTCGTCGGGCAAGGCTATCTGCCGCGTATCGCGGGCAATGTGCTGGCGGTCGTGCTGTTCGCGCTGCTCGCCGTGCTGACCGTGCGGCAGCGCAGGAGCCGTCAGCACTACAACCTGCCCGTTGTGCCGCTGTGGCAGGACGGCGTGAAGATTGTGGCGGCCGGGCTGCTCGTGCTCGCGTTCGTCGCCACGCTGAACCGCTACGGCGGCATTCCGGTGCCGGTGCTCGTGTTGCTCGCGCTGCTCGGCATCTTCACCTATGTCGCGACGCAGACCGTGTTCGGCCGCCGTATCTACGCGGTCGGCTCGAACCTCGAAGCGACGCGCCTGTCGGGTGTCAACACGAACCGCGTGAAGCTCGCGATCTTCGCGCTGATGGGGCTGATGTGCGCGTTCGGCGGCCTTGTCGAAACCGCGCGGCTCGCGGCGGGCTCGCCGTCGGCGGGCACGACCGGCGAACTCGACGCGATCGCCGCGTGCTTTATCGGCGGCACCTCGATGCGCGGCGGCTCGGGCACGGTCTACGGCGCGCTGATCGGCGCGCTCGTGATGGCGAGCCTCGACAACGGCATGTCGATGCTCGACGTCGACTCATACTGGCAGATGATCGTGAAGGGCGGCATTCTCGTGCTGGCCGTCTGGGTTGATGTGATCTCGGGGTCGAACCAGCGGTAATCCACCGACGAACGCACGGCCGTGGTGCGGTGCACCACGGCGCGGCACCGGTTCGCTTCGTCAGCGTGCGTGCGGGCGATCGGCCGGTTCGGTAAAAAGCCATTCGCGAGCGACGAAAAAGCGGCTGCAGACGCATTGTCTGCAGCCGCTTTCGTTTTTCCAACGCGCGCCTCGCCGCGCCCAGGGCCCCTCCAGACAAGCGATTGCCCCTATCGAGCCGCGCTCGTCGCGCGCATTCGGCCACTCGCCGCACGCGACCTCGACACCCGATGGCATACCTATTGCGTTAATCGCCGCCGAGGCCAATGGCGGCCTTGATGATTGCAGTTCGAGAGCGGTGCGCTCGCGTTGAGCGGACCACTAAGGGGCAACGGCGTCCCGAACCACACGTAGCGCGATCGGCGTGCCGATTTGCCTTGCGCGCGTGCGGTTCGGGACGCTTTTCTTTTGCGTGCACACAACGTCGTGCGCGCCCTCGCAGAGAGACCCATGAAAAATCTGTTCAGTTCGTTGACGAGCGGTAACTGGCGCGCGCTGCTCGCGTGCTTCTTCTACTTCGATACCGGTTTCACCGTGTGGGTGATGTTCGGGCCGCTCGCGCCGTTCATTCACAAAGACATTGCGATGTCGCCCGCCGAACTGGGCTTTCTGGTCGCGGTGCCGGTGCTCGGCGCGGCGATCCTGCGCGTGACGCTCGGCAACCTGTACCAGGCGTGCGACGGCCGGCGCATCGCGCTGATGGGCGTGCTGCTCTCGGCGATTCCGTCGATCGTGCTGCTGCTGATGCCGGGCACGCCGTCTTACACGTTGCTGCTCGTGCTCGGCGTGTTCCTCGGCGTCGGCGGCGCGAGCTTCGCGGTCGCGTTGCCGATGGCAGGCAGCAACTATCCGCCGAAGGTGCAGGGGCTCGTGCTCGGTCTCGCGGCAGCCGGCAATATCGGCGCGGTGCTCGACGGCTTCCTGTTCCCCGGTCTCGCCGCGCATTTCGGCTGGACGACGGCGGCGGGCGCCGCTTTGCCGCTGCTCGCGCTGGCGGCCACCGCGCTGTTTTTCTGGGCGCACGACCTTGCGCCGAAGTCGGGCAGCGCGCCGCGCGCGTTCCGCAGCTTCTTCATCACACTCGCGGGTCTCGTCGCGCTCGTGCTTGTCGTGCATGCGGGCGCGTTCGGACCCGGCAGGACGGGCGTGCTGCTGCTGCCGGTGCTCGGCGCGCTGCTCGCGATCTTTGTGTTGCCGCGTCATTACCGCAGCGTGCTCGTCGAAGGCGATACGTGGGTCGTGATGCTCGTCTACAGCATCACGTTCGGCGGCTTTGTCGGCATGTCCTCGTATGTCACGACGCTGCTGATCTCGCTCTACCAGATGCCGGCGCTCGAAGCAGGCCTCTTTATGTCGCTGCTCGCGTTTATCGGCGCGCTCGTGCGGCCGATCGGCGGCCTTGTCGCCGATCGTATCTCCGGCGTGCGCGCGCTCGTGATGCTGCTCGCGGGAATCTCGGTGTGCGACTTCGTGTTCGCCGCCTGGATGCCGCCGCTCGCCGCGGGCATCGTGCTGCTGGTCGCGATGTACCTGTGCTTCGGACTCGGCAACGGCGCGACGTTCCAGCTCGTGCCGCAGCGCTGGAAGGGCAAGACCGGCTTGATGTCGGGCATTGTCGGTGCGGCAGGCGGTATCGGCGGGTTCTATCTGCCGGTCATCATGGGCATTGCGAAGGAAAGCACCGGCAGCTATCAGATGGGTTTTGCAACGTTCGGCGGCCTGTCGGCGCTCGCCTTCGTGCTGGTCGTGCTGCATCGTTCCCGCTGGCTCGAGTGGACGCTGCCGGGCGAGGCGCGCATCGCGGCCGCGGAGCCTATCCGCGCGGCGAACGTCCGCGCGGATAGCAGTGTGTAAGACGGTCTGTCCTACTTAGGATCGGCGTTGCCCGACATTTCGTGGGCAGCCTGTGCAGCAAAAAATGAAATCGTCGACGCTTTATGCGCCGGCGATTTTTTTTGTCCGTGTTTTCCAGCACATGCGTGGTGTGCGGTAAATACGGCCGCCGGCATCTGATAAGGATTGGAAAGCTTTTACCGGGCAGTGGCGGGAATTTTGCTGGGAGTAACGAGGCCTAAAACATTCCGCGCCAATGCAACCGCGCCAATGCAACGGGGCACGCATGTCTTTCTTCAAGAGATGGTCCGGTTCGCGCATCGCACCGGCGGTTCGCCTCGAACTGCGTCGCTCGCAATATCGCGCGTTCCTGCAGCAGGTGCCTCTGCTTTACGCGGTTCTGATCGTCAACACGGTGACGGTCGCGATCACGCATTTCGGTGTCGCGCCCGTCTATCTGTCGGTGTATGCGCCGGCACTGCTGTGCCTGTTTTGCATCGGGCGCGTCGCGGTGTGGCTGCACTCGAGGCGCCGTATGCTCTCCGACGAAGCGCTCGCGCGGCGTTTGCGCACGATGGTGTGGATGATCGCCGGAATCGGTACCGCATTCGTCGCCTGGGCGCTGTCGCTGTACCCTTACGGCGACGCGTACGCGCGCAGCCACGTCGCGTTCTACATGGCGATGACAGTGATCGGCTGCATCTTCTGTCTCATGCATATGCGCTTTGCCGCGCTGCTGCTAACCACCATCGTGATCGTGCCGTTTGCGCTCTTTTTCGCGTCGACGCATAACCCGGTGCTCGTCGCGATCGCGGTCAACGTGCTGCTGGTCGCGGTCGTGATGGTGCTGATCCTGCTCATCTACTACCGCGATTTCCGGAATCTCGTCGAATCTCAGATCCAGCTGCGCGCGAAGCATGCGGAAACGCAGCGCCTTTCCGACGACAACTTCCGGCTTGCGAATCTCGATGCGTTGACGGGCCTGCCGAACCGCCGGCGTTTCTTCGCGGACCTCGACCAGCATCTCGTGCCGCTGCAGGGCCAGGCGCGCGCGCCGGGAAGTCTCGCCATCGGCGTGGTCGATCTCGACGGCTTCAAGCGGATCAACGATCTGTACGGGCATGCGTTTGGCGACCGCGTGCTGATCGAAACAGGCCGGCGTTTCGCCGCGCAGGTGACACCGCAACTGAGCGTCGCGCGCATCGGCGGCGACGAGTTCGGGCTGATCGTGGTCGGCGCAACGGCTTACCGGCAACTGCTCGATCTCGGCGACCGGCTGTGCGGCGCGATCGAACGCCCGTATGCGCTGCCGGAAGGCTCGGCGCGGCTCTCGACGTCGATCGGCTTCGCGAACTTCCCCGAGGCCGGCGAAACGACGACCCAGCTCGTCGAGCGCGCGTACTACGCGTTGCATTTCGCGCAGTCGCACCGGCGCGGCGGCACGGTGATTTTCTCGCCCGAGCATGAAACGCAGATCCGCCACCTGAGCCGGATCGAGGAATGCCTGCGACGCGCGGACTACGAACGCGAAATCTCGCTGCATTTCCAGCCCATTTACGATACGGCGCTGCGCGAGATCATGGCGTTCGAGGCGCTCGCGCGCTGGACCAGCCCCGAACTCGGCGTGGTCGCGCCGTCTGTGTTTGTCCCGGTCGCCGAGCGTTGCGACCTGATTCATGCGCTAACCGAAGTGCTGCTGCGCAAGGCGCTCGATGCCGCGCGCAACTGGCCCGAGGTCGTGCGCATTTCGTTCAACCTGTCGGCGCGCGACCTGACCTCGCCAGGCGCGCTCGACCGCGTGATCCGCACCACGCTCGCCAGCAGCGTCGCCCCGCACCGGATCGACTTCGAGATTACCGAAACCGCGTTGATCCAGGATTTCGGCCAGGCGCGCACCGCACTCGACGCGCTGAAGAAACTGGGCGCGCGCATTTCGCTCGACGACTTCGGCACCGGTTTTTCGAGCCTCAATAGCGTGCACCGCCTGCCGATCGACAAGGTAAAAGTGGACGGCAGTTTCATCGCCGGGATCGATCGCGAGCCGACCGCGCGCGCGATCGTAAAGAGCATCGTCGAGCTTTGCCAGAACCTCGGCATGACCTGCGTGATCGAAGGCGTCGAAACGCGGGCACAGGCCGACGCGCTGCGCGAGCTCGGTGCGACCGTCATGCAAGGGCACCTGTTCGGCAAGCCGGTTGCGGCGAATCAGGTGTTTGACACCTATGTCAGGGAACCGATGCGGCGGGTTTCGCGTACGAGTTCGTCGCGCTGAATTGATTGGGCTGCACTCAGCGCGCCAGAAATCTGCGGGCTGAAATCCAGCGCACTGGCTCATTTCACAGGCTCATTTCACGAGGTTCATTTCACGAGGTTCATTTCACCTCGGCCCCGCGGTCTTTCAGCAGCTGACGCAGGATGCTGCGATGGCAGCGGTTTTCGTCGTCGCAATAGCAGCCGACCGAAAAATTCGTGGTGGTCGAGAGCGCGGCGAGTGTGTCGAGCACTTTCGACGCGTCGCCGCTATTCATCTGTGCGCGGAATTTGCGCGCGAACGCGGCCCATTCGCGGTCGGTTTCAGCCGCGAGCGCCTCGCTCACGAGCTCCGGCGTCGGCGACAGGATCGGCAGCCAGACGTCGTAGTAGTTGCGCTTGCCGAACTCGCTTTTCGGCACGCCGCGCGGCGGACGCCGCACCGTGCCGATGCGCAGGCCTTCGTCGGCGGCACGCGGCGTACCCAGTTGCACGATGCTCACGCTCATCGGCTGCTCCTCGATCGCGGCCGAAATCTGCGCGTTTCACCTGTTGCGGGTGATATCGGCCAATGGTTAAATAACCGGTTTTTCGCATAACGGCGACCGGAAAAGCGCGAATCACAAGTACAAGGCCATTCGGTGTCGTCATCATTCGGATCGATTATGTCTCAAGCAGACGCGCAGTCGCGCACGGCGGTGGGGTCCGCCGATCGCGCAGCACCGGGCGAAGTGCCCGCCGGCGCAAGCGCCGGTTTGGCCGCCGCGCCGGATCAGCCGGCCGGCCCGGAAGCCGCGGCTGACGCCGCACAAGCCGCGCCAGCCTCGAACGCCGATAGTGCCGGCCACGCTGCACCGACCGATAGCGCGGCTAATGCAGCTAATGCGGCCAAGGGCGAAGGCGGACAGCCCATTCAAAGCCCGCCGTCCGTGCCGACACAGGAAGGTCCAGCCGGCATCCGCTTCGACTTCAACGATGGCTGCCGCGTGACGCTGCCGCCCGGCGACGCCGAATGGCGCGTGGTGCTGCGCGACACGGCCACGGCGAATCCGCTGTTTGAAACGCAGCTGGCGGCCGGCGTCGTCGCGAGCAGCAAGAAATACTTCGTGCCGTTCGAGATCGAGGTCTCGTCGCAAGGCAATGAGGTGTTCCGCCATCGTCTCAATCTGACCGGCCGCGAGGTGCTCGTGCATCTGCCGGTCGGCACGCTCGGCGACACGCTCGGCTGGTTTCCGTATGTCGCGAAATTCGAGGCGCAGCATCGCTGCCGGTTGACCTGCGTGATGGCCGACGCGCTGATCCCGCTGTTCCGCGATGCGTACCCGTCGATCACGTTCGCGGCGCCCGACGCGATCGACCCGAACGCCTTCTACGCCACCTACAACATCGGCCTGTTCTTCACCGACGATGCGAACGTGCGCCAGCCGTGCGACTTCCGACTCGTCGGCCTGCACCGCACAGCGGCCTATATTCTCGGCGTCGATCCGCAGGAAGCGCGTTCGCAAATCGTCCTGCCCGACGACAGCCGGCCGATTCCCGAGAAATACGTCTGTATCGCCGCGCAAAGCACGACGCAGTGCAAATACTGGAACAACCCGACCGGCTGGCGCGAAATTGTGCAGTTTCTGAAGCAGAACGGTTACCGCGTAATCTGCATCGACCAGAAAGCGACACATGGCAGCGGCGTCGTGTGGAATCACATACCGTACGGGTCCGAGGATTTCACCGGCGACCGGCCGCTCGCCGAACGCGCGCGCTGGCTCAAGCATGCGGAGTTTTTCGTCGGCCTGAGCAGCGGCCTGTCGTGGCTCGCATGGACGATGCGCACCCCGGTCGTGATGATCAGCGGCTTTACGCATCCGACCAACGAATTCGACACGCCGTATCGCGTGATCAACTACCACACGTGCAATAGCTGCTGGAACGACGTGCGCGTGCAGTTCGATCACCACGACTTCCTCTGGTGTCCGCGCCACGCGAACACGCCGCGGCAATTCGAATGCACGCGGCTCATCACGGCGGAGCAGGTGATGAACACGATCCGGCGGATTCCGGGGTTCAGTGAGCAGCCGGAGGCCGTGGCGGCGGATTGACTCGCCCAAACATCGAGAACGTCCATCGTCGCAGCAACAAAGCGCTAAAGACCAGGCGCCGGCTGCCGAAGTAGTAGAAGCAAAGCGATAAAAAGACGAAGCAGCAAAACAAGAAGCACAAGAAAAGCAGTAAGGAATTCGGGGAAGAACCAAGAATGAAGCCATTCACCTGGCGCCGCGTCTATGCCGTGCGCGCCTTTGGCCGACGCTATCGCCGGTGTTCGCGCCTCTTCGGCATGCTGCTCGCGGCGCTGACGGCGCAGCCGTGGCTTGCGCCCGGCGCGCTCGCCCAGACGACGGTCGGCGCGGGCGATAGCGAAATTGGCGTGACGATCGGCGCTGGCAATGTCGAGAACGTGCTCGGCACGACGATCGGCGATAGCGTGACCGCGGGCGGTGTGCAGAACGTGCAGTCGGGCGGGGTGGCCAGCAGCACGAGCGTCGGCGCTGCCGGCGTGCAAGCCGTTCTCGCGGGCGGCGTCGCGCAGGGCACGAGTGTCGGTGCCGGTGGCACCCTGATCGTGTCCGGCGGTACGGCGAACGGTGCGGTCGTGAGCGGCGGCATCGATCAGGTGTCGGCGGGCGGGATGGTCAGCGGCACGATCCTGCTCGGCATCGCGTCCGAGCAGGTTTTGTCGGGCGGCATCGCAACCGGCACGCTCGTGAGCGGCGGGTCGACCCAGACGATCTTCGGCGGCGGCGTCGCGAACGGCACGATAGTCGACAGCAGCGGCGCCGTGTCCGTATCGTCGGGCGGCGTCGCGAGCGGGACCACGGTCAGCGCGGACGCACGCATCAACGTGCTCGCGGGAGGCAGTGCGACGCGCACGACGGTCCTGTCGGGCGGCGTCGATGCGGTGGCGGGGAAGGACATCTCTGCCACGCTGTCGAGCGGCGCGACGCAGATTGTGTCCGCGGGCGGGACGGCGAGCGCGACGACGGTGCTCAGCGGCGCACAGAGCTCGGTCGGCAGCGGCGGGTCCGCGATCGGCGCGAACGTCAATGGCGGCACACTGAACGTGTCGACCAGCGCGACCGCTACGCGCACCACGATCAGCGCGGGCGGCATCGAAAATCTCGCGGGCACCGATACGTCGGCGACCGTCGGCGCGGGCGGCACGTTGAACGTATCGTCGGGCGGCGTCGCGAGCGCGACGAATATCAGCGGCGGGACTGAGAACGTTAGCGCCGGCGGCTCGGCAATCAGCGCGGTTGTGAATAACGGTGGCACGTTAAACGTATTGTCGGGTGGCAGCGTGACGCGCGCGACGGTCAGCGGTGGCGGCATCGAGAACGTGCAAGGCACCGATACGTCGACGATCGTCGTCGGCGGCGGCACGCAAAACGTGCTGGGTGGCGGCGTCACGATCGGTGCGATCGTCAGCGGCGGCGGACGGCAGGCCGTATCGTCGGGCGGTACGACAAGCGGCACGACAGTCAGCAGCGGTGGACAGCAGATCGTATCGTCAGGCGCGATCGCCAGCGGTACGACGGTGTTCTCCGGCGGTGCGATCACGGTATCCGCAGGCGGCATCGCGAACGCGATCGATCAGTCGGGTGGCGCTGCGTTCACGGCGGACACGTTGGCGACCGCAAACGGCGTCAATAGCAGTGGCGCGTTTTCGATTTCAAACGGTCTGGCGAACGGTGTGCTGCTTGAAAACGGCGGCTCGTTGACCGTGCTGTCCGGCAACTCCGCGACCAGTACCCACATCGTCAATCAAGGGTCTGCGGTGGTGCTGGCGGGCGGCTCGGCCAATTCGACGACGGTCGGCAACGGCGGCACGCTCGCGGTGTCGTCGGGTGGCACGGCGACCAACGTCACGCAGCAGGCCGGCGCCGCGCTGATCACCAATACGTCGGCCACCGTGAATGGCACGAACACCGTAAGCGGCGTGACGAATCAGTTCTCGATCTCGAACGGCGTCTCGCAGGGGGTATTTCTCGAAGCCGGCGGTTCGCTCGATGTGCTGAACGGAACGAGCGCGAGCGGCACGCAGATCGGCACACGCGGCAACGCGACCATTGAGAGCGGAGCGAGCGCGGACAACACGACGGTTAGCAATGGCGGGCAATTGCTTGTTTCGTCGGGCGCCACGGCGACGTCCACGACCGTGAACAACGGCGGCCAACTGGTCGTGTCGGGCGGCGGCACCGCGACGAATGTGACGCAAAACGCAGGGGCGGCGCTGATTACCGACACGTCGGCAACCGTCAGCGGTACGAACGCCAGTGGGTCGTTCAGCATCGTCAACGGCGACGCGGAAAAGGTGATCGTCGAGAACGGCGGCCAGTTGACGGTGCTAGCCGGCAACAGTGCCACGTCGACCACGGTCGGCAGCCGCGGGCAGGAGATCGTTTCGTCGGGCGGTATGACGGTAAGCACGACGGTCGCGAGCGGCGGACTGCAGACGGTGCTGACCGGCGGCAGCGCATCGTTGACCACCGTGTCGAGGGGCGGGACGCTCGCTGTGTCCGGCGGCGGTACGGCGACGGACGTCATGCAGTTCGCCGGCGCCGCGCTGATCACCAATACGTCGGCCACCGTATCCGGTACCAACTCGAACTCGTCGTTCGTAATCTCTAATGGTCAGGCGGTGAACGTCCTGGTCGAAAACGGTGGCCAGTTGACCGTGTTGTCAGGCGACACGGCGAGCAACACATCAGTCGGCAGCGGCGGTACCACGTTTATATCCGGCGGCGGGACGGCGCTGGACACGACCGTGAACGCAGGCGGCGTGCAGAACGTGCTGTCCGGCGGCACCGCAAGCGGTTCGGTGGTCGATGGCGGGTCCGAAGTCGTGTCGCGCGGCGGCACGACGGTCGGCACGACGGTAACGAACGGCGGCTCGCAGACGGTATTCGGCACCGCGAGCGGTACCACGGCGTCCGCGGGCGGCAGCGTGTCGGTCGGTTCGGGCGGCGTGACGAGCATCACGCAGATCGGCAGCGGCGGTGTCGAGATCGTCTCTTCGGGCGGCTCGTCGCAGAACGCACAGGTGAAGTCGGGCGGCCAGCAGAACGTAGCGGGCGGCAACGCGACCGGCGCGCATGTGAGCAGCGGTGGCGCACAGGCGGTGTCGTCGGGCGGTGCCGCGAACAGCACGCAGGTGGACAGCGGCGGCACGCAGGTCGTGTCGTCGGGCGGCAAGACGAGCGGCACGCTGCTGAGCGGCGGCACGCAACTCGTCTCGTCGGGCGGCGCCGCAAGCAGCACATCGGTCGGCAACGGCGGCTCGAGCGTCGTGATGTCGGGCGGCATGGCAAGCGGCACGCACGTCGCGAGCGGCGGCACATCGATCGTTGCCGGCGGTACCGCGAGCGGCACGGTACTCAGCAGCGGCGGCAGCGAAGTGGTGTCGTCGGGCGGGAAGACCGTGAACACCTCGGTCGGCAGCGGCGCGCAGCAGACGGTGGCGAGTGGCGGCACGGCGAGCGGCACGGCGGTCGGCTCGGGCGGCGCCACATCGGGCACCACAGTCGCATCCGGCGGTTCGCAGACGGTCAGCTCCGGTGGCATTGCGTCCGGCACGATGGTCGCGTCGGGCGGCACGCAAACGGTCAGCTCGGGCGGTGTCACGTCCGGCACGATGGTCTCGTCCGGCGGCACGCAAACGGTCGGCGCGGGCGGCGTCACATCCGGCACCATGGTTGCATCGGGCGGCACGCAGGACGTGCAGTCGGGCGGCACCGCCAATGGCTCGATCGTCGCAAGCGGCGGCACGCAGGTCGTGTCGAGCGGCGCGTCGGTGAGCGGCACGCAGGTGCTGTCCGGCGGCACGCAAAACCTGTTCGGATCGCTGACGAATCCGGTGGTGTCGTCGGGCGGCATTCTGACGATCGGGCAGGGCACGGCGGCAGGCGATCTGGTCGGCAATACCGTCAACGACGGTCTGCTCGTGTTCAACCGGCCTGATGCGATTACCTACGCCGGCAACATCACGGGCGCGGGGCGCATCGAGCAGCAAGGCACGGGCTCGGTCGTGCTGAACGGCGATAGCCATCTGTTTTCCGGCGTGACCGAGGTCATGTCGGGCGCGCTCGCGGTCGGCGATATCAACAATACGGGCGCGCAGCTCGGCGGCGATGTCATCGTCGACGCGCCGGGCACGCTGCGCGGTCACGGCTCGATTACCGGCAACGTGACGAATAACGGCGTCGTGATGCCGGGCGGTTCGATCGGTACGTTGACGGTTGGCGGCAACTACACGCAGGCAGGCAACGCGTCGCTTGCGATCGAGGTGAGCCCGACCTCGGGCTCGCAATTGCATGTGGGCGGTACGGCCGCGCTCAACGGCGGACTGCACGTGCTGTACGACCCGGGCACGTATCAGGCGAACCGCTATGCGATCGTGACGGCGGGCGCCGGCGTGACCGGAACCTTTTCCACCGTGTCGAGCACGGTCGCTTCGGGCGCGCAACTCGGCACGCTGCAGCAGTCGGTGCAATACAGCGCGAATGAAGTCGATCTCGTGCTGACCGGCGACGCGCAGCAGCAACCGGGCGGCGATGATCCGCCCGCTGACGGCGGCGCGCCCGGCAGCGGCACGACGGTCGTCGCGCCGCTCGATACGAGCATCTTCACCGCGCTCGGCACGAACCTCGCACTGTCGGCCCAAATGGCGAACGCCGCACTGCTCGAGCGCCTGCCGCTTGCCGGCGCAGCGGCGTCGCGCCAGTCGGTATGGATCAACGCGACCGGTTCGCAGACGAAGGTGCACGGCACGAACGGCCAACCCGGGTTCGAGGCGCGTAATTACGGCTTTATCGCGGGCCTCGATCATCAGGTCGGCGCGTATACGGTTGGCTTCTCCGGCAGCTACAACCACAGCGACATCAGCGAAGACAGCACTGGCGATTCCGGTACGACCGATACGTTGCGCGCGGCGTTCTACGGCGGCCGCACGATCGGGCCGGTCGAGGTGTCGGGCGTAGTCGGCGCGGGCATCGATTTCCTGTCGCAGAAGCGGCCGTTCGCTGGGATCGGCACCGCCGAAGGCGATCATATCGGCCAGGAAGCGACGGCTGCCGCGCAGGCCGCAATGCCGCTTGCGATCGGCGGCATGACGGTCACGCCGCGTATCGGCATGCGGTTTTCGTATCTGCATGCCAACGGCTTTAGCGAGAGCGGCGCGAACGGCCAGGATCTGAACGTCGGCACGGACAATGTGCGCAGTTTGCAGCCGTATGCGCAAATCACTTTTGACAAAAGCTTTGGTAACCAGTTAAAGCCCGTTAATCTGGAGTTGCGGGTTGGCTACGCGCGCGAACTGCTCAGTACCGGGCGCGTCGTCACGGTCGGCGCGCAGGACGGCACACTGTTCGCCGCGCCGGGCACGAGCTTGCCGCGCGATCAGTTCACCACGGGTGTCAGTGTCAGCATGCAGCCGACCAAAGCGCTCACGGTGTCGGTCGGTTACGACGCATTGATTGCAACCAGTCACGCATCGGCACAGGCGGCGACGCTGAAGCTTGACTACCGGTTCTAACGGGTGATCATACGCTGCGAGTCCTGAACGTATGGTGGACAAACTTGTCGAAGATGCGCCCCGCTGACGGCACCCGCGTGCGGACCTAATGAAAGTTCGACTGCTGTGGAATAAGGCCTTGGTGCTAGCCGTTATGGGGGCTCCGGGCGCAGCCCGCACGTCAGCGGGCTCGTTGTTCCAGCGCCCGCATCCACCCGCATAAGGACCCGACCGATGCTGAAGTTCAGTTTTCAAAAAACGCGTTTACTGGTTACTCCGCTCGCCGCTGTTCTGCTGTTCGCCGCGCCGCCGTCCGAAAGCGCGCCGGCGGACAACCAGGCATTTCTTCCGCTGCTCGATATGACCGTTGCGCGCTTGCATATCGCGCGGCAGGTCGCGCTGTCGAAGTGGGACTCGCGCAAGCCGGTTGAAGACCTGCCGCGCGAGGCGGACGTGATCAAGGCGGCCGCCGAAGAAGCGCGCGCGCTCGGCGTGCCGACGCAGCTCGCCACGCATTTCTTCGCCGATCAGATTGAAGCCAATAAACTGGTGCAATACGGGTTACTCGCGCAATGGCACCGCGAAGGCCACGCGCCCGACGAAAAGCGCGTGGACCTGAAGAAGGACATTCGTCCGGAACTGGACCGTCTGCAGCAAGGCTTTATCAAGCAGCTCGCCGATACGAAGACCTTGCGCGCGCAGGCCGATTGCAGCGCGCAACTGGCGCGCGCGACGCAAGACTATGTGACGAGCCATGCACTGGATCCGTTATATGCGGTGGCGATGGATCGGGCGCTTGCGCGCGTGTGCGAGCAGGAATGACGCCGGAATAGGCGGCAACGCAACGAAAAGATATTCGTCCTTTATTGCGCCCTGCACCGAATTTATAAGTGCTTTAGACGCAATTCGTTATTGTCTTGGCCTCTCCGCTGAAGCGGCTTCGCTTCGAGCGGATTTCTGGAGGCCTTCATGGACGAATTCGAAATCGGCAAAGATTATTCACGCGAATATATTCACACAGTGTGCGGCGGCAGCAAGCAGGCCTTCCTGCCGACCCGGCGCGGCAAGGTGGTGGCCGCGTGTCTGCGAATGGATTTAAACCCGCAGGCGCCTGACGTGGTTCTTTGCAACAGCGGGGCGGCCGCGCGTGCCGCCGGCCGCACCCTCGCCAGGCAGACAAACCCGATTCCGGTATTTATCCGCTCGGAAACCGACCGGTTCCGCTATGTCGGCCAGTACGCGCCCGACCAGTCGCTGACGGCGCCGCTCGAATGCGCGCCTTACGCGCGTAACAGCAGCTTCACGGTAGGTCAGATTTCGCGGGTCATCAAGTTGAAGCGGTGTTAAGAGGGTGTTAAGAGGGTGTTAAAAGTCGCTAGACAGGCAGGCATTGACAGGATGCCTGCCTTGCCGGCAGCCGCAGGGAAACTGTCAGTGTCTGCACTGTATTTTTTCGCCGGGCTGCCGCTTTTTTGCACCGCATTTATACCGGCAGGACTAATCTCGTAACTGTCTTGACCAACCACTGCGGGATTGACCGCTCACCATGGCTCTCTCTCAACCGTCCGAAGTCCCCGATTCCGTACGCTCCCCTTCACGCGCTTTACAGTCTGCTTTACGGCCCGCTTTACAGACCGCTTCACAGCCTGCTCAACAGTCCCTCCAGCAGCCTGTCCAGCGCAGCAACAACGTCATTCCCTTTCCGCTGTCGCGTGTGCTTTTGCCCGTTACCCTGATCCGGGAAACCGAAAGCGAAGCGCGCTCGCAACTCAAATCCCTGCTGCACTCGCCACTCGGCGTCTACGTCGTCGGCACGGAAGTCGTCCGTGACGGCGTGCGTGTCCTCTTCTCCATCGCGCCCGAAGACCTCGATTTCACGATGCATACGCTGATCGCATCGGTGCCCGAGGCTCTGATCGGCTCGCTCAAGCGTATCGGCTCTTTGAAAGAGGCGCACTGATGTACTCCGGTATCTGGCTGCCGATCGTCACACCGTTTCGCAACGGCGATGTCGATATCGAAGGTTTGCAGCGTCTCGCCGACTACTACCTGCGTACCGAGATCAGCGGCTTTGTCGCGCTCGGCACCACGGGCGAGGCTGCCCTGTTGTCCGAAAGCGAACGCGTCACGGTGCTGCAGGCGCTGCTCGACGTGGTCGGCGACCGTCTGCCGGTGCTGATCGGTGCGGGCGGTTTCGATACG
This sequence comes from Paraburkholderia edwinii, assembly GCF_019428685.1. Lineage (NCBI taxonomy): Bacteria > Pseudomonadati > Pseudomonadota > Betaproteobacteria > Burkholderiales > Burkholderiaceae > Paraburkholderia > Paraburkholderia edwinii. The sequence continues at coordinate 1,261,733 of NZ_CP080095.1, forward strand.
CGCGACGTGGTGCGCGAGATCGGGCGCTACGAGCGCTGGAATTGCGCCGGTTATCTCGTCTCGGCGCCCGCCTACGTGTGCCCCGATCAGGCCGGCGTGCAGTGGCATTTCGAACAGGTTGCGTGCGCAACCGAACGCCCGATCGTGCTGTACGACGTGCCGCATCGCACGGGCGTCAGGATCGCCACGGAAACCGTTAGCCGGCTGCTCGAGTTCGACAATATCGTCGCGATCAAGGAATGTGTGAAGGACCAGTTCGCCGCGCTGCGCGGCCAGCCGGTCAACGTGCTGTGCGGCACCGACGACGCGTTTATCGAGTGCCTCGACGCGGGCGGCGCGGGCGGCATCCTCGCGAGCGCGCATGTGTGCGCGGACCTGCTCGTCGAAGTGGGCGAACTGCACCGTGACGGCCATGTCGACGATGCGAAGCGGCTTTTCGACAATCTCGTGCCGTTGCTGCGGCTGCTGTTCGCGGCGCCCAACCCCGCGGCGATCAAGGCGATGCTCGCATTCGACCATCCGCTCACGGACGAAACGCGCATGCCGATCACGCGCGCGTCGGCGCAACTGGTCGAGCGGCTCTTGCAGGCCCGCAACGCGCTGCAGGATTTGCGCGCGGAAATGGTGGGCGCGCATTAAGGCGGAGCGGGGCGTGAACATGATGCGCGGCTGCCGGTGCGCCGGCAGCGCGCGCGGAGCGGAACACCGCCGGGAATTCAACCAACGTTTCACTGAAGTCAGGACTTCGCGCAACACGCGAAGTCTGGAGGTATCCATGCATAAGCAACGCGTAGCGGCTGAGAATCAGACAGAACAAGCTTCCCGCATCGCAACCGTTCAGCGTGGCAGCGGCGCCGGCAGCGTCGTGCTGCGGCGCTTCGACCCGTCGCGCGACTCGTACGAGCAACTGACCGCGATGCTGCACCGCGCGTTCGCGCGGCTCGGCATGATGGGGCTGAACTGCCTGTGCGTCGGGCAAACGCCGCAGGCGACGAAAAAGCGCGCGCGAGCTGGCGATTGCTTCGTCGCCGTCTGCGGCGGCCAGGTGGTCGGCACGATGACGCTCTATGCGCGCGACCTCGAGTCGACCTGCGAACACTACCGCGTCGAGAACGTCGCGACGCTGCGCCAGTTCGGCGTCGAACCCGCATGGCAAAGCCGCGGCATCGGCAAGTCGCTGATCGCGTTTGCCGAACATTGGGCCGCCACCCGCGGCTACGCGCAGCTTGCGCTCGATACGCCGTATCCGGCCGCGCACCTGCTCGACTTCTACCGCAGCCAGGGTTTTCGCATCATCGACGTGATGCGCTTTGCCGATCGCGGCTACGACAGCGCGATTCTGAGCAAGCCGCCGGTCGCCGCGCGCACGCTGGCGAACTGGTCGCGCCGCCTCGAATTGCCGTGCCCGACTTTTCCGCGTGCCGCATGAATCGCATGAATCGAACCGATAGCGCCGGCGCGCTGATCGTGTACGCGCGGCCGCTGATGATGCTGCGCGGCATGTGCAAGGTGATTGCGATCGCGTTTGCGGTCAATCAGGTGCTGACGACTGTGTTTACGTATGTCGCGCAGCAGGTCGATAGCGCGCTGCCGCATCAGATGGTGTGGATTTTCAGCTGCATGACGTGCGGTCTGCTCTCGTTGTGGCTGCAGGCCGATGCACGCCGCGCGTTCGCGTTCGCGCGCAAGCAGGGCTATGTGAAGATCACCGATGCCATCAACGACGGCAAGGAGCGCGCGCTGCAGATCGCCATGGATTGCCCGAAGCGCTGGCTCGTGATTCTGCATATCGAACTGAATCCCACCGCGTTCGCCATGCAGCCCGGCAATCCGCCGCGGCAACGATGATCGCTGTGACCGGCGCGCGGCGTCTCGACTGCGTCTGCCCATTGCGGCGCCGCCTTGCGTACGGTGCTTCCCGCCATTGCGGTACGGCGTGCAAAGCGTCTATAAAGACACTGTGTCGATTACCGGCGGTGTCGATGTCATGGACGATCATGAGCAGGTCGATGCAAGGCAAGCGCGGCCCGGCGACGGCGCGCAGACCGCGCGGGCCGATGCGGGCCGCATGCCCGGCGGCCCCGCTGCCGCGATTCAGGCGTGGACGCGGCGTCTCTTCGCGCAACCTTCGCGTGCGCTCGGGGCGTGGTTCGATCGGATCGACCCGGGCACGCATCGTCGCGTAAAGGGGCTGCGCCTCGTCACCGCCTACGGCATTGCCGCCGCACTCGGTGCATTGCACGACGTCACGCGCGATGTGCACCAGAGCGCCACGCTGTCGACGCTTGCCGCGAGCATCGCGCTCTGGGCAAGCGTGTTCGAAGCGAAGACCACGCGCGCCGAATCGAGCCGCGATCTTGGGTTGCTGTGCATCGCGGCCGGCATCGGCGCGGCCGTCTATGCCGCGCTGTTTCCGTTCCTGCACAGTGCGGGCCGGGCGGGACCGGAAATCGTGCTCGTCAGCGGCGCATTCTGCGTCGGCTATATGAAGCGCTTCGGCGTGCTTGGCGCCGGCATCGGCGCGCAAATCTATATTGGCCAGCTCTATGCGTCCGCGATGACGCTCGGACCGGCCGACGTGCCGGCAATCGGCGTGGCGGTGCTGATTGCGATGCTCGGCTCGATCGTGCCGCGTCTGCTGAGCGGGCCGGCCGAGCATCCGGCGCTGCTCGCGGCATTTACTGCGGTGCCGCCGGTGCCGCCCGGCTTTGCGCGGCGCTGGCCGCCTGAATTCGTGATGGGCCTGCAGGCGGCCACGGGCGCGTTGATCATCGTCGCGCTGAACCGGATGATCGGGCTCGAGGAATCGGAGTGGGCGATTACCGGCTGCACGTTCGTCGTTGCCGCATCGGCGACGGCCACTGTGCAACGCACGCGACAGCGCATCGTCGGCACGATAGTCGGCGTGCCGCTTGGCATTGTGTGCCTGCCGCTGGCCGAGCATGCGCCACTCGTCGTCTGGGCTTTCGCGGCGCTCGCGATGATCGTCTATGCGATGAGCCTGCCCGAGCGCTACGACGTCGCATGCGGCGCCTTCGCGTTCATCCTCATGATCACGCTGGCCGCGGATGGCATTCACTCAGTGCCGTATCTGTTTGCGCGCTTGTGGGAGACCGTGATTGGCGGCGTGATCGGCGTGCTGGCCGCGCTGCTTATTTTTCCGTTGCGCGCGAATCGCGCGGAGGCGAAGTAGAAAACACGCGAAATTGCAAGGGAAAAGCGCCTGGCCGAATGGACGATCGGCCATCCGGACGAAGTGCATTACGTGCGAAGCAAAAGGATAATCGACGCACTGGGAGCACTCGTGATCTCTCTGTAGAAAGCAGATGTGTGTCGGTGTCGCGCGAGAGGTAGAACGCGCAGCGGACCCATGCAGCGAACAAGCGGATGAAGCGGACGCAGACCAGCGGAAGCAGGCCAGCAGCGCGCAATTACTGCGCGCAAATGAAGACCCAAATGAAAAGGGCGTCACCGAAGTGACGCCCTTGAATAAGAAGCCGGGGGTCCGCTTTCCCGAAGGTAGCTGCCGACACTGATCCCGACTTAACGAACCAGATCGTACCTGGAAAAAGGACACTCGTCAATGCAACTCTCGGATGAGGCACTCGCCTCCGTCACCACGCTGTTGTCAGGCGATCGCCTCGCTCAGTTCCTTGCGCTGTCCGGCTCGCTTCGGCCGGCCGTCGAGCTTCATCAGCAGACGTTGCGCGTTGGCGGCAGCCTGATGTGCGTGATTGCCGTGGTGGAGATCGCGCTACGTAATACGATCTCCGACGCGCTGATAGCGTACTTCGGTACCGGCGATTGGCCGCGTCATCCGCGCGCGCCGTTCGTCTGGCGCGATCCGGAGAAAACGCGCATCGGCCAGGCGATTGCCAGCGCGCAGCGCGCGGCGTACGCGAAGCTGGACACGGCCGCAAAACACGCAATCGTCGCGCGCGTGTTCCGCAACGGCGTGCCCGCATACCTGACGCGCGAACAGCACGCGAAGATCCGGCAGCATGCGCTGTCGGTACCGAACAGCCAGGTGGTCGCGCAGCTGTCGCTGTCTTTCTGGAAGCGCCTGTTCTCGCCGGAATATGAGTCGTCGCTATGGCGGCCGGTGTTGAAGCGCATTTTTCCGGACAAAGCGCTGCGGCGCGCAGACGTCGCCGTGCAACTCGAGCACGTCTATCAGGCGCGCAACCGGATCGCGCATCACGAGCCTGTGTACGGGTATCGCTTGCGCGACACGCTGGCGGCGATCGACTTTATCGTGACGAGACTCGAGCAGCGCGAGCCGAGCCTAACGACGCCACTTTCGCAACTGCTCGGCGGCGAATGGCAGGCGCTGTCGACCCAGGCCGATGAACTGCGCGCGTGTATCGACGCTTGCGTCTGGGCGGCGCAATCCCCTTGCGCATTCGAGCAGGCCGTATGCTTCAACGATGCATCGAGCGCTCGCGCGATCCTGCATTCCGTCGCTGCTCACAGCCATGATCTGCCCGGGTGCCCATCGCGGTCGACCGGCGAGCGCGACAGCGCTGTTCATCCCGGCGTCTGAACCGCTTTGACGACAGGATGTATCCGCAACGATGTGCAAGGTGTCGAAGCCACACATCAGCGTCCGCCATGCGCGTGACATCCGCGGCGACTATCGTCGTCAGATTTTTTGGCGAACCGGGTATCGATATAGCTGGTCAGTACGCGAGGTTTGTCGAGCAACTTTTATTTGGCGGACGCATCATACGACTCGACTGCGGAGCAGACCGCGGAATCGATAACCAGCATCAACCGAAGAGACGCGCCCGCACCACGGCGTCGCGATAAGGCTTGCTGAAAGGGCAAGCCTGTATCGTCGAGGGCGCCACGTCCGGAGATCGAATGAAAGGGAAGATCGTCTTCGTCGCTATCGTGCTTGCGGTTGCCGCGGGGATGTCGCGCGCATGGGAGCCCGCGATCGATCCGACGACGGCGCCGCCGCCCGAGCTGGCGGCCGACACCGCGCAGATTGCGCGCGGTGCGCGCCTCGCGGCGCTCGGCGACTGCATCGTGTGCCACACGGCGGCGCACGGTAAGCCTTACGCGGGTGGCCGTCCGCTGCAGACGCCTTTCGGCACGATCTACGTCACCAACATCACGCCCGATCCGCAAACCGGCATCGGCGGCTGGCCGCTCGATGCGTTCAGGCGCGCGATGCGTGACGGCGTATCGCGCGATGGGCATCTGCTGTACCCGGCTTTTCCGTATCCACACTTCACACATATGACCAACGCGGATATCGCCGACCTCTATGCATTCATGATGTCGCGCGAGCCCGTGCATGCGATTGCGCCGTCGAACCGGCTCACGTTCCCGCTGAATTTCCGGCCGCTCGTCGCGGGCTGGAATATGCTTTTTCTGAGGCGCGGGCCTGAGCGCGGCGAAGCGGCGCCTGCTGTTTCGCCAGCCGTTTCGTCCGAGGTGATGTCGGCCGCTGCATCTGCTTCGATGCAGACTTCGGTGCCGACTTCGGTGCCAAGCTCGGTGCCGACTTCGGCGGCAAGCCCGGTGCCAACGCCGGAGGGCGCTGCAGTATCGGCTACGTCCACCGATGCCGGCGCGTCGTACCGTGCCGATAGCGACAACGTCGATAGCGCATACGCAGTGCAATGGCAGCTCGGCCGTTATCTTGTCGACGGTGTCGCGCATTGCGCCGCGTGTCATACGCCGCTCAACAAGCTCGGCGCCGAAAAGCGCGACGCGCCTTTCGCGGGCGGCACGCTCGAAGGCTGGGATGCGCCCGCGTTGACGAAGCTCTCGCAAGCGCCGACGCCGTGGACGCATACGCAGCTCGTCGCGTATCTGCGTACCGGTTTTGCAAGCGAGCACGGCGCGGCCGCTGGACCGATGCTGCCCGTCACGCAGTCGCTAGCGAAGGCGCCGCGCGAGGACGCCGAAGCGATCGCAACGTATGTGATGTCGCTGCAAACGCCGCCAGCTGCAAGCAGCGCGACAACCACCGCGACAACCACACCGGCCACCACCGCAACAACCACCGCAACAACCACCGCAACAACCACCGCAACAACCACCGCAACAACCACCGCAACAACCACCGCAACAACCACCGCAACAACCACCGCAACAACCACCGCAGCCACCACCGCAGCCACCGCCACCGCCACCACCACGGCCACCGCGGCCACCACCGCGCGCAAACTTGCGACCGACCTCGAGCAACTGGCGCCGCCGGCCGTGCTTGCCAGCGGCGCGACACTCTTCAACGCGGCATGCGCATCGTGTCACAGCACCGTCGCGCCGATGACGACGCATGGCGAGCGCCCCTCGCTCGCGCAAGGCACGGCGGTCAACGCGAACAGCCCGCGCAACGCGGTGCGGATGATTCTCGACGGTATCGACTGGCACGGCAGCGACGCCGCGCACTACATGCCGCCGTTCGCGCAAACCTTCACCGACGCGCAGATCGCCGATGTCGTGAACTACACGCGCGCGCGCTTCAGCGCGCACGGGCCGTGGCCGGACCTCGACGCCGCCGCGGTCGCGCGTATCAGAAAGGAGACCGCCGAACCATGATTACGCTGACCGTCAACAACGTGCGCCACGACATCGACGTCGACCCGTCGACGCCGCTCCTCTATGTGCTGCGCAACCAGTTGCAACTGAACGGCGCGAAGTACGGGTGCGGGCTTGGACAATGCGGCGCGTGCACGGTGATCGTCGGCGACGAGCCGGTGTTTTCGTGCCTGCTGCCGGTCGCCGCGTGCGGCGGTCGGGCCGTGCGCACGATCGAGGGGCTCGGCACGATCGAGCATCCGGGGCCGCTGCAGCGCGCGTTTATCGATCAGCAGGCCGCGCAATGCGGCTACTGCATCGCGGGCATGGTGATGCGCGCGCAGGTGCTGCTCGAGCGCACGAGCGCGCCGACCGACGAGCAGATCCGCGCGCACATGCAGCCGAATCTGTGCCGCTGCGGCACGCATATGCGGATCGTCGCGGCAATCCGGCAAGCGGCATCGGACATGAGCGGGCAGCACGCGTCACCGGAGACGCAGTCATGAAAGACGACGGCGTATGGGGCGTCGATACGGAACCGGACCTTATGCAGGACCTTACGCAGGACCTTTCGCAGGACCTTTCGCAGGACCTTTCGCAGGACGGTGCGCAGAACGCCGCGCAAGAAGCTGCACGTCAAGCGCATCAGCCGAACATCGACGCCGGCCGCCGCCGCTTCCTGACCGCCGGCGCATTGCTCGTCAGCTTCACGCTGCTGCCGCGCCCGCGCGATGCCTTTGGGCAAACCGTAACGACGGAAGCCGGTACCTTCACCGCGACCGCGCCGAAACTGCCGGGTAGCCTGAAGACGACACCGGCGCTCGACGCATGGATTCGCATCGACACCGCGGGCAAGGTCACCGTGTGCACGGGTAAGGCCGAACTCGGCACCGGCATCAGCACGGCGTTTATGCAACTCGCGGCCGAGCAGCTCGATCTCGAACCGCAGGCGATCACGCTGATTACCGCCGACACCGGCGAAACGCCGAACGAAGGTTACACGGCCGGCAGCCATTCAGTGGCCGACAGCGGCACCGCGATCTTCAACGCGGCAGCGCAAGTGCGCACCTTGTTACTGCAAACGGCCGCCGCTCAGCTGCAGGTCGATGCGTCGACGCTTGCCACGCAAGGCGGCCAGATCATCGCGCCGGACGGCCGCCGCCTGTCGTATGGCGACGCGGTGCGCGGCACGAATCTGCATCGGAACGCACAGCCCGGCGTGGCGTTAAAGCCGCCCGCGCAATTTGATGTGGTCGGCCATTCGCTGCGGCGCGTCGACATTCCGGGCAAGGTGACGGGCGGCGAGAGCTATATCCAGGACATGCGCCCGGCCGGCATGGTGCACGCGCGCGTCGTGCGCCCGCCCGCGTACGGCGCGACGCTCGCATCGGTCGATACCGCGCGTATCGAGCGCTTGCCCGGCGTGCTCAAGGTGGTGCGCGACGGCAACTATCTCGCCGTCGTCGCCGGCGACGAGTGGCAGGCGATCGTCGCGATGCGCGAGCTGATGGCCGCCGCGCGATGGCACGCGGGGCCGCCGCTGCCCGATCCGTCGACGATCCACGAAACGCTGATCAGGCTGCCCGCGCAGGAAATCAAGGTCGCCGATCAAAGCGGCCAGACGGCGCCCGCCGTTCATACGCTCGACGTGCGCTACAGCAAGCCGTATATGACGCATGGCTCGATCGGCCCGTCCTGCGCGCTCGCGCGTTTCGACCATGGGTCGATGACCGTGTGGTCGCATACGCAGGGCGTTTTTCCGCTGCGCGCGGGGCTTGCCGAAATGCTGTCGCTGCCGAAAGCGCAGGTGCGCTGTATTCACGTGGAAGGCTCAGGCTGCTATGGTCACAACGCCGCGGACGATGTGGCCGCCGATGCCGCGCTGATCGCGCGCGCGATGCCGGGCCGCACGGTGCGCGTGCAGCTGATGCGCGAGCAGGAGCACACATGGGAGCCGTTCGGCCCCGCGATGACGACACATGCGAGCGCGTCGCTCGACGCGAACGGCACGATCGTCGACTGGCGCTACGAGCTGTGGAGCAACACGCATAACAACCGCATCGACAATGCGGGGCGCCTGCTGCCCGCGCAACTGCTCGCTCAGCCGTTCACGCCGGCGCCGCCGAAGCCGATTCCGATGCCCGAAGGCGGCGGCGATCGCAATAGCATTCCGCTCTATCGCGTGCCGAACCTGCAGGTGCAGAGTCACTTTCTGCCGGACATGCCGATTCGCGTGTCGGCGATGCGCTCGCTCGGCGCGCATATGAATATCTTCGCGATCGAGAGTCTGATGGACGAGCTTGCGCTCGTCGCGCAAGCCGATCCGGTCGAATTCCGTTTGAAGCATCTCGACGATCCGCGCGCGCGTGATGTGATCGAGCTTGCGGCGCAACGCTTCGGATGGCAGAAGCGCGCGCCGGCCGCGGGGCAATCGTCACGTGCGGGTGCAAGTCCTGCGGGTGGCGAAAGCCGCGGCGTCGGGTTCGCGTTCGCGAAGTACAAGAACCTGATGGCGTATTGTGCGATCGCGATGGAAATTGCCGTCGACCGCGATACGGGCCGCGTCGATATCGAGCGCGTGGTGGCCGCGATCGACTGTGGGCAGATCGTGAATCCGGACGGCGTGCGCAACCAGGTCGAAGGCGGCATTCTGCAAACGACCAGCTGGACGCTCTACGAACAGACGACTTTCGACACGCGCTGCATCACGAGCTACGACTGGAGCACGTATCCGATCATGCGGTTTTCGTCGGTGCCGAAGCGCGTCGAGGTGCATCTGATCGACCGGCCGGGCTTGCCGTTTCTCGGCGTCGGTGAAGCGTCGCAGGGACCGGCGGCGGCCGTGCTGGCGAATGCGATCGCCGATGCGACCGGCGCACGCATACGCGATTTGCCGCTGGCCGGCGCGCGCCTGAAGGCGGCGCTGGCGTAGGCGCCGCGTGCCTCGATCAAACGGGTCGCACGCTTTTCAATGGCCGCGCGGACGCCGGCCGGTTCGCGACAAAACCGGGCTCGCGCCAGTTCGGCTCGATGCCCATGAACTTGTCGAAGTACGCGATCGCAAGCGCCGGCTCCTCGACGATATTCTCGCGAAACGACTGCCATACGGCGGGCTGCGCAAGCGCGTCCGACGGCTCGACCGGGAAGCCGCATTCCTCGCGCAGCGTGCGCTTCAACATGCCGATGCAGAAGTACGTGAGCATGTAGCCGATCGGCCACCAATGCGCGATATCGTCCGCTGACGGCGGTACTTCGGTGATGCGGTCAGCGGCGCGATCGGGCGCACTGTCTGGCGGGTCTACAAGCGAATGCAGCAGCGGATTTTCGACGACCCGCACGGCCTTTTCGTGCAGCAGATCGCGCAGCAGCACACCGTACGCGAACTGGAAAAAGTCGCGCGGATTGCGCTGGCGATAGCCGTCGTTGTGCGCGAGCGCATCGATCCACGCGAAGAAGGCCGCGGTGAACTGGCGGCTGTCGATTTCGATGCGGATACCGTGACGCGCGCCATATTCGTCGCAGCACTGCTGCAACAACTGGCGGCATAGCGTCAATTTCTGGACGTGTTCCCACGCGCGGGGCGGCTGCACGTGGCTGTTGCGCGGCGCCTGAAACATGCGCGGCTCCTTTGCGGGCAGGCTGGCCCGTGTTCAGCGATCAACGATGAGGTAAGCGGCGATCAGCACAGATGCGACACGATATGCGCGATCTCGTCGGCGAGCGCGCCGACACGGTCGCGCTCTTTCAATGCTGTGCGCAGCGCCGTTTCGCGCGCGCCGATCACGTCGGCGAAAAAGCGCAGCACGGCGTCGGGCTCGGTGACGATGCCGTTCGGACACGCTTCCCTGCATAGCGACGCCACCGTGAGCATCAGGAACACATACGTGTTCGGTTCGGTAACGAGCCACCACGGCGCGCTGACGTCGGGCAGCGTATCGAAGCGCGTGCTGCGGATCGGCTGCAGATCGATCAGCGATGCCGCGAGCTGTGCGCAAGGCCGCGCAAGCGCGCCCGGCGCCGCCGTGCCGCCTGCAAACGACGACTGGATCGAACGTTCGCGCGAGCTCGCAAGCGCCGCGCGCGCATGGTCGAGCGCGTGGCTTACGCGGTGTTCGAAGATCAGCACGTCGGTGGCGCCACATTGCATGATCATGCGCTTCGCGGCCGCGTAGTACGACATCGAAAATTTGCGCTGCGCCTTTGTATCGCTGCTCGATGCACCGAGATAAGTGGTGAGCGATGCCAACGGCACCGGCGACTTCCAGTGGTCCTGCAACGGCGGCACTGCGTGACCCGCGAACGATTCGGCGCTTTCGAGCAGATCGTCGGCGAGATGCGCGACTGATTCGAGGGACAGCGTGGGAAGCGAGGAGAGCGGCGAGCGCTGCGATGTAAGCGGAGGGCGCCGCGGCGCGGCCTGCGCCGTGTGCGCTTCGTTCGGGTTTTCGCCACGCACCGGGCCCGGCACATTGCGGGCCGCGTAGCGCAACTGCCTCGCGCAGTCCTTCAGCGCGATGCCGAGCTGATTGATGTCTCGCGAGAGTTGCAGAGGCAACAGCGATTTCGTCTCCATGGCTTTCTCGAAGTCAAACTCGTGTCAAACCCGGCGTGAAACCCAGTGGTGAAGTGCCGCAGTGAAGCCGCAATGAAGCGCTCGGTAAAACCCTCGACGACTGAGCGTATAGATGAGCGTCAGAGATGAGCGTCTGCAATGAAACATTTGAAGTTAAGATAGCACAACTGTTCAGTGTCGATGCCGACTTTTTAATGATAGGAGCCGAGCTTGCCGAAGGCGAATATTTCCACGCCGAGCGTGGAAAACGACGAGCAGAATCCGACGCAGCGCCTGCGGTTGCGCGCGGCGTGGATGTACTACGTCGAGGAGATGACGCAGAACGAAATCGCGCAGAAGCTTGGGGTCGGGCGCGTGACAGTCGTGCGCCTGCTCGCCGCCGCACGCGAACGCAATGAGGTGAAGATCACGATCGGCGATCGTCTCGCCGAATGCGTCGACGCCGAGCGCCAGCTGGAGGCGCGCTTCAATATCGACGAGGCGATCGTTGTGCCGCTGTCCGCGCGCGGCGCCGATGCGACCGCGCCGATTGCGGCCGCGACGGGTGCGTATGTGTCTTCGCTCGTGCGCTCCGATATGCGTATCGGCGTCGGTTGGGGTCGTACGCTGGTGAGTTCGCTCGGGTTTATCGAAGAGCGCGCCGTCGATCGGCTTTCCATCGTCTCGCTGCTCGGCGGCATCATGAAGGCGCGCAAGTTCAATCCGGCCGAATTCGCGTGGCGGCTCGCCACACTGTTCCAGGCCGACTGCTATCTGATGACGGCGCCGCTTTTTGTCGATAGCGCGGCGACGCGTCAGACGCTGATCGAACGCTGCGGCCTCGCCGATATTTTCGAGCTCGCGAAATCGCTCGACGCCGTATTGCTTGGCGCCGCCGGCACCGGCGCGGATCAGACCTCGCATCAGTCGAAATTCATCACGAACGCGGACCGTGCGTCGGTCGTGAAGGCCGGCGCGATCGGCGACGTGCTGTGCAACTTCTTCGACGCGAACGGCAAGCTCGTCGACCATCCGATCAACGAGCGCGTGATGTCGGTGCCGCTCGATATCATCAAAAAGGTGCCGATGCGCGTGCTCGCGGCGGGCGGCGCGGGCAAGGTCCACGCGCTTGCCGGCGCGTTGAAGCTGCTCAAGCCGACGGTTTTGATTACTGACGAATACACCGCCCGCGATGTGCTGAAGCTTGCGGGCGGGGCTTGAACTGATCGTGATCGTGCGCTTTTAGCGCGCTGCGCTTCCCGCGCTTGCCGGCGCCGCTGCAGCGCGGCAGCGCGGATCATTCTGGCGCTACCTCCCTCTTTCTCCGCCGTTTTCCACTTCGTCCTCCCCCTTTTTTTGCACTGCACCGTGCATGCGCGCGACGCTGCCGCATACGCGGTTCACGCACGTCTTCATCCGCATTTCCGCGCGCACATCCAGGGGTTAGTCCCGAGCTTTTCAACACGATTTTCGTGGCGCGCAACCTTGTCCCTTTCGTGAACATACTGCTAACATAAAATACAAAAGTGCTGTCGTAAGCGCATTCCTCATTCGATCCGAGGCTGCCCCTCAAGGAGACATGTTCATGCACAACATCACGCCGAGCGGCCTTGCCGCCGATCTCGAACAGCGCGCGTCGACCGGCCGTCCGATCCGCATCGGTCTGATCGGTAGCGGTGAAATGGGCACGGACATCGTCACGCAGGTGCGGCAGATGCACGGCCTCGCGATCGGCGCGATCGCCGATCTGCGCGTCGATGCGGCGTGCGCGGCGGTGCGCGTCGCGAATGGCGCGGACCGCGGTTATCGCGTGGTCGAAACGGCGAGTGCGCTGACGCAGGCGATCGAAGCGGGCGACATCGCGATCACGCAGGATGCGGAGCTCGTCTGCACGAGCGGCCTGATCGACGTCGTGATCGACGCGACCGGCAAGCCCGCGGTCGGCGCGCAGATCGGCCTCGCCGCGATGGAGCACGGCAAGCATCTGGTGATGATGAACGTCGAAGCCGACGTGACGATCGGCGCTTATCTGCGGCGCGAGGCGCGGCGCCTGGGCGTCGTTTATTCGCTCGGGGCCGGCGATGAACCGAGCTCGACGATCGAGCTGATCCAGTTCGTCAGCGCGCTCGGTTATCCGGTCGTGGCCGCGGGCAAGGGCAAGAACAACCCGCTCAATATCGACGCGACGCCCGATGCTTATCTGGAAGAAGCGCAGCGCCGCAATATGAACCCGCGCATGCTCGTCGAATTCGTCGACGGCTCGAAGACCGCGGTCGAGATGTCCGCGATCGCCAACGCGACCGGGCTCGTGCCCGACGTGCCCGGTATGCACGGCCCGAGCGCAACGCTCGACGAGCTGCATAACGTGCTGTGTCCGAAGGCGGACGGCGGCATTCTGTCGAGAAAGGGCGTGGTCGACTACACGATCGGCAAGGGCGTGGCGCCGGGCGTGTTCGTCGTCGCGGAGCTTGCCCATCCGCGGCTGCGCGAGCGCATGGAAGACCTGAAGCTCGGCAAGGGTCCGTACTACACGTTCTATCGGCCGTATCACCTGACCAGCCTCGAAGTGCCGCTTACGTGCGCGCGCTCGGTGCTGTATGGGCGCGCCGATATGGAGCCGCTGCCGGTGCCCGTCGCTGAAGTGTGCGCGGTCGCGAAGAAGGATTTGCGGCCCGGCGAGCGGCTCGATGCGATCGGCGAATACACATACCGCGCATGGGCGATGACGGTTGCCGATGCCCGCACGCAGCAGGCGGTGCCGTGCGGTTTGATCGAGCACGGTTCGGTTACGCAGCCGATCAAACGCGGCGAACTGCTGACGTACCGCAATTGCGCGGTCGACGGCGCATCGGCGATCGTCGCGCTGCGGCGCCGTCAGGATGAAATGGTGCAGGGCGCTTCGGCAGTGGCGGCTTGACGCGCACGAAGCATGGGGCCTGAGGCTCGCGGCACGCGAAGGAGACGTTCATGCAGCAGGTAGCCGAGAAAGAAGCGGAAAAACACGACGGGCAGCAAGGCGAACAGCAAGCAGTGCAACCGGGTGAGCTGGCGCCCTCAGCACTCGCCGTCTATCGTCGCCACGATCCCACGACGTTGCGCGGCGCGTTGCGCAAGATGATTCTCGTGCGCCGCTTCGAGGAGAGCGCCGAGCAGGCCTATATGCGCGGCCTCATTCACGGCACGATGCATCTGTCGATCGGTCAGGAAGCGAGCGCGATCGCCGCAACGCTGCCGCTCACTGATGCGGACTACATCACGTCGACGCATCGCGGCCACGGCCACTGCATCGGCAAGGGCGCAGACCCGAAGCGGATGTTCGCGGAGTTCTTCGGCAAGGAGACCGGCTATTGCCGCGGCCGCGGTGGCTCGATGCATATCGCCGATGTGCAGCGCGGTAATCTCGGCGCGAATGGCATTGTCGGCGGCGGACTGCCGATTGCTGTCGGCGCCGCGCTATCGATCCGCAAGCAGCATCGCGATTCAGTCGTGATGTGCTTTTTCGGCGATGGCGCGAACAACGAAGGCGCGTTTCACGAATCGCTGAATTTTGCGTCGATCTGGAAGCTGCCGGTGATTTTCGTCTGCGAGAACAACCGCTACGGGATGTCGATGTCGGTCGAGCGCTCCACCGCCGTACCGCATATCGCGCAGCGCGCGGCCGCATACGGCATGCCCGGCGTGACCGTCGACGGCAACGCGTTCGCCGATGTGCTCGATGCGAGTGAAGCAGCGGTCGCGCGGGCGCGCGGCGGCGCGGGCCCGAGCCTCATCGAATGCGAGACGTACCGGCTGCGCGGCCATTCGAAGAGTGACCGCAACCGCTATCGCACGCGCGATGAAATCGACGCATGGAGCGCGCGCGATCCGATTACACGCTTCGAGCAGGAACTCGTGCGCTACGGTGTGCTCGATGCGGCGCAAGCCGATGCGATTCGCGCGGACGTCGAAGCGCAGATCGAAGCAGGCCTCGCGTTTGCGCAGGCGAGCCCCGCGCCGTTGCGCGAAGAACTGACGCGCTACGTCTACACCCAAACCGCACCGCAGATGCCGGGAGCGGCCGGAGCACCGCGATGAACGCGACCGTGCATGCAAACGCGGAGTCGAACCCGGACGCTGCCGTGCGTGAGCTGACCTACGCGCAGGCCATTCAGGAAGGCATAGCGATCGCGCTCGCGCGCGACGAGCGTGTTTTTGTAATGGGCGAGGACATTGGCGTGTACGGTGGCGCGTTCCAGGTCACCGGCGACCTCTATCAGCGCTTCGGCGCCGAGCGCGTGATGGATACGCCGATCTCCGAACTCGGGGGCGCCGGCATCGCGGTCGGCGCGGCGTTGACGGGCTCGCGGCCGATCTACGAATTCCAGTTCTCCGACTTCGCCACGCTCGCGATGGAGCAGATTGTCAACCAGGCGGCGAAGCTGCGCTTCATGCTCGGCGGCGAGGTGTCGGTGCCGCTCGTGATGCGCTTCCCGGCCGGTTCCGGCACGGGCGCCGCCGCGCAGCACAGCCAGAGTCTCGAAGCGTGGTTTGCGCATGTGCCGGGCCTCAAGGTGATTCAACCGAGCACGCCGCACGACGCAAAAGGGCTGCTGCTCGCCGCGCTCGACGACCCGGACCCTGTGATGATTTTCGAGCACAAGCTGCTCTATAAGAGCAAAGGGCCGGTGCCCGAGGGCTATTACACCGAGCCGATCGGCAAGGCCGCACTGCGCCGCGCGGGGCGCGACGTGACGATCGTCGCGACCTCGATGATGGCGATCCGTTCGCTCGAGGCAGCTGGGCAGCTCGAAGAAGAGGGCATCGACGCGGAAGTAATCGACTTGCGCAGCGTGAGGCCGATCGATCGCGACGCGATTATCGACAGCGTGAAGAAGACTTCGCGGCTTATTTGCGTCTATGAAGGCGTGCAGCAGCTCGGCATCGGCGCGGAGATCGCGTCGATCGTCTGCGAGAGCGATGCGTTCGATTATCTCGACGCGCCGGTCATCCGCCTGGGCGGCGCCGATTGTCCGCTGCCGTACAACCCCGAGCTCGAAAAGGCCGCGGTGACGCAGGTCGACGATATCGTCGCGGCGGCGCGCCGCAGTGTGGGCGGGAGACATTGAGATGCCGACCGAAGTGATCCTGCCGCGCGTCGATATGGATATGACCGAAGGCATGATCGCCGCGTGGCATGTACACGAAGGCGAGACGGTGCGCGCGGGCACGGTGATCTTCGAGATCGAGACGAGCAAGGCGACCATGGAAGTCGATGCGCCGGCCAGCGGCACGATCCGCCATATCAGTACGGCGGTCGGCGAGACGGTGCCGGTCGGCACGCCGGTCGCGTGGATCTATGCGGAAGGCGAGGCGGTGGCGGATCTGGCGGGGGCGCAGGCGCGTGCGCGCACGCTTGCAAAATGCGCCGATAGCGCCGATAGTCGCGCGGATGGTGCGGCGCACGATACGGCGCCCGACGCGCATGCATCAAGTGCAGACGTCGCCGCGCCGCAGGCTTCCGTCATGCCTGCACCGGTCGACCTGCAAACCGCCAATAGCCGCTTGCGCGCAACACCGGCCGCCCGGCGCCTCGCGCGCGAACGCGGTCTCGATCTGCGCGATATCGCGGGCTCGGGGCCGCACGGCCGCATTGGCGCAAGCGATGTGTTGCGCGAGCCGCAAGCGATGCCGGACGTCGCTCGCGAACGCGCCGAACGCGAATTCGCCGCACAACTCCGTTCAGGCCGTCCGCAGGCCGCGCCTTTACACCGCGTCTGGCTGCGCGAAGGCACGGGCGATCCGCTTGTGCTGCTGCACGGCTTTGCCGCCGAGCTCAATAGCTGGCGCCCGTTCTGCCATGCGTTCAATCGAGTCGCGCCGGCGGGGCGTGGTGTGCTCGCGCTCGATCTGCCCGCGCATGGCAAGTCGGCTGCGCAGCCGGCCGGTACGCTCGACGAGATCGTCGCGGCCGTCGACGAAACGCTTGCCGTCGAGCAGATCACGCATTGCCATCTGGCTGGCCATTCGTTTGGCGGCGCGATAGCGCTTGCAACAGCAGCTTATGGCCCACTCGCGCTGACGAAGGTCCGCTCGCTGACGCTGATCGCGCCCGCGGGCCTCGGCCCCGACAGCAATGCGGCGTTTTTACGCGGCATCACGCAGGCGTCGCGGCGCACGAGCTTCGCGGCATGGCTCAAGGAACTGTTTGCGGACCCCTCGCACATGGACGAGATGTTTGTCGCGACTGCCGAACAACAGCTGGGCGACGCGGATGTCCGCACGCGCCTCGCCGCGCTTGCCGATACTTTTTTTCCCGATGGCGCGCAAAGCCTCGATCTGCGCAGCGTGCTCGGCGCGCTGACGATACCGGTGCGCGTGATCTGGGGCCTGCAGGATCGCATCCTGCCCGCGCGGCACGCGGACGGTTTGCCGGGCCGCGTTGCAGTGCATCGATTTGCGCGCGTCGGGCATCTGCCGCAACTCGAGGCGCGCGATGACGTCGCCGCGATTGTGGCGCAGAACATCGCGAGCGCGGGTTAAGCCGCGAATCGACAAATGAGGGATAAAGAAACGCGTGCACTCGACGCGCGATTAGGGTGACAATGCAACCGATCGATAAAAGACAGACACACTGAAGGGAAAGAAAAACGCACCTGGTAAAGCGGCTTGAAAGACCCACACAGAACCGATCCAGCAGACCGCCCCAGTTCGACTCGCGTTTTCCCCAATTCAGTTGGGTTTGAACAATTGTATTATTAGGAGAGCATGATGTTCATGCGTGTGATTTGCGCTGCTCGCTGCGCGCGAACACATCGCGGCCTTCCGGTCACAGGCCGGTTGCGCGGAACACATGCATGGAGAGCCGGGAGACGACAATGGACTATGTGCGTGGCGCGTTGCTCGCTTTAGCCGTGTTCTGGGCGTTGCAAGTGGTGGCGTCGTGGTTTCAGATGCGCCGCTACGGCGATGCATTGCGTCGCACGGCGGGCCGCTGGAATAGCGGTTTTCTTGGCGTCGGCGCATGCAAGGTCCGCTTCGGGCGCGGTGCGATTGCCATTGTCGTGCTCGACAGCGCGCTTACCGTAAGCGAATTTCTCAGCATGTCCGGCATGACCGTGTTCAGCCGGTTTCGTCAGCATGACGGATTTTCCGGTCTCACCATCGATGAATTCCGTATGCGGCTCGCAGCCTCCGGTTTGCGCCGCAGTATCGTGATCGCTGCGTCGGACGCGCTCGAACGCGCGCAGCGCACCGCACAACAGCAGACACAAGAACAGGCAGATAAAGACAACGCCGCGGGTGCGACGGCCGCGGCCGCGACCGCTGTCGCGGATGCAAACGCCGCACCATTGACCGGCTTGCCCGCGTAGCCGGAAGCCGTTACCCGATCGTTCGATAGCCTAAGGTTTCGCTAGTCCACAGCCGTACCGTCCGGTTCCGTCCTCAGTCAATACGACGGGGCTATTCGCGCATGAGTTGGACCCACTGGGAGAATTGCCGTGATCATTCTCGACTGGCTTACGCATTTCGCCGAAGCGTTTATCGGCGTGTTCAACGCGGGCGGCAAGGTGTTCATCGGTTTCGTCACCGGCATTCTTCCGACGCTGATCGTGCTGCTGACGGCTGTCTATACGCTAATCGCGCTGATCGGCGAGCATCGCGTGCAGGGCCTCGCGCGCTTCTTCTCGAAGAACGTGATCACGCGCTATACGCTGCTGCCGTTGCTCGCGATGTTCTTTCTGACGAACCCGATGGCCTACACGTTCGGCGTGTTCCTCGAAGAGAAGCACAAGCCCGCGTTCTACGATTCGGCCGTATCGTTGTGCCATCCGATTACCGGGCTCTTCCCGCATTGCAACCCCGGCGAGCTGTTTGTCTGGCTCGGCGTGGCCGCGGGGCTGACCAAGCTCGCCGAAACGCACCCGCTGCCGTTTTCGATTCCCAAGCTCGCGCTGTTCTACCTGATCGTGGGCCTCGTCGTGAACCTGTTCAAGGGCATGCTCACCGAGGTCATTACGCGGCTTATCGCGCGCCGCGAAAATATCAAGCTGTGACCACCCACCGCTCATCGGGACACTATCGGGACACAGAAGGGGAGAACGCAATGGACACGAGAGCTTATCGGACCGTCAAGGTCGTGCATGGGCCGAACGGCTGGGGCGGCCCGATCCTGGTTCAGCCGACGCCGGAGCGCAACAAGATCGTCGCGGTGACGGGCGGCAAGATCCCTGAACTCGCGACGCGTCTTGCCGAACTGACCGGCGCGACCGTCGTCGACGGGTTTCGCAGCCCGCCGCTCGAATCGGAAATGGCCGCGGTGGTGATCGACTGCGGCGGCACCGCGCGCTGCGGCGTCTATCCGCGCAAGCGCATTCCGACGATCAACCTGACGCCAGTCGGCCAGTCGGGACCGCTCGCGCAGTTCATTACCGAGGATATCTACGTATCGGGTGTGCTGCCCGAAAACCTGTCGGTCGTCGAAGGCGAAGCAGGCGAACATGCGCCAGCGGGGCAAGCGGGCGGTCCCGCCAGCCCCGGCGACGCGCTTGTGATGCCGGCGGCCGGCGGCGCGGGAGCAGCGGTTGTGTCGACGCAACGTGGGGAAACGCAACCCGGCGGCAGCCAGGAAAGCCGCGGCGTCGTCGGCCTCATTACGTCGATCGGCCGCGTGATGGGTGGTGTCGTCAACGTGCTGTTCAACAGCGGCCGCAAGGCGATCGACACGGTGATCCGCAACGTGCTGCCGTTTATGGCCTTCGTGACGATGCTGATCGGCATCATCAACGCGACCGGCATCGGCAACGGCCTCGCGCATCTGCTCGAACCTCTCGCGGGCAACATCATCGGCCTCGTCGTGCTGTCGGCGATATGCGGCTTGCCGTTTCTGTCGCCGGTGCTGGGTCCGGGCGCGGTCATCGCGCAGGTGATCGGCGCGGCGATTATCGGACCCGCGATCGGCAACGGCACGATTCCGCCGCAAATGGCGCTGCCGGCACTGTTTGCCTACGACACGCAGGTCGGCTGCGATTTCGTGCCGGTCGGCATGGCGCTCGGCGAAGCGAAGCCGGAGACGATTCGCGTCGGCGTGCCCGCGGTGCTGATCAGCCGGCAGATCATGGGACCGGTTTCGGTGCTGATCGCGTGGGCGGCGAGTTTTGCGCTGTGAGCGCCGCAGGATTCGACGCCCGCTTCGCGATCGAACGATGACGATGACCTTCTCTGGAAACGGAATATGCACTACTACAAAACGGTGATCTCGGAAGTCGGTCCCGAAGTGCCGGAGCTTCTCGAAGGCGGCGTGCTGATTCTGTACGCGGACGGCGCGCCGCCCGAGCTTGCCGAAGTGTCGGTGCTGCATCGTGTCGAAGAGGCGCAGCAGCAGGCGCCGCAAGCGGGTTCCACATTGCGCATCGGCGGCATCAGCGCGTTCGTTACGGCAGTTGGCCCGAGCGCGTGGAACAAGGTCAGCGAACTCGGTCACGTCGTGATCAATTTCAATGGCGCGGACGAAGCGCAGCGGCCGGGCGAGATCTGCGCGCAGCCGGTCGACACGGGCGAACTGCTCGCGTGCATGAAGCGCGGCACGATGATCGAGATCGCGGATCGCTGAGCCGTGCGCGCGCGCCGCGAGCGCGGGCCCCGGCAGCGACGCGCTCGGCGTTCCTCGTGCGTTGCATGCGCATGCGTTCAATCGTCCGTGCCGTGACGTCATGGCATGTCAGACGGGAAGGTGAAGTCGATGCTCGAAACAGCGGTGGTGGTGAAGGTGACCGAAGGGCTGCACGCGCGGCCGGCGACGCAGTTCGCGAAGCTCGCGAAAGAGTTCTCGTGCTCGCTGCAGGTGCTGCACGGCTCGACCAGCGCCGATGCGAAGTGCGCGGTGAAGCTGATGCTGCTTGGCATCCGCGAGCACGACCAGATCGTATTGCGCGCGGACGGCGCTGACGAAAGCGACGCGGTCGAGCGGATGGCGCAGTTCCTGTCTTCGCCGGAAGCGGGCGTGCAGCAGGCGACAGCCGCGCGAGCGGCCGATGCGGCGGCGTGCGGCGCGGAGCCGGTCACGCTGGTTGCTGCTTCGCGAGCCGGCGCGAGCAATAGCGATAGCAGTGGCACAAACAGTGGCGCAAGCACTGGCGCTGGCGCCCGATCCGAGACGCCTGCTGAAGAAACCCCGCCACTGCTTGGCATACCCGCAAGCGAAGGCCTCGCATTCGGCGACGCCTACGTTTACCTTCCCGAGCCATTACAAGCGACGCGTCAGTTCATCGAGCCGCACGAAACAGCAGCCGAAGCCGTGCGCTTCAACCGCGCATTCGACGACGCACTGGCCGCGCTCGACAGGCAATTCGACACGATGGGCGATCACGACGGTATCGCCGAAGCGCTAGTCGGTGTCGCGCAAAGCGACGAATTCGCAGGCGAGATCCGCGCGCGCATCGCGGCAGGCCGCGACGCGGCGGCAGCGACGCTCGAGGTCGGCGCAACGCTCGCGGCATCGTTCGAAACGATCGCCGACGAATATCTGCGCAGCCGCGCCGACGATATTCACGGCATCACGCGCCAGGTCGTGCTGCGCCTCACGGGCCGGCAGGACGTGAGCCTCGCCGGGTTGACGAAGCCCTGCGTCGTGCTCGCCTCGGACCTGACGGCGCCGGACCTTGCGCGCGCGAACGTTGCGAACATCGTCGCGCTCGTCTGCACGCGCGGCAGCGCGACATCGCATCTGGCGATCATCGCGCGCTCGCACGGCATTCCCGCGGTGTTCGGCCTGTCCGTCCCCGACGAGCGTTTGCGCGGCGTCGCGCAGGTCGCCGTCGACGGCGCGCTCGGCCACGTGTGGTTCGAGCCGACGTGCGCCTTGCAGGACCAGTTTGCGGCGCGCATCGGCGAAGCGCGCGCGAACCGCGCCGCGCTCGACGTCTATCGCGATGTCGAGCCCGTCACGCGCGCGGGCCGGCCCATTCGCATCGCGGCGAATCTCGGCTCGCCCGATGAAATCGATGCGGCGAAAGCGGCCGGCGCGATGGGCGTGGGCCTCTTTCGCACCGAACTGCTGTTTATGAACCGCCGCTCGCTGCCCGGCGAGCACGAGCAATACGACGTGTACCGGCGCGTGGCGGAGGCATTCGCGCCGCATCCGGTGGTGATCCGCACGCTCGATATCGGCGGCGATAAGCCCGTGCCCGGCATTGCGTTTCCACACGAAGACAACCCGTTTCTCGGCTGGCGCGGTGTGCGCATGTGTCTCGACCGTCACGACGTGTTCAAGCCGCAACTGCGCGCGCTGCTACGCGCCGCGACCATCGGCAACGTGCAGGCGATGCTGCCGATGATTTCCGACATCGATGAAGTCCGCCGCGTCAAGGCGCTGATGGCCGAATGCGCGCGCGAGCTCGCGAGCGAAGGCGTCGCGTTCGGTGAACCGAAGCTCGGCATCATGATCGAAACGCCGGCGGCCGCCTTGACCGCCGATCTGCTTGCGCCCGAGGTCGACTTCTTTTCGATCGGCACGAACGACCTCACGCAATACGTGATGGCCGCGGACCGCGCGAATCCGAATCTCGCGTCGCTCTATCGATGCGATCACCCGGCGGTGCTGCGTGCGATCGCGATGGTGTGCGACGCGGCGCAACGAGCCCGTATCGAGGTCGCGGTCTGCGGCGAGGCGGCCGCGCAGCCGCGGATGATTCCGGTGCTGGTCGGTCTCGGCGTCGACGAACTGAGCATGAGCCCGGCGTGCGTGCTGCGTGCGAAGAAAATCGTCAGCGAATTGTGATGTCGTGAGGCTGCCTGAAAGCAAACCCGCGGCTAGATCCGGGGCGACGTTCTCAGCGTCACAAACGACGGCGCGCCGAGCGCTGCCTTCACCCCAAGCGCTTCCGCCTTCAGAACGAAATCGGCGAGCGAGCGCGCTTCCATCTTCTTCATGGCCTGACTGCGGTAAATTTTCACCGTGATTTCACTCAGCTTCATCTCGGCCGCGATCTGCTTGTTCAACAGGCCGCTTGCGACGAGCGCCATCACCTCGCGTTCGCGCGGCGTGAGCGATTCGTAGCAGCGCCGCAGGCCCGCGAACGACCGGTCCGCCTGGCGCCGCTCCTGATCGGCGGTCAGCGCCTCGGAGACCGCGTCGAGCATGTCCTGATCGCGAAACGGCTTGGCGAGAAAATCGTGGGCGCCGGCTTTCATCGCTTTCACCGACATTGCGATGTCGCCATGCGCGGTCATGAATACGATCGGCATGCGGATCTGGTGCGCGGCGATCTGTTCCTGCACCGCCAGTCCGCTTTGCCCCTTGAGGCGCACGTCGAGAATCAGGCACGCCGGCGCGTCCGGCCGTTCGGCGGCAAGGAAATCCTGCGCGCACGAGAATGTCTTCACCTTGAGGCCAATCGAGCGCAGTAATGTACTGACGGCATCGCGCATCGATTCGTCATCGTCGACGACGTAGACGATCGCGTTATCCGCGACGTTCAAAGGTTCGTTGGCGGCTTCACTGCTCATTGCTGTCTCCCATCGTAACGGGCAGGGTAAATTGCAGCACGGCGCCGCCTTCGGGCGGCGACTCAGCCCAGATGCGACCGCCGTGCGCTTCGACGATAGAACGGCAGATCGACAGTCCGATGCCCATGCCCTCGGACTTGGTCGTGAAAAATGCTTCGAAGAGCTGCTCGGCGTGTTCGGCGCTGATGCCGGTGCCGGAGTCCTTGACGATCACATGCGCATGCTGCGAATCGGCCATGCGCGTTGCGACCCACATCCGTTTTGCGCGGCCGGTGACCGAGGCCATCGCCTGCGCGCCGTTCATGATGAGGTTGATCAATACTTGTTGCAACTGTATCCGGTCGCCGTCGATCTGCGGCGAGGGCGTGACATAGGCGATTTCGAGCTCGACGCGATGATCGTGCAGCTCGTGCAATACGAGCTCGATCGATTCATCGACTAGCGCATTGAGGTCAAGCGCCGCATGCGTGGGGCCGCGCTTTTGTGCCATCGAGCGGATCCGCCAGACGATGTCGCTCGCGCGCTTTGCGCTGCGAATCGCCTTGTCGATCGCTTCGCGCGCTTCGGCCAGATCGGGCTCGGCGCGGTCGAGCCAGCGCAGCGCCGCATGACCGCAGGTGACGATCGCCGCGATCGGCTGGCTGACCTCATGTGCGATCGACGCGGTCAGTTCGCCGAGCATGGTGACGCGCGTTACGTGTGCGAGTTCGGTCATCGAGCGCGTGAGCGCCTCTTCGGTCTGTTTGGCTGCGGTCACATCCATCAAGGCTCCGACATACTCGAAGCGCCCGGACTGGCGAGCGCTCAAGTGAGCGACAAAATGCACGTGTTTGACGGACCTGTCCGGCATGAGGAGCCGGTGCTCGATATCGATGAACGGCGCTTCGGCGAGTACCTGCCGGTAGCTCTGGCGCACGAGCGCGACGTCTTCGGGATGCGTGCGCGCGAGGATCAGATCCATTCCCGGAACGACGTTGGCAGCATAGCCGAAAATGCGAAAAGCCTCTTGCGACCAGAGCATTTCACCATCCGGAAGTTTCATCGCGATGCTGCCCGTGTGCGAGAGCCGCTGGCCTTCGGCAAGAAAGGCTTCGCTGCGCTCGAGCGCTTCTTCCGCGCTTTTGCGTTCCTCGATATCGGTATTGATGCCATACCAGCGCACGATTTGGCCGGCCGTATCGAAGAGCGGCTCCGCGCAAATATGCATCCATCGATAGAGCCCGTCCTTGCGGCGCAGCCGCGCGGTGCCTTCGAACGACGAGCCGGTCGCGACGGCGGTGCGCCAGTCATTTTCGAGTCCCGGCAGGTCATTCGGATGAACCAGCCTGCGCCATAATCCGGGGTGGTTCTGGGTTGGATTGACGCGCTCGATGTCGAATGCCTCCCAGCGTCGATTGACGGGTTCGATCTCGCCATCGTGCGTCGACGCCCAGATCATCCCCGGAATCGCTTCGAGCATCGCGCTCATTTCGTCCTGTTTGCGCTGCAATTCCGCCTGCAGGTGTTTGCGGCAGGTGATGTCGTTATCGGTAGCGAGCACGGCGCGCGGCTTGCCGCGTTCGTCGCGCAACAGCGCAAGCCGGCTGGCGATGATCACGACGCGGCCGTCGTCGCGCGTGCGTTCGAGTTCGCCGTCCCAACGGCCTTCCCGTAGCAGCGCCGCGCGCGCCTCGGCTGCCTCGGCTGCATCGGGAAAGCGCGTTTGCGTGAGTTCGTGAATCGGCTGCGACAGCGCGCGATGCGCGGGATATCCGTAGAGCTTTTCCGCGCCCTGATTCCAGAACGCGATGCGGTCTTTCATGTCGTAGACGACGATCGCGTCGTGCGTGAGGTTCAGCAGATGAATCTGCTCGATCAGACGCGCGGTGCTCGTCTGATGGCGCACGGCGATGAGCGACGTGACCGCGATCGCGACGAGGCTCATCGCGCCGCGTCCGCCGGCATCGCCCGCGATGCAGTCCGTATGCGACAGGGCGAGCGCGATCAGCGTCAGCGTGGAACAGGTCCAGGCGGCGATGATCGTCGCGCGCCGCGAGCCGCTCATCGCGACGAGCAGGACCACGACGACATACAGAACGGCAACCGCGATATGAAGCGGCGTCAGCAGGTCGGCGAAAAACACAGCGGACGCAAGCGCCGCGGCGAGCATCCGGAGCGCGCGAGCGTCAGGGCGGCGCACCTGTTCAAATGTGCGTCTGTGCAATTTCACGGCAACTGGGAGAGCGCACCGTGACTGTGCTGGAGGCACCGACACGATGTGACAGAAGATCGATCTGTTCGGAGCGGATACGTTGCCGCCAGGAACGGCATCGCTTTCCGCCAAAAGCGCGATATATAGCACGGCCGTGAAGTCGCCGAAAAGTCGAACAGTGCGCAGTGTGGCGCGGCGGCATGAAGAATGCCCGCAGTCGCCGGTCCTTCGGGCAGGCCGGCATGGCGCGCTGGCACGCCGTATGGCCGGATAAACACACATCAATCGTGACGGACACGCGCGAGTGGCGCGGCCGCTGGTGAGCGCCGGCATCGGCCGCCACTCAATCCATGCGCGACGCGAGTCGCGGCACGAAGCGAACAGATAGCGGTACGAAATCTCGCGCCCGATGCAGCATGCGGCCATGCCACTCCTCGCGCATAGCCCGGTGCGAGCGATGGCGACCCGATGCGCGGCCCGATGGACTTGTTTCCAGTTGCCCTTTCCTCTTGACGCCGAAGAGCGCGCTTCAGCGATGCGCGTTTTATTTTGTTTACCGCGGTGCGGCCGCAGTGCCGACCGCTGCGCTGTCGATACATGGCGCTGCCGGCGTGCATTTTCCGGCGATGCGTTGTTCGCAGGTCACAGCGACCAGGCACAGCGACCAGGCCCGGCGACCAGGCCCGGCGATACCGGTTGGTACCCACCGGCATCGAGTGTAGTCATTGGGTATGCGCCGTCGTTTAGCGGCGTTCGCGATTTGTCGAAATCGCACGATACGAGCACACGGCATGCCCGTTCACACGAGATAACCGCACCCAACTGCTGGTGTGAACTGCCGTTTGGGCGATCAGCCGGCAGCGCATGCGAAGCGGCTTCGCGCGAGCCGTGCGTGCGCAAACACCACATCGGGCTCGGCCGGACGTGCATATTTGAATCGACACGTGCTGTTCGGCAAAGGCTGGGCCCGCGAGCGCCGGTACTCTCGCCGCAATGACGACGCATTGAACGTATTTGGGGTTGAATCTTTCCGAATTGTCCCGAATTGATTTCCGAGGAGCTTGCATGACCCGCGCAGCACCCCAACCTCTCGAAGGCGAAGCGCGCGAACGCATGATTCGCTGGATTTTGCGACGCATGAAGGAATGCTGCATCACGTTTGACGCGCTCGAGCAGGCGCTTGACGACGAAGTGCGCGAACGCGAGGCGATTCGCTACCGTGACGCATACGGCAATACATGGACGGGTGCGGGCGACATGCCGACATGGTTGCGGCGCGCGGTGGCCGCCGGGCAGAGTATCGAGCATTTCCAGACGCACGGTCTGTAGTGT
Source organism: Paraburkholderia edwinii (assembly GCF_019428685.1). Lineage (NCBI taxonomy): Bacteria > Pseudomonadati > Pseudomonadota > Betaproteobacteria > Burkholderiales > Burkholderiaceae > Paraburkholderia > Paraburkholderia edwinii. Next base: position 1,288,825 of record NZ_CP080095.1, read on the forward strand.
TTTGATCCACCGTCATAGGTCGCGCCGCGGGTATGCGGGCATCTGATTCCGTACGTTGATTGCCGTGATCGACAATTGCGCGTACACACAGTACGCAAATCGGATTAGACGATTAAACCTGCAGATGAGTTGAGCAAACCAACAGTGGCTCGTGTCAATCCTTTGTAGGGCTAGTTGGACGGGGTCCGTTCGGATACCTTTGAGTGAGCGCGGGAAACTGCTATTCCCGCATCGCATGACACTCTCTTCGTGCAGGCCGCTCATGATTGCCTTGTCGACTAATCCAACTGAAATCGCCACGGACGCCGTGCGCAGAAAAAACGGCAACCCGATCCATTCCGAGCATCACTGGCGTTACCCCGTCGTCGACGAAGCGCGCGATTCGCTTCCGTATGGGGAAATGATGGTCGCGCGCTGGACGCGCAATGACGCCGGTTCCTTCGAGGCGTCTCACCAGGGGCACGCGGGTTACCACTGCATCGGACTGAACCTCAAATGCACGACGCTCAATTTCGAACATGCGGGGCGCACCATCGTGTCGGGCCGTGTGACGGCGGGCGCCGTGCAGGTGACCGCGCCGGCGGTGCCGGTCAGCGTGCGCTTCGAGTCGCCCGGCGACGTGCTGCACCTGTTCGTGTCGCAACAGGCGCTCGCTGAATGTTTCGAAGACCTGTTCGGCCATGCGCACGCTGGAGACATCGTGCTCGCCGATCCGCGCATTCTGCGCGACCCGACGCTCGAGCGGCTCGCGCAGGCGCTGGCGGTTTCGCATTCGACCGACGCGGCCTCGGGCAAGCTGTTCACCGACAGCGTGTGCCTCGCGATCGTGTCGCGGCTCGTGTCGCGCTATTTCACCGCGGCCGCGCGGCAAACGCGCGAAGCGGCCGCGCTGCCGCAGTGGCGCATGCGCCGCACCATCGAATTTATCGAGGCGCATTTGTCCGACTCGATCGGCCTGGCCGAAATGGCGCAAAGCGCGGGGCTCACGCGCATGCACTTTGCCGCCCAATTTCGCCGCGCGACCGGCCTGCGCCCTCACGAATACCTGCTGCGCCGGCGGATCGAGCACGCACAACAATTGTTGACGCGCTCGAAGCACAGCATGCTGGATGTTGCATTGAGCTGCGGGTTCCGCTCGCAGTCGCATTTCACCGCAGTCTTCAAACGGTTCGTCGGCGATACGCCGTATTGCTGGAAGGTCAAGACGAACGTCAGTCAGTGAACCGGCGGCCTCGGGCCGCCGCGAAAAGAGTCACGGAGATAAGAACGATGAGCAAACCTGTACCCGCGCGCGGCGCCGAAGCTTTATTCGCCGCGGCGCGGCAGACGGCGTCGCCGCCGATTATCTATAGCAAACCCGTTGCGCCCGAGCTTCCCCAGCCGTACACCTTGCCGCCGGGCGTGGCGGCGCGCCGGCATGCGCAGATCCTGAACTGCTGTGTCGTCAACGGACGGCGCAAACCGGAATGAGCGGATCAGGCAAAACGCGCGGAATAAACGAAATCAGTGAAACAGGCGAATCAAGCGGATTGAGCGGCACTTCCTTGACGACGAGGTGATTCATGCTGGCCAAGATGATGAATGCGTGCGACCCGTGGCGACAGACCATCGGTTTGCTCTCTTTGATGTCGGGTCGCACGGACCCAGCGGTGACAAGGCTCGCGGCGCTGCACGTGCAGTTCGAACGGAGGAATTGCCCGCTGCCGATCGCGGGCGAGCGCTTCGATGCGCAGGTGGCGCTGATCGAGCGGCCGACGTCGGCGACCGCGACCATCGCATGGCGCGATGCGACGCACTGCTCGTATGGCGATCAGCTATGGCATGCGGCGCGTGCGCGGGTGAATGGGGTGTGTGCGATGAGCGGACTCGCGATCCATGTCGGCGACGCGGTGTTCAAGCCGCGCCGCGGCCGGCCCGCACCGCTCAATGCGAGCGCGATGATTCTTGCCACGGTGCTCAACGATGCGGCCAACGTCGGCGCGCAGGCGCGCTTTCCGGCAACGCCGGCGGCTGCATGAGCGGTGCGGCGCGAGCGGCCGCATGAGCGCCTGATGAGCGCCTAATGGGCGGCCGGTACCGCTCCCTTCAGCGCGCGGCAGATCTGTTCGACATGGCGATCGTCGGTGCCGCAACAGCCGCCTGCCACGTTCATCCGTTGCAGGAAGCGCCGTAGCGCAGCGTACTGCGCGCCGAGTTCGGCAGGGTCGCCGTCGTCGAGTTCGGTGGCTTCGTCGAGTTCCGCGTGGCTGCGCCGTGAGGCATTCGCGCGCACGCCGCGAATCCGCTGCAGCCAGCTTCCACCTTGCCGCAGCGTCGTCTCGAAGTGCGCCGGGTGCGCGCAATTGATCAGGTAGTACACGGGGTAGCCGTCCGATTCGCCATCGGTGCGTTCGATCGCGTCTTCGAGCGTGTCGCCCGACGGCAGCCGGCCATCGGTTTCGACCGTAAACGCTATCGCGACCGGCAGCTCGCATGCTTTCGCGGCGAGCGCGATGCCGAGCGCTTCGTCGATGTAGTTCATCGTGAATGCGCCGGCCATGTCCGCCTCGCTGGCGGCGAAGGCTTCGAGTTGCGGCCGGTGATACGCAGCCGCATCGATGGCGCTCATTCGCGTGTCGACGCGGTAACCGTCGCCGCGCGGACCGAGATTTCCGCTGATCACGATCGGTACGTCGCGTGTTTGCCACGCCGCGCGCACGCGCAGCAGAAGATCGACGGCTTTGCGATTCACAGCGGCGAGCGCGGCCGCGTCGTAGCCGAGCCGTTGGCCCCAGTCGGGGTTCGCGCGCCATGTCGGCGTTTCGAGCACGATGCCGACGCCTTCGTCGCGCGCGAGTGCGGCATAGCGCACGAAGTAGCGCTCAAGCGTCGCGGTGCCGGCATTGTCCTTGAGCAGATCGAAGGCGGCGAAGCACGGCAGATCGATCTGGTCGTGGAAGATCAGCGTCGTTTCGAGGCCGCCGTCGGCGATAAAGAGCCGGTCGCCGAGCTGCGGCAGCCGGGTGCGGTAGAGGCTCATCGCGTACTCCTGTGCGAAAGCGCGCGGACGATGAACGCGCGCGAACAGCACAGGCGTTCGCCTCTGCGAGCAGGTCTGCATGCCTTACGAAAAGCTTTCGAAACGAGTGTAGGCGTAAAGGCGCAGCGCGGCGCGCTTTTTACTTTTGTTCGCCGCCTGCTGATGAAGCCGCTTTTAAACGCCGCTGAAAAGACAAACGCCGACGCTTTGCAAGAAAGCGCCGGCGCTTCGGTGCGGCCCTGGCCGCCGCGACAGATTAACGGACTGCGCGGATCAGTTGCCCGCAGGCTTATATCCGTCGGTCAGCGTATTCATGAACGCGATGATGTCCTGAATCTCGTCGTCGGTCATGGCCGGCTTGTCGCCGGGCTTGCGGTCGAACGGCGCGTCGGCGACGTCGATATTCGCCTGATATTTCGCCGGCAGATCGTCGTACTTCTCTACCTTGCCCGACGCATCTTTCGGATAGATCTTGTCGGGGTTCGTGTTGCGCAGGTTATAGAAGTCCATCACATGCTTGAGGTCGTGATAGACGCCATTGTGGAAGAACACATGGCGCGTCGCCGCGTTGCGCAGCGTCGGCGTGAGGAACATGCCGCAGTACTGCGTGAGGTCCTTCACGTCGTCGCGGAAGGGTCCGCACACACCCATGTCGTAGAACTTCGGATCCTTATTGATCGCGAGGTTGTGATTGCGCGGCACGCCGAGCGCCTCATATTGCGTATCGGTGAAGAGCGGCGGCAGGCCGTCCGGCGTCGGCTTGCTCAGGTGGCAGGCCGCGCAGTCCGCCTTCTCCGGATCGTTGAACAGACGCATGCCGTGCAGTTCCGCCTGCGTGAGGCGCGCCTTGCCTTGCAGCCAGTAATCGTACTTGCTCGTGAACTGGTGGAAGGAAGGGTCTTCAAGCTGATAGCGGCCCACGGCGAACATCGCTTCGTCGACGAGCAAGTCCGGCCGGTTGGCGATCGAGTCGCCGAACAGCTTCTTGAACTGGTCGAGGTACTTCGCACCGACCAGCTTGTGCGCGACGTCGGCAACGCTCGTATTGGCCATTTCGACCGGGTTCAGCATCGGCCCGATGGCCTGGTCCTGCAGCGTGCTCGCACGGCCGTCCCAGAAGAGGCCGCCTTGCGGCACCATCGCGGGCGCGGCCGGTGCAACGCCGGCCGTCTTCACGGCGCGCTGCACGCTCGCCGCGCTGGCCGCGAGCTGCTGGAGGCTAACCGGCGCCGCATCCATGTCGTTCTGGTCGGGACCGATGCTGAACGGCGCCTGTCGGTACAGATACGTAAGCGACGGCGGCGGCCGGTAACCGGCGTCGGTCATATGCGGTCCGCCGAGCTGCACTTCGAGATTGTTTGCCGGGCCATACGCGTGCTCGGGGCTATGGCACGACGCGCACGACTGCTTGCCCGACGCGGACAGGGAGGTGTCGAAAAAGATTTGCCGGCCCAGTTGGGCGACGGCGCTCAGCGGCTGCTGCGGCGGCAAGACCAGGTGGACCGGTTGCGGGTTCGCGCCGGTGATGTCTTCGACGATCGTGCCGATCGCAAGCGGCATCCGCTCCGGATAGATCGCGGCGTAAGCGGCAAGGGCGGTGCATCCGGCCGCGACGACGGCCGCCGTCCAGCCCACGACGTGCCTGAGTGATCGTTTGGTGGCGCCGGGGTTGTCGGCAGACACGGTGGGCGGCAGGGTGTTCGGACGAAGACTCATGGCGATGATGGCAACGGGGGATAAAGCAAAAAAAATGTCGAGCCAGCACCCTCTGGGCAGTGGCTCGACACGAATTACGACTTGCGACGCGTCCCGCTACGCGGCGCCGTGTACACGGCGACCACCGGTGCGCGGCACCGCGCAGGACAGGAAGCGTCTTTCATGCACACTACCGATCAGTTCGTCGGTGCCGCGGCGAGCTTCGTGCCGACGTTCTCGTCGAGGAACAGCGTCGGCGTGTTGCCGGTCGTGTTCAGCATGCTTCGCATGTCGCCAGCGTCGGCATCGAACGAACCGTTGCCAAGACGTTGGCTGCCAAGCCAGTTGTCTTCGATGAACTTCACGACCGACGCTTGCGTGATCAGCGTGTGGTCGACGAAGTTAGCCTTCGCCCACGGCGAGATCAGGATGAACGGCGTACGCGTACCCGGGCCGCAACGGCCGTTCACCGCGCCACCGTTCACGCCGGTCGGCTGCTTCGCGTTCGGAGCGGTACACGAGCCGACAGCAGTCAGTTCGTCCGCGCCCTGGAAGGCCGGTTTGGTGGTGGCGGAGCTGTTGCCTGCCGTCACCGTGAGCGTGGTGTCGAACGACGAGTGCTGAATCGGTGGCACCGCATGGTCATACCAGCCGTCCGAATCGTCGTACGCGATGACCACAGCGGTGTTCTTCCAGTCCGGTTGCTGCTGGAGGAAGTTGACCACCTTCACGACGAACTGCTGCTCGTCGAGCGGGTCAGAGTTGCCCGGGTGACCATCGCCAACCGCCGGCGCCTTCAGGAAGCTGACCGACGGGAAGTTGCCCGCCGACACCGCCGAGAAGAAGTCGTCCGTGTCGTACTCGTGGTGAACCGGCGTCGCCGTGTTGTCGAGGGTCGGCTCGGTGAAGCCGATCATCGTGGGCGACGACGGACGCTGGTGAGTCGGGTTCGCGGTCGACGGGAAGTACTGGAACCAGTTGTGGTGCTGCGTGTAATCGGTCGGCGAGCTGTTCAGTACTGACGAGAACGTCGTGCGCTTGCAGCCGGTCGTGCCGTTTGCGTTCACAGTCTGCAGGTTGAAGCCGCCCATGAAGCCGCCCCACGTGATGTTCTTCGCGTTCAGCAGATCGCCGATGTTCTTGACCTGCGGCAGGTACTGCATCACGACTGCACCGGCGCTGTTACCCTGGTTCGTGCAGACGTCGCCTGCCGGGTCGAGGTCGCCGATCAGCGTGAAACCGCCCACGCCGTCCGGGATCGCGTTGCCCGACGGCGACGTGGTCGTGGTGACCAGCGTGCCGAGGCTCGCGTCGGTGGTGGACGTCGTCTTGAACATCTGGATGCCGTTGCTCTGTCCGGACACCACTTCGACCGCGCCCGGCGTCGACGGACCGAACGTGTCGGTCCACGCGTTGTCGCTCATCGCGAAGTTCTGCGCGTAGTTCCACAGCGCGGTGACCGTGTTGCCGTCGAAGTAGCCGAGCACCTGCGCGGCCGAACCGAACGAGCCCGTGCTGCCGGTGATGACGCTGTTTGCCGACGTGAAGAGCGGGAACGCGTCCATCTTGTTGTTGTCGGCGGCGAGCTGCTCCGGTCCATAGCTATGGCTCTGGCTCTTCGTGTTCGCCTGCGTGCGGTCGAGGCGGAACGGTTGCGACAGCGTCGTCGTCAGCGTGACGCCGCCGATATTAGGCGGCTGGGTGGCAACGCCATTGACGGTCGCGCTAGTCGAGATATTCGGCGACGTGGCGGCGCCGTTCGGATTGTTCGGGGCCAGCAAATTCTGGCTTTGCAGCGTGTTGATGTCCTTTTGCGTGTTCGCGGCAGCCGTGACTTGCGGTTCGCCGACCGCGTTCGTCGAATTCGGGTACGTCGCGAAGTAGTGGTCGAACGAAACGTTCTCACCGAAGATCACGACGAGGTGCTTGATCGGCGTAGCCGTCTGCAGTGCGTCCTGCGGGCTGACCGAGGCGGCCGGCGCCGACGACGGACTGCTGTTGTCGTCGTCGCCGCACGCGGCGAGCGTCAGCAGCGCTGCTGCTAACGCCATGGGTAGGATCGCTTTGCGAAACATAGAAGGGGGGCTCCAATTTTCAACGTCGCTGTTCCAGCTCGCCCGTCTCGCGCGTGGTATGAGCTGGGATTCTTTGTTGTTGCCGGTTGGTACAGCCGCAGGCCTGCAGACCGCTCCGATGGAACAGCGCGAATTGGAACACCGCCTTATTAAGCTTTTGAGGCGCAAAAGTTTCTAAAACCTTTCTTGATTTTTCTATTTCATTTTCATGGGGTGAGCCCTACAGATTCACAACGAGGCGCAACGGGCGTTTCGCGGGCAGTTCGCGCGCGCGAAAAATAAACGGTAATAAAAAAAACTGTGTTGTCGCGAACGAACGGAATCGCTTCGCCTGCACGGACTGCGAAGCGTCTGCAAGCGCCTGTTCTATCGGGAATAAGGGCTGCCGCGGCTTCGTTAAGACGGCGCCGCGCACGCGCGAAATATGGTTGCAGTAGCATCTTTCGATGTGGCGACCGCTGCGCCATGGCCTGCAAAATGTTCAGCGTTTGTGTAAATTCGCGCTTGGTCGGTCGATGTGCGTCGCGTAAGCACCGCGCATCGGCGTTGCACGATCCGCGTAATGTTTCATATAGATCGCGGAAAGGAGATGGAAAGAATTTGTCGCCAGTCTTTTAACCCGTAGCGAGACTGTGATCGGACCACACTCGCGGTCCCTTCGAAGAAGTGAAGCGCATCACCCCGCGCCTCCACCAACCGGTCACCGTCGTACGCGGTGACCGCGATGCCGACAACGATCTCATACGCGCCGCAGCGGTTAACGTGCGGCGCGGTTGCATCTTTTGCGGCGTCGAACCGGATGAGGCGCGGACGAGACGCGAATGCGGCGATGTCACCGCGGGCATGCAATGCCTTGCAGTGATGCACCGTGCTGGCGGCATTCAAGCGCTTTCCCTGTAACCGTTCTATCCAGGAATACTCATGCTCGGCCTGGTACGTATTGCCCTTCGACGGCCATACACCTTCGTCGTGCTGGCGATCGTCATCTTCATCATCGGGCCGCTGTCCGCGCTGAAGACGCCAACCGACATCTTTCCCGACATCCGCATTCCGGTGATCAGTATCGTGTGGCAGTACACGGGCCTGCCGCCGGACCAGATGGCCGGCCGCATCACGTCGACGTTCGAACGCACGATTACGACGACGGTGAACGACGTCGAGCACATCGAGGCGCAGTCGATCAACGGCTTCGCGGTGATCAAGGTGTTCTTCCAGCCGGGCGTGAATATCGCGACCGCGAACGCCCAGGTGACCGCCGTCGCGCAGACGCAGCTCAAGCAGCTGCCGCCCGCGACCACGCCGCCGCTGATCCTGAACTACAACGCGTCGACGGTGCCGATCATCCAGCTCGCACTATCGGGCAAGGGGCTCACTGAACAGAACCTCGGCGACCTCGGCTTGAACCAGCTGCGTCCGCAACTGGTGACGGTGGCGGGTGCGTCGATTCCGTATCCGTTCGGCGGCAAGACGCGCCAGGTGCAGATCGACGTCGATCCTGCGAAGCTGCAGGCACGCGGGCTCTCCGCGCAGGACGTCGCGACCGCGCTCGCCACGCAGAACCTGACCACGCCGGTCGGCACCGCGAAGATGGGCGACCACGAATACGTGCTGCAGCTGAACAACGCGCCGTCGCTGATTCGCGATCTCGCCGACCTGCCGGTCAAGGCGGTAAACGGCACGACCGTCTATATTCGCGACGTCGCGAACGTGCGCGACGGCGCGCCGCCGCAAACCAATATCGTGCACGTGAACGGCCACCGTTCGGTGCTGATGTCGGTGCTGAAGAACGGCTCGGTATCGACGCTCGCGATCATTGCGGGCATCAAGCAGCACGTCGACGATGCGCGCGCGGCGCTGCCCGATAACCTGCAGATCGATCCGATCGGCGACCAGTCGCTGTTCGTGCGTGCGGCGGTGAGCGGTGTGGCGCGCGAAGCGGTGATCGCGGCGGTGCTGACGAGCCTGATGATTCTGCTGTTCCTCGGCAGCTGGCGTTCGACGGTCATCATCGCCACGTCCATTCCGCTGGCCATTCTCGGTTCGATCATCGCGCTGTCGGCGCTCGGCGAGACGCTCAACATCATGACGCTCGGCGGCCTCGCGCTTGCGGTCGGCATTCTGGTGGACGACGCGACCGTGACCATCGAGAACATCAACTGGCACCTCGAGCACGGCAAGCCTGTCGAAGATGCGATTCTCGACGGCGCCGCGCAGATCGTCACCCCAGCCTTCGTGTCGCTGCTGTGTATCTGTATCGTGTTCGTGCCGATGTTCTTCCTGAACGGCGTCGCGCGCTTCCTGTTCGTGCCGATGGCCGAGGCCGTGATCTTCGCGATGGTGTCGTCGTTCATCCTGTCGCGTACGCTCGTGCCGACCATGGCGAACTTCCTGCTGAAGCCGCACGATCCCGAACACGCAGAGGGCGAACACAAGCAGCCGTCGCGCAACCCGCTCGTGCGTTTTCAGCGAGGCTTCGAAGCGAGTTTCGAGCGCATTCGCGTGGTTTATCGCGGGTTGCTTATGCTCGCGCTCGATCATCGCAAGCCGTTCCTGATCGGCTTTCTCGGTTTCGTGCTGCTGTCGTTCGGGCTGGTGCCGTTTCTCGGCCGCAACTTCTTCCCGGCCGTCGACGCGGGGCAGATCCTGATGCACGTGCGCGCGCCCGTGGGCACACGCGTCGAGCGCACCTCGGAAATCTTCGCGAATATCGAAGATACGGTCCGCACGATCATTCCGCCGAACGAGCTCGGCACGGTGGTCGACAATATCGGGCAGCCGGTCAGCGGTATTAACACGGCCTATAACAACACGGGCACGATCGGCTCGCAGGACGGCGACATCCAGATCGAGCTGAAGGAAGGTCACGCTCCGACTGCCGAATACGTGCGGCAGATGCGCGAAGAACTGCCGCGCCGCTTTCCGGGCGAGACGTTCTCGTTCCCGCCGGCGGACATCATCAGCCAGATCCTGAACTTCGGCTCGCCGGCGCCGATCGATCTGCAGGTGCGCGGCAACAACCTCAACGGCAACTTCGCGTATGTGAACGCGGTGCTGCGTGACATTCGCGAGGTGCCGGGCGTCGTCGACGCGCGCATCCAGCAGTCGCAGCAGATTCCGACCTTCAACGTGAACGTCGACCGCACGCGCGCGCAGCTGCTCAACATCACCGAACGCGACGTGACGAACAGCCTGGTGGTGAACCTCGCCGGTTCGAGCCAGGTCGCGCCGACGTACTGGCTCAATAACGCGAACGGCGTGTCGTATCCGATCGTGATGCAGACGCCGCAGTACACGCTCGATTCGCTGTCCGCGTTGCGCAACATTCCGATCACGGCCGGCGCGCCGCTCAACGCGCAGGTGCTGGGCGGCCTCGCAACCTTCGATCGCACGGCGACGAGTTCGGTGGTGAGCCAGTACAACATCGTGCCCATGGTCGAGATCTTTGCGGCGACGCAGGATCGCGATCTCGGCGCGGTCGCTTCGGATATTCAGAAGATCGTCGCGCGACATGCGAAGGAGTTGCCGAAGGGTTCGAACGTCGCGCTGCTCGGCCAGGTCCAGACGATGAACGCCGCGTTCGGCGGCATGCTGTTCGGCCTGCTCGGCGCCGTCGTGCTGATCTATCTGCTGATTGTCGTGAACTTCCAGTCGTGGTCCGATCCGTTCGTGATCGTGTCCGCGCTGCCGGCCGCCCTGGCGGGCATTATCTGGATGCTGTTCGCGACGCACACCACGTTGTCGGTGCCGGCGCTGACCGGCGCGATCATGTGTATGGGTGTCGCGACCGCGAATTCGATTCTGGTGGTGAGCTTCTGCCGCGAACGGCTCGCCGAGCACGGCGACCCGCTCAAGGCCGCGATCGAAGCCGGCTTCACGCGTTTCCGCCCGGTGCTGATGACCGCGCTCGCGATGATTATCGGCATGCTGCCGATGGCGCTCGCACTCGGCGAAGGCGGCGAGCAGAATGCGCCGCTCGGCCGCGCGGTGATCGGCGGCCTGCTGTTCGCGACTACCGCATCGCTTTTCTTCGTCCCTATCATGTTTAGCATTATTCACGCGCGCGACAAACGCGCGGCAAGCCCGGCATCCGCCTCGGGAGGTCCTGCTCATGTCGTCTGAATCCGTTGAACCCGGTTTTGAATCCAAATATGCGGGTGCGCCGCCGCGCCGCCGGCTCGTCACGGCCGGTATCGTCGGCGTTGTGCTGGTCGTGATCGTGGTGGCGGCGGGCCTCACAGTGCGCGCATCGGACTCGCGCAAGCTGAAGAGCTGGACCGACGCGCAGGCGGTGCAAACCGTCAGCGTCGTCGCGCCGGTCAAGGATGCGCATGGCCCGACACTGACGCTGCCGTCGCAATTGCAGGCGTACTCGCGCGCGCCGATCTTCGCGCGCGTGCCCGGCTACCTGAAGTCGTGGTACGTCGATATCGGCGGACATGTGAAGGCGGGGCAACTGCTCGCCGTGATCGAAACGCCTGAAATCGACCAGCAGCTGATTCAGGCGAAAGCGGACCTGCAAACCGCAAAGGCGAATGCCGATCTCGCGGACATCACCGCGAAGCGCTGGCGCGCGATGCTCGGCACCGACGCGGTCGCGCAGCAGGACGTCGATACGCGCAACGGCGACTATGCGGCGAAGAAGGCGCTCGTCGATGCCGCGCAGGCGAATCTCGACCGGCTCGTTGCGACGAAGTCGTTCGCACGCATCGTCGCGCCGTTCGACGGCGTGGTGACCGCGCGCGATACCGATATCGGCGCGCTGATCAATGCGGGCAGCGGCGGGATCGGCCAGGAGCTGTTCCAGGTGTCCGACGTCAAGCAATTGCGCGTGTACGTGCAGATGCCGCAGAACTACGCGCCGATCGTGCATGAAGGCACGATCGCGACGTTGACGGTGCCCGCGTATCCGAACGAGGAATTCTCGGCGCGCGTGGTCGCGTCGGCCGACTCGGTCAATGCGACGTCGGGTTCGACGCTCGTGCAGCTGCTGGTCGACAACACCGCGGGCAAACTGTTGCCGGGCGGCTTCGCGAGCGTGCAGTTCAAGCTGCCGGTCGCGCCGAACGCGTTGCGCGTGCCGGCGAGCGCGCTGCTGTTCGACAGCCACGGTTTGCGTATCGCGACGGTCGGCCAGGGCGACACTGTCGTGTACAAGCGCGTGACGATTTCGCGCGACCTCGGCGATTCGGTCGAGATCGGTTCCGGCCTGCTGCCGACCGATCGCGTGATCGATGCGCCGCCCGACGGTTTGGCGGAAGGCGACAAGGTTGCGATCGCAGCCGGCGGCAAGAAGGCGGCTCATGGCTAACATGGTCAAGGCCGTTGCCGTTCTGCGCACCGCGCCGCTTGCGGCCGCCGCCGCGCTGCTCGTGGCCGGCTGCTCGCTCGCGCCCGACTACAAGGTGCCGCCGTCGCCGGTTGCCGCGCAATACCGGACCACGGGGCCGTGGGTCAGCGCAAAGCCGGGCGACCAGCTGAATCGCGACGGCTGGTGGAGCATGTACGACGATGCGCAGCTCGGCGACCTCGAGAAGCAGCTGCTCGAGCACAATACCGATCTCGAAGCCGCGTACGCGCACTATCAGCAGGCCCAGGCATTCGTTACGGAGGTCAGCGCGGACCTGTACCCGAGCGTGACGCTGAATCCGTCGCTGTTCCGCCAACGGCAGTCGGCGACGCGGCCGTTACGCACGGGCGGTCCCGACTACTACAACGCGATCACGCTGGGCGGCGCGGTCAACTATGACGTCGATCTGTGGGGCCGCGTGCGCGATTCGGTGCAGGCCGGCAAGGACGAAGCGCTGGCGACCCAGGCCGATCTCGCCTCGGTGCAACTGAGTCTGCAAGTGCAGCTGGCCGATAGCTACGTGCAGTTGCGCGGGCTCGATCAGCAGACGGCGTTGCTGCGTCAGACCGTGGTTGCGTTCACGAAGGCGCTGCAGTTGACCCAGGCGCTGCATGGCGGCGGTATCGTCGCCGGGCTCGACGTCGAGCGCGCGAAGACGCAGCTGTCGTCCGCGCAGTCGCAACTGTCGCAGACGCTCGCGCAGCGCGCGCTGCTCGAGCACGCGATTGCGGTGCTGGTCGGCGCGTCGGCATCCGAGTTCACACTGCCTGAATCGACGGCGAATCTGCCGTTGCCGGCGATTCCGGTCGGCGTGCCGTCGGTGCTGCTGCAGCGGCGGCCCGACATTGCGGCCGCCGAGCGGCGCGTGGCGGAGGCGAACGCGAAGATCGGCGTGGCGCGCGCCGCGTACTTCCCGTCGCTCACCTTGACCGCGCAGGGCGGCCTGCAGAGTTCCGCGTATGCGAGCTTCTTCAGTGCGCCGAACTTTTTCTGGGCGGTCGGTCCGCAACTCGCGCAGTATATTTTCGACGGCGGCTTCCGGCGCGGCCAGCTCGAGGCGGCGAAGGCGGCCACGAGCGAAGCGGGCGCGCGCTATCGCGGCGTCGTGCTCACGGCATTCCAGCAGGTCGAAGACAATCTGTCGCTGCTGGCGGACCTCGGTACGGCGTTGCAGCAGCAGAAGGATGCGGCCGCGGCGGCCGAACGCGCGCTTTCGCTTGCGTTGACGCAGTACAAGCAGGGCGCGGTCGGTTATCTCGACGTGGTCACCGCGCAGACGGCGGCGCTCGATGCCGAAGTGTCGGCGATCCAGATCCAGACGCGGCAATTGAGCGCGAACGTGCAGTTGATTCGCGCGGTGGGCGGCGGCTGGTCGACCGATCAGCTCCAGCAGGCCGCGATGGCGCCCGCGCTGGTTGCGGAGGCGGACGAGAAGGCGCCGCAGAACGCAGGTAAATAACGCGCGTCAAGCCACGGGCGCGCGAATCAACGCGGCGATCGATCACCGCATGGGTAACAACGACAAAGGCCCGCAAGTCTCTTGCGGGCCTTTGCACGTATACAGCGCGAGCCACCGCCTGCTGGCGGCTTACTCGCTACGCGTCGCTTCGAACAGGAACCACGCGCGGCGCTCCGCTTCGTCGATCCAGTTTTCCAGCTCGCTCGCGCTCGCGACATCGCCGGCTTCGTCACACACCTCGTGTGCTTCGCGCATGTGCGCGGCCAGCGCGAGATTGTCGTCGCGCAGTTCCGCGAGCATCTGATGCGGCCCCACGAAAGTCTGGTCGTTGTCGCGCACGCGCTGCAGCTTCGCGATATGGCCGATCGAGCGCAGCGTCGTGCCGCCGATCTTGCGCACGCGCTCGGCGATGTCGTCGGTCATCGCGAAGATCTGTTCGCCCTGTTCATCGAGCATCAGGTGATAGTCGCGAAAATGCGGGCCGGACATGTGCCAGTGAAAATTCTTCGTCTTCATATAGAGCGCGAAGGTGTCGGCGAGCAGCGGATTGAGCGCGCCGGACACATTGGCGACGGCTTCCTGCGACAGGCCGGACGGCGTATGGAGCGGAGCCTTGACCTGTTTGCTTGCGGTGCTTTGAGGCATGGCGTTTTCCTCGATGGAGTGTCGGTTCGGACCAGGTTGCGCGGCCGTGGCATCCGGTACAGACGCGGAGTCCGGCAGTGGGGCACGGCAGCGCGCGACTGTCGAGCATCGCGCGACGCGTGCAACCGCGTATTGCCGGACGAACGGCGTTTTTCCGATTCGCACGAATAGGCGCGGCGTGCACGGACCGGCGGTCAGACGGCAAGACGCATGTTTGGGTATAGCGGATGCTCAGCGGTCGGACAAGCCCGTGCTGCGCGAGCGCATCCTTGCGCTGGCGTCGACGGCACGGTTCGTGAAGTCCAGCGAGGTCCATCGGGAGGGCGGCAGCCATGGCGAATGAGTACAGCGACGAGCGTATCCGCGAACGTGCATATCACTTGTGGGAACAGGACGGCGCACCGGAGGGCCGGTCCGACGAGTACTGGGAGAAGGCGCGTCGGCAGATCGACGCGGAAGGCAGCGACGATCCGGCGCCCGTTTCCGCTGATCAATCGAAAAAGCGCACGCTTGAAGACGCCGTGCCGCAGGAGGACTCGAGCGAGACGGCCGGCCAGATGGCGACGCCGCGCGCGAAGCGGGCCAGATGAGTGAGCGAGATAAGCGGGCCAGATAAGCGGGCCAGATAAGCGGGCCAGATAAGCGGGCCAGATAAGCAAGCGAGCTGACGAGGGGCGAGATGGCCCACGCGCGCGAAGTGTGCAGGAAAGCGGGCAAGATCGTCCGCGCACGTGGCGCGCGTAAGCCTTACAAACGCCGTGCCGCGCAGGGATGCGCGCCGGCGCGTTGCACCGTGGGAGCGCATGATGACGACGCTGATCAACGCGTTTCACAACGCGTTCCACAACGCACTACGCAACGATGCGCTGCGTTTCGTTGCGATGCATCCGGCGCGTTTCGTGTGGATTGCGATGAAAGCGTTCCGCGCGAATCAGGGCTTGCTGCTCGCCGGCGCGGTCGCGTATTACGCGCTGCTGTCGATCGTGCCGCTGCTGATTCTCGTCGCGATCGCGTTCTCGCATTTCGTCGGCGAAGCGCGGCTGCTCGATACGCTCGCACGTCTGCTCGAGTGGCTGATACCGGGGCAGTCGCGTGCGCTCGTCAGCGAGCTTGCGAATTTTCTCGCGCATCGCAACGTGGTCGGCTGGCTGCTGCTCGTCACGATGATCTTTTTCAGTTCGCTCGCGTTCACGGTGCTCGAGAACGCGCTGTCGATCATCTTCGTGCATCGCGTGGCGATCCGGCGCCGGCATTTTCTCGTGTCGGCGATCGTTCCTTACTGTTTCAGTCTGTCGCTCGGCATTGGCGTGCTGATTGTGACGCTCGTGACCAGCAGTCTGCAGGTGGTCGCGACCGACGGCGTCGTGCTGTTCGGCCACGCGATTTCGCTGACCGGCGCCGTGCGTGCCGTGTTGTACCTGCTCGGTGTCGCGGGCGAGGTGTTTGTGCTGACCGCGATCTATCTCGTGATTCCGGTCGGGCGGCCGACGCTGCGTCACGCGCTGATGGGCGCGATCACGGCCGCGCTGCTGTGGGAAATTACGCGGCGCGTGCTGGTCTGGTACTTCGCGACGCTGTCGCAAGTCAATGTCGTGTACGGGTCGCTTGCGACGGCGATCGTCGTGCTGTTCAGCCTCGAAGCGCTCGCGACGCTGCTGCTGTTCGGCGCGCAGCTGATCGCCGAGTATGAGCGGCTTTGTGCGCCCGCGCGCATGGGTTCGCCGCAGCCGCCTGAGCCGCCAGTGCCGCCCGCACCGATGCGCACGGGGTAGCGCATCGTGCCGCGTCGCGCAGACGCGCTTGCCTTCGCGCAGTCAACGCTGCGCATCACGGCGACGCTGCGATAAGCGCACGCTAATCGCAGCGCAGCGACATTCTCGTCACCTTGTCCTCGATGCCGCGTCCTGTGCTACCGTTGCCGCTTCCGCTGTGGGAGGCTCGCCGGCGTTAGCGCGTTAAGGCGTTAGCGCATGAGCACGCGTCGTCGCCGCGGATTCCAGCTTCGTCGAGGAGGAGACAAGGATGAAAGTCGCCGTAATGGGCGCGGGCGCCGTCGGCTGCTATTACGGCGGCATGCTCGCGCGCGCGGGTCATGACGTCGTGCTGATCGGCCGCGCGCAGCATGTCGATGCAATCCGTGCGCAGGGGTTGCGGCTCGACACGCAAAGCTTTGACGAATACGTGCGCGTCGAGGCCAGCACGGAAGCGAGCGCCGCGAAGGGCGCGCAACTCGTGCTGTTCTGCGTGAAGTCCACCGATACGGAACATGCCGCACAACAGCTGCGCCCGCATCTCGCCGCCGACGCGCTGATTCTGTCGCTGCAAAACGGTGTCGACAATGCCGAGCGTGTGCGCGAGCAGGTCACGCAGGACGTGGCGGCGGCCGTTGTCTATGTCGCGGCCGGGATGGCCGGGCCCGGTCATGTGAAGCACAACGGCCGCGGCGAACTCGTGATCGAGCCGTCGCATGCAAGCGAAGCCGTCGCGCGTGCGCTGATCGACGCGGGCGTGCCAACCGAGATTTCCGATAACGTGCGCGGCGCGCTGTGGGCGAAGCTGATCCTCAATTGCGCGTATAACGCGCTATCCGCGCTTGCGCAGTTGCCATACGGGCAACTCGTGCAGCGCGAGGGCGTGGCCGATGTGATGCGCGATGTCGTCGATGAATGCGTGGCGGTGGCGCAGGCCGATCGCGTCGTCATGCCGGGCGACGTCGACGTCGCGGTGCGGCGCATCGCCGAGACGATGGCCGGCCAGTATTCGTCGACCGCGCAGGATCTCGCGCGCGGCCGGCGCAGCGAGATCGATCATCTGAACGGCTATGTCGTGCGGCGTGGCGCGGCGCTTGGAGTCGCGACACCGGCGAACCGCGTGCTGCATACGCTCGTGAAGCTGGTTGAAAGCCGGGAGAGCGACGCCGGAACCTGATCCATGCAACGCCCGGCGATGCAGCGCCATGCTTCGTGCTAGCATCGTCGGCCCCCATCGCTTTTCCTGAACGGGACTGCGGCACCGGTGTCGCGGCCCCGCGCCAACGAGGTCCCCGATGACTGATTCCACCATCCGATCCGCCGCTCCATCCGCAGTGAATCCCGCAGTTAGTCCCGCCGTTCACTCCGCGCTCACACCGGGCGCTGTCGCTGTCATTACCGGCGGCGCCGCCGGCATCGGCCTCGCCGCTGCGAAGCGTTTCGCTCAACTCGGGCTGCGCGTGTGCATTGCCGATCTCGGCGCCGAGCGTCTCGCGCACGCGGTCGATCAGATTGCCGCCGTCGCCGCAAACGGCAAGCAGGATGTGTTCGCGCAGCCGACCGACGTGAGCCGCATCGAAGACGTGCAACGCCTGCAGACGGTGGTGCGCGAGCGCTTCGGCGGCACCGACGTGCTGATGAACAACGCGGGCATCCAGATCGGCAGCACGATCTTCGGTCCCGGCGACCACTGGCAGCGGATCCTCGGCGTCAATCTGTGGGGCGTGATTCACGGCACGCAGACGTTCGTGCCCGAGATGATCGAACGAGGCCGCCCCGGCCTCGTGATCAACACAGGTTCGAAGCAGGGCATCACGACGCCGCCGGGCGACCCAGCCTACAACGTCGCGAAAGCCGGCCTGAAGGCTTTCACCGAAGCGCTGCAGCATGAGCTGCGCAACTCGGCGAACGGCAAGCTCAGCGCGCATCTGCTGATTCCCGGCTTCGTGTTCACCGATCTCACACGGCGCGACCGCACCGAAAAGCCGGCCGGCGCATGGACGCCCGAAGAAACCGTCGACTTCATGATGGAGCGCCTCGCGGCCGGCGATTTCTATATTCTGTGCCCCGACAACGACGTGCCGCGCTCGCTCGACGAACGTCGCATTCTGTGGGCAGCCGGCGATATCGTCGAAAACCGGCCGCCGCTGTCGCGCTGGCATCCCGATTACGCCGCGGCTTTCGAGGCATTTATCAAGCAGCGCTGAGCGGCCGGGCGCGAACCCGCGCAGCTTTCTTGCGTTCCTTTCTTGCCTTCGATGCGGGCGGCGCTGAAATAGCGGCCCGCATCTGACTTTTTGCACTGCGTATTCATCGCGCACTGGCGCAATCCACCGACTCCAGGCTATCTTTCGCCTCATCCTTCGGCCTGTTCGCGCCGTCCTGCCGCTGTTCCCTTAATCCTCGCCTTACTCGTACTCACTGCAGACATGATTGCCGACTTCGTCTGGCGGCTTATCGCCGCGTTCGCGTGCGGTGTCGCAATCGGCCTCGAGCGGCAGCTGCGCCAGCGCACCGCGGGGCTGCGCACGATCACGCTCGTCGCGAGCGGCGCGTGCCTGTTCGTCACGCTCGGCGTGCTGACGGGCAACGGCACCGCGGGGGTTACGCAGATCGCCGCGTATGTGGTGTCCGGCGTCGGCTTTCTCGGCGGCGGTGTGATCATGCGCGACAAAGGCTCGATTCAGGGCATCAACACGGCGGCGACGCTCTGGTGCGCGGCCGCGGTCGGTGTGCTGTGCGGCAGCGGTCACTATGGACCGGCGCTCGCGGGCACGGTTGCCGTGCTCGCCGCCAATACGGTGCTGCGCGAAGTGAGCCGCATGATCAACGCGACGCCGGTAGCGAGCGCGGACCTCGTGCGCGAGTATGTGATCACCGTCGTCTGCCGCGAGGCCGACGAAATCCATATCCGCACCCTGCTGTCCAATTCGATGTACTCGCAACCGCTGTCGTTCCAGAGCCTGACGAGCCGCGACGTCGAGGGCGAGCCGCCGCGCATCGAAGTGACCGCGACCGTGCGCATGCATCCGAAGGATCAGGCGAAGCTCGAACTGATGGCGAGCCGCATCAGCATGGAGAAAGGCGTGTCGAGCATCAGCTGGAGCGGCACGGAAGTCGAGCCTGTGCCCGAATAAATGCGTTGCCGGGCATCGACTGGCAGATGCGCGATTACGCAAAAACCCACATTGAAACTGAAGGAGAACCGTCTCTTGCCGACCATCAATCCCGAGCGCCTGCTGGGCGACCTGCGCACGCTGCGCAGCTTCGGCGCAACCGGACCCGGCGTCGTGCGGCTTGCGCTATCGCCGATCGATATCGACGCGCGCCGCTGGCTTGCCGGCCGCATGAGCGACGCCGGGCTCGACGCGCAGATCGACGGCGTCGGCAACGTATTCGGCCGCTCGCGCCATGCGGGGCCCGCGCTGCTGATCGGTTCGCATACCGATACGCAGCCGACCGGCGGCTGGCTCGATGGCACGCTCGGCGTGATCTACGGTCTGGAAATCGCGCGGGCGCTTGCCGAAAGCGACGACACGCGGCATCTCGCCGTCGACGTCGCATCGTGGATCGACGAAGAGGGCACGTTTTCAGGGTTTCTCGGCAGCCGCAGCTTCGTGGGCGGCGAGCACGAAGCATCGGTCGACGAAGCAATCCGTTGCGCGCGCAACCGGGACGGGCAGTTGCTGCACGACGCGCTGCAGGCCGCCGGTCTGGCCGGGCGACCGCGCGCGCGTCTCGAGCACGGCCGCCACGTCGCCTATTTCGAGCCGCATATCGAGCAGGGCGGGCGGCTCGAAGCAAGCGGCCATGCGATCGGTGTCGTCACAACCATCGTCGGCATGCGCGAACTGCGCGTGCGCTTTAGCGGCCAGCGCAATCATGCGGGCACGACGCCGATGTCGATCCGCCGCGATGCGGGCGCGGCGCTGGTCGCGTTTATCGCGCGCATGGACGACGCGTTTCGTGCGCTCGCCGATGCCGATACGGTGTGGACCGTTGGCCGCATCGATCTCGAGCCCGGGTCGCTGAGCGTCGTGCCGGGGCAGGCGGACCTTCATTTGCAGTTCCGCGACGGTAACGCCGAACGTCTGCGTGCGATGGAAGCGGCGCTTGCGGCACTCGTGCGCGAGTTCGACGCGCGCGGGCCGGTCGGCGTTGCGCTTGCGACGCTCGACGAAGCCATGCAGCCCGTCACGATGGACGCGGCTTTACAGAAGCACGTCGCGCGCGCTGCCGAAGCGGTGACGCCTGGCCGTTGGGTACACATGCCGAGCGGCGCCGCGCACGATGCGCAAATACTCGCCGCGCATCTGCCGGCCTGCATGATGTTTGTGCCGAGCATCGGCGGCATCAGTCACGATTTCACCGAGAACACGGCCGACGAGCATATCGTGCTCGGCTGCCAGGTCGCGGCCGCCGCCGCGGCGTCGATCTTGCAGGAGGCTACGGGCGGGCGCATGGTCAGGTAGCCAGGTAGAAACACCTGGCGGTCGCCGATAAAGGCAGATTTTTTCGCCTGCGCGTCGATTTCATCCCGCTTCGTTCGTCGTTTAGTCGAAAGGCCCTGACTAACACACGTTTGCCGGAGGTGACACCCGATGACGCTCAAGCTCTACGCCCACCCGTTCTCTTCGTACTGCCAGAAGGTCCTGGTCGCGCTCTATGAGAACGGCACGCCGTTCGAATGGCGCGCGCTTTCTCCCGACAATCGGCAACTGGCCGAAGAGTTCGCGGCGCTCTGGCCGATCAAGCGCTTTCCGCTGCTGATCGATGAAGGCCGCACGGTCATCGAGTCGACCGTCATCATCGAATATCTGGGTCTGCACTATCCGGGCCCGGTGCCGCTCGTGCCCGAGGATCGCCGTGCCGCGATCGAAGTGCGGACCATGGACCGCTTCTTCGACAACTACCTCTCGACGCCGCAACAGAAGATTGTCTTCGACGCGCTGCGGCCCGAAGCCGAACGCGATGCGCGCGGCGTGGCCGATGCGCGCGCGATGCTCGATACGGCCTACGGATGGCTCGACCGCACGATGGCCGATCGCACCTGGGCGGCGGGCGAGCACTTCAGCCTCGCCGATTGCGCGGCGGCGCCTTCACTCTTTTATGCGGACTGGACGCATCGGATCGACGCCGCGTTTCCTCATGTGATTGCGTACCGGAAGCGGCTGCTCGCACGGCCTTCGTTTGCGCGCGCGGTCGATGAGGCGCGGCCGTACCGGCCGTTTTTCCCGCTGGGCGCGCCGGATCGCGATTGATTGATCGAGCCCGTTCATTCAGCCCTGCTTCGGCACCGCACTCAGCCCCGCATGCAGCTCTTTCTCAGGAGATTGATATGGCGAACACCCCAACTCTCGTTTCCGCCGTCGAACTCGCACAACGCAACACGATGACATTCCCGAATGAAAGCGCCGAATACCGGCGCGCGCGCAACGCACTGCTTGCCGAGGAAATCGAACTGCGCCGGCATATCGAGCGCGTGGCTGCCTTGCGTCGCGCGCTGCCGCCGGGGGGCGCGGTCACCGCCGACTATCGCTTCGAAGGCGAGCAGGGCCCGGTCGATTTCGCCGGGCTCTTCGGCGACAAGCAAACGCTAGTTGTCTACAGCTATATGTTCGGTCCGCAGCGCGAGCGTCCGTGCCCGATGTGCACGTCGCTGTTAAGCGCATGGGAAGGCGAAGCCGCCGACCTGCAGCAGCGCGTTGCGCTGGCGGTCGTCGCGCGATCGCCGCTGCAGAAAATCCTTGCATTTACGCAGGCGCGCGGCTGGCGCGACCTGCCGTTGTACTCGGACCTGAACGGCAACTTCAGCCGCGATCATTACGCGATCTCGGAGGAAGGCGGCGATGAACCCGCGATCAATGTGTTCACGCGGCGTGACGGCACGATTCGCCATTTCTGGGGCAGCGAGATGGGCTTCTCGACTGTCGATCCGGGCCAGGACCCGCGCGGCGCGCCCGACCCGATGCCGCTTTGGACCATTCTCGACCTGACGCCCGAAGGACGCGGCACCGACTGGTATCCGAAGCTCGAATACCGCTAGCATCCGGCCGGCAGGCGCCGCCTCTGCTGCTAAGCGTCGCGGCGCCGGCTGTCAAACCGTCTCTGCATAGCGCGGCCGCAGCGCAAGCGTGCGGCCCGCTGCGGCGGGCAACGCATCGGTCGCGACGAGCACCGGCGTGTCCGTGTGGCGCAGCAGCTCCTTATACAGATTCTCGCGAAAGAAGCTGAACAGGGACGCCCTCCGGTTGCCCACCACGAGCAGATCCGCGCCGATCTCGCGCGCGTGTTCGGCGATCGCGCGGCCGATCGTGCTGCTGCACATCGGCAGCACGATCGAGCGCGCATCCCCTTCGCAGCCGGACCGATGAATCGCCTCGAGGCAACGCGCTTCGACGGCATGTCCATACGCGTCCAATGCTTCGAACGTCGCGCTGAAATCGCAGGTCTCGGCGCCAACATACGGCGGCACCGGATCCACCACATGCAGCGCGGTGACGCGCGCGTCGGTTTCGTGCGCGAGCCGGATAGCTGCTTCCAGCGTGATCGAATCGGGACGGGTACCGACTGCAACCAGAATGTGCCTGACCATTTTGGGGCCTCGCTTTCGTGTCCTACCGCTTGATCCAGGGAACCTGCAGGCTTGCGTGAAGCCATGACCTGCATGATCGGCGCGGCGAATTAGGCAAAAATGAGAGCGAAAAATCAGAGCGAAAAACAGAGGCACCCGGTTTGCGTCGCAGCGCGGCGGCCATGCGCGATGCAACGCAACAATTCAACTTCGCGAGCGAGACATTAAGCTGTCGGCGCCTCAGCGTTCCGTGCGCGAGCGAACGCATCGCGCCGCATTCCACGAAATCGGAGTTACGCGTAATGCATACCTCGTAAACCCGTTCTCGGAAGTGTTTTATTTGCGTTTTAGTACGCTGCCGGTCATTGTTTCCTGACCTAAAACGAATTCAGAAAATCATTCATCCGCTAATGAGCGGGTTTTCCGGTGCAAGCCGCTTCGTATCCGCTGATGAATCGGGCATGCTTTTCAGTGGCCTGTTCATTCATGAAACGCTTTTTAAAAGACGTTGTGCGCGCAAGCAACGTTCAGTGTGTGCGTGGTTTCCGTGGCGGAATTCATCGTACAGGCAGGCACGCTGCGGGGCCGGCCATTGCGCTGTGTGCGTTAGCGTACTTTCACCGATGAAACGTTTCTTCGATGCGCTGCAAACGCGCATCGATGGTTTGCAACGTTTCCCTTGCAGGCAAAAGGTCGGCGTCGTTCTGGCATAGACCTCGCTTAAGGCGTGGCCGCGCTAACCCGAGGTATCGCATTCACGAAGCATCGGGAGAGCGCTGTACATAAACGCCGCACGCGAGACCAGGAATTCCCCGATGTTTTTCAGTCGTGCCAAAGAT
The DNA here is from genome assembly GCF_019428685.1 of Paraburkholderia edwinii. Lineage (NCBI taxonomy): Bacteria > Pseudomonadati > Pseudomonadota > Betaproteobacteria > Burkholderiales > Burkholderiaceae > Paraburkholderia > Paraburkholderia edwinii. The sequence goes on from NZ_CP080095.1 coordinate 1,312,229, forward strand.
GGCATGGGGACTTCCTTTGTCTGGAGCGCGGCTCCGACAAGCGAGGAACCATGAAAAACAGACGCTCTAGCCGACGCATGCGGGCCGCAATCAAGGCGACTGCCTTGCTGCTGGCGCTGCTCGCGCGCGACTACTGCGCCGCGCAGCCCAGTGCCGCAGCGGATTCACCGGGGAATGTCGCAGAAGGCCAGATCATGACCGAACGCGACCAGATTCGCAGACAGGTATTCGAACTGGCGGGCGGCGGCTCGCCGCAGGTCGCGCTGGAACAGGCGCGCACGCGTCCCGATGCGTTCTCGCAAAAGGACCTGCTGCAGATCGAATCGCTTGTCGTGGTGACCGAAGTGCATTGGGGCCGGCAGCAGGCAATCGCAAGCGACGACCCCGACCGGCTCTCTCAAACGAAGTCCGCCCTGGCGCATATCGACGACATGCTCACGCGCATTCCCGAAGGCGACGAATACGCGGAAGTCCGCCGCGAAGTGCTTGCCGAACGTGTCGGCGCGTTGCAGGGCGTCGGCCGCATGAAGGAGTCCACCGCGCTCTACGAACAGCTGTCGGTTTCGAAGGAGCCACTGCCCGCGCGCACCTATGCGGCCGCCGGCGACGCGTACACGTATCTCGACAAACCGCGGCTCGCGGCGCCCGCTTATGAACGCGCGCTGCAAACGCCGCTCGACCCGCTCACGCCTTCGGTCGAACCGCATGTGTTGAAGCGCATCGACGTGCAGGAAGGGCTGTTCTTCGCGTACCTCGATTCGGGCCGGTACGACACCGCGCAGCAACTGCTGAAGCAGATTTCCGCGAGCACGCCGATTCGCGCCGATCTTTCCGAGCATCCGGAAGATGTGAACGAAGACTATGGCCGCGTGAAAAAGCTGCAGGCGCAGTACCTGTTGTATACGGACCGCACGCGCGAAGGCGTCGAGGCGCTCGACGCGCTGCGTCACGAAGCGCCGTTCGACCCCGCGCTCATCAGTGCGCGCTCCGATGCATCGCTCGTTCAGCAGCGGCCGCACGAAGCCGAGAGGATCTACGCGGGCACGCTCGTCGATCACCCCGGTGATATCGAAACGCTCGCCGGGCTCGGCGAGACCGCGCTGCAGCTGAACCAGTACGATCGCGCGGCCGAGGTCAGCGCGACCTTCGCCGATCAGTTCCCCGACAACAACACGGTCAAGAAATTCCAGCGCGATTACGAGGCCTACAAGAGCCCGCAACTGATCGTGGCCGCGAACGGGCAGAAGGGCAACTCGGTCGTCGCCGACAACGACTGGGGCGTCGACACGCAACTGTATTCGCAGCCGATCGCGAAGTACTGGCGCGTGTTCGCGCATCAGTTCAGCGGACGGGCGGATACCGGCGACGGCGACAGCGTGAGCCGTGTGCGTAACGGCATCGGCGCTGACTTCCGTCTGAACGGTATCGATGCGGCGGCCGAAGTCGATCACTCGACGGGCGGCAACTCGTACACGGGCGCCACCGGCACCTTCGGTTACGCGCCTGACGACCACTGGCATTTCCAGGCGGGCTTCGACACGAACAGCAACGGCTTGCCATGGAAGGCGTATCAGGCCGGCATCACGGGCCGCACGCTCGGCGCAACGGCGCGCTATTCGGTGGATGACCGCCGCTACTTCGATCTGGCGTACGGCGTCGGCCGTTACAGCGACACAAACCTGAACCAGCAGTGGGCGGCGATCTGGTACGAGCGATTCCTCAATACGCCGAATCATCAGGTCTCGACGTGGGTCGAGTTCAACACCAGCAGCAACACGTTGACCAACACGCCGTATTTCAGTCCGCCGCGCGACTACACCGCGCAGATCACCGCGATGTACCAGTGGACGCCGTGGCGCAACGCCGACAAGTCGTTTGCGCAACGCGTGTACGCGACGTTCGGCGGATACCGGCAAACCAATGTTGGCGATAGCGGGTTGTGGGAAGTGCGTCTCGAGCAGGCATGGCAGCTCGGCACGCAGGCCTCGCTCGCCTACGGGATCGGGGTGTCAAGCCAGCGGATGGACCGTACCCGCGAAACCAGCAAGCTGATTTACCTGAACCTCAACATTCCCTTGTGAGCCATCATGGACAAGCTCAATCGCAGACGCTTTCTCGCTTTCGCCGCCGCGCTATCGGCCATGCCCGCCGCGCAGGCCGCGCAGTCGCGCTTCAATCTCGACTTGCTGCCGCAAGCCGATGCCGACGACGGTCTGACCTTTCGCGTGCTCGCGATTCACGATATACGCGACAACCTGCATGCGGACATCGGCTCGGTGGCCGACACCTGCGCGATCAGTACCGCAACGCTGAACATGCTGTTCGCGTGGCTCAAGGGCAACAACTTCCAGCCCGTGAGCGTCGATCAGATTCTCGCGTCGCGCAACGGCGGTCCGCGACTGCCGCCGCGCGCCGTGCTGCTTACGTTCGACGACGCGTACAAGAGCCAGTACACGCGCGCGTTCCCGCTGCTCAAGCAGTACAAGTATCCGGCGCTGATCGGCGTCGTCACGCGCTGGACCGATACGCCGGCGGCGGACCCCGTGCGCATCAGTCATAAGTCGGTGATGGAACCCGGTTACTTCATGAGCTGGGACAACCTGCGCGAGATGGCCGATTCGGGTCTCGTCGAAGTCGCGTCGCACACGCACGACATGCATCACGGCGCGCTCGCGAACCCGCAAGGCAACGAGCTGCCGGCGGCCAGCGCGCACCTCTACTACCCTGAGCTGCAGCGCTACGAAACCGACGAAGAGTATCGCGCGCGCATTCACGGCGACCTCGAGCGCAGCGTCGGGCTGATCCAGGCCAAGACCGGCGTCAAGGTGCGCTCCGCGGTGTGGCCGTACGGTATGTACAACCAGACGCTGATCGAAGCGTCGCAGGCGCTCGGCATGGGCGTGCACTTCACGCTCGACGACGGCCCGAATACGCCGGACGTGCCGCTGACGAAAGTGCGCCGCCTGCTGGTTTCGTACGACTGGGACGTCGGCACGCTGATCGGCCAGATGCGCGTGGCGCGTGCTTATCGCGGCGAAAAGAATCCGGTGGAGCGCGTCGTCAATGTGTCGCTCGACGAACTGTATGACCCGGACCCGGCGAAGAGCGAGGACAAGCTCGGCCGGCTGCTCGACCGCATCAAGGATCTCGAACCGAAGTCCGTCTATCTGAAGGCGTATTCGGATCCGAACGGCACGGGCGTGGCGAGCGCGGTGTATTTCCCGAGCCGCCATATGCCGATGCGTGCGGACCTGTTCAATCGCGTCGCGTGGCAGCTGATCACGCGCGCCGGCGTGCAGGTCTATGCGCGCATGCCGCTGCTCTCGTTCCAGTTGCCGGCGGGCCATCCGGCTGCCGGACGCGTCGTCGAAAACGCGATGGGCAATGCGCGTGTGCAGCGCCTGAGCCCGTTCGATCAAACGGCGCGCGCGACGATCGCCGACATCTACGACGACCTCACGCGCTATGCGAGCTTCAACGGCATCGTGTTCGGCGAGGACGGGACGCTGAACGAATACGAAGACGTGAGCCTCGCCGCGACCGACACGTATGCGACGTGGGGCCTGCCGCGCGATATCGCGCGCATTCATGCGTCGGACAGCCTGATGCGTCACTGGGCCAGCGCCAAGACGATGTATCTGACCGCGTTCACCGAGGAGCTCGCGCAGCGCGTGCGCGCGTATCAGGGCGGCGGCAACGTGCTGACCGTGCGGGCGCTGTCGGCTGAAGCCGTGTTCGATGACGATTCCGAGCGGCATTTCGCGCAGAGCCTCGACGTGTTCGTCACGAACTACGACTTCGTCGCGCTGTCGGCGTTTCCGGACCAGGCTGCCAACCGGGCCACTGGAGCAGCCAGCGGCCGCGAAGAGCGCGCGACGAACAGCTGGCTCGACTCGCTGACGAAGACGGTGCTCGCGCATCCGAAGGCTGGGACCAAGACGGTGTTCGAGCTGCCGGCTGTCGACCCGGCGACGCAGCAGCCGATTGCATCGAACCTGCTGCGCGCGCAAATGAAGCGGCTCAACGCAGCCGGCGTCGTGCATCTCGGTTATGGGCCCGACAACTTCATCGCGAACCAGCCGGACACCGCGATGCTGCGCGACGTGATGTCGGTGCAAAGCACCTTGCGCTCGAACCAGGGGATGCTGGGCTGACCACATGCGCCCGTTGGGCGGGTCCTGCGACCTGCCCGACGGGCTAGCCTGGCAAAAGGGGAAAACAATGAAAAACGCGATGGACCTGATCTCGAACTTCGTCTTCTACTATCCGCTGCTGATGGCGTATCTGTGGATGGTGGGCGGCCTGCTGCATTACTTTCTCGTCGAACGCAAGGACGGCGGCAAGCTCGCCGCGCCAACGCTCACGAGCTATCCGAAAGTGGCGGTGGTCGTGCCTTGCTACAACGAGGCCGACAACGTGCGCGAAGTGATCGCGAGCCTCGACGCGCTCAACTATCCGAACTACGAAATTATCGCGATCAACGACGGTAGCCGCGACGAGACCGGCGCGATCCTGAACGAGCTCGTGAACGTGTATCCGAAGCTCGTCGTCGTGCACCAGCATCAGAACGAAGGCAAGGCGATCGGTCTTACCACGGCCGCGATGCTCAGCGATGCAGAGTATCTGATGTGTATCGACGGCGACTCGCTGCTCGACAAGGATGCGATCGGCTGGATGCTGCGCCATTTCCTCGACAACGCGTCGGTGGGCGCCGTAACCGGTAATCCGCGCATCCGCACGCGCTCGTCGCTGCTCGGCCGCATGCAGGTCGGCGAGTTCTCGTCGATCGTCGGGCTCATCAAGCGCACGCAGCATATGTACGGCCGCCTGCTGACCGTGTCCGGCGTCGTCTCGATGTTCCGCAAGCGCGCGCTGCAGGAGGTCGGCTACTGGAGCTCGGACATGCTGACCGAGGATATCGATATCAGCTGGAAGCTGCAGGTGAGCGGCTGGCTGATTCACTTCGAGTCGCGCGCGCTGAGCTGGATCCTGATGCCCGAGACGTTCCGCGGCCTGTACCGGCAGCGGCTGCGCTGGGCGAAGGGCGGCATTCAGGTGCTGTTCAAGTACGCGGGCGAAGTGCTGTCGCGCCGCAACCTGATGATGTGGCCGATCTTCGCGGAGTACGCGGTCAGCATCGTGTGGGCGTACTGCATGCTGTTCACGCTCGCGATCATGGCCTGCAACGCGCTGTTTCCGATGCCCGAAGCGTGGCGTTTCGGTTTCGTGCCGCGCGGCACCGGCATTCTGCTGTTCCTGACCTGCTGCCTGCAGATTCTGATCGGATGCCTGATCGATCGCCGCTACGACAGCAACCTCATGCGCTATTTCGCGGACACCGTCTGGTATCCGGCCGCGTTCTGGGCGATCAGCATGATCGCGTCGGTGATCGCCTTGCCGAGCGTGATGATGAAGCGGCGCAAGCGCGCCCGCTGGGTCAGTCCGGATCGGGGAATTCGCGCGAGCACTGCGCTCGCCGCCGGCAGCGCCGCGCCGGAGCTTGCGGCACAAACGTCGTACAGCAATGCGCTCGAAGTCGATCAAAGCAGCTAACCCCTACGGAGGCCACTCATGACTTTCCCGATTATCGACGTATCGAAGCAGTCCGTCGCAGAGTTTGAATCGCAGTGCACGCGTAGCCGCGCATGGCAGTTCGTCGCGTGGTATCGGGTGGTTCGTCCGCTGCTCGTGTTCGGCATCTGGTTTCTCGCGGTCCGTTATATCCGCTGGTGTCTCGAGCATGCGACGCCCGAGGAAGTGTCGCTCGAGGCGTTCGTGCCGATCATCATCGGCGTGGCGGCGGTCAGCGCGACGCTGATCGTGTGGACCATCGCGCGCCAGATCGATCTGTTTCACTCGGGGCGCCTGCGCCGCATGAATGACGGCGCGCGCGCCGCGGACGAAGCCGCCGCGCCGCCGCAAGCCGAGTTGCCGGTCACGGCCGCGGCGGGGCGCTGCCTTGTCGCTTATCACGACGACGACGGGATGATTTCGCACGTCGTATCGATGCCGGAATACGCGCGGCAAACCGCGTGATCATAAGAAGGAGAAAACACTATGTGCGGGATAGTGGGAGCAGTGGCGAGGCGAGATGTCGTGCCGGTGCTTACCGAAGGGCTGCGGCGCCTCGAATACCGGGGCTACGATTCGTGCGGCGTCGCGGTGTTGCAGCATGGCGTGCCGCGCCGCGTGCGCAGTGTCGAGCGCGTCGCGAACCTGACGGAGCAGGTCGACTACGCAGGTTTGTCGGGCACGATCGGTGTCGCGCATACGCGCTGGGCGACGCATGGTGCGCCCAACACGGACAACGCGCATCCGATCTTTTCGTGCGGCGAAATCGTGCTGGTGCACAACGGCATCATCGAGAACCATGACACGTTGCGCAAGGAGCTGAAGACGCTCGGCTATGCGTTCGACTCGGAGACCGATACCGAGGTGATCGCACATCTGATTCACCACACGCGCAAGCAGGATCCGACGCGCGATCTGCTCGTCGCCGTGCGGCGCTCGCTGCGCCGGCTGCGCGGGGCGTATGCGATCGCCGTGTTCGCGAAGAGCGATCCCGGTCTCGTGATCGGCGCGCGCGCGGGCTCGCCGCTCGTGGTCGGGCTGACCGATCGCGGCAATTATCTTGCGTCGGACCCGATGGCGCTCGCGGGCACCGCGGACCGCTTCGTTTATCTCGAAGAGGGCGACGTCGCGGTGCTCACGTGCGAAGCGGTGAAGATCGTCGATTGCGGCGGCGAGGTGGTGCGCCGCGAAGTGCAGACGCAGCGCGCGAGCCACTTCACGACCGAGCTCGGGCCGTACCGGCACTACATGCAGAAAGAGATCTTCGAGCAGCCGTCGGTGCTCGCCGATGCGACCGAGCGTGTCAATGCATTGACGCCGGCGCTGTTCGGCGTCAACGCACAGCGCGTGTTCGAGCAGGTCGATTCGCTGCTGATTCTCGCGTGCGGGACGAGTTACTACTCGGCGCTGACGGCGAAGTATTGGCTCGAGTCGCTGGCGGGCCTGCCGACGCAAGTGGAAGTGGCAAGCGAGTACCGCTACCGCGACAGCGTCGTGAATCCGCGCGCGCTCGTGGTCGTGGTATCGCAATCGGGCGAGACCGCCGATACGCTCGCCGCGCTCAAGCACGCGCAGCAGCTCGGCCATAAGCATTCGCTGGCGATCTGCAATGTCGCGCACAGCTCGATGATGCGCCTGACCGATCTGCAGTATCTGACCGGCGCCGGCCCGGAGATCGGCGTGGCGTCGACCAAGGCGTTTACCACGCAGCTCGTCGCGCTGTTCATGCTGGCCGCGACGTTTTCGAAGCAGCGCGGCATTGCCGATGCGGAGCACGAGGCGCGCTGGCTCGAGCAGTTGCACCATCTGCCGGCCGCGGTGAACAGCGTGCTTGCGCTCGAACCGCAGATCGTTCGGTGGGCAGAAGACTTTGCACGCCGCGATCACGCGCTGTTTCTCGGACGCGGGCTGCATTATCCGATCGCGCTCGAAGGTGCGCTCAAGCTGAAGGAAATCTCGTACGTGCATGCGGAGGCTTACCCGGCCGGGGAACTGAAGCATGGGCCGCTCGCGATCGTCACGAACGAGATGCCGGTGGTTACGATCGTGCCGAACGACGCGCTGGTCGAGAAGTTGAAGTCGAATATTCAGGAGGTGCGGGCGCGCGGCGGGCTGCTCTATGCGTTTGCCGACGAGGATGCGCCGATCGACCGCGAGGAAGGTGTCAACGTAATCCGGTTGCCGGCGCATTATGGGCCGCTGTCGCCTATATTGCATGTCGTGCCGTTGCAGCTGCTTGCGTATCATACGGCGTGTGTGCGGGGCACCGACGTCGACAAGCCTCGCAATCTCGCGAAGTCCGTCACGGTGGAGTGAGTGATCCTGAACATGCGAAACATGCTGGCTGCCGCCGCGCTGCTCGGCGTCTGTTTGTGGTCTCCGGTATCGATGGCGGCCACCAAAGGCGCGAGCCGCGCGCGGCCGGTGGCCGTCGATCCGCGTTCGTATATGCACGGCATCGGCGCGGCGAGCGACGGGCACGGCAATATCTGGGTGTTTTTCAGCAGTTCGGGCTTGCCGCCGCGTGGGCCAGGGCGCGATCGCAACTGGACGCACGATGTGTACGTCGCGCGCTGGTCACCGCTGCAGCGCAATCTCGAGACTCCACGTATTTTCATCAGTCGTCCTGAAGCGCAGGAGCCGGTGTCGATTGCGCAGAACGACACCGGCCGTGTGATCGTCAGCTTCGAAGACGGATGGAATACGCCGAATGAGGTGAACCAGCGTTACGGCGTCTACACGTCCGAACTCGAAGCCGTGAAGCCGTATCCGGTCGATGTGAAATCAGGTGGGCATTCGGGGCATGTGGCGGCGGTCGGGTCGCGCTTCGTCGTGTTTTATTCCGACGATTGGATCGACGGCGGCGGTGTCGACAATCTCGGCACGGGCAACGGCGTCTATCTGAAAACTTATGACGCCGACGGCACCTTGCTGAAGTCGGTCGACGTCGCGCCGCGCGTGCGCGAATGGTGGCCGATGATCGCCGGCTCGCCTACGCATGCGTTGCTGACCTGGCAGCAGTTCGTACCGGGCGCGACGTACGCGCGCTTGAAGTCGGCCGTGTTCAACCCGGAAGATGGATCGCTGACCGAAGCGCGTGTCCTCGCGCCGAGCTTGCGCTATTACACCTACTCGGCTGAATACGTGCCCGCGCTCGATCGCTTTCTCGTGATAGCCACGGGATTCGACGGCAAAGGCTTCGCGCAACTGATCGACGAAACGGGTGCGACGACTGCGACGCTCGCGTGCATGCCCGCGTCGGTGCGCGAGTCGAGCATTACGGTGGTTGGCGATCACGCGTTTGCACCGAGCCAGGATGGACGTTTGCTCGATCTGAAGCTCGGGCCTTCGTCGATCGAACTGGTGGGCTCGCAGCGCTCGCCGGTCAAATGGGGTGAGACGGGCAGCATCGGGTTGGTCCGTTCACCGACTGCGCTGCATTGGGTCACGCTCACGCAGCAAGGGCCGAAAGAAGCGGAGTTCGACCTGAAGGCGATGCGGCCCGCGACGGCAGCGGACCGCTGCGGGCGTTCATGAACGCCGCGGCATGCGCTTGCCGCGGAGCTTGCGGACCGCGGGTGTGGCTGGGCTTGCTTTAGCGTTGCGCGGCGCGCGCTGCGATCGGCACCGGGCGGCCCGTTTCATTGTCGAGCCGCCGGAACACAAGTGCCGACACTAGCGTGATCGCGCCGACGCACGCGAAGCTGAGCCTGAAGCCGAGCGCGGCCGAGTTCCACTGGTCCGTAAACAGATTGACGAGGCCACCGCCGATCGAAACGCCAAGACCGATCGCAAGCATCTGCACCATCGAAAAGAGGCTGTTGCCGCTGCCCGCATCGGCGATGGTCAGCCCCTTCAACGTGACGCTGTTCATCGCGGCGAACTGCATCGAGTTCGCCGCGCCGAAGATCGCGAGCACGGCAATCTCGATGGCGATCGGCGTGCCGCGCGAAAACAGTGCGAACGCAACGATCGAACTGCCGACAATCAGCGTGTTCACGAGCAGGAATGCTTCGTAGCCGTAGCGGCGAATCAGCGGCGCGATCCAGCGTTTCGCGACCGTGCCCGCAAGCGCGGACGGCAACATCATGAGCCCCGAATGCAACGGCGTATAGCCGAGTTGCAGTTGCAGCAGCAGCGGCACGAGAAACGGCACGGCGCTCGAACCGATCCGGCACACGAGGTTGCCGATCAGCCCGACGCTAAAGTTCGGTTCGCGAAAGAGCCCGAGCCGGAACAGCGGATTCTTCGCGCGCCGCGCGTACGGGATATAGACGAACGCTGCCGCGAGACCCAGCACGAAAAGGCCCACCGACCATTCGACGCGATGCGTCTGCATCGGCACGTCGATCGCGAGCGAACACGCGACCATGCACAGCGACAGCAGCGCGCAGCCGATTACATCGAACGGCGGCGCGTCGCGCGAGACGCCGTCGGGCAGATAGCGGTTCACCGCGATCACGCCGACCGCGCCGATCGGCACGTTGATCAGAAAGATCCAGTGCCACGAGAACGCTTCGACAAACCAGCCGCCGAGCGTGGGCCCCAGAATCGGACCGACCTGGCCTGCCACCGAGATCAACGCAAGCGCCGATACGTATTGCTCGCCTGTGATCGTGCGCAGCACCGCGAGGCGCCCGATCGGCAGCAGCATCGAGCCGCCGATGCCCTGCAGCACGCGCGCAAGGATCAGTTGACCGAGCGTGTGCGCGCTCGAGCAACACAACGAACCGATCACGAACAGCAGAATCGCGACGAAATAGACGCGCCGCGTGCCGAAGCGATCGGCGAGCCAGCCCGATGCCGGCGTGAGCAGTGCCATCGTAAGTGTGTACGCGACGACGATCGGCTGCAGCGCGAGTGCGGGGACGCCCAGGCTGTGGGCAATGGAAGGTAAAGCGGTGTTGACGATCGTCGTGTCCAGCGCTTGCATGAAGAAGCCGGTAGCGACGATCCATAGCAACGCCGTGTGCTTGGAATCTTTGGTCATTGGAAACGATTGGGCGAGCGTGCGTGCGTCGCGCCGTAGGCTAGCCGAAAGATGCGTTGCGCGAGACCGGGGAGGGGGCGGGTGGCGACGCGAACTTCGGGGAAGTGTCGACATTTTAGCGGTAAACGCGCTTATGGAAAACCCGCTTAACACACTTCGAGCGGTAAGAAATTTCTCTCACCGAGAGTTGATTAGTCTCATTGAGAATTGTTCTCATCCGTGGCACAGTATTCTTTCGATTAACTAACGATGAGGTTTCAGATGCTCAAGTTGATTGCGGTGGTTGCGGCGGTCGGTTTTTCGGGGGCGGCGTTCGCCAAGGCGGACTGCGTCGCGCATCCGAAAGACGAATGGATGAAAGAGTCCGACGCGCGCGCGCAACTCGAAGGGCAGGGCTACAAGATCAAAAAATTCAAGGTCGATGGCCACTGCTATGAGATCTACGGCACGAACAAGGAGGGCAAGAAGGTCGAAATCTACTTCGATACGAAAACGCTCGATGTCGTGAAGTCGGAGATCGATTGAAACCCGCGATCGTGGCCTTCTGCTGCCTTGCCTCTGCAATCCGGCAACTGAGTGCGCGATAAATTTTCTTCATTGCCCGCGATGTCCGACACCGCTCGAATCCGTATCTGGGACTGGTGGGTGCGAGTCACGCACTGGGTCATCGCGGGCATCGTGATCTGGAATCTGTTCGGCCCGACCGATCCGTTGCATCGCAAGCTCGGCTATGCGGCTGCTGCATTGGTCGGTGTGCGTATCGTATGGGGCATGATCGGCACACGTTACGCGCGCTTTTCTGCGTGGTGGCCTACCCGTTCGCGTCTGCTTGCGTATCTGCGCTCGCTTGCGTCAGGCAAGCCTTCGCGTCATCTGTCGCACAATCCGCTTGGCGCGTTGATGGCGCTGATGCTGTGGGTACTCGTAATCGCGCTGGCCTTGACGGGGTGGCTGATGCGGCTCGATGCGTTCTGGGGCGAAGACTGGCCTCAGGAAATTCACACGCTGCTCGCGGTCGCACTCGAAGTGTGCGTGTGTGTTCATATCGCCGCGACGATCGTGATGAGCGTCTGGACGCGCGAAAATCTGATTGCCGCGATGTTGACCGGCTACAAGCGCACGGACAAGAGTACCGACAAGTGCACTGACACGCGCAGCGACGCGCGCCATGACGAAGGGCGGTGAAGTTGGCGAAGGCAGCATGGCGCGTGTTGTGTTTGCAGCCTTCGCTTGCTACTCCTCTACGTGCCGCTGAGCGTGCTGCTCAGCGCCTTGCACTGCGTGGTTGCTTCCTTGCCTTGCGTTACTGGCCTGAACTACCCGGCGCGACGCCGCCATAACCGCCCGCGGCATTGTTCATTTGCGCGGCATTCGACGCTTCGATGCGGCGTTGAGTGGCTTGCAGATGGTTCGGATAGGTCACCTTTTCGCCGTTATAGCCGGCAGCCTCCAGTTGTGCGAGTTCCGCATTGACCTGCGCGCGCGTCACTCGTGACGACTGTGCATGCGCGCCGAACGAAACGAATACGAGCGCCGATGCGCAGACAGCAGCGAGACGGATGTTCTTCATCAAGTTCTCCTTTCCTCAAAGCAGTTGCTGATACAACGATAACGAGGGACCGGCCTTCGTCATTGCCTATGCCCGCGAACGGACATCGCGTCGACGATAGCGCGGCCTCTTTGACAACACTTCAAGGAACGAATGCTTCCCATCGAATCGCACTCGCTTCGCGGGCCGCATCATGCGCGGGTCGTGCGCGAAACCACGTTGACCGGAGCGAAAGTCATGACAACGCGTCCCCGTATTCGTGAGTGCAAATTTGATCTGGCGCAAACAGATGCGATTCGGTAACGATCGGTCATCACATCGTTCTACACATCGTAAAGGGGCTGCCGTAAACCGAAGGGAACGGGTTCATTCCGTGGCGCGCGACCTTTCGCTGCGCTTTCTTTCCTGAGGTTTTTTATGTTCAGAAATATCACGATCCGTATCCGTCTCGCGCTTGCGATGGGATTTCTCGGCTTGCTGATGATCGTCGGCGCAATCCTCGGCGTGGTTGGTATCGCAATGAGCAACAGCGACCAGAAAGAGCTCTATACGGATCAGCTTGCGTCGGCGACTGCGCTCGGCAAATACGATTTTTACGTTGCGCGCGGCCGTCTCGTGCTCGATCGCATCGCCGCGCAGCCCGATAGCCCTGACGTCGCGAATCTGCAGCAGCGCGCGAAAGAGCAGTTCGATGTCGCCGACAAGGCGTGGCAGACTTATCGCGCGCTTCCCGCCGGCGCCGACGAAGCGCGCCTCAGCGATGAAGTCGAAGCGAAGCGTGCCGAAGCGATGTCGGGACCGGTCGCGCAGGTGTATGCGGCGATCGACCGGCACGATACGGCGGCTTTAAGCGAACTGATTTCGCACAAGATGACCGCGCCGTTCAATGAAGTGACCGACCGCACCGCGCAACTCGAAGCGATGCAGGCCGAACAGGCGCGTGCGCTTTACGAGGCCGCGCAAAAACGCTTCGACGCGATTCTCGTGATTGCGGCCGCCGGTCTCGCTGTCGGTCTCGCCATGGCGGTGTTCGCGTGGTACACGCTGCAGAAGTCGATCGCGGGGCCGCTTGGCGATGCGTTGCGTCACTTCCGGCATATCGCCGATGGCGACCTGAGCCATCGCATCGAAGTGCGTTCGCGCGACGAGATGGGCCGTCTGATGGAAGGGCTGCAGTCGATGCAGACGCGGCTCACCGAGACGATCACCGTGGTGCGCGACAGCGCGCAGTCGATCGCTACCGCAACCAAACAGATCTCGGCCGGCAATATCGATCTGTCGCAACGCACCGAAGAACAGGCCGCGTCGCTCGGTGAAACCGCGTCGAGCATGACCGAACTGACGTCGACGGTGCGCCAGAACACCGAGAACGCGCGTCAGGCGACAAATCTCGCGCGCGAGGCGACGAGCGTCGCGCAGACGGGCAGCGAGGTGATCTCGCAGGTCGTGTCGACGATGGGCGAGATCAACGGCAGCTCACGGCAGATCGCCGACATCATCGGTGTGATCGAAGGCATTGCGTTCCAGACCAATATTCTCGCGCTGAACGCGGCCGTCGAGGCGGCGCGCGCGGGCGAGGAAGGGCGCGGCTTCGCGGTCGTGGCGGGTGAAGTGCGCACGCTTGCTCAGCGCAGCGGCGCCGCGGCCAAGGAGATCAAGGCGTTGATCGACAAGTCGGTCGAGCGCGTCGGCAACGGCACCGAGCTGGTCGGCCGCGCGGGCAGAACGATGGACGAAATCAATGAGGCCGTGCGGCGCGTGTCTGAAATTACCGTTGAGATTTCGGCGGCTTCGGAAGAGCAGAGCGACGGGATCGAGCAGGTCACGCAGGCCGTGACGCAAATGGATTCGGTCACGCAGCAGAATGCGGCGCTTGTTGAAGAGGCGGCGGCCGCCGCGGCGTCGTTGCGCGAACAGGCGGAGCGGATGAACGGCGTGGTCAGTGTGTTCAGGACCGGCGCGCAGTCGCGGGCGTTCTGATATGAAAAGGGCCGCTGCTTATGAGGCAGCGGCCCTTCGTATCAGTATCAGGTTCTGAATCTTGCGTCGCCGCGAAGATTCCGTTGTTACCACCCGGTGCGGACCCTGCCGCGCCGCTTCAGCTTACCGCTCGGCTTCCGCGCTCATTGCGCGCTCGCCGATCGACTCGTGAATGCTTTCAAGGTAACGCTGTGCATCGAGCGCGGCCATGCAGCCCGTGCCCGCGCTCGTGATCGCCTGACGATAGACGTGGTCCTGCACGTCGCCAGCGGCGAACACGCCCGGCACGCTCGTCGCGGTCGCGTTGCCTTGCAGCCCGCACTTCGTGATGATGTAGCCGTTCTTCATCTCGAGCTGCCCTTCGAAGATGTCGGTGTTCGGCTTGTGGCCGATCGCCACGAACAGGCCCTGCAGTGCGATGTCGGTCGTCTCGCCCGTTTGCGCGTGCTTGATGCGCACGGCGTTCACGCCGCCGTCGTCGCCCTTCACCTCGTCGAGCGTATGGTTCCATTTGATTTCGACGACGCCTTCCTTCTCCTTCTCGAGCAGGCGGTCGATCAGGATCGGCTCGGCGCGGAACTTGTCGCGGCGGTGGATCACGGTGACCTTGTTCGCGATGCCGGAAAGGTACAGCGCTTCTTCCACCGCGGTGTTGCCGCCGCCGACCACGGCGACGTGCTGCTGCTTGTAGAAGAACCCGTCGCACGTCGCGCACGCGGACACGCCGCGGCCCATGAACAGCTCTTCGGACGGCAGACCCAGATACTGCGCCGATGCGCCGGTCGCGATAATCAGCGCATCGCACGTGTACTCGCCCGAATCGCCGATCAGACGGATCGGCTTTTCATTGAGCTTCGCCGTATGGATATGGTCGAAGATGATCTCGGTGTTGAAACGCTCGGCGTGTTCGAGGAAGCGCTGCATCAGCTCCGGACCCTGCACGCCGTTCGGATCGGCCGGCCAGTTTTCGACGTCGGTCGTGGTCATGAGCTGCCCGCCTTGCGCGAGACCCGTGACGAGCACCGGCGACAGGTTGGCCCGCGCCGCATAGACCGCGGCCGTGTAGCCGGCCGGGCCGGAACCGAGAATCAGGACCTTTGCGTGTTTTGTCGTGGATGCTGGCATGATCGAAATCCGTAAAAAGCGTTCGGCCCGCGGGTGCAAGGCCGTTATCACCACTGTTGCGCAGTAGATAGGAACCAAACCGGCATTATAAAGGTCGCCAGGTTTGCCCGCCTCATCACGCTTTGCAATCGGCGTGATAGGGCGGCGGCCGGGCAAATGCGCTGTTGCGTGCGTTCATGCGACGCGAATCCTTTCAGAGCGGGCACAAAGCGGGTAAAAACGGCACAAAGCGGGCACAAGGTGTTGTCCGTTACCGTCACTTACAGCCTCGCGCGCGGCAGTGCGTTTACAATAGCCCTCGATCAACGACCGGCGGCCCAAGCGGCGCGCGAGCGCGGCCTGAGAGGGTTCATCGAGAGGACTCACTGAGAGGGCTCACTGAGCGGACGCATTGAGAGTGGCTCACTGAGCCGACTCAATACGAGAGTTCAATGCGCGAAGACTCGAGCGCAAGAATTTGAGCACGGCACGCCGGGCACCGGTCGCACACGCTAAGGATCAATGGCAAAAGCTACCTATTCCGCGAACGCGCAGGCATTGCCTCACCGGATGTCGCGCCTCTTCACCGAAATCCGCTGGATTCTGCAGGTTGCGCTCGGCGTTTTCCTGCTGATGGCTCTCGTCAGCTACAGCCGGCACGATCCGAGCTGGACGCATGCGGCGCAGGTCGACCGCATCGCGAACTGGGCCGGCCGCGTCGGCGCCTGGACTTCCGACATCCTGCTGCTGCTGTTCGGCATGTCCGCCTACTGGTGGGTCGTGCTGCTTGCGCGGCGCATCTCGGCGAACTATCGCCGTATCACCCGCAACGAAACCATCGACGAAGACGCACCGCGCGACCACACCTGGCTCGCCGAAGCGGGCGCGTTCGTGCTCGTTCTGCTGGCCTGCGACGGCATCGAAGCATTGCGCATGTGGTCGCTCAAGGTGCAACTGCCGCGTGCGCCGGGCGGCGTGGTCGGCGAGGCGGTGGCGCGCGCGGTGTCGCATGCGCTCGGCTTCACGGGCGGCACACTGGCACTGCTGATCGTGCTTGCAATCGGCTTGTCGCTGTATTTCCGCTTCTCGTGGCTTTCGGTGGCCGAGCGCGTCGGCGAATCGATCATTTCCGCGGTCACGCTCGCGAAGTTGCGCCGCGAGGCGGTGCGCGACCGCAAGGCCGGTGAAGCCGCCGCGGTGAAGCGCGAGGGCAAGGTCGAGCAGAGCCGCGTGAAGATCGAGGAGCACGAGCCGGTCACGATCGTGCCACCGGTGATCACGCCCGAGAAGTCCGTGCGTGTCGAAAAGGAACGGCAGGTGCCGCTTTTCACCGATCTGCCCGGCGACTCGACGCTGCCGCCGATCGCGTTGCTCGACCCGGCGTCCGCGACCCAGGAAACCATTTCGGCCGACACGCTCGAGTTCACGTCGCGCCTGATCGAAAAGAAGCTCAAGGATTTCGGCGTCGACGTGAGCGTGGTCGCCGCGTATCCGGGGCCGGTCGTCACACGCTACGAAATCGAGCCCGCGACGGGCGTGAAGGGCAGCCAGATCGTCAATCTCGCAAAGGACCTGGCGCGCTCGTTGTCGCTGGTGTCGATTCGCGTGGTCGAGACGATTCCCGGCAAGAACTTCATGGCGCTCGAGCTACCGAACCAGCGCCGCCAGACGGTGCGTCTGTCCGAAATTCTCGGCTCGGCCGTTTATGCGGACGCGGCCTCGCCGCTCACAATGGGCCTCGGCAAGGACATCGGCGGCAATTCGGTCTGCGCCGATCTGGCGAAGATGCCGCACCTGCTGGTAGCCGGCACGACCGGCTCGGGCAAGTCGGTCGGTATCAACGCAATGATTCTGTCGCTGCTCTACAAGGCGAGCGCCGACCAGGTCCGCATGATCCTGATCGATCCGAAGATGCTCGAAATGAGCGTCTACGAGGGCATTCCGCATCTGCTGTGTCCGGTGGTGACCGATATGCGGCAGGCGGGGCATGCGCTCAACTGGACCGTCGCCGAGATGGAGCGCCGCTACAAGTTGATGAGCAAGCTCGGCGTGCGTAACCTCGCCGGCTACAACAACAAGATCGACGAAGCGACGAAGCGCGAAGAAAAGATCCCGAATCCGTTCAGCCTCACGCCTGACGATCCGGACCCGCTGTCGCGGCTGCCGCATATCGTCGTCGTGATCGACGAACTGGCCGATCTGATGATGGTGGTCGGCAAGAAGGTCGAAGAGCTGATCGCGCGAATCGCGCAGAAGGCGCGCGCGGCCGGCATCCATCTGATTCTCGCGACGCAGCGTCCGTCGGTCGACGTGATCACGGGCCTGATCAAGGCCAACGTGCCGACGCGGATGGCGTTCCAGGTGTCGTCGAAAATCGACTCGCGCACGATTCTCGACCAGCAGGGCGCCGAATCGCTGCTCGGCATGGGCGACATGCTGTATCTGCCGCCGGGCAGCGGCTTGCCGATTCGCGTGCACGGCGCGTTCGTGTCCGACGACGAAGTCCATCGCGTCGTCGACAAGCTCAAGGAGCAGGGCGAGCCGAACTATATCGAGGGCATTCTCGAAGGCGGCGTGTCGGGCGAGGGCGACGAGGGCTCGGCGGAAGGCGCGGGCGGCGGCGCCGGTGGTGGTGAAGCGGATCCTCTTTACGACCAGGCGGTCGAAATCGTCATCAAGAATCGCCGCGCGTCCATTTCGCTCGTGCAGCGCCATCTGCGGATCGGTTATAACCGTGCCGCGCGGCTGCTCGAACAGATGGAGCAGTCAGGGCTCGTATCGGCGATGTCGTCGAACGGCAACCGCGAAATTCTTGTGCCGGCGCGCGAGGCCGAATGAGCGCCGCTTGAACGCCGCTGGAACTCCCCTTGAGCGGCGCGGGTTCTTCACATGAGCGTCGCCTGTTTGTGGCCACTTACATTCGGTCGGCGGCGATGCGAGCCGCGCTTCCTGTTTATCCACGGAGAGAAATCGATGCAGCATTACGTCGGCGGGCTTGACGCCCGCTTCGGTGATTCCCGCGCGCGCGGCAACTTTGCGCGCGCGTTTGTGCGCCGTGCCGGCCGCGTCATGGCGAGCGTCGCGGCTTGCGCGACGCTCTTCGTCGCGTCGCACGCGTTCGCCAGCGGCACCGACCAGTTGAAGCAGTTCGTCTCGCAGGTTCATTCCGCGCGCGGCGACTTCGTGCAGACGGAAGTGCGCGTGCCGAGCAACGCGAAGGGCGCAAGCGGCACGCTGTCGACGCAGGGCATGAAGGGCAACACCGTGTCGAGCGGCACGTTCTCGTTCGCGCGTCCCGGCAAGTTCATCTGGCAGTATCAGAAGCCGTATGAACAGCTGCTGCAGGCCGACGGCGACAAGCTCTATGTCTACGACAAGGACCTGAACCAGGTGACGGTGCGCACGCTCGGCGGCGCGCTCGGCGCGAGTCCGGCGGCGATCCTGTTCGGCAGCAACGATCTCGAGCAGAACTTCACGTTGAAGGATGCTGGGGTGAAAGCGGGTATCGACTGGCTCGAACTGGTGCCAAAATCGAAAGATACGCAGTTCCAGCGCATCGGCATCGGCTTTCGCGACGGGAATCTCGAAGCGATGGAGCTGCACGACGTGTTCGGAAATGTGACGCTGCTGAAGTTCTCGAATATTCAGAAGAATCCATCGCTGCCGGCCGATGCGTTCAAGTTCACGGTGCCGAAAGGGGCGGACGTGATCAACGGCTAGGTTGATCGGCTGCGGCGACCGGATTCATCCCGCCACTGCTCATGGGTGAACCGCGATGAACAAGTCGTCCTTTGTCTCCCCGGACCTGTCGTCCGAACGCCCGCAGCCGCTCTCGGGCAACGTGATGCCCCGATGCGGCGGCATCACCACGATGATGCGTTTGCCTAATGCGGGCTCTCCGCAAGGGCTCGACGCGTGTTTCGTCGGCGTGCCGTTCGATCTCGGCACGTCGAACCGCACCGGCGCGCGCTTCGGGCCGCGCCAGATCCGCAGCGAATCGGTGCTGCTGCGGCCATACAACATGGCCACCCGCGCCGCGCCGTTCGATTCGCTGCGAGTCGCCGACATCGGCGACGTCGCGATCAACCCCTACAACCTGCACGATTCGATCGCACGCATCGAAACCGCTTACGACGAAATCCTCGCGCACGGCGTCAAGCCGGTCACGCTCGGCGGCGACCATACGATCGCGCTGCCGATCCTGCGCGCGATGCATCGACAGCACGGCAAGCTCGCGCTGATTCACGTCGACGCGCACGCGGACGTCAACGACACGATGATGGGCGAGAAGATCGCGCACGGCACGCCGTTCAGGCGCGCCGTCGAAGAGGGTTTGCTCGACTGCGAGCGGGTCGTGCAGATCGGCCTGCGCGGCACCGGCTATGCAGCCGAAGACTTCGACTGGTGCCGCGACCAAGGTTTCGAGGTGGTGCAGGCGGAAGCCTGCTGGAACCAGTCGCTCGCGCCGCTGATGGCACGCGTGCGCGAACGGATCGGCGCTGCGCCGGTGTATATCACCTTCGATATCGACGGGATCGACCCGGCCTTTGCGCCCGGCACCGGCACGCCGGAGATCGCGGGGTTGACCGTGCCCCAGGCGCTCGAGATTATTCGCGGCGCGCGTGGGCTCAATGTGGTCGGCGCGGATCTCGTCGAAGTCGCGCCGCCGTACGACCCATTCGGCACGACGGCGCTGCTGGGTGCGAATCTCGCGTTTGAATTGCTGTGCGTGCTGCCCGGCGTTGAGTATCGGGCGGCGCGCGGGCGCTGATATGCGGCTGAAGCTTGCATGCCGTGCAAATCCATCGCCGGACAAAAATATTCGGCCGCTTCAATTATCCGCGTGTGCAAAGAGAAGCTCACTCGATAATCAGATGTCCGCGCCCCGCCGCAAGTCGTGCGGCAACCTGCTGCTCTGGTCAAAATTACTTACCCTATAAACGGGGCGCGACCCGATCGGCACTCCCCGCAAACGACGATCCTTTCATCCATAATGTGGTTCGACAAAAATATAAAAAACTAAAAGTATTAGAAAGTTATTCAGACCTTCACGCCGGCCGCTCCTGCAATTAAACATATCAATTACGAACACCTGAGCAGGCGGGTATTAAACAACCCCTTGACGATGGGCGCGCTTGCGAGCGCGCCTTTCGCATGCCTATTTGGGCCTGTTCTTCGCCGCGGGTATTCAACGGATGAAAGAACCGAGTTCCCATCGTCAGCACTACCATCAGCTCGATGCGCTACGCGGCGTCGCTGCGCTGTCGGTAGTGGTGAGTCATTTCGCCCTGGTTGGCCCGCTCGAGTGGGCCTCCCAGTCGCCTTTTCGCGTCAATTCTTTGGGTCATCAGGCAGTTATTCTCTTTTTTATATTGAGTGGTTTCGTTTTGACTTTGCAGTTGCGCTCCAGCCGAAGTATTTCGTATAGAGATTTCCTGGTCAAACGGATTTGCCGGATTTATTTGCCGTATCTGGTGGTGCTGGTCGCGACTTTCTCGATCGTGAACGCGATCGATGTAAAGCCGATCAAATGGCTGGGCGGCTGGGGTAATGAGGTGTGGAGTGGTCCGTTCACCGGCACGGAGATCGCGGATCACTTGCTCTTTATCGGGAAATACCGCGCAGGGCAGATGATTCCCGTTATCTGGACGCTGATCTACGAACTCCGGATTTCGATTGTCATGCCGCTTGTCGTCGCGTGGGTTGCGCGGGTCTCGGCGCGTACATCTATTACCGTCGCGCTGTGCGTTTCGATCGTGTCGTTCGTGCTGATTTACCTCGAAGGCGACGATCCGCAAGGCGCGAATTTCGGCGGCGACTGGCCGATGACGCTGCACTACCTCGGCATGTTTGTCGTTGGCGCGGTGCTCGCCGTGCATCGTGCGGCGTGGCGCCAGTGGCTGATGAAAACAGGCGGTCTGCGGCCGGTGATGGTGGTCTCGCTGCTGCTGTATTTTCTGTCGCGCGCGGCGCTGTCGATGAAGCTGGGTCCGGCCGGCCCGTTTCTGTACGACTGGCTCGTTGCCGCGGGTTCAGCGGGACTGATCTGCTCGTCGCTCGTGTCGGCGCGCTTTGCGTCGATACTCGAGAAGCGTCCGTTCGCGTTTCTCGGCCAGATCTCATACAGCCTGTACCTCACGCATACGATCGTGCTGTTGACGGTGATTCATCTGATGCCGTCTGCCGGCACCATGTGGCGCGCGATTCTGACCGCGGCCGTGCTCGAGATTCCGGTCGCGACCGCCATGTATCTTCTGATCGAGCGCCGTACGATCATGCTCGGCCAATTCCTGACCGCGCGTCGAAGTTCGAGCGCGGCGCGCGCCAATCAGACGTATTGAGAGGCCGACTCAAGGGGCGCCGGCTGGTCGGGTCAGGGGGGGCGTCAAAGGCGTCGAGGGAGCCCGTCGAGAGGGCCCGCCGAGCGGGCCCGCGAGTTACGCGTACGCCTGCCGACGCGTCGACACGAACGCCAGATAGCACAATGCGCCGATCGCAAGCGCCGGTAGCGTCGCCCCCAGGTTCGGCAGCCACTGGTTGATCGCCTGGTATGCGGCGATGCCGATCGCCCACGCGACGAATGCGCTCACGTGCCAGCCCGCGGAGTAGCCATAGCGGCCCTGCGTATCGGCGAGCGCGGCGGTATCGACACGGCGCTTGCGTACGATGAAGTGGTCGACGAGCACGACGCCGAAGAGCGGTGCGAACACCGAGCCGATCAGCAGCAGAAAGTTCTGGTACTTCGCCATCGGCACGGCGAGCGCGATCAGGGTGCACAGCGCTCCGAACGCGGCTGACAGCCAGGGCACGCTCGAGCGCGTCCAGAACGTGCCGGTCGATACCGCCGCCGAGTGAATATCGGCGAACGCGTTGTCGGTTTCGTCGATCAGCACGAGCAGCAGCGCGAGACCGCCGCCCGCCTGCGCAAGCGCCGTGGTGAGCAGCGCGTCGCCGCCGCCTGCCGCGAGTCCGTACACGGCGCCTAGCGCATAGAACCAGACATTCGCAATGCCGTAACCGAGCAGCGTGCCGCGGAACGTCTCGCCGGGCCGCCGGCCGAAGCGCGTGTAGTCGGCGATTAGCGGCAGCCATGACAGCGGCATCGCGACGACGAGATCGAGCGCGACGCCGGCTGGCATCTCGCCTGTGCCCGGACGATGCATCAGTGCGCCGAGGTCGTGCTGGGCGAGCACGGCCCAGGTCAGCCAGCCGGCGCCCGCGAGCAGCAGCCAGATGCCCCATGTGCGCAGAAAGCGCCGCACGAACGAGAGCGGGCCGCTGATCGCGAGCAGCGTCGCGAGCACGCCGAAGATGACGGTCCACACGAGCGGCATCGACAGGCCGAACGCCTGCTTTGCGAGCGCGTCGGCGGAATCGCGCATTACGATCACCTCGAACGAGCCCCATCCGACCAGCTGGATCGCGTTCAGCACGGCGGGAACCGAGGCGCCGCGCACGCCGAGCGTCGGCCGCAGCGACGACATTGCAGCGAGACCCGTATCGGTGCCGATGACGCCCGCGAGCGCAAGCAACACGACGCCGATCGCGGTGCCGATTGCGATCACCGCTAGCGCATGCGGCAGCGAGAGGCCGGGCACCAGCAGCGCGCCGGCCTGCGCGACGAGCAGGCCGATGCCGAGCGAGAACCACAGCGCGAATGCGTCGCCGGTGCGGAACGCTCGGCGGGCTTCGGGCACGGGTGAAAGCGGCGCGTAGGCGGAGCCGGTGTCAGTGTCGCCGGCAAGCGGTTCTTGAGCCATTGGATGTCGATCCTCCTGTCTTTATTTATTCCGATGTTCCGGTGCAAACCCGGCGCCTGGCTCTGTGGCGCCGCCGCTTTGCGCGCGGCCGGCGAGCCTGTGCCGGAAAGGCGAGATTATCGCAAACAGGATAGCGGAGGAACGTTTCGCAGAACTGTAGCTCGCAGGGCAGGCGAGTGAAGTTCAGCGTCTCGGCTCGTGCTTGTGCTGGAGCTGCTCGATTTTGTCCTGCTCATCGCTGAGGCGTTTCCATACCGAATCCGAAACGCGAAAGTAGCCCTTATCGGCGGATGCCGGCGACGTTGGGTTCACCGTACTGTATGTCGCATGACCGGTCTTCGGATCGATATCGGCACTCCACACAGGCGTACCGTCCAGCTTACGGATTTCGAGCCGATCGGGGCTGATTGCCGTCGCGTAATACCCGTCCCTGAACAGCCATGCCGCGTTGTTTTGCGATAGTGCTTTCGCGATGCTGCCTGCGCTCGCGCCTGACGAGCCGCTCGCGTCGCGAGGCGCGGACTGCGTCAGATGGTCCCGCAGCACGGAGGACATGTCAACCGCAGGCGCGCCGGGAAGATGCGTGATGAAGTTCGTCGCGCCTTGCGGAAGCGCCACGTCCGGATCCTGTTCGAACTCGTAGAGCTGGGTACGGTTGGCCACGTTGCTATCCGTATAGGTATAGAGGTTCGTGACAGGCAACGACGCACGCTGTCCGCGGCTATCGAGCACGTCCCAGTTCGAATACTGATCCTGCGGAATCGCGCTGACGTAGGCGGTTTTGTCCATGCCACCGTCCGTCAGGTATTTGCCGTCCTCCTTGTGTTTCAGATAGACGCCGACGCGTTCGAACACGCCGTTTGTATTGTTGGGATCGGACGGAATCGAACTCAGATAGGCGTAGCCCTTGCTGTCGATGCGCAGGACCTTGCTTGCGTCGCTTGCGAGATGGAAGCGCCCGTCATCGCCGATTGCGAAGCTGTCTTTCGCAGCCTCGCCATACGACGATGCAATCCCTGAATAGATGTACCCATCGGGCGTGTACGCATAGAGGCGCGTGTTCGTGCCGCTTGCCTCTGAGCGCAGTTTCAATGGGCCGCGATAGTCGAGCCCTTGTGCTTGCCGATCAGTCAGATCATGGATCTTCGACAGGGCCCGGTGATAGAACTCCGCATTGGACTGGGCCGGATCCTGCTTCGGGCCATACACTTGCTTGTTCTCGAACGGGTATGCCGTGGCAAAGGGCCGATGCGTGTCGTCGCTCCATGCCGGGCTGCCGACCGGAAAGTTCGCGAGTTGCGCCTGAGCGCGGGCCATGCTTGTGCGGTCGTATACGTCCCATCGGTAAGCGGCATTGGGCACATAAGGGCCCGCCTTGCCATCCTTCACCTCCCGGTAGCCGCGGATCTGCGTCCAGTCGATCCTGCGCATCGCGGCCACTTCGCGGTCTTTTTCTGAGCGCGCGTGGCTGCCGAGGCTCGCATTGACGTCCACCATATTCGGCGACGGTGCGATGTCGTAGATGTACTGGCTTTCGCTGCCGCGCCTGGTGTGCCCTAGCGCCGTATCGAGATCGCGGAACGTGGCGAGGTAGCCGCCGCGGTCGAGCTGGCCGTTTGCGACGTCGAAATTGTGCACATCGAGATTGACCTCGCGCAAGCCAATGTCGCCGGTGTCGAAGCCACCGCTTTTTTTAAGTTGCGCGGGGGAGATTGCCGATGGGCGATACAGTGCATGCGGCTGAAGATCGAGGTTCGCGTCACTTGAAGGGCTGCGCCTGAGATCAGTGTGCTGGCCCATCCAGATCGAGCCCGCCGGCGGGAGCGGATTGAAGTCGGGTTCCGGAGGAAGGCCGGGCTGGGCCGGCACGAGCGGCCGCCCGCCGGTCGCACCGTACTGCGCCTCGATGTCGGGCAGCGTATCGGCGAAGGAGGCGCTCGGCACGGCCGAAATACGCCTTGCTGCGTTGTTGAGCAGAAACGATGTGTCTGCCCATGTGAACCGGTCGTGCGGACCGTAGCCGTCGCGACAATAGCGGCTCAGCGCGCCGGCCATATCGTTAAAGCTGTTGTATTCGAAGGCGCCGTAGTTCGGGTCGTAAAGCTGATAATGGTCGGTCGAATAGTCGTCGGTTTGATGCATTCTTTGCACCAGGAGCGTATGGCCGTCGCCGTGCTCATATTGAAGGGATAGCTCGGCGAAATCGACCTGTTCACGTGTCAGACTTCCATTCTCGAAACCTAGAACGGGTGAGCCGAACCCCTCCCCGAGGCTTGCTGTGAGCTGCTCGGCATTCAGATCATTGTGCCCGGGCATTCTCACGTAGCCGGCAGGGGCGGATCTTGTTCTCTGGGTCTCCTGGAGATACTGGGACATATGCAGCGCGCCGTCCCTCGTTTGCCGGTTTGCAAAGAGCGCTGCCATGTTTCCCGTGGCGCCGATCAGGTCGGAAGCCGTGCCTGACGAGATTCGCTCCAACGCATAGGCAGACAGCCCCGCGCATCGACCCGCAAGGGCGCCTGGCTTCTGTGCCAGTGTCGACAGATATTCATAGTCGATGCCATTCTTTCGCGTAGCGCCCTGCGACAGCGCGGCAAATGCCGGGTCTTGCAAGGCCCTGGGGTCGGTGAGCAACGGGGGCGGGGGCGTGGTTGGAGCCTGTCGCTTTGTGATCTTGTGATCTTCCGGGGTCTTGATGGACGCTTCATGAAGCGTCCGGCCAGTACGATCGGACGATGTCGCGGCGCCTGAGGTGCGACGCGCTTCGGAGGGCTTACGCGCGGCAGGCCTCGGCGGGTATGGGCCTTGTTGAGGTTGCGTGGTTTCGTTGTTATCGGGTGCGAGCGGTGCGGCGAGGTAGTCTCGATGGTTTGCGGTAATCGATGTCATTTGCCTCTGCGATAAAAAAACCGCATGTGTGGTGGAAACAGTTAGGAATCAGAACATAGCGTGATGCCCCATGGGTAATGAACCGATAGTCGCTTGATGCTTGCATGACGGGACCGCATCGCTGGCGGCAAGTGGCTGTCATAATGCCGGAACGATGAGACTGTCCCGAGGTTGCCGCGATGCAAGCTGCGCGGCCTGCGCCGCGCGAAAGCCTCGAATTACACCCGGATCGCCATGTTCGAAGAAACCCGTGCCAACGTTCCGCTCGCCGAGCGCCTGCGGCCTCGCACCATCGATGAAGTGATCGGCCAGAAGCATCTGCTGGGGCCGAACAAACCGCTGCGCGTCGCCTTCGAATCCGGCGAAGCGCACTCGATGATTCTCTGGGGGCCGCCCGGCGTCGGCAAGACGACGCTCGCGCGCCTGATGGCCGACGCGTTTCACGCGGAGTTTATTGCGCTGTCCGCCGTGCTGTCGGGCGTCAAGGATATTCGCGAAGCCGTCGAGATCGCGCAGGTGCATCGCGCGCATGGGCGGCAGACGCTTGTGTTCGTCGACGAAGTGCATCGCTTTAACAAGAGCCAGCAGGATGCATTCTTGCCGCACGTCGAATCGGGCCTCTTCGTGTTCGTTGGCGCGACGACCGAGAATCCTTCGTTCGAGGTGAACAGCGCGTTGCTGTCGCGCGCGGCGGTGTATGTGCTGAAGAGCCTCGACGCGGACGAATTGCGCGAGCTGCTCGAACGCGCACAGCATGAGCTCGGTGGCCTCACGTTTACCGACGAAGCGCGCGACGCGTTGATCGGTTCCGCCGACGGCGATGGGCGCAAGCTTCTGAACAACCTCGAGATCGTCGCGCGGGCGGCGGCGCAGCAGAAGACCACGGACATCGACGGCGCGCTGCTCGGCAGCGCGCTCGCCGAAAACCTGCGCCGCTTCGACAAGGGCGGCGATGCGTTCTACGACCAGATCAGCGCGCTCCACAAGTCGGTGCGCGGCAGCAACCCCGATGGGGCGCTGTACTGGTTCTGCCGGATGCTCGACGGCGGCGCGGACCCGCGCTATCTCGCGCGCCGCATCGTGCGGATGGCGTGGGAAGACATCGGTCTCGCCGACCCGCGCGCGGGGCGCATCGCGCTCGACGCCGCCGAGACCTACGAGCGCCTCGGTACGCCGGAAGGCGAACTCGCGCTCGCGCAGGCGATCATTTATATGGCGGTCGCGCCGAAGTCGAATGCGGGCTATATGGCGTACAACGAGGCGCGTGCGTTCGTGGGCAAGGACCAGTCGCGCACGGTGCCGGTGCACTTGCGCAACGCACCGACGAAGCTGATGAAGGAACTCGGCTACGGTCACGAGTACCGCTACGCGCACGACGAGCCGGATGCGTACGCGGCCGGCGAGACGTATCTGCCGGACGGCATGCGCGAGCCGCACTGGTATCGGCCGACGCCGCGCGGTCTCGAAGGCAAGATCGGCGAGAAGCTCGCGCGGCTCGCGGAACTCGACGACGCGTGGCGCAGCGAGCACAAGCCGAAAAAGAGCTGAGGCCGGCACCGGGCGACCGGCGGTGCTCGCGGGCAGCGGGCGGGCACCGGCCACGCACCGGCCGTACGTGCCGGTGCGCTAGAATCGCAGCTTCACACAACGAATTTCCCCCTTGTCATGCTCGACATCCAGTTGCTGCGCAAAGATCTCGACGGCGTTGCGAAACGTCTCGCCGACCGCGGCTATGCCCTCGACGTCGCGGCGTTCTCCGCGCTCGAAGCGGAACGCCGCGCCATCCAGACCCGCACCGAAGAATTGCAGGCGCGCCGCAACAGTCTGTCCAAACAGATCGGCGCAATGAAAGGACGCGGCGAGGACACGTCGGCCGTGATGGCCGACGTGAGCGGTCTCGGCGACGAGATGAAGGCGTCCGCGGTGCAACTCGACGTGATCCAGACTCGCTTGTCGGATCTGCTGCTCGGCGTGCCGAACCTGCCGCACGAAAGCGTGCCGATCGGCAACGACGAATCGGGCAATGTCGAGGTGCGCCGCTGGGGCGCGCCGCGCCAGTTCGATTTCGAGGTCAAGGACCACGTCGATGTCGGCACGCCGCTCGGCCTCGATTTCGAAACCGGCGCGAAGCTCGCGGGCGCGCGCTTCACGATGCTGCGCGGCCAGATTGCGCGGCTGCATCGCGCGCTTGCGCAGTTCATGATCGACACGCACACGCAGCAGCACGGGTACACGGAAATCTACACGCCTTACATCGTGAACCCGGAGATTCTGTACGGCACCGGCCAGCTGCCGAAGTTCGCAGACGATATGTTCCGCGTCGAAAAGGGCGGCGGCGAGAGCACGGTCACGCAGTACCTGATTTCGACGTCGGAGATATCGCTGACCAACACGGTGCGCGAAAGCATCGTCGACGCGAACGCGCTGCCGATCAGGCTGACCGCCCATTCGCCGTGCTTCCGCTCGGAGGCGGGCGCATATGGCCGCGACACGCGCGGACTGATTCGCCAGCATCAGTTCGACAAGGTCGAGATGGTGCAGATCGTCGAGCCGCAGACATCGTATGACGCGCTCGAGCAGATGGTCGTACATGCCGAAACGATTCTGCAGAAGCTCGAACTGCCGTATCGCGTGATTACGCTGTGTACCGGCGATATGGGTTTCTCGGCGACGAAAACGTACGACCTCGAAGTGTGGCTGCCTGCGCAGAATACCTTTCGCGAGATTTCGAGCTGCTCGAATACCGAGGCCTTCCAGGCGCGCCGGATGCAGGCGCGCTTCCGCAATGCGCAGGGCAAGCCCGAACTCGTGCACACGCTGAACGGTTCGGGCCTCGCGGTCGGCCGCACGCTTGTCGCGGTGCTGGAGAACTTCCAGAACGCCGATGGTTCGGTGACGGTGCCGGCTGCGTTGCGGCCGTATCTGGGTGGCCTCGAGCGGTTGGAGGTGCCTGCGGCGGCAGGGGCAGCTGGCTAATCAGTGGACTGATACGGCAGCTTCTACCGGCCTTGCATCGTGCTCTTGTGCGCGATGTAAAAAGGGCTTGGAAACCGCATCCACCTGTTCTATAATCTTCGCTTCGCCAAGCAGCGACCCGCTTGGTGAGGCGGCTGGTGAAGCGTCCAAGTAGCTCTCAGGTATTGGCTTGAAGCGCTGCAAAGGCCGCTTCGAGCTTCCGCAGAATCCAAGGAAAGGTGGCAGAGAGGTCGAATGCGCCGGACTCGAAATCCGGTGTACGGTTATACCGTACCGTGGGTTCGAATCCCACCCTTTCCGCCAGGTATTAAAGTGAAGGCCCGTAAGTTAATGACTTACGGGCCTTTGTCTTTTCCAGTCGCTTATTTGGCCCGTCGCCGAGATCCGCTCAGCACAATTCCACCACCCGTTCATGCGTGGGGTTGTTGAAGAACAGGCGTCTCTCGGCCAGATAGGGCGCTGCAATCTGATACGCCGAACCTGTCCCATGCTCATGATGTGCCCACACGATGCTGGCCAGGATGTCGACGAATTGCAGCGGCAGGCTGTCCTTGCTTTCCCACGGCGTGGTTTGCAGCACAGTGTCGCCAATCGACGCGAGTTCCGTTGCAAGGTAGTCGTGCAGTCCATTCCTGTATTCAGCTTTCATCGACCGCGCATCCGGAATAAAGCTGACTGACTCGTAATCGCACATCAGGTCGAGAAGCAGGCACTTGACCAGATAGTTATATAAACCATTAGGATTGCGACGAAACGCTTCGTTCACGCTTCTCTTCCTGACCGTAATGGCAAGGAAGCGTATGTCGGGATGCTTTCTACGTACGTCGCACAGTGCCATTGCGAAGCGTTCACGCTCGCCGCTCGAAAGCGCGATGGACTTCAACTCGTTTTTCGCCGCGCGTCCGCGTTTCTTGTAAAGGCCTCGAACAACCCGATTGAGTACAGGCTCCTGGCCGTCTGGAATGACGGCGGCAGCCAGTGTGAAGCATTGGCTCGAGCCACCGTGGAGATACGGTTTGTTCAGCTTCCAGCCAAGACATCCACTTTCATCGAGATAGATCGTTACGCCCATAGGCTCGCAAGAAAAAATAGCCTCCCCGAATGGGGAGGCTATCGGATAGTGCGATACCCGGACCTGACGTACAGAACAGGTACGCTCACGGTTGCAGGCGCCAATTTTTCGCAGGCTACCCGGGCATATTTGAATCGCAACGCCGCTACACATTCAGTCTGCCATCGAGCGTCGCGCAGAGCAATCGTCGAGTGCAAAAAAAGTCACTGCAGAAGCGTGGCGACTCCTTCGTAGATCAGAAATCTCCCTCGAAACCCGTGTCTAATTTCCGTAATTCTTATGGATCAATCTATTGATTAGATTTGCTTAGATATTTCCTAAGATCCATTTGAAAATTCCGAACACCTTGGCGGTCACCACACACAGCGCCCAACTGCTGCTTCGACTCAAAGCCGCTTGCCCGACCCGAGGGTAATTTTCTTCAATACACACGCTTCGCCTCCCTATAACCTCTCGCCCGTGTCCCGATCGGACACACACGAGACCGCCGCAAAGGCAACAACAGTCTTCATCGGCAGCCTGACGGACCGGGCAGTGAGGCAACACAAGCTGTTCGAGGTCCCGGCCCAATGACATCGAGGCTTTGCCGGTGCAGGACCCAAACAAGGGAAGCTCAGCATGAGTCAACAGGAAATTCGATCAAGTCAGCATGCTGTTGAAGGACGGCGCTATCTGATTCCCGAAACGGAATATGGATACGACCATCCCGAAGTGATCTTCTGGACCCGTCACTTTATGAGCGAAGCCGAGAAACGCAACGTCTTCACCAATATCAAGACTGCGTTGCTCGATCGGAGATCGCATGGCGCCGCCCAAACGCTGGCCACCGCCTGGTACGATTTCACACGCTATGTGCCCACCTTTCTTACACGCGCCGTCGCCCAAAGCGGCGATCCGGAGCGTCAGCATCATCTGATTCAGATCGCGTACGACGAACTCGGTGGCCGCAACAAGGAGTTCATCCACTCGCGACTTTTCCTCAAGGCGATCGATGAGATCGGCGTGAAGGTCGTGGCCAGTGATTCAGGCGCATCGATTCGCGACGTCATTCAGGTACTCGACGCGACGCTCGCGCACACGGATAGCGAAGCCGGCATTATCGGCTTGCTGTTGAGCTTCGAAATCATCGCGGAAGAGAACATCGAGACGCTATTCGATGGCCTGTGCTACAGCGACGCCTGCAATGAGGCGCTGTCCGACTCGGCCTTCTTCAGGGTGCATCGCGCGGACGAAACCGAGCATATCCGGCATTCCGTGGCCAACTTCCTGCGGTTCTGCAATACGCAAGTCGAGCGCGAGGCGTTCAAGCAGTCGTTTGACCAGGGCATCGATTATTGGCGCCGATTCTGGGATCAGTGTGCGCGCCTGATTCATCTCGAGTCGAACTTGCGCACGTGCACGTGACGTATCCGTCCATCGATTGATAAAGAACAACACAAAAGGACACGTGCATGAAAACAGTCGTATTTATCGAAACGAATTTCAGCGGTCTCGATGCGATCGCCTGGTGCAAACAGCGCGGCTATCGGTCGGTGCTGGTGACCGACAATTTCGAGCGCTTCAGGAAGTGGTTTCCAGCGTCATCGCTCGCAAGGCTCGATCTCGTCGACAAGATTATCCATGTAGCGAACTCGAACGACCTCGAACTGGTGTCGAAGGCGCTCAGGAACGAAGTCGATTCGATCGACGCGTTGCTGACGTTCGCGGAAATCCGCACGCATATCGCGGCGCGTTTGTGCCGCGAGTTCGGTTTGCGAGGGGCGAATCCCGATGCAATCGAACTCGCACAGGATAAATACCGCTTCCGCCGAACGCTGCTCGCGAAAGGAGCAGACAGCGTGCGATGCAGAAAGATCGATAGCATTGAATTGCTGCCGGCGTTGCTGGCCGAGCCGGAAAGCGCGCCTGATTTCCCCTGCTTCGTGAAGCCCGTGCAGGGTCATTCGAGCATCGGTGCGATGGTCTGCCGTGGCCATTCGGATGTCGGCTCCGTGCTGCAGTCGTTGCGCCAAATCAACGAAGACTGGATCTCGCCGGCATTCGTCGTCGAAGACTATCTGGAAGGCGAACTCGTCAGCGCGGAAATCCTGACCACGGGCGCGGGGCAGCACCAGATCGTCGGTATCGCGGATCGCGATGTCGTAAACGGGTCCGTTGAAATCGGCGCTTCGTTTCCGTTTGTCGACGCTCACCGCGAAGCCGTCGAGCGAAAGGCTTGTGCGGCACTCGATGCGATCGGTTACGACTTCGGCGCGAGCCACGTCGAATTGATCGTTACGCGGGACGGGCCGCATCTGGTTGAAGTCAACACGCGCGTCGGCGGCAGCGGCCATTCGGTCATGCTGGATCTCGCGACATCACGGTCGATTGTCGGCGACTGCATCGAACTGTGCCTGGGCACGCTCGACATTGATTCGGGATCCGACGCCATTGGCGAAGCAGGCGGCCGAACGGGCGATGGAGCAGCCGCACGCCCCCCAATCGCTCGCGAACCGCAGCAACGCCTGTATCAGCCGCGCCGCGGGGCCGCATGGAAGTGCTTCGTCAGCACGACGCGTGGCAAGGTCGTCGCCATGCCTGCGATCGATGCGATCCGGGCGCAGCCCGGCGTGCACGAAGTCTGGCTGCATCGCGAGCCAGGCGACCCGGTGGTCGACGCGAACTCGAACTTCAGCTGGATCGCGCAGGTGATGTGCACCGGACGCGACCAGCACGAAGCCAAGCTGAACGCCGCGCGAGCCGTCGATTTCATCGCGACCCAAACAACCATCGCGTCGATCGGCTAGAGGCGGACGCAATGATCAAGCTCGATCGCGCCAGAGCCAACCTGTTGCTCAGCACTGCGGCATTCACCGTGTCATCGGCCGGATCGGTGCTGCTGCATATCGTGCTGGCCGTTTCCATCTATGCGAAGACCGGCTCCGGCCTGATGACGTCGGTCTTCATTTCGCTGCAATGGCTGCCGGCGATGCTCGTGGTGCTCGTTCGCAGCGACTGGAACGACGGCGTGGATCCGCGCGTGCGATGGTTCCGCCTCGAACTGGTCTCGGCGGCGCTGACCGTGCCCATCGCATCGATTCCCGATTCGGCTGGGTACGGGCCGATTATCGCGATTCTGCTTGTGCGCGGACTCGTGGACCAGGTGAACCGCATCAACAAGACCGTCGCGACGCGTGTGCTGTTCCCTCGTGCCAAAGCGACACACTACGCGTCGTTTCTGCAGTCGGGCTATCACGTCGGGATTGGATTTGCCGCTATCGCCGGCGTGCTCGTCGCCGATCGGCTCGAGGTTCGCGCCGTGGCGCTGCTCGATGCGATGACTTTCCTTGCGGCAGCCGGGCTCGTGTGGTTTACGCGCTGCATCGAGACGCGCGCGGAAGTGCCCCGCACCGCGCCTCAATCGCTCGTCGCACGCCTTGCCGAATATCGCAACGTGCTTGCCGGCGATCGGCGTCTTCTCGTCTGCGCGCTATTGCCGCCGCTGACCGCCACCTTCTTCCAGGGCACTTACAGCGTGTTGCAACCGATCTTTCCGGTGCAGCGCTTCGGCCTCGGTCCGGCGGCGGTGTCGATGTCCTATGTGCTCGCCAGCATAGGCATCGTTGCGGGCTCGGCGAGCTTCTCGTTCTTCTGCAGAAGAACGCGGCTGTTTGAGCAGCCGTTTGTGAAAGTGCGTCGACTGGCCGTCGCCTTGTCCGCGCTCGCCGCGCTGCTCTACGTCGGCACCGTCTGCGGCATGAGCGCTGTCACGAGTGGTGCGCTGTTCCTCGCGATGGTGGTCGTTTTCGAATTCCTGTGGATGATGGGTTACAGCGGCATGGTCGCGCTTGCGCCGAATGGTCGCCTCGGCTCGGTATTCGGCATCTCGTTCGCGCTCGGCTGTTTTCTTGCGAGCCTGCAGGCTGGGCTGGTCGGTGCGCTGATCGATCGCTTCGATGGCCGCTTCGTCGAACTGGTCAGCCTGTTGATGATGCTTTATCTGACGGTCGTCATATTTATCGCGTCGAGCGACCGGCAAACGGCGCGCGCTGTCTGAGCACACTTCGGCAATCAATGGAGAGACGAATATGGGTAACTGGATTCGCCGTCAGCTATGCGAATTAACCGAGTCAAATCTTGACTTGCTGCTGGACTTCAGAATTCCGGGAATTATCGTCGAGGGCTTTGTGCGACCCGATATCTGCGCGCAGGTCGCGGCACGCCTGCGCGAGCTGGAATTCGGCGATTACGCGCATCTGAACGATATTCCCGTGCATCACGTGGGCGTATGCCACAACCAGTGGGCGCACGACGACAAGTCCGTGTATTTCCGCAAGACGCAGGATGCGCAAGCGGCAATCGGACGCGTATATGAAGGCATCGGCGTCGATCCGGTGTGCATGGTTGCCGACGCCATCGCGGCGCGCGCGAACCGGCAAGTCGGTGTATTCGACGAACCGGGTTATGGCAAGTATTTCGCCGGCGCATTCCGGCGATTTCGTGGCCACGGACGTCTGCACGTCGACCATGCACCGAGCCATATCCGTCAGCCATGGGCCGTTACCCAGATCCAGCGGCAACTGACCTGGAACATCTATTACTGCATGCAGGGTCTCGGCGGCGAACTCGTGATCTACGACACCATTCATACGCCGCACAACGAGCGGTTCAAGGTACCAGGCGAATATTACTTTCCGTATGAGGTGCTCGAACGCGACGACCGCTTGCGTATCAAGCCTGCGGTCGGCGATCTGATCATTTTCAACACGCAGAACTTCCACGAAATTTTCGGCACGCCCGACGGAGAGCGCATCTCGCAGACGTCGTTTATCGGACTCAAGCAGGATGGTAGCCTGGGGTTGTGGTCATGACGGCCTATGTAGCCACGCGTATTTCCAGGCTGGCGCACGGCGTCGTGCGTGCCGGTTGTCTGCTTTTCGCGGCGAGCGTCAGCGGCTCAGCGGCGTATGCCGCGCCGGACGATACGCTCGTCTACTGTTCGGAGGGCAGTCCCGAATCGTTGAATCCGCAACTGATGCTGTCGGGCACGGCACGCAATGCGACTGCCACGACGATCTACGACCGGCTCGTGGACTTTCGCCCCGGCACCACGGAAATCGTGCCCGCACTCGCTGAAAGCTGGACGATCTCGGCCGACCAGAAAACGTATCTGTTCCGCTTGCGGCGCGGCGTGAAGTTTCACGGAACGGGGTTCTTCAAGCCAACACGCGATTTCAATGCCGACGACGTTGTGTTCTCGTTGAACCGGCAATGGAGAACCGATCATCCGTATCACAGGATGGGCGGCGGCAGCTATCAGTACTTCCAGGGTATGGGCATGGACAAGCTGATCGTGTCTGTCGAACGCGTCGACGCGCACTCGGTGCGCATCGTGCTGTCGCGACCGGACGCGCCATTCCTTGCGGACCTTGCGATGCCGTTCATGTCGATTCTGTCGGCCGAATACGGCGCGAAACTGCTCGAGCAAGGGCGCCCCGAAGACATCGACACCGAGCCCATCGGCACCGGTCCGTACGCGTTTCGCAGCTACGTCAAAGACAGCATGATCCGCTACGACGCGAATCCCCTGTACTGGCGTGGCGCGCCCGACATCGCGCATCTGGTGTTCGTGATCACGCCCAATGCGAGCGTGCGCGTGCAGAAGGTGCGGCGCGGCGAATGCCAGATCGCGGTCGCGCCGCCGCCAGCGGCGCTGCCCGCCATCCGCCAGGACAAGAGCCTCGTCTTGCGGGAGCAGGAGGGCCTCAACATCGGCTACCTCGCGATGAACACCGAAAAGCCGCCATTCAACAATGTGCTCGTACGCCGCGCAGTCGCACATGCGTTGAACCGTCAGGCCTATGTCGACGCGATTTTCCACGGCAATGCAAGACCCGCCATCAATCCGTATCCGCCAACGCTCTGGTCGTACACGGACCGCGTGCGCACCTATCCGCACGATCCGGCGAAGGCGCGTGCGCTACTCCGCGAAGCGGGCTACAGCGGCGGTTTCAGTGCAACGTTGTGGACCTTGCCGGTGAGTCGTCCGTACAACCCGAACGGTCGCACGATGGGCGAGATGATGCAGGCAGACCTCGCGCGTGTCGGCATCAAGGTCGAACTGGTCACCTACGACTGGCCGACCTATCTGAACAAGGTCAGGCGCGGTGAACACGACATGGCGCAACTGGGCTGGTCCGGCGATAACGGCGACCCCGACAACTTTCTCTACACGCTCTTTAGTTGCGACGCGGTGACCCGCGGTTCGAATAACGCGCGCTACTGCAGGACCGATTTCAACCGGCTGATCACGGACGCGCGCGCGACCTCCGACGTCAAGGCGCGCAGCGATCTCTACGCGCGCGCGCTCGCGATGCTGGCCGACGACGAACCGGTCGTGCCGCTGGTTCACTCGACCGTGTTCCGGCTCATGACCACGAGGGTTGCGGGCTATGTGATGAATCCGTTCGATATCGATTACTTCGCCGGCCTGACGCTAAAAGACTGAAAGACTGAAGACCGAAAGACTCTTGAACCACGCGACGGGAGAGACTCGAATGACCCTGTTCATCGCCATGTGCGTGTTTTCGCTGACGATGTCGATTTCCCCAGGACCGGTGAACATGGTGATCGTGTCGTCGGGGGCCAGCCACGGCTTCCGGCGCACGATACCGTTCGTCTCGGGCGCGACGATCGGCTTTACGCTGCTGCTGGTCGTGGTCGGCTTCTGGCTCATGCAGTTCGTGAGCGCGTATCCGGTTTTTCTGATGTATCTCGAACTGGTCGGCGCGGCGTTTATCGTGTACGTCGGGTACAAGATCGCATCGGCGTCGCCGGAAATCAGCGTCGCGCAGCAACGCACGCCGACCTTCGTCGAAGGCTTTCTGCTGCAATGGCTGAACCCGAAAGCGTGGATCGCTTGCGCATCGGGCGCGGCGCTGTTCTCGAGCACGCATGCCACGCTGGTCGCGTTTGTCAGCGTGTACTTCCTGATCTGCTATCTATCGCTCGCGGCATGGGCGGTATTGGGCGACCGTGTCGCCGTGTTGCTGCATAGCCGCCTGCGCATTCGTATCTTCAACCTGACGATGGGCGGCATGCTGATCGCGACGGCGGGCTATCTGATCTACGCGCAGGTCATGCGTCAGATGACGTAACCGGTGCCGTGTCCGGCATCTCATGTACGCCGGCGATACTGTCCCGGTGTGGCCGCCATGAATTGCCGGAACACACGCTGCAAATGCGCCTGATCGGAGAACCCCGCTTCGATCGCGACTTCGGCGATCGTTCGTCCGCGGCGCAGTTGCGTGCGGCAGTAGTCGATACGGCGGTTGATCAGATACATGTGCGGTGTCATCCCATAGCAGCGCTTGAACGCGCGAATCAGATAGGATGCCGACAATTCCGCCGCCGCACAGATCTCGTCGAGCTTCAGTGTGCGCGTGCAGTTTTCGCGAATATATTCGGCGGCGCGAGCCAGCTTGTAGTTGTGCTCGCTATTGGATTCGGGCACCGGATTCAGCCTGCGTTGCAGTTCGGCGAAGAAGGTCAGCAGGGCGCAGTGCTTGCGCAGCGGATCGACCGCGCCAGTTGTGAGCACCGTGTGAAGCTGGTTCAGTCCGCGGTACAGCTCGCCGCACGCGGTCAAGGCCGTCGAGAACATACGGAAATCGACCGACTTGCTGACACCGAGCTCGTGCTGCAGTCCGGCAAGCCACGGTACATCCACGTAAAGCATCCGGTACGACCAGGGCTCGCGGCCGAGCGGATTGCATGCATGCACGTCGCCGGGATTGATCACGACGACGCTTCCCACACCGATCGGCTCGCGCAAACGCTCGTTGATGTACGTGCACGCGCCATGCGTGATCACCCCGATCGAAAACGTCTCGTGCGTATGTTTCGCATAACAGACGTGACTGCCGTCATGCACCGCGCGCGCTTCGATGAACGGGAACGCGTCGTCGCGCCAGAAGCGCGGGACCATCGCATCGTGCAACGTTGAAGTGTCGACATTCTCTTTCATTCCAATGCATCACAAGGTTCGGATGTCATATCGAGCGGCGCCCGCCGCTTCTCTTCGATGAATCGCATCGATGATTCTCGCCGTTGATTTCCGTCGTTGACGTTTGTCATCAATTCCGCCGGGATCCGGCAACCGCTTAACGGT
The DNA here is from genome assembly GCF_019428685.1 of Paraburkholderia edwinii. NCBI lineage: Bacteria > Pseudomonadati > Pseudomonadota > Betaproteobacteria > Burkholderiales > Burkholderiaceae > Paraburkholderia > Paraburkholderia edwinii. Next base: position 1,350,269 of record NZ_CP080095.1, read on the forward strand.
CGGGTACGTATTCTGCTACTCGCGGTCGCATAATGGGTGAATCTTGCGATGCCGTCTATGGCTGAATCCGGCATAAGATACGCATCATCCGCATACTTCCGATATTTCGATTCAATCAAGCCGCCCACTGGAAATTCAAACAGACAGTCCCATGGCAACCCGCGACAGGAAACCTGCATTAGTCGTCGCCGGCGACAAACACCAGATGCCGTCAGAACCACCCCCAATGGATGACGGAACATACAAGGCGCTCGTCGAAGGGAACGACCATTGCGCGCTTGCGATCCTCGATCGCGACGGCGTCGTGATCGGCTGGAATGTCGCCGCCGAGCGCTTGACGGGCCATACGCGCGCCGACGTGGCGGGACGTCATCTGTCGTTTCTGTACGCGGGCGCCGCGGCCGACGGCGGCCTTTCCGCGGAGGCGCTGGCGCGCCGCGATCTGCAGGGTGCTGCCTATCAGGGGCGTATCGAAGGCGAGCGCCGGTTGCGCCGCAACGACGGGACGCCGATCCATACCGGCGTGTCGATCAGTTCGGTGTCGCGCGAGGCCGGTGCGCTGGCCGGCTTCAACTGCCTGTTCACCGCGCGCGTCAACGACGTCGCGGGCGACGCGCTGCTAATCGATGCCAGTTCCGAGCGTTTCGCGCAGATTGTCCAGGACATCCAGGATTACGCGATCTTCATGCTCGATCGCGGCGGCCACGTGATGAGCTGGAATGCGGGGGCGCAGCATATCAAGGGTTACCGGCCCGACGAAATCATCGGACGGCACTTCTCGACTTTCTATTCGGCGGAAGACAAGGCAGCCGGCAAGCCCGAGCGCGAACTCGTGCTGGTCGAGCAGTACGGCCGCATCGAAGACGAAGGCTGGCGCATCCGCAAGGACGGCACGAAGTTCTGGGCCAATGTCGTGATCACCGCGCTGCGCGGCGCGGACGGACGCCTGCGCGGCTTTGCGAAGGTGACGCGCGACTTGACCGCGCGGCGCGCCGAAGAAGAAAAGCTGCGCCAGAGCGAAGAGCGCTTTCGCCTGATGGTCGAGTCGGTCAAGGATTATGCGATCTTCATGCTCGACGCGGACGGCAAGGTCGCGACCTGGAACGCGGGCGCGATGCAGATCAAGGGCTACCGGCGCGACGAGATCCTCGGCCGGCCGATCTCGGTGTTCTATAGCGCTGACGATAACGCCGCACTGAAGCCGCAGCGCGAGCTCGAGATTGCAGCCAAATTCGGCCGCATCGAGGACGAAGGCTGGCGCGTGCGCAAGGACGGCTCGATGTTCTGGGCCAATGTCGTGATTACCGCGGTGCGCGACAGCACCGGGCGGCTGCTCGGCTTCGCGAAGGTCACGCGCGACATGAGCGAACGCAAGCGCCTCGAAGAACTCGAGGTGTCGAGCCGCCGCATGAGCGAATTTCTCGCGACGCTGGCGCATGAACTGCGTAATCCGCTTGCGCCGGTGCGCAACGCGGTCAGCGCGATGCAGCTCGCGCCGAATACCGATCCGCTGCTGCGCCAATGCCGCGACGTGATCGACCGGCAGATCAACCATCTGACGCGCCTTGTCGACGATCTGCTCGACATCGGGCGCATCACGACCGGCAAGATCGAATTGCGCACGGCGGCGATCGAGATGCAGGAAGTGGTCGCGCGCAGCGTCGAAGCCGCGCGGCCGTTTACCGACGGGCGCGGACAGACCATCAAGGTCGTGATGCCGGCCACGCCGCTCATGGTGCGCGGCGATCTGACCCGGCTCGTGCAGGTGTTGCAGAACCTGTTGAACAACGCATCGAAGTTTTCGCCGAACGGCACGCAGATCTCGATTCACGTTGGAACCGAACGCCGCGCGGTTGTCGTGCGCGTGAAAGACCAGGGGCGCGGCATTCCCGAGCACGCGCTCAATTCGATCTTCGATCTGTTCATGCAGGAGGGGCACGCGCAGAACCCGACCGACACGGGCCTCGGCATCGGACTCACGTTATGCCGCTCGCTCGTCGAACTGCATGGCGGTGCGATTCAGGCCGCCAGCGCCGGGCGTGGGCAGGGCAGCACGTTCACCGTGCGGCTGCCGCTCGCGGCCGGCTCCGGCCCGGATCATGACGACGCGTTGCCGTCCGTCGCGCCGGGCGCGGACCGTACGGCGCTACGCGTGCTCGTGGTCGACGATAACCGCGATTCCGCCGATAGTCTGGCCGTGCTGCTCGAGATGAAAGGACACGAGGCACGCGTCGCGTACGACGGCGAAAGCGCGCTCGCCACGGCGAAGATATATCTGCCGCAACTCGTGCTGACCGATCTCGCGATGCCGAATGTCGATGGTTTCGGCCTGCTGCGCGAATTGCGCTCGAACCCGATGCTGTCGCTCACGCGTATCGTCGCGATGTCCGGTTTTGGCCAGTCGAGCGACCGTGAACAATCGCTTGCGGCAGGCTTCGATGCGCATCTCGTGAAACCGCTCGAAATGTCTGTGCTCAATGAGTTGCTCGAGAGCGTGTCGCGCCCTTCTTCGAATCGCTAATCGGACATATTCGATGCCGAATTAAGAATCCTCCGTTAAATAGCAAGGCTATTTAAGAATAAATGCGATTAATTCGGGGCCGCGATACGCGCCGCCGCGCATTAATCTGGGAAACTTTGTAATCGTCAGGCATTAAGGCCAAGAATCGCTTTACTATCGCCCTGTTTCTGCCTAGCATTAAGTTGCAATTTTTCCCTGAACAATTCGAATAGCGAAGTAAATGCCTACGCTGTCGCCTTGTGCGGCGTTGCACATTCTTGCGATTGCGCTGCACTGCGCACGCATCGGTCGAAATTCCACAGTTCCCAGTTAAGCGCAATCAGAACACGTTGTTGAAGTCGTCAGTGGTTCAAGCGATCGACGCATCGAGCAGTTGCCGGCAGCAACTGCATTGCTCCGGGCTCCGGCCGCCGTCATGCGTGTGCCGTCATGCGTCATCAGGCAGGCAAATCAGGTTGTCTTGTGCGAGCGTCGACGAGGTACGTAAGCCATGAACATCGCCATCTTTGCCGTCGCGAATGCGGTATCGCGTCTCAACCGGTTGCTGGGCACGCTGCTGGCCTCGTCCCGGGCTCTGCTGTTGCATCCACTGGCGCCTGCGCACGCAGGCACGCCGCTCGATGGAGCGGCGTCGCTCATTCATCTGTCATCGATCACCGGCCTCGAGCGGGAACCGCGAGCGGGAACCAGCGGCAATGCACGCCCCATCGTGCAGCGGACCGGGCGATTCGCGAAGGCGTGGCGCGCGATCTTCCGACGCGTTTCGGGAAAGGTTGCGCCCGATATGGCCGATGACTTTGCCGCGCTCGAACACGCACCGGTCGCAGCGTTCGTCGTCGACGCCGAGCGTCGGATCCTGCGCGCGAACGCGCAGGCCGAGCGGCTGTTCCAGTACCAGCGTGGCGATCTCGCTGGCCTCGCGGCGGAGTCGCTGGTTCCACATCTGCTCAGTGCCGCGCGCGAACGGCCGGACGCGCCGCGCGCGGCGGTGCAACCGTGTATGCAAGCGCTCATGCAACCCTCTGTGCAACCGGCCGCGCGTACCCGCGAAATGCGCGCGAAACGCCGCGACGGCAGCGAGTTTCCGGTGGAGATCGCGACCGGCACGCTGCGTTACGGCGGCCATGACGCGACGCTAGCGTTCGTCACCGACCGCACCGAGCGCTACGAACTGAGGCACGACCGCCAGGAGCTCGCGCATCTGACGCGCGTGTCGACACTCGGCGAACTGGCCGGCTCGCTAGCGCACGAACTGAATCAGCCGTTGACGGCGATCCTGAGCAACGTGCAGGCCGCGCAACGCTTTATCGATCTCGATCCGCCCGAGCTCATCGAAGTGCGCGAAATCCTCAAGGACATCGTCGACGACAGTCGCCGCGCGAGCGAAGTGATTCGCCGCATTCGCGCGTTCGTGAAGAAGGACGAACTGCAACTCGTGCGGCTCGATGTCGGCGACGTATTGCGCGATGTCGTGCAACTCGTGCGCAGCGACGCGATCGTGCGCGGCGTGCATCTGTCGGTCGACATCGACGACGATCTGCCGCCGGTGCGCGGCGACAAGATCCAGCTGCAGCAGGTCGTGCTGAATCTGCTCGTCAATGCGTTCGACGCGATGCGTGGTTGCGATGCGCTCGAACGCACCGTCAGCGCATTCGCGGGACTCGATCGCGACGGCAATGTGCGCATTGCGATTCGCGACTGTGGAGAAGGGATCGCCGCGGATCGGCTCGAGCGCATCTTCAAGCCGTTCGTTACGTCGAAAGCGCAGGGGCTTGGCCTCGGTCTGTCGATCAGCCGCTCGATCGTCGACATGCATCGCGGCCGCTTATGGGCTGAAAACAATACCAACAAAGGCATGACGTTCTACGTCGTGCTGCCGCCATGGAGCGGGCCGGAAACGGCGCGACAATCATGATATTCAACGAATGCAATGTGACGGGCGCACGTGATGCGATGGTCTATGTCGTCGACGACGAAGCGAGTGTGCGCCGCGCCCTGACCCGACTCATCCGGTCGGCCGGTTATCGCGTCGATGCGTATGGATCGGCTTGCGAGTTTCTCGCGCAGGCGCTGTCGTGCGCGCGTGACGAGCGCCGCCAGGCCGACGAGGTTCCGGCCTGCATCGTGCTCGATGTACAGATGCCCGATCTGAGCGGGCTTGAGTTGCAGCGCGAACTGCCCGCGTCATTGCCGACCGTCTTCCTCACGGGGCACGGCGATATCGCCATGACGGTCGGCGCGCTCAAGGCCGGCGCCGCCGATTTTCTGACCAAGCCCGTGTGCGACGTCGACCTGCTGCGCGCGATCGACGAGGCGCTCGTGCGGTCCGCCGATGCGCTGCGAAGTCTGCGCGAGTTGCGCGACTTGAAGAGCCGCGTCGAACGCCTGACGCCTCGCGAACGCGAAGTGATGGAGCTCGTCGTCATGGGTCGCCTCAACAAGCAGGTGGCCTGCGAACTCGGCACCGTCGAGAAGACGGTTAAGGCGCATCGCGCGCGCGTGATGCAGAAGATGGAAGTCAACTCGCTCGCGGAACTCGTGCGCGTGGCCGACAAGGTTGCCCGCGCCGGCGCCACGTTCAATCAGTCTTCGCACGACTAAACGCCTGCTTCACCGCCGGCCCTCGCCGCGCTCCACGCAATCCGGCCGGCCCGGCCGCCATCGAAAACCGCCCGGCGCCGTACGGGACCAAGGTCCAATACCGCTCGCGCACGCCGTCTCATAGTCTATTGCAGGGAACGCATTTGCAGACGTCGCATGCGCGTTGCCGGTCACCGGACTATTCAAAATGGGCGCTGCCAAACCATTCGTTGTAGTGGTTGACGACGATGCATCGGTGGGCCGGGCGATCAAACGATTGTTGCGCTCTGTCGGGATCGTGGCCGACACGTTTGCGAGCGGCGATGAATTTCTGGACATGTTGTCGTCCATGCCCTCGTATCGTCCCGATTGCGTGATTCTCGATGTGCAGATGCCCGGTTCGAACGGACTCGAGGTCCAGCGGCGGCTGGCCGGTCATGCTGTGCCTGTCATTTTCATCACCGCGCACGACGACGCCGGCGTGCGCGACGAAGCGCTTGCCGCGGGCGCTGTCGCGTATCTGCGCAAGCCGTTCAACGACGCGCTTTTCATCCGCACCGTCTGCGCGGCGCTCGATATCGAGGTGCCGCGCTGACGGGCCGCATGCCCTTCATCGCTCACGCACCGTACACGCGCAAACACAGGCACAAGCAAAAGCCATGGAAGCTATTGGACCAAGGTCCAATTGTCTTCGAAGAGGGCGACTTCCAATATTGACAGCATCGGAACTTGCCCCCTTTGGGACGGCAGGCGTCAAGGCATGCCCGCGCCGCGCGTAAGCGCCGAGGCGTAACGGCGACGCAGACAGATTATCGATTGAGGATTTGCAAACATGGAACCAGCAACGCGGATCGCGCCTTTGCTGGCCGCCTCCGTGCTCGCGCTTACCGCGATCGCGGTGGCGCTGCCGGCAGCGGCTCAGCAGCCGATCATCTATCCCGCAAAGGGGCAAAGCGCACAGCAGCAGGCAAGCGATATGGGGCAGTGCCAGGCATGGGCTAAACAGAACACCGGTGTCGATCCGGCCGCCATGGCGCAACACGCGGCGAATCAGCCGCCGGCGCAGCAGCCGAGCGGTGGGCGCGTGCGCGGCGCGGCAGGCGGCGCGGCGGTGGGCGCCGCAGTCGGTGCGATCGCCGGCGATGCGGGCAAGGGCGCCGCGATCGGCGCGGCGGGCGGTGCGGTCGGCGGCGGCATGCGCCAGCGCCGTCAGGCCCAGTCACAGCAGCAGCAACAGCAGGCAACGCAACAGCAGGCATCGCAGGAACTCGCGACTTACAACCGGGCACTGTCGGCATGCATGTCCGGGCGCGGCTACACCATTCAGTGACGTTCCGCGTGTCAGTCGATGAGCGTGGCGATCAGACGGAGCAAACATAATGAATCGATCGTTTGAGCGCGATGTGCCGGTGCCGCACGCCGTGTCGAGGGTCCGGCGTGCAAGCTGGTGGTTGCCGTTTGCCGCGGCCGTCGTGCTGCTGGGCGGCTGCAAGAAGGCGCCGCCCGAGGCGCAGCGGCCACCCGTCGACGTGACCATCGTCACCGTCGAGCAGAAGGCGACACCCGTCGATTTCGACTTCACCGCACAAACGGAAAGCTCGCGCGAAGTGGAAATCCGCGCACGCGTCGAGGGCTTCCTCGACAAGCGCATGTACACCGAAGGCGCGCTCGTGAAGGCGGGCCAGACGATGTTCATCATGGACCGCAAACCGTTTGAGGCCGCCTTGCAGACGGCCAAGGGCGAGCTTGCGCAGCAGCAGGCGCGCCTCACGGTCACGAAGGCGAACCTCGCGCGCGTGGTGCCGCTTGCCGCGCAAAACGCGTTGAGCAAGAAAGACCTCGACGACGCGGTCGGCAACGAGAAGGAAGCGGAGGCCGCGGTGATCGCGGCGAAGGGGCAGGTGCAGACCGCCGAGCTGAACCTCAGCTATACGATCATCAAATCGCCGTTGCTCGGCCTGTCGAGCTATGCGCGCCAGCAGGAAGGCAGCTATGTGACGCCGACTCAGGGAGGCTTGCTGACCTACGTGTATCAGCTCGATCCGATGTGGGTGAACTTCAGCATCTCCGAAAACGAGCTGTTGCGCTATCGCGAGCAGATCGCCAAAGGGCAATTGCGCTTTCCGCCGCAGAACAGATTTGACGTGACGGTGATCCTTGCCGATGGCTCGATGTACCCGCAGCAAGGACATATCGATTTCACGAACCCTGCGTTCAGCTCGGAGACCGGCACGTTCCTCGTGCGTGCGGTGTTTGCGAACCCGAATGGCACCTTGCGTCCGGGGCAGTTCGTGCGCGCGCGCGTGTCGGGCGCGGTTCGGCCGGATGCGATTCTCGTGCCGCAGCGCGCGGTGCTGCAGGGATCGAAGAGCCACTTTGTGTGGGTACTCGATAAAGAATCGAAGCCGCACCAGCGGGTGGTCGACGTCGGCGACTGGCACGGCACCGGCTGGTTCATCACGCAAGGCTTGCGCCCGGGCGAGCGCGTCATCGTCGACGGCGCGATTCGCGTGAACGCCGATTCGCGCATCAAGGTGACGGGAACCGCGGCACCGAGCGATCTGCCCGCATCGGCGCCGGTTCAGCAGGACGCCAACGCGCCAAAGCCGGCGGCGAGCGAGCCCGCGTCGGCCGCCGGGGCGAGTGTGTTGCCGCATGAGCGACGGCATGCGGTGCCCGATGTTCAACTCGCACAGCGGCGCGACGAGGAAGGCGCGGGCGACGGCGCGAACTTCGGTGCGAACACCCACGCGCACCCAGGCGCGAGCGGCCGTGCTGGCAACAGCGTGACCAGGTGAGCGAGCCGAGCCGATGAACATCTCCCACTTCTGCATCGACCGGCCGATTTTCGCATCGGTCATATCGATCATCATCACGCTCGGCGGCGCGCTGACGATGCTTGCGCTGCCGATTGCCCAATACCCGGACATCACGCCGCCGCAAATCACCGTCACCGCGACCTATCCGGGCGCGAGCGCGGACGTGGTCGCCAACAACGTCGCCGCGCCGATCGAGCAGCAGGTCAACGGCGCCGACAACATGATCTACATGAGCTCGTCGAGTTCGTCGACGGGCAACCTGACGATCAACGCGTATTTCCAGATCGGCACGAACCCGGAACTCGCGCAGGTCGACGTGCAGAACCGTGTGAATCTCGCCTTGCCGCAATTGCCGCAGTCGGTGCAGGCGCAGGGCGTGTCGGTGCAGAAGAAGTCGCAGGCGTTCATGATGGTGATCGCGATCTATTCGCCGACCGAGCGCTACGATTCGACCTATATCGCGAACTACGCAAACATCTACGTGCTCGATGCGTTAAAGCGCATTCCCGGCGCGAATCAGTCGAGCATCTTCGGCACCCCCGACTACGCAATGCGGATCTGGCTGCGGCCGGACCGGATGGCGCAACTGGGTATCACCGCGTCGGACGTGCAGAACGCGGTTGCAAACCAGAACCAGCAGTTCGCGGTCGGCCGCCTCGGTCAGTCGCCGACCGGCAACGCGGTCGAGCAGTCGTTCGCGGTCACGACCACCGGGCGCCTCACCGAACCGTCCGAGTTCGAGAACATCATCATCCGCGCGCAGAGCGGCGGCGCCGCCATCGTGCGGTTGAGGGACATCGGCCGCGCGGAACTCGGGCAAAAGGATTATTCGATCCGCAGCAAGTTCCAGGGCAAGCCCGCGACGGTGATCGCCGTCTATCAGCAGCCGGGCGCGAATGCACTCGACGTGTCGAACGCGGTGCGCAAGACGCTCGAGGAGATGAAGAAGACGTTCCCCGAAGGGATCGACTACAAGATCGCGATGGACACGACCGAGTTCACGCGCGCGTCGATCACCGACGTGGTTCATACGTTCTTCGAAGCGGTCATTCTCGTTGTGATTGTGGTGTTCGTGTTTCTGCAGAATCTGCGTGCGACGCTGATTCCCGTGCTCGCGGTGCCGGTGTCGATCGTCGGCACCTTCATGGGGATGGCCGCGCTCGGTTTCTCGATCAACATGCTGACGTTATTCGGCATGGTGCTCGCGATCGGTATCGTCGTCGACGATGCGATCGTCGTGATCGAAAACGTCGAGCGCAATATGACCGTGCTCAAGCTCGATCCGAAGACCGCCGCGAAGCAAGCGATGGACGAGGTGGCGGGCCCGGTTGTCGCGATCGTGCTCGTGCTGTGCGCGGTGTTCGTCCCGGTTGCGTTTATCGGCGGCATTACCGGGCAGATGTACAAGCAGTTCGCCATTACGATTGCGATCTCGGTGGTGATCTCCGGCCTCGTCGCACTGACCTTGTCGCCGGCGCTCGCCGCGTTGCTGCTCAAGCCGCATCATGGTGAGAAGCGCGGCTTTTTCCGCTGGTTCGAAAGGCAGTTCGCGCGGATGACAGCCGGTTATACGCGCGCGGTGCGGCTCATGATCAAGCGCTTCGCCATCGGCCTTCTGATTTTCGCCGGCATGATCGCGCTCGCCGTATGGATGATGCGCACCGTCCCTGGCGCATTTCTGCCGCCTGAAGACCAGGGCTATCTGCTCGGCGCGGTCATCATGCCCGATGCGGCGAGTCTCGATCGCACCGGCGAAGTGTCGCAGCACGTGACCGACTACTTCATGAAAGAGCCGGCAGTCGACAGCGTGACCATCGTCGACGGTTATAGCCTGCTCGACAGCCAGACAAAGAACAATGCGTCGACCTTCTTCATCGGCTTCAAGTCTTTCGACGAGCGCTATTCGTCGGCGAACATCCGCACGCAGAATGCGCGCGCGGTGCTCGTCAACGCGTACAAGGCGCTGTCGCAGGTGAAGGAAGGGATTATCGTGCCTCTCAATCCGCCGGCAATTCCAGGCCTCGGCACGACCGGCGGCACTGAAGTGTGGATCCAGAGCAAGGGCGATGCGACGGTCGCGCAGTATGCGGCGGTGGTCAACGAGTTCCTCGAGAAGGCGAAGCAGCGCCCCGAGCTGTCCGGCGTCACCTCGACGTTCAATGCGTCTTCGCAGCAATTGCTCGTGAACGTCGACCGCGACAAGGCCGTCACGCTCGGCGTGCCTGTCGAAGCCGTCTACAGCGCCATGCAGACGATGTTCGGCTCGCTCTATGTGTCGCAGTTCAATCGCAACAGCCGGTTGTGGCAGGTCATTCTGCAGGCCGAGCCGCAATATCGCCTGAAGCCGGAAGATCTGACGCAGGTGTTCGTGCGCAGCAATACCAACAACATGGTGCCGTTGAAGTCCGTGGTCACCTACAAGTACGTGACCGGCCCCGATCTGATCACGCGCTTTAACAACTATCCGGCCGTCAAGATCACGACGAACGCGGCGCCCGGCTACAGCTCGGGCCAGGTGATTCAGACGCTCGAGGAAATCGGCGCGCAGATGCCGGAAGGCTATGCGCTCGCATGGAGCGGCGAGGCGTACGAAGCGAAGCAGGCGGGCGGCACGTCGGGGCTCGTGTTCGTGTTCGGCCTCGTGATGGTGTTCCTGATCCTCGCCGCGCAGTACGAAAAGTGGAACCTGCCGGTCGGCGTGCTGATGGCGGTGCCGTTCGCGATCTTCGGTGCGCTGCTTGCGATTATGCTGCGCGGACTAAACAACGACGTGTACTTCCAGATCGGCCTGACGATGCTGGTCGCGCTTGCCGCGAAGAACGCGATTCTGATCTTCGAGTTCGCCGTGTTGAACCGGCAGTCCGGCAAGTCGGTGTTCGATGCAACGATGCTCGCCGCCGAAGAGCGTCTGCGCCCGATCGTGATGACCTCGCTCGCGTTCATTCTCGGGTGCGTGCCGCTCGCGATCGCCACCGGCGCATCGGCGAACAGCCGGCATTCGATCGGCACCGGCGTGATCGGCGGGATGCTCGGCGCGACGGCGATCGCGGTGTTCTTTATCCCGATGTTCTTCTACGTGCTGGAGACGTGGTCCGACAAGCGCAAGGCGAAGAAGACCACGGGTTCGGCAGGCGACGGACCGTCGACGCCGACTTCAGGGTCGGGACCGGCACAGGGTCCAGGCGCGGGCCCAAGCTCAGGCCCAGGCCCGGCCCCGGGCGGACCGCATGTGACGCCGTCCGCACGTCGCGAGGATGAATGACATGCGACACTCGCTACGCTCACTTGTCGCGGCATCCGTGCTTGCATTCACGCTGTCGGGGTGTCTGCTCGGGCCGAACTATCAGCGGCCGGCGATCGACACCCCGGCGACGTTCCGCTTCCAGGAAGGCGAAGCCGAAGACCTCGCGAATACCGAATGGTGGAAGCAGTTCAACGATCCGGTGCTCAACGACCTGATCGCCACGGCGCTTGCCGACAACAAGGATGTGAAGGTTGCCGCCGCGCGCGTCGACCAGTTTCTCGGCCAGTTCTGGAGCACGCGCTCGGCGCTGCTGCCGCAAGTCGGCGCGGGCTTCGATGCGTCGCGCCAGCGCGTCTCGCAGATCGGGCCGACGCCGATATTCTCGAACGGAGCGGTCTTCAACAACTTCGAGGCGCAACTCAACGCGTCATGGGAAATCGATCTGTTCGGACGCAACCGGCGCCTGACCGAATCGGCGCGCGCCAGCCTGCTGTCGACCGAGGAAGGGCGGCGCGGGACGATCCTGACGCTGGTATCGTCGGTCGCGTCGTCGTATATCGCGCTGCTGAGTTTCGATCGCCAGCTCGAGATCGCGAAGGCGACCACGCAAAGCCGCGCGGAATCGGTCCACGTGTTCCAGCTGCGCTTCGATGCCGGCGAGGTATCGCAAATGGAACTCGCGCAGAGCCAGTCCGAATATGAAGCGTCGGCCGCGGTGATTCCGCAGGTGGAAGCGGAGATTGCCCAGCAGGAAGACGCGCTGTCGGTGCTGCTTGGCCACAACCCCGGACCGATCCTGCGTGGCCACGATCTCGCGACGCTCGGCACGCCCGCGGTGCCGGCGGGCCTGCCGTCCGACCTGCTGCAGCGCCGTCCGGATCTGCGCCAGGCCGAGCAGGACCTGGTCGCGGCCAATGCGCTGATCGGCGCCGCGCGCGCCTTGTACTTTCCGCAGATTTCGCTGACCGGTTTGCTCGGCACGCAGAGCAGCCAGATCTCGAACCTTTTCACCGGACCGTCCAAACTGTGGTCGTTTGCCGGGACGGTCACCCAGCCGATCTTCACCGGCGGCAATATCGCGGGGCAGGTGAAGCAGGCCGAGGCCCAGCAGCAACAAGCGCTGTACACGTATCAGAAGGCGATCCAGACCGCGTTCCAGGAAGTGGACGACGCGCTGATCTCATCGCAGAAGCTGCGCGAGCAGTTCCTCACGCAAGGGCGCCAGGTCGACGCGCTGCGCACGTACTCGCGCATGGCGCGGCTGCGCTACGAAGGCGGCTATACGAGCTACATCGAAGTGCTCGATGCGGAGCGCAGCCTGTTCAACGCGGAACTGAGCCAAACGCAGACGCAGCAGGCCGTGCTGACGGCATACGTGTCGCTGTACAAGGCGATGGGCGGCGGCTGGGTCATCGATGCGGAAAACATGACGACGCAACAGTCGTCGCGCACCGACGCGCAGCCCGCGCCCGGCGATACACCGGCGGAGAACGTCAAATGAGTTCCGCACACGGCATGCTGGAAGGCACGGACCCGGGGTCCGGCGGCGCCGCAGGCTCCGGCGCCGTCGAGGGCGTGATCGCGTGTCACGAGTGCGACCTGCTGCAGCGTGAACGGCCGTTGCCCGTCAATGGCGTGCTGCGCTGTTGCCGTTGCCACGCGGCGCTGTACCGGCGTCAGACGGGCGGCCTCGACCGCTCGCTCGCGTACGCGCTGGCGGCGCTTGCGCTGTTCGTGCTCGCGAACGCATTCCCGATCGTCGGTCTGTCGGTCAACGGCGATCTCGTCGAGACCACGCTATTCGGCTCGGTTTACGTGCTGTATCGCGACGGCATGTGGCCGCTCGCCGTGCTGATCTTCGTGACGACGCTGCTGATGCCGATGCTGCAGGCGGCCGGCATCGTCTGGCTGTTGCTGCCGTTGCGGCTCGGCCGCCGGCCGTATCGCGCCGAATCCGTGTTCCGGATGCTGCATGTCGCGCAGTCGTGGGGCATGACCGAGGTGCTGATTCTCGGCCTGCTCGTCGCGCTCGTGAAGCTCGCGCATATCGCGAGCGTCGTCCCCGATACCGCGTTGTGGTCGTTCGGCGCGCTGATGCTGCTGCTCGCCGCGGCCGCCGCCGCATTCGATCCGCGCGATCTGTGGGCGCGGCTCGAAGGGCCGCCCGATGTCGCGCTGCATGGCGGGGGGGGCGCGGGTGGCTCTGCAGGTGGATCTGCGGGCGCGTCTTCAGGTGGCTCTGCAGATACGTCTGCCACGGCCACGCCCGCGCATTTGCCGGCATCGGCATCGTTCCCCGCGCGCACCGCTGCCGGTTGTCTGCGCTGCGTGTGCCACGACTGCGGCCTGCTGTCCGCGCCGCTTGCCGACGCGCATCAGCACGACTTGCGCTGCACGCGTTGCGGCAGCCGCCTGCATCTGCGCAAGCCGAACAGCCTCGCGCGCACATGGGCGCTCCTGCTGGCCGCGCTGGTGCTGTATCTACCGGCGAACCTGCTGCCCGTGATGCACACGAGCTCGCTGTTCGGCGCGCAGAAGGACACGATCATGAGCGGCGTCGTCTACCTGTGGACGTCCGGTTCGTGGCCGCTCGCGGCGCTCGTGTTTATCGCCAGCATCGCCGTGCCGATGCTGAAAATTCTCGCGATCGGCTTTCTCGCCGCTTCGGCGAACCTGCGTTCGCGCTGGCAGCCGGTGCAACGTGCGCGCATCTACCGGATCGTCGAACTGGTCGGCCGCTGGTCGATGCTCGACATCTACGTGATCGCAATCCTCACCGCACTCGTGCAGTTCAATGCGCTCGCGACGATTACCGCGGGCCCCGCAGCGATCGCATTCGGCGCAGTCGTCGTATTGACGATGTTTGCCGCGATGTCGTTCGACCCGCGGCTTACCTGGGATGCAAGGCAAACCACACATGGCACGTCCTCCTGATTCTCCACCGCCCGGGCTGCCCGACGCGGTCCCTGTTACGCGTTCGCGCTGGCGTGTCCAGTGGATCTGGATCGTGCCGGTGGTCGCGGTGCTGATCGGCGTCTGGCTTGCCGCGCAGGCGATCCTGCAGCAAGGCCCGACCATCACGATCAGCTTCAAGACCGGCGACGGACTCGAAGCCGGCAAGACAAAGATCAAGTTCAAGGATGTCGACATCGGCGTCGTGAAGAGCGTCGCGCTGTCGCCAGACTATTCGCGCGTGATCGCGACGGCCGAACTCTCGCGCGACGCGTCGAAGATGCTGGTCGACGATACGCGCTTCTGGGTCGTGCGCCCGCGCGTGTCGGGCGGCACCGTGTCCGGTATCGGCACGCTGCTTTCCGGCGCGTATATCGGCACGGATATCGGCGTGTCGAAGCGCGAGCGGCACGACTACACCGGTCTTGAAACGCCGCCCGTCATCGCGAGCGACGTGCCGGGCCGCGAGTACGTGCTGAAGAGCGAGGACCTCGGCTCGATCGCGATCGGCACGCCGATCTTTTTCCGCCGCCTGCAGGTCGGGCAGGTCACGTCGTACGAACTGGATAAGAACGGCAAGGCCATCACGATGCGGGTGTTCATCAATGCGCCGTACGACAAATTTGTCGTCGCTGATACGCGCTTCTGGCACGCGAGCGGCGTGGATGTCTCGCTGAACACCGAAGGCGTGAAGGTCAATACGCAGTCACTCGTGTCGATTCTGGTCGGCGGCCTTGCGTTCCAGACGCCGCCGGGCGCGCGCGACGACGAACCGCAGGCGCCCGCGAAGACGACCTTCGAACTCTTCAGCGACCGTGCCGAAGCGATGAAGATGCACGATCGCATCGTTGAAACCTACGCGTTCAATTTCAAGGAGTCGGTGCGCGGGCTCGTGGTCGGTGCGCCGGTCGAATTCCGCGGCATTCCGATCGGCGAGGTGGTGGCGATCCACACGCGTTTCGATCCGGTCACGAAGCAGTTCAGCATTCCGGTGACCATCAGGCTTTATCCGGAGCGCTTCACGTCGCGGCTGGAAAACGAACCGCGCGGCGGCAGGCTGTCGCGCTCGCCGCAGGAGATGGCCGATTTCCTCGTGTCGCGCGGCATGCGCGGTCAGCTGAAGACGGGCAGCCTGATTACCGGCCAGCTGTATATCGCGCTCGATTTCTTCCCGAACGCGCCCAAGGCGCAGGTGGACTGGGAACGCAGCCCGCCCGAGCTGCCGACCGTGTCGAGCGGGCTGCAGTCGCTGCAGGACTCGATTACCAATCTGATCGAGCGCATGAACAAGATCCCGTTCGAGGCGATCGGCAATAACGCGAAGCAGACGCTTGCGCGCGCCGATGTGCTGTTGAAGAACCTCGATACGCAACTGGTGCCGCAGGCGCGCGACACGCTGACGGCGGCGCGCACGACGCTCGATTCGGCCAATACCGCGTTGCAGCCCGATTCGGCGCTGCAGCAGGACACGGCCGATGCGATTCGCGAGCTGTCGCGTACGGCCGCGTCGCTGCGCGCGCTCGCGGAATATCTCGAACGGCATCCGGAGGCGTTGATCCGGGGCAAACCGGAGGACAAAAAGTGATGCGTTCGATGCACGTGAGAAGTGATGTCCGAGCACCGGCGCGCACTCGTGCGGCGCGGCTGTTGCTCGCGGCGTGTGCCGTACCCGTTGTGCTCTGCCTGTTCGCCGGTTGCAAATCGCCGAATTCGTCGTTCTATACGCTGAGTCCCGATGCCTCGCTGCGGACGACCGGCGCCCCGATGCAGACCGCAGTCGTGGTCGGTCCGGTGACGGTGCCGGAACTCGTCGACCGGCCGCAGATGGTCACGCGCGTGTCCGACAACGAAGTCGCGCTCAACGAATTCGCGCGCTGGGGCGAGCCGTTGAAAAGCGGCATCGCGCGTACGATCGCGGCCGACCTCGAACTGCTGCTCGGCAGCGCGGAGGTCTCGGTGGCCGGGCAGGCGGCGCTCGTGCGCGAAGCTTCGCGTGTGCGCGTCGACATCGTGCGCTTCGATGCGGTGCCCGGCGACGCGGCCACAGTCGACGCGCAATGGGTCGTGCGCGTGCCGGGCAAGCCTTTGCCCGTCTCAGGCCGTACCGTTGCGCGCGAGCCCGTCCCAACCGCCAGCAACGACGCGCTCGTCGCCGCGTATAGCCGCGCGCTGGCGACGGTCAGCCGCGACATCGCGGCGGCGATTCGCAGCGCATCGCCATCATGACGCGCGGGGCGCATGCCAGTTGCTGATGCATGTGTGCCCCGCGGTCGTCGCCAGTCGTCCCGAAGCGGTCCGCAAGTGACCCGAAAGCGCGGTTCCGGAGTGGTTCCTGAGCGGTTCCTGAGCAGTCACCGAGCGGTCACTGAGCGGTCCCGCAGCGCGGTCCAGAGCGCCCGAAAGCGCCGTCCCATGTCGTCCCACACGCGTCCCCATGAAAAGCCTGCTTTTACATGTCCTGGTGTTCCTTGGCGCTGCGCTCGTCGTCGTGCCGATGTCGATCCGGCTCGGCTTCGGCTCGGTGCTCGGCTATCTGCTCGCCGGCGTGCTGATCGGTCCGTCCGTGATGAAACTCGTGACCAACGTCGACGCGATCCTGCACTTCTCGGAGCTCGGCATCGTGCTGATGATGTTCGTGATCGGCCTCGAGATGCATGTCGGGCGCCTGTGGGCATTGCGGCGCACGATCTTCGGCTATGGCGGCATGCAGATGGCGCTGTGCGCGGGGCTCCTGACGGCGATTTTTCTCCTGTTCGGCTCGCACTGGCAGATTGCCTTGACGGCCGGCCTCGCGCTGGCGCTGTCGTCGACGGCAATGGCGCTGTCCGAACTCGAGCAGCGCGGGCAGATGGCTACGCTCGCCGGCGAGGCCGCATTCGGCATCCTGCTGTTTCAGGATCTCGCCGCGATCCCGCTCGTTGCGCTGCTGCCGCTTCTGAGCCCGATCGATACCGGCGCGAGCGCGACGGACAACTGGATCGCGGTCGGCAAGGCGCTCGCGATGCTTGCCGCGGTGGTGCTGGTCGGCCGCATCGCGCTGCGGCGCGGCCTGCGCATCGTGTCGCGTACCGGCGCGCCGGAAATCTTCACGGCGTTTGCGCTGCTGTGGGTGATCGGCGTCGCGATGCTGTTCCACACCGTGCATCTGTCGACGTCGCTCGGCGCATTTCTCGCCGGCGTGCTGCTCGCCGACTCGGGCTATCAACAGCAGGTCGAGCGCGATATCGCGCCGTTCAAGGGGCTGCTGCTCGGACTGTTTTTTATCGCGATCGGGATGTCGATCGACTTCAACGTGCTCGTGCACGATACGCGGCGCGTGCTGATCGTCGTTGCCGCGGTGGTCGGCATCAAGGCCGCGGCGTTGTGGCTGCTCGCGCCGCGCTTTAATGTGCCGCGCGAACAGCGCGCATACTTCGCGCTGCTGCTCTCGCAAGGCGGCGAGTTCGCGTTCGTCGTGATGGCGTCGGCGCTGGCCGTGCGCGTCGTCGAGCCGCGCGCATCGGCGATCGTGACGCTCGCGGTCGTGCTGTCGATGATCACGACGCCGCTGCTATTGCTGCCGTTGCGGCGGCTGATGGCGCCGGCGACAGGTGATGACGTGAGCCGCGCGGTGAACGCTGCGGTGAGCTCTGCAGTGGCTCCCGTAGCGAGTCCTGCAGTGAGCCCTGCAGTGAGCCCCGTAGCGAGTCCTGCAGCGAGTCCTGCAGCAAGCCCCGCAGTTAGCCCCGCCGCCAATCCCGCTTCGGCTCCCGCCACAAGCGCCATTTCAAGCCCGGAAGCGGCCGCGCACGCGTCCCCGGCGGTGCCGGCAGAGGGCAAGAACAGCCCGCGAAACAGCTCCTGAACCAGCATCGCCAACGGGGCCTGCATCAACCGCTGATAGCCCCGGCGCGCCCGGCCGAAAAATGCGTCGTCAAGAGACTCGGTACAATGGCTGGTCGTTAACCGGGTGCCGCGCCACGCGACGCGTGCCGCACACCGCACCGTTTTTGCGCACATGGCCATTACCTACAAGACTCCTGATGACATCGCGAAGCTGCGTATCGCCGGCCGGCTCGCTGCCGACGTGCTCGTGATGATCGGCGAACACGTGAAGCCGGGCGTATCGACCGACGAGCTCGATACGCTGTGCCGCGATTTCATCGTCAACACGCAGCAGGCGATTGCCGCGAACATCGGCTACATGGGTTTTCCGAAAACCATTTGCACGTCGGTCAACTCGGTCGTCTGCCATGGCATTCCGCACCGTAATGAGGTTCTGAAGGACGGCGACATCATCAATATCGACGTTGCCGTGATCAAGGACGGCTACTTCGGCGATACGAGCCGCATGTACACGGTCGGCGAGCCGAGCCGCGTCGCGCAGCAACTGATCGACACCACCTATGAGGCGATGCTCGCGGGCATTCGTCAGGTGAAGCCCGGCGCCACGCTCGGCGATGTCGGCAGCGCCATCCAGAAGGTTGCGCAACGCGACGGCTTTTCGATCGTGCGCGACTACTGCGGGCACGGCATCGGCAAGGTCTATCACGAAGACCCGCAGGTGCTCCATTACGGCCAGCCGGGGCAGGGGCTGCGCCTGAAGCCGGGCATGGTGTTTACGATCGAGCCGATGGTCAATGCGGGCCGCGCCGGCACCGTCGTGATGCGCGACGGCTGGACCGTGGTCACCAAGGACAAATCGTTGTCCGCGCAATGGGAGCATATGATCTCCGTCACCGACGACGGCTTCGAGCTGCTCACACCGTGGCCCGACGGCACCGGCCGCTACGAATCGCCGTGAAGGCGGCTTGCCCGCGATGTCTAAAATAAGGATTTGACTCGCCCGGCGCTTCAGTTAGGCTATACCGCCAAGCGGAAAGGGTCAGGTCGAAGCCAGGACATCACTTCGTGCCGATTTGCACGTGCCGGCTTGTAGATACCGGCTCTAACGTGCGGATACGGCAGGGTCGGGTGGGTTTGGGTTTTATACTGCTTCAAGGCTGCGTGCTGTTCGCGCGCCTCGATTCAGACCGGGGTTCAGGCGTGCCGCGCCCGGTTTTATGCTTTCAGATCCGGGGTCTACCTCTCCAATGAGTCCGTCACTCACCGTTGCGCGCATTACCGCCGACCAGGGCGATGTGTTTCGCGAGCTCCGTACCGCATCGTTACGGGAGGCGCCCTACGCGTTCGGCGCCACGCTCGAGGAAGCGTTATCCGCGGATGCCGCCACGTTCGACGCCAAAGCCGCGCTCAACGCGGCGTCCATCACGACCACGACTTTCATTCTTTACACCGAAGGCCATCCGGCAGGCGTGATCGACGCGTGTTTCGACGATACGCCCGCGCGCCGCGCATTCGTGAGCGAACTGTGGGTCGCGCCCGCGGTGCGTCATCTGCGCGGCGGCGAACTGCTCGTCAATACCGCGAGCGAGTGGCTCGCGCGCGGCGGCGCGGCGGAAGTCTATGCGTGGATCGCCGATAGCAATCGCAATGCAATGCGCTTTTACGAGCGGCTCGGCTTCGGCCCCACCGGCGACCATCGCCCGACCGCACGCGCGCAGGACCAGTGGGAATCCCAACTGGTGCGACATGTGACACCTCTGCCGGTGCCGCCGGCGGGGTGAGCAGGGCGTGGCGCCGCCAGGCGGCGCGCCATGGCCTATGCGTTTGCGCGGGGCTTGCTACGCGCCTCGTGTATTCATCTTATCCGTCGAGCTTATTCGTTATTGCGTGCCATCACGGCGATCGCAGCAATTGCGCCAATCACGCGTGTCCGTGCGTTTTACCCACATTGCTTCGCCCATTGCGCTGTCTGTGGTGAAAAGTTCGGGCGAAAAAGTTCGACGCGCGCCAGGACCCCTGTAAAATACGCAAAATTTTTTGCCGAACGCTATGTCGCCCAGGAAATCGCCTTTTTTCGAATTGCGCAGCGGTGCGGTGGACACGCTTCTGTTCGTGGTCAAAACCACCGACCTCGGCGAAATGCGCGCCGAACTCACGCGCCGCTTCGAGGCGACCCCCGAATTCTTCGCCAATGATGTTGTCGCGATCGACGTGCGCCGCCTCGCCGAAAACGAGCGTGTGCCGCTCGCCGATATCGCCGCGCTGCTCGACAGCGTGCGCATGCGCCCGATCGGCGTGGTTGCCGATGCGGCGCAGCACGTATGGGTGAGCGAGGCCAATCTGCCCCTGCTTGAAGCGCGTGACCGCCGGCCGGGTGCGAAGACAGCCGCGGGCGAAGAGGACGCGCAGGCGGCCGGTAAAGCGGCTGCGACGGGCTCCGGGCCGGTGGCGGATGATTCCACCGCAGCCTCGCCGGCAAGCCAGCCTGCGGCTTCAGCGGCAGCGAGCGCGCCCGCCGAACCGGTGCTGACGGGCGCATCGGGCACGTCGTCGCAAACCATGGTCGTCGACAAGCCGTTGCGTTCGGGGCAGCGGATTTACGCGAAGGGCGACCTCGTCGTGCTCGGTCTCGTGAGCCACGGCGCGGAAATCATCGCGGAAGGCAACATTCATATCTATGCACCGCTGCGCGGCCGCGCGCTCGCCGGCGTGCACGGCAATCACGATGCGCGCATTTTCTGCACCTGCCTCGAGCCGGAGCTGATTTCGATTGCGGGCATCTACCGCACGACCGAAAACCCGTTGCCGGCCGACGTGCAGGGCAAAGCGGTGCAGATCTGGCTCGACGAAGAAAAGCTGGTGATCGAACCGCTGCGGCTCACATAAGGTGCGCCGCGGTGTGCAGCATGCATGCACCGCATGAGCAACCGGATGCCGGAATATCAATTCACGAAATCGACGGATACAAGGTAAAGGCCAATGGCAAAAATCATTGTGGTGACTTCGGGCAAGGGTGGCGTAGGCAAGACGACCACGAGCGCGAGCTTCTCGTCGGGCCTCGCGTTACGCGGCCACAAGACCGCCGTGATCGACTTCGACGTCGGCCTGCGCAATCTCGACCTCATCATGGGCTGCGAGCGCCGCGTCGTGTATGACCTGATCAACGTGATCCAGGGCGAAGCGAACCTGAACCAGGCGCTGATCAAGGATAAAAAGCTCGAGAATCTCTACATCCTGCCGGCTTCGCAGACGCGCGATAAAGACGCGCTGACCATGGAAGGCGTAGAGAAGGTGATCAACGACCTCATCGCGATGGACTTCGAGTACATCGTGTGCGACTCGCCGGCCGGCATCGAATCGGGCGCGCTGCTCGCGATGCACTTCGCCGACGAAGCGCTGATCGTGACGAACCCGGAAGTGTCGTCGGTGCGCGACTCGGACCGCATTCTCGGCATTCTGTCGTCGAAGACCAAGCGCGCGATCGAAAGCAAGGAGCCGATCAAGGAGCATCTGCTGATCACGCGTTATAACCCCAAGCGCGTTAGCGAAGGCGAAATGCTGTCGCTGTCGGACATCCAGGAGATTCTGCGCATCGATCTGATCGGCGTGATTCCCGAGTCGGAGGCCGTGCTGCATGCGTCGAACCAGGGCTTGCCGGCGGTACACCTCGACGGCACGGACGTTGCGGAATCGTATAAGGACGTCGTGTCGCGCTTCCTCGGCGAACAGAAGTCGCTTCGCTTTACCGATTACCAGAAGCCAGGCCTGCTGCAGCGCCTCTTCGGCACCAAGTAAGGGAGCGCACGTATGTCGATTCTTTCGTTTTTGCTGGGCGAGAAAAAGAAATCCGCGTCGGTAGCGAAGGAACGCCTGCAGTTGATCATTGCGCACGAACGTGCTGGCGGCCATGCCCCCGCTGATTATCTGCCGGCGTTGCAACGCGAACTCGTTGCTGTGATTTCGAAGTACGTCAAAATCTCCGACGACGATATCCGCGTCAATCTCGAACGTCACGACGACCTCGAAGTGCTCGAGGTCAAGATCGAGATTCCTCAGGCCTGACGCGCGGAACCTGATCGCAGCTTGCGGCGCGGGCTTGCCGCAAGCAGGCGATCGTATCGGGCCGCGCATCGCATCGCATCGCTTATCGCACCGCTTATCGGGCCGTGCCTTTCACCGCTTATCGTGCTGCTTACGGCGGATCGCCGTTTAGCGGCGCGAGGTATCGGCGCCCTCGTCTTCGCGCGTGTCGGTGCCTGTTGGGTTCGCATCATTCGGGCGCGCATCCGTCGCTGCGCCGCCGTCGCCTGATCCTTCATCTGCGTTCGAATTCTCCGCCGGCACCACGCGCTCGAGCGGCTCCGGCACATGCTGCGCGGGCGCCGCGCCCCCGGCGGCGGCAGGCGGCGACGGCGGCACCATATAACGTCGCGCGAGCGTCTCGTAGAGCGGCGGCGTGAAGAAAGCCGACACGCGGCTCGAGACCAGCGCGGTCGCCATCAGCGAAATCACGAGCGCGTGCCCGTTGATCATCTCGACGACGATCACGAACGCCGTGATCGGCGATTGCGTGACCGCGGCCATATAGCCGACCATCGCGAGCGCGATCAGCATCTGCAGCTGCATGCCGTGAAACACCGTATGCAACACGTTGCCGAAGCCCGCGCCGATCGACAGCGACGGCGCGAAGATGCCGCCCGGAATGCCGGGCAGGTACGAGCCTACCATCGACACCATCTTCAGCAGCGGATAGAACATCGACAATTGCTCGCGGCCGTCGAGCAGCCCGCGCGCTTCCGCGTAGCCGCTGCCGAACGTGGTGCCGCCTGAGATCAGGCCGACCACGGCGATCAGGAGCCCGCACAGCGCTGCGAACATCACCGGACGCTCGGCATTGAGCCTGACGAGCGGTGCGGGCAGCCAGCGCGACGTGTTGAGCAGCAGCCAGCCGAAGATACCGCCCGCGATACCGGTTACCACCGCAGTAACCAGCACCGCGAGCGCAAGCGTATCGGGAAAATGCGCGCCGACCTCGATGGTGCCGAAGTACGTGTAGTTGCCGTTGAGCCCGAGCGCGATCACGCCGGCGATGATGATCGCCGTGATCAGCACGCCGCTCGCGCGCGCTTCGAAGCTGCGCGTGAGCTCTTCGATCGCGAACACGATGCCGGCGAGCGGCGTGTTGAACGCCGCGGATAGGCCCGCGGCGGCGCCCGCGAGCACGAGCTGGCGCTCGATCATCGCCGTCGAGCGCGGGTAAAGGCGCCGCAGGTTGAACATCAGCGCCGCGCCGACCTGCACGGTCGGACCTTCGCGCCCGATCGTGAAGCCGCCGAGAATGCCGAGGAACGATACGAGCACCTTGCCGAACAGAATGCGCAGCGTGAGGAGCCGCGCGCCTGTCTCGGCCGGCCGCGTATGCAGCGTGGCGATCACCTGCGGGATGCCGCTGCCTTCGGCGCCGCGAAAGAAGCGTCGCGTGAGCCATGCGGCTACCGCGGCGATCGCGGGTGTGATGAAGAGCGGTAGCCACGGGCGTTCATGCTGCTGCTCGAGAAAGGTGTTGTAGCCCCAGTCGATGAGCCGTGCGTAGTAGACAGCTGCGAGGCCGACCGCGATCGCGCCGAGCCAGAAGATGCCGTACTGGCGCCAGAGTCGTTTCGTACGCCGGACGATGTTCGACGACAAT
The DNA here is from genome assembly GCF_019428685.1 of Paraburkholderia edwinii. Lineage (NCBI taxonomy): Bacteria > Pseudomonadati > Pseudomonadota > Betaproteobacteria > Burkholderiales > Burkholderiaceae > Paraburkholderia > Paraburkholderia edwinii. The sequence goes on from NZ_CP080095.1 coordinate 1,373,899, forward strand.
GGGATGGATGTCCTCAGCATGGCGTAGGCAAAAGTGCGCAAACAACGCGCGCGGTGGCGACGCGTGAATTATAACGGCGCACGATGCGCAATGTATCCTTGAAAGCCCGCTGAAATGCGATGGCTTGCGGATGTGCGTTGCACGAACGCGCATTGCGCGCTGGGTTTCCGGACGCGCAGCCGTGTGCCGCCGCCCTGCGTGCACGGGTCGGCTAAACTGCCGGGAGTGGGCGCGTGCCTGATCGGGCACGCGTTTACACGAACACTCTCGCGATCGGCAAGGTGACGCAACGCGACGCATCGCATTCGCGTGCCAGGGCCGACGGCCGACATCAGTGGCCGACGTCAGTGGCCGGTATCGGTCGATATATCGCCGCGAGAAAATGGGTCATCGATGAAGCGAATTCTCGTCATCAAGGTCACGTCACTCGGTGACGTCATCCAGGCGCAGGCGGTCGTGGCGGACCTCAAGCGCGCGTTTCCCGGCGTGGCCGTCGACTGGGCTTGCGACGACGCACACGCGGAAGTCGCGCGCTGGAATGAGAGCGTCGACCGCGTGTTGTGCGCGCCGCTGCGCCGCTTCAAGAAGGCACGGCGCTGGGCCGACTTCAAGGCGATTGCCGCCTCGATCGCCGAATTGCGCGCGTATCGCTACGACGTGGTGCTGGACATTCACGGCGTCTACAAGAGCGCGATTATCGCGTTTCTGACGCGCTCGAAAGTGCGCTACGGCTATCACTCGAAGAATCTCGGCGAGCAGGGTGCCGCGTTTGCCTACACGCGCCGCTTTGTGCGGCGGAACGATGTCAATGCATGGCAGGGCATGCGCGATACGGTTGCAGACGCGCTCGGTTATAAAGCCGAAGGCCCGGCGGTCTATCACCTGCGTATTCCACCGGCCGCGCAGCCCGTTGTCGATGCGGGTGGCAAACCGATCGCGGTGCTGTTCCACGCCACGTCGAAAGACGACAAGAAATGGCCGATCGCGTCGTGGGTCGCGGTGGCCGGCGATCTCGTGCGGCGCGGTTTTTGTGTTGTGTTGCCGTGGGGTTCGGAAGGCGAGCGCAAGGAAGCGGAGCAGATCGTTGCCGAGGTGCCGCAGGCGCAGGTTCTGCCGCAGCTGAGCGTAACCGGTATTGCGCAACTGGTCGATGCATCGGCTTTCGTCATCGGTGTCGATACCGGCTTCGTGCATCTCGCCCACGCGCTCGGCAAACGCACGGTCATGATCTTTATCGCGACGTCGCCGACGCACTTCGGCAACGAGGCGCCGTATCGCTCGACGTCGATTGGCGACGGTCGTTCGGTGCCGCCGGTCGAACGCGCAATCGAGGCGATCGACTATGTGCACAGCATTCCGCCTGCGGAAGGCGGCGCGCCGGGCAACACGCCGGTGCGCCCCATCGCCGCGTCCTGAACTTCTCCAGCCTTTTCAATCCGCGCACGCCAGGAAAGTGCACGCGAGGAAAGTGCTCGCCCGGAAAGAAAAAGAGGCGTAGCGCCCAGTCGCCCGATTCGATGGGCGCCTGAACCGCTACGCCTCGAGAACGCTCGCGCTGCTCACGCGGGCGGAGAGGAAACACTGCAATGAACAAACAATCAGGCACTGCAGTGATAGAGACTGCGCCGCGTGCGCAGAGTTCCATCGGACACGCTCGCGCACCCCTACGCCCATCGGCGCGCGATCAACGCGTCGAACTTCGATTACACGCTTGTTAAAACTGTCGCTTTTAATTGAGCCGGAAGCGGCGCCGTTGGCCAGGTCGCAAGCGCCATCGTTGGCTCGTGAGCCGCGCCGGCGCGTGAATGGCGAGCTTCAGCGCGCATCTTTACCGCAAGGCGCGCTTCGCGCCGCATCGACCGTGTAACAGATACTCCAAGGCTGCTTACAAATTGCAACGGTCCCCGTTCAGGCGTTCGTGTTCAATCGGAAGCATTCGAGACGCACTCGAATAACGACACTGACTCGATGGGAGAACGCTGTGAAACGTGAAGTGAAGCGCTTGATTGCGATGCTGATTGCAGGTGCGTTGCTGGCCACCGGATTGGGAGGGTGCATCGTAGTGCCGTACGACGGCGGCGGCGGATATCACCATCACGGGTACTACTACCGGTGATGCAGTTCATCGCGTGGCCGGCGTGAGGACCGACAGGGAGGCGGCATCGTGCCGGCCGCTGTCGCGATGACTGGTCCCGGGCGCAAGACAGCGCGCCCGGGTTTTTTCTTCGCTTTACATCAATCGCGCATCGCGCGTCTCACGCATGCAGAGCACGCCGAACAGGCTGACGAGCGCGGCCACCGACACATAGCCGCCGACCCACGAGAGACCGCCGTGCGCGGCAAGCAACTGCGCGATATACGGCGCGACCGACGCGCCGAGTATGCCGCCCAGGTTGTACGACACACCGGCGCCGGTGTAGCGCACGTTGGTGGGAAACAGTTCGGGCAGCAGCGCGCCCATCGGCGCGAACGTGACGCCCATCAGGAACAGCTCGATGATCAGGAACAGTTGCACGAGCGGCGTCGAGCCGCTGCCGAGCAGCGGTTCCATTGCGAAACCCGATGCGACCGCAACGAGAATGCCGACGATCAGCACGGGCTTGCGGCCGAAGCGATCGCTCGCCCAGGCGGACAGCGGCGTCGCGAGCGCCATGAACACGACCGCGACGCACAGCATGCCGAGAAAGCCCGGACGCGTAAAGTGCAGCGCCGACACCCCATACGACAGCGAGAACACGCTTGAGATATAGAACAGCGTGTAGCAGACGACCATCGCGAGCGAGCCGAGCAGCGTCGGCCACCAGTAGCGCGAGAGCAGCGTCGCAACCGGCACGCGCACGCGCTCCTGGCGCTCGATCGCCGCGCGAAACGCGGGCGTTTCCGCGATCTTCAGCCGGACATAGAGGCCGAGCGCGACGAGCACCGCGCTGACGATAAACGGCACGCGCCAGCCCCAGCTGCGAAACTGTTCGTCGGAGAGCGTCAGCGCGAGGCCGAAGAACAGCCCGTTGGAGGCGAGGAAGCCGACCGACGGACCCAGTTGCGGGAACATGCCGAACCAGCCGCGCTTGCCGGCCGGCGCATTTTCAGTGGCAAGCAGCGCCGCGCCGCCCCATTCGCCGCCGAGACCGATGCCCTGGCCGAAGCGCAGCACGCACAACAGGATTGGCGCGAGGCTGCCGATCGCATCGTAGCCGGGCACGAAGCCGATCAGCGTGGTCGACACACCCATAACGAGCAGCGACGCGACGAGCGTCGACTTGCGGCCGATGCGGTCGCCGAAGTGGCCGAACAGGAACGAGCCGATCGGCCGCGCGATAAACGCGATGCCGAACGTGACGAAGGCGGATAGCGCCTGCGCCGTTGCCGACCCATGCGGGAAGAACACCGGTCCGATCACGAGTGCCGCGGCGGTCGCGTACACATAGAAATCGTAGAACTCGATCGCGGTGCCGATGAAGCTCGCGAAGATGATGCGCGCGGTGCTTTGTGGCTGCCCGACGTTCGGGCCTGCGCTTGAAATCGGCGCTGAAGACATGCGTAAAACTCCGTATCGATGGTGCGACCGCGTGCAGGCGTGTTCGACGTATGGATCGCACGATACGCGCGCTGCCGGCCGTGGTCGGCGCACCTTTGTTGGATTGACATACCGGGTTGAGGCGGCTTGCGACGTGTGGTCTGCCACAGGTGGCCGCGATGCCTGTGCGGCATACCTGTCGGACTACTGCCGGTTCGGGCAGCCGCCAGACGATGCAAGGCGGACGGGCGAACGCGCGGATAACGCGGCACGCGGCGACCGGGCTATTCGGCGCGGGCGGATGGCCGCGCGGCGAAAGCGGTACCGGAAGTCTCCGGCAGGGAGTGCTCAAATTATATCGACAGCACAGCACGGCGACATTAAAGAGCGGATTTCGTTTGGCTTTCCTTTGTTTGCCGCCTGTTTGTTCTGCGCTTTTTTGTTCGTTTGTCTTTGGCGCGTCAGTCAAGGGTTTGCGCTTGCGGCGAGGCAAAGGTGCGTAACTGGAATTTGCCGTTATCGTTGAAGAGCCAGTCTTCGAACAACTCGAGGTGGCCTGCGCGGTCGAGCAGTTTCGCGGGCGGTTGCGGCAGCGGGGCGGAGCGGCGCAGCGTCGTGAGCGCGGTGCTTTCCGCTTCGTCGTCGCCGTTCGTGCGATACACGGACGACGCGACGATCTGCCCGCGACTGTCGACGACGAACGTCACGACGACGAGCGAGCGCAGCATCGCCTGCGGGGTGCCTTGCAGCACATAGGAGGGGTTACGCTCCATGATGCGCCTTGCGACCGCGCCGCGATACTGGTCGAGCGTCGCGCTGTTGATTGCCGCGAGCGGTACTGTTGTGACCGGCCGTTCTGCAGGGGTAAGCGTACACGCGCACGCGAACAGCGAAAGCAGCAATGCGGTGACGCGTGCGGCCGGAAATGCGCGTGGAACGGACGAGCGGTAACCGGTAAGGATTGCTCGACGGTCGTGATTGCGATCGGGCATCTTCGATCTCTGCTGTGACGGGGAGTCGCTAACAGCGATCGTAGGTCAAGCGCACTGCAATGCAATCGATGTTCGTACGGATGCGAGGGGCAACGAACGGTTGCGTCGCGTGATGCGCGGATGGTGCGTGGTGCGTCGTGGCGCGCCGCTTATGCGTGAGCGATGCGCAGCGCGGTTTCTCGCGTGAACGAGCGCGTTAGTGCCGGCCGCCGCCTCCACCACCGTGCCAGCCGCTGCCGCCACCGCCATGCCATCCGCCTCCGCCGCCACCATGCCAACCACCGCCGTGCCAGCCGCCGCCGTGCCAGCCGCCGCCGTGACCGTGCCAGTAGCCGCCGTAGTATCCGCGTCCGTAGTAGCCACGCCCGTAGTAGCCGCGCCCGTAGTAGCAACAGTTGCCGCCCCAGAAGCCGATGCTGACGCTTCCGAACGCGGGATAGGGATAGGGGTAGGCGTACGGGTAGAAGCCCGGGCCGTATGCATAGGGATACGCGTACGGGTAGGTGTAGGCGTAACCCGGATCGTACGGGTACGAGTCGTAGGGGCCGTACGGATAGCCGTAGTAATAGCCGGGGGCGGCGACGCAACCCGTCAGGATCGCGGCCACGGCCCCCGCAATGAGAGCAGTTTTGAGCATTGCAGCCTCCTTCCTTCTGATTGAGAAAGGCGATGCAAGGAAGGGATACGTCAATTGTATCGACGCTTCACCGATGTTGCTTCGTCGCCTGCAGCACGGCTTGCGTGTGCTCGCCGAGCGCCGCGACGCGCAGCGCGGGCTTGCCCGGTTCGTGTGCGAAGCGGATCGGGGTATTCAGATGACGATGTCCGTCGGCATCGGTCAGCAGCATGCCGCGCGCCTCGGCATGCGGGTGCCGCAGCGCCTCGCTGTAGTCGAGTACCGGCATGGCAGGCATGCCGCGGGCGGCAAGCCAGGCGAGCCAGTCATCGAGCGTGCGCTCGCGCAGGCGCTGCGTCAGAAACTCGCGCAGCGGGTTTTGCGCCGCGCCTGGTTTGCCGAGCGCGATGTCGATCAGATGGTGCTCGGCGAGCACCGCTTCGACTTCAGCCGACGACACATTCATACCGCCCGTCACGACCATGTCTTTCGCGCGGTCGACGGCGAACAGATAGCCGTCCGGGTCGAGATAGCCGACGTCGCCGGTGTGGACCCATTCGCCGCGCAGCGTTTTCGCCGTGTCGTCGGGACGATTCAGGTAGCCGGAGAAATTGCTTGGCGAACGCACGGTGATTTCGCCCGGCTCACCTGCCGGCAGCGGCGTGCCGTCCTGCAGGCTGCGGATGCAGATTTATGCGTAGCGCGCGGGGCGGCCGACCGATGCAAGTCGGCGCTCGGCATCGGCGTTGGAGAGCGCCGCGCGATGATCTTCGGGCATCAGGTACGAGACGAGGCCGCCCATTTCGCCGCCGCCGAAGCCCTGGTAGAAGTCGCAGGAGAAGCGTTCGAGCACGCGCCGGATCGTGCGCGGCGGCATCTTCGAGCCGGTATAGCCGACGAGTTGCAGCGAGCTGGTCGCGTAGCTGTTTTGCGCGAGTTCGTCGGCGAGTCGGCTTAGCATCGTCGGCACGCCGCACGCATGCGCGACGCCGTGCTGTTCGATCTTGCGCAGTGCCGCTTGGGGATTGAACTCGGGCAGCATCACGTTGCCTACGCCATGACGCGCGGCTGCGAGCGCCATCCAGATGCCGGCGCCGGAAAAGAGCGGCAGCATCTGCAGAAACGGGCCGTGCGTGGGCACGGGAATTTGCGCGAGGAAGTTATCGATGCTCGAAAGAATCTGCCGGTGCGTGCCGAGGCAGCCCTTCGGCGCCGCCGTTGTGCCGCTCGTGTAGCGGATCATGCGGATATCGTCGGGCGCGATCGATACGTCCGGTGCGTGCGGCGCGCCGTTACCGATGAGGTCGCGGTACGCGAGCCAACCCGGCACGAGCGAGTCGTTGCCGCGCACGACGATGCGCACGCCGGGGCGCGTGATCACTTCGTGCAGGCGGTCGATGAATTCCGCATCGACGATCAGTGCGGCGGGCTGGGAATCGTCGAGCAGCACGCCGATCTCGGCAGCCGTGAGTCCGTAGTTGACCGGCACCGACATAAGGCCCGCCTTCGACAGCGCGAAGATTGTCTCGATCGCGGCGGCGCCGTTGCGGATGATTGTCGCGACGCGCGTGCCTTTGCTCAGGCCGAGCGCGGCGAGCGCGTTGGCGAGCCGGTTGGTGTCGGTGTTCAGTTGACGCCACGCGATGCTGTGCTCGTCCTCGATGAGCGCGATCGAGTCCGGAATTAATTCTGCATTCCGAATGACCAGGTCGCCAACTCGCAGATGAGTCATTGGCCTATCTCCTTCATTTTGTGTCTCATGCTGATCATGAAGGGCTTCATGTTATATCCGGTCGTATATAACGAGAATCAAATTATTCGTGTGGGTTTATCGTGGTCGTTGAACAATGAGACGACGGGGAGTATCGTTTTGCGAACTGCGCGGATCTGCCGATATCGTTTCGATGGCAGTCGCCCTCGACTTGCTATTGATAGCTCATGGTGAAGGTGGCTTTTGCATTGGCCGTCCCCGGGTTGATTGTGCCGGTGCGAATGTAATTCGCTTTCAGCGGCACTGAAAACAGTCCGCCAGCGGTTGGGGATGCTGATACGAAAATCTGATTTGGATTTCCCGCTGCAGCGGTGTCGGCGCCGAAGGCAACGGGGGTTCCGGCAAACGCAATCTGATATCCGATTCCTTTAGCGGTGGAATCGGACGTCAGCGAAAGTGTTGTGCTTCGATTGGCGGGCGTTGTGACGTCAGTTAGCGTGACTGCGACTCGCACACCGGCGTCGCAATTCAGTGAAAGGCTGAACGGCGTTGCGCCTGAGGTCGTGCCCACCGAAGGCAGGTCCTTCGTGTTGGCTTGCGGCATCGTTACCTGCATCGCCGAATCATTGACGGAGCAGGCAATATTGCCAAAACTCCCGTTTGCTGCCCCGCTGAACACATTGCCCCACAGGCTCGATCCGCTCTGGTTGTTGAGGGTATTAGTCGCAGACAGCGACGGCATCGTTGTCAAGGATCCAGAAGCAACAGCGCCGGTCTTAACGAAGGTTGCGGCAACACCAAGCACGTAGTTATAACCCGGCGAGGCTGCCGCGACCAACTGGTGACATGTCACTGCCGTGGACGCTTTTGAAACAGTGGCGGGCAAGTTCCTGCATGCCGTTCCTGCGCCGTTGGAAATCGTGAAGCGCACACCGATTCCGGGCACATTAGTCGGGTAGATGTCGCTATAGCCGGAAACAAGCGTTGACGGGGATGCTGCGAATGCGACAAAGATGTCGCGATCACAGCAGGGGTCTCCTTGACAATGAAATGCCAACGAAGTCGAGTAGGCAGGGGTGGAGGTTCCTATTGGCGCATCACGACCAAAGGTCGTTGTGGCGACGGCCGGCGCATAATTGGTAATACTCGTGACGTCGCAGGAAATGATCGTTGCCTGCACGGGTTTCGCCGCAAGCAAAATGAACAACGACAATACCAACGCCAAGACACTATTGAACGAATGTTTACGGATTCTCTGCAAAGGAAAGTGCATCATTTGTGTTCCCTCCCGCGGACAATCTCAAAAGGCATTAATACTGTAGAGCGTCGCCCCCCAATTATGAAGGCAGGCGTGACGTTTATCGCGGTTCAGGTGATGGGCCCGATGATGGGCTGGAAAAGACAAAAGCCCGCAAGTCGATGACTGTACGGGCTTCTGTGTTCGTGTCTGGCGGAGGGCGTGGGATTCGAACCCACGAAGGCCGTAAAGCCTTGCCGGTTTTCAAGACCGGTGCATTCAACCGCTCTGCCAGCCCTCCGAGCCCGAAATTGTAACCTGAAACGGCAGCCCCGCCTCAGAACATCGTATGCCTATTGCGATTCTTTAAGAAACAACGCTTGCAAATCATTCAGAAAGGCCTGGCCGAGCGGCGTCGGCGCGATCTTTTCATAGTCGCGCGTGATCAGCTTGCGACGCTCCGCTTCCTGCAGCGCCGGTTCGATCGACGTCATCGGCAAGCCGGTGCGCTCGATAAAGCGGTGCACCGGAAAGCCTTCGACCAGCCGCAGCGCATTGAGCATGAATTCGAACGGCAGGTCGCGCGGACCGACTTCGTGTTCTTCCTGTACCGCGTGGCCGGCTTTGGCTTCTTCGATAAACGTTGTCGGATGTTTGTAGCGCATCTGACGCAGGATCCGGTTCGGGAATGACAGCTTCGTATGCGCGCCCGCGCCGATGCCGAGATAGTCGCCGAAACGCCAGTAGTTCAGATTGTGCTTGCTCTGCCGATGCGGCTTCGCATACGCGGATACCTCGTAGTGCTCGTAACCCGCGGCGGCCGTACGCTCGTGGATCCAGTCCTGCATGTCGGCGGACGAATCGTCGTCGGGCAGCGGCGGCGGAAACTTCGCGAACAGCGTGTTCGGTTCGAGTGTCAGGTGGTACAGCGACAGATGCGGCGGCGCATACGAGAGCGCCGTTTCGACGTCGGCCTGGCATTCGGCGAGCGTTTGCTGCGGCAGCGCGAACATCAGGTCGAGATTGAAATTGTCGAACGTGTGCGCGGCGACTTCGACCGCATGGCGCGCCTGCGCTGCATCATGAATGCGGCCGAGCGCTTTCAGATGCGTTTCGTTGAAGCTCTGAATGCCCACCGACAAGCGGTTCACGCCGCTCGCGCGAAACTGCGCGAACTTCGCCGCTTCGAACGTGCCCGGATTCGCTTCTAGCGTGATTTCGGCATCGGCGTCGAGCGGCAGCAGCGCGCGCACGTCGGACAGCAGCCGGTCGAGCCCAGGCGCAGACAGCAGGCTCGGCGTCCCGCCGCCGATAAACACCGTATGCACCTGGCGGCCCCAGACGAGCGGCAACGCCTGTTCGAGATCGGCGCGCAGCGCGTCGAGATAATCGTTTTCCGGAAAGCGGTCGCCCTTCCATTCGTGCGAGTTGAAGTCGCAGTACGGACACTTGCGCACGCACCACGGGAAGTGCACGTAAAGCGCAAGCGGCGGCAGCGACGTCAGGCGGATGCTGCCCGGCGCGTTGAATGCCTGGATCACGCGGCCGCCGGTCGATGCTGCAGTGGCGCTCACGCGTCCTCCTTAAGCCGCGCGAGCAACTGCTGCAACGCAATCGCGCGATGGCTCGTCGCGTTTTTCACCGACGGTTCGAGTTCGGCCGCTGTCGCGTTCAGCGCCGGAATGAAGAAGTGAGGATCGTAGCCGAAGCCGTGCGCGCCGCGCGGTGTGTCGAGAATCTCGCCTTGCCAGCGGCCTTCGGCAATCAGCGGCTCGGGGTCGTCTGCAGCGCGCACGAGCACGAGCACGCAGAAGTAATACGCGCGGCGGTCCGTCACGTCAGCGAGTTGTGCGACGAGGCGCGCATTGTTCGCGGCGTCGCTTTTCTCGCCGCCCGCGAGCTGCGCGTAACGCGCCGAATAGACGCCGGGCGCGCCGCGCAACGCGCGCACGCACAGGCCGGAATCGTCGGCGAGCGCCGGCAGGCCGGTCAGCTTCGCCGCATGGCGCGCCTTCGCGAGCGCGTTTTCGACAAACGTCTGATGAGGCTCTTCCGCTTCGGGCACGTTGAGCGTGCCTTGCGCGATCAGTTCGATACCGGCCGCATCGAGCAGCGCGGCGAATTCGCGCAGCTTGCCCGCGTTGTTCGAGGCGAGCACCACCTTGCCGAGCGACGGCTTTACCGCATCCGCATTGACGCCGCCGCCGTCGGCTGTCCGACCATCATTCACCGGTAATCTCCAAAGCTTCCTTCTGCTTCGCGATCAGCGTTTCGATGCCGCTTTGCGCGAGATCGAGCAGCGCATTCATTTCGTCGCGCGTAAACGGCTCGCCTTCCGCTGTGCCCTGGATTTCGACGAAACCGCCGTCGCCCGTCATCACGACATTCATATCGGTGTCGCACTGCGAGTCTTCGTCGTAGTCGAGATCGAGCACCGGCAGGCCGTCGAACACGCCCACCGAAATCGCCGCGACGTAGTCGGTAATCGGCGACTGTTCGATGCGGCCCGTCGCGAGCAGCTTCGCCACGGCGTCGTGCGCCGCGACGAACGCGCCCGTGATGCTTGCGGTGCGCGTGCCGCCATCGGCCTGGATCACGTCGCAGTCGATATGGAGCGTGCGCGGGCCGAGGCGCTCGAGGTCGAACACCGAGCGCAGCGCGCGGCCGATCAGGCGCTGGATCTCCTGCGTGCGGCCGGTCTGCTTGCCGCGCGCCGCTTCACGGTCGCTGCGCGTATGCGTGGCACGCGGCAGCATGCCGTATTCCGCGGTCAGCCACCCCTGGCCGCGGTCGCGCAGAAACGCCGGCACCTGTTCGGCGATGCTCGCCGTGCAGATCACCTTCGTGTCGCCGAATTCGATCAGGACGGAGCCTTCGGCATGCTTCGTGTAGTGGCGCGTGATGCGCACCTGGCGCAGCTGATCGGCGCGGCGGCCGCTCGGGCGGGTCGTGGTGTCGTTCATCGTGGTCGTCGTCGGGAAGGGGTGGAAGGGATCGGGCTCAGCTAGGCGGGTTCGGGAAAAGAAGGCGCCCGGCAAAGCTCAATTTTAGCGCCGATCGCCTGACTGGCCGCTAAGGCGCGTCCGGCGGGCTCTTTCGCCAAAAATGGGATAATGCGCGTTCCCCGCCCCGCGTCTCGTACACGCCGGGCGACCCGCATCCCGGGCGGTGCGCATCGACGCACGCCCCCTTCGCGAGACGAACGATGATCTACAGCATGACTGGCTATGCGAGCGCCACGCGCGAGCTCGCCGCGATTACCGGCAATGGCGGCGTCAGCGTGTCCGTCGAACTGCGCACGGTGAACTCGCGCTTTCTCGATCTGAACTTCCGGATGCCCGAAGATGTGCGTGTCTGCGAGCCGACGTTGCGCGAAATGCTGATGACGAAGCTTTCGCGCGGCAAGGTCGATATTCGCGTCAATCTGCAGCGCAGCGAGCAGACGGCGAGCGCGGGCGCGCTGAACCCCGATGCGCTCGACCAGCTGGCCGGCCTGGAGCGCGCCGTGCTCGAAGCATTTCCGCAGGCCGGACGCCTGCGCACCGGCGAAATTCTGCGCTGGCCCGGCGTGCTCGCCGAAAGCGGCGTGTCGCCCGAGGTGCTGCGCGACGCGGTGCTCGATTCCGGCAAGCAGGCGATTGCCGAGCTGATCGACGTGCGTGCGCGCGAAGGCGCGCAGCTTGCCACGATGCTGCTCGCGAACGTCACCGAAATGGAGTCGATCGTGGCGAAGATCACGCCGCTCGTGCCGGAACTGATTTCGAAGCATCAGCAGAAGATCGTCGAGCGCCTGCAGGAAGCGCTCGGTATCGCAGCGCCCGATAGCGCCGCGACAATCGTGTCGCGCGAGGAAATCGCCGAACGGATTCGCCAGGAAGTGACGATGTACGGCATTCGCATCGATATCGCCGAAGAGCTGTCGCGGCTCACCGCGCATCTGAACGAGACGCGGCACGTCATCCAGAAGGGCGGCAAGGTCGGCAAGCGCCTCGACTTCATGATGCAGGAGCTGAACCGCGAAGCGAATACGCTCGGTTCGAAGGCCGCGGCGAAGGAACTCGCCGATTCGTCGATGACGTTGAAGCTGCTGATCGAGCAGATGCGCGAGCAGGTGCAGAATCTGGAATAAGCCGACGGTCTCGCATTGACCGGAAGCGCAAGAAAAGCGGCTTAAAAAGCAGGTAAAAAAGAAGGTTTAACGCAGCAGGAGTGACGGGCATGACCGACCACACACGCGAAAGCAGCGCACCGCGCAGTCCCTATGCGCGCGCTTATCCGGGCAACCTGTTTATGGTTGTCGCACCGTCCGGCGCGGGCAAATCGACGCTCGTCAACGCGCTGCTCGCGGGCGATCCGGCGATCCGTCTGTCGATTTCGTACACGACGCGCCCGCCGCGTCCGAAAGAGCAGGACGGCGAGCACTATCACTTCACGAGCGTCGAAGACTTTCTCGCGCGCCATGCCGCGGGCGAGTTTCTCGAGAGCGCGGAAGTGCACGGCAACTATTACGCGACCTCGCGGTTGTGGATCGAAGAGCAGATGACGATCGGCAACGACGTGCTGCTCGAAATCGACTGGCAAGGCGCGCAGCAGGTGAAGCGTCAGTTTCACAACGCCGTTGAGATTTTCATCCTGCCGCCGTCGCTCGAGGCGCTCGAAGATCGCTTGAAAAAGCGCGGCCAGGACGAGCCGAACGTCATTACGCGGCGGCTGCTCGCGGCGGGCGGCGAGATGGCGCATGCGGCCGAAGCGGAATATGTCGTGATCAATGAGAATTTCGATCGCGCGCTCGCCGATTTGCAGTGCCTCGTTGCTGCAACGCGGCTGCGATTCGCATCGCAGTACGCACGGCATACGAACCTGTTCGTGCAGCTCGGCATCCACTTGCCGCACGCGGGCTGACTGGGCGTCAGTTCGAACACATAAGGTAGAATAAGCAACAACCAGAGAAGGAATCACCATGGCCCGCATTACCGTCGAAGACTGTCTGAAACAGATCCCGAATCGTTTCGAGCTGGCGCTCGCTGCAACCTACCGCGCGCGTCAGCTCGCACAAGGCCACACGCCGAAGATCGAAAGCCGCGACAAGCCCACCGTTGTCGCGCTGCGTGAAATCGCGGCTGGCCAGGTCGGCGTCGAAATGCTGAAGAAGGTGCCGGTTTAAACAGGCGCCTTCATTCACTGTCGAACGTCATGTAACTTGAACTCACGCGTGCGGACCTTGCGCATTGCCTGTTTCGCTTGGCGTCCATCAACCCGGTCAGGAGGCGGACATGAGCTCGAACCCCTCGTCCTCCATGTCGGACGTCGCATCCCACGCGGATGACGGGCACGAAGGCGAAGCGCCTTCGTCCGCACGCAAGTACATCGATGCGGTCCTCGAACAATCGTTTCGCCATCTGTTCGGGCCGACCGCCACGCCGGAGCAGCCGCGCCGGCACGACGTCGTCTCAATCGCCAAGCTGACCGCCGCGCTTTCGGCTTATCTTTCGCCGGAAGACATCAAGGCGGTCAAGGCGGCGTTCCACTTCAGCGACGAAGCCCACCTCGGGCAATACCGTCAAAGCGGCGAACCCTACATCACGCATCCCGTTGCGGTCGCGGAAATCTGCGCCGGCTGGAAGCTCGACGCGCAGTCGATCATGGCCGCGCTGCTGCACGACGTGATGGAAGACCAGGGCGTGACCAAGGCCGAACTCGCCGAACGGTTCGGCGCGAAGGTGGCGGAACTCGTCGACGGGTTGTCGAAGCTGGACAAGATGGAGTTTCGCAATCGCGAGGAAGCGCAGGCGGAGAACTTCCGCAAGATGCTGCTCGCGATGGCGCGCGATGTGCGCGTGATCCTCGTCAAGCTCGCGGACCGGCTGCACAACATGCGCACGCTCGGCGCGGTGCCGCCTGAAAAGCGTCGGCGGGTCGCGCGTGAAACGCTCGATATCTACGCGCCGATCGCGCATCGGCTCGGTTTGAACAATACGTATCGCGAGCTGCAGGACCTGAGCTTCGCGAACTTCAATCCGCATCGGTACGCGACGCTCGAGAAAGCCGTGAAGGCGGCGCGCGGCAACCGGCGCGAAGTGGTCGGCAAGATTCTCGAATCGGTGCAGCGCGCCCTGTGCGATGCGAAGCTCGATGCGGAAGTGACGGGCCGCGAGAAAACCATCTTCAGTATCTACAAGAAGATGCGCGACAAGCAGCTGTCGTTCTCGCAGGTGCTCGATGTGTACGGATTCCGCGTGGTCGTCGAAAGTCCGCTCGAGTGCTATACGTGTATCGGCGCGCTGCATGCGCTCTATAAGCCGGTACCGGGCAAGTTCAAGGATTACATCGCGATTCCGAAGGTCAACGGCTATCAGTCGCTGCATACCACGCTGGTCGGACCGTTCGGCGCGCCGATCGAATTCCAGGTGCGCACGCGCAAGATGCATGAGATCGCCGAGGCGGGCGTCGCCGCGCATTGGCTGTACAAGAACGGCGGCGCGGATCTCAACGATGTGCAGAAGCGCGCGCACCAGTGGCTGAAGTCGCTGCTCGATATTCAAAGCGAAGTCGGCGATTCGAGCGAATTCCTCGAGCACGTCAAGATCGATCTGTTCCCGGATGCGGTCTATGTATTCACGCCGAAGTCGAAGATCATGGCGCTGCCGCGCGGCGCGACCGCGCTCGACTTCGCGTATTCGATCCACAGCGACCTCGGCAATCAGTGCGTCGCGGTGAAGATCAACAATGAGCTGCTGCCGCTGCGTACCGAGTTGAAGAGCGGGGACATCGTCGAGGTGATCACCGCGCCGTATTCGAAGCCGAACCCGGCATGGCTCGGGTTTGTGCGTACCGGCAAGGCGCGCACCGCGATTCGCCATTATCTGAAGACGATGCGGTTGAACGAGTCCGTGCAGCTGGGCGAGCGGCTCGTCGATCAGTCGTTGAAGGGCTACGGGCTGTCGCTTGCCGATGTCACGCCCGAGGCTTGGGAAAAGCTCGTGCAGTGGACCGGCAACAAGAACCGCCAGGAAATCTTCGCCGACATCGGCTTGGGTCGGCGCGTGGCCGCCGTTATGGCCAAGCGCATCGAAGTGCTGATGAGCGGTCACGACGGCGACGAAGACGGTCATGGGCGTGGCGAGCATGGTGCGACGTCGAATGCGCCGCCGGTCGTCATTACGGGTACCGAAGGGATGTCGGTGCAGCTCTCCGCGTGCTGCCGGCCGATTCCGGGCGACAACATCATGGGCTATATCGGTATCGGCCTCGGTATGGCGATTCACACCACCGACTGCCGCGTCGCTCAACGCATTCATCGGCGCGATCCGGGCCGCTGGATCGACGTCGCGTGGGCGCCGCAGCCGGGACGGCTGTTCGACGTCGCGGTCAAGGTGCTCGTGAAGAACACGAAGGGCGTGTTTGCGCGCGTCGCGGCGGATATCACGTCGGCTGACGCGAATATCGTCCATATCGCGATGGACGAAGATCAATCGCAGGAATCGACCGTGCTGCGCTTCGTGATTCAGGTCAGCGACCGCGTGCATCTCGCCAATGTGATGCGGCGCGTGCGGACCAATCTCGATGTGATGCGCATCGCACGCGAACGGCCGAGCGAGGATGGCGGCCATCATCGCCATGATGGCGGCATGCGGATCGACCGCGAGCGCGCGGATTACTGAGTCACCTGCCTGGGAGCACCGTGTATCGGGCGCGTCCCTCTTCGGGCGCGCCCTTTGCTGCGTTTCGATGGAGCAAGCGTGTGTTATCGGGAGCGAATCCAATGAAGGTAGCGGATCTGACCGGCCTGTCGCTCGACTACTGGGTCGCGCGTAGCCTGCATGACTTTGTGCGCGAAATTCACTTCACCGACAGCGGCCGCACCGTATCGATTCGCGGCAACGATCGCGGGCGGCCGTGGGACGGCCGCTTCACGCCATCGACGTCATGGGACGCCGCATCGGTCGTTCTCGAGCGCGCGCGGCGGATCGAAGTGCGCGAGCGCCTGCGCAACGGCGCCGTCCATTGTGTGGCGGAATTCGATGGAGAGCGCGACGATGCGGGAGGCAGTAGCGATGAGCACGCCGCAGAAGGGCGCGGCGAGTCGCTGCGCATCGCATTGCTAAGGGCGTTTGTTGCGAGCCGCTTCGGCGACACCGTCGACGACGTGCTGCGGCAGTCTCAAGCGTTGTTTGGCGCGCGAGCGGAGCCGGTCGGCGAGCAGACGGCGATGAACGTCGTCGCGGATCCGCCGGCGCCCGATGGACGGATCGGCGATATCAAGTCCGTGCCGCGCTAGGCTTGCGGCCCAAAACAAAAAGGCCTTCCGTACGGAATACGGAAGGCCCTTCGAAGATGGCGCGGCTGGCAGGATTCGAACCCACGACCCCTTGGTTCGTAGCCAAGTACTCTATCCAACTGAGCTACAGCCGCACGCAAGACGGTACTACTTACATTGTTGGGACCAGCATATTGACCCGGCAACCACGAGACAGCTAATGCAGCGGGATCAAATGAAAGGGCCTTCCCGGAGGAAGGCCCTCGAATAAGTGGCGCGGCTGGCAGGATTCGAACCCACGACCCCTTGGTTCGTAGCCAAGTACTCTATCCAACTGAGCTACAGCCGCACGCAGAAACGGGATTATAGCAAAGCTGGCAGAAAAGGGAAGCAGCATTCGGCGATTTGTCCCAATGCCGCGATCGTGTAGGCTTGAGAGTCAGTCGGGCGTCAGGCGATCGATGTCCACGCATTAATGTTTCAGTTTCGGCTGTATAGGCCAGTATTGGCAGATCATCATGAATAAGGCTTTCGTCAAAGAATCGAGCGACGACAACGACGACGATCTCGACGTCGCACAACCGGACGTTCCCGCGGGAGCGAAAAACTACATCACGCCGGCGGGCCATCGCAGGCTGCGTACGGAGCTGCTGCATCTGATCGATGAAGAGCGGCCCGAAGTCGTGAAGCTTGTTTCGTGGGCGGCGTCGAATGGCGACCGTTCGGAAAACGGCGACTATATCTACGGCAAGCGTCGGCTGCGGGAAATCGACCGGCGCATCCGCTTTCTCACCAAACGCCTCGACCTCGCAGAAGTGGTCAACAGCAGCACGCAGGAGAATACCGAACAGGTGTTCTTTGGCGCGACCGTCGAATATGCGACCGGCGACGGCGAAGCGCATACCGTGAAGATCGTCGGTATCGACGAGGTCGATCTGGACCATGGGCACGTCAGCTGGATTTCGCCGATCGCGCGCGCGCTATTGAAGGCGAAAATCGGCGATCAGGTCACGCTGTATACGCCGGCGGGTCCGGAGCCGATCGATGTGCTCGACGTGCAGTATCCGTCTGCCGAGGAAGAAGCGGCGGACTAGCCTCTCGAGGGGGCGGCGATAACCCACCAACAGGAGCGTCAGAAAAAACGACGGTAGCAATAAAAAAAGGCGCCGCAAGCGGCGCCTTCAATACTGCAGATACTGCTCTGTTCTTGATCGCTTGTCTTAGAAGCGGTGACGGATACCGCCGGTCACAGCAACCTGGTTGTTCGTCGCCGACGGCGCGCTCAGGCCGTTGATGATCGGGTGAACAATCGCGTTGTCGTTGGTCGTCACGTACTCAGCCTGCAGGTACACGTCCGTACGCTTCGACAGCGCGTAGTCCGTTTGCAGGTTGACCTGGTTGAAGTGCGGGTTCGTTGCTGCGAGGCTCGCCTTCGTGTACGTGTACGAACCGGCGATGCTCAGTGCCGGCGTCAGAGCGTAACGTGCATTGGCTTCGAAGTTCTGGAAGTGCGCGCTGTCCGGAGCACCGAAGGTCTGGCTGCCGCCGCCCGAGCCGAAGCCGGCCAGGTCTTGCAGATTGGTCTGCGTGTACACAATGCCGAACGTTGCCGGTCCGAGCGTGTAGTTGGCACCCGCGCCCCACGTCTGCTGACGCGTAGCGAAGAACGTGTTGTCGAGCGTGACCGCGCCGCTGCTGTTGATCGTGCCCTGGCTGACTGCGCCGGCGCTGTTGTTCAGTTGCAAATAGCCAGCGCCAAAGTTGAAGCCCGCGAAGCTGTACGATGCGCCCGCGCTGTACACGCGGTTGTTCGCGAAGCCATCAGCCTGATTCGAGAAGCCGTACAACGCGCCGAACTTGAAGCCGGCGTAGTTCACGCTCGTGAACTTGACCGAGTTGTTCACGCGGAACGAGTTGTTCAGGTTGTCGTTGTCGAACGGGTGGGCGAACTGCGTACCGCCGTATTGCGTGCCCGTCAGAGCCAGCGGAGCGACGAAGTCGACCATGCTGTCATATTGACGGCCGAGGGTCACGGCGCCGAACTGGTCGCTCGCGAGACCGACGAACGCCTGGCGACCGAACAGACGGCTACCTTGCTTGAGCGTGCCGTCGTTGATGCCGAAGCCGTTTTCCAACGTGAAGATTGCCTTCAGGCCGCCACCGAGGTCCTCAGCGCCGCGCAGACCCCAACGGCTGCCGTTGATCGAGCCCGTCGTTTCCTGCACGTTGCTGTGGCCCCGCTGATTGTTGGTATAGGTGATGCCGGCGTCGATCAAGCCGTACAGCGTAACGCTGCTCTGCGCGTGAGCCGCAGTAGCAAACACGCCCGTCAGGGCGGCGACCATGAGTGTCTTTTTCATCTTTGTAACTCCGAGAACAGGATGGGTTTTGGAAACCCAGGCTTTTAAGAAAACCATTCACGCGAGGCGCTGCGAGAGGCGGAGTTCGCGCAAAAACACGCTGACCAGGGCGCGTTCGTTTTCCGGTAGGCAAAGTGTAGAGATGCTGATCGCCGCGTGACCGTTCCAGTTTCTGCAATAATGTATTACGAGATGGGAAATGATCGCGACTGGGCCGCGCAGCCTTACTGGCAAAGGGCTTACACGCATTCGGGATGACCCTGGGGCATGTGTCAGCGACGTTGCGTTGTGTAATTGCTACGTCAAATGATGCGGAAAAACAACAAATATTCCAGCAAAGGTCTGATTATTGCCGAACCAGAAATGATTGTTTGTGAGCCGCGCGGCTAATCCGGTTTAAAGAGGGCGCTATACTGAATTTTCTGCTTTCCGAAGCAGACTTTTTCGTTGACGAAAAAGATCTCCAAACTTTGTCAGCGCGACTTTACCGTCGCGCTTTTTTTTGCCCGCTTTTTGCCCGTCACTTATGTTCGGGCAGCTAAACATCCAGCTACGCGCGCCGCGTCACCGTAGTGGCTGCCCATTCCGGCGCCGGTGCCACGCTCCAATCTTCCATCACGTAATGTCGTGCGTCCATCGGGGAAGACAGCAGGTTCTGCCAGTGGTCGCCGTGCCAGACGGGATCGAACGATAGCGCCGCGGGCGCCGCGGCAGGCCGGCTTCTGGCCGAGAATTTTTCGGATTGATCGGTGAGCGGCGCGGAGAAACAGGCCGTGAAGCCGACTGTGAAGCGGCGAATGAAAGATAGCAGCATGGCAACCTCCCTCAATCTACTGCTGTGAACCATCATGTAATGCGGCACCACGCCGGACAACCCGTAAAAACACTTACGAAAACTCACGTTTTGTTACATGTCGGCATAATTTCCTTGCTTCGCGCCAATAACGGTAAAAACGGCGCTATCACTTATTCCTCTATTTAAAAGAAATGCACGGATGCATCGCGCATTCGTCGAACGATAATCGGACGCTGGTAAACCATTGCTTGACGATTCACTGCATTAGCACGTATAAATGCCAAGCCGATATCGAATCGAGTTCGGTTCGGTGAATTGACTGTCGTCTCAAAACAAATTCGAGGAAATGGATATGGAAACCGGTGTCGTCAAATGGTTTAACGATGCTAAGGGCTTTGGCTTTATCACTTCTGATGCGGGTGGCGATGATCTCTTCGCTCACTTCTCCGAAATCCGCGCGGAGGGGTTCAAGTCGCTGAAAGAGAACCAGCGTGTCTCTTTCGACGTCAAGACCGGCCCGAAGGGCAAGCAAGCTGCGAACATCCAGCCGCTGTAACGGCATCGTAGAATCCCGACGCCTGACGCAAGCCCTCGCATTGGCGAGGGCTTTTTGTTTGCGTAGCCGGAAAGCAATATCCGCCGATATTCAATTTAAAAGCATTTGATAGATTGGCCTGAAATATATCGATGATTATCAGATTTATCTCAAAAGAATAAATCGGGGATTCAGAAGTCACACGTATAAATTGATCTGGATCAATGCCCGCGTGATCGCGTGGCGTGCCGCCGAGGCCGCGCGGACGCGAAACTTTCGGGCAGGCCGCACGCGTGATAGTGCATACTTGGGCGGACCTCACTGCACCCTTATTGCACCTCCCCGCACCTTAAACCTGTTCTCATTCATGTCTGAAGCGTTCCTCGCGGTACCGGCGCCGGCCGCGCTCGATGTGCCGATCGCGTTTGTCGATCTCGAAACGACCGGCGGCTCGACCGGCGTGCATCGGATTACCGAAGTCGGCGTCGTCGAAATCGGCGCGCAGGGCATTTCGCGCTGGAGCACGCTGGTCGATCCGCGGCAGCCGATCCCGCCGTTTATCCAGCAACTGACCGGCATTACCGACGCGATGGTGCGCGGCGCGCCGACCTTCGATGCCATTGCGCCCGAACTCTTTGCGCGACTCGACGGCAAACTGTTCGTCGCGCACAACGCGAGCTTCGATCGGGGCTTTTTGCACAGCGAATTCGAGCGTGTTGGACTCGCGTTCAATCCCGACGTGCTGTGCACGGTGCGGCTGTCGCGCGCGCTTTTCCCGGCCGAAAAGCGCCACGGACTCGACGCGCTCGTCGAGCGGCATGCGCTTGTGCCGTCGGACCGGCACCGCGCGCTGGCCGATGCGGATCTGCTCTGGCAGTTCTGGCAGCGCCTGCACGACCTTGTCCCGCTTGACGCGCTGCGTGCGCAGATTGACCGCACGATGCGGCGCTACCGGCTGGTCGGCGATCTCACCGAGGATTCGCTCGAAGCGGCGCCCGCGGGCTGCGGTGTCTATATGTTCTACGGGGAAGACGACGTTCCGCTGTTCGTGGGCCGCAGCGTGCGGGTCCGTCAGCGGATTCGCGCGCATCTGACGGGTGAACGGCGTTCGTCGAAAGACCAGCGGCTCGCGCAACTGGTGCGGCGCGTCGACTGGCGCGCGACGGGCGGAGAGCTCGGCGCGTTGCTCGCCGAGGCGCAATGGATTGCCGCGCTGCGTCCGAGTCACAACCGGTTGCCGCGCACGTCGAGAAGCGATCCGAGCGATGCGCCATGGCCGTTCGGCGGCGCGATCGTCTTTGAAGAGAGTGGGGCGAGCGGAAAACACGCTGGAGAAGCGCAGCCCGCGTTTCATGTCGTGGACCGCTGGTGCTATCTGGGCCATGCGCCATCGGCGACGGAAGCCCATAGGTTGCTTGCAGGGGAGACACCCACACCGCGAGGGTTCGAGCTGTCGACGTACCGGATTCTGCAGACGCATCTTGCGCGCGGTTTGCGCGTGATGCCGGTCGAGTTGCCGCAGTCGTTGCAGGTGTCGAGGGCGCCGGAGTCGACTCAGTCGCCCGATCTGGCCGCGCCACCCGTCCAGTCGACGGTCAGCGAGCCCACATTCATCGCCGCGAACGCCGGCTAGCCCGTCGCGCCGACTCCGCCCGACTCGCAGACATGCCCGAGCGCGCGGTTGAGCGCTTCCGTTTGCGTCGCGTCATAACGCGTAAGCGATTTCCAGTTGGCAACGCCCTGGGCGACCCGCGTCGGGCAATCGGGCGCGGCGCGAAGCGCTTCTACCCGCCCGAGCGCGGCGATCATCGATTGCGTGAGTCGGTCCAGTTGCGGGCGCGTGCGCGTCGCGAGATCGGGCGCCGGTCCTTCGGGCGGCCGCAGTTTGCGCCACTGTTCAAAGAGTGCGTTCTGGACGTCCTTGCTCGCGTCGATCTGATCCTGGAAGAATTCGCGGGCGAACTCGGGGTCGACGCCCGCCGCCTGCGCGCGTTTCGCAACCTCGGCGAGTAGCGCGGCTTCGCGGCGCTCGTCGGTAATCGGGCGGTGATTGATCCACTTCCATTGCGCAACGGGTTCGGCCAACGCCAGCCGCTGCGAGACGAGCGAAATCAGGTTGGTGAGCGAGGTGTCGTCGGAATCGGCGCGGGCCGCAGCGGGCGCGAGCGCCAAAGCGAATCCGACCGTCAGCGCCGATACGAGCGCGCACAGCACGCGGAGTCTGGCGGGGGCGCCGGGCGCAGCACCGCGCCACGCAGTCGCTCGCCGACGTCCACGTGCGAAAAATCGGGCGATATCGAACGCGCGCAGCCCAACCCGCCACGGCTTCAGCGCGGTATCACCCGTTACGATGTCCCCGTTCGTCGTTACTTCGGTTCGCACGACTTGCGTTGTTCGTCGAAAAACGCCCGCACGTGCTCCGGCAGTTCTGCCCCGAGAAATTCGACGCCCGCGGGTTCCGGATCCGGACTAAACACCTTGTCGGGGGTCGGAATCTTCGGCGGTTTCGTGTCCATGAACTTTCTCCTTTACGAATCGATTATCTGCCTCAGTCCCCGTTTGCCACCAGTGCGGTTCACCGGAAAACCAGCGTTTCGCCACTTTCCTGTTGCTTTAACGGCACACTGGTTCCGCGGTTGAAGATGCGTGAATAGAATTTATGGATTGTCCTTAATACTTCCTCGGGACCACTTCGAGACCACTTCAGGTCCACTTCGACGTCGGGTCCCGCGTTAAGTCCCACCTCAAGTCCAGTTTCAGATCCCGCTTCAAGTACCCGCTGTTCGTGCCCTTGCTATACTGCGCGCTCACTTTTGCCAGGTAGCGATGAAACGTTCGACACGCTGGATCGGCCTCGTATGGCTGGCGTTAGTACTTAACGTGCTGTCGCCGGTCATCGGTTATGCGCGCGTCGCAAGCGCGCGCGGTCCGCTCACGGTCGAACTGTGTCACGCAGCCGGCGCGCAGCAAGTCCGCATCGGCGCTGACGACGATGCGTCGAAGACGCATCCCGTCGTCGCGCACTGCGTGTACTGCCCCGGCTTCGCCGCGAACTTCACCCTCGGCGCAAGCCTGCCAGCTGTATCCAGCCCGGTGCGCGCGTTCGCTCACGTGCGAACGTTCGAACCGCAAACCGTATTGGTGCGCCGCAGCGTCCGCGTCGCCCAGCCTCGCGCCCCACCTGAAACGCTGATCTGAAGCAACCGTCGCTTGCCGCGCGCCACCGTGCCTCGGCGCGACTGCCTGCGTTCGTCCGCCCGGCCATCTGCCGCGCTGCCGTCCACTCGCGTCATCCGGCACTTGTCGTGACGCAAGCGTGCGGCGTAAGTCAAAGCGCCGCGGCGACCCGATCACGATTTCAGGACTCTTATGCGCACCGTCTTCGCTGCGCCGCCTGCGCACCGGCCGTTTCCGGTTGCCTGCATGGCCGCGCTCGCTGTGCCCTCCGCCTTTGCCTCTGTCTCGGCCGATCCGGACCCGACTGACATCCATCCGCCCGACGCGCGCGTGCCGCTTTATGGCGCAGCGTCTCCTATCACCATAACGACGAATTCGGACAGTTCGTTGACGGCCGCACAGACAACACAGACCGTCACTCTCACCGCCGCACGCGCGCATGTCGCGTTCGTCGCGACGATCGGTCGCAAGCGGAGCACCGCACGCAACTTCGTCGCGGCTGAAGACGCGTTGAAGTACGCATCGAGCCTTCCTATACGTAAACGCTTCACCTGCGATTGCAATTCCGTTTTCGCGGCACGCAGCTTCACAGCATCGCAAACCTTGGACGAACTCGGCTACACAGACCGCCTTCCACTGTCGAATCCGCACGGTTTGAGCGTTGTGTGTTTGCCGCGTGGGTCGTCGGCATTGCCGATGTCGCGCACGTCGCCGATGTCCTGGATGCCGCCTCGCGATATCGAGCACGTCGAAGTGCCGTCCGGGACGGTCTTCGCGCCGTGCACCGGCAACGCGACCGGCTCGAGCGTGCGGATTGCGACAGCACACAAGCCTCGAAGGCTCGACGCCTCGCCCGACACGCAATTTTTCCGGCGGCATTACGACGCTCCTTATGGTTTTGCGAAGACACCCGGCGGCGCTAATCAAGCGGTGCGTGTCGGAAACCCGATCGCGCGGTTCGCGTATCAGCCGACGCTCGACGGCCGTCTCGAGAGCAACTCCCGGCAGTCGCAATATGTGAGCCCGAACAGTTCGTACACCGCGAAGCCGTTCGCCGCGGCGGTGCCTGTGCCGGGAGCCGGGACTGATGTGCGACCGAACGCGGAGCCGCGCGTCATCGTCGATGCAAGGACGCTCGCGCGCACGCATCAGCCGAATCAAGTCGCCCGGATGGGCCGTGCAGCGATCATCGGGCGCCTTCGGGCAAGACCGGCGCTCGATCGTTGGAGCAACCGCCATGGGTATCGCAGCCAGGAATTTCGGAGCGATATCGCAGGTGATGGCGTCTATACGGGCGACGTGAAATCTGGCGGCAGCAATGACACGATCGCGTGGACTACGTCCGCGCCGCAAATCGATGGAGAACTCAAATGGTCGCTATGAAAAAAGCGTTCGTGACGCTTGCGGCGTGCCTGACGTTATGCGCGTCGGCATTCGCAGATGCGCACACCCCGGCGAGCGATGCCGCCGGAGACGGCGCGCAGCCGATGATGCATATGGACATGTCAGGCAGCAGCCCAACGATGACCGGCATGCAGGAGACGAAGGTCCCGAAGACGCCGCTCGCAACCGGCGCGGCGTTCGATGCAAAGCACCGGTTGTGGGTCGCGTGGGTGGAAGGGGAGCATGTGGTCGTCGCGCATTCCGACGATCGCGGTCGTTCGTTATCCGCGCCGGTGATCGTCAACGCGATGCCGGAGCCGATCTACACGAGCGCCGAGAACCGCCCGAAGATCGCAACGAGCCCCGATGCGCGTACCGTTTATGTGACCTGGTCGATGCCGCTCGATCAGCCGTACACGGGCATGGTCCGCTTTTCGCGCTCGACCGATGGCGGCGCGACATGGACCGTGCCGGTTACCGTGCATCGCGACCGCCAGGCGATCACGCATCGGTTCGATTCTCTGATCGTCGACGGGCAAGGGCGCGTCTTCGTCGCGTGGATCGACCGGCGCGACAAGGCGGCGGCGAAGCGCGACGGCAAGCCGTATGACGGCCTCGCGATCTACTACGCGGTATCGAACGACGCCGGCCAGTCGTTCGCGCCGGAGCGCAAGATCGCCGACCACACGTGCGAGTGCTGCAAGATCGCGCTTGCACTCGACAACGAAGGCCGCGTGCAGGCAATGTGGCGCGACGTGTTCCCCGGCCAGATTCGCGATCACGCGCTCGCTGTATTGCCCGCGGATGCCGGTCAACCCGTTGTGCCCGTGCGCGCGACGTTTTCGAACTGGCATGTCGAAGCGTGCCCTGAGCACGGCCCGTCGCTCGCGATCTCGCGCGACGGCGTGCGTCATATGGCGTGGTTCAGCGTCGTCGATGGACGCCCCGACGTCTACTATTCGCGACTCTCGGCAGACGGCAAGCCGCTTGGCACGCCGTGGGCCTTCGGCACGGCGGGCAAGGACGAGCAAGCGTCACACGCGGCGCTGCTCGAAAACAGCGGCACGCTGTGGCTCGCATGGAAAGACTTCGACGGCGACACGATGCGCATTCAGGTGCGCCGCTCCGATGACGAAGGTCAGCACTGGAGCGCGCCGCGCGCGCTTGCGCAAACGGCCGGCGGCAGCGACAACCCGCAACTGATCGAAGATGCGGGACGCGTTTATCTGTCGTGGCGCACGCAGAACGACGGCTACATGCTGTTGCCTGCCGACGGGGAGAAATAAATGAAACGGTTGATCGCGTTGATGACGGCGCTGTTGTGTTTCGCGCTTGGCGCGCCGCCCGTGCATGCCGACGCGGCGAATTTGCAACCGCTCGTTGCCGCGGATGTCGGCCGCGTGCTTGCGCCGGAACCGGGTAAGGCGCAGATCGTCGAGATCTGGTCGCTCGATTGCAGCTACTGTCGCGAGAACGTCGCGCGCATCATGCAATGGCAACGGAACCATCGTGACGTGCGTGTGACGATGATCGCGATGGATGCGCTAGATGACAATGCCGAGGCGCTTGCGCAAGCATTGGCGACGATGCATCTGTCGCCGCAGGTCGCGCAATACGCGAATGCGGAAGCGATACCGGAGAAGCTGCGCCGCGCACTCGATTCAACCTGGCACGGTGAACTGCCGCGCACGGTGCTGATCGATGCGAGCGGCACGCGGCAATCGCATAGTGGGTTGCTGGCGCCGGGCGTTTTGGATCAGTGGCGAGGGGAGTAGAGACGTTCAGAAAGCAAAAAGCCCAGTCGCGATGACTGGGCTAAGTGCTTGAATCTGTTGGTGCCGGAAAGAGGAATCGAACCCCCGACCTTCGCATTACGAATGCGCTGCTCTACCGTCTGAGCTATTCCGGCATCAGGAGAACCGCGATTATAGGGACTTCTTTATCGGCTTGGCAAGCCCCGCACTTATTTTTTTCTTTCCAGATGGTAACGGGTCACGCGGTCGACTTCGTTCTTCGAGCCGAGGAACACCGCGACGCGTTCGTGCAGATGCCCCGGCGTGATGTCGAGAATGCGCTGTTCGCCATTCGTCGCGGCGCCACCGGCCTGCTCGACGATAAACGACATCGGATTCGCCTCGTACATGAGCCGCAGCTTGCCGGGACGATCGGGCGTGCGTTTGTCGGCCGGATACATGAAGATGCCGCCGCGGCTCAGGATGCGATGCACGTCCGCCACCATCGACGCGATCCAGCGCATGTTGAAGTCCGCCTGGCGAGGACCTTCCTTGCCGGCGTTCAATTCGTTGACATACTGCTGCACCGGCTCGTGCCAGTGGCGCGAGTTCGACGCATTGATCGCATATTCGCGCGTGTCGACCGGAATGCGCATGTCGCTTTGGGTAAGCACCCACGAGCCCAGTTCGCGATCGAGCGTAAAGCAGTTCACGCCATTGCCGGTGGTCAGCACGAGCACCGTTTGCGGGCCGTACACGGCGTAGCCGGCCGCGACCTGCTGCGTGCCCGGTTGCAGGAACGACTGTTCGGTGGGCTGTTGGCCGTCGGGGCAGCGCAGCACCGAGAAGATCGTGCCGATCGACACGTTCACGTCGATGTTCGAAGAGCCGTCGAGCGGATCGAACACGAGCAGATATTCGCCGCGCGGGTAGTTAGCCGGAATGGGGAAAAACTGCTCCATTTCCTCGGAGGCCATGCCGGCCAGATTGCCGCCCCATTCGTTGGCTTCGAGCAGAATTTCGTTCGACAGGATGTCGAGCTTTTTCTGCACTTCACCTTGCACGTTTTCGCTGCCGGCGGTTCCGAGCGCATCGCCGAGCGCGCCTTTGCTGACGTGATAGCTGATCGCCTTGCACGCGCGTGCAACGACTTCGATCAAAAGACGCAGATCCGCGGGCAGATTGTTGTTTTCGCGTTGCTGCTCGATCAGGTACTTCGTGAGAGTGGTGCGACGTGGCAGTGCCATTGCAGTGCTCCGGGAGGCTCAGGAATGCATCGATTTTACCCGCTCGCCTGCCGGATTCCGCATAAAGAAAATGTGAAAGCCGTGGCGCTTCGGTTGCGGATGGGGTTTCAGGTGCGGCTCAAGCGTGGATCAAGTGTGGTTCAAGCGCGGTTCAGGCGCAATTGCAAGCGCGGTTGAAGCGAGTTGCGCAGTCAGGCCTTGCGTGAAGCCCCGCCGCCCGCGCTATTGCCGACGCGCCGGGCCGCACTCGCCGCGAGCGCGGCGGCGCGCGCATTGGCGGGCTGCGCTTTCGGCGGCTTCGGGCGCTCGCGCGGCGGCAGCGGCTCGACTTCGCGTTCGATCTGCGCGCCAGACTCCGCGGTGGTGACGCGCAGATCGTACGCGATCTGCAGGTTCATCCAGAACAGCGCGCTGGTGCCGAAATAGCGTGCAAGACGCAATGCCGTTTCCGGCGAGACCGCGCGCTTGCCGCGCACGACGTCGTTGATGCGCGGCGCCGGCACACGCAGCGCAAGCGCGAGCGCGTTCACCGACATGCCGCGCGGATCGAGAAACTCCGCGCGCAGCACTTCACCGGGATGGACCGCGGTGATCCGCTCGCCGGTCGCGATATCCGAGAAATCCGTGCTTGCGAGTTCGGAACGTTTGATGACCATACAGGCCTCCCTTTGAATCAGTGGTAGTCGACGATTTCGACATTGAGCGCTTCGCCTTCGGAGAAGTAGAAGCAGATTCGCCATTGCTCGTTGATGCGGATGCTCCACTGGCCGCTGCGCTCGCCCTGCAACGCTTCGAGCCGGTTGCCGGGCGGCAGGAGCAGGTCGGACGGCGAGGTTGCCGCGTCGATCATTTGCAGTTTGCGATGCGCGATGGACTGAATGTGGACAGGCAGTGTACGGGCGAAGCCGCCCGAAAAAACGAGCGCAGTTGCCTTGTCGCCAAATGATGAAATCATAGGTATCGTATAACGCACGGCGTTAAATGTAAAGTGTTGTCCGAGTGCGTTTACTTTGACGACTGCGCGCGACTCTGAACAGTCGTCCGAATGGCCAACGGTCAGGTACTGCAGACAAAAAGCGCAAACAAAAAAGCCGGCACGCTGTGCCGGCTTCGTACTACAGAGGAAGTGCGGATTCTGTCAGCCGAGCGCCTTCTCGACGATCTCGCGCACATCGCGCGACTTCACCTGCGCGGTAACCTTTTCGAGCGCGCGGCGCATCTGTTCGCGCAACGCGGGCGTGAAGCGGCGCCACAATTCGAGCGTGCGCGCGAGGCGCGCCGCGACCTGCGGATTGAGCGCATCGAGTGCGATTACCTGCTCGGCCCAGAATGCGTAACCGGAGCCGTCTTCCGCGTGGAATTGCGCGGGGTTCGCGCCGCAGAAACTGAAGATCAGCGAGCGCGCGCGATTCGGGTTCTTCAGATTGAACGCGGGATGCGTCATAAGCCGGCGCACGATATCGATGACCGGCCGCTGCGGCGTGCCACGCTGCGTCGCCTGCAACGCGAACCACTTGTCGATGACGAGCGGCTCCTTTTCGAAGCGGCGATAGAAGTCGTCGAGCGCATGCTGCGCGTCGCCGGCGCCAGTACCGGATGCGGCCGCGGTCAGCAGCGCGGACAGCGCCGCGGCGCGATCGGTCATGTTATTCGCCGACGCATATTGCGCGGACGCAAGCCGCACCGCGTCGCTCGTATCGTCGAGCTCGGCGAGATATGCGAGCGCGAGGTTCTTCAGACCGCGGCGGCCCGCATCTTCGGGCGTGGCTTGATACGCGCCCGGCGTCTGATGTTTGTCGTAGATCGCGAGCCAGTCGCGCTTGAGCGCGTTTGCGAGGCGCTGACGCAGGAACTGGCGCGCGCGATGCACGGCAGCCGGGTTCGATTCGTCCATCTGTTCGGCGAGGTACGCCTCGGACGGCAACATCAGCGCAAGCTCGCGGAATGCCGGCGACAGCGTTGCGTCGTTCAGCACACGCGCAAACGCGCTGACGACTGCATCGTCGAGCTGCAGCGGCTTGCCGTTCGCCGCGTGGTCGGCGAGCGTCAGCAGTTCGCGCGTCGCGAGGCGCTGGCCGGCTTCCCAGCGGTTGAACGGATCGCTGTCGTGCGCAAGCAGGAACGCAAGTTCATCGCCGCTGTAGTCGTATTCGACGATAACCGGCGCCGAGAAATTGCGCAGCAGCGACGGCAGCGGCTTTTCGGCGACGTCGACGAAGGTGAAGGTCTGTTCGCTGTCGGTGAATTCGAGCACGCGCGTGGTTGCGGCCGGGGCTTGCGCTTCGCCTTCTAGACGCAGCGGCAGGTCTTTGCCGTCCGCGCCGATCAGGCCGATCGCGAATGGAATCAGCAGCGGGCCTTTCTGTGTCTCGCGCGCGGCCTGCGAACTCTCGCCGTAACCTTGTTTGAGCGTCACGCGGTAACGGCGCTGCGCGGCATCGTAGGCAGTGGAGACCGTCACGCGCGGCGTGCCGGCCTGGCTGTACCAGCGCTCGAATTGCGCGAGGTCGCGGCCATTCGCATCGGCCATCGCCATGCGGAAATCGTCGCAGGTGACCGCATGCCCATCGTGCCGCTTGAAGTACAGATCCATGCCACGCCTGAAGCCGTCGCGGCCGAACAGCGTCTGATACATGCGCACAACTTCCGAGCCTTTCTCATAGACGGTCATCGTGTAGAAGTTGTTGATTTCGACATAGCTCTCGGGCCGCACCGGGTGCGCCATCGGGCCTGCGTCTTCGGCGAACTGCATCTGCCGCAGCACGCGCACGTCTTCGATGCGCTTCGTCGCGCGCGCAGCCTCGTCTCCACCGTTCTTGCTGTTTTGCTGGTGAGCGCCGGCCGCCATATCGGCCGAAAATTCCTGATCGCGAAATACCGTCAGACCTTCTTTCAGGCTCAGCTGGAACCAGTCGCGGCAGGTCACGCGGTTGCCGGTCCAGTTGTGGAAATACTCATGGCCGACCACCGCTTCGATATTCGCGAAGTCGGTATCGGTTGCCGTTTCCGGGTTCGCGAGCACGTACTTCGTGTTGAAGATGTTGAGGCCTTTGTTTTCCATCGCGCCCATGTTGAAGTCGCTGACCGCGACAATCATGAAGCGGTCGAGATCGAGTTCGAGCCCGAAGCGCCGTTCGTCCCAGCGAATCGAATGGATCAGCGAATCCATCGCGTGCCGCGTCTTGTCGAGATCGTGCGGTTCGACCCAGACCTGCAGCAGTTTTTCCTTGCCGGAACCGGATGTGACGCGTTCCTCGAGCGCGACCAGCTTGCCGGCGACGAGCGCGAACAGATAGCTCGGTTTCCTGAACGGGTCTTCCCAGCGCGCGAAGTGGCGGCCGTCCGGCAGGTCGCCCTGTTCGAGCAGATTGCCGTTCGACAGCAGCACCGGATAAGCGTCTTTATCGGCACGCAGCGTGACGGTGTAGGTGGCCATCACATCGGGACGGTCGAGAAACCACGTGATACGGCGAAAGCCTTCCGCCTCGCACTGCGTGAAGAAGTTGCCGCTCGATACGTAGAGCCCCGAGAGGGTGGTGTTTTCCGCCGGATTGCAGGTGCCGACGAGCGTCAGTTCGAACGCATCGGGCACGTTCTCGACCGTGAGGCCATGCTCGTGCACCCGCACCGCGGCATGGGGCTTGCCGTCGATGGCGGCGCTGACGAAGTCGAGCTGTTCGCCCATCAGTTCGAGGTGCGTCTCGCGTACGGCGTTCGACGCTGCGTCCGGATTGCGGCGCAGACGCATCGTGTTCCTGATGGTCGTGCGTTCGGGCGCAAGATCGAACTCGAGGGCGACGGTATCGATGAGAAAGGCAGGCGCCGTGTAATCGGCGCGGCGGATGACGGGGGGCGTAGCGGTATCGGCCATGATGGGTAGAAAATGAGAGTCTCGAAGCCGGCTTGCGCGATGCGCGAACCGGGCTGGTCGGATCATTTTAAAAGCAAACTAAAACCCTGGGCGAAGCCCGGGTGCCCGCCGTCCGGCGCGGGCATTTCAGCGTGTGCCGCGCGGCATGCACCCGGCTTGTGCGCGGCCTGTGCCCGGCTTGTGCGAGATGGTCGGCACCGCACGAACAGGCGATTCACGAGGCCTCTCACGCTCGAACTTTTCATGCGATGACAGGGTCAGCGTATTATCAGGGCCGCTTGCGCGGCGTGCGCGGGCGACGACAGCGAAAGAAAGGAAATACGATGAAGCTCGATCGAAGGACCCGTTCATGGGGACGCCACGCCGGGCTGATGTTCGCCGCACTGGCGATGCTGCTGGCGGGCTGCACGTCTTATGTGACGACGCAGGTCACCGCGTTCTCGAACTGGGACGGCGGCAGCGACGCGACACGCACCTACGCATTCCAGCGCACCACTTCGCAAGCGAACAGCCTCGAAGACTCGACGTACGAACAGGTGGTCGCGAACGAACTGGCGACGCATGCGTTCAGGCAGGTCGACATGGACAGGGCGCATTACCTCGTTGCCATTGCGTACGGGACGCGCTCGGATATGGCCGTGTCGTCGGCGCCGGCTTATTACTATGACCCGTGGCCGGGTCCGTACTACTGGGGCCGGCCGTATGGCTGGGGCGGCGGGCCATGGGGGCCATGGGGACCTTACGGCGGCGGTTATGTGACGCAAAGCTACCCCGTGTTTACACACACGCTCGGCATTCGTATCACCGACCGTGCGAGCGGCAAGGAAGTCTATAACGTGACCGCGCGCAGCTCGGGCGACGAAGCGTCGCTCGTCTACGCGATGCCGTTTCTTGCGCGCAGTGCGATGGCCGATTTCCCGCTCGGCAACGGCGTGGTGCGTACGGTGAAGCTGCCGGTCGATGGGCAGGGCGGCGCGCCGAACGAAGTCGCGGCCGGCGCCGCGGCGCCCGCCGCGCCGGCTTCGGGCGCGAAGGCGGTGCAGTAAATGTTAAAGCGGTGTGACTGCGAAAGCGTGGGGCTTTCGCAGTAACGTTTGCTGGGGCTGCCGCTCAAATCCCCACGCCGCACAGCGCGAGCGCGCCAAGTACAACGAACATCACCGCGGCAATACCATGCACGAGTTTCGTCGGCAGCCTGTGCGCGAAGCGGTCGCCTAGCAGGATCGCCGGCACATTCGCGATCATCATGCCGAGCGTCGTGCCCGCGACGACCCCGAAAAAATCATGAAAGCGTGCGGCAAGCGCAACCGTGGCGAGCTGTGTCTTGTCGCCCATCTCCGCGAGAAAAAACGTGACGACGGTCGCGCCGAACACGCCGAGGTGCGTGCGGTTCGTTTTCGCCTCCTCTTCGCTGAGCTTGTCGGGTACGAGAATCCATAAACCCATGCCGATAAACGACGCGGCGAGCGCCCAGCGCATCACCGTCGGCGTGACGAGCGAGCCTAACCATGCGCCGAGCGCGCCCGCGCCGGCGTGATTGATCAAGGTCGCCGCGAGCACGCCGAAGATGATCGGCACCGGCTTGCGATAGCGGGCGGCGAGAACGAGCGAGAGAAGTTGTGTCTTGTCGCCGATTTCGGCGAGCGCGACCGCACCGGTCGAGATGAGAAAAGCCTGATCCACGTTTTTCTAATTTCCTCGGGCCGGATGTGAGCGAGCGACGACCCATGACGCGCCGGGCCCTATCACGGCGCGCTATGGATCATCGGTCTCGCCAGGCCAAAGGCTGCGTCTGCCATGGCCACGCGGGCCAAGTTTGTTGACAGACGCCCCCGCGAGCGATGTGCGGTGCGCGCTTTCATGAAACTGAAAGCATGGCGCATGACATCGAGCGGGGCGGCTACTCCCCAATGAGCGGCAAATTATAACACGCGTCCTTGCGCGTCCAGCCCGCTTTGTCGTTACTTTTTTCGTCTGCCGGGCTGAATCGTCTATTTCATTGCACATTACATCCTTCTGACGCGTCTTCAGTTCAACAGGCGTGTCGGAATCCTGAATGCGTTTGCTCGAGCGATTTCGATGCGTATTGAATGTTCGGCTGAATTGACAATTAACCGGACGCACCTGGCATACCGAAAAAAAACCGCAAAAAAACTCGCGAAAAAAGCGCCGCTAAAGCAAGCGCGGCGCGCTTCACGCGTCGCGTGTGCGAGACGGATAGGGGTTCGTCCTGGTTTTGGGCTGATTTATCCAAAAATGTTGCGTATCATTCGCCGGTCGCGGGCGACCGCGGCAGGGAGCAGTTCGAAGGCCTTAGCGCCCTGTACTAAATAAATAGCGGCCGGTGCCGTTATAACTCGCTAAACAGGAAAAAACTGGACCCCTGAACAGCGAATGCCCTCGAAGAAGGGCGCTTGTGCGGCATGTCTCGCGCAAAGCCTCCTTCTACGCACCGGCCACCCCGTATGCGCGTACACCGATATGCCCAATCTGCACTGGACCATTCCGGTCGCTCGCTGGTCTTCCTGGCCTGTCAATGCAGCCAAAGCCCCCGATCTGAGCTTTATCGAGCCGATCGTGCGGCGCCGTCTGAGCAGTCTGTCGCGCGTTGCGCTGAAGGTCGCGCACGACTGCGCCGCGGATCGCGCAGCGGTGCGCGTGCTGTTTGCGTCGCGGCACGGCGAGTTGCGACGGACTACGGAAATTCTGCATGCGATAACAGCGGGCGAGCCCGTTTCGCCAACGGCGTTCAGCCTGTCGGTACTGAATGCGATGACGGGCATATTCGGCATCGCGCGCGGCGACCGGAGCGCGGCGGGCGCGGTGTCGGCGGGTGCCGCCACGCTCGGCTATGCGCTTCTCGAGGCGCATGCGCAGTACGAGGCAGATCCGTCGGCGCCGGTCCTGATGATCTACGCGGACGAGCCCGCGGATGCCGCGTACGGCGCGATCGAAGACGAAGTGCAGGGCGGCGCGCTCGCCGTGTTGCTGGACGCGTCGACCGCACTCGGGCGCCTCGAATGCTCGGCATCGGGCGCAGGCAAAGATGCAGGCAAAGAGACAGGCGAACGCGCACGCGAACCGGGTGCCGCCGCGTTCGCCACACAAAGCGAGGCACTGCTGCAGTGTCTCGAGGGACGCACCGCATCGCGGTGGCAAAGCGGCTCCGCGATATGGGAGTGGAACTGGCATGACGGCGAAGCTTGACTACTACTGGCGGCTCTTTGCCACTGGCATGAGCTTCGTGGCGTTCGGCCTGTGCGGGCTCGCTTTTTCGCTGCTGATGTTTCCGCTCGCGTCGCTATGGCCGTATCGCGCCTCGCGTCAACGCGCCGTGGCCGAACTGATTCACGTGTTCTTTCGCGCGCTCGTGTGGGTGCTGCGCATCGTTGGCGTGATGAAGCTCGACGTGGCCGGCGTCGAGGCCTTGCGCGCACGGCGGCCGGCGATCGTCGTCGCGAATCACCCGACGTGGCTCGACGTGATGGTGCTGCTGTCGCTCACGCCGCGCGCGTGCTGCGTCGTGAAGAGCACGCATTGGGGCAACCCATGTTTCTGGGGCATCGTGCGCGCGGCCTCGTATGTGAGCAATGCGGACCCGGTCGAACTCGTCGAAGCCGGTGCCCGCCAGCTCGCCGACGGCTACACGATGATCATTTTTCCCGAAGGCACGCGCAGCCCCGCGCCGAACCGCATGCATGCATTCTCACGCGGGTTCGCGCATATGGCGATCGGCACGCGTGCGCCGATCCTGCCGGTGCTGATGGACTGCGATCCGCCGGCGTTTACGAAAGGCATGCGCTGGTACAACGTCCCGCCGCGTGCGTTTCATATGCGCGTCAACGTGCTCGCGCCGATCGGCAGCGACGTCTTCACCGCACCGGATATGCCGCCGGCGCTCGCGGCACGCCGCATGACGAGCGCAATCGAAGCCCACATTACCCAGCATCTGTTCGACTATGGATTCTTTAAAGCTTGAGATCAAACAGCTTCTGATCGAGGCGCTCGATCTGGAAGACCTGACGCCCGCCGATATCGACGACGATGCGCCGCTGTTCGCCACCGACGGCGTCGGCCTCGACTCGATCGACGCACTCGAGATCGGCATCGTGCTGCGCAAGCATTACCAGCTCACGATCGCCGCCAACGACGAAAGCACCCGCGAGCACTTCCGTTCGATCAGCACGCTCGCGGCGCTGGTCGCAAGTCAGCGCGAACCGGCCGATGCCGCCGACAGCACAATAAAGAAGGGGGAATAGAACGTGACCGACGCAGAAATCCTCGCGCGCATTCGCGCGATCTTCAAGGAGAACTTCGCCATCGATCCCGAACGCGTGACGCCCGAGGCGCACCTGTTCGAGGAACTCGACCTCGATAGTATCGACGCCGTCGATCTGGCGATCAAGCTGCAGGAAATGACGGGCCGTCGCATCAAGCCGGAAGAGTTCAAGTCGGTGCGCACGGTGGGCGATGTGATCGTTGCGGTCGAATCGCTGCTCGCGGCGCAGGGCTGATGCAGCAGGATCCGTCGCATGGACCGGCCGCTACGGGCGCCGCGCGCCGCGTGACGGCGCGCGTGATGAACGTCGCGGCGAAACTCGCTTATCCGGTCGTGATTCTGTTCGCGTGGCACTCGCGTGCGCCGCGCTACGTCGGCTGCATGCTGTTCGGCCTGCTTTGCGTGCAGCAGATCGCGCGCCGCGGCGCGCTCGCCGCGACGCTCAAGCGCATCTCGGCCGTCGAATGGAGCGTGGCGGCATTGCTCGGCTGCGGCTCCGCGGTCATCGTCGCGACCAATAGCGAACTGCTGCTGCGCCTCTACCCGAGTCTCGTAAACCTCGGCTTGCTGATCGCGTTCGGCGCGACGCTCGTGCGCGGGCCGTCGATGGTCGAGAAATTTGCGCGGCTGCGCAAGCCGGATCTGAGCGAACCGGCGATTCGCTATACGCGTCACGTGACTCAGGTGTGGTGTGCGTTCTTCGTGCTGAACGGCGCGTTTTCGCTCTATACGGCGCTGTGCTGGCCGCGCGATGCGTGGTCGCTCTATAACGGCGCGATTGCGTATGGATTGATCGGCCTGTTGTTCGCCGGCGAGATCGTGTGGCGTTATCTCGTCGTGTTGCCGCGCGTGGCGCGTGCTGAACCGTCGGCACGCTCGGAGGCCGCATGATCGCGCTGCACGATCTGCTGCGCGGCCGGCGTGCGGCGCATACGCCGGTTTGCCGCGACGTATCGCGAGGCGACGCGCAAGATCAGGCGCAAGGACAGACGCAAGGACAGACGCAAGATCGCGTGCAAGGCCACTCTTCAAGCGCCTCAAAAACCGCCACGACGATCGACCACGCCGCATTTTGCGCGCGCGTCGCTGCGATCGCGGCGCATGTCGATAAGCAGCAGGGCACGCGCTGCGCGCTGTGCATCGACGACACCTACGACTTCGCCTGCGCGCTCTTCGCGATCCTCGCGTGCGGCAAGGAGCCGGTGATTCCCGCTAGCGCGACGCCAGGCTATCTGGCCGACCTTGCCGGCGCGTACGACTCGGTCCTGACCGACGCATCGGTGCAGGCGCTCGCCCGCGAGACTTCGCTGATGTCCGATCCCGCGTCTTCCGCCGAACGCGCCGGTCGATACACACATATCGATCCGCACGCGCCGCTCACGCTGTACACATCCGGCAGTAGCGGCACGCCGAAGCCGATTCGTAAAACGCTCGCGCAGTTCGATGCCGAAGTGCGCACGCTCGAAAACCAGTGGCGCGATCTCGCAGGCACTGCGACGGTCGTCGCGAGCGTGCCGCATCGGCATATCTACGGTTTGCTGTTTCGCGTGCTGTGGCCGCTGGCGGCCGGCCGGCCGTTCGATCGAACGGCGGTGAACGAGCCGCAGCAATTGCAGACGCGCATCGATGCGTACGGGGCGACGGTCGTCGTTTCCGCACCCGCGCAGTTGTCGCGCTGGCCCGCATTACCCGGCTTCGCGACGCTCGCGCCGGTGCCGCGCGCGTTCTTTTCGTCGGGCGGACCGCTTGCCGAAGAGGCCGCGCGCGAGTACGCGGCCGCGTTCGGCGGCGCGTCGCCGGTGGAAATCTACGGCAGCACCGAGACGGGCGGCATCGGCTGGCGCTGCCAGAGCGCATCGACGGCGTGGCAGCCGCTGGTCGGCATCGACACGCGGCGCGGCGTGGATGGGGCGCTCGAACTGCGCTCGCCGCATCTCGGTCACGACGACTGGCATCGCACCGACGACGCCGTGTCGTTCGATGCAAACGGCCGCTTTACGCTGCAAGGTCGGCTCGACCGCATCGTGAAGCTCGACGGCAAGCGCGTGTCGTTGCCCGAACTCGAAGCGCGCCTGATGCTGCACCCCTATGTCGCGCAGGCCGCGACGGTGCCGCTCGCCGGTGTATCGCGCGAGCGCATCGGCGCCGTGATCGCGTTGAGCGAGACGGGCAGTGCGGCGCTGCGCGCGAGCGGCCGCATTGCGCTCGCGAAGACGCTGCATCGTCATCTCGCGACGTATTTCGACACCGTCGTGTTGCCGCGCCGCTGGCGTTTCAGGATCGCGCTGCCTTACGACGCGCGCGGCAAACTGCCCGCCACCACGCTTGCGCAAGCGTTCGGACCGCGCCCGGAAGGCGTCGAAGTGCTGGCGGAAGCGCGCGACGGCAACGAACTGCACTACGAACTGCGCGTGCCGCCGTCGCTCGTCCATTTCGACGGCCACTTCCCCGGCGTGCCGATTCTGCCGGGCGTCGTGCAGCTCGACTGGGCGATCCGCCTCGCGTCCGAACACGTGCCCGGCGTGGACGGCCTCGCGTCGATCGACCGGCTCAAATTCACGGCGCCCGTGCGCCCCGGCGCGCTGCTCGCGCTGACGCTCGCGCACGACGCGCCGCGGCGGCGCGTGCAGTTCTCTTACCGGCTCGGGGAACGCGATTGCGCGTCGGGCGTGATCGTCTATCGGGAGTCCACGTGAATTTCGCCGCCTGCATCGTGGTGCCGATATACAACCACAAGGACGCGATCGGCGAAACGCTCGCGAAGCTCGCGGTCCACGGGCTGCCGATCTTTCTCGTCGACGACGGCAGCGATGCCGCGACGCGCGAAGTGCTCAATGCGCTGCACGACCGGTACGCCCCGCAACTGACGCTGCTGCGGCGGCCGAAGAACGGCGGCAAGGGTGCGGCCGTGATGGACGGACTGCGCGCCGCGCGGGTCGCCGGCTACACGCATGCGCTGCAGATCGACGCCGATGGGCAGCACGATGCAGCCGATGTGCCGCGTTTTATCGAAGCCGCGCGCGCCGCGCCCGCGGCTGTCGTGATCGGCCGTCCGGTCTACGACGCGAGCGTGCCGAAGGCGCGTTTGTACGGCCGCTATCTGACGCACGTGTGGGTGTGGATCGAAACGCTGTCGCTGACGATCGGCGATTCGATGTGCGGCTTCCGGCTCTATCCGCTTGCGGCCGCGTGCGCGCTGCTCGACGAGGTCGCGCTGCCGGAGCGCATGGACTTCGACATCGAGATCCTCGTGCGTTTGTACTGGCGGCATATCGCGTTTCGCACGCTCGACACTCGCGTCACGTACGCGCAGGACGGCGTGTCGCATTTCGATGTGCTGTGGGACAACGTGCGCATCTCGCGCAGCCACACGCGCCTCGTGTGCGGGATGCTCTGGCGCTTGCCGGTGCTGCTCGCGCACAAGCTGATGCCGCGCGACGCGGGCGTGCCGGTTGTGGAAAACGACGCGGTAAGCGGGGCTGCGAACGGCCCTGCAATCGGCCTCGAAGACAGGCCTGAAAACGCGGCGGCGGCCGGCGCCAAACACAGCGCGCCGCACAGCGGCCGCCCGAATGCCACCGCATCCACCGCATCCACGGCGTCCACCGCGTCCACGCAAGCGCCGGTCAACCCTCATCACTGGTCGCGTATTGCCGAACGCGGCAGCCGTCTCGGCATGCAAACCCTTGCGCTCAGTTGCCGGCTGTTCGGTCTGCGTGTGACGGGCTGGCTACTGCATCCGATCGTCGCGTACTTCCTGCTGACGGGCCGCGCCGCGCGGAGTGCCTCGCGCACGTATTTCACGCGACTCGCGAACGCCGCGCAAAACGATGCAGCCGAAGCGACGCGCGCTGAAAAAGCGAACATCGCAAGCGACAAAACGCGCGACGAGACAGCAAGCAACACAAGCGGCGACGCAACGCACAGCAGCAACGCAATACAAAACCCCCGTATGCCGCGCCCCGGCTGGCCCAGCGCATACCGGCAGATGTACGCCTTCGCGCAAGCCGGCCTGCACAAGCTTGCCGCATGGTCCGGCCGCGTCAACATCGACGCAATCGCCTTCGACGATCCGTCCGCATTCGAAGCGCTGGCCGCGAGCGGCCGCGGCGCGCTCGTCATCGGCGCGCATCTCGGCAATCTGGAAATGATGCGCGCGCTCGCCATACGCGGCGCATACGTGAAGATCACCGCGATCGTCTACACCGAACACGCGCGGCGCTTCAACAATGTGCTGGCCGGCGCGAACAGCCAGTTCGCGCAGCGCCTTGTCGAAGTCAGCGACTTCGGTCCGCAGACGTCGATGATGATGCAGGAGCGCATCGACGCGGGCGAACTGCTCGTGATTGTCGGCGACCGCGTGCCGGCGAGCGAATCGGGCCGCACGATCGACGCGCAGTTTCTCGGTGCGACCGCGCCGTTCGCGCAAGGGCCGTACGTGCTCGCGCATGCGCTCGGCTGCCCGGTCTACCTGTTTTTCTGCCTGAAGGAAGCGCGCGCAAGCTATCGCGTCTACTTCGAGCCGTTCGCCGAACGCATCGAACTGCCGCGCGGCGAGCGGCTTGCGCATCTGGCCGCATGGGCGCAACGCTATGCGGCGCGGCTCGAGTACTACTGCCGCAAAGCGCCTTACCAGTGGTTCAACTTTTACGATTTCTGGGCGCGTCCCGCGAAGGCGACGCCCGCACAAGACCGCTTCGTGCGCGTGTCCGCGCGAAGCAACGGGGGAGCGAATGGCCGAGCATGACCTGAGCGGCGACGCACGCACGATCGATGCGCGCGCAACCATCAAGCAGCGCGCCGCACAACAGCCGGTCGTCATCGGCGGCCGGCGGATGGCAATCGAAGACGTCGTGGCGATCGCGCAGCGGCGCGCGCCCGTCGCCTTGAGCGCCGACCCGGCGTGGCGCGCGCGTATCGAACGCGGCGCGGAATTCCTGCGCCGGCATCTGGCGGCAGGCGCGACCGTGTACGGCGTCAATACCGGTTACGGCGAGGCCTGCGTCGTCGACGTGCCGATGGATCTCGTCAACGCATTGCCGCTGCAGCTCACGCGCTATCACGGCTGCGGCATGGGCGCGTATCTCGACGATGCGCAAACGCTTGCGGTCATCGCCGCGCGGCTCAACTCACTCGCGTATGGCCTGTCGGGCGTGCGGCCGATTCTGCTCGAGCGCCTCGCCGATCTGATCAATCACCGGATTCTGCCGCGCATTCCGTCGGAGGGCTCGGTCGGCGCGAGCGGCGACCTGACGCCGTTGTCGTATGTTGCCGCTGCGATCGTCGGCGAACGCGACGTGATGTTCAACGACGCGCTGCGCGAGGCGCGCGGCGTGTGGACCGAACTCGACCGCGCGCCGCTCACACTCGCCCCGAAGGAAGGCCTCGCGCTGATGAACGGCACGGCGGTGATGACAGGCCTTGCGTGCCTCGCGTTCGCGCGCGCCGACCATCTGACGCGTATCGCGACGCGCCTGACGGCGTTGTCGACGGTTGCGCTCGACGGACGCGCCGCGCATTTCGACGCGCTGATTTTCGAGGCGAAGCCGCATGCGGGCCAGGCCGAAGCGGCCGCATGGATTCGCGCGGACCTCGCCGGCCGCGACGATACGCCGGGCCACCGTCTGCAGGACCGCTATTCGATCCGCTGTGCACCGCATGTGATCGGCGTGGCGCGCGACGCGTTGTCATGGGTGCGGCGCGACGTCGAAAACGAACTGAACAGCGCAAACGACAATCCGCTCGTCGATCCCGACAGCGAGCGCGTGCTGCACGGCGGCAACTTCTACGGCGGCCATATCGCGTTCGCGATGGACTCGCTGAAGACGGCGGTCGCCAATCTCGCGGACCTGATGGACCGCCAGCTTGCGCTGCTGGTCGACGAGAAGTTCAACAACGGCTTGCCGCGCAATCTGTCCGGCGCGACGTCGTCGCGTGCGCCGATCAATCACGGCTTCAAGGCGGTGCAGATTTCGTCGTCCGCATGGACGGCCGAAGCATTGAAGCTGACGATGCCCGCGAGCGTGTTCTCGCGTTCGACCGAATCGCACAATCAGGACAAGGTCAGCATGGGCACGATCGCCGCGCGCGACTGCCTGCGCGTGATCGAGCTAACGGAGCAGGTCGCGGCCGCGCATACGCTCGCGGCCGTGCAGGCCTTGCGGCTGCGCGTGCGCGACGCTGCTGCGACGCTCGTGCCCACGCCGCTCGCGAGCTTCGCGGACCGCGTCAATGCGCAATCGCCGTTCGTCGACGAGGACCGCGCGCTCGAAATGGACCTGCGTGCGCTGACTGCGCAAATCGCCGATGGCGCGCTGGTCGATGCATTCGCCGACGTGCGCGTCGGCGTGCCCCGCGAGGAGAAAACCGATGCAGATGCACGAACTCGCTAATTCCGCGCCGGTCCTTGCGGCAAGCGGATTCGTCGAAGTGCCGTTTCACGACGTCGACGCCATGAACGTCTGCTGGCACGGCAACTATCTGAAGTACTTCGAGATCGGCCGCGCGGCTTTGTTGCGCGCATTCGACTACGACTACCGCGAGATGCAGGCGTCCGGTTATTTGTGGCCGATCG
This sequence comes from Paraburkholderia edwinii, assembly GCF_019428685.1. Classification (NCBI taxonomy): domain Bacteria; kingdom Pseudomonadati; phylum Pseudomonadota; class Betaproteobacteria; order Burkholderiales; family Burkholderiaceae; genus Paraburkholderia; species Paraburkholderia edwinii. Next base: position 1,416,184 of record NZ_CP080095.1, read on the forward strand.
TCGAGGCGCATCTGAAGTATGTGCGGCCGGCCACCTACGGGCAGCAGCTCGAGGTGCGGGCCGAACTGCTCGAGTACCAGAACCGTTTGAAGATCGGCTACACGATCGTCGATCGCGCGTCCGGCACGCGCCTCACGAAGGGCTACACGATTCAGGTCGCGGTCGATGCCGCGTCGCAGGAATTGCAGTTCGAGTCGCCGCTGGTCGTATTCGAGAAACTGGAGCGTGTATGGAAAGCTTGAATCTGAAACGATACCGGCGCGTGCGCGCGATGGTGACGGGGACCGTGACGGTCGTTGCGGCGCTGACCTTGTCCGTGGGTGCAGCGGGCCTTCTGTTGCGCTGCGTGGACGCGGTGGCGGCGTCGCCTGCAGCGGCGAATGCAGCTTCGGCTTCGGCTGCAGCGGTGGCGGGCAATCCTGGACTCGTCGCATCGATCGCATCCGAGCTCGGCCATATGAACGGCGTACGCGCCCAATTCACGCAGACACAGACGCTTTCCGCCATGCGCGAGCCGCTCGTGAACACGGGCTCGCTGCTGTTTTTCCGCGCGCGTGGCGTGATCTGGCGCATCGATACGCCGTATAAAACGACCTACGTCATCGACGATGCCGGCGTCAGCGAAGTCAACCCGAACGGTCAGCACCTGAAGACCGACGGCGCGCCGCGCACAGGGGGCGGGGCGCAGGGCGTCGCCCAGGTCTCGCGGATGATGCGCTCGATGTTCGGCGGAGATCTCTCGGCGCTATACGCGCAGTTCGACGTCGACGCGCGCGGCACGCCCGAGCAATGGCAAATGCTGCTCAAGCCTAACCAGCCGCAGCTCGCGCAGGCGATCAAATCCTTGCAGATGAGCGGCGGCGCGTATTTGCAGCACGTGCGCATCACGCTGGCGAACGGCGATGTGACGCAACTCGACTTCACGCGCAGCAGCGCCGTCGACGCACTGACGCCGGCCGAGCGCGCGCTCTTTGGAGCGTCGTCGTAATGGAACTCACGCAGCAACGGCTCGTGCGGCAGCGCTGGGGCATCCGGGCCGTCTGGCTCGTGCTCGCGCTCGTCGCGGTGCTGTATTGCGCGTGGCGTTTCACCGGGCCGTCGCCGTTGCAAACGAACCTGCTCGAACTGCTTCCGCAGACCGAAGCCGATCCGGTCGCCGAGCAAGCGGTCGACGCCCTCGCGGCCGCGCTAGGCGACCGCACCGTCTACGTCGTGACCGCGAACGACGGCGACCACGCGAAAGCGGCCGCGAAATCGCTGGCGGCGACGCTCTCGTCGAGCGGCGCATTCCGCACGGTGACCGCACAACTGCCGCCGTTCGACCTGTCGCAGATCAGCGGTCTCTATCTGCCTTACCGTTTCGGGTTGCTGACGGCCGCGGACCGCGCGTCGCTCGCCGATCCTTCGATGCCGCTGCGCGACGCGCTGCTGCGGCGCCTGTATAACCCCGTGCACGGCGCATTCGCGACGCCGCTCGCGGACGATCCGTTCGGCTGGCTCGAACACTGGCTCGCCGCCTTGCCGCTCGCGACGTCGAACCTCGGCATCGAAGACGGCCTGCTCGTCGCGCACCGCGGCGCGGCGACCAGCGTGCTGGTGGTCGCAACGCTGCCGGGCTCGGCCTACGATGCACCGCTCGAACAGGCGGTGCTGCACGCGAGCGAGCGCGGCGAGAAGCAGCTTAAGACACAGTTTCCCGACGTGACGCTCGCCCGCACCGGCGCCGTGTTTTACGCCCAGGCCGCGCGCGCCGCAGCGGAGCGCGAGGTGCATCTGATCGGCGCGACGTCCGCGTTCGGCATTGCCTTGCTGATGCTGTGGGTGTTCCGCTCGCCGCGCTTTCTCGTGCTCGCTTTTCTGTCGACCGCGCTTGGCATTGTCTGTGCGCTCGCGGCAACGATGCTGCTGTTCGGCAAGCTGCATCTCGTCACGCTCGTGTTCGGCGCGAGTCTGATCGGCGAGGCAGTCGATTACTCGATTCAGTACTTTGTCGTGGCGCTCGGTGGGTCGGGCGATCGCGACGGCCGTCATGCAGGTAGCGAATCCACGCGCTTCGATGCGCAGCGCGCCGCGCGGGCGGTGCGTCCGGCACTGACCGTTGCGCTGACCACGAGTCTGCTCGGCTATGCGATTCTCGCGTGCGTGCCGTTTCCGGCGCTGCGGCAGATTGCGTGCTTTGCGATCGTCGGCATTTGTGCGGCGTTCGCTTCGGTGCTGACGCTGCTGCCTGCGTTGATGCCGCGGATGCAGCGGCGTTGGGCTGGTCAATCGAATCAATCGACGAGCCAAGCGACGAACCAAGCGACGGGCCAGTCGAGCCAGTCGAGCCAGTCGCGACAAACGGGCCAAAAAAGCTACGCAAGCGGGGCATCGCTTAAAACCCGCCGCAATTCGCGCACACTATTCGATGCAGCAGGGCGGCTGCTCACGCACTGGCACGCGTTACTGAATGGCCGCCGCGCATGGATCGTCGCCGCACTGCTGCTGGTCGCGGCGGCACCGGGCTGGCTGCTTCTGTCGAGCGACGACGATATCCATCTGCTGATCAATCGCGATCCATCGCTGGCGAGGCAGGAAAACGCCATCCGCACCGCGATCGGTATCGACAACACCGCGCAGTTCTTCGTCGTGCGCGGCGAAACGCCCGAGATCGCGCTGCAGCGCGCGGAAACGCTCGGCGCGCGGCTCGATGCGCTAAGCGGCGCGTCGTCGGCGGAGGGCTGGCAGTCGGTGACGTCGTTCGTGCCGTCGGCCAAGCGCCAGGTGGACGATCGCGCACTGCTCGCGAAGCGCGTCTTCGACAACCCCGCCGCGTTGCGCGCGACGCTCGTCAGCGCGGGCTTTCGCGACGATGTCGCCGATGCATGGCTCGCGGCGTATCGGCAGCCGGCGAGTCCCGCTCCGCTCACGATCGACCGCTGGCTTGCCGCGCCGTGGTCGCGGCCGTTCCGTCATCTATGGCTCAACACCGCCGACACCGGGTCACGCGGCTACGCGGCGCTCGTCATTCCGCAGCGGGTGAATGCCGGCAATCTGCCGGCGCTGCTTGCCGCGGCGCATGCGGTGCCCGGCGCTGTGTTCGTCGACAAGGCGGCCAGCGTGTCGAAGCTGTTCGGCGCGTATCGCGTCGATAGCGCGCTGTGGCTCGCCGGCGCACTGGTGCTCGTGCTCGCGCTGTCGATGTTCCGTTATGGGTCGCGCGGGGGCATCGAGGTGACGATGCCGGTGCTGCTGGCGGTAGCGCTGACGCTCGCGGCATTCGGCTACGCGCATATTCCGCTCAATCTGTTCAACTGCCTTGCGTTGATGCTCGTGCTCGGCGTCGGCTCGAATTACGCGGTGTTCCTGCGCGAGGGCTGCATGCGCGCGGGCGCCGATCTCGGCGCGGTCTGGACGGGCGTGCTGCTGTCGGCCGCCACCACGCTGCTGTCGTTCGGCATGCTCGGCGCGAGCGCGATGCCCGCGCTGCACAGCTTCGGCACGACGCTCGCGCTCGGCATTGCGGTCGCGGTGCTGCTTGCGCCGATCGGCATGCCGTCGAATTTACGGAGGACCGCATGAGCGCTTCGCTGAGCATTCCGAAGGCGCAAAAATCGAAACAAGCGGTCTATCTGCACGCGCTCGGCATGGTCAACGCGCTCGGCGACCATGTCGACACGATTGCAGCCGCGCTCGCCGCTGGACACGCGCCGGGTATGACCACGCTTGCCACGGGCATCGGCGACGCATTCGTCGGCCGCGTGATCGCCGCGCTCGACATCGTGCCGCCAGCATCGCTCGAGCCCTATGACTGCCGCAACAACCGCTTGCTGCTCGCCGCGCTCGCGCAGATTGCGCCGCACGTCGACGCGGCGCGCGAACGCTACGGCGCTGACCGGATCGGCGTCGTGCTCGGTACGAGCACATCGGGCATCGACGCGGCCGAAGCGGCGTTCGCGCACCGGGCACAGGCGGGCGCGATGCCGGCAGGCTTCGATTACCGGCAGACGGAAATCGGCGCGGCGGCGCCGTTCGCCGCCGCGGCGCTCGGCATCGACGGCCCCGCATTCACGGTGTCCACCGCTTGTACATCGAGCGCGAAGGCGTTCGTCTCCGCGCGCCGCCTGCTGCAGTTGCAACTGTGCGACGCAGTGGTGGTCGGCGGCGTCGATTCGCTGTGCGAGCTGACTGTGCAAGGCTTCGCATCGCTCGAATCGACGAGTACGACGCGTACCAATCCGATGAGCGTCAACCGTTGCGGGATCAACGTCGGCGAAGGGGCGGCCGTGTTTCTGATGAGCCGCGATGAAGGTCCGGTCGCACTCATCGGCTGCGGCGAATCGAGCGACGCGCATCACATTTCCGCGCCGGACCCGCAAGGCGTGGGCGGTGAACTGGCGTTGCGCGCGGCGCTCGACGACGCCGGACTCGCGCCGTCGGCGATCGGTTATGTGAACCTGCATGCCACGGCGACGCGCAAGAACGACGAAATGGAATCGCAGCTGATGGCGCGCGTGTTCGCCGGCGGCGTCGCGGCAAGCGGCACGAAGCCGTACACGGGCCATCAGCTCGGCGCGGCCGGCGCGACCGAACTCGGCTTCGCGTGGCTCACGCTCGCGCGCGAACGCATGGCCTTGCCGCGTCACTGCTGGGACGGACAGCCCGATCCCGCGTTGCCGAGGCTGGACCTCGTCGAAGACGAACGGTATTTGCCGCGCGGCGTTGGCATGCGCTATGTGATGAGCAATTCGTTTGCGTTCGGCGGCAGCAATTGCAGCCTGATTCTCGCGGGCTGAACGGGACGATAAAAGGGCAATAAAAGGGACGACAAAGGGCGCAAAAAAGCCATGAGCGAAGCGATCAACGAAACGATAAGCGAGACACGAGGCGAAGCGGGCGCATCGCTTGCCGCGTCCGTCCGCATCGAAGCGAAAGCGGAAGCAGAAGCGGAGGTCTTCGAGCCGATCGAGGTCATCCTGCCGCATCGCGGCTCGATGCTGCTCGTCGACCGCGTGAGCGCATGCAGCGACGACACGCTGACCGCACACGCGACCGTCCATGCCGACGCCTGGTACGCCAATGCCGACGGCGCGATGCCCGCGTGGATCGGCATCGAGCTGATGGCGCAGGCGATTGCCGCGCACGTCTCGCTGCTCGCGATGCGCGCGGGCGGCCGCGCGCGGCCCGGCGTGCTGCTCGGCTCGCGCAGCTACGAAGCATGCGTGCCGGCTTTTGCGCGCGATGCGCAACTGCGCATCGACGCCAAGGAAGTGCTGCGCAGCACCGAAGGACACGGCGCGTACGAATGCACGATTGAGCACGACGGCACGCGTTGCGCGCAAGCCGTGATCAAGGTGTACCAGCCGACCGATTTTCAGTCATTCATCGAGGGGATTTCCGGATCATGAGCCGGCGCGTTCTCATTACCGGCGCAAGCCGCGGCATCGGCCGCGCGATTGCGTATCAACTGGCCGCGGACGGATTCGCGGTCACCGTCGGCTGCCGCACAGGCCGCAGCGAAGCCGAAGCCGTGACGGCCGGCATCGCGGCGCAGGGCGGCTCCGCGCGCGTGCTGCAGTTCGATGTGCGCGAGCGCGCCGCCTGCCGCGAGGTGCTCGAAGCCGATGTGGCCGCGCACGGCGCGTACTACGGCATCGTCTGCAGCGCCGGCGTGACGCGCGACGCTGCGTTTCCGGCGCTGACCGACGAAGACTGGGACGTCGTGATCGAAACCGGGCTCGACGCGTTCTACAACGTCGTGCATCCGCTGACGATGCCGATGGTGCGCGCGAAGCAGGGCGGCCGCATCGTCACGATCGCGTCGGTGTCGGGCGTGATCGGCAATCGCGGCCAGGTCAACTACAGCGCCGCGAAGGCGGGTCTGATCGGCGCGACGAAGGCGCTCGCGGTCGAGCTCGCGTCGCGTGCGATCACGGTGAATTGCGTGGCGCCGGGGCTGATCGAAACCGGCATGCTCGACGAGGTGCCGGTCGAACATGCGCTGAAGACCGTGCCAATGAACCGCGTCGGCCAGCCGGCCGAAGTCGCGGCGGCGGTCAGTTTCCTGATGTCGGATGCGGCTTCGTATGTGACGCGTCAGGTGATCGGCGTCAACGGCGGGATGATCTGATGAAGCGCGTCGTCATTACCGGTATGAGCGGCGTGACCGCATTCGGCAGCCGCTGGGACGACATCGAAGCGGCCTTGAAACGCGGCCGCAACGCCGTGCGGCGGATCGCCGAATGGGAACGCTTCGAGTCGCTGCATACGCGTCTCGCGTGCCCGCTGCCTGAGTTTTCCGTGCCCGCGCATTATCCGCGCAAGAAGACGCGCGCGATGGGTCCGGTTTCGGTCTATGCGGTGCGCGCGAGCGAACTCGCGCTCGCCGATGCGGGCCTCGCCGACGATGCGTCGATTGCCGATGGCCGCATGGGGGTCGCCTACGGTTCGTCGTCGGGTTCGGTCGAACCGATACGCGCGTTCGGCACGATGCTCGAAACGGGCTCGATGGCGGATGTGACGTCGAACAGCTACGTGCAGATGATGCCGCATACGACGGCCGTCAATGTGAGCCTCTTCTGGGATCTGAAAGGGCGCATCGTGCCGACTTCGTCGGCGTGCGTATCGGGCAGCCAGGCGATCGGCTATGCGTACGAAACGATCGCGACCGGCAAGGCCAGTCTGATGCTCGCGGGCGGCGCGGAAGAGCTGTCGGGGCCGGCCGTGGCCGTGTTCGACACGCTTTACGCGACCAGCACGCGCAACGACGAAGCGCACCTGACACCGCGTCCGTTCGATGCGGCGCGCGACGGGCTCGTGGTCGGCGAAGGCGCGGCAACGCTCGTGCTCGAGGAATACGAGCACGCGCTGGCCCGCGGCGCGCGCATTCATGCGGAACTCGTGGGCTTCGGCTGCAATTCCGACGGCGCGCATATGACGCAGCCGAACGCACCGACGATGGCGCGCGCGATGCAGCTCGCACTCGACGACGCGCAATTGAATCGCGATGCGATTGCCTACGTGAACGCGCACGGCACGGCGACCGATCGCGGCGACGTCGCGGAAAGCGCGGCGACCGCGCAGATTTTCGGCGAACGCATGCCGATCAGTTCGTTGAAGAGCTACGTCGGCCATACGCTTGGCGCGTGCGGCGCGCTCGAGGCATGGTGGACGATCGAGATGATGAACCGTAACTGGTTCGCGCCGACGCTGAACCTCACGCAGGTCGACCCGGCCTGCGCGCCGCTCGACTACATCACGGGCGAAGGCCGCGAGATCGATGCCGAATACGTGATGAGCAATAACTTCGCGTTCGGCGGGATCAATACGTCGCTGATCTTCAGGCGCGTTCGATGAGTGCTGCCGTAGAACGCCGGCTCGCGCACGAACGCCGCTCCGCGCGCGTCGTCGTGACCGGCATGGGCATCGTGTCGTGTCTCGGCAATACGCTCGCGCAGGTGTCGGCCGCGTTGCGCGACGGCAAGAGCGGCATCGTGCGCGTCGACGCGTGGCGCGAGCGCGGCTTCGCGAGCCAGGTGGCCGGCGTGGCGAGCGTGGAGCACGAGCCGCCGTTCGATCGCAAGCTCGAGCGCTTTATGGGCGACACCGCGCGCTTCGCGTGCCACGCGGTGAAGAAGGCACTCGACGACGCGGCATTGCCCGCGCACGCGCTGCATTCGCCGCGTGCGGGCGCTGTGATCGGCTCGGGTGTCGGCACGATGTCGGCGTACGACGCGGCGATGGCGATTGCGCATACGCGTGGTGTCGACAAGGTGCCGCCGTACACGGTGCCGCAAGCGATGAGCAGCACCGCGTCAGCCAATGTCGCACAGGTATTCGGCGTTGAAGGGGTGGCCTATTCGCCGTCGTCGGCGTGCACGACTTCGGCGCTTGCGATCGGGCAGGCGCTGCAGCTGATCCGCAGCGGCGCGCAGGACATCGTGCTCGCGGGCGGCAGCGAATGCCTGCACGACAACATGACGCTGATGTTCGATGCGATGCACGCGCTGTCGCGCCGCTCGAACGATGCGCCGCAGCAGGCGTCGCGCCCGTACGACGTCGCGCGCGACGGCTTTGTGATCGCATCGGGTGGTGGTGTGCTCGTGCTCGAATCGCTCGATCATGCGCTGGCGCGCGGTGCGCGGATTTATGCCGAGCTGACGGGCTTTGGACAATGCACGGACGGCGCGGGGATGGTGACGCCGCACGCGCACGGCATTGCGCGCGCGATTCGAAGCGCGCTTGCGGATGCCGATGCTGGTGCTGGCGCCGATTCTGCGGCTCGAATCGGTTCGCCCGACTACGTGAACACACACGGACCGTCGACGCCGTCAGGCGACGTCGAAGAAGTGCGGGCGATGCAAGACGTGTGGGGCACGGACGTGCCGCCGTTTTCGTCGACGAAGGGTTTCACGGGGCATCCGCTTGGCGCGTGCGGTGCGCACGAGGCGATCTACGCGCTGCTGATGATGCGCGACCGGTTTATCGCGGGCAACGCGCCGATCGATGACGCGGACCCCTGCATCGAGGGGATGCCGCTCGTGCGCGCGACGCGCGACGCGGTGCTCGAGCGTGTGATGTCGGTGTCGTTCGGGTTCGGCGGCAGTTGCGCGAGCCTGATCTTCGATGCCTGGAAGAAAGCCTGAAAGCAGCAATGAAGCAGCAATGAAGCAGCAAAGCGATTGATTTTTTACAACGAGGTCAAAAACAATGAGAGTCAAAAGCATAACGGCGGCGCTGGCTATCGTCGCCTTCACACAGGCCGGCTGCGCAACGCATGTCCAGTCGTTGCCGCTGCAACCGGTGACGAACCCGAGCACGTCGCAGCATGACGATGTCGCGCTCTACTTTGGCAAGGCCACCCATCCGGAAGTGAAGCGCACGCTCGGCGAACGCACGCAATCCGCGCGCATCGCACGCCGTACCGACGGCCCGGAGTCGTGCAATCAGGCGCTCAACGACGCGTTGCAGAAACTGCGCAGCTACGCGAGAGATCACCATGCGAACGCGGTGATCAATATCTCGACACGCTTTCACAGCACCGAAACCGAATCCGATACCGTGTACACGTGCGGCCTTAGCACGAGCTCGGCATCCATCAACGTGCGCGGCGATGTTGTCGTGCTCGAGTCGAAGTGAAACCCATCGGGGAGAGTGTCATGCAACACGAATTGAAAAAGCAGTTGAAACATGCACTGGTTCTTGCCGCAGTGGCCGGCGTCTGCGCAGCGGGCACGATGTCGCAGGCCTATGCGCGCGATACGGTCGAAACCTTTTCGATCGACGCGGCATTGAAAAGCGAGCCCGGCAAGGTGGGCGACGACGTCGCGTTGTACTTCGCGGGGCAGCGTCATCCGTCGGTGGCGAAGACGATGGGCGAATTCGCGACCAACAAGAAGACCAACGCGTTCGGCAAGAGCGATGAAGCCGCCTGCCAGCGTGTGTTCCTCTCGGCGGTGCTCGAGTTGCAGGAGCGCGCGCGTAAGGAAGGCGGTAACGCGGTGATCAATATCAAGAGCAACTACAAGGGCGAGCTGCACGAGAGCGCGACCGATTTCACCTGCGGCGCGGGCGCGGTTGTGGCCGGTGTCGCGCTGAAAGGCGACGTCGTGACGCTCAGGAAGTAACGCGGGCGGCCGGGGTATGCCGCCACGCGTGATGCGCTCGTCGCGCCTCGTTAAGCGATCTTGATTAGCGGTCGTGGTAAGCGCTCTTAATAAGCGCTCTTGACCGCCGCGACGTTGACGAGCGTTTCCCTGCGCTTGCCGGGCTGCGGACGATGCAGCCCGAGCCGCTCGAAGAGTCCGAAGTCCTTCGCGCGGCTCCACCACAGGTAAGGCAGCGACACGTTGCGTTCGCCGAATGTGAAGCCGCCGCTGCGAATCATCTCGAGGTAACCGTCCGCGCTTTTCTGTACATGCATCGGATGACGAAACAGCAGGCGGATCACCCACGACTTGATATACGCATCGGTCGATTCGGCGAACAGCAGCACACCGCCCGGCTTCAGCACGCGATGGAATTCGGCGAGCGTGCGCTCCTGCTCGACGAGGTGATGGAAGGTCTGATGGCAGAACACGATGTCGGCGCTTTCGTTGGGCGCCGGCAGTGCCGCGCAGTCGCCGTGCAGCAGTTCGATATGCGTGGCGGGATGGTGATCGCGGCACGCGTGGGCGGCAGCCGCCGCGAGCTTGAGCGACGGCTCATGAAAATCGATGCCGAGTATGCGCGACGGATTAAACGTTTGCGCGAGCAGACGAAACGAAATGCCTTGTCCGCAACCGGCATCGATGATGACCGGATGCTCGGGCAACGGTGTGTCGATCAGCCGTTTCAGATCGTTGATGGCAACGCGCAGCACATGGTGTTCCCACGTATGGGTACGCAGAAACCAGACGCCGAACGCCGATTCGGGCACGTACTGCACGCTGGAAGTGTCGGACGACAACATTGGATTCCCCGTGGTCGGTCTGATTGTGAGTTTGAGTTGTGCGAGTGCGCGTCATTGTAATCGCGGCGCCCGCCGGGCGTCGCGGCAGATCGTTGCGAACGCAGCGAAAATTTGACGAAAGAAGAGAAGAACGATGAACCAAGGGAACTCAAAAGAAGTCGTCACCGACGTCGCGATTATCGGTGCCGGTCCTTCAGGGGCGGTCGCAGCCGCGTTGCTGCGCAAGGCGGGCCATTCGGTGCTGGTGCTCGAGCGTGAGCACTTTCCGCGCTTTTCGATCGGGGAGAGCCTGCTGCCGCAAAGCATGGCGTATCTCGAAGAGGCGGGCATGCTGCAAGCCGTGGTCGAAGCGGGCTTCCAGTTCAAGAACGGCGCGCATTTCGTGCACGGCGAACGCGTTTCGGCGTTCGATTTCCGCGACAAGCACTCGGCGGGCTGGGGCACGACGTATCAGGTCGAACGCGCGACCTTCGACGATATCCTGATCCGCTGCGCGATGCAGCAGGGCGCCGAAGTGCGCTTCGGCCATACGGTGCTTGCGATGCAGACCGGCGACGCGCCCGTGCTCGAGGTCAAGGATGAGGCCGGCGATGCGTATCGGGTGTGCGCACGCTTCGTGCTCGACGCGAGCGGCTTTGGCCGCGTGCTACCGCGTCTTCTGAATCTCGAAGCGCCGACGCGCATGCCGACGCGCGCGGCGATCTTTACGCATGCACGCGATCTGAATCCGCCCGGCGTCTACGATCGCAACAAGATTCTCGTCGCCGTGCATCCTGAGCATCGCGATGTCTGGTACTGGATGATTCCGCTGGCGGGCGGACGGGTGTCGGTCGGCTGCGTGGCCGAGGCGAGCTTTCTCGATGTGCCGGAAGCGGAGCGCGAAGCGAAGCTGCGCGCACTCGTGCGCGCCGAGCCGACGTTTGCGGCATTGGTCGGCGATGCGCCGTTCCTGATGCCGGTGCGCCGCATCGGTGGCTATGCGGCGAACGTCGAGCGCCTGCACGGCCTCGGCTACGCGCTGCTCGGCAACGCGGGCGAGTTTCTCGATCCGGTGTTTTCATCGGGCGTGACGATCGCGCTACGCTCGGCGCATCTCGCGGTTCACACGCTGGCGAAGCAGCTGAACGGTGCAACCATCGATTGGTCTACCGCTTACGACCGGCCGTTGCGCAAAGGTATCGACACGTTCCGCGCGTTTGTCGAGCGCTGGTACACGGGCGAATTGCAGGACATCATCTTCTACGAAGATCAGACGCCGTCGATTCGCCGCATGATCAGCGCGGTGCTGGCCGGCTATGCGTGGGATGAAACGAACCCGTACGTGGCGGAGCCGGTGCGGCGTCTTGGCACCTTGCATCAGACGGTGCTTGCCATGGCGGGCGAGTAGCGCGGCCAACCCGCGGCCAACCCGCGGCTGGCCTCTGGCGCCGGCCCGCGGGCTCAATGCTTACGCCGCGATCCGCGTTTTTCTCGCCACATGCTCGCGCGGCGTATCGCGGCGGTGCACGCGTTGTCCTGCCGCATACGTTTCGAACACCGCGCGATCGTCGCCTAGCAGCGCGAACGCGAACAGCAGCTCTTCGAGCGTGTTACTGCGCGACGTGCGGCGCGCGAGCAGCGGCGTCGCTTGCGGATCGAGCACGACGAAGTCCGCTTCGGTGCGCGGCTTCAGCGTGCCGACCTGTTCCGCGAGATCGAGCGCCTCGGCCGCACCCGCGGTCGCGAGCCAGAACATGCGCGTCGCGCTCAGGTAGTAGCCGGAAAGGGCCGCCACCTTGTGCGCTTCGTTCATCGTCTGCAGCATCGAAAACGAGGTGCCGCCGCCGACGTCGGTCGCAAGCGCGAGCGGCATACCGGTTGCGTCGGCCTTCGCGAAGTCGAACAGGCCGCTGCCGAGGAACAGGTTCGACGTCGGGCAGTGCGCCGCGATCGCGCCCGTGTCGGCCATCCGCTTGCGATCCGTATCGTCGAGGTAGATGCAGTGGCCGTACACGGCGCGACGGCGCAACAGCCCATAGTGGTCGTAGACGTCGAGATAGCTGCGGTGACCCGGAAACAGCTCGGCGACCCATTTCACTTCATCGGTGTTTTCCGCGACGTGACTTTGAATAAATACGTCCGGATACTGGCGCGCGAGTTCGCCGCACGCACGCATCTGCTCGTCGGTCGAGGTCGGCGCGAAGCGCGGCGTGAGCGCGTACATCTGGCGGCCCTTGTTGTGCCAGCGGCCTATCAGCTCCGCGCTGTCGTCGTAGCCCGATTGCGCGGTATCGCGCAGGAACTCGGGGCAGTGGCGGTCCATCAGCACCTTGCCGGCCGCCATGCGCAGATTGCGCGCATGGCTTTCCTCAAAGAGCGCGTCCGCCGAATCCTTGTGCACCGTGCAGTAGACCAGCGCGGTCGTCGTGCCGCACGCGAGCAGTTCATCGACGAAAAAGCGCGCGGTGTCGCGTGCGATCGCGGGGTCTTCGAAGCCGCGTTCGGTCGGAAACGTGTAGGTGTCGAGCCACGGCAGCAGGCCCGGCGCCGGCGACGCGATCATGTCGGTCTGCGGGAAGTGGATATGCGTATCGATAAAGCCCGGCACGATCAGCTTGTCGCGCATCTCGTGCACGGGCGTGCCGGGCGCGAGTTGCGGCGCCGTCGACGCGTAAGCGCCCGCCGCGACCACATGGCCGTCTTCGACGATCAGCAGGCCGTCTTCATCGAAGACCGCCGCGTTGGACGATTGCGCGGGATCGCCGTTGAACGTCAGCAGTTGTGCGCGAAAAGCCGATTGAGTCATGACAGGACGTGTCTCCGGAATGTAGGGATGCGGGGATGCGTGTTCACGGGTCGCGGAATGGATGCGTCTATCGCGCGGGCGCCGCGTGCCAGTGCGCATCGAGCTGCGCGATCAACGCGTCGCGCTCTTGCGGCGTAACGAACGACGCGTCGAAGCCGTTGCGGATAATCGTGTAGATCTCGTCGTCGGTGAGCTTGAGCGCCTCGATCGTCGCGCGGTAGTTTTCGTTCACATAGCCGCCGAAATAAGCGGGGTCGTCCGAATTTACGGTGACCGCAACGCCGTGATCGAGCAGACGCTTGAGCGTGTGCTTCGTCATATCGTCGAACACGCAGAGCTTGATGTTCGACAGCGGACAGACCGTGAGCGCGACGCGCGCATCCGCGAGGCGCGTGACGAGCGCCGGGTCTTCAATACACCGCACGCCGTGATCGACGCGATCGACGTTCAGCAGATCGAGCGCTTCATAGATGTACGACGGCGGCCCTTCTTCGCCCGCATGCGCGACGAGCTTGAGCCCTTTGGCACGCGCTTTTGCAAACACACGCTCGAACTTCGACGGCGGATGACCGCGTTCCGACGAATCGAGCCCGACACCGATGAGCCGGTGCGAGTACTGATCGAATAGCGGCAGCGCGGCGTCGAAGGTGGCGAGCGCATCGTCTTCGGACAGATGGCGCAGGAAGCACAGAATCAGCTTGCTCGACATGCCGCGGCGTTCCGCTTCCGCGAGCGCGCGTTCGATGCCGGCCACCACGGTGGCGATCGGCACGCCACGTTCGGTATGCGTCTGCGGATCGAAGAAAATCTCCGCATGCACGACATGATCGGCGAGCGCGCGCTCGACGTACGCCCTCGTCATATCGTAGAAGTCTTCTTCCTTGAGCAGCACGCTCGCGCCGGCGTAGTAGATGTCGAGAAACGACTGCAGATCGGTGAATGCATACGCGGCGCGCAGCGCGTCGATCGAGTCATAAGCGAGCTTGACGCCGTTGCGTTGCGCGAGCCGGAAAATCAGCTCGGGCTCGAGCGACCCTTCGATATGGATGTGCAATTCGGCTTTCGGTGCGCGCGCAACCTTTTCGGCGAGCGGTGTGCGTGGGGGGGTGGTTGTCGTCATTGTGTGGCCCTTGGTGGGTTTTCTGGTTGATTTGAATCCGGTCAGACGGTGGTTTGCGCGGACGCGGCATGCGCGTTCGCTTCGACCGCACGCAACACCTGCGCCGCGGCCGAGATGGCAATGATTTCAGGCGATTTGTCTTCGATGCCCTCTACCCCGAGCGGGCACTGCATGCGCGCGATACGCGCCGGATCGAGTCCGCGCGCGGCGAGCCGATGCTCGAACTGCTTGCGCTTCGAATGCGAGCCGATCATGCCGAAGAACGCAAAGTCGCCGCGCTGCAAAATGCGCTCGGCGAGCGCAAGGTCGCGCTGATGGTCGTGCGTCATGACGATGAAGTAGGTATTCGGCGCCGCGTGGTCGACGGCTTCGTCGGGCGCGTCGTTCGCGTCGATCGTCACGTTGTCGGCCTGCAGCGTGTCGGGCGCGGGGAATTGCGCGTCGCGTTCGTCGACCCAGCGCACGTGGCACGGCAGCGTGCCGAGCACGCGCACGAGCGCGGCGCCGACGTGACCGGCGCCGAACAGCACGACCGCGAAGTCGCGCGGCGCGATGGTTTCGGTGAGCAGCGCGCTGCTGTCGTCGAAGCCCGCGCCGTCCCACAGCAGGCAATCGGCGCTTTCGACGCCGGGCTCCGGGTCCGACAGCATGACCGCATCGGGCGCGGGGCCGAACGACACGCTGCGCACGGTCGACTGGCCCGCCGCGACGCGCTTCGCGAGCGACGTGACCCAGCCGAGATCGCCGACGTCGAGGCGCTCGAACGCGAGCACGACCGCGCCGCCGCAGCATTGCCCGAGGCTTGGGCCCAGCGCGAAGCGTTCGAGGCGGCGCGTATGCGGCATGCGCATGCCGTCGCGCAGCACCTGACGCGCGGTCTCGATCGCCTTCCATTCGAGATGACCGCCGCCGATCGTATGTTTTGCGGCTTCGCGCGTGACGATCATCTTCGTGCCGGCTTCGCGCGGCGCCGAGCCCTCGGCGCGCGCGACCGTGACGAGCACGACGGCGTCGCCGTGCGCGAGCAGGTGTTGCAGGTCGGTAAGCCACGCATGCATTCGGCTCTTCTCCATGCGAAGCCGCGGCAGGTGCGGCCGCGGCGGTTGATCAGGTCGAAGCGGACGTTGTTGCTGGCGCCGCTTCTGTGTTCGATTTTCCGACGGGCTCGCCGTTTGGACGTTGGCCCGGCAAGATCGTTGCGTTCGCATTCAATGCGTCGAGCGCATCGAGGATCGCCTCGGGTGTGGCGGGGGCGCGCAGTGGTGGGGCACGGCGTACGGTGTGCATCGTGTCGTGCGCTGCATCGGCCACTGTTGCTGCGATCGCATCGCGAATCGCAAGCAGCACCGAAAACGCCAGCAACAGCGGCGGCTCGCCGACCGCCTTCGAGCGAAATACCGTCGGCTCCGCATTGTCGTTGCGATAGAGGCGCACATTGAATGCCGCGGGCGTATCGCTGACCGCCGGAATCTTGTATGTCGACGGCGCATGCGTCATCAGGCGTCCGTCGCGATTCCACCAGAGCTCCTCGGTCGTGAGCCAGCCCATGCCCTGAATAAAGCCGCCCTCGATCTGGCCGATATCGATCGCCGGATTGATCGAGCGGCCCGCGTCATGCAGCAGGTCCGCGCGCAGCAGCTTCCATTCGCCGGTCAGCGTATCGATGACCACCTCCGATACCGCCGCGCCGTAGGCAAAGTAGTAGAACGGATGGCCGGTCAGCGTCTTCGAATCCCAGTGCACCTTTGGCGTCGCGTAGAAGCCGTCGGACCACAGCTGCACGCGCGCGAGATACGCCGCGTTGACGAGCTGCGCGAACGGTATCGACGCGCCATTCGATTGCACTTCGCCGCGCGCAAATGTCACGTTCCGCGCCTCGCCGCCGAGCAGGGTTACCGCGACTGCGGCGAGGCGCTCGCGTATCTTGCGCGCCGCGTCTTCGGCGGCCTTGCCGTTGATGTCGCTGCCGGTCGAGGCGGCCGTCGCTGATGTATTCGCGACCTTCGACGTGTCGGTCGCCGTCGCGCGAACCTGCGACAGCGCGAGGCCGAACTCGTTGGCCACCACCTGCGCGACCTTCGTGTTGAGTCCCTGGCCCATTTCGGTGCCGCCATGATTGACGAGCACGGAGCCGTCCTTGTAGACGTGCACGAGCGCGCCGGCCTGATTGAGAAACGGCACGTTAAACGAAATACCGAACTTGACCGGCGTCAGCGCAATGCCGCGCTTGAGCACCGGGCTCTGCGCATTCGCTTCGACGAGCGCCGCGCGCCGCGCGCGATAGTCGCTCGATGCGACGAGCTCGTCGACGAGCGGCTCGACGATATTGTCTTCGACGCGCTGTCCGTACGGCGTGATATCGCGCTCGCCGATGCCGTAGAAATTGGCGCGGCGCACGTCGAGCGGATCGAGCCCGAGTTCATGGGCGATATCGTCGAGCAGCACTTCCATCACAAGCGCGCCTTGCGGTCCGCCGAAGCCGCGAAACGCGGTGTTCGACTGCGTGTTGGTCTTGCATGCCAGCGAGACGATCTCGACGTCGGACAGGTAGTACGCGTTATCGAAGTGGCACAGCGCACGTGTCGCGACCGCGCCCGACAGGTCCGCCGAAAAGCCCGCGCGCAGCGCGATGTCGACGCGCGCGCCGAGGATGCGGCCGGTATCGTCGAAGCCCGCTTCGTATTCGTAGACCGCGTCGTGGCGCTTGCCGGTGATCATGAAGTCGTCGTCGCGATCGGCGCGCAGCTTGATCGGGCGATGCAGCTTGTAGGCGGCGAGCGCCGCGATGCACGCGAAAATGGCCGATTGCGATTCCTTGCCGCCGAAGCCGCCGCCCATGCGCCGGCATTCGCAGACCACGCTATGCGCGGGCCAGCCGAGCATATGCGCGACGACGAGTTGCATTTCGGTCGGATGCTGCGTCGAGCTATAGACGAGCATGCCGTCCATCTCTTTCGGCAGCGCGTAGGCGATCTGTCCTTCGAGATAAAACTGTTCCTGGCCGCCGACCTCGAAGGTGCCCGTGAGCCGGTGCGGCGCGGCTGCGATTTTTTCGGCGGGGGCGCCGCGCTTCAGATGCAGCGGCGGCAGCACGAACTGCTTTTTCGCTTTCGCCTCGGCGGCGGTGAGGACCGCTTCGAGCGGTTCGTAGCGCACGACGTCGTCACTCTTCGCGAGCGCGGCCGCGCGGCGCGCAAGGTCATGGCTCGTGGCGATCACGACGAACACCGGCTGGCCGAGGAACAGCACTTCGCCGTCGGCAAGGATCGGGTCGTCGTGGACGACGGGGCCGCAGTTGTTTTCGCCGGGAATGTCGTCGGCGGTGAACACGGCGACGACGCCGGGCGCGTTTTTCACCGCGTCGAGATCGAGCGACACGATGCGTGCGTGCGCGTGGCGCGACAGCCCGAGCGCGGCGTGCAAGGTGCCGTGCAGTTCGGGGATGTCGTCGGTGTAGGTCGCTTCGCCGCTGACGTGCAGCGCGGCGGATTCGTGTGGCAGCGGTACGCCGATCGCGGTGTCGCTGGCGCTGGAAGCGCGAGTATCGGTGTCGCGGCTTGCGGTGGCGAGTGGAGCCTGGGTTTGCGGGATGACCTGCGCGGCCGGTGCGGCATGTTCTGCGGTAGGTTTCGCAGGTGTGGCGCCCGGCGCGGCGTGTTCCGGAGCAGCGCTCTCAGGTGCGACATCTTGTGCGACGAACGGAACGGATCGCTGGTTCATCACAGAACCTCCTTCGTCGCTGCCGTCGCGTTTGCGTTCGCGTCCATCTGCGCGCCGTACGCGAACGCGCTGACGTCGACGAGCGGTAGAGGCGCATCGTCGCGCGTTTCCAGATGGAAGCGCCACAACGCATTGCGCGCGACCTTGAGCCGGTAGGCGCTCGATGCGCGCATATCGGTGAGCGGCTGGTAGTCGGTCGCGAGCGCCTCCATGGCGCGGCGCGCGGTCGCTTCGTCCCACGCGGCGCCGGTCAGCGCGGCTTCGGCGTGATGTGCGCGCTGCGGTGTCGCGGCCATGCCGCCGAATGCGATGCGCGCCTGTGCGATCACGCCGTTCTCGATGTGCAGCGCGAAGGCGCCGCATACCGCGGAGATATCCTGGTCGTAGCGCTTCGACACCTTGTAGGTGCGAAAGCGCAGGTGGGTCGCGGGGCGCGGCACGCGGATCGCTGCGACGAATTCTCCCGCCGCGAGCGCGGTTTTCTGGTAGCCGGTATAAAACGCGTCGAGCGGCAGCGTTCGGATGGTCGACTCGCGGCGCAACACGGCCTGCGCATCGAGCGCGAGCAGCGCAGGCATCGAATCGCCGATCGGCGAGCCGTTCGCGACGTTGCCGCCGAGCGTGCCCGCATGGCGGATCGGCAACGATGCGAAGCGTGCCCACAGTTCCGCGAGTTCCGGATAGTCGACGGCGAGTGCCGCATAGGCCGCTTCGAGTGATGCGGCGGCACCGATCGTCAGCGTTTGCGCATCGCGTTCGATCGTCTTCAATTCGGCGACGTTGCCGATAAACAGCACATCGCCGAGCTCGCGAAACTGCTTGGTTACCCATAAGCCGACGTCGGTGCTGCCCGCGACGATGCGCGCGTGCGGATGCCGCGCGCGTAGTTCGGCGAAGGCGTCGACGGTGAGCGGCGCGTAAAACGCGGGCGTGCCGAAGTCGGCGCCGCGTGCGTCAGGGCCTGTGTATTCGAAGGTCTCGTCGCGTCTGATCGACTCGAGTGTGCGCGTGAGCGCGGCGCGGTCGAGGGCGATCCGCGGATAGTCGAACATTTTTTGGGCCGCCTCGACGATCGGCCGGTAACCGGTGCAGCGGCACAGGTTGCCCGAGAGGGCCGCGTTGATTTCGTCGCGCGTCGGCAAGCCGGCGTCGGCGGGCTGATTTTCGTAGAGCGCCCACATCGACATCACGAAGCCCGGCGTGCAGAACCCGCATTGCGAGCCGTGACAGTCGAGCATGGCCTGCTGGACCGGATGCAGTGCGCCGTCGGCGGCGCGCAGGTCCTCGACGGTGAACAGCGCGCGGCCGTCGAGCGTCGGCAGGAACTGGATGCAGGCGTTGACGGCCTTCAGCTCGAGCGCGCCATGCGCATTGAGTTCGCCGATCACTACCGTGCACGCGCCGCAGTCGCCTTCTGCGCAGCCTTCCTTCGTGCCGGTGCAGCGCAGGTCCTCGCGCAGATGCTGGAGCACCGTGCGGGTTGCGGGCACGTCGCGCACCTCGTGCACGGCGCCCTGGCGGTAGAAGCGGATGGTGTGCTTTGTCATGGCAAAAACGGAAAGACATTGCGGACCGGGCGCGCGTTACGCATGGGCCCGCATCGGCCGGGCTCGCGCACGTAGATCGCCATCCTTGTTGCGAAGATAGCACCACCTTGTCCCGAAAATATTCCCCGGCGGTGATGAAGGCTATTCACATGCGGCCATGCACGACGGGTGAAGGTTCCCGCAAGCGTTCACGAGCCACGGCGGAAATTGCGCGGAGCCGCGCCGTGCAAGGCTGTGCGGCCAGTATGCGAAAGGCCGGGGGCGCCCGGCGCGGGACAGGCGCACGGCCAGGTGTTTACGCGAACACGGTGGCGTTTTTGCGCATTAAAGAAAGATGGCTGTCTCGCGCGGAGGTCGCTGGCGCCGCCTTGCAAGCGCAACTCGGCAAGGGCGACTCGACATGAAGCTCGCTGTCGGGGCGGCGCAACAGCGGCGGTCAGCGAGGTAGCGAGCGCTGTCTGCCGGCTGCGCGGGTCTGGTCGTCGAGCGCAACGGTCGCTGAACAGCCGCGCGCGGGCAGGCAGCTGCCGTGCGGCGTGTTTAACCGGCGCGCCGGTGGCGCCACAGGCTGATCGCAAGCGCGAGAAACGCGAGCACGAAGCCGATCAGCGACCAGCCGGGCAGCGAAATGCCGAAGATCGGCGGATACGCCGTTTCGCATAGCCCCGCGACCTTGAACACCGAGGGCAGCCAGTGCGCGGGCGGCAAGCCGTCGACGATCGGCTGCAGTGCGTCGAACCCGCAGCTGAAGTTCGGATGCGCCTGGATATAGACGTGCCGTGCGGCCGTCACCACGCCGCCCGCGGCCGACAGCAGCGCGAGCAGCTCGAGCAGGCGCACGCCGCGCCAGCCGCGCAGGCGCGCGCCGAGGAACGCGAAGATCGCGATCAGCAAATAGAAATAGCGCTGGATGATGCACAGCGGGCACGGGTCCTGATGCTCGACGAACTGCAGATACAGTGCGCCGCCCACCAGCGCGACGCAGATCAGGGCAAGCAGGACCAACAGGTTGCGCTCGCGGCGCAGCAGGGCATTGTCGTTGTACATGGGTCGGTGGCGTTGCGTGGATCCCGGCTTGGAATCGGATCGGAAACCCGATGGGAAACCGGGACGGGTGCCGCGATTCTAGCGCGAACACGGTGACGCTCGCCGATCCGCGGGGCGGCCATCCGCGGACTGGCCACGGGCACCGCGCCGCGCGCCCGCCGTCAGCGAATCGTATTCAGCACCGCCTCGACTCCACGCCCCAGCGCGAGCAGCGCGTCGTCGGCATACGGCGCGCCGGCGAGCATCAGACCGACCGGCGCCGAGCCACGCGGATGGCACGGCAGCGACAACGCGCATGTGTCGAGGAAGTTGAACGCGCTCGGGTTGCGCAGAATGCGCCCGTTGATGCTGAAGAACGACTCGTCGTTGCGCATCGCATCGGCGACGCGCGGCGGCACCATCGGCGTGGTCGGCGCGACCAGCGCGTCGAAGCGCTGCCACAGCGTGCGCGCCTCGGCGATCATCGCGGCCCGTTCGGCGAGCAGGTCGAGGTAGTCGGCGGCGCTCGCGGCCTCGCCTTTCATGATTCTGAACAGCACGCGCGGGTCGTATGCGTCGCGATGCCTGTCGAGCAGCGGCCGGTGCCACGCATACGCCTCGATCGACGAAAATCCGATCCGGTTGATCTCAGGCAGGCGATCGAGCGCCGCGAAGCGCACCTCCGAGACGATCGCGCCAGCCGCCTCGAGATGCTTGAGCGCGGTGTCGATTGCCGCTTCGACTTCGGCGTCGAGACCTTCGTTGACATAGTTCGTCAGCACGCCGAGCCGTACGCCCTCAAGCGGCCGCGCGGCCGGAACGACGGGCTCGAGCCCCGCGAGCATCCGGTCGACCAGCGCGCAGCAGGCGACCGACACGCCGATCGGGCCGAACGAATCGAGCGTCGTGGAGAGCGGCACGCCGCCTTCGCGCGGAATGCGCGCAGCGGTCGGCTTGAAGCCGGTCAGTCCGCAGAACGAGGCGGGCACGCGGATCGAACCGCCTGTGTCGGTGCCGAGCGCGACGGCCGCCATGCCGTCCGCAACCGACGCCGCCGCGCCCGACGACGAGCCGCCCGATACGCGTTCGTCGCCTTTCACGTCGCGCCGGTACGGCGACAGCGGGTTGCCGAAGTGCGGGTTGAGGCCGACCGCCGAAAACGCGAACTCGCTCATATTCGTGCGGCCGACCAGCACGGCGCCCGCGCGCCTGAGGCGCGCGACGCTGACCGCGTCCGCATGCGCGGGCGGCGCATCGGCGAGCACGCGGGAGCCCGCGCGCGTGCGCTGGCCTTCGATGTCGAACAGGTCCTTGATCGAGACCGGGATGCCCGCGAGCGGCGACAGCACGGTGCCGGCCGCGCGCAGCCGGTCATGCGCATCGGCGGCGGCGCGCGCGCCTGCCGCGTCGACGTCGACGAATACGGTCGCGCCCTGGCCCGCCGGGTCGGCGATGCGGTCGAGCGCGGTTTCGATCAGCGCACGGCTCGTCGTGCGGCCGGCGGCGAGATCGGCGGCGAGTTGGGCGAGCGGCGGGAAGGGTGTGAATTCGGTGGTCATGGCGGAAAGCGCAGGTGAGGATGGCGATGGAGGTCTGAACGGCCTCTATTGTGACCTGTCCATTAATGCGGCCGCAGTGTCGTCGGCAAACCGTCGAAGTTCATCGGCGATCAGTCGCGGTTGATAGTTTGTGCGATACCATCGCAACTAAAGTTTACTTTCTGTAAGGATTGCGGCTATGCATCACGGTATCGGCTTCATTCAGGATCTGGCGGTCGTGATGGCGTTCGCCGGCGTCGTCACCGTACTGTTCCATCGCCTGAAGCAGCCGGTGGTGCTCGGCTATATCGCGGCCGGCGTGATCATTGGTCCTTATACGCCGCCGTTCCAGCTGATTAACGATCAGCAGACCATTCAGACGCTCGGGGAACTGGGTGTCGTGTTCCTGATGTTTTCGCTCGGGCTCGAGTTCAGCCTGCGCAAGCTGTTTCGTGTCGGCGCGACCGCGATCGTCGCCGCGCTTTCCGAAATCGTGCTGATGTTGTGGATTGGTTACGAGATCGGCCGCGCATTCGGCTGGGGGACGATGGATGCGCTTTTTCTCGGCGCGATTCTCGCGATCTCGTCGACAACCATTATCGTGAAGGCGCTCTCCGAGCTCGGCCTGAAACGCGAACGCTTTGCGCAACTGGTGTTCGGCATTCTGATCGTCGAAGACATTCTCGGCATTGCGATGCTCGTGCTGCTGTCGGGCATCGCGCAGACCGGCGAGCTTTCGGCGGGTGTGGCGCTCGTCACGCTCGGCAAGCTG
The DNA here is from genome assembly GCF_019428685.1 of Paraburkholderia edwinii. Classification (NCBI taxonomy): domain Bacteria; kingdom Pseudomonadati; phylum Pseudomonadota; class Betaproteobacteria; order Burkholderiales; family Burkholderiaceae; genus Paraburkholderia; species Paraburkholderia edwinii. Next base: position 1,439,121 of record NZ_CP080095.1, read on the forward strand.
CTGCTCTTTATGACGGTGTCGCTTGTGATCGGCATTCTGGTCGTGCCGCGCGCGCTCAATTATGTGGCGCGCTCGAAAAGCGACGAGATGTTGCTCGTGTCGGTGCTCGGCTTCTGCTTCGCGTTTTGCCTGCTCGTGGTCAAGCTCGATTACAGCATCGCGCTCGGCGCGTTTCTGATCGGCGCGATCATGGCCGAGTCGCGCCATCTGCATCGAATCGAGCATCTGATCATGCCGCTGCGCGACGCGTTTTCCGCGATCTTTTTCGTGACGATCGGGCTCATGCTGAACCCGGCCGTGCTGGTCGATTACGCATGGCCGATCGCGGTGATCACGGTCGCGGTGATCGTCGGCAAGATCGTGTCGTGCGGGCTCGGCACCTTTCTCGCGGGCAAGGACGGGCGCACGGCGATGCGCGTCGGCATGACGGTGTCGCAGATCGGCGAGTTCTCTTTCATCATTGCGTCGCTGGGCCTCACGCTCAAGGTGACGAGCGCATTTCTGTATCCGATCGCGGTGGCGGTGTCGGCGCTGACGACGCTTTTCACACCGTATCTGATTCGCGCCGCCGACCCGGTGTCGCGGCGCCTCGGCGAGGCGATGCCGCGCGCGGTTACCAACGTATTCGGACTGTATGGCCAGTGGCTCGGCAGCCTCGGGCCGACGAACGGCGAACCCACGGTCTTTAGCCTGACGCGCCGGATTGTTTTGCAGATCTCGGTCAATCTCGCGCTCGTCGTTGCGATCTTTCTCGGTGCGTCCTATGGCGCGCCGTACGCGAGCAAACTGCTCGCGGGCTGGGTGCCGTCCGAGGCGATCCAGCGCGTCGTGCTGTGGAGCGCGGCGCTGATCGTATCGATGCCGTTTCTCGTCGCCGTCTACCGGAAGACCAAGTCGCTTGCCTTGCTGCTGGCCGAAGTCAGCGTGCAGCCGGCGAAGGCCGGGCGTCTGACGCGCGCGCTGCGTTATGCGATTTCGGACCTCGTGCCGGTGGCGTCGATGGTCGGCGTGTTCCTGCTCGTCGCCGCGCTGTCGGGCACGATTCTGCCGCCGACCGGGTTGCTGATCGCCGTGCTGGTCTGCGCGGCATTGCTCGTCACTGCGCTTTGGCGCTGGTTCGTGCGCATTCACGCAACGATGCAGATCGCGCTGCGCGAGACACTCGATGAGCAGCCCGATCCATGATCTTGCAACCGGCCTTGCTCTCAGGTTGCGATGGGCGGGTCGCTTGGCTTCGAGTTTCGTCCCGATTCATCGCACGCGGGGGCGCAGCGCCGTGACTCGATGTAACGTTGTGTGAACATCAGTGTGAGCGGATGTGACTAATTGTGTGCCGGTTTGCCCGTCATCGAACGCTGGCGGATAATTGAACCCTGTTCATTCGTTCGCGCGTAAAGGCGCGCCTGACAAATCGTCATGAGCGAAAACAAGCCAGATAACGCCGGACCGTCCGGTACGCCATCCACTGCCGCTTCGGCATCCGCGCCGGAAAGCAGCGCTGCACAGGCGGCTGGATCTAAGTCCGCTGAAGCGAAGCCGGGTATGTACCCAGGTTCGCAGCCCGCTTCTCAACCAGCTTCTCAACCAGCTTCTCAACCAGGTTCGCAAGCCGGTTCGAAGCCCGAAGCAACGACGGCAGCGGCCACTCCGCCGGCGGCCAAAGAAGCCGCCGCTACCGATTCCCCTGAAAGCGCATCGAATATCACGCCTGAAGGCGTGGCTCCGGCCGGGTCTGCGCCTTCGTCGTCTACAGGCACGCCGCGGCATGCTGACGCGTCTGCGGATACACATGGCGAGAACGCGCAGCGGAAGGGCGAGATGTATCAGGGACGTGCCGCCGCTAACGCGTCGAGCTCGGCGAACGTCGAGCGGCCTGCCCCGATGCGCGGGCAACGGTCGGCGTTTGCCGCTGAAGAGCCGAAGCCCTCGGTGAGTCCGCAGGTCACTTCTCCGATTGGCGCATCGGCGAGTCCCGACACGAAAGCGCAACTGACTCCGCAGTCCTCGGCACGTGATGCCACTGCGGCCGCGGCGGCCGCTGCGGCCGCCGATGCCGCCAGTGTGCAGGCGGCCGCGGCCGCATCGAGTGCTCAGGTTGCCGCCGAGGCGGCCGCCGCGAGCAACGCGGTGCGCGAAGACGGCGCGCCGGGCACGCCGCCGCCCGGATTCGGCGCGGCGCCCGATTTCGGCGCCTATCATCCGCCGCCGCCGGGCTCGATTCCGCCGAACCAGCCTGCGTATCTGAAGCGCAGCGACTCTGCGTGGTCGGTGTTCGGCCGCGTGCTCGCGGCGCGGGCGCGCCAGATTTTCGACCGCGCGGGGCAGCGCATTACGCAGCGCACGCTGCGTATCGGCGTGTCGGCGCGGCTCTTCCATCCGGAACCCGGCGCGCGAGGGCTGCGCGGCAAGACGCTGCAGTATCTCGAGGAGTCGATTGCACATTGGGTAATGTCGCGCGACGTGCTGGTCTTTATGATTCCGACCGTCGGCCATCAGGGCATGCTGCACCCGAGCAATATCCGTTTGCGCGACTACGCGAAGAATCTCGACGGGCTGCTGCTGCAAGGCGGCGCCGACGTATCGCCGCAGTCGTATGCGGAAGCGGGGACGCGCCCCGAATGGCCCGGCGACCGCGTGCGCGACATGTACGAGCTCGAGCTGCTGCACGAGTTTGTCGAATCGGGCAAGCCCGTGCTCGGCGTGTGCCGTGGCTGCCAGCTGATCAACGTCGCGTTCGGCGGCACGCTTTACCAGGATATCGCGACCGATGTGCCGACGGCCGGTATCCACGTGAACGAACAATACGACCAGCACCGGCACGCCGTGCATTTCCCGGACGGTTCGACGCTTGCGAATATGTTCCCTGGACGGCGCGAAGCGATCGTCAACTCGATTCACCACCAGGCGGTGAACATACTCGGGCGCGACCTCAATATCGAGGCGGTGTCGGCCGAGGACGGCATCATCGAGGCGGTGCGCTATCGGCGCGCGCCGTTTGTGGTTGGGGTGCAGTGGCACCCGGAGTTTCACCGCGCGGGCGGCGCCGAGCTACTCGATTGCACGCCGCTGCTCGATACGTTCTTGCGCGTTGCGCGCGAGACGCGCTTCTGATTGTTTCTGCGGCACGCGCGGCCGGCAGGTGGTCGCGCGCACGTGCTGATGTTGCGTTCACCGTTGCGTCGCCGTTGAGTGGGAGGCTGCTTCGTTGTGGCCTTCCTAACGCCTTGTTTTATCTCAATTTAAAGTTCCGAGTTACCTCGTCGTTTCACTGCCAATCCGCGCGATAATCCGCAGCTGTTTCTGGAATCGCATGGAGTATGCAGTGAAGAAGTACCCCTTATCAGTTCGGCGCATCGTGCTGCTCGCAGCCGGCTGCGTGTTGTTGCACGGTGGCGGTGTGCGGGCCGCGGCCGCGGTGCAGGCGGAGCCTGCGGGCTCGGGCGCAAGCAACCTCGAGAACGCCTTGTTGCCGCTTGCTGCCCCCGCTCCGGCTCCGACTCCGGCTCCGGCTCCGGCTCCGGTAATTGCGCGTCCGCCTCCTGCCGGGCAGGCCGCGGTCGGCGTGGCGGCGAACTCCGTTGACTCCAGCACACAGGGCGACGTCGCCGAATTGACGCGGCTTATTCAGGGCGCGTCGCTGAACGAATTGCGTACGACGTACAACGGCGGATACGGCGCTTCGCTCTTTTTCTATTCGCGCGAACTGACGTACTACGTCGCGTTGTTTCAGGACAAGCATTTCTGGCGCGTGATCAAGCTGCAGGACGATGCGCGCGCCGAGGACATCTACGCGAGCTTCGCGCGTCAGACGCAGCAACTCGCCGAGGTCGACATTCGCCGCACGAAGCTGCAGGCGCAAAAAGCGTTTCTCGAACGGATGATCGGCGTCTCGGAAGATCGCGCAAAACGGCTGCAGGCGGATCTGAACGTCGCGCGGGATCAGCAGGCGAAAGTGTCCGAGTATCAGCGTCAGGCGCAGGATGATGCGGTCACGCTGCGCGACGGAAAGGACAGGGCGCGCTCGCAGCTGCGTCAACTGCAGCAGCAGATTCAACAGCTGCAGCAGCAAACCGAAGCGGGGTTGCCTGCGGCTCGCTAGTCGGCACATCGATACGATGCGTCGAAATGCAAACGGCCCGGTACGCGTTGCGTATCGGGCCGTTTGCTTTGGGGTTTGAGAAAGCGCGTATGTGAGCGCTATGCGGGTTTGGTTTGCGTGCGCGCGAGGCCGGAAAAGCCGGACGCTTCGGAAGGCGCTTAGCGGGAGAAAAGCTCCGGCACTTCGGTCACACGACGCTGCGACATGCGGCCCATCCACGATGAGTCGTTTGCGTCCGCGTTGCTGCGCTGCGCAGTTTGCGCACGTTGCGGCGTTGCGGCGTTCGCCGTGGTCGTGCCGTATGTGCTGTATGTGCGGGCTGACGTCGTCATGGATTCGTATTCGCTATCCACGCTCGCAGACGGCGCAAACGGCGAGTATTCGCCCGCAGCCGACGGCTTCGCTTGTGTCGATGCCGAACGGCTCACCGTTGATGCGGCCGACGATGCAGCATGCCTGGCAGTCCAGGTTGGGGCTGCCGCAATCGCAGTCGAGGTAGCGGACGTGTTACTGCTGCGACGCGCGGTAACCGGTGCGGCATCGCGTGACGCGATTTCGGGCGGCTTTGCTGCGACCGGTGCGACCGATGTTCTGGTTGCCGGTGAGGCTGCGAGCGGCTCCTGGTTCTGGACCGTTGCGGCCTGCGTTACGCGGGCCTCGCTGTGGGTGGCCGTATTGAGATCCACCGACGACTTATTGTCCGGTTTCGCGTCGGACTTCTGATTGCCGCTCGCAACCGTCACTGTCTTCGACGGTTCGGCTTGCTGCGCTACGCGCGACGATGTCGGTGGATTCGCCGCCGGCGCCGCATCGTTTGCATGCTCCCGATGCGGATGATCGAGCACGATCCACGCAAGCATCGCCGCGCCGCCGATTGCCACTGCGCTGCCGAGTTTCAGATTCGACGTGCGATGCGGCGCACGCGCGACGGGCCGGACGCCGGCGCTCGCGCTTGCAGCCGCAGCCGTAACTGCAGCCGCGGCGAACGCGCCCGCAGCGCCCACGGTTTGCGACGAAGCCTGCGCCGCAGCCGCCGCGCTTTCTTGCTGCGACAAAGCATCGGCCGTCATCGCAATCGCGGCGGCGGAGCCAGCTTCGGCCTGCGCCGTGAGCGGCTCCCAGCTGCACATCGAGCGAATCGCCTGCGACGACAGGCAGAACGTGCGCAACATCGCCGCATAAAGCGCCTTCAGTTCGACACGCAAGCTGATGTTAGGCGGAAGCAGCGCCCATTCGCGTCCGTGCGCCTGGGAAAGTGGACCAAGCGGACGCAGCGGCGGCAGCGCTACCGCGCCTTCGACCAGCGTGAAAGGGATATTCGTCGACATTGCTCGGCAAGCCTCCATCTGAGAAGAGATGCGTGGCCGTGCAGGGGAAGGACAAGCGCTGGCTGGACACGCGTGCCGGCTTTTTGGGATCGACTGTGTCTCAAAAAAACCGACGAGTGGCGTGATGATGCCGTGGCAGCCTGGTGCGCTCGATCAGACGAGTCCTAAAACGGGTGCGGAAGGCGATGCCTGCTGTGCTTTGGCGCCGCGCCGCTGTTACCGCGTGGCGTCGTCAAGTCGATACAGATACCGAAGCATCGTGATATCGGCGCCGCCGACGCGATCGGGCTCGGCGCCGGACAGACGCCAGCCGCGCCGTTCATAGAAGCGGATCGCGCCGGCGTTGCCCTCGAGCACATACAGGCACAGCTGCGTTTCGCCGTGCTCGCGCGCCCAGTCCTCGACCGCGTGCATCAGCAGGCTGCCGGCGCCAATGCGCTGCTGCGCGGGCAGCGCATGGAGATTGTCGAGCAGCGCGCCCCACGGCGAACCGGGCTGGCGTTCGACGCAGGCGAACGCGATCGGCTGGGCGCCGCGTTCGGCGATCAGGACGAGGCGCCGCTCCGCGCCGGGCGCTGCCATGCGTGCATGCCAGTAGGTCGCGCGTTCGCGAACCACTTCGCCTTCGAGGAACGCTTCCGGCAGCAGTCCGCGGTAAGACGCCTGCCAGCTTGCCGCGTGAATCGACGCAATCAGATCGGCGTCGGCCGCACTTGCCGCGCGCAACGAAAGTGAAGAGGTGGAGTGCATCGAGGCGGGATCGGGCGGAAGTTTGTAATGAATTCGACGACGAAGGTGCTCGGGGCGCAGACGCGCTTGAAACGATTTTATGGGCCGCGCCGCGGCGCCGCCAGCTTCGCGTACGTCCGGCCCAAGGCCCAAGCATCGGACCGACGCTGCACTGCGTGAGCGCGGAGCACTGGCCGACCGCCGCTCCGTCGCGAGCACGCGCCCGCAGACCCCTGCCGCTACGCGTCGTCGCGCAGGGCGAGCGCGACCGCCGCGACGACTTCGTCCCACGCGCCGGGCCGCGGTTGCCGGATAAGCCGCGCGCCCGGATACCACGGGCTGCGCGCGTCGCCGGCGAACCAGCGCCAGTCTGCCGAGAACGGCAGCATCAACCACAGCGGCTTGCGCAGTGCGCCCGTCAGATGCGCAATCGACGTATCGACCGACACGACCGCATCGAGCCGCTCGACCACTGCTGCCGTATCGGCGAAATCGCCGATACGATCGCCGAAGCAGTGAATCGACTTTGCGCGCGGATGCGCCGCGAGCGCCGCGCGTTCGGCGTCGCTGAGTTCGGGCTGCAGTACGATCCAGTCGATGCCGTCGAGCGCGAATAGCGGCTCGAGCGCCGCGAGCGGCATGGCGCGGTTTTCCTGCTTCTGGATGCGGCCCGACCAGGCGAGACCGATCTTGCGCTTTGCGTGGCCGCCGAGCGAACCGCGCCATTTGCGCCGGTACGCAGGCGTTGCGGCAAGGTAGGGCGTGCGTGCGGGAATCGTATCGAAGGTCGTGCCGAGCGCGAGCGGCAGGCTCAACAGCGGAATCTGCAGATCGGCGCGCGGCCGCGGCGTGCCTTGTGCGATCAGCTGGACACCCCATTGCCGCGCGGCGGGCGCAATCAACGGCACCAGTTGCGGCTGCACTTCGAGCACGACGCGCTCGGTGCGCGCGGCGGCAAGCGGGACGAAGCGCACGAACTGCAGCGTGTCGCCGAAACCCTGTTCCGCGTGGACGAAAAGCGTGCGCGTGTCGGCGGGCTCGCCGCGCCAGCGTGGCAGCATGGGGCCGCCCGGTTGCACGGAAGATTCGAGCCGCCATTCGTACTCGGGCAGACCGCGCTCGAAATTGCCGAGCGTCAGATGCGTGACCGCGCGATGCAGATGCGCGAGGCCAAGATCGGGCCGCAGCCGCAGCGCTTCGTCGAATGCGCGCAGTGCCGCGGCGTACGCGCCGAGCGCCTGATGCGCGGTGCCGAGGCCGAGCCACGCGAGCGCGAACTTCGGGTCGAAACCGATCGCGCGTTCGAAGCGCGGCAGCGCATCGACATGCCGCCCCGACGCGGCAAGCGCGTTGCCAAGGCCGAATAGCGCCGGCGGCAGATGCGGCTGCAGCGCGAGTACGGCTTCGAACGCGGCGGCCGCCTCGTCGAAACGCCCGGTCGCATGCAGCGTATTGCCGAGATTGAAGTGCGCCGCAACGAAGCGCGGTTCGACCGCGAGCGCCGCGCGAAACTGCGCGATCGCCTGCGCGGTTTCGTCGAGCGCATTGAACGCCATGCCGAGATTGTTGTGCGCGCCCGCATGGCCGGGCCGCAATTCGAGCGCGCGGCGGAACGAGTCGATCGCTTCTTCGTGCTGGCCCAGCGCGTGCAACGCGTTGCCGAGATTGTTGTGCGACGACGGGTCGTCGGGCTGCAGGTCGAGCGAGCGGCGAAACGCATCGGCCGCGTCTTCGTGGCGGCCGGCTGCCGCATACGCATTGCCGAGGTTGTAGTGCGCCATCGGAAACGACGGGGCAAGCGTCAGAGCATTGCGAAAGCGCTCGATCGCATCGTCGAGCTGGCCGAGCGCCTTGAGTGCGTTGCCGAGATTCAGTTGCAGCGCGGCATCTTGCGGGCGCAGGTCGGCGGCGCGCCTGACGAGCGCGGCGGCTTCAGCGTGTTGTCCTTGCTGGTGGCGCAGCACGCCGAGCAGATGCAATGCGTCGACGTGAACGGGATCGCCTTCGAGCGTCGCGCGGTAACCTTCTTCGGCGTCGTCCAGGCGGCCGTCACGATGCGCCGCGAACGCGCGGTCGAAAACTGGTTGCATGACGGGTGAAACGGTTTGTGCAGGCAAATGGCGCATTTTCCCACACTCGGAATGCGTCCCCGCAATTGACCGACGATACTGTTGCATGTAACATATGAATGTGTGTTCATATGTTGTGGCATTTTATTGTTATTACCTTTGGTTTTCTTTCTGTCCGGGACTGTGAGTCATGCCTGCCACGCCTGTTATATCGAGCGCGCCAGTCGATCCGCCGCTTTCTTCCGATGAACGCGTGGTGCCGGTTGCCGACCTGTTCCGGCTCCTTGGCGATCCCACGCGCTTGCGCATCGTGCTCGCGTGCGTGAACGAGCCGCGCGCGGTGGGGGCGATCGCCGAATCGCTGGGCCTGTCGCAGTCGCTCGTCAGCCATCACCTGCGGCTGTTGCGCGCGGCGCGCGTGGTGCGCGCCGAACGGGCGGGCAAGCAGGTCTTCTATGTTGCCGCGGACCGGCATATCAGCGGTATGCTCGCCGACATGCTGGAGCACGTGGCCGAACCGATGTCCGATCTTCCACGGGACGAGCGATGAAATACGACCCCAGTTCCCGGCAGCGCGATGCCTTGCGCAACGGTCCCAATGCCGCGGCGCGCGACGTGCATCGTCATGACGGGACGTGCGATCACGGGTCGCACGAGCATGCGCCGCATGGTCGGCTTTCCAGCGGCGAGGTGCAGCAGCACCCTGGCGACGAAGGCGGCGACAGCCATGAGCGCGACGGTCACGCGCACGGCGACGGCCACGCGCACGGTAATGCTGACGGCCACGAGCATGCGCACGATGGCGATTCCCACGGCAAGCCGGCGCCTACCCACAGCCACGCCTCGCACGGTCACGCCTCGCACGGTCACGCCTCGCACAGCCACGGCGATGGCTCACACGACCACAGTCACAGCCACAGCCACGGCCACGGCCACCATCACCACGCCCCCGTTGAAGGCCATGGCCGCGCTTTCGCGCTTGCGGTCGCGCTGAACGTCAGCATCGTCGTCGTGCAGGCGATCTACGGCGTGCTCGCGCATTCGACGGCGCTGCTCGCCGACGCGGGCCACAATCTCTCGGACGTGCTCGGTCTGCTGCTCGCGTGGGGCGCGATCTGGCTCGCGAAACGCCGGCCGTCCGCGCGCTATACGTTCGGCCTCGGCAGTTCGTCGATCCTTGCCTCGCTCGCGAACGCGGGGCTGCTGCTGTTCGCGTGCGGAGTGATCGTCGCGGAGGCGATCGGGCGGCTGTTCAATCCGGCGCCGGTCGCAGGGTTCGATGTGTTCGTCGTCGCGACGGTCGGCATGATCGTCAACGGTTTTTCCGCGTGGCTCTTCATGCGCGGCCAGAAGGAAGACCTGAATATCCGCGGCGCCTTCATGCATATGGTGGCGGATGCGGCGGTGTCGGCGGCCGTGGCGGTCAGCGGTCTCATCATTCTCGGCACGGGCTGGACGTGGCTCGACCCGGTGATGAGCATCATCGTCGTCCTGGTGATCGTGTATGGCACGTGGGGGTTGCTGCGCGACTCGCTGTCGATGGCATTGAATGCGGTGCCGCCCGGCGTCGACCTGCAGCGCATTCGCGACTACCTCGCCACGCAGCCGGGCGTAACCGACGTGCACGACCTGCACGTGTGGGCGCTGTCGACGACCGGCAACGCGCTGTCCGCCCATCTCGTGATGCCGTCGGGGCACCCGGGCGACCAAGCCGTCGACTGCATCGTCGCGGTGCTGCGCGACGAGTTCCAGATGCATCACGCGACGCTGCAGGTCGATATGGGAACGACCGAACATCGCTGCACGCTCGATCATCCGCCGCACACGAACGGTTGACGCGTGCTTGCGCGCGCGCCTTTACGCGCTTTGTCCGGGCACCGCGCATTTGGGCGCCTGATTCGCGCCTGGGCTGCGCTCCCGCTCCTCACTTGACACCACCTTGCGCGGCCGCGCTCCGCGGCAATCGTCGCCGAAAACTGCGCGCCCGCGACGCGTCGCACGTGAAGACGGCGGCGTACACTAGGCGGCATGTTGATTTCCGGAGGTCTGCATGACCGCCGCTTTCTTCGACATGCCACCGGTGCTGATCGTCGGCGCGGGTCCCACGGGCCTCGCCGCGGCGATGAGTCTTGCCCGCGCGCGCATTCCCGTGCGTCTGATCGACAAAGCCGCGCGCCCCGATCCGCATTCGCGCGCGATCGGCATTCAGGCGCGCACGCTCGAACTGCTTGAACAGCATCGGCTAATCGAGCCGTTTCTCGAGCTCGGGCATCGCGCGCGAGCCGCGAATCTGTATTCGAACGGGCAGCGCCTCACGCGGCTCGATTTCGATCCGCTGCAAACGCGTTACCCGTACATGCTGTTTCTCGATCAGGCGGTGACCGAGCGTCTGCTGACCGAGCATCTCGCGACGCTCGGCGTCGAGATCGAACGCGGCGTCGAGCTCGCGATGTTTTCGCAGGGCTCGGCCGGTATCAATGCGACGCTGCAACGCTCGAACGGCCATACGGAGACGCTGCATCCGTCATACATGATCGCCGCCGACGGTGCGCATAGCGCCATCCGTCACCGGCTCGGGATGAACTTCGCGGGCAAGACGTTCGAGCAGACGTTCCTGCTGGCCGATCTGATGGCCGATACCGATTGGCCCGACGACGAGTTCCACATCTTCGCGTCTGGCGACGGGCTCGCTGCGCTGTTTCCGATGGGCAAGGGCCGTTACCGTTTGATTGCCGATCATCCGGCGCTCGATGGCCCGGCTGATGTCGCAACCGATGGCCATGGCAAGGCCTCGCACGTGCCGGGCGCAGCCGCGGCGGGCGACCCGGAGTCGACGATGGCGGCGCATGCGTCGTCCGACGCGCATGCATCCGCTGCGCATGGCGCCGCATCGCCAGCATCGGCACACGGCTCTGCACAAACGGAATCGCCCCTGTCGCTGCGGCCCGGTGATCCGCGACCGCATTCCGTGCAGGCGGCGCCCGATTCTGCCAATCCGTCGGCAAGGCCGCACACGCAAAACGCCGCGCCCGCACCGTCGCTCGATGCATGCCGCATCCTCGCGGCAGCGCGCGTTCATCATCCGCTTGCGTTGACCGATCTGAAGTGGTCCGGTTACTTCCATCTGAATAGCCGGATGGTCGAGCAGTTGCGCGTCAACCGCGTGTTTCTCGCCGGCGATTCAGCGCATGTGCATAGCCCCGCGGGCGCGCAAGGGATGAACACCGGCATTCAGGAGGCGTTCAACCTCGGCTGGAAGATCGCGCGCGTGCTAAGCGGCGGCGCACCGCAGCGCTTGCTCGATACGTATCACCTCGAGCGTCATCCGATCGAGCGCGAAGTGCTGCGGCAATCGAGTTTCATCACGCATATGGCCGAGGCCGATCATGGGCCGCTCAAGCTGTTGCGCGACCGCGTGATGCCGGTGCTCGCCTCGCTTGGGCCGCTGCGCGACGCGGCGCGCTTGCAGATCAGCGAGCTCGCGATCCAGTACCGGCGCAGTCCGCTGACGCTCGAACGCGTGCTCGACGGCGGCCCGCGCGCGGGCGAGCGCGCGCCCGATGCGCTCGTGCATGTCGTCGATGGGCCGCTGGGCCGGGCGCCGGGCACCGGTTGCGTGTTCGATCTGCATGATCCGGCGTTTTTCTCGCTGTTCGTGCTTGTCGCGCCCGAGACCGTTGACGATGTGCCGCACGATAAACCGGAACCCGCGCTGCGTCGCAAGCCCTCGCGCGCGGCGGACATCGACCGCTTTATCGCGGACGTCGACGCGCTGCTGCCGGGCGCGGTGCGGATCTGGCGCGTGACCGATGCGGTCGGCGAGGGCGGGCCCTTGCTGGCCGACGCGTATGGACGCACGCGGCCGTGTTTCTATCTGGTGCGGCCTGATGGCTACGTGTGCGCGCGCGGCCGCGTGTCGTCCGATCTGCACGGCTTGCTGCGGCACTGCGAGGCATGGTTTGCGAAGGGCGCTGAGCCGGAGCCGCCCACGCCGCTGACCTGAGCGATCCGCACGCCGAAACAAAAAACAAAGGCCGCCCGATGCACAGGGCGGCCTTTTCGTGCCGGGGCGCTTGCGAAGCAGCAAGCGCCCGATGGCGCGCTTACGCTGCAGCCGGCGCCGCCGGCATCAACTTCTCGCGAAAGCGCGTCACCGATTCGCGCGTGAACGGTGTCATCTCTTCGGCGCGGCCTTCGTCGAGCGCGATAAACAACTGGCGCCGCATGCGCGGTTCCCAGAAGCGGCGAATGTGATCGGCGACGCCGGCCATCGCTTCTTCGTGATCCGGCATCGACTCGAAGAAGTCGCCGATGCGGTTCGCCATATCGATCAGGTTACTTTCGTCCATGGCTTACCTCACTTACCTGACGTTGCGGCCAGCTCGCGCTTTCTGAGCAGATCGAGCTGCTCGCTATTGAAGCGCGAGTAGTCCTTCTGCCATTTCGACGGCTGCTCGACGGGCATCACCTGCACCGCGGTCACCTTGTACTCCGGACAGTTGGTTGCCCAGTCGGAGCTGTCGGTGGTGATCACGTTCGCGCCCGATTCGGGGAAGTGGAACGTCGTGTACACGACGCCCGGCTGCATCCGCTCGGTGACCTTCGCGCGCAGCACGGTCTGGCCCGAGCGCGATTCGATGCCGACCCAGTCGTCCATCTTGATGCCGCGTTCTTCGGCGTCGTGCGGATGGATCTCGAGGCGGTCTTCTTCGTGCCAGCGCGAGTTCTCGGTACGGCGCGTCTGCGCGCCGACGTTGTACTGCGACAGGATGCGGCCCGTGGTCAGGATCAGCGGGTACTTCTGCGTGACCTTTTCCGGCGATGCGACGAACTTCGTGATGACGAACTTGCCCTTGCCGCGCACGAACTCGCCGATGTGCATGGTCGGCGTCCCGTTCGGCGCGTCCTCATTACACGGCCACTGGATGCTGCCCAGCTGGTCGATCTTCGCGAACGACACGCCATGGAACGTCGGCGTGAGGCGCGCGATTTCGTCCATGATTTCGGACGGATGGTTGTAATCCATCTCGTAGCCGAGCGCGCGGGCCAGCAGGATCGTTACTTCCCAGTCCGAATAGCCGGCGATCGGCGGCATCACCTTGCGCACGCGCGAGATACGGCGTTCCGCGTTCGTGAACGTGCCGTCCTTTTCGAGGAAGGTCGAACCCGGCAGCAGCACGTGCGCATACTTCGCGGTTTCGTTCAGGAAGATGTCCTGCACGACGATACATTCCATCGACTCCAGTGCCGCGCCCACGTGCTGCGTATTCGGGTCGGACTGGACGATGTCTTCGCCCTGGCAGTAGAGGCCCTTGAACGTCCCGTGCAGCGCTGCATCGAACATGTTCGGAATGCGCAGGCCCGGTTCCGGTTGCAGCTCGACGTTCCATGCTTCTTCGAACAGCGCGCGCGTGATCGGATCGCTGATATGGCGGTAGCCCGGCAGCTCGTGCGGGAACGAGCCCATGTCGCACGAACCTTGCACGTTGTTCTGGCCGCGCAGCGGATTGACGCCGACGCCTTCACGGCCGACGTTGCCGGTCGCCATCGCGAGGTTCGCGATGCCGATCACCATGGTCGAACCTTGTGCGTGTTCGGTCACGCCGAGACCGTAGTAGATCGCCGCGTTGCCGCCCGTCGCATAGAGGCGCGCTGCTTCGCGCACCTGGTCGGCGGGCACGCCCGTGACGCTGGCCGTCGCTTCCGGCGAATTTTCCGGCAGCGAGACGAAATCGCGCCACTGCTGGAACGCACGCGTTTCGCAACGCTCGGCAATGAACTGCTCCTGCAGCAGGCCTTCGGTGACGATCACGTGCGCGAGCGCGTTGACGATCGCGACGTTCGTGCCCGGACGCAGCTGCAGGTGATACGACGCCTTTACGTGCGGCGTATCGACGATATCGATCTTGCGCGGGTCGACCACGATCAGCTTGGCGCCTTCACGCACGCGGCGCTTCAGACGCGAGCCGAACACCGGGTGGCCATCGGTCGGGTTCGCACCGATCACGACAATTACATCGGCCTTGCCGACCGACGCGAAGGTCTGCGTGCCGGCCGATTCGCCGAGCGTCGTCTTGAGGCCGTAGCCGGTCGGCGAGTGGCACACACGTGCGCAGGTGTCGACGTTGTTGTTGCCGAACGCGGCGCGCACGAGCTTCTGCACGAGATACGTTTCTTCGTTCGTGCAACGCGACGACGTGATGCCGCCGATCGAGTCGCGGCCGTACTTGTCCTGGATCTGGCGGAAGCGCGTCGCGGCATACGTCAGCGCTTCGTCCCAGCTGACTTCGCGCCACGGATCGCTGATCTTTTCGCGGATCATCGGCTTCGTGATGCGGTCCTTGTGCGTCGCATAGCCCCACGCGAAACGGCCCTTCACGCAGGCATGGCCTTCGTTCGCTTCGCCGTTCTTGTACGGCACCATGCGCACGACCTGGTTGCCCTTCATCTCGGCCTTGAACGAGCAGCCGACGCCGCAGTACGCGCAAGTCGTAATCGCGGAATGCTCGGCCTGGCCCAGCATCACGACGGTCTTTTCCTGCAGCGTCGCAGTCGGGCAGGCGGCCACGCACGCGCCGCACGACACGCACTCCGATTCCATGAACGGCTGGTTTTCGCTCGCCGCGACGCGCGATTCGAAACCGCGGCCGGCGATCGTCAGCGCAAACGTGCCTTGCGTCTCTTCGCACGCGCGCACGCAGCGGTTACAGACGATGCACTTCGACGGGTCGTACGTGAAGTACGGGTTCGACTCGTCTTTCTTGTCCTTCAGGTGATTGTCGCCGTCAAAACCGTAGCGCACTTCGCGCAGACCCGTGACGCCGGCCATGTCCTGCAGTTCGCAGTCGCCGTTGGCGGGGCAGGTCAGGCAGTCGAGCGGGTGATCGGAGATGTAGAGCTCCATCACGTTGCGGCGCAGCGACTGCAGGCGATCGGTTTGCGTGCGCACCTTCATGCCGGCTTCGACCGGCGTCGTGCACGATGCCGGATAGCCGCGCCGGCCTTCGATTTCGACGAGGCAAAGACGGCACGAGCCGAACGGCTCGAGCGAATCGGTCGCGCACAGCTTCGGCACGTTGACGCCGGCTTCGATCGCCGCGCGCATCACGGACGTGCCCGCAGGCACCGTGATGGACTCGCCATCGATCTCGAGCGTGACGTCGACATCGGCGTGGCGCAGGGGCGTGCCGAAGTCGGTGTCGTCGAACGGCACGCGGTTTTCGGCCGCGCGCTGCATCGCCTGCGACTTGCAGCTGCAATTACCGGAGCCGCAGCCGCCGGCGGTGGGGTTGAGCACATCGGACATGTTGGGCTCCTGGGTCAAGCTGCCGCTTTCGGCGCGGTCGTGGCGAGACCGAAGTCTTCGGGGAAATGGTCGAGCGCGGAGACGACCGGGAAGGGCGTCATGCCGCCCATCGCGCACAGCGAACCGGACACCATCGTGTCGCAGAGGTCGCGCAGCAGTTGCACCTGCTTCGTCGACGTGTCGCCGTTGCGGATCCGCTGGATCACTTCGACGCCGCGCGTCGAACCGATCCGGCACGGTGTGCACTTGCCGCACGATTCGAGCGCGCAGAAGTGCATCGCGTATTGCGCGAGGTCGGCGAGGTTGGAGGTGTCGTCGTGAATCACGAGACCGCCGTGGCCGACCACGGCGCCGACCTTCGCGTATTCCTCATAGTCGAGCGGGATGTCCCACTGGCTTTCCGGCAGATACGTGCCGAGCGGGCCGCCCACCTGTACTGCGCGCGCCGGACGGCCGCTTGCGGTGCCGCCGCCGTAGTCGAACATCAGTTCGCGCAGCGTGCAGCCGAACGCGAGTTCGACGAGGCCACCTTGCTTCACATTGCCGGCAATCTGGAACGGCAGCGTGCCGCGCGAGCGGCCCATGCCGAAGTTCTTGTAGAACGCGGCGCCCTTCGCGAAGATGATCGGCACCGTCGCCAGCGTGATCACGTTGTTGATCACGGTCGGCTTGCCGAACAGACCGGCGAGTGCAGGCAGCGGCGGCTTCGCGCGCACGATGCCGCGCTTGCCTTCGAGCGATTCGAGCAGCGCCGTTTCCTCGCCGCACACATAGGCGCCGGCGCCTTTCGCGACGAACAGTTCGAAGCGGTGCTGCGAGCCGAGCACGCTGTCGCCGAGCCAGCCGGCCGCGCGCGCTTTTTCGATCGCGGCCTCGAGCGTCGTGATCGAATGCGGGTACTCGCTGCGCACATAGATATGGCCGACGGTCGCACCGGTCACGATGCCCGCGATGATCATGCCTTCGATCAGCACATACGGGTCGCTTTCCATCACGAGGCGGTCGGAGAACGTGCCCGAGTCGCCTTCGTCCGCATTGCAGACGATGTATTTCTGATCGGCCTTCGCGCCCAGCACGGTGCGCCATTTGATGCCGGCCGGGAACGCTGCGCCGCCGCGGCCGCGCAGGCCCGATTCGATCAGCGCTTCGCAGGCGGCCGCGCCTTCCATCGCCAGCGCGTTTTTCAGGCCTTCGATGCCGCCGTGCGCGACGTAGTCGTCGGTCGACAGCGGGTCGGTGATGCCGATGCGCGCGAACGTCAGGCGCTGCTGTTTCTTCAGATACGGGATTTCTTCGACGAGACCGACGTGCGTCGCATGCGCCTTGCCTTCGACGAAGCCGGCATCGAACAGCGCGGCGACATCGCTCGCTTCGACGTTCGCGTAGCCGACGCGGCCAGCGGGCGTTTCGACTTCGACGAGCGGTTCGAGATAGAGCAGACCGCGCGAACCGTTGCGGATCAGCTCGACCGGAACGCCGCGCTTGGCGGCTTCAGCGGTGATAGCAGCGGCGAGCTTGTCGGCGCCGAGCGCGAGTGCGGAAGAATCGCAGGGAACGTAGATACGCGTCATGCCGGTTGCTCCACTTGTTTCATCGCGGCGGCGAGCAGCATGTCGAACTTCTGCGGCGTGACCTTCGCGTGCAGTTCGCCGTTGATCATCATCGCCGGCGACAGCGCGCATTGACCGAGACAGTAGACCGATTCGAGCTCCACCGCGCTATCGTCGTGCGCGTGCTTCTGCGCATCGTGCTTGTGCGCGTCGAAATGGCAACCGGTGCGTCCTTCGATGTGCTTCGCAAGCGCCTCGGTGCCCATGCTGCGGCACGCTTCCGCGCGGCACAGCTGCACCGTGACCGGCGCGGCCGGCTGCTGGCGGAAGTGGTGGTAGTAGGTGATCACGCCGTGCACTTCGGCGCGCGACAGATTCATGGTGCGCGCGAGCGGCGCGACCGCGGCCGGCGGCACAAAGCCGACGTCGTCCTGAATCGCGTGCAGCACGGCCACGAGCGACATGCCCGGCCGTGCGTGACGCTGCACCAGATCTTCCGGCGCGATAGCGGTGGATGGTTCCACTGTGGGGGCTCCTCCAAAGTCAGATATGCACTTGTCATTCATAAAGTGTGCATCTATGCTTTGTTTGTTCAGTATGGATAGAGCGAACGATAGGCGTGTGAACTGCCTTTCGCAATAGGAACTAACGCGGCATATATGATCCGAATTGAATGTGAGGCGCAGCTGATTGTGCGCGACCAGGAAGGCCGAAGCACCAGCCTGACTGACGTCGTGCCGCTTCTGGCGCTTGTGGCGGAGACAGGCAGCATTGCGCAGGCGGCGGCCCTTAAGGGTTTGTCCTACCGTCATGCGTGGGGATTGCTGCGCAGCATCGAAACGCATCTCGGCGGCACGCTGATCGAAAAGGAGCGCGGACGCGGCTCCGTGCTGTCGGAGCTCGGCCATGCGGTGCTGCGCGGGCAGCGTCTGTGCGGCGAGCGGCTTGACGGCAATATGCAGGCGCTCGCCAGCGAAGTCGCCAGCGAATTGAACCGATGGCTGACGCCGCCGCGCGACGACGTGCGGATCCATGCTTCGCATGGCTATGCGGTTGCGGCGCTTGTCACGGCACTGGTCGCGGACGACGTATCGCTTGACATCAAGTATCGCGACAGTGCGGAAGCGATCGTCGCGCTCGCGCGCGGCGACTGCGACCTGGCCGGCTTTCATATGCCGCGCGGCGAGTTTCGCGAGGCCTTCAGCGAGAAGTACCGGCAGTGGCTCGATCCGATGCGTCACGTGCTGGTTCACCTGACGCGCCGCAAACAGGGGCTCTTTCTGGCGAAAGGCAATCCTAAGAAAATCGCGGGCCTCGCCGATCTGGCGCGCGAGGATATCCGCTTCGTCAACCGGCAGCCGGGGTCCGGCACGCGCATGCTGCTCGATCTCGCGTTGCGGCAGATCGGTGTCGATCCCGATCGTGTCAACGGCTATGCGTCGACCGAACTGACGCACTCGGCGATCGCGGCGTTCGTCGCGAGCGGGATGGCGGACATCGGCTTCGGCGTCGAGCCGGCCGCGCATCACTTCGGGCTCGACTTCGTGCCGGTCGTCGATGAGGACTATTACTTCGCGTGCGAGCGCGCGCGGCTCGAGCGCCTGCCGCTGGCGGCGGTCATCGAGGTGCTGCGCGGCGATGCGTTCCGGCAGCGCGTCGCGCAACTCGACGGCTACGATCCGCAGGAGTGCGGCAAGCTGGTCGAGCTCGATCAGGGGCTGACGAGCAGTGCCGTGGATGCGCAGGCGTGAGGGGAGGGATGCGCGATGGTACGTGTGCGGCAGTGGGCGGTTGAGGCCGCATGCGAACCTGGATGCAACTCCCAATATGCGACGGTGCGGAAGTAAGAGCGCGTAACAGCTGGATGTGGATCGGATGCGACCGGAAGGTGCGTCTGGCGGCACTTTGCGCTAATCTTTACAACTTCGTATTCCACGTCGTGCGCGGTTTATACGCCGCGCTGAGCCCACTATGAAATATCTGATTCAGACCATCGTTGCCGCCGCCTCGGCGGGCGCATTGCTCGCGACCGTTTCCGTCGCTTTCGCACAGAATTCGCCGGGCGTACCGGGCGGCATCCTGAATGACGATTTCCATTTCAAGGAACATCCGCAGATGCAATTCGCGGCGTCGGCGCCGACGAAGAAGTACCAGCGCGGCGCGCCGTCGGCACTGCGCAAACGCGGCGACAACGGCGACCCGGACGGCTGTAACCTGAAGTGCCCGGACGACCCGCAGTAAGCTGCGCCGCCGCCGGCATTCGGTCCGGCGGCGCCTCCTCTGATCTCAGCGTTGTATTACGGCTTCGCGATGTGCCATACGTCGCGGAAATTGTCGCCGGTCGTGTCACCGGGCTTCTTGTCGTCGGCGAAGCGATACAGCGGGTGACCCTTATAGACCCACTGCGGGACGCCGTCGGCGTTCTTGATGATCGTCCAGTCGCCTGTCGCCTTGTCGCCCGCGGCCGGCTGCGCGGCCGGCCACTTCTTCGAGCATGCGCCGCTGCAAGCGCTTTGGCCGGGCGTTGTGTCCTTGTCGAACGTGTACAGCGTGTACCCCTCTGAATCGACGAAGCGGCCATCTACTGCCTTCGGCACCTCGGCGAACGCCGTTTGCGAGAGTGCGACTGCGGCGATGAGAAGAAGAGTCTTGCGCATGATGCTGCTCCTGTTTTGAACGTTGTGTGCTGGAGTGTATGCATTGAACTACAAGCACGCGCTGGTTTTGCGGCGACGTGCGGGCAATAAACGAACGGTGGCGTGTGATTATTCCGGCCACCTCTCACTATAGTTCCCGATTAGCCGAGGGTTGAACCGTTGCGCATCATCTGCACGAGCGGAGTGTGATTGCCGGACGCTTCAGCCTGGTAGCCCTTATCGGTCCGGGAAAATTCTGCAGTTCATCAAGGTATTTTTGAATACCGTTAAATGACGCTAAACAGGATTTATTGCGATAAAAGCGGAGCTTATGATGGATACGGATCGTCATTACAGAAGTATTTTTGACGAGCCGAATTGATCTCAATCCATATTGGCGAGTATTTGAAATGCAGAAAATCGATCGTAACCAGCTCGTAAAATCCAGCGTTGCAGGCGGTTCCAACAAGGGCGGTACTTATTCGACGATGTTCGTCAACAATAACAATGTGATCCCGATCATCATGCGCCGCTAAGTATCGCGCTGCATCGAGGCGATGTGAAAACGGCCCCGAGAGGGGCCGTTTTGTCTGAATACCTAGGACGCCTGGGCGGCGCATGTTTTGTATCGCGTGCCGGAGACCAGAGAAACACACGCAAAAAAGACATACGAGAAAATTGTGGTGGAGACGGCGGGAATCGAACCCGCGTCCAGAAGCGCTCTACGACCAGTTCTACATGTTTAGTTCTGTCATTTGATTTAACCGGCGTGACGCGGACGAACACGCTGCACGACGGCGATTCACTAGATTTTCGACCCGGGCGTCGTGACGCCACCAAGGCTTAACTGACGTAAATGACCTCTGGCGGTATTGCTACCGGTCTTGCGACGCTAGCCCGTCAGTGAGCTAGGCAGAGGACGGCGGCCCTTAGGCTGCCAGTGCGAACGTATCGTCGTTTGCAGTTACGTTTTTCCCATTGATTAACGAGGTGACGGGTCCTCGACATGCCCTGACCGCTTCACAACCCCTGTCGAAACCAGGTCGCCCCCACGGTGGAGAAACCCACAACTGCGGGTCAGCAGCAATTTTACAATAGCCGGGGTGTCACGTCACCGACATATCGTCGCTCGAAGCGTCGCGGCAAATCTTTCCGGCAAATCGTTCCGTTGGTTCTGCCGATTTGCCACGGCGCTCGCGCCCGCTGGTTGTACTGCCAGGCTAGGCCTAGCTGATATCGCGCAACAGCTTCTGCAGTTCCGCCGGCGTCTGAACCACGTGTTTCGCGTGCCATTGCGTCGGCGGCAGGTCGGCGCCGCAATAACCATAGGCGGCGGCAACGGTGATCATGCCCGCGGCAAAACCCGCTTGCACATCGCGCAGATCGTCGCCGACATAGACGATACGCTCGGGCTGCAGATTCAGCTCTTTCGCGGCATGCAGCAGAGGCGCGGGATGCGGCTTCGAATGCGGCGTGGTATCGCCGCTGACCACGCAGCCCGCGCGCGTGTCGAGCCCCAGTTGCGCGACGAGCGGCTCGGTGAGCCGCGTCACCTTGTTCGTCACGATGCCCCAGCGTACGCCGCGCTCGTCGAGTTCATCGAGCAACTCGCTGATGCCGGGGAAGAGCGTGGTTTCGATGCAGAGATCGGCTTCGTAGTTGGCGAGAAACTCCTCGCGCATCGAGGCGAATTCGTGATCGGCCGGACCGACGCCGAAACCGCCTGCCAGCAGACCGCGCGCGCCGGCCGAAGCAAGCGGTCGCAGCTGCTCGAGCGGCACCATCTCGAGCCCGCGATCGACGCGCATCTTGTTGACCGCGGCGGCGAGGTCGGGAGCAGTGTCGGCAAGCGTGCCGTCGAGGTCGAACAGGATGCCCTGGCAAAGGCCGAGCGACGTGTCGTCGTCTTCGCGTTGCGGCAGAGGAGTGGGATCGCTCATGAAGGTGCGGGGCAGAAGTTGATCAGGCGTCGCGGCGGCAGGCGAGCATGTAGTTGACGCTCGTGTCCGTGGCCAACGCGAAGCGCTTGCCGATCGGGTGATAGACGACGCCCTTGATTTCGACCGTGGTCAGGCCCGCGGCACGCACGAAGCCGGCCAGTTCGGAAGGACGGATAAAGCGCGCGTAGTCGTGCGTGCCACGTGGCAGCATCCGCGCGATGTACTCGGCGCCGATCACCGCGAACAGATACGACTTCACGTTGCGGTTCAGCGTCGAGAAGAACACCCAGCCGCCCGGCTTCACGAGCGTCTTGCAGGCAGCGACGATTTGCGAGGGGTCCGGCACGTGTTCGAGCATTTCCATGCAGGTCACGACGTCGAAGCTCGCCGGATCGCGTGCAGCCAGCGCTTCCGCGGCGATTTCTTCGTATTCGACGTTTACGCCGCTTTCGAGGCTGTGCAGATCGGCAACGCCGAGCGCTTCGTGTGACAGGTCGATGCCCTTCGCCGATGCGCCAAGGTTGGCCATCGATTCCGTCAGAATGCCGCCGCCGCAGCCGATGTCGAGCACGCGTTTGCCGCCGAGGCGCGCGTGCTCGTCGATCCAGCCAAGCCGCACCGGGTTCAGTTCGTGAAGGGGTTTGAATTCGGCATTAGGGTCCCACCACCGGTGCGCGAGATCGCTGAATTTCTGCAGTTCGTGGGGATCGGCATTGGTCATGTTCATGCGGCCTTGATGGCGGATGAGCAGGGCAACGAGGTCGAGCCCTGAGTATACAGGTCACCGCCAGGCGCGGCAAAAGCGCGGCCGGCACGCCGCTGGCCGCGTAGGACAGCGGCTATATGCGGTCGAGCGGACTTCGGTCTGGTTGCGGTGAGCTTCACGGTGGATAAAAAAAGCCCCGCCATGGCGGGGCTTTGATACTGCGGTATTTTGACGCTTACTGCTTCGAAGTACCGACAACTTCGACTTCCACGCGGCGATCCGGTGCGAGGCAGGCGATAAGTTGCTTGCGGTTCTTCTGGTTGCAACCGTGCGTGACCGGGTCGCGCTTGCCCTTGCCTTCCGTGTAGATACGGTTGGCTTCGATGCCCTTGCTGACGAGGTATGCCTTCACAGCTTGAGCACGACGCAGCGACAGACGGTCGTTGTACTTGTCGGAACCGATGCGGTCGGTGTAGCCCGTTGCGACGACCACTTCGAGGTTCAGGCCCTGGATCTTCGCTGCGAGGTCATCCAGCTTTTCCTTGCCGGCCGGCTTCAGGACAGCCTTGTCGAAGTCGAACAGCGTGTCAGCCTGATACGTAATCTTCTGGCTCGTGATGGCCGGAGCGACCGGTGCCGGTGCCGGCGGGGTCGGAGCCTGTGCGACGAGTGCGCCGTCGCACTTTGCGTTAGCCGTTGCCGGCGTCCAGAACGCGTCGCGCCAGCAAAGCTCGTTCGTGCCGTTCATCCACACGTATTCGCCGGTGCCGTTCACCCAGTTATCGTTCACTGCCTGTCGCGAGGCCGGCACCGATTGCGCCGACGCCGATGCAGCCATTACTGCGGTAGCTGCAATGAACGCGAGCTTTGAAAGTTTATTCATATTTCTCCTCTCGAAATTGAGATTACCGCAGGTTTACTGCGAGCCTGTTGACTGTAGACACGTCATACATTGCTCGGAGTATAACATCGGTGCGGAACAAAAGACGCGCTGACTAGACTTCGAGCAGTGTCTAACTTTGTGCGTTGGCATTTTGCCATATCGTTCCCTTCCGACGATAAAAAAATCCCTCCCCTATATCCAGCCTCGTTCGAATGTGGTGCATGCGCAACAGAAGCCGCACGGGGCCTGGCGCGGCATCAGACGGGAGCAGGAAACGGGCCTGGGGGACCAAAAAACGAGCTTGCAAACACACTGCAAATGCGACGCCAGGAGCCGCTGGCTTGCGATCCGCTAATAGGTATACGCAGAGGCCTCCGCGGGTCGGCAGGCGCGGATGCGCCGCATGATAGAATCGCGTGATGCGCTGAGATCGCAGCGCCGCCGCGGGGCGCAATCTTTCGGCTTCATTCCGGAATCTTTGCCAAACGTTACCGGTTAACTACCTGCCGGGTGTTCCGGATATTCCCGGGCGCCTCGACAGAAATGTGAACTCCGGGCGTGAGGCGGGGAACGTGAAGCGGGAAACATGAAACCGGAACGGGAACGATGGTCAGCGAACTTTACCGCCGGCCCGAACCCATTGCACCGCAAGTGCAAGTAAACGAAACGGACAATGGATCAATTCGCCAAAGAGACTCTGCCAATCTCCCTCGAGGAGGAAATGCGCCGCTCGTACATCGAGTACGCGATGAGCGTGATCGTGGGGCGCGCACTTCCCGATGTCCGCGACGGACTGAAGCCGGTGCACCGCCGCGTGCTCTTCGCGATGCACGAGCTGAACAACGACTGGAACCGCGCGTACAAGAAGTCGGCGCGTATTGTCGGCGACGTCATCGGTAAATATCACCCCCACGGCGATACCGCGGTCTACGACACGATCGTCCGGATGGCGCAGGATTTCTCGCTGCGCTACATGCTCGTCGACGGGCAGGGCAATTTCGGTTCGGTCGACGGCGACAACGCCGCGGCGATGCGGTACACCGAAATCCGTATGGCGAAGATCGGCCACGAGCTGCTCGCCGACATCGATAAGGAAACCGTCGATTTCCAGCCGAACTACGACGGTAGCGAAAACGAGCCGGCCATTCTGCCGGCGCGCATCCCGAATCTGCTGATCAACGGCTCGTCCGGCATCGCGGTCGGGATGGCCACCAATATCCCGCCGCACAACCTCAACGAAATCGTCGATGCCTGCCTGCATCTGCTGAAGAACCCGGAAGCGACGATCGACGAGCTGATCGAGATCGTGCCGGCGCCGGACTTCCCGACGGCCGGCATCATTTACGGTGTCTCGGGCGTGCGCGACGGCTATCGCACGGGCCGTGGCCGCGTCGTGATGCGCGCGCTCACGCATTTCGAGGAAATCGACCGCGGTCAGCGCATGGCGATTATCGTCGACGAGCTGCCGTATCAGGTGAACAAGCGGTCGCTCCTCGAGCGCATCGCCGAGCTCGTCAACGAGAAGAAGCTCGAAGGCATTTCCGACATTCGCGACGAGTCCGACAAGAGCGGCATGCGCGTCGTGATCGAGCTGAAGCGCGGCGAAGTGCCCGAGGTCATTCTCAATAATCTGTACAAGGCGACGCAGCTGCAGGATACGTTCGGCATGAACATGGTCGCGCTCGTCGACGGCCAGCCGAAGCTGCTGAACCTGAAGGAAATGCTCACGCATTTCCTGGCGCATCGCCGCGAAGTGCTGACGCGGCGCACGATCTACGAACTGCGTAAGGCGCGCGAACGCGGCCACGTGCTCGAAGGTCTGGCGGTCGCGCTCGCGAACATCGACGAGTTCATCAACATCATCAAGGCCGCGCCGACGCCGCCGATCGCGAAGCAGGAGTTGATGGCCCGCTCGTGGGATTCGTCGCTCGTTCGCGAGATGCTGCAGCGCGCGGAAACCGAAAACGCGTCAGCAGGCGGCCGCGAGGCTTACCGTCCGGAAGGGCTGAACCCGACGTTCGGCATGCAGGGCGACGGGCTGTACCGGCTGTCGGATACGCAGGCGCAGGAAATCCTGCAGATGCGGCTGCAACGCCTCACGGGTCTCGAGCAGGACAAGATCATCGGCGAGTATCGCGAGGTGATGGCGCAGATCGCCGATCTGCTCGACATCCTCGCGAGGCCGGAGCGCATTGCGGCGATTATCGTCGACGAACTTACGTCGATCAGGAGCGAATTCGGTGACGCGCGCCGCTCGAAGATCGAGATGAACGCCACCGAGCTGAACACCGAAGACCTGATCACGCCGCAGGACATGGTCGTCACGATGTCGCACGCCGGGTACGTGAAATCGCAGCCGTTGTCGGAATATCGCGCCCAGAAGCGCGGAGGTCGCGGCAAACAGGCGACGTCGATGAAGGAAGACGACTGGATCGACTCGCTCTTCATCGCGAACACGCACGACCACATCCTGTGCTTCTCGAACCGCGGCCGCGTCTACTGGGTGAAGGTTTATGAAGTGCCGCAGGGCTCGCGCAATTCGCGCGGCCGGCCGATCGTCAATATGTTCCCGCTGCAGGAAGGCGAGAAGATCACGGTCGTGCTGCCGGTCAAGGAGTTTTCGGCCGACAAGTACGTGTTCATGGCGACCGCACTCGGCACGGTCAAGAAAACGCCGCTCGAGCAGTTCAGCCGTCCGCTGCGCAAGGGTATTATCGCGGTCGGCCTCGACGACGGCGACTACCTGATCGGCGCGGCAATCACGGACGGCGAGCACGACGTGATGCTGTTCTCCGATTCGGGCAAGGCGGTGCGCTTCGACGAAAACGATGTCCGGCCGATGGGTCGCGAAGCGCGCGGCGTACGCGGCATGCAACTTGACGAAGGGCAGCGGGTCATCGCCCTCCTCGTTGCGGGCGATGAAACGGAGTCGGTGCTGACCGCGACCGAGAATGGGTACGGCAAGCGTACGCCGATCACCGAGTACACGCGCCATGGCCGCGGCACGAAGGGCATGATTGCGATCCAGACGTCGGAGCGTAACGGCAAGGTGGTCGCCGCGACGCTGGTCGATCCGGAAGCGCAGATCATGTTGATCACCGATACCGGCGTGTTGATCCGCACGCGTGTGTCGGAGATCCGTGAAATGGGCCGTGCGACGCAAGGTGTTACACTCATCAGCCTTGATGAGGGCACGAAGCTGTCGGGTCTGCAGCATATCGCCGAGGCGGAAGCAGACGTAGACGGCGACGCTGACGGTACGAACGGCGGCGTGGCCGGCAGCGCGGCGAACGGCGAAGCCGACGAAGGCGGCGGCAACGGCGATGACGGTTCAGACGACGGCAGCGTATCAAGCTAAACCCGGAAGCTGAACACGGAAGCTAAACCCGGAGCCAAGCCGCGGAACCGACCTGCACATTTGGGTGGGGCCGCGGCTGAACTTGAACTACCGGCCGAGCTGCGAGTCGACCCCCCGGTCTGGCCTGCACGGATGCTTTCCTCGTAACGAGTATGAACCGCACGGGCGTGAGCCCGCGCATCGGATGGGCCGATGCGCGATCCGCGCGGCGGGCATGTAACCCATTTCTTTCAGGGAGTAGTGATGCAAAAACGATTCAAACTGTGGATGATGCTGGCCGCTTTCGTGCCGACCTTCGCGATGGCGCAGGCGCTGCAGAATCAGCAGCCGGCACCGGGCGCAGCCGCTCCCGCAGCGCCGGCAGCCGCGCCGATCGATCCGGCCAAGCAGGCCGCGATCAAGAACCTGCTTGACGCAATCGACGCGCAAAAGCTCGTCGGTGCGATCGGCAACAGCGCGCAGATGCAGGCGAAGCAGCTCGTGCCGGCCATCCTGTCGGACGCGCTGTCTGAAAACAAGACGATGACGGACAAGCAGAAGCAGGCATCGGTGCCGACGCTGCAGAAGAATGCTGTGCCGAAGCTTGTCGACTCCGCAGGCCAGGTGTTCGCGACGGACTCGTTCCGCCAGGACGCGATGCAGGCGCAGTACGACGCGTACGCGAAGTACTACACGACGGCTGAAATCAACGACCTGACCGCGTTCTACAAGAGCCCGACGGGCCGCAAGTTCATCCAGGTGCAAGACCAGGTGGGCCGCGACGTCGTGAACGGTCTGATGCAGAAGTACATGCCGCAATCGATCAAGGCAACGCGCGATCAGGCGGACAAGGAAGTCGCATCGGTTTCCTCGGCCAAGCCGGGCGCCAAGTAAGCCCAGGCGAGCTTATTGGGCTCATAGGCTCAGCTGACGCCGCCGCCGGAATGGCGGGTTCCCGGCGTCGATGCGATAATGGCCGTTTGCGCGAGCGCGCAGACGGCCATTCTCTTTTTGGGCGCGAATCCGGTCTTTTATGCTCCGCGCGCCTGCTTCCGGAACTCTCACGATGCGCGTCTTCAATTTCTCCGCCGGCCCTGCCGCCTTGCCCGAAGAAGTGCTGCGTCAAGCGGCCGACGAAATGCTCGACTGGCACGGCAGCGGCATGAGCGTGATGGAAATGAGCCATCGCGGCAAAGAGTTCATGGCGATCCACGACGAGGCGCTTGCCGATCTGCACGAGTTGCTCGCGATTCCGTCGAGCCATCAGATCCTGTTGCTGCAGGGTGGTGGTATTGGCGAAAACGCGATCGTGCCGATGAACCTGTTCGGCACGAAGCCGCGCGCCGATTTTGTGATCACCGGTTCGTGGTCGCAAAAGTCGCAGAAGGAAGCGAGCAAGTACGGCAGCGCGCACATTGCGGCGAGCGGCCAGACAGCGGACGGCTTCACGCGTGCGCCGGCGCGCGCCGAATGGCAGTTGTCCGACGATCCCGCTTACGTGCATCTGTGCACGAACGAAACGATCCACGGTGTCGAGACGTTCGACATTCCCGATCTCGGCG
The DNA here is from genome assembly GCF_019428685.1 of Paraburkholderia edwinii. Taxonomy (NCBI): domain Bacteria; kingdom Pseudomonadati; phylum Pseudomonadota; class Betaproteobacteria; order Burkholderiales; family Burkholderiaceae; genus Paraburkholderia; species Paraburkholderia edwinii. Next base: position 1,467,266 of record NZ_CP080095.1, read on the forward strand.
ATATTCCGCTCGTCGCCGATGCGTCGTCGCATATCCTGTCGCGCCCGATGGACGTCGCGAAGTACGGCGTGCTGTTCGGCGGCGCGCAGAAGAATATCGGCATCGCGGGCGTGACGGTCGTGATCGTCCGCGAGGATCTGCTCGATCGCGCGATGCCGATCTGTCCGTCGGCGTTCGAATGGAAGACGGTCGCGCTCAACAATTCGATGTACAACACGCCGCCCACCTACGCGATCTATATCGCCGGGCTCGTGTTCAAGTGGTTGAAGAAGCTCGGCGGCTTGCCCGCGATCGAAGCGCGCAATGTCGAAAAAGCGAAGTTGCTGTACGACACGATCGACACCAGCAGCTTCTATCTGAACAAGGTCGAACGTGGCGCGCGGTCGCGGATGAACGTACCGTTCTTCCTCGCCGACGAATCGCGCAACGAAGCATTCCTGGCCGGCGCTAAAGCGCGCGGGCTGGTGCAGCTGAAGGGCCACAAGTCCGTCGGCGGCATGCGGGCGTCAATCTACAACGCGGTGCCGCTCGAAGGCGTCAAGGCGCTGGTCGAGTACATGAAAGAGTTTGAACGGAAGGGCGCGTGACCGAAACTCCGGTTTTCGCGCACGCATGGGACGATACAGCCGTGGCAAGTCACTAGCATGGACGACGAACTTAACTCACGACTCAAACCGCTGCGCGAGCGCATCGATGCGCTCGACGCGCAGTTGATCGCGCTGCTCAATCAGCGCGCCGCGGTCGCGCTCGAAGTGGGCGAGGTCAAAAAGCATTTCAACGCACCAGTGTTCCGCCCGGAACGCGAGCAGCAGGTCATCGCGCGGTTGCAGGAGATGAGCGACGGACCGCTCGGCGGCGAGCATATCAGTGCCATCTGGCGCGAGATCATGGCCGCGAGCCGCGCGCTCGAAAAGAACATTCAGGTCGCGTTTCTCGGGCCGGTCGGCACGTACAGCGAGCAGGCGATGCACGAGTACTTCGGTCAGTCGATCGAAGGGCTCGCGTGTCCGTCGATCGACGAGGTGTTCCGCTCCGTTGAAGCGGGCGCCGCGGAATTCGGCGCCGTGCCGATCGAGAATTCGACCGAAGGGGCGGTGTCGCGCACGCTCGATCTGCTGCTCGAAACGCAGCTGCTGATCGGCGGCGAACTCGCGCTGCCGATCCATCACAACCTGATGACGCAAAGCGGCGATCTGACCGGCATCAAGCGCGTGTGTGCGCATCCGCAGGCGCTCGCGCAATGTCAGCGCTGGCTGGCCACGCATGCTCCGCATCTCGAGCGCCAGTCCGTGTCGAGCAACGCGGAAGGCGCGCGGCTTGCGGCGGCGGACCCGACGGTCGCGGCGATCGCCGGCGACCGCGCGGCGACGCAATACGGCCTGCAGATCGCGTACTCGCTGATCCAGGACGACCCGCACAACCGCACGCGCTTCGTGATGATCGGCAAGCAGCCGACTGGGCCGAGCGGCTACGACAAGACGTCGCTGATCGTGTCGGTGGCGAACGAGCCGGGCGCGATGTTCAAGCTGCTCGAGCCGCTCGCGCGCCACGGCGTGTCGATGACGCGATTCGAGTCGCGCCCGGCGCGCGTCGGCACGTGGGAGTACTACTTCTATATCGATCTCGAAGGCCATCGCGACGATCCGTCGGTTTCGGCGGCGCTTATCGAGCTCGATCAGAAAGCGGCGTTCCTGAAGATTCTGGGCTCGTATCCGCGCGCACGCTAGACGGCTCACGACTCATCGTTCGAGCGCGCGAAAGCGGCAAGGCGAGGCAAACGCCGATTCGCGCGCTGACGTATCTGCCAGGCTCGGATCACCAATACGGGCGCCGGCAGATCAGCAACATCGGGAAGGCGCCCACGCTGCGCCTCCCCCTTCATACAGATAGTCGACTCGTCGACCCGGAGATACCACATGACTACGACCTACGGCCCTTCTTACGTGCGCGCGATTGCACCTTACGTCGCCGGCAAGCCGATTTCGGAAGTCGCGCGTCAGTTCGGTCTCGACGAAGCCCGTATCGTCAAGCTCGCGTCGAATGAAAATCCGCTCGGCATGCCGGAGTCAGCGCAGCGCGCGATGGCGCAGGCGGCGAGCGAACTCGGCCGTTACCCCGATTCGAATGCGTTCGAATTGAAAGAAGCGCTGTCTGCGTATTACGGCGTGCCGGCCGAATGGGTCACGCTCGGCAACGGCAGCAACGACATTCTCGAACTCGCCGCGCATGCATTCGTCGAGAAGAGCCAGTCGGTCGTGTACTCGCAGTACTCGTTCGCGGTCTATGCGCTGGCGACGCAAGGCCTTGGCGCGCGCGCGATCGTCGTGCCGGCCGTCAAATACGGCCACGATCTGGATGCGATGCTCGCGGCGATTGCCGACGATACGCGCCTCGTGTTCGTCGCGAACCCGAACAACCCGACTGGCACCTTCGTCGACGGTCCGACGCTCGAGGCGTTCCTCGACAAGGTGCCGCGCCATGTGGTGGTCGTGCTCGACGAGGCTTACACGGAATACCTGTCGGCGGAGAACCGTTATGACTCGATCGGATGGGTGCGCCGTTATCCGAACCTGCTCGTATCGCGCACGTTCTCGAAGGCATTCGGCCTCGCGGGCTTGCGTGTCGGTTTTGCGATCGCGCAGCCTGAGCTGACCGATCTGCTAAATCGCCTGCGCCAGCCTTTCAACGTGAATACGCTTGCGCAGGCCGCCGCTGTCGCGGCGCTCAACGACAAGCCGTTCCTCGAAAAGAGCGCGGCGCTCAACGCACAGGGTTACCGGCGCCTCACCGAGGCTTTCGACAAGCTCGGCCTCGAGTACGTGCCGTCGCATGGCAATTTCGTGCTCGTGCGGGTCGGCAAGGACGACAGCGCCGGCGATCGCGTCAATCTGGAACTGCTGAAGCAGGGCGTGATCGTGCGTCCGGTCGGGAGCTACGGTTTGCCGCAATGGCTGCGCGTGACGGTCGGCCTTCCGGAAGAAAACGAAGCATTTCTCGCGGCGCTCGAAAAGACGCTTGCTTCCGTCTGAGCGATTGACTCCGATCCGCGCGCCGGCTGTCCCGGACATCTATCTCGACATCGACGGCGCGCTTTTTATCTGACCTCAAGTGGCTGCGTTCTCTTTTGACAAACTGGTAATTTTTGGCGTCGGCCTGATCGGCGGATCGCTGGCGCGTGCGCTACGCGAGCGCGGCGCGGCGGGCGGTGAATCAGGCGGTAAAGCGGTCGGCAACGCGGGCAGTAACGCAGGCGGCGGTGCGCGCAAGGTGATCGGCGTAGGCCGCACCACAGCGTCGAGCGCACGCGCGCTCGAGCTCGGCGTGATCGACGGCGCTGCCGCGCTCGACGACGACCGCGCGCTCGCCGATGCGCTTGCCGGCGCCGATGTGGTGCTGCTTGCCGCGCCGGTCGCGCAGACGCAGCCGCTGCTTGAGCGCATCGCGCCCTTCCTCGACGCGAGGACGATCGTCACCGATGCGGGCAGCACGAAAGCAGATGTCGTCGCGGCGGCGCGCGTGGCGCTCGGTGCGCGCATCGCGCAGTTCGTGCCTGGGCATCCGATCGCGGGCCGCGAAGCGAGCGGCGTCGAAGCGGCCTTGCCCGATCTTTATGTCGACCGTAACGTAGTGCTGTGTCCGCTGCCGGAAAACGCAAAGGCGTCGGTCGAACGCATTGCCGATATGTGGCGCGCGACGGGCGCGACCGTGCATGAAATGGCGCCGCCGCAGCACGATCGCGTGCTGGCGTCGGTGAGCCACCTGCCGCACGTGCTCGCGTTCGCGTACGTCGAGCAGATCCTGCAATCGCGAGACGCCGCGCTGCGCTTCGCGTTTGCGTCGGGCGGCTTTCGCGATTTCACGCGCATCGCCGCGTCGAGCCCGGAAATGTGGCGCGACATCTGCGTGGCGAACCGCGATGCGTTGCTAGAGGAAATCGACAGCTACACTGCGGTTCTGGCCGCATTGCGCGCGGCGATCGAAGCCGGCGACGGCGCGTCGCTCGAAACGGTGTTCGCGCGCTCGCGCGCGGCGCGCGCGGACTGGCAGCACCGCGCGGCACAGCCGGCGGCCGCGAACGGCGGCGAATCATCGAAATAGGCGGCGCAACAAGCAGCCAGCCAGCCGTCGAAGCGAGTAGTCGGAATGAGCTGTCGAAGCGGGCGCTGAATCAGCGTCGAAATAACAGAAAACTGGGACCACCCATCATGGAACACCTCGATCTCGGACCGTTTTCCCGTGCGTCCGGCACGATCCGTTTGCCCGGCTCGAAGAGCATTTCGAATCGCGTGCTGCTGCTCGCGGCGCTGGCCGAGGGCGATACGACGATCACGAATCTGCTCGACTCGGACGACACGCGCGTGATGATCGCCGCGCTCGAAAAGCTCGGCGTGAAGTTGAAGCGCGACGGCGACGTGTGCGTCGTGACCGGCACGCGCGGCGCGTTCACCGCGAGAAACGCGGACCTCTTTCTGGGCAACGCGGGCACCGCGGTTCGTCCGCTGACGGCCGCGCTTGCGGTGAACGGCGGCGATTACCGCGTGCACGGCGTGCCGCGCATGCATGAGCGGCCGATAGGCGACCTCGTCGACGGCTTGCGGCAAATCGGCGCGAAGATCGAATACGAGGAGAACGAAGGGTATCCGCCGCTGCGTATCCGCCCGGCGCAGATTGCCGTCGACGCGCCGATTCGCGTGCGCGGCGACGTGTCGAGCCAATTCCTGACGGCGCTGCTTATGGCCTTGCCGCTCGTGCGCACCGAAAGCGGTGTGACCGTGGTGGAAATCGACGGCGAACTGATCTCGAAGCCGTATATCGAGATCACGATGAAGCTGATGGCGCGCTTCGGCATCGAGGTTCAGCGCGACGGCTGGCATCGTTTCACGGTGCCGGCGGGCGGGCGCTACCAGTCGCCGGGCACGATCATGGTCGAAGGCGATGCGTCGTCGGCGTCGTATTTTCTGGCCGCCGGCGTGCTCGGCGGCGGGCCATTGCGCGTGGAAGGCGTCGGGCGCGCGAGCATCCAGGGAGACATCGGTTTCGCCGAAGCGCTGAACCGCATGGGCGCGAACGTGCTGATGGGCGAGGACTGGATCGAAGTGCGCGGCGTCGGCCGCGACGACGGCAAGCTCGAGCCGATCGACATGGACTTCAACCTGATTCCGGATGCCGCGATGACCATCGCAGTCGCGGCGCTCTTCGCCGACGGCGCGACGACGTTGCGCAATATCGCCAGCTGGCGCGTCAAGGAAACCGACCGGCTTGCCGCGATGGCGACCGAATTGCGCAAGGTCGGCGCGGCGATCACGGAAGGCGACGATTACCTCGTCGTCGTGCCCCCCACGAAACTGACCCCCAACGCCGCCATCGATACCTATGACGATCACCGCATGGCGATGTGCTTTTCGCTCGTGAGCCTCGGCGGCGTGCCGGTGCGGATCAACGACCCAAAGTGCGTCGCGAAGACTTTTCCCGATTATTTTGAGCGCTTTACCGCGCTCGCCCAGCCATAACTTCGCGATAATTTTGCCGGGGCATCGTGGTCCCACACGAACTGACGCGCGACTACTATTACATTAGATGAAACCGACCCGTCCCTTTCACCAGACGCCCGTCATTACGATCGACGGCCCGACTGCCTCCGGAAAAGGCACCGTGGCCGCCCTGGTTGCCGCCCAGCTCGGCTTCCACCTGCTCGATAGCGGCGCGCTGTATCGACTCGCCGCGCTCGCGAGCATCCGTTACACCATCGCGCCGGACGACGCCGATTCGCTTGCAAAACTGATCGACGATCTCCACATCACGTTCCGCGAAGGCATTGCGCAGCTCGACGGCGTCGACGTCTCGACCGAGATTCGAGCCGAAGAAATCGGCAATCGCGCCTCGGCGATCGCGATTCACGCGCCCGTGCGAGCCGCGCTGGTCGCGCGGCAGCGCGCGTTTCGCAAGGTGCCCGGGCTGGTCGCGGACGGCCGCGATATGGGCACCGTGATCTTCCCCGATGCGGGTCTGAAAGTGTTTCTGACGGCAAGCGTCGAGGCGCGCGCTGCGCGCCGGCATAAGCAATTGATCCAAAAAGGTTTTTCTGCTAATATGGATGACTTGCTTCGGGATTTGCGCGAACGCGACGAGCGCGACAGCAAGCGTACCGCCGCGCCGCTCAAGCCTGCAGCGGATGCCAAGCTCCTCGATACCTCCACGCTGTCGATCGACGAAGCTGTCGATCAGGTGGTGCAGTGGTATCAATCGGATGTCAAAGCCTAGGTCAGGGCTCAAAAATGGACCGGCAGCAACCCGCAGTAACCTGTACCAAGCAGTTGGTGTTCCGCTCGCACGGCGGAACGTGTGTTAACCCCTTAACCCCGTGTGGCCTTCGGTTTTGCCGCAGTTGCCAGTTATTTGCCGGATCTCGCTAGCAAGACCGGCCGGGCGCCGAAAAAGCCATACCAATTCAGATTTTTATGTCCGACCTGCAAACCTCTACCCCGAATACCGAATCTTTTGCGGCTCTGTTCGAAGAGTCGCTGACCAAGCAGGACATGCGCGCCGGCGAAGTGATCTCCGCCGAAGTCGTGCGTGTCGACCACAACTTCGTGGTCGTCAACGCTGGTCTCAAGTCCGAAGCCTACATCCCGCTCGAAGAGTTCCTGAATGACGCGGGCGAGGTAGAAGTGCAGGCGGGCGACTTCGTTTCCGTCGCGATCGACGCGCTCGAAAACGGCTATGGCGACACGATCCTGTCGCGCGACAAGGCCAAGCGTCTCGCATCGTGGCTGTCGCTGGAAAAAGCGCTCGACAACAACGAACTCGTGACCGGCACGATCACGGGCAAGGTCAAGGGCGGCATGACCGTGATGGTCAACGGCATCCGCGCGTTCCTGCCGGGTTCGCTCGTCGACACGCGTCCGGTCAAGGACACGACGCCGTACGAAGGCAAGACGCTCGAATTCCGCGTCATCAAGCTCGATCGCAAGCGTAACAACGTCGTGCTGTCGCGCCGTGCCGTTATCGAAGCGACGCAAGGCGAAGAGCGCGCGAAGCTGCTCGAAACACTGAAGGAAGGCGCGATCGTCGAAGGCGTGGTCAAGAACATCACCGATTACGGCGCGTTCGTGGACCTCGGCGGTATCGACGGCCTGCTGCACATCACCGACATCGCATGGCGTCGCGTGCGTCACCCGAGCGAAGTGCTGTCGGTTGGCCAGGAAGTCACCGCGAAGATCCTCAAGTTCGACCAGGAAAAGAACCGCGTTTCGCTCGGTATCAAGCAACTGGGCGACGATCCGTGGGAAGGCATTTCGCGCCGTTACCCGTCGGGCACGCGTCTGTTCGGCAAGGTCACGAACATCACCGACTACGGCGCGTTCGTCGAAGTGGAATCGGGCATCGAAGGCCTCGTCCACGTGTCGGAAATGGACTGGACCAACAAGAACGTTGCACCGTCGAAGGTTGTGCAGCTGGGCGACGAAGTCGAAGTCATGGTCCTCGAGATCGACGAAGACCGCCGCCGTATCAGCCTCGGCATGAAGCAGTGCAAGCCGAATCCGTGGGACGACTTCAGCCGTAACTTCAAGAAGGGCGACAAGATCCAGGGCGCCATCAAGTCGATCACCGACTTCGGCGTCTTTATCGGTCTGCCTGGCGGCATCGACGGTCTGGTTCACCTGTCGGATCTGTCGTGGAGCGAAAGCGGCGAAGAAGCGGTTCGCAAGTACAAGAAGGGCGACGAAGTGGAAGCGGTCGTGCTCGGCATCGACGTCGAGAAGGAACGCATTTCGCTCGGCATCAAGCAGCTCGAAGGCGACCCGTTCAGCAACTTCGTTGCGATGAACGACAAGGGTTCGACCGTCGACGGCGTGGTGAAGACGGTCGACGCGAAGGGCGCGGTTGTCACGCTCAGCGCGGAAGTCGAAGGCTACCTGCGTGCTTCGGAAATCGCACAAGACCGCGTCGAAGATGCGCGCAACGTGCTGAAGGAAGGCGACAAGGTCAACGCGATGATCATCAACATCGATCGCAAGTCGCGTGGCATCAACCTGTCGATCAAGGCGAAGGATTCGGCCGAACAGCAGGAAGCGATGCGCGGCCTGCAGGCTGAGAACAGCGCGGCGGCAAGCGGTACGACGAACCTCGGCGCGCTCCTGAAGGCCAAGCTCGACGGCCAGAACCAGTAAGCCTTAAGAGGTCTGCTGCAGAATGACCAAATCGGAATTGGTCGCCCAACTGGCCACGCGATTTCCGCAACTTGTTCTAAAAGATGCGGATTTCGCGGTGAAGACGATGCTCGATGCGATGTCGGAGGCCTTGGCCAACGGCCATCGCATCGAAATTCGCGGCTTCGGCAGCTTCGGCCTCAATCGCCGTCCGTCGCGAGTCGGGCGCAATCCGAAGTCGGGCGAAAAAGTGCTGGTACCCGAGAAGTACGTACCGCACTTCAAGCCCGGCAAGGAATTGCGGGAACGGGTCGACCGGCGTGCCGGCGAACCGTTGAAGGCCGGCGCGGCTGACGTGTCGGACGACGATCAGTAAGTTGCCTTGGCACGGCCAACAGGCAAAGACCAGAAAGCGCCCTACGGCGCTTTTTTTTCGCCCGCGCGATTTATCCCTGTATTGATGAGCTTTTCGCGCGTTCTTCGCGTGCGGCTTCGCTCGGCCCCCGCCGCGGCGACAGCAAGACTGACATCCCGATTTCCCCGTCCGTGCAAGCTTGCGCGCATAGGCAGGGGCTTCAATTACAATACGGGGCACTTCGGCGCGGGCAAACACCGTGGCGCGATGCGTCATCAAGCCGGCGTCCTTCCCGCAACCGCCGTCAAGAGATACATAAATGAAATTTATCGTCTGGTTGATCCGCGTGCTGGTGTTCGTGCTGCTGCTGGTGCTCGCACTGTCCAACACGCAGCCTGCCACGCTGAATTTCCTCGCCGGTTATGCATGGCAAGCGCCGTTGATTCTGATCGGGCTGGCCTTCTTTGGTGTCGGCCTGGTGGCAGGGCTGGTCTCGGCGTTGCCGGGCGTGTTCCGGTTGCGGCTCGAAAACGGCCGACTCAAGCGCGAGCTGCGCGTCGCGCGTGAAGCGCCGGTCGTCGTCGAAGAGCCGCCGCTGCCGCCGCTGATTTAAGCATTCCCGCGTTGCGCCTGAACCCAGGCGCAACTTACGCATTTTGCGCATTTCCGCTCATATCGCATGGATCTGGACTTCTGGTGGCTGCTCGTCATTCCTGTCGCATTCGCGTTCGGCTGGGTGGCCGCGCGTTATGACCTCAAGGCGCTGTTGTCCGAAAGCGCGAACCTGCCGCGTTCGTATTTCCGCGGCCTGAACTTTCTGCTGAACGAACAGCCGGACCAGGCGATCGATGCGTTTATCGAAGTCGTCAAGCTCGATCCGGAGACGATCGAACTGCATTTCGCGCTCGGCAACCTGTTCCGGCGCCGCGGCGAGACGGACCGAGCGATTCGCGTGCATCAGAATCTGCTGAACCGTTCCGATCTGCCGGTCGCCGAACGCGATCATGCGTTGTACGAACTCGGCCAGGACTTCCTGAAGGCGGGCTTGCTCGACCGTGCCGAGGAAACCTTCCGGATGCTCGAGACCGGCGATCGTGCGCTCGGCGCACAGCGCGCACTGCTCACGATCTACGAGATCGAAAAGGACTGGCTCAAGTCGATCGAAACCGCGGAGCGGCTTGAAACGATGGGCGCCGAACCGCTGGGCAAGGAGATTGCGCAATTCCACTGCGAACTCGCGCAGGAAGCGCTGCAGCAGAAAAAGCCCGACGAAGCGAAACGCCAGCTCGACCTCGCGTTGCGCGCGAATCCGCAGAACGTGCGCGCGACGATCCTGTTCGGCGACGTCGCCGCGGCGGCCGGCGCGCACGAGAAGGCGATCGGGGAATGGCGGCGGGTCGAGGAGCAGAATTCCGCGTACCTGCCGCTCGTCGCGGAGAAGGTAATGAAGGGTTACGAAGCGCTGGGCCGCCAGGAAGAGGGCGCCGATGTGCTGACGCAGTGGGTCGACGATTACCCGTCGAACGATCTGCTCGACGTCGGCTACCAGTACGTCGCGGCGTTGCGCGGACTCGATGCCGCGCATACGCTGGCGCGCACGCAGATGCAGAAATCGCCGAACCTCGCCGGCATGACGCGGTTGCTCGAAGCGCAGCAGGCGAAGGCCGAAGAGCCGCGCCGCAGCGAACTCGAGCTGATGCGCACGCTGATCCGCCAGCGCACCAAAAATCTGCCACGGTATACGTGCCAGAATTGCGGCTTCCGGGCACGGCTTTTCTACTGGCAGTGTCCGGGCTGCAGCGGCTGGGAGACGTACGCGCCGCGCCGCGTCGAGCCGATTACGGCATCGAGCTGAGCGCTGAGAAGAACCACAAGAACAACACAACTAACCACGCGGGAACCAGCACCCGGCGCATAGCCGGGCGCCGTCACCGGACCCTACTACCGGACTCGGAAAGCGTATGAAAGTCACCATCATCGGCACGGGTTACGTCGGCCTCGTCACAGGCGCGTGTCTGGCGGAAATCGGCAACGACGTGTTCTGCCTCGACGTCGATCCGCGCAAGATCGACATCCTGAACAGCGGTGGCGTGCCGATCCACGAACCGGGTTTGCAGGAGATCATCGCGCGCACGCGCGCGGCCGGGCGCATCACGTTTTCGACCGATGTCGAAGCGAGCGTGCGGCATGGCGACATCCAGTTCATCGCGGTCGGCACGCCGCCCGACGAGGACGGCTCGGCGGATCTGCAATACGTGCTCGAAGCGGCGCGTAACATCGGCCGCTATATGACCGGCTTCAAGGTGATCGTCGACAAATCGACGGTACCGGTCGGCACCGCGGCGCGCGTACGCGAAGTGGTCGGCGAGCAGCTGGCCGCGCGCGGTCTCGGCGGCGGCCTGCAGCATGCGTTCTCGATCGTTTCAAACCCGGAATTCCTGAAGGAAGGCGCGGCCGTCGAAGACTTTATGCGCCCCGACCGCATCGTGATCGGCAGCGACGACGACGTGCCCGGTGAAAAGGCGCGCGAGCTGATGAAGCGCCTTTACGCGCCGTTCAACCGCAACCACGAACGCACGATGTACATGGACGTGCGCTCGGCCGAATTCACGAAATACGCGGCCAACGCGATGCTCGCCACGCGCATCTCGTTCATGAACGAGATGGCGAATCTCGCCGAACGCGTCGGCGCCGACATCGACGCGGTGCGGCGCGGCATCGGCTCGGATCCGCGCATCGGCTACCACTTCCTGTATGCGGGGGTCGGCTACGGCGGCTCGTGCTTCCCGAAAGACGTGCAGGCGCTGGTCCGCACCGGCAGCGAGTCGGGCCACAATCTGCGCATTCTCGAAGCGGTCGAGGAAGTGAACCACGAGCAGAAGGAAGTGCTCGTGCGCAAGATCACGCAGTCGCTCGGCGACGATCTCTCGGGCCGCACGTTCGCGGTCTGGGGTCTCGCGTTCAAGCCGAACACCGACGATATGCGCGAAGCGCCGAGCCGCCGCCTGATCGCGGCGCTGCTCGGACGCGGCGCGACGGTGCGCGCGTACGATCCGGTCGCGATCGACGAAGCGCGCCGCGTGTTCGCGATCGACCTGCACGACACGCCCGAATTGCAGGCGCGCCTGCAATTCGTCGGCACCCAGGACGAAGCGCTGACCGGCGCGGATGCGCTGATCGTCGTGACCGAGTGGAAGGAGTTCAAGAGCCCGGATTTCGCGCATCTGAAATCGGCTTTGAAATCGCCGTTGATCTTCGACGGCCGCAACCTGTACGAACCGGCGGCGATGACCGAACTTGGCATCGACTACCACTCGATTGGACGTCCCTATGTCGCAGCAACCGAATTTACAACCGACGGCGGCGGCCGTGCCTGATTCGATCCTCGAGACGGCGACGCCGGTGCCCGAGGCCGGCATCGTGCCGCGCGAGCGGCTCGCGCATGCGCGTGTGCTCATCGTTGGCGATGTGATGCTCGACCGCTACTGGTTCGGCGATGTGAACCGCATCTCGCCTGAAGCGCCGGTGCCGGTCGTGCATGTGCAGCGTCAGGAAGATCGCCTCGGCGGCGCGGCGAACGTCGCGCGCAACGTGGCGGCGCTCGGCGCGAAGGCGGGCCTCCTGTGCGTGGTCGGACACGACGAGCCTGGCGAGCGCATCGTGCAACTGCTCGGCGACAGCGGCGTCGATCCGCATCTCGAGCGCGATCCCGCCTTGCCGACCACCATCAAATTGCGCGTGCTGTCGCGCCAGCAGCAGTTGCTGCGCGTCGACTTCGAGAACCTGCCCGCGCACGAAGCGCTGCTTGCGGGCCTCGCGCGCTTCGATTCGCTGCTGCCTGCCCACGACGTGATCCTGATGTCGGACTACGCGAAAGGCGGCTTGACGCACGTGACGAAGATGATGGAAAAAGCGCGCGCGGCGGGCAAGTCCGTGCTCGTCGACCCGAAGGGCGACGAGTGGGAACGCTATCGCGGCGCGACGCTGATCACGCCGAACCGCGCGGAACTGCGCGAGGTGGTCGGTAGCTGGAAGTCGGAAGCGGACCTGCTGGCGCGCGTTACGAGGCTGCGCACCGAGCTCGACATTGCTGCGCTGCTGCTTACGCGTTCCGAAGAGGGCATGACGCTGTTCTCGAACGACGGCGTGCTGCACGCCTCGGCCGTGGCACGCGAAGTGTATGATGTGTCGGGCGCGGGCGATACCGTGATCGCGACGCTCGCGGTGATGCTCGGTGCGGGTTTGCCGCTCGCCGAAGCCGTGTCGCTCGCGAATCGCGCAGCGGGCATCGTGGTCGGCAAGCTCGGCACCGCAACCGTCGACTACGACGAACTCTTTCACCCGCACTGATGTGCCGCGCCGCCGCTGCTTTGCGCATCTTGCCGTCGCGGCTTGCAGCTACCACCGCGTCGCCTGATGCCGCATCGAACGTGATTGCTTGCCGCCGCGGCGCGTGCCGGTACGCGATCAGCGCAAGCGGCATCATCGGCGCAGGCGGCTCATCACATGTGCTCTCATCCACTCCCATCAGGCAGGGACGACCATGACTCTCATCGTCACCGGCGCGGCCGGCTTTATCGGCAGCAATATCGTCAAGGCGCTTAACGAGCGCGGCGAACACCGGATCATCGCCGTCGATAACCTGACGCGTGCAGACAAATTTAAGAATCTCGTCGACTGCGAGATCGACGACTATCTCGACAAGACCGAATTCATCGAACGCTTCGCGCGCGGCGATTTCGGCAAGGTGCGCGCGGTGTTCCACGAAGGCGCGTGCTCCGACACGATGGAGCACAACGGCCGCTACATGATGGACAACAACTTCCGCTACAGCCGCGCCGTGCTCGACGCGTGCCTCGCGCAAGGCGTTCAGTTCCTCTATGCATCGTCGGCGGCGACATACGGCGGGTCGGACCGGTTTGTCGAAGACCGCGAGTTCGAGCGGCCGCTCAACGTGTACGGCTACTCGAAGTTCCTGTTCGATCAGGTGATTCGCCGCGTGTTGCCGACGGCAAAGACGCAGATCGCGGGCTTTCGCTACTTCAACGTGTACGGGCCGCGCGAGTCGCACAAGGAACGCATGGCCTCGGTCGCGTTCCACAACTTCAACCAGTTTCGCGCGGAAGGCAAGGTCAAGCTCTTCGGCGAATACAACGGTTATGCGGCCGGCCAGCAGACGCGCGACTTCGTTTCGGTCGAAGACGTTGCCAAGGTCAACCTGTTCTTCTTCGATCACCCGGAGAAGTCGGGCATTTTCAATCTCGGCACCGGCCGTGCGCAGCCGTTCAACGATATCGCGTCGACGGTCGTCAACACGCTGCGCGTGCTGAAGCACGAACCGGCGTTGTCGCTTGCCGAGCAGGTGCAGCGCGGGCTGATTGAGTACGTGCCGTTCCCCGACGCGTTGCGCGGCAAATATCAGTGCTTCACGCAGGCAGACTTGACGAAGCTGCGCGCGGCCGGCTACGACGCGCCGTTTCTGACCGTGCAGGAAGGCGTCGATCGTTACGTGCGCTGGCTATTCGGCCAGGTGTAAATCTTTCGCAGACCTCCCTAAACTAGCGCCAGCGGTTGGCGATCTTCACCGGCCGCTGTTGAAGACTGTTGAATCAGTCGCGTCAGTTGAGTCTTTGTTTCAGGGAGGTTTTCATGCTTAGAAAAATTCTGGTTACCGCGGCGATGCTCGCCGCATTCGGTCAGCAGGCGTATGCGGTCGTCGACGTCAATACGGCCAATGAGGACGCGCTGCGCACCATCAAAGGCATCGGTCCGGCGAAAGCCAAGTCGATTCTCGACGAGCGCGAAGCGCACGGGCCGTTCAAGGACGGCCCCGATCTCGCGAAGCGCGTCAAGGGCATGGGCGGCCACACCGTCGAGCGTCTCCAGGCGGAGGGACTCGCGGTCGGCGCTAGCGCACCGGCTGTCGCTGCTTCTGGCGCGCAGAATGCGGCTGCTGCAAACACGAAGGCCCCGCCTGCCGGCAAGACCGACACGGCTGTCGTCGTGAAGAAGTAGCCATCCGCCGGGTACGCGTGCGGCAGCGCCGCACGCGTACCCGCAAAGCTTGATCACACGTGCTTTTCTGGTTGGAGAGACATCGTCGGCTCCTTCAGCCGTCATTTCAGATGACTGGCTCCCGCGGCGTGAATGCAATGTCCTGGGTTGCAATGCCCGGGGTTGCCCTAGGGTTACCCTCGCGTTGCAACGCATCCGCCGCGGGCTTTTTGCGTCGTTAAGCGGCGATCTCTGCCGCGCCGGGTCTCCACATGCACAGCATGGCCAGGCGGCAGGCAAAAGCAGCGTGGTTTAGAATCGATCCATTCAGGAACAGACGCGCACGATCCGTACGCAACCGATATGACTTACAAAACGATTGAAGACACGATCGGCAACACGCCGCTCGTACAACTCGTGCGAGTCGTCGACGACGAAATCCGCGGCCGCAACAACGTCGTGCTCGGCAAGCTCGAAGGCAATAATCCGGCGGGCTCGGTGAAGGACCGGCCGGCGCTCTCAATGATCAAGAAAGCCGAACAGCGCGGCCGTATCAAACCCGGCGACACACTGATCGAAGCCACAAGCGGCAATACCGGCATTGCGCTTGCGATGGCCGCCGCGGTGCGCGGCTACAAGATGCTGCTGATCATGCCCGAAGACCTGTCGCTCGAACGCCGCCAGAGCATGAGCGCGTACGGCGCGGAAATACTGTTGACACCGGTAACGGGCGGCATGGAATATGCGCGCGACCTTGCGGAACAGATGCAGCGCGAAGGCAAGGGCATCATCCTCGATCAGTTCGGTAACCCCGACAATCCGCTTGCGCACTACGAAACGACAGGTCCTGAAATCTGGCGCGATACCGAAGGGCGCATCACGCACTTCGTGTCCGCCATGGGCACGACGGGCACGATCATGGGCACGTCGCAGTATCTGAAAGAACAAAACTCGCAGATCGAAATAATCGGCGCGCAGCCGGAAGAGGGTTCGCGTATTCCGGGTATTCGCAAATGGCCGGAAGCGTATCTGCCGAAGATTTTCGATCGCAGCCGCGTCGATCGCGTCGAGAATGTGAGTCAGGCTGCATCGGAAACGATGGCACGCCGGCTCGCATCGGTCGAAGGCATCTTTTGCGGCATCTCGTCGGGCGGCGCGTGCGAAGTCGCGTTGCGGATTGCGCGGCAGGTCGAGAATGCAACGATCGTGTTTATCGTCTGCGATCGCGGCGATCGTTATCTGTCGACGGGTGTGTTTCCGGCTTGATTGAGGCGGTAGTGAGGCGTTGGCCTCCTCGCTAGCGGACGGGCAGGCTAGTCGATAAGCAAAAGGCGCCGGGCGGCGAATCCGCCGCCCGGCGCCTTTTGTTGCTTTCTGTTCTGTGTATTCGGCGTCAGCGAACGAGCCCGATTGCACTGCGCTACCGAACACCCGCTGCGCGACAACTTATTGCATCGCAGGCGCCGCCGCACCGCCACCATTCACCCCGTTCGTGCTATCGGTGCCGGTGCCATTCGTGCCATTCACACCATTCGCGCCCGCCGCTCCATTCACACCGTTCGTGCCATTCGCACCACCGGCATTGATCCCACCCGTTGCGGCCACCTGCGCCTTGACCCGCTGACCCAGCTGATAAACCGCCAGCGCATAGAAGAAGCTGCGGTTATAGCGCGTCAGCACGTAGAAGTTCTTGAGCCCGAGCACATACTCGGTCGGCCGGCCCGGCGACGGCAGATCGACGACCGTCACCGGCGTTCCCGCTTCGGACGCGGGATTGAACGACGGCTCGTTCATCAGCATGCCGGCGCGCAGCAGCTGCTCGAGCGACCAGTGCGGCTCAGGCTGCCCGTTTGCCGCAGCCTGCGCAATGCCGAGACTGCCGGCGTCCGATCCGATATTCCATACGACGGGCCGCCCGGTCTCCCAACCGTTCTGCTTCAGATAGTTCGCGACGCTGCCGATCGCATCGGCCGCGCTGGTGCGCAGATCGATTGTGCCGTCGCCGTCGTAGTCGACCGCATATTGAATGATGCTGCTGGGCAGGAACTGCGGAATGCCGATCGCGCCCGTGTACGAGCCGAGCACCGAATTCGGCTCGATCTGCGAGTCGCGCGTCCAGACGAGGAAGTCCGCGAGATTCTTGCGGAAAGTCACTTCGCGTTCGGCGCGATTCGGCGTGTTCGGGTAGTCGAACGTCAGCGTCGTCAGCGCGTCGAGCACGCGGAAGTTGCCCATATAGCGGCCGTAAATCGTCTCGACACCGATAATCCCGACGACGATTTCCGGCGGCACGCCGAACTGCTCGTATGCGCGCTGCAGTGTCGCCTGATTCGCGCGCCAGAACTTCACGCCCGCGTTGATGCGGACGGTGTCGAGAAAGCGCCCCTGATACGCGCGCCAGTTTTTGACGGCCGGCGTCGGCGCGGGCGTGACGAGCTTGACCGCAGTAGCCGAATAGCTGACTCGCGCAAAGAGGTCGTGCAGCATGCTCGCGTCGAAGTCGTAGCGCGCGACCATGTCGTTGATAAACGAATCGACGTCGGCGTTGTTCGCGTAGCGCTGCGGGATGATCTCTTCCTCGAACGTCTGGCCTTGCTGCACCGGCTGTTGCGGCTGCGCTTGCGCGACCACGATCCGCGACGTCTGCTGCTTCTGCTGCACGCTCGGGCTCGCGCTTGCCGCCGTCGTCTGCGCCGCCGCCGGGCCTGCTGCCGCGAACATGCACGATGCGACGATGGACAGTGCGGCGGCTATGGCGGTGGTGCGTAGCCGTGATCGTGCGGGCAGAGCGAAGGCGGGCAAGGCGGGCAAGTCGGGGCGAAAGGTCATGGGGTCGACGTGTGCGATGCGGATGTGACGGGTGAGTGACGAAGCGTGCCGATTTGCGCGCTGATTTTGCACGCTAATACGCACGCGGATTGGCACGAATGAGTACGAAAGCGATCCGGCGCAGTATACCCGACGATGGTGGGCCAAAATGATGCAGGAACATTGCAGCGCGCGGCGATGCGTGAGATTTCGCTGCTTTTCAGGTTGATGGCCACGGGCTGCAGCGGGTCGCGGGCGGCCCGCTCGCGCGCTGTGGTAACTTGACGATGACAAATGTGTCAAACCCGGTGTCAAACCCGGTAACAAGCCGGGGCAACAAGCCGCGGTGACAAACCCCGGCGACACCCTCCCGCGACGACTGACGTCTACACCATGGCAACCGGTTTCTACTCCCACGCGGACTGTCTGCGGCATGAGATGGGGCACTGGCATCCCGAGTGTCCGGCGCGCCTGCAGGCAATCGAAGATCAGCTGATCGCAGGCCGTATCGACGCCTTGATCGAGCGCGAATCGCCGCCGCTTGCCGATGAAGCGGATTTGCTGCGCGTTCACACGCAAGCGCACGTCGATCATATCCGCCACGCTTCGCCTCACGAAGGCTACGCGGTGATCGACCCCGACACCTCGATGAACCCGCATTCGCTGCAAGCTGCGTTGCGCGCGGCGGGCGCAGCGGTCGCCGCGACCGACGCGGTCATCGCCGGCCGCTTCGACAACGCGTTCTGCAGCGTGCGGCCGCCGGGCCACCACGCGGAACCGGCGCGCGCGATGGGCTTCTGCTTCTTTAACAATGTCGCGATCGCGGCCCGTCATGCGCTCGACGTGCATGGGCTCGAGCGCGTCGCGATCGTCGACTTCGACGTGCATCACGGCAACGGCACCGAAGCGGCCTTCGCAGGCGACCCGCGTGTGCTGATGTGCAGCATCTTTCAGCATCCGTTCTATCCGTACAGCGGCGCCGAGAACCAGCCGGCGAATATGGTCAACGTGCCGATCGCCGCACGCTCGAAAGGCGACGTCGTGCGCGAGGCCGTCGATCTGCTGTGGCTGCCGCGGCTGCATGAGTTCAAGCCACAGATGCTGTTCATCTCCGCGGGGTTCGATGCGCACCGCGAAGACGATCTCGGCAACCTCGGGCTCGTCGAAGCCGACTACACGTGGCTTACCGAACAGATTCGCCATATCGCGGACCGGTATGCGAAAGGGCGTATCGTCAGTTGCCTCGAAGGCGGGTATAACCTGTCGGCGTTGGGCCGCAGTGTCGTCGCGCATGTGAAGGCGCTGGCCGGCCTGTAAGGTCCACACGCGCCCCGCTGCGGGAAACATCCGCAATATAAGAGCACCGACCCGCGCGCCATCGGAAGAGACATAAGAGCGCCGACCCCCGCGCCATCGGAACAGACCCAAGGAGACGCACATGAGTGCACAGCCGCAGCCTCATTCGCTTGCTCATCTGGAACGTCAGCCGGAACACGAGAACGAGCCCGACCGCGGCTCACTCGTCGAGGTCGAGCACGACGCATACGGCACGCCCGGCGTCGTGCGTCTGACGCTGAACCGGCCCGCTGTATTCAACGCGTTATCCGAAGCGCTGCTCGACGAACTGCACGCGCGGCTCGCCGCGCTCGAACAATCCGACGCACGCGTCGTGGTGCTGGCCGGCGCGGGCCGCGCGTTCTGCGCGGGCCACGATCTGAAGGAGATGCGCGCGGCGCCTTCGCTCGACTACTATCAGCGGCTCTTCGCACGTTGCACGAAGACGATGTTGGCGATCCGCCGCCTGCCGCAGCCCGTGATCGCGCGTGTGCACGGCATCGCAACGGCGGCCGGCTGTCAGCTGGTCGCGATGTGCGACCTCGCCGTGGCGGCCGACACGGCGCGCTTCGCGACATCGGGTGTCAACGTCGGCCTGTTCTGCGCGACGCCGTCGGTGGCGCTGTCGCGCAACGTCTCGCCGAAGGCCGCGCTCGAC
This sequence comes from Paraburkholderia edwinii, assembly GCF_019428685.1. Taxonomy (NCBI): domain Bacteria; kingdom Pseudomonadati; phylum Pseudomonadota; class Betaproteobacteria; order Burkholderiales; family Burkholderiaceae; genus Paraburkholderia; species Paraburkholderia edwinii. The sequence continues at coordinate 1,486,566 of NZ_CP080095.1, forward strand.
ATGCTGCTGACCGGCGAGTTCATCGACGCGCTGGCCGCGAAGCAACAGGGCCTCGTCAATCGCGTCGCGCCGCTTGACGGGCTCGATGCCGAAATCGCCGCGCTCGCCGCAAGCATCTGCGCCAAGCCGCGCGATGCGGTGAGCGTCGGCAAGTCGCTCTTCTACCGTCAGCTCGAAATGGGCGTCGAGGCCGCGTACCAGCTCGCCGGCCAGACGATGGCCTGCAACATGATGATGGACTCGGCGCTCGAAGGCGTGCAGGCCTTTGTCGACAAGCGACCGCCCGATTGGCGCCGCTAGCTCGCGCGCTAGCCCGCCGCGCCGCCACGGTAAGGTGGGCGCCAAATTCCCTGCGGTTATGAAAAAATCGAAAACGATTATTAAAGAGCATGACGCCCATGCGGTAAAATCGCGCGTCTAATCCGAAATAGAAGCAGCGGCGGAGATTGCCCGTAGCGACGCGCAAAACGCTCGCCGGCAATAGTCCGCCGTTTTTTTCATGATCGAACTTCGCAATATTTCGCAGCGCTTTGCCGGCCCACGAGGCCCGATCGACGCGCTGCATAACGTCAATCTGTCGATACCGTCGGGCGAGGTATTCGGCATCATCGGCCGCAGCGGCGCCGGCAAGAGCACGCTGGTGCGCACCATCAATCTGCTCACGAGGCCGACCGAAGGCAATGTCGTGGTCGGCGGCCGCGATCTGACGACGATGTCCGCGGGCGAGCTGCGCGAAGCGCGCCGCGAGATCGGCATGATCTTCCAGCACTTCAACCTGCTGTCGTCGCGCACGGTCTTCGACAACGTTGCGCTGCCGCTCGAGCTGGCGGGCCTGAAGCGCGCCGAGATCGAAGCGGCCGTGCTGCCGCTGCTCGATCTCGTGGGTCTTTCCGCGCAGAAGGACCGCTATCCGTCGCAGATCAGCGGCGGGCAGAAGCAGCGTGTCGGCATTGCGCGCGCGCTTGCGAGCAAGCCGAAGGTGCTGCTGTCCGACGAAGCGACCTCCGCGCTCGACCCCGAAACCACGCGCGCCATTCTCGATCTGCTCAAACGCATCAATCGCGAACTCGGCCTGACGGTCGTGATGATCACGCACCAGATGGACGTCATCAAGCAGGTCTGCGACCGCGTGGCCGTGCTCGATGCGGGCCGCGTCGTCGAGCAGGGCAAGGTTATCGACGTGTTCCTGCAGCCGCATCACGAGGTGACGCGCGCGCTGATCGGCGACGTGATCGCGCAGGAATTGCCGCCCGCGATGAAGGCGCGCGTCGCTGACCGGCTGCAGAAGGGCAGCGGTCATCTGCTGCGGCTTGCGTTCAGCGGCTCGGGCGTCGATCAGCCGATCCTGTCGGAGACGATCCGCCGCTACGAACTGGACTTCAACATCCTGCATGGCCAGATCGACGAGATCCAGGGCCAGGCATTCGGTTCGCTCGCGGTGCTCGCGGGCGGCCAGCCCGCGAAGGTGGCCGAAGCGATCGCGTTCCTGCGCGAACAGCATGTCGTGGTCGAGGAGATGGCGTATGTCGAGTGACATGATCGATATGTTCGTGCAGTCGTTCTGGGAGACGCTCGTGATGGTCGGCATCTCCGGAGTAGTCGGCGCGCTCGTCGGTTTGCCGCTCGGCGTGCTGCTCTATCTGACCGATCGCGACGGCGTGTTGCAGAATCTGCCGTTCAACCGCGTGATCGGCGTGATCATCAACGCGGTGCGCTCGACGCCGTTCATCATCCTGCTGGTCGCGGTCATTCCTTTCACGCGGCTGGTCGTCGGTTCGTCGATCGGTACCGCAGCCGCCGTCGTGCCGCTGACGATTGCCGCCGCGCCGTTTATCGCGCGGCTTGTCGAAACGGCGCTGCGTGAAGTCGATCGCGGCCTGATCGAAGCGGCGCAGGCGATGGGCGCGACGACGAGCCAGATCGTCTTCAAGGTGCTGCTGCCGGAATCGCTGCCCGGCGTGGTCGCGGGGCTGACGATCACGTTTATTTCGCTCGTCGGCTATTCGGCGATGGCCGGCGCGATCGGCGGCGGCGGGCTGGGCGATCTCGGCATCCGCTACGGGTATCAGCGCTTTTTGCCCGAAGTGATGCTCGTGGTCGTCGTGATCCTGATCGTCTTCGTGCAGCTTGTGCAGTCGTTCGGCGACTGGCTCGTGCGGCGGCTGAGCCACAAGTAGGCACGCGCCGGCCGCGCGCCGCGAATTAGAGGCGCGGGTCGAACGCATGTCTGGCGCGCCGCGTATTTTTGAGATTAAATGGTTTGAATAGTACGACCGTTCGCTATTGACGTCGCCTTCGACGGCGAACGCAGTCCCCGCGAAATCCGATCACGCGTGGTGCGGCCTTACCCGCATGCGGGCCGGGCGCCTGGGGGCTGTCGTTATAATGTCCGTCAGGTTGACGTATTCGTAACTTTGGAGCGTGTGAATGAAAATTCTGGTGCCAGTCAAACGAGTGGTCGATTACAACGTGAAGGTGCGCGTGAAATCGGACAACACGGGCGTGGACATTGCGAACGTGAAGATGTCGATGAATCCGTTCGACGAAATCGCTGTGGAAGAAGCGGTGCGTCTGAAAGAAGCCGGTGTCGCGACTGAGGTGATCGCGGTGTCGGCCGGCGTGACCCAGTGCCAGGAGACGCTGCGCACGGCGCTGGCGATCGGTGCGGATCGCGCGATCCTGATCGAGTCCGGCGAAGACCTGCAGCCACTGGCCGTGGCCAAACTGCTCAAGGCGCTGGTCGACAGGGAAAAGCCCGAACTCGTCATCCTCGGCAAGCAGGCCATCGACGACGACTCGAACCAGACCGGCCAGATGCTCGCCGCGCTCGCGGATCTGCCGCAGGCCACGTTCGCCTCGAAAGTGACGGTCGCCGACGGCAAGGCGACGGTCGCGCGTGAAGTCGACGGCGGTGCGGAAACGCTGACGCTTAAGCTGCCTGCGGTAGTGACCACGGATCTTCGCCTGAACGAGCCGCGCTATGTGACGCTGCCCAACATCATGAAGGCGAAGAAGAAGCCGCTCGAAACGCTGAAGCCCGAAGACCTCGGCGTCGACGTCAAGCCGCGTCTGAAGACGCTGAAGGTGACCGAGCCGGCGGGCCGCAGCGCCGGCGTGAAGGTGCCGAATGTAGCCACGCTGGTCGAGAAGCTGAAGAACGAAGCCAAGGTGCTGTAAGCGCGCACGGAGACACAGGAAATGACGACTCTGGTAATTGCTGAACATGACAACGCGGCGCTCAAGGCAGCGACGCTCAACACCGTTGCCGCTGCGCAAAAGATCGGCGGCGACGTTCACCTGCTGGTGGCAGGTCACAACGCACAGGGCGCAGCAGACGCTGCGTCGAAAGTCGCAGGCGTAGCCAAGGTCCTGCTCGCCGACGCGCCGCAACTGGCCGAAGGTCTCGCGGAAAACATCGAAGCGACGGTCCTCGCGATCGCGAAGAACTATACGCACATCGTTGCGCCCGCAACGGCCTACGGCAAGAACATCGCGCCGCGCATCGCGGCAAAGCTCGACGTCGCGCAGATCAGCGACATCACCGCTGTAGATAGCCCCGACACGTTCGAGCGCCCGATCTACGCCGGCAACGCCATCGCGATCGTGCAGTCGGAAGACCCGGTCAAGGTCATCACGGTGCGCGCGACGGGCTTCGACCCGGTTGCCGCGGAAGGCGGCAGCGCGCCGGTCGAAAAGATCGAAGCCGCAGCGGATCGCGGCATCTCGCAGTTCGTGAACCGCGAAGTGACCAAGCTCGATCGCCCGGAACTGACGAGCGCGACGATCATCGTATCCGGCGGCCGGGGTCTCGGCAGCGGCGAAAACTACACGAAGGTGCTCGAGCCGCTCGCGGACAAACTCGGCGCGGCCATGGGCGCCTCGCGCGCTGCCGTCGACGCGGGCTATGTGCCGAACGACTATCAGGTCGGCCAGACCGGCAAGATCGTCGCGCCACAACTGTATGTGGCCGTCGGCATCTCAGGCGCGATCCAGCACCTCGCCGGCATGAAGGATTCGAAGGTGATCGTCGCGATCAACAAGGATCCCGAAGCGCCGATCTTCAGCGTCGCCGATTACGGTCTGGTCGGCGATCTGTTCACGCTCGTGCCCGAACTCGTGAACGAGCTCGGCTGATGAGCGGCGAACCGCAAACGCTGGCGTCGCGGCTGTGAGGTCGAGGCGTCAGGCGAAGCGAAGGGGCGCGAGGATCATCGATCCGGCGCCCCTTTTTTATCGTGCAGGGAGGAGGCAGACATGAGCTACACGGCACCCGTCAACGACATGCTGTTCGTGATGAAGGAACTGGCCGGACTCGACGACATCGCAGCATTGCCCGGCTATGAAGATGCGAACGCCGACACCGCGCAGGCAGTGCTCGACGAATCGGCGAAGTTCTGCGGCGAAGTGCTCGCGCCGCTCAATGTCGAAGGCGACCGCAATCCGAGCACATGGCGCGACGGCAAGGTCACAACGACGCCCGGTTTTAGCGATGCCTTCCGCCATTTCACGGCCGGCGGCTGGCAAAGCCTCCAGCATCCGCCCGAATACGAAGGCCAGGGCCTGCCGAAGCTGATCGCGACGCCTTGCCTCGAAATGCTGAACGCGTCGAACCTGTCGTTCGCGCTGTGTCCGATGCTGACCGACGGCGCCATCGAAGCGCTGCTGACGGCGGGTAGCGAAGAACAGAAACAGGCCTACGTGCCGAAGCTGCTGTCGGGCGTCTGGACCGGCACGATGAATCTCACGGAACCGCAGGCTGGCTCCGATCTCGCGCTCGTGCGCACGCGCGCCGAGCCGCAGGCGGACGGCAGCTACAAGCTGTTCGGCACGAAGATCTTCATTACGTGGGGCGAGCACGATATGGCGGACAACATCGTCCACCTCGTGCTGGCTCGCACGCCTGATGCGCCAGCCGGCGTGAAGGGCATTTCGCTATTCATCGTGCCGAAGTTCGTCGGCGGCGCGCGCAACGATGTGCATTGCGTATCGATCGAGCACAAGCTCGGCATCAAGGCGAGCCCGACGGCTGTTCTGCAATTCGGCGACCACGGCGGTGCCACCGGCTATCTGATCGGCGAAGAAAATCGCGGCCTCGAGTACATGTTCATCATGATGAACGCCGCGCGTTTCGCGGTTGGCGTGCAGGGCATCGCGATCTCGGACCGCGCGTATCAGAAGGCCGTCGCGTATGCGAAGGAGCGTGTGCAGAGCCGCCCGGTCGACGGCTCGTCGAAAGAGCCGGTCGCGATCATCGAGCATCCGGACGTGCGCCGCATGCTGTCGACGATGCGCGCGCTGACCGAAGCGTCGCGCGCGCTCGCTTACGTCGCGGCGGCGCATTGCGATCTTGCGCGCCGTCACCCCGATGCGGCGACGCGCGCTGGACACCAGGCGGTCTACGAATATCTCGTGCCGATCGTGAAGGGCTGGAGCACGGAACTGTCGCTCGACGTGACGAGCCTCGGCGTGCAGGTGCACGGCGGCATGGGCTTTATCGAAGAGACGGGCGCCGCGCAGTACTACCGCGACGCGCGCATTCTGCCGATCTACGAAGGCACGACCGCGATTCAGGCGAACGATCTGGTCGGCCGCAAGACGCTGCGCGATAACGGCGTGGTCGCGCAGCAACTGCTCGCGCAGATCGCGCAGACCGTCGATGCGCTTGTCGCGCAGCGCGGCGGCGCGTTCGAATCGATGCGTCAGCAACTATCTCATGCGCACCATGCGCTGCAGGCCTCGGTGAACTTCGTGGTCTGGAATGCGAAGAACGATCCGAACGCGGTGTTTGCGGGCAGCGTGCCGTATCTGAAGCTCGCGGGCATCGTGCTCGGCGGCTGGCAGATGGCGCGCGCGATGCTCGCCGCCGCGCGCAAGCGCGACGAAGATCCGTCGTTCTACGACGCGAAGATCGCCACCGCGCAGTTCTATGCCGAGCATGTGCTGCCGCAGGCCGCGGCGCTCGAAACGTCGATCGTCAGCGCGCGAGGCGGCGAGGGCGTGCTGGGGTTATCGGCGGATCAGTTCTGAGTGTCGTGAGCTGAACGCGGGGTCGTGCAGTACGAGCCCGCGTCCGACGTCATGCCGCCGGTGGGCAGCGCGCTCTGTGGTGGCGCGGCGAACGTTCGCCCGACGCGCAGGCCGCTGATCCCTTCGCCTGGCTTCGTATAGCGCGCGTGCTGGCGCCGTAGCGATGGAAACGAAAAGGGGGCGTTCGTTTGAACGCCCCCTGAACTTTTAGCGACTGCTTCTGCTTTGTGACTGCTTACGCGTTGGCACTGCTTATGCGTACGCCGGACGCGGCGTGCTGCCGAATTCGCGATCGTAGCGATGCACGGACAAATCGTGCGACTGGATCGCGGGCTTGCGGCCCGAGATCAGATCGGCGAGCAGTTGGCCCGAGCCGCACGACATCGTCCAGCCGAGCGTGCCGTGCCCCGTGTTCGTGAACAGGTTCGAAATCGGCGTGCGGCCGACGATCGGCGTGCCGTCCGGCGTCATCGGGCGCAGTCCCGTCCAGAACGTCGCCTTCGACGTATCGCCGCCGCCGGGGAACAGGTCGTTCACGCACATTTCGAGCGTTTCGCGGCGCGCTTCCTTGAGCTGCTTGTTAAAGCCGACGATCTCGGCCATGCCGCCGACGCGGATCCGGTCGTCGAAACGCGTGATCGCGATCTTGTACGTTTCGTCGAGCACGGTCGACACCGGCGCCGCTGCCGGATTCACGACCGGCGCCGTGATCGAATAGCCCTTGAGCGGATAGACCGGAATCTTGATCAGGTTCGCGAGGAACTGCGTCGAATACGATCCGAGCGCAACGACGAAAGCGTCCGCGCGCACGGTTTGCGCGCCGCATTTCACGCCGCCGATGCGGCCGCCGTCCATCAGCAGCGCGTCGATCGGCGTATTGAAGCGAAAGCGCACGCCGATCTGTTCGGCAAGCGCGGCAAGGCGCGTGGTGAACAGCTGGCAATCGCCGGTCTCGTCGCCGGGCAGGCGCAGGCCGCCGGTCAGCTTGTGCGCGGTCGCTGCAAGCGCCGGTTCGGCGCGCGCGAGATCGGCGGGCATCAGCAATTCGTACGCGACATTCGCTTCCTTGAGCACCGCGACGTCTTTGGCCGCGCCATCGAGTTGCTGCTGCGTGCGGAACAGCTGCAGTGTGCCGCCCGTGCGGCCTTCGTAGTGGATGCCGGTCTCGGCGCGCAGCGCCTGCAGGCAGTCGCGGCTGTATTCAGCAAGGCGCACCATGCGCGACTTGTTGATCGCATAGCGCTCGGACGTGCAGTTGCGCAGCATCTGCCACATCCATTGCAGCTGGAATTGCGAGCCGTCCAGACGGATGGCGAGCGGCGCGTGCTTCTGGAACATCCACTTGACGGCCTTCAGCGGCACACCGGGTGCAGCCCACGGCGACGCGTAGCCGGGCGAAATCTGCCCCGCGTTGGCGAAGCTCGTTTCGAGCGCCGGGCCGGCTTCGCGATCGATCACGGTGACCTCGTGGCCCGCGCGGGCGAGATAATAAGCACTCGTCACGCCGACGACGCCGCTGCCTAAGACGACTACACGCATTGCTCGACTCCCAGTAGTTTCGGGGCACGCCGCGTCTTAGTACCGTGTGTCGATTCGCTGACGTGCGCCCGATATTCAGGCTGACAGCGGATTAACGGGGTGATGTGCGGAATGTCCAGTGTTAACCGCTATACTATTGAGGTTGACGTAGGTTTTGTTATCGTATTTTTTCAAATTTCAGTAATAAACAGAGATTCCGAGAGACCCCAGCGATGAGAACGCAGCGTCAGCCGATCCGTGCGCTCGACAAGATCGATCGCAAGATTCTCAAGGTGCTGCAACTGGACGGCCGCATCGCGATGAAAGACCTCGCCGAACAGGTGGGGTTGTCGGTCACGCCTTGCATCGAGCGCGTCAAGCGCATGGAGCGCGACGCCGTCATCACGGGCTATTTCGCGCGCGTGAATCCGGCCGAACTGGGCGCGGCGCTGCTCGTGTTCGTCGAAATCACACTCGACCACAAAAGCGGCAACATGTTCGACCAGTTCCGGCGCGAGGTGCAGAAGATCCCGGAAGTACTCGAATGCCATCTGGTGTCGGGCGACTTCGACTATCTGATCAAGGCGCGCATCGGCGAAATGGCCGACTACCGGAAACTGCTCGGCGATATCCTGCTACAGCTACCCGGGGCGGTGCAGTCGAAAAGCTATGTGGTGATGGAGGAGATCAAGGAGACGCTGACGATCGCTGTCGGCGATTGACTGGTTTCTTGTGACTTGATGGCGCGCGTTTGCGGTCTTGTTTGCGGTCTCGACAAACGGCGTAAACACTGTATATTTATACAGGTGTTTTGCCGCTTTCAGTGTATGCCGTGAACGACGCCGACCCCGATTTTTCTCACGCTGGTTCCCGCGATCCTGCTCGTGCGCCCTCGCGCGCTTTGTCTCCCGATGTGTCGGCCGATGCGTCGTACGATCCGGACCGCGAGTATCCCGTTGCGCCGCCTGTGCCGCGCAAGGGCCGCGGCGCGGTGACGAACCTGCAGGGCCGCTACGAAGTTGACCAGCGCGAGGCCGTCGACGACGGCTGGACCGAATACGCGGAGCCCGGTGAGGAAGGTGAAAGCCCTGCGCTGCGCACTCAGGTGTTCGAGGAGCACGCGAAAAGCATCCTCACGCACAACGCGTCGCCGGATATTCCGTTCAGCGTGTCGCTCAATCCGTACCGCGGCTGCGAGCACGGCTGCATCTATTGCTTCGCGCGCCCGACGCACGCGTATCTGGGCCTGTCGCCGGGACTCGATTTCGAGAGCCGGATCTACGCGAAAGTCAATGCGCCGGAGCTGCTCGCACGCGAGCTGTCGAAGAAGAACTACGTGCCGGAGCCGATCGCGCTAGGCGTCAATACCGACGCGTGGCAACCGGTCGAGCGCGATTTGCGGTTGACGCGCCGCGTGATCGAGGTGCTGCACGACCGTCATCATCCGTTTGCGGCCATTACGAAGTCGTCGCTGATCGAGCGCGAACTCGATCTGCTCGTGCCGATGGCCGAACGCGGGCAGGTGATGGCCGCGATCACGATCACGACGCTCGACGCCGATATCGCGCGCACGCTCGAGCCGCGCGCGGCCACGCCGTCGCGGCGTCTGCGCACGATCCGCACGCTGTCCGAGGCGGGCGTGCCGGTCGGCGTCAGCATCGCGCCGGTCATTCCGTTCGTCACCGAACCCGATATGGAGCGCGTGCTCGAAGCGTGCGTCGAAGCGGGCGCGACCAGCGCGAGCTACATCGTGTTGCGCCTGCCGTGGGAAGTCGCGCCGTTATTCAAGGACTGGCTGGCCGCGCATTTCCCGGACCGCGCGGATCGGGTAATGAGCCGTGTGCGCGATATGCGCGGCGGCAAGGACTACGATTCGTCGTTCGCGCACCGGATGAAGGGCGAGGGACTATGGGCGGATCTGCTGAAGCAGCGGTTCGCGAAGGCGACGCGGCGGTTGGGGTTGAATGCGCGGCAGCACGGCATTCTCGATATGTCGCAGTTTCGGCGCGTCGAGCCGCCGCCGAAGCCGGCGGCGGATGACAAGCAGCTCGATCTGTTTTAGGCGATGGCGGTCGTCGCGGCCGTCACGTCCGTGGCGGCTTTGGAGGCTACGGCTCGAGGACTATTGCGAAATCGACTTCGCCGCCTCGATCTGCGACTCGAAGTAAGTCTGAAACGTCACCGCGAGGCCCGTCATCAGCAGAAACGCGCCGATCAGCAGCGAAAAGATCACGACGAAGATCACGGTCCAGCCGGACTCGCTGTCGCGCCCGGTGTGCGCATTGAACTGCGCGTCCCATTTCTCGTCGGGGCGCAGCCCATAGACGATCGCCGCCAGAAATGCCGCAAGCAGCGAGATCGTGCCCGGTACGACGAGCGCCCAGCCGAGGATCGACGCACGTTCGGTCGCCATCAGCAGCAGGAAGCCCGGCACGCCGATCAGCGTGCCGACGATATGCGCCCAGCCGAACACGTCGCGCGCGCCATACAGATAGAAACGGTGCGCGCCGAGCGAGCCGAAGAAGAACGCGAGTGCGGCAGTCAGGGTTTTGGAACGAAAACGCGCGGGATGCGAAGCGGCAGTCGACATGAAAGTAGGCGGCAAGGTAACGGGCGGCGCAGTCCGGTATCAGATAAGGAGGGGGTGAGCGCCGACGCGCATTCTACGCTGTGACGCCTCGTGCCCGTCAGGTGGCGTGGTGACGCGGGCCGGGCTGGATTGCGCCGACCTGGGCGGCCGGGCGTACGTGCGGCGTCTCCGCCGCTGTTGTTCAGATGTTTTGACGCGCCCGGCGAAGGCCTCGCCGGCACGCCGGCCGTCGATCGCGTTGTAATTTCACACCGGCCAATCCCGTGGCGCGCTCAGTTTATGCCGGTAAGTGTTTGTTATGGCTTTGCTTTCCGGCTATAATCTCGCGTTTCAGTAGTTCCGAACCCGGTTTTCAAGGACTTTAAGTATGGTCATCATCCGCTTGGCTCGTGGCGGCTCGAAGAAGCGCCCGTTCTACAACATCGTCGCTACCGACTCGCGTAACCGCCGTGACGGCCGTTTCATCGAGCGCATCGGTTTCTACAACCCGGTCGCGACCAAGGGCGAAGCGCTGCGCATCGCGCAAGACCGCCTGACCCACTGGCAAAGCGTTGGCGCGCAACTGTCGGAAACGGTTCAGCGTCTCGTGAAGGAAGCGCAAAAGGCGCAACCGGCTGCTTAATTGTGGCAAAAGCGCGTGGCAAAAGCGTGTGGCAAATGCGGTGGCAACTGAGGTGGCAGCGAGAAGTAGTGAGCATCGGCCGCCTGCCGCGCGTGCTGCGAGGGCAGTCCGGTGCTTCCGTTTTACGGGTGTCAGTCAGGAGGTCCGCTGATGTCCGCGCGTGATTCAGGCAGTTCCGGTCGCGCGAAAGCGTCATCTGGCGCGTCGTTTGGGGTGTTTGCCCGCAAGCCTGCCAAGCCGGGTGCGGGAAGAGGCGGCGCGAACAGCGCCGCGGCGCCCGAGCCGGTTGAACAGCAGCAGGCCATGCAGGCGGAGTCGGCCGAAAGCTGGCCGGACGACGCGATCGAAGTCGGCGCCATCGTCGACGCTTACGGTCTCAAAGGCTGGGTCAAGCTGGCCGCGCATGCGGGTGGCGGTCAGGGCGGCGACGCGTTGCTCAACGCCCGGCGCTGGTGGCTGCTGAAGGCGCCGCAACATGGTCAGCTGCGAGGCAATGCGCAGGCGCAGGACCGCAAGTCCGCGCCGGTCAAGCAGTCGAAAGTGCATGGCGACAGCATCGTCGCTGAGCTGGGCGGCCTCGCGGGTCGCGACGAAGCACTGCTGTTGCGCGGCTACCGTGTGTACGTGCGCCGCAGCGACTTCCCGGCGCTCGAAGCAGACGAGTACTACTGGGTCGACCTGCTCGGCCTCGATGTCGTCAACGAGGCGGGCGTCGAACTGGGCAAGGTGGCCGACATGATCGACAACGGCGCGCAGGCGGTGTTGCGCATCGAATATCCGGCCACCGGCAAAGACGGCAAGCCGGCCACCGGCGAGCGGCTCATTCCGTTTGTCGGTGTCTATGTGAAGACGGTGGATCAGGCGGCGAAGCGCATCATCGTCGACTGGGAAGCCGATTACTGAATGATTCGCTGAAGGGGAGAGCGATGCAGTTCGACGTCGTCACGCTCTTTCCGGACATGTTTCGCGCGCTGACCGATTGGGGCATCACGAGCCGCGCGGTGAAGCAGCAGCGCTTCGGGTTGCGTACGTGGAATCCGCGCGATTTCACGACCGACAACTACCGCACGGTCGATGATCGTCCGTACGGCGGCGGCCCTGGCATGGTTATGCTGGCCAGACCGCTCGAAGACGCGATCGGCGCGGCAAAAGCGGCCCAGGCAGAACAAGGCATTACCGGCTCGCGCGTCGTCATGATGTCGCCGCAAGGCAAGACGCTCGATCACGGCAGCGTGATGCGCTTCGCGGCGCAACCGGGCCTGATTATGCTGTGCGGCCGGTATGAAGCGATCGATCAGCGGCTGATCGAACGCTGCGTCGACGAAGAAGTGAGCCTCGGCGACTTCGTGCTGTCAGGCGGTGAGCTTCCCGCGATGGCCTTGATGGACGCCGTGGTGCGGCAGTTGCCGGGCGTGCTCAACGATGCGCAGTCGGCGGTGCAGGACAGCTTCGTCGACGGTTTGCTCGACTGCCCGCACTACACGCGGCCCGAGGAATATCAGGGCGTGCGGGTGCCCGATGTGCTGCTCGGCGGCCATCATGCGGAAATCGAGCTCTGGCGCCGACGCGAAGCGCTGCGCAATACGCTCGAAAAGCGGCCCGATCTGGTTGATCGGGCGCGTACGAACAGGTTGTTGAGCCGTGCCGATGAGGCATGGCTCGCAAGTCTCGCGAAAGAAGCGTCGAAGGCCTGATTGCGGTTCGGTAGCGCGGTTCGGTAGAATCCGCAGCAGGGTCGGCGGCGCAAGTCGCGAGACATAGGCGGGGCCGTTCATGCGTGAGCGGTTCCAGTGGTGAACCCATCCTCTATCGGGGCCGTAGCCGAACGTAGCAGCAACATCGCGCGTGAGGCAGGTACGAACGCCGACAAGATGGCATAAGGAGTTAATCGTGAATCTGATTGAAAAACTCGAGCAGGAAGAAATCGAGCGCGCGCTCGCCGGCAAGACCATTCCCGAATTCGCCCCCGGCGATACGGTGATCGTCAACGTGAACGTCGTCGAAGGTAACCGCAAGCGCGTTCAGGCGTATGAAGGCGTCGTGATCGCGAAGCGTAACCGTGGTCTGAACTCGTCGTTCATCGTCCGCAAGATCTCGTCGGGCGAAGGCGTCGAGCGTACGTTCCAGACGTACTCGCCGCTGCTCGCGAGCATCGTCGTGAAGCGTCGCGGTGACGTGCGTCGCGCAAAGCTGTACTACCTGCGCGAGCGTTCGGGCAAGTCGGCGCGGATCAAGGAAAAGCTGGTGTCGAAAGACCGCGCTGCCCAGGAGTAAAAGCTGTAAGAAAAAAGCACCCACCCCGGGTGCTTTTTTCTTGAGTGGTTCAAAATAGCGAGGTATCCAATTTTTACCCGCTACCGGGGTTGCCATTGTCCCGTCCCGTCCGTCCTCCTCGTCCGGTCTTCGAGCCCGAGTCCCTGCCTGTCGAATCGACGGGTGCCGATCTGCCTGCGGTAACACCTGAACGCCTGAGCGCGGACGGCCTGCGCGCGCGCTTCGAACAGCAGCTGCGCTGGGAGGCCGAGCCTCGCGAAGTGCTCTGGCGCGACGATATCGACCCGCGCGTCGCCGCTGTGCTGATTCCGCTAGTCGTGCGCGACGCGGGCCTGACCGTGTTGCTCACGCAGCGCGCGGACCATCTGAGCGACCACGCAGGTCAAGTGAGCTTTCCAGGCGGCCGCCACGAGCCGACCGATGCCAATACCATTGCGACCGCGTTGCGCGAGGCGCAGGAAGAAGTGAGCCTCGACCCGCAACGCGTCGAAGTGCTGGGCGCGCTGCCCGACTATCTGACCAGCACCGGCTTTCGCGTGACGCCGGTAGTCGGCCTGGTGCACCCGCCGTTCACAGTGCATGCCGATACGCTCGAGGTGGCCGATATCTTCGAAGTGCCGCTCGCGTTCCTGATGAATCCGGCGAACCACGAGGTGCGCGTGTTGCGTTGGGAGCAGGGCGAGCGTCGCTTTTTTGCAATGCCTTATCCGCGCGCCGATCGAAGCGAGACCGGAGGTCATTACTTCATCTGGGGTGCAACGGCCGGCATGTTGCGCAATTTCTATCGCTTCCTCGCCGCCTGACGGCTGCCACGCGCGCAGGCGCGCGCGATGCGTATCGTGTCGCGTTGTCGCTTTGTAATCGCAGCTGATCGTTCATATCCGACCCTGTGCTATCTTACTGATCGAACGCAAAGGTCCGATGTAAGACCCGGGGAACCCGGCAAAATCGCAATAACTCGAAAAGCACGGCGCATCGCATGACTTTTTTTTCCGTATTGCTGGCTCTGATTCTCGAACAGGTCCGTGCGCTGTCGCCGAGCAATCCGATCGCGTCACTGCTTCAATACCACGCGGAATCGACCGCGCATGGCTTCGATGCCGGCAAGGAAAGACATGGCGTGCTCGCATGGCTCGTGGTCGTGCTGCCCTGGACGCTCGCGGTCGGCCTTGTCTATTTCGTGCTGTATCAGATTCACTTTGCACTGGCATTCCTGTGGAACGTCGTGATCGTCTACTTCACGCTCGGTTTCCGCCAGTTCAGCCACTATTTCACCGATATCCATCTCGCGCTCAATAACGACGACGTGCCGCGCGCCCGCGAGATTCTCAACGAATGGACCGGCATCGACACCGTCGATATGCCGGTCAGCGAGATCGTGCGCCATACGCTGATTCACGCCGTGGTTGCATCGCATCGGCATGTGTTTGGCGTGTTCTTCTGGTTCCTCGTGCCGATCGGCCCGGCGGGTGCTGTGCTGTATCGCGTTGCCGAGTACCTTGCGCGCGCGTGGTCGCAGCCGGTCGAGGAGCGCACGGCCGCTTTCTCGACGTTTGCGCAGCGCGCGTTCTTCGTGATCGACTGGATCCCGGCGCGGTTGACGTCGCTGGGCTTCGCGATTGTGGGCAATTTCGAGGATGCGATCTACGCGTGGCGCAATCATGCGCGGCAATGGCCCGATCCGAACGACGGCGTGCTGCTCGCGGCCGGCAGCGGTGCGCTCGGTGCGCGCCTGTCGGGTCCGCTGGCGGAGATTTCGAGCCTCGATGCGCTCGCGACCGGCGATGGCGGTCCGATGCTGGTCGGTGACGACTGCACGCCGCGCACGCTGCAATCGGCGGTGGGCCTCGTCTGGCGCGCGGTCATCCTGTGGATGATCCTGTTGCTGATGCTGACGATCGCGGTCTGGTTGTCCTGAATCTGCGAGCCCTCAACGCTGCGGGCTGGGATTAAAGCGCGGGCGGCGGTCGCCGGCCCAAGCCCGGAGCCCTCGACGCTGCGAATCGCGATTAACGCGCGGCCGCGGTTCGAGCCGCCGCACGACTCAGCGGCGCAGACACAAGCCCCATCGCCGCCACAGCCAGACCTCACCCATCCAGCGGATTACGCGGCGTCCCGCACTGCCAGCACACCGTGAACTGCGGCTCGAGCATTTCGCCGCAATGACCGCATCGCCATCCGGGCGTCCCGGCCGCCGGCCCGCGCAAGGCCGCCTCGATCAATCGTCTTGCCAGCGCTTCGTCGCGTTCGTCGACGAGCCACAACTCGGGCGCGCACTGATCGGCCGGGATATCGCCTAACGCGCCGTTCAGATAGCGGTTATGCAGTTCACAGACGATACCGGCGGTCGCAAGCAGATTGACCCAATGCTGGCCGATCAGCAGACTCGGTGCGCGCAGCAGTCTGATCATCGGTCAGCGCACCACCTGGCTTGCCTCGTGCACGAGCTGCGCATAGAGCGCGTGACGCTCGCGCGCGATGCGGCCGTCCGCGACCGCTTCGAGAACCGCGCAACCCGGTTCGTGCAGATGATGGCAGTTGTAGAACCGACAGTTCGCGAGCAGCGGCCGGAATTCGGGAAACGCGCGCTCAAGCGTGCCTTCGGTCAAATGATGGAGGCCGAACTCCTGGAAGCCGGGCGAGTCGATCAGCGCGCCGTCGCCATGATCGTGGTCAGACTCCTGAGCGGGAGCCGATAGCGGATAAAGCCGCGTGAACGTCGTCGTATGCCGGCCGCTATTGAGTGCGGTCGAAATCTCGCGCGTCGCGGCTTCGGCATCGGGCACGATCAGGTTCACGAGCGTCGATTTCCCCATGCCGGACTGGCCGAGCAGCAGCGTCGCGTGGCCGTGCAGGTGCTCGATCAGCGTGGCGTGCGCCGCGTCGGGCTGCGTCCTGATCGACATTTCGAGCACCGTGTAGCCGAGCGTGCGATACCGCGCGAGACGTTGCCGCGCAAGCGGCAGCGCCGCCTCGACGTCGGTCTTGTTCAGCACGATGAGCGGCTTCAGCTCGTTTGCTTCAGCCGCGACCAGCGCGCGGCCGAGCAGGTCTTCGCTGAAATGCGGTTCGGTCGCGAGCACGATCAGCAACTGATCGAGGTTCGCGGCAAAGAGCTTCGACTTGTACTGATCGGACCGGTACAGCAGATTGCGGCGCTCGCCGATCTCGACAATCACGCCCTGGTCCGCCGACGTCATCTCATAGACGACGTGATCGCCGACCGCCACCTCGCTGCGCTTGCCGCGCGGAAAGCATTGGAGCATCGCACCGCCACCCGACGGCGCGACGAGGTAATGGCGCCCGTGCGCGGCGATCACAAGCCCGCGCGCGCGACCCGCGGCGCGCGCGTCCGCCGCGCTTGCCGGGCTCGCTGTGCCTTTAGCGCCGCGTCTGGCCGGACGGCCGCTCATGCGTGCTGCAGCAGCCGGTCGATCCGCTGCGAAGCGGGCGGATGCGAGTAATAGAACGCGGTGTATAGCGGATCGGGCGTCAGCGTCGACGCGTTGTCCTCGTACAGCTTGACGAGCGCGCTGACGAGGTCCTTCGCATCGGTCTGCGAGGCCGCGAACGCATCGGCTTCGAACTCGTGCTTGCGCGAGCTCAGGCTGCCAAGCGGCGTAACGAAGAACAGGAATACCGGCACCGCGAGGAAGAACAGCACGAGCGCGAGCCCATCGTTGCTGCCCGACAGCGATGGCCGCACACCGAGCCCTTCGTAGAACCAGACGCGCTGCGACAGCCAGCCGAGCAGCGCGAGCATCGCGAGGCTCAGCGCGAATGTGACGACCATCCGCTTGATCACGTGGCGGCGCTTGAAGTGCCCCAGCTCGTGCGCGAGCACCGCCTCGATCTCGCTGCCTGAGAGGCGCGCGAGCAGCGTATCGAAGAACACGATGCGCTTGGCCGCGCCGAAGCCCGTGAAGTACGCATTGCCGTGCGCGGAGCGACGGCTGCCGTCCATTACAAAAAGGCCTTTGGCGGCGAACCCGCAGCGCTTCATCAGCGCTTCGATGCGGCTTTTCAGCGCTTCGTCCTTCAGCGGTTCGAACTTGTTGAAGATCGGCGCGATGAGGGTGGGATACAGCACGAGCACGAGCATCTGGAACACCACCCAGACAATCCACGTCCACAGCCACCATAGGCTGCCCGCCTGATCCATCAACCACAGCACGATGAACAGCAGCGGCAGACCGAACGCGGCGCCGAGCAGCACGCCTTTCACGCGGTCGGCGAAAAAGATGCGCTTGGTCATGCGGTTAAACCCGAAGCGCTCTTCGACACTGAATTGCCGGTAGTAATCGAACGGCAGGTCGATGATGCCGGTAATCGCGATGACCGCCCCGACGAGCACGATCTGGCCGATAAAGCCGCGCCCGAGCCAGTTCGAGATGCCGAAATCGAGCGCCTGCACGCCGCCTAACAGCGTGAGGGCGATCAGCACGGCCGCGCCGACGACGATCTCGGCCATCGTCAGCCGCGTGCGCTCAACGGTGTAATCGGCGGCGCGCTGATGCGCGGTCAGCGGAATCTTCGCGGCGAACTGCGGCGGCACATCGGCGCGGTGCGCGGCGACGAAGCGGATCTGTCGCGACGCAAGCCACAGCTTCGTCACGACCATCGCCAGAACGGCGATCACGAACAGAATGGAGAAGTACACAATGGGCATCCGGAAGTCCGTGGTAACTATGCGACAATTATAGGGTTGTTCGTGCCAGCGGGCGCCTTCCACACGGAGCCGGATAGGCCAAACAGACCTGACAGACCAAACAGGCCGCGGACCCTATCCACCATACAGGCCATCCCGCCGGATTCTCACCTGAGCCCATCTCCCATGACCGACATCATCGACCCCGCCGCCGCACCGCTTGCTCTGCCTGCGCGCAGCGACATGAACCTTATCTGGCTCGATATGGAAATGACCGGACTCGATCCGGACAACGACCGCATCATCGAAATCGCGGTCGTCGTGACGAATTCGCAGCTCGACAAGGTGGTCGAAGGGCCGGTTCTCGCGATCCATCAAAGCGACGAAACCCTCAACAAGATGGACGAGTGGAACCGCAATACGCACGGCCGTTCGGGCCTGATCGACCGCGTGCGCGCATCGTCCGTCGATGAAGCCGCCGCCACCGCGCAGATTCGCGCGTTTCTCGGCGAATACGTGCCGCCCGGCAAATCGCCGATGTGCGGCAACTCGATCTGCCAGGACCGCCGCTTCATGGCGCGCTGGATGCCGGAACTCGAAGCGTTCTTCCATTACCGGAATCTCGACGTCAGCACGCTGAAAGAACTGTGCCGGCGCTGGCAGCCCGCGATCTACAAAGGGTTTCAGAAGCGCGCAATGCATACCGCGCTCGCCGATATCCACGAATCGATCGACGAATTGCGCTACTACCGCCAGCATTTCCTGATTCCGGAAGCGAGTGCGCCGGTAACGGACGCGCCGGCGAAGTAAGTCGAAGTCACTCCAGTCACACCGCCATCTCGCGCGACAGGCGCGCTGCGAAAAGCAGCCAGCGCCTTTATCTTCGCTTTACCTTCACCTTCACCTTCAGCGCGGCGCGCGCACCGCGTTCTTCGGCCGGAACGCCGCGACCACCGCCGCATTCGTCTCGATGTACGGCCCGCCGATCAGATCGATGCAGTAGGGTACCGCGGCAAAAATACCGGGCACCTTCACCTTGCCGTCGGCGTCTCGCAAACCCTCGAGCGTCTCCCGGATCGACTTCGGCTGCCCCGGCAGATTGACGATCAGCGCCGCGCGCGCGGGCGTCTCGCGGATCACCGCGACCTGCCGCGACAGGATCGCGGTCGGCACGAAGTTGAGGCTGATCTGCCGCATCTGTTCGCCGAAACCCGGCATTTCCTTCGTTCCCGCCGCGAGCGTCGCTTCGGGCGTCACATCGCGGCGCGCTGGTCCGGTGCCGCCGGTCGTCAGCACGAGGTCGCAGCCGGCTGAGTCGACGAGCTCGATCAGGGTCGACGTGATGGTCGGCGCGTCGTCCTGGATCAGGCGCGTGACGCTGCGCCACGGCGACGTCAGCGCCCCGCCGAGCCATTCTTCGAGCGACGGAATGCCTTTGTCCTCGTAGACGCCGGTGCTTGCGCGGTCGCTGATCGAAACGAGGCCGACGATCAGCTCGTCCGGGTGACTGCGGTTGTGGCCAACTGAAGGGTTAACTGCAGGATTAACTGCGGGAGTCGTCATCGTCGTCTTCCTCGACGTCGGAATCGCTATCGGTGTCGCCGTCGGCGCCGCTATGGCCGGCCATCTTCACGCCGCCCGCGAGCTTGACCCACTGGAACAGCTCGCGGAAGTAGCGCGGCGGCTTGCCAAGCTGCGCTTCCTTGCGTGCGTTGCGGATCAGCGTGCGGCCTTCCTGCGGGTCCGCGGCAGGATGCCGGCGGATAAATTCGGTGAGCGCGGCGTCGTCGGCGAGCAGCGCCTCGCGCGTGCGTTCGATCCAGTGCAGCTTCGCGGTCTCGGCGCGGTTCGCGCCGTTGTAGGTATCGAGCGCGGTGCGCAGGGCGGCGGTTTCTTCGTCGGAAAGCGAGCGCATCACTCGTCCGACGTATTGAATCTGGCGGCGCTTGCCTTCGTGGTCGGTGATGCGGCGCGCCGCGCGCACCGCTTCGTCGAGCGCTTCGGGCATCGGCATGCGTTTGAGCGCATCTTTCGGCAGTTCGACGAGCGCGACGCCCAGTGTCTGCAGCGCGTGCATCTCGCGCTTCAGTTGCGATTTGCTGGGGCGGTCGTAGCCGTGGTCGTCGTCGGCGGCGGCCGCGTCCGACATAGGTTGAATACGGGTTTTGCGTGTCATGCCCGATATTGTAACGTGCGAGTTTCGGCGCACCTGCATGGAAACTGCGTGGAAACTGCGCGGGACCTTCAGCAAAGCCCAGGTGAGTCCGCGCGGACCTTGTTATGATCGCGTGATGCGCGCTGACATGTATCCGTAACACGGCAAGCGTTGGTGCTGGCAACTGCGCCTGGCGACCGCGCGGCAACCACGCCCGGCAAGCTTGCCGGGCAACCGCGGCCGGTAGAGCGGCCAGTAGCCGCAGCAGTTTTCCGCCGCAGTTATACGCGCAGTTACACGCAGCAGTTACACGCGGCAGCACACACGCGATACCATGCGCAACCCAGCGCGTCACCGCCACGCGGGCTTAAGCCCGGCGCGAGCGCGGTACGCCAACCGAGGACGGCAATCACAATGGCAGCAGATATCGAAACCGAAGCCCGGCAGCGTTATTTTCCGCATACCCAGGACGAGCTGAAGCAGATCGCGTCGGACATTCTTCGCCACGCGAAGTCGATCGGCGCAAGCGATGCGGCGACCGAAATTTCCGAAGGCGATGGGCTGTCCGTCTCGGTGCGGCGCGGCGAAGTCGAAACGATCGAGCACAACCGCGACAAGATGGTCGGCGTGACGGTGTTTATCGGCAACAAGCGCGGCAACGCGAGTACGTCCGACTTTTCGCCGGAAGCGCTGAAAGACACGGTCACGGCTGCGTACAACATCGCGCGCTTCACGGCCGAGGACGACTGCGCGGGTCTCGCCGAAGACGAGCTGCTCGAAAAGGCGCCGCAAGACCTCGATCTGTATCACCCGTGGAATCTGTCGGCCGACGAAGCAGTCGAGATCGCGCGCCGCGCCGAAGACGCCGCATTCGCAACGGACGCGCAAATCCGCAATTCCGAAGGCGCGAGCGTCTCGGCGCAGCATTCGCAATTCGTGCTCGGCACGTCGCGTGGCTTCCTCGCCGGCTATCCGTATTCGCGACACTACGTCGCCTGTGCGCCGATCGCGGGCAGCGGGCGCAACATGCAGCGCGACGACTGGTATACGTCGAAGCGCAGCGCAACCGAACTGGCGGAACCGGAAGCCGTCGGCCGCTATGCCGCCGAACGCGCGCTCGCGCGCATCGGCGCGCGCGGCCTCGATACGCGCAAGGTGCCGGTGCTGTTCGAAGCGCCGCTCGCCGCGGGCCTGCTCGGCGCCTTCGTGCAAGCCACGAGCGGCGGCGCGCTCTATCGCAAGACGACGTTTCTCGTCGACAGCCTCGGCAAGCCGGTGTTCGCGCCGCACATCCAGGTCGTCGAAGATCCGCATGTGCCGCGCGCGATGGGCAGCGCGCCGTTCGACGAAGAGGGCGTACGCACGCGTCAGCGTTCGGTCGTGAAAGATGGCGTGGTGGAAGGCTATTTCCTGTCCACGTATTCGGCGCGCAAGCTCGGTATGCCGACCACCGGCAATGCAGGCGGCTCGCACAACATCTCGCTGAAGAGCTCGCTCACGCAGCCCGACGACGATTTCGAAGCGATGCTGAAGAAGCTCGGCACGGGCCTGCTGCTGACCGAGCTGATGGGGCAGGGCGTCAACTACGTGACCGGCGATTATTCGCGCGGCGCGTCGGGCTTCTGGGTCGAGAACGGCAAGATCCAGTATCCGGTCGAAGAGATTACCGTGGCGAGCACGCTGCAGGAGATGTTCCGGCATATCGTCGCGATCGGCGCCGACACGATCGTGCGCGGCACGAAG
The DNA here is from genome assembly GCF_019428685.1 of Paraburkholderia edwinii. Lineage (NCBI taxonomy): Bacteria > Pseudomonadati > Pseudomonadota > Betaproteobacteria > Burkholderiales > Burkholderiaceae > Paraburkholderia > Paraburkholderia edwinii. The sequence continues at coordinate 1,508,143 of NZ_CP080095.1, forward strand.
CACACGGGCTCGGTGCTGATCGAGCGGATGACGATCGCGGGACAGTGAAGGCGCCGCGGCCACGGGCCGTGGCAGGCGGCTGAATCGCGCTCCGAGTCGCACTGAGTTGCGCAGAAAGTTCGACCCGAAGCAGTCCGCTCAGGACAATCAATCGCCACGCCGCGCGCAAGCGCCGCGTGGCGATTTAATTTTTAGCGCGGGTTTTTGCGTCGATAAGTGACGAACGCGTAGTCGAACTCGTTCGGCGGATTCGCGCGATGCGCCTCGCGCGTCACTTCTTCCCATTCGCGCGGGTCGGGTGCCGGAAACGTCGTATCGCCTTCGAAGTCGTCGGAAATTTCCGTGACGATCAGTTTGTGCGCCTCACGCAAGCCATCCTCGTAAAGCTGCGCGCCGCCGATCAGAAACGCTTCGGGCGCCTGATCCTGCGCGGCGAGTTCGAGCGCCGCCGCAAGGCTCGTGACCGTATCGCAGCCGTCGTAGCGACGCGTCGCATCGCGCGACACGACGATATTGCGGCGGCCCGGCAGCACGCGGCCAATCGATTCATGGGTCTTGCGGCCCATGACGATCGGCGCGCCCATGGTCGTGCGCTTGAAAAACGCGAGGTCTTCGGGAAGCCGCCAGGGCAGTTGGTTATCGCGGCCGATCACGCCGTTACGGGCGCGAGCGACGATCAGGGTCAGCGTCGTCATGAGAAAGGCGGGAGAATCGGTTCGCAGCGATTCTACCCGACGCGCGCGGAAGCGCCTTGCCGTTTTACTTTCGAGCGGCGCAGCGAAACGCGCCTTCATTCGCGCACATCGCTTTCCCCCGGAAACACGCCCTTGTCGTCGCCGTTCGTCGAGTCGCGCAAGCCATGCGAACCCATCAGCCGATACAACGTGACGCGCGAAATACCGAGGTCCGCCGCCGCCTCGTTCAAACGATGCCGATGCCTGAGCAGTGCCGATTCGATCGCGCGCTTCTCCGCTGCCTCGCGCGCCTGCGCAAGCGACATCGTCTGTTGCGCGCTGTAGTTGGCCAGATCGAGGTCCTCGGCCGAAATCAGCTTCGTCTCGGCCATCACGATCGCGCGCCGCACGCGGTTGATCAGCTCGCGCACATTGCCGGGCCAGTTGTAGTTGTACATCGCCTCGATCGCGGACGGCGTGAAGCCGCGAATCTTGCGCGCGCTGTCGGACTTGAACTTGTGCAGGATGTGATGCGCGAGAATTTCGATGTCCTTGCCGCGTGCGCGCAGCGGCGGTTCGTCGACGCGCAGCACGCACAGGCGGTGAAACAGGTCCGCGCGGAAGCGTCCTTCGCGCATCGCGTCTTCGAGGTCCACGTGCGTCGCCGAAATGATGCGCACGTCGACGGCAATCGATTCGTGGCCGCCGAGCCGCTCGATCTTGCCTTCCTGCAGGAAACGCAACAGGCTTGCCTGGCTTTCCATCGGCAGGTCGCCGATTTCGTCGAGAAACAGCGTGCCGCCATTGGCCGCTTCGACGCGCCCGATCTTGCGCTGATTCGCGCCGGTAAACGCGCCGCGCTCGTAGCCGAACAGTTCGGACTGCAACAGGTGATGCGGAATCGCGCCGCAGTTGATCGCCACGAACGGCGCATTGCGGCGCGGCGAACGTTCGTGAATCGCCACCGCGGTCAACTCCTTGCCGGTGCCCGATTCGCCGGAGATAAACACCGGTGCGTCGGTGTTCGCGACCTTGCGGATCGTGCGGAACAAGGCCTGCATCGCATCGCAGGTGCCGACCATCTCGTCGTCTTCGTGCGCGACATCGGCGGGCACGTCGGCGTCGTGTAGCGTGACCATGCCGAACGCGTGGCCGACCAGATAGTCGATCGTTGCGTGGGCAACCGGCATTTTCACGTAGTCGAAACAGTAGTGGCGGATCAGGCGCCGTACCTCGGGGTCCGCGAGGCGCTCCGGATTCGCGAGCGCGATCCAGCCGACCTGCTGCTGACGCAGGCTCGCTTCGAGCGTGGCAAGATCGCGCAGCGGGAAGTTCGCCATATCGACGATGCCCGCGCATACGGCTTCGGGCTTCAGCAGGCGGCTGATTTCGTGCGCGGAGCGCGCGGTCAGCACCGACCAGCCGCGGCTTTTCAGATGCGCGACGAGCGTCTCGTCGGGCGTGCGCGTGAGGTAGAGCAGCGTGCGGTCGTTGCGCGCGCGCTTACCGGTGGTATCGGCTGTACTCGCGTCCTGTACGACCGGCGCAACCGGTGCAAGCGGCGCGACCGGCGCGCCCGTCGACGGCAACGGAGTGCGCGAGGCCGAAACAGGCGGGCCGCCCGACGCGATGGTTGGCACGGAAGTCAGATGAGAGGGTTCACGCACGATCAGCCTCGTCTCGATGACACATCAAAAAGTGTAGGGAAGGCGCAATCCGACCACAAAGTTCGGCGCGTCCGGCGTCATGCCGATCGACACCGTGCCGTTGATCGTCAGGTGCTTGTTGACTACGTGGTTCAAACCGAAATTGAGCACGGCCGCTGTCGTTTCGCTGCCGGGCACGTCCTGGTAGCTCCCGCCCGGCGCCTTCGTCTTCGACGACGGCTCGAGTGCGAGCGTGTACGAGATGCTCGCCGAGTCCTTGTCCGAAAACGCGAGCGCGACACCGCCGCCGATCTGCACGATGTCGCCGAGCTTTACGGTCGCCGGTTCGGTTTGCCCCTGTACCGAAGAGATATCCGCGAATGAACGCGCGACGTTATACGTGTACGAGAGACTGCCGAACAGCACGATCGGGTCATACGTCTTCAGTACCGACAAACCGGCCGTTATATTCCAGAAGCCTGTACCGGTCGGCAGTTCCGACGGCGCGACGAGGTTCGTGTTGTCGGGCGTCAGTTGCACGACCTTGATGCCGAACGGCGACGTGCCGGTCGGCGCTTTCACGCGCAGGCTGCCGACTACGTCGGGAATGCTGTTGGTCTCCTTGACCATCTGATAGTAGATGCCGAAGTTGACGTCGCCGATCGCGTGCGAGTTGACCGACGCATCCGATAGCGTGCTCGCCGCGCCGCCCGCGCCGCCGACGATAAACGAGCTGTGGCGATAGATGTACGGCACGTCGACGTCGACGCTGATGCGGTCGGTCAGGCCATAGCGGACGTCGAGATCCGACATCACCTGATGTGACTTCGTTTGGCCGAGGTTGATGTTGCCGAGGAAGATTGCATCGAGCGCAAGGAAGCCCGACAGCTGCAACTGGCGGCGGTCGTAGTACGTGTCGCTGATGCCCCAGTCGAGTGTGAGCTTGTGGTCGAAGAGCGGCGCATGCTCGCGCTGCACGACGGCTTCTTCCGACTGCGTGCGCACCGGTTCCGCGGCTTTCTGCGTCGTGCCGATCGCGCCTTCAGGTGCGACCGGCGCACCGGGCGCGGTAGAACCCGTTGCGGTCGATCCTTCGGGCGCAGGCGGATTGACCGGCACGCCGGTCGCCGTGCTGCTGCCCTGGCCCCCGGGGATAGGCGCGCCCGGCGTCACCTGCGCAAGCGGCGGCAACGGCATCGGCAAGCCGTCGGCGCCCGGTTGTTCGGCCACCGCAGTCGAGCCGCGCGCGCCGTATCCCGGCGCGCCGCGGCCGCGCTGCGTCATTTCAATATTTGTCACTTGACGCTCGAGCGATTGAATCTGCCGCTGCTGCTCGTCGACGACGCGCATCAGCTGATTGAGCCGCTCTTCCATCGATTGATTTGCAATGGCCTGAGCGGCCGCCCCCTGTGCCCATGCAAACATCACTGCTGCTGCCGGAATGGCCGCGAGAGCAAAGCGCGGCCTTCTGGTCTTTATATCGGCAATCATGTTGTTATTCCCCCGGTCAAGCTGGCCACGCGTCGCTGTTGTCATGCATCGCGTGAGCCTTGTCCCCTGTCTTTCGTTACAGCCTTGTGTCATGCGGTGCGGGTGGCGGCCCGCCGCTTATCTCCCCGTTATTTCTCCCCGTTGTTTCTTCCCGCCTTGCTTTGCTGCCGGTCTCCTGCCTGGCCTGCTGCTGCACATCGCACGTTATTCGATGCATGACGCGGTGTGCATTGCGTTGTGTTGCACTTCGCTTTGTCATACTTCGTTCTGCCATACTTCGTTTCGCGACATGTCGTCTTGCATCACGGTCTTTGCATCACCGCCTTGCATTGATCGCGTTCTGCAGCGCCTGCAGCACGCCGGCCTGGCGCAGCGACGCCGACGACATCTGCGCGGTCTGCAATTGCAACTGCAACTGGTTCGCGACCTGCTGGTTGTTGCCGGCGATCTGCAGCATCTGCCCAATCGATCCGGCCTGGCCACCGCCCGGCGCGATCGTTTGCGTCGCGATGCCGGCAGGCGTCTGCAGCGCGACGCTCACGCCGCCGTTGCCAAACGTGATGCCTGCCCTGATCGTGCCGTTCGCATTCGATGCATTGGCGCTCGTCGCGCCGTTGCCGCCTGCCGAGGCCAGCGCGTTGCCGGTGAAATCGATCTGCGCCGCGTTCATGCCGATGTTGCTGTTGCCCGCCACCTGCGTAACCTGAGAAACGCCGTTTATCGCGATACGCTGGCCGCCGCTAACCTGCGCCGATGGATCGGCACCGCTATTGCGCCCGTTGCCGTTCACGACGTGCGCCGTCGAATTGACCGTTGCGCTCATCTGGTTCGCCGCGTTTTGCACGACCGCAAGCGAGCCTTGTGCGATCGCGCTGCCGCCGTTCGGCAAATTCCATTGCGACAGCAGGTTCAGCACGAAGCCGGAGATCATCTGCCCGTTCGCGAACTTGCCGGTCTGGCCTGCGAGTACGTCGTCGCTAACGGGCTGCCATCGGATCGTCTCGATACCGCCGTCGTGTGCCGATAAAAACGCAGGCATCGGCGCGGCCCCGCCTGTATCCGCCGCATACGCAGTGCCTGCGGCCCCGAGCGCGACCGTTGCGATCGTTGCAAACAGCGCGCGGTTTGTGGTTGAAAGTTCGCGCTTCATGATGGGCTCAGAAGAGCTCGGCCCGTGTCAGGCCGTATTCGACAAAAGGCGTCGTGGCGCCGCCGGTCGCGAGCGCACCCGCGCGCAGCTTCAACGCCAGCGACTCGTTGTCCTGCAACAGCGGCGAATCCTCCCTGAATGGTTTGCCGACCACGGCGAACACGAGCCCGTTCCACGTCTTCGAGAAATCCTCTTCGAGGAGGATCCGGTTGCCGAGCGCCGGGTCCGCGATAAAAACGCGGCCGTTCTCTGCATGTTTGACGATCACGAAATGCTCATAGCCGTCGATGTTCATCAACACCATCACGGGGACCTGCAGGTGATACAACGCGTCCGTATTGACCCGGAACCCTCTGCCGCGCAGCCCGATCGTCTCGACGAACTTCTTCATGTCGAGCATCGAAAAGCCGTTCTTGACCACGATGTCCGGCGACGAGAAAACCATCATCCGGCGGATCAGTTCCGTCTCGGGGATATCGATGCCGTAGCCGTATTTGAGGAGCGTCGCGAGCGCGGCTGCGCCGCAGCTGTAATCGAACTGCTGGCTCACGATATGGCTGTAGCGGATGTCCCTCATCGAGCGAACCGTTTTGGTCAGCGGAATACCTGCGAGGGTAGACGTATCGACGCTGGCTTGTGCGTGGGCTGTCGCACACAAAGTGCAACAACAGAACGCAAAGGCGAGCGGCAACGCCGGGAAGCGAACAAACCCGGACATGGTGGTCTCCTGCGGCGAGTCGATGGGAGTTAGCGCTTCAGCGCCTACTCCGTTCCTGCGCCGATTGCTTCTACGGCAACCGGCGCAGCCCCTCTGATGGCTTACTACATGGCTTTTTCAGCCCTCTTTACGATGCGTTGCCATACAACACATCTGGCAACGCATCGCGCAGTCCAACATCCTAGTGACCGCTATTCAGCGCAGCGATCGCCAGGCCGTTGTGCTGCAGATTGCCCGCACCGCCCGCGATATTCACGCCGATGTTGCCGGACGCGCCCGCGAGAGCATTGGCGCCGAGCATCGCGGTGCCCTGGAACTGCCCGCGCACCGCCATGTTCGCGGTTTGCGAGTTTTCGTCCGTGGCCACCATCGCCGTCGTCATCGCAGTGCCGGCATTGGTCGTCGTTACCGCGCCGGCAAGGCTGTTGTTCTGCACGTTGCCGATACCCGATGCGACGTTCACACCGACATTGCCTGTTACGTGCGACAGCGAACCGTCGCCGACCGATGCGTTCAGATTGAAGTTATTGATCTTCGCGCTGCCGCCCGACCCCTGCGAGTTGAAGATCTGTGCGTTGCCGAACACATTGCCGACGTCGACCGACGCGAGCGCGACATCATTGCTCTGCGCGTTGTCGATGCCTTCCGCGATGTTGATGCCGAGGTTGCCTGAGACGCCCGACGCCGCATTGCTGCCGGTGCCGGCGTTGAGCGTGCCGGGCGCCTGCGTGTTGACGTACTGCGTCACCGAGCCGGTGGTCTTTTCGTCGACCGTCTTGAGCGTGTCGTTCACGTTATAGCCCCAGCTCTTCGATGCCGACGAAGACGTCGAGAACGACGAGGAACCCGAGTGCGATTCCGAACTCGACTTCGAGTCGTTGTGCGCAAACGTGACCGTCGCGCTCGCCGACTTGTTGCCCGAACCGCTATTCGACGCTTGCGCCGACCAGCTCTGCGATGCGTTCTTGTGCTGGCTTTCGGTGTCGCTGTGGCTCGTGTTCAGATGGCCGGACGCGTTGGCGTTATACGAGTCCGACGCGCTCGACATATGGTTCTTGTCGTATGAGCCGTTCGCGTGAGCCTGCGAGTTTTCGGAAACGCTGGTCGAATGCTCTTTTGAGCCTCCCCAGTTTTTGCCGTGCGAACTGTAGCTGGTCGAAGCGGACGCACCTTGCGAGAACTTGCCGTTGAAGCTGCCCGACTGAGAACTCGAGTGCTTGCTGTTGTCGCCAAGCGAAATCCCGGCGTCGAACGACGACGCGCTGTTGCTTGCGTGACCGCTGTCGCTCGACTGGTGATATTCGCTCGACGCGCTTGCCTTTGCCTGGTTTGCGTACGCATAGTTGCTCGATGTGCTGACGGTTGTCGTTGAATTGGCCTTGTGCTCGCTCGACGACATATGCGACGACGCATGACTTTCGCTGGTCGAGAACGAGCTGTTGGCCCATACGGTGTTGGTGCCCGTACCGACCACGCTATTTGTTGCATTGTTGACACGCGTGGTTAGCGCGCCGCGCATATAGCTTTGCGCCTGAGGGGCGAGCGAGGCATGGACATAGACGTTCTGCGTGTTGTGGACGACGGCGCCCGCGGTGCTCGAAACGGATACGCAGCCGAACAGGCGCACGAATCCTTCGATACCGATCTGCTCGCCGACCATCGTCGCATTGAACAGGTACGGGTTCTTCAGCTGTCCTGCGAACACGCTGCCGGATGCCGCGGCCAGGACCGCTGCCGCAATCAGGGTGCGCTTGAGTTTCATGATCTCGCTCCGATACTTATTGGTCAGTTAGAAAAGAGTGCCCGCCGGGGGACGGAGCACAAAACTGTTCGCCGTGGCATTACCGGCTCCGGCAGTCTGGTTGATCTGCACGATGCCATTGACGTTTCTGAAGGCTTCGTTGGAGATGGTTGCCTCCCTCGCGTCGTGAACCCCGTTCGCTCGCGCCAGACCACCGCCATTCGGGACCGCTGCGGACAGCACGCTGTCCGAAACGGTCTCGACTCCGATCGCAGCAGTGCCGAGTTGCACACTGTTGCGCTGGAGATTGCCCGCGCCCGCGGACTGGTTCACCAGTACGGCGCCGGATGTATTCGAAAACGCGTTGCCCGCAATTGATGCGCGCGCGCTCGTGACCTGCGCGTTGGCGCTTGCGCTTTGCACGCTCGTGTTGTTGTTGGCGGCTGCGCCGTCGGTCGAGATCGTCAGCTGGTTGGCCTGCGCGTTGTTGATGCCCGCGGCTTCGTTGACGGTGATCGCGCCTGTCGCGCCAACCGCCGCGCCGGTTGCGATGCCCGCCTCGCCGCTGATGCGCGCGAGTGCTTGCGCATGCGCTAGCTGTGTCGTGCAGGTGAACGTTGCGGCGACTCCGGCGACCGCGAGGGCGGCATACGCCGCGCGGGCGATCTTCATCGTGATGGCGATACCTGCGTGGCGCGCGTTCATTTGAGGCCTCCCAGCGCGCCGCCAAGCGTGCTCGACAGCGGCGCGAGCGCGCCCGTCACCGACGACGAAATCGTGCCGCCGATGCCGGCTGCCGGCTGGCCGATACTGCTCGCACCGAGCGCGACGTTATTGCCGGTCGTATTGCCGGAGAGAATGCGCGCGACCGCTTGCATGCCGGTGCCAGCGAGCACGCCTGCCGAGCTCAGACCGGTTGAGCCGCGCGCGTTGGTCAGATCGGAATCCGACGCGAGCTGCGCCATCGTGGGGTTGAAGCTGTTTGCGGGGAAGGTGGTCGCGCTAGATAGTACGGGTTCCTGATTTCTTGGGATCGAAACAAACGCATTGCGCGGTGCGACTTCGCGTTCGAGCACGATGTCGCCGGGATTCGCGATCTGCTGGGCGTGCGCGGCGCACGTGATGAAGGCGGCGCATGCGCCTGTCAGTGCAATGGCCAGTAGTGCCGGCCGTGCAAACCGAGGCGTGCCGCGTGAAGGGCGCACCGATATGTTCAGCGATGCCTTCACCGTTGCATTAAGCGACGCGTTCATGAGTACCCCGACAGCGTATTGTTCAGTTCAGCCCTGTGATGCGGTCTCGCTCGCGCATGTTTCTCGCGCAGTTCTTTCACCTACTTCTATTCCGTCAGCGCTACTTCGTTTGTTGCGTTTTTGTTGCGTCTTCAGGTGCGTCGTCGATCGTCTGTTGATGCGCCCGCGGTCAGTTTCGAATCGTTTCCCACTCGCTTCCCGCTTTTGTTTCCGTCTTATTTCCTCAGATAACTCGCGGCATTGCTTTGCGCCGTACGCGCCGCATCGACCGGAACCGGCAGCGGTGCGGGCGGTGCGATTTCGTCCCACAGCGTGACCGACGAGCCGCGCAGCAGGTCCGGCGTGGCCGCGACCATCGTGAGTCCGCTCGCGCCGCCGCGTTGCCGCGCAAGAATCTGATCATCGAGTGGGATGTCGTTCATCGAAACGACATCGGCGGGCGTGTTCAATACCTGTGTTGACGCAACGTCGTGGGTATCGGTAGCCTGGGGATCGGCAGTCCCGGCACCCGCCGTTTCCGGCGCCGTCGCCGCTGCGGGCGTCGTGTCCGCGAGGGCGGCGGCGCCGGCGTCGGAGGATGCCGACGTAGCGGATTCCTGAGCGAATGCGGTGGAGGACAGGGTGAAGACCAGTGTGCCTGCTACGAGCGTTGCACTGAGTGCGAGTGTTGCACCGTGCATCGCGACGCCGGCAAGCGAGCGTAGGGACGCCGCTCGAATACGCCGGCCGAAGAGGCCGGCCGCGGTGTGGCGATCGCATGAAACGCCGCGGGAAACGTGTCGCATGATGTGTCTCCTTGGTGCGGCTCATTTAGCGAAACATATGCCATATCGAGCATTCCGTTGATGCATCGGGCTTACGTGTAAAGGGATGGCTATGCGGATTCGGAAATCGCCTGAAAACGTTTCAGCGTTGATACGACACCGTGAAATAGTGCGATTTGGACGATTGTTTGCTCGCGCAACGATTTTTTGCGGCGGATAAAGTATGGTGAATGCGAGTATTGGTTTTATTCAGAAAGAACTTACCGTCTGGTCATTGGCGCACGGTCAGCCTTACCTTATCAAGGGTTGCTGAATTAATTTGCATATTTGTTTTTCGAAGCGCCGTACGTATAGTAAGCTCTCGACTACAGCACACGTTTTAAAAAAGCCCATTCGTGGGCCGTTCAATACAAGCGCCGTTTTTCGGGGATCAGCTGTCCGTACGGAATGGAATGGCCGTTCGGTTTTCGTTGTATTGCGAATCCCGATTCGAATAGACGTATCTGAGGAATGCGAGAATAGCGGTTCAGGTACGTGCGTCATCCTTAACGTTCGTTGACGAGAGGATCTGAATAATGGAATCCGCAACGCGGCAACTGATTTACGTTTCACGCGATCCCAGTGCTGACCTCAACGCGCGCTTTCATGAGCGGGGCTGGCACGTTGAAGTAGTCGGCTCGGCGCGCGATGCACGCCGTGCGGTGCGTGCCGGTACTGCAGCCGGCGGTCTGCTCGATCTTTCCAGTTGTTTCCAGCAGCACGAAATCGCTGCATTCGAATCCTGTCTGACCATGCCCAACGTCGGCTGGGTTGCAGCCACGGCGCCGGGTCAATTGCAGGACGCGGCGCTGCGGCGTCTCGTGCGCGATTACTGTTTCGACTACGTAACGGTCCCTTATTCAGGTGACCGCATCGTCGATTCCGTAGGCCACGCCTACGGGATGATCTCGCTTGGCGAGACCGCATCGAATGACGCGACGCAAACGTCGGGCACCGAAGGCGAAATGGTCGGCTCGTGCGATGCGATGCTCGCGCTATTTCGCTCGATCCGCAAAGTTGCGATGACCGATGCGCCGGTGTTTATCTCGGGCGAATCGGGCACCGGCAAGGAACTCACGGCGGTTGCCATTCACGAGCGCTCGGCGCGCCGCAATGCGCCGTTCGTTGCGATCAACTGCGGCGCGATTCCGCCGCATCTGCTGCAATCCGAACTATTCGGCTACGAGCGCGGCGCGTTTACCGGCGCGAATCAGCGCAAGATCGGGCGCGTCGAAGCAGCCAACGGCGGCACGCTGTTTCTCGACGAAATCGGCGATCTGCCGCTCGAAAGCCAGGCTAGCCTGCTGCGCTTTTTGCAGGAGCGCAAAGTCGAGCGTCTCGGCGGTCACGGTTCGATCGAGGTCGACGTGCGCATCATCTCGGCGACGCACGTCGATATGAACAGCGCAATGATCGAAGGGCGTTTCCGTTCGGATCTGTATCACCGCTTGTGCGTGCTGCAAATCGACGAGCCGCCGCTACGCGCGCGCGGCAAGGATATCGAGCTGCTTGCGCGGCATATGCTCGAACGTTTCAGAAAAGACGCGAGCCGCCGCCTGCGCGGCTTTGCGCCCGATGCGATCGCGGCGTTGCATAACTACAGCTGGCCCGGCAACGTGCGCGAACTGATCAACCGTGTGCGGCGCGCGATCGTGATGTCCGAAGGGCGCGCGATTACCGCGCGCGACCTCGAACTGTCCGAGTATGTCGAGATCGTGCCTGTGTCGCTCGCGCAGGCACGCGAAGCGGCCGAACGTCAGGCGATCGAACTCGCGCTACTGCGCCATCGCGGACGTCTTGGCGATGCCGCGCAGGAACTCGGCATTTCGCGCGTCACGCTTTACCGGCTCTTGTGCTCGCACGGCATGCGGCATATGGAAAGCGAACAGATGACGCCGCATACGGAAATGCCGTCGTCGGTTCAGCATCTCTGATCTGAGTTTGGGCTCAACCTGCTCAGCGCCATGCTGAGTGGGCGATGCCGTGCGTTTGGCAAAGCTGCATAGTCTGGTTATCCAGTAAATACTCAGGTCCGGGCCCGACAGGCAGCGAGTTCCAACCATAGCGGTGTGCCTGCTTCTAGCAGCCGCCGTTTCACGAACCGCATCGCGCGTTCAGCACATCTCCCAAGCTTGTTAGAATCCCGGTTTCCCGTCGTCACGCGACGTCGCGGCGCTGCCTGTTCGACAGTGGCGCCATGCTGAAGGAACCCCGAATGAAACAGTATCTCGACCTCGTCCGTACGATTCTCGACACCGGCAGCTGGCAGGAGAATCGCACTGGCATCCGCACGATCAGCATGCCGGGGGCGATGTTGCGCTTCGATCTGCAGCAGGGTTTTCCGGCCGTCACGACGAAGAAGCTCGCGTTCAAGTCGGCGATCGGCGAGCTGGTCGGCTTTCTGCGCGCATCGCGCAGCGCCGCGCAGTTTCGCTCGCTCGGCTGCAAGGTATGGGATGCGAACGCGAACGAAAACCCGCAATGGCTCGCCAATCCGTACCGCGAAGGCCTCGACGACCTCGGCGCCGTGTATGGCGTGCAATGGCGCGAATGGCCCGCGTACAAGGTGCTCGACGCGACCGCAAGCGCGCAGCTCGAGGACGCGGCCGCACGTGGTTTCCAGCCGGTGACCGAATTCGAAGAGGGCGGCAGCCGCAAGGTGCTGCTATACAAGGCGATCGACCAGTTGCGTCAGTGCCTCGATACGATCATGCGCAACCCGGCGGACCGCCGGATTCTGTTTCATGCGTGGAATCCGGCGGTGCTCGACGAGATCGCGCTGCCCGCGTGCCATCTGCTGTATCAGTTCCTGCCGAACGTGACGCGCCGCGAGATTTCGCTGTGCCTGTACATTCGCAGCAACGATGTGGGCCTCGGCACGCCGTTCAATCTGACCGAAGGCGCGGCGCTGCTGCACCTCGTCGGCCGGCTGACGGGCTATACGCCGCGCTGGTTCACGTATTTCATCGGCGACGCGCATATCTACGAGAACCAGCTCGATATGCTGCAGCAGCAACTGACGCGCGAGCCGTATCCGAGTCCGCGTCTCGAGATTAGCGAGCGTGTGCCCGAGTACGCGAAGACCGGCGTGTTCGAGCCGCAGTGGCTCGATAAGATCGAGCCGTCGGATTTCTCGCTGGTCGGGTATCAGCACCATGAGCCGTTGACAGCGCCGATGGCGATTTGAGGCTTGTGAAAGGCGCGGAGCGCGGATTGGCCGGGCGCGGTTGTCGCTGGCTAACTTTCTGAAGCGCGAGGATTAATCGACAAGGCCCGCCGCATGTGCATTGCGGCGGGCCTTGTTCGTTTGTGGTGAGACAAGACGACGGCGGCGCGGGCGAAGTGTCGATGTCGAGTGCGCGGTCAAGGCGCGAGGCACGGGTGTGAGCCGCTCACCCCAACCGTCGGTCCCAACCATCGGTGCCGCGACACGGCGCTAGCTATCACCCATGGCGATGGTCATCACGCCCACCGCCCGTCGCGCGCTGCTCCTGATGTTGCTGGGGCTGAGGCTGCGGTCGCGGTTGCTGTACCGGTTGTGGCCGAGGCTGCGGCTGTGGGTGAAACTCAGGCCTTGGCTGTTGCACCTGCTGCGGCCGCTGCTGCTGAGCCGGCTGCGGGTGGAATTCAGGCCGCGGCTGCTGAACCTGCTGCTGCGGCCTCGGCTGCTGCATTGGTTGCTGATGGAACTCCGGCCGCGCTTGCTGCTGGGGTTGCTGCGCCTGCTGTACCTGTTGCGGCCGCATCGGCTGCGGCTGAGCTTGCGGCGGGCGAGACTCCGGCTGCTGCACGTGCTGCGGTACCTGCGGCTGTCCCTGGACCGGCTGACGCGGCGCGTTCGCCTGCGGGTTGAAGCCGGGCCGCAGCTGTTGTCCGGACGTCTGCTGCGCTTGCGGCTGTCCCTGTCCCTGCTGTGGCCGGCCAGCGCCTTGCGCGAACGGCTGGTCCGGCCGGCCGCCACGCGGCTGTTGTCCCATCGGCGTATGCGGCTGCGTCCATGCAGGCTCCTGGCGCTGGCCTTGCGGCGCGTTCCCCAGCTGCTGCGGACCGGGACCCCCACGAACACCAGGCGTACCGCCGCCCGCGAATTGCGGTGGCCGCGGCACGCCGTTGCCCGGCCGCGCCTGTGCATTCGATTGCTGCGGCGCGCCGGCACCTGCCTGCGCCGGCATCGGCTGACGACCCTGGCCAGGCGCGCCGCCCGCGAACGGCTGCGGATGCGCCACGCCGTTCGGCTGGCCGCCGGGTTGTCCGCTCAACTGACCACCGGGTCGGCCGTTCTGCTGGCCGTTGAACTGGCCATTAAGCTGGCCATGAGCCTCTCCACCCGGCTGTCGACCATTCGGCTCCCCTCGACCCCCACCATTCGCAAAATCCGCTTGCGGCGGCATCCCGGGCCGCTGCGCTGCGCCTGCCGGCCGGCCTTGCACCGCGCCCGGCCCGCGCACCGCGACGAGCCGCACGTTAGCCTGCGGACCGCCCGCCGCGCCGATCCGGCGTCCGCCGAAATTCGCGGGCACCGACGTATGCACGACCGGATTGCCCGCGCCCGCCACACGTCCGCCGCCATGCGCGAACTGTTGCGCGAGATGGTCGCGGTACGCCGGCGGCACATCCGGACGGCGCGTCGCCACGACTGGCCGGCCGGCCGCCGCCGCGGGCGGCCGGAACGCCGCGTTGCGCATGCCCGGCCCGAAGCTTTGCCGCACCGGTGCGATGCCCGGCGCGCCCGCATTGAAGCGCGCGTTATGCCACTGCCGCGGATCGACCTTCTGCGCGAAGCGATTGACCGGCTGCCCATGCACGAACGCCGTCGCGGGCACGCACGTAATCGCATGCGGCGCGCGGTAGTTGATGTACGTGTTGCGGATGTTCGTGATGTGGTTGTGCACGTAGATCGGCCGGTTCACGCGGTCGTAGTAACGCGGGCTCCAGCCATGCCCCCAATGCGGATGCCACGGCTCGCCCGGGCCGAGCGCAAACCACGCGAGCCCGGCCGTCGCGACGCCGCCGACCGCAAGGCTCACGCCCCAGTCGACCCCACCGGGCCCGCCGTCGCCGACGAACGCGACGAGCGCCGGCGCATAGACCGGCGGTTCGCTGACGACTTCCCCCGGTACCCACGCCCACGAATTGCCGATATACGCCCAGCGCCCGTAGTGATACGGCGCAAAGCCCCACGGCGCGTCGTCGACCCAGGTCCAGCCCCACGGCGCCTGCCAGACCCAGTGGCCATCCTGGTACGGTGCCCAGCCGGCCGGCATCTGGTTCGGCGTCCACACCGCGCCGTATTGCGGGTTCTGGCTCCACGTGCCGTTGGCATCGAGATCCTGATAGCCGGGCACGTCGCGTGACACATAGCGCGCCGATACCGACTGGTCTTCCGCGGCATCGCGGCTCGCCGCCCACTGGTCGAGTGCGTCGGGCGCGGGCGCGCCGTTGCTTGCGACCTGCTGCAGGTTGGTGCCGGAAAAGCGGATCTGCTGGCCGGCGGCGACCGGCAACTGTCCGCCGTCGCCGTACACGGTCGCACTGCCGCTGCGCACCGTGACGGTGGTCTCGCTGCCATCGGGCGCGACGTCGACGCGATAGTCGCCGGGGCCGCTGATGCCGAGCGCGAGATTCGGCGTATCGATCTCATACGACGTGCCGGCAGGTAGTTCGCGCACGCGCGTCGACAGCGTGCCTTGCGCGACCTTCAGCTGCGTGCTGGCGTCGTCGAGATTGAGGATATCGACGTTCGTCGATTCGCCGACGCGCACCGCCGTCGAGCCGATATGCAGCTCCGAGCGCGCGCCCTTGTCGTTCCACAGCTGGTCGCCGGTCGTGAGCGGCCGGTTGACCTGCGCGTACGACCAGTCGGTCGCGCCGGCCGGCTCGGTGGTCACGGTGCCGGCCATGTAGTTCAGGCGCGCGACGCGGCCCGGCGGATCGGCGTCCTGGGCGTCCGCGGGTTGTGCGGAAGGCGGCGCGGCCTGCTCGGCGCCGTCCGGGGGCGGGGCTTCCTGCGCGTACGCGCGGGGCGTGCCCGACGTGACGAACAGCGCGGCGGCGACCGCTGCAATCACGGTCGCGATGGCGGGCGAAGCGGGGCGGCGCCGGGTGCCGATCAGCGGCGCACGCGCACTTGTGCAGCCAGCGGCTTCGTTAGCTTCATCTGGGCGTTCCGTGTGCGCAGTACGGTAATTCGAAGAACCGGGTGTGTGTGTTTTCATTGGTTGTGACTCCGTCGGGTGCCTCGCGAGACGGCACCGTGTGAAGCCACTGTACCCGCGGCGCGTATTTCAAGACGCGCTCATTTGTAAGTCATCCCGCCCTCGCTGTAACAAGACGTGTCGTGCGACGCGCAGCCGCTTCGCACCGGGCCAGCGGCGCAGCGCTCGCGTACGGCTCGCGTGGGGCTCGCATGAGGCTTCGCATTATGCGCCGCGCAAAAAGTCGTCGAAATGACGGTGGCCGGCGGGCGTGACGCGCAGCACGCGTGGCCGCTCGGTGCGCTCGACGAAGCCTTGCGACGACCACGCGTCGAGCAGCGCCGCGCCGAGCGCGCCGCCGACGTGCGGACGGCGTTCGCTCCAGTCCGGGCACGTGCACGCGAAGCGGCGGCGCCGCGTGCGCTGGCTCGCGACGTCGATGCCCCAGCCGGCCAGTTGCTCGGCGCCGGCCGGCGTCGCATCGAGCCGGTCGCCTTCGAGCGTGAGCAGCCCGTCGCCGACGAGCCGTTCATAGACGCGCACCGCCAGTTCGCCGGCCATATGGTCGTAGCAGGTGCGCGCATAGCGCATATCGACGGGCACGGTGCGCGCGGGGCGCGGCGTCGGCCGCTGCGGCGCGGCGGCCTGGGCGAGGTTCATCAGCGCTTCGATCGACGCCGCGATATCGGCCGACGCGATCCGGTAGTAGCGATGCCGTCCGCGCACTTCGAGCGCGAGCAGACCGCCGTCGGCGAGGCGGGCGAGGTGGGCGCTGGCCGCCGACGGCGACAGGCCCGCGATCAGCGTCAATTCGCCCGCGGGACGCGCGCTGCCGTCCATCAGCGCCCACAGCATCGCGGCGCGGCCGGGATCGGCGAGCAGCGCGCCGATGCGGCTCAGGCCGGGGAATTGGCCGGTTGCTTCGGTAAGCGGGTTGATCATCGGGAGGTCCTCGTTTGTTCGTCGGTTGCTCGCCGGTTGAGGCGGACGATGTATGGCGGTCGGTGCCGGGAGGGGTGCACCGGCCATGGCTCTACTGTAGTCCTCGCTCGCATTCGACGTTTCAGGCTCGAACGAAATGTCGGATGTCGCGGTCCGCGTAGCGTGAGCCGCGTGGGTCGGGCCGCATGGGTCGGGCCGCACAGGTCGCCCTGAGCAGGGCGCAACGCCGAGCCGGACGGCCCGGGGCAACTCCCGCGTCACTCCCGGTCGCGATCCGCGCCGCTTTGGCTCGTTCCGCGCCCGATAACGCGGCCAGGCTAAAATCGAAGACGCGTTTTATCCGGGAAACACAATCCGATGAAAATCATTCTTGCCGCTTGCGCGGTCATCGCCGTGCTGTCGTGCGCCGCTTGCGCGCAAGGCGGTGCGAGCACGCCGGTCGGCTCGTCCGGCAGCAGTATCGAGATGTACGGCACGATCGACGAAGGTGTGTCGGTACGGAAATAATGCGTGCCGCAGTTTGCCGCTCCTGATGCGGGCCCCGGGCTTGAGGCCTGGTTTGAGGTCCAATTCCCGCCGCGCTCGTATAATCGGCTCCTTTCAATTTTCAGATCGACCGGAGTCAAGATGAGCACCCCTTCCGCCGCGCCGCTGGATCGTTCGGAGACGACCTTCCGCTTTCTCGCCGAACCGACATCGGTCAACTTCGGCGGCAAGGTGCATGGCGGCGCGCTGATGAAATGGATCGACGAAACTGCGTACGCATGCGCCGCGGTCTGGTCGGCGCGCTATTGCGTGACGGTCAGCGTCGGCAATATCCGTTTTCGCCGGCCGATTCATGTCGGCAACCTCGTCGAACTGCGCGCGCGCGTCGTCGCGACCGGGCGCACGAGCATGCATATCCACGTGTCGGTATGCGCCGGCGATCCGAAGGGCGGCGAGCTGATGCAGACCACCGACTGTCTCGTCGTGATGGTCGCCGTCAACGAGAACGGCAATCCGCTGCCGGTGCCGCCTTTCGTACCGGTCACCGACGAGCAGCAGCGTCTTGCGAAGTACGCGATGGATGTGAAGGCGGCGCTCGACGCGATCGTCGAACTCAAACCCGAAGAGGTCGCGCAGGGAAAAGTTTGAGGTTCAGGCGAGGCGCCAGCCGGCCTGACGTCCCGCCTCGCATCTGACATCTGACGCAGTGCCGGCAATGCGCGTAAGCCGCGCGCCGGACACTGCGTTGCACTCCGGCAGTGAAGCAATGAAGCAGCGAGCCTTGCTAGCCGGCTCGCTCAGCCCTTCGTATGGCCGACCATCTCGTGCGGCCGCACCCACTCGTCGAACTGCTGCTCGGTCAGATGACCGAGCGCAAGCGCGGCGGCCTTCAGTGTCGTGCCGTCCTTGTGCGCCTTCTTCGCGATCTGCGCGGCCTTGTCGTAGCCGATGTGCGGATTGAGCGCCGTCACGAGCATCAGCGATTCATTGAGCAGCGTATCGATGCGTGCATGATTCGGCTCGATGCCGACCGCGCAGTTATCGTTGAAGCTCAGCGCGCCGTCCGCGAGCAGGCGGACCGATTGCAGCACGTTGTGCGCGATCATCGGCCGGAACACGTTGAGCTCGAAGTTGCCGCTCGCGCCGCCCACATTCACGGCGACGTCGTTGCCGAACACCTGGCAGCACAGCATCGTCATCGCTTCGGATTGCGTCGGGTTCACCTTGCCCGGCATGATCGAGCTGCCCGGCTCGTTTTCCGGAATCGACAGTTCGCCGAGACCGCAGCGCGGGCCGCTGGCAAGCCAGCGGATATCGTTCGCGATCTTCATCAGGCTCGCGGCAACGGTCTTCAATGCGCCGTGCGCGAACACAAGCGCGTCGGCCGCGGCCATCACCTCGAACTTGTTCGGCGCCGACACGAACGGCAGGCCCGTCAGCTTGCCGATCGTCGCCGCGACCTGATCGGCGAATTGCGGATGCGCGTTCAGGCCCGTGCCGACCGCGGTGCCGCCCTGCGCGAGCTGATAGAGGTGCGGTAGCGTCGATTCGACATGACGCATGCCCTGATCGAGCTGTGCGACATAGCCCGAGAATTCCTGGCCGAGCGTGAGCGGCGTCGCGTCCTGCAAGTGCGTGCGGCCGATCTTCACGACGTCGGCGAACGCCTTCGCCTTGCTGTCGAGCGTGTCGCGCAGCGTCTTCAGCGCAGGCAGCAGATGCTTGACGATGCCGACCGCCGCCGCGATATGCATCGCCGTCGGAAACACGTCGTTCGACGACTGGCCGCGGTTCACATCGTCATTCGGATGCACGAGGCGCGCTTCGCCGCGCTGGCCGCCGAGCAGCTCGCTCGCGCGGTTCGCGATCACCTCGTTGAGGTTCATATTGGTCTGCGTGCCCGAGCCGGTTTGCCAGACCGCCAGCGGAAATTCACCGGCGTGCTTGCCTTCCATGATTTCGTCGGCCGCATGGACGATCGCCTTTGCCTTGTTCGCATCGAGCACGCCGAGACCGAGATTGACTTCGGCCGCCGCGCGCTTGATCACCGCGAGCGCATGGATCAGCTCCGGCGATTGCTTCTCGGTCGAGATCTTGAAGTTCTGCAGCGAGCGCTGCGTCTGCGCACCCCATAGGCGATCGTTCGGCACCGCAATCTCGCCGAACGTATCGCGTTCCATCCGTACATCTTCGGTCATGATTTCACTCCGCTTGAAGGTTGGACGACGGCGCGCGGCGGGCGCACGGCGTCAAAGCTGGTCGTCGACTGGCAGGAACAAGAATAAACCTGTCAGCACGTTCCGGTAGAAACCGGCGTTCGGGTCCACGTCGTAGGTGACCGTATGGCCGTCTTCCTCGTCGGTCCAGACGAGGTGATACGGCGTCTCGGGGCCGCGGAAAAAGAAGCGCGACGGATCGGCGAGCGTCACGTGATAGCTCGACTGCGGTCCGGTCACGCGATCGAACAGCGTTGCGACCTGTTCCGCGAGCGGCGCGCTGTGAATCACGAGCCCGAGTTCGGTGTTCAGATGCGCGGAGCGCGGGTCGAGATTCATCGAGCCGATCACGAGCGTCTTGCGATCGAACACCAGTGTTTTCGCGTGCAGACTCGCGCGCGACTGCGAGCCGAACATGCCGGTGCGCGAGCCTTGCTCCTGCACAGGCTTGAATTCGTAGAGCTCGACGCCGGCCCTGAGCAGCGGATCGCGATACGGGCTATAGCCCGCTTGCACCGCGACGGCATCGGTGGCGGCAAGCGAATTGGTCAGCACCTTCACCTTGACGCCGCGCGCGGTGAGGCCGGCGAGCGCCTTGACGCCCGCGTCGTGCGGCACGAAATACGGCGACGTGATCAACACTTCCTGCTGCGCCTCGTTGACGAGTTCGGCGATGCGCGCGATCACGGGGCTTTGATACTGGTCCTCCGGCAAGCGGACTTTCGCCGGCGAATCGGCGTTGAATTCCGCCGGCGCCCACGTGAGGCCGAGCTCGTCTTTCTGGATTTGCGAGGCGAGCGGTGTCGCGTTCAACGGCTTTGCGTCGTACGGGTCCGCGTTCTGATGCCAATGCGCGCGCAATGCGTCGCGCGTCTCATCGAGCTGCTTCGGGTCGAACGTCTGCTTGTTGAGCGCACGCAGCGGATACGCGCTGCTGTCGTTCCAGTATTCGTCGAAGCTGGTGGAGATCTTTGCGGTGATCGGACCTGCGGCGAGCACATCGATATCGCGGAACTGCAGCGTCGGGCTCGCGCTGAAATACTCGTCGCCAAGATTACGGCCGCCGACAATCGCAAGCTCGTTGTCCGCGATCATCGCCTTGTTGTGCATGCGCCGCGTGAAGCTGCCGATCTGCGTGAAGAAATTTTCGGTGCGCTGATAGAGGCTGCCCTGCGCGCTGCCGAACGGGTTGAACACGCGGATCTCGATGTTCGGATGCGTGTTCAGCGACGCCATGACGTCGTCGAGATCCTTGAAGTTCAGATCGTCGACCAGCATGCGCACGCGTACGCCGTGGTCCGCTGCATAGAGCGCGGCGGCGAGCAGCAGCTTGCCGGTCGTGTCCTCGTTGGCGATGTAGTACTGCATGTCGAGCGTTTTCGTCGCGGCGCGCGCGAGCGCGATGCGCATCTGCAGCGCTTCGGTGCCGCTCGATAGCACGCGAAAGCCCGACTGGCCCGGATGCGCCGCTTCGGGCGCGGCAAGCGCGGCGCCGAGCGGCGTGGACGTCGATTGCGGCATGGCGTGCGAGACCGGCTGGTCGAACGACGACGCAGGCGGACGCGTCGCGCAGCCGCTCATCGCAACCGCAGTGGCCGCGGCCGTTGCGGCGATGAACGTGGCACGGGCCAGCGTCAGCGATGTTGCGCGCGCGAGGCGCAACGTGGAAAGCGTACGAATTACCGGAGCAAGAACGGACAGGACCTGCGATGCGTTGCATGGCGCAACTTTGCGACTTTGACGATCGTACGACGGCACGCTCACCCTCCCGGCTTTTTTACTTCGCGCTGACGACTCGCGACGAGGCGTCACGTTGGGAAGGCCATTCTAAGGGGAATCGGCGAAGTGGGTCGGGAAGATGGCAAGCGTTGTGCAGGCGGTTGAGGCCGGTGCGCGGCGCGGCGCTTTGCGTCGGCGAAGGCGCGGGGGAAGCGTCGATCAAAGCGTGCGGGAGACGCTTCCGCCATGTCACGGAAAGGCTCGTTGATGTGAACGGCGTTTCGCGAAGGGATGCTTCGCTTAAATGCACACGCGCTTATGACCGAGCCCGCGTCGTGATTGACGAAGCGCTGTCGCGCGGCAGGCGAGGGTCAAGCGGTGGCGTTGTGCCGCCTGCGTCTCAATTGACACAGGCGTCGGCACCGGCGTGGTGAAATCAGCTACGTTCGCGCTCGAGCGCAGCCGCGCGCCCGGTTTGCATCGTCGTTTGCGATTGATGAGTGCCGCGCGTCGGCCGTCCCGCCCAGAAGCCCGCGAGCAACGAACCCGAAAGGTTGTGCCACACCGAAAAGAGTGCGCCAGGCAGCGCCGCGATCGGTGCGAAATACAGTTTGCCGAGCGTCGCCGCAAGACCGGAGTTCTGCATGCCCACTTCGATCGCAAGCGTGCGGCAAACCGCTTCGTCGAAGCCGAGCAGGCGACCGCCCCAGTAACCGCCGAGCAGACCGATGCCGTTGTGCAGCACCACGCCGAGCGCAACCGTGAGACCCACCGACGCGATGCTCGGCTGCGTGCCGCCGACCACGGCCGCGATGATCAGCAGGATCGACACCATCGATATGAGCGGCAGCACCGGCTCGATGCGGCGCACGAGCTTGCCGAACAGGTGATTGACGACAAGGCCGATCACGATCGGCAACGCGACGATCTGCAGGATGCTCATCAGCATGCCGCGCACGTCAACGACGATCGACGCATCGACGTAAAGGCGCGTGAGCAGCGGCGTCGCGAACACGCCGACGAGTGTCGACAACGCGCTGATCGTGACCGACAACGCGACGTCGCCGCGCGCGAGATAGATCATCACGTTCGATGCGGTGCCGCTCGCGACGCTGCCGACCAGCACCATGCCCGCGGTCAGATCGGGCGGCATGAGCAGCATCTTCGCGATTGCCCATGCGGCCAGCGGCATCACGAGATAGTGCAGCACGATGCCGGCAACGACGGGCGCGGGCCGCGTGAAGACGCGCTGAAAATCGGCGACCGACAGCGTGACGCCCATCGACAGCATGATCAGCGTGAGCAGCGCGGTGACGTGCGGCGCAATGCCGGCGACCGAAGCGGGCGCGAAGTACGCCGCGAGCGAGACCAGCACGGCCCACAGTGGAAAGAGACGGGTAACGCGGGAAAGCATCGAGGCGGTCCTGTTGTTATCGGTGTGTGCGGTGGTGATGTGCTCGCGTTGACAAAACGCGAGCGCGGTTGTGGTTACTACGCCTGCACGGCCGCGACATGCCGCGCGCTTATGCGGTGAAAACGCAACGTCATCAGGATTGCGACGCTCGCAAGCCCTGCGGCGAGTCCCCACCACAGGCCGCGCGCGCCGAAGCCGAAGTGAAACGCGAGCACGTATCCGGTCGGAAAGCCGATGCCCCAGTAGCCGAAGGTCGCGGCGAGCATCGGCACGCGCGTGTCCTTGAGTCCGCGCAGGGCGCCGGATCCGACCGTCTGCATGCCGTCGACAATCTGGAAAATCGCCGCGACGCCGAGCAGCGAACTCGCGAGCGCGACCGTGTGCGCATTCGAAGGATCGTCGAGATGCAGATAGAGGCCGACGATCCAGTGCGGTGCGGTCACCATCACGAGCCCCGATAGCGACATGAAGCCGACGCCGAGCCCGAGCGCGACGAAACCCGCATGGCGCGCGGCGAGCGGCACGCCCGCGCCGGACCAGTAGCCGACGCGCACATTCGCGGCCTGGCCGATCGCGAGCGGCACCATGAAGGCCACCGACGCGACGTTGAGCGCGATCTGATGCGCGGCGAGCTGCGCTTCGCCGAACAGACCCACCATCAGGCCCGTCGCGAGAAATAGCAGCGATTCGACGCCGTACGTGATCGCAACCGGCCAGCCGATGCCGAACAGCTCGCCCATCAGCGGCACGTTGGGCCGCGCCGCGCTCACGAAGTGACGATAGCGCGGCCGCAGATGCAGCAGCGCCATCAGCATCAGCGCGGACAGCCAGACAGTGATCGTCGTCGCGACGGCCGAACCAAGAAAGCCCAGACGCGGCAGGTGATACGCGCCGTGAATCAGTCCGTAGTTGAGAAAGCCGTTGAACACCACGCTGCCGACCGAGACCCACAGCAGACGCTTCGCCGCGCCGATCGCCGGCAGGAACGAGCGCATGAGCCCGACGCCGATCAGACTCGCGGGCGCGCCCCAGCGCAGCACCGCGCAGTACTCGCCGATGTGCTCGGCGAGAACGGCCGGCTCGCCGAACGCTTTGAGGATCGGCGCCGCGAACGACAGCAGCACGAAGGCGGGAACGGCAAGCAGGATGGAGAGCACGAAGCCGGTCCAGTAGATATGCGGCACCCGTTCGTCCGCCTGCGCGCCGCGCGCGTGCGAGACGCTGACGCTAACCGACGTCAGCACACCCTGCAGCAGCGTGACGACGACGAAGAACAGGTTCGCGCCGAGGCCTCCCGCCGCGAGCGCATCGGGGCCGAGCGAGCCGAGCAGCACCGTGTCGGTGACGCTCATCGCCATCTGCGACAGCTGCGCGATCGCGAGCGGCGCGGCGAGGCGCGCGGTATCGGCGGCATGGCGCGTGAGCGACGGCGGCCCGGCAAGCGGGCGCGAGAGACCGGATTGGGACATGACGGCAGAGGGGGCGCGGCACCGAATGCGCGGCGCGCGCCGCATGTAATGTTTTTGTTAAAGCGAACAGCTTATTGCGTCGCGCGGCGGCTGTCGATCAGCACGCACGTTGGTGATGCGAAATTTTAGCGATGCTGCGCTCACGCTTCATGGACAGCGATGCGCGTATCGCCGAGCAGCACGACCTGACCCGCGCGGATCTTGCACGTTTTGCGCAGTTCGAGCTGGTCGTCCACTTTCACGGCGCCCGATGCGACGAGCGCTTTCGCGGAGCCGCCGCTGTCCGCGAGACCCGTGAGCTTCAGCAGGTTGTGCAGTTCGACGTAGTCGCCGGTCAGCGTGAAATCGAGGTTGGGCATGGCGGTTGCGAAAAAGGACGACGCATGTCGTCGCGAGACGACGCGGTCGATCAGGAAAAGGTCAGGAAAAGGATTCGCATCATAAGCGAAAGCGTAGGGCACGTCGCCCTGTTGCGGAAAGCGTGTGCGAATTCGTTCCGCGGATCGAAGACGCGATCGCGACCGGATGTTATGCAGTTGTCAGAAAATGAAACCGTCAGTAACAACCGCGTTTGATCATGAACTTCACTCAGAAAAACGCTGTCGGTAGGAAAGCCTGCTGCGTTTTGTATCGGGCTAAACAAAGGCCGAATGCGCGCTATGCGTGACATCCGGCTGACAACCTTCAGAGAGGATCGCCATGACCCAGCTTCGTTCGCTGCTGATCGGCAGCTCCATCGCCGCGCTGGCCACGACCGCCGCCGTCGCGCAGACCTCCAATCCGGGCAACCAGGCCAACCGCGTCTATCAGGTGCCCGCGGCGCCGCAAGTGCCCGACCCGCAAGCGGGACAGGTCGCGCAGCAGAGCGCACCGGCCACTATGGCGCCGAATGCGCCCGCTGGCACGCCGCCGAATGCGCCTGCCACGGCGCCCGCCGCGCAAGGCGTGCAAATGCCCGCGCCGGCGCCTGCCGGCACGCCGCCGAGGCAGACCCTGACCGCGCCCACGCCGCCCGATCCGCTCGTGCAGAAGCGCGACGCCGACGCACGGGCCAACGCCGAATATCGCGATGCGAAAAAGGCGTCGAAGGCGCAGTACAAGGAGCAGGTGAAGAACGCAAAGATCAACCGCGAGGCGGATCGGCGGGGCGCCGCTAACCAGTTGAAGATGGATTCGCAGTCGGGCAACGGCACGCAGGTGCCGGATGACGAGACCAAACATTGATCGAGGCGCTGAACGAAGGGTTAGCTGAAGGGCTCAATGAGGCGCTAACCGTACTTACCGATCACTTTGACTGAAG
The DNA here is from genome assembly GCF_019428685.1 of Paraburkholderia edwinii. NCBI lineage: Bacteria > Pseudomonadati > Pseudomonadota > Betaproteobacteria > Burkholderiales > Burkholderiaceae > Paraburkholderia > Paraburkholderia edwinii. The sequence continues at coordinate 1,533,359 of NZ_CP080095.1, forward strand.
GAGGGAGAGCAAATGACTAAATCGACGAACCGGTTGCTTGCCGCACTGATCGCGGGCAGCGTGTCGACGTTCGCGTTCGCGCAGACGTCGCACGATCCGGCTACCGAACCGATGACGCACGCCGATAACAAGGCGGCGAAGGAACAGGCGAAGGCCAACAAGAAGGCCGCGGTCGCGCAGGCGAAGGCGGACCGGGAGAAGGCCGATGCGCAGTCGGATGCCGATAAGGCTGCGGCCGATGCGCGGGTAAAGGACGCGAAGAAGCAGGAGTAAGCGGTGATGGTCCGCGGCCGTGTGCAGAAGGCCATAACGCTGCGGCGGCTGCACCATTGACCGGGCACGGGCGGTGGCGGGCTGCAGGTCCGGCATGCGTCGGCGAACGTTGCATCGCTTGTCCGCCCGTGCCGAAAAAAGGGCGCTTGTCGGCGCACATTGTATGGATATACAGTATGCGTCGCCCTGACTCCCATTCCGTTCGCACGCCGTGCCGTCTTCCGCCGCTTCCACGTCTGAATCCTCTTTTGCCGCGCCTGGCGCCGATGCGTCGGGCGCCGACGCGTCGAATGTCCCTGCCTGGCTAGCAAAACTCAACGACGAACAGCGTGCGGCCGTCGAATACGGCGCCGATGACGTGGCGCGCCCGCCCGGCGCCTTGCTCGTCATCGCGGGCGCGGGCTCCGGCAAGACCAGCACGCTCGCGCATCGCGTCGCGCATCTGGTCGCCAAGGGCGCGGACCCGCGCCGCATTCTGCTGCTGACGTTTTCGCGTCGCGCCGCCATCGAAATGACGCGCCGAGTGACGCGCATCGCCGGCGACGCACTCGGAGCGCGTGCGGCGCTTGCGCAAGGCCTGACGTGGTCGGGCACGTTTCACAGCGTCGGCGCGCGTCTGTTGCGCGAATACGCGGACCTGATCGGCCTTGCGCCGACCTTCACGATCAACGATCGCGAAGACTCCGCCGACCTCATGAATCTCGTGCGGCACGAACTCGGCTTTTCGGCGAAAGAACGCCGGTTTCCATCGAAGTCGACGTGTTTTGCAATCTATTCGCGCGTCGTCAACACGGGCGCGTCGCTTGGCGACGCGCTGAACAGCACGTTTCCGTGGTGCCGCGAATGGGAAGCGGACCTGCGTGTGCTGTTTGCCGCGTATGTCGACGCAAAGCAGAAGCAAAGCGTGCTCGACTACGACGATCTGCTGCTCTACTGGTCGCATATGGCCGCGGAGCCGTCGATCGCGGCCGATCTTTCGAGCCGCTTCGATCACGTGCTCGTCGACGAATATCAGGATACGAATCGCCTGCAGGCGTCGATCCTGCTCGCGCTGAAGCCCGACGGCCGTGGGCTGACCGTGGTCGGCGACGACGCGCAGTCTATCTACTCGTTTCGCGGCGCGACGGTGCGCAACATCCTCGATTTTCCGACGCATTTCGATCCGCCCGCGAAGCAGGTCACGCTCGAGCGCAACTACCGTTCGACGCAGCCGATTCTGACTGCGTCGAACGCGGTCATCGGGCTTGCGTCCGAACGTTTTACGAAGAATTTGTGGACCGACAAGGCGTCGGCACAGCGGCCGCGTCTCGTCACGGTGGCCGACGATGCCGCACAGGCGGCCTACGTCGTCGAACAGGTGCTGGCCGCGCGTGAAGCCGGAGTCAAGCTGAAGTCGCAGGCGGTGCTGTTTCGCGCCGCGCACCATAGCGCCGCGCTCGAAATCGAACTGACCCGGCGCAACATCCCGTTCGTCAAGTTCGGTGGGCTCAAGTTTCTCGATTCGGTGCATGTGAAGGACGTGCTTGCGGTGCTGCGCTGGGCGGAAAATCCGCGCGACCGCGTCGCGGGTTTTCGCGTCGTGCAGTTGCTGCCGGGCGTGGGGCCGGCGACGGCGGCGCGGGTGCTGGATGCGGCGGCCGGTGTTCCGGCGGCCGGCGCTCCGGCGGCTGGTGTTCCCGCGGCCGGCGCTCCGGTGGCCGGTGGTCGGGCGGCGTCCGTGGCCGATAACGGTACGGCGGCCACCGCAGATATCGATAACGTTCGCGGCGCGGTAGAGGCGCTCGCCACCTTCACCCCGCCGCCGCGCGCGCTCGAAGACTGGCCGCCGTTCGTCGCGCTCATGTCCACGCTAAACGAACGCACGTCGCAGTGGCCCGCGGAATTCGAGCTGATCCGCCGCTGGTACGAACCGCATCTCGAGCGCAATCACGAAGACGCCATGGTGCGTCACGCGGACCTGCTGCAAATGGAAAGCATCGCCGGCACCTATGCCTCGCGCGAACGCTTTCTGACCGAGTTGACGCTCGATCCGCCCGACGCCACGAGCGGTGAATCCGGCGTGCCGCTACTCGACGAGGACTACCTGATCCTGTCGACCATCCATTCCGCGAAGGGACAGGAGTGGCGCAACGTATTCGTGCTCAACGGCGTCGACGGCTGCATTCCATCGGACCTCGGCACCGGCAGCGACGAGGAAATCGACGAGGAACGGCGTCTGCTCTATGTTGCGATGACGCGCGCGAAGGAAGACCTGCATATCGTCGTGCCGCAGCGCTTCTATGTGCACAACCAGACGCATCTTGGCGACCGGCACGTATGGGCGTCACGCACGCGCTTTATCCCGGTCGATTTGATGCCGCTGTTCGACGCGTATGCATGGCCGCCTGTGCCGGTGGCCGCCGCACCGACCGCGGCAGGGCTTGCCGCGGCCGCGCAGGCGAAGGTGGAGATTGCGGCGAAGCTCAGGAAGATGTGGGAGTGAGCGGGGCCCCGGGCGCGGCCCGGGTGTGGCTCCGAGCGTGCTCGCTCCGGGTGTGGCTGCGAGCGGCGCGCCGAGCATTGTGGCTCCCGGCGGAGCACCGAGCGTAGTGGGCCGCGAGCGGGGAGGCTCCCTCCGGATGTGGCGCCGAGCGGAGCGCCGCGAGTGCCGGGAGTTGCCTCGCGTCTCCTAACCTACCGCGGCTGCCGCTGCTGCTGTTGCTGCGGCGACTGAGGACGCGGCGCCGGCATAAAGAAGTTGCGCAGCCACGCCGCGAGCCGCGTGAACACGTCGTATGGCTCTTCGACGAAAATCTCCGGCTTGAGCAGCCGCAGGTACTCCATGATCTGCTGCGCTTCCTGCTTCTGAAACGACCCGTGCGTGATGCCGAGGCGCAGCAGCCCGCGCAGTTCGCCGAGCTTTTCGCGCGCGGTGCTGCCGAAGCTCGTCTCGCACGCCACCTTCGCTTCGTACACGCGCTGGCGCAGCGATTCCGCGAGCCGCCACGCGGGCGTCTGCATCGACTCTTCAACCGCCTGAATGTCCTGGGCCGCCGATTTGATCTGCGCGGCGAGCGGATCGACCAGGGTCGGGCTGCATTGCGCCTCGTTGACGATCGCCGTTGCCCATTCGCGGCATTGCTTCGCCAGTTCCTCCGGCGTCCATTCGGAGCGCGAGGCGAAGGCAAAGCCGAAGTCTGTCGCCTGCCGCATCAGAATCGCGACAACGTCAGGGAATTCCTTGTCGAGCGTACGTTTCGCCCACGCGTATTGCCCGCCTTGCAGCATCCGCTGCACGGCGTGCTCGGTCAGCGGCACCATGCTGTCGAGCAGCTTCGCGCGCAAAAAGTCCTCGAACGACGGCGTCGCAAACTGCGAGTCGAGTTTCAGCGAGACGCGCACGAACGCGTCGAAATCCTTGCGCAACGAGGCGACAGTCTCGTCCTTCAATGAAAGGGTGATTTGCCCCATGTCATATCCCGTTTAGTCATCCGGCGCGGCATCGCATGCGCGAAAGCGGCTTCTGCCCGCTGCGTAAAAGTTGTGCAACTGCGAGCTGTGCAACTGCGCGATTCAACGATGCGCGACACGGTCGAGGTCGGGCTGCCGGGCACACGCGGGAGCATGGCAGGCTGATGGACCTCGACTGTTTATCGGCGGCGGGATTTGAAACTTGAGGAAATCCGGTTCTGCCTATTTAGGCAACAGCGCTTGCCACACGAAGAACACCGCGAGGCCGACCGCGATGGTCAGCAGCGGGCGTTTCGTCAGCGCGCTGACCGCGACTGCGGCAAGCGCGCCGACCAGTTGCGGGTTGCGCCACGTAAGCTCCGCGCCGCCGCCGTGCGGCGAGACCGCCATCGGCACGATGATGGCGGTCAGCACGGTAACCGGCACGAAGCCGAGCGCGGTGCGCACGAGCGGCGGAAACACGAGCCGGTCGCCGAGCACGAAGACGGTGGCACGAATCATCCATGTAATCACCGCCATGCCAACGATCATCAGCACATCGTTCATCGCGACGCCTCCACGGTGGTGCGCCGCGCTCCGCGCGGCCGCGACAGAAGCACGCCGACCACGACACCGGCGAACACGGCGGCGAGCAGGCCGAGCTTGTACGGCCACGCCTGCCAGAAGAAGGCGAGCGCGCCGGCCGTGACGGCCGCCGCCAGATAGCGCAGCGCGACGAGCTGCGGCACGACGATCGCGATAAACGTCGCGACCATCGCGAAGTCGAGCCCAAGCGATTGCAGGCCCGGAAACGCGGCGCCGAACAGCAGCCCGGCGAGCGTCCAGAGCTGCCAGTTCAAATACATCGACAGGCCCGAGCCGAGGAAGTAGTACGGCCCGACCGAGCCCGGCGGATGCAGCCGGTAGTGCGCCCACGCGACCGCGAACACTTCGTCGGTGAGCAGTCCGCCGAGCGTCCAGCGCCAGCGTGCCGGCAGATGCGCGACGTACGGTGCTAGCGTCGCGCTATAGAGCACATGACGCAGGTTGACGACGAAGGTCGTCGCCCAGATCACGGCGAAGCTCGCATGCCCAGCGACCAGACCGAGCGCGATAAATTGCGCGGAGCCCGCGAACACGATCAGCGACATCAGTTGCCCGTGCCACAGGTGCAGCGGGCCCGATGCGACGAGCGTGCCGAAGATCACGCCGAACGGTGCGGCGCCGATCAGCATCGGGATCGTGTCGCGCGCACCGGCGGTGAATGCGGTGAAGCGGTGAGTGGATGTCAAGCTGGGTTCCTCCGGATGATAAGGCTAGCGCGGAGGGAGGCTTGGGCGCTTGTACGTTCTTGCGGTGTGGTGTTGCGATGCCGAGGGCCAGGGGCTCGCGGCCGGCTCGATGGTGCACGGCGCGTTTGTGCCGATTGGTTTCGCACGCGTAGTGGCCAGGCGACGCGGCCCCGCAGTCAGGCTCAGGCGCCTTGCCAGCGGCCCGGCGGCACGCCGAACATCCGGCGGAAATGTCGCGTGAAGTGGCTCTGGTCGGCGAATCCGCTCGCGGCAGCAACTTCAGTGACGGACACCCCCGCGCGCAACGGTGCAAGCGCGCGCTGCAGACGAATCTGGTTACGCCAAGCGTGCGGCGCGAGGCCCGTAGCGCGCGTGAAGAGACGCGCCGCATGGAACGGCGACAGCGCGACGGCATCGGCCAGTTCCGCGAGTGTCACGGGCGCCGCGAGTTCGCTGCTCAGCAGGTCTTGCATCACACTTACGCGATTGTCGCCGGCCGCTTCTTGCAGTGCGTCGGGGCGCGTGCGGCCGTAGCGGACCAGCAGCGTCGATAGCGCATCGAGCATCGCCGCGTGTGCCGCGAGCGCGTCGCTATTCGCCTCGAGCAGCCGATGCGCATGCGACAGACGCTGCGCGAGGTCGATATCGCGAATCACGCCGGCGTCGAACCATGGCAGCGGTTGCGTGCTGCCCGCAATGTCTTCCGCAAGCTGCTGCAGGTAGTCGACCGGCGCGTACAGCACGCGGTAACGCCAGCCTTCGTCCATCGCGCGCGAACCGGTGTGCAGTTCGCCCGGATTGATGATGGGCACGCTGCCCGCTTCGGCGACGTAGCGCGACCCGCGATACTGATACATTTCCGCGCCCGCTTCGATCACGGGAATCGTGTACGCGTCGTGCCAGTGCGGCGTGAACGTGTGATCGTGGTATTCGGCCGTGAGCAGATCCGCGCCGGGCATGAGCGGCGTGCGCCAGTAACGGGCGGAATCGCGGAAACGGGTGGTGGTCATTGTGTCGGTGCGGCCAGGGTGCGGCGGGGTGCCACTGGAATGCGGCTCGATTCGTCAGGGCTCGATTCGCCAGTTTACCGCGCCGTTCGGACTGCCAGACAGATTGCTTTCATTGACGCGCAGCTCGGGCTCGCGATCGAACCAGGAGCGGCGCGCTTCGGTCATTTCACCGGAATCGTCGTGCCGGCTGGCATCGGCACGGCGCTCACGCTGTTTTTCGCGCTGCCGGTGGCCACGCGGTCGCTGTAGGTCAGATAGACGAGCGTGTTGCGCTTCGCGTCGACTACACGCACGACGTGCAACGTCTTGAAGATCAGCGACATCCGTTCGGTGAACACGTCGGCCTGTTGCTTGAGCGGTCCGCCCGTGAAGCGGATCGCGCCGACCTGGCGGCAGGCGATCGACGCTTCGGTCGGATCTTCGGCGATGCCGAGCGTGCCCTTGATGCCGCCCGTCCGCGCACGCGACACATAGCAGGTGACGCCCTCGACAGCCGGATCGTCGTACGCCTCGACGACGACGCGGTCCGAACCCGTGATATGGAAATTGGTGTTGACGCTTGCGACTTCTTCGGCGTGCGCGAGCGGTGCGGCAAGAAGCGCTGCGCAGATCGTCGCGAGTGCAGTGAAGGCCGCACGGATCGCGCGTGGCGCGCGAAGCAGGGTGGGTTTCATCGGGAGACCGGAGAAAAAAGCCACATCGTATACCAGCGTGGTTTCAGCCGATTTTGTCGGCGGACGGTCCATGTTGTCGTGTCGATCAAAGTTCGTTCTTCGCTCAGGTTATTGGCCTAAGCGCGCTTTCGGCGAGATCGACGAGGTAATGTCCCAAATCCTGCGCGGTGTCAAAGGTGCGTACCTGTCCCGCTTTGACATCTGAAAGTCCGATACGGGCGGCGTCGCGCGGCGCTGAAATACGGGATTTCGTTTCGGCTTTCTCGATCCCCGCCGAGTGCAGCAAGTCCTCGCTTGCGTGCTGGTATCGGCCTGATTCGATCAGACGGGCCACGGCGGCGTAGAGGCGTGACAAGGGGAGCGGATCCATCGGTGTTTTCAGAGACTGAAAAAGCAGAAGGCCCGCACGAATGCGGGCCTTCGATGTTTGGCTCCCCGACCTGGGCTCGAACCAGGGACCTACGGATTAACAGTCCGGCGCTCTACCGACTGAGCTATCGGGGACCTGCACGGGAACCACTACAGAGGCAGAGCCAAAGCAGGGTGAAACTTAAACGACACAAATTCGGTACATAAAAAAGCCCGTCACGGTGAACGGGCCTTGCAATTCTTGGCTCCCCGACCTGGGCTCGAACCAGGGACCTACGGATTAACAGTCCGGCGCTCTACCGACTGAGCTATCGGGGAACAACAAACAGCAGAGAAGCGAAATTGTATGAGGTGCTACGGGGCCTGTCAATAGCGGCGCGCTCGCAACCCGTCATCGCAATCGGGCTTCAATAGGAATCAACGCGGTATCAACGCTCGAGCATCGCGAGCTTTTCCTTCACGTCCTTGAACTCGTCTGCCTCGGGCAGCGGCGCCTTGGTTTTCGTGATGCTCGGCCAGCCTTTGGCCAGATCGGCATTGAGTTCAGTGAAGTGCTGCTGGTCGGCCGGCACATCCTCTTCAGCGTAGATGGCATTCACCGGGCACTCGGCGACGCACACGGCGCAATCGATGCACTCGTCCGGGTCGATCGCGAGGAAGTTGGGACCTTCGCGAAAGCAGTCGACCGGGCACACATCGACACAGTCGGTATAGCGGCACTTGATGCAGCTTTCGGTCACAACGTGAGTCATTCAAACAACTCCTGGATGCGGTAGCGGTATGGGGGATATTGGGGATGGCAAAACGCCAAAAAAGCTATTGTAACGTAACGTCAACGGGCGCATACGGGACAGTTCCCATGCCCTTATACCGTTTCGTGATTAGTTTATGGCCGCAAAGCGGGACCGGCGCCTTCGGGTAACATCCGCCTGCTCGCCCGGTGCCACGCTGCTTTACCTTTGCCGCTTCACGTTTGCTGCTTTACATTCGCCGCTTCACATTCGCCGCTTCACATTCGAATACACTGACCATAGCAATCGTCGTTTATCCGCGGTCTGGCCCGTCACATCATGATCATCTCCTCGCTGCTCGATACCGATCTGTACAAGTTCACGATGATGCAGGTGGTACTGCATCATTTTCCGGCGGCCAGCGTCGAATACGGGTTTCGCTGCCGCACGCCGGATATCGATCTCGTGCCGTATATCGACGAGATTCGCAGCGAGGTGCGCAAGCTCTGCCAGTTGCGCTTTACCGACGGCGAACTCGACTACCTGCGCCGCATGCGGTTTATCAAAGGCGACTTCGTCGAGTTTCTCGCGCTGTTTCATCTGAACGAGAAGTACATCACGATCACCCCGTCCGCGAAGGGCAATGGCGAAATCGACATCGACATTAGCGGGCCGTGGCTGCACACAATCCTTTTCGAAGTGCCGGTGCTCGCGATTGTCAACGAAGTGTATTTCCGCAATACGCAGCAGCAGCCCGATTACCTCGAGGGCCGCGAACGGCTCAAGAGCAAGATCGAGATGCTCGGCGCCAAACCTGAATTCGCCGACTGCAAGATCGCCGACTACGGCACGCGCCGCCGCTTTTCGAAGCAGTGGCACGAGGAAATCCTGCTTACGCTCAAAGACGGCCTCGCCGAGCAGTTCGCGGGCACCAGCAACGTCTACTACGCGATGAAGCATGGCCTCACGCCGCTCGGCACGATGGCGCACGAGTACCTGCAGGCTTGCCAGGCGCTCGGGCCGCGTCTGCGCGATTCGCAGATCTACGGCTTCGAGATGTGGGCCAAGGAATACCGCGGCGACCTCGGCATCGCGCTTTCCGACGTGTACGGCATGCAGGCCTTCCTGCGCGACTTCGACATGTACTTCTGCAAGCTCTTCGACGGCGCTCGCCACGATTCCGGCGACCCGTTCGACTGGGGCGAGCGGCTTCTCAAACACTACGAAGACAATCGCTGCGACCCGCGCACGAAGGTACTCGTATTCTCCGACGCGCTCGACATTCCGAAGGTGCTGCAGCTGTATGAGCGCTTTCGCGGCCGCTGCAAGCTCGCGTTCGGCGTCGGCACGAATCTGACCAACGACCTCGGCTACAAGCCGCTGCAGATCGTGATCAAGATGGTTCGTTGCAACGGCCAGCCGGTGGCGAAGCTCTCGGATTCGCCGGGCAAGAACATGTGCGAAGACAAGGCGTATCTCGCCTATCTGCGCCAGGTGTTCGGCATTCCGCAACCCACGGACGACGACGTGTTCGATAGCGGAAAGTGATCTCGCCGTGATGCTACGCCGCCTTTTGCGGCGTGTGCATTAGCCGGATGGCCGAGTGTTTCGCGCAAGGGCCGGCCGGTATAATCCGCAGGATGTCGCTTCATCGCATCAACCACGATACGGGGACTTCGCTCATGGACACATCCACCGCCCGCCGCAATATCCTCGCGCGCATCCGCGCGGCGCAGGGTCGCGCGCCTGAAACGGCCGCCGGCGAGCTCGAGGCGGTAGAGAGCTACGTCGCAAGCCACCCGCGCGGCCCGCGGCCGCCGTTGCCGGACGATCTCGTCGCGTGCTTCCTCGAGCGTGCGCAGCAGATGGCGAGCACGGTCGACACGGTCGAAACGCTCGCCGATGTTCCGGCCGCCACGTACCGGTATCTGCACGAGCAGGGCCTGCCCGTGCAGGCGATTGCGTGGCAGACGCTGCAGGACATGCAATGGGCGGAAGCGGGTATCACCGTCGAATTCCGCAAGCCCGTCGATTCGGACAAGGTCGGTCTCACCGGTTGCTATTGCGCAGTCGCCGAGACCGGCACCCTGGTGCTGATGTCGGGTGCCGAAACGTATGCGTCGGCGGGTCTGCTGCCCGAAACGCATATCGCCATCGTGCCCGCGTCGCGTATCGTCGGCTATCACGAAGATGTGTTCGATCTCGTGCGCACCGAACGGGGCGGCGAGTTGCCGCGCGCCACGAACTTCGTGTCGGGGCCGTCGCGCACCGCCGATATCGAACAATCGCTGGTGCTCGGCGCGCATGGGCCGTATCGCGTGCATGCGATCGTCGTGCGCGGCGTGTGAGCGTCCGTTTGCCCGCTTTGCTTTCCCGCTTGTTCGCTCCGTTAATTGACGCCGCACGCGCTGCGCGCGTGGCCGCGCCGGCCTTATTTGTACAACCCGTGGTCAAACCCGTTATCAAGCCCTCAGTTAAGCCCGCTGTTAAGCCCTCCATTAAGCCCTCTGTTGAGCCCGTTGCCAGGCGCGTCGCAGCACTGGCCATCGCATTCGCCGCATACCCGCAGCATGCCTTTGCCGCGAGCGTCGACGGCGCCGCGCTATCGGTGTGGTGGGGCCTGCCGTTCGCATGCATGCTGCTGTCGATCGCGGTTTTTCCGCTCGTCGCGTTGTCGTTCTGGCATCGTCACTTCGGCAAGATTTCGGCCGGCTGGGCGCTCGCCCTGCTCGTGCCGTTTGCCGTCGCGTTCGGTCCGGGGGCGGCGTTCGGCACGCTGATGCACGCAGTCTTCGAAGAGTACCTGCCGTTTATCGTGCTGCTTGCCACGCTCTACACCGTCGCGGGCGGTATCTGCATCAACGGCAATCTGCACGGCTCGCCGCGACTCAATACGGGGCTGCTCGCGCTCGGCACGCTGCTCGCCAGCATCATGGGCACGACCGGCGCGGCGATGCTGCTGATTCGCCCGTTGCTGCGCGCGAACGATAACCGCAAGCATGTCGTGCACGTGGTGGTGTTCTTTATTTTTCTGGTCGCGAATGCGGGCGGCTCGCTGTCGCCGTTGGGCGATCCGCCGTTGTTTCTCGGCTTTCTGAACGGCGTGAGCTTTTTCTGGACCACCGTGCATCTCGCGCTGCCGATGCTGTTTGTGTGCGGGGTGCTGCTTGCGGCGTTCTACGCGCTCGATTCGTATTATTTCCGCCAGGGTGGTGGCGCCAGCAAAAGCAGCGGCGAGGTGTACGACCCGTCTCTCGACCCGACGCCCGATTCTCGCTTATTCTTCATCGACGGCAAGATCAACTTCGTGCTGCTCGCGCTGGTCATCGCGCTCGTACTGATGAGCGGCCTGTGGAAGCCCGGCATCACGTTCGATCTGCCCGGCGCGCGCGTCGATCTGCAAAACGTGGTGCGAGACGTGGCGCTTATCGTCATCGCGCTTGCATCGCTTGCGCTTACGCCGCGCTCCGCGCGCGAAGGCAACGCATTCGACTGGGCGCCGATCGAAGAAGTCGCGAAACTGTTCGCTGCCATCTTCGTGACGATCGCGCCGGTCATCATGATGCTGCGCGCGGGAGAAGCGGGCGCGTTCGCGGGCGTCGTGCATCTGGTCAACGATGTCTCGGGCGAACCGCGCAACGCGATGTACTTCTGGGCGACGGGCCTGCTGTCGTCGTTCCTCGACAATGCGCCGACCTACCTCGTGTTCTTCAACCTGGCGGGCGGCGATGCGCAGCACCTGATGAGCGCAGGCGCGTCGACGCTCGCGGCGATCTCGGCCGGCTCGGTGTTTATGGGCGCGAACAGCTATATCGGTAACGCGCCCAACTTCATGGTGAAGGCGATCGCGGAATCGCGCGGTGTGCGGATGCCCGGCTTCTTCGCGTACCTCGCGTGGTCGGGCGCGGTGCTCATACCGGTGTTTATCGCGATGACGTGGTTGTTTTTCTGAAGCGATTCGCAACGCGCTCATGGGCGCATCGTTGAGCAACAGCGTTGGCAATGAACGGCGGCGATGCCGCGCGTTATTCGGAGAATACGGAAATGGCAAAGCAAAAAATCCTCGTCGCGCGTCCGATCTTTCCGGATGTGATCGATCGGCTCAAGCAGCATTTCGAAGTCGACTGGAACAATGGCGACGTGCTCGGCAACGACGAGTTGCTAAAGCGACTCGCCGATAAAGACGGTGCGCTGACGGCCGGCGAGCCGATCGGCGCCGCGACGTTCGCAGCCGCGCCGCGTTTGCGCGTCGTGTCGAATATGGCGGTCGGCTTCAATAACTTCGATATGGCCGCCTTCAACGCGGCGAACGTGCTGGGCACGAACACGCCCGACGTGCTCAACGAAACGACGGCCGATTTCGGCTGGGCGCTGATGATGGCGACCGCGCGGCGCGTCACCGAATCGGAGCACTGGCTGCGCGCGGGCCTTTGGCAGAAGTGGGGCTACGACAGTTTTCTCGGCGCCGATGTCTATGGTTCGACGCTCGGCGTGATTGGCATGGGTCGGATCGGCCAGGCGCTCGCGCGCCGTGCGCGCGGCTTCAACATGCAGGTCATTTACCACAACCGGTCGCGGGTCGCGCCGGAGATCGAAGCCGAGCTGAACGCGCAGTACGTATCGAAGGAGGAGTTGCTGAAGCGCGCCGATCACGTCGTGCTCGTGCTGCCGTACAGCGCCGCAAGCCATCACACGATCGGCGCGGCCGAACTCGCGCAGATGAAGCCGACCGCGACGCTGACCAATATCGCGCGCGGCGGCATCGTCGACGATGCGGCGCTCGCTGAAGCGCTGCGCGCGAAACGGATCGCGGCCGCGGGCCTCGATGTGTTCGAAGGCGAGCCGAGTGTGAATCCGGCGTTGCTCACGGTGCCGAATGTCGTGCTCACGCCGCATATCGCAAGCGCAACCGAATCGACGCGCCGCGCGATGGCCAATCTCGCTGCGGACAATCTGATCGCCGGGCTGGGCGAAGGCCCACGCGCCGGTCAGCCGCCGAATCCGATCAACCCTGACGTGATCGGGAAGGCGCGTTCATGATCACTGCATTACTGGCGGCCGTCGTCGTTCTCGCGGTCGCGCTGGTGATCGCGCTTATCGCGCTGGTTGTTTCGATGCGCGCCGGCGCCCATGCGAGCGACGCGGACCGCTTCGATGAACTGAGCGGCCGCATCGCGTCGAGCGGCGAGGCGCAGGCGCGCGAATTCGAACGCGTCGAACGCGAGCTGCGCAACGACATCACCGAAACGGCGCGCGTATCGCGCACCGAACTCGCCGGCGGCTTCTCGCAGTTCCAGCAGACGCTTGCCGCGCAATTCACGAGCATGACGAGCGTGCAAAGCGGCAAGATCGACGGCTTTGCGCAGCAGCTCGTGAAGCTTACCGAAACGAATGCGCAGCAGCTCGACGCGGTGCGGCAGAGTCTGCAATTGCAGGCGCAGCAGGCGCGCGACGAGCAGGGCAATACGCTCAAGCGCTTCGGCGACACGCTGACGCAGCAGCTTGCGCAAATGACCGAAGCGAACGACCGGCGCTTTGCCGAGGTGCGCGCCACGATCGAGCAACGTCTGAAAGACATCGAAGCGAACAATGCGACGAAGCTCGAAGAGATGCGCCGCACCGTCGACGAAAAACTGCACGCCACGCTCGAGCAGCGTCTGGGCGAATCGTTCAAGCTCGTGTCGGAGCGGCTCGAGCAGGTGCATCGCGGGCTTGGCGAAATGCAGACGCTCGCGGCCGGCGTCGGCGACCTGAAGAAGGTGCTGACCAATGTGAAGACGCGCGGCACGTGGGGCGAAGTGCAGCTCGAAGCCTTGCTCGAGCAGATGCTGACGGCGGACCAGTACGCGAAGAACGTCGCGACGAAGCCGAAGAGCGCGGAGCGCGTCGAGTTCGCGATCCGGCTGCCGGGCAAGCCGTCGGCCGATGGCGCCGCGGAACCGGTCTGGCTGCCGATCGATGCGAAATTCCCGCGCGAAGACTACGAGCGCCTGATCGACGCACAGGAGCGCGCCGACCCGGTTGCGGTCGAAGACGCATCGCGCGCGCTCGAAGCCCGCATTCGCGGCGAGGCGCGCACGATCGCCGAGAAGTACGTCGCGCCGCCGCACACCACCGATTTCGCGCTGCTGTTCCTGCCGACCGAAGGGCTTTACGCGGAAGTGTTGCGCCGGCCGGGGTTGACCGACCTGCTGCAGCGCGACTATCGCGTGACGGTGGCTGGCCCGACTACCTTGACCGCGTTGCTGAACAGCCTGCAGATGGGGTTCCGCACGCTTGCGATCGAGAAGCGCTCGAGCGAAGTGTGGCAGGTGTTGGGCGCGGTGAAGACCGAGTTCGGTCAGTTCGGCGATGTGCTCGCAAAGACCAAGGCGCAACTCGAAACGGTCACGCGCTCGATCGAAAAAGCGGAAGTGCGCACGCGCGCGATGAACCGCAAGCTGCGCGATGTCGAAGCGTTGCCGGGAGAAGAAGCGCGTGAACTGCTTGGCGACGCGTTGTCCGGGTCGGATGCGGACGAGCCTTGAGCGAGCTTTGAACGAGCTTTGAACCTGACGCCGCGTAAGCGCGACGACGCAACCGTCGCGCTTACATCGCGCAGTTATTTTTGCCCCGCACCCGCCGCTAGCTGCTCAAGTGCATCGCCGGTCATCCGCACGATGCGCCAGTCGGGCAGCACGTTCGCGCCCATTCTTTCGTAGAAGTCGATCGCCGGCTGGTTCCAGTCGAGCACCGACCATTCGAAGCGCCCGCACTGCCGCTCGACCGCGATGGCCGCGAGATGCCGCAGCATCGCCGAGCCGAGTCCGCTGCCGCGCTGCGTGGGCTGCACATACAGGTCTTCGAGATACAGGCCGCGGCGGCCGAGGAAGGTCGAGTAGTTATGGAAGTACAGCGCGTAGCCGACGAGGCGTCCGTCGTTCTCCGCGACCAGCGCCTCCGCCGACGGCCGCGCGCCGAACAGCGCGTCGTGCAGATCCGCGTCGGTCGCGATAAACAGATGCGTGAGCTTTTCGTATTCGGCGAGCTCGTACATCAATGCGCGCATCGCGCTGACGTCTGCGGGCGTCGCCGCACGGATCGCCGACGCCATTACGCTTCTTCCGGCACGTCGCTCAACTGGATCTCGATGCCGCCGAAGCGCGACGCGACCCAGTTATACGCGTGACAGGCGATCCACAGCAGAACAAAGCCGAGAATCGCGTTGAGCAGCAGCGCGCTAAAAACGGTGGACAGTTCGACCGAGCCGTAGCGGATAAACGCGACGAGCACGCCGAGCAGCACGATCGGCACGCTGAACGTCAGATAGACGAGGATCAGCGCTTTGGCGGTTTGTCCCGGTGCGATGGACGAGATCTGTTTTTTCATTGAGGTCGTACCCGTGAGTCGCGTAGTGAGCAATGTAGTCAGCCTTGTTTTGGCGCGCGAGCGTGGTTGAAAAATGTAGACGCAAATGCGCGCGTGTCAGATTAAACCGTCGAACAGCATGATCTCGACAGTGTCGCCCGCGTCGACGTCCGGCTGGTCATGCGCGAGCACGATAAAGCAGTTCGCTTCGCTCATCGAGCTCAATACGCCCGAGCCTTGCGAACCGGTGGGGGTGACCTGCCAGCGGCCGTCGGCGGCGCGACGCGCGGTGCCGCGCTGGAATTCGGTGCGGCCGGGACGCTTGCGAATCGATATGGCAGAGGTCGCGTGGAGCATGGGCGCGGGTTGCAACGTAGCGCCTGCCATCGTCAGCAGCGCGTCGCGCACGATCTGATAGAACGTGACCATGACCGCGACCGGATTGCCAGGCAAGCCGAAGAAGAGGGCAGGGTCGCCGGCGCCGGCGCGGCCGCCCGACCAGACGCGGCCGAACGCCATCGGCCGGCCGGGACGCATCGCGAGGCTCCAGAACGCGACATCGCCGAGCGCGCGCGAAAGCTGTTTCGTCAAATCGGCATCGCCGACCGAGACGCCGCCCGACGTCAGAATCACATCGGCGCTTGCGGCCGCGGTCAACAGCGCTTTCTCGAGCGCCGCGGGTTCGTCGCGCACAACACCGAGGTCGATCGCATCGAAGTTCAGACGCCGTAGCATCGCGAGCAGCGTATAGCGGTTGCTGTCGTAGACGCAGCCGGGCTCGAGCGGCTGACCGATCGAGCGCAATTCGTCGCCGGTCGAAAAGAATGCGACGCGCAGCCGGCGGCGCACCGCGACTTCGCCGATGCCGAGCGACGCAAGCAGACCGAGATCGGACGCGCGCAGGATGCGGCCCGCGCGTACCGCGGGCGCGCCGCGCGCGAGATCTTCGCCCGCGCGGCGCCGGTTCGAGCCGGCGCGCAGCGCGGCGGCGGCAAAGCGGATCGATTGTTCATCGCCGGCCTGCACCTGCTCTTGCGGTACGACTGTGTCGCAGCCGGCCGGCATCAATGCGCCGGTCATCACGCGCACACATTGTGTGGCGTCGATCTTTCCCTTGAACGGATGGCCGGCGAGCGCGCGGCCGACCACTGCAAGCGAGATCGATCCGCCGGATTGCGCGGCTGCGCCGAGCGCCGCACCGTCGAAGGCATAACCGTCCATCGCGGAGTTGTCGTACGCCGGCACATCGATCGGCGACACGATATCTTCCGCGAGCACGCGATCGAGCGCGTCGGAGAGCATGACGCGCTCGGCCGCGACGATCGGCGTTGCCCACTGGCGCACGATCGCCTGCGCGGCCGAAACCGGCAAAGCTTGAGGATCGAACTGCGCTACGCAGCCTGAGAGTTCGTTGGACGTGGTCATGAATCGGGAAAGGTCGCGACCGGATGCGGGTCCGGCAGCAGCCGGAAGATCGCGGCAGAGACGGCAGAAAGCGGGCGTCCGCGGCCCTCGGGTTGGTCCTCAGTTTCGTTCGAGGTCGGCCAGTTCTTGCAAAGAATTGACATTGTAAAACGCACGTTCATCGGCAAAAGCGACTTCGACTGTCTTGTGGCGCGCGTACCACGCGCGTACCTTGCGCTCGCCTGCATCGAGAAACGCCGCGAGGTCGTCGGCAAGCGTGGTGCGTATCAGCGCGAAGACCGGGTGTATCGATATCTCGTGCTGCGCGTTGCTCGTGGTGACGGTGGCGATGTCGGCGTGTTCGGCATCGAGCGCGTCGGCGAGGCGCGCGGCGAGGTCGACGGGTAGCGCAGGCGTGTCGCACGGTGCGCTCAGCATATAGCCTGTGCGCGCGGCGCGCAGGCCGGCAAGCAAACCCGCGAGCGGGCCGGGGAAGTCGGGCAGCGTATCGGCGATGACCGTTGCATTAAACGGCGCACCGAGTTTGGCGTAGCGCGGGGCGTTGCGGTTCGCGCTGATCAGCAGCGCGCCGGTTTGAGGCGCCAGACGCTTCAGCACGTGCAGCGCGAGCGGGTCGCCGCGCAACACTTGCAGTCCCTTGTCGACGCCGCCCATGCGCATGCCGCGGCCGCCTGCGAGCAGCAGGCCGGTGATCTGGTCGGTCGGGATCGACATGGGCGCGGTGGAGTGGGTGACGGGGGACGTGGGTGCGGAGTACGGTCGGTCGCGGCGTGACGTGGATGCTGTTGCTTGCGTCGCGCTCCTGGCACTAGCCGCCGATATACGACATCTCGACGCGCCGCTCGGCCGCTTCGGCTTGCCGGGCCGCCTGCGCGCTGCCGCGCAGCTGCGAATAGCGGTCCGCGCGCGCCTCCCAGATGTGGGCGATCGCGGTGGTGATCTCGTCGTCGCTCGAGCCATTGCGCAACAGCGTGCGCAGATCGTGTCCGTTCGACGCGAAAAGGCACAGATACACCTTGCCTTCGGTCGACAGCCGCGCGCGCGTGCAGGTGCCGCAGAACGCGCGCGTGACGCTCGAAATCACGCCAATTTCGCCGCTGCCGTCCGCGTAACCCCAGCGCTGCGCGGTTTCAGCCGCGCTGTGCGCCTCGAGCGGCACGAGCGGAAAGTGCTCACCGATGCGCGCGACGACTTCGGCCGACGGCAGCACTTCGGCCATGTTCCAGCCATTCGACGTGCCGACGTCCATGTACTCGATAAAGCGCAATACCGCGCCGCTGCCTTTGAAATGACGCGCCATCGGCACGATCTCGGTGTCGTTCGTGCCGCGCTTGACGACCATGTTCACCTTCACGGGCGCAAGGCCGATCGATTGCGCGACGTCGATGCCGGCGAGCACATCTTCGACCGCGAAGTCGGCGTCGTTCATCTTGCGAAACAGCGCGTCGTCGAGTGCGTCGAGGCTGACCGTGACGCGCTTCAGGCCCGCGTCCTTGAGGCTTTGCGCCTTGCGCGCGAGCAGCGACCCGTTGGTCGTCAGCGTGAGATCGAGCGGGCGGCCGTCGGGCGTCGACAGGTTCGCGAGGCGCTCGATCAGAAATTCGATGTTTTTGCGCAGCAGCGGTTCGCCGCCGGTCAGCCGGATCTTTTCGACGCCCTGCGCGACAAATAGCCGCGCGACGCGTTCGATTTCCTCGAAGGTCAATAGCGCGCTGTGCGGCAGGAACGGGTAGTCCTTGTCGAACACCGACCGCGGCATGCAGTAGATGCAGCGGAAGTTACAGCGGTCCGTCACCGAAATGCGCAGATCGCGCAGCGGCCGCGACAGCGTATCGCGCAGCTCGCCGCGTGGCGCTTGCGCCGGACCGGAAAATACCGGCACTGCGCTGACATCGGTCAGGGGAATGATGCGTCGGGACATGGTTCGAATATTGAGATCCAAGACTTCATTCTAACGGAACGCTTCTTTTCGCTCGATTCGGGGAATACCTGCTGGTTGTGAAAAAGCCCGCCGATGGGGCGGGCTTGGGGTGCGGCGTCTTGCAGCCGTTTCGCAGCCGGGTGGTGGGCTTTGTCAATGCGGCCCCAACAAGCAGGGCCGCATCAGACGAAGGCCGGCTCCGCGTTACTGCGAGTGCTTTGCCGTTTCGACCTGCTGCATCGGCGCCGTATCGACCGGCGGCAGCGGCTTGCGCTCGCGCGGCGCGCGCGCCGGCGGCACGACTTGCGCGGCGGCCTGCTGGGCGGCGTGAAGCTTGTCGGCGTCGGTGTTCACCCAGACGAGGCCCACGCCTTCGAGCATCGACTGCAACGCTTGCGGCGACGCGCCGGCCGCTGCGTGCGTGCCGTTTGCGCGTGCTGCTGCTTGCGGCGCGGCAGACGGCTGCTCGTGAGCGGCGGCGGTGGCTGGGCTCGGGGCGGCAGCGCTTGCTGCTACCGGCGCCGGCGTCGCGGCCGCGACAGGCGCAGGTTCGGCCGTCGTTTTTGCCGGTTCAGCAGCTTCGAAGCGTTCCGTACGCGGTGCTTCAACTGGCTGCGGAGCCGGTGCGTAGGCTGGTGCATAAGCCGGTGCTGCAGGCTGTTGCACAGCGGGTTCGACGTGAGCCGGCGTGGCTGCCGTGGCCGGTTGCGCATCGGGCTGCGTTACGGCTGCGCTCGACGGTTCGACCGCGGCTTGAACGGCCGGGGCCGGTGCCGGGGTTGCAGTTGCCGGTGCGGCATCAGCGTGTTGCGGCGCTGCGGACGATGCATCGAACGCGACGGCCGGAGCAGCCTCGGGGTGCGAAGCCGGTGCCCGAGCGGGTGCCTGAGCCGGTGCTTGAGCGGGTTGCTGAGCCGGTTGCTGAACAGCTGCATGCGCCGGTGCATAAGCCGCTTCAACCGGCGCCTGAGCCGGCGACGGCTGGAACTGCGTCTGCACTTGCGTCGCTGCCGGCTCGCTGGCGACGGGCGCTTGCTGCCCGGTCACCGGTTCCACGTGCTGAACCGTCGCCGCCTTTTCGGCTGCGAGCGGCGGCGTTTCGTCTGCCGGCTGCAGTTCAGTGATGACATGCGTTTGCGTCGCAACGGCTGCCACGACCACTTCCACCGCCGTCTCCACCGGTTGCTGCGCCTCGTGACGGCCCGCATGTTCCGGCGCCCGCACCGGCGCTTCCGCCGGCACGCTTGCGCCATCGCCTTCCGCTTCGGCGACGTCGGCTGCCGTGTTGACGTTCACGCCTTCCTCTTCGCGCTCACGACGGCCGCCACGACGGCCGCGGCGGCGCCGGCGGCGTTCCTCGCCGTCACGCGCGGCTTCCTGTTCGGTCGGCAGGGCGCCGCCCGTCAGGTTCGCTTCTGCCTGCGCCGCCGTATCCGCGGCTTGCGCTTCGGTCTGGCTCAGCGCGTCGACATTTTCCTGCTGCTGACGACGACGTTCGCCGCGCTCGACACGGTCCGGGCGCTCACGGCGCTCACCACGTTCCTGACGCTCGCCACGTGCGCCGGCTTCCGCCGTATCGGCGCGTTCAGCGGCGCGGTCCTGACCGCGTTCCGCGCGCTCGACGCGGTTCTCGCGCGGCTCGCGGCCTTCACGGCTCTCGCCGCGGTTGTCACCGCGGTTATCACTGCGGTTGTCACGGTTCTCACGCTCGCGGCCCTCACGCGGCTCGCGACCTTCACGGCCTTCGCCCCGACCATCCCGACCCTCGCGTCCTTCACGACCGCCACGCGTCTCACGAGCCTCGCGCGGTTCGCGCTCTTCGCGACGCGGCTGTTGGCCCTGACGGCCGCCGGCCGCCGCGCCTTCACCGCGCGTTACCTTGTCGCGCGCCGCGCCGCCACGGCGATTGCGGTCGCCGCCGCGCTCGCCGCTACGTTCACCCGTGCGTTCGCCACGTTCGGCGCGCTCACCGCGTGCCGGACGTGCTGCTTTTTCAGCCGTGGCCGGCTGTGCGACCGGCGCCGCCGGCTGCATGCCGAACAGGCCCTTGAGCCAGCCGATAAAGCCGCCCGAAGCCGGCGTCACCGCAACCGGCGCCGGCGTGGCCGCCGCCGTGCGCACCGGCGCGCTCGGCGCCGGCTTCTCGGGCGTGATGCCCTTCACGGCCGCTTCCTGCTTCGGCTTCACTTCTTCGGTGCGCTTGCTGTAACCGGTTTCCGATTCCAGCTCGCGAGCCGCTTCCTCGGCCATCTTCCACGACGCACGCGGGTCGTCGAGGCGTGCGTCGTCGTGACGCAGACGCTCGAGCTTGTAGTGCGGCGTATCGAGGTGCTTGTTCGGCACGAGCACCACGGCGACCTTGAAACGCGACTCGATCTTGTTGATTTCCGAGCGCTTTTCGTTGAGCAGGAAGGCGGTCACCTCGACCGGCACCTGGCAGTGGATCGCCGCGGTGTTTTCCTTCATCGCTTCTTCCTGAATGATCCGCAGCACTTGCAGCGCAGACGATTCGGTATCGCGAATATGCCCCGTGCCGTTACAGCGCGGGCAGGTCACGTGGCTGCCTTCCGACAGTGCCGGGCGCAGCCGCTGGCGCGACAGCTCCATCAGGCCGAAGCGCGAGATCTTGCCCATCTGCACGCGCGCACGGTCGTGCTTGAGCGCGTCTTTCAGGCGCTGCTCGACTTCGCGCTGGCTCTTGGCCGACTCCATATCGATGAAGTCGATCACGATCAGGCCGCCCAGGTCGCGCAGACGCAGCTGGCGCGCGACTTCGTCGGCGGCTTCGAGGTTCGTGCGCGCGGCGGTTTCCTCGATATCGGCGCCCTTGGTGGCGCGCGCCGAGTTCACGTCGATTGCGACGAGCGCCTCGGTGTGGTCGATCACGATCGCGCCGCCCGACGGCAGCGGCACCGTGCGCGAGTACGCGGTTTCGATCTGATGCTCGATCTGGAAGCGCGAGAAGAGCGGGACGTCGTCGTGGTAGCGCTTGACCTTGCTGACGTTGTCCGGCATCACGATATCCATGAAGGCGCGTGCCTGGTCATGGATTTCGGTCGTATCGATGAGGATTTCGCCGATATCGGGCTGGAAGTAGTCGCGAATCGCGCGGATCACGAGGCTCGATTCGAGATAGATCAGCATCGGCGTGCCGGACTGGCCGCTTTGCGAGGCCGCCTCGATCGCACGCCAGAGCTGCATCAGGTAGTTCAGATCCCACTGCAGTTCCTCGGCGCTGCGGCCAATGCCGGCCGTGCGCGCGATGATGCTCATGCCCTCGGGCAATTGCAGCTGCGCCATCGTTTCGCGCAGTTCCTGCCGGTCATCGCCCTCGATGCGGCGCGACACGCCGCCGCCGCGCGGATTGTTCGGCATCAGAACCAGATAGCGGCCGGCGAGCGAGATAAACGTGGTCAGGGCCGCGCCCTTGTTGCCGCGCTCTTCCTTCTCGACCTGAACGATCAGTTCCTGGCCTTCCTTCAATGCATCCTGGATGCGCGCGGAGCGCATTTCGACGCCATCGCGGAAATACTGGCGGGCAACTTCCTTGAACGGCAGGAAGCCGTGGCGATCTTCGCCGTAGTTGACGAAACAGGCTTCGAGCGACGGCTCGATGCGCGTGACGATGCCCTTGTAGATATTGCCTTTGCGCTGTTCGCGGCCGGCGGTTTCGATATCGATGTCGATGAGTTTTTGCCCATCGACGATGGCGACGCGCAATTCTTCCTGCTGCGTCGCATTGAACAGCATGCGTTTCATTGAACGGCTCCAGAGCGGCTTTGCGCGGCCCGGCATCCGGCGTCTCGGGTTGCAACCGGTTGCACCTCGCAACCCGGCTGCAAAACGGAACGCCAAACGACAGGCAGCGGCACGCCGCGCCTTATTGTGTTTTCACAAGCACGCTGGAGCGGGAAAAGTGGCGGGAGAATTGCCTTAAGAGGGCGCCGTCCGCAAGAAAGGACAAGGACGACTGCCGCAGGGCACATGCGAACACGGCTTCAAATAAACGGCGCGACACGCCCGAGCCCGGCCGACCGTCTGCCTGTGCCTTCATCCATTCCCACCGGTGCGCCAACTGGGCGCATGACCGGACGGGCGAAGGCTGCGGTCTGACGCGTGGGATTCGCTATGCATCGCGATATCCCGCTCAAAGCTGTCTCGCCTGATTTTTTGACGTCGCCAAGTCCTGCATTTCCTCGCAGGACGCCATGGGCGCTCGCCGTATTTTCGCCACCGGTGCGCCTCGAATCGAAGTGAGGCGCGCCGGTCAAATTCTTTTTGACCAAAGTTCCGTTACCGTCGGAGCCGCTTCGACCGAACGCGCCTCTGGGCGCTGTCCCTGCCGGGCACGGCTTCCGTGCGTGCAACTTGTTGCATCTCGTTTTGGGGTGAGCAACGCGCCCCTGGCGCAAGTAAAATGTTGGTTTAACACCTGCACCTGTGCAATCCGCCCGCGGTTTGGCTGCGATTCGACCGTGGTTCGACTGCGCTTGAATCGCATTTGAACCGCGCTCAGGGTACCGGCTTCGGTTTCATCATGCCGGCCGAACCCGCTCCCGCCGCAGACTGCTGGGCAAATTATATTCAGAATGAAAGAGTTAGGCAAAAATTCGCAGAAACCGGTCGCAGGTGATCAGGTGTCGATGATTGAAATCGACGATAGCGCGGCTGGTCAGCGGATCGACAATTTTCTGTTGCGCATCTGTAAAGGTGTGCCGAAGAGCCATATTTACCGCATCCTGCGCAGCGGGGAAGTGCGCGTGAATAAGGGGCGGGTCGATGCGCAATACAGGCTGGCATATGGCGATCTGGTCCGTGTGCCGCCGGTTCGCATCGCGCACGGCACGGCCGAGGCTGCGCCCGTGCCGCCGCCTTCGGCCCATTTCACGATTCTGTTCGAAGACGACCATTTGCTCGTGATCGACAAGCCGGCCGGCGTTGCCGTGCACGGCGGCAGCGGGGTCGCGTTCGGCGTGATCGAGCAGTTGCGCGCGGCGCGGCCGCAGGCGAAATTCCTCGAACTGGTGCATCGGCTCGACCGCGAAACGTCGGGCGTGCTGATGCTCGCGAAAAAACGCGCGGCGCTCGTCGATCTGCACGAACAGATTCGCGAGAACCGGGTCGACAAGCGCTATTACGCGTGCGCGCACGGCGAGTGGGCGAACGATTGGGGCCGGCGCCGGGCGGTCAAGGAGCCGCTGCACAAGTACCTGCTGCCCGACGGCGAGCGGCGGGTGCGGGTCCAGCCGGACGGCCTGCCGTCGCACACGGTGTTCAATCTGGTCGACCGGTGGCCCGAATACGCGCTGCTCGAGGCGGAACTGAAAACGGGTCGCACCCATCAGATACGCGTCCATCTGGCTCATCTGGGGCTGCCGATCGTCGGCGACGCGAAGTATGGCGATTTCGCGCTGAACAAGGCGCTGGCGCGCGCGAATGCCATGCCGGGCATCAAGCGCATGTTTTTGCATGCGTACCGGCTCAAGATCACGCATCCGGCGACTGGCGAGACGCTGCAGTTTCAGGCGCCGCTACCCGACGAGTGCCGGCGCTTTATTACACAGCTTGCCGAGCTAAACGGGCAAAATCCCTCCCGCACCTCCTCTAATAACGAGACGCACACGCATGGCTCGACAGCAATTTGATCTGATCGTTTTCGATTGGGACGGCACGCTGATGGATTCGACCGCGCATATCGCGCGCAGCATTCAGGCCGCTTGCCGCGACCTGGGGCTGCCGGTGCCGGCCACCGAGGCAGCGAGCTACGTGATCGGCCTCGGCCTGCGCGACGCGCTGCAAATTGCCGCGCCGACCCTGGACCCGGCCGACTACCCGCGGCTGGCCGAGCGCTATCGCTTTCATTTCCTCGTGAAAGACCAGACCACCGAGCTTTTCGAGGGCGCGCGCGAGCTGCTGGCCGAACTGCGCGACACCGGTTATCTGCTTGCGATCGCGACCGGCAAGAGCCGCGTCGGCCTGAACCGCGCGCTCGATCAGGTGCGTCTGACGAGCCTCTTCGACGGCACGCGCTGTGCCGACGAAACCTTCTCGAAGCCGCACCCGGCCATGCTGCACGAGCTGACGCGCGAGCTTGGCCAGGACCCGGCGCGCACGGTCATGATCGGCGACACGACGCACGACCTGCAAATGGCCTCGAATGCGGGCGTGGCCGGCATCGGCGTCGCTTACGGCGCGCATCCGGCCGACTCGCTATCGGCTTTCGGTCCGCAATACATCGCTGAAAGCATCGGTTCGCTGTCCGACTGGTTGCGCGAGCACGCATGATGAGCGGCACGGATAGCGGATCGGCCGAACCCGTGCGCGTGTGCGCATCCGACGAACTCGTCGACGGCGGCGTCGGCATACGGCGCGATGCGACCTGTGGCGACGGTAACGTCGTTGTATTCTTCGTGCGCTACGATGGCACCGCATACGGCTACCTGAACCGCTGCGCGCACGTGCCGATGGAGCTCGACTGGGTCGAAGGTCAGTTCTTCGAATCGTCGGGCTTATACTTGATGTGCTCGACGCACGGCGCGATCTACGCGCCGGATACGGGGAAATGCGTCGGTGGTCCGTGCCGTGGCGGGAGATTGCGTGCGGTGCGGGTCGAAGAGCGCGAAACGCCTGAAGGGCGCGCGGTATTCTGGCTGCCGGACGGCGAGCTTCGGCCGCTGGGCCTGGACCGCTGAGTTTGGACAGATGCGCGTCGGAACCCGGCGCGCCTTGACCATTCCTCAATCAATTCCCGGAACAACAATCCAATCGATGCAGGCGGCAACGCATGTCTGACAATCTCACTCCCGATTCCAATGAAGCGAACAAGTCCGCCGAGCGCAAGCCGGCGGGCGGCAACGAGCCCGGCTGGGAGCGCGCCGCGCTCGAACGCATCGCGCTCGCCGCGATCGCCGAGCAGCGCGCGGCGCGGCGCTGGCGCATCTTCTTCCGCTTTGTGTTTCTCGCGTTTCTCATCGGCATCGGCTGGGGCGTTTTCGATCTGACGGGCGACCATGTCGCCGCGACCGGACGTCATACCGCGCTCGTTTCGCTCGAAGGCGAGATCTCGTCGGATACCAACGCGAGCGCCGAAGACATCAACTCCGCTCTCGACGATGCGTTCGAAGACGCCGGCACCGCGGGCGTCGTCCTGCGTTGCAATAGCCCGGGCGGCAGCCCCGTGCAGGCGGGCATTATCTATAGCGAAATCCGGCGCCTGCGCAGCAAGCATCCGTCGATTCCGCTGTATGTCGTGGTCGGCGATATGTGCGCGTCGGGCGGCTACTATGCGGCCGCCGCGGCGGACAAGATCTACGTCGACAAGGCGAGCATCGTCGGCTCGATCGGCGTGCTGATGGACGGTTTCGGCTTTACCGGCTTGATGGACAAGCTCGGCGTCCAGCGGCGTCTGCACACGTCTGGCGAAAACAAGGGTTTCTTCGATCCGTTCTCGCCCGAGACGCCGAAGATGGACGCGCATGCGCAGCAGATGCTCGACCAGATTCACGCGCAATTCATCGATGCGGTGCGCCAGGGCCGCGGCAAACGGCTGCATGAAACGCCGGACATCTTCTCGGGCCTCTTCTGGACCGGCGAGAAAAGCGTCGAACTCGGACTCGCGGATGGCTTCGGCGATACCGACTACGTCGCGCGCGAGATCATCAAGGCGCCCGACGTGGTCGATTACACGGTGAAGGAAAGCATCACCGACCGCGTCGCGCGCAAGTTCGGCGCGGCGGTCGGCAGCGCGGCGATTCACGCGATGATTGCCGGCGGGAAGCTGAATTTGCGGTGAGGTGTGGCGGGCAATGCGCGCGTGCGGCTTGTGCCGCCCGTCGCCCGTCGCATGCCGCATGCCGCATGCGGAGCGTGATGCCGCGTGGCGTCGCGCTTGCCGCCTTCGTCGCCAGGATTTATATCGCCAGCAGCAGGAAAATCGCCGGCCGCTTATGCAGATCGGGCGCCGGCTTCTTCTTCCAGTCACTGACCGCGCGGCTTACGATCGTTTCGCTCGCGAGTGTCAGATCGACTGCGACACAGATCAGCGTCGACGGCGCGCAGGACGCGAGCAGCGTGTCGAGCAGGGCGCGATTGCGATACGGCGTTTCGATAAAAATCTGCGTCTGCTTTGCCTTGCGCGACTGCTGCTCGAGTTCGCGCAAGCGCTTCGCGCGCTCGCCCGCATCGACCGGCAAATAGCCGTGAAAGGCGAAGCTCTGGCCGTTCAGGCCCGACGCCATCAACGCCAGCAGAATCGAGCTCGGGCCCACGAACGGCACAACCTTGACGCCGCGCTCGTGCGCGCGCCGCACGAGCAGCGCGCCCGGGTCGGCGACGGCAGGGCAGCCGGCTTCCGATACGAGCCCCGCGTCGGTGCCCGCGAGAATCGGCGCGAGCAGGCGGTCGATTTCACCGGCGGGTGTGTTCACGTTGAGTTCGCGAATCTCGATTTCCTGGATCGGCCGCTCGGTACCGACTTTCTTCAGGAAGGCGCGCGTGGTCTTCGCGTTTTCGCCGATGTAGTAGCCGAGCGTGGCGGCGCGTGCGCGGACCGGCGCGGGAAGCACGGCGTCGAGCGCGTCGGCGTCGCCGTCGCCGAGCGTGTTCGGGATCAGATAGAGCACGCCGCTCATGGCGCCCCCCAGAGCGGATAGCCCGCCGCGAGCAGCATGCCCGACAGCGCGATCAGCGGCAGGCCGATCAGCGCGGTCGGGTCGTTCGATTCGATCGCTTCGATCAGCGTGATGCCGAGTCCTTCCGCTTTCGCGCTGCCTGCGACGTCGTACGGTGTTTCGGCGCGCAGATAGGCGTCGAGCGCGGCGTCGGGCAGCGTCCGGAAGCGCACGCGGGTCATGACATCGATGCGCTGCGCATCTTGCGAGCGGCTGTCGAAGAGGCAAAGCGCACTGTGGAACAGCACTTCGCGACCGCGCATCGCTTTCAGTTGTGCAAGCGCTTTTTCATGGGTGCCGGGCTTGCCGATCTGCAAGTCGTCGAAGGTCGCGACCTGGTCGGAGCCGATGATGAGCGCATTGTCCGCGTCGGCGAGGCCAGCCGCGACCGCGCGCGCTTTGGCTTCGGCGAGGCGCAGCGCGGTGGCTTGCGGGCTTTCGCCGGCCTGCGGGGTTTCGTCGATGTCCGGCACAGCGACATCGAATGGAATGCGCAGGCGTTCGAGCAGCGCGCGGCGATAGCGCGAACTTGACGCGAGAATCAGGCGGGGTGGGCTTTTGAGGGGTTCCGGCATGGTGGAAAACGGGTTTTGAAAGGTGGTCTGCGTGCGGCGTCGTATACCGGGCCTTAAGTGTTTGACTCGAAAAGACAAAACGGATATAGTTTTGGGCTTTTCTAGCGGTGGCTTCTGCGGGTAGCGGTACGCGATCGGCAGGCCCCTCGCCGGGGGGCGCAGGCGGAAGCCGGCAAACGCGGCAGCAAGCGCGGAAGCAAGCGCAGAATCAAATGCAGTCGCAAACGCGCAGTAACAAGGCAGCAGTAACAAACCGCGGCGGCAAAACGCAGCAGGCAGGGGACGCACATGACGCATTCGACTCAGCACAAAGGCACGCCCGCTCCCGTCGATCCGCGGCAACTCGATCTGTTCGAGTTTGCACGTAGCGGGCGGCAATTCGCCGGTGTCGTGCGCGTTTCGCAACTGCCGCGCATGTTAAACGAAGTCCCGGCGGACGCGCCAGCAGACCAGCGCGATACCACGTTCACCTGGCAAGCCGAAGGATCGACGCAGCCGGAATTGCAGGACGACGGTACCGAAGGTCCGCAGCCGTATCTGCGGCTCGCGGTTCACGGTAGTGCGTGGCTCGAATGTCAGCGCTGCCTGGCACCGTACGAGCAGGCATTCAATGTCGATGCGATTTATCGCATCGTCGGCACTGAAGCGGAAGCTGAAGAGTTTCCGCTCGATGAAGATGAAGTCGATGTGATCGTGGGCTCGCGCCAGTTCGATCTCGTCGAGTTGATAGAAGAAGAATTGCTGTTGTCGTTGCCGCTCGTGCCGAAGCACGAAATCTGTCCCGACGTGCACGAGAGTCTGACCTCGGGCGCAGCCGGTACCGAAGGCAGCGACGAGCAGGATGAAGCAGACGAAAAAGGCGGCGCCGAGCCGGACCGGCCGAATCCGTTTGCGGTGCTGCAAGGCCTGAAATCAAAGGGCCCGGATGGGTCCGATGATGGATCGGACGACGGGTCTGATAATTCAGGCGGCAAGCATTGAACAGGTTGCAGGGGTAGCGCGAGGCGAGCCATGAGGCGGACCGGTTAGCGGACCCGCCAGTGGCGGTCGCGACATCGCGCTGTGTTAGAATTCGGAAAATTTTCAGGAGTTATCATGGCAGTTCAACAGAACAAGAAGTCGCCGTCGAAGCGTGGCATGCACCGTTCGCACGATTTCCTCAACACGGCGCCGCTCGCAGTTGAGCCGAGCACGGGTGAAGTGCATCTGCGTCACCACATCAGCCCGAACGGCTACTACCGCGGCAAGAAAGTCGTCAAGACGAAGAACGACTAATCGGCGAGAGCGTGTTGCGCCCTTTCACAGGCGTTGCGCGCGGCGGTCGGTTCGTCGCTGCCGGTTCCGCGGCTGCGGTTCATACTGCGGCCACTGCAGCGGATTCAACGATTAGGTTGTTCAGTACCGGCTTGACGAACACTCGCCTGACATTTTCCCGGCACACCGAAGAGGCGGCATTCACTTGCCGCTTTTTTGTGTCTGAAATTCGTCGCACTCGATGACTGTAAAACTCACGATCGATTGCATGGGTGGCGACCACGGCCCGTCCGTGACCGTCCCCGCTGCCGTCAACTTCGTTCGCTCGCATCCCGACGCGCAGCTGATGCTGGTCGGCATCGAGAGCGCGATCCGCGCGCAACTGAAGAAACTGAAGGCCGTGAACGAACCGGCGCTCACAGTCGTGCCGGCGAGCGAGATCGTCGCCATGGACGATCCGGTCGAGGTCGCGCTGCGCAAAAAGAAAGATTCTTCGATGCGCGTCGCGCTCAACCGCGTGAAGGAAGACGACGCGCAGGCCTGCATTTCCGCCGGCAACACCGGCGCGCTGATGGCCGTGTCCCGCTACGTGCTGAAAACGCTGCCCGGCATCGAGCGTCCGGCGATCGCGTTCGCTTTGCCGAACCCGACCGGCTACACGATGATGCTCGACCTCGGCGCGAACGTCGATTGCGAACCGCAGCATCTGCTGCAGTTTGCCGAGATGGGCCACGCGCTCGTGTCCGCGCTCGAAGGCAAGGATCGTCCGACCATCGGTCTCCTGAACATCGGCGAAGAGATGATCAAGGGCAACGAGACGATCAAGCGCGCAGGCGAGTTGCTGCGCGCGAGCACGCTGAATTTCCGCGGCAACGTCGAAGGCGACGACATCTATAAGGGAACGACCGATGTGATCGTCTGCGACGGTTTCGTCGGCAACGTTGCGTTGAAGACGTCGGAAGGCCTCGCGCAGATGCTCTCCAACATCATCAAGGAAGAGTTCGGCCGCTCGTGGCTCACGAAAGTGATGGCCGTGCTCGCGCTGCCGGTGCTGTTGCGTTTCAAGAAGCGCGTCGATCATCGGCAATACAACGGCGCGGCGCTGCTCGGCTTGCGCAGCCTTGTGATCAAAAGCCACGGTTCCGCAGACGCTTATGCGTTTGAGTGGGCTATCAAACGCGGGTATGATGCCGTCAAAAATGGCGTGCTCGACCGCCTGGCGAGCGCGATGGAGGAGAACGCCGGTTCCCTCGAACAGGCGACGCATACGGCACAAGCGGCACGAGCCGTGGGCGGCGCAGGCGATGCAGCGGCGGTAGCTGCGGCGGGCGTGTCAGCTTCATCCGATTCCGATCCGGCCAGTGCCGGAAAGCCGACCCGCGAGCCGACCCCTGAGCCGACACCAGCCGATCCGGCGAACCCCGCCAGCTCGTCTGCCGGCGCAGTCGGCTCTGACGGTCCCGCTTCCGGTCCGGCTTCGGATCCTGTCGCAGGCCGTACAGGTCGTGCCGGGCCCTACGCCGCATCTTCCTCGAAGGCATAATGGCGCAATCCACTATTTACTCCCGCGTGCTCGGCACCGGCAGTTATCTGCCGCCGCAACGCGTCTCCAACCAGCAACTGGCTGATCGACTCGCGAAGCAGGGCATCGAAACGAGCGATGAATGGATCGTCGCCCGCACGGGCATCCACGCACGCCACTTCGCTGAACCCGACGTGACGACGAGCGACCTCTCGCTGTTCGCGTCGCAACGCGCGATCGAAGCCGCCGATGTCGATCCTCAGTCGATCGATCTCATCATCGTCGCGACCTCGACACCCGATTTCGTGTTTCCGAGCACCGCGTGTCTGCTGCAGAACAAGCTCGGCATCAGGAACAATGGCGCCGCGTTCGACGTGCAGGCCGTGTGCTCGGGCTTCGCGTACGCCGTCGCGACAGCGGACAGCTTTATCCGCAGCGGCCAGCATCGCACCGCGCTCGTCGTCGGTGCGGAGACGTTCTCGCGCATTCTCGATTTCAACGATCGCACCACGTGCGTGCTGTTCGGCGATGGAGCGGGCGCGGTCGTGCTGCAGGCATCGAACGAGCCGGGCGTGCTCGCGAACGCGCTGCACGCGGACGGCAGCTACTCGAACATTCTGTGCACGCCGGGCAATGTGAACGGCGGCGTCGTGTCGGGCAGTGCTTTCCTGCATATGGACGGCCAGGCGGTGTTCAAGCTCGCGGTCGGCGTGCTCGAAAAAGTCGCGGTCGAAGCGCTCGAAAAAGCGAACCTCAAAGCCGAAGAAGTCGACTGGCTGATTCCGCATCAGGCCAATATCCGCATCATGCAAAGCACGTGCCGCAAGCTCGGCCTGCCGCAGGAGCGGATGATCGTCACCGTGCACGAGCATGGCAATACGTCGGCGGCTTCGATCCCGCTCGCACTCGACGTCGCCGTGCGCGACGGCCGTATCAAGCGCGGCCATACCGTGCTGATCGAAGGCGTCGGCGGCGGCTTTACATGGGGCGCTTCGGTGATCCGTTTCTGACGGCCGGCGGTTCCTGTGGCTGTCTTTCCTATGACGGCGGCGGAACTGCGCTGCTTGTGCGTCGCGAATGTGCCGCCTGCAAGCGCAGCAGAGCAAATGCCGCTCGTCGCGCATAGCACAGGAGCCCGCACACACGAACGACAGCGTCGCGCCTGGCGCCGCGCACATCTGAATTCATCGATTTTGGGGGCGATATGAAATTTGCGTTCGTTTTTCCGGGCCAAGGCTCGCAATCGGTCGGCATGCTGAACGCGTTCGGCGATCATCCTGTTGTGCGCGAGACGGTCCAGGAAGCGTCGGACGCACTGAACCAGGACATCGGCAAGCTGATCGCCGAAGGCCCGGCAGACGATCTGAACCTCACGACGAATACGCAGCCCGTGATGCTGACCGCAGCATATGCAATTTACCGCGCGTGGCAGGCGGCCGGAGGCCCGGCACCGGCTATCGTCGCCGGCCACAGCCTCGGCGAATACACGGCGCTCGTCGCCGCCGGCGCGCTGAAGTTTCGCGACGCGGTGCCGCTCGTGCGCTTTCGCGCGCAAGCGATGCAGACCGCGGTGCCGGTCGGCGTGGGCGGTATGGCCGCGATTCTCGGCCTCGACGACGACACCGTGCGCGCCGCGTGCAGTGAAGCGTCGTCTGAAGGCACGGTCGAAGCCGTCAACTTCAATGCGCCTGCACAGGTCGTGATCGCGGGCCACAAGGCGGCGGTGGAAAAGGCGTGCGAAATCGCCAAGGCGAAAGGCGCGAAGCGCGCGCTGCCGTTGCCGGTGTCGGCGCCGTTCCATTCGTCGCTGCTCAAGCCCGCGTCCGATCAACTGCGTACGTATCTCGCAAACGTCGAAATCGAGGTGCCGACGATCTCGGTGATCAACAACGTCGACGTCGCGATCGTGCGCGAGCCGGCTGCGATCAAGGATGCGCTCGTGCGTCAGGCGGCCGGCGCCGTGCGCTGGGTCGAATGCGTGCAGACGATGGCGAAAGAGGGCGTCACGCAGGTGTTCGAATGCGGTCCGGGCAAGGTGCTTGCTGGCCTCACGAAACGCATCGACGGCAATCTCAGCGGTGCGGCCATCGTCGATCCGGCGTCGCTCGACGAAGCGCTGAAGCTCGCGAACACGTAACGGCAAAAAGAGCGCAGTCAGCACCGAACTAAGCACCGAACTAAGCACCGCAGTCAGCACAGTAGTAAGCGGCAGCCCCGCGGCAAACGAACGGCGAACGCGCCGCCGCCGCGACCGACCGGTTTAAACCGGTCGCGAACAGCAGGCAAGAGCGGAATCACAGCGGAACTAAAGCGGAATCACAGCGGAATTTCAACGATGGAAAAAACTCTCGACAAGCAGATCGCAGTGGTCACCGGCGCATCGCGCGGCATCGGCCGCGCGATCGCGCTCGAACTCGCGCGTCAGGGCGCCACCGTGGTCGGCACGGCGACCAGCGAGAGCGGCGCGCAAGCGATCACCGAAGCGTTTCGCGAAGCGAATCTGAACGGCCGCGGTGCGGTGCTCGACGTCAACGACGCCGCTGCGGTCGAAGCGCTGATCGAAGGCACGGTGAAGGAATTCGGCGCGCTCAACGTGCTTGTGAACAACGCGGGCATCACGCAGGACCAGCTCGCGATGCGCATGAAAGACGAAGACTGGGACGCGGTGCTCGACACGAACCTGAAGGCGGTGTTCCGTCTGTCGCGTGCGGTGCTGCGCCCGATGATGAAGGCGCGCGGCGGCCGCATCATCAACATCACTTCGATCGTCGGCGCATCGGGCAATCCGGGGCAGGCCAACTACGCGGCGGCGAAGGCCGGCGTGGCCGGCATGACGCGCGCGCTCGCACGCGAGATCGGCAGCCGCGGCATCACGGTGAACTGCGTCGCGCCGGGCTTTATCGATACCGACATGACGCGCGTGCTGGCCGAAGAGCAGCAGGCCGCATTGAAGGCGCAAGTGCCGCTGGGGCGTCTGGGCGCGCCGGAGGAGATCGCTTACGCGGTCGCGTTCCTCGCATCGCCGCAAGCGGCCTACATTACGGGCGTCGAATTGCACGTAAACGGCGGCATGTATATGTCGTAATCAAATTCGGTTACTATCCGCGCCGCAGCGCAGTTTCGCTCGCGCGCGGACAGAGCCTTCGCAGCAACGTGCGCGCCGTTTTTCCGCGGGGCAAACCTGATAAAATGCGCGCACCTGTATTTATGAACTTTTTTCCCTTGGAGGGGTAATGGACAACATCGAACAACGCGTTAAGAAGATCGTTGCGGAACAACTGGGCGTCGCCGAAGCGGAAATCAAGAACGAAGCCTCGTTCGTCAACGATCTCGGCGCTGATTCGCTCGATACCGTCGAACTGGTGATGGCCCTTGAAGACGAATTCGGCATGGAAATCCCGGATGAAGAAGCCGAGAAGATCACCACGGTGCAGCAAGCGATCGACTACGCTCGCGCCAACGTCAAGGCTTAAGGTCATTCGCGCCAGCATCGCCGCCTGCATGGACGTCGTCCGCATGGTCGTCGCCTGCTTTGTCGTCAGATACGTCGGCGCGTGCCTTGTCGTCGGATATGCCGGCGCCGCCCGCTTTGTCCGTGTCGGCGCGCCGCTGTTGCGCGGCCCGCGCGCCACGCGTGGAACAGGCGGCCAGGCCGCCGCTACCGGTGTTCATGCCAGGCTCATAGCCACAGGGTACACAGGCTCGTCGCCTGTTGCCGCTGTGGCTTTTGCTTTGGGCTGAACTGCCGTTTTTGCTTTCGTCATTCTATGGAAAAGGGGTTACCGTGAGCCGCCGTCGTGTTGTTGTTACAGGCCTGGGGCTGATTTCGCCTGTTGGCAATAATGTTGCCGATGGATGGGCCAATCTGGTCGCCGGCAAATCCGGCATCGCCGACATCACGAAGTTCGATACGGCGAATTTCTCGACTCGCTTTGCCGGCGAGGTCAAGGGCTTCAGCGTCGAGGAATACATTCCCGCGAAAGAAGCGCGCCATATGGATACATTTATCCATTACGGCATCGCGGCCGGCATGCAGGCGATCAAGGATAGCGGCCTCGAGATCAACGAAGCGCTGGCCGAACGTGTCGGCGTGGTCGTGGGCTCCGGTATCGGCGGCCTGCCGATGATCGAAATCACGCAGACCGAACTGTTGAACCGCGGTCCGCGCCGCATCTCGCCGTTCTTCGTTCCCGCGTCGATCATCAACATGATCTCGGGCCATCTGTCGATCAAGTTCGGCCTGAAGGGTCCGAATCTGTCGATGGTCACGGCCTGCACCACGGGCCTGCATTGCATCGGCGAAGCCTCGCGTCTGATCGAGTACGGCGACGCCGACGTGATGATCGCGGGCGGCGCGGAATCAACCGTCTCGCCGCTCGGCATTGGCGGTTTCGCGGCGGCGCGCGCGCTGTCGCAGCGCAATGACGATCCGGCTACCGCAAGCCGTCCGTGGGACAAGGACCGCGACGGTTTCGTGCTCGGCGAAGGCGCGGGCGTGATGGTGCTCGAAGAGTACGAACACGCGAAGGCGCGCGGCGCGAAGATCTACGCCGAAGTGTCGGGCTACGGGATGAGCGGCGACGCTTACCATATGACCGCGCCGCTCGAAGACGGCGACGGCGCGCGCCGCTGCATGCTGGCCGCGATGAAGAACGCGCGCATCAATGCGGACGAAGTCGGCTATCTGAATGCGCACGGCACCTCGACCCAGCTCGGCGACCTCGCGGAAACGATCGGCATCAAGCGCGCCTTCGGCGATCACGCGAAGAACATCGTCGTGAATTCGACCAAGTCGATGACCGGCCACCTGCTCGGTGGCGCGGGCGGTCTCGAGTCGGTGTTCACGGTGCTGGCCGTGCATCATCAGATTTCGCCGCCGACCATCAACATCTTCAACCAGGATCCGGAATGCGATCTCGACTACTGCGCGAACACGGCGCGGGAGATGAAGATCGATGTCGCGCTGAAGAACTCGTTCGGGTTCGGCGGCACGAACGGGACGCTGGTGTTCAAGCGCGCGTAAGCGGCGTTACCGGTTGACCCAGTCGCAAACGCAATACTCGCAGAAATTCCAGGGCGGATCGTCGCAGCGCATCGTGCTGCGGCGGTCCGCCTTGGTGTATGGCGCGACCGCGGCCTTCATCGCGATTGCGGCCACGGCAGTCTTCACCACCTTGATGCCGCGCGCCGGATGGGTGCATGCCGCCGTCGCCGTGCTGACGATGCTCGCCGTGTTGTGCCTTGCGTGGGCGCATGACGCGCGCCGCCGCCCCGCGTCGCTTAAAATCGGGCCCGATGGTTTGACGGCGTGGAACCGCGCTGGGCAGCCGATCGCGCAGGGCCGTATCGCAAGCTTCGCGCAGTGGAGCGGTTGGCTGCTGTCGGTCGTGCTTGTAAGCGACAATGGCCGCTCCCGCACGCTGCTTGTCACGGCCGACATGCTTTGCTCCGACCATTTCCGTGAGCTGTCGGTACTGGCCCGGCGCGCCGCGCACGGGGCAATGTAACGACTGTTACCGCGGTTACTGCTGTAACGTGACAGGATGAAGGGGACGCTACAATGGTCCCCCCGCGGGCCCCTTGCTAACGGATTTATCAGGTGAGCGAAAAAGAAATTGATCAGGTGCTGGTCGAGCGCGTGCAGAACGGCGACAAGGCCGCGTTCGAGCTTCTGGTCACCAAGTACCACCGCAAGATCATCCGGCTGATCTCGCGCCTCGTGCGGGATCCCGCCGAGGTCGAGGATGTGGCCCAGGATGCGTTCATCAAGGCATACCGGGCGCTTCCGCAATTCCGCGGCGAGTCGGCTTTCTATACGTGGTTGTACCGGATTGCCGTGAACACGGCGAAGAACTACCTTGCGACGCAGGGCCGGCGGGCGCCCACGTCCACAGAAGCGGACGCCGAAGAAGCTGAAACTTTCTCGGATGCCGACCAACTAAGGGATATCAACACGCCCGAGTCGATGTTGATGAGCAAACAGATCGCAGAGACGGTCAATGCTGCAATGGCGGTTTTACCGGAAGAGCTGCGCACCGCCATTACTCTTCGTGAAATTGAGGGTTTGAGCTACGAGGAAATCGCCGAAATGATGGGCTGCCCGATCGGCACCGTCAGATCGAGAATTTTCCGCGCTCGCGAAGCCATTGCGGCAAAATTGCGTCCGCTGCTGGACACACCCGAGGGCAAGCGCTGGTAATTGGCTGATGGTTGGCGGGTAGTTCGCCGTTAATCAGCTGATCGTCGCTTCGGGGCAGCGGTCCAATATCTGGGTCAGGTGGTGTCACTACGGGGTGTCTGTAAAGGATGGGGAGCATCATGGGGTCGGTTTCGTTGCACGCGCAAGCGAACTCGCAGGCCAATCTGCAAACGGGCTCGCGCGGCGAGCGTCTGTCTGCCTTGATCGACGGTGAATGGCAAGGAGAAGACTCCGGCGCATTCATCGCCGCGCTCGATCATGAAGATCGCGCGGCGTGGTCGAACTATCACCTGATCGGCGACGCATTGCGTTCCGACGATCTCGCATTGAGCGCAAGCGCCAGCCGCGCGTTCATGAGCGGCTTCGCGGCGCGCTTCGAACACGAAGCGCATATCGTCGCGCCGTCGGCGTCGCGCGCAAGCGGCGCAGCCACACAGCGCACGCTGTTCGGCCTGCGTCTCGCGCCGGCGTTCGCAGTCGCTGCCGCGGCGGCCACGCTCACATGGATCGTGGTGCCGCAACTGCAGGGCGTGAATACCGGTCTGCAGAATGTATCGCAGGTCGCATCCGTTTCGTCGTCAGGCGATCGTGTGCAGCGCGTGGCGATGGCGTCGATGCCGGCCGCGACCGCACAACCGGCGGTGCAGGACGCGAACATCATCCGCGACGCGAGTCTCGATCAGTATCTCGAGGCCCATCAGCAATTCGCGCAGCAGCCGTCGATGGGCGCCGCGATGCCGCTGATCCGCGCGGCCGTTACGACGCCAGGCCGCTAGGGCCTGCGATAAGGTCGACAGGATCGATAGCTCGATGCAGACTTTGCGGTTCAATAAAACGAAAACCTGGGGACGGCTGCCGGCACTTCTGTTCTGTGCGGCCGCATTACTTTCAGCGTTATCCGCCTCGCCTCGCGCATTCGCGCAAGACGACCCGTCCGTCCGCCGCCAGGCGGCCGAACTGCTCAACCGGATCCATCAGGCTGCGCAGCAGCAGAATTACGAAGGCGCGTTCGTCTATCAGCGCGGCACCTTCGTGCAGACCTCGCGCATCTCGCACTATGCGACGCGCAACGATGGCGAATACGAGCAGCTCGAAAGTCTCGACGGCAAGCCGCGCAAGATGCTGCGTCATAACGACGAGCTTTATACGTTCGTACCCGAACGGCATCTGTGCGTCGTCGAGCAGCGGCAGAACAAGGATTCGTTCCCGGCCTTGCTGTCGGCGAGCAGCGACGACGTGCTGTCGGTCTACGAGCCGAAGATTCTTGGCCGCGATCGCGTCGCGGGCCTCGAAGCGGACGTGATCGAGCTCGATCCGAAAGACCAGTATCGCTTCGCTTACAAGCTGTGGGCCGACACGAAAACCGGCTTGCTGCTGCGCGCGCAAACGCTCGATCCCAACGGCGACGTGCTCGAGCAGCTGTCGTTTTCGCAAATTCGCATCGGCGTGCCCGTCGACAAGACGCCAATCGCGGCGGGCATTCGCAATACGGCCGGATGGACGGTGGTGCGTCCGCCGGTCGAGCCGGTCAATATGGAAGCGCAGGGCTGGCAGATCACGCCCAACGTGCCGGGCTTCAGAAAGATCCGTGAATTGCGGCGTCCGATGGCCGCGCACGATCCGAGCAATCCGCCGATTCCCGTCGACCAGATGGTGTTTTCCGATGGCCTCGCGGCTATCTCGATCTTCGTTGAGCCAGTCGAAAAAAATACACGGAAGGAAGGCGCGGGCAGTACGGGGGCAACCCATGTGCTCGTCAAGCGCCGCGGGGACTTCTGGATAACCCTGCTTGGCGAAGTGCCCCAGGTCACATTGCAGCAGTTCGCGTCTGCCATAGAATACAAGGCTCCCAGGTAATCCATCGGTTTACGACGACATGACGAATCTCTCGGTGCGCAAATTCCTCGCGGCCGCGTTGCTGGCGGCTTGCCTGCCGTTTCTGCCGCATACGGCAGTGGCGGCGCCCGCAGCGAGCCTTCCCGATTTCACCGACCTCGTCGACAAGGTCGGCCCCGCGGTCGTCAATATCCGCACGACCGCGCATGTGCCGACCAGCAACCGCGGCTTGCCGCCGGGGATGGACGACGGCGACATGTCTGAGTTTTTCCGCCGCTTCTTCGGCATCCCGATGCCGCAGTCGCCGCAATCGCCGCGTGGTGGCGGCGGTGGCGGCGGTAGCGGCAACGACAACCAGGGTGGCCAGGGCGGCAGTCAGGGGGGACAGGGCGGCGGAGATTCGCAGCAGGACAACAGCGACTCCGAAACGAACAGCGGGGTCGGTTCGGGCTTCATCCTGTCGTCTGACGGTTACGTGATGACCAACGCGCACGTGATCGACGATGCCGACACGATCTACGTCACGCTCACCGACAAGCGCGAATTCAAGGCGAAGCTGATCGGCGTCGACGAGCGCACCGACGTCGCGGTCGTGAAGATCAACGCGACGAATCTGCCGAGCGTCACGATCGGCGATTCGAATAAGGTGCGCGTCGGCGAGTGGGTTGTCGCGATCGGGTCGCCGTTCGGCCTCGAGAACACGGTGACGGCCGGCATCGTCAGCGCGAAGGGGCGCGATACCGGCGACTATCTGCCGTTTATCCAGACCGATGTCGCGGTGAATCCCGGTAACTCGGGCGGTCCGCTGATCAATATGCAAGGCGAGGTGATCGGTATCAACTCGCAGATCTACAGCCGTACCGGCGGCTTTATGGGCATCTCGTTCGCGATTCCGATCGACGAAGCGATGCGCGTCGCCGATCAGCTGAAGACGTCGGGCAAGGTCGTGCGCGGCCGCATTGCGGTCGCGATCGGCGAAGTCACGAAGGATGTCGCCGATTCGCTCGGTTTGCCGAAGGCGCAGGGCGCACTCGTCAGCAGCGTCGAGCCGGGCGGCCCGGCCGACAAGGCCGGCGTGCAGCCGGGCGACATCATCCTGAAGTTCAACGGCCATCCGGTCGATACGGCCACCGATCTGCCGCGCATGGTCGGCGACACGAAGCCCGGTACGAAGACGACCATCACGATCTGGCGCAAGGGCCAGACGCGCGATCTGTCGGTGACTGTCGCCGAGATGCAGCCGGACAAAGCGACGCGCACCGACCAGCGCAAGCCGCCCGCGCCGAAGCAGCAGGCGCCGAATGCGCTGGGCCTCGCGGTCAGCGACATCCCGGCGGAACAGCTCAAGACGCTGAAGCTGCGCAACGGCGTGCAGGTCGATGTGGTCGAAGGGCCGGCCGCGCGCGTCGGGCTCGAGAAGGGCGACATCATTTTGCGGATCGGCGACACCGACGTGACGAGCGCGAAGCAGTTCGACGAACTCACCGCGCATCTCGACCCGCAGAAGATGGTCGCGCTGCTCGTGCGTCGCGGCGACAACACGCAGTTCGTGCCGATCCGCCCGCGCGCGCAACCACAGAAGTGACCGCGACAAAAATGACCGCGGACGCGGCGGCACAGATGACGTACGCAACCCGTGCAACGAATCCGGCGCCTTCGTCCGCGCCGCTGGTGTTCACGCTGTACGGGCGCGCATGGTGTCATCTTTGTGACGACATGCGCGCCGCGCTCGAACCCCTGCTCATGGGATCCGGCGCGCGTGTCGACGTCATCGATATCGACACCGACCCGGCGCTCGAAGCGCGCTACAACGAAGCCGTGCCGGTATTGATGTACGAAGGTGCGGAGCTGTGCCGCTATCACCTCGATGCGACGCGTGTGCGCGCGGTGCTGGCCACGCGAGCCGATGCGTCGGCGCGCTGATGCGTGGCTAATGCTTTGCTGATGCATCGGGCCTTGCTCGTGCATCGGTTTTCACGGCCGTCCGCGCGAACGCGCGCAGGCGGTTCTTCTGCAAACCGATACGCGTCCATACGCCTCGATACGCCTGCCGCCCGATCATCCTCGCGCCGTCCCCGTAAAACCGCCTGCGGTACCCCTTTTCGGCTAAAATAGGCAGGTTTTTCAGTCTGTTTACAAGGCGTGCTTCGCGACCCACCGAGCGCGCCTTTTTTGCTTGATCGGCCTTGAATGGATCATATTCGTAATTTCTCGATCATCGCGCACATCGACCATGGCAAGTCGACGCTTGCCGATCGCATCATCCAGATTTGCGGCGGCCTGTCGGACCGCGAAATGGAATCCCAGGTGCTCGACTCGATGGATCTCGAGCGCGAACGGGGCATCACCATCAAGGCGCAAACCGCCGCGCTGTCCTATAAGGCGCGCGACGGCAAGGTCTACAACCTGAACATGATCGACACGCCGGGCCACGTCGACTTCTCGTACGAGGTCAGCCGCTCGCTGTCCGCGTGCGAAGGCGCGCTGCTCGTCGTCGATGCGAGCCAGGGCGTCGAAGCGCAGACGGTTGCTAACTGCTACACGGCGATCGAACTCGGCGTCGAAGTCGTGCCGGTGCTGAACAAGATCGATCTGCCGGCCGCGAACCCCGAAAGCGCGATTGCCGAAATCGAAGACGTGATCGGCATCGACGCCACGGACGCCGCGCATTGCAGCGCGAAGACCGGGCAGGGCGTCGAAGACGTGCTCGAATCGCTGATCGCGAAGGTGCCGCCGCCTAAGGGCAATCCGGACGCGCCGCTGCAGGCGCTCATCATCGACTCGTGGTTCGATAACTACGTCGGCGTCGTGATGCTCGTGCGCATCGTCAACGGCACGCTGCGCACGAAAGACCGCATTCGCATGATGGCGACGGGCGCCGAGTATCCGGTCGAGCACGTCGGCGTGTTCACGCCGAAGTCGCGCAATCTCGACGCGCTGTCGGCGGGGCAGGTCGGCTTTATCATCGCGGGCATCAAGGAGCTGACGGCGGCACGCGTCGGCGATACGGTCACGACCGTCAAGGTCCCGGCGCCCGAGCCGCTGCCGGGCTTCAAGGAAGTGAAGCCGCAGGTGTTCGCCGGCCTCTATCCGGTCGAAGCAAACCAGTACGACGCGCTGCGCGAATCGCTCGAAAAGCTCAAGCTCAACGACGCCTCGCTGCAATACGAACCGGAAGTGTCGCAGGCGCTCGGCTTCGGCTTCCGCTGCGGCTTCCTCGGTCTGCTGCATATGGAAATCGTGCAGGAGCGGCTCGAGCGCGAGTTCGACATGGACCTGATCACCACCGCGCCGACGGTGGTCTACGAAGTCCTGCAGCGCGACGGCACGATCGTGATGGTCGAAAACCCCGCGAAGATGCCGGACCCGTCGAGGATCGAAGAAGTGCGCGAGCCGATCGTCACGGTGAACCTGTACATGCCGCAGGACTATGTCGGCTCGGTTATCACACTGTGCACGCAAAAGCGCGGCAGCCAGATCAACATGCAGTACCACGGCCGCCAGGTCCAGCTGACCTACGAAATTCCGATGGCCGAGATCGTGCTCGACTTCTTCGACCGGCTGAAGTCCGTCTCGCGCGGCTACGCGTCGATGGACTACGAGTTCAAGGAGTATCGCGCGTCGGACGTGGTGAAGGTCGACATGCTGATCAACGGCGACAAGGTCGATGCATTGTCGGTTATCGTGCACCGCGCGCAGAGCCAGTATCGCGGCCGCGAAGTCGCCGCGAAGATGCGCGAAATCATTCCGCGCCAGATGTACGACGTGGCGATCCAGGCCGCGATCGGCGCGCACATCATCGCGCGCGAGAACATCAAGGCGCTGCGCAAGAACGTGCTGGCGAAGTGCTACGGCGGCGACATCTCGCGTAAGAAGAAGCTGCTCGAGAAACAGAAGGAAGGCAAGAAACGGATGAAGCAGGTCGGCTCGGTCGAGATTCCGCAGGAGGCGTTCCTCGCGATCCTGCGAGTCGAAGACAAATAAGACGAACAACGGGATCCCCTCGATGAATTTTGCATTGATTCTTTTTGTGCTCGTCGTTTTGACGGGCATCGCATGGGTTGCAGACAAGCTCTTTTTCATGCCGCAGCGTCGGCGCGCGGCGGATGCGGCCGTCGCCGACTTCGACCGGCAGCAGGAACGGGTCGGCGAGCGCTTCGCCGACGAAAATCCGGATCAAACGCGCGCGAAACTGCGTGACGACAAGCTGCGCCAGCCGTGGTGGCTCGAATACACGGCGAGCTTTTTCCCCGTGATTCTGGTCGTGTTCGTCGTGCGCTCGTTTGTTGTCGAGCCGTTCAAGATCCCGTCGGGCTCGATGGTGCCGACGCTGCTGGTCGGCGACTTTATCCTCGTGAATAAATTCGACTACGGCCTGCGCCTGCCGATCGTCAATACGAAGGTCACGTCGGGCCATCCGCTGCAACGCGGCGACGTCGTCGTGTTCCGCTACCCGAAGGACGAATCGGTCGACTACATCAAGCGCGTAATCGGCTTGCCCGGCGACGTGGTCGCGTATCAGGACAAGAAGCTGACGATCAACGGCAAGCCGGTTCCGGAGACGCCGCTGCCCGATTACTTCGACGAGGAGCGCATCGGCTATGCGAAGCAGTTCGAAGAAGATCTCGACGGCCGCAAGAACCGTATTCTGAATAACCCGGCGGTGCCGCCGTTTATCGTCGGCGCGGAAGACTACCCGTTTCGCAACAACTGCGACTACAACGACCGCGGCGTGATCTGCAAGGTGCCGCCGGGCAACTACTTCATGATGGGCGACAACCGCGACAACAGCGCGGATAGCCGCTACTGGGGCTTCGTGCCGGACGCGAATATCGTAGGCC
Organism: Paraburkholderia edwinii; assembly: GCF_019428685.1. Taxonomy (NCBI): domain Bacteria; kingdom Pseudomonadati; phylum Pseudomonadota; class Betaproteobacteria; order Burkholderiales; family Burkholderiaceae; genus Paraburkholderia; species Paraburkholderia edwinii. The sequence continues at coordinate 1,576,726 of NZ_CP080095.1, forward strand.
GCGCGTTCTTTATCTGGATGAACTTCAGCAACCTCAAGCGCATCGGCACGTTCCAGCAGTAAACGGCCTCTTCTTCGTGATCGAAGCGGACGGCGCGCGGTGAGCGCCAGATTGTTTCTGCGCAGGCGTCTGCTTCGATCGACGTCGCGTGAGCTGCGTTTGCGCGTTGTGAAAGGGGCGCCTCGCCACGTCATGTCTGGCGACAGTTACGTTGCGATTCGCGATCACGATCCTGAATCACCGCGCCGGATCCAGAACCGAGCGAATCGCCGCGTGAATTCAGGCCTGAAATACGGCCTGAATCCAAGCCCGGATCAAACCTGAGTCGCGGTGCGAGTCACTGCCCGACTCTAGCGCCGACTCACGGCCTCGTTTGCAGCTCCGATTCATGGCTTCGACTCACAGCTCCGGCCCACAGCTTCGACTCACAGCCCTGAAACACGCTGCAAAACGTGCGCAACGTGTTACCACGCTACTTTAAGAACCTGTTGTAACGTCGCTTCACCACGCCTGTTCGCGCGCTGGTCCGCGTTTTCGCTCGGGCTGGCGCCCGCGTTATACTCTGCCCATGCCTTCATCTCCGCTGGAAAGCCGGCTGCGCTACGAATTTCGCAATGCGGAATTGCTGCGCCAGGCTCTCACTCACCGCAGTCATAGCGCCACGCATAACGAACGGCTCGAGTTTCTCGGCGACTCCGTTCTCAATTGCGCGGTGGCAGCACTTTTGTTCCAACGTTTCGGGAAACTCGACGAAGGCGACCTCTCGCGGGTGCGCGCCAATCTCGTCAAGCAGCAGTCGCTCTACGAAATTGCTCAGGCCCTAAATATTTCGGACGGACTTCGCCTTGGCGAAGGGGAATTGCGCAGCGGCGGCTTCCGCCGGCCGTCCATCCTCGCGGACGCGCTCGAGGCGATCCTCGGGGCGATTTTCCTCGACGGCGGCTTTGAGGCCGCTCAGACGGTCATCAAGCGGCTTTACGTGCCGATTCTCGACCATATCGACCCGCGCACGCTCGGCAAGGACGCGAAGACGCTGCTGCAGGAATACCTGCAAGGCCACAAGATCGCGCTGCCCACCTACACGGTAATTGCGACGCATGGTGCGGCGCACAATCAGCAGTTCGAAGTCGAATGCACGGTGCCGAAGCTCGACGTCAAGGTGTCCGGTTCCGGTGCGAGCCGCCGCGCGGCCGAGCAGGCTGCGGCGAAAAAGGCACTCGATGAGGTGATGGCGGCGGCGCCTGCCGTCGTCGCGAAGCCGAAGCGCTCGAAGAGCGCGCGCGCCGCGAAGAACGCCGAGGCGGAAATCGTCCCCGGCGTGACCGGCGTGCAGACGGCGCTCGATTTGCGTGCGCCGGACCTGCGCAAGGCCGAGCGCGCCGCGCGCGGCGAAGCGAAGGCCATATCAGAGGCGCTCGCCGAACGGGACGCGCCGGCGGCTGCGGCCAGTTCTGTGGCGCCGCTCGCGGTGATTCGCGCCGCGCATGTCGAATACAGCCAGGGTCAAGGCAGCGGCGGCGCCGGCACTGCCGGCGGCAGCGACAAAACGGAAAAAACGGACAGGGCAGACAAGGCTGACAAGACGGAAAAGGTCGAGAAGACGGGCGACCGGAGCGCGGAGCGGTCCGACGACAAGCTCGCGCGCGGCGAAAAGGCCGATCGCGCCGACCGGCAAGCCGACCGCACCGACGCGGCGACACGGCCGCCCGACCAGCCTTCAGATCTGACCGAAACCGCGAGTCGTCAGGGCGGTCACGGCGAAAAGGCGGCGGACAAGCCTGAAGCCGTCGCGCGTGCTACCGACAAGGCCGCGGAGAAGGTGGCCGAGAAAATGACCGAGAAGGCGCCGGACAAAGCCGCCGACCCGCTCGCCGAGAAAGCCGCGGACAAACCCCTGGACAAATCCGCCGCGGACAAAACATCCGCGGACAAGACAGATAAAGCAGACAAGCCAGCCGAAAAAGCCGGCGACAAGCTTGAACGCCCCGCCGACCGGCCCGTAGATCGCACAGCAGATCGGCCCGCCGACCGAGCCGGAGACAAACCCGCCGACAAACCCGAAGCCGCCGCGCGCGCCGCGAGCGTGAACGGAAACGCGAGCGGAAGCGCAAGCGAAAACCCGAGCAGAAGCGCAAACCCAAATTCAACGGACCAGGACGACCCGGCCGACCGGTTCGAAGCGGCCGTACGCAGCACCGAAAAAATAACGGCCCGCAGCAGCCGGGAAGCCGCCGGTGCGGCGACCGCCGAAGCGGACCTCGAACCTGGCGTCGCTAGCGCGTTGCACACGCGCGTCGCCGACGCGGGCCATTGATCCACCCCGTTAGCTCCCAACTGATTCAACCGATTGACCTGACCGAACATCGGACCGACCATCACCGCTGTGCCGCGTCTCTTGCCGTGACCGCGTGATTGATGGTTGCGCGATGCGATGCAAACCGGCCCAATGCGCTCGCCGCAAGTCAGTCACCGAGTCAGTCGTAGCCGTCACCCCCGAATATGAACACGCCCACTACACCAGGATTTCGTTGCGGCATGGTCGCCATCGTCGGCCGCCCCAACGTCGGCAAGTCGACGCTGATGAACGCGCTCGTTGGCCAGAAAGTCAGCATCACCTCGCGCAAGGCGCAGACCACGCGCCACCGCATCACCGGCATCCGCACGCTCGATGACGCGCAGTACATCTTTGTCGATACGCCTGGCTTCCAGACGCGCCACAGCGGCGCGCTGAACCGCTCGCTGAACCGCGCGGTCACCTCGACGCTGACGTCCGTCGATGCCGTGCTGTTCGTGATCGAGGCCGGCCGCTTCGGGCCTGACGATCAGCAGGTGCTCGACCTGATTCCGCCGTCGGCGCCGGTGCTGTTGATCGCGAACAAGCTCGATCGCGTGAACGACAAGGACACGCTGTTCCCGTTCATGCAGAAGATGTCTGCCCTGCGCGAATTCAGGGAAATCGTGCCGCTGTCGGCGAAGAATCCCGACGACATCAAGCGGCTCTTTGAAACCGTCAAGCCGTATTTGCCGGAAGGCGAGCCGATCTACGGCGAAGACGATCTGACCGATCGCAGCGAGCGCTTCCTCGCCGCCGAAATCCTGCGCGAAAAGGTGTTCCGCTGGACCGGCGACGAATTGCCGTACACGAGCACGGTGCTCATCGACAAGTTCGAGGCCGAAGGCCGTCTGCGCCGCATCTTCGCGACGATTCTGGTCGAGCGCGATATGCACAAGGCGATGATCATCGGCCAGAAGGGAGCGAAGCTGAAGCAGATCAGCACCGAAGCGCGCCTCGATATGGAAAAGCTGTTCGACGGTCCCGTGTACCTCGAGACCTTTATCAAGGTGAGGAGCGGGTGGGCCGACAACGAAGCCGGACTGCGCGCCTATGGGTACGAATGACGCATGGATGACGCAGCCGCCTGAAGCGGAGCCCGATCCGCCGCAGGAGCGGGCCGCTGCCGCATCGGCATCCGCAGACGCATCCGCGCCGGACGGCGCGGATGCGTCGCCGGCGCGCGGTCGCGCGAAGCGCGCCACTTCGCGGGCTTCTTCGACGGCTTCGGCAAAATCTTCGAGGCCGTCGAAGAAGTCCGATGCCGCCCGCACGGCCGGCGATGACTTCGCCGACGAAGCGCTGCTCGAAGCGCGCAATCAGGCGACCGGCGACGCAGGGGCAAGTCCGAGCGCAAGCGACGAAACCCCACGCCCCGCGCAGCGCGCAGCCAGACCCGCCCGCCGGGCCTCATCGCGCGCTCCCGCCTCCGAATACCGCATCTCCGAACAGCCGGCCTTCGTTCTGCATAGCTATCCGTATCGCGAAACCAGCCTGATTCTCGATGTGCTGTCGCGCGACCACGGCCGCCTCGCGTTGATCGCAAAGGGCGCCAAGCGGCCGCACTCCGCGCTGCGCGGCGTGCTGCAAACATTCCAGCCGCTCTCGCTCGCGTGGACCGGCAAGTCCGAAATGCGCACGCTGACGGGCGCCGAATGGGTCGGCGGCATGCTGCCGCTGGCGGGCGACGCGCTGCTATGCGGCTTCTACGTGAACGAGCTGCTCGTTAAATTCTGTGCGCGCGAAGATCCGCATCCGCAACTGTTCCACCACTACGTGGTGACGCTCACGCGCCTCGCGCACGACGAGCCGCCGGTGCAGGTGCTGCGGTCGTTCGAGCGTGTGCTGCTGCGCGAGACCGGTTACGCGATGTCGCTCGATCGCACGGTCGCGCGCAAGCCGGTGCTCGCCACCGGCCGCTACGTGTTCGACCCGGAGCGCGGCGTGCGCGATGCGTCCGACGATTTGCCCGCGCAATGGCCCGTCGTATCGGGTCAGACCTTGCTCGATATGGAGCAGGACGATTACCATCGTGCACAGACGGTTGCGCAGAGCAAGACGCTGATGCGCTTCCTGCTCAATACCTATCTTGGCGGCACGCCGCTCGCGACGCGCCAGATCCTGATCGACCTGCAGAACCTATGAGCTTCTTTCTGACGTCGCCGGATGTGATCGACCTTGGCGTCAACATCGATCACGTCGCCACGCTGCGCAATGTGCGCGGCACGTCCTACCCCGACCCGATCCGCGCGGCGCTCGCCGCGGAAGAGGCGGGCGCCGATGCGATCACGCTGCACTTGCGCGAGGACCGCCGGCATATCGTCGACGCGGACGTGCGCGCGCTGCGCCCGCTGCTGAAAACGCGCATGAACCTCGAATGCGCGGTCACGCGAGAGATGCTCGATATCGCCTGCGACGTGCGGCCGCACGACGTCTGCCTCGTGCCGGAAAAGCGCTCCGAGCTGACCACCGAGGGTGGTCTCGACGTTGCCGGCCACTTCGAGTCGGTGCGCGACGCGTGCAAGCAGCTGGCGGACGCGGGCTCGCGCGTCTCGCTTTTTATCGATGCCGATGATGCGCAGATTCGCGCCGCCCACGAAGCCGGCGCGCCCGTCATCGAGCTGCACACGGGCGCCTATGCCGAAGCGCACGGCGAAGCCGCGCAGCAACGCGAGTACGAGCGCGTCGTGCGAGGCGTCGAACTGGGCCGCTCGCTCGGGCTCAAGGTCAATGCGGGACACGGCTTGCACTATACGAATGTGCAGCCGATTGCGGCGATCGAAGGGATCGTTGAACTGAATATCGGCCATGCGATCGTTGCGCACGCAATCTTCGCCGGCTGGGACAACGCGGTGCGCGAGATGAAGGCGATCATGGTCGCCGCGCGTCTTGCCGCGCGCGTTTAAGCGCAGGCGGGCGGCATACTCATGGCGATTTACGGCATTGGCACCGACGTCGTACAGGTAAGCCGCGTGGCGGCGGTGATGGAACGCACGGGCGGCCGGTTCGCGGAAAAGGTGCTCGGCCCCGACGAACTGCGCGTCTATCACGCGCGCAATGCGCGCTCCGCAGTGCGCGGCCTCGCGTTTCTGGCCACGCGCTTCTCGGTGAAGGAAGCGTTCTCGAAGGCGATCGGCCTCGGCATGCATTGGCCGATGACGTGGCGCGCGCTGCAGACGCTCAACGAGGCGGGCGGCCGACCGTACGTCGTCGCCTCGGGCGAACTCGCCGACTGGCTAGCCGAACGCGGTATCACCGCGCACGTGACACTGTCCGACGAACGCGACTATGCGGTGTCGTTCGTGATCGCGGAGACCGGGGCGGAGTCCGGCGTAGAGTCTGGCGCTCAGACGGGTGCGTAGTCCGGTGCGCAGGTCGGTGCCCGATGTCGCGCGCAGTGCGGCGATCAGTTCGGTGCCCGGTTTGACAATCACCGGGCCGTCGCACCGGTCGTCCTTGTCCGCCTGCCTTCCGAATTATTTCTCCAGCGCGACGTCCCGCATCGGCTGCCGCGCGATTCGCAGGTCCTTTTCCTCCGCCTTCTACGTTTCCTCCCGATGAAGAAAACCTCTGCTGGACCGGTCATGCTCGATGTCGTCGGCAAGACGCTCAATGCGGCTGACAAACGCCGCCTCGCGCATCCGATGACGGGTGGCGTGATCCTGTTCGCGCGGCACTTCGAAAGCCGCGCGCAGCTCGTCGCGCTGACCGATGCGATCCGCGATGTGCGCGACGATCTGCTGATCGCCGTCGATCACGAAGGCGGCCGCGTGCAGCGCTTTCGCACCGACGGCTTCACGGTGCTGCCGTCGATGGGCAAGCTCGGCGCGCTGTGGGACGACGATGTGCTGCATGCGACGAAGGTCGCGACCGCGGTCGGCTATATCCTCGCCGCCGAACTGCGCGCATGCGGTATCGACATGAGCTTTACGCCGGTGCTGGACCTGAACTACGGGCAATCGCAAGTCATCGGCGACCGCGCGTTCCATCGCGATCCGCGCGTTGTGACGATGCTCGCGAAGAGCCTGAACCACGGCCTCGCGCTCGCCGGTATGGCGAACTGCGGCAAGCATTTCCCGGGGCACGGTTTTGCGCACGCGGATTCGCACATCGCGGTGCCCGTCGATGAACGCAAGCTTGACGAGATTCTCGCGGAAGACGTCGCGCCGTACGACTGGCTCGGCATGTCGCTCGCATCGGTGATTCCCGCGCATGTGATCTATCCGCTCGTCGATTCGAAGCCGGCCGGCTTTTCGCGCGTGTGGCTGCAGGACATCCTGCGCGGCGCGCTCGGCTTCACGGGCGCGATATTCAGCGACGACCTGTCGATGGAAGCGGCGCGCCAGGGCGGCACGCTGACCGAGGCCGCGACCGCGGCGCTCGACGCGGGCTGCGACATGGTGCTGATCTGCAATCAGCCGGAAGAAGCGGGGAAGGTGCTCGACGCGCTGCGCGTCAAGCAGTCGAAGGCGTCGCGGCGGCGCATCAAGCGCATGCGGCCGCGCGGCAAGGCGCTGACGTGGGACAAGCTCGTCGACGAGCCCGAGTATCAGCGCGCGCAGGCGTTGCTGCGCGACGCATTTGCGTGAAGGTTGACTGAACGTCGCGAAGCGACCGCAGCGAGCGAAACGGCCAAAGCCGCCCAAGAAACCGAAGCCGCTACAGCCAAAAAAGAACGGCGCAAGCTCAACCGCTTGCGCCGTTCTTCGTTCTCTCCAGCTGCGTTTTGCAACCCCCGTCAGCCCCGCCCCGGCCACTCAGTGCTCAGTTCAACCGCATCCGCTGCAACTTGTTGTACAGCGTCTTCGGACTGATCCCCAGCAGCGACGCCGCACGATGCCGCGTGCCGCCCACTGCGTCGAGCGTCGCGCGGATCAGCATTTCCTCGACGTCCGCGAGCGGCGTGCCGACGGTGACCTGTACGCGTCCACCATTCAGATCGCGCCCGGCGATGCCGTGCGTTTCGTCCGCGCGCAGCGTTTCGAGTACATCGCCGGACGCCTGATACGCGCGCCGCACGCGCTCCTGCAATTCGCGCACGTTGCCCGGCCATTCATACGCGAGACACTCGCGCAGAAAGTTCGGCGAGATCAGCTTCGTCGCGTCAGCGACGCCGCGCGCATTCGCCTCGCGATTCAATTCGTCGACGACAGCCTCGGCGAACAGCGCGGGATCGTCGCCGCGCTCGCGCAGCGGCGGCAGCGACAGCGCCGCCGCTTCCAGCCGCAGCCCGAGGTCTTCGTGCAGCGAGCCGTCCGACACCGCGGCGCGCGGATTCTTGCGCGTCGACGCGATCAGCCGGAAATCGGTCACGACCTGGTTCGTGCCGCCGACCCGCATAAAGGTCTGCGAGTCGAGCGCGCGCAACAGCGCTTCCTGCTGCGGACGCGGCAGCAGCGCGATTTCATCGATAAAGAGCGTGCCGCCGCTCGCCTGTTCGAACAGGCCCGGCTCGCGCTGATCGGCGCCGCTGAACGCGCCGCGCTCATGGCCGAACAGCAGGCTGTCGAGCGGCCGACCGCCGCCGACGGCCGCCGCCGCGCGGCAGTCGAACACGATAAACGGACCCTTGCGGCGCCGGCTCATCTCGTGCAGCGTGCGCGCGGCCACTTCCTTGCCGGTGCCCGCTTCGCCGGTAATCAGTACGGCGGCCTCGGTCGGCGCGACGTGCTCGATCGTGTCGTAGATGTGCTGGATCGCGCCGCTGCGGCCGATCATCGGGCCGAAGCGACCCATCTGGCGCAGCTTGGCGCGCAGCGTCTGCACTTCCTCGGTCAGCTCGTACGGCCGCGGAATGCGCGCCAGCAGGCTGCGCAAACGCGGAATATTGACGGGCTTGAGCAGGTAATCCCAGATGCCGTGGCGCAATCCTTCGATCGCACTTTCGACCGTCGCGTTGCCGGTCATCACGATCACCGGCAACGCGCCGCCGGGCGGCTGCACCGGCAGGTGCTGCAGCAGATCGAGGCCGCTGCCGTCGGGCAGGTTCAGGTCGACGAGCACGACGTCCGGAATAAAGCGCGTCAATGCGGCGCGCGCTTCGGCGAGCGTAATAGCGGTGTCGACCGAAAAACCATCAGCGGCCAGGATCGCAGACAGGCCGGACAGGCTATTGGGATCGTCTTCGACAATCAGGGCATGTGGCATAACGAGCGCAATTTTTTCAAAGGGACGGAAACCCGTTGCGTCGGACAACCGGACGCATGCGGGGCACGGTATCGGGCTGGTGCAGTCAGTCGAATTTCGGACGCGGCGTTTCGACACATATCTGTTCTGGTCCTGTTGCCTCCGGTAACGCTCATGAACCCTTGTTTGTGTAAAGCTTGTCTCGCTGCGCCTGCGGCCCGCTGCGGGCTTCGCAGGCTTCACAGGCTTGATCGCCTGTGCGTGCTGCATTCGCGTGCCGGGCGCGGCGCTGGCTTGGCCGCACAGCAGAGGACGGCGTCCGGACATGAACCGGCATGAGCTCCGGTCGGGCGCGCGTTCGTCTGCTTCGTTTTCCGGCGGCCGCGTGCGCTAACTGCATGGCGCGCACGGCTTACTGCGTGAAACTGGTTATCTGAATCGACTACGACTGATCGACTGCAATGGGTCGACTAGAGGGTCGACTGCAGGGTCAACTACAGCTCGCGATTGGCGTCGAAGAAGCGGCGCACTTCGCGTTCCGCCTCTTCACGGGTCTTGCCGTAACGTTCCTGGATCAGGCCGGCGAGTTTGTCCGCGCGGCCCTCAGCCTTCGTCAGTTCGTCGTCGGTCAGCTCGCCCCACGCCGTCTTCGCCTTGCCCATCATCTGCTTCCACTTGCCTTCAGCGATGTCGTTGTTCATTGAGACCTCCCTTGATCAATGAACCGCCCGGAAATCTGAGCGGCTGGATCGTAGGTAAGCAGAGGCCGTGCCAGACAGACAATGTGCAGCGGAATCAATGCCCTGACGTTTCGGAAGGCGGGTCACCTGCGCAAATTTGCATAAATTTCCGGTAAAGATTTCCACCACCATACACGGTCGTGGAAAAAAGAAAAAGCGCCCAAAAAGGGCGCTTTCGCGAAAGAGAGCCGCGCCACGCGCGGCTCTTGAGTGAAGCCTGCGCTTTCCTTACGCCCGGCTGCGATACTCGTGCGTACGCGTATCGATTTCGATCTTGTCGCCGATATTGCAGAAGAGCGGCACTTGAAGTTCGAAGCCGGTGGTCAGTTTGGCCGTCTTCAGAACTTTGCCCGACGACGTATCGCCCTTGACAGCCGGTTCCGTGTAGATGATCTCGCGGACCAGCGTGGTCGGCAGTTCGACGGAAATCGCCTTCTCGTTGTAGAAAACGACTTCGCAGGCCATACCGTCTTCGAGATAGTGCAGCGCGTCGCCCATCATTTCCGCTTCGACTTCGAACTGGTTGTAGTCAGCGTCCATGAACACGTACATCGGGTCGGCGAAATACGAGTAGGTGACTTCCTTGCGGTCGAGCACGACGACGTCGAATTTGTCGTCGGCTTTGTAGACCGTTTCCATGCCCGCGCCCGTCAGCAGATTCTTGAACTTCATCTTGACGACGGCGGAATTGCGGCCCGACTTGTTGTATTCGGCCTTCTGCACGACCATCGCGTCGTTGCCGATCATCACGACATTGCCGGTGCGGAGTTCTTGAGCAATCTTCATAAAACTGTCCTGTACGAAATATTGTGCTTCAACGTTGCTTGCCCAGCGGCTTGCCGCGGTTCGGTCCGCCTGAGTTCGGCCGTCCTTGGTTCAATGAGCTGGTTCAATGAGCTGGTTCAATACTGTTCGATCGTTCGATCTGGATTTAAGCCGGCTCAGTTAAGGCGGCTAACTACTCAGTACCGCCAGATTTAACCGCCGGGTTGGGTTTAACGCCCGAGCCGGAGTCAACCGTGGATTGAGCCGCGGATTGACCAGTCATACGGCGGTCATATTTGCAAAGCTGGCGGCGGCCGTTGGCTAACCGTTTATTTTAACTGAGATTTTGCGTATTCCGCCAGATTTCCCGCGAGGTCGCCGGCGCGCGCGAGTTCGTGGGCCCATTGTCCGGCGCGCGCGGTTAGCGCCGGCAGATGATGGGCGAAGTCGGTCCATAATGCGGCCCAGTCGGGGTTGCCGACACCGTTCCATGCATGCCAGAAGCGCGTCAGCGCGTCGCGCGCGGCGGGCGGCAACGCGTGCGGATGCTCGTCGGACGCACGGCGAGGCGCACCTCGGGCCGTCCCTTGAGGCGCAGCGCGCGCATAGTGCTCGAGCGCGGCGTCGAGCTTGGGCAGATGCGCGTCGTCAGCCTGCGGATAGGTGTGCCAGACGAACGGGCGCGCGGCCCACTGAGCGCGTACGAACGAGTCCTCGCCTCGCACGAAATTCAGATCGCTTGCCCACAGCAGACGGTCGTAGCCGGGCTGCTCGGTAAACGCGAGCGCATGCGCGGTAAGGCTGCCGCGCGTTGCGTGCGTACCCGCCGCGAACGACGGCACTCCGAAAAAGCGCGCGAGCGCGCCCGAGATGCGCCCTTCGGGCACGAGCAGCACGACCGGCGCGGGCGCGTCGCGCCATTGTTCGAGTAGCGCGTCGACAGCCGGGTTTTCATAGGCGAAAAGCGAGATCACGATCGACCCGGCGGATGGCGGCGCCGCGCCGACCGTATCGCGCCACCACTGCTCACGCATCGCTGGCGACGCTTCGAAGGCGGCCCGTTGCGCATCCAGATCGCGTTCCTTCAGCACGCCGCCGGTGCCGGGCACGAGGCCGGGAAAGAAAAACGTCTTCATGAGCGGATAGCGCGGATGCGGCGACGGCCGCAAATGAAAATCGGCGACCCAGTCCTCGGCGCTCAGATACTCGAGGTTGATCCACACCGGCGCATGGGCGTGGGCGCGGCGCGCCATCGCCGCGACATAGACGGGCGGCAGCTCGCACGCGAACGCTTCGATCACGACATCGGCGACTTCGAGCGTGTCGCCCGCATGCGCGGGCTCATGCCAGTGTTCGACGACGATGCCTTGCACCGTCTGGCGCGCACGGTCGGTCTCGACGGCCGGGCACAGCGCGTGGAACGCGCGCAGATCGTCGACGAACACGCGCACCTGCCACGCGTGTTCCGCCGCAAGCTGACGCGCGAGGCGCCAGCACACGCCGATATCGCCGAAGTTGTCGATGACCGCGCAAAAGATATCGCAGGCGATTGCTGCGTGTTGCGCGCCGTCCGGCGAGGGTTGCGTGCCGGGCCGCGTGGACGGCGGCTGCGTCTGCGAACTGTGCCGCGCGCGTGAAGCATGGCGGACGGCGGAACGGGTAGTGGGGGACATGGCGGCGAGGTCCGTGAACCTGCGTGGGCGCGGCAGGAGCGGAATGTTCTAAACTGGCGATTCTAAGTCCAATCACCGCCCGCGCGCGGCATTCAGCCCGATCCTGCATGGCCCACTCCGACGCTCCCGCCACTCCAGAAGACTTCGAGCCGAAAAAAGTGCTCGCGCAATTGCCGCATCTGCCGGGCGTCTATCGCTACTACGATGCGAGCGGCGCCGTGCTTTACGTCGGCAAGGCGCGCGACCTGAAAAAGCGCGTGTCGAGCTATTTCACGAAGACGCTGCTGTCGCCGCGTATCGCGATGATGGTCACGCGTATTGCGCGCATCGAGACGACGGCGACGCGCTCGGAAGCCGAAGCGCTGCTGCTCGAGAACAATCTGATCAAGGCGCTTGCGCCGCGCTACAACATCCTGTTTCGCGACGACAAGTCCTACCCGTATCTGAAGCTGACCGGCCACAAGTTCCCGCGCATGGCGTACTACCGCGGCGCGGTCGACAAGAAGAATCAGTACTTCGGACCGTTCCCGAGCGCATGGGCCGTGCGCGAGAGCATCCAGATCCTGCAGCGCGTGTTCCAGCTGCGCACCTGCGAAGACTCGGTGTTCAACAACCGCACTCGGCCCTGCCTCCTGCATCAGATCGGCCGCTGCACGGCGCCATGTGTCGCGGCGATCAGCGAGGAAGACTACGCGCGCGATGTGTCGAACGCGTCGCGCTTTCTGTTGGGCCGCCAGTCGGAAGTGATGAGCGAACTCGAGCAGAAGATGCACGCGTTCGCGGCTGAACTGAAGTTCGAGCAGGCGGCGGCGGTGCGTAACCAGATGAGCTCGCTTTCGACGGTGTTGCACCAGCAGGCGATCGAAGTGGGCGGTGATAACGACGTTGATATTCTCGCGGTCGTGGCGCTCGGCGGACGCGTCTGCGTGAACCTCGCGATGGTGCGTGGCGGGCGGCATCTCGGCGACAAGGCGTATTTCCCGGCGCACGTCGAAAGCGCATTGGCGGTCGACGAAGGCGAGCTCGGTGATGAGGATGCGGACATCGGCGCGGCGTTGGCGATGACGACAGATCTTGCCGATGTCGACGCCGACGCCGATGCGCTCGATGCCCTCGACGCGCTTCAATCGCTCGAAGCAGGCGAAGCGAACGAAGACGATGCGCAGGACGAAGCAAACGCAAGCGACGAGAGCGATACGGACATCGCAGATGAAGCCGTCCCAGGCGCAGCGAATGCAGGCGACATCGATGCAGGCGACTCCGACACCGGCCCGACACCCGCCAGCGCCGCAGCCGCCAGCGACACAGCTTCGGTGGCGCGCTCACGCTCACGCCTCCCAGGCATCGAAGCCGAAGTACTTGAAGCCTTTATCGCGCAGCACTATCTCGGCAACCGCGTCCCGCCGGTGCTGGTCGTGAGCCACGCGCCCGCGAACCGGGAACTCGTCGATCTGCTGACCGAACAGGCCGGCCACAAGGTCGCCGTGCTGCGCCAGCCGCAAGGCCAGAAGCGTGCGTGGCTCACGATGGCCGAGCAGAACGCGCGCCTCGCGCTCGCGCGGCTTCTGTCCGAACAGGGCTCGCAGCAGGCGCGCACGCGCGCGCTGGCCGACACGCTGAGCCTCGAATGCGAAGACCTCGCGAGCCTGCGTATCGAATGCTTCGACATCAGCCATACGATGGGCGAAGCGACGCAGGCATCGTGCGTGGTCTATCACCATCACAAGATGCAGTCGTCCGAGTACCGGCGCTACAACATCACCGGTATCACGCCCGGCGACGACTACGCGGCGATGCGCCAGGTCCTCACGCGCCGCTACGAGAAGATGGTTGCGCAAGCCGCCGCGAATGCCGCGGACGAAGCGGCGACCCTGCAAACCGTAGCCGCGGCGGACCCGCTCGTCACGCCCGATGCGGCCGAGCCCGTTGCCGCCGGCGGCACCTTGCCGAATATCGTGCTGATCGACGGCGGCAAGGGTCAGGTCGAAATCGCGCGGCAGGTGTTCAACGAACTGGGGCTCGATCTTGGCATGCTGGTCGGCGTCGCGAAAGGCGAAGGGCGCAAGGTCGGGCTGGAAACGCTGGTGTTCGCGGACGGCCGCACGGCGCTCGAACTCGGCAAGGAAAGCGCGGCGCTGATGCTCGTGGCGCAGATTCGCGACGAGGCGCACCGCTTCGCGATCACGGGCATGCGCGCGAAGCGCGCGAAAACGCGGCAGACGTCGCGGCTCGAGGAGCTCGAAGGCGTCGGCGCAAAACGGCGCCAGCGCCTGCTCGCGCGCTTTGGCGGCTTGCGCGGCGTGGTCGCGGCGAGCGTCGAGGATCTGGCGAGTGTCGAAGGCATTTCGCACGCGCTCGCCGAGCAGATTTACCGGCAACTGCATTGAGCTTGCCGGCGGTTTGACGCATGCCGCGGCCGAACGCAGTCCTGTTTTGAGCTGTTTTTGAGCCGCTTTTGAGCTTCGTGCGAGCCGGTTGCACGCCGTCCGGTTGCGGTACGCCGGACTTCGCCTGATGTTTGTTGGCTTGTAGCTGTCTCATTGAGACGGCACAATTGCAACTCCATTTTTCAGAACCCTGTCGCTGCCCATGCCGTTTAATTTCCCGATCTTTCTGACGTGGCTGCGGATCGTGCTCATTCCCCTCGTCGTGGGCGTGTTTTACCTGCCTAACACCATGATGAGCCTGGAGCACCGCAATCTGGCGGCGATGGTCATTTTCATTCTGGCGGCGCTGACCGACTGGTTCGACGGCTATCTCGCGCGTAAATGGAACCAGACCTCGGCATTCGGCGCGTTTCTGGATCCGGTCGCCGACAAGCTGATGGTGACCGCGGCGCTGCTCGTGCTCGTGCAGCTCGCGCGGCTCGATGCGGCGATCGCGCTCGTTATCGTCGGTCGCGAAATCGCGATCTCGGCGCTGCGCGAGTGGATGGCGCAGATCGGCGCGTCGAAGAGCGTGGCGGTGAATTCGCTCGGCAAGTTCAAGACCGCATGCCAGATGGTTGCGATTCCGATGCTGCTGCTCTATGGTCCCGTGCCGTTTCCGGGCGGGTTTGTGCTCGACACGCGTGTGTGGGGCGTGTGGCTCATTTATCTCGCCGCGGTGCTGACGATCTGGTCGATGCTGTATTACATGAAGCTCGCATGGCCGCAGATTCGCGAGCGCGGCGGCGCGGTTTGATGTGCTGTTTCACGCAATGTGAATGACCCGTTTGCGGACGCGATAAAACTTGCGTCAGGCCCGCAGCAAAAAGGGTTGACACGTTTCAGTGCTTTATACATAATCTCGTTTCTCCGGTGCAGGCGGTTCTGAAAGTGGATGCGCTGGAGTTAATGCAGGAAGCAAGTGCAGTGCGGGAGTAGCTCAGTTGGTAGAGCGCAACCTTGCCAAGGTTGAGGTCGCGAGTTCGAGACTCGTCTCCCGCTCCAGAATTCGAAGTGACGCTGTGAAGTTTTCGAAGTTTTGTGAGACACGGCGGCGACGCTTCAAGCAGTGCAAAAGTAATACACTGCAAGGCGCTCATTTGAGTGGTTTTGCAGGATCGCGCGGGAGTAGCTCAGTTGGTAGAGCGCAACCTTGCCAAGGTTGAGGTCGCGAGTTCGAGACTCGTCTCCCGCTCCAGCAATAAAGGGAAGCAAGCTGGGGAAGCGAAGCTTCCCTTTTTGTTTGGTAGCGCGTGGTTTGGTAGTGTGTTCGGCAGGCTTCCAGCAGGCCAATCAAATTTTCTGCGGACCGTTGCGTGTGCAACAGCATATGCAAGTTGTGTAACGTGTCCAGGTTCCGCAGTCCGCTTACGGCGCGATAGCAAAGCGGTTATGCAGCGGCCTGCAAAGCCGTTTAGACCGGTTCGACTCCGGTTCGCGCCTCCAGAAAAGAAAAGCCCTGATCCAGTGTGAGCTGAATCGGGGCTTTTCTTTTTTCTGCGCATCGCGGTTGCGCGGGGGAACGGGCTTGCGATTGCCGGGCCATGCGATTGCCAAGCTGTTATCCGTCGCGGCGGTCGTTGCCGTGTTGTACGGTTGCGTGAGCGCGACGCGTGCTTATCGCTTCGACGATCGCGCATAAATTGCGCGTCAATGCGCTGCGTACATCAACCGGACGCTCGATCCCGACACGCGATCGCCACGGCATAATCCTCTGATCCGGCGAGCCGCTTTGCTTCACGCCTCTTTTCGATGAGAACCATGTCCGATCCGCAACGACCCGCTACAAATCAGGCGCCGCACTTCGATTGGCGCTGGAAAGCCTTCGATGCTCTGACCAACGTCGAGGTCTACGAAATGCTTGCTGCGCGCAGCGCGGTCTTCGTCATGGAACAGAACTGTCTGTACGGCGATATCGACGGGCTCGATCTCGATGCGTGGCATCTGCTCGCATACGGTTCCGATGCGCCGGACGCGAAGCTCGCCGGCTACTTGCGCGTGCTATTGCCCGACGCTGAAGAAGCGGATATCCGCATCGGCCGCGTGCTGACCACGGCCGGATTTCGCGGCGTCGGGTTAGGCAAGGCGATGCTCGAACGCACGTTGAGCCATATCGAGGCGCAGTGGCCGGGCACGCCGATTCGTCTGCATGCGCAGGCGCATTTGCAGGCGTTTTATGGTGCCTACGGATTCGAGCCGATTTCGGAAATACACGAAGAAGACGGCATCCCGCACGTCTGGATGCGCTCGGCCTGATTGACGCGATCGTGGCGCGAGAATCCGGCGGAAGCTCTGCGACGTCCGGAACAGTCATCCATCGCGGGCATCCGCACCCAGCACGTTCATCGCATGTTCATCACATGCGATTTCGCCAACGCGCGCGAACGGTCAATTAGCCTGTGCCGGCGATTTAACGGGAAACGCTGTATCGACGGTCTCGCCGTCCGAGAAATGCAGCTTCAGATGCACGGTGTCGCCGGGCGCGATCTTGTGCTTCGCGTCTTCGAGCATCACGTGATATCCGCCTGGCGAAATTTGCGCTTCGCCATGCGGCGGCACCGTGAGCTTGTCGACCATCACCATCTTCTGCGTCGAGCCGCTCGATACCGTTTGATGCAGCATGGCACTGCCATAGTCGGCGCTCGAGATATCGACGAGGTCGACCGGCTTGTCGCTGTTATTCGCGAGTGTCACGTAGCCGGCGGCGGGCAGGTTATTCGGCAGCCAGCGGACCCACGCGTTCTTCACGGCGATTGCCTGCGCGGCGCCGGCCGCATAGGCGGGTGCGCCGGCCGCGAACATCAGCGCGAACGAGAGTGCGACAGTTTGCGTGAACTTCGGCGCGAAGTTAAAGCGATGCATCGGGGAGGTCAGTGGTCTCATGGTTGTAGGGGCATCGTGGGAACAGAAGGGCGTCGGCCAAGGTAAATCAGAAGGACGGATCGGCAAAGCGCATCACGAACGAGCCTCAATGATACGGCGCAGATCCTGCGCGATCTGATCAGGCGTGTCCTGATCCGTCGCGAGCAGCCGCGCATGGCCTTGCGCATCGAAAATATAGACAGCCGAACTGTGCGTCACTTCGTAATTGCCGTTCGGATCGCGCTTTTCCATCTGATACGCAATGCGGTAGCGCTGCGCGAGCGATTCGATCTGCGCGTCGCTGCCGGTCAGGCCGCGCGCATGCTGCGCATCGAATGCAGCGACATAGTCATGCAGCGCTTGCGGCGTATCGCGCGCCGGGTCGACGGTAATGAACAGAATGCGCACTTGTTGTGCGTCGGGGCCGAGCTTGCCGATGACTTGCATCAAACGCGCCATCGTCTCCGGGCAAACATCAGGGCAATGCGTGTAGCCGAAGTAGACGAGCGTCGTGTGACCTTTGAACGAATCGCCGGTGACCGGCTTGCCGTCATCGCCGGTCAGCGAGAACTGCAGGTCGGGCAAATGGCCTGTCACGTCGGTCAGGTGCCATGGCGCTTCGTCGTGCGAGCAGGCGGTCAGCGCGCCGGTCGTGCACAGCGCGACCATTAGCACGGCGACGCCGCGAGCGGGTGCGCGCGATGGGCGCAATCTGGACGCCGCGTGCAGCGGTCGCAAAAACGCGCTCAGGCAGGCCGACAGAAAACGCGTGAACAAAGATCCAGGGAACAAAGGCTTTATCACCGACTCGATTGAAGAAGAGACATCGGAAATGCAGCGGGAACACATTGGAAGCGCGAGCCGGTACGACGCGTTCGTCACGCTCGTTGAAAACAACATCGACAACAATCCGGCAACAATGCGGTTCGCAGCAGAGGCAGAAACTGTAGCGCAATTTCCGAAGCCGCGTCGCGCGCGGACCACCTGATGCGGGCTGCGAGGCAATTTGACGCAGCGTTTGAAAGTCGCGTGAAGTCGGATTGTTCCGTTTTTGACCGGAATTCACATGTGTCCGCAGATGGTCTGCCTATGTCCTCATGTGTCATATGAGACAAATAGCGACGAGGGCCCATTAATTCCCGGCGTCTCGATTAATCACCCGATGCGCGGTAAGATGCGCGTTCTTTTCCGGCTGAAAGCAGCTGAAAGCTGCTGAAAGGCAAGACACCCCGATGCAAGCACCTCCCGTAGCCTTCGCCCCAACCGAATACGCGTTTTTCTTCGACTTCGACGGCACGCTCGTCGAACTCGCGCCGACGCCGGATGGCGTGTTCGTGCCGCCTGACGTTCCGGCCCTGCTGGCCGAACTGCGTACGCTGACCAACGGCGCGGTCGCGGTCGTGTCGGGTCGCGGCATCGGCAGCATCGACGCGTTTCTCAACCTGCCGGACCTGCCGATCGCGGGCCTGCATGGCGCCGAGCGGCGCGACGCGAACGGCGACACGCAGCGCGTCGGTTTCAACGACGACCGGCTGCTGCGCATGGAGCAGGTGCTTGCGGATGTCGTCAACGAGAACCCGGGCATGCTGCTCGAGATCAAGGGTGCGTCGCTTGCGCTTCACTACCGCAACGCGCCGGACCGCGAGCCGGTCGCGCGCGCGGCGACCGCGCGGCTCGTTGCCGATTATCCAGGCGCGTATGTGCTGCAACCGGGCAAGATGGTCTACGAGATCAAGCCGAAGGACGTCGATAAGGGCCGTGCATTGCGTGCGTTTCTAGACGAGCCGCCCTTCGCGGGCCGCAAGCCCGTGTTCGCCGGCGACGATCTGACCGACGAAAAAGGCTTCGCGGTCGCCAACGAAACGGGCGGCGTGTCGATCAAGGTCGGCGGCGGCGATACGATCGCGCTCACGCGCCTCGATTCGGTGAGTGCGCTGCATGAATGGCTTGCGGCGATCGTGGCCGCGGCGCGCGGCGGCGCTTGAAGCGTCGCTCAAGTGCCCATTAAGTGCCCATCAAGCGCCCGTGAAGCGCCTATGAAGCTACGACCAAAGCGATAAGCCGATGCGCGCTCTTTCCAATTCCATCAGCATGCCGGCGCCCGCATCGGGCCTGCAGTGCCTTCAATCGGGGATTCGCGCGTCATGAGCCGCCTCATCATCGTATCGAACCGTGTCGCGCCGATTTCCGAGGGCGGGCCCGCGGCGGGCGGCCTCGCGGTCGGCGTCTATGACGCGCTCAAGGAAACCGGCGGCATGTGGTTCGGCTGGAGCGGCGACGTGCTGGCCGCGGGGCAACCGCAGATCAAGCTCGAGGAACGCGGCCCGGTGACGTTCGCGACGATCGGCCTCGTACGGCGCGATTACGACCAGTACTACCGCGGCTTTTCGAATGCGACGCTGTGGCCCGCGTTCCACTACCGCGCCGATCTTCTGCAGTACGACCGACACGATTTCGAAGGCTACTGCCGCGTCAACACGTGGCTCGCGCAACAGCTCGTGCCGCTGTTACGCGCCGACGATGTGATCTGGGTGCACGATTACCATCTGATTCCGTTCGCGCAGGCGTTGCGCGCAGTGGGCGTGACAAACCGCATCGGCTTCTTCCTGCACATTCCGTTTCCCGCATCGCAAGTGCTGCTGGCCGTGCCGCCGCATCGCGCGCTTGTCGAGGCGCTGTGTTCGTTCGATCTGCTTGGCTTCCAGACCACGCCCGACTTGCGTTCGTTCTGCGATTACATCGTCAACGAAGCGGGCGGCAGCATCGACGCGCGCCCCGCCGCGGCCGCCGAGCCGGTGCGGATACACGCGTTCGGGCGCACGCTGCGCGCGGCCGCGTATCCGATCGGCGTCTATCCGGACGAGATCGCCGAACTCGCAAAAGCCGGCGAGCGCGGCAAGCCCGTGCGCACGATGAAGGCGACGCTGCACAAGCGCAAGCTGATCATGAGCGTCGACCGGCTCGATTACTCGAAGGGTCTCGTCGAGCGTTTCCGCGCGTTCGAGCGGCTGCTCGATCACACGCCGGCGCAGCGCAACAACGTGTCGTTCCTGCAGATCGCGCCGCCGACGCGCGCCGACATGCATGCGTACCAGGAGATCCGGCTGCAGCTCGAAGGCGAGTCGGGCCGTATCAACGGCCGCTACGCGGAGCTCGACTGGACGCCGATCCTCTATATTCACCGGCAGTACGAGCGATCCGTGCTCGCGGCGCTGTTTCGCACCGCGCACGTCGGCTACGTGACGCCGCTGCGCGACGGCATGAACCTCGTCGCAAAGGAATATGTGTCCGCGCAGGATCCTGAGGATCCCGGTGTGCTCGTGCTGTCGCGCTTCGCGGGCGCGGCTCAGGAACTGACCGGCGCGCTGATCGTGAACCCCGTCGATATCGACGATATGGCCGACGCGCTGGCCGCGGCGCTGGCGATGCCGCTCGCCGAACGGCAGGCGCGGCACCGGGACATGATGACGCAGTTGCGCGAGAACAATGTGTCGGTGTGGCGCGACAACTTCATGCGCGACTTGCAGCGTGTGGAGCCGGTGGCGCATGTGACGGATGGCGATCACGAGGCAGCGCGTCATCGCGAAGAGGGCGCAGGCGTGGCGGGCTGATCCGCAACGCTCACGGGCACACGCACAAGCCCGCGCTCAGGCACACTGACAAGCGCAAACAGAAATGCCGCTCCGAATACGAAATTCGAAGCGGCATTTTTTTAACCGCATTTCAACTGAATGCGCCGCCGGCGCACATCACGCCACGCGAGATCCGTCACGCCACGTGCTGCTCGTCGACCTTCTTGCTGCCGCCGACATGCAGCGTCGTGGTCTTGCCGTATTGCTTCGCGAGCAGATCGCGATAGAGGCCCGGACGATTGCGCAGCTCTTCGGGGCTGCCGTCGTCGATGACCTTGCCCGCGCTCATCACGATGATGCGGTCGAAGTTGTGCAGCGTCGACAGGCGGTGCGCGATCGCTACCACCGTGCGGCCGACCATCAGCCGGTCGAGCGCCTTCTGGATCGCTTCTTCCGACGCGCTGTCGAGCGCGGAGGTCGCTTCGTCGAGCAGCAGGATCGGCGAGTCTTTCAGAATCGCACGCGCAATCGCGATGCGCTGCCGCTGGCCACCCGAAAGCTTGACGCCGCGGTCGCCGACTATCGTGTCGAAACCTTCCGGCATCGCTTCGATAAAGTCGGTGCAGCGCGCATCGCGCGCGGCCGCGAGCACTTCCTCGCGCGACGCCTCGGGCCGGCCGTACGCGATGTTTTCGTAAACCGTCCGATGCAGCAGCGAAATATCCTGCGGCACGAGCGCGATTGCGTGGCGCAGGCTGTCCTGCGTGATCGCGCCGATATCCTGGCCGTCGATCCTGATCTTTCCGCCCTGCGGTTCGTAGAAACGCTGCAGCAGCGCGAGCACGGTCGACTTGCCGGCGCCCGACTTGCCGATCAGGCCGACGCGCTGGCCCGGCTCGATATTGAGGTCGAAGTGGTCGAGAATAGGCCGGCGCTTCGGATATGCGAACGTGACCTGCTCGAACGTGATGCGGCCGCCTTGCGGCACGAGCTCGGTTGCATCGTTATGGTCCGGCATGCCGTGCGGCTCGAGCAGCGTCTTGACCGCTTCGGCAAGACGCGCAACGTGTTGGGTGACGTCGACGAGCGCCACCGCGAGGTCGCGCGTGCCGTGCAGGATCGTGAAGCCGAGCGAGCTGACCAGCACGATGTCACCTGACGTGGCGCGGCCCTGGTCCCACAGCCACAGCGCCCAGCCGAGCAGCCCCGCGGAGAGCAACGCGGTGATCACCGCGTGCAGCAGGCGCAGCCGTTCGAGATACAGCAGGCTGTTGCGGCGCGCGTCCATTTCGGCCTTGACGGTCGAGCCGAAGCGCTTCTGCTCGCGAAAGGTCATACCGAACGCGCGCACGAGCGACATATTGCCGATCACGTCGACCAGCTCGCCGTCGACGGCCGCCGCCTTGGTCGCGAACGACTGATGGCGCGCGGAGCCGCGGCCGGCGAGCTTGTACAGCACGATCGCGAGAATGGCCGAGCAGGTGAGCAGGGCGGCGGCCATCAGCGGATTCACCGCGATGATCATCACGATCGCGCCCATCACGGCGATGCAAGGCGGCAGCACGTTCCACGCGGTGGTGTTCTCGGCCGTGTAGACGGCATTCGACGTCGCGGTGATGCGGCTCGCCAGCGTGCCCGGCTGCTTTTCGGCGTAGTAGGTGGGCGAGTGGCCGCTCAGATACTGAAACAGGTCGCGCCGCAGGTCGCCGGTGACGGCCACAAACGTGTGGGCGGCGAACCAGCCGCCGACGCGCCACAGCAGGTTGTCGGCGGCAATCAGGCCAACGAGGATCGCGAACGCGCCCCAGAGCGGGCCCGGATGGTGCCGGCCCTGGCTCAGGACGTCGATCAGATGTTTGATCGCATACTGCGACGCGAGCGCACAGCCGACCGCGGCAAACACGCTTGCCAGAACCACCGCATGCGCAAACGGATGGCGGCGGATGAAGCGAAACAGGAACGCAAGCGGCCGCTCCGCATAGCTCGAAAGCTTTGCGTTGTGGGCATTACGCTGGGCAATGGTGAGATGTTCCAATTGTGCGTGCTGTCGATTGAAGTCGGGTTAGGTCATCGGTCACGGGTAGCCTCGTAACACAGCGTAGGTTCCGCATTGTAAACATGCAAAAGCGAATTCGCCCCGCGTAAAGACGAAATCCGGACACGTCGTGCGTGATTCATTTTGAGATGTCACACGCGTCGCGTTGGATTGCGCAGCACCCCGCCGGTGCACAGAGGAGAGCGAATCGCGGTCTTTTCGGGATACAATTACAGTTTGCATTCAATGCCGCCC
The DNA here is from genome assembly GCF_019428685.1 of Paraburkholderia edwinii. NCBI lineage: Bacteria > Pseudomonadati > Pseudomonadota > Betaproteobacteria > Burkholderiales > Burkholderiaceae > Paraburkholderia > Paraburkholderia edwinii. Next base: position 1,599,512 of record NZ_CP080095.1, read on the forward strand.
GCCGGGGCGGTTGTGATGCGGCGCGTTATACGCGCCGACGGAACCCCTTTGACCGGGCATGCAACCAGGGGCGCAACCAAAAAATTTTCGAAGCAGATTTCGAAGCAGAATCAAAGCACAAACGGGGCCTGCGGGGCGCGCCTGCCGCAACAGCGTAGCGATTCGGAGCAAGGTCGAAACCGGGTCGCCGTGAGCGGAAAGCGCGGTCGGATACGAGGCGCAAGCAAGGTGCAACCCGAGCTGCAAGCGCATCGGAAACCGCATCGAAATTGCACATCCGGGAGGATGCGCGGCTACAGGCTCCCAATGTAGAACTGTCTTAGAAAACAAGGGTTTGCAAAGTGTTTCCCCTTTGTAACAACGTAAAGTCTTTGAAATGTACGTGCTGTTTGACCGGCTTGGCATTGATAATGCGTCCTCGGTCAGCCCAGGATGACTGACATTTTGTCAACGGCTGCGCTTGCTGCGCGTTTACGGCGAGGCAGCGGACGACATGAGTCGGTTCCGGCGTCCCTACCAGGCGATCCATCGCAGGATTTTCTCGAAGAAAGCAGGTGCGAGTCCGCGCTGAACGCGGCAGTGCAACCTTGGCGAGCATGCGAGTCGCTTTTACAAACTGCAGTTACTTAGCCTGATCTTTTACGGGAGTTTCTCCACCATGCGAATCGCTCAAATTGCTCCGTTGCACGAGGCGGTTCCGCCGAAGCTGTACGGCGGCACGGAACGGGTCGTGTCTTACCTGACGGAAGCGCTGGTTGAGCAGGGTCACGACGTGACGCTGTTCGCGAGCGGCGATTCGCAAACCTCGGCGAAGCTCGAAGCATTCTGGCCGCAGGCACTGCGTCTGGACCCGACGATTCGCGACGTGATGGCTCCCCACATGCTGCTGCTCGAAGAAGTGCGCCGGCGCGCGGACGAATTCGATGTGCTGCATTTCCACATCGACTATTACCCGTTCTCGCTGTTCGCACGCCAGCCGGTGCCGTTCCTGACGACCATGCACGGCCGTCTCGATCTGCCCGAACTGCAGCCGATCTTCAACACGTTCAGCGACGTGCCGGTCGTGTCGATTTCTGACAACCAGCGCCAGCCGCTGCAGCAGGCGAACTGGCTGCAGACCGTCTATCACGGCCTGCCGGAAAACGTGCTCACGCCGATCCCGAACGTCGAGCCGGGCTACCTCGCCTTCCTCGGCCGTGTCTCGCCGGAGAAGGGTCTCGACCGCGCGATCCGCATCGCCGGCCAGGCGGGCATGAAGCTCAAGGTTGCCGCCAAGATCGACAAGGCCGACCGCGCCTATTACGAAGAAGTCATCAAGCCGCTGATGGCGCTCCCGCACGTCGAGTACATCGGCGAAATCGGCGAAGCCGAAAAGCGTGAGTTCCTCGGCAACGCGCATGCCCTGGTGTTCCCGATCGACTGGCCGGAGCCGTTCGGTCTGGTGATGATCGAGGCGATGGCGTGCGGCACGCCCGTGATCGCGTTCAAGCGCGGTTCGGTGCCGGAAGTGATCGAGAACGGCGTGTCCGGTTTCGTCGTCGAAGACGAAATCAGCGCGGTCGCCGCGATCAAGCGTCTGTCGCAACTGCCGCGCGAAGCGGTGCGCAAGGCGTTCGAAGCACGCTTCTCGTCGAAGGTGATGGCGCGCAACTACGTCGCCACGTACGAGGAACTGCTGCGTCAGAAGCGCCGTACGGTGCTGCGCGAAGTCAACGCGAACTAAGTTGCGAACTGAGCTGCGAACCAGGCGCGAAGCAGACGCCAACTAAGCCTCATACGCTAGCCGTCGCAGAAGCGGCGGTCCGCGTAAAACGATTCACCGACGCCCCGCGTGTGCCTTGCACGCGGGGCGTTCTCGCATCTGGGCGCAACGGCACGCGGAATGCACCACGCTGGAATCCGGACAAGTCACTCTTTTGAAGCAGCACGCGTGGCGCGGCCGAGCGGTTGACCGGAACTCGCGGGCGGTGCCGCGCACCGATGCGCCGCGCATTGAAAACACGGCCCGGCACGCGCGCGGGTGAGCGTGACGCCCAATATCCCTATAATGGCCGTGCCGCAAAATCTGCGGGCTGCCACACAGACAAGAGGAGAAGGCCTTGGCGAGGACGAAACAGACGCGAGCGAACGCCGCGCCGGGCGCCGGCACGATCTTCGCGCTGCGTGCGATCGGCCTCGTGATCCTCGCGCGGTGGCTGTTCTCGATGTCCGATATGGACGTGCTGACGGCGCTGTCCGCGATGGCTTCGTCGCCATGGGCCTGCATCAATCTCGTCTTCCTGTTTCTGCTGATTTTCCTGCCGGGCGCGCGCGCCCGCGCCGAGCGTCCGTTCCATCCGCTGCCGCAATGGCTGCGGCAGGCGCTGCGGCTTTTCGCGTTTCTCGGGTTCCTGTTTGCGGTGTGGTCGGTCGGCGCGTTCGCGTGGACGGCCGGCTGGCGGCGCGCGGCGCACGCGGTCGCGGCGACCAATGGCTGGCTGCTCGCTGCGCCAGCGCTCTACGCGGCCGTGCTGTGGATCTGCCGGCCGCGGGCGCTGTGGCGCACGAACATCGGCGCGCGGCGCTTCGCAATCGGCCGGTTCGCCATTTCGATCGATAACGTGACGCGTACAACGATCGTGTGGATGGAAAGCCGTAAGGTCGGACAGTACGATGCGCGCGAGCTTTCGGTGCGCTGGCCGGCCGCCGGTGCGGCGGGCGACGGCGGCCGCGCTTACGCCGGGAGTGCGGCGGCGGGCGCTGCAGCGCCAGATGCATCGGCGGCGCACCCGGTGTCGGGTGAAAGCGCCGCGTCAGACGGGCAGATGGCGCGTGCCGATGCCGCGGCCGTTGCCGTGCCGCGCACGCATGGCCTGGACGATGTTGCGAGCGGGCATGCTGCGTCGGGTGCGGCTGAGCCGCATGTGGTTGCATCGGACGCCGGCCCGCTCGCGGGTGGCCGCGCGCCGGCCGCGGCCAGCGACGAATCATCGGCACAAGATCTGGAACATGCGTCGACTTCCGTTGGCGCAGAAGGGCGGCCCACCGACGTGACCGCCACCGCGCCCCGCGCCACCGCATCCGCATCCACACGAGCCGGCGCCCACTCGATGCCGCCGCGGCGCGCAGGGCTCGCCGGCTGGCTGCGCCGGCCGAAGATCGAACTGATGTGGGACTCGCCGGCGGCGGCAGGGCATAACCGCCAGACGGTTTTTCGCGTGCCGCTCGTCTCGGAAAGCGATCGAGCCGCCGCGCGCGCGCTCGATGCGAGTCTGCGGCAAACGGGATAAGCGGGACGAACGGGACGAACGGGACGAACGGGACGAACGGGACGAACGGGACGAACGGGACGAACGGGACGAACGGGACGAACGGGACGAACGGACAATGGGGGCGAACGCGCGGCCGCCGACGAACACCGTTGTGGCCAAACGAAAAAAGCAAGAGAAGCGCGAAAGCATTGCAAAAGTAGCGAAAACATAGAGACACCGTATGGAGATGTCCTTACTGATCCGCTGGTTGCTGGCCACGCTGCATCTGCTCGGCTATGGCCTCGCGCTGGCGGCGATCATCGCGCGCACGCGGGCGCTAAGCCGCTGCGCATCGGAACATAGCCTGCCCGGCGTGTTTCTCGCCGACAACGTTTGGGGCCTCTCCGCGCTATTGATGATCGTCACCGGTTCGTTGCGCGCGTTCGGCGGCTTCGAAAAGGGCGCGTCGTTCTATCTGCAGGAACCGCTCTTTCACGTGAAGATGGGCGCGCTCGTGCTGCTCCTGCTGCTCGAAATCGCGCCGATGATCGCGCTGATCCGCTGGCGCATCGCACTTAGAAGGGGCGTGTCACCGTCGCTTCGCCGCGTGCATCAGTTCGCGGCGATCGGCTCGGTGCAGGCCGCGCTGCTGGTCGTCATGGTATTCGCCGCGACGGGCATGACGCGCGGCGTCGGGATGGGCGGCACCGACTGGTAGCCGCGGCGCGCAGCGATCTTAGCGACTCGCCATGGTCATGACAATGGCCATGGTGTGGTTCTGGCAGGTCGCGACGCAACGCACGTGTATCGCCGACGCAGCGCACGTGGTTCGCCCGACGCGGCGTACGCGGTTCACCTGACGCCGTGCACGCGGTTCGGTTCACCGGACGCGGCCGACGCGGTCCACTCAACGCAGCGTACGCGGTTCGCCCGACGCAGCGCACACGGCTCACTGATTTCGCTTTCAGTTTTTTTCAACGTCAGACCTGGAACAACACGCTATGACCGACCAGCAAGCGCAGAAGACCTCGACCGTGCGCAAGCCCTTTCATCGACTTCTCCTGACCGGCGCCGCCGGTAATCTCGGCGCGCAACTGCGCGGCGCGCTCGGCGCATGGGCCGACGTCGTGCGGGTGTCGGACATCGCGCCGCTCAGCGCGTCGGCAAGCCATGAAGAAGCGGTGAGCGTCGATCTCGCCGATCGCGCGGCCGTCGATGCGCTACTCGAAGGCGTCGACGCGGTCGTCCATCTCGGCGGCATCTCGATCGATGCGCCGTTCGACGATCTGCTCGAAGCGAATATTCGCGGCCTGTACAACCTGTATGCGGCGGCCGTGACGCACGGCGTGAAGCGCGTCGTGTATGCGAGCTCGAACCATGTCGTGGGCTTTCATCCGGTGACGTCGGTGGTCGATGTCGATGCGCCGGTGCGGCCGGACAGTTTGTACGGCGTGACCAAATGCTTCGGCGAAGCGCTGTCGCGCTATTACTTCGACCGCTTCGGCATCGAGACGGTGTGCCTGCGCATCGGCTCGTCGTTCGAAGCGCCGAAGAACCGCCGGATGATGGTCACGTTCCTGAGCTTTCGCGATTTCATCGAACTCGTGCGCTGTTCGCTGTTCACGAATCGCGTCGGTCACGCGATCGTCTACGGCGTGTCGGATAACCCGACGAAGTGGGTCGACAACACGAAAGCGTCGTTCCTCGGTTACCGTCCGCAAGATAGTTCGGCGCAGTTCGCGCATCTGTTCGAACCGGCCGCGCCGACCGCGGATTTCGACGATGTTGCGCAGCGCTTTCAAGGCGGACCGTTCGCGGCGGCCGCGCCGCTCGAACGCGACGCGTCGTAACCCAAAGCTGCGGTGCGCGCGAAGCGGATGGCGCTCGCTTCAGCTTTGCTGTGCCGGGCACTGCGAGCGGTTTGACGAAGCATGGGCCACCGCCCGGGTAAGGCATAACCGCAGCCATAACCGCGACCGCAACCGCAGGCGCACCGTTAGCTGCTAACCGTTCGCGAATCGCCGGCCTTTCAGCATCGCGCACGCCTTACGGCGCCTGTTTTGCCACACGTTCGCGCGCTTGCCTTGCTCGCGTATCGTCTTCACACGGTCATGCTATGGTCGCACGGCGTCCGACATCCGGCCGCCGCTGCAACAAGCGTTGAACAACGATCGCGTGATCCGCAATGACCCGTTCAAGCCTTTTCCCGCAGAGGCGGCGCCGCAGGTGGCCGCTCGTTCTCCTGTGCGTCATCATCGTGGTGCTCGCCGCCGCGGTGCTGGCCGGCTGGCTGACGCTGCGCGCGAGCCTGCCGCAACTCGACGGCACGCATGACGCACCGCTGTCCGCGCCGGTCACGATCGGACGCGACGCGCTCGGTGTGCCGACCGTGCAGGGACGCTCGCGTGCCGACGTCGCCTACGCGACGGGCTTTATCCAGGCGCAGGACCGTTTCTTTCAGATGGACTTGTTGCGGCGGGTCGCCGCGGGCGAATTGAGCGCGCTGATCGGACCGCCCGCGTTGCCGATCGACAAGCGCGACCGTCCATTGCGGTTTCGCGAACATGCGCAGGCGGCGCTCGCTGCCTTGCCCGCCGCCGACCGGCAATTGCTTGAACGCTACACGGCCGGCGTCAACGACGGTCTGCGCGCGCTCCACGCGCGGCCGTTCGAGTACTGGGTGCTGCGCGCGCAACCGGTGGCGTGGCGCCCTGAAGACACGCTGCTCGCCGTCTACGCGATGTACTTCGATCTTCAATACGACCAGGTGACGCGCGTGCTGTCGCGCGCCGCGCTGCGCGAACAGGCGAGCGGCGATTTGCTGGCGTTCCTGCTGCCGGCGACGAGCCACTGGGACGCAACGCTCGATAGCGCGAACACGGCCGCGCCGAACGCCGCGTCTGGCGCATCGGCAACACAGCAAACGCAGCCAACTCCGCCCATACAGCCGGCCATCCCGACTTTCCCGACGACAAGGCCGCCATGGCTGCACGCGGTGCAGTCCGCCGCCGACGCCGAGCCGGAAATAACGGGCCTCCTGACCGGCGTGCCGGGCCTCTCCCACGGCCTGGCAGGCTCGGTCAATTCGATGGTCGGCAGCAACGGCTTTGCCGTCGACGGCGCGCACAGCGCGCACGGCGGTGCGCTCGTCGCAAGCGACATGCACCTCGGCCTGTCGCTACCGAACATCTGGTATCGCGTGTCGCTCGTGTACCCGGCGCCCGATGGCGGCACGCGGCGTATCACCGGCGTCACGCTGCCCGGCGCGCCGCTTATCGTGGCCGGCAGCAACGGCCATATCGCATGGGCATTCACGAACAGCTACGGTCGTTTTGTCGATCTGATCGAACTGCAGCGCGATCCGGCCGACCCGCTGCGCTATCGCGTGCCGGGCGGCGGATGGGACAAGGCGCAGGTCATCCACGAGCGGCTCGACGTGAAAGGCGGTGCAAGCGTCGACCTGCCGGTCGTGCAAACGCGCTGGGGGCCGCAAATGGTCGTCGGCTCGCATGCTTATGCGCTGCATTGGGTCGCGCAAGATCCGCAGGCGGTCAACACGAACCTCGTGCGTCTCGAAGACATCACAACCGTCGCCGATGCATTGCATGCCGCGCAGACTTTCGGCCTGCCGACGCAGAACTTCACGGTCGTCGATTCGCAAGGGCATATCGGCTGGACGCTTGCCGGCCCCGTACCGCGCTTTTCCGATGCGGACGTGAGTACGGCAGCGTTTTCCGCGGATGCGGGTGCCGCGCCGTCCAGCCTGCCGTACGCGTCCGGCACGTATACCGGCTGGCAAGGGTATCTGCCGCCGAGCGCCTATCCGGTGCGTATCGACCCGCCGGCGGGCCGCATCTGGACCGCGAACAACCGCGTGCTGCCGCTGCCCGAACTGGCGCGCATCGGCGACGCCGGCACCGATCTCGGCGCGCGCGCGACGCAGATCCGCAACGATCTGCTTGCGCTGCCGCATGCGACCGAGCGCGACATGCTGTCGGTGCAGACCGACGACCGCGCGTTCTGGATCGAACCCTGGCGCCGCGTCGCGCTCGACGCACTCGATGCGCGTGCACTCGCGGGCCATCCGCAACGCGCCGAGTTCCGCCGGCTCGTCGAAACGTGGGACGGACGCGCGGATACGGGCGCGGTCGGTTATCGGCTCGTGCGTGCGTTCTACTACTCGTTGTACGACGCGTGGTTCGGTCCGCTCGACAAGCAGATGAACAAGCTCGCGCCCGAACTCGGCTATCGCGCGGCGAACTCGCGTTACGAGGCGACCATGGAGACGCTCACCGACCGTCGCGCATGGATACCGGACGGCTTCGCGGACTGGCGCGCGTTCATGCTCGATCGCATCGATCACGCAATCGCGCAGTTGCCGCCGGGCACGAAACTCGAAGACGCGCGCTGGGGCGATCGCAACCGCTCGACGATCGCCCATCCGTTTGCGCGGCTGTTGCCGGCGTGGCTGCCGTGGGCGCGCGCGTGGCTCAGCACGCCGCGCGATCCGCTGCCGGGCGACATCAATATGCCGCGCGTGCAGGGGCCGGCGTTCGGCGCGTCCGAACGTTTCGTGGTGTCGCCGGGGCACGAAGAGGACGGCATCTTCGAAATGCCGGGCGGCGAGTCGGGCAATCCGATGTCGCCGTATTTCATCGCCGGTCATGAAACGTGGGTGCACGGCGATGCGGCACCGTTCCTGCCGGGTGCCCCCGTTCATACGTTGACGCTTGGGGCGAACGCGGCGGGTGCTCAATAGCGCACTGCGGGTCACTGCGGGCTGATCGGACGGAGCGTGCGAGGCGCGATCTTCGTGCGTGACGCTCTCGCGTTCGTATGCCCGTGCACCGGGCGAATCTGAAAAATGTCGTGCGCGCGAAGAAGGCCTGCCACGAGTGAACCGGCACGATCGAGCCTGTGCGCGGCCGGGACGGATACCGTACCGTTGCGCCCGCACGCCGACCACGCGCCGACATGACGCGCCCCGCGACATCGACTGGGGCGGCGTGTTGGCGCTTTCAGGGACCTCGACCTCATGATTCGAACGAACACCTCGAGAACATTCTTTATCACCGGCGTGAGCTCGGGCTTCGGGCGTGCATTGTCCGAAGCCGCGCTTGCGGCTGGACATCGTGTCGTCGGCACATTGCGTGACGAGAGTCAGCGTGCCCAGTTCGACGAACTGAAGCCCGGCTACTCGTTCGGCCGCCTGCTCGACATCACCGACCTGCCTGCGATTGCGCCGCTGATCGACGAGGTGGAGCGCAACGTCGGTCCGATCGACGTGCTCGTCAACAATGCCGGTTACGGCTACGAAGGGACGATCGAAGAATCGCCCGTCGACGAGCTGCGCAAACAGATGGAAGTGCATGTGATCGCGCCGGTCGCGATTGCCCAGGCGGTGTTGCCGTTTATGCGCGAGCGGCGCCAGGGGCATATCGTCAATATCACGTCGATGTGCGGCATCGTCACGTTTCCGGGGCTCGGGTTCTATCACGGCAGCAAGTTCGCGATCGAAGGAATTACCGAGGCGCTGTGCAAGGAAGTGAGGCCGTTCGGCATTCGCGTGACGGCGGTCGAACCGGGCAGTTTCCGCACGCGTTGGGCCGGCAAATCGATGGTGCGCGCCGCGCGCACGATTGCCGACTACGACGAAGTGTTCGAGCCGCTGCGCGCGGGGCGCATACGGCGTGACGGACATCAGATCGGCGATCCGGCGAAGGCCGCGCAAGCGATTCTTGCGCTCGTCGATGCACAGAATCCGCCGACGCATCTGCTGCTGGGTACAGATGCTCTCGGCTTCGTGCGAAGCAAGTTCGCCGATGTCGAATTTCAGATCAAGACGTGGGAAAAGGTCACGCTGTCGACTGACTTCGAAGATTGACACGTGTGTCCGGGATGGGTGGTTTATACGCGTTTTGTTCGCGGTTTGTCCCTTACGGCGTCGCACAGGAATATCGCTGGAGCGCGAGGTGTTCTGTAAGTTATCGACACCGCCGCAGTCGCCTCGTCATCCCCATCCGGCGAGCGACGCATGACGGTACGCGCGGTCCGATGTTCCGGCCGATGCGGCGGTGGACCACGACGAACGCTTGAGCGACCTGCCGATGCTGTGTGTGACCTGCGGTCTGCGTGCCGCGGTTTGCGTACTCATGCAACCTGCTGGTGCAACGGCGTTCGTTCTATCTCATCAAGGAGGCTTTCACATGAGATGGTCCGACCTCGCGGATACCGTTGCACGGCATGCGCCCCTGATTGGCTCCGCACTGCGTTCTCCCGAAACGAATGCTCGACCTGTGCACGCGATTGTCGCGTCGATTACCGGAACGGCGATCGACGACCCGGCCGCGGCAGCCGCCGCGATCGCGGCCGATTCCTCCCTGCTCGAAAGCCTGCGCGCCGCCGAAGCGCAAAGCCGACCCGACCTCGTTGCCTATGTATTGCGGATGGGCGGCGGGGCCGGGGTGGTCGCGCCGGCATTGAATGCGAATGCGGCACTCGGCGGGGTACAGCCAGGCTTCTGGAAGAACCTCGGCTTTATGCGCTATGCCGCGCATCTGCGCAACAACGACCGCTTGCGCAGCAAGTACTTCTTTATGCGTCCGTTGTTGACGGCGGCCGTTGTGATCGCAACGATCATCGTCGTGTTCGTCGTGCTGCTCGGTTTTGCGGATCACGCGTTGCACGACCCGTCGATCGCCGCGACGGCGGGCTGCGTGCTGATGTATTTCATGAGCGAGGCGCGTCTTGTGACCGCGTACTGGTTCGGTGCGACGCACGAGTCGAGAGATGCCAATGCGCTCGCACGGTTGCTCGAGATGCGCGAACGTCGTGAGCGTATCGAAGGCGTGGAAGGTCTCGAGGGCCGCGAAGTGGTGGCGCGCGAAGTCGAAGAGTTTGTCGACCAGCGCGAAGCCGAAGAGAAGCTGATCGAGCGTTCCGCGCTCGGCGAGTTGCCGCGTGCGGAGCGGACCGCGGCTGAGCTTTTTGAGTTGAGGACGCCACGGGGGTGAGTGGGTGGCGCGTCGCATAGGAAGACGAACAAGCGGCGACGCACACGCTGCACAAAAGCAAATGGCGCGGCACAAAAAGCGCAGCACAAAGAAAAAGGCCCTCGGCTAATTGCCTGAGGGCCTTTTATTCTCCGGGCTTCACATACCCATGAATTCTGGTGGGTAGTACTGGGATCGAACCAGTGACCCCTGCCGTGTGAACCTGAAAACAGACCCAGTGCATCGAGACTCGATGCACGCAGAAACCTGATTATACGAAATTTTCGTCGATTGTTGCTCAGCTGGAATCAGCTTGATTCAGTACGGATCTTCAATTCACTCCGCCACTTTTCCGCCGGCTCGCGCGATCAATTAGCGCTATGGCTTCCGCCTTATAGCGTGCAATTGCCCACGTTTCGAAATCATCGCCGTGCCACTCGGCCTCCCATCCTTCGGCATCGACGTGGTTTGCAGCGATTTCAGGATCGCAACGACTGGATCTCCGTTCGGGCTGTTCAAACCGAGCGTGATAGACGCTGTACGGCATATCGCTTTCTGTCACGAGAATCAGTCGGTCGACAAAGTCTGCGCTATTCAGCATTCCGCCATGCTCCCACAACTCTAGGTCGAGGCCATAGACCGGTGGGCAGGGAGCCTCTGCGAACGACCAGGAATCGGGCCAGCTTTGTAGAAATTCTTCCATCGTTTTTGCTGGATCAGCGGACCTGAACCAGTCCAGCCACTGCTCCGCATCCATCACATGGCAGCCGTAGGTTTCAATCTCGTTGATCCAAGCTTCCAGTGCAGCGCGAGCTTCTCCAGGGGTTGCTTTCGACCATTTCTTTGGCCTACCTGGCTTCGTCTCAGGCAAACAGCCCTTGCGTATGCGGGTGCAGCCTTTTTCAAAAGTAGTTTGGGCCCCGTGCCGAAGATCCAGTACGTGCGCAATGCCTGAGGGGAGGAGTTTTTTGTTGAGCAGCTGCCGAAGACCTAGTTCAAAGACAAATTGATCATCCAATCGGCCCTTGTCGTAGCCTAGTTGGCTCTTGATGACGTAATCGACTTCATGCAAGCCACGTACTTTCAGCGGGCCAAGGCCGCGCTTGAGTTTGGAGCGCCTGACATACATGTGGTCGGCCAAGAATCCTTCCTTAAGTCCGAGTAAGCCTTCAACGACTTCTTGCGATTTAAGCTTGCGGTCTTTCCCCTTCCAAAGGCACTTTGCCAAATAGGTCGCTGACTGCTGCCGGTCTTCGCTGCTTCCCGTCCGTTGTTGGGCCATCGGAAACCCCTCGTTTATACGCCATGCGCGGTGAGCACACCGTGCCGAATCATACGAATGAGATTACATGATTCATATGGGGTTGCACAAATGGCCGGTGTGGAAAATTACGTTACTGAGGATTTCAGGGTGACGTTTGCGCGGTTGGATCCGAGCGCACTGATTTCGCCCAAGGAATTTGCCTGCTTGTTGGGCATTAAGCAGGGGGCCTTCTACGAGCGAAACTCGAAAGGCAAGCTCCCGCGGCCAGCCATGACCGAGCACCGGTGCGTACGCTGGCGTGCAGGGGATGTGCGGGAGTGGCTGAACAGCCTCAATTCCGTTACACAACGCCGTGGACGGCGTCGTGCTGAAACGCATTAATCGACCATAGCGGGCGTTGCACGAGCACGACATGGCGAGCGAATCGCAGTTCTATTTGAGAAAGACGCTATCCTCCCGGCCGCACAGCCAGACCAGCATAGCGGAGCGCCATGTGACGATGGCGAACGCCATTACCCGGTCTGCGCACGGACTGACTCTTCCCGAAAAGCGCCTAATAGCCGCGGCACTTGCAAAAACAGACAGCGCGGATACACGCGGGTTGATGGATGCGCGCATCCAGACCGTGAAGTTGTCTGCGATGGAGTATGCGGAGACATTCGAGGTAACGCTCGACACAGCCTATGAACAACTGCAGACGGGCGCTGAAGCTTTGCAACAGCCGAAGGTGATCTTAGAAAAACCGGGCCGCCGAGGGACGGTGCGGGAGGTTCGGAGCTGGATCATCACCGGTAAGTACGCGAAAGGTGAAGGCACCGTAGAAATTCGCTGGCATCCTGATCTTGTGCCGTTTTTGTTTGGGTTGCGGAAGGAGTTCACCACGTACAAGCTCAAACACGCAGCAACCTTCCGATCGATTTATTCGTGGCGTTTGTTTGAATGCTTGAAGTCATGGCAAGGCGCGGGTCGATGGACTCCAACCATCGCCGAATTTCACCAGGCGGTGGGCGCTACGCCGACCGCCCGAGCGAACTTTAAGGAGTTGCGGTTGCGTGTGATCGAGCCTGCTGTAAAGGAGTTGCATCATAAGAACGGTTTGCTTGTCGTGTGGAGTGTGGTGAAGTCTGGCCGTAAGGTCATATCCTTAAAGTTCGAGTTCACTGCCGATCCCCAAGGCAGTTTCGCATTCTGATGCGGGCAGTCCAGTCCTGCAGTTGTGACCGGGTAGCTCCACCAATAACCGGGCCGTTACACCAATAGGCTTACTCAGCATGTTGTGGATAGAACCGGGCCGTTACACCATAGACCGGGCTGTTCCACCAGCTAACCGGGCCGTTACACCATTTGACCGGGCGGTTCCACCAATAGCGCTCCGCAAAGCCATGTCCAGTAAGACCCCGACCTCGGCTAAAACGGTGTAAAACGATAAAACGTATATAAAACGAGCTCGGCCCGTGGATTTGTGGACAGCCTCGCTACCGCGAGGTGCCGGCCTGAGCGCGGCGCGCTCCCCCATTGACAAGGTGGGACAACCGTTCAGGTTGCCCCGCCTTGCCAACAGGTCGGCTGCTGCCCACAAGCTCCACCGGCTGCCACTACAAATGAGATATAAAACCTTACCCCGCCTCCCAAGTATCCAGAGACCTATCTGACGCGTTTATGGATTCATGACGGGACCAAGGCGTTGGCAATAGACGGGGGGCGTATATCAAAGCGGCAAGCCGCCCATAGGGCGCGTCCGGCAGAAGGCGAGGCCGGGAAACTGTGGGGGTCGCGGAGTGTGTAGCAGCCGTCCACGCCTGTGTGCGGGCGACTTGTCCACTGTGGGGGCGGAAGATGCCGCAGACTTCTGACGCTTGACTAATTAATTCATGTATATAGTCGGTGAGCCTAAAGCGGCGATCTCCCTTCGCCTACCGGTACAAGTCCGGAGCACTGGAAAGCCACCGGGCCGGCGTGGCAAACTCCCATAGTTGAATTGCTGGCTCGCGGGAAATAAGGAGCTGATTATGGTCGATGGATACACCTTGGGGCTTGCCAAGCGCAACGGCGATGCGGCCGACAGCTGGATGAAATATGCGCGTGAACTGGAGCAAAAGCTCGTCAGTGCGCAGGCTGGCGTGGAAGCGATGCGCGCGGTGAAAGATGGGGCGATAGCCGAGCTTGGAAAGCTTGACCCAAAAAATCCGATGCTTGACAAAGCGAACCAGCAGAAGGTCTTCGATAAGGCCTATTACGGCTATAGAAAGCCATGAGCAATGCCCGCTTAGCGGGCATTGCTCGTTTCGGCATCAGAGCTTCGGTTTATCCTGTTCGCCGGGGACGATTGCGTTGCCGCTCGCAGTTGGATTCCCGTTCGGCTTGCCACCGCCGATGACTCGCTGAACGTGCTGGCTGCTTGTGTTGCTTGCCCCAGCTAGCACTGTGTGGCCTTTATCGTGCATCTCGTGACCGAACTGGTTATGCATCGATGTGCCGAGCCACGAACCCATTACGTTGGGAATGTGATGGACCAGGCCGAACATGGTTTGGCAGAGCGTCTGGCACATGCCGACGTACAGCACGATATACGCGATGATGCTCACCACGCCAGTCACACTGTTGAACTGAGCATTGGCCATCGCTTGAGCAAACATTGTGTTGAGCAATTGACCGAAGGCGACAACCCCAACGCTCGCGAGCAGAAACCCGATAACCATAAACGCTGGCCGCAGCATCAGGTTTACCAAGAAGATGTAGCCGTAGCTCGTACGAGGACCCATGCCCTCACCTTCTCCATCGAGGTGTGAAAGGGCCCATAAAGGCGCGGCCACGACACCCTCGCATACGCAGGCGAACCAGCTCAGCACGCCTCCGAACCAGATCATGAACGGCAGCATCGGGAGATACACAGACAGAACCGCACCGAAGAAAAACAGGCTGACGATCATCATGATGATGATCGGCGAGAGATTCGACGCCACTCGGCTAAGTCCGCTGATTGCGCCGCCAGAGAACATGTCGCCCACGGCACTCACGACCCTGCCTGGCACCGAGTCTGCCGCACCTTGACCGTATGAAACGATGGAATACGCAGCTAAAGCCCCGTCGCCGGCGTCGAGGATGTAATCCCCCATGGTTTTCATGCCCATGAGAGGGTTCGTTCCCGTCCCGCTCGAGCTGTTTGATGTGATCAGCGTCGTCACCATGGAAACCAGCCGTTGGCCGGGGAAAATGCTACCGATCACGTGGGCCGGGTCGGGCGAGTTCGAGTACAGACCGATGACCGGCGTCGTGCTCGAACTAATGGACGCGCTACTCGCTGTCGTAGAGGCATCCTGTTCGATCTGTTGGTTATACGACGCCATCACCTCGTTGTAGAGATCCGGGTACGGCAGGTTACTTATGTCCGTCGACGGAATCGCCGTCGCTGCGGCCGCCGCAGCGGCCGTAAGCTGAGAGTTTGCCATCGCGAATGCCTGATACCAGGCTCCGAGCATGACCCACCCGCTCGTCGAAAGGCTAGATTGGATCGTGCTTGAAATGCTGCTGATCGAACTCGACGCGCTGCTGATCGCACCCTGGATCGTCGATTGGTAGGCGGTTGCAGCACTGTTGATCGTCGTCTGCGGGTCGGTCGGTTGCTTACCTGCGTTCACTGCCGACACATACGTGATCGCCGCACTCTGAAGCGTCGATTGCATCGTCGTGAGCGCCGATTGTTGCTTCGCGCTGATCGTCGACGTGATTTGGCTGGTGTTCGGTACGATCGACGACAGGCCGGTCGTCGATGTGGCCGTTGTGATCGAGCTCGCGGCCGAGTTTGATGCAACCGATGCGCCGCCGCACGACAACCCGTTGCCGTTCATAAGGACGATTTGCCCCGTCGTCGGCTTCGCGCTGAACTGCTCGCCGCCATCTGTCGACACGCCCCCGGTATCGGTGGACACGTTCGTGGCCGCCGTGTTCGCTGCCTGGGCGCACAGGTTCGCCTCGAACAGTGCTTTCGCGAGCGTGACAACCTGCGGTGGAGGCGGCGTCGAAACGAGCGTTCCCCCGTTCGCCAGCACACTTGTTGCAGCGGACATACCGAGGTTCGCAATACCGATACCCATCGTAGTGACCCAGAGCATGATGAGCTGCGCACCGGAGTAACCACCAGTGAAGGGCACGAGAAGCGTAAAGCCAACTCCATTGCGAATGGTGAACCAGATCGACGAGCGCTTCTGGCCGAGGAATTCACCTTCGGCTCCGGTCGCGATCATCGCTGCAAAAAAGAGATAGCAGGCCCACAATGCTCCAATGACGAGCACGCACGCGTTGATCGTGCCGAGTATGGACGCGATCGTCGATCCTGAGCCACTGCTTCCGGTGAGTGGACTTGACATGACGCTGCCGAATACCTGCGTCAGCGCCGCCATCGACTGGTCGGTGCCCGTATTGGCCGCGCTCGCAATCGAGCTGATCGATTCGGTTTGAGCGTTGGCAAACGCGGCGGGCAGCATTAGGGCTACGGCCGGTGCGGCGGTCGTGCAAGAGCGGGAGCTCACAGTCATTTGGGGTCCCTGATTGCAGCGATACGATCCGCGTCGCTGAAAATGTCACGCAAAATCGACGCGATTCCGGCGACGATCAGAACCAAAGATCCGCCCAACCCTATGACCACCGGCAGGAGATTAGTGAGGACCGTCCGGGGTCTCCAATCGAGCATGTGCCCTTTCCACAGCACCCACGCGAAGGCGGCAACGACAACCAGACTGACCATTACGCCCTCGTTGACGATGCTCTTTTCGGTCTCTGACCGGTGCTTTACGTACTGCTGGGTAGCTCGGCGCAGATAGCGCAGACGACGGTTAATTTTCGGCATTGCTATTACTCCCACATTGTTGTCGCGACACTGTTCCGAAAATCTGGGCCGCGACGCGGGCAATTATTTTGCTTGGACAGCGCACGCAGATAGACGATTAGCAGCAAGTCGGGCTTTCCTGGTTATTGAGCATCCTGAGCGGGCGGGTTTTCGCGGCGCGTGCTCCCGTCAACGCGAGGGCGCTCAACGGTCGCTTTCTTCCTCGGTGTTTGTCGAGACTGCTGAAGGTAGCTTTTTAGTGTGCTCCCGCTGATTGCCAAACCAGATGCAGTAAGTCTCTCCGCGATCTCAGCCAAGCTGTAGCCGTTGCGTTGTGCCGCCCTGATGGAGTTTGCGAGAGCACGAATAGATTCGACTTTCGTCAGATCCCTTGGCTTTGCCTCGACTTTCGGTAATAGCCGCAACTGTCCTTCGAGCTGTGAGATCAGGGTGAGACTGAAAGTGTGTTTTGCCATTGAATTTCTCCAGAGAGAATTCATCCTGAACTTGTGATCTTCTTGTCGTCAACGACTTATGAGGGTTACAAAGCATGTAGATTTCGAAGGCGTATGAGGGTCCAAAATACAGGATGGGGTTTGTCTTACACATGGCTTCGCTCATGTTGCAGACAAACCACGCCAGCCCGTTCGGCGCTTCGCTTCTCACATGCCGGCTCATCATCCTGGAAGCATTCAAATGAAGGTGATCGGGTGTTCTGACGTGGGTGTACCAACTCGAAACCCATGTATATGCGCCATGGCGTGAGTCCCTCACGTCGTTAGTAATGGAGGGATCGGAACCTGATTGGAGTTGCAGTCATGCCGTTTGAGCAGAGGGGAGGAGAACCACTGGATGCGAGCATCACCATCAGGCTGAGTAGCAGTGAACGGGACCGCCTCAAAGAGGACGCAGATCTCGCTGGCCTGACTGTCAGCGAACTGGTGCGACGTCGCTACTTCAACCGCCCGATAGCAGCGAACGTCGATCGAGCCTATTTCAGGGGGTTGCTGCGCATCCGGTCTGAGCTTGGTCGAGTCGGCGGGCTGCTGAAGCACGTACACGTTGAGAGCGGCGGCAGCTACAGTGTCCAAACAGCCGAGGCATTGCGAACCGTCAAGGCAACGGTCGAATCTGTACGCTCCTACATGGAAGCAGTCCATAGGGAGACTGCTGGTGATCGGTAAGAAAATCTCAAATCCGCGTCGGTCAGCGAGCAAAGCTGAGCGCATCAGCGCGCTTGCGGAGTATGTCCGTTCGCCGGAAGGGGCCGACATCAAGGAAAAGTGCGTCTATTCAGGTACTCGAGGTTTCATTTCGGATCTCCCAGATGTGCAGGCACTGGAAATGATTGCGTTGGCAGAGGAAGCAACCCGTAGCCGTGATCCAGTTCAGCACTATGTGTTGAGTTGGCGTGAAGGCGAGCAGCCGGCGGCAGCTCAGGTCGAGGATGCCGTTACGATACTGCTTCATGAGCTTGGATTGGAAGAACATCAGGTTATCTATGGGCTTCATGCCGACAGTCACAACCAACATGTGCATGTGTTGGTAAATCGCGTTCACCCCGAAACCTTGAAGTGCATCGAGATCAACCGAGGATTCGATATCGAAGTGATCCATCGTGCGGTCGCCCGGATCGAGCACACGCAAGGTTGGCAACGCGAACGGAATGGCCGCTATGTCGTCTTAGCTGACGGACAACTGGCACGTTCTGCCTCGGAACAGAAGCAGTCTAGTGAGCCAAATCAGCAACGTCGGGATATGGAAAATCGCACTGGTGAAAAATCCGTCGTGCGCGTCGCGAAAGAGAATGCGGGAGATGTTTTCCGTACGGCCACAAGCTGGGATGAGCTTCACTCCCGGCTTGCGACCGGCAACATGCGATATGAGCGCACTGGTAGCGGTGCGGTCATCTTTGTTGGTGACGTAGCGGTGAAAGCATCGTCCGTTGATCGCGCTGCCAGCCTAGCGAAGTTAGAAAAAAAATTTGGAGCATTCCAACCTTCTAACGAAGCGACGCAACGCGCTTCATTAGGCAATGCGAAACGCGTGACACAGCAGCCGGTTGTAGGGGGCTTGCCCGGTTGGGACAAGTACACAGCTGAGAGGCAAGCCCATATCGAGGAGCGTTTCGCCGCGCGTCTAGAATTGCGCTGCCGACATGACGCAGAGCGGAAGGCAATGCAGAAGCGGAACCGGGAAGCTCGGCAAGAACTTTTCGCGTCGCGCGACTGGGCCGGACGTGGCATAGGTCTGAATGCATTACGTAGTGTTCTGGCGGCAGAGCAAGCCGCCGAACGAGCTTCATTGATTGATAGGCAGTCCGCAGAGCGGAAGCAACTTACCGCTCGGTTGCCCGCTTTCCCAAGTCTGGAAGAATGGCTACGTCAGCGTCAAATGTCGGCCGTCGCCGCATTGTGGCGTTATCGCGCAGATATTCCGCAGGAGATCGCCGGGGACAAACCGGCGGAAGACGCTTCTGCAGTTCCAGCCGATGATATCCGGGCATTCCGGCCACGCGTCAGCGGGAAGCAAGTCGAGTACATCCGGCGCGATGCTCTGGACGACCTGCTGTTCAGTCACCGGGCATCGTTTGTGGATTGTGGGAGCACTATCCAAGTTTACGATTGGAGGGACGAGCGAAGCGCGCTGGCGGCTCTTCAACTCGCGGCGCAAAAGTGGGGCTCCTTCTCGCTGCGAGGAAGTTCCGATTACAAGGCTTTATGTGTTCGTCTCGCGGCAGAGCACGGATTACGAATCAAGAATCCGGAGCTTCAGGATGCCATTGAGCGGGAACGGGAACGGGTCGCATGCGAGCGTGAGTACGCTCGGAAATCAGACCGGCAGCGTCAGTTTGAACGGTACGCCGCCGCGGTCCAGGCGGATAGATATCGAATCACGTACGTGCGCACCTGGCCGGATGGAGGCCGGCAGCCGGTAGTCATGGGCGGTCGGGTTGATGGCTATACGGTCCAAGAAGTTGCCCGACGAGCACGACACATCGACGGACTTCGCGAGCTCGAGTACACGCCGATATCCGATGGGTGTCACCATGTCGTGATCCGCGCCATGACGCGTGAGCAGGCCCGGAAATTTCTCGTCGACGGCTACAAGCCTGCGGTACTTGTTGAAAGCGGTACGGACTCGTTCGAGGCTGTTGTCAACATCGGGGAGCACTCTGGGAATTCCACCGTTACGAAGATCGGCCGGATATTGAATGAGCGGTATGGCAATGCGACTCCAGCCGACGGGATTCTGTCACATCGAGCGCCAGAGATTTCCGGCAGCTCGCCGAGCGATTGGCCCGGAATTCGACTGCGGTATGCCGAACATCACATCTGCTCCAGGAGCGGCGAGCTTATGCAAGAACTTCGAGCGCGATCGGCTCCGGTTCGTGAGGAAGATCCGCAAATCCAGTTTCTGCGCACGGTGGGGACGGCGGCCGACGCGTATCGAGTACATCGTGCGGACCTGATGGTGAGGCAGATCCGCGATGCACTCGATGTCTCAAGTATCGACGCCGCAGTTGCCGTGCGCCTGCGCGTCACCGGGCACAGCCGTGCAGAGGTTGAGCACGCGCTGAAATCGGCACGGGTAGGTGAGGAGGTGCGTGATTGGGACGCTTACGTTCGGCGAGCTGCCGATTTTGCGTTTGGAGAGGTGGGTAACCGGGAAGCGGTACGCCTTGCTCGTTACCGGGAAAGATGGCTCGAGCTTGAGGGCCGATTCAGTGAACCGGTGTCGAGGCCAACCATTCCCATACAGAAATGACAAACATGGAATACAAAGTGACGCCACATGACGCCTGCAGCGTCACAACAGATTCAGCCCATTCCGATCGCCTAAGCATGGCGAATCTTTATTAGATCAAGCGAGCACAATTGAAATTTTGATTCAGTGTGAAGATAGCGAATCTCGTAAAACCGAAAATTTTCGCGCTTCGTTATTGCACATTTCTCATCAATGATTCGCATAATTTCAAGCTTGTCTTTCATCTCGGTTCGCGCTCCGAATACAATTCCGGTTAGGTCTTCAAATCGATATTTCAATCTTCTTGAACCACTTTCCTTCAAGTCGAAGCCCGAATGAACTATCAATCGATATTCTTCTTCGTGAGCCCATTCCGGTGTCTTGTAGAGAGCGCTTTCATTGAAAGTTTGCCAGTACCCGTTGCGCCATGATTCGGCATCAGCATACACCGCGTCCTTGCATTTACTGAACGAACCATCATCGCCCTTATACCAAAAATCGTTCATATGTTGCTGTGATATTGAACCAAGTGAGCGAAAGAAGTCGATGGCAGGATAATTCCCCGTATACTGAACCGCTTGAAATTCGTGCAGCACATTTCCTTTCGAATAGCCGGTCGGACCGTTTTTCGAACCGTGCGCGCCTACGATACGTTCAAGCGTGAGCGCTTGGTGTCCATTCGAATTGATCTCGGCCTTAAACATCAGGCACACGCCGCGATGCCCATCGGCATACGTACTCCACATTGAGTGATTTTTTGCAGTTTTTGTAAAGCAAGCGACATACCAATCTCGATGAACCAACCTATCAAGCGCGGCAACGTACGCGGCCGGAAACTTACTGGCCCAAAACATGAACGGCGCTTTCTTTTCACGATCAGGGGTATTGTATTCATTTATAAGCGCAGCTTGTGCGAGAGTTGCTTCGCTTATAGAGAATATCGTTTCGGCGACATTTTCGGACGGATGTTTTGAATTTCCAACGTCGGAAACACCTTTCATCATCTTTAAAAAATTACGAGTTAGTGAATCATTTTTCCATGATTTTTTGATATTCGACTGAAACGGAAATAAGCCACGAATACGAAATTCTTTTATCGCAATCTCAACCGCAAAACCATGCAAAGATCGCAGATAACTGGTTAGCTCGTTACGTCGAATCGGCGCATCTTTATTCGAGACAAATGAAAGGAATTTTTTTGTTATCGGTTCTCCGAGAAACTTATTTGACACATTTTTATATATATCGCGTATCGGCGCATCCGGAAGCGTGTTCGGAACCCAAAATACTATATTGTTAATGGCGCCGGGATCGAATTTATCGCCAGCGACGAAGCAATACGTAGCCGACTGCAGGAGGCATAAAATATAGTGACGTAGCAGATTTTTCCATACGATTATATCGCCAACCCAAAATAGATCCTTGAATCCCTCCATGGGATCATTAAGTTTTTCTGTTTCACTGAAAAATATCTCTTGATTTTCGAGTTCACGAAAGTCAGATAAAATCGCCTTCGTCGATCGATATCGATAAAAATGTTCGGTCATGACGCTATAGTATGATAGTTAGCTAACTCGCCATGCGATGTCTCAAATGCGCTGGTGAAGTTTCCAAGGGTTCCACGACGAGCAGGCGCAAGTCGTCGTGATACGGAAGCACTTGTGTCTCTATCGCCAAATTGACTTGCCAACCGGTAGCACCGGCAATATCGAATTGGTAATATGCCCACACGCCACCGCCGACGAGGGCTAAACACGATAACGCCTTCAAAACGAGATCCGCTATGTCGATGGCTCTTTTCACGGCAGCGGTCCAATCCGGAGTTTCGCTATGATAGCCGACAAAACACGGAAGGCCGCCTTACCAGCTATACCTATCCGCCGAGCTGACACGTGTGTGGTGGTGTAGACGCGAGCTACGTCTGCAAATCCGCTATCGAATACGTAATCGAGACGGGCCGCTTACACAGCTCGCCGGCGAGCGTCGACGTTTTCATTGCTTCATGCATAGAATACTGACGCTGGCATGCATGGACCGCCCAAAGCCGCAGAGGGGTGGAGAGCGGCCGGTCGAGGACCTATTCCAAACGGTATGGGAATGATGCGAAATGATGCACACTCGAAAGAGTGTTGCCGGGCCGATGCGGTTAATCCGGTACCTAAAAGTGGATTCTCGATATCTAACCATAGCGATACCGTCATAAGCGAGGGTTTTGGAAATTATGGTTGCCGTTTTAGTTTTTTAAATAAGGCTGCAATTGCGTCAGGCACATCAGCGTCAGCGTTACTTTGACAAAATTGAGTCGTCCAATCAGAGATTGTTTCAAGATCCAATCCGACCAAAAGGTCACGACTATTTGTCGTTATCTGATTTATTCCGGTCAAATACCCTGCCATCCAGCTCTGATCGGATAACCAGGCAATACCCAAATTATCCTTACCCGAACCTTTTTCACTTCCGGCCTTCAACCAACTGGTGCACGTACGAGTACCGATAGCGGTGAACGTTCGCTTTGCTGCCAGCGCCTCGGTGGATATTATAGAAATAAGAACCATAAAAATTAATTGCCGTAAGAATCTCTTGTTCATTTCATATTTCACGCTGTGAAGTCCTTTCCCCATAGAAGCCACCACTCTTGGACCACAAGCATAGTAACTTGCGCGACCAAAATGATGCCCAGTATTAGCGCAACGATACCCACCCAAATACTTGGATTATTCTTGACAAACAAAAGACCGACAACCGAATATGCGAGGGTAGACAGCATAGGGGTGGTAAATATTAAAATCAATAACGTTCGAAGTAAGCTATAAAATGTTCTGTTGAATGCACGGCTACGATTTTTCCTCTTAATATTTACCAACCGCAATTCCGCAACATAATTAAGGCTTATAGGGATAACTGGCAATATATTAAGTATGTGCGGAAAAGCTGCTTTGTAGTCGGCTAATTTTCGAATAAGAAAGAGTTCACGCTGGCGAGTGAAGTAAAGTGACC
This sequence comes from Paraburkholderia edwinii, assembly GCF_019428685.1. Classification (NCBI taxonomy): domain Bacteria; kingdom Pseudomonadati; phylum Pseudomonadota; class Betaproteobacteria; order Burkholderiales; family Burkholderiaceae; genus Paraburkholderia; species Paraburkholderia edwinii. The sequence goes on from NZ_CP080095.1 coordinate 1,622,567, forward strand.
CGAGCCACCCAATACAAAGTGGAATCAACGCAATGAAAAGCAGATTCGCAACCACCCAATTCGGCACCTGATATTGAGCGGCGCCATATTGAAACGGCAAAGTTACAGGAGCCTCTATACCCCACACTACGACCGGACGCTTCTCGAGCTCCCTTTGACGATATCGCAAAGCTTGAATTAGGTCCAAAGGGGGTTTCTTGTTATCCACACTTGCAGATAGAACGGTCGACCGCATCCCGGTCTGTAATGCGGTTTCCGAAACTAACCGACTCAGAGCAGAGGAATATGTTTCGTTCGGAACAGGTTCGGCGGCGTGGATCTCTGGAGGAAGCCCGAGGTGCTTACGGGTCACTTCGACTTCTGAACTTTGGATAGTTAACGCAGGTCGTCGGGGCGCTGTGGCAGCGTCGAACATTTCTTGCAGTTTTTCTTGACTACGCTCAATTTTGTCTGAAAGAACAGAAAATCCCGCTGGATTGTCAGTTCCTATGTAATCGACGGTAGCTACCATATAGATTTGCAGTGCACAGGCAACCAAAAGTAAGGCACCAAAATACATTAGTCGCTCAATGCGACGCCCAAGATCTGAAAGCATAAAGCCTATACGCAGTTTAGATAAATCGGAACGGACTCCATCGATCCCGGCAGCAACCTATCGGAACGCATTTCTCCGGAGGGTTCTTCTTCGTGCACCCGAGCAGTCTGTACAATTGTCGACGATCTATCCCTTTTTGTCGATTGATAGAAACTGGCCTACCTCTTTCTCAGGCACACCTGTCGGATGTCGGGCTAGATTCCGATTGTGAATGTGGCGTCTCGCAAGATCTTGAAACGGGCATGTCAGCTAATGCTAGGTAGCTTGGCACGACGCGCCTGTATTATCAGCCGGCCTTGAGCCGACGACCACGACACTCGCTATGCGCTAGTTAGTGAGGCAGGAATGCGAGAGTTGCGCACCGGCCTGCAAGCCGTACACAAGACGCGGTCGTCATCTCCGTCATTCCACTTTCATCCTGATCCGGTCGGAAGACAGACCAAAGGACGGAAAGTCTCGAAAAATAATTGCCTGATAATAAACATTATCAGGCAATCAACGTAACCCAAAAGCGGGCGAGGGCGGGCCTGCGCTCACGCAAGACGGTGCCATCCAGCGCATCCGGGCGCACCGGCCGCCAATGCTCAGCCTGCGGCCCGTTTCACGCTGGCCAGCGCAATCTCCTGCTGCCGGGCGAAGTACTCGAGGCAGGCGCGGGGGAGCGTCCCAGGTGAGAACGTCTCGAACAGGAACAGCGTGGCGGCTTCCTTGGATTCATCGACAGCCCGCCCGAACCGCACGCAGGCCTCGCCCAGCCCGCGCTGGTCGACACGCGCCTGTGCGGTGTCAGCCAGGAGATCGTCTCCAAGGACCCGATGAACGAATGTCCACACCACGAGGACACCGTCATCGGAGAGCCGGGGATCCCCGAGCAGGGCGTGGAGCCGTCCTGCCCAGTAGCGTCGCGCACCACGGTAGCGCGCGAGCTCGTGCGGCACGATGAACAGGTGCTCGATCTGGTTGTCCAGACGTTCAAACAGCTGGGGGAGCCGCGCGTCGGCGTCGCTTTCGAATTCGTGTGCGTCGTCGCAGTAGACCAGCTTCGGTATGTCATCGACAAAATACCGCTTCAGGTGCAGCAGCTCGTGATAGACCGACGCGCTGTCGCGCGGCGGCCCGCCGTCAGGCACCTGGATCACTGCGCGGTGACGGCCGAAATCGCACGCCATCCTTTCCCCGTGCGGCGTCGCGTCGATGGACAGGCCGGCGCGGTCCTCGATCGCGCCAACCAGCCTGCGCAAGGGGCGCGGCAGTCCTGGAAGCAGCTGTTCGAAGACGGCGGTTGGCATGGCCTGCGACCCGGTTGGCCGGACGACACAAATTCAGTGGGATTCGCGCGGTGCCTGTCAGCTCTGGATGACTTCGCCGGCCGGTAGGCGCATCGGCTGCACGGTTTACGGCTTGAAGCGCTCGGGCGCGGCGGCAGCCTGCGGCGGTGCCGCCTCGGCCACCGTCTTTTCGTCGCGGTCGATCGCCGACAGGATCAGTGTCTTGCGCTCGTCCCCGACCGGCAGCAGATCCACCCGCTTCCTGAGCTTCACGGGATCCACCATGCCGTGGCGGATCAGTTCCCGGTTGAACGCGCGGTCCTTGGGTCGGTCGGCCACATATTTGGACAGCGCGAGATCGTGCACGTCGATGCAGTAACCGACGCCGCCACCCGTGGCAGGCGTCGCCACCTGGGTGAGCCGACCTTCCCAGCCTACGGGCAGCACCGCGGTGCGGGGATCAACGCCCTGTGCGTAGTAGCCGTAGGTCTGGTTGAAAGGCGACCCCTCGCCGATCGAGCCGTCGATCAGGTCCGACAGCCTTTCCCAGTTCACGCGCGGGTAGATGTCGAGTTCATTGGACTGCAGCAGTGACTCCGGCGCATCCGGAAATGCGCCGAGAATCGACTGGCTGCCGACGATCACGAATTCGGTTTCCTGCGTGATGGCCGACGCGGCGCGGATCACGTGTTCGAGTTGGTCGCGTTCCATTGCCTGAGAAAACTCCAGCGTTCCCGGGGGGAGAGTACGCCCGCGAACGGGGTGGACTGGCGCAACTCCCTGGCCCGCTCGCTGTCCTCGGTCGCCACAGCGAGAGCGGCCGGGATGCCCTGTTCCAACAGTCTCGACCAGGCCGCGAGCAGCGCGGCGTTACGTCCGGGCATATGCGACCAGCGCTCAATGTTCTGAGACGCGATCTCGAACAGCTTCGGCTCGGCGCGAATCTTGTCGGCGATCAGGCGATGCATCGCCAGACTGCGCCGGTCAAGCCGTTCATGCGAACTCGACACGACTTCCATCTGAAATCTCCCGGATTGCACAGTCCTCGTATTGATCGTAAGGCATCTTGCCGACCCTGTCACGACCGGTTGCTGCACCCGCACGCGCTGGCGCGGTCGGTTTCAGGCAGATCGGCAGCAGCCTTGATTTCCTGCCGCAACGATGCCCAGTTCGTTCTGGATGTTCGACCCGTCACCGACGATGCTGGCGTTGGTCGATTGTCCGTCGCGTGAAGATTGCCGCGTGCGTTGGGGCCGCTCAGGTTGTAGCGGTTGCCTTTGCATGGCGGTCCGCCGGCAGGAACAAAATTCTGCAAACCAACGGGTCCAGGCGGCCTCGAAACGGTCGTTCCCGTTTTTGCTGGACGCCAGCGCTTCGGCTTGCACACAAACCTGCCGACAACATGGAGAACTGCCCCGACGTCGGGCAGCCCGACGTTCATGAAAGGAACAGCTCAATGAAGAAAGCGAACCTGTCGGCGGCCGTCACCGCCGCGGCGATCGCCCTGTCCGCGTTGCCGGCGCATGCTGTGGTCTCGTGCGCTGTCGCCGGACAATACGACGGCAAGTACGACGGCGCAGACGATCACGGCCTTGTCCGTGTGGTCGTCGCGCCGGACGGCGCCCTGACCGGCGAGGCCCAGTCTCAGGTCAACGGGGCGACGCTTGCCGTGGGCGGTGTTCGCCGGCGATGGCACCCTGTCCACGGATGGCGCCGTGCAGTCCGGTGCGCGATTCGACGGCCGATTCTCCGGCAATCAGGCGGGAGGCATGTGGGGAAAGGCGGTGATGATCGAGGGTACACAGTACATCCCGGCCGGCACGTGGGGCGTCCAAAAAACGGCCCCGGCTGCCGGCTGCCAATAGGTGCCATTTGCGTCGCGTAGAGCGCAATAAAACTGTCACCACCCCTGCATCGCAACGGCGCGGCTGAGCACGAGCGAGTTGACACTTTTATATCCCGTTGAATCGTAGTAAAAACGTCAACTCGCGTATGTCCGTAATAAGTTTGTCAATTCGCATCGCGAAGGTCTGATCGCGCGCCATGCTGCTGATCGGGCAGGAAAAATCGCTGGCTGGCGGTCGAGCCGTCAGCAAAGCTCAAGCGCGAAATTGCGGGAAGCCGGTTACGGCTGAAAACGCCTCTGTTGCGATAAGAAGAGTTATCTTGCCAGCCTTGTTTCTGTGCAACGTCTGTGGCAGCTCGCGACTCTGAATGGCCGGTGTCGAGCGCCTCGAAAGGCCCAGTACGACCACCCTTCCCAGACGTTCCAAACAAACACATCGATGTTCCGTGCGGGTTACTCGCATGAGGGCCAGGCGGTCGACAGGCGATAGTGAGTAGTAAGCGCGCCCAGATGTGCGCGGCGCTTCGCGATCGATCCATTGGACGGGCGCTCAGGCAATTCTGTTCGTGAGACCAACGACAATCGTCAGGCACGAGTATTGCCCGCACAACGGAATTATCACCCGCATCCGTGCGGGCAGCATTCGCAAACCACAAAAAATGAACGACGACACTGCATCGGCCGCCGGATTCAGTTCCACCTGGCTTCGGCTCTGGGCCGAGTCGACCGACGAATACTCCATCTTCGCGCTTTCGCCCGACGGCACTGTGATGACCTGGAACCCCGGCGGCGAACGCATTCAGGGTCACAAGGCGGATGAAATTATAGGACAGCGATTCTCCGTGTTTTACACGGAGACAGAACGGGCCTCGGGCGGGCCCGACGCCGCCCTAAGGGCCGCCGCCAGCTCCGGGCGCCATGTCACTGAAGGGTGGCGCCTTAAAAAGGATGGCACCATGTTCTGGGCCCATGTCGTCATGACGGCACTTCGTGACAGCAATAGCCAGCTTCTCGGCTTTGGCAAGGTCATTCAGGACGTCAGCGACAAAAAGGCGGCTCATGACGCGGTGCTCGAGAGCGAGCGCAGCTTCCGCCTCCTGGTTCAGGGAGTTATCGACTACGCCATCTTCATGCTCTCGCCCGAAGGGCGCGTGACGAGCTGGAACCCGGGCGCGCGGCGGATCAAGGGATACAGTGAAAGCGAGATCGTCGGCTCGCATTTCTCCAGGTTTTACACCCCCGAGGACGTCGAGGCCGGCGTGCCGTTCCGCGCGCTCGAGACGGCGAGGCGCGAGGGCCGTTTCGAGGCGGAGGGCTGGCGGGTGCGGCAGGACGGAAGCCGCTTCTGGGCGCACGTCGTCATTGACGCGATCCGCGAGAATGGTGAGATCGTCGGATTTGCGAAGGTCACCCGGGACATTACCGAGCGCCGGGGTGCAGCCGAAATGCTGGAGCAGACGCAGCGGGCTCTTTTCCAGGCGCAGAAAATGGAGGCGTTGGGAAAGCTGACCGGGGGGGTAGCGCACGATTTCAACAACGTACTGCAGGTGCTGCGGGGAAACCTGGAACTGCTGGAAAGCAGACACGGTCGTGACACCTGGAGCGCCGAGCGCCTGGGCAATGCGATCGATGCCGTGGATCGTGGCGCGAAACTCGCCTCGCAGCTGCTCGCCTTCGGCCGTCAGCAACCCCTTATGCCGGTCGTCGTTAATCCCGCACGCCAGCTTCGCGCGCTGGACGACCTGTTGCGCCGGGCACTGGGCGAAACGATTCAAATCGAGTCCATTGTCGCGGGCGGTCTCTGGAACGTCCTCGTCGACCCGCACCAGTTGGAAAACGTAATCCTGAATCTGGCCATCAATGCACGCGACGCCATGCCGGATGGCGGGAAGCTCACGCTCGAACTGGCCAACGCCACGCTGGACGACGACTATGTGTCGTCTGTGCCTGATGTCAGTGCCGGACAGTACGTCATGCTGGCCGTGACGGACACGGGAACCGGCATGACCCCGGAAGTGATGGAGCGTGCCTTTGATCCCTTCTTCAGCACCAAACCGGAGGGCCGCGGCACCGGCCTCGGGCTGAGCATGGCGTATGGGTTTGTCAAACAGAGTGGTGGGCACATCAAGCTCTACAGCGAGGTTGGCGAGGGAACCACTGTGAGGATCTATCTGCCCCGCTCCACCGGTACGGCAGTCGAAGCCGAACCGCGCACCGCGCGCAGCCTGAAGCATGGCGAAGAAACAATCCTCGTCGTGGAAGATGATCTGCAGGTCCAGTCGACGGTTGTCGAACTCCTGACCGGTCTCGGCTACGCGGTGCTAAAAGCAAATGACGCGGAGCAGGCACTGGCTGTCGTCGCGAGCGGCGTGCATATCGATCTGCTGTTCACGGACGTCGTGATGCCGGGAGCGCTGCGCAGCCCCGACATGGCGCGGCAAGCCGTCCAGATGTTGCCGGGACTGAGAGTCCTTTTTACTTCCGGCTACACCCAGAACGCGATCGTGCATGGTGGACGGCTCGACCCGGGGGTGGAACTGCTAAGCAAACCGTACAGCCGCCAGCAGCTGTCCGTGAAGGTGCGGCGCGTGCTCGGTGACAATGAGAGCGAGAACAAGGCGATAGAATGGAGGGCAGCCGAATCCGGCGACGACGCTGATGGCCGGGTCTGGCGACCCGAAGAATTGCGCATTCTCGCGGTAGACGACGACAGCGCATCGCTCGATGCGCTATGTGAGCTTCTTCTGCTGCTGGGAATCAGTGCACAGCGTGCTCGAGACGCAGCGGCGGCCCTCCAGGCGCTGCAGGAAAGCGACTTTGACATTCTTCTCACAGACCTCGTGATGCCCGACATGTCGGGGCTGGAACTCGCGCGCCGCGCAACATCGATCCATCCACAGCTCCAGGTCATCTTTGCTTCCGGAAACGACCTGCCGGATCAGGAGCCCCTGACATCCGGGTGGTCGGCGCTGCGAAAGCCGTACACGCTTGCGCAGTTACAGGGTGCCCTGCAATCCGCCAGCAATCGTCAGGCGAAGCGGCAAGCCGGCAGCGGCGAGTCGGACAGAGGCCGCGAGGCACGCGACAAACCGGACTCCGCTAATGCAACATCGTCAGGCGAACAATAACCGCGAGTCCAGTTGCGAAACACGTGCATGCCATGCAGTACGACCGCAGCGATTCGTCCTGATCGTCGGCGCGGCACTTTTTCGCAGCCTGCTTTCAGGGTAGCTGGCCATGCGCGGCATCCAGCCTTGCAAGATCTTGCCCCTGCAATTCCGCCTCGAATGCTGCGAGGAGTCAGGAAGGCGCGAACCGGACAACCCGCAAAGTATCCACGGGTCGAACGCGGCTCCACTAACGGACGCTGCGTCTTGCTGATCAAGCGTGCTGATGCGTTTTCCGGGCGTGCGGTTCATCGCCCTGCTGCATACCATCGATGTGCGCCGGCGCGTGCGAGAGACTGCCCGTGTATGCGTTGAATAACGTCGCCGCTGTGCTGCGCCGGGCCGCGCGAAACTTGTCCAGCTTGATGGCCAGTGCGGATGCCCAGTCGGCACCGTACGGTCTGCGGTCTTCCGGCAACTTCATCAGCCACTGCATGACTTCCATCAGTTCCTGGTGACAATCTGCAATCTCCGCGTCGAGATTCAGCAACGTGACCAGGAGATCTAAATGGTGTCTTTCTTTCACGCCTCGCCTCATGTCGGATGCGCTTTGACCATCGACGCCGCATTTCCTGTTCCCGCTCGGATCAGCGACAGATGGGCTCGGCCTCACGTGCAACGTGTCCGCGTTGCGGGCAGTCCGCGATTAATCATCTATAAGCGAGCCCGTCCATCGGGCGACGGCCGCCGCAATTGCGCAAAACGCCCGGCTAACAGGTCGTGCCGTAAGCATTGGACCGTTCCAGTCGGTTATCCAAGCCCGGGCCGCGGCGACGACGCATGCCGAAAAGCTCATCGATGCGGACATCGTCAGCCCGGAGCCGTGAGCCGGCGTGTCGCCGCGATCATGTAGCTGCGCTCAGACGCTGGTCAGCCCGGACCTAGTCGGCGCACGACGGATCGGGCCGCCTCCTGGCCATTCGTGCGCCCCACGCGAGGCGCAGCGCACGCCACCGATCGGCTTCGCGCTCGAGCATGTCCGCATTGGTGCCGTCGATGAACTGCTGTACATCATCGACCGAACGCAGTCGCTGGATGAGCCGGTGCCACGTCACTTGAGCGTTCAGCGAGGCGATATGTCTATCCGCCTCGCACGCGCGCCTCGCTGCCTCTTCGTCCGGATCCATGAAGCTTTCTCCTCGCCACGGTTACATGGTCCAGGTAATGTAGCGCATTCCCGGTTTTCACTGGTTGCGCAGGTGTAAACACAGGCGCAGTCGATAGCCCGCGGACAAACGCCTTGCGGACCATTCGCATTCTTTTGAATACCGTCGGTATAGACCGGTCATTCCGGCCCGTTCAGGCCACGAGAGGCCCAGACCCGCGGTAGTCGCACCGTAAAGCTGGTGGCGGTGGCATCCGAGGCGACGGAAATGTTTCCGCCATGCGACAGGACGATCTGGCGCGCGATGAACAGGCCCAGCCCCAGCCCTGCGCCGGCGCGGCGCGGCCCGGTCTGCCTGCTGCGGCGTGTCAGCGGATCGAACAGCCGGTCCAGTTCGCTGTCCGGAATCGGTTCTCCCTCGTTGCTGACGACGATGTACACATCGTCACCGTCTGCGCGGGTGGACAATCCGATCGCCGCGCCACGTCGCCCGTGTTCGATGGCATTTTCGAGCAGGTTCGTGATCAGCTGGGCAAGACGTGCGGCGTCCCACTCGCCTGCCAGATCGCCGTCAGAGGTCCAGCGGATTTCCTCGTCCATGTGAAGCGCAGACAGCTCCGCGAGCGCCTGCTGGCAGATGTTGCCGAGATTGACCGGTTCCGGATTCACCGGAAGTGCTCCGCCGATGCGGGTACGGGTGAAATCGAGCAGATCATCGAGCATCCGCTGGATGCGCGAGCAGCTGCGCTGCACCATCGCAATGGAGCGCAATGAGGAGGCTGGTTGCTCTTCGAGCCGCATCAGGTATTCGGCCGACATCGAGATGGCGCCGAGTGGCGTTCTCAGGTCATGCGCCAGTATCCCGATGAACTGGTCTCGCGTGCGGACCATGCCCGACCAGTAGCGTGCGACTGCCTCTGTCAGTGCCTCGTCGACCGCGTGGTTGAAGCGCACGAGTTCACGCAGCGCCGCCGGGTCCATCTGCGCATCAGCGGGCAGCCAGCGTTGTACGACACTGGCACGCAGCACCCGGTAATCCTCCGTCAGATCGTTCAGCGAATAGCCGTTCGCCGACGACGTCACCGGTTCCACCTGGAAACCGGACTCGCTAGCCGCTGCCACGTCGTGTCCAGCCTGTGGACGACGCATGCGCTCGACGATGTAGAGCAGGGTGCGGCGCGTGGTTTGCTGAATTTGTGACTGGGCATTGCCGCCGACGGCTCCAGTCGCGCGCGCAGCCGAGAGCCGGTCCTCGATCAGGGCCTCGAGATTTTCGCTAATGAACTCGCAGAGATCCACAGACCCTCCAGAGGGGGCGACTGACTGGCAGACGCGGAACTGTAGGGCGGCAATTGCACGAGAAACACGCCTACAGTCAGGGAGAGAACAGATGTCAACAGCGATGTGCCTGCGTCTTTCGCAGCGGCGCGCAACAATTTCAGATGGAGCAGCCAGGATAATGGTTATTGACGATGATACGCGCAGCGGCCCGGCGCTCGAGGCGCTGCTCAGCGCAAACGGCTGGGACGCGCGTCATGTCAACGGCGCCCAACAGGCGCTCGCACAGCTTCGATCCTGGACGCCGCATCTGTTCATCGTTGATGTGACCATGCCGGAAAAAGATGGTTTCGCGGTCGCGCAGCTTCTACGCTCCATGCACGCGTCCAGGAACGCACCGCTGATCGCCTACACATCGCTTTCGACCGACGACCTGCGCGAAAGAGCGTCGCTTGAGGACTTCGATGGCTATTGCCAGAAAGGGTCGCCGCCCGATGGGTTACTTGAACTGATCGCGGGGTTTTTCCTGGAGTCGGGAGAAGCCGGGAACGGCGTCGCTGGAAACCAGGCTGCTCCGGCAGGCGAGAAATGAATGCCGCAAAACGTAGCGCCGTGCCTTGTCGTGCACCGGCCACCCGTGTATTGACGGCTGCCCCTGTCGGCACGCGGCGTTCGCGTTGCAGCGCGACGCCTGATGCGTTTGGCCCTCTCAGCCGCGTCCCGGGGTCCGTCGGGTAATTGACGGGCCGGGCTCGATGCCTTTCATACGGAAGCCGTCTGATCCGGTCAGTTGCGCCCAGTGTCCCTCGTCCGTTTCGAATCTGACGGCTTCGAGATTTCCGCGACGCTCGTACGCCACATAGGTGACGACGAACATTGCGCGCATGACGGCAGCTTCACGCTCGAAGTCTTCGCCAGTTAACCCGTCAGCATCCAGATCGTTGGCGATCGCCTCTTCGGTAAGAGGCTCGGTCACTTCCTCGATGAAAATTTTTTCACCGGCGCGGTTTTCCCAAACTGAATAAAGCGGCGGGCGATCAGTAGCCATGTCTCAATCCCTTTTACCGAATTCAGTGTCCCCGTGCATGCCACGGCGTGCGGCGGTGGCGCTGCGACTTCCCATGCTCTGTGGCGGCGAAAGAAAATTATAGAGCGGGTGCCGAAGGCGGGAGTGCGCGATGAAAGCATTATTACATTAGTAAAGGAGGCCACCTCATGCTGAGTGCATCGCAGACGTCGCAGAGCATGACAGCGGTCTCGGCCTGGGCCCGAAAACGGTCATTTGCTCGCAACAAGTCAATGACCGCTCATGGCCGCCTGCTGCCCGATGCGGTCTGCATGCGCCGCAATGAGGCTCACGTTCAGGAGCGTAGTGACGATTTTATTTCGCTTGCGTCAGGCCCATGCTGAGTCTGGAATGTGACGCTACCGACGGGACACGAGTCTCGAGTTGACAGTAATGGGATGGTCCCTCCGCCCTCGCCGAGTGCGTTACGCTTGCGGCGTCAATTCCGGATTGGAGACTGTCATGCAAGACGTCATGACCGTCACGCTGTAGCGCCCGGGCAAACCGCTCCTGCCACTCGATTCTCTCGTCAGCGAGCCGGAGATGTCGTTCTGCCATCGACTGCGATCCGATTTCCTTCTCGAGGTCCACGGCATCTCCGTGCTGCGAAGCAGCCTTCGGCGACATCGATCGGCTTCACGCGGAACTCGACGCGAGCCCCTTTAGTACCTGTGCGATTCTGACGCCCTCGTCGATGCGCGCCTGCTCTATGGCAGCCTGCTGCTGCCCGTCGCCTGTTTGTGTGGCCCAGTCCCTCCGTTCGCGCGCCAGTATCACGCGTTCGTTCACGGCGCGTACTGCCGCCCAGATGGCGTTCTCGGCAGCTCTGTCCCCGCCATCCTCGAGCGACAAGGCACTGAACGCATGTCCGGTGTGACACCGGAAGCGCAATGGGGCACCGGATCGCATGCGCCACATCGCGCCGCCGCACTCCGGGCAGGTGAGCGGCGAGCGCTGCCCGATCCTGTCGAGGTCTTCCGGCTGCACAAGCCCCTGTTGCGACAGGCGCGCTTCAAGGTCGAAATCATCTGCAACCATGGTTTCGCTCTCCACCAATTTTTCACGCGATGCCCCGTTCACGGCCGCAACGATATCCTGCACCAGGCTTTGCGAGTTCGTGATGTGGTTGGCGCCGGCGGAGCCGAGCGCCGCCCGGGGCATCGACGGCGCTTCGCTGTCGGCCGGATCCTGGATGATGCAATAGCCGCCGTGCGCCCGTACGACCGCCAGGCCTGCAGCGCCGTCATCCAGATCACCGCTCAGCACGGCGGCCACGACGCGCGCTCCGTAGGCGAGCGCCGCGGACCGGAAGAGCGGGTCGATAGCAGGGCGTGCAAAGTTTTCGGGTGCGCCCTCATCGAGCCGCACCCGCTGATCAACAAGCCGCATGTGATGTCCCGGCGGCGCGACATAAATCCTTCCGCTGGAAACGGGCTCGCCATCGACCGGATGGCATGCAGGGAGTTTGCCCCATTTTGACAGCAGCTCCGGCAGCACGCTGTCGTGCCTGCCAACGTGCAGAACGATGAAGGCCGCGGCCGGCAAACCGGCCGGCAACGCTTCGGCAAGATTGCGCAGCACACTGAACGCGCCACGCGAGCCGCCGATCACAACAATGTCGCGCTTATCGTTCACACATCCTCCGTTGGGAAGCAGGGCCAGCGACGAGCCCCGGCACGCAGGTGAAGGCACAAACCTTGCTGGGGCTGACTATACGCCTGAAAAGGAAGCAACGATGAAGCGCCGTACGCCCTGGTTCGCCCGTTTTTCAAACAGGCTCTCGCAAGTCGCGGGCCGTGCGTCGACCTTTGCGATCGCGGCCTTCCTGGTGGTGGTATGGGGGGTTTCCGGGCCGCTCTTTCACTTCAGCGACACCTGGCAACTCGTAATCAACACGTCCACGACGATCGTTACGTTCCTGATGGTGTTCCTGATCCAGAATACGCAGAACCGGGACACCGCGGCGATGCAGATCAAGCTCGACGAACTCATACGGGCGATCGACGGGACACATCGCGCGCTGCTCGATCTCGAGGAACTCGACGAAAAGCACCTGGAAAAATTCCGTGCGGAGTACGAGCGACTGGCGCGGGAAGCCCGGGATGCGGCTTCCCCGGATTTCGATGACGTGCACCTTCCGGCCACGGAGAACGAGGGGGCGCACTGAGGCTGACTGATGCTGGAAAGTCGGGCCTTCCCGTGACGGGGCGCCGTGAAGGACGAGGGAGAAGCAGACCGTGGTCCGAAGGAAGACCTTGACCCGTCCCAACGGAAAACTGAAACCGGATACGCCCGAGGACTATTCCGTATATGTGACCACCACGCGCGCATCCATTGGCGGATATGTCGCAAGACTCCTCGTTGTTCGCAAGACCGACTGCAAGAAGATCTTTCCGTTCGATGGGGCACCGGAAATCGGACCGCTTCCCACTGTGGAGGAAGCGCGGCAGAGCGCGTTCGCGCTTGGCGGCACAATAGTCGAAGCAGACCTGAAGAATCCGGAGTAGCGTAATGATGTATCACGCGACCAGGGTCGGCCGCAGTTCCCGTTGATTTACAGCTGGACGGCCGGGTGCGACAAGCACGTATCCGGTGAATTTTGTGATTTTGCTTCTGAGAAGCTGCCTGCGCCTGTCGCAACGGCTGGCGCAGCCCGCGGGTGAGACCGGAAGGATAATGATCGTCGACGACGATACGCGCAACGGGCTGGCAGTCGAAGCATTGTTAACCGCCAACGGATGGCACGCGCGCCACGTGAACGGCGGAATCGGCGCCATCTCCCAGCTGCCGGGCTGCCAGCCTGTGGTCGGTAGCCGGGATCGGACTGGCTGTCGGCGGGGGATGTACACGGCGTCCGTTGGAGCCACCGTCATTATCCTGGTGATTCTCGTCGGGATAAAGCCAATTGAACGCCGGTTCATCGCGGTCAGACAACAGCGCAACGTACAGCTGCTCGTTGAGCGGGATGCGTATCGCTGGAGACATTGCACCTTGTGCTGGGAAGCGGCAGTGTGCGCGTGAAGCAGTTTGTGGTGCAGCAATCGGACGATGATCCGGAGCTTGACGATGTACAGATCGTATTGTCCCCCATCAGCAATACCGAATTCGCCACTGTCTGCCAGAAGCTCGAACGCATGTCAGGGGTTCGGGAATGCCGCTACCGCAAGTGATGGGGACGACAGATGCGCCGCGAATACGATTACCGTCAGTTCATCATAGAAGTGGATGTCGAAGCACAGTCCCGGCTACCAGCGGACGAGCGGATGGCCTCGCTGCCCGGCTTTGTGGCAATCGTGCAGGTGCTGTCGAAAGGCAGCTGCGTACCGCTCATGGCACCGATGAAGCTGGGCGATGTGACCGGAAGTGCCTTCCCGACGCAGGCCGACGCACTCATGAGTGGATGCGCCGCAGGACAGCGGCTTGTTGACGATCTGCTAGCAGGCGATGGTGCGATATCTGGACAGGAGAAGCGATGAAGAAAACGGGTGGTTTCCGTCGTACACGAAGCCGCTAAGGGTTGGCTGATACGGGAGCCATTGGTTGATTGGCGCATGGTCAAAACTGCGCTTTTGGGACGAAGAAAAGTGGCTGCTCGGTGGCAAGCCGTGCGATCGGCAGGATTATGCCTGGCGCGGCCTCACCGAACCTGCGACCTGGACGTCCGGCCCAGCGGATAGAAGGTTTTCAAGACAAGGATTCGCACGACTGCATACGCGAAGCAGCGTCCCTTGCATTACCGCGTCCGGTCGACGTGAGACTTCCTGATCGAGCCGTGTTTCCGGACCCTATGGCAATGCGCCCGTGTCGGCCGCGTGAGTAACCTCCTGCGCTGACATGCCCTCTGTATGCGAGGCGCAGAATGTCCGAACGCATTCGTCAGACCCCGAATCGCAAGTGTCAACGACCCCAAGCCAGACGTCGATGAGCGCCGGATCAGCGGGCAGCGCAACCCCGCCAGTCCCCGTGGAACAGCACGAGTTTTTGACCCGGCCGCAGCGTGCGCCGCGCCTCTGCCAGCACAAGTGCTGGATCGACATCATTGCTCAGCAGCGTGTGAACCACGACGACGTCGAACGTCCCTGATGGATGCCCCAGCCGATGCAGCTGCGCGGCGGAAAAATTGATAAGTCCGTCAACCCCCTCTTTATACGCCAGTTGACGCGCCATTCTGATCAGTTCGACGCTGTTGTCGATCGCGGTGATCGATCCTTTGAATCCCGGCCGCATGGCGAGTGCCCGCGCAAAGCCGCCGGTGCCGCACGCGAGGTCCAGGACAGTCTCTGTTCCACTGAGTGCCAGGGCATCGATGTACTGACTGACGAACCTCCTGTACTTTTCACGCCCTTCGCGAGCGACTGCTCTGTTCAGAATCGCAGCAAATTCCATTGTCCCACGTCGTATAGTCCACGCCGTCACCATCGGGCGCTTTGCAGTGTTTGGTCAATCATGCTTGTCCGGGCGCAGGATTGAAAATCGCTCGGCCCCTGATATTGCTTAGTTACGCGCTCAAGCCCCTGTTCAGGTCTTCGCAGATATCCCGTGCGTCCTCGAGCCCCACGGCGATGCGAAGTAGCGCTTCAGTAACGCCTGCCTGTGCGCGCGCTTCGGGCGTCATTCGCCCGTGTGTTGTGGTTGCGGGATGGGTAATGGTCGTGCGGGTGTCTCCCACGTTTGCGGTAATCGAGCACAGCTTCGTGGCATCAATAACTCGCCAGGCGTTTTCACGCTGCTGATCGGGTGTATTGCCAAAGACTTCGAATGCCAGTACAGAACCGCCAGAATGTTGCTGACGGCGTGCAAGCTCGTATTGCGGGTGCGACTCAAGTCCCGGATAGAAGACGCGTTTAACCGCGGCATTTCCCTCAAGCCATCGCGCAACCTGCAATGCGTTCTGTGAATGACGTTCCGCTCGCAAGGCCAGCGTTTCCAGTCCTTTCAGGAAGATCCAGGCGTTAAACGCAGACAGCGAGGGGCCCGCCGTACGTACAAACGGGAAGACCTTCTCCATGATGAATTCCCGTTTGCCAACAAGTGCGCCGCCGAGGACACGTCCCTGCCCGTCGACCAGCTTCGTGGCGGAATGCATCACGACGTCGGCGCCTAGCTTCAGCGGTTGCTGGACGGCCGGGCTGCAAAAAGTGTTGTCGACGACGTACAGGGCGCCCGCCGCTTTGGCAATTGCCGCAATGGTTTCGATATCGCAAAGCTCTGTCAGCGGATTCGATGGAGTTTCGACAAAAAACATCTTTGTCTCCGGACGCACGGCCTGTCTCCAGGCGTCAGGATTGACCGGGTCGACAAACGTTGTAGCAATCCCGAAACGCGAAAAAATCTGCGTGAACATGCCAACCGTCGACCCGAATATCGCGCGCGAGCTGATGATGTGGTCGCCCGCCTGCATGCTCGCCATGACGACGGAAAGTATGGCACTCATGCCGGAAGCAGTCGCGATGCATGCTTCCCCGCCCTCGAGTGCGGCAAGTCGATCCTGGAACATCGAGACCGTCGGGTTGGTGAAGCGGGAGTAGGTATAGTGGCGCTCAGCATTGCTGAAACGTTCGGCCATTTCTGCCGCACTTGCGAAGCAGAAACTTGACGTGAGGAATAGCGCCTCCGAATGTTCATTGAACTGCGACCGGCCTGTTCCTGCGCGCACAGCGGTCGTATCAAAACCGTATTCCAGCTTGAGAGTATTGTCCATGTGTTCAGGTATTGAGAACATCAGTTGATCTGCAAGACGAAGGATTTTTACGCAAAATTGACACGCCGAACGCGCTTGAACCGCCGGCGTCGCAAACCGCGGTCCCCGTCAGATGCGGTCGGGTCCACCTGAGCAGACCACGGCTCAATGGCGAACCTTGAACCATATTTGACATTCAAGTCAAACATCATTTGATCAGTTCGAGATCGAATCATTTGGAGAGCATCGGAAAGTGGGTATTTGAAAGCGAAGTCAGTACCGTTCCCGTTTGACACCGCCTGGCCCCGCTCCCGCAAACGCAGCTGCCCGCTTTGTCGGCCCCTAGTCAGCACAAGGGAGGCTGGCTGCTGGCTCGCGACATCAATGTCGGATGTGCGATGAGATGGTCGCAGCGCCGCGCAGGCGTCGCTACCTGGCAAGCGAGCACCTAGCTGTCGGCGACACAGGCTCTGTATGCGGCGCCGGACATAAAAGCTTTTGGCGAGAGTCGGACGCTGGCTGAGGAGGCGCCGCGGAACCGCAATAAATTACGCGGCCAGGTGCACGCCGCGTGTTTTCCTGAGCGCAGCCGACCCGGTCGACGTGCTTTCAGCATTAAGGAAGGCCCGCAGGGTGGGCGCCGGTGTGGCTTATTTCCTGGCATCGTCCGGGTTATACGTGACATACATCTTCGTATAACCCTTTGTGTCGAATGTGCCGGTCCAGCCGCGTGGCATCGTGACCGCTTCGCCTGCATTGACATGCATGATCGATCCATCCGACGAGGTCAGCGTGACGCCGCCTGAAACAAGATACATGAACTCATTATATGGATAGCCGCCTGGCATGTTGACGACCGCATGGAGCGGCCCTGATTTGTACATCCCTGTCTGAAATGCATTGTCTTTTGACGTGAGCGTGACCACATCGGTAGTCGCGTTGCCATCCTTTTGGTCATGCACCGCCTCTCTGCGCTGAAAGATCGTTCCGGCGATCTCAGGACGTGTTTCCTTGATTGGCTTGATCACTTCTGCGCAAGCAACGCTGGACAATGCGCTGAAAGCGACCACGATGGATATTGCGTAACGGTATAAACGTTTATTCTTCATGTTTCTCCGATCCTTCCGTTGAGGGAGACTGGTTAGCTACGCTCGCCGTTGTCCTGTGCAGACACGGAAGCCGTTAAAGTGGCGCATGCCCGCGGGGGTGCAAGTCGGGTTCGGCCGCGCCATTGGAAGGCTAAAACCGCAAGCATCTGAAGTCTGAGGACATATCTAACGTCGGCGGGACGTGCGCGGCCAGGCTGGATCAGAGACGGTATCCGCCGCTCGCGTCGATAACCTGGCCCGTGGTCCACTGTGATTCGGCGCTCACCAAAAAACCGACTACTCGCGCGATGTCCTCCGGCGTGCCGACGCGGCGAAGCGGACTTGCCGCAATCATCGTCGCGTGCCCCTTGTCGGTTCGCAGCCACCCTGCATTCATGTCTGTATCCACCGGGCCCGGCGCAACCGCATTCACGATGATGCCCCGCGGCCCCAGCTCGACCGCCCATTGGCGCGTGAGCGCATCAATGGCCGCCTTCGACGCGGCGTAGGCGGAAAGCGCGTTGAATTTGCCGTCAAGCTCCAGGGCGCGACTTGACAGTACGCTCGACAGGTTGACAATGCGTCCGCCGGTCGACATGCGCTTGATGGCGCATTGCGTTGAGAAGAACACCGCTTTTACATTCAGGGCAAATTGCCTTTCGAACAGCGCAGGCGAAGTCTCTTCGAGCGTGCCGCCCTCCGCGATGCCGGCGTTGTTGACGAGCACATCGAGGCTTACCGGCTGACGACGCTGGCTTAAGGTACGATCGAATTCCCCGAAGAGCTTTTCTATGCCATCTTGCACAAAAAGGTCTGCTTGTAGCGTGAAGCCATCGGAGCCGCGCTCGCGCACGCCAGCGAGAGTCTGCTCGGCCGCTGTGGCGTCCGCCCGGTAGTGGACGGCGACTACATAGCCGAGCCGGGCGAGTTCGTATGATGTGGCCCGACCGATGCCACGCGAGCCCCCCGTTACGAGTGCGACCTTCGATACTTGCGCGTTCATTGTATGCTCCTGAAAACCCAGCACCGCCTGTCAAATCGTGCGACGCTGGCGACGCTCTAGAATGATCAACATCGTAGTTGCGGCTGAACTGTTGATAAACGACAGTGCGTACATCATGCTTGTGCAGATTTTTCATCAATGAAACACGACCATCTTCGTATCCTTCTGGAGGTCGCCCGCCACGGTACGTTCTCCACGGTAGCCAGGCAACGCAACGTCGACCCTTCATCAATCTCGCGAGTTGTGCAAAGTGCTGAACGCGAACTGGGCGTCAGACTATTCCAACGATCCACACGCCAGGTTGTCCTGACGGAAGCGGGCGACGCATATCTGTCGCACGTATCGCGATTACTTGAAGAGCTGGACGCTGCGAGCAATTCTGTCCGGGAGTTCGCACAGCGCCCCAAGGGGACACTGCGGGTGACCGCGTCAGTTGCGTTCGGTCAGGCGTGCGTGGTGCCACTGCTGCCTGAGTTTCTCGCGCGATATCCGGAAATACGGATCGAACTGATACTGGCCGACGGCAATCTGGACATGCTCACGGAACGCATTGACCTCGCCGTGAGGCTAAGTCCCCACATGGGAAACGATGTCGTGCGGGTCAAGTGGTTTGACGCGAGTTACCGGATTTGCGCCAGTCCCGATTATTTGCGCCGGCACGGAGCGATCCAATGCCCTGAAGACCTGCGCTCGCATAAGTGCGTACTGTTCGGGCTGCCGAACCATCAGTCCGAATGGTGGATAACCGGGCAGTCGAGCCGAGCTCAGCATATTGAAGTGGTCGGCGCCGCAATAGTGTCGAACGGTCTTGCACAGCGCGCGTTGACGCTCGCCGGAGTCGGTCCTGCGTTGATGCCAATCTGGCTGATTAACGACGATCTTGCCGCTGGCCGTCTGGTGGACGTATTACCCGATTGCGCAGCGGTGCCCGCGGATTTCGACGGAGGGGCGTGGTTGCTTTATCCAGGCCGCACATTTCTGCCGGCAAAAACTCGAACCATCGTCGACTTCCTCCTGAGCAAAGCGAAGCAGCAGGGGAGTCCGCAGGAAGGCAAAGGCGCGTGAATACCTTAAGCTGCGTTGCCATATGGACGCAGGTTTTTTAGCTATGCAACGAGTGCTCGGAGTTCATCCGGCTGGCACCCCAGTCATCGCGGCGCTCGAGCTTACGCATCCGCTTTGATTCACCGATGTGAGGTTGCGGCGCCCCTCCGTGCACAAACTGTGGCAGCACTTTTTTGTGGCACGGACACTGATAGTGTCGCCAGCGCTATTTCTTGTCGGCACGCACCCGAACTCCTCGCGCGCTGTAGTACTGCCTCAAGCACGGCGTCGTAGGCTTCCGTCTTTAATCTTTGGCGCGACTTGGCCGCAACCATGCTACGGGCGATGATTGCCCTTCGGCGTCGTATCCTTGGTGTTGGACGCAGTAGGCGCTGAGCCCCGGGTAGTCGACGACGCGGTCGGAACGACGCTTTTCTTTAGCTGTGCGTTCGCCTGTTGGATTTTCTCTCGGATTATGTCGGGACGCAGATTCTTTATGCCTTCCATGCTATCGCCGACCGGTACCATACTTGGCGTTTTATTAGACTTCTTGCTGTGGTCTGTCATGTCATTTTCCCTTCGAAGCCTGGTTGTTCAGTGGCGTCCCCGCTGACGTCAAAGCCGATGTTTTCGACGCGGCTGGCCCTAGCCGTGATACCGCTGCGATTCCGTTTTCACTTGGGCTCAGCACCGCGGAGCCCAGTGAGGATTTGAAGATCTACATCCGGTTTATTTTTAGCGATTTCACTTTTCCTTCGATGTCGGCCCGCTGCCCGGGGCCGCGGGTGCGGCGCCGGATGCCTGCGGCGTCGACGCAGCAGGTCTGCCAGCAACCGGCGTAGAAGCACCGGTACTCGATGGAGGACGAAGCTTACCGGCGTCGACGAAAGATTTCTGCAGCACGTCCGGGCGCAGATTCTTGATGCCCTGTACGCTATCTTGGCGAACAATGGGAGCGCCGGGCTTTTTCGCGTCTGTCATAGTCTTGACCTTCGTAGTGTAAGAGTCCATCGCGGCAAGCCCGCCCACAACCGCAGCGCACAGGATTCCCACGCCGAAAACAAACATGGAGATGGTTTCTATAATTCTGAGTTGTCGAGTGCTGAGCTCATCGTCTCCTGCAACTACCGCAATGATATGCGCTTTGTTTAGCCGGAAAACGCATAGCAACAGGACCAGCGTAACGGTAAAAGACGCGATTCCCATGAGGTACGCGGCCAACTCAAGTCGTGAGTTTAGACCGACAGTTGTCAGCAGGGTCACCAACAGACCAAGGCCACCCGCGGCAAGGGTGAAGATCCCCTTGTCGTACTCAAGCGCCGTTGTGTAAAACGCATCGAGCGCGGACGCATAAAACGCTACCTCTCGTTCGTTCTGAAGATCTTCGGCTTTCCGTTGACGCTGTTCTGCTCGATCCTGCCGCCGCGTGTTTGGTGTCGCTGTCCGCAAACTGGCCTCGCGTTCTGAAGCGTTTTCCGATGGTTACCCGGCTGTTGCCGCGCGCGCTGCAAGCTCGGCCAGATGCTGGATCACCTTCGCGTGTGACCGACCTACGAAGATCACGTCTTGCGGGGACACACGCTGACCGGAAAAATCGGCAAAGAGCCGTATCGCCCACCCCTAGTATGCATTTTGCGCTTGGAATTGTAATCTACGCGAGGCAATAGGAGGACGGAATGGCAGAACTGCATGCTCCCGGGGAGATCGTGAAGACCTCCGGAATTTACCGGGTGGTCCGCGAAGGCGGTAACGGAAACAACTTTGAAGTTACATGCGTAGAGGGCGAGCACTTCCCTCCGACGCGAAGTGGCAAGGGAGCCCAGTACGAGCTCTTGCACGCTGCAACCCATTCACACAAGCACAGCGAGCTTGGTTCGGGTGACTGAGCCATGGCAGCCGAACGGCGTCGACGACGGACGCAGCCGGCGTCGTGCAGAGCTGTCGAAACGTCGGCAGGCCGACTAGCGCTGTATCAGCGCAAGCGAAACTGCGGGGCGACGCCAGAGCCACCGATCGATGCTGATTCACGCTCGCGCAGGGCGGGCAGGTTGTCGTTTGTTATCCAGAAGCATCGGGCGAGGCGACTTCACTATGATTTCCGGCTAGAGCTGGACGGCGTGCTTGTGTCCTGGGCCGTACCGAAGGGCCCTGCTACGACCCAACGGTGAAGCGATCGGCCGTCCATGTCGAAGACCATCCAGTCGATTACGCCGCGTTCGAGGGCGCGATACCTGCCGGCAATTACGGTGCGGGCGACGTACTTGTGTGGGACAAAGGGACGTGGGAGCCGGTTGACGATGCGCGAAAGGGGCTCGAAAAAGGGAAACTTGTCTTCCGGCTGCACGGGCAGAAGCTTGCCGGGCTTTGGGAGCTGATCCGCATCACGCGTCCCGACTCGCGTCAGGACGACTGGCTTCTGTTCAAGAAGCGCGACGAGTGGGCGAAACCGCTGGCCGAGTTTGACGTTGTCAGAGCGTTTCCAGACAGCGTGGTCGAGAAACCGTTAGGTCTACTGGAAGACGGTACCCTCGAAACTGCCGCAAACGGCGACCTCGTTCCGGACCTGTCCAAGGCGCAGCGCGCGCCCTTGCCTTCGCATATGGAGCCGCAGCTGGCGACGCTCGCGACCACGTTGCCAATCGGCAGCAAATGGCTGATCGAAAACAAGTACGACGGGTACAGACTGCTAACCCGGATCGACCGTGGAAGAGTCACGCTTTTCACGCGCGGCGGGCAGGACTGGACGACGAAGTTCGCCGAGATAGCGGCCGAATCTTCCTCGCTATCCGTCGATACCGCATGGCTCGATGGTGAGATCGTTGTTCTCGTCAACGACAAGCCGGACTTCGGCGCCTTGCAGGAGGCAATCAGCCAGAGACGCAGCGCCCGGATTGTCTACTTTGTTTTTGATCTGCTCTACCTGGATGGCCTCGACCTGCGGAAAATCCCTCTGTGGACCAGGCGCATGCGCCTGCGAGACGTCATCGGGGACGGCGACGATCACGTGCGATTCAGCGAGGACTTCGACGCGCCCGCTGTACAACTCCTGAAGGCCGCATGTGAAATCGGGCTTGAGGGCATTCTCATAAAAGACCGCAACGCCCCATACGAGTCCGGACGTACGCAGTCGTGGCTAAAAGGCAAGTGCCGCTTGCGGCAGGAATTCGTTGTCTGCGGTTTCACGACGCCACCAGCGTCGCACGAGTTGAGCGGGCTGATCCTCGGCTATTACTCGGGCACCGCGCTTCGTCATGCCGGACATGTCGGCACCGGATGGGACGTCAAGATGGCCGATGACCTGCATAAGCGTCTGGCGAAGATTGAAGTCCCGGCAAGCCCTTTCGATGGCCCTATGGTGAAGGAGCGTCGCTGGGGGGAGGACCGCGAGAGGAGCACTGGGTAAAGCCGCAACTGGTTGCAGAGGTTGCATTCGCTGAATGGACGGCCGGGGGAATCATCCGCCACTCGTCATTCCAGGGACTGCGGTCCGACAAACCTGCGAAATACGTCACGCGTGAAGCAGGTGTCACAGCGATCCCGGAACGGCCTGCATCGGCGATCAGTCATGCGGACAGGGTTGTGGACGCCTCCACGGGGCTCACGAAGCTCGATCTCGTGCGCTATTACGAAAGCATCGCCGATCGGCTGCTGCCGCATCTGAAGGACCGTCCGGTCTCGCTGGTGCGCGCCCCGGAGGGCGTGGATGGCCAGCTCTTTTTCCAGAAGCACGCCGAGAAAGCCGCGATGCCCGGGCTAACCAGACACGATCGCAAGCTGTGGCCCGGCCACGATTCACTGCTCACGATCGATACGGCGGATGCGCTCTTTACAGCGGCGCAGATGAATGCCGTCGAGCTACACACATGGAACTCGACGGTACAGGCGCTGATGGAGCCGGACAGAGTGATCTTCGACCTCGACCCCGGTGAGGGGCTTCCATGGCAACGAATGAAGGAAGCCGCTGTGCTGGTGCAGACGCTGCTGACCGAGCTTGGGCTGAAGGCATGGCTGAAAACCAGCGGCGGGAAAGGCCTTCACGTGGTTGTACCATTGATACTCGAGATCGGTTACTCCGACGTCAAGTCGTTTTCGCGGGCGTTCGTGTATCACATGGCGTCAACCTTGCCAGAGCGGTTTTCATCGAAGTCCGGACCGTCAAATCGCGTGGGTAAGGTCTTTGTTGACTATTTGCGCAATGGCATGGCCCAGACGACGGCGAGCGTCTTCTCGGCACGAGCGCGGCATGGCCTCGGCGTTTCGATGCCGATCTCGTGGGACCAGCTCGCTGACCTGAAAAGCGCCGCCCAATGGTCTATTGCCACGGCGCGGGAGTACCTGAGCTTTGTGTCCGAAGATCCGTGGAAAGACTTCACCACGACAAGGCAGTCACTACGCACGGCCTCCGAACGTCTACGGAACTGATCAAATGGGCCGTCATTCGCCGCTGCACTGTTGGCCATTGTGCGTATTTCTAGACGAACTCGGATTGCAGTCGTTTCCGAAGACAAGCGGCGGCGGCAAGGGCTTTCACGTCGTTGTGCCGCTCGATCGCCGGCACTCATGGGACGAAGCGAAGGGCTTTGCACAGGCCGTGGCGTAACATATGGCGCGCATCGTTCCCGAGCGGTTCTCGGCCGTCCTCGGGCCAAAGAACCGCGTGCGCAAGATCTTCATCGACTATCTGCGAAACGGTCGTGGTGCAAGCACGGTCGCACCGTTCTCGGTCCGCGCACGTCCGGGCATGGCGGTGTTCATGCCAGTGTCATGGGTCGAACTCGCCGATGTCAAACGCGGCGACCAATGGTCGATGGCGGCAGCGATCTACCACCAACGATCGTCTCATGGTGACGCATGGGAGGGTTATTGGCGCACCCGGCAGCGAATCACCGCCGCGATGCGCCGGGCCGTGGGGATGCGTTAGCGCGCCTCCGAGCCCTTCAGTTCGCCGTGCCTGCGGGCGTGAGTCGTGGTCCGAGCCACTGCAACTGTTTGCCGATCGCAAGGCCCTGCATTGGCACGCTCGTCTCGAATCTGGACATCAAATACGGCATCAAGAATTCGCGGTAGCGCGCGCCGGCCAGCATCAGGCACCGCGACGCCGCCGGCAACATCGTTTCCATCTGGGCCTGCGTGCTCTTGGCCCACTTGCGCCGCGAGTGCACATCCATCGTATTCAGCGTCTGCTCGTATGGATCGACGATCATGTCGGGTGCGAGCAGGCCGTGTTGAGCCGACAGGATGAACCACGGCTTGCCGGCCCGCTCGACATAGGAGCGGGCGCGCTGAAACCACTCGGACAGGTACAGGTCTTTGGCCGGAACAGCGTGCGACCGCTTCCCGGCAACACAAGACACCAGATAAAACTCTGCCGCTGTGTTCAATGAGTGGTCTCCGATCAAGCGTTGTTGCCGTATGTGTCGCGCGTGTTGAGTGCTTCGCATGCCTGCGCAACCTCCTCAGCACACGCGAAGGACTTCTGATGTTCGTACCTGGTCAAGCCGCAACGGTCGTACCAAGCGCAACCAGAAGGCGTGGATATCCCGCGAACGCGGCATCGAACTCGTTCGCCTACAGTCGCTTAATCAAGCTCTTGACCCACGACATGCAGAATTCGATGGTTTGATCTATCTGCTGCGAAGTGAGATTTGGCATGTCCTTGGGGCCGGGGCCATGCCCCAAGTCGTTTCGAACGTCGCTGTAAAACCGCTGCATTGATTGCCGTTCCCAGCTCTCGATGAATGCGCCGTTAGCCTTGCTCTCAAGATGATTCAGGAAGTCGGACACACTTTTTTCATTGCCGCTAGACCAGTTCTTGAGTTCGCAAATAATCTTGATTGTGCTTTCAAGTGCTTTGGCGGCATAGAACGATGGATCGCGGCCGCCGGTGTCTCGACGATCGATCGCCTCGGCCATGTCAATGCTGACGTTCTTCCATGGAGCGTCTTTTACCAGCAGCCAGAATGGTTGCTCGACTTGTTCTTGAAGCTGCTCGTCCTGTGTAATCTGCAAGTACCCGTTATGGTAGTGCAGTGGCATACCGGCTTGCTTCAGGCGCTCGTTCAACTCCTGCACGTTCGATGCGAACGTGCTATTCAGGCCTTCGTTAATGGCTCGTATGCTGTCGGCATAGTTGCCGGGGAGAGTCATCGGTCTCTGGGATATTCTGTTTCGCATTTCGGCCGCGGCCAACTGCGCTGGCAACTCAGCGTTCGCCTTAGCTACTTGCTCCTCTCGCGTGCGGAAGGCCAACTCGACGAAGCTAAGGCGACGCTTGACGAACATGTCGGGGTCAAGGGTGTCAGTGAATTTGAAGTTCAACCAGTTCTCGACCACGATGTTCATGTCGTACCAACCCGAGTTCATTTGAGGCTTTCCCATCCACTCGGTCTGGTAGGAGTAGAATTTCGGTGAAAGCTCCTTGATCCCGATCTCCATTGTCAGGCGGTCATGGATACCAGTCCAGATCGTCTTAACGCTCTCATTGACCTTATCGTCGTGCCCGTAGTATTTCCAAATCTGCTCGTTGACGATTCTATATGCCTGAACAAAAAGTGCAGATTCCTTCTGTCCGACGCTTTCGAACATTTGGCGATTCTCGTATCTGCGAAAGAAGACATCAGTAAGCATGGTCAAATTCTCTCATTCCACCAGTTGTTGGTGACTTTCGGCCAAGCGGGGTTGCCTTCAGTCTATCCGAAGCGGTTATTCGCAAGTCGCGGATGACCGATTTAGTTCATGCGTTCAGCATGAGCCGACCTTTTGACCATGCACTAAAATCACCCGCGATAAATGCAAACGAGGGAAGCCGCGAGGAGGTGATCAGCCGCTTCGTGGCCTTGAAATGTGAAGCGCTGATGTTCGCGAAGCCGTCCGAATACATCGACAAGCTCGCGAAAGTGCTTGCCAAACCGCTCGACGTGGGCCTAGTGTCGGCCTTCATTGAGATCAAGGCGTCACGCGACATCATCATTCACAACAACGGGCGGATCAACAAACTGTTTGTCGAAAAGGCCGGCGACAAGGCGAGGGGCAAGATCGGGGATGAACTGAAGGTTGAAGCACGCAATCGTTCAAGGCATTCGTACCGTCGAAGATCGCTGGCACCGCTCCTTCACAGATTTTGTGACCGAATGGAATCGGCTGCTATCAGTCTTGCAGCCTTACGCTCATGCTAACAATGTCTTCGAGAACGGTAGTAGCCATCTCTCGTCCGGGCATTACTCCATATGCAATCCGTCGGATCGTTACGTGCAAATTTTGCTCAAAGCACGTTAGACGGGCGCACCGAACGTGATTTGTGACGGCGCAACCGCATTCAGCGCCGAGCCTTTCGAAAAGGAGATTATGGTGGCGGAAATGGGCAACCCCCGGATCAAGGCACTCGTCGAGCGCCCGACTGAAAGTCTCGCGGTCGAAATCAAGACATGGATTGAGCCTGACTCGGTCGAAGGGAAGGTGAAGCTTGTCCGTGCCATGCTGGCATTGCGCAACGCGAACGGCGGCTACCTGTTGATCGGCTTTGATGATAAGACATTGGCGCCGGACTTGGACCGCCTTCCCGCAGATGTGAAAAGTGCGTTCCATCCTGACAAGATTTATGCATTGGTCGCACGGTTTGCATCGGAGATCTTCGACGTCACGGTCGAGTTTGCCGAGAGAGACGCCGTGTTATTTCCGGTGATCGTGATACCGGCAGGTGTCCGGACGCCGGTTGTGGCGAAGTCTGACCTAATGATGCCGGACGGGAGCAAGGCGGTGACAGAGGGCGACATCTATGTCCGGACGTTGAATGCGAATCGACGGCCTAGCAGCGCTAGAGCGCACTGGAAAGATTGGCCAGCGCTTATGGACATCTGCTTTGATAATCGCGAAGCTGACATTGGCCGCTTTGTACGGCGCCACTTGAGCGGTCTCACCAAAGATGGCGTAAAGCTGTTCTTGGGCGCGATGGGCGAAGACAATGCTGGAACGCCGGCCCAGCAGGGTCGCTTGCAGGAGCTGCTAGACGACGGAAAGTCGAGATTTTTGAAGAACGTTGCAGAACGGTCTCTAAGTCTGCCGAAGACTGGGTACTGGGAGGTCGCCCTGTACCTAGACGGCTCGGTGCCGGACCAAAAAATCGGTATCTTTCTGGATCTGTTGAGATCAAGCAATCCCGAGTACAACGGCTGGCCGGTTTGGCTCGTGAGCAATGATTTCGGCAACGAGGCCGATCGCCCGCGTATAACTGATGAGGCTTGGGAAGCACTGATCGCACTTCCGAACGGTCGTCACACAGACTTCGAGCGGTTCGACCCGAAGGGCAATTTCTACCATTTGCGTGCGTTGTTCGATGACCTGCAACTGACGGACTACAGCCCGACGCCGGGCGTTGCCTTCGATTACGCGTTACCTATCTACGACTGCGCGGAAGCCATCGCCGTGGGGCTAGCCTTCGCCAAGGCGATGGGATGTCAAGAGGACGACTGCACGCTCGAATTCGCCTTTCGTTGGTCCGGCCTTCGCGGTCGTGAGTTGATCTCCTGGTACAGCCGCAGTGGAATTATCTCACCGGGCAGAACGGCTCATCAGGATACCATCACGCTTTATCAGTCTGTGCCCTTGAGTACGCCGCTCTCGGCAATTGGTGGGCTACTGGCTAAAACTTTACCGCCCCTGTATGCGCTCTTCAAAGGTTTCGAACTGAGCTCGAAGGTCATCGAAGACAAGTCGACTCAACTTGTGGAGCGCAAAGCGAACTTTTGATCCGACTTCTTTTGTCGGGTCGACTGTGCGATGCGACAAATCGCCCCAACTGCTCGGCGCACCTGCGTGCGGATACAGAGCTCGACTTTCTCCATATGGCACCGAGGGCTATATTATGACCAGTTACGATGACGACGTGATCGCATGGGCAGATGAACAGGCCGGGCTGCTTCGCGCCGGCAAGTTCGCCGACATTGATATGGAACGTATCATCCGGCTCATTGAAGGCGAAGGCACTAAAGCAGTAGGTAGCTTTTACGGAGACCTATTGCTCGTGCTGCGGCACCTCCTGAAATGGAAATATTGTCCGGAAGAGCGTACCCGGAAGCTGCGGTCGTTGATCGTCACACGCCGCAGGGAGGCTCTTGAAGCACTAACTCGCACCCCGAGCCTCTCGAAATGGCTGACCGACGAATCGTTTTGGCATGAGATATGGGAAGGCGAGCATCTGCGGCACAAGGACCGTATCACCGCGAGCCGCGCGCCCACATGGTCTCCCAAAGCCATACTAGACGAAGCTTTCTTCCCAGACTAATGGTTTGTTGTGCCTCGGACGGCACAGGTGTTTGGCAGACGTGAAGCTCTTGTTAGTGCTATTCATTTTCTCAGGTAATTCATGAGCACCAAGGCGTCCATACGACATCAGGAAAAGGACGGCGAGTTGCCAGCATGGCACCTCTACACAGAGGCCTTCGAGAAGGCCGATGTCGTCTATCTTGAACTCGAAGGCGTCAAGGCCGACCTCACGATGATTGACAGCAGCTGGGGCGCCGCGCCGGGCACGGTACTATTGCGTCTGCCAACAGCCACGGCTAAACAACTGGGCTTGGTGCCGGCGGGCTGGGAAAAAGACTGATCGTGCTCATGTTCCGGAAGAAAGCGATCCGCGAGGTTGCGGTGTGTCTGCGATTGCTGCGGCGGCCTCCCGGAATCGACGGACGTTGGTTTGCGCGACCATTTCACCCACTTGCTGCCCTATGGAAATAAGCCAGTCGGGTAGAACACCGCAGCACGAGACTTTTCCACGGCCCTCGCGTGTGTGAAACCTGCCTGCGGCTCTGCCGCACGCAAGAGGCAGGTTTTGCACACGTCGCGCGCAGCGCGAGGCGGTGGGAAAGTCGGATCAGCACTCGCCTAGTTGCCTTTGCGCTCACGCACGATATAAGCGGGCTTGATCCCCTTGGCCTCGAGCCTGGCGATCGCCCTCTGGACAGCCGCGTTGGCCCACTCCAAAAATTCCGGGCTCGCGATGTACTTCTCCAAACTGGCTGATTTTTCGGAGCGTGGCCGCTTGCTGCGCGCCTCGGCGCGCGACCTGATTTCGGCGTCGTGGATCAAGCGCAGCATGTAGTTGATGTTCATCCGGTCGCCGGCGGACTCGATCAGTTCCCGAGGCATCAAGACATGGCCCGGCTCGACCCCGGATACGGCCAGCCAGGCGGCGATCTCGTCGCTGTCGGCGGCCTCGTAGGTTGCGCCGGTTGCGAGTACCGTCGCAATGAACACGTTGCGCGGTTCGTCGCGGATCACGCGCGCTTGGGTCTCCAGCTCAAGCTCATCATCCATTTGCTTCCCCTCTGAATGCAAAGGCGTTGGCCCGCGCGTCGTACAGCGCATGGTGTCGGCCGCCGTACTCGCGAAAGTACGCTTCTTGCCGCTCGTAGTCGAGCCGTGCGCGGATGTTCTCGTGCGCCCAGCCATCCAGCAGCGGTCCATCGATCAGATCACACAGTAGCGCGAAATCGTCGGCATAGTCGTAGCAAAGGATCGGGCCGGACTCGACCGGAATTCGAGATAACCAGGTCACGACTTCGCGGCTGAGTTGCGCGAAGGCCATTGCCCGCCCTGGGAATTGCCCGAGCTGGGGGAGTACAGCTGCGCGCACGAACTCCGAACATGCAGCGCGATTGTAGTCGCTCAGTTCGCCGTAAAAATCGGATCCGTCTTCGCCCACGATTCCGATACTGATGAGCTGAAGGTCGATGAAGTGGGTGAACTCGGTGTCCAGGAAGAATCGCACCGTCATATCTCCATGCCTTAGTTTTGTTGCCTCGACCAATTCACCCATAGCACGACCAAGCTCCTGGAATGGATGCCCTTCACGGCCGCGTGATCTCAGTTCGCACGGCGACAAACGCCTGAATCTACGCCGCTGTTTCACATTCGATGTGCTGTTTCGAAATTCTTCAAGCACGTTGCGCGTGGCCGACTTGGGTGAAATCAGATCGAGGAACAGCGCCGCGAACGATGTGATAACGTCATTGATAGACGAAGGCAGTAAAACTTCCAGGGGGTGCGTCCCAAGGAGCCGACGTGACTTGCCAACTTGCTCCAGGGGGAACCGGGAAAGAGATGAAACACGCCTTTGCAAGACTGGTGTTGTTGTCCGAGTGATTTGCGACCCCGCCGACCCCACTAACATTCCCTGACAACTGGCAGGAGTTGTTGCCTCCGTCGCCCCCGGAGGCCATAACCCATTGCGTTTTGCCGGAACCATTCGGTATGAAACCGCTGTCGCCGACGAAGCCAAAAGCGTTCACATATGCTCCGCCTCCGTTGACTGCCGTCCACACACCGGATTGGCAAAATAGCGGACCCGCACCGGAATTGCCGATAAGTCCATTGGGAGCGCAACCGGCACCTTGTACAGCAAAGCCATTAACCTGAACGAAACCGCCGGCGGTAATCTGTCCCCCGGCAGAGAAATTCTGTGTAACTGTGGCGTTTCCAGCCGTGAAGGTGTTGCCGCTGACATCGACGTCAGCTCCGGCGACAACCGTTCCGTTCACGGTCGTGTTACCGGTCACGGCAGCGTTTCCTTCTACTGTCGTCGCGCCAGCAACCAGCGGCGCGGCCGCGGTACCAAGCAAATTCTGGATAAAAAGTGTCCCGTTTGTCCGAACGGCGGCGTTATTCGGATCGCCGTAATACACCGCCGAGCCAACTTGAAGCGACTGCGCATTGCTTCCGCCCGCAGTGATGACCCCGTTCGCGTTACTAATAGCGTTGCCGCCCATGTTGAGGGCCGTGTTCATTTCGTTTAACTGAGGCTGACCGGGAACGGCGTTGCGGTACAGGTAGTTGCTCGACAGTGCCCCGTTCGTAAAGACCAGCAGCGATGCGGGTGCGCCGCCGGAGCCTACCGAGTAACCGGCCGTCGCGATCTTCCACGAGCCGAACGTGCCATACGCGGTCGCCGGCCCGCCTGAATACGCGCCTGAGTTGTTCGTCGGGATGAAACCACCCGAACCACCGGCCGCACGCGCGATCTGTCCGAGTTCCTGATCTTTGATCACGTTCCCGCCGCTACTGAATGCCAGTACCTGCAGCGTGCCGGCCGTCGGCTGCAGCACCTGCGCCGTCCACGTCTGGCTGAACGGATTCGTGACCGAAAAGTTCGTTGGCAGACCCGCGTTTGCGGCTTGCAGTGTCGCAACCGACAGCGTTACGGGCGTTGCGGCCGTCGCGCTCGCCTCGAGGGCCGTCATGTTCTGGCTCACGTAGTTCCCGACGGCCGACGCCCACTGCTGCTGCTGCTGAGCCGTAGTGACGTCGGTCTGCGTCTGACGGGCGTTCGCAATGCCGTGCATGATCGTCGGCAGATACATCATGGTGACGAGCATTGCGAAGAGTGCCCCGAGGATCTCATCCACGCGTCGCTCCCGCTGCGTTGTTCTCTATGAACTGCAGAAGGCTGGTGCGTCGCTGTGCAGCGTTCTTTCTTGCTACCCTACTCCTGCGCAGCAGGTAGGCACAGGAAGCAATGGCACTTCCCCACGCACAGGCCACGTAGGCGTACGCCGTCGCCTCCGGACTGACCGACATCGTTGCGGCCACATATGCGATCCACGGGAAAATCGCATCGGAAAATTTGCCTATTCCCAGGACAGCGAGCGGGGCTAGCCAGAAAACGCGGGGCTTCGCGCCGGGCAGGCAGGCTGATCGCGACACGTCATGCACCTTGTGTGCCGAGTCGTCGGAAAACGCAACCAGTTGCCAGTTGTTCATTCCGCGAAGGCTCGCGTAATACGCCGTGACCTTATGGCCGACACGCAGCGGCACGCTGCCGGCCGGCGTCACGGATACCTGTTGCATCCGCTCGCCTGCTCGAATGGACGCGGTGTCCCGACGTGTCTCGCGCGCATGGCTGGCAAGCTCGCCGGTGATCGCACTGATATCGAGCTCGTAATTGCCAAAAGTAACTGTTCCAATGTTTGTATGC
Organism: Paraburkholderia edwinii; assembly: GCF_019428685.1. Taxonomy (NCBI): domain Bacteria; kingdom Pseudomonadati; phylum Pseudomonadota; class Betaproteobacteria; order Burkholderiales; family Burkholderiaceae; genus Paraburkholderia; species Paraburkholderia edwinii. The sequence continues at coordinate 1,654,674 of NZ_CP080095.1, forward strand.
ATGGTCTCTAGCGTTCTTAAATTCGAGTTAGTAACCCATATTGACGTTTTCTGTGTCGGGGCCGACCTGCAGTGCCTCGTAATAGCTGCTTCGGCTCATCGGTGTTCGCTCGATGTGAGCTCCGTCATTCACGACGCTCCATCCCAAGGCGCGACCAATTCACCCACGGCGGGTACGTGAAGCAAACGCTTGCTAGAACGGGATGCCCGTCACGGCCGCGATCTCGGTTCGCGCGTCGATAAACGCCTGCACATATGCCGCAGTTTCATCGTTCGGCGCGCTGTCTCGGAATTCCTCAAGCACATTGCGCGTGGCCGATAGAGGTGAAATCAGGTCGAGGAATTCGATATGCCAATCGGTTCCGATAGCGGTATTAAGCGGATGGGCGGCTAGAATCAGGTCAGCCATCAATTTCACCTCGTCATAGGTGGGTGGTGGTCAGGTCTCCCGACTGGCAGCAACCGGCCGGGAGACCGCTTTAAATCGAACAGCGCCCTTGCTTGTCCGATGGTGTGCTGCCAAGTCCCTGCTGCTCGGCTTGTGCGGCGACATCCAGCAATGCATAAGCGAGTACCCTGAGCGCGTCGCGTGTGATTTTCTGTCCGTTTCCGGCGGGTATCGAGCGTGCGGCGCGTTGCGTCTCCTATGCGGCGATCCAATCTCAACGTACAGGTACGTACCGCTACTTAACGTTACGTACCTGTACGTTGATTTCCGTTACTTGAGTATTCGGTCCTGAAGGTCCTTCAGGATCAGTGCTCGTATGTATTGCGAGCCAGTTAATCGCAGCTCGGCTGAACGCCGCTTCATGCGCTCATAGACGTCCGGCGTCAGATCAGTGCTCAGGCGCACGGGTTTGGGTGCGCGCTCTGACAGTTGCGATCGGACTAGGCTGGCACCGTTGACGAATTCGTCAGCACTGGCCGGTTGTGGCTCGGTCGTCGAGGAGGGTCGAGAAATCTGGAACTTGCTGGTCATGAGAGTCCTATTAGCTGAGATCGAAAAATTCGCCGGCCAATAGCTGGATCTCCGCTCGTGCCTGACCGTTGTCGAGTTCGGTCACACCCTTGCCGGCGAGCAGCGCATCGCGGTAGACCTTCCGGTCGCGGATCACTGTGTCTGCTAGTGAGAGTTGGTCGAATTGGGCGAGCAGCTCCTTGGCGTTCTCGACCTCCCGGATGACCGGGTTGGACGGTGCCATTGAGAGGACCGCGACGGCCTTCAGCTCCGGATTCAGGCCCCGTGCAAGGCCGATGAGCTCATTGACCTTGGGCAGGGTTTCGAGGTCCGCTTGGCTGGCCCGGGTGGGTACGAGCAGCAGGTTTGCCACTGACATTGCTGACCGCATTTCGCGCGAGTCGCGGCCGCCGGCATCCACGATGACAACCTGATAGCGTCGCACAAGGTCGCGCAGCGTGGAGCTGACCTCGCCTATGCGCTGGACGCAGGGAATCGTGGGTGTCATGCCGGCTTCATCGCGCCGCTCGATGAATCGAGCAGCGGTAGCTTGGCCGTCGGTGTCAAGCAGAACAACGTCAGCGCCACAATGGACTAGATGCACACCGAGATTGGTGGCAATCGTCGATTTGCCGACTCCGCCTTTTTCTGCTGCGACCAGCAGGATCATCGCTGCCTCCTTAATGTGCGTACCGTTAAGTACATGTACGTTGATCAGATCCTATGGGGTGGGGAAGGGCCCGTACATGGCGCATAAGACAGGGGTTTCTCGGCTTGCTAGCCGAGCTTCCGTGCGAGGTCGGTCGCGCGTGGGTGGTAGTAGCGCTTCAGCATCTGGACAGTTTTGTGTCCGGTCACGGCGGATAGCTCGAGAATGTTGCCGAGCCGAGTTGCGAGGCGCGAGGTGGCCTCATGACGCAGATCATGAAAATGTAAATTTTCAAGGTTGGCTCGTTCGCAGGCCCGCGTGAATGCCTTTTTGAGTGCTTCGCCGGTGATTGGGAACACTCGGCCGTCCAGGGCACGCGATAGCGTAGATAGCGTGGCCGCTGCCGTGGTCGATAGCGGTACGTCGCGCGGTTCCCCGTTCTTGCTGTCGTGCAGACGGACGTATCGGTCGTCAAGGAATACGTCGTCCCAGCGCAGAGCAAGGATTTCGCTACGGCGCATGGCTGTCTCAATCGCAATGATGACGACCGGTAGAACCCACTGGTTACGGCAGCCGCCAGGCTCGAAGCGTCCGCTTCCGTCGCGGGGGCTAGGGGCCAGCTCCGTCAGCAACCGCTTTTCTTCGTCCACGGAGAGGCGGCGGGAGCGGGCACGGTTTTCCTTTGGGCGGCGCATCTTCGAGACGGGATTTACCTCAACGGGTATGCCCCAGTCCTTGAGGGCAACGGTGAGCACGTGGCCGATCAGCGTAAGCTCTCGGTTGACTGTGGAACCTGTAACGGGCTTGCTCTTGGGGTCTCCAGCGAGCCGGCGATCGCGGTAGTCGGACATGACCTTGCTGGTCAGCTCCGATACCTTGTATGCGGCGAGCTTGTCTTTGCGTAGTTTGCGGATGCGGAGGATTTCGCCGTCACCGCCTTTCTTCTTGGGCGAGATTTCTTCGGCATATCGCTTGAGCAGATCGTCGAAGCTGGTCATCTCCGCGTCTTTGCGATCGACGAAGCCACCGCGATCCATTTCAGACTCGATACGGCGTGCCCATGCCTCGGCTTCGGCCCTAGTGTCGAAGGTGCACGTTTGCAGGGGATGAGGCTTGCGCCGCACCTCCGCTCGCCAATATTTTCCCCGTTTCCAGATTCCTGCCATTGTTGTCCCAGACGATTGAGGGTTATCGCGTTGGGACTATTTTCAACTCCGCCACTTGTCCGCCAAATGGCGCATAGACGGAGGTTTCGACGGCGGCCGAAAAAGCAAAAGGCCCTCGGCTTACGCCTGAGGGCCTTTATTCTTCGGGCTTCCAACGTACCCATAAATCTGGTGGGTAGTACTGGGATCGAACCAGTGACCCCTGCCGTGTGAAGGCACGGCAGGGCGTCGCAGGCCCTTCGGACCCGCTCCTGCACTGGTTCGCCGCTTCAACCGCACCCGATCCGCTGTGAGGAAATGTCCCGCAGATGTCCCGTGCTGGTGGGACAGTTACTTCGAACCGAGGAACAGGATGCCCTGCTTGCTCGGCGTCTGCACGAATGCGTGGATGACGCTGCCGCTCAACACACCAACACCCGTCGCGGTGGTGTTCGGGAACAGACACGAGCCTGCACCGAACGTCAGCGACACGTCGTACACGTTGCCCGATGCGTGCGGCTTGATCGAGCCGGTGAACGCACAGTTCGTCCCTTGGCCCGTGATGTTCCCGTTCGCGTCAGCCGTGATCGTCGCGACATCGCTCAGGAAGCCCGGCGACGCGCTGCTGCCAATGAACGTACCCGTCACAGCGGCCTGCGTCGGCGTCGTGTTGTAGGTCTGGTCGAACGAACCGTTGAGCGTGGACTGCACGGTCGGCGAGTAGGTCGTCGTGGCGTTGAGCGATTGCTTCGCCACGTACGTGCCCGAGACCGTCACCGGCTGCACACCTTGACCTTCGAGGTTGTAGTCCGATCCTGCGCCGTTAGAGAGTTTCCCATCGCTCGACGCGACTGTCCCGGCGACAACACCCGCTATGACGCCCGGCTGTCCCGCGACGCTGTACTGCGTGTAGAACCGCCCATCGTCCAACACGAGCGCTGTGGTCTGCCTGTTGTTCACTGTCCCGATGTACTGTCCCGCAGCGGACGGCGTAGGCGCTGCCGGTGCCGGTGCGGATGATCCACCGTCTCCTCCTCCACATGCTGCCAGCAGTATCGCCGCTGCCACGGCTGTAATTCTTTCTTTCATGGTCTCTCCGTTATGGGTCTGTTAGTTGGCCCGGTGCAGAGTGTAAGGTGTTCATGGGACGTTTACAACAGGGAACCGGACCGAAATTTGATCTGCTATTCCGTGCGCATAGTGCCGCCGCGCTCGCGCTGGCTTTCCCCATAGCCGCCCTCCGGGCGCGTGCCTGCCGAAAGGATGGGCATGCCATGCCGGGTGCATTGGGTGCGTGGCAGCGCTGGGCAGCAGGCAGGGACAGCACCGCCTAGGCTAGGCAGGCGACACAGGGCAGTAGTGTTCAATGAAATCAAGCACTTAACTGTTACACGGTGGAACAGATGATGCACGGCGGGACAGGTGCGGGACACTCGACGCGATTAGAGGGCCTACAACGGGCTGACGCTGGCTACCCTAGTGACACCATTCACCACGGGACAGTAGCGGTTCCTGAGCCTTTCTGACGCGTTACAGGGGCATTGCCGGGTATTGACCGTATGTCATCGGCCAAGTCTTCTGGCAAGGGCTACGGAATCGATGCACGTGCGTGGGCTATCTGTATGCACTTATTCGCCGTGAGATTGCCGTCAGACCGCAGCAGGACTGGCAGCAGCATTTACGGTTCCTTCACGACACACAGCACCGGTATCTGTGACGAGTCGAAGACTCAGGTACAGCCATGCAAGCATGGAACAGCAGCAGACATACAGCACGATAAGCAGCCAGTGAGCAGCAGGACAGCAGCGCACTAGGCAGCAGATAGCAGCATGAGCACAGCAGGCTGTCGAGCAGTAGACCGAGCAGACATACAGACGTAGCAACCCAGCTACACAAGCATCGTCGCATCCGCTCCGATGTACAGACACAGCAGATAGCAATGAGTACCCACGGACTCGCCACCGTATCTATTGCGTTGATCGAACACTGTCCCGTGAAGATAGTTGACACAATGCCAGAAGTTTGCTCTAATTCAATCCAACGCAGCGCCGAACAGACGAAAGGCTAGCTCTAGGGCACCAAGTAGACAAAGAGGTGTTGCGGGACATAAAGGGCAGTTGACACATAGCAGTATCTGTGATGTAATGCAGTCCATGCAGTAAGCGACTAGGCCGCTATAAGCTGGGTGCAGTCAAATACGGCTGGGTATGAAACAGGCCACGTTGTAACGCACTAGTCCGTTAGTCATGTGGGCGGATTTCTCGGGTTGACATCCGACTAGTGCACTAGCTGTACCTTCCGGCATGGCGTCCGGGTAAAGGGTCGATCTTTAACAACTAGGTGCGGAAAGCGCGAGCCACTAATGCGTGGCATTGCATCGCGTGAGTACCGTTGTGTTGTCCTGACACACGCGATAGAGGAATTGCAACCTCACAGGACTGTTGCCTTGTTTCGACAGGGCAGCATGTAAGGCGCACTGGTAGTAACGCGGGATACGCGGATGGTTACAGCCCGTGCTGGCGATACCTTTCGCGACTAGTGCGCCTCACTTGCTAACGTTTCTTCCCGAGCTACCGGCCATCACAGGCGGGAGCCTTAACAACCAGCCCTTATAGGTGGATGTATGACCAAGAAACACTTCGAAGCACTCGCTCGCGAGATAGCCAAGATTCATGACGCGAACGCTCGCCGTGAGGCAGCTATCGCGGTAGCTCGTGTCTGCCACGAGTTCAACCCTACGTTCAACATCGCCCGGTTCTACGCGGCGTGCCAATCTTTCTGAGGCTCGCCATGTACAACGGACACAAGGACTGGAACCACTGGAATGTATCCCTGTGGATCAACAACGACGAAGGGCTGTATGACATGGCCCGTCGCGCCGTGCGCCGTCACAACACGAAGATCGGTGCAGCTGTGGCGCTTCTGGAGGAACTAGAATTTCTCGGTATCACTCACACGCCGGATGGTGCGCCGTACAGCACCACGTCCATCCGCGCTGCGCTCGTCGATATGTGCGGTGATGACATGATCGACGTTCCGAACATAGACGTTATGGAGCAGGCAGAGCTTGCCGAGTTCCACCGCACTTTGAAAGCGCTTACGCGGTACGTAGAGGCGCGGTATAAGGCCAATAAGTACAGGTTGGAACGCCGTATAGAGGACGCGCTGCGTATGGATAGGCTCTGCGAGTCTTTCTATCGCGACCTGCCTTCGTGCGCGAGGTGGTGAATGAGTGACCGCGTTGTAGCCGTGCTTATGGCAAGCGGTGTGCTGTTGATCGGCGCATCGCTTGTCGTGCTGATCTATGTTTGGCACTGATCGGGTAGGAAGTACCGACCCGAGTCCACAGCAGATAATTAATTCTGGCCTGCGAACAGCGGGCCATCATACGGGTGTGTTCGGCACGTTGACAGTAGAGCACACCTGTATGATTCAGGCTTACCCGATAGCAGTCGTGCGCTTGCGCGACCTCAGTGCAGGTCGGGAACCTTTAACGCTATAAGAACAAGCTAGAGGCTTTGCTATGCGTCTCCGAACCATTGGAACGAATCAGGCCGTGCTCGAATTCAAGAGTGGCACGCGTATCCTGTTTTCGTATGAGTCGCCGGTTGCGGTGTTCGTACCGAACGAAGGGTATGAGCAGACCAACCAATTTATCAGCCGTACCACCCTCAAACACATACAGAAGTGGGTCGGTAAGGAACCCTGCCGGATCGTATCGCAAGAGGCTATCGCCCGGCGATTCAACGATCAAATCGGCAAACACACGCCGGAGGAGGACGATGATTCTGGCCGATGAAAAGGCGCGGTTATATCAGGTCGCGCTCGCTGTTTTACTAGTTACACTGATCGCCGGATTAACGGGCGTTTACTGATTCACTTCGCCCGTTCGGTTTTTCAGCAGCCTTTTAGAATCCTTTCCAAGCAGTTGCAGAGAGTCAGCTATAAGCCCGCATGGCGAGCTTATCACGGGTTCTCTGAGCCAAGTGGCGCAGTACAGGCCGCGCATGCAGTAGACAAGCGTTGGTTGTAAGGGCAACCAACATCGAGACTTGTTTGCTTTCGCCATAACTACAGCGACCTCACCTTAAGGTTCGCCGGTCTTGCGACGAGGCCAGTGTAGTGAATGGTGGAGCACTTTACTCCATTGCTATGAAAACCATTCTCAACATTGGTCTCGCTCGCAACGACGGCGAACCCGACAACGGCATCCTGCATGTTGTCGCAAAGATCAACCAGTACGGTTTCATCATTCGGGCAGGCGAGATTCACGAAGTCACGCATGCTCACGGCACCGAACGCACGCTTATCGCCGAAGTGAAGTACACGCGGAACGAAGCGTATCTGCCCACTGCGGTCTATCACCTGTCACAAGACTTGGCGCAAGACTGCATCGCTATCGCGAACCAGTCGGACAACGGCGTTATTTCCGGCGCGATCTACGGCCCGAAAGCTGCGGAGTGGGGCGAATTCGATCCGCGCTTCTTTGTCGGTTTGTCTTCGTGAGGAGTACTTCAAATGGAAGTGTTCCGCATCGAAGACGCTTCGGGTAAAGGTGCATACCAGTCCGACAAGATGCCGTATCACCCCGACGACGGCAATCAACCTGCGCCGTGGCTTGACCGCGTGCTTGGCCCTCACTGGCTGGCATTGATGGAAGACGGACTAGAGCAAGGCTACCAGTTCGGATTTGAATCTATGGACGCGCTGCGTGCATGGTTCCACGACCCCGATTGGATCAGGAGGGCCGTGCGTCGCGGCTTCAAGTTAGTGAGGTACGAAGTGCCCGACGGGTCGTTCTTCGACGAAGCCTTGGATCGCCCGGTCTCTGCTGTCCACAAGGGGCAGACGCAGCTTATCTTCTGGAAGTCTGCTGCGACCCGCGTACACGTCGATTCTCTTTCGACCATTCAATAAGGAGTGCGATATGAGATTGCACTACTGGCTCGCCGTGTACGTCGTCGTACTCGTGCTGATCTTTGTCCTGTGAGGGCGACCATGCAACCCAAGATTACCTACACCTACGGGCCTGATGGTCGCGTGGTGTCCGCTCATGTTTCCGGCCTCGTTGGTAAGGCCGACGTTCGTAACAACACCGCAACCAAGGAGAAGACCAAGTGACTCCCGCAGAACTGAAAGAAGTCGTGCAGGCAGTTCAACAGGCTAGTGCTGAAGCAGCGGTACGCGCCGAACGCAATGGCGACAAACACTGCAACGTGCGTTGGCGGCGTCGCGTGATCATTATGGCGTCCGTGTTCGGCGCGCTGTACCTGATCAAGCTGCTCACGCATCACGAGGTGGCGACTGACGCATTGCACCTTGGTGTCGAAGGTGCTGTCGCCGTGACCATCGACAAACTCACGTTCGGGGTGGCCTGATGAAAGCGTTCCACGTGGATGTGTACGAAGAAGGCGACAACGACGGACAGTTCTTCGAGGACGGCGACTTCGACACGAAGGCTGAAGCCGTGAAGTTCGCAGAGTTCGAAGCGTGCCGAGGGCTGGCCGCTGTTGTGAAGTGTCCCGATGGACACTGCGAGGAGTACACCTAACCCGCTGCGCCTGACAGCGTTACGTTCAGGCCCGCAAGTTATTGCGGCAGGTGCATTCAATGAGTGCATCGCCCGCAGTACCTTACTTAGGAGAACGATCATGTCTGCTGTATTCGCAGGTCTCGACCGTGGTACTGAGGGCGTTCGTCCTGAGTACACAGGTCACGGCTTGAACACTGGCGGGCTTCAGGCCCACAGCATCGGCGAGGAGTACCCGCTCATTACGTACATGCGCGGCGATTTCTGGCGAATCCTCGACTCGCGCACCGGCAACACGCACGAGTTGGAGTACGAGTCTGCGCGTGAGGCCCACGCAGACGCGTTGACGTTCCATCGGGTCTACGGCAGCGAAAGCCGCATCGGCAAGAAAGGTTTCTTCACCCACATCAAGGAGCAATGGTAATGCGACAACCCGGTCAACATGCAGTACCCGAACACGATCACCTGTACCCGCTCGCGGTGCAACTGAAGGGCGACTCGTGGCACGTCTTCGACGCACGCACTGGTGGTTTCGGCGAGCGCGGTTTCTCCACCTACGCCGAGGCAGAGACCCACGCCAAGGAACTGAAGGCGCAGGACACGCGGGTCGCCATCGCATGAACCCGACGATCCTGACCGCATCGGGCAGGTACTTCGACTTCATCAACCCTGACCCGAAAAGCATCCGTGTCTTCGACATCGGACGTGCCCTGTCCCGTATCTGTCGCTTCACAGGGCACACGACAAAGTTCTACAGCGTGGCCCAGCACAGCGTGCTCGTGTCGAAGGTGGTCCCGCCTGAGTTCGCGTTGCAAGGTCTGTTTCATGACGGTAGCGAGGCATATCTCGGCGACGTGTCCAGTCCGCTGAAGCAGTTGCTCCCTGACTACAAGGCTATCGAGCAACGCGTCGAGCATGCGATTGCTACGGCCTTCGACCTACCCGAGCAGCTTCACCCGTCGATCAAGCAAGCGGACCTGCGACTGCTCGTCACGGAGAAGCGCGACCTCATGCCAAAGGCTCGCATCGGCGACGTGGATACCGAGGCATGGGCGTGGACACGACAGTTCGAGCCGTTGCCTGAAGTCATCGTACCGATGTCACCTGACGAGGCGTACGACGCATTCATGATCCGTTACTTGGAGGTTATCTAATGGCCCTTCGCCATCGCAATGCACGTCTCACGAATTACAACGCCCGCGAAATCGACGAGTTCGGCAAAGACGGTGCGCTGTTCAACGAGAAGCACCTGTCCGATCACCCGACCGGCAGCGCTGATCGTTACGCCATCGTCGTGCGCTCGCTCGCACCGGTCGGCGGCAGTCGTCCCGGCAAGCGCTTCATCCGCCGCCTCAATCGCGTTGCACGCGAGAAGGGATACCCGACGTGGGCCGCGTTCATGCACGCGCTTAGCGTCAATCGTCAACTGTTCTCCGCGATTCAGAAGATCGCGACGAACATCGGCCAACGCAAGGAGGTGGCGTGAGTCTGCTCCAAAAGTTCGACCGCATCATGAGTCACATCGAGATTCACGACGGTGAGCAGTGGGGCTATGACTCGCAAGAGCGTGTCGGCATGGTGCGCTTTCGTGTGTCGTGTTGGTTGCCCGATACGGTGAAGACGGCAGCGGGCGAGGAGCACGACAAGCAGCGACAGTACGGGCGTTGGTGGTACGTCGATCAGGAAACGCTCAACGACACCGAGGCCGTTATCCGTTTAGTGTGGATGGCATACGAGACGTTCATGATGCACGAGTTGCGCGAGCGATTCCGGTATCAAGGCGCACTTGTGTTCGACCCACATCGCAGCATCCTAACGTAAGGAGACGCAATGCAACTTCTGAACTCTTTGCTGTTGCTCGTTGTATCGGCGTTGTTTCTGGTCGGCGTCGCTCGCACCATCGAGAAGCGAGGCCGCACGAAGTTGGACGTAGGCTTAGCCGTGTTCTTCGCAATCGACGTAGCAGCAGGAATCGCGGGCGCAGTGCTCGCACTGGTGGCTTGATGGATATCTTCATGGGTATGAAGGTCGTGGTCAACGGTGCGCTCGACGGCAAACCTCGTATGACGGTCAATGAGAAGTTCGCAGAGCTTATGCCTGCCGACTTCGTGACAGACCTCAACGCATGGATGCTTCGCCGCTTCGGCAGGACCGACGATCAGATCATCATGTACGGCGACACTGTGGTTATGGGTCGCATGGCTTACGCCAAGCTTAAGTTCATGCAGTAACCAGTAGTCACGCAGCCATTGTGAGGCGCGTGTAAAGCGAAACTCACGGACCAATAAACGCGTTGCTGAAGGGCACGCGATCAAACAAAGGAAATGCTATGCAATCGATTCTCTCCCTCACCCGGAAAGTGCACAACATCGCCGTCAATCTGCATGTGAAGGCGTTGCAAGCGCAGGTCCGCGTCATTCGTGCCGAGGCAGCATTCATGCGTGAAGAAGCAGCAGTTGCTTCCGCAGCCGCCGACCGCGCACGTCAGATCGCCAACTATGCAGTCGTCGATGCCGATGCGTACGAACAGCACGCAACGCTCGTCGAGCAAGCCGCGCAAGCGGAGGCAGCAAGCATCGGAGGTTCCCTCAAATGATCCACGTCACCAAGCAAGCAGTCTACGGCCCGTGGGGCAGCAAGCTCTCACCGCTTCTGGTCATCGTTCGCGTCGAAGTCCTCGGACTGACGGTGTATCGGGCGAAGGTCGAAGGGGTGCAGCAGTGAACCAGACCCAGCTTTACGAAGACCTCGGCGTCGAGCCGGATACGACTCCGCTCGATTCCATGTTCCAACAAGTCGGCGTTGGCATCGCTGTGGGCTTTGCCATGTTCGATAACGACGAGGACAACTACGAATGAGCAACCAGTTCAAAGCGGGCGACCGTGTGATCGCCAACGAGACGAGCAAGGGCAATCAAATCACGCAAGGCCGTGAGTACACGGTAGAGGCCGTGAGTCGTGACAAGGGTAATGCGGAGTACAACTTGCTTCGCATCATCGGTGACAACGGTGAGACTGTCGAGGTTTATCAGTACCGATTCGCCCCCGTGTCGCCGGTCGTTTACAGCACCGTCGTGCCGAACCTCGGAGAGCAACTGAAGGCGGCAGGTCAAGCGAAGGCACTGAAGCGTGCAGGTAGCGCGTGGCTGTCTGACGCGCTGGCAGCGTTGAAGGTCTTCGTGACCGAGCAGTACAGCGTCGGCGAGACCGACATCACCATCGACCAGTTCCGTCGTCTCGAACGCACGTACGAGCCTGCGAACCCGAACGCATGGGGCGCGTTGCCGCGTGCCGCGATCAAGGCGGGCTACATCAAATCGACCACGCGAACCGAGAAGGCGATCCGCCCGCAGGCGCAGTGCCGCGTCGTGCGTGTGTGGGACATCAACCCGGAGGCGCTGTGAACAACGCAGACGGACCCGAGTTCGAGGATGGCCCGGTTGAGGATAGGTTTCACCAGTGCACACCGTACAACGGCGGGCACAACTGGTCATCGCCTTATCGCGAACGTCTTGGTTGGGTGAAGTATTGCACCAAGTGCGGTGCGAAGGAACCGGACACGCTTGCTTGATCCAAAGTCTTGGCTCGACGCAGCGCAGGCTACCGCCGAGGGCAAGAAGCGGCGCGTAGACCACGACTGCGGAGGCGGTCGCACCTTGATCGTCTCGAATCAGGACCGCAAGTGGACGGCGTTCTGCTTCCGCTGTGACGAGGCAGGAATCGTCGAGAAGCCGCAGGAATCCCTGTCGGCACGCATCGCCCGCCGCCGCACTGAGGACGAGCAGGACGAGCGTATAGCGGCTGTAGCGGGCTTGCCCGAGCCGATTGATACCGACATAGCCAACTGGCCCCGCGAGGCCGTTGTGTGGCTTCTGAAGGCGTCGTGCGGCGCACCGGAAATCGCCCAGCTAGGCGCGTACTGGCATGCGCCATCAGCGCGTGTCGTCCTCCCTGTCGCCGACGACGGCGAGCTTGTGTACTGGCAGGCCCGCGACCCGTCGTGGACCCGCAAGTCCGAGCGTCCGAAGTACGTCAATCCCGAGGTCAACAAGGAACGGCTGGTCGCCCGCTATGGCAGCGGCGACGAGATTGTTCTGACCGAGGACATCCTCTCCGCGTACCGCGTGGGGCAGGAGGGCGAGGGCTGGTCGCTGCTAGGGACGAACCTCACGAACGGCGTGCTGGCCCGTCTGATCGACGAGCGCAAGCCTGTCGCCGTGTGGCTCGATCCCGACGCAGCGGGGCGCAAGGCATCCCGCGACATCACGCAGCGTCTCTCCGCTTGCGGCATACCGAACCGGGTCATCCGGTCATTGCGTGACCCAAAGCTACTGAGTAGGAGGCAAGTCCGCATTGAGCTTGGACTTAACACTCCTGCGCGTGCTGAAGACTCGTGATGCGTTCGAGCGGTTCTATGGATCGCTACCGGAAGCAGGCATCGAGAACAACACGCGCATTCTGCTGAAAGACTTCGCGTCGTACTTCGAGGCCAACCCCGGCGTCGATGCGATTGACCCGGCAGGCTTCAGGACGTACTTCGCACTGAAGCATCCCAAGCTGAAGCCCGACGTGCTGTCGGTGTACACGAAGCAGATCAAGGAGCTAGCGAAGGCACCCGAGCCGGGAGTGGCAGACGGGCTTCGCGAGCGACTTGCCTCGGTACGCACGGCGGCGCGGCTTCAGAAGGCGCTGGAAGAATGGGACGGCGGCGAGGGCGACCTCACGTCGGCGCTGCGCACGATCAATGACGATCACGAGACGTGGCTGATGAAGCGCAAGCAGCATCCGCTCGTCAAGGATCGCATCGAAGACATCCTGCACGAGGACGCCGAGGACATCGGTTTCCACTGGCGACTGACGTGTCTCAACGAGTCGATGCGCCCGCTTCGCAGCGGCGACTTCGGCATCGTGGCGGCGCGTGTCGATACCGGCAAGTCGTCGTGGTTCGCGAGCGAGCTTTCGTACATGGCCCCGCAAGTGGACCAGCTTTTCCCCGACGAAGACCGCTCGATCATCGTGTTCAACAACGAAGGCCCCGGCAAGCGGCTGAAGCATCGGTTGTACAACGCGGCACTCGAAGCGAACACAAAGCAACTCGTCCAGTACAGCAAGGAAGGCACGATCTACGAGCGGTACGTGAAGGCGCAGGGCGGGCGGGACGTGTTCAGGATTCTCAACGTCCACGACTACACGATGGCTGAACTCGAAGACATCGTGAAGGACTTGAACCCGGCCATCGTCGTGATCGACATGCTCGACAACGTGCAGGCTGACCGGCAGGCAACCAACGGTGGCACACGCACCGACCAGATTCTCGAATGGCTGTATCAGCGTGCGCGGATTTGGGCGGTCAAGTACGACTGCGCGGTGATCGCAACCTCACAGCTGAACGGCGATGCCGATGGTCAGATTTACCCGACGCTCGCCATGCTTGCTAACAGCCGCACAGGCAAGGCAGGTGCAGCCGACTTCGTGTTGATGATCGGACGCAGCGCTAGTCCCGACTTGCAGAACAGCAGATTCATTTCGCTACCGAAGAACAAGAAGCGCCGGGACGGTGGACCACAAGACCCTCGTTCCGAGGTGTCGTTCGACACCGCTCGCTCGCTGTTCAAAGACCCGGAGTAGAACGTGGGATACACCAAGGAAATCAACCGGACCTTTACCGTCTACGATAACGGTAAGGACTCCATCACACTTATCCAGAAGAACCCCGAGGAACAGTACAAGGATCGACCCGACGACATCATCTATTTGGACGAGGCGGAACAGATCGAGCTTTACCACTTCCTCCACAACAAGTTCGGAGGTCAGTGATGGGACCGACCGCAGCGTTCCTGCTGATCGTGTGGTGGTCGCAGGGCGTGTCGCTGTTCGAGACCACGGACAAGCTGACCTGCTGGGAAGCAGAGAACGCGATCCAAAGCGTCGGTGCACCGGTTGACAAGATGGTGTGCGTCCCGATGAAGGAGGTGTGATTGAACATCGCGATCCACAAGAAAGACTTCACAACAGAGATTCATAGCGACGTTAAGTCGGTCGAGGTCGCGTGGTCTGGTAACGACTACCGAATCGACTACGACGAGCACGCCGTCGTGGACGACAACGAGCGGGATTACGGGTACTTCGTGCCGATGCATGACGTGTCGTACATCGAGGTGCGAGCTTGAACTACACCGTATGGGACATAGAGACCAGCACGAAGACCGAGTTCAAGCGCAAGGCGAATCCGTTCAGTGCGGAGAACTACGTTGTGTGTCACGGCTTCAGCCGTGGCAGCGTTGGCTCGACGACGCTATACGCCCCGAAGGGCGAGTACTTTGCGGTTGGCAGCGACCGCGAAGAAAGAGTCGCTGCATGCAAGTCATTGCCGAGCGACTGGTTCATCAAGCTGCTCAAGGGGACCAAGGTTCTCGTCGGGCAGAACATCAAGTTCGACCTGCTGTACGCGCTGGCGAACCCGAACTCCCACGCTGCCGATAACCTCGCGGCATGGATGGAGTGGATCGTCAACGGCGGCGTCGTGTGGGACATCCAACTCGCCGAGTACTTGCTCGAAGGGATGGAGCAGTCGAACCACATGCTATCGCTCGACGAGCTTGCGCCGAGATACGGCGGCAACGTGAAATTCGACGAGGTGAAGGCGCTGTGGGAATCGGGTGTCGATACCATCGACATCCCCGAAGACCTGCTCATGCGCTACCTCGTCGGTGGTAACGGCGAGCACGGCGACATCGGCAACACCGAGCTTGTTTTCCTCGGTCAGTTCGAGCGTGCCAAGAAGGCCGGGCAACTGCGCAGCATTCTGCTCAACATGGGCGCGCTGGTGTTCACCATCGAGGCCGAGCGCAACGGCATGTTCGTCGATAAGGCGCTGGGTCTCGAACTCGCCGAGAAGCTGAAGGCGAAGCTGGACCTCGCGGTCGAGCAACTGCGCGAGTACCTGCCCGATGACCTGCCGTTCGAGTTCAACTGGTCGAGCCGGTTCCATAAGTCAGCGCTGATCTTCGGCGGGCCTGTGAAGTACAAGGCGAAGGCCGTGGTTAAGGGCGACGATGGCAAGCCGGTGTACTACCAGAAGGAGGAGGAGCACGTCTACCTGAAGCACGAGAAGGCGGTGGGCGAGGACGGTAAAGCGACGAACAAGACCATACCGCTCGAACAGTGGCGTGCGATGGCGCATCAGCCGGAACCGCTCCGCTTCACTGGTGGCAAGAACGTCGGCGAACTGAAGGTGAAGAAGGTCAAGGTCCCCGACATCGAGCGTGGGCCGAAGACACGGTACGAGGACTTCGAGTACCAATTCGACGGATTCACCAAGCCCGACAAGCGATGGGCGAGCAGCGAGGCGGGCGTGTACTCGACGGCGGCGAACGTCATCGAAGAACTCGGCAACCGCGACATCCCGTTCCTCAAGACGCTCTCCGAAGTGCAGGCCATGACGAAAGACCTTGGCACGTACTTCATCGTCACGGACGAGGACGGCGAGTCGAAGGGCATGCTGACGCTGGTGCAGTTGGACAGCATCATCCATCACATGCTCAACATGACGAGCACGGTCACGGCCCGCTTGTCATCGTCGAACCCGAACCTGCAAAACCTGAGCAAGGGGCAGAAGTCGGACGTGAAGCTGGTGTTCCGCTCGCGCTTCGGCGAGGACGGCGTTGTCTGTCAATCGGACTTCTCGTCGCTGGAAGTCTTCATCCAAGCGATCCTGACAGGCGACGAGCAGTTGGTGGCCGACTTGATGTCGGGCGTTGACATGCACTGCATGCGCCTCGCGGTGAAGGAGAAGATGCCATACGAGGAGGTGCTGCACCTGTGCAAGGGCAAGGGTGTGGACCCCGAGTTGCAGAAGGTGTGGGACTACAAGCGTACGAAGGCTAAGGTCTTCTCGTTCCAACGAGCGTACGGTGCGGGCGTCGCCAAAATTGCCGCATCGACCGGTATGAGCGAGGAGGAAGTGCAGGCACTCGTCGATGCAGAGAACGAGCGCTATCCGAAGATCGAGGAGTTCTATGAACGACTCACGGCAACCATCAAGCGCAACCGCAAGCCGACTAAGAGAACTGTCGAGCATCCCGAAGTGCGCGGACTCATGGTCCAGTTGGGCAAGTCTTATAGCGTCGCGCCAGATGGCAAGCGCTACTGCTATTGGGAATCCCCTTCGCCCAAGTTCCTCGTCGAGAAGGGAATCCTGAGTTCCTTCAGCCCCACGGAAATCAAGAACTACATCGTGCAGGGCGAGGGTGGCGAGTGGGCCAAGGCAGCGATGTGGCTGTCGGTTCGGGCGTTCTACTTCTTCAAGAACTTCGACGGCCTCGCGCTGTTGGTCAATCAGGTGCACGACGCGGAGTACGGCGACTTCCACAAGAAGGTGGCGGCAAAGGCTGCGGCCCTGCTGCACGTCTGCATGGAGGAAGCGAGCACGTTCGTCGAGTGGTGGTTCAAGTGGAACCTGCCGATTGGCGTACCGAGCGACACCGTGTGGGGGCCGTCGATGATGGACGAGAACGATATCGACGATCCGGTGTTCCCGAAGGCCGTCGAGAAGCTGCGCCCTTGGTTGCGCAAGCGATTTATTGGAGGACATGAACCCTCATGGACGCAATCCTAGCCGCTCTTGTACTTCTCACGGCGTTCTTTATTGGCGGAGCGCTTGGTGTGTTGTTAGCGCGTGGATGAACTGAAGCTGGGCCTGATGGCCGTTGAATTAATCATCGCAATCTTCCTTTTTATTAAGGGATACTGAGAACACATGGACGTTAAAGCACTTGCAGCGAAAGCGAAGAAAGTCAGCCGCGACTTCACGAAGACCGTCGCCGGTGGTGGCGAGTACACCCCGCCCGCAGCCGGGCCAGTTAGCCTGCGTTTCGTGGGCTACTACGAAATCGGCATCCACGAGAAGGAAATCAAGGGCGTCACGAAGACGAACGAGAAAGTGCAACTCGTGTTCGAACTGTCGGGCAAGAACTACCCGGTGAAGGACAACGGTGAGCCGCTCCGTATGACGATCACCGAGAACCTGACGCAGAACGTCAAGTCGAACATCATCAAGATTTTCAACAAGATGAACTACGAGGGCACGGCCACGCACTTCACGGAGTTGCTGGGCAATGCGTACCGTGGTCGCATCTACCACACGGAGAAGGAGTACGACGGCAAGAAGGTCGTGTACGCGAACCTCCGCAACGAGGACGGCTACAGCATCACGCCGCCCGTCGTCGAGCAGGTTGACGACGAAGGCAACGTGACGACCAAGAAGGTGAAGGTCGCCGAGCCGGTCAGCGAACTGAAGGCGTTCGTGTGGGACCTCGCCTCGAAGGAAATGTGGGACGCCATCTACATCGAGGGCGAGTACGAGGAGAAGAAAGACGAGAAGACCGGCAAGGTCATCCGCCCGGCCAAGTCGAAGAACGTGATTCAAGAGACGATCATGTCGGCGAAGAACTGGATCGGCTCGCCGATGCAAGTACTGCTCGACGATGGCGAACCGGACCTCGGCGACGAGGACGACGAGGACCCGGAAGTTGTGGTCGAGAAGGCCAAGACCGAGAAGAAGGAAAAGCCGAAGGCTGAACCGAAGGCCGAGACCAAGAAGACGACCGCGAAGAAGGCCCCGGCGAAGAAGCAGCCCGAGCCGGAACCCGAGCCTGAAGTCGAAGAAGACGAGACCGAGGACGACGACGATCCGCTCGCGGAAATCGAGTAATGGAGAAACCCGCGTGGTTAGAAGCCGTCACCAAGGCGGCTGCTGAAACGCGGCCCGTAGCTCGAACGATCATCCCCGACACGGTAGAGCAACGCACCGTCCACGTTGACGGTGACTACCTTGCCTACCGCTGTGCGGGCGGCGACGAGTGCCCTGCGGGTATCGCTCGCAAGAACGTCCGTGACAAGGTGGAAGCGCTTCAGGACATGAGCGGCAGTAAGCGTGCGCTCGTGCACCTGTCGATGCCCGGTGGTACGAAGGGCGAGCGCTTCCTGATCGCGACGGTAAAGCCT
Source organism: Paraburkholderia edwinii (assembly GCF_019428685.1). Classification (NCBI taxonomy): domain Bacteria; kingdom Pseudomonadati; phylum Pseudomonadota; class Betaproteobacteria; order Burkholderiales; family Burkholderiaceae; genus Paraburkholderia; species Paraburkholderia edwinii. The sequence goes on from NZ_CP080095.1 coordinate 1,672,959, forward strand.
TACCAAGGGCAGCGCACGCACGGCAGACGCCCGGTCAATTGGGACATGCTGCGTACGTACCTCGAAACTCACGACCCAAATCTGAACCCGGCATTCGCGGTCGCCCGATGGCGTGACCGTGAGGCAGACGACGGGTTCGCGTACGCCGCGCACAAAGCAGACGACCCGACGCACACGGTTGTACACGCATCGCCTGACAAGGATATGCGGATGCTGGCGGGCCTGCACATCGACTTCCATGACTACACCCTCACGACCGTTCCCAAGGGCACCTACGAGCTTCTAGGGCCTTACAACGGCCTCGTCTACGGGCACAAGTGGTTCTGGTTGCAGATGCTTCAAGGAGACACCGCCGACCACATCCCCGGCCTGCCGCGCTACTTCGGCAAGAAGATCGGCGAGAAGGGCGCGGCTGCGGCGCTGAATGGCACGACGTGCAACGAGGAAGCGTTCGAGGTGGTGAGCAAGGGGTACGCCGAGCACTACGCCGACGAGTGGGCAGACCGCTTCGTCGAGCAGGCGGCGCTCCTGTGGCTGCGTGGCGGTAAGGAAGCATACATCCACGACTTCCTCCGGGTCGTGCCGAAGACCGAAGACATCGAGGCGGCAGCAAAGCGCCTAATCAAACGCGTGAGGACACAGCGTGCGGAGATTGACAGCATCACAGCTAAAGCCAACGCGGCTGAAGCTGGCTAAAGAGCAGGGCGGCGTCTGTCCGCTTTGCAAGCTCGCCATGAGCGAGGACACCGTGGTTGATCACGACCACTCCACGGGTGACGTGCGGGCGGTTCTGTGCCGGTGGTGCAACGCCTGCCTCGGGAAGATCGAGAACTGGTCGAACCGTATCGGGCGCGGCGTTGACGGCAAGGAGTTCCTGCGCAACACGCTCGAATACCTCGTGTTCCACGAAGCGAACCCCAGCGGCCTCAAGTACCCGACGTACAAGACCGAGGCGGAAAAGCGCGACGCCCGCAACCGGAAGGCACGGCTGAATCGTCGCAAGGCAAAACAAGAACAGGAGGCCGTTTGACCCAGCCACGCATTCTCGTACTCGACATCGAAACGGCCCCGGTCCTTGCTTACGTGTGGCGCACGTTCAAGGAGAACGTGTCGTGGGATCAGATCAGCACCGACTGGTACATCCTGTCGTTCGCAGCGAAGTGGCTGGGCGATCCCCGTGTGATCTATTACGACCAGTCGAAGCGCAGGAACATCGAGGACGACCGCGTTCTCATGCGCAAGCTGTGGAAGCTGCTCGACGAGGCAGACGTGGTGATCGCGCACAACGGCAAGAAGTTCGACATACGCAAGATCAAAGCGCGGTTCATCCTCAACGGATTCCCGCCGCCGTCGCCGTTCCGTGTCATCGACACGCTGCTCGAAGCGCGCAAGGAGTTCGCGTTCACGTCGAACCGTCTCGTCGCGCTGACCGACATGCTCGTGCCGGAAGACAAGAAGGACGACCACGCCGAGTTCCCCGGCTTCAGCCTGTGGGCTGAATGCCTGAAGGGCAACCCGCGTGCATGGGCCGTCATGGAGACCTACAACAAGCAGGACGTGGTGAGCCTCGAAAAGCTCTACCTGAAGCTCCGCGCTTGGATGGAAGGCCACCCGAACGTCGGCGCATTCACGGACCCCGACGAGCCTACCTGCCCGAAGTGCGGCAGCACGCACGTCATCAAGAAAGGTCATCGCTTCACGCAGACCGGCAAGTACATCCGCTACCAGTGCCAAGAGTGCGGCGGCTGGTCACGTGGGCGCACGACGATCAATACGAAAGCGGTGCGCGACAACCTGCTCGTCCAGTAAGGAACTCATGACGAAGATCATTGGTATCACCGGCCTCGCTGGGGCCGGTAAGGACTCGTTCGCCTCACAGCTTCAGCGTGCACTGACGATCAACGGGTTCGAGTCGCGTATCGACAGTTTCGCGGACCCGATCCGCAAGATCAGTCAGCGCATGGGCCTCGAACCGTACGACCGCGAGCGTAAGGAAGTGAAGCACGCGATGGGGCCTGACGACTTCAACGACCGGTTGTACGAGGCAATCGAAGCAGTGCTCGCCGAACGGCTCGAAGACAACGATAGGGCGCTGCTCTACGCGTACACCGTCGAAGCGTGCGACAGATTCATCATCGACCGCGACGCCACGTACCCGACCATGCACATCAGCCCGCGTGAGTTCATGCAGGTACTCGGTACTGAAGGCGGGCAGCGCATTCGCAAAGGGCTGTGGGTTGACTCGGCGCTGATGCGATGGCGTTCAATGCCCGGCTACACGCTCGTAGCTGACTGTCGGTTCGAATACGAGATTCGACAGATCGACCACCTGTTCGTCGTGGTGCGACCCGGCGTGGTGCGCGTTAACGAGCACGCGAGCGAAGACCTGCCCGACCGACTGACGAAGGGCCTGCGGCCCGCGTTCGTTCAACTCGACAAGCTGCACTACATCGAGAACGACGGAGGTCTCTCTGACCTCGCGACGTTGGCCTCGGATGCGGCTGTTCTGATCTAAGGAGTCGCATGTCCGAGTACATCATTCACAAGGCGGTCGAGTTCTCCAAGGTAAAGGTAGCAGTACGAAAGGAACTCGAAGCTGAATCGGTCGATGACCTCGCCAACAAGTTCTACGCGCAGCGCAAGTACGACGGCTGCAATGCGGCCGTGATCGTCACGCCGAGCGGCGATGGTGACAAGGTGCTGTCGCGCACCGGCGAAGTGGTTAAGTCGTGCAATCACATCATCAAGGGTGTGCGCGGACGCCTGAAGGCGAAGCTCGAAAAGCTCGGCGCGTACGCGGTGCTCGGTGAAGTGTGGAGACCACGCACGACGCAGAACATCATCAGTGGTGAGTTCCGTCGCCATGACCCTGCGCCTAAGTTGCAGTTCCAAGTCTTCGACATGCTGACGCTCACCGAGTTCGAGGCGGGCCACAGCGACTTCACGTTCGAGGTGCGGTACGAGCAACTGTTCCCGTACTTCCGTGGCGCGCATGCGACCGACACCGTGCAGCTTGCGGATACCTACACGCCGGGCAGCTACGGCAACCCGACAACGCTGTGCGATTCGCTCGTCGAGCAGGGCGGCTATGACGGCCTGATCCTGCGCAACCCGTACGGCCTGTGGACAGCAGGCAGCGGTACGGACGGCGAAATCATCAAGGTCAAGAAGGCCGAGACCTACGACCTACGCGTGGTCGGCGTCGAGGAAGGCAAGGGCAAGTACAAGGGCACGCTAGGCGCGCTCGTATGCCAAGGCCCGAAGGGGCATGTCAAGGTTAGCGGCATGACCGACGAGCAGCGCGACTCGTGGTGGAGCGGAGAGAAAGGGGCGGGCGGCGACGAGCGCGTCGTCGGCGCAATCGTCGAGGTGGCCTGCCTCGGTCTCACTCCGCAAGGCTCCCTGCGCGAGCCACGATTCAAGGGCGTTCGCTTCGACAAAGAGAACGCCGACTTCGAGTAACACCCGCTGATGACGGGCTGGCTATCACAAGCAGCCCGAGGACACCCACGCAAGGAGGGGTCTATTAAGCCATACGAATTTGTTGGCCCGGTCGAACCGCCGCAGCGTAAGCTGGAAAGGGAAATCATCATAGAAGGCCGTCAGCGCGCCGTGCGCATGATGGAGAAGAACGAACAGGAGGGTCGTGCCGACAACAACCCGTATGCACGCCCGTTATACCGACGATACCTTCTTCCACTCGCCGACTTAATTGCTTCAGCGATAAAGGACGTAGGACGGCCCGGCAGGCGGGCCGCTCATGTTGCTCTACTCAAGCCACTTGATCCGGCCAGTGTAGCGTTCATGGCGGTCAGAAGTGTCATCGTGTACGCCGCGCTTAACAGCGGAGTGTCTGCACGAGACGCAGCGAGACTTTTAGGGACTTCCTTATACCGTGAACTGGTTCTATCCTCGTTTGAGAACATGGAACCCGAGTTGTATTGGGAAATATGCCACGACATAGACAGGCGCAAGTCAAAGGACGCTCGATACAAGTATCGGGTAATCCGTGACAGTGCGAACAACCGCGATATAGAGCTTCCTGAGTGGACGCCGGGTGAGCGTGAGCAGGTCGGATTGTGGCTGATTGAGGCGCTACGCACGGTAGGGATGATCGAGGTTAGTCGCGTCAAGAAGAACAAGATAGGAGGACAGGTAAAAGAGTATTTCGAGCTTTACCTGTCGCCAGATGCGCGTAGCACAGTTGATAGCATTAAAACCATCGTAGAAGAAACGATGCCGTGGGCAATGCCGTGTATTGAACCTCCGATACCGTGGACATCGTTCAACCGGGGCGGCTATCACACGAGCGAAATGCGGCGTTGGATTCCGTACTGTGTGAACGTGTCGAGACAGGGTAAGCGGGAATCAATCAATCTGTACAGAAACGCGGACCTGTCGGTCATACGTAGTGCGATAAATAGTCTACAGGCCGTGCGTTGGCAAGTTAATCGAGAAATGCTCGACACGGTACGTACGGTCGCTAAGCACTTCGACATGGACGAGGTGCTTACTCAGGCAGAACTACCTCGTCCAGCAAAACCCGAGTGGTTGTTGTCGAACATGAACAAGGAGGACATGACTGCGGACCAGTTGAACGAGTTCGCGGCATGGAAGCGGCGGGCCGCAGAGTGGTACACGCAGATGAAGCTACGCGGGCAAAAGTGGGGAAGGTTCTACGCAGCGACCCGCGTCGCCGATAAGTTCAAGGACTACGATGCGATTCACTTTGTGTACCAAGCCGACTTTCGCGGGCGTCTCTATGCGGTCACGACTGGTATCTCGCCTCAAGGCAGCGACCTCCAAAAGGCTCTCCTGCGGTTCGCTGATGGAAAGCCTCTCGCCACTGATGACGCAGTGCGCTGGTTCAAAGTCAACGGCGCGAATCGATTTGGGGTTGACAAGGTTCCGTTCGCCGACAGGATCAAGTGGGTTGACGATAACGACCGACACATCATTGCGTTCGCCGATGATCCTGTCAGTAATGCCGGGTGGACTGAAGCTGACTCTCCGTTGCAGTTCCTCGCGTGGGCCAAGGAGTACGCCGAGTGGAGACGGAATCCTTCAGGTTTCGTATCTCGTATCCCGGTCGGTCTTGATGGATCATGCAATGGACTTCAGCACTTTTCTGCAATGCTGCGTGACAGCGTTGGAGGCCGAGCTACAAACCTACTGCCAGCAGCCTCACCGAACGACATCTACCAGCAAGTCGCTGATGTCGTGAAGGCGAAACTCGCCGACCTGAAATTGGATCAGTTATCCGAGCGCGATCAAGAGTTGGCGCGTAAGTGGATTGCCCACGGCATGAACCGGAAACTGGTTAAGCGGTCGGTTATGACCTTACCGTACGGCTCGACGCGGTACTCGTGTGCCGAGTTCATCGTCGCTGATTACCTGCGGCAAGGTGAGGCCCCGGAGTTCGAGCGAAGCCAGTACGTACCGGCTGCGAACTTCCTGTCGCACATCGTGTGGGATGCAATCGGTGAAGTAGTCATCGCAGCATCGCGGGCCATGTCGTGGCTTCAGAAGGCTGCAAGCACCCTTATTAAAAGCGGCCAGTCACAGATACGGTGGGTGACTCCCAGCGGCTTCCCGGTGGTGCAGGTCTACAACGAAGTTGAGATTGTCCGTATTAACTCTCTGCTGCTCGGTGGAGTGCGACTGAAGGTCGGCATGACAGGTGATAAGCCTGATGTGCACAAGCATAAGAACGGGCTGTCTCCAAATTTCGTTCACTCGATGGATGCGTCTCACCTTGCATTGACTGTGCAGGCTTGTGAGAAGGCTGGCATCGATTCACTCGCAATGATCCATGACGACTACGGCACGCACGCAGCGGATGCCCAGCAGTTGTTCGGGATTATCAGAGATACCTTCGTGAGGATGTATGAAACGAATGATCCGCTCAATTGGTTCCGTGCTCATTATGACGGCCTGCCTGCGGTTCCCGAATCTGGCGACCTCGACATCAGCCAAGTTCGGAACTCTCCGTACTTCTTTGCGTGAACTCTGTCGTGAAGGGTCCCGAAATGCGACGGGTAAATCGGGTTCCTTCACGACGCACACCGTGGAGGAACCTATGAAAGAGCAGGTCGTGGTCCGTCTGGACCCGTTCACGTACCGGGAGTTGGAGCAGAAGCTCACGCCTCCGGTCGTCACCACGCAGACCACTGAACTCCTCGCTGGCTATCAGCTGGGAGTGCAGTCGGTTCTGAAGCTGCTGCGCGAGGGCTACACAGTTGGCTGATCTACCCAAGGAAGTTTGGCCGCGTCAGTGGCCTGAAATCTGGCGGGCCGGTTGCGAGCACGTCGCTCGCATCAAAGCCGACCCGTCGAAGCCTTGGGCGAAGCATGTGGATGCCGAGCACATCATGCAGCAGATCAAGAGCGGCGAGGTGCACGCGGTGATCTTTAACGACACCTACCTCGTCGTGTTCAACATCGGCGTCCCGTGGACAAGCCCCGGCGTGACGATGTTCGAGGAACTGCTGCTGTTGCGTCTCTACCCCGAGCGCGAGAGCGTCAGCTATCGCACGGTCGTCAGAGGTATTGAGCAGCTTGCTCGTGCCAACGGCTGCGCGGGTGTGATGCTCGGTGCTGCGGGTGCGTACGACGACCGCCTCGGGCGGGTGATTGAACGGCTCGGCTACGTGAAGGCAGGCGGGTCTTATTACAAGGAGCTTTGATGGGCAAGGCACTCAGTTTTTTGAAGCCTGTGGGCAAGGTGTTCGGTATCGATCCGAGCGGCCAAGCGGATGCGATCCGCGACGCGGCGAACCAGCAGGCAGCAGCCGAGCGAGCAGCAGCGGACGCACAGGCACAGGCTACGCGTGACGCAGCGGCGGCGCAGTCGGCGCAAGTGAACCAGCAAGCGCAGGCCGTAGCGCAGGCACAGCAAGCGACGATCAACCAATCGACGATTGCGAATCAGATCGCTGCGCAGCAGTCGCAGCAACAGCCGCAGACGCAAATCGACCTGACGGCTAACACCGCAGACGACTCGTCCGACCCGCGACGCAAGTATCAGGGTGGAGCATCGAGCGTCGGCGGGACCAACGGAGGCGTCGGCATCCGTTTGACGTAAGGAGGACAAATGACCGTCCAGAAGAAGTGGTCAGCAATGGACGGTCAGCGCAAAGCGCTGCTCCTCCGTTGCCAGAAGTACGCGGGATTCACCCTCCCGACTATCTGCACCCCGGACGGGTACAACGAGAATCTTGAGGAGTTACAGACCGATTACCAGTCGGTCGGCGCGCAAGGCGTCAACAACCTCACGAACAAGCTGATGCTGGCCCTGTTCGCACCGTCTCGCCCGTTCTTTCGCCTCGATGTCCCCAGCGATCTACTGAAGAAGCTGATGGGGCAGGAGGGCTTCGATGCAACGCAATTCCAGTCGATCCTATCCGTAGCAGAGCAGAACTGCATTCGCTCGTTGGACCAGATGAAGGTGCGTCCGAAGCTGTACGAGGCAGTGAAGCATTTGATCATCACCGGCAACGTCCTGATGGTGCTCGGCAAGAACACGGACGATTCGCCCATTCGTGCCATCGGCTTGAAGAAGTACGTCGTGAAGCGTTCGCAGTCAGGCCGAGTCATCGACCTGATCGTTCGTGAGGAAGTGCTGTTCGACGAACTGGCAGAGAAGGCGCAGGAGCAGCTTCGTCAGAAGGCCGACCGATTCCGCGAAATCAAGGTGGACGACGAGAAGGGATGTCCGACCGTCGCGCACTACACGCGGGTCTGCTGGAAGGACGGCAGCTACATCGAGACGCAGCACGTCGATGAGTACGACCTCGACGGTACCGAGTTCAACGGCAAGTACACCGACGAGACCCTACCGTATCGAGTCTTGACGTGGGAACTCCACGACGAGAACAACTACGGCACCGGCCTCGTCGAGCAGAACGCTGGCGACTTCGCTGCGCTGTCTGCGCTGTCCGAAGCAGAACTCGAAGCCGCGATCCTCGCGTCGCAGTTCCGCTGGCTCGTGAACCCGGCAGGGCAGACCAAACCGGAAGACCTCGAAAAGAGCAAGAACGGTGCGGCAGTCCCCGGCGTGCAGAACGACATCATCCCGCTCATGACGGGAACCGGGCAGACGCTCAACCAGATCGACGTTACCAACAGCAAGTACATCAATCGCATCGGGCAAGTGTTCCTGCTCGGCGCATCCGTGATCCGCAACGCGGAGCGGGTGACTGCCGAGGAGGTGCGCCTCGTTGCGAATGAGTTGGAGACCTCGCTGGGTGGCGTGTACTCGCGACTCGCAATCGACTTCCAGTTGCCTATGGCTTACTGGCTCGTTGCGATGAACGGCGTGAAGCTGCAAGGCACTTCGATCACGCCGACGATCATCACCGGCCTCGATGCCCTGTCACGTAACGGCGACCTCGACAACCTGAAGCTGTGCATTCAGGACATGGCCGCTGTCAGCGGACTACCACCGCAGATGCAGTTCGTCCTCAAGCTCGACGCTATCGCGAACGCGATCTTCTCGGGTCGCGGCGTCGATCCAACGATGTACATCAAGTCACCTGACCAGCAAGCAACGGACCTCAAGAATCAGCAGTTGATGGCCTTGCAGCAGCAGGTAGCCCGCCCCGTCGCCTCGGCAGTTGCCGGGAACATGGCGGCTCAATCTCAAGGAGCGCAGTAATCCATGACGACCGAAGCTAACGCAACCGCAGCAGCCCAAGGTAACGCGGCAGCAGCCGCAGCACAGCCCGCACAGGCGGCTGGAACGGTGGCGACAGCCGTTGGTACTCCCGCAGCCGCCGCAGCCGCCCCTGCGGCCTCTACGACCCCGGTAACGCCCGAGGCCAAGACAGAGGCCGGTACGTTCGGCGAGGTGGTGTCGTATCAGCCGACCGGTAACTCGAACCTCGACCTCGCGCTCGGCTTCGCAGGCAAGCACGGCCTGTCGCCCGAGCACCCGGCGATGTTGGAGGCGAGCAAGGGCAACTTCGGCCCGGTGAAGGCGCTGTTCGCAGAGAAGGGCGTGCAGGGCTGGGAAGCGTACATCGCGCTTGCCGAGGAAGGCTACAAGGCCCATACGGAGACCGAGGCGCAGAAGACGCTGGCGATCCAGAACATTTGCGTCAGTGCGGCGGGCGGCGAACAGGAATGGGCCGATGTGCTCGGCTGGGCGTCACAGAACGCGGAGCCTGCCGAGAAGGAAGCCGTGAACTCGGCACTCGCGCAGGGCGGCGTAGTCGCCGAGGCGGTGGCGGCGTATCTAGTGGGCCTGTATCGCGGCGCACCGGGTACGACGTACTCGCCGACGCAGAGCGCTGTAAAGCCTGACGCGGGCCGTGGCGCGGGATCGTCGGTGAATACGCCGCTGTCGCCCCGCCAGTTCGCGCAGGAATCGCAGAAGCTCCGTGCGACGTTGGGTGTGGAATTCGAGAACACGCCCGAGTACAAGCAACTCGTTCAACGGCGCACCGCGTATCGCGGCTAAGCAGTAGCCACAGCTACCACCACAGAGGGCCAGTTCGGAGCAATCCGGCTGGCCCTTTTGCATTTCAGGGCCGGAATTTCAATTCAGGTTCCTTCACGACACACAGAACATCGGTGTCATTCCTAGAGACCTAAGCGTGGCGAGAAATGACACGCGCATTGCGATAAGGAGTCCTCATGGGCTTGGCAGTTTCCGCACTGAACCGACCGGGTGCAAACCTTCAGGTCGGTGACAACAAGCAGATCGGTAGCGCCCCGGCAGCAACGAACCCGATGGCGCTGCACATCGAGCAGTACACCGGCATGGTCGAGGGCACGATTGCCCGCAAGTCGGTGATGAACGGCTATATCCCCGTTCGCCCGGTTCGCGGCACGTCCACGATCACCGGCTTCCGCGTCGGCGAAGCAACGCTGCAAAAGCTGACGCCGGGCGTCTCGCCTGACGGTACGGTTGTGCAGGCGTCGAAGAACAAGCTGACGGTCGATACCGTCGTGATCGCCCGCAACGTGACGCCGATGATCGACGACTTCCAGAACAGCTACGACGCTCGTGCTGAAGTCGGCAACGAACACGGGAAGAAGATTTCCAAGTTCTACGACCAGTCGTTCCTGATCCAAGCGATCAAGGCTGCGCAGATCAGCGACATGACCGGCTATCCGAGCGGCTGGCAACCGGGCACGGTGAAGTCCTTCGATACCGTGGGTCAAGAGAAGGACCCGGCTGCGCTCGAAGACATGTTCGGCAACCTGTTCTCGGACATGGAAGACAAGGACGTGGACCCCATCGGCGATGACCTGATCATCGTCGCGAAGCCGTGGGTGTACTACACGCTTCTGAAGAACGACCGCCTCGTGGATCGTTCGTTCGTCACGTCGGATGGTACGACGATCAAGACGAAGGAAATCGAAGCGTATGGCGTTCGTATCGTCCGCAGCAACAACCTTCCGAGCACCAACGTGGTCGGCCACTACCTGTCGAACGACGGTAACGGCAACGCCTACGACGGCGACTTCACCAAGACGATTGCCGTGGCGTTCTCGCCGCGTGCACTGCTCGCCGGTGAAACGATCCCGCTCACGACCGACGTGTTTTGGGAGCCGCAATCGAAGTCGTGGTTCATCGACGCGTACCTGTCGTTCGGTGTTACGCCTAACAACCCGGCCTTCGCCGGTCTGATTAAGTCCGCTTAATCGCCCAAGCCCCGATGCCCACAAGGTGTCGGGGCTTTTTCGCTTTAAGGAGGCATCAATGCGCCTTACGCAACTCGATGTCGTGAATCAGTGCTTGGCCTCGATGGGCGAAACGCCGTTGAACTCCATCGACTCCGATCACCCCTTCGTCGCAGCGGCACTGCTGAAGATGAAGACGACGAATACTCAGGAGCAAGCGAAGGGTTGGTGGTTCAACACCGACTACATCACGCTCACTCCCGACCCGAACACGAAGTTCATCTACGTCCCTGCGGACGCCATCAACGTGAACCCCGACGACGACGGTAACGCGTTGGTGATCCGAGGCAGACGCCTGTACGACCGCTTCCGGTCCTCGTATGAATTCACCGCACCCGTCTCGGTGTCGCTCGTGCGCGAGCTTCCATTCGATGACCTGCCGATGCTCGCGAATCACATGATCGCAGCGCGCACGGTGCTCGACTTCCAGAACGACTACGACGGCGACGCGGAGAAGTACAACAAGCTCGGCGGTGCATATCAGCAAGTGTTCACGACCCTTCGTGCGGAGCACATCCGGCAGATGAAGTCGAACATGCTGAACAACCCGTCCGTCATGAAGACCCTGCGCCAAATCCGCCCGATGTCGCGGTACACGCGCTACTAAGGAGGCGCGATGGGGAAGGTAACAGGAAGCTACGCCAGTATCACGCGAGGCGTCAGCGAGCAAGTTCCTCAAGACCGGCATCCCGGTCAGCATTACGAACAAATCAACATGGTCTCGGACCCGGTGAACGGGTTGGTGCGTAGGCACGGCTCGATCACGATGGACGAGAAGAATCTCAACCTCGGCCCACTGACGGCAGACCAGCAAGCGTACGCACGGAACTACCGCGAGTACAGCTTCTTCATCAACGGCACCGAGTACAGCCTGATCTACATGAGCGAGGAACGGTCGAGCAGCGATACGCTCCCGTTCTGCTTCGTGCTCAACAAGACGACCGGCAAGTTCCTCGACGTGCAATTGGGCAACCTGTCGGCGGGCTTGTCGGATTGGGTGTTCGGTGGCGTGAGTGCCGTGACCACGGTCGGCAAGTACCTCGTGCTCGCATCGAATCGCATCGGCCCCGGCTACTCGGTCAATGACAAGTACGCAGCCACAGGTACCCGTGCGGTCGCCGAGGTTCGTGGCGGTGCATACTCGCGCACGTTCAAACTGAAGATCACGCGTGCCGACAACGGCGCGGTAGTCACTGCCTCGTACACGACGATGACGCAGAGCTATCCGAACCTGCTCGACACAAGCGATATTCCGCTTACGCTGCCTGATGGCTCGACGAACAGGGATTATCAGAAGCAAGTCAACGACCGCGTGAACGCCTATAACTCTGCGGTCAACAAATGGATCGGCGACGCGGCGAAGTCCGTACAGCCTGAGACCATCGCTGCAAATCTGGCGTCGCAACTTGCAGCAGCCGGATTCACTTCCATGTTCGCGCTTGGCGGCACGGTTGTGTTGGCGGGCGTCAGTGCGGTATCTGCGGACGACAGCGGTGACGGTACGTTATTCCGCGCATGCTTCAACGTCGTCGATGACGTGAGCAAGCTCTCGGCGGTGCACTTCCCCGGCAAGGTGGTGAAGGTGCAGCCGAAGGGTGTGGCTGACCCGTACTACATGACCGCTGTAGGCGATAACGCCGCGCTCGCTGATTACCAGACAGTCACATGGACAGAGGGCGCGGCACAGGTAGTCACGCCCGGTCAGGTGTTTGCCATCGGCGCGGTGTCCACGGACGGCACGAAGTTCTATCTCGCGAACAACGCGGCAGAACTCAACACGATGGCAGGCACTACCGCTCCGGGTTTCTCCGCGAGCGTGTGCGGTGACCTGAAGGCGACCGGCGCAGTGCCTTACTTCTTCGGCAAGCGTGTCACGTTGTTGACTGTATTCATGGACCGCTTGGTGGTCGTGTCGAACGGCGTGATCTTCATGTCACGCGTCGGCGACTACTTCAACTTCTTCCGCAAGTCGATGCTGACGGTGCAGGACGATGACCCGATTGAGGAATACGCCCTCGGTGCTGAGGACGACATCATCAGCAAGTGCGTCACCTATAACAAGGACCTGTTCATGTTCGGCCAACGGAAGCAGTACACCGTTAGCGGACGTGTGGTGCTGACGCCGAAGGGGACCAACGTATCCGTCACCGCGAACGAGCAGGACGCGATGTACGCGCAGCCGGTCGTGGTAGGCAACCTGCTCTACTACGGAAAGTACGAGGATGCACGGAACCAGACTGGACCGTCGCCATACGCGGGCCACATCAACCAGTTCCAACTCGGCCTGTTCCAAGACACGCCCGAGACGTTCAACGTGTCGCAGCAGTTGAGCCGGTACATCAAGGGCCGACCGACTGAATTCGCGGTACTGTCCGCGCCGTCATGCTTGCTCGTGCGGACTGACGGTTACGACAACGGTGTGTACGTCTACAGCTTTATCGATCAGCCCGGCACGCAGTCACGCGCATTCGATTCGTGGTCGCGATGGTTGTGGTCCACGAACGTCGGCCAGATCATCGGCCTCACGACGTACGAAGCCTCGATCTTCGTGTACTTGCTGCGGCACGACGGCACGCACACATGGGTCGCGTGTGAGCAGTTCGTGATGGACTCAGACTTGTCGGTGAACCCGTACCTCGACGCCCAACGCCCGGCGAGTTCTTACTCGGCTGGTGGGGGCTTCATGACTGGCTCGAACACGGCGACGGTGAGCGACGGTGCAGTAGCCATCGCGAACACTGTGGATCGTGCGTGGTTGGGCGATAGGACGACACGCTTCAGCGACTTCATGGCTCGCCTCAACACGGACGAGCAGGCAGCGGCGTGGGTCGGGATCGAGTTCGAATCATCGGTCGAGCCTACGCCGCCATTCGTGCGGGACCAGAACGACAAGGTGATCGTCAATGGTCGTCTCGTGGTCGGTCGCTACACGGTCTCGGTGAATAACACTGGTGGCCTCGATGCGTACTTGAACACTGCGACCGGCAGCACGAACGTCTATCGCTTCAATGGTCGTCGGGTCGGCATCAGCAACAACCGGGTCGGCATGCAGCCGATTACAACAACGGCGCTGCAAGTTCCCGCTGGTCGGGCGAACACCGAGCACACGATGCGATTCGTGTCGAGGACATGGCTTCCCATGTCTCTGACGGCAATCGAGTGGGTCGGGCAGTTGTTCCTTAACTCTCGACGTGTGTAAGGAGGTGCCCTATGGGTTGGGCAGCATTTGCCGGTGCTATCGCCGGTTTCATGAATACGTGGGGCACAGCGTACGTCAATAAGGCCGCAGGCGACGCGCAGAAGATGATCGACGATGCGAACACAGATTCGCAGAACTTGATCAACAACGCGAACGCCGATTCGGCGAACCTGATGCGGAAGGCTAACAACGGATTCGCCGCCGCGCAGGCATCGTTGTCGAATCTGACGCGCAGCTTGCGCAACAACGACAAGCTGGACGCTGCTGCCTCACAAGCTGACGCAATCACGACCAACATCGCCCGTCTGACTGACGCGGCTGCGCAGGGAAGTCTCGATGCGCAGTTGCGCAGCGCAGAGCAGCTTGGCGCGGTTCGCGCCGCTGCGGCTGCGGCGGGTGTCGGTGGTACGACTGCGAGCATGCTCCAAAAGACGATGCAACTGACGGCTGCACGCGCACAGACGCAGGCCGATCAGCGAGTCGCGTATCAGACGTACGACATGCTCGCGCAACGTGCAGGTCTTCTGCGCAGCGCGGTCGCATCGCTCGATGAAGGTCAGACCTTCGCTCCTATCGACTACAACACGAACGTCGCTCCGCTTGTTCAGTCACCGCTGCGTGCATCGCAGTTCGGTATGAGCATCATGGCGCAGGCGTTGCTTGGTGCGGCGAACGGTGCAATGGGCCAGTTGAATCTCTCATCCAACGCGAAGCCGAGTAACGACATCAACAGCAACACGATTGGCAACACTCCGAACTACTCGTCGGGTGGCGTCATGTTCGGGCCGAACACCTTCCAGTATCCCGGTGCGACGGCTAACGATTACGGAGTGGGTAGCAATACGTACGGGTTCTCGTCCAACCTCGGCGGCGACACGAACGGGTTCTTCTCCACAGGGTCGAGCAGCAGCATCGCCGACTTCCAACTGAAGTAAGGAGGCACTATGGCAGGCTACGGGCCTGATTCATTTGCGCTCAACGGTAACGGAAGCGTCGTCGTGCAGCAGCCGACACCGACACCGAGCGGGCCGCAGATCACGATTCAAGGTGGAGGTAGCGGTCAGGTCGCTCCGGGGCAGGCCTCTATTGCACCGGGCGGCGAGTTTGGTGGCGCAGCCGCTAACTCAGTTGCGTCGCTGAACGCACTGAACAAGTTGACGCAGGGCATGCTGCAACCGTACATTGCAGCCGAGCAGAAGCGCCTGTACTTCGACGGTATGTCGCAGGTCGTGCAAGGCCGCACGTTGCAGCAGGTCGAGAGCGAGCAGCCGTGGTACACGAAAATCTTCGGACCGTCCGCGACGGTGCGGGGCGCACAGGCGATGACTGCCATGACTGCGCTGACACAGGCGCAGAACGAGTTCATGGAGAACATGCCGAGTCTGCGGCAGCGAGACCCTGACACGGTGCGCAAGTACCTCGTGGATCAGGCGACGCGCATCGGAAACACCGGCGATCCGCTCGTCGATGGCCTCGTGCAGTCCAAGCTCGCGGAGCAGTGGGGCACGATGCTCGACACGCACATGAAGCAGCATATCGCGTGGCAGCAGGACGACATGGGCCAGAAGTTCGTGAACAACACGGTGGCCTCGGGCAAGCTGTTGCAGTCCTCGCTGCATCAGGCGACTGGCTACGCAGTGTCGTCGGAGCAGGCCGAGCAGACGCGGCAAATGGAAACGGACAAGTTCACGGACTCCCTGCTTCGCCCATACGGGATGACCGACGAGGCGTACGGTAAGTACATGGCCTCGGCGGCTCGCGCCAACCTGAGCAACGGTAATTTCGAAGCGTACAACGCGCTCAAGAGCAAAGGCGACCTGTGGAATGCGATTCCGATGGATGCTCGTGTGCAGCTTGAGAACGAGGAGGAACTGTGGACGCAGAAGGCACTGAAGAAGGCTCCTGCACTCTCCGACATCGGCGGCGACCAGACCAAGCTCTCGATGTCGCTGATTCAAGGTACGTTCCCCGGTGATGAGGCGTCGCTCAACAAGACCATCGACGGTATTAACGCGGACTGGAAGGCGCGCAGCGGCGCGTCCACGGATGTCATCGACAACCACGGGCGCGACCTGATGCTGAAGCAGTTCTACATGGGCCGCAACAAGGTCAACACGACCATTGCAAAGGCGCAGGCGGGGCTGGCGGATGATCAGCTTCAGCGTACGACAGCGTTGGCCGCACTCAATGGTGGCTCGGCGGCGATCATGCCGTCGAACGTGACCGAGCAGAATGCGCAGCTTGCAGTCGAGGAGTTCTGGCAGAACACGCAAGGCGATTCACAGGATAACCCGCAATCGCTCGACAACGGTGTTAGCAAGCTCGCGCTCGTGAGCGACGAGAAGAAGCTGCGCCCGGCATCGCTCGAATCACAACTGCGTCAGGACTCGGAAGCACTGTTCGTCACGGGCGGCACGATCACACCGCGTGCGCAGCAGTCGTTGCAGGTTATGCAGAAGTTGCTGACCGTACCGGGCGGCGGGCCGGGAGCCTTGTCGAACTACATCGGCACAGAGAACGCGAAGCGAGTCGCGGCGTTCATCGGTAGCGGCGTGGACATCAACGACCCGAAGCAGCTTGAGACCACGCGCTCGTGGTTGAAGAACGGCAGCGGTGCAGTGACGACGAAGGCCGACCGTGATGCAGCCGCGTCGTACGTAGGCAGTCAAGACCCCGGCTTCTTCAAGCGCATGCTGCCGATTTTCGGCGGGCCGGGTTCGTTGACCTCATACGACCTGAACGACGCTACGAAGGCAGGCATCGCTACTGACCTCGCGCCGTACATCGCCACGACGAAGAAGGCGTTCCCTTCGATGTCGGACGAGCAGGCTGCGCAGTTCGCGTACCAGCAGGTCTACGGCAACCTGAACAACACCGACTTCATCGACGGCACGATTGTCAAGCACAACCCGTACGTTCCCGGCGCGCAGTCCTTGTTCCAAGGCGTGCAGGCGATCAGCAAGGGCGGCGTGAATCAAGCCAACGACGACTACCAGTGGTCGGTTAAGGAGGTCGCACGGGGCAACCTGAAAGACGCGGTGACGGCGGGCGTGTCGAAGCTCAACGACGCCCACGCGGGCGAGCCGCTGTACGTGAAGGCAGACATCGACAACTTCCGTCCGAACGACTTCCAAGCAGTCGGCGGCGAGCAACTGGCGCACGGCATCGTGACCGTGTACTACCAGAACTCGAAGAACGGTCAGGTGTATCCGGTCTTGATCCGTCCCGAGCAGGTACGTGACAAGTACCAAGAACGGCTTAATGCAACACACAAGCCGACCGGCGACGAGCCGATTTCGGATGGCCCCTTCCCATCGGGAGGCGTAGGCCAGTTCTAACCGAGTGTGCAGTGTGCGGCGGGTTCAACCAGCCCGCCGTGCAATGCGTACTCTCTACTTAGGAGTGTTTATGACAGCACCTATTGGCGTCCGCAATAACAACCCCGGCAACCTCGTCTACGGCGCAGGCTTTGACGGCGAGGAGGAAGGAGAAGGTGGGTTTGGTTCGTACCCGACTCCGGTTGCGGGTGGCTCGGCCTTGATCAAGAACCTAGTGGCCTACAGCACGAAGCACGGCTTGAATACGGTCGAAGGGATCGTCGGTCGCTGGGCACCGCCGAACGAGAACGATACGAACGCTTACGCAGCGAATGTTGCTAACTCGCTAGGCGTTGGCGCGACGGACACGTTGAACATGCAGGACCCCGGAACCCTCGCGAAGCTCGCGACAGCTATCTCGAAGCAAGAGGGCAACGGTGCGGTGTACAACGCGGAGTTCTACTCGGCGCTCACCGGCAACAACCCCGAGCTTGCTGCCTACATCGCGTCGGCGAAGCTGCCCGCGTTCAGTAAGTCGATGGCTCGTGCGAACGCGTACCGCAGCAATCCTAACGCGTCGGGTGAGCCTGCAATGAATGTCGATGACACGTCGGCAATCGATGCGGTGTGGAATCAAGGCCCGGTGATCGAGCAGGCAGCAGCGTTGCAAGCGGGGCAGGAACTCGCAGCACAGACGCGCTGGGCAGGTATGGGTGAGTCGTTCGTCGATGCGCTGGTGAACGGTACGGTCACAGGTGCGCTCGTGGACATCACGCAGCGTGGCGAAGCCGACCCGAACTTCAAGATCACGCCGGAACTGTTCGATCAGATGACGCAGAACGGCGTGTTGCAGAACAAGGAACTGTCCGACTACGTGTCGGGTGCGATCAACACCGACGACTTCAACCGTCGCATGGAACTCGCGCAAGAGCGTGCCGACTTCTTTCAACGCGCAGCCAACACGAGCGGACTGCAAGCGATGGGTAACGGTGCGTCGCAATTGCTCGGAGGCATGGCCGACCCCGTGGCCGTAATCGCGACGATGGGCGCGGGCTGGGCAGCGTCGGCGGCGAGGGCTGGATTCACGACGACAGCACTGTCGCGTGCTGTCAGTGGCGCGGCGGGCGGTGCAGTTGGTAACGTCGCAGTCGGCGCATTCGTCGGCGGCGCGCAGAATCAAACGCTCGGCTGGTCGGACATTCTCTCGCAGGGCATCCAAGGTGCAGCGCTCGGTGCGTTAGGGCATGCGGCATCGGCTTACCACGACCCGGTGATGGCTGGCGTAGGTGAGAACTTACAGGAGACGATGAAGCGCGGTCTCGACAACGACTGGAATAAGGGTCGGCAGAACCTCACGAATCCGCTGAATGAATTCGACAATGGACTGAGCACGTCGATGTCGGACTACAGGACGGCGCGGCATGTGAACGCCACGAACGAGCCTGACTTCGCACCGCGTGCGAATCGTGCGTCCATCGCTGAATCACTTGGCTATGCTCCCGAGCCAACCCTTCCTGATGCACGATACCAAGCCCTGCACGACAGCGGCGTGGTCATGGAGTTGCGCTCCGCTGACGACCTGAAGCGTGTGTCGGCATTCCAAGCCAAGTACGGGACTGATATCCCGGAGGACGCGAAGGCGTTCTACAGCCCGCAGGACGACCGCGTGTACGTCTTCCGTGATCGACTCACACCGGAGGAAGCAGCGGACCCACAGGGCTTGCTGATGCACGAGGTAGGCGTCCACTACGGCCTCGAACGATCGGTTGGCACGGAGCGGTATAACACCCTGCTTGAATCTCTCGATACATCGACGGACCCGAAGGTCCTTGAAGCTAAGGCACGCATCCCGGCTGATACGCCTGCGTACCTGCGCGGCGAGGAGACGCTGGGTTATCTCGTCGAGAAGCACCCGACACTCGGTGTCGTGCAGAGCATCGTCAGCAACGTGAAGAACTGGCTGCGCGAGAACATCCCGGCCTTCCGTCGCATGTCGCTCACCACGAACGATGTGATCCAGTACATCAAGGGTTCGCTGAAGAACGTGCAGCGCGAGGGTCGCCTGTCTTCGGACCTGACGCTCCCGTACGTATGGCACGGTTCCCCTGTGGCTGGTATCGATAAGCTCGACCTCGCGTACGCGGGGACCGGTGAGGGTAACGCCGCGTTCGGTTTCGGTCACTATGTCACGACCGAGAAGGGCACGGCCATCGACTACCGCAACAAGGAATCAGCACGACGCGGACTCGACGGTAACGAGGGTGGGCTGTATCAATTGAAGATGCTCGCGGACCCGGAACAGATGCTTGCGTGGGATCGACCGGTATCGGAGCAGCCGCAGCTACACGAGGCGCTGCAACGCGCTGGTGTGCGCGACCTGTCAGGCACAGGTGGTGACGCGTACGACCGCTTGACGAAGAAGCTCGGAAGTCAGCAGTCCGCGTCGGACGCACTGAACGCGGTAGGCATCCCCGGCGTGAAGTACGCGACGGGCCGCTCGCGTAGCAGCGAAGTCGTGAACCACAACTTCGTCCTGTTCTCGAACGACCACCTCGACATCACGAATCGCTACTCGCGCAACGTGAAGCCGATGTACCCGAGCAACGCAGGCCCGGTACAGCTTCGTCTGTCGAAGGCCGCACAGGACGTTACGGATGCAGCGCGTGCGTGGGATGACACCCCGACGCCCGAGAGCAAGCTGCAACGCGAGCGACTGTCTAACTGGTACAACGAGCAGCGCGTGAAGCTGGGCGCTGACAAGGTATCGACTTGGATCGACTCGCCGGGTCTTATCGTGCAGCGCTCGGCATCGAAGGTCGCACGCTTCATCGGTGCGCACCTGTTCGAGGACGGCACCGGGATCGGTAAGCGAGAATCGACGGTGGCCTTGCAGTACGAAATGATGCAAGCGGGCTACAAGCACGCTGCACTCCCGACGATTCAAGAGAACCTGACCAAGGGCTTTACGGCGGCAGAGAAGTTGCAGTACATGCTCGGCTTCGGCAAGGCCGCAGAGGACCGCGTACATCGCGAGGTGGCAGTCGAGAGGTTGGCGCATCGCGCAGCGAACGAGGCCGGTGTGAAGTTCCAATCGACCGCGCCCGCGCACATTCAAGCGATGGCGAAGGCACTCGACGACTTCTACGACAACGTGACCTCGGACGGCAAGCTCGCAGGCAACCCGTACGCCGAGGCGGTACGTGGCGGCGGCTTCGTAGGCTTCATGCCGTACGCGTGGGATTGGGAGACTATCTCTCGCGCCTACGGCGGCGACCAGCCGCGCTTTGCCGCGTTCCATGAGAACCTGACGCAGCAGTACACGGAGCGCGTCGTCGATCCGGCTGTGACTGACCTGCTGAAGAAGAACCCGCAGGCCACGCCTGCCGAGGTGGACGCACTGCGTAACAAGCTGAAGGCGAAGGTCGCGGACCTCGTGGACAACAAGGTCTCGATGTTGATGGCCGACCCGCAGTCGCGCATCGAGCACTTCGACAATGCGTTCGAGACCATCGCCGGCGACCTGCTGAAGGAGAACTTCGACGGGCAGGTAATCGACCCGACGTTGTTGCAGCAGTTCAAGGAGCAGCTTGCAGACATCCGCAAGGATCGCTCGCGCACTGAGCTTGACCTGACGCGTGAAGTAAACGGCGTGTCGCTGCTCGACTTCATGGACTACAACGGCGAGCGCATGGTCACGCAGGGTGCTCACAGGTTCGCTGGTCTGAACGCGCTGGCTCGCAAGGGCTACATCGACATCGCCGACAAGGACGGCGCAATCGAGGCAGCACGTAAGGACGGCGCGACCCCTGAAGAACTGCAAGCGCTCGACTTCGGCTTCCGTGCGTTCGGCATGGGGCAGCTTCGCAATTCGGAGCGAGCAGGCTTCGCCACGCTGCGCAACTTCACGTACGCGGCGACGATGGGCAAGCTCGGATTGTCCGTGCTGGCTGATGCGTCGAATGTGGTGGCCGCGAGCGGCATGACCGGGTTCTTCCGTGCGATGGGCAATGCGTTCAGCAAGGACAGCGAGTTCCTGAAGCAGATGGCGATTGATGCACCGTCACTGCTGGGACAGGACTACCGGTTGCATAGCTTGACGCCTGACATGCACGCTGAAGGTCGGGTGATGATCGGCGAAGGCTCGAACCTCAACCGGGTCTCGCAGCGCGCCGCGCAACTCACGTCGTACCTCAACGGTTCGAACCTGATTGGCAAGATGCTGCATCGGGGCTTCCTGCCCGTGTTCGCGGAGGACATGCTGCGCACGATCAACGGCGAGGCCGGTGGCATGACTACGCGTCGCTTGGCCGATGTTGGCCTCGACAGCGGAATGCTCGCCCGCATCAAGGGGCAGCTGGACCAGTTCGACGCAGGCCGCGAGCGCGGTGGGCGTATCAATTGGGACAAGTGGGACGACCAAGAGGCGGCAGACATGCTGGTCGAGGCGATGCACCGAGGGACGTTCCAAACGTTCCAACGTGCGATGGTTGGCGAGGCCCCGATGTGGCTGTCGGAGTCGAAGGCCGGTGCGCTGTTCGGTCAGTTCCGTCGCTACGGCATCGTGTCCA
The DNA here is from genome assembly GCF_019428685.1 of Paraburkholderia edwinii. Lineage (NCBI taxonomy): Bacteria > Pseudomonadati > Pseudomonadota > Betaproteobacteria > Burkholderiales > Burkholderiaceae > Paraburkholderia > Paraburkholderia edwinii. The sequence continues at coordinate 1,694,732 of NZ_CP080095.1, forward strand.
CAGAGAAGCAGCTTGCCCGCAACGTGTCCATCGGCGACACGAATTCGATGGCTGCATTCGCGTTCGGTACGACGTGGGCCGCGATGCTGTACTACTCTCGGCTGCAACTCAACACGCTGGGCAAGACGGACGCGGAGAAGGCGAAGTACATCAAGGACAACACGGGCGGGTTCAAGCTTGCTGCGGGCGTCTTCACGCTGATGAACATGAGCGGCGTGTTACCTGACGCGATCAACCTCGGTGAACTGGTGTTCGGTGGCAACTCCTACCAGCAGACCAGTGGCTCGCCGGTCGCGTCGATGGGCTACCTCGGTAACGTCGGCAAGGCCGCGCATTCGGTCGGCTCGCTCGTGACCGGACAGAGCACCAACCACGGTACTGACTTCCGCAACATCCTGCGCATCGCCCCGCTGTCGAACTCCATCGTCGGCACGTACATCAGCAACTCCTCTCGCCACTGATTCGTAGGAGGCCCGCCTGTCGGGCTTCCCGCGAAACAGGTTCCTTCACGACACAACCAAGGAGCTTTCAATGGCTGCAAACGAACTCGGCCCGTGGATTAATTCTGCGGGCGAGGGCGGCGTGCGGAACTCCATGCAGGAGTTTCCGGGCGCGGGTACGAACGGTCCCTTCGAGTTCAACTTCGCAGGGGGCTACATCGACCAGTCGCACGTTAAGGCGTATCGGTACGACCCGATCAGCGCTCAACAGTTCGACCAGACCCTCACCTTTGTTGGACCCAATCAAGTAACGACCTCCGATGTGATCCCCGAAGGACAGTTTGTAATCGTCTATCGGGATACACCGAAGGACAAGCCTCTAGTCGATTACAGCGAAGGCGCTGTGATGGACGAGGCCAACCTCGACAAGAGCAACGATCAGGCGATCTTCGCTGCGGCTGAAATGGTGGATCGTTTCGATACGATCAACACGTCTAGCACCGACGCTATCAATCGCTCAGTCGAGGCATTGAACAAAGCGAACACCGCGATTGCGGATTCGGCGACAGCGGTCTCGACGGCCAACAGCGCGAATACGACTGCGGGACAAGCGAACACGAAGGCCGACACCGCAGTAGCAACTGCGAACGACGCACACGGCATCGCTACCGGTATCGACGGCAAGGCGCAGCAAGCACTCGACAATTCGGAAGAAGCAGTAACCACGGCCAACGAGGCGTCGGATACGGCTAACGGTATCGACGGCAAGGCTCAGACCGCGCTCGATAACTCGACGGCGGCAGTGGCTACAGCCAACGCAGCGAGCACTAAGGCCGATACGGCGCTGACCACGGCTAATGGATTCCAGACTCAGATCAACACCGCTAACTCTAACGCGAGTTCTGCGGTAACGACCGCTAACGCAGCAAACGCAACCGCTAATGCGGCAATGCCGAAAGCGGGAGGCACATTTACGGGCGCTGTTGCCGGAACGTCGATGACCGTCACCAGCTTGACGGTAAACGGGCAAGCCGCCATCTCTGGTGGCTTGAGGATTAGCGGCAGAAGCTATCTAGCAAGTGATCCGACGCTAGGTCTTGGGTTCTTGAACTCGGCCAGTACGGCGTGGAATTTCTATGTGAATGACTCAAGTGGCGCGGGAACATTTCGTGGTTCACTGACCTGCGCCAGCGTTGCAGCTAATGGCAGCATCACGGCGCAAGGCAACTTGCTGGCTACGGGTGTCGTGTACTCAGGTAATGGTGCAGCCTATTTGGCAGCGAATGGCGACGTTGTTAGCGGAATCTACGTGGGCGGGTCGGTATGGCAAGCACTAGCTCAGAAGTCCCCAACTAACGTACAGATTCCTCATGCAGTCGGCGTCTCTGAAATCGGACCGTTGTCTAACGGTACGGTGGATGGTGGCAACCCGTGGGTAGTGCAGGGCGGTAGGTCACTCGGTGGGTCGTCTACAGCCAATGCAATCTGGCTTCGCGTCGTATGGTTGCGCACACCCTAACAGGAGCATTAATGGATACGCCAATCATGACGAATGACGAACTGCTCGCGATGCTCCAGATGGAGTACCCCGACGCGGTTCCCGGTAAGGACTATCTGATCGTCGTCACGTATGAAGACGGTGTGAACCAATCGGCGCATGCGCGCCTGTGGCAATGGACGCATCCGACGATTCCGCGACCGACCGACGAGTTCTTGAACCAGAAGTGGGCTGACAACCATCCAAAGGTTCGGGAGTGGAAGGACGGCGACTACAAGCGCGCAGAGCGCAACCGTCGCCTGATCGCCGCCGACGCTCTCGTAGAGAGAGCGATTGACAAGCAGGACGCCGACGCAGAGCGCGCAGCGCGGACATACCGCCAAGCGCTTCGAGACGTACCGCAGCAGGATGGATTCCCAAACTCATTCGAGTGGCCTTCTGCGCCTAAATGAATTAGGAGAACGTATGGAAGCCGGTGACATCACCGAACTCTTTAAGACCGGTGGGAAGTGCGTCGCCGGTTTCACGATTGGTCACTTGACCGGGGAGCAGATCATCACAGCCCTTACGGTCGCGTATCTGGTCGGTCAGTGCATCGTGCTCGCGCCGAAGGTGTGGGCCACGGTCAAGAAGCTATTCAAGAGGACCAGCAATGTCGAAAGCAACACAGGAGGCTCTGAGTGAGTTGCACGGCGTTGTAGCCAAGGAACTCACCCGACGCATTAATGAGAACGAGGCGTCCGCTGCCGACATCGGCGCGGCGATCAAGTTCTTGAAGGATAACCACATCACCGCAGCAATCGAGGACAACTCGCACCTCAAGGACCTCAAGAAGAAGCTCGACGAGAAGATCGCGTCTCGAAGTGGCAAGGTAGTGCCACTGACCAAGCGTAATGCGCTGCCTGCCGAGACTGACCTCGACGAGATTCTTGAAGGCATCGAGAGGAGCGCTATGTAATGTCTCAACGCGAGAGTCCCGAACAGGCACTCTTGCGATGGGAAATGTTGGAGTTAGTGCAGAAGGCGTACCCCACGTTCGAGCCTTTCCTCGAAGACGTGATGACGGAACTCGGCTTCAGCACTACTCGCATCCAAAAGGACATCGCAGAGTTCCTTGAACATGGCCCGCACTACCTGATGATTCAGGCGCAACGCGGGCAGGCAAAGACCACTATCACCGCAGCCTACGCTGTCTGGTGTCTGATCCACGACCCGCGTGAGGTCGTGCTGATTCTCTCGGCAGGCGGAACGCAGGCTAACGAAATCTCAACGCTTATCGTCCGTCTGATCATGACGATGGACGTGCTTGAATGTCTTCGCCCTGATCGCAACGCAGGCGACCGCACCTCGGTCGAGGCATTCGATGTGCACCACTCGCTGAAGGGTATCGCCAAGTCGCCATCGGTGGCTTGCGTTGGTATCACCGGCAACTTGCAAGGTAAGCGTGCGGGTCTGTTGATCGCAGACGACATCGAGTCGCAAAAGAATGCTCTGACCGAACATCAACGTCAGGTGCTCCTTAATCTGACTCGCGACTTCCCGTCTATCTGCCAAACCGGGCGAATCATCTACCTCGGTACACCGCAGTCGATCAACTCGATCTACAACACGCTACCCGGTCGCGGCTACGCAGTCCGTATCTGGACGGGTCGCTATCCGACTACTGAGCAACGCAAGAACTACGGCACGATGCTCGCGCCGATGCTCGTGCGAGACATGGAGTTGGACCCGTCGCTCACGCTTCCGAAGTGGGGGCCGTTGGGTGATCAAGGCGCACCGACTGACACCGAATTGCCTGCGGGTAACGAGGAGTACCTGTGCAAGAAGGAAGTTGACCAAGGCCCGAGCTACTTCCAGTTGCAGCACATGCTCAACACGAAGCTCTCGGACGCGGATCGCTTCCCGCTGAAGCTGCGCAAGATCATGGCGGTTCGTATCGTCGGCGAATTGTATCCGATGACGGTACAGCCGGGCCTGCTCGAACACGAGTGCATCGAGTACAGCATCAACGGCACGACGTACACGATGAACGTACCGTCCACGCTCGGTGACGAACGCGTGCGAATGCAGGGCATCGTCATGCACGTTGACCCTGCGGGCGGCGGCAAGAACGGCGACGAGACCGGCTACGCAGTCGTGGGCTTCCTCAACGGGAACATTTGGGTGCTCGATGTCGGCGGCGTGCCGGGCGGGTACTCAGTCGATGGCTTCAAGAAGCTCGCGAACATCGCACGAGATTGGAAGGTCAACCGCATCCGCATCGAGAAGAACTTCGGCTTCGGTGCGTACTTGCAAACGTGGTTACCGATCCTGCGCGGCGAGTACGTGGCCGTGAACAACGGCGACGGACCGACCGGGTGTGCGCTCGAAGAAGTGTACGAGACCGGGCAGAAAGAGCTTCGCATCATCGACACGCTTGAGCCAGTCATCGCACGCGGCTCGCTGATCTTCAACGATGCCATCGCTCGTAAAGAGGACGCGTCGCTTGCGGCGTACTCGCTTGAGAAGCGACCGACGTACAGCCTGTTCCACCAGATCGAATACATCACCCGCGACAAGAAGGCCCTCGTCCATGACGACCGCCTCGACGCGCTCGCCGGTGCTGTCGCGTATTGGGTGGCTCAACTCGGCATCGACCAGCAGAAGGCAGTCGAGAAGCAACGAGCAGAGGAGTTCGAAGCGTGGCGTAAGAACCCGCTTGGACGACCCATCACCACGCCTCCTCGCGGAGGTTCCCTAATGAATCGCTACAAGAGGTAACTATGGACTTTGTGTCGCTTCCCGACCTGCGCCGTGTTGTGCGCGGCTTCGACCTTCGTATCGACGCGGCTCGCGCAATCTCGCACATCGAGCTTGCCAAGGCCAACGGCTCGACGGACCTGCAACCCGCGACTGATCTTCGCAACTTCTTCAACGCATGCGCTGCTGCGTGCGACGCAGTGATCGGCGACGAGGGTGGAGGCGCGTAATGGCTCGTGTCAGCCCGCGCATCATCGCTGCGGCGCTGGCGGTCGTCATCCCCTTCACCATCGGCTTCGAGGGCACCAAGCAGGTCGCCTATCGTGACCCGGTTGGAATCGCTACCGCATGCACCGGCCACACCGGACCGGACGTGCGGGTAGGGCAGGTCTACACGACCGAGCAATGCACGCAGCTTCTCAACGCCGACGAGCGCGCCGCGATGGATGCGGTGCTCGCTCTCACTACCGGCCCGATCAACGCCAACGAACTAGCCGCACTCACTGACTTCACGTTCAACGTGGGGCGTGGCGCGCTGGCTGGCTCGACACTACGTCAGAAGTTCAACGCGGGCGATCATCGCGGCGCGTGTGAGGAACTGAAGAAGTGGGTGTACGCGAAGGTGAAGGGCAAGGCCGTGAAGATGAATGGCCTCGTCAAGCGACGGCAGGCCGAATACGAGGTATGCACCCGATGACCCCGACGCAGATTCTAGAACGCATCATCGCCGCGCTGTTGGGCCTGCTCGTTGTAGTGGGCCTCGGCTTCGCGGTGTACATCGAGCACGAGCGAGCAGACAAGGCCGAAGAAAAGGTCGTCTCACTGTCGGCTTCGCTCGCGGCATCACAGGCAGCACTCGACGCGTTCAAGACGGCCCAAGCCGCAACGCAAGCTCGTGCGGCCACGAACCAGAAGAAGGTGGACAATGCGCTCGCCGCGAACCCTGATTGGACTCGCACTCCTGTGCCTGACGACGTGTTTAACAGCCTGTTCGGCAACCGTCCCAATGCAGCCGCCGCAAGCGCTGCTTCAGACGTGCAAGGAACCGGGCCAACCAAGTGAGCACACGCTGGGCGGATTGGTGCAGTCGATCCATGACTACCAGACCGCGCTCGACAACTGCAACGATCAGCTAACCGGCCTCCGCGCTTTCTACAGCGAGGGGTCCAAATGAAGCGAACGATCACAGTTCCGCCGTACGGTGTGAAGGTGACGTTCACCGATAAACCTAAGACCTATGGCGTGCTCCGTGATACGGAGGCACCGGTCGGGGCGGCGGGGATGTGTGGTCACGACGGCTACGGCAACTTCGTGGTCGGAGTGTTCGACCGCAAGCCATCGACACTGGTGCACGAGTGCGTGCACGCCAGCATCATGATTCTCGGGATGGTCGGTATCGACGTACGCAATGACAACGGCGAAGCAATGGCCTACCTGACCGATTGGCTATGGTCATCGGGCCAATGCCTCTGCGACGCGAATACAGAGCCTACAGCGGGACAGTAGACGGCAGGGTACACAACCCTATGCCCAATCTACGCAAGCCCGCTGTAGGGCTTAATTAAGCTTCGCAGCCAGTTTCTCGGCGGCGCTGACGTGTACGTACCGTTCGAGAGAGGAAAGAGTCCTGTGCCCGGTGATCGATTTCACCTCGGCGATGGTCAGTCCCTTTTCGAACAGCCGCGACGTGGCCTCATGCCGCAGGTCGTGGAAGTGCAGGTCTTCGATGGCGGCGCGTTCGGTCGTACGGATGAACGCACGCTTCACTGCCTCGGTAGTGAGTTCGGGGAACACCCGGCCCTTGACGTGATTCTCTGCGCCTAGGTCCGCAAGCACCTGACACGCGACGTTGGACAGCGGGATCACCCGGTTCTGTCCGTTCTTGATGTGGTAGTCCTTTGACATGACGAGTTGGATTCGCCGTCTCTTGATGTCAACGTATTCCCATTTCAGATTCACTAGCTCGGCCTGCCGCATCGCGGTCTCAAGGGCGAGGATGATGATTTGCCTCATGTACCCGCCACGCGTTTGCTTGGCCGATTGCATCAGCCGCTCCTCCTCACCGGGCCGCAGTCGCCGCTCGCGGTGAGGTGCGCTCTTGGGTCGCTCAATGGCGTGCACCGGGTTCTCGATCAACTCGATGCCCCACTCGGCGCGGCCCTTCTCGATCACATGGCCGATCAGGTTCAGTTCGCGATTCACCGTCGAGCCTGAGACCTCTTTGAGCCGCTGGTCACGCCAATGCGCGATCACCGACTTCGTGAGGTTGATCGGGCTGTACTTTGCCAGTTCGGATTCGATCAGGACGTTGAGCCGTATGGACTCGATGTCACCGCCTTGCTTATTGGGCGACACCTTGTCGCGGTACGTCTCGAACAGTTCCTTCATCGTGACGGCGGCGGCGAGCTTGGTCGAGCGGAAGTTGCCCTTGCGCATCGCTTCTTCGACGGCGTGCGCCCATTGCTCGGCTTCTTTCTTGGTGGGGAAGGTGCGTGATTGGGCCGGAAATCCGACCTTGCGAATCTTGGCCTGCCACGTAGGTTTGCCCTCGTGGTCGCTACGCTCTGCGATGGTAGCCATGTTGAAGTGTCCCGTAGTTGTCCCGTTGGAGTTTCCACACTAGCACGGGACAGGCTATGTGTCAACTTTCCAACGGGACACCGCCTTGCTGGGCGGGCCTACGAAACTGGTGGGTGGTAAGGAGATCGAATCCCTGACCCCTGCCGTGTGAAGGCAGTGCTCTACCGCTGAGCTAACCACCCGAAGAGCTGTGCATTATGTCAGAGCTTCATGGCTCCGTAAAGGGTTTTTTAAGCGCTCTGCGCGTCCGCATGCGCGGCAACAGCGGCGTCCGCGGGCGGCGCGGGTTCGATGCGCCAGACGCTCACACCCTTCATTGCTTTGTCGAGATCGTTCAGTACCGCTTCGTGCGCGGCCAGTTCGTCGTCGGTGGCCGCGAGCACCGGCAACTCGAGCGCCTCGAGCACGACGCCGGTCGTCAGCGCCGCGCCGGCTGCCGCCGTATCGCCGATCATGTCGATGACGAGGCTTTCCTGGCCGCGCGTCATCGCGAGATACACCTCGGCGAGCAATTCCGAGTCGAGCAGGGCGCCGTGCAGCGTGCGGTGCGCATTGCTGATGCCGAAGCGGTCGCATAACGCGTCGAGCGAGTTGCGCTTGCCGGGGAACATCGTCTTCGCCTGCACGAGCGTATCGATGATGCCGGTGCCGCAGTGATCGCAGAAGCCCGGCAGTCCGAGCAGCGAAAACTCGGCATCGAGAAACGCGATGTCGAACGGCGCGTTGTGAATGATGAGCTCGGCGCCTTTGACGAAGTCGACGATCGCATCGGCCACTTCCGCGAACTTCGGCTTGTCGCTCAAAAACTCGGTCGTGAGGCCGTGCACCGCGAGCGCGCCCGGATCGCTATCGCGCTCAGGGTTGACGTAGAAGTGCAGATTGTTGCCGGTGAGCCGCCGGTTCAGCAGCTCGACGCAGCCGATTTCGATGATGCGGTCGCCGCTCTTCGCATTGAGGCCGGTTGTTTCGGTATCGAGGATGATCTGACGCATGTCGGAATAGGCGGTGTAGGCGGTTGTTCTTTACAGGTCGGCGAGCGCGGCCACGCCGCGATTCGCCAGCGCATCGGCACGCTCGTTTTCCGGATGCCCCGCATGGCCCTTCACCCAGCGCCATTCGAGCTGGTGTTGCACGACGAGCGCATCGAGCCGTTTCCAGAGATCCGCGTTCTTCACAGGCGTCTTCGCGGCCGTCATCCAGTTCTTCTTCTTCCAGCCGTGAATCCATTCGCTGATGCCTTTCTGCACGTACTGCGAGTCGGTGTGCACGATCGCCTTGCATGGGCGCTTCAAGGCTTCGAGCGCGGCGATCACCGCCATCAGTTCCATCCGGTTGTTGGTGGTGTTCGCTTCGCCGCCGAACAGTTCTTTTTCCTGTTCGCCGAAGCGCAGGATGGCGCCCCAGCCGCCGGGGCCCGGATTGCCCTTGCAGGCGCCGTCGGTGAAAATTTCGATCAGATCAGATGTCATTGTTGTTGCGTGTATTGGGCGTGGCAGCCGGTGCGAGGCCGGGGGCGAGCACGGGTTTTTTGACCTTGACTGTGCCGACGAGGCGCATGGCGCGCACGCGCTTGATCGCCGTCACCATGTACGAGGCGCCGAAAATCGGCCACCAGCGGTCGCCCGCGGCTTCCATGAACGCGTAGCGGTTGAGCCACACGTCGCTGACGAGGGGCGGACGATAGCAGCCGAAGCGTCCGCGATCAAGGTCGAAGCCTAACAGCTTGATCCAGTCCTTGAGGCGCGTGAAGGCAATCAGGTCGTGCGCGGCGGGCACGAAAGGGCGCCCCGTCATCTTGCCGACCGATTGCCGTGCGCCCCATAGCGACAACGAATTGAAGCCGAGAATGATGAGCTGGCCCTCGGGCATCAGCACGCGTTCGGCTTCACGCAGCAGCCGGTGCGGGTCGCTCGTGAATTCGAGCGTGTGCGGCATCACGATCAGGTCGACGCTTTGCGCTTCGAACGGCAGATCGAGCAGATCGCACCACACGGTGCTGCGTGCAGGCGGCGAGTGGCGGCCGGGCAAGCCGCCCGCCTGGCCGTCGGGCAGCAGATACGGCGCGCTCGAGCCGCTCGCCGCGTCGAGCACGAGACCGCGCCCCGGCATGCGGTTTTCACGCAGCGCGTCGAGTTGCGGCAGGCCGAGTTGCAGCGCGTGAAAGCCGAACACGTCCGACACGACCCGGTCGAGCTGCGCCTGCTCCCACTGCAGCACGTAGCGGCCGGGCGGCGAGTCCGTCCAGGCGGGCCAGTCTATAATCGATCGGTCAGACATGTTAAAGATGCGTCGCCTATGAATGCGCTTGAATACGTACCCGTCCCGGCCTTCGAAGACAATTACATCTGGCTCGTATCGGACGGCCGCCATGCGGTGGCGGTCGATCCGGGTGAGGCTGCCCCGGTGCAGGCTTATCTCGCGAAGCGGGGCTGGCGGTTGAGCGCTATTTTACTCACGCACCATCATCGCGACCACGTCGGCGGGGTGGCCGATCTGCTGAAAGGCCAGGATATACCCGTGTACGGTCCCGCGGGCGAATCGATCGAGCATCTGACCTACAGACTATCCCACGGCGACCGCGTCAGCATCGCCGAACCGGCACTCGAGTTCAATGTGCTCGATGTACCCGGCCACACCAGCGGTCATATCGCGTATTTCCAGGCCGCGGACCCGCGCGGCACACCTCACGTGTTCTGCGGCGATACGCTGTTTGCCTGCGGCTGCGGACGCCTCTTCGAAGGCACGCCCGCGCAGATGCTCGATTCGCTCGATTCGCTTGCGGCGCTGCCCGGCGCGACCGAAGTGCATTGCGCGCACGAGTACACGCTGTCCAATATCCGTTTCGCACTCGCCTGCGAGCCCGGCAATGCCGAGCTGCAGGCCTGGCGCGACGAAGCGGCCGCGCGGCGCGCGCGCAACGTGCCGACCTTGCCCACGACGATCGCCCACGAACGCGCCGTGAATCCCTTTCTGCGCGCGGGCGAGCCGGCCGTTCAGGCCACCCTGGCCGACGAGCTTCACGAAGCGGTGTCAGACCGTCTTACCGCGTTTACGCTAATGCGGGAATGGAAAAATCGATTCCGATAAAGCACTTCGAAAAGTTCCCCTGACCCGAGCGCCTCTAAGGTAATCTTCATCTGAATCATCAAAAAGCCCGCCAAGTCTTAGATTTGGCGGGCTTTTTCACACATTTCCGATTGACGGAAACCGCGCTCTTTCGTACTATCGGCTGCAAATTCCAACCGCATTTCACTCTGCGGTTTTCAATCCGCCTTCTTAGCTCGCGTTCAGTGGGTCGTTCCGGTTGGCGGTGTTTTTCCAGCCATTCCAGCCAGCCGTTTCAGGTTGCAGTTCCAGCCTTTCCGGGAAGCCGAGACGTTCATGAGATTTATCTTTAGCGCGTTGTTGGTTCTGATGCTCGCCGCGTGCGCGAGCCAGGGGCCAACGACCGTCAGTTCCAACCCCTCCAATCCCGCCACCCAGCAAGCCGTAGCCGATACCCTTCGCAAGACCGCTTCCGCCAAAGAAACCATCAACGTCGATCAGGGGTCGGTCGATCAGCTGACGACCGCCGACAGCGATCTCTGGGGCCGCATTCGTCGCGGCTTCCAGATGCCCGATCTGCAGAGCGATCTGGTCGACATGCAGGTCAACTGGTACGCGCAGCGTCCGGACTACGTCCAGCGCATGACCGAGCGCTCGCAGAAGTACCTCTATCACATCGTCGAAGAGCTCGAGGCGCGGCATATGCCGACCGAGCTTGCGCTGCTGCCGTTCATCGAATCGGCCTATAACCCGCAGGCGCTGTCGGTCGCGAAGGCCGCCGGCATGTGGCAGTTCGTGCCGGGCACGGGCCGCACGTACAACCTCAAGCAGAACATGTGGCAGGACGAGCGCCGCGACGTGCTCGCGTCGACGAGCGCCGCGCTTGACTACCTGTCCAAGCTGCACGATATGTTCGGCGACTGGTATCTCGCGCTCGCCGCGTATAACTGGGGCGAAGGCAATGTGCAGCGCGCGATCGCGCGCAACGAGGCGGCGGGCTTGCCAACCGACTATCAAAGCCTGCGCATGCCGATGGAAACGCGCAACTACGTGCCGAAGCTGCAGGCGGTGAAGAACATCATCGAAAACCCGCAGATGTACGGGCTCACGCTGCCGGAAATTCCGAACCACCCGTACTTCGTCACGGTCACGACGTCGCACGATATCGACGTCGATGTTGCTTCGAAACTCGCGAACATGACGCCGGAAGAGTTCCGTTCGCTGAACCCATCGTTCAAGAAGCCGGTTATTCTCGGCGCCACCCAGCCGCAGATTCTGTTGCCGTTCGACAACGCCAGCGCATTCGAACGCAATCTGAAGTCGTATAGCGGGTCGCTGTCGTCATGGACCACTTATACGGTGACCGAACGCTCGCGTCCGGCTGCGATCGCGCAGAAAATCGGCGTCGACGCGGACACGCTGATGGAGGTCAACAAGATTCCGGCCGGCATGCGTCTGAAGCCGGGCTCGACGATCGTCGTGCCGCGTGGCGACGACGTTGATGAAGACATCAGCGCCGACGTTGCCGAAGGCGCGGTGCTCGCGATGGAGCCGGACGTTCCCGATACGCGCAAGATGCTGATCCGCGTGCGCCGCTCGCAGTCGATGTCGTCGCTGGCGAGCCGCTATGGCGTATCGGTCGGTCAGTTGAAGGGCTGGAACCGCACGCATCGCAACGAAGTGCGAGCCGGCCAGGTGATCGTGCTGCACGTGCCGGTCGGCAAGCGTGTGCCGACCGAGCCCGGTCCGGAGCGGCTTGCGACGGACGTGCGCGGCGGCGGTGTGCAGAAGATCAGTGCGCGCGTCGGCGGCAACGACAGCGCCGATGACGACAAGTCGTCGAAGAACGAGAAAAGCAGCCAGAAGACCCGCGGCAAGTCGGGCGTCGTCAAGGCATCCGGGCATGCGGGCAAGACGGGCGGCGTGAAAAAGGTTTCGACGGCGGCCGATTCGTCCGCCGCGAAGTCGCCGAAAGCCGCGGCGCCTAGCCGCCAGAAGACCGCGGCCAACGCGAAGAAGGCCAAGAAGTAACCACAACAGGCGGTATGCCGAGGATGTCGAAACATGCGCTGCGGGGGCAGCGCATGCAGTGCGCTCCGATACGCCTCGTTTGTTTAGCGCCGCCACTTCTGTGGCGGCGTTTTCGTTTAAGCGCGCTTTTCACAAATCATTTAATGTTCTGGCTCCGGCCGCGGATGCCCCTTTTTAGGGCAAGGCCGCTTTGTCCATTGTTTGCATAGCGCCAATGTTGTCGACTCCACTTCGCGTTTTCCTGCTGTTTTCCGCCGGCTACTTTGTCTCGTACGTGTTTCGCGGGGTCAATCTCGGTTTTGCGCCGCTCATCACGCACGAAATGGGGTTGTCCGCGACCGACCTCGGTCTGCTGACGAGCCTCTATTTCCTCGGCTTCGCCGGCGCGCAGATTCCGGCCGGCGTGTTGCTCGACCACTACGGTTCGCGCCGCACGACCGCGGGCATGCTGCTGTTCGCAGCCGCGGGTATCTGGGTGTTCGGCGCCGCGCATGGCATTGGCGCAATGATGATCGGACGCCTCCTGATCGGCATCGGCGTGTCGGTGTGCCTGGGCGCCGCGTTCAAGGCGCTTGCGCAGCATTTTCCGGCGGCGCGCCTGCCGCTCGTCAATGGACTCACGATGGCCGTCGGCGGACTCGGCGGTGTCGTGGTTGGCTCGCCGCTCACGTGGGTGCTCACGCTGACGACCTGGCGCACGGTTTGTGTCGGCCTCGGTGTGATGACCGTCGTCGTGGCCGTGATTTTGTGGGCCTGCGCGCCCGACACGAAGGACGCGCCGCGCCACATAACGCTGATGGGCCAGTTCAAGGGCACGGTCGATATTTTGCGCAGCGCGGCTTTCTGGAAAATCGCGTCGTTCCCCGTGATTACGCAAGGCGTGTTCTATGCGATGCAGTCGCTCTGGGTCGGCGCGTGGCTGCGCGACGTCAGCGATTTCCAGCCGGGGCCGGCCGCGGCGCTCGTCTCGGTGCTCGGCTTCGCGATGATGGCCGGCTGCGTGGGCTTCGGTGCGGCCGCGCGCAGTCTCGAGCGGCGCGGCGTGTCGCTGTACGCGTTTTGCGGCATCGGCGGGGCGCTCTTCGTCGTCACGCAAGTGCTGATCATGGTCGACGCGCCGCTGCCGGCCGGACTGCTGTGGGCGGCGTACGGCTTCTTCGGCGGCACAGGCATTCTGAGTTATGCGCTGTTGCCGCGCTATTTCGAGGCGCACATGATCGGCCGCGCGAACACGACGATGAACCTCGTGATCTTCATGCTGATTTTCGGCTTCCAGGTTGGTGTGGGCGCGGTGCTGTCGCACTGGCCGGCGGTTGCGGGGCACTATCCGGCGACCGCACACCTGACCACGTGGGCGATCCTGCTCGGCCTGCAGATCGCCGGGGCGATCTGGTACGTATTGCCGAGCCGGGTGCTACCGGATGCCGCGCAAATGCTCGCGAAGCAGCAGTCGTAGGCCTCAGTCGCAAGCTCCGTGGAGCGGTTCGCGCGCCGGCGCAGCTATCTCGGATTTGAAGGGAAGGGCGCTTTCGGGCTATAATTCCAAGGTTTGAGCTTATCAACCCGCACCCTAGCGCCTACCTCTTTTAAACCGTTCATCCGCCGCCGCGCCCGCTGTTTCGCTTCCGGCTTTGCTCTCGTCGCGCCGCTGTTTCCGCCTCCGTCGCGGACTGGCCGCGCAAGATGCGAACCCTGCGAACTCAAAGCGATCCGGCCGCGCCACGCGAGCGGGCTCACGCCTGCATCGGCCGGCACGCTGTCGCACAACGCGCACGCATCGGCACGAGCGGATGAACAGGTCGGCAACAGGGTGTTCCGCCAAGGAGTCCCCCGTGTTGCCGTCATTTTCTCCCGCTCTGCTCGCGCTTGCCGACGGCACGGTCTTTCGTGGTTACTCGATCGGCGCCGCCGGTCATACGATCGGTGAAGTCGTGTTCAACACGGCGATCACCGGCTATCAGGAAATCCTGACCGACCCGAGCTACGCGCAGCAGATCGTCACGCTGACGTATCCGCATATCGGCAATGTCGGCGTCAATGCAGAAGACGTAGAAGCCACGAAAGTCCATGCCGCCGGCCTGATCATCCGCGATCTGCCGGTTCTCGCGTCGAACTTCCGCATGGAGCGTACGCTGTCCGACTATCTGCGCGACGAAGGCGTCGTTGCGATCGCCGGTCTCGATACGCGCAAGCTCACGCGCATTCTGCGCGACGAGGGCGCGCAGAACGGCGCCATTCTCGCCGGCTCCGATGACGAAACGAAGGCAATCGAGCTCGCGCGTTCGTTCCCCGGCCTCGCGGGCATGGACCTCGCGAAGGTCGTATCGACGAAAAGCCAGTACGAGTGGAAGCAGACCGAGTGGCGCCTCGGCAGCGGCTTCGGCCTGCAGAACACGCCGAAGTATCGTGTGGTCGCCTTCGACTACGGCGTCAAGCACAACATCCTGCGCATGCTCGCGGAGCGCGGCTGCCAGGTGACCGTGCTGCCCGCTGAAGCCACCGCGGCCGACGCGTTCGCGCTCAACCCGGACGGCGTGTTCCTGTCGAACGGTCCCGGCGACCCGGAGCCGTGCGACTACGCGATCGAAGCGACGCGCGAATTTATCGCGCGCGGCATTCCGACCTTCGGCATCTGCCTCGGCCATCAGATCATGGGCCTCGCGGTCGGCGCGAAGACCATGAAGATGAAAACCGGCCACCACGGCGCGAACCATCCGGTCAAGGATCTCGCAGACGGCCGTGTCGTGATCACGTCGCAGAATCACGGCTTCGCGGTCGATGCGGCCACGCTGCCCGCGAACGCGAAGGTCACGCACGTGTCGCTGTTCGACGGCACGCTGCAGGGCTTCGCGCTGACCGACAAGCCCGCGTTCTGCTTCCAGGGTCACCCGGAAGCGTCGCCGGGTCCGCATGACATCGGCTATCTGTTCGACCGCTTCACCGCGCTGATGGATGCCCGCAAGCACAGCAGCGCCAATAGCCATACCGCGGCGGCATAAGCATCTCGCTCGCGTACGCGAAATAGAACTGGGCGCGCGTAGCGGGGCGGTCATACCGGCCCCGCGACTTCAGTGCGCCACCGGAAAGAACCGCAGTAACCCTGCATGGGACCGGAGTAAGCGCTCAAGCGCCCACTCCAGTCGACACTGCATCAAAGATTAGCGAGAGCGTTATGCCCAAGCGGACAGACATCAAAAGCATCCTCATCATCGGCGCGGGTCCGATCATCATCGGCCAGGCGTGCGAGTTCGATTACTCGGGCGCGCAGGCCTGCAAGGCGCTGCGTGAAGAGGGCTACAAGGTCATTCTCGTCAACAGCAATCCGGCGACGATCATGACCGACCCGAACACGGCCGACGTCACCTATATCGAGCCGATCACGTGGGAAGTGGTCGAGCGCATCATCGCGAAGGAGCGCCCCGACGCGGTGCTGCCGACGATGGGCGGCCAGACCGCGCTCAATTGCGCGCTCGATCTGCATCACCACGGCGTGCTCACGAAGTACAACGTCGAGCTGATCGGCGCGTCGCCGGAAGCGATCGACAAGGCCGAAGACCGCCAGAAGTTCAAGGACGCGATGACGAAGATCGGCCTTGGCTCGGCGAAGTCGGGCACCGCGCATTCGATGGAAGAAGCGCTGAAGGTGCAGGGCGAAATCGCGGTGCAAACCGGCGGCATCGGCTATCCGGTCGTGATCCGTCCGTCCTTCACGCTTGGCGGCTCGGGCGGCGGCATCGCGTACAACCGCGAGGAGTTCGAAGAAATCTGCAAGCGCGGCCTCGACCTGTCGCCGACGCGCGAACTGCTGATCGAAGAGTCGCTGCTCGGCTGGAAAGAGTACGAGATGGAAGTGGTCCGCGACCGCGCGGATAACTGCATCATCGTCTGCTCGATCGAAAACCTCGACCCGATGGGCATTCACACCGGCGATTCGATTACGGTCGCGCCGGCGCAAACGCTCACCGACAAGGAATATCAGATCCTGCGTAACGCGTCGCTCGCGGTGCTGCGCGAGATCGGCGTCGATACGGGCGGCTCGAACGTGCAGTTCGCGATCAACCCGAAGGACGGCCGCATGATCGTGATCGAGATGAACCCGCGTGTGTCGCGTTCGTCCGCGCTCGCATCGAAGGCGACTGGCTTCCCGATCGCGAAGGTCGCCGCGAAGCTCGCGGTCGGCTATACGCTCGACGAACTGAAGAACGAGATCACCGGCGGTCAGACGCCGGCGTCGTTCGAACCGACCATCGATTACGTCGTCACGAAGATTCCGCGCTTTGCGTTCGAGAAGTTCCGCGAAGCCGACCCGCGTTTGACCACGCAGATGAAGTCGGTCGGCGAAGTGATGGCGATCGGCCGCACGTTCCAGGAATCGTTCCAGAAGGCGCTGCGCGGCCTCGAAGTCGGCGTCGACGGGCTCGACGAAAAGACCGCGAGCCGCGACGAAGTGATTCGCGAGATCGGCGAAGCCGGACCGGACCGCATCTGGTATGTCGGCGATGCGTTCCGTCTCGGCCTCACGCCGCAGGAAATTTTCGAGGAAACCGCAATTGACCCGTGGTTCCTCGCGCAGATCGAACAGATCGTGCTGAAGGAGAAGGCGCTTGAGGGCCGCACGCTCGCGAGCCTGTCCGCTGAGGAGTTGCGCTACCTGAAGCAGAGCGGTTTCTCGGACCGGCGCCTCGCGAAGCTGCTGAAGGCGAAGCCCGCCGAAGTGCGCGCGCGTCGTATCGAACTGAACGTGCGTCCGGTGTACAAGCGGGTCGACACGTGCGCGGCCGAGTTCGCGACGAAGACCGCGTATATGTACTCGACGTACGAAGACGAGTGCGAAGCAAACCCGACGAACAACAAAAAGATCATGGTGCTCGGCGGCGGTCCGAACCGCATCGGCCAGGGCATCGAGTTCGACTACTGCTGCGTGCACGCGGCGCTCGCGATGCGCGAAGACGGCTATGAAACGATCATGGTCAACTGCAATCCCGAGACCGTGTCGACCGACTACGACACATCGGACCGTCTGTACTTCGAACCGCTGACGCTCGAAGACGTGCTCGAAATCGTCGACAAGGAAAAGCCGCTCGGCGTGATCGTGCAGTACGGCGGTCAGACGCCGCTGAAGCTCGCGCTCGATCTCGAGGCGAACGGTGTGCCGATCGTCGGCACGTCGCCGGACATGATCGACGCAGCGGAAGACCGCGAGCGTTTCCAGAAGCTTTTGCAGCAGCTGCAACTGCGCCAGCCGCCGAACCGCACCGCCCGCAACGAAGACGAAGCGTTGAAGCTCGCCGACGAAATCGGTTACCCGCTCGTCGTGCGTCCGTCGTATGTGCTCGGCGGCCGCGCGATGGAGATCGTGCACGAGCCGCGCGACCTCGAGCGTTATATGCGCGAGGCGGTGAAGGTCAGCCACGATTCGCCGGTGCTGCTCGACCGCTTCCTTAACGACGCGATCGAATGTGACGTCGACTGCATCTCCGATGGCGACGCGGTGTTTATCGGCGGCGTGATGGAGCACATCGAGCAGGCGGGCGTGCACTCGGGCGACTCGGCGTGTTCGTTGCCGCCGTATTCGCTGTCGCAGGAAACGGTCGTCGAACTGAAGCGGCAGACTGCCGCGATGGCGAAAGCGTTGAATGTGGTCGGCCTGATGAACGTGCAGTTCGCGATCCAGCAGGTGCCGCAGCAGGACGGCTCGAAGCGCGATGTGATCTACGTGCTCGAAGTGAATCCGCGTGCGTCGCGCACGGTGCCGTATGTGTCGAAGGCAACGAGCCTGCCGCTCGCGAAGATCGCCGCGCGTGCGATGGTCGGTCAGAAGCTCGCGCAGCAAGGCGTGACGAAGGAAGTCGTTCCGCCGTACTTCAGCGTGAAGGAAGCGGTGTTCCCGTTCATCAAGTTCCCGACCGTCGACCCGGTGCTCGGACCGGAAATGCGTTCGACCGGCGAAGTAATGGGCGTGGGCCAAACGTTCGGCGAGGCGCTTTTCAAGTCGCAACTTGCCGCAGGTTCGCGCTTGCCCGAGTCGGGCACGGTGCTGCTCACGGTGATGGACGCCGACAAGCCGAAGGCCGTCGAAGTCGCGCGTATGCTGCATGAGTTGGGCTACCCGCTCGTCGCAACGAAGGGTACGGCCGCGGCGATCGAGGCGGCGGGTGTGCCGGTGCGCGTCGTCAACAAGGTGAAGGACGGTCGCCCGCATATTGTCGATATGATCAAGAACGGCGAGATCGCATTGGTGTTTACCACCGTCGACGAAACGCGCGCGGCGATCGCCGATTCGCGTTCGATCCGCATGAGCGCGCAGGCGAACAAGGTCACGTACTACACGACCATGTCGGGGGCGCGGGCGGCGGTCGAGGGTCTGCGGTATCTGAAGGATCTCGAGGTCTATGATTTACAAGGGCTTCATGCTCGCCTAAACTAAGGCTTCGAATCTGAGTCGAAGCTGTATGTGCCGCGGTTAAGCGGCGTCCCTGAAGGTACCGGATCGGGCTCTTGTACGAGCGCCCCGGGATCGGGTACCTCTTTGGGGATGCACTTAACCGCGGTTGATTTTTTTGAAGGCCGTTTTTTTGCCAAAGAGTTGTTTATGAGCACTATTCCATTGACGAAACGCGGCGCTGACCAATTGCGCGATGAATTGCAGCGCCTGAAATCGGTTGAACGTCCTGCGGTCATCAATTCGATCGCGGAAGCGCGTGCCCAGGGCGATCTGTCGGAAAACGCCGAATACGACGCAGCAAAAGAGAAGCAGGGTTTTATCGAAGGGCGTATCGCCGACATCGAATCGAAGCTGGCTGCCGCGCAGATCATCGACCCCGCCGCACTCGATGCGGAAGGGCGCGTCGTGTTTGCGGCTACGGTCGAGCTCGAAGATCTCAACAGCGGCGACACCGTGACCTATCAGATCGTCGGTGACGACGAAGCGGATCTCGCGCACGGCCTGATCTCGGTGAGCTCGCCGATCGCGCGCGCACTGATCGGCAAGTCCGAAGGCGATGTCGCATCGGTGCAGGCGCCGAGCGGTGTGCGCGAATACGAGATCATCTCGGTTCGTTACGTTTAACTCCGATACGCGCCCGGTGATCTCGATGCCGCATCGAATCTTCCGCCTGTTGACGGTCGTGTGGGTCGGCAGTCTGCTGACGATCGGCTATGCGGTCGTGCCCGTGCTGTTCGCGTCGCTCGATCGCATCACGGCGGGTTCCGTTGCTGCGCAGCTGTTTCGCATCGAAGGCGTGATCGGCGTCGTGTGCGGCGTGTTGCTGCTTGCGCTGTGCAACGTGCTGATTCGCCGCGACGAGATCGCGTATAAACGGCTGCGCTGGCTCGTGGCCGGCATGCTCGTCTGCGTGCTGGTCGGATATTTCGCGCTGCAGCCGTTTATGAACGCACTGCGCATCGCGGCGCAGGAAGCAGGCACGGATGTCGGCCATTCGGTTTATGCGAGCCGCTTCGGTATGCTGCACGGCGTGTCGAGTCTGTTCTATCTGATTGAGAGTCTGCTGGCGCTCGTGCTCGTTTGGAAATTGCCGACTGCCACAGCGGCGGCAATGTCAGGGACGCACACGGGATCGGCTGCCGGTCGCCCTGAAGCGGCCGGCTGACTGTCGGCGTTTGTCGGCGTTCAAGCCGCACGTTGTGCGGCTTCTTCCGCGCGATGTAAAGACGAATCCTGGCTGGGTACGGAAGGGCGGTTAAGCTACCGCCTGCGACCTCATGTCGCACGTCGCAAGCACGGTGCCGTTGCATGTGGCGGCCTTGCCTGCACCGCCTCTTCGCTTGAGTTTCGTTGTGACGTTTCGCCGCATGCGGCGTGCGGCGTCCTAGCGGTTATTTGCTCGATTGATGTTGCCGCTTCGCGCTGGTCTGCCGTTTCTTTGCGCGCTTGATATTGCCGCCCGCGGTCACGCGTTCGTTGCCGCGTACCAGAACCTTCTGCGGCTTCGGCCGGCGCATCGGGTTATCGGTGGAAGTCTTGACGACCTTGACGACGCGCGGTGCCCGGCCCCGCGCGGATTCTTTTTCGGCGGCAGCGGCTTCGCCCGCGCTCGGCAAGGCATTGCGACGCGACGACCGGGTTGCGGGACGCGCGGCTTCGGGCTTCCAGATCACGAGCAGCTTACCGATATGCTGGATCGGCGCGGCGCCGAGGCGATCGCAGATTTCGTCGTAGATCGCGACACGTTCGTCGCGCTCGTCGCCGAATACGCGAATCTTGATCAGTTCGTGGGCGACCAGGTGGACTTCGATTTCTGCCAGCACGGCATCGGTCAAGCCCTCGGCGCCTACGAGCACGACGGGTTTGAGCGCATGAGCCTGCGAGCGCAGCGAGGCGCGTTGTTCGGAGGAGACTTTGAGGGCTGGCATGGAAGGTGAGGGACTCGACTAAAATGGCACCGCTGCGACCGCGGTCTGCACGCGGCGGCATACGTAGAGTGTGCATCTGATACGACCGCGGCGCGAACGCGCAGCGGCAGGCAGGTGCGGGCTATAGGTGCTGGCTGTTTTGCTGGCGGTTGAGTTGGCTATAGGTGCGGGCGAAAAAACGACCGGAAAAAACGGCCAGGAACAAACAACCCGGTACGGATCAGAATGCGGACCCAAAAGCGGCGCGCCCGCAGCCGCACAGATTAAACGCGTATTATCCGCTAAAAGTGCGGCATCACGCAGCAAAAGTTCAACGATTAATGGCAAAAAACCGCTTTAACCAGTCGTGGCTGCACGACCACATCAACGATCCGTACGTGAAAATGGCGCAACGGGAGGGCTATCGCGCCCGTGCCGCCTACAAGCTCAAAGAGATCGATGAGCAGGACAAGCTGATCCGCCCGGGCCAGGTCATCGTCGACCTCGGCGCTGCGCCCGGCAGCTGGAGCCAGTACGCGCGCAACAAGCTCGCCCAGAGTCCGCGGCGCGATGCGGCGCGCGAAGGCGGCATCGACGGCACGATCATCGCGCTCGATCTGCTGCCGATGGAGCCGATCGCGGATGTGCACTTCATCCAGGGCGACTTCCGCGAAGACAGCGTGCTCGAACAGCTGGAAGAAGTGGTCGGCGAACGCCTTGTCGACCTTGTAATTTCTGATATGGCGCCCAACCTGTCCGGAGTGGCGGTGGCGGATGCCGCGCGAATCGAGCATGTTTGCGACCTCGCGCTGGAGTTTTCGCAGAACCACCTGAAGCCGGATGGTGCCCTTTTAGTCAAATGTTTTCACGGCAGCGGTTACAGTCAGATCGTCGAAAAGTTCAAGCAGCAGTTTAAGACGGTGGCAGCCCGCAAACCGAAAGCATCGCGGGACAAATCGTCTGAGACGTTTATTTTGGGCAAACATTTGAAGCGTCCCCGTTGAAAAACGCGATTCAAATGCCAGTTTGTTATTTTCAATGTGCCGGAAAACGGCGCCGGCGTTGTGCGGCTCGCTATATATGCGCTAGCGAATGCTTATGGCAGGGGTCTGCGGTCTGGATTAGAATGCCTGAGTGGTGCCGCAAGGCAAATGTAGGCGCTTGTCTATGAGTGAAGGAGTGGTGCTTTGAACAACAACATGTTTTCGAAGGCGGCAGTGTGGCTGGTTATCGCACTGGTGCTGTTTACGGTGTTCAAGCAGTTCGACAAGCCCCGTGTCCAGGAAGGCGTTTCCTATTCGCAGTTCATGGACGATGCGAAAAGCGGCAAGGTCAAGAGCGTCATCGTCCAGGGCCGCAATCTGACGGTGACCCCGGCGGACGGCCAGAAATACCAGATCGTGTCGCCGGGCGACATCTGGATGGTCGGCGACCTCATGAAGTATGGCGTTCAGGTCAGCGGCAAGGCTGACGACGAACCGAACGCACTCGTTTCCGCGTTGTACTACCTCGGTCCGACGATCCTCATTATCGGCTTCTGGTTCTACATGATGAGGCAGATGCAGGGGGGCGGCAAAGGCGGGGCCTTCTCGTTCGGGAAATCCCGGGCGCGCCTGATCGACGAGAACAACAACGCAATCAATTTCTCCGACGTCGCCGGCTGCGACGAAGCGAAGGAAGAAGTGTCCGAACTGGTCGACTTCCTGCGCGATCCACAAAAGTTCCAGAAGCTGGGCGGGCGCATTCCGCGCGGCGTACTGCTTGTCGGCCCGCCGGGAACCGGTAAGACGCTGCTCGCGCGCGCCATTGCCGGTGAAGCGAAAGTGCCGTTCTTCAGCATCTCGGGTTCGGACTTCGTCGAAATGTTCGTCGGTGTCGGTGCCGCACGTGTGCGCGACATGTTCGAGCAGGCGAAGAAGCACGCGCCCTGTATCGTGTTCATCGACGAAATCGACGCGGTTGGCCGCCATCGTGGCGCCGGCATGGGCGGCGGCAACGACGAACGCGAGCAGACGTTGAACCAGATGCTCGTCGAGATGGACGGCTTTGAGGCGAATTCCGGTGTGATCGTGATCGCCGCGACGAACCGTTCGGACGTGCTCGACAAGGCGCTGCTGCGCCCGGGCCGTTTCGACCGCCAGGTCTATGTCGGCTTGCCTGATATCCGCGGTCGTGAGCACATCATGAAGGTGCATCTGCGCAAGGTGCCGATTGCGAACGACGTCGATGCGGCAGTGATCGCGCGCGGCACGCCGGGCTTTTCGGGCGCCGATCTCGCGAACCTCGTGAACGAAGCGGCGCTGTTCGCCGCACGTCGTGGCAAGCGCATCGTCGAGATGCAGGACTTTGAAGACGCGAAAGACAAGATCTTCATGGGTCCGGAGCGCAAGTCGGCGGTGATCCGCGAGGACGCGAAGCGCGCAACGGCTTATCACGAGTCCGGTCACGCGGTGATTGCGAAGCTGCTGCCGAAGGCGGACCCGGTGCACAAGGTCACGATCATTCCGCGCGGCCGTGCACTCGGTGTGACGTGGCAGCTGCCGGAGCACGACAACGAGACGTACTCGAAGGAATACCTGCTGGATCGCCTCGCGATCCTGTTCGGCGGCCGGGTTGCCGAAGAGCTGTTCCTGAACCTGATCAGCACCGGCGCGTCGGACGACTTCAACAAGGCGACGGCGACCGCCCGCGCAATGGTCGCGCGCTTCGGCATGACGGACGCGTTGGGGCCGATGGTCTATGTCGACGACGAAAACGATGCATCGCCGTTTGGCCGCGGTTTCACACGCACCATTTCGGAAGCGACGCAGCAGAAGGTCGACGCGGAAATCCGCAGCGTGCTGGATCAGCAGTACAACCTCGCGAAGCGTCTGCTGGACGAGAACCGCGACAAGGTTGAAGCCATGACTGCGGCGCTGATGGAATGGGAAACGATCGACGCCGACCAGATCAACGACATCATGGCTGGTCGTCCGCCGCGCTCGCCGAAGAGTTCGCCGTCGCCGGGCGATGCGCCGTCGGGCGGCAGCAGCCCGGGCGCTGAAGTCAAGCCGGGTAGCGCCACGGCGCCGGCCTGATCGAGGCCTTACTCAGTACACGGGCCGGTGTCCATCGCACCGGCCCGTTTTGTATTTTGTGGACTCATGTAGTCGGATTAGCGCCGAACAAGTTCTAACAAGCGGGGGCTTGTCCAAAAAAGGGATTCGCGTCACCGGTTCCATCAAGCCGGTTGCCAAAACCGGATTCACTCAACTTCACGCTCTCTCATCCGTGTCTACTGACGCATCTCCGAGGCAACATGACGAGCCGCTGCAATGTGGCCGCTTCACCCTGTCGTTCGAGCGCCCGCTCGTCATGGGCATCCTCAACGTCACGCCCGATTCGTTTTCGGACGGCGGCAGCTACATCGCGCAAGGCGATGCGCTGCGCCAGGCAGAACGGATGCTGCTCGACGGCGCGGACATCATCGATATCGGCGGCGAGTCGACGCGGCCCGGTGCGCCGCCCGTCGCGCTCGATGACGAGCTGGCGCGCGTCATCCCGCTGATCGAACAGTTGCGCGGTGCGAACCTGCCGTTGTCAATCGACACGTATAAGCCGGAAGTCATGCGCGCCGCGCTTGCAGCCGGAGCCGACATGATTAACGATATCTGGGCTTTCCGGATGCCCGGCGCGATCGACGCGGTGCGCGACAGCGCCTGTGCCTTGTGCGCGATGCATATGCTCGGCGAGCCCCGCACGATGCAGGTCGGCGAGCCCGCGTATCGCGACGTCGTCGCGGATGTTCGGGCGTTCCTTGTCGAGCGAACGGAAGCGCTGCTACAAGCGGGGGTCGCGCGGCAGCGTCTCGTCGTCGATCCGGGATTTGGTTTCGGCAAGACAGTCGAGCACAATTACACTTTGCTTGCGCACCTGCCTGAGACGGCACCGGGCGGCACTGCGCCGCTTCCGGTACTCGCCGGCATATCGCGCAAGTCGATGCTCGGCGCGGTGACCGGCCGCACGGTAGCAAGCGAACGGGTAGCAGCAAGCATTGCAGCCGCGGTGTGTGCGGCTGAGCGCGGCGCGTCGATCATTCGTGTACACGACGTCGCGCAAACGGTCGATGCACTGAAGATATGGTCGGCAACGCGTGCCGCGGCACGCCGCAGCTGACTCCACAAAGAGGAAAACCCAACAATGACACGGCGCTACTTCGGTACAGATGGCATTCGGGGCAAAGTCGGCGACGCGCCGATCACGCCGGACTTCGTATTGCGGCTCGGCTATGCGGCCGGCAAGGTGCTGGCGGGTGCGGATCGCTGGACGAAGAGCGGCACGCGCCCGACGGTTCTGATCGGCAAGGACACGCGAGTGTCGGGCTACATGCTCGAAGCGGCGCTCGAATCGGGCTTTTCGGCCGCGGGCGTCGACGTGATGCTTGCCGGCCCGATGCCGACGCCCGGCGTCGCGTATCTGACGCGCGCGCTGCGTCTCGCGGCCGGCGTCGTGATCAGCGCATCGCACAACCCGTACTACGACAACGGCATCAAGTTCTTTTCCGCGGACGGCAACAAGCTACCCGACGAAGTCGAAGCCCAAATCGAGCAGCGACTCGAACAGCCGCTCGATTGCGCGCCGTCCGAGCAGCTCGGCAAGGCGCGACGTCTTGACGATGCTGCCGGCCGCTACATCGAGTTCTGCAAGAGCACGTTCCCTGCGAACTACGACCTGCACGGCATGAAGCTCGTCGTCGATTGCGCGCATGGCGCTGCCTACGATGTCGCGCCGCACGTATTCCACGAGCTCGGCGCGGACGTGGTGCCGATCGGCGTCGCGCCGAACGGCTTCAACATCAACGACGGCGTTGGTGCGACCGCGCCCGATGCGCTGATGCGCGCGGTGCGGGCCAACAATGCGGACCTCGGCATCGCGCTCGACGGCGATGCGGACCGCCTTCAGATCGTCGATTCTACCGGCCGGCTCTTCAACGGCGACGAACTGCTGTACGTGCTCGTCAAGGATCGCATCTCGACCGACGGCAAGGTCGACGGCGCGGTCGGGACGTTGATGACCAACATGGCAGTCGAAGTCGCGCTGCAGCGCGAGGGCGTGGAATTCGTGCGCGCGGCGGTCGGCGACCGCTATGTGCTCGAGAAATTGCGCGAGCGCGGCTGGCAGCTCGGCGCCGAGGGTTCGGGGCATATCCTGTCGCTGGACCGCCATTCGACCGGCGATGGCATCGTATCGGCGTTGCTGGTGCTCGCGGCGATGCAGCGCAGCGGCAAGTCGCTCGCGCAGTTGCTCGAAGGCGTGACGCTGTTCCCGCAGAAACTGATCAACGTACGCATGCAGCCGGGTGCCGACTGGAAGGGCAGCGATGCGATCCGGAGCGCGATCAGCGCGGCCCAGGGCGCGCTCGACGGCAGCGGACGCGTACTGATTCGCGCCTCGGGCACCGAGCCGGTCTTGCGTGTCATGGTCGAGGCCGCGCGCGAACAGGACGCGCTCGAACACGCGGAAACCATCGCGGAAGTCGTCCGCCGGGCAACAAGCTGAGCAAGCCGTTCGTCCCAGTCGCAAATCCGTAGCGCGCCACGGCATCAACCGCCTGGCGCGCATCGCGACTGTCACCGTCGACTGTCACCTCTTTCGTCAGATAATTTTCGAGCCGCGGCGGCCTGTCACAGGTAGGCTCGTGGCCGCGCCATGGCGTGCCCCATTTTGAGGCCGCCCGGGCTTGTCAGCTTCGGCGCAAGCCGCATGAAACCGAACTTTTGTAGCGGCAGGCGCGCATTCTTCAGTTCAAACGCATAGCGAAACCGCACGCTTACGAGTACGATCGGTTCGCCTGCGCCTTTCGATTGTGTAATGGATTTGTCACGTCAGCTTCACGGACAGTCACATTACTGTCACAGGGAGACCCTATTCTTCGCGGTGTCGTGTCATCCGCTCACACCACTGGAGGTCTCATGAAATTGATGCAAACCGCGTTCGCTGGCATCGCTGGCGCGCTCTTCGCGATCGCAGCGCATGCAGCAACTGATATTACCGGCGCGGGCAGCACCTTTGCGGCACCGATTTACACGAAATGGGCAGACGCCTATCAGAAGAACGGCGGCGGCAAGGTCAACTACCAGGGCATCGGCTCCTCCGGTGGTATCAAGCAGATCATTGCAAAGACGGTCGATTTTGCCGGTTCGGACGCTCCGCTCAAGGATGACGAACTCGCGAAAGACGGTCTTTTCCAGTTTCCGACGGTCGTCGGCGGCGTGGTGCCCGTCGTCAACCTGCCCGGCGTGAAGGCCGGCGAAATTGTGCTGTCGGGCGAAGTGCTCGGCGACATCTACCTCGGCAAGATCAAGAAGTGGAACGACCCGGCGATCGCCGCACTGAACCCGAAGGCAAAGCTGCCGGATACGGATATCGCAGTGGTGCGCCGCGCTGACGGTTCGGGCACCAGCTTCATCTGGACGAATTACCTGTCGAAGGTCAACGGCGAGTGGAAGTCGAAGGTCGGCGAAGGCACGACCGTCAACTGGCCGACCGGCACGGGCGGTAAGGGTAACGACGGCGTCGCGGCCTTCGTGCAGCGTCTGCCGGGCGCGATCGGCTATGTCGAGTGGGCGTACGCGAAGCAGAACCACATGACGTACACGGCAATGAAGAACACGACGGGCGCAGTGGTTGAGCCGAAGACGGAAACCTTCAAGGCAGCGGCTGCTGGCGCTGACTGGTCGAAGACGTTCTACCAGATCCTGACGGACGAGCCGGGCAAGGACGCATGGCCGGTCGTCGGCGCGACGTTCGTGCTGCTGCACACGACGCAGGACAAGCCGGCTGAAGGCGCGGAAACGCTGAAGTTCTTCGACTGGGCGTTCAAGAACGGCAACCAGGCTGCGACGGATCTGGACTACATCTCGCTGCCGCCTTCGGTGGTCGAGCAGATCAAGTCGCAGTGGAAGACGAAGGTGAAGGACGCTTCGGGCAAGTCGATCGCAGCGGAGTAAGCTGAATCGTTGTAGCAAAGCCGGAATGCAGAAAGCGCGTTCCAGCTGAAAAACACGCCGCGGGGCCACCCCCGCGGTCGACTGCGCGGCTCCCGGCGGAGCCGCGCAGTGTCGTGTAAGTTGGCAAGAAAAGCAGGAAAAAAGCAGCAAAGAAGCAGCAAAGAAAAGCAAGCAAGCAGGCAGGCGAGGCAGGCAACAAAACGGTTGAGGTCGAGGTTGACAGTCAGTCGACCGTTAGTACGTTAGCCCGTCAGCAGCATCGCACCACGCGCGGGCATGCAGTAACCCGCAGAACACCGCAGTACACGCTGTCCGGCATCCTGCCGCGCGGCATCCGGAAACAGTTTCGACAGGCTCCCATGTCCGACATTCCAATTGTGTCGAACCCGCCAGGCAGCGCAGCGCAGCAGAAGGCACCCAGCCGCTCCGGCGACGTTATCTTCGGCGGCCTTGCGCGGCTTGCCGCTATCGTTACCTTATTGTTGCTCGGTGGCATTATTGTGTCGCTGATCATCGCGTCACTGCCGACCATCGAGAAGTTCGGTTTTAGCTTCCTCTGGACGGCCGACTGGGATCCACCCTCGGAGCAGTTCGGCGCGCTGGTGCCGATTTACGGCACGATCGCGACGTCGATCATTGCGCTCATCATCGCTGTGCCGGTTAGCTTCGGCATTGCGCTGTTTCTCACTGAATTGTCGCCCGCGTGGTTGCGCCGGCCGCTCGGCATCGCGATCGAACTGCTCGCCGCGATTCCGTCGATCGTCTACGGCATGTGGGGTCTGCTGGTTTTCGCGCCGATTTTCGCGGAGTGGTTCGAAAAGCCGCTCGGCACGCTGCTCTCGGGTGTGCCGATTGTCGGCGCGCTGTTCAAGGGCGCGCCGATCGGCATCGGTATCCTGTGCGCCGGTGTGATTCTCGCGATCATGATCATCCCGTACATCGCCTCGGTGATGCGCGACGTGTTCGAAGTCACGCCTGTGCTGCTGAAGGAATCGGCATACGGCATCGGCTGCACGACGTGGGAAGTGATGTGGAAGATCGTGCTGCCGTTCACGAAGAACGGCGTGATCGGTGGCGTCATGCTCGGTCTTGGTCGCGCGCTCGGCGAGACGATGGCGGTGACGTTCGTGATCGGTAACACGAACCTGCTCGACAACGTGTCGCTGTTCTCGCCTGGCAACAGCATCACGTCGGCGCTCGCCAACGAGTTCGCCGAAGCCGGGCCGGGCCTGCATACGGCGGCGCTGATGGAACTCGGTCTGATCCTGTTCGTGATCACGTTCATCGTGCTCGCGATTTCCAAACTGATGCTGCTGCGTCTCGAGAAAGGGGAGGGCACCAAGCGATGAGCCAGCCTCTGAACATGCCGGGCATGGCCGACGCGGCCACGCTCGAAAAAACCCGCAACAGGCTGCAGAAGCGCCGCCGGGTCACCAACGCGGTCGCGCTCACGCTGTCGCTCGCGGCGATGGCGTTCGGCCTGCTGTGGCTGGTCTGGATTCTCTACACGACGCTGCGTCTCGGCGTCGGTGGCCTCTCGATCGAACTCTTCACGCAGTCCACGCCACCGCCGAACACCGATGGCGGCGGTCTCGCGAACGCGATCGTCGGCAGCCTGCTGCTGTGCGTGCTGGCCACCGTGATCGGCACGCCGATCGGCATCATGGCCGGCGTCTATCTCGCCGAATACGGCCAGAAGGGTCCGCTTGCAAGCATCACGCGATTTATCAACGACATCCTGCTGTCGGCGCCGTCGATCGTGGTCGGTCTGTTCGTCTATGCGCTCGTCGTCGCGAAGATGGGCCACTTCAGCGGCTGGGCCGGCGTCGTCTCGCTCGGCCTGCTGCAGATTCCGATCGTGATCCGCACGACCGAGAACATGCTGAAGCTCGTGCCGAACGCATTGCGTGAAGCGGCTTTCGCGCTCGGTACGCCGAAGTGGAAGATGGTGCTGTCGATCACGCTGAAAGCGTCGCTCGCGGGCATCGTGACCGGCGTGCTGCTCGCGGTTGCGAGGATTGCCGGCGAAACCGCGCCGCTGCTCTTCACGGCGCTGTCGAATCAGTTCTTCACGTGGGACATGAACCAGCCGATGGCGAACCTGCCCGTCACGATCTTCAAGTTCGCGATGAGCCCGTTCGCGCAGTGGCAGTCGCTCGCATGGGCGGGTGTGTTCCTCATTACGCTCGGTGTGCTTGGATTGAATATCCTCGCGCGTACGATCTTCTCGAATAAGTAAGGGCGGAGCGATCCGATGAACATGGCAGAAAGTCACCTGAATCCCGTCGAACGTCCGGCCGCGCCGGCAGGTTTCGATCCCGCCCAGAACGGCCAGGCACATGCGCCTTCGCGGCCCAAGATCGAAGTCAACAATCTGAACTTCTTCTACGGCAAGTATCACGCGCTGAAGAACATCAACCTGCATATTCCCGAAGGCAAGGTGACCGCGTTCATCGGCCCGTCGGGTTGCGGCAAGTCGACGCTGTTGCGCACGTTCAACAAGATGTATGCGCTCTATCCCGAGCAGCGCGCCGAAGGCGAAATCCTGATGGACGGCGAGAATCTGCTCACGACGAAGCGCGATATTTCGCTGCTGCGCGCGCGTATCGGCATGGTGTTCCAGAAGCCGACGCCGTTCCCGATGTCGATCTACGACAACATCGCGTTCGGTGTGAAGATGTTCGAGACGCTCACGCGCTCGGAAATGGACGACCGTGTTGAATGGGCGCTCACGAAAGCGGCGCTGTGGAACGAAGTGAAAGATAAACTCGGCCAGAGCGGTTACGGCCTGTCCGGTGGTCAGCAGCAGCGTCTGTGCATCGCGCGCGGCATTGCGATCCGTCCGGAAGTGCTGCTGCTCGACGAGCCGTGCTCGGCGCTCGACCCGATTTCGACGGGCCGTATCGAAGAACTGATCGCCGAGCTGAAGAGCGATTACACGGTGGTCATCGTGACGCACAACATGCAGCAGGCCGCGCGTTGTTCGGACTACACTGCTTATATGTACCTGGGTGAATTGATCGAGTTCGGCGACACCGAAAAGATCTTTATCAAGCCGGTGCGTAAGGAAACCGAAGACTACATCACCGGCCGTTTCGGTTGATTGATGGCAACGAGGCTAGCGAAGGGAGTACGTCATGTCCGATAAACACCTGTCCAGTCAGTTCGACGCCGACCTGAACCTGCTTTCGTCGAAGGTGCTCGAAATGGGCGGCCTCGTCGAAGCGCAGATCGTCGACGCGATGAACGCGCTCAACAACTTCGACCTCGAGGTCGCCGAAAAGGTGATCGCGGCCGAAGACCGTCTGAACGTGATGGAAGTCGAAATCGACGAAGAGTGCAGCAACATCATCGCGCGCCGCCAGCCGGCCGCACGCGACCTGCGCCTGCTGCTCGCGATTTCGAAGACCATCACGAATCTCGAGCGCGCCGGCGACGAAGCTGAGAAGATCGCGAAGCGCACCAAGCGCCTGATGGAAGACGGCGCATCGCGCACGATCAATATCGCCGAGATCAAGCTGTCGGGCGAAATGGCCGTCTCGATCCTGCGCCGCGCACTCGATGCGTTCGCGCGTCTCGATACGGTGGCGGCCGCGCAGATCGTGCGCGACGACAAGGCGATCGACGAGGAATTCCGCGCCTTTGTGCGCAAGCTGATCTCGTACATGACCGAAGATCCGCGTTCGATTTCGGTGGGCCTCGACTTCCTGTTCATCGCGAAGGCGATCGAACGGATCGGCGACCACGCGAAGAACATCGCGGAATTCATCATTTACATCGTGAAGGGCACGGATGTGCGGCACAAGTCGCGCGACGCGCTCGAGCGAGAGGCGCTCAGCTGAACACCCTAGCCACCGTGCTAGCGTGGTCGGTCACCGCCCCTGATCGAATTTCTGTTAAGAGCTCACGAGGCACAGATGCCCAGCAGTATTCTTATCATCGAAGACGAACCCGCGATTTCCGAACTGATTTCGGTGAATCTTCAACACGCAGGACACTGCCCGATCCGCGCCTATAACGCGGAACAGGCGCAAAACCTGATTAGCGACGTACTGCCCGACCTCGTCCTGCTCGACTGGATGCTGCCGGGCAAATCGGGCATTGCATTCGCCCGCGACCTGCGCAACAACGAACGCACGAAGCATATTCCGATCATCATGCTGACCGCGCGCGGCGATGAGCAGGACAAGGTGCTCGGCCTCGAAATCGGCGCCGACGACTATGTAACGAAGCCGTTTTCGCCGAAGGAACTGATGGCGCGCATCAAGGCGGTGTTGCGCCGCCGCGCGCCGCAGCTGACCGAGGATGTCGTCGCGATCAATGGTTTGAAGCTCGATCCGTCCACGCATCGCGTCGCCGCGCATGCGCAGGGCAGCGAGATCAAGCTCGATCTCGGACCGACCGAATTCCGTCTGCTGCATTTCTTCATGACGCATCCGGAGCGCGTGCACAGCCGCACGCAACTGCTCGACCAGGTGTGGGGCGACCACGTGTTCGTCGAAGAGCGGACCGTCGACGTGCATATCAAGCGTCTGCGCGCCGCCCTTAAACCGGCCGGTTGCGATGCTATGATTGAAACCGTTCGCGGCAGCGGTTATCGGCTCGCGAAAAGCGCTTAAGCGTTTCCAATATCCAACGGCACAAGCTGCAACAAGCGGCTAAAGCGGCGAAAGACGCACAGAACGCGCAGGCTGCGCGCGCCTTAAGCGCAGCTCCCGGTTACTTCTTCGATCGCTGAACATGAACACCATCTGGGCGCGCTCCCTTGTTTCGCTCGTGCTGCTCGCTGTTCTATGTGCGGCGGTCGGGGCGATTGCAGGCGTCAAGGCCGCGCTGATTCTCGCGATCGTCGTGCTGCTCGCGCAGGGCATCTTCAGCACATTTCACAAGCAGCAGCTCTGGCGTCTGCTCGACGCGCCCGTGTACGGTGAAGTGCCGAGCGCGCCCGGCATCTGGGGCGAAATCTACTACCGGCTGCATAAGCTCGCGAAGCGCTGGCACGCGCAGGTGCGCCAGGTCGAGCAGCAGCACTCGCGTTTTATTCAGGCCATCCAGGCATCGCCAAACGGCGTCGCCATGCTTGACGATCACGACCAGATCGAATGGTGTAACGCGATCTCCGAGCAGCATTTCGGACTCGATGCGAAACGCGATCTGCGTCAGCACATCACGCATCTCGTGCGTCAGCCCGACTTCGTCCGCTACCTGAACTCGCACCACTACGAAGAGATGCTGATCATGCGCGGCATGGGCGAGCGGCGGCAGAACGTGCTGTCGGTGCAGGTGTTCCCCTACGGCGAAAATCGCAAGCTCGTGCTGTCGCAGGACATCACCGAGCTCGAGCGCACAGACTCGATGCGCCGCGATTTCGTCGCGAACGTATCGCACGAGCTGAAGACGCCGCTCACGGTGCTGTCCGGCTTTCTCGAAACGATGCGCGAGCTGCCGCTTAACGACGCCGAACGTGCGCGCTATCTCGAACTGATGGAGCAGCAGGCGTCGCGCATGCAGCACATCGTGCGCGACCTGCTCGTGCTTGCCACACTGGAAGGCGACGGCAAGCCGCCGAGCGAGCAGATGGTCGATATGCGCGCGGTGTTGCGGCATCTGAAGGATGACGCCGAAACGCTGTCGGCCGGCCGGCATCGTGTTTCGTTCGATATCGATGAAGGTTTGACGGTGACCGGCGTCGAGACCGAAATACTGAGCGCGCTCGGCAATCTGGTGACGAACGCGATCCGCTATACGCCCGACGGCGGATCGATACACGTGAACTGGAACATTCACGGCGCGCAGGCAACGTTCTCGGTGATCGATAGCGGCCTGGGCATTCCCGCGGCCGATATTCCGCGCCTGACCGAGCGCTTCTATCGCGTCGACCGCAGCCGTTCGCGCGACACGGGCGGCACGGGCCTTGGGCTCGCCATCGTGAAGCACGTGCTGCAGCGTCACGATGCGCAACTCGAAGTGAAGAGCGAAGAAGGGCGCGGCAGCACGTTTACCGCGCGCTTCCCCGCGTTCCGCACGGCGCGGCGGCAGCCGGCGCCGGTCTAAGCGAATTGCGCGAGATCGTCGCTTGCACAGAAAAGCCCGCTTGCATCGATGCACAGCGGGCTTTTTTCCATCTGATCGCATGCAACCGCTCACCTGAGCCGTTGCCGCGCCGTCTTACGAACAGAACTTCGTCAACAGGCTCATCTGCGCATTGCGCGACGACTTGCCCGGCCGGCGCCGGCGATAGTGGCCGTCGCTTTGCATGAGCCATGCAGCCTGGTTATCGCCGAGGAAAGCCGACAGGCCTTCCGCGATTACGCGCCGCTTCAGCCGCCGGTTATTGATCGGGAACGCGACTTCGACACGGCGGAAGAAATTGCGGTCCATCCAGTCGGCGCTCGACAGATAGACCTGTTCCTTGCCGCCATCGTAGAAATAGAAGATGCGGTGATGCTCGAGAAAGCGTCCGACGATCGAGCGCACCGTAATGTTCTCCGACAGCCCTGGTACGCCGGGCTGCAACGCACACACGCCGCGCACGATCAGATCGATCTTCACGCCCGCCTGCGACGCCTCATACAACTCGGTGATCACGGTCGGCTCGAGTAGCGCATTCATCTTCGCGACGATGCGTGCGCGCTTGCCGGCGCGCGCATGCTCGGCCTCGTTGCGAATCGCTTCGACAAGACGCGGATGCAGCGTGAACGGCGACTGCCACAGTTCGTGCAACGCCAACTCGCCGCCGATGCCGGTCAGTTGCTGGAACACGTGATGCACGTCTTCGCAGATCTTCTGATCGGCCGTCATCAAGCCGAAGTCGGTGTAAAGACGCGCGGTGCGCGGATGGTAATTGCCGGTGCCGAGGTGCACGTAGCGCTTGAGCATCGACTTGCCGGCCTCGGACACGCGCCGCACGATCAGCATCATCTTCGCGTGGCACTTGTGGCCGACCACGCCATACACGACGTGCGCGCCGACCGCTTCGAGCTGCGACGCCCAGTTGATGTTGGTTTCCTCGTCGAAGCGCGCGAGCAGTTCGACGACGACCGTCACTTCCTTGCCGTTACGCGCCGCCTGCATCAGCGCATCCATCAGCGGCGAGTCGGTGCCGGTGCGATAGATGGTCTGCTTGATCGCGACGACGTTCGGGTCCTTCGCGGCCTGCAGCAGCAACTCGAGCACCGGCTGGAAGCTTTCGTACGGATGATGGAGCAGCACGTCGCCCTGGTCGATCACGTCGAACAGGTTCGCGCTCGTCGCGATTTGCGACGGCGTCGCCGGAATATGTGGGACGAACTTGAGGTCCGGACGGTCGACCATCTCGGGCAACTGCATCAGCCGCACAAGATTCACGGGGCCGTCGACGCGGTAGCAGTCCTTCTCCGACAGGCCGCTTTCGTCGAGGAGGCGCTGCACCATATGCGCGGGCGTATCGGCCGATACTTCGAGCCGCACCGCGTTGCCCAGATGCCGTGCCGGCAGTTCGCCCTGCAGCGCGACGCGCAGGTTCGTGATTTCGTCCTCGTCGACGAACAACTCACTGTTGCGCGTGATCCGAAACTGGTTGCAGCTGCGCACCATCAGATTCGGGAACAGCTCGTTGACGAAGCGCTGCATCAGCGAGCTCAGCAGCACGAAGCCGTGCGGATAGCCGGACAGCTCCTGCGGCATGCGCACGAGTCGCGGCAGCGCGCGCGGCGCCTGCACGATGCCCATCACCGCCTGGCGGCCGAACGCATCCTTGCCCTCGAGTTCGACGACGAAGTTCAGGCTCTTGTTCAGCACGCGCGGAAAAGGGTGCGCGGGATCGAGCCCGATCGGCGTGAGTACCGGCAGCAGTTCGTCGACGAAATAGCTGCGCGCCCATTCCGTCTGGGCTTCGCTCCACGCTTCGGTGCCGTGGAAATAGATGCCTTCGTCTTCGAGCGCGGGCAGGACCGTCTCATGCAGCATGGCGTACTGGCGGTGCACGAGTTTTTGCGCGCGTTCGGCCACGAGATCGTAGGCATGCTGTAACGACATGCCGTCCGGCGACAGCGCGCCGGGATTGTCGCGCATCTGCTCCTGCAATCCGGCCATGCGGATTTCAAAGAACTCGTCGAGGTTGCTGCTGGTAATGCAGATAAAGCGTAGACGTTCGAGCAATGGGACGGCCGGATCGGCGGCCTGCGCGAGTACGCGCTCGTTGAAACCCAGAATGCCCAGCTCGCGATTCAGAAGAGGGTAGCGGATGGACATCGGCAGAGGCGATGATGCGCAATAGGATTCGAAAGGACGCTCGGAAATTCTCACAGATTGATGGTATTTTTGTGACGTTTACACATCTCTCAAATTTTATCGCTAACTGACCCACGTGTCGCAAATATGACGCAGGTATTTGCGAACATGTCCCGGACGACCGTCCGTGAGGTGACATGATGGGAACCAGTATGCTTAAAATGGCGCCTTTCAACAGGGCGAGCGCGAGTTTGAGCGTCTCGTCCGCGCGCATGGAGTCCTCACAATCGATGGCTAACAATCCGCCATTGCTCGCATCGGTCGATCTCGGTTCGAACAGCTTCCGCCTGATCGTGGGGCGCGTCGAGGAAACCGACGCGGGCAGCCAGATCTACCAGGTCGACGCGCTGCGTGAACCAGTGCGGCTCGCCGCCGGCCTCTCGCGCGACAAGATGCTCGATCGCGCATCGCAGGTGCGTGGCTGGGATGCGCTGCGGCGCTTCGGCGAACGGTTGCGCGATTTTCATCCCGATCACGTGCGGGCCGTGGCCACAAACACGCTGCGCGTCGCGAAGAACGCGGGCGAATTTCTTGCAGAAGCGGAAGCGGCGCTCGGATTTCCGATCGAAGTGATCGCGGGCCGCGAGGAAGCGCGGCTCATCTATGCGGGTGCTGCACACTCGGTACCGGCGAGCGCGGGCAAACGGCTGGTGGTCGATATCGGCGGCGGCTCGACGGAATTCATCATCGGCTCGCATTACACACCGATCAAGATGGAAAGCCTCTATATC
Organism: Paraburkholderia edwinii; assembly: GCF_019428685.1. Taxonomy (NCBI): domain Bacteria; kingdom Pseudomonadati; phylum Pseudomonadota; class Betaproteobacteria; order Burkholderiales; family Burkholderiaceae; genus Paraburkholderia; species Paraburkholderia edwinii. Next base: position 1,731,408 of record NZ_CP080095.1, read on the forward strand.
GGCTGCGTGAGCCATAGCCGTGCGTTCTTCCCGGCCGGCAACGTCGACGAATACACGATGCGCCAGGCGGAGCTCGCCGCGTCGCGCGAAATCCAGATCATCTCCTCGGACTATAAAAAGACCGGCTGGGAACAGGCGATCGGTTCGTCCGGCACCGCGCGGGCGCTCGCGGAACTGGTCGAGGCCAATGGCTTCAACGATGCGGGCATCACGCATGGTATTTCGCGCATCGGTCTCGAGCGCCTGAAGCGCGCGCTGATCAAGGCGGAAAACGTCAACCGGCTGAAGCTGATTGCGCTCAAGCCCGATCGCATCCCGGTGCTCGCGGGCGGCCTGTCGATCATGCTGGCCGTGTTCGAAGAGCTCGACGTCGACTATGTGGACACGACCGACGGCGCGCTGCGCCTCGGCGTGCTGTACGACCTGCTCGGGCGCTCGCAGCATCAGGACATGCGCACGGTCACGGTCGAAGGGTTTATGCGGCGCTATGGCGTCGATCGCGCGCAGGCGGGGCGGATCGGCGAACTGGCCATTCGCTTCTACGATCAGCTCGACGAGCCGGACCCGGAACACCGCGAGGAAAACCGGATGTTCCTCGGCTGGGCCGCTGCGCTGCACGAAATCGGGTTGTCGATTTCGCATAGCGCGTATCACAAGCATTCCGCCTATATCGCGAGCAACGCGGATATGCCAGGTTTCTCGCGCACCGATCAGGCGCGCGTCGCGGCGCTCGTGCTCGGCCATGCGGGCAAACTCGGCAAGCTCGCGCAGACACGCGACGTGGAGTGGCCGCTGCTGTTCTGTCTGCGCCTCGCGGCGCTGCTGTGCCGGCGGCGCGCCGATGTCGGACTGCCCGAAATCGTGGTTGCTCAGGCGAATGGCGGTTACGAAGTGCGTCTGCCGAATGCGTGGGTCGCGAATAATCCGTTGACCGACTACAGCCTGAGCCAGGAAGCGGCGGAGTGGGAGAAGATCCGCACGCCGTATCGGGTTGTTTATACGGATGACTAAGGGACCGGCGAACGAGACTAAAACGCGCGACTAAAAAAGCGCGACGACCAGACGAATGATCGAGCGATCGCCATGCGCAGTCACTCGCTCAGATAGCAAAATGGCCCGGCAAAAATTAATTTGCCGGGCCATTTTTTTCGCAGACACCTGGGCGTCTGCAAGGCGCGATGTTAGCGCTTGCTTGCCGCGAATACGCGACAAGCAACGGCGCTTCGGTCAATCAGCATCAGCGTGGCAGTGCGTCGCCGAGGAAGTGGCGTGCATAGCGCGCGTTGATTTCCGACAGACGGAACAGCGTCAGGAAGTCGGCTGCGTTGAAGTCGGGATCCCAGGCCGGTGCGCCGCAAATTTTGGCGCCAAGACGCAGGTAACCCTTGATCAGCGGCGGCGGTGCGACCTTCGCGCCCGTTTGCAGATCGTCGTAGGGCAGCGGCGTATGCGGGAATGCGCGGTATTCGGGCGCGGTCAGTTCCGAGTCGCGCAGCGACTTGTACAGGTTCGCCGCGTAGTGACCGCCATCGCCCATCGGCACGCTCGCGCAGCCGAGCATCGTTTCGTAGCCATTCTGCTGCATGTACGAGGCGAGGCCCGCCCACAACGACATGATCACCGAACCGCTGCGGTAGTCGGCATGCACGCAGGAACGGCCGACTTCGACCATTTTCGAACGCAGATGCGTGAGGCGCGACACGTCGAATTCGCCTTCCGCGTAGAGGCGGCCGATACGCGCTGCCTGGTGCGGCGGCAGCACGCGGTAGGTGCCGACCACTTGCAGCGTGTCGAGATCGCGCACAGTCAGGTGATCGCAATAGGCATCGAATGCGTCAACATCAAGGCCGGCGGGTCCCGTCAGACGCGCACCCATTTCGTCGGCGAACACGCGGTAACGCAGACGCTGCGCTTCGCGAAGTTCCTCATCGGAGCGGACCCACGACACTTGCAGGCGGTGTTGCGGGGTAACGGTTTCCTCGGTGCGTGGGAGACGGCGGCGCGGCTCAAGCGGGATCGAAGCGAAGGGCAGAGTAGGCGTCGGCAGTTCTCGCATTGTGGCGTTCCTGGTCGAAAAGGTGAGGATTGCGCTTTGCTCGCCAATGTAGTAACGAGCAGTGACGTTTGCGTGGCAATGCTGTGACGATTCGATGACTTCGCGTAAGGTTGACACACTCCTGTTCGTATGGTTCCGGGTAAGCGGAAGATCGGAATTCCATTCAGATCAGATGAGATCGGGGCTGATCGCCGCGCGCAGCACGGCTTCGAGGTCGCCGCCGCGCGCGCGGCTCTCGATCCACCAGATGCCGCCTTTCCTGATTGCCCAGCTGTCGCCGCTCTTCGCGACGAGGCGGGCGGCGACATGGCCGAGCGTTGGCTGATGGCCGACCACGATGACGGTCGGCGCGACGCCGTCGGGCCAGCCGGCCGCACCGAGCACGTCGGACGCGCTCGCGTCGGGCGCGATTTCGCGAACCACGCGATATTGGTCGGTCAGCGTCTCGACGGTCTGGATGGTGCGCGTGGCGGGGCTGACGAGAATCACCGCGTCGTGCTCGATGCGGGCGCGCAGCCATTTGGCGCCGGCCTGCGCCTGCTTGCGGCCGCGCGGTGTCAGTTGGCGGGCGAGATCGCTCGATGCGGTGTCTTCCGCTTCGGCGTGACGCCAGAGAATCAGGTTCATTGCATGCCTCCATAAGCTTGAATGCGCTTCAGGGCGAACGTTCGATGCGACTCGGTCGACAGGGCAATGTCGCATGCGGAATGGCGGCCGTGCAAGGGAAGGGAGGCGGTGTTGCGGGAGGACGACGTGCGGCGGGTGGAGGTTCCGCAGATGCCTCTATGTATTTGTCGGGCATATAGATTGGCTATGCCCCGCACGAAACTTGTTCCACTTATCGCAATGGCGTACAACTCGCCATATCGCAGCGCCGTCGCATGAGCGTGTGCGCAACCCCCGGAACGAGGTGGACAGAGTGGAGTGGAACCCATCGCGCTGGAAGCTTCGACCGTCTGCCCAAGGCATGCGGTACAAACCGTTGGGAAACAGTGGCCTCAAGGTTAGCGCGGTCGGATTCGGCACTTGCCAGTTGCGTATGGTGCCGCAACGACAGGCAGTCGAGACCTTGAAGCGAGGCTTCGAACTGGGCGTCAATTTCGTCCACACGGCCCCCGACTACGAAGGCGCGGAGGATCTCGTCGCGCAGGCCATCGAAGAGTCGGGGCGGCGCGTGATGGTCTTTACGCAGGGATACGGCAATCCTGCCCACTTCGAATGGCTGTTCGAGATGGCCTGCTTGCGGGCTAAAAAGAAAACGTTGGACGTGTTCGGGATCGCTTGCGTCGAAGACCGCGAAAGCCTGAACGAAAACGTCTGGGGTCCGGGTGGGATGATCGAGTTCCTGCTGCGGAAAAAACGGGAAGGGCGGCTCCGCTCGATTTTTGCGGAGAGTCACGGCACGCCCGAATACATCAGGAGACTGATCGAGTCACGCGTATTCGACTCGATCCTGCTTGCCTACAACACGCTCGGATTCCACGCGCTGTCTTACTTTCCGGAGCCGCCCGCCACATTCGAAAATGTGCCGCGAAACAAGCTCGAAATTTTCCCCCTCGCCCGCCAGCACAATGTTTCGATCTTGCTGATGAAGTCGCTCGGCGGCGGGCTTGCGTGCCCGGGCAAAGCGTTTCCGTCGCGCGTTCGTTTTAGCGCGGAACAGAACCCGCTTGCCGCCGGCGAGATCCTGCGATATCTGCTGGAGGACCCCGATGTCACGGCAGTCGTTCCTGGGACGGCGTCGGTCGAAGAGGCCGAGGAGAATGCAAAAGCGGGTTTTGCGGAACCGCGGATCAATGCTGAACAGGAGAAGAAAGTCGAGTCGGCAAGTGCCGGGATGGTGCAAAGCCTGTGCACCCGGTGCGGCTACTGCGATGCGTTGTGCAGCCGGAAACTCCCTGTTTCATGGCTGTTTCGCGATGCGTATATCTCGGGTATCGGCGCCGAGACATTCGAAACGCTCGATCGGTTGCAGTATTTTCACTTGCACCCCGACGAGGCTTCGACGTGCGGCACGTGCGACAACGTGACCTGCGAATGCCCGGCGGGACTCGACGTCAAGCGCGAACTGATGCACGTTCACGCCGCGATGGTCGAACTCAAGCAGGCAGGCAAGCTTCCGTTGACGCCGTCCGCCATCGCGGAACAGCAACCGCGTGGCCCGTGGAGTGCGAAGTCCATTCTGGCCGAGATTCCGGCGACGTGGAGCCGCGGCGCGTCGCAGTTGTGCCGCGTGTGGTGGGAAAACGCCGGGGCCGTGAAATGGATTCCCGCGAACCACTGGACGAAATACACGGGACTCAACCTCGTGGCGAAAATAGGTCATGCGCAACAGGCGGTGGCGTTACGCCATGAAGTGGAACCGAATACCCGCACGCATTTTTCTTTTGAAATGACGGCGCCTCGCGAACCGGGTTGTTATAGCCTCCAGCTCTTTTTGAAATCGGTTGGAACCGACATCCAGCACGCTTCTGATGAGGATCTGGAAATATGCTCATTCCCAGTCCAGGTAGAGTAGTTGCCCGCGTACTCAAACGGTCCGTGCGCACCTATGCGGCCGAGTATTTCGATGTCAATCTTCCGGCGGAAATAGCGGCCGGGATGATGTGGAGTTTGCGGGTCAGTGTTCGCAACACGTCGGATTGGATCTGGGTGCGCGAGGAGCCTGAAGGAAAAAACGTGGACCTGACCGTGTGGATCGACGGTCGAATCGCGGTAACCCACGCTTTACCCGCTGCGGAAATCCACCCGGGGCAACATGTGCATGTCCGGTTGCCCTTACAGATTCCGGACTCGGCCGGTACCCATGAAATCGTGATCGACATGATCGAACAGAATGTCGCGCGATTCCAGGACAAAGGATCGGTTCCTCACAGGCAGGCCATCAAGGTTATCGCCGCGCCGGTCACAACAAGCGCCATGCTGCAAGAAAAGGTGAACCGCATCTGCCCGTGGAACTATCAACCGTCGGGCGGACTCCAGGTCGGCGCCGGCGATGCGCGATATCCGCTATTCGTGGCTCGCTCAAAAGGATGCCGTTTCTGGGATGCGGAAGACCGCTCCTATCTCGACTATGTGATGGGTTGGGGCAGTGCATTGCTCGGATACGCGGAGCCGCGCGTGCAGTCCGCCGTGCGTAACGTGCTCGATAGCGGCGCGGTCTTGCCTTTACCGCATGCGTTGGAAGTCGAAGTCGCCGAAATGCTCACCGAAGACATTCCATGCGCCGAACGCGTCGTGTTCGGCAAGAACGGCTCGGACGCCTGTACGGTCGCCGCGCGTCTTTCACGGGCTTATACCGGTCGCAAGATCATTTTGTATTCGGGCTATCACGGTTGGCAGGACTGGTGGGTCGAACAGGTCGGATTCGAAAATTGCGGTGTGCCGGACCGCGAGGCCCCGATTATTCATCGGTTCAAATTCAATGACCGCGCCGACTTCCAGCGACTGTTCGATCTTTATAAGCACGACCTCGCGGCTGTCATGCTGGAGCCATCAGGACCGGCCGAAGGGCCGCAAGGCTCGCCTCAGGACGCGGACCCGAGTTTCCTCCGGTTGCTTGCCGATTCGGCTCATCGCGCTGGCGCACTACTCGTCTTCGACGAAATCATGACGGGTTTCAGATATCCAGGCGGGAGCGTTCAGAAGGCGACCGGCGTGATTCCGGACCTATGCTGCCTCGGCAAGGCGCTCGGCGGCGGCATGCCGCTATCGGCCCTCGTCGGCCGCGCAGGCATTATGGAAAGTGCGATGCACAGGACGCACTACGGGCCAACCTTCAAGGGCGAAATCTACTCGCTCGCCGCAGCGAAGGCGGCGCTGGAAATATACCGCGCCGAGCCTGTGGCTGAGCACGTATGGGCCCATGGTCAGAAGCTGCGTGAAGGGATCAATCGATTAGCCGATGAAGTGGGCGTCAATGCACGATGCGTCGGACCGGCATTTCGTTCCACCATCGTGTTTTCGGATGACGATGTGAGCCTTGTCCGGCTCAAAAGGACGCTCTATTTCCAGGAATTGTTGAAACGCGGAATCATGACTTATAACGGCTTCATGTTGCCCTGCTACGCCCATGATGATCGTGCGCTGGACGAAGCGCTGCAGAGCGCCGGCGAGGCGTTTGAGTGTGTCGCGCAGGCTGTGCGAAGCGGGACGCTCGAGCGCGCTATCGAGATTCCGTTACTTTGAGTGGGATGATCTTCGCGTTGCGTTGGTCCGGCGAGACTAACGCGTCCATCTTGGAGGTGAACTCCGCCACCAGTTGTTCGAAAGCCGGGAAAGTCTCCGCATCGCGTGAATCGCTGCAACGGCATTTGTCGCAGACCGCGCAGATGCCGCGCTGTTTCTGGGCCGCGCGCAGGTGCGTGAAGACCGGGTTATTCCATAGCGCGGAGAATCCGTGTTCCGCGGGAAAGTCGAATGGGTTCGCCTCGGAGAGCTCGGCGCCCGCAAGCGGTCCGATACACGGGTACATATAGTTCGACGTGTGCTGGTTTCTGTTCCCTTTGTGTGTGCTGCCGATGCATCCGATGCGCCAAAGGAAACTGCAGAAGCCGTCTTCCGCCGCTGGTTCGAAGAATGCGTCGACCAGTTTTGCTAACTGCCACTCATTCTTTTCGATCATGGCGAAATCGTAGAAGCTACGGACTTCCAGACCGAAACGTACTTTTTTTCGAGTCAGGGGTGACGGGATTTCCAGCGAAACTTTATGTATAGCGGCTTCATGAACAATCTCGTCGTAAATCGCGTCGTACTCTGCGCGGAAATTTTCGAGCGTCAGCTCCGGCCCGAAGGTGTGCGATACGGTGCGATAGCCCAACGCGGAATAGGGAAACGCGGTTAGCCGATCAATTCCCAGTTCCCGGCATAGTGCGGGCATCTTCGGAAGATCTTCGACATTTTTCCCGTTTAATACCATCGATCCAAACACCAGTGGATAGAGCGCGCCACTATCGCGCTTCGAATCTTTAAGCTTTTTCAGGTTGCCGCAGACGAGATCGAAACGGTCTGCCTGATGCTGCAGTTTCCATGATTCCGCGTTCGAGGCGTTAAGAGAAACATTGATCCATCTCACCTGATTCAACAACGATTCAATCAGGCCAGGGCGATGCAGCGCAATTCCGTTGGTAAAAAAATTGAGGCCGAGTTGCGGATAGGTGCGGGCCAGGAAGTCGATTACTTCAGGCAGACTTTTGTTCAACGTGGGTTCGCCCAAACCGCTTGAGAGACGGAGCGTGCGAACGTGCCGCAAGAAATCGAGTCGCGCGATTTTCTCGAGATCGGAAAATCGGTAGATTGCATTGCTCTTCGTGTAAGCACAGAAGCGGCATTCAAGATTGCACGCGCCAGTAAGAGAAAGATGAATCTCCGGTGGGAAGCTCTGCGGCGTCGCGACACCGAGGCGATATTCGATTTCGTTGATCAGCGCGTTGAATATCCATGGGACTTCGGAGTGCCGGTGATGCTGCAAGAGCGCATCGACCATGTGTTCGGGTCCGTTTGCCTGTTGATCGACAGCGTCGGTTCGATGCTCCAGCAGTTCGAAAAACGCCGTATTGACATGGATTGGCGCGTCGCTCGCGCGTGGGCCATGTTTAGCTTCGATTCCATCGAGAGCCGGTGAGTTGACGGGAACTGAATCCGAGGGTGGGAGCGGATGCCTGCATAGGGCTGCGTTCAAACTACAGTTCTGGGCATTCGAGGTTGTAGCGGTCAAGGCGCGTAGCACGGACCACAATGTATCGCCCGAGACTGCATTTTTGCGCCACGCAAAACCGTAATAGTCGTTGGACGCGAGCACGGCGCAAAGCGCGGTCTCATCACGTTTGGCTCGGTCCGCGAGTGCCTGAAATGGTGGGATATCCTGCAAAAGGAAGCTCGGATTGACGAGTGCGCGTAATCCGGAATCTTTAAGGCTTTCTGGTGCGAGGTATTGGCCGTCGCTCAGGCGCAGGACGCGCTTTGCATCGCTATCGACCAGCCATATGTCGTTGCGATGCGGCGCAAAAACGCTTGCTCGCGTCTGAATATATTGAATGAGGCGACGCGCGTGCGTGGAGATGCTGAGCGGGTATCGTGGATGGCCCGTATGTGCCGTACGTCCCGTATGTTCAATACGTGCCGGTATCACGACATAACATCCAGCCTCATCGCGACCCGGCCGACTGAATAGTCTCATCCTGGCTCTCCCTCGGCGTGGCGTTATACCTGCTCGAACTTTCCTTTTGATGCGTTCCTTTTGATGCAGGCGGTCTTAACTGGCCTTGATTGACGCTCAATATACCGCGTGCGGGAACGAGGGAGGACGTACGTCGCTCGCCGTGCAGGCAGAGGTAGCCGTGCGGGCAAAAATATCAGGCAGAAATATTGGATCGTCGTGTCTGACGACGAAAGCGGAAAGCGGGGAGGCAAGAAAAAAGGCTTGCCGGTGTTCCGGCAAGCCTTTTGTACTTCGCGTGCTACATGGGTATTTAGTGGTCGGAGCGAAAGGATTCGAACCTTCGACCCTCTGATCCCAAATCAGATGCGCTACCAGGCTGCGCTACGCTCCGACGAGCCGAGAATTCTATCCGGCTTTCGTATCGGACGTCAAATCCGGGATCGTATTCGCGCCTGGCGCACGCGCGACGGCAGCGCGCGCGTCACCGGCGCGCATCACAGGCGCGCATCACAGGCGATAACCCGCTATATCGTTCCCATCAGCAACAGCACGATCACGACGACCAGCACGACGCCGATGATGCCGGTCGGCTGGTAGCCCCAGCCGCGGCTGTACGGCCAGCTGGGAAAGGCGCCGATCAGCAGCAGGATCAGCACGATCAGCAGGATGGTTCCGAGCGTCATGTTGTTTTCTCCCATGATTGGACTAGAGCCGGCCCACTCGATTCGGCAGACCGCCGCGCGCTGGCGCTTCGAGCCGCACCCGCGCGCACGCGGTCGGTACGCAGGTTAAACGGCGCGGCGGTGGGCGATGCCGCGCTGTCCAATGACATGGACTGAGCAGCAAGGCGTGTGCCTATCGGATGGTGCAGCGCGGGGTGGTGCAGTGCGGGGAACGCGTGCGGCGTGCCGGGCAGCAATTGCGCGGCGGACTGTGGGATGGGGACGGCGTCGGTTCGCGCCGCACGTAACGGACGCGCGCGGCGCGAACAGAAAAGGGTAAAAACGAACGCGGCGAACGGCGAACCGCTCAATGCTTGCGATGCATCCAGTCGAGCATGTGATGCTCGGCGAGCCAGTGATGCATCATGCCTTCGCCGTTGTGCTCGCGCCGATAGGTTCTCGATTCGAAAATCGACAGGGCGATCAGCACCAGCAAGCCCACGCCAAGACCCACCAGGCCGGCAATTGATTCGGCATCCATGGCAGCCTCCTCGGGCCATCGTGGCCCTGACTAGCTACTTCTACATAGTAGATCAGATGCGGCGAACTACCGAATGAGCGTGCCGTCGCGTGACGGGCTTTGCGGGTAGACTCTAACCCCGTATGAATGTTTCGAGTCGATCCTACGAATACCCATGAAGCGTACTTTTCTGCTTGCCCTGACACTCTCGGCCCTCGCGGGCTGCGCCGATGATGTGACATTGCATCATCACAAGCCGCCGCAAGACCCGGCGGATTATCACGGCGTGCCGACCGACGACCGGCCGCCGCAGATCATCGAAGCACCGGACGCATCGTCCCAATAAATTCAAGCATCGCGGCACGGTGCGGCGCTCCGATACCGCGCGAGAGAGCCGGCCGCGCTCAGGCAGGCTCGGTTCCGATACCGTGCACGATGCGCGGCACGTAGCGCGCGAGCGTGATGCCGCGCGCCGCCATGAAAACAAGCAAGGCCGCCCACAGTCCGTGATTGCCCCACGCGTGATTGCCCCAGGCGCCGGCAAATGCCCACGAAGCCGCGATGAATACCGCAAGCGATACGACCATCGACATCATCAGTTCGCGCGTGCGCGTCGCGCCGATAAAGACGCCGTCGAGCAGAAAACCCCACACCGAAACGATCGGCGACAACGCGGCCCAGCCGAGATACGTCATCGCGGACTCGCGCACGGCCGGCTGGTCGGTCAACTGTGCGATGACCCAGCCGCCTGCTATCCAGTAGACGAACGAAAACGCGAGTGCGCCGAGCGCCGACCATAGCAGCGTGACCTGCACGGCACGGCGAAACGCGTGCCGGTCGCGCGCGCCGAGCGCCGCGCCGACGAGCGCTTCCGCCGCATGCGCAAAGCCGTCGAGCCCGTACGACATGAAGGTCTGAAAGTTGAGCAGCAGTGCGTTCGCGGCGAGCGTCGCATCGCCTTGTCGCGCGCCCAGATGCGTGAACCACGCGTACGACGACAGCAGGCACAGCGTACGCACGAAAATGTCGCGATTGATCGCAATCAGCCGTTTGAGCGCAGCGCCATCGAACAGCTCGCTGCGCGCAATCGCCGGCAAGCCCTGCGGCCGCATGCGCCACAACAGCCATGCGCCGAACGCGAAGCCGAGCGTATCGGCGGTCGCGGTTGCCGCGCCGATGCCCGCCACACCCCAATCGAAGCGATACACGTAGAGCAGCACGGCCGCAATGTTGACAGTATTGATCAACACCTGCGTGATGAGCGCGATGCGCACACGCTGCGTGCCGAGCAGCCAGCCCAGTACGACGTAGTTCGCGAGCGCGAACGGCGCGGCCCAGATGCGTGCGCCGCAATAGGCGCGCGCATTCTGCTGCACGGCCGCGCTGCCGCCGAGCGCGCGAATCGCGTACTCGATCAGCGGCGTTTGCGCGGCGAGCACGATGGCGCCGATCGCGAATGCGAGCAGCAGCGCACGCACCACGTTGCTTCGCGCGCCCGCGCGGTCGCCCGCGCCGAACGCCTGCGCGACGAGCCCGGTCGTGCCCATGCGCAGAAAGCCGAAACCCCAGAACACGAAGTTGAAGAAGAGTCCGCCGAGCGCGACGCCGCCAAGATACGAGGCGTTGGCCAGATGGCCGGCGACGGCGGTGTCGACTGCGCCGAGAATCGGTTGCGTCAGATTCGCGAGGACGATGGGGAACGCGAGCGCGAGTACGCGTCGATGCCAACGCACCGGCAATGCAGGTGCGCCGGATGAAGAGGGCGTGTCATGTGAGGCGGCGTTCAACTGTCCGACCGTCCTACCCGCGCGCCATTAACGGCGAGTATCTGACCGCGCGCGTTGAGCCGCGTATTCAACCGCGTTCCTGCACACAGACCCAGGGCGACACGACGACCGCCCACAGTTCCGGGTCGCGCGCGGCGAAGTCGGCGGCCGTGTTCGCCTGCACGCGTTCGACAAGCCCGGACGCGAGCCATTGGGTGACCTGTTCGGTTTCGTCGTTTGCGATCGCTTCGGCGACGCTCACAAGGTCGAGATCGCGTGCCACGCGCAACAGCATGCCGCGCGCAAAAAAGCGCTCGAGCTCCGACCAGCCGATCTTTGCGGTTTCGCCGAGCAGCTTGGCGTAAAGCGGACTTTGCGACGGGCTTTGCGGTGTATCGGGGGAGGTCATCGGAATGCGCGGGGAGCGTGTGCAGTGTGAGAATCGAGCGAAGACTTTCGGGCGTTACTATAAACCATCGTCGTCGACTCTTTGGCAAACGCGTGGTCAAACGCGTGTCAACACCGGCCTGCATCCCGTCGCTCGATGAAGTGAGCCGACACGCATCGAATGCTCAGTCGAAACAAAAGCAACGGCTGGGTGCGCTCGCGTACCAAATCGAACATGTCGGTTTAATGACGGATGTTGCGTGCAACGCGTGTCGGCGTCGACCGCGTCGAACAGCGATCGCTCGATGCATACGAATCGAGATGTCCATTTCATGCGGGTCTTCAAGCAACAGGCATTCCGATGAACAAATCCGCGGTCATGCAACGTGAGTTAATTCGGTTTCCAAAGCGAGCGCGGTGCCGTCTATCCGGCTTTCGATCCGTGCGCCGACTCACATTTCTCGATCAATTAATCGATTGCACGCACATAGGGGCGTTGCTAGATTTCGTTTCGGCGCATGGTAAACCGGTCCTTTGCCGATATGCGCCGAACCCCCGTTAGCCCGGCCTCGTGCCGGGCCTTTTTTTGGTTGCGCGCGCATGCATCTTTTCAAAAAACGGGCTTTTTGCAGGGCTTGCGCGATGGCGGCGTGGCCGTCAGCAGGGCGCGCGCTTAGGCGCGCGCGGGACGTCACTGCTTGCAGCGAACCACCATCGAACGATTCTTGACGTTTGCGCCCAAGATGCCGCCGAGCGAGCCGCCCGACGTCGCGCCGTTGTCCACGTCCTTCGAGATCACTTCATAGCCGTAAGCGCCGCACACGTCGCCCGCGCGCTGATAGCATTCCCCCCAGTTCGAACTCGCGTCGCTGCCGCTGCAGTTGATCGCGAAGCCGGTATCGCCGTTCGGCAGATAAGTCATCGTCGTCGAACTCGCGCAGCCGGCAAGCGCCGCCACGACGGAGATCGAAAGGCTCGCTGTGATTGCGCGCGCCGCTGCCAATACGGTTTTCATTCCACGTTCCTCGCTGTTATCCAAAAGTCGATACGGCGGCCTTGCGCCGTATCTGCTGTTCCCTTTTCAATGGAGCCTGCCATGCGGCGCCAGGTTCCCCGGAGCGCGCCACCGTGGCGGGTGCTCGACCGCAGGTGCCCGTCGCCGTTTTCCCGCGCAAGCTGGCGCGGCTCATCCGCGTCCGTCTCGCGCGAACGTTTGCGCGATGCCTTGAAGCACGACGCGCAATGCACATTTAGCCGTCAACGTGGCGGCAAGGAACGCGACGGGTCGATCGAGCGGCCGTCGTAACGAAGCTCGAAATGCAGCATCACGCGGTCATTGTCGGTGTCGCCCATTTCCGCGATCTTCTGGCCTTGCTGCACGGCCTGGCCTTCCTTCACGAGCAGCGCGCGATTGTGCGCGTACGCGGTCAGGTAGTCGGCGTTGTGCTTGATGATCAGCAGATTGCCGTAGCCGCGCAGACCGTTGCCCGCATACACGACGGTGCCCGACGCCGCCGCGACGACCGGCGTACCGGCCGTGTCCGCGATATCGATCCCCTTCGAGTTCTTGCCGTCGAAGCGGCGGACCACCGTGCCGGCCGCAGGCCACACGAGCGAGATCGGCGGCGCGTTCGCGACATTCACCGGCGCCTCGGCTGGCGCGCTGTTCGGCGCGGCAGCGGCGCCGCTTCGACTGCGCGCGCTCGCGGTCGACGTAGTGGCCGACGTCGCAGCCGACGCGGTGCCGGCGGGCGGCGCGACGCGCAGCACCTGACCCACTTCGATCGAATCCGGATTCGGCAGATTGTTCCAGCGCACGATGCTCGACACGGCTTGCCGATTATCGCGCGCGATCTTCGTCAATGTGTCGCCCCGTTCGACGCGGTAAAACCCCGGCCCCACCGGAGCGGAGCCACATGCGGCCAGCACTGCGACTACCGCCGCGACCAAAGGTGCGCAGGCGAGTCGTCTCATTTTTGTTGTCAACATTGGACCTCGCAAAACCGCCGCCGCGCGGTGGCCGACGATGCCGGCTTACGTCGATGCCGGAATGGTTGGCGCGCTTATGTCGTACGAACACGCGGCAAAAAGAAAACGCTCGATTCTAACGGTTTTGCACCGCAGCACAGAAAAATCGGCGCCGCGCGGCGGTTTCATCCGTCGCGCGCATGCGCCCGGTTCGCGGCAGTTCGCTTCAGTGCGGTTGGTGCGCTTAGTGCGCTTAGTGCGCTTAGTGCGCTTAGTGCGCTTGGGTGCGCTTAACGCGGTTCAGTTCAGTGAATACTGCGGAGTCGTCACCGCGATTACGGTAACGCGCCAACCGAGATTCGCAGCGCCGCGGTTTCCGCTTCGCCCGGTTCGAGCCAGCGCAAACCTTCTTCGTTGTGAATCGCATCGGGCAGGCCGAGCCACGGCTCGACGCAATAGAAGTCCGACTCCGGCTTTTCGGTCCACGTGGTGACGGCGAACCAGGGCACCGAACCCGGACGCTGCAGATCGATCGTGATGCTGCGATTCAATCCGAGCTGAACCAGACGCACCGGATGCGCGGCCGCGCCCTTCAGACAGTGGAAGCGATCGAGGATACGGTCTTCGTCGAGCCGGTAGCTCGGCTCGCCGGGCTCGGGCGCCGCGAGCGAGCCGTCCGGCAACTGATAGCGCGTTTCGGTGCACGGCAGTTCGAGCACCGTCTCATTGCGCTGCGTATGCGGTAGCGCGAAGTAGAAGTGATGGCCGGCGTAGTACGGCAGGGCGGTGTCGCCGGTGTTCGACGTGGTCAGCTCGACGTCGAGCGTGTGCGTATCGACGAGCCGGTACGTCGCGTCGAAGCGGAAGCCGAACGGGTAGCCGGTGCGCGTTGCTTCGCTATCGGTAAGCGTCATGCGCACGGTTGCGCGCGCTTCGTCGAGCGCCGCGTCGAACGCCATATCGCGCGCGAAGCCGTGCATCGGCAACGCGCGCACCGTGCCTTGCCGGTCGCGCCATTCGCCGATGCGCCCGTCGACGAAATGACGGCCGAGGAACGGAAACAGCAACGGGTTGCCGCCGCGGATTTTCGCGGGATGGCTCCAGTCCGCATGGTCGGGCCAGAAAATGACGGGGCTGCCGTCGATCTCCCAAGACAGCAGCCGGCCGCCGGCTTGTGGCGCAAAGCGCAGCCGCGACGGGCCTTGTGCGATCTCGAGGATGTCCTGTTGCTGGAATTGAGGCATGGTCGGTGCGATGTCAAAGCGGTTGATCAAACGTCAAGCGTAGCTCAGCAAGCGACACTCCGTGCGGCTCACGCGCTGTGCGCGATGCCGCCGCGTTGCCGGCTGTCCGCCGCTCGGGGTGTCCGGGGGTGCGGCTGGTTGCCGCTGATTGTGCGCCGCTTTGCGCTACGGGGAAACCCTTTGTCGGGAAATTGCGAGTGTCGTCGAACAGTCGCACGCATCGATAATCTGTACGAAGGCCCGGTTAACCTGATCCGGAGATCGGGCTCATCGTTTTCGGAGGCGCTATGGATCTCGCAATGGCAATGGGCGTGGCACTGCTCGGGATGTTCGCGGGCAGTACGATTTATTTTTTCCACAAAGTGACACGCTAAAACGGGGCGTCGAG
This sequence comes from Paraburkholderia edwinii, assembly GCF_019428685.1. Taxonomy (NCBI): domain Bacteria; kingdom Pseudomonadati; phylum Pseudomonadota; class Betaproteobacteria; order Burkholderiales; family Burkholderiaceae; genus Paraburkholderia; species Paraburkholderia edwinii. The sequence continues at coordinate 1,746,559 of NZ_CP080095.1, forward strand.
ATCCGCGAAGCCGGACGCGTTGCGTATCCGGTCTAGCGTCCTCTCTGTGCAGGCCCGCCTTGAACGGCGGGCCTTTTTGCTTTCATGGTTGAAAGTTTGCGCGCGGCGCGAGCGGCCGGGCCGTTGGTCGCAATTAAAAAACTGCGTGAATCTGCGCCGCAGTGCGGAAAAAAATTGGTGAAAAAATCGCCGGGCGCTTGGCGGGTACGCATCGTCCAGGCATAATCGACGCGCCTCCAGATCGCCGGAAATCTACGCCCGGCGCGCTGTCTCCCAATCTCTTTCTTCCGTGAGGGCCGTCGCGTGAGCCTGTCGTTTCTGATTTTTCTGAGCGTGCTGCAGGGCGTCACCGAACTCTTTCCAGTTAGCAGCCTTGGTCATACGCTGCTCGTGCCCGCGTTGTTCGGTATGCACATCGACAAGCACGCGCCGCAATTGCTGCCGTTCCTCGTCGCGCTGCATCTGGGCACCGCGTTTGCATTGCTCTGGTATTTCCGCGCGCGCTGGATCGCGCTGATCGGCGGCTTCTTCGCGTCGCTAGGCGGACGGCGCAACGAAGACGGCCACATGATGTGGGCGCTGATTATCGGCACGATTCCGGCCGGCATCGTCGGCCTGTTGCTCGAGAAGCGTCTCGAACGTGTGTTCCACGACTTGCGTATCGTGGCGATCGCGTTGATCGTCAATGGCATCCTGCTGTGGCTCGGTGATCGTCTGCAGCGCTCGCGCGCGCATCGTCCCCCGGAGAAACTCACGTTCAAGCAGGCGTTTTTCGTCGGCCTCGCACAGGTCGGCGCGCTGATCCCGGGCTTCTCGCGCAGCGGCCTCACGATGATCGCGGGCAATGCGGCGGGGCTCACATCGGAGAAGGCCGCCGAATTCGCGTTTCTGCTCGGCACGCCGATTATCTTCGCCGCGGGTCTGCTCGAAGTGCCGAAGCTCTTCCATGCGCCGGAGCAGCTTGGCGACGCGGTGCTCGGCGGCGTGCTGACCGCAATTGCGGCTTATCTGAGCGTGCGCTTTCTGATGCGTTATTTCGAAGGGCGTGGGCGGCTGGCGTCGTTTGGCGTGTACTGCGTGATCGCGGGTCTCGTTTGTCTCGGCTGGTTCATCACGCATCCGCAGCCGGTGGTTTGACGCGGTGGTGCGACTGGCTGGCGGCGCTCTGTAGCGCGCCGCGCACACCGCCAGCGCCTCGCGCTCGGGTAGAATGCCGGCTCGCCCGCAATGGGCGAGCCCGAGGCGGCGATGATTGGTTCGTGGGGTGAATTCGCGGAGAATTCCTCCCGCCGCGTTCGGTCACAGGTGAAATGAGCGGTGCATTGGTGTAGCATCACCGCTCTTTCGTGGCGGCAGTAGCTCAGCTGGATAGAGCATCGGCCTTCTAAGCCGAGGGGCGGGGGTTCGAGTCCCTCCTGCCGCGCCAATCGCTTTTCATCCGCCTTATTCATCCTCGCTTTTCATCCACCCGAGCCCCGCTTCCGTCGCACCCGCCGGGAAGTACTCGGCGCCGATCCATCCTGTCCAGCCAGCTTTCTGCAGCGCTTCGAACACCTTCGCAAAGTTGATCTCGCCGGTGCCGGGTTCATGCCGCCCCGGCACATCCGCGATCTGCACGTGCGCCGCATACGGCAGGCTCGTCAACATCCGTTCGATCAGATTTCCCTCACCACGCTGCACATGAAACAGATCGAGCATGATTTTCAGGTTCGGACGTTTCAGCGTATCGATCAGCGCAATCGCCTGCTGCTGTCTCGTCAGAAGGTACGCGGGGCGGTCGACGGCATTGAGCGGCTCGATCATTACCGTCAGCGCATATTGCGCGGCGATCCGACAGGCTTCGTCGATATTCGCCTGATAGGTGTCCCATGCCACTGCGTGCGACGCCGATGCGTCGATCATGCCCGCCATCACATGAACATTCGGACACCCGATCACCTGCGCGTACTCGAACGCTTCGTGCAGCGATTCGATAAACGCACCGCGCCGGCCCGGATCGGCGGCAAGCCCCCAGTCGCCTGCATTCACATTGCCTGCCTCGGTGTTGATGCCGATCATGGGCACGCCGTGCTCGCGCAGCGTGTCGCGCAATTGGGCGGGCGGAACGTTATACGGGAACCACATTTCGACGGCGCTAAAGCCGGCCGTGCGCGCGGCGGCGATCCGGTCGGCAAGTGGGCGATCCTGGAACAGCGTCGACAGATTGGCGGAGAACTTGAACATATTCGGAAGAGGCGTATTGCGGTGACGGAGTTCAGACATCCAGAAACTTGAGGATTTCGGACGCGACGGCTTGCGGCGCCTCACGCTGGGGAAAATGGCCGACGCCGTCGAGCACGACGCGTTCGTAGCGGCCGGTGAAGAACCGCTCGCGGCCGGCCGACGACGCGGGATCATTGCACAGATCGGCGCCGCCGTGCAGCACCAGCGTCGGCACGGCGAGCACCGGCGCGGGCTTGAGCTGCGCTTCGTCCGCGGCATACGCGGGGTCGCCTTCAACGAAGGCCCAGCGATGGCGGTACGAATGCACGACCACTTGCGCCCAGTCCGGGCCGTCGAATGCGCGACACGCTTCATCGAAGACGTCTTCGGTGTACCAGCCGGCCGGCGACCACGTGTCCCACATCAGCCGCGTGAACGCGCGCCGGTCACGCTCGACCGCATCCTGTCCGCGTGGCGTCGCCATAAACCAGTGGTACCAGTAGTTGCGCACCTGCTGCAGCGGAATGATTTGCGCCGGATCGTTGGTGCCGTAACCGACCGACAGCATCACGAGATGCGACGCCGCGCTCCGGTCGAGTCCGCACGCATTGCCCACCGCGCGAGCACCCCAGTCGTGTCCAATCAGCACAGGTTGCGAAAGCTGCAACGCGCCGCAGAAATCGAGCAGATCGCGGCCAAGTGCGGCGAGCTGGCCGCTGCGCGGCGTCGACGCATCGCGAAAGCGTGTGGGCGCAAAGCCGCGCAGCGCGGGCGCGAGCACGCGATAACCCGCTGCGGCAAGCGCCGGCGCAACGCCGGACCAGCATTGCGGGCTATCGGGCCAGCCGTGCATCAGCACCGCCGTGCGTTCGCCTTGCGGATTCCATTCGAGGTAAGCGATGTCGAGCGACGGTGTGCTCGCAAACTGGTAGTCGGTTCGGTGATCAGTCATTGCGCGCTCCCAGGGGCAGTTGTTCCTCTCATCGTAGATCAGAGATAAAATTCAATTCGTGATGAATATGTAGATATTATTCGCAAATTATGCAGAAAGCCCCAGCTATCGAGTCTGTCGAATCCACCGAAACCGGCCCGGCCGCTGCGTCGGCATCGCTCGACATCGTGCTGTTGCGCACGTTCCTGCAAGTCGTCGACGCCGGTGGGTTCGCGCTTGCCGGCGAGCAGCTCGCGCTCACGCCGTCGGCGGTGAGCGGTCATATCAGGCGGCTCGAGGAAAGCGCCGGCGCCAGGCTGCTGGCGCGCACCACGCGGCGTCTCGAGCTCACCCCGGCGGGCGAGACGCTGTACATCTACGCACGCAATATCGTCGATCTCGAGCGCGAAGCACGGGCCAGGCTGCATGGCCACGCGATGCACGGCCGGCTGCGCGTCGGCGCGTCCGAAGATTTCGCCGGCACCTGGCTGCCTCGCGTGCTGCAGACATTTCGCCGCTGGCATCCGGACGCGGCAATCGAACTGAAGGTCGGCATCACGGCTGATCTATTGCGTCAGCAGGGGCGCGGCAAACTCGATGTCGTGTTCGGCAAGCAATGCGCGCGCATCAGCGATGACATCGGCGACGAAGGCGAGTTGTTGTGGGAAGAGCCGTTGGTCTGGGCCTACTCGGCCGTATCGGCGCTCGAGGCCGATGCACCGGTGCCGCTGGCGGTGTTTCCGGACCCGTGCGTGTATCGCGAGTCGGCGCTTGCCGCGCTCGCCGCGAGTGGACGACCGTGGCGTATCGCCTTCGAGAGCGGCAGCATGGCCGGCTGCGTCGCCGCGGCGCTGGCCGGCTTCGCGGTCGCGCCGATTGCGCGCAGCCAGTTGCGCGACGGTCTGCGGGAACTGGGTGTGGCGGACGGGTTGCCCGAGTTGCCGGATGCGCAGTTCTACGCGTTTGCGCGCAAGGTCGCGCCCGCGGTCACCGCACTCGTCGAGGCCGTGCGCGAGCTTGGCGCGCGAAACCGCTTTGCGAGCGTCGCGTTGCGATGACGCGTCGGTCGCGCCGGTGGCGTTGCAGGCTTCGTTGGGCACAAAAAGCAAAAAAGGGCAGCCGAAGCTGCCCAAAAAACGCGCTTGCTGGTGGAACCCCCCTCCCGCAATGCGCTACTGCGTACCCTGACCTTGAAGGCGTGACAGGACTCGCGGCTAGTTACTTTTGCGTGTAATCGAGCGCGTTCGTCAGGTCGCCCATTGCCTGGCCGCCTGCGGCGACGAGCGCGTTATCGCGGTTCGTCAGGCCCGGCAGTTTCGGCAGCGAGAAGCGGCGCGTGATAAAGCGCAGGATCGACGTGGTGTCGTACTGCGTATGGTCGACGAAGCCCTTCTTCGCGAACGGCGACACGATCAGCGCCGGAATGCGCGAACCCGGACCCCAGCGGTCGCCCTTCGGCGGCGCGACGTGATCCCAGAAGCCGCCGTTCTCGTCGTATGTGACGACCACGACCATGTTCTTCCACTGCGGGCTCGCCTGCAGGTGCGCGATCACGTCGGCGATATGCTGGTCGCCCTGCTTGACATCGGTATAGCCCGGGTGCTCGTTCAGGTTGCCCTGCGGCTTGTAGAACGCGACTTGCGGCAGCGTGCCCGCGTCGATCGCCTTGATGAACTCGCTGCCGTTCAGGCCGCCGTCGAGCAAGTGCTGCGCGCGGTTCGGCGTGCCCGGTGCGAGGTCGGCGAAGTAGTTGAGCGGCTGGTGGTGCGTCTGGAAGTTCGGCGAACTGAGGTTCGGGCCGGCGATCACGCCGCTCGTGCCGGTCTGCCGCGCCGTGAGCGCTGCGCCCCACGCACCGCTGTACCACGCCCACGTCACGTTGGCTGTGTTCAGCAGGTCGCCGATATGCTGCTGCGTCTGCGGCGGCAGCGTCGAGTTCACGCTCGGATCGGACAGGTTCTGGTCGCCGCCCGCCGGAGGCGCGTTGGTGCTCGGCTGATACGCCGGCTGCATCGTATTGACCGCGAAGAAGTCCGGCGTCAGCGCGAGATCCTTCGCGAACTTCGGCGGGCCGATCAATGCCGACGTGGGCGAATCGCTGGCGAGCGTCAGCGTGACGCCGTCTGCGTTGACCTGCGAGATGTTGTTGGCCGCCGGGCTCGTATTCGCGTTCGGATAGATCGGCGTGCATGCGCAAACGAGCCGGACGCGCAGCATTGAAAAAACGGCGTGCGCGGCCTGCGCGCATCGATGATGCCGCGCGCGGCCCGCTCGCGAATCGCGATTTCGCGAGCTTTGTGAGATCGGCGGCATCGCGTGCGTGCTATTCTTTTCAGGTCCAGATCGAAGACACGCCGCTTATCGGCCGGCTCCCACGGATGAGCCTCGACAGGCCCATCCGCCAAGGCTGGCCACGCCCCTGACCTTGCACGGAGATCCAGCAAAATGCCGATACGAAACCGGACTTCGCTTCAACTGCGTCACTTCCGCCACCTGAGCCACCTGAGTCACCTGACGATCGGCGCTGTGCTCGTCGCGGGCTCGCTTGCCGCGCACGCGGCGAACCTCGGCTTTCTGAACGACACGCCGATCAGCTATATGAAGCAGCGCGACATCGATTCGCTGCGCTCCGCCGCCTTCAGTGTGCTCGACAAGAAGCCGGACGGCGAATCGGCTACGTGGAACAACGAAGGCACCGGCAATGGCGTGAAGATCGACGCGCAACTCACGCCCGTCGATACCGCGAAAGACGGCGCCAACACGTGCCGCACGGTGCGCGTGGTGCTCAACGCGAAAGGGCAGTCGGTGAATCTGGGGCCGCGCTTCTGCCGTCAGGGCAACAGCGGACGCTGGATTCTGCAGAAGAAGAATTGAACGAGCGCATCGTTTCATGCGGCGTCGTGCTGCTCACGCCCGACGGTCGCGTGTTGCTCGCGCACGCGACCGGCACCAGTCATTGGGACATCCCGAAGGGGCACGGTGAGGCCGGTGAAGCGCCCGCCGTCACAGCATTGCGCGAACTCGTCGAGGAGACCAACATCACGCTCGGCGTCGAGCGGCTCAAGGATCTCGGCCGCTTCGTCTACCGGCGCGATAAAGATTTGCATCTGTTCGCCGCGCGGGCGCGCCCGAACGAACTCGATCTGACATCGTGCACATGCACGTCGCTGTTTCCGCGCCGCTCGGACGGCGTGATGATTCCGGAGATGGATGCGTACCGCTGGTGCCGCCCCGACGAAGTGGAGCGGTATGCAAGCCGCAGTCTGACGCGGCTGTTCCAAACGACCTTATCGCTGGCGGAACTGCATCAGACGCTTTGAGCAAGTGCGCGGCAACCCTCTCCCTTCAGGGAGGAAGGATAGCGGGGACGCCAGCGGCGTCCTTCCAGGGCCTTAGTGCGGCGTCTGCTGCTGCTCGATGTAGCGGCGTATCACGTCGATTGGAGCGCCGCCGCACGAGCCCGCAAAATAGGACGGCGACCATAGCGCACCGCCCCACAGCTTGCGCCGGATGCCCGGATAGTTCTTCTGGCGAATCATCCGGCTCGAAACACCCTTCAGGCTATTCACGAGCGCCGAAACGGCGACCTTCGGCGGATAGTTTACGAGCAGATGCACGTGGTCGTGCTCGCCGTCGAACTCAACGAGTTCCGCTTCGAAGTCGCGGCAGACGTTCGCGAAGATCACGCGCAGTTCATCGATCACTTCGCCAGTGAAGACCCCGCGACGGTATTTCGTAACGAAGACCAAATGCACGTGCATCATAAAGACGCAATGCCTTCCATGCCTCAAGTCGGGGTCCGTGCTGCGTGGACGGCCCATGATTTCCCCTTGCGGTAGTTTCAAAGGCCAAAATATACTACGGCCACCATGCAACGACTCCAGGCCTTCCGATTCGAACTCATGCCGACCGGCGAGCAGGCGCGCAAGATGCGCCAGTTCTCGGGCGCGTGCCGGTTCGTCTATAACAAGGCGCTGGCGTTGCAGCAGGAAAATCACAAGGCTGGCGGGAAGTTCATCGGCGGCTTTGCGATGAAGAAGCGCTTCACCGAATGGCGCAGCAGTGCGCAGACGCCGTGGCTTTCGGATGCGCCCCGCCATCCCTGCGACGAGGCAATACTCGCGCTCGACCGCGCCTTCAAAAACTTCTTCGAAGGCCGCATGTCGTACCCGCGTTTCAAGCGCAAGGGTCAGCGCGACGGCTTCACGTACCCCGACAGGAAACAGATCAGGCTCGACCGCGAGAACGGCCGCGTATTCATGCCGAAGCTCGGATACGTGCGATACCGCAGCAGCCGCGACGTGCCCGGCGAAGTCCGCAGCGCGACCGTATCGCTGCGCGCGGGCAAGTGGTACGTGTCCATCCTCACGGCGCGCGAGGTAGATGCGCCGGTTCCGCAAGGCCCGGCAGTCGGTATCGACGTGGGCGTGGCGCGCTTCGCCACCATGAGCGACGGCACGTATATCGCGCCGCTCGCCAGCTTCAGGAAACACGAGCAGAGGCTCGCGAAGCATCAGCGCCGCATGGCCCGAAAGGTCAAAGGCAGCAGCAACTGGAAGAAAGCGAAGTCCCGCATTCAGCGCATCCATGCGCGCATCGTGGACGCTCGCGCAGACTTTCTGCACAAGGCTTCGAACAGCATCAGCAAAAACCACGCAATGATCGCCGTCGAAGACCTGAAAGTCCGCAACATGACGAAGTCGGCCAGTGGCACGGTCGCAGCGCCGGGGCGCAATGTCCGCGCGAAGTCGGGGCTCAACAGGTCCATCCTGGATCAGGGATGGGGCGAGTTCCGTCGCCAGCTGGAATATAAGACGGCGTGGCGCGGCGGCTATTTCGTCGCCGTAGACCCGAAGAACACGAGCAGGACGTGCCCATGCTGCGGCCATATCTCGGCCGGGAATCGCAAGACACAGGCGCTTTTCGCCTGTATCAGGTGCGGGCACGAAGCGAATGCCGACCACGTCGGCGCACTCAACGTTTTAGCGGCAGGACATGCCGTCATTGCCTGTGGAGGGATGGCGCAGTCGGGCCGCCCGTCGAAGCAGGAGCCCACCGAAGCGCAAGCCCTCGCGGCCTAAGCGCAGTAGGAATGCTCGGCCTTCAGGCCGGGGAGGATGTCAACGAGCGACCTAGTCGAGCGCCTTATCGTTCGGATGCGCGAACAGCGCGCGCATTTCCTGCGACAGCGGGTAATTGAGGTTGATCCCATGCGGCGGAATCGGCTGCGTGAACCACACGTTGTAAAGCCGCTCCGCTTCGCCCGACGTCTGCATCCGCGAGATCACACCGTTGACGAGGTCGCGAAACGGCGCGTCGCCTTTGCGGAACATGCAGGCATAGCTCTCATAGCCAAGCGGCGTGCCGGTCACGATAAAGTCGTCGGGGCGCGGGTCGGTTGCGCGAAAGCCGTACAGAATCGGCTCGTCCATCACGAATGCCACCGCACGGTCGGACTTGATTGCGGCGAATGCGTCCGAATGGTCCTTCACGCTCGCGATGCGCATGTTCAACTGTTTCTCGATGTTCAACTGCCGCACGAGCCGCTCGTCCGACGTGCCCGCGGTCGTCACAACAGGCTTGCCCGCGAGGTCGGGGAAATCGGTGATGCCCGCGTTCTTGCGGGCGAGCATTCGCACCGCGTACTGAAAGAAGCTGTTCGAAAACGCGGCGACGTTCTCGCGATCGCGCGTGTGCGTGGTCGAGCCGCACTCCAGGTCGATCTGATTGTTGACAAGCATCAGGAAGCGGTTGGCCGACGTGATGGACACTTCGCGCACGCGCAGATTCGGCAGGCCGAGCGTCTTGCGTATTTCGTCGACAATCGCGAGCGCGATCGTTTGCGAATAGCCGACTGTGCGGCTGCCATCGGAGTACGAAAACGGAATCGACGCTTCGCGCACGCCGAGCACGACCACGCCTTCGTCGCGAATCTTCTTGAGCGTGCCGGAGAGTTCTTCCGCGCGCGCCGACGATGCGCCCGATGCAGCGGCGGCCGGGGTGGATGCGTAGGCGGCCGCGCCTGTCGCGAGCAATGCGGTAAATGTTGCGAGTGTCGCGAATGTTGCGAATGTCACAGCAGGCCGCGCGATCGCGGCAAGTGCGATACGCCAGTCTCGAAGTGCAGCGTTCATCAATCGTTTCCCCCGGGCTGGCGTTACCGCCGGCCGCACTGTCACCCTCGAAGGACCGCTGTTATCGGTGACCTCAGTGATCACCGGGTGGTCAACCCGAATGATCACCCCGCGATGAACCGCGTTTCTGCGTTACGTCGGCTTGCCCCAACTGTCGCGCAGACTGACGATGCGATTGAATACGGGTTTGCCCGGCTTCGTGTCGTAACGGTCGGCGACGAAGTAGCCATGGCGTTCGAACTGATAGCGTTGCTCAGGCGCCGCGTTGCGCGCGTCAGGTTCGACGTAGGCCTGCGCGATCCGCTTCGAATCCGGATTCAGCGCTTCGAGGAAATCGCGGCCGCCTGCGTCGGGCTGCGCTTCCTTGAAGAGGCGGTCGTAAAGACGTACTTCCGCGGGACACGCGCCGGCCGCGCTGAGCCAGTGAATCGTGCCCTTCACCTTGTAGCTGTTTGCGCCTTCGGTGCCCGAGCGGCTATCGGGGAAGTAGTTGCAATGCACCGCGACGATATTGCCGTTTTCGTCTTTGTCGGCACCCGTGCATTCGACAACATAACCGTATTTCAGACGCACCTTGTTGCCCGGAAACAACCGGAAGTAGCCCTTCGGCGGCGTCTCGTTGAAGTCCTCACGCTCGATCCACAGTTCGCGCGAGAACGGGAACGTGCGCGTGCCGCGCTCCGGATGATGCGGGTGAACGGGCGCGCTGCATTCCTCGGTCGTGCCTTCGGGGTAGTTGTCGATGATGAGCTTCAACGGGTCGAGCACCGCGGTCGCGCGCGGCGCTTTCTCGTCGAGATCGTCGCGCAGCGCGCCTTCGAACACGCTCATATCGATCCACGAGTCGACCTTTGTCACGCCGATGCGATCGCACAGCAGCTGGATCGATTCAGCCGTGAAGCCGCGCCGCCGCAAACCGACCACGGTCGGCATGCGCGGATCGTCCCAGCCGTCGACATGGCCTTCGGTCACGAGCTGCAGCAGCTTGCGCTTGCTCGTGATCGCGTACGTGAGATTCAGGCGCGAGAATTCGATTTGCTGCGGCAGCGGCCGCGTGAACACGCCGGCGGCGGCGAGTTCGTCGAGAATCCAGTCGTACAGCGGCCGGTGGTCTTCGAATTCGAGCGTGCACAGCGAATGCGTGATGTTCTCGAGCGCATCCGAAATGCAGTGCGTGTAGTCGTACATCGGATACACGCACCAGGTGTCGCCGGTGCGGTAGTGATGCGCGAAGCGGATGCGGTACAGCACCGGGTCGCGCATATTGAAGTTCGGCGACGCCATGTCGATCTTCGCGCGCAGCACGTGCTCGCCTTCCTTGAACTCGCCGGCCTTCATGCGGCGGAACAGGTCAAGGTTCTCTTCGACAGAGCGCTCGCGATACGGAGACGGCGTGCCCGGCTCGGTGGCCGAGCCGCGATTCGCGCGCATTGCTTCGGCGGACTGGCTATCCACATAGGCCTTGCCGCGCTCGATCAGCAGTTCGGCGAACGCGTAGAGCTTGTCGTAGTAGTCGCTCGCGAAGTACAGGTGCTCGTTGTCGTCCTTCTTCCATTCGAAGCCGAGCCATTGCACCGCGTCGATAATCGATTCGACGTACTCGAAGCTTTCTTTTTCGGGGTTCGTATCGTCGAAGCGCAAGTGGCAGACGCCGCCGTAGCTGCGCGCGATGCCGAAATTCAGACAGATGCTCTTCGCGTGGCCGATGTGCAGATAGCCGTTCGGCTCGGGCGGGAAGCGCGTTTCCACGCGTTGCACCCACTTACCGGAGCGGTTGTCCTCGTCGATGATGTTGCGGATGAAGTTGGCGGCGGGCGCGGCGGCGGATGCGTCGCCGGGCTCGCTGTGCTTGCGTTCTGTACTCATGCGAATGGGAGAGAGTGACGAGGGCGCGTGCTGCTCCCTCTAATCCGACAATTCTACCTGACGGCATTGTGAGGTACAGCGCTTTGACGCGGTCACGCGCCGGCGGGAGCGGCGCGCGGCGCGGCAATCCGCGAGGGCGGCGTCCGAGGCGGGGCCGGCGGCCGGGCATGAGGGGAGCCGAAAGGCGCTGTAACAGGACGTAAATCGGTTTGGACCGCGGCCGCGGGCGCCGGTAGCATGCCGCGAGCGGCGAAGTGGGTCCGGTGTCCGAAGTGATCCGCCGGAACTCGGTGTGGACGCAAGGTGTCCGCGCTTCGCCAGGTTCGCCGATGCTTCGCCGCGGCGCCGCGGGCGGTTCGCGCGGCACGCTATCTTCGCGGGTCGCAAAGCGGACGTATTGCGCGAATTTAGCGCGGACGCAATGCGCGGAGAGACGTGCGGATGCGGCGCTATAGGCGCGGGCAGACTCACGGACGGCATGCGCGAGCGGATTCACCGAGGAATCTGCCCGTCAACGCGCGAACGGTTGCGCGGAAGGACTCGCCGGCATACCGACGAACGTTCATGCGGTCAGCTTCGCTGATCAGGCGTTCGGCCGTGTTCTGCATCGAGGCCTCGCGGCTCATGCGCCGATGGGGCGATGGGCCGATGGGCCGATGGGGCGGATAGGCCGATGAGTCGATGGGCCGATAGGCCGATGGGTCGACGCCCCGCGCGGTGTGCAACACTTTCCGTGTTCGCTTTGCCGGCATCCAGCCGGCGCTCATTTTTTCCGGAGTACCCTGAATGCCTCCTACGACGCTCGATGCGCGCGTTGCGCGTCACGCCCTTTCAGGCAATAGGGCTGACAACACGGGAACCAGCGCGAGAGCGAGCGGCCAACGCGCTCGCAAGACCTTGCATGCGGCGGCGCTCGCGGCGCTGCTCGGTGTGCTGGCCACCTGCGTGGTACCGGTCGACGCGAAGACCGCGCCGGCAAAAAACGTGTTCGACGCATCGGCGGTCGCGACCCCCGATCGCTACAGCGCGGACACTGCGCAGCAGATCTTCGCGCAGGGCGGCAATGCGGTCGATGCCGCGGTCGCCATCGCGTTCACGCTTGCCGTCACGCGTCCCGATGCGGGAAACCTCGGCGGCGGCGGATTCATGACGCTGCAGATCGACGGCAAGCCGTACTTTCTCGACTACAGCGCGCAGGCGCCGCAGCGCGCGACGCGCGACATGTACGTCGACGATAAGGGCAACGTCGTCAAGAACATGAGCTCGATCGGCTTTCGGGCAGCGGGCGTGCCGGGGACGGTCGAAGGTTTGTGGGAAGCACAGAAGCGCTTCGGCAAGCTGAAGTGGAAGCAGGTGCTCGCGCCGGCGATCCGCTACGCGACCGACGGTTTCGTCGTTGACGCGTCGCTGCAGAAGCGCCGCGACGATGCGGCGGCGAAGTTCGCGGGCAAGACCAACTTCAATGCGTACTTCGCGGGCCTGAAGAGCGGCGCGACGTTTCGTCAGCCGGAGCTCGCGCAGACACTCGGGCGCATCGCCGACGACGGCGGCCGCGAGTTCTACGAAGGACAGACCGCCGAGCTGATCGCGAAGCAGATGTATGGTCACGGGATGATTTCGAAGACCGATCTCACCCAGTACAAGGCGCTGTGGCGCGACCCGCTCGCGGCGGACTGGAACGGTTACCGGATCGTCACCGCACCGCCGCCGAGCTCGGGCGGCATTGCGTTGATCCAGCTGCTGAAGATGAAAGCGGACCTGAAGCCGCAGTTCGCCGGGGTCGAGCTGAATTCGGCTCCGTATATCCAGCTGGTCTCGCAGATGGAAGACCGCGTGTTCGCGGACCGCACGAAGTACGCGGCGGATCCGGATGCGACGCCGGTGCCGGTCGGCAAGCTCACCGACGATGCGTATCTCGCGCAGCGCGCGGGCGAGGTGAAGGAGTTGTGGGCACAGCAGAAGGCCGCGGAGGAAAAGGCGGCGCGCGAGAAGGAAGAGCAGGAGAAGGCGGCGCGCGAGAAAGCGGAACAGGAAAAGGCGGCGCAGGAAAAAGCCGCTCAGGAAAAAGCGGAGCAGGAGAAGGCGCAGCAGGCAGCGGCACAGGCTAGCGGTGCGGCGGCGAGTGGCGCGAGTGGCGTGCAGGGGAGTGCGGCGGCGCCGGCGGGTGCAAGTCAGCCGGGTGTCGATCAAGCGGGCGCGGGGCAGTCGAACACGGCGGTGCAACCCAGCGCAGGGCAATCGAACCCGGGGCAGCCGAACGCAACGCAGTCAGGCACGGGGCAGGCGAACGCAGGGCAGTCGAATTCGAATCAAGCGGGCGTGGCTTCATCGAGCAGCGGCCAGCCGAACGCGAATCAGCCGGGTGCTGCTTCGTCTACCTCAGGCCACGCAAATGCCGTGGCGGCGAGCGCATCGGGCGCACCTCAAGCAAACGCACCTCAGCCGCAACCGGCTCAGGCGAAGCCTGCACAGCCGGCGCAAGCGCAGCCTGACGGCGCCGCGGCGTCGACCAACTCCGCCTCCGGCGACACGTCGCCAGCGGAGAAGCCTCAGACGACGCATTTTTCAGTCGTCGACAAATGGGGCAACGCGGTATCGAACACGTACACGCTGAGCGGCTCGTTCGGGTCGGGTGTCGTGGTCGACGGCGGCGGGTTCCTGCTCAATGATGCGATGGACGATTTCGTCGCGAAGCCCGGTGCCGGCATGGACGAAGCGAACACGATCGCGCCGGGCCGCCGGCCCGTGTCGTCGATGACGCCGACGATCGTGCTGAAGGACGGCAAGGTCGCGCTCGTGATCGGCACGCCGGGCGGCTCGCGCATCTTTACGACGATCTTCCAGGTCATGGCCGATCTGTACGACTTCGGCATGCCGCCGGCGAACGCACTGGCCGCGATGCGGTTTCATCATCAGGCATTGCCGCCAAAGGCGATCTATTGGGAGCCGTACCATCCGATCACCGGCGATCTCGCGCAGCAACTGCAAAAGCTCGGTTACACGCCGGAAGGGCAGGACTTCAACGGCGATGTGCAGATGATCAGGATCGACGGTACGACGCCGCAGCCGGCGGCGGACCCACGCGGCGTGGGTGTCGCGCGCGTGTTTCCGTAGCCGGTGATCTGTCGTAGATGAGTGTCGATCGAACAGCTTGAACACGAAAAACGGGGATGACGTGATGGCGTTGCAAAAGGAACCCAACGTACTGGTGCTGCCGGGGTATCTGGACTCGGGCCCCGGACATTGGCAAACGCGTTGGGAGGCGGCGCACACGTCGTTCTCGAGGGTGCGCATGCCGGACTGGGGGCAACCGGTGCGCGACGACTGGTGTCGCACGCTCGATGCGGCCGTGACCGCGGCTGCCTCGGATGGTGCACCGGTGGTGTTTGCGGCGCACAGCCTCGGCTGCCTGACGGTTGCCTGGTGGGCGAGCCGCTATGCGGCGCCCGCGCAGCGCGACAAGGTGGCCGGCGCGTTGCTCGTGGCCGTGCCGGACCCGGCGGGCCGGGCGTTTCCGGCGTCGGCAAGCGGTTTTGCGCCGGTGCCCGACGAACGCCTGCCGTTTCCGACTATCGTTGTCGCCAGCACCGATGATCCCTATGGTGGCGTGCCGTTCTCGCATGCGTGCGCCGCGGCGTGGGGCAGCCGCTGGATTAGCATCGGCGCGCGCGGCCACATCAACGCGGACAGCGGCCTTGGCGACTGGCAGGACGGGGTGAGTTGGCTCAAATCGTTTGTTTCAGTGGCCTCCTGAGGGGCCACCTAAGCACGTCACCTGAGCACGTCACCTGAGCGCGCCAACCGAGCGGCCCCCTGAGGGGCCAGCTGAGCGGCCTCCTGAGCGCCTTCCTGAGCGCCCGGTCACACGACCTGTTGCGCGCGCAACGCGGCGATTCGCGCGTCGTCGTAGCCGAGTACGCTGCGCAGCACGTCCTCGGTGTGCTCGCCTAACGTCGGCGGATGCGCGACCGCTTGCGGCGGCGTTTCCGTCATGTTGATCGGATTGCGCACGAGCTTCACGGTGCTGCCTGACGGATGCGGCAGATCGATCTGCATGCCGCGCGCGATGACCTGCTCGTTATCGAACACCTCTCGCAGATCGTTGATCGGCCCGCACGGCACCTGCGCGGCTTCGAGCGCTTCGATCCACTCGCGCTTGCCGCGCTCGCGCACCATCGCGGCAAGCAGCGGCACCAGCGTTTCGCGGTTGCGCACGCGCGCCGGGTTCGTCGCAAAACGCTCGTCATCGGCAAGTTGCGCACGGCCGCCGGCTTCGACGAACTTGCGGAACTGCCCGTCGTTGCCGACCGCGACGATGATCCATCCGTCGCTCGTCTGGAACGTCTGATACGGGACGATGTTCGGGTGAGCATTGCCCCAGCGCGCGGGCGGCGTGCCGCTTGCGAGGAAATTCGAGTTCATGTTGGCGAGCATCGCGACCTGCACGTCGAGCAGCGCCATGTCGATGTACTGCCCGGCGCCGGTGCGATCGCGATGCGCGAGCGCCGTGAGCACCGCGACCGTCGCATACATGCCCGTCATCAGATCGGCGATCGCGACGCCGGCCTTTTGCGGGCCGCCGCCCGGTTCGCCATCGCGCTCGCCGGTGATGCTCATGAAACCGCCGAGGCCCTGAACGATAAAGTCGTAGCCCGCGCGCTGCGCGTACGGGCCGGTCTGCCCGAAGCCGGTAACCGAGCAGTAGATCAGATCCGGCTTCACCGCGCGCAGCGATTCGTAATCGAGCCCGTAGCGCTTGAGTTGCCCGACCTTGTAGTTTTCCAGCACGACATCGCTCTGCGCGGCCAGCTCGCGCACGATGCGCTGACCTTCGGCAGTGGCGATATCGACCGTGACCGAACGCTTGTTGCGGTTTGCCGCGAGGTAGTACGCGGCTTCACGCGTATCGGCGCCGTCCGGCGTTTTCAGGTACGGCGGGCCCCACTGCCGCGTGTCGTCGCCGGCGCCCGGACGTTCGATCTTGATCACGTCGGCGCCGAAATCGGCGAGGGTTTGCGCGCACCACGGACCGGCGAGCACGCGGCTGAGATCCAGCACGCGGATATGACTGAGAGCGCCCATGTTCGGTTGATGTCTCCTCGTGATGCGGATGGCGCGGCGGCGCGCCTCACCGCGATGGCAAGCGGATTGCAGCGACGTCACGCATCTTAAGCGATCGTGACACGCGGGCCTATTCGGCCAAACGGCATAGGCAAAACGCACATGCGATGGGAAGCGGCGCGGAACGTGCGAAGAAACGCGTGAGAGAACGCGCGAAGAAACGCGCTGAGTACCGGACGCTGACTACCGGATAAGGCCAACGCGAGCCGCGCCGGGCGGCGCTTCCGGTCGATTCGCCTGGCCATTCGGCCAGCGCCGTGCGCGGCGGGCGAGGCGCCGTCGCGCCCGCGCGCCGATCCCGTATAATCGGCGGTTCAGGAAACCCCCGATTCACGACGCCGACAAACCTTTAACAAGGCGTCGGATCCATGCCCGGAACCCGTCCCCAGCACGTTATGAAAGCCGCCGAAATCCGCGAGAAATTCCTCAAGTTCTTCGAATCGAAGGGCCACACGATCGTCCGTTCGTCGAGCCTCGTGCCGGGCAACGACCCGACGCTGCTCTTCACGAACTCGGGCATGGTTCAGTTCAAGGACGTGTTCCTCGGCACCGAAAAGCGTCCGTATTCGCGCGCCACAACCGCGCAGCGCAGCGTGCGCGCGGGCGGCAAGCACAACGACCTCGAAAACGTCGGCTACACCGCGCGTCACCATACGTTCTTCGAGATGCTCGGCAACTTCTCGTTCGGCGACTATTTCAAGCGCGACGCGATCCACTACGCGTGGGAGCTGCTCACCACCGTCTACCAGCTGCCGAAGGACAAGCTGTGGGTCACCGTCTACCAGGAAGACGACGAGGCGTACGGCATCTGGGCAAACGACGTCGGCGTGCCGACCGAGCGCATCATTCGCATCGGCGACAACAAGGGCGCGCGTTACGCGTCGGACAACTTCTGGCAAATGGCCGACACCGGTCCGTGCGGTCCTTGCTCGGAAATTTTCTACGACCACGGTCCGGACGTGTGGGGCGGCCCGCCGGGATCGCCTGAAGAAGACGGCGACCGCTATATCGAGATCTGGAACCTCGTGTTCATGCAGTTCAACCGCGACGCGCAGGGCAATATGACGCCGCTGCCGAAGCCCTGCGTGGACACCGGCATGGGTCTCGAGCGGATCGCGGCCGTGCTGCAGCACGTGCACAGCAACTACGAAATCGATCTGTTCCAGGCACTGATCTCGGCGGCGGGGCGCGAAACCGGCGTTGCCGATCTGACCAACAACTCGCTGAAGGTCATTGCCGACCATATCCGCGCGTGCTCGTTTTTGATTGTCGACGGCGTGATTCCGGGCAACGAAGGCCGCGGCTATGTGCTGCGCCGGATCGTGCGCCGCGCGATTCGCCACGGCTACAAGCTCGGCCGCAAGGGCGCGTTCTTCCACAAGCTGGTGGCGGACCTCGTCGCGCAGATGGGCGGCGCGTATCCGGAGCTCAAGGAAGCCGAAGCGCGCGTGACCGACGTGCTGCGTCAGGAAGAAGAGCGCTTCTTCGAAACGATCGAGCACGGCATGTCGATTCTCGAAAGCGCGCTGGCCGACCTCGATTCGAAAGGTGGAAAAACGCTCGACGGCGAACTCGCGTTCAAGCTGCACGACACGTACGGCTTCCCGCTCGATCTGACCGCGGACGTGTGCCGCGAACGCGGCGTCACCGTCGACGAACCGGCGTTCGATGAAGCGATGGCGCGCCAGCGCGAGCAGGCGCGCGCGGCCGGCAAGTTCAAGATGGCGCAGGGCCTCGAATACTCGGGCGCGAAGACCACGTTCCACGGCTACGAAGAGATCGTCTTCGACGACGCGAAGGTGATCGCGCTGTATGTCGACGGCGCGGCGGTCAACGAAGTCAAGAAGGGCCAGCAAGCCGTGGTCGTGCTCGATCACACGCCGTTCTACGCGGAATCGGGCGGCCAGATCGGCGACCAGGGCCTGCTTGCGAACGCAAGCGTGCGCTTCGCGGTCGCCGATACGCAGAAGGTGCAGGCAGACGTGATCGGCCATCACGGCGAGCTCGAACAGGGCACGCTCAAGGTCGGCGACGTCGTGAAGGCGGAGATCGACGCGATCCGGCGCGCACGCACGGCCCGCAACCACTCGGCCACGCACCTGATGCACAAGGCGCTGCGCGAAGTGCTCGGCGCTCACGTGCAGCAGAAAGGCTCGCTCGTCGATGCCGACAAGACCCGCTTCGACTTCGCGCACAACGCGCCGATGACGGACGATCAGATTCGCCGCGTCGAAGCGATCGTCAATGCGGAAGTGCTCGCGAACGCGCCGGGCGTGATCCGCGTGATGCCTTTCGACGAAGCCGTGAAGGGCGGCGCCATGGCGCTTTTCGGCGAAAAATACGGCGACGAAGTGCGTGTGCTCGATCTCGGCTTCTCGCGCGAATTGTGCGGCGGCACGCACGTGCAGCGCACCGGCGATATCGGCTTCTTCAAGATCGTGATGGAAGGCGGCGTCGCGGCGGGCATCCGCCGGGTTGAGGCGATCACCGGCGACAACGCGGTGCGCTACGTGCAGGAACTCGACGCGCGCATCAACGCGGCCGCAGGCGCGCTGAAGGCGCAGCCGTCGGAGCTTACGCAACGCATCGCGCAGGTGCAGGACCAGGTGAAGTCGCTCGAAAAGGAACTGGGCGCGCTGAAGTCGAAGCTCGCATCGAGCCAGGGCGACGAACTGGCGGGCCAGGCGATCGAAGTGGCCGGCGTGCACGT
Source organism: Paraburkholderia edwinii (assembly GCF_019428685.1). Lineage (NCBI taxonomy): Bacteria > Pseudomonadati > Pseudomonadota > Betaproteobacteria > Burkholderiales > Burkholderiaceae > Paraburkholderia > Paraburkholderia edwinii. Next base: position 1,765,523 of record NZ_CP080095.1, read on the forward strand.
GCTGGCCGCGACGCTCGACGGCGCGGACGTGAAGACGCTGCGCGAAACGGTCGACAAGCTCAAGGACAAGCTGAAGAGCGCCGCGATCGTGCTCGCGTCGGTCGAGGGCGGCAAGGTCAGCCTGATTGCGGGTGTGACGTCGGATGCCAGCAAGAAAGTGAAGGCGGGCGAACTCGTCAACTTCGTCGCGCAGCAGGTCGGTGGCAAGGGCGGCGGGCGCCCGGACATGGCGCAGGCCGGCGGAACCGAGCCGGCTAACTTGCCGGCGGCGCTTGCGGGTGTGAAGGGCTGGGTCGAAGCGCAGCTTTAAGGCCTGCGGCAAAGAGCGACTTTGCGCGCGTAAAGTCGCTCCGGAAGTAAAACAGAACCCCAAAAGTTGAGCGTCAACTTTTTGGGTTTTTGCTTTTGGCCTTAATACTCGCGAAGACGTCGCCTTCAGTATGGGCGCCCCGCATCGATCCATTCCTGCGTCTTCCTGATCGGCAACCGGTAGCGCGCGCAGTTATGGACGGCAAGAATTTTCAGCTCGTTTTCAAGCATCGCGTTAAACGGTTTAAGGTCCTCCGGCTCAAGACCCAGGCTTGCAACCGTCGCGGCGAGCGTGTTGCCGTGATAGACAATTTGCTGAATGGCGTCGTTGAGCTTCTCACGCAGACGGACGCGCAGCGGATCCTGTACCCCCATCGCCTGCTCGATCACGCGGTATTTCATGATTGACCGTCTGTAGGTCCACGCGAACAGATCCACGGCCATCGCGACGCTTGTCTGCTCGTAGACGCCCAGCATCGCCTCTGCGTAGTCGGCCTGGGTCACATCGAGAAACGACAGTGGCGCGCAGTTCGCGAGCAGAAGCGGCATATTGGCGGCGAGACGGCTGGTGCGCTTGTTGCCATCCACAAACGGTTGCAGATACGCGAGGTTGACCCACAGGAAGAACGCCGCTTCAACGGGATTCTGTGTCTGGCGTGCCTTGTCGACGATGAGCCCCAGCATCTCTTCGAGCAGGGACGGCATTTGGGCGGGCAGATAGACGGAATCCTGGATGTGGACGATTTTTTGCCGTATGGCGCCCAGGTCCGTGTCATCGTGCATCAGGCCCTGCATCAGCACGCTTTGCAGGTTGCGCACGACGGGGACAATCATCCCGTCCGTGGGCACCGCATCAGCCAGAAATTCTATCGCTTCCTTGTGATTCAGCAGCATTGTCGCGTCGAGGTCATCGCTCGCCGATCGGCCTCGCTCGAATAGCTCACGGGTGTCGAGCAGGCTCTTGCGGTTGCCTTCGAGACGCGAAGAGTGCCAGGACAGATCGATGAGAAGCTGCTCGAGGACCTTGCGCAGGTAAGTGCCCGCGGGTTGCTGTCCTTGCAGACGACCGGCTGCATGCAGTTCGGCGGCAAGTGCCGGCGGCAGAAGACTTGATACATTGGGTTCGTAGTCGTCCACGAACGCGCGCTGGTAAGTGACCGGAGTTCGTTCTCCGATTGGCGCCGAGAGGGCGTCGACAAGCGCGCGGCTCGCAGGGCTCCATTGAAGCGTTTCCGCGACCGTGGACGTGGACGCCGGTCGCCGCGCCGGGACATGGGTCTGCGTTGGAAGCCGATAACGCGTCGAGGGGCCGGCGCCAGACGAGACGAGGCGGCCGTCAGTGACAAGCTTCGCCAGCGCCCGGTTGACGGTCGGTCGGGACTTTCCGACGCGGTCCGTGATTTCTGCTGGAGACAGCTCCGTTTGCGCCTGTTCAGCGTAGGCGAGGATGTCGATGAGAAGATGGCTCGGCACAGGCGCCTCAGTGATAAGATTTTGATAATCTTATCACGATCTTATCAAAAATCTTATCAAAATGATAAGATAGGCCCCGATTTGATAAGATAGGCCGTTTTTTGATAAGAATAGCGCTACGCCACCTCCAATGTCGCGCCACCTCTATCTTCCGCCACCGCCTTCTCCGCCTTCACATTGCTCCGCTCGAGCAGCATTTCCCGCAGCGCATTGAGCGCTGACGAAAAATGCCCGCGCCGCCAGATTAGCAGCGTGTCGATCGTTCCGAGATCACCGAGCGAATGGATCGCGATGTTGTTCACGTCGGGCTGCAGTTCCAGCACCGAGCGCGGCGCGACGGCCACGCCCGCGCCCGCCGCGACGCACGCGACGATTGCGTGATACGAGCCCAGTTCGAGCACGCGCGTCGGCTGCATGCCATGCTCGTGGTACCACTTCTCGACGTAGCTGCGATACGCGCAGCCGCGTTCGAAAGCAATCAGCGTCGACAGCGCGATATCGCGCGCATGACCGATCGGCGGATGCTCGCGTGGCGTCAGCATCACGAGCTCCTCGCGAAACACCGGTACGGTGTCGAACTGCTCCCCAAGCGACACGGTCACGTCGAGTGGCGTCGCGACCACCGCGGCGTCCACTTCGAATTCGCGCACGCGTTCGATCAACCGTCCGGTGGTGCCGGTCTCGAGTTCGAGCGACACATCGGGCCAGGTCTGGTGATACTTCGCGAGCAGTTCCGGCATCCGTGTGGCCGCGACGCTTTCCATCGTGCCTAAACGCAGCCGTCCGCTCGGACGGTTCTCGCGCACCGCGTGGCGCGCTTCGTCGGCGAGCGCAAGCAGGCGCTCCGCGTAGGGCAGCAACGTTTCGCCGGCCGGCGTCAGCACGAGACGCCGCCCATCGCGGATAAAAAGATCGGTGCCGAGCTGTTCTTCGAGCTGCTTGATGCGCGTCGTGACGTTCGATTGCACGCGGTTCAGCTTCGCGGCCGCCCGTGTCACACCGTTTTCGCGTACCACGGCGCGAAAAATCGTCAATGCGGCAAGGTCCATGGGGTCTCCGAGCATCTCTTCGGGTGATGATTCGAATCAATATAATTCATTTTTTAGAATAAAAAAGGCCGATTAACATGTAACGTGTACATCGTCGCGCGGACACCCCGCGCGACATCGTTCGACTGCGCCACCCAAACGCTCGCCGAGCCGCTACGCCCTCTATTCGCCTTATGAATGATCTGACCCGCGCTGCGCTGCACCTGCGCGCTGAGCCCGCCGCGGCGCGGCGCGCGGCGTTCGCGTGCATGGTCACGCTCGCGGTTGCGCTCGGCGTCGGCCGCTTTGCGTTCACGCCGTTGTTGCCGCTGATGCTCAAAAGCGGCGTGCTCGACATCCGCCAGGGCGGCTGGCTCGCGTCGGCGAACTACGCGGGCTATTTCGTTGGCGCGCTCAGCTGCGCGGCGCTGCGCGTCGATGCGGCGCGCGTCGTGCGCGGCGGGCTTTGCGCGACTGCGTTGCTGGTACTGGCGATGGGTGTCGTCGACGACATCGGGGAGTGGTGCGCCGTGCGGTTTGTCGCCGGCATCGCGAGCGCGTGGACCTTCGTGTTCGCGTCGCAATGGGGGCTGCGCCGGCTCGCCGAGCTGGGCGAGAGTGCGTGGGGCGGGCTCGTCTATACCGGCCCCGGTTTCGGCATCGTTGGGACTGGCCTGTTCGTCAGCATCGCGGGCGGGTATGGCGCGACGGCGGGGTGGATCGGCTTCGGCATCGTGTCGGCCGTGCTGACCGCGCTCGTGTGGCGCGTGTTCGCCCCCGCGACTCGCGGCATAACCGGGGCAGCAACCCGCGGGACAGCAACCGGTGGGGCAGCAACCCGCCAGGCAACCCGCACCCCAACCATCAACACCGACCGCACGCGTACCGCCACCGCGCCGCCGATCCTAAGGCCAACTGCGCCCACCGCGGATTCCCGTGGTTCGTCGCAGCAGGCCGCCGCCCGCACGACTCAATCCGCGCCCGAGCGCGCAAACCTTGCCGTCGCCGTCGATCGTCACGCCCATCGCGCCGACGCGTGGTGGCTCATCATCCTCTACGGCATCCCGGGCTTCGGCTACATCATTACCGCGACCTTCCTGCCCGTCATCGCGCGCGCCGCATTGCCGGGCTCGGTGTGGCCCGATCTCTTCTGGCCGATGTTCGGCGTCGCGCTGATGGTGGGCGTGCTCGCCGGCGCGCGGCTGCCCGCGCACTGGGATAACCGGACGCTGCTCGCCGCCTGCTATGTGCTGCAGGCGCTCGGCATCGCGTCGGGCATCGTCTGGCCGAGCGCCGGCGGATTCGCGCTCGGCAGCGTGCTGATCGGCTTGCCGTTCACCGCGATCACGCTGTTTGCGATGCGCGAGGCGCGCCGACTGCACGGCAACGACGCGGCCGGGCTGATGGGTTTTGCGACTGCCGCCTACGGCCTCGGGCAGATCGTCGGGCCGCTGATCGCCGCGCCGATTGCAGCGCGTACGGGCTCGTTTTCGATTGCGTTGTGGCTTGCGGCCGGCGCGCTGCTCGCCGGCGCGGCCGGATTGATCGCCGTCGCCGTCGCACGACCAAGGTGATGTCGCGACGGCGAGCGATCGTCCCCAAACAGATCCCGGTCCGCGCACTAAAATGTCGGCTTCCCTACTTTTCGGCGCGCGGCAGACACCGCGCGTCACGCGGCCATGCAACATTTCGCGTCGGACAACTACGCCGGCATCTGTCCCGAGGCGCTCGAAGCGCTGATCGCCGCTAACGGCAGCGGCCACGAGCCGGCCTACGGCGACGACTCCTGGACGCAGCGCGTCTGCGACCGTCTGCGCGACCTGTTCCAGACCGACTGTGAGGTGTTCTTCGTGTTCAACGGCACGGCGGCGAATTCACTCGCGCTTGCCTCGCTATGCCAGTCGTATCACTCGGTGATTTGCCACGAACTCGCGCATATCGAAACCGACGAATGCGGCGGCCCCGAATTCTTCTCGAACGGCTCGAAACTGCTGACCGCGCCCGGCGTGGACGGCAAGCTCACGCCCGATGCGATCGAAGCGGTCGTGACGCGCCGCGCGGACATCCACTATCCGAAGCCGAAGGTCGTCACGCTCACGCAGTCGACCGAAGTCGGCACCGTCTATAGCGTCCAAGAGGTGCGCGCGATTGCGGCGATCGCCAAGCGCCGGCATCTGAAAGTGCATATGGACGGCGCACGCTTTGCCAACGCGGTTGCCGCGCTCGACGTGCACCCATCCGAAATCACGTGGCGCGCGGGCGTCGATGTGCTGTGCTTCGGCGGCACGAAAAACGGCCTGCCGGTCGGCGAAGCGGTCGTGTTTTTCGATCGCGCGCTCGCTGACGATTTCGCGTACCGGTTGAAGCAGGCGGGTCAGCTCGCGTCGAAAATGCGCTTTATCTCGGCGCCGTGGCTCGGTCTGCTCGATCACGATGTGTGGCTGCGCAATGCGCGCCACGCGAATGCGATGGCGCGCCTGATGGAGTCGCGTCTTGCCGACATTCCGGGCGTCTCCATCATGTTCCCGTCGCAATCGAATGCGGTGTTTGCGCAGCTGCCCGCGCACGCCGCAAAAGCGATGCGCGAGCGCGGCTGGAAGTTCTACGAATTTATCGGCGCGGGAGGCTGCCGGCTGATGTGTGCATGGGACACGCAGCCGGAGACGGTCGAGCGCTTCGCCGCCGATGTGCGCCAGCTGTGTATGGCCGCGTGACGTATTCAACATGCAAGCGCAACACATTAGCGCAACTGCATAGCGCAACCCCGCGAACCTGAACCTCAACATCGCCTCGACATGACCGACTACCGTTTTTGCCCCCGCTGTGCGACGCCGCTCACCGAGCGCACCGATCCTGAACACGAAGGCGGCCGCATCCGCCAGAGTTGTCCGGCCGACGGTTGCGGTTATGTGCACTGGAACAATCCGCTGCCGGTCGTGGCGGCGATCGTCGAATACGAAGGCCGCATTCTGCTGGCGCGCAACGCTGCCTGGCAGGAGGGGATGTTCGCGCTGATCACCGGGTTCCTCGAGAACGGCGAGACGCCGGAGCAGGGCATCGCGCGCGAAGTGAAAGAAGAGACATCGCTTGTCGCCGAGACGGTCGAGCTTATCGGCGTCTACGAATTTATTCGCAAGAACGAACTGATCATTGCGTACCATGTGCGGGCGCACGGAACGATCGCGCTGTCGCCGGAACTGCTCGAATATCGCCTCGTCGAGCCGGCGAAGCTGCGGCCGTGGCGCGCGGGCACCGGCCAGGCGCTCGGCGAATGGATGCGCCGGCGCGGACTGCCGTTCGAATTCGTTGAACGCCCGGGACAGTAGAACGCCATAGAGCGCGATAGACTGGATACCGGTCGCCGCGCTGCGCCACGCTCATCTGATGGAACAGGCGTCACGGCGACGCATCGGTTCGTGCAGGTTGCATCAACGTCTATCGACGTGCATCAGGCATCCGTCCCGCTTGCGGCTCTGGCCGAGGCGGGACGGACATTAGAACGAGCACCGGAGGAGCGCACCGACATGGCCTACATCTACTACCTGACCCACATTCATCTTGGATACGACGCGCTCGCGCAATTGCCGGCCGAGTGCGAGCGCGCGGGCATACGGCGGCCACTGGTCGTGTCCGACAAGGGCGTCGTCGCGGCGGGGCTCGTCGAGCGCGTGCTCGATGCGGCGAAGCGCGGCGCTGCGCCCGTATTCGACGACACGCCGTCGAATCCGACCGAGGCGATGGTGCTGGCCGCGGCCGAACGGTATCGCGAAGCGGGCTGCGACGGTCTGATCGCGGTCGGCGGCGGTTCGTCGATCGATCTCGCGAAGGGCGCCGCGATCGCCGTCGCGCATCCGGGCGCGCTTACGCAGTACGCGACGATCGAAGGCGGCAGCGAGAAGATCACGTCGGCATGCGCGCCGCTGATCGCCGTGCCGACCACCGCGGGCACCGGCAGCGAAGTCGCGCGCGGCGCGATCGTGATTCTCAACGACGGCCGCAAACTCGGCTTCCACTCGTGGCATCTGCTGCCGAAGGCGGCGATCTGCGATCCCGGCCTCACGCTCGGCTTGCCGCCCGCACTGACTGCCGCGACCGGTATGGACGCGATTGCGCATTGCATCGAAACGTTTCTGTCGGCGGCGTTCAATCCGCCGGCCGACGGCATCGCGCTCGACGGGCTCGAGCGCGGCTGGGCGCATATCGGGCGCGCCACGGCGGACGGCAACGACCGCGATGCGCGGCTCCATATGATGAGCGCGTCGATGCAAGGCGCGATGGCGTTCCAGAAAGGGCTCGGCTGCGTGCATTCGCTGTCGCATCCGCTGGGCGGCGTGCCGGTCGGCGGGCGCACGTCGCTGCATCACGGCACGCTGAACGCGGTCGTGTTGCCGGCCGTGCTGCGCTTTAACGAAAGTGCGGACAGCGTGATCGCGAATCATCGCTATGCGCGCATGCGCCGCGCCATGGGTCTGCCGGAAAACGCGGATGTCGCACAAGCCGTGCACGATATGACCGCGCGTCTCGGCCTGCCGACCGGCCTCGCGCAAATGGGCGTCGACGCGAGCGTGTTCGACAAGGTCATTGCGGGCGCGCTCGCCGACCATTGCCACAAGACGAACCCGCGCCTCGCAACTGCCGACGACTACCGGCGGATGCTGACCGAATCGATGTGATTTGCCGTCATACGCCCGGTACACACCCACCCGCGCGCCGCTCGCCGGCGCGCTTGTCCGAAACGAGGAAGGCATGACTGACGTGCAGTTGAATCATCGCTATCTGGCCGCATGCGCGATCGCGCGCGAAGCGGGCCGTCTGATCCGCTTGCGCTTCGAGCAGCGCGGCGAAGCATTGACGCACAAATTCAAGGGGCCGCAGGACTACCTGACCGAAACGGACGCGGAAGTCGAACGTCTGATCGCGGCGCGCATCGCCGAGTCGTTCCCCGACGACGATTTCTTCGGCGAAGAGGGCGGTGGGTCGTTCGGCCGCGACGTGTGGATCGTCGATCCGATCGACGGCACGGCGGATTTCGCCCGCGGCGTGCCGCACTTCTGTGTGTCGATCGCATTCGTGCGCGACGGTCGCACGGAAATCGGCGTGCTCTACGACCCGATGCTCGACGAGCTTTTTGCCGCGCGGCGCGGTGCGGGCGCGACGTTGAACGGCGTGCCGATCAAGGTCAGCACGATCGCGGACATCGGGCAGTCCGTTGTCGAACTGGGCTGGTCGTCGCGCATCCCGTTCGAAGGCTTTGCGACCGTGCAGGGGCGGCTACAGGCGCTCGGCGCGGGCGTGAAGCGGCGCGGCTCCGGCGCGCTCGGCATCGCGTACGTCGCGATGGGGAGGCAGGACGCGTATTGCGAGCTGCACATCAATTCATGGGATGCCGCGGCCGCGGTGTTGCTCGTCGAAGAGGCGGGCGGCTGGGCGAACGACTTCCTCACGCCCGAATGTCTGCGCAGCGGCAATCGCGTGATCGTGTGCACGCCGGCCTTGCGTGAGCAGATCGAGCGCGCGATGGATATTTGAACCCGGACACTTAAACCCGGACATTTGAACCGCGCGCCGTCCGCGGTTCTTCGTCTCGTCGTGTCGGTGTGCGGCGCGGGAGCCGGAGGCAGCGCAAGCTCATTAGGCCGACTGGTGCGTCTTGATGTAGTTCTTGCGGATGGGCGATGACGGCGGTTCCTGCGCCGCGCTAATGCGTTTCTCGGCGGCCACAATACTATTGATCACATCGACGTAACGAAGCCGCAAGTCTTCGCCATAGTTGGGGCCCGGCGCCGGAACGTAGAGCCGGACGTCCGACGGGAATTTCAGCCGGTCGAGCGTCACTTCCGGCAGCTTGCGCGCGGCTTCCTCATCCTGCGCGAGGAGCGCGTTTTCCCAATCCAGCAGTTGTCGTTGAAGCCGTTCTGGCTTGAACGCCATCAGTTGCGCCAAGCGGCCGGGATCGCTTTTTTGCAACTGCTCCACTCGTTCAGCCGTGAGGTCGCGCAGTTCAGTGAACGCGCGCGCGTGGGCCTCGTCCCGCGATATCAGCCTCGTAAAATACTCGAGACGGTTGCCCGGTGTCGCGCCCGCCCCGCTTAACCCCTGCGCCTCGTCGAGTGCCTGCATGACCTCTTTTCTGCTGGCCTCCGCGGCACGCTTATGCACTTCGATCTGACTCTTTAACGTGCTGGTTATCTGGTCCTGCAACGAATGTTTGATCTGGCTCGCAGCGGAAAGGATCGACTCGCGGTCTACTTTTGTATTCGCGTGACGAAACTGCCTTTTGAGAGCGCCCAGCTCGGTGAGATCTTCCTGTGCGCTATCGCCGAGCAGGTCGCTGCCGAACGGCACATTGAAGATGGCCTGCGCGCGCTCGCTCGGGTCGGTCCGGGCTTCCTGATAGTCGCGGCGGATCTGGTCGCGAATCGTCCCGGCCTCGTGGGCGTACTGGTCGCGCTGCCATATATTCGGTGTCGATTCGAACGCGTCCCACGTCGCTTTCATCTTTTCGCGATACTCAGTGGCGACATCGGCCGGCAATTGCGCGAGCATGCCCAGATCGCGCTGCACATCCTGCTCGAAATTGCGTGCGTCGTCGGGGTAGCCGGCCATCGCGGCTTGTTCGAGCTGCGCGCTCCATTCGGCGTTATCCGTATCGCCGGTAGCATTGGCGTCTTTTTTGTCGTAACGCGCGAGCAACGAGGTTAGTTCGGCCTCGGTTGGGTGTGTGGAATCGGGCGGCGCATGCAGCGGGTCCACCGCGGTTTGCGGCGTAGTGAGCGCAGGGGCAGAAGACTCGCCTCGCGCGATCAGCTGGGCGGCCGACCGCAACGAAGGCGGCGGCCCCTGTCTGTTGTGCGGGTTATGCGGGGGGCGTTTGCGGCGGAGCGAACGTGTCGCGTCCGGTTCGCGGCGCGGCGCCGCGTCGAAAGCCTGATGTGAATCGGGGTCCGCGCTGGAGACCGGGCGGACGGCGACAGTGGAACCTGTTGCGGATGTCGTCATGGGCTGCCTTATGTGGAAGAGGGGTGGTTCGCATCGGCGAAACCGCCCCTCTATCAAAGCAGAGCCCACGTGCGCGAGGTGTTATTCCGATAACGTCACGGCACCGCGCATGCTCGGGCCGGACCGCGGCCGCGGCCGTGCATCAGGCGCGCGCATCGCGCTCGACGATCCACTCGTGCGCCGGATCGTTCTTGAAGTGCCAGACGCGCTGCGTGCCGGCCATCACGTTCAGATAGTACGAGTCGTAGCCATACGGCACGATCACCGGATGGTAGCCGCGCGGCACCATCACGACGTCGTGATCCTCGACGGCCATCGATTCGTCGATATCGCGCTCGTCGGTATAGACGCGCTGAAACGCAAAGCCTTGCCGCGGATTGAGCCGATGGTAGTACGTCTCTTCGAGCGAGCTTTCGTGCGGAATGTTGTCGGTGTCGTGCTTGTGCGGCGGGTAGCTCGACGAATGGCCGCCGGGCGTGCGCACTTCGACGACAAGCAGCGACTCGGCCGGCTCCGTTTGCGGAAGGATGTCGCACACGTAGCGCGTATTGGCGCCTTTACCGCGCGTCGAGCGCTTCATCGTCGCGGGCTCGATCAACCGTGCCGCGAGCTTGCCCGTTGCCGGCGCGCTTGCCACGCCGAGTTCCGCGCGGCGGTTCGCGCGAACCGTTGCACGCACGCCGGGCGGCAGATACACGGCATACGGCGCGCTGTCTTCGAACACGCTGTCGCGCGAGCCGAGACTGGTCCAGCGTTCGTTGCCGGCTTCGATATCGACGGCGCCGGCCAGCACGACGATGCACACTTCGCGTGCCGCTTCGAGCACGTGCACGACTTCATTCGCTTCGAGCCGGTAGGCCGCGAAGCCGACGTATCGCCAGCCCGCCGAATCGGGCGTGACGCGCGCGATGGTCTGGCCTTCGCGCTCGGCCTTGACGAGCAGACTCATGCTGCCTCCTGTGCTGCCTTGTTTGCCACATCGAGCGGGGCATCGACGAGCGAGCGCAATGTGCGGTAGCCCTTTTGCGCAAATGCATACGATGGCGCGATGGCCGGATCCTGCTCCGCTTCGACGACGAGCCAGCCGCGATAGCCGTGGCGCTTCAGGCGCGTGATGATGCCCGCGAAATCGACCGCGCCGTCGCCGGGCACCGTGAATGCGCCATTGAGCACCGCGTCGAGAAAGCTCCAGTTGCGATTGCGCGCGAGCTTCATGACCGCGGGCCGCACGTCCTTGCAGTGCACGTGACAGACGCGCGCGATGTGTTTGTCGAGCACCTCGAGCGGATCGCCGCCCGCGAATGTGATATGCCCGGCGTCGAACAGCAGGCCGACCGCATCGCCGGTTAGCGCCATCAGCCGGTCGACGTCGGCGGGCGTCTCGACATACGCGCCCATATGATGGTGATACGCGAGCCGCACGCCGCGGCTTAGCGTGTATTGCGCGAATTCGTCGACGCGTTTCGCGTACGCGTTCCATTGCGCGTCCGTGAAAAAGCGTGGGCGCTGATAGAGCGGCGCCGCTGCGCCCTGAATCGAATCGGCCACTTCGCCGTAGACCATTACGTTCGCGCCGTTCTTCGCGAGCAGGTCGAGATGCGGCCCGACCGATTCGATTTCTTCGGCCACGCTGCGTTGGGCGAGCCTTCCCGAATACCAGCCGGACACGAGCGCGAGATCGTACTGCGCTAGCAGCGCCTTTAACGCCTGCGGTTCGCGCGGAAACTTGTTGCCGAGCTCGAAGCCCTGGTAGCCGATTTCGCGGCCTTCGGTCAGCGCGACTTCGAGCGGCGTTTCGCCGCCGAGCGACGGCAGATCGTCGTTCATCCACGACAGCGGATTGATGCCGATGCGTACTTCGAAGGTTGACATGTGATGTTCCTCGTTCGTTGGCCCGGGGCGCGTATTGCGCTGTGCGTCGGGCCGTGCGTTGGGCCGTGCGTTGGGCTGTGCGTCGGGCCGTGTGTCGGGCCGCGTGTTCAATCAGTCGTGAGCCTTGCCATCGGAGCCGCCGTCACGCGCCGTAAGCTGCGCCTCATACTGCGCGCGCGCCTCGCGCACGCCCGGCCGCGGCGACACTTCGGGCACCGCGACTTCCCACCACCAGCCGCCGTCGTCGGTGGTGCGGGCAGGATCGGTGTCGATGCTGATCACGTAGGTGCGATCCGCCGCGCGCGCGCGTTGCATCGCGGCTTCGAATTCGCCGATATGCGCGACATGTTCGGCCTGTGCGCCGAGCGAGCGCGCATGCGCGGCGAAATCGATGGCCGGCGCGCCGCTCGCGCCCTGCACGCAGTCCTCGAACAGGTTGTTGAACGGCGCGCCGCCGCAGGCCTGCTGCAAACGGTTGATACAGCCGTAGCCGCGGTTGTCGAGCACGACGACGATCAGTTTCGCGCCGAGCATGACCGAGGTGGCGATCTCGCTGTTCAGCATCAGGTAGCTGCCGTCGCCGACCATCACGATCACTTCGCGCTCGGGCCGCGCGAGCTTCACGCCGAGGCCGCCCGCGATCTCATAGCCCATACACGAATAGCCGTATTCGACGTGATACGCGCCCGGGCGGCCCGCGCGCCACAGCTTGTGCAATTCCGCGGGCAGCGTGCCGGCCGCGCAGACGACGATGTCGTTGGCCGCCGACTGCGCGCTCGAGCGCTGCACCGCGCCGATCACGTCCGCGTCGTACGGCAGCACGTTTTCGCGTTGCGGCGCGTGCGTGAGTGTGTCGACCGTGGCGCGCCATTCGTCGGCGAGCTGATGCGCGCGTTGCGTCCACGCAGGCTCGGCGCGCCAGCCTTTCAGTTGCGCGGATAGCGCCGCGAGTGCGCGCCCGGCATCGGCTTCGACGACCAGCCCGCGGTGCTTGAGGCCGTCGAAAGCATTCGCGTTGATGCCGATCACGTCCGCTTGCGTGAAGAGCGTGTTCGAACCGGTCGTGAAATCCTGCAGACGCGTGCCGACGGCGAGTACGCAATCGGCTTCATGCGCGAGCGCATTCGCGCCGGGCGAACCGGTCACGCCAAGCGCGCCCATATTGAGCGGGTCGCCCCACGCAAGCGAGCCCTTGCCGGCCTGCGTTTCCGCAACCGGAATGCCGTGCTCGGCGGCAAAGGCGCGCAGTGTTTCGGTCGCGCGTCCGTAGAGCACGCCGCCGCCTGCGGCAATCAGCGGGCGCTTCGCATTGCGCAAGCGGGCGAGCGCCGCGGCGATCTCATGATCGACCGGCGCGGGCGCATGAAACTGCACGACGCGCGGCTCGAAGAAGCTGGCCGGATAGTCGTAGGCCGCGGCTTGCACGTCCTGCGGCAGCGCGAGCGTAACCGGACCGCACAGCGCGGCATCGGTCAGCACGCGCAGCGCGCGCGGCAACGCGCTCAGCAATTGCGCGGGATGCATGATGCGGTCGAAATAGCGCGACACGGGCTTGAACACGTCGTTCGCGGAGATGCCGCCGTCGTGGAAGTCTTCGACCTGCTGCAGCACCGGATCGGGCGCGCGCGAGACGAAGATATCGCCGGGCAGCAGCAGCACCGGCAGCCGGTTCACGTGCGCGAGCGCGGCCGCGGTGACGAGATTCGTCGCGCCGGGTCCGATCGATGTCGTGACGGCCATCATGCGGCGGCGGAAATGCGCTTTCGCGTAGGCAATCGCGCTATGCGCCATCGCCTGCTCGTTATGCGCGCGCAGCGTCGGCAGCTCGTTGCGGTGCTGGTAGAGCGCCTCGCCGATGCCGGCCACGTTGCCGTGCCCAAAGATCGCGAATACGCCGCCGAAGAGCGGCTCGGTGCCTTTGCCGTCTTCCGTCACCACGCGCTGCGCGGCGAGGTAGCGCACCAGCGCCTGCGCCGCGGTCAGACGGATCGTGCCGTCCGGTGAAACCTGCGTGGCGTTTTGCTGGGCCGCCGCTGCCGCTTCCTTGTCCAACACGCGCTGGTTCATGCTGCCTGCTCCTGATGGACCGTGCGCGACGTGTTAGCGCCCGCGGCGTGGCCGCCGCGCGCCGCACGCCACGACGCGATCAAGGTTTCGAAAGTGCGCCGCACGCGCGCGATCAGCTCGTCGTCGCCGATGTCGCCCGCGAGCCACGCGTGGCTCGGTTCGTGGAAGATCGTGCGGCCGACCGTAAAGCCGCGGCAGGTCGCCGAGGCGGCCGCCGCGCCGAAGCCGTCGATCAGCTGCTCGAGTGGCGCCGACAGGCCGAGCAGCACAACGCCGCGGCAATACGGATCGCGCTCGGCGATCAGCGCATCGACGGCCTGCCATTGCGCGGCATCGAGCGGCGCGAGCTTCCACCATTCCGGATAGATGCCGATGTTGTAGAGGCGCTTCAACGCGCGATGCACGACGTCCGGATCGCACGGCAGGTCGGCACGTTTCGGCGGAATCACTTCGAGCAGCAGTTCATGGCCGCTCGCCTGCACTGCGTCGTAGAGCGCGCGCAGTTGCGCTTCCTGTTCGATACGCTGTTCGAACGGTTCGTCCGGGTGATAGTGAACGAGGCATTTCACGACATGCTCGCGCGGCCAGCTCGTGAGCGTCGTGCCGACCGAGCGGCCGTGATCGAACACGAGCGGCGACGAGCCGGGCAGTTCGACCGGGCGGCCGATCCACCAGCCGCGCCCGGTCGCGGCGTTCAACGCATCCTGGCCGTAGCGGTCGTCGATCAGCACGCCGATGCGTCCTTGCAGACCGAGCGCCGCTTCCGTTTGCGCGACGGCGTCGACGAACAGGCCCTTCAACTGCGCGATGCGCGTTTCGCTCGCCCCGGTTTGCTGCGCGAGTTCGAAGAACTGGTTGCGATGGTCGAAGGCGAAGCCAAGCACTTCGTCCCAAGGCTTGCGTGCGGGCGTCACGCGATGCAGGCGCGCGAGCTTTGCGTCGAGATCCGGACGGCGCATCCGCTGCGGATCGGCTTTCGCTTCGGCGAGGAAGTAGTCGAGTTCGGCCGGTGTCGGCATGGCCGGCGCGCAGCCGTGGCGCGACACGACAAGCGCGCCGCTCGCGTTCGCGGCGCGTGCGCACGCGTCGAGCGGCTGATCGCGCAGCCACCCCGACAGGAAGCCCGACGCGAATGCATCGCCCGCGCCGAGCACGTTCAGCACTTCGACCTGCACGCCGCCGTGAATCGGCGCGTCGTCGAGTCTGTTCGGCACGATGCTGTCGATAATCTGGCAGCCGAGCGGCCCACGCTTGACGACGAGCGTCGCCGGCGTGACCGAGCGCACCGTGCGCAGCGCTTCGAGCAGATCGGTGTGGCCGCCCGCAATGCAGAACTCCTCTTCGGTGCCGATCACGAGATCGAACAACGGCAGCATGCCTTGCAGATGCGCGCTCACGCCTTCGTTCGCGATAAAGCGCGTCTCGCCGTCGGCTTTGCCCGTCAAACCCCACAGCACCGGACGGTAGTCGATGTCGAGCACGGTGCGCACGTTGTTGCGGCGTGCGTACTCGAGCGCGCGGCGGCTCGTGCGGTTCACCTGTTGCGTCGACAGATGCGTGCCGGTGATCAGAAACGCCTTCGACGAGGCGATAAATGCTTCGTCGAAGTCCGCTTCGTCGACGGCCATATCGGCGCAGTTTTCGCGGTAGAAGATCAGCGGGAAGGTGTCGCGGTCCTTCAGGCCGAGCAGCACGAGCCCGGTCAGCCGTTCGCGGTCGATGCGCACGTGGCTCACGTCGCAGCCTTCGTTCGCGAGCGTTTCGGTCAGAAAGCGGCCCATATGGTCGTCGCCGACGCGTGCGAGCATCGCCGACGCGAGCCCGAGGCGCGCGCAGCCGAACGCGATATTCGCCGACGAACCGCCGAGATATTTCGCGAAGCTCGATACGTCTTCGAGCCGCGCGCCGACCTGCTGCGCGTACAGGTCGACCGCGAAGCGGCCGAGGCAGATGATGTCGCGGCTGCGGCCGGCGGCGAAGCGGCTGGCGTGGGTAGACGCGTCGGCCGTACTGGCTGTGCTGGCCGCGGAGTGTGAAGTAGGTGCCATGGAATGTCCTGTGTCGAGGCGTCGGATCAGTGGGGCAGTAGTGGGGCGTTTCGCGAGTCGCTGCGCAGACCGCTGCGCGCTCAGATCGTCGCGCCGTCGAGTTCGGCGATCATCTTCTGCATTTCGGCGCCGCCCGCCATCATGTCGAGCACCTGCTCCTTGCTGATCGTGTCCTTCGTATAAGTACCGAGCGATTTGCCGCGATTGAGCAGCGTGAACGAATCGCCGATCGGATACGCGTGATGCACGTTGTGCGTGATGAAGATCACCGAGATGCCTTTCGCGCGCGCCTTGTGAATCAGTTTCAGCACGTTGAAGCTTTGCTTCACGCCGAGTGCGGCGGTCGGCTCGTCGAGAATCAGCACGCGCGCGCCGAAGTGGATCGCGCGCGCGATCGCCAGACATTGCCGCTCGCCGCCTGACATCGTGCCGATCGGCTGATGCGGGTCGCGCACATGAATGCCCATTTCCGCGAGCTTTTCGCGCGCGGTCTGCGCGCTGGTATCGAGGTCCATCACGGTGAAAAGGCCGAGCATCTTCTTCTGCGGCTCGCGGCCCATAAAGAAGTTGCGCGCGACGGAGAGCAGCGGCACCAGCGCCAGATCCTGATAGACGGTTGCGATGCCGCGGTCGAGCGCGTCTTTCGGCGATTCGAAATGCACGGGCTTGCCGTCCACCAGATACTGGCCCGCGGAGGGCGCATGCACGCCCGCGAGCGTCTTGATCAGCGTCGACTTGCCGGCGCCGTTGTCGCCGAGCAGGCAGTGCACTTCACCGCGTTTGAGGCGCAGCGTGACGCCCGATAGCGCGATGACCTTGCCGAAAAACTTGCTGACGTTTTCGAGCGCGAGGATGGTGTCGCCTTCAGCTGTCGCTGAATTCGGCGCTGCCGGGTTGGCGTTTTCGCTGGGGTTGATGACGTCGGACATATTCGTTCTCCAGTCGATTACGATTGCGCGACGCGCCGGCGCACATAGTGGTTGAACAGCACCGCAAGCAGCAGCATCACGCCGAGGAACACGCGGAACCAGTCGGAGCTGACGTCGGTATAGGTGATGCCGATCTGCACGACGCCGAAGATCAGGGCGCCGAAGCATGCGCCGACCACCGAGCCGTAGCCGCCGGTCAGGAGCGTGCCGCCGATCACCGCGGCGATGATCGCTTCGAATTCCTTCTGCAGACCGCGGTCCGCCGCAGCGGAGCCGATGTCGCACACCTGCAGCACCGCGAACAGGCACGAGCAGAACGCGGTCAGTACGAAGAGGGCGATCTTCACGCGCTTGACCGGTACGCCGACGTTTTTCGCCGCATTGGCATCGCCGCCGACCGCGAGAATCCAGTTGCCGTAGCGCGTCTTCGCCAGGACGAAGGCGCAGACCGCGGCGAGCGCGAACCACCAGAGCAGCACTTTGGGAATGCCGGGCACGAGCGGCTTGCCGTTATCGAGCAGCGTACCGATACCCATATGCGCGAGCGTCGTGAACAGTCCTTGCAAGGCGACGCCATGAAACAGGAAGTTGCTGACCGGATCGGCCTGCGCAAGGTCGCCGACACCGGAGATGATCGTGCGGTCCGCGACCATGATCGACAGCGCGAGCGTGAGGCCGCGCAGGATAAACAGGAACGCGAGCGTGACGATGAAGGACGGCAGCCGCGTGCGCATCACGAGGTAGCCGTTCAATGCGCCCAGCAGCATCGAGCCGACGAACGCGAAAATGATCGCGGCCCAGATCGGCCAGTGAAAGTAGACGGAGGGAATCGCCACCATCATGCCGGCGAAGCCGATCATCGAGCCGATCGACAGGTCGAACTCGCCGGCAATCATCAGGAGACACGCGCCGACCGCGAGAATGCCGAGGTAGGCCGATACCTGCGACCAGTTCATCACGCCGTCGAGATTGAACATGCCGGAGTGACCGGCGCCAATCGCGAAGACGAGAAACACGAGCACGGTGCCGGAAATCGCGGCGAACTCGGGACGGTTCAGCAGATGACCGTACCAGGACTCCTTGCGGATGCGTTCGTCGCCGTGCGCTGCCGCGGGCTGCGTCGCGGTGGAGGCAGCAGGCGTCGTCGCGTCGCTGGGGTTCGACGCGTCTCCTGTATGCGAGGGAAAGTGTTTGCCGGCTACGCCCATGATGTCTCCTGTCGGCCAGAGTTAGCGCTTTAGCGCTTACGCCGGCCCCACGTATTACGAGATGCCCGGTCCCTGCGTCTACCGCGTGAAAACCGGTGATTGATGCGGCGCGGCGCGTCAGTGCGCGAGCGGCGGCGACGGGCGGAGCGAGGTCCGCCGGTGCCGCGCGCGATGTGCATGCGCAATGCGCGTCCGGTGCCGCGTACTACTCGACGAAACCGCTGGATACCGCTCGATACGGCGGTTAAATCAGCGGGTCAAATCAACGATACTGGCCCGCGTACTTGATGACCTTGTCGAGATTCTCTTTCGTGATGAAGCCCGGACCCGAGCGGATGTCCTTCGGCCCATAAGACGGCTGAAGCCCATAGGTCTCGAGACGCGCCTTGAACTTCGGATTCGCCTGCAGGATCTGGCGGATCTTCACCGGGTCGGTCGTGTGGTCCTTCTTCGCAATCGCGAGCACTGCGACCGGGATATAGCCCTGCAGATACGGCTGCTGGTCGATCGCGAACTGGATCGTGCCGGCCTGAATCGCCTTCGCGATATCGTCCGAGAAGTCGAACGTGCAGAAATAGATCTTGCCCGCGAGGCCCATCTGCTGGACCGCCTTCAGCGTCGCCGCGGCCGGTACGGGGCCGAGCGTCAGGATCGCGCCGGTGTTCGGGTGATTGCGCAGATAGGCGCTGACTTTCGACTGGATTTCGGTCGGATCCTGGCCCGAATCGATCGTCGACGTCTTGTAGTCGACGCCGATCGCGTCGGCAAAGCCGCGGCAGCGGTCGAACGACACCGAGTTCGTCGCGATGTGATTCACGCAGAGGAACGACTTGACGCCGGCGGCCTTCGCCTTTTCGCCGGCCGCTTTACCCGCCACGTATTCAGGCTGGCCGACGTGCATGATCGCGCCAAGCTTCGCGCTCTGCTCTTCGGTGCCCGAGTTGATCGTCACGAGCGGAATCTTCTTGGCCGTGACCTTGCCGATCGAGCTCTTCAGCACGTCATAGTCGGCGATGGTCACGATCACGCCGTCGTAGTTGCGTGCGGCCGCCTGTTCGATCAGACGTGACATGTCCGCGATGTCGCCGTTCGGCGGATTGCGATAGTCGGTTTCGACGTTGAAGTCTTCGTCGGCCTGCTTGAGCGCGTTCTTGATCGTGTTCCACCACGAATCGGAATCGGGTGCATGGCTGATCAGCACGAAGTGCGCATCGGGCGCCGCCTGTGCGGGCGACGATGCCGCGAAGCCAAGCGATAGCGAAAGCGCTGCAAAAAGCGCCGTGAGCGAACCCTTGCCTCTGCAAAGTTTCATTGTCTCCACCTTTCTCGGTCTGTTCGTTTTTGAGGGGAGCGTATGGAGCGCTTGCCTGTTTCAACGACGAACTCGGGGCGGGCGCGCCATCGCTCACGACCAAGATTAGGTCAAGTTCGACAGTGGTGCAATGGAAATTTCAATAAAAATAAAATTGGAAAATACGTTCCATTTGCTGGGTGCGCTACCTATAATCGGCAACGTCGGACGGGCCGTTCGGCGCGCCTGTGCGGCATATCCGCCGTCTATCGAAAGGCATGCGCCATGCGGCTTTTGCGACGCAACACAGCACTGAAGGGAAGGCCATGGCCGAAGAAAACACAGAAGAACTGCCGAGCGTCGATGAATTGATGCAGCGCATCGCGGAGAACTACGAGTCGTTGCCGCGTCAGTTGAAGAGCGTGGCGACGTATATCGAACAGCATCGCGGCAGCGTGATGGTCGATCGCACGAGCGACATCGCCACGAGTTGCGGCGTGCATCCGTCGGCCGTGGTGCGCTTTGCACAGCGCTTCGGCTTCTCCGGATTTTCCGATCTGCAGGCGGTGTTTCGTCAGGCGTATACGGGACAGGGCGCGTCGTCGTCGAGTTATCAGCAACGCATCCGCAAGCTGATCGACGAAAAGCCGGGGCGCCTCGCGGGCGGCACCGTCGCGCGCGAATTTATCGCCGCGTGCCGCGGCGGTCTCGACGAACTCGAGGGCACGCTCGACGACGCGCAATTCGACGCCGCCGTGAAGATGATGCAGCAGGCCGACAACATCTATGTGGTCGGCGTGCGGCGCTCGTTTCCGGTGGCGAGCTATATCGTCTATGCATTGCAGCACACGCCGAAGCGCGTGCATCTGGTTTCGGGCTTCGGCGGCATGTATCGCGAGCAGATTCGCAGCGTGAAGAAGGGCGACGTGGTGATCGCAATCAGCTTCGCGCCGTACGGCAAGGAGACGCAGTACTGCTTGCGCGTCGCGCATCACCATCAGGCGAAGACGCTGCTGATCAGCGACAGCCAGCTATCGCCGCTCGCGCGTTATGCGACCACGCAGCTGTATGTGAAGGAGGGCAGCGCGTTCGCGTTCCGCTCGCTGACCAGCACGATCTGCCTGTGCCAGGCGCTCTTTATCGCGCTTGCGTACAAGCTTGAATTGAACGTTGAGGAATCGAAAGACACCGGAGGATACGATGACTAGTAGTGGAAACACGGGTGGAGACACGAAGACGATCGACGTCGCGGTGTTCGGCGCGGGCCGCATCGGAAGGATTCATGCGGCGAACCTCGCGCGGCAGCCGGGCGTGCGCCTCAAGTATGTGGTCGATGTGAACCGCGATGCGGCCGCGGCACTGGCTGCGCAGCACGGCGCGCAGGTAGCGGATATCGATGGCGCGATGGGAGATGCGTCGGTCGGTGCGACGGTGATCTGCTCGAGCACCGATACGCATGCCGATCTGATTCTGAAGTCGGCTGCGCAGAAGAAACATGTGTTCTGCGAGAAGCCGGTGGACCTCACGCTCGAGCGCGCACGTGCCTGTGCCGATGCGGTCGCGAAAGCGGGCGTCGTGTGCATGATCGGTTTCCAGCGGCGCTTCGATCCGACTTTCGCCGCGGTAAAAGCGCGTATCGACGCGGGCGAGATCGGCACCCCGGAAATGCTGATCGTGACGAGCCGCGATCCGGGCGCGCCGCCTGTCGAGTACATCAAGCACTCGGGCGGCATCTTCAAGGACATGCTGATTCACGACTTCGATATCTTCCGCTGGATTCTCGACGACGAAGCCGAGACGCTACATGCGACGGGCAGCGTGCTGTCGGATCCGGCGATCGCCGATGCCGGCGATATCGATTCGACCGCGGTGACGATCCGCACGAAGCGCGGGCGCCTGTGCCAGATCAATACCGCGCGGCGCGCGGCGTACGGCTACGACCAGCGCTTCGAAGTGCTGGGCAGCGACGGCATGCTGCAGGCGGGCAATGTGCGGCCGACGGAAGTGGTCGCGTATTCGAAGACCGCGGTGTCGAGCGATGTGCCCGAGGCGTTTTTCCTCGAACGGTATCGCGCGGCGTATGCGCTCGAAATCGCGCATTTCTTCGATGCGGTCACGCACGGCAAGCCGGTGCGCACGACCGTCGCGGACGGTTTGAAGGCGCTCGAACTGGCCGAAGCCGCGACGCGTTCGTGGCGCGAAGGGCGCGCGGTGAAGCTTGGCGAGGCTTCGTGATGGCGGCGCCTGATCTCTCGCACAACGCGCAGCAAGGCGCGTTGCAAGGGCCGCCGCTTCGTATCGGTGTCGTCGGCCTTGGCCGGCTCGGCAAGCGGCATGCGCAGAACATTGCGTATCGCGTGCGCGGCGCGACGCTGGCCGCCGTGTGCAGTCCGCTCGACGAAGAGCTGATGTGGGCGCGCGGTGCGCTGCCCGCGCCGCGCGAGTATCGCGACTATGCGGCGCTGCTGAACGATCGCGAGATCGACGCAGTGTGGCTCGTCACGCCGTCGGCCTTGCACGCGCAGCAGATTGTCGATGCATTGCAGGCCGGCAAGCATGTGTTCTGCGAGAAGCCGCTGTCGCTCGATCTTGCAGAATGCGAGCGCGTGCTCAGTGTTGCGCAGCGCCAGCCGCATCTGCAGGCGACGATCGGCTTTATGCGCCGTTTCGATCCGAGTTATCGCGATGCGTACGACAAGATCCAGTCGGGCCTGATCGGCCGGCCATTCATGGTGCGCTCGCAGACCTGCGATCTGAACGACCCCGATGGCTTTTTCGTCCGCTTCGCGCCAACTTCGGGCGGCATTTTTCTCGACTGCACCGTGCACGATATCGATGTCGCGCGGTGGCTGCTCGGCAAGCCGAAGGCGAAGCGCATCTATGCGGCCGGCACCGTCGCGTTGCACGACGGCTTGCGCGAGTTCGGCGATGTCGACAACGGCGTGGCGATCTGCGAATTCGAAGGCGGTGGACTCGCGATGTTCTATGCGTCGCGCACGATGGCGCACGGCAACGATACGGGCAGCGAAGTGATCGGCACGGGGGGCGCGCTGGCGATCGGCCGCAATCCGCGGCTCAATCGCGTCGAGATCGCGGACGCGCATGGCGTGCGCAACGAGTGCACGCCGACGTTCTTCGATCGCTTCGAAGACGCGTTTCTGTACGAAGCGCAGGCGTTTGTCGCGGAAGTGCGGAATGCGCAGAGCGGTGGTCAGGGTGCAGGCAGCCGAATTGGCGAGCCGAGCGGCGCGACGCTGGCCGACGCGCTCGAGGCGACACGTATCGGCAGTGCGTTGCGGACTTCGCTCGAAACCGGCCAGGCTGTCACGCTGTAAGGACCGGCTGCACAGCGGCGCAGGATGAGGCGGGCGGCGCGCGTGAGGCGCCTGCTGTAGAATTTGACCCTCTGCATGGCGTTTCAGTGACGCCTCATCCCGAAGGTCCTTGCCGATGGAAATCCAGATTCACAAGGAAGTCGATGCGCGCGGGCTGAACTGCCCGCTGCCGATCCTGCGCGCGAAAAAAGCGCTCGCCGATATGGAGAGCGGTCAGATCCTGAAAGTGCTCGCAACCGATCCAGGCTCGCAGCGCGATTTCGCCGCGTTCGCGAAGCAGACGGGCAACGGCATCGTCGAAACGACGACGACGCAGGACAAGACGTTTATCTTTCTGATCCGGCGGCGATAGAGGGCACAGGCCTTTTCTTCGCGACTGAAAGCGCCAGGACCAAAACAAAGGCGCCATGTCTGCATCAGCAGACATGGCGCCTTTTGCGTTTATCGACGGCCGTCACTGCTACAGCATCTACAGCGGCCGCGAGTCAAACGTCGATGCCTAGCCCTCGAGCACCGGCGAACGCGTGCGCAGATACTGCTCGAAATCGGCGGCCACTTCCGGGTGACGCAACGCGAACTCGACGGTCGCCTTCAGATAGCCGAGCTTGCTGCCGCAGTCGAAACGCGTGCCGTGATACTTGTACGCCAGCACCTGTTCGTCGTTGAGCAGCGACTGGATCGCGTCGGTCAGCTGCAGTTCGCCGCCTGCGCCCGGCTTCAGCGAACGGATATGTTCGAAGATGCGCGGCTTGAGCACATAGCGGCCGACCACACCGAGATTGGATGGCGCAACATCGGGCGCCGGCTTTTCGACGATGCCCGACATCTTGATGATCGCGTCTTCCCATTCCTTGCCGTCGACAATGCCGTACGACTTCGTTTCGTCGCGCGGAATCTCTTCGACGCCGATCACCGAGCTGTGATAGTGGTCGAACACCTCGATCATCTGCTGCATGACGGGCGGCGTGCCGTACAGCAGGTCGTCCGCGAGAATCACGGCAAACGGGTTGTCGCCGACGAGCTTCTCGGCGCACAGCACCGCGTGGCCGAGACCGAGCGCTTCCGGCTGGCGCACGTAGAAGCAGTCGACATGGCTCGGCTTGATGCTGCGCACGAGCTCGAGCAGCTTTGCCTTGCCGCGCGCTTCGAGTTCCGCCTCGATCTCGTAGGACTTGTCGAAGTGATCTTCGATCGCGCGCTTGCTGCGGCCCGTGACGAAGATCATTTCCGTGATGCCCGCTGCCATCGCTTCTTCCACTGCGTACTGGATCAGCGGCTTGTCGACGATCGGCAGCATTTCCTTCGGGCTTGCCTTGGTTGCCGGGAGAAACCGTGTGCCAAGACCTGCCACTGGAAAGACTGCTTTTGTAACTTTGAGCATTCGATTACCCCTGGTAATGGACTGACCGGTGCGGTGTAACCGGCCTTGCCGTGGTGCGAACGACCTGTCGATGCGGCGCTTGTGGCGCCGCGTCTGTCAGGCCGGCAGGCGCGTCAGCTGCGCCGTAAGCTTGCCGATAGTGGTCTGGTATTCTGCCAGCCTTTTCTGCTCCTGCTCAACCACGGCGGCCGGCGCCTTCGCGACAAAGCTCTCGTTTTGAAGCTTCGCGTTACATTTCGATACTTCTGCGTTCAATCTCGCAATCTCTTTTGACAGACGCTCGCGTTCGGCGGCGACGTCGATCTCCACCTTCAGCACGAGCTTGTCAGATCCTACGATAGCAATTGGCGCGCCATGCGCTTCCTTGTCCAGTTGCGCCTCGTCGTCGATGATGCGCACCTCCGACAGACGCGCGAGCGCTTGCGCGTAGGGCGCGAACGTCTTGAGCCGCGCGGCGTTGCCGGTGGCGAGCAGCGGTACCTTCGTGGCTGGCGACAGGTTCATCTCGCCACGCAGGTTGCGGCACGCGTCGATCGCGGCCTTCAGATCGGCGGCCCACTGCTCGGCAGACTCGTCGATCTTCTTCGCCTCGCTGACCGGATACGGTTGCACCATGATCGATGCTTCGCCTTCGGCCATGCCGGCCGGGTACGCGTCGGTGAGCGGCGCCACCTTTTGCCACAGCGCCTCGGTGATGAACGGAACGATCGGGTGCAGCAGACGCAGCACCGCTTCGAGGACGCGCAACAGCGTGCGCCGCGTGGCGCGCTGCTGTTCGGGCGTGCCTGTCTGGATTTGCACCTTCGCGAACTCGAGGTACCAGTCACAGTATTCGTCCCAGACGAACTTATATAGGGCGTTCGCCACATTGTCGAAACGATAGTCGGCGAAGCCCTTCGCGACATCGGCTTCGACCCGCTGCAGCAGCGACACGATCCAGCGGTCCGCCTGCGAGAAGTCCGTATAGCCGCCGGGGCCGCAATCGCCGGGCTGGCACGCGCCGGGCTTGCTGAAGCCGCAATCGTGGTCTTCGCAGTTCATCAGCACGAAGCGCGTGGCGTTCCACAGCTTGTTGCAGAAGTTGCGATAGCCTTCGCAGCGCGCGAGGTCGAAGTTCACGTTGCGGCCGAGCGTGGCCATCGACGCCATCGTGAAGCGCAGCGCATCGGTGCCGAAGGCGGGAATGCCTTCCGGGAATTCCTTGCGTGTCTTCTTTTCGATGGTGGCCGCGTTTTTCGGGTTCATCAGCCCCGTCGTGCGCTTGGCGACCAGCGCGTCGAGTTCGATGCCGTCGACGATATCGAGCGGATCGAGCGTGTTGCCCTTGCTCTTCGACATCTTCTGGCCTTCGTGATCGCGCACGAGGCCATGCACGTAGACCGTATGAAACGGCACCTTGCCTGTGAAGTGCGTGGTCATCATGACCATGCGCGCGACCCAGAAAAAGATGATGTCGAAGCCGGTGACGAGCACCGACGACGGCAGGAATGCCTTCAGTTCCGCAGTTTCCGCCGGCCAGCCAAGCGACGAGAACGGCACGAGCGCCGACGAGAACCACGTGTCGAGCACGTCCTGGTCGCGCGTGAGCGGGCCCGTGTAGCCGCTTTCAGCCGCCTTGTTGCGCGCGCCTTCCTCGGTGTGCGCGACGAACACTTCGCCGTTCTCGCCGTACCACGCGGGAATCTGATGGCCCCACCACAATTGACGCGAGATACACCAGTCCTGGATGTTTTCGAGCCACTGGTAGTACGTGGTGGTCCAGTTCTCGGGCACGAACTTGATGTCGCCGTTGCGCACCACATTGAGCGCGGTTTCGGCGATCGACTTGCCAGGATTGAAGGTGCCCTCAGGCGCGGGCTTGCTCATCGCGACGAACCACTGGTCGGTGAGCATCGGCTCGATCACGACGTTCGTGCGGTCGCCGCGCGGCACCATCAGCTTGTGCGTCTTCACCGATTCGAGCAGGCCGAGCTTGTCGAGGTCTTCCACGACGCGCTTGCGCGCCTCGAAGCGGTCGAGGCCGCGATACGCCTGCGGCGCGTTGTCGTTGATCTTCGCGTCGAGCGTGAGGATTTCGATTTGCGGCAGTTTGTGGCGCTGGCCGACCTGATAGTCGTTGAAGTCGTGCGCGGGCGTGACTTTCACGACGCCCGTGCCGAACGCGCGATCGACGTAGTCGTCGGCGATCACGGGAATCTCGCGATCGGTCAGCGGCAGCTTCACGGTCTTGCCGATCAGGTGCGCGTAGCGCTCGTCTTCCGGATGCACCATCACCGCGACGTCGCCGAGCATCGTTTCAGGGCGTGTGGTGGCGACCGTCAGATGGCCGGAGCCGTCCGCCAACGGATACTGGATATGCCACAGGTGGCCGTTTTCCTCCTCGCTGACCACTTCGAGGTCGGACACCGCGGTAAGCAGCACCGGGTCCCAGTTCACGAGGCGCTTGCCGCGATAGATGAGGCCCTGCTCATAAAGACGCACGAACACGTCGGCCACCACGGGCGACAGCTTGTCGTCCATCGTGAAGTATTCGCGCGACCAGTCGATCGACGCGCCGAGGCGCCGCACCTGGTTTGTGATCGTCGAGCCGGACTCGTGTTTCCATTCCCATACGCGCTCGACGAACTTTTCGCGGCCGAGGTCGTGGCGCGAGATTTTCTGCGCGTCGAGCTGCCGTTCGACGACGATCTGCGTGGCGATGCCGGCGTGGTCGGTGCCCGGCACCCACAGCGTGTTCTCGCCGAGCATGCGGTGATAGCGCGTCAGGCCGTCCATGATGGTCTGGTTGAACGCGTGGCCCATATGCAGCGTGCCGGTGACGTTCGGCGGCGGCAACTGAATGGAGAAATTGTTGCGGCCCGGCTGCATTGCCGGCGCGGCGTAGCCGCGTTGTTCCCATTTGGGGCCCCATTCGGCCTCGATCGTGTGGGGCTCGAAGCTCTTGGCCAGCGTGCTGTCGCTCATTGTGGAAGTCTGCCGAAAAATGCGTGAAAAGATGCCCGAAACCTTGAATTATAAAGGCTGTACAGTTCAGCAGGCCGCCCGCTGGCCATTCGGCCGAGGGGGCGCTCGCGTCAGGCGGGACTTATAATGGCGCACGGCTCTGTCGCCACTGCCTGATGTGCTGCCATGAGGTGCTGCCATGAGGCGCTGCCATGAGTCACGCGCGCGCCACGCGGTGAGCGTTACGTCCGGGCCGTCATTCCCGCGCCGCTTTGCCCGGCTGTCCGGTTTTGTGTCTGCTGCTTTTGTGTCCGCCGCTTTTGTGCCCGCTTATCCGTTCGCCCATCCGACATGCCCGATCTGCTCGCCAACCTGAATCCTGAACAACTTGCCGCCGTGACGTTGCCGAACGAACCGGCGCTTATTCTGGCGGGCGCCGGCAGCGGCAAAACCCGCGTGCTGATCACGCGCATCGCCTGGCTGATCCAGCACGGTTACGCGTCGCCGCCCACGGTGCTGGCGGTCACCTTCACGAACAAGGCCGCGCGCGAGATGATGGCGCGCCTTTCCGCGCTGCTGCCGATCGATACGCGCGGCATGTGGATCGGCACGTTCCACGGCCTGTGCAACCGGATGCTGCGCGCGCACTATCGCGACGCGGGCCTGCCGCAGACGTTCCAGATTCTCGACACGGCTGACCAGCTCTCGGCGATCAAGCGGCTCATGAAGGGCCTCAACGTCGACGACGAAAAATATCCGGCGAAGAACCTGCAGTACTTCATCAATAACGCGAAGGAGCAGGGGCTGCGACCGAAAGACGTCGATGCCACCGACAACTTCAACCGCAAGTTCGTCGAGCTCTACGAGGCGTACGAGCAGCAATGCCAGCGCGAAGGCGTCGTCGATTTTCCGGAGCTGCTGTTGCGCTGCTACGAGCTGCTTGCGCACAATGCGCCGCTGCGCGCGCATTACCAGGCGCGCTTCCGGCAAATTCTCGTCGACGAGTTCCAGGACACGAACAAGCTGCAATACGCGTGGCTCAAGATGCTCGCGGGCGAGCAGAACGCGATCTTTGCGGTCGGCGACGACGACCAGTCGATCTATGCCTTCCGCGGTGCGAACGTCGGCAACATGCGCGACTTCGAACACGAGTTCAAGGTCCGCAATCTGATCAAGCTCGAGCAGAACTACCGCTCGCACGGCCATATTCTCGATGCGGCGAACCAGCTGATCGCGCACAACGCGCGGCGCCTCGGCAAGAACCTGCGCACGGATGCGGGGCACGGCGAACCGGTGCGCGTCTATGAGGCGGCCACCGATACGCAGGAAGCAAGCTGGATCGTCGAGGAGATTCGCGCGCTGATCAACACGGGTTTGTCGCGCGGCGAAATCGCGGTGCTGTATCGAAGCAATGCGCAGTCGCGCGCGATCGAGCACACGCTCGTCAATGTCGGCATTCCGTATCGCGTGTATGGCGGGCTGCGCTTTTTCGAGCGCCAGGAAGTGAAGCACGCGCTCGCGTATCTGCGCCTGATCGACAATCCGAACGACGATACGGCATTTGCGCGCGTTGTGAACTTTCCGGTGCGCGGCATCGGCGCGCGTTCGATCGAACAGCTGGCGGACGCGGCGCGTCTTTACAACTGCTCGCTCGCGGCGGCGATTCCGTACGTGGCCGGCAAGGCAGGCTCGAGCCTCGGCGCCTTTGCGACCCTGATCGCGAAGATGCGCGCGGAAACGCAGCAGATGAGCTTGCCGGAGACGGTCGAGCACGTCGTGCGCGGCAGCGGTCTCGCCGATTTCTATCAGAACGAGCGCGAAGGGCAGGACCGGCTCGAGAACCTGCAGGAACTCGTCAATGCCGCGGCTGCGTTCGTCAGCGAAGAGGGCTACGGGCTCGATACGCCCGCGCGCTCGATTCCGCTGCGCCCGGGCGCCACCGCCGCGCCCGAAATCGCAGTCGAAACGGACGACCCGGGCAGCGTCGTGCTCGATCCGGCGAACCTCGCGGACCCCGCGCAGAATCCCGACACGATGACGCCGCTCGCGGGCTTCCTGTCGCACGCGTCGCTCGAAGCCGGCGACAACCAGGCGCAAGCGGGCCAGGACGCCGTGCAGCTGATGACCGTGCACTCGGCGAAGGGCCTTGAATTCACGGCGGTGTTTATCACGGGTCTCGAAGAGGGCCTGTTCCCGCACGAGAACAGCGCAATGGAAACGGACGGGCTCGAGGAAGAGCGGCGTCTGATGTACGTGGCGATCACGCGTGCGAAGGAACGGCTCTATCTTTCCTTCGCACAGAGCCGGATGCTGCACGGCCAGACGCGCTATAACATCCGTTCCCGGTTTTTCGACGAACTTCCGCAAGAAACGCTAAAGTGGCTCACGCCGAAAGTCGAGGCCGGTTCGCGCTGGGGTGGCCGTTCGGATAACGCGGGCTGGGGCCGCGACTGGTTCGGGCGCTCCAATCGCGAAGGCAGTAGCTACGAGAGTTACGACGGCGGCGCGTCCGCGGCTCCGCTACCGGCATTCGCGAACGAGCAGCGCGCGGCTGAAACGGGCTTTCGCGTCGGGCAGCAGGTGTTCCATACGAAGTTCGGCGAAGGCACGATCACTGCGCTCGAAGGCGGCGGCACGGACGGCAAGGCACAGGTCAGATTCAAGCGGCACGGCGAGAAGTGGCTGGCGCTCGCGGTCGCGAAATTACAGGCGGTGGAATGAGCGAAACGAAGGATGCGGGAACGAAGCAGCCAGTAGCGAGCGGCGCGCAGCGTGGCAGCGACGCCACAGCACGCCGGCCCCTCGGTGTGATGGCGGCGTTGCCCGACGAACTCGGCGATCTGGTGGCCGCGATGCGTGCCGAAGGTGAGGTGCGCACGGTGACGCACGGGCAGCGCGACTATCACGTCGGCACCGTGCACGGCGCGCCGTGTGTCGTGACGCTGGCGCGCGTCGGCAAGGTCGCGGCGGCGGCAACGGTCAGCGCGCTGATTCATGCGTTCGATGTCGCGGCGGTCGTGTTCACGGGCGTGGCCGGCGGTGTGGGGCGCGAGGTGCAGATCGGCGATATCGTCGTTGCGCACACGCTGATGCAGCACGATCTTGATGCGTCGCCGCTGTTTCCGCGCTTCGAAGTGCCGTTGCTCGGCATCGCGCGCTTTGCCGCCGATGCGTCGCTTGCCGAAGCGCTCGCCGCCGCATGCGAAAACTTCATTGCGCAGGAGGGCGGGGCGCTCGCCGAACGCTTTGGTACCGCGCGGCCGAGAGTGCACCGCGGTCTCGTGATCAGCGGCGACCAGTTCATCGCGAGTTCGGCGGCGGTCAACGCGTTGCGCGCGGCGTTGCCCGATGCGCTCGCGGTCGAAATGGAAGGCGCGGCGATCGCGCAGGTCTGCTACGAGTACGGCGTGCCGTGCGCGATCGTGCGCACGATTTCCGATACCGCGGACGTGCACGCGCCGGCGTCGTTCTCGACCTTTCTCGTCGAGATCGCCGGCACGTATTCGAGCGGGATTCTGCGGCGGTTCTTGCAGGGACGCGGATAAGCGGTCGGCTTATCAGGCGGTCTATCAAGGTCTATCCTGCGGCTTATCGAGCGGCTTATCGAGCGGCTTATCGAGCGGCTTATCGAGCGGCTTATCGAGCGGCCTATCGAGCGGTCTATCAAGCGGTCTATCAAGCGGTCTATCAAGCGGCCGATCAAGCGGTCTATCAAGCGGCCTATCGCGGCGCCGAGGCCGAAGCCTGCAGCGCATCGCGAATCTGCTGCAGCGCGGCCGGATCTTCGATGGTCGGCAAATCGCCTGGGTCGCGGCCTTCGGCAAGCGCCGCGATCGCGCGGCGCAACAGCTTGCCCGAGCGCGTCTTCGGCAGCATCGCAACGATATGCACGCGTGCCGGGCGCGCAATCGATCCCAACTGCCGGTCGACCGTTGCTGTGAGTTCCGCTTCGAGCTTCGCGCGCGCTTCGTCCGACGCGTAGCGGTCCGCGTCGCGCAGCACGGTGAATGCGAGCGCGGCCTGTCCCTTCACCGGATCGTTCACACCGACCACGGCGACCTCCGCCACCGCGTTGTGGCCCGACAGCGCTTCTTCGATCTCGCGCGTGCCGAGGCGATGGCCGGCGACATTGATCACGTCGTCGGTGCGGCCGAGGATCGTCACATAGCCGGTTTCGTCCTGTACGCCCCAGTCGAAAGTCGAGTAGACCGTCTGGTTCGGCACGCTCGACCAGTAGGTGTCGACAAAGCGCGCGTCGTCGCCCCATACGGTCGACATGCAGCCGGGCGGCAGCGGATACGCAAGCGTGATCACGCCTTTTTCGCCGGGCGCGCAGGGCTCGCCCGTCACCTCGTCGCGCAGCGTCACGTTATAGCCGTACACGGGCACGCCGGGCGAGCCGAGCTTCGGCGTGAGCGCTTCGACGCCGCGCTGGATCGCAAGAATCGGCCAGCCGGTTTCCGTCTGCCAGTAGTTGTCGACGACGGGCTTGCCGAGCGATTGCGCGACCCACGCGGCAGTCGGCTCGTCGAGCGGCTCGCCCGCGAGAAAGAGCGTGCGCAGGCTCGACAGGTCGGCGGCTTTCATCAATGCCGGATCCTGCTTCTTGAGCACGCGCAACGCAGTCGGCGCGGTGAACATCAGGTTGATTTTGTACTGCTCGACAAGCCGCCACCAGATGCCGCCGTCCGGACGGATCGGCGTGCCTTCGTACATGACGGTCGTCAAACCCGCGATCAGCGGCGCATAGATGATGTAGCTGTGCCCGACCACCCAGCCGATATCGGAGGCGGTGAACATCGTGTCGCCGGCGCGGCCTTCGAAGATGTATTCCATCGATGCCGCAAGCGCGACCGCATAACCGCCGACATCGCGCTGCACGCCTTTCGGACGCCCGGTCGTGCCCGACGTGTACAACACATACGACGGCTCGTTCGACTCGAGCCATTCGCACGGCACGTGCGCGTCGAAGAACTGCTCGCGCAGCGGCTCGTAGTCGAGCAGATAGGGCGCGCTGAATTTTTCCGGCGCGAGCTGGCGGTCGATCATCAGCACGTGCGGCGTCTTGTGCGCAGCGCGCGACAGCGCTTCGTCGATCAACGGCGCGTAGTCGATCACCTTGCCGCCGCGCGCGCCCGCATCGGCGGTGACAATCAGCATGGGCTTCGCATCGTCGATGCGCGCGGCAAGATTCGGCGCCGCGAAGCCGCCGAACACGACTGAATGAATCGCACCGAGCCGCGCGCATGCCAGCATCGCGAACACGGCTTCGGGAATCATCGGCAGATAGATCAGCACGCGGTCGCCGCGCGCGACGCCCAGCGAGCGCATGACCGCAGCCATGCGGTTCACTTCCGCATATAGCTCCGCATACGTATAGCGGCGCTCGATGCCGGTTTCCGTCGAGATATAGATAAGCGCCTGCTGTTGCGGACGATCGGCGAGATGGCGGTCGACCGCGTTATGGCACAGATTGGTCTGGCCTCCGGTGAACCAGCGCGCAAACGGCGGGTTCGAGCGGTCGAGCACGGTTTCGAACGGGGTATGCCAATGGATGCGCGCGGCTTCGTCGCGCCAGAACTCGTCGGGCGCTTCGATCGAACGGCGGTGGAATTCGCGGTAGCGGGTCATCGGCGGCGGTCCTTCGGGCAGGCGGGGCAGGACAACGGGTTTCCGGCGAACAACGATGCAACTGACGCAATCGGCATGCCGAAGCAGTATTGAGCACAGCATAGAGCAGGCGCGAACGCGCGGACAACGCGGGTTCACCATGACGCCGCGCGGTGGGAAAGGGGACAAGGAATGTCTGATATAACTGACATTCGCGCCGGAAATCCGCGAAATGTCAGTTATATCAGTCACCGGTGGCCGCATTAAAAAAGGGCGCCGCGAATGCGGCGCCCCTGGGCGACAACCATCAGCAATCGCGTTAACCCTTCGCGTGCTTCCCTTCGATATTCGGCAGGAACACCGTGAGAATGCCGATCAGCGGCAGGAACGAGCAGACCTTGTACACGTAATCGATGCTCGTGGCGTCCGCAAGCTCGCCGAGCACTGCCGCGCCGACGCCGCCGAGGCCGAACGCGAAGCCGAAGAAGAGCCCCGCGACCATGCCGACCTTGCCCGGAATCAGCTCCTGCGCGTAGACGAGAATCGCCGAGAACGCGGAGGCGAGCACGATGCCGATCACCACCGTCAGCACGCCGGTCCAGAACAGGTTCGCGTACGGCAGCAGCAGCGTGAACGGCGCCACGCCGAGAATCGACACCCAGATCACATACTTGCGGCCGATCCGGTCGCCGATCGGTCCGCCGATCACCGTCCCCGCCGCGACCGCCGCGAGGAACACGAACAGATGGATCTGCGCCGCCTGCACGGGCAGGTGGAACTTGTCGATCAGATAGAACGTGAAGTAGCTGTTGATGCTCGCGAGATAGAAGTACTTCGAGAACACCAGCAGCACGAGCACGCTCATCGCGAACGCGATCTTGCCGCGCGACAGCGTGGCGTGCGCGACGCCCGCGCGCGCTTTCTTCGTCGACGGATGCTGCTTGTACCAACGGCTCACCTGCGCGAGCACGACGATGCCGATCAGCGCCGCGACCGAAAACCACGCGATGCTGCGCTGGCCATGCGGAATCACGATCAGTGCCGCGAGCAGCGGCCCGAGCGAGGTGCCCGCATTGCCGCCCACCTGAAACAGCGACTGCGCGAGGCCATGACGGCCGCCCGACGCCATGCGCGCGACCCGCGACGACTCCGGGTGAAACACCGACGACCCGCAGCCGACCAGCGCCGCCGCGACCAGCAGGATGCCGAAGCTCGGCGCCACCGACATCAGCAGCAGACCGGCCAGCGTGAAACCCATGCCGACCGGCAGCGAGTACGGCTTCGGATGCTTGTCCGTATAGATGCCGATAAGCGGCTGCAGCAGCGAAGCGGTGATCTGATAGGTCAGCGTGATAAGGCCGATCTGTCCGAAAGACAACGCGAAGTTTGACTTCAGCATCGGATAGATCGCGAGGATCAACGACTGGATCATGTCGTTCATCAGATGCGAGAAGCTGATCGCGCCGAGGATCGAATAGACGGTTTGCGGCACCTTTGCGGTACTCGCCGCGGCGGGAGTGGATGCGCCGCCAGCCTGGGCGCCGGCGAGGGCGCGTTTGTCGAGGCTCGTTTCCATGGGGGTTGAGGTTGGGGTGGGTCGAACGGCCTTCGTCAAGCGGTGATACCGCTGCAATATCGACGAAGGATCGTATGCGATGGATTGTAATGTGGCTTGAGTCAGTTGTCCTGCCAAGATTTGTCGCGAATCGGACAAGGGCCGGCTGCCATCTGGCCGAGGGAACGGACGCCCGCTAAGCCCGGCTAAGCGTTAGCAGGGGCTGACCGCGAGATTTTGGCCGTGTATAACACCGCTCGCGCGGCCCACGAGGCGGCGCACAGGTGCGACAGCGGGAACGGGCGCGGTGGAAGGCAAGAACCTAAAGACCGCCGCCGCTGTTGCCGTCAACCTGTTATGAAGTTGAAAGGCCGCCGGAGCCGACCGTTCCGGCGGTTCGATACGGGGGAATAACGATGAAAACAGTTGCGCAGGGGAATCCGCGCGCCGGTTTATCGGTAAAGGCGACGCTGCGGCTCGCATTTGCCGTGCTGCTGGTCGGCACACTCGCCATCGGCCTATTTGCGCTGACACAGATCAGCCGCCTGAACGGCTCGACGCAATCGATCTACGAGCAGGGCTATATCGCGAACCGCGCGGCCGAGGAAGCACGTGGCGAAATGCTGCGCGCAAGCCGCGCGCAGAAGATGCTGCTCACGGCAAGCACCGCGAAAGAGCGCGAAGAACTCGGCACCGATATCGACAAGGGGCTCGCCGCGCTGAACGCGGAGTTGAACACGCTCGGCCAGTATGCGAGCACGCCCGACGCAGTCGCCCAGCAGAAGAAATTTGCCACGGCGGTTGCCGCGTGGAGCACTCACCTGCGCGACTTCGTCAAGCTCGTGCAGGCGCAACCGCTCGATCTGTCGCAGATGAACTGGCAGGTCGGCATGCAGGATGTGTCGCTGCTCGTCGAAACAGGCAAGCTCGAAAAACTCGTCGACGGACTCGTCGCGCAGCAGGGCACCGCCGCGAAGGCGACGATCGGCGCATCCACATTTATCTTCCGCTCGTCGTTCGTGATGATCGCGGCCGCCACGGTTGCGCTGATCGTGCTCGCGTTCGTCATCAGCGAGTGGGTCGTGCGGCGCCTTGCGCGGCAACTCGGCGGCGAGCCCGTCTACGCGAAGGAAATCGCGTCGCGCATTGCCGCCGGCGATCTGTCGAATGCGATTGCGCTCGGGAAGCGCGACACGTCGAGCATGCTGTCCGCGCTGTCCGATATGCAAAGCGGCCTGTCGACGACAGTCGCCGATATCGCCGCGAGTGCCGAGGCGATCGCATCCGCCTCGAGCGAGATATCGACGGGCAATCTCGATCTTTCGCAGCGCACCGAGCAGCAAGCGATGGCGCTCGAGCGCACCGCGAGCAGCATGGAGCAGCTCACGTCGACGGTGCGGCAGAACGCCGATAACGCGAAGCAGGCGCGCACGCTCGCCGACAACGCATCGTCGATTGCGGAGCAGGGCGGCAACGTGGTCGGCCGCGTGGTCGCGACGATGAACGAGATCAACGACAGCGCCAAGAGTATCGGCGACATCATCGGCGTGATCGAGGGCATCGCGTTTCAGACCAATATCCTCGCGCTGAATGCCGCGGTCGAAGCGGCGCGCGCCGGCGAGGAAGGCCGCGGCTTCTCGGTCGTCGCGGGCGAGGTGCGCAATCTCGCGCAGCGCAGCGCGTCCGCCGCGAAGGAGATCAAGGGCTTGATCGGCGCGTCGGTCGAGCGCGCGAGCAACGGCTCGCAACTCGCGCAGGACGCGGGGCAGACGATGGACGAAGTCGTCAAGGCCGTGAAGCGCGTCACCGACATCATGGGCGAGATTTCCGCCGCATCGGCCGAGCAGAGCTCGGGTATCGAAGAGATCAATCTCGCGGTCTCGCAGATGGATGCGGGCACGCAGCAGAACGCGGCGCTCGTCGAACAGGCGACCGCCGCCGCGCAGTCGCTCGACGATCAGGCGCGCGCGTTGAAGCAGATGGTGGGCAGGTTCCGGCTGCAGTAGTCGCGCAATCGCGCGGCTGCGCAGCCGTGCAGTTGCGCCGCCACGCCGCCACGCGCGTCAGGGTCTTTTCAGCGCTTCGATGCGCTGCGCCCAGGCGGGCGTTGCAGCCGCGTAGAACGCGTCGAGCGAAGTGATTAGCGCGTCGGGCCTCCCGAGATCCAGCCCCAGATGGCGCGCGGCCGTACGCAACGCATCGAGCGGCCGGCTCGCATCGAGCGCTTGCGCACCGGTCTGCTTGCTGAGCTTCTCGCCTTCCTCGTTGACGACGACGGGCACATGCAGATACGACGGTGTCGGCACGGCGAGACACCGCTGCAGATAAATCTGCCGCGCAGTCGAATCGAGCAGATCCGCGCCGCGCACGATGTGCGTGATACCGGCATCGGCATCGTCGACGACGACTGCCAGTTGATACGCCCACTGGCCGTCCGCGCGATACAGCACGAAGTCGCCGACTTCGGTCGCGAGGTTCTGGCTTTGCGGGCCTTGCCAGCGGTCGTCGAAGCGGATGATGGCGGGATCAACCGAAGCGCCGGCCGTTGCGCTGTCCGGCACACGCAACCGCCATGCGCGCGGCGCCTTGCCGTGCAGGCCGTCGCGACAGGTGCCCGGATACGCGAGCGTCGCGTGCCGCGCATGCGCGCGCACGAGCGAATCGGCAATTTCCTTTCGTGTGCAGCCGCACGGGTAGACGAGGCCGGAGGTGGCCTGCAGCTGCGCGAACGCGCGCTCGTAGTGCGCTGTCCGGCGGCTTTGCCAGACCGGCGGTTCATCGGCACACATGCCGAAACGTTCGAGCGTCTGCAGGATGTCTTCAGCTGCGCCCGGGACGGTGCGCGGCCCGTCGATATCGTCGATGCGCACGAGCCAGCGGCCGTTATGTGCGCGCGCATCGAGCCAACTGGCAAGCGCGCTGACGAGCGAGCCGAAATGCAGCGGCCCGGTAGGAGAGGGGGCGAAGCGTCCGCGGTAGGTCATCGCGATGTCGTCAGGCGGATATCACGCCACGCATCGTGCCGTGCCGCGGGATGGCGCGCCGTATCGCGCCGTGTCGCGGTGAGCTTCATCAAGTCGCGCGGCATCGCGGTGCGCCGCATCATGCCGCGCCGCATCGCGTCGCCATCATGCCGCGCGTGCGCCGTCACGCTGCGGATGACACGCAGCGCAGGTTTCGCCCGCCACGTAGAACGGCGACTGCTGCCCTTCGGGCGTGACCACCGCGCGGCAGCCGAAGCATTGCACGGTTGTCGTCGGTGTGAGATTCGGGTCGAGCGCGGTGCGGTAATCGAACACAAAGCACTCGCCGTGGTAATGCGCGCCGCCCACTTCCTCGAAGTACTTCAGGATGCCGCCTTCCAGCTGATACACGTGGTCGATGCCGACGTCCTTCATATGGATGGCGGCCTTTTCGCAGCGAATCCCGCCCGTGCAGAACGATACGATCGTCTTGCCTTCGAGGTCCGCGCGATTCTGTTCGATCACGTCCGGAAACTCGCTGAACTTCGTGATGCGATAGTCGAGCGCTTTGTCGAACGTGCCGACATCGACTTCGAATGCATTGCGCGTATCGAGCATGACGACCGGGCGCCCCGCATCGTCGTGGCCGCGATCGAGCCAGCCTTTCAGCGTGCGCGCATCGACCGACGGCGCGCGGCCGAGCTCGGGCTGGATCGCCGGCTTTTTCATCGTGATGATTTCGCGCTTGAGCTTGACGAGCATGCGGCGAAACGGCTGCGTGTCCGACACGCTTTCCTTGAACTGCAGGCTCGCGAACTTGCCTTCGAAGAGCGGATCGTGGCGGATGTAGTCGATAAACGCGCGCACGTTGTCGTGCGGGCCCGCGACAAACAGATTGATGCCCTCCGGCGCGAGCAGGATCGTGCCGCGCAAGCCGAGCGCGTTGCAGCGTTCGGTGACGAGCGGACGCCACGCCGCGATCGCATCGAGCGTCACGAACTGGTAGGCGGAAAGATTGAGAATACTCATGGTGATTCAGGGGCCGTCCGTTCAGGGGACGGCTAACCGGCAACAGGCAAACCCGTATTATCCCTCATCCCGCACGCGTGCCGGCGGCCGCGCGGTGCTTCGAGTCATCGCGCCGCTCGACCGGCCGCGCAACTGGCCACTCATTTGCACACTCAGCTGCCCACTCACCGCCCACTTAACCAGCCATTTGGCCTATAACGAACGGCCTATTGCGCAGGGGCGCGAGTTACAATACCGCCCATGTCAGATCCCCGCTTCGTCCATCTTCGCGTCCACTCCGAGTTCTCGATCGCCGACGGCATCGTGCGTCTCGACGACGTGGTCGCCGCCGCGGCAAAAGACGGCCAGGGCGCGCTTGCGCTCACCGACCTCGGCAACGCTTTCGGTCTCGTCCGTTTCTACAAGGAAGCGCGCGGCAAAGGGGTCAAACCCATTGCCGGCTGTGATGTCTGGATCACCAATCCGGCGGATCGCGACAAGCCGTCGCGGCTGCTGCTGCTCGTAAAAGATCGCGGCGGTTACCTGAATCTCTGCGAATTGCTGACCAAGGCGTGGCTCACGAACCAGTATCGCGGCCGCGCCGAAGTCGAAGCCGAATGGCTCGAGGGCGGGCTTGCCGAGGGCTTGCTCGCGCTGTCCGGCGCGCAGCAGGGCGACATCGGCATTGCATTCGCGGCCGGCAACGACGAGGCGGCCCGACGCAACGCCGAGCGCTGGGCGCGCATTTTCCCGAACGGTTTCTATATCGAGCTGCAACGCTGCGGGCAGCCGGGCGGCGAAGCGTATGTGCAGCAGGCGGTCGCGCTCGCGGCCGCGCTGAAGCTGCCCGTCGTCGCCACGCATCCGCTGCAGTTCATGACGCCCGACGATTTCACCGCGCACGAAGCGCGCGTGTGTATTTCCGAAGGCGACATTCTCGCGAATCCGCGGCGCCCGAAGCGCTTCACGACCGACCAGCACTTTCACACGCAGGATGAAATGGCCGCGCTGTTCGCGGACATTCCGTCCGCGCTCGCGAACACGGTGCAGATCGCGAAGCGCTGCAACCTGACGCTCGAACTCGGCAAGCCGAAGCTGCCGCTGTTCCCGACGCCCGACGGCATGTCGCTCGACGACTACCTCGTGCAGCTGTCGAAGGAAGGGCTCGAAAAGCGCCTCGAGCAGTTGTTCCCCGACGAGGCCGCGCGCGACGCGCAGCGCGAAACGTACTATGCGCGGCTCGATTTCGAGTGCGGCACGATCATCAAGATGGGCTTTCCCGGCTACTTCCTGATCGTCGCAGACTTCATCAACTGGGCGAAAAACAACGGCGTACCGGTGGGCCCGGGCCGGGGCTCGGGCGCGGGCTCGCTGGTCGCGTACGCGCTTGGCATTACCGACCTCGATCCGCTGCGCTACAACCTGCTGTTCGAACGTTTTCTGAATCCGGAGCGGGTGTCGATGCCCGACTTCGATATCGACTTCTGCCAGCACGGCCGCGATCGCGTGATCCAGTACGTGAAGGAGAAGTACGGCGCGGACGCCGTGTCGCAGATCGCCACCTTCGGCACGATGGCCGCGAAGGCGGCCGTGCGCGATATCGGCCGCGTGCTCGATCTCGGCTATATGTTCACCGACGGCGTCGCGAAGCTGATTCCGTTCAAGCCCGGCAAGCATGTGACGATTGCCGACGCGATGAAGGAAGAGCCGCTGTTGCAGGAGCGCTTCGATAACGAAGACGAAGTGCATCAGCTGCTCGAACTCGCGCAACGCGTCGAAGGTTTGACGCGCAACGTCGGCATGCACGCGGGCGGCGTGCTGATCGCGCCCGGCAAGCTCACCGATTTTTGCCCGCTCTACACGCAAGGCGACGAAAGCGGCGTGGTGAGCCAGTACGACAAGGACGACGTCGAAGCGGTCGGCCTCGTCAAGTTCGACTTTCTGGGACTCACCACGCTGACCATTCTCGACTGGGCCGAGCGCTATATCCGCCGGCTCGATCCGTCGAAGGAAAACTGGTCGCTCGCGCAGGTGCCGCTCGACGATCCGGCCTCGTTCTCGATCCTGAAGAAAGCGAACACGGTGGCTGTGTTCCAGCTGGAAAGCCGCGGCATGCAAGGCATGCTGAAAGACGCGCAGCCGGACCGCTTCGAAGACATCATCGCGCTCGTCGCGCTGTATCGCCCGGGTCCGATGGACCTGATTCCGAGCTTCTGCGCGCGTAAGCACGGCCGCGAAACGGTTGAGTATCCGGACCCGCGCGTCGAGCCTGTTCTGAAAGAGACCTACGGCATCATGGTCTACCAGGAGCAGGTGATGCAGATGGCGCAGATTATCGGCGGCTACTCGCTGGGCGGCGCCGACCTGCTGCGCCGCGCGATGGGCAAGAAAAAGCCCGAAGAAATGGCGCAGCATCGCGAGATCTTCGCCGAGGGCGCCGCGAAAAACGGCCTCACGCGCGCGAAGGCCGACGAAACCTTCGACCTGATGGAGAAGTTCGCGGGCTACGGCTTCAACAAGTCGCACGCGGCCGCGTACGCGTTGCTCGCCTATCACACGGCGTGGCTCAAGGCGCACCATCCGGCCGAATTCATGGCGGCCAACATGTCGCTCGCGATGGACGACACGGACAAGGTG
This sequence comes from Paraburkholderia edwinii, assembly GCF_019428685.1. Classification (NCBI taxonomy): domain Bacteria; kingdom Pseudomonadati; phylum Pseudomonadota; class Betaproteobacteria; order Burkholderiales; family Burkholderiaceae; genus Paraburkholderia; species Paraburkholderia edwinii. The sequence continues at coordinate 1,806,179 of NZ_CP080095.1, forward strand.
AAAATCCTGTTCGAAGACTGCATCGCGAACAAGATGGCCGTGCTGCCGCCGGACATCAATATGTCGGCTTATCGCTTCGAGCCGGTCGCCGAAGCCGATGGCAAGCGCTCGCGCACGATCCGCTACGGGCTCGGTGCGATCAAGGGCAGCGGCCAGAACGCGATCGAAGAAATTCTGCGGGCACGCGAGGAAAGCCCATTTACCGACCTGTTCGATTTCTGCGCGCGGATCGACCGCCGCATCGTCAATCGCCGCACGATTGAAGCATTGATTCGCGCCGGTGCATTCGACACGCTGCATGCGAACCGCGCGCAATTGCTCGCGTCGGTGTCGCTCGCGATGGAAGCGGCCGAACAGGCGAGCGCGAACGCGATGCAGGCCGGTCTCTTCGATATGGGCGACGATTCGCCGTCGCAAGGCCACGAACTCGTCGACGAACCGGCATGGTCCGACAAGCGGCGTCTGCAGGAAGAAAAGAGCGCGCTCGGCTTTTATCTGTCCGGGCATCTGTTCGATGCGTACAAGGATGAGGTGCGCCGCTTCGTGCGCCAGAAGATCGGCGAGCTCAAGGAAGGGCGCGACAAGCTCGTGGCCGGCGTGATCTCGTCGCTGCGCACGCAGATGACGCAGCGCGGCAAGATGCTGATCGCGCTGCTCGACGACGGCACGGGCCAGTGCGAAGTGACGATCTTCAACGAGCAGTTCGAAGCGAACAAGCAGTTCTTCAAGGAAGACGAGCTGCTCGTCGTGCAGGGGCAGGCGCGCAACGACGCGTTTACGGGCGGCATTCGCTTTACTGTCGATACGCCGATGGATCTCGGCCGCGCGCGCAGCCGCTATGCGCAAGCCGTGAAGGTGCAGATGAACGGCAACGCGGATGCACATGCGTTGCGGCGCGTGCTCGAAGCGTACAGCGCGGCCGCCGATGCGGCGTCGGGCGCCGCTGACGAGCCCGTTTCTGTTTCTGCTTCTGCCGCGCGCGGGCGCGGCGGTAACGGCGGTGGCCGTGCACAGGGCAACGGCGGCGGCAACGGCTATGGCGGCTACGACAATGGCCGCGGGCAACGTGCATCAGCGCCGGCGCCGAACGGCCTCGCGGTGCAGATCGTCTATCGCAGCGAACACGCGGAAGGCGAGGTGCGCCTCGGCGACGCGTGGCGCGTGAAGCCAACCGACGAATTGCTGGCCGCGCTGCGCGGCGAATTCTCGGACAGCTCGATCGAAATCGTCTACTGAAGTCGCGGCGAGGTCGCCGCGACGTTGCCGCGAGCAAGCGCGAATGGCGCGAGCGCTGCGGCGCGTTTCGCTATTCGCGCGGCGTTTGCGCATCGAGATGCGCAAGCTTCAGAAAGCGGTAGTACACCGTTTCGGCATTGGACACCGCGATCATGAATCCGGCGCGGCCGTCGAGAAAACCGAGGCGCAGTACGTAGGTCCGCACGAACGCCCATGCGCCGCGCGCGAGCGCCTTGCCGAACCCGGCGCGCTGGCCTGCCGCATGCCGCTGTTTCGCGCCTGCCGTCGAATACGCGTCGAGCTTGCGCAGCACCATCTCGAAGTCTTCATACGAGTAGTGCAGCAGCTTGCCCTTGAGGCGCTGGACCGGCGTATCGAACACGAGCCGCTCGTGCACCAGATCTTCGGAGAAACGGGCGGCGCTGCGTTTGAAAAGACGCGGAATCCAGTCCGGATACCAGCCGCAATGACGGACCCAGTGGCCGCAGAACGACGACAGCCGGTCGATTGCATAGACGTCCGCACGCGGCGCGGCGAGCGCGGCCGCAATCGACACCGCCAGTTCCGGCGTCACGACTTCGTCGGCATCGATCGACAGAACCCAGGTGGTCGTAAGCGCATCGAGCGCGCGGTTCTTTTGCGGGCCGAAGCCGGGCCAGTCGGTGTCGATCACGACGCGTGCGCCGTGTGCCTGCGCAATCTCCACAGTCGCATCGGTGCTGCCGCCGTCCATGACGACGATCTCGTCGGCAAACGCAACCGACTGCAAGCATTGCGCAAGCCGCAACGCGGCGTTTTTCGTGATGATCGCGACACCGAGAGTGGGTTCTTTCATGCGTGATGGCGGTGATCGGTGTTCTGGGTCGCAGGGTCGCGCAAGTATACAATGCTGTTTTTCTTTGCCGGCCGGCGAATTCACCGTTTTTGTGGTGTTGTGCGCATGCGATGCGCGCGCAATCGGGCCATGGTCGCGTCATACGTTGAGCCATGCGCCGGTCCGCTTATCCTGAGGAAGTCTTGAGCGAAAAGCCTACGTTAAGCAAACCGATCGGAACGGGTCAGGCGTCGTCCGCAGTGAACGTATGGCGCAAGCTTTGGCCTTACCTGAAGCCGCTCTTCTGGGTCGTCGTCGGGGCGATCGTCGCGATGGCCGCGAGCGCCGCCACCGATGCCGCCATTCCCGCCTTGCTCAAGCCGCTGCTCGATCACGGTTTCGGCGAGCACGGCAGCGACCGCGCGAAATGGTTCGTGCCGATGGCGATCATTGGCCTCGCGCTCGTGCGCAGCACGTCGCAATACGCGTCGGGCTATCTGCTCGCGTATGTGTCGAACCGCGTGCTGCTCGATCTGCGGCTGAAGATGTTCGAACGCATGATCCACACCAGTGTCGCGTTCTTCCAGCGCGAGACGGCGAGCACCGTGATCAACGCGATCGTGTTCGAGGTCAACCAGATCCTGAACGTGCTGCTGGGCGTGCTCGTCACGCTCGTGCGCGATTCGCTGACCGTGCTGTTCCTGCTCGGCTACCTGTTCTATCTGAACTGGCGCCTCACGTTGATCGTCGCGGTGCTGCTGCCGACCATCGGCTGGCTGGTCGGCAAGATCAACCGGCGCCTGCGGCGCCTGAACCGTGAGCATCAGCTGCTGACGAACGAACTGTCGTACATCGTCGAAGAAACGGTCGGCGGTTACAAGGTCGTGAAGGTGCATAACGGCGAGCAGTACGAGATGGACCGCTTCACCGAAATGAGCAAGCGCCTGCGCGGCTATTCGATGCGGATGCAGGTGTCGGGCGGCCTCGCACAGCCGCTCACGCAGTTTCTCGCGTCGATCGCGCTGGCCGTGGTGGTGACCATCGCCGTGGTGCAATCGACGTCCGACCAGACGACGGTCGGCGGCTTCGTCGCGTTCGTCACATCGATGCTGCTGATCATCTCGCCGCTCAAGCATCTGATGGACGTCAACCAGCCGCTGCAGCGCGGCATGACGGCCGCGGAACTGATCTTCGGGCTGATCGACGAGCCGCCCGAGCCGGCCGGCGGCGGCTTGCCACTCGACCGCGCGAGCGGCGAGATCGAGTTCCGCGACGTGTCGTTCGCGTATGGCACGAGCGGGCCGATGCAGCGTCAGACGCTCGAGCAGGTCTCGTTCAAGGTTGCGCCGGGCGAGATGATCGCGCTCGCGGGGCCGTCGGGCAGCGGTAAGACCACGCTCGTGAATCTGCTGCCGCGCTTTTTCGATCCGTCGGGCGGCGAGGTTCTCGTCGATGGCGTGGCGTTGCCCGAATATGGCATTCACGCGCTGCGCAGCCAGATCGCGATGGTGAGCCAGGATGTCGTGCTCTTCAACGACACGATCGCGAGCAACGTCGCGTATGGGCAAACGCCCGATCGTGAGCGCGTCGTATCGGCGCTGCGCGCGGCGAACCTGTGGGATACCGTCGAAGCGATGGCGAACGGCATCGATACGCTGGTCGGCGACAACGGCATGATGCTGTCGGGCGGCCAGCGCCAGCGGCTTGCGATCGCGCGCGCGATCTACAAGGATGCGCCGATCCTGATCCTCGACGAAGCGACCTCGGCGCTCGATTCCGAATCGGAGCGCCATGTGCAGTCGGCGCTCGAAACGCTGATGAAAGGCCGCACGACCCTCGTGATCGCGCACCGGCTGTCGACGATCGAGCGCGCGGACCGCATTCTCGTGATGGAGGCGGGGCGCATCGCCGAACGCGGCACGCACCGCGAACTGCTGATGCAGAACGGGCTCTATGCGCATCTGCATCGGATCCAGTTCCAGCAGAACGCCGCGTGACCATGAAAATCGGCATCTCCAGCAACGCGCTCAAACATAGCGGCGGGCTCGAGCGATATGCGATGGACCTCGTGCGCGGCTTCGTCGCGGCTGGCGTGACGCCAGAGTTTTTTGCGCGGCGCTTCGATCGGTCGTTGCCGGAAGCCGCGATGGTCCACGCGCATCGGATCAACGTCTCGCTGCTGCCGGGCAAGTGGCGCGACGGCTGGTTCTCGCGCCGTTTGCGCGCCGCGCGGCGCGCCGCGGGCGTCGATGTGCTGATCGGCGTGAATCGCGTCGATTCGTCGGAAATTGCGATTTGCGGCGGCACGCACCTGGGCTTTCTACGCGCGACGGGCCGGCGGCGCAAGGGCTCCGACGTCAGACAGATCGCGCTCGAGCGCAGCCAGTACGACAATTCGAAACTGATCGTCGCGCACTCGCCGTTGATGCGCGACGAACTGCGCGAACTTTACGGTATTGCCGAGGCGAAGATTGAAGTGATGTATCCGCCCGTCGACGGCACGCGCTTTTCGCCGGTCGGTGCGGACGAGCGCGCGGCGCTGCGCAAGCGGTTCGGGTTTGCCGATCACGAGATCGTGCTGCTCTTTCCGTCGAGCAGTCACGACCGCAAGGGCTTGCCGCTGATCGAGGCCGCGCTGCGCGAGCTCGACGCGACGTTCGTGCTTGCCGTTGCCGGACGCCCGCCCGAGCGCGTGGATGCGCGCGTGCGCCATCTCGGCTACGCGAAGCATATCGAAGACTGCTACCGTGCCGCGGACTTCACGATACTCGCGTCGAAGTACGAGCCGTTCGGCCTCGTCGGCATCGAATCGGTGATGTGCGGCACGCCGGTCATTTTCCCGACGACGCTCGGCTGCTGCGCGGCGATCGCGCCGCACGCGAAACACACGTTCGAACCGAACGACGCGGCCGACCTGCGCGCGACGCTCGAGCGGATCGCACAGCAACATGCGCAGGCGGGCGCCGCGAGTTCGGCAACGCCCGCCGATGTGGCGCGCGGCGGTGTGCTCTACGACACGCGCATCGCAAGCCATGTCGATACGTTGCTGCGCGCCGCGCAGCGCATCGTCGAGCGTCGCTGACTGCCGCGCCTTCGACTGCTTTGCGCAGCGTCGTTATCCGCTGCTTCGCCGTCCCTTCTAGCCGCTTTCCGCCGTTTCCAACCGCTCGTTCCTTCAAGCCGGACGCAGCCTGCGCAACGTTTCGAGCCCTGGTCCAAGTCGTGAACGGCACAGGCTGCATGTTATGATCGGCCGTTCGTGTTTCAGCCTTGTGCAGTCTGCCGTGCGCGCGAACTCGCCGTTACTGTGCCTGGTTTTTGCCTGTTTCACCGCACTTATTTCGTCAGGCTTAACGCGTCATGCTGTCACGCTGACGAACCGGCTGAGCATTGAAGTCTGCTGTAAAAGTGTGCCGACTTTTTGGGATATACCCGGTCGCGTGTCGTGTGGCCTGATGTGTGAAGCGACCGTTCAGAATGAAACCGCTGAAGAAGTAAGCAGGGGAATGCGGCTTCTTGCCGGATAACGGCGTACAGCAAGATGACAGGCGGGATTCACTCGCCGATACCCCGATGAGTCGACTAGCTGGACGTATCCGAATTTTTGCCCGCGCGCTGCCGCGGCTCCTCGCGAAGCCGCTGCGCCGCAAGCCGTTGCATCCGCAACGGATTCTGATCGCACATCATCTATTGCTCGGCGATACGCTGCTGCTGGCGCCGCTGCTCGCAAAGCTGCGCGCGCAGTATCGCGACGCGCAAATCGTGCTCGCCTGCCCGAAGGCGATCGTGCCGCTCTATGCGGGCCGGCCGTATGGCGTGACGGCGTTGCCGTTCGATCCGCGCGATTTCGCAAGCGTGCGCAGTGTGTTGCGTTCGGGTCCGTACGATCTCGGCATCGTGGCCGGCGACAACCGGCATAGCTGGCTCGCGCTTGCCGCCGATTGCCGCTGGATCATCGCGCATGCGCACGATGTGCCCGCATGGAAAAACTGGCCCGTCAACGAAGCCGTGCCGTATCCGGCCACGCCAGCCGCATGGGCCGATCTGGCGGCCGATCTCGTGCCGGGCGTCGAGCCGCGGGCCTATCATCCAGACGATTGGCCCGCGCCGGCCCATGTCGAACTCCCGCATGCCGACCTGCTCGCGCAGCCGTACGTCGTGCTGCATCCGGGCGCGAGCACCGCGGTCAAGCGTTGGCCCGACACGCGCTGGCTCGAGGTGGCACGGTTCGTCGAAGCGCTCGGCTATATGCCGGTATGGAGCGGCGGGCCCGGCGAAGTCGAACTGATCCGCACCATCGACCCCGATCCGCGCCATCCGAATCTTGCAGGCAGGCTGGGGCTCGGCGAACTGTGGCATCTTTTCGCCGGCGCGAAAGCGATCGTCTGCCCCGATACCGGCGTCGCGCATCTGGGGCGGCTCGTCGGCGTGCCGACTGTCGCGCTCTTCGGTCCCGGTAATGCATCGATTCACGGCGCCGGCCGATACTGGCGCAATATGCCGTTCTTCGCGGTCACGATTGCCGACATGCCGTGCCGCGATGAGCCTTTTATTTTCCGTCGCAGGGTCGAGTGGGTGCGGCGCTGCGATCGCAACGCGACCACCTGCGTCGCGTGGCGCGGCGACCATGCGGACTGTATGGGCCGGCTGTCCGTCGCCGCGGTGTGCGACGCGCTACACAACGTTCTGGTGAAGGTGCAATGAGCCTGATTGCGGCGCGCGTCGAGCGCGCACTCTGGATCGCGTGTCCCGTGCTTCTGTTCGTCATGATGTTCGCGCACATGACGGCGATCGTTTATATCGCGCTTGCCGTGCTCGCAATCGGCACGCTGGCAGCCGCATGGTCCGCGTTCCGCACGGGCGGCGTACGGCATCTGAAGTGGCCGCTGGCGTTGCCGATCGCGGCGTGGGCCTCGTGGACGCTGGCGTCGATCGGCTGGTCGTTCGCGCCGTCGGTGAGCCTGCACGCATGGTTCGACGAAGTGTTTTATCCGCTCGTCGCATTCTGGGCGTTCTGGGTGCTCGGCAAGAAGAGCGCGCACCCCGAGCGGCTCGTGCTGGTCGCGTGGCTCGCGTGTGCGGTGCTCGTGCTGACGAGCGTGGTCTACTGGGGGCGTCTGCAGCCGCCGACCGCCGATACCTTCCTGTTGCACTACTACGCGCGCGTCGGCCACACCAGTACGCTCGCGATCTTCGCGCTTACCCTGTTTGCCGGCACGCTGCTGACGCGGCGGCGCTGGCGCGCGGTGGGCGCGCTCGGCATCGTGCTGTGCCTGTTCATCGGTCTTGCGACCTTGAACCGCTTCTTCTGGCCCGCGGTCGCCGTGACGCTCGTGATCGCGTTCTATCCGCTGTATCGCCGGCATCTGGTGCTGGCCGCGCTGTCGATCGTGATCCTGGCGGTCGCGGGGCTCGGCACGCTGGAACTCAGCTCGCGCCTCAGAATCGGCGAAGCGGTGGTGCAGGCGCCGCGCAGCGCGCTGACGATCGACGGCCACGCGATCTACCTGCCGCATGCGCTATCGGGCATCGACGATACGATGGCCGGCGATACGCGTCCGCGTCTGTGGGCGTTCTACACGTCGGCGGCAAAATCGCATGAATGGCTCGGGATCGGTTTTGGCAAGCCGCTGCCGGGCCTCGCGTATCACAGCGTCATGCCGGACGCGCTGCTGAAATTCGAGCCCGTTGCGCTTACGCATGCGCACAACCTGTTTCTCAATACGTGGCTGCAAACCGGGGTGATCGGGGTTGCGCTGCAGATCGTGCTGTTCGTCGCGCTGATCGCGCGCTTCTGGCAATTGCGGCGCGTCAACCTGTGGTTATGCGCGGCGGGCGTCGCGCTCGTCGTCGGCATGATTACGAAGAACATCACCGACGACTTCATGTGGCAAACGACCATGCTCGCGTTCTGGTCGTTCGCGGGCCTGATGCTCGGCTGCGGCGAGCGGCAGCGCGACGGGCACGTACAGGCGCCACGGGAGTCGCGTGTCGAGGATTTGGGCAAAGGGTCGCGCGACGCGTAAGCTCGCGCGGCTTGCGTGTTCAGCGCTCACGCGCTCATGCGCTCGTACGCTCACACACCGCTCGTTACGAGCGATAACACCGACAGATCCGGATGCGTGCCGTCAATAATGCCGCGGCCGACGTTGAGCGCTTCGGCGAATGCGTCTTGCGCCGTTGCGAACGCGTCGTCGCCGTCCGCATGAAACGGCACGGTATGGCCGGGCAGCGCGACATTGGCGCCGGGATGGCAAACGTAGCCGATATACGTGTAGCGCGCGGGCTTGCTTTCATCGGCTGACACATAGGCCGTGCTGTTCGCGAGGTCGGCGCCATGTTTGAGGCGCGTCGACACATGAATCTCGAACCCTTCGTAGTCGACCGCTTCGTGATCGACCGTTTGCGAACTGACGTCATCGTCGGACATGGTGGCCTCGCTACAACCGTGATGTTGCGACAGCGGGTGCTGCCAGCGAGTGCTGATCAATGCCGATGCCGCATCCGTTCCCACAGGTGACGGCGATCGAAGCGGCCTTCCGTGCGGTCGGCCGTTTTGCCGCGATGGGTTTCGCGCCGCAACTGATGCGTGAGAAGAATCGCCGCGAAAGCGATGAGCACCACTGCTATCACGACGCTTACCATTGATTCAGCCATGGCAGCCTCCGTTTGATTCCGATCACATCTAAAAGTCTAGGTGATCCCGGTGATCCGCACGGCCCGCGCGTGGTGGCGCATCGGTTCCCAATATGTAACGGCTTGTAACGACTACACGGAGCGGGACGAAATTGCCTGGTCGGCGCCGCGGTCAGCGCTTGGGACGACGGTCGTCGGCGAGCAGCGCCTCGAGCCCGAACAGCCATGCAATGCCGAGCGTCAGAAGGCCGACGGGCGTCGGCTCCGGTTCGGCTTCGGCGGCGCGCGCCGGCGCTGCGAGTGAACTGAAGCATTGACCGAAACCCGGTGCTTCGGCGGTGGACTCTTCGATGATTTCGATACGGTCGGCATGCATGGCGGTGGTCCGGCGTATGGTGTGGTATGCCGATAAAGCAAGCGCTGTGCCATCTCGTCGAATGCCCCGCCAGACGGGGGTTATGCGGTAACTGCGAGTTCGTCCTATGCCATCCGGCCGAGGCGAAGTTCGCTTTTACCGTAGCTACAATTGGAGCTTGCAACGCGCCACTTTTCGTAGCTACAATATATGCAGATGCACGTCACTTATGACTCGTTGAAGAACGAGAGCAACGTCGCCAAACACGGTGTCGATTTATCGTCTGCAGCGTTTCTCGACTGGTCGGAGGTGATGGCTTGTGTCGATACGCGCCGCGATTACCTCGAAGTTCGGGAAATCGGCTACGGCATAATCGGCGAGCGTCTTTTTTGTGTCGTCTTCACGCAGCGCGACGACACCATGCACATCATCAGCCTGCGCAAGGCGAATCAGCGAGAGGTCAGAAACTATGTCGAGCAAATCGAAGATCGTCATGCCGAGTCCGGATGAAGACGCAGCGATCAACCGCGGAATCGCGGCGGATCCTGACACCTTCGAAGTCCCCGCTGAAGCATTCAGGCAGATGAAGCCGCTCGGCTCGCGCGGCCGGCCGCGTCTCGAGTCGCCGAAAGTGCTTGTGTCGATCCGCTACGACGCGGACGTCATCGAACGCTTTCGCGCGACCGGCGAAGGCTGGCAAACGCGCATGAACGATGCGTTGCGCGATTGGCTGCGCGCGCATCAGCCGTCGTAAGTGCGTGGGTCAAAGGCGCTGGGTCAAAGGCATTGCGGCAAAGCTGTTGTGAAGCCGTGAGTGAAACCGGCAGTGAAACCGCGTGCGAAGCCGTTTGCGCGCCTACATCAGCACGATGTCGTACTGCTCCTGGCTCAGATTCGATTCCACCTGCAACGACACCGGTTTGCCGATAAAGTCGATCAGCATCGCGAGATGCTGCGACTCTTCCTCGAGGAACAGATCGATCACCTGCTGCGACGCGACGACGCGAAATTCGCGCGGATTGAACTGCCGCGATTCGCGCAGAATTTCGCGCAGCACGTCGTAGCAGACGGTGCGCGCCGTCTTGACCTGCCCCTTGCCCTGGCACACGGGGCAGGGCTCGCACAGCACATGCGCGAGCGATTCGCGCGTGCGCTTGCGGGTCATTTCCACCAGCCCCAACTGCGAGAAGCCGTTCACCGTCACGCGCGTGCGATCGCGCGCGAGCGCCTTCTTCAGTTCGGACAGCACCTGGTCGCGATGCTCGACGTTCTCCATATCGATGAAGTCGATAATGATCACGCCGCCGAGGTTGCGCAGCCGCAATTGCCGCGCGATTGTATGCGCGGCTTCGAGGTTCGTCTTGAAGATCGTATCGTCGAAGTTGCGCGCGCCGACGTAGCCGCCCGTATTCACATCGATCGTCGTCATCGCCTCGGTCTGGTCGATCACGAGATACCCGCCCGATTTCAGATCGACGCGCCGCGATAACGCGCGCTGAATTTCGGTCTCGATGTTGTACAGATCGAAAAGCGGCCGCTCGCCCGTGTAGTGATGCAGCTTCGCATGCACGGCAGGGGTGAATTCCGTTGCGAAGTCCGAGAGCATCTGAAACGTCTCGCGCGAGTCGACCTGAATGCGGGACGTATCGTCGTTGACGAAATCGCGCAGCACGCGCTGCGCGAGATTGAGATCCTGATACAGGAGGCTCGTCGGCGGCAGGCGCTGCGACTGCGACTGGATCGTCGCCCACGTCTTGCGCAGATAGGCAACGTCCGCAGCGAGCTCTTCGCTTGTCGCATCCTCGGCAATCGTGCGCACGATATAGCCGCCTTTTTCGTCCACCGGCAGCACCGACGTGAGCCGCGCGCGAATCGCTTCGCGCTCCGCTTCGCTCTCGATTTTCTGCGAGATGCCGATATGCGGTTCCTGCGGTAAATAGACGAGCGTGCGCCCGGCAATGCTCACCTGGGTAGACAGCCGCGCGCCCTTCGTGCCGATCGGATCCTTGACCACTTGCACCATCAGCGTCTGGCCTTCGAAAACAATCTTTTCGATCGGCTGATGCGGTACGTTCTGCTGCGCCTCTCCCGCGATGCGCGGATGCCAGATGTCGGCCACGTGCAAAAACGCGGCGCGTTCGAGACCGATATCGATGAACGCGGATTGCATGCCCGGCAGCACGCGCACGACCTTGCCGAGATACACATTGCCGACGCGCCCGCGCGACAGCGTGCGTTCGACGTGAAGCTCCTGTACGGCGCCTTGCTGGACCAACGCGACACGCGTCTCCTGCGGCGTGACGTTGATCAGGATCTCTTCGTTCATGGTGTTGTTCTAGAAGTCGATGCGCGCCGCACGCAGCAGCGCGGCGGTCTCATAAAGCGGCAAACCCATGATACCCGAATAGGACCCGTCGATATGTTCGATGAACTCCGCGGCGCGTCCCTGCACGCCGTACGCGCCGGCCTTGCCGAGCGGCTCGCCGCTGGCCGCGTAGCGTGTGAGCGCAGTGCGCGTGACCGGCGCGAAGCGCACGCGCGATGTGGAGAGCACAGCGGGCAACTGCGCGCCGGCCGCATCGACGACGGCTACCGCGGTTAGCACTTCGTGGTCGCGGCCGGCGAGGCGCGCGAGCATTTCGACTGCATCCTCGGCGTCGCGGGGCTTGCCGAGGATCGCTTCGTCGATCGTGACGGTTGTATCGGCAACCAGAATCGGCGAGGTGGCGCGGCCACTCGCGTCTAGACGCTCACGCGCGGCGCGTGCTTTAAGCACGCAGACGCGCATCACGTAATCGTGCGCGCGCTCGCCGGGCAGTTCGGCTTCGAGCGCTTCGGCGTCTTCGTCGGGACGCGGCAGCAGCAATTCGAAGCGCACGCCGAGCTGCTGTAGCAACTCCTGCCGGCGCGGGCTTTGCGACGCGAGATAAACGAACGGATACAGAGCGTTAGACGACGATGGCATGAATGAATCCTGGCAAATGGGTTCAAGCGCGCTTAAGCGGGTTCAAGCGGGTTCAAGCGGGCTTAAGCGCGGCTGGAAACAGTGAACGGCGCTGGCAATGCGCTTGAGTGTGAATGTGCCACGGCGCCTGCGGCAGCGGCGCATGCACGCCGGTGCCGCTCGCAACGCATTAGACCAGAAGCGGAAACGAGCCGTCGCTGACATTCGACATGGGAGGCAAGGGGGAAAAGTAAAGCAACCGTGCCACCCACGGGCACGCGAGCGACTCGCCCGCGCGCCGCACATTCACGCGCGGTGATACGGATGATTCTGCGTAATCGTCCACGCACGATAAAGCTGTTCGGCAAGCAGCACGCGCACCATCGCATGCGGCAGCGTGAGGCTCGACAGCCGCAGCATGAGGTCGGCGCGCGCCTTGAGTGCAGGGTCGAGTCCGTCGGCGCCGCCGATCAGGAACGCGACGTCGCGACCGTCCTGCTGCCAGCCGGGCAGGGCGCCGGCCAGCTGCATCGTGGTCCAGTCCTTGCCGCGTTCATCGAGCGCGACGAGGCGTGCGTTTTTCGGCAGCGCCGCTTCGATGCGTTGCCGTTCAGCGGCCATCACGCTGTAGGCCGGACGCCCGGACGAGCGTTGCTCCGGTTTGATTTCGCGCAGCTCGATGCGCAGTTCGGGCGGCATCCGCTTCGCGTATTCGTCGAAGCCGGCGGCGATCCAGTCGGGCATCTTATGGCCGACGGCCAGGATGTGCAGTTTCATCGGGAAGCGGCGTGGCGCTGCGCGTCACAGGCACGTGCGAGCCATGCGATGCGGCGTCGTGCGATGCGGCTAGCGGCGGCGTGCGGGCGCACGGCGTGCCGGGGCCGGACGCGCGACGGCCTCGTCTTCTTCGTCTTCATCGTCGGTGATGCGCGCACCGCCGAATGGGCTCGCATTGGCCAGCTTCACGCGCACCGGCTTGTCGCCCCAGATTTCCTCGAGGTTGTAGTACTGGCGCAGCGCCGGCTGCAGGATATGGACCACCGCGTCGCCGCAGTCGACCAGCACCCATTCGCCGATGTCCTCGCCTTCGGTGCTGACGATATCGCCGCCTGCTTCCTTTACCTTCTCGCGCACGTTGGACGCGAGCGCTTTCGTCTGCCGGTTCGACGTGCCGCTCGCGATGATCACGCGGTCGAACAGCTCGGTCAGGTGGCTGGTGTTGAACACCTTGATGTCTTGTGCCTTGACGTCCTCGAGCGCGTCGACGATCGTGCGTTGCAGCTTGCGTATATCCATTTTTACGATTGGTAAAGGTGATGTTGAACAATATAGTCCCACACCGGAGCGGGAACCTGGCTTTCCGGGCCGGTGTCGGTGCCGTCTGCGGTGCTGCGGGCGGTGGCGTCGCGGCTTGCGGCGGGTGCCGCCGTGCTCGCTGCGTAGTTCGCTAACCGCTTGCGTTCGTCGAGCTGTTTTCCTAACTGCGCGCGAATATCGGTTGCCGATACGTCGAACGCGAGTGCCGTATCGATCAGCAAGCGGCCTGCCGGGGTCGCGCGCAGCACATCGGCACTGGCCGCACGGGCGGCGATTGTCGCGGCGACCGTTGGCGATACCGCCGACGGATCGAAGCCCGGCCGCGTTGCCGCGCAAATATGCGCGTAGTCGAACAGCTGCTGCCAGTCGTGCCACGTATCGAGGCGCACGAGCTGGTCCGCGCCGATCAGCAGCGACACCGACGCGTCTGCGCCTTCGCGTTCGCGCCAGCGCCGCAAGGTGTCGACGGTGTAGGTCGGGCCGTCATGCTCGATCTCGTCGGTTGCGACTGCAATCGACACGCCAGGCAGGTTCAGCGCGCCGGCTGCCGCGCGCGTCATGGCAAGACGATGCGGCGCGGAAGACACGCCGGCTTTCTGCCACGGCTGTCCCGCGGGCAACAGGATCAGATCAGTCAGCTGCAGCACCTCGGAAAAGCGCCGGGCCAGCGCGAGGTGCCCGTTGTGGATCGGGTCGAACGTGCCGCCCAGCACGCCGACGCGGCGCGCGAGCGGCTTGCCGGCCTGAGTTGACCTCTGCGTGGACGCCTGAGCTGACCCTTGAGCGGCCCCCTGAGTTGCCCCCTGAGCGGACCCCTCAGTTGACCCATGCAGAGGCCCCTGCGGTTGTGGCGCCGTCGCCAGCGGCGCGCCTGTCGGGTTCAGACCCATTCGCGCGGTACGAGAAAGTCGCTATAGAGGCGCGCCTCCGGCGTGCCGGGTTCCGGCTGCCAGTCGTAGCGCCAGTTCGCGCGGGGCGGCATCGACATCAGGATCGACTCGGTGCGCCCGCCGCTTTGCAGCCCGAACAGTGTGCCACGGTCGAACACGAGATTGAATTCGACGTAGCGGCCGCGCCGGTAAGCCTGAAACTCGCGCTGCGCTTCGCCGTACGGCTCATTGCCGCGCTTTTCGATGATCGGCAGATAGGCGTTCAGAAATGCGTCGCCGACGCTTTTCGTCATCGCGAACGACTGTTCGAAGCCCGGCTCCGCATAGTCGTCGAAGAAAATGCCGCCGATGCCGCGCGCCTCATTGCGATGCTTCAGGTAGAAGTAGTCGTCGCACCAGCGCTTGAAACGCGGATACAGGTCGGCGCCGAACGGCTGCAGCGCGTCGCGGCATGTGCGGTGAAAGTGCTGCGCGTCCTCTTCGTAGCCGTAATAGGGCGTGAGATCCATGCCACCGCCGAACCAGAATACCGGCGGCTCGCCTTCCTTTGTCGCGACCAGCATCCGCACGTTCATATGCACGGTCGGGCAGTACGGATTGTGCGGGTGCAGCACCAGCGACACGCCTGCCGCTTCGAAGCCGCGGCCCGCCAGTTGCGGGCGCAATGCGCTTGCCGAGGCGGGCAGCGCGTCGCCGGTGACATCCGAAAAGCCGATGCCCGCGCGCTCGAAAAACCGGCCGCCTTCGAGGATGCGCGTGCAGCCGCCGCCGCGCAGCTTGCCGCCGGGGTCGCGCTGCCAGGTATCGGTCGCGAACGGCGTTCCGTCGAATGCGCCGAGCGCGTCGGCGATACGGGTTTGCAGGCCCTGCAGCCAGCTGCGCACGGCCACTGCGTCGAAAGTCGAATCTGTCATCGGTCTGTGGGGGCCGCGCGTGATGCGGATTGCGGCGGATGGTTCGTCAAAAGGAAAATCGCGGAAACCCCGGAAAAACCGGGGCCACGTCGGCAGGCAACGCGCCGTATTCTGTCATGCGAATGCCGACGATGAACGCCGGATGCCGGGCGGGTTCACTGGAGCCGCGGCGCTCAACGGCGCGTCGGCGCGCGGGTTGTTGTCCGTTCGCCGCTCGTTCGTCGCCTGTTCATCGCATGAATGAGCGAAGTTTAGCGCTCGCGGGGCGGTCGGGCACGCGTGGAGTGACGAACCGCCGCGGGACGGGCAGCCGATTGACCGCCCGATGTCCTACCTTGCGTGCTAGTGCTTGCGATTCACCGCGCGATACCCGATATCGCGCCGGTACTGCATCCCGTCGAACGAAATCTGGTTGATCGTCTCGTACGCGACCGACTGCGCGCTGCGCACCGAATCGGCGAGGCCGACCACACACAGCACGCGCCCGCCCGACGTGGCGAGCTTGCCGTTCGCGAGCGTCGTGCCCGCGTGGAACGTCACCGCATCGGCCGTTTCGGCGGGAATGCCGTTGATCCGGTCGCCCTTGCGCGGCGTGTCCGGATAGTTGTGCGCGGCGAGCACGACGCCCAGCGCCGTGCGGCGGTCCCATTCGAGCTCGACGGTGTCGAGCGTGCCGGCGATCGCCTGTTCGACGACCTTCGAAAAATCGCCTTTGAGGCGCGCCATGATCGGCTGCGTCTCCGGGTCGCCCATCCGGCAGTTGAATTCGAGCGTCTTCGGGTTGCCCTGCGCGTCGATCATCAGGCCCGCATAGAGGAAGCCGGTGAAGCGGATGCCTTCCTTTTCCATGCCGCGCACGGTCGGCAGAATGATCTCGCGCATCACGCGCGCATGCAGCTGCGGCGTGACGATCGGCGCCGGCGAGTACGCGCCCATGCCGCCGGTGTTCGGGCCTTCGTCGCCGTCCGCGAGCCGCTTGTGGTCCTGGCTCGAGGCGAGCGGCAGCACATGCTTGCCGTCGACCATCACGATAAAGCTCGCTTCTTCGCCCGCCAGAAACTCTTCGATCACGACGCGCGCGCCGGCATCGCCGAGCTTGTTGTCCGACAGCATCATGTCGACGGCCGCGTGTGCTTCTTCGAGCGTCTGCGCCACCACCACGCCTTTGCCCGCGGCGAGGCCGTCGGCCTTGATCACGATCGGCGCGCCTTTGGCGTCGATATAGGCGTGCGCGGCGGCCGTATCGGAGAACGTTTCGTATTCGGCGGTCGGAATCGCGTGACGCTTCATGAACGCCTTCGCGAAATCCTTCGAGCTTTCGAGCTGCGCGGCTTCGCGCGACGGTCCGAAGATCTTGAGCCCGCGCGAGCGGAACAGATTGACGATGCCGGCTGCGAGCGGCTGTTCCGGCCCGACTAACGTAAACGCGATCTGCTCCTTCTCCGCGAAGTCGGCAAGTGCGTTCAGATCGACGATGTCGACGTTGCGCAGACGCTCGTCCTGAGCGGTGCCGCCATTGCCGGGCGCGACATAGACAAGCTGGACCCGCGGCGATTGCGCGAGCTTCCACGCGAGCGCATGTTCGCGACCGCCGGATCCGACGACGAGTAACTTCATGAGATTCCCCGAATGCTATCAACCATGAACGGCCGGCTAAACGCCGCTAGTGCGGCTGCTGCTGATGCGGCAGCGCGTGCGCCACCAGCCGTGAATATCTGCAAGATTCGCATAACTCGCATCGAACGCCTGTGACGAAGGCAACACAAATCGCGAAACCGAACGCCGGGCCGCCCCCTGATGCTGAACGGAGCGGCGCGGCCGCACTGCGTCACGCTTCGACGATCGCCGCGTTCGTGTACACCTCTTGCACGTCGTCAAGATTCTCGAGCGCGTCGAGGAGCTTCTGCATCTTCACCGCATCGTCGCCGGTGAATTCCACTTCCGTCTGCGGCTTCATCGTGACTTCGGCGAGCTCGGCCTTGAAGCCGGCGGCCTCAAGCGCAGCCTTGACCTTCGGGAAGTCGTTCGGCGGGCACAGCACTTCGATACTGCCGTCGTCGTTCGTCACGACGTCGTCGGCGCCCGCTTCGAGCGCGGCTTCCATCAGCTTGTCTTCGGCCGTGCCGGGCGCGAACAGGAACTGGCCGACGTGATCGAACATGAACGATACCGAGCCGTCCGTGCCCATATTCCCGCCGAACTTCGAAAATGCGTGCCGCACTTCGGCGACGGTGCGCGTGCGGTTGTCGGTCATCGTATCGACGATGATCGCTGCGCCGCCGATGCCGTAGCCTTCGTAGCGGATTTCCTCGTAATTCGCCCCGTCGACGCCGCCGGTGCCGCGCTGGATCGCGCGGTTGATGTTGTCCTTCGGCATGTTCGCGTCGTACGCCTTGTCGACCGCGAGCCGCAAACGCGGGTTCGAGTCGATGTCTCCGCCGCCCATGCGCGCCGCAACCTGAATTTCCTTGATGAGCCGCGTCCAGACCTTGCCTCTCTTGGCATCGGCTGCTGCTTTCTTATGCTTGATGTTGGCCCATTTCGAATGACCCGCCATACTTTTCTCCAGCGCGCGCGCCAGCGGGGCGCACGCATGTGCAATTTGTTGTCGCGTGATTGTGTGCAATGTGGGCGCGTTTCGCGAGGCGCGCCTGAGTGCCATCGAGTATTCGCCCGGCGGGCACGCAGTGTCCAATGTGCCGCACCCTGCATACGTGAGAGCGCGATGTGCGAGGCGATTCAGGCAGGGTGAGCCGCTCGATGAGCGGACTGCGATTTTATCATGCCGCCGATGCGCGGCGGATGCGTGGCGCGTGTTTGGCCCGTGTTTGGCACGTGTTTGGCGCGCGTTCCGCGCTTGTGCAGTGCCCCGAAAGGACCGTGCGAAGGCGCGCTGCCAAGCCGCTAGTTCTTCGTGCCGAATAGCCGGTCGCCGGCGTCGCCGAGGCCCGGGATGATGTAGGCGTGCTCGTCCAGATGCGAATCGAGCGACGCGACGAAGAGCTTCACATCCGGATGCGCGTCGTGAAACACCTTGACCCCTTCGGGCGCCGCGACGAGTGCAAGAAATGAAATATTGTCGCCGGCCACGCCGCGGCGCTTGAGCACATCGACCGCATGGACCGCCGAGTAACCGGTCGCGACCATCGGGTCGCACAGAATGAAAATGCGGTCTTCGAGGTCGGGCAGCCGCACCAGATACTCGACCGGCCGATGGTCCGTATCGCGGTACACGCCGATATGGCCGACCCGCGCCGACGGAATCAGCTCCATGAGCCCGTCGGACATGCCGACGCCCGCACGCAGCACCGGCACGATCGCGAGCTTCTTGCCGGCGATTACCGGCGCATCGACCTCGACGAGCGGCGTTGTGACGCGGCGCGTCGTCATCGGCAGGTTGCGCGTGATCTCGTAACCCATCAGCAGCGTGATTTCGCGCAGCAGCTCGCGGAACGTGCGCGTCGACGTATCGCGATCCCGCATATGCGTGAGTTTGTGCTGGATCAGCGGGTGGTCGAGGATAAAAAGATTGGGAAAACGGCTGTCCTGTGTCATGGCGCGGCGCGAGGCGAAGGGATGGGAGACGGACCGACGGACCGGAAGACCGGTGCGCCATGCGTGCAAGTTTACCGAAAGTATTGGCAGAAGAAACGCGGGATTTCGAGGAACGGCCAATTTGGCGGTTTCTTCAATGCGGTTCAGCGAATAACGCAGCGTCGGCAGCGACGCGTCGATTCTTCTAGAATCGGGGGCAGTCGCGCTCGCCTGTCGTCGCGAGCGCCCGTTGCGTGTAACAGGCAATGCATGGCGACGGCAGCGACGCATCAAGAGACATACAAGAGACGCATCAAGCGGCATATCAAGCGGCTTTCAACGAGGAGACATCTCATGGATCTGGGAATCGCAGGGCGCACCGCGCTGGTTTGCGCGGCGAGCAAGGGGCTTGGCCGCGGTTGCGCCGAGGCGCTGGCGGCTGAAGGCGTGCATATCGTGATCCTCGCGCGCACGGCCGGGACGCTTGAGGATACCGCCGAAGAAATCCGCACAACCGTCGCTGCAAAGAGCGGCGCAACGGTGAAGACCATCGCTTGCGACATCACGACGCCCGATGGCCGTGCAGCCGCGCTGGCCGCGTGTCCGCAGCCCGATATTCTCGTGACCAACGCCGGCGGTCCGCCGCCCGGCGACTTCCGCGGTTTCACGCACGACGACTGGATTCGCGCGCTCGAGGCCAACATGCTGACGCCGATCGAGCTGATTCGCGCGACGATCGACGGCATGATTTCGCGCGGCTTCGGACGCATCGTCAACATCACGAGTTCGTCGGTGAAGGCGCCGATCGATGCGCTCGGTCTTTCGAACGGCGCGCGCTCGGGCCTGACCGGGTTTGTCGCCGGTGTCGCGCGCAAGGTCGCGCCGCACGGCGTGACGATCAACAATCTGCTGCCCGGCGCATTCGATACCGATCGCATCGCGGCGACGATGGCCGCGCAGATGAAAGCGCAAAACATCACACTGGAAGAGGCGCGCACGCGGCGCGTGGCCGGCATTCCGGCGCGCCGTTTCGGCACGTCGGACGAATTCGGCCGCACTTGCGCATTTTTGTGTAGCGTGCACGCGGGCTATATCACGGGGCAAAATCTGCTGATCGACGGCGGCGCCTATCCGGGCACTTATTGAACCGGTAACCGCGGTGAACCGGCAAATGCAGAGAACCGGCAAACACGCAGCACCATATTCAAGCAACAAAAAACAGGGGGAATCGATACATGACAGCACGCATCGCACTGATCGCGCACGACCATAAGAAAGACGACATCGTCAAACTGGCCGGCGAATATGCCGAGACGTTGAAGCGGTGCGATCTGCTCGCGACCGGCACGACGGGCGCACGCGTCACGGCGGCGCATGGCCTCAAGGTCGAGCGGATGCTGTCGGGCCCGAACGGCGGCGACCTGCAGATCGGCGCGCAGCTCGCCGAAGGCCGCGTCGACATGGTGATTTTTTTGCGCGATCCGATGACGCCGCAGCCGCACGAGCCCGATATCAACGCGCTCGTGCGTGCATGCGACGTACACAACGTACCGTGCGCGACGAACATTTCGACGGCGCGGATGATTCTCGATGTACTGACGCTGCGTATGACGCAGCATGTCTGAACGAGCAGGACGAACTGGAGAACGGCAACGATGGTCAAGGCGATACGATTCGACAGGACGGGCGGCCCCGAGGTGATGCAGTGGGTCGACGTCGACGTGGGCGACCCCGGTGCGGGCGAAATCCGCATCAAGCAGCACGCGGTCGGCCTCAATTACATCGACGTGTATTTCCGCAACGGCCTGTATCCGTTGCCGTTGCCCGGAGGCCTCGGCATGGAGGCCGCGGGTGAAGTCGTCGCGGTCGGCGAGGGCGTCACGCAGTTCAAGAAGGGCGACCGCGTCGCCTATGCGGAGCGGCCGCCGGGTGCGTATGCGCAGGAGCGCGTGATGCCGGCCGCGAAGGTCGTGAAGATTCCCGATGCGCTCGGCTATGACGAAGCCGCGTCGGTCATGCTGCAAGGTCTTACCGCGCAATACCTGCTGCGCCGCACGTATCACGTGAAGCCCGGCGACACGATCCTGATACAGGCGGCCGCGGGCGGCGTGGGTCTCTTTGTCTGCCAGTGGGCGAAGGCGCTCGGCGCGACCGTGATCGGTACGGTCGGCTCCGAAGAAAAGGCGGACATTGCCAGGAAGCACGGTTGCGATCACCCGATCGTCTACACGCGCGAGAACTTCACGAAGCGTGTGCGCGAGCTGACGAACGGCGCGGGTGTCCCGGTCGTCTACGATTCGATCGGCAAGGACACGTTTATCGCGTCGCTCGATTGCCTCGCGCCGCTCGGCATGTTCGTGTCGTTCGGCAGTTCGTCAGGTCCGCTGCCGCCGATCGAATCGCAGGAGCTTGCCAGTCGCGGCTCGCTCTTTTTCACGCGGCCCACGCTCTTTTCCTATATCGGCAAGCGCAGCGATCTCGAAACGATGTCGGCGGAACTGTTCGACGTGCTCGTATCGGGCAAGGTGAAAACGAGCGTGAACCAGCGCTACGCGCTCGCCGATGTCGCCAAGGCGCATGAAGATCTCGAAGCGCGCCGCACCACGGGCTCGACGATTCTCGTGCCGTGATTGAATAAACTGCATAAACGCAATTAGCGTCGTGTTAAAGGCTCCCTCGCGGAGCCTTACTTTTTTGCGGGCGCCGCCGGATCGTGCGGCGCCTTATGCCGCAAGCCTGCCGGGCTTGCACCGGCGGCGCCGCGCCACCTTCGAAGCCGTTCCATGTAACCGTGGAACGGCTTTTTGTTTACGCGTTTTTTATACCGTTCGGACATTCTTTGACCAGGCCTTTATCTGAATCGGCATAACGTTCGGCATCCATAGCCAACAATGGGGAACATGAAATGGATGTGCTGTATGTCGGGGGCCTCGTGGTCATCACGGTGCTCACCTTCGGGCTCGTCGCCGGCTGCTCGAAGCTGATGCAATTCCGGCGGGGACAAGGAGCGCGCTCATGAACTGGATCCTTTGGCTATCCGGCGCCGCGACGGCGTTCCTCTTCGTTTATCTGGTCTATGCGCTGCTGCGCGCGGAGGACATTGAATGAATACGAACAATGTCCTGCAGGTGACGGTTTTTATCGTCGTGCTGCTTGCGCTGGCTGTACCGCTTGCGCGTTTCATGACGCGTGTGCTCGACGGCAGCTCGCGCGTCGTGCGCTGGTTCCGTCCGCTCGAAAACGGCCTGTACCGCATCGCGGGCGTCGATCCGTCCGCCGAAATGGGCTGGAAGCAATACACGATCGCGACGCTCGCGTTCAACGTCATCGGCCTCGCGTTCCTGTATGTGATTCTGCGCATACAGGGCGTGCTGCCGGGCAATCCGCAGCAATTCGGCCCGATGACGCCAGATGCCGCGTTCAATACGGCGATCAGCTTCGTCAGCAATACGAACTGGCAAGACTACGCGGGTGAGCAAACGGTCAGCTATCTGACGCAGATGCTCGGCTTCACCGTGCAGAACTTCCTGTCGGCGGCCACTGGCATTGTCGTCGTGATCGCGTTGATCCGCGGCTTCGCGCGGCACTCGGCGAAGACCATCGGCAACTTCTGGGTCGATATCACGCGCACGACGCTCTATATCCTGGTGCCGATGTCCGTCGTCGTCGCCGCGATCCTGATGGGCCAGGGCGTGATCCAGAACTTCAAGGCCTATGAGGACGTGCCGACGCTGCAAACCACGACCTACGCGGCGCCGAAGCTCGATGCGCAAGGCAATCCGGTGAAGGACGCGAAGGGCAACCCGGTGACCGTCGATACGCCGGTCACGAAGCAGACGCTCGCGATGGGCCCGGTCGCTTCGCAGGAAGCGATCAAGATGCTCGGCACCAACGGCGGCGGCTTCTTCAATGCGAACTCCGCGCATCCGTTTGAAAACCCGACGCCGTTCGCGAACTTCGTGGAACTGCTGTCGATGCTGATCATTCCGGCCGCACTGTGTCTCGTGTTCGGCCAGATGATCACGGACCGGCGTCAGGGCGTTGCGCTGCTGGCTTTCATGACGATCTGCTTCGCTGCGTGCGTGGCATTCGAGATCGGCTCCGAGCAGTCCGGCAATCCGGCCTTCACGGCGCTGCATGTCGA
Source organism: Paraburkholderia edwinii (assembly GCF_019428685.1). Classification (NCBI taxonomy): domain Bacteria; kingdom Pseudomonadati; phylum Pseudomonadota; class Betaproteobacteria; order Burkholderiales; family Burkholderiaceae; genus Paraburkholderia; species Paraburkholderia edwinii. The sequence goes on from NZ_CP080095.1 coordinate 1,828,963, forward strand.
TCAGATCGCGAGCACGTCGCAGTCGGGCGGCAACATGGAAGGCAAGGAAACCCGTTTCGGCATCGCACAGTCCGGCATCTTCACGGTCGCGACGACCGCGGCATCGTGCGGCGCAGTCGACAACGCGCACGACTCGCTGACGCCGCTCGGTGGCCTCATGCCGCTGCTGTTGATGCAGTTGGGCGAAGTGATCTTCGGTGGTGTCGGTTCGGGTCTGTATGGCCTGCTCGCGTTCGCATTGCTCGCCGTGTTCGTCGCGGGGCTGATGATCGGCCGCACGCCTGAGTACGTCGGCAAGAAGATCGAAGCGTACGAGATGAAGATGGTGTCGATCGTGATTCTGCTGACGCCGCTGCTGGTGCTGATCGGCACGTCGATCGGCGTGCTCACGGATGCCGGCAAGGCGGGCATTCTGAACCCCGGTCCACACGGCTTCTCGGAAATTCTCTATGCGTTCAGCTCGGCCGCGAATAACAACGGCAGTGCGTTCGCAGGTCTGACGGTCAGCACGCCGTTCTACAACGTGATGCTTGGCATTGCGATGTGGTTTGGCCGCTTCGGGTCGTTGATCGCGGTGCTCGCCATTGCCGGCGCGCTCGCGGAAAAGAAGCGTCTCGGCGTTACGGGCGGCACGCTGCCGACGCACGGCTCGCTGTTCGTCGTGCTGCTGATCGGCACCGTGCTGCTGGTGGGTGCGCTGACCTATGTGCCCGCGCTTGCGCTCGGTCCCGGCGTCGAGCATCTGATGATGGTCCTCGGCCAGTGATGACGGGCTTCGCGCCACAGAATATTTGAGGAAGAAATGACTGATCATTCCGCAACCCGGTCCATGTTCGACCCGACGCTACTGCGTCCGGCGATCGTGGACTCCTTTAAAAAGCTGACGCCGCGCACGCAGTTCCGCAACCCGGTGATGTTCTGCGTGTACGTCGGCAGCATCCTGACCACGATCCTGTGGTTGGCAGCGCTCTTCGGACAGGCCGAGGCGCCGGCGGGCTTCATTCTCGCCGTGACGCTGTGGCTGTGGTTCACGGTGCTCTTCGCCAACTTCGCGGAGGCGCTTGCCGAAGGCCGTTCAAAGGCCCAGGCCGCGTCGCTGCGCAGTGCGAAGAAAGACGTGATGGCCAAGAAGCTCAACGAGCCGCATCCGAAGGCGCCGATCCGCATCATGACGGCTACCGATCTGCGCAAGGGCGATGTCGTGCTCGTCGAAACGGGCGACACGATTCCGGCCGACGGCGAAGTGATCGAAGGCGTCGCATCGGTCGACGAATCGGCGATTACCGGTGAATCCGCGCCGGTGATCCGCGAGTCGGGCGGCGACTTTTCGTCGGTGACCGGCGGTACGCGCGTGCTGTCGGACTGGATCGTCGTGCGCGTGACGGTGAACCCGGGCGAAGCGTTCCTCGACCGCATGATCGCGATGGTGGAAGGCGCGAAGCGTCAGAAAACGCCGAACGAAATCGCGCTGACCATTCTGCTCGTCGCGTTGTCGATCGTGCTGCTGCTGGCCACCGCCACGCTGCTGCCGTTCTCGATGTTTGCGGTCGAGGCGGTCAAGGCGGGTCACGTGGTGACGATCACCGCGCTCGTCGCGCTGCTCGTCTGCCTGATTCCGACCACGATCGGCGGTTTGCTGTCCGCGATCGGCGTGGCCGGCATGAGCCGCATGATGCAGGCGAACGTGATCGCGACGTCGGGCCGCGCGGTTGAAGCGGCCGGCGACGTCGACGTGCTGCTGCTCGACAAGACCGGCACGATCACGCTCGGTAATCGCCAGGCTTCGGCCTTCGTGCCGGCGCCGGGCGTCACCGAGGAAGCACTCGCGGACGCCGCGCAACTCGCGTCGCTGTCCGACGAAACGCCGGAAGGCCGTAGCGTCGTCGTGCTCGCGAAGCAGCGCTTCAACATTCGCCAGCGCGATATGGCCGCGCTCCACCCGGTCTTTATCGGCTTCAGTGCGCAGACCCGCATGAGCGGCGTCGACCTCGCGGACCGCGAGATCCGCAAGGGCGCGTCGGATGCCGTGAAGGCCTACGTCGAAGCGCGCGGCGGCCGTTACCCGGCTGAAGTGAACAACGTCGTGACCGAAGTCGCGCGGCGCGGCAGCACGCCGCTCGTGGTCGCCGAGAAGGGCGAGCATGGCGCGCGCGTGCTCGGCGTGATCGAGCTGAAGGACGTCGTGAAGGGTGGCATCAAGGAGCGCTTTGCCGAACTGCGCAAGATGGGCATCAAGACCGTGATGGTGACCGGCGACAACCGGCTGACCGCCGCGGCGATCGCAGCCGAAGCAGGCGTCGACGACTTCCTCGCGGAAGCGACGCCGGAAGCGAAGCTCGCGACGATCCGCGCGCACCAGTCCGAAGGCCGCATGGTCGCGATGACCGGCGACGGCACCAACGACGCACCGGCGCTCGCGCAGGCCGACGTCGCGGTGGCGATGAACACCGGTACGCAGGCCGCGAAGGAAGCGGGCAACATGGTCGACCTCGACTCGAATCCGACGAAGCTGATCGAGATTGTCGAGATCGGCAAGCAGATGCTGATGACGCGCGGTTCGCTGACCACGTTCTCGATCGCCAACGACGTCGCGAAGTACTTCGCGATCATTCCCGCGGCGTTCGCCTCGACCTATCCGCAACTGCGCGTGCTCGACGTGATGCACCTGACCACGCCGGCGTCGGCGATTCTCTCGGCGGTGATCTTCAACGCGATCATCATCGTGATGCTGATTCCGCTTGCGCTGAAGGGCGTCAAGTACCGGCCGATCGGCGCCGCCTCGCTGTTGCGCCGCAACCTGCTCGTGTACGGCCTCGGCGGCATCATCCTGCCGTTCCCGTGCATCAAGCTGATCGACATGGTAATTGCCGCATGCGGCTGGGCCTGATGCGCGCTACGTGTTGAATTGAGGAAACCATCATGAAGAATCTGTTTCGTCCACTGATCGTGCTGTTCGTCGTGCTCACTGCGATCACCGGCATCGCGTATCCGGCGGTGATGACCGGCATCGGCCAGGCTGTGTTCAACCACGAGGCGAACGGCAGCCTGATCGAGCAGAACGGCAAGGTGGTCGGCTCCGCGCTGATCGGCCAGCAGTTCGACGCGCCGAAGTATTTCTGGGGTCGTCTGTCGGCCACGAGTCCGAGCCCGTACAACGCGAGCAATTCGAGCGCGTCGAACCTCGGCCCGTTGAATTCGTCGCTGACCGATAACGTGAAGGCGCGTATCCAGGCGTTGAAGGACGCCGGCACCGATATGTCGCAGCCGGTGCCGGTCGACCTCGTGACGTCGTCGGGCAGCGGTCTCGACCCCGACATCACGCCGGCCGCCGCCGCGTATCAGGTCGCGCGTGTTGCTAAAGCGCGCAATCTGCAGCCGGCGGATGTGCAGGCGCTCGTCGACCGTTACACGACCGGCCGCCAGTTCGGCATCATCGGCGAGCCGCACGTGAACGTGCTCGAGCTGAACCTCGCGCTCGACGCGATGCAGCACAGCTGAGCCGCGCAACTGCTGTGAGGCCGGGGCGGTGCTCAAGCGGGCGCCGCCCCGATCGTCTTTGTGGCGCCGCGTTTTTTATGCCGCCTTAACCTGGGCGTGGCGCCTGTTTGCGTGCTGTGCACCTGGCGTGTCACCATGAGCGAATTACGTTTGTATGGTGGCGTCAATTTCCCGATTGAAGAGCCGCTTCAAGCATGAACCGACCTGATCCCGACGAGTTGCTGGGCAAACTGCAGCGCGAAGAAGAACGACGCCAGCGCGGCAAGCTGAAGGTATTTTTCGGCGCCTCTGCCGGCGTCGGCAAGACCTATGCGATGTTGCAGGCCGCGCGACGGCGCAGCGAAGAAGGCGTCGATGTGGTGGTCGGCATTGCCGAAACGCACGGCCGCACCGAAACCGCCGCGCTGCTCGACGGGCTCGACGTGTTGCCGCTTGCGCGCATCGCGTATCGCGGCCGGCAGCTCGGCGAGTTCGATCTCGATGCTGCGCTCGAACGCAAGCCGCAGCTCATCCTGGTCGACGAGCTCGCGCACTCGAACGTCACCGGCGCGCGGCATGCGAAGCGCTGGCAGGACGTCTACGAGCTGCTCGATGCGGGCATCGACGTCTATACGACGGTCAATGTCCAGCATCTCGAAAGCCTCAACGACGTGGTCGGACAGATCACCGGCATTCGCGTCTGGGAGACGGTGCCCGATCGCGTGTTCGACCGCGCCGACGAAGTCACGCTCGTCGATCTGCCCGCCGAGGAACTGCTCGACCGCATGCGTGACGGCAAGGTCTATCTGCCGCAGCAGGCCGAGCGCGCGGTGCGCAATTTCTTTCGCAAGGGCAATCTGATCGCGCTGCGCGAGCTGGCGCTGCGGCGCACGGCCGATCGCGTCGATGCGCAGATGCGCGAGTACCGCGCGGACCGCTCGATCCAGCATATCTGGCAGGCGCGCGAACGCCTGCTCGTGTGCGTGGGTCCGGGGCCTGAAGCGCCGATGCTCGTGCGTGCCGCAGCGCGTCTTGCGGCCGCACTGAAGGCCGACTGGATCGCGGTCTACGTCGAAACGCCGAAGCTGCAGCGGCTTTCCGATGAGCGTCGCGAGCGCACTTTGAATGCGCTGCGCCTCGCGGCCGAACTCGGCGCGGAGACCGCGACGCTCGCGGGCGCCGACGCGATTGCAACGCTCGTCGGTTATGCGCGCGTGCGCAACGTATCGAAACTCGTGGCGGGCGGGTCGTCGCGCATTGGAATGTCGCGCTGGCTGCAGCGGCCGTTCGGCGAACGCCTCGCCGAACGCGCCGACGATCTCGACCTCACGCTGGTCCGCGCGACGACCGAGAGCGGCAGCGCGCGCGATCTGCGGCAAAACGACGACGCGGGCGCGTGGCGCGATGCGCTGCGCACAGCGCGCGAGCGGCGCTCGCCGCGCAGCGCCTACGGCTGGGCTGTCGCGATCTGCGCGGCGGTGACGTTTATCGCGAGCCTGCTGATCGGGCATATCGATCTCGCGAACCTCGTCATGCTGTACCTGCTCGGCGTGATTTTTACCGCGGTGAGGCTCGGGCGCGGACCGGGTGTCGTGCTGTCGTTTCTGAGCGTCGCGGCGTTCGACTTTTTCTTCGTGCCGCCGCGCATGTCGCTGTCGGTCACCGATACGCAGTATCTGCTGACCTTTATCGGCATGCTGCTGACGTCGCTCGTGATCAGCCATCTGACGTCGAGCCTGCGCCGCGAAGCGAGCGTCGCGCAGCGGCGCGAGCAGCGCACGGGCGCGATGTACGCGATGGCGCGCGAGCTCGCGGCCGCGCTGACGACCGAGCAGATCATCGGCATCGGCAGCCGTCATGTGAGCGAGGTGTTTCGCGCGCGCGTCGCGATGTTGCTGCCGGACAGCGCGGACCAGGTCAAGCAGAAGGTCGACGATCCCGACCAGCAGATCATGCTCGACGGCGCGGCGCTCGATATCGACGTCGGCCAGTGGGTGTACGACCAGCAGAAGCCGGCGGGGCACGGCACCGATACGCTGCCGGCCGCGGTCGCGCTCTATCTGCCGCTCAAGGCGCCGATGCGCACGCGCGGTGTGCTCGCCGTGAAGATGCAGGACGAGCGCGAGCTCGACGTGCCCGAGCAGCAGCGCATGCTCGAGGCGTTCGCCGCGCAGATCGCGCTTGCGCTCGAGCGCGTGCACTACGTCGAGATTGCGCGCGATGCGCTCGTCAATATGGAGTCGGAGCGGCTGCGCAACTCGCTGCTGTCGGCGATTTCGCACGATCTGCGCACGCCGCTCACGACCATCGTCGGTTTCTCGTCGATGCTCGCGCAGGCGCGCGCGGCGCAGAATGCGGCCGAAGGCGCCGCCGCGCATGCGTCGTCCGAAGACGCGCTCGAAGAGGCGACGCACGCACAGTCGCAAGCGATCGACGACCTCGTCGATGCGATCCACGAAGAATCGATGCGCATGGCCGGCATCGTGACGAATCTGCTCGATATGGCGCGGCTGCAGGCGGGCGGGCTGCAGCTGAACCGGCAATGGTCGCTGCTCGAGGAGACGGTCGGCGCTGCGCTGCGTACTTGCCGGCGTGTGCTCGAGCGGCATCCGGTGCAGGTGCAGCTGCCGGCCGATTTGCCGCTGCTGCAACTCGATGCCGTGCTGATGGAGCGGCTCTTTGCGAATCTGTTCGAAAACGCCGCGAAATATACGCCGGCCGATACGCCTCTGGTGATCGGCGCACAGCAGATCGACGACGACGGCAAACCGTTCGTGCGCGTCACCGTCGACGATTCCGGGCCAGGCCTGCCGGCCGGCATGGAGTCGCGTATCTTCGAGAAATTCACGCGCGGCGAGAAGGAATCGGCGAAGCCCGGCATCGGTCTTGGCCTTGCAATCTGCCGTGCGATCGTCGATGCGCATGACGGCAAGATCGGCGCGGCCAATCGTATCGCGCCGGATGGGCGGATCGAAGGCGCGCGTTTCTGGTTCACGCTGCCGGTCGAAACGCCGCCGCCGGTGCCGGAGGCGCTCGAAGACGAGTCAGAAGAAGATAACGGGGCCACTGAAGCCAATGCGGCCGGGCGTGCCGATCCGTCTGACGGCGAACCGTCGGGCGGCGACCGCTCGCCGGCCCCGACACGACAACACTAGCGAAACCTACCCATGAGTGACCCGAGCATCACGGTCGTCCTGATCGAAGACGAAAAACAGATTCGCCGCTTCGTGCGCGCGTCGCTGGAAGGCGAGGGCATCGTCGTGCACGACGCGCAGACCGGCAAGCAGGGGCTCGTCGAAGCGGCGACGCGCAAGCCCGACCTCGTGATCGTCGACCTCGGCCTGCCCGATACGGACGGCCTCGACGTGATCCGCGAACTGCGCGGCTGGAGCGACCTGCCGGTGATCGTGCTGTCCGCGCGCACCCAGGAAAGCGAGAAGGTGGCCGCGCTCGACGCGGGCGCCGACGACTATCTGACCAAGCCGTTCGGCGTCTCCGAACTGCTCGCGCGGATCCGCGCGCATTTGCGCCGGCGCAACCAGGCCGCCGCGAGCGACTCGCCGCAGGCGCATTTCGGCGCGGTGACGGTCGATCTCGCGCTGCGCCAGGTGTGGCGCGACGGCGAGCTCGTGCATCTGACGCCGATCGAGTACCGGCTGCTGGCGACGCTCGTGCGCCACGCGGGCCGGGTGCTCACACACCGGCAACTGCTGCGCGACGTCTGGGGACCGTCGCATGTCGAAAGTCATCACTATCTGCGCATTTATATGGCGCATCTGCGGCAGAAGCTCGAGCGCGATCCGGCACAGCCTGAACATATCGTGACGGAAACGGGTGTCGGATACAGGCTGGTCGGCGTGGCTTGAGGCAAGGCGGGTAGGAAAAAATCGGGGAAAATTGAGGGCAAGGCCACTATATCGATTCGTAGATGCGCACGCGTTCCATCAGTTGCCGTTTGATATAATTACGAAGTCGTAAGGACGGCCTTACGCGTTCGGAATCAACGGGGACGACCCCATCCAACCTGTGGGAGCGTCCCGATGTCCTGGATTCTTCTGTTTATTGCCGGCCTGCTCGAAGTTGCCTGGGCCGCGGGTCTCAAATCCTCTGATGGTTTTACGCGGCTTTGGCCGTCGGTGTTTACCATCGTCACCGCTCTCGGCAGCTTCGTGCTGCTTGCGCTCGCGATGCGCCAGTTGCCGCTTGGCACCGCGTACGCCGTGTGGACCGGTATCGGCGCGGTCGGCGCGTTCGTGTTCGGTATCGTCATGATGGGCGAGGCGGTGACGCTGCCGCGTATCGCCAGCGCGCTGCTGATCGTGGTCGGGTTGATCGGGCTCAAGCTTTCGTCCGGTCACTGAGCGGAGACTGAGCGATCGCCGGGCGTCACTGAGTGGTCCCTGAGCCTTTACCGGGTGGGCGCCGAGCGCTCATCGATCACTGCGTCAGCGCGCCCTGCGGGCAACTCGGTTGCCCGCGCAACCAATCTGTTTTTGCCTTGCTGGCACCCAAAATCCTTAAACCTGCCGCGCATAGTCCGCTTTTCGCCACAGTACTTCCGGCTTTCAATCGGCGGATTCTGAAGTGACGTGGCTATAATGAACCCAATTCCAACCTGAACTCGTACCGTGCGGCGTGGCGCCGCGCGGACTCGGCGGCAACGGCTGGGCGGGGCGCGGGCGTGCTTCGCGCCAGAAGCCGCGAGGAGCATGAGGTGCGCACCGTGCGCGTCTCTGGAGGCGCGCCATGCTTGAACCCCTTTCGCTTGCAGCGGGCCTGTCATGGGGCAGCGGGCTGCGCCTCTATCTGACCGTGCTGATCGCTGGCCTGCTCGCACGTTTCGGCGTCATCCATCTCCCCGACACGCTATCCGCGCTGAGCTCGCCATGGGTGATCGGCGTCGCCGGGACGCTGACGGTCACCGAATTCCTCGCCGACAAGATTCCCGCCTTCGATTCGCTGTGGGATGCGGTCCACACGTTTATCCGTATTCCGGCCGGCGCTGTGCTCGCGGCCGGGGCGCTCGGTCATGCCGATCCGGCGCTGCTGACCGTGGCCGCGCTCGCGGGCGGCACGCTCGCCGGTACCGCGCACCTGACCAAGGCCGGCACGCGCGCACTGATCAACCTGTCGCCTGAGCCGGTGTCGAACGTCGTCACGTCGACGGCCGAGGAAGGCATGGTGTTCGGCGGCCTGCTGCTGGCGCTGTTTGCGCCGGTGATCTTCCTCGTGCTGCTGGTTGGCTTTCTCGTGGTCGTGAGCTGGGTGCTGCCGCGGTTGTGGCGCGGCGTGCAGGGCGGGTTCCGCGGCATGGCGACGCATATGGTGTCGCGTCTTGCGCGGAGCCGGCACGATTGAGCGCCCCGGCCCGTGAAGCCCGCAATGACGTAACGGCGCGCGAGCGCTCGCTCCCCGTGCCGCACCGGCACGTCGCGTGGAGCGACCTGCTGCGGCAGGCCGCGCTGATGACGGCGCGCGACTGGCGCGCTGGCGAGCTGACCATGCTGCTGCTCGCACTGGTGCTCGCGGTGGCCGCGTTGACGAGCGTCGGCTTCCTTGCCGACCGTCTGCACCAGGGGCTCGAGCGCGATGCACGGCGGATGATTGCCGCCGACTTTATCGTGCGCGCCGATCACCCGGTCAATCCGCAATTCGCGCAAGAGGCGAAGTCGCGCGGTCTCGAGACCGCGACCACGGCGATTTTTCCGAGCATGATCAACTCGACGGCCGCGAAGCCGCTGTCGCGCCTCGCCGCGATCAAGGCCGTGTCGCCCGGCTATCCGCTGCGCGGGGCGCTGCGGATCGCGCCACAGCCCGGCGCGCCCGATAGCGCGGCCCGCTCGATTCCGCCGCCCGGCACCGTCTGGGTCGACGAGCAACTGCTCGACGCGCTGAAAGTGCATGTTGGCGATACCGTGAAAGTCGGCGGGCGCGACTTCAAGATCGGCGCTGTGATCACGAAAGAGCTCGACCGCGGCTTCGCCTTCGTCAATTTCTCGCCGCGGCTCATGATGAACGACGCCGACGTGCCGTCGACGGGGCTCATCACCTACGGCAGCCGCGTCACGTACCGGCTGCTTGTCGCCGGCAGCGATCAGGCGGTCGAGACCTATGCGAAATGGGCTCACGAACAGGTCGACGGCGGCAAGATGCGCGGCGTCGCGCTCGAATCGCTGCAGGACGGTCAGCCGCAGGTGCGCCAGACGCTCGATCGCGCGCGCCACTTCCTCACGCTCGTCTCGCTTTTGACCGCGCTGCTCGCGGCGGTCGCGATCGCGATGGCCGCGCATCGCTATATGCGCCGGCATCTCGACAGCTGCGCGGCGATGCGCTGTCTCGGCGTCAGCCAGCGCACGCTGCGCGCGCTGTTTACGATCGAATTTGTCGGGCTCGGCGTGATCGGCGGTCTCGTTGGCGTCGTGCTCGGCTTCGTCGGGCACTTTGTGCTGCTGCGCTGGCTCGGCGGTCTGATCGGCGTCGTGCTGCCGTTTCCGAGCGCATGGCCGGCGCTCGAGGGCATCGCGGCGGGGCTCGTGCTGCTGCTCGGTTTCGCGTTGCCGCCGCTGTTGCCGCTGACGCGCGTGTCGCCGGTGCGCGTGCTGCGCCGCGAATGGGGCGAAGCGGGCCGCACCGCCTGGGCTGCGTATGCGCTCGGCGTCGTGCTGTTCGCGGGGCTGCTCGTGCTCGCGGCTGGCGAACTGAAGCTGGGCGGTATCGTCGCCGGAGGATTCGCGGGCGGGTTGCTTGTGTTTATTTGCGTTGCACGCGTGGCGCTGTGGGGCTCGGCGCGAATTGTGCGCAGCGAGCGCTTTGCCGTGGGCGTCGGCTGGCGTTATGCGCTCGCATCGCTCGAGCGGCGCGCGAACGCCAGCGCGCTGCAGATCACGGCGCTTGCGATCGGCCTGATGTGCCTGTTGCTGATCGCGATGACACGCGACGATCTCGTCGCGGGCTGGCGTAAATCGACGCCGCCCGACGCGCCGAACGAATTCATCATCGATATCCAGCCTGACCAGCGCGAGCCGGTCACGCAGTACCTCGCGAAGCACGGTTTCGCCCATGTCGACCTGTCGCCGATGGTGCGCGGCCGGCTCACCGCGATCAACGGCAAGCCCGTGAATCCCGATGCGTACAAGGGCGACGATGCGCGGCGTCTGGTGGACCGCGAGTTCAACCTGTCTTATACGACGCAACTGCCCGACGACAACCGCATCGAGACTGGCCAGTGGTACGGCAACACGGATAAGCCGCAGATTTCAATCGAGCAGGGCCTCGCGAAGCTGATCAACGTGAAGCCTGGCGATACGCTGCGTTTCGATGTGACGGGCCTGTCGATCGAGGCGCCGGTGACGAGCACCCGCAAGCTCGACTGGGGCTCGTTCAAGGTGAACTTCTTTGTGCTGATGCCGCCGGCCGCGCTGAAGGATTTCCCGGCGACCTTCATTACGAGCTTTCATGTTCCGCCTGAGCAGCGTTCGGCGATCGATGGGCTCATCGCCGCTTATCCGAACCTGACCGCGATCGACACCGGGCCGATTCTCGCGCAGGTGCAAGCCGTGATGGAGCAGGTCATCGACGCGGTGCAGTTCCTGTTTCTATTCACGCTTGTGGCGGGTGTGCTCGTGCTGTACGCGGCGCTGGCCGGCACGCGCGACGAGCGCATGCGAGAATCGGCGCTGCTGCGCGCGCTCGGTGCTTCGCACCGCCAGGTGCGCGCGGTGCAGATCGCTGAATTCATCGCGGTGGGCGCGTTGTCGGGTCTGATGGCCGCAGTCGGCGCGCAGGTGGTCGGCTCGGTGCTCGCCACGCGCGTATTCGAGTTTTATCTTGAGTTCGATCCGTGGCTGCTGCCGGCCGGTATTGCGGCTGGGATCGCGTGCGCGGGACTCGGCGGGTGGCTGAGCTTGCGGCATGTGCTGATGCGTCCGGCGCTTCAGTCGCTACGCGATGCGTGATGCGTCGCGCACTCTTTCGTTTCAATGAACTGGCTTTTCTTCGTATGACCGATACCAACGACACCACGCTCGCGCAACCGACCGCGTTCGAACTCGTAGGCGGCGAAGCGCGCGTGCGCGAACTCGTCGACCGCTTTTACGACCTGATGGACCTCGAGCCCGATTTCGCGGGCATCCGCGCGCTGCATCCGCCGACGCTCGAAGGCTCGCGCGACAAGTTTTTCTGGTTCCTGTGCGGCTGGCTCGGCGGCCCGAGCCACTACGAAGACCGCTTTGGCCATCCGCGGTTGCGCGCGCGGCATCTGCCGTTCGCGATCGCGTCGAGCGAGCGCGATCAGTGGCTGCGCTGCATGGCGTGGGCGATGCAGGACGTCGGCTTATCCGAAACGCTGCGCGAACGGCTGCTGCATTCGTTCTTCGATACGGCGGACTGGATGCGTAACCGGCCCGGTTGAGCGTGGTTGCGCCTTGGTTGAGCCCCGCGTTTTTCCGCAGGCGCATTGCTTTGGGCGCCGAACATCCCGCGCCAACTGAATAACGATATCAAGGAGATCCCCCATGACGACGCGCGCATTGTTTCGCGAAGACGCGTATCTGACCGGCTGCGACGCGACGATCACCGCCGTCGACGAGCTCGGCATTCATCTTGACCAGACCGTGTTCTATCCGCTGGGCGGCGGCCAGGCCGGCGACGCCGGCGCGCTCGTGCTCGCCGACGGCACGCGCATCGATATCGCCGATACACGCAAGGCGAAGTTCGAGGGCGCGACGCCCGACGATGCAGTGCACGTCCCGGCGCCGGGCCAGGAAGCGCTGCTTGCGCGCTTCGTCGCCGGCGAGCGCGTGCGTGCCGAAATCGACTGGGCGCGCCGCTACCGGCATATGCGGCTGCATACGGCGAGCCATCTGATGTGCGCGGTGCTGCCGTATGCGGTCGACGGCTGCAGCATCACGACCGACTACGCGCGCCTCGACTTCGCGACGGTCGATCCGATCGAGCGCGAGCAGGTTGAAGCGCGGCTCGCGGAACTCGTCGGCGGTGCGCATGGCGTCGCGACCGAATGGATCACCGACGACGAAATGGCCGCGCGGCCCGAACTGGTACGCACGATGAGCGTGAAGCCGCCGATGGGACTCGGCCGCGTGCGTCTGTTGCGCATCGAAGGCGTCGATCTGCAGCCGTGCGGCGGCACGCATGTGCGCAATACGCAGGAGATCGGCGCGCTGCGCGTCGCGAAACTCGAGAAGAAAAGCGCGCGCACGCGCCGGCTGGTGCTGGAACTCGTGTGAGCGAACGTTCGAACCGTGCGGAGGCGTATTCGCCCGAAGCCGACTACGCGACGCTCGATGCGCGCTCGCGCGACGTGCTCGACTGCTGGTTCGGCGTGCCCGGTTCAAACGAATATGGCACGGACCGCAAGTGCTGGTTCAAGCGCAACAAAGCGTTTGACACGATGCTGCGCGAACGCTTCGGCTTGCTGATCGAAGCGGCACTTGCACATGAACTCGATGCATGGCGTGCCACGCCGCTTGGATCGCTGGCGCTTGTGATCGTGCTCGATCAGTTCACGCGCAATTGCTATCGGGGTTCGGCGCGTATGTATGACGGCGATGCGCAGGCGGTGAGCATGGCGCGGCGGATGGTCGAAGAGGCTAGCGCCGTGTTGCTGCCGACGGTCTACCATCGTGTGTTCGCCTGTTTTCCGTTCGAGCACGACGAAACGATGGAAGGCCAGCGCGAATGCGCGCGGTTTTATGCAGAGCTTGAAGCGCACGGGCTCGATCCGTCCTACGCGCGCTCAGCCGAGCGGCACGCAAAGGTCATCGAGCGCTTCGGACGCTTTCCGCATCGCAATGCGCTGCTTGGCCGCCAGTCGACCGAAGCAGAGATCGCGTTTCTGCGCGAGCGGGGCTCGCGGTTCTAAACGGTTGGGCAGCGCGGCTTCCAGATGATCAGTCGGGCCGCTTATTTGGCCCGCTTGATTAGCCCGCCCAGTCGGTGCACCCGGCCGGTCGATCGGTCCGCTCAGTCGGCCGAACGCCTGAACAACGTCCCCCGCTCACCCCACGACAATCACCGCCCACCCGTCACATCGATCACCGCGCCCGTCACATACGACGACGCATCGCTCAACAGCCACACGATCGTTTCCGCCACTTCTTCCGCGCTGCCCGCACGACCGAGCGGCGTTTGCGCGCCGAGCACCGCAGCGCGATCGGGACGGCCGCCGCTTGCGTGAATCTCGGTGTCGATCAGGCCCGGGCGCACCGCGTTCACGCGCACGCCATGCGGGCCGACTTCCTTGGACAGGCCGATGGTCATCGTATCGATCGCGGCCTTCGAGCCCGCATAGTCGACATACTCGTTCGGCGCACCGAGCCGCGCCGCGGCGGACGACAGATTGACGATCGCGCCGCCCTGGCCGCCGCGATCCTTCGCCATGCGCCGTATCGCCTCGCGCGCGCACAGATACGCGCCGTAGACATTGGTGTCGAAGATGCGCTTCATGCGGGCGGCGTCCATATCGGCGAGCGGCATGCCGGGCGCGACGATGCCCGCGTTATTGACGAAGCCGTCGAGCCGCCCGAACACGCGCAGGCATTCGTCGAACATCGCGATCACGGCGGCTTCTTCGGCGACGTTGCCGGGCAGCAGATGCGCGCGTCCACCGGCGCTTTCGACGAGTGCCGCGGTTTCGCGCGCAGCCGCTTCGTTGTTCGAATAGTTGATGCCGACAGACCAGCCGAGCGCGGCGGCGAGCCGCGCGGTCGCGCGGCCGATGCCGCGGCTCGCGCCTGTGATCAGAACGACTTTCGTCATGATTGCCTCAATGGTTTAAAGCAGCGGTTCAAAGCAGCGGTTTAAAGAAGTAGGGCAACGCTCGCGGCGCATGCGCGCGACGCGGGCGTTAAACCTTGTCGCGGTGCTGCGACCACTTGTCCTGCACGAGCGGCCGGTAGCGCTGCAGCTTGCCGATCAACCCGGCCGGGTCGCTATCGATCTGCAGCGTCTCGAAGTAGGCCCGCTGCATGAAACCTTCACGCACCGTGTGTTCGAGCATCGCGATCAGCGGGTCGTAGAAGCGGGCGATATTGAACACGCCGACGGGCTTGCGGTGGTAACCGAGCTGCGCCCACGTATAGACCTCGAACAGTTCTTCGAGCGTGCCGGCGCCGCCCGGCAAGGCGACGAACGCATCGGACAGGTCCGCCATCATCTTCTTGCGCTCGTGCATATCGGACACGACATGCAGTTCAGTCAGGCCGTGGTGGCCGATTTCCTTGTCGACGAGCAGTTCCGGAATCACGCCGATCGCGCGGCCGCCAGCCGCCATGACCGAGTCGGCGATCATGCCCATCAGGCCGACCTTGCCGCCGCCATAGACGAGCGCGAGATTTGCATCGACGAGGGCGCGGCCGAACGCACGCGCCGCTTCTGCATAAACGGGGTTGGCTCCATTCGCGGAGCCGCAATAGACACAGACTGCTTTCATTGAGCTGGACTTCCTGCGTGGTGATGCGTGCGATGTGCACTTAAGGTTTGACGGTGCTGCGTTCCCGTGCGAGTTCTGTGCCCGACATGGCAGATGGGGCGGCGGATGCGGTGACGGGAGCGGCCGCCGGCGCCGCGTCGCGTGGCGGCAGATAGTCGTAGAACTCGCGCTTCGGCAGTTTGCCCGACACGAGATCGTCGAACAGCTGCCGCGAGCGGCCGCGCAGATACGGCGCCATCACCGACACGATCTGCACACTGACCTGATGCAGATCCGCGCGAATCGAGTCCGGGTCATTGTACTTGCGCGGGTTCATCACGAACTGATACGACAGCCAGTAGGTGCCGATCACGCCGATGTTCGTCGCGATCACGCGCAGTTCGTCGGGCGTTGCGACCATCTCGCCGTCCTCGACGAGCTGCTCGCAGAACTGGCTTGCAAAACGCACCTTGTGGCTGATGATCTGCTTGAAGTGCATCTCGAGCATGCGGTTGCGCGCGAGCAGGTCGTTGAGGTCGCGATAGAGAAAGCGGTAGCGCCAGGTAAATTCGACCATGTACTGCAGATACGACCACATCTCGTCGATCGTCACGCGATGGTCGTCGGGCAGACGCAAACGCTTTTCGATCTCCTGCTCGAACTGACCGAAGATGCTGTTGATGATGTCGTCTTTGTTGCGGAAGTGGTAGTACAGATTGCCGGGGCTGATTTCCATCTCTTCGGCGATCGTCGTGGTCGTGACGTTCGGCTCGCCGATCTCGTTGAAGAGCTTCAACGACAGTTCGAGGATCCGCTCGCGCGTGCGGCGGGGTGGTTTGGCGTCCATGTCGTCCTGCCCTCAGATAATGGCCGGGCCGACACGAAAAGCCGCATGCGACTGCGGCGCGTCCGCCCGGTGTAGGTGTAATCGTATTGATCAGCGTTTGCTGAGATTATTTGAGGATTATAAACCGACCGTTCGAATCCCCGACCGGGCGGTCAGGGTTTTACCCGAGACAAACGTGGTGGCGATGCGACGCGTTTCTGCATGGCGGCGCGCCTGACGTGAATGAAGGCCGGTAAGCGCGCGCGGGTTCCGGCGCGCGCTGACGGTTTTCAGTGAAACAGCATGCCGATCCAACGCACGACAAGCGGGCCGACGATCACCGCCCACGTCATCACGCACATGAAGAGCGCGACCATCACGGCCGCGCTGCCGAGATCCTTCGCACGCCGCGACAGCTCGTGACGCTCGAGCGAGATGCGATCGATCGCGGCCTCGACGCTCGAATTGAGCAATTCGACGATCAGCACGAGCAGCACCGAGCCGAGCAGCAGCACGCGCGACACCGGATCGACCGGCACGACGAGTCCGCACGGCACGAGAATCGCGGCAAGCGTCAATTCCTGACGGAACGCGCTTTCTTCCCGAATCGCGACACGAAAGCCGGCGAGCGAATTTTTCATCGCGTGCCATGCACGCGTCACGCCCCGATTGCCCTTATACGGATTGAAAGGCAAGGGCGCGAGCGGATCGTCCGGACCGAGCGGTTCGTGTGCATCGGCGGCATCGCGGCGCGTGGACGACTCGGAATGCATCGCAGGCCTCCTCGGCGTGGTCGGGTGCCCAGCATAGCGCATGCTCGCCGGGTCGGCCGCGGGGGCGGGCCCGAGGCTCGCGGTATCGTCGAAGGTGTGTGCGGCGGTTCCGTTCAGCGACGGTTCGCGCTGCGCGGCGCTGCCGTTGCCCATGTCGTCAACCTCGCGATGATCGTCGTCGTGATTGCCGGAATCGTCGCGCTGATTGCGCTTGCCGCGTTCATCGCGTTCATCGCGGCCGTGTTCATGGATGTCGGCGAACGGATCGTCGCCGGCGCTATGCGCTTCGTCATCGTGCTGCGCGCGTTGCGACGCGCGCAGCATCTCCGAGTGTCTGGCTCGCATGGAAGGTAACCCGTGGGCTCGCGTGAGCCACGCGTTACGCGGCGGCGCTTTCTTCGCGCGGATACGCGTTGCGCGGCAGCGGCTTCAGATGGGCCGCGAATTGCTCGGATGCCGCCGTCCACGAGAAACGCTCGGCCCATGCGCGCGCGTGGTTGCGGTCGATCTTCAGCGCATCGAGGCACGCTTCGCGCAGGTCTTCGTTCATCGCGCCCGCGCCGCCGTCGCCGAGCACGTCGATCGGGCCCGTCACGGGGTAAGCGGCGACCGGTGTGCCGCAGGCGAGCGCTTCGAGCAGCACGAGGCCGAACGTGTCGGTGCGGCTCGGGAACACGAATACGTCGGCGGCCGCGTAGACCTTCGCGAGTTCGGGCTGCGACAGCACGCCGAGATAATTCACTTCCGGATAGCGCGACTTCAGTTCGGCGAGCGCCGGGCCTTCACCGGCGACCCACTTCGAGCCCGGCAGATCGATCTTCAGAAAGGCCTCGACGTTCTTCTCGACGGCGACGCGCCCCACGTACAGAAAGATCGGCCGTGCGGTATTGAGCACCTTCGAGTCCATCTGATGGAAGATGTCGAGATCGACGCCGCGCGTCCACAGCACGACGTTCGTGAAGCCGAATTTCTCGAGGTCCGTCTTCACGACCGGCGTCGGCGCCATCACGGCGAGCGATGCCTTGTGGAACCAGTGCAGGAAGCGATACGTCCATGCGAGCGGAATGCCGAAGCGTGCCTGCACGTACTCGGGAAAGCGCGTGTGGTACGCGGTGGTAAACGGCAGCTTGTGCCTGATTGCATAGGCGCGCGCGGCGAGGCCGAGCGGGCCTTCGGTCGCGATATGCAACGCGTCGGGCGCGAATTCGTTGATGCGCCGGTGCAGATGGCGCTTCGGAAACAGCGACAGGCGAATCTCGGGGTACGTCGGGCACGGAATCGTCTTGAACTCGAGCGGCGTCAGCATTTCAATGCGATGGCCGAGTGCGGTCAGCTCGCGCGTCGTGTTCTTCAGCGTGCGGACGACGCCATTGACCTGCGGCTCCCATGCATCGGTGACGATCATGATCTTCATCGGTGTGGCCCTTGTCGAAAGAAGTGGGACAGACGGGTAAACGAGGGAGCATGGCTCTCGCGCTGTCTGCCCGTCATGCGGAGGGGCAAACTGCGGCCAAACGGCGCGAGAGCCGTGCTTCCGCGCACTACGCGGTCGCGCGGGCCTTCTGCGCGGTCACCGGCGGTGCGCGCATCACGGTCCAGTAGACCACCTTCAGTTCACCTTCATAGGTCTCGACGAGCGCGGAGAGACTCTCGACCCAGTCGCCGTCGTTGCAATACAGCACGCCGTCGATATCGCGAATCTCCGCCTTGTGAATATGGCCGCATACGACGCCGTCGCAGCCGCGGCGGCGCGCTTCGTCGGTCATCACGCGCTCGAACGACGAGATAAAGTTCACGGCGTTTTTCACCTGATGCTTCAGGTACTGCGACAGCGACCAGTACTGGAAGCCGAACCGGCTGCGGATCCGGTTGAACCAGCGGTTCAGCACGAGAATCAGCGTGTAGAGCGTGTCGCCGAGATAGGCGAGCCACTTCGCATGCTGGATCACGCCGTCGAACAGATCGCCGTGCACGATCCACAGCCGCTGGCCCGCAAGCGTCGTGTGGAACGCTTCGCCGCGCACATGGATGTCGCCGAACGCGAGATCGCAGAACTGGCGCGCCGCTTCGTCGTGATTGCCGGGCACATAGACAACCTGCGTGCCCTTACGCGCTTTGCGCAGGATTTTCTGCACGACGTCGTTGTGCGCCTGCGGCCAGTACCAGCCCTTTTTCAGCTGCCACCCGTCGATGATGTCGCCGACGAGGTACAGATACTCCGATTCGTTATGCCGGAGGAAATCGAGTAGGTAGGATGCCTGACAACCGTTCGATCCAAGGTGAATATCCGAGAGCCAGATCGTCCGGTAGCGATGCACTTCGTCGGGATTGTCGTCGTGCGGAGAATCGCTGCTGGAGGGTATGGCGGGGAGCGGAGACAGGGGAATCGAGGCGGCGGAGGGGGCGTTGGGCCCGAAGCCGACGGGGTCGACGCTCGGGCCAGTCTGGCGGAACAGGGAAGTCGCGGACGTTTTGGGGTCCATGGCTCGCGCGTCGAGTTGCAGTACCCGCATTGCACATTTACCGGATGACGGAGCCGTGACATTCACGGGAATTTCTTCTTGCGCAAGCGGGGTGTGGTGCGCGCGAGACAGGTGCGGTGCTCACCGTTTGCGGTCACACCCTTGCAATGTATCTGGCGTGGGGAAAGCCCCAGGTGAGTGCATCTTGCCGCGCTGTAATCGATTGCATATGCTCTGAAACGTTTCAAACGATACCGGTTGCATCGCTGTTTTTTGCGGTTTTTCGCTGTTCCGCTGTTTGAGTCCCGCTTTCATCATGCTCGCGCCCGCTTCGCGGGGCAGCCGACGATGGAGTGCACGAATGGCCCACACAGACAGGCTGTTACCGACGTTGCGCGACGTGGCGACGGCCGCGGGCGTGTCGGTCGGCACTGCATCGAAGGTGCTGTCGGGCGGCGGCGGCGTGAGCGCGTTGCGTGCGCAGCGCGTCTGGGACGCGGCGCGCCGGCTCGGTTACCGGCGCAACGGCATTGCCGCCGACTTGCGGCGCGGCAGGCCCAGTTCGATCGGCTTCGTGCTGCCCGATCTGACCAACCAGTTCTTCGTCGATATCGCGCGCGCGCTCGAAAACCACGCGCTCGAGCACGGCTACCAGCTCATCATGGCGCACGCCGACGAAGACCCGGCGCGCGAACTCGAGCGTATCCGCTTCGTCCTGTCGCGCCAGGTGGCGGGCATGATCATCATCCCGTGCCGCGGCTACGAGCATGCGATCGACGAGGTGCGCGAGTGCCATGTGCCGCTCGTGATGGCCGACCGCGTCGACGAAACCTTTCCCGCGCATACGGTCACGACCGACAGCCACGGCGCATCGTCGGACGGCACCGATCATCTGATCGCGCTCGGCCACGAGCGCATCGCCTTTCTCGTCAATACGCTCGATCTCGTCAATTCGCGCGAACGCGCCGATGGCTATATCGCCGCGATGCGCCGTGCGGGGCTCGATGCCTTCATTCAGGTAGTCGAATGCGGCATGACCGCGGCAGAAATTCACGCGTCGACACTCGATGTGCTGAAGAGCGGTGTGCGGCCGACCGCGCTCTTCGCGGGCGGCAACGTGACGACGCTCGGCGCGTTGCGCGCGATCCGCGATGCGAACCTGCATCTGCCCGACGATATTTCGCTGCTGTCGTTTGACGACGCGCCGTGGATGTCGGTGCTGCGTCCGTATCTGAGTTCGATCCGGCAGCCGGTCGAAACGATCGGGCATGCGATCTGGCAGTTGATGCTGAAGCTGTTGAACGGCGAGCGTGGCGAGCCCGTGCATCTGAGTTTCAAGGCGGAATTGCTGGTGCGCGAGAGTACGGCGCCGGTGCCGGTTGTGGCGCTGCAGCGTGCCTAGCCGTTGCAGGGCGCGGTTGAACTGGAACGTTTCATTGTGGGAGCAATGGGCGAGTTTCAGCAGATGCAGCAGTAGATGCAGCAGGAGGGAGCAGTAATACGCAGCAGTACAAAACGGCGCATCGAGAAATGCGCACAGACAGGAGACAAAGATGAACCGCAATCGCCGCTTGATTACCGGCGCACTGCTCACGGCGCCGTTCGCCGGGATGATGGTGAAGGCCGGTTACGTGCATGCGCAACAGGACAAGAAATACCGGTTCGGCTTTTCGCAGGTGACCACGGTCGAGCCGTGGCGCGTCCAGTTCAACAAGGACATGAAGGCCGAGGCCGCCAAGCATCCGAACATCGAGCTCGTGATTGCCGACGCGAACGACCGTACCGACAAGCAGAATGCCGATATGGAGAATTTCATCGCGCAGAAGATGGACGTGATCTTCATCTCGCCGAAGGAGTCGGCGGGGTTGACCGGCGTAGTCGAGAAAGCGTACAAGGCGGGCATTCCGGTGTTCGTGCTCGATCGCGAAGTGAATGGCGATGCGTACACGCAATTCGTCGGCGGCGACAACACGCTGATCGGCAAGGGCGCCGGCGAATTCATCGTGAAGACGCTGGGCGGCCCGGGCGCGGCGAAGGGCAATATCGTCGAAGTGTGGGGCGGCTTCGGCACGCAGGCGTCGCATGACCGGCATGACGGCATGATGCAATCGGTCGGCAAGCAACCGGGCCTGAAGATCGTCGGGCAGCGCGTCGATTGCGACTGGAAGCAGGACAAGGCGTACGACTACATGAAGACTGTGCTGCGCGTGAATCCGCAGGTCGATCTCGTGTTCGCGCACAACGACCCGATGGCGTACGGCGCCTATCTCGCCGCGAAAGACGCGGGCGTCGAAAAGAAAATCAAGTTTGTCGGCGCCGACGGACTGCCGAACGAAGGCGCGGTGTGGGTCGAGAAGGGCATCCTCACAGCAACCTTCGTGTATCCGACGCCGGGCGCCGAGGCGCTTCGTCAGTCGATGAAGCTGCTCGCCGGCGAGAAGATCCAGAAGAAGGTCATTCTGCCGACGCAAGGGATCTTCGCTGACAACGCGAAGCAGTTTGTCGGCTGATTTCAATTCGGTGGAAATGCGGCATGTGCGCTCGCGGCTGTGGTTGCTAGTTGAGTTGCGGGTTGTGATCGCTGTTGCGATTCATGAGTGATCAGATCACAACCGCGGGCGCGCTTCGGAATACGGAACCTGTTCATGACGCCATCCGCATCAACCGGCCCTGCGGCCGCGCCGCGTGACGGCGCGCCACAACCGGCGCAAGACATTGCACCACTGCGGCCGGGTTCGACGCCGCCGTTGCCGCTCGTGGCCGCTACGCGTATTTCGATTGCATTCAACGGCAGCCCGGCGCTATCCGATGTCGACTTCGATATTCTGCCCGGCGAAGTGCACGCGCTCGTCGGCGAAAACGGCGCGGGCAAGTCGAGTCTGATGAAGATTCTCGGCGGCATCTATCTGCCCGATGCGGGCGCGCTTAGCGTCGGCGGCGCGCCGGTCGCATTCAGAACGAGCGCCGATGCGATCGATGCGGGCATCGCGATCATTCACCAGGAGCTGAACCTCGTCGATAGTTTGCCGGTCGTCGATAACCTGTTTCTCGGCAAGGAAATCACGACGCGCTTCGGTTTTCCCGATCACACGGCGATGCGCGCGAAAGCACGCGCGGTGCTCGCGCAGCTCGGCTTCAAGCCGTCGCCCGATGCGCTGGTCGGCGCATTGCGGATCGGCGAGAAGCAGCTCATCGAAATCGCGAAGGCGCTGCTCGCCGACGCGCGCGTGCTGATCATGGACGAGCCGACATCGGCTCTTTCGGATGCCGAAACGCACGCGCTGGAAGCGCTGGTGCGCACGCTGCGCGAGCGCGGCATGGGCATCGTGCTGATCAGCCATCGGCTGCAGGAAGTATTCGATCTTGCCGATCGCGTCACCGTGCTGCGCGACGGCCGGCATATCGCCACGCTGCCGATCGGGCGCGTCGAGTCGGCCGAGCAGCTCG
This sequence comes from Paraburkholderia edwinii, assembly GCF_019428685.1. NCBI lineage: Bacteria > Pseudomonadati > Pseudomonadota > Betaproteobacteria > Burkholderiales > Burkholderiaceae > Paraburkholderia > Paraburkholderia edwinii. The sequence goes on from NZ_CP080095.1 coordinate 1,851,376, forward strand.
TCTCGATGATGATCGGCAAGCAGTTCGTCGCGCCGCGGCGCGATGCCGGCGCGGTGCGCGCGGCAAGCGACGCGATGATCGACGTGCGTGAGCTCACGTTGTCCGGCGAGCACCGGCCGGTTGTGGACCGCGTGTCGTTCGACGTGCGGCGCGGCGAGGTGTTCGGCCTCTCCGGGCTGCTCGGCGCGGGCAAGACCGAAATTCTCGAGACGCTGTTCGGCGTGTCGCCATACCGTGTGGCCGGGACGGTCGCGATCGGCGCCGCGCGGCGCGCGTTTCGCACGCCGGCCGAAGCGGTCGAGGCGGGCGTCGCGTTCGTCACCGAAGATCGCAAGAAAGACGGCCTGCTCGTCGATCAATCGGTCGAAGCGAATTTTCTGCTGCCAAGTCTTGCGCATATCGAAGGCTTTCCGTTTTACCGGCGCCGTGCCGCGGCGCGACGCGTCGCCGCGCAGACGAAGGCGTCGAACGTGAAGCACGGAGGGGCGAACGAGCTGGTTGCGACCTTGTCGGGCGGCAACCAGCAGAAGCTCATCATCGGCAAGTGGCTGATGACCGATCCTGTGCTGCTGCTGCTCGACGAACCGACGCGCGGCGTCGACGTCGCCGCGAAGTCCGAGATCTATCAGCAGATCCTGCAGGCGGCGCGCGCGGGATTGACTGTGGTGGTCGCGAGCTCGGAGATCGACGAACTGATGCTGATGTGCGACCGCATTCTCGTGTTGTGCGAAGGACGATCCCGCGGTGTGCTCGAGCGCGCCGCGTTTTCCGCCGATGAACTCGTGAAGCGCGCGTCGCCCTGATTGCGGAGAGAACGAATGTTGAAGACGAACGAGCACGCCAGTGAGCGGGCGGATGGGCATCCAAATGCGGGGCACGCAAACGCAGGGCAGGGCAATGCGGGACAAGCCAGCGCGCCGGTAGCCGATGCCGCGCTCGACAGGCGCCAGCAGCGCCTGCGCGCATGGCTCACGAATGCGAAGTACTACCTGGGGCTGATCGTGCTGCTCGCGATCGGCGCGCTGACCTCGCCGCACGCGTCCGATGGCAGCAATATCTTTTTGTCGGCGGCGAATTTCTCCGATGTGTTCCGGCAGGTGGCGAACGTCGGCGTGATGTCGGTGGGAATGACGCTCGTCATCATTACCGCGGGCATCGATCTGTCGGTCGGCTCGGTGATGGGCTTCGGCAGCGTGCTGACCGCGATTCTGCTGACGACGCCGGGCAGCAACGCGGCGTCGTGGACCGCGCTGGCACTCGATGCGGTCAGCATTTTCATGATCGTGTTCGCGGCGGGGGCGGTGGTGGCGCGGCGGATGGGGCATGGGGGTGGGCACACGGGCGGCCGCGCGGGTGGGCGGCGTGATGGCGCGGGCAACGCCAGTGACGGCACCGGCGGCATCGGTTCGGCCGCTGACGTCGGCGAAGCGTTGGGTAGCGGTAATGCACACGCTTCGGGCAATACGGCCGCCACGTACCGCACCGTTCGTGCGCGCGAGCCCGGCCGCGCCGGCGTGCGCGCGGCTGTTGCGCTTGTCTTTGCGTTGGCGCTGTGCGCATCGGCGTGGCATCAACTGCCGTCGAAAGTCTCGCTCCTGCATGTGCTGTGGATGGTGCCGCTCGCTGGCCTGACCATCGGTGCGCTGAACGGCTGGATCATCACGCGCGGCCGCATGCAGCCGTTTATCGTGACGCTCGCGGCGATGGTCGGCGTGATGGGCGTCGCGCGTCTCGTCGCGGGGCAGGACACGGCCGTCTATTCGATCTACAGCGGCAGCAATGCGACCACCGATATCGAATACCTGCGCGCGCTGCTGTTCGGCGTCGTGCCGGTGCCCGCGCTCTTTTTCATCGTGATCGCGGTGATCGCCGATTTCGTGTTGAACCGCACCGTGTTCGGCAAGTACCTGTACGCGATCGGCGGCAACGAGAAATGTGCGCGCATCTCGGGCCTGAAAGTGGATCGCCACAAGGTCGCCGCGTATGCGATTTCGGGGATGCTGGCGGCGCTGGTCGGCGTGCTTTACGCGGCGCAGTACCGGCAGGGCAAGGCCGATGCGGGCGTCGGCTGGGAGCTCGATGCGATCGCCGCGGTCGTGATCGGCGGCACGAGCCTGATGGGTGGCGTCGGGCGCATGGCGGGCACGGTCGCGGGCGTGCTGATCTTCGGCTTTCTCGGCAACATCCTGCTGCTCAACAATATCGACAGCAACACGCAGCTCGTGATGAAGGGGCTGATTATCGTGATCGCGGTGTTCTTGCAGCAGACGCGCATGAACCCGCAGACGATGCTGGCGCGCGTGCGTGGGCGTCGTGTGGTGCTCGATGTGCCGCGCACGCCGCCGCCGGGCGGAACGCAGTGAGCGTGAGGCGTCGTCGTCGGCTGCGACTCAGTGCGTGACCGAAACGGAACGCAGTGAGCGTGAGCCGCCGTCGTCAGCGACTCAGCGTGTGACCGAAACGATGCGCGTGCCCGCAAGCCGGTCGTGCAGGAACTGACGATCGGCAAGAAGACGCGCGAGCGCCGCCCACGCGATAAACCAGAGGCCCGCGACGGCAAGCGTCTGCGGCACCGTGAGCTTGAAGAGCGGATGCAGCGCGAGCGGCGGCAGGAACCAGAGCCACGCGAGCACATAGCGCGCAATCGCGCGCGGCCACGACAGCGGCGCGCCGTCTTGCGCGCGTACGACGCGCAGCCGCCACGTCTTCATCGGCAGCGTCTGCCCGCCGTGCGTCCAGCACCAGGCGAAATACACGCCGACCACGATACCGATCCACGCCGCCAGCCACTCGCGATGCACGAGCCCGTTGCGTTGCTGCGTCAGCGTGCTGAACAGGTAGCCGGCCATAAACACGATGCCGAACAGGATCACGCCCTCGTAGACGAGCGTCGCGAGGCGGCGGCGAATCGTGGGCGCCGGTGCGGCCGATGGCGGCGGCGCCTCACCGTCCGCTTTTCGTGGCGACGCCGCTTGCTTCGGCGTCTGCGCATTGACCGGCGGCCCCGGCGGCAAGTCGGCCGAGGCGAGAGCGGGGTTCGGAGCGGAAGCGGATTGTTTCATCGAATCGGGTCGAGTCGTCGCGCACCAAAGCAGGGATCGAAGCCGGCGGCCGAGGCCGCGTAAGCGGCCGGCATCGGCGGTTGAATGCGACGGTCAGGGCCGCCGGCCAGCACCAGCCGCGAGCATCACGGAAAAGCCCGGCAGCGTGAATCAGGGAAAAGACTCAGAGAACGACGATACCGGAACACGTTCGCACGCACCGGTGTGCGTACGGTCGGCTGCTCAGGATTCCGGCCGAAGATCCACGCTCGGGATCCAGGCTCGGGATCAAGCCCAGGATCCCGGCTCAAGGTCCGGGATTACGAGCCGTGGAACGCGGCCGGCGCATCGGCCGGCGAAACGGGCGTGGGCGTGGCCGGCACGAAGCTTGCGGCGGACGGAATGCCCGGCATGACCGGCTGCGACGCGGCGACGGCCGCCGATGCCAGCGCCGCCGGCGCGCCACCCGCACCTGTCCCGCCCGACACACCCGAAGCACCGGGCGCCGGCTTCCCGGCTGCGCCGCTTGCCGGACGTTCCTTGCCGTTGACGAGCCGGCCGATGTCCTTGAGTTCGCTCTTGCCCGAAGGCGGCGCGCTGACGACAGTCGGCCGCCGCTTGTGCTCGCTCGCCGCGAGCCGTTCCTTCTGCTCTTCCGGCAACAGCTGATACGCCTTCCACGCGTTCTGGCGCGTCTCGCGCGAGAGCCCCTTCGAGATCTGATAGTTTTCGCGCGCGATGCGGCGCTGCTCGGGCGTCATCCTGACCCATTCGGCCATCTGTTCGTGCAGGCGCTTTTGCGCCTCGGCCGACATCTTCGGATAGCGCGCGGCAATCTTCAGCCATTTGCGCTTGCGCTCGTCGCTAAACGAATCCCACTGCCCGGCGAAGGGCGCGAGCGCGACGTGCTCGGCGTTCGTCAGCCGCGCCCATGCAAGCGGACTGTTCTTCTGCAAGCCGGGAATCTCGACCGCAAGCGCCGGCGCGGCCGGCTTCGACGCGGCCGATGGCGCGCTGGCAGGCGTACTGGCCGCGGCGTGCGCGGGCGCCGGCGGATGAAAGCGCGGATAGGTGGCGGCGAACGCAACCACCGCGGCGATCACACATGCGGAGACAACGGCTAGGCCGCGCTTGTAATTCACCCGTCGACTCTCCCCGGCCTACCGCGCATGCGACAGATACGCGTTGAAACCGTGATCGAGGTAGGCGGAAAGCGGAAGGTCGTCGCTCAGCATCGCGGCGTCGATATCGGCGAGCTCCGCGGTGCGTTGCTGATCTTCCCAGTACGCGATCGCCACGAGGCTCACGACGAGCGCGGCGATCGGCCAGGCGAGCGCGAAGCGGCGCAATTTCGAGCCGCGACGCGGCGCCGGGCCGGTGGCGAGCGTCACGCCCGCCGGACCCGGCACGAGCACCGGCACGAACGCCGGCGCGCGCACGGCTTCCGGCTTCTTGCGGGCGAGCGCGGTGCGGCGCGCGGCGGCGAGCCGGTCTACCGTGGCGGGCGGGATGCGGGCGGCGCTTTCGTCGAGCGCGCGACGCACCTGCCACGCGAACTCGATTTCCTTATCGTGAGCGGGGCTCATAGCGTGATTCCTTTGGCCTTGAGCGCCTGGGCCAGCGTGTGGGTGGCTCGCGAACAGTGGGTCTTCACACTGCCTTCGGAGCAGCCCATCGCGGCGGCAGTCTCGGCGACATCCATATCTTCCCAGTAACGCATCAGAAACGCCTCCCGTTGACGTGCCGGTAACCGTTGGATTTCGTCGTCGATCAACTGCAGGATCTGCTCGCGCGCGAGGCGCTCTTCGCCGCTTTCCGCGCCGCCGACGCCTTCCTGCGCATCGATGGTTTCGAGCGGGTCGAATTCGTCGTCGTCGGAATTCGCGAGCGACGAGAACAGGCTGACCCACGTATTGCGCACCTTCTGGCGACGGAAGTAATCGTGCGTCGCATTCTGCAGAATACGCTGAAACAAAAGCGGAAGCTCAGCCGGGGGACGGTCGCCGTACTTTTCGGCGAGCTTGATCATGGCGTCCTGCACGATGTCGAGTGCAGCGTCGTCGTCCCGCACGGCGTAAACCGTCTGCTTGAACGCGCGCCTTTCGACGCCCGCCAGAAAATCGGCGAGTTCTTTGTCTGATGCCATCCGTGCTGAGTGGGCGTTGCGGGCGTGCGCTGGAAACGGTGAGAAAAACCGGCCGGAGGGCCCCGAAAATGCGATCGGGCGGCGGCCGAAAAATGTCGTAAAACTCGCGGATGCTAACAAAAATCGGCGGCGGCCGCGAGAATTCGGGCAAACCGGGTGAAAGCTTGTGGCAAACGTTTGGGAAAACGCGCGGAAGACGGTGGGTAAAAACAGTCGGTAAAACGCAAGCGAAACGCGGGTGAAGCGCAGGCAAACAAGGGATAAAAGTGCAGGCCTGCATGTAATGCCTGATGCATCCCTACTGCGGAAATATTTTCTTGACCGAAACGCCGCTTAACGATATTGTCGCTGGTTCGCAATATAAAGTGACTTAGTCTCATTTGAGGCAGGCCCAAGAAGTCTGCCGGTCAAACTGGACGCGCCGCTTGAACCCGAGCCACAAGCCCGGCAGAGAGCACCCGATCAATTTTTTGCCGAAAATTCGAAAGGTGAACGATGAATATGCCCAGCGCGGAATTCTCCACGTCGGATACGACTCCCCATCCCGAAGCTGACTCGATCGGCGCCACCGTGCTCATGCGCGCGCTGGCGGACGAAGACGTCGAGTTTGTCTGGGGCTATCCCGGCGGCTCGGTACTCTACATCTACGACGAGCTTTACAAGCAGGACAAATTTCAGCACGTGCTCGTGCGTCACGAGCAGGCCGCGGTCCACGCGGCCGACGCGTATTCCCGCTCCACGGGCAAAGTCGGCGTCTGCCTCGTCACGTCAGGCCCCGGCGTCACCAACGCGGTGACCGGCATCGCCACCGCGTACATGGATTCGATCCCGATGGTGATCATCACCGGCCAGGTGCCCACCGCGGCAATCGGCCAGGATGCGTTCCAGGAGTGCGATACGGTCGGCATCACGCGGCCTTGCGTGAAGCACAACTTCCTCGTGAAGGATGTGCGCGAACTGGCCGCCACCGTCAAGAAAGCGTTCTATATCGCGCGAACCGGCCGGCCCGGTCCGGTGCTGATCGACATTCCCAAAGACGTGTCGAAAGCGCCGTGCCATTACGAGCCGATCAAAACCGTCGCGTTGCGCTCGTATAACCCGGTCACGAAAGGCCACTCTGGCCAGATCCGCAAGGCAGTGTCGCTGCTGCTGACGGCGAAGCGCCCGTATATCTATACCGGCGGCGGCATTATCCTCGCCGACGCGGCGCGCGAGCTGAACCAGTTCGTCGATCTGCTCGGTTATCCGGTTACGAATACGCTGATGGGTCTCGGCGGCTACCGTGCGAGCGACAAGAAGTTCCTCGGCATGCTCGGCATGCACGGCACTTACGAAGCCAACATGGCGATGCAGCACTGCGACGTGCTGATCGCGATCGGCGCGCGCTTCGACGACCGCGTGATCGGCGATCCGGCGCATTTCGCGTCGCGGCCGCGCAAGATCATCCATATCGATATCGATCCGTCGTCCATCAGCAAGCGCGTGAAGGTCGACATCCCGATCGTCGGCGACGTGAAGGAAGTGCTGAAGGAACTGATCGAGCAGCTGCAGACGGCCGATCATGGTCCGGATACCGAAGCGCTTGCCGCGTGGTGGAAGGACATCGAAGGCTGGCGCTCGAAAGACTGCCTCAAGTACGACCGCAAGAGCGAAATCATCAAGCCGCAATACGTGGTCGAGAAGCTCTGGGAGCTGACCGACGGCAACGCGTTCGTCTGCTCGGACGTCGGCCAGCATCAGATGTGGGCCGCGCAGTTCTACCGCTTCAACAAGCCGCGCCGCTGGATCAACTCGGGCGGGCTCGGCACGATGGGCTTCGGCCTGCCGGCCGCGATGGGCGTGAAGATCGCGCATCCGGACGACGAGGTCGTCTGTATCACGGGCGAAGGCTCGATCCAGATGTGTATCCAGGAACTGTCGACGTGCAAGCAGTACGACACGCCGGTCAAGATCATTTCGCTCAATAACCGCTATCTGGGCATGGTGCGCCAGTGGCAGCAGATCGAATACAGCAAGCGCTATTCGCATTCGTACATGGATGCGCTGCCCGATTTCGTGAAGCTTGCCGAAGCGTATGGCCATGTCGGCATGCGCATCGAGAAAACCTCGGACGTGGAAGGCGCGTTGAAGGAAGCGCTGCGTCTGAAGGATCGCACGGTATTTCTCGACTTCCAGACCGATCCGACCGAGAACGTCTGGCCGATGGTACAGGCCGGCAAGGGCATCACCGAGATGCTGCTTGGTGCGGAAGATCTATAACGGCGCCGGCTTGTGTCACTGTGCGTTGGCTTCGCCATGCACGCCTTCACGAAGGGCGTAACGCAGGCGAAGCGGCGCGGCCGGTGCGGATAAATCGATATTTGGATATCTGGAAGAAGCGATCATGAGACACATCATTTCCGTGCTGCTCGAAAACGAACCGGGCGCGTTATCGCGCGTCGTCGGGCTCTTTTCGGCACGCGGCTACAACATCGAAACCTTGACGGTGGCGCCGACCGAAGACCGTTCGCTGTCGCGCATGACCATCGTTTCCATTGGCTCGGACGACGTGATCGAGCAGATCACGAAGCATCTGAACCGCCTGATCGAGGTGGTGAAAGTGGTCGACCTGACCGAGGGCGCCCACATCGAGCGCGAGCTGATGCTGATCAAGGTACGCGCGGTCGGCAAGGAGCGTGAAGAGATGAAGCGGATGTCGGACATTTTCCGCGGCCGCATTATCGACGTCACCGAAAAGACTTACACGATCGAACTGACGGGCGCGAGCGACAAGCTCGACGCGTTTATCGAAGGAATCGATGCAACGGCGATTCTCGAAACGGTCCGCACGGGCGGTTCGGGCATCGGGCGCGGCGAGCGTATCCTGAAGGTTTGACGACGCCATCGATCAGGGCCGGGCGCGCTACCCGCGAGTCCGGCCAGGCAGCAAAACGCATTATTTGAATTCACCGTTTATCGCCAAGGAACAGACATGAAAGTTTTCTACGACAAGGACGCCGACCTCTCCCTCATCAAAGGCAAGCAGGTCACGATCATCGGTTACGGCTCGCAAGGCCATGCGCACGCACTGAACCTGAAGGACAGCGGCGTGAAGGTGACGGTCGGTCTTCGCAAGGGCGGCGCTTCGTGGAGCAAGGCTGAGAACGCGGGCCTGACCGTGAAGGAAGTGGCCGAGGCGGTGAAGGGTGCCGACGTCGTCATGATGCTGCTGCCGGACGAGCAGATCGCCGAGGTGTACAAGAACGAAGTGCACGCCAATGCGAAGCAGGGCGCGGCGCTCGCGTTCGCGCACGGCTTTAACGTGCACTACGGTCAGGTGATTCCGCGTGCGGACCTCGACGTGATCATGATCGCGCCGAAGGCGCCGGGTCACACGGTGCGCAGCACGTACTCGCAAGGCGGCGGCGTGCCGATGCTGGTCGCGATTGCGCAGGACAAGTCAGGCGCGGCGCGCGAAGTCGCGCTGTCCTACGCGGCGGCCATCGGCGGTGGCCGTGCCGGCATCATCGAAACGAACTTCCGTGAAGAAACCGAAACCGATCTGTTCGGCGAACAGGCCGTGCTGTGCGGCGGTACCGTCGATCTGATCAAGGCCGGTTTCGAGACGCTGGTCGAAGCGGGCTACGCGCCGGAAATGGCCTATTTCGAGTGCCTGCATGAAATGAAGCTGATCGTCGACCTGATCTACGAAGGCGGCATCGCGAACATGAACTACTCGATCTCGAACAACGCCGAGTACGGCGAGTACGTGACGGGCCCGCGCATCATCACCGACCAAACGAAGAAGGTGATGAAGGATGTGCTGAAGGACATCCAGACGGGCGAGTACGCGAAGAGCTTCATCATCGAAAACCGCGCCGGTGCGCCGACGCTGCAATCGCGTCGCCGTCTGACCGCAGAGCACCCGATCGAGCAGGTCGGTGCCAAGCTGCGCGCCATGATGCCGTGGATCGCGAAGAACAAGCTCGTCGACCAGTCGAAGAACTAAAGCGGGCAGCGGGGTTTTCCTTCCCGTGGGTTTCCCCCCCGGGTTTCACCCGCCAGCCAGATCCGGTGCAGTTACCGTGCTGCGCCGTCCCACAAAGCCGTCCAGCGTGCTGAACCCTGGGCGGCTTTTGCTATCCTACGGTTTTACAAAAACACTGAAGCCATCCATGAATTACCCTCACCCGATCATCGCACGCGAAGGCTGGCCGTTTATTGGAATCGCCGTCGTCGTCGCGCTGTTGGTCCATGCCTTCCTCGGGTTCGGCATTGCGTGGCTGTTCTGGCTGCTCGTCATCTTCATCGTTCAATTCTTCCGCGATCCGGCAAGACCCATTCCGGCACAGCCCAACGCGGTGCTGTGTCCCGCCGACGGGCGCATCGTCGCTGTCGAGACCGCCCATGACCCGTATGCGCAGCGCGAGGCGCTGAAGATCAGCGTGTTCATGAATGTGTTCAATGTGCACTCGCAGCGCTCGCCGGTCGACGGCGCGATTTCGAAGGTCGAATACTTCCCGGGCTCGTATCTGAATGCGGCCGTCGATAAAGCGTCGCTCGAAAACGAGCGCAATGCGATCGTCATCGAGACGGCGAGCGGGGCGACGGTGACCTCGGTGCAGATCGCCGGGCTCATCGCGCGGCGCATTCTTTGCTACGTCCGTGCGGGAGAGCCGCTGACGCGAGGCCAGCGCTACGGCTTTATCCGCTTCGGATCGCGCGTCGACGTCTACCTGCCGATGGGCAGCCGTCCGCGTGTCACGATCGGCGAGAAGGTGTCGGCCTCGTCGACCATTCTGGCTGAACTATAAAGCGGCGCACGGAGACTCCGATGGCCCTGAAACCGCGTCGTACACGCAGTAGCGCCGCGCCGCAACCGCGGCCGATCAGACCGTTTCGCCGCAACAAGCCGGCGGGCGAACCTGTGCCGGTCGTAATCGACAGCCGGCGCGCCGCGCGTCAGCAGTTCCTGCGCAAGCGCGGCATTTACCTTCTGCCGAACGCATTTACCACCGCGGCGCTGTTCTGCGGCTTCTTCGCGGTTGTGCAGGCCATGAACGTGCGCTTCGAAGTTGCGGCGATCGCGATCTTCGTCGCGATGGTGCTCGACGGCATGGACGGGCGCGTCGCGCGTATCACGCATACGCAAAGCGCGTTCGGCGAGCAGTTCGACAGCCTGTCCGATATGGTGTCGTTCGGCGTCGCGCCAGCACTGGTGATGTACGAATGGGTGCTGAAGGACCTCGGCCGCTGGGGCTGGCTCGCGGCGTTTATCTACTGCTCGGGCGCGGCGCTGCGGCTCGCGCGCTTCAACACGAATATCGGCGTGGTCGACAAGCGCTTCTTCCAGGGCATGCCGAGCCCGGCCGCCGCGGCGCTGATCGCCGGCTTCGTATGGCTCGCGACCGACAACCGCGTGCCGCTCAAGCTCGGCTGGTTGCCGTGGGTCGCGTTCGCGCTGACGGTCTACGCAGGCGTGACCATGGTATCGAACGCGCCGTTCTACAGCGGCAAGGCGCTCGATATCCGGCATCGCGTGCCGTTCGCGGCCACGCTTCTGGTCGTGGTGCTGTTCGTGGTCGTGTCGTCCGATCCGCCGCTGATGCTATTCGGCCTGTTTGTGCTGTATGGCCTCTCGGGCTATGTGTTCTGGGGGTATCAGGCGCTGCGCGGCCGCGCTAATCCGGCGCGTTCTTCGCAGCGGCAGCCGTAGCGGCCGGCACCGCCGGCCACTACCGCCGCGACGGTATTGATGGCGCGCCGCTTCACATACGGCTTCATGTGCCGCTTCACGCGCCGGTCATATTCGACGGCTGCTTTTTGAGCGCAACGCGGGTGCAACGCGACCGCGACTCAAAAGCAGCCGTTTCTGCTTTTCAATCGCCGCATTTGCCTGCGCCTATGGCAGCCTGCTGCGTTTCGCCGACAGGCCGTTGCGCCATATGGCGCGCGCCGTATCGACGCCGCTCGGCCGATGGTTGAGCGACCACGCCGACGGTTTTCGTGAATTGCGCGAATCGATGAATCTCGCTATAGTCGCTGGCATGGCACTTTCCAAGTTCCCCTTCCTGACTCTTCAAGCTGGCGCGCTACTACGCTCGCTAGCTTCGGCGCGCCTGTCGCGCTGACCGTTTTCGCCTCCCGTCCGCCTCGTCTCTTGTTAGCGTCGCCGCCGGTGGCGCAAACACCCGTATTCCTTTTTCGATTTGAATTGACCGAATCCCCAGGAGACCTGAGATGGCAGACAAGCTGATCATTTTCGACACGACGTTGCGTGACGGCGAGCAGTCGCCCGGCGCGTCGATGACGAAGGAAGAGAAAATCCGTATCGCGAAGCAACTCGAGCGGATGAAGGTGGACGTGATCGAAGCGGGCTTTGCGGCAAGCTCGAACGGCGACTTCGAGGCGATCCATACGATCGCGTCGACGATCAAGGACAGCACGGTCTGCTCGCTGGCCCGCGCGAACGACAAAGATATTCAACGCGCCGCCGATGCGCTGAAGCCCGCCGATCATTTCCGCATCCACACGTTTATCGCAACGTCGCCGCTGCATATGGAAAAGAAGCTGCGGATGACGCCGGATCAGGTGTTCGAGCAGGCGAAGCTCGCGGTGCGCTTTGCGCGCAAATTCACGAACGACGTCGAGTTTTCGCCCGAAGACGGCAGCCGCTCGGATATGGATTTCCTGTGCCGCGTGCTCGAAGCGGTGATTGCCGAAGGCGCGACGACCATCAATATCGCCGACACGGTCGGCTACGGCGTGCCGGAGCTCTACGGCAATCTCGTGAAGACGCTGCGCGAGCGGATTCCGAACTCGGATAAGGCCGTCTTCTCGGTGCACTGTCATAACGACCTCGGCATGGCGGTCGCGAATTCGCTGGCCGGCGTGCAGATCGGCGGCGCGCGTCAGGTCGAATGCACGATCAACGGTCTCGGCGAGCGCGCGGGCAATACGTCGCTCGAAGAAATCGTGATGGCGGTGAAGACGCGCAAGGACTATTTCAGCCTCGACGTCGGTCTCGATACGACGCAGATCGTGCCAACCTCGAAGCTTGTATCGCAAATCACCGGTTTTGTCGTGCAGCCGAACAAGGCGGTGGTCGGCGCGAACGCGTTCGCGCATGCATCGGGCATTCACCAGGACGGCGTGCTGAAGGCGCGCGATACCTACGAAATCATGCGCGCGGAAGACGTGGGCTGGACCGCGAACAAGATCGTGCTCGGCAAGTTGTCGGGCCGCAACGCGTTCAAGCAGCGTCTGCAGGAGTTGGGCATCGCGCTCGACAGCGAAGCAGAACTCAACACCGCGTTCTCGCGCTTCAAGGAACTCGCCGACCGCAAGGCTGAGATTTTCGACGAGGACATCATCGCGATCGTCACCGAGGAGTCGGCCGAAGCGCAGGAGAAGGAGCACTACAAGTTCGTGTCGCTCTCGCAGCGCTCGGAAACCGGTGAGCAGCCGCACGCGCGGATCGTGTTCTCAGTCGAAGGCAAGGAAGTGACCGCCGAAGCGCGCGGCAACGGTCCGGTCGACGCGACGATGAACGCGATCGAAAGCGAAGTCGGTAGCGGCGCGGAATTCCTGCTCTATTCGGTGAACGCAATCACCACCGGCACCCAGGCGCAGGGCGAAGTGACCGTGCGGCTGTCGAAGGCGGGGCGCGTGGTGAACGGCGTCGGTACCGATCCGGATATCGTCGCGGCGTCGGCGAAGGCGTATATCGCGGCGCTGAACCGGCTGTACACGGGTGTAGACAAGCTCAATCCGCAGCGGTCGTAAGCGCAAGCGCCGCGCGACGGCGCGCAAAAACAAAACCCCGTGTCGGCCCTGAAGCCCCACGGGGTTTTTTATGCTCAGCACCACAGCGCACGCGACGCGTGACAATGTGGCTCCGACTTAGAACGCACTCCGGCGATCCGGGTCGTGCAGCGGATCAGGCGTCTTCTGCGTGAGTCGCAGAATGCCCTGATCGTCGAAATAGAAGCTGTACAGCATGTACCAGACGTTGTCCTCGTAATACCGGTACGTCCACACCTCGCGCTTCATCAGCGGAAAATACGAGGTTTCCTCGGGGCGGCCGAAGTTGACGAGCACATCGGCGCGCGTCCATTTGCCGATTTCCGCACGATAAAATTCGCTCGGCTGCAGCACCTGACGCACGCTGACGATTTTGCCATTCGCATCGATGTCGGCGGCGGTCGTGTATTCGCCCATCGGCTGGGTCGGCCACATCAGCCGCTTGCCGCCGTTGGGCAGGTCGTAGACCTCGCGCGGCGGCCCGAGCCGCGAGAGCACCGTCGACTGGTCGGCGCCTGTCTGGTAGCCCTGCCACGGCTGCGCGCAGCCCGCCAGCGCAAGCGCACCGACGCAGGCAACCAGCGCGCGGCGCCTGCTTATGTGCCGCGCAATCGCTGCGTATGCTGTTGAAAGGCGATTGAACATGAATGTCTCCGGATGCGTTTTCACGATAATTTCTATCGCGGACAGGCATCATTTTGACATGTGATGCGGCGAAAGATTTTCAAACCGCATAGCAATTCAGCGACCCCAAAGCGCGCTCGCAGCGCGCTCCGTGTCCGAAAGACCGGGATTCTCCGGACATTCGGGCTGTGCTACAATACGCGCTTCGTTGTGAAACGTAGGTGCTTTGGGTTGTTATTGGGGGTTGGCGTCGTTCAACCCGGCTTATACAGCCTTAGCGCCTCGTCGTAGCGTAGAATTCAGCGGTTTCGCTGTAACCCACGGCACGGCCCTTCTTCCGTGACCGCCTGTTGAATCAAAGGAAATCAAATGACTGTTGCTGAAATCAAAAAGTCCGACGTCGTCGCGCAATTCGCTCGCGGCACTAACGATACCGGCTCCCCCGAAGTGCAGGTCGCACTGCTCACGTCGCGCATCAACGAGCTGACGGCTCACTTCAAAGCCCACACGAAAGACCATCACAGCCGCCGCGGTCTGCTGCGCATGGTGAGCCGCCGTCGCAAGCTGCTCGACTACCTGAAGGGCAAGGACGCCGATCGTTATCGTTCGCTGATCGAGAAGCTGGGTCTGCGTAAGTAAGCGGGTCGTTCTTTCAGCAAAGTGCCTGTGTCAGTTCCACTGATGCAGGCATTTTGTTTTTGAACGGTGCGCAAACGGGCTGCCGTATTCATCGAAAACCCGCGTGCAACGAGTGTCCGCAGCCAGATCCAATAGCAGGCAATAACAGGCAGCGGCGCAAGCAATAACAGGCAGCAACAATAGCAAGAGCAACCGGGCTTCAGGGAAGAGCGCTGTGTCATTCCAGCGGTTCGCGCATGCCGCGCGGCTCTCTGGAATGGCATAACACTCCTCTTCCCCTGTGGCGCCGGTTCAAGCGTGGCCGTCGCGCATTGGCGCGTGCGGCGTAACGAAAAGATCAATGGAGGACAAATGTCTATGTTTAACAAGATCGTCAAAGAATTTAAGTGGGGGCAGCACACGGTTCGCCTCGAGACGGGCGAAATCGCTCGCCAGGCAAGCGGTGCGGTGCTCGTTGACGTCGAAGATACGGTCGTGCTCGCCACCGTCGTCGGTGCGAAGACCGCCAAGCCGGGCCAGGATTTCTTTCCGCTGACGGTTGACTATATCGAGAAGACCTATTCGGCCGGCAAGATCCCGGGCGGTTTCTTCCGCCGCGAAGGCCGTCCGTCGGAAGGCGAAACGCTGATCTCGCGCCTGATCGACCGCCCGCTGCGTCCGCTTTTCCCGGAAGGCTTCTATAACGAAGTGCAGGTTGTCATCCACGTGATGTCGATCAACCCGGAAGTGCCGGCCGACATCCCCGCGCTGATCGGCGCATCGGCGGCGCTTGCCATCTCGGGCCTGCCGTTCAACGGCCCGGTCGGCGCGGCGCGCGTCGCGTACATCAACAACGAATACGTGCTGAACCCGACGCGCTCGCAAATCAAGGAATCGCGTCTGGACCTCGTCGTCGCTGGTACTGAGCGTGCGGTGCTGATGGTCGAATCGGAAGCCGACCAGCTGCCCGAAGACGTGATGCTCGGCGCGGTCGTGTTTGGCCATGAGCAGATGCAAACGGCCATCGACGCGATCCACGAACTCGTGCGCGACGGCGGCAAGGCCGAGTGGGACTGGCAGCCGGCGCCGAAGAACGAACCGCTGATCGCGCGCGTCAACGAAATCGCCTACAACTCGCTGCTTTCCGCCTATCAAACGCGTGACAAGCAGGCACGTTCGACGAAGCTGAAGGAAGTCTACGCAGCCACGTCGGCGAAGCTCGAAGAAGAAGCGGCCGCATCGGGCGGCGTCGCCGCGGACAAGGCGACGGTCGGCAACGTGCTGTTCGACATCGAAGCGAAGATCGTCCGTTCGCAGATCCTGAACGGCGAACCGCGTATCGACGGCCGCGACACGCGCACGGTGCGTCCGATCGAAATCCGCACGGGCGTCCTGCCGCGCACGCACGGCTCGGCGCTCTTCACGCGCGGCGAAACGCAGGCGCTCGTCGTCGCGACGCTCGGCACGAAGGGCGATGAGCAGATCATCGACGCGCTCGAAGGCGAGTACCGCGACCGCTTCATGCTCCACTACAACATGCCCCCGTTCGCCACCGGCGAAACCGGCCGCGTCGGTTCGCCGAAGCGCCGCGAAATCGGCCACGGGCGTCTGGCCAAGCGCGCGCTCGTCGCGTGCCTGCCGAGCGCCGACGAATTCGGCTATTCGATTCGCGTCGTGTCGGAAATCACCGAGTCGAACGGTTCGTCGTCGATGGCGTCGGTGTGCGGCGGCTGCCTCGCGCTGATGGACGCCGGCGTGCCGATGAAGGCGCACGTCGCCGGCATCGCGATGGGCCTGATCCTCGAAGGCAACAAGTTCGCGGTGTTGACCGACATCCTCGGCGACGAAGATCACCTCGGCGACATGGACTTCAAGGTGGCCGGTACCGCCGATGGCGTGACCGCGCTGCAGATGGACATCAAGATCCAGGGCATCACGAAGGAAATCATGCAGGTCGCGCTCGCGCAGGCGAAGGAAGGCCGCATGCATATCCTCGGCAAGATGACCTCGGCCGTGTCCGGCGCGAACACGCAGCTGTCGGAGTTCGCACCGCGCATGATCACGATCAAGATCAATCCGGAAAAGATCCGCGACGTGATCGGCAAGGGCGGCTCGGTGATCCGCGCGCTGACCGAAGAAACGGGCACGACGATCGACATCTCCGACGACGGCGTCGTGACGATCGCGAGCACGAGCGCGGAGGGCATGGCCGAAGCGAAGAAGCGCATCGAGAACATCACGATGGAAGTCGAAGTGGGCCAGATTTACGAGGGCACGGTGCTCAAGCTGCTCGACTTCGGCGCGATCGTGAATATCCTGCCGGGCAAGGACGGTCTGCTGCATATCTCCGAGATCGCGAACGAGCGCATCAAGGACATCAACGACTATCTGAAGGAAGGCCAGCAGGTGAAGGTCAAGGTCATCCAGACGGATGAGAAGGGCCGCGTGCGGCTGTCCGCGAAGGCGCTGTTGAACGACGGCTCCGCGACGCAACCCGAATCGACGCCGCAGCAGTAAGCACGGCTCGAACAAACGGCCGGCAGCGTGAATGCGCGCCGGCCGTTTTTCATGTAGGGTGGATTGCATTGCGAACCCGCGCGTGTTCCCGCGTTTGTTTCCGCGGTTATTCCCGCAACAGCTCCCGCAGTTTTCAGCGCAATCCCCACCTTTGGAGACGACAGCGATGAAAGCGATCGAAATTACCGAGTTCGGCGCACCGGAAGTGTTGAAGCTTGCCGAGCGTCCGATGCCGGAAGCGAAAGCGGGTGAAGTGCTGGTCAAGGTATCGGCGTCCGGCGTGAACCGGCCCGATGTGTTTCAGCGTAAGGGTTCGTACGCACCGCCTCCCGGCGCATCTGATCTGCCGGGGCTCGAGGTGGCGGGCGAAATCGTCGGTGGCACGATCGACGCCAGGCACAATCCGTTCGGCCTCAAGATGGGCGATCGCGTATGCGGGCTGCTCGCGGGCGGCGGCTATGCGGAGTTCGCGGCGGTGCCGCTCGCGCAGTGTCTACCGGTGCCGAAGGGATTGACCGATATCGAAGCGGCATCGCTGCCGGAAACCTTCTTCACGGTCTGGAGCAACGTGTTCGACCGTGCGCTGCTCGGCAAAGGCGAGGGCGGCGCGAACGAAACGTTCCTTGTGCAAGGCGGATCGAGCGGCATCGGCGTGACAGCGATTCAGATCGCGCATGCGCTCGGTTTTCGCGTATTCGCGACCGCGGGTTCCGACGACAAATGCCGCGCATGCGAAGCGCTCGGCGCCGAACGCGCGATCAACTACAAGACGGAAGACTTTGTCGAAGTCGTGAAGTCGCTGACGAACGATCGCGGCGTCGACGTGATTCTCGATATGGTCGCGGGCAGCTACATCGCGCGCGAACTCAAGGCGCTCGCCGATGGCGGCCGGGTCGCGATCATTGCGCTGCTGGGCGGCGCGAAGGCGGAAGTGAACCTGAGCGACGTGATGCGTCGCCGGCTCACCATCACGGGTTCGACGCTGCGTCCGCGGCCGGTCGAGTTCAAGGCGAAGATCGCCGCGCAGCTCAAGGAGCGCGTGTGGCCGCATCTCGAAGACGGGTCCATCAAACCGGTCGTGCATCGCGTGTTTCCGGCCGGCCAGGCCGCGCAAGCTCACGAACTGATGGAAAGCAGCACGCATGTCGGGAAGATCGTGCTGAATTGGGGCGCGGACGCCTGATCGACCGTCGAGGCACGGCGGGCGCGTGCGGTGGGCGGGTTTGGCGCGGGTTGGGCACTGTGCGCATCTTGCCGGTTACCGCAGGTTTTGCATGGTGGGTTGGCCCGTATCGCCCCACCGATTTTCTCCGTGTTTGACCCGTCCGCGCCGCGCAAAGTAAAATCGCGTGTTTTGCGCGTGCGGCGGCAGGTTGGTTGCAGTCATAGAGGCAGAGTGGTTCAAGGAACCGGGACGAACGACGAAGCGGAGTTCATCCACCATTGATGACATCAGGGCAACGGGCAAGGCGATGGCGAAACAACGAGCGAAGCTGGTAGTCGGCAACTGGAAGATGCATGGTCGTCTTGCCGACAACAAGGTGTTGTTGCAGGCGGTGTCGCAAGGCGCGGGCAGCTTGCCGGAAGCGGTGGGTGTCGGCGTTTGTGTGCCGTGTCCATACCTTGCGCAGGCGCAGGTGCTGCTCAACGGCAGCCGCGTCGCATGGGGCGTGCAGGACGTGTCCGCGCATGAGCAAGGCGCGTTCACTGGCGAAGTCGCGGCTGAAATGGCGGTAGAGTTCGGTGCGTCGTACGCGATTGTCGGTCACTCGGAGCGGCGCGCGTACCATCTCGAAAGCGCTGAGCTTGTCGCAACGAAAACGCTGCGTGCGCTCGAAGCGGGATTGACGCCGATTGTATGTGTCGGCGAAACGCTCGAGCAGCGCGAAGCCGGCGAAACCGAAAGCGTTATCGGCATGCAGATCGACGCGGTGCTCACGAAGCTGTCGCCCGACCAGGCGTTGCGCATCGTGATCGCTTACGAGCCGGTGTGGGCGATCGGAACCGGCAAGACTGCGACAGCCGAACAGGCGCAAGCGGTGCATGCTTTCCTGCGCGCGCGGCTTGCGGCAAAAAGCGAAGCGGCAGCGGCTGGCGTAGTGCTGTTGTATGGCGGTAGTGTGAAACCGGATAACGCGGAACAACTGTTTCGCCAGCAGGACATCGATGGCGGCCTGATCGGCGGCGCATCGCTGAAGCATATCGATTTCCTCGCGATCTGCCAGGCGGCGGTCGCGGCGAATGCGGTGCGGTAATTGGCTTGTTAGTTAGCGCGGCAGTTAGCGTGATCATTAGCCTGCTTGTTCGCACGGCAGTTCACGATAGTTTGCGGTAGTTCGATTGTTGCGCGCAGCGTGTTATTACGTTGCGCCTTTAAATAAAGACTCGGGTGAGTGTGATGCTGTATTTGAAAACATTGATCATCGTCGTGCAGCTGCTGTCGGCGCTTGGCATTATCGGCCTCGTGCTGTTGCAGCATGGCAAGGGCGCGGACATGGGCGCGGCGTTCGGCAGCGGCGCATCGGGCAGCCTGTTCGGTGCGACCGGTTCGGCCAACTTCCTGTCGCGCTCGACTGCGGTGCTCGCCGCGATCTTCTTCGTCACGACGCTTACGCTGACGTACCTCGGTGCGTATCACGCGAAGCCTTCGGCAGGTGTCCTTGGTACTGCGGCAACGACGAGCGCACCTGCTGAAACGCCGGCGTCAGGGCCTGCATCGGCTGCTGCTTCGGCATCGGTTTCTGCTGCAACGAATGCTGTTGCGTCGGGTGCTTCCGCTGCCGCGCCTGCATCGCCGGCGCCGGGCCAGGACGTGCCGAAATAAATTTTCGTTTAGCCTGCTTTTGTGCGTTGAACAAACTGTTTAAACCAGTTACAATTCAAGTCTTGAAGCGATTCGCGGCTTTTATAAGTTGATTTCCCGGATTGCAGACAGTGCCGACGTGGTGAAATTGGTAGACACGCTATCTTGAGGGGGTAGTGGCGAAAGCTGTGCGAGTTCGAGTCTCGCCGTCGGCACCAATGTTATCTAGACGTTATCCTAATGCCAGCCGCTTGCTTCGCTTCGGCTGGCATTTTCACTTCTAGTGAGCTGCTTGCCATACGCTTACAACAGCAAGCAGGCCGAAGTGATTCGCGTCGGGGGAGGGGTCTGCTCCCGGCATCTGGTGGCTTTAGAACCAACCGATTGAGGATAGTCTTGAACCTCGCAGCCTATTTCCCCGTATTGCTGTTTCTCCTCGTGGGTACCGGTTTAGGCGTAGCACTGGTCAGTATCGGCAAGATCCTCGGTCCCAGCCGGCCCGACAGCGAAAAGAACGCGCCGTACGAATGCGGCTTCGAAGCGTTCGAAGATGCGCGCATGAAGTTCGACGTGCGCTACTACCTTGTCGCCATCCTGTTCATCATTTTCGATCTTGAAACCGCGTTCCTGTTTCCGTGGGGCGTTGCGCTGCGCGATATCGGATGGCCGGGCTTTATTTCGATGATGATTTTTCTGCTCGAATTCCTGCTGGGCTTCGCCTATATCTGGAAGAAAGGCGGACTCGACTGGGAATGACGGGTCCAATCGCCGGTTTCAGGGCGGCCTACGCTAGCTGCCCGTCTGGAGTGGAACGCAAATGAGTATCGAAGGGGTCTTGAAGGAAGGGTTTGTCACCACGACGGCTGACAAACTGATCAACTGGACGCGCACCGGCTCGCTGTGGCCGATGACGTTCGGTCTTGCGTGTTGCGCGGTCGAGATGATGCATGCGGGTGCGGCCCGCTACGACCTCGACCGTTTCGGCGTCGTGTTTCGTCCGAGTCCGCGTCAGTCGGATGTGATGATTGTCGCCGGCACGCTGTGTAACAAGATGGCGCCCGCGCTGCGCAAGGTGTACGACCAGATGGCCGAACCGCGCTGGGTGATTTCGATGGGTTCGTGCGCGAACGGTGGCGGCTATTACCACTATTCGTACTCGGTCGTGCGCGGCTGCGATCGCATCGTCCCGGTCGACGTCTACGTGCCGGGCTGTCCGCCGACGGCCGAGGCGCTCGTCTACGGCGTGATCCAGCTGCAAGCGAAGATCCGGCGCACTAACACCATCGCCCGTCAATAAAGGCCTAAGCCTCCCCACAATATGGCAAGCAAACTCGAGACCCTCAAAGCGAATCTCGAGGCGGCCTTTGGCGGCCGCCTGTCGAGCATCACGGAATCAGTCGGTGAACTGACGATTGTCGTGAAGGCGAGCGAATACCTCGACGTGGCAAAGCAGCTGCGCGACGACGCATCGCTGAAGTTCGAGCAGCTGATCGATCTGTGCGGTGTCGACTATCAGACGTACGGCGACGGCGCTTACGAAGGCCCGCGTTTTGCCGCGGTGCTGCACCTGCTCTCCATTGCGAACAACTGGCGCGTGCGCTTGCGCGTGTTCGCGCCGGACGACGATCTGCCGATCGTCCCGTCAGTGGTCGACGTATGGAACTCGGCGAACTGGTACGAGCGCGAAGCGTTCGACCTGTACGGCATCGTCTTCGAAGGCCATCCGGACCTGCGCCGCATCCTGACCGACTATGGCTTTATCGGCCACCCGTTCCGCAAGGATTTCCCGATCTCCGGTTACGTCGAAATGCGTTACGACCCGGAAGAGAAGCGCGTCGTCTATCAGCCGGTGACGATCGAGCCGCGTGAAATCACGCCGCGCGTGATCCGCGAGGATCGCTATGGCGGTCTCAAACATTAAGGGAACGCCATGGCAGAGATCAAAAACTACACGCTCAACTTCGGCCCGCAGCACCCGGCAGCGCACGGCGTGCTGCGCCTCGTGCTCGAGCTCGACGGCGAAGTGATCCAGCGCGCCGATCCGCACATCGGCCTCCTGCACCGCGCGACCGAAAAGCTCGCTGAAAACAAGACGTTTATCCAGTCCGTGCCGTACATGGACCGTCTCGACTACGTGTCGATGATGGTGAACGAACACGGTTATGTGCTCGCGATCGAAAAGCTGCTCGGCATCGATGTGCCGATTCGCGCGAAGTACATTCGCGTGATGTTCGACGAAGTCACGCGCGTGCTGAACCACCTGATGTGGATTGGCGCGCACGCACTCGACGTCGGCGCGATGGCAGTGTTTCTGTATGCGTTCCGCGAGCGCGAAGATCTGATGGACGTGTACGAAGCGGTGTCAGGCGCGCGTATGCATGCTGCGTACTATCGTCCGGGCGGCGTCTATCGCGATCTGCCCGACGCAATGCCGCAATACAAGGCATCGAAAATCCGCAATGCGAAGGCGCTTTCGAAAATGAACGAAAGCCGCCAGGGTTCGCTGCTCGATTTCATCGAAGACTTTTTCAACCGGTTCCCGAAGTGTGTCGACGAGTATGAAACGCTACTCACCGACAACCGGATCTGGAAGCAGCGTCTGGTGGGTATCGGCGTCGTGAGCCCCGAGCGCGCGTTGCAAATGGGTCTGACGGGCGCGATGCTGCGCGGCTCGGGCATCGAGTGGGACTTGCGCAAGAAGCAGCCTTACGAGGTGTACGATCAACTGGATTTCGACATTCCGGTTGGCGTGAATGGCGACTGCTACGACCGCTACCTCGTGCGCGTCGAAGAAATGCGTCAATCAACGCGCATCGTCAAACAATGTATTGATTGGCTTCGCAAGAATTCCGGCCCGGTGATGATCGACAATCATAAGATTGCGCCGCCGTCGCGCGTCGGGATGAAGTCGAACATGGAAGAGCTGATCCACCACTTCAAGCTCTTTACCGAAGGCTTCCATGTGCCTGAAGGCGAGTCGTATGCGGCCGTCGAGCATCCGAAGGGCGAGTTCGGCATCTATCTGATTTCGGATGGCGCGAACAAGCCGTATCGCCTGAAGATTCGCGCGCCGGGCTACGCCCATCTGTCCGCGCTCGACGAAATGGCGCGCGGCCACATGATCGCCGATGCGGTCACGATCATCGGCACGCAGGACATCGTGTTCGGCGAAGTGGATCGCTAAAGCGTTTTCATCGAGCCCCGCCCGGAGTAGAAGGCTGTACCAGCGCGGCGCGAGGCAAGGGGCAAGCAAGGAACGCCGGGTCTGTCGCATCATGCAGTGAAGCGGCAGGTTTTCGTTCGGTAGGAATTGAAAGAGTCGTGTCTGAAAATGATCTCAGCTGAAGGCCTGAAAGAAATCGATCGTGCGCTCACGAAGTACCCCGCCGATCAGAAACAATCCGCCGTGATGGCGGCGCTGGCCGTTGCGCAAGAAGAACATGGCTGGCTGTCGCCCGATCTGATGCAGTACGTCGCCGACTATCTCAGCATGCCGGCCGTTGCCGTGCAGGAAGTCGCGACGTTCTACACGATGTTCGAAACGTCGCCGATCGGCAAGTACAAGGTCACGCTCTGCACGAACCTGCCGTGTCAGCTCGGCCCGGACGGCGGCTCGGAGAGCGCCGCTGAATATCTGAAGCAGAAGCTTGGAATCGATTTCGGCGAAACCACCGCGGACGGCAAGTTCACGCTCAAAGAGGGTGAGTGCATGGGCGCGTGCGGCGACGCACCGGTGATGCTCGTGAACAACCACCGTATGTGCAGCTTCATGAGCCGCGAGAAGATCGACCAGCTGCTCGAGGAACTTTCGAAATGACGTCTTTACACGATCGTCACATCAAGCCGCTGATTCTCGCCGGACTGAACGGTGAGAACTGGCATCTCGAAGATTACGTTGCGCGTGGCGGTTACAAACAGCTGCGCCGCATCCTGGAAGAAAAAATCCCGCCGGAGCAGGTGATTGCCGATGTGAAGGCATCGGGCCTGCGTGGCCGTGGCGGTGCGGGCTTCCCGACCGGCCTGAAGTGGAGCTTCATGCCGCGCCAGTTTCCGGGGCAGAAGTATCTCGTCTGCAACTCGGACGAAGGCGAACCGGGCACGTTCAAGGACCGCGACATCCTGCGCTGGAATCCGCATGCGTTGATTGAAGGCATGGCGATCGGCGCGTATGCGATGGGCATCACGGTCGGCTACAACTACATTCACGGCGAAATCTTCGCCGAGTACCGGCGCTTCGAAGAGGCGCTCGAAGAAGCACGCCGCGCGGGCTTCCTCGGCGACAACATCATGGGCTTGGGCTTCTCGTTCCAGCTGCATGCGCACCACGGTTACGGCGCGTATATCTGCGGCGAAGAAACGGCGCTGCTCGAGTCGCTCGAAGGCAAGAAGGGTCAGCCGCGCTTCAAGCCGCCATTCCCGGCGAGCTTTGGCGTCTACGGCAAGCCGACCACGATCAACAACACCGAAACCTTCGCAGCGGTGCCGTTCCTGCTCGAAATCGGCCCGCAAGCGTATCTGGAGATCGGCAAGCCGAACAACGGCGGCACGAAGATCTTTTCGGTGGCGGGCGACGTCGAGCGTCCGGGCAACTATGAAGTGCCGCTCGGCACGCCGTTCGCGACGCTGATGGAGCTCGCCGGCGGCATGCGCGGCGGCAAGAAGATCAAGGCGGTCATCCCGGGCGGTTCGTCGGCGCCGGTTATTCCCGGCGACATCATGATGCAAACCGACATGGATTACGATTCGATCGCGAAAGCCGGATCGATGCTCGGTTCGGGCGCAGTGATCGTGATGGACGAGACGCGCTGCATGGTGCGCTCGCTGTTGCGCCTGTCGTACTTCTATTACGAAGAGTCGTGCGGCCAGTGCACGCCGTGCCGCGAAGGCACCGGCTGGCTCTACCGCGTCGTGCATCGTATCGAGCATGGTTTGGGCCGCAAGGAAGATCTGGATCTTCTGAACTCGGTGGCCGAAAACATCATGGGCCGCACGATCTGCGCGCTCGGCGATGCGGCGGCTATGCCGGTGCGCGGCATGCTGAAGCACTACTGGGACGAGTTCGAATATCACGTCGCCAACAAGCGCTGCCTCGTCGGCGGTCATGCCGGGGCGGCGGCGGTGTCGGAAACGGTCGCTGCATAAAAGAAGCAGAACGTCGAATGCAGATTCATCGCGAGAGCGCCCGTCATGTACCGGGTGCACATCGCGCGATGAACGGGGCGAACGATTGAGCGGTATCAGGTTAAGGAAGATTGACCATCATGGTTGAACTCGAAATAGACGGCAAAAAGGTCGAGGTACCTGAAGGCAGCATGGTGATCCAGGCTGCGCATAAGGTCGACACGTACGTGCCGCATTTCTGCTATCACAAGAAGCTGTCGATCGCGGCGAATTGCCGGATGTGCCTCGTCGACGTCGAGAAAATGCCGAAGGCGGTGCCCGCCTGCGCGACACCTGTGTCGCAAGGCATGGTCGTGCGGACCAAATCCGAGAAGGCCATCAAGGGCCAGCAATCGGTGATGGAATTCCTGCTGATCAACCATCCGCTCGATTGCCCGATCTGCGATCAGGGTGGCGAATGTCAGCTGCAGGATCTGGCGGTCGGCTACGGCAAGTCTTCGTCGCGCTATAGCGAAGAGAAGCGTGTCGTGTTCCACAAGAATGTGGGGCCGCTGATCTCGATGGAAGAGATGACGCGCTGCATCCACTGCACGCGCTGCGTCCGCTTCGGCCAGGAAGTGGCCGGCGTGATGGAGCTCGGCATGCTGAACCGCGGCGAGCACTCGGAAATCACGACCTTCGTCGGCAAGACCGTCGACTCCGAACTGTCGGGCAACATGATCGACCTGTGCCCGGTCGGCGCGCTCACGAGCAAGCCGTTCCGCTACAGTGCGCGGACGTGGGAACTGTCGCGCCGCAAGTCGGTGAGCCCGCACGATTCCGTCGGCGCGAACCTCGTTGTGCAGGTCAAGAACAACCGCGTGATGCGCGTGCTGCCGTTCGAGAACGAAGCGATCAACGAATGCTGGATCTCGGATAAAGACCGCTTCTCGTACGAAGCGCTCAATAGCGAAGAGCGCCTGACCACGCCGATGATCAAGCAAGGCGGTCAGTGGGTCGAGACCGACTGGCAGACGGCGCTCGAATATGTGGTTAAGGGCTTCAACGGCATCAAGGGCGATCACGGTGCGAATGCAATCGCCGCATTGGGCAGCGCGCACAGCACGGTCGAAGAACTGTTCCTGCTGAAGCAACTCGCGCAGGCAGTCGGCACGCCGAATATCGATTTCCGTCTGCGTCAGGCCGATTTCTCGGCGCCGGTGAACGGCACGCCGTGGCTCGGCGTGAAGATCGCGGACCTGTCGCTCGTCGATTCGGCATTTGTCGTCGGCACGTCGTCGCTGCGTCGCGATCATCCGCTCTTCGCCGCGCGTCTGCGCCAGGCATCGAAGGGTGGCGCCAAGCTCACGCTGCTGCAGGCATCGAGCGACAACTCGCTGATCCCGAAGGCGCAAGTGATCGCCGCGGCGCCGTCCGCATGGCTCGACGAACTGGCCGGTATCGCCGCCGCTGTGTCTGAAGCGCGCGGCGTCGCGTTGCCGGAAGCGTTCGCCGGCATTCAGGTATCGAATGCCGCAAAGCAGGTCGCGGCCTCGCTCGCAGCCGGCGAAAAGCGTGTCGTGCTGATCGGCAACGCTGCCGTCCAGCATCCCGACTTTGCACGCATCCACGCCGCAGCACAATGGATCGCAGACGCAACGGGCGCCACGCTCGGCTTCCTCACGGAAGCAGCGAACACGGTCGGCGCCCACCTTGTCGGCGCATTGCCGGGCAACGGTGGCCTCAACGCACGCGAAGCGTTCGAGCAGCCGCGCAAGGGCTACGTGCTGATGAACGTCGAGCCGGAATTCGACACCGCCAACCCGGCGCAGGCGCTGGCCGCGCTGAACCAGGCGGAAATGGTCGTCGTGATGTCGCCGTTCAAAACGGGCGCCGACTACGCCGACGTGCTGCTGCCGATCGCGCCGTTCACCGAAACGGCCGGTACCTTCATCAACGCGGAAGGCACGGTACAGAGCTTTAACGGCGTCGTGCGTCCGCTGGGTGATGCCCGTCCCGCATGGAAGGTGCTGCGCGTGCTCGGCAGCCTGCTCGGCGCAGCGGGCTTCGAATACGACACGGCTGAAGAAGTACGCGCCGCCGCGCTCGGCGATGCGGACTTCACGCCGCGTCTGTCGAACAAGACCGCATCGACGGTCGCACGCAGCAACGGCAACGCAGCGAAAGCCGCGAACGGTTCGTTCGAGCGCATCGCCGATGTGCCGATCTACCATGCTGATCCGCTCGTGCGCCGTGCCGGCTCGCTGCATCTGACGCAAGCCGCGCGTAACGCGAACACGATCGGCCTGCCGGCTGGGCTCTTCGACAAGCTGGGTCTGAAAGACGGCGACGCAGTGCGCGTGCGCCAGGGGGAGCGTTCGGTGCAGGTGCCGGCCGTGCGCGATGCGAATCTTGCGGAGACGGTGGTCCGCGTGTCGGCGGCCACGCCCGCCGGCGCGGCGCTAGGTAGCCTCTTCGGCGAACTGCTGGTGGAGAAGGCGTAAATGACCTTGTTCGATTCGATCAACGCGGGCGGCAGTGAGATTCTCGGTGTCGCGTGGCCGACGGTGTGGGCGCTGGTGCGCATCCTCGTCGTGGCTGTCGTGATTCTGCTGTGCGTCGCGTACCTGATCCTCTGGGAGCGCAAACTGATCGGCTGGATGCACGTGCGTCTCGGCCCGAACCGCGTCGGCCCCGGCGGCTCACTGCAGCCGATCGCCGACGTGCTCAAGCTGTTGCTGAAGGAAGTGATCCAGCCGACCCAGGCAAGCCGCTGGATCTACCTGATCGCGCCGGTCATGGTGGTGGTGCCGGCCTTCGCGATCTGGGCGGTGATTCCGTTCCAGGCGGGCGCGGTACTGGGTGACATCAACGCAGGCCTGCTGTACGCCATTGCGATTTCGTCGATCGGCGTCTACGGCGTGATTCTGGCCGGTTGGGCATCGAACTCGAAGTACGCGTTCCTTGGTGCGATGCGCGCCGCCGCGCAGATGGTGTCGTACGAAATCTCGATGGGTTTCGCACTCGTCGTCGTGCTCATGACAGCCGGTAGCCTGAACCTGTCGGACATCGTCAATTCGCAAACGCGCGGCATCTTCGCGAGCTTCGGCGTCAACTTCCTGTCGTGGAACTGGCTGCCGCTCCTGCCGATGTTCGTCGTCTACTTCGTGTCGGGCATTGCCGAAACGAACCGCCACCCGTTCGACGTGGTGGAAGGGGAGTCGGAAATCGTCGCGGGCCACATGATCGATTACTCGGGGATGGCGTTCGCGCTGTTCTTCCTCGGCGAGTACATCAACATGATCGTGATCTCGGCGCTTGCCTCGATCCTGTTCCTCGGCGGCTGGGACGCACCGTTCGGTTTTCTGTCGTTCATTCCGGGCATCTTCTGGCTCGTCCTCAAGGTGTTTTTCCTGTTGTCGGTATTCATCTGGGTGCGTGCGACGTTTCCGCGCTACCGCTACGACCAGATCATGCGTCTCGGCTGGAAGGTATTCATTCCGGTGACCGTGGTGTGGCTGATAGTGGTCGGATTCTGGATCATGTCGCCGTTGAATATCTGGAAATAAAGGGCGGATGTCCCCATGACCGCATTTCAAAATTTCTTCAAGACTTTCTTCCTGACCGAACTGCTTAAGGGTCTCGCGCTGACCGGACGCTATGCGTTCCAGCGCAAGATCACCGTGCAGTTCCCGGAAGAAAAAACGCCGATTTCGCCGCGCTTTCGCGGACTGCACGCGCTGCGCCGTTATGAAAACGGCGAAGAGCGCTGCATCGCCTGCAAGCTGTGCGAAGCGGTGTGTCCGGCGCTGGCCATCACGATCGAGTCGGAAACGCGCGCGGACAATACGCGCCGCACGACGCGCTACGACATCGACCTGACCAAATGCATCTTCTGCGGTTTCTGCGAAGAGAGCTGCCCCGTCGATTCGATCGTCGAAACGCATATTCTCGAATATCACGGCGAAAAGCGCGGCGACCTGTACTTCACGAAAGACATGCTGCTGGCCGTCGGCGACCGCTACGAAGCGGAAATCGCGGCGAACAAGGCAGCGGACGCACCGTATCGTTGATCCAGGAAGTTGCATTGCTGTAGTACGAAGTCGCGTCGGCCGCCCCGGTAATGGCGGCGCGGTGCGCAGCCCCTTGAGTGCCGTTAGCGTTGATCGCGCGCGTCTCGCGCAGGATGAACGTCGCGTAAAATGCGCGCGCGTGCTGCGGCAAGCCGAGGGATCCTGCCTGACGATGGCCTAACGAAGAACCGGTAATCATGGAATTCACGACCGTACTGTTCTACATCTTCGCGCTGCTCCTGACGGTGTCGGGGCTGAAGGTGATCACTTCGCGCAACCCGGTGGCGGCCGCGCTCTTCCTCGTGCTCGCGTTCTTCAACGCGGCCGCGATCTGGATCCTGCTGCAGGCCGAGTTCCTCGGCATTCTGCTGGTGCTCGTGTACGTCGGCGCGGTGATGGTGCTGTTCCTGTTCGTCGTGATGATGCTGGACATCAATCTCGACGTGCTGCGTAAAGACTTCAAACGCTTCGTGCCGATGGCGACCATCGTCGGCGCGATCATCGTGATCGAGACGGCGCTGATCCTGTGGCACGGCTACGGCGCGACGGTGCAGCCGGTGCGTGATACGACGGCGGCCATCGGCGGCACGGCAGGGTGGTCGAACACGCGCCTGATCGGCAAGGTCATCTACACCGATTACATCTTTGCGTTCGAAGTGGCGGGCCTCGTGTTGCTCGTCGCGATCATCGCAGCGGTCGCATTGACCACGCGTCACCAGAAAGACAGCAAGCGCCAGCGCATTTCGGACCAGGTCGCGGTGCGCAGCCAGGATCGCGTGCGCATCGTAAAGATGAAGCCGGAAGTCGCACCGGCACCGGTACCCACGGAGCCGGCAACGGCAGCGACGGCAGCCGCGACCGCGGCTGGTGCCGCAACCGGCGCCCCGGCGCCCGCAGGCAAAGCCTGAGCGCCCGAGAGGAGAAAAACATGTTGACCCTTGCTCATTACCTCGTGCTCGGCGCGATCCTGTTTGCGATCAGCGTCGTCGGCATTTTCCTGAACCGCCGCAACGTCATCATCATCCTGATGGCGATCGAACTGATGCTGCTGGCGGTGAACACCAATTTCGTCGCGTTCTCGCACTATCTCGGCGACGTGCACGGCCAGATCTTCGTGTTCTTCGTGCTGACGGTGGCCGCAGCCGAAGCAGCGATCGGCCTCGCGATTCTGGTGACCCTGTTCCGTAGCCTCGACACGATCAACGTCGAGGACCTCGATCAGCTCAAAGGTTAATTTCAGCGAAGTTCATTTCAGGTAAGCGGTTATGTCAACGACACTCAACGAAAACCTGCTGCTGGCCATCCCGCTCGCTCCACTAGCGGGTTCGCTGATCGCGGGCCTTCTCGGCAAGACGATCGGGCGCGCAGGCGCTCACTCGGTAACGATCCTCGGGGTGGCGATCTCGTTCGTCCTGTCGGTCATAACGTTTTTCGACGTGCTGAACGGCGCCAGCTTCAGCGCGACGATCTACGAATGGATGACGATCGGCAAGCTGAAGTTCGAGGTCGGCTTCCTCGTCGACTCGCTGACCGCGATGATGTTGCTCGTCGTGACCTTCGTCTCGCTGATGGTGCACATCTACACGATCGGCTATATGGCGGGGGAGGACGGCTACCAGCGCTTCTTCTCGTATATCTCGCTGTTCACGTTCTCGATGCTGATGCTCGTGATGAGCAACAACTTCCTGCAGCTGTTCTTCGGCTGGGAAGCGGTGGGTCTCGTGTCGTACCTGCTGATCGGCTTCTACTTCACGCGTCCGAGCGCGATCTACGCGAACCTGAAGGCGTTCATCGTGAACCGCGTTGGCGACTTCGGCTTCCTGCTCGGTATCGGCCTGCTGCTCGCCTACGCCGGTTCGTTGAACTACGCCGACGTGTTCGCGAAGAACCACGAACTCGCCGCCATGACGTTCCCGGGCACCGATTGGGGCCTGCTGACCACGGCCTGCATCTGCCTCTTCATCGGCGCGATGGGTAAGTCGGCGCAGTTCCCGCTGCACGTGTGGCTGCCCGATTCGATGGAAGGCCCGACGCCGATCTCCGCGCTGATTCACGCGGCGACGATGGTGACGGCCGGCATCTTCATGGTCGCGCGCATGTCGCCGCTGTTCGAACTGTCGGACACCGCGCTGTCGTTCATCATGGTGATCGGCGGAATTACCACGCTGTTCATGGGTTTCCTCGGCGTCGTGCAAAACGACATCAAGCGCGTGGTTGCGTATTCGACGCTCTCGCAGCTCGGTTACATGACCGTCGCGCTCGGCGCGTCGGCCTACCCGGTCGGCGTGTTCCACCTGATGACGCACGCGTGCTTCAAGGCGCTGCTGTTCCTCGGCGCCGGTTCGGTGATCATCGGCATGCACCACGATCAGGACATGCGCAACATGGGCGGCCTGTGGAAGTACATGCCGATCACGTGGATCACCACGCTGATCGGTTCGCTCGCGCTGATCGGCACGCCGTTCTTCTCCGGCTTCTACTCGAAAGATTCGATCATCGACGCGGTGCACCTGTCGCACCTGCCGGGTTCGGGTTTCGCGTCCTTCGCGGCGACGGCGAGCGTGTTCGTCACGGCGACGTACACGTTCCGCATGTACTTCATGGTGTTCCACGGCAAGGAGCGCTTCCGCGGTCCGAAGCATCCCGATTCGCCGATGGCGATCGAAGCCGCCGCGCATGCCCATGACGAGCATGGCCACGGTCACGACGATCACGGTCACGATCATGCGCACGTGCCGCACGAAACGCCGTGGGTGGTGTGGGTTCCGCTCGTGCTGCTTGCGATTCCGTCGGTGATCATCGGCGCGATCGGTATCGGCCCGATGCTGTACGGCGACTTCTTCTCGCACGGCGTCGCGTTCGACAAGGTGATTTACATCGCCGACAACCATCCGGCACTGCGTGAAATGGCCGAGGAATTCCACGGCTGGTTCGAGATGGGCATCCACTCGTTCTCCGGTCTGCCCGTGTGGCTGTCGATTGCGGGCGTGGTCGTGACGTGGTTCCTGTACATCAAGCGTCCTGACCTGCCGGCGAAGATCCGCCAGACGTTCTCGCCGATCTACACGCTGCTCGACAACAAGTACTACATGGACAAGATCAACGAAGTCGTCTTCGCGCGCGGCGCCGTGGCGATCGGCCGCGGCCTGTGGAAGGAAGGCGACGTCGTCGTGATCGACGGTATCGTCAACGGCAGCGCGCGCTTTGTCGGCTGGTTCGCGAGCGTGATCCGCTTCCTGCAGTCCGGTTATATCTATCACTACGCGTTTGCGATGATCATCGGCATGTTGGGCCTCCTGACGTTGTTCGTTACGCTCGGCGGCAAATAAACAACGCGAGGAGACACCATGTACAACTATCCGATTCTCTCCATCGCGATCTGGATGCCGATCGTGTTCGGCCTGATCGTGCTCGCGGTCGGCAACGATCGCAACCCGATGCCGGCGCGCTGGATCGCGCTGGTCGGCTCGGTCCTGAGCTTTATCGTCACGATTCCGCTGATGACGGATTTCGATCCCGACACGGCGAAGCTGCAGTTCGTCGAGCAGGCGAACTGGATCGAGCGTTTCAACATCACGTATCACCTTGGCGTGGACGGCATCTCGATGTGGTTCGTCGTGCTGACCGCGCTGATCACGGTGATCGTCGTGGTCGCCGCGTGGGAAGTGATCACGAAGAACGTCGGCCAGTATCTGGCGGCGTTCCTGATCCTGTCGGGCATCATGGTCGGCGTGTTCTCGTCTGCCGACGGCATGCTGTTCTACGTGTTCTTCGAAGCGACGCTGATTCCAATGTACATCATCATCGGTGTCTGGGGCGGCGCGAACCGCGTGTACGCGGCGTTCAAGTTCTTCCTGTACACGCTGATGGGTTCGCTGCTGATGCTGGTCGGCCTCATCTACCTGTACACGCAGACGGGCACGTTCGACCTCGCCGCATGGCATGCCGCGAAGATTCCGATGACGCCGCAGGTGCTGCTATTCATCGCGTTCTTCCTCGCGTTCGCGGTGAAGGTGCCGATGTGGCCCGTGCACACGTGGTTGCCTGACGCGCACGTCGAAGCGCCGACGGGCGGCTCGGTCGTGCTGGCGGCGATCATGCTGAAGCTCGGCGCGTACGGCTTCCTGCGCTTCTCGCTGCCGATCGCGCCGGACGCAAGTCACTTTCTCGCGCCGGTCGTGATCACGCTATCGCTGATCGCGGTGATCTACATCGGTCTCGTCGCGATGGTGCAGGCCGATATGAAGAAGCTCGTCGCGTATTCGTCGATCGCGCACATGGGCTTCGTCACGCTCGGCTTCTTTATCTTCAACCAGATGGGCGTCGAAGGCGCGATCGTGCAGATGATCTCGCACGGCTTCGTCTCGGGCGCGATGTTCCTTTGCATCGGCGTGCTGTACGACCGTATGCATACGCGCCAGATTGCCGATTACGGTGGCGTGGTCAACACGATGCCGAAGTTCGCGGCGTTCGTGATGCTGTTCGCGATGGCCAACTGCGGCCTGCCGGGCACGTCCGGTTTCGTCGGCGAGTTCATGGTGATCCTGGCCGCGGTCCAGTACAACTTCTGGATTGCGTTCGGCGCTGCCTTCACGCTGATTCTCGGCGCCGCGTACACGCTGTGGATGTACAAGCGTGTGTATTTCGGCGCGGTCGCCAACGACCACGTGAAGAAGCTGATCGACATCAACGGCCGCGAGCTCTTCATGCTGATCGTGCTCGCCGCGCTGACGCTGTTCATGGGCCTGTACCCGAAGCCTTTCTCTTCAGTGATGCATGCGTCCGTGGAGAATCTCCTTACCCACGTTTCGCAGTCGAAGCTGCCGCTGGCGCAGTAGTGCAGAGCGGAGGAACTAGAAAATCATGCAAAACGCCCCTTTGAGTGCTCTGCTACCCGACGCGCTGGTGATGGCCGCGGTTGTCGTCGCGTGGCTCAACGATACGTTCGTCGGCCCGGCCGGCCGGCGCACCACGTATCTGATCGCGCTATTCTCGACGCTTGTCGCCGGCATCTGGTTCGCGACGCTTGCACTCGACCCGGTTCAGCACTACTACTTCACGCGCATGTATATCGTCGACCCGTTCGCGAGCGTGATGAAGGCGGTGGTGACGCTCGGCTACACGGTCTCGATCATCTACTCGCGCAAGTATCTCGAAGACCGTAACCTGTTCCGCGGCGATTTCTACCTGCTCGGCATGTTCTCGCTGCTCGGACAGCTGATCATGATTTCGGGCAATAACTTCCTGACGCTGTATCTGGGCCTCGAACTGATGTCGCTGTCGCTGTATGCGGTGATCGCGCTGCGCCGCGACGCATCGCAGTCGAACGAAGCGGCGATGAAGTACTACGTGCTGGGCGCACTCGCATCGGGCTTCCTGCTGTACGGCATCTCGATGATCTACGGCGCGACTGGTTCGCTCGAGCTCAACGAAGTGCTGAAGGCAGTCGCATCGGGCCGCATCAACGACGTCGTGCTGCTGTTCGGCGTGATCTTTATCGTCGCGGGTATCGCCTTCAAGATGGGCGCGGTGCCGTTCCATATGTGGGTGCCTGACGTGTACCAGGGCGCGCCGACCGCGATGACGCTGATCGTCGGCGGCGGGCCGAAGGTGGCCGCGTTCGCGTGGGGCCTGCGCTTCCTCGTGATGGGCCTGCTGCCGCTCGCGGTGGACTGGCAGGAGATGCTCATCATCCTCGCGGCGCTGTCGCTGATCGTCGGCAATATCACCGGTATCGTGCAGCGCAATGTGAAGCGGATGCTCGCGTACTCGGCGATCTCGAACATGGGCTTCGTGCTGCTCGGTCTGCTCGCGGGCGTGGTCGACGGCAAGACGTCTGCCGCAGCAAGCGCATACGGTTCGGCCATGTTCTACAGCATCGTCTACCTCGTGACGACGCTCGGCTCGTTCGGTGTCGTGATGCTGCTCGGCCGCAAGGATTTCGAAGCCGACACGCTCGACGACTTCAAGGGCCTCAACCAGCGCAACCCGGTTTACGCGTTCGTGATGATGGTGATGATGTTCTCGCTCGCCGGCATCCCGCCGACGGTCGGCTTCTACTCGAAGCTGGCCGTGCTCGAGGCGACGATGAACGCCGGCCTCACGTGGCTCGCGGTGCTCGCGGTTATCACGTCGCTGTTCGGCGCGTTCTACTACCTGCGTATCGTCAAGCTGATGTATTTCGACGAGCCGCAGGACACGACGGTGATCGCCGCCGATTCGAGCAAGCGCCTGCTGCTTGCGCTGAACGGCGTTGCGGTGGTCGTACTCGGCATCGTGCCGGGCCCGCTGATGACGGTCTGCCTGCAGGCTATCTCGCACACGCTGCCGCTTTAAACGATGTCGGCAGCCGGGTGGTTTATCGTGCTGTTGGCGCTGGTCGGCGCCAACCTGCCGTTCGCTAACCAGCGTCTCTTTGCGGTCGTGCCGATGAAGGCCGCGAAGAAGAGCGCGTGGATCCGAATTGGTGAAATGATCGTGCTGTATTTTATTGTCGGCGCGTTCGGCTTCATGCTCGAAGCGCGTGCCGGCAACCGTTTCGAGCAGGGCTGGCAATTTTACGCAATTACTTTCAGCCTGTTCGTCGTATTCTCGTTTCCTGGTTTCGCGTTTCAATATCTCGTCAAACGGCGCTGACGGCTCCAGCCGCGGCGCCTGGTCTTCCAGAGGTCGCATATGGCTGAACGTACCGGACATCCGGAACAGCATCATTTGGAACATCACGCCGCCCTGAACGAAACGCGCGTGTCGAGCAAACAGGTGTACAAGGGGCCGTTCATGACGGTCAACCTTGACGTGGTGCGCCTGCCCGACGGCAAGGAAGCGACGCGCGAATACGTCGTGCATGCGGGCGCGGTGATGGTGATTCCCTTGCTCGACGACGGCCGTGTGCTGCTGGAGCGGCAGTATCGTTACGCGACCGGCAAGGTGATGATCGAATATCCGGCCGGCAAGCTCGATCCGAACGAGGACGAGCTCACCTGCGCGAAGCGCGAGCTCGAAGAGGAAACAGGCTATACGGCGCGCGAATATATTTACCTTACGCGCATCCATCCGATCATTTCCTACTCGACCGAGTTTATCGACATCTACCTCGCGCGCGGCCTGACGGCGGGCGAGCAGAAGCTCGACGAGGGCGAGTTCATCGAGACCTTTACCGCGACGGTGCCCGAGGTATCGGAGTGGATCCGCAGCGGCGAGCTCAGCGACGTGAAGACGATCATCGGCACGTTCTGGTTGGAGAAATTCCTGTCCGGCACGTGGGCCGTTCCGGCCCCCGTCGAAGGCTGAACGACGACGCGCGAAAGGCCGAAATCCGAAATAAAAGCGTAAGAGGCGCAGCGCCCGGCTGAACATCGCTGCGCTCGCGCCCGATCGCGACGTCGCACGAAAAGATGCGGTGAAGCGCGGCCCGCGTAGCTCACGCGGGAGTACCATTGTGCCTTCCGGGACGATCCCCACATAAGAATGCCGATACCGGCGAGCCGACACCGGCAACGCCGTTTTAGAACGATCGTTCATAAACCATTTTTTTGCGCTAAACTCGTACGCAAGCCCTGATTCCAGATGAAGGTCCTCGATTTACAGTGTCCGCACGGCCATCGGTTCGAAGGGTGGTTCGCTTCCGCTGAAGACTTCGAATCGCAGGCGGCCAAGCACCTTGTCGAATGCCCGATTTGCGGCGCCAAGGAAGTGAGCCGTTTGCCGTCCGCGCCGCGCCTCAATCTGTCGGGCGCAAGCGGCGCACAACCGGGCGCCGCAGCCAATGCATCACCCGCGCAGCAGGAGTGGCAGGCGCGGGCAATGCGGGCGCTGCGCGAAGTGCTGGAAAAGACTGAGAATGTGGGCGACCGCTTCGCCGAGGAAGCGCGGCGCATTCACTACAACGAAGCGCCCGCACGCAATATTCGCGGTGTGACGATACCCGAAGATGCGAAAGCCCTGGTCGAAGAAGGCATCGACGTGATGCCGCTGCCGCTTCCCGCCGCGCTGAAAGAGCCGCTGCAATAACGTGCACTAGCGTGCACGTAACGTGCGCGGTATCCGGCGGCCTGGCGTCAAACGCGAAACGGCCGCGGCAGGGAGCATCCGCGCATGGACCTGAACTACACGCCCGCCGATAACGCATTTCGCGCCGAGATTCGCGCGTGGCTCGAGGCGCATCTTCCGCATGCACTGTCCGACAAGGTCCTCCGGCACAAACGTCTGAATCGCGACGACTACGCGAGCTGGCACCGGATAGCCGGCGCGCGCGGCTGGTCCGCGCCGGCGTGGCCGGCCGAATTCGGCGGCCCCGGCTGGAACGCGACGCAGCGCCATATCTGGGACGAGGAATGCGCGCGCATCGGCGCGCCGATGGTGCTGCCGTTCGGTGTATCGATGGTCGCGCCGGTATTGATGAAATACGGCAGCGACGCGCAAAAGCAGCGCTATCTCCCACGCATTCTCGACGGCACCGACTGGTGGTGCCAGGGCTACTCGGAGCCGGGCGCCGGTTCGGACCTCGCATCGCTGCGCACGCGCGCCGAGCGCCGCGGCGACCACTACCTGGTGAACGGCCAGAAAACCTGGACCACGCTCGGCCAGCACGCGGACATGATGTTCTGTCTCGTGCGTACCGATGGCGATGCGAAAAAGCAGGAGGGCATCTCGTTCCTGCTGATCGACATGAAAAGCCCCGGCATCACGGTGCGGCCGATCATCACGCTCGACGAAGAACACGAAGTCAACGAAGTCTTTTTCGAAGACGTCGAAGTGCCGCTCGAGAATCTTGTCGGCGAGGAAAATCGCGGGTGGACTTACGCGAAGTATCTGCTGGGCCACGAGCGTACGGGCATCGCGCGCGTCGCGAATTCAAAGCGTGAGCTTGCATTCCTCAAGCGTCTTGCGCTCGCGCAGAAAAAGAACGGCAAGCCGCTGCTGCATGACCCCGTGTTCGCCGCAAAGGTCGCGAGCCTCGAGATCGATCTGATAGCGCTCGACGTCACGGTGCTGCGCGTCGTCGCGAACGAAACGCAGGGGCGCGGGCCGGGACCGGAAGCCTCGCTGCTGAAAGTCAAGGGCACGGAGATCCAGCAAGGCCTGACCGAACTGATGTTCGAAGCGATCGGTCCGCTCGCCGCGCCGTTCGACGTGCCGTTTCTCGAAGGCGAACGCGCACGCAGTGTGACCGGCGACGACGATGCCGCGCCGCTTGCCGCGTACTACTTCAACTATCGCAAGACGTCGATCTACGGCGGCTCGAACGAAATCCAGAAGAACATCATCGCGCAGATGATGCTCGGACTTTGAGGAGCGGCGCATGGACTTCACGTTCAACGACGAACAGCAGCAGCTCGCGAACGCGCTGCGCCGGTATCTGGACAAGGAGTACGGCTTCGATGCGCGCCGCGCGATCATTGAATCGGACGCGGGCGTGTCGAGCGCACATTGGGCCGGATTCGCCGAACTCGGATTGACCGCGTTGCCGGTGCCCGAAGCGCAAGGCGGATTTAGCGGCAATGCGATCGATATGCTGGTCGTCATGCAGGAGCTGGGCCGTGCGTTAGCGGTCGAGCCGTACTGGGCGACCGTGGTAGGTGTCGAGGCGCTGCGGCTTGCGGGCGGCGGCGGTGAAGACGACAACACGCTGCTCGAAAGCGTCGCACAAGGCGTACTCAAACTCGCCGTCGCGTTTCACGAGCCGGATGCGCGCTACGACCTGTTTGCCGTCAATACGAAGGTCACGCACCAAGGCGGCCAATACAAACTCGACGGCACGAAGTCGGTCGTGCAGCATGGCGCACAAGCCGATTACTGGATCGTCCCCGCTCTCGTGAATACCGGCGAAATCGCCTTGTTCATCGTTGCGCGCGACGCGGCCGGTGTCGACATCACGGACTATCGGACCATCGACGGCCAGCGTGCCGCAACGCTCAAATTCACGCAAACGCCCGCGCGCGCGTTGAAAGGTGTACACGCCGGCGCGGCGACGCTCGAGCGCATCGCGGACTACGCCACTGTCCTGCTATGCGCCGAAGCGCTCGGTGCGCTCGATGCGCTGAACGCGGCCACCGTCGAATACACGAAAACGCGCCAGCAGTTCGGCGTGCCGATCGCGCGCTTCCAGGCGCTGCAGCATCGGATGGTCGAGATGATGATGCACACCGAACAGGCGCGTTCGCTCACGTATCTGGCGGCGGTCCGCTATGCCGCGAACGCCGATGACGATGAACGGCGCCGTGCCGTGTCCGCCGCGAAGGCGCGTATCGGGCAGGCCGCGCGCTTCGTCGGCCAGCAGGCGATCCAGCTGCACGGCGGCATGGGCATGACGAACGAAGTGATGGCGGCGCATCTGTTCAAGCGCCTATCAATCATCGAAACGACGCTTGGCGATGTCGACCATCATCTCGCACGCTTTGCCGCGCTGCCCGGTTTTGCCGCCGTCGATTGATCGCTTCGGGCCAATTCAAATTCAAACAGATGGGGTAGACATGGGGATCAGCTACGAAGATTTCGAAGTGAACAAGGCATACGAAATCGGCGAGCACACTTTCACGCGCGACGAGATCGTCGCGTTCGCCAGGCAGTTCGATCCGCAGCCGTTTCATGTGGATGAAGAAGCGGCCGCCGCATCGGCGTTCGGCACATTGGTCGCAAGCGGCTGGCACACGTGCTCGGTGATGATGGGGCTGCTTGTGCGCAATGCGCTGGGCGGCTCGACGTCGATGGGCTCGCCCGGCATCGACGATATCCGCTGGCTCAAGCCCGTGCGTGTCGGCGACACGATACGCATGACGTCGACCGTGCTCGACAAGCGTGTGTCGGCGAGCAAGCCCGACCGCGGCATCGTGACGACGCAATGGACCGGCATGAACCAGCGCGGTGAGACCGTGATCACCGTGCGCGCCAAAGGCATCTACGGCTTGCACAATCCAGGAGCGGCCGCATGACGGCGAACGCGAATATCCTGCCTATCGACAGCGCCGACGGCGTGCGCGCGCTGATCGGCGCCGCGCCGCGCGTGAGCGCATGGGTCGAGATCGATCAGGCGAGCGTCGATCGGTTTGCGGAAGCGACCGGCGACCGTCAGTGGATTCATGTCGACCCGCAGCGTGCGCAACGCGAATCGCCGTTCGGCGGCCCGATCGCGCATGGATTTCTGACGCTGTCGCTGATACCCGTATTGCTCGAGCGCACGCTGCCGCTTAAACAGCGCTTCGGCGTGAATTACGGCTTGAATCGCGTGCGTTTTACGGCGCCGCTGCCGGTCGGCTCGCAGGTGCGCGCGAGCTTTGCCGTCGCGAGCGCGACCGACGCGGAGCAGGGCGGCCTGCAGGTCGTCTGGAATGTGACGCTCGAGCGGCAGGGCAGCGAACGGCCCGTGTGCGTCGCCGAATTCATTACGCGCCACTATTTCTAGCCCGGTGCGGGACTCGAACCCGCACCCTCCTGCGCATATTTCGCGAACTCGAGCTTGGCGATCGCATTGCGATGCACTTCGTCGGGACCATCGGCGAAGCGCAGCCAGCGTGCGGTTGTGTACGCATAAGCGAGCGGAAAATCGTCGCTCATGCCAGCTCCGCCGTGCGCCTGAATCGCCCAGTCGATCACCTGACACGCCATGTTCGGCGCGACGACCTTGATCATCGCGATCTCGCCGCGTGCGCCTTTGTTGCCGACCGTGTCCATCATGTACGCGGTTTTCAGCGTCAGCAGTCGCGCCTGCTCGATCATGCAGCGCGCTTCCGCGATACGCTCCTGGGTGACCGTTTGCGCGGCGATCGGCTTGCCGAATGCAACACGCTGCAGCACGCGTTTCGACATCAGTTCGAGTGCGCGTTCGGCGAGACCGATCAGCCGCATGCAGTGGTGAATGCGGCCCGGTCCAAGCCGGCCTTGCGCGATCTCGAAGCCACGTCCTTCGCCGAGCAAAAGATTCGACGCCGGCACACGCACGTGATCGAGCGTGATCTCCATGTGGCCGTGCGGCGCGTCGTCGTAGCCGAACACCGTCAACGGCCGATGCACGGTAATGCCGGTCGCGTCCGACGGCACGAGGATCATCGACTGCTGCTGATGGCGCGGCGCATCGGGGTCGGTCTTGCCCATCACGATAAAGAGCTTGCAGCGCGGGTCGCCTGCGCCCGAAGACCACCATTTGTGCCCATTGATCACATAGCTGTCGCCATCGCGCGTGATGCGCGTCTGGATGTTGGTTGCATCCGATGACGCAACTTCCGGCTCCGTCATCAGAAACGCGGAGCGGATCTGTCCTTGCAACAGCGGCTCGAGCCATTCGCGCTTGTTCTCTTCGCTGGCATAACGCTCGAGTGTTTCCATATTGCCCGTGTCGGGCGCATTGCAGTTGAACACTTCGGGCGCCCATGGCACGCGTCCCATAATCTCGCAAAGCGGCGCGTATTCGAGATTCGTCAGTCCGGCGCCGCGTTGCGAATCGGGCAGAAAGAGGTTCCATAGGCCCGCATCGCGCGCACGCTGCTTCAGTGTTTCGATCAGTTCGGTCGGCACCCACGCGTTGCCGTTCTGCCGGTTCAGCGCGATTTCGGCGGCGAACGCGCGCTCGTTCGGATAGATATGCTCGTCGAAAAAGGCGAGCAGTTTTTCGCACAGCGCCTGCACTTTCGGGGTGTAGTCGAAATTCATCGTTGCCTCTTTAATGGCCCACTCGGTGACTCACGCAGTTGCCTGCTCAGTTGTTCAGTTATCTGCTCATTGCCCAATCAGCGCACCTTCTGCGCGTAGCGCCAGGCGAGCTCGGCCATCGGCCGCGCGCGGCGGCCCGCATCGAGTGCCTGCGCGCTGGCCGCGGTGCCGTCGACGACGCGCTTCATGATCCCCTGCAGAATCGCCGCGATGCGGAACATGTTGTACGCGAGGTAAAAGTTCCAGTCGCCGCGAATCTCGAAGCCCGTGCGCGCGCAATAACGTTCCACATACGCGGCTTCGTCGGGAATGCCGAGCGCGCGCCAGTCCAGACCTGCGATGCCGCGAAACTGCGCGGGATCGACATGCCACGCCATGCAGTGATACGCGAAGTCGGCGAGCGGATCGCCGAGCGTCGACAGTTCCCAATCGAGTACCGCTAGCACGCGCGGTTCCCGTGCATCGAAGATCAGATTATCGAGCCGGTAATCGCCATGCACGATCGACACGTGCGACGCGCTTTCGTTCGGAATATGCTGTGGCAGCCAGTCGATCAGCCGTTGCATCGCATCGATCGGTTCGGTTTCGGACGCGAGATATTGCTTGCTCCAGCGGCCGATCTGCCGCGTGAAGTAGTTGCCCGGTTTGCCGTAGTCGGTCAGTCCGACGTTTGCCGGTTCGACGGCATGAAGCGCCGCGATCACGCGGTTCATCTCGTCGTAGATGGCGGCGCGTTGTTCGCCTGTCATGCCGGGCAGCGATGGATCCCACAGCACGCGGCCGTCGACAAACTCCATCAGATAGAACGCGCGGCCGATCACGCTTTCGTCTTCGCATAGCGCGAGCATCTGCGCGACCGGCACATCGGTGTCGCGCAATGCATGCATGACGCGGTATTCACGTTCGATTGCATGCGCCGATGGCAGCAGCTTTGCCGCCGGGCCCGGCTTCGTGCGCATCACGTAGGCGCGCGAAGGCGTGATCAGCTTGAACGTCGGGTTCGACTGGCCGCCCGCGAACTGCTCGATGGTGAGCGGCCCTTTAAAGCCGTCGACATGCGAGGCGAGCCATGCAGTCAGTGCGCCGGCGTCGACGCGCTGCTGGTCGTTCACCGGCCGTGTGCCGATAAATGCGGAATAGTCGGTGCTGCCAGGCGCCGCATTGGGCGTCGTTGTTTGCCGCATTGTCTCCTCCTAACGCTTGTTTGAGCGTCTCAGCCGGATGCGTTAACTCTGCTTCTTGTATTGACTGAACTGCGCGTACAGCATTTCCATTGTCGTATTGCGAATGTCCCGATGCAGCGGTGACGGCGGCGAGTGATTGATCAGACGCAGCACCCAGTCGCGCGGCGCGTCGCCGACGTCGAGCGCATTGATGCAGCCCGTCGCCTGCGAAAGATGTCCATAAAACGTGCGGCCGCCAGCGGAAAGCGCGTGCGACAGGATCGCGCGATTCACGCCGCCGTGCAGCACGAGCAGTACGCAATCCCAGGTTTTGTCATCGCGTAGCGCGCCAAGCGCGGGCAACACCCGATCGAACAGCGCGCCGATCGTTTCGCCGCCGAGAAACTGCGTGTTCTCAGGGACGATGCCGTCGAAGATGCCGAGAAACGCTGCTTCGATATCGGTGTCCGGAATGCCGCCGAGTTTACCGCCGCGGATTTCGAGCCACGCGGGCTCGAGCTCGATGTCGATCTGCTGGCGCGTCTCGTTGAGCACGCGCTGCGCCGTTTCGACGGTGCGCGGCAGGCCGCTGGCGATCACGCGGTCGAAGCGGATCTGCTGTTCGGCGAACGCACGGCCCGCCGCGCTCGCCTGTTCGCGGCCGTCCGCGTTAAGCGGCACCGTGTCCGGGTCGATCATGCGGCCCGAGCCGT
The DNA here is from genome assembly GCF_019428685.1 of Paraburkholderia edwinii. Lineage (NCBI taxonomy): Bacteria > Pseudomonadati > Pseudomonadota > Betaproteobacteria > Burkholderiales > Burkholderiaceae > Paraburkholderia > Paraburkholderia edwinii. The sequence goes on from NZ_CP080095.1 coordinate 1,894,601, forward strand.
CGAAGTAGGTGACGTCTCCATGCCGCATCAGATAAATCCGGCGGCGTTTCGGTAATTGGTATTGAGGCATGGTGTTGAGCGCTAAAGGCCGCCGCAATTACTTGTAAATGGGCGCGCGTTTTTCAAGGAACGCGCTGATGCCTTCGAGCGCATCGCGATGCTGGAGCGACGCAACGAAGCTGTCGCGTTCCGCAACGAGATGCGCGTCGAGCGGCTGTGTGCCGGCCGCGCCGATCAGCGCCTTGATGCGCGTGGTCGCATTCGGCGACAGCTTGCCGAGTTCGTCGGCCCATGCGAGCGCCGTGTCGCGCACCGCGCCCGGTTTCGCGAGCCGGTTCACCACGCCGAGTTCGTACAGACGCGCCGCGCCAATCGGCTTACCTTCGATCAGCACCTCGGTTGCGACCTGACGCGGCAAGGCGCGTGTGAGAAACCACGACGCGCCGCCGTCGGGCGTGAGGCCCACGCGCGCATACGACATCACGAATTTCGCATCGTCGGCGGCGACGATGAGGTCGCACGCAAGCGCGAGCGAAAAACCGGCGCCGGCTGCCGCGCCTTCGACCGCGGCAATCACCGGTTTCGTCGATGCCTGCAGGGTCGCGATCCATTCGCCGAGCAGGTCGATATTGCGCGCCTGCACGGACGGATCCTTCGCGCGGTTTTCAAGCAGCCGGTTCAGATTGCCGCCCGCGCAGAAGAACTGGTCGGCGCCGGTCAGCACGATCGCGCGTACCGATGCGTCGCGTTCGGCCGTTTCGATCGCTTCGATGCCGGCCGCGTACATGTCAGGATGCAACGCGTTGCGCGCGCCGGGGTTCGATAGCGTCAGCACGAGCGTCGATTCGCTTTCGGCGGGGCGCGCGGCGAGTAGTTCGGCGGTCATTGCGGTTGCTCCCTGGAGTTCGGTGTATCGGTCGTGTCGGTATCCGCGTCGGCGGCGTCGGGCTGCGTCAGCGACAGGCCGAGTTGCGCGCGCCGCGCGAGCCACGGCGAAGGGCGGTAGCGCGGGTCGCCGAGCACGCGATACATGTTGCGCAGAATCGTCAGGATGGTTGGCGCGCCGAGCGCATCGCCGAGTGCGAGCGGGCCGCGCGGATAGCCGAGGCCGAGCGTGACGGCGAGGTCGATGTCTTGCGGCGTCGCGATTTGCCGCTGGGCGATATCGCAGCCGATATTGACGATCGTCGCGACGACGCGTTGTGCGACGAAGCCCGCCGAATCGCGGATCACGGTGACGGGCACGCCATCGGCGGCGAACAGCGCATGCGCGCTGTCGCGTGCCGCGCGCGTGGTTGCGGGCGTGGTCATCAGCGTACGGCGCGGTGTGCCGACGGAAGGAAACAGCGGGAACAACGCATCGACGGCAACGACGCGTGTCGCATCGAGTTGTTCGTCGAGCGCGGCGGTCGTCGCATCGAGCCCGAACGGCGCGACGACGATCAGTGAGTCAGCGGCGGGCGTGGCGCCTGTGTCGAGCGCGACACCAGCCTGCTCGACGAGCGCCTGCACTGCATCGTGCGCCTGCATGTTCTGCTTGCTGATCCAGACACGCCGCGGCAATGCGACGGTCGGTGCGGGCGCGTCCTGCGGCGCCTGCTGCTTGCCGTCGACATAGCGATAAAATCCTTCGCCCGCCTTGCGGCCGATCAATCCGCCCGCCAGCCGCGTTGCCGTGATCGGCGACGGCGTAAAGCGCGGCTCTTCATAGAACTGGTGGTAGATCGACTCCATCACCGGATGCGACACGTCGAGCGCGGTCAGGTCGAGCAGCTCGAACGGGCCGAGCCGGAAACCGGCCTGCTCGCGCATGATGCGATCGACATCGACGAAGCTCGCGACGCCTTCGTCGGCAATGCGCAAGCCCTCGGTATTCATGCCGCGTCCCGCATGATTGACGATAAAGCCCGGCATATCCTTCGCGCGCACGGGTGTATGGCCCATGCGGCGCGCGAGATCCATTAACGCGTTGCCGGCGGCCGGATCGCTGCGCAGACCGTCGATCACTTCGACGACCTTCATCAGCGGCACCGGATTGAAGAAGTGATAGCCGGCCACGCGCGACGGCGTGCTGCAGCCGGCAGCGATGGCGGTAATCGATAGCGACGACGTATTCGATGCGAGCACGCAGCGGCCGCTCACAATCGACTCGAGTTCGCGAAACAGCGCGCGCTTCGCGTCGAGTTTTTCGACGATGGCCTCGATGACGAGATCGCAATCGGCGAATTCCGCGAGCGCCCGCGCGCCCGATATTTTGGCGAGCGCGGCGCGTGCAGCGATGTCGTCGAGCTTGCCTTTTGCGGTGAGTTTCGCGAATGTGTCGGCCAGGTAGTCGCGCGCGGCGGTCACCGCGGACGCGTTCGTATCGAACAGGCGCACCGTGAGCCCGGCGAGCGCTGCGATCTGCGCGATGCCGCGGCCCATTGCGCCGGTACCGACGATGCCGATGGTTTCGATGCCGGTCTGGCCCTGGCGGCCCGTGTGGCCGCCGCGATCGTCGCGACCGTCCTGACCGTTCTCGCGGGAGAGGGGAGTCATTGCGTCGTTTGTCTCCATGGTTACCTTAAAATATCACGGCCGAACCGGCTATGGCGGTTTCAGAGGCTGCAACGTCGCGTGGCGGCATGTCAGGCACTGGGCATGACGACGCTGTGGATAGGGCAATGCAGGCAGTTTTAATGCCTGACGATAAATGACCATACAGGGAGACATCGAATGATCAGGCTATGCGGCTTCTCGCTGTCCAACTATTACAACAAAGTCAAATTTGCGCTTCTCGAACACGAGATCCCTTTTATCGAAGAGACGGTGCTCGCGAGCCAGGACGATGCGATGCTCGCGCATTCGCCGCTCGGCAAGGTGCCATTCCTGATCACCGAGCACGGCAGCCTCTGCGAATCGCAGGCGATTATCGAGTACCTCGCCGCTTGCTATCCGGAGAAACAGATTTTCTCGCGTGACCCTTGGGAAGCGGCGAAAGAGCGCGAGATGATGCTGTTCGTCGATGTGCATCTTGAACTCACCGCGCGCAATCTGTACAAGCAGGCGTTTTTCGGCGGCACGGTGACCGATGCGACGAAAGGGCGTGTCGAAAAACTGCTGACGCGTTATATCGGCGGCTTCAGGCGATTGGCGCAGTTCGGGCCGTATCTGCGCGGCGATCGATTCAGCGTTGCCGATTTCAGCGGCTTCGTGCATTTGCCGCTCGTCGGTCTGGCGACGCAGCAGGTGTATGGGCGCGACTTTCTCGTCGAGGCGGGTATCGACTGGAAAAGCTACTGGAAAGCGATTAACGTGCGTCCGGCCGCAGAGCGCGTGACGGCCGATCGCAAGGCGTATATGGAAGCGACGCGCAAAGCGTAAAGCGTATGCGCGTCGCGTCACGTCACGTCACGTCACGTCACGTCACGTCACGTCACGTCGCAAGGTGGGGGGGGGCTGTGTGGTGCGGTTCGTCGCGTGTTGGCGCGCAATCAGAGACGCGCGAGACGTTCGAGTGCCGTGGCGAGCGTCTCTTCCTTCTTCGCGAAGCAGAAGCGCACGACGCCCGATTCATGCGGCTCGTGATAGAACGCCGATACCGGAATCGCTGCGACACCGATCTCGCGCGTGAGCCACATCGCGAACTCGGCCTCAGGCAGATCGCTGATCGCCGAATAATCGACGCACTGGAAATACGTGCCCGTGCTCGGCAGCAGACGGAAGCGCGAATTCGCGAGGCCCGCGCGGAAGAAGTCGCGCTTCTGCTGATAGAACGCGGGCAGATTCAGGTATGGCGCCGGGTCCTGCATATAGTGCGCGAGGCCCAGCTGCATCGGCGTATTCACGGTGAACACATTGAACTGGTGAACCTTGCGGAACTCAGCCGTCAGTGCCGCCGGCGCCGCGACATAGCCGACCTTCCAGCCCGTCACGTGATAGGTCTTGCCGAAGCTCGACACGACGAAGCTGCGCTGCGCGAGCTCCGGATAGCGCGCGACGCTTTCGTGCGGCGCGCCGTCGTACACCATGTGCTCATAGACTTCGTCCGAAAGAATCAACACGTTGGTGCCGCGCACGATCGCTTCGAGCTTGCGCATGTCGTCGGCGCGCCACACGGTGCCGGTCGGATTGTGCGGCGTGTTGATCAGAATGAGCCGCGTCTTCGGCGTGATCGCGGCGGCGAGCCTGTCGAACGGAATCGCATAGTCGGGCGCTTCGAGCGTGACGAACACGGGCTTGCCGCCTGCGAGTTCGATCGACGGCAGGTAGCTGTCGTAAGTCGGCTCGATCACGATCACTTCATCGCCGGGATGAACGGCGCAGAGAATCGCGGTAAGCAGCGCCTGCGTGGCGCCGGCCGTCACCGTAATCTCGCTTGCCGCATCGTAGCGGCGGCCATACAGGTTGGCGATTTTGTCCGCGATCGCTTCGCGCAGCGGCGCGATGCCGGCCATCGGCGGGTACTGGTTGTGGCCTGTGCGCATTGCGTCCGTCACCGCGTCGACAATGCGCGGATCGCATTCGAAGTCCGGAAAGCCCTGGCCCAGATTCACTGCGTTCTTCTCGACCGCGAGCGCGCTCATCACGGTGAAGATCGTGGTGCCGACATTCGGCAAGCGGGACGGAAACGAAGGCGTGACGGGCGTGTCGTTCGGTGCATTCATGGCGCGGTCCGAAAAGCGTGAGCAAAAGGGTTGAGAGGCGGGCGTCGGTGTGCGGCTAATTAGATCGTTATGCGGGAGCGGGTTCTTCGTCGTGTGCGTCGTGCGCGTCGTGCGATAAGCATGCCGCGACGAACTGCGCCGGCTGTCCAATCCTGAAACCAAAATCGCGTTCGACACGGCGTGCGAGCTTCAGCACCGCGCGGTCTTTCGATACGAGCCACTGCGCGCGGCTGCGGTGCGCGAGTTCGATGAACTTCTGGTCATCGCGGTCCTTGCATTGCGGCAGTGGCTTGGTTGCGAGCGCAGTGTCGTCGTTGCTGTCGTCCGGTGCGGGCGGTTCGATCAGATAGGTCAAACGGACCAGGGTGTCGAGCGCGGCCTGTTTATCGACGGCGCGTTTCGCAAACTGCGGGTAGTCGAGCACATAGGTCAGTTCGCCCTGGCAGCGCGCATCGATCAGCGCACACAGCGCGCCACGCTCGAGCGCGGCGCGGATCGGGCGCGTGTGCGGATCGTCGAACACGAGGATGTCGATCCACACGTTCGAATCGAGCACGATGCGGGGCGCTTTGTTGTGCACATCGTGCGGCGCGTGCTGTCGCTGCCGCGCGCCGTCAGATGCCGCGGCATCTGCTACGGACGACGGCGCATTGAGCACAGGGCGCGGGGCAAGGGAAACGGGCATGCGTTACATTCGCTACAATCGGGCTTTCGTCTTTGACCGACAGGCACGGCGTGCCTGAAAGCCTCTATGATAATCGTTCTGTCGCCGGCGAAATCGCTCGACTACGAAACCCCGCCGCACGTCAGCAAGCACACGATTCCCGATTTCGTCGACGATGCCGCCGAATTGATCGGCGGCTTGCGCGAGCTGTCGCCGCAGCAGATCGCGTCGCTGATGGATATTTCCGATCCGCTCGCGCAACTCAACTTCCAGCGTTACGCCGACTGGTCGCCGCGCTTTGGCCAGCACAACGCGAAGCAGGCCGTGCTTGCGTTCAATGGCGATGTCTACGAAGGGTTCGACGCGCGCACGCTGTCTGCCGCCGACCTCGACTATGCGCAGAATCACGTGCGCGTGCTGTCGGGCCTGTATGGGCTGCTGCGTCCGCTCGATCTGCTGCAACCGTACCGGCTCGAGATGGGCACGCAATTCGCAAACGCACGCGGGAAGGACCTGTATGCCTTCTGGGGCGAGCGCATCACGCAGGCGTTGAATGCACAGCTGAAGCGCAATAAGGGCGCCTCGCGCGTGCTGGTCAATTGCGCGTCGAACGAATACTTCAGGTCGGTCAAGCCGAAGCTGCTCGATGCACCGGTTTTAACGACGGTATTCGAAGACTGGAAGGGCGGCCAGTACAAGGTAATCAGCTTTCACGCGAAGCGCGCGCGCGGCTTGATGGCGCGCTTTGCCGTCGAACAGCGGATCGCCGAGCCCGAAGGGCTCAAAGGCTTCGATTCCGAGGGCTATGCGTTCGATGCCAAAGCATCGAACGATGCTACCTACGTTTTTCGCCGGCGCGTCGCAAGCTGACGGACGGCAATGGGCTGAACAGGTAAACAGCAGTAGCGCTAACAAGGCAGGAACATACGATGACGCTTTCGATCACGAGCAACTTCGACGCCGGCGCAATCGAGGTGCTGTCATGCGAGCACGCTGATGACATCCGTCTGCGCGTGCGGCGCGACAGCCATGCGGAATTCGCGCAATGGTTCTACTTCCGCCTGTCGGGCGCGCGCGGCGAGCGCTGCGTGATGAAGTTCGAGAACGCCGGCGAGTGCGCGTTCGCCGAAGGCTGGCGCAACTACCACGCGATGGCGAGCTACGATCGCGTGAACTGGTTTCGTGTGCCGACCACTTATGATGGCCGCGTGCTGACGATCGATCACACGCCCGAGTTCGACCGCATCTACTACGCGTATTTCGAGCCGTATAGCGAAGAGCGGCACGCGGAGTTTCTCGGCGCGGTCCAGCAGATGCCGCATGCGACGCTGACCGAGCTGGGCAAGAGCGTTGAAGGGCGGCCGGTTTCGATGCTGACGCTTGGGACGCCCGAAAGCGATGATGCCGCGGCGGTCTTTGCCGCTGCGAACGCGGGCGCGGGCGTCGGGTCTGGCGCCGGCGCCAGGGCGAAGAAGAAACGCATCTGGATCATTGCGCGCCAGCATCCGGGCGAAACGATGGCCGAATGGTTCGTCGAGGGGCTCGTCAAGCGGCTCGCGGGTTGGGGCGACTGGGCCGGCGACCCGGTCGCGCGCAAGCTCTACGATCATGCGGTGTTCCATATCGTGCCGAATATGAACCCCGATGGCAGCGTGCGCGGCAACCTGCGCACCAATGCGGTCGGCGCGAATCTGAACCGCGAGTGGATGGAACCCGATGCTGCGCGCAGCCCCGAAGTGCTCGTCGTGCGCGACGCGATTCGCGCGACCGGCTGCGATCTGTTCTTCGATATTCACGGCGACGAAGTGCTGCCGTATGTGTTCGTCGCGGGCTCGGAAATGCTGCCGGGCTTCACGGAGCGGCAGGCCCGCGAGCAGACGGCGTTTATCGAAGCGTTCAAGCAGGCGAGTCCCGACTTTCAGGATAAGTACGGCTACGAGTCGAGCAAGTATCGGCAGGATGCGCTGCGGCTCGCGTCGAAATTTATCGGCAACGAGTTTGGGTGTTTGTCACTGACGCTCGAGATGCCGTTCAAGGACAACGCGAATTTGCCCGACGAACGCGTCGGCTGGAACGGCGAGCGCAGCGCGGCGCTCGGCGCGGCAATGCTGCATGCGATCTTGCGGCATGTGGAGGCGTTCGCGTCGCAACGGATCAGCGCGGGCCGGCGACCACTCTTCACGCCGGCCCGGCCTCGCGAGTGATCAATGCTTCTTTTTGGTCGATGACGTCGACTTGTGCGTTGCCGACGATTTTGCCGCTGGCGCCTTGCTCGTTGTTTTCCCAGTGGACTTCGCGCTCGACTTCGTCGTACTGGACTTGGTTGTACTGGACTTCGTGGTGCTCGACTTTGCCGCGGATTTCCCGCCTTTTGTCGTCGAGCCTTTCTTCGACGCCTTGCCCGTCGCTTTTTTCGTCGAGGTTCCGTGGCCGCGCGCCACCTGTTTGCCATGCGCACCCACTGCGGCCGTGGGGGCCGGCGCTGCTTCGCTGCGCGCTGCCGGCCGTAATGGCGGCACCGGGTCGTTCCATGAGAACGCGAGCATCTGCGTGCCGACATAGCCGCAGCGGAAGTGCAACTCGTCCGGATCGCCGCCGTTCGTGCGAATACCGAGACCGTCGACGGTCACGATGCTGTCGACCTTCACGCGCTGCTTGCGCTCGTCGAACGAGTCGTTCCACGGCGTGACCGACGAATGCACGGTGTCGAACGCGGTGGGCGGGAATTCGACGCGATCGAATGCAGTCGACGTGCTCGCAACAAAGCTGCCGTGCGCGGCACAGTCCGCCACGAGCGGATCGGCATGCATGTCGTTGACGAACTGATTGACGAGCTGATTGTGCTGCTCGAGCTGATCGGCCAACGCCAGCGTGGGAGAGGCGAGCGCTACGCCCGCTACCCATACCGCGATCCGGCCGACCAACCGCAGCAAGTGGCGCGGCAAGCGGCGCGGTACGTTGGTGCGATCCATCTTGTAATGAATGACGCATCCGCTACGCGCACGGCGCGTAAGACGCGCAATCGGAACGCAACAGAAGCACGAAACTGGAGAACAAAAACAGCGGAATGATTCAGGACATCAGCCGAATAAGATGCGCTGATACCGAACTGAGTTCAATCGTGACACAAATATTTTAAATCGTCGTGACCTGGGCCGGGTCACGCCGCGGGCGAGCCGCGGGTTCAGGTGCGTGGGCCGCCGAGACGATAGCGGCGCACGTCGTAGGTCGTGACCCACGCGGGCCGATAGACGGCGATCAGCGCGGTGGCCATGCCGGTGAACCACGCTTCGCCTGACGCGAGCAAAAAAACGCTGAACGCATAGCCCGCCGGGATGACCTTCATCGAGCCGTCGGAAAGGCCGATATGCGCGGCCAACGCGGCAGCCGATGCGACCGTCACCGCGATGGCCGGCGACACGAAGCCCTGGCCGAAGATGAACATGAAGAGGTTGCGCGGCAGCCACGCCTTGGAGATGCGCTGCAACAGCGCGGACACGCCGACCGGCAACGCGCCGAAGATCAGAAACGTGAGCGCGATGCCTTGCCACGGCGCATCGAACACGAGCGCCGCGAGGCCGACAACGGCGGCCATGGCCAGCAGCGCGAGCGCCCAGTCGAACAGCGTGACGACGAGCGTGGCACCGAGCAGATGTAGCACGGTGCCATCTTCGAGCCATGCGTTGCTTGCCCACAGCACCGACACCGCGACGATGATCGCGAGCCACACGTGCTGGAGCACCGAGTCCTGAAGACGTTTGAAAGGGTTCTTCAACAACGCGAGCGCGAGCAGCGCCGCAGCGGCGATCCAGCCACCGACAGCGACCCATAGCGGAAGCGGAGTATAGAGGAAACCCATATGTCTCATATTACTCGTTGGGCGGCGAAACGTGTGAGCGGATTCCATGCCAGTCGTCGCGCGGGGCATCCGTCGCTTCGCTTTTCGGCGTGCGTTCGGGTTCGGAAAGGTCCGCTTCGTGGCGCGCTTCGCCAGCCGCTTCTGCACCCGTTTCCGGCGGCGCAGCCGGGCTTCCGGCGGCCTCCGGGGCGGGCGCGGCACTGTCGCGGGGCTTACCGATCGGATCGGCGAACGGCTCGGTTGCTTCGGCTGCCATCGGCAAGGGTGTCGCAGTGTCGTTCGCAGGCAACGGATATTTGAACTTGCGGCGCGCGCGGCGGCGCAGCGGAACGATGCCGGGTTGCCCGCGCACGGGGCGCTCCGCACTCTCCTCGCTGGTGCGCAGCACCTCGAGCTGCGCATTGAGCCATCCGTTGTAAATCGCAACCGCGGCCGCCCGATTCGGCGCGCCGAGCTGCTGGAAAATGCTGGCCAGATGTATTTTCACTGTCCCCTCGCTGATGCCTAGCGCACGGGCGATCATCTTGTTCGTGCTGCCCATGTGCACGCATCGCATGATCTGTTCCTGTCGAGGCGACAGACCCCCAGCGAAGCGCGTGCGCCGTGCCGGCGACGGAACGAGTTCGAGCCGGCGCGGCACGTCGTCGGAGAGCGGCGGCAGCATGGCCTCGGCGAGGGCGGCCGCGACTTCGTCGGACGGGTCGGGCGGCGGTGTTTGTACAGAGGGCAGCGCTGGCGACACGATGGCGAGTGCGCCGGGCGGGATGTAATACCCGCCCAGCAGCACGAGCTCGAGCGCCCGGACGATGAGGCGCGGATCGGTCGAGCGTGGAATCACGCCGAGCACGCCTGTCTCGACGAGATCGCGCACGCAATCCGGCGAGGTATCGTCGACGAGCACGGCGACCGGCACATGCGGATGGTCCGCAAAGAGCCCACGCGCATCCCGGATGGTCATCCAGTCCTGCCAGTCGATGACGAGCAGTTCCGGCGGATGCCGCCGCAGGACGCGGTCGGCCTGACGCCAGTCTTGAGCTTCGTTGAAACGGGCTTTCCGGTCGATCTGCCGCAGCAGTGCCTTGAGCCCTTCGCGCCGTTCGGCGTCTGAATTGAGAAGCGAAAAACGCATTGCCATGCCTCCTGATGTGTCGATCGAGGTGCCGCGATGCGCACGAAACGTTAGAGACTGTTGCGCGGCGATGCGTCACCCACCAATCCGATAATGACAAATTCCTTAACGGATGACCGCCTGTCCAATAGGCATAGGAACAACGCACAAAAATGAAAAAAGCCCCGCGCTGGGCGGGGCTTTTTCAGCACTGAGACGCTGTTCTTAAGAACAGTGTGATCAGTCAGTGGAAATGTGGCTGTGCAGGCTCTGCGTCTTCAGGCATTTCTGCATGAACGATCTCGCCGAGCGGATCGGCATAGAGCGGCACGCCGCAGTCGTCGCAGTACTCGGGTTCGAAGCGACCCGCGTGGCGGCGGATTTCGGTCACGCCGGTTTCCTTCAGCAGCGCGACGATTTCCTCGAGCGGGCCCTCTTCGGTGCCGGGCTCCTGCGGTTCTTCATCGATGCCCGGGTCGCCGTTCTCGCGGCCGTAGAGCGGCCATACGACGCCGTAGATCACGTCGTTGCTGCCGCGCCGCGTGAAGCCGATCCGGTATTCGTCAATGCGCCGCTCGCCGAAGCCGGCGACCACGGCGCGCAGTTCCTGCGGCGCCGTGCCGATCGTGTCGAAGAGATACCGCACCGCCGTGCGAACCGTGTGCGGGCGCACGCGTTCGTCGGCGTCGCGGCAGGCCGAGTAGTACGCGTCCGGCAGCAGGCATTCAAATTCGCAGCCCGGCAGCACGACCGACAGGTTCGCGCCGCCCTGTGCGGCCCATTGTTCGAGACACTGACCGCGCTCGATGCGCGTGCCGTGCTCCTCTTCCTGCCAGCGGAACACCGGCGCGCCGACGGGCGCGGCGACCACGGCGAGCAGAAAACGCGGGTCCGCGAGAATAGGCGAAGTTTCCGGCAGCTCGCCGAAGTTGATCTTCGCATTGCCGCCGCTCATGGCCGCTTGCGTGAGCTGCTGCGCGAGCCGCCACGTTTCGACATGATGGCGCGGCAACTGGTCGATGCTGTAGAGAAACGGCGCCATCGCGACGCGCGTACCGGCGGCCAGCACATGCGCCTGCAGGTGTGCGCGCAACGCGTCGGATGCTTCGCCCTTCAACGCGCCCGATGGAATCGCATAGCGGGTCCACGCGAGCACGGGCGCCGCGATCAGCAACGCTTCGTAGGTCGCCCCTTCGTGCTCGACCATGAGCGACTCGCTATGCGTCTCGGCCATATCGGCGAGCGCGCCGTATGCGTCCGGATGATTCTGCTGCAGATGGTCGAGGGCGGCGTCGAGCGTCGTCTGATTGCCGTTGCGAACGATCTTCGCAAGCATGGCGTCGAGTTTCGCTTCCCAGAAACGGTCTTCAGTGCGGCTGCCCGATGCGAATAGGGCAAGCGACAGACCGACCAGCTTGTCGGCATCGGGAGGGAGGCGTTTGGCTATTCGCGAGCGCATAAATCCGAAGGTTGTGTGCAGAGAACCATATATTCTAGTCCTTTATATCGCGCGATATGTTCAGGATGCACATGAGGCCGCTCGCGGTCTGCATTGCGAAGGACTGCATCCCAGCTAACGGCGGGGACCGAACGCCGCGCGAAAATTGCGTGCCGCAACGCTCTCCTATACTGACTGGGCGGGCTTTGTGTTGCATTGACGTCTGTCGCCGTGGTCTGGCATAGGGAGAGCCTCATGGTGAAATCGGACCAGCTTATTGAGCGACTCGCGGCCGTGTTCGCGCTGATCATCCTGGTCGGCGGATCGCTGCTCGTACTCGCGCCTTTCACAACCGCGCTGCTATGGGGTGCGATTCTGAGCTTCAGCTCCTGGGGGCTGTACTGCAAACTGACTGCCGCGCTCGGTGGGCGGCGCAAATGGGCCGCGACGCTGATGGTGCTGGTGATCCTGATCGTCGTGCTCGGGCCGTTCGTCTACGCGGGCTTCGCATTCGGTGCGCATGCCCGCGATATCACCGCGTTCGTGCAGCGTGCGTTCGATGGCGGTCTGCCCGATCTGCCGCCGTGGGTTGCGCATATTCCGCTCGTCGGCGGAAACATCGAAGCGTTCTGGGAGCGCGTGACGAGCAGCAGCTCCGAGATGGCCGCGCAACTGCGTACGCTGGCCGCGCCGGCCGGTAAATGGATTCTTGCGGCCGCGCTTGCCGTGACGCACGGTCTCGGACTGCTCGCGCTCAGCATCATTCTGGCGTTCTTTTTCTATACCGGCGGCGAAGGCGCGGCCGCGTGGCTGAACGCTGGCATGCGGCGCGTGGCCGGCGAGCGCGCCGACTATCTGCTCGCGCTCGCGGGCAGCACGGTGAAGGGCGTGGTCTACGGCATTCTCGGCACGGCGCTCGTGCAAGGCGTGCTCGCGGGCTTCGGCTGCTGGATCTCCGGCGTGCCGGCGCCGGCGCTGCTCGGGCTCGCGACGTTCTTTCTATCGGTGATACCGGGCGGACCGGTGGTCGTCTGGTTGCCTGCCGCAATCTGGCTTTATCACATGGGCGACACGGGTTGGGCGGTCTTCCTGATCATATGGGGCGTGGTGGTGGTCGGCATGTCCGATAACGTGGTCAAGCCGATCCTGATCGGCAAGAGCAGTGACATGCCGTTGATTCTCGTGATGCTCGGGATTCTCGGCGGTGCGTTTGCGTTTGGTTTCCTCGGCGTGTTTATCGGACCGACGTTGCTGGCGGTTGCCTATACGGTGCTGCACGACTGGACGGTGGGTTCGGCGGGAGGGCGGGGCGCTGCCGCGAGCGAGTCTGCTGTCGCTGGTGTTTCGGCGGATGCGCAGAGTGCTTCTCGCGAGATCGAAAAGGCGCCTGGAAAATAAAACGCGTTTTCACTTGCGCGTGTTGTGGCGAGTAGCTAGAATCGCCGTCTTTCGCGCTTCGAGCGGTCTCTTTGTGAGGCGCAGTTGAAGTAGGTGCGAAAAATTGAAGCAAGCGGGATCGCCAGTAATGGCGGGGCTTTCGCGGGGTGCAGCAGGTTGGAAGAAGTTAAAAACCTGTTGACGATGTGAGTGATAGCCTGCATAATCTCGCTTCTCTGCTGCAGCGAGCGGCAGACACGAAAGGGCGGTAGCGGCTGGGTGGTTTCAGCCGGGTTTTAAAGCCCTTTGCGTGATGCGATCTTTAACAATTCACAGCCGATAAGTGTGGGTGCTTGATGGCGACGCACGATGACCTTTCGGGGTCATTGCATAGCGAAAGTATCAAGTGTCTCACACAGTATTGAAGGATCTTTTTGGGGAGTTATCTCCGGGAGATCCAACTGTCAGTACGTTGAGTGAGCGACCGGTTCGAAAGAACCGAAAACAGTAACAGGCATTGAACTGAAGAGTTTGATCCTGGCTCAGATTGAACGCTGGCGGCATGCCTTACACATGCAAGTCGGACGGCAGCGCGGGGGCAACCCTGGCGGCGAGTGGCGAACGGGTGAGTAATACATCGGAACGTGTCCTGGAGTGGGGGATAGCCCGGCGAAAGCCGGATTAATACCGCATACGCTCTATGGAGGAAAGCGGGGGATCTTCGGACCTCGCGCTCAAGGAGCGGCCGATGGCGGATTAGCTAGTTGGTGGGGTAAAGGCCCACCAAGGCGACGATCCGTAGCTGGTCTGAGAGGACGACCAGCCACACTGGGACTGAGACACGGCCCAGACTCCTACGGGAGGCAGCAGTGGGGAATTTTGGACAATGGGGGCAACCCTGATCCAGCAATGCCGCGTGTGTGAAGAAGGCCTTCGGGTTGTAAAGCACTTTTGTCCGGAAAGAAAACTTCGTCCCTAATATGGATGGAGGATGACGGTACCGGAAGAATAAGCACCGGCTAACTACGTGCCAGCAGCCGCGGTAATACGTAGGGTGCGAGCGTTAATCGGAATTACTGGGCGTAAAGCGTGCGCAGGCGGTGATGTAAGACCGATGTGAAATCCCCGGGCTTAACCTGGGAACTGCATTGGTGACTGCATTGCTGGAGTATGGCAGAGGGGGGTGGAATTCCACGTGTAGCAGTGAAATGCGTAGAGATGTGGAGGAACACCGATGGCGAAGGCAGCCCCCTGGGCCAATACTGACGCTCATGCACGAAAGCGTGGGGAGCAAACAGGATTAGATACCCTGGTAGTCCACGCCCTAAACGATGTCAACTGGTTGTCGGGCCTTCATTGGCTTGGTAACGTAGCTAACGCGTGAAGTTGACCGCCTGGGGAGTACGGTCGCAAGATTAAAACTCAAAGGAATTGACGGGGACCCGCACAAGCGGTGGATGATGTGGATTAATTCGATGCAACGCGAAAAACCTTACCTACCCTTGACATGTACGGAACCCTGCTGAGAGGTGGGGGTGCCCGAAAGGGAGCCGTAACACAGGTGCTGCATGGCTGTCGTCAGCTCGTGTCGTGAGATGTTGGGTTAAGTCCCGCAACGAGCGCAACCCTTGTCCCTGGTTGCTACGCAAGAGCACTCCAGGGAGACTGCCGGTGACAAACCGGAGGAAGGTGGGGATGACGTCAAGTCCTCATGGCCCTTATGGGTAGGGCTTCACACGTCATACAATGGTCGGAACAGAGGGTTGCCAAGCCGCGAGGTGGAGCCAATCCCAGAAAACCGATCGTAGTCCGGATCGCAGTCTGCAACTCGACTGCGTGAAGCTGGAATCGCTAGTAATCGCGGATCAGCATGCCGCGGTGAATACGTTCCCGGGTCTTGTACACACCGCCCGTCACACCATGGGAGTGGGTTTTACCAGAAGTGGCTAGTCTAACCGCAAGGAGGACGGTCACCACGGTAGGATTCATGACTGGGGTGAAGTCGTAACAAGGTAGCCGTATCGGAAGGTGCGGCTGGATCACCTCCTTTCCAGAGCTTTGCGTCTTAAGTTGAGCACTCACACTTGTCGGCTGTGCATTGAAGGACAGGCTGAAGGGGTCTGTAGCTCAGTCGGTTAGAGCACCGTCTTGATAAGGCGGGGGTCGCTGGTTCGAATCCAGCCAGACCCACCATGTCGGCTGCCGTTAGCGCTTCAGCGCTTACGGAAGCCCCACCCCCGAAGGGGGCGGAAGGTGGAGAGCAGATCCCTTGAAAGTTGTCGTGCGGGGGATTAGCTCAGCTGGGAGAGCACCTGCTTTGCAAGCAGGGGGTCGTCGGTTCGATCCCGTCATCCTCCACCAATCCCCAATACAGAATCTGCTGGTCAGCTGACCGGAGATTGCGTATTGGCGATTGCGCCAGTCAGTATCGAGTGCGGTAGTAGCGCATATCGGCTGTCGTTCTTTAACAATCAGGAAGAAGCAGTAGTAAGAGATCAATGAAAGCGTCTCGAGATGGACGTGAGTAGATTGATCAGGGTTGTGATTGTATCGAAGTATTTTTTAGGGTCCTCGATAAGAGGGCGCTTGGAATACGGCACAACGCGAAAACTCAGCCTGTAGCGGAATGTGTACCCCCTTCGGGGGCGAGCCCAGTGTAAGCGCTAAAGCGCTAACGCTGGCCGCGAGACACACCCGTTATAGGGTCAAGCGAACAAGTGCATGTGGTGGATGCCTTGGCGATCACAGGCGATGAAGGACGCGGTAGCCTGCGAAAAGCGGTGGGGAGCTGGCAAACGAGCTTTGATCCACCGATATCCGAATGGGGAAACCCACTCCGAATGGAGTATCCGTAGCTGAATACATAGGCTATGTGAAGCGAACGCGGCGAACTGAAACATCTAAGTAGCCGCAGGAACAGAAATCAACCGAGATTCCCAAAGTAGTGGCGAGCGAAATGGGACCAGCCTGTACTCTTTATCTGCAGTGTTAGCCAAACGCTCTGGAAAGTGCGGCCATAGCGGGTGATAGCCCCGTAGGCGAAAACAGTGTGGAAGAACTAGGTGTACGACAAGTAGGGCGGGACACGTGAAATCCTGTCTGAAGATGGGGGGACCATCCTCCAAGGCTAAATACTCGTGATCGACCGATAGTGAACCAGTACCGTGAGGGAAAGGCGAAAAGAACCCCGGGAGGGGAGTGAAACAGATCCTGAAACCGCATGCATACAAACAGTCGGAGCCTCGCAAGGGGTGACGGCGTACCTTTTGTATAATGGGTCAGCGACTTACATTCAGTGGCGAGCTTAACCGATTAGGGCAGGCGTAGCGAAAGCGAGTCCGAACAGGGCGATTTTAGTCGCTGGGTGTAGACCCGAAACCAGATGATCTATCCATGGCCAGGATGAAGGCACGGTAACACGTGCTGGAGGTCCGAACCCACTAGTGTTGAAAAACTAGGGGATGAGCTGTGGATAGGGGTGAAAGGCTAAACAAATCTGGAAATAGCTGGTTCTCTCCGAAAACTATTTAGGTAGTGCCTCGTGTCTCACCTTCGGGGGTAGAGCACTGTCATGGTTGAAGGGTCCATTGCGGATTACTTCGCCATAGCAAACTCCGAATACCGAAGAGTGCAATCACGGGAGACAGACATCGGGTGCTAACGTCCGGTGTCAAGAGGGAAACAACCCAGACCGCCAGCTAAGGTCCCCAAATATGGCTAAGTGGGAAACGAAGTGGGAAGGCTAAAACAGTCAGGAGGTTGGCTTAGAAGCAGCCACCCTTTAAAGAAAGCGTAATAGCTCACTGATCGAGTCGTCCTGCGCGGAAGATGTAACGGGGCTAAGCCATATACCGAAGCTGCGGATGCGTGCTTTGCACGCATGGTAGGAGAGCGTTCCGTAAGCCTGCGAAGGTGCACTGGAAAGTGTGCTGGAGGTATCGGAAGTGCGAATGCTGACATGAGTAGCGATAAAGGGGGTGAAAGGCCCCCTCGCCGTAAGCCCAAGGTTTCCTACGCAACGTTCATCGGCGTAGGGTGAGTCGGCCCCTAAGGCGAGGCAGAAATGCGTAGCTGATGGGAAGCAGGTCAATATTCCTGCACCAGTGTGAAATGCGATGGGGGGACGGATCGCGGAAGGTTGTCCGGGTGTTGGAAGTCCCGGTCGCTGCGTTGGAGAAGGTGCTCTGGCAAATCCGGGCACAGGATTCAAGGGCGTGGCGCGAGCTCCTTAGGGAGCGAAGCAACTGGAAGGGGTTCCAGGAAAAGCCTCTAAGCTTCAGTTTCACATTGACCGTACCGCAAACCGACACAGGTGGGCGAGATGAGTATTCTAAGGCGCTTGAGAGAACTCGGGAGAAGGAACTCGGCAAATTGGTACCGTAACTTCGGGATAAGGTACGCCCTTGTAGCTTGACTGGCCTGCGCCAGGAGGGTGAAGGGGTTGCAATAAACTGGTGGCTGCGACTGTTTAATAAAAACACAGCACTCTGCAAACACGAAAGTGGACGTATAGGGTGTGACGCCTGCCCGGTGCCGGAAGATTAAATGATGGGGTGCAAGCTCTTGATTGAAGTCCCGGTAAACGGCGGCCGTAACTATAACGGTCCTAAGGTAGCGAAATTCCTTGTCGGGTAAGTTCCGACCTGCACGAATGGCGTAACGATGGCCACACTGTCTCCTCCCGAGACTCAGCGAAGTTGAAGTGTTTGTGATGATGCAATCTCCCCGCGGCTAGACGGAAAGACCCCATGAACCTTTACTGCAGCTTTGCATTGGACTTTGAACCGGTCTGTGTAGGATAGGTGGGAGGCTATGAAGCGTGAACGCCAGTTTGCGTGGAGCCGTCCTTGAAATACCACCCTGATCTGTTTGAGGTTCTAACCTTGGACCCTGAAGCGGGTTCGGGGACAGTGCATGGCAGGCAGTTTGACTGGGGCGGTCTCCTCCCAAAGTGTAACGGAGGAGTACGAAGGTACGCTAGGTACGGTCGGAAATCGTGCTGATAGTGCAATGGCATAAGCGTGCTTGACTGCGAGACTGACAAGTCGAGCAGGTGCGAAAGCAGGTCATAGTGATCCGGTGGTTCTGTATGGAAGGGCCATCGCTCAACGGATAAAAGGTACTCTGGGGATAACAGGCTGATACCGCCCAAGAGTTCATATCGACGGCGGTGTTTGGCACCTCGATGTCGGCTCATCTCATCCTGGGGCTGTAGCCGGTCCCAAGGGTATGGCTGTTCGCCATTTAAAGAGGTACGTGAGCTGGGTTTAAAACGTCGTGAGACAGTTTGGTCCCTATCTGCCGTGGGCGCTGGATATTTGAAGGGACCTGCTCCTAGTACGAGAGGACCGGAGTGGACGAACCTCTGGTGTACCGGTTGTCACGCCAGTGGCATCGCCGGGTAGCTATGTTCGGAAGAGATAACCGCTGAAAGCATCTAAGCGGGAAACTCGCCTTGAGATGAGATATCCCCGGGGCTTCGAGCCCCTTGAAGGGTCGTTCAAGACCAGGACGTTGATAGGTCAGGTGTGGAAGCGCAGTAATGCGTTAAGCTAACTGATACTAATTGCCCGTAAGGCTTGATCCTATAACCGGTGTGTTTTACGTGACGGCTTGGCGCTTTAGCGCCTGGCCCGGAACCACCCCCGCAAGGGGGTAGCACACAGGTTCAGAGATCGACGTTGTGCCTCAAACAACACAACCTCTTACCCCACGCTTCTTCCCGATTGGCTGCAGCGCTCACCATGGCGATGCAGCAACCCGTCATGCCTGATGACCATAGCGAGTCGGTCCCACCCCTTCCCATCCCGAACAGGACCGTGAAACGACTCCACGCCGATGATAGTGCGGATTGCCCGTGTGAAAGTAGGTAATCGTCAGGCTCCCTCGCAAGAAACACAAACCCCGCCCACAAAGGCGGGGTTTGTGCGTTTACGGCAATCAAAAACCGTTTAGCACTCCGTGGATGTCGAATTACCAGGCCTTTGTTTATTTTCCGATCGCCTAATCCACCCAATTAGATTCTTCTCAAACCCAATCCTTCAATTAATCACTTCCGGCTGATCCCCAACTCAGCTAGAACGCACCCAACATATCGTCTTACTTCAGCCGAATCCCCTTCCGAGCATCTCAAAAAGTACCCGTTCAGAGTTCTGAATTGAGTGTAGGATACTGTATGGATATACAGGTTTTTCCTACGATCGATGTCATCCGTCGCTATCCCTGCTGAAGAGATTCATCCGGCGCTCTGGCGAGCCTCGCAGCTTGCGCACGGGCGTGGGAAGACGGTCGACACAGGCTATCCGGTCCTGTCCGCGGAATTGCCTGGTGGCGGATGGCCGCTCGGTGAGCTCGTCGACTTGATGGTGGACCAGCCCGGTGTCGGCGAAATGCGGCTTCTACTGCCCGCACTCAGTCTGCTCAACGATCGACCCGTCGCGCTGATCAAACCGCCGCATATCCCGGACGGCCCGGGCCTGAACTACATCGGTCTGTCGCTCGATCGGCTGTTGCAGATCAAGGCGACGAAGATCACCGATGCATTATGGTCTGCCGAGCAGATTCTCCAGGCCGGCAGCTGCGGCGCGGTGCTGTTGTGGACGCAGCACGCGAAAGCATCGTCGTTGCGGCGTTTGCATCTGGCGGCTCAATCATCCGAGACGCTGTTCATCATGGTCCGGCCGCTTACGGCCGCACAAGACTCATCGCCTGCCTTATTGCGATTGGCGTTACGGCCAGCCGCGGAAGGCCTGATGGTCGACATTGTGAAACGACGAGGTCCTATGCGCGCGGAGCCTCTGTCGATTTCCCTGCAACCCACTCCTGTTCTGTATTCCCGTCATGCGCGTCTTTCTCGCCGTTCATTTGCCGAAGCTGCCCCTCGAAGTCTTCCAGCCGAAGTGGCTGCGTGAGGACACGGCAGCCGGGGCGGAGCACGGCTGCGCCGTACTCGAGAAGGGCTTGGTGACCATCGTCGATCGCGCGGCCCGGTCGGCCGGCGTGCGTCCCGGCATGAAGCGGGCAGGCGTGCACACCCTCGCGCCGCAGACGCGTCTATACGAGCGCGACATCGCGCGCGAAAACGCCGTGCAGCAGGAAGTCGGCACCGCGCTGATGAAATTCTCACCGGATGTCGCCTTGCTCGACGAGGCGACGGTCATCGTCGAAGTCGGCGCGAGCCTGAGGCTTTTCGGTGGCGTGCTGTCATTGTGCCGGCAGGCGAAGGCGCTGCTCGATACGTTCGGCCTGACCGCACGCATCAGCGCGTCGCCGACCGGCCAGGGCGCGTGGCTGCTCGCGAAGCACGGTAACCGCAGAGTGCTGCAAATCAGCTCGCTCGAGCGCGCGCTCGCGCCATTGCCGATGCATGCGGTGCCGGAGATCCGTCCGTTTGCCGACTGGTTCACGGGGCTCGGCTGCGAATCGATTGCCGATGTGCGTCGTCTGCCGCGCGCGGGTTTGCAGCGTCGTTGCGGCGAGCATCTGCTCGACTCGCTCGATCGCGCATTCGGCATGGCACCCGAACTGTTCGACTGGCTCGAGTTGCCGCCCACTTTTTCCGCGCGCATTGAATTGCCCGATCGGCTCGAGCATGCGGACGGTGCGGTATTTGCCGCGCATCGGTTGCTCGCACAACTATGTGGCTGGCTGTGCGCAAAGCAACTCGCGGCAGCCGCGGTGACGCTCACTTTCGAACACGAACGAGGCAGACAAGCCATTGAACCGACGCTGATCGAAATTGCGCTCGGCGAACCGGCATGGCGCGAAGATCATCTGTTGCGGCTCGTGAAGGAGCGTCTGCATCGCATGGAACTGGCGGCGCCGGCTATTGCGTTGCGGCTCGATGCGACGAAGATCGCATCGGCGAAGCCTGCCACCGACAACCTTTTCCCGGAGCCGGGCGGCACGCCTGAAGACCATGCGCGTCTGCTCGAATTGCTGATCGCGCGTCTGGGTGCGGAAAACGTGTTGCGTCCCGCGCCGACGGCCGATTACCGTCCGGAAATCGCGAATCGCTGGGTGCCAGTTGCCGATCAGGAAAAGAAAATCGCCTTGCCGCAGGGCTTGCCGCGCCCGACGTGGTTGCTGGAAACGCCGGTGCGTTTGTTGATGCGCGAGAACCGGCCGTTTTACGGTTCATCGTTACGCAAGGTGTCGCGGGCCGAACGCATCGAAGCCGGCTGGTTCGACAACGGATTCATTACGCGCGACTACTACGTCATGCAGGCGGAAGATCGCAGCTGTTACTGGGTCTACCTCGAGCGCGTCAGTAGCCGTGCGGCCGCAGATGAGGAGCAGCGCTGGTTTCTTCATGGTCTGTTCGGCTAACGGCGACAGAAAGCAGGACACGACAAGACCATGGATTCCTTTTCCTCCCAGCCCGTGCCACCGTCGACCGACACGTCATCGTTCGTCGAACCGTCCGCTGCGTCGTTCGCATTGCCGGTGTACGCCGAACTGTTCTGCTTTTCCAATTTCACGTTCCTGCACGGTGCATCGCATGCGGAGGAACTCGTGCAGCGCGCGCTGGAACTGGGTTACTCAGGGCTAGCCATTACCGACGAATGCTCGCTCGCAGGTGTCGTGCGCGCTTATGTTGCGGCGAAGGATGCAAATTTGCCGCTCGTCATCGGCTCGTATTTTCAGCTGCGCAATGCCGATGGTTCGCCGGCTTTCGGACTCGTCCTGCTTGCGCAAAACCGCGAGGGCTACGGCAATCTGTCGGAGTTGATCACGCTGGCTCGCAAGCGTGCGCCGAAAGGCGAATACCGTCTGACGCCGCACGACCTGTCGCGGCCCGATCGCGACAACGCGCATCTGCGCGGCATGCCTGACTGCCTTGCGATTCTGGTACCCGAATTTCCCGCGAAAGAGGAGGCGCTCGAGGCGCAGATCAAATGGCTCGACGAGACCTTTCCTGGGCGCGCGTGGGTTGGCCTCGTACTGCATCAGCGCGCGATGGACGATATTCATCGCGGCGCGGTTGAGCATGTCGCGGCCTATTTGCAGGTGCCAGTCGTCGCACTCGGTCATGTCGTGATGCACGTGCGCTCGCGCAAGCCGTTGCAGGACACGCTGACAGCGATTCGTGTCGGCAAGCCGGTATATGAATGCGGCTACGATCTCGCGCAGAATGCGGAGCAGCATCTGCGTGCGCGGGTGCGCCTCGCCAAGCTCTATCCCGAATACACATTGAGGGAGACGATCGGCGTGCTTGGGCGTTGCACGTTTGATCTTAAGGACGTCGCCTATGAATATCCCGACGAGATCATCCCCGAAGGTTTTACGCCGACCGCGTATTTAAGGCAGGAAACTTATAAAGGCGCACAGCGGCGCTTTCCATCAGGTCTTCCCTGCGAGATCCGGCAGCAAATCGAGCACGAACTGGCGCTGATCGAAGAGCTGAAATACGAGCCGTTTTTTCTAACGGTCTATGACATCGTCAGCTATGCGAAGAGTCAGCACATTCTATGTCAGGGGCGTGGTTCGGCAGCTAACTCGGCTGTCTGCTATTGCCTCGGCATTACCGAAGTGACTCCGTATCAGGGCCACATGCTGTTCGAGCGTTTCATTTCGAAAGAGCGTGGCGAACCACCGGATATCGACGTCGACTTCGAGCACCAGCGGCGCGAAGAAGTCATTCAGTATATCTACAACAAATATGGCCGCGACCGCGCAGCGATTGCAGCGGCAGTCTCCACGTACAGACCGCGCGGTGCGCTGCGCGAAACCGGCAAGGCACTCGGCATCGATCCGCAGATCGTCGACAAGGTGGCGAAGTCGCATCACTGGTTCGATTCAAGCAGTGATCTGCTGAAGCGTTTTGAAGAGGTCGGTCTCAATCCGGAGACGCCGTTGATCCAGATGTGGGCGAAGCTCGCGTCGCAACTGCTCAATTTTCCGCGGCATCTGTCGCAGCATTCGGGTGGCTTCGTGATCAGCCGCGGCAAGCTGACACGGCTCGTGCCGGTCGAGAACGCGGCCATGCCGGATCGCTCGGTCATTCAATGGGATAAGGACGATCTCGAATCACTGGGTTTGCTGAAGGTGGATGTGCTTGCGCTTGGCATGTTGTCGGTAATCCGGCGTGCGCTCGATTTCGTTGCGCAGCGACGCGGCGAGCCCTTTGAGATGCAGTCGATTGAGGACGATGACAAGGAAACCTACGAAATGATCTCGCGCGCCGATACGATCGGCGTGTTCCAGATCGAATCGCGCGCGCAGATGAGCATGCTGCCGCGACTGAAACCGAAGGAGTTCTACGACCTCGTCATTGAAGTCGCGATCGTGCGGCCCGGTCCGATTCAGGGCGGAGCGGTGCATCCGTATCTGCGTCGACGGCAGGGACTCGAGCCGGAGAGTTATCCCAGCGACAGGCTGAAGGGTGCGTTGGGCCGTACGCTCGGTGTGCCGATTTTTCAGGAGCAGGTGATGCAGGTCGCGATTACCGCGGCTGGCTTCACACCGGGCGAAGCTGATCAGTTGCGTCGTTCGATGGCGGCCTGGAAGCGTAAGGGCGGCTTGCAGAAATACTACGATCGGATCGTCAATGGCATGCTGGAACGTAACTACGACAGGAGTTTCGCCGACTCGATCTTCGAGCAGATCAAAGGCTTTGGCGAATACGGTTTTCCGGAGAGCCACGCCGCCAGTTTTGCGCTGCTTGTCTATAAAAGCAGCTGGCTCAAGTGTCACGAGCCCGAAGCCTTTCTCGCTGCGTTGCTCAACAGCCAGCCGATGGGCTTTTACTCGCCGTCGCAGCTTGTGCAGGATGCAAAGCGACATGGCGTCAAGGTGTTGCCGGTCGACGTCATGGTGAGCGGCTGGGATTCGTCACTCGAGGCACTTGCAGGCGAGGCACGTCCTGCTGTGCGTCTCGGGCTTTCACTGCTACGCGGGATGAAAGACGGCGCAGCGGAACGCATCGAGATTTCGCGCGCGGTGAGGCCGTTCGTCAGCGTGCAGGATCTCGCGCATCGCGCACAACTCAACCGCCACGATCTGCATGTGCTGGCCGATGCAAATGCGCTCGCAACGCTCGCCGGCAATCGACGCGAAGCGTTGTGGCAGTCGGTGGCCTCGGTGCCCGACAAGGACATGCTGGCCGGCACCGCAGTCACGGACGAAACGCCTGCGCTGGGCGCGCCGTCGGAGGCGCAGGACGTCGTCGCGGACTACCGGTCCGCGGGCCTCACGCTCGGGCGCCATCCGCTCGAGCTATTAAGAGCCCAGTTGTTCGAACAGCGGCTGATGCCGGCCGCGACGCTCAACACGTATCGCAACGGTCGGCTCGCGCGCGGCTGCGGCATCGTCACGGTGCGGCAGCAGCCGGGTACTGCGAAAGGCGTGATCTTCGTGACGATCGAGGACGAAACCGGCAACGTCAATGTGATCGTATGGCCGAAGCTCGTTCAAGCGCAGCGCAAGGAGTTGCTCGGCGCGTCGTTGCTGGCGGTGTACGGTGTCTGGCAATGTCAGGGGGAAGTGCGGCACCTCGTTGCGCATCGGCTCGTCGATATGTCGCATCTGCTCGGCGGATTGCAGTCGACGAGTCGGGATTTCTGTTGATGCGTTGAGTGCGTGCTGTATGCAAGGAAGCCGGGTGCAGGCGGGACGTGGCGACACTGATGATGACGCCGCGACACGTTTAGGCGGCCGGTTGACCGCGCGGGCATCTCGCGAATCACGGCGTTAGATGACGTGCGCCGCCCCACAGCAGCGCACGTCTTGTTTATGCCTACGGCGCTGTACGCGTAGCTTCGCCATGCCACGGAAACTCGGCCAGCACCTGCCGGATCGCGACATCGAAAGGCGTGCGGCGCCCGATGCCAAGCGCTTCGAGCACACTCGAATCGAGGTGGCAATCGCGCGGACGAGGCGTCGCATCGGCTGGCGTGTGCTGCGGTGTCAATTGCGCATCGACTCCGAGCGCCTTAGCGAGCCTCAGCGCGATGTCGTACTTCGTCATCGGTTCGTCGCCCGACCATTGCGTAATGCCGCACACCGGCTCGCCGCGCGCGTGCCGCTCGAGCATCTGCACGATCACGAATGCGACATCGGGCGTGAAGGTCGGATAGCGGGTCGCCCATGCGTCCATCACGGCCGGGTGCGCCGCAGCGCCGGTGGAAGCGGCGATCGCCGGCACGAGGCTCGTCACCGCCGACTCCTGCCAGCTGGCGATCGGCCCGTACAGCAACGGCAACCGGAGCACGCAGCCGTTACGGGTCGCGTCGAACAGGGCCTGTTCGCCTTCAAGCTTGCTGCGGCCATACGCGTTGATCGGCGCCGGCGAGGCATCGTGACGATAGGGCGGCCGCGTGCCGTCGAACACATAGTCGGTTGAGATCGACAGCACCCAAGCGCCGTGCCGTTGCGCCGCGCCTGCAATCGCACGCACTGCGTCGACGTTCAACGCACGCGCCAGTGCAGGATCGTTTTCGCAGACATCGGGACGCCGCTCAGCCGCCGCAATCACGATTGCGTCCGGCGCTTGCTCGTCGACGAATCGCGCGATCGCATCTTTATCGCGGATGTCGAGCATGATTTGCGGCGCCTGGGCATGCGCGAACGCTGTTTGCACAACCTGCCACTTTGTTTGCTGCGACAGGCCTTGCGCGATCGCGCGGCCCAGCAGGCCCGATGCGCCGATTAAAACGACCTTGTACATGTGATGGTCCCGGTCACGTTTTTCTTTGCGTCATTGATTGGCGACGGCGACGACCGTGTAGCCCGCGTCGTCGATCGCATCTTTCAAAGTCTCGACTGACGCAGACGATTCGACGGCAACCTTGCCTGCCGCCAGATCAACCCGGACATTCGCCGCCGCGTCGCGCTCGCGAATCGCGTTGGTGACGGCCGACACGCAATGCTGGCAGCTCATGCCTTCTACGTTGAATTCGATGGTCATTCGAGACTCCTTATGCAAACAGGTAGGACGACAGTTGGATTATGCCGGGCGGATCGCACCTGAGTACCGCCGGGTCCAACGGGAGATTGAGCTTCCCATCATGGGAAGGTGTACGATCGGGTGGCACGGCTACAAAACAGGAACCGGTGACATGAATATTGGCGAAGCCGCTCGCGCGTCGGGCGTCACGGCGAAAATGATCCGCTACTACGAGAGCGTGGGCTTGCTTGCGGCGAGGGAACGCACCCCTGCCGGCTATCGCGTGTACGGGACGCAGGAGGTGCATTCGTTGCGCTTTATCCGCCAGGCGCGGCGCCTCGGCTTTCTCGTCGATGACATTCGCCGCCTGCTTGCGCTGTGGCACGATCGCTCGCGCGCGAGCGCCGAGGTCAAGGCGATCGCACTCGAACACGTCGCGGAGCTCGACCGGCGGATCGCCGAACTGACGGAGATGCGCGACACGCTTTCCCATCTCGCGGACCATTGCCATGGCGACGACCGGCCCGACTGCCCGATCATCGAGCGGCTCGCCGCCAGCGACGCCACCTTGGCCAGCGGTGGGTGCTGCAGCAAATGAGTGATTAATGGGGGTGGACCGCAGGGTGTCGTGTTCCCGGGAAATGCCCGTCAATGGTGCATTTTTCGGGCGATGCCTCACCGTTTGACGCGAAATCTTCGGGAACTGTAGACGAATCAGTCGCTTGGGTACGTGCACCATTCCAGATCGGAATACACACAATTCAGGCATTTCACTGGCGCGCGAGCCGCGGACAGCTATAATGCGGGTTAACCCTTTTACGGGAAATCCCTGATGTCCAATCCACCGGGGATTCATACTGGTCCTTGGAGAAACATCATGATCGCGTACATCGTCGAAAAACTGAGCAACTGGTTCGAAACCGCTGAGCAAAGCCGTCGCGAAACGTATCTGGCCGAATCGGCCGATATCGTTCAACTCGAACAGCGGATCCGCGAACTCGAAAAAGGCGGCTACTCGTTGTAAGCCACCCAGCGCGGCGCGATACCGCAGCTGATCAAGCCCCGCTTTTGCGGGGCTTTGTCGTTTCTGGCACCCGTACACTTAATATTCACTAGTCTGAACGTTGCCACTGCGGTAAGGTAAAGCGGTTTTTGGTATAGGCGCTTGTGTTGGCCTTCACCGTTGCCCCGTAACCGGATCCGCTCATTCCATGCGCAACGCCCGTTCAACCCGCTTCGCGACCCCCGCCACGGCTTCGATGCTGATGGCGACCGCGCTCATCGCTTCGACCGCATTCGCGGCGGGCGGCGGACAGCCGCTGATCCTCGATACGCAACACGGCATCAGCGACGGCCAGAGCGGCATCGTGCTGCAAAACGCGCCGCTCTCGCAGGAACCGATTGTGCAGGCGGCGCCCGCGGCCCAACCGGAGCAGCTTGCGCCGTACAACCAGTCGACGCCGATCTATGTGGCGCCGTATATCAATCTGCCGACCAACGCGTCGAACGGCGGCAGACCGCCGCACTCGGGCGGCCCGCAACCTCAACCGTCGCGTCCGACGCCGCAGCCGCGGATGCCTCAGTAACACGCGCGCACGCGCAACAACGGAAAAGGCCTTCGCCGGATGGACGGGCGGCCGGTGACTTCGCCAATGTCCGACAGCCGTTTAGTCCAGCCTAAACTCGACCTTGAATTGTGCCGCCTTGTCTTGCCCTAATGCTTCGACAAGCCACGGCATCGTTTCCTTCATGGCATTCGGCAGCGTGTACGGCGGGTTCACGATGAACATGCCGCTGCCGAACAGGCCGAAACCATCGGCCGGCGGGCTGGAAACCGTCAGCGACACATGCAGCCAGTTCTTTTCCTGCAGGCGCTTGAGCTGATCCGCGAACCGCTGCGATTCGGGACGCGTCACCTGCGGATACCAGACTGCGAACGTGCCCGTCGCAAAGCGCTTCAGACCGTCTTCGACGCAATTGAGCGTGCGCGAGTAATCGCGTTTGTCCTCGTACGACGGGTCGATCAGCACGAGCCCGCGCCGTGGCGCCGGCGGCAGCAGCGGCTTGATGCCTTCGATTCCGTCGCCCGCGAACAGCATTGCCCGCTTGCCGGCATCGCGGAAGTTGTGCCGGAGCACGTCGATTTCGGTGCTATGCAGTTCGAAAAGACGCATCCGGTCCTGAGCGCGCATCAGGCGCCACGCGAGATAGGGCGAGCCGGGGTAGTAACGAAGCTCGCCGTCCGGATTGAGTGCCGACACTTCCTCGACATAGTCAGCGAGCACCGGCGGCAGGTCGGTGCGTTTCCACAACTTCTCAATGCCGCTTGCGGACTCGGCCGACTTGGCCGCGTAGCCTTCTTTCAGCGCATATACGCCGGCGCCGGCATGCGTGTCGATGTACCAGTACGCCTTGTCTTTCTGGCCGAGATACTGGAGCAACTGCACGAGTACGGCGTGCTTCAGAACGTCGGCATGATTGCCGGCGTGGAAGGCGTGTCGATAGCTGAGCATGGTGGGATCGATCCGGGGCGGGTGTCCAAAACAGATAGGCACGTGCCGGCCGTTCCGACCGGTGACGCATGATTTACACGTTGACGGTTCGTGCAACGCGGGCGCGTATTGTAGTACGCGACACCGGTAGTACGCGACGCTGGGCGGTGGTCCCCTCTATTCAGCTTCCACCGGCGGCGCGCAAGCGTTGCAGCGCGACGCCGCGTGTCGTTACGCTTACTGGTGCGCGTCGCCGACAATCGCCTCAATGCGCTCCATGATTTCCGGCGTCAACTTCGCGGCGACGTCCTGTGCCTTCATGTTTTCGCCGATCTGTTCGACGCGCGACGCGCCGGTAATCACGGTGCTTACGTTCGGGTTCTTCAGGATCCATGCGAGCGCCAGTTGCGCGAGCGAGCAGCCAAGTTCGTCCGCAACGTCGCCGAGCTTGCTGACGATATTGTTCTTGTTCGTGTCGGTCAACGCATTGCGCAGCCAGTCGAATCCCTGCAGTTCCGCGCGGCTGCCGGCCGGCACGCCGTTGCGATACTTGCCGGTCAGGAGGCCCGATGCAAGCGGACTCCATGTGGTCAAGCCAAGGCCGATGTCCTCGTAAAGCCGCTTGTACTCTTCCTCGACACGTTTGCGGCAAAACAGGTTGTATTGCGGCTGTTCCATGACCGGCTTGTGCAGATGGTGCCGCTCGGCAATTTCGTAGGCCGCGCGGATCTCATCGGCGCTCCATTCGGACGTGCCCCAGTACTGCGCCTTGCCGCGTGTGATGATGTCGCTCATCGCCCAGACCGTTTCCTCGATCGGCGTGTGCGGATCGGGACGATGGCAGAACACGAGATCGACATAGTCGAGCTGCAGACGCGCAAGCGAGCCGTCGATCGCGTTCATCAGGTACTTCCGGTTCAACGTGTGATACTGATTCGGCGCTTCATTGAGGCCCCAGAAGAACTTCGTGGAGACGACGTAGCTAACGCGCGGCCACGCGAGCTCCTTGAGTGCATGACCCATGATTTCTTCGGACTTGCCGCCTGCGTAGACTTCGGCGTTATCGAAGAAATTGATGCCGGCGTCGCGCGCCGCAGCGAGCGATTCGCGCGCGACGCGACGGTCCACCTGATTGCCGTACGTGACCCACGAGCCGATCGACAATTCGCTGACCTGCAGGCCCGAGCGGCCCAGACGACGATAGTTCATGCCTTTCCCCTTGTTTATCCGACTGTTGTTCAAGCACTGCTTGAAAGCCGCCTAGCTTAATCCGATTCTGCGCAGCACGTGACGCGTGCTTTGCGCGTTCAGCTTCATGCACAATAGCAGCGCTGGCTGCAGTGCACCATTCAGCCGAAAGGCATATGCCGTTCGGCTAGGTTCACGGCGCGCGCGCGTCATGGTTTCATTGTTCACCTACTGCATGGAGGTTCTGGATGTCGTCACTGAATACGAGTCTCACGGGCAAGGTCGCGGTCGTCACGGGCGCGGCGAGCGGCATCGGCAAACAGATCGCGTTGACGCTGTCGCAAGCGGGCGCGGCCGTCGCCATCGCCGACCTGAACCAGGACGGCGCGAATGCGGTTGCCGATGAAATCCGGAAGGCGGGCGGCAAGGCAATCGGCGTTGCGATGGACGTGACAAGCGAAGACGCCGTCAATCAGGGCATCGACAAGGTCGCCGCCGAACTGGGCTCGGTCGATATCCTTGTTTCAAATGCCGGCATCCAGATCGTTAACCCGATCGAGAACTACGCGTTTTCCGACTGGAAGAAGATGCAGGCGATTCACGTCGATGGTGCGTTCCTCACCACGAAGGCAGCGCTCAAGCATATGTACAAGGACGATCGCGGCGGCGTCGTGATCTACATGGGCTCGGTGCATTCGCATGAGGCGTCGCCGCTCAAGTCCGCGTATGTGGCCGCCAAGCATGCGCTGCTCGGTCTCTCGCGCGTGCTTGCCAAGGAAGGCGCAAAGCATAACGTGCGTTCGCACGTCGTCTGTCCGGGCTTCGTGCGCACGCCGCTCGTCGACAAGCAGATTCCCGAGCAGGCGAAGGAACTCGGCATCAGCGAGGAAGAAGTCGTCAAGCGCGTGATGCTGGGCGGCACGGTGGATGGCGTGTTTACCACCGTCGAAGATGTCGCGCAGACCGTGCTGTTCCTGTCGGCGTTCCCGACCGCGGCATTGACCGGTCAGTCGTTTATCGTGAGCCACGGCTGGTACATGCAATAACCATGGAGAGCGCGAATGGCACAACGCAACGTCAAAGAGGCCCGCGCGCACGCGGCCGGCGAGGGTAGCGGCGAGCGGGTTGGTGCGAACGTTGGTGCTGCGGTCAGCGCCGCTGCCGCGGATACTGCTGGCAGCGCGACTGCCAGCGCGACTGCCAGCGCGACTGCCAGCGCGGCTGACAACGCAGCTGCCAGCGCCTCTGCACGCGCGGCAGCCAGCGCAGTGGCCAGTGCACGCGCGAGCGGCCGCATCGAATTGCCGCAGTACGAGACGATCGCGCTGATGCTGCAAGGCGGCGGCGCGCTCGGCGCGTATCAGGCCGGTGTGTACCAGGGGCTCCACGAAGCGGGCATTGTGCCGAACTGGCTTGCCGGCATTTCGATCGGCGCATTGAATACGGCGATCATCGCCGGCAATGCGCCCGAGCATCGCGTCGAGCGGCTGCTCGAATTCTGGGAAACGATCTGCCAGCCAGCGTTCGGGCCGCCGTTGCCGCCATTCGTCGAACATGCTTTCTTCAACTCCACCGAGGCCGTTCGCAAGGCGTTCACCGCGATGCAGGCCGTCGGTGCGATTGTCGACGGGCAGAAGGGCTTTTTCGTGCCGCGCTTTCCGCCGCCGCTGCCGACCGTATCCGGCCCGCCGCAAGTCGCGAGCTTCTATGACACCACGCCGTTGAAGGCGACGCTCGAACGGCTCTGCGATTTCGATCGCATCAATTCCGGCGAAATGCGCGTATCGGTCGGGGCCGTCAACGTCGCCACCGGCAACTTCGCTTACTTCGACAACACGCACCCGAACACCGTGCTGAAGCCGGAGCACTTCATGGCGTCGGGCGCGTTGCCGCCGGGCTTCGGCGCAGTCGAAATCGACGGCCAGTACTACTGGGATGGCGGACTGATGTCGAACACGCCGCTCTATCAGGTCGCGCAAACGACGCCGCGCCGCGATACGCTCGCCTTCCAGGTCGATTTATGGAGTGCGGTCGGTCCGGTGCCGGACAACATCACCGACGTGCAGGGGCGGGTGAAGGACATCCAGTATTCGAGCCGCACGCGTTACGTCACAGACACGATGCAGCGGACGCAGCGCTTCAGGCACGTGTTGCGCGAATTGCTCGAGCGCGTCGCGCCCGAGCATCGCGACGACCCGTGGTGCAAGCTCGCCGACGAGCTATCGTGCTCGAAGCGCTACAACGTGATCCATCTGATCTACCGGAACAAGGAGTACGAAGGGCACTACAAGGACTATCAGTTCGGCTTGTCGACGATGCGCGAACATTGGCAAAGCGGTCTCGAAGATATTCAGGCGTCGCTTGCGCAGCCGGGTTGGCTCGATATGCCGGACAACGACTCTGGCTTTGTCACGCACGATATTCATCGCGACGCGCGCTGATACCGGCTGGGCGCGCGCGCAGAGCAAAGAAAAAGCGGCACTGCTTCCGCAGTGCCGCTTTCGCTCTTACACCCTGTATCGACCGACCGGAGCGGCATCGCTCATCACGCCCAGCCGGCAAACCTCGCCGCGTTACTTCAACACTTGCACGATCGCATTTGCGACCACATCGAGGTTGCGCGTGTTGAGCGCCGCGACGCAAATACGTCCGGTGCTGACCGCGTAGATGCCGAACTCTTCGCGCAGACGATCGACCTGTGCCGCCGTCAGCCCCGAGTACGAGAACATGCCGCGTTGCACGTTCACGAAGCTGAAATCGCGATTGACGCCGGCGGCCTGCAGACGCTCGACAAGGCCATTACGCATCGCGCGGATTCGATCGCGCATTTCGCCGAGTTCCGCTTCCCACGTCGCACGCAGTTCCGGCGAACTGAGCACGGCCGCGACGACCGAGCCGCCATGCGTCGGCGGGTTCGAATAGTTCGTGCGGATCACGCGCTTCAGCTGCGACAGCACGCGCGAGCCTTCTTCCTTGCTGTTCGTGATGATCGACAGTGCACCGACGCGCTCGCCGTACAGCGAGAACGACTTCGAGAACGACGACGACACGAACACGTTCAGTTCCGACTGCGCGAAGAGGCGCACGGCGGCCGCGTCCGACTCGATGCTGTCGCCGAAGCCCTGATACGCGATATCGAGGAACGGCACGAGCTGGCGTGCCTTCACGACTTCGACGATCTGGCGCCACTGGTCGGCCGTCAGATCAACGCCGGTCGGGTTGTGGCAGCACGCATGCAACACGACGACCGTGCCTGCCGCGTAACCGTTCAGCGCCGCCAGCATGCCTTCGAAATTGACGCCGTTCGTCTTCGCGTCGTAGTACGGGTACGAGATCACCTCGAAGCCCGCGTTCTCGAACAGCGCGCGGTGGTTTTCCCAGCTCGGGTCGCTGATCGCCACCTTGGACGACGGGTTCAGACGCTTGAGGAAGTCCGCGCCGATTTTCAGCGCGCCCGTGCCGCCGAGCGCTTGCGCGGTAATGACGCGGCCGGCCGCGACGAGCGGCGAATCCTTGCCGAGCAGCAGTTGCTGGACCGCTGCGTCATAAGCGGCGATGCCTTCGATCGGCAGGTAGCCGCGCGGCAGTGCCGCCTCGATGCGTGCCTTTTCCGCGTCGCGCACTGCACGCAGCAGCGGAATCTTGCCTTCCTCATTCGTGTACACGCCCACGCCGAGATTGACCTTGGTCGGACGCGGGTCGGCGTTGAAGGCTTCGTTCAGGCCCAGGATCGGGTCGCGGGGGGCAAGTTCGACAGCGGAAAAGAGAGACATGATGGTTCGGCAGTAGTGAAAAGGAAGACGGCGACGGGACAGCTTCTTGATCGGCTTAAGCGCGGCTTGCAGGCGCCCGGCTAGCCGCCACGAAAGCATCACCGGGCGGCTCGCAGCGACGCGCAACGTGCCATTGTAGCGAATCCTCGGGCGATTTTCGGCGCGAATCTGTTGGAATGCGGCACGTTGACCACATATGCAAGCTGGCGCGGGTTGCCGCAGCGTGGACCGCAATCAGCCGCGCGGCGGTCGTAATCGCCGCGGCGCAGAAGGCGTTTGAGCGGTTGTTTCAAGCGGTTTTGGGTGCCGGATCGCTGCCCGGCGGTGCGCCCCGACGTCAAGCCCGCAAACAGGCCAGCATCAATCCCGCAAACGCCGCGCCAACGCCCTCACGCGCCGAAAGTCCCGCGCCTGAACGTTCGCACCTCGAAAACGAACCGCCCGGCCCGACAGCCGTATCGAGGTCCGCGCTCAAACCGCGTTCCAACTCACAGCCCGCCGCTTCGCAAATCGCTAGAATAGTCGTTTGCTTTCGGCCCAGGATGCCGCCTCATGTCCGAACATCACCTGAGTGAAGTCAACGACACGCTTGACGAATCCAAATTCGTCTCGTTCGAAGACTCGCCGTTTAAGCTCTATCAGCCGTATCCGCCGGCCGGCGACCAGCCGACGGCGATCCAGACGCTCGTCGAAGGCGTCGAGGACGGGTTGTCGTTCCAGACGCTGCTCGGCGTGACCGGCTCCGGCAAGACCTACACGATGGCGAACACCATCGCGCGCCTGGGCCGCCCGGCCATCGTGTTCGCGCCGAACAAGACGCTTGCCGCGCAGCTGTACGCCGAGTTTCGCGAGTTCTTTCCGCGCAATGCAGTCGAGTACTTCGTGTCGTACTACGACTACTACCAGCCGGAAGCGTATGTGCCGCAGCGCGACCTGTTTATCGAGAAAGACTCGTCGATCAACGAGCACATCGAACAGATGCGTCTGTCCGCAACGAAGAGCCTGATGGAGCGGCGCGATGTGGTGATCGTCGCGACCGTATCGGCGATCTACGGTATCGGTAATCCGTCCGAATACCACCAGATGATTCTTACGCTGAGAACCGGCGATCGGCTGGGGCAGCGCGAGGTGATCGCGCGGCTGATCGCCATGCAGTACACGCGCAACGAGGCCGATTTCCAGCGCGGCACATTCCGCGTGCGTGGCGACACGATTGACGTGTTTCCGGCCGAGCACGCCGAAATGGCCGTGCGCATCGAACTGTTCGACGACGAAATCGACACGCTGCAACTGTTCGATCCGCTGACGGGCCGCGTGCGCCAGAAGATTCCGCGCTTCACCGTTTACCCGTCTTCGCACTATGTGACGCCGCGCGAAACCGTGATGCGCGCCGTCGAAACGATCAAGTCCGAACTGCGCGAGCGGCTCGAGTTCTTCCATTCGCAAGGCAAGCACGTCGAAGCGCAGCGTCTCGAGCAGCGCACGCGCTTCGACCTCGAGATGCTGCAGGAACTCGGCTTCTGCAAAGGCATCGAGAACTACTCGCGGCATTTCTCCGGCGCGTTGCCGGGCGAGCCTCCGCCGACGCTGGTCGACTATCTGCCGCCTGATGCGCTGATGCTGCTCGACGAATCGCACGTCCTGATCGGTCAGTTGAACGGCATGTACAACGGCGACCGCGCGCGCAAGGAAAACCTCGTCGACTACGGTTTTCGCCTGCCTTCCGCGCTCGATAACCGGCCGCTCAAGTTCAACGAATTCGAGCACAAGATGCGCCAGGTCGTGTTCGTTTCCGCGACGCCCGCCGACTACGAGAAGAAGACCGCCGGCCAGGTGGCGGAGCAGGTCGTGCGACCGACGGGCCTCGTCGATCCCGAGATCGAAGTGCGTCCGGCGCGCAGCCAGGTCGACGATGTGCTCGGCGAAATCAACGAGCGTGTGAAAGCCGGCGAACGTGTGCTTGTCACGGTGCTGACGAAGCGTATGGCTGAGCAGCTGACCGAGTTTCTCGCGGACCACGGCGTGAAGGTGCGCTATCTGCACAGCGACATCGACACGGTCGAGCGCGTCGAAATCATCCGCGACCTGCGGCTTGGCACGTTCGATGTGCTGGTCGGCATCAACCTGCTGCGCGAGGGACTCGATATTCCCGAAGTGTCGCTCGTCGCCATTCTCGACGCGGACAAGGAAGGCTTCCTGCGCGCCGAGCGCTCGCTGATCCAGACGATCGGCCGCGCGGCGCGTAACGTGAACGGCAAGGCGATTCTGTACGCGGACAACGTCACGGACTCGATGCGCCGCGCGATCGACGAAACCGAGCGGCGTCGCGCCAAGCAGATCGCGTACAACGCGGAGAGGGGCATCGTGCCGCGCGGCGTCGTCAAGCGGATCAAGGACATTATCGATGGCGTCTACAACGCGGACGAAGCGCGCACCGAACTGCGCGAGCAGCAACAGCGCGCGAAGTTCGAGGACATGTCCGAAAAGCAGCTCGCCAAGGAAATCAAACGCCTCGAAAAGCAGATGATGGATTACGCCAAAAATCTCGAATTCGAAAAGGCCGCGCAGGCGCGCGATCAACTCGCGCTATTGCGCCAGCGCGTGTTCGGCGCGAACGTCGGCGACCATCTGACGGGCACCGATTGACGAAATGAAATGTTGAATGGTTACGCTGCGTGCGGCATCGCGCCGCATGTGGTGCGACCCCCTTGGCTTCACGCGTTATTTCACTGCGGCAAGACGACTACAAGCTCCCCGTAAACCCCTGTCGCAACTAGGTTTCCAGCGCATTTGCATTTGTCCCGGAAACAGAACAGTGATAAACTCGCGGCAAGTATTGAGAATGGTTCGCATTACCGTTATTTACTGGTTTCGCAATCGCAGAAATCCCCGGTGAGCATGTCGCGGTTAGCACGTAGTCGGCAGTCGCAGTCAGCAGGAACAGGAAGCCTCGGAGTGAGTCGTCGCAGCGGGTCGTGACGGTCCGCTTCGATTTACAAAAACAAAGGAGTTTCAATGCGCGTTTCGTCAATTTTGTGCGGCGGTATGTTCGCCGTCGCCGCGGCTGTCGCTTTGCCGGCTGCGGCTGCCGAGTACCCGATCGGCAAACAGCAGATCCAGGGCGGCATGGAGATCGGCGCCGTCTATCTGCAGCCGATCACGATGGATCCTGAAGGGATGATGCGCAAGGCGTCGGATTCGGACGTTCACCTCGAAGCCGACATCCATGCGGTCAAGAACAATCCGACCGGTTTTGCGGAAGGCGACTGGATGCCGTACCTGCAGGTGCATTACGAACTGACGAAGAACGGTTCGAGCTGGTCGCAGAAGGGCGATCTGATGGCTATGGTCGCGAACGACGGCCCGCACTACGGCGACAACGTGAAACTGTCGGGGCCCGGCAAGTATCACCTGAAGCTGATCGTCGAGCCGCCGATGCAGATGGGCCATATGGCGTTCGGCCGTCACGTCGACAAGGAAACCGGCGTGGGCCCGTGGTTCAAGCCGTTCACGCTCGACTACGACTTCACGTTCGCCGGCATCGGCAAGAAGGGCGGGTATTGAGCGCAGCGGGTCGCGTGATCGGACTGCAACGCGCGGACTGCAACGCGCGGACTGCATGCGCGGACAGCAACGCGTGGCGCGCGGCGCCGCGCGTTCTTAAGCAAAGCTTCAGGGATGGTGCATGAGACTTAACAACAGGATGGTGCGTGCGGTAATCGCGGCGGTGTCGCTGGTGGGTTCGGCCGCGGTCGTCGATGTTGCGCATGCAGCCGATCTGCCGACGTTCCAGCTCGAAATGAACGACGGCAAGCTGAACCCGGCGCGCATCGAAGTGCCGTCCGGTCAGCGCATCAAGATCGAGGTGCATAACGTCGGCAAGGGCGCGGCCGAGTTCGAGAGTGTCGAACTGCGCAAGGAAAAAGTGCTGGCGCCTGGGGCGTCGTCGTTCGTCGTGATCGCGCCGCTGTCGCCGGGCGAGTACAAGTTCTTCGACGATTTCCATCAGCAGGCGCAAGGCGTGATCGTCGCGAAGTGACGCAAACAGCACAGCAGCATAGGCGGCATAAGCAGCAGTCCACGTAGCGTAAGTAGCAGCAGACATTGCGGGACCGGGTTCACGGCAGTCGTTGATGTTCACGGTCGCACAGGCAAGGATCGGGAGCGCGCGGGCGCTCCTTGCAATGCGGTTGGAGGGTTTGATGGGTCAGGTGATGTTCGTGGTGTGGCGTGAGAGTGTCGAGGCGCTGCTGGTCGTCGGCATCCTGTACGCGTGGCTGAAGAACGGCGACGAGAATGCGCGGCGCGGCTTGCCCTTTTTGTGGGCGGGCGTGGGTCTCGGCGTGCTCGCGGCGATCGCGCTGGGCGCCGCACTGGTCGGCTTCACCGAAGTCCTTTCGGGCGACGCGCAGGACTATTTCCAGACCGCGATCGTGCTGATCGCCTGTGTGCTGATCGTGCAGATGGTGCTATGGATGAAGAAGCACGGCCGCACGCTCAAACGCGACATGGAACAGTCGCTGCAGAAGAGCACGCAGGACGCGAACTGGTGGGGCATCACGCTGCTCGTTACGCTCGCGATCGCACGCGAGGGCAGCGAAACGGTGATCTTCCTCTACGGCGTCGGCTTCGGCCAGTCCGGGCATGTGCCGGTGGGCCAGGTGCTGGCCGCGGTGATCGGCCTCGCGCTCGCCTTCGTCACGTTCTATGTGCTGCAACTGGGCGGCAAGGTGTTTTCGTGGCGCCTGTTCTTCCGCGTGACCGAGATCATGCTGCTGTTCCTCGGTGCGGGCCTCTTCGAAACCGGCGTCGACAAACTGATCGACAAGGAATTCCTGCCGACTATCGTCGACCAGGTGTGGAACTCGTCGTGGCTGCTCGATGATTCGAGTACCGTCGGCTCGCTCGTCGCGACGCTGACCGGCTATCGCGCGCATCCGGCGCTGATGAACCTGATTGCGTATGCGGCCTACTGGGCGGTCGTCTATCTGCTGATGCGCCGTGCGCAGCGTCCGCTGCCGCAGCGTCAGGCGGGGCGCGCCGCATGAACAGCGTGGTGAGCCGACCGGGCCGGCTTGCCGAAGTCGGGCAATGGATGCAGCGTCACGGCGCTGCGATCCGCGGCATCCAGTGGGTGGTTGTCGCGGTTTATGCGTTTCTGATTCTGGTGCCGGCCTTCACGCCGCTGCCCGACGACACCGCGCATCTGTGGAACAACCTCACGCTGGCCGCGCAATTCGTGTTCTGGGGCATCTGGTGGCCGTTCGTGCTGTTGTCGATGGTGATGCTCGGACGTGTCTGGTGCGGCGTGCTGTGTCCTGAAGGCGCGCTCGCCGAGTTTGCGAGCAAATTCGGCCGCGGCCGCGCGATTCCGCGCTGGATGCGCTGGGGCGGCTGGCCCTTCGTCGCGTTCGGCATTACGACCATCTATGGCCAGATGGTAAGCGTCTATCAGTATCCGAAAGCCGTACTGCTCGTGCTCGGCGGGTCGACGTTCGCGGCGATGATCATCGGCTTGCTGTACGGACGCGAGAAGCGCATCTGGTGCAAGTATCTGTGCCCCGTCAACGGGGTGTTCGCGCTGCTGGCGCGGCTTGCGCCGTTTCACTACAAGGTCGACGAAGACGCGTGGCGCCGTTCGTACAAACAGGGCGAGCACGGCCATCGCGTGATTCCGATCAACTGCGCGCCGCTGGTGCCGCTGCGCAACATGAAGGGCGCTTCGTCGTGCCATATGTGCGGCCGCTGCGCCGGCCATCGCGATGCGATCGCGCTCACGTGGCGCAAGCCGTCGACCGAAGTCGTCGACCTCGGCGACAAACAGGCGAACGCGTGGGACACCGCGCTGATCCTCTACGGCCTGCTCGGTATCGCGATCGGCGCATTCCACTGGACCGTGTCGCCGTGGTTTATCGGCGTCAAGCAGTTCCTCGCGACGTGGCTGATCGATCGCGATATCACCTGGCCGCTCGACACCGATCACGTGCCGTGGTTCCTGTTCACGCATTATCCGGAGCAGAACGACGTTTTCTCGTGGCTCGACGGCACGATGGTGATCGGCTATATCCTCGTGACGGGGCTGGTGTACGGCACGGTGCTGCTTGCGCTGATGGCGGGTGCGTCGCGTGCGCTCGGCCGCTTCGACCGCACGCGGCTCCATCATCTCGCGCAGGCGCTGATTCCGATTGCGGGCACCGGCGTATTCCTCGGACTGTCGGCCACGACGTTGTCGCTGCTGCGCGCCGAGCATGTGCCGCTCTTCTGGGCGTCGGACGTGCGGCTCACCATTCTGGCCATTGCGAACCTGTGGAGCGCCTGGCTCGCGTGGCTCGTCACGCGCCGTTATAGCGCGCGGCTTTTCCAGCGCGGGTTCGCCATGCTATGGTTCATCGCTGCATTGGCGGTCGTCGATAGCGCGTGGTGGCTGATGTTCTGGGGCTGGGCGCGCTGACGGCGTGTCGAGTAGAAGTGCCCAGCAGGCCTTATCGAGGCCGGTACGGAGGCTGCCCGTGAGAAGCAAACTTGTTCTGACCGACGACGACGTCAGGAAAATGGCCGCCGCTGCCGAAGCGCACGCGGCCTCGAACCAGTGGCACGTGACCATCGCGATCTTCGACGAAGGCGGTCATCTGCTCTATCTGCATCGCGGCGACGGCGTCGCGGCCAGCACCGTCGAAATGGCGATCGGCAAGGGCCGCACCGCGTTGCTCGGACGGCGCGAAACCAAAGTCTACGAAGACATCATCAAGCAGGGGCGTACCGCCTTCCTGAGCGCGCCGCTTGTCGCGATGGTAGAGGGCGGGGTACCGATCATCGCGAATGGCGAGGTGGTCGGCTCGATCGGCGTATCGGGCGTGAAGTCCGAGCAGGACGCATCGATTGCGCGGGCGGGCATCGCAGCGCTCGATGAAACGCAGAAGCCGTGACGCGTGACGGCTGAAAGTGCGAAAGCCGCGCGATGGCGTGAACCATCCGCGCGGCTTTCGTCGTATCGATTGATCGCAGCGCGATGCATCGGCCCGTTGGCCGTATGACACGTTGCCATGCGTGAGAACCAAAAAAGCGGCCTGGCTGGCTTCGACGGCTGGCTTGGTGTCTGCACGAAGGGGTCTAGATCTCGCGTGCAAGCCGTCGTGGCTGGCTAAAGCCCAACACCTCTCGCAGAGGTGGTCCCCACAATACCCTGTAGTTACTGCAATTCATTACTGCAATTCATTACTGCACTTCGCTGCTGTACTTCACGACTGCAACTGCTCTTGCGCGCTGCCTTTACTTAGTCAGAATCAGTTTGCCCAGACGCGTCGAGCGCAACTGGTACGTTTCGCCGTTGTGCGTGATGCTGATGTGGCTGCGTCCCTGCAACAGCGTCTCGCTGCGCACCACCCGCTCGTTGCCGTTGCCGGACGATTCCGACGACGAAGGCGCGGCGTTACCCGTGCGTTCCGCGGTTGGCGTTGCCGCCGGTGCGCTGGTCTTGCTTGCACGGCTGGTCGTCAGCGCTTGCGCGGCCGGATGGCGCAGGCTCAAGGTGGAAGGGCGCGTCATGTTCGTCATTCGGTGCCATCGGTTTGTCGATTCGATGGAATGGATTCTAAATGATAACCATTCCTATTTACAAGGAATCGAAATTCATCGAAGTGCCGAACCGATAGGCAGACTCAAAAATGATCGAAGCAGGCGAGTCCGCGCAACGCTTTGCGTCAGCGCGGTACGGAAGTCAGTGCAGTTGATCGGGCGCGTTGAGCCCCAGCACGTACTCGCGAATCAGGCGCACCGTATCGATGTCGGACTCGCGATACGCGGATTTGACGATTTCCTGCGTCTGACGCACGTCGTTGTCGGCCGGTTTCTCATCGGTGGTCGGCAAGGTGGTCTGGTACTGGAAGCGCAAGAAAAGCTGCACCGGGTCGGGCTGCTCGATCGTCATCGTGAGCGAGCCGCCGACGTGCGCCGACGTCGCCATGATGTCGTAGCGCACGCTTTCCTTCGGTTGCAGTGTGACGTGATCGCGCACGGTGGCATGGCCGTAGTGCAATTCGCGCTCGAGCGTGCTTTCGGTGCGCGACAGTATCGTGCAGCTGTCGAGGCCCAGCACGAAGAGTTGCGGCTGTTCAGCGCGCAGCACGAGGCCTTCCCAAAGCTGATCGCGCGTCATGTCTTGCATGAGCGGGTTCAGCGGGTCGTTGATCTGGATCAGATGTTCGAAATTCAAAACGGCGGCTTCCTCGTTGTCGCACACGGCGCGTAGCGCGCATCAAACGACCATCAAACGACCGTCAAACCCGTGCGGATCGCAATCGGCCGCGTCAGGATCTTGTGCACCGGGCATGCATTGGCAATTTGCAGTAACCGTTCCCGCTGCTCATCGGACAAATTGCCTTCAAGCGAAATCTGGCGGTCGATTGTCGATCCTTCGTCGCCGGTTTCAATCGACAGCGTGACGTGTACATCGTCGAGCGGCCAGCCTTTACGTTGCGCATACATCTTCAGCGTGATCGACGTGCATGCGCCGAGGCTCGACAGCAGCAGGCTGACCGGCGTCGGTCCGCGGTCGCCGCCGCCTAGCGATTCCGGTTCGTCGGCGAGCCACGTATGGGCGCCGTCGTCGAAAAGAACCTTGAAGTTCGTCGAGCCGATATGCGCGCTGACCTTGGGCTCTGCCATGTACGCTCCTTTAACGATAGATTGCGCGCGCGGTGTGAGGCCGCAAGGCCTTCCATGTGGCCATGTGACGCCGCGCGCAAGGCGAACCGCTATTGTGAACGAAATCACAAAAAAGATCGTGTCGCCATGAGCCACGCAAGCGTGCTCGCCGATGCGCGCGGCAAGGCATCATGCGTCGATACGTCGACGCGTCAATACGTCAACGCATCAATGCGCGATGCGTCCCATGCGTCCCGCCTGATAGTCGATCACGGCCTGGCGGATTTCGTCCTCGGTGTTCATCACGAACGGACCGTAGCGCACGACCGGCTCGTTGAGCGGCACACCGCCGAAGAGCAGTACATCGAGCGGCTCATCGCCGGCCGCCAGCGTGATGCTGTCGCCATCGCTATTGAACACGACCATTTTCCGCGCCTCGATTGACTGCCGGCCTTCACCATACAGGCCCGTACCCGACAGCCCATAAGCGAACACGCGATACTCGCGCGGCACCGGATGCACGAGCTGCGCGCCCGGCTGCAGCGTGAAATGCTGGTACAGAATCGGCGTACGCGTTTCGATCACTGCCTTTGCGCCGAGCGCTTCGCCTGCAATGACCTTTACGCGAACCTTGCCGTCCGCTGACGTCGCAACGGGAATCCGCGTCGACGGTATCTCCTGATAGTGCGGCGCGATCATCTTGTCGGGGCGCGGCAGGTTCACCCAGAGCTGCAACCCGTGCACGCGGCCGCCCGTTTCAACGAACGAAGGATCGGGCATCTCGCTGTGCACGACGCCGGCGCCGGCCGTCATCCATTGCACGTCGCCCGCATGCAGCGTGCCGGAATGTCCTGCCGAATCCTTGTGTCCGAATTGACCTTCGAGCACATACGTGACGGTTTCGAAACCGCGATGCGGATGATCGGGCGCGCCTTTCGCTTCGCCCGGCGCGTAGTCGATGGGTCCCATTTCGTCGAGCAGCAGAAACGGGTCGAAGTCCATCAGCATCCGGGTAGGGAACGGGCGGTGGACGATAAAACCGCCGCCTTCCGTCGTGCGAACGGCGGGATACGTGCGTTCGATCGTGCGGGTCGAGCTCATCAAGTCACCTCAGAAAAATGGGGAATAGCGTCATTTTTGAAACGTAGGGATATTATATGGACCGCTTTTGGCGCTTACAGTGGGCGCACCGCAATGGATTGTTCTACTAGTGGAACGATGAGATGAAGATCGATTCGCATAACCTGAATGACCTGATGTATTTTTCGCAGGTCGTCGAGCACGGCGGATTTTCCGCTGCCGAGCGCGTGCTCGGCATCTCGAAGTCGCGGCTGTCGCGCCGCCTGACCGAACTCGAAGGCTCGCTCGGCGTGCGCCTCTTACAGCGCTCGACGCGCAAGCTTGCGCTGACCGAAGCGGGCCATCTGTTCTATCAGCACTGTCAGGCGATGCTCTCGGAGGCGCAGGCGGCCGTCAATGTCGTGCAGCAGCTGCGTTCGTCGCCGCGCGGCACGGTTCGCGTAAGCGTGCCCGTCACCGTGTCGCAGACCATCATGTCGCAGATTCTGCCCGAGTTCATGCATCGCTACCCGGAAGTGCACATCGTGATGCGTGTGACGAACCGCGTCGTCGATCTTTTCGAAGATTCGATCGACGTCGCGCTGCGTGTGCGCTCGGATCCGCCCGACAACGCGAACATCATCGTGCGGCCGCTGTGGCGCACGCAGCAGATGCTGGTCGGCGCGCCGAGCCTGTTGGACCAGAATGCGCCGCCGCTGCAGCCAGCGGATCTGAGCCGGTTCGAGACGCTCGATACGCCGACCAACGATGGCCGTTACGTATTCAATCTGATTTCACCCGACG
Source organism: Paraburkholderia edwinii (assembly GCF_019428685.1). Classification (NCBI taxonomy): domain Bacteria; kingdom Pseudomonadati; phylum Pseudomonadota; class Betaproteobacteria; order Burkholderiales; family Burkholderiaceae; genus Paraburkholderia; species Paraburkholderia edwinii. The sequence continues at coordinate 1,938,538 of NZ_CP080095.1, forward strand.
GCTCGCGGCATTTGCACGAGCACCAACCGCGCCTCGTCACCGCAGACCTCGCGACGATACGTGAAGCGGCAATGGCCGGCGTCGGCATCGCGGCCTTGCCGGAAATGTTGTATGGCGCCGCGTTGCGCTCGGGCCAGTTGTCGCCGGTCATGCCGGGCTGGACGCTGCCGTCGCCGCAGCTTTATGCGGTGTTTCTGTCGCGGCAGGGGATGGTGCCCGCGGTGCGAACCTTCGTCGATTATCTCGTCGAAATGCTCGATCCCGATTCAGGCAAATACATCACAGGCGAATGCCCGACCCGCCTTTCCGCGGAGCGCGAGCAAGCCGAAGCGAATGCCCACGCGGAATCGCTATAGGTAGTCCCAGGTATCGGAAGTGCGGCGTGCGGTTGCCAGCGGTCGCGACAGTTGCACTCGGTTGCTATATCGCACGCGCTTTGATTTAGGCATTCGAGTGCGCGCATCGATGAGTACTTTCAATGGCTGTTTGCTTGAATGCGTGGGCCGCCGGGCCTATATTTGAATCCCGTTCGCAAGGGAGCTTCCTATGCGAAAACTCATGGCCGCTATCATAGCGAGCCTGATAGGGCTGACCGCGCTGTCCGTGTCGACCACGGCTGTCGCATGCGGTGATGCTGGCTACTCTTCCGATGGCAAGTAATCCCGCCGCCCGAAGGCGCCGAGTGCGCAAGGAAAAAAGGCCTTCATCCGACGATGAAGGCCTTTTACTTTGTCTGCTCGGTGCAGTGCTTGCAATGCCTGATGCTCAGGGTTTCCCGGCCGGTTGCGTCACGAAGCCGATTTTCGTCAGACCGCCTGCCTGCGCGGCGGACATCACATCGGCCACCTTCTCGTAGGCAACCTTACGATCCGCATTCAGATGCAGTTCCGGCTGCGGCGTCTGCTGGGCCGCGGCGGCAATCTTCGCGCGCAGATCTTCATCGGAAATCTTCTTCTCGTCCCACATCACGTTGCCGTCCGCGTCGATCGACACGGTGACCTGCGCCGGCTTCGTGTCTTCCTTCTGACTGCTCGCGTGCGGCAGATCGATCTTCACTGCATGGCGGATCACCGGAATCGTCACCATGAAGACGATCAGGAGAACCAACATGACGTCGACGAGCGGCGTCATGTTGATTTCGTTCATCAGGCCGTCGTCGTCATCGCCGGCGAAAGGGCTCATTGCCATCGAAGTGCCTCGTCAATCAGTTCGCATTGGCGGCGTGGGCCGGACGGCGCTGCGTCGCGAGCCGCAGACCATCTGCGCTACGCTTGGACGACGACAGACGGGCGCCGGTCACGAAGAACGCATGCAGGCCGTGCGCGAAGCGATTGAGCTTCGTGACGATGCCCTTGTTTGCACGCGTCAGCGCGTTGTAGGCGAGCACGGCCGGAATCGCGACGAACAGACCCGCCGCGGTCATGATCAGCGCCTCGCCGACCGGGCCCGCCACCTGGTCGATCGACGACTGGCCGGTCGCGCCGATCGTCAGCAGCGCGTGATAAATGCCCCACACGGTACCGAACAGGCCGACGAACGGCGCGGTGCTGCCGATTGAAGCGAGAATCGCGAGACCGCTTTGCATGCGCGCGACGCAATCGTCCATCGTGTCTTTCAGGCAGCGCGTGATCCAGTCGGACACATCCATGCGGTCATGCAGATGCGGTTGCGTCTGGTGGTGATGGTCGGCGGCTTCCTGACCCGACAGCGCGAGCGCGAGGAACGGATTGTCTTGCGGCGTCGACTTGCCGCTGCCGAGCTTCTTGATGCCCTCGGCGAGATCGTCCGAATGCCAGAATGAGCGCTCGGCGTTTTTCGTGAGCCGGCTCAGGCGCATCACGCCGAGACTCTTGACGACGATCACGGTCCACGACAGCACCGACATGATGAGGAGCGCGAGCGCGATGCCGCGCGTCACGAAATCCCCTTGTGCCCACACGTGGGCCATACCGTAGTTTTGCATTGCCATTCCTTCTTTTTGAAAACTGCGTCAGCGGTTCGACGGTCCAGGCGGATCGAGTCCTGCGCCTAGTGCTCTGGAGTGCCTTGGAGTGCGCTGGAATGTCCCGGCTCAATCCGTGAGGTTAATCCTTGAGGCCGAACTCGAACGGTTGCGTGTACGTTGCGCGGATCGCCTGGCCGTTTTCCAGATACGGCTTGCACGAGCTCGAGCGCATCGCCGACATCGCTGCATCGTCGAGCCGGTCGAAACCACTGCTCTTTTTCAGCTCGATGTTTTCGATCTTGCCCGTCAGGCCGACGACGAAGCGCACGTATGCGGTGCCGCTTTCGCCACGGCGGCGCGACAACGCCGGATAGTCGGGTTCCGAGATGCTGCAATCGAGATGCGACACGCTTTTCGGTGCGGACAACGCAAGCGTCGGCTTCGCGGCCGCGGGCGGCGCTGCTGCTTCAGGCGGCGCAGCGGGGGCAGGCGGCGCGGGCGGCGCCGGCTCGGGCGAGGCGATCTCGTGCTGTGACGGCGCGGCCGCTTCGGGCAGCGTCGGCGTCGGCTTTTGCACCGGCGTCGGACGCGGCTGTACCTTCGGCTTTTCGCGATGCACGGGCGGCGTGGGTTTCGGCGGCGGCGTCGGCGTCGACTGGATCGCCGCGGGGGCGGCTACCGGCGGGGCCGGTGGGCTCAGCAATTCGGCGGTGATCGAGCGCAACTCGACCGGTTTCGGCAGCGGCTTTTCGCGCATCGTCAACGCAATGACGATGAGGACGCAATGCGCGGCCAGAACGGCGACGATCGCCGCGACGAGACGCGGATTGAACCGGGCTGAACCGGCGGGCGGGAAGCCTGCTGTGATTGGGGAAGAAGCCTGCATGTTTAGCGTAGCGGCGCGCCGGCGATGCAGCACGTCAGGCAAAGCGACGTCATTTGCGGAATATAAGCAGCGAAATGAACAGCGTTGTGACAAAACCAATCAGCAATTCCATCTCGGGTTCCTCGAGGAATCGTTTCGCTGGCTGAGTCCAATGACTGGATACGGTGGCTTGCTGACGGCGGTTGAGCGCGGAGACTGCCGCGCCGGCAGATCTTACGCGGCCCGGCGTTCGTAGAAAGTCAGCGGGACGGCCTCGACAGCCGGCTCGATACCGCAACGGCTCGCGCAGACGCCGCTTTGCGCCATCACCTCGCGTACGGACTCCTCGCACTTGCCGCAGCAAATGGCGACGCCGAGTTCGAACTGCAGCTCGTCGAAGGTATCGATGCCTTCGGCGATCGATGCCCGGATTTTCCGGTCGGAGACGGATTTGCACACGCAGACAATCATGGTGGATCGCGATAGGCAACGTTAATGCGAATTATTATCATTTTGTAGGCGCCGTTTGGCAAGCGCTACGTGCGGAATTTTGTAACATAACCAGCCTCCTGGCAGGGTTTTCGCCGGCTGGGCGTGGTGTGCCGCACGCTGGGTGCGGGAAGCCTGGGAAGGCTGGGAAGGCTGGGAAGGCTGGGAAGGGCGGGAAGGGCGGGAAGGGCGGGAAGGGCGGGAAGGGCGGGAAGGGCGGACGGCGGGAATGCTCAGGGAAGCCGCGGGAAAGACGCTGGGAAGGCGGAAGCTCAGGCCGCTTCGGGTTCAGGGCGCGAGGTAGGCGCCAGCGCCGCGAGTATCCCGCCGCCTTGCGTAGCCGTCTTTGCCTCGACCTCGGCCGCTTCGAGCTCAATCGTCCGACTAGACGGAATCGCAACGCGCTCCACGGGAGCTTCAATATTGAGCAGAGTGCGCGATAGCTGCTGCAGATGCGCCCCGTCGCTCGTCGAGCAAAAGCGCGGCGTACCTGCCGGCGCGCCGGAAACCGCGCGCAAACCATGCTGTTCGAGTACGCGCTCGAGCTGACGCGCGATCGCAACACTCGTGTCGATCAGCGCGAGCCGGTCGCCGACGAGTTCGCGAATCGTCGCATCGAGAAACGGATAATGCGTGCAGCCGAGCACCAGCGTGTCCGCGCCGGCATCGAGCATCGGCTGCAGGTAGCCGTCGAGCAGCGCGCGCAGTGCGGGCGAATCGAGATCGCACCGCTCGATCGCTTCGACGAGACCGTGGCCCGGCTGGCAGAGGAACGTGCAATCGGCCGCGTAGCGCTCGTGCAGCGCGAGAAAGCGCGCGCTGCGCAGCGTGACTTGCGTCGCCAGCACGCCGGCGACATGCGTCTTCGACTGCAGCGCGGCGGGCTTGATGCCCGGCTCGACGCCGATCACTGGAATCGGCAAGCGCTCGCGCGCGAGCGCGATCGATTGCGCGGTAGCCGTATTGCAGGCCACGACGAGCGCCTTCGCACCCTGTGCGATCAGCCATTCGCCGATTGCCAGCGTGCGCTCGGCGATGAAATCGTCGTCGCGCTCCCCGTACGGCGCGTAACGCGAATCCGCGACGTAGATCAATGCTTCGTCGGGCAGTTGCGCGCGTACCGCACGCAGTACCGACAGGCCGCCCAGCCCTGAATCGAAGATGCCGACCGGCGCATGCGAACCGGCCACCGCGACACCGTCCGCCGCCGGTGCGCCGGACGGCGAGGCGGTGACGACGATCGAAGCGGATGGCGAAGCGGTCATGGAAAGGAGAAAGGGCTCGCTACGAAAATCGCGCGGCGTATGGCTAGCGCGATGCAAGTGGCCGGCAGTTTAACAGGTTGGAAGCAGGACAAAAGCAGGTCAAAAGCAGAACAAAGCAGCCACAGCAGCACAGCAGCACATCAGGACATCAGGACATCAGCAGCAGCACAACGGGAGCAAGCCAGCATGCAGCAACATCGCATACGCGCGACGCGGCCAGACAAAACCATCGACCGCGTCCCGCGCATTGATTACCGCATCGTGCTTACGACTCCACCGAGTCACCCATGCCCGATTGCTGATAGTTCTGAATGCCGACCTTGTCGATCAGGTCGAGCTGCGTTTCGAGCCAGTCGATATGCTCTTCGGTGTCTTCGAGGATCGATACGAAAATTTCACGCGACACGAAATCGCGCACCGACTCGCAATGGGCGATTGCTTCCTTGCACGTCGCCTGGGAGCCTTGCTCGAGTTTCAGATCGCACTCGAGAATCTCTTTGGTTTCTTCGCCGACGAGCAGCTTGTGCAAGTCTTGCAGATTGGGCAGCGCATCGAGCATGAAAATACGTTCGATCAGTTTGTCGGCGTGTTTCATCTCGCCGATCGACTCGTCGTATTCGTGTTTGCCGAGCTTCTCGAGGCCCCAGTGGTTGTACATCCGCGCGTGCAGAAAATACTGGTTGATCGCGGTCAGTTCGTTCTTCAACTGGGCGTTCAGATATTCAATGACCTTCTTGTCGCCTTGCATGATGGTATTTCCTCTTGGAGACCGGGTAGATTTGATTTTCCACAACAATAAACGTCCGGTTCGAAAATGCCAAGGACAGATGTTGCTGATGAGAATCGTTCGCGTAAATCAATGTCACAGCGTTGATTTACGAGATCGCACTGAGCGAAAAAAAGCCGGGACTTCAAGCCCCGGCTTTGCTTCTTTAAAGCGGATAACTGCTTAAGCCGCTTAAGGCGAATATGAAATTTCAGGCCGTTGCGACCGGAATCTTGCCGATCTTCGCTTGCCATTCCTTCGGCCCGGTCTGATGTACCGAGGTGCCGTTCGAGTCGACTGCAACGGTCACCGGCATATCCATCACATCGAACTCGTAGATCGCTTCCATACCGAGGTCTTCGAAGGCGAGCACCTTCGCGCTGCGGATCGCCTTCGATACGAGATACGCGGCGCCGCCCACGGCCATCAGATACGCGGCCTTGTGCTTCTTGATCGATTCGATCGCAACAGGGCCACGCTCGGCCTTACCGATCATCGAGATCAAACCGGTCTGCGCAAGCATCGTCTCGGTGAATTTGTCCATGCGCGTCGACGTGGTCGGGCCCGCGGGTCCGACCGCTTCATCGCGAACCGGATCGACCGGGCCAACGTAATAAATCACGCGATTCGTGAAATCGACGGGCAGCTTCTCGCCCTTCGCGAGCATGTCGGCGATGCGCTTGTGCGCGGCATCGCGGCCCGTCAGCATCTTGCCGCTCAACAGCAGCGTCTGGCCCGGCTTCCAGCTCGCGACTTCTGCGGGCGTGAGCGTATTCAGATCGACGCGCTTGCTCGTTTCGGTGTTCGCGGTCCATTGCACCTTCGGCCAGGCATCGAGCGACGGCGCTTCGAGCTTCGCGACGCCCGACCCGTCGAGCGTGAAATGCGCGTGACGCGTGGCCGCGCAGTTCGGGATGATCGCGATCGGCTTCGACGCCGCATGCGTCGGCGCGGCCATGATCTTCACATCGAGCACCGTGGCCAGACCACCGAGACCTTGCGCGCCGATGCCGAGCGCATTGACCTTCTCATGCAGCTCGACACGCAGTTCCTCGATCCAGTCCTTCGGGCCGCGCGCGATGACGTCCTGGATGTCGATCGAATCCATCAGCGATTCCTTCGCCATCAGCATCGCTTTCTCGGCGGTGCCGCCGATACCGATGCCGAGCATCCCCGGCGGGCACCAGCCCGCGCCCATCGTCGGCACGGTCTTGAGCACCCAGTCGACGATCGAGTCCGACGGGTTCAGCATCGCGAACTTCGACTTGTTTTCCGAGCCGCCGCCTTTCGCCGCGACCTGCACATCGATCTTGTCGCCGGGCACGATCTCGTAGTGAATGACCGCGGGCGTGTTGTCCTTCGTGTTCTTGCGCGCACCCTCGGGTGGGCTCACGATCGACGCGCGCAGCACGTTGTCCGGATGCATATAGCCGCGGCGCACGCCTTCGTTGATCATATCGGTGACGCCCATCGTCGCACCGTCCCAGCGCACATCCATGCCGACCTTCACGAATACCGTGACGATGCCCGTGTCCTGGCAGATCGGCCGGTGGCCTTCGGCGCACATGCGGCTGTTGGTCAGGATCTGCGCGATCGCGTCCTTCGCAGCGGGGCTTTCTTCGAGCTCATAAGCGCGGCCGAGCGCCTGAATATAGTCCTGCGGGTGGTAGTAGCTGATGTATTGCAACGAATCGGCAATGCTCTGAATCAGGTCTTCCTGTTTGATAACGGTCATAGCTAGCTCAGTGGGGCTTTGGCGTTTTTTGTCGTGATCGCGAATGCGCCATCACTTATGCGCCTTCTGGGGAGGAGAAATCGGTTGCCTCGGAGGGCTTCGGTGCGTGCGGCGCCGGCTCGTGAAAGTGCTCGGGATGCGTACGCGTCGTCAGCCGGTCGACCCATGCCATCACCGCGGCCGACACGAGGAACGACAGATGAATGATCACCTGCCATAGGATCGCGTGCTCGCTGCGCTGGTCGGGATCGATAAAGGTCTTTAACAGATGAATCGACGAGATGCTGATCAGCGCCATCGAAAGCTTGACCTTCAGCACGCCTGCATTGACATGGTCGAGCCATTCGGGCTCGTCGGGATGGCCTTCGACGCCAAGCCGCTGCACAAACGTTTCGTAGCCGCCGACGATCACCATGATCAGCAGATTCGAGATCATGACCACATCGATCAGGCTCAGCACGACCAGCATCGTGCTCGTTTCGTCGAGCTTCATCGCCGACGTGACGAGATGCCAGACCTCCTTGAGGAAAAGCACCACATACACCGCTTGCGCGACGATGAGGCCCAGATACAGCGGCACCTGCAGCCAGCGGCTCATGAAGATGACGGCGGGCAGAGGGCGCATGCGACGGCGGGGAGAGCGGCTGCCGGGATCGAATTTCGAGGCGGACATAGGCGGTCAGGATCGCGGAAGAAGGCGCCGGCGGTGCCGGCTGGGGCTACGTCGGGCGGGTTTCGGTTTCATCCCCGCGTGCGGCGCGACATTGTACCGCGACACCCGCCAGCGCCGCGTCGGTCTGGATAGTGACGCCGATTGGTCGTGATGGGCATGCAGGTTGCGGCGTTGCTGGAAGGGAAATGGCCAGTTCAGTTAGCATGGCGGGAGCGGGTTTCACCATGCAACGCCGCGCCTAGGGGATGACCCGAATGCGCGAAGCCGCGTAAGTGCACGGTAAGTTGCAGCGCTTAATTTGGCACGGGAACGGGTCAATAAAGTGTTATATGACTTGTACACGAAGCGCGCTAATCTGGGCTCGGGCTCATACGTGCGGTACGCGCGGGCAGACAAAGGCGCCATGTTGCGCCGCCGCACGCGCGTTCGCATTGCGCCCGTTTCGGCACCGCGCCGGATCGCGCCGATCATCAAGCGGCTTCGTTGTGCACGAGGGTAAGGAGACAGGCGCCGCGCGGCGTTCGCAAGAGCCACGCGCAAGCTCGCGCCATACGGCGTGCCCACATCACGCCGGCACAGGTTTTACGTTTCATCTTCACCAAGGGGTAGTCGATGTCAGCGATTGAATCCGTTCTTCAGGAACGCCGCGTATTCCCGCCATCCGCCGAAACGATGAAAGCGGCCACGATATCCGGCATGGACGCTTACAAGGCGCTTGTCGCCGAAGCGGAACGTGATTACGAAGGTTTCTGGGCGCGCCTCGCGCGCGAGACGCTCAGTTGGCACAAGCCGTTCACGAAGGTGCTCGATGAATCGAACGCACCGTTCTACAAGTGGTACGACGACGGCGAACTCAATGCGTCCTACAACAGCCTCGATCGCCACGTGCAAGCGGGCAACGGCGACCGCGTCGCCGTGATCTTCGAAGCGGACGACGGCACCGTCACGCGCGTCACTTACAAGGACATGCTGCAGCGTGTATCGCGCTTCGCCAATGCGCTGAAAAAGCGCGGCATCAGGAAGGGCGATCGCGTCGTTATCTATATGCCGATGTCGATCGAAGGCATTGTCGCGATGCAGGCGTGTGCGCGTATCGGCGCGACGCACTCGGTCGTGTTCGGCGGCTTCTCGTCGAAATCGCTGAACGAGCGGCTCGTCGACGTCGGCGCGATCGCGCTGATCACCGCCGACGAACAGATGCGGGGCGGCAAGGCGCTGCCGCTCAAGAACATTGCCGACGAAGCGCTCGCGATGGGCGGCTGCGAGGCGGTGAAGAGCGTGATCGTCTATCGCCGCACGGGCGGCAAGGTAGCGTGGAACGAAGGCCGCGACCTGTGGATGCATGAAGTCGCGCAGAGCGAAAGCGACCAGTGCGCACCGGAATGGGTCGGCGCCGAACACCCGCTTTTCATTCTTTATACGTCGGGTTCGACGGGCAAGCCGAAGGGCGTGCAGCACAGCACCGGCGGCTATTTGCTATGGGCCGCGCAGACCATTAAATGGGCGTTCGACTGGAAGCCGACCGACGTGTTCTGGTGTACGGCGGATATCGGCTGGGTCACGGGCCACAGCTATATCGCGTACGGACCGCTTACGCTCGGTGCGACGCAAGTCGTGTTCGAAGGCGTGCCGACGTATCCGAATGCGGGCCGCTTCTGGGAGATGATCCAGAAGCACAAGGTCACGCTGTTCTACACGGCGCCGACGGCAATCCGTTCGCTGATCAAGCTGGCCGACGCGGACCCGAAGGTGCATCCGAAGAGCTACGACCTGTCTTCGCTGCGCGTGCTCGGCACGGTCGGCGAACCGATCAATCCCGAAGCATGGATGTGGTACTACGAGCAGGTCGGCGGTTCGCGCTGCCCGATCGCCGATACATGGTGGCAGACGGAAACCGGCGGCCATATGATCACGCCGGTGCCGGGCGCGACGCCGCTTGTGCCGGGCTCGTGCACGCTGCCGCTGCCGGGCATCATGGCGGCTGTCGTCGATGAAACGGGGCAGGACGTGCCGAACGGGCAGGGTGGCATTCTGGTCGTGAAGCGCCCGTGGCCATCGATGATCCGCACGATCTGGGGCGACCCGGAGCGCTTCAAGAAGAGCTACTTCCCCGAAGAACTGGGCGGCAAGCTGTATCTGGCAGGCGACGGCAGTATTCGCGACAAGGAAACCGGCTACTTCACGATCATGGGCCGTATCGACGATGTGCTGAACGTGTCGGGTCACCGGCTCGGCACGATGGAGATCGAATCGGCGCTGGTCGCGAATCCGCTCGTGGCCGAAGCGGCGGTGGTCGGGCGCCCGGACGATACGACCGGCGAAGCGGTGTGCGCGTTTGTCGTGCTGAAGCGTTCGCGTCCGGAAGGCGACGAAGCGAAGCAGATCGCCAACGACCTGCGCAACTGGGTCGGCAAGGAGATCGGGCCGATCGCGAAGCCGAAGGACATCCGCTTCGGCGACAACCTGCCGAAGACGCGTTCGGGCAAGATCATGCGGCGTCTGTTGCGCTCGCTGGCAAAGGGCGAGGAGATTACGCAGGACGTCTCGACGCTCGAGAATCCGGCGATTCTCGATCAGCTGGGCGAATCGCGCTGAGTTAAACGAGGCGCTCTGGAAGGCAGTACAGCAATACCACGACGGTAGTATTGCAGGGGTACAAAAGGCCGTTGCGCGGACAATCCTGATTGCGTGCGCAACGGCTTTTTGTTAAATAGGCGCATGGCCGCGCCACACGCTTCTAACCGACAAACAATTAATCCACCGCCTGAACCGCCGCCGGTTTCAGAGGCGATGGCGCTCGCGCATCGGCGTTACTGGCGCTTCAATCTGCTATTGATCGCGACGCTGATGGTGATCGGCTTCGTTGTATCGTTTATCGTGCCGGCCGCCTCGCGCGGGCTGGCGGGCGTGCGGCTTTTCGGCTTCAGCTTGCCGTTCTACGTCGGCGCGCAAGGCGCGATTCTCGTCTACCTGGCGCTGATCGTCGTCTATATCGTATCGATGCAATTCGCCGACCGCGCATTGCAGCGCGCATTCGAAGCGGATGCCGCCGCGCGGCAAACGAACCGATGAAGCTCGCGCATCGGCTGATCCGTTCGTATTCGATCTATACGCTCGGCTTCCTGCTTTTTATTTATATTGCGTGGCGCATTGAAGCGGCGAATGGGCCCGGCATGTGGGTCGGTTACGTGTTTCTGTTCGTACCGATCGCGGTATATGCCGTGATCGGCTTGCTGTCGCGCACGTCGGATCTCGTCGAATACTACGTGGCGGGGCGGCGCGTGCCGTCGGCGTTCAATGGCATGGCGACCGCGGCCGACTGGCTTTCCGCGGCATCGTTTATCGGTCTGGCGGGCTCGCTCTACGCGACTGGATACGATGGCCTCGCTTACATGATGGGCTGGACGGGCGGCTACTGCCTCGTCGCATTTCTGCTCGCGCCGTACGTGCGCAAACTCGCGCGCTATACGATTCCCGACTTCCTCGGCACGCGGTTTTCGAGCAACGCGGTGCGCGGCCTCGCGGCACTCTCGGCGATTCTCTGTTCGTTCGTGTATCTGGTTGCGCAGATTCAGGGCGTCGGGCTGATTGCGACGCGCTTTATCGGCGTCGATTTCGCGATCGGGATTTTCTGCGGACTGGCGGGCATTCTCGTGTGCTCGTTTTTGGGCGGCATGCGCGCGGTGACGTGGACGCAGGTCGCGCAGTACATCATTCTGATTGCCGCGATCCTGATTCCGGTCTCGATGATTGCGCACAAGGACGGGCTCGGCTGGGTGCCGCAGTTCAACTACGGGCGCGTGATGGAGCGTGTCGAAGCGCTCGAGCGCGATGTGCGCAATGCGCCGCAGGAGCAGGCGGTGCGCGATGTGTATCGGCAGCGCGCGGCGCAGATGCAGACGGAGATCGACGCGTTGCCGCAGTCGTTCGTCGATGAGAAGAACGCGTTGACGCAGCGGCTCGATGAACTGCGCCGGCGTAACGGGCCGCTGCGCGAGATCGCGGAACTCGAACGCACGCTTGCGCGGTTTCCACGCGACGCGGCCGCGGCGCGCATCGTATGGACGCAGCAACGCGACGAACTGCTTGCGCTGGCTGCGCCGCCCGTGCCGATGCACGAGCCGTTTCCCGATGAAGGCGAAGAGGAACGACGCGTGCACAAACGCAATTTTCTTTCGCTGCTGCTGTGCCTTTCGTTGGGGACCGCGAGCCTGCCGCATATTTTGACGCGCTATAACACGACGACGTCGGTCGCGTCCGCGCGGCGCTCGGTGGGGTGGACGCTGTTTTTTGTCGCGCTGTTCTATCTGACCGTGCCGGTGCTTGCGGTGCTGATCAAGTACGACATCCTGACGAATCTTGTCGGCGATCGCTTTTCGGATTTGCCGCAGTGGGTGATGCAGTGGCGCAAGGTCGAGCCTTATCTGATCAGTATCGCGGACCTGAACGGCGACGGCATCGTGCGCTGGAGCGAGATCCAGATGCAGCCCGATATGGTTGTGCTGGCGGCGCCGGAAATCGCAGGGCTGCCGTATGTGATGTCGGGATTGATCGCCGCGGGCGCGCTGGCTGCGGCGCTTTCGACCGCGGATGGTCTGTTGCTGACGATCGCGAATGCGCTGTCGCACGACGTCTACTACCACATGGTTGATCCGGAGGCATCGAGTCAGCGGCGCGTGACGATCTCGAAGATTCTGCTGCTGGGTGTGGCGTTGTTTGCGTCGTATGTCGCGTCGTTGAATACGGGGAACATTCTGTTTCTGGTGGGCGCGGCGTTTTCGCTGGCGGCGTCGAGTCTGTTTCCGGTGCTCGTGCTGGGCGTGTTCTGGAAGCGGACGACGCGTCTGGGCGCGGTGGCCGGGATGGTGGCGGGGCTTGCGGTGTGCGTGTATTACATCGTGTCGACGTATCCGTACTTCACGCAGATGACGGGGTTTGCGGGACCGAGATGGTTTGGGATCGAGCCGATCAGTTCCGGCGTGTTTGGTGTGCCGGCGGGGTTTGTGGTGGCGATTGTGGTGAGTCTGGTGGACCGGAAGCCGGATGCTTATACGCGGGCGTTGGTGGACTATATCCGGCACCCTTGAGCGGGTGCTGGGTGGGCAGTTGCGTTGCCGTTCCGCGGAGGTTCATAGGCCCGTCCGGCCGTCGGCTGTTCGGGATATGGGCGCGCGCCCAGGAGTTTGCTATAATGCGCGTCCCCGCCGGAGAGATGGATGAGCGGTTTAAGTCGCACGCCTGGAAAGCGTGTATAGGTTAATAGCCTATCCGGGGTTCGAATCCCCGTCTCTCCGCCAGGAATATATGGAAGGCTCCGCATCTGCGGAGCCTTTTTCTTTTGGGGTGGTCGATTGACTACCTCGAAGTCACCGGTTGTCAGGTCTCTGCCTCGAAAGATGTTTCGCCCATAGCTCCGGAAAAACTATCGATATCGATCGCGTCTTATATGGATAGGTTGGAGTCTTTGCATGACTTGAAGCGTAGTGTCATTTCACAAAATTTTCGTTGTGTGTGCAACAAGTCGATCTGTTTGCTTGCTCTGAAAACCAAACTCGTAATCCTCTCCGCGACTTGACCACCACCAACTACAAAGAACGTCCATTTTCCGTTCTCCATCCCTGCAATTGCGTCACGCTCCGTGATTTTCCGGCGGGCACCATCTGCATTGATCCCGCCGATAAAAGGTAATTTTCAAGAAGGGAGCGGGACCATGGACTATCAAACATTGCAACCATACACGTAGTTGCTTGAATATAAGAATGATCCAAGGTAGTGGATAAGCTATTGAGAATCATTGGGTATATCAAAACTGCAAATAAGAGAGCTTTGGGAAACTGGTATCCACAGCCCGTATGATCGGCACGCCAGAAAGACAATCCGTCTCAGAAGCCTTCTGCGGAATCACTCTAAAGATAAAGAGTTGATCTGTGCGAGCTAAAAGACTGATACCATCTCTGGCTCCCGGCGCGTATGATCTTATGCGGTTGAAGCCCTTGCGCTCTGGGCATTAAACGGTGGAATACGATTTAATCAAAACGAGTGGTCGGATAACCAATGATGAAGCCTTCTCCGATTTTGAGCGCGGAAGAAGCCGAGGCTTTAATCCACGCGCATAAATTAACGATACGTCCGATGGAATGGGTGCGGAAGAAAAGCGCATCGAATCCCCAGTGGCTTGAGTTCGTTTCCGTTTGCAGGATCCAAAGCGAAATTCGCGAAGATCTCTTCTTTCGCTCTCAGTTTCGCGCGGCGAAGACGGAGGCCATTGGGACAGCATCCATAGAGTTTGCGCCCATATATAACGCCGCCATACTGGCGGGAGGCGAACGAATATTCGCACTCGATGCTGACAACACACCTCATTCGAACAGAGTAGGGCGGGGCATGGCGTGGTACAGGAAGACCCTTCGCGGACGATTTCATCTTCACCGTTGGTGCGATGAGGGATATGGATACGCTGAGCCGGTCGATGAAGACCTCAATGACATAGAATTGCTCGTAAACCGCTTCCTCGGCTTGGCCAATTTATCCCTCATTGATGGATTCAGGCATTCACTCAACGGCATGCAACTGAGCTTGAACATATGAACTGCGACCGACTTCGTGCAATTACAGGGTGGCACTGCATCCCAGCAGGAACAGGTGCAGTGAGAGCGGTTGCGCCTTTCACGTTGGGCCGTGACGGCCGTCATGCAACGTTCTATCTTGCTCAACCGTCTGAAGGCACCTTCTACCTTACGGACGGAGGTGAGAGCGCCATGCACGCAGCACAATCCGGGGTCGACATCACCAAGTCACGGCTCGATGTCCTCAACAAAACCGCCGGCGTGCATTTCGCGCATTTCGGCCCGGATTTGGCGATTACGGCGTCTGGACCAATCGACGAGGCCGAAGTCGCGCTATGGGACGCTGTGAAATTAGCGATGTCCCTTTCGTTCTCAAGCGAAAAATGGATGCCAAAGCTCGATCACATCAGGTTCCGTTCGCTTGTGGAGAAGACGTTGGCAGGTAGCGTCGGCCAAGGCCGTATCAAGACCGGTTATCGTGTGATTGGCATCAGCGGGCATGCCGTCGAGTTTCCACTGGCATTACGGTCAGCAAATGATTCCATATTCCTGATCGAGCCAATCGCCCTACTTAGCGGTGAAAAAATTGACTGGGGCCGCGTTCATCAGGTCTACGGCAAACTGGCCGACGTGAAGCAGGCAGACTCGGTTACCAATCGGGTCGTGGTATTCGAGGACGGAGCCGGCGCGGCGGAGTTCGGACGCGCTGCGACGTTGCTCGCGCAGAATGCCGAGATTACTACGCTTGGCGGCTTGCCCGATTGGTCGCAGCGGGTTTTGGCCGCATAGACAAGCGTTGATCGGCGGAACGAATAGATCGACGACGCCGTCATCATCCCGCTTTCGGCCGCCCCACCACCAACACCCTCCAATACTGCCCCAGCGCATCGTAATCACACGCAATAAGCTCCATCGTCCAATCCGGTCGATCGAGCAGCTGGTCATCTGAGCAGTTCGAGTAAGAGAAAACAAGCTTCCCGCCCGGCCGTAGATAACCCGCAGCCTCATCAAAAAACCGCCTCGTCAACTCCCCATTCGCACTCGCCAGCGTCCGTTCCTCAACACTCACCATCGGCTTGTGCACGAACGGCTGATTGAAAATAACCGCATCGAAGCGTTGTCCTTTGAACGCCTCAAACAGATCCGAGCAGACAAATTCAGCCTCGAGCCCATTGCGTTGCGCGTTGTGCCGCGCCGCGACTACCGCAAGCTCATCGATATCCGATCCCGTCGCTTGCCAACCGAGCCGTGCGGCATGAAGCGTTAACGCGCCAGAACCACAGCCGAGTTCAAGCAGGGAGCCCGTCGGTTCACTGAGTCCCGCAGCCGACCAGTTCTTGCAAAAGAACTCCGTCGCGCTGCCAGGCCGCGGCGGATACACGCCGCCAGGCACCATCAACTCGAGCCCTGCAAAATTGAAGTGTCCGCCGCGATTGATGGCTTCGAGCGTGTCCTGATAACCGGCGTAAAACGCCAGCGCAGGTTTCTTCGCAATAGCCGTTTCGAGCAATGTCGTCAGTGGTGAACGATCAAGCATGATGTCGCTCCACAGATAGAATTGTTTGGACATGCAGGCCCGTCACGCGCAGCGGCAAACGCCTGGCATTCAAATTCAAGCGAACGCACAGCGATCGAGCAAGCCTGCATGACCAAGACTAAAGCGAGCGAATTAGCTGGAAGTTAGACGAAGACAAGACCGGAGAACGCAGCAGCAAGGCCTCACTGCCTCTTGATAACCATATGCCGATAAACAATCGTCCACACCGTCAACGCGACATACACCGCATATCCAACGTAGGTCGAGACACGATGCGCGTCATCACTGTCAAACGACAAAACCACCGCTAGCCGCGCGACGTTTTCACAAACGAGGCCGATACCCCAAACCGCCGTCATCACTCGAATGGATCTCGCGAGCGCTGGCCGACTCAGCCACATCACATCGAATTCGGCCTCGCGTCCTTGCCGCTCACGCGACAGCGTCGAGCGCGCGAGATAAAAAACAAGCGGCCGATTGAGCGGAAGCGACAGCAAAAAAGACAAACCAACAATGCCGCTCACCAAAGGCTCCCGCGCCGCGCGCAATGCATCGGCAGCCCCAGACGCAAAGACCAGCAACGACATCGCGATACTCGCCAGCACGAGCGCACTCAACGCATCGAAGTGTCGATAACGCAAAAGATCGATACCGATCCACGCGAGCAGCGGAACGGAAGAGGCGAGCAATGCACCAAGCAGTCCGACATGCGGCAAAGCAATGCGATACGCCGCCGTCGGCAATACAACATTGATGAAAAACGCCAACGTATAACGAACGGAGGGGATCATCGTGACTTCCTGCTTCAAGTGGGTCAGGTGTCGCGAGCGAGATGCAAGAAAGCATCCGGAGTATATCTGTTCAACTTGCCGTCAAATCCTTGTAAGAAGCGGGCGCACGCACGGCCCCATACAAGCGCCCGCGTCGCTGAACAACTTCTCCACCAGAGGTATAGTCGCGGCCTCTCCGCATCTCGCGGTGAGCGCTCTTGCGATTTGTTAGGAATCTGGAGGATTTATGGCTTTCAATCACCGTGGCTTTCGGGTCACTGTCGATATGGCGCCCGATGCAACCGGCACTCAATGGCATTGCGAGGCCACGATCGAGGGCATTGAAGAGCGCACAAGGCAGGCTCATATCCCGGGCGTCGACGTGACAATCCCGAAGCTGAAAATGGATGTGCTGATGGCGATGAGCATCGTCGAGCGCAATGCCGTGACGTCGATTGACGATTGGTATTCAGCACAGCCCTCAGCGGATCGACCGCCGCGCGAGCTTCACTGACCGGCGCTAGCTGTCAGTACCGTAAGAGAGGCGGCAACCCTGTCGCGATGACGCAAAATCACGACATCGCAGGAGGAGACAAATTGACGCACCGCCGCAGCCAGCAAGACCTAAGCAAGCTTACGGGTTTCGTCATACTCAAGCTTCGGGTAAGCTAAAAGAAGATCAAAACCGGGGAGCAGTGAATGACGCTCAGAATTACAACTGTCACAATCAATCGCGACGTCCATCCAAATACCGTCTTCGTGGTTCTGCAAAATCCGGCGGGCGAGTCCGCGAAGGTGCAGATTCACTTTCAATCGAGCATGAACGTCAACGACTTCACGCTAAAAGAGCTCGAGCGCATGGCGCATGAAGAGCTCAAGCGTCTGGAAGACTGACAGACCGTCAACCCGGTCAGGTTCCAAGCAGATGCAGCACGATATCGCGCGTCGACGGGTCGCGCCGATGCTCGAACAGGTAAATGCCTTGCCACGTACCGAGCACCAGGCGTCCTTCCTCGACGGGCACGGATAACTGCACCTGCGTCAATGCCGTGCGCAAATGCGCGGGCATATCGTCGAGTCCTTCCGTATCGTGCTCGTAGCGGCGCGCGTCTTCGGGCGCGATCGTCGCGAAGTATCGCTCGATGTCCCTTTGCACCGATGGGTCCGCGTTCTCCTGAATCAGCAGCGAAGCCGACGTATGCCGGCAAAAAATCGTCAGCAAGCCGACCTCGATCGCCTGTTCCGCAACAAACTGCCTGATCTGCTTCGTGATATCGACGAGCCCGCGCGTGCGCGCCCGCACGTGCAGATGATGAAGCGCTTGTAGCATCTAAAACTCCCTAAAGCAGCCGCAACAGTTGAGGCGGCCATGCAAAGCAATCAAAGCAAAAAGAATCCTTAAAGCTCAAGCATAGGCGGCGCTGTGCATTCGCAGCAATCGCAAAGCGCCTAACGCTTGCGCTCGATCATCGTTGTACAACCACGGGTAAACACCCACAGAAACATCAGACATCTGATGTATATTCGGTCCGTTAGCGTACCCATTAGACATCTATGCGCCTGTCCGTCGAACACTCGATGAGCGAGAAGATCCAGGAATCGCTGATGTCGATGATTCGCGAACGCTCGCTTAAGCCGGGCGACCAGATCCCTACTGAAATGGAGCTTTGCGAGCTGTTAGGGGTCGGGCGGTCGAGCCTTCGCGAAGCGGTCGCGCAGATGATTTCGCATGGTCTGCTGTCGCGGGTTCAGGGTCGCGGCACCTTCATCAGACAAATTTCACTTAGATTGCAGGGCGGTCTTGATGATCTGATGTCTGTGACCGATATGATTCGCAGCGTCGGCGCGGTGCCGTCCACGTGCCGCATTCAGA
The DNA here is from genome assembly GCF_019428685.1 of Paraburkholderia edwinii. Taxonomy (NCBI): domain Bacteria; kingdom Pseudomonadati; phylum Pseudomonadota; class Betaproteobacteria; order Burkholderiales; family Burkholderiaceae; genus Paraburkholderia; species Paraburkholderia edwinii. Next base: position 1,957,022 of record NZ_CP080095.1, read on the forward strand.
TCGAGCAGATCAAGGCGTCGGAGAGCCTCGCGGGCAAACTGCAAATCAACGTCGGCGATGATTGCGTGCGCATCGAACGTGTCCGCTGCGCCGACGACGCGATTGCCGCGTATTGCATCGATACCGTGCCGAAGGCTGTTTTCGATGCGGCCGGCGGCGATCTCGGCGAGTCGCTGTTTGCGATGTTCGCGCGCACGGGCCGCCGCCTGTCGCATACGCATACGTCGATCCAGCCGACCATCCTGACGCCGCGCGATCTGCCCGAACTCGGCGACGGCTTCGGTCTGTTTCTCCTGCTGGACGAAGTGGATTTCGATCAAAGCGGCGAGCCGCTTTGCTATAGCAACGACTACTACAACACGAGCATCTTCAAGTTCGACCTGGTTCGCAAGAAGCGATAACACGCCGGCGCGTAGTGCCTGGTGTAAGCGGCCTGGCGTAAGCGCTTAGCGCTAAAAGCCTGGCGTAAAAGCGCCAGTGAACGAACCGGGCATTGCGGTTCAACCGTGGAGGAGACAGTCCATGGAATTTGAGGCAATGAGTTGTGACGAGCTATCGGCTTATCTGTGCAGCGTGCCGTCGGTCTATGCGCTGCTCAATGAGCCCGGCGAACTCGACATTGCCGAGGTCGGCGACGGCAACCTGAACTACGTCTACTTCGCGAGCAATACGAAGACGCCCGAGAAGAGTGTTGTCGTCAAGCAGGCGCCGCCGTTTCTGCGCCTGGTCGGTAAGACGTGGCCGCTGACGCGGCATCGGATGGAGCGCGAGGTGGCCGCACTACGGCGCTTCGGCGCGCTGTGTCCGCAGCATGTGCCGCGCGTCTATCACGCCGACAACGAGCGCTTCCTGATGGTGATGCAACGGCTGTCGTCGCATCGGATCCTGCGGCAAGGGTTGATGGACGGCATCGTCTATCCGAAGCTTGCCGGTCATCTGTCCACCTATCTCGCGCATACGCTGTTTTTCGGCTCCGATCTCTATCTCGCGCCGGACGTGAAGAAGCAGGCGGTCAGCGCCGCGATCAACAGCGAGCTGTGCAAGATCACCGAAGACCTCGTTTTCACCTATCCGTTCGAGGACCACGCATCGAACGTCTATAGCGCCGCGTTTCCGCGCGCGGAAATCGAGCGGCTATGGAAGTCGCCCGCGTTACGCGTCGCCGTCGGCGAGATGAAGTGGTCGTTCATGAACGACGCGGAGACGCTGCTGCACGGCGACCTGCATACCGGTTCGATCATGGTCAATCAGGACGAGACTTACGTGATCGATCCCGAGTTCGCGTTTTACGGGCCAATGGGTTTCGATGTCGGCGCGGTGCTGGCGAATTTGCTGCTCGCCTATTTCTCGCGCGACTGGCACGACGACGGCGCGCGCACAAAAACGAACGCGAAATCGAACGCGCAAACGAATGCGAAAGCGAACGCTGAAGAACTGGCGTATCGCGACTGGCTGCTCGAACAGGCCACGCAAATCTGGAACGGCTTTGCCAACCAGTTCGCCGCGCTATGGCGCGAGCATGAAAGCCGCCGCAAAAGCCATTTCATCGGCGACGACCGCGGCGGCGCCTGCGCCGAAGCCTTTCGCGCGCGCTTTATGCAGCGGCTTTTCGCGGCCTCGCTCGGCTTTGCGGGCTGCAAGATGATCCGGCGCATCGTCGGCATGGCGAAGGTCGCGGATGTGACAAGTATTGCCGATGAAGCATTGCGCGCGACGGTCGAAGTGCGCGCATTGCGATGCGCGGAGCGACTGCTCGTCGAGCGGCATTCGATTGCATCGATCGACGACGTCATCACGCTAGCGCGCGACATTCAGGCGACGCACTACAAATAGGAGCATGCATGGTTTCGCCGTCGCTTTTTCCGAATCTGCCGGCCACGCTCGCGTGGGAACGCGACAGCCTGCGGATTCTCGATCAAACCCGCTTGCCGAATGAGACGGTAATCGAAACGCTAGGCACCGCGCAGGACGTCTGGCGTGCGATTCACGAATTGCGTGTGCGCGGCGCGCCCGCCATCGGTGTGGCCGCGGCATACGGCTTGTGCGTCGCGGTGCAGCGTGCACGGCATCTGCCGCTCGATGCCTTTCGCGCCGCCTTGAAAGAGCAGGCCGTCTATCTCGACAGCGCGCGTCCGACCGCGGTCAATCTCAGCTGGAGCCTGAAACGCATGCTGCGCGCAGCGGACCGCGCGACCGCCATGGACACGCCGTCGCTCTATCGCGCGTTAGTCGAAGAGGCAACGCGCATCCATCGTGAAGACGAAGCGCTATGCGAAGGCATCGGTCAGCACGGCGCGCCGTTGATCACCCCTGGCTGCGGCGTGCTGACGCATTGCAACGCCGGCGCGCTCGCAACGACAGGTCTTGGCACCGCAACTGCACCGATCTATACCGCGCAGCGCGCAGGCGTCGCGTTCCGCGTCTACGCTGACGAAACGCGACCCTTACTTCAAGGCGCGCGCTTAACCGCCTACGAGCTGCAGCAGGCCGGCGTTGACGTCACATTGATCACCGACAGCATGGCCGCATCGTTGATGGCGCAACGACTGATCGATGTCGTGATCGTCGGTGCGGATCGTGTGGCCGCGAACGGCGACTTTGCGAACAAGATCGGCACGCTAAGCGTCGCGATTACGGCGCGCTATTTCAACGTGCCGTTCTATGTCGCGTGCCCATCGTCGACGCTCGATTTCCAGACGCCGACCGGTCGCGGCATCGTTATCGAAGAGCGCCGCGACAGCGAGGTCACGCATCTGGTCGGCAAGCCAATTGCGCCCGCGGGAATCAAGGTCCGTAACCCTGCGTTCGATGTGACGCCGCACGATCTCGTGACGGGTTACATCACCGAACGCGGCATCGTCCGCACGCCGTTCGACGCGAATCTTGCGGCGCTGTTCGGCGGAGCCGCGGCATGAGCGGCACACGCGGCGCACGCGGCATGAGCGGCGCGAGCGGCGCGAGCGCGCGGAACAACCCTGCCTCCACGCGGAATGCGCCGACCTCGCAGGAAGCCGCATTGCGTGCCGAAATCGTGCACACCGCGCATGAAATGGAACGCCTCGGTATCAATCAGGGCACGTCCGGCAACGTCAGCGCGCGTTTCAACGAAGGCTTGCTGATCACGCCAAGCGGCGTGCCCGCCAGCGCGCTGACCGCCGGTGAAATCGTATGGCTGCCCTTCGACGTCGAAGCCGACGCGCCGGTCTTCGCGCAAAACCGCCCGTCAACCGAATGGCGTTTCCACCGCGACATCCTGCGCGCACGCGCTGAAATCGGCGCCGTCGTGCACACGCATTCGAGCGCGGCGACCGCGATTGCGATACATGGCAGGGACATTCCCGCGCATCACTACATGGTGGCGGCCGCGGGCGGCAATTCGATCCGCTGCGCGCCGTATGCAACCTTCGGCAGCCAGGCGCTGTCCGACTACGCGCTCGAAGCGCTGAAAGACCGCACCGCATGTCTGCTCGCGCATCACGGCGTGATCGCACTCGGCCGCGATCTCGCGAAGGCGTTGTGGCTGGCGAATGAAGTGGAAGTGCTCGCGAAGCAGTATCTGCTCGCGAGTCAGCTAGGCACGCCGCCGGTGTTGTCCGACGACGAAATCGCCGAGGTGGTGAAGAAGTTCAGCAACTATGGTTTGCGCCGCGCAAGCGGCAGCGACGGTTCCTGACGCGTAACGCACGGCGCGCGTCAGGAACCGGGTTTTGCAACGCAGTTTCGTTTGCCGCAGTTTCGTTGCACGAACGCCAGACCGGCCTTGCCGACACGGCGCACACAACTTGAACAATGGAGACATTCATGGCCTGGAACGCAGGAAGATTCGATCGCTGGACCTCATTCGGCCCGTCGGCCGCCGCCGTGCTGCTGTGCACCGCCGCCGTGCTGAGCGGCTGTTCGAAGAACGAATCGTCGTCGGGCAGTAATGCGGCGAGCGACACGAGCGCGCCCGCCGCGGCAAGTGCGGCGCCGGCCACGACCGCGTCGGGCGGTGGCGAGAACGGCGGCAAAGCGAAGATCGGCTTCTCCGTCTCGACGCTGAACAATGCGTTCTTCGTGGGCCTGAAGCTTGGCGTCGAGAAGGGCGCGAAAGCCGAAGGCTTCGAACTCGTGCAAACGAATGCGAACGGCGACGCGCAGCAGCAGGTCAACGATGCGATCAATCTGCTGAGCCAGGGCGTCACCGCGCTCGTGCTGAATCCGATCGATTCGAAGGCGATCATTCCGGCGGTGCAGAAGGCGAACCAGATGGGCGTGCCGGTCTTTACGCTCGATCGCGGTTCCGACGGCGGCAAGGTCACGTCGTTCGTCGCATCGGATAACGTCGCGCTCGGCCAGACGGGGGCCAAGTGGATCGCCGATCAGCTGAAGGCACGCTATGGCTCGCCGAAGGGCAATGTGGTCGACCTGATCGGCCTCGTCGGCACGACGGCCGCGACGGACCGCGAAAAGGGCTTTAGCGAAGAGATCGCGAAGTATCCGGACATCAAGGTTGTCGCGCGTCAGGAGGGTGGCTTCGATCAGGAAAAATCGCTGAACGCGATGACCAACATCCTGCAGAAATTCCCGCAAATCGATGCAGTGTTCGGCGCCAATGACGACAACACCGTCGGCGCGGAAAAGGCGATCGACAACGCGGGCCGCTATAAGCCGCTCGGCGATAAGGAACACATCATGGTGATCGGCGCGGACGGCACGGCCCAGGCGCTTTCCGCGATTCGCGCGGGCAAGCAGGACGCGACGATCTCGCAGAACCCGATCCAGATGGCCGCGAAATCACTGAGCTTCATTTCGGATTACATGGCGAAGAAGGAGGTGCCGGCGAACTACGCGTGGCCGACGCTTCTGATCGACAAGGCGAACATCGATTCGGACGAAGTGAAGAAATACGGGTTGTGGTCGCTCGAAGTCAGCCAGTAAGCGGCGGCATCGGCATGGCGCGTGCGTCGCGTCGAAGTCCCTCGTGGCTCGATGTCGACGTGACGTACGCACTTCATTGCATTGCCGCGCTTTCACGCACGCGTTAAAGCAGGACGAAATCACTCATGAATGCCGAAACGGGTTCGCAGCAGCACGAAGCCGTCGCCCGCGCCGAAGGGCGCGCGGGCGGCGCGCCGCCGTTGTTGCATATGGAAGGCATCGTCAAGAGCTTTCCCGGTGTCAAGGCGCTGCGCGGCGTGAGCCTCACGCTGCATGCAGGGCATGTGATGGCGATTGTCGGCGAGAACGGCGCGGGCAAATCGTCGCTGATCAAGACCCTGTCCGGCGCCTACGAGCCGGACGAAGGCACGATCGACATCAATGGCGTGCCGCTTGCGCGCGGCACGCATGCGGCCATCGACGCCGGCGTCGCGGTGATCTATCAGGAACTGTCGCTCGTCAACGATATGACAGTGGCCGAAAATTTGTTCCTCGGCCGCATGCCGGCAAGCGGCGGTTTCGTAAATCGCCGTGCCGCGGATCGCCGCGCGCGAGAAGCGCTCGTTCAGGTCGGGCTCGATAACGTATCGCCCTCGATGCGGCTCGGCGATCTGCCACTCAACAAGCGGCAACTCGTCGAAGTCGCGAAGGCGCTCGCACGCGACGCACGCATTCTCGTGATGGACGAACCGACCGCGGCGCTGCAACACGACGACATCGCGAACCTGTATCGCGTCGTGCGTCGTCTGCGCGAAGCGGGCATGGGCATCATCTTTATTTCGCATCATCTGGAAGAGGTATTCGAGCTCGCGGACTCGGCGGTCGTGATGCGCGACGGCGCCACCGTCGACGCACGGCCGATGTCGCAATGGACCGAGCAGGACCTCGTGCAGGCGATGGTCGCGCGCAACCTCGATTCGTTCTATCCGTGGGAGCCGCGCGAATACGGGCCGGTGGTGCTCGACGTGCGCGATGTCGCGAGCCCGCCGGTCGTACGGCATGCGAGCTTCAATGTGCGCGCTGGGGAAATCGTCGGCATTGCGGGCATTGCCGGCGCCGGCCGCACCGAATTGCTCAAGGCGATTTTCGGCGCGCAGAAGGTGACGGAAGGCGAAATCCACGTGCGCGGCCGCAAGGTCGATATTCATTCGCCTACGGCCGGCGTAAGCGCGGGCCTCGTCTATACCGCCGAAGACCGCAAGCTCGAAGGACTCGTGCTCGATGCGAGCATCGAAGAAAACGTCGCGTTGTCGAGCCTTAAAGCGCTCGCCACAGGCGGTTTCGTCAGCAGCGCAAAAAAACGCAAGCTCGCGCAGGAGGCCAGCGCACGCTTCGCCGTGCGCGCGCCGTCGGTGATGGCGATCACCGGCAATCTGTCGGGCGGTAACCAGCAAAAAGTGATTCTCGGCCGTGCCACCGCAACCGGCCCCGCAGTCATCATGCTCGACGAACCGACGCGCGGCATCGACGTCGGCGCAAAGACCGAGATCTACGCGCACATGATCGCGATGGCGCGAGCGGGCGCCGCGGTCGTGATGGTCAGCTCCGAGTTGCCGGAGCTGCTTGGCATGTCCGACCGCGTGCTTGTGATGTATCGCGGCCGTATCGTCACCGAATTGCCGCGCGACAAGGCCGATTCGGAGACGGTGATCCAATGGGCGACGACAGGAGTAGGCGCATGAATTCGACGGCAGCAAAAGAAGCCGATTCGCAGGCGTGGTCGACACGCGTGATCCGGCAATTACGCAGCGGCATCGGGCCGTTGTTCGCGGCACTGGTGATTATCTGCATCGTGTTGTCGTTCGCGTCGCCGGAGTTTCTGACGACGAGCACGCTGACCAACATCATGGTGCAGGTGTCGGTGGTCGGTATCGCGGCGGTCGGCGGCACCTTCGTGATTATCACGTCGGGCATCGATCTGTCGGTCGGCTCGCTGGTCGCGTTGACCGGCATGGTGGCCGCGACCTTTATGGCCGGTTCGCCGCCGGACGCACTGGGCCTCGGTCTGGTGGGGCTTGTCATCGCGCTTGCGGTGGGCGCGGGCGTCGGCGCACTGAACGGCTTTGCCGTCGCATGGCTGCGTCTCGTGCCGTTCATCGTCACGCTTGCGATGATGGCCATGGCACGCGGCCTCACGCTCGCGATTTCCGACGGCCGCACGAAGTTCGATTTCCCGAATGCGTTCACCGTATTCGGCGCGAAATCGATTGCCGGCTTACCGATGCCGATGCTCGTGATGCTCGTCGTGTTCGTGATCGGCCATGTGCTGTTGCGCAAGACGACGTTCGGCCATCAGGTGTTCGCGGTCGGCGGCAATCGTGAAGCGGCACGTCTCGCCGGTATTCCGGTGCAGCGCGTGATGTTCCTGACATACACGCTTGCCGGCTTGACCGCGGCGATTGCGGGCATCGTGCTCGCCGGGCGATTGAACTCGGCGCTGCCTTCCGCCGCGAACGGGCTCGAGCTGCAGGTGATCGCCGGCATCGTGATCGGCGGCACCTCGCTCGCAGGTGGGCGTGGCTCGATTGTCGGCACCTTTATCGGCGTCGTGCTGATCGGCGTGATCAACGTCGGCCTCTCGCTGCTTGGCGTGAACCCGTTCTGGACGCAATTCATTCAAGGCGGCGTGATTTTCGCCGCGGTGATGCTCGATGCGCTGAGCCAGCGCCGCAAGAACTGAATCCCTTTTCTTTTCAGGCAGACCAAACTCTGGAGAAACGCGTGAAAAAGATCATCAACCAGCCGGACCAATTCGTCGACGAAATCATCGAATCGCTGTTTGTCGCTCATCCTGGCTGGATCAAGCCCGCCACCGCAGACCACCGCGCGCTCGTGCGCGCCGATGCGCCGAAAGCAGGGCATGTCGGCATCGTGACGGGCGGCGGCTCCGGCCATATGCCGGGATTTCTCGGCTACGTGGGGCAGGGACTGTGCAGCGGCGTTGCGGTCGGCAATGTGTTTTCGTCGCCGTCGTCAGAGCAGATTTTCGAAGCGACGAAAGCCGTGAACGGCGGCGCGGGCGTGCTCTACGTGTACGGCAATTACGGCGGCGACGTGCTCAACTTCGATCTCGCGGCGGATCTTGCCGAGGCGGAAGGTATCGATGTGAAGACCGTGGTGCTGACCGACGATGTCGCATCGGCGCCGTCCGCGCGTGCGAGCGACCGGCGCGGTGTCGCGGGCATGGTGTTCGCGTTCAAATGCGGCGGTGCGGCGGCCGAACGCGGCGATTCGCTCGAAGACGTCGCGCGCATCACGGCCAAGGCGAACGACGCATGCCGGACGATGGGCGTCGGCTTGTCGCCGACCATTCTGCCCGCCGCGGGCAAGCCGACCTTTACGCTGCCTGAAGGTCAAATGGAAATCGGCATCGGCATTCATGGCGAGCCGGGCACGCATCGCGGCGCGCTGGAAACGGCCGATGCGATTGCGGACCGGCTCTCCAGCGAGATCCTGCGCGATCTCGCGGCACCGAAGGGTACGCGCGTTGCGGTGCTGGTCAATGGGCTTGGCGCCACGCCGCTCGAAGAACTGTATCTGCTGTATCGGCGCACCGCGAAGAACATCGCGGACCAGGGGCTCACGATCGCGCGCTCGTATGTCGGCGAATACGTAACGAGCCTCGAGATGGCGGGCGCATCGATCACCGTGATGAAGCTCGACGACGAACTCGAGGCGCTGCTCGCGGCGCCCGCGCGTTCACCGTTCTTTCGCGACTGGCTGCTGCCCTGAGGGCGTGTGATGGCCCGCGGTGGCCGGCGATGGCTGGCTTCCGTGGCTATCACACAAGCTCGGCGTCGCCTCGATGAACCGAAGTGAGGAGAGATTCGCATGGCCGTTTCCAGCAATGAAATGCGCGAGCGCGTGAGCCGCGCGCTCGATGCGCTGCCTGAGCATACCGACGAGCTACGCGATCTCGACGCGGCGCTCGGCGACGGCGACCTCGGCATCACCGTGCGGTCGGGTTCGAAGGCGGTGGTCGCGGCGTGGGCCGCGCTGCCCGCGGACGCATCGGCGTCGGACCTGCTGCTCGCCGCGGGCAAGGCGTTTTCGACCGCGAATCCGTCGACGTTTGCCGCGCTGGTCGGCGGCGGGTTGCTGGCCGCCGCAAAGACCGTAACCGGCAAACAGGCGCTTGAAAAAGCCGATGCGCTCGCAATCGGCCGCGCGATTGCGGCGCGCATCACCGAACGCGGCAAGAGCAAAGTCGGCGACAAGACGGTGCTCGATGCGCTCGTGCCGAGCCTCGATGTGCTCGAAGCATCGCAGGGCGATGCGACTGCATTGCTCGACTCGATGATCAGCATCGCGAAGGAACAGGTCGAATCGACGGCCGCGTTGCAATCGCAGAAGGGCCGCGCAGCATGGGTGCAGGAGCGCAGCATCGGGCATCCCGATCCGGGTGCGACTGCTTATCTGCGGTTTCTCGAGAAGCTGCGTAATGCGTTTGGAGCTGGGTGATCAAGTCGGCGCTTTACATCAATGCATTGAAGTGTTGAAGCGTCGATGCATCGATGCATCGATGCATCGATGTAGCGTGCTTTAGTAGCTAGTGAAAGGCTGCGTGCGCGATGCATTTCTGCAGTGCGGTTGTGAAATGGCGAAGCGCTCGCTTCGCGTAGCTTTGCAAGGCTTATAGCAAGGCTCGTAGCAGCGACTGACGGCAGAGGCTGACGGCGACGACCGGGCGTGCGCGGCATACCGGTTCGTGCGTCGATGCCGCGGCCGCGTCAGTGGCTCAGGCAGAGTCATTTGATTCATCAGGATGTAAATCCTATAGTGCTCGGGTCGCCAAAGCCTTACAGGGACCTCCTTCATGCCTTCCGAAACCGCTCGCGAGCCCGCGCAGACGCCGCGTCCCGGCCGCACCGTGGTGCGCCTCGTGGTGGCGACGGTTGCGACCGGCGTCGGCGCGGGGATTGGCGGCGCGCTGCTCGCGCTGCTGCTGCACGGCATTCAGCATGTCGCATACGGCTATAGCCTCGACAAGCTCGTCGATACGCTTACTTTTCTGCAAGGCGTGACCGATGCGTCGCCGCTACGCCGCGTGATCGTGATGTTCGTTTGCGGCGTGATCGCGGGGTTCGGATGGTGGGCGCTCCATCGTTTCGGCCGGCCGCTCGTCAGCATCTCGAAGACGCTCGCTTCGCCCGATGCGCCGATGCCGCCGCGCACGACGCTCGTGCATGTGCTGCTGCAAATCGTCACCGTCGCGCTCGGTTCGCCGCTCGGCCGCGAGACCGCACCGCGCGAACTCGGCGCCGTTATCTCCGGCTGGCTCGGGAAGGTGGCGCGGCTCACGCCCGCGGAGGTTCGTCTGCTGATCGCGTGCGGTGCGGGAGCGGGGCTCGCGGCTGTCTATAACGTGCCGCTCGGCGGTGCGGTGTTCGTGCTCGAAGTGCTGCTCGTCACGTTGAATGCGACCGCGGTGGCAATGGCGCTGGCCACTTCGGTGATCGCCGCGTTAATCGCGCGGCTCGGTCTCGGCGACTTGCCGATGTACGTCGTGCCCGTGCTCACAGACAGCACGAGTCTGATTATCTGGGCGGTTATCGTGGGGCCGATTCTCGGTGTCGCTGCCTATGGCTTCAGTTGGGTCGCGAAGAAGGCGGGTGCGGCGGCGCCACGCGGCGGCTGGCGCTTGCCCGTGTTCTGCATGCTGAACTTCACCGCGGTCGGCGCGCTCTCTATCTACTTTCCGCAATTGCTCGGCAATGGCAAAAGCGCCGCGCAACTGGGCTTCGACACCCATCTGACGGTGAGTCTCGCCGCCACGCTGCTCGCGCTCAGAGTGGTGGTGACGATCAGCAGCCTGCGCGTGGGCGCGTATGGCGGCGTACTGACGCCGAGCCTTGCGATCGGTTCGCTCGCCGGCATCGTGCTGGGCAGCGTATGCGGGCTTTTCGGCATCGGTTTGCCCACCGGCGCGTTTGCGCTGATTGGCGCGTCCGCGTTTCTCGCATCGTCGATGAATATGCCGATCACCGCGGTCGTGCTGATCGCGGAGTTCACCCATATGCGCGATGCGATGCTCGTGCCGATCGTTCTCGCTGTGGTGGGGTCGATCGCCGCCAACCGGCTGTGCAAAATGCTGGCGCGCAAGCCGCGGCGCGGCGCGCCTACGCAAGGCGCCTCGGTATAAGGCGCGTCGCTGTTTGCGCCAGGTACGCCCGTTGCTGCGCCGTATGCTCAGTAGTGTTCATGGAGCGCACGATGGCCACGACCAAACCCGGTACCGGCAAAGACAACCCCGAACCGCTCGATCCTTCTGAAGAGTCGCCGACTGAAACATCGAAGCCAATTGGCGACGCCATACCGACGCCGGTCGAGCCCGGCGTCAATCAGCCGCTGCCCGAGAAGAACGAGCAGCCCGAGAAAGACAATCAGGCAAATTCTGCCGACTCCGCAGACCCAGCCGACGCCACCGATCCATTAGGCGACCCGGACCCGCCGAAAGGCGTACCGGCGCCTGGTCCATCGGACTTTGCGCTGCGCGAATTCATCGGGAACCGGTCGCATGCCGGTGCTGCCTGACCTGAACACTCGCTGTAACGATCGCTGGAGGCAACACATGCATGCGGACCCCGCCATCCGACCCGATGCAACGAAACTCGATATCGAAGTATTCAAGCTGGCGCCCCACGACTGGGTGCCAAACAATCGCAAGCTGCCGGTCATCGTGTACCGGAACGCGCTGCAAACCGACCCGGATATCGACGCCGACGAGCGCGCCGTTGCAATCGAAGCGCTGTTCGAGGAACACCAGTGGCCGCCGCGCTGGCGCGACAGTATCTTCGACTATCACCATTTCCACTCGACCGCGCACGAAGTGCTCGCGATCGTGTCCGGCGAAGCCGATGTGATTGTCGGCGGCCCGCGCGGCCGTGTCATGCACGTGCGCGCCGGCGATGTGATGTTGCTGCCCGCGGGCACCGGCCACTGTCTGCAATCCGCAAGCGGGCGGGTCAACGTGGTCGGCGCGTATCCGGCGGGCAGCAGTGGGATATCCGCCGCGAGGCGCTGACACCCGAAGAATGCGCGGTAATGGAGGCGTTGCCGTTCCCGCCGTCCGATCCGGTGTCGGGTCGAAGCGGACCGTTGATCGATCACTGGTTGCGCGCCGGCGGAAGATAGAAGCAACCGCGGTGGCGCCGCGGCGCGCGATCAGAAGCATTCGAACGTAATTTCGATCGACTCGTTGTCGACGCCGCGCACGCCGATCGTATGCACCGAGATGGCGTGCATACGCTTGTTCTGCTCGCGGCAATACGCATTCGCGTGTTTCATTCCCGCATTGCGGATGCTGTTCCATGACGCAAAGCTGTTGCGCGCACGGCTCGTGATGATCATCGAGCCGTTCGGCCGTACTTCCACGTTCGATACCGCCGTGCAGGCAGTCAGCACGCTCACCCCAGCGAGCAGCAGACGTCTCTTCATGTTCCTCCCGAAGTGCGCGCATTGTGAGGGCGCGGCGGCCCCGACGGCAATAGGTACAAAGACCCGGTTCTCCCTCCGTCGACAATGTTTGACAACGGCGCGGCCGTTTTGCATATGGCATCGTGCGGCAGACAGTTGCGCGTTCGCTCGCAGCCGTCATCATACTGGCATCGGATCGCGCCCCCGTTCAGGCGAGGCACGACCCGTGTCGCGCGGCCGTGCCGTCGGTCGGCTGAACGACGCGATCAGATCGGTCGATGCGACCAGAGCGGTCAACGCGGCCAGAGCGAACAACGCGGCCAGAGCGAACAACGCGGCCAGAGCGAACAACGCGGCCAGAGCGAACAACGCGGCCAGAGCGAACAACGCGGCCCGCTTTCTGCCGACCGTAAGGAGAACCAAAATGAACGGCTGGATGCATGAGGTCTGGGTGGTCGCTCAGCGCGAGTTTTCCGACCTCAACGATGTGGCGAGCATCACGCAGCTCGTGATACGCCTGTGCGTGGCGCTCGTGCTCGGCAGCGTGCTCGGTTTCGAGCGCGAACTGGCCGGACGGGACGCGGGCTTGCGCACTCATATGCTTGTCTCGACCGGCTCCGCGCTGTTCGTGCTCGTGCCGTTGCAGGCGGGCTTCGCGCAGGACGACATGAGCCGCGTACTGCAAGGGCTCGTGTCCGGCATCGGTTTTCTCGGCGCCGGCGCGATCATCAAACTGAGCGCCGAACGTGAAGTGCGCGGACTCACGACGGCGGCGAGCCTGTGGTTCGCGGCCGGTGTTGGCGTCGCGGCAGGGCTTGGACGCGAGGCGACGGCAATTCTCAGCACCGCTATCGCGCTGCTGATTCTCGGGGGCTTGCGCGCGTTAAAGCGGTCGGTAGGGCCGCACGACACGTGAGCGTATCGTAAGGTTCGACCGCGCGAGATCTCCGGAACACGCTCCGATCAAACTTCAGGCGAACAATATTCGGGCGCTTCACGCTGAATCGTTTCGACAGCGACGAGGAGACATCGGCCCGTTTCGAATGACGCATTCCCGCGCGATACAACATCGGCATCGACGCGTGCGACAGGTGGGCCGATGGCAGCGGGCGTCTTGCAATCGTTCAGGAGTCGCGGAACGGCCGCATCGAACGTTATACGTTCGATGTACTGAAGCGCTGCTCTGACGGCATTGCGCATGCGCTCCGGCGCGACGGCGTGCGAAAGGGAGATCATGTCGGCATTTTTCTGTGCCAATCGGTCGAAACGGCAATTGCGCATGTGGCCGTCTACAAATGCGGTGCGATTGCCGTGCCATTGTTTGCGCTCTTTGGGCCCGACGCGCTGCAGTATCGCCTTGCCGACAGCGGCGTGCGCGCGTTCTGGCCTGCGCTGAATTCGACTTCCGAAGCGTTCGACGCGCCACCCACCTCAGCCGACGATCCGGCCGTGATCATCTACACGCCGGGAACGGTCGGCAAGCCGAAGGGCGCGCTGCACGCGCACCGGGTGCCGCCCGGACATTTGCCTGGCGTAGAGATGTGGCAAGGGTTCTTTCCGGACGGCGCGACGGCGATGTGGACGCCCGCTGACTGGGCCTGGATCGGCGGGCTCTACGACGTGCTGCTGCCGTCGTTGCATCACGGGTGTCGCCGTGCTCGCGCGACGCTTGGAAAAATTCGATGCGCCGGTGGCATTCGACTTCATGCAGTGGCACGCATGTCACGTATGCGTTCGTGCCGCCGACCGCGCTGAAAATGATGCGCACCATTGAGCAACCGGAGCGTTGGCGTTTCGCGTTGCGCGCGGTCGCACGCGGCGGCGAGTCGCTCGGCGCCGGGTTGACACGCAAGGCGATATCGCGGTGCGCGTGCCCGACCCTGTGATGTTTATCGGCTATTGGCGCAACGATGCGGCGACGCGTGACAAATTTCGTGGCGAATAGCTTGTGACCGGCGATACCGGCGTTGCGGACGACGAAGGGTTCATTCGCCTCGTCGGCTGCGACGATGACGTTATTACCAACGAGTCATACCGCATCCCGGGGCCGATCGAAGACGGCCTGTTGCGGCATCCGGTGGTGCGCATGGCTGCCGTGGTCGGCACGCCCGACCGGCAACGCACCGGGACGGTCACCGCGTTTGTCATGCTCAACGGCAGCTATGCTGCCTGACGATGCATTGCGCGCCGAGTTGCAGCAGCATGTAAAGACAAGGCTCGCCGCGCACGAATATCCGCGCGTCATTCATTTTGTGGGTGATCTGCCGTTAACGGCGACAGGCAAAGTGATCCGACGCGAACTGCGCGAATACGCGGCACGCGCGGCATTAGCAACTTTGCGGGACAACAATGTTCTGTAAAGCGCGGATATTTGATTGAAGCCATACAAAGTGTCGACATATTGTGGGCATCATTTTTTCACTTGAGCTATACTCAACCCCGCGCAGCTGGTAAATTCGGCTCGTTGGGCGGAGTTCATTAAAAAGATGTAGATGTTTGCATTTTTAACTTGACTAAAGCTCAACCAGCCTCTGATTTGTTCAGGTGAGGCTAGATGACTTCAGGGACCGATAAGGATCGCAAAAAATCGTGTGCGGGAACGACACTGGACGCTACTGACCGCAAACTATTGGCGTTGTTATCGGAAGACGCACGCCTCACGTACGCCGAACTCGGCAAACGCCTTCACCTTTCCGCGCCCGCGGTACATGAACGCGCGAAGCGCTTGCGTCAGGACGGCGTCGTCAAGGCAACCGTCGTCACGATGGACGCCGCAAAACTTGGCCGGCCTCTGCTTGCATTCGTGCATGTCGATACGACAAGCTGGATGGTCACGCGCCAGCTGCTGCAGCTCGAAGAGTTGCCCGATATCGAAGAGATTCATACCGTCACCGGCGAAAGCGCGATGCTTCTGAAGGTTCGCACGCGCGACACGCAAAGTCTTGAACGTTTGCTCGAGCGCATTCATTCAATCGAAGGCTTTGCCGGAACACGCAGCTATATTGCGTTGACCACCTATCTCGAACGCGGCCCGAGCCCGTGCGTGTAAGCATGCCCTGGTGCGTGCCTGGTGCGCTATTCGCATAACAGCGATTTCATCTCTATTTGCCTGCGCGGCGACAATCATTCGCCGCGCAGTGCCTTTTGCGCCGCGTTATCGATCGATACGTTTGAGCGACGCGGCGACGTCCTCGCGGAACTGACGCAGGCGGCGTAATTCGTCGCCATTCGGCGCGATTGCCTTCATGATGAGCCGGGTGACTTCCGACGCGGTAGCGGCGATGTCCGGTGTGCGATTGGCTTCGATATTGCGCCACAGGATGTGTTCCATCATGCCGAACAGCATGTCGCGCACGATCGACAGGCGGATCTCCGGGTCGATCTCGCCGGCCGCTTGCGCTTCCCGCAACGCGACCATGAAGCTCGCCAGATAGCGGCGTTTGAGATCGGCCAGATCTTCGGCGAACTCGCCATGCACCGTGCGCCCTTCGCTAAGGATGAGCGCGCAAAAACCTTTCGTATCTTGCATCAGGTAATTGAGGTGCCGCGTCACGACGTAGTCGATCTTGTTGCGCAAGCCTTCCGTGCGAGGAAAGTCCTCTTCCATTTGCGCGGTGATCATCGTGTACCAGGTGTAGAGCAATTCCTGGCAAAGCTCACGCTTGCTGCCGAAATACGTGAAGATCGTCGCCTCGGAAATGTTGAGCCGGCGCGCGATTTCCGCGGTCGTGCCGCGGTCGAAGCCCTGTTCCCCGAATACAACTTGAGCCGTATTCAGAATATCGATTACGCGTTGTTCCGAACGTGCGCCAAGAATCTTCGCAGCCAGTTTTGGGCTGGTGAATTTAGGCGATAGAACCACGAAACCCCCTGAGGATCGAGATTTGATTATTACTCAGGTTCGCGGAATGCTGCAAGTCCAAAACAAAACGTTATAAGGCATTCGGCATACGGTGCCACACGAAGTTAGACGATTGTGACTTTCTTCGCATTTCCGGGCTCTCGCGACCCGCTCACGCGCCGCGCTTTTTCTTACGATTTCATGACCATGAGATTCGCGTCTCTTGCGAGTACCCATTTGCCGTTGGGTTCCTTGCGTAAAACGGTCAAGGTATAGCCTGTGCGACGCACGGATTGCGCATTGGCAGCTGGTGTCATCGTCACGTCAAGGTAATTGCGTATGAAGGCCCAGTCACCAGATATCTGTAATTCCTCGATATCGCTCTTCGCTTCGAAATGCGCCGGCTTGAAACTTTCGGAGCCGGCCATAAAAGCCGTTTTGCCGAATGGCTTTTCGCCCGGCACCATAAAAACGGCGTCTTCGGCGATCAGGCTCGACACCGTGGCGAAATCGCCCGCCCGCGTCGCGGCAAGCCACGTATCCACGAGATCGCGAATCGCGCGTTCATCTTCGGTCATTTGTCTTTCCTCCATTCGTTTTGCATGGCGCTTTCGATTGTGCGCCACATGGTCCTGTCAGAGTTGAACCCGGGTTCAGGTCATTTTCGTAACGGCGCCAACGAGAGCCGAATGACGGAACAAATGGCCTTTAACTTGTGCCATTCGCGCAAGCGTTGCGGATATTACACAATGCTTGCTGAAAGCCGTTGCCAACTCAACTAAGATAGCCGTGTCCCGTCATAGGAGTCCCTTTGTCCAACTCGTCTTCGGAACGACGTCGGCCGAAGCAGGCCCGCGCGTCATTCGCACTCGACAGCATTCTCGAAGCCGCCGCGCGCACTCTCGAAGTACATGGCAAATCAGGACTGACCACTCAGCGCGTAGCCGACGCCGCGGGCTTCAGCATCGGCGCGCTCTACCAGTATTTCCCGAACAAGGAAGGCCTCGTCGAGGCTCTCGCGCGGCGCGAACTGGACCGTCTCACCGAACTGATGAGCAACGCGCTTGCCGATGCGGCGCCGTCCGGCACCGGCATCAATGCGCGCCGCATGATACGCGCCATGGCCGCGTTCATCGGCGACAGGCCGCGTCTCTACGGTATCCTGCGCGCCGAGTGGAGCGGGGCGGCACCCAACTCGCCGATCGGCGAGGGCCTGCAGCGCTACTTCCGGCTCATCTCGGATGCCTTGCATAACGAGAATCCCGACCTCGGCAAGCGCATTGCCGCCGACGAAGCGCGCTTCGTGCTGTTCCGTGCGATCTCGGGCGTGTTGCTCGCAACGGCGCTCGAGCGGCCCGGCTACCTTGGTACTCGCAGGTTCGAGGACGAAATGGTGCGCCTCATTCTCGGTTTCATCAGCCATGATCTGCCACTAGCCGTGGCAACGACAGATAGCGGATCGTCCGATAACGCCGATGCGCAGGGCGCATAAGCCGGTTACATTTGCGTGGAAGGCTAAAGTTATGAGGAATCCTCGCATACGGTGCGAGCCTCTTGCTTGACCTTTTGTGACGATGTCATATTGTCGGTCCGCGGACGGGCCAATCGTCTGTCTATTCTTTCCACTCGAACAAGAAAGCTTGTTGGGCGCCTGGCGATCGAATAGTTGTTATAAAACGCCTGGCCGTCACGGGGAAGGCTATGAATCATTACCAGCTGGAAACGGACATCCAGCACCTCGAGCAGGTGCTTACCCATATCTCGGCGAATGATCGGATTCCGCTTTCATACTGGCGCAAGCGCGTGGAGAGCGTTACCTCCGCCGCATCTGTGCCGTCACAACGCAGTCGCGTAAAGAAGCTTAACGAAGCTTTGCTTGCACTCGAAGCACGGGCCCAGTCGTAAAGTCTCCGGCCGCAAAGCGAAATGCCGCGAGAATGCGGCGAAGTGCGTGCGCCTGCATGCGCGCGCCTGCATCGGCGCGGCCCGTCTGCTGTCCGAACTGATGAAGTCCGGATTGAAATGGCATCCGGCGCAAGTGGCAACTTTTTCAATCGCATTCGCAGGGCTTGCAATTTTTGCGGCCACAAGCGCCGGTTCGCGCATTTCACGCCGTGCATGTCACCGTCGGACGACGCCCATCAGCAGCGTGATGAGGAAGATCACGATAAAGATAAAGAACAGCACCTTCGCGATCTCGGCGGCGCCGGCCGCTATGCCGCCAAAGACGAACACGGCCGCAATAATGGCGATCACGAAGAAGATGGCAGCGTATCGAAGCATGAGTTTCCTCCATCGTTGAGTAGCTGAATGGTCTGATCAATTCGCGTTTCGGCGGCCGTCGCGCGGATGCACCCGACTCGCCGACGCATCCACCAGAGCAACACCTGTGCCCACCTGTAACCATTGCGCGCCGATTTTTCCGGAAAATTTGCGGATATTTCCTTCGAATTTGCGGGCGGTAAAAAAGGCGAGTCGTTGCAAATACGCTTTTTATGCAAAATTCGGTTTAACGTTTGCGCGGCTTTATTGATAAGGGCTATTGAGCAATCGCATGTTTCATTCGGTAGTTTTTGCGCAGTCTATTTCGACAAAAGGCCTTTTCTTTGTGCGGCAGCGCACGTTAAAATGCGCGCCGATTCAGGGAATAGCGCTTCGTGAAGTCCGTTCGTTGCTGGTCTGCGATTTGAAGCGGAAATAGCCGCGTCGCAGAGAAAAAACCGGTGCGTGGGAATCCGATTCAGGAAGTCGCATAAGCCGTCGATAAGCAGGTAATTCGATGGTCCGGTTAAAAGCAATAAGCGAACGGACAGCCATCATGTCAACGGAGTTGAGGACGAGGGCGGCGAAGCCGCAATCGGCAGGCTTGCGCCGGTTTTTTTCGGCGTTTCAGGTGCGGCATACCGCGTGTGTATGGTCAACGCTCGCGGTCGTCATGCTCGGCGTGGGTGCCGTATCCGGACGCGGCGCGCAGGCACAGACGCAGACTCCCAACATTCAGGATGCCGTTGCGCCCGGCCAGGCATCGTCAGGCAACCGTGCCGCAAACAGCGCTGCGCCCAACGTCGCGTTCTTCGACGGCGCGCAACCGCCCATCAATCTGCTGCAGGCCTTCGACGCCGTGGTGATCGACCCGGCTAGCGGCTTCGACCCCGCCGGCTATCCGCTCGCACACACGGTATGGATCGCGCGTACGCATGCGGCGAGCGGCGACCCGTCTTCCTTCATCTCGCAACAGATCGAGCCGCTGTGGCAGCGCGGCTATCGTGGCTTCCTGCTCGACACGCCGACGGCGATTGCCGCGATCGACGCGATTCGCGCGGCGCATGCCGACGCGCGTCTGATCGTCGGCGGCGATGATGCGCTGGCGGCCGCGCTGCCGCATGCCGCCGCGCTCTATGCTGTGGTCGGTCCATCGCTCGTGCGCGGTGCCGCGCCGGGCGCCGGCATGCGCACGCTCGACGTGCCGGCCGACGAGCGTGCCGCGCGCAGCGCAGCCGCGCTTTCGTTCACGCAGCGCACCGGCGTGCCGGTCATCTCCGTCGAACTCTGCCCAGGCGACGATCGCGCCTGCGCGCGCGCGACCGCCGCACAGGTCGTGGCGAGCGGCGTCACGCCGTATGTGACGAACGTGTCGCGCAATGTGGTCGGTATCGGCGCGATCGAGGTGCTGCCGCGGCGTGTCCTCGTCGTGCAGGATCGCCCCGACGATCTGCCGCTCGACGAAACGCCCGGTGTGCGTGATGTCGCGACACCGCTTAACTACCTCGGCTATGACGTCGAATACGCGAACGTCAACGATGGCTTGCCCGACGATGTGACGCCGGATCGCTATGCGGGCGTCGTCGTCTGGCTCGAAGGCGATGAAGCGCGCGACGCCGCCGCGTGGCGCAGATGGGTCGACGCGCGCATCGCTTCGCACGTGCCGGTTGCGTTTATCGGCCAGTTTGGTTTCGACGCGGCCGAAGACGAAGGTCCGGCGCTCGATTTGCAGCCGGTCGCGGGGCCGTTTACGGAACCGGTTAGTGTCGTGTCGCGCGACCCGATCATCGGCTTTGAGACGGACCCCAAGGTTGGTCCGCGCGATCTGACGGGCGTGCGTGTCGGCGCGGCGAGCCATTCGCTGTTGCGCGTGAAGTCCGGCGAAGCGACGCTCGACCCGGTCGCCATCACGCCGTGGGGCGGTTACGCGCTGAGCCCGTACACCGTCGTTTCGCTGAACGGCATCGGCCAGGAGCGTTGGGCAATCCAGCCGATCAGATTTTTCTCCGACGCGCTCCGCTTGACGCCGATGCCGGCGCCGAGCGTGACCACCGAAAACGGCCGGCGTCTTTTCATGACGCACGTCGATGGCGACGGCTTCGCGTCGCGCGCGGAATTTCCGGGCGCCGACTACTCGGGCGAAGCGCTCTATGAACAGATATTCACGCGCTACAAGGTGCCGATGACGCTGTCGGTGATCGAAGGCGAGGTCGGGCCGAAAGGCCTGTATCCGCAGATCTCGCCGCGCCTCGAAGAGATCGCGCGCAAGATGTTCGCGCTGCCTTACGTCGAGATCGGCACGCATACGTATTCGCATCCGTTCGAATGGGAGAACGTCGACGCGAAGACCGGCGAACGGATCGATCGCGGCGGCGGCGACACCGCGTTCTCGCTCAACATTCCGAACTACAAATTCAACATTGATCGCGAGATCACGGGCTCGATCGACTACATCAATTCGCGCCTCGCGCCGCCGGGCAAGAAGACAGTCGTGCTGCAATGGCCAGGCAACTGCGAGCCGCCGGCGATCGTTGTGCGCAAGGTGTACGCAGCGGGCGTCGACAACGTCAACGGCGGCGACACGGTCATTACGAAGAGCGCGAACAGCTGGACGAATATCGCGCCGATCGGCGTGGCGAAAGGGCCGGGCGCTTACCAGGTGTACGCACCGAACCAGGACGAGAACGTTTATACGAACGACTGGCTCGGACCGTTCTACGGCTTCACGCGCGTACTCGAAACCTTCGATATGACCGACCGGCCGCTGCGCTTCAAGCCAATCGACATTTACTACCACATGTACAGCGGCACGAAGATCGCATCGCTGCGCGCGCTCGACCAGATCTTTGCCGCGGTGCTGAAGCAGCCGGTGCTGCCGGTGAAGATCACCGACTACACGCATAAGGTGCTCGATTGGCGGACCTTCGCGGTGGCGCGTGAAGTGCGCGCGGCGAATCAGGAAAATGCGGCGGACAATACCGCGGCCCTGGCGGGGAGCACGTGGATCGTGCGCGGCAACGGGGAGGTGCGCGAGCTGCACTGGCCGGGCGCCAATGCGCCGGACCTGCGCGCATCGCGCGGCGTAACCGGTTACGCCGCGGGCCCGGACGGCACGTACATTCATATCGCCGACGGCGCCGCACGCGTCGCATTCGATACGCCGTTGCGCGATGCAATCGCAGCGCAACCCACGGCAGCATCGGCCACAGCAACGGTGGCGGCAACCCGCTCGCCAACCCAGGCCGCCTCGTCGAACACCATGCCCTATATCTCGCAAGCGAACGGCTTCGTGCGCGACTTCAAACGCGACGGACGCGGCATGACCTTCGCATTCGGCGGTTATTACCAGCCCTTCGTCGAGCTCGCGAATGCGCAGCGCTGCAGCGTAAGCGTGGCAGGCCGCCCGGTCGCCGCGAAGCGTGACGGCACGAAGCTGCGTTTCGATACGGCGCCCGCCGCCGGTCTGAACGTCGACTATCAGCCCGTCGAGGTTTCGTGCAATGGCTAATCCGGCGGCGAATGTGGAAACCCAAACGGCCAGTTCCGCGGCGCAGAAGCGCCCGCGCATCGTTTCGACATGGCTCGTGCTGACGCTGGCCGCCGTGGTGCTCGCGACGATGTACGCGGTGGCGCCGCGCGGCGGCATGCGTCAGCGTATTGCATCGGTCGGCGCGCCGAGCGATCTGTCGGTCGCTTATCTCGAAGCGTGGTCGCGCGTGCAGCCGGACAATGAAGAATTTCTGTCGCTGCTCGGCGCGCAGTATCTGTATCTGGGCCGCGCCGACGACGCAGAGCGCGTCGCCGCACGCATGGATGCGCTGCATACCAACGACATGCGCCGCGCCGCAACGATGCTGCGTCTCGGCGTCGCAGAGCAGCGCACCTTCGCGCTCGTCGAAACCGATCCGCGCCGGGCGGCCTCGCTCGACGACCTGCGCGCAAAGTTGTCAGCGGCGGCAAACGAGCAATGGGCGCCGCGCGATCTCGAATGGCTCGCGCAGCGCGCGGCGGCGGCCGGGTTGCCGCGCATCGCGCTGGAGCTCTATGCGCAGTTGTCGGCGCACGATCCGAAAGGGCGCAACGAGTGGGACACGCAGATCACGCGTTACGCGCTGCAGGTTGGCGACTATCACGCGGCTGCCGATGCGTGGTTCCGCAAGCAGACCACCGCGCAGACGCGCGATGAAGCGCGCCGTTGCTTTATTGCGGGCATCCGCACGCTGCAGTCGGGCAATCTGCTCGACGACGCGCTCGCCGCGGCCGACGCGCATCTCGGCACGCTCTCGAACGACCCGGCGACGCTGATCGTACTGTTGAATCTCGCACGCGCGGCGAATCGGCCCGAGGCAATCGATCACTATGCGCGGATGCTGGCGCAGTATGCGCAGGCGCAGCCCGATGAACCGCACGCGCCGGGTTCACCGCACGCGCCGCGCGCGCTCGCATTGGCCGAAGCGCATGGCGATCTGGCCGCGGCGTTTGCGATGGCTGTGAAGGCGCAGGCTCGTGCACACACGCATTCGCGTTCCGCGTCGTATGCGTATATGGATGGACCGGTCGTGCGTCGCGCGGCGAGTGGGCCGTTCGCCGGCCGCAACGGCGTGCGTTTGATCCGCGTCGCGGCATCGACGCAGCCCGCTGCGGCGGCGCCCGCGCAACCGGCTGCGCCGGCCGCCGCGTCGACGGCCGCCGCGTCACTCGCTGCAGCCTCATCAAGCGCGGCATCACCGGCCGCGGCATCATTAGCCGGCGCGAACGGAAACGTAGCCGACGTCGTCTACAACGCATTCGTCGAATCGGGCGACCTCGCGAGCGCCGAGAAAATCGCCGCACAGCAGGTGCAGCGCGACCCGCGCTCCGTGCTATGGGTCAAACGTCTTGCGCAAACGGCCGAATGGAACCGCGACGCGCCGCGTGCGCTGAAGTCGTGGCTCGACTACGCGCAGCTGTCGGACGATCCGGTCGGCTGGCAAAACGTGCTGCGCCTCGCGCCGATGCTCGACGACGACGAAGCGTATCTGACCGCGCTCGTCCATCAGGCGCGCCAGACGCCGAACGACCTCAAGCTGATCGACAACGTCACCGCAACCTACGAGCGCCTCGGCCGCCCCGACGACGGTCTTGCGTTCCTGCGTTCGTTGCCGCGCGGCACGAATGCCGACGCGCTCGATCAGCGCATCGGCGGCCTCGCGGAACGCGCGGGTCACGACGACCAGGCGCTCGCCGCCTATCGCGCGGTGCAGGCGCGCCATCCGAACGACGCGAACGCGGCGCTGCGCACTGCGAGCGTGCTGTATCGCGCGGGCGACTATCGCGCGTCGTTTGCGGCCTTGAAGCGCGCGCGTGCGGGCGCTAGCGACAAGGACGAGGATTTCTGGCGCGACTACGCGGAACTTGCGCGCCTGCTGCAGCTCGACAACGAAGCGAACGACGCGTACCAGCATCTGCTCGCAAGCGGTGCCGCAACGCCCGAAGAGCTCGGCGAAATGACGTACTTCTACGACCCGTATCCGATCGACGCAGGGCGCGTGGCCGAGCTGCGCTATCGGCGCGATCACACGCCGCGCGCGCTGCAGGATGCGATCTTCTACTACACCGACGCGCAGGCCTACGACCGGATCGCGACGCTGCTCGCGAGCCTCACGCCCGAAGAGTTGCGTGCGGCGGAAGCGTCGCCGGGCGTGCTCGCGATGCGCGCCGAATACGCGCGTCTGACCGACCGGCCGCTCGATGCGCTTGCGGATCTCAAGCGTGCGGTCGAGCTGCCCGATGCGACGTCGGACATGCGCGCCGCGTATCTGTGGACGCTCGTCGACTACGGCAGCGACGCGGAGCTGAAGCTCGCGCTCAATCGCTGGCGCGGCAATATCGATCGCAGCGCCGCGCTGTGGGAACCGTATGCAGCCGCCGAGATGCGTCTGAACCGGCCGGTTGCCGCGCTCGAGTATCTGCGCCGCCAGGCCGGCTCACTGTCGCGCGATCCGCTGTGGCTGCTCACCTATGCCGATGCGCAGGAAATGGCGGGCCACGAGGAACTCGCCTGGTCGATTCGCCACAAGGTCTGGCTGCAGCTGCAACAGGACTCGGCCGCGCTCGCGAAGCTTCATGGCGCCCAGCGCGGCGCGCTGCGCGGCCGTACCGCGCAGGATGCCGAAACACTGGCCGATGTACGCGGCCGACGCGTTGCGCTATCGACCGACTACACGACCGCCGACGCATCGGCCGCGCTGCTCAACGATCTGCTGTCGACGCAAGCCGCGCCGCCCGATATTTCCTATGTTCGCCGCACGCTGCTCGGCAGTGGCAATGGGTTGCCCGGCGGCGCGCCCGACGCCGGCGCGAAACTGCCGCAAAACAGCCGTCTGCGCGATGCGGTTGCAAAAGAAGTGGCGATCGCATGGGCGCTGTCGCACGAAAGCAACCCGCTCGCGAAGCGTTGGCTTGCGCAGCAATATGCGGCGCGGCTCGCGCGCCCCGCGGATGCGCAATTGACCATCGCACTGGCGAACAACGACGTGCCCGAGATGGAGCGCCTGCTTTCGCAGGAACGTTCGCGGCTGCCGATCGCGGACCGCATCGACGCGACGATTGCGGTGGATCAGCCCGATCGCGCTCAACAGATTGCGTTCGAAGGCTTTGAAGGCGCACCGGAAGATACGGCCTTGCATACGCGCGTCACCGAAACGACGCTCGACTGGCCGCAATCGATCGACGCGACGGTCACGAGTCACGTCGAGCATCCGCTCGACTACATCGAGCAAACGCTCGCGGCGAGCCGCAAGATCGCCGAACGCTATATGGTCGGCGTGCTCGGCGTGCAGAACTTCCAGCACTCGACCGATATCACGCAGCTCGTCAATGTGCCGTCGGTGGACCGGTCGCTGAGCATCTATGGCGAACGCCAGACGCGCGATACCTCGTTCAGGATCACGGGCGGCCGGCGCGACGCGCTCGCGAGCTTCTATACGTTCTCGGTCGCCGCCGAAACGGGCCGCAATTCGCCGCTCACGCTCGGCGTGCACGCGGGCCGCAATCAGGTCGCCGACGAAACGCAAACGCTGCAGGTCGGCGGCATGAAGGACAACCTCGTCGGCGATTTCACCTATCGCGTGACCGAGCGCATCACGATTACCGGCAGTATCGAAGCGGATCGTTTCTACAGCCAGGCGCGCAGCTATCTCGGCAGCGGCGTGCTGTCGAACGGCGAAATCAGCTATCGCTTTCACACCGAATATCCGGACTACACGGTGCGCGTGGTCGGCACGCATGGCGGATACGGCGCAAGCGGCAGCGCGGATCCGCTGATCTCGCGGCTGATTCCCGCAGCGGATCAGCCCGCGGTCGCAGGCGACTTCATACCGGACACGTACACGCAATACGGCCTGTACTTCGGCTTCGGCAACGACCTGCTCGAACAGTACACGCATCGCTGGCGACCGTTCCTCGACGTCGGCATCCTGCACGATTCGAATCAGGGCTGGGGGCCGGACCTGAGCATCGGCGTGGCGGGCACCGTCTTCGGCGGCGACCATGCGGCGCTCTTTATCCAGCATCAACGTGTATCTAGACTCGGTACGCCGGTCACGCTGATGGGCGCGAGATACAACTGGTACTACTGATGGGCAGGGCAGGGGCGAATCGACAAGAACGCGGCAACGCAAAACGTAATGAACAGGAAAGGAGTGGTTCGATGAACACGAGAGACAAACTTACGCAGATGGCACAAGGACGTATCCGTCCGCTTCGCTGGCTTGCGGCCGCCGCGACCACCGTGCTGCTGCTGTCCGCATGCGGCTCGATCAGCCAGACCGCGGCGACGCCGTCGCTAGCCGCCGGCGATTCGGTGGCCGTCGTCGGCCTCGCGAATTTCACCGAGACGCCGGCTGCCGGCAGCAGCGCCACCGCGATCGCCGCGAACGTGCTGCGTCAGAACGGCCTGACCGACGTGCGTGTCGCACCGGCCGACGCGTCGTCGAACGCGATGTTCGATACCGCGCAGCGCGAAATCGGCGAGAAGAAGCTCGCCTGGGCGCGTGAACAGCACGTCAAATACGTGCTGACCGGCGCCGTCGAAGAATGGCGTTACAAGGCCGGCGTCGACGGCGAGCCGGTTGCGGGCGTCACGTTCGAACTCGTCGATGTCGCGTCGGGCCAGATCGTGTGGAGCGCGACGGGCTCGCGCAGCGGCTGGAGCCGTTCGAGCCTCGCGAACGTCGCGACGTCGCTGATCGGCAAGCTGCTCGCGCCGCTCTACGCACGCGCATGAAGCGGCGCATGCCGTCATCGGGTTTTAGACAAGCCATCAGGAGTCGGCCGTGAATACCGCCACTTCCCGACCGGATAGCAGCGCGAACGCGGCAGCGGTCAAGCCGCGCAACGCGCATCCGTTCGGTCATCTGAATGCCGTGCGGCGCTTCGTGGCGCCCGCGGTCACGCGGCCTTTCGCGATCGTCGAAACGATCGGCTTCATGCTGATCGTCTGCCTGCTGTGCTGGCATTTCGATCCGTCCGATCCGCTGCTGCTCAACACGGGCTTCCCGTGGCTGTGGTTTGCGACGCTCGTCGTCGCGCTGCGCTACGGCACGCTGCTCGGTCTTCTGGCGAGTGCGGTGCTGGTCGGTGCGTGGCTGCTGCACACGCACGGCGTCGACACTGCATGGCCGACGACGTTCTTTATCGGCGGCCTGCTCCAGACGATTCTAGTCGGTCATTTCGGCGATATCTGGGGCGCCCGCGCGCAACGCGCCAATGCGCTCAACGGCTATCTGAACGACCGGCTCGTCGCGATCACGAACAGCCACTATCTGATGCGTCTGTCGCACGAGCGGCTCGAAAAAGACCTGTTGTCGAAGCCGACCACGCTGCGCGACTCGATTACCGAATTGCGCCGGCTGTCGGTCGCGCACGGTCTCGAGGAGCCGCGCACGCGTGCCGCGGGCGATATGCCGGGCACGCACGAACTGCTCGAATTCGTCGCGCAGGCGTGCCAGATCGAAGTGGCCGCGCTGTTTCCGGTGCAGGGCGGCAAGGCCGGCGCAACGGCGCTCGCACGCGTGGGCGATGCGTTCGAACTCGATGCGCACGACGATCTCGTGGCGCGCGCGCTCGAAACAAAGAGCGTCGCGCATCTGCGTAGCGACGAGCGGCCGGTCGTGCATACGTCGCTGCTCGTCTGCGCGCCGGTGGTCGCCGCGGACGGCGACGTGCTCGCGCTGCTCGCGATCCGCCGCATGCCGTTCCTGTCGCTGAACTTCGACAATCTGCAATTGCTGCTCGTGCTGCTCGGCTACTACGCGGACGGCGTCGAGCATTCGCGGCAGGTGCGCGAGATTCTCGACGTCGTGCCGGCGTGCCCGTACGAATTCGCGCTCGATATGAGCCGGCTGTCGCGGCTCGCGCGCACGGCGGGCATTGCTTCCTCGCTCGTCGCACTCGTATTCCCGCACGACGATGCCGGCGACTCGTTCTTCGAGCATGTGATGCGCCGGCGCCGTTCGCTCGATTTGCTGTGGCCGATCAGGACCGAGGGCAAGTCGGTGCTCGTCAACCTGATGCCCGCAACCGACGAAACCGGCGTCGACGGTTACCTGGCGCGCATCGAAGCGAGCCTGCGCGTGCAGTTCGACCTCGATCTCGAAGGCGCACGCATCGGCGTGCATACGCTGCATCTGGGCAGCGGCGCGCCTGGCTCGGCGTTGCGAGGGCTGCTGACACGCAGCGGCATCGATGGCTAAGCCCGAGCGCTCTGCCAATGCCTCGAACGTGGGGCGTGTGGCCATGTCCGTCGTCGCGGTGCTCGCGATTGCCGTGCTTGCGCTCGTGCAAGGCAACGCGCTCTGGCAACTCGCGCCCGGCGCAACCGTCGAAGGGCCGATCCTGCCCGCGATGCTGCTCGATGCCGTCTGCGGCGCACTGCAGGCCGTGCTGTTCCGGCTGCTGCTGCCGCAGCGTTACCGCGCGCCGCGCGCCTTCACGCTGCTGTTCCTGTGGCTTTTCTGCACGTTCGTGCCGGTCGCGGCCGGTCTCGTGCTGCTCGCGAGCTGCATCTGGGCGGCCTGGTTTCCGGGCAAGCGCAGCGACGACGAGCTTGAAGAAGTCCCCGCGCCCGAATTCGTCACGTATCTGATGTCGCGCGTCTCGCATGGCGGCGGCGCGCGCCTGCAGGCGCGGCTCGTCAATACGCAGGTCAATGCGTCGGACCGGCTGTCGGCGCTCGTCGCGATCCAGAGCATGCCGACGCGCACCACGGGCACCTTGCTGCGCGATCTGCTCGCCGATCCGATCGAAGACGTGCGGCTGATTGCCTACGGCACGCTCGATCAGGCCGAAAACGACGTGATGCAGAAGATTTTCCAGACCGCGCAAACGCTCGAACTCGCGCAAACCGACAGTGAGCGTCACGCGATCAACCGGCAGCTCGCCGAGCTGTATTTCGAGCTCGTTTATCAGAACCTCGTGCAGGGCGCGGTCTATACGCATACGCTCGAGCAGGCCGATCGCTACGCGAGCGCCGCGCTCGAGATCAACGACGGCGATGCCGCGCTGTGGCTGATCCGCGGACGTCTCGCGCTCGCGCAAGGCGCAGCTGAAGATGCCGCGCGCTATCTGGCGCGCGCCCAGGCGCTCGGCTTTCCGCGCGAACGCCTCGTGCCGTGGCTGGCCGAAGCCGCGTTCCTGCAACGCGATTACGCGCGCGTGTCCGAATTGCTCGCGTCGCTCGGCCATGCGTCGGCCTTGCCGCTGCTCAAACCTGTCGTTCAATACTGGTCGCCATGAATTCGTCACTTTTTCGTCGCGCCGCCGATGCCGATGTGTGCCTGCTGCTCGAAGGCACGTTCCCGTACGTGCGTGGCGGCGTGTCGAGCTGGGTCAATCAGATGATCCGGTCGTATCCCGGGATTCGCTTTGCGATCGCGTTCGTCGGCAGCCGCGAAGAGGACTATCACGGCGCCGCCTATGAGCTGCCCGACAACGTCGTGCACTTCGAAGCGCACTACCTGTATGAAGCGGCGCCCGCCGACAAGCAGATGGCGCGCGAAATCCCGGGCGATGCGGCGGCATTTGCGAAGTCGGCCGAACTGCACGAAGCGTGGCGTAGCCGGCAGGGCGCCAATCCGGCCGCGCTGATGGCCGACCTCGTGCATCTGATCGGCGACGACGGTCCGCTCAACGAGCAGCAATTCGTATCGAGCCGCGCGGCATGGGACTTTATCGTCGACCAGTACCACCGGCATTGCACGGACCCGTCGTTTACCGACTACTTCTGGACCGTGCGCATCATGCACAAGCCGCTGTGGCAGCTTGCGCGTATCGCCGCGCAATTGCCGCCGGCGCGTGTGTATCACACGGTGTCGACCGGTTATGCGGGCTTTCTCGGCGCACTGCTGCACTACCGGACGGGCCGGCCGCTGCTCGTTTCGGAGCACGGTATCTATACGAAGGAACGCAAGATCGACCTGCTGCAAAGCCAGTGGATTCGCGATAACCGCGGCGCCTTCGAGCGCGATATTTCGAAGATCAGCTATTTCCGCGAACTGTGGGTGCGCTTTTTCGAAGCGCTCGGCAAGCTTGCGTATGACGCGGCCGACGATATCGTCGCGCTCTACGAAACGAACCGGCAGCGGCAGATTGCCGACGGCGCCGACGCGGCGCGTACGCGCAATATTCCGAATGGCGTGGATGTCGATGGGCTGGCGCCGCTCGTCGCAAAGCGCGCTCCGCATGAACCGGGTCAGGCGCGCGCCGGCAACGTGGTCGCGCTGATCGGCCGCGTCGTGCCGATCAAGGACATCAAGACGTTTATTCGCGCGATCTTTATCGCCTCGCGCACGATGCCCGATATCGAAGGCTGGATTGTCGGCCCGGAAGAGGAAGATCCGGCCTATGCGCAGGAATGTCATGCGCTTGCGCAAAGTCTTGGCCTCGCGCAGCACGTGAAGTTTCTCGGCTTTCAGCGCATCGACGATATTTTGCCGAAGGTCGACGCGCTCGCATTGACGTCGATCAGTGAGGCGCTGCCGCTTGTCGTACTCGAAGGATTTGCCGCCGGCGTGCCGTCGATTACCACGGACGTCGGGTCGTGCCGGCAACTGATCGAAGGCTATGGCGACGAAGACCGCGCGCTCGGCGCCGCGGGCCTCGTTGTGCCGATCGCGAACCCGGCCGCATTCGCGCAGGCGGTGCTCGAACTGCTCGGCGACTTGCCGCGCTGGCGCGCTGCGCAGACAGCCGGACTTGAACGCGTGCGCCGCTTCTATACGAAGGCGCAGATGATTGATCAATATCGCGAGCTGTACGACCGGCTCGCTGCCGCGCCGACGCGAACCGCGAGTGGCGGCGGCGCGAACGGTGCAGCGGGCGCCATGGGCTGCCCGGTGCACGCGGGTGCGCGAGGAGCCGCGGCCGCCGCTAGCGCATCGGGTGCACAGCCTTCGCAAGCGCAGGAGAATCGTTAATGGCAGGCATTGGTTTCGAACTCCGCAAGATCCTGCGGCGCGACACGCTGACCGGCACGATGCGCGCCTACGCTTACGCGGGGATGATCAGTTCCGGGCCGTTGATCATGTCGATCGTCGGCATTCTCGTGATCGGCCTGATGAGCCTCGCGTTCACGATCCCGAAGTACGCGATCGTGCAGTTTCAGGTGTCGGTTACGTACCTGATTGCGGGCAGTCTGATTCTGACGGGGCCGCTGCAACTGTCGTTTACACGCTTCATTTCCGACCGCCTCTTCGAAAAGCGCGACGACCTCGTGCTGTCGAACTATAACGGCGTCGTGCTGGTTTCGACGGCCGCGTCAGGCATCCTCGGCTATGTGGCCGTGTGGTTCGGGTTCAACGGCGAGCCGCTGCTGTACCGGCTGCTGATGGTCGCGGGCTTTGTCGTGATCAGCAATATCTGGATCGCGGTGATCTTTCTGTCGAGCGTCAAGCAGTACCGGCAGATTCTGGTCGTGTTCTTTATCGGTTACGGCTGCACGGTCGCATTTGCGCTGATGCTGAACCGGCACGGCATCGCGGGATTGCTGGGGGGCTTCGTCGCCGGGCATATCGTGTTGCTTGCGGGCCTTTCCGGCCTGATTTACCGCAACTACCTCAGCGAGCGTTTTATTTCGTTCGAAGCGTTCGAAAGACGATTCGCGTATCCGAGCCTCGCGCTGACCGGTCTGCTGTTCAATCTCGGCGTGTGGCTCGACAAGTTCATGTTCTGGTATGCGCCGGCCACGGGGTCGACGGTCATCGGGCCGCTGCATGCGTCGGTGATTTACGACATTCCGGTGTTTATCGCGTACGTATGCGTGATGCCCGGCATGGCGACGTTCCTCGTGCGTATCGAAGCGGACTTCGTCGAGTATTACGACGCGTTCTACGACGCCGTACGCAGCGGTGCGACGCTGCGCCATATCAACGAGATGCGCGACATGATGGTGTCGAGCATCCGCGCCGGCCTCTACGAGATCGTCAAGATCCAGGCGGTGGTGCTGCTGCTTATACTCGCGTTCGGCAGGTTCGTGCTCGATGCGCTGCATATCTCGTCGCTGTATATGCCGCTGCTGATCGTCGACGTGATTGCGGCGAGCTTGCAGGTGCTGCTGCTCGGTCTGCTGAACGTGTTCTTCTATCTCGATGCGCGGCGCTCGGTATTGAAGCTCTGCTTCGCGTTCGTCGCGCTGAACGGCTTGCTCACCGGCATTACGCTACGGCTTTCGCCCGATACGTACGGTTATGGCTTTGCGCTGACGCTGCTGATTCTCGTCGTCGCCGCCGTGCAGATGCTCGATCGCAAGTTCGCGAGGCTCGAGTACGAAACCTACATGCTGCGTAACTGATCATGACGGCGCTTGCCAATCTGTTCGCGCGGCTAGGGCCGCCCTGGGTGCAGATAGCGTGCGTCGCGGCGGTAGTTTTGCTGCTGTCGGCGGTGTGCGCGCGGCCCGTGTTCGCTGCCGCTTGCGCGCGTGGGGCACAAAGCGGCGTCGGTACGGTGGCCCTGTTCTATGGCGAACAGGTTCCGGTCGATCAACTGTCGCAGTTCGATACCGTGGTGGTTGAAGCGGACAGCGGCTTCGATCCGCGCGCAGTGTCGGCCATGGCGGTCGCACAGGGCGGGGAGAAGCCGCGCTGCACGAACTGGTATGCGTATGTGAGCGTCGGCGAAGTCACGAAAGACCGCGACTATATGGCGTCGATGCCTAAAAAGTGGCTGATCGGGCGCAATTCGGAGTGGGCCTCGGCGGTGATCGATCAGGGCGCGCCCGGCTGGCCGCAGTTCTTTGTCGAGCACATCATCGCGCCGCTGTGGGCGCGCGGCTACCGCGGTTTTTTCCTCGACACGCTCGATTCGTGGCAGCTGATCGCGAAGACGGACGCCGCGCGTGCGCGGCAGCAGGCAGGTCTCGTCAAGACGATTCGCGCGCTGAAGGCACGCTATCCGGATGCGCAACTTATTTTGAACCGCGGTTTCGAGGTGCTGCCGGAGATCCACGGCGACGTCGCGGCGGTTGCGTTCGAATCGCTCTACGGTAACTGGGACCAGGGCAACCAGCGCTACGGAGCTGTGCCCGCGGACGACCGCGAATGGCTGCTCGGCCAGGCGCGGACGATTCGCGACCGTTACCGGCTACCGGTTATTTCGATCGACTATTGCGCTCCGGACGATGATGCGTGCCGACGCGAGATCGCCGCAAAAATCTGCGCGGCAGGCATCGAGCCGTATGTGACCGATGGGGCGTTGCGCACCGTTGGGGTCGGTGCGGATGCTGCGTGCCGCGCGCGGCTCGACGCTGCCGGACAACGTAACTGAGCGCAACTGAGCGCAACTGAATACGCGAACGAGCGTAACTGAATCAGCCGCCTTGAATCAGCGGAACTGCGCGACCGCCAGCAACAACACCATTCCCCCGATTGCCCCATCCAGAATGCGCCACGCACCGGCGCGACGAAACAGCGGCGCGAGTACGCGCGCGCCATAGCCAATCGCCACGAACCATGCAGCGCTGACCGCCATTGCGCCGAGCGCGAACGCGATACGCGCGCCTTCCGGCTCGCGTGCGCCGGCGGTGCCGATCAGCAGGAACGTATCGAGGTACACGTGCGGATTGAGCCACGTGAACGCGAGCGTCATCAGAACGATCGGAATGGTGCGCTGCACGTCGCCGGCGGACGTGCCTGAGGACTCGCCTGATGACGTACCTGAGGCTTCTGAAACGCCCGCATCGAGCACCGCACCGCCGGGCCGCAGCGCGCGGCGCAACGCGCTGATGCCGAACCACGCAAGATAGGCGAGGCCGACGTACAGCAGGGTGTGAACAAACACCGGATAACGGCTGACGAGCACCGAGGCGCCGCCGACACCCGCACCGATCAGGATAAAGTCGGACAGTGTGCACAGCAGCACGATCTTGCCGACATGCGCGCGCATGATGCCTTGCCGCAGGACAAATGCGTTTTGCGCGCCGATCGTCACGATCAGCGATGCGCACAGCGCCGCGCCATGAGAAAAAGATATCCAGTTCATCGTTATCAAAACAATATAAAAAGCAGATCGCCGCAGTCTGAAGTAATCTGCTGCCTAAGAAAACCTAATTTTGTTAATACCGATTAAGGAACGCTAATGCTGGACTACGCGTTATTGGATGCGCTTGCGGCCGTCGTCCGGCACGGTTCGTTCGAGCGGGCGGCGCGCGAGCTCAACGTCACGCCGTCGGCGGTATCGCAGCGCGTGAAGCTGCTCGAGGAACGCGTGGGCAGCGTGCTCGTCAAGCGCGGCTCGCCGTGTGTCGCCACCACTTCCGGTGCGCTGCTATGCCGGCACACCGAGCGCGTGCAACTGCTCGAGGCCGAACTCTCAGGGCCGTTGCCGGCGCTGCCGGGCGCACAGTTGCAAGCGTGGCCCACACTGCGCGTCGCGGTGAACGACGACAGCGTAGGAACATGGTTTATCGACGCGATTGCCGGCTTCTGCACCGAGCGCGAAATGCTGCTCGATCTCGTCATCGACGACCAGGACCACACGGCGCAGTTGATCCGCGACGGCAGCGTGCAGGGCGCGGTCACCACTCAGGCCGAACCGGTGCAGGGTTGCCGCTCGACGCGCTTGGGCCGGATGCGTTACCTCGCGGTCTGCACGCCGGCGTTCCACGAGCGGCATTTCGTTGAAGGCGTGACGCGCGAAACATTGCGCCGCGCGCCGTGCGTCGACTTCAATCCGAAGGACGAACTGCAGAAGCGCTTCATGCGCAAGATCACGCGCGCGGACATCGATCCGCCCAAGCACTGGATTCCGCACGTCGCCGGTTTTGTGCGCGCATGCATGACAGGGCTGGGTTGGGGCATGTGCCCGGAGCGGGTGGTGGCGCCGTCGCTCGCTCGCGGGGAATTGATCGATATGTTGCCGGGCAAGCATCTCGACGTGGATCTGTACTGGCAAAGCTGGCGGCTGTCGATTGGCTGGCTCGACGAGTTCGGCCTGGCGTTGCGCAAGCAGGCGGCGCAACTGCTCGACTAAATACGCGATTGAGAATGCCCGACTGGACGCCGGCGACGCTGCAGGCACGCCTGTGCAGACAACAGACGGGCAAAAATTTGCCATATCTGAATTATTATCCGGTTTAATTGGTCAGTTATGACTAAAAGCACTGCACCACCACTTTGACATCGCAGATTTTTTGTCTATACTGACCACTTATCTGTCATTACGTGTCAGATACGACAAAAAATGAAGCGTAACAACAAGGATTTTGCGTCCGCGGATCTCAAGCGTCGCTCGGCCGCGCTCGGGCGCGCGGTGTCCGCCGCCCGCATCGCGCGCAACATGTCGCGGCAAGACTTTTCGGAGCGCGCCAATATCAGCCCGAGCACGCTCGTGCGGATCGAAAAAGGCGATGTGTCGGTGAGTTTCGCGTCGTGGCTGCATGCGTTCGAACGCGCGGGCCTGCTGGGCTTGCTCGATCCGCTCGCGATCCGGCAAAACGACGTGATCGGCGAGGCGCAGCGAGAAGCGAAATCTCGCAAGCGCGCACGCAAACCCGTTTCGAAAACAGGTGAGTACGATTTCTAGCTCGACAAAGGTGCCGGCAACCGCACCGGCAAAAGTGCCGGGGCCGTCGCTCGCGACATGGCCGACCGAATGGCGCAAGTACGTCTTCATCGTGCTCGAGGGCACGGCTGAGGCGGTGCCAGCGGGGCGGCTCGTCCTTTTCGAGGAGGGCATCAAGCCGGTCGGCGCGACTTTCGTGTACGGCAACAAGTACCTGCAGCGCGCGCACGCGCTCGCGGTGGATCCGGTCAGCATGCCGCTCGAAGAAGCGAGGGCGCATAAGGAAACCGTGTTCCAGCCGCCCGCGGGGCTCGCGCTATTCGGCGCGATCCGCGATGCGGCGCCGGACTCGTGGGGCCGGCGCGTGATCGAAAACATGCTGAAGGTCGCGCCGGACAGCTTGCCGGAAACCGAATATCTCGCGCACGCAGGGCCTCATCGCACCGGCGCGCTCGACTTCCGCGATTCACCGACGGCGCCGGCCGAGCGCGGCAAACTGCCGGACATCAAGGAACTGTCGTACCTGCTCGACGCTGCCGCGCTAATCCAGCAGGGCCGACGCGTGCCGCGCAACCTGCAGTCGCTCTTCAGCGTAGGGGCCACGCTCGGTGGCGCGCGGCCCAAAGCGGTGCTGCTCGAGGGCGGGCGGCAATGGGTCGCGAAGTTTCCCGCGTTTCGCGACAGCTTCAATGTGCCCGTTATCGAGCGCGCGACGCTCGAGCTCGCGCGTCTGTGCGGGCTGCGTGTGCCCGAGACGCGACTCGTGCACATGCCCGATGGGCGCGACGTGATGCTAATCGAGCGCTTCGATCGCGTGCCGTTGCAACGGGGCGAATTCGGCAAGCGGCACGTCGTGAGCGCGCTCACGATGCTCAAAATGCACGAGTTCGACACGGGCTCGGCCGAATACGCGAACCTGGCCGACACGATCGCCGAACTGGGTGCAAGCGGTTTTGTCGGCGCGGACAAGACGGAGCTCTTCAAGCGCATGGTGTTCAACATCCTCGTCACGAATGACGACGATCATCTGCGCAATCACGCGTTCGTCTGGGACGGAGTCAATCGCGGCTGGCGGCTAAGCGACCTGTATGACGTCGTGCCCAAACCGCAATTGGGTTCGGAGCGTTTTCTCGTGCTGGGTGTCGGGCCCGCGGCCGGGCGGCTAGCCACGCTCGACAACGCGTTGTCGGCGGCGGGCCGGTTCGGTCTGCTCAAGCACGCGGCGGCGCAGATCATCAAGGACCTGTCGGCCGTCGTGCGCGAATGGCGCATGCACTTCGAAGCGCTCGGCGTGCCGGTCGCAGAATGCGACAAGGTCGCCTCGGCGTTTCGTAAGCCCAAGGACCTCGGCCTGCGCGCGGTCGAAAAGGCGTAGCGGCGGCGCGCCGACGCGGCGGTCCGCGCTAGTGTCCTGCGCTTGTCTTTCGTATTTCACGCACAAGCCGCCGCGCGCCTTACCCGTTCGTTACCGCAATTGCTACCGCTACCGCGCTTCCGGCAACGCATCGGTTTTCTGCTGCATACCCGCATTGCGCGTTTCCGGCATCGCAGCCCATACGAGCAGCACGGCAAGCGCGCCTGCGCCTGCCAGTCCGAAGAAGCTGACCGCATTGCCGAAGCGGTCTGCGACAAAGCCCGCCAGCGACGTGCTCAGCGTCGCGCCGATACCTGCCGCGAGCCCGAAGAGCCCGATACACAGGTTGTAACGGCCTTTGCCGCCCGCGACGTCGGCCGCGATCAGCGGCAGCATCACGCCGAACACCGCGGCGCTGATGCCGTCGAGCATCTGCACCGGCACGAGCAGGTACGGGCTGCTCACGCCCGCGAACAGCAGGGCGCGAATCGGCAACGCGGAAAAGCCGAGCAGCAGGATCGGACGCCGTCCCCAACTCTGCGCCGTCCGGCCGACCCACGGCGAGAGCAGCGCGACGATTGCCTGCGGCACGATGATGCACGCGGCGATCACGAGTTGAACGTTGTCGCCCATGCTCGCGGTCACTTCGCCCGCCGCGAGGTTCAGCATGGCCGCGTTCGACAGATGGAACAGCACGACGCACAGGGCGAACACGAGCAGCCGCTTGTCGCGCAGCAGATCGAAAATCGATTCGCGATGTTCCGGCTCGACGGGCGCGTCGTCCGGTGCCGGCTCCGCGAGTGGCGATGCCGCGGCGTCGTCAAACGACGGCTCATGTGACGGCTCATGCGACGGTTCACGTGCGCGCGGCGCGCCTGGCAAACGCGGCATCGCGTTTGGCAGATGAATCATCGTCAGCGCGAAGAGCGCGGGCACCGCGAGCGCCGCGGTTAGCCAGAACACTGCGCGTGCCGAGACATATTCGCCCGTCAGACCCATGAGGCCTGCTGCGACCGCGCTGCCGATCGACGCCCAGCGCGCGTTGCGGCCGAGCCGGTCGCCGAGATTCGCGCGCCCGACGAGCGCAAACGAGATCGCCGCCATCGCGGGCACCAGCATGCAGCTCGCGAAGCCGTGCAGCACCTCGGCGGCCATCACGGGCAGCACGGTCGGGCTGACGGCCAGCAGCAGCGCGCTCAATATGATCGCGATGGTCGCCCATGCGGCGGCCGCCTTCTTGTTGCGCAGCGCGTCGACGGCGGCGCCACCCGGCACCTGGCTCACCATTGCGCTGATCGTACCGACCGATAGAGCGAGGCCGATTTCGCCCTGGGTCCATTTGTGCGTCGCGAGGTACGACGCGATAAACGGCCCGAACCCCGTCTGCACGTTCGCGACGAAGAAGTTCAGCCAGTCGAGGGCGCGGACACTGCGTGCGTTGACCATGTGCCGGCCCGTCATCGGGAAGTTCGCGCGGACGAAGCCGTCGCGCCGGATGACGGAGGCGGCGCAGCGCTCGCTGCCGCGGGTGGCGCGGCGCCGCTCGCGGCCGGCGCCGATGTGCCCGCCGGGGTCGCCGCAGCCGATGCGGGAGCCTGCGGCGGCGCAGGCGACACCGCAACGATCGGCTTGCCGTTCTCATAAGAAGGCGACGCCTTGATCTGTGCCTCGTTCAGATCCATCAGCGCGCGCAGCGACTTGTCCTTCGGCGTGAAATGCAGCGCGGACCAGCTCGCCGCAATCGAGCGCCGGTCGAGATTGATGATGCCGCTCACGTCGATCACAACCGCTTGGGGCTGCGCATTGCCGTCGATCAGCACGTCGATCACGCGCCCGACCTGCGCGCCGTTCGGCCGTTCGACGGTCGCGTCGAGCAGCGGCAACTGGCCGTCCGGCACGGGCGGCGCGGGCGCCACGCCGGCCAGCGGGGTGGCGAGCGAGGTCGACGGCTTCGCGCGGCCGACCGAAGCCATCTGGTTCGGCGGCAAGGTGATGGTGATCGGCGCGGGCTTGGCGGTCGGATTGAAGCGGAATGCGTTCCACGGAAAGCTCGCCTTGCGGTCGCCGATGCCCATGAAGCCCTGCAGATTGACGACGAGCTCGCGCGGTGCGCCATGCGCATCGACGGTCAGATCGACCGCGCGGCCGATCACCTTGCCGTCGGGCCTCTGCACTTCGCTGTCGAGCAGGCCTCGCACCGAGCCGCGGTCGATCGCGTGCGTCACGATCAGCGGCGGCGGAGGAGGAGGCGGCGGCGGGGGCGGTGGGGGCGGCGGCGGAGGCGGCTCGACCTTGTGAGGCCGCGCGATCACCCGCTTGGGCTTTTTCGGCTGAGCGGGCTCGGCCGGTTCGGTTTCCTCGGGCTCGGTCTCGACGACCGGCGGCGCAGGCGGCTCGACGATGCTCGGCACGGCCTCGACAATCGGCGCGGGCTCCTGATGGGCAGGGCCGAACAGCGCGCAGCCCGACAGCACGAGGGCCGAGAGCGCCAGCACGGCGAGAAACAGTAGTCGGAAAGCCGGACGTAGGAAACCGCCGCTCATCTACAAGGACTCCATGGCATGAAGCGGGACGCCCGGGAGCATCGCCGCGATCGGTGCAGTGAAACGTGCTGTTAAACGGGCTGTGAAGCTGGCTGCGAAACTGGTTGTGAAACTGGTTGTGAAGCGGCTTGTGAAGCGTGCTGTAAAACGTGCCGCGCAGCGCGCGAGCGTCGCACTCATTGTGAGACTGAATGCGAGGTCGAAAGCGCGCCGCGGACAGAGTGTAACCTGCGGCGCCTGCGAAGCCGGGTTTGCCGCGCGTGGCGCACCGCGGCGCAACGCGCTTTTGCGCATTTTTCCCGCGTAGGTGTAAACACCCGGCGGGCCAGCCGCCGCTCCCGCGCGCTCGGCGATATAAGCGTCGCGACATGCCGGGCATGCCTTCGCCGCGATAGGAGACATA
This sequence comes from Paraburkholderia edwinii, assembly GCF_019428685.1. Taxonomy (NCBI): domain Bacteria; kingdom Pseudomonadati; phylum Pseudomonadota; class Betaproteobacteria; order Burkholderiales; family Burkholderiaceae; genus Paraburkholderia; species Paraburkholderia edwinii. The sequence continues at coordinate 1,996,798 of NZ_CP080095.1, forward strand.
TTTGTCTTCACCTAACCTTCGCAACTACAGAAAGGCGGCACCGCACGCACGCAATGCGCGCAAGCCGCACGACAACTCGACGAGACGAACCTGACGGCGGCTCCCACATGGCCGTTTCAGCTTGCTGATAAAGGAGGCACTCACCATGATGGAATCCCAGGCGCACGCGCAAGGCTTGCCGGCAACCGACCTCGACGGCGACGACGCCGCTTTCGAAGGGACATACGAGGGAGTAATCGACCGCTATTTCGAAGTGTCGGCACGCGGCAGCACGCAGCGCCGCGAAATCGTGGCGGGTATCACAACGTTTCTCGCGATGGTCTATTCAGTGTTCGTCGTCCCAGGCATGTTCGGCAAGGCTGGTTTCGACACGAGCGCGGTATTCGTCGCCGTCTGTCTGACGACTGCATTCGGCTCGCTGCTGATGGGCGTGTGGGCACGCTTGCCGATCGCCATCGGCTGCGCGATCTCGCTGACCGCGTTCACCGCATTCGGGCTCGTGCTCGGCAAGGGATTGCCTCCGACCGTCGCATTGGGCGCGGTGTTTCTGATGGGCCTCGTGTTTACCGCGATTTCAGTGACGGGCGTGCGCTCGTGGATTCTGCGCAATCTGCCGGCCGGCGTCGCGCACGGCACGGGCATCGGCATCGGACTTTTTCTGCTGCTGATCGCGGCCAACGACGTTGGGCTCGTGGTGAAGAACCCGGGGCCGGGCATGCCGGTGTCGCTCGGTCACATCACGTCGCTGCCGGCGCTGATGTCGGTGATCGGTCTCGCGGCGATCTTCGGACTCGTGCGACGCCGCGTGCCGGGAGCGATCCTCATTGTGATCGTCGCGATCTCGGCGCTGGCGCTGCTGCTCGATCCGGCTGTCGCGTTTCATGGCGTGTTCGCGCTGCCGTCGTTGAGCGCGCCGGGGCATACGTCGCTGATCGGCGCGATGGACCTGAAAGGCGCGTTGTCGCTCGCGGTGCTGCCGAGCGTGCTCGCACTCGTGATGACCGCGGTGTTCGATGCGACGGGTACGATCCGCGCGGTTGCGGGGCAGGCGGGCCAGCTCGATCAGAACGGCCGCATTATCAACGGCGGCCGCGCGTTGACGGCCGATTCCGTGAGTTCGATCTTTTCAGGCCTGATGGGCGGCGCACCGGCTGCTGCGTATATCGAGTCGACGGTCGGCGTCGCCGCCGGTGCGAAAACCGGTCTCGCGGCGGCAATCGTCGGGTTGCTGTTTCTCTGCGTGATGTTTTTTTCGCCGCTCGCCGCGCTTGTACCGTCGTATGCGACCGCGCCCGCGCTGATGTACGTCGGGCTGCTGATGCTGTCGAGCGTGAGCAAGCTGCATATGGACGATATGGTCGATGCGATGTCGGGACTCGTCTGCGCGGTGTTTATCGTGCTGACCGCGAATATCGTGACTGGCATCATGCTCGGCTTCTGCACGCTGGTGATCGGCCGGATCGTGAGCGGCGAATTTAGAAAGCTTAATGTCGGGACCGTTGCGATCGCAATCGTTCTTGCAGTGTTCTATCTGGGCGGTTGGGCGATCTGATTTTGCGAGTCTTTCCTGCCGGGAGGACGTAACGCCTGTTGCAGGCGAACAGCGGTTTCCGGCTAGCGGTTTCCTCCACGGGTGCGGCGCGGTCACTTTGCGCGGCACCCGTTGTTTTTTGCGTCTGCCGCGCTACAGCGACATTTCGAAAGCGGGCCTGAGGAACAGGTGAATTGCCATTACGACGAGCCCCATCGCGGCAGCCGCGAGCGTCAGCGTCCCGTACTCGTCGTATCGCATGTCGTACAGACAGGCGACAAGAAAGAGAATCGCAAGGAGATTGGTCAGCCAGTCGAAGTTGAGTGCGAGCAACATCGGCGAATCCGGGCTCGCCCGGCAGAATCGTCTATCAGATGAGGCGATTCTATCGAGTTGACCTTACGGATTAGCAACGAAGTCGCGCAAATGCGACGTAAGCTGTTATTCAGCCGATGCCGCGCGCATGTCCTGTTTGATCCAGTCGATTACCGAGCTGCGCTTCGGCGTCCAGCCGAGCAGTTCACGCGCGCGCGAGCCGCGCACGCGGCTGTTCGAGCCGAGGCCGTACGAGGCCATCTCGTAGCCCCATTCATTTTTCGCTTCTTCGAGCGGCCAGTCTTGCGGCGCGCCGAGACCGAGCGCGTCGGCAATCGCCGCGCTCATTTCGCGGAACGACGCTTCGCCGCTTTCAACGAAATAGAACGTGCCGGCAGGCGTTTTCTCGAGCGCGAGGCGATAGAGTTCGACGACGTCGTCGATATGGACGTTCGACCAGATGTTGCCGCCGCTGCCGACGTGCCGCACGATGCCGCTTTTTTGCGCCTGACGGATGAGGCGCGGCAACTGCACGCTTGCGCTGCCCTTGATTGCGCCGTGCCCATAGATCAGCGTATTGCAGAGCACGGCCGAGCGAACGCCGCGCTTTGCGGCGTCGAGCACGAGCCGATCGATTGCCACGCGTGCGGCCTTGTCGGCAGTTGGTTCGGGCAACGAATCTTCGTGATAGATCGCAGCCGCGCCGGCTTCCCCACCCGATGCATCGCCGACGATGCTTGAGCCGCTCGTATGCAGGAACGGCTTGTTCGAACCGGCGAGGCCTTCAATCAAGGCTTCGACCGCGCCGCGATGATCGCTGCTTGCTGCGTTGATAACGGCGTCGGCCGCTTGTGCCTGCGCGATCAGCAGCGCGCGGTCGTCGAGCGAACCGATGACGGGGGTTATGCCGAGGCGTTCGAGTTCGGCGGCCTGTTCGGGCTTGCGGATCAGACCGGTGACGTGATGCCCCGCGCGCACGAGGCCGGCGGCGATCGAACCGCCGATAAAACCATTCGCGCCTGTGATGAAGATGTTCAAGAGGTTCTCCCATGCCGCGTTTGGCGGCGTTGAATGGAAAGACGATATGAACGCAGTATGGGACGAAGCGATTCTCGCAAAAAGCGTGTTAGTCTCAAATCAAACTTGATTTGAAATCAACAATGAAAACTTCGACCGATGAACTGCTGGTGTTTGTGACGGTGATCGACAGCGGATCGATTACGGCGGCTGCGGAGAAGCTGCAGCAGACCGTATCGGGCGTCAGCCGCGCGCTGTCGCGGCTCGAGAAGAAACTCGACACCGCGCTCGTGCGGCGCACGACGCGGCGCTTGCAGCTGACCGAAGAGGGCGAGCTATACCTCGCCAAAGCGCGCGCGATACTCGCTGCGATGGAAGAAGCCGAGGAGTCGGTGGCGCGGCGGCGCAGACGTCCGTCGGGACCGTTGAGGGTGGATGCGGCGTCGCCGTTCATGCTGCATTGCATAGCACCGCATATGAAGGCGTTTTCGGCGATGTATCCGGAGATCCGGCTCGAGCTAACGAGCAATGAGCGGACCGTCGACCTGTTGAAGCAGCGGGTGGATATCGCGATTCGTATTGGCGAGTTGCAGGATTCGACGTTGCATGCGCGTGCGTTAGGCAGCAGCAAGTTGAGAATTGTGGCGAGTCCCGGTTACGTGGCGGAGCGCGGGGTGCCGCGGTCGGTGGATGCGCTGCATGAGCATCGGCTGATCGGGTTCACTGCGCCCGAGCATTTGAACCGGTGGCCGTTGCGGGATGGCGAGCGCGATTCGTTGAAGATCGAGCCGGGTATTGCGGCGTCGAGCGGGGAGACGTTGCGACGGCTCGCGATCGATGGGTGGGGGATCGCTTGCCTTGCGGATTTCATGATTGCCGGCGATTTGCGGGATGGGCGGCTTGTTACGGTGCTCGAGAACGTGCTGATCGATCGGCGGCAGCCGGTTCATGCGGTGTACTACCAGAGCGCTTCGCTTGCGGGGCGGGTGAAGTGCTTTCTGGATTTTATTCAGGGGAGGGTGAGGCTTTAGCCGGCGGCGGCCGTCACCGGGTTTCTGCATCGAGGCCGTCTACATTTCTACGAAGTCCGACTCGCGGAACGGTTTGGGCCACACGCCATCGAAAACGACACCTTCGAGTTCGAGTAACCCATCCGCCTCGCGCAATCCTTAGGAAATGCAGCATCTCGCTGAGACTCGAAGATTCAAAGGCTCGCGGGCGTTCGAACCGCGACGGGGCTACCCGATTCCTTGTAGACGTTTCGCCAGTCAGCACCGCCTATCCTCTTACCCGACTCCATAACCATCAACGAGCCACCGGGCGTCGGATAATGTTTGAGCGGTTTGCCGTCAAGACGATCGATGGAGAAGATATCGATCAGATCGTCGGTTGGGGTTTTCATGATCTGCACACACACAAGCACTGCGACGCCCTCATCGATGCCGATAAGTTCCCGTCGAAGCATGTAGGCATCGCAACCGCTTTTCTCTGTCGCTTCGTCGTGGCGGACAGCGAGAAAGAGCGGGGAGTCGATCTCGAACACTTTGCATGAGTCGATCTGTAATAGCCATCGATCAGCGAGATGGGGATAGAGAGGTGCGTTCATCCATAGCGCGAATCTGAGTAGAGCTTGCTCGTGTGTGGCCAGTGGTCTGTCGATGAGGTTGTGTGGTGTCAACGGTACACCTGTCTTTGGCTAGTCATCGTTTCTCCAATGTCGATAAGCCGATCTTCGAAGTAGAGTCGGCTCATATGACCGAACGCCTTTCGTACCTAGTCGAGCAGCCGGATCAGTCGTTGCGCTTCGTCGCCCGGGATATAGTCGAGAGTCCCTGCCTCGAAGCTGTTTGTGAAAAGTGTTCGTTTCTTGGTGAAAAGGCGCTCAGTGTGGTCAGCAGAGCACACGCCCTAAATCGATCAAACATCTCAATTCACTATATGGTGGCGCTCGAGCGAACCACCTACTTCCCGCTAGCCATCGTTTTGCGAATATCGATAAGCGCTTCGATGAGATCATCGAGCGGTATCTTGCGAGCCATTCTCCCGTCAGGCTCTGGGCCTCCAAGCTCTGCCTCCAGCTTGTCGGGACCACGCTCTCCATTCACGCGAACTACCGGATATCGATCAAGGAGGATTTCGAGAGTCAATTTTTCGTACTCATCCATCGCGGATGACCAGACGATTTCGAGTTTGCTCATGTCCACCTCTTATGGCTGACGCGGATTCAAAACTCCGCTGAAGCTTCCATCACGGTTATATCTAGCGCCGGTCCCGCTTGGTGTCCGGAAATCAACGCCTCCGCCTCCCAATTCTTCTCGAATAGTGGTGGGGTTCTCAAGAAGCTCACGAAGCCATGCCTCCGTCGTGGCATTCTTTTGTTCAGTGTTGCCTTTCAGTGGTGGATAGTACTCTGCCTCTCGTCCTGAATGCTTGTCCCATGCTCTTGACAATTTGGAGAGGCCGGTGCCGTTGTGTGGCTTTGTAGCCGAGGCGATCAACTCATCGACAGTTACCTGCGTTGGCTTGCATTGGCTCGCTATTTCTCCAATAACGACTATGCCCCATCGAATAATTGGCCCAAATAGCCCACATTCGAGGCATATCGGTTCCAGTCCAGGTTCTGTCGTAGCAAGCAGAGATTTGATCAACTGCTGCGAACTGACTGCCGGCCCCGCCGGCGTCACCCCAGACTCATAGTTATCCAGCCACTCATCAATCTCATCACGACCAATCGCAACGGCGCTGCCGCCTTCCCGCTTAACCGTCCCCGTGCGTGACATAACCCGTCCATCCGGCGAATAGGTGTAGTCAACCGTCAGCGTACGACTCACTTTTCCATTAGAAGGCGCCGCAGCTTCAACATAAGTGAACTGCGTAACACGGCCACGCACGTCATACGCGGCATACGCAAGCATGCCGTCGTCCATCAGTTCGATCGGTCGGTGCGCCATGTCGCGCATCACGATCCCGTAGTTGCGACCGCCCGTCAGAGACATCGCTATGCGCCGGTCGGCGCTACGGTCATAGGTCTGATGCAAATGTTCGACCGTCTGGCCGCCAACCATCGTCAACGTGTCTGTGAGCCTATTCCGGCTGTCGTACGCGAATCCATACGTGCGCTGCTCTCCGGTCGACTTCGCATCGAACCCACTCGCGCCAGTCACATCGTCCGTACTCAGTTCACTGAGTCCAACGAGGTTCCCCCGTTCGTCGTAAGCAAAGCCACGCATCATGCGCGGCATCGCGACCAGCGACGGATGCAAAGTCGTCGCGTCGGCATATCGAACGGACGTAACCGACAGACCCATCGACGTTCGCCGAGCCACGCGTGTAGGCCGGCCGATATCGTCATAGCTGTACTCGGTGCTGCTGCCATCCGCTGCGCTATCGGTCAGCAGACTGCCCATTGCATCCCACGTCGTAGCAGTATTGCCCAACGACGAACTGCTACCAGTCGGCCGTTGCACACCCGCTATCGAAGAGAAGTTCAGCGTGGTGGTGCGACGACTATCCGTCACCGTTGTGCTGTTACCGCCGTAGCCAAACTGAACGTTGCGCGTGGTATCGGGGTGACTGGCCGCAATGGCACGCCCCTTCGCGTCATACGTCCACGTCGCGACGCGCGATCCCGTTTCGTCGATCACACCGGTCATCGCGGACCAGAAGCGTGCGTCCTCATACAGATAGCGCCGTACATAGCCGTCGGGCCATGTCACCGAAACCAGATTGTTGTTCGCGTCGTAGCCATAGCGCGTGATAGCGCCGGTCGGATCTGTCATCTGCGTGATGCGGTACTTCGCGTCGTACGAGAGCCGGAGCACGAGATCGACATAGGTGCTGGTGTCGGCCGCATGTTCGGTGACCGTAATCAGCAGTCCGGCCGCGGGTGCCACGTTGGATGGCGTATTCGCGTCGCTGTACGTAAGTGTCGTAACGCGTCCGTCGTGCGTACTGACCGACAGCAGCACGCCTGCAGACGAATACGACTCGGCTGTATCGCTCGTCAGATCGGTCAGCGTCCAGCCGTTCGTGCTATCGCGCAGCGCGAGCGAGGCGGTGCCTTTCCCTCGCCACGAGCCGTTGGTCTTAACGAACGTGACAGGCTCGCCGTCCTCGCGATAGGCGATGACCTGAGGCGAGCTTGCACGCGCATTCGCCAGATCGAGCTGACGCTGCCAGTTGTGAAACCATCCCGAACCGACGCCGGCGTCCGGATGAAGATGCGGCACCGAGCGATACGTACGTCGAAATGTCACTGGCGTATCGCCGCCGCTGACGAAGTCCGCTTCGGCGAGCGTATTGACGCCGGTGCCCGGATAGACCGGATCGGCAACCGGACAACTTGCTTCAGGTGCGACCGGCTCCGGCGCATTGCAGTAGCGATCGATGCGTTCGAGGTTGGCCGTACAGAAGTACGACCCCATCCCGACCGGCGTTCCACCCGCAACAGAGATCGAGCAACCTTTGGTGCCCGGTATTCCGCGTGACTTGGGATAGAGCGAGTAGCAGATCGCGTCGCCGCTTTCGGCGCGCGCCATTGATGCAAAGAGAAGTACAGCGAAAAGCAGCAGCAGTGTGAGCGCGCATAGCGAGTGCTTGCGCGACGGAAGCAAAGAACAACGGCCCATTCGAATTTTTCTCTCGTTGTATATGTTTATTACCCGCGACAACGGCCATCACAATAAATCCATAGCCAACAAAAAAACCGTCGAAAAATCCGAATCTCGCCGCGTTATTTCTTCATTTAAAAGTCGCCCGGACGCCCGCTGCGGAAACGCTTCCGCACAACGGCCGCTAATGGAATTCCCTGGCCCATCCAGGATAAAAAACGACTTGTATATACAACTCGCTCCAGCTAGACTTCCGCCATAACTTGTCTATACAGGAACGCCTTCCATGATCCTCACGCCCGGCTGCCTGACCTTGCCGCAACTCCGTCAGATCGCACGCGAGCAGGTCACGCTCGAACTGGACCCCGCCAGCTTCGCCGCCATCGATGCATGCGCGAACGCGGTCCGCGACATCGCGGCGAAAGGCGAGCCTGCGTATGGCATCAATACCGGCTTCGGGCGTCTCGCGAGCACGCATATCCCGCACGATCAGCTCGAACTGCTGCAACGCAATCTCGTGCTATCGCACGCGGTCGGCGTCGGCGAACCGATGTCGCGTCCGGTCGTGCGCCTGCTTATGGCGTTGAAGCTCTCGAGTCTCGGTCGCGGCCACTCCGGCATCCGCCGCGAAGTGATCGACGCACTGATGTCACTCTTCAACGCGGACGTACTGCCCGTGATTCCGGTCAAGGGGTCGGTCGGCGCATCGGGCGACCTCGCGCCGCTCGCGCATATGTCCGCCGTGCTGCTCGGCGTCGGCGAAGTGTTCAGCAGGGGCGAGCGTATGTCGGCCGTCGACGGTCTGCGTCTCGTCGGCCTGAAGCCGCTCACGCTGCAAGCGAAAGAAGGCCTCGCGCTGCTGAACGGCACGCAGGCGTCCGCGGCACTTGCGCTCTACAACCTGTTCGCGATTGAAGACCTGTATCGCACCGGCCTCGTCGCCGGCGCGCTGTCGGTCGATGCGGCCGCGGGTTCAGTCAAGCCGTTCGACGCGCGCATTCACGAACTGCGCGGACATCAAGGCCAGATCGACGCGGCGTCTGCGTACCGGTCGCTGCTCGACGGATCGGCGATCAATCTGTCGCATCGCGATTGCGGCAAGGTGCAAGACCCGTACTCGCTGCGCTGCCAGCCGCAGGTGATGGGCGCATGCCTCGATCAGATGCGTCACGCCGCCGACGTTCTGCTGATCGAAGCCAATGCGGTTTCCGATAACCCGCTGATCTTCCCCGACACCGGCGAAGTGCTGTCCGGCGGCAACTTCCATGCGGAGCCGGTCGCGTTTGCCGCGGACAATCTCGCGCTCGCCGCAGCCGAAATCGGCGCGCTTGCCGAGCGCCGCATCGCGCTGCTGATCGATGCGACGCTGTCGGGCCTGCCGCCGTTTCTCGTCAAGGATGGCGGCGTCAATTCCGGTTTCATGATCGCGCACGTCACGGCCGCCGCGCTTGCTTCGGAAAACAAAACACTGGCGCATCCGGCATCGGTCGATTCGCTGCCGACTTCCGCAAACCAGGAAGACCACGTTTCGATGGCGACCTTCGCCGCGCGCAAGCTCGCCGATATCGCGGAAAACACCGCGAATATTCTGGCAATTGAACTGCTCGCCGCCGCGCAAGGCGTCGATCTGCGCGCGCCGCATCACACGAGCCCCGCGCTGCAGCGCGTCATGAGCGTGGTGCGCAACGAAGTGCCGCACTACGAACTCGACCGCTACTTCGCGCCCGACATCGCCGCGATCACGCGTCTCGTGCAGAACGGCACGATCGGAGCGCACAGCCCGTTCGAATTTGCTTCCGAGCGTCGCTGAGATGAACGCACCCGCTTATCAGGGCATCAAGGACTTCATCCTTGCCCGCATTCATGCGGGCGAATGGGCCGAAGGCGACCAGGTGCCGTCGGAAAACGAACTCGCACGCGACTTCAACGTCGCCCGCATGACCGTGAACCGCGCGCTGCGCGAACTGACCGCTGAGCAGGTGCTCACGCGCGTGCAGGGCTCTGGCACCTTCGTCGCGCGTCCGAAGTACGAGTCGACGCTCGTCGCGATACGCAGCATCTCCGATGAAATTGTCGCGCGCGGTCATCGTTATCACGCGAAGGTACTGCATATCGGCGGGGAAATCGCCGATGCCGCGCTCGCCGACGAGATGCAGCTGAAAGCAGGCAGCTCGCTCTTTCATTCGCGCGTGCTGCACTTCGAAAACGACGAACCGGTGCAACTCGAAGAACGCTGGGTCAATCCGGCCGTCGCGCCCGACTACGCACTGCAGGACTTTACGAACACGACGCCGAACCAGTACCTCGTGCGCGTCGCGCCGCTGCAGCGTGTCGAATACCGGATCGAAGCGCTCGCGGCCGATGAGGTGACACGCGACTGGCTGTCGATGGACGACGCGGAGCCGTGCCTCGTCCTGCATCGGCGCACGTGGTCGCAAGGTGTCGTCGCGTCGGTGGCCAACCTCTGGCATCCCGGCAGCCGCTACCGTTTCACCGGGCATTTCTGATCGCACGCAACGCCGCCGGTCGGTGCTGCCGCAGTTGCCTGTTTCTTTTCGTTGTCGTGGCCGCGGTTTTCAAGCCGCTTAAATCCGCACTTTCAAGGCTCATCACCATGAACAACCCGAAGCATATCGATCCGCGTCTCGACCCGTCGCGCACGATCCGCGCGCCGCGCGGCAGCGAGAAGACCTGCAAGACCTGGCTCACCGAAGCCGCGTACCGGATGATTCAGAACAACCTCGATGCGGAGGTTGCCGAGCACCCGCACGCGCTTGTCGTCTACGGCGGGATCGGGCGTGCGGCGCGCAACTGGGATTGCTTCGATCAGATTCTCGCGTCGCTGAAGGAACTCAACGACGACGAGACGCTGCTGATCCAATCGGGCAAGCCCGTCGGCGTATTCCGCACGCATCCCGATGCGCCGCGCGTGCTGCTCGCGAATTCGAACCTCGTGCCGCACTGGGCGACGTGGGACCATTTCCACGAACTCGATCGCAAGGGTCTCATGATGTACGGACAGATGACCGCGGGCAGCTGGATCTACATCGGCAGCCAGGGCATCGTGCAAGGGACGTACGAGACGTTCTTCTCGGTCGCGAACCAGCATTTCGGCGGCAAACCGCAGGGCCGATGGATTCTGACGGGCGGCCTCGGCGGCATGGGCGGCGCGCAGCCGCTCGCCGCGACGATGGCGGGCTTCTCGATGATCGCGGTCGAGTGCGACGAGACGCGCATCGACTTTCGTCTGAAAACGCGTTACGTCGATAAAAAGGCGAAGACGCTCGATGAAGCACTTGCCATGCTCGACGAAGCGAAAGCAAGCGGCAAGCCGGTTTCGATCGGCCTGCTCGGCAACGCGGCCGATGTCTTCGCCGAACTCGTGAAGCGCAATATCACGCCCGACTGCGTAACCGACCAGACCAGCGCGCACGATCCGATCAACGGTTACCTGCCGCAAGGCTGGAATGTCGCGGACTGGCGCGAGCGGCAAAAGACCGATCCGCAAAGCATCGTGACGCCGGCGAAGCAGTCGATGGCCAACCAGGTGCGCGCGATGCTTGCGCTTCAGCAGCGCGGCGCCGCGACGCTCGATTACGGCAACAATATCCGGCAGATGGCGCTCGACATGGGTGTCGAAAATGCATTCGATTTCCCCGGCTTCGTGCCCGCGTATGTTCGGCCTTTGTTCTGCGAAGGGAAGGGGCCATTCCGCTGGGTCGCGCTGTCGGGTGACCCTGAGGATATCTACAGGACCGATGCGAAAGTGAAGGAGCTGATTCCCGACGATGCGCATCTGCACAACTGGCTCGATATGGCGCGTGAACGGATTGAGTTCCAGGGGCTGCCCGCACGCATCTGCTGGGTCGGTGTGAACGACCGCTACCGGCTTGGCCAGGCATTCAACGAAATGGTCCGGAAGGGCGAGCTGAAGGCGCCGATCGTGATCGGCCGCGATCACCTCGACACCGGCTCGGTCGCGAGCCCGAACCGCGAAACCGAAGCGATGCTCGACGGCTCCGATGCTGTGAGCGACTGGCCGCTGCTCAACGCGATGCTGAACACGGCGGGCGGTGCGACGTGGGTGTCGCTGCATCACGGCGGCGGGGTCGGCATGGGCTATAGCCAGCATGCGGGCGTCGTGATCGTCGCGGATGGCACCGATGCCGCGCATGCGCGTCTTGGCCGCGTGCTGTTCAACGACCCGGCGAGCGGTGTGATGCGTCACGCCGATGCCGGCTACGACCTCGCGCGCAAGACCGCAGTCGAAGCCGGTCTCAAGCTGCCGATGCTGGGCCGGTGAGCGGGATGTCACGCAACCAGCGTACGATAACCGCGATGAAATTGGCCTTTATCCGCGGCGCCGATCTGATTGCCGCGCCGTGGAAAAACGGCGGCGGCGTGACGCGCGAGATCGCGGCGTATCCGCCTGGCGCGGGCTTCGATACGTTTATCTGGCGCGTGAGCCTCGCCGACGTCGCGCAACCGGGGCCGTTCTCGTCGTTCGCCGGCATCGACCGCACGCTCGTGCTGCTCTCCGGCGCGGGCATGCTGCTCGATGAAGCGCAAGGGCACACGCATGCCCTTGAGCAACCGTACGGCATCGCACGCTTTGCTGGCGAAGCAGCGATCGGTGCGCGGCTGATCGACGGCGCAACCCGCGACTTCAATCTGATGATCCGCCGCGGCGCGGCGACAGGCGACATCGACGTATGGCATAGCGGCGAGTCGCATGCTGTTTCGGCCGATACGCTGCTGCTTTTCTGCGCCGCCGGTTCTCTGAACGTGACGCTCGCCGGCGTCGACGAACCCGTTGCGCTCGCAACGAACGATACATTGCGGATCGACGACGTGCAGCATACGTTGGACTGCGCGCTAAGCGGTAACGGCACCGTGCTTGCCATATTGATCCATCATGCGGCGCGCGCGGCGCGAGCCTGAGCGATGCGCACTCCGGCTCACACCTATCGAGCGAGCTAACGATGAAGCAAACCGTCTGGCATCACCTGAAGCTTTGCGCACAGGGCGATCCGAACGACACGATTGCTGACGCCGCCATCGCGGTGCAGAACGGCCGCATCGAATGGCTCGGCGCCGCGCATGAACTGCCCGGCGCATACCGCTGCTGGCCGCGCGAAGATCTGGGCGGCGCGTGGGTTACGCCGGGGCTTGTCGAGTGCCATACGCATCTCGTCTACGGCGGACAGCGTGCCGACGAGTTCGCACAGCGCCTCGCGGGCGTCAGCTACGAAGAGATCGCGCGGCGCGGCGGCGGCATCGTGTCGACCGTGCGCGCGACCCGCGCCGCGGACGACAACGCCTTGCTGCGCGCCGCGGCCGCGCGGCTCGAACCGCTGATCGCCGAAGGCGTCACCGCGATCGAAATCAAATCCGGCTACGGCCTCGACCTCGAAAACGAGCGCAAGATGCTGCGCGTCGCGCGGCAGCTCGGCGAACGCTACCCGGTTTCGGTGTACACGACGTTTCTCGGCGCGCACGCGTTGCCGCCCGAATACACAGGCCGCGCGGACGAATACATCCGCGAGGTGTGCGAACGGATGCTGCCCGCGCTCGCCGACGAAGGGCTCGTCGATGCCGTCGACGTATTCTGCGAGCGCATCGGCTTTTCGTTGGCGCAGAGCGAGCGCGTGTTCGAAGCTGCGGCGCGCTACAACCTGCCGGTGAAGATGCATGCGGAGCAGCTATCGAATAGCGGTGGTGCGGCGCTCGCCGCGCGTTACCACGCTGTGTCCGCGGATCACCTCGAATATCTCGACGAAGCCGGCGTCGTCGCCATGAAAGAGGCGGGCACGGTCGCGGTGCTGTTGCCGGGCGCGTACTACTTTATCCGCGAGACGCAGCTGCCGCCGCTCGAACTGCTGCGCCGTCACGCGGTGCCGATCGCCATTTCGACCGACAGCAATCCGGGCACGTCGCCCGTCACCTCTTTGCTGCTGATGATGAACATGGCGGCCACGCTGTTCCGCATGACGGTGCCCGAGATACTGCAGGCCGTGACGCGTCATGCGGCACAGGCGCTCGGCAAGGCGGACGTGCACGGCGTGCTCGCGGCCGGCCGCCCGGCCGATTTCGCCGTATGGTCGGTCGAGTCGCTTGCGGAGCTGCCGTACTGGATCGGGCGGCCATTGTGCGCGCGCGTCGTGCGGGCCGGCGAGACCGTGCACGCGAGCCGCACCTGAGCGGGCGCACCTGAGCGGGCCGCGCATGCGGCCACCAAAACGCCCATCGAACTTCTCGCCACGCGAATCTGCTTCCCGTCGCGCGAAGCCTCCCCCCGCATATAAGCGCTGCAAACCGCGCAATTCACGTGCCAAGGAACAAGGCTCGTCTCGCGCAGTCAATTCTGTCATGAGATCGCGCGCAAGAAGGCGCGGCTGTTGCCGCTACGCGTCATCGGCGGCAGCCGCCCGGCTTGCGCGCCGCATCACCAAGCGACTAATCTTTGACGGGAATCGGCGAGCGCGGCAGCGCATCCTATGCGCGCCGCGCCGGGTTGCCTTCGGGAACGAAAAGCAAAGGAAGGCCCAGCGATGGAATATTCCGACGAAACCCTGCTATCGGTCTGGCGGGGGAATTTACTGCTGTTGACGCGCGAGGTTGGCGCGGCGACGCGTCTTGCGCGGATGATGACATTCTCCGCGTCGTATCTGAAGCTCATGCTGGCGGGCCAGCGCGATTTCAGCGAGGAGTTCGCGCGTGGCGTCGAGGCGGTGACGGGCCTGCCGGCCGGCTGGATGGACGCGCCGCATGAAGCACACGATGTACCTGAAGCGGCGCAGGCGGCAATCGACAACGAAGCGCCGCTCGCGCGCTTTCGCGGCACGGCGGCGCCGGTGCGCAAGAAGGCGGTGCTGCGGCCGCCCGAACCGATCTTCGGACAGACGCCTGCGAAGAAGCCCGAGGACGACGCGAAAGACGCTGAAGCGCATCGCAAGCAGGCGTATCTGCGCAAGGTGCGCGATCTCGCGATGCAGGAAGTGCGGCGCTTCGAGCGGCACCTCACGCATCCTCCGGTCGACATCGGCGCGCTGCGCACGAAAGTCGAAGACGTGATGGGCGCGGTCGATCTCGACGATCACGTGCATGCGGACCTCGCGGGCCGGCTCGAACAGATCGAAAAGCATCGGCATATGCTGATCCGGCATGTCGAGAAGCTGCATGAGCTACTCGCGGGGCTCGGGGAAAGCGATGGGTCTTGAAGACCCCGATCGCCCCGATCATCGCGATCACCTCGATGACCACCCGCCCTCCGGGCATTCGATGCGCATGCAACGAACGATGCGCGACAGGAAGACCGGCACGAAATGCCCTGTAACAGTGGGCACGATGCAATAGCTCGTCGTCCGACGTGTTTTGCGGTAAAAGAAACGCATGACCGACCGTGCCCGACTGATCCCCATCATCGTTGCCTGCCCCCTGTTGCTGCAAAACCTCGACACGTCGATCATGGCGACCGCGTTGCCATCGATCGCACACTCGCTTGCCGTCGAGCCGCTGCATCTGAATCTGGCGATTACCTCGTATCTGCTGAGCCTGGCCGTGTTTTTACCGGCGAGCGGCTGGCTTGCCGACCGCTTCGGCACGCGCCGCATTTTCTGCACGGCGATCGTGCTGTTCTCGGTCGGCTCGACGCTCTGCGGCCTCGCGACATCGCTGTCGCAACTCGTGCTGTTTCGCGTCATACAGGGAATGGGCGGGGCGATGATGGTGCCGGTCGGACGATTGATCCTGCTGCGCAGCGTGCCGCCCGCGCGCATGGTAGCGGCGATGGTCTGGTTCACGGTGCCGGGCGCGGTGGGGCGCCTCGCCGGGCCGCTGCTAGGCGGCCTGGTCGTGACCGTCGCATCGTGGCGCTGGATCTTTCTGCTCAATGTGCCGTTCGGTGTGATCGGCGTGATATGCGCGCTCGCGTTTATCGAAGATACGCAGGAGCCGCACGATGCGCGCTTCGATCTGCCAGGCTTTCTGCTGCTGTCCGTCGGTCTGGTCGGCATGGTCGGCGGCTTCGAGACGGCCGGGCGCGGACTCGTCGCGCAACCGGTGACGCTTGCGCTGATCGGCACCGGCGCGCTCGCGCTCGTCGCGTACTGGTTTTACACGCGGCGGCATCCGGAGCCGATCATCGATCCGGGCCTCCTGCGTTATCACGCGTATCGCACCGCAGTGGTCGGCGGCATGCCGTTGCGCATCGCGCTCGGCGCGTCGCCGTTTCTGCTGCCGCTGATGCTGCAACTGGGCTTCGGGCTCTCGCCGCTCGCGTCGGGCTCGATCAGCGTGGCGACAGCGGTTGGGTCGCTGTCGGTGCGTGCGTTGATGGGACCGGCGATTCGCGGCATCGGCTTTCGCCGGCTGCTGATCGGCGCGACGCTCGTCACGGGCTGCTTCTATGCGAGCTACGGTCTCTTCAGTCCGGCCACGCCGCACGCTCTGATTTTCGTCGTGCTGCTGTTTGGCGGCCTGTTCAATTCGCTTGCGATGGTGACGCTCAACACGCTCGGCTATTCGGACATGCCGAAGCCGCAAATGAGCCGGGCGACCGCGCTCGCGAGCATGGCGCAGCAGCTGTCGATCAGCGTCGGCGTGGCATTTGCCGCGTCGTTGCTCGCGTTGACGGCGTACCTGAACGGCGGCAGCGCCATGCAGCTGAGCGCACGCGATTTTTCACCGGCGTTTTTCGTGGTCGGCGCGCTGACGCTCTGTTCGCTGCTGTTCTTCGTCAAGCTCTCGCATGACGAGGGGAGCGAATTGCGGCAGCGTTGACATCGCTCGCACGGAGAGAAGGCTCCACGCGGTCACCGAGGCGCCATTCGCTTCGAACATTCGCCTCGAAAAAGGGCGGTACGCGCTCGTGACCGCGCGCCTCGTCGATGTGTTAAAACGGCGATACGGCGTTCGAGGGATGAGATCTTGGAAAAAACTGACGCGCAACTGAACGATGCGTTACGCGAACGCGACATGGGCAACTGGCGTGTGCCGCTTCATTGCCGGCGCGAATTTTTCGAACCGCTTGCGGCTGACGCAGGCGTTGCAGGCGGCATGATCGGCAGTACACGCTGCGTATGCTGATGGGCTGGCGCACGCAGGCGCTCCGCAAACTCACCCACGCGCCCTTGCGGCACGCGTGCCTGCTTTCGCTCGTCTTCACGGTGCTCTTCACATCACGCGCATGGGCCGACGACGCCTTGACGACCGTACCCGGCGACACCCCTCCTTCGACCATCGAGCGCGACGTCCATCTATTCATCGTGCAGAAGGACGGCTCCGTCGAGGAACACGACGACACGGTGTTGCGCGCGAACACGACAAGCGGTGTCGACGACATCGCGCAGCGCTATGTCTGGTTCAACAAGGACATCGAACAGGTGCAACTGCTTGCAGCGGAAACGATCGATCGGGACGGTACCACGCGTCCGGTCGGCCCCGACGGCATTCGCGACGTACAGGAGCCGCGCTCGGCCGGCGCGCCGACGTTCCAGAACGGCGTATTGCGGACGGTGATTTTTCCCGGCGTCGAACCGGGCTCGCGTGTGCATCTCGCGTTTCGCAAGACGCGTACCGTGCCGCTGCAGACCGGCACGTTCGCGTATTTCGTCGAACCGACGCGCGGCCCGATCGAGATGCAGAAGCTGATTTTCGACCTGCCCGCCGACGTGCCGCTTTATGCCGATGCGCGCGGCTATATCGCCGAGCCGCCCGTCACCGAAAACGGCCGCACGCGTTACACGTTCGATTACCGGCATGGCCCGTATGCGCCGATCGAATCCGGCGCGGTCGGCTACGCGACGTGGGGCGACCGTCTGATGGTGTCGACGACACCCGATTTCGCCGCATTCGCCGCACGTTATCGCAACGCGGCCGCCGACGCGTCGACGAACGACCCGACCATCGTACGGCTCGCGCAACAGCTGACCGCGCAGACCGACGACCCGCGCGAGAAAGCGCGGATTCTCTACGACTGGATGCGCTTCAATATCCGCTACGTCGCGCTCTTTCTCGGCGAAACCGCCGCGGTGCCGCATCGGGCCGTCGACGTGCTGCGCAATCGCTATGGCGATTGCAAGGACCATGTCGCGCTATTCGGCGCGCTGCTGGCCGCGGTCGGCATTCCAAGCCAGCCGGTGCTGCTGAACCTTGGGCCGGTCTATACGCTGCCCGATGTGCCCGGTTATGGCGCGAGCGCGATCAATCATGTGATCACCTGGATTCCGTCGCTCGCGGTGTTTGCCGATACGACCGCGGGCGGCACCGGCTTCGGCTATCTGCCGGCCAGCGTGATGGACCGTCCGGTACTGCTTGTCGACGACGGCATCCTCGTGCGCACGCCGGCCGTGCAACAGCGTGCGCGAGACGCGCGGGTGCAGATCGACGTCGATCGCAGCGGCGCAGGCCGTTTTAGCTATCGCGTCGAAGATGTCGGCGCGCCGGCCGAAACGGAACGCAATATGTTTCGCCGTTCGACGCGGCAGCGCTGGCAACAGATCGCCGCCGAACGGCTGCGGCAAACGGGCTTGACCGGCGTCGTGCGGATGCGGCCCGGCGAATTGAACGCGACCACCGGGCCGTTCGCTACGTCGATGCAAGGCACGCTCGAGCACGTGACGTGGCCCGACGGCACCACGGCGCTACCCGCGTTGACGAGCCTGTCGGGCGGCATCGCGACGCAGGTGCAGGCGTGGCTTGCCGAACCGCAGCGCACGCAACCGTGGGTCTGCATCGGTGGTGACTTCGACGAGACGTCGCAAATCACGCTGCCCGACACGGTACGCGTGACCGATTTACCGCAGGACGCGCAGGTACACGACCGCTTCTTCGATTTCACGTCGCACTACGTGTTCGATCCCGATACGCGAATCGTGCAGATTACGCGGCACTTAAGCGCGCGCTTCGGGCATCAGATGTGTAGCGCGGACGAGTTCGCCGCGGCGCGCGCATCGCTTGTCAGAATCGAACGCGATGCGCTTTCGCAGATCGTCGTGCGCGCCGGAAAAGAAGCGCAGCCGCTGGCTGCGCAACCTGCCCCAAAGGCAGCACCGTAATCGAAGGAACGGACTCTTATGTGCTATTACGTGCCGGTCTTCGTCACCACCGGCACCCACACGCCGTTCTTCACCTGATACAGCGTCGAAGCGGCATTCTTCAACGCGCCGGTGCTGTCGAACGCAATCGTGCCGGTCACGCCTTCGAAGCTGATGCTTTTGAGCTTCGGGCGGTACACCGATGGGCTCGCCGAGCCGGCCGCCTGCATCGCCTTGATCGCGGCCCACGTTCCGTCATAGCCGAACGGCGCATACGACAAAATGTCTTCGCCGAACTTCGCCTTGAACTTCTGCGAAAAGTCCTTGCCGCCCGGCAGCTGCGCGAGCGGCCGGCCGTATTCCCAGGCCATCGCGCCTTCGGCCGCGTCGCCGGCAAGCTTGATGAACTCGGGATCTTCCACGCCGCCGCCGCCGAGCAACTGCGCGTTCATGCCGAGCTGTTTCATCTTCTTCGCGATCGCGGCCGCCTGCGTATCGAGGCCGCCGAAGAAAATCAGATCGGCGTTGGTCGACTTGATCTTGGTGAGCTGCGTGCTGAAATCGACCGCGTGATTGTCCGTGTACTCGCGCGCGACGATATTGCCGCCGGCCGCTTTGACGGCCTTTTCGAATTCGTCGGCTTCGCCCTGGCCAAAGGCCGTGCGGTCGTCGATGATCGCGATGCGCTTCGCTTTGGTCGTCTTGACCGCGTACGTGCCCGCGTTGCCGGCGTTCTGCGCGTCGGTCGAGATCACCATAAACGTGTTTGCAAAGCCGCGGTTCGTGATCGTCGGATTCGTCGCGGCCGGGTCGATCATCGGGATACCCGCCGTTTCGTAGACCTGCGACGCCGGAATCGTCGTGCCCGAATTGAAGTGGCCAACCACCACGGCGACGTTCGCATCGACGAGCTTCTGCGCGGCTTGCACGCCGACGCGCGGGTCCGCCTGGTCGTCCTCGGAAACGAGCACGAAGGTCGCCACCTTGTCGCCGATCTTGATCTTCTGTGCGTTCGCTTCGTCGATCGCGAGGCGTATGCCGTTTTGCAGATCCTTGCCGTAACCGGCGTTCTGGCCGGTCAGCGGTGCGGCCGAACCGATCTTCACGGTCAGTTCGTCCGCAAACGCGGCGGACGTGGCGATGGCAAGCACGGCTCCCAGCAACAGCGCAAACGGCTTTAGTTTTTTGCACAAGCTCATGGGCTTCTCCTTACGTCGGCACAGAGGATGGACAGGAAGGCTCGCGTTTCGCGCTGCGCAGCACGGGCGCATGCTGTGGCGCGGCTTGCCGGATTGCTCGATGCGATGCTTGATCTGGCGGTGTGGCCTCCTCGCTCGATAGGAATGCACGAGATTACGGATGACGCAAAGCGGCGTGCAATGCAGGAAAACGCGAAGCGCGCCGTGCCGGCAATGCAAGCGGCGGTCAGGTCCGATTGGCGCGAATATAGAAAGCCAATTTATGCGCGTCTTGGCAGATCGCGGCATGCGCGATGCGGATTTCGGCATAGCCGCTGCGTTATGAAGCGGCTTGCGAGTAACGATGGGAATTTGCAGCAGTGCAGAGAAATCGCGGCGCGACGGGCGCCCGATAGGTGCGTATCGGGCGCCCGTGTACTTGAGAGCTATAAAAGAATCGAAGTGCTACTGAAGCTTTATCTGCAACGAGGCCGGCGGCTTAGAACGGCAGTTGCGGCAACGGCAGGGCGTGCACGCCGAAGCCGACCGCATCGAAGCGCTCGGCGCCGCCGCTCGGCGTATTCACGATAAACGGCTGTCCAAGCACGTCGGCGCGCACCATTTCGGTCGAGCCGCCGCCGTCGAGATTGATCGCGTCGGTGGCGCCGGCCGCGAGCATCAGCTGTGCCGATTGCTCGTTCGTCGTGCCGGTCGAGTAGCCGGGCAGGCGGCCGTCGATCACCGCGAAATACAGATATCGCCCGTTATGCGACAGGCCCACCAGCGTGCGCGGATTCGGATTCAACGGATCGCCTTCGTTCGGGCTTTGCGCGCTAACGTCCTGGCCGTTCTTCACGAGGATCGCCGAACCGGCCACCGCGTACTGGATCAGCTTCAGTTGGGCCGGCGAGATCTCCGGCGCTTCCGCGATATAGGCGCGATTCTGCCGCGTGACGGCGAGCACCGCTTCGCTTTGCGTCGGATCGGTCGTGAGCGGGCTCACCACATTGCCGTTCGAGACGAGCAGGCCGATCACGGTCTTCGGTTCCGGCGCCGCGTTGCAGCACGGCGCGAAGAAATTGCCGTTGATCGCGATGCGCGTGCGCGTCTGCGCGGCGAACTGCGAAATCGTTTCGGCCGTCGTATTGAGCGGGCCGCTGTGCGGCGACGTTTCGAGCGAGATGCCGGGCGCGAACAGGTCGATACGCGTGATATACGCGCGGCTGATAGTCGGCGCGCCGCCGGCCGTCGCGGGATTCGACGGCACGGTTGCTGTTTCCGCATCGACGCCAAGGTAGATCGGCGAGTAGCCGCTCTGCGTGATCTCGGTGCTCGGGTTGGGGATCTGGGAGGCGGTTGCCGCGGTCTGCGCTTGCGCGCCGAGCGAGGCGAGGCCGACGAGTGCTGCTGCAACAACGGCTTTCAGACGGAACGATGCGAGGGGGTAGGCACGTGCCATATCGTAGTCTCCCGGGACTAGCGTTAAAAAACGGTTTGCGATCAGCGCGGGAGATGACGATAGGTGTGAAGAGTGAACGTCGAGTGATATTTAGCTAACGTTTAAATTTCACTCATTTTGATGGCAATTGCCTTACAACAAGGCGTGGTCGTGCAACCACATCAATGGGGGCGGAAGTAAGTCAGAAAAAAGAAGGCAGGGCCCGCATGCGGGTGCGAGCGCAACCCGCGGGCATCCATCGCTGAATCAGTCGATCACTGCTCGCCTTGCATGCGCAGCAGTTCTTCGCGAAGTCCCAGCAGCGGCTCCTTGGTTTCGTCGTCGGCCCAGGTGTCGAGGTCGTCGAGCGCGTTCTGGCAACCGTCGAGCACGATGTCGAGATCGACCGGCACACCATTGGCCATCGCGAAGTGCAGCGTCTCGGCGAATTGGCGGCACTCTTCCTCGCCGTACGAGATGTCGAGACTGTCGGCGATCAGGAACGCGATATTGCTGCGCGCCTTGTCGTCGGGCGCGACCATGTCGATGATGCCGCGCGCGACCGCGGGCGAGTAGTAGAGCGCGATATCGAGCCATTGCGCGGCGTCGAAGCTGTCCTCGGCTTCCGCCCGGTCGAACTGCGATTCGAAAAACTCGATCGCTTCCTGCTCGTGTGCCTCATCTGCGTCGACGCTGACGCACAGCGCCTCGAATTGCTCTTCGCGTTCACTGCGGATATAACCGTCCATCGATACCTCTCTGCCTTAAGTGAAAAACTGCGCGCGTCCGTGGTGCATGGGCGCTGCGATCGCGCTGTGCTCATTGGCCGCGCGGCACGCATTATAGGATGCACCATAGTGGGTAAAGGTTTCTGCAAGGAATAAAGCATCGCAACCATTTGTTATGGGTACGCGTCACAGAACCCGAATTGAACCAACTTGTTTCCGAGGAGATAGCGTCCATGTCCGCAAAACCGCAATCGCGCGTGTTGCGCCTTTTTCTGTTCGCGTGCGCTGCGTTAGCGATGCAGCATGCGCAGGGCCAGGCCGCCCAACCGCAAGGCGAGCCGCAACCTCGCTGGCAGACCTTGCCGCCGACGCCGGCGCCCGTGGCGGGCGAGCAGACGGGCAGGGCGGAGATCAACGGCATCCGCCTTTACTACGCAACGATCGGCCGCGGTGCACCGGTCATTCTGCTGCACGGCGGCCTGTCGAATTCCGACTACCTCGGCAATCAGGTGCGGGCGTTGATGAAGCACCACAAGGTGGTGATCGTCGATAGCCGCGGCCATGGGCGCAGCTCGCGCGATACGCGTGCGTTCGGCTACGACCTGATGGCTGACGATGTGGTCGCGCTGATGGACAAGCTGCATCTGCAGAAGGCCGATGTGGTCGGCTGGAGCGACGGCGCGATCATCGGGCTCGATCTGGCGATTCGGCATCCTGACCGCGTCGGCAAGGTGGTCGCGTTCGCCGCGAATACGAAAACCGACGGTGTGATCGAAGGCGTAGAGAAGAACCCGACCTTCGCCGCCTTTATCAAGCGCGCCGGCGACGAATACCGGCGTCTATCGCCAACGCCGAACGAATATGACGCGTTCGTCGAGCAGATCAGCCATATGTGGGCGTCGCAGCCGAACTGGACCGACGCTCAGCTGAAGTCGATCCGATCGCCGGTGCTCGTGCTCGACGGCGACCACGACGAAGCGATCAAACGCGCACACACCGAATATATCGCCGCGACGATTCCGGGCGCAGGGTTAGAGATTTTGCCCAATACGAGCCACTTCGCGTTCCTGCAGGATCCGGCGGCGTTCAACTTCGCGGTCCTGCATTTCCTCGGCGACGAGTAGCCAGTCGTTACAGGCAGCGGCACTCGCGCGACCTCATGGGCAAGCTCATGGACAAAGTCACGTCGATTCGACGACCCATGCGTCGAACCACTCGCGCGGATGCGCGATATCGTTCTGCGCGGCGATGAGTTCGAGCTCGTAGCGGCCCGCGTCCCAGGTCGCGCGCATGACGCCGTTGACGGCCGCAAGCGTATGTTCGAACGCGACGCGCAGCGGGTCGCCCAGCAGCGTGCGCGCGACGAATACCGCGCTCGTCAGGTCGCCGACGCCGACCGGCTGGCGCGCAAACGGATAGAGCGGGCGCTGCCCGACCCAGCTCTCGCGCTCGGTCACGACGAGCATATTGAAGCGGTCCGCCGGGCTGTTGCGATCGAGCAGATGCTTGACGAGCACGAGCTTCGGCCCGCGCTGCATCAGTTCGCGGCATGCGGTCACGGCTTCCTCGGTGGTCTCGATCATGCGGCCGACGAGGCGCTGCAGCTCGCTGTGGTTCGGCATGATCGCGTCCGACACTTCCGGCATCGACTTGACGAGAAACTCCTGAATACCCGGTTCGACGCGGCAGCCGGTCGCCGTGCCCATCACCGGGTCGCAGAAGTAGCGCGCATGCGGGTTGACCGCCTTCACCGCGCGAACGATTTCGATTACCGCCTGCGCCTGCTCGGGCGTGCCGAGATAGCCGGACAGCACGGCGTCGCAGCGCGGCAGCATGCCGATCGCGCCGATCCCTTCCACGAGCTCCTGCATCTGCTTCGCGTCGATCGCGCTGCCGGCCCAGTGGCCGTACTGCGTGTGATTCGAGAACTGGACGGTATTGAGCGGCCACACGTTGACGCCCAGACGCCGCATCGGGAATTCCGCGGCGCTATTGCCCGCGTGCCCGAAGACGACGTGCGACTGGATGCTCAGAACGTTTCTCATGACTGGCGGCGCGGGGGGACGCGCGTATTTTTATAGCGAGTGGCTCGCCGGGTTGCCTCGATCGATCGGACTTGCGGCCCGACGCCTATGCGCATTGACTGTTGCGCGCGGATCCTTCGCGCGCAACCTGCGTCAATGAACAATACATGACTTTTTGTGCCATGCAACGATCCGGCGGCTCGCGATGTTGCGCCGAACCGTCAAGGCTTGCCTCTGGGCTTCGTCCGGGTTTGCGTCTGCCTCGGCATTCAGACCAGTTCGCGATACAGCGCGAGGTAGCGCTCGGCCGACGTGCTCCAGCCGAAATCCTCGCGCATCGCGCGCTGCTGGGTCGCCTTCCATTCGCTGCGCCGCGCGTACAGTGCAAAGGCACGGCGAATCGCGGCGGCGAGCGCCTCGGGCTCGAAGCGGTCGAAGACGAACCCCGTTGCGGCTTCGTCGGCGAGATTTTCGAGCGACGCGTCGATGACCGTATCGGCAAGGCCGCCGACCCGGTGTACGAGCGGCAGCGATCCGTAGGCGAGCGCGTAGAGCTGCGTAAGCCCGCACGGCTCGAAGCGCGACGGCACCGCGACCACGTCGCTGCCGGCGATGATCGCGTGCGCGAGGGCTTCGTCGAAGCCCAGTTCGACCGCGACCGACTCCGGATGCGTCTGCGCGACGCGTTGCAGGCCGGTTTCGAGCGCGGGGTCGCCGGTGCCGAACACGACGAGCTGTCCGCCGCGCCGGATGATCTCGGGCAGCGCGGCGAGCAGCAGGTCGAGGCCTTTCTGCTCGGTGAGCCGGCTCACCACGCCGAACAGCAGCACGTCGCTTTTCTGCGGCAGGCCGAAGCGCGCCTGCAGCGACGTCTTGCAGGCGCGTTTGCCGGAGAGGCGCGTATCGGTATAGCGCGCGGGCAGCAGCGCGTCGGTCGACGGCTTCCAGACCGTATAGTCGACGCCGTTGAGAATGCCCGACAGGTCGTGGGTGCGTTGGCGCAGCAGGCCGTCGAGACCGCCGCCTTGCGCGATGGTCTGGATTTCGCGCGCGTAGGTCGGGCTCACGGTAGTCAGGCGGTCCGAGAAATAAAGGCCCGCCTTCAGGAACGACATCTGGCCGTAGAACTCGATGCCGTTGATGCCGAAGAAGTCGGACGGCAGCCCGAGCATGCCGAACTGCTGCGCCGGGAAGACACCCTGATACGCGAGGTTGTGCACCGTGAACACGCTTTTCGCGAGCGGCCGGCTCCGCTCGCGTTCAGCGGCTTTCAGGTAGGCGGGCGCGAGGCCCGCATGCCAGTCGTGTGCGTGCACGATTTGCGGTGCCCACGCCGGATCGAGATGCTGCGCCAGCTGCGCGGCGCACCAGCTGAGCAGCGCGAAACGCTGCGCGTTGTCGCCGTACGGCACATGCTGCGCATCGAGATACGGGTTACCGGGCCGCTCGTAGAATGCGTCGGCGCGCACCACATAGACGATCACCCCGTTCGCCGCGAGCGTGCCCTGTTCGAGCGTCGCCTCGGGCGCGCCGAAGGTCCGCTCGAGACGCGCGACGGGCTTGAGGTCCGCGAGGCCTGCCAGCACGGACGGAAAGCCCGGCAGCAATACGCGCACGTCGGCCCCGAGCTCGATCAGCGCCGGCGGTAGCGCGCCGGTGACGTCGGCGAGGCCGCCTGTCTTCAGAAGAGGGTACAGCTCGCTAGCGACGTGCAGCGCGCGAATCGTCATAGGCGTCGTCCTCGCAGTCCGGATTCAATGGATGATTGATTGTGCCGCACTACCAGGTGCGCCGCAGCGAGCTAGCGTTGGGCGTCGCGTCTTAACGCCTCCGCCGTCACGAGCACGACGCCGCTCTCGGTGCGATAAAAGCGTTCGGCATCGCGCGCCGGGTCTTCGCCGATCACCGTGCCGTCCGGAATCTGGCAGCCGCGGTCGATGACGACCTTGCGCAGCCGGCAGCTCGCGCCGATCGTCACCTGCGGCAACAAGACTGCCTCATTGATGTTACAGAATGAGTTCACGACGACATTCGTCGACAGAACCGAGCGGGAAATCTGCGAGCCCGAGATCACACAGCCCGCGCAGACGATCAGATTGGTCGCCGAGCCTTGCAGCCCGTTCAGGTCGCGCACGAACTTGGCGGGCGGCAACTGCTCGAGATGCGTCCAGATCGGCCAGTTGCGGTCGTACAGGTCGAGCGTCGGGATGGTCGAGGCGAGGTCGAGGTTGGCGGCCCAGTATGCGTCGATCGTGCCGACGTCGCGCCAGTACGATTCGACGGTCGGGTCCGACGACACGCAGGACATGCTGAACGGATGCGCGATCGCCTTGCCCGACGTGACGACGCGCGGAATGATGTCCTTGCCGAAGTCGTGGTCGGTCGCCACGCTCGTGATGTTATCCTCGAGCTGGTCGTACAGGTACTGCGCGTTGAACACGTAGATGCCCATGCTCGCGAGCGCGATATCGGGGCGCCCCGGCATCGCAGGCGGATCGGCCGGCTTCTCGACGAAGCCCGTCACGCGGCGCTGTTCGTCGACAGCCATCACGCCGAACGCGACCGCCTCCATGCGCGGCACCTCGATGCAGCCGACCGTGCAGTCCGCGCCGCTTTCCACATGGTCCATCACCATGCGCGTGTAGTCCATCTTGTAGATATGGTCGCCGGCCAGCACGATGATGTACTTCGGTCCGATCGAACGGATGATGTCGAGGTTCTGGAATACCGCGTCGGCCGTGCCGCGATACCAGTGCGCGCCTTCGACGCGCTGCTGCGCGGGCCACAGGTCGATGAACTCGTTGAACTCGCCGCGCAGGAAACCCCAGCCGCGCTGCACGTGGCGCAGCAGCGAATGCGCCTTGTATTGCGTGACCACGGCGATGCGGCGGATGCCCGAATTGAGGCAGTTGGACAGCGCAAAATCGATGATGCGGTATTTGCCGCCGAAGTGGACGGCCGGCTTGACGCGCTTGTTGGTGAGCGGCCCGAGCCGGGTGCCGCGGCCGCCCGCGAGCACGATGGCGAGCGTAGTGTGTTGCAGATCGTTCAGGCTTGCCGGAGTATCCATCTGCGTCTCCCTCTTTGTCGACCCGCGTTGGCGCTTTAGCGCCTCCGCGGATTCTATGCAACGGCTGGTCGGAGTGGGCGCTCTAGCGCTTACTCCGATCCCAGTTGCGATAAGGTCAGCCCCCCGGATACACAAGCTGGCGTGCTGCGAACCGCGCATTGCGCGGCTATTGTTCTTATCTGTTGTTCTTGTGACCTTCCACAGCCTGGACCTGACGGACCCGGCGCGCAATGCGCAGGACGCCTTGCACATTGCAAGCCTCGTGCCTCCTCATGTGACCTGTCACGCGGGCTTGCCGGTTGTGCTTGCGCCAGCACGTTCCATCGACGCCAGGTAGAATCATCCGCTCCGATCCGCGTCCGTTCAAGTTCGGGTTATTGCTGCCATGCACCGCAATGAGCGGTGCTGTAAGCAGTACATAAGCCGCATAACCCGCGTCTCTCAATCAAGAACAAACCCATGAAATTGCGCCACACTCTCTCGCTCGCGTCGTTGTCTTCGCTTTTGCCCGCGGTTTCCACTTCGATTTCCCTTTCGGTTTCCCAAGTTTCGTCTGCCTTGATGGGCGGCGTCTGTGCGCTGGCGATCGCGTTTGCGCCAGCGACTTATGCGGCCGAGAGTGCGGGCACCGCGCCCCAGGCGGCATCCGCATCGGCTTCGGCGGCCGCCGACAACGCCGGACCCGCTTACGGTCCGGAACTCGAAGGCTTCGATTACCCGTTCCCGGTGCGACAGTTCAATTTCATGTCGCAAGGCGAATCCTTGCATATGGCCTATATGGACGTGCCCCCAGCCGACCCCGCGCATGCGAACGGCCGCACCGCGGTGCTGCTGCACGGCAAGAATTTTTGCGGCGCGACATGGGTCGAGACGATCCATCGGCTAAGCGACGCCGGCTATCGCGTGATCGCGCCGGACCAGATCGGCTTCTGTAAATCGAGCAAGCCCGAGCGTTACCAGTTCACCTTCCAGCAGCTCGCGCGCAACACACACGATCTGCTCGAATCGATCGGCGTCACGCGCGCGACGATGATCGGCCACTCGACCGGCGGCATGCTCGCGATCCGCTATGCGCTGATGTACCCGGACGCGACCCAGCAACTCGTGCTGGTCGACCCGATCGGCCTCGAGGACTGGAAGGCGAAGGGCGTGCCGTCGCTATCGGTGGACCAGTGGTATGCGCGTGAACTCAATACCACGGCAGACCGCATTCGCCGTTACGAGCAGGCCACGTATTACGCGGGCCAATGGCGCGATTCCTATGAGCCGTGGGTGCAGATGCTCGCGGGCATGTATCGCGGACCGGGCAAGCAACTCGTTGCATGGAATTCCGCGCTGCTCTACGACATGATTTACACGCAGCCGGTCTGCTATGAGTTCGGGCTGCTGAAAGTGCCGACGCTGCTGATGATCGGCGACAAGGACACCACCGCGATCGGCAAGGACGCCGCGCCGCCTGAGATGCGTGCAAAGCTCGGTCACTATCCGGAGCTCGGCAAGGCCGCGGCGCGCGCGATTCCGCATGCGACGCTCGTCGAATTTCCGACGCTCGGTCATACGCCGCAGTTGCAGGACCCGGCGGCGTTTCACAAGGCGCTGCTCGACGGCATGGCGGCGGTGCAGGGCGCGAAGTAACGCATCACCTGGTTTGTCCGTTCAACCATTCGCGGATGGTTGAACGGGCAACGAGCGGTTTTCTACTGAGCGGCCGCGCCGAGTTCGTCGCGAATCTGCGCGGCCATTTCGAACGAATGCAGCCGCGCCGCGTGATCGTAGATCTGCGCGGTTAGCATCAATTCGTCGGCGCCGGTCTGCTCGATGATCGACACGAGCTGCTCGCGCACCGTATCGCGATCGCCGATCGCCGAATACGCGAGCGAATGCGCAACGCTCGCCAGTTCGAACTCCGATGCTTCGATGCGATCGACGGGCGCCTGCAACTGCCCGGGCGTGCCGCGCCGCAAATTGACGAACTGTTGCTGCAGCGATGTGAAGAGCCGCCGCGCTTCGTCGTTCGTATCGGCTGCGAACAGATTGACACCGACCATCGCATACGGCCTCTCGAGCGCCGCCGACGGACGGAACTGCGCGCGATAGAGCTTCAGCGCCATCAGCATCTGGTCCGGCGCGAAGTGCGATGCGAACGCAAACGGCAAACCGAGCGCCGCAGCCAGTTGCGCGCTGAAGAGGCTCGAGCCGAGCAGCCACAGCGGCACGTTGAGGCCCGCGCCCGGCACCGCGCGCACGCGCTGGCCGGCGACCGGCTCGGCGAAATAGCGCTGCAGTTCGACGACGTCGTCGGGGAACGAATCGGCGCTGCCTTGCAGATCGCGGCGCAAGGCGCGCGCGGTGGTCTGATCGCTGCCCGGCGCGCGGCCCAGACCGAGATCGATGCGGCCCGGATACAGCGACGCGAGTGTGCCGAACTGTTCGGCGATCACGAGCGGCGCGTGATTGGGCAGCATCACGCCGCCCGAGCCGACGCGGATGGTTTGCGTGCCGCCAGCGACATGGCCAATCACGACCGATGTCGCCGCGCTCGCGATGCCGGTCATATTGTGATGCTCGGCCAGCCAGAAGCGCTTGTAGCCCCAGCGCTCGGCATGTTGTGCGAGATCGAGCGTGTTACGGAAGGCGTCGCTGGCGGTCGCGCCAACAGTGATCGGAGACAGATCGAGAACGGAAAAGGGAATCATGGCAATCCAGAGAGAGGCCGCGCGAGCGGCGCAGATCAGAGCGGATTGTGCCAAAGCACTTTCATTTCCGCTGAGGGCCGCTATAAGTCCACAATCGCCGCAGGGTTGGACCGATGCGGCGAGCGTGCCGACATCGCCGATGTCATTCATCTCGCCGATCTTGCCGATCTCGCGCCGCACGCAACCGCATTGCTCATGGAGCGGCCTTGCGCCGCGCGCCATAGCGTGTGAATTCGCACAGAAATTCGGGCATCCGCGCATTAGCCTGAAGCTGGCGCTGTCGACATGGCCGCAGCCTTCCTCGGACTTCGACGCCGGTCGCTTGAGCTCGTCACGCGTAGGTCGGCTACGCAGTGCACCCCCGGACGTAGCGGGCGACCGGCTCAGCCGGACGCTATTCCGCACGCATCAGCTGGACTGATAACCCGGACCTGTAACCTGGATTTGACCGATACGCTCCCCGCGTGATCGAAGTTTCGTCAGCCGATTCGGTGTAAACGCGCTCTCGCGTGTTCGTCGTTGCAACGCTAGATTGTGATCAATCGGCGCACAGTCGAGGGGCCAGACGGTCGCGCACGCGCGGCCGAGCAAAGCGATAGAGCCGCATGGACGCGGCCGGACAAAGCGGAGCATGCACGACGGCAGCGAGACGAAGCGTCCGTGGCCGTCGTGCTCCCGCGCTTACTTTCCTTCAGCTTTCCGCACATCAATCCGATCGGGCCGCGCCGCAGACGCGCGCCGCTCCGGCGCGTTCGTCTTGTGTTCGCTGCCTGCCGGTTTCGTCTCCGCTTCGTTCCTGCTTCGTCTCCGCTTCGTCCCCGCTTCGTGCCATTAAGCGCCGCTTCGCCTGTCTGCGGTATCCTGTCACGTCGTTGACTTCGTGACATACCGTCACTTTCCACGCTCTCAGATGGCCTTCCGCTATTCATCGCTGGTCGCGGCCACGCTCGGCGCATCGATTGCGCTTACCGGCTGCGACAATCAACAGACCGAGCACGCCGTGCAGAAGCTCAAGGATTTTTTCAACGCCATCAAGCCCGACGTGCTGCTGCTCAGAGGGCTCACGCCCGGCGTCACGACCGAAGCGCAGATTCGCGACCAGATGGGCAAGCCCGAAACCGAGCGCAATTTCACCGACGGTTCGAAGCGCCTCGAATATCCGCGCGGTCCGGAAGGCCTCAACACCTATATGGTCGACATCGGTCCCGACGGCCGGCTGCAGGCCGTCACGCAAGTGCTGACCGCGGCGAACTTCGCGAAAATCCGCATGGGCATGACCGAGGACGAAGTGCGGCGCCTGCTTGGCAAGCCCGGTCAGATCGCCGTTTATCCGCTCAAGCCCGAAACGGTGTGGAGCTGGAAGTGGCGTGAAGGCGGCGTCACCGAGGAAGCATTCTTCAACGTGCATTTCGATGCGAACCATGTCGTCTACACGACATCGCGCTCGGATGTGATGCGCGGTCATTGATCGGCTCATTGAGCAGCGAAAGGAACCACGGCAATCGCCGCAAAACGAGGAGGGCTCTGGCAGGTGGCGCATCGACGTCGTTACAAGAAGATCGGTCTCGTGCTCGGCGGTGGCGCCGCGCGCGGTTGGGCGCATATCGGCGCGATCCGCGCGCTGCACGATGCGGGCATCAAGCCTGACGTCGTCTGCGGTACCTCGATCGGCGCGCTGGTCGGCGCGGTCTATGCGCACGGCGACCTCGACTGGCTCGAGGACTGGGTGTCGCGGCTGACCTGGCAGTCGGTCGTGAGGCTGCTCGATCTACGCTTCTCGGGCGGGCTTTTCGGCGGCAAGAAGGTTATTCAGGTGTTTGCCGAGCGCTTCAACGGCTGCGAAATTCGCGACCTGAAAATGCCGTTCGCGGCGGTTGCGACCGAACTCGATACGGGACGCGAGACGTGTTTGCAGGAAGGCAGCGTCGTCGAGGCGGTGCGTGCGTCGATTGCGATTCCGGGCATTTTCACGCCGGTGTGGCATGAGGGCGTGTGGCTCGTCGATGGCGGGCTCGCGAATCCGGTGCCGGTGTCGGTCGCACGCGGCATGCGCGCGGACTGCGTGATCGCCGTCGATCTGAACAACGACATTCTCAATGGCCGCGATCTCGGCGGCTTGCTGCCGTTGCCGGCTACCGCGCGGCCCCGTACGAGAGCACGAAGACGGCCGGCGCCGCGGGCAGCCGCGCCGGTACCGGTCGACCCGCTGGAGAATCCGCTTCACCCGCAAGCCGATGTGCTGATCACCGGGCCGTCGCTCGCGGATCAGCTTGGGACCGCATCCGCCGCTGCCGCTGCCGCGTCGCCCGCGCTGCGTCGTAACGGCAAGCCGTGGCCGCGCTGGCTGCAGCCGGCGCCGGGGTTTGAAGGCGGCGGCGACATGCGGATCGGCGACGTCCACGCGGGGGATATGCGCGGAGCCGACGTTCGCGTGCCGCCCGCGCCGAGCGCGCGCATTCCGTCGATGCTGAGCTCGATCGCGCAAAGCATCGACATCATGCAGGTGCGTATTACGCGCAGCCGCCTTGCCGGCGAACCGGCTGACGTGCTGATCCAGCCGCGTCTCGGCGGCCTCGGTATCTTCGATTTTCACCGTGCGGAGCCAGCCATCGCTGAAGGACGGGCGGCCGTCGAAGCGATGCTTCCGGCCATCCGCGCGCTGCTCGGCGAGTGATGCGGGTTCGCGCCGCGCGGGTTTGCGTCGGCTCGCGTGGGTTCGCGCCACACCGGTTTGCGCGGGTTTGCGTGGGTTTGCGTCGTCCGGCGCTGTTCCGCGCGGTTTCATATGGCATGCTCAGCGTCACGCCGTGCTGCCCGGATATGCTATTTTCCGCGCTGCGCCGTACCTTGCCTTTGTGCGGCAATGCGGTGATGCTGATGCCGTCGCATGCGTTGCCGCTTTAACGTAGTCGCCTGCACGTTGTCGCCTGCAAGTTGCAGCTTCGAGGCTGCCGCTTTGAAGTTGCCGCTTCAAGGCGCGGCACCGTTCCGCGCACCTTGATGCGGCGTCATCGACTCCTCTGAACTGGAGACCATCTTGCCCAATAACACGCAAGCTCAAGCCGAAGAAGCCTGCAAGCTCGTCGTGCAGGACATCCATAAGCGCTATGGCGACAACGAAGTGCTGAAGGGCGTGTCGATGAACGCGCAGAAGGGCGATGTGATCAGCATCATCGGCGCGAGCGGCTCAGGCAAGAGCACGTTTCTGCGCTGCATCAACTTTCTCGAGCGGCCGAACGCGGGCAAGATCATCGTCGACGGCGAAACGGTGCGCACCAAGGCGGACCGCAACGGCAATTTCGAAGTGGCGGACCACAAGCAGTTGCAGCGCATCCGCACGAAGCTCGCGATGGTGTTCCAGCACTTCAACTTGTGGGCGCATATGACGGTGCTCGAGAATGTCGTCGAGGCGCCGATTCATGTGCTCGGCCTGTCGCGTCACGAAGCCGAAGAACGCGCGCGCACCTACCTCGAGAAGGTCGGACTCGCGCCGCGGCTCGAAAAGCAGTATCCGTCGCATCTGTCGGGCGGGCAGCAGCAGCGCGTCGCGATTGCGCGCGCGCTCGCGATGAACCCGGATGTGATGCTGTTCGACGAGCCGACCTCGGCGCTCGATCCCGAACTCGTCGGCGAGGTGCTGAAGGTCATGCAGGCGCTCGCCGACGAAGGCCGCACGATGATCGTCGTTACGCACGAGATGGGCTTCGCGCGCAACGTGTCGAATCACGTGATGTTCCTGCACCAGGGCCGTACCGAAGAGGAAGGGCCGCCCGCTGAAGTGCTCGGCACGCCGAAGAGCGAACGGCTCAAGCAGTTTCTGTCCGGCAGCCTCAAATAGCGGGCATGCATGACGCGATCGATCCGCGCCGATTCCGGCAGTAGTCTTGATAAAAGCGCTGGCACACACGCTGATAAAAGCGCTGGCAACAGCGTTGGCACATACGCTGATAAAGGCGCTGGCATTCGCGCTGGCAAAAGCACAGGCACACGCACAGATACACGCGCTGACATCAACGTAGAAGCCGGCGCTGACATCAAGGCAGGCACCAGCGCAGACACCGGTGCCGACAGCCGTCCCGGCACCCACGCGTCGCGCACCACGCGGGTCGCGATCGTCGCGTTGCCGCCGGTGTCGATGTCCGGTGTCGGGCCGATCGTTGATACATTGCATCTTGCCAATGAAATCGACGGCCGCGCGCTATATCGCTGGCAGGTCTGTTCGTGGGACGGCCGCGCCGTGCCGTTGGCAGGCGGCGCGCAATGGCCGGCCGACGCCGCATTCGGCGATGCGATTGCGTGCGACTGGCTGATCGTGATCAGCGAGCGCTTCCAGCCCTTCACCGACCACCGGCTGTTTCTCGCGAGTCTCGCGCGCGCCGCCGCGCGCACGCCGCTGGTGAGCGGCATTCATCACGGCGTCTGGTGGCTCGCGATGGCGGGCCAATTATCCGGCTATCGCGTGAGCGTCAACTGGGAGACGTACCAGCAATTCACCGAGCAGTTCGAGCACGCGATCGTCACGCAGCAGATCTTCGAGATCGATCGCGATCGCGCGACCTGCGCGGGCGGCCAGGCGAGCGTCGACTTCATGCTCGCGATGATCGCGCGCGACCATGGTCGCGCGCTTGCCGAACGGATCGCCGATGCGCTTGGCGTCGGCACGCTGCGTGCGGGTGCCGAGCGGCAGCGCATTCCATTCGTGACCGCGCCGGGCGAACGCCATCCGCGTCTCTACGACGCGCTGCTGCTGATGGAAGCGAACATCGAAGATCCGCTTACGACCGACGAGATCGCGGGCCTCGTCGGCGTATCGCGGCGTCAGCTCGAGCGGCTATTTCGCCAGTACCTCGGCGCGATGCCGTCGCGGTACTACCTGGGCCTGCGGCTCTCGAAGGCACGCACGCAGTTGCAGCGCACGAGCAAGTCCGTCGTGCAGATCAGCCTGGCGTGCGGATTTTCGTCGGCCGCGCATTTTTCGAATGCTTACCGCGAGCGGTTCAATGTGACGCCGCGAGAAGAGCGCCGCAACTGGCTCGAAAAACAGCAGTCGGCAGATGGGGCGGCAAGCGGGGCGCTGGCAGAGCCTGCCGCGCCGGCCGGGCCACGGCCGGCCGGACTGCGCGTGCCGCCCGAGCGCGACGAACCATAGCGCGGCGAACCTTGGCGCGGCTAATCCTGGCGCGGCTAATCCTGGCGCGGCGAACCCTGGCGCGGCGAACCCTGGCGCGGCGAACCCTGGCGCGGCGAACCCTGGCGCGGTGAACCCTGGCGCGGTGAACCCTGGCGCGGCCCACCCTGGCGCCAACCCTCGGCGCGGCGCACCCACCCCAGGATCTTCGATAGAACACGTCGCGTATGCGCAAGACGGCGCGCGCTTCGTTTTCTACACTATGGGTATTACCGCCACGAGGATCCGTCATGAACGACCAGAATGTGACACGCCAGACCTTCGACGAAGTGATGGTGCCGGTGTTTTCGCCCGCACCGTTCGTGCCGGATCGGGGCGAAGGCTCGCGCGTCTGGGACACGCAGGGCCGCGACTATATCGACTTCGCTGGCGGTATCGCCGTCACCGCGCTGGGCCATGCGCATCCGGAACTGCTGAAGGTGTTGCACGAGCAGGGCGCGAAGCTCTGGCATATCGGCAACGGCTATACGAACGAGCCGGTGCTGCGCCTCGCGAAGCGTCTCGAGGACCTGACGTTTGCCGACCGCGCATTCTTCGCGAACTCGGGCGCCGAAGCGAACGAAGCCGCATTCAAGCTGGCGCGGCGCGTGGCGTTCGAACGGCATGGCGCGGAAAAATACGAGATCGTTTCCTTCACGCAGTCGTTTCATGGCCGCACGTTCTTTACCGTCAGCGTCGGCGGGCAGCCGAAATACTCGGAAGGCTTCGGGCCCGTGCCGGCCGGCATCATCCATCTGCCGTACAACGATATCGACGCGGCGCGCAAGGCGATCGGCCCGCAAACCTGCGCGGTGGTGGTCGAACCGATTCAGGGCGAAGGCGGCGTGATTCCGGCCGATCCCGCGTTTCTGCGCGCGTTGCGTGAAGCATGCGACCAGCACGGCGCGCTGCTGATTTTCGACGAAGTGCAAACGGGCGTTGGCCGCACGGGGTTCTTCTACGCATATCAGGACACCGATGTGACGCCGGATATCCTGACCACCGCGAAGTCGCTCGGCAACGGCTTTCCGATCGGCGCGATGCTGACCACCAACGAACTGGCCGCGCACTTCAAGGTCGGCGTGCACGGCACCACCTATGGCGGCAATCCGCTCGCATCGGCCATCGCGCTCAAAGTGGTGGAACTGATCAGCGATCCGAAACTGCTCGATGGGGTCCGCTCGCGCAGCACGGCGCTGCAGGAAACGCTCGCAAAACTGAACGAGCGCTTCGGCATCTTTACGCAGGTGCGCGGCAAGGGGCTTCTGATCGGCGCTGAGCTTAACGAGGCATTCAAGGGACGCGCGAAAGACTTCGTCACGGCGGCGGGCAAGCATGGGCTCATCATGCTGATGGCGGGCCCGGACGTGCTGCGCTTCGCACCGTCGCTGATCATTCCGCTCGACGATCTGCACGAAGGGCTCGCAAGGCTCGCAAAGGCGATCGAAGAAGTGGTCGGCGCGACGGCCGCGTCGCACGCCAAATAGCCTGCACGGGGAACGACGATGCTCTTCGTACGCCCCGGTCGCCTCGCCGACCTCGACGCGCTCGAACAGATGGCGCGCGCCGCGCAGCCGGTGCTGCATTCGCTGCCGCACGACCGCCGCGCGCTCGAGGCGCGCGTCGCCTTATCGGAAGACTCGTTTCGCGCGGAAGCGGATTTCCCAGGTGAGGAGTTCTATCTCTTCGTGCTCGAAAATAGCGAAACAGGCAAGCTGCTCGGCACCGCGAGCATCGTCGCCGCGGCCGGTTATTCGGAGCCGTTCTACGCATTTCGCAACGATGCGCTAATTCATGCGTCGCGCGAGCTGCATGTGAACCGCAAGATCCACGCGCTGACGATGTCGCACGAACTGACCGGCAAAAGCCGTCTCGGCGGCTTCTATATCGAGCCCGAGCTGCGCGGCGCGGCGACGGCACACCTGCTGTCGCGCGCGCGGATGATGTATATCGCCGCGAACCGCAGGCGCTTCACGCCCGAGGTGTTTTCGCTGCTGCTCGGCGTGACCGACGACGCGGGCGTGTCGCCGTTCTGGGAAGCGGTGGGCCGCAAGTTCTTCGGGCGTAATTTCGCCGATATCGAAGTGCAGTCGGGCGGACGCAGCAGCACGTTTATCGCCGAGGTAATGCCAAGCTATCCGATCTATGTGCCGCTGTTGCCGGAAGCGGCGCAGCGCGTGCTCGGCGAGCCCGACGAAAAAGCGCTGCTCGCGTACGAGATTCATCTCGAAGAGGGCTTCGAGACCGATCGCTATGTCGATATCTTCGATGCGGGACCGGTGCTGACCGTGCAGGTCGATCGCAGCGCGTGCGCGAAGCGCAACGAGATGCGGGCTGTGCACGCGAGCAACGAAGCGCCGCCTGACCGCGCGCTCAGCGCCACCTATATGGTTGCAAGCAACCGCCCCGGCGAATTCCGCTGCGTGCTGGTCGATTTGCCGCGCGAGCATAGTGCCGGCGCGCCGCTGCCGGCCGCGGCCCGTGCCGCGCTCGGCGTGAACGACGGCGACACGGTGCGCTGCGTGATCCTGCATCAGGAAGAGAACAACGCATCTGCGGAGGACGCTCAATGATCGTCGTGCGTGTCGTACAGACGGGCGATCTGGACGCGCTCGTCGCCCTTGCAGGAGAAACCGGCCCCGGCCTCACCACGTTCAAGCCCGATCGCGCCGCGCTCGAGGCGCGTATCGCGCGCTCGCGCCGCACGCTCGACAATCACGCGGCGCCGCACGAGCAAGGCTACCTGTTCGTGATGGAAGACAGCGCGACGGGCGATATCGCGGGCGTATGCGGCATCGAAACGGCAGTCGGTCTCGATCAGCCGTTCTATAACTATCGCGTGAGCACGGTCGTGCATGCGAGCCAGGACCTCGGCATCTGGACGCTGATGCGCGCGCTCAATATCTCGCACGATCTGACCGGCTACGCCGAACTGTGCTCGCTGTTCCTGAGCCCGCGTTATCGCTCGAGCGGAGTCGGCGGCTTGCTGTCGCGTTCGCGCTTCATGTTTATCGCGCAGTTTCGCGAGCGTTTTCCGCAGCGCATCTGTGCGGAACTGCGCGGCCATTTCGATGCGGAAGGCACGTCGCCGTTCTGGCGCGCGGTCGGCTCGCACTTCTACCAGATCGATTTCAATGCGGCCGACTATCTGAGCTCGCATGGCCGCAAGTCGTTTCTCGCCGAGTTGATGCCGCGCTTTCCCGTGTATGTCGATTTGCTGCCCGAAGAAGCGCAGGAATGTGTCGGCCTCACGCATAGCGATACGCTGCCCGCGCGCAAGATGCTCGAAGCCGAAGGGCTGCGCTATGAAAACCACGTCGATATCTTCGATGCGGGCCCGGTGCTCGAATGCCATATCGCCGATTTGCGCACGATGCGCGAGAGCGTCGTCGTGCCGGTCGAGATCGTCGGCGCGGCGCATGCATCCGCTGACGGCCAGCGCGAACCCGCGCAGGGCAGCGACCGCGAAGCGCCGCGCTCGCTCGTCTCGAATACGTCGCTCGACGATTTTCGCGTCGGCATGGCGCCGGGCATCGTTGAAGCAGGCGTGTTCCGCCTGTCTGCTGACGCAGCCGCGGCGCTGCGCGTGAACGCCGGCGACCCCGTGCGCGTGCTGGCCACGACGCATGCACCTAAACAGAAACAGGGATCAGCATGACCGAACTATTGATCGACGGCAGCTGGACTGCAGGCAGCGGCGCGGCATTCGCGTCGCGCAATCCGGGCACGAACGACATCGTGTGGCAAGGCAGCAGCGCATCGGCCGACGATGTGGAGCGCGCAGTCATAAGCGCGCGCCGCGCGTTCCCTGATTGGTCCGCCACACCATTCGAAGCGCGCTGCGCCATCGCGCGCCGCTTCGCCGCGCTATTGAGCGAACGCAAGGAAGCGCTTGCCGCAGCGATCGGCCGCGAGACCGGCAAGCCGCTATGGGAAGCGCGCACCGAAGTTGCCGCGATGGCGGCGAAAGTCGATATCTCGATCCAGGCTTACCACGAGCGCACCGGCGAAAAGCGCGCACAGATCGCCGACGGCACCGCGGTGCTGCGGCATCGTCCGCATGGCGTGGTTGCCGTGTTCGGTCCATACAACTTTCCGGGGCACTTGCCGAACGGGCATATCGTGCCCGCGCTGATCGCGGGCAACACGGTGGTGTTCAAGCCGTCCGAACTCGCGCCGGCCGTTGCGCGCGCAACGGTCGAGGTGTGGCAGGAAGCGGGGCTGCCCGCGGGCGTGCTCAATCTCGTGCAGGGCGAGAAGGACACGGGTGTGGCGCTCGCGAATCACCGGCAGATCGATGGGCTTTTCTTTACCGGCAGTTCCGGTACGGGCACGTTCCTGCACAAGCAGTTCGGCGGGCGCCCCGAGATCGTGCTGGCACTCGAAATGGGCGGCAACAATCCGCTCGTCGTGGCCGAGGTGGCCGATCTCGATGCGGCCGTGCATCACACGATCCAGTCGGCGTTTTTGTCGGCGGGGCAGCGCTGCACCTGCGCGCGACGCATCCTCGTGCCTGACGATGCGTTCGGCGAGCGCTTTATCGAGCGTCTTGTCGACGTCACCTCGCGGATTCGTGTCGGCGCTTACGATGCAGACCCTCAGCCGTATATGGGCGCTGTTATCACCGCGCGTGCGGCTGCGCGGCTGGTCGATGCGCAGACGCGCCTCGTGGACGGCGGCGCACGCACCCTGCTCGCAATGCACCAGAGCGATCCCGCGCTCGGCTTCGTGAGTCCCGCGATTCTCGATGTGACCGACGTGGCGGATCTACCCGACGAAGAGCATTTCGGGCCGCTCGCGCAAATCATCCGCTACGACACCTTCGATGCCGCGATCGAACGCGCGAACGACACCGCGTACGGACTTTCCGCAGGCCTGCTCGCCGACGACGAAACGCAATGGACGCATTTTCAGCGTGCGATTCGCGCCGGTATCGTCAACTGGAACCGGCCGACCAATGGCGCGTCGTCGGCCGCGCCGTTCGGCGGCACCGGCCGGTCGGGCAACAACCGTCCCAGCGCGTACTATGCGGCCGACTATTGCTCGTACCCGATGGCGTCGGTCGAAAGCGCGCAACTGCAAATGCCCGCGAGCGTGTCGCCGGGCCTTCATTTCTAGGGATCGGACCATGCGAGCGATCGAAGCGAATTTCGACGGGCTGGTGGGCCCGACTCATAACTATGCGGGCCTGTCGTTCGGCAATGTCGCGTCGCTGTCGAACGACAAGTCGGTCGCGAATCCGAAGGCCGCCGCGAAGCAGGGGCTGCGCAAGATGAAGCAGCTGGCCGACCTCGGTTTCCGGCAGGGCGTGCTGCCGCCGCAGGAGCGGCCGTCGCTGCGCCTGTTGCGCGAACTCGGCTTTTCGGGCGCTGACGCGAACGTGATTGCGAAAGTCGCGAAGGAAGCGCCCGAACTGCTCGCCGCCGCCAGTTCCGCGTCCGCGATGTGGACCGCGAACGCGGCCACCGTCAGCCCCTCGGCCGACACCGCGGATGGCCGTGTGCATTTCACGCCGGCGAACCTGTGCAGCAAGCTGCATCGCGCGATCGAACACGAATCGACTCGCCGCACGTTGCGCGCGATTTTCGCGGACGAAAGCCGCTTTGCGGTGCACGAAGCGCTGCCGGGCACGCCGGCGCTCGGCGACGAAGGCGCGGCGAACCATACGCGCTTTTGCGCGGCGTACGGCGAGCGCGGCATCGAATTCTTCGTGTACGGCCGCAGCGAATACCGGCGCGGTCCCGAGCCGAAGCGCTACCCGGCGCGGCAGACTTTCGAGGCGAGCCGCGCGGTCGCGCAGCGGCATGGGCTCACTGAAGAAACTACCGTCTACGCGCAGCAGAATCCCGACGTGATCGACGCGGGCGTGTTTCATAACGACGTGATTGCGGTCGGCAACGGGCGCACACTTTTTTGCCATGAACTTGCGTTTGTCGACTCCAGCGCGGTGTACGACGAACTGCGCGCGAAGCTCGCCGCGCATCATGCGCCGCTCGATGTCATCGAAGTGCCGGATGCGCTCGTGAGCGTCAACGATGCGGTCACGTCGTATCTGTTCAACAGCCAGTTGCTGATGCGCGAGGACGGCAAGCAGATGCTCGTCGTGCCGCAGGAATGCCGCGAGAACGAGCGCGTCGCGCGTTATCTCGACACGCTCGTCGCGGGGTCCGGTCCGATTGATGAGGTCGAGGTTTTCGATCTGCGCGAAAGCATGAAGAACGGCGGCGGCCCGGCGTGTCTCCGGCTGCGCGTCGTGCTCACCGATACCGAGCGCGAAGCGGTGTTGCCCGGCGTATGGATCGATGATCGGCTATTCGGCTTGCTCGATGCGTGGATCGACCGGCACTATCGCGACCGGCTTGCGCCAGGCGATCTGGCGGACGCGCAATTGCTCGACGAATCGCGCACGGCACTCGATGAACTGACGCAAATTCTGCGTGTCGGATCGCTGTACGATTTTCAACGCTGAATTTCTGCACAATTTTCAACGCTGCATTTCAAGCGCTGGATTTTCCAGAATCACCACGCGGCAGAGGCCATGATGCTCGACGACTTTCTTGCCTACACGCTAGGCGGCCATGCACCCGATGCCACGCAACGCGAAGGCGTGTGCGCAAACGGCGTGCGCTGGAACTGGCTCGACGATGGCGTGCTGCAATTCGAGCCTGCAGCGGCCGGGCGCAATGCAGGTCACGATGCAGATCATGAAGCGGCAGTGCACAGCGTGCTCGCGTCGGCCGGCATTCATGGCGACGAAACCGCACCGATCGAATTGCTGTCGATGATCGTGCGCGATATCGCAAACGGCCGCGCGCGGCTCACGTGCCGGCTGCTCGTCGTGCTCGGCAATGTCGCGGCGATGCGCGCCGCGTGCCGCTATATCGACGACGATCTGAACCGCCTCTTCAGTGGCCGTCACACGCAGTTGCCGGCGAGCAGGGAAGCGCCGCGCGCTGCGGCGCTCGAACGCGCAGCCGCGCAATTTTTTGCGAACGCGCCGCAACGGCGCAGCGCGCGCTGGCATATCGATATGCACACGGCGATCCGTGCCTCGGTGTTCGAGCGTTTCGCGCTGCTGCCGCATACGGGCGAACCGATGTCGCGCGCGATGTTTGCATGGCTGCGCGATGCGAACATCGCAGCGGTGCTCGTGCATTCGGCGAAGAGCACGACGTATTCGCATTTCACATCCGAGGCGTGCGGCGCCGACGCATGCACGCTCGAACTGGGCAAGGTGCGTCCGTTCGGACAGAACGATCTTGCGCGTTTCGCAGGCGCCGATCGCGCGTTGCGTAACCTGATTTCGGGGCAGTGTGATGACCGCCGCGCTCACGCCCGTTCGATCGATGCGACGGCGAGCCGAGATGTGCAAAAAGCCATACCGCTGCCACGTGTCTTCACCGTGATCGATCAGATCACGAAACACAGCGACGCATTCGAACTGCTCGTCGAAGCCGACGTGCCAAATTTCACTGCGTATCCGCAACACACGCTGATCGCGCGCGACGGCGGCTATCGCTATACGGTGAGCCATCCCGAAGAGCGCATCGTGTTCCCGAATCCGTCGGTAAAACCTGGCCTGCGCGCGGGACTGATGGTCGTCGAAACGACAGAGCATGCGCTCGCGTCACTGCAATAAGCGAAGTTTCGTTGTGCGCACACGATTTCGCTGTCCGCGGCGTGCGGGCGTGCGCTAAAATCGCCGGGCATTTGAACCCGGTGTATTGAATCCGCCAGACATAACGAAGAGAGCGCAAAGCGCTACGCGCGCTTTGCCAGAGGGGAGCCGCATGACCACCACCGCAGTCCAGCAGGAAGGCCGGCCAGACGGCCTTTCGGGTTCCGCTGACGGCGACCGGCGCAGCGACGCCGGCAGTACCGCCGAAGGCGCGCCGCGCGACGTGTATTTCGCCCGCCAGCCGCTCTTGAACCGGGACGGCATGCTGTGCGGTTTCGAGCTGAAAATCCAGCAGCTTCAGTTGGCCAATGCGTTGGCCGACGCGTTGTCCGACGCGTCATCCGCAGAGCCCGACCATTCCGCCGATAGCCAACCGGCCACCGGCGCTGAAGAGGCTGACGGCGACGGCGAACTCTCCGCGAACAAAAACTCCGCGCAGGCGCGCGTCGGCGCGCTGATTCGCGCGCTGGTCCGGCCCGAAGTGCGGCTCGCGCTGACCGGCCATCCCGCTTATATCGACGCGACCCGTGATCTGCTGTTCGACGAGGCGGTCAAGGCACTGCCGCCCGAGCGCTTTATTTTCGAACTGCCGCCCGATATCCAGGTGGACGACGAACTGATTGCGCGCATCGTCACGCTG
Source organism: Paraburkholderia edwinii (assembly GCF_019428685.1). NCBI lineage: Bacteria > Pseudomonadati > Pseudomonadota > Betaproteobacteria > Burkholderiales > Burkholderiaceae > Paraburkholderia > Paraburkholderia edwinii. The sequence continues at coordinate 2,039,926 of NZ_CP080095.1, forward strand.
CACGGCCGGCGCTTTCGCTTCGTCATCGATCATGTGACGCAGGTCGACGACCGCTTCGCGCGCCTCTTGCCGTATGCGGAGACCGTGAAGATCGATCTGCAGCAGACGCCGGCCGCGCTGCTGCCGAAGCTCGCGAGCGTGCTGAAGTCGGCGGGCAAGATGCTGATCGCGCTCAACACCGACACGCACGACGATTTTCAGACCGCGTTCAATCTCGGTTTCGACCGCTTCCAGGGCTATTTCTTCGCGCGTGCGCAAAGCGTCTCGTCGACGCGCCGCGTCAGCGCGCCGCGCCATGCGCTGCTGAATCTGCTGCAGCTCCTGGCCGGCGAACCGACGGTGGCGCAGCTCGAAGCGGAACTGAAGCTGAACCCGGTGCTCGTTATGCATCTGATGCGCCTTGCGAACGCGAGCGGACTCGCGCTGGGCTTGCGCGTCACGACGCTGCGCGATGCGATCAACGCGACGGGCACCGACAAGATCGCGCGCTGGACGCAGCTGCTGCTGTACGCGGACGGCCGCAAGGTCGCGCTCGAAGACGATCCGCTGCTGCAGCTCGCCGCATCGCGCGCGCGTTTTATGGAGCTCGCGGTTGCACGGTTGCCTGAAGCAGGGCGCGACGAAACCGACGCGGCGTTCCTGACGGGCGTGTTCTCGTTCGTCGATGCGGTGTTCGGCGGTTCGCTCGAAACCACGCTCAATGTGCTGATGCTGTCGCGGCCGATTCGCGCGGCCATCGAACATCACGAAGGTTCGCTCGGCATGCTGCTGACGCTGACCGAAGCGATCGAGCGCGGTGCATGGGATGAAGTGGAGAAGGCCTGCCAGTCGCTCGCCCCGTTGACCGTGCCGGAAGCGGCCGAACTCGCGCTGACGGCGGCCGCGTGGGCCGGTATTGCCGATCGCAGTGCCGAAGCGGAAGGCCTCGAGCGGATCGAAGATTGAATCAGTACAAGTGAGCGGTGCAAGTGCGTCGGACCTGCACGCAAGTGCAGGGCGCACGCACTGAAGGGATTTGCCGCGCCGGCAGGTCTATCAGATCAGTGAGAAGCGACTTTCCTCAATCCCGTTGTGCGGGATCGAGTCACAGCGTCTCCAGCTCACCCACCGGCGCTTGGGCGAAAAAACGCCGCAATTCCCGCGATAACTCGTTCAACGCCGCCATTTCCTGCTGGCTGATACGGCGCGGTTCCGTGTTGTGCGTCCAGTCGCCGTACATTAGCGCGACCGTCGACTGATTTTCGAGCATAACCGGCAGCAGCACGAACGACTGCGCGTCGCTAAACGAGCGCTTGTACCAGTCCGGCAGCCGCGCGACCATCTTCGGATCACGCGCGTTCTCGATGAAGATCCCGACCGAGTTCGCGATGGCAAGGTGGAACACGTCTGGCTGAAAAGCGCTCGCGAACGAAAGCTGCGGCATCACCGCGTCGACCTTCGGCCCGAAGCCCATGCTCGCCTTGAACGTGCCGCCGCCCTGGCGCACGAACACGACTGTGCGGTCGAAGCCGAGGCCCGCCAGCACGGTTTCAGATGCGAGCGTCAGTGCCGGTGCAAGCGCGTTGTCCGCGGGCAGCGCGCGCAGGTCTTCGACGCCCGCGCGAATGCGGTCTTCGGGTTCGAGCGGCTCGCGCGCGATCGCATCGGCGCTCGCACGTAGTTCGTTGATTTCGCGCATCACGCCGTCGCCGGCTTCTTCGCGCGCGAGCGCAATGCTCATTTCGATCAGCACGTCCGCATCGGTATTGAGCGGCCGGCTGTAGCGCTGCGCGAGCTCGGCGATGCGCGCATCGCGCACAGCGACCGGCATGTCGGGCGCGGTCAGCAGGTTTGCGACTTCGGTCGAGAAGGTGGTGACGGCACGCATCCATTGCGTCTGGCGCGGCTCGTCGTCACGCGCGGGATCGAACGCGGTCATGCCGGTGCGGATGATTTCCGGCAGGCGCCAGCGCGCTGCGGCCTCGATGCCGATCTCCTCGTAGGACACGCCGAGCACGCTGGCGCACGCATCCTTTTCGGCGATGCCCGCATCGAGCTGGCGGCGGATCTGGTCCCATTCGGTGTCGAGATAGAACACGACGAGCAGCTTGCCGACCTGGCGCATCAGCGTGCACACCACCGCCTCTTCGCCGGCGCGCAGGTCGCCGCGTTCAGTCAGCTTGCGCGCGACGCAGCCCGACAGCATGGTGCGGTTCAGTTCGAGCTTCGCGTCGATGCGGCGCGGTACGCTGTGATGAAAGTGATCGACGATCTGCAGGCCGACCACGAGGTGGCCGACCGCATCCATGCCGAGCACCATCAGCGCGCGCGAGACCGTGGTGATATTGCCGCCGAACGCCATGTACATCGCCGAATTCGCAAGACGCAGCACCTTGTGCGTCAATGCGAAGTCGGAGAGCACAACCTGAACGAGCGACGTGAAGTCGAGCTCGTCGTTCTTGACGGCGGCCATCGTCGTGCGGAGCGACTGCGACAGCATCGGAAAATCGCCGCGTTCGCTCATCTTGCCCCAGAGCCTGTCGAGCAAGGCCGCCTTTAACATGTGAGTCCCGCAAAAGCCATACGTGTTCCAGTGAGTAGCCGGCCGCGCCTGTCGCGCGGGCCGCCGGTGCGTTTCTGTGCCGCGTGCGTCACGCTGCGTCGTGCAGGTAAAGCGCGCGCGATTCGAAGCGCTGCGCGAGTTCTTCGGACGGCAGCGCCTTGCACACGAGCCATCCCTGAATGTGATCGCATCCCATCTGGGTCAGCAACGCACGCTGCGCTTCCGTTTCGACGCCTTCGGCGACCAGTTCGAGATCGAGCGTCTGCGCAAGTCCGACCACTGCGCTGACAATTGCCTGATCATTGCGCGAGGTTAGCAGATTCTCGACAAAGCTCCGGTCGATTTTCAGCTTGGCAAGCGGGAAACGTTGCAGATACGCAAGACTCGAATAGCCCGTCCCGAAGTCGTCTACTGCAAAACGAATACCGATGGCAGTTAATTCCGCGAGCAGCGCGGTGGCATGCGCGGGATCGTGCATCAGCAGCGTCTCGGTGATTTCGAACACGAGCCGGCGCGGGTCGATGCCGGTCAGCGCGATCGCTTCGCGCACGTTGTCGGTAAAGCGCGGGTCGCGGAACTGCTGCGGCGACACGTTGACCGCCACGTACTGCAGCTTGATGCCTTTCGCGTCCCACTGGATCAGCTGCATGCACGCGGCTTTCAGCACCCAGTTGCCGAGGTAGTTGATGAGGCCGACCGACTCCGCGAGCGGAATGAACATCGACGGCGGCACGAGGCCGTGCAGCGGATGGTGCCAGCGGATCAGCGCCTCGACGCCGACCACGCCGCGCGAGTGGCTGCTCGTGATCGGCTGGAAGTGCAGCGAGAACTCGCCGTTGCGCACGCCGTCGTAAAGATCCGATTCGAGCTTGAGGCGCTCGGCGTCGGCGGGGCTGTCGTCGGGCACGTAGAACGCGAGCGTGTTGCCGCCCGCGGCCTTGGCACGCAGCAGCGCGTGGTCGGCCCAGCGCAGCAGCTGGCTGTCGCGCGAGGTCGAGTCGTTCGAGTGCTGCACGTCGGGATACAACGCGATGCCGATGCTGGCCGACAGATGCACGGGCTGCCGGTTGTACGAGTAGGGCTGCTGGATCGCAGTCAAGAGGCGCCGCGCGAGCGCTTCGGCGGCGATCGCGGCGTCGGTGCGCGTCGCGGCCGGCGGCAGCAGGATCGCGAATTCGTCGCTGGCGACGCGCGCAATGATTTCGCCTTGCGTCGTCATGTGCGTGAGGCGCTTCGCGGTATCGCGCAGCATTTCGTCGCCGGCGTCGTAGCCGAGCGCGCGGTTCACGCGCTGATAGTCGTCGAGGTCGAGCAGCAGCAGCGCGGCCGGCGTGCCGTTCGCGTCGGCCTGCTGCTGCGCGTCGCGCAATGCGTCGACGAGCGCCGGCACGTTGGCGATGCCGGTCAGATGGTCGGTGTGCAGCGCGCGTTTGAGGCTCGCTTCGTTGGCGCGCCACGCGGAGACGTCGAAGCCCGCGATCGCATAGCCCTCGATGCCGTCGTGGTTGTTGCGCACGACGCGCAGTTCGACGGCGATCGGGTAGGTCAGCGACTTGACGAGATCGAGCGAGACCTTTTCGACCGTGCCGCTGGCCTCGGCGCGCGTCAGCACGGCTTCGAGGCGCGCGCTGTCGGCGGGCGCGACGATGTCGTGCAGGCTGATGGTTTCCAGATACTCGCGGTGGTAACCGATAAAGCGCAGGCTCGCGTCGGTCACGTACAGGAAGCGCAGATCCCTGTCGACGTGGGCGAGGAAGTCGACGGCGCCGACGGTCTGCTCGAGACCGAGGGCGGCGGCGCCCGCTCCGGCTGCTTGCGCCTCGCCGCCGCGCGGGCCCAGTACCGTGCGCCAACGCTCGATCGCGTTGCGCAGCCAGCCCCGTCGAGGTGCGGTAATCCTGTTCGCTTCCATGTAAGTCGCTGACAATCCTGTTTCGTCGCAGACGGGCGAACTCGCCCGCCGGTTACCGCATCCAGCCGGAAGATGGGAAGACGTCCATCAGAGCAACATAACGGCTGGCGCCGCAAAATCTTTAGCCTGAGATCGAAAAAAAGCATCGCAAAGGCGCGTTTTCGCGCGACGGCAACCCTTTTTCGCAGGCGAAGACGCCACTTTGGGCCCGCTCGCTGCACTGCACCGAGGGTCGCGCTAAAGTACCGCCCCCCTTGTTCCGTTAATGCGATTGTTCGTGAGGCGGTTCGGTTTTGGTACGATGCGCGGCGGTCGTTGGGACCGTTTCCATCCCTGGCCTGCACGATTGCTGTTTTTTGAATTCATGCCGCCATCCATCATGTCAGAACTGTTCGACGATAGAGACGACCGCAGGACCGAGAAGGGAGCCGGCGGTACGCTCAGCGGCACAGCCGGTGTCTCGCTGGATGCCCCGCATTCCGCTTCGGAGTTTGTCTATCTGGGCCGCCAGCCGATCCTCGATCGCAGCGGCGCGCTCAATGCCTATGAGTTGCTGTTTCGCGACAGTGCGCACAACCACGCGCGCGTGTCCGACGACGCGCAGGCGACCGCCCAGGTGGTCGCCCGCACAATCGGCTCGATTGGCGTGCCGGCCGTGCTCGGCCAGCATCGCGGCTATATCAACATCGGCCGGCGCCTGCTGTTCGACGACATCGTGCATCTGATGTCGCCGCAGCGCTTCGTGCTCGAGATTCTCGAAACCGTGACCGTCGATGCGCGCCTGCTCGCGCGTCTGGCCGAATTGCGCCGCGCCGGCTTCCGGATCGCGCTCGACGACGTCTGGGAGCTGTCCGAAAGCCTTTACGCAATGCTGCCGTATGCGGATATCGTCAAGGTCGATTTCCTGCTGGCCGACCGCAGCTCGCTGAAGACGCTCGCGGCGACGCTGCGTGGCCACGGTAAAACGCTGATCGCCGAAAAGGTCGAGACGCGAGAGGATTTTCTGCAGGCGCGCGACCTTGGCTTCGATCTGTTCCAGGGCTACTTCTTTGCACGGCCTCAAGTGCTGGCTGCGCATAGAAGCCGTTCGTCGAGCGCGGCCCTGCTGCGCCTGCTCGCGCTGCTGTCGCGCGACGCGGGCCTCTTCGAGCTCGAAGCGGAGTTGAAGCGCCATCCGAACGTTGTCGTGCAACTGTTGCGCCTCGTCAACTCGAGCGCCTTTGGGCTCGGCCGTCATATCGCTTCGTTGCGCGAGGCGATTATCGCGACCGGCACGCGGCAGATCGCGCGCTGGGCGCAACTGCTGCTGTACGCGGGCGGCGGCGAACTGCCGTGGAGCTCCGATCCGCTCGTGCAACTGGCCGGCACGCGCTCGCGTTTTATGGAACTGGCCGCGCGTCTGCTGCGCCCCGGCGACGAGGATTTCGCCGACGCGGCGTTTATGACCGGCATCTTTTCGCTCGTGCACGTGGTCGTCGATTCGACGCCCGCGAAGGCGCTCGACAAGCTTGGGCTGTCGCCGCTGATCCGCAATGCAATTGTCGAACGCGACGGCGAGATGGGCGCGCTGCTGCGTGTCGCCGAAGCGGCCGGGCAGGGCGCCGAGACCGCGGCGATCGTGCAGGCGGAGACGCTCGAGCGCTTCTCGGTGTTCACACCAGGGGTGCTGGCGGAACTGAACCTGTCGGCGGCTGCGTGGTTCGGCGCGCATGCGGGTGGTAACTGAGGCGCTAACTGAGGGGGCCACTGAGGTGGCCACTGACGCAGCTTCTGCCGGGCCGGTTGAGGCAGAAACTGGGACGGTAGCGGCGACGGCAGCGGGGACGGCATAAGGCTAAGGCGGCAACGGAGGCTCGGGCTGACCGCAGCATGCACGGGCGCCGCACAAACTGTGATCCAATAGCGAATCGATGTGTGTGGCGGCGAAGGATGGCGTCGGGGCGGCGTCGCCCGCCGCACGAACCGGAGGAACACAGATGAAACGTACGCTGAAGCAAACCGTCGCGGCGGCCGGCCTTGCCGCCGCGCTGTCGTTTTATGCGCTCGCCGCGTCGGCAACCCTGAAGCCCGGCGATACCGCGCCCGACTTCACCGCGCAGGCGTCGCTCGGCGGCAAGACCTACACGTACTCGCTGGCCGATGCGCTGAAGAAGGGGCCGGTCGTGCTGTACTTCTATCCGGCCGCCTTCACGAAAGGCTGCACCATCGAGGCGCACGAGTTCGCCGACGCCGTCGACGAATACAAGAAATACGGCGCCACCGTGATCGGCGTGTCGCACGACAATATCGACACGCTGACGAAGTTCTCGGTCAGCGAATGCCGCAGCAAATTCCCCGTTGCGGCCGACGCCAACGCGAAAGTGATCGGCGCCTACGATGCGGGGCTGCCGATGCACGACTCGATGGCGAACCGCGTGTCGTATGTGATCGCGCCGGACGGCAAGATCATCTACGAATACACGAGCATGTCGCCGGACAAGCATGTCGAGAATACGATGCAAGCGGTCAAGCAATGGGCCGCGACGCACAAGGCGCAATGACGGTTGCGCGTTAGCCGCGCTGGCCGCTTCAGAAGCTTTAGCGGCGCGGCGGGTGCCGCTCTGCACCCGAACCCGTTGTGTTGATGAACAAGCATTGAGCAGCTTGACCCACGATTGCCCGGCGTTTCTTACGGAGGCGCGATGCCGATCTTTGTCGCTCTGTTCGTTCTGATTGCGTTGATCTACGGCGCGGTGCGCGCGTACGACGTGCTCGCCGCGCATTTCGGCGTCGGCGTGGCGATCGGCGCCGCGGTGGTGGCGGCGGCTATCGTGATCGCCGCGGTCGCTTACTGGTGGCGGCGCCATCGCGAGATCGCGCCGAATATCCACGACGGCGACTGGACGCATGAGCTCAAGCAACCATGGGGCGGCGTGCGGCTCGCCGCGGGCAAGGGGCTGTGCTCGATCCAGCTCGGCGGCGCGAAGGGCGACTATATCTTTGGCGATCTGCGAGGCGCGCAGGCCGAACGCGACGGCAGCGGCTGGCGTGTCGGGCTGCAGGTCAAGGATACGGCGCGGCCCGTCTGGCAACTGCCGATGCAAAACGAGCGGCAGGCGCGCCAGTGGCAGCGCATTCTGACGCGCGCGATGGCGCAGAAGCTTTAGTGGGTCCATGCCTGTGCCGCGAGAAGCGGCACAGGCAATGAACGGCTAGTGCGCGCCGCCGCTCATTTACTCCGCTGCGGCGGCCGGCTGGCCGGCGCCGCCGCGCCGCTTCTCCCCCCAGACGCGCATACGGTCCATGTACAGATAAACGACCGGCGTCGTGTAGAGCGTCAGCATCTGGCTCACGATCAGTCCGCCGACGATCGCCAGACCGAGCGGCGCGCGCAGCTCGGCGCCTTCGCCGCGTCCGAACGCAAGCGGCAGCGCGCCGAGCAGCGCCGCACAGGTCGTCATCATGATCGGGCGGAAGCGCAGCAGGCACGCTTCCTCGATGGCATCGCGCGACGAGAGCCCGCGCGTGCGCGACGCATCGATCGCAAAGTCGACCATCATGATCGCGTTCTTCTTCACGATGCCGATCAGCAGAATCACCGCGATCAGCGCGATGATGCTGAACTCGGTATCGAAGAGCAGCAGCGCGAGCAGTGCGCCGACGCCTGCCGACGGCAGCGTCGAGAGAATCGTGAGCGGGTGGATATAGCTCTCGTACAGAATGCCGAGCACGATATAGACGGCGGCCAGCGCGGCCAGAATCAGGATCGGCTGGTCGTTCAGCGACTGCTGGAACGCCTGCGCGGTGCCCTGGAAACTGCCGTGGATCGTCGCGGGCACGCCGAGCTGCGCCATCGTCTGGTCGATGGCGGCCGTCGCGTCGGACAGCGAGCGGCCCGGCGGCAGGTTGAACGAGATCGTCGACGCGACGAACTGCCCCTGGTGATTCACCGCGAGCGGCGTGTTGCCGGGCCCGAACGTCGCGATCGCCGACAACGGAATCATCGTTTCCTTCGATGTCGACACGGCCGCACCCGTCGAGGCGCTCGACTTGCCGCTCGCCGCGATCGAGTTGTTCGCGAGATTGCGCGCGGCATCGGCGGCGATGGCCGCCACGTTCGACGAACCGGAAGCGCCCGCTGATGTGGTGCTGCCCGACGTGCTTGCTGTGTTGCCCGACGCGTTCGTCTTCGTCACGGTGCCGGCCGTCGCGTTCGTCGATTGCGAGCCGCTTGCGGTGCCGCCGGTCGTGCTGATCCACACCTGCTTGAGCATCTCCGGGCTCTGCCAGTATTTCGGCGCGACTTCCATCACGACGTGGTACTGGTTCAACGGGTTGTAGATCGTCGATACCTGACGCTGGCCGAACGCGTCGTACAGCGTGTTGTCGATCTGCGACGGCGTGATATTGAGGCGCGCGGCAGTCGCGCGGTCGATCGTCACGAAGGCCTCGAGGCCGCTTTCCTGCTGGTCCGAATTGACGTCGGCGAGTTCGGGGCGCGCCTGCAGCGCCGTCGTGATGAGCGGCGTCCATTTGTACAGATCGGGCGTCGAATCGGCGAGCAGCGTGTACTGATACTGCGCGTTCGATTGCCTGCCGCCGACGCGGATGTCCTGCACGGCCTGCAGGAACGTGCGGCCGCCCGCGACGTGCGACAGCGGCCCGCGCAGTTGCTGGATCACCTGGTCCGCCGTGGCCTTGCGGCCGGGCTTCGGTTTCAGCGATACGTACATGAAACCGGCGTTGGTTTGCCGGCCGCCGGTAAAGCCGACTACGGTGTCGACGTTCGGATTCGACTGCACGATGCTCATCATCTCGGCGAACTTGCCCTTCATCGCCTGAAACGACGTGCTCTGGTCCGCCTGAATGCCGCCGACGAGGCGCCCCGTATCCTGCTGCGGAAAGAAGCCCTTCGGGATGATGATGTACATCCAGACATTGAGCCCGACCGTTGCCAGCAGCACGAGCAGGATGATGCGCGGATGGCGCAGCGACCAGCCGAGCGTGCTTCGGTAGCCTTCCTGCATGCGCGTAAAGCCGCGCTCAAGCCAGCGCGACAGACGGCCTTCTTTTTTCTTTTCGTGCGGCTCGTGGAGCAGGCGCGAGCACATCATCGGCGTGAGCGTCAGTGAGACGACCAGCGAGACCGCGATTGCCAGCGAGAGCGTCAGTGCGAACTCGCGGAACAGGCGCCCGACGATACCGCCCATCAGCAGGATAGGCAGGAACACGGCGACCAGCGAGATGCTGATCGACATCACCGTGAAGCCGACTTCGCGCGCGCCCATGATCGCCGCTTTCATGCGCGGCACGCCGTTCTCGATATGGCGTTCGATGTTTTCGAGCACGACGATCGCATCGTCGACGACGAAGCCGGTGGCGATGGTCAGCGCCATCAGCGACAGGTTGTCGATCGAAAAGCCCATCAGATACATTGCCGCGAACGTGCCGATAATCGAGATCGGCACCGCGACGCTTGGAATCAGCGTCGCGCGCCAGTTGCGCAGGAACAGGAACACGACCATCACGACGAGCGCGACCGCGATCATCAGCGTGTGCTCGGTGTCGGTCAGCGAGGCGCGGATCGTGGTGGACCGGTCCGCGGCGGGCACCACCTGCACGTCGCGCGGCAGCGACGCGACGAGCTGCGGCAGTTCTTCCTTGATGCGGTCGACCGTCTCGATGATGTTCGCGCCCGGCTGCCGGTAGATGATCACGAGCACGGCGCGCGAGCCGTTCGAGAGGCCGAGGTTGCGCAGGTCTTCGACCGAATCGACGACTTCGCCGACGTCGGACAGATGCACGGCCGCGCCGTTGCGGTACGCAATGACGAGGTCCTTGTATTGCGACGCCTTGCTCGCCTGGTCGTTCGTGTACAGCTGCACGTGGTTCGGGCCGAACTCGATCGAGCCCTTCGGGCTGTTCGCGTTGGCCGAGGCGAGCGCCGCGCGCACGTCTTCGAGGCCGATGCCGTAGTGGAACAGCGCGTGCGGCTCGAGTTCGACGCGCACGGCCGGGTTCGCCGAACCGCTGACGTCGACTTCGCCGACGCCGTCGACCTGCGACAAAGACTGCTGCAGCACGGTGGCGGCCGAATCGTAGAGCTGGCCCGCCTGCAGCGTTTTCGACGACACCGACAGAATCAGGATCGGCGCGTCGGACGGGTTGACCTTGTGATACGTCGGGTTCTGCCGCAGGCTCGCCGGCAGGTCCGCACGCGCCGCGTTGATCGCGGCCTGCACGTCGCGCGCGGCGCCGTCGATATCGCGGTTCAGACCGAACTGCATCGTGATGCGCGTCGAGCCGACGGAACTGCTCGACGTCATTTCGGTGACGTCCGCGATGGCGCCCAGATGTCGTTCGAGCGGGCTCGCGACGCTCGTTGCAACGGTTTCCGGGCTCGCGCCCGGCAGCGAGGCCTGGACCGAAATGGTCGGGTAGTCGACCTGCGGCAGCGGCGCGACCGGCAGCTTCGAAAACGCGAAGAGGCCGGACAGCGCGATACCGATCGACAGCAGCGTCGTAGCGACCGGGCGTGCGATAAACGGACGCGACAGGTTCATCGGTCAGCTCCCGCTATCGGTGGCGGGCGGCGTCGGGCGGTTGCCGGGGTCGCGATGGAAGCGCGCGCGCAGACGCCGCGCGAGCGAATCGAAGCCGAGGTAGATGACGGGCGTCGTAAACAGCGTAAGCAGCTGGCTCACCACGAGACCGCCCGCGATCGCGATACCGAGCGGCCGGCGCAGCTCCGACCCCGCGCCGCTGCCGAGAATCAGCGGCAGCGCGCCGAGCAGGGCGGCCATGGTCGTCATCAGGATCGGCCGGAAGCGCAGCAGGCACGCCTGGTAGATCGCTTCGCGCGGCGGCTTGCCGTGCTCGCGCTCCGCTTCGAGCGCGAAGTCGATCATCATGATCGCGTTCTTCTTCACGATACCGATCAGCAGCACGATGCCGATGATGCCGATGATGTCGAGATCGTGCCCGGTGATCAGCAGCGCGAGCAGCGCGCCGACGCCGGCCGACGGCAGCGTCGACAGAATCGTGACCGGATGCACGAAGCTTTCGTACAGCACGCCGAGCACGATATACATCGTGACGATCGCCGCGAGAATCAGGAACAGCTCGTTCGACAGCGAGGCCTGGAAGGCGAGGGCCGCGCCCTGGAAGCGCGTCTGGAACGAGGCGGGCAGGCCGATGTCTTTTTCCGCTTGCTGGATCGCCTTCACGGCCGCGCCGAGCGATGCGCCCGGCGCGAGGTTGAACGACACCGTGGTGGCCGGGAACTGGCTCAGGTGCGTGACGAGCAGCGGCGCGGGCCGTTCGTGGAACTTCGCGATGGCCGACAGCGGCACCTGGCCGCCTGACGCGGTCGAAGAGGGCAGGTAGATCGAATTGAGCGAATCCGTGTAGTGCTGAAGCGTCGGCGTCGCTTCGAGAATTACGCGGTACTGGTTCGACTGCGTGAAGATGGTCGAGATGATGCGCTGGCCGAATGCGTCGTAAAGCGCGTTATCGACGGTCGCGGGCGTGATGCCGTAGCGCGCGGCGGTGGGCCGGTCGATCTCCACGTACACGGATTGACCGTTGGTCTGCAGATCGGTCGCGACGTCGGCGAGATCGGGCACCTGCTGCAGCCGTTCGACGAGCTTCGGCACCCAGGTCTGGAACTCGGCGATATTCGGGTCCGTCAGCATGAACTGATATTGCGTCGGGCTCACCGTCGAATCGATCGTCAGATCCTGCACGGGCTGCATATAAAGCGTCGCGCCCGGCAGATGCGCGGTCGCGCGCTGCAGTTCGCGGATCACTTCGCTCGCGGTGGCGTCGCGGTCGTCGCGCGGCTTCAGGTTGATCAGCATGCGGCCGCTGTTCAGCGTGATATTGGTGCCGTCGACGCCGATAAACGACGTGAGACTGTCGACGTTCGGGTTCTTCAGCACCTCGGCGGCGAGCGCCTGCTGACGTTCGGCCATCGACTGATACGACACCGACTGCGGCGCCTGCGTAATCGCCTGGATCACGCCGGTATCCTGGACCGGGAAGAAGCCTTTCGGGATATACACGTAGAGCAGCGCGGTCAGCACGAGCGTGAGGACCGCGACGACGAGCGTGGCGGGCTGGCGGTCGAGCACCCAGCGCAGCGCGACGGCATAGCGGTCGATCACATAGTCGATAAACGCATGCGCGCGCGCCTCGAAGCGGTGGCTTTCCTTCGGCGGCGTGTGGCGCAACAGCTTCGCGCACATCATCGGCACAAGCGTGAGCGACACGATTGCCGAGATGACGATGGTGACCGCGAGCGTGATCGCGAACTCGTGGAACAGCCGTCCGACCACGTCGCCCATAAACAGCAGCGGAATCAGCACCGCGATCAGCGAGACCGTCAGCGAGATGATCGTGAAGCCGATCTGTTTCGAGCCCTTTAACGCCGCCTGCAGCGGTGGTTCGCCTTCCTCGACGTAGCGCGCGATATTTTCGATCATCACGATCGCGTCATCGACGACGAAGCCGGTGGCGATGGTCAGCGCCATCAGGGACAGGTTGTCGAGCGAGAAGCCGCACAGATACATCACCGCGAGCGTGCCGATCAGCGACAGCGGCACCGACAGACTCGGGATGATCGTCGCGTAAATGTTTGCGAGGAACAGATACATGACGAGCACGACGAGCACGACCGACATCAGCAGCTCGAATTGCACGTCGCGCACGGAGGCGCGGATGGTCGTGGTGCGGTCGGTGACGATCTGCACGTCGAGCGCCGTCGGCAGCGATTGCTGCAGGGTGGGCAGCAGTTTCTTGATGTTGTCGACCACCTGGATCACGTTCGCGCCCGGCTGGCGCTGCACGTTCAGGATGATTGCGGGCGTGCCGTTCACCCACGCACCGAGCTTGGTATTCTCGGCGCCGGGAATGATCGTCGCGACGTCGGTCAGCATGACCGGGCGGCCGTTCTTGTAGGCGACGACCGCGCTCTGGTACGCGCTGGCGTCGGTCAGCTGGTCGTTCGCGTTGATCGTATAGGCGTGCGACGGGCCGTCGAAGCTGCCCTTCGGCGTGTTGACGTTGAGGTTCGAAATGGTCGTGCGCAGGTCGTCGAGATTGAGTCCGTACGACGCGAGCGCGAGCGGGTTCGCCTGAATGCGGATCGCCGGGCGCTGGCCGCCTGACAGGCTGACCAGACCGACGCCGCCGACCTGCGAGATTTTCTGCGCGAGGCGCGTGTCGGCAATGTCCTGCACCTGAGTGAGCGGCAGCGTTTGCGACGTGATCGCGAGCGTGAGAATCGGCGCGTCGGCCGGATTGACCTTCGCGTAGATCGGCGGCGCGGGTAGGTCGGACGGCAGCAGGTTGCCGGCCGCATTGATGGCGGCCTGCACTTCCTGCTCGGCGATATCGAGCGGCAAATCGAGGTTGAACTGCAGCGTGATGACCGATGAACCCGCCGAGCTTTGCGACGACATCTGGTTTAACGACGGCATCTGCCCGAACTGCCGCTCGAGCGGCGCGGTGACCGACGAGGTCATCACGTCGGGGCTCGCGCCCGGATAGAACGTTTGCACCTGAATGGTCGGATAGTCGACTTCGGGCAGCGCGGAAAGCGGCAGAAAGCGCAGCGCGACGAGGCCGACCAGCATGATCGCGGCCATCAGCAGCGCAGTGCCGACCGGACGCAGGATAAAGGCGCGGGATGGATTCATGCGTTGTCAGCGGGTCCTTGAGCGGGTGCCTGAAGCGGGTCTTTATTGCGACGACGCTTGCGACGCGTGCCGATGACGGTGGGCATGCGCGCCCGATGCGCCCGACGCGCCCGCAGCCCAGGACGCGCCTGCAGTGCCCGATGCGCCGGACGCCCCCGATGCACCCGACGCGCCAGCCGGATGCTCGGCCGGGATCGTGATCTTCGCGCCTTCCTTCAGGCGGTCCGAGCCGTCGGTCACGACGCGTTCGCCGACCTGCAGGCCCGACGCGATGCTTGTGCGTTCGCCGTCGACGGGTCCCACCTTGACCTTGCGTACCGTGACCGTGTTGTCGGGCTTCACGACATAGACGAACTGGCCGATCGAGCCGTTCAGCACCGCCGAGGTCGGCACGATCGTCGCGTTGTGGATCACGTCGACCAGCAGACGCGCGTTGACGAACTGGTTCGGGAACAGCATGTTGCCCGTGTTCGCGAAGGTCGCGCGCAGCTTGACGGTGCCGGTGGTCGTATCGATCTGGTTGTCGATCGTTTCGAGGTAGCCCGCTTCGAGCGACGTCGAATTCGTGCGGTCGTACGCGGTGACCGACATCTTCGTCTTGCCGTTCAACTGCTTGAGAATGGCGGGCAGATTGTCTTCGGACGTGGTGAAGATCACGCTGATCGGCTGCAGCTGCGTGATCACGACGATGCCGTTCGCGTCGCCGGGCGTCACGTAGTTGCCGGGGTCGACCTGACGCAGGCCGACGCGGCCCGCGACCGGCGCGGTGATGCGCGCGTAGGTCAGATCGAGCTTGAAGGTGTCGATATTCGCCTTGTCCGATTGCACCTGCCCTTCATATTGCTTGACGAGCGAGGCCTGCGTGTCGACCTGCTGGCTTGCGATCGAGTCTTGCGACAGCAGCGTCTGATAGCGCTTGAGGTCGAGGCGGGCGGTTTGCAGCAGCGCCATGTCTTTCGCAAGCGTGCCTTGCGCGTTCGCCAGCGAGATCTGATAAGGGCGCGGATCGATCTGCGCGAGCAGTTCGTCTTTCTTCACCATCTGGCCTTCCTGGAACGCGACCGTCTGCAGCGTGCCGGACAGCTGCGTGCGCACGGTGACGTTCGCGAGCGGCGTAACCGTGCCGAGCGCGGTGATAACGATCGGTATGTCGCCTTGCGTGACCGATGCGACCTTGACCGGCTGCGGCTGGTTCGCGAATGCGCCGCGCCGGCCGCCGCCCGCGCGCCCGGTATGCGCGCCGCTCGCGCCCGCCGAGGCGCCGGCGCTCGCGCCTTCGTCGGCCTTGCGCCACGGATGCCAGCGCACGAGCACGATCACTGCGATCACGACGATGGCTAGCACCACCCACCACGCGCGGCGGCTGCGCCGCGGTCCGCCGCCCGGCGTGGGAGGCGGGCTTGCAGGGGCGGGCGCGGGAGGCGGGTGGCGGGTGGTGTCCGACTGCTTTTGTTTTTCGTCCATCGGTTCGATCAGCTGGCTAGCGAGGAATTGCGCAAGACTACGGAGCATCGCGACGCTGCACGACGGTCCGCTTATCGATAGGGCGGTTGTGCGTGCGGCGCGTTTATCGGCTGGCGCGGCCGATGGGTGAACGCGATGCGGCGTTTAACAAGCAAGAGGCAAGGCACTGACTCAAGCGGGACAAAGAACGAGGCAAAGAGCGAGGCGAAGCGCGCCATGCGGATGCTTCCTGCGGTGGTTCCATACAGAACACGATGGTCCGTCCATCAGGCGCACCGGGCGCCGCAGCTATACGATAAGGCTTGAGCGTGTATGCGACGTGTAACACGCGGCATGCGTCCTATCGATCCGGCACCTCGCAGGTCCACGCGGCAGATGGAGCGCGACGATGCTTCGGCCGCGCCTTACCGCCGCCGTTTCGGGCTTGCAGCAAGCTTGCGCCGATGGGCACGACCCGCAAGAAAGCATGATGCTACGTCCCACCCTGGTAACAGTCCAGCCTGTGTATTTTTCGCAAGGTTACGTAGGTTACAGATTGAAAACGTGATGGCGCGGCGTCAGCAGCGGGGCGCTGGGGTGGATGGCGGCCGGCGCGGTCAATTGTTTTTCGGCCGGATTGGGATTTGCCGCGGACGGGGTGGCAATGACCTTGGAGCCCCACTTCGGCAGTCGTAGGAGAAAATGTTTAAGCGTCCGTTTCATTGGAGGTAAGCTAATTTTTCCGAAGACGCGTATGTGGGAAGATTTTGCTTGACTTGGTCAGCATAACCATAAAAAATTGGCAGCTCATTCCGAAAACACGCTTTAGTTATTCTGACGGCAACATTACTTTCTTCATTTTGTCGCCGCGGTGTCGCATGGGTGTCGTATGGCAGCACTAACATCCGCGTATGGCTAGCTCAACTAAATTGACGCGGCTGAGGCATTTCGGATTCCCTCTCTCAGGTTCTAGCACGGCCCTCGGAATGGCTAGAACTTTTTAAGGCGCCACGGTTACGTGGCGCCTTTTTTTTGGTTTTTGCGGCTTTGCTTTTTTTGCTTATGATCCGGGGAGGGGGGATGGCCGGGGCTGCGACCTTCGCTTTGATATTGAGTACTTCGAGTTTCGAGGCTTGACTGATTTAACGTCGCGACTTCGACAGTCGATGTCCTAAGCCGAGGTCGGTTGCGATCTGCCAGGTATAGACGCGCGAATAGTGCACGCCGAAACGCGAGCCGATCAGTTCGCGCAGTCTCCCGTTAGTCCACGCATCGCTTGGAAAGCCGTGCTCTTTTGCGGAGCCTCGCAATGCGTTGGCAATCCACTCTCTCGCCAGATCGTCGAGCACCGACGTACGGCCGCCGATGCTGATCCGGCGCAATGCGTCGAGACCGCCATCATCGAGAATCGTTTTATAACGACGCACGGTATAAGTCGATATATGAAGTGCGTCGGCGACGGTGTCGATGGTTGCACCGTCAGTTAACATTCTGCCCGCCAACATTCTGCGGGCGACGCTCGGGAGATTATCTGTGGTGGAGCGCATTTTTGTCTCGTCCATAGGAATTCCGTTGGGCGACGCGCGCCGCGCCGCTTACCGGAAACATCTTCGTGATTTCCGCTTTACGCGGCGCCTCATGGAATACGCGACTAAATCCATCGCGTTGCCAGTTTTAATTCAGTAAGAAAGGCTTGTTTTCAATACTAATAGCGCCTTTTTACCATTTTTGACAGTAACCGTATAAAAAATCATCACTGCGATCGAGTAATCTATTTTTCCTATGAAATGATCAATCCACTTCGCATAGTGGTGGCAAGCCCGTTATGTCCAGTGAGCACCGCCATAAGGCCCGTCGCATAAGCAACTCCGGCGTCGAACAGTTTTATTCAGCGGTCTGCGAAGAGCGGAAAGCTCGCACATCGGAAAGCTTTCACGTTTGATTTTTATCGCTAATTTGTGATTAAGGATTTTTTGAATAGCAATGAAAATAAATCAACTGCGACGTGCATTCAATAATGAACGTTCAAATAGGAATAATGCGGGAGGTTTGTGACGCTCTCGCGGTTATTAGCAAAATGCGGTAATGCGGAGCGGCGCGATGTCAATCCGGCCGGTATTCAGGACGGCGGCGGCCGCGGCGCAAAACTGCAGCCGCAGACCGCTGCGTAGCGAAATTACTGCTTCGCGAGACTCGGTTCTTCCGGCGGCTTCGGAATGGTGTCGCCCCAGCCGCCGCCTAGCGCGCGAATCAGCGCGACGGTCGACTGCGCCTGTACGCCGCGCAGTTGCACATCGACGCGCCGTGCGTCGAGCACCGTGCGTTCCGCGTCGATCACATCGAGGTAGTTCACCGCGCCTTCGGTGTACTGCACGCGCGACAGATGCGCCGCGCGCGAGGAGGCCGCGACCGCACGTCCTTCCGTCTGCGTCTGGTCTTCGAGGATGCGCAGGTCCGACAGGTTGTCTTCAACCTGCTGGAACGCGATGAGCACCTGTTCGCGATAGTTCGCGACCTGCTCTTCGAACTGCGCGTGGGCGTTTTTCAGATTGCCCTTGCGCCGTCCGCCGTCGAAGATCGTCTGCGTGAGGATGGTGCCGGCGGCGGGACCGGCGAGGAACGCCCAGCTGCTCGCGCGGAACAGGTTGGCGAGCGTGCCTGCTTCAAAGCCCGCATTGCCGGTCAGCTCGAGCGACGGAAAATACGCGGCGCGCGCAATGCCAATGCGCGCATTGGCGGCCGCCATCGCACGCTCGGCAGCGGCGATATCGGGCCGCCGCTCGAGCAGTGCCGACGGTAAGCCCGGCGGAATGCGTATTTCGACGGGCGACAGCGGATTGGCCGCCATCGTGAACTCCGACGGCGTCTTGCCGAGCAGCACGGCGAGGCTGTGCTCCGACGACGCACGCAGCCGTTGCACGGTCATCAGGTCCGAGCGCGTGCTTTCGAGTTCGGACTTCGCGCGCGCAACGTCGAGTTCGCTGATTTCGCCGTCGTCGAAGCGGTGCTGAACGAGCCCGAGCGCCTGCTCGCGCAGGTCGACCGCATTCGCGAGCACCGCGTTTTCGCCGTCGAGTTCGCGCAGCGAAAAGTAGTTCTGCGCCACGTCGGCCTGCAATGCGAGCAGCACCGAGTGCAGCAGCGCCTCGGTTTGCTGCGCATCGGCCTTGGTTGCGTTGTAGTTCGAGTCGACGCGCCCGAACAGATCGACCTCATACGAGGCGCTGGCCTGCGCGCGCCAGATCGTCTGTTCCGGAATATGCGTGCCGTCCGGCTCGAGGAACGATACCGCCGAGATCTGCTGGCGCGTCGGCCCGAAGCCCGCGTTGAGGGTCGGGAAGAAACCCGCGCGCGCGACTTCGTTCAATGCGCGCGCTTCCTTCACGCGCGCGACTGCTGCCTTCAGATCCTGGTTCGCGTCGTGCGCCTGCTGTTCGAGCGAATCGAGCGTCGGATCGTTGAAGATGGTCCACCACTGTCCGCGCGCAATGGCTTCGGACGGCTGCGCGGTTTTCCAGGTGCCGTCGGTCGGCACCTTGATGGCGGTCTGCGTGAAGTCGCCCGCGGTTTCCTTAAAGGCGGGCGCGACCTGTGCATCGGGCACCTGGTATTTCGGCGCGAGCGAGCAGCCCGTTACCGCGAACGCCGCGGCAACGAACGCGGCAAGCAGTGCCGGGCCTTTCAGCGGCGCGCGTTTCAGTGTCGCGCTTTTCGGAGTGGGACTAACCGGAAATGTTTTCATTGTCGTACGCCCCTTATTCTTCATAGACCGATGCACCGACCTGCACATGCGGATGATTGCCATGCTTGTCGACCAGATGCTCGTCGCCGCTCAGCTTGCGCAGCACGACATAAAACACGGGCGTCAGCATGAGCCCGAAGAAGGTCACGCCGAGCATGCCGAAGAACACCGCGATACCCATCGCACGACGCATCTCCGCGCCGGCGCCGACCGAGACGACGAGCGGCACCACACCCATGATGAAGGCGATCGACGTCATCAGGATCGGCCGCAGGCGCAGCCGGCACGCCTCGATCGCCGCGTCGATGACCGGGCGCCCGCCCATTTCGAGCTCACGCGCGAACTCGACGATCAGGATCGCGTTCTTTGCCGAGAGCCCCACCAGCACCATCAGCCCGATCTGCGTGAAGATGTTGTTGTCGCCGCGCATGAGCCATACGCCAAGCAGCGCCGATAGCAGGCTCATCGGCACGATCAGGATCACCGCCAGCGGCAGCGTCAGGCTTTCGTACAGCGCGGCCAGCACGAGGAACACGAGCAGCACGCTGATCGGGAAGATCCACAACGCGGAGTCGCCGGCGAGAATCTGCTGATAGGTGAGGTCGGTCCATTCGAACTTGATGCCGCGCGGCAGCACTTCGGCAGCGATCCGTTCCGCGGCGGCCTGCGCCTGGTCGGACGAGTAGCCGGGCGCGGGCCCGCCGTTGATGTCCGCGGCGGTGTACGCGTTGTAGCGCACGACCATCTCCGGCCCGTAGGTCGGCGTGACCTTCACGACCGACGACAGCGGCACCATCTCGCCCGCGGCATTGCGCGTCTTCAGCAGGCCGATATCGGCGGCGGTCGAGCGGAACGGCGCATCGGCCTGCGCGCGCACCTGGTAGACGCGCCCGAAACGGTTGAAGTCGTTGATATACAACGAGCCGAGATAGATCTGCATCGTGTCGAACACGTCGGTGATCGACACGCCCAGCTGCTTCGCCCGCACGCGGTCCAGATCGACGTTCAGCTGCGGCACGTTGATCTGGTAGCTCGAGAAGGTCGGCCCGAGTTCCGGCGTTTGCGCGGCCTTCTTCACGAACGCCTGCACCGCGTTGTTGAGCGCGTCGTAGCCGAGCGCGCCGCGGTCTTCGAGCTGCATCTTGAAGCCGCCGAGCGTACCGAGACCGAGTACCGGCGGCGGCGGGAACACAGCGACGAACGCGCCCTTGATGCCCGCGTACTTCTGGTTCAGCGCGGCGGCGATCTCATTGCCCGATTCGCCCTTGCCGCGCGAGGCGGACGGATACAGCTTCGCGAACATGATGCCGGCGCTCGACGAATTCGTGAAGCCGTTCACCGACAGACCCGGGAACGCCACCGCGTGCTGCACGCCTGGCTGCTTCAGCGCGATCTCGCTCATCTGGCGGATCACGTCTTCGGTGCGGTCGATCGATGCGCCGTTGGGCAGCTGCGCGAAGCAGATCACGTAGTCCTTGTCCTGCGCGGGCACGAAGCCGCCAGGCACGACCTTCGCCATCAGGACGGCGCCGCACAGCAGCACGGCGTAGACGCCGAGCATGATCGTGCGATGGCGGATCACGCCCTTCACGCCCTTGCTGTACTTTTCCGACCCACGGTTAAAGACGCGGTTGAACTGATGGAAAAAGCGCCCGAGCACCTTGTCCATGACGCGCGTGAGCCAGTCCTTCGGCGCGTGATGGTCCTTCAGCAGCAGCGCCGACAGGGCAGGCGAGAGCGTCAGCGAGTTGAAGGCGGAGATCACCGTCGAGATCGCGATGGTCATCGCGAACTGCTTGTAGAACTGGCCGGTCAGGCCCGACATGAACGCGAGCGGCACGAACACGGCGACGAGCGTACAGGCGATCGCGATAATCGGTCCGCTCACCTCTCGCATCGCCTCGTAGGTCGCCTCCCGCGCGCTGAGCCCGTTGCTGATATTGCGCTCGACGTTCTCGACCACCACGATCGCATCGTCGACCACGATACCGATCGCGAGCACCATGCCGAATAGCGATAGCGCATTGATCGTGAAGCCGAACGCGAGCATCAGCGAAAACGTGCCGACAATCGACACCGGCACCGCAAGCAGCGGAATGATCGACGCGCGCCACGTCTGCAGGAACACGATCACCACGATCACCACCAGCACGATCGCTTCGATCAGCGTGTGGACCACCGCCTTGATACTGTCGCGCACGAATTCAGTCGGGTCGTACGCGATCTTGTAGTCGACGCCTTCCGGCATGTCGGCCTTGAGTTCCTTCATCGTCTTGTAGACGTTCTCGGCGATCGCGAGCGAGTTCGCACCAGGCTGCTGGTTGATGATCATCATCACCGCCTGCTGGTTGTCGAGTATCGCGCGCAGGCCGTACTCCTGCGCGTCGAGATCGACCCGCGCGACGTCGCCCAGACGCGTCACCGCGCCATTGGGCGCAGCCTTCAGCACGATCTCGCGGAATTCCTCGGCCGTCGTCAGGCGGCCGCGCGCGTTCACGTTCAGCTGCAGCGGCGCGTTCGACGGCGCGCCGCCGACGATACCGGCCGCCACCTGGATGTTCTGCTCGCGAATCGCGTTGATCACATCGGTCGCGGTCATGTCGTGCTCGGCGATCTTCTGCGGATCGAGCCAGATCCGCATCGCGTAATCGCCGGAACCCCACAGCTGCACCTCGCCGACGCCGGGAATCCGGCTCAAGCGGTCCTTGACGTTGATCAGCGCGTAGTTGCGCAGATACGTCATGTTGTAGCGGCCGTCGGGCGAGATCAGGTTCACACCCATCGTCAGCGTCGGCGAGCTTTTGATGGTCGTGATGCCGAGGCGCTGCACTTCGTCGGGCAGACGCGGCAACGCCTGATTGACGCGGTTCTGCACGAGCTGCGTCGCGAGGTCCGGGTCCATGCCGAGCTTGAACGTGACGGTGGTCGTCATGTTGCCGTCGCTATTGGCCTGCGACTGCATGTACAGCATGTTCTCGACGCCGTTGATCTGCTCTTCGATCGGCGAGGCAACGGTCTCCGCAATCACCTTCGGGTTCGCGCCCGGATATTGCGCTTTCACGACGACCGACGGCGGGATGATTTCAGGGTATTCCGCGGTCGGCAGTTTCACGAGTGAGATGATGCCGCCGAGCAGAATCAGCATCGACAGCACGCCCGCGAAGATCGGCCGGTCGATGAAGAATCGGGATATGTTCATGATGGACTTCCGTCGTATTGCTTCGAATGGCTTCGAATGGGCTGCTTCGAGTTGCTCGTGAACCGGTCAGGCCGCCGAACCGGCCGCACGCGCGGTAGTGGCCATATCGACGGTGTGAACCTTGATGAGGTCGCCGGGACGCGCATGCTCGATGCCGTTCACGACGATCCGGTCGCCGGTTTTCAATCCGCTCGTCACGACGCGCAGACCTTCATGCAGGTCGCCCTGGACGATTTCGCGGTACTGCACGTGATTCGTGCTGTCGACGACCAGCACGAACTTCTTCGCCTGGTCGGTGCCGATCGCCGCATCGTCGATCAGGATCGCCGGGTGCCGCTGGCCGCCGCCGACCTGCACGCGCGCGTAGAGACCGGGCACCAGCGAGCCGTCCGCGTTGTCGAGACGCGCGCGCACGCGGATCGTGCCGGAGCTCGTGTCGAGATGGTTGTCGACGAAGTAGATCGCGCCCTCGTGCGAATATTTCGTCTCGTTCGCCAGTTCGATGGAAACGGGCACCGGATGGCCGGCGTCTCGATTCAGATAGGCGAGATACGTGTGTTCGTCGACGTCGAACGCCGCGTAGATCGGCGAGACCGACACCAGCGTCGACAGCACGGGCGCATTTGCGCCCGGTGCAACCACGTTGCCGACCGTGAGCAGCGCGCGCGACATGCGGCCCGACACCGGCGCCGTGATATGCGTGTAATCGAGGTTGACCTTCGCCGCTTCGAGCGCGGCCTGCGCGGCCTTCACGTTAGCGATCGCTTCGCGCGCGCGGCTTTGCGTTTCGTCGTAATCGCGCTTGGCGATTGCGTTGTCGGGCAGCAGGCGGTCGGCGCGCGCTGCGTCCGCGTCGGTATATTTTTCGTGCGCCAGCGCCATCGCGAGCTGTGCAGCCGTGCGATCGACTTCGGCCTGATACGGGCGCGGGTCGATCGTGAAGAGCGGATCGCCCTTCTTGACGAGCGCGCCGTCCCTGAAATGCACGGCGACGATCGTGCCGGGCACGAGCGGCTTGATCTCGACGGCGTCGATCGCTTCGAAGCGGCCGGAATACGTCTGATAGTCGATAATCGGACGCGAAATCACGGTTGCGACATCGACTTCCACCGCGGGCGGCGCCGCATGGTCGGCCGCCGCAGCCTGGCTGACCGGACTCGCATCATTGCGCCATGCAATGAGTGCGCCGGCCCCGCCGATCACAATGAGTGCGCCAAACACCCAGATCACTCGTTTTGAGTTTTTCAGCATATTGGTATCCCGACCGAATCAAGTTAATGCTTTAAAACGAAGGCGGATTCGACGGGCGAGTGGGCGCAGTGCGGCCTCGCAAAGAGGCTGCCTCGCGTATTCTCACGACCGGGGTTTTCCGCCGCGACAAGAAGATTGTGTGGAGGCCACACACGCGGTCCACACGAAGCACATAACACCCGAGCGGCCGATTAATGCCGAACTGGATCAGGTGAATTTCTTAAAAAAACGCTGTTTGCAAAAGCAGGAAGAATTGACTTAAGCCGTGCGCTCAGCAATTGAAGGGGCGGCGACGTGGCTCTACCAAGTCGGCGTGATTGTCGCTGCAAGCATGCCGTTGGATAAACGCTGGAGTTAAGAGGACTGTATTGTGTGAAACGGCTTCATGTTTAATGTTCCGGATGGAATAAGCGGGGGTGCTCAGGTGTGCGGGGCATATCGCCTGCGCGCTTCGACGTGACGCTACTACGCGACTTCATCTTCCCGATGGTGCGGGTTCGATGAGCCGGGCGAGCTCACCCGGTGTTCGTCGGCCAGCGCGCCGATCGACCGCCGGGCGCGCGCAAGCCGGCTCATCACGGTGCCGATCGGCACATCGAGCGCGACGGCTGCTTCGTGATACGTCAATCCTTCGACGGCAACCAGCAGCAGGGTGCTGCGCTGCGTTTCCGGCAGGCGGGCCACGGCCGCGATGATCTGCCGGTTCATCACATCCTTTTCGGGCGTACGCGCGCCGGGGTCGGCAACGACTTCGAGCAGTGCGTCGTCCCATGCGACATTCGTGCGGCCGCGGATGCCGCGCGCACGCACTTCGTTGAGCCAGATCGAATGCGCGATCGCGAATACCCAGCTGAGCGGCGACGTATCGGCTTTCAGCTGGTGCTGCCGTTCGAGCGCGCGCACGCATGTGTGCTGAACGAGGTCTTCCGCATCGTGACGGTTGCCCGCGAGCCGTAACGCGAATGCCCAGAGTCGCGGCAGCAGGTCGGGGAGCTGGGTGGAGAAGTCGGTGCCGGCCATCGGCGGTGATTCCTGATCGATGCGGACGGCGCCCGTGCCGTTCAGCGAACCGGAACCCGGAATGGATTCGGTCGAGGTCTATTTTGACATTCGTGTCAATATTATCAACGATGTCCATTATCGCGTAGCGCGAACGGTGTTTTGCATGCGGAGACGATAATCTGCGCGGCGCGTTGGCCGTGCCTCGCGGTTTCGTTATCATGTGGCCCGTGCCGCCACCGCCCGGGAGCCGTTTTGCAGCAGCCGCCGCCGCATTTTGACCATTCGGACCATTCCGTCCGTTCCGCCCATACGGATCGCAATCGCTTTCTCACGCTCTATGCGCTGATGGCGGTGGGACTGATCGTGGCAGCGGCGCTGTTTCTATATGAGGCGCGCAAGATCGTCGACGACGGTTTGCGCGACGAGGAAGCGTTTGCGGTGCTGGGCGCGGCGAACCGTCTGCTGCACGACCTCGAGAACGCGGAAACCGGCCAGCGCGGCTATCTGCTGACCGGCGACGAGCGTTATCTCGATATCTACCGCAGTGGCATCGAGGATCTCGACGACACGGTATTGCTTTTGCAGCGCGTCGTGACGAACGACGACAAGTCCGTCGAAACCGTGCGCCGTATCGAACATGCGAAGACGACGAAGGTGAGCGAGCTGGCGCGCACGGTCGAGCTCGCGCGTTCGGGCAATCGCGATGCGGCCATCGCGCTTGTGCAGACGAACGAAGGCGAGCGCTATATGACGACGCTGCGCACCGAACTCGGCGACCTGCTGAGCGACTGGCGCGCACGCCGCGCCGCGGCGGTGCGTGATGCGCACGACCGGCTGTTGTACGGCACGGTCGCGCTCGCGGTACTGGCCGTGCTGATCTGCGGTCTGCTGATCTATACGCTGTTCGTGCAGCGGCGCGCGTTCGGCAAGATCAGTGCGCATTCGAAGGCGCTCGACCGGGCCGCCGCGCACGATCCGCTGACCGGTCTGCCGAACCGCCGCAGACTGCTCGCGGCGCTCGACGAACTGGCGCAGAGCCGCACCACGGCGCCGGATGCGGAGCGGCTCGCACTGCTGTACCTCGATATCGACGGCTTCAAGGGCGTCAACGATGCGCTCGGCCACAGCGCCGGCGACTCGCTGCTACGCCGGCTCGGCGAAACGCTGCGCACGGCGACGCGCGCGCAGGACATGCTTGCGCGCGTCGGCGGCGATGAGTTCGTGCTGATCGTGCCCGGCTACGCCGACGACGCGCAACTGCGCGAACAGGCGGGACGGCTGATCGAGCGTGTCCAGCAGATCGGCCTGCGCGATTACGGCGGGCGCTTTCCGCTTGGCGTGAGCGTCGGCATCGCGACGTGGCCCGATCGCGTCGATGCGGTCGAGCAGCTGCTCGACGTGGCCGATGCGGCGATGTACACGGCGAAGCAGGCCGGCCGCTCGACGTATCGCTTCGGCGCGCGGCCTGGCCGTCAGCAGGGCAATGTGGTGACCTTGCCGCGTTGAAAGCGGCGGGGCGGGTGGGTCTTGCCTGCGCTTAATTTCCCGCGCTTATTGGCTTACGCTTATTTTGCCCACGCTTATTGCCCACGCTTACTTTGCCGTGATCCCGATCGTTGCGATCCCCGCAATCGTCGCGATGACCGACGCGGCCACGTGAATCCCGATCTCGGCCGCCGCCCAGCCGTAGCGGCCTTCCTGCAGCCGCTGCACGACTTCGGCGGAGAACGTCGAAAACGTCGACAGGCCGCCCATCAGACCGGTGATGATAAAGAGCCGCCATTCGGGCGCGAGACTCGGGTTGCGCACGAAGAACGCCACCGCGACGCCGATGATGTAACCGGCAATCAGGTTGGCCGCGAATGTGCCGAGCGGCAGCGGGGGGAACACGCCGTTGAGGCGGATCGCAAGAAACCAGCGGAACAGTGAACCGAGCGCGCCGCCGATGCCGACGGCAAGAATCGATAGATACATGGAAGGGCCTGGAAAGTCGGAAACGTCGACGAACCCGGCTGATTGGCGCTGATCTGCAACTCAGCTGCAGGGCGACCGCAGCTCAACTGCAAGCCAACTGCTGACGAACCGCGGGCGTGATGACGCCGCGTCCGCAATCAGCCGGACGAAGCAGGCATCATCAGCCACAAGGGCGGTTAAAGGAGAATGCCATCTCCGGTGCGCAAGTCTATCACTGTCGTTCGTCAAACGGGGCGCGATGGGCCGACTGACTCACCGCGCACCGCGCCGCCGCGCGGCCGCGCTCAGACGACCGTCTCGCGCTCGGGCGTCGACGAGATGCGATGAATCGTCAGGTCCGCGCCGTTGAATTCTTCTTCCTGATCGAGACGCAGACCCACCGTCGCGCGAATGGCGCCGTAGACGATCGCGCCGCCCGCGGCCGCGATCGCGATACCGCCCAGCGTGCCGATCAGCTGCGCGGCGAACGACACGCCACCGAGACCGCCCAGCGCGCGCAGCCCGAAGATACCGGCCGCAATGCCGCCCCATGCGCCGCACAAGCCGTGCAGCGGCCACACACCGAGCACGTCGTCGATGCGCCAGCGGTTCTGCACGCAGGTGAACATATAGACGAAGAGCGCGCCCGCGAGCGCGCCGGTAATCAGCGCGCCAAGCGGATGCATGATGTCGGAGCCGGCGCAAACGGCGACGAGCCCCGCAAGCGGCCCGTTGTACGTGAAGCCCGGATCGTTGCGGCCTGCGAGCCACGCGGTCAGCGTGCCGCCGACCATCGCCATCAGCGAATTAACCGCGACGAGGCCGCTGATCTTGTCGATGGTTTGCGCGCTCATCACGTTAAAGCCGAACCAGCCGACCGCGAGCACCCACGCGCCGAGCGCGAGAAACGGAATGTTGGACGGCGGATGCGCGGCGATACGGCCGTCGCGATGGTAGCGGCCATGCCGCGCGCCGAGCAGCAGCACGGCGGGCAACGCGATCCAGCCGCCGAACGCATGCACGACGACCGAGCCCGCGAAGTCGTGAAACGGCGCGCCGAACGTGGCGGTGAGCCAGTCCTGAATGCCGAAGCGCCCGTTCCAGACGATGCCTTCGAAAAACGGATAAATGAAGCCGACCAGCACGAAGGTCGCGAACAGCTGCGGATTGAATTTCGAGCGCTCGGCGATACCGCCCGAGACGATCGCGGGAATGGCCGCCGCGAACGTCAACAGGAAGAAGAAGCGCACGAGCGCATAGCCGTTATGCGCGGCGAGTACCTGCGCGCTGTCGAAGAACTGCACGCCGTACGCGATCGTGTAGCCGATAAAGAAATACGCGATCGTCGACACCGCGAAGTCGACGAGAATCTTCACGAGCGCGTTGACCTGATTCTTCTTCCGGACGGTGCCGAGTTCGAGAAATGCGAAACCCGCATGCATGGCGAGCACCATCGCGGCACCTAGCAGCAGAAAGAGGGTATCGGTGCCGGTTTTGAGGTTTTCCATTGGGCGTTGAAATCTGCGTTGCGCAAAAAGCGCGCATTGAACGCAAAAAATGGGCCAATGTGGTTCCCGAGCGCGTCGAGACGGTGCACAGCCGCACTGAAATGGGCTAAAGACGGGTAAGTGTAGAAAACGCATGGCGCGAGACACGCCGCAATGAATATGCGTTACGCACTACAACTGTGCGATTGCCCGAAAATTGGGCGTCGCGATGTGCCATTCGAGGGCATAGCCTTCCAATCAGGTTACTGCGTGATTACTGCGCATATGCAATGAGAATCTCGCGCGATTTTTGTCAGGCCACTCAAACAACGACATAATGTCCGTCCCGCGTGCGCCGCCCGGCGGCGCCTTCGAATCTTGCCTGCGCTTCAATGAGACTGACCACCAAAGGGCTGTTGCTGATCGCGATTCCTGCCGTCATCGAGCTGGCGCTGCTCTCGGGCATCGTCAAGGCGCAGGCGGACGCGCGCGAAGCGGAGCGCTGGAGTCTGCATAGCGAAGACGTGCTGCACCAGACCACCGCGATTCTCGAACCGGTGTTGCTCGATTCGCTGCGCTTGCGCGGCGCGGTGGTCGCCGGCGCGCGCGAGGCCGGCACGCCGGACACGCTGTGGGTCGAGATCGACCGGCGCATCGACCGGCTTGCCGAGACCGTATCGAACGATCCGGCGCAGGTCGAGCGCGCGGTGCAGATCCGCCAGTCGGTGCAGGCCTACCGCCAATGGACCTACCGCGTACAGGACCTGATGCGTGCTGGACGGCGGCGCGACGTGATCGAGCGCTTTCGCGATCTGGCGAACGCCGACGCCGTCGACAATTTCCGGCTGCAAGTCACCGCGTTTCAAACCGAAGAACGGCGGCTCGATGCATTGCGCACGAGCGTCGCCGCGTCGGCGCGCGCGCGGCAGCAGGTGCTGATCGTCGCGGCGGTGCTTGGCTCGCTCGCCTTCGTGGCGACGGCGTGCTGGCTGTTTACGCGAGGAGTGGGCGGGCGGCTCGATTTGCTGTCCGACAATGCGATCCGGTTGGCGAGCAACGAACCGCTTGCGCCGCTCGATACCGGCAGCGACGAGATCGCGCGTCTCGATCGCACGCTGCATGAGACGAGCCGGCGTCTGCTCGAAGCGGAACGGCTGCAGGCGCGCTTCCAGTTCGACCTCGCCCGGCGTGCGGGCGAGCTTGCGCGCACGAACGAAACGCTGCGCCAGCAGACCCAGGAAAACGAAACGTTCATCTATAGCGTGTCGCACGATCTGCGCGCGCCGCTTGTCAATCTGCAAGGCTTTTCGAAGGAGCTGCTGCACGCGTGCGACGACCTGCGCCGTGCGGTGCGACAGTCGTCGTTACCGGGCGCGCAGCGCGAGCATATCGAGCGGCTGATCGACGGCGACATCAGCGAAGCGCTGCATTTCCTGCAGACCGCGGTGCTGCGCGCGTCGCACATTATCGATGCGCTGCTCCGGCTGTCGCGCGTCGGGCGCGTGGAGTACCGGCGCCAGCAGGTCGATGTGCGCGACATCGTGCAACGCGTGATCGATGCGATGCAGGTGTCGATTCGCGCCCGGCGCGCGCGCGTTGTCGTGCATACGCTGCCGCGCGTGTGGGGCGATGCGACCGCGCTCGAGCAGGTATTCGCGAATCTGATCGGCAACGCAGTCAACTATCTGCATCCGGAGCGCGACGGCATTGTCGAGATCGGCACGGCGCCGGCGCCGCCTGGCGTGCAGTCACTACGCATTTTCTATGTGAAGGACAACGGCCTCGGTATTCCGGAAGTCGCGCTGCCGCGTCTTTTCAATGCGTTTCAGCGCTTGCACGGCGATATTACCGCCGGCGAAGGTATCGGCCTTGCGATGGTGCGCCGCGTCGTCGAGCGGCACGGCGGGCGCGTGTGGGCCGAGTCGATGGAGGATGTGGGCACGACGTTCTATCTGTCGCTGCCCGATTCCGCTTCGCGTTTGCCGCAGGAAGAAGAAGTCGCCGAAGAGGTCGGCGCGACGCATGACCTCGGTTTCGCGATCTGGCCGCTCAGCACGAGGTGAAGAGCCTGCGCGCCTTGAGAAGCCTCAGGCCGCGCGCCAGCCAGTAGCATCCGCACACGGCCAGCACTACGGCAACGGTCAGCAACGCGGGCGCCGCCGCGTCGTGCATTCGATGCACGCTCAAGTGTTCAAGACCGTGGACGATAATCAGCGCCGCGCTCCATGCCGCGAACACCGCTTGCGCGATGAGCCGCGTACCGGTGCGGCGCCGCGCGCGATTTTCAATCGACCAGTTCGCGCGCGGGCGTAGACAAAAAAACGCCACCGCGATCCATGCGATGGCGAGAATGACGATCCAGTTGGTCAGGTCCATCACGAGGCTCTCAAAAGTCAGCCGCCGACTCTAGAGTTGCCTTTGTTCTCAAACCATCGGATTAGTCTCAATCGCGCACGGGTGCGCGAAATTGCCGCTTGCCGGGCCGCGCGCGCGGGATTTGATGCGGTATTTCATTTCGCACCTTGTGCCGCACGTTATTCCGCACGTTCAGCGCGTACCGCTTAAAGTTCGATGCGCGTGCCGAGCACCACGAGAAACTGGCGCAGCCATTCCGGATGCGCTGGCCACGCGGGCGCGGTGACGAACTGACCGTCGGTATGCGCGGCATCGATAGCGATATCGGCGTATTCGCCGCCAGCCAGCCGGACCTCGGGCGCGCAGGCGGGATAGGCGGAAATACGCTTTCCGCGAATCACATCGGCTGCGGCGAGCAACTGCGCCGCATGACAGACTGCCGCGATCGGCTTGCCGCTCGATGCGAAATGGCGCACGAGGTCGAGCACCTTCTGATTGAGCCGCAAGTATTCGGGTGCACGGCCGCCGGCGATTGCCAGTGCGTCATAGTTCGCGGGTTCGATTTCGTCGAACGTCGCGTTCAACGTGAACTGATGGCCGGGCTTCTCACTGTAAGTCTGATCGCCTTCGAAGTCGTGAATCGCAGTCTTCACGCGTTCGCCCGCGCGTTTGCCTGGACACACCGCATCGACGCGATGGCCGACAGCCTGAAGTGCCTGAAAGGGCACCATCGTTTCATAATCTTCGGCGAAATCACCGGTGAGAAAGAGAATCTTTTTTGCCGCCATCGAATGCCTCCGTTGAGGATGGAACACGTTGGTCGCTGAGGAGTCTACTCCATCGAACTCGACAGAAGCGCGACAGAAACGCGAATGGTGAAGCGATGGCAATCAATCATATTGAATGGCGAACTTTGCGAGCCGGTGACACGCCCGTGCTCGCAGAGCTGTTTCGCGACGCGGTGATGCAACTCGCCGCGTCGCACTACGATGAAGCGGGCCGTGTCGCATGGGCGGCATCGGCCGACGATCTCGATGCGTTCGGTGCACGGCTTACGCAAGGCCTGACGCTCGTCGCGGTATCGAGCGATGCAATTGCCGCGTTCGGGCAGTTGCATCCGGCCGATCATGTGTCGATGCTCTACACGGCACCGGCGTTTGCGGGACAGGGCATTGCGTGGACGTTGTTGGCGCGTTTCGAGGCGGTGGCGCGCGCGGCGGGCACGCCGGTGCTGACGGCCCATGCGAGCGCGAGCGCGAAGCGCAGCTTCGAACGGGCGGGCTTTCACGTCCTCGAAGAGGAGAACCTCGATCGCAACGGCGTATCATTGAAGCGTTTTCGCATGCAGAAGCCGCTTGTCGCGGCTCATATTCCTCAATGATTCCGTTCTCCCGACATCCGCTGGTTCGCTGTACCGTATTCGCTTCCGTATTGCTCGCGGGCCTTGCCGCATGCCAGAAAAACGATGCGTCGGCAGGACAGACGGGTAACAGCACACTCAACAACGTCGCGCAACAGGCGGGGCAGAAACTCGATCAGGCAGCGAGCTATGTGAGCCAGCAGACCGACGCCGCGCGTGCGACGGTGCAGGGGAACGTGGCCACGGCCGCCTCCGATGCCTCGAATCCGGCCGCCACGATCAAAATCGATCCGAGCCAGCTTGCGTCGACGGCGCAAGCCAATCTGCATGATGCGGCAAGCGCAACCAATGCGGCGCTTGCTAAAGCGGCAAGCACGGCAGGCGTCGGGCTCGAAACGGCGGGACGCAAATTGCAGCAGTGGTCGAATGAAAATTCAGGCAGTAATTCGGCTGCGGCATCGTCCGGCGATACGAGCGATGCGCAAAAGCAGATGGATAAATAGTGTTGCGTGAAACGCTGGATGCCTAAGACATCCTTAGTGCGAGGTCCGCGTGCAGCGCTAAAGCATTAGAGCGCTCATGCCGGATCGCTAACGCAGTGCTAACGCCGGAATATCGTAGTTGAACTTGTGTAGTTGGGCCTGTGTAGTTGGGCCTGTGAAGCGCCCGAACGAATTTGTCTGCACATGGTGCAGCGCGGAACGCGTATCGCGCCTATGCGCAAGCGTTCTAACATTCCGTTACGCATCCCTGTGCCCGTTTAAGGCTTGACGGGTGCAACTGCGGCTAAACTTGGCCGTCTGCCGTTTAGCTCATCCGACCGTCATGAAGTTATGTCCGCCGTGGCGCGATTGTCGAGCTGCGCCGAACGCCGGCGGGCGTTCGGCGCGCTCCGCATTCTCTGGCGCCGTCTCCACTGCTGTTTCCACGTTTGCGATCTTTTCGTTCTGCTGCGCGCTTGCCTGCGTGCTGCTGATGCCACGGGCCGCGCATGCCGCGGGCGGTCCCGTGCTGCCGGCGCTGCAAAGCCTCATCAATAGTGCGACTGCGGCGCCCGCGTCGGCGGCGTCGGCCGCCACCGCCGCGTCCGCGCCGTCGCCCGCGAGCCAGGCCGAGCTCAATCATTCGCTTGACAGCGTCATCACGACGCTCGACAACGATCGCCAGCGCACCGCACTCGTCGTACAACTGAAGAAGCTGCGCGAGGTGACGCAGACCGTCGGGCCGGTCGCGCCCGCGCAGCCCGGCCCGGGTCTGCTTGGCGCCATCGCGTCGGGTATCGCATCGGTCGAGGCCGACGTCAATCGCGGGCGCTCGCCGATCAGCTATTGGTCCGGACGCCTGAATGCCGCGGGCAACGAGCTGTACACCATCGTCTCGAGCCAGGGGCGCGAAAAATTCGGTCGCATTCTGCTCGATATGTTCGCGATGCTGGCGGGCTGGGGCGCATGCGCGGCCGCGCTGATCTATTTGCAGCGTAAGGTGCATGCGCGCTATGGCATCGTCGTCATGCTCAATGCGAATCCGACCACACGCGAGCTGCTGATCTTCGCGTTGCGCCGTGTCGGTCCGTGGATCGTCGCCTTCGTCGCCGCGTTGATGTTCGCACGCTCGATGCCCGATGCGCTCGGCCGCACGCTCGCGATGGTGATCGCATATGCAATCGTCGCGGGCGCGGTGTTTTCGGCGATCTGCCTGATCATGTTTTCGCTGTTCGGCTCGGGCCATCGGCGCGCGGCCGTGCAACTGCTGATCGAGCACGCGCGGCGGATGCTGTTTGCGATCGGCATCTGCAGCGCGCTCGGCGATGCGGCCACGAACTACGAGGTTGCGCATCAGATCGGCACCAATCTCGCCGCATTGATCTCAACCGTGTCGAACATGACGGCCGCCGCATTGACCGCGTACTTTGCAATCGCGTTTCGCCGGCCGGTCGCGCATCTGATCCGCAATCGCTCGTACGAGCAACGGCATGGCCACAAGGTTGCCACCGACGCCTTCGACGTGCTCGGCTCGCTATGGCATTTGCCGATGCTCGTGCTGGCGATCGCCTCGGTGGTGGCGACGATCGGCGGCATGGGCAGCGGCGAAAACGTGCTGCAGATCTCGGTGATCACAGCCTTGCTGCTGGTGCTCGCGTTCTTCCTGTCGGCCATCGTGATCCGCGTCACGCGGCCGCAAAGCGCGCGCCGGCGCAGGCGGTCGCCCTATGTGACGCGCCTCACGCGCTTCGCGGGCACGCTGCTGATGCTCGTTATCTGGCTCGCTTACTTCGAGCTGGCGGCGCGGCTCTGGGGTATCTCGCTTGCGCAGGTTATCGAGGAAAGCGTGACCGCGCGCGGCATCGCGCATGCGATGACGGCGATTGTCGTCACGCTGTTCCTGTCGTGGCTCGTCTGGATTCTCGTCGACACCGCGATTCTCGAGGCGCTCAATCCGAGCTCGCGCAAGTCGGAGAACCCGAGCATGCGCGCACGCACGATGCTGCCATTGCTGCGCAATGTGCTGTTCGTGCTGATCCTGACGGTCGCCGGCATCGTGACCGCGGCGAATCTCGGCATAAACGTGACGCCGCTGCTCGCCGGCGCGGGCGTGATCGGTCTGGCGATCGGCTTCGGCGCGCAATCGCTCGTGGCGGATCTGATCACCGGGCTTTTCATCATTCTCGAAGACACGATTTCAGTCGGCGACTGGATCGACGTCGACGGCGGGCATGCGGGCACGGTCGAGTATCTGTCGATCCGCACCGTGCGGCTGCGTGACGGGCAGGGCGCGATTCACGCGATTCCGTTCTCGCAGATCAAGATCGTGAAAAACCTGTCGCGCGATTTCGCTTACGCGGTGTTCGAAGTGCGCGTGCCGTTCTCAGCCGACGTCGATCAGGTGACGCAGCTGATTCGCGCGGTCGGCGCGGATCTGATGGCCGATTTCCGCTATCGGCGTGAGATGCTCGGTCCCGTCGAAGTGTGGGGGCTCGACCGGTTCGACCCGAACTGGATGGTCGTCAAAGGGCAGATCAAGACGCGGCCGCTGCAGCAATGGAGCGTTGCGCGCGCGTTCAATCTGCGCCTGAAGCGCATGATGGATGAAGCGGGCATCGAGATCCCGGTTCCGCAGATGCGCATCTTCACGGGCGCGCAGGATCAGCAGGGCGAACCGTTTTTCGACAATGCGGCCGCGGCGACGTCGATGCGAGAGGCCGCCGTGAACGAGGGAAATCCGGACGAAGCGCACGAGGCGGATGGCAGGGAAAATGAAACGACAGCGGAAACGGTTCACGCATCGCGCGCGAACGCTGCGGGCGGCGCTAAAGTGACGCCGGCATTCGCTGCGACAGGCGCCGGTCTCGCCGGTGTCGGACTGGCCACCGCGCCGGCGCGCGACGTATCGCACGAGCCGCGTCCGGCGCCGCCTTCGACCGGGCAGACTGCATCGGTGCCGCCGCAGATCCCGACGGCAGGGGAAGCGGGAAAAAGCTAGAAGAGCTCAGGCGCGCACGGCCGGTTGCATCTGCTTCTGCGTAAGCGCCGCGGAGCGCACCACGTCATTTACCCGAGTCGCGAACTCTGCTTCGGGTACGCCATATACATGCAATGAGATTGCGGGTGCGTCGCTCGCGTTGCCGAGCCGATGGATGCAGCCGCGACCCGCGCGCGTGTACGAGACCGCGCCGCGGTCTCGCGCCTGCGTGCGGACCGGTACCGCGTAATCTTCTTCTTCATTCCAGTCATAGATTGATTCGCTGAGCGTGCCTTCGAGCACGACATAGCCGCACCACGTGTGATGCGCATGCACTGGGCTCATCTGGCCCGGCATCCAGACGAGAGAAGCAATCGCATAGCGGCCGAGCGGGTCCGCCGCGAGCAGATGGCGATGATATTTCTCGGCCGCGCCTTCGCGCTGCGCTGACGTCAATAGCCGCGCATCCGCGGCCGCTTCGACGAGTGCCGCACGCACCGCGCGCGCGAAGCGGGCGTCGCGGGCCGGATCGGCTGCGTCGCGGCACGAATCGAAGGCGGCATCGAGCACGGCGCGCAAGCGGTCGATCGCATTGGCGGGACGCGTCGCGGCCTCGCCGGGCAATGCAAGACGAGTTGCGGCGGCGGCGTGACGTGTGGCCGGCTTGCCGTGACGATCGACAGTGGGCGGCTGGATTGAGTGGCTCATCGAAGGCTCCGGTGACGGGCTGGTTCTGACGTAATCGGACAGTCACATTTATACCGGTTTGCGTGGAGAAAGAGTTTTCATATAATTTCCTCAGATCGTCGTCGGGTAGAAGATTTTTCTATCCGTAAGCCAAAATTAAAACTGGGCGCCAATCCATGGATATCATCGATAGAAAACTGCTCGAGCTGCTGCAGGAAGACGCGACCATGCCGATCGCGGAGCTCGCGCAGCGCGTGAACCTGTCGCAGACGCCGTGCTGGAAGCGTGTGCAGCGGCTCAAGGAAGCGGGCGTGATTCGCGCGCAGGTCGCGCTGTGCGACCCGCGCAAGCTCGGCGTCGGTACGACGGTGTTCGTCGCGGTGCGCACGAACCAGCACACCGAGGAGTGGGCGCATACCTTTACGCGCGCGGTGCGCGACATTCCGGAGGTGGTCGAGGTGTACCGCATGAGCGGCGAAACCGACTATCTGCTACGCGTGGTTGTGTCCGACATCGACGATTACGACCGCGTGTACAAGCAGCTGATCCGGTCGGTGCCGCTTTATGACGTGAGTTCGAGTTTCGCGATGGAGCAGATCAAGTATTCGACGGCGTTGCCCGTGAGGCCGCAGGTGACGGCGTCGAATAGTTGATGGAGCGCCAAAGCGGTGGCTCTCGAGCTTGCCGGCCACTTGCCGGCAACTAACCGGAATCAGAAAAGCTGACGGCTTGACCGTCCCCAAGCTTCCTCTTGATTTTCACGGGCATACCCATAATAATTATGGGTATGCCGACCGAACCTATTCGGCTCAAGCTTAACGATGCCAACCTGCAACGGTTGATACGTGAAGCTGCGGCGGATACGGCGCGTGTGTTTTTTCCTAAGCACGCAACGCAACGGATGCGCGAGCGAGCGATCACGCCTACTCAGGTCTACGAGTGCTTGAGGCGAGGCTCGGTGTCGGAGTCGGCACATATGAATCTGCACGGCAACTGGCAATGCACGTTGAAATGGCGTCATGCGGGTGACGATGTCTCGGTCGCCGCGGCACTCGAGCGTGACGATGATGGGCATTGGATCGTGATTATCACGGTGTTTTGAGGAGCGGCCATGTACCACTACACAGAGGCGGGACTGCAAAACGTGTGGCTGGCAAACGGCTATCACGTCAAGAAAACGAAGTATGGCGAGGCGGTGTCGATTGAAGACGCCGAGGGGTTGCATCGGGCGATCGGGCGGCACCTCGCGCAAAAGCGTTACCTCACGGGCGCGGAGTTCCGTTTCCTGCGCAAGGAACTCGATCTGTCGCAACGCCGCGTTGCCGATCTCGTCGGCACGTCGGAACAGACCGTCGCCTTGTGGGAAAAGCGGGGAAAGATTCCCGAAACGGCAGACAGGATATTCCGTGCTATCTATCTCGAGACAGTGGACGGCAATGTGAAGATCAAGGATTTCATCGAGGGCATCGCCGACCTCGATCGGAAGGTGGAAGAGAAAATGATCTTCCAGGACACCGAAGCGGGCTGGCTGCCCAAAGCCGCCTGACCTGTCACTGCCTGCATATCACAGCGGTTACGCAGCCGTTATCACAGCCTTTTCCAACCGCCCGCATGGGCGGTTTTCTTTTCGCGTGTCTCGTCAACGTCCAGAGTCTGCGCGCGCGACTGCAAGCCAGCCGCAAGGCGGGCCGGCGTAGAATGCCCGCTTTGTCGATCAACCGCACGCAGGGCCTTAGATGAACGAACCGCTCAAGAAGAACCCGACCACCCGTGTTGCCGTGCTGATCGTGGTGGTGGTGGGACTGGTGATAGCGACCGTGCTGTACAACGCGATTACCGAGAAGCGTGAGTTCGATCGCGAGAACGCACCCGATACGACGTCGAGTGCCGCATCGAGCGCAGCGGCGACGGGTGCTTCCGGCACAACGGCCGCATCGGGCAGTGCGGCACAGTGACGCAGCAGCAGCGCGTCTGCTCAAACTTCAAAGCAAGCTTCACGACAGGCTTCGAATCAATTCTCCGGTAGCCGGATTACGCTCGCATCCTTGCGGATCAGAAACGACGCCGCGAGCATCTGCTTGCACTGGTGCGCGAGCAGTTTCAGTTCACTGACCGCTTCAGGTTTGCCCGCACTGTCTGGTGCTTTCTCCGCTTCGATCACCATCGAGTCGAGTTCGCGCGTCAATTGCTTGACGACGTCGGGCTGATCGGCCGGCGTCGCGTTGCCTGCCTCCGCTTGCTCGAGATTTTCACGCACGACGCTCAGGGCTCGCTGCAGCGGCTGCTGCGACTTGCGGTCAACCTGAATGATCGTGCGCAACAGCGGCGCCGCGGCCGCGATTTCCGATGCGAGCACGTGGCTGCGAACGAGCAGGTTGTTCAACTCGGGCACAAACTTTTGCGCTGATTTCGGCTCGAGCATCATGCGCTGGAATGCCTGCCCAAGATTGGCAAACGCGACATGTACGTTCTTGCGCGCGAGCCGGTAGCGATAGTCGCGATCGAGCGCACCGGCCGCGGCCGATGTGCCGGATGCAGGCGCTGCGCCGCGTGTGTTCGAGGCGGGGGCCGAAGCAGACCCTGAAGCAGACGTCGAAGCGGGCGGCGGGGCGTCGTCTGCGGGAATCGCATTGGCGGTCGCGGCCGCCAGCGTGGCAGTTAGTTCGTCCTTGCGATCGATCTGGTCTTGCGGGTCGACGCGCTTTGCATCCAATGCGGCGTCCGCCTCGCCGCCGTTTGATTCCGTTGCATCCTTCGCCGTCGCCTCCGTTGCCCCCTTCGCCTCCGTCGCCGGCCCCGGCGTGCGGCCTCCGGCAACGCCGGCAGGGACATCCTCACGCGCGACCGCCGCGCGCGGCGCGCGCGCACCGGCTTCGGTCACCGCGGCCGGCGCGACCGCGAGCGCCGGCTTGCCGCTCCACCACCAGCTCGCTTCGAGATACTGGCGCGTCGCCGCGATCATGTTGTTGACGAGCTTGCCCATCAGCCGGTATTCCCAGTACGGGAACAGGTGGCTCGCGGCGATTGCGATCGCGCACCCCACGACGGTATCGATCGCGCGCTCGCCGATAATGCGCATGCTGCCCGGCGCGAGCAGATGGAACATCAGCAGCACATACGATGACGTAAACACGACACTCGCCGCATAGTTGAACAGCAGCAGGCTATAGCTCATCACCATCGATGCGAACATCACGACGAGCAGGATATGCGGCTCATTGACAAACATCATCAGCGCGATGCTTGCCGCGCAGCCGATCGCCGTGCCGACGATACGCTGGCCGTTGCGCTGCTTCGTCAGCGAATAGCCGGGCTTCAGGATGATGATGACGGTCATCACGATCCAGTACGCGTTGGTAAGCGGCAATAGTCGCCCGAGCCAGAAGCCGACCGCGACGGCGATCGTCACGCGCAGTGCGTGGCGAAAGCTCGGCGATGCCATCGTCAGGTTTGAGAATATCTGGCGGAAGGGCACGCGTCGGCTCGAGACGAATCGGGCAAGCGCCTGGTCGATTCTGAGTTCGGTTTCCGTCGTCGACGTTTCATTCGCGAGGCTGCGCCGCATTCTATCGATGAGCCGCGTGGCGCTCCACAGGCGTCTGAACGATGCCGACACGGCCGCATAAGCCTCCGGATTTTTCGCCGGCAAGCCATGCTTGCGCAATTGATCGAGCTCGAATTCGATCGCGCGCAGCTCCGCTTTCATATTGATACGCCCGCGCGGCGGGCGGTCCTGCAGCACGGCGAGACCGATATCCTCGAGATCGGCGGCCGCCTTGCGGATCAGATCGCGATAGAAGACGAGCACGTCCGAGCCGCCGAAGGTGGTGCGCACAAGCGGGTAGTCGGTGTGCGCGCCGACAAAAAGTTCGTGCAGGTCGACCGTGTTGATAAACAGGTTGAAAAGCGTGACGCGCGCCGGTTCGAGGTGGCCGCTCTTCAATTTCGGCAAGTTGCGCAGCACGATGTCGCGCGCGGCGTCCTGGCGCTCGACCGCGGCGATCTGCTTCGCGACCAGATTGCGGTAGCACTCGTCGACGTCGTTGTCGAGATCATAGAAGTCGGCGCGCGCGAGCAGATAGTCCGCGCAGGCAAACACGCTTTCGGCGAGCGCCTGCTGTTCGATCCGATGCACCATCCAGCGGCTCACGAACGTCGACCAGTAGGTGTACCAGAGGCCGCCCAGCAGAATCCACGACGCATTGATGAGCGCTTGCAGGGGCGTGAAATGCTCCTCGAGCGTCAATGTCATCATGAACAGCGTCGCGAAGCTGATCTGCGGCCAGCGGTTGCCGTACACGACGATCAGCGACAGCACGAACGTAAGCGGCACGACGGTGCACCACAGCGCGAGCGCGTTGACGGTGGCGAGGCCCGTGGCGAGTGCCGACAGAAAGCCGATCACGCTGCACGCGAGCATTTCGTTGTGCTTGTACTTGAGCGGGCCGGGCATGTCGACTGCGCATGCGCCGAGCGCGCCGGTCGCGATCGTGAAACCGAGCTCGCGATTGTGAAATACCGTTAAACACAGCACGGCCGGCAAGGACACGCCGACCGCAATGCGCAAGCCACCATAGAAATACTGGCTGTACAGAAACTTCTTGATCTCGACCGAATAGCGCATCGAATGGACCGGGCCGCTTGCGTAGTAAATGTTGGGATGAAGCGTGGCAAAAACTGCAGGCGAGTCTAACTGATTTTATCTGCGCTATGACCTCGTCCGTTAGGCCAGGTTTCAGCCGTCACGATGTGTTTGCTATGCTGTGCCCGATCATGACCTATCGCTACGACATTCCGCCTGACGAGATCGAGTTGACGGCCGTGCGCGCGCAGGGCGCGGGCGGGCAAAACGTCAACAAGGTATCGAGTGCAATCCATCTGCGCTTCGACGTGCGTGCCTCGTCTTTGCCGGAGGTGCTGAAGATGCGCCTGCTCGCGCTGTCCGATAACCGGATTACACGCGACGGCGTGGTCGTCATCAAGGCGCAGGAACACCGCACGCAAGAGATGAACCGCGCCGCCGCGCTTGCGCGCCTCGATGAATTGATTGCAAGCGTCAGCGTGATACGTAAGGCGCGTGTCGCGACGCGTCCGACGCGCGCATCGCAGCAGCGGCGGCTCGAGAGCAAGACGCGCCGTGGCGACGTCAAATCGGGGCGGCGCAGAATCAGTGACGAATAATCGGCGCGGAAGGGGAGAAGCAAGGCGCGAACCAAGGCGCCAGATCAGACCGACGAGCGGCGAACGCTCGAACGAGGCAACGCGCTAGGGGCGCTTGCGCGGCAGGAAATCGACGCAAAATACGCTGAGCGCACCTTCGCGCGGCACCGCGACGGCTGCGGTATAGCAGTCTTCGCCATCGGTGAGCGAACAGTGCGGGCCCATCATCGCGACGCGTCCTGGCGCGGCCAGTGCATGTTTGAAATACGCGCGCCGCGACCAGTTGTTGCGCGTGTCGGGAAAGAGCGGCGCAAGCCGCGGCGACGGCGGCGGCGCATCGAGTGCGGTGATCGAAGGCTGCGTCTGTTCGCCATGCTCGTTGAGCACGAACACGCGGCGCGCATCGGCAATCCTGAACACCGGCTGCGCGGCCTGGCACAGGTCGCCGGTCGCCGTGAAGATCTGTGCGCCGTTCAGCACGGCTTCGGTGAAGCCCTCGAATTCCGGGCGCTGATAACGCGTGTGCGTGCGCTCGTAGTCGTTAAAGCGCTGCCACATCTGGTCGATCAGCTCGGGCACGCGCGCGCTGGCGGCCTGGATCGACGGCTTCGGTTGACCGAACCAGAAACCCTGCACGAAATCGACGTCGGCCTGCATCAGCGTCATCAGTTCGTCTTCGGTTTCGACGCCTTCGGCGAGCACCATCGTGCCCGATTGATGCAGCATCGTGATCAGATGATTGATGAGGGCGTTGTCGCTGTCACGCCGTCCGGCACGCGCGACGAGCGAACGGTCGAGCTTGACGATGTCGGGGCGGAAACGCCACACGCGATCGAAGTTCGAGAAGCCCGTGCCGAAGTCGTCGATGGCAATCAGGAAGTCGCGTGGTTGCGACGCGGCCAGCATGCTCGCGACGGCGGACTCATCGTCGGCGGGCTGCTCGAGCACTTCGATCACGATGCGTTCCTGCGGCAGTCCGAAATGCTGCGACAGTTCGTCGATAAACGGACGTTGCGGCCAGCCCGTTTCGAATACTTGCGGGCGCGTGTTCAGAAACAGCCATCCGCTGTCGATGCGTTGTTCCATGAAGTTCGCGACATGCAGGCAGCGCGCGAGCCGGTCGAGCGCACGCGCGTCCGATGTGGAGCGGGTGCCGGAAAAGAGCACGGCCGGAGAGATCGGATGGCCGATCGGATCGAACGCACGCAGCAACGCTTCGTAGCCGACTACGCGCTGGTGAGTGATCGATACGACAGGCTGGAACACGCTGCGCAATGTGATCGTGCGCCATGGCGCGGCCCAGCCGGTCTCTTCCAGCACCATGTGCTGCAACAGGCCAGTGAGCGTCGTATCGTCGACGTTTGGCATGGCGTCAGAATGTCCTATGCAGCGTGCGGCGCGTGGTGGGACCTGGGTGCCGGAAATCTTTCAGCACGGGCCTTAAGCTTCGGCGGCGGCAGATGCGTCGTGCCGGTCTGCGTACGGGGGCGCACCAGCCTGATGTGGCCGGATGCGCGGCCACATAGTTGCCCTGATGAGGCTCCCGCAAGCTTGCCCGAAGCAGTCTAGCAGTTCGAAAGCTACGCGAATGTTCGGGTTATCACAGACCCCGGGAAGAATCGACGTCCAGCCGGACGACGCTCGCGCATCAGGGTTTGGGCGCGGTCGGCGAGATTTCAGCTTCGCGGGTATGCTCTTCGATTTTCCACGAAACAGGGAGGTGAGCAATGAGTGAAATCGCAGTGGTG
The DNA here is from genome assembly GCF_019428685.1 of Paraburkholderia edwinii. NCBI lineage: Bacteria > Pseudomonadati > Pseudomonadota > Betaproteobacteria > Burkholderiales > Burkholderiaceae > Paraburkholderia > Paraburkholderia edwinii. The sequence goes on from NZ_CP080095.1 coordinate 2,082,903, forward strand.
GCCATTTCGATCGCGAAAGCGGGCTTCGAAGAACAATTGCGTGAGGCGCTCGAAGGTATCGTCGCGCCATCGCGTGCCGAAGCGGGCGCGCTGCAGTACGACCTGCATCGCGATCTGCGCGAGCCGCGTCGCTTCGTATTTTATGAGCGTTGGGAAAGCGAGGAAGCACTCGCTGTGCACGCGCAGTCGGCGCATATCGCGGCGTATCGGAAGGCGATCGCCGACTGGGTTGAGCACTCGGAAATTCACGTGCTCAAGAAGATCAAATAATCGATGCGCGGCGCCGGAGCGCAGCAGCGATCAGTGCGCCGCCTGCGGAACGTCCAGGATCAGAATGATCGTCCAGTCCGCGTCGCCGTCGTGGTGATACTGGCGCTCGGCAACAATGAACGGTTGCTGCTTGCCTTCCGGTCCGAGAAACAGCACGTCGCCTTCCATCGGCAGGCACTCGACCGGCGGCAAGGCAAGGAACGCTTCCTGGCTGCCGCGCGGCATCAGTTTTTCGATCTTGCGCGATGCGGCTTCGGTCCATTCGATGTCCAGCTGGATGTTGCTCATGCTTTCCTCCGCACCTCGGTGCGCGTGGTTGAATCGTCTATCCGTCGTATCGGATTTCGGTGCGCGACTTTAGCATACCGCTGCAACACGGACTTGCCGCGAAGCGTCGGCAAATAGAGGAGGTAGTCGTGCACGACAAGGTCCGATTGTGAAAATGACAAAGGCCGAAGCCGTGGTGCCACGGTTCGGCCTTTTCTTCATTGTGCATGAGGTCTTCGTCAGTGCGCGCACGCGTGACGCGCATACGAGCGGTGAAGCGCTACGCCGCGATGCACAGTCTCCCCATTTGAGGGACTTTACTGCGCAGACTCCGACTTCGGCTTCTTGTGATGCGTCATCCCCTTTTGATGGCGCGGCGCCGGTGCACTTTCCATCTGCTGCTGACGGGTCTGCACGTCTTGCGCGTGTTGCTCGATTTCAGCGGCCTTTTGCGGATCGGTGCTCATCGTAATGCCGCTGTCCTGCTGAGCGTACGCTGCACCCGTCACTGCCGAAAGGGAAACCAGGACTGCGAGGGACACTTTCTTCATCGCTACCTCCGGAGAGTGGTTATGGACCCAAGTATGGCCTGTCCAAGGGGAAAGACAATGCATTCTAGCCAGCAATGTCCGGTCCAGCGGTGACAAAGTAACAGAATTCACATACCGTTACATTTGGTAACGCCCATGCCGCATGGCGGTGAACGCCCGCCCATACGGCTCGCGGGCGCGCATGTTTCGTGCCGCATGCGCGCGCTGACGGAAAGAAAGGTAAAAATGGGCGATCTGTTTATGCGTTGCGGCCCTTGGAATGTGCCTGGCGAACGCTGGCATGCTCAGGTTGATGAGATGTCGGCGCCATAGCGCGCCACTTCGTTATCCTGCCATTCGCCAGATGCATCGGATCGCTAAGTAAAGCGTGGTGGCTCATACATCGGACGCTTTGCGGATGCGCAATGCGATGCGAAAGCAACGCGACTCTCGACGCGCAATGCTCGATGTTCGACAAGGGCAAATCGACGCGCATCAAAACCAGCCGATCGCACGATACACATGAAACTGGGCGAGGCCAATCAACTCATGCAGCGCGATCTCCGCGCTCACGAGGTTTTCGTAACGTGGCAACACGCCGCGCCGCGCGTGTCGCGCGTTCGACACGATCGGCACTGGCGCCATACCGAAACGGTGGAAATCGAGCAGCGCGCGAGGCATCTGGTACGCAGACGTCACGAGGATCAAAGAACCGTAATATCCGTGCGGCAAAATAGCAGCGACATTGCGCGCGTTCTGATATGTGGTGAGGCTGCGGTTTTCGAGAATGATGTCCTCGCGAGGGACATGTTCGCGCAATAACCACGGCAAATAGGTGTCGGCTTCGGCTGCGTCGTGATGCTGGGGATTGCCGCCGCTTACGATTACGTCGCATACGGTTGCCGTACGTTTGCAGCGCGCATAAAGATCGGCGCTCGCGATGATGCGGAAAACCACATCTCGCTTCGGAATCAGCTGGCCGTTCTTCGCATATTCGGTGCCGCCGCCAAGCAGGACGATTGCGGTGCGAGCGGCAAATGCGGAGGGCGGAAGATCTTCACGTCCGGCGACGACGGTCTGCGTGCTGGCGAGCAGCGGCGCGGTGAGCCACCCCGCGGCCAGGAGCCAGAATACGGCGACGGCGGTCAATGCAATAGTGAGCCGCGCGCGCCTTATCAGCAGAAAAGCTGCGAAAAAAAGCACCAATAAAATGAATAGAATCAATTTGATTGGGGTAACGTATCGTTCTGGAACATCTGTTCCTGGATATTTGCGCGTTCGGTATCGCAGCGGAATTACCGCTGCATCGCCGCATTCTTTCAGCGCGCAGCGAACGTTACCATGCCGGTCAACGGGGGCCGGAATGAAATAAATCGCGGCCGGCATCACGGTCGCAGGGCGCGCGGCACGGCTGGCTTCGTGGGCGTCGCTGTAAGCCTTCTGCCAGGCCACTGTCGCGCGACATATACGATGGCTGCACTTTAAGAAAGAAGTGAGATGACCACTTATTCCAATGAAGCGGTACTCGAAGCATTACGGCGTGTGCAATATCGCCAGGTGCCGTGGGCGAAGCGCCCTGGCGTGTTCGAATATCTGCGCTCGCTGGGCATGATGGATACGGTGCGACAGCGCACCGTAGCGCCGGCGCCGGGCTTTCATGCACCGGTCGACATTGCGGTGCTGACCGAGCGAGGTCGTGCCGAATTCGCGCGGCTTGCGCGCGACGAGCGAGCGCTCGACTGGGACGCACGGCGCACGACCGGCTACGTGGCGACTGAGCCGCGCGCGGCGGCGCTGTAGACGGAAAGTTGACCGGCCGTATCGTTTCGCTACCCGTCGGCTTTTCAGGAGTTTCGCCGGCCGGTACTTCCGAAGACTGACCTTACGCGGACCGCGAGGTTCGCAAGCGCATGGCGCGCGAGCGGTGACATGCGTTGACGGTGCAGCATTGCGCGCCGCGAGGGAAGGCGCGCCGCCTGCTTCAGGTCCCGAACGCCGCATGGCGTGCGGCAGCGGACAAAAAAAAGCCCGTATCGCGAGGATACGGGCATACCGGATACTTCTGCCACGCTGTGCTTATGGCAAAGATTGAGACTGGCCGGCCGCCGCGTGGTTCCCGAATTCATCGATTGCATACCGAACGCGGCGCGCGCGCAGGCGCGACCGCTCACGGCCCGTTACCGATGGGTGGGCGGTCGAGGGCGGCGTGATGCGTCGTCGTCGCGCGGTTGCGCCGGACGCGGCGCGCGCACGTTGCTGGCAATATCGCCGCGCAGGTCGCCACGCGGGGTAGGCGGCGTGAAGTCGTGATTGCGTGTTTCCGCCTGTTGCCATGCCTCAAGCGTGGCGGGCTGGTCCGGCTTCCAGTTCCAGCCTTGCTGTTGCGGCCGTTGCTGGGCCGCGGCGATGCCGGCAAGCGTTGAGACGACAATGCCGCACAGGAGCAGGGACATTGGTCGCATGGAAGGCTCCCGTCAGGACGGTCGGTTCCGACTGGTTTGCATAATGCAACGGTATGCCTGACGAAGAAAGCGCGCTGTAAATAATGGTAAATGGTTGTTTCATCCGCTGACAGCGCGCGGCGGGCAGGGCGATAGGTCACACGGCGGTGAGCCGCTCACGGCCAGATGGGCGTGGGTGGGTGGCCCGCTATGGCCGGGCGCCGAATTTGAACAGCCGCCAAAAACGCATCGGGCGCCCGAAGGCGCCCGATGGCAAGCGAAGCAATACACCCGGCAGGGGCGAAGACCGAACAGCCTTCGTGCGACAGTCGGCCGTCAGGCCATCTTCACCGGCGCGCGCCACGACTCCGGATTGGTCCAGAATGCGCCGCGCAGGCGATCGCGACTCGGCGGTGCGGGCGGCTTGGCCGCCGTTGCGCCGATGCGACCGCGCAGCGAAATCTGACGGCCGCTCGTGGCGAGCCGCTTGACTATTTCAGCGAGGGTGCCGTCAGCCTGCCATTCGTCGAAACGGCGACGGCAGGTCGGCGGCGACGGATAGCGGCCTGGTAGCTTGGACCAGCCTTCGCCCGTCGACAGAACCCACAGCACCGCGTTGACCACGGCCCGAGCTTCCACGCGTGGCCGTCCGCGACGTTCGCTCCGCGCCGGCTCCGCACAGAACAACGCCTCGACCAGAGACCACTCGTTGTCTTTCAAATCGTCGAACAGCATCATGTTTCACCTCAGCGAAGCTAACTCCGGTGCGCTGCCCCGCGCCGCGCACTCTCGATGCAGCCGGTTGAGCGGGAAGCCGTATGAGTCGTGTACGGGCTTCTCGCGAACCAGATGCCAGGCGGGGTCGGGCTTGCCGCGGCGGGTGTTCAGTGAACCTCATTCGGCGCCGACCCTTGCGCGATTTCAACGCATGAAGTGTGCCAATCGGTAGCCGAACCGCCTCAAAGTCCCGTGGCACCAAGCCGACACGGGCGCTAGCCAGGCCCGTATGAGAATCCAAAAAACCCGACACGCAAATCGGGACAATCACCAATCTTGTGCAGCGAGGCTCGCCGTCCGTGCGTTTGCGCCTTATTGCTGCGCCGCAGCGAAATGAGGGCGGCAACGTCGCGCGCCGACATCAGGTCGATGAGGATTCGCGCATACAATCCGCATCAAACGAAGACATTAATGAGGGCATCAAATGAATGTGACGCTGCGGCAACTGCGCGTCTTCATCGAAGTCGCGCGGCTGCAGAGTTTCAGCCGGGCTGGCGACGAAATCGGCCTGACGCAATCCGCGGTGAGCCGCTGCGTGCGTGAACTCGAGGCGGAACTCGGCCTCAAGCTGATCGACCGGACGACCCGCGAAGTTCAGTTGACCGACGCCGGCGGCAATCTCGTCGCGAGCGTGTCGCGCCTGCTGACCGACCTCGACGACGCGCTGCGCGAGATTCGCGAGATCGGCGAACAGCGCCGCGGGCGGGTGGTGGTCGCGGCGAGCCCGACGATCGCGTGCCGGCTGATGCCGCAGGTCATCGCGGCGTGTAGCCGGCAATTTCCGTATATCGCGCTCGGCCTGCGCGACGATGTGCAAAGCGACGTCGTGCGCAAGGTGAAGTCGGGCGAGGTCGATTTCGGCGTCGTGGTGGGACCGATCGCGGCCGAAGATCTGTTGACCGAAGTCTTGATGACCGACTCGTTCTGCGTCGTGTCGCGCTCCGATCATCCGCTCGCGAAACATCGACAGGTGGAGTGGAAGGCGCTCGACGGCGAACAGCTCGTGATGCTCGATTACGCGTCGGGCAGCCGGCCGATTATCGATGCGGCGATGACCGAACACGGCGTGCATGCGACGGTCGTTCAGGAGCTCGGCCATCCGGCCACCGTCTATGGGCTCGTCGAGGCCGGCATCGGCATCAGCGTGCTGCCGTGGCTCGCGCTGCCGCTGCCGGCCGATGCGACGCTCGTGGCCCGGCCACTCATGCCGCGCGCCGAGCGCACGGTCGAGCTCGTACGGCGCCGCGACCGGTCGCTGTCGCCGGCCGCCGAGGCGGTGTGGGGATTGATCACGCAGGTCCCGCCGCGCACCGAGGATTTGCGTTGAACGCGGTGGCGGGTCGTTCACACTGCCGTGAGGTTTGCTCGACAGGCAAGGGCGCCAAGATAAACTGTCGGCTTCCCGATCAATTTCCCCCGGCTGTTTCGATGAGCGGAACGGACGTAGAAGGGGACTAGAAGCAGACATGAAAGCGGATATATCCCAAGCCCTTTTCCCGAATGCGCGCGACGCGGTACGCGCGCTGCGGCCATCGCAGATTCGCGAGGTCGCGAACGCGGGCCTCGGGCTCGCCGATGTGCTGCCTTTCTGGTTCGGCGAATCCGACCGCGTGACGCCGGCGTTTATCCGTGACGCCGCCAGCGAGGCGCTCGCGGCCGGCGCGACCTTCTACACGCACAACCTCGGCATCGCGCCGCTGCGCGCGGCGCTGGCCGGCTATGTGAGCGCGCTGCACGGCGCGACCGCGGCGGACAACGTCGCGGTGACGAGCGCCGGCGTCAATGCGCTGATGCTGGCGGCGCAGCTTGTCGTCGGCGTGGGTGATCGGGTTGTCGAGGTGACGCCGCTGTGGCCGAATCTCGTCGAAATTCCGAAGATTCTCGGCGCGCATGTCGAAACCGTGGCGCTCGACTACGGTCCGCGCGGTTGGGCGCTCGATCTTGAGCGGCTGCTCGCCGCGCTGACGCCCAACACCAGGTTGCTGATGGTGAATTCGCCGAATAACCCGACCGGCTGGGTGATGACGCGCGACGAGCAGCGCGCGGTGCTCGAGCATTGCCGCCGCCACGGCATCTGGATCATCGCAGACGAAGTCTATGAGCGGCTTTACTATGCAGACGCCGCGGAAGTCTCTGGCGCGACCGGCGTGATCGGCTCAAGCGGCGCAAGCAGTTCAAGCGGCGAACCGCAGCGCCGCATCGCGCCGTCGTTCCTCGATCTAGCGGCGCGCGACGAGCGCGTGATCTGCGTCAACTCGTTTTCGAAAGCGTGGCTCATGACTGGCTGGCGGCTTGGCTGGATCGTCGCGCCGGCATCGCTGATGGACGACCTCGGCAAGCTCATCGAATACAACACGTCGTGTGCGCCCGCCTTCGTCCAGCAGGCCGGACTCGCGGCGGTTCAGCACGGCGAGGCGTTCACGCGGCGGCTGGTCGGCGAGCTGAAGGCGTCGCGCGATCATCTGGTGCAGGCGCTGTCGGCGTTACCGGGCGTCGATGTGAAGGCGCCGGCGGGTGCGATGTATCTGTTCTTTTCGCTGTCGGGCTCAGCCTCAGGCACTGCTTCAGGCATCTCAGGCAGCCTCGATCTATGCAAAGCGCTCGTTCGCGATGCGCGACTCGGCCTCGCGCCGGGCAGTGCGTTCGGGCCGGAAGGCGAGGGCTTCGTGCGCTGGTGCTACGCGTGCGATACGGCACGCCTCGACGAAGGCGTCGCCCGCTTGCGACGCTTTCTCGACGGACGGCGCGCCGGATGAGGGTGCACGGCGGCGCCAGGCGGGCGAGCGCGCCCGCCTGTCGGCCGTCTGCGGTCGTGCCCCGTCGCCCCGCAGTCGCTTTACGCACCGGATCTTTTTGCGTAATATGGCAGCCAGTCACGCGATTCCTTTCCGGAATATCGCTGCTCCGTCGTCCGGCTGGGAATGGCCTGAATGCCTGTTTTGCCTCCCCCCGGTGCGTGCTCCCATCAATATGACCGATCAAAATCGGGCGAGCGCGTCTTCTGTTCCATATCGTCTGCTTGTCGTCTGTTTGATCCGGTTCTTTTGACCACAGGGTCTGACCTAGCTGCATGAATACCCAAGAGGCGAAGATCGTCCTCGAGACTGCATTGATCTGCGCGCAGGAGCCATTAAAGCTCGGTGAGTTGCGTAAGCTCTTTGCCGACAACGTGTCGGCCGATACGATTCGCACGCTGTTGGAAGACCTGAAGCAGGACTGGTCGGGGCGCGGCGTCGAACTGGTCGTGCTCGCGACGGGCTGGCGCTTTCAGAGCAAACCGGCAATGCGCACGTATCTCGATCGTTTGCATCCGGAAAAACCGCCGAAGTATTCGCGCGCGGTGCTCGAGACGTTGGCGATCATCGCTTACCGGCAACCGGTCACGCGCGGCGATATCGAAGAGATTCGCGGTGTCACGGTGAACACGCAGGTCGTCAAGCAGCTCGAAGATCGCGGGTGGATCGAGGTGATCGGTCATCGTGACGTGCCTGGACGTCCGGCGCTGTATGCGACTACGCGTCAGTTTCTTGACGACCTCGGCCTGAAAGCGCTCGACGAACTGCCGCCGCTTGACGACCCGACCGCGCAGGCGAACGTCGATCTGCTCGCGCAGCATTCGATCGAGTTCACGGACGGCGATGAGTCCGGTGCAGCGGATGTTGCAGAGGCGGGAGATGAGTCTGCGCCGGGCGACGCGACGCCGGCCGATGCGATCGCGGGTGAAGAGGGCGTGTCGTCGGGCGAAGCGGCATCGCCAGAAGCGATGCAGAGCGAATCCGATGGCAGCGATGCCGGACCCGACTCGAACGAAAGTGTCGCGCTCGAGGCCCACGACGAGCCGCATGACGATAGCAACGGCGCAGGTCTGAGCACGACTGCGCCGGCCGAAGCTGCTGCGAATGAAGGCGAAGCACAGACTGCCGGCGAACATGTCGCGGGCGAATCTGCGCCGATGACGGACGCATTGGATCAAACAACGCAAGCGTCGCAAACCGAAGAAACGGTGGAAGCGGTGGCTGCTGGAAACCACGAACCGGATACGGCAACGTGCGACGCCGCAGCGAGCGATGGCATTGCGCACGATGTCATGCCTGCGCCGACTGCAGCGCAATCAAACGAGCAGGACGAGCACGAAGATCAGAATCAGCATGAAACCGGCCCCGCGTCACACAACGCAGCCGGCAATGCGGCGCAAAGCATCGACGCCGCCGCACAGAACGAAGAAGCGGATTCCGGCGCAGCCGCACACAAGGACAGCGCGGATCCCGGCGTGCTTCACGATGAACTTCACGGCGGAGCTCACAGCGAAGCCGAACACGCGGAACACGTGAAACACACAACCGGGCCGCAAGCGACTCAAGCGGCTCACGGCGGTTCGCAAGACCGCCGGGACGCCGCGCAGGACGCCGGCGTGCTGACGGACGACGAACCCGAGTCACGCAGCGCCTGACGTAACAAACCTATGCCGCGCCTGCAATGGGCGCGCGACCTGACATTTTGAGGTTGTTTTGACAGACATCCACGATACCGATTCGCCCGAATCCGAGCGCGCGGTCCGCCCTGCGCCCGTCGACGACATGCGTACGGCGCCGGCAAACGCCGCGGAACGTACTGCGGGCGCCCCGGCCGGCAGCCAGCAGGGCGCCGCTGGCGGTTCCGGCGAAGGATCCGACTTGGAAGGCGACGAGCGGCCGCGCCGCGGCCTGCGCCGCGGACCGCGCAGCCTGATCGCACGCCGTCGCGCGGGCGCGAAGGGCAAGACGGCCACCGACGCCGCGAACGCGCAGCAGCCGGTGCCGGTCGTGCCCGAAGCGCCGCCGGATGGCGAGGTCGTCGCCCAGGTGCGTATGCCGCGCAAGGACGCCTCCGCGAAAGGCCAGGGCGGCCGCCGTGCCGGCGGCAAGCGTGAAGGACAGCGCGATGGGCAACGTGAAGGGCAGCGCGATGGACAGCGCGATGGACAGCGGGGCGCGGCCCCGCGCGATGGCGCGCCGCGTGACGGCGGGCGTCAGCAGCAAAACCGGCGCGGCGGCGGCCAGAACGCCCCGCAAGGCGCACCGGAAGCCGGTACGGACGACGACCTGTTCTCCTACGTAACGTCGCCTGCATTCGACGCGGACAATTCGTCGAATGCATCGAACGGCGGTCCGGGCGGCGGCGTGCGTGCGCCCATGCTGCGCCGTGGCCGACCCGCGCAGCCCAAGCGTGTGCTCGCCCCCGACGACGACGCACCGAAGCTGCACAAGGTATTGGCCGAAGCGGGCATGGGCTCGCGCCGCGAAATGGAAGAGCTGATTGTCGCGGGCCGCGTGTCCGTCAACGGCGAACCGGCGCATATCGGCCAGCGCATCATGCCGACCGACCTCGTCCGCATCAACGGCAAGCCGGTCAAGCGCAAGCTGCAGAACAAACCGCCGCGCGTGCTGCTGTATCACAAGCCGACCGGCGAGATCGTCAGTCACGCGGACCCTGAAGGCCGCCCGTCGGTATTCGACAAGCTGCCGCCGATGAAGAGCGCGAAATGGCTCGCGGTCGGCCGCCTCGACTTCAATACCGAGGGCCTGCTGATGCTGACGACCTCGGGTGATCTGGCGAACCGTTTCATGCACCCGCGCTATAGCGTCGAGCGCGAGTATGCGGTGCGAGTCGTCGGCGAACTCGCCGAGGGTATGCGCCAGAAGCTGCTCGCCGGCGTCGAACTCGAAGACGGTCCTGCCAACTTCCTGCGCATTCGCGACGGCGGCGGCGAAGGCACGAATCACTGGTATCACGTGGCGCTTGCCGAAGGGCGCAATCGCGAAGTGCGGCGGATGTTCGAAGCAGTCGGTCTGATGGTGAGCCGCCTGATCCGTACGCGGCACGGTCCGATTTCGCTGCCGCGCGGTCTGAAGCGCGGCCGCTGGGAAGAACTCGAAGACAATCAGGTGCGCAGCCTGATGGCGTCCGTCGGTCTCAAGGCGCCGAGCGAAGAAAAAGGCGGCAAGGGCGGTCGTAATGCCGAGCAGGAGCGGCGTCAGCCTGATCCGATGCAAACGTCGATGGGCTTTATTCATCGCGAGCCTGTGCTGATGTCGCATGGACGTTTCGATCAGCAGCGCAGCGGTGGTGGCGGCGGTGGCCGGCGTGGGCAGTCGGGCGGCGGTGCGTTCAACGCGCTGAACGCCGGTCCTGGCGGCAATTTCGGCAACCGCAACGGCAATCGCGCCGATGGCCGCACGGACAACAAGCGCGGTGGTCGCGGCGGACGCGATGTCGACGGCAACCGCGCCCCGACCGGCGGCGGCAATCGCGCACAGGGCGCGCCGGGCGGCGCCAATCGCAGCGGTGGCGGCGGTGGCAACCGGGCAATGGCCGGCAATCTGAACCGTCGCGGCAACGCCAATGCGAATCGTGGCGGAGCCGGCGGTGGCGGCGGTGCGAACCCGAATCCAAATGGAAACCGCGCACCGCGCGGTCGCACGCGAGGCCGCTGATCTGCGGCCAGGCCGGTTCAAATGCCGGCCGATCGATTCCAACGGTAAGCAGCGGCAGGCGCACGGCTCGCACTGAGCGGGCATGATGCGTCGATCCGACGTCTTTTCAGCGTCGGATCACGCCATATGGCGCCTTGCTGTGAGCCTTTGCCGGCCGTTCCCCACACCGCATTTTCAACCGGCGATGATCCCTTCGATTGCCGCCAGAGCGAGTGCGGATGCGCGTTTGCAGCCGTCCGTGGTTTGCGTTTGTCCTGAAAAATGGCTACAATCACGAAGTCGCTGGGCGTGCGCTTGGGAGTCTGGTTTCTGGTACGGCTCAGGTGCGACCACCGGCAATAAGATGATGGGCGTTTCGCCCATTTTTTTTTGCCGCGCAAGTTCGCAAATCCATGCGTTCGACGGTGGTTCCGCACGCGGGTCAGGCGGAATACGAAAGGCAACGGCGCTATAACGTGCAAGAAGACGTGCAATAGCGCGCAACGTGCGCAATGCGCAACCCGGCGCGACAAGCGTGTGCAGTAAGCGCGCGCCGGCCTCGCGCGGTCCGCTGTGGTGGTGTTCCTGTGGTGGTGTTCGACAGCAGCTTCGCGGCGACCCCCGTGGCAACCCGGCAGGCGCGCCGCGCGAACATCTAGAGGGCACTTGTGCAACTGACGGAACTGATTGAAACGACGGTCGTGGGCCTTGGCTACGAACTCGTCGATCTCGAGCGCACCGGGCGCGGCATGCTGACCGTGTTTATCGACCAGCCTGCCGGCATCGCGATCGAAGATTGCGAAAAGGTCACGCGTCAGCTGCAGCACGTCCTGACGGTCGAGAACATCGACTACGAGCGGCTTGAAGTATCGTCGCCGGGTCTCGACCGGCCGCTCAAGAAACTGGCGGATTTCGAACGCTTCGCGGGCAGCGAGGCGGTGATCACGTTGAAAAAGCCATTGGACGGACGTAAATCGTACCGGGGCATTCTGCATGCTCCGCAGGGCGAAACGATCGGTCTTGAATTTGAAGGGAAGGAAGGCGCCGCGATGCTGGATTTCACGCTTGCGGATATCGATAAAGCACGCCTCGTTCCGAAAGTTGACTTTAGGAGCCGCAAACAATGAGTCGCGAAGTGTTGATGCTGGTGGATGCGCTGGCACGCGAGAAGAACGTCGACAAGGACGTCGTATTTGCCGCACTCGAGGCGGCACTCGCTTCGGCATCCAAGAAACTCTTCGACGAGGACGCGGACATTCGCGTCCATATCGACCGTGAGAGCGGCGAGCACGAAACGTTCCGCCGCTGGCGCGTGGTGCCGGACGAGGCGGGCCTGCAGGAGCCGGACCAGGAAATCCTGCTGTTCGAGGCTCGCGAGCAGAAACCCGATGCCGAGATCGACGACTTCCTGGAAGAGCCGGTGCCGTCGATCGAATTCGGCCGTATCGGTGCGCAGGCCGCCAAGCAGGTCATTCTGCAGAAGGTTCGCGATGCGGAGCGCGAGCAGATCCTGAACGATTTCCTCGAGCGCGGCGAAAGTATCATGACCGGTACGGTCAAGCGTCTCGACAAGGGCAATTTCATCGTCGAATCGGGCCGTGTCGAAGCGCTGCTGCGCCGCGACCAGCTGATTCCGAAGGAAAACCTGCGGGTCGGCGACCGCGTGCGTGCGTATATCGCGAAAGTCGACCGCACGGCGCGCGGCCCGCAAATCGAGCTGTCGCGCACCGCGCCCGAATTCTTGATGAAGCTGTTCGAAATGGAAGTGCCCGAAATCGAACAGGGGCTGCTCGAGATCAAGGCGGCCGCACGCGATCCGGGCGTGCGCGCGAAGATCGGCGTGATCGCCTATGACAAGCGCATCGATCCGATCGGCACCTGCGTCGGTATTCGCGGCTCGCGCGTGCAGGCCGTGCGCAATGAGCTCGGTGGCGAAAACGTCGACATCGTGCTATGGTCGGAGGATCCCGCCCAGTTTGTGATCGGCGCGCTCGCGCCGGCAGCCGTCCAGTCGATCGTAGTCGACGAAGAAAAGCATTCGATGGACGTCGTCGTCGACGAAAACGAGCTGGCGGTCGCTATCGGCCGCAGCGGCCAGAACGTGCGTCTCGCCAGCGAATTGACCGGCTGGCAGATCAACATCATGACGCCGGACGAGTCTGCCCAGAAGCAGAATCAGGAACGCGGTGTTCTGCGTGACCTGTTCATGGCGCGTCTCGATGTCGACGAGGAAGTCGCCGACATCCTGATCGACGAAGGCTTCACGAGCCTCGAAGAGATCGCGTATGTGCCGCTCAACGAGATGCTCGAAATCGAAGCGTTCGACGAAGACACGGTTCACGAATTGCGTAACCGCGCCCGCGACGCGTTGCTGACGATGGCGATCGCGAACGAGGAGAAGGTCGAGGGCGTTGCGCTCGACCTGAAGAGCCTCGATGGTATGGACGCCGATCTGCTCGCAAAGCTCGCCGAACATCAGGTGCAGACGCGCGACGATCTGGCAGAACTGGCAGTAGACGAGCTGGTCGAGATGACCGGCATGGAAGAGGACGCCGCCAAGGCGTTGATCATGAAGGCCCGTGAACACTGGTTTCAGTGACAGAGTGACATGACCATGAACCACTGACCTGAACGCGGCCGGCTTTGATGAAGGCGTTATTGAAATTGCAGTTTTGAAATGCGTTTCAAGCCTCATCTAAGGCCTTACGGCCGCACGACCCGATGCTAACCGCAAGGAATCGGTCCTTGCACTAAGAGGAATGAATGGCGAGTAACAACGTAGCCCAATTTGCCGCGGAACTGAAAATGCCTGCAGGCGTGCTTCTCGAGCAGCTGCAGGCAGCGGGCGTCCAGAAAGCGAGTGAGGACGATGCCTTGTCGGAAACCGACAAGGCGCGTCTGCTCGACCACTTGCGCAAGTCGCACGGCTCGCAGGACGCCGACAAGCGCAAGATCACGCTCACGCGACGGCACACGTCGGAAATCAAGCAATCCGACGCGACGGGTAAGGCTCGTACCATTCAGGTCGAAGTGCGGAAAAAGCGCACCTTCGTGCGTCGCGACGAAACGGCCGAGCAGAACGATCAGGCCGCGGCTCATGCAGCGGCTGCCGCTGAGGCCGAAGACCTCGAACTGCAGCGCCGCGAGGAAGAAGCGCGCCAGCAGGCCGAACTGCTCGAGAAGCAGGCTCAGGAGCTGAAGGAGCGCCAGGAGCGTCTCGAGCGCGAAGAGGCCGAGCGTCAGGCGCGCGAGCAGGCGGCCGAGGCCGAGCGCCAGCGCGCGGAAGAGGAAACGGCGAAGAAGCGTGCCGCGGCGATGGCCGAGGCGGCCGCGCGCGAACAGGCGGAAGCCGAGCGCGCCGCGGAACAGGACGACGAGCGCGCGGCAGCGGAACGCGCGGCACAGCGTGAAGCGGCGAAGAAGGCCGAGGACGCTGCACGCGCCGCATCCGAGAAGGCGCGCGCCGAGCAGGAAGAAATCGCGAAGCGCCGTGCGGCTGCCGAAGCCGAAGCGCGCGCGATCCGCGAAATGATGAACACGCCGCGCAAGGCGGCCCAGGCGAAGGCGCCGGAACCCGCGCCGCAGAAGCCCGCCGAGCAGCCGAAGGCCGCCGAAGCGAAGGGCACGCTGCACAAGCCCGCGCGTCCGGCCGGCGAGACCAGCGCGCGTCCGGCGGCGAAGAAGCCGGCGGCCGCAGCGGCACCGGCATCGACCACGACGCCGTCGACAGCGCCTGCGGGCGACAAGAAGCGCGGCCCGGGCGGCGGCAAGCCCGGCGGCTGGCAGGACGACGCAGCCAAGCGCCGCGGCATCAAGACACGCGGCGATACGAGCGGCGGCGTCGATCGCGGCTGGCGCGGCGGTCCGAAGGGACGCGGCAAGCATCAGGATGCGAACACGACCTTCCAGGCGCCGACCGAACCGATCGTGCGTGAAGTGCACGTGCCTGAAACCATCACGGTGGCGGACCTCGCGCACAAGATGTCGGTGAAGGCTTCGGAAGTCATCAAGGTGATGATGAAGCTCGGCCAGATGGTCACGATCAACCAGATGCTCGATCAGGAAACCGCGATGATCGTCGTCGAGGAACTCGGTCACCATGCGGTGGCGGCGAAGCTCGACGATCCTGAAGCGATGCTGGTCGAAGGCGAAGTGAGCGATGCGGAAGCATTGCCGCGTCCGCCGGTCGTCACGGTGATGGGTCACGTCGACCACGGCAAGACCTCGCTGCTCGACTACATCCGGCGCGCGAAAGTGGCGGCCGGCGAAGCGGGCGGCATTACGCAGCATATCGGCGCGTACCACGTCGAAACGCCGCGCGGTGTCATCACGTTCCTCGATACGCCGGGTCACGAAGCGTTCACGGCCATGCGTGCCCGCGGCGCGAAGGCGACCGACATCGTTATTCTGGTGGTCGCCGCCGACGACGGTGTGATGCCGCAGACGAAGGAAGCAATTTCGCACGCGAAGGCGGGCGGGGTGCCGCTCGTCGTCGCGATCAACAAGATCGACAAACCCGAAGCGAATTCCGAGCGCGTCAAGCAGGAACTCGTCGCGGAAGGCGTCGTGCCGGAAGAGTACGGTGGCGATTCGCCGTTCGTGCCGGTTTCGGCGAAGACCGGTCAGGGTATCGACGATCTGCTCGAAAACGTGTTGCTGCAGGCCGAAGTGCTCGAACTGAAGGCGCCGGTCGAATCGCCGGCCAAGGGTCTCGTGATCGAAGCGAAGCTCGACAAGGGCAAGGGTCCGGTCGCGACGATTCTCGTGCAGTCCGGTACGCTGAACCGCGGCGACGTTGTGCTGGCGGGCAGCGCCTACGGCCGCGTGCGCGCGATGCTCGACGAAACGGGCAAGGCGACGAAGTCGGCGGGTCCGTCGATCCCGGTGGAAATCCAGGGTCTGTCGGAAGTGCCGGCAGCCGGCGAAGAAGTGATCGTGATGCCGGACGACCGCAAGGCGCGCGAAATCGCACTGTTCCGTCAGGGCAAGTTCCGCGACGTGAAGCTCGCGAAGCAGCAGGCCGCGAAGCTCGAGAACATGCTCGAGCAGATGGGCGAAGGCGAAGTGCAAAACCTGCCGCTGATCGTCAAGGCCGACGTGCAGGGTTCGCAGGAAGCGCTCGTGCAGGCGCTGCTCAAGCTGTCGACGGATGAAGTGCGCGTGCAGATCGTGCACGGCGCGGTGGGCGGCATCAGCGAATCGGACGTCAACCTCGCGACGGCGTCGAAGGCGGTCATCGTCGGCTTCAATACGCGGGCCGATGCGCAAGCGCGCAAGCTGGCCGAGACGAACGGCGTCGACATCCGCTACTACAACATCATCTACGACGCAGTGGATGAGATCAAAGCAGCGATGTCGGGCATGCTCTCGCCGGAGAAGCGCGAAGTCATCACCGGTATGGTCGAGGTGCGCCAGGTATTCAAGGTGCCGAAGGTCGGCTCGGTGGCCGGTTGTATGGTCACGGACGGCATCGTCAAGCGGTCGTCGTCGGTGCGCGTGCTGCGCAACAACGTCGTTATCCACACCGGCGAGCTCGATTCGCTCAAGCGCTTCAAGGACGACGTCAAGGAAGTGCGCCAGGGCTTCGAATGCGGTATGTCGGTGAAGAATTTCAACGATATCGTCGAAGGCGACCAGTTCGAAGTCTTCGAAGTCACCGAAGTCGCGCGTACGCTGTAACCGGAGCGCCGCGCTTGAAGGGCGGAGCGGGCGCAAAGCCGCTCCGCCCTTTGTTTTTATGCCTGACTGAACATGCCGAAAAAACGCACTTCCCCCAATCGCAACGTGCAGATCGCGGATCAGATTCAACGCGATCTGTCTGAGCTGCTGCGTGAGGTCAAAGACCCGCGGATCGGACTCGTCACGATCCAGAGCGTCGAGCTGACGCCCGACTATGCGCACGCGAAAGTCTATTTCACGACGCTGACCGGCGACGCACAGCAAACGCAGATCGCGCTCAATCACGCGGCCGGCCATCTGCATAACCAGCTCTTCAAGCGTCTGCACATTCACACGGTGCCGACGCTGCATTTCCACTTCGACAAGACGATCGAGCGCGCGGTCGAAATGTCGCGCCTGATCGACGAAGCGAACGCGAATCGCGCGAAAGAAGATCCGGAAGACTGACCTCTCCACGCGTTAGCCGATATGACGAATGCTCCTCCGACCGCGCCGCAACAGCGCGCGCGCGTGCCGCGCCGCGCGCTCGACGGTGTGCTGCTGCTCGACAAACCGGTGGGCTTGTCGAGCAACGACGCGCTGATTCGCGCAAAGCGCCTGTATCAGGCGAAAAAAGCCGGTCATACGGGCACGCTCGATCCGCTCGCGTCGGGTCTGCTGCCGCTGTGCTTCGGCGAGGCGACGAAGTTCTCGCAGGATCTGCTCGACGCCGACAAGACCTACGAAGCGACGATGCGCCTCGGTATCACGACAACCACCGGCGACGCCGAGGGCGACGTGCTGCAGACGCGCGACGTGCTTTGCAGCGAGCATGACATCGCCGCAGCGCTCGAGCGGTTTCGCGGCGAGATCGTGCAGATTCCGCCGATGTACTCGGCGCTCAAGCGCGACGGCAAGCCGCTATATGAATATGCGCGCGCGGGGCAAACGGTCGAACGGGAAGGGCGTCGCGTGATGATTCACGCGCTCGAACTGATCGCATGCGCACGGCCCGATGTGACGTTTCGCGTGACCTGCAGCAAGGGCACCTATGTGCGCACGCTCGCCGAAGATATCGGCGAGGTGCTGGGCTGCGGCGCGCATCTGATCGCGCTGAGGCGCACCGGCGTCGGCGCGCTGACGCTCGAGCATGCGGTCACGCTCGATGCGCTGTCGGATGCGGCGCAGGGCGAGCTCGATTGCTGGCTGCAGCCCGTCGATGCGTTGCTATCGACCTTCCCCGCCGTCCATCTCGACGACGAAGCGACACGCCGCTTTCTGCACGGCCAGCGTCTGCGTCTCGCGGATCTGTCGATTAGCGACGAGATCAGCAGGGCAACAAGCAGTGAAACCAGCAGCGAAACAAACGGAACGGTAAGCAGTGAAGCGCCGCGCGTGCGCGTCTACGCCGCGACAGCAGGGCGCCTGCTCGGTGTCGCTAGGGCCGGCGACGGCGTGCTCGCACCGGAACGGCTTATCGTTACCGCGGCGCCTACTTCTTGATGTCGTCCGGGTTATACGTGACGTAAAGCTTCGTATAGCCCTTCGTATCGAACGTTCCGATCCAGCCCTTAGGCAGACTCACGGCTTCGCCGGCATGAGCGGTGACGACCGAGCCATCAGCCGACGTGAACGTCGCGCCACCCGAAATGAAGTAGAGAAACTCGTTATACGGATAGCCCGGCGCTTTTGAGATCGTTTCGTGCAGCGGCCCGGATTGATAAAGCCCCGTTTGATACGCGTTGTCATTTGACGTGAACGTGACGACGTCCGTCGTCGCGTTGCCGTCCTTGTTCTCGTGCACGGCGTCCTTGCGCTGGAAGACCGCGCCGTTGATGTCCGGCTTCGTAACCTTGATCGGCTTGAGCACGTCCGCCTGCGCGGCAGTGGGAGCAAGCGCGACGAACGCCAGCGTGGCGACCGCCGTGGCGAAAGGCTTCGTCCAGCATGTTTTCATGATGAGTAACCTGCAAAGGCTGATTGGGGGAAGGTGTCGGCGCGCTCATCGCCCGCAATGAAGCAACGATGACGCGAATCTACCGCCTCGATCCTTTCAAGTCACCTCATCAATGACGCGAATTCGCGGCGCGATTCGACGATTCGTGTCTCTGCATGTCGTAGCCTCTCCCGGTCAATTCTAGTGCGCAGCCGAGGCTGCCGCGCCCGCATCGCCGCCGCCCGAGCGCTCGGGCTTCGTGATCCAGATCAGCGCGATCAGCGCGATAAAGATGCCGGCCGAGATATAGAACAGGTCGTTTACACCGAGTTGCGCAGCCTGTTGGGTCGCCATCGAATTGAACAGCCCGTACGCCTGCTCGTGGCTCAAACCAAGCCGGTTCATCTGCTGCATCGACGCATCGAAGGCCGGGTTATACGGATTGGCCTGCGCGGCGAGCCGCGTGTGATGCAGGATCGACCGGTGGTCCCACGCGGTCTGGAAGATCGACGTGCCGATGCCGCCGCACATGATCCGCACGAAGTTCGAGAGGCCCGACGCCGCCGGAATGCGGTTACCGGGCAAGCCGGACAGCGTGATCGACACGAGTGGGATAAAGAAGCCCGCCATCGCCACGCCCTGAATCAGCGTCGGCACCGTCAGCGCGAACGTATCGACGCCGGTCGTATAGCGCGAGCGCATCCAGAAACACAGCGCGAAAACAAGGAACGACGCCGTGGCGATATAACGCGGATCGGTGCGCGGCAACACCTTGCCCGTCACCGGCGACAACAGTATCGCGAACAGCCCGACCGGCGCCATGATGATGCCCGCGTCGGTCGCCGTATAGCCGAGATCGGTTTGCAGCCACAGCGGCAGCAGTACGAGGTTGCCGAAGTAGAGTCCGTAGCCGATCGATAGCGCGACGGTGCCGCCCGTGAAGTTGCGCAGCTTGAACAGCGACAGGTCCACCACCGGATGATCGGCGGTTAGCTCCCAGACGACAAAAAACGCGAACGCGATAATCGCGGTCAAGGCGAGCACGACGATCGTCGTCGACGAGAACCAGTCGAGGTCCTTGCCCTTGTCGAGCATGACCTGCAGCGAACCGACCCACGTGATCAGCAGCGCGAGGCCGACACTATCGATCGGCGCTTTCCGGACCACCGAATCGCGATCGCGAAAAATCGCCCACGTGGCCGCCGCGGCGATCACGCCGACCGGAATATTCACGTAGAAGATCCACGGCCACGAGATATTGTCCGAGATCCAGCCGCCGAGAATCGGTCCGGCGACCGGCGCGATCAGCGTCGTCATCGCCCACATCGAGAGCGCCATCGGCGCCTTCGCGCGCGGGTAACTCGCCAGCAGCAGCGTTTGCGACAGCGGAATCATCGGGCCCGCGACCGCGCCCTGGAACACACGCGACGCGAGTAGGAACGGCAGCGTCGGCGCGAGGCCGCACATCCACGACGAGATCACAAACAGCACGATCGACGCCATGAAGAGCCGCACCTGGCCGATGCGCTCGGTGAGCCAGCCGGTCAGCGGCACCGAGATCGCGTTCGCGACGGCGAACGACGTGATGACCCACGTGCCCTGGTCGGACGACACGCCGAGGTCGCCCGAAATCGACGGGATCGACACGTTTGCGATCGAAGTGTCCAGCACGTTCATAAACACCGCGAGCGACACCGCGATGGTGCCGATCACGAGTTGCGCGCCTTCGAGCGGCGGGTGAATGATCGGCGCTTGAGCCTGAGCCATTGAGCGGGCAGCCTGTGTTGTGGGTTGACCTGGGTGTTGCGTTCAAACGAAACGACGCGGCTTACATCAGCTTGGCCGCCGCCGCGCGTTTGCTCGTGCCGTGCGGCGTCGAGGCCGCGGTGCTCTGCGATGCGTTGCCGCTTCGCCCCGCGTTTGCGGCGATGATGCGCGCGATTTCGGCGTCGGCTTCGTCGCCGTACTTGTCGAACACCTTGGTTTGATAGACGGTGTTCTGCGCATTGCCGAGCTGGCCGCCGTGGTCATTCTTGATGTCGACATCGACCTGCATCGACAGACCGATGCGCAGCGGATGCTTTTCGAGCTCCTGCGGATCGAGTTCGATACGCACCGGCAGACGCTGAACGACCTTGATCCAGTTGCCGGTCGCGTTCTGCGCGGGCAGCAGCGCGAAGGCCGCGCCGGTGCCGGCCGAGAAGCCGACCACCTTGCCGTGATAGACGATCGACGAACCGTAGATGTCCGCCGTCAGCTCGACTGGCTGGCCGATGCGCATATGCCTCAGTTGTCCTTCCTTGAAGTTCGCATCGACCCACACGCCATTGAGCGGCACGACCGCCATCAGCGGCGTGCCCGGCGACACGCGCTGGCCGACTTGTACCGAGCGCTTCGCGACATAACCGGTGACGGGCGCGGGCAGCGTGTTGCGCGCGTTGTTCAGATACGCATCGCGCACTTTCGCGGCGGCGGCCATCACGTTCGGGTGGTCGGTGATCGTCGTGTTCGAGGTCAGCGCGCGGTTGGCTGCGAGCTGTTGCTCGGCCGCGTCGAGCGCGGCCTGCGCACCGCGCACCGCATCGCGCGCGTGCGAGATCTCTTCGGCCGAGACCGCGCCGGTCTGCGCGACCGTCATGCGGCGGCGCAGATCGTCCTGCGCGCGCGACAGGTCCGACTGGCGTACGGCAACCTGCGCCTGATACTGGTTGTCGTCGACGTAGAGGCCGCGCACCTGGCGCACGACCTGCGCGAGATTCGCTTCAGCCTGCTGCAACGCGACGCGTGCGTCGGCCGGATCGAGCACGACGACCGGATCGCCGACCTTCACGGTCTGCGTATCGTCGGCATTGACCGCGACGACGGTGCCGGTCACCTGCGGCGTGATCTGCACGACATTGCCGTTCACGTAGGCGTCGTCGGTCGTCTCCTGAAAGCGCGCAACGAGAAAGTAGTACGCGCCGTAGCCGATCGCGGCAAGCAGGATGATGACGACGAGTACCGTCATCATCCGTTTGCGTTTGCCGTTGTTGTTCGAAGGGCGCGCGTTCGGCGCGGGTTGTTGTTGAGGCGTGCTCATGATGTGCTCCGTATTCTTCCGTGTCTCTTATTTGTTGCTTGCTTATCGTGTGGTGGTCGATGCGCGGTGGGTGGTCCTGGCGCATCGCATTCGGGTTTTCGCGATGACAACCTCGGGGCCAACGCCGTGCGGGTAGCCCGCTCGTTTAACGCTCGTTAACCGCCCAGTGCCGCCCAGTTTGCCGCCCAGTTCGTCGCCCGGTTAGCCGCTCAATTGGCTGACTGAGCCGAAGCGGCGGTGGTCGTCGCGCCGTCGGTGCGCGCTTGTGTTTGTGTCGCGTCACTGGCCGCGGCGGGCGAGGCGGGCGGCGCCGCGAGACCGACAGCCGTCGCGTCGAAGCCGCCGCCGAGTGCCTTGACGAGGCCGATCTGCAGATCGCGGCGGCGCATCTTCAGGTTCGTCACGGTCTGCTCGGCCGCAAGTCGGTTGTCGTCGGCGTTGAGTACCTGCAACTGCGGCGACAGCCCCGCGCGATAGCGGATCACCGCGAGCTGGTACGCCTTCGTCGACGCATCGAGCGCGCGCTGCGCGTCGCCTTCCTGCCTGTCGATCGAACGGATCGACGTGATCTGCGTCGCGACGTCGTTCAGGGCGTTGACGAGCGTCTGGTTGTAGTTCGCGACGTCGAGGTCGAAGTCCGCATAGCGGCCCTTCAGCTGAGCGCGCAGCGCGCCCGCGTCGAAGATCGGCAGATGAATCGCCGGGCCGGCCATCACCTGGCGGCTTGCCCACAGAAAGAGGTCGCTCCAGCCGAACGCGTCGAAGCCGAAATTCGCCGCGAGGTTCACGTCGGGGAAGAACTCCGCCTTCGCCTCCTTCACGCCTTGCGTCGCCGCTTCGACCTGCCAGCGCGCGGCGACCAGGTCAGGGCGCCGCGAGACGAGATCGGCCGGCACGTTGCCGGGCAGCGCGACCGCGTCGCCGACGTTCAGCACCGGCTGCGCGATCTGCAGACCGCGGTCCGGTCCCTTGCCGAGCAGCGCGCCCAACTGATAGCGCACGACCGTGATCTGGCCGTCGAGGTCGGTCAGCGACGACTGGCTCGTCGCGATATTGCCGTTCGCGGTCTGCCGCTCGACGTTCGTGTCGAGCCCTGCGCCAACGCGGTCGTTCGTGATCGAGCCGACCGTCTGGCGGTTCTGAATCTCGCGCTGGGCGATGTCGCGCAGCGCGTACAGCTGCGCGAGCCGGTTATAGGTGCTCGCAACCGACGCCGCGAGCGTCACGCGCACCTGCTGTATCTCGGCTTGCGCGGCCTTTTCCTGCGACACCGCGGCCTGCAGCTTCGCGCGGTTCTTGCCCCACAGGTCGAGGTCCCACGTCGCGCTGGCCAGCACGCTGTTCTCGCTGTCCCACTTGCCGCCGATCGGCGCGACAAACAGGCCATTCGGCGAATAGCGCTCGCGCGTCCAGGCATAGCTGCCCGTGACCTGCGGGAACAGCGCCGAGCGCGAGCTTTCGATATACGACTGCGCCTTCTCGAGGCGCGCCTGCGCTTGTGCGATCGACGGATTGGCGGCGAGCGCCTCGTCGATCAGCTGCGGCAATTGCGGATCGCCGAACTGGTTCGCCCAGTCGAGCGACGGCCATGCGCCGCCCTCGTTCGGCATGCTCTGCGTCGTCTCGTATTGCGCGGGTGCGGCAATCTGCTTGTCGCTGCTGATGCCGATGTAGTTCACGCACCCCGACAGAGCGAGGGCCGTTGCCGTCAGCGCGACCGACGCGACGGAAACGGCAGCAGCCCGACACGGCCGGCCGGGCGCGAACAGAAGGTGCGACTTCATTGATCCGTCCCTTGGTTGTAATAAATATAGGTAATGGACACTGCAACTACTTTGCCGCGGCTTGGCGTCTTAATTGCTTGCCGTGTCACGGGTTATGCCGCTTGAATCGACGTTATTGGCAAGCACGCGCCTGAGCATGCTCTTGAGGAAACCGACTTCCTCGGGGGTGAAGCCGGACAGCAATCGGTCCAGTACGCTCGTAAAAATAGCGGGCAGCTTCGCCGCGATCGCGCAGCCTTCCGCGGTCAGCGCAAGGCGCACGACGCGCCGGTCCTCGCTGCTGCGCACGCGCGTCAGAAGCCCGCGCTTTTCGAGGCGGTCAATCAGCCGCGTGACCGCGCTCGCATCGATGCCATACTCGCGCGCCAGCTCCGCGGCTAGCAGGCACTTGCCGCTCGCGACCATGAACAGGATGCTGGCCTGCGTGCTGGTGATGCCGAGCTCGGCCATGGCCTTTTGCGTGACCATGTTCGACATCGTCGATTTCACGCGGGAGATCAGATAGCCGACACTTTCTGCCAGCTCGTAGTCGCGGACTTCGGGTGGCGGCGTGGAAGACGGGTCCGTCATGTTTCTTATGCGACAGCAATGGTTGACTAGGCATGATTATAAGAACGCTTAATTGACGTGGCAAGCGTTCTTACAGATTAGGTAAGGGTGTTTTGTGCTTAATTACTCAAGCGGGTGGCGGGCGGCGGTTGGATAGGCAGCATCGTCGCGGTGCGGCGCGCCGGTACGCGCTGCGCAGTCGCTTCTAGCCGCTTCGGTAACGGGTCCGCACGGTGACTATTGGGGAATACGAGAGCGATAGCGCTAAATGCGTCATAGGTCCGTGCTAGAATATGCGGTTCCCGGAAGTGCGCCCACTTTGCGTTCTGAATGTGCCGAAGCCTTCTTCAGCACTCGCCGCCGGGCACTTCAATCGTCCTCAGGTTCCTATGTCCCGCGCTCTTCGCAATATCGCCATCATCGCCCACGTCGACCACGGCAAAACCACGCTTGTTGACCAGTTGCTCCGCCAGTCCGGCACCTTCCGCGAAAACCAGCAGATCGCGGAACGCGTGATGGATTCGAATGACATCGAAAAAGAGCGCGGCATCACCATCCTCGCGAAGAACTGCGCGGTCGAATATGAGGGCACGCACATCAACATCGTCGACACGCCGGGTCACGCCGACTTCGGCGGTGAAGTGGAGCGCGTGCTGTCGATGGTCGACTCCGTGCTGCTGCTCGTCGACGCCGTCGACGGTCCGATGCCACAAACCCGCTTCGTCACGAAGAAGGCGCTGGCGCTCGGCCTGAAGCCGATCGTCGTCGTCAACAAGGTCGACCGTCCGAGCGCGCGCATCGACTGGGTGATCAACCAGACCTTCGATCTGTTCGACAAGCTCGGCGCGACCGAGGAACAGCTCGACTTTCCGGTGGTGTACGCGTCGGGCCTGAACGGCTATGCCGGTCTCGATCCGAGCGTGCGTGAAGGCGATATGCGCCCGCTGTTCGAAGCGATTCTGGAACACGTGCCGGTCCGTCCGGCTGATCCGGATGCGCCGCTGCAGCTGCAGATCACGTCGCTCGATTATTCGACCTATGTTGGCCGGATCGGCATCGGTCGCATTCACCGCGGCCGCATCAAGCCCGGTCAGCAGGTCGCGCTGCGCTTCGGCCCCGAGGGCGAAGTGCTGAACCGCAAGATTAACCAGGTGCTGTCGTTCGAAGGCCTCGAGCGCGTTCAGGTCGAAGAAGCGCAAGCCGGCGACATCGTGCTGATCAACGGCATCGAAGACATCGGCATTGGAGCGACGATCTGCGCGACGGACAAGCCCGAAGCGCTGCCGATGATTACCGTCGACGAACCGACGCTGACGATGAACTTCCTCGTGAATTCGTCGCCGCTCGCCGGCAAGGAAGGCAAGTTCGTCACGAGCCGTCAGATTCGTGACCGCCTGATGAAGGAACTGAACCACAACGTCGCGCTGCGCGTGCGCGACACGGGCGACGAGACCGTGTTCGAAGTGTCGGGCCGCGGCGAACTGCACCTGACCATTCTGATCGAGAACATGCGCCGCGAAGGTTTCGAGATGGCCGTATCGCGCCCGCGCGTGGTGCTGCAGGAAATCGACGGCGTGAAGCAGGAGCCGTACGAACTGCTGACGGTCGACGTCGAAGACGGTCACCAGGGCGGCGTGATGGAAGAACTCGGCCGCCGCAAGGGCGAAATGCTCGATATGGCGTCGGACGCGCGCGGCCGCACGCGTCTCGAATACCGCATTCCGGCGCGTGGTTTGATCGGTTTCCAGAGCGAATTCCTGACGCTGACGCGCGGCACGGGTCTCATGAGCCACGTGTTCGACGAATACGGTCCGATCAAGGAAGGTTCGGTCGGCGAGCGCCGTAACGGCGTGCTGATCTCGCAGGACGACGGCGCGGCCGTTGCCTATGCGCTGTGGAAGCTACAGGATCGCGGCCGCATGTTCGTGACGCCGGGCGACCCGCTGTACGAAGGCATGATCATCGGTATCCACAGCCGCGATAACGACCTCGTCGTGAACCCGATCAAGGGCAAGCAGTTGACGAACGTTCGCGCCTCGGGCACCGACGAAGCGGTGCGCCTCGTACCGCCGATCCAGATGTCGCTCGAATACGCGGTCGAATTTATCGACGACGACGAACTCGTCGAAGTGACGCCGGTTTCGATCCGCCTGCGCAAACGCCATCTGAAGGAGCACGAGCGTCGTCGTGCAAGCCGCGAAGCAGCGGTTGATTGACCTCGCCTGGCGGGGGCACCGTTCCCCGCAATTCTCATTAGACGCCGCGCACTTCTTTGTGCGCTCGAGACGCCCTGTTGCAAACGCGGGGCGCGTTGTGCTTTGCCGAATGGCTCAGCGGGACTAATACTTGACCGGCCCCGGGGTCGGTTGCGAGCGGTTGCCGTTACTGTCGAAGGTGAAACGCGTCTGAGAGCTGCTAGCGCCTACGGATTCGTTGTGATAGTCGGTTTCTGTTTCAGGCTTGCCGTCTTTGTTGAATTTGATCTTCACGGTGTCGCCGCGGTCATCAACGTACGATTCGGTGTCCCGCTTGCCGGTGGTAGGGTCTGCCGTTTCTTCGTGCTCGAGCGTGGTGCCCCAGTAGTCTGGCTTGTTGGTCGGGTCCGCAAGACGGTTGTCACCCTTTTCAAGACCGACATCACCAGTCGAGTACAGGTGAAGCGCGAGCTTTTCCGAGCGCTTGCCGTTGGCGTCGAAGTCGTAAGTGGTCTGATAGCCACTAGCGCCTATGGCTCCGCTCTGAATGTCCCTTTCGGTTGCGAGCTTGCCTTTTCCGTCGTATGTGAAGTTCACGCTGTTGCCGTGGTTATCGACATACCTTTCGGTCTTTCCTCCGCCACCACGGAATACCGTTTCTTTATGATCGACCGTGGTGCCCCAGTAGGCTGGCTTGTAGGTCGGGTCTGGAAGACGGGTGTTATCGTTCGATTTTTGAGGTGCGAGCGATGCCGGTGCCAGGGCGCCCTGCGTGCCCGGTTGTTGAAGCGAGTAGGGCACCGGTGCCTGGGCGCCCTGCGTACCCGGTTGTTGAGACGAGGTCGACCGCGGTGCCTGGCCACCTTGTGTGATCGGTTGCATCCCATACGTGGACGTCGGCGGTGCCTGCCAAACAACCGGCGTATTCGATTGTTGTTGTGCCGCGCTGTGAACACCGACGTTGCTTCGATTCACGTTCATGCATGAAACTCCGTTGATTAATTAATAGAAAAACGCACGAAAAGCCCGACCGCGCTAGCAACTGAAGTTCGCTACCGTGAACGACTGCAGTGCTTGAGCGTCGTACTTGACGTACGCGTCAACTTTGCCAGCGTGCATGACGCATAGGTGACAACCCTGTAGGACGTCGAGAACGTGTCGGAAGGATCTGATTGGCACGGGAAAAGCGGGGCATGGCACCGTTCGTTTTCCCGCGGCTCGTCCAGGCCTTCGCCGCGGCTTGGAAAAAACTCTTGCGAAATCTAAAACCCTGCTGCGGCAAGCCTTTGCGGCTGCCCGGCAGCTATCTGCGCTATGGGTTGTGTGCTATAGTCCGCGGATGCAAGTTTTAGGTCCTTCCAAGCAAGACTTGATTCGCGCAATCCGCTAAACGGTCAGGCCGTGTCGCGGAAGGTTCAACAACCCGCTATTTCTCGAGAAACTCGAAGAAAGGTGAGCGTAAACATGATGAAGCAATTCCAGCTGAACTCGTATCTGTTCGGCGGCAACGCTCCGTACGTAGAAGAGCTGTACGAGGCGTATCTCGACAATCCGGCGTCAGTGCCCGAGAACTGGCGCAGCTATTTCGACGCATTGCAGAACACCCCTGCATCGGATGGCACCAGTGCCAACGACGTGGCCCACGGCCCGATCGTCGAATCGTTTGCCCAGCGCGCGAAAGCGAATGCTTTTGTACCGCGCGTCGCAGGCGGAGCAGAAGAGTCCACCGCCCGCAAGCAGGTTTTTGTCCAGTCCCTCATTGACGCATACCGCTTCCTTGGCTCGCAATGGGCCAATCTCGATCCGCTGAAGCGCCGCGAGCGTCCCTCGATCCCCGAACTCGAACCCGCGTTCTACGACTTCACCGAAGCCGACATGGACCAGGTGTTCAACGCGAACGCGCTGTACTTCGGCTTCGAGCAGGCATCGCTGCGCGATATCGTGAAGAATCTGCGTGACACGTACTGCGGCACGATCGGCGCCGAGTACATGTACATCAGCGATCCTGAGCAGAAGCGCTGGTGGAAGGAGCGGCTCGAATCGATCCGCTCGACGCCGAACTTCTCGAACGACAAGAAGAAGCACATCCTGAACCGCCTGACCGCGGCCGAAGGCCTCGAGCGCTTCCTGCACACCAAGTACGTCGGCCAGAAGCGTTTCTCGCTCGAAGGCGGCGAGAGCTTCATCGCTTCGATGGATGAAGTCGTGCGTCACGGTGGCGCAAAGGGCGTGCAGGAAATCGTGATCGGCATGGCGCACCGCGGCCGTCTGAACGTGCTCGTGAACACGCTCGGCAAGATGCCGGCCGATCTCTTCGCGGAATTCGAAGGCAAGCACGTCGACGATCTGCCGGCCGGCGACGTGAAGTACCACAAGGGCTTCTCGTCGGACGTCGCGACCGAAGGCGGTCCGGTTCACCTGTCGCTCGCGTTCAACCCGTCGCACCTCGAAATCGTGAACCCGGTTGTCGAAGGTTCGGCGAAGGCCCGTATGGACCGCCGCGGCGACGACATGGGCCTGCAGGTGCTGCCGGTGCAGATCCACGGCGACGCGGCCTTCGCGGGCCAGGGCGTCGTGATGGAAACGCTGAACCTCGCGCAAACGCGCGGTTACGGCACGCACGGCACGCTGCATATCGTCATCAACAACCAGATCGGCTTTACGACGTCGGACCCGCGTGACTCGCGCTCCACGCTGTACTGCACGGACGTGGTCAAGATGATCGAAGCGCCGGTGCTGCACGTGAACGGCGACGATCCCGAAGCCGTCGTGCTCGCCACGCAGATCGCGATCGACTACCGGATGCAGTTCCATAAGGATGTCGTGGTCGACATCATCTGCTTCCGCAAGCTCGGCCACAACGAGCAGGACACGCCGGCCGTCACGCAGCCGCTGATGTACAAGACGATCGCCAAGCACCCGGGCACCCGCGCGCTGTACGCGGAAAAGCTCGTGCAGCAGGGCGTGATCACGGCCGAGCAAGGCGACGAGTTCGTCAAGGCCTACCGCAAGGCGATGGACGAAGGCCATCACACGATCGACCCGGTGCTCTCGAACTACAAGAGCAAGTACGCGGTCGACTGGGTGCCGTTCCTGAACCGCAAGTGGACCGACGCCGCCGATACGGCCGTGCCGCTCGCGGAACTGAAGCGCCTCGCCGAGCGCATCACGACGATTCCGGAAAACTTCAAGGTGCACCCGCTCGTCGAGCGCGTGATCAACGATCGTCGTGCGATGGGCCGCGGTGAAGCGCCGCTCGACTGGGGCATGGGCGAGCACCTCGCATTCGCGTCGCTGGTCGCATCGGGCTACGCCGTGCGTCTGACGGGCCAGGACTCGGGCCGCGGCACGTTCACGCACCGCCACGCGGTGCTGCACGACCAGAACCGCGAGCGCTGGAACGACGGCACGTACGTGCCGCTGCAAAACGTCGCGGACGGTCAGGCGAAGTTCAATGTGATCGACTCCGTGCTGTCCGAAGAAGCAGTGCTCGGCTTCGAGTACGGCTACTCCACGGCTGAGCCGAACACGTTCGTCGCATGGGAAGGCCAGTTCGGCGACTTCGTCAACGGTGCGCAGGTCGTGATCGACCAGTTCATCTCGTCGGGCGAAGTGAAGTGGGGCCGCGTGTCGGGCCTGACGATGCTGCTGCCGCACGGCTATGAAGGCCAGGGTCCGGAGCATTCGTCGTCGCGTATCGAGCGCTTCCTGCAACTGTGCGCGGACCACAACATGCAAGTGGTTCAACCGACCACGCCGGCGCAGATCTTCCATCTGATGCGCCGTCAGATGATCCGCCTGTTCCGCAAGCCGCTGATCGTCTTCACGCCGAAGTCGCTGCTGCGTCACAAGGAAGCCGTGTCGGATCTGTCGGAACTCGCGAAGGGCTCGTTCCAGCCGGTCATCGGTGAAGTCGACGATTCGATCGATCCGAAGAAGGTCAAGCGCGTGCTCGCCTGTTCGGGCCGCGTGTACTTCGACCTCGTCGCGCATCGCCGCGAAGCGAAGTCGAACGATGTCGCGATTATCCGTGTCGAGCAACTTTATCCGTTCGCGCACAAGCAGTTCGAAACGGAAATGAAGAAGTACGACAACGCGACCGAAGTGGTCTGGGTGCAGGACGAGCCGCAGAATCAGGGCCCGTGGTTCTACATCGAGCACCACCTGAAGGAAGGCATGAAGGAAGGCCAGAAGCTCGCGTACAGCGGCCGTCCGGCATCGGCATCGCCGGCCGTCGGCTACTACGCGAAGCACTACGAGCAGCAGAAGGCGCTCGTCGAAGGCGCTTTCGGCCGTCTGAAGGGCGCAGCGATCGTTAAATAACGGCAACGCGAACCGGGAAAGCGCAAGCGCGCTTTCCCGTGGCGCATTCTCGCAGTGCGCACCCAGTTCGCTTCCGTTTGCGACAGAACGAAGATTCCAGAACAGAGCCTCAGAACACAGGGTTACGCGCGCGCGAATCGACGCGGTGACCCACGCAGTCAGCCAAATACGCTCATATAGAGTCCCAGGAAAATCACATGTCTATTGTTGAAGTCAAGGTTCCCCAGCTTTCTGAGTCGGTGTCCGAAGCCACGATGCTGCAGTGGAAGAAGAAGCCGGGCGAAGCAGTGACGCAGGACGAGATCCTGATCGAAATCGAGACCGACAAGGTCGTGCTCGAAGTGCCGGCGCCGTCCGCTGGCGTGCTCGCGCAGGTCATCAAGCACGACGGCGACATCGTCACCGCCGACGAAGTGATCGCGAAAATCGACACGGAAGGCAAGGCAGGCGCCGCCGCAGTGGAAGCCGAAGTGAAGCCGGCCCCGCAAGCCGAAGCCGCTCCGGCTGCGCAAGCACCCGCACAAGCCGCTGCTGCCGCGAACGCGAACGCCGCGTCGTCGCCGGCTGCCACGAAGCTGATGGCCGAGAAGAACCTGTCGGCTGGCGACGTCGCCGGCACGGGCCGCGATGGCCGCATCACGAAGCAGGACGTGCTCGGCGCCGGCGCTGCAGCGCCCAAGGCCGCACCGGCCCCGGCTGCCGCACCGAAGGCTGCGCGTCCGTCGCTGCCCGATGTCAAGGCGCCGGGTGCCGACCAGTGGCTGCAGGACCGTCCGGAGCAGCGCGTGCCGATGTCGCGTCTGCGCGCGCGTATCGCCGAGCGTCTGCTCGAGTCGCAGCAAACCAACGCGATCCTCACGACGTTCAACGAAGTGAACATGGCGCCGGTCATGGATCTGCGCAACAAGTACAAGGACCGCTTCGAGAAGGAACACGGCGTGAAGCTCGGCTTCATGTCGTTCTTCGTGAAGGCGGCCGTGCATGCGCTGAAGAAGTACCCGCTCGTGAACGCGTCGATCGACGGTAACGACATCGTCTATCACGGCTACTTCGACATCGGTATCGCCGTCGGCTCGCCGCGCGGCCTCGTCGTGCCGATCCTGCGCAACGCCGATCAGATGAGCCTCGCCGACATCGAGAAGAAGATCGCCGAATTCGGCCAGAAGGCCAAGGACGGCAAGCTGTCGATCGAAGAAATGACGGGCGGCACGTTCTCGATCTCGAACGGCGGCGTGTTCGGCTCGATGCTGTCGACGCCGATCATCAACCCGCCGCAGTCGGCCATTCTCGGCGTGCACGCCACGAAGGAGCGTCCGGTTGTCGAGAACGGCCAGATCGTGATCCGTCCGATCAACTACCTCGCGCTGTCGTACGACCACCGGATCATCGACGGCCGCGAAGCGGTGCTGTCGCTCGTCGCGATGAAGGATGCGCTCGAAGATCCGGCGCGCCTGCTGCTCGACCTGTAATCCGCCGCACGCCCGCTTGGCGCATTGCCTTGGCGTTCACGAGGCAATGCGCACGTAGTTCACAGTACGCAGTCAGTACCGGAGCGTCGCGCGCCGCGAAGCGTGGCCGCGCGATGCCTTCCCATCCAAAGGATTGTCATGTCCAAAGAATTTGACGTCGTCGTGATCGGTGCAGGTCCCGGCGGCTATATCGCCGCGATTCGCGCCGCGCAACTCGGCAAGAGCGTCGCCTGTATCGAAAAATGGAAGAACCCGGCCGGCGCGCTGAAGCTCGGCGGCACGTGCCTGAACGTCGGCTGCATTCCGTCGAAGGCGCTGCTCGCTTCGTCGGAAGAGTTCGAGAACGCGTCGCACCATCTCGCGGACCACGGCATCAGCGTGGAAAACGTGAAGGTCGATATCGCGAAGATGCTGTCGCGCAAGGAAGGCATCGTCGAGAAGATGACGAAGGGCATCGAGTTCCTGTTCCGCAAGAACAAGATTACGTGGCTCAAGGGTCATGGCAAGTTCACGGGCAAGAGCGGCGCCGGCGTGCAGATCGAAGTGTCGGGCGAAGGCGAGACGGAAGTGGTGACGGCGAAGAACGTGATCATCGCAACGGGCTCGAAGGCGCGCCATCTGCCGAACGTGCCGGTCGACAATAAGATCGTTGCCGACAACGAAGGCGCGCTGTCCTTTACCGAGGTGCCGAAGAAGCTCGCCGTGATCGGCGCGGGCGTGATCGGCCTGGAACTCGGCTCGGTGTGGCGGCGTCTCGGCTCCGACGTGACCGTGCTTGAAGCGCTGCCCGAGTTTCTCGGCGCGGCCGACCAGGCACTCGCGAAGGAAGCCGCCAAGCAGTTCAAGAAGCAGGGCCTCGACATCCACGTCGGCGTGAAGGTCGGTGAAGTGAAGACCACCGCCAACAGCGTGTCGATCGCCTACACGGACAAGGACGGCAACGCGCAGACGCTCGACGCCGACCGCCTGATCGTGTCGATCGGCCGCGTGCCGAACACGGATAACCTCGGCCTCGAAGCGATCGGCCTGAAGGCGAACGAGCGCGGCTTTATCGACGTCGACGACCACTGCGCGACGAGCGTGCCGAACGTCTACGCGATCGGCGATGTCGTGCGTGGTCCGATGCTCGCGCACAAGGCCGAAGACGAAGGCGTGCTGGTGGCCGAAATCATCGACGGCCAGAAGCCGCATATCGACTACAACTGCATTCCGTGGGTGATCTACACCGAGCCGGAAATCGCATGGGTCGGCAAGACCGAGCAGCAGCTGAAGGCCGAAGGCCGCGAGATCAAGTCGGGCCAGTTCCCGTTTATGGCGAACGGCCGCGCGCTCGGCATCAACAAGGCCGATGGTTTCGTCAAGATGATCGCCGATGCGAAGACCGACGAACTGCTCGGTGTGCACATCATTTCGGCGAATGCATCGGACCTGATCGCGGAAGCCGTGGTCGCGATGGAGTTCAAGGCTGCGTCGGAAGATATCGGCCGAATCTGCCATCCGCACCCGTCGCTGTCCGAAGTGATGCGTGAAGCGGCGCTCGCCGTCGACAAGCGCGCACTGAACATGTAAGTCCGAA
This sequence comes from Paraburkholderia edwinii, assembly GCF_019428685.1. Taxonomy (NCBI): domain Bacteria; kingdom Pseudomonadati; phylum Pseudomonadota; class Betaproteobacteria; order Burkholderiales; family Burkholderiaceae; genus Paraburkholderia; species Paraburkholderia edwinii. The sequence continues at coordinate 2,116,209 of NZ_CP080095.1, forward strand.
CAGCCCGATTCCTCGCATTGGGTATCACGATGAAGGCGGGCAGGGTTTACACCCTCCCGCCTTCGTCTTATCTGCTGTGCAGCCGCACCCGCCCCGCACCAGCCGCGCAAGCCGAACCAGCCGCATAAGATGAACGTCACCGAATACTACGAAAACGAACTGCAGACCCGGGGTTACCAGTCCGATCCGGCGCAACGCGCGGCGGTTGATCGTCTGCAGCGATGCTATGAAGAGTGGGTGGCGTATAAGGCGCGCCGGCCGAATGCGTTTATGAAGCTGATCATGCATCCGGATCTGCCGCGCGGCGTCTACATGTGGGGCGGCGTGGGCCGCGGCAAGAGCTTCCTGATGGACAGCTTCTATAGGGTTGTGCCGCTGACGCGCAAGACGCGTCTGCACTTCCACGAATTCATGCGCGAGGTGCATCGCGAACTCGAAGAGCTGAAAGGGCAGGCCGATCCGCTCGACGAACTCGCGCGCCGGATCGCCAAGCGCTACCGGCTCATCTGCTTCGACGAGTTTCACGTGTCGGACATCGCCGATGCGATGATCCTGTACCGCCTGCTCGACCGGCTGTTTTTGAACGGCGTGCAGTTCGTGATGACGTCCAACTACGACCCCGACACGCTCTATCCGGACGGCCTGCATCGCGATCGCCTGCTGCCCGCGATCGAGCTGATCAAGAGCAAGCTCGATGTGATCAACGTCGACGCGGGTGTCGACTACCGGCAGCGCACGCTGTCGCAGGTCGAGGTCTATCACACGCCGCTCGGCGCGGCCGCCGACAAGTCGCTGCGCGATGCCTACGCGCGGCTCGCTGCGGTGCCCGACGAAAGTCCGCTGCTGCATATCGAAAAGCGCGAGCTGAAGGCGTTGCGGCGCGCGGACGGCGTTGTCTGGTTCGACTTCGCAACACTGTGCGGCGGTCCGCGCTCGCAGAACGACTACCTGGAACTCGCGTCGCGTTTCCACGCGGTGATCCTCTCCGAGGTGCCGCAGATGACGCCGCGCATGCAGTCCGAAGCGCGTCGCTTCACATGGCTCATCGACGTGTTCTACGACCACAAGGTGAAGCTGCTGATGTCGGCGGCCGTGCCGCCCGAACAGCTGTACGTGGAAGGGCCGATGGCCAACGAGTTCACGCGCACCGTGTCGCGCATCGTCGAGATGCAATCGAAGGAATACCTCGATACGCCGCGGCGCATCGTCGATACATCGCTTACGTAGGGCTGGTATTCAACCGAACGAGATAATGCATGACGCGCTGCGCCGAATGGCGTAGGGAAGCGTCGCAATTTCAAGATTCGGATTGTTCTGATATTCGGTGTGTGGGGCAGTCGATATCGTCGTCGGGTATCGACGAAGGAGGATACCTTGACCCCATACCGTGATCTAACCGATGAAGAGTGGCTGCGCGTCGCGCCGCTGCTTCCCGAATTGCGGCCGCGCTCCGAGCTGCGCGGCCGGCCTCTCGCCAACACCCGGGCCGTGCTCAACGGCGTACTGTGGGTGATGTACAGCGGCGCAACGTGGTCCGCCATGCCGCGCAAATACCCGTCGTATCAGACCTGCCATCGCCGTTTCAAGGCATGGCATCAGTCGGGCGTACTCAAGCGCCTGCTTGAGCAACTGTTTGGCGCGGCGGGCGTGGACCTGTGCAACTCGATCGAAGCGCGCATGCGCATCCATGTTGCGGGTCAGGCAGACGAACTGTCCGTTGCCGGTTATGCCGGGACAGCAGTGGCCACGGCCGCGGCAACGGTCGAGTACGCGCAAGCCGCGCCTGGCGCACCGGTCGCCACGCCGGCGTATGAATACGCCGGCGCACTCAAGCACGCGGCCTAACCGATGCGCTTCGCAGGGCGATTAGTTAAACCAGGTGAACCACGCAAAGCGCATTTCCCTTGAAGAAACAGCCGGCCGGTGGGGTCTACCCCGCCGGCCGCTTTTTTATGCGCGACGCCATCGTACGCGTCGATCGCTTATTCCTCGCGAATCCACGTCTGCGACCGGCCGAGCAGCGAGATACCGATATAGCCGCGCACGACGAGCTTCTGCCCGCCGTCTTCGGTGTGCATCTTGCATCGATAGATCTTGCCGTTATCGGGGTCGAGGATCTGACCGCCGTCCCAGCCGTCGCCGTCCTTCTTCATATCGTTGATGATCGTCATGCCGATGATCGGCTGGTCCTTGCGCGCGTCGGTGCACGCGGTGCAGCGGCGGCCGGGCGGCTCGTTCGGGTTGAGCCCCTTGATCACCTTGCCGCTTAGCGTGCCGTTCTCGTCCTGCGTGATCTGCACGATCGCTTTGGGTTGATGCGTATGATCGTCGATCGTCTGCCACATGCCGACGGGGCTGCTGCTTTGCGCGAATGCGGCAGCGGCGCCCGCGAGCAGCGCGCCGGCCAGAGTCGCATTGCGTAGCGCACGCCGCGCGACGAAGTGTGCGCGTTCAGGAAATTGCGTCATTGTTGTGCTCCTTGTCCGTATCGTCGCGAAGGCGAGACGTGCTCAGTCAGCGCTCAGTTGCCGCTCGGTTGCCGCTCAGTTACCGCTGGTTCAGCTTCTCTGTCATCCCGGCTGGACGCATTGTGAATCACATTCGCGGGCGGCTTCTTTCGGCCTTTCGTTTGCGCGCTTGCCGCTGCGCGTGCAGTCTGCCGTGCGAACCGGCTTCGCTGCGGGCCGGTTCGATGGCAGTCGCAGAATACGTCACGGAACGCGCGCTGTCTGATAGGAAGTCTTCTAATCGGTGGGCTTGTCCGGCGCCGGCGTCGTCCAGTTCAACCGGTATGAGAAGGCTGCGTTGATTCTCGGGCCGGGCGATGGACGACGTCAGATGCGTGTTTCCGAACAATGGACAATCGATCGGCGGACAATCCGCGATGACTAGTTGGATTGCCCTGGTAGTGCGAAGCATCGGCCGTCGTCGTGTTGCCGTCGCTGTCGTTCTGCACCGCGACACGTACGATCACGCAAAAATGTTGTCGCGTGTTGTCGCGCCTCATTTGCAGAGTCGATACGCTCGACTGCTCGCCGCGCGACGCCGGTCAGTTTTCCTCGACTATCTGCCGACCCTGCGTACGTGGTCACTGAAAGCGATGCCGGTGCTGACGTCGAACGGCCTACGCTCGACACTGAGTTCGAGCGTTGTCGAGACTTCGGTGATGCGACTGTTTCCCGGTAACCTTTCAAGGCGTTCATCGCGTCGACGATCGGCCCGAGCGGCGCGTGCGACTGCGACTGCCCGACTTGCCGCACTGGCTGTGCCGACACGATTGCGGACACTGGGCCCCGGTAACGTCCGCGAACTTCCCAACCTGGCCGAGTGGATCGGCGTGACGAAGCGTCAGCTCTACGCCTGGGCTGCGGTGCAGCTGCAGCGTCTGCTGATGCTTGCGCGCAACGCTCAGTAGTCGCCGGCCGAGGGTGCGGTCGAAGCCGTGATCGATCGCAGCAAGTGGGATACATGCGAGCAAACCCGCGTGCTGGCCGCGCTGAACTCGAGCGGATGGCGACGCCTGGATAGGGCCCAGTACCTCGTCATCAGCCGCAAGGTGCGATGGGAGAACATGAGGAAGTATCAAATTTTCGACGAGGAACCCGAAACGCGTGAAACTGAGTAATAATGAGACGATTGGGTTAAAACAAAAAACTGTCTAAAGCAGGAATTACATGGACCAGAAGTCGAAAGTCCGGCAGATCGTACTGTCGGTATTGATCGCGACCGGGGGAATGCAGGCCGCCTTTGCGCAGGAAGCGGTGACCGACAGTGCCGCGAGCGGGGCGGCAGTCGAAATCACAGCGGCGGCGCAGCCGGACACGCTGGCGGCTTCGTCCGTCCCGTCCGGTCAAACGATTGCGCTCACGCCGGACGAGGCAAAGCAGTCCGCTGCAGGCAATGTGGCGGAACTGCAACAGATGATCCACGGCCCCGATCTGACTGAAATGCGCACGACGTACAACGGCAGCTACGGTGCGAGCCTGCTGTTTTACGGCAAGGAGATGACGTACTACGTCGCGCTGTTCCAGAAGAAAAACTTCTGGCGTGTGATCAAGACCAGCGACGATCAGCGTGCCGAGATGATCTACCGCGACTTCGTGCGCCAGACCGCTCAACTGTCCGACATCGAGATCCGCCGCACAAAGCTCGAAGCGCAGAAGGCGTTCACCGATCACCTGATCGAACTGTCGCAGGACCGGGCTAACCGGTTGCAGGCCGACCTGTCGATTGCGCGCCAGCAGCAGACCATCGTGAACAGCCAGCAGGCACAGAACCGCGCCGAAGCGAGCGCGCTGCAGCAGCAGAAGACGCAGGCGCAAGCCCAACTGCGCGATACGCAGCGCCAGGTGCGCGACCTGCAGCGTCAGCTGGACAGCGGTCTGCCGATTCGTTGAAGTCGCGCGCCTGAGCGCGCGTGAAGTGCGCCGCGCTACGGCGCGTTGCACAGATGTGCCCGGCCGTCGTGCCGGGCTCGACCTGTCACGGACGGCGGATAGCCTTTGGCGGAGTACACCGCTTCAGGCGCACGCCGCTTCCAATTTCGGTTCAGTGGTGCTTCGGCCGCGTGTTCTGATGCGCCGACTGCTTTGACGCTCCCGCCTTCTGCTTTGCCGGCGTACGCTTCGGTTCGTCGGGATCGACTGCGATTGGATCGCTGGCCGGAAAGGTTTCCGCGAGCGCCTCGTCGAGGCGTTGCTCGACGCTGAGCTCGGCCGGTTGTGATTTGGACTTCGACGTAGACATATCGCTCTCCGCTCGGACGTTGTCGAACAACCAGAATAGCGCAAAGCCACTTTCGACAACACTCGACCGATCGGCATAGGTCCAAACTTAATCTTGCTCGGTCGCGGTGCCTATCGGCGTTCCAATTACCGTCCCTGTCGGCAGCCCCATCGCAGCCCAGTTACAGTCCCAATCCCAGTCGCGATTCAGCTACCGCCACATTTCACTAAGCGTCGCATGAACATCAATTCGAACGCGCGCCACGCGGCCCGCGCGGCGGTCGATGGAATTTTTTTCACGCAGATTTCGTTCTACTTCCACCGCGCGACAACGGCCGCGTTTTGCGAGCCGTCTGGCCAGAGACGTATCGAGCCGTCCGCCGGCACAACGACGAGGTGGGGGTCATCATGGAGACGGACGGGTTCGATCGAACGCCGCGCTGGAATGCGTCGCATGTGGTGGACGCTGAACTCGAGCATCTGGAGTGGGCGACGCGGCAGCCGATGCTCGACATATTCGACGCCGAGTACTGGCGCCGCCGCGTATTGGCCGTGCAGGGAAGTTATCAGCTCACGCACCAGCAGGGCATGAGGATCGAGCGGATGCTCAAGCGCCTCGCCGGACCGATCGGCTAGGCGCGTTTCGGCGGCTACTCGTTGTTGTTGCCCGAGCCGCCGTGATTGTTGTTGCCGTTGTGGTTGCCGTTGTGATTGCCGTGCCCGTGGTTATCGCCGGAGCCGGCGCCGAACAGACGCCGCCGGCGCGTGACGACGACCGGTGCGTCGGACCCCGAGCGCTCGGGCGACGACGGTGCGCCGCCGCCGTACGAATCGCGCGGCTCACGCGGTTCGCGCGATTCACGCGGCGAGTCGCGATGCGATCCGTGCGAACCATGCGGTCCGCGCGACGAATGCTCGCCATGCGACGGGCGTCCGGTGCGAGGCCCCGGGCGCGTGCCGGTGTCGAGCTGGATGGTCGAGATGGCACGCTTGTAGATGCCCTGCAGCCCGACAGGCGTGCGCAGCATCACGAGGTACTGATCGAACGACTCGATGCATCCCGTCAGACGGATACCGTTGACGAGATAAATTTCGACGCGCTTTCTTTCTTTGCGCGCGGCGTTCATGAAGTCGTTTTGCGGGTGCGATTCTGCGGAAGGCATGGACGATTATGTGTGGAAGTGCGGTTGTTCGCCGGGATTCTACATGGGTCGGCGCATACGCGTGGTAATCGACGAACTTGTCGCCCACTATAACGGCTTGCGCGCGCATAAGCATCCGTTAAATACGATGTGTAACGTTGCGTTACGAATCTTTGCATTCGGTGTTGTGGAGCGCCGATCGGCTGGCGCGCGACGCGAAAAAAGCCTCGCCGGAACCCGATTTGGCATAAGTTTAAAAAACCGTGGGTGGGGACGGAATAAATCGCGCGCGGATCTCGTTTTGTTCACGTGTAGTCCAGGTCACGTTCGACGAAGTATCCGATTACCCGTTCAGGAGCCTGCAAGGCTCGTACCCAAAGGAGAGACGCATATGAAGTTGACCCGATTCGTCAGTACCTTCTGCATGCTTGTCGCGCTCGGCGCGGCGGCGCTTGTGACAACCGGCTGCAGCGATATGGGCAGCGGCGGCGCGAGCGGCAGCGGTAGTTCGAGCTCTTCCGGCGGATATTGATCCGCACATGACGCGCGTTTTGCCAGCCGGGTGAGTTTCGAAGCGGAGGTCGTATCCTGGCTCCCGCAGCTACGTCGATATGCGCGCGCGCTGACGGGAGATCATGCTTGGGCGGACGATCTGGTTCAGGATACGGCCGAGCGCGCGCTCGCCCGCTGGAAAGCGTTCAGGCCGAACAGCAACCTGCGCGCGTGGCTGCTCACGATTCTCCGGCATCTCTATATTGACCAGCTACGCGTGCGGCGCGAGGTCGCCGTCGACGAGGAAAGCGCGCCATGGCGCAACCTCGAGGCGCCGCGCGGCGAAGTCGATGGACTGATGCTGCGCGATGTGCAGCGCGCGCTCTACAGTCTTTCGGTCGAGCAGCGTGAAGTGGTGCTGCTTGTCTGCGTCGAGGAGTTCAGCTATCAGGAGGCGTCGATTGCGCTCGGTGTGCCGGTCGGAACGGTCATGTCGCGACTGTCGCGTGCGCGCGAGCAGATGAGACTGATGCTGACCGAAGGTCCTGATCGACAAAACCCGCAGGAAAATTCGCATAAGTCTCCGTCGCTGAAAGTGGTGAGAAATTCTTCATGAACAACGACGCCCACCATCCCGAATCCGCGCCCGACCTGCGCATGCTGTCGGCGTTCGTCGACAACGAGCTCAGCGAGAACGAAACGGCCGCGGTGAAAGAGCATCTCGAGCGCGACGAGCAGGCGGCAGCGCAGGTTGCCGCATGGCGCGCGCAGAAGGCGGCGTTGCGTGCGCTGTGCGGTGCGACCACGCGCGACGACACGCAATTCGTCGTCCTGCGTTCGCGTTCGTCGTGGTGGCAGCGCACGGCGATCGCCGCGTGCTGGCTCGTCGCCGGCGCGGGACTCGCGCTGGCGCTGGGGCCGCTCGTGCCGCGCCTCGTAGGCGGCGACACGATGTCGTTTGCGCGGCGCGCCGACATCGCGTATGCGGTCTACACGCCGGAGCGGCGCCATCCGGTCGAAGTCGCGGCAGCCGAGGAAGAGCACCTGATCGCGTGGCTATCGAAGCGGCTCAACCGGCAGCTCTCGGTGCCGTCGCTGCAGGAATATGGTTATTCGCTGGTCGGCGGGCGTCTCCTGCCCGGTGAAGCGGGGCCGGCCGCGCAATTCATGTACGAGAACCAGACCGGCGCGCGTCTCACGCTTTATGTGACCGGCGTGCCGAAAGACGAAACCGCATTTCGTCTGTTCCGCGACGGCAATCGCCGCACGTTCTATTGGGTCAACGATGGAATGGGCTATGCGCTGTCCGGTCCGATCGCCGAGGGCAAACTGCGCTCGATCGCGATCGACGTCTGCAGCGCGCTCGGCGGCCGGCCGGAAGCGTGGCAATAGCCCGCGCAGCACGCGCGTTTGCATGCCTCGTGCGTCGATATCCGGATGACCGAGGGGCGTTCGCCATGTTCGCGTCGTTCGCAAGGCCCGCTTTCACCCCTGCGCTTTAGCGAACCCGCGCAACCGAAGCGCTCCGAAATACCGGGTAACGAACCGAGTTCAACGCGTCCCGAATGCGCGGGAATAGCTTTACGCATCGTGTCGTTTATAGAAGTGCAGGCTCGCTTGTTCCCGCGCATCGATGCGCCGGCGACACGGGCCACGCAGGCGAATCGACAGGGCCTACACGGCAGTGGCGCGCATTTGTGCCACGGCGCCGCACTGTCGAGACGGGATAAACGATGCGCAATATTTTTGGACTCGCAGCAGGTGTTGTGGTTTGTGCAGGTTGGGCAGTGAGCGGGCCGGCGGTGATGGCTCAGGAACCCGAGCCGCCGATGTTCGGCGCGTCCGCGGGTGCGCAGTTCAACGCACCACCCGATGCTTCACAAAGAGAAGACGATCAGCAGGCGGGCAGCAGTGGGCAAAGCGATGGCGCTTCGCAAAACCCGCAGAACCCGCAAGACCTGCGGGACCCACAGCAGTACGCTCAGGAATTCGCTCAACCCGCGCAGCAGGCGGAACAGGGCGAACAGGCGCAGGCGAGGCAGGAGTGCCGCGACGTCAGCGGCAATGCGGAGATCGACGGCAAGCAGCAGCAGTTCAACGGACTTGCGTGCCGGCAGCCGGACGGCACATGGCGCATTCAGGAATCGGATGACGAGCCCGACAGTGGCGGCGATAACGCTGGCGCGGCCTATCCCGCGCCCGACGGAGCACCTTATGCGGCGGGGCCAGACGGGGCGCCCTACGATCCGTACTATGGATATGGCTATCCGTATCCGTACGCCTATCCGTATGATCCGTTCTGGGGGCCGCCGTTCCTGTTCGGCTTCGGTGCGTCGTTCGTGTTCGTCGACCGCTTTCATCACTTCCATCACATCGATCATGTTCACTTCGGACATCCGGGTTTCGCGCATGGCGGGTTTCACCACGGATTTCATGGCGGCTTCCATGGCGGGTTTCATGGCGGCTTCCACGGAGGCGGGTTTCACGGAGGAGGCGGAGGATTTCACGGCGGCGGAGGCGGCCACGGCCGCTAGCATGGCCGTGGCGTGCGGAGCGCCGGGAGCACGCGCATGACAACGCCCGCGATCCGCATTCTGCCGCCCGGCGTCAGCACCGCGCAGTTCGAGCAGGCGCTGACCGCATGGCAGTCGATCGTCGGCGGCGAGCATGTACTCGATGGCGTGGCGCTCATGCCTTATCTCGATCCGTTCGCGCCTGGTCCGTCCGGAGCCGTGTTCGTGCCATCGGCGGCGTTGCTGCCGTCATCGGTCGAAGAGATCCGGGCGGTATTGCGCGTCGCGAACGAGTACCGCATTCCGCTGTGGACCGTATCGACGGGCCGCAACTACGCCTACGGCGGCGCGGCGCCGCGCCTTGCGGGCTCGGTCGTGGTCGACCTGCAGCGCATGAACCGCGTGCTCGCGGTCGACGAAAAACTCGCGTACGCGCTCGTCGAACCGGGCGTCAGCTATTTCGATCTATATAACTATCTGCGCGAGCACGGCTACAAGCTATGGGTCGATCCGCCCGCGGCGGGCTGGGGCAGCGTGATCGGCAATACGCTCGAACGCGGCTTCGGCTACACCGCGTACGGCGATCACGCGGCGAACCAGTGCGGCATGGAAGTGGTGCTTGCGAACGGCGACGTGGTGCGCACCGGCATGGGCGGGATCGAAATCGGCACGTCGTGGCAGGCGTACCGGCCGGGCTACGGTCCTTCGTTCGATGCGATGTTCATGCAGTCGAACTACGGCGTCGTGACGAAGATGGGCGTCTGGCTGATGCCCGCGCCGCCCGCGTATCTGCTCGGCGAGATCCAGTTTCACGACGAGCGCGATCTCGAAGCGATCGTCGATATCCTGCGGCCGCTGCGTCTTGACGGCACGATCACGAACCACGCGGTGGTCGAAGGCGGCCTGCGGCGCGCGGCCGGCTTGTCGCCGCGCACGCAGTGGTACGACGGCGACGGCGCGATGCCCGACAGCGCGATCGACGCGATGCTGAAGAAGCTCGACGTCGGCCACTGGAATCTGCACTACGCGCTCTACGGTACCGATGAACTGATCGATGCCCGCAACAAAATCGTGCAGCGTGCGTTCAGTCGTGTGCCGCGCGCGTCGATGGCCGCAAAGAAATACGCGGGCGATGTACAGCCCACCGGCGGCGGCGATCGCAACATGGCCGGCATTCCCGCGATGACCGCCTTCAGGATGCTCGACTGGCGTGGCGGCACCGGCGCGCATATCGACTTTTCGCCGATTTGCCCGGCGGTGGGCGGCGACGCGCTCCGCCAGTACATGATGGTGAAAGGGCGCGCCGCATCGTACGGGTTCGATTACTACGGCGGCTTCACCGCGGGCGTGCGTCATTTGCACCATATTTTCGCGGCCATTTTCAATCGCGACGATGCACAGCAAAGCGAACGGGCCGGGGATCTGCTGCGTGCGCTGATGAGCGATGTCCGTGCGGCGGGCTACGGCGAGTACCGCTCGCATCTCGTGCATATGGATTACGCGGCCGCGCAGTACAGCTTCAATGACGGCGCGCTGCTGCGACTATCCGAAACGGTGAAGGACGCGCTCGATCCCGCGGGCATTCTGTCGCCGGGCAAACAGGGCATCTGGCCGCGCGCATTGCGCGACAAGCGGGGCTATACATGATCGCGCGAGTTCGGCGTCGCGCTGCGAGATAGGCGATGGATCGGCGTACCTTCATCGCGACCGGCACGTGGTACTCGACGGCCGCGTGGCTGCCGGCATGGTTCACAACGAGTTCCGCGCAAGCGCAGGGCGCGGCTTCTCACGCAGCCCTTCGGAATGGCGCGACGCTCGCGCGCGCCACGCCGACGTTCGCGATATTCGATGCCTCGCTTGCACAAGCCGATGCATTCGCCGGCCGTGCGGCGCGGCTTTCCATTCCCGCCTTCGACATAGGCAACGACAACGACATCGGTGCGCTCTGGCATACGTCACTCGCGCCGGGCGTCGCGCGCGCAGCGTCGTCGACGCTGATCGGCTTCACGCGCGCGTCAGATTTCTTCGTGCTGACGCGTCTCGCGCTGCGCCCCGGCCGGCTCGTTGCAAGCGCAACGGAAACGAGCCGGCCGCATGCAAACGCACCGGTTTCGTTCGTCATTACCTTGTGACGGCGCGCGACCGCGCGTGCATCAAAACTTGTACGCGGGATTCTTCGGATCGAAGGTTTCTTCGTCGAAGGTTTTCGGCGTGATCGTCTGGAACACGATGCGCTCGAAGATGCGTCCGTCGTTGTCGTAGGATTCGACGGTGCGAAAGTACGGATGCCGCAGATCGAGACCGAGCGTCTCTTTCTTTGCATAGAACTCGGGCATGCCGGTGCTCGTCTCGTAGGTGAAGGCAACCACACGCACGCCGTCGAGCGTCTTCACTTCGATGCGCGTCGGCCGCGTAATGCCCGCCTGCGCGTATTTTTCGCCCTCGGACAGAAACTGCTTGGCGATGTACTCGGTGCCCAGATCGCGCACCTGATGGTTCGATTGCGTGCGCGCGAGCGCGCCGTTCAACGATGCCCATACCGGCATGATGTTCAGGAAGCCGCCGAGATGGCCGTACATCTCATCGCTGCGCCGCGTTTCGTCGTAGATGATTTCCTGGCCTGCGTGTGCGCCGCCGGGCAGCCATTTCGCGTAGATGCGGATCGGGTCGCGCGTCACGCGCACGACCATATGATCGGGCCGGCTCGGCCATATGCCGCGAATGCGCTCCTGGCGGATCATCGTGAACTCGTATGACGGGTAGCCGTTCGGGCCGTCCTTGATGTAGTGCGGCACCGTCAACGGATCGAGCGACTGGAACAGGGCGGTGAGCTCGGCGTCGTCGAGCTTTTCGAGCAAGCCGCTTTGCGCCGCCTGGCGCAGCCATCGCACCTGCTCCTCGGGCCTCAGCTTGCCGGCTTCGCCCGGCGCAACGGTTGGTGGGCTGACTTCAGGTTTGGCGCTGCTAGCGCCGATGGCCGCGCTCGATGCGTTCGCTGCGTTCGATGTGCCGGGCGCGTTGCTTGAGCCGTTCGTACCGGCTCCGCTCTCCGGCAAAGCGGGCGACGCAGCCGACGACGGCTCGAGTGCAGGAGAGGACTTTGCCGCGGGCGCCTCGCTTTGCTGCTGCGCAAGCGCGGCCGCCGCGATATGCAAGCTTGCCGCGCAGGCGAGCCAACGCAACGCGCACATCATCGGTGCGCGGCGAGTCGGATTCGTCGACGGCGGGTGCGGCATGAGTGGACTCCCACAGAAACCCTAAACGGCTGAACTGATGACGGCCGTTGGCGCCGCACATATCTTGCATCAGGCAGGTTTTTGCTTCGCGAGTTCCTGCGCGCGCAGTTCGCGCCGCAGAATCTTGCCGACATTCGTTTGCGGCAGCTCGTCGCGGAACTCGACGAGCTTCGGCACCTTGTAGCCAGTCAGGTTCTTTCTGCAATGCTCGATCACCTGTGCCTGGGTCAACGCGGGATTGCGCGCCACGACGAAGACCTTGACGCGCTCGCCTTGGACCTCGTCGGGCACGCCGATCGCGGCGACTTCGCGCACATCCGGATGCATTGCGATGACGTCTTCGATTTCGTTCGGGTAAACGTTGAAGCCCGACACGAGAATCATGTCCTTCTTGCGGTCGATCAGGCGAATATAGCCATGTCCGTTCATCACGCCGATGTCGCCGGTGGCCAGCCATCCGTCGTCGTCGAGCACCTTCGCCGTTTCCTCCGGACGATTCCAGTAGCCTTTCATGACCTGCGGACCTTTCACGCACAACTCACCGGGCTCATCTATACCAGCCCAACTGCCGTCCTCCTTGCGAAAACGCACGACCGTGGACGGCGCGGGCAGCCCGATCGAACCGTCGAAGTCGCGCATATGCCGGAAATTCACTGGGTTCATCGTGACGATCGGCGAGCACTCGGTGAGGCCGTAACCTTCGACGATCGTTTTTCCCGTCACGGCCTTGAAGCGCTCGGCGACCGCTTTCTGCATCGCCATGCCGCCCGCCATCGCGAGCTTGAGCTTCGAGAAATCGCGCTTGCGAAATTCCTCGTCATCGAGAAATGCGTTGTAGAGCGTATTGACGGCCGTGATGCCGGTGAAGGTTTCGTGGCGGATGATCTTCATCACGCGCTTCGTGTCGCGCGGATTCGCGATCAGGATATTGCGGCCGCCGAGCAGCATGAAGATCATCGCGTTCAGCGTCAGCGAGTAGATGTGATAGAGCGGCAACGGTGTGAGCACCGTTTCGATATCGCCGGCCAGCTCGCTGTCGGACCACGCCTTCGCCTGCAGCACGTTCGCGATGATGTTGCGATGCGTGAGCATCGCGCCTTTTGCGACCCCGGTGGTGCCGCCCGTGTACTGCAGGAACGCGACGTCCGTCTGGTTCACCGCAACGGGCGCCGGCGCACGGCGCGCGCCGGTCGCGAGCGCTTCACGCAGGCGTATCGCTTGCGGCAAGTGATATGCGGGCACCATTTTCTTCAGATGCCTGATCAGCGCATTGATGCAGCGGCCTTTGATATTGAGTCCATCGGCGAGCAGGTCGCCGAGCGCGGTGACGACGATGTTCTGCACGCGCGTGCCGGGCAGTGCGTCCTCGAGCGTCTTCGCGAAGTTCTCGAACACGACGATGGTCTGCGCGCCGCTGTCCTTCAGCTGATGCGCGAGCTCGCGCACCGTATAGAGCGGATTCACGTTGACGACGACCGCGCCCGCTTTGAGGCTGCCGAACAGGGCGACCGGATACTGGAACGTGTTCGGCAACATGATCGCGACGCGTTCGCCGGGCTTCACGCCGATGCCCTGCAGCCAGCTCGCAAACGCGTTGGCCTTGCGCGCGAGTTCGCCGTAAGCGAGGTTCGAACCGACGCTCACATAGGCCACCCGGTCGCGATACTTCTGCGTGCATTCGTCGAACAGCTGCACGATCGAGGCGAATTGCGCGACATCGATTTCATGCGGCACACCGGGCGCATAGGATTCGAACCAGATACCGTCGGTATTGGGTGCCGGCTGCGGCATCGCATGCGAAACGCGTACTTCGGTAGCCGAAGGCGGTAGCGACTGGGTCGATGGGCTCATGGTCGTCTCCATTCCATTCTTGTGCTTTGGTTTGTTCTAGTCTGTTCTACAGACAGTATGGCTGCCGTTTGAGCGTTGCGTGGGTGTTTTCGACAGGCGCCATGGATGGCTGACGAAGGATACGGACGATGACGGCGAACGGGCAAGAGACCGGCGTCGGGAAAGTCTTCTAATAGACGGCGTTCACAGCACGCTGATCGACGGCGGCGCATCGCACGTGCAGCGGCGGCGCAATGAAAAAGGCCGCGCCGATTTTATCGGCGCGGCCTGCGCTGCGTGAAGAATTCTGCGGGGCGGATACGCTACGTCGTTGCCGCCGCAACCTCCTGGGCGGACTTCGTCATATCGATGCCGCGCCGCTCGCGACTAAACAGGATCAGCACGGCGATGATGACCGCCACCGTGCCCGCGGTGACCGCCATCGCGAGCCCGTAGTTGTTGTTGTTCGACACGGCGAACGAAGCCTGCAGCGTCGCGTTGACCGACGCGAGCAGGTTGCCGAGCTGATAGACGAGGCCAGGGAAGGTCGCGCGAATCTCGTCAGGCGAGATTTCGTTGAGGTGGACCGGAATCACGCCCCACGCGCCCTGCACGGAAATCTGCATCAGGAATGCGCCGATCGCGAGCATGACCGGCGTCGACGAGAACGCCCACAGCGGCAGCACCGGCAGCGCGATCAGCGCGGCGATGCAGATCGCGCGGCGGCGGCCGATCCGCTCCGATAACGAACCGAACAGCAGACCGCCGCAGATCGCGCCGACATTCAGCACGATGGCGATCAGCGAGACCGTGTGCGGATCGAAATGATGCTGTTCGCGCAGGAAGGTCGGATACAGGTCTTGCGTGCCGTGCGAGAAGAAGTTGAACGCGGTCATCAGGATGATCGCGTAGATCGACAGCACCCAGTTGCGCTTGAGCGTGACGAGCAGGCCCGGTCGCGCCGCCTTCTTTTCCATCGCGACCCACGCCGGCGACTCGTTCACGCTTGAGCGGACGTAGAGCACGAGCAGCGCCGGGATCACGCCGACGAAGAACATGCCGCGCCAGCCGATGTACTGGTAGAGCACGCCGAACACGATCGAGGCGAGCAGATAGCCGCTTGGGTAGCCGGCCTGCAGCAGGCCGGACACGATACCGCGCGATTTCGCGGGCACCGTTTCCATCGTCAGCGCGGAGCCGACGCCCCATTCGCCGCCCATCGCGATGCCGAACAGGGCGCGCAGCACGATCAGCGTCGTCAGGTTGGGCGAGAATCCCGACAACAGTTCGAGCAGCGAATAGATGGCGATATTGACCATCAGCGTCGGGCGGCGGCCGTACTTGTCGGCGAGCCGGCCGAAGATCAAGGCGCCTAGCGGACGCATGGCGAGCGTCAGCGTAATCGCAAACGCGACTTCCGGGATTTTCGTATTAAATTCGGCGGCGATATCTTTCAGAATAAAAACCATCAGAAAGAAATCGAATGCATCGAGCGTCCAGCCGAGATAGGCGGCGATCGTGACGTTTCTCTGTTCGCGGGTCCATGCCATCGTGTTTGTGCTCCTCTTTGCGAGTGTGTGCTGTCGTGTGTTGAGCAGTGTGTGCCGCGCGGTATCCCCCGTGGCGCGGCCGCGAGAGGAGTGTACGCCGACCGTTAAGCGGCCGCATGTAAATGCGCACGGTTCAGTGGTATTCCCTGGGAATCAGCGTGCAATGAATTGGCGGATGGCTGTTTTAATAATGTAATAAATGAATCTGTTTTGATAAATATTAGTAAGTGTTTGGTAATTTTTAAGGGTTGAGAATTTAAGTCGGGAGAATGAACTGATCGTCCCGGGAAAATCGCCGACGCGGGCGAGTTCAGTAGAGGGAGGCGGCCCGAATTTGCCGCGTACGACAGCGGTGGCGCGACGTGAAAGCGATATTATTCTTTCGCTTTTGGCCGGATAACGAAAGAATAATGACACCTCGCGGGTGCTGATTGCCGACGGCGTATGGCCGACGGTTGTCTCGTCCGTTCACGGTATCGCATGCTTCGCTCGCATTCCTTAGCTTCCCAGAAGCTTGGGTGTCGAACGAGAGAGATACAACGAGCCGACCGTGGGCAAGAACGACGGCGTGGCGAGCGGGAAGAATGCGAAAGAGGTAAACGAAAAAGGCCGGCATTTTGCCGGCCTTCTTTGAATCTGACGTGGTGCCCAGGAGAGGACTCGAACCTCCACGGTGTTGCCACCGCTAGGACCTGAACCTAGTGCGTCTACCAATTCCGCCACCTGGGCACGTCTCAAGCTAGACCGCTATTGTAGCGGGATGATGCATTGTGTCAATGAAAGTTTAAAAGGCCGCTGGCCTGCACCGGCGTTCCACAAGCCACGTCGAAAACGAAAAAGGCCGGCAAAAGCCGGCCTTTTAGATATGGTGCCCAAGAGAGGACTCGAACCTCCACGGTGTTGCCACCGCTAGGACCTGAACCTAGTGCGTCTACCAATTTCGCCACCTGGGCAAGGTGTCTTTTCCGCCGCTCCCGCGTGTGAAAGCACAACCAACGCGAAACAGCAAAGACCGCAATTATAGCGAGCTCTCCGACTCTGTCAAGCGTTTGACGGAAGCGACCCACGGCGCGCCGAACCGGCGTCGAAGCGCGCCGCAAACCCTCGCGTACACGCCGCGCAACGCGGTTTGCATTAAGAGACGGATGATAGAATGGCCCGCAGCAGTACGTTGACAGCAGGGCGAGCCCGACGCAGCGTTAGCGCCGCGCAGCGAAAGCCCGGCACTTGAATCGCCGACGTCCACGCACCGAGAAAAAATCATCGATAAGCCCTTGAGCAAATATCCGTATCCCATTCCGAGCCGCGAAGAAATCCTCGGCGTGCTGCGCACGAGCGAAACGCCGCTCGCTGCGAACGACATCGCCGAGGCGCTTTCGATCAAGCGCCAGGAACGCGAAGGTTTCTTCAAACGGCTGGCTGCGATGGAACGCGACGGCCAGATCCGGCTCGATCAGCGCGGGCATTATCAGCTGACCCATCCGTCCAATTTCGTCGCGGGCCGCGTGCAGGGCCATCGCGACGGCTACGGTTTTCTCGTGCGCGACGACGGTCAGGACGACCTGTTCCTGCCCAACGGCGAAATGCAGAAGGTCATGCATAACGACCGCGTGCTCGCACGCATCGTCGGCTACGACCGGCGCGGCCGGCCTGAAGGGCACATCGTCGAGGTCACGGACCGCGCGAACAAGCGCGTGATCGGGCGCCTGCTCAACGAAAACGGCGCGCTGATCGTCGCGCCCGAAGACAAGCGCATCGGCCACGACATCCTGATTACGCAGAACACGAAGAAGGCGAAGGTCGGGCAGGTGGTGGTGGTCGAACTGACCGATTTCCCGAGCCGTCATTCGCAGCCGCTTGGGCGCGTCGTCGAGGTGCTCGGCGATATCGACGACCCGGGCATGGAAATCGAAATCGCGGTGCGCAAATACGGCGTGCCGCACGAGTTCAGCGACGCGGCGCTCGAGTCGGCGTCAAAGCTGCCCGACGAAGTGCGGCCCGCGGACCTGCGTCATCGCGTCGACCTGCGTGACGTGCCGCTTGTCACGATCGACGGCGAAGACGCGCGCGACTTCGACGACGCCGTGTACTGCGAGCCGATGAAGGTCGGCCGCGGCGACGGTTTCCGATTGATTGTCGCGATTGCCGACGTCTCGCATTACGTGCTGCCGGGCAGTGGGCTCGACGTCGACGCGATCGAGCGCAGCACGTCCGTTTATTTCCCGCGCCGCGTGATTCCGATGCTGCCGGAAAAGCTGTCGAACGGGCTCTGTTCGCTGAACCCGAACGTCGACCGATGCGTGCTCGTCTGCGACATGGTGATTACCGCGCGCGGCGAGATCAAGGCGTATCAGTTCTATCCGGGCGTCATGCATTCGGCCGCGCGTCTCACGTACACCGAGGTCGCCGCGGTGCTCACGAACACGAAGGGCCCGGAGGCCGCGCGCCGTGCTGCGCTGCTGCCGTATCTGCAGAACCTGTACGGCGTCTACAAGGCGCTGTTCGCGGCGCGTCAGAAGCGCGGCGCGATCGATTTCGACACGACCGAAACATATATTGTCTGCAACGCGCAGGGCAAGATCGAGCAGATCGTGCCGCGCCATCGCAACGACGCGCACAAGCTGATCGAAGAGTGCATGCTGGCCGCGAATGTCTGCGCCGCCGACTTCATGAAGCGCAACCGGCACGCCGGGCTTTACCGCGTGCACGCGGGGCCGACGGCCGAGCGGCTCGAAAACCTGCGTACGTTCCTGCGCGGCATGGGCCTTACGCTGACCGGCGGCGAGACGCCGCATGCAAGCGACTACGCCGCGCTGATGGCGCACATCCGCGACCGGCCCGACGCGCAGATGCTGCAGACCATGTTGTTGCGCTCGATGCAGCAGGCCGTCTACAGCCCCGACAACATCGGCCACTTCGGCCTCGCGTACGAAGCCTACGCGCACTTCACGAGCCCGATTCGCCGCTACCCGGACCTCCTCACGCACCGCGCGATCTACGCGATCCTGCAAGGGCGCAAGTACCAGCCGGAGGCGCCCGAAGGCGTCGTGCTGAACACCGCGCTGTCGCCGCGTGCGCGCGCGATGCAGGCCGACGACGAAAAACGCGCGGGCCGCCGCCGCGAAAACACGGCGATCTGGGAAGAGCTCGGGCTGCATTGCTCGTCGAACGAGCGGCGCGCGGACGAAGCGTCGCGCGACGTCGAAGCGTGGCTCAAGTGCTACTTCATGCGCGACAAGCTCGGCGAAGAGTATGGCGGGATGGTGAGCGGCGTGACGTCGTTCGGCATCTTCGTGCAGCTCGACGCGCTCTTTATCGAAGGGCTCGTGCATGTGACCGAGCTCGGATCCGATTACTTCCAGTACGACGAAATCCGCAACGAACTGCGCGGCGAACGCACGGGTATCCGCTACCGTCTGTCGGACCGCGTGCGCGTGCAGGTGAGCCGCGTCGACCTCGATGCGCGCAAGATCGACTTCCGCCTCGTGCGCGATACGCCGATCAAGCCGCCATCGAGCCGTGGCGCCGCGCTCGAGAAATCGGGTAGCGAGCGCGGCGACGGTGGACCGCGCGTGCGCTCGCTGGCGCCCGGCGACGGCGCGCATCGCAAGAAGGCGGCGCCCGCGCCGAGCGTCGCGGTGAAGGAAGCGCGCGCGGCACGTGGCGCGGCGAAAAAACGCTCGTCGTCGCGTTCGGCGTCGGCGAAGTCGGCGAAGGGCCAGTCCAGAAAAAAGCGGTGATGCGCTAACGAACGGCGTTCGCTAATAAAAGGTAGTTTCAGTCATGTCACGTCTTAAGGTTCTATACGGGTTTCATGCGGTAATCGCGCGGATGCGCCACGATGCGTCGACGATCGAGGATGTCTACTACGATCAGACGCGGCGCGACCGCCGCATGAACGAATTCCTGCACATGGCGAAGGAAGCCGGTGTGCGCGTGATTGCCGCCGACGAAACGCGGCTGTGGGGCCTCGCGCATACCGAGCGTCATCAGGGTGTCGTTGCGCGCGCAACCGATTTGCCGCTTGCGCAGAATCTGGCGGAACTGCTCGATGGTCTGAGCGGACCGGCGCTGCTGCTCGTGCTCGACGGCGTGACCGATCCGCACAATCTGGGCGCGTGCCTGCGCGTGGCCGACGCGGCCGGCGCGCATGCAGTGATCGCGCCGCGCGACCGCGCGGTCGGCCTCAATGCGACCGCTGCGAAGGTGGCGAGCGGCGCGGCGGACACGGTGCCGTATATCACCGTCACGAATCTGGCGCGAGCGCTGCGCGAACTGAAGGAAGCGGGCGTCTGGGTGGTCGGCACGTCCGGCGACGCGTCCGCGAGCCTCTATCAGACGAAACTCGATGGACCCGTCGCGCTCGTCATGGGTGCCGAAGGCGAGGGCATGCGCCGGCTCACGCGCGATACCTGCGACGAAGTCATGCAAATTCCGATGGCGGGGAGCGTGGAGAGCCTGAACGTTTCGGTGGCGAGCGGCGTGTGCCTGTTTGAAGCGGTGCGGCAGAGGGCAGCGGCGAAATAGTACGCAGACTCGTACCCGGAGCAAGCCGCAAAGCAGCCCGCAAAGTCGATGCCGCGCTTTTTGCCTAATCTGTCGCGCGGCTTCTTCCCGGCACCTTCAGAACAAGAACCGCCACGATGACTTTCGCCCGCACTCGCCGACGCAAAACCGCGCTCGTCCGCCCATCCGTCAGCCTTGCTTTCGCCGTTACCGCCGCCGCGCTGCTCGCCGCTTGCTCGACAACAACCGTCGATCGCGGCACCTACTACGCTGACACGAGCCATCACGCTCAATACGCGGACACGCGCATCCGTTTCCTCGTAATGCACTACACCGAGATCGACGAAGCGCAGTCGCTGAACGTGCTGACCACCGAACAGGTCAGTGCGCATTACCTCGTGCCGCCGGCGCCGCCGCTCAAAAACGGCGAGCCCGTCGTCTGGCAGCTTGTGCCCGAATCTCAGCGCGCGTGGCACGCGGGAGTCAGCTACTGGCAAGGCACGACCGAGCTCAACGCCGCATCGATCGGCATCGAAAACGTCAACCTCGGCCCGATCGACACGCCGCAGGGCCGCACATGGCAGCCGTATCCGCCCGCGCAGGTCGACGCATTGATCCGCCTGTCGAAGGACATCGTCTCGCGTTACGGCATTCCGCCGACGCGTGTGGTCGGCCATAGCGATATCGCGCCACAGCGCAAGACCGACCCCGGCCCGCTCTTTCCGTGGAAGCAGCTCTATGACGCCGGCGTCGGCGCATGGCCGGACCCGGCGACGGTTACCGCGGACCTCGCCGGCCGCGCGCCCAACGCGCCCGCCGACGTGCAAGCGCTGCAGCAGAAACTCGCGCGTTACGGCTACGACGTCGCGACCGACGGCGTGCTCGACGAGAAAACCCGGCGCGTGTTCGCGGCGTTTCAGATGCACTTCCGGCCGCGCGACTATGCGGGCAATCCCGACGCGGAAACCGATGCGATCGCGCAAGCGCTGCTCGACAAATACATGCCCGCCACCGCGGGCGAGCCGAAGCAGGCGCCGTGACCGATCACGGGTCACGCCAGCCGATCTCGATCTTCGGTAGCACTTCTTAGGCAACCGCCACACGCACCCCTCCAGCACCGGCGCGAGTCCTGTAAACTGGTGGTTTCTCCGCACGCCAGTATCCGAACTCCCATGACTCAAGACGAACTCAAGCAACGGGTCGGCCAGGCCGCCGCCGACTATGTCAACGCCAATGTGCCGGAAGGCTCGATCATCGGCGTCGGCACCGGCTCCACCGCGAACTGCTTCATCGATGCGCTCGCGGCGCACAAGAGCCGCTATCGCGGCGCGGTGTCGAGTTCGGTGGCGAGCACCGCGCGTCTGCAGGCGCTTGGCATCAAGGTGTTCGATCTGAACGAGATCGACTCGCTGCAGGTGTATGTCGACGGCGCCGACGAAATCGATCGCAGTGGCGCGATGATCAAAGGCGGCGGCGGTGCGCTCACGCGCGAGAAAATCGTCGCGTCGGTATCCGACGTATTCGTCTGCATTGTCGATGCGAGCAAGCGCGTCGATGTGCTCGGCCAGTTTCCGCTGCCGATCGAAGTCGTGCCGATGGCGCGCACCGCGATCGGCCGCCGTGTGACAGCACTCGGCGGCGTGCCGGTCGTGCGCGTGACGAAAGACGGCGCACCGTTCATTACCGACAACGGCAACGAGATTATCGATGTCAAAGGTCTGCAGATCCGCGATCCGCTCACGTTCGAAGCGCAAATCAACGCGTGGCCCGGTGTCGTGACGGTCGGGCTTTTCGCGAGCCGTGGCGCGAACATCTGTCTGCTCGGCTCGGAATCGGGCGTGGAGCGGATCGACTACCCGAAGCGTTGAGCCCAGTCTCGCGCTGATTCCGCCGCGATCTTGATCGCGGCCGGTTTCAATGAAGAAACGCCGTACGCAGCTGCTATTTGCTGCGTACGGCGTTTCTCTTTTCCGGCTGCGGGCAAGTGTGAAATGAGGACGCACCGCACCTTCGCTGTAGGTTCTCCGGATCGCAAGCGTCTTATGTGCGCGTCGCCACACTGAGCGGATATCCGCATGCACGTCCGCCACGCGTCGCCCTCGACCGCGCGGACGCCGCGCGCACCGCGCACGGATCGAGCCCACCCATCACCTGCATCGCTACGCGTGCTGGCGCACCGTTCTTCGATTTCGCTAAAGGGAAACTCAACGTCATCGGACGCAATGGGATTCTTTGCCGACAGACCGGCGAGTGAAACGTCTACCTATTCAGGAATCGAAAATGTTGAATAGCGAACAGAGTGAAGCAATCGCCCGCACCCTCGACGAACGTTCGCGTGCGTGTCTTGCCAGCGAACTGCCGCCGTCGCAGACGCTCGCGCTCGCGCCCGTCGTGCTCGCGGGCGGCTCGGGCACACGGTTGTGGCCGATGTCGCGCGCGAACTGCCCGAAGCAGTTGCTCGACATCGTCGGTCCCGACTCGCTGCTGCAGACCACGGTGCGGCGCATGTCGAACTTCCCCGCCGAGCGCAAGGTGGCCGGCGCGCCGATCATCATGTGTGGCGAAGAGCACGGTTTTGTCGCGATCGAACAGTTGCACGCGAACGGTGTCGACGCCCGGCTCGTGGTCGAGCCCGCGCGCCGCGACACGGCGCCGGCGCTGACGCTCGCGGCAGTGGTCGCATCGGCGCACGGCGAGGACGTGATTCTCGTCGCGATGCCGGCCGATCATTCGATCGCCGATGTCGGCGCGTTCCAGCGCGCGATTCTCGCTGCCGCCTGCCACGCGGAAGGCGGTGCGATCGTCACGCTCGGCGTGCCGCCGACGCGCCCGGATACCGGCTTCGGCTACATCAAGATCGGCGCCGCGCTGCAGGACGGCGCGCGTCATATCGAGTGCTTCGTCGAAAAGCCCGCGCAGGAGCTGGCGGCGCAATACCTGGCGAGCGGCCAGTACTGGTGGAACAGCGGCATTTTCGTGGTGCGCGCGTCGATCTGGCTCGAAGCAGTCAAGCGCCTGCAGCCGGCGATGCACGACGCCTGCGTCGCGTCGTTCGCGGAGAGTCGCAACGACGGCGTATTCCTGCGCC
Organism: Paraburkholderia edwinii; assembly: GCF_019428685.1. NCBI lineage: Bacteria > Pseudomonadati > Pseudomonadota > Betaproteobacteria > Burkholderiales > Burkholderiaceae > Paraburkholderia > Paraburkholderia edwinii. The sequence goes on from NZ_CP080095.1 coordinate 2,139,290, forward strand.
CGGGCGCCGTGCAGTTCGAACAGAGCCCATCCGATTCGATCGACTACGCCGTGATGGAGCACCTGGGCACCGACGAACTGCCGTGCCAGGGCGTCGTCGTGCCGCTCGAGGCGGGCTGGTCCGATCTCGGCTCGTGGGACGCCGTCTGGGATGCGCACGCGAAGGACGCCGACGGCAACGTCGCGCGCGGGCGCGTGATGTTCGAAGGCGCGACCGCGAGCTACGCGCATTCGGAAGGGCGCCTCGTCGCATGCGTCGGTACGACCAATATCGTGGTCGTCGAAACCGCGGACGCGGTGCTCGTTGCGGACCGTTCGCGCGTGCAGGACGTCAAGGGACTGGTCGCGCGGATCAAGGCCGAGCAGGCGCCCGAAGCCGATCAGCACCGCAAGGTGCGCCGGCCGTGGGGCTTCTTCGATTCGATCGACCGCGGCGAGCGTTTTCAGGTCAAGCGCATCGTCGTGCAGCCGGGCGCGCGCCTGTCGCTGCAACTGCACCATCATCGCGCCGAGCACTGGATCGTCGTGCGCGGCACCGCGCGCGTGACACGCGGTGAAGAGCAGTTTCTGCTCGGCGAAAACGAGTCGACCTTCATTCCTCTCGGTGTGCAACATCGCCTCGAGAACCCCGGCAAGCTGCCGCTCGAAGTCATCGAGGTGCAATCGGGCGCCTACCTCGGCGAGGACGATATCGTGCGTTTCGAGGACAAATACGGAAGGGGATGATGCCGCGACGGCGCGCCGCGAGGCGCGCCACTTGCGCGAAGCTTTTCGCTCAGTCAGGTTCCCGGCCTGCCCGCAGGCGTGATTCCCGTCCTGCCCACAGGCGTGATTTCCAGGAGAATCACGTGGTCGGGCACATCGACGCTCAGCTGGCTCACGTCGCGATGGTTCTCGAACGGCGTCGCCGAAACGAGCGGATCGTACAGGTCGACATGGGCCGCTTTCGTAGCGAAGTCGATGCCGATGCGCGCGGGCGGGCTCGTCACCGGCTTGCCGATCGCCCGGTCCCAGATCGGCGTTTCATTCCATAGCGCCAGCACGAAGCGGCCGTCTTTCTTCTGCAGCAACAGACTGTTCGCCGATACCGGCATGTCCGATAGCGTATAAGCGAGCGTGCCGCGCGCCGCCGCTGCGTTTGCGCGGCGCGTCTTGCCCGCATTCAGGATCGTCGTGAGATTGCGAATGGCGTGGGCAACCGGCTTGGGGCTGTTGTCGTTACGAAAGAGCCCGAAGTGCATTCCATTGTCCTTGTTCTGCGGGTCGGCTTTTTGGTCGAGCAGTTCGTAGACGTAAGTCCGCTTCACGCCGGCCGCCGCTGCATCCATATAGCCGTTCAGAACGCCTTTGGCCTGCGTGGCCTCGTCGACGCCGATCATGTACCAGCCCGACTGCGGTATCGAGAAGTAGCCGAATTCGGTGATGACCATCGGCAACTGGTATTTCTTGACGGCATCGATGGCTGCCCCCATCCACCTGTCGCCGTTCGAGTTATAGGTCGGTTGTTCACCGTTTTGCGGGTAGACATGCTGGTTCGCGTAATTGGCCGAGCCCGCGCGCGACGCGACTTTTTTCGTTTCAAAGCCGGTGAGGTCGTAGACGGGTACGCCCGCAAGCGACGGCGCGGCGCGCACGCGTGCGTAGATATCGCGCTGCTGGGCAAGTCCTGCAGCGGCGCCCGTGAGGCCCTGGTAAGAAACCGGCCAGTTGTCGATTTCGTTGGAGCCTTCGACGGCCGCGACACTGCCCGGCACGGCGGCGTTCAAGCGCGCGGCCGCCCCGACCGACCAGATAAAGTCCGGGTTCGTCAGCACGTCGAATTTGATGCCGAGCTGCGCGAGAAATACATAGGTTGAAAACGGCGGCTTGTCGCCGGGCGGATAGTCGCGCACGTGATGAATGCCGAGCCACTTCAGATCGTTGTAGACGTTGCGCACATCGGCGTAAGCGGTATCCATGTAGGTGAGGTGGATGCCGACACCGAGCGTGTCGATAAAAGCGGCGGCCGGCATCGCGCGCACGGCGTCGCTCGCGTGCGCTGTCGATGCGCTGGCGAGCGCGCATAGCAGAATAGTGGTGGTGACGACGGGATGCTTCACAGCGTAGTCCTCGCGTGGGAAAGCTGCCGGGTCCGCGCGACCTGCTTCATGCCGGCATCTCGATGGCGGCCCCTCCGTGCGAGGGACATTCACAAACCATTCTGACGTGTGGTGGCACCGCCCGTGTGTGCGTCGGCGAACGGTTCGGCATTCCGCGGAAGATTAAATTCCGCTTGCGGCACATTTCGCGTTTGCAAGTTCAAACGTCTCCAGCCATCGATACGTGCGGCAGGAAGATACGGAATCCTCTTCATCAAATTGCTGACTGAAAGTCAGTTCATCCGCGAAAGACAAGGGTGAAAGACAAGGTCTTATGTGCGCGAGCGCGCACAACTCAGCGTTTCTTCATGTCCTGCCATGCCGCCCGCGCGCGGCACACATCGCGAGTCGGCGACGACCACTGATTGTTGGTGGGATTGCGCACGGATTCGCCGTTGCTCAAACCTTAATGTGTTGCCATGGCTTATCGGGGCGGGCGGTGCGAACGCGTGGATCTCCCGGGGCAGAGTGATCCGTATGTTCGCTTCCGCTAGACGACCGTTCCAGAGCACGAACGTCTGACGGACACGACACGCACTGAGGTAGGGGACATGTCTGAGTACACGCAACGTACGGTCGATATTGTGCTGATCGTGCTGGGCGCCGTTTGCGGCGCACACCTTAACCTGAACTTCGCAATGATGGGTGGGGCACCTCACCCCGATCCCACTTTGGTGGCGTTCTGTGCGGCGCTTGCCTTATCGGTGTTTCCCGCTTGCGGAACCTACGGGACGCGCGGCGGCAGCAGATCGATTTTCAGTGTGGCGGGCCGCACGGCGTTCGCCTGGCTCGCGGTGCAGCTCTGTGGGCTCGTGCTGCTTTACGCGATACATCGCGATCATTTGCTGCCGTTGCCCTGGTTTATTTACTGGACGCTGACCACCGGTATTTCGCTGCTGCTGTCGCACACGCTGTTCTTTTCGGAATTCAGCGTGCTGCGTGTGACGCGCGCGTGGTGGAACCGCGAGCCGCTCGAAGTCACGGCGCGCAGCAGCGCGGTGCGCAGCGCGGTCGTCGGACATGCATTGAAGCGCGTCTTCGACATGATTGCGGCGGCATGCGCAATCGTTTTGCTCGCTCCGGTCTTCTTCGGGATCGCGATGGTGGTCAAGCGCGACGGCGGTCCGGCGATATACGGACACACGCGCGTGGGCCGCAACGGCAAGAAATTTCGTTGTCTGAAGTTTCGCTCGATGGTCGTGAATTCGGAGCAGGTGCTCAAGGACCTGCTTGCGCACGACCCTGAGGCGCGCGCCGAATGGGAGCGCGAATTCAAGCTCAAGAACGATGTGCGCGTGACGCGCATCGGCCACTTCCTGCGGCGCTCGAGTCTCGATGAATTACCGCAGATCTGGAACGTCCTGCGCGGCGAGATGAGCTTTGTGGGGCCGCGTCCGATCATCGATCAGGAGCTCGAACGCTACGGTGAGGCGAGCAAGTACTACCTGATGGCGACGCCCGGCATTACGGGCCTCTGGCAAGTGAGCGGGCGCAGCGATGTCGACTACGCGACACGCGTCTCGCTCGATGTTTCGTATGTCATGAACTGGACGTTCCGTAAAGACATCGGGATTCTGTTCAAGACGGTTTCTGTAGTGATTCGCCGTAGCGGTGCCTATTGAGGCAAAAGCGGACGCCAAAGCGGAGCGGTAATGCGCGCACACCAGGTCAGGTATCCGGGCCACACGGCATGACCCGGAACCTGTGTATCGAATTTTGGGGGGTATTGCGATGGGACTCAATGCGATGGAATCGATCGATGCGTGTACGCGTAGCGTGCAGCGTTCCGGCGTGACGCGCACGCTGCGCCGCGGCGCAGCGTGCGCCGCCCTGGCGGCGCTCGCGGCGCTGTCCGGCTGCGCGATGGCGCCGGGCATGACGTACGGCGGTCCAGGGTCGAATTCCGCTACCAGCGCGGGCGCCGCCGCGGCGGGCAACGCGGCCGCGGCCACGGCGGCGGGTGCGGGTGCGGCGGGCGCGGCATCGGGCGCCGCCGTGCCTGACAGCGTGGTGACGAAGAGCATTCCCGGCGCGGCAAACGCGCAGCTCGTCGAAATCACGAGCGAGCTGGTGCAAAAGGAACTCGCCGCACGACCCAAAGGCGTTTCCGCCGACGTGCAGAAGCTGTTTGCCAAGGCCGCGCCGTACCAGATCGGGCCCGGCGATATTCTCAGCATCGTCGTCTGGGATCACCCCGAGCTCAACCTGCCTACCTCGAACACCGGCAACGACAGCCCGGCGGGAGACAGGTCCGTTTCTCCAGGCTACACCGTCGATACCGACGGCTTCATTCAGTATGCCTATATTGGTCCGATGAAGGTCGAAGGCATGTCGGAGATGGGGGTGCGCGATGCGCTCTCCGAAAAGCTCGCGCGCTATGTGCGCAAGCCGCAGGTCACGGTGCGCATCCAGACGTACCGCAGCAAGCGCGTGTACGTGGATGGCGAGGTCAAGACACCGGGCGTCGAAGTCCTCAACGACAGGCCGATGACGCTGCCCGAGGCGATCAACCGGGCAGGCGGCTTCACGAGCCTGGCCGACCGTTCGCGCGTCGACGTGACGCGTGGCGATACGACGGTGGCGGTGGACATGCCGGAGATGATCCGCAAGGGCTTTAACCCCGATCGCATCGTGTTGCGCGACGGCGACCTCGTGCGTGTTTATGCGGCGGCGGACAGCAAGGTCTTCGTGGTCGGCGAAGTCGAGCGACCCGGCGGTATCGTGTTCAACAACGGCCATATGTCGCTGAACCAGGCGCTCGGCAACGCGGGCGGGATTGCCCAGGCGTCGGCCGATGCGTCGCAGGTCTACGTCGTGCGCGGACAGGACAGCAACAATCCGGTCGTGTTCCACCTGGACGCAAGCAATGCCTCCGCGATGGCCATGGCCGATTCGTTTGCACTCCAGCCCAACGATGTCGTGTTCGTCGATACGTCCACGCTCGTGAAGTGGAGCCGCGTGATTTCCCTGATTTTGCCGACTACCCAAGCCGCGGCCGCGAGCCGTGCGGCCGGCTATTGAAGCTCGCATGAACGGAAGCTACGACACTCAGCGCGCACGCCAACTGGAGAACAAGATGAATCAGCGCGAATATCTGCTGGAAGGGCCCGTCGAGACGGTTATGCCGATCGCGCCTGACGGCGGACATATGGGCAATCTGCTCGACACGCTGTACTCGGGCCGCAAGACGATCCTGATCGTCGCAGCGGTCTGTACGCTGCTGGGCGGCTTGTACGCGCTGCTGGCGCCCCCGGTGTTCCAATCGGACATCCTGATTCAGGTGGAGGAGAACCCGAATCCCGCCAAGACGGCGCTGTCCGATATCTCCGCGCAATTCGCGATCAAGACGGGCGCGACGGCGGAAATCGAGGTGCTGCGTTCGCGGCTCGTCGTCTCGTCGGCCGTGGATGCGACGAAGCTCTACATCCACGCGACGCCGCGCTATTTCCCCGTGGTGGGTCGCTGGGCTTCGCAGCATCTGAACCTGGACGGCTGGAGCGGATGGGGCGGCTATGCATGGGGCGAAGAAGCGATCGACGTGTCGCAGTTCGACGTGCCGCCGCAACTGCTCGGCAAGCCGTTCGTCCTGACCTACCGTGGCAACGGCGCCTACTCGCTCGAGTACCGCGGCCTCACGTTCGAGGGCCATGTGGGCGAGAAGCTCCACGCTCCGGTCGCGGACGGCTCGATCGACCTGCTTGTGAACCGGATCGAAGGGCGGCCGGGCACGGACTTCGATATGTCGCGCAGTTCCGAACTGACGGCCATCAAGGCGTTGCAGACGGCGCTCTCGATTTCGGAAAAGGGTAAGGAATCTGACGTGATCGGCGTCGTGCTCGACGGCGAAGATCCGGTGCTGACCGCCACCATCCTGAATGCGATCGGCACCGAGTATCTGCGGCAGAACGCGAAGCGCACGCAGGAGGAAGCGGAAAAGTCGATCGCCTTTCTCGACCAGCAACTGCCGCAGTTGAAGGCGCAACTCGAGAAGGCCGAGAACGAGTACAACACGTTCCGCTCCGAGCATGGGGCCGTGAACCTTGGCGCCGAAGCGACGGCGCTGCTGCAGAGTTCAGCCATCGCGCAGCAGCGTATCGCCGATCTGCGTCAGCAGCGCGCCATGTTGATGGCCCGCTTCACCGAGGACAACCCGGCGCTCGTCGCTGTAAACGGGCAGGTTGCCGAAGCCGAGAAGTCGCTCAAGGAGCTCGCGGGACAGACGCGCGCGCTGCCGCCGCTCGAACAGCACCTCGTGCGTTTGCAGCGCGAAGTGACCGTCGATACGAATATCTACACGAATCTGCTGAATAGCCGCGAACAGATGCGGCTGCTCAAAGCCGGCCGTGTGTCGAATGTGCGCATGATCGACGCGGCGGTGCCGGGGGAAAGCCCGGTACGGCCCAAGCGCGCAGTGCTGATGGTCGCGGCGTTCTTCACCGGATTCTTTATCGGCGCCGGCATCGTGCTGCTGCGTCATAGGCTCAATCGCGGCGTGTCGGTGGTCGACGAGATCGAAGTCGGCACGGGTCTCGCGGTTTTCGCGGCTGTGCCGCGCAGCCGCATCCAGCATTCGCTGACGCGCCGCGTGCCGCGTGGCGCGCCGGGCACGAACATGGTGCTTGCGCATCGGGCCGTATTCGATCCGGCGGTCGAGAGCCTGCGCAGCTTCCGCAGTGCGCTCGAACATTCGCTCGAAGATGCGGCCAATCGCGTCGTGCTGCTGGCAGGGCCGACGCCGATGGTGGGCAAGTCGTTCGTGTCGGTCAATCTGGCGGCCGTGTTCGGCGCATCGGGCAAGCGTGTGCTGCTGATCGACGCCGATTTGCGGCGCGGCTCGCTGAACCAGCACATGGGAGTGCCGAGTACGCCCGGCGTCACGAACCTCTTCGAACTGAACCAGGATTACGACCGGGTGGTGTACCGCGAGGTGATGCCGGGCGTCGACTTTGTCGCGACGGGCGGCTATGTGACCAATGCGAGCGAACTGCTGCGCGAAGGCAGTTTCAGGGATTTCGTGACGTGGGCCAACGAGAATTACGACCTCGTGCTGATCGACGCGCCGCCGGTTTTGCCGGTAGCGGACGCCGGCATCATCGGGAAACTGGCGGGGACGGTGTTTGTGATCGCACGCCAGGGCGCCACGAGCGTATCCGATCTGCGTGAGTCGGTGCGCCGCTTTGAACAGGTCGGCGTGCCGATTCGCGGCGTTATTTTCAACGATACTGTGTCGCGCCCCGGGCGCTATGGCGACGCATACGCCGCTTATGGTTATGCGAGCTACGGCGTAGTCAAGGAAGGGGGACGAGCCGCTGCCGACTAGGCAATCACCATTACCCGGATCGCTGCTGCAGCGATCCGGCAAAGCGTACATACGGAAACCGTAAGCATCGCCAGGGAAGTTGTCTGGTTGGGTTTTGGTCTCACAAGCGCACAGCAGTGACAACGGGTTCCGACCTTGCCGGAACGCGATTGTTCTCTCTGTTAAAACACTATGCGCGCGGAGAAAATCCATGCCAACCCATGACAAAGCACATACTCAATGGAGCACTGACGATCCACTTGCCGAGTGCCGAAGTGAGCTTCACAAGAAGGCGTTCGGGGCGCATCACCCGCTCGCCGGTCATCCGGAATTTTCGATCGATGCGCTGGAAGAGGCCGCCATGGAAGCATCCAGACGCGACGGCGACCTCTATGTCGATGCCGGCGATTTCAGTTTCGCGGACAAATGGGGAACCACGCCGAAGCCCGACATGACGATCCACGAGATTTTCGACCGCATCGAAACCGCGGGCGCGTGGCTCGTGATGAAACATCTCGAGACCAACCGGGCTTATAAGGCGCTGCTCGACGAATTCGTGACATTCCTGATCGGGATTGCGGGCCCCGACGGCGCCAGGCTTCTCAGTAACGCCGAAATGATCGTGCTCGTCACATCGCCACGGCGCAAGTCGGCGTTTCATTTCGACGCCGAAGTTAACTTTCTCGCGCAGGTTCAGGGATCGAAGGACATCTGGATATGCGATCCGATGGACCGCAGCGTGACCACCGAGGAAGAGATCGAGCGGTACTACTCGGTCTCGAACAACGCGGGCACCTACAAGCCCCACGCCGAGACGGTCGCGCGGCGTTTCACGCTGTGTCCCGGCGATGCGGTGCATATCCCAACGCATGCGTCCCACTGGGTGCAAAACCACGACAGCGTTTCCGTCTCGGTTAGCCTCAACATGGAGTTCCCGCGGCGTTTTGCCGATACTTATCGCGCTAACTATTATCTGCGCAGGTTTGGAATCAGGCCGCGACCGCCGGGCGAATCGAAAGTTGTCGACTGTTCGAAAGCGGCGGCGATCAACGGCCTGCGGCACGTGAAGTCGCTGGTGAAGCGATAGGGCTCAAGCCGGATGCGGTCGCGCAGATCGACGTGGCTATGGGCGACGGCGAACATTCTTCGAGGTGAAGACGGGTCACACTGCAAGACATGTGAACTGCATTGCCTCGCATGCCGATTCCATTCGTGCGGTTGCGGTGACTTCGCGCACGAATGGCGTCCGGCCGCGAGCGATGCCTCGGACTTCGTCGATGAAACATGCTTCCAACCTGCTGATCAATGGCCGCTTTCTGGGTCGCCGTGCGACGGGTGTCGATCGCTTCGCGTTCGAGACGCTTCGCGCGCTCGATCAGTTAGTCGAACTGGGCGATCCGCTTGTCGCCGGTCTAAGGACTGAAATCGTCGTGCCTCAGGCGCTGGCCTGTATGTCCAACCCGTTCCGGCACATCAGGCTGCGGGCGAGCGGCAAGGGCGGCGGCCTGCGCTGGGAACAACTCGAGTTGCCTCAGGCCGCGAGCGGCCACTTGTTGCTGAACCTTTGCAATTCAGGGCCGCTACTGCATCGCCGCCAGGTGACGGTGCTGCACGACGCCGCGCCTACGCGCGTGCCCGACAGCTACAGCCGCTCGTTTGTCGCATGGTATCGCCTGATGGCGCCGCGCATCGGCCGCGTCTCGAAACGCGTGATTACCGTGTCGGAATTTTCGCGGCGCGAACTCAGCGACGCTTACCGGATTCCGGCCGGCAAGATCGGCGTTGTGCCGGAGAGCGGCGAGCATATGTTGCGCGTGCAACAGGATGAAGGCGCGGTGGCGCAGACGCTGCACGGGCGTCCCTACGTGCTCGCGGTGGGAAGTCTCAACCGGCACAAGAATTTTCGTCTCGTGGCCGAGGCCGCGCACCTGATTTGCGACGCGCAATTCGATATCGTGGTGGTGGGCGGTGGCGATGCGCGCGTCTACGGAACGGGCCAGGAGGCATTGCCCGCATTCGTGAAGCACCTCGGCTATGTCAGCGACGGCGAACTCGCCGCGCTGTACCGGCGCGCGGCCTGTTTCGTTTATCCGTCGCGTTACGAGGGTTTCGGATTGCCGCCGGTCGAGGCGCTGGCACTCGGCTGCCCGGTCATTGCGTCGAGGCTGCCCTCTGTGCAGGAAGCGTGCGGCGATGCCGTGCTCTACACGTCGCCCGACGATCCCGCCGAGCTGGCGCGCCTGCTCGAACAGATTACCGGCGACGCCGCGTTGCGCGCGAGCCTGCGCGAGCGGGGACGCGCGCGTACCGCGGAACTGACGTGGCGCGCGACGGCAGTCAAGCTGATCGAGGAGATCTCGCCGTGGCTAATGTAACGCTTGCCGCCGCTGTCGCGAACGACGCCAGTCGCTTCGGCCGGGTCGCCGTCGTGCACGACTGGCTCGCGGCGTATGCGGGCTCCGAAAAGGTCGTGGAACAGATTCTTCAACTGTTTCCGCAGGCGGATCTTTACAGCATCGTCGATTTCTTTCCGGAGTCGCTGCGCGGCGCACTGGGCGGAAAGCATGCTCATACGTCGTTCATTCAACATCTGCCGTGGGCGCGCCGGTCGTTTCGCCACTATCTTCCGCTGATGCCGCTGGCGATCGAGCAATTCGATCTGTCCGCCTATGATCTCGTGATTTCGTCGAGCCATGCGGTGGCCAAAGGCGTGCTGACCGGTCCGCATCAGGTGCATGTGAGCTACGTGCATTCGCCGATCCGCTACGCGTGGGATCTGCAGCATCAATATCTGGCCGAAGCGGGCATGCAGCACGGCATAAAAAGCTGGATCGTGCGCCTGCTGCTGCATTACATGCGCATCTGGGACCAGCGTACCGCGCATGGCGTGGATGCACTGGTCGCCAATTCGGCCTTTATCGCAAGGCGCATCCGCAAGGCCTATGGCAGCGAAGCCGCTGTGATCCATCCGCCGGTCGATGTCGAGCGGTTCGAACTCGGCACGCAGCATGAAGACTTCTATCTGATTGCGTCGCGCATGGTGCCTTACAAGCGGATTCCGCTGATCGTCGAGGCCTTTGCGGCGATGCCGTCGCGGCGTCTCGTCGTGATCGGCGACGGTCCCGACTTCGCGCGCGCCAAAGCATGCGCGACGCCGAACGTGACCCTTCTCGGCTATCAGCCCGATTCGGTGCTGATCGACTACATGCAACGCGCGCGCGCATTCGTGTTCGCCGCGGAGGAAGACTTCGGCATTTCAGTGGTGGAGGCGCAGGCGTGCGGTGCGCCGGTCATCGCTTACGGACGGGGCGGCGTGCGCGAGATTGTCGTCGATTCGGCCGATCCCGAGCGTGGCACGGGGCTTTTCTTCGGTGAGCAGACAGTCGCATCCATCGTCGATGCGTTGGAGCGTTTCGAAGAGCGGCCGCCGATTCGCGGCGAAGTGTGCCGGCGCAATGCGCTGCGTTTTTCGGCGGAACGCTTCAGGCAGGAATTTCTCGCCGTCGTGGAGCGCGCGATGGCGGCGGATAAAGAGGTTGCCGATACGCCGCCTGCGGTTCTTTACCGGCGCTCGGCGTGAGACTGCATATGAGCGCTGCTGAACGGAAGGGGGCGTAGCAAGTGGAACTGTCGATATTCGGCGTCGCCGTGATCCTCACTGGACTGGCGGTGCTGTACATGTCCTATCGCGCCGCGATTTACGGAATGGCGGTGTTCTCGCTGTTCGGAACCGCGCTCGCATTGGGCCTCGGCGGCATGGGTGTGCTGCCGCCACAGCTGTTTCTGGCCTTCTTTGCAGTGCGGGCGTTCAACCTCGTCGGCGGAAAGAAGCTGGCCGATGCGTTCTCGCTCGACGCGCCGGGCTTCTGGCTGCTCTGCACCTGCGTGTGGGGAAGCATGGGCGCCATCGTCCTGCCGCGTCTGTTGCACGGTTCGACGCTCGTGTTTCCGGTCGATCGCAGCACGACGGAGATCATGCTGCAGCCGCTCGGTCCCGTGTCGGGCAATGTCTCGCAGGTCGTGTATTGCATCGGCGACGTCATCATCTATTGCTGCATGGTTGCGTTCCTGAAGTATCGTGGCGCGTACCGAACCCTCGCGCACGCGATCCTGCTGCTCGCCGCGCTCAATGTGCTGTGCGGCGTGGTCGATATTGTGTCGCACGCGCTTGGCTTCGACGCGCTTTCGTTTACGAAGACGGCGCAGTTCGCCGACCTGACCGGCGAAGAACTGGGTGGACTCGTGCGCATCAGCGGCACCTTCAGCGAGACTTCCGCGTTCTCGACTTTCTCGCTGCCGCTTTTCGTGTTTTGTCTCAATCTCTGGATGCTCGGCTGGCGCCCGAAACTGGCCGGCGCGCTTGCTGTCGCGACGGCGGGCATGCTGCTGATCTCCACTTCCGGCAGCGCCTATGTCGGATTGGCCGGGTATCTGGTCGTATTGCTGTTTAGCCGGCCCAATCTTGTCACGCGCGCGGCCGCGGCGCGCAAGCATCGCATGTGGATCATCGCCGCTTGCACGGGCTTGCTCGGTGCGCTGTACGTCGTCCTGTTCCTGCCGGCTATCGCACATGCGTTGATCGACTTTGTCGATACGACGGTCTTGAGCAAAGCCGGCAGCTCGTCCGGTGTCGAACGGATGGGGTGGAACGCGCAGGGCATGACCAACTTCTTCGATACCTATGGAATAGGCGTCGGACTCGGCAGCATTCGCGCGTCGAGCTTTCTGGTGGTGTTGCTCGGGAGCCTCGGTGTCGTGGGGACGTTCTGCTACGCGATGTTTGTCGGCAAGTCGTTGCTGTCGCCAGTGTCGACCGACTATCCGTTCACGGAGCGCGCCGTTTGCTATGCCGCGCGGCATGCCGTGATGGCGGCGTTGATCGTCGTATCGATTTCGGGTTCGGTGTTCGAACTCGGTTCGTGTTTCTACCTGTTCGCGGCTGCCGCGGGAGCGCTTCCGGCGCGTGCACGCGCGCGTGCGACAAGGCGTGTGTTAAGACGACGTCAGCAAGCGATTGCCGGGGCTGTTGCCAAGGGTTGAAACAAGGCCTTGAAACAAGGCCTTGAAACAGGCTCTTGACATGAGCCCCTGAAACGGACGCATGAAAAGGGCCCTGAAACGGGCCCTTTTAGCGCTTGACCGTCAGAGCTTTTCCGCCCGTTCAGGCGTCAGCCTTCCGCGCAAAAAATCCCAGACGCCAATCAGATTGCCGTTGAGCCGGCCTCGACGGTCCACCCATGACTCGGGGGCGACACTGCGCGTGATATTGCTGAACACGTTGCGCAGAACGTGATCGAGCGCGTCGCGCAACGGCATCGTTTTCTTTTTCGCCAGATAGAGCGGATTGATAACCTGCGAGTAACCGAGTCTGCGCCCTGACATCCGGCCGCCCTTGGCGCCGAGGTGCACGCCTAGCGCGGTGTTGATGCGCACGACGCGATCGCCGCGGTTCCAGATCTGGCCGCCGAAATCGCGATCTTCCTGCCAGCCGTAGAGCACGAGCCGTTCGTCGAAACGCAATCCGGCCACGCTGCGGACCCGGAAGGCCATGTTGCAGCCGTAAGGACCGCCGGTCGACGCCGCGATCATCGTTTGCGGAATGTCGTTCGTTTCGGCGAGGATTTTTTGCCCTTCTTCGAAAGAATAGCCGGGGCCGTTGATGCCATCGGCGAGCGTCATTCCTGTTACGCAGGCGATCGACGGATCGCTATCGAAGGCCTCGAGAACTGCCGCAGTCCACGTGCGATGCATGAGGAAGTCGTCGTCGAGGAAGATCAGCACGTCGAAGCCGTCCGGCACATGATTGAGGGCATGGTTACGCTGGGCGGTCAGGCCGGGCCGCCCCTTGATCACGAGCAGCCCCGGTCGGCTTGCAAGGTTGCCGACGTCTTCGTCTGTTACGCACGAGACGATGATCAGATCGGGTTTCACCGTCTGCATGTCGACGAAGGCGAGCGCTTTTCCAAGCAACTCGGCGCGGCCGCGTGTCGCGAAGATCAGGCATATTTTCGGCTGCTTGCTGGCAGAAACTCCTTTTTTGACGCTTGTTTTTACTGCTGTTTGCACGGCTGTTTTGACTGCTTCCATCCTTACCCCCATACCTGATCCTGTTGCCACTATCTCGTCCAGGGCTGAATGGGCTCGCTGCCGCAGGCCATTCCAGCATTCATACAGAAGGCATGTTATTGCCGCAGCCCATGAAGTACTGCTGCCTGGCGCACACGAGAGCGCACACGCAAGCGTGCGCATGACGAATGCGCACGATATGCGTACTGCGTGTGGTAGGCCGCAGTGCGCATTTGTCGCGCCGATACCATGTACGGGCGATTCGAATTGCGCACTGTCTCGCGCATCGCCATCGAGCGGAAGAGCCGTTGGTCAATTCCACAGCTGCACCTACGTTCGAAGGGGATACTTCGGTGAGCGCCACATTACGCAAGCCCGTGCACGGCTATCGGCCTGACGTGGATGGTTTGCGCGCGATCGCGGTGATAGCAGTGGTCGTTTTTCACGCGTTTCCGGCCGCGCTCGCGGGTGGATTCGTCGGCGTGGATATCTTCTTCGCGATCTCCGGTTACCTGATCTCGCAGCACATCATCGGGACGCTCGATCAGAGGCGCTTCAGCCTCGTCGATTTTTACGCGCGGCGTATCAAGCGCATCTACCCCGCGCTCATTACGGTGATGACCGCCTGTCTCGGGGCCGGCATCGTGATGATGGCGTCAGGCGAACTCGAGCAGCTTGCGTCCGATGCGCTCGCGAGCGTCGCGTTTGTCGCAAACCTCTACTTCCTCACGACGCGCGACTACTTTTCGCAAGGTGCGGGCGCAAGCGTGCTGCTGCATCTGTGGTCGCTTGGCGTGGAAGAGCAGTACTACATCGTCTGGCCGGTCGCGCTCTATCTGCTCTGGCGATACACGAGCCGGCGCGTGGCGACGCTCGTGATCGCCGCGGTGATCGTGCTGTCGCTCGGCAGCAGCATCGTGCTGAGCAGTACGCATGCCGTCGCAGCGTTCTATCTGCCGGTTACGCGCTTCTGGGAGCTGCTATTCGGGTCCGCGCTGGCGTGGGCGGAGTTTCATTGGGGTGCCTGCCGCGCTATGCAGGCAAGCACGGTGGCGTTGGCGCGGCGTCTGCCGCTGCGCGATCTCGCCTCGTTCGTGGGTGCCGCCCTGATTGGTTTGAGCCTCGCGCTATACGATCCGACGACGGTGTTTCCGGGCTGGCGCGCCGCGCTGCCCGCCGGCGGCGCCACCCTCCTTATTGCCGCCGGCCCGACGGCATGGCTCAACCGCCACGTGCTCGCGCTCAAGCCGGTGACTTACCTCGGCCTGATCAGCTATCCGCTCTATCTCTGGCATTGGCCGATACTCGTCTTCCTGCGTCTGTCGAGCAGCGGCGCGCCGACCGCGACGATGCGCGTCGCGGCCATCGGCGTCGCCGTCGCGCTGTCTGCGCTGACCTTCAGCTGTATCGAAGCGCCCGCGCGTTTCAGCCGCGTGGCGCGCAGCCACCCGGTGCGCGTGGCGAGCGCGCTGTTTGCGATGATGATGGGCATCGGCCTGTCCAGCTACGCGATTTCGCGTGACAACGGCATGCCGGACCGCTTCCCGGATGCAAGCTTCAACGAGTATCAGGCGCACTGGGCATTCACCGACGCGTGCAAGAAAACCTTCCCGGCCGCCGAATTCTGCATGATGCCCACGCCCAACGGACATCCCGAGGTGGCGCTGCTCGGCGACAGTCACGCCAATCACTTTTACGAAGGCCTGCGGCGCGCATTGGCAGCCAGCGGCACGGGACTCTTCGCGGTCGGCGCCGGCAACTGTCCGCCGTTTTCTGGCGTCGATATTTACCTTGGCACCTATGTCAAACATTGCGCGGCGCTGTTCGACGGCGTGCTCGATTACGTGGAGAAGTCTCGCGACATCCATACGGTGATTCTGTCGAGCTACGCGATTTCGTCGATCGCGGGCGGCTTCGACTACGCGAGGGGCGACTATGTCCGTCTCGTCGCTGCGAGCGGCGCTCAGGCCGCGCCGAACGCGGCGCAGCCGCGCGATGAAAGCAACATGGACGTTTATCTCGCCGGTCTCGAACGCACCTTGACCCGGCTTCGGGCGGCGGGCAAACGCGTGGTGTTCGTGCTCGACACGCCGGAGCTCGATTTCGATCCGAGCACCTGCGTGCGCCGCCCCGTGCAGATTTCGGTGCGCTCGCCGTGCGCGGTTCCGCGCGTGAAAGTGGAGCAGCGGCTCTCCGGCGTGCAAAAGCGGATATTCGCGGTGCTGGTCAAGTTTCCCGACGTGAAGGTGTTCAATCCGGTTCCGCTACTGTGCGACAGCCAGAATTGCTACGCGCGACGCGGTGGCGAGTTCATGTACACGGATCGCGATCATTTGACGTCCGATGGATCGCGGTACGTCGGTGCATGGCTCATGCGGGATATCGGAGATGAAGGCATGACTACGCGCTAGCGCGCGTTGTCATGCCTCGCGATCCTGCTAGCTTTGCGCCGAACGCCGTGTGTAGTTGCGGATCGACGCGAACAGTTCGACCGCGCGCACGCGGGCTCGCGGTTCGGCGTGCGCGCTCCACGCGAGCGCGACGCCCGTCATGCCGAACCACATCGCGATGCTCGGCCACGTAAGCGGAGCGAACAGGAGTGTCCCGACGTACGCCGCCGCCACGATCAATGCGGGCAGGACCAGCATGCGGATCGGCCGCGTATCGAGGCGCGCGGCACGAAATACCAGCAGCCCGTCGACGAGGCAGCGCGCGCTCCAGGCGAGCGCCGCGCCCTGCACGCCGAAGTGCTGAAGCATCCACCACAGCAAGGCGAGGAACGGCAGTATTTCGTAGGTCTGAAGACGCGCGACGATACCGGGTTTACCGGTTGCTTGCAGGTGGGTGGCGGCGATCATCGTAAGCGAGTTGATCCAGATGCCGACGAGAATCGCTTCTCCAACCGATGTGGCGCGCGACGCGAATTCACGTCCCAGCCACAGCGAGAGAAACGGGTGCATGAAGAAGATGCCGAACACGATCATCGGCGTGAGGGCAGCGGCGAGGCCACGTATCGCGGCGAAGGAAAGTGCCGCGGCGCTCGCGGCGTCGAGTGACGACAGACGCGGAAACAGCGTGCGGATAATGACGAACGGAAAAAGCCGCACGCGCTGGGCGAGATTGAACGGCACCTGATAGTAGGTGACCGCCTGCGGCCCTAGCGCGTGACCGATCAGAAGGCGGTCGGCAGTTTCGAGCACGGGCGTCGCGAGGCGCGTCAGACTGATCCATGCGCCGTACGAGAACAGCGGGCGGACCAGATCGCGGCGCGGGCCGTTCGCAAACGACAGAGGAAATACCCGCCAGACCACGGCGGCAGTCAGCACCAGCGCCACGACGCCGGCTCCGACCGTGCCGAATACCAGGTAACGCAGATTCGGTCCGAACACGAACGCGACGCCAAGAGGCGCAAGCTGATAAATGATCGCGACTACGAGCTGTAACGCGTTGAGCGCGCCGAAGCGCTCGCGCCCGACGAGCGCGCCGTTGAACACACTGATCAGATTCGAGAGCGCGACCAGACAGGCCACGTAGGGCAGCGCGGGCAGCAACTCGGCCGACAGCGCCTCGCCGATGTCGAAGAACGTGAGCAGCGTGTGCATCAGTGCAAAGAGCACGATGCCGCCCGCGACACCCAGCGCGGCGTTCAGGATCAGCGCGGTCCACACGACGGCCTGGCGCTCGCTGTGCGGCGCGTCGTCGAGTTGCGCGATGCGGTTGGACGTCGCTTGAGACAACCCCAGATCGAGAAAGCCGAAATAGCCTTGCACCATCCAGACGATCGCAAGCACACCGTAGCGCGCGGCGCCGATATGGTGCAGATAGATCGGCGTGGTCGCTAGCGTGATCAGGATCGGCAGGATGCTGCCGACGAGATTGATCGTCGCGCTGCGTCTGAGACTGGGTTTGGTGCTCATGGAGTGGTCCGGTATGCCGACTAGGGCATTCTGGCCGAGGCGCGCCACGGCGTTTGTTCGTCGGCGCACGTCACGGCTTTTTTCGTCTCCGGCAAGCCAGGCTCGATGTCCGCGCCTGCGCGCGCGTTTTCGTGCGCGTCCTGGCGCGAGTTTGTGTGCGAGGTTTCGTGCGAGTTTTCGTGCGAGTTTTCGTGCGCTAGGCAGCAGTGCCGCATCTGACGCGCCGCTACGATGCCAGACATAGAAAACCGCATCGCCCTCGCCATGCCGCGCCGGCAAATTCGCGCGTATCGCGACGGAGCGTTGCGTTGATGGTTGGGGGTAGTTTGAGTGGCAATCTGATCGGACTTTGCACCTATCTGCGACGAAGATTGACGCTTGGGCGGACAGGAAGATGATGAAAACGATCGCATCGAAAACGATAGCGTTCAATGGCAAGTTTTTCGGTTCGGCGCCGACCGGCGTGCTCAGGGTGGCCGAGCAGCTTGTCGCCGCGACCGATGCCCTGATCGCCGGGCAGGCGGCTAATGGTGTCGACTATGCCGTTGTCGTCAGAGACAGCGCCAAGGTGCCGCCTTATCGCAACATTTCATGTGTTCGCGAGGATCCCTGGGTGCGCGGCATCCACCGGACCGCGTGGGAACAGCTGTATCTTCCGTTGGCGCGCAGGAAGGACTTCATACTGAACCTCTGCAATCTCGGGCCGCTGTTTCATCGCGATTGCGCGACGATGATTCACGACGCGCAAGTGTATTCGGCGCCTGAATCCTATTCGTTGCCTTTCCGGCTGCGCTACAAATTCCTGTTCTTTTTTATCGGCAAGCGGCACAAGGTGATCCTGACCGTTTCCGAATTCTCCAAGCAGGAACTCGTGCGCTACGGCATTGCGAGTGCCGACAAGATTGTCGTTGTGCACAACGGCTGCGACCATGTGTTGCAGATCCGGCCCGACGAGGGGCAGCTTGCGGTACTGAATCTCAAGCCGCGCCGCTATGTGCTTGCGCTCGCGAATACGCAGAAGCACAAGAATATCGGCGTGCTGCTGAAGGCCTTCGCCAATGCGGAAATGAGCGACGTCGAACTCGTGCTGTTCGGCGGCGCGACGCGGGCCGATTTCGAGAATATCGGGCACGTGGTGCCGCAGAACGTGCGTTTCGCGGGCCGCATTACCGACCCCGAACTGGTCGGACTGATGGTCAATGCCGGCGCGCTCGCCTTTCCTTCGCTAACCGAAGGGTTCGGTTTGCCGCCGCTCGAGGCGATGGCGCTCGGCTGTCCGGTCGTGGCCGCGCCGTACGGCGCGCTTCCGGAGGTGTGCGGGAAAGCCGCGCTGTATGCGGACCCGTTCAGCCCGGAAGCCTGGAGTCTGAATATTCTGTCGGCGCTCAATGACGAAACGGTGCGGCAAGCGCTGATCGCCGAGGGCCGCCGGCAGGCTGGCAACTTCACCTGGAAGCAGGCGGCACGTCACCTGTTCGAGACCGTGAACGCCGTGTCGCGCTGATTTCCCCCCAAAAAGATTCTGAGGACGAACCATGTCTATCGATGTCGATTTCTCGTTGGCGCTTAACGATCGGACCGGCAAGCTTTTTTTGGGGAAGGACATTATTTCGTCGCTCGGCAGCAGGGTCACGCGGGTCCGCTACGGGCGATTTCACGAGTTTCCGCATAGCGACTTCATGCGCCGTGTCGCGGGCCGCCTGACGCTCAAGGAGACCGTGGCGCGGGTATTCAGACCCAGGCTGTCTTCGCTGTTGCCCGTTATCCGCGACCCTCGTCCCACGCTGCATCTCGATCCGCTCAGCGTTGTGCGCCACCGGTTGGAAGCGCGCGATATCGTGCTTTGCCATGACGTCGGTCCGATCACGCATCCGCAATACTTCGCGCCCGGCGTGCATGAATTTTATGTGCTTGCATACGACCAGATTCGACGCATCAAGCCGCATATGGTGTTTGTCAGCAAGACGACCCAGCAGGAATTTCACAGGCTGTACGGGGACGCGTATGCGTCGTCGAGTGTCATCTACAACCCGACGCGATTGGGGATCAAGGAAGGAGAGGGGCGTGCGGTAGACGGCGTTTCATCCCGCTTTCTTCTGACCGTGGGCAGTATCGGCGACCGGAAGAATCAGGCGCGTTGCATCGAGGCGTTCGCAGCGAGCGGGCTGGCGAAGGAGGGATGGCGCTATGTCATCGTCGGGCAGCGGGAGCCCGGTGCCGAGGCTGCAATCGAGCTTGCAAGGCAAACCGCCGGTGTAGTCATGCCCGGTTATACGACCGATGACGAACTTCGCTGGCTCTACCGCAACGCGTCTGGTTTTGTGCTGATGAGCCTGCTCGAAGGCTTCGGTATGCCGGTGATCGAGGCGATCGAATATGATTTGCCGTGCCTCGTTTCGAGGTCGAGCATTCTGACGGAAATCGGCGGCGAAGCGATGGTCGATGCCGATCCGCTCGATACGGAATCGATCGCTTCTGGTATGAGATCGCTGGCCGGCATGTCGGACGGCGAGCGGGCCCATCGGATGTCTCAGGCGCGCGCGCATCTCGTGAATTTCGCGCGCGAACCGATCCTCGCGAGCTGGCGACAACTGGTCGAGCGGATCGGCTAAGCGGCGGGCTCGTGCCGCGCGCGATGCGGTAGATCGCGCGCGCTTTTCCTCACACCTTCATACGCTCACGCACTGACACCCTCGCGCGACGCATTACTGATGCTTCGCGGCAAAGCTCGGCTGGAGGAAACCGATCACTTCGGCATCCGTGATCGGTGTGAGATTCAAACCGAACGCCGCATTCAGCGAAGTGACAAGATGCTGCGCCCAAAGCGTATTCCACACGACGCCGGCATGACCGTCGGACAGCACGGAGTTGTGCGGATCGTCGCCCGATGAATTGGTGATTGCCCAACCGGGCGACAGACGCACGGTTTTGTATAGCGGGCGGCCTTGTTCGTCGCGTTCGCCCCACAGGCTCCTGAACCAGGCGCGGTCGTCGAGAAAGACGACATGGCGATTCTCCGCGGCAAGCTTGCGCAGGCCATTGTCGAACACATCCATGCCGGCATCGATATTGGCGATGGCGCTCGCCGATTGCCAGCTGTCGAACTCGACCGCCCAGTCCGCATTGTTAAGTATACCGACCAGCGCCACGTTGGTTTGCGGATGCCGCTTGTGGATCAGCGCGATGGTCTCGCCGATCGCGTCGACACACGCGTTGATCAACGCGAGCGGATGCGATGCCTTTGGATCGCGCGACAATTCGTCAAGCACGCCGTGCCCGCCGACATCGTTGATGCCGATCCGGATCAGCACGATGCCGCCTTTCCACGCCTGCGGTTCCTTGTCCATCAGGTCGACGAGATTGACTGCCTGACGCTGCGGCGATCCCAGCAACTGATTGCACCAGGCGCCGCTCGCGGCGAAGTCGTAGCGATAGTCGTCCTTCGCGGGCGTGCGCGCGACTATGCCGAAAACCTTGTCGAACCGCGCGCGATACTTGCCCGTGCCCCACGCGCCCCATTCGCCGAGATCGACCTGGTCGCCGCGCAGCCGCGCGAGAACCTCGGTCCATTGCCACGTGGTGGCGCGCCACGTGCCGCCGCGCAGGCTCGGGTTACTCAGCATCTGCGTGTCGTGATACGACTGGCTGTCGGAATCGCCGAGCACCGCGAACCTTATCCTGCCCGATGACGGTTCGGTGCCGGCGGCGACAGCGGCGAACGGGCGGCCAAGCCCGTCAGGCATCGCCGCGCCGACCAGCATCAGACCGGTTGCGGTCAGCAGACCGCCAAGCATGACCAGCAACGCAATTCGCAAACGGGACATGGGTGAGGCACCTTATCCAATCCATCGCCAATCTAAGCCTCGGCACGGCTTAAGACCGCTGCGGAAGCGTCCTCTTCGGTGGGGCCCGACTCGACGAGCTTTCCCTCGATAGCGGCGAGGCGCTCGCGCAGCTGCCTGCCGATCAGCGCAGCGCCGTTCGCGCGGAACATCTGGTCGTGCATGCCGGGAATCTCCGTGACGACGAGCTTGCCCGTGACGACCTGATGCCATCCGAGGTCGTGGGCGAACAGACGCCCCTTGAGCGCCTGACCGCTGCGGAAGATCTGCACGTGGCCGTCATAGGGCGCGGCGCGGTACCGCATCTGCTGCATACGCAGATGCCCGATATACCAGAGGTTCTCGGCAAGCTCGTTGTTCGGCCCGTCGTTCTTGAAGAGGCCGAGCTTGTGGCCGAGCGCGATCAGGTGGAACCAGCGAACCGTGCGGAACTGCTTGAGGAACACGACCATCGAAGTTTCGCGCCGCCGGGCCGCGCGAAAGTCGCGCGGGATGTCGTACGCGCGCACGCGTATTTTGCGCAACAGCCGGTCGTACCACGGCATGTCTTCGCGATATCCGGGGCACCACGAATCGTTGAGGATAACGAGCTCCACCGTTTCGCCCTCGCGCCGCAGCTGATGGGCCGCCTCGACCGCCAGCGCGCCGAGCACGCAGTGGCCCATCAGGATATAGGGGCCGGTTGGCCGCGCCAGTCTGATGAGCCGCACGGCGTCGGCGGCGATATCCTCATAGGCGCGCTGCGGGAATTCGCGCGGCGGGCCTTCCGGCACCATCGGAATATCGATAACGGGCCGCTCGTCGCCGATCTGCCGCGCCAGCTCGTAGAACACGGCCGTGTTGTTGAGCGCGATGATCGGCGTGCCCGGTGCGTTCTCGTTGAACTGCACGATATTGCGTGCTTTCGCGTCGAGCTGGGCCTGAGTCATGAAGCCGCTCGGGCCCACGCCACCCGCGAATTTCGCTGCTGCATTTGCCGCTGTTTTTGCCGCTGCTTTGGCGGGCGTGGGCGCTTGCCGCGGTGCTTCCACGATTTCGACAGTTTCGAGCATCTCGCGCCATCTAGCCAGATGCCGGTCGATCGTCTCGATGTCGTAGAGGTCGGTGTCGCCTTCACACGAGATGCGCCAGCCGTCCGGGCGCCGCACCATAAAAAAGTTGAGGTCGTAGAGCGCGCCCGCATTGAACGAGGGCGAGGTCGTTGCGGCGAAATCCTGGCGGCGTACTTCATCGCCGACGCCTACGAAGCTCTGCTGCAAAGCGAAATTGACGGAGCAAAGCGGCGGGCTATTGTTGTCGGCAGGCTCGCCCGCTATTTCGATCATCTCTTCGAACGGCACGTGCAGATGTTCGATGGCGTCGCTGAGCTTGGCGCCGCATTGCGCGATCACGGAGGCGATGGGGCTGCCAGGCGCAACGTCGAGGCGCAGGATCACCGTATTGATAAGCGGGCCGACCACGCCCTCGAGTTCCTGCTGGTCGCGCACCGACATTTGCGTACTGATCGCGACTTTGCTTTGTCCGGCTGCAGTTTGAAGCGCCATGGCAAGGCCCGAGGCCGCCACGCTAAAGAGCGTGACGCCTTGCGCCTTGGCCGCTGCGATCAGATGCTCGCTCAACGTGTTGGGCAACAGGATCGAGCGAATGATGCCCTGAAAGCGCCGCTCCTGCGGACGCGGGCGATCGCCTGGCACATCGAAGCGCGTGAAACCCTGCAGCTCCTGGCGCCAATGCGCCCGCGCGCGATCGAGCGCGCCGCTGCCGAGAAACTCCTGTTTCCACAGTGCGTAGTCGCCGTGATGAAGCTCGACATCGGGATAGTCGAAATCGTGTCCCGCATACAGCGCGGCGAGACCTTCGACGAGTTCGCGCACTACGATCGCAAAAGACCAGCCGTCCATCACCAGCGAATGGAAAGTCAGCTGCAATTCGCCCTGCGTGCGCGATCTCGGCAGCCACACGGCCCGGAAAAACGAGGACGACGACAGCTCGAACGGCGTGCGAGCCTGCTGGACACCGACACGCTCCGCTTCGGCGACGGCGGCCTTATCGTCGAAACCGGAGAGGTCTACCACCTCGAGCCGGAAATCGGCGCGGCTCCAGACCTGTTGACGCAAGCCCGCACCGGTCATCAGGAAGCCGGTGCGCAGGATCTCGTGGCGCGCGACCAGTTCGCCGAGCACCTGTTCGATGCTCGCGGCGTCGAGCGGCCCCGACAATTGCAGCCGGAACGCGATATTGAGCGCGGTGGCCCGCGGCGATGCCTTCTGCTCATGCCAGAAGCGGTTCTGGCAGGCGGTTGCCGGGAACAGCGCGTAACCGGCTTCGACCTCGTGAGCCGGCGCGATATCCAACGCTATCGAGTTCATCGCTCAGAGTCCCCCTGCATTCCTGCGCTTGAAGTTGAGGATCGACGGCCGCGCCACCGCAGGTATTTCGATCGGCGTCTCCGTCTGCGTGCCGTCGAGGCTCGCCGCCAGTTCGGCGA
Organism: Paraburkholderia edwinii; assembly: GCF_019428685.1. Lineage (NCBI taxonomy): Bacteria > Pseudomonadati > Pseudomonadota > Betaproteobacteria > Burkholderiales > Burkholderiaceae > Paraburkholderia > Paraburkholderia edwinii. Next base: position 2,163,039 of record NZ_CP080095.1, read on the forward strand.
TCGTCACGTTCTTCATCAGCTGACGCGCATCGACGCCAAGACCGCGCTCGTTCATGCGCGCGACGATGCGGAACAGCTGCAGGCTGTCCGCGCCGAGGCTGAAGAACTGCTGGTCGGTGCCGACATGCTGCAGGCCGAGCACGTCGCCCCAGATCGCCGCGAGCGTGGCCTCGGTCGGCGTCATGGCCGCGGGTTGGATCGGCGCGGCTGCCGTGACGGGTTCGGCCGGCACCGTGATTTGCGGAACCGCCTTAAGCGCGGCTTGCGGCTGGCGCACCGGCGCGGCCACCATCTCCGCGGTCGGCACGGGCAGCGCCTTGCGGTCGAGCTTGCCGTTGCCGGTTTGCGGCAGCGCGTCGAGCGTCATCCACAGCGAGGGCACCATGTAGGCCGGCAACTGCGCGGCGATATGTGTGGCGACCGCTTGCTGATCGGTCTGGCCCGAGGCGGCTTCGACGATATAGCCCGTGAGGCGCGGACTGCCGCTTACGGTATGCAGCGCGACAGCGGCTGCCGCGACGCCGGGCGCCTTACGCAAGGCGGCCTCGATATCCTCGATCTCGATGCGGAAGCCGCGCAGTTTGATCTGCTGGTCGCGACGGCCGAGGTGTTGCAGCGAGCCATCGGCAAGCCGTTTCGCAAGGTCGCCCGTGCGATAGAGACGGCAGGGCGCGGCGCCTTCGATCGCCACCTGTCTGAACGCCGCGTCCGTGAGGTCGGGCCGGTTGAAATAGCCCGTCGCGAGGCCTTCGCCGCCGATCCACAGTTCGCCGCTCATGCCTTGCGGCGCGAGACGCAGGTCGTCGGTCAGCACATGCAGTTGCGTGTTGGCGAGCGGAGCGCCGATGACGACCGGCCCGTTCGCATCGACGCGCGACGCGGAAGACCAGATCGTCGTTTCAGTCGGACCGTAGAGGTTCCATACTTCGGCGCCGGTCGCGAGCAGCGCGTCGGCGAGATCGCGCGGCAAGCCTTCACCGCCGCACAGGATCCTGAAGCCGCGCGGCGCCTTGAAGCCGGCCTCGAGCAGCATGCGCCACAGCGACGGCGTTGCTTGCAGCACGGTGGCGGACTGTTCCTTCAACCGCGTGACGAGCTCATAGCCGGTGCGTACTTCGGTATGGCCGGCGATAAAGGTTTGCCCGCCGGCGATCAGCGGCAGGAACAACTCGAGCCCGGAAATATCGAACGAGAACGTCGTGACCGCGACGATGCGGTCGCTGGCCGTGAAGCCCGGCTCGTTCATCATCGACAGCAGGAAGTTGCTCAAGGCGCGGTGCGGAATCTCCACGCCCTTCGGTTGGCCTGTCGAGCCCGAGGTGAAAATGACGTAGGCGGCATCGGCATCCGATACGACCGGCAATGTCACGGCGTCGTGGTCGCCTCGCGCCAGCAGCGCCTCCACTTCGAGCACGCGATGTGCGCCCGGGTCCAGCACATTCCGGCTGGCGGCGTCGCCAAGGACTGCGGCGATGTCCGCACCATCGAGAATCTGGCGCAAACGTGCCGGCGGCATCGTCATATCGAGCGGCACATAGGCGCAGCCGGCGCGCCACACGCCGATCATCGCGGCCAACGTCATCACCGTGCGGTCCATCGCGATGGCGACACGTCCGCGCGGCGCGATGCCCGTTGCGACGAGCCGGCGGGCGATCCGGTTCGCGTGTTCGTCGAGCTCGCCGTAGGTCAGGCGCACCGTTTCATCCGATACGGCCGGCGCGTTCGGCGTCTGGCGAGCCTGCGCGGCGATCATCGCGGGCGTGGTCCGCGACAGATCGTAGGCACGCGCCGATGCGTTCAGCTCGTCGCGAAGATGGCGGATCTCGCCTTCGTTCAGGAGCGGCAGCGCGGCCACGGTCGTTTCGGGATCCCGAGCGATCGCGCTCAGCAAGGTTTCATAGTGGCCGAGCCAGCGCTGGATCGTCGCTTCGTCATAAACGTCGGTGCTGAAGTCGCAATCGAGACGAAGTCCCTGCGCCGATTCGATCACGTTGAGGAACAGATCGAAGTTGCTGAAGGCCTTCGCGTTTGGCGCAAAGCGTGTGGTGACGCCGCCGGCCATCTCGAGCTGGGCGTCGACCTTCTCGAGATTGAACTGCAGGTCGGTGAGCGGCAGCCGGTTCAGATCGCGCTTGATGCCGAGATCGCGCACGAGCGCGCCGTACGTGTAGTTCTGCCGGTCGCCGGCGTCGAACAGGTGATCGCGCACCGCCTTCATATGCGCGGCGAACGGCTGGTTGCGATCGAACCGCACGCGCAGCGGCAGGAAGTTGACGCAGTGCCCGACCAGCAGCGCTTCGCCGGCCTGCGACTGACCTGCCATCGGCGCGGCGATCACGACATCGTCGTTGCCGGACAGACGCCCGAACAGCACCTGGGCGGCGCCGAACAGCGCGGCAAACAGCGAGCAGCCCTGTTTCGAGGCGGCGGTCTTCACCTGCTTGAGCAGATCGGCGCTGAGGTGGCGCGTGGTCGACGCGCCACTGAAGCTCTTGATCTCGGGGCGCGCGCGGTCGCCGGGCAAATCCGCTTGCGGCGCGGGATCGCGATGCAGGTTCAACCAGAACTCGCGCGTCGCCGCGTCGACACCGGCCTCGTCCTGTGCCTTGGCGAAAGCGAGGAAGCTTTGCACGTCGTCGAGCTCTGCTGGCTTGCCGGTCACCTCGGCCGAGTAGAGCGCCTGCAGATCGCGCAGGATGATGTTGATCGACCATCCGTCGCAGACGATGTGATGCGCCGTGAACACGAAGGCCCACTTCTGCGCGTCGAGACGGATCAGCGCGGCGCGTGCGAGCGGCGCGCGCGTGAGATCGAACGGCTCGCGTGCTTCCGCATCGACGAGTGCGCTGAGTTCCGCGCTTGCATTGGCGTGGTCCGACAGGTCGATATGAACCAGCGGAACCGTCGCCGATGCATCGGCGAACATCGTGTCGCCGACGCGCGAGAAGCGGGCGCGCAACGCGTCGTGGCGCGCCACCGTTGCCGCGAAGGCGCGTTCGAATGCGCCTTCGTCCAGGTTGCCCATCAGTTCGAGCGTGAAAGACTCATTGAACGCGAGCGATGCTTCGTCGCCGACCTGAGCCGACATCCAGATTTCTTTCTGCGGCTCGGTGAGCGGCGATTCAGTGAGCGGCGGTTGCGCGGGTTGCTGCGAATGCGCCACGGCCGTCTCGGCGACCGGGACCGCCTGGTTCGTGCCGGCGAGAATCCCCACGCGCTGGAGCGTGTCGATGCTTTCGACGAAGGCGTCGCCGATCCTGCGGATGTCCTCGTCCGAATGGCTCGTCGTCAGGAAGCACGGGAAGCCTTCCATGATGTGCACGCCGAGGTAGCGCATGTAGGCATAGAACAGGCTGCCGAGCCGATCTTCGCCCGAGAAGCTGACATAGAACCAGCTCGAGAACGTTTCGGCGCGCGTGGCGATGCCAACCTTCTCCAGATGCGTGTTGATGCGTTGCACGAGGCCGGCCATGCGGCCGCCGAGCGTTTCCTGCAGCGCCGGGCCGGCTTCCTTGAGGTGCAGCAGGACGGACTTCATCGCGGCCAGCACGAGCGGATGGCGCACAAACGTGCCGGCAAAGAAGGTCGGCGGAACTTCGGGTACCGAAGCATCGCCGAATTGCCACTGGCCGCCGTCGAGCGCATCCATATATTGCGCGCTGCCGGCGAGCACGCCGACCGGCAGGCCGCCGCCGACCACCTTGCCATAGGTCGCCATGTCGCCCTTGATGCCCCAGTAGCCTTGCATGCCGGCCGGGTGGACACGAAAGCCCGTCACGACCTCGTCGACGATCAGGGCCGATTCGTTGGCGGCCGTGATTTCGCGCAACTGCTGCACGAATTCCTTCGGACGCAGATTCGGATGACGCGACTGCACGGGCTCGATCAGCACGGCCGCGATATCGTCGATGTTCGCCTTGATCCATTCGAGGCTTTCGGACTTCGCGTACGGCAGCACGACCATATTGCCGACCGAGTGCTGCGGAATGCCGGGCGCGATCGGGAAAGCGCGCGGCACGCCGCCTTCGCTGCCCGGCTTGACGAGTACTTCGTCAAACTGACCGTGATAGTCGCCGTCGAAGCAGACCACTTTTTCCTTACCCGTTACCGTGCGCGCGAGACGCATCGCTGCCATGACGGCTTCAGAGCCCGTGTTGCAGAACGTGACGCGCTGATGCCCGGTAATTTCGGCGAACATCTGGGCGACTTCGCCGGCTAGCGGAGACTGCGGTCCGATCGCGAAGCCTTCCTGCATTTGCGCGTTGACGGCATCGACCACGAAATCGGGCGTGTGGCCGAACGCGGTTTGTCCGTAGCCGTTGACCAGATCGATATATTCGTTGCCGTCGACGTCCCAGATCTTCGAGCCCTTCGAACGCTGCGCAACGACGGGGTAGACGAGTTCCTTCCATTCCTCGCGAAAGCCGCTCGCGGTGCGCGGATCGGCAAGCACCGGGCGATACGACTGCGTGCGAGCCTTGGAGGTCGGCGTCTTTGCCGAGTAGCGAGTCGACAGATCCGTGATGAACGCCTGCTGCACGTCCGTCATCTGGGCCGAGCTCGATTGGCCGGGCTTGTAGGCGGCGAAGCGCGACGGGCGGTTTTCATCGAATTTGATTTCGGGGCCGGCGGAGCGCGCCGGTGCTGCGGCAGTCGTGGGCGCTGCGATCGGCGCGGGCGCTGCCAGAGCAGGCGCTGCAAACGGCGCGGCCGCCGGGATCGCCGCAGCGGGCTGCTGCACCGCCAGCGGTGCGCCTTGCAGCATGTCGAGCTGACGCGACATCAGCGATTGCATCGCGGCGAGCTGGTCGCGGAACACGGACTGAATATCGCCCGTGGCAGGGACGGCGGCAAACTGTGTGGTCATGACCGGCACGGCCGGTGCCGCTACGGCGACCGGCGTGGTGACGGCCGGTGCGGCCGCTGTTGCAACGGCGACAGACGAAGCGGCAGGCGCCGCCTCAGCCGCGGCCGCAACCGGCACAGCCGGCTGTTCCGGATCGGGCGGCAACGCGCCATCGAGGAACTGCGCGAGCGTGGGCAGCGTCGGATAGTCGCTCATGATCTGCCGGAAGCTGATCGTCACATCGTAGCGGCGCCGCAGTTGCCTCGACACTTGCCCCATGAACAGCGAGTCGTAACCGAGATCCCAGAACGTCACGTCCGGATTGGAGGTATCGGGCGCCTCGCCGGACATCTCGGCAAGCAGGGAAGCCAGTTCGGCGATAAGGCGCGGTGTGCGGTCGATTTTGACGGTTTGGGACATGGCGGTCTGGGCGGTCTCGGTTATTGCGTCTGACGATGCAGGAGCGGCAATCGCCGCGGCGGTCGTTGCCGGTTGGCTTGAAGAAGTGGTGATCGCGGTCTTGCGGGCATCGGGGGCATCGATCCAATGCCGCTCCGGTTCAAAGGGATACGTGGGCAACGAAACGCGGCGGGCGCCTTCAGTCTGGACGGTTTTCCAGTCGGGCGTGACGCCGTTGAGCCACAGTCGCCCGGTTGCCTCGGCCAGCACCGCAAGCTCACGGTCGCGCGTGGCGAAATCGGGCAGGGACGCAATCGCGCCTTGATAACGGTCCTTCGGCAAGCCTTGCATGACGAAGGTCGATAGCGTGCGGCCCGGGCCGATTTCGAGCAGCAGCGGCTTGCTTTCGGCCGTCACCGTGGCCAGCGCATCGCTAAAGCGCACGACGTTGCGGCAGTGGCTTGCCCAGTAGTGTCCTTGTACCGGCTGATCCATCGACACCCACTGGCCGGTCACCGACGACACATACGGAAGCTTCGGCGCTGCGAAACAAAGCGTATCGGCGACCTTCGCGAGATCGTCGACGACGCCGGACATCATGCGCGAGTGAAACGCATGCGACGTATGCAGCCGGCGATGCTCGATATCGCTTGCCTTGAGTTGGGCCTCGAATGCTTCGATCGCCGCGAACGGGCCGGCCACGACGCTCAGCGACGGCGCATTAATGGCGGCGAGGTCGACGTCGTTGGGCAGCACCGGTGCGAGTTCGGCTTCCGACAGACGCACCACCAGCATCGCGCCCGGCTCGGCCGACTGCATGAGCGCGCCGCGCCGCGCGATCAGATACAGCGCATCCTCGAAGGAGATCGCTTCGGCCACGCAGGCCGCCACCAGTTCGCCGACGCTATGGCCGATCATGGCCGTCGGCTTGATGCCGCGCGACATCCACAGTTGCGCGAGCGCATATTCGACGAGGAACAGCGCGGGCTGCGCGTAGATCGTCGAACGGATCGGATGCGGCGTGTCGTCGCCTTCCGGCGTTTCGCTGAAGAGCAGGGTCCGGATATCGAGCCCGACGTGCGCGGCCAATACTTCGGCACCCTTATCGATCCACTGGCGATAGACGGGTTCGCTGCGATAGAGCGCTTCTCCCATGCCCGGATACTGTGCGCCCTGGCCCGGGAACATGAAGACAACCGGAGGCGTGGCCTGCGGCGCCTGGGCTTCGATTGCGCCTTTGCTGAGTTTTGCCTGTGCCTGATCGACGCTGTCGGCGATTACGACGGATCGATGCGCGAAGGCGCGACGGCCCGTTTGCAGGGTCGCGGCCACGTCGGCGAGCGGGAGGCCAGGATGGGCCGCGAGATGTTTCGCCAGGTTGGCCTTCGCGCGTTCGAGCGCGGCCGCGCTGCGTGCCGAAAGCGGCAGAATCTGCAGACCTTGTTCCTGTTGTGGCGCTGATGTACTCGCACACGTGTCGGCACGCTCCGGCGCTTCTTCGAGCAGCACATGGACGTTCGTCCCGCCGACACCGAACGAGCTGACACCGGCGCGGCGCGGCGTCGGGCCATCGGCCCACGGACGCGCATTCACATTGAAGAAGAACGGGCTGTTCGCGACATCGATGCCCGGATTCGGCGAGCCGAAATGCAGCAGTGGCGGCAAGACGCGGTTGCGCAGCGCGAGCGACGCCGCGATAAATCCGGTCACGCCGGCGGCCGCGTCGAGGTGTCCGACATTGGCCTTCGCCGAACCGAGCGCGCAGAACTGGCCGCCCTCGACGCCGCCGAGACGAAACGCCTGCACGAGGCCGGCGAACTCGATGGGGTCGCCCAGCGGCGTCGCCGTGCCATGCGCCTCGATATAGCCGATCGAGGCCGGGTCGATGCCGGCTTCGGCGTGTGCGATTGCAATCGCGCGGGCCTGGGCATCGACGCTCGGTGCCGTGAAGCCGACCTTGTCCGAGCCGTCGTTGTTGATGCCGACACCACGAATCACGGCATAGATCGGATCCTCATCGGCAAGCGCGTCGTCGAGCCGTTTGAGCAGCACGACGCCGGCGCCGCAACCGAACACCGTGCCTTGCGCATCGGCATCGAACGGGCGGCACTTGCCATCGGGCGCGCCCATTCCGCCTTCTTCGTAGAAGTAGCCGCGCTTCTGCGGGAATGTGACCGATACGCCGCCGGCCAGCGCCATGTCGCAGCGTCCCGATCGAAGGTTCTCGACGGCCAGGCCGATTGCGGTCAGCGACGTTGAGCATGCGGTCTGGACCGAGATCGCAGGGCCGGTCAGGCCGAGCTTGTACGCGGTGCGCGTGGCGACGAAATCGCCGGCGCCGACGAGCTTCTGATACTCGCCGATCTGGAACTGGCTGGTGAATTCGTCGATGACGCCACGATCGGACAGTACGTGCTTGAGGAAGTACGTGTTCATCGAGGTGCCGGCGAATACGCCGACTGCGCCGGCGATCGTCGCGGGATCATAGCCGGCGTCCTCGAAGGCCTCCCAGGCGATCTCGAGGAAAATGCGTTGCTGCGGATCGGTCAGCGCCGCCTCGCGCGACAGCACGCCGAAAAAGCCGGCGTCGAAACGGTCGACGTCCGCGAGGATCGGGCGCGCTTTCACATAGCGCGCTTCGCGGCGTGAGCTTTCGTCGAAACTGTCTTCGAGTTCGGTGACGTCGAAATGCGTGATGCAGTCGCGGCCTGCGAGGATATTGGCCCAGAGTTCGGCGACATTGCGCGCGCCGGGGAAGCGCCCGGACATGCCGACCACGGCGATCGCACCGCCGTGCGGATCGGCGTTGCGGCGACGGTGTCGAAATGTTTCATTACTGTTCATTTCGAGCGTGGTGCGCAGTTGCGCGGCCAGCGCCTCGACATTCGGGTGGCGAAACAGATCGACCAGCGCAACGTTTGCGGCGACGTCGCGCATGATGATCGCGTGCGCACGCATCAGATCGAGCGAGCGCAAACCAAGATCGAAGAAATTCGCGCGGCGGTCGACGGGTTGGCCGAGTAACCCTTCGAACACCGCAGCGAGCTTGCCGGAGAAATCGTCGTTCACCGGTTCGGGCTCGGGTTTGGGTTCGATTGTGGCGGCGGGTGTGGCCATCGATGCGGCAGCCGTATCGAGTCCCGCAAGCAGTGCTTTGCGGTCGACCTTGCCATTCGGTGTCAGCGGAAAGTCCGGCAGGACACGCAGTTCGGCCGGCACCATATAGTCGGGCAAGGCCGCTCTGAGATGCGCGCGCAAGGCGTCCGCGAAGATGCGGGCATCGGCGATATCGGCGGCCTTCGCAAAGCCGGCGATGGACTTGCCTCTGCGGCCTTCGAATGCCGCCACGGCCGCATCGGCGACGCCGGGCGCCGCACGCAGCGCGTGTTCGATCTCATCGAGTTCGATGCGCTTGCCGGCAATCTTGATCTGCCGGTCGTTGCGGCCGAGGAAGTCGATCGCGCCGTCCGGGCGCCGGCGAACCAGGTCGCCGGTGCGATAAAGCTTGCCGCCGGGCACGAAGACATCGTCGATAAACTTTTCCGCCGTCAGGTCGGCGCGATTGAGGTAGCCAAGCGCCACGCCGTCGCCGCCGGTGACGAGCTCGCCGATTTCTCCGTCGCCCACTGGCGCGAGCTTGTCGTCGACGATGTAGACGCGCGTGCCGGCGATCGCGTCGCCGATCGGAATCGCCTCGCCGTTCGCGAGCGCCTCGCTGTCGCGCGGAATGGCGTAGCAGCAGGTGAAGGTCGTGTTCTCGGTCGGGCCGTAGCCGTTGACGATCTGCAGCCCCGGATGCGCCTCCATGACCTTGCGTACGTGCACAGGCGACAGCACGTCGCCGCCCGTCAACACCTCCTTGAGCGGCACAAAGGCTTCGAGCCGATAGTCGGCGAGCGCATTGAAGAGGCCTGCCGTGAGCCATGCGCTTGTCACATCGAGTCGCGCCATCTCGGCCGCGATCGTGTCGAGCGAAGGCTGAACTTCGTTGATGATGGCAGCGCAGCCGCCGTTCAGCAGCGGGCCCCAGATTTCGAGCGTGCTCGCATCGAAGGCGAGCGGCGCGAGGTTCAGAAAGCGTGTGTGAATCGACAACTCGGCAAAGCGCTGGCCGCGCACGAGACGCAGAATCGCGCGATGCGGCACGATCACACCCTTGGGCTTGCCGGTCGAGCCCGAGGTGTACATAACGTAGGCCGGGTCGTCGGCAGCGCACGTTTCAAGCGCAGCGGGATCGGCGGTGTCCGACGCCGCGACGATATTCGCGAGATCGACCATCGCGCCATCCAGCGCACCGATGCTGGCGAGCGCTGCCGCTTCCGCGATGATGAGCCGCGGCGCGCAATCGGCCACGATGAAATCGAGCTGCGCTTTGGGATAGGCCGGATCCAGCGGCACATAGACGGCGTTCAGACGCAGAATCGCGAGCATCAATGCGAGCGTGTCGCGGCTGCGCGGAACCATGATCGCGCAACGATCGCCGCGCGCAAGGCCCATCTCGCGCAGAACGGTTGCAAGACGGGCCGAACGAACGCCGAGGGCGTCGTAGCTTTCCTTACCCGTTGCATCGATCACAGCAAGATGATTACCGAATTCCGCACAAACGGCATCGAAGCGCGCGGCGACGCCGGGTCCATCAGCGGTCCAGCCCAGCCAGTCGCCAGGAAATCCATCTCTGTGTGACATGTGCCGCTCTCCAATAATCTCGATCAAAGCCTTGTACCTGCACTACGTCTGGCGATAAGCGCGCAGCGAGCACACATAACGGCGGCGGGTCACGGGAGCCAGGCGGCAGGAGGCTTTGCGCGCCCGACCCCCGTGTCTTAGGCGCGAAAACCAGGCGCGAAATCTGCCGCAAGTGAAAGTTAGTCTTCCGCGGCATCGCTATCCGTACGCCGTCGCACGAACGATGCAACAACGCAACACCCGCGAACGGCCGTGCGCAGAGCGCGTCTCCGTGCCGGCGGAGCAGGTCATGGCGATGACAGAACGGCCTGTCGGTCCGGACCGTTAACCGAGGCTTTTTGATGAAACGGGTGGATGAATGCAGCACAGGGTTACGCTGACCTGAATGCTTGCGGTCAATTCATCCTGACAATCGACCAGTCGGTGCGTCGTGCCGCCACCGCTCCCGCGCAGGTCGGACTCAATGACAGCGCTCCGATGCGCCAATGCGCGGCTTCCCCGGCCTCGCCGCCGACGAAGCGCGGTGTCGTATCGCCGCGAATGGAAAGGTCGAACTCGAAGTGATCGGGCGGCAGCGTAAAGCCGGTGCCGAGCGCCTTGAGGCAAGCCTCTTTGCGTGCCCAGCTTTCGAAGAACACCGTTTGCTGATCCGCATCGGGCAAAGCGGTAAATTCCGCGTGTTCGCGCGTGGAAAAGACTTCGAGCGGCACACACGCCTCGATTGGGCGCACGTGTTCCACGTCGATGCCAACTTCGAAGCCGTTCGATACGGCCAGCGCCGCGGCATGCTCGCTGTGGCTCAGGTTGAAACAGATGTTCCGCTCGTGCGGTTCGATCGTGCAGAAAGGTTTGCCATCCGAACCATAGTCAATCGCGACCTCGCGCGGCGATAACCCGAGATAGCAGCCGAGAAGCCGCCTGAGTTCGCCGCGTCCCGCGACGTATCGGCGGCGATGTCTGTCGTAGCGGAACTGGTCGGCGCGCTCGCGCTCCTGCGTCGAAAGCATGTGCCAGTACCGATCGAACGCGTCGGCGCCGGCGTCGAGATCCCACTGCCAGACATGCACCTCGTGCGCGGATGGCGGTGTCAGGAGAGAAGACATGGAATAGCCCCGATTCGACTGGCCATGCGCCGGTCTCGCGCCGCGAATGTTGTGTACGCAACGTGCTTCGATGCGGCTGTCCGATGAAACAGCTGCGCCAGACAAGCGGGGTGGCAGCCGCTCGCGGCCACCGCCCGCCCGTTTCCCCGTTCTTCTGCTAGTGCGAGAAAGCTCTTCCACACGGCGATCGACGCGCCCGCACATTCGTGGTGTGCGTCCAGGGGCGCGCAGTGCCTGGGAAGTTCAAGACTGCTGTTATCGTTGTTTTGAACCCGTCGTTTTGAACCGATATAACGCCACGGCTTGCACGAAAGCTTGTATGAGGACTTGCGCGAAGGCCTGCTTCGAAGGGATGCCTCGAAGGAATGCTTCGGTGGCCTGCTTCACTGACCTCGTCGCCACGCGCCTCGCTTTTAGCTCACCGCTTCGGCCTGGCGCAGACGCGGCAGCAGGCGATCGAATTCGCGCCGCACGAGCCCGTAGCATTCGCATGCCTTCGCCTCGAGTCCCACGCGGTTGAGCACCTTGATATGGCCGCGGCTGTGATGGATCAGCCCTTCGTTATGGAGCTTGCCGGCCGCTTCGGTGATGCCTTCGCGGCGCACGCCGAGCATGTCCGCGATCAACTGCTGCGTGACGGTCAGTTCGTTCGACGCGGTGCGGTCCACTTCGATCAGCAGCCAGCGGCACAGTTGCTGGTTCAGCGAATGGTGCCGGTTGCATGCGGCCGTTTGCGCGACCTGCGTGAGCAGCACGTGCATGTAGAGCAGCATCAGGCGACGCAGGAAGTCCGAGCGCGCGAACTGCTGCTTGAGGCACTGTGCGGTCATCCGGTAGGCGAAGCCGGCCGATTGAACCTGGACGCGGCTCGGCATCGTTTCACCGCCGGTCAGAATCGGTACGCCCGTCATCCCTTCGCGGCCCACTGCGGCGATTTCGACCGAGCCGCCATCTTCCATCGTCGAGAGCATCGAGATGATCGCGGTGGTCGGGAAGTACACGTGATGAATGCGTTGCGCCGAGTCGCACAGCAGTTGCTCGGCGCGCAGATGCACGAGTTCGAGATGGGGCGCCAGCGCCTGCCACTCGTGCGACGGAAGAGCACCCAGCAGGTGGTTGCCGTGCAGGTCTGATTGAAGGGTAAGCATGATCGGTCCTCGCATCGAAGCCGCTCGCGGCTTCTGTTGTATTCCGCTCCCGTCGCCCTCGCACAGCCCCGCCCGGCGGGCGGTCGAGGGGGGCGGGAACGGCCCCGTAATGCGGTGCGCGTCCAGCGTCAAGCGCCATTTGCGTCCGTGCATGTGTGTTGCGCCTCACTTTTAGCGAGGACTATGCCAAGGGGTCACACAACTAGGGCTGATGCGATGCAATGAACTATGCGGCGGTCCGACGACGGCCGAAATGTGCGTTTTTGTTTCAAATCTGTAAAACGCAGTCTGCGTGCGTTAATGAAGTCGAAATCCGATTTCGTATGATGCAAGTGATTGAATTTATTAGATTTATCTAGTCTGATCCTAGTCGGGAGCCGCACCTGCGTTGGGTCTGGACACGCGATTCATGTGGTTTTTGCCACGCGACCGGGTTGTGCCAGAAATGATTCAGTTGTGTTCTATGACTTGCGTGCGTTTGCGAACATAACCGGGGCCCGAACTGCGCTTGGCGCGTCGGAAAAAATCCGTCTGTTGGTTCGTTGGCGACACTCGACGAGCGTGATATCAGGCGCGACGCGCACCGCAGGCCGATCCTGCGACTGCATGCGAGTATTCGCCGTTCAGCACCGCACTGTTCGCATTGAATGGGAGCATCCGAAAGCTTCCGAACGTGCGGTGTCGCACTTGTATCGTCAACTTTAAACAGAGTAATAAACGTGTCAGCGCGAAATCGGCGCTCGGCCTTTAACCACGTTCGTTGCGCATACATCGCATGAATATCGAGGATAACGAAGGAATTAGATGATCGAATATTTGACAGACGTGACGTGCGACGAATGAGGCGTTCATGTCTGAGAGATGAGTGCTTGAGGATGTTCACTTCGCACGCTTGCGCAGCGCAAAGAGAAATACGTCACACGTTACGTGTGTTGTCCGAGCATTCACGTTGGGCTGTGTGTTCCCTCGCACAGAATATGCGGTTAATCGTCTGGTCCAATCAATCGCGGGTACTGCATGACGTTTGCTTTCGGGGACGCCAGGCAATGCAAAATTTCCAGCTCGGCGTGTGTGGTACCCCCGCCAGGCGTGCATCGCTTCATCGCGCGTTGCACGAACGAAACAATTCGTAAGAGGGATAACCCTGTTAGGAAGTTTCCTAACTGGCGCATGGGTATCGAAGCAAGCAACGTGTCGAAATAAGTACGACTACAAGGCACATGAAGGGCGCGTGATCAACAGGCACCAAACGCCGAGTCGGGGAGAAATACATGGAACAGAATGCGAAGGAACGATCGCTCGTCAGCAAGGTAATGGACGGTCTCGTCACGGGGATCGTCGAAGAAAAGTACGGTGCTGTATTGCCTCCGCAAGACGTGCTGTCGAAAGAGTTCGACGTGAGCCGTACCGTGATGCGCGAGGCGCTGTCGATGCTGCTCGCGCGCCACATGCTCGACGTGCGTCCGAAGATCGGCACGCGTATCAGGCCGATGCGCGACTGGCGCATGATCGACGAAGATGTCGTGAGCTGGCGGTTTCGCGCGAAGCCCGATCCCGAGTTCCTGCGCGACGTGATCGAGTTCAGGATGCTGATCGAGCCGCGCGCGTCCGCGCAAGCGGCCAAACGCGGCAATGCGGCGGATATCGCGGCGATCCGTGAGGCATTCGAGAGCTTTCGCGTCATGCGACCGGACGATCCGGGCCATCAGGCGGCCGACGAACTGTTGCACACGCGCATAGTCGTTGCCAGCGGCAACCAGTTTTTCCAGCAGATGGCGGCGATCGTGCGGGGCGCGTTGTCGGCTTCGACCCAGTTCGTCAATGCGGATGAGGCTATGTGGGCAGAGGTGATCCGCCGGCATACGCGCGTGGTCGAAGCGATCGAGCGTCACGACGCGGTGGAAGCCGAAGCGGCGTCGCGCGATCTGATCGATTTCGCGGCCGACGAGATGGGCGACAGGAAAGCAGCGAACGGCACGCACGAGTAACGAACAACGTAGAGGGCTCGTGACGGCTGACCGGCTCGGCGAACGTCCGTGCGTGCGCGACAATAGCGCTTTCGCACAACCGGACGGAATCCGAATAGCCGATGAGTCACGATACTGTCGTTCGCTGGGGCATTGTGGGCGCGGGGCGTATTGCACGCCGTTTCGCGGAGGGCCTCGCCTTCGTGCCGGGCGCCGAACTCGGCGCGGTATGGTCGCGGCGCGCCGAGGCCACTGAAACGTTTGCGCGCGACGTGGGCGGTGCGGGTTGCGTGCCGTGCGCAAGTCTCGACGCGCTGCTCGAAAGCGATATTAGCGCCGTATATATCGCTACGCTGCAGGACAGTCACGCCGAATACGCAAAGGCCGCGCTGCGGGCCGGGCACCATGTGCTTTGCGAAAAGCCCGCGACGATCAACACCGCGCAACTCGACGACGTGCTGTGCGCCGCGCGCGACGCGCAGCGGCTTTTCATGGAAGCGATGAAGCCGCCGTTCTATCCGCTGTATCGCAAGCTGCGTGCGCAGCTTGCGGCCGATCCGATCGGCGAGGTTGGACTCGTGCGCGCCGGCTGTTCGATTGCGAATGCACCGGCCGATCATCCGGCCTTCTCATTCGAGCATGCGGGCGGCGCATTGCTCGATATCGGCGTCTATGAACTCTTTCTCGCGGTCGACTGGCTCGGCGCGCCGCTCGATGTGCAGACGCTCGGCCGCCTCGGGCCGACTGGCGTCGATACGTTTGCGAGTCTCAATTGCCGTCACGAGCGCGGTATTGCGCAGCTTTTCTGCGGCCTCGACCTGCACGGCAAAGGCGACGCGTTTATCGCGGCGAGCCACGGCCATGTGACGATTCACGAGAACTGGTGGAATCCGGTGCGGGCGACCGTGCGCTATGTCGATGGGCGCGTCGTCGAACTCGATGCGCCGTTCGAGGGTGGTGGCCTCAACTACGAGACCGCGCATTTCTGCGAGCTGATCCGCGCGGGGCAGCTGGAGAGCCCGGTGATGCCGCATGCGACGTCACGCCATATGATCGCGATGGCCGATGCCGCGCGCGAAGCGCTGGGCTTGCGCTTCGCGGGGGAGTAAGGGGAGGAGCAGGCGGGCGCGGGGTTGAGTGCCGGGTAGGGCCAGCGTCCGACGCGGGGCGCCGGGCGCCGCGCTATGCGGCGTGCTGCCCCCGCGCGAGCGCGTCCACGCACTCCGCGACGAGCGACGGCCCGCGATACACAAAGCCCGTATAGAGCTGCACGAGCGATGCGCCGGCCGCAATCTTCGCGCGCGCATCGGCGCCCGAGAAAATGCCGCCGACACCGATAATCGGCAGCGCGTCGCCCACTTCGCTGCGCAATTTGCGGATCACCTCGTTCGACGCATCGAACACCGGCTTGCCCGACAGGCCGCCGGCCTCGTCCGCGTGCGGCAGACCGTCGACCGCGCTGCGCGAGAGTGTCGTGTTGGTCGCGATCACGCCTTCGATCTGATGGCGCAGCAGGGTGTCGGCGATCGACCGGATCTGCCCGTCGTCGAGATCCGGCGCAATTTTCAGCGCCAGCGGCACGAGCTTGCCGTGCAGGTCGGCGAGGCGCTGCTGTTTGTCCTTCAGCGCCGCGAGCAGCGCGTCCAGTTCGCCCGCGCCTTGCAGCTGGCGAAGATTCTTCGTGTTCGGCGAAGAGATGTTGATCGTGACGTAGCTCGCGAACGGGTACACGCGCTCGAGACAGTAAAGGTAGTCTTCCGCGGCGCGCTCGATCGGCGTGTCGGCGTTCTTGCCGATATTGAGGCCCAGTACGCCGCGATAGCGCGCGGCCTGCACGTTCTTCACGAACTGGTCGACACCGGCATTGTTGAAACCCATGCGGTTGATCAGCGCGTTCGCCTGCGGCAGCCGGAACATGCGCGGCCGCGGATTGCCGGGCTGCGGACGCGGCGTGACCGTGCCGACTTCGATAAAGCCGAAACCGAGCGCGGCGAGTCCGTCGATACATGCGCCATCCTTGTCGAGACCCGCTGCGAGACCGACGGGGTTGCGAAACCGGAGGCCCATCACGGTGCGCGGCGCGTCGGGCACGCGCGCGGCGAGCGCGCTCGCCACGCCGGTGCGGCCGGCGGCGCCGAGCATGCGAAGCGTCAGATGGTGGGCGTCTTCCGCGTCCATGCGAAAGAGTTGGGCGCGTACGAGCGGATAAAGGGAACTGAACACGAAAGGGTGGGGGCGGAAGATGGGAACCCGCTATTTTACGACAATGCGTCGGGCGTCCCGCGGGCTGGCGTTTACAGGTACAGCGTGCCGCGGCGGCCGGGCGTCGCGGCCTCCATGCCCGATTCAACCTGACTCGACGGGTCGAGCACTTTCCAGTTGCCGTCGATGAGTCCTTCCAGCGGCCGGTAGTTCGACTTGTATGCCATCTTCGGGCTTTCGCGGATCCAGTAGCCGAGATAGACGAATGGCAGGTGCAGGCTCTTTGCCTGCTCGATCTGCCACAGGATGTTGTAGGTGCCGAAGCTGCTGCGCGGCTGATCCGGATCGAAAAACGTATAGACCGACGAGAGTCCGTCGCCGAGGATGTCGATCATGCTGATCATGCGCAGTACGCCCTGGCGGCCGGCTTCCGGAGGATGGATTCCAAGTTGGCCGGCCCCGGGGTATCCGCCCTGGTCCGATGCCGGTTCGCGAAACTCGACGAGCCGCGAGTTGATTCTGCTTTGCAGCAGAAACTGCTCGTACTGGTCGCGGCTGTCGCGATCCATGCCGCCGCCCGCGTGGCGCGCGGACTGATAGCGCATATAGAGCGCGTAGTGTTCTTCGTCGTAGTGAAGCGGCGTGACCTTCGCGATCAGGCCGCTGTGCAGCTTGCCGATGCGGCGCTGCGTGCGGTTCGGCGTGAACCGCTCGACCGGCACGCGCACCGGAATGCAGGCGCGGCAGCCGTCGCAGTAAGGCCGGTACGTGAATACGCCGGAGCGGCGGAAGCCCGCCTTGACGAGGTCGGTGTAGACGTCGGAATTGATCAGGTGGCTTGGTGTTGCGACCTGCGAGCGCGCGATGCGCCCTTCCAGGTAGCTGCAGGGATACGGCGCCGTTGCATAGAATTGCAGCGCGGAAAGCGGTGAAAGCGGCAGCTCGTTCGGGTGAGTCACGTTGGCAGCTCTCGAAGCGTCTCTATCACGGGCACATCCGCATTTGCGGGCCGGGGTGTTCTTCGCATCGGCGTTTCAGTTGCGCCTGATTGCGCTCATTGGCGGCTCAGTTCGCCTCATTGCTTCGCGTCACGGATTCGGCTCAATAAGTGACCCTCAATGAGGGGCCTTAATGAGTCGCCTCGCGGCGGGTGAGATCGAGCAGGACCGATTTGTCGAAGCGCCAGGGAATTTGCGGCGCATCGACCGATGCGCGGACATGCGCGACAAACACCTTGCGCGCGATCTCGCGGCCGCCCAGCGACGCCAGATGCGACGTGTTCTGCTGGCAGTCTATCATTTCTATTTCGTGGCGTTGCAAGTGGGCGACGAGCGCGGCCAGCGCTATTTTCGACGCATCGGTCGCCTCGGCAAACATCGATTCGCCGAAGAACATCCGGCCGAACGACACGCCATACAATCCGCCGACGCGAACGCCGTTGTGCCAGGTCTCGATGCTGTGCGCATCGCCGTGCCTGTGCAGCGACGTATAGGCGTCCACTACGTCGGCGGTGATCCATGTGCCGCGCTGCCCGCGGCGCGGCGCCTGCGCGCAGGCGCGCATCACGGCCGCGAAATCGTGATCGACGCGCACTTCCCAGGCGTCGTCGCGGATGACACGCTTGAGCGTCTTGCGAAGCGACGGCGACACCTTGAATTCGCCCGGCCGCAGGATCATCCGCGGGTCGGGGCTCCACCACAGCACCGGCTGGCCGTCCGAGTACCACGGGAAGATGCCGCGGCGATACGCTTCGATGAGGCGCGACGGCAGCAGATCGGCGCTCGCCGCGAGCAGGCCCGGCGCGCCACTCGTTTCGCCGAGCGCGCGCTCGACGGAAGGAAACGGGTCGTCGGGGCCAAGCCAGGGGACCATGCGGGCGGCTCAGCCTTCGCGCAGCGAGCGGAAGATGTCGCCGGTGTGAAGGCCGAAGCTGCCCGAATTCCGGTCGGCGAAGAAAAAGCGCAGCGTTTGGCCGACGGTCGGGAACGCAATGTCGTCCCACGGAATGTCGCGTTCCTCGAAGAGCTTGACTTCGAGGCTTTCTTCGCCGGCCGCGATGTCGAGGTCGAGCAGCCGCGCGAGATAGAACAGGTGCACCTGATGCACATGCGGCACATTCAGAAGCGTGTAAAGGCTTTGCACCTCGACGCGCGCGCCGGCTTCCTCGAGCGTTTCACGCGCCGCCGCTTCCGAGGTGGTTTCGCCCATCTCCATGAAGCCCGCGGGCAAGGTCCAGTAACCGTAGCGCGGTTCGATCGCGCGGCGGCACAGCAGCACCTTGTCGTCCCAGACGGGGACGGTGCCGACCACATTGCGCGGATTCTGATAATGCACGGTGCCGCAGTTTGCGCAGACGAAGCGCTCCCGGTTATCGCCGGGCGGAATGCTCACGCTGACCGCGTGGCCGCAGACAGAACAGAATTTCATGGAAACGGGGACGGGAATGGGTCATGGGAGTTTATCACCGGGTCAGAATTCGGGGACGCGAGGCGGTTATGCGGGGCTTATGTGGGCCGTGCGTGGGTCATGTGCGTTGGTCGAGCGAGGAGGGTCGAAGCTGTAGCGTCGCGGTTAGGTGCGCACCGCGAGTTTGAACGTTGTGTGTACCCTGGCCGAATGGCTAGCGCGAGATAATTTGCGTGAACGATGAGGAGGGTTGAGTTAGGATTGCTACTGTGTTGAAAAGATGCTGGATTGAACGGGGAGAGTGATGAAAAAACAGAACGTCTTTGGTCGCCTTCGGTGTGTCGCGAACGTCGCGGCATTCGGCGCCATCACCATTAGCATCTTCTTTGGTTGGATCGATCGGTCGGTTGACTTGCATCCAATCGGAGCAATCCTGGGTGCGTCGATAGCATCGCTTAAGCTGTTTCACTCTGTTTGAGCGCGCTTGAGAATTTTGCGCATCGTGTATGGATATATTCGGACTACCTATCGATGGAAATTGGGTTGACGAATGTTCGTTTGTCGTAGCTGCGGTGTGGGCAGGGGTGCGTTATCGGAGGAGGTGCCAGCGGTCTGGACGTACCCGGCGCCGTGTGTCGCGCAGTGGCACGTTTCGCGGAACATTCCGCTTACGTCGTCGGTCGCGACCGAGGAGGGCAGCAAGTCGGCGATTTTTCTGCAGGGCGACGGCGATGGATGTGGTCAACGGCGCCTGCATTTTCCCGATGTGTATTCTCTCGATGTCGGTGTTTTCAGGTTGGCTGCTTGGCGCCTTGCTGCTCGCGAATCGCCTGCTGCTCAGCGTTGCGGGAGTCGCGGCGCTGTTTGGTGTTCTCGAGGATTTCTAGTGCGGCTTCTTGAAGAAGAAACACGTCAAAGAATCGTGCGCTGAAAACAAAAAAGGCCTGCCAATGTGGCAAGCCTTTTGTGATTGCTGGTGCGATGACTATTTCGCGTAGCCGACTATCTAATTCCTGCAGCTTGCTCGTCGTTGCTGCTGGAAGATGTCTTGGCGTGTCTCTGACTTTTTGGTTGCGGGGGTAGGATTTGAACCTACGACCTTCGGGTTATGAGCCCGACGAGCTGCCAGACTGCTCCACCCCGCGTCCGTCGAAGAAAAGATTATAGGGCAAACCCATTGCCCGTGCAACACCTTTGTTCGCTTCAACGTGTTCACGCGGCACTCGCGACGTGCAATGTGCGTGCACGTTTCAAGCACCTACCACTGCGCACGGACAACACACACACAGCGCACACACAGCGCGAACACATCGCCGCATACACCCAGATGTCGCAAGCGCCTGCGCTAGAATCGCAATTCGATCTGCGGCAGCGGCACCTCATTGCCGCAGCGTTCCCCACCTCTTTGCCATTCAATCGCATATGGACATCGTTCACGATCTGCAAGCGATCGCCGCTCAGGAAAAGGCGCTGGTGTTCGCGCAATTCGATCCCGATCGCGCATGGCAACTCGGCGCGCACCTGCATGAAATCGCCAAGGCGCGCGGGCTCGCACTCGCCATCGATATACGTACGTTCGGCCAGCTGCTGTTCTTCAGCGCACTCGACGGCGCGACACCCGACAACGTCGAGTGGGCTCGCCGCAAGGCCAACGTCGTCGCGCAATTCCGGCGCAGCTCGTACGCGGTCGGGCTCAAGCTGCAGCAATCGGGCGCGACACTCGCGGACAAGCACGGACTCGCCGTTGCCGACTACGCGTCGCATGGCGGCGCCTTTCCGTTGACGGTGACGGGTGCCGGCGTAATCGGCTCGGTGACGGTGTCGGGCTTGCCGCAGCGCTCCGATCACGAACTCGTCGTCGAGGCGCTATGCGCGCAACTCGATCAGGACTACGGCAAGCTCGCGCTTGCGAAGGCCTGAAGCGATGCGTTTGCCGCCTTATGCATTGCTCGGCATCGCGATCGTCGCGGAGGTGATCGCCACGTCCGCGTTGCGCGCATCCGATGGCTTCACACGATTGCCGCCGGCTATCGTCGTCGTGCTCGGCTACGGCCTGTCGTTCTATATGCTGTCGCTGACGCTTAAGAGCATTCCGGTGGGCATCGTCTATGCGATCTGGTCGGGCGTCGGCATCGTGCTGATCACGCTTGTCGCCCTGGTGGTGTACCGGCAGGTGCCGGATTTGCCCGCTGTGGCAGGGCTCGGACTCATCGTTGCCGGCGTGGTCGTGCTCAATCTGTTTTCGAAGATGCAAACGCACTGATGCGCAAACCGGCATCGACGCCGCGCGCGAGCCGCTAGCGCTTGCGCATCGCGGCAGCGCCGTGCGCGTATCGCGCTTACTTGCAGCGAATGACCATCGAGCGGTTCTTCACATTGGCCGACACGACGTTGGTAATGCCGCCGCCCGCCGTGCCGCCTTCGTCGTTGTCCTTCGAGACGATGTCGTACCCCGTCGGTCCGCATGCCTTGCCGGCCTGCACATAACACGATGCCCAGCTCGACCCCGCATCGGCGCCGCTGCAGTTGACCGCGAAGCCCGTCTCGCCGTTCGGCAGATTGATCAGCTTCGTTGTATTCGACGAAGCGCACGCGGCGAGGCTCGCGGCGATCAGCGCGAGGCCGGGCAGCAGCGCGGCGCGCGCGCGCGTTGCGGTCAGGCGCGTCGGCTTCGAGCTTACGCGCAGCGCCGGCGAAGACGCCGGGTCAAAAGAAGATCGTGACGAACGCAGGCGCGTCGTGAGGTACTTCATGGCATGTCCTCTTGTGATGAATTCGTAGCTAGCGATAACGCAGTGCCGCTAGCTTGATGGTCGGATGGGCAAGCGTCGAACCGCGTAAAGCTTGACCGGTCGACCCCTTGAGGGCTTGTGCTCGTATGACAAGCGTCGCGTCGCGCATCAGCCCATGCCCGGTTCGATGCGGATGCCCGCATGTCCGACCGCGCGCCGGCTGTCGACACCGGCTTCGCTCGACGCGTCTTGCCAGATGCTAATGGCCTTCGGCACATCGATGCCGTGTTCTCCCGCGTAGGAAAACCACGCGTTTGCTGCATCGGGTTCGGCCACTTCCGTGTCCCGAAGGAAATATTTTCCCATATCGCAAGTTCTGGATGAGGAATGCGCATAACGGACGTCGCACATCAGCCCTGCGACGCTGGATCGGTGTATGCCAAAGCGGCACGCGGGGTTCGACCGATGTGCGGCGAATAAGTGCATTGCGCGACGAATATGACGCGGTACAACCGGCGCGTCGTCGTGAGGCACGGGGCAGCGGAGCAGTGGCGCAGGAACGCATTGAGACAGTCGGTCCCACAGAACTAATTTTCCTTGCAGACGCCTTATATCCATACGCGCAAGCATCGATACAAGACCGACAAATGGAGGTTGAAATGGCAGAACGCGTGAGCGGACCCTATCGCGGGTATTACATCAGCGCGGCCGCGCGGCTCGTCAATGTGAGCGAAGCTGCGTCGTCGCGGGGTAAAGGTGGTGAGAGTAAGGCCGGTGAAAGCGCGTGCGGAATCTACGTGGGCTCGGTCAGCCTGTCGCAGCGCGGGCCCGACGATGTACACCGCATCGAGACCTTGCTCGATCTCGGCGACGAACAGCGTTTCGCGACCGAAGAGGCCGCGCTCGAGCATGTGGAACGAGCCGCGCGTGCCTATATCGACCGTCTGTTGCAGGTATCGTCGTCGTGAATATGCGCGGCCTGAATACGCATTCGTTGCGTTGCCCTGGCGGCCAATCCCGCGTGGGCGCGGCCGCGGCGCCCGGCTGGACTGCAGATTGCGGGGACGAGTACCATAGCCCCCGATAAGCCCGACAACGTCTGATTGGCCCAGTTGGCCCAGTTGGCAGATTGAGCCATCAGGCCGCCGCGCGGCGGAGTCGGCTTTTGCACGATCATTCAGATGATGAGGCGAACATGGACATCCGCTTCCCCGCGGACGCGCCCGCATACCGCGATTCGAATCTGACCGTCGTCTTTCGTGCGCTGGTAGATGGCGAGCCGGTGCCGTGCGCGATTTCGGTCGAAGCGCTCGAAGATCACTTCGGTGCGCCGTCCTACGACCGCGACGGCTGGATGCACGCTTTCAACAATGGCCGGCCGCGCATCGAAGCGGTTGCGCGCGAGCATTTGCAGATCAGCAATGGCACGCCGGTGCTGCTAAAGAGTGGGCACTTCCCGCCAGGCGACAACGTGCCGTCGTGAGACGCTATCCTTTGATCGGCTCGGCGCCGGGCGACACCTGCAGTTTCAATGCCCGCCGCGCGGCTTCCGCTGCTTCCGCTGCTTCGTAAGAAAGCCGAATCCCTTCGTCGTATGGCGTCGTGCTGATCGGACCGATCAGAGCTTGCAGCGCCGAGTCGTCGAGCACGACGGGGTCCGTCAGCAAGTAGTGCATCTCCACCAGCTCACGCATGATCGGATTGATGAGGCCGATCGCGCGCAGCATCGTCTTGCCCGCAACCATCAGTTTGGGGGCGCGGCCCGCTAGCGCATACGCGCGTGTCGCGACTTCGCGCGGCGTGATCGTGCCCGCGCCGGCGAGATGAAGTACGCGGCCATACGCCGCAGGCGTGTGCACAAGCGCGGCCACGACAGGCCCTAAATCAGGCATGAAAATGAATTCGTGCGGAATGTCGATCGGCCCGATCATCTGCGCGCGGCCGCCGCGCGCTGCGCCTTCGAACACGCCGTGCAGGAAGCTGCGTTCGACGCCCGGGCCGTAGAAGTCGGGCAAGCGCAACACGAGCGTCGAGAGGCCGTTGCGTCCGTGCGCATCGAGCACGAGATCTTCCTGTTCGCGCCGCATGCGGCCTTTGAACGTATGCGGTTCGCGTGGGTGCGCTTCAGTGACCGGCTGTTGCTGCGGCCGCCCATACGGATAGACCGTGCCGATCAGGATCAGGCGCTCGACACCGGCCGCATCGAGCCCCGCGAGCGTATTGCGCATCAGCGGCGGATGCGTCGCAAACTGGTCGTACGGCACGCCGACGAGATAGACCGCGGTGTGCAGGCCGGCGGCCGCCGCGGCGACCGATGACGGATCGTCCGGGTTCCAGGTCACGATGTCGGCGTTCGGATCGTCGCCGAATGCGGCCTCGAGCGCTGGCCGCGAACGGCCGATGGCGCGATAGCGCACGCCTTGTGCGCGTAGCGCCGCGGCGATGCTGCGGCCGGCCGCGCCCGCCGCGCCGAACAGGCCAATGTGAGCGGGAACGGTGTGATCGCTTTTCATCGGAACTCCCGGGTGTGATTTGAGTGAACGCTGTTCAGTAAACAGTGTTCAGTTTAATTTGACATTTCATTTTGTCAACCCGAAAATGCGGTGCATGGGAATCGCTGAACGAAAAACTCGCGAAAAGCAGGTGCTGCGCGAACGCATCCTCGATGCATCGCGCCGCATCGTGATGCGCGAAGGCTTCGCCGCGCTATCGATGCGCAAGATCGCCGACGCAATCGAATATTCTCCGGCCACGCTGTATCTGCATTTCGAGAATCGCGACGAAATCGCGCGTGCGTTGTGCATGGAAGGCTATGCGCAACTGCTTGAGAGCCTCAAGCCGCATCTGTCGATCGCGGATCCCGCGGAACGCCTGAAGGCGATCTGGCGCGCGTATGTGGCATTCGGTGTCGAGCACCCGCAGACGTACCGGCTGGTCTTTATGGAAGATCCGACCTACGTCGGCGCGGCATTCGAAAGCGCCGCGCAGGATGGCGACGATGCGGGCGAGGCTGCGTTCCGGCTCGTGGCCGACGCGCTCGATGAAATGAAGGCGCAGGGCCGCTTGCCGGCATCGGCCGATAGCAACGTGTGGACCGAGGCGCTGTGGGCGACCATGCATGGCATCGTCGCGTTGCGGCTCACCTGTCCTGTGTTTCCGCGCACGCCGCTCGATACCGTCGTGGACGCGGCGCTCGATGCATGGCTGGGCGACTGTTCGGCGCACACGGGAAAAGCCGCGACGCCGCCGCGCAAGCGCGTCACGCGCGCGGCGCCGCCGGCTAAAAAGGCGAAGCCTTCTTCGAGCAGCTGAAGCCGGCACTATTGGTACGGCACGGCTCTGCGTAGCCACGGTAGCCGGCGGCGCACCGCATCCGTGTCGAAAATACTTATCTTGTTGGCGCTTCACCGACGCAAAGCGCCTCGCTGAAAGCTGCGCGGCACATTGCAAACATCGGTACGTGTTACCGTTCAACCTGTTGCCTGTCACTATTGTCTGCGTTATCCCTATGCCGACTCACTCACCGCTACCCGCCGGCGAAGACGTCACGGTCTACGTCGCGAACCGCATCGGATTTATCGAACTCGACCGCCCGAAGGCGCTAAACGCGTTATCGACCGGCATGATTCGCACGATGCGCGCCGCGCTCGATCAGTGGCGCGACGACGCGGACGTGCTCGCGATCGTCGTGCGCAGCGCGAACCCGCGCGCGTTCTGCGCGGGCGGCGATATCCGCTTCCTGTACGACGCGCATCGGCGTGGCGACCGTGATGCGCTCGACACGTTTTTCATCGGGGAGTACCGGCTCAACCACGCGATCTTCACGTATCCGAAGCCGTATATCGCGCTGATGAACGGCATCGTGATGGGCGGCGGCATGGGCATTTCGCAAGGCGCCTATCGCACGGGCGGCCTGCGGGTTGTGACGACATCGACGCGCATGGCGATGCCCGAAACGCGCATCGGCCTGTTCCCCGATGTCGGCGTGGGCTGGTTTCTCGCGCGCACGCCGGGCGCGATCGGGCGTTATCTCGCGGTGACCGGCGAGTCGCTAGGGCCGGCCGACGCGCTTTATGCGGGACTGGCCGATGCGTATATCGAAGACGACGCGCTGCCCACGCTCATCGAGCGTCTGAAGACCGAAGTGTTCGAGCGCGGCGCCGATATCGTGAATTGCGTTGCGCGCGAAGCGGCCGCGTACAAGGTCGTGCCGACGCCGGACACGTCGCCGATTGCCGATGCGCGCGCGCTGATCGACCGCCACTTCGCGCTGCCTGATGTCGCGCAAATCATCGCGTCGCTCGATGCGGAAGGCGATTGCGCGAATGCGGACTGGGCCGAGCAGATCGGCGGCGTATTGCGCGAGCGCTCGCCGCTCGCGATGGCGCTCTCGCTCGAAGTGGTGACGCGCGCCGAAGGGACGATGGCCGATTGCCTGCGCCGTGACCTCGATCTGACGCGCTCGACGTTCGAGCGCGGCGACGTCAGCGAAGGCATTCGCGCGCGCATCATCGACAAGGACAACCGGCCGACCTGGCATTTCGCGCGGATCGAGGATGTGCCGGCCGAGTATGTCGCCGGCATGTTCGAGAGCCCGTGGCCGGCGAACGAGCATCCATTACGCGACCTCGTGGGCTGAAGCGAAGCGGGGCAGGCGCGAAGCAGCAAACCGGCGAAGCAGCGAACCGGCGAATCAGCGAACCGCCGAGCTCAGTCCTGCGATTCGCCATCGCCTGCCATAAACGCGCGCATGAAAACGAGCGCGCCCCAGCCCCACATCGCATTGGCGGCAAAGCCGACCGCGAGGCGCGGCAGCATATTGCCGGCGGGCCAGATGCCGCGAATAGGATCGACGACGAACACGCTGCCGGCCGTCAGCACGATGCCGCCGAACAGAAACGCCGGCACCCACGGCGCGGTGCGTTCCGGCGAGACGCGCAATAGCCACGCCATCAGCACACCCCATACGGCGCTCCAGATCGCGTTGGCGATGAATTCGGGTATCTCGAGCGGCGCGAACGGCGCGGTTGAAAAACCGCTCAGGTCGATCACGCCGGCCGCGTGCAGCAGGCCCAGTGTCGCGTCATGGAAAAACAGCGCGGCGAGAAATCCGGACACGAACGGCAGTATGAGTTTTTGCATCTATCGCACACGCGCGAAACGCAAGGCCGGCGCAGCCTGGCGGGATTAAAAGCGGGATCAGCCGATTGTCGTAAAACGAGCGTCATTATATAGACGGCACCTCGCTGTCCGGCCCGATTCGACACGATTTAACGCGCCTCGTGTTGCATAAATGCAAGTGCGTGCCGGGTTGTCGGCCCGGGTTGCCCAACGGTTTGGTTCACGCGGGTCGCGCAGGCTGTGCGAATGCCTCGAGCACCGGTCAAATCACGAAAGCGGAAAACCTAAGCTCAAAAAAATCGTTCTAAAGACACCAGCCCGTCCATAGACTGTTTTCGATGCAGACGGCGCTGTACGCCGTCCTCCGTTGCCACGCCGCGTAGTCGACGCGCGGCCAGCGCGACTCCCTCTCCTTGTTCGCTTGAACCATGTGCCGCGGCGCGCGGCCCGGGTGCGCTCGCGCGTCGCGCGGGCCGCGCACGGGCGGCGTCTGCGGCGTGCTTCACTCAACTAATCGAACTGCCATAGGCAGAAAGGCAGGAGCTTCAGATGAACGTCTTCTGGTTCATTCCCACGCACGGGGACACACGCTATCTCGGCACGTCCGAAGGCGCGCGCGCCGCGGACCACCACTATTTCCAGCAGATCGCGAGCGCTGCCGACACGCTCGGCTACGAAGGCGTGCTGCTGCCGACCGGCCGCTCGTGCGAGGACGCATGGGTCGTCGCATCGAGCCTGATTCCGGTCACGAAGCGGCTCAAGTTTCTCGTCGCGATTCGGCCCGGCATTACGTCGCCGGGCCTGTCCGCGCGCATGGCGGCAACCTTCGACCGGCTCTCGGGCGGGCGCCTGCTGATCAACGTCGTGACGGGCGGCGATACCGCGGAGCTCGAAGGCGACGGCCTGTTCGTCGATCACGACACGCGCTACGAGATCACCGGCGAATTCCTGCATATCTGGCGCGGACTGCTGGCGGGCGCGCATCGCGACGCGTCGCTCGACTTTATCGGCAAGCATCTGAAATCGAAGGGCGGCAAGCTGCTTTATCCGCCGGTGCAGGATCCGCATCCGCCGCTGTGGTTCGGCGGTTCGTCGCCGGCCGCGCATGACATCGCCGGCGAGCATATCGATACGTATCTGACGTGGGGCGAGCCGCCTGCCGCGGTCGCGGAAAAGATCGCGCAGATTCGCGCGCGCGCCGGGCACCACGGGCGAAAGATCCGCTTCGGCATTCGCCTGCATGTGATCGTGCGCGAAACCGAAGACGAAGCATGGGCCGCCGCGGACAAGCTCATCAGCAAGCTCGACGACGCGACGGTCGCACGCGCGCAGGCGTCGTTCGCGAAGATGGATTCGGAAGGGCAGCGCCGCATGGCCGCGCTGCACGGCGGTAAGCGTGGCGGTCGCGCAGACCTCGAAATCTATCCGAACCTGTGGGCCGGTGTCGGCTTGGTGCGCGGCGGCGCGGGCACGGCGCTGGTCGGCAGTCCGCAGCAGGTCGCCGAGCGCATGCAGGAGTACGCGTCGCTTGGCATCGAGACGTTCATCCTGTCGGGCTATCCGCATCTCGAGGAGTCTTACCGTTTCGCCGAGCTCGTGTTTCCGCTGCTGCCGGGCCGGCAGCGAGCAAACGTGAGCGGTCCGCTGTCGGGGCCGTTCGGCGAAATCGTCGGCAACCACTATGCGCCGAAGGCCGCGCAAAGCTGAAGCGGGGAGGGCGCATCGATGTCTATCGCGATTACTGTTGATAAACGGAACTTCATCGCTTCGTATGGCGCGCGCGTCGCGCCGTGGCTCGTGCCGCTCGCGATTCTGATCGCGTGGGAGCTCGCGGCGAAAAGCGGTGTGCTGTCGACGCGCGTGTTGCCGGAACCGCTTGCGGTGGTGAAGGCCGCGTGGTCGCTGATCCGCTCGGGTGAGATGTGGGCCGACGTGAAGGTCAGCACGTGGCGCGCGATGTCGGGCTTTGCGCTCGGCGGTGGAATCGGCTTCGCGCTCGGGCTCGCGACGGGGCTCTTCAGGCCCGCGGAAATCGCGCTCGATTCGACCGTGCAGATGATCCGCAATATCCCCGCGCTCGCGATGATTCCACTCGTCATTTTATGGTTTGGTATCGAGGAAGAAGCGAAGGTGTTTCTCGTCGCGCTCGGCGTGTTCTTTCCGATCTACGTGAACACGTTTCACGGCATCCGTTCGGTCGATGCGAACCTGATCGAGATGGCGCGCAGCTACGGCGTGAAAGGCTTTGCGCTGTATCGCGATGTGATTCTGCCGGGCGCGCTGCCGTCGATTCTGGTCGGCGTGCGGTTCGCGTTCGGGCTGATGTGGGTCACGTTGATCGTCGCGGAAACGATCTCGTCGCAGTCGGGCATCGGCTATATGACGATGAACGCGCGTGAGTTTCTGCAAACCGATGTGGTGGTGGTCGGCATCCTGCTGTATGCGGCGCTCGGCAAGCTTGCGGACCTGCTGGCGAAAGGGCTCGAGCGCGTGTCGCTGCGTTGGCATCCCGCTTATCAACGAGGGACGAAGGCATGAGTGCGACAGGATTTTCATCGTCGACCTTTGGCGGCAGCGCGGCGCGCGTCGATGCGAGCGCGGAACGCGGGCAGCGGCGTGCGCGTGAGAGTGAGCGCGAGCATGCGCATGAGCAGCAGGTTGGCACCGAGCGGCGCAGCGCCGATTACTCGGTCGAACTGCGCGGCGTACGCAAACAGTACGGCGCGCGCACGGTGCTGGCCGACCTCGATCTGTCGATTGAACGCGGCAGTTTCGTGTCGATCGTCGGGCGCAGCGGCTGCGGGAAATCGACGCTGTTGCGGCTCGTCGCGGGACTCGAAACGCCGACGGCCGGCACGCTCGATAAGCGCGGCGAAGGTCGTGCATCGAATGGATCCGGAAACCGTGCATCGAGCAGCGTATCGAACGCCACTCGCTTCGACACCCGCATCATGTTTCAGGACGCGCGCCTGCTGCCGTGGAAGAGTGTGCTGCACAACGTCATGCTCGGTCTTGGCCGTGGCGCACGCGACGATGCGCGCGCGGTACTCGCTGAAGTCGGCCTGATCGAACGCGCGAACGACTGGCCCGCGCAATTGTCGGGCGGTCAGCGGCAACGCGTGGCACTCGCACGCGCGCTCGTGCACCGGCCGCAATTGCTGCTGCTCGACGAACCGCTCGGCGCACTCGATGCGCTCACACGCATCGAAATGCATGCGTTAATCGAGCGCTTGTGGCGCGAGCATCGCTTTACAGCACTGCTCGTGACGCACGATGTGCAAGAGGCCGTGGCACTCGCCGACCGGATTCTGCTGATCGAAGAAGGGCGCATTGCGCTCGATCTGCCGGTGCCGCTCGCGCGGCCACGCGAACGCGCGTCGGCAGCCTTCACGAGCCTTGAGGATCGTGTGCTGCGCCAGGTGCTCAAGCGCGTCGCTGACGACGATGCGCGATCGCACTCAATTGACGAATTCGAACGCGAACTTGCGCAAGGCCCGGAAGTCGTCGCATTCGAGAAGGCAACCGAAGTATCGATCGCACGGCTTTGATCGGCTTCGATCCGTCCTGAGTCGCCGAGCCGCCGAGCCGCCGAGCGATCGCGCGAACACGAGCATGAGCACAAGCTCGGCTCGCGCGATCGCGCAACGATTGCATCACTTCGCGTTTGCGGCGCTGGCGGGCGGGTAGTGCATCATTTTGTCGTTAGTCGGCTTGCGCGGTTTCTTGACCGGCATATTGTCCGGATTTTCACCACCCGACGCCTCCGAAGGCGGTTTGACCATCGATGCGCCGCTGTCTTCAGCGGGCGCATTCTGCGTGGGGGCTTTTTGCGCCGGCGCGTGTTGTTGCGCAAATGCAGCGCCGCTTGCCATCGCGGACGCGGACGCAATCAGAACAACGGCCGACGTCACCGCCGGTCCGAGCGGTTTTCGCAGTTTCGTTCCGTTCATCGATCCTCCCGGGATTTCACCTCAGTTTTCTGTTGGTTCCTGTGGATCGCGCGGTGTGTGCGACCCGTTCCCTCGTAGACTGCGAGCCGCAGCGAAGATTCGCGCATCTATCTGTGCGCAAAACGCGCGTTGCGTACGGCAAGAGCCCGTCGAGCCTCGCTGGAAGTGCTAGCATGAATCGGGCAACGAAGCTGAATGAAGGCCGCGAGTAAACGCTGCGAACAAGGCCGCTCCTTATGCGGAGGTAGCCATGGTGAAAGCGCTGAGTCCCGATGCGATCGAAACGTTGCGGCACCTGAACGACGTGCAAGCCGGCGACAAGTCGGTCACGCCGCCGGCTGCAGTCGTGGCCGAACTGCTAGGCGCCGGTCTGGTGGCGAAGGCGGGCCGCGATGGCGTCGAAATTACCTGCGACGGCAGGAAGTACCTGTCCGGCGATTGCGATTGACGATGCCGATTGACGCCGCCGATTGACGCCGCTTAAGCAAGACCCGCATCGTGTAAAGGAGCCGGACATGGAGCCTACAGGGCTCGACATGGGCGACTATCAGGAACGCTACAAGGAATTCGATATCGAGATCGCGGTGGAGCAGGTGCTCACCGGCGTGAAAGCGCACTTCCGCGTACTGAAAGACGGCGCCGTCGCGCTGGACTGGCGCCTCGTGCACATCGACAAGTTCTGGCCGACCGAGCGCGCGGCGGCCGAGGCGGCGCTTCGCGCGGCACGCGATACGATCGACAACGGTCTGGAGAACGCGGCGTAAGTGGCTGTCGCCGCGAACGGAAGGCGTAAAAAAACGGGCGTTCGATCGAACGCCCGTTTTTCTTGGGGACCAGTCTTCAGCGAAGAGCTGTCGGCTTATGAGTGCTCAGTGACCCTTGAACACGCCGTCGTTATTGCCCGACGCCGATTGGGGAGCGTTCGAGAGACGATTGCCCGTTTGCGTGTCGCCCGAGCGGACGCCGCCGTAGGCAACGGCGTTGTCGTCAGCTTGTTGCTGTTCGGCAGCCAGCGTTTGAGCGCTTTCGCCACGTTGCGACGCCGGTGCGCCGACGTTCGGACGGTAGAACGGAGCCGGACCATAACCACTCGCAAAAGCGGGAGCGGCGGCAACAGCGGAAACGGCGAGCAAAGCGGCAGCAATAAATTTGGTCTTCATGGTGAACAACCTCCAGTAGGTTTCGATATCTGCTAGATGTCGCGTTATTGGTAAGCCGAAAGGTTCGCGACATCGTTGGAGCGCAGTGTATACCCTTACTATCGAATTTTTGTGCGCGATATCTCGAAATTACTATTCTGTCAATCGAAACAATCCCTCGGCCTTTCCTGGCTTGGCTTTCAAGGGGTTACGGTTTGTTATTCCAGTCGATGGCTATCCAATAATTGAGAAAACCGAGCGGCGGGAAACTGATGGGGACGGATCGGGCGTTGCGCAGGGCTGCGCTAAAATGCGGCTCGATCCGAGCTTTGATTGCAGCGTTTCCCGCGGCTGCGCATTTGTCACACATTCCGATGTCTTCTTCGAACCGAACCCCAAGTCCTCGCCGCGTCAGCGTGGCGCCGATGATGGACTGGACGGACCGTCACTGCCGTTCGCTCCATCGCGCGATTTCTCGCCACACGTGGCTGTACACCGAGATGGTGACCACCGGCGCGCTGATTTACGGCGACGTCGCGCGCCATCTCGCGTTTACGCCGGACGAAGCGCCCGTCGCGCTTCAGCTGGGCGGTAGCGAACCGGACGACCTCGCACGTTCGGCGCGTCTTGGCGAGCAATGGGGCTACGACGAGATCAATCTGAATTGCGGCTGCCCGTCGGAGCGGGTGCAGCGTGGGGCCTTCGGTGCGTGTCTGATGAACGAGCCGCAGCTCGTCGCCGACTGCGTGAAGGCGATGCGCGACGCGGTGTCGGTGCCGGTAACGGTCAAGCACCGCATCGGCGTCGACGCGGTCGAACACTACGAGTTCGTGCGCGACTTCGTCGGCACGATTGCCGATGCGGGCTGCAGCGTGTTTATCGTGCATGCGCGCAACGCGATCCTGAAGGGCCTGAGCCCGAAGGAAAATCGCGAGATTCCGCCGCTCAAGTATGAATACGCGTATCGGCTCAAGCGCGATTTTCCGGATCTCGAGATCATCATCAACGGCGGGATCAAGACGCTTGATGAAGTCGCGTTGCATCTCGAGCATGTCGATGGCGTCATGCTCGGGCGCGAGGCGTATCACAACCCTTATTTGCTCGCGGGCGTTGATGCGCGCTTCTACGGTTCGACCGAAGCGGCGCCGACGCGCGATGAAATCGAAGCGAAGCTCATCGACTACTGCGCAGCCGAACTCGCGCGCGGCACGTATCTCGGCGCGATCACGCGGCATGCGCTGGGGCTTTATCGCGGCGAGGCCGGCGCGCGCGGTTGGCGTCGTGTGCTGTCCGATAACCGCAAGCTCGCGGCTCGCGATCTGTCGATCTTCGACGAAGCGCGACAGCATTTGCTGCGTGGTGAGGGCGTCGAAGGCGATGGCGTTGCCCAGGGCAACGCCATGCAAAGCGCCGCGGCGATCGAAATGTTGGAATAAGGGCTAGGCAAACGCGGAACGTGTTTGTATAATCTCGCTTCTTCGTCGGTGAGCCAGTTCTGGCAAGCCAGATAGCAGTTCCAGTGGTGGCTGTAGCTCAGTTGGTAGAGTCCAGGATTGTGATTCCTGTCGTCGTGGGTTCGAGTCCCATCAGCCACCCCATATCGCTTCTTCCAGTTTTTCCCTCCTGCTTCCCAGTCTTTCATTTGCAAGTGCTTGAGCAGTCAGCGGCATGCACGACTCCGCTTGTGCCAGCGAAGAAGCCCACATGTGCGCGCCACGCATCCCTGATCCGACACCTGCCCTGAACAAAAGCTACTATTCGTGTCTGCCACTCAACACACGTAAACACACGGGACTACGGGAGAACCCATGAACGTTGCCGATCTGGAAGGTCCGCTGCTCGATTACTGGGTCGCGCGTGTCGCGCAGTTGCCGAAGCCGCGCGTCGATGACGGCTTTTGCTGGATCGAAGAGCCCGCATGCGATGGCGACCCCGCCGGTGCGCTCGAGGCCGCGTTCGCGCCATCGACGGACTGGACGCATGGCGGTCCGGTCATCGAACGCGCGCTGATCTGCATCGGCTATTCCGAAGCGCATGCATGGGGCGCCGGGCCGACTGGCGAAGCCCCGCACTTCCGCGCTTATGGCGCGACGCCGCTGATTGCGGCCATGCGCTTCTACGTCGCTAACCGGTTCGGCAGCGAAGTGCCCGACGAAGAGCAACCGGCGCAACCCGCAGCGGATTAACAGCACACGTCTCACGCGATATCGGTAGGCGCATACACCGCTCCGCGCGCATCCCAAGCCCGTACCGCATGCTAGGATTCCTGAAGAATCATCGCCGGGAGCCGAACATGTGGGATCGCATCGAGCACAACGGTTACGAGATCTGGGTCATGCCGGTCCTGGCTTACGGGCCGCCGGCGCCCGATACGCTCTGGCATTACACCGCGTACTTTTGCCGGCATGGCGCGGATGCGCATCTGGCGGGGCAGAGCACACGCTACCAGGAAATGGTCACGACATTTCGCAGCGAAGACGAAGCGCGCGATGCGGGCTATGCCGAAGGGCGAAGGCTCGTCGACCTGACGCCCGGCCGCGCTCCACCCCATCTGGCCTATTGACGAAAAAAAACCCCGCCGAAAGTCGGGAGCGGGGCTGCGCATGAAAAAGGTTCCTTGGAGATCAGGCGCAGCACTACAGTATCCGCTTAAAAGTCTGATATCAACCGTCAAAAAATGACAAACTGTTACGAAACCGCGTGTTTCGCACGGCTTCACGTCGCAATTGCGGCAGATTTTGTCTATTTGCCTGTTTTCGACCGCGCGCTTGCGTCGTCCTTTCCGGTGCCTGTCGTGAGTGCACGCTCAGGTCTTGCGACGCAACGGTTCGAGTATCGGCTTGAGTCCGTTGTGATCGATCTCCTGCATCAGCGCAAGCAGCCGCCCGATTTCGCCGGGCGGAAAGCCTTGCCGCGCAAACCAGTTCAGATAGTGGCCCGGCAAATCGGCGATCACGCGATCCTTGTATTTGCCGAACGGCATCACGCGCGTAACGAGCAACTCGAGATCTTCGGGCTTCATCGTATGGCTCCGGTGCGCGGCGCGCGATGCCCGCTCACATGCGCGCCGGCGCGCGCATCGAGCCCGAACACGTCAAAGATCGAAGCAAACCCCACCGCGGAGACGAGCAGGAAGGCCACGCTGAAATCGGCATTGGTCACCGATTGCGCGCCGTGTCCGTGAAGCCATGCGGCAATGCGCAGCGCGATCGCACCGAGCGCGACGCCCATGCCGATCGTCAGTTGCTGGACCGTGCTCGATAGCGTCGACGCGCCGCTCATTTGAGGCTTGGGCACATCGGCGAAACTGAGCGTGTTGATCGCGCCGAACTGCAACGAGCGCACGAGGCCGCTCGCAAACAGCACCGCGACGATGATCCAGTACGGTGTCTCGGGTGTCAGCAGGCTCATCGCGGCCAGCGACAATGCAGCCAGCACGCCGTTGACGAGCAGCACTGAGCGAAAACCGTAGCGCCGCATGACCTGTGTCGAGACGATCTTCATCGACAGGTTGCCCGCGAATACCGCGAGCGTCAGCAGCCCCGAGCGGAACGCGTTCATGCCGAAGCCAAGCTGAAACATCAGCGGCAGCAGAAACGGCACCGCGCTGATCGAAACGCGAAACAGTGACCCACCCGCCATCGATGCAGCGAACGTCTTCACGCGCAGCGCGCTCAGATCGATCACCGGATGCGCGGTGCGTCGCACGTGAAAGAGGGCGGCCGCCCCCGCCACGAGCCCGACGGCGAGAAACGCAAGCGCCTGCGTCCAGTGCGTATCGACGCGGCCGAGCAGTTCCATCGCGTACATGACGGCCGTGCCCGACAGCCCGCACAGCACGAAACCGATCACGTCGAAGGGCCGCCGCTCGCTGGCACCCGCTGTGCGGATAAAGCGCCACGCGAGCACGATGCCGATCAGCCCGAGCGGCAGATTGATATAGAAGATCCAGCGCCACGACGAGTAGGTCGTGATAAAGCCGCCGAGCGGCGGCCCGATGACGGGCGCGACGAGCCCCGGCCATGTGACAAACGCGATGGCGCGCATCAGGCCGTCTTTCGGCGTCGCGCGCAACACCGCGAGCCGCCCGACCGGCACCATCATCGCGCCGCCGATGCCTTGCACGACGCGTGCCGCGGTAAAGCTGACGAGGCCATCGGTCATGCCGCACGCGACCGATGCCGCGGTGAAGACCAGCAGCGCCGCGGTGAACACATTGCGTACGCCGAAGCGGTCCGCGGCCCAGCCGCTGATCGGAATGAATACGGCGAGCGTCAGCAGATACGACGTGATGCCGATCGAGAGATCGACCGGATGCACGCCGAATGAATGCGCCATCTGCGGCAAGGCGGTGGCGATAATCGTGCCGTCGAGATTCTCCATGAAGTACGCGGCCGCGACGAGCATGACAATCAGGGTGGAGTCGTGTGAACGGGCGGCGGCGGTCGGCGAATCTGACATCGGGTAATGCTCCGGGGCAGCGGAAAGCAGAGTGGGGTGAACGCTCGGAGCGACATTCTACTGATCGCAACTGTTTTCGTCGCCCTCTCATGCGCCAGATCGCAGCGCCAAACGGCCCCAAATCGGGCCCCAAAGCGGGCCCCAAGCGGCCATATATCGACGCGACGCGATACGCATGTTGCACGGCTCTTCGCGGATGGGCATCGCATGAGATAATTGCCGATTCGCAGAGTCCGATCGCATGCGCACCGTGGTGTGCGCACGGAAATGCCCAATATTTCGCGTGTCCAAATTGAAAAGTCTGCTTGCGCCGCTCGATGACCTCGCGCGCTTCGATGAAATCATCGACGTGCGCACGCCGCTCGAATTCGCTGAAGATCATATTCCGGGTGCATTCAATGCGCCGGTATTATCGAACGAAGAGCGTGTAATCGTCGGCACGATGTACAAGCAGGTGTCGCCGTATGAAGCGACGCGCCACGGCGCGGCGCTCGTGTTACGCAATATTGCTCACCATCTGGACACGACCTTCGCGGACCGGCCGCGCAACTGGCGTCCGCTTATCTATTGCTGGCGCGGCGGCAAGCGTTCCGGATCGATGACAACGCTGTTCAACATGATCGGCTGGCAGGCGCGGCAACTCGACGGCGGCTACAAGACGTACCGGCGCTCGGTGGTCGACAAGCTTACGACGTTGCCGCGCGGGTTCGACTACATCGCGCTCGTCGGTCATACGGGCACCGGCAAGACGCGGCTGTTGCACGCATTGCGCGACGCGGGCGCGCAGGTGCTCGAACTCGAAGGCCTGGCGTGCCATCGCGGCTCGCTGCTCGGCGCGTGGCCGGGTCGGCCGCAACCGTCGCAGAAGGCCTTCGACAGCGCACTGATCGGCGCGCTTGCGCAATTCGACCCGGCGCGGCCCGTGTTCGTGGAATCCGAAAGCCGCCGCATCGGCGCGATTACGTTGCCCGATGCGCTGCTCGAGCGTTTTCACCGTGGCGCATGCGTGGAAATTCATGCGGCGCTCGACGAGCGCGTGGCGTTCCTGCTCGAAGACTACGGCCACCTGTTCGACGACCGCGCAGGGTTCAAAGCGCAACTCGCGCGTCTGATCGGCCTGCATAGCCGCGAACTGGTGACGCGCTGGCAACAGATGATCGATGACGACGTGCGCGGCGAGCTGTTCCGCGAACTGCTCGAGCGCCATTACGATCCCGCGTATCAGCGCAGCAGCCGCCAGCACTTCAGCGAGCTCGCGCATGCGCAGCAGTTCACGTTCAGGCCGACCGCTGGCGATACGTCTGGCCAGGCGCGCGCGCTGCTCGCGCAGTTGTCAGTATCGGTCGACGCCGACGAAGCGAAGATGGCGCATGCGCCCACATAACCGATCGGGCAAGCAGCGCTCCCAGGCAACCCGCGCACATCAGCAACCGGCACACATTCGAACAAACGCAACAAGCGCAACAAACAACAAACGCATCAGAGGACAATCCAGATGAATACCACGCGACAAGCCGCCCCGGCATCGGGGTGGCTGATC
Source organism: Paraburkholderia edwinii (assembly GCF_019428685.1). NCBI lineage: Bacteria > Pseudomonadati > Pseudomonadota > Betaproteobacteria > Burkholderiales > Burkholderiaceae > Paraburkholderia > Paraburkholderia edwinii. The sequence goes on from NZ_CP080095.1 coordinate 2,200,739, forward strand.
TTTCTGCTGCTCGCGGTCGCGGGACTCTTTTATGTGAAGTGGTTTCCGTACTATCACCGCGCATTTACGGCAGCATCGACGCATTCGATCGGCTCGTCGATCCTGATGGGCAATGCGGCGAGCCCGCCCGCGCCGTCGCTCGATGCGGCGCTCGGCTATGCATGGGCCTACGGCAAGGCGATCTGGCAGGCGATGGTGCTGGGCCTGCTGCTCGGCTCGGCGGTTCAGGCTTTGCTGCCGGCGCACTGGGTCGCGAAGGTGCTCGGCAAAACGGGCTTCGGCAGTGTCGCGGCAGGCGGTCTGCTCGCGATTCCCGGCATGATGTGCACCTGCTGCGCGGCGCCGGTCGTCGTCGGCTTGCGCGAGCGTCAGGCGTCGCCGGGTGGCGCGATTGCGTTCTGGCTCGGCAACTCGGTGCTCAATCCGGCCACGCTCGTGTTTATGGGCTTCGTGCTCGGCTGGCAATGGGCAGGCTTGCGGCTTGCGCTCGGTGTCTTGATGGTGTTCGGTCTCGGCTACTTCGTGAACCGGCTCGTGACGCCGGACGAGACGAGTGCGGCCGATGCGCGCCTCGCCGGACTGATCGCGCGTCAGCAGGACGGCAATGCTTTTGTCCGCTGGCTGAACATCGTCGCACGCATGGCGGTGCGCCTCGTGCCCGAATACCTGGTGCTGGTTTTGCTGCTCGGCGCGGCGCGTGCCTGGCTGTTTCCGCAGATCGGACCGGCGATTGGTAACGATATCGGCTGGATCGTCGCGTTTGCGGTCGCCGGCATGCTGTTCGTGATTCCGACCGCGGGCGAAGTGCCGATCATTCAGGCGATGCTGACGCTCGGCATCGGCGTTGGTCCCGCCGGCGCGCTGCTGATGACCTTGCCGCCGATCAGCGTGCCTTCGCTCGCCATGCTCGCGCGCTCGTTTCGCCCGCGCGTGCTCGCGACCGTCGCAGCCGCGGTGGTGCTATTCGGTATCGCGGCGGGGCTGCTGGCGGTAGGGTTGGGGTTGTGAATGACGCGCTGCAACGACATTGCGCGATGCGGCATGTCATATAGTTTCAAACCCGTTTCAGGCCGTTTCAACAGTTTCAGCGGGTTTCAAGTCGCCTCACGCGGACGAATCTCGAACTAAACTGGGTGAAGCCGGGGCGCCCAGGGGCGGCAGATTGCCGGTCGGCAATCCGGTAGGCGATTATTCACAGTCAAAAGACGACCGAACTCAGGACAGACGCATGGCGCAACAAAAGACCAATCCGAAGCTCGAGCAGGCGCTCACGCGTGGAGACCTCGCGATCCGCCAGGCCAATTCAGCGCGTGCCACCGCCTTGCTGAGGGCGCTCGGCAAGATGATCGTAGACGCATCGGCAACCATCGGCGTCGAGGCATCGACATCGATTCCGGACGGCGACCGCATCTACGATCCGGACGACGGCGTATGGCCGCAGGCTTTGCTGGTTTCGCTCGACGGTCCCGTCGAAGAGGCCGATCCGGACGAGGTGCGCACCGTGCGCCTGCTGGCCAACGATCCGGGCACCGTGTTTCGCGTCGAATGGCATCGTGCGGACGGCAAGATTGGCCGCCAGGAAGGCGGGCCGTTTGCGACAGTCGCATTTATTTCCGACGTCGATATCCCGTGGTCGGACGACGAAGACTGAAGACCGCGACCAGGCCCGTGGCCGTTTACCGCATCATCCGGCGGCGCAGCAGCACCGCCGAGATCAGAAACGGCACGATCGCGTAAAGCGCGAGCACGGCGATGTGCAGTGCCGCGTCGTCGACCGGCCGCGCGAGCATCGCGGGCCGTATCAGGTCCACTGCATGCGAGAGCGGCAGCAGTTGCGTCGCGTATTGCGCGGCGGGCGGCAACTGCGATGCGGGAAAGAACACGCCGGAGAGCAGCAGCATCGGCGTGAGCGCGAGCGTCTGATAGAACATAAAGAAGTCGTATGACGGCGCGAGCGCGGTGACGATCATCGCGAGACTCGCGAACGATAGACCCGCGAGCGCGATAACCGGCAGCGCGACGAGCGTCGACGGAAATTCGGCGTAGCCGAGCAGACCCGCGATGATCAGGATCGCCGTGCCCGACAGCACCGATTTGCTCGCCGCCCAGACGATCTCCCCGAGCACGATATCGCCGAGCGTGAGCGGCGTATGCATGATCGCTTCCCACGTGCGCTGCACGTGCATTCTCGAAAAGCCCGAATACATCGACTCGAAGCTCGCCGACATCATCACGCTCGATGCGACCGTGCCTGCCGCGAGGAATGCGATATACGACACACCGTCGACGCGTCCGACCATCAGCCCGAGCCCGAAGCCGAGACCAAACAGATAGATCATCGGATCGGCGAGATTGCCGAACATTGACGCGAGCGCGAGCTTGCGCCACACGAGGTAATTGCGGCGCCATACCGCGACCCAGTTCAGCGCGTTGGCGGGCAGCGCCGCGAAGCGTTCGCGCGCGGGCTTGAGCGGGCGGTCGGGTGTGTCGTATGAGCGTGCATCCATGGTCGATAAGTCCTGCCTGGTTCTGCTGCCTGGTTTTGCTATTTGAGTCCTGTCGCTTCAGTCTTGCATCTCGCGGCCGGTGAGCCGTAAAAACACGTCTTCGAGATTCGCTGGCCGATGCAGATAACGCACGTCGTCGCGCTGCTTCAGTTGCGCGTGCACGGGCTGCGGATCGTCGACATAACAGAAGAGCGTCTCGCCGCTGATGTCGATACGCGTGGCGAATGGCGCGAGCGCATCGCGCAGCGCGAGCGGGTCGGGTCCGTAGACTTCGATCACATCGCAGCCGATCTCCGAGGCGATCAGTTCTTTCGGTGCGCCCTCGGCGATCTTGCGGCCTTCTTCGATCACGCAAAGCCGGTCGCACAGGCGTTCGGCCTCTTCCATAAAGTGCGTGGTCAAAAGAATCGTCTTGCCGCGCGCGAGCAGCGAGCGCAGCCGTTCCCAGATCAGGTGGCGCGCCTGCGGATCGAGGCCCGTGGTCGGCTCGTCCATCACGAGCACGTCCGGGTCGTTGACGAGCGCACGCGCGAGCGTCAGCCGCCGCTTCATGCCGCCCGACAGTTCGGCGACACGCGCATCGGCCTTGTGTTCGAGCCGCGCGAATTCGAGCAGCGAGGGCACGAGTTCGCGCGTTTCTTTCGCGTTCAGGCCGAAGTAGCGGCCGAACACGAGCAGATTCTCGTGAACGGTGAAGTCGGGGTCGAGATTGTCGAATTGCGGAACCACGCCAATGCGCGCACGGGCGATGCGCGCACGCTCGGGGATCGGTTCGCCGCACAGGCGGATCGCGCCGGCATCGGGCGCGGCGATGCCGAGCAGCATGCGCAGCGTGGTGGTCTTGCCGGCGCCGTTCGGACCTAGCAGACCGAAACATTCGCCGACCCGCACATCGAACGACAACCCGTCGACGACCTTTCGGCCGCCGTAACACTTTTCGACTCGATGAAATTCGATGGCGGCGTCGGGCATGGGCGGAAGGTCCGGAGACGAAGGTTGATTCGACAAAGATCGCGGCTGCCTATTCTAGGCCACCTCTTCGAGCGCCGGACAGCCGTCCCCACGCGTGCACGGGCTTTCGTGCGGTGCCGCATACAGCGTAGCGAGCGCTCGCGCGCACTTAGCGTTTTCCATCCCTTGCAAGCGCAATTGCGGCGCACCATGATTGACTCGAAGTCCGCGATCGGCGCGGAAGGGAGAACGACATGGCCAGCTATCAAAAAATTCTGCTGTGCTACGACGGCTCGCGCGAAGGCCGCAAGGCGCTGCGTTGCGGCGCGGATCTGGCATTGGATCTGAAGGCGGAAACGCATTTGCTGTCGGTGGTCGACATGCGCTCGAGCATCGCGCAAAGCGCGGGCCTGCTCACCGATGTCGCGTGCGGCAGCTTCGAAAAGACAGCGCGCGACATCCTGCAGGAAGGCGTCGACTGGCTGACCGAGCGCGGCGTCCGGGCGCAGGGGCATTTCGCGTTCGGTCATCCGATCGATGAAATCGCGGCGCTCGCGGAAGAGCTGAAGGTCGATCTCGTCGTGGTCGGCCATCGCTGCCGGCATGGACTCTCGCGATGGTGGATGGGCGCGGGCAACACGCCGCTGCTCGATCGTGTGTCGTGCAGCATTCTCGTTGCGTGTTCGTCGCCCGACGACGAGCAGCCGGCTGCCGCAGCGTGAGCGTTGCGTTGGCGCGCCCGGCGCTTATTTGCCGGGATCGTGGCCGAGATCCTGGCCGAGATCGACCGCCGCGAGCTTCCATGTGAAGAGGCCCTCGCGATGGAAAATCGCGGCGTAGCGCGTATCGCCGACACCATGCTGATACGTGACGACGAACTCGTTCAGGCTGCGGTACCCGGCCGAGGTCTGCGGAGGTTGAGGCGGCTTCGAGCTGTTCTCCGCGGATGCCGCCGGTGGCGCGGGTGGAGCAGGCGGCGCCGCGGCCGGGTTGCCGCCATTTGACGACGAAGCCGATGCATCCGGCGGCGCAGGCGGCCGTTCACCGGGTTCACCGCGCGGCGGTATTCCGTTCAGCAACGCGGCGACGCCGTCCGGCGTGGCATACGCATCGACGAGCGGCCCGATCAACGCAACGCCGATCATCGCGCCCAGTGCGGCGAGCGGATTGCCATGGCTTTCCGCGCCGATTCTGCGTCTAAGCAGGGCGCCGAGCTGTTCCTTGAGGCTTTCGCGAAACGCCGGAAAATCGACGTATTGGTTGACCGTTGCCGCATCGCGCGCATCGGCTGCGCGCTTCAGTCGGTCGAGGGCGATATACGGCGATGCATAGGCGAAGGCCAGCGCGATCAGAACGACAATGACAACAAGCGTGACCAGCACGGACCGCCTGACGCTGCCGTTCATCCTGTGATTCATGTTGCGATTGATGGGGTGACCGATACGGTCATTGATCGCGCGCTTCGCGCGGCTTGTGCGGACCATCATCGTGCGGGACGTTCCTTCAATGGGTTGAATAGGGTGACCTAACGTGGACCCCATTCTCGCTGAAACGATCCCGCAATTTCATGTGCTTCATCGCGCCGCGCATGTTGGCGACATGCGCGTAGGCTACATGCACGTTTCGCGACATGCGCGTTGGCGACGTACGCGTTCCCGACGTGCGCGTCCGCGACGTGCGCGTCCGCGATGAACGAGCCTGCTCAGGCCGCTTGCGCTTGCGCATGCTCCTCGGCAATGCAGCGGTCGATCATGCTGCACACCGCATCGACGGTGCCGACCATAATGAGCCGCGACGGCCCGTGGTACACGCGCACCGGCGCACGACGAGCGGGCTCCGCGTTGAGCGCGGCGTTCAGCGAAACGCGTGCAAACGCGGGTTGCGACGACGGCAACGACGCGTGCTGCGACGACGCGTCAGCGTCGGCCATCGTTCGCTCATGCTCTTCGAAATCGAACAGCGAACCTGTGCGCGGTACATGCATCGCGTCGAGCACGGCGCACGGTACGAGGTTGCGCAAGTGGCGTAGACGGCCGAACTGGCGGAAGGGCAGCAGGCGGGCAAGGCGTTCCATGAATCTCTCCAGGCGGTATTCGGATACTGGGCAGAAACTGAGCTGGCAGCCGAGTGGCAACTGAGTGGCAATTGAGCGACGACTCAGCCAGAACTGAGCGGAAAACTCAGCGAAAACTCGGGGCGCTCAATCAGCGGAAAATCAGAATTCACTGGGCCGGATCAGGCCGACCGCGATGCCTTCGAGCGCGAAATCCGCGCTGCCGGCTTCGACAAAAATGTTCTCGTAATCAGGGTTCTCGGCGATCAGTTCGATGCCGTTCGGCCGGCGCTTCAAGCGCTTGACCGTGACGTCGTCGCCGAGACGCGCAATGATGATCTGGCCGTCTTTCGCTTCGCTGCGCTTTTGCACCGCGAGCAGGTCGCCGTCGAGAATGCCCGCGTCGCGCATCGACAGGCCGCGCACCTTCAGCAGATAGTCGGGCTTGCTCGAGAAGAGCGCCGGGTCGCACGCGTAGTGCTGCGCGATATGTTCCTGCGCGAGGATCGGGCTGCCGGCCGCGACGCGGCCGACGAGCGGCAGCGACAGTTGCATCAGCGCCGCATGCGGCAGCGTGAACTGATGCGGCGCATCGTCCTGCCCGGCGAGCAGCCGGATACCGCGCGACGCGCCGGCCGCAAGTTCGATCACGCCCTTACGGGCCAGCGCCCGCAGGTGTTCCTCCGCGGAGTTCGCCGAGCTGAAGCCCAGCTCAGCCGCAATTTCGGCGCGCGTGGGCGGGAAGCCCGTGCGCTCGATCGCGCGGCGGATCAGATCGAAAACCTGCTGCTGTCGTGCGGTAAGTTTGGTCATGGCGACACTGTATAGATAAACAGGTGACTGTATTTTTATACAGTATCTGGCGATTTTCAAGCTTTACTTTAAGTTCGCCGCTCATCGGCCCCTCATTGGCTCATTCCCTGCCGCAAAAACGCCGCCGAGCGGCGTTCCAACGACGCAATACACGACGGAGCGTCGCATCCAGCCATCGTTACCACTTTTGCGTATTAAAAAATGAAGAAACATTATTTTTAATGATGAAGCGCCGCGGATAGACTGGCCGCAAATCGATATCAGGCCCGGCGGAACAAGCAATCCACCGTGCCTGGAAACACCGGAAAGCGGAGAAAACAATGGTCTATCGGACGACGGGGTTGGCAGGAAGCGCGGCTGGGCGCGCAAAAAGATTGTTCGCATCGCTGGCCATCGGTGCGGCTGCGGTGCTCGGGCTGGCGGCACAGGCGCATGCTGATACGACGCTTCTGAATGTGTCGTACGACCCGACGCGCGAGTTGTATCAGGACGTCAACGCGGCATTCGGCAAGCAATGGAAAGCGCAGACCGGCGAGTCGGTTACCTTCAAGCAGTCGCACGGGGGCTCGGGCGCCCAGGCGCGCTCGGTGCTCGACGGCCTGCAGGCCGACGTCGTGACGCTCGCGCTCGCCTACGACATCGATGCGCTCGCAAACAAGGGCCTCATCGACAAGGACTGGCAGAAGCGCCTGCCCGACAACGCCTCGCCGTACACGTCGACCATCGTGTTTCTCGTGCGCAAGGGCAATCCGAAGCACATCAAGGACTGGGACGATCTGACCAGGCCGGGCGTATCGATCGTCACGCCAAACCCGAAGACGTCGGGCGGCGCGCGCTGGAACTATCTGGCTGCATGGGCGTACGCACTGCATCAACCGGGCGGCAACGATCAGAAGGCGAAGGAGTTCGTGTCGAAGCTCTACAAGAATGCGGGCGTGCTCGATTCCGGCGCGCGCGGCGCGACGACGAGTTTCGTGCAGCGCGGCATCGGCGACGTGCTGATCGCGTGGGAAAACGAGGCATTCCTGTCGATCAAGGAGTTCGGGCCCGACAAGTTCGAGATTGTGGTGCCGTCGGTCAGTATTCTCGCGGAGCCGCCGGTCGCGGTAGTCGACAAGGTCGTGGACCGTCACGGCACGCGCAAGCTCGCCGAAGCGTATCTGAAGTTTCTGTATAGCGAGGAAGGGCAGGAGATCGCCGCGAAGAACTTCTACCGTCCGCGTTCGAACAAGGTGCCCGCTTCGCTGACCGAAAAATTTCCGAAGCTTAAGCTCTACACGGTCGACGATACCTTCGGCGGCTGGACGAGCGCGCAGAAGACGCACTTTGCCGACGGCGGCGTGTTCGATTCGATTTACTCGCCGCAGTAGTTTCAGTGACTGCGGCGGATGCAGTCAGGCAAGCGCGCCTTCGGGCGCGCTTTTGAGCTTGTAACCGATGCGCGCATGGATTGACCGCGCGACCCGGCAAGACCTTTGAAAGAGTAACCAGTATGACGACGTTGACCTTCCGCAAGCCGAGCGCTTTGCCGGGCTTCGGCCTGACACTCGGTATCACGGTGGCGTATCTGAGCCTCGTGGTGCTGATCCCGCTTGCGTCCACGTTCCTGAAAACGGCGACGCTCGACTGGAGCCAGTTCCTGCGCGCGGTCGGTTCGCCGCGCGTGCTCGCGTCCTACCGGCTGACGTTTTCCGCGGCGCTCGGCGGCGCACTGATCAACGCGGTGTTCGGCTTTCTCGTCGCGTGGGTGCTGACACGCTATACGTTCCCGTTCAAGCGCGTCGTCGATGCGATCGTCGATCTGCCGTTCGCGTTGCCGACCTCGGTGGCCGGTATCTCGCTTGCAGCCGTCTACGCGGGCAACGGCTGGATCGGCCAGTTTCTGGAACCGCTCGGCATCAAGGTCGCGTTCACGCCGTTCGGCGTGCTCGTCGCGCTGACGTTTATCGGCTTGCCGTTCGTCGTGCGGACCGTGCAACCGGTACTCGAGGAGTTCGAGCGCGAGCAGGAGGAAGCGGCCGCGTGCCTTGGCGCATCGCGCTGGTTGACCTTCAGGCGTGTGATCTTGCCGGCCGTGTTTCCGGCGCTGCTGACCGGCTTCGCGCTCGCTTTCGCGCGCGCGCTCGGAGAATACGGCTCGGTGATTTTTATCGCGGGCAATGTGCCGATGAAGTCCGAGATCACGTCGCTGCTGATCATCACGAAGCTCGAGCAGTACGACTATCCGGGCGCGACGGCGATCGCGGTCGTGATGCTCGTGGTGTCGTTCGTCATGCTGCTGCTGATCAATACGCTGCAGTGGTACCTGCAGCGGCGCACGAGCCGCAGCGCTTCGGCGCCGGTGCCGCCCGCGGCGCCAGGTCGTGTCGCGGCAGCCGCAACGCAAGACGGAGGTGCGCGATGAGCGACGATGCCGTCATGCTGTCGAATACATCGCGTGCGGCTTCGAAGGCCGCACGCGTCGACGGTCCGGTTACCGAGCCGCGCGCGGTCCGCTGGATCCTGACCGGCATCGCGCTGCTGTTCCTTGTGCTGTTTCTCGTCGTGCCGCTGGCCGCCGTGTTCTATCAGGCGCTCAGCAAAGGCCTCGCGTTCTATTTCGAATCGCTAGCCGATCCCGATGCGTTGTCCGCGATCAAGCTCACGCTGCTGACCGCGACGATCGCCGTGCCGCTCAATCTCGTGTTCGGGCTCGTGGCGTCGTGGTGTATCGCAAAGTTCGAATTCAAAGGCAAGGCGTTGCTGACAACGCTGATCGATCTGCCGTTTTCAGTCTCGCCTGTCATTTCAGGCTTGATCTATGTGCTGCTATTCGGCGCGCAAGGCTGGTTCGGCCCGTGGCTGCAAGCGCATGACGTGCAGATCGTCTTCGCGGTGCCCGGCATCGTGCTCGCGACGGTATTCGTCACGTTCCCGTTCGTCGCGCGCGAGCTGATTCCGCTGATGCAGGCGCAAGGCACCGACGAAGAAGAAGCCGCGCACGTGCTCGGCGCATCGGGCTGGCAGATTTTCCGCCGCGTGACGCTGCCGAACGTGAAGTGGGGTCTGCTGTACGGCGTGATTCTGTGCAACGCGCGGGCGATGGGCGAGTTCGGCGCGGTGTCGGTGGTGTCGGGCCATATTCGCGGGCAGACCGACACGATGCCGCTGCACGTCGAAATTCTCTACAACGAATACAACTTCTCGGCGGCCTTCGCCGTGGCGTCGCTGCTCGCGTTGCTCGCGCTCGTGACGCTCGGCCTCAAGCTGCTGGCCGAGCGTCATATGTCGGCGGAGGCTTCGTCGTCGCGCGCGGGTACGCACGCTGGTACACATGCCGCGGCAGCGTCGGGAATTGCAGGCGCGGCGGCGCCGTCGAGCGCGGCCGCCGGCCGCCAGGTCCAATAAGGAGCGCTTCAGATGGGTATCACGGTTCGTAATTTGCATAAGCGCTTTGGCGACTTCACGGCGCTCGATAACGTATCGCTCGACTTTCCGCCCGGCGAACTGGTCGCGCTGCTCGGGCCCTCCGGATGCGGCAAGACCACGCTGTTGCGCGTGATCGCCGGTCTCGAATTCGCCGACGACGGGCAGGTCGTGCTGCAGGGGCAGGACGTTGCCGAGGTTCGCGCGCGCGAGCGTCAGGTCGGTTTCGTGTTCCAGCACTACGCGTTATTCCGGCATATGACCGTGTTCGAGAATGTCGCGTTCGGTCTGCGCGTGAAGCCGCGCAACGAGCGGCCGTCCGAAGCGGTGATACGCGAAAAGGTGCATGAACTGCTCAAGCTCGTGCAGCTCGACTGGCTCGCGCCGCGCTATCCGTCGGAACTGTCGGGCGGGCAGCGGCAGCGTATCGCGCTGGCGCGCGCGCTCGCGGTCGAACCGAAGGTGCTGCTGCTCGATGAGCCGTTCGGCGCGCTCGATGCGAAAGTGCGCAAGGAGCTGCGTGGCTGGCTGCGCCGCCTGCACGACGATCTGCATATTTCGACGATCTTTGTCACGCATGATCAGGAAGAAGCGCTCGAAGTAGCGGACCGCATCGTCGTGATGAATCACGGGCATGTCGAGCAGGTCGGCAGCCCGCAGGACGTGTACGACCATCCGCAGACCTCGTTCGTCTACGAGTTTCTCGGCGCGGCGAACCGTCTGTCCGGCAGTGTTGGCCAACACGGCTTTGTCGTCGATGGCGCGGCGCAGCCGATCGCGGTCGAGGCGGGCTTCGAGGGGCCGGCGCTCGCGTATGTGCGCCCGCACGATCTCGTGCTGTATCCGCAAGCCGCCGGCGGACATCGCGATGGCATCGCGCTGGGCGTGCGGCGTGTGGTGACGCTGGGCGGGTCGGTGCGTGTCGAGCTCGAAGGGCTTGGCAGCGGAGCAGGTGCCTCGGCGGCGGATGGGCGTGGCCCGTCGGTGCTCGAAGCCGAACTCGACCGCGAAGCATGGCGCGAATTGCAGCTTGCGGTCGGCGATGCGGTGACGGCGGTGCCGCGTTCGCTGCGGGTGTTTCCCGCGAGGCATTGAACAGAGACCCGCTGACGGCTCCAGGTAAGCGCTAAAGCGCTAACCTGGAACAACGTCAGCATGGGACCGGAGTAAGCGCTGAAGCGCTAACACCGGTCGACTCGCAGCATAACTCCGGCTAGGCGCTGAAGCGCCAATCCGGAGTAATGCTGCATGGGATGGGAGTAAGCGCTGAAGCGCTAACTCCCATCGACAGGAGACAACACAATGAACTTCCAGCAGTTGCGCTTCGTGCGCGAGGCCGTGCGCCAGAACATGAACCTGACCGAAGTCGCGAACGTGCTGTACACGTCGCAGTCGGGCGTGTCGAAACAGATCAAGGACCTCGAGGACGAACTCGGCGTCGATATCTTCATTCGCCGCGGCAAGCGGCTCACGGGCCTCACGGAGCCGGGCAAGGCCGTGCATCAGCTGATCGAGCGGATGCTGCTCGATGCGGAAAACCTGCGGCGCGTCGCGCGCCAGTACGCGGACCAGGACAACGGCCACCTCGTCGTCGCGACCACGCACACGCAGGCGCGCTACGCGCTGCCGAAAGTGATTCGCCAGTTCACCGACGTGTTTCCGAAAGTGCATCTCGCGCTGCGCCAGGGCAATCCGCAACAGATCGCGCAGATGATCATCAACGGCGAAGCGGATCTCGGCATCTCGACCGAGGCGCTCGACCGCTACCCCGATATCGTGACGTTTCCGTGCTATTCGTGGCATCACGTCGTGGTCGTGCCGAAAGATCATCCGCTGGTCGGCCGCGCGAACCTGACGCTCGAGGAGATCGCCGAGTATCCGATCGTCACGTACGACCAGGACTTCACGGGCCGCTCGCATATCGACCAGGCGTTCACGAAGGTCGGCGCGATGCCCGACGTCGTGCTGACCGCCATCGACGCGGACGTGATCAAAACCTATGTCGAGCTCGGCATGGGCATCGGCATCGTCGCGGCGATGGCGTTCGATCCGAAGCGCGACAGCGAACTCGTCGCGCTCGATACGCAGCATCTGTTCGAAGCGAGCACGACGCGCGTCGGCTTGCGCAAGGGCGCGTTTTTGCGCGCTTACGCGTACCGGCTGATCGAGATGTTCGCGCCGCAGTTGAGCGAAGCGGAGATCGCGGCGCAATTGCGCGAAGCGGTTTAAGCGGCGGCTACGTTCTGAGCGTTCGGCGTTGGGCGTGCGATGACGCGTTCGAGGACGGCGCACCCCAGGCCGCCTTGTCGTGTTGCGGCGTTTGAAAGCGGGTGTTGCGCGCTGCCGTGTTTGCGGAAGACGTGCCGCTCGCGTGCGATGCGATGCTCGAAGACGGCGTCGCACAAGAGCTCGCCTGATGGGCGACGCCTTGTAGGGCGATGCGTTCGGCGTCGAACTGACGCGACGCATCGCTTACAATCGCCCGCATGACTACCTCTTCTTCGTCTTCTTCCGCGTCGCACAACGCACCGCACAGCGCGTTGCCGCGCATCGCGGTGCTCGCGACCGGCGGCACGATCGCCGGCTCCGCGCAGGACGCGACGAGCACGGCCGGCTATCAGGCCGGCGTCGTCGGCGTCGGGCAACTGCTCGCGGCCGTGCCCGCGCTCTCGACGCTCGCGAATATCCACGCCGAGCAGGTCGCGAGCATTGACAGCAAGGACATGTCGCTCGCTTTGTGGACCACGCTCGCGCAACGCGTGAACAAGCTGCTCGCCAGCGACGATATCGACGGGATCGTCATCACGCACGGCACCGATACGCTCGAAGAAACCGCGTATCTGCTGCATCTGACTGTCAAAAGCGCGAAGCCCGTCGTGTTGACCGCGGCGATGCGGCCGTCGAGTGCGCTATCGGCCGACGGTCCGCTGAATCTGCTCAATGCGGTCAGCGTGGCGGCGCATCGCGCGGCGCACGGGCAGGGCGTGCTCGTCGCGTTCAACAACCGCATTCACAGCGCGCGCGATGTCGTGAAGACCAGCACGTTCGCCGTTGACGCGTTCCAGTCGCCGGAAGTCGGTGCGCTTGGTTGGGTGCAGGATGGGCGCGTCGAATTTCAGCGCCGCGTTGTGCGCCCGCATACGACGGCTACCGAATTCGCGATCGAAGCGACGGCGAACGACGCATGGCCCGCGGTCGAGATCGTCACGAGTTATGCGGGCGTGACGCGCGTGATGGTCGATGCGCTCGTGAAGGACGGCGTGCGCGGCATTGTCGTCGCCGGCACCGGCAACGGTTCGATTCACGTTTCGCTGCAGCAGGGTCTTGCCGATGCGGTCGCGCAGGGTATCGCGGTGGTGCGCGCGTCGCGAGTCGGCTCGGGACATGTGATGCACAACGGCGCGGCCTCAGACGATGCGCTCGGCTTTGTCAGCGCGAACGCGCTCAATGCCTATAAGGCGCGCGTGCTGCTGATGCTCGCGCTGGCAGCCGGCAACCCGGCACGGGCGGCGCTGCAAGACGTATTCGATCTTTACTGATTGCGGACGTGATGTTCGCGCGCTAAGTGCGTGCAGTACGCTCGGTGCGCGCGCTAAAAGCGCATCGCATTGCGCGTACGCTCGATTCTGAAATCCGACAGGCGGACACCCGACGACGACGTCTGACCGACCAAGGCTTCCCCGTCGCCGACGGGTGCCGCTGCGGACCCCACTAGCCGCCCTCAGCCCAGAGCGGCTTGATTTGTCCAGCCCGTCGCGTTGTGCGCTTCGAACCGGACGCCCCACGAGAGGGCTGTCGCTGCATGTTGCTGCATGTTGCTGCGGTTTGCGACAGCCCGAGTCCTGCAAACTTGCTTAATCAATCGCGAGAAGGCTTGTTTATGCCGCCTTCGCGTCGCTCGGTGCCTGCGCGACCTCGAAGTTGCCCATGATTTCGAGCGCCCGCACCATCGCCGAGTGATCCCATGCCTTGCCGCCGTTCGCCGCGCAGACGCTGAACAGCTGCTGCGCGCTTGCCGTATGCGGCAGCGCGATGCCGAGCTTGCGCGCGCCGTCGAGTGCGAGGTTCAAATCCTTCTGATGCAGTTCGATGCGGAAGCCCGGGTTGAACGTGCGCTTCGTCATGCGCTCGCCGTGCACTTCGAGAATGCGCGATGCCGCGAAGCCGCCCATCAGTGCGCGGCGCACGCGTTCCGGATCGGCGCCCGAACGCGCGGCGAACAGCAGCGCTTCGGCGACCGCCTCGATATTGAGCGCAACGATGATCTGGTTGGCAACCTTGCAGGTCTGGCCCGCGCCGTTGTCGCCGATCAGCGTGACGTTCTTGCCCATCAGATCGAATAGCGGCTTCGCCTGATCGAACGACTTCTGCGGGCCGCCGACCATGATCGTCAGCGTCGCATCGCGCGCGCCGATTTCGCCGCCGGACACGGGTGCATCGAGATAGTCGCAGCCGAGTTCGTTGATCTTCTTCGCGAATGCCTGCGTTTCGAGCGGCGAGATCGAGCTCATGTCGATCACGAGCTTGCCTTTGCTGAGACCCGCTGCAACGCCGTCATCGGCGAACAGCACGTTCGCGACGTCCGGCGTATCGGGCACCATGATCACGATGACGTCCGATGCCTGCGCAACGGCCGTCGAATCCTTGACCACGCTCGTGGTTTTCGTCAGATCGTCCGGCACCGGGTACGCGCCGTTCACGAACAGCGTGTGGCCGCCCTTCAGAAGGTTGCGCGCCATATGCGCGCCCATGATGCCGAGGCCGATGAAACCGATCTTTGCCATTTACGTACTCTCCGTGAAAGCTGAAAATTGATAGTCCTGTGATCTTCGAAGCGTGGTCGCTCAAGTGGTCGCTGTGGTAGCCACTCAAGCGGTCGCTTTCGCCTGCTTGAACCAGCCGAGTCCCTCGGTGGTCGTCGTGCGCGGCTTGTATTCGCAGCCGATATGGCCCGCGTAGCCGAGCGAATCGAGCAGATCGAACAGGAACGGATAGTTGATTTCGCCGGTGCCCGGTTCGTTGCGCCCCGGGTTATCGGCCAGCTGGATGTGCGCGATCGACGCGAAGTTCTTCTTGATCGTCGCGGCGAGTTCGCCTTCCATCCGCTGCATGTGATAGATGTCGTACTGCAGGAACAGGTTGTCGGAGCCGACCGCGCGGATCACGTCGAGCCCTTCGGCGGAGCGGTTCAGCGCGAAGCCCGGAATGTCGTACGAGTTGCACGGCTCGACGAGCAGCCGGATGCCTTCCTTCTTCAGCGCGGCAGCGGCGAAACGCAGGTTCTCGACGATCGTCGTACGCGCCTTGTCCGCACTCACGCCGCCCGTCGGAATACCGACGAGGCAGTTCAGCTGCGGCACTTTCAGCGCCTTCGCGTACTCGATCGCGCGGCCGACGCCTTCCTGGAACTCGCCGACGCGATCGGGCAGGCACGCGATGCCGCGTTCGCCGGCTTCCCAGTTGCCGGCCGGCAGGTTGTGCAGCACGAGCTTCAGGTTGTTCTGCTGCAGGCGTTCGGCGAGCTCGGCAGCCTTGTACGGATACGGGAACAGGAATTCGACAGCATCGAAGCCCGCATTGGCCGCGGCGGCAAAGCGCTCGAGGAACGGGACTTCGTTGAACAGCATCGTCAGGTTGGCGGCGAATTTCGGCATTGTTTCTCTCTGGTCGGTCAGATGGACAGCGTCCCGCGGGCGGTTTTCACAAACCGCCGCGACGGGCACGGCAAACACAGCAGCAGACTGGAAAGCGCGGCGCGACGGCAATTCGCGCCATACGCGAGGGCGACGCTTACAGGACGCTGCGTCGCCGCTCGATCTTCAGCTCAACCCTCAATCGAGCGCACTGATTGCGCTGATCGAAGTCGGTGCATCCTTGTGCGATGCGGCCAGTTCCTCGAACTCGTTGACCGCGTCGATCTCGGCGCCCATCGAGATGTTCGTCACACGCTCGAGAATCACTTCGACGACGACCGGCACGTTGAACTCGGAGAGCATCGACTGCGCCTTCTTGAGCGCCGGCTCGATGTCTTCCGGCTTGAACACGCGCAGTGCCTTGCAGCCGAGACCTTCGGCCACCTTCACGTGATCGACGCCGTAGCCTTCCACTTCGGGCGCGTTGATATTGTCGAACGCCAGCTGCACGCAGTAGTCCATCTCGAATGCGCGCTGCGCCTGGCGGATCAGGCCGAGGTACGAGTTATTCACCACCACGTGCACATACGGCAGCTTGAACTGCGCACCCGCTGCGAGCTCTTCGATCATGAACTGGAAGTCGTAGTCGCCGGAGAGCGCGACGATCGGGCGTTGCGGATCGGCCGCACGCACACCGAGCGCGGCCGGAATGGTCCAGCCGAGCGGGCCCGCCTGGCCGCAGTTGATCCAGTTGCGCGCCTTGAACACGTGCAGGAACTGCGCGGCGGCGATCTGCGACAGGCCGATCGTGCTCACGTAGCAGGTGTCGCGGCCGAACACCTTGTTCATCTCTTCGTAGACGCGCTGCGGCTTGATCGGCACGTTGTCGAAGTGCGTCTTGCGCAGCATCGTGCGCTTGCGCTCCTGGCAGTCTTCGACCCACGCGCTGCGGTTCTTCAGCTTGCCGGCGGCCTTCCATTCCTTCGCGACTTCCACGAACAGTTCGAGCGCGGCCTTCGCGTCGGACACGATGCCGAGATCCGGACCGAACACGCGGCCGATCTGCGTGGGCTCGATATCCACGTGCACGAACTTACGGCCCTTCGTGTAGACCTCGACGCTGCCCGTGTGGCGGTTTGCCCAGCGGTTGCCGATGCCGAGCACGAAGTCGGAGGCGAGCATCGTCGCGTTGCCGTAACGGTGCGAGGTCTGCAGGCCGACCATGCCGGCCATCAGCGGATGGTCGTCGGGAATCGCGCCCCACGACATCAGCGTCGGAATCACGGGCACGCCGATCGTTTCGGCGAACTGCACGAGCAGGTCTTCGGCCGCTGCGTTGATCACGCCGCCGCCCGAGACGATCAGCGGCTTTTCCGCGTCGTTGAGCATCTTCAGCGCGGCTTCGATCTGCCCGCGCGTCGCCTTCGGCTTGTAAACCGGCAGCGGTTCGTAGGTGTCGATGTCGAACTCGATTTCGGCCACTTGCACGTCGACCGGCAGGTCGACCAGCACGGGGCCCGGGCGGCCCGAGCGCATCAGGTGGAAAGCCTGCTGGAACACGCGCGGCACGAGCGCCGGCTCGCGCACCGTCACGGCCCACTTGGTGACGGGCTTCGCGATCGATTCGATATCGACGGCCTGGAAGTCTTCCTTGTAGAGGCGGGCACGCGGCGCCTGGCCCGTGATCGCGAGAATCGGAATCGAGTCGGCGGAGGCCGAGTAGAGGCCGGTGATCATGTCGGTGCCCGCGGGGCCCGACGTGCCGATACAGACGCCGATATTGCCGGGTGCGGCACGCGTGTAGCCTTCGGCCATATGCGATGCGCCTTCGACGTGGCGCGCGAGCACGTGGCTGATGTTGCCCGCCTTGCGCATCGCGGAATAGAACGGATTGATCGCGGCGCCCGGTACGCCGAACGCGGTGTCGATTCCTTCTTTTTCAAGCACGAGTACGGCTGCGTCGACGGCTCTCATCTTGGCCATGAGTGTCTCCTCGGGAGGTCCTGCAAAGTGGGAAATGGGGCGTTCCCTGAACTTTAGGCGCGCATTAAAGGTTTGATAAGATCGGTTTGGGTCGCTTATTCCGATACAAAAAGTATCGAATGGATTTTGGGTCGAATGACCTGACAAATACACTTCAGCTTGAGACTTCAGCGCGCACGGAAGCAGGCGCAGCGCCCGCGCGACGGGTGCGAGGAGACAAAATTGGACCGCTTCAAACAGATCGAAACCTTCGTGCGGGTCGCAGACTCCGGCAGCCTCGCGGCCGCGGCGCTCGAGGAGGGCGTGTCGCCGGTCATTCTGGGCCGCCGCCTCGACGCGCTCGAAAAGCGGCTCGGCGTGAAACTGATGTACCGCTCGACGCGGCGGCTCGTCGTCAGCGAAGAGGGCGCGGCGTTTCTCGAGCGCTGCCGGGGGCTTCTCTCCGAATGGGATCAGGCGGAAAACGAACTGGCCGCCGGGCATCGCGCGGTGAGCGGCCATCTGATCGTGTCGGCGCCGGCCGCGTTCGGCCGCAAGCATGTTGCGCCGCTTGCGCCGGCGTTTCTCGCCGATAAGCCCGAACTGCAGGTGTCGTTCAATCTGACCGATCGCGTCGTCGATCTCGTGCGCGAAGGCTACGACCTGTCGATTCGCATCGGCGGCGCCGTCGATCCGAACTTCGTTGCGGTAAAGCTCGCGTCGAACCGGCGCGTCGTGTGCGGCACGCCTGAGTACTTCAACAAGTACGGCCGGCCGAAAACGCTCGAAGACCTGCCCGAGCACAATTGCCTTGCGTTCAACCTGCAAGGCGGGCAGAACCGCGGCTGGTATTTCCGGCGCAACGGCAAGCTCGCGACAGTGCGCGTCGGCGGCACGCTCGATTGCAACGACGGCGAGCTGCTGCATCGTTGGGTATCCGAAGGACTCGGACTCGGCTGGCGTTCGACGTGGGAAGTGCAACAGCAGCTCGTGCGCGGCGAGCTCGAAACCGTGCTCGATGAATACGCGCTGCCCGAATACGACATTCTTGCCGTGTATCCGCAGCAGCGCTTCGTGCCGGCCAAGGTGCGCTATTTCATCGACTATCTGAAAGAGGTGTACGCGCGGCCCGGGTACTGGACGGGCGAAGCGTAACTTTCATCCGACGATCAGCGTGCCGTTCATCGTTTCGTGTCCCGATCCACAGAAGATGTCGCACAGGAATTCGACGGTGCCGGCGTCGCCGGCCTGCGCCGCGAGCCGTACCGGCGCCCCCGGCGGCACGTCGACGCGCACGCCGTATTGCGGTATGGAGAAGCCCATGGGTACGTCTTCGGCGGTCAGCTCGAACACGACCGCTTCGTGCGGGGCAAGCTTGATCTGACTCGGGGTGAACACGAAGCGCTTGGCGTGCACCTGGATCACGCGCGGCGCGGCGGCACGGGCGGGGATGCGCGACATCGCGGCGAGCGCGGCGGCCGCGCCGGTCAGCATCAGCCATCTGCGCCGCGCGAGGTTGGCGGCGGCGGGTTCGCCAGAGGCTTTGCCAGCCGATTTGCCTGCGGGCTCTGCACGTCTGGCGGCGGTTTCGATTGGTTTTTGCATCGCGCGTCCCCACGATCACGAAATGTTGCGAATCGGCTTTTCGTTGAGCGCAAATGCGTCCGGCGCTCTGTCCACCTCCACCTGCCGCCAGCCGAGTCCGCGATACGGCGCGGCCGCGTCCCACGGCACCGGCAGACGTTTCTCCTGCGAGCCCGGCGCGGGCAGCGGGAACATCAGCGAGCGCGCGGCATGGTGCGCGATATTGCCGGTCATCGTGTGGTGTTCCTGGTGGATATGCCCATAGAACACGGTCACATTCTGCCGGCGCGTCAGCACCTCGATGACCTGCGCGCCATCGCGCGTCGCCCAGTCCCATTGCGGCGCAAGGTCGAAGAGCGGCCGGTGCGTGAAGACGACGATGCGCGCATCCTTCGGCTGCTTGTCGATATCGGCGGCCAGCCACGCGATCTGCTCGGCGCCGACGCGGCCCGCCGGGTCCGACACGTTGTCGACCGTGATGAAGTGCACGCCCTTGTGATCGAACGTGTAGTGAGTTTCGCCAAAACGCTCCTTGAAGGCGGCGCCCGCGTCGAGGCTCGCGTCGTGTTCGCCGGGCATCAGGTAGAGCGGCTTCACGTCCAGGTTCAGCACGATCGCCTCGAACTGCTTCATCCGTTCGCGGCGCACCATCGGATCGTCGGTCGTGTGCGTGAGGTCGCCGGTGAAGATCACGAAGTCCGGCTTGACCGGCAGCGCGTTCACCGCGGCAATCGCCTTCGGCAGCGTGCCTTTGGCATCCGGATTGACCGCGGGGCCTTCGAAGCCCCAGTGCGAATCGGATAGCTGGACGAAGTAAAAGTCCTGGTCGCGCCCGTAAGTGAAGCCGGGCAATGCCGACGCGAATGCCGCGCCGCCGACCGCGGCCAGCTTCAGGAAATCGCGCCGTTTCAGATGACGAAGGGTGCTTTGCATGACTGCTCCTCGCAGGGTTCGTTCGGCGTTGCTGCCCGATGGCCGCTCGTTCGCTCACGTGTTGCCGCGTGGGCTGCACGGGTCGGCTACCGGTTGCGGCTCGCTGCCGATCGGGTGTCGTCAGGGGTGGTTGTCAGGGTGGCTGTTAGGCGTCGTTCTGTTGTCACCCGGTTGCCGCTAAATTGCGCGGTCTGCCTGTCGAACCCGGCGGGCGCGTTTTTTATTCCGGTTTTATTTTTTGCTGAACGGCACATCGGGCGGGAATAAACTCGTCGCGTAGCCGGTATAGCAGCCGTAACGATCGGAGGGCTCCGGTGACCGAAACCGAATGTGATACCGCACAGCGCAGCGCCCGCTTCCAGCAGATGGCGCTGCCGCATCTCGATGCGGCGTTTAACCTTGCACGCTGGTTGTGCGGCAATCCGAACGATGCGGAAGACATCGTGCAGGATGCCTATATTCGCGCGTTCCGCTACTTCGATATGTTCCACGGCGAGAACGCGCGGCCGTGGCTGCTCACGATTGTGCGGCGCACCTGGTACAGCGAGTGGCAGAAGCGCGAAATGTCGCGCCACTCGGTCGAATTCGACGAAAACCTCGACGACACGACGTTCGAAGGCTGGAGCGACTCGAATGCCGACCCCGAGACGCTGATGATGCGCGACCAGGACACGCGGCTCGTGCATGCGGCGCTCGAGCAGCTGCCCGCCGAGTATCGCGAAGTGATGGTGCTGCGCGAACTGGAAGAGCTCAGTTATCGCGAAATCGCGACGATTGCCGATCTGCCCGTCGGCACCGTGATGTCACGGCTGGCGCGCGGGCGAAAACGGCTGGCGGCGTCGCTTGCGTCGATGCAGGCGCGCACGTCGGGTGCGGGGGGCGGATCGGCGCCGTCGCGTGCGGCCGCGGGCGGCGCTGGGAGTTCGAGTGCGGCGCCGGGTGCCGGCGGGCGCAGTGCGCGCGACAAACGGTGTGGCGCGGGAGCGGCTGGGCTGTCCGCGGCAATGCCGGCCTCGAGCGCGGCTTCGATACCGCAGGGCGGCGCTGTTCCCACACCGGCCACGCTGACCAATCGGACCGGCGAACGGGCGCCAGCCAGCTTCACTTCCGCGGACCCGCAAGACCGGATGTCCGGCAAGACCACCGAACCACCCGTACGTCACCCCGGCAACCCCGGCAATACCGGCGCGACGCCGGGAGGTATCGCTCAGGAGAGCCCAGATGGACTGTAACGACGCCCGCCCGCTTATCGACGCGAACGTCGACCGGGAACTGTCGCCGCCCGATGCACATGTGCTGCAGCAGCATATCGACGGGTGCGCCGCATGCCAGCGCGAAACCGACGCCGTGCGCGCGCTGAGCACCGCGGTGCGCAACGCGGCTCAATATCATCGCGCGCCGCAGGCACTGCGTGCGCGCATCATCGGGGCACTGCCGGCGACGCAAGTCGTCGAGCAGCGCGACGAGACCAGCCGAGCCGCCGCAGAGCGGAATTTTGGCGAAGAGCGGCGTGGCGACACGCCGGAAAGAGCGCGCGATGCCGCGTCGGACCCGGCTCGCGCCGGCAAGCGCAATACGCCGGCGAGAAACCGCTGGCTCGATTTTCTGCGCGGAGCGCGGCCGGCGCGGGACAACGCGCGCGGCAAGTCGTGGGACGCGGCGCGCGGCGGTTCGTCCGACGCGGCGCCGCTCGCGCAGCCGTTCGGCGCGGCGGCGTGGCGCGGCGGCGCGCTGGCGTTCACGGTATGCGCGGCTGTCGCGCTCGGCGTGTTGTACACGCAGCAGCGCGCGGCCGCGCCGTCCGGGCTCGTCGACGAACTCGTCTCGAGCCATGTGCGCGCGCAGATCTCGGGGCGCGACATCGACGTGATTTCGTCGGACCAGCATACGGTGAAGCCGTGGTTCAACGGCCGTATCGACTATGCGCCGCCGGTCGTCGATCTCGCCTCGAGCGGCTTTCCGCTCGCGGGCGGGCGGCTCGATTACGTCGGCCATCGCCGGGTCGCGGTGTTGACCTATACGCATCGCAAACATGTGATCGACGTCTACGTGTTTCCGGACAACGATCCGGCGGCCGGCAAGCCGGGTCCGTCGCTGTCGAGCGACGGCTACTCGGTGGCGCGCTGGCGCGATGCGGGGATGATGTGGTGGGCGGTCACCGATGCGTCGTCGGAATCGTTGACGCAGCTTGAAGCGGCGCTGCGTGCGCGGCTGCAAAGCGGCGGCGGGTGATATCGATATCGCGCGGCCATCGTGAAACTGGACAGGCGCAAAAGATAAGGTACGGGGGAAGTGGCGGAAAACCGCGCCGGACGTTGGTCCGGCGCGGCGAGGGGGCCAATGGGGAGCCAACGTGGAAACAACGGGGCTAGTTAAGACCCAGCCGTGCCGGCATACGGTAAATCGTTGAAATTCAAAGCATAATCGCGCATCAGGTGCACGGAATCCCGCTTGCAGTCGGACCCCATTCGGGTTACACTCTCGGGCTTCTCACTTGCCGCACCGGTTCGACGCCCGGGTGGCTTTAATCCATAAGGAGTGTGTATGCGTCACTACGAAATCGTCTTTATCGTGCACCCCGATCAGAGCGAGCAAGTGCCCGCCATGATCGACCGGTACAAGTCCACGATCACGTCGCACGGCGGCCAGATCCACCGCATCGAAGACTGGGGCCGTCGCCAGCTGGCCTACATGATCGAGAAACTCGCGAAGGCTCACTACGTCTGCATGAACATCGAATGCGACCAGGCCACGCTCGAAGAACTCGAGCACGCATTCAAGTTCAACGACGCCGTGCTGCGCCACCTGATCGTCAAGATGAAGAAGGCCGAAGCCGGCCCGTCGCCGATGATGAAGGAAGTGCAGCGCGAAGAAGCCAAGAAGGCGGCTGCTACGCAACCGTCCGAAGCGCAGGCTTAAGACTCTCTATTTAAGCCATCAGAGTCACGCAACGCCGTCAGCAATGAATCAATGAACCGGCTGCAACTCACAGCCAGCGTCGTCGAACGCGAACCGGTGCGATATACGCCCGCCGGCGTTCCGATTGCAGGTTGCACGTTGCAGCACCGTACCGAAGTCGTCGAAGCGGGCATCGCCCGGGTGGTTGAACTGACGATGCCGGCGGTAGCGGCCGGTGAGGCGAGCGGCAGGCTGGAGAACTGTGCAATGGGCGTCGAAACGCTCTTCACGGGTTTCCTGGCCAAGAAAAGCCGCAATGCGAGAACTCTGGTGTTTCACATCACAGATTTGCAGGACATTGGAAAGGACTGAACATGCCCCGCCCGACTGGTAAGAAATTCGACAAGCGTCGCCAGCAACAAAACCCGCTCTTCAAGCGCAAGAAGTTCTGCCGCTTCACGGCTGCCGGCGTCGAACAGATCGACTACAAAGACATCGAAACGCTGAAAGACTTCATCGGCGAAAACGGCAAGATCACGCCGGCGCGTCTCACGGGTACGAAGTCGCACTATCAACGCCAGCTGGACACGGCCATCAAGCGCGCGCGTTTCCTCGCGCTGATGCCGTACACCGACCAGCACAAGGCCTAAACCCGACGGCGCCATAAGGAGCATTTGAATGCAGATCATTCTTCTCGAGAAAGTCGTCAACCTGGGCAACCTCGGCGATATCGTCAAGGTTAAGGACGGCTACGCACGTAACTTCCTGATCCCGAACAAGCAGGCACGCCGCGCAACGAAAGACGCGATCGCCGAATTCGAAGTCCGCCGTGCGGAACTCGAAAAGGTCGCGGCTGAAAAGCTGGCCGCCGCTCAGGCACAAGGCGAAAAGCTGAACGGCCTGACGGTTCAGATCGGCCAGAAGGCTGGCGTCGACGGCCGCCTGTTCGGTTCGGTGACGAACGCGGACATCGCCGCAGCGCTGTCGAAGCAAGGCTTCGCAGTCGAAAAGGCGCAAGTGCGCATGCCGGAAGGCCCGCTGAAGATGGTCGGCGATCATCCGGTGCAGGTTTCGCTGCATACCGACGTGCTCGTCGACGTGACGGTGTCGGTGCTGGGCGAGCACGTTTAAGCGTGCATCAGGCGCACAGCCAGCTGTAGGAAACAGTCGCCGGGCATCAGCAAGGCGCGAGGGCAGGGGCCGGGAAACCGGCCCCTGCTTTTTTTATCGCCGCGTCGCGCGTTGTCGTCTTTGCTGCCGGGGCTAATTGCCCGATAATCCCACCCCATGAACGCACCGCCGAAAGACCCCCAACTCGAGTCGCTGAAAGTCCCGCCGCATTCGATCGAGGCCGAGCAATCGGTGCTCGGCGGTCTGCTGCTCGACAATGCCGCATGGGACCGCATCGCGGACTTTCTGTCGCAAGGCGACTTCTACCGGTACGACCACCGGATCATCTACGAACACATCGGCAGGCTGATCGCGGCGACGCGGCCGGCCGACGTCGTGACGGTGTTCGAGGCGTTGACCACGTCAGGCAAGGCGGAAGACGTCGGCGGCCTCGCGTATCTGAACGCGCTGGCGCAGAACACGCCGAGCGCGGCGAATATCCGCCGCTATGCGGAAATCGTGCGCGACCGCGCGGTGCTGCGCCGGCTCGTGTCGGTGGCGGACGAGATTTCGGCGGACGCCTTCAATCCGCAGGGCAAAGAGGTGCGCCAACTGCTCGACGAAGCGGAATCGAAGGTGTTTTCGATTGCCGAAGACGGCGCGCGCGGCACACAGGGCTTCCTCGAGATCGGTCCGCTGCTTACGCAAGTGGTCGAGCGTATCGACACGCTTTATCACACGGCAAACCCGAGCGATGTGACGGGCACGCCGACGGGTTTCGTCGATCTTGATCGCATGACGTCGGGGATGCATGGCGGGGAATTGATCATCGTGGCGGGACGACCGTCGATGGGCAAGACCGCGCTGTCGATGAACATCGGCGAGTACGTCGCAGTCGAGTACGGGCTGCCGGTCGCCGTGTTCTCGATGGAAATGCCGGGCACGCAACTGACGATGCGTATGCTCGGCTCGGTAGGCCGCCTCGATCAGCACCGGATGCGCACGGGGCGTCTCACCGACGAAGACTGGCCGAAGCTCACGCACGCCGTGCAGAAAATGAGCGAAGCGCAGGTCTTTATCGACGAAACCGGCGGCCTGAACCCGATGGAATTGCGCTCGCGCGCGCGGCGACTGGCGCGGCAATGCGGCAAGCTCGGCCTTATCATCGTCGACTATTTGCAGCTGATGAGCGGGTCGTCGGCGGGTGAAAACCGCGCGACGGAAATTTCCGAGATCTCGCGGTCGCTGAAGAGCCTTGCCAAAGAGCTCGACGTACCGGTGATCGCGCTGTCGCAGCTCAATCGCGGCCTCGAGCAGCGTCCGAACAAGCGGCCGGTGATGTCGGATCTGCGCGAATCGGGCGCTATCGAGCAGGACGCCGACGTGATCCTGTTTATTTATCGCGACGAGGTTTATAACCCGGACAGCCCGGACAAGGGTACTGCCGAGGTCATTATTGGCAAGCAACGTAATGGGCCGATCGGCTCTGTTCGGCTCACGTTCCTTGGTCAATACACGAAGTTCGATAATTTCGCGGGCGCGCAGAATTTCTACGGCAGCGAGTAGGGCGACGGCGAAGGAAGGGCTAGGGCGTCTATCCATAAATTGCGAATCAGTCGCGCCGACGCCACGGAGGGCGATCCAAAGTCAGTGTCTCGATGTGCGACGAACGGTACAATATGTCGGATTTATGACAGACGTGCCGTCGTCGTTTCTACATCGACGGTCTGACAGTTCTCCTCCAGGAACCCAATGTTCGGTCGTTTCATGCCCACCGAGGGCAAATTCTTCGAAATCTTCAACGCGCATGCGAAGCACATCGTTTCAGCGAGCCACGAGCTCGAGCTGCTGATCGACAACCTCGCCGACGCGGAAATCCATAAGCAGAACGTCCAATCCGCTGAGAAAGCCGCCGACAAGCTCACGCACGAAACGATCGACCTGCTGCACAAAACCTTCATCACGCCGCTCGACCGCGACGAAATCCACAAACTGATCAGCACGATGGACGACATCCTCGATTTGATGGAGGACGTCGCTACCGCCATTTCGTTGTACGACGTACGGGCTGTTACGTCCGAGGCAAGCCAGCTCGCGCATATCTGCACGTCGACGTGCGAGCGCGTGCAGACGGCGGTCGGCATGCTGTCCGATATGAAACAGGCGCGCGCGATTCTGAAGGCCTGCGAAGATATCGATCGCCTCGAGTCTGAAGCCGACCGCGTGCTGCGTTCGGCGATGTCGAAACTTTTCCGCGAAGAAGACGACGTCAAAACGCTCATCAAGCTGAAGGCAATCTACGAGTTGCTCGAGGCCGTCACCGACAAATGCGAGGATGTCGCGAACATCATCGAAGGCATCGTGCTGGAAAACGCCTGATGCATTCGATACAACTCGCCATCTGGGGCGTCGCGACGCTCGTTGCGGTCGCGCTCGTGTTCGACTTCATGAACGGCTTCCACGATGCGGCGAACTCGATCGCCACGGTCGTCTCGACCGGCGTGCTGAAGCCGCAACAAGCCGTCGCGTTCGCGGCGCTGTTCAACGTCATCGCGTATTTCATCTTTCACCTGAAGGTCGCGCAGACGGTCGGCAGAGGTACGATCGACCCGGGCATCGTCGATCACTACGTCGTGTTCGGCGCGCTGGTCGGTGCGATCGGCTGGAATATCGTGACGTGGTACTACGGCATTCCGTCGAGCTCATCGCATGCGCTGATCGGCGGGCTGGTCGGCGCCGCGCTGGCGAAGTCGGGGTGGGGCGCGCTGAACGTCGACGGTCTGCTCAAAACCATCGCGTTTATTTTTATCTCGCCGCTGCTCGGCTTCGTGCTCGGCTCGTTTTTCATGCTGAGCGTGTCGTGGCTGTATTTCCGCACGCCGCCGAGCAAGGTCGACCGGCGCTTCCGGCGGCTGCAGCTGGTGTCGGCGGGTCTGTATAGCCTCGGCCACGGCGGCAACGACGCGCAGAAGACCATCGGCATTATCTGGATGCTGCTGATCGCAACCGGTTATGCGTCGGCGAGCGCCGATGCGCCGCCGCTCTGGGTGATCGGCGGCTGCTATCTGTCGATGGGGCTCGGCACGCTGTTCGGCGGCTGGCGCATCGTGCGCACGATGGGGCAGAAGATCACGAAGCTGAAGCCGGTCGGCGGTTTTTGCGCAGAAACTGGCGGCGCGCTGACGCTATTTCTTGCGTCGTGGCTCGGCATTCCGGTGTCGACCACCCACACGATTACCGGCGCGATCGTCGGCGTCGGCGCGACACAGAAGCTGTCAGCCGTGCGCTGGGGCGTGGCGGGCAATATCGTCTGGGCGTGGATTCTGACGATCCCGGCGTCCGCGATACTCGCAGGCGCCGGGTGGTGGTTCGGGCATCGGTTTCTGTAACGTTCAGCCCGGCATCGCCGTCGTCATGTCGCGCGCTCAGATCAGCGGCGAGCTCACGCCGTCCATCGGGATAATCGCGCCGGACACGTAACTCGCGCGGCGGCTTGCCAGAAACAGCGCGACATCGGCGATCTCCTCAGGCTTCGCAAAGCGTCCGAGCGGCACCTTCGCTTCGCTGCGCGCGCGGGCTTCGGCGACGTCGGTACCTTGCTGCTGCGCCTCGAGTGCGAGGGCTTCCTCGACGCGCTCGGTCAGCGTCGCGCCCGGATTGATCGCGTTGATCCGGATGCCGTAGCGCGCATGGTAGTGCGCGAGGCCGACGGTCGCGAGCATCAGCGCGGCGTTGGCCGCGCCGCCTGCGATGTGAATATCGGTTGCGTATTTGCCGCCCATCCCGATGACGTTGACGATCGTGCCCGGCTCGGCCGCAGTGCCCGCCTTCACGCGTGCGACCATGCGGCGCAGCACTTCCTGCTGCGGGTAAATGTACGGGAAGTATTTCGCTTCCATCGTGGCCCTGAACGCGTCGGCGTCGAGCATTTCCGGGTCGTAGCGGCGCGCGGCGCCCGCGCTGTTGACCAGAATGTCGATCTCGCCGAGCGCCTGCGTCGCTTCTTCGACGACATCGGCTGCGCTGTGCGGATTGTGCAGATCCGCGCGCGCGAGGTGAACCTGTAAGCCTTCGCTTTTCAGCTGCTCGCGAGCGCGCGCGAGATTGGCCGGATCGCGCGATACGATCGCGACTTTTGCGCCTTCGACCGCAAATGCGCGCGCGCACGCGAGGCCGATGCCCTTGCTGCCGCCCGTAATCAGGACGACTTTTCCTTTGAGTCCGAGATCCATTGTGGTCACCCGCTTTCTTGAAAAATATCGGACACGATAGCAGACGCGATTGCGGTGTGCCTGGACGCGAGCCAGTATCGGATGCGCGGTCAGCCGCTGTTAACCATTGTTAGCCGTTGTTAGCCGCGGTCAGTAGCTGCCGTTTGCGAAACCGGCGATCGGATCGTCGTTGGTTTGCGTCGGCGCGGGCACGCCGCGCGAGCCGGTCGAGGCGCGCATGATCTGCACGCCGCCGCCCGCCGCCGGGCGTTGCCATCCGGATGCTTGCGGTGCCTGCTGGGCGGCTTGTGCCTGGCGTGCCGCGGTGACAGCGGACGAGGGCGGCGGCTCGTAGGCATCGGCGGCGGCATCGATCGGGTCGGGCGCTTGCGCGACAGGAGCCACCGACTGCGGCGACGCGCCTCGCGCTTGCCACGTCTGCGACGCTGGTGCATTCGCATAGGCCGAGGAAGGCTGAGTGAGCGGTGCTTGCGCCGACATGCCATTGCCCTGCGTGGGCTCGGGTGCTGCCACAACCGCCGGCGTTGCCGCGCCCGCCGCGCGCGCCTGCGATTGCGCCGCGCTCATCGCGGAGGGCGGCGGTTCGAACGCGTCGGCCGACGCGGCAGAGGAGGCGCCGGCACCGTTACCGGCAACGGCCGCTGCCGGCGCGCGCGCCGCCGCGGCGCGGCTGTCGCGTTGCGCGGTTA
The DNA here is from genome assembly GCF_019428685.1 of Paraburkholderia edwinii. NCBI lineage: Bacteria > Pseudomonadati > Pseudomonadota > Betaproteobacteria > Burkholderiales > Burkholderiaceae > Paraburkholderia > Paraburkholderia edwinii. The sequence goes on from NZ_CP080095.1 coordinate 2,229,509, forward strand.
GCGGCGTCTGGTCGTTCGCCGCCGCGCGCGCGGCAAGCGGCGACGCCGTGGCCGGCGCAGCAACGGCCGTGACCGCGGCGCCCGCGACTTCGCCGGTATTCCCACCCGCCTTCGGCGCCGCCGCTTCATAAGTCGGCTCGTCGAACGGCGTCGGCTTCGACGGCGCGAGCGGCGGCGCCACGCGCCGGATGCCGTCGAAGCGTTTGGCCCAATACGGATTGGTCAGGTAATCGAGCCGCACGGTACCGCCCGTCGACGGCGCGTTGACGAAGCGCAGCTTGCCGACATAGATGCCGACGTGCGAATGCGGCCGTCCGGTCGTGTTGAAAAACACGAGGTCGCCGGCGGCGATTTCGTCGGGATCGATCGAGGCGCCGCGCGAACTCATGTCGGCGGTCGTGCGCGGCAGATTCACGGAGGCCGCGCGCTGAACAACGTAGTGGACGAGCCCGCTGCAATCAAAGCCGGCAGTGGGCGTATTGCCGCCCCAGCGGTAGGGCACGCCGACGAGGCTCATCGCCTGGATCGAGATTTCCTCGCGTCCGATGCTGTGATCGACGAAATTGGGGAAGCCGGGCGGCGTGCGGTAGGCACCGGCCGTCGATGAAGCGCCGTTGGAGCCGCTGCGCACGGTCCGCTGTGGCGCGCTGGAGCAGGCCGCGAGCAAGGCGACGAGCAGCAACGTCAGCAGCTTCAAAAGGGGAACCAGGCGGGCGGACGACGCAAACCAGAAGCCTGCTGACGCGGAACTCGCGGGCAGAGCGCCGAGCGGGCCTGCGAACCCGAAAGGTGTACAGCCGAATGGCGGAAGACCGGCACGACGCATGAAAGGCGAGGCGAGCGCCAAGCTCGCCCTGAAGCGGACGATGCCCGATAGTAGCCCGCCCAGCTTGGCTTGAGCAAGAAAACCTGATGAATTACTTGAAGTTTACGCGCTAACTGTTGCTTTTGAGCTTTGCTGAGTCGGGCGATGCAAGGTGCGCCCACGCCTGAATAAAGGTCAAAAAATGCAAGCAACCGGCCATGAAAAAGCCGCTTCCGGCCTGACCGGAAGCGGCTCTTGATATGCCTCGATAAACCGATGAAACCGATAAACCGGCCGGCGGCCTACAGAATCTCCGACGCGTAATCGGCCAGCCTCGAGCGCTCGCCGCGCGCCAGCGTCACATGCCCACTATGCGCCCAACCCTTGAAGCGGTCGACGACATAGGTCAGCCCCGAACTGCCTTCGGTCAGGTACGGCGTATCGATCTGCGCGATATTCCCGAGGCAGATGATCTTCGTACCCGGACCCGCACGCGTGACGAGCGTCTTCATCTGCTTTGGCGTCAGGTTCTGCGCCTCGTCGATAATCAGATACTTGTCGACGAAAGTCCGGCCGCGCATAAAGTTCATGCTCTTGATCTTCAGGCGCGAGCGGATCAGTTCCTGCGTCGCCGCGCGACCCCATTCGCCGGCCGCGTCGTCGGTTTTCTGCAGCACCTCGAGGTTGTCGTCGAAGGCGCCCATCCACGGCTGCATCTTTTCCTCTTCGGTGCCCGGCAGAAAGCCGATGTCCTCGCCGACGGGCACCGTCGCGCGCGTCACGATGATTTCGTTGTAGCGCTTGTCGTCGAGCACCTGCGCGAGGCCTGCCGCCAGCGCGACGAGCGTCTTGCCGGTGCCGGCCTGGCCGAGCAGCGTGACGAAGTCGATTTCCGGATTCATCAGCAGATTGAGCGCGAAGTTCTGCTCGCGGTTACGCGCCGTGATGCCCCACACGTTGTTCTTGTGGTGGCCGTAATCGCGCAGCGTCTGCAGCAGCGCCGTCTTGCCGTTGAGCTCGCGCACGATCGCATGGAACGCCGGCTCGCCGTTCTGCGGCTCGAGGTAGACGAACTCGTTGACGAGCATCGACGCGCACAGCGGACCGGTCACGCGGTAGTACGTGGTGCCCGTCTTCGTGTCCTGCCAGCTTTCCATGCCCTTCGCGTGGCGGGTCCAGAAGTCCTGCGGCAGTGCGCGAATCCCGCTGTAGAGCAGGTCCTTGTCTTCGAGAACCTGGTCGTTGAAGTAGTCTTCCGCAGGCAGGCCGAGCGCGTGCGCCTTGATGCGCATGTTGATGTCTTTCGACACCAGCACGACCTGGCGGTCCTCGCGGTCGCGCTGCAGTGCGCGTACGACGCCGAGAATCTGGTTGTCGGCCTTGCCCTGCGGCAGACCTTCAACCGGCTCGATGTCGGTCAGCTTCGTCTGAAAGTACAGATGCCCGAGCGCTTCGCGGCTGCCCAGGCGCGCCAGCGGAATGCCTTCGGTCATCGCACCGGCATTCGCCACGAGCGCGTCGAGCGTGCGGCTCACCTGGCGCGCGTTGCGCGCGACTTCCGACATGCCCTTCTTGTGGTTGTCGAGCTCCTCGAGCGTCATCATCGGCAGATAGACGTCGTGCTCTTCAAAGCGGAAAAGGCTGGTCGGATCGTGCATCAGCACGTTCGTATCGAGCACGAAGAGCTTGCGCACTTCCGCCGTCACGCCCTTGGTGTCGCGCTTCTTCGTGCCGCCGCGCGGTGTGGACGCGCTCGTCGCCACGTCGTTGTCGGCGCCGGCGGGCGCCTTGCCGCGGCGCGCCACCACGGGCGTCGCGAGGTCCGCTTCGTCTTGCGTCAAGGGCGTGGGCGCCACCGGCTGCAGCAGTGCTGCCGTCTGCTTTGTCTTGCGGCTGCGCGCGGTGCTACCGCCGGCCTGCTCAGGCGGCACAGCGGGCGCATCGATGCCGGCCAGCGTTGCGGCGGCAACGGGCACCGGCCGCAGTGTGGTGGCCGCATTCGCCGCGTCCGTCATCGGCACGGCGACATTCGCACGCCCGTATTCGGGCGACTCTGCTTGCTCCCCTTCATGCCCCTGTTTTCGAGCGGGCCGTGCCGGATGGGCTTTGGCCTTGTATTCGTCAGGCGGCAACAGATTACCGAGCTTGCTGGGCGGAGTAGGCAAAGGCATGGTTTTCCTCGAATGAATCGGGGGCATAGACCGGTTGCGTCGGCGGCGACGACCAGCGCAATGATCCGTGCAACATTTCGTGTGCGCCGGCTACCGCATCCTGAACGTGCCAGTGGTGCGCACGCAGTTTGCGCCGGCAGGCGCGCTTCGTTTAGTGATGCCGGTTCCGCGGTTTTTCGATCGGCTCCTTGACGAGGGCGCGCGCTATCGCAGGCAAAGCAGCAGGCAAAGCCGGGACGGCAGCGAAGCCGCGCGCAATTAAAAAAGCCGCCGCCCCGTTGAACGGGGCAAGCGGCTCGACCTGGGTCGTCGCGTTGCGCCTCATAAGCCTTGCGGCTCTCACGTCGCTTCTGCTTGCCTTGTTGTCAAGCGTGTGACGAACGTGATGACGGCGCGCGCAACTGCGAAAAATATGGGGTGGACAGGCAATCATTGCGGCCCAATATAACGCGCCTCACAGCGCTTGTACAGCCTCCAGAATCTCATCGACGTGACCTGGTACTTTCACGCCACGCCACTCGAGACGCAGCACGCCGTCCCCGTCGATGACGAACGTCGAGCGTTCGATCCCACGTACTTCTTTGCCATACATTTTCTTCAGTTTCATGACGCCGAACAGCGTGCATAATGTTTCGTCCGGGTCCGATACCAATGTAAACGGCAGTTCCAGCTTGGACTTGAAGTTGTCGTGCGAACGCACGCTGTCGCGCGAGACGCCGACAATATCGGCACCGGCCTTCTTAAACTTCGGATAGAGGTCGCGGAACTGCAGACCTTCGGTCGTGCAGCCCGGCGTGTTGTCCTTCGGGTAGAAATACAGCACCACCTTCTTGCCCCGAAGCGTGGATAGCGTGAAATCGCCGCCGGTTGCAGCGGCGGTGAAGTCGGGAACGGGCTGGTCGACTGCGATGGGCACGGGTTTCTCCGATTGTTATGGCCGGTGCGGATCATGCCGGTTCTGGCATGCACGCTCGCACCGAGCTCGAGCTTGGCGAGACCGAGGGGCGGGTTGCATCGACAACGCCGGCCATGCGAACCACGGGGAGCTGCGAACGAGTGTTGCGAGCGACCGTGGCAGAGCGTGGCAAATAAGCGTGGCAAAAGCGTCGCAAACGAGCGTAGCAATAAGCGCCGCAAACGAGCGTCGTCGGGTCAGTCGGGCTGGACAATCAGCTCGCCCGAGCGGCCTGGAATTTCGCCCCACGCGACAGGGTACGATGGCAGCGTGTCACGGTCTAGCGCGGCGTGATAATCGCCCATCGTCGCGAAGGTATGGCCTTGTGCGCGCCAGCCCTCGAGCAGTTGTTCGAACACCGGCGCGAGCTTTTGTCCTTCGAGTTCCGCGTGCAGCGTGAAGACCTGGTCGTGCGGATTGCCCGCGGTCAGTTTCAGCATCCATGCGGCGACGTTGCTTTCGTGGATGCCGTCGACGCCGAGCACTTCATCGAGCGTCGGCAGCGTAGTGGGCATCTGCACGTGGGCGAGCGTCTTGCCGCCCACCACCGGAAAGTACGGCGAATGTCCGCGCCCGTCGGACGCGTACCGCATGCCCCACCGGTCGATCTGTTCGAACGCGTGGCCATTCATCTGCCAGCCGGCCGCGCCGTGCGTCGCCGGCGGCATGCCGAAAATCTCAACGAAGCGCGCGTAGCTCTTTTCCATCTGCGCGGCGGTCCAGCCGCGCTCGCGCGTGCGCACGTTGTCCTGCCAGTACACGTGGTCCCACGTATGGATGCCGCATTCGAAGCCGGCCTCGTGAATCGCCCGCATCTCGGCGGCCGCGCGCCGGCCGATGTCGGGCCCCGGCAGCAGCACGCCGTACATCAGCTGACGGATGCCGTAGTGCTCGACCACCGAGGTGCGCGATACCTTCTTCAGGAACCCGGGCCGCAGCACGCGGCGCATCGCCCAGCCCGTGTGGTCGGGACCGAGGCTGAACAGGAAGGTTGCGCGCGCCTTGAAGCGATCGAAAATGCGCGCGAGATTGGGCACGCCTTCGCGCGTGCCGCGCAGCGTATCGACGTCGATCTTGAGAACGATGCGAGCCAAGGAATCAGGCCTTCTGTGACGAACGTGACGAGCGAACGGGCGGGTTCGGCAAAGACGCTTACTCGACGAGCGCGCGCGCGTCGGCAACATGGCCGCGGTACGCTTCGAAGATCTTGCGCAGCGCTTCGTCGAAAGTCGACTTCGGCGCCCAGCTGAGCTCCTGCATCGTGTTGTCGATCTTCGGCACGCGGTTCTGCACGTCCTGGTAGCCGGCGCCGTAGTACGCGTTCGACGAGGTTTCGACGAGTTGCACCTTCTTCGCGTTGTCGGCGTACTCGGGGAATTCGGCCGCGAGCGCCAGCATCTTGTGCGCGAGTTCGCGCACCGAGAAGTTGTTCTTCGGGTTGCCGATGTTGTAGATCTTGCCCGATGCAATGCCGTTTTCGTTTGCGATGATCTTCATCAGCGCGCCGATGCCGTCGTCGATATCGGTGAACGCGCGCTTCTGCGCGCCGCCGTCGACGAGGCTGATATTCTCGCCGCGCACGATATGGCCGAGGAACTGCGTGACCACACGCGAGCTGCCTTCCTTCGGCGTATAGATCGAGTCGAGGCCCGGGCCGATCCAGTTGAACGGACGGAACAGCGTGAAGTTCAGGCCTTCCTGCATGCCATAGCCCCAGATCACGCGGTCCATCAGCTGCTTCGAGCACGCGTAGATCCAGCGCGGCTTGTTGATCGGACCGTAGGTGAGGGCGGACGCGTCCGGATCGAATTCGTCGTCGGCGCACATGCCGTACACCTCGGAAGTCGACGGAAACACGAGGTGCTTGCGGTACTTGACCGCCGAACGCACGATCGGCAGGTTCGCCTCGAAGTCGAGTTCGAACACGCGCAGCGGCTGTTGCACATAGGTGGCGGGCGTCGCGATCGCGACCAGCGGCAGGATCACGTCGCACTTCTTCACGTGATACTCGACCCATTCCTTGTTGATCGTGATGTCGCCTTCGAAGAAGTGCATGCGCTCGTGCTTGACGAGGTCGCCGAGGCGCTCTGTCTGCATGTCCATCCCGAACACTTCCCAGTCGGTCGTTTCGAGAATGCGCTTGGACAGGTGATGGCCGATAAAGCCGTTCACGCCCAGAATCAGGACTTTTTTCATCAGTTGCGGGAAGGTTGGGTGAGCCGGGTGAATTCGGCGGGCGTCACTATCGTGGCGGGGCTGCCGCGGTGCTCGTGCCAAAGTTCGTGGATCGCGATCGCGCGGCCGTCGCCGCATGTCGCAAAAAAGACATTATCGCTTACGTGAATGCCCGGCGGCAAATTTACCGGTCGGCTGCCGGGCGCCATCAGACGCGCGCGCGCAACGATAAAGCGCGCGTCGCCGATGTCGGTGAACGCACCCGGATACGGCGGCGCGACCGCGCGGATCAGGTTGTAGACGCGTTGCGCGGGCTGCGTCCAGTCGATGCGCCCGTCCTCGGGCTTGCGGCCGCCGAAGTAGCTGCCTTGCGTCAGATCGTTCGGCAGATGCGGCGCTTCGCCCGCCAGCAGGGCCGGCAGCACGCGCCACAGCGTTTGTTCGGCGGCAACCGTCACTTTGTCGAACACTTGCGTGGCCGTGTCGTCGGGCAGGATCGGCACCGGCGTCTGCGCCAGGATCGCGCCGGCATCGGGCTTGGCGGCCATTTCATGCAGCGTTGCGCCGGTTTCGGTTTCGCCGTTCAGCACCGCCCAGTTGGTCGGTACGCGGCCGCGGTATTTCGGCAGCAGCGAGCCGTGCACGTTGTACGCGCCGCGCGGGGCGAGCGCGAGCAGATCGACCGGCAGCATGTGCCGGTAGTAAAACGAGAAGATAAAGTCGGGCCGCGCCGCGCTGACGGCCGCGTGCAGTTCCGCGCTTTGCGGGTCCGCAGGCGTGATGAACGCAATGCCGTGCTCGGCCGCGACCTGAGCGACGCTGCCGAACCAGATGTTCTCGTTCGGGTTGTCTTCGTGCGTGACGACGAGCGCGACATCGACACCGCGCGCGAGCAGCACCTGCAGGCAGCGCACCCCGACGTTGTGATATGCGAAGACGACGGCGCGCGGCTTCACGGGTTCGGCCCCTGGTCCATGATCTGCGCGGGCTGCACGGCCTGCACGACCGATTGCCGCGGCGAGCCCGCCACCGCTTCGCCGTTGCGCTGTTCGAGGATGGTCTGCACCAGGTAGCGCGGCCGCGCGCGCACCTGCTGATAGATACGGCCGATATATTCGCCGAGCAACCCGAGCGCGAAGATGATCACGCCGAGCAGGAAGAACGTGATGGCGAACAGCGTGAACACACCTTGCACTTCCGCGCCGATGATAAAGCGGCGAATCAGCAGCAGCACAAAGAGGCCCGCCGAGCCCATCGACAGAATCACGCCGATAAACGACAGCCACTGCAGCGGCACGACCGAGAAGCCCGTGACCAGATCGAAATTGAGGCGAATCAGGCTGTACAGCGAATACTTCGATTCGCCGGCAAAGCGCTCTTCGTGCGCGACTTCGATTTCGACCGGGTTCTGCGAGAACGTGTACGCGAGCGCCGGAATAAACGTGTTGATTTCGCCGCAGCGGTTGATCGTATCGATGATGTGCCGGCTGTACGCGCGCAGCATGCAGCCCTGGTCGGTCATCTTGATGCGCGTGATGCGCTCGCGCAGCCGGTTCATCACCTGCGACGCCTTGCGGCGCCACAGGCTGTCGCGGCGCTGCATGCGGATCGTGCCGACATAGTCGAAGCCCTCGCGCATCTTCGAGACGAGCTTGCCGATTTCCTCGGGCGGGTTCTGCAGGTCCGCGTCGAGCGTGATGACGATATCGCCGCGCGACTGCTCGAAGCCCGCGAGAATCGCCATATGCTGGCCGTAGTTGCCGTTGAGCAGAATCACGCGCGTCGTGTCGGGGCGCGCGCGGAACTGCTCGGCGAGCAGCGCCGCCGATTTGTCGCGGCTGCCGTCGTTGATAAAGATCGCTTCGTAGTCCGTGCCGAGCGCATCGAGCGCCGGATAGAGGCGCGCAAAAAGCGCGTGCAGTCCGGCTTCCTCGTTATAGACCGGGATGATGACCGACACTTCGGGTCGTCCCCGGCGCTGTTCCGTTTGGCTCATGTCCGCTTGTATTCCGCCTGGTGTGTCCGTGGTTTGCCTGATTTTCGTTCAGCGTCCGTACTGCTCGCAGATTTCGTTGACCGCGCGGCAGACGCGCGCGACGTCGCCTTCGTTCATCTGCGTGAAGAGCGGCAGCGTGACTGTCGTCGCGCCGAAGCGCTCCGCGTGCGGGAACATGCCTTCGCGGAAACCGCGCGCACGATACAGCGAAAACAGATGGATCGCCGGATAGTGCACGCCCGAACCGATGCCGCGTTCCTTCAGCGCGCCCATGAAACCCGCGCGGTCGACCGACAGTTTCTCCAGCGGCAGCGTGATCTGGAACATATGCCAGTTGCTGTTTTCGAAGTCGGCTAGCGGCAGGCCGATGCCGAGCTTTTCAGCGACACCGCCCGCCAAGCCCGCGAAGTAGGCGCGCGCGAGCTTTCTACGCTGCGCGTTAAAACCCTCGAGACGCGGCAGTTGCCCGAGCCCCACACGCGCGGCGACGTCGGTCAGGTTGTACTTGCCCCCGAGCACGTCGCAGTCCATGCCGTCGAAGCCCGTGCGCGTAATGCCTTGCAGACGGTACTTCTGCGCCAGCGCGGCTTCCTCTTCGTTGTTGAGCACGAGTGCGCCGCCTTCGATCGACGTCAGATTCTTGTTCGCGTGGAAGCTGAACGAGACGATGTCGCCGAGCTTGCCGATGCGCTCGCCTTTCCACGTCGAGCCGACCGCCTGCGCGGCGTCTTCGATCACGCGCAGCTTGTGCTCGCGCGCAATCGCGTAGAGCCGGTCCATATCGACGGGCAGGCCCGCGAGGTACACCGGAATCATCGCCTTGGTGCGCGGCGTGATGGCCTGCTCGACAAGGTTCAGATCGATATTGCGCGTGCGCGGATCGATATCGACAAAGACCGGCGTCGCGCCCGTTTCGAGAATCACATTGGCCGTCGCGACCCACGAGGCCGGCGTCGTGATGACCTCGTCGCCGGGGCCCACGCCCGCGATCCGCAAGCCGACTTCGAGCGTCGCCGTGCCCGAGTTGAACGTGCGCACCGGGCGGCCGCCGCAGAATTCGGACAACGCCGCTTCGAACGCCTGGTTCTGCGGACCGGTCGTGATCCAGCCGGAGCGAAGCACGTCGGCGACGCCGCGGATCGTTTCTTCGTCGATATCCGGACGGACGAACGGCAAAAACGGGACGGATGACTGGGTCATGAGAACCTTGAGCGATAGGGAAGACGGCGCAATGCCGACAGCATAAAGAATACTTTCAACCGGGTGACGCACAGCTTAAGCCACGGCGAGCCGCCTGCGATCGGGCGCGCGGCGTTTCATACGACGCGCGGCGCGGACCGCATGAGGCGCCTCGCACGCTGCGCCGGTCGAGCCTGGCGTCGCGCCTGGTGCCTGGTTTTGAGCCTGCCCTCGCGCCTAGCTGCGCGCCAGTACGAACACGCCGACCAGGATGATGCCGATGCCGACGAGGCGCTGGATCGACAGCACTTCGCCGAACAGGTACCACGCGGCGACCGCGTTCAGCACATAGCCGAGCGAGAGCATCGGATAGGCGATCGAAACGTCGACGCGCGACAGCCCGACGACCCACACGACGACGCTCACCACATAGCAGCACAAGCCGCCGATGATCGGCCATTGCGTCGCGAGCCTGAAGCCAATGGGCAGGATGTTCGCACGGGTGAATTCGAAGTGTCCAACGGCATTCGTGCCGGCCTTGAGCAGCAGTTGCGCGCACGCGTTCAGCGTGACGCCCGCGAGAATGCAGAAGAGGGAGATCGGGTTCATCGAGGGGGGCGGGGTGAAGGTCAGGGCGTTTGTGGTTTTTCGACGACGGGTTTTTCTACGATCACCCGCCGCGCATCGCGCGCGACGACCTGCATCGGCAGATGCTGCGCCGCAAGATGCGCGTAGCGGTCGGGCGGCAGCAACGCGAGCGCATAGCGGTCCGCGTTCCAGCGCTTGACCCATTCGTCGACCGTCGGGATCCACTTCTGCGGTTCGACGCTGACGCCGAACGCCAGTTCGTCCGCGTGCTCGACCATGATCATCGTGTGGCGCACGTAGAACGGCAGCGTGTGGTCGAGTACGCCGACCGAATAGAACGGCGTGTCGGGCGGCAGCTTCGCAAGCGCGGCGCGCACGGCCGGCGCGAGCGGCGCGCCCGAGCTCAGGCGGCCGAACACGTCGTGGCCCGTGCCGGCAATCGTGCCGAGCAGCAGCCAGCCGGCGCCGAACGCGGCCACGGCGCCGACGATGCCGTTGCGGCTCGTGCGGTTGAGCCAGATCGCCACGAGCGTCAGGACGAACGCGACCGCGAGCGCCGCGAACACCCACGTGCGGAACTCGATGTAAAGCGCGGTCGGATTGCGCTCGTCGCCGAAGCGGCCGAGGAACACCGCGCCGAATGCGGCGGCGACGAGAAACACGGCGTAGCCCGTGAGATGCCGGTGAAACTGCGCCTTCGTGACGAGCGGCAGATACATGCCGATCAGCAGCGCCAGCGCCGGCGCGATCGGCAGCGTGTACGACAGCAGCTTCGAATGCGAGGCGCTGAAGAACAGGAAGATGAACGCCGACCATACGAGCAGCATGATGACCGGCGCAAAGCCGTTCGCCTGACGCGGCGTTTGCAGCGCGCGGCGCACACTTTGCACGCTGACCGACAGCCACGGCAGAAACCCGATCAGCAGCACCGGCACGAAGTAGTAGAACGCGCCGGGGCGGTTCTGCTCGGGCGTCAGATAACGCCTGAACTGCTGGACCACAAAAAAGAAGTTGAAGAATTCGGGATTGCGTTCCTGGACGAGCAGGAACCACGGCGTGACGATCGCGAAGAACACGATAAGCCCGCTCACCAGATAGAGCCGTTTCCAGATCGCCCAGTCGCGCGCGGCGAGCGTGTACAGCACGAGCACGGCGCCGGGCAGGATGACGCCGATCAAGCCCTTCGACAATACCGCGGCCGCCATTGCCCCCCAGCAGACCCACATCCAGCCGCGCACCGCGCGCGTGGGCAGGTCGGGGCGCTGCGCGAGCAGCAACGCGCAAAGCGACAGTTCCATCCAGAACGACAGGGCCATGTCGAGCGTGTTGAAGTGGCCCATCAGGTTCCAGTACGGCGAGCAGGCGAGCACGATCGCGGCGAAGATGCCGGCGGCCGCGTTGAACACGCGCGCTCCGGTGAAGCCGACCAGCAGCACGCCCGCGAAGCCCGTCAGCGCCGTATAGAGGCGCGCCTGCCACTCGCCGAGGCCGAACCAGGCGAACGTCAACGCGTTGGCCCAGGTCTGCAGCGGCGGCTTCTCGAAATATTTGTAGCCGTTATAGCGCGGCGTGATCCAGTCGCCGGTGACGAACATCTCGCGCGCCATTTCCGCATAGCGCCCTTCGTCGCTCGGCAGCAGATGGCGCCAGCCGAGCGGCACGAACCAGACGAGCGCAAGCGCGATCAGCAACAGCAGAATGACGGTGCGGTTGAGCGGTAGCCGGGACGGCGTATCGTTCATTGATTTCAACCTTGTTTGGTGCCTGGTGAATGCTTTTTTTGCCTGGTTTTAATGCTTTTCCGGGCGCCTGTTCGGGCGCTGTCGGACGGCTTCGTATCGAGTCGCACGGCTGCGCACAGCGGCACGCAACCGTGCCGACCCGCCGCGCCCGTGGCACGACCGACCGGCCGCGGTTGCGCGGCGCGCCGTGAGCATGCCGCAGTGAAGCTTAACGTCGCCTTATCAATGCACCTTATCGAATGCCTTACAGGCGCATCGAGGCCGCGCATCGAGGCCGCACGCCGCCCGACGCGGCGTACGTCTTTCACGAAACGCCGCGCAGTTTACTCGATCGGCGCGGCACTGCCGACCCGCGCGTCCCGTTATTGCTCGATCAGAAGCGCGGCGGCGACCTTGCGGCCTTCGGCCATCAGGATGTTGTAGGTCCGGCAGGCGGCCTTGAAGTCCATCGTTTCGACGCCGATGCGCTGCGCTGCCAGCGCGGACGTGAGCCGCGGATGAGGAAAGCGCAGCCGTTCGCCGCTGCCGAAAATCACGACTTCGGGAGCCGGTTCGATCAGAAGCGCGAAGTGCTCAGGGGCAAGGGCCTCGAACGACGAAACCGGCCATGCGATCACCGGCGCTTCGGGTAACACGATGATGCTGCCGGTATGACGTTCGAGATTGATTTCGACATAGTCGGCGCCGTAACCCGTGACGGTATTGAGGGCGCCGCTCGAATCCTGGTGTAGTTTCAAACTGGTATTCCGTGAGTTGCGACGTGAGTTACGACTAACAGGTGGCGAAGACGCGTCAGACGCCTGGCGCAGTGCGAAGCCCGGGCGGCGGGGCTTGCGCCCGTGCGTGGTGCATTGCGGAAGTCGGTCAAAATCCGCTAAATTATAGCTTTTTAGCCGCCCGGCGACCCTTCGCGCTCGTGTGTGGCCATAAGCGGGCCATACGCGAACCATAAGCGGGTCATGAGCAGGCTATAAGCTGGTTCGCGGGTCGCCATAAGCGACGTGCGCGGCGTCCTGAATCACTCCTTCATCCGGTTTGGCCGATCGCCTGTGCATTTGTTCCGCGCGTCTTTTGCGCGCGCTGTGACGTGTTATGGCGTGTTCCGGGCGTTTTTGCGGTTCGTTTGTTCCATTTTTTGTTGCGCGCGTTGTCAGTTCCGCGTGTGCCCGTCGAGAAACCGCCGTGAAACCCATACTCAAATCCAACAAGCTTCTGAATGTCTGCTACGACATTCGCGGCCCCGTTCTCGAACACGCCAAGCGGCTCGAAGAGGAAGGCCATCGCATCATCAAGCTGAATATCGGCAACCTCGCGCCGTTTGGCTTCGACGCCCCGGACGAGATCATTCAGGACATGATCCTGAACCTGCCGACGTCGTCCGGTTACTCCGATTCGAAAGGCGTGTTCGCGGCGCGCAAGGCGATCATGCACTACGCGCAGCAGAAGGGCGTGCACGGCGTCGAACTCGACGATATTTATATCGGCAATGGCGCGTCCGAACTGATCGTGATGGCGCTGCAGGCCCTGCTCAACGACGGCGACGAAGTGCTGCTGCCGGCGCCCGATTACCCGTTGTGGACCGCCGGCGTAAGCCTTTCCGGCGGCACGCCCGTGCATTACATTTGCGACGAATCGAACCGCTGGATGCCGGACCCCGACGACATCCGCGCGAAGATCACGCCGAACACGCGTGCGCTGGTGGTGATCAACCCGAACAACCCGACCGGCGCGCTGTATTCGAACGAACTGCTGCTCGAGCTGATCGAAATCGCGCGCCAGCACGGCCTCGTGATCTTCGCGGACGAGGTGTACGACAAGATCATCTACGACGGCCGCGAGCACACGGCCATCGCCTCGCTGTCCGAAGACGTGCTGACGGTCACGTTCAATAGCCTCTCGAAGAGCTACCGGTCGTGCGGCTACCGCGCCGGCTGGATGTGGGTGTCGGGCCTGACCGGCGAGAACCGGCGCCGCGCGAAAGACTATTTCGAGGGCCTGGGCATTCTCGCGTCGATGCGGCTGTGCCCGAACGTGCCGGGCCAATACGCGATTCAAACCGCGCTTGGCGGCTATCAGAGCATCAACGAACTGATTGCGCCGGGCGGCCGGCTCTACAAGCAGCGCGAACTCGCCTACGACATGCTCACGGCGATTCCCGGCGTGACCTGCGTGAAACCCGAAGCCGCGCTTTACATGTTTCCGCGCCTCGACCCGAAGCTCTATCCGATCCACAACGACCAGCAATTCATCCTCGATCTGCTGCTCGAAGAGCGCGTGCTGCTCGTGCAGGGCACCGGCTTCAACTGGAAGTCGCCCGATCACTTCCGCGTGGTGTTCCTGCCGAACGTCGACGATCTCGCGGACTCGATCAACCGGATCGCGCGCTTTCTCGATGGCTACCGCAAGCGGCACGCGGCCTGACGTACACTGCCCGCGCTTACCCGTTCCCTCAAACTCTCATTAGAAACACACACGCTGCATGGAACCGATCAAAGTTGGATTGCTGGGCTTCGGCACCGTCGGCTGCGGAACCTATACGGTACTGCGCCGCAATCAGGAAGAAATCAAACGGCGGGCCGGCCGCGACATCGAGATTGCGCGCATTGCGGTGCGTAACCCGGCGAAGGCGAAGAGCGCGCTCGCGACGGCCGATGGTGCCGACGGCGCCGCTGCATCGACCGTTGCCGTCACGGACGACTTCAACGCGGTCGTCGACGATCCGTCGATCGACATCGTCGCGGAAATGATCGGCGGCACGGGGATTGCGCGCGAACTCGTGTTGCGCGCCATTGCGAATCGCAAGCATGTGGTGACGGCGAACAAGGCGCTGCTCGCCGTGCACGGCACCGAGATTTTCGAGGCCGCGCACAAGAACGGCGTGATGGTCGCGTTCGAGGCGGCGGTGGCGGGCGGCATTCCGATCATCAAGGCGCTGCGCGAGGGGCTGACGGCGAACCGCATCGAATACATCGCGGGCATCATCAACGGCACGACGAATTACATTCTGTCGGAGATGCGCGATCGCGGGCTCGATTTCGCGACCGCGCTGAAGGCGGCGCAGGCGCTCGGCTACGCCGAAGCCGACCCGACGTTCGATATCGAAGGCGTCGACGCTGCGCACAAGGCGACCATCATGAGCGCGATCGCGTTCGGTGTGCCCGTGCAATTCGACAAGGCGTATGTCGAAGGCATCAGCAAGCTTGCGGCCATCGATATCCGTTATGCCGAAGAACTCGGCTACCGGATCAAGCTGCTCGGCATCACGCGCCGCACCGAAAAAGGCATCGAACTGCGCACGCACCCAACGCTGATTCCCGCCAAACGCCTGCTCGCCAATGTGGAAGGCGCGATGAATGCGGTGGTCGTGCATGGCGATGCGGTCGGCACGACGCTCTACTACGGCAAGGGCGCGGGCGCGGAGCCGACGGCCTCGGCGGTGGTGGCGGATCTCGTCGACGTGACGCGGCTGCATACGGCGGACCCGGAGCATCGCGTGCCGCATCTCGCGTTCCAGCGTGACCGGCTGTCGGACACGCCGATCCTGCCGATCGACGAGGTGACGAGCGGCTACTACCTGCGTCTGCGGGTAGCCGATGTGACGGGCGTGCTCGCCGACATCACGCGCATTCTGGCGAATACCGGCATTTCGATCGACGCACTGCTGCAAAAGGAATCGGAGCAGGTCGACGATCACGGCAAGGGCGAAACGGACATCATCCTGATCACGCACGAGACGGTCGAAAAGAACGTCAATGCGGCGATCGCGGACATCGAGGCATTGCGTACGGTCGTATCGAAGGTGACGAAGCTGCGCATGGAATCGTTGAACTGAACTTGAGCTGAGCGGACTTTCTCATGAACTACATTTCCACGCGCGGCGCCGGAGCAGGCGAGCGCCATTCGTTTTCCGACATTCTGCTCGGCGGCCTGGCGAAAGACGGCGGCCTGTATCTGCCGTCCTCGTACCCGCGTGTGTCCGCCGAAGAACTGGCGCGCTGGCGCACGCTGCCGTACGCCGATCTCGCGTTCGAGATCCTGTCGAAATTCAGCGACGACATTCCCGCCGAGGACCTGCGCGAACTGACGCGCCGCACGTACACCGCGCAGACGTACTGCAACGTGCGCGACGACGAACAGGCCGCGCAGATCACGCCTTTGAAGACGCTTGGCGTTGAAGACGGCGCGCCGCTTGCGTTGCTCGAACTGTCGAACGGGCCGACGCTCGCGTTCAAGGACATGGCGATGCAACTGCTCGGCAGCCTGTTCGAGTACACGCTCGCGAAGCATGGCGAAACGCTGAATATTCTCGGCGCGACATCGGGCGACACGGGCAGCGCCGCCGAATACGCGATGCGCGGCAAGAAGGGCATCCGCGTGTTCATGCTGTCGCCGCACAAGAAGATGAGCGCGTTCCAGACCGCGCAGATGTACAGCCTGCAGGATCCGAACATCTTCAATATCGCGGTCGAAGGCGTGTTCGACGACTGTCAGGACATCGTGAAGGCCGTCTCGAACGATCACGCGTTCAAGGCCGCGCAGAAGATCGGCACCGTCAATTCGATCAACTGGGCGCGCGTGGTGGCGCAGGTCGTCTATTACTTCAAGGGCTATTTCGCGGCGACGAAGTCGAACGACGAGCGCGTGTCGTTCACCGTGCCGTCGGGCAACTTCGGCAACGTCTGCGCCGGTCATATCGCGCGCATGATGGGCTTGCCGATCGAAAAGCTCGTTGTCGCGACCAACGAAAACGACGTGCTCGACGAATTCTTCCGCACCGGTATCTACCGCGTGCGCAAGGCCGCCGAGACGTATCACACGAGCAGCCCGAGCATGGATATTTCGAAGGCGTCGAACTTCGAGCGCTTCGTGTTCGATCTGCTTGGCCGCGACCCGGCGCGCGTGCTGCAGCTGTTCCGCGATGTCGAGGAGAAGGGCGGCTTCGATCTCGCGGCGAGCGGCGACTTCGCGCGCGTGAAGGAATTCGGCTTTGTGTCGGGCAGCAGCACGCATGCGAGCCGCGTCGAGACGATACGCGACGTGTTCCAGCGCTACGACACGATGATCGATACGCACACGGCCGACGGGCTCAAGGTTGCGCGCGAGCACCTGCAGGCCGGCATTCCGATGATCGTGCTCGAGACCGCGCAGCCGATCAAGTTCGGTGAGACGATCCGCGAGGCGCTATTGCGCGAGCCCGAGCGGCCCGCCGCATTCGTCGGGCTGGAGGCGTTGCCGCAGCGCTTCGATGTGCTGCCGGCCGATGCGGAGCGCGTCAAGGCGTTTGTCGCCGGAGTTACCGCATAAAAGACGGGCGCACTACAATAAATAACCTTTTCGTCCCGCCCGCGCCCATCTACCGATGTCCACACCCACGCCTGCCGCACCTCGCGCCCCGATGCTGTCGACTGCCGATGCCCTGGCCACCCTGCTTGGCGCTGCCGTGCAGATCGACGGCGCACAAACGCTGCCCACGCTCGACGCATTGAACCGCGTGCTCGCGGCCGATGTGATCTCGCCGCTCGACGTGCCGCCGATGAATACGAGTTCGATGGACGGCTACGCGGTACGCATCGCGGATCTTGCGCACGGCGACCGGCGCCTTGCCGTATCGCAGCGCATTCCGGCCGGTCACGCGCCGCAGCCGCTCGCGGCGGGTACCGTGGCGCGCATCTTCACCGGCGCGACGGTGCCGCCCGGCGCCGACGCGATCGTGATGCAGGAGCAGACCGAAGCCGCCGGCGACGAAGTGACGCTGTTGCACACGCCGAAGGCCGGCGAGTGGATCACGCAGCAAGGCGCCGATATCCGGCGCGGCGCGGTGATCCTGCCCGCCGGTACGCGCCTTACACCGCAGGCGCTGGGGCTGGCTGCGTCGGTCGGCTGCGCGGAACTGCACGTGATGCGCC
Source organism: Paraburkholderia edwinii (assembly GCF_019428685.1). NCBI lineage: Bacteria > Pseudomonadati > Pseudomonadota > Betaproteobacteria > Burkholderiales > Burkholderiaceae > Paraburkholderia > Paraburkholderia edwinii. Next base: position 2,247,026 of record NZ_CP080095.1, read on the forward strand.
GCGTGAAAGTCGCGGTGTTCTTCACTGGCGACGAACTGACGATGCCCGGCGAGCCGTTGAAGCCGGGCGCGATCTACAACTCGAACCGCTTCACGCTGCGCGGGCTGCTCGAGAAGCTCGGCTGCGACGTGACGGACTACGGCATCGTGCCCGACGAGCTCGATGCGACGCGCGCGACGCTGCGCGATGCGGCGCGCGAGCACGATCTGATCCTGACTTGCGGCGGCGTCTCTGTGGGCGAGGAAGATCATGTGAAGCCGGCCGTCGAGGCCGAAGGGCGGCTGTCGATGTGGCAGATCGCGATGAAGCCCGGCAAGCCGCTCGCATTCGGCGCCGTGCGGCGTGCAGGTGAGGGTGCCGGTGCCAATGCAGTTGGTGATGCGGGTGGCGGCGCTGACGCGGCGAGCGCAGCAAGCGTTGCGACTGCAGTGAGCACGGCTCCGGCACGCGCCGAAACTTTCTTTATCGGCTTGCCCGGCAACCCGGTTTCGAGCTTCGCGACTTTCCTGCTGTTCGTGCGGCCGTTTGTGCTGCGCCTTGCCGGCGTGCGCACCGTGACGCCGCGCGCGTTGTCGCTGCGCGCGGATTTCACGCAGCAGAAGGGCGATCGCCGCAACGAGTTCCTGCGCGCGCGCGTCAATGCGGCGGGCGGCCTCGATCTGTTCCCGAACCAGAGTTCCGCGGTGCTGACGTCGACCGTCTGGGGCGACGGGCTGATCGACAACCCGCCGAATCATGCGATCAGCGCCGGCGAGACCGTGCGCTTCATTCCGTTTTCCGAACTGCTGAACTAGCGCTGCAAAGCGTGTCACGACCGAACCGAAGCCACCGATGAAGATCCAGCTCAGATATTTTGCAAGCGTGCGCGAAGCGCTCGGTCTATCCGACGAAGCGGTCGACGTGCCGGCTGAAGTCGCGACCGTCGGCGACGTGCGCGCATGGCTGCGCACGCGCGGCGGCATCTGGGCCGATACGCTCGTCGAAGGGCGCGCGCTGCGCATGGCTTGCAATCACGTGATGACCGATGCCGGCACGCGCATCACCGACGGCTGCGAAGTCGCGTTTTTTCCGCCGGTCACGGGCGGCTAGGGAGCGGACGATGACAGTGCGCGTCCAGACCGAAGACTTCGATGTCTCGACCGAGCTTGCCGCGCTGCGCGCGCAAAATCCGAAAGTCGGCGCGGTCGCGTGCTTTATCGGCACCGTGCGCGACCTCAACGAAGGCAGCACCGTCGAGACGATGGAGCTCGAACACTACCCGGGGATGACCGAGAAGTCGCTCGAAGGCATCGTCGATGCGGCGCGCGAACGGTGGCCGGGCACCGACGTGCTGATCGTGCATCGGGTGGGCAAGCTGTATCCGCTCGATCAGATCGTGCTCGTCGCGACCACGTCCGCGCATCGCGGCAATGCGTTCGCCTCGTGCGAGTTCGTGATGGACTATCTGAAGACCCACGCGCCGTTCTGGAAGAAGGAAAAAACCGAACACGGCGAGCGCTGGGTCGATGCGCGCGTGACCGACGATAAGGCGCTCGAGCGCTGGGGTCTGGCTTCGGTCAACACGAAGCCGGAGTGAGGCGCGGGGCGGCGCGCTTCGCTGCAGGATGCCGCTTATCGCGCGGATGGCGGGTACTGGCTGATGGCGCTTGGTAATGTCGCTCAGTCACGCCTTTCAGTAGCGCCTTTCAGTAGCGCCGCGCAGTAGCGTCGCCCAGTAAAGCCGCTTAGTAAAGCCGCTCAATAACGTCACTCACGCGTCGTCCCGACCACGTCCGATGAACTTCGCCGGGAACGGCTCGCCGCGCGGCCGCGACGGCGGTCCATCCGCGTCATGTGCGTGCGTCGCATCGTCATCTTTCCTCTGCCGCCGCGGCGCCACCCGCTCGAGCAACGCCTTCTGCTCGGCCGGAATTTCGTAGTCCCACCCGAACTTGCTCAACTGCAGGCTCTGCGCGATACGCAGCGCCGGCTCCATGAAGCGCACCGCCGCGGCGGGCTCGTAACGCCCCTCGACAGTATCGAGAAACAGGTAGAGCCACCGGCTGAAATGCCGCGGCTCGATGCCTTCCAGCGGCTCGTGCTTCTGCTGCACATTGCCTCGGTACTGCTTCGAACCGAGCACGAGACTGCCCCAGAACAGGCACATCTTCGGCAGATGCTCGTCCCAGCGCCCACCGATCTTCTGCTCGAACACAGGCCCGAGCAGTGCATCGGCGCGCACCCGGTCGTAGAACGCGTAGACGAGCTCGCGGATGTTCGCTTCAGTTGGTTCGGATTGCCGCACGACGGGCGTGGCAGGCTCGAAAGACGGGTTCATTCAATGATCACAAGTAAGGCGGACGACAAATATTTGGCGGTCAAATGCAAAAAGACATCATCAATCTGGTAAAAAAGACCGCATGCAAAGAAACCATAACGTTTATAGTTACGCGAAATAACACGAAAAACGCAGCAATAAGATGCGTAATGCAAGCATCTTATTGTAATCAGACGTGCGATACAGCATGCGATAAACAGCGTTCACGGCAACCTTGGAAAGGACGAGACCCGGCTTTTGTGCGGCCCCGCCTTCGCCGATCGCGACTTGGCATACATGAGACTGACAGACTATACCGACTACTCGTTGCGTGTGCTGCTGTACCTCGCCGTACGCCCTGAGGGGCTTGCAACGATCCAGGATATTTCCGATTCGTACGGAATCTCCAAGAATCATCTGATGAAAGTCGTCCAACGACTCGCCGAACTCGGTTGGGTCGAGACGGTGCGCGGGCGCAATGGCGGGCTGCGGCTATACGAGCACTCGTCGGCGCTGACCGTCGGCGAGGTTGTGCGCGCGGCCGAGAGCGACTTCGCGCTCGTCGCTTGCCTGCCGGACGGCGAGGGCTTGCATCGCGACTGCACGATCCGCTCTCACTGCCGCCTGAAGGGCGTGTTCGAGAGCGCGCGCGATGCGTTTTTCGCGGAACTCGACCGCCATACGATCAGCGATATCGCTCAGCCGAGCGACCCGCTCTTGACGCTGCTTGGCCTGATGCCCGCTGCGGTACCGGTCGCGTCGATCGTCCCGGTCTCACCCGACGCGTAAGCGCCGCCGCCGCGGCGCCTTGCCCGCGGTCGACGCGGCATGCAGTCGCGACGCGGCATCAAGCCGCAGGTCGCACGCCGCACGCTGGCGTCCGAAGCCCGAGCGCTGGCCGCCGGCGGCCGATTAGCGCCGCTGGCGCTGCCAATCCGGCGAATTGTTATCTCCCGGCGCAAAAAACCGCTTGAAACGCGAATAACCTCCCTCACTTTGGTGACATTCGAAATTGGAGGTCTCTGTGAGAATCGACAAACTCACCACCAAATTCCAGGAAGCGTTGGCGGATGCGCAAAGCCTTGCGGTCGGCCATGACAATCAGTACATCGAGCCCGTTCACCTGCTCGCCGCACTCGTCGCGCAACCGGACGGCTCCGCGCGTTCGCTGATGTCGCGGGCGGGCGTGCATGCGCAGGCGCTGCAAGGCGCGTTGAACGACGCCATCGCGCGGCTGCCGCAGGTGCAAGGCACCGACGGCAACGTACAGATCGGCCGCGAACTCACGGGCTTGCTGAACCAGGCCGACAAGGAAGCGCAGAAGCTCAACGACACGTATATCGCGAGCGAAATGTTCCTGCTTGCGGTCGCCGACGACAAAGGCGAGGCCGGCCGTCTTGCGCGCGAACATGGCCTGACGCGCAAATCGCTCGAAGCGGCGATCGTCGCCGTGCGCGGCGGCTCGCAGGTGCATAGCCAGGACGCCGAGAGCCAGCGCGAAGCGTTGAAGAAATACACGATCGATCTGACCGAACGCGCGCGCGCCGGCAAGCTCGACCCGGTGATCGGCCGCGACGACGAAATCCGCCGCTCGATCCAGATCCTGCAGCGCCGCACGAAGAACAACCCCGTGCTGATCGGCGAACCCGGCGTCGGCAAGACGGCGATCGTCGAAGGGCTCGCGCAGCGGATCGTCAACGGCGAGGTGCCGGAGACGCTGAAGGGCAAGCGCGTGCTGTCGCTCGACATGGCCGCGCTGCTCGCGGGCGCGAAGTACCGCGGCGAATTCGAAGAGCGCCTGAAGGCCGTGCTCAACGACATCGCGAAGGACGAAGGCCAGACCATCGTGTTTATCGACGAAATCCACACGATGGTCGGCGCGGGCAAGGCCGAAGGCGCGATGGACGCCGGCAACATGCTGAAGCCGGCGCTGTCGCGCGGCGAACTGCATTGCGTCGGCGCGACCACGCTCGACGAGTACCGCAAGTACATCGAGAAGGATGCGGCGCTCGAGCGGCGCTTCCAGAAAGTGCTGGTCGACGAGCCGAGCGTCGAAGCGACGATCGCGATTCTGCGCGGTTTGCAGGAGCGTTATGAACTGCACCACGGCGTCGATATCACGGATCCGGCGATTGTCGCGGCCGCGGAACTGTCGCATCGCTACATCACCGACCGTTTTCTGCCGGACAAGGCGATCGACCTGATCGACGAAGCGGCGTCGAAGATCAAGATGGAGATCGATTCGAAGCCCGAAGAAATGGACCGGCTCGATCGCCGCCGTATCCAGCTGAAGATCGAGCGCGAAGCGGTGAAGAAGGAGAAGGACGAAGCGTCGCAGAAGCGTCTGCAGCTGATCGAGGAAGAGATCGAGCAGCTCGACCGCAAATATTCGGATCTCGACGAGATCTGGACCGCTGAAAAGGCCGTGGTGCAGGGCGGCGCGCAGCTGAAGGAAGAGATCGAGAAGACGCGTGCCGAAATCGCGCGGCTGCAGCGCGAAGGCAAGCTCGAGAAGGTCGCCGAATTGCAGTACGGCAAGCTGCCGCAGCTCGAGGCGCGCCTGAAGCAGGTCGCGCAGGCTGAAGCGCAGGAGCAGAACAACCCGACGCGCCCGCGTCTGTTGCGCACGCAGGTCGGCGCAGAAGAAATCGCCGAAGTCGTGTCGCGCGCAACCGGCATTCCGGTCGCGCGCATGATGCAGGGCGAGCGCGAAAAGCTGCTGCAGATCGAAGAGAAGCTGCATCAGCGCGTCGTGGGCCAGGACGAAGCGATCACCGCGGTCGCCGATGCGATCCGCCGTTCGCGTGCGGGCCTGTCGGATCCGAATCGTCCGTATGGTTCGTTCCTGTTCCTCGGGCCGACGGGCGTGGGCAAGACTGAGGTGTGCAAGGCGCTCGCTTCGTTCCTGTTCGATTCGGAAGAGCATCTGATCCGGATCGACATGAGCGAATTCATGGAGAAGCACAGCGTCGCGCGGCTGATCGGCGCGCCGCCGGGCTATGTCGGCTACGAGGAAGGCGGCTACCTGACCGAAGCGGTGCGCCGCAAGCCGTATAGCGTGATCCTGCTCGACGAGATCGAGAAGGCGCACCCGGACGTGTTCAACGTGCTGCTGCAGGTGCTTGACGACGGCCGCATGACCGATGGCCAGGGGCGCACCGTCGACTTCAAGAACACGGTGATCGTGATGACGTCGAACCTCGGCTCGCAGGTCATTCAGGCGATGGTCGGCGAACCGCAGGAAGCGGTGAAGGACGCGGTATGGGAAGAGGTGAAGCTGCACTTCCGGCCCGAGTTCCTGAACCGGATCGACGACGTGGTTGTGTTCCATGCGCTTGACCGCGCAAACATCGAGTCGATCGCGAAGATCCAGCTCGAGCGTGTGCACGACCGGCTCGCGAAGCTTGATATGCAGCTGGTCGTTTCCGACGAGGCGCTCGAACTGATCGGCAAGGTCGGCTACGATCCGTTGTTCGGCGCGCGGCCGTTGAAGCGCGCGATCCAGCAGGAGATCGAGAACCCGGTCGCCAAGCTGATTCTCGCGGGCAAGTTCGGGCCGAAGGATGTGATTCCGGTCGATGTGCGCAACGGCAAGCTCGTGTTCGAGCGAGTCGTGCATTAAGCGAGCGCAGCGCGCGGCGCGAGCCGCAAAGCGCCAACGGGCAACGAAGCGATTCGTTGCCCGTTTTTTATTCGTGAACATGCATTGCGTCTGACCGGCTGCGTCTGTTTAGCATAGCTTGACCGCCACGAATGGAGACGCACGATGCGCCCCGATGCCATGCATGAAGTTGCGACTGATGTGCCCAAGCCGCGTCTGCAGGATGTGTCCCGCGTCACGCATGAGGCGGGCGGCCCGTCGTTTGCACGTGCGCAAGCGTTACTCGGAGTACGGCCGTCCGCGGCGCTTCGCCTCTAGTCGGCGGTGTTTTTTGTCGACGGACGTAACTGGTATTTGGCGAACATCAGGGAGGTTTTCAGATGCAATTGCAAGTTGTACACGGTGGATATCATGAAGTTCCTCAAGCGCTGCCCCAAGTACATGCGCCAGCAGGCGCCGATGCGCATCCCACGATCCCGGACAGCAGGCCAGGGTCACGCGAATCGGTCCTGCATCAAAGCACGAGCGGGGCAGCACAATCGAACACCCCTAACCGTGGGCGTACGCGAGACGCTCATTTCATCGGGATGGCACAGCCGGTCGGTGTGTCGTCGTGGCCACCAGGCTTCGCTCTGCCGGGAATACCCGGCGAGTACAGAACGACGGATCGCCTTGGGGGAAAGGTCTATGACGACGGTGCGCGTCAATTCATCATTCACGACGGCAACGCTTACGCTGTGGCATTCGACACGAACGGCGCCTGTCGGGTGATTGATCCGGCAGCTTCGCAACGCAGGTCGTTCTATGTGGTTCCTACCGGCACAAGCGATCATTGGAAGTTTGGTGACTGGGCAAATCTCAAAGGCGGAGGATTTGGCGATCCGTCAGATCGGGCGGGTATTCAGGATCGGGTTCACGGTCTCGAAGATCATCGTCGAAGCCTGGAGAGCGAAATCCAGCGAGGCGCCGCGCGGGAGCAGGAACTCGCCCGGCAAATGCTGGACTTGCGTTCGAGGCAAAGCGAAGTTGCGCGTCGAATGACGGACCTGCAGTCGCGAATGTCTGAGCTTCGGACGCAGTTGGCGCGCAGCGACAATGACGGTCGGGCCGAACAGCAACATCGGGCGGAAATGGACCAGGGGTTGCGTGAGCTCCCGCAGTTGGCCGAGCAATGCCGCAGCTATCTGTCGGAGCTGTCCCGTATCGAGCGGGAGGCGCAATCGTTGGGACCGGAGCTCAGGGAGCAGCGAAGGCGGTTCGAAGAGATCGAGCGAGAGCTGTCACAACTGCGACAACGGCTGGGGTCCTAAGGAGTCGTCAGTCGTTCTTATCGCGCGGTGCGAGTGGGGTGAAGGTTGTGCGTCGGACGCTCGACAGCCAGGCTGACGGGCGGCCGGCCACGCAGGCGGCGCGCGGACCTGCCGCGGCCGCCCGCGCGTTGCGCCGGAGAGGGGCGTATCGCTACGCTTGCTTGTTGCCGAACAATCCCGACAGCGCACCCAGCGCGCCCATCAGATTCGACGGTTCGACCTTGCCATCGGCCGGTACTTCACCGTTCGGCGTCGCGGCATCGACGACGTGCGGCAGCACTTGCGACAGCAGTCCCGTGACCTGTTCGGGCTCGACGCCGGTCTTCGCCGCCAGATTCGTGACGGTCTCCGAACCGAGCACGTTTTGCAGCATGCCGGCGCTGATGGCCTTGTTTTCGCCGGTGCCGATCCATGAACTGATGATTTCGCCGGCGCCGTTTTCATGGAAGCGCTGGATCAGGCCGTTCAATCCGCCCGGCTGGTTATTGATGAATTCCATCACACTGGCGATGAGTGCCTGCTGACTTCCACCCTCTTGCGGTGATTTGCCAAACATCGAACCGATCGTGTCAAGTAGGCTCATGACTGTCTCTCCTGAAGGCCGGTGCGCGCCATGCGACCGGGTTGGGGGAAAACGCCGCGAGCGACGCGCGGCACGGAAAAGCCGGCAAAGGTCGTTGCGTATGCAACGACCGCTGCGGCGGCGGTGGGACATAAAGGCAACGTCGAAAAGCGACGCTGGCCACCGAAGAACGACAGGGTATACGGGCGCGCCACGCAAATCGTAAAAGTCGATTGCGAGCGCGATTCCAGGATTTTCGTCAGGCGCCCGACGCTGCAGGCGCCGATGCAGCGGCCTTGTTCTTCTTTTTAGATTTCGATGCTTTGGTGCCCGATGCGTCGGCGGGCGCAGTGGCCGCGGGCGCTTCAGCCGTGGTCGCGGTGGATTGCGGCGCGGACTTCGCAGATTTCGATGTGGACTTCGCCGCGCCGGTCGGCGGCGCGCCCGATCCGTTGATCGTCAGACCCGCGGCTTCGAGATTCTTCACCGACTTCGGACCGATGCCTTTGACGCGAGTCGCCAGATCGTCGGCATTCTTGAATGGACCGTTCTTCGTGCGCTCGTCGATGATCGCCTTTGCATGGACGGGCCCGATGCCCTTGACCGATTCGAGCGCAGCCTGATCGGCCGTGTTGACCTCGACCGCGGCGGCGATACCCGCACACAGCACGAGAACCAGCGCAACGCACAGCATCCAGAGCTTCTTCAACATGGCAAGCACTCCATTGAGGGCGAACGAGGCCCGGAACGGACCGCGCATCCAGTCAGCAAGCACTGCGACTCAAGCATAGGACACTTATGCGGCATTATTGCGAAAACCGCTGATTTATCGTGCCATTTGGTGCAAACCAGGTGAGTTTCTGGATGCTTTGGGGCGCATTTGAATGCGCATTAGGTGCGCCTCAGATGCGCTTTGGGCTGTATTAAGTCGCTGAAAGTCGCGTTGACCCGTGGTCTTCCGTTATGGACAGGCCATGCGCTTTGAATCATCTGCGCAATGGGTCAGTGCCGAGCGTGCCGGACGATGGGTTGGACGATGCCGCGGTTGATGTGCCAGTAACTGACGCGCGCGGATGGCTGGAGTTTGATCGTGTCGCCGTCCTCGTCCCCGTCGCCGCTGCCGCCGCTGTCGCCGCATGCGCGGTGGCGCCGCGCACTTCGAAGCGCACGCTATCGGCAATGCGGCCGTTTGCATCGACGAGTTCGAGGATGTGACGCCCAGGCCACGGCGGCCACAATACGCGCTGCGCATCGCCAAGCCGCTTGCCGTCGAGTTGCCACACGCTGTGCGTCGAAGTGCCATTCGCGCGTTCGAACGCAATTCGCTGGTTCGCGGGCGGGATGTCGGGATCGAGTGCGAACAGGGTGCCGTCGGCCGGTGAGCCGATGCGGGGCGCGGCGGCGGGAGAGGACGTCGCTGCGGTTGCCGTGATTGCCGCGGGTGCCGTGGTTGACGTGGTTGACGTGGTTGACGTGGTTGCCGCGGTCGCTGCGCGTGATGGCATTGCCGCGGTCGCCGTTCTTGCTCTATTTGCCGTTCTTGCTGCATTTGCCGTACGTGTCGCACCGGGCGAAATAGCCGGCAACGTAAGTGCGTTTGCCGCTTCGTCGCCGCGCGCACCCGCCGACAATGCGACCACGGGCATTTGCGTGCCACGCAGAAACCATTCGTCGCGGGCCGGTTCGAGCGCCTGCTCGAATGTTACGCGTGTGCGGATCACGCCCGCGGGCCTCACGGGCGGCGTGCTGGCCACGCGCCGATGCAGATAACCGGCGACGGCCGCCCACACCGGCGACGCACCGGTTACGCCCGATACGTCCCACATCGGCGTGCCATCCGCGTTGCCGACCCAGACGCCGATCGTGTAGCGCGATGTGAAGCCGATGGTCCAGTTGTCGCGCATGTCCTTGCTAGTGCCGGTTTTGACCGCGGAGAAGAAGCGCGTGGCGAGCGGACTGTCGAAGCCGAAGGTGCGCGTGCGCGCGTTGTTGTCCGATAGCACCGACGTCACGATAAAGCTAGCATCGGCGCTGAATACGCGGCGCGCCGCAAACTCCGCATCAGTGCGGCTATCGTTGCTGCCACTGCCACTGCCACTGCCACTGCCACTGCCACTGCCACTGCCACTGCCACTGCCACTGCCACTGCCACTGCCACTGCCACTGGCACTGACACTACCGCTGCCGCTGCCGCTGCGGCGCGCCGCATCCGTCCGCATCGCGACATCAACAGTCGGCGACACGACGCCGCCGTTTGCCAGCGCGCGATACGCATTGGTCAGCGACAGCAGCGTGACGTCCGCGCTGCCGAGCGCGAGACTGTAACCGTAGTAATCGCCGCTTTGCTCGAGTGGCAGACCGAGCGCGACAAGCGTGTCCGCGAAGCGATGCGGCGTGACCATGACAAGCGTGCGCACCGCGGGCACGTTCAGCGACGATCCGAGCGCTGTGCGCACGCTGACCCAGCCCTTGAAGCCCTTATCGTAGTTCTGCGGAATATAAAGGCCGCCGCCCGCCGGCAGATCGAGCGGCGCATCGTCGAGCAGCGTCGCGGTGGTCACGCGGCGCTCGTCGATGGCTTCGGCGTATAGAAACGGTTTCAAGGTCGAGCCGGCCTGGCGGCGCGCGAGTACCGCATCGACATCGGGTGCAGCCGACAGACTGCCCGACGAACCGACCCACGCGAGCACGTTGCCGCTCGCATTGTCGAGCACGACGACCGCGCCGTCGCGCACGTTGCGAGGATGTGCGCGCGCGTTCAGTTCGGCGAGCGTGCGCGTGAGCGTATCGCGCGCGAAACGCTGCAGGTTCGCGTCGAGCGTCGAGCGGATGCGCGCGCCGGCAGCCGGATGCAGCTGATTCGCGATGCGGCGCGCGAAGTGCGGCGCGAGCGATTCCGCGGCCGGCGATGTACTGAGCAACGCGGGTGCCGGGCGGGCGAAAGCAAGTTGCACGAAGCTGTCGAGATTCGCGCAGCGCGCGGCCGCCTGCATGTCGCGCAGAATCCGGCAGGCGCGCGCGGCGACTTTCGGATACGGCGCATTCGGCGCGCGGACCAGCGCCGCGGCGACCGCCGCTTCGCGATCGTCGAGCCCCGAAGCCGCCTTGCCGAACAGCGTGAGCGACAGCGCGGACAAACCGATCGTCTCGCCGCGCAACGGCACGAGATTCAGATACGCCTCGAGAATCTGATCCTTGCGCCAGCTGCGTTCGAGACGCAACGCATCGAACGCCTGGCCAGCCTTCTGCGCGAGCGAGCGTTGTCCCGAGCGTCGGCGGTCGTCGTCGAGGAGCCCTGACAATTGCATCGTCACGGTCGACGCGCCGCGCGTGCGCGTATTCCACAAGTTGCCCCAGGCGGCCGCGGCTGCGCCGCGCCAGTCGACGCCGCTGTGCTCGTAGAAGCGCTTGTCTTCCGATACGACGATCGCTTCGCGCAGCGCCGGCGAGACATCGGCGAGCGCGACCCATTCGCCGCGCCGCTCGCTCAGATCGACGCGCGTGCGCTGCAGCGGCTCGCCGTCGCGCGATAACAGCAGCCAGTCGGAGCTGCGCCATTGCGTGCGCACGTCGTCGAATGTCGGTAGTGCGCGGGCCGCGAGCGGCGTCAGCATCGCGAACACGGTTGCGCATGCAAGCACCGCGCGCACGAGCGCGCGTGGCTGCGCGGGTCGGGTTCGTGGCGAGGTGGGCGCGCGGCGCATGCCGATCTCGTCTCGTTCGCGGCTACTTCGTCGCTGGTGCGGAAGCCGCGGCGGCCGCAGACGAAGCAGAAGAAGCAGACGAAGTCGATGTGGCCGGCTGCGGCGGCGCGCCCGCCGCAGCCGCCTGCCGCACGACAACCGGCGCATTCGGCCATGCGCCATAAGCCGACGGCGCATAGAGCGCCTCGACACGTGTCGGCGGCAGGCCAAAGGTGCCCGCATTATTCAGCCGCACCGTGTACTCGATCGAGAAGCGGCCCTTCGGCACGTACTCGTAGTACGCGCGATATGCGTCGAAGCCGCGTTCGACGAACGTGGGCCACGCGGTACGCGGCGTGTTCTCGTCCTTTTGATCGTCGCGGTTTTCGCCGAGCATGGCCGCTTGCGAATCGCGGCCGAGCCCCGAGCCGAGGATCGTCGCGCCAGCGGGCACCGGATCGTCGACGACGACCCACGTCATATCGCTTTGTGCATCGATGTCGAGATGCACGCGCACGACGTCGCCGCGCGTGTACACGCCCTTGACGGCCGGATCGAGCGGCGTGACGTTCTTCGCGATCCGGTAGCCGGCGGCGAACGGCGCTTTCAGCGCGACCGCGGCGAGGCTTTCGATGGTTGCCCACGGCTTGCCGGCGCCTTCCTGCGTGAGCGTGAGCAGCTGCGTGCCCTGTGCGGCGGGCGGCCACGGCAAGAGCGTGCTGCGTGTGGCGTTGCCAATGGCGGTGGTTTTCGTGGTGACCGCGCCTTGTGCGGACGAGGCAGTCGAAGCGGCGGAAGCCGCGCCGGCAGCGGAACCGGAAACAGCGGCAGCAGCGGAGGCGCCGGATCCGGAAGCCGGCGAAGCCGCCGGCCCATTCCACGCAATCGCTTTGTCGATCGCGCCAAGCCGCACCATCGTCCGTCCCGTCACCGGCTCGCTCTCGAACGCGCGCGAAAAGCGTTCGACGGCAAGGGTGCCCCATACATTCGACGTCGTCGTCTGCCATGCGCCGTTGCGCTGCAGCGCGAGCAGCCCGCTGATCAGACGCGGCATCTCGTCCTTCCATCCCGGCGCATCGACGAACGTCAGCGCAAGACGTGCCGCGTTCGTTTCCGGACCGGTCATGAGCCACCAGAGATCATCGCTGGCTTCGGTCGAGAATGTCAGACGCGTGCCCTGGTACGTGAGCCGCGCGCGCAGAATCTGTTCGAGCTGAGCCAGCTTGTCCTGTCGTCCGCCGATATCCTTGACGCGCGACAGCACCGCGTAATAATCGAGCACAGCCGAGGTCGGCCACTGGTTCGGCGCGATTTCGATCGAGTCGAGCATGCGCGGCGCAACCGCGCCATAGCGCGACAGCGCCTCGAGCGCGGCCAGCTTGCGCAGATCGAGATCCTTGCGCGGCGCCCACGCGTTGCGCTCGATGCGGCCTTCGACGAAGGCCCTCAGACCCGCCTCAAGCTTGCCGCGCAAGTCGTCGGGCAGCGCGAAGCGTGCATCGAGCTTCGCTGCTTCGTCGCTTGCCGACAGCAGATACGCGGTCAGCACCGTGCTGCCCGTGTTGCGGCTATCGTCACCGGGCGGGAAGTAGTTCGCGAGACCGTCGCGATCGAGATAAACGGGCATCTTCGCGATGACCGACTGCCACAGTTGCGCGTCGCGCAGGCCGAGTGCGCGCGAGCTTTGCTGTTCGAGGCACGTGTACGGATAGCGTTCGAGCCAGCGCCGAACGCCGGGCAAACCGTCCGCGAGCTTCGGCTGCAGCGATATCGCAATGCCACCACGCACGGCGCCGTTGCTGCCCACGCTTGCATCGGGCGGCGCGGCGACCGGCATCGACAGCGTGCCGTCGACTTGCGCGAGCGTCGCCTGCTGGACCGTGACCGGAATCGCCGCAGCAACGCGCTCGGTGATCTTGAGCGAATCGGCTGCATGCGGCCCCGCCTGCTCAGCCGCGCTGACGTTCCAGACCAGCGCCGGCAGCGCGGAGTCCGCGAGTCCATCGGGCGTCGTCACATTCCACGCAATCTCGCGCGCCGAATCCGCGCCGACATCGACCGTTTGCGACGGCAACGCAAGTCCCGGCACGTTCGCATTGACTAATACCTTCATCGCGCGCGCTGTCGTATTGCGCACCGTGAATTGCGCGCGGAACTGATCGCCTTCGCGCACGAGCGGCGGCAGCCCGGAAATAAGCTGCAAATCCTGCGTGCTGCGAATCGTTGCGCTGCCGGTGCCGAACGTGCCTGTCCCCACTGCGGCGATGGCGACGATCCTGAAGCTTGTCAGCGAATCGTTGAGCGGCACATCGATCGATGCCGCACCCTGCGCATCGAGCGTGACGCGCGGGTTCCACAGCAGGAGCGTATCGAAAAGTTCGCGCGTGGCCGCATGTCCGCCGCCGCCGCCGGCCGGCACCGCCTTGCGGCCGAAGTGCCGGCGTCCGACGATCTCCATCTGTGCAGTCGAGGTTTCGACGCCGTAGGCGCGCTGTTGCAGCATCGCGTCGAGCAGATCCCAACTGCGGTTCGGCATTAGTTCGAGTAGGGCTGCGTCGACGGCGGCGACCGCGATCTGCGTGCCGGCCGGCGCGGGGGCGCCGCCTGGCATCTGCACGCGGAGCTTCACGTGCGCTTTGCCGCGTACCGTGTAGGTCGGCGCATCGGGCGTCACGTTGACCGCGAGCCGGTGCGCGGCTGTGCCGACCTTGATTTGCGCGAGGCCGTAGCGGAAGGCTGGCTTCGAGAGATCGACGAGCGGCGTCGGCGGCTCGTAATGGCGACCCTCGTACCAGAACGCGCGCGCCCATTCGAGCGGCGCTTTCCAGCCCCACGTGAAGAACGAATACCACGGGACGTCGCGAATCCGCCCGCGCAGCGCCAGCACCGAGACGTAGACGTTCGGCCCCCAGGCCTCATCGACCTTAAGTTCGATCGTCGGATCGGTGCCGTTCAGTTGCACGACGCGTGTGTCGATAATGCCTTCGCGTTCGACCGCGACGAGCGCGGTCGCGAAACGGAACGGCATGCGCACCTGGAAGCGCGCGGTTTCGCCGGGCTCGTAGCTGGTTTTTTCGGGCAATACGTCGATGCGATCCGTGTTGTCGCCGCCGAACCACAGTTCGTCGGCGCGCGTGACCCATACCGATGTAGTGGCGCTCGACTGGCGGCCATCCCCGTCTTTCGCCGTCACGACGAGGTCGATATTGCCCGCTTCGCGCAGCGTCGCGTCGCACGACAGCAAGCCGTGCGCGTCGCTCTTGCCGCTGCAGAGCGTGCCGAGGTCACGCGTTTCGGTGTGGTTGTCGTACGCATAGAAGCCGCCGACCATGCGCTTGCGCGAACTGGTCGTGATGCGCGCGATGGCGCGCACGTCGAGTGCGACGCCCGCGCGCGGCTTGCCTTGCAGATCGACGGCCAGCGCCTTGACCGGCACCGTATGGCCGACCGACACCCATTGCCCCGACTTCACGCCCGCGACGACCGCGGCCGGCCACAGTGTCGTGCCGCCGCTGATGGTTTGCACCTCGCCGTTCGGGTCAGCGAACGTCGCTTCGAGCACGAGGCGTTTGGGCGCATCGAGCGGCGGCAGGTTTTTCAGCGTCAGGGTGCCGGAACCGTTGCGGTCGAGCGTGACCGGTTCCTTGTCGGCGACGAGTTTTGCGGCGTCTTCGTTCGACGAGGAGGATGTGTCGCTGTCGTCGCCATCTTCGTTTCCTGACGACGAAGCGTTTTCGTCCGATGGCTTGCGATAGGGCACAAAGCTGAAGTCGGGATACGTATCCGCGAATGCCGGCGACAGGCTTCGGATCAGCGCCGAGACCTGCACGGGCAAACCCGATGCCGCGCCGCCCGACACATAGTCGATCTGCAAGGCGAGCGACGCTTCGCGCGCGGCGATCAGCGGATGCGCTTTTTCGTCGAGCACCGCAATCGAGCCTTTGAAGACAGGCAGGCGGAATGCTTCGACGCGGAAGCTGCCTGATTCGTAGCTCATGTGAGGTGCCACGCTGCCGTCTGTATCGCCTTCGCTATCGCTGCTGTAGGCGCTTTCGCCACCGTTGTTGTTGCCGTTGCCTGTTGCCGCGTTCGGGTTGCCATCGTCGAGCGACACGCTGTATTCGCCGAGCTTCGCCGCGGCCGGAATCGCGAAGGTGGAATCCGCGGTGTGATCGGCGGCCCATTTCAGCGGCAGATGGTAGGTCTGTCCGCTGCCCAGATGCCGGATCGTGACGCGAGTCGGATACCGCTTCGGCATGGCGAAGCCGGTGAGCGTCTCGACGCGCAGCATGTGTTTCATCGACACCGTTTCGCCGGCGCGCAGCAGCGTGCGATCGAAAATCGTATGCGCGCGGACCGTGTCTTCGCGGCTCATATCGGTCGGCACATTGAAGCGCCACGACTCGATGCCGCGATTCCATTCGGAGCGCACGAACGCCATGTCCGGGCCGTTCTTCGGATCGTCGATGCGTGCGGAAACGAAGAGGCCTTCATAGTTGTCGTCGTTGCAGCGCGCGGGCGTTTGCAGCGGCTTGCCGATCGTGAGCAGGCCACGCGCATCGGTTTTGCCTGAGGCGAGTTCGCTGCCGTTGCAGTCGCTCACGCGGATCCCGGCATTCGGCACCGGCTGGCCCTTGTCGAGCGTCGTCACCCAGACGACGCTGTTTTCGCGACCCTGCTTGAAGTGCACGCCGAGGTTCGTCACGAGCACTGCCGTGCGCACGTACATCGGCGCGGGCTTCGCGAGCAGCGACGCGCCGAGTGCCGGCGAGGCGAGCTCGATCACGTAGAAGCCCGGCTTTTTGATCGGCACGCCAACCACCTCGAATGGCCGAAGCGTCTTCGGGTCGGCCTTCGGTAAGGTCAGCGTCTCCACGCCGCGCTGGCCCGCGAGCAGCGACAGCGAGCGCACGTCGATCAGGCGCTCGCGCTTGTTATTTTCCTGCGCGTTGTCCGGGGATTCGTCGGGTGTGTGCGGCACAAGCACCGGATGCGGATTGTGGTCGAGCAGACCCGGCATCAGCTTCGCAATCGATGCGCGCGTCATTCCATACTGGTCGAAACGATCGACGACGCGCATCCAGCGGCGGATGTCGGTATCGGCATCGACGCGCATTTCGCTGAACTGGGTATTCTGGGCATCGCTCGCGTTGAGCCCTTCGACGTGCAGATCCGCTTCGACGTTGCGCAGCGTGACGGGCGCGAGCGCCGGCATGTCGGGCTCCGCATAACGCTCGATAATGCCGAACGTACCCGATGAGAACTTCGCAAGCGGCGGCAGCGGCGCGGTCGTCGTCTTCAGCGGAAAAATATCGGCATTCGACAGCGCGCGGCCGCTGACATCTTTCAGATGCGCGGGCACGTCGATCGCTAGTGCTGCATGTTCGGGCAAGGGAGCGGCGAATTCGACGGTGTCGACTTCCGCGCTTTTGTCGTCGCGCGGGAAGGTCGGCGCGATGCCTGCCGCCGTGCCGGGGCCATGCAGCCGGATCTTTTCGGCATCGGCGCGCGTGATCGGCGCATTGAACTTCACGCGCAACGGACGCAATGGCGTGCAGGGCGCCTTCGCGTTTTCGCGTTCGCATGAAAAGCTCGCCGCGAACGGCTCGCGCACTGTGTAGTCGAAGCGTCGCTCGACGTCGTTGGCAAGGCCGCTCGGGCTCGCGACGCCAGCGCCATAGACCAGCTGCATCTTCGTGCCCGACGGCAGCGTCTGCTGGCATTGCAGCGTCAGGATGCGCGCCGCATCCTTCTGCAAGCGAAAGCGCGCGAGCAGGGCGCTGCGCACCGGGGCGTCGACCGCCTTGACCGGAATGCGATTGCCGAGGCCGCTCGATTCGCACCAGATATGTTCGTGTACCGAAGCATCGGTAGCGGGACCGTTGAGCCGTACGATAAACGCCTGGTCTTCTTCGATTTCGCCGCCGCCGGGCATCACGCTCTGGACGAACGGGCCGCCGGTTTCGAAAGCGAAGCGGCGCGGGCCGGTCAGCGCCTCGCCGGACGACGATTTCAATGCGTCGTTGAGGTCGATCGAGCAGCGCACGCCGGGCGGCAAATCGGCCTTGAAGTCCCACGCCCATGTTTTTGCATCGATCCAGCGGCCGCTGCCGGCACTCGCCGATGCGTTGTCGCAATGCACGCGCGCGGGCGCTGCCGCATTCGCGGCGCCGAACGCGGTCATCGCCTGATCGAACTTGACGACGACCTGGCGCGCCTGCGCGACCTTGCCTTGCGGCGATATCTGCGTGATGCGAGCCGCATCGGCTTGCCAGGCGAGCGCGGCGAGGCCGCAAAGCGCGACGAACGTCAAATAGGCTGTTCGCCGTGTCCACCGACGGGTCCCGCGTTGCATCGCCAATCGCATCGAGCGCGCTCCAGATCGCTTACAGAACGTTGGCGATTCTAACTGAGGGAGAGGTGGGTTCCCAACCGTCAAACGGTGTGGGCTGAAGCCTACACAGTGCGGGGCACCGGACTATCTTTTCGGGCAGTGATGGCTTAAGAAGCGGTTCACGAAGCGGCGCACTTGACTTACAGTGCACTCGAAGTCCTAACCTTGGTTCCGTCATGTCCTCAGCACTCACGATCGGTCAGGTCGCCGCTTCGAGCGGCGTTTCCACATACACGCTGCGTTATTACGAGCAGGCTGGCCTGCTGCGCGCGGTCGGACGCAGCGGGGCGGGGCATCGCCTCTACTCGCCGGCCGACCTCGACTGGCTGCAGTTCGTGATGCGGCTCAAGACGACTGGCATGCCGATTGCCGGCATGCAGGCGTTTGCCGCATTGCGCGCGCAGGGCGAGGCGAGCGTCGGAGCGCGCCGCGAGATGCTCGTTGCGCATCGCGACGCGGTATTGGCGCGCATCGCCGAGTTGCAGGCGAACCTCGCGGCGATCAGCGACAAGATCGACCACTACGAAGCGATCGAGCGCGGTGACCAGCGCGATGACGTGCAGTGAGACATGACATGTCGATCACACTGAACGGAGCGAAGGATCACGATGGAACACACTCACAACGAACTCGACGCGCGCTATGCGCGTGGCTGGGAGAAGCTCAAGGAAATCGACGGCGCGGCCGGAGAGAAAGTGCTCGCATCGCTCGCGCCAATTGCGCCGGATTTCGCGCGTCTGCTGATCGAATTCCCGTTCGGCGATATTTATAGTCGTCCGAAGCTCGATCTGCGTTCCCGCGAAATCGCGACGATCGCCGCGCTGGCAGCGCTTGGCAATGCGCAGCCGCAGCTGAAAGTGCATATTGAAGCGGCGCTCAACGTCGGATGCACACGCGACGAGATCGTCGAAGTATTCATGCAGATGGCCGTGTATGCGGGTTTTCCGGCCGCGTTGAATGCGCTCTTTGCCGCCCGCGAGGTGTTCGGGCATGTCGACGCGCAAGAGGGCGTGGCGACTTGAAACTGGCGGGCGTTAAATCGCGCTCCGGCGCGGCTTGGGCGGGGCGCTTTTTTACGTCGCGTCGCGAGCGTCGTCGGCATGCGCAGGGTGCGCGCTGACCCTGTGCCAGTAAAACAGCAACCCGACGCCCGCCACCGCGAGGCTCACGGTATTCGCGACCCAGAAACCGCGCGCGCCGGTCAACCACGGCGGCACGACGCCGCCGACGTTGAACCCGAGCAGATACCCGCCGCCGAGCCCGACGCCCCACAGGGCGACCGCGTAGATCGCGGTCGGTACGATCACGATCCGATAGGCGCGCAGCACGAACGCCGACGTAACCTGCAATGCGTCGCAGATGTGATAGATCGCGACGATCAGCACGAGCGGCAGCGCGGCGGCCGTCACGTGTTCATTTGTCGTATAGCCCGCGACGATCAACGTTCGCAGCGCCAGCACGATCACGCAGAAGCAGCATGCGATCGCGCATGCCATCAGGATGCCGTGCCGCGCGAGCGTGCGCGCCGCTGCATCATGACGTGCGCCGAGCGCGCGCGCGACGAGCGTCGACGTTGCGATGCCGATCGACAGCGGCGTCATGTAGAGCACCGCGCCGAGGTTTGCCGCGATCTGGTGACCGGCGAGCGTCGTCGTGCCGAAGCGCGCGATAAAGATCGCCATGAACGTGTACGACGTCACTTCGATCAGATACGACGCGCCCATCGGAATGCCGAGCTTCAGTAGCGCGATCTGCCGGCGCCGGACCGGCCAGCAGAAGCGCGCGAAAATCGCGAACGGCCTGAAGACGTCGAGCTTCACGAGCAGCAGCAAGGCGGTCGCGCCAAGCAGCCAGTTCAGCGCGGTGCTCGCGAGCGCAGCGCCCGGACCGCCGGCCGCGGCTATACCAAGGCCGCCGAAAATCAGCCACAGATTCAGCGGTATTTTCAGCGCGAGCGCGCCGACCTGCAGAAACATCACGAGTCGCGGCTGGCCGACCGCGGTTGCGAGCGCGGAGTAGACGCGAAACACGAGCGCCGCCGGCAGCCCGAACGCGAGTATCTGCAGATAGGCGACCGTGCGCTCGCGCAGTGCATCGGGCGCGTGCGCGAGCTGCAGTAGCGGCGGGGCGGGGAAGTACAGAATCAGAAAGCCGATGATGGTCAGTGCCGCGGCGAGCCATAGCGCCTGCCGCACGTCCTCGCCGATTTCCTCATGACGTCCCGCGCCATACGACAGACCGACGATCGGCTGCAAGGCGGTCAGAATGCCGGTCAGCGTGATATAGACCGAGATGTAGATCGAGGCGCCGAGTCCGAGCGCGGCCAGATCCGTTGCCGAATAGCGGCCGACCATCGCGGTATCGATCACGCCGAACGCGATGATCGCGAGCTGGCCGATCAGCACCGGCCACGCGAGCACCGCGATCTTGCGGATGTCCGCGAAAAAGGGCGTGCCAGGGGGTGGTTCGGTGCTCACCGTGGCGCTCATTGCGGCAGTTTGGGCCGCTCGTTACGCCGTTTGACCGGTGGCTTCGGCCGGTCGATCCGCACATAGAGCCGGAAACGTTCGTCGCGGTCGGCCGCGCGGCGGCCTTCCCAGACCAGCTTCCAGGCGAAATTCGGCATCGCGCTCGGTTCGCCGAAGTCCTGCGTGTCCTGGCGCAGGATCACATCGCAGTCTTCATCGGTGAATGAGAAGTGCATGCCGCCGAAATAGGCGAAGGTCGCGATCTGCGCATTGCCGAGGCGCACCGGCGAAATACACGAATAATCTTCGGGCAGATGAGCGGCGATTTGCTGCGCGACGTCCTTGTAGGTCCGGCTGTAGTTGACGATCGGCAGCCACAATGTCATGAGCAGCACCCACATCAGCGTGGTGCCCGCGCTCGACAGCACGACGCTGCGCCACAGCACCTTCGGATGCCGCGCGACGCGCCATTGCACGAGCGCCATCCAGCACACCGTCACCGCGATCGCGCAGATCAGCGACACCATCTTGAACTGCGGCACGTAGCCGGGCACGAGCCGCGACAGGTTGCGCGCGAGGAAGAACGGGAAGCCCGTCATCGACGCCAGCCAGACAAGCCAGACGAACGAGCCGAGCACGGTGAAGCTCAATACCGCGAACCAGTCGAAGGCGTTGATCGCGCCGCGTTTCAACGTGGGCAGCGCGAATGCCGCGAGCACCGATAGCGCGGGCAGCGGCAGCATATAGAGGCGGTTCGTCTCCGAGCTTTGCAGCACGACAAGCGCGAACAGCGGACCGATTACCGCCAGCGGAATCGCGATATGCGGCGAGCGGCGCAGCCCCGACCAGCTGATCCATGCCCAGATCGCCAGCGGCCACGCGGGCCACGTGAAAAGCGGCAGGTTCTTGAGCGCATACAGCAGCACCGGACCGAACGGGCCCTGGAACGAGTTCAGGCTGCCGCGCATCCACTGATTCAGGAACCAGACGCCGTCGGCCGGAAACGCAGCGAGCACGGCGATCGGCCACGATATCGACAGCGCGAGCGCAACGGGCAGGCCCGCGATCAGCAGCCACCGGGTGCGCGCTTCGCGCACGATCAGCGTCATGACGAACGTGCCGACCAGTAACGCGCCTACCAGCACCGGGCTGCCCGTCAGCATGACGAGGCCGAGGCCGCCGCCCCAGATCAGCGTGCCCTGTATCGGCTTGTCGAGCATGCGCACGAGGCCGTAGACGAGCATCGAGATACAGAAGAACTGCGCGAGCGCGGGCGTGGTCTCGTGACCGCGCTCAGCGAGGCCGAAGCAGGCGAGCAGAATCAGCAGCGCGCCGTCGGCGAGTGTGCGGCCGTAGTCGCGCGGTTCCGGTTCGCCGCCGAACGCATATTTGAAAGGCTGCACTTCGGGCCGCCGGCCGAGCAGATACGCGCCGTACCAGACGAACGCGCAGGCCGCACAAAACAGCAGGCCCGTGAAGACGCGCGATGCATTGCTCGCGTCGACCAACGGAGCGAGCGCGCGGATCGCGAGGGCGCCGAACCAGTAGCCGAGCGGTCCATCCGACGTGATGAATTTGCCGACGAGATTCGGCAACAGCCAGTCGTGCAGGTTGCCGTTGGCCATCGTCCACATCACGCCGAAGCCGGCCGCGTCCTCGTTCTTCCACGGGTCGCGGCCGAACAGGCCGAACGATGCGTAGATCACGCAGATGGCGAGCAGCAGGGAGCGCGGTAAGGCGCTGGTCGCGGAGGCGGTGAGTCGGACAACGGGTCTCATGCGGTGTTATTGATCGTGATGAAGCGTTTTTCCGGGACGCGATGGACGCACGGTGCGCAGCTAATTGAACAGCAAGCGGTTGGGCAGCGGGGCAACCTCGGTGTTGAACACGGAGTTCGCCAGCGGGTGGGTCCCGGCATGCGGCGCGCAAACCCGGCCGGTTTTGAGCATCCGGCATTGTAGACGTGCGGGGCGCTGCACGTCATGAACGTGTAACAGGCGGCATGGCGCGCAGACAACTGGGTGTTGACAACGGCGCGTCGCCGACGGTGGTTTTGCTGCGGTGCGCGCTGAGTTGCGCGCGGCGTTGCCCGCTGCATTGTCTTTTGCGGGTCGGGTTTTGCGGTTCGGCGGACGACCGGGAATGGCTGTCTGGAGAGGCGTGATGATCTGCAGCACGCACCGGTTGAGCGTCCGACGTTTGGGCCCGCATGGCTTGCCGCCCGCGCGAATCCGGTATGCATCCGCGTGATGCCTGTTCCGCCTGGTGCGCTTTTTCCGCTTTGCGTGATTAAACGCGATGCCCGCGCTTGCGTGGCAATCAAGCACGGTGCGGTTACGGAGCGGGCGAGGGCCGGTTTCGTCCAGACGATAAAAAAGGGCAGCGTGTGCTGCCCTTTCTGGTGCCTTGTCGCGCGGGTCGAGCATTGCGTGTCGTCCCGCTGCGGCGAAGTTGGTGAAGCGCGCTTACTTCGTCGCCTTGCCCGTTGCGCGGGCGCCGAACTTCTTGTTGAACTTCTCGACGCGGCCGGCCGTGTCCATGATCTTCTGCTGGCCCGTGTAGAACGGGTGCGATTCCGACGACACTTCGATCTTCGCGTGCGGGTAGCTCTTGCCTTCGAATTCAGCGGTGTCGCGCGTCTGGATGGTCGAGCGCGTCACGAACTTGAAGCCGTTCGACATGTCTTCGAACAGCACTTCGCGGTAATTCGGGTGGATGCCTTCTTTCATGGTCTTTCCTGTGATCGGGCGGTAGCCAGCCTGCGAATCCTGATGCGCCTGATGCGCGAAACGTGCGCTCAGTTTATGAATCCGTAAGCCACTTGCCTAAGGTCGAAAAACGGCGATTATGCCAGAAAATCAGTCGCTTGACGAGAATTTCGTCAGATATTTCTAATCTGCGGCCGTTGTCTGCAGCACGCCGGTTCTGGCCGGATCCTGCCGGTAGTAACAGGCCAGCAGCCGGTAGAGTTCGGGGTATTCGGCCTCGAATTCGCGCGGCTTGACGAACAGCGCTTCGCTGCAGACCGCGAAGAATTCGGACGGGTGGTCGGCCGCGTACGGATCGATCAGCGATTCGCGCTCGAAACGCGCCCAGCGGCGCTCCGGCACCGCGTCGATTTTCGCGCAGAAATGATCGTACGCATGGTCGAACACGTCGGCCCACGCGGCGCTGTCGAGCGGCGCGTGCAGCCGCCGGAAGAGCGGCGGATGGCCGTCCGCGTCGCCCGTCACCATGTCGATCTTATGCGCGAATTCGTGAATCACGACGTTGTAGGCGTCGCTGCCGTCGGTCATCTGCGCGTCTTCCCATGACAGCACGACCGGACCACCTTCCCATGCTTCGCCGCTCGCATCGTGTTCGACTTCATGGACGATGCCGTCTTCGTCTTCGACCGTCTTGCGGATCACGAACTCGCCCGGATAAACGATGATGCCGACCCAGCCGCGATACAGCTCGAGGCCGAGATTGAGCACCGGCAGGCAAGCCTGCACGGCGATCGCGACGCAAATCTCGTCGGTCAGCTCGAGCTCATGCGCGGTTGAGAGTTCTTTTTGCGCGAGAAAGAGGCTCGTCATCTCGCGCAGGCGCAACTGGTCGTCCGGATCGAGCCGCGCGAGAAACGGCAGGCCGGCGAGCGTCTTTTGCCACAGCGCGTCGGACACGGCGTGCGTGCGCAGCGCGCGCTCGCGGCGGCGTGTGTCGATCCACTGAGTCAGTTTCGAGAGCATTGCTGAAGGCGGCGACGTCATTGCCTGATGGCGCGACGGCGCGACGTCGGTTTTCTGGCCAAGGGTTTTGCAGACAGCGACGATTTTAATCGCGCCGCTGCCGGTCATGCGAATGACGACACCCGATAGTGCGGGATCGCTCGCTCACGCTCAATGAAATACGCCCGCGAAAGCGGGCGTGTTCAAGCATGAGGCGCGGATCGAAGCGCCGACCTGCGGCGCCGGTTCGAAGCAGGCGAGTGCGTTAGCCGCCGCCGCGCCGCATCATGTCGAAGAACTCGGAGTTGTTCTTGGTCTGGCGGATCTTGTCGAGCAGGAATTCCATTGCTTCGACTTCGTCCATGTCGTGGATGAACTTGCGCAGCACCCAGATCTTTTGCAGGATCTCGGGCTTGATCAGCAGTTCTTCGCGGCGCGTGCCGGACTTGTTCAGATTGATCGACGGATAGACGCGCTTTTCCGCGAGACGCCGTTCGAGGTGCACTTCCATATTGCCGGTGCCCTTGAACTCTTCGTAGATCACATCGTCCATGCGGCTGCCGGTTTCGATCAGCGCGGTGCCGATAATCGTGAGCGAGCCGCCTTCCTCGATGTTGCGCGCCGCGCCGAAGAAGCGCTTCGGACGCTGCAGCGCGTTCGCATCGACACCGCCCGTGAGCACCTTGCCCGATGCCGGCACGACCGTGTTGTAGGCGCGCGCGAGACGCGTGATCGAGTCGAGCAGAATCACGACATCGTTCTTCATTTCGACGAGGCGCTTCGCTTTTTCGATCACCATTTCGGCGACCTGCACGTGACGCGCGGCCGGTTCGTCGAACGTTGACGCGATCACTTCGCCCGCCACCGAGCGCTGCATTTCCGTCACTTCTTCAGGACGTTCGTCGATCAGCAGCACGAACAGCACGACGTCCGGATGGTTCTGCTTGATCGCATGCGCGATGTGCTGAAGCATCACGGTCTTGCCCGACTTCGGCGACGCGACGAGCAGGCCGCGCTGGCCTTTGCCGATCGGCGCGATCATGTCGATGATGCGGCCCGTGACGTTTTCTTCACCGCGCATTTCACGTTCGAGCAGCAGCACCTTGTTCGGGTGCAGCGGCGTCAGATTCTCGAACATGATCTTGTGCTTCGACGCCTCCGGCGGCTGGCCGTTGACCTTGTCGACTTTCACCAGCGCGAAATAGCGTTCGCCGTCTTTCGGCGTGCGCACTTCGCCTTCAATCGTATCGCCCGTATGCAGATTGAAGCGGCGGATTTGTGACGGACTGATGTAAATATCGTCCGTGCTCGCGAGATAGGACGTTTCCGGCGAGCGCAGGAAACCGAAACCATCCGGCAGCACTTCGAGCGTGCCGTCACCGAAGATCGTTTCGCCCGTCTTCGCGCGCTTTTTGAGAATGGCGAACATCAATTCCTGCTTGCGCAGGCGGTTCGCACTTTCGATCTCAAGGCCATTGGCCATTTCGATCAACTGTGACACGTGTTGAGTCTTAAGCTCGGATAAATGCATACGGAGAACCCGCAGGAGAAGGTGCGACCTGAAAAGAAATCTGGGAGGAGAGTTGAGCGGAACCGCTCAGGGACTTAATCGTCTTTTCGACGTTTTGTGAATTCTAGCATAGCACACGCCTGCTCCAGCTTGCGTGGCGGACCGGCCGCTTTGTTTTATCCGTGTTGTCAGCCGACAACAACAGACCATTGAACGCAGAACGTGGAGGGGCAGCGACACCATCTCACCCGGAATGCACGCTTACCGCGCAGCAGACCGGGTGGGGGAGCGGGCGGGGTAACGAAATTGCTACACCCACGAAACTGCTACACCCGCACGATTAGCCGATCACAAAACACGACAATAAAACCGCCGCAATAAAACGACCGGCTAATCGATCAATTAAAAACTGCTTAAAGGTTACCGTCGAGGAACGCGGTGAGTTGCGACTTCGACAGCGCGCCGACCTTCTGTGCGGCAACCGCGCCGTTCTTGAAGAGAATCAGCGTCGGGATGCCGCGCACGCCGAACTTCACCGGCGTGGACTGATGCTCATCGACGTTGATCTTCGCGATCTGCAAGCGGTCTGCGTAGTCTTTTGCGACTTCGTCGAGGATCGGTGCAATCATTTTGCACGGGCCGCACCATTCCGCCCAGAAATCGAGCAGTACAGGTTTATCCGATTTCACGACGTCCTGTTCGAACGATGCGTCGCTGATGTGCTTGATTTGTTCGCTCATTGTCTGAATACCTCATCCGGTTCGAGGCCTGCCTGAATGCTCGCCACGATACATCAAAACTGAAGAAAATCTCCGTTCGCTTTACCGCAAAGAAAGGCTCTGCCGAATGACGTTCGAAGGTCTGCTGGGACTGGCTGCTAAGAACCTGCGAAGGCGCTCGGCGCTTGGCTTTACGGGTCACTTGCACGCAGTTTAGCCTAATTCGCTATGTGCTGCCCGTGGTGATAGTACCCATTCCGGACAGCAGGATCGGCGCCTTGCAGCGGGTTTGCCGCAACGTTGCGCCGCTCCTTCCGAACCGTATCTGGAGGTGGCGGCGGCTAACACAAGGGTTAGGAGATTTGCTGGGGCGATGATAGAATGCGACGTGACGGGCCTCCTCGCATGGAGGTGCGGTCAACCTGGTCAGGTCGGGAACGAAGCAGCCACAGCCGTTTTCCACCAGTGCCGAGGGTCGGGCTCGTCACCTTCCGCTTTCTCTCCTGCTTATCCCCGGTTTATCCGTTTTCTCGGTTTTCCCTTCCTCAGCGTTTTTGTGCGCCGCCTGTGAGTCGCGTGAACATGGCGTTCCGCATCGCTTCGGCCATTGCTTTCCGGTCATCGCTTGCGCGCCGGCGTTGCTTCATTCGCCCCACGTTTTCCGCTTCACACGTTTTCGTGCGCGGCACGATCGCGTCACCTCACGCTAATCGCGCTAAAGGCCGTTTTCTATCGGCCCATTAGCCAAATACAATAGAGCGCCGCAAACCCGTTTCTCGCATTCCCTTTGCCGCGCACGGCCGAACCGGCTTTGCGCCTATGCGTTGCTGATACAATTTCCCGATGACCTATCAAGTTCTCGCACGCAAGTGGCGGCCGAAAGATTTCGCGTCGCTCGTCGGACAGGAGCACGTGGTGCGCGCGCTCACGCATGCGCTCGACGGTGGCCGTCTGCATCACGCCTATCTGTTCACCGGCACACGCGGCGTCGGCAAAACGACGCTGTCGCGCATCTTCGCGAAAGCGCTCAACTGTGAAACCGGCGTCACCGCCACGCCGTGCGGCGTCTGCCGTGCGTGTCGCGAAATCGACGAAGGGCGCTTCGTCGATTACGTCGAGATGGATGCGGCGAGCAATCGCGGGGTCGACGAAATGGCGGCGCTGCTCGAGCGTGCGGTCTATGCGCCGGTCGATGCGCGCTTCAAGGTCTATATGATCGACGAAGTGCACATGCTGACGAACCACGCATTCAACGCCATGTTGAAGACGCTGGAAGAACCGCCGCCGCATGTCAAATTCATTCTGGCCACCACCGATCCGCAGAAAATTCCGGTGACGGTGCTCTCGCGCTGCCTGCAGTTCAACCTGAAGCAGATGCCGGCCGGCCATATCGTGTCGCATCTCGAGCACATTCTCGGCGAAGAGCAGATCACGTTCGAAGCCCAGGCGCTGCGGCTGCTGGCGCGCGCGGCGGACGGCTCGATGCGCGATGCGTTATCGCTGACCGATCAGGCTATTGCGTATTCGGCGAACCAGGTGACCGAAGAAGCGGTGCGCGGCATGTTGGGGGCGCTCGACCAGAGCTATCTGATCCGGCTGCTCGATGCGCTCGCGGCGAACGACGGTCCAGCGGTGCTCGCGGTGTCCGACGAAATGGCGCTGCGCAGCCTGTCGTTTTCGACGGCGCTGCAGGATCTTGCGAGCCTGCTGCACCGGGTCGGTTGGGCGCAGTTCGCGCCGTCGTCGGTGCTCGACGAATGGCCGGAGGCCGCGGATGTGCGACGTTTCGCCGATGCATTGAGCCCCGAGCAGGTGCAACTGTTCTATCAGATCGCGACAATCGGGCGAGGCGAACTCGGTCTCGCACCCGACGAATACGCGGGCTTCACGATGACCTTGCTCCGCATGCTCGCGTTCGAACCGGCGGTCGGCGGTGGTGGAGGCGCTACGGGTGGCGGGCCGGCATCCGCTGCGCGGCCGGGTAGTCAGAGCGGGGCGGCCGGCGGCCGGCGCTCGGGCGCGCCCGCGGTGACTGCGCAACAGGCTGTCGCGCAACCGACGCCGACGGCGGGGCGTGCGGCAATATCGCAGGCAGTGGCCGCGCAGGCCGCCGAGACGGGACGCGGTGAGGCGTCGCAAGCGCAAACCGCGGCATTGGCCGATACCGCAAAAGCGGGCCTTGCGAACGCAGATGCGGTGTCTGCCGCCCAGACGGCGACGACGCGCGATCCCGCGCACGAAGCGCGTGGGCAGCAAGCGGCTGCGGCTGGCGCAGGCAGCACACTATCCGGCGGCAATGCCGATTCGGCGGAAGCAGTTACCCAGCAAGACGCGCGCGCGGCGAATGCCTCATCGGCTTCGACACCGGAGCAAGCCGAAGCGGCTAAATCGGTGGTGTCCGGTGCTGAAATCCCCGACGTCGCCGAAGGCGGCGCGCAGATGGCACAGGCGGCAGAGACGGCCCGCGCTGACGCTGATGCAAGTAATGCAAGCACGACGAGCAGCGCTAGCGAACCCGACGAAGTAGCAGAGTCACTCCCAACGCCCTCCGCTAGCGCCGCGCAACAGCGTTTCACCGACGCGGCGACGCAGGAGCAGGATCTGAATCCGTCGTCGACGCCATCTTCGACACAACCGTCAACGCACCTTTCCGACGATGCGCCACGCCGCGCTGGCGGCGCGAGCGCCGCACTCGACGTATTGCGCAACGCCGGCATGAAGCTGTCGGGCGGCGGCAGGGCGAGCGCGGCCGCGTCAACCGCGCCTGCGAAAGCCGCACCGGCCGCGCCTAAGCCGGCCGCACCACGCGTCGTCGTACCGACGCCCGATCCCGCGCGCCGCGCGCAGGCGCAGCAGCAGGGCGCCGCGCCATCGCGCGGGAGTGGAAACGCAAACTCAGGCAGTAGCGCCACCGTCCCGCCTTGGGAAGAGATTCCTCCGGACGCCCCTGGCGCGCTGGACGACTACGTCCCGATGTCCGCGGACGACGCGTTTTTCGCGCCACCTGACGATGGCTTTGCGCCGGTCTTCGACAGCGGCGCCAACGACGTTCGCGTGAGCGCGCCTGCCGCGCCCGCGCCTGTCGTCGACACGCGTCCGCTGCCGCCGGCCGTGCCGCTCGACGCACTCGGTGTCGAGGGCGACTGGCCGGCGCTCGCCGCGGGGTTGCCGCTAAAGGGCATTTCCTATCAGCTCGCATTCAATAGCGAGTTGATGGCGCTCGACGGCACAACGCTCAAGCTCAACGTGCCGGTCCCGCAGTACGCGGATGCGGCGCAGGTCGCAAAGCTGAAGGCCGCGCTGGCCGAACGGCTTGGCCGTCCGGTCGAGGTCGTCGTCGAAGTCGGGCCGGCGCGCCGCACGGCAGCCGCAGTCGATGCGGCGGCGCGCGCGCAGCGTCAGCAGGAAGCCGAGCGCGAGATCGGCGCGGACCCATTCGTGCAGTCGCTGATTCGCGAATTCGGCGCGAGCATCGTGCCGGGCTCGATCCGTCCGTTGATGCCGGCGGCGCAAGGCGGCGCGGGCAGTGGTGCGAGCGCCGCGCACTGATTGACTGCCCTGGCCAGAACCGAACTACGGACACGAATAGTCAGAAGCCAACAATACCGGCCCGAACCGGACCGTATTTGAACTCAAACCGCGAACTCAATCCACGAAGCCAAACCGCGAACCTGTAGCACGAAACCGAGGCACGAACCGAGGCGCGACCCCCAAGCTAACTTGCGGCGCTTTACGACACTGAACACTGAAGCGATCCGCGCATTCCATACGATCAAGAAGGAGCACGTCCATGATGAAAGGCCAACTCGCGGGACTGATGAAGCAGGCCCAGCAGATGCAGGAAAACATGAAGAAGATGCAGGAGGAGCTCGCGCAGATCGAGGTCGAGGGCCAGTCGGGCGCCGGTCTCGTGAAGGTGACGATGACCTGCAAGAACGACGTGCGCCGCGTGTCGATCGATCCGTCCTTGCTCACCGACGACAAGGACATGCTCGAGGACCTCGTTGCCGCCGCGTTCAACGATGCGGTGCGCAAGGCCGAAACGACCGCGCAGGAAAAGATGGGCGGCATGACCGCCGGCCTGCCGCTGCCGCCGGGCTTCAAGCTGCCTTTCTAAACCACGGTCGTTATCCGGGCCCGGCATTCGCACGCAGAAATCCGCATGAAACAACCCTCCGCCTTGTCGGCGCTCGTCGAAGCGCTGCGCGCGCTGCCCGGAGTCGGGCCGAAGTCCGCGCAGCGCATCGCGTATCACCTGATGCAGCACGATCGCGACGGCGCGCAGAAGCTCGGCCGTTCGCTGCTCTATGCGACCGAGCATCTGCAGCATTGCGAGAAGTGCAACACGTTCACCGAAGCGCAGATCTGCGAAGTCTGCAGCGATCCCGAACGCGACCCGACGCTGTTGTGCGTCGTCGAAACGCCGGCCGACCAGATCATGCTCGAGCAGACCATGACGTACCGCGGTCTCTATTTCGTGCTGATGGGACGTCTGAGCCCGCTCGACGGCATCGGACCGAAGGAAATCCATTTCGACCGGCTGGTCAGGCGCGCCTCCGATGGCGTCGTCAAGGAAGTCGTGCTTGCCACCAACTTCACGAACGAAGGCGAAGCGACCGCGCATTATCTTGGCCAGACGCTGAAGGCGCGCGGCCTGTCGGTCACGCGTCTGGCGCGCGGCGTGCCGGTCGGCGGCGAGCTCGAGTATGTCGACGCGGGCACGATTGCGCGCGCGATGCTCGACCGGCGTTCGATGTAGTTCGATGCAGCTCGTAGTTCGACGTAGTTCGGTGTAACCCACGATCGAAGGACAGCCATGAACGCAACGAACGACGCGCCGAACGCCCCCTCCACCACCGACACCCCCCACGCCGGCGGTCCGCTGGCAGGCGTGAAGGTGCTCGAACTCGGCACCCTGATCGCCGGTCCGTTCGCCGCGCGCTTTCTCGGCGAATTCGGCGCCGACGTGATCAAGATCGAAGACCCGAAGGGCGGCGATCCGCTGCGCAAATGGCGCAAGCTGTATCCCGAAGCGGGCGGCACGTCGCTCTGGTGGGCCGTGCAGGCGCGCAACAAGAAATCGGTGACCGTGAACCTGAAGGCCGACGAGGGCAAGGAAATCGTGCGGCGTCTCGCGAAGGAAGCGGACATCGTCATCGAGAATTTTCGCCCCGGGCTGCTCGAGAAACTCGATCTCGGCTATGACGTCCTGTCGGCCGACAATCCGGGCCTCGTGATGGTGCGGCTCTCCGGGTATGGCCAGAGCGGTCCGTATCGTGACCGGCCGGGTTTCGGCGCGATCGCCGAAGCGATGGGCGGCTTGCGGCACATTACCGGCTACCCCGATCTGCCGCCGCCGCGCATCGGCATCTCGATCGGCGATTCGATCGCGGCGCTGCACGGCGTGATCGGCGCGCTGATGGCACTGCATCACCGGCAGGTGAACGGCGGCAAAGGGCAGGTCGTCGACATCGCGCTGTACGAGGCGGTCTTCAACATGATGGAGAGCGTCGTGCCCGAGTACGGTGTCTACGGCATGGTGCGCGAGCGCACGGGCGCATCGTTGCCGGGCATCGTGCCGTCCAATACGTATCCGTGCCGCGACGGCAGCATTGTGATCGGCGGTAATAGCGATCCGATCTTCAAGCGCCTGATGCTGGCGATCGGCCGCGACGATCTGGCGAACGATCCTGAGCTCACGCATAACGATGGCCGCGTGCCGCGCACGCAGGAAATCGACGGCGCGATCGCCGCCTGGCTATCGACGCGTACGATCGACGAAGCGCTCGACGTGCTCAACGCGGCCGACGTGCCGGCCGGCCGCATCTACAGCGTCGCGGACATGTTCGCCGATCCGCAATACATCGCGCGGCAGATGATCCAGACTTTCAAGTGGCAGGACGGCAAGGACATCGCATTGCCCGCTGTCACGCCGAAGTTTTCGGTTACGCCCGGCGATACGCGCTGGCTCGGTCCGAAGCTCGGCGAGCATACCGACGAGGTCCTGCAATCGCTAGGTTATGATGCGGACCACATCGCAAGGTTGCACGCGCAACAGATTGTGTGACACGGCTCTGTCAGCGCGCACCACAAGTAGAAAAGAACCGGAGATTGCAACGATGCAACGCAGAACCTTTCTGACCGGCAGTGCGGCGCTCGCGGGTACGGTGCTCGCTGCCCATACGCCCTTTGCGTTCAGCCAGGCCAAACTCGAAACGCGCAAGGTCGCGATCGCGGTAGGCGGCAAGAACCTCTTCTACTACCTGCCGCTGACCATCGCCGAGCGGCGCAACTATTTCAAGGACGAAGGGCTCGACGTCGAGATCTCCGATTTCGCGGGCGGTTCGCAGGCCTTGAAGGCGGCCGTCGGCGGTAGCGCGGACGTCGTGTCGGGCGCGTTCGAACACACGCTGCTGCTGCAGGCGCAGCATCAGATGTTCCGCGAATTCGTGCTGCAAGGGCGCGCACCGCAAATCGTGCTCGCGGTATCGAAGAAAACGATGCCGAATTACAAGTCGATCGCCGATCTGAAAGGCAAGAAGATCGGCGTGACGGCGCCGGGTTCGTCGACGTCGATCATGGCGAGCTTTGTGCTCGCCAAGGCAGGCCTCACCGCGAAGGATGTGTCGTTTATCGGCGTGGGGGCGGGCGCCGGCGCGGTGGCCGCGCTGCAGGCCGGGCAGATCGATGCGCTCGCGAATCTCGATCCGGTGATGACGAAGCTCGAACGCGCGGGCGACATTCGCGTGATCTCGGATACGCGCACGCTCGCTGATACGCGCGCGGTATTCGGCGGCGATATGCCGGCCGGCTGCTTGTACGCCTCGCAAAGTTTCATCGACAAGAATCCGAACACAACGCAGGCACTGACCAATGCGATGGTGCGCGCGCTCAAATGGCTGCAAACGGCGAGCGACAGCGATGTCGCGAATGCCGTGCCCGAGTCGTATCTGCTCGGCGACCGCGCGCTCTATATCGCCGCATGGCAGCACGTGAAGCCCGCCATCTCGCCCGATGGCCTGATGCCGGCCGACGGCCCGGCCACATCGCTGAAAACGCTGCAGGCGTTCGACGCCACAGTGCAGGGCAAGCCGATCGATCTGTCGAAGGCGTGGACCAACGATTTCGTGAAGAAGGCGCTCGCCACGGTCAAGGTCTAGGTGCGCGACGATGACGGTTCCCGCACTCGCACTCGACAACATCACCTGCACATTCGCTTCGCGCGACGAGCGCGGCGCGCGATACACCGCTGTCAAAGATGCGACGCTGCGTATCGCGCCCGGCGAATTCGTCTCGGTGGTCGGCCCGACCGGCTGCGGCAAGTCGACCTTGCTGAACGTCGGCGCGGGTCTGCTCGTGCCATCGTCGGGCTCGGTCAGCGTGTTCGGCGAACCTTTGAGCGGCATCAACCGCCGCGCGGGCTATATGTTCCAGGCCGATGCGCTGATGCCGTGGCGTTCCGCGCTCGATAACGTCATGGCAGGGCTGTCGTTTCACAACGTGCCGCGCGCCGAAGCGCGCGAACGCGCGCAGGCCTGGTTGAAGCGCGTCGGGCTCGGCGGTTTCGGCGACCGTTATCCGCATCAACTGTCGGGCGGCATGCGCAAGCGTGTCGCAATGGCGCAGACGCTGATTCTCGATCCCGACATCGTGCTGATGGACGAGCCGTTCTCCGCGCTCGATGTCCAGACGCGCCAGCTGATGGAAAACGAACTGCTCGATTTGTGGGCCGCGAAACGCAAGGCCGTGCTTTTCATCACGCACGATCTCGACGAAGCGATCGCGATGTCCGATCGCGTCGTCGTACTGTCGGCGGGGCCGGCGACGCGGCCGATCGGCGAATTCACGATCGATCTGCAACGCCCGCGCGACGTTGCCGAAATCCGCTCGGACGCGCGCTTTGTCGAACTGCATGCGCAAATATGGAGCGTGTTGCGCGACGAAGTGTTGAAAGGCTATCAGCAGCAACTGAAAGCGGTATGAGCGGCGCGCCCGCGAACAGCGAAAGGACCTGACGACTCATGTGGAAGATGCTGCGTCCGAACCGGGCGAATCTCGCGATCTGGCAATGGCTGCTGCTCGTGCTCTGCTTCGTGCTCTGGTATGTGCTGACGAGCCCGACGCTGCTGCCGGCGTTCTACTTCGACGACCCGAACAAGGCCGCGTTCCTGTTCGGCGAGCCGCAGAAAGTGCTCGTGCGGATCTGGCAGTGGTTCACGTCGGGAGAGATCTATATTCACTTGTGGATCACGCTCGTCGAGACCGTGCTCGCGTTTGTGATCGGCACCGTGCTCGGGCTTGCGGTCGGCTTGTGGCTCGCGTTGGCGCCGGTTGCGAGCGCGTTGCTCGATCCGTACATCAAGGCGGCGAATTCGATGCCGCGCGTGATTCTCGCACCGATCTTCGGCGTCTGGTTCGGTCTCGGCATCGGGTCGAAGGTTGCGCTTGGCGTGACGCTCGTGTTTTTTATCGTGTTCTTCAACGTCTATCAGGGCGTGAAGGAGGTGAGCCCGGTCGTGCTCGCCAACGCGCGCATGCTTGGCGCGAATCGTCAGCAACTGCTGCGCAATGTGTATCTGCCCAGCGCAATGAGCTGGGTGTTTTCGAGCTTGCATACGTCGGTCGGGCTCGCGTTCGTCGGTTCGGTGGTCGGCGAGTATCTGGGCTCGGCGCGCGGTGTCGGTTATCTGATTTTGCAGGCCGAAGGCACGTTCGATATCAACACCGTGTTCGCCGGCATTCTCGTGCTGACTGCGTTTGCGCTGATTCTCGACGGACTCGTCGGCGTGATCGAGCGGCGCTTCATGAAGTGGCAGCCATCGAGCGGCGAAACCGAAAAGCTCTGAACGTGATGTGCGGATCACCACACGCGTATGGCAGACCGTAAGCACGCTCGAACGACCGTGCGCGCCGGGCTGTCGACACTCGCATCGCGGCGCGTTGCGTGGAGGTTGTCTGGATGCTATGAAGCACGCGCCGTCTGTCGGCACATGCATGACGCGTGCATGACGCGTGCATGTCGAGCGGGTGTTGTGCGGGTGTTGCACGAGTGTTGCGCGGGTGTCGCGGGAGAGGCAATCGCACCACGCCATGTCGTCCGCGTGCCTTGTTTCCTCGGTTACAATCGCCGGATGCGAATCCTACTCAGCAACGACGATGGTTATCTGGCGCCGGGTCTCGCGGCGCTCTACGAAGCGTTGAAGCCGCTTGCCGACGTCACCGTGATGGCGCCCGAGCAAAATTGCAGCGGCGCATCGAATTCGTTGACGCTGTCGCGGCCGTTGTCGGTGCTGCGTTCCGCGAACGGCTTCTATTACGTGAACGGCACGCCGACCGATTCGGTTCACATCGCACTGACCGGCATGCTCGACCATACGCCGGACCTCGTGGTGTCGGGCATCAACAACGGCCAGAACATGGGCGAAGACACGCTGTACTCGGGCACGGTCGCCGCCGCGACCGAAGGCGTCATGTTCAATGTGCCGGCTATCGCATTTTCGCTCGTCGATAAAGACTGGACGCATCTCGAATCCGCGGCGCGCGTTGCTGCCGAAATCGTCAAACATTATCTCGACGCGCCGCTGCCCGGACACCCGCTTCTTAACGTCAATATTCCGAACTTGCCGTACGAACAGTTGCGCGAGTGGCGCATTACGCGTCTCGGAAAACGGCATCCGTCGCAGCCGGTGATCCGCCAGACCAATCCGCGCGGCGAGCCGATCTACTGGATCGGCCCGTCGGGCAGCGCGCGCGACGCAAGCGAAGGCACCGACTTTCACGCGGTCGCACACGGGCATGTGTCGATCACGCCGTTACAACTCGATCTCACGCATACCGAGATGCTGTCCGCGACACGCGACTGGGCGCACGCCGGGAGCGGCGCTTCATGACGGGCGAGCGCGCGAAGCGCTTTCCGCTGGGCCTCGAAGACCTGGTGCGCGAACCGCGCCGAAGCGAAGCGCGTTCGGGTGACACACGCGCCGTGAAAACCGCGGCCGTCGATGGCCGCTTGTCGGGGGGGCCCGGCGGCTTGGGCAAGCCAGGTGCTGCTTCGGCTGTTGGCGCCGGTGCGCGCGGCGCACGTGCCGTGGTTACTGCGAAACCTGCTGTGAATGCAGTGAAACCGGTTGTGAAGCCCGCGGTGAAGCCTGCCGCGAAGCCCGCTGTGCATCCTGCTGTCAATCCTGTTGTGAAGCGCAACGAGCCTGCTAACGGCTCCGCCAAACGCACCGAGAGCCCGCGCCCGCAACCCGCGCTGCGGCTGCCTGCCACGCCTGAGCGTGCCGGCGCGCCGAATGTCGCGCTGAACCGCGCGCACGTGCTGACCTCGGAACGGGTGCGCGAGCGCATGGTCGAACGGCTGCGAGCCAACGGCGTAACCGACCCGCGTGTGCTCGATGCGATGGCGACGGTGCCGCGCCACATGTTCGTCGACCCGGGCCTCGCGACCCAGGCTTACGAAGACGCGGCGTTGCCGATCGGCCATCACCAGACTATTTCGAAGCCGTCGGTGGTCGCGCGGATGATCGAGCTGGCCGCGGCAGGGCGCGAACTCAACAACGTGCTCGAAATCGGCACCGGCTGCGGCTATCAGGCGGCAGTATTGAGCCAGGTTGCGCGCGACGTGTATTCGATCGAGCGCATCAGGCCGTTATACGAGCGCGCGAAGACGAATCTGCGGCCATTGCGTATTCCGAACATTCGCTTGCATTACGGCGACGGCCGCATCGGCTTGCCGGCGGCGGCGCCGTTCGATGCGATCGTGATCGCCGCGGCGGGCCTCGACGTGCCGCAGGCGTTGCTCGAACAACTGGCGATCGGTGCGCGGCTCGTCGCGCCGGTCGGCACGCAGGACGGTCAGACGCAGGTGCTCACGCTCGTCGAACGCACGGGGCCCGCGCAATGGCGGGAGTCGCGGCTTGATCGCGTTTTCTTTGTACCCTTAAAATCCGGAGTGATTTGAATCCGATGACTATCAGTAAGCTGCGCACGATGCAAAGAACCAGCACGAATGTCCGTCTGACCGTGGCTCAACGTGGTGTGTGCGTACTCGCGCTGTCGCTGCTCGCGGCCTGCGCGACGCGTCTGGACAATGCGCCGGTCGTCGATCGCTCAGGCGCGCTCGGCACCGGGGCCGCGCAACAGGCGGCGCAGCCGCCGGCGCCGCTCGGCCCGCCGCCTCCGGGTTACTACCGGGTGAAACCGGGCGATACGCTGTATCGGATCGCGCTCGAAAACGGCCAGAATTATCGCGACATCGCGACGTGGAACAATCTGACCAACCCGAACCAGATCGAAGTCGACCAGTTGCTGCGCGTCGCGCCCCCGGGCACGACCCCGACGGCTGCAACGCCGGGCGTCGCGACGGCGCCGATCGCGGGTGGTGCGGTGCAAAGCGCGCCGATCGCCGGTGCGCAGGTGGGTGCGCCGGTCGGTGGATCGTCCGCGCCGGCCGCGGCGGGCGTCGCGCAGCCGCCGCTCTACGGCGCAACCAGCAACGCGCCCGGCGCGACCGCCACGACGATTCCGCCGCAGCCGCCGGCCGCGTCGAGCGACGCGACGGCGGCCGCGGGCAACGTGACATTTGCGTGGCCGGTGCGCGGTCCGCTGCTCAACACGTTTGACGATTCTAAAAACAAAGGTTTGAATATCGGCGGAAGCATGGGCGAACCGGTCAAGGCTTCCGCGGACGGCCGGGTCGTTTATGCCGGAAATGGGCTGCGCGGTTACGGCAATCTCATTATCATCAAACATGATGCTACGTACCTTACCGCCTATGCACATAACAGTGCTTTGATGGTAAAAGAGGGGGACGCGGTCACGAAGGGGCAGACGATCGCCCAGATGGGCAACAGCGATTCCGACCGCGTGATGTTGCATTTCGAAGTTCGCCGGCAGGGCAAGCCTGTCGACCCACTGAAGTATTTGCCGCCGCAATAAGCGATTACGACCATGCCGAAATCGAAGCGCCAACCACCGCAAGCCGAGACTGAGACGATCAGCCGTGCCACGCATGTATCGGTGGAAGACACGGGCGCTTCGGACCAGGACGACGACAGCATCGAGGACCTCGACAACGGGGCCAGCGATTCCGATGACCGCCGTTCGGGCGGCGACGACAGCGAAAGCGAAGGCTCGGACGCGCGCGAAGGCGCAAACGATTCCCCGTCGGATGCCGACGACTTTCGCGCGCTGCTGCAGGCCGAACTGACCGCGGATACGATCCAGCACTATCTGAACCGGATCAGCGTCAAGCCGCTCCTCACTGTCGAGGAAGAGCAGCGTTTTTCGCGCCTCGCGAAGGCGGGCGAGTTCGAGGCCCGCCAGGTCATGATCGAGCGCAACCTGCGGCTCGTGGTGAGCATTGCAAAGGGATATCTGAACCGCGGCGTGCCGCTGCTCGATCTGATCGAAGAGGGCAATCTCGGCCTGATGCATGCCATCGAGAAGTTCGACCCGACGCGCGGTTTCCGTTTTTCGACATATGCCACATGGTGGATTCGCCAGAGCATTGAGCGCGCGATCATGAATCAGGCGCGCACGGTGCGGCTGCCCGTGCATGTCATTCGCGAACTGAACCAGGTGTTGCGCGCGAAGCGCCATCTGGAAAAGAACTCGATGAATTCGGGCGAAGCGGCGGACCGTCGCGACGCGAGCATCGACGACATCGCGTATCTGACCGGCAAGACCAGCGACGAAGTGACCGACATCCTCGCGCTGAACGAGCACACCGCATCGCTCGATGCGCCGCTCGATCTCGATCCGGCCAGCAGTCTGCTCGATCTGTTGTCCGACGACCAGAGCCAGTCGCCCGATGCCGAAGTCCAGCATCGCGAACTGGAAACGCTTACACGCGCATGGCTTGCGCGCCTGTCCGACAAGCATCGCCATGTGATCGAGCGCCGTTTCGGCCTGAACCATATCGAGCCAGCCACGCTCGAGGAACTGGCCGACGAAATGGGCCTGACGCGCGAACGCGTGCGGCAGATCCAGCAGGAAGCGCTGGTGCGGCTCAAGCGCTTCTTCGCGTCCAATGGCGTGCGCAAGGACGCCGTTCTCTAACCTGATGACGCCCATTCTCGTATTCGACATCGAGACGATTCCCGATGTCGCCGGCATTCGCCGGCTTGAAGATTTGCCCGCCACCTTATCCGATACCGAAGTCGCCGAGTTCGCATTCGCCGCGCGCCGCGAAAAGACGGGCGGCGATTTCCTGCCGCATCATTTGCAGCGGATCGCGGCGATTTCATGCGTGTTTCGCGACGACAACGGCTTTCGCGTGCGTTCCCTCGGTACGCCCACCGACGGTGAAGCGGTGCTCGTCCAGTCGTTTTTTCGCGTGATCGAAAAGTACACGCCGCAGCTCGTATCGTGGAACGGCGGCGGCTTCGACCTGCCCGTGCTGCACTATCGCGCGCTCGTGAACGGCGTGACGGCAAGCCGTTACTGGGACCTTGGCGAAGACGACCGCGAGTTCAAGTGGAATAACTACATCAGCCGCTACCACGCGCGTCACACCGACTTGATGGACGTGCTTGCGATGTATCAGGCGCGCGCGAACGCGCCGCTCGATGCGCTGGCGAAGCTGTGCGGCTTTCCCGGCAAGCTCGGCATGGACGGCGGCCAGGTGTGGCAGGCGTTCCAGCAGGGACGTATCGAGGAAATTCGCAATTATTGCGAAACGGACGTGGTCAACACGTATCTGCTGTATTGCCGGTTTCAACTGATGCGCGGTGGTTTTTCGGCCGAAGAATATGCCGACGAAATCGCATTCGTGAAGAATTCGCTCGCGCAGGAGTCGGCCGCGCATTGGGCCGAGTATCTGGCTGCGTTCGACGGCTAGGCTTTCGCGCGGCGGTTGCGTTCACCGCTCCTGCACTGCAACAGCGCGGGAGCGGTGATAAATGAGGCGCGAGCGACGCATCGTTTGCTCGCGCTCATCGTGCTCACCGAGCTCTCCGGCTCAATCAATCTCCAGCACGACCGGCTGATGATCGGACGCACGCGTCGCGCCGTCGATCTCGCAGCTGCGCAGCCTGCCGCGCAGATCGTCCGTGACGAACACGAAGTCGCACGTAAGCGGCCCGTCTTGCCACTGCTCGGTGTCGTAGACACCCGCGGTCGGCGGCGGCGTCGCGCCGGGATGCAGTGTCGCCCACGCATCGATAAACGACGGGCTGCCGTCGAGCGGCGCGATCATGCGCCGATACGCATCGCTGTCATACGCACTGTTGAAATCGCCGCAGACGATCGCGCTTACCGGCCGCGCCGTGTCGACGAACGGCCCGATCGCATTTTCCGCGGGCGCCGGGTGCGCGGCATGCTGAGCCGCTTCCTGTTGCATATGCCGCAACGCATCGACCTGCGCGAGCCGCTGCGGCAGCGAGTAAAACTCGAGATGCGTGACGATGATGCGTAGCGGTCCGCTCGGCGCGCGCAGCACGGCTTCGAGCGCGACGCGCTGCATCGATGGCGCGTCGGCGTCGGCCGGCCACGGCAGCGAGTGGCGAATCACGCGTTCCACGGGCAGCCGTGTGGCGAGCGCATTGCCGAACTGCCTGCGCGGCGCGCTCGGCCCGTCGAGCTTCAATGGCGCGAGATCGGCGCCGATCACATCGAGCACCGTGTAGCCGGGCAACTCGTCGGCGAGTTCGGCGAACTGGTCGTCGCCCGGATGGCCCGCGAGCACGTTGAAGCCGCGCGTCACCTCCTGCATGCAGAGCACGTCGAAGTCGGCGAGGCGCTTCGCCTCGTTCACCATGCGCGGCAGGCTGACGTCGCCGCTCGCGCTGCGTCCCCACTGGACATTCCAGCTAATCAGTCGCATCGTCAAATCTCCGTTCGAGGTTCCCGTTCGTCTACAATCTCGCCTTTACTTCACCGTCTGTCAGGAAGTTGCTGGTGTCTCAAACCGTTCCCCGCGAAGCCCCATCCGCCGACGCAAGCCCGACCGCGGGCGCTGCGCCGAACCCCATGGCAAACCCCGCGCCGACCAAGGCGGCAACACGCAAAGCCGCGAAAGCGGGCGTGGCGGCGCTGGCGCCCGCCGTACTGCCCGAACTCGACATCGAGTCGCTCGACATGGAAGCGCGCGGCGTCGGCCGCACCGTCACCGAAGACGGCACGCCGGGCAAGGTCATCTTCGTCGAAGGCGCGCTGCCCGGCGAGCGCGTCACCTATTCGAGTTATAGAAGGAAGCCGAGTTTCGAACAGGCCGTTGCGGTCGATATCCTGCGTGAAAGCGTGATTCGTACCAGGCCGCAGTGCCGCTTCTTCGGCACCTGCGGCGGCTGTTCGATGCAGCACCTCGACGTGCGCGCGCAGATCGCCGTCAAGCAGCGCGTGCTCGAGGACAACCTCGCGCATCTCGCGAAGCTGCGTGCCGAGACGATTTTCCGCCCGATCCATGGGCCGTCGTGGGGCTATCGCTACCGGGCGCGTCTGACGGTGCGTAACGTCGTGAAAAAGGGCGGCGTGCTGGTCGGTTTCCACGAGCGCAAGAGCAGTTATGTTGCCGACATGACGAGCTGCGAAGTGCTGCCGCCGCATGTGTCGGATCTGCTCGTGCCGCTGCGCAGAATGGTTGAAGGCCTGTCGATTCGCGATCGCATGCCGCAGATCGAACTCGCGGTCGGCGCGACGGTCACGGCGCTCGTGCTGCGCGTGCTCGAACCGATCAACGCCGCGGACGAACAGCTGCTGCGCGAATTCGCCAACGCGCACAACGTGCAGTTCTGGCTGCAGCCGAAGGGCCCGGATTCGGTCGTGCCGTTCTATCCGCTTCACGCGCAACTCGATTACACGCTGCCCGAGTTCGGTATCCGCATGCCGTTTCTGCCGACGGACTTCACGCAGGTCAATCACCAGATCAACCGCGTGCTCGTGGGCCGCGCGTTGCGGTTGCTGGCGCCGGCCAGAAACGATCGCGTGCTCGATCTGTTTTGCGGCATCGGCAACTTCACCTTGCCGCTCGCGAGACTGGCGCGCGAAGTGGTCGGCATCGAAGGTAGCGAAACCTTGACGGCGCGGGCGCTTGCCAACGCGAAGGAAAACGGCGTCGACGGACACACATCGTTTGCAAGCCGCAATCTGTTCGAAGTCAGCGCCGACGATATGCGCGCTTTAGGGCACTTCGACAAGTTCCTCGTCGACCCGCCGCGCGAGGGCGCGCTTGCGGTGTCGAAGGCGCTCGCCGATATCGCGCAAAGCGGCGAGGGGCCGCTGCCGCGGCGCATCGTCTATGTGTCGTGCAATCCGGCGACGCTCGCCCGCGACGCGGGGCTGCTCGTGCATGAAGCCGGGTATCGGCTGAAGGGCGCGGGCGTGGTCAACATGTTCCCGCATACGTCGCACGTCGAATCGATTGCGCTTTTCGAACGCGATTGATTGGATCGATGTGGGGCCGTGGGTTCGCCCCCGCGGTTCGCCCAGAGGCTGCAAACAAGAACGCCACGGCATGCCGTGGCGTTT
This sequence comes from Paraburkholderia edwinii, assembly GCF_019428685.1. Classification (NCBI taxonomy): domain Bacteria; kingdom Pseudomonadati; phylum Pseudomonadota; class Betaproteobacteria; order Burkholderiales; family Burkholderiaceae; genus Paraburkholderia; species Paraburkholderia edwinii. The sequence goes on from NZ_CP080095.1 coordinate 2,289,749, forward strand.
TTTCATCTGGCATATGACGCGCGGTGGGGTCACCGCTCAGCGTCGATGTCAGCGTGGCGGCATCAGAACTGCCACCACGACTTTTCCTTGCCTGGACGCGCATGACCCGTGATGTACGGGCTATCGGGGAACGTGCCCGCGAGCACACGTTTCGTATCGTCGGCGAGTTGCGGCTGGTCGAGCTTCTCGTACGACAGCCACATGATATGCAGTGCGTCTTCGATGGCCGGTGCGTTCTTGTATTCCTTGATCGCGAGTTGCGCGCGGTTGATCGCAGCCACATACGCGCCGCGACGATAGTAGTAGTCGGCCGCATGCACTTCGTGCGAGGCCAGCGCGTTCACGATATAGCGCATGCGCTGCGCGGCATCGGGCGCGTACTTGCTTTTCGGGTATTTGTCGACGACGACCTTGAACGCGTCATACGACTCGCGCAGCGACTTCGGATCACGCTCGCTCATGTCCTGACCGGAGAACCGGCCGAACAGGCCCAGGTCGTCGTTGAAGTGGATCATGCCCTTCAGGTAGTACGCGTAAGCGATATCGGGGTGATCCGGGTGAAGCTGGATAAAGCGGTCGATGGCCTGGTCGGCCGCGGCCGTTTCGCTGTCTTTCCAGTCGCAATACGCCACGTTGATCTGCGCCTGCTGGGCGAAGTGGCCGAATGGGTCACGACCCTCGAGCGCTTCGAAATACTTCGCGCACTTGCCCCAGTCGCCGCCGCTCAAGGCGTCTTGCGCCTCGTTATATAATTTATTGTTTGTCCACGTTGCCGTTTCGTCGGTCTTCTCGGGCAGGCCGTGGCACGCTGCGACAAGCGCGACCGCGCACAGGCACGCAATGGTTCGGGCCGCTTTTCCGGCGGCGCGTCGGGTCAGGCGCTTTGCCCCGCTTAGGGCCGCCGCGTATTGGGCCATTTGAGTAATCATGTTCAAGGCTCGCATTCTCAGTCCAGCTTCACGTCAAGCGCTTTACGTCAGGTAACCAGTCTCGATGACCCGTTCTCATACTCCGCGCGCCGCAGCCGGCACACGGAATAGCGACAAAGATTATAGCCGATGCGAAGGACGCTCCGACGCAGCGACATCTGACACGTCCGACAGTTCCTCCATGCGCGACGACGAATTCGCCGCGGACGACGCATCGGCCACGGCGATTTCCGCCGCTTCCGGACACGGCGCGGCAGCGGACGAAGCGCCGCGCATCGTGACCGTGCCGCCCGAACTGGCGGGCGAACGGCTCGACAAGGTGCTCGCGAAAGTCTTCCCCGAGTTCTCGCGCAGCCGGCTGCAAAGCTGGATCGAAGCACAGCGCGTGCACGTCGACGGCAAGCCGGCGAAGGTGCGCCAGCCCGTGCCGCTCAACGCGACGATCGAGCTCGTGCCCGATCTGCTGCCCGAGCAGCTTGCCTTCACGCCCGAACCCGTGCCGCTCGAAATCGTCTACGAGGACGAGACGATTGTCGTGATCAACAAGCCCGCGGGACTCGTCGTGCATCCGGCGGCCGGCAACTGGAGCGGCACCGTGCTCAACGGCCTCCTGCATCGTTACGGCGACGCCGCGGCGGGCCTGCCGCGCGCGGGCATCGTGCATCGGCTCGACAAGGAGACCTCGGGGCTCATGGTCGTCGCGCGCACGCTGGCCGCGCAGACCGATCTCGTGCGGCAGCTGCAGGCGCGCACGGTCAAGCGCCGCTATGTCGCGCTGGTCTGGGGCGGCATGCCCGAAGAAGGCACGATCGACGCGCCGATCGGCCGCGATCCGCGCGAGCGTACGCGCATGGCGGTGGTCACGGGCGCGTCCGGGAAACCTGCGCGCACGCACTTCCGGCGCGTGGCCACGGTCGTGTGGGAGCGGCAGCCTGTGACGGCGATTCACTGCGATCTCGAAACCGGGCGCACGCATCAGATTCGCGTGCATTGCGCGCATACGGGCCACCCGCTGCTTGGCGATCCTGTGTATGGACGCGCGCGCGGCAAGCGTTCGGTGACGCCGCTGCCGGGCGGCTTCGCGCGTCAGGCGCTGCATGCGTGGCGCCTCGGCCTCGTTCACCCCGAGACGCGCCGCACCATGCAATGGCGCGCCGACGTGCCTGACGATCTGGCGGCGTTATGCGAGGCACTCGGCTTTAACCGCGAGGAAGCGGACGATTTCGACGAAGACGCGTATCTCGGCGACGATACCGCTTACGAGCCGATGTCGCTCGAAGCCGGCGAAGCCGATGATGACGACATCGAGGCGATGGAAGACGACAGCGACACTGAAGCCGGTTTCGATGAAGAGGACGAAGAGGGCGAAGACAATACCGCCGACGCGGATGTCGACCAGAACGCAGAAGCCGGTCGCGATCCCGATATCGAAGCCGCGCGCGAAGTCCGCCACGAAGAAGGACGCACAGCCCCGCGCGACGCGACTCACGCGGACCGCGGCGACCCGCGCCACAAGAACAAGGATCACCGCCGATGAACGTCCCTGACCTGACGCTCGCCGATGTGCTGCAACCCGACTGGCGCGTCGCGCCGCAAGTCCGCGCGCTTGTCACGACGCGCAACGGCGGTGTGAGCTTGCCGCCGTACGGCAGATGGCGCGACGACGCCGATCAGCCCGGCGGCCTCAACCTCGGCCGGCGCACGGACGACGATCCCGCGCATGTCGAAGAGAATCGCGCGCGGCTGCGTGCGCTTGCAGGCATCGATGAGCCCGCGTGGCTTCAGCAGGTGCACGGCGCGCAAGTCGTGAGTGCTGACGATGTGCTCGACAACGCACGCGCGGGCGGCGCAGCGATTAGCGCCGACGCCAGCGTGACCGACCGGCCCGGCACCGTATCGCTCGTGATGATTGCGGACTGCATGCCGGTTCTGCTGTGCGATCCGGCCGGCCGTGCGGTTGGCGCCGCGCATGCGGGATGGCGAGGGCTGGCCGCGGGCGTCGTTGAAAACACGGCGCAGCGCGTCGCCGCGCTGGCGGGCATCGAGCCATCCGCCTTGCATGCGTATCTGGGGCCCTGCATCGGGCCTTCCGCGTTCGAAGTGGGGGACGACGTGCTGCACGCATTCGTCGACACGGCGTCCGCCGCGCGTCGCGGCACGATCGCGCGCGCGTTTGTGCCGCGTACCGGTGTTCCCGGTAAATACCTTGCCGATTTGCCCGCGCTCGCGCGCGAGCGGCTCGCGCAACTCGGCATCGCACAGGTGACGGGTGGCGACCAGTGCACCTTCACGCAGCGCGATCGTTACTACTCGTATCGGCGCGATCGCGTGACGGGCCGCATGGCCGCGCTGATCTGGCTGGCGCGTTGAGCATTTGCCGTGCCGCGTGGTCTGCATTTTGCTGCGCACGGCTGCCAGCGACGCCCGGCTGACCACGCAAAGCCGCCGCAAACGCGAATCGCATTCATCGGTTCCATGACCGGGCATCAACGCATCGGATGCCGTTTGTCGCATCGCCAATTGCTGCTGCAGCAAAAGCCCGGAGATTGCGCGTCGCCGCGGTATATTTGCTGCGCTGCGGAAACCTTCAGACATCGCGGCGTGTCCGACGGCAAAGGCTGTCTTCGACGTAGCAGAAAGGCGCCGCCAACTCCCGGAAAACCCTGATATCTCGGGCGCGTTGTCGGATTCGGACGACGTTTGTAGGGCGCTTGCGAACGCACGTTCCCTTACATGGGGAAAACGATAATGAAAAAAATATCGCAGTGCGGCAAAATCGGGATCAAGCATTGACATGCCTTGCAGTGGGGCGCAAGAATGTTCCCCAACAATGGGACAGGGCGTAAGCGGCCGCGAGCGTTTTTGCCGCCTATGCACGAAGGCACCTGCCTCTCAACCGTCCGCGAGGACTCACCGGTACAAGCAGGTATGGTGGCAGCTCAACACTCCTCGACATCCTCACGCACGCAAACTTCATCGGATCGCACGCAAGCGCAGCCGGACGCGAATGCCGCCGGAGTTCAACAGTTATTCGATGCATGGTTGAACGCATGGCGTTCAATCGGTGCACCGGCCGCTGCGAACGGCAATCCGTTTGCGGTGCCGGGTATGCCTGCGGGTCTGCCGGGAATGCCCGCGGGCTGGCCGGCCGGCATGCCCGCAGGGTGGCCGGCGGGGTTGCCCGATTTCACGCAGGCAAGCGCAGGCATGCCGCAATTCGCGGAACAATTCGCCCGGCAGTTTGCCGAGCCGTTTGCGAAAGCCGCGCAGCAGCCGTTTGGCCCCGAACTGACGAAGCCGCTGATGCAGCCTTTCACCGCGTTCGCGGGTATGAAGCTGCCCACCGCGGCCATTCCGCCTGAACGTCTTCAGCAGTTGCAGAGCGACTACTCGCGCGATGCGATGCAGCTGTTCCAGCAGGCCACCCAGGCTTCGTCCAGCGCGCCCGAACTGAAGGACCGCCGTTTCAGCGCGGATGCATGGAAGGCGACGCCGATTTACGCCTACATGGCCGCGTGGTATCTGCTGAACGCGCGCTATCTGCAGGAACTCGTCGACGCGCTCGACACCGATCCGAAAACACGCGAACGCATTCGCTTTGCCGTACAGCAATGGACGGCCGCCGCCTCGCCGAGCAACTTCCTCGCGCTGAATCCGGAAGCGCAAAAAACGCTGCTCGAAAGCCACGGCGAAAGTCTGCGGCAGGGCGTCATGAATCTGCTGGCCGATATGCAGCGCGGCAAGATCTCGCAGACAGACGAGTCGCGTTTCGTCGTCGGCAAGAATCTCGCGATGAGCGAAGGCTCGGTCGTCTTCGAAAACGATCTGCTCCAGCTCATTCAGTACAAGCCGCTCGGCGCGTCGGTGCGCGAGCGGCCGCTGCTGATCGTGCCGCCGTGCATCAACAAGTTCTATATCCTCGACTTGCAGCCCGACAACTCGCTCGTTGCGCACGCGCTTGAAGCGGGGCATCAGGTGTTCCTGATTTCGTGGCGCAATGCCGATACGTCGATTGCGCACAAGACGTGGGACGACTACATCGAAGAAGGTGTGCTCAGCGCAATCGACACCGTGCGGCAGATCAGCGGGCGCGAGCAGATCAATACGCTCGGCTTTTGCGTCGGCGGCACGATGCTCGCCACGGCGCTCGCGGTGGCGGCGGCGCGCGGCGAACATCCGGCATCGTCGATGACCTTGCTCACCGCGATGCTCGACTTCTGCGATACGGGCGTACTCGACGTGTTCGTCGACGAGGCGCATGTGCAAATGCGCGAGCAGACCATCGGCGGCAAGAACGGCACGCCGCCCGGACTCATGCGCGGTCTCGAGTTCGCCAACACGTTTTCGTTCCTGCGGCCGAACGACCTCGTCTGGAACTACGTGGTCGACAACTATCTGAAGGGCCGCACGCCGATGCCGTTCGATCTGCTGTACTGGAACAGCGATTCGACGAGCCTGCCGGGCCCGATGTACGTCTGGTATCTGCGCAACACGTATCTCGAGAACAGCCTGCGCGAGCCGAACAAACTGAAGGTGTGCGGCGAGCCGGTGGACCTGTCGCGCATCGATGTGCCGACGTTTATCTATGGCTCGCGCGAAGACCATATTGTGCCGTGGCAAACCGCGTACGCCTCGGTGCCGCTGCTCACGGGTCCGCTCAAGTTCGTGCTCGGCGCGTCCGGTCATATTGCCGGTGTGATCAACCCGCCGGCGAAGAAAAAGCGCAGCTACTGGGTCGTGAGCGGCGACGAAAAGACCTTGCCCGGCAGCGCCAGCGACTGGTTCGAACGTTCAACGGAAACGCCGGGCAGTTGGTGGCCCGAATGGACCGCATGGCTCGACCAGTACGCAGGCAAGAAAGTGAAGCCGCGCGCCGAGGCCGGTTCGGCCGAATTTCCGGTGATCGAACCGGCGCCGGGGCGTTATGTACAGCAACGCGAGTAGCGCCTGAGCAGCATGTGTGTTGATGCCTGACGCGGCGTGCGTCCTGCCGGCAAGACGCTGGCACGACCCGCGCCACGGCGCCAGGCACGGGAAGCAGTAGACGACTGAGCGGATCTTTAACTTGACGGCACGTTGCGGCACTTGAAGCACAAGCGCCGCGGTACCGGAGGAAATCGAAATGACTGACGTAGTGATCGTATCGGCGGCCCGTACGGGCGTCGGCAAATTCGGCGGTTCGCTCGCGAAGATTCCCGCGCCTGAACTTGGCGCCACGGTGATTCGCGCCGTACTCGAACGCGCGGGCGTGAAGCCCGAGCAGGTCAGCGAAGTGATCATGGGCCAGGTGCTCGCGGCCGGCTCCGGCCAGAACCCGGCGCGCCAGTCGCTGATCAAGGCGGGCCTGCCCACGGCAGTGCCCGGCATGACGATCAACAAGGTGTGCGGCTCGGGCCTGAAGGCCGTGATGCTCGCGGCCAACGCGATCATCGCGGGCGATGCGGACATCATCGTGGCGGGCGGCCAGGAAAACATGAGTGCGGCGCCGCACGTGCTGCCGAATTCGCGCGACGGATTCCGCATGGGCGATGCCAAACTCATCGACACCATGATCTATGACGGCCTGTGGGACGTGTACAACCAGTACCACATGGGCATGACCGCCGAAAACGTCGCGAAGGAGTACGGCATTACGCGTGAGCAGCAGGACGCGTTCGCCGCGCTTTCGCAGAACAAGGCAGAAGCCGCGCAGAAATCGGGCCGTTTCAACGACGAAATCGTGCCGATCCAGATTCCGCAAAAGAAGGGCGATCCGCTTTCGTTCGCTACCGATGAATTCGTGCGCCATGGCGTGACGGCCGAAGCGCTGGCGGGCCTCAAGCCCGCGTTTTCGAAGGAAGGTAGCGTGACGGCCGCCAACGCGTCGGGTATCAACGACGGCGCCGCGGCGGTCGTCGTGATGTCGGCGAAGAAGGCCGAAGCGCTCGGCCTCACCCCGCTTGCGCGCATCAAGGCCTACGCGAATGCGGGCGTCGATCCGAAGGTGATGGGCATGGGTCCGGTGCCGGCGTCGCGCCGCTGTCTCGAGCGCGCGGGCTGGAGCATCAACGACCTCGACCTCGCGGAAATCAACGAAGCCTTCGCCGCACAGGCGCTGGCCGTGCACAAGCAGATGGGCTGGGACACGTCGAAGATCAACGTGAACGGCGGCGCGATCGCGATCGGCCACCCGATCGGCGCATCGGGCTGCCGCGTGCTCGTCACATTGCTGCATGAAATGCAGAAGCGCGATGCCAAACGCGGCCTCGCGTCGCTGTGCATTGGCGGTGGAATGGGGGTGGCGCTCGCCGTCGAGCGCCCCTGATGCAGTGAGCGTCGGCGGCGGCACGCAAAAGGCGTGGCCGCCGGCGCGGGTCACCACCGGATTCGGGTCAGCCGGTCAGCCCGCCGGCGGCACGGTGGTGAGCAGGGAGTAGCCATGCAAGCAGGAGGCCGCCGGCCGGCGCTTCCGCAAACGATAATGGAGTCAGATTTATGTCACAGCGAATTGCGTACGTAACAGGCGGCATGGGCGGCATCGGCACCGGCATCTGCCAACGCCTGCATAAACAGGGCTTCAAGGTTATCGCCGGCTGTGGCCCGAACTCGCCGCGCCGCACGAAATGGCTCGAAGACCAGAAGGCGCTCGGCTTCGATTTCGTCGCCTCGGAAGGCAATGTCGGCGACTGGGATTCGACCAAAGCCGCGTTCGACAAGTGCAAGGCCGAGTGCGGCGAGATCGACGTGCTGGTCAACAATGCGGGCATTACGCGCGACGTCGTGTTCCGCAAGATGACGCACGAAGACTGGACCGCGGTGATCGACACGAACCTCACGAGCCTCTTCAATGTCACGAAGCAGGTCATCGACGGCATGGTCGAGCGCGGCTGGGGCCGCATTATCAATATCTCGTCGGTGAATGGCCAGAAGGGTCAGTTCGGACAAACGAACTATTCGACCGCGAAGGCCGGCATTCACGGCTTCACGATGTCGCTCGCGCAGGAAGTGGCCACGAAGGGCGTGACGGTCAATACCGTTTCGCCGGGCTACATCGGCACGGACATGGTGAAGTCGATTCGCCCCGACGTGCTGGAGAAGATCGTCGCGACGATTCCGGTGCGCCGTCTTGGCGCGCCGGATGAAATCGCGTCGATCGTCGCGTGGCTGGCTTCCGAGGAATCCGGCTTTGCAACAGGCGCCGATTTTTCGTTGAACGGCGGCCTGCATATGGGCTGATCCACGCGTTCTGCCCGCTCGCAGGAGCAGGGGACCGTGGTTTCAGGTGTGTCTGGCGGCGTCTTGCGCAGGCCGTAGCCGTGTTGTGCTGCGTTGCATGTGAGAGGCGCCGTTTCCGCGCTGCATTGGCGCTCAAAGGCGTTACATGACCACTACTACAAAGAAAACAGCCGAACGACTCATCAAGAAATATCCGAACCGTCGACTGTACGATACGGAGACCAGCACCTATATCACGCTGACCGACGTCAAGCAGCTGGTGCTGGATCAGGAGGAATTCAAGGTCATCGATGCCAAGAGCAACGAAGACCTGACGCGCAGCATCCTGCTGCAGATCATTCTCGAGGAAGAGAGCGGCGGCTTGCCGATGTTCTCGTCGATTATGCTGTCGCAGATCATCCGCTTCTACGGTCACGCGATGCAGGGCATGATGGGCACGTACCTGGAAAAGAACATCCAGGCGTTCATCGACATCCAGAACAAGCTCGCGGACCAGTCGAAGGGCCTCTACGAAGGCAAGACGATGAACCCCGAGGTCTGGTCGCAGTTCATGAACATGCAGGCGCCGATGATGCAGGGAATGATGACGAGCTACATCGAGCAGTCGAAGAACATGTTCGTGCAGATGCAGGAGCAGATGCAGAACCAGGCCAAGACGATGTTCAGTTCGTTCCCGTTCACGCAGGCCACGCCGAACCCGGAGCCGGAGAAGAAGTAAGCGGGGCAATTAGCGGAGAGGCAAGCGGACCGCGCCGGCGCCGCACGAGGATGATGCGTGCCGGCGCAGGCTTGTGTGCATGCCTCAACGGAGATGCCTTCACAGCGGCGACGCCGTCAAGCAAACGAAATGACGAGCCGCTTGCCGCATGCGGCCGCGTACTTGCGCAGCGTAGCGAACGACGGCGAATGCTTTTCGCTCGAAAGCGACGCTTCGAGCCGCGACACGGCCGATGCGGTGGTTCCCATGCGTTCGGCGATTTCCGCCTGCGTGAGCCCGGCTTCGCGGCGCGCCGAAAGCAGCACGCGCAGCGCCGAGTATTCGTCTTCGAGCGCGTCGTATGCGGCGCGCACATCGGGCCTGGCGAGCAGCCGTTCCGTGTCGGCCTTCGTGTGAGCGACCGGCTCGAACCCGTTAGGATTGCTGCCGCGTTGCGCGGTTGCCTTAGCCATGGTGTGATACCTCCTTCTTCAAACGTTGCACTTCTTTTAAACGCTTGCGAGCCTTGCGCAATTCGCTGCGTGGTGTTTCCTGCGTTTTCTTGACGAAGGAATGCAGAACGACGACCTGCCGGTTCACATGCATGCAGTAAAACACGCGCCCGATGCCTCCTCGCCACGCGGACGCAACTCGAACAGACCGTCGCCCATCGCACGCGAGTGCGGCATACGTAAATCCGCGCCGAACTCTTCCATGATGTCCACCAGCCGCAGATAGCCGGCGAGAATTCCATCAGGCAGTTCGAAGACTTCGCGTTTGACCTGGTCATTGAAATAAACGACGTTCCAGGTCATAGGCAAATATTAGCAAATTTGCTATCCACGCACAAGCCCTGCGTGCGGAACAGCGAATGGGGGAAAGCGGCCGGGGCAACCGCGGAGAAAGCGACGGGGGCGACTGTGGGGAAAACGGGCTGACTCATTTGAACTCTGTCCTTTGGCAACTGCCGCTGCGGGTAAAATGCGGACAGCCAGTCTCTCTACGCGGCGATTTTTTCGCCCCTCGTCCGGAAGTAATAAGTTGAACGCCAATACAAACCCCACAGAGCCCGGGAATAAGCCATCGGCAACGCCGAAGGTAGGATTTGTCTCCCTCGGCTGCCCGAAAGCCCTGGTCGATTCCGAACAGATCATTACGCAACTGCGCGCCGAAGGTTACGAGATCTCCGGCACGTATGACGGCGCCGACCTCGTCGTCGTCAATACGTGCGGTTTTATCGACGAAGCGGTGCAGGAAAGTCTCGATGCGATCGGCGAAGCGCTGACCGAAAACGGCAAGGTCATCGTGACCGGCTGTCTCGGCGCGAAGAAAAGCGCGAGTGGGTCGGGCCTGATCGAGGAAGTGCACCCGAAAGTGCTCGCGGTAACCGGTCCGCATGCGGTCGGCGAGGTGATGCAGGCAGTGCACAGCCACTTGCCGAAGCCGCACGATCCGTTCGTTGATCTCGTGCCCGCGGCCGGCGTGAAGCTCACGCCACGGCACTATGCGTATCTGAAGATTTCCGAAGGGTGCAATCACCGTTGCACCTTCTGCATCATTCCGTCGATGCGCGGTGATCTCGTGTCGCGCCCCGTCGCCGAGGTGATGCTCGAAGCGGAAAATCTGTTCAAGTCCGGCGTCAAGGAACTCCTCGTGATTTCGCAGGACACGAGCGCGTACGGTGTCGACGTCAAATACCGCACCGGCTTCTGGAACGGCAAGCCGATCAAGACGCGCATGACGGATCTCGTCGCCGCGCTCGGTGAACTCGCCGCGCAGTACGGCGCATGGGTTCGGCTGCACTACGTCTATCCGTACCCGAGCGTCGACGAAGTGATTCCGATGATGGCCGAAGGGCCGTTCAAAGGCCACGTGCTGCCGTATCTCGACGTGCCGTTCCAGCACGCGCATCCCGAGGTGTTGAAGCGCATGAAGCGCCCGGCCAATGCGGAGAAGGTGCTTGAGCGCGTGCGCGCATGGCGCGACATCTGCCCCGATCTGACGATCCGCAGCACGTTTATCGCGGGCTTTCCAGGCGAAACCGAAGCGCAGTTCGAAACGCTGCTCGACTTTATCCGCGAGGCGGAACTCGACCGCGTCGGCTGCTTCGCCTATTCGCCGGTCGAAGGCGCGAGCGCGAACGAACTCGACGGTGCGCTGCCCGACGCGGTGCGCGAGGAACGCCGCGCGCGCTTTATGGAAGTGGCCGAGCAGGTCTCCGCGAAGCGCATCGCGCGCAAGGTCGGCAAGACGCTGAAGGTGCTCGTCGACGAAATCAATGCAGACGGCGGCATCGGCCGCACTGCCGCCGATGCGCCGGAAATCGACGGCGTCGTCTATATCGCGCCGACGACGAAAGCGTCGAAGCGCTACAAGGTCGGCGATTTCGTTTCGGTGAAGATCACGGGCGCGGACGGCCACGATCTGTGGGGCGAGGTCTGAGCGATGGCCAATGACGCGCGCGCCGCGGCGCCCGAGATTCTCGCGCTCGGCGAGGCGATGATCGAATTCAACCAGGCGCAGCCGGGCCTGCCGACGTGGCTGCAAGGCTTCGGCGGCGACACGTCGAATTTCTGCATCGCGGCCGCGCGTCAGGATGCATCGGCGGGTTTCGTCTCAGCGGTGGGCAACGACCGGTTCGGCGAGTTGCTGCTCGAGTTGTGGCGCGGCGAACGCGTCGATACCTCGTGCGTGCGCGTCGACGAAAGCGCGCCGACCGGTGTGTATTTCGTGTCGCACGGTTCGACGGGGCATCATTTCGATTATTTGCGCGCGGGTTCGGCCGCGAGCCGTTACGCGCCGCACGATCTGCCGCTCGATACGATTGCTGCGGCAAAGGTCGTGCATCTGTCGGGTATCAGTCTTGCGATCAGCGTCACTGCCTGCGATGCGGCGTTTGCCGCAATCGCGCATGCGCGCGCGCATGGCGTGCGCGTCAGCTTCGATACGAACCTGCGGTTGAAGCTGTGGCCGCTCGCGCGGGCGCGTGCGGTGATGCTCGAAGCGATACGGCAATGCGACATCTGTCTGCCGAGCTGGGATGATGTCACCGTGCTCACGGGGCTGACGGACCGCGACGAGATCGTCGACTTCCTGCTCGCGCAGGGGCCGCGCATCGTCGCGATGAAGCTGGGCAGCGAAGGCGCGTATATCGCGACACGCGACGAGCGTCGCGTCGTGCCGGCGCTGCTCGTGAACGCCGTCGATGCGACCGGCGCGGGCGACTGCTTCGGCGGCGCGTTCGTCGCGCGTCTCGTGGCCGGCGACGATGCATTTGCCGCGGCGCGTTACGCAAACGCGGCGGCTGCGCTGTCGACGCAAGGTTATGGCGCGGTCGCGCCGATTCCCGATCGCGAGACGGTCGAGCAGTTGCTTGCGGCGTAGTGGCGCGGCATCGGCGCATGGCGCGCCGCGAACTCGCGCGACAAGCCGCGCAACGAGATTGCAACGGGCGATTGTGCGAGGAAGCGACGCAACTGAATCGGGTAACTGAACTGAGCGGCAAAGCGATCCCCCGCGCGGGCTCGCTGCTATCGGTCGGAACCCGGATCAAGCCCATCAGGAAGGAGGAGCGAGCAATGCAACGTGAAGTAATCGTGGCAAGCGGCGTACGGACGGCGATTGGCGACTTCGGCGGCAGCCTGAAAGATTTCGCGCCGACGGATCTGGCCGCGCGCGTCGTGCGCGAAGCGTTGTCGCGTGCGAGCGTGGCCGGCGACGAAGTCGGGCACGTCGTGTTCGGCAACGTGATCCACACCGAACCGAAGGACATGTACCTTGCACGCGTCGCGGCAATCCAGGGCGGCGTGACGCAGCACGCACCGGCGCTCACGGTGAACCGTCTGTGCGGTTCGGGGCTGCAGGCGGTCGTGTCCGCCGCGCAAAGCGTGCTGCTGGGCGACGCGGACATCGCGCTCGCCGGCGGCGCCGAAAGCATGAGCCGCGCGCCATACATCATGCCGGCCGCGCGGTTCGGCCAGCGCATGGGCGACGCGCGTGTCGTCGATATGATGCTCGGCGCGCTCAACGATCCGTTCCAGACCGTCCACATGGGCGTCACCGCCGAAAACGTCGCGCAAAAGTACGGCATCACGCGCGATGCGCAGGACGCGCTCGCACTCGAATCGCATCGCCGCGCGGCGCATGCCATCGCAGGCGGTTATTTCAAGGACCAGATTCTGCCGCTCACGATCGCCGCGAAGAAAGGCGAGACCGTGTTCGACACCGACGAGCACGTGCGCACCGATGCAAAAGCGGAAGACTTCGCCAAACTCAAGCCGGTATTCGCGAAGGAGAACGGCACGGTGACGGCCGGCAATGCATCGGGCCTCAACGACGCGGCCGCTGCGCTCGTGCTGATGGAACGCGGCGTCGCCGAAAAGCGCGGCATCGAGCCGCTCGGACGTCTCGTCGCGTACGCGCATGCAGGCGTCGATCCAGCGTATATGGGTATCGGCCCGGTCCCGGCCACGCGCAAGGTGCTCGAGCGCGCCGGCCTGACGGTCGCGGATCTCGACGTGATCGAAGCGAACGAAGCGTTCGCGGCTCAGGCGTGCGCGGTCAGCAACGAACTGGGCCTCGACTCCGCGAAGGTCAATCCGAACGGCTCGGGCATTTCGCTTGGGCATCCGATCGGTGCGACCGGCGCGTTGCTGACGGTCAAGGCGTTGTATGAATTGCGGCGCACCGGCGGCCGCTATGCGCTGGTGACGATGTGCATTGGCGGCGGGCAGGGTATTGCTGCGATCTTCGAGCGCGTATAGAACGCTTGCATCGAGTCGCAACCGCAACCGCAGCACAAGCAAGCATGACGAAAGAACCACAGGAATCACGAATGCAGCATACGAAGCCGAATGAGATTCGCGCAACCGTGCGCGGCACGCTCCGGACGATCGCCGTTGCGCTGGTCGTTGCGAGCGCAACGATGGCGCCCGCGGCGCATGCGCAAAGCAATGCGGTGAAGGAACTGGCCGCGCCGCCGCCGATCCAGTTGCCGCTGAAGCCGAGCGCCGAATTCGCGAAGTTTCCGCGCTACGCCGGCATGCTCGGTGCGCGGCAGATCGTGTTGCGGCTCGGGCCGAAAACCGACGATCCGTCCGGCGTGCATGGCGAATATCAGTTCACCGACAACGGCGAGGTGATCCTGATCGCCGGCGACCGCACGGACGATACACTCGAAGTCGAAGAGTCGAACGACGGCACGCATATCACCGGCAACTGGGTCGGCAAGTTCGCCGCCGACGGCACGCTGACTGGCGAGCGTATGAACGTCGACGACTCGAACCCGCAGGAATTCGATTTGCGCCCGCTCGCGGCAGGGGCGGCCATACCACCGCCGACTGCACCCGCGGCGCCTGCAGCGCCCGCAGCAGCGGCGCCCGCCGCCCCAACAGCAACGACGCCGTCGCAGCAGCAAAGCGGCGCGCAAACCGGCGGCCAGGCCGTCAACGGCGTGAGCAACCTGCGCACTGGCGAATAACTTCAACGAGAAAAGCAGATCGGCAAAGCCCGGCCGGTCAAACCCCAGCGGAAAACGAATATGAGCCAATCCCCTCCGAAACACGGTTTGCAGACACGCATCGTCCATCCAAAGGATGACCTGACGCCGGGTTTCGAATCGTTATCGGTTCCGGTTGCACGTGCGTCGACGGTGATCTTCCCGGATCTCGCGACGATGCGTGCGCTCGACTGGCGCAATGACGCGCAGTGGCGCTATGGCCTGCACGCGACGCCGACCGCGATCGTGCTCGCACAGCGGCTCGCGGCGATCGAAGGCGGCAATCACACGCTGTTGCAGCCGTCGGGGCTGTCGTCGATCTCGAATGTGTACTTCGGGTTCGTGAAGTCCGGCGACGACGTGCTCGTGCCCGATAACGCGTACTCCCCGAATCGCGATCACGGCGACTGGCTCGCGCGCGACTTCGGCGTGACCGTGCGCTACTACGATCCGATGATCGGCGCGCGTATCGCCGATCTGATCCAGCCGAACACGCGCTTGATCTGGCTCGAAGCGCCGGGCTCGGTGACGATGGAAGTGCCCGATATTCCTGCCATCACGGCGGTCGCGCGCGCGCACAACATCGTGACAGCGATCGACAACACATGGTCCGCGGGCATTGCGTTCCGGCCGTTCGACCATGGCGTCGACATCTCGGTGCAGGCACTGACGAAGTATCAATCGGGCGGTGCGGATGTGCTGATGGGCGCGACGATTACGGCAGACAAGGCGCTGCATCACAAGCTGAAACTGGCGCGTATGCGCATGGGCCTAGGCGTCTCGTCGGATGACTGCTCGCTGGTTCTGCGCAGCCTGCCGACCATGCAGGTGCGCTTCGAGCAGCACGACCGCACCGCGCTCTCGCTCGCCAGGTGGTTGAAGACGCGCCCTGAGATCGCCGCGGTGCTGCATCCCGCGCTGCCCGATTGCCCGGGCCACGAGTTCTATCAGCGCGATTTCACTGGCGCCGGCGGCCTGTTTTCGGTCGTGTTCGACGAACGCTACAGCGCCGCGCAGATCGATACGTTCTGCGAGTCGCTCGAACTGTTTGCGATCGGCTGGAGCTGGGGTGGGGTCGCGAGCCTCGTGATGCCGTACGACGTCGCGTCGATGCGCAGCGCGTCCGCATGGCCGTACCGCGGTACGCTGGTGCGTTTCTTCATGGGGCTCGAGGACGAGGCGGACTTGCGCGCGGATATCGAACACTGCCTCGGTGCACTTGAGGCGCTTGCCGGCTGACAGCAGCGCTGAATCGCGCGCGAAATGACGCGGCCATGCGCCGCGTTCAGTCGAGAACGGCTCGTCGCCGCGCAAGGCGGCCCGGCAAACGCATATCAAGCACGCGCGGCAGCTCGGGCCGCCCGCGTACTCAAGCTGAAAAAAGCCTTAGCAACCCGTCGAGCCCGACGTAATTGAACGCGACGCTCGCCGCTTCGCGCACCACGGGCTTCGCGCGAAACGCGACGGAAAGCCCCGCATCGGCCATCATCTTCAGATCATTCGAACCGTCGCCGAGTGCGATCGCACGGCTCGGTTCGATGCCAAGCGTCGCGCACGTTTCGCGCAGCGTGCGCGCCTTGACATCCGCGTTGACGATCTCACCGAGCACGCGCCCGGTCAGCTTGCCGTCGACAATTTCCAGCGTATTCGCGCGCGTGAAATCCAGCTTCAGGCGCGCCCGCAGTTTTTCGGTGAAGAACGTGAAGCCGCCCGACACGAGCAGCGTCTTGAGCCCCGCGGCCTTCGCGCCCGCGAGCATCCGTTCGGCGCCCGGCGACAGCTGCAGCCGTTCTTCGTAGACGCGCTCGAGCGCACTCGCATCGAGCCCCTTGAGCAACGCGACGCGCCGCGTGAGGCTCTCGTTGAAGTCCTTGATCTCGCCGCGCATCGACGCTTCGGTAATCGCGGCGACTTCGGCCTTGAGCCCGCAAAAATCGGCGATTTCGTCGATGCATTCGATCGTGATCAGCGTCGAATCCATATCCATCGCGACGAGGCCGAAGTTCGTGAGGCGCTGGCCCGGTTCGACGAACGCGTAGTCGAGCTGATGGGTGCCGCAGTACACCTCGAGATCCGCGCGCTGGGCCACGTTGACGTTGTCGACGCGAATCGCGTGTTCATCGATGACGACGGCCGGCGAGCCGTGCGCAAGCGCGGCAAGCGGTTTGCGATGATCGGCGGAAAGCGGCACAGGGCTTTGAATGACGAGGTTCATGTCGACGCGGAAAAGGGCTGGAAAGCAGGGGCCACAAAGCACGGCTAAAAAGCGCGCGCAAAAATGATGCAGAAAATCTGCGTGTGGCGCAGAAAATCTGCATATTGTAACGGGTGCGGCTCGGTCCCCCGGCAGGGTTGCGACTTGCGCATATATCGACGCGTACCGCAGCGCGGCCGTCGCTTCGCCGCGAGGCTTGGTGCCCAACATTCGCCGCAACCGGCCCCGCATGTTTTGCCGCCCGCCGCGCAACTCTTACAGCCCGCCCACGGCGCGATACGCACACGAATCTGCGCGCCTGCGCGGCGACGCACGGAAAGCCGCGTGGCATGCTTGCTGCTTCAACCGAAGTCTGAACCTCGGGAGCGCACGATGGCACATATGATCTGGAAGGGCGCAATCAGCTTCGGTCTCGTGCACGTGCCGGTGCAGCTGTACCCGGCGACGCAATCGGAGAAGGTCGGCTTTAATCTGCTCGACAAGCGCTCGATCGACCCGATCGGCTACAAGCAGATCAACAAGCGCACCGGCAAAGAGGTTGCGCGCGAGAACATCGTGCGCGGCTTCGAGTACGAGAAGGGCAAGTATGTCGTGATGTCCGATGCGGAAATTCGTTCTGCGAACCCGGAATCGACGCAGACGGTCGACATTCTCGCGTTCGTCGAAGCGCCGGAAATCTCGTTCCTGTATCTCGATACGCCTTATTACCTGACGCCCGATCGCAAGGGCGAAAAAGTCTATGCGCTCCTGCGCGAGGCGCTCAGGGAGAGCGGCAAGGTCGGCATTGCGAACGTCGTGATGCATAACAAGCAGCATCTTGCCGCGCTGATTCCGATCGGGCCGGTGCTCGCGCTGAATACGTTGCGCTGGGCCGGCGAGGTTCGATCGTACGACGAACTGAAACTGCCGGACGAAAATCGCAAGAAGGCCGGCGTCACGCCGCGCGAACTCGAGATGGCGAAAAAGCTGATCGACGATATGAGCGACACGTGGGACCCGTCCGCGTACCACGACACGTTTCACGACGACATCATGGCGCTCGTCGACCGCAAGATCGGCGAGGGCAAGACCGAGGAAATCGGCGAGGTCGAGGAGCCGGCCGAAACGCGGCCGAGCGCTGACATTCTCGATCTGTCGGAGCTGCTCAAGCGCAGCCTCGGAAAAGGGAAGGCCACGCGGAAGACGGCGGCGAAAGCGACAGGCAAAGCCACAGCGAAGTCCGCGCGTGCGCGCGCGAACGGCAACGAGGAAGCCGATGATGATGCGGAAGAAGAAGCCCGTCCCGCACCGCGCCGCGCCGCAAAGAGCAAGACGCCTGCGCGGCGAACCGCAAGCAGTCCGAGCGCGCGCAAACGCCGCGCTGCCTAGGCGTGCCGCCTCATGGAGCCAACCGTCACGATGAATCATGGCCGACAAACTCGAGACCTATCACCGCAAACGACGCTTCGATGAAACACCCGAACCGTCCGGTGCGACCGCGCGGCGCAAAACCGGCAGCCGCAGCGCGGGCGCCGCGCGCAAGTCGACGCACGCGCTTGCCTTCGTCATTCAGGAGCACGATGCGCGGCGTCTTCACTACGATTTCCGGCTCGAACTCGACGGCACGCTGAAATCGTGGGCGGTGCCGAAAGGACCGAGCCTCGATCCGTCGGTGAAGCGCCTCGCCGTGCACGTTGAAGACCATCCGCTCGACTATGGGTCGTTCGAGGGCACGATTCCGGAAGGCCACTATGGCGCGGGCGACGTGATCGTCTGGGACCGCGGCACGTGGGAGCCCGTCGGCGGCGAGGACGAGGCGCGCGCGGCCTACGAAGCGGGCAAGCTCAAGTTCCAGTTGCACGGCGACAAGCTGCATGGCGGCTGGACGCTCGTGCGCAGCCATATGCGCGGCAGCGGCGACAAGGAGCAGTGGCTGCTCATCAAGGAGCGTGACGGCGAAGCGCATGGCGAAAGCGAATTCGACGTGCTCGATGCGTATCCGGGCAGCGTGCTGTCCGATGCGCCGGGTGCGCGAGATACAGGTGCTGCAGATGGCGATGGCAAAGCCGGTCGAGTCGCGGCAAAAGGCGCGCAGGGCACACGCAAGCGCGCGACTACGCAAGGCGCGCACGGACCCAGCGACAGCGCCGCCAACGGTAGCCGGACCTCGCGTCGCAAAGTGGCCGCTTCGCTCGGCGCCACCGCGCTCGCGCAGCCGAACACGACACGCCGTGCGAGCGCCGCGAAGCGCGCCGGCCACCCCGACATCGTCGCGACGCGCAACAGCGAGTCGCTGCGCGAACTCGCCCAAACACCCGCGATCGAAGGCGCGAAAAAGGCCTCGCTGCCCACCGCGATGAAACCGGAACTCGCCACGCTCGTGGATACGCCGCCTGCCGGCGATGCATGGGTCTATGAGATCAAGTTTGACGGCTACCGAGTGCTCGCCCGCATCGATCGTCGCCAGGCCAAGGACCCGGTGCGCATCTTCACGCGCGCGGGCAACGACTGGACCGAAAAATTCAGCAAGCAGGCGAAGGCATTCGCGAACGTCGGCGTCGACACCGCCTGGCTCGACGGCGAAGCCGTAGTGCTCGACGAGCATGGCGTACCGAGCTTTCAGGCGCTGCAAAACGCATTCGATACGCACCGCGAACGCGACATCACCGTGTACCTGTTCGATGTGCCGTACCTGAATGGCTACGACCTGCGCGAGGTGCCGCTCGAACAACGCCGCGCCTTGCTGCGCGCGCTGCTCGAACCGCTCGACGACGACGCGTTGCGCTACTCGGCCGACTTCGGCACCGACGCTGACGCACTGCTTAAAAGCGCGTGCGAGATGTCGCTCGAAGGCATCATCGGCAAGCGGCGCGACAGCCGCTATGCGTCAGGCCGCTCGTCGGCGTGGATCAAGCTCAAATGCCGGCGGCGCCAGGAGTTCGTGATCGGCGGCTATACGGAACCGGGCGGTAGCCGCGCGGATTTCGGCGCGTTGCTGCTCGGCGTCTACGACGAAGACGGCAAGCTCCGTTATGCGGGCCGCGTCGGCACGGGCTTCGATGCGAAGCGGCTGCGCGCCGTGAAAAAAGAGCTCGACGCGCGCGAGACCTCAAAGATGCCGTTCGCGAGCGTGCCGAGCGAACGCAGCCGGACACCCGTGCATTGGGTCAAGCCCGAGCTGGTCGCCGAATGCAATTTCGCCGAATTGACCGATGAAGGCATCGTTCGCCAGGCCTCGTTTATCAGCCTGCGCAGCGATAAACCCGCGCGACAGATCGTGATCGAAGCACCGCGCAAAGGAGCTGATGTGCAACAGACCAGTGACGAAGAGACTGCCGCTTCGCGAAGCACACCGCGCACGAAGACGCGCGCGGCGGCGTCGCAGGGCGCAGCGAAAGACGACGGCACGGCGGCAACGAAACGCGCCGGCAAGGCGTCCGCTTCACGCAAAGCCGCGCACTCTGAAAGCGACAATGAGCCCGAAGCGGCGCCCGCCTCGCGCACGTCGAAAGCGAAGGGCGCCACGCAGACCGTCGCAGGCGTGCGCATTTCGCATCCGGACCGCGTGATCGACAAGCACACCGACACCCGGAAGATCGAGCTCGTGCGCTACTACGAATCGGTGGCCGACTGGATGTTGCCGCATCTGCGCGATCGCCCGGTGTCGCTCGTGCGCGCGCCCGAGGACATCGGCGGCGAGCTGTTTTTCCAGAAGCACGCGGAAAAGCTGTCGATTCCGAATATCACGCAGCACCCGGGGCTCGACCCCGGACACCCGTCGCTGATTACGATCGATAGCGCGAAGGCGCTGGTCGGCGCGGCGCAGATGGGCACGATCGAACTGCATACCTGGAACGCGGTGGCGTCGAATATCGAGAAGCCTGATCGCGTCGTGTTCGATCTCGATCCGGATGCGGCGCTCGGCTGGGAGCGCATGATCGAAGCCGCGCAACTGACGCACACGCTGCTCGACGAACTGGGGCTGGTGTCGTTCTGCAAAACGAGTGGCGGCAAGGGCCTGCATATCGTGGTGCCGCTCACGAAACACGAGGGCTGGGACGAAGTGAAGGCGTTCTCGCAGGCTGTCGCGCAGCATATGGCGACGACGCTGCCGAAAAACTTCGCCGCGAAGATGGGCGCGCAGAACCGCAAGGGCAAGATTTTCGTCGACTACCTGCGTAACAACCGCGGCTCGAGCACGGTCGCTGCGTATTCTGCACGCGCGCGCCCGGGCCTTGGCGTCTCGGTGCCGCTGACATGGGATGAAGTGCCGGAAACGACGGCCGGCGACCAGTGGAATATCGCGAATCTGCACGAGCGCTTGCAGTCATTGCGCGAGGATCCGTGGGCCGCTTACGCGAAGACGCGGCAGCGCATCACGGCGGCGATGCGAAAACGCCTCGCGGGCGAACGCGGGTAGCGGTTATACGGCCATGGCCACTCGCTATCCGCTGTCGACGCGAACCCGGATCCGAACCCGAACCCGAACCCGAACCTAAACGTGGACCCAGGCGTAGACCCAGGTTCGGACCGAACCCCGAAACCAGACGGAGAACCCGATCATGAAGACTTCGACTCAACGCGCAACCGGCGACCAGAAGCCGTCGGCCGAGCGCGACAAGCAGCACGTGGGGCGGCAGCACGCGTCGCATGAAGCGTCGGCGCCGTTGCCGCACGAGACCGATCAAAGCCCCGAATCGCAGCATGAGGACGATGCGCGCGGTATCGGCAAGCAGGCGCATCGCGACGTCGAGCAGGGCCTCGAAGACACGGACCGGCGCGGCGGCGATGACTATCAGGAGCGCACGCAGAACGACGCGCATGCGAACCGCAATTCGCGAGGCAAGGGCACGCGCAAACACTAACCGGCCGTCCGACGTCGCTTTATTAGGGGCTGTCCCATTACGGGCGGTCCCACGTCGCTTTATTACCACCCGTCCCAATGCGGGCCGTCCCAATACGGCGGGTCGCCGAAGCGTTCGGCCAGAAATTCGATAAACGCGAGCGTCTTCGGCGGCACGAACGCGCGGCTCGGGTAGACGGCCCAGATCGCGACAGTCTCGGCAAGCGGATAGCTGTCGAGCACCGTGACGAGCGCGCCGCTCTTCAGATGCGGCGCGACGTCCCACATCGACTTCAGCGCGATGCCGAAGCCGTCGAGCAGCGCGTCGCGAATCACTTCGCCGTTATCGGTTGCGAGCCGTCCTTCGACGCGTACGCTGACCGGTCCCGCAGGCGTCACGAACGACCAGTCGCGCTGCTCCGACAACACGATGCACTCGTGCGCGGCAAGGTCCGACGGATGATGCGGCGCACCGTGTTCGGCGAGATAGGCGGGCGCGCAGCACAGTACGCGCCGGTTCGCCGCGAGCCGCCGCGCGACCAGCGACGAATCCTTGAGTGCGCCGATGCGGATGGCGAGATCGACACCGCCGTCGACGAGATCGACGATGTGATCGGTTAGCCGCAAATCGACGCTGACGCCGGGATAGCGCCGCAGAAACGCCGCGATCGCCGGCGACACATGCTGGCGCCCGAACGACGACGGCATCGAGACGCGCAGCCGTCCCTGCGGCTCGGCCTGCGCGCGTCCGACCGATGCGCGCGCCGCGGCGGCCGCTTCGAGCAGCGTCTGCGCGCGGCTCATAAATACTTCGCCATCCTGCGTGAGGCTGATGCGGCGCGTGGTCCGATGCAGCAGGCGCGCGCCGAGTTCGTGCTCGAGGTTCGCGATGCGCGCGCTCGCCACTGCCGGCGAGAGCCCGAATTCGCGGCCGGCCGCCGACACATTCGCGAGCAGCGCCGCGCGCACGAACAGAGCGACGTCGAGCAGATCGAGCCTGTCGCGCGGATCGGGAGCGGGGGCGGCAAAGGTCATTCTTCGGAAATTCCTGAAAATGTTTTAGTGATTATCGCTGTTTTCGGCGAAGCGGCGAGTGACTACGATGTGTTCATCTACACCGACGCATCTACACCGACATCACTGAAAAGGAGCCGTCATGAAAGCCGTAGGTCTTTACCGTTATCTGCCGATCAGCAACCCTGAAGCGCTGATCGATCTCGACATCGACAAGCCCGCGCCGGCCGGCCGCGACCTGCTGGTGAAGGTCGAGGCGATCTCGGTGAACCCCGTCGACTACAAGGTGCGCGCGCCGAAGGACACGGTCGAGAAAACGCCGCGCGTGCTCGGCTGGGATGCCGCCGGTACGGTCGCCGCGGTCGGTCCGGACGTCACGTTGTTCAAGGTCGGCGACCCGGTGTTCTATGCGGGCAGCATCACGCGGCCCGGCGCGAACAGCGAGTTTCATCTGGTCGACGAACGGATCGTCGGACACAAGCCGGCGTCGCTCGATTTCACGCATGCGGCCGCGCTGCCGCTGACGGCGATTACCGCCTGGGAAGCGCTGTTCGCGCGGCTGCATGTGTCGCCGCAAGGGGCTGACGAAGGCCGCACGGTGTTGATCATCGGTGGCGCGGGCGGGGTCGGCTCGATCGGCATCCAGCTCGCCAAACAACTGGCGAAGCTCACGGTGATCGCGACCGCGTCGCGGCCGGCGTCTGCGAAGTGGGCGAAAGAACTCGGCGCCGATCATATCGTCGACCATTTCGGCGATATGCCCGCGCAGATGAAAGCACTCGGCATTCCGCAAGTCGACTATGTGCTGATGTTCAACGATACGGACCAGCATTTCCCGACCGCTGCCGAACTCGTCAAACCGCAAGGCGGAATCTGCACGATCGTCGAGAACGAACGGCCCGTGCCCGTCGAATTGCTGAAAGCGAAGAGTGCGGCGTTTCATTGGGAGTTCATGTTCACGCGCGCGATGTTCGGCACGCCCGACATGATCGAGCAGCACAAGCTTCTGACGGAGGTCGCGCGCCTCGTCGACGCGGGTACGCTGCGCACGACGGTCGGCGAGGATCTTGGCCGTATCAACGCGGACAATCTGCGTCGCGCGCATCAAATGCTCGAAGAAGGGCGCGCGATCGGCAAGCTCGTGCTGACCGGCTTCTGAGCGGGGGCGTCAACGTGCATCGCGCACGGCAAGCGGGGTAATACCCGATCCGGACGATGCACGCACGCGCGGCGCACCGCGTTAGACTGACTGGCAGGGCGTTTGCATGAGGTACCGCCCGCCAGCACAACAACGAGGTGACCTATGAGCAAAAGCATGCGTATCAGCTTGAGCTTCTCCGCCGTTTCTGTTGCTGCCTCTTTTGCCTGCGCGCTTGGCGCACTGGCCGTCGTCCTGCCTGCCGTCGGCTTCGCCGCGACGCCGATCACGGTCACGTCGAAAGCGGCGACCGATGGACCGATCCGCTACACGGTGAAGGTCACGTCGAAGCAGTTCGGCAATTCGCAGGAAACCCGCACGATCCGCTCCGGCGAGTCCGACGACTTCACGTGGAAGACCGTACCGCCGGGCGGCCCGGTGCCCACCGCGAGCGATTGCCCGAATTACGCGTCGTTACCTATCGATTCGAACGGCGCGATGATCCGCCAGACTCAGATCCGCTTCGCGCCGGTCGTCGCGAAAGACGGCACCGCGACCGTGCAGCTGCATTTCCAGGCGCAGACGCCGAACGGTACGAAGGATGTGACGAGCGACGGCAAGTCGATCAAATGTCCGAACTATACGGCGGTGAGTCAGGTTCTGCGTTTCACGATGCCGACCAACGGCAGCACGAAGACCCTGACGCTCAGCGATGGGTCGCAGGTCGCGGTGAGCGCGAAGCGTTAAGCGCTAGCGGAGCGGCCTTATTGGGCGCGCTCGATAAGCCGTGATGCAAGGAACCGGTGCTCGGCCGAAAACAGCTTGCGGTACGTGAGCAGCACGGCGCCGACCGTGGCGAGCGCCGACGCGGCCGCGATCAGGAACATGATGACGATCTGATAGCGGACCGCCTGCAACGGCGACTGGCCGGCGAGCACCTGGCCCGTCATCATGCCGGGCAGACTGACCACGCCGACCACCGTCATCTGATTGAGCGTCGGAATCATGCCGGCGCGCACCGCATCGCGCGCGGGTCCCTGCGCGGCTTCCCAACGCGTCGCGCCGAGCGCGAGCGCCATTTCGACGCGGTCGCGCCGCGCGGTCAGTTCCTCGGTCATGCGCTCGATGCCGAGTGAGACGCCCGTCAGCGCATTGCCGAGGATCATGCCGAGAATCGGAATCGCGTATTGCGGCTCGTACCACGGATGGATGCGGATCACGACGAACAGCCCGACCGCCGCGACGAGCCACGAACTGGCCCAGATCGACAGAATGCTGTCCGCGCGCTGGCCTGCGTAAGTCCGCTTGCCGCGCCCCGCGCCCGCGAAGCCGGCGATCAGTGTCATGACAATCATCAGCGGCAGCACGAAATACCAGTGCGCGTGGCTGAACACCCAGCCGAGCACGTAGCCGACCGCGAGCAACTGGACGATCGTGCGCGCGGACGCCCACGCGAGCTTGCGTTCGAGATCGAGTTTGAGCAGCAGCGACAGCGCGCCGTTGACGACGATCAGCAGCGCGGCGATGCCGACTTGCCACAGGCTCAGGTCTTGCAATGTCATCGCGTCGCTTCCTTGCTGACTTTGATGCCGGTGGGTGCGCGGTCTTGTACGTCGCCTTGGACGCCTGGTGCATCGGGTGCGCTGTCATGTGCGTTGCCTTGCGCGCCTCGTGCGCTCGGCGCACCCGGTGCGCTGTCATGATGCGCATCGGGCAAGCCGTCCGCGCGTTCGCTCAGTACGCCCGCGCGCATGGTCAGTTGCCGCTTGCCGACACGCGCGGCCTGTGGCGCATCGTGCGAGACCCAGACCCACGCGCGCGGTGTCGCGGCATCGTCGAACCATGCGTTGATCAGTGCCTCGCACGCCACCGTCGACTCGGGGTCGAGCGAGGCGGTCGGCTCGTCGAGCAGCAGCACGTCGGGCACGAGCTGCAACACACGGATCAGCGCGACGATCTGCGCTTCGCCGCCCGAAAGTTCACTCGCCTGACGCGCGAGAAAACCCGTGCCGCGGCCCGCGCGCGTCGCGAGTGCTTCGGCGTACGCGCGATCGAAGCGCGCATCGCGATAGACGGAGAGCGAGAACGGGTAGCGCAGATTGTCCTCGACGCTGCCGTCGAGCAGCGCGGGGCGCTGCCGGATATACGCGACCGCGCGCCGATAGCGCGGAATGGCCGCGCGCGACACAGTCTTGCCGCGCCAGAGCACCTGTCCGGCCGAAAGCGGATCGAGCAGCGCTAGCGCGCGCAGGAGCACGCTTTTGCCCGAGCCCGACGGACCGGTGATTGCGACGCGATCGCCGCTGGCGAGCGCGAAATCGGTCGGCTGCAGCAGGGTCGTGCCGTGCCCGGCGTCGCGGCGCACGATGCCGTCGGCTTGCACGAGGGGAGTAGCCGTCATCATGTTCGTATGTGGGGAATGTCGGGCCGCTTCGTCGCGTCATTGCGTCGCATTGCATTGCACAACCCGGCGACGGCGGCGCGGCTGTCATGTTAAGCCGCGCGGCGCCCGAGGGCAAACCGGGCACGGCATCTGCTGACGAATCGGCGCAGGGAATAAGACCGGAGGAGCCCAGGCCTCATGAATGTCTCGCAGAAGACCCACCCGTCGCTCGCACGACGCATCGGAAAAATCGTCGCATGGTGTATCGCTGTCCTTGCGATACTGATCGCGGTGCTGGTCGTCTTCATCCTTACGTTCGACTGGAATCGCGCCCGCCCGTGGGTCAATGAAAAGGTTAGCGAAGCAATCGGGCGGCAGTTTGCGATCGAGGGCGACCTGAAGGTCGGATGGCGGCATCCGGTCGGCGAGACGGGCTGGCGCGCATGGGTGCCGTGGCCGCGATTTTCCGCCGCCAACATTACGATCGCGAATCCGGACTGGACCAGGCAGCCGCACTTCGCGACGCTCGATGAAATCGACTTCCAGGTGAAGGTGCTGCCGCTGCTCGCGCATGACATCGTGATTCCGGCGATCCATCTCGTGAACCCGTCGATCGATGTCGAGCGGGTTATCGACGGGCGCAATAACTGGACGTTCAAGTTCAAGCAGTCGGCGAGTCCGTCGGAATGGAAGCTCGATCTGCACGACATCGAGTTCGACAAAGGGCATATCGCGGTAAGCGACGAGCAGAAGAAAGTCGATATGCAAGTGGTCGTCGATACGTTAGGCAAGCCGATTCCGATCGGCGAGGCGCTGCAGCAGCAACAGGACAAGTCGCGTGCCGAGTCGGCGCAACAGGTCGGGCGTGCCGGCGCGAACCAGCTCGCGAAGCAGGCGAAAACGGCTGAGGCGTCGGCTGCTTCCACGGCGTCGGGCACGTCGACCGTGGTCGAGCCCGCGCATGATGCGTCGGGCGCCGTTGCGTCGGGGGCGTCGACGGTTGTCGCCGCGCCGGCAAGAGGGGTGAGCGCTGAAAGTGCCGGCGGCGCCGGCACGGCGGGAAGCAGCGCTATTGTTGAAAGTGGCGCGAGCGGCGCAACCGCGCCTGCCGTTGCGGGAACGCGACGCCAGGTGATTGCGCCATACGCGATCGGCTGGACCGTCAAAGGCGCGTATAACCGGCAGCCGGTATCGGGCGAGGGCAAGGTCGGCGGCGTGCTGGCGCTGCAGGATCCCGATCGCCCGTTCCCGATCCAGGCCGATGTGCGCGCGGGCGACCTGCACGTCGCGCTGGTCGGCACGATCACCGATCCGATGCATCTGGCCGCGCTCGATTTACGCCTGTGGCTGCGCGGCACGAGCCTTGACCGTCTGTACGGCTTCACCGGCATCACCTTGCCCGGCACGCCGCCGTATGCGACCGAAGGCCATCTGATCGGCCAATTCAAGGACAGCGGAAACGTATTCACGTATGAAAATTTTACAGGCCGGGTCGGCGGCAGCGACCTGAACGGCACGGTGACGTACGTGGGCCGCCAGCCGCGGCCGCTGCTGCAGGGCGAGCTGGTGTCGAACGAGCTGCGCTTCGCCGATCTCGCGCCGATCATCGGCGCGGACAGCAACGCAAGCAAGGCCAAACGCGGCGATGCGGCGAGGCAGCCGTCGAATAAGGTGCTGCCGGTCGAGCCGTTCAAGACCGACCGCTGGAAGGCGATCGATGCGAACGTCAAGTTCACGGGCCGGCGCATCATCAAGGATCCGAGCCTGCCGATCACGGACCTCTACACGCATGTGATCATGAAGGATGGCGTGCTGACGCTCGAGCCGCTGAAGTTCGGCGTCGCGGGCGGGTCGCTCGCGTCGAATATCAATCTCGACGGCAGCGGCACACCACTCAAAGGGCGTTTCTCGACCTCGGCGCGTCACGTCAAGCTCAAGCAGCTGTTCCCGAAAGCCGGGACGATGCAAAGCGCGCTGGGCGAGATCAATGGCGACGCGGCCTTGTCGGCAACCGGCAATTCGCCGGCGGCGCTTGCGGCGACGTCGAACGGTGAGGTGAAACTGCTGGTGACGGACGGCACGGTGAGCCGCCTGCTGATGGAAGCGGCGGGGCTCAACGTCGCGAATGTGATATACGAAAAACTCTTCGGCAAAAACGATGTGAAGATCAACTGCGCGGCGGCGGACTTCGTCGTGACCGACGGCGTGCTCGATTCGCGCGTCTTCGCACTCGATACGACCGACGCGGTGATCAACATCGACGGCAATATCAACCTGCGTGACGAGACTCTCGATCTCGGCGTGCATCCTCATACGAAGGGTTTCCGTGTCTTTTCGCTGCGCTCGCCGCTCTACGCGAAGGGCACGTTCAAGGACCCGCATGTCGGCGTAAATGCGGCTGCGCTCGCGTTGCGCGGCGGCGCCGCAGTCGGGCTCGGTCTTATCAATCCGTTCGCTGCCCTGATACCGCTGATCGCGCCGAGCAACAACAAGCCGTTGCCTTGCGACGAACTGCTGGCGAAGGTCGGCACGAAACCGGTCGCGCCGCCGCCGGGCCAGAAGCAGCCACCGAAGGCGCCGTTGCTGACGCCGGACAATACGCCGGCAACGGATGCGCAATCGACGCATGGGAAGCCGCCGGCGCATGCACCTGCGGGTGCACCCGCTCATGCGCCTGCAAAACAGGCGCCGAAAACCTCGACGCCCGACAAAGCCGCTGAATACAAGGGAAGCTGACGTGTCGCGTATCGGTCACGCGCAAAAATCAAATCTCGATAAGGATTGGCATCGTGCAGGTCATCGAACGATACGGGCGGCGAAGTATTGCGCGCGACCAGACCGCGATGAAGTCGCGATAAAGTGCGCGCGGTAACGTGCGTTCTCGCAAAAACGAAGAAGGCCGCGCATGTACGCGGCCTTCTTCCTGTGCATGAACGTTTGATGATGCAGTGACGGGCGTGAGAACCGGGCTTACGTGACGCGCAAAACCTGAACCATCTGAGTGAAACGTGAGAGAAGCCTAGCGCAGCGATCGCGGCGTTGCGTCGCCGGCATCCTGCCGCCGCATGCGCCGCGCGCCCGCGGCTGAACGCGTGGCGCCGAACTCCGGGAGAATGCGCGCACGCGCGCGGCTTGCGAATACGAGGAAGCCGAAGCCGTCCGCCTCGTACCAGTAGCCGCCGTTCTCGAGGCCATCGAGCGGCTGCTCGAGCGCGTTCGCTATCGATTCGATGCAGCGGCGGCGCAACTCGGCGGTGGCCGGATACGGCGGCTGGGCACCGCGCACGCAGCATAGCAACACATCGAGCCCGGGCAGCACGTGGGCATAGAGCACTGGCTCGTCCTGCGCACGGGCACGCGCGATTTTCGTATCGAGCTGGCCGAACGCCTTGAAATGACGTAGTACCGCGAGGAACGACTCGTCGCCGTCCACCTTCGCGCGTCTACGCTTTTTCGGGAAGGACATAAAAATTCGCCTGAAAAAGAATTGCAAGAAACGCAGCGTCCTCATGCGACCACTCCCGGCTTCGCGCGCCGCACGTCGATCTTTTATAGCATACGAAAATGCCGGATTCACGGTGATTCGACATTGTTCCGTCTCACACCGGCCCGTGCGGAACATGCCGAATCGTGTCGCCGTGCGCTTTCGCATTCTGTGCATCTGTCTCCATGATAGACGCATGGGCTACGCGATTGATTCCGTCACCGATAAAAAAGGCATTTTTGTGTGCGCCAGCACTTCTCCAACA
This sequence comes from Paraburkholderia edwinii, assembly GCF_019428685.1. Taxonomy (NCBI): domain Bacteria; kingdom Pseudomonadati; phylum Pseudomonadota; class Betaproteobacteria; order Burkholderiales; family Burkholderiaceae; genus Paraburkholderia; species Paraburkholderia edwinii. Next base: position 2,319,408 of record NZ_CP080095.1, read on the forward strand.
TAATTTGCCGCGCGGCATGACACATCGCTTCGCATGCGCCATGCCGCACCGCCCGGCCGCGTTGAAATCTCGACCATTCACGTCGATAATGACTCGATTCCAGCCGCGCAGCGCTCGTCGCGCCGGTGCTGCCCGGTTTTGAGGCTACCTGAGGTCGTAGTGGTTGCCTACCCGTGCATGTCCTGATGCCTCGTCTTCGCGCGCGATTCGTTGCCCGGTTCGCTGCACGGTTCGTTGCCCAGTTCGCTGCTCAGTTCGCTGCTCAGTTGGCTGCACGGTTCGCTGTTCATTGTGCCGCACGTCATCTTGCCGCTGGTCCTGTCCGCTTGTCTTGCGATCGCCTTCGTCTATCGATCGCGCTGTCTGTCCTTGCGGCCGGAACGACTGTTTGTGGCCGGAAAGTTTGCCAGGCGAATATGAAACTATTCACAAAGGGTTTGCTGCTGATCGCATTGCCGAGCGTCGTCGAGCTCGCGCTGCTCGGGGTGGTGTTCGATACGCAGGAGCAAACCGCGCTTGCGGTGCAGTCGGCCGCAAATAGCAAGCAGATTCTCTATCAGGCGTCCGCGCTCGAAGACCCGCTATTGCGCCAGGCGGCGCGCGTGCGCACAGGGCTAATCGTCGGCGACCCGGCGTTTATCGAGCGTCATGCGGCGTGGGTCGACCTGTCGGACCGGCTCATGCATCTCGATCAGCTGGTGGCCGATACGCCGCAGCAGGCCGCGCGCGTGCGCACGATGCGCGATGCAATCGACCGTTATCACGCGCAGGCCATCGATGCCGCGGACGTGCTGCGCGAAGGCCGCAGCACGAAGGCCTATGTTTCGCTCGAGGCGAACGCGGTGCCGGCGCAGATCGGCATCGTTCGTAATGAACTCGACGCTTTTGTCGCGGAAGCATCGCGTCTTGACGCACAGCGCAGCGCATCGGTAATGCAAACGCGTGCGCGCCAGCAATATGCGCTGATCGCCGCGGTGGTCGGCTCCATGTTGATCTGGGCGGTCACCGCGCTCGTGTTCGCGCGCAATATCGGCCGCCGCCTCGAAGTGCTGACCGATAACGCCGAGCGTCTCGGCAACGGTCAGCCGTTGAGCGCGCCGCTTGCCGGCAACGACGAAATCGCGGCCCTCGACCGCGCGCTGCACCAGACGAGTGCCCGTCTGCGCGTCGCCGAGCAGGAGCAGGTCACGCTGCAAAAGCGGCTCGAAGCACGCGCGGCCGAGCTGGCCGGCGTCAACGAGGCGCTGCGCCAGGAGACGCAGGACAACGAGATGTTTATCTACAGCGTGTCGCACGATCTGCGTTCGCCGCTCGTGAACCTGCAGGGCTTTTCGAAGGAACTGCAGGTGTCGTGCGACGATGTGCGCGCAACGATCGATGCGGCGAAGCTGCCCGATGTCGAAGAACGGCGCCTTGCACGCGTGCTCGACGGCGATATGCGTGAGTCTCTGCAGTTTCTGCGCTCGTCGGTCACGCGCGCGGCGGCGATCATCGATGCGCTGTTGCGCATCTCGCGCGCGGGCCGGCTCGAGTATCAATGGCAGCGCGTGAGCGTGGGCCGCGTGGTCGCGCGCGCGGTCGATGCGCTGGAGACGCAGATTCACCAACGGTTCGCAACGGTCACGGTGCGCGACCTGCCGACCGCGTGGGGCGACCCGGGCGCGATCGAGCAGGTGTTCAGCAACCTGCTCAGCAATGCGCTGAATTTCCTCGATCCGGGCCGGCCGGGCCGCATCGAAGTGGGCGCGCTTCCCGCCGAACCGGAGGACGAAGCCGACCCGCAAGCGCCGACGACGCGAACCTTCTATGTGCGAGACAATGGCCTCGGCATTCCGGCCGCCTACATGCCTAAAATGTTTCGCGCATTCCAGCGGCTGCATGGCGATATCTCGAAGGGCGACGGCATCGGCCTCGCGCTCGTGCGGCGCACGGTGGAACGGCACGGCGGACGGGTCTGGGTCGAATCGGCGGAAGGGGCGGGGTCGACGTTTTTCGTCGTGCTGCCGGATCAGCCGGTGCGCACGGGGTGAACTTGCAGGCGCAGCAGCCTGAAAGCGAAGTAGCCAGAAAAAGCGGCAACACGATTGTCAAAAACAGCGGCGGGGGCAGCAGTCAATGCACGCAGTGGACGGAGAAAACATGACAGGGTCGGCAGCAGTGGGCAAGACGGTGGGCATCGTGCTCGTCGAGGATGACGATGGGCACGCGACGCTCGTCGAGCGCAACCTGCGCCGCGCCGGCATATCGAATGGTTTCGTAAGATTTGCGGATGGTCAGCAGGCGCTCGACTATTTCTTCGGCGACCGGCCGCTCGGCGAGAACGCCGGCAAGTATCCGCCGCGCGACGATCTGACGAACTACGTCGTGCTGCTCGACCTCAAGATGCCGCGCGTCGACGGCTTCGAGGTGCTGCGGCGGCTGAAGGAGTCGCCCACGACGGCGGCGATGCCCGTCATCGTGCTGACGACCACCGACGATCCGCGCGAAATCGAACGGTGCTATGAACTAGGCTGCAACGTGTACATCACGAAGCCCGTCGAGTACGACGCGTTTATCGAAGCGGTGCGCCGGCTCGGGTTCTTTTTGCAAGTGGTTAAACTGCCGCCCGGGCAACGGATGATCGTCGCGTGATGGTGCGCACGCCATAGCGCATGGCGATGCGCGAGGGTAGGTGACGGTGCGGTCGAGGTCGTTGGCGGCAGTCAAGGGCCGCAGTCAAGGGCCGCAGTCAACGGCCGCAGTCAACGGCCGCAGTCAACGGCCGCAGTCATCGACAGCAGAGACAACGAAGATACAGCATGACACAAGAAGGATCCACGCTACCTGCGGCTCATGTGCTCGTCGTCGACGACGACGAGGGCATCCTGCGTCTCGCGCGCAAGTCGCTCGAACGCGCGGGCTGCAAGGTCGCGCTGTGCGCGGGCGTCGGTGCGGCGCGCGCGCGCATTGCCGAGAGCGAACCGGACCTGCTCGTGCTCGACTATCAGCTGACCGGTGCGGAGACGGGGCTCGACTTTTTCCGGCGGTTGCGCAGCGAAGGCGTGCGCGTGCCCGCCATTCTCGTGACCGGCTTCACCGACGAATCGCGCGTGATCGAGGCATTGCGCTCGGGCGTATCCGACGTCGTGCCGAAGGCCGGCGACTATCTCGACTATCTGCCCGAAGCGGTCGAACGCGTGCTGTCGCAGGTGCGGCTGCAACGCGCGTCGGCCGAAGCGCTGATGCTGCGCGACCGCGAGCAGCATTACCGAACGCTTTCGGAAGCGCTGCCGCACCTCGTGCTCACGTGCAGCGCGAGCGGCGCGTGCGACTTCGTGTCGAAACAGTGGGTCGACTATACGGGGCTCGAAAGCGCCGCGTCGCTAGGCCTGGCGTGGCTCGACGCCGTGCACCCCGACGATCGCGAGGAAGTGCGCCGCACATGGTTGAGGACCGTGCGGAGCGGCACGTCCGAGTATCGGCACGAATTGCGCATTCGCCGCCACGATGGCGTGTATCGCTGGTTCGACACGCGTATCGTCGCGATGCGCGATGCCGACGGCACGGTCAGCAAATGGTTCGGTAGTTGCACGGACATCCATTCGCAGCGCGAGGCGATCGAGGAGCGCGAACGGCTGCTCGAATCGGAGCAGACCGCGCGCCAGGCAGCTGAAGAAGCAAACCGCGCGAAAGATCGCTTTCTCGCGATGCTGTCGCATGAGCTGCGCACGCCGCTGACACCGGTGCTGGCCGGCGCACGCATGGTCGAGATGATCCCGGGGCTGCCCGAAGCGGCGCGCTCGGGCATCGCGATGATTCGCCGCAATGTCGAACTCGAAGCGCGGCTGATCGACGATCTGCTCGACCTGACGCGCGTGGCGAACGGCAAGCTGCGTCTATCGCACGAAACGGTCGATGTGCACGAGGTGATCGATAGCGTGCTCGAACTCTTTCGCAGTGAGATTCAAGTCAAGCAGCAGGACGTGCATGTCGACAAGGCGGCTCAACACCACTATGTGCTCGGCGATCGCGCGCGGCTGCAGCAGATGCTATGGAATCTGATCCGCAACGCGGCGAAGTTCACGCCGGATGGCGGGCATATTTATGTGCGCACGCGCGACGAGCGCATGCATGTGCAGATCTCGGTTGAAGATACGGGCGTCGGTATCGAGCCTGAGCAGATCGGCAAGCTCTTCAATGCGTTCGAGCAGGGCAGCCAGAATATGTCGCGGCAATTCGGCGGACTCGGGCTCGGGCTTGCAATCACGAAGGCGCTAACCGATGCGCATGGGGGCACGGTCACCGCCTATAGCCCCGGCGCGCATTGCGGCGCGACCTTCACGATCACTTTGCCGACTGCCGAAGCGCCGACCGAAAAGCCGGTCGTTGCGGACGCATCGACGCGTCATCCGGCCGGCGCGCTCGCGATTCTGATGGTCGAAGACCATGAAGATACCGCCGAGGTGATGGCGCAACTGATTCGTACGCTCGGGCACGAAGTGACGGTGGTGGGGCGGGTGTCGGATGCGCTTGCGGCGACACAGACCGCATCGTTCGATCTGATCGTGAGCGATGTCGGCCTGCCCGATGGCACGGGCATCGACTTTATCCGCGCGTTTCGCGAGCGCTCCGACGTGCCGGCCGTCGCGCTGACGGGCTTCGGCACCGACGAGGATATCCGGCGCTGTATCGATGCGGGATTCAACGCGCATCTGACGAAACCCGTCAACTTCATGCAGCTCGAAAAAGCGATTGAAAGTGCGGCGAACGCGAAAGCGGAGAAGGCCGCAGGCCGATCTTAACGCGGCGAACTCTTCAGCGAATCGCGGATCTCGCGCAACAGCAACGTATCTTCGGGCGGTGCGGCCGGCGCTGCCGCTTCGGCTTCAGTCGGCTTGCGCAGGTTGTTGATGAACTTGACCATCAGAAAGATGATGAACGCGAGAATCGCGAAGTTGATCACGGCTGTGATGAATGCGCCGTAGCCGAACACCGCAACGCCCGCGGTCTGCAGGTCTTTATACGAACCGGGGTTGCCTTTGAAGCTGTCGGGAATATGCCCGAGCAGAATAAACAGATTCGAGAAATCGAGGCCGCCGGTTGCCGTGCCGACGATCGGCATGATCAGGTCTTTCACCACTGAATTGACGATGGTGGAAAACGCGCCGCCGATAATCACACCGACTGCCAGATCCATGACGTTGCCCTTGAGGGCGAATTCCTTGAATTCCTTGATCATGCTCATAAGGCATCTCTCCTGGTGGTCAATGCACGCATGATAGCGAACGATCGGACAGGCGGGGTAGAAGGTTTGATGGACGTGCCCTTGCCGCGGGCGTGATTGTGCTCCTACACCTGCGCCGAACGCGCGCGCTCGATATGCGTCGCGAACGTGAGCGTATCGGTATTGGTTCCGCATAGCAGCACGCCGACGCGTTTGCCCTGCAGCGTTTCGCGTAAGGGGCCGAGCAGGGCCGCGGTCGCCGCCGCGCAAGCAGGCTCGACCGCGAGTTTCAGTTGCGAGAACAACGTGAGCATCGCCGCGCGCAATTGATCGTCACTAACGGTCACGAGGCGGTCGATATGCCGGCGGCACAGTTCGTAGCTGTATTGCTCGGTATGCGGCGACATCAGCGAATCGGCGATCGAATGCATATGGCCCATCTTCACCGTGTGATTCGCCGCGAAGCTGCGGCTCATGACGTCGGCGCCTTCAGGTTCGACACCGAACACATGGACGCGCGGATTCGCCAGACGCAGCGCAGTCGATACGCCGGCCGCGAGGCCGCCGCCGCCCACCGGCACGATCACCGCATCGAGATCGGGCGTTTGCGTGGCCCATTCGTAACCGAGCGTCGCGCTGCCGAGCACGGTGCGATAGCCGTTGAACGGGTGCACGAAATAGCGGCCTTCTTCCGCTTCAATGCGGCGCACGATCTCGAAGGCCTCGACGGCGTTTTCCGCGATCACGACTTCCGCGCGAAACTGCCGGCAAAGCGCAATGCGCGCCGGGTTCGCCGAACGGAACACGACGACCTTCGCGCTGATGCCCAGCCGCATCGCTGCATACGCGACCGCGATCGCGTGATTGCCGCCCGATACGCATGTCACGCCCGCGCTGCGCTGCGGTTCGTCGAGCCCAAGCAGATTCGTAAACGCGCCGCGTGCCTTGAAGCTGCCGCCGGCTTGCAGCAGCTCGAACTTGAAGTTGACGAGCGTGCCCTCGAGCGTTGGGAAGTCCATCCGATCGAACACCGGTGTTCGCACGACCCACGGCGTCAACGCAAAATGCTGCGAAGCGATCGCATCGAGCGTCGGAATCGGCTCGCCGTCGATCGTGTGGTCGGTGTGCTGCTGGATGGCGGTGGACATGGCGTGATCGTACGTGGGTTGCGTTCGTGGGGGGATGATTGCGCCGGGCTAAAACACTCAGTTGGTGTGTGCGTCGAGCGACATGCTGTGGATGAACTTGCCGAGGAAGCGCTCGCACTGCACAAGCTGTTCGAGTGCGACGAATTCGTTTGCCTTGTGTGCCTGCTGGATATCGCCGGGCCCGCAGACGATGCTCGGAATGCCGGCGCGCGAAAAGAGTCCGGCCTCGGTGCCATAGGCGACCTTGCGCTTGTCCTGATTCGCGGTGAGCGCGCGCACGAGTTGCGTGATCGCGGTTTGCTCCGCCGCGTCGAGCCCCGGCGCTGCGGCCACCTTCGTGAATTCGATCGCGGCCGCCTCATGCTCGCGCTTCATTTTCGGCAGCAGCGTTTCGCGCGCGTACTGCTCGATGCGCGCAAAGATCGGCTCGGGGTCGAGCGTCGGCAGATTGCGGAACTCGAACGCGAAACGGCATTCGGCCGGCACTGTGTTGACGGCGTTTCCGCCTTCGATCGTGCTGGTTTGCGCAGTCGAAAACGGCACGTCGTAGAGTTCGTCGAACGGACCTTGCTCGCGGAACTGATCGGCCATATCGCGGATATAGCAGATGAGGCGCGCCGCATATTCGATCGCGTTGACGCCTTTAGGCGTAAGCGACGAATGCGCGGCCTGGCCACGCACGCAGCATCGATACACGTTGATGCCCTTGTGCGCGATGATCGGCCGCATGCTCGTCGGTTCTCCGACAATGCAGCCGTCAGGCTTGATGCCGCGTTTGATCAGATCTTCGATCATCAACGGCGCGCCGATGCAACCGACTTCCTCGCCAAACGATAGCGCGAGATGAATTGGCCGCGCGAGTTTTGTATTTTGCATTTCAGGCACGAGCGTCAGCGCCGCGCCGATAAACCCCTTCATATCGCAGGTGCCGCGGCCGTACAGTTTGCCGTCGCGTACTTCGGGCTTGAAGGGATCGGAGTCCCAGTGCTGGCCGTCGACCGGCACGACATCGGTATGTCCGGACAGCACGACGCCGCCGTTCGTTTCGCCGTCGTGCGCCGGAATCGTCGCAAAGAGATTGGCCCATGTGCCGCCTTCGCCGTGCGTCAGCGTGGCGTCGATGCCGTGCTTGCGCAAGGCGTCGCGCACGGTTTCGATCAGGCCGAGATTGGGATTGCGGCTCACCGTGTCGAATGCCACGAGTCGCTCGATCCACGGCAGCGAAACCGGAGCAGTGCTTGAATGGCCCTGTGAAGAGACGTCGGGAAGTGCGTTGGAAGAAGCGTTGGCGGAAACGTTTGACACAGCGGATGCGGATCGAGAAGACATTCTTGAGGGCTGAGCTGCTGATTCAGCGACCTGGGACATGACGGGACTCCGCTTGATTGTCTGCCCGATCATACCGAAAAACCCTTAATAAGCCAAAGCGCTAAAGGGCACATAAAGGGGACAAGCGAGGGTACATAAGCGGCTTTTAAAGCGTTTGCGCAATGCAGCATAAAACGCTTATGTGCGCGCTTGCAATTGCAATTGCCTCGTATTAGCAGGCGCTATTGACGCAATAACTCGAGCAACGCGTGTTCGTAGATTTGATAGACGGGCGCGATGCTCGCCAGTTCGACGCGCTCGTCGCTGGCGTGCAGCTGTTCGCCGCGCGGACCGAAACCGCATAGCGCGGGGATCGACAGCGACGCGAGATAGTTGCCGATATTCGAAGGGCCTGCGACTTCACATGGCGGCACTGCACCGAATATGTGCCGTGCCGCTTTGCACAATGTGTTCAACATAGGATGCGTATCGGACACCCGATAAGCGGGCCAGCCGTCGATCCATTCGATGTCCGTCAATAGATTATTTGCAGGACTGGAGGTGTAGGCGATGTCGTGTGCGCGAATCGCATCGGCAATCAGACCGCGCGCGTGCTCAGCATCGAAGCGCGGCGTGAGCCGGATATCGACCTTGAGTTCGCAACGATCGGGTACTGCAGTGAAGCCGTCGTCGCCTGCCTTGATGCCGGTCACGGTCAATTGTGCCTGGCGGTCAAAAGTCCCGTAGTCGATGCGGGGCAGCGGCATATCGTGCAGCGCGTTGGCGAGTGCGCCACCGCGTACCGCCGCGTTGAGCCCGCGCGAGCTGCCGCTGCCCGAATGCGCGGCGATGCCGTGCACAACAAGCTTCGCGCGCAGAAAGCCGCGCGCACCGACCATGATGCGGTCGTGTCCCGGATAGCCGATCAGCACGCCGTCGGGGCGTGAGGCGCGGGCGTGCCCGGTTTGATTGGCAACGCTGTCAAGCTTCGCGGTCGTGTTGCCCTGGTTGTCGACGAAGCTGTCAAAGAACGCACGCGCGCCGCCGAAACGGCCCGTGTGTTCGTCGAGGTCGAGCAGCAGGCCGATGCGTCCGGCGAATTCCGTGGTCCGTTGTGAAAGCGCTACCAGCAGATGCGCAAACAGCGCGGCGCCTGATTTGCTATCGGCGGCGCCGCGGCCAATCAGCCAGCCATCGACGATATGCGCGCCGAGCGGCGGTTGAGTCCAGACCGCTTCGTCGCCGAAGCCTGCCGTGTCGAGCGTCGCGTTGAGCACATAGTAGGGCGGGTTACCGGACGTGATGCGGGGCGCGGGACCGGATGCTTTGTCCGATGAATTGGATGGTGCATGCGCCGTGGTTTTGGTCGAAGGGTTGGTCGAAGCGTTTTCCGAAGCCTTCGCCGTGGTGGCAGCGCTTCCACACACTTCCGCATACAGCGCGAGCGGCTCGCCGCTCGCGGACACGATGCGTGTACGCGGCAAGCCCGGCGCGTGTCGCGCGAACCATTGCTCGATGCATTCGAGGATCGGCGTCGTGGGATCGATGCCGCCGCGGCTCGGAATGCGCACGAGCGCCGCGAGCAGATCGACGATCGATGCCGTGCGTGCGTCAAGTGCGGCGAGTGTGCCGCGTGCATCGCCTGTATCTCGTGTGTCGCCTGCATCCGGAGCGCCATCCGCGCGTGCGGTCCGATGCACATCGTACGCACGCTTCTGGTTGTTGCCGCTCCCGGATGTGTCTGTCATCTTGGCTTCACTGCGCTGTCACACGCTGACCTGCCGCGCCTCGTGCGGGCGCACCGAGCGCGCGCAGCGTTTCCTTGACGGTCGCGACGCGCACCGCGAGATCGGGGCTGCGCGTTTCGATGCGCAGCTTGTCCTGTCCCGCCAGCTTGATGTGCTTGTGCTTCTGAACCATTTCGATAATGCGCATCCCGTCGACCGGTGGATTAGGAATGAATTGCAGCGCGATCACCGCTTCACCCGCGTCGATCTTCGAAATACCGAGCGGTCGCGCGGCGAGCCGCAGCCGATGCGTTTCGACGAGCGCATGCGCCTGCGGCGGCATCTTGCCGAAGCGGTCGATCAGTTCTTCCTGAATGCCGTCGATTGAATCGTTGTGTTCGCAATTGGCGAGCCGCTTGTACAGCGATAAGCGTTCCTGCACATCGCCGCAGTAATCGGCGGGCAGAATCGCGGGTGCGTGCAGATTGATTTCGGTCGTCGCCGCGAGCGGCGCGGTGAGGTCGGGCTCCTTGCCGTCTTTCAGCGCCTTGACCGCATCGTTGAGCATATCGGTGTAGAGCTGGAAGCCGATCTCGTGAATCTCGCCCGACTGCTTGTCGCCGAGCACTTCGCCGGTACCGCGAATTTCGAGGTCGTGCATCGCGAGATAGAAGCCGGCGCCGAGTTCTTCCATCTGCTGAATCGCTTCGAGCCGCCGTTGCGCCTGCTTCGTGAGGCCCTGCGGATCATGCACGAGCAGATAGCTATAGGCCTGGTGATGCGAGCGGCCGACGCGGCCGCGCAACTGGTGCAATTGCGCGAGGCCGAACTTGTCGGAGCGGTGAATCAGGATCGTATTCGCGCTCGGCACGTCGATACCGGTTTCGATAATCGTCGTACACAGCAGCACGTTGGCGCGCTGCGCGACGAAATCGCGCATCACGCGTTCGAGTTCGCGCTCGTGCATCTGTCCATGCGCGACCGCAATGCGCGCTTCGGGGACGAGCGCTTCGAGCATCGCGCGGCGATTCTCGATCGTCTCCACTTCGTTATGCAGAAAGTAAACCTGGCCGCCGCGCTTCAGTTCGCGCAGCATTGCTTCGCGAATCACGCTGTCTTCCTCGCGCCGCACGAAGGTCTTGATGGCGAGCCGCTTTTGCGGCGCCGTGGCGATCACCGAGAAATCGCGCAAGCCCTCGAGCGCCATGCCGAGCGTGCGCGGAATCGGCGTCGCGGTCAGCGTGAGCACGTCCACTTCGGCGCGCAACGCCTTGAGTGCTTCCTTCTGACGTACGCCGAACCGATGCTCTTCGTCGATGATCACCAGACCGAGCCGCTTGAACTGCACTTCCGACGAAAGCAGCTTGTGCGTGCCGATTACGATATCGACGCTGCCTTCGTTGATCTGCTGGATCGCCGCGTTGATTTCCCTGGTGGTCTTGAAGCGCGACAGTTCGGCGATGCGCACGGGCCAGTCGGAGAAGCGGTCGCTGAAAGTTTGCGTGTGCTGTTCGGCAAGCAGCGTGGTGGGCGACAGCAGCGCGACCTGCTTGCCGCCCATCACGGCGATAAACGCCGCGCGCAGCGCGACCTCGGTCTTGCCGAAACCGACGTCGCCGCAGACGAGCCGGTCCATCGGCTTACCGCTCGTCATATCGCCAATCACGGCGGCGATTGCCGCGGCCTGGTCCGGCGTTTCCTCGAAGCCGAAGCTTTCCGCGAACTTCACGTAATCGCGCGGATCGAGCTTGAAAGCGTGGCCTTCGCGTGCCGCGCGGCGCGCGTACAGATTCAGCAATTCGGCGGCCGTATCGCGGATCTGCTGCGCGGCCTTGCGCTTCGCCTTTTCCCACTGGCCGGAGCCCAGCGAATGCAGCGGCGCGCTTTCGGGGTCCGCGCCGCTGTAGCGCGAGATCACATGCAACTGCGCGACCGGCACATAGAGCTTGCTTTCGCCCGCGTATTCGAGATGCAGGAACTCGGTCTCGCCTTCGCCGAGATCCATCGTCACGAGGCCCATATAGCGGCCGATGCCGTGCTGCGCGTGGACGACGGGATCGCCGACCTTGAGCTCGGACAGGTCGCGCACCATCGAGTCGACGTTGCTCGCCTGTTCCTGACGGCGCCGTCCGGCACGGCGCGCGAGCGGCCCGTAAAGCTCGGTTTCGGTGATGATCGCGATGCCTTCGCCCGGCAGCGCAAAACCGCTCGCGAGCGGCGCGACGCCGATCGAGAAGCGCGCGTCGGCGCTGAGCCATGCTTCGAAACTGTCAGCTGGACCGCCGCGCAGATCGTTTTCCGCGAGCAGCTGCGCGATGGTTTCGCGACGGCCCGCCGATTCGACCGCGAACAACACGCGATTCGGCGTCGTATCGAGATACGCGCGCAATGCGGTGACGGGGTCTTCCGCGTGACGGTCGAGCGCGAGGTTCGGCAGCGGCGCGGCCCAGCCGCCCTCGGCTTTTGCGGGCAGCGTCAGGCGCGCGAACGGCTTGGCGAGCGTAAAGAAATCTTCGTCTGACAGAAAGAGCCGCTGCGGCTCGAGAATCGGCCGGTCACGATCGTGCGAGAGGAAGTTGAAGCGTTGTTTCGTGTCGGCGGTGAAGCGCTTGATCGATGCGTCGAGGTCGCCCGTGAAAACCAGATGCGAGCCGTCGGGCAGATAGTGGAAGAGGGTCGCCGTATCTTCGAAAAAGAGCGGCAGATAGTATTCGATACCCGCCGACGGTACGCCGTTGCCGATGTCCTTGTAGATCGACGCACGGCTCGGATCGCCCTCGAACACCTCGCGCCATCGGCTGCGAAATGCGGTGCGCGACGCTTCGTCGAACGGAAACTCGCGGCCCGGCAGCAGGCGGACGTCGCGTACGGGGTACAGGCTGCGCTGGGTGTCGGGATCGAAGGCGCGGATCGAATCGACCTGATCGTCGAACAGGTCGAGCCGGTACGGCAGGGGCGAGCCCATCGGAAACAGATCGATCAGCGAGCCGCGCACGCAGTATTCGCCGGGGCGCATGACCTGGCTGACGTGCTCGTAGCCGGCCAGCGTGAGCTGCGACTTCAGTTTCGCTTCGTCGAGACGTTCGCCCTGCGCAAACGCGAACGTGTACGCAGCCATGAAGGACGCGGGCGGCATGCGGTAGAGCGCCGTGGTGGCGGGCACGAGCAGGATGTCGCAGCGGCCCTCACCGAGGTCGTGCAGCGTCGCGAGCCGTTCCGAGACCAGATCCTGGTGCGGCGAAAACGTGTCGTACGGCAGCGTTTCCCAGTCCGGCAGCAGCCGCACGCGTGCGTTCGGCGCGAAGTACGGGATTTCCTGCGACAGGCGCTGTGCGTCGACGGCGCTGGCGCAGACGACGGCCAGCAGCGGCAGTTGTTCCTTGTACGCGAGGTGGTAGCGGGCGATCAGCAGCGCGTCGGCGGAACCTTGCGCGCCGTCGAACGCAAAGCGCTGGCCGGCTTTGACGGGTGCGACGGGGGGCTTCCACTGGGCAGCATACCGCTCTACGGCGGTCCCCTGCGGAGGAGTCGGCTGCGGCGGATTCGACGGGGATGCGGCGGTGTCGGACATAAATAAGGAGGAACGGCCGTGAATTGTGGCAACTAGTGTGTCAACTGCGGTGTCTAGCTTCGGGAACTCATGTCCGGCTAACACTTCGAGGCTATCTTCGGTGCAAGCGTCGGCTGAAGCGCGACAGAAACGGCAAGTTTACGCGTGTCGGGACGTGCGAGCGAAAGACCTATTATAAAATCCGACCTTCACTTTGACTTCGCAGCATCCGTTCTGTGACTCCCCGCCTCTTTGCCCTGATTCCCGGTGCGGGCACCGGCAGCCGTTCCGGCGCGCCGATGCCCAAGCAATACCGAAGCGTCGCCGGACGCGACATGCTGCATTACTCGCTCGCGGCGTTCGACGCGTGCAGCGAGTTTTCGCAGACGCTTGTCGTGCTCGCGCCGAACGACCAGCATTTCGACGCGCGCCGCTTCAGCGGCCTGCGCTTTGCGGTGCGGCGCTGCGGCGGCGCATCGCGGCAGGCGTCGGTATTGAACGGGCTGCATGCGCTCGCCGAGTTCGGCGCGCACGACAACGACTGGGTGCTTGTGCACGACGCGGCACGCCCCGGCATTACGCCCGCGCTGATCCGCTCGCTCGTCGACGCGCTGAAGGACGACGCGATCGGCGGCATTATGGCGCTGCCCGTTGCCGATACGCTCAAGCGCATCGCGCCCGACACCGATACGCGCATCTCGCGCACTGAAGGCCGCGACGGGCTCTGGCAGGCGCAAACGCCGCAGATGTTCCGCATCGGCATGCTGCGCGAGGCCATTTTGCGCGCGCAGCAGGACGGCCACGATCTGACCGACGAGGCGAGTGCGATCGAGTGGATCGGCCATGCGCCGCGGCTCGTGCAGGGGAGCCTGCGCAATTTCAAGGTCACCTATCCCGAAGATTTCGATCTTGCGGACGCGATCCTGAGCCGGCCGGCTGCCACGCTCAACGCCGCTTCTTCATAAAAACAACGCGCTAAAAAATACGGACCCCACCATGGATTTCAGAATCGGACAAGGCTACGACGTGCATGCGCTCGTGCCGGGCCGGCCGCTTATCATCGGCGGCGTGACTGTGCCTTACGACCGCGGCCTGCTCGGTCATTCGGACGCGGACGTGCTGTTGCATGCGATTACCGATGCGCTTTTCGGCGCCGCGTCGCTCGGCGACATCGGCCGTCATTTTCCCGATACGGACAAGGAATTCGCCGGCGCCGACAGCCGCGTGCTGCTGCGCGAATGCGCGGCGCGCATTGCGCGCGCCGGCTTTTCGATCGCGAATGTCGACAGCACGGTGATCGCGCAGGCGCCGAAGCTTGCGCCGCATATCGATGCAATGCGCGCGAATATCGCGGCGGATCTGCAACTGCCGCTCGAGCGCGTCAACGTGAAGGCGAAGACCAACGAGAAGCTCGGCTATCTCGGGCGCGGCGAAGGGATCGAGGCGCAGGCCGCGGTGTTGTTGATGCGGGCCTGAGGCTGAAGCGCGGATTGGCGCGAGCGGGGCGCGGAGCGGGGTAGACGCGCCCGTGCGTCGGCGAGCAGCATGCGAAAAAGCCATTTCTGAAAAGCAGAACGCCACGCAGATCATGCGTGGCGTTTTTGCATGAGCGCGGCGATATCGTGTATCGCCGCGCGCAAAAGTGCGCGTTTTTGCCGCGCGGCGTGCGTGCCTGCGTTACTTGCCTTCAGCCGCAATCACCAGCGCCGCGGCATTGACCACCGCTGCAATCCGGCCGACGTCGCGCAGTTGCGTCGAGCTCATGCCTTCCTTGAGCAGCGTCTCGAAGTGCGACTTCACGCAGAAGTGGCACTTGCCGATGATCGATGCGGCCAGCGCGTACATCTCGAAGCGCCGCTTGTCGACGCCGCCATGCGACGCATAGGCATTCATCCGCAGACCGGCCGGCTGTCCCTTCAAGTCGGCGTTATCCGTCATCTCGACGTACGGATACCAGACGTTGTTCATGCCCATCAGCGCGGCGGCCGTCAGCGCGCCGTTCGTTTCTTCGGGCGACAGCACGCCCGCGTTGCGGATCGCGGCGACCAGCGCCGGACTCTTCGACGCAAACGCGGCAGCCAGTGCGACGCCGACCGCGTCGTTGCCTTCGAGCGACGAGCGCGCGATCGTGCCGTCGAGGTTCAGCCGGATGTCCTTCGCATAGTCGGGAACAAGTTCTTTGATCGCGGACAAGAATTCCATAGATATCTCCTATCGAGTTGCCGATAAAAAAGCCCGCCGGCTTTTTCAAGCTTAGCGGGCTTTCAGCTGCAATGGCTTACAGCGTGGCGCCGCCGACTGCGCGGTTGCACGGGCACAGTTCGTCCGTTTGCAGGCCGTCCAGAATACGCAGGATTTCCGTCGGGCTACGGCCGACGTTCAGGTTGTTGACCGACACGTGCTGAATCGTGTTGTCCGGATCAACGATGAACGTTGCGCGCAGTGCGACACCGGCTTCGCGGTCACGCACGCCCAGTTGGTCAACCAGTTCGCCCTTGACGTCGCCGAACGAGTAGTGGTTCAGCTTGTCGAGGTCCTTGTGAGCCTGGCGCCATGCGAGCTTCACGAATTCGTTGTCGGTGCTGCCGCCGAGCAAAACAGCGTCGCGCTCTGCGAAATCCTTGCCGAGCTTGCCGAATTCGACAATTTCCGTCGGGCAGACGAACGTGAAGTCCTTCGGATAGAAGTAAATGATTTTCCACTTGCCCGGGAACGACTGTTCGGTGATTTCTTCGAACGCCGACACGCCGTTCTCTTCGTGGTGATTAAAGCCAGGCTTCGCAGCGGTGACGGTGAAAGCTTCGAGTTTATCGCCGATGGTTTTCATGCAGACACTCCTATGTGAAAGTGGCAAACGGTCAGGAACGGGTCATTCAAAACGGGGATTGCTAAACACGGAACCGCAATCGTCCGGATAAATCTGTTTGGGTTTGTTCGGTGCTGCCGAGCGTCAAGGCTCGCTGGAGCCGTACGTCGCGCCCCACGAACGAAACTATAACTCTATTGCTATTTGTGGTCAATAGTTTTTCACTAACGGAACGGATAGATTTTCTTCAAAGCGCCGATAGTGTGCAGCCGGGAGATTGTTTCGGTTTCACCGGAGGCAGTCTTGTTTTATATAGGGGCGAATCGGAGAAAACGGTGAATCTTCCGATCAAACCAAGAAACTGCGTGCATCTTCTGAAAGATCTGCCGCTTTCGATCCGGCTCAACCGCTCTTCGCGAGCGGAAATTCGATCGTCACCTCAAGGCCCGGACCCGGCGACCGGTTGCGCAGCCGCAACGCGCCACGATAGCGGCCGACCAGCCGCTGCACGATCGCCATGCCGAGGCCGGTCCCGTTTGCCTGCGTACGCGCCGAATTGACACGGTAAAACGGTCGTGTGACAAGCGCGAGTTGGTCTTCCGGAATGCCCGGACCTTCGTCGACGACGGACAGCTCGACGCGCGAATGCGATACCCGCGTTTCGAGAATCACGTGCGGAATGCCGTCTTCTTCGCTCAAGCCGTACTTGCGCGCGTTCTCGATCAGATTGCCGACGACGCGCCGGATATCCGTTTCATCCGCCTCGATAACCGCCGAGGGCGCGAGGCGCGTGATCAGCCGGATGCCATCTTCGGTCGACATCCGCGCCGCGAGTTCTCCCGCGATCACCGACAGATCGACGGGCTCGGGCATACGCTGCACCGGGCGCGCGTAATCGAGGAAACGCCCGATGATCATATCCATCTGCTCGATGTCGTCGATCATCGCGTCCTTGGTCGTCTGATCGGACGGGCTCATTTCCGTCTCGAGTCTTAAGCGAGCAAGCGGCGTGCGCAGGTCGTGAGAAATGCCGGCAAGCATCAGCGCGCGATCGGCTTCGAGCTGCTCGAGATCGCGCACCATCTGGTTGAAGCTTCGATTCGTTTCGGCCGCCACGCCGAGGCCGCGTTCAGGCAACTGCTCCGGCGATTGCCCGGAACCGACCCTGCGCGCCGCCATCGCGAGGCGCGCGAATGGCCGGTTCACGAGACTCGTGATAAACGCCGCGCCGAATAGCGACAGCGCGAGCGCAAATATGCCCCAGCCGGCCCATTGCAGGCCGGTCACGTTATCGAGCTGATCGCGATCGAGCGCGACCCAGTAATCGTCGTCGTCGATCTTGAAGCTGATCCACACACCCGGTATGTCGTTCACCGACTGCGCGATGATCGTATCGTCGCCAAGACGTCCGCGGATGTCATGCTCGATCAGGCGGTTCAGCGATTCGTCGGGTTGCAGCTTGTATTTATCGGTGGTTTCGCGCGGGTATACGCGCACGCCTTCATTGCTCTCGAGGTCTTGCAGCAACGCGCGGCGCAGGTCGGGATCGGAGTAGAGCAGTGCGGTGCGCGTGAGCTTCACGATCGCGACGAGCTGGAGCGCGACGCGCTGCGCGCGAGGCTCGCGCTCGATCACGCGAAAGCTCTGGAACCACGCGGCGAGACTGACCGCGATCAGCAGCGCGATCAGCAGGAACGTACGCCAGAAGAGGCCGCCGAACGCGAGCGTCAGGAGGCGCCGGTCGATCCGCATGCGGCCTTCTTATCGAAGAACAGACTCCACGCAGCGAGCAAATTCAGGCTGCGCCGTCAGGAATGAACACGTATCCGAGACCCCAGACGGTCTGGATAAAGCGGGGACTGCCGGGATCGGGTTCGATCAGTTTGCGCAGACGCGAAATCTGCACGTCGAGACTGCGATCGAAGACTTCGTATTCGCGGCCACGTGCGAGCTCCATCAGCTTTTCGCGCGACAGCGGCTGGCGCGGATGGCGGGCAAACACCTTCAATACCGAGAACTCGCCGGTGGTGAGCGGAATTTCCTGGCCGGCCTTGGTGAGCGTTCGCGTGGCGAGATTCAGCGCAAACTCGCCGAACTCGAACACTTCGGACGTTTCCGAGGGCGCGCCCGGCAATTCGGAAGGCGACTGGCGTCGCAGCACGGCATGAATGCGCGCGACGAGTTCGCGTGGGTTGAACGGTTTCGGCAGATAATCGTCGGCGCCCATTTCGAGGCCGACGATGCGGTCGACGTCTTCGCCCTTCGCCGTCAGCATGATGATCGGCGTGCGGTCGTTGCTGCCGCGCAGACGGCGGCAGATGGAGAGCCCGTCCTCGCCCGGCAGCATCAGGTCGAGCACGAGCAGATCGAAGCGCTCGCGAACCCAAAGCTTGTTCATCGACGGCGCGTTTTCCGCGACATATACGTTAAAGCCCTGCTCGCCAAGGTAGCGGCGCAGCAGATCGCGCAAGCGCGGGTCGTCGTCGACGACGAGGATTTTCGAAGGGTTTTTGGTTTCCATGGTCGGCATCTTAGCGCGATTAGAAAGGGGAACGCGTTTGAGGCATTTATCGAGTAACAGTCAGTTACAAAATTTACCCGGCCTGTGGCACGGCGTAAAGCGGGCGCGCTTACACTCCTTTACTGTTTGCGCCTGTTCGGTAGATACTTCACAAGACCAAAACTTTCGCGCCCGGTTTTTGCCGGAATCACCATACGCATTTGAGGTAGCCGGTTGCTGCGTCACGAAGGGAAAAAGATGAAGGGAGGGGTTTGGCCGAACGTGCGCCTGAGCGTGATTGCGCTGGCTGCAGCGAGTACGTTCGCGGCCGCGTTGAGCCCGCCTGCGTATGCCGATCCTCCGCCTCTTGCCGACCGCGCCGTTCCTCCTCATCCAGCTTCGCATCCCCGTTCGCGGGCGTCTCACTCACCACGCAAACAGCCCCAGGAAACACCGGCTTCCGATCCGATCGTGCGCACGGCGGTGCCGCCGGATCTTGATCAACGCCGTCGCGATGGGCATATGACGCCCGAGGAGCGGCGGCTGCTGCGCCAGCATATCGAAGATGCGGTACGCGAGTTGTACAAGCGTTAAGCGTGTTTCTTAGGCAGGGTTCGTGTATCGGGCATGTTTTGTTTGCCGATTGGCGAGCCATGCCTTATCGACAACGGAGCGAGACACGGCATGAAGCGACGCGAGTTTCTGTCGGTTGCGGCCGCTGCGGGAGCGGCGTTTTCGTTGCCGCGTATTGCGCTCGGCGCTGCGCTGACAGGTGCCGGAAACTTCGCTTCGGGTTGCGTTAATGTCTCCGCGAACGGCGCTTTAGCGTCCGCATCTGCATCTGCATCTACGTCTGCGACGTCCGCGGGCGGCGGTCGCAAACTGCTTGTTCTCATCGAGCTCAAAGGCGGTAACGATGGACTCAACACCGTCGTGCCTTATGCCGATCCGCTCTACTACCGTCTGCGACCACGTGTCGCTGTGAGCCGCGATACGGTGCTGCCCATCAGCGAGCGCGCGGCGCTGCACCCCGCGCTCGCGCCGCTGATGCCGCTTTGGCAAAGCGGTCAACTTGCGGTCGTGCAAGGGCTCGGTTATCCGCAATTCAACCGGTCGCATTTTCGTGCGAGCGAGATCTGGGACACCGCGTCCGATGCGCATCGGTACTTGCGCGATGGATGGATTGCGCGCGCGCTGGCGCAACGCGATGCGGGCCACGCGATGCGGGGCGGAGGAGGGCTCGTGGTTGGTAGCGCGGAGCATGGGCCGCTTGCTGGTGCCGCGTGTGCCGTGCCGACGTTGATGTCGTCGTCGATGGGGGAGGTGGCACGCGCGCAGTGCATGCTCGATGCCTCGGTCATTCGTATCACGTTGAACGGCTTCGACACGCACTTCAATCAGCGCGAGCGGCACGCGGCGCGGCTCGCTCAGTTGGCGCAGGGTATCGACGCGTTGCGTGCGTCGCTAGTCGAACTTGGTCTCTGGAACGACACACTTGTCATGACCTGTTCGGAGTTCGGCCGCCGGCCTCGTGAAAACGATAACGGCGGTACAGAGCACGGCAGCAGCGCGCCGCACTTCGTGATCGGCAGCCGGGTGCGCGGCGGACTTTATGGCGCGCCGCCGGCGCTGTCGCAACTCGACGGCAATGGCAATCTGCCGATGGCGATCGACTTCAGGTGCCTTTATGCGACCGTGCTTCGGTCATGGTGGGGATGCGACGCGGCCGCGGTGCTCGAGCGGCGCTTCGAGCCGCTGCCTTTGCTGCGTGTATAGCGGGGAGCTGATCGGTGTGTGACGGACGACCCCGAGGGCAACCATACGTGCCGCGCTATGCCTAACGCGTGCCGCGCGCCTCCGATGGAGGCGTTCCGGCCGATGGGCAAAGCCCACCGGTTTTCATGCGCTTTCTGGTGCGAGGAGCGGGACTCGAACCCGCACACCCTTGCGGGCGTCAGGACCTAAACCTGGTGCGTCTACCAATTTCGCCATCCTCGCCGCCGGGCGCATAGCGCCCGATGTCTGGTCGTCTCAACAGATGCCGGTGCATTTTGACTCGTCGTCGAGTGCTCTTATTGCTGATCGTCTGCCACATCTTGCACCGGCGCGGCATGGTCGAAAGCGTGAGCGCGAGATTCTACCCGATCGGCATTCGCTTGTCTGCAACCGGGCGTCGATTGCAATGCTACAATTTTCGACTCGCCAGAAGAAGCGACGCGGCGCCGTCGGGCGCCTGCCGATGATTCACCTACGCTTCGCCACGTCACCCCCTACGCCAATATCGCCCATCCCGTGAATTTCGACGACTATTGCCAGCAAAAAGCGGCGCCTCCCGGGTCGAGCATCTACTACGCGCTCAGGCAAGCGCCGGTTGCGCGGCAACCGCTGCTTACCGCGCTTTTCGCGCTGCGTCGTGAATTCGAAGAAACGGTGAAGGAAACGAGCGATCCGACCATCGGCCGCACGAAGCTCGCGTGGTGGCAGAAGGAAGCCGCGGCGCTCGCGGCCGGCGAGCCGTCGCATCCGGTGTCGCAGGCGCTTGCCGCGCACTGGCCGAACGTTCAAACCGAGTATCCGGCCTTGCAGACGCTGCTCGCCGGTTTCGAGATGGATCTCGATCAGGCGCGCTACCTCGACTATCCGAATCTGCGCCGCTATGTCGATAGCGTCGGCGGCACGTTTGCGACGGTCGTCGCGCGCGCGACCGCGAAAGATCCGCAAGCGGCGGCAAACTGGGCTGCACCGCTCGGGCAGGCGTTGATGCTCGCGCAGTTCGTCGTCGAGTTGGGCAACGATGCGCGTCATGGGCGCATCTATATTCCGATCGATGAGATGCAGCGCTTTAACGTGACGGCAGCGGACCTGATCAACCGCCGGTATAGCGACGCGTTCACCGACCTGATGCGCTTTCAGACGACGCGCGCGCGCGACGCGATCGATACCGCGCTTGCCGCGCTGCCCGGCGCCGAGCGCCGCACGCAGCGCACGTTGCGCGCGCTCGCGGCGCTCGCGCTCGCGCTGCTCGATGAAATCGAGCGCGACGGGTATCACGTGCTGCACCAGCGCATCGCGTTGACGCCGATCCGCAAGCTCTGGGTTGCGTGGCGTGCGGCGCGGCGCGGTTGAGCCGCGGTTGATCTGCAGCCGGCGCCAACAAAAAACCCCGCGCAATGCGGGGTTTAGCTGTGAGTCACGGCGCGCGTCACATCTCGCGAGTCACATCGTCAATCAGTGGTGGCAGCGACGCTCCCAATGATGATGGACCCGCACCTTGTGACACACTTCGTGGTGGTTGTCGTACGCGAATGCGGACGAAATGCTACCCATTCCTGCCGCGACGGCAACCAACACCAGTAAAACCTTCTTCATCCTGAATCCTCTGAAATCAAAAAACGGGAAAGGGGCGGTCATCCTAGCAAGGCCGTATTACGATTGGCTAAAAGCGCTCTAGAAAAAGCGTGGTTTATAGCTTGCATTTTCGTTGCGCATGCAACCAGGTTGACCTATGCTGCGCTGACCGTAACGTGAGCCGCGCTGCAGCCGTTTTCTGCTCGCGAATCGCACGTGCCGCCGGAGAGGAGACCGCCATGTCCGCTGTCGATATTGAGCAACCCGCTCAGCAATCCGTCCAGCAATCCGCGCCGACCGCGAGTCACGAAAGTGCGGAGCGCGCGTTGCGGATCGAGCTCGCCGGCACCTATCGCGCCTTCGCGATGCTCGGCTGGACTGAGCTGATCTATAACCACATTACGGTGCGCATACCCGGCCCGGGCACGCATTTTCTGATCAATCCGTTCGGACTGCACTACACCGAAGTGAACGCGTCGAATCTCGTGAAAATCGATGTCGACGCGAATGTGATCGGGTCGTCCGCGTATCCCGTGAATCCGGCCGGATTCGTCGTGCATGCGGCGATTCATCGCGCGATACCCGATGCACACTGCGTAATGCATACGCATACGACCGCGGGTCTTGCCGTTGCGTGTTCGCAGGCGGGACTCGAAAATACGAACTTTTATTCGGCGCAGCTTCATGACATGGTCGCGTATCACGATTTCGAAGGCGTCACGGTTCGCGCCGATGAAGGCGCGCGTATCGTCGCCGACCTCGGCGACAAGCGAGTGATGATCTTGCGCAACCATGGCTTGCTGTCGATCGGTTCGACGATTGCCGAGGCGTTCGTGCGACTATGGACCCTCAATCGCGCCTGCGAAGTGCAGCTTGCCACTGCGGCGCTGGGCACGGCACGTGCAATTCCCGACGATATCGCCGCGCGCAGCACACGCGATGCGTTGCAATTCAATCCGCGCCATGGCGCCGGTGCCGATGTGCTGCAGGCGCTGCTGCGGCAGGTCGATCGTATCGATCCGTCATACAGGGAGTGATGCGCGATGAGCTCCGAGCCGCAATCGGTCGGGCAAGCAGGGCAACAGGCTGCTTCACAGCCCGTTCCACAGCCAGTCCGCACGGCCGTTGTCGGCGCGGGTGCAATCGGCGGTCTGATCGCGGCGGCCGCGGCGCGCGCCGGTCATTCGGTCAGCGTGCTCGCGCGCGGTAAAACGCTCGATGCGTTGCGCGCGGACGGGCTCAAGGTGATCGACGGCTCGTGCGAATCCGTCGTGCGCGTGAATGCTGGCGATGCGCCGGACGCGTTCGGTGTGCAGGACTACGTGGTGATTGCGCTCAAGGCGCAGACGCTGCCCGCCATCGTCGCGAGCCTGCAGCCGATGATCGGGCCGCGCACCGTGATCGTCGCGGCCATGAATGGGTTGCCGTGGTGGTTCACGCACGGACTCGCCGGGCCGCTCGAGAATCAGACCGTCGAAGCGGTCGATCCCGGCGGCAGTGTGTCGGCGGCATTGCCGCCGGCGCGCTCGATCGGTTGCGTCGTGCATCTGTCTTCATCGACCGATGGGCCTGGCATCGTGCGGCGCGGGCGCGGCAATCAGCTGATCGTCGGTGCGCCGAACGGCGGCTTGAGCGAGCAGGCGGCCGCGTTTGCGGACGCGATGCGCATCGGCGGCTTCGACGTTGTGTTATCCGACGCAATTCGCGCCGAGATATGGGCGAAGCTGTGGGGCAATATGAACATGAACCCGCTCAGTGCGCTGACCGGCTCGACCGCTGACCGTCTGCTCGACGATCCGCTGACGCATGCGCTCGTGCTGCGGATGATGGACGAGGCCGCGGCGATCGGCGCGCGACTCGGGCTGTCGACGGGAATGAGTGCGGCCGATCGTCTCGCGGTCACGCGCAAGCTCGGCGCGTTCAGGACATCGATGCTGCAGGACTTCGAAGCAGGACGGCCGCTCGAAGTCGAGCCGATTCTCGGCGTGTTTCCGGAGCTGGGCCGCAAGCTCGATGTACCGACACCGTTCTGCGATGCGGTGCTCGGGTTGCTGCGGCAGAGGGCGGCGAATAGTGGGCTGTGAGGCGCGGGCCGTGAAGCGCTGGCTGCGGAGCGTGGGCTGTGAGGCGTGGGCTTTTAACGCGCGCACTACGAAGTGTGGACAGTGAAGCGTGGCCCTTGGCGCGCGACCCATGATGCACGGCTATGACGCCGCGGCACGTGACCCTCGGCCGTTGAAGCGCGGTGATTCCACGCGCCAGGCGCAGCCGCTAAAGCCTGCGTTCAAAGCGACAACGCTACCGGGCGTCGCTACTCTTCGTCGCGCTCGAGTGCTGAATCGATGACCTTGTCGAGCGTCGCGCCAAGCACCGCCTTTTCGCGCTCATCGAGGCAATCGAACAGATCGCTGTTCCACTTGCGCGCAATCGGCATTACCTTGCGATACAGCGCACGCCCTTCGGTGGTCAGCGACACGAGCACGACCCGTCCGTCGTCATCGCTTGCTTCGCGTTGCACGAGCCCTTGCTTGATCAGCGCTTCGGCCGCGCGGCTCGCCTGACTTTTGTCGAGATTTGCATGGCGCGCGAGGTCCATGATTGAAAACGGACCGAACGAGCCAACCGATGCAATCACGCGTGCTTCAGGCAGCGTCACGCCAAGCTTCTCCAGATATCGATCACTGATACCGCGCTCGGAGAGTTTGTTGAGTATGTGCAGACGATACGTCAGAAACTGTTCGAGTCCGGCTTTATCGGAGGCCTTCATGGTCTTCCTGTTAGGAGTGAATGCGGTCGTGGCGCTGTGATTGTTGCCGCATCCGCTGCCCGGGTCAACGCATGCTGCGCATCTCGTATCGCAGACGCGTCAGTTGCTCCGCTTCATTCGCAAGCAGACGCGCCGCGTCGCGAATCGCGGTCTCGAGCGTGATCGGACCAGGTGCGGGCGAGAAGCATCCACTGAAGTGTTCCGTGAGTCGCGGCAGCGCGGCCGGATCGACCGCGCCCGAGAGCAGCGTAGCGGGCACACCGGCCGCGCGAGCATGGCGGCAGGCGATGAAGGGCGCCTTGCCGTGCAGCGTTTGCACGTCCGAACGGCCTTCGCCGGTGATGAGCCAGTCCGCGCCCTGCAAGGCTTCGTCGAGACCGATTTGCCGCGCAACGACTTCGGCGCCCGGTTCGAACTGCGCGCCAAGCATATGCAGCGCGAAGCCGAGGCCACCCGCAGCGCCGGCGCCCGGCAGATCGCGTGCATTGTGCGCAAGCGCAGGTTCGAGCAGGTCGGCGAAGCGGGCGAGGGCGGCGTCGATTGCGATGATCTGATCGGGCTTCACGCCCTTCTGCGGACCGAATACCGCGGTGGCGCCATGATCGCCCGTGAGCGGGTTATCGACATCGGACATGCCGATGAATGTCGCTTCGGCGAGCCGTGCATCGAGCTGCGATGCATCGACGCGTGCAGCGCGTGCGAGTTGCTCCGGCGTCGGTTCGAGTTCGTTGCCCTGTGCATCGAGAATTTTCAGGCCGAGGCCGACCAGCAGACCCGCGCCGCCGTCGTTCGTGCTGCTTCCGCCGAGCGCGACATAGAAGCGGCGCACGCCTTCGTCGAGTAGTGCGCGAATCGCTTCGCCCATGCCGCGCGTGCTGCGGTCTTCGACCGGCACACCCATGCCGACCGGATCTGTAATGCCGACCACTTCGGCCGTTTCGATGATCGCGCTACCGTCGCTGACCAGACCCGTGGCCGCATCGCGCGCCGGGCCGGCCGCGCCGCGCACGGTCAGTGTGCGGCGCCCGCCGCCGCGCGAGAGCATCGCGTCGAGCGTGCCTTCGCCGCCATCGGCCATTGGACAGATGCGAATGATCGCGTCCGCGCGTGCGCGGCGGATACCGTCGGCGATCGCCTGCGCGACCCCTTCGGCGCTAAGCGAGCCTTTGAACGAATCGGGAGCGATGACAACGACAGGCGCGGACGACGGATTAGGCATGATGTCTCTTCGTGATTGGAGTTCTGGCCGGAGTGCATGGTGCGGGCAATGTTCCTGAAACCGGCTTGCCCGACCGCGTCCGCTAGCTTAGCAGTATGGCGCTCGCGACTGAATATGCCGGATGGCATAGCGCGGATCGTTGCGCGAACGCACGTTGCGCGAAGCGATGAAAGGCCGTTGCACACGGATTGCGCGAGGTGTTCGGATGGTTGAACGCTTCAAGCATGAACGCTGCGCTAGCAGATGGAAATCGACTGCAAGCCGGTTGCAAATTCGCCGGAAAATGCCGCCGTGTCCGGCCGAACGTCGATTCGCGGTGGGCCGCGCAAATAGTTTGGTAAAATATTCGGCTCTCTGACCCAATCTGCGTCCGCACCGCGCGTGCGACCAGCGGCATGCAAGGCGTACAACCGGGTGTACAACCTGTGGTGTACATCCCGCGGTGTACAACCGGCGTGTAGCCGGTGCGAAGCTGGCATGAACCTGGTGTGCAGGCGGCGAGACTGAGGAGCGGCGTCGAAGCGGCACTCGATGGTCGAGTGCCGTCAGCAATTCGGACGTCGGCGGAAGGCGCAGAAAAGATAACTGATTCGCTCGAATAATTTTAGGACGATTGAAGCCATGGCTAACGTTGTTGAGAACCTCGGCAAGCTCGAACGCCGCGTGACGATTTCCCTGCCGAAGGATGCCGTGCAGAAAGAAGTGGATTCGCGCATCCGCCAACTGGCGAAAAACGTGCGCATGCCCGGCTTCCGTCCGGGCAAGGTGCCGCTCAAGATGGTGACTCAGCAGTATTCCGGCCAGGTGGAAGCCGAAGTGCTGAGCGACAAGGTCGGCAAGGAGTTTTTCGACATCAGCCGTGCGGAGAATCTGCGCGTGGCCGGTCAGCCGAGCTTCAGCCCGAAGACCGATGCGCAAGAGGACGCTTATGCGTTCGACGCGACCTTCGAGGTCTATCCGGACGTGCAGCTGGGCGACGTGGCGACCGCCGAAATCGAGCGCACCACCACCACGATCAGCGAAGCTGAAATCGACCGCACGCTCGACATCCTGCGCAAGCAGCGCGTGCACTATCACGCGCGCGGCGAAGCCGGCGCGCATGGCGACGGCGGCACGGACACGGCCGCGAAAGACGGCGACCGCGTGACGGTCGACTTCGTCGGCAAGCTCGAAGGCGAAGTGTTCGAGGGCGGCAGCGCGGAAGACTTCGCGTTTGTGCTCGGTGAAGGCCGGATGCTGCCGGAATTCGAAAAGGCTGCGCTCGGCCTGAAGGTCGGCGAAGCACGCGAATTCGATCTCAAGTTCCCGGACGACTATCACGGCAAGGAAGTGGCCGGCAAGACCGCGCAATTCACGATCACGATGAAGAAGATCGAATGGCCGCACCTGCCCGAGATCGACGGCGAGTTTGCGAAGTCGCTCGGTATCGAAGACGGCGATCTGACGAAGATGCGCGGCGAGATCAAGGATAATCTCGAGCGCGAAGCGAAGCGCCGCACGCAGGCCGTCGTGAAGAACCAGGTCATGGACGCGCTCCTGAAAATTTCGGAGCTCGAGGTGCCGAAGGCGCTTATCGAACAGGACCAGCAGCGTCTCGTCGAAATGGCGCGCCAGGATCTCGTGCAGCGTGGTGTGCCGAACGCGCAGAACGCGCCGATTCCGGGTGAAATGTTCAAGGAGCAGGCGGAGCGTCGCGTGAAGCTCGGCCTCGTGCTTGCCGAACTCGTGAAGGCGAACGAACTGCAGGCGAAGCCTGAGCAGATTCGCGCCGAAGTCGACGAATTCGCGAAGAGCTACGAAGACCCGAAGGAAGTCGTCCGCTGGTATTATTCGAACCAGCAACGCCTCGCCGAGATGGAAGCGTTCGTCGTCGAATCGAACGTCGTCGATTTCGTGCTCAGCAAGGCGAAGGTGACGGATAAGGAAGTGAGCTTCGAAGAGCTGGCAAGCGCAACGGCGCAACAGGCTTAAGCGTTGCTGCTACGGCGTGCCGGCTGTCCGAGCGACAGCTGCACGCCGTTTTTGCTTTCTGGATTTTGTTGTGCGGTTTTTGTTGTCCGCCTGATACTTGAATAGCGCTTACGCAGCACTCACCTGTCCAGTACTTATTTCCAGACAAGGATCCATTGCATGACCTTCCGCGCTCAAATGCTGGACACGTTGACTTCCCAGACGCTGACCTCGCAGTCGAGGGATCGTGATCTCGAAGCGCAGGCGCTCGGCCTCGTGCCGATCGTCGTCGAAACGAGCGGCCGTGGCGAGCGCTCGTACGACATCTACTCGCGTCTCCTGAAAGAGCGCGTGGTGTTCCTCGTCGGCGAAGTGAACGATCAGACTGCGAATCTCGTGATCGCGCAGCTGCTGTTCCTCGAGAGTGAAAACCCGGATAAGGACATCAGTTTTTACATCAACAGCCCGGGCGGTTCGGTGTCGGCCGGCATGGCGATTTACGACACGATGCAGTTCATCAAGCCCGATGTGTCGACGCTGTGCATGGGCCTTGCCGCCAGCATGGGTGCGTTCCTGCTCGCGGCCGGCGCGAAGGGCAAGCGTTTTGCTTTGCCCAATGCGCGCGTAATGATTCACCAGCCGCTGGGCGGCGCGCGCGGCCAGGCGTCGGACATTGAAATCCAGGCCCGTGAAATCCTGTATTTGAAGGAACGGCTGAATCAACTACTGTCCCATCACACGGGTCAGCCGGTCGAACGCATCCAGCGCGATACGGACCGCGACAATTTCATGTCCGGTGACGACGCGCAAGCGTATGGCCTCGTTGACCAGGTGCTGCATAAGCGTCCTTGAGCGACGTCTTATGCAGCGTCCTTGAGAGGTGCCTGGGCGTCGCTGATCCGGCGCGTTTTTCCGACAAATAGGGAAAGAGCGCCGGGTAAAAGCGTTGTGAAATAATAAGACCCGTCTGATCGCCTGCGGCAAACGCCGTCAGCTTTTGCACATTGGTCTGCCTCGGAGAAGGGGCGGGGCAAACGGCGTATCATGTTACTCGGAGTGTCCGGAGGCTTACATATCTATGGCGGACAAAAAAGGTTCGAACAGCGAGAAGCTGTTGTATTGCTCGTTTTGCGGCAAAAGTCAGCACGAGGTCAAAAAGCTGATCGCCGGCCCGTCGGTGTTCATCTGTGATGAATGCATCGACCTGTGCAACGAAATCATCCGCGACGAAGCAGCGGGCGCCGGGCTCGAAACCGGTATGTCGAAGTCAGATTTACCGAGCCCGCAAGAAATCCGCGAAATTCTCGATCAATACGTTATCGGCCAGGAACGCGCGAAGAAAATTCTCGCGGTGGCTGTGTACAACCACTACAAGCGTCTCAAGCATCTCGACAAGAAGGACGAGATCGAGCTGTCGAAGAGCAACATCCTGCTGATCGGCCCCACGGGCTCCGGCAAGACATTGCTTGCGCAGACGCTTGCGCGCCTGCTCAACGTGCCGTTTGTGATTGCGGACGCAACGACCTTGACCGAAGCCGGTTACGTCGGCGAAGACGTCGAGAACATCATTCAGAAGCTGCTGCAAAACTGCAACTACGAAGTCGACAAGGCGCAGCGCGGCATTGTTTATATCGACGAAATCGACAAGATCAGCCGCAAGTCGGACAACCCGTCGATCACGCGCGACGTGTCGGGCGAGGGCGTGCAGCAGGCGCTGCTGAAGCTCGTCGAAGGCACGATGGCGTCGGTGCCCCCGCAAGGCGGGCGTAAGCATCCGAACCAGGATTTCATCCAGGTCGATACGACCAATATCCTGTTCATCTGCGGCGGCGCGTTCGATGGCCTCGAAAAGGTGATCGTCGACCGTACCGAGAAGACCGGCATCGGCTTCGGCGCGAGCGTGAAGAGCAAGCAGGATCGCGACGCGGGCGAAGTGCTGCGTGATGTCGAGCCGGAGGATCTGATCAAATTCGGGTTGATTCCCGAATTGATTGGCCGTCTGCCGGTGGTCGCGACGCTCGGCAAGCTCGACGAAGCGGCATTGATGAAAATTCTGGTTGAACCGAAGAACGCGCTCGTCAAGCAATACCATAAGCTCTTCAACATGGAGCGCGTTGAACTGGAAATCCGGCCCGCCGCGCTGCAGGCGGTCGCTCGCAAGGCGATCCGCCGTAAGACGGGCGCCCGTGGTCTGCGCTCGATTCTGGAACAGGCGTTACTCGACGTGATGTACGAATTGCCGGCGATGAAAGGCGTCAGCAAGGTCATCATCGACGATAACGTGATCGATGGCGACGGCAAGCCGCTGTTGATCTATGAAGACGCACCGAAGGTAGCGGGTTCGAATTGATCGGCGCTTCCCGATTTTTGAGAAAAGGCCGTTCATGGCGACGTGAACGGCTTTTTTCGTTTATCTTGTGGTCAGGTTGGACTGCTTTTTTGGTGTCACTGAACTTTTCTCCACACGCGTAGGCTTGCAATTGTTTCTCGCGGCCTTAATTACCGAACGAAACTGATTCCACTCATGGGGAAATGAAATGTCAGGAACCCAACTCCTCCCGCCGGAACGCGTCACGCTCCCGCTGCTCCCGCTGCGAGACGTGGTCGTCTTCCCGCACATGGTGATTCCGCTCTTCGTCGGGCGGCCTAAGTCGATCAAAGCGCTCGAAGCGGCGATGGAAGGCGGCAAGCACATCATGCTTGTTGCCCAGAAGACGGCAGCCAAGGACGAACCCACCGAAAAGGACATGTACGAAGTAGGATGCGTCGCGAACATCCTGCAAATGCTGAAGTTGCCCGACGGCACGGTCAAGGTGCTGGTCGAGGGGCTGCAGCGCGCCAAGACGCTGTCGATCGAAGAACAGGAAACGCAGTTCTCGTGCGAAGTCATGCCGCTTGAGCCCGATCATGCGGATAGCGCCGAGACCGAAGCGCTGCGCCGTGCGATCGTCTCGCAGTTCGACCAGTACGTGAAGCTGAACAAGAAGATCCCTCCGGAAATCTTGACGTCGCTGTCGGGCATCGACGAAGCGGGTCGCCTCGCCGATACGATTGCCGCGCATCTGCCGCTCAAGCTCGACCAGAAGCAGCACATTCTCGAGATGTTCCCGGTCATTGAGCGCCTCGAGCATCTGCTCGCGCAGCTTGAAGCCGAAATCGACATCCTGCAGGTCGAAAAGCGCATCCGTGGGCGCGTCAAGCGTCAGATGGAGAAGAGCCAGCGCGAGTACTACCTGAACGAACAGGTCAAGGCGATCCAGAAGGAATTGGGCGAAGGCGAAGAGGGCGCGGATCTCGAAGAACTCGAGAAGCGCATCACGGCCGCGCGCATGCCGAAGGAAGCCAAGAAGAAGGCCGATGCCGAGCTCAAGAAGCTCAAGCTGATGTCGCCGATGTCGGCTGAAGCGACCGTCGTGCGTAACTATATCGACACGCTGATCGGCTTGCCGTGGCGCAAGAAGAGCAAAGTCAACAACGACCTGTCGAATGCGGAACGCGTGCTCGACGAAGACCACTTCGGCCTCGAGAAGGTCAAGGAACGGATTCTCGAGTACCTCGCGGTTCAACAACGCGTGGACAAGGTGAAGGCGCCGATCCTGTGCCTCGTTGGGCCTCCGGGCGTCGGCAAGACGTCGCTTGGGCAGTCGATTGCGCGCGCAACGAATCGCAAGTTCGTGCGTATGGCGCTCGGCGGCGTGCGCGACGAGGCTGAGATTCGCGGCCACCGTCGTACGTATATCGGTTCGATGCCGGGCAAGATCCTGCAGAGCCTGACCAAGGTCGGCGTGCGCAATCCGCTCTTCCTGCTCGACGAAGTCGACAAGATGGGTATGGATTTCCGCGGCGATCCGTCGTCGGCGCTGCTCGAAGTGCTCGATCCGGAACAGAACCATACGTTCGCCGATCACTACGTCGAAGTCGACTTCGATCTGTCGGACGTGATGTTCGTCGCGACGTCGAACTCGCTGAACATCCCGCCGCCGTTGCTCGACCGGATGGAAGTGATCCGCCTGTCGGGTTACACGGAAGACGAGAAGGTCAGCATCGCGCAACGTTACCTGCTGCCGAAGCAGAAGAAGAACAACGGCTTGCGCACCGGCGAGATCGAAGTGACTGAAGCCGCGATTCGCGACATCATTCGCTACTACACGCGTGAAGCGGGGGTCCGTTCGCTCGAGCGTGAAGTGTCGAAGATCTGCCGCAAGGTCGTGAAGATGCTGCTGCTGAAGAAGGCGGATGGCGCGGTGATCGTCGATGGCGGCAACCTCGACACGTTCCTCGGCGTGCGCAAGTACGACTTCGGTCTGGCTGCGAAGGAAAACCAGATCGGCCAGGTTACGGGTCTCGCGTGGACGGAAGTCGGTGGCGATCTGCTGACGATCGAAGCGGCGGTGATGCCGGGTAAGGGCAACGTGATCCGTACCGGTTCGCTCGGCGACGTGATGAAGGAGTCGGTCGAAGCGGCGCGTTCGGTGGTGCGCTCGCGGTCGCGTCGTCTTGGCATCAAGGACGAGGCGTTCGACAAGCAGGACATCCACATCCACGTGCCGGAAGGCGCGACGCCGAAGGATGGTCCGTCCGCCGGTATCGCGATGACGACGGCGCTCGTGTCGGTGCTGACGGGCATTCCGGTGCGCGCCGATGTCGCGATGACGGGTGAAATCACGTTGCGAGGCGAAGTGCTGCCGATCGGTGGGCTGAAGGAGAAGTTGCTCGCGGCGCACCGCGGTGGCATCAAGCTCGTGCTGATTCCGGAAGAGAACGTCAAGGATCTGACCGAGATTCCGGACAACGTGAAGAACGCGATCGAAATCGTGCCGGTCCGCTGGATCGACAAGGTGCTCGAACTCGCGCTCGAGCGTACGCCGGCGCCGCTGCCCGAGGAAGAGCCGAAGCCGGCGACGCCTGTGGGCGAAGCGGCGACGGAGTCCGGCACGGCCAGCGAAGTCGTCAAGCATTAAGCTGAATAAAGCTGACAGAAGCGAAAGCTTCAGGCAAAAACCCGCGGCTCACACCGCGGGTTTTTTATTTTCCGATCGCCGACGGGAGACACCAGAGACAACGCTTTCATAGCGACCACTGCCAAACGTTTGCGTTACCGCCGGGCCTTGCGCAATTAGTTGTGCGCGCATCGACCCGATCGCAAAATTTTGTCACGAAAACCCTGTAAAAAACCGCCAGGAATTGGGCGCAACCCCGGTTGACACGGCGGTTTCGGCTCATTCTAATAAACGGCCCGGCGTTTCTGTCGGGCCGTTTTATAAAGCGAGCGCATTTCAGGCGCATTAACGATAGCCAACAACATTCTCGGGGGTTGGAATGAATAAAACGGAATTGATCGACCACATCGCCGAACAAGCCGATATTTCGAAAGCGGCGGCAGGACGTGCACTCGACGCCATGATCGGTGGCGTCAAGGGCACGTTGAAGAAGGGTGGTTCGGTCACGCTGGTCGGCTTTGGCACATTCGCGGTCGGCAAGCGCACCGCGCGCACGGGCCGCAACCCGCGCACCGGCGCCGCGATCAAGATCAAGGCAGCCAAGGTGCCGAAATTTAGGCCTGGTAAAGCTCTGAAGGATGCGTTAAACTAATCGACTCTCTGGTTGAGAGCCGGTTGGAAGTCAAGCGCTTCTGAAGGAATGCAATGCTTCAAGCGTGCCGCACAAAACAACCAGCACAACCAGCAGCGAACGACGATGCGAACGCCACGTGGCACATAAAAATGGCACATGAGTCGCGCGCATCAGGAACGGGTGCTTAGCTCAGTTGGTAGAGCGGCGCCCTTACAAGGCGTAGGTCGGGAGTTCGAGCCTCTCAGCACCCACCAGTTCCAGTCGTCGCGAGCATTGAGCGATCAAACTGAGCAGTCACACTGAGCAATCAGTCAGTAACAGGGAGTGGTAGTTCAGTCGGTTAGAATACCGGCCTGTCACGCCGGGGGTCGCGGGTTCGAGTCCCGTCCACTCCGCCAGCATCCTAGAAAGGCGAACTGCGAGGCGAACTCCGGTTCGCCTTTTTTGTTGTCCGCTGTTGTACTATCGGGCGTTCCGTTTTTCGGCCACCCCGTTTTTGCAACCCTGTCCACTGGGTTTCCTTTGGACCGTTTCCGCGCTTGAGAGCATGCTCGATTTTTTCCGCAATCACCAACGTCTGATGATGTTCATGCTCGTGCTGGTTATCCTGCCGGGCTTGGGCTTCGTGGGCATCCAGGGCTTCCGCGGGTTCTTTGACGAGAGCGCGAACGTCGCAAGCGTCAACGGACACAAGATCACCCGCGCCGAATACGACAACTCGATGCGCATGCAACTCGATCGCGCGCGTCAGATGCTAGGCAACCAGTTCGACATGAAGGCGTTCGACACGCCGGAGCGTCGCAAGGACATGCTCGACGGCCTGATCCAGCAACGCGTGCTGGCCGACGAAACGCAGCGTCTGCATCTGACGGTGTCCGACGATGCGCTGCGCCGCGCGCTGATGAACGACCCCGTCATCGCCTCGCTGAAAAAGCCCGACGGCTCGATCGATCTCGATCGCTACAAGCAGTTGCTCGCCATGCAGGGTATGACGCCCGATCAGTATCAGGAGCAGGTGCGCTACGGCATGGCCATGCAGCAGTTGCCGGCTTCGATCCAGAGCACGGCTTTCGTGCCGAAGGCGCTCGCGCAACGTCTCACCGAACTCGCCGAACAGCAGCGCGAAGTGCAGGGCCTCGCGTTCCGCGCGCAGGACTACGCGTCGAAAGTGCAGCCGACCGACGCGCAACTGCAGGCATTTTACGACGCGCACAAGAGCGAGTTCCAGACGCCCGCGACGGCGACCATCGAATACGTCGTGATGTCGCCGGGCACGCTCGCGGCCGCCACGCAGCCGACCGACGCGGACCTCAAGAAGTACTACGAAGACAACATCGCGCACTACCGCACCGAAGGCGAAGTGCGCGCGAGCCACATCCTGATCACGGCACCGAAGGACGCGAGTGCGGCCGATAAGGACAAGGCGAAGCAGAAGGCCGAACAGATTCTCGCGGAAGTGAAAGCGCATCCCGACCAGTTCGCCGCGATCGCGCAGAAGGAATCGCAGGATCCGGGCTCCGCATCGAAGGGCGGCGACCTCGGCTACTTCACGCGCGGCATGATCGCGGGCGGCAAGGCCTTCGACGACGCAGTGTTCGGCCTCAAGAAGGACGAGGTCAGCAATATCGTGCAGACCGACTTCGGCTATCACATCATCAAGGTGACCGACGTGAAGCCGGCCGTCACGAAGCCGTTCGACGACGTCAAGCAGGCCATCCAGAAGGACGTGCAGGCGCAGCAGGCCGCGAAGACCTTCAGCGACGATTCGGAGGGCTTCACGTCGATCGTCTATGAGCAGGCGAAGAGCCTCAAGCCGGCTGCCGACAAATACAAGCTGCAGGTTCAAACGGCCACCGTCACCGATCATCCGAATCCGGCGCTGCCGCCTGATAGTCCGCTCAACAATCCGAAGTTCCTCGCGGCGGTATTCGCAAGCGACTCGGTCAAGGACCGCAACAACACGCAGGCCATCGACGTCGGCAACAACACGCTGATCTCCGCGCACGTGACCGACTTCAAGCCTGCCGAAGTGCCGGCGCTCGACAAGATCAAGGACGTGGTTCGTCAAAAGGTGATCGCGCAACAATCAGCAGCGCTCGCGCAGAAGGATGGCGAGGCGAAGCTTGCCGATCTGCAGAAGTCGAAATCGACGGCAGGTTTCTCGTCGGCGTTGAAGGTGTCGCGCAACGATCCGCAAGGTGTGCCGCCTGCTGCATTGAGCGCAATTTACAAGGTCGATTCGCAGAAATTGCCGGCTTATGTCGGTGTCGATCTCGGTAGCGACGGTTATGCGATCTATCGCGTGAACTCGATCGTGCCGCCGGCAGCAGTGGATCCGCAGCATCTGGCGGGCGCGCAGCAGCAGATCGCGCAGGTCGATGCGCAGGCGCAAATGCAGGCGTATCTCGATTCGTTGCGCGCGCGTTCGAAGGTCAAGATGTTCGGCTCGCTCGACGGCGCGCAAACGCAGTCGAGCGGCGACGAATAACGGACCAACGCTCGACTTCAAACCGCAGGCGCGTGCGCGTTTAAGTGCCGAAGCAAGTGCAAAGCAGAAGTAGCAACAAAAAAGCCCCGCAAATGCGGGGCTTTTCCTTTTCGCTTGTCCTCTTCTTTGGTACTTCGAAGGGTTGAGGAAAATGCGCGTTACAGACAGGCGCTGATATCGCTGGTGTCCGCGCCGCCGCCGCCTGTGCCCGGCCGGAAGCCGACCCACGTTCCGGAGCCCTGATACGACGGACGCACGAGTGCGGCTGAGCCGTTAGGCGGTTGCTGACCAGGCACATACACATCCATCGCCTTATCCCAGGCGAGCGTGTTCTGCGATACGACCTGTTGTTGCGACTTGTCGGCCCATTTCTTCGCGATACACGTGCCGACGGTTGCGGGAGTTTGCTGGCTCGTACCCACCGACTGCACACCTGCAGGCGGTTGAGCGGCACAAGCGGAGATCGCCACTGTCAAAGCGATAAGAGGTAAGTGTTTCACGTCATCTCCTTCATAGTCGCTTACAAAGAGAGCCGGTTTGCGAGGCCGGCGATAGTGTCAGATAGACGTCATCCGGGCACGTTCCCCAATATTAGGAAACAAGATGTTAGCGTGCTGTTCACCGCGTCGAACTTGTGTGCAACAGCGGTTTGAGTGCAGGCCACACGTTGTCGAGTAGCACGGGCTGTGCCTGCTGGGTCGGATGGATCTGATCGGCCTGAAACATATCGGGTTTGCTCTCGATGCCGGCGAGCAGAAACGGCACAAGCGGCACATGAAGTTCGCTCGACAACGTGCCGTACATGCCATGGAACTTTTGTGTGTAGTCGGGACCGTAATTAGGCGGAACGTACATACCGACTAGCACGACCTTCGCATGAGCCTGCTGCGATTGCTCGATGATCGTGCGCAGGTTGTCTTCGGTGGTTGAAAGCGGCACGCCGCGCAGAGCGTCGTTGGCGCCCAGTTCGACAATCACGATGGCGGGCTTGAGCCGCTCGAGCAGCACCGGCAAACGTGCCCGCCCGCCGCTCGTGGTGTCGCCGCTGATGCTTGCGTTCGCAACGCTATAATCGAGCCGCTGATCGGCGAGACGCTGCCGCATCAGTTGCACCCAGCCCGTATCGCGCGGCAGGCCGTACTCGGCGGAGAGACTGTCGCCGAGCACGATGATCACCGGTTTGGCGGCAACCGCGGGCTTGTTCGCAGGCGCATTGGTCTGCGTATAAGCAGGATGTGAAGCAGGATATGAAGCGGAGCTTGAGGCAGAACCCGATGCGGACGCTGCATCGGCATGAGCCGCAAAGCCCGCGACCAGCACGATAGGCGTCACGCGAGCGGCGACGAGCGCGGCCTGAAAAAGCGCATGCACTTTCAACCTACGCTTCAACATGCAAAACAAATCCGATCCAGTCATCGAAGTGCGGGGTTTGACGAAGAAGGTTAAGGACGCGACAGGCGAGCTGACGATACTCGACAACATCGACATGTCGATCGAAGCCAGCAGCCGTGTTGCGATTGTCGGCGCATCGGGGTCGGGCAAGTCTACGCTGCTCGGCTTGCTCGCGGGGTTGGACAGCGCAACGTCCGGGTCGGTTCGTTTGCTCGGACGTGAGTTGTCCGAACTCGATGAAGACGGGCGCGCCGCGTTGCGTAGCGGCTCGGTCGGCTTCGTATTCCAGTCGTTCCAGTTGATGCCGCACCTGACGGCGCTCGAAAACGTCACGCTGCCGCTCGAACTGCAAGGCGGCATGGCGGCGCGCGACATCGTCGCGCGGGCGCGCACGCTGCTCACGCAGGTCGGGCTTGGCGAGCGCATGCGGCACTATCCGAAGCTGCTGTCGGGCGGCGAGCAGCAGCGCGTCGCGTTGGCGCGCGCATTCGTCACGCATCCGGCGATTCTCTTCGCCGACGAGCCGACAGGCAGCCTCGACGCCGCGACGGGCCATGCCGTCATCGATCTGATGTTCGAGATGAATCGCGCCAACGGTGCGACGCTGGTGCTTGTCACGCATGACATCGAGCTGGCGCGCCGCTGCGACACGACGGTGACGATCGAAGCGGGGCGGCTCGTTTAGCAAAGCGTAAAGCAAGGCAGCAAATCAGAGCGCACTAAAGAGAGCGCACTAAAGAGAGTACAGAAAACAGAACGCACAAAGCAGGACGCAATAAGCAGGACGCAATAAGCAGGACGCAAAAAACAAAAAAGCGGGCCATTCGAATCGAAGGCCCGCTTCTTCTATCCAACCCAACAAGCTTATTTCTTCAACGCGGCCCGTGCCCGCGCGATCAACGCGGACGTCGACGAATCGTGCTTGCCCGCATCGGTGCTCGCCGCGGTCAGATCGGCCTCGACCACCTTGCCGAGAATCTTGCCGAGCTCGACGCCCCACTGATCGAACGAGTTGATGTTCCACACGGTGCCTTGCGTAAGCACCTTGTGTTCGTAAAGCGCGATCAGCGCACCGAGCGAATGCGCGGTCAGCGCATCGACGAGGATCGTCGTGGTCGGCCGGTTGCCGGGGAACATGATGTGCGGCACGAGTTGAGGCTTGTCGGGTCCCGCGACCTTCTTCGCTTCCTCCTCGGTGCGCCCGAGCATCATCGCCTCGCTTTGCGCGAAGCAGTTCGCGAGCAGCTTCGGATGATGGTCGGCAAGCGGATGCTCGGGCGTCAGGACCGCGATGAAATCGATCGGTACGATCGTCGGGCCCTGGTGCAGCATCTGGAAGAACGCGTGCTGTCCGTTCGTGCCGGGCTCGCCCCACGTGACCGCCGAGGTTGCATAGTCGACGAACGTGCCGTCAAGCCGCACCTGCTTGCCGTTGCTCTCCATTTCGAGCTGCTGCAGATACGACGGCAGGAAATGCAGCGCTTCCGAATACGGCGCGACGAGATAGCTCTGCGAGCCGAAGAAGTTTCGATACCAGATGCCGATCATGCCGAGCAGCACCGGCAGGTTTTTGTCGAGCGGTGCCGTGCGGAAATGCTGGTCCATTTCATTCGCGCCGGCG
This sequence comes from Paraburkholderia edwinii, assembly GCF_019428685.1. Taxonomy (NCBI): domain Bacteria; kingdom Pseudomonadati; phylum Pseudomonadota; class Betaproteobacteria; order Burkholderiales; family Burkholderiaceae; genus Paraburkholderia; species Paraburkholderia edwinii. Next base: position 2,358,009 of record NZ_CP080095.1, read on the forward strand.
AGCAGTTCGTCGAAGTGCTTCGGTCCGATCGCGATCATGATCGACAGGCCCACCGCCGACCACAGCGAGTAGCGGCCGCCGACCCAGTCCCACATCTCGAATACGTTCTCTTTGGCGATACCGAATTTGACCACTTCCGTCGGATTCGCCGACACACCGACGAAATGCTTCGCGAGCTGGTTTTCCGGGCAGCCGTTCTGCGTGAACCAGTCGCGCATCGAGCGCGCATTCGTCATCGTTTCGAGCGTCGTAAACGTTTTCGACACGACAATCGCGAGCGTTTCTTCGGGATCGATGTTTTCGATCACGCGGTACAGATCCGCGCCGTCGACGTTCGATACGAAGTGCGCGGAGATATCGGGCGATGCAATGTGCTTCAACGCATGCACGACCATCTTCGGCCCGAGGTCCGAGCCGCCGATACCGATATTGACGATATGGCGGATCCGCTTGCCGGTGTAACCGGTCCACTTGCCGTCACGCACCTGCGTGGCGAACGCGGCCATCTTGGCGCGCTCGGCTTTGACCTGCGCGTTGAACGGCGCGTTAGGGTCGCTGGCGCGCAAGGCCGTATGCAGCACCGCGCGGTGCTCGGTCGGATTGACGATTTCGCCCGCGAACATTGCGTCGCGGCGCTTCTCGACGCCTGCTTCGCGCGCGAGCTGCACGAGCAGCTTCAGCGTTTCGTCGGTGATGCGGTTCTTGGAAAAATCGGCCGAGATGCCGCCGCCCGAGTACGTCAAGCGTTCGGCGCGGGTCGGGGCAGGGTCGTTCTCAGGTTTGAACCAGTCGCGCAGCCGTGCATCGCGAATCTGCTCGTAATGCGCTTGCAGCGAGGTCCAGGCGGGAAAAGTGATCTTGGTCATAACCGTCCGTCAAACGAAGGGGCACGAAGGGAGGCGGCGCACCCGGCATGTGCATTCCGGGAATCGCGGCAGGGCGCCGTCGACGCATGCAGTCACTCAGTATAGCGGCGCACGATCGCTGTGTTCAGTGTGGGCGCTGCAGCCCCAGATAACGGGACGTCGAGGGGCGCGACCCAATGCTCGATGCGCTGGCCCGATTGTCGAACACCGATGGTCGAATGCCGCTCGTGAATGCCACTCGCAAATAGCCGGTCACCGTATGCCGGCTTCAGCGCGCGTTATGCAGCGATACGGTATCGTCGCGCTTGACCGTTTTATTCAGATCATTCGCTCTGCGCCACGAGCTGGCAGCGATCCGGTCAGCCATGCAGCCGGCCATCCGCCGGAACGATGCGAGGCGCTGGCCGGCCGCGCGCGAGAGCGCATTCTTTTGCGGGGATTCGATGTTCGTCTTGTCCTGGGTCGCGATTTTTCTGGCGGTGCTCGCGACGTGGCTGATCGAGCGGCGCGCGATCGGCGTCGTGCTGCTCGTGATCGGTTATGGCGCGGCGCTTGCGTCGGGGATGCTCGGCGCCGCCGCGCTCACCACCATCGTCGTGCTGATCGTGCTTGCGTACGCGGTGCTGCCGCCTCGTCCGCCGGCCGTGCGCCGCGTCGCGCATGCGCTGTTCATCGTGCTCGGCGTCGCGCTGATCCTGCATTGGGTGCCGGGCTTCCATAACCCACGCGTGATTCATGCGGAGCGCTTCACGGCCGATGCGCTGCCGTTCTCGATGTACCTGAATCTCGACAAGCCGCTCGTCGCGTTCTGGCTGCTGCTGATGTTCCGCTGGATACGCGGGCCGCAGAATGCGACGCTTGCGCTTGCCGCGGGCATCGGCGGCTGGCTGCTGACGGCGGCGGTCTGCATCGGCACCGCGCTCGCGATGCGGCTCGTCGTCTGGGAGCCGAAGTGGCCGGCCGATGCGTGGCTTTTCCTCGTCAATAACCTGTTGCTCGTTTCGGTGGTCGAGGAAGCGTTCTTTCGCGGCTATCTGCAAGGCGGCCTGATGCGGCTGCTCGACGGCCGTCCGTTGGGCAAAGCCATCGCGCTGGTCGTCGCGTCGGCGTTGTTCGGCCTGATGCATTTGCCGGAAGGCGGGTGGCTGTGGGTCGTGTTCAGCGCGGTCGCGGGGCTCGGCTATGGGCTCGCCTACCGCTTCGGTGGACTGCGGGCCGCGGTGCTAGCGCACTTCGCGCTGAACGCGACACACTTCCTGCTGTTCACATATCCGATGCTGCAGCCGGGGCTGCATGCGGTGTGATGCCGCATGCATCGGCTGGCTGCATCGTCTGGCAGTCGCCGTCTACCCCTGCGTCGGATAAAACAACCGGTTCAGCAGCTTGCGCACCATCGGCGCGAGCTCGCCGGCCGTGCATCCCGCAGGACCGTCGCCGCGCGCGGTGAGCGCATCGGCGGCGAGCCCATGCAAATAGACGCCCGCCAGCGCGGCCTCATACCGCGGCAAGCCCTGCGCGAGCAGCGCGCCGATCATTCCGCCGAGCACATCGCCGGTGCCGCCCGTCGCAAGCGCCGCGTTGCCGGTCGGATTGATCGCGACGCGGCCGTCCGGCGCCGCAATCACCGTGCCGGTCCCTTTCAGTACGACGACGCTCGCGAAGCGGCGCGTCAGCGCGCGCGCCGCGGCGAGCCGGTCGCGCTGGACGGCCGGCGCGTCGATGCCGAGCAGGCGCGCGGCTTCGAGCGGATGCGGCGTGAGAATCGCGGGGTCGTTATCGCGCGAGCCGCGCGCCTCGAGCGCCGCCGCAAGCGACGCGTCGCGCGCAAACAGATTCAGCGCATCGGCATCGAAGAGCTTCGGCAGATCGAGCGGCAACACGTCCTTCAGCACGCGCGTCGCGCGCTCGCGATGACCCATGCCGCAGCCGATCGATAGCGCATCCATGCTGCCGAGCGGCAAGTCGTCGATGGCATGCAGCATCAGTTCGGGGTGGGGCGGATCGTAGGCGGGGCCGCCTACGCCTAGCAGCGCGACATGTACCTTGCCGGCGCCCGCATAAAGCGCGGCGCGTGCCGCGAGAATCGGCGCGCCGCACATGCCGGTGTCGCCGCCGACCACCGCGAGGCTGCCGAACGTGCCTTTATGGGTCGCGAAATCGCGCGGCGGGAAGTGCGCGGCGAACAGCGCTGGTGCGTTCAGCTGCGCGGCGGCTGGATGACTCGCGCTGCTTGTTGTGTCGAGCTCGAGCGGCGCGATGCTAACCTCGCCCGCAAGGTCGCGCCCTGAGGCCATGAAAAGCCCGGGCTTCGCGCCAATAAAGGTGACCGTGCATGTCGCGCGGACCGCGATACCGCCGTCGACGACATTGCCGGTGTCGCTATCGAGGCCGCTCGGCACATCGAGTGCGAGCACGCGTCCATGCGCGGCGGGTCGGTTTGCAGACGCCGTCGTCGCGGACCCTGAGATATGCAGCGACTGCGCCGCGTCGCCCGGCGTGCTCGAGGTGCGCGCCGCGAGACGCTGCGCAAGCTCGGCAAACACGCCTTCGAGCGGCCGCGCGAGGCCGATGCCGAACATCCCGTCGACCACCCAGCCATAGCCGTCGAACGAGGCGGGCGGCGTCGACGTGATCTTCACGCCCGCGACGCGCGCTTCGTTAAGCGCCCAGCGCGCATCATCGGGTTTCACTTCGACCGGCATGCAGACTTCGACCGCGAAGCCCGCGCGCTGCAATTCGGCCGCGACGACGAGCGCGTCGCCGCCGTTGTTGCCGGGCCCCGCGATCAGCAGCACGGGATGCGCGGCATCGACAGAGCCATCATGCGCGATCCGCTCCATCAGAAAGCGCGCGGCCGCGGCGCCGGCGCGCGCCATCAGCGTGTGCGGCGGCAGCGCGGCGGCGGCCTGCGTTTCGAGCGCGCGCAGTTCAGCGACCGTGTACAGCGGCAGCGGCCGGTCATGCGGATTGACGAGCATCGGCGTGGCAACGGCGGCCTGAGCCGACGATGAAGCAGACGAAGCGGAAGAAGCAGACGAAGACGCGGAGGACTTGGCGACGGTCATGGCGGCGTTCGGAAGCGCGTACGGGTAGGAAGGGCGCAGACCGCAGCGCACCGGAAGGCACGCGCCGCGGGGGCGATTACCTTGATGTTAGTGGCAATGCGTGTACCCGTGCCAGCGGGGCTGGCCACGACGACGGCGCCGCCCCTCAATGCCTGAACCGCTCGGGCGCGAGCGCCGCCACCGTTTCCTGCGGCACATCGGCCGCGCGGCCCGTCATCATGTCGGCGATCAGCTTGCCCGAGCCGCACGCGAGCCCCCAGCCGACCGGCCCATGCCCGATATTGACGAAGAGCCGCGGATGCAGCGCATTGCCGGTCACCGGCAAGCCATCGGGCGACAGCAGCTTGATGCCTTCCCACGGCAGCGCCTGCGAGATGCGCGCGGCGCCGGGCACCCAGTCGTGGGTTGCCTGGCCGAGCAGCGCGAGCGCTTCCTTGGTCAGCGGTTCGCCGAGCGGCTTGTCGGTTTCTCGTGCGCTTTGCAGCACCGCGCCGCCGGCAATGCGCAACCGGTGATTGCTGCGCGTGATGGTGATGCGCTTGACCGCATCGATAACCGTCATATGCGGCGCGAATTCTTCGCGCGCGATCGGCGCGACAAGGTTATGCAGCCGCAACGGATGCAGCGGCAATTGCAGCCCCACGCGATCGAGCAGCGGCAAGCTGCCGACGCCCGCCGCGACGACGATCGCATCGGCGCCGATCAGGTCGACTTCGCGCGATCTGACGGGGTCGCCGGGCCGTGGCGCGAGTTCGACCGCCGCGCGGCTGCTGTCGAGCCGGATCGCCGTGACTTCGCGGCCGAACTGGAACTGCACGCCGCCTTGCGTATCGAGCGTCTGCTTGACGAGCTTCGCGAAGAGCGGGCAGTTCGCCGTGCGTTCGTCGCGAAACAGCACGCCGCCCGCGAACGGCGGATCGGCCGGCACCGAATGCTCGAGCGCGACGCACTCGTGCGGCGTCAGTACGTGATGCGGCACTTCGAACTGGCGCAGCAGTTCGAGCGCGGGCTTGATCTGCTCCCATTCCTGCTGCGTGCGCACGAGATACAGCTGGCCGTTCGCCTGCTCGAAATCGAGACCGAAGCGTGCTTCGATATCGGCGAGCGCCTCGCGCGCCGATTCGATCAGCGGCCGCAGCCGCGCGTATTGCTGGGAGAAAGCGTCGGGCGCCTGCAAGGCACCAAGCCGCTTGACGAAGTCGCGCGCCGCGCCGTTAAAGCCGGTCTTGCGGATGACCCCGTTCTTCGCCGACCCTCGGTGCGGCATGAAGGTGGGGCCGAACCAGACGTCGAGCGAAGTGGGCAGCACGGTGCCGCCGTGGCCGTAGGTGGCGCCTTGCGCGACGGTCGCATGCCGCTCGACCACGCAGACCCGGTGACCGGCCGCGCGCAACTGATAGGCGGTGGCGACGCCCACGATCCCGCCGCCGATGACAATGACATCCATGTTCTGTTTCGTATTGCCGGCGGAACCCCGATGGCCCATGCGGCGCGGCGCCCGCGATGCCGCGCCCGTCTGATGAAAGGCCGCATGATAGCAGCCAAAGCGGGGGAATCGCACGAGCAGCACAGCGTGGCGATGCACGACGGGTACGTGAGGATGCCGGATCGGTCGCGGCAAGGGTCCGGTAAGGGCGTCCTTCCGGGTTATAATCTCGGACTTCCCTTCGCCCCGACGGCGCCCCGGATGCGCGATCCGCGAATCAACCTGGAATCCAGCCAGGAACCGGCAGGATCGGCACCTATGTGGCAACCCGAGGGGCCACCCGACGTACAGTCAAGCACCGTCAAGTCCATGGCCCACTTCTCGTGTTTTCCCGGCGCTTCGGCCCTCTCTGATTTCCGTCAAACCCGTCTGCTCGACACGCTTACCCGCATCGACGCCAATATCGTCGGCGTGCGCGGTCAGTATCTGCACTTCGTCAACGCGCAAACGCCACTTTCAGGCGAAGACAGCGCGAAGATCGAGGCGCTGATGCACTACGGCGACCCGTTCGACGCGGGCAACGGACATAAGGAAAAGGGCGCGGTCGAAACCTTCCTCGTCGTGCCGCGCTTCGGCACCGTGTCGCCGTGGGCGAGCAAGGCCACCGATATCGCGCACCACTGCGGCCTGACGCAGGTGCGCCGCATCGAGCGCGGCATCGAATTCACGGTAGTGCTCAAAGGCGGGCTGCTCGGCGGCAAGAAGGCACTGTCCGACAGCGCGCGCGAAGCAGTCGCCGCGGCGTTGCACGACCGCATGACCGAAAGCGTTGCGCCGTCGCGCGACCATGCGATGCATCTGTTCGACGAACTGCCGGCCAAGCCGCTGCTTACCGTCGACGTTCTCGGTAGCGGCCGCCAGGCGCTCGAACGCGCGAACGCCGAACTGGGCCTCGCGCTCGCCGACGACGAAATCGACTATCTCGTCGACGCCTTCACGAAGCTCGGCCGCAATCCGACCGATGTCGAACTGATGATGTTCGCGCAGGCGAACAGCGAACACTGCCGCCACAAGATCTTCAACGCGCAATGGACGATCGACGGCGAGGCGCAGGACATGTCGCTGTTCGCGATGATCCGCAACACCGAGAAGCTCAATCCGCAGGGCACGATTGTCGCGTATTCGGACAATTCGGCGATCATGCGGGGCGCGCAGGCGGAGCGCTGGTTCCCGCGTCCCGCGCAACAGCAAGGCGCGCTCGCGGAACACTACGGCCGTCACGTCGAGCTCACGCACACGCTGATGAAGGTCGAGACGCACAACCACCCGACCGCGATTTCGCCGTTCCCGGGTGCGGCAACCGGCGCGGGCGGCGAGATTCGCGACGAGGGCGCGACGGGCCGCGGCGCGCGGCCGAAGGCGGGTCTCACCGGCTTCACAGTCTCGAACCTCGATCTGCCCGATGCGCGCGAATCGTGGGAAAACGAGCGCGACGCGACGCAGCCGGTCGGCCACCGCAACAGCGCCGACCAGCATGGCGCATATGGGCGTCCGGACCGCATCGCTTCGCCGCTGCAGATCATGATCGACGGGCCGCTCGGCGGCGCCGCGTTCAACAACGAATTCGGCCGCCCGAACCTCGGCGGCTACTTCCGCACTTACGAGCAGAACGTCGCGGGCCGCGTGCGCGGCTATCACAAGCCGATCATGATCGCGGGCGGCATCGGCAATATCTCCGATGCGCACACGCACAAGCACGATCTGCCCGAAGGGTCGCTGCTGATTCAGCTGGGCGGCCCGGGCATGCGCATCGGCATGGGCGGCGGCGCGGCGAGCTCGATGGCGACCGGCACGAACACGGCTGAGCTCGACTTCGATTCGGTCCAGCGCGGCAACCCGGAAATCGAGCGGCGCGCGCAGGAAGTGATCAACGCGTGCTGGCAGATGGGCGAGCGCAATCCGATTCTGAGCATTCATGACGTCGGCGCGGGCGGGCTTTCGAACGCATTCCCCGAACTGGTCGACGGCGCCGACAAGGGCGCGCATTTCGAGCTGCGCAAGGTGCCGCTCGAAGAGAGCGGATTGTCGCCGCGCGAGATCTGGTCGAACGAAGCGCAGGAACGTTACGTTCTCGCGATCGCGCCGGCGGACCTCGCGAAGTTCGAGGCAATCTGCGACCGCGAGCGTTGTCCGTTCGCGGTGGTCGGCACCGCAACTTCGGAACGCCAGCTGAAGTTGACCGATGACGCGGCAGACGGCGCCGGGCCGCATGACGCCCATGCGCACGAGCCCGTCGATATGCCGATGGAAGTGCTGCTCGGCAAGGCGCCGCGCATGCATCGCGACGTGCAGCGCGCATCGACGGCGCTGCCGGCGGTGGATCTCACGCATGTGTCGTTGAATGAGGTGGCGGCAAGCGTGCTGCGTCACCCGACGGTCGGCAGCAAATCGTTTCTGATCACGATCGGCGACCGTTCGGTCGGCGGCACGACGGTGCGCGACCAGATGGTCGGCCCGTGGCAGGTGCCGGTGGCCGACTGCGCCATCACGACGATGGACTACGCGGGCTTCCACGGCGAAGCGATGACGATGGCCGAGCGCACGCCGCTCGCTGTGATCGACGCGCCGGCGTCGGGCCGCATGGCGGTCGGCGAAGCGGTGACGAATATTGCGTCCGCACCGATTGCCTCGCTCGACAAGCTCAAGCTGTCGGCGAACTGGATGGCCGCATGCGGCAGCCCCGGCGAAGACGCGGCGCTGTACGACACGGTGAAGGCGATCGGCATGGAGCTTTGTCCGGCGCTTGGCATCGGCATTCCGGTCGGCAAGGATTCGCTGTCGATGCGCACCAAGTGGGATGAGAACGGCGTCGCGAAGGAAGTGGTCGCGCCGGTGTCGCTGATCATCTCGGCGTTCGCGCCGGTCGACGATGTGCGCCAGCATCTGACGCCGCAACTGCGCCGCACCGACGAGGCCGGCCACGCAATCGACACGGTGCTGATCGCGATCGACCTCGGCCGCGGCAAGCATCGCATGGGCGGCAGCATTCTCGCGCAGGTCACGCAGCAGGTCGGCGACACGGTGCCCGACGTCGATAGCGCGGAGGACCTCAAGCATTTCTTCGACGCGATCCAGGCGCTGAACGGTGCAGGCAAGCTGCTCGCCTACCACGACCGCTCGGACGGCGGCCTGTGGGCGACGGTCTGCGAAATGGCGTTCGCGGGGCACGTCGGCGTGTCGCTGAACGTCGATATGCTGACGCTCGATCCGAACCATGAGTTCGACTACGGCGATGCGAAAGACTGGGCGAAGCAGACGAGCGGCCGTCGCGAAGACCGCACGCTGCGCGCGCTGTTCAGCGAAGAGTTGGGCGCGGTCGTGCAGGTGCGCGCCGACGAGCGCGATGCGGTGCTCGCGACGCTGCGTGAATTCGGCCTTTCCGCGTGCTCGCACGTGATCGGCAAGCCGAACGCCAACGACGCGATCGAAATCTATCGCGACGCAAAGAAGATCTACGAAGCACCGCGCGTCGAACTGCAGCGCGCGTGGAGCGAAGTAAGCTGGCGCATCTCGCGTCTGCGCGACAACCCCGCATGTGCGGACGCCGAATACGATGCGTTGCTCGACGCGGCCGATCCCGGCATCGCGCCGCAACTGAGCTTCGATCACGCGGAAGACGTCGCTGCGCCGTTCATCGGCAAAGCCACGCGGCCGCGCGTGGCGATTCTGCGCGAGCAGGGCGTCAACTCGCACCTTGAAACCGCGTATGCATTCGACCGCGCGGGCTTCGATGCGCACGACGTGCATATGAGCGATTTGCTCGCCGGCCGCGCCTCGCTGGCGGACTTCGCGGGCGCCGTCGCATGCGGCGGCTTCTCGTACGGCGACGTGCTCGGCGCAGGCGAAGGCTGGGCCAAGACGATCCGCTTCAATGCACAACTCGCCGATATGTTCGCCGCGTTCTTCGCTCGCAAGGACACGTTCGCACTCGGCATTTGCAACGGCTGCCAGATGATGAGCAGCCTTGCGTCGATGATCCCGGGCGCCGAGGCGTGGCCGAAGTTCACGCGGAACAAGTCGGAGAAATTCGAAGCGCGGACCTCGCTCGTCGAAGTGCAGGCTTCGCCGTCGATTTTCTTTGCCGGTATGGAAGGCTCGCGTATTCCGGTGGCGGTCGCGCACGGAGAAGGATTCGCCGATTTCTCGCAGCAGGGCGATGCGTCGCGTGTCGCGGTGGCGATGCGCTTCGTCGACCATCGCGGTCAGCCGACGGAGCAGTATCCGTTCAACCCGAATGGGTCGCCGCACGGCATTACGTCGGTGACGACGCCTGATGGTCGCTTCACGGTGCTGATGCCGCACACGGAGCGCGTGCACCGTACTGTGCAGATGAGCTGGGCGCCGGCGCAATGGGCGGCGGCGAAGACGGACGGCAGCCCGTGGATGCGCGTGTTTCAGAACGCGCGGAAGTGGTTGGGGTAAAAAGAGTAGGGAAGGTAGTGAGTCAGACGCGCTCGAGCTTAGCCGGGCGCGTTTTGCTTTCAGGTGTGGCGCGGGCGTGGGCGCTTTGTTTCAAGTGGCGCTAGCCGCTACCCGCGCACCACTACCCACGCGCCGCAATCTGCTTCTTCCAGCTTTCCACCATATGCTTCGCCAGATCATCGTATCGGCCGCCGAAATGATGATCGCCCGGCGTGCGCACGAGCTCGATACCCGTCTTCGATAACGACGGGCACAGCGTGTCTTCCTCTTTCTCGCCGTACACACACTGGATAATCGCCGGCGGCATCTTCGCCAGTTCCGGTTTCACGGGCAGTGCGTTCTCGCTCGCGGGCATGCCGAGCCAGCCGGTCACGCGAATCTGAAAATCGGCATCGGGCGCAAAGCCAAGCAGCGACACGAACGACACCTTGGCGCGCAGCGCGTCGGGTAGCCGGTTGTACGCGAACGGCATCACGTCCGCGCCGAACGAATAACCGACCAGCGCGATCTGGTTCGCGTGCCAGCGCGCGCCATAGGTCTTCAGAACGCGCGCAAGATCGTGACTTGTCTGCGCGGGCGTCTTTTCGCTCCAGAAATAGCGCAGCGAATCCCAGCCGATTACCGACACGCCTTGTCGCTGTAGAGATTCGGCAATCGTCTTGTCGAGATCGCGCCAGCCGCCATCGCCTGAAATCACGACTGCGAGCATGTCGGTCGGATGCGCGGCGGGCAGTTCGATCAGCGGCAGGTCAGACACATCTTCTTCGCGTGAGGCGTCTGTGCGCAGATACGGTTCGGTCAGCGCAGCGAGGCGCGCGGCTTTCGTCATGCCGGGCGCGAAGGTGCGACGCGTGGTCCTCGCATTGTTCGGCTGCGCAGCCGCGGCGAACACCGGCGATGCACCGACACCGACGCCGCTGGCGCTGCCACCGCGATCGGCATTGGTCACGCCTTGCGCCAGAAATCCCGGCAGCCCCGTGCCGCGGCTCAACGTCGGATCAGCCGGGCAGGGCGCAAAGCGCTTGTCGAGCGTGCCGTTCGCATCGAGCGACATCGCGCCGCCGATCGTATTGGCCGGCGCCTGCGCAAGCGCGCGTTCGGCGACTAACGCGCCTTCGCCCGTGCCTGCCATGATCGGCGAAAAGTAGCGGCTCGATTGCACCTGGCGTTCGAGCTGATGGCCGATGTCCTCGGCATCGCTATAGAGGTTGTGGCAGCTTTCGCGTTTGCCGGCGGCAAGCTTTGCCGCATAGCGCGGCGTATCGACACCAACCACGAGCGCGCCGTCATGCGCGAGCGCGTCGGCTGCCTGTTGGTCTGACGCTGCCCAGCCGCCCGCTTCCGAAAACAGCACGACAAACCCGCGCATCTCGCCGGTGGGCTTCGTCACCGTGACGTCGCCATAGCGGCCGCCCGCGACGGTCGTGGCGGTGTCGGCGTGGGCGGCGGAAACCAGCGGCCCGACCGGCGCGAACGCGACCAGCGCTAAGAACGCGGCGCATGCCGCGCGAGCGATGCGCACTGCACGCGCCGTCGGCGCGAGGCCGCGCGCCATTGGGCGCACGCTTTTGCCATTTACGTCCGCGGCGCCGGCGCGACCATGCGCAACGCTCACCCCATCTTCAACCGTTTTCGACATCACACCCTTCACTCCCACACCCCTCACGACCGCGCTCCACCCGCTAAACGCGACAAATCCGCCAACGTCAGAAACACGCTCATCGACCCCGACGCTGCCAGATAACGCGGCTCCCAGCGCGGCTGGAACTTGTCCTTGAAGCTGCGCAGCCCGCGGAAGTTGTAGAACCAGCCGCCGAAGCGCCACGCGAGCGCCGCGCCGCGATGCAGGGGCGACGCAAGCGGCGTCGGCCGCATACCGGACAGCGGCGCGACGCCGAGGCTCAGCGAGCTGAAGCCCGCGCTTTTCAGATGCAACGCGAGCTGCGTGAACAGATATTCCATGGCATAAGGCGAAGCGCCGGGCAAATGGCGCATCACGCCGACCGTTGCCTCGGTATTGAGGTCGGTGGTCATAAACGTGACGAACGCAAGCGGCTTGCCGTGCTGACGCAACAGCATCACCGACTGCGCGGCGAGGTAGCCCGCCGTGAAAGCCGCCACCGAAAAGCTCTTCTCGCGCGCGACGCGGCTCGCCAGCCACGCATCCGATATTTCGCGCAGACCGGGCAGCGCATCGGGCACGCAAGCCGGTTCGATCACGTCGATCGAGAAGCCATCGCGGTCGCCGCGCTTTAACGCATAGCGCAGATGCGCGCGATGCGAGCCGGCCAGTTCGAACGCGGGCAACGCGATATGTGCTTCTTCGCCAAGCTTCATCAGGGTGAGGCCGGCATCGAGATAAAGCGGCAACGCATCGGCGCGCACCTGATAGAACGCCGCGCGGCCGCCGTGCGCATGCGCGAGCGCGACGAAACGCTGGATCAGCGCGGGCCATTCGCTGCGCGGCCCGACCGGATCGTGCAGCGCCGCCCACGTGCGCCCGCGTTTCGCGTACATCAGAAAGGCGTTGCGCGACTCGGAAAAGAGGAAGCTCTTGTCGCCCATCATCGCGAGCACCGCGTCGCTGCGCTCCTGCGCGCGCACCACGCCGGCTGCTTCGATCAGGTCTTCTTCGGCCGGCTTTTCGAAGCGGCCGGCGGCCGGCCGCAGCAGCTGCCAGCATGCGAGCGCCGCCGCGAAGAGGCCGGCCGCGAGCGTCGCGCGCAGCGCACGCGGGGCGCGCTCGTCGAAGGCGAATTGCCACCACAGGTGCTGCGAGTATTCGACGTCGCGAAACGCGAAGAACAGCACCCAGACCGCCAGCGCAATCACAATGCCGACCGAAGCGAGCCAGCCCGGCGTAAAGCGCTCGGTGAACAGCGACGAATGCCGGTCAAAGCGCGTGCGCGTCGCGAGCAGTAGCGCGATCAGTACGCACAGCACGCCCGTTTCGACGAATGCGAGCCCCTTCGCCAGCGACAGCGCGAGGTTCAGCGCGGCGACGATCAGCGCGAGCCACCAGGCGGCGTCGAGCCGCCTCAATAGACCACGCGCCACGAACAGCAGCAGCACGCCGAACAGGCTGGCGAGCATCTGCGAGCTTTCGAGCACCCACAGCGGCAACACGGTCTGCAGAATCGCAATGCGCTTCGAGAACGCCGGCGTCGCGCCGGAAATGACCAGCATGCTGCCGACCACAAACGTGCTGATCGCCAGAAACAGCGGCGCAAGCTGCGACACGCTTTGCGCGCCGCGCTGCGCGAGTTCGGAGGCGAGCGCCTTTTTCTGCGCGTGTCCCTCGAACACGGCCAGCACGCCCGCCGACAACACGAGCGGCGCGCCAAAGTAGATCGCGCGGTAGGCGAGCAGCGCCGCGAGCATATGCGGCGTCGGCACGCTCGAGCCCAGCGCATAGACCATCGCCGCTTCGAATACGCCGACCCCGCCCGGCGTGTGGCCGATCATGCCGAGCAGCATCGCGGCGGCGTAGACCGTGACGAACTGAACGAAGCCGATGTGCGCGCCGGCGTGCGGCAGGAGCGTCCACAGCGCGAGGCCGGCCGCCACGACGTCGACGACCGCGAGCGCCAGTTCCGCGACCAGATCGCGGCGCGCCGGCACCATAAAGGCAATCCTGATGCGCGCGGATAGCTGCACGCGCTGCGCAGCCGGGCGGCAGGCAAAAATCAGCACCGCGAAGCCCACGAGCAGGGCGCCGCCGATCACGCGCAGCGTGCCGGGAGCGAGGCCGGTCATGTGGGCCAGCGTCGGCGCATCCGCGACCATGCCGGCTGCCGTCATCAGCGCGAGGGCGAGCGCCAGCGTGACGCTCGTGAACACGGTCATCTGGCCGACTTGCACGGGCGTCACGCCGGCGACGCCGTACACGCGGCAGCGCACGGCGCCGCCCGTCAGCGCGCCGAAGCCGGTCGCATTGCCGAGCGCCGAGCCGACCGTCGCGCCGACCCACAGCGGCGCACGTGGCACGCTCGCGCCGACGTAGCGCAGTCCGACCGCATCGCGCCCGACCAGCGCGATGTAGCTCGCCGCGGTTGCGCCGAGCGCGCCGACCCATTCCCTGACCGACAGATGACATAGCTGGACGACGACCGAACGGTAGTCCACGGTCTGCGACAGATGCTGGAAGACGACGAGCAGAAGCGCGCAGACGCCGAGCGCGATGGCGGGAACGAGACATTGGCGCCAGTGCTGCGCGCCGGGCAGGCGCCTTACGCGTGCGAGAACGCGTTCAAGGCTGGATAAGTCTGTGTCATGCATGTGTTCAGAGCATGGGGACCCGCGTTACTGCGCCGCACCCTCGACACCTGAGTCTCGAGGCGTGATTGCCGCGGCGCGCGGCGAATCCTTTACGTCGTTTTTATGATTGAGCGCGGGAGCCGACCGTGGCATGTGCCGTTAATCGTTACCCGGCGCGGCTCTTTACCAATATCGTTTGTGCAAATAGTGAGTAAAGACTGCAAACGGCTATAACGGCCGCCTGGTTGACCGGCTTTAGAAAATTGTTTGGATTTGTTTGAAAAACGTAAGACGGCACGGCCCGGCGCCCCAAAAAGCAAAAACCCCATGCTCCGGAAAGCATGGGGTTTACGAGAATGCCGGTACGCGTATGAAAACGCGCGCGCTTACTGGATCTTCGCGTTCTTACGCAGGTTCTCTTCGAACGCCTGCAGCTTTTCCTGCTGCATCTGCTGGACGATTTGCGGCTTGACCTGTTCGAGCGGCGGCGGCGGGGTTTCGCGCACATCGTCGACGCGGATGATGTGCCAGCCGAACTGCGTGTGCACCGGCGTGTCGGTCATCTGGCCTTTCTGCAGCTTCTCGGCTGCCGTCGCGAACTCAGGCACATACGCCTTCGGATCGGACCAGTCGAGGTCGCCGCCGTTCTTGGCCGAGCCCGGGTCCTTCGAGTATTGCTTCGCGAGGTCTTCAAAGCTCGCGCCGCCCTTGATCTTCGCGATCAGATCCTTCGCCTGCTGCTCGCTCTCGACGAGGATGTGGTGCAGGTGATATTCCTTGCCGCCGCCTGCTTCCTTGACGAGTTCGTCGTACTTCGCCTTGACCTCGGCGTCGCTCGGCTGGTTGTTCTTCACGAAGTCTTCGATCAGCGCGCGCAGCACGACGGTCTGCTGTGCGACCGCGACCTGCGCCTTGACGTCCGGACGCGCGGGCAGACCGCGGCGCGCCGCTTCCTGCATCAGGATCTCGCGATTGATCAGTTCCTCGCGCACCGCCTGCTCGAGATGCGGCGAATCCTGCTGACCTTGTGCCACGAGTTGCTGAACGAGCGCATCGGCACGGGATTTCGGAATCGGCGTACCGTTCACGACGGCGATGTTCTGTGCAAACGCGGGAGCCGCCGCGCACGCGGCCAGCAAGACCCAGTAGCGGGTGTTTTTCAAGGTCATCGGAAGTTCCTAATGGAGCAGACTAACGGGGGCTAACGTAACGTGGGTGAATAGCGGCGGCCGATCAGAGTGACTTCGAAGGTACTAGCCAGAGCAACGGGCCAAGCCACGCTCATCGCAAGCACGGGGCTCACTCGGGGCTAACTCGAGGGCTCTAACCCAAGGTCTAACCCGGCGCCAACTCAGGGGCCATCGCATGGACCGATTCGCACAGGGATTAATGCGGCAGCTGCCTGAATTCTTGCGGCGTGTAAGCCGTGATTGCGAGTGCGTGAATGCCGCGCTGCATCGCATCGGCCAGCGCATCATACACCAGCCGATGCCGCGCCACCCGCGGCTTGCCCGCGAATGCGTCGGCCACGATCGTCACGCTGTAATGGCCGCCCGAGGCGGCTCCGGCGTGCCCCGCATGCTGCGCGCTGTCGTCGCGCACGGCGATCGATTCGACCGGCGCGAGCGCGGCGGTGAGGCGCGCTTCGATCAATGCGATGCGCTCGGCCGGGGTGGCGTGAAGGAATGCGTCGGCGCTCATGGTGTCACTCTTCTTTCATATATTTCGCGAGCCACAAACTCTGCCCGACGATAAACACGATCAGGCAGCCGGTCGCGCCGAACAGCTTGAAGTTGACCCACGTGTCGGTCGAGAAGTGGTACGCAACGAGAAGGTTCAGAATGCCGAGCAGCACGAAGAACACGGCCCAGACAATATTCAGATGCCCCCAGATCCGATGCGGCAGCGTAATCT
This sequence comes from Paraburkholderia edwinii, assembly GCF_019428685.1. Classification (NCBI taxonomy): domain Bacteria; kingdom Pseudomonadati; phylum Pseudomonadota; class Betaproteobacteria; order Burkholderiales; family Burkholderiaceae; genus Paraburkholderia; species Paraburkholderia edwinii. The sequence goes on from NZ_CP080095.1 coordinate 2,374,019, forward strand.
GCTTGCCCATCATCGCTTCGATCAGGTTCTTGCTGAACGCGAACTGCGAGACGATCAGCACCACCGAGAATGCCCAGTAGAGCACGGTGGGCTTCCATTTGATGAAGGTGTCGTTGTGCAATACGAGCGTGGCGCCGCCGAACACCGTGACGACGCCGAGGCTGATCCACAGCATCGGATCGACCTTGCGATGGCGGAACGCCACCCACGCGATCTGCACGAGCGTCGCGCCGATCGCCACCGCGGTCGCGGTGAAAATGCCCCAGATCTTGAACGCGACAAAAAACAGGATGATCGGGAACAGATCGAACAGGAATTTCATTATCAGGTCGGAGGAATCCGGTAGCGAAGCGCACATTGTGCGCGCTTCGCCACGCGGGTTGCGGCGGGTTGCCCCGGGTTACAAACCAGGCGGCCTGAGCCCGGACTTTCGCCGACCCGAAATCGGCCGGCTTACTTGGGCTCGAATTGTAACGCAGCCGAGTTGATGCAGTAGCGCAGGCCCGTCGGCGCCGGGCCGTCTTCGAACACGTGGCCCAGATGCGAGCCGCAGTTCTTGCAGCGCACCTCGATGCGCAGCATGCCGTGCGAGCGGTCCGTGCGTTCCTCGATCACTTCGCCGTTGAGCGGCTTGAAGTAGCTGGGCCAGCCGCAGCCGGCGTCGAACTTCGTGTCGGATTCGAAAAGCGGCGTGCCGCACGCGACGCAATCGTAGATGCCGCGATCCCAGTGGTCCCAGTAGCGGCCCGTGAACGGGCGCTCGGTGGCCGCGTGACGCGTGACCTCGTACTCGGTCTCGGACAACTGCTTGCGCCACTCGGCGTCGTCTTTCTGGACCGGGTATTCGGTGGTGTCGGCGGAGGTCTTCGCGGGGTTGTTCAGATCGTCTGCGTTCATGATCGGGTCCTGAGGAGAATGCGGGTCGGGCAATAGGGCAGGCTACGAAGCCGGCTGTGAAGCCGGCTGTGAAGCGCACTACAAAGCGGGCTATAAAGCCCCGCGGCCGTCGACTACGACGAACAGCTGACTTCGAGCGAACCCGCCCAATCGGGCGGCAGCGCCGCATACGCGGCATGCTCGGGCTGTTCATCGAATGGCCGGCGCAGCACCGCTGCAAGCCGTTCGACTTCGGAAAAATCCTTTTCCTTCGCGTGGCGAATTGCCGTTTCCGCAAGGTGATTGCGAAGTACGAATTTGGGGTTCACACGGTTCATTGCAAGCGCGCGCGATGCATCGTCACGTGCTTCGTGTGACAGCCGCGCGCGATAGTCGTTCGCCCATGCATCGAAGGCGGCGCGATCGAGAAAGAGATCGCGCACGCTCGTATCGCCGCTCGCATCGTGTTTCGACATCCGCGCGAGATGGCGGAACGTCAGCGTGAAGTCCGCGCGGTTCGCATGCATGATCTCGAAGAGTTTGTTCGCGAGCGCATCGTCGCCGTCACGTGCGGTTTCGAGGCCGAGCTTGTCGCGCATGCGCGCTTCGAGCCCCGGCGCAAAACGCGTCTTGAAGCCTTCGAGCACGCGCTGCGCGTCTTCGACCGATCGCTCGCCGCGCGTGCTTTCTTCATACCGAGCACCGAACAGCGGCAGCAGCGCCTGCGCAAGACAGAACAGATTCCAGTAGCCGATCTGCGGTTGCATCCGGTACGCATAGCGGCCCTGCGAGTCCGAGTGGTTGCAGATGTGATTCGCGTCGAAGCCGTCGATAAAGCCGAATGGGCCGTAATCGATCGTGAGGCCGAGAATCGACATGTTGTCGGTGTTCATCACGCCGTGACAGAAGCCGACCGCCTGCCAATGCACGAGCATGTCCGCGGTCGACTGCACCGCTTCGTTGAGCAGCGCGAGATACGGGTCGTCGGCTTCCTTGCAGGCCGGATAGAAGCGCTCGATCACATGGTCGGCGAGGGCGGTCAGCGCATCGATGCGGTCGTTCGAATAGAAGTGCTCGAAATGACCGAAGCGCACGAAGCTCGGCGACACACGCGTGACCACCGCCGCGGTTTCCATTTCCTCGCGGCGCACGGGCTGGTCGGAGCCGGTTACGCACAGTGCGCGCGTCGTCGGAATGCCGAGGTGATGCATGGCCTCGGAGCACAGAAATTCGCGGATCGACGAGCGTAGCACCGCGCGGCCGTCGCCCATGCGCGAATACGGCGTGCGGCCGCCGCCTTTCAGCTGCAATTCGAAGCGCTTGCCCGCGTGTTCGACTTCGCCGAGACCGAGTGCGCGGCCGTCGCCGAGCTGGCCCGCCCAGACGCCGAACTGATGGCCGGAATAGACCGACGCATACGGCAATGCCTCAGCGGGCCATTCGCGCGTGGTATTGCCCGAGAAGAATTCGGCGAAGCCGGGCGCACTTGCGAGCGTGGCCGGGAAACCGAGCAGCGCCGCGCATTCGTGCGAAAAGCCGACCACATAGGGCGCCGGCAGCGGCGCGGCGGGCAAGCGGGTCAGAAACGCCGGGCCGAGTCCGGCGAATGAGCCCTCGCGCTGGCTGGCAATGGCCGCACTGGCCGCGGCGAGCGGACCGGAAGACGTGCCGGCTTCGGGAAGTTCTGCGGTGCCTGGTGAAAACGTCATATTGAGCGCCTCTTTAATAGCCGATATTGTAAATCCGCGTGTCTTGCGCTGCAGGCCACCCATTTGCTTCGCATAGGCCATACCTCGGCACGGAATAGAAACTGCGGCCCTCGCAACGTGTCGACGATCAAGACAACGCACCGGTAATCGCACCAGGAATAGGGGGATGCGGGACATGCCAATGACGCCGTCGCTGCACGGTCAGATGATGGATATGCCGCTGACGGTGTCTGCGCTGTTAAGACACGCGGCGCGCTTTTATGGCCCGGTCGAAATTGTGTCGCGGCGTATCGAGGGCGACCTGCATCGCTATACCTATCGCGATTGCGAGCAGCGCGCGAAACAGCTTGCGCAGGCGCTGATCGGGCTCGGCGTGCAGCCGGGCGAGCGCATTGCGACGCTCGCGTGGAATGGTTACCGGCACCTCGAAACCTACTACGGCACCACGGGCTTTGGCGCGGTTTGCCATACGATCAATCCGCGGCTGTTCCCCGATCAGATCGCGTTCATCATCAACGATGCGCAAGACCGCTACGTGCTGTTCGACATCACATTCGCGCCGCTCGTCGATGCGCTTGCGCCGCAGTGCCCGCACGTACGCGGCTGGATCGCGCTGACCGACGACGCGCATCTGCCCGACATGCGCACCCGTGCGTCGAGCGATGTATCAAGCTATGTATCGAGCTATGTATCGAGCTATGAAGCACTGATCGCGCCGTACGACGGCGCGTTTGAATGGCCGCTGATCGACGAGCGCAGCGCATCGTATCTCTGCTATACGTCCGGCACGACCGGTCATCCGAAAGGCGCGCTGTACACGCATCGGTCGACGGTGCTGCATGCGTACAATGCCGCGCTGCCCAATGCGATGGCCTTGTCCGCGCGCGATGTCGTGATGCCGGTCGTGCCGATGTTCCATGTGAACGCATGGGGCCTGCCGCATGCGGGGCCGCTCGCGGGATCGAAGCTCGTGCTGCCCGGCAAGGAGCTCGACGGACGGTCGCTCTATGAGTTGATGGAAGCGGAACAGGTGACGTATTCGGCCGGCGTGCCGACCGTGTGGCTCGGCCTGCTTGCGCATATGAAGGAAACCGGCGCGCGTTTTTCGACGCTCGAGCGTACGGTGATCGGCGGCTCGGCCTGTCCGCCCGCGATGCTGCGCGCGTTCGAGGACGACTACGGCGTCGAAGTGATTCACGCGTGGGGCATGACCGAGATGTCGCCGCTCGGCACGCTCGTGAAGCTGACGGGCGAAGAGGCGCAACGGCCGCCCGCCGAGCAGCGCGCGCTGCGCGAGAAGCAGGGGCGGCCGCTCTTCAACGTCGATATGAAAATCGTCGGCGACGACGGCCGCGAGCTGCCGTGGGACGGCGTGTCGTTCGGCGATCTGCATGTGCGCGGGCCATGCGTGATCGACCGCTACTTCGGTGCAGAGACGTCGCCGCTGATCGACGGCTGGTTTCCGACCGGCGATGTCGCGACGCTCGACCCCGACGGCTTTATGCATATCACCGATCGCAGCAAGGACGTCATCAAGTCCGGCGGCGAATGGATCAGTTCGATCGATCTCGAGAACATTGCGGTCGCGCATCCGGCCGTGGCCGAAGCGGCGTGTGTCGCCGTTGCGCATCCGCGCTGGACGGAGCGGCCGCTGCTCGTGGTCGTCAGGCGGCCGCGCGCCACGCTGACGCGCGAAGATTTACTCGCGTTCTATGCGGACAAGGTCGTCAAATGGTGGGTTCCCGACGATGTCGTATTCGTCGACGAATTGCCGCATACGGCCACCGGCAAGCTGCAAAAAGTCAAGCTGCGCGAGCAGTTCCGCGACTATGTACTGCCGTCCGTGCTGGCTGATAAGGATTGTCCGTTGACACCGCGTGCCTGAATTGAACGATCGTTCCTGTCTGTGTATCCTGCGTGCTCACAAAACGTTCGCTGCAAATCGCGGACAATGACCGATATGTCCCGCTGAAACCGTGTGAACGTCATGCGTTACACGCATCGTGCGTTCCGTGCACGCGGTATGCGGCTCCCCGGTCAACACGGAGGCACGCAGATGGCAGTCGCGCAGATGACAGTCGATTACACGACGCACGACGGCGTCGCCGTTATCACCCTGAATAACCCGCCCGTGAACGGCCTTGGGCACTCGACGCGCGCCGGCATCGTCGCTGGACTCGAACGCGCGCGGCAGGATTCGCAGGTGAGCGCGATCGTGCTGACCGGCGCCGGCAAGGTGTTCTGCGGCGGCGCCGACATTACCGAATTCAACACGCCGAAAGCCACGCAGGAGCCGATGCTCGGCGCCGTGATTCGCGCGCTCGAAAGCAGCGCGAAGCCGGTCGTCGCGGCGCTCCATGGCGTGGCGATGGGCGGCGGGCTCGAACTCGCGCTGGGCGCGCACTATCGTGTCGCCGCGCGCGGCACGCAGATCGCGCTGCCGGAAGTGAAGCTCGGCATTCTGCCCGGCGCGGGCGGCACGCAGCGCCTGCCGCGTGCGATCGGGCTGCAGCGCGCGCTCGATATGATCGTGACGGGAACGCCGGTGATGTCCGAAGCGCTTGCGGACACCGCGCTATTCGACAAGCTCGTCGACGCCGATTTGCTTGCCGCCGCGCGCGAATTGGCGTGTGAAGCAGCCGCGCGGCCCGGTCCGCACCCGACACTGCGCGACCGCGCGATCGGCGATCACGATGCGGCGGCAACTCACATCGCATCCGCGCGCAAACAGATCGCCGAAACCGCGAAGCACTTCCCGGCGCCGCATCGATGCATCGATGCGATCGAAGCCGGCGTGTTGCACGGTTTCGATCAAGGCCTCGCGTTCGAGCGCGAATGTTTCAACGCGCTTGTGCAGTCGACCGAAAGCCGTGCGCTGCGCCACGCGTTTTTCGGCGAACGTGCGGCCGGTAAGATCGCCGATGTGCCGTCCGATACGCCGACGCGCACGATTGCACAGGTCTGCGTAATCGGCGCGGGCACGATGGGCGGCGGCATCGCGATGAACTTTGCCAACGCGGGTTTACCGGTTACGCTGATCGACACGAGCCAGCCAGCGCTCGAGCGCGGTCTCGCGACGATCCGCAAGAATTACGACAACACTGTCAAAAAAGGCAAGCTGGCGGCCGATGTTGCGGAACAACGGCTGTCGCGTATTACGCCATCGCTGTCGTACGACGATTTGAAGCAGGCGGATCTGATCGTCGAAGCGGTATTCGAAGACCTCAGTGTGAAAGAGCAGGTGTTTCGCCAGATCGACGCGCTCGCGAAGCCCGACGCGATCCTCGCATCGAACACGTCGACGCTCGATCTGAACCGGATCGCCGCGTTCACGCAGCGGCCGCAGGACGTGGTCGGCATGCATTTCTTCAGCCCGGCCAATGTGATGAAGCTGCTCGAAGTCGTGCGTGGCGAAAAGACGGCAAAGGACGTGCTTGCCACCGTCATGAAGCTTGCGAAGAAGATCGGCAAGACGGCGGTTGTCGCGGGCGTCTGCGACGGCTTTATCGGCAACCGGATGATCGAGCAATACGTCCGCCAGTCGTTCTTTATGCTCGAGGAGGGCGCGCTGCCGGCGCAGGTCGACCGCGCGATTGAGGCGTTCGGTTTTGCGATGGGGCCGTTCCGGATGAGCGATCTCGCCGGCAACGATATCGGCTGGGCGATTCGCAAGCGCCGTTATCGCGAGCATCCGGAGCAACGCTATTCGACAGTCGCCGACCGGTTGTGCGAGATGGGACGCTTCGGTCAGAAGACCGGCGGCGGCTGGTACGACTACGCGGCGGGCGATCGCACCGCGCGTCCGTCGCAGCTTGTCGACGAAATGATCGTCGCGCATGCGCAGGAAGCGGGCATCACGCGCCGCGAACTGAGCGATGAAGAAATCGTCGAGCGTCTCGTCTACGCGCTCGTCAACGAAGGCGCGAGGATTCTCGACGAAGGCATTGCGTCGAAAGCGTCCGATATCGACATGGTCTATTTGACCGGTTACGGTTTTCCACTGTGGCGCGGCGGACCGATGCTGTATGCGGATACGGTCGGTCTCGCCGAGGTGGAGCGCGCGATCGGGCGTTATGCGGCGGCGCAACCGAACGGCGATGCATGGGATATTGCACCGGGACTCGTCGAGCGCGCGACGCAGGGGCGGCGTTTCAACGGCTAGCTCGCCAGCGGAAGCTAGCTAGCGGATAAAACAACGGGAGAGGCAAGAGAAAGCATGACAACGGAATCGAAATACAGGATCAACCAGACCGAAGATGTGTTGCTGGTGGTCGATCTGCAAAACGACTTTATGCCGGGCGGCGCGCTCGCGGTCGCCCGCGGCGATGAGGTCGTGCCGATCGCGAACCGGCTTGCGCGTCTGTTCACGCACGTCGTGCTGACGCAGGACTGGCACCCGCGCTCGCATATTTCGTTTGCCGCGAATCACGCGGGCCGCAAGCCGTTCGAGTACATGACGCTGCCGTACGGCGAACAGGTGATGTGGCCCGTCCATTGCGTGCAGGAAACGCCGGGCGCCGCGTTCCATCGCGACGTCGATATACCTCACGCGCGGGCGATCGTCCGCAAGGGGCATCACCAGCATGTCGACAGCTATTCGGCATTCGTCGAAGCCGACCATGTGACGCCGACCGGACTTACCGGTTACTTGCGCGACACCGGTGTCAAACGTGTCTGGTGCTGCGGGCTCGCAACCGACTTTTGCGTGGCGTGGTCGTCGCTCGATGCGCGCGCGGCGGGGTTCGACGTATTCGTCATCGAAGACGCAACGCGCGCGATCGACCTCGACGGCTCGCTCGATGCGGCGTGGCGCGAGATGCAGGCGGCCGGCGTGCAGCGCGTGCGCTCGCCGGATCTGCTCGGTGAATCGTCTGCGGATCGGGCCGAGGGACTGGCGGCTCATTTGTCCACTCATTCGCCCAACTAGGTGGCGCCGCCTTTCGTGTCCATCGCCATCGCCCGACCGCAGGCCGTCACGGCGCGCAGCATCGTGCAGATTCTGCTCGCGATGTTCTGCTTCGCGCTCGTCGACGCGCTGGCGAAAGCGGTCTCGCTCAATTATCCGGCCAACGAGCTCACGTTTTTTCGCATGCTGTTCGGTCTCGCGCCGGCGCTTGTGATGTGTCTGCGCGGCACGCCATTGCGCGAGCGGTTTAAAACATTGAGCCTGCGCAGGCAAACATTGCGCGCACTCACGCTGCTCGTCACGCTGGGACTGTTTTTCGCAGGGCTGCCGTATGCGCCGCTTTCCGAAGCGGTCGCGATTCTGTACTCGGAGGCGCTCTTCGTTACCGTGCTCGCGCCGCTGCTGCTGAAGGAATCGCTGCGCCGCCGCGATGCCGCGGCGGCCGCCATCGGTTTTATCGGCGTGCTGCTGATCGTGCGGCCGACGGGCACTCACTCGAACTGGATCGGACCGCTGCTGCTGATTCTGAGCGCAATCACGGGCGCGCTATCGATCATCCAGATCAAGAACTTCAAGCCCACCGAAGATTCGAGCGTCGCGGTGCTGTATTTCACGCTGATCGGCATGCTGGTCAGCGGCTTGTCGCTGCTGTTTCTATGGCGCACGCCGACGCTTGAGGCGCTTGGATTGATGGCGCTGATCGGCGTGCTCGCGGGCACAGGCCAGATTCTGATGACCGTCGCATTTCGCGATTCGAGCGCTAGCGCGCTCGCGCCGTACAACTACACGACCATTGTCTGGGCGACGCTGTTCGGTTATCTCGCGTGGGGTGAAACGATCGGGGTCGTTTCCGTGGCCGGCATCGCCCTGGTGGTGGGCAGTTCGATCGTGGTTGCGTTGCGCGGCAAGCCGGTCGAAGCGCCGACCGTGTGAATCACGAATCGGCGCCGCCGATATACGGGAACGGTACCGACAGCGACCCCTGATCGGTAAAGCGTGTGCCGCCGGTTATGCCGGTACCGGCCAGCCGACCGCGCAGGATGTACTCGATCTGGCTGTATTGCGACCGGTCGACAAACACGAACATCTGATGGAGCACGGCGAGCGCGGGGACGGTAACGGGCACGCTGACGACGGTTTCGCCGAATGCCGGCACGCTGCCGGACGCGGGGCTCACGCCGGTCGCGAACGCCTTGCCGTTCACTTCGAGGTCGACGGAAATGCCGCTGTAACTGACGGCTGAACTGCTCGGGTTCTGGATGCGCAGCTTCATGTTGAAGCGCACCTCCATGCCCTGGCTGTCGAGCGGCTCGAGGCCGGCGACGTTCACGCGCAGCGGATCGCTGCCGAACCACGTGGCGCAGCCCGCCAGCGCGGCCATGGCCATCATGGCAACCATGAAGCGAACCAACCTGGCGAAGCGATCGGAGTACATGGCCGGCACCTCGGTGAAAGCGGGGATGGTTCGGCCATTGTAGCCGGGGTCGCGGGGTTTCGGCGCGGTGCGGTTACTGAGATACGTATGCGTGTACGTTTGCCTCGGGCGCGCCCGGCGTTCGTTTGGTCATGGAAGTCGACCCATCCTATGCGCCGCTATCAGAGGAAGCGAAGCGTGTGGCCCGGGTCGCGAAAACCGCAGCGTCGGGCCCGACAGCGCGCAAGCCTGGTCAAAAAAGCTCACTTAAGCCCGGCCAGAATCCGCTCCATCTCGTCTTCGCCGAACGCGCGCAAAGTCGACGTTCGCACATTCCCTTGCAGACCGAGCGCAAGTCCGATACGCGTCGCGGTCTCGTCGTCGGGACAATCGAATGACACAACGAGATCGTAGGCGCCGAGCGTCCACTTAAGCGAGCCGATCTTCGTGCCGAACGCCTGCGCGGTTTCCTGAAACGCCTTTGCACGCTTGACAGTGTCCTTCACGTTACGAATACCCTGATCGGTCCAGTTCACGAGCATGATGTAGGTAGCCATGGTGCCCCCTCGAAGTCGGATGGCGATGTGCCGTGCCGATGTGCCGTACATGTCGCGCGGGTACCCGCGCGATGAAAAAAGTATAGGAAACAGCCAGGCTGCCGGCGGCAGTCGCATGTGCGTCAAGCGTCTGTCTTTTCCGCTTCGTTGCGGCTGATGCAAGTACATATTGACGAATCGTCTGTACGTGCCTCCTTCAATGCAAGCAATACGGCGGGTTATCATTTGCGGATGCGAGGTGCAGCGATATTGCGCGACCGGCATTCATCAAAACGTTTCATTCGACACGGAGAAGACCATGATTCGTCACATCGTGATGTGGAAGCTTAAAGAGCAGGCCGAAGGCGCGACGCGCGCGGAAAACGCCGTGAAGCTGAAAGAGAAACTCGAAGGCTGCCGCTCGATCGTTCCGGGCATTCTGCATCTCGAAGCCGGCATCGCGAAGCCGGGCCTCGAATCCAGCTACGACGTCGTGCTGGTTTCCGATTTCGCCGACAAGGCCGCGCTCGACGCCTATCAGATCCATCCGACGCATGAAGCGCTGAAAGCGTTTGTCGGCAAGGTGCGCGAGTCGCGCGAATGCGTCGATTACGAAGTGTGATTTCCTCATGAACGATCCGCAACAGCCGCAGGGCCGTGCCGCGCCGCCGGCGATCGAAAGCCCGTTCGTCGATCATCTCGGCGTGCGCGTCGTCAGCGCCGCGGACGGCGTGAGCGAAGTCGTGCTGCCGCTCGCGCCCGACCATCTGAATACGTGGAACGTGGCACACGGCGGCGTGACGATGACGCTATCCGACGTCGCGCTCGCGATGGCTGCGCGCAGTCTTGCCGCCGATGGCGTCGGCGTGGTCACGGTCGAGATGAAGGTCAATTTCATGCAGCCGGGACGCGGCGAGTTGCGCGCGACCGGCCGTGTGCTGCATCGCTCGACCACGATGGCCTATTGCGAGGGCGAGATTCGCGACAGCGAAGGCCATTTCGTCGCGAAAGCGCTCGGCACCTTCAAGTACATGCGGCGTCTTGCGGTGGGCCGCGACGTCGTGCAGCAAAGGCAGCGCACCGATCCGTCGGCAAGGCCGGGGCCGAGCGACGGTTGAGCGCGAGGCCCTCCCGGAGGAGACCCGAAATGCCTGAAATCAATCGCCAGATTCTGCTCGTATCGCGCCCGCAGGGCGCAGCGAGCGCCGACAATTTTCGCCTTGTCGAAGCACCGCTCGCACCGCTCGCCGATGGCGAGTTTCGTGTGCGCAATCACTATCTGTCGCTCGACCCGTATATGCGCGGCCGGATGAGCGACAGCAAGTCGTACGCGGCGCCGCAGCCGCTCAACGAAGTGATGATCGGCGGCACCGCGGGCGAGGTGGTCGAATCGAAGCATCCGTCGTTCGCGGTCGGCGACAAGGTCACCGGCATGTTCGGCTGGCAGGAGTTCGGCACGTCGGATGGCCGCGGCATCACGAAAGTCGACGACACCCGCGTGCCACTGTCCGCATATCTCGGCGTGGTCGGCATGACGGGCGTTACCGCGTGGTACGGCCTGAATCGAATCATCGCGCCGCAGGCGGGGGAGACGGTCGTCGTCAGTGCGGCGAGCGGGGCGGTCGGCAGCGTCGTCGGGCAACTCGCGAAGCTGGCCGGCTGCCGTGCGGTCGGCATCGCGGGTGGCGAAACGAAATGTCGCTACGTGGTTCAGACGCTCGGCTTCGACGCGTGCGTGGACTACAAGGCGGGCAGGCTGTGCGAAGACCTGGAAAAGGCCACGCCGAACGGCGTCGACGGCTGCTTCGAAAACGTCGGCGGCGTGGTGTTCGACACGACGCTCGCGCGCATGAACGCGCATGGCCGCATCGCCGTGTGCGGGATGATCTCGCGTTACGACCCGAATCACGCGGCGCTGGCGAATGCCGGTGCGATTCTCACGCAGCGGCTCGCGCTGCGCGGCTTTATCGTCTATGAGCATCCCGACGTGTGGCCCGAAGCGTTACAGCAACTCGGCGAGCTCGTCGCATACAGGAAACTGCATTACCGCGAAAGCGTCGCCGAAGGGCTCGAAGCCGCGCCGCAGGCGTTTCTCGGCATGCTCGAAGGCCGAAACTTCGGCAAGCAGATCGTCAAGCTGATCTGAACCCCGTTCACACCAAACGCTGTCGGAGTCGTCTGTTCATCGCTTCCTTCCGGCGGTCTTCGTGTACCGCTGTGCATCCTGATGATGCATTTGTTTCTCAAATATGTAAAAAGTATGCTGACATAAGCAGATATTGCTTCAGTCAAATTTTGGCTCATAAGAATGGTCCTCGCATGCTCGTGATCGGACGACTTCTCCTGCTGGAGAGCGATTGCCCGATTATTTCGACATGCTTACTAACATGCGAGGAGTTATTCAATGAAGACGAACGACACTATTGTCCGGCAGTCGACGTATCGCTTGTATGGTGAGGAAAGCGCGAAGAGCGGTGCGCCTCAGCAGGCAGCATCACCTGCACCAACGTCGCCGGGCCGCAATCGCAGGTCCCCATTGCCCGCGCCGCCGGGCTGGTACGGTAAAGCAGACGGTAGCACGGCGCCGTCTTCCGTTTCGCAAACCACCAACGGCGTTGGGAACAACCTTGACGCGGTGACGCGGGTGCAACTCCAGGGTGTTCAGATCAAGACAGACTACTCGGCGAAGGAAGTATTGACGATTGCCGCAGATGCGTTCTCAAGGCCGATTTCCGCTTTTCTGGAGTACATGGGGAACGCGGGTTCGCTGCTCATCGATGGGCGGCCGGCGACGGAAGAAGAAAAACATACCATTCGTTCGTTTACCGAGAAATTCGACGCCATTGCGGGCGCGGCTGGCGGAGGCAGCATCCAGGCGGTGGGAAAAATGCTTCATCACATCAACGATGCGGCCAACGGCAAAATGCCGAGCCGGGACGAGATGGTCGCCAATATGATGGATGGCGTAAATATGATCGACGTTAAGATTCCGGACTTCAAGGGGAAGGTGCTAACGCGTCCGGACCCGCCTCCGCCGGAGGGTCCGGACGCGCCGCCGCCGGCGTCTGCGAGTAAACCGGCAATCAGTCAGCCGGCAAATCCCGCATCGACACAGCAAGCGACGGCACAGAACGCATCAGCACAGAACGGGACGCCCACGAACCTCGTGAAGGAACTGTCGAACCAGGGACCGCTTATCCTGCCGCCGCCGCTTACCCGGCAGGAAGATCAGCAAAGGATTGACGCGTTCGGGGGGCCGGTCACGTTTTACAGGAAAGACCGCGTGGTGCCGAACCCCGATGCCGCGGCTTCCCTTCGTGCAAGCGAGTATCGCGATCGGCGCGGCGTGCTGACAGTCGGCAAAGGCAAAGACCTGACTTCCTATGATCCGGGGATGAAAGCGGTTTTGAATCGCAATCGAAGCGCCGACGTCAGTCCGGCGCTCGCAAACGCGGATGTCATTGCGCTACGCAGTGGCCGGGACGGTGTGGCGGCGATCAACGTGAATTTTGCCGATCTGGCACCGGGTTCGACCACGATCGTCACCAGCGGGGCCATGCGCGGAGACATGACATTATTCACCGCCGACGAATCAGGTTTTTCCGCGTATCGCGCGCAGGCGTCGAAGAAGACGCGAGCGAAATCGGCCGATGCGGCTGCGGCCAGCATTGCGAGCGCTCACGAACGTTTCGGCAAAACCGATACGTATGCCAAGCCGCCGGCGAGCGGCTTCGACGCGGTGTTTCGCGCGGCGAAAAGTCACCCGTTTTCGGCGCTTGTCTATAGCTACGACGTTGCGCCGAACGGTCAGCCGCACCCGAAATTCGGCCCCACGAGCGATGTGGGGCTGCGCCCGGACGGCAGACCCTGGAGTTCAGTGAATTTTAATTATCTGGCTCCGGGCAAGAGTTCCAGCGAGGTCGGTACGGCGCAAGCGATAATCGTGAAAGACCTGAACGGCAAGGTGACCGTGCGGGTATTGGCTCAGCGTGGCAAACTGGAAAACCCGCTGCGCGGTCCACGTCCGTCTTACACGTATCGCCCGATCGAGAGCTCCGTGGGTTCCTTTACGACGCGCGATCGCGTTTAATGCTACGCGGCGCATGACGTGTAGAACGTCAACCTGGTAGGGTGACGCACTCCCTGTCGCCCGACCGGATGTGCGGCGGCAAAAGAAAATCAAAAGGCAATCGCTCAAATGTCGATGTTCGAATTCACCAGCAAGGTCGCGGTCATTACCGGCGCAGCAAGCGGTTTCGGTCGGGCGTTCGCGGATGAGGGCGCGGCGCTCGGCATGAAGCTCGTGCTGGCCGATATCGACGAAGCGGCGCTCGCGCGCGCGGTCGACGAACTGCGCGCGGGGGGCGCCGACGCGATCGGCGTGCGCACTGATGTATCGCGCGGCGAAGAGGTCGAAGCGCTCGCGCAGGCGGCGCTCGACGCGTTCGGCGGCGTCCATCTGCTGTTCAACAACGCTGGTGTGGGCGCGCTCGGCTATCTGTGGGAATGCTCGGCGAACGACTGGTCGTGGGTACTCGGCGTTAACGTGATGGGTGTCGCGCACGGTGTGCGCGTCTTCACGCCGATCATGCTGCGGCAGAACGAGCCTGCGCATATCGTCAATACGGCGTCGGTCGCGGGGCTGGTGTCGGCGCCGGCAATGGGCGTCTACAACGCATCGAAACATGCCGTCGTTTCGTTGACCGAGACCCTTTATCACGATCTGCGTCAGGTAGGCGCACCGGTCGGCTGCTCGCTGTTGTGTCCCGCCTATGTGCCGACCGGTATTGTGGATTCGGGACGCACACGTCCTATCGAACTTCGCGACGATGCGCCGCCAAGCGCGTCGCGCGTGGCCGCGGACCAGCAACTGCGGCGCGCGGTGGAGTCGGGCAGAAAGAGCGCCGCCGACATTGCAAAGCTCACATTCGAGGCGGTGCGCGAAGGGCGTTTCTACGTCATCACGCATCCGTCGATTTTTGTGGCGGTGAAGTCGCGCCACGCCGATATCGAAGACGGCCGTGCGCCGACCGATCCGATGTCGCTCAGGCGTCCGGCAAAGCCCGGTGCCTAACGCGCGAGCGCCCGCCGGGTCAGATTTCCGGCGAGCGCAGCGTTGGCGCTTATCGTCCGCCGTGATGCTTGCCTTCCGCAAGCGTTGACCACAGGAACTCGCGAATCATGGCCTGTGTCGTGGCGACCGCCTCGGGCAGCACGCCGGCGCCATGCCCGCCATCCTCCCGCTCGAACAGCCAGACGCGTTGATGGCCGAGCCCCTGCATGCGCGCCGTCATCTTGCGCGCATGGCCCGGATGCACGCGATCGTCGGTGGAGGACGTCACGAACAGCACCGGCGGATAGGCCACATCGGGTTGAACGCGGTGGTAAGGCGAATAGCGCAACAGGAAGCGCAGATCATCCGGTTCGTCGGGGTTGCCATATTCGTCGATCCATAGCGCACCTTGCAGCAACAGATGAAAGCGCGACATGTCGAGCAGCGGCACTTCGGAGACGACCGCGCCGAACAGGTCGGGCCGCTGCATCATGCAAGCGGCAGTCAGCAGGCCGCCGTTGCTACCGCCGACGATGCCCAGTTGCTGTGGCGTCGTGACGCCCGTGTCGATGAGCGCTTGCGCGATCGTCATGAAGTCGTCGAACGCGACCTGGCGGTTTTCGCGCCGCGCGGCCTCATGCCAGGCCGTTCCAAATTCTCCGCCACCGCGCGTGCAGGCGATGGCGAGCACACCGCCGCGCTCAAGCCACGCGAATCCTTCGGTATCGACGTAGCTCGGCGCATCCATCGAGACCGCGAATCCGCCGTAGCCGGACAACATGCACGGCCGTGGCGTGTCGCCTTGTCCGCTCGCGCGGCCGATCACCCAGTATGGAATCGGTTCGCCGTCGGCAGCGATCGCATGGTGTCGCTGTGCCGCGAAGCCGGTCGCATCGAACTGGGCCGGCAACTGTGAAACGCGGCGCCACGGCTCGTCCGTACCGAGATCGGCGTAAAACAGCGTCGGCGGCGTGAGGAAATGGCAGACGTGGATGAGTACGGTATCGTCGACTTCGCAGTGGACCGCGGAAATGGAAACCTCGCTTTCCGCAGGGAGTGCCAGCTCGCGTTGCTGCCACGGCAAGCCCGGGCCGATGGGCGCTCGCCATTGCACGACGCGTGTTTTGCCGTTGTCGGAGAACACGACCGAGATCATGTGTCTGGTGTAGACCGCATCGGCGAGAACCTGCCTGTCGGCGGGTGCGAACAGTGTCGTGAAATCACGTGCGCCGCCAAGAAACGCATGGCGGTCAATAGCGAGCAATGAGTCTGCGGGGTAGGCAGATCCTTCGATGTCCCAGGCTGTACGCAGACTGACCATCAACCAGCCGTTCCACAGAGTCAGGGCCGCATCCATCGGCAGGTCGTATTGCCGCCAGGCACCGCTGGTTTCGTCGAGCCAAAACTTCTCGAATTCGAAAAAGCTCTTCATGCGCACGGCGTTGTGAACCTTCGCGAGACAGTCGTAAAAGACGCAAGTCCCCTGATCGTTTACGTCGCATGCGAACACCACCGGCGCAGCATCGACCGCGGAGCCCCGCGTCCATTTGCGAGTCTGCTGCGGGTATTTCGATGCGGTGAGATTGACCTCCCCATTGACGGCGCTGTTGTCCCACGCAACGTAGACCGTGTTGCGATCGATCCAGCTGATCGTGTGAACGCCGGCGACCGGAAGATTGAATCCGTCCTCGACGAACGCACGCGCGTTGATATCGAATTCCTTGACGACACACGCATCGGCACCGCCAGGCGACAGCAGGACCAGCGCGCGGTCGGCGTCCGGGTAGAGGATCTGGAAGTCTTGCAGTGTCCAGCGCGTGCTGTCGTCGTTGCGACAGTTGAGGTCGATCGCGCCGATGTCGAGCACGGTTTCCCATTGGGCGGTGCCTGCGAGCCAGACATCCCAGGGTGTTCGGCGCACGAAGCCGAGCGGGTGCGCGGCGTCGATCCAGGTGTTGTAGGCCCAGTCGTTCCAGCGCGAACAGACGATCAGTTGTTCTTCGGACGTATAGGCTTCGAGGAGGCGCCTCGACAATGCGTCGACGCGTGCGCCACGGCCGAATGCCTCGATGGTTCGTGCACATTGCGCGTCGACCCATGCGTCGACAGCCGGATCGTCGAGTGCTTCGAGGGCAAGATACGGGTCGCTGTCATTCGACGGCGGCCAGTTGACGCCTGGCGCCACGATATTTTCAGGCATAGGTATTTCCTCGCGCGGTTGAGCGAGGAGAATCTTGCTGTACGCGCCTTGTGCGCATGCAAAAATCTGTTGGCATCGGTTATTCGTGCGCTGTGAGCCGCCGACGCATCGTCGCTGCGGTGCGATTGCGCGTTATGGCATCATCGAACGCTGTTACAAACAGGCGCGAAACAGGCGCAAAGCCGGGAGCAAACATGGCGTGCGAAGCACAATGCCGCTGAATCCGAAGATCAAGGACATCCTGGAGATGATCGAGCGCGCGAAGCGCCCGCCATTTCATGAACTGACGCCGCAGCAGGCGCGCGCGTCCTATGAAAAAAGCGCGCCGATTCTCGAGATCGCGAGCGCGCCGATGTTCTCGATCGAAGACCTCGCGGTGCCGGTGCGTAAAGGCACGGTGGGCACGCCGGACACAACGATCCGTGTGCGCCTCTATCAGCCCGTCGAGCCGCATTGGGCCCAGCCGGCGCCCGTGCTCGTCTATTTTCATGGCGGCGGCTTCACGGTCGGCAGCGTCGCGACGCACGATGCAATTTGCCGGATGTTCGCGCGCGACGCGCAATGCGCGGTGCTCTCAGTCGATTATCGGCTCGCACCCGAGCGCAAGTTTCCGACTGCCGTGAACGACGCATTCGACGCATTGCGCTGGCTGTATGAAAATGCGGCCGCATATGGGATCGACGCATCGCGAATCGCGCTCGGCGGCGACAGCGCGGGCGGCACGCTCGCGACGGTGGGCGCGGTGCTGGCGCGCGACGCCGGTATTCCGATTGTTTTGCAGTTACTGGTCTACCCGGGCACCTCGAGCCATCAGCAGACCGATTCGCATGCGCGGCTCGCGAACGGCTATCTGTTGCCGGCTACGACGATCCAGTGGTTCTTCACGCAGTATCTGCGCGATGCCGGAGACCGCCTCGACTGGCGCTTCGCGCCGCTCGACGGCACGCGCGGCGCGCCGGATTTCAGCGGCGTCGCGCCCGCGTGGATCGCGACCGCCGAATACGATCCGCTCAGCGACGAGGGCGCCGCCTACGCGGACAAGCTGCGCGCGGCCGGCAACGCGGTTACGCTCAAGCGCTACGACGGCATGATTCACGAGTTCTTCAAGATGGGCGGCTACGTGCCCGAGGTCGCGCAAGCACATGCCGATGCGGCCGCCGCGCTGCGCGCGGCATTCGGCATCGATTGAATGCGACGCGTACCGACGCCGCTCACGCCTCGATATCGAACGCGAAGCTGCGTTCCGAGTTGCCGGGCCGCTTGATGATGTGGGAGCCGTTGTCGTCGCTGCGCTCTGTGGTTTGCACGCTGTAACGCGTGCTTTTACCGTGACCTTGCGCAAGCACGCGCAAGGCAGTCGTCCCGCGCGTGCCGTAGTCGGGCATTTCGATAAACGCGGCCGACAGCGCGCGTTCGAATTCCAGCGTCACGCCGGTGGCCGGCAATTCGTCGTCGCGTGCGATGCGCGTGTCGCGCATCAAGTCGATCAGATCGTCGAGCGGCGCGAGCGGGTTGCGCGCCAGGGTATCGGCGAGCGCCGCACGCTGGTTGACGAGTTTCGGCCACGGCGTATCGAGCACCGCATTCGAAATGCCGTGTGTGCCTTCGGCGAGCGGCGCCGGCGCCCGCGGCGAGCGGTTGCAGTACCACGCGAGTTCGCGCCGCGTCCAGTCGCCGACCAGCAGATTGAAGCCGCTGTACATGTCGCCGTTTTGCGCGACTTCGTTCAGATACTCGAGCGGCGCCGCGCCTCGTTCGCGCGTGAGCCAGTTGCTGACCAGCGCGCCGCGTGTCGGCGCATCGGGGCGCGTCGCGTTCGGCGCGCGATAGTTGGTGAGCGCTGCGAAACGCCCGTCGCGCGTCATGCCAAGCCATGTGCCTCCGCCCGTCAGATCGC
Organism: Paraburkholderia edwinii; assembly: GCF_019428685.1. NCBI lineage: Bacteria > Pseudomonadati > Pseudomonadota > Betaproteobacteria > Burkholderiales > Burkholderiaceae > Paraburkholderia > Paraburkholderia edwinii. Next base: position 2,392,610 of record NZ_CP080095.1, read on the forward strand.
GGCCCGCGAGCAGCGCCGGCGCGTCCTGCCACCAGTGCATCGGTTCGGCCGTGCGGCGCAGGAATTCGTCGCGGTTCGCGGCGAGCGTGAAGAGCGGGCCCCCGGTTGCGGCGGGCCGCCAGTCGAAGACGATCAGGCACATCGTATGGAGTCGCTTTTTATAGGTGGTAGGAGCGGCTGGCGTGCAGGGAGGTGAAGCCGCTAAAGCGACAATGATGGCAGGGATTCGATATTCAAGCTGATGCCGGCCATCGACGCGCTGGGCGCAAGCCGGATCGGGCGACGGCACGCGCATCGGCCCGCGCGCTCGCCCGAGGGCGGCGCGCGGCGCGTATCGTGTCTCAGGAAAAAGGAGAGGGGACCGACGAAGGTATGGCTCAGGCGTCGGCAGGCAGTGCGTAGGGCAAGGGCAAGAACGTCAGCTCCGGTCCGTCCGCCGAACCCAGACGAACAGTGCCGGCCTCCAGCGCCGCGAGTTTCATTTCGACGAGCATATCGACGCCGCCGTCCGGCGCCGCGGCGGCGTTGACGACCATCCCGCACGGCTGGGCCGCATCGTCGGCGTGAAAGAGCTCGGTGCCCGGCAGCACGGTTTCGGGCTCGCCCGCGACATTCGCAAGCGCGGTGCGCCGCTTGATCGTGCCGCGATACTGGCTGCGCGCGACGATTTCCTGGCCCGGATAGCAGCCCTTGCGGAAGTTGACGCCACCGAGCACGTCGTAGTTGACCATCTGCGGGACGAACTGCTCGACGACGCGCTGCGTGATGCGCGGCTCGCCCGCGCGGATGTCGAGCCAGTCCCACACCGCGGCGGTCGCGCGCGTGAGCTTTGCATCGAGCGCGGGCAGGCGTGCCTCGACGTCGGCCTTCGGCCCGACCCACAGATAACGCAGGCGCCCAGCCGCATCCGGCACGCGAATCAGCGACCCGTGAGGACCGTCGACTTTCACGTGCACGCCATCGGGCAATGCGTCGAACACCGTCGACAACGCGTCGCGCACGTCGCCGGCAAAGCCGACGGCGGCGAGCGTGCCGCTGGCATCGGCAAGCTTCGCCTTGGCGCGCAGCACGAACATCGACAGGCGCTTCTGCACGGCGGCCTGCACGTCCTGCGCGACGAGGAGACGGATGATGTCGCCGTCGCGCCACGTGAGGAACGACGCGAGCAGACGTCCCTTCGCCGTGCAGTAGCCGGCCAGACGCGCGCTTGCCGCGTCGAGATGCTGCGTATCGTTGGTGAGCTGGCTGTGCAGGAACGTCGCGGCATCGTCGCCGGCGACATCGATCACGCCGAATTGCGTGAGCGGCATATAGGCGCCGCGCGACAGCGCGGCGTCGAAGTCGTCGCGCGCCGGCCGCGGCAGCGGGGCAAGCGGCGGCACGGGCGCGGCCGGCGCAAGCGGCCCGCGCGCGGCAGCGCCCGCGGTGACGGAGCCAGAAGTAGAACCGGAAGCGGAACCCGCGACAGAAGTGGAATCTTGCGATGCGTTCATGGAGGAGGAAACCAGGTAGGCCATGACTCGGGATAAGGCGACCAGTTATTATATGGGTCTTCACCCGAGCCTTGTCCCGCATGACCCTTTTGAAGAAATGTCTCCTGGCCGGCGCGGCGCTCGTCGTGCTGGCCGCGGCGGCTGCCGCCGGCGGATATCACTGGGCCACCACGCCGGTCAATCTGGCCACTCCCCAACTGGACGTTACGATCAAGCCGCACGGCACGCTGCGCGGTGTGACCGCGCAGCTGAACCGCGGCGGCGTGCCGGTCGAGCCCGAACTGTTCGTGCTGATGGCGCGCGTGCTCGGCCTGCAGGCGGCGCTGAAGTCGGGAAACTACGAGTTCAGGCAGGGCATCACGCCGTACGAAGTGCTGCAGAAAATCGCCCGCGGCGACGTGAACGAATACGTCGCCACGGTGATCGAAGGCTGGACCTTCAAACGGATGCGCGCGGAACTCGATGCGAACCCGGCGTTGCGGCACGATTCCGTGGGCCTGACCGACGCCGACCTGCTGAAGGCGATCGGCGCGCAGCAAACGCCGAGCGGCAACGCGGAGGGCCTGTTTTTCCCGGACACCTATCTATTCGACAAGAATACGAGCGACCTCGACGTCTATCGCCGCGCGTACCGGCTCATGCAGCTGCGTATCGACGAGGCATGGGCGACGCGCGCGGCAGGCCTGCCGTACCGCACGCCGTATGAAGCACTAACCATGGCGTCGATCATCGAGAAGGAAACGGGCAAGGCGTCGGACCGGCCGATGGTGGCCGGCGTATTCGCGAACCGGCTCAAGGTGGGCATGCCGCTGCAGACGGACCCGACGGTCATCTACGGCATGGGCGAAAGCTACACGGGCCATCTGCACAAGCGCGACCTGCAGACGGACACTCCTTACAATACCTACACGCGCCAGGGCTTGCCGCCGTCGCCGATCTCGCTGCCGGGCGTCGCTTCGCTGCAGGCGGCGCTCAATCCGGCGCAGACGAGCGCGCTGTATTTCGTGTCGCGCGGCGACGGCAGCAGTATCTTTTCAGACTCACTCGGCGATCATAACAAGGCCGTCGACAAATACATTCGAGGGCAATAATGGCGCGCGGCAAATTCATCACATTCGAGGGCATCGACGGCGCGGGCAAGACCACGCACCTCGGCTGGTTCCGGGAACGGCTCGAGGCGAAGGTGGCGGGCAGCGGCCGGTCGGTGGTCGTCACGCGCGAGCCGGGCGGCACGCCGCTGGGCGAAGCGCTGCGCGATATCCTGCTGCACCAGCCGATGGATCTCGAAACCGAAGCATTGCTGATGTTCGCGGCGCGCCGCGAACATCTTGCGCAGGTGATCGAACCGGCGCTCGCGCGCGGCGACTGGGTGCTGTCCGACCGTTTCACCGATGCGACCTTCGCCTACCAGGGCGGCGGGCGCGGCTTGCCGCGCGACAAGCTCGAAGCGCTCGAGCGCTGGGTGCAGGGCGGTTTCCAGCCCGATCTCACGGTGCTGTTCGACGTGCCGCCGGACACCGCGAGCGCGCGCCGCGGCGCCGTGCGCGCGCCGGACCGTTTCGAAGGCGAATCGGACGCGTTTTTCGCGCGCACGCGGGCCGAGTACCTGCGGCGCGCCGAAGAGGCGCCGTACCGGTTCGCGATTATCGATTCGACGGCGAGCGTGCCTTATATTCAGAGGCAGCTTGAAGAATTGATTGTAAATATCTGAATTTAAAAAGAATGATCTATCCCTGGCAAATCGAGGAGTGGAATCGCCTGCAGCAATTGCGCAGTGCGTGGCCGCATGCGCTGCTGCTGCACGGCCAGGCCGGCATCGGCAAGCTGCATTTCGCGCAGCATCTCGCCCAGGGCTTGCTGTGCGAGGCGCCGCAGGCCGACGGCCAGCCGTGCGGACAATGCGCGGCCTGCAACTGGTTCGTGCAAGGCAATCATCCCGACTACCGGATCGTGCTGCCCGAAGCGCTGGCGGCCGAAGCGGGCTTCGTCGCGTCGAACGGCGACGAGAAAGCCGATAAGGCGGCAGACAAAGCCGACGCCGACGACAGCAAGAAGACCCGCGCGCCGAGCAAGGAAATCCGCATCGAACAGGTGCGCGCGCTGCTCGACTTCTGCGGCGTGGGCTCGCATCGTGGCGGCGTGCGCGTCGTCGTGCTGTATCCGGCCGAGGCGCTCAATGTCGCGGCCGCGAACGCGCTCCTGAAGACGCTCGAAGAACCGCCCGCGGGCGTGGTATTCCTGATGGTGTCGGCGCGCATCGACCGGCTGTTGCCGACCATCATCAGCCGCTGCCGCCAGTGGCCGATGCCGACGCCGGCGTCCGACGCGGCGGCGGCATGGCTCGCCGCTCAGGATATCGACGACGCCCGCGCGCTGCTGGCCGAAGCGGGCGGCGCGCCGCTCGCGGCGCTGGCCCTCGCGCACGACGAAAACCGCACGCTGCGCGACTGGACGCTGCAGCAACTCGCGGCCGGTCGCGACTGCGATGCGTTCGCCTGCGGCGAAACGCTGCAAAAGCTGCCGGTGCCGCTCGTGCTGGGCTGGCTGCAGCGCTGGCTCTACGATCTGCTCGCGCAGCGCACGGCCGGCGCGCCGCGTTATTTCCCGGGCGCAACGGCCGCGCTCGCGCGCTGTGCGCAGGAGGCCGACGCCGGCGCCTTCGCGCGCTTTATGAAAACCGTCACGCGGCAGCGCGCCGTCGAAAACCATCCGCTCAATGCGCGGCTGGTTTTCGAAGAGCTGTTTCTCGGCTATCGCGACCTGTTCGCCTAGCGCACAGGCTTGAACGCGTCAGCCGGGCGCGCGTCGCCCGACTGGCCCGTGCCTGGCTACGCGACTCGCCAGGGACTCACCAGGGATTCACCAGGATTCGATAGGACCTGCCATGTTTGTCGATTCACACTGCCATATCAATTTCGAAGGACTCGCCGACCGCCTGCCGCAGGTGCTCGACAAGATGCGCGAACATGCGGTCACGCATGCGCTGTGCGTCTCGGTCGATCTCGAAACGCTGCCGTCGGTGCTCGATATCGCCGCGCGGCACGACAATATCTACGCGTCGGTCGGCGTGCATCCGGACCATGAAGATATGCGCGAGCCGAGCGTCGCTGAGCTCGTCGAGCTGGCGAAGCACCCGAAGGTGATCGCAATCGGCGAGACGGGCCTCGACTACTACCGCCTCGAAGGCCGCACGATCGACGATATGGAATGGCAGCGCGAGCGCTTTCGCACGCATATCCGCGCTGCGCACGCAACGAAAAAGCCGCTCATCATCCACACGCGCGCGTCGGCCGACGACACGCTGCGCATCATGGCCGAAGAGCGTGCGGGCGACACGGGCGGCGTCATGCATTGCTTCACCGAACCGTGGCCGGTTGCCGAGCGGGCGCTCGAACAGAACTTCTATATCTCGCTGTCGGGCATCGTCACATTCAAGAGCGCGGCCGATGTGCAGGACGTCGCGCGCCGCGTGCCGCTCGATCGTCTGCTGATCGAAACGGACTCGCCGTACCTCGCGCCGGTGCCGTATCGCGGCAAGCCCAATGAACCTGCGTACGTAAGTTATGTCGGACGCTTCATCGCGCAGCAGCGCGAAATGACCGACGAGGAACTGGCCGCGGCAACGACGCGTAACTTCTTCCAGCTGTTCGGTCTGCAGACACCGGCCGGCGCTTAAGCCGGCATGCCGTCCCTAGTTTTGGACGTTTTATTTTGATATCAATAAGATATCGAATACTTTTAAAGTTAAATATGCAGAACTATTTCACAGAACTCCTGATTCGTGGGCAGCGCCAACCGCGTGAATCGCGCCTCGGCGTCGCGCTGGCCACCATGCGTACCTTCGCGGCCGGCATCGTCGCCTGCGCCGCATTTGCCGCGCTCGTTTCGCAGCCGGCAGCGGCCGCGCCGCGGGACACGATGATCAAGGCCGTCAAGTTCGACGACGTGAGCGAAGTGAAGAAGCAGCTGGCCAACGGCATGGATCCGAACATGACCGACGACTACGGTTTCCCGCTGCTCGTGCTGGCCGCGCGCGAAAAATCGGACAACGTCGTGGCGCTGCTGCTCGCCAATCCGAAGACGAACATCGAGATCGTCGACAAGGCCGGCGAAAACGCAATGATGATGGCGGCGCTGAACGGCGACGTCGAACTTGTGAAGCTGCTGATCTCGAAGGACGCCGAGGTCAACAAGAAGGGCTGGGCGCCGCTGCACTACGCGGCGACCAACGGCCACGACGACGTCGTGAAGGTACTGCTCGACAACTCCGCCTATATCGATGCCGGTTCGCCGAACGGCACGACGCCGTTGATGATGGCCGCGCGCGGCGGACATGTATCGACGGTGAAGCTGCTGCTCGATAACGGCGCGGATCTGAACGTGAAGAACCAGCTGGGCCTGACCGCGCTCGACTTCGCGAAGCAGTACAAGGAACCGGATGTCGTCGACGGGTTGACGGCGCGCATGAAGCAGGTCCAGCAACAGCAGCCCGCCGGCGGCGCTGCGCCGGCGTCGCAAAACAGTGCAAAATAGCGGACCGGCCGAAGCACGGAGTGGCCGGAAAAAATCTGCTCCGCTTATACCTCGAAGGATCAACATGCTGCGGGTTCTGATTTGCGCCAGCGTGCTCGCCGTGCCGCTGACGGCGAACGCGTTTACGGGGGCCGACCTCAACAAGCTGTGTACGAAGACCGATATCGCATCGCGAAGCGCGTGCGGTGCGTATATCGAAGGCGCGGCTGACGGGGTATTCAATACGATCGATGCGATCGGCGGCACGACCGGGCCGCGCGTCGGGCAGTACTTCTGCCTGCCGCCTGAGGCGCGCTCACAGCAGTTGACCGATGCGGTACGCAAATACATCGCGGAAAATCCGAATGCAGCGAGCTTCAACGCGAGCACGGCAGTGTCGCTCGGGCTCGGCAAGGCGTTTCCGTGTAAAGGGTCGAACTGAAAACGAACTGAGGGGCGAACGGGCGCGTGTGCCTGAGCGCGCCACGTGATCTTCGTACCCAGATGCTTGACTACCCGTACTATTCGTAGCACCGGCAGTATCCCCAAGGCGGTTTGCCCGCGCACGGCGCGGCGTCTGCCTTCCTCCGCCTGAGCCGTCAGGCACGGGCACGAGCGCTGCTTCTCCGCTCGGCCTGCCCGAGGGAAGCGCCTCAGGTGGTACCGCATGTAGCACCTCATGTGGCACCTCAGGTAGCACTTCAGGCAACGCATCGCGCGCAACGTGCGCGCACAGTCCGCCGCTCATTGGCTGCTCATCAACTGCGCATCGACGCCTGAGCCGCGCGGACCCGGCCCTTGGCTCAAGGCTTTGCGCCGGCCCCTTTCTCCGTAACCTTGACGAGGAATCATTGCGTTGATGGTGACGTTCGACGACTTCAGCCGCATTGCCGCGGCACCGCTTCATTCGTGGCTCGGCACGCTCGTCGTGTCCGTATGCCTGGTCGCATTCGCCAGTGGCGTGCACTGGCTCGGGCAGCGCGTGCTGATGCGCATCGCGCGTCCGTATCCGCTGATGAGCGTCGTGCTGCGCCACATCGGCCGGCCGGCGCAGTTCGTGATGGCCATCGTCGCGCTCGAGATCGTCTGGTGGGAAGCGCCCGATACGCTGCTGCTGATCGGCGGCTTACGCGATGCGGCCGCGTTCGCATTGATTGCGGCCATCACGTGGCTCACGGTGCGCATCGCGGCCTCGATCGGCGAAGCGATCGTCGCCGCGCATCCGCTCGATACCGCCGACAACCTGCAGGCGCGCCGCATTCATACGCAGGCGCGCGTGCTCGCGCGCTCGGTGATGGTGGTGATCGTCATTATCGGCATCGGCGCGGCGCTGATGACTTTCCCGAATGTCCGGCAAATCGGCGCGAGCCTGCTGGCGTCGGCCGGTGTCGCCGGTCTGGTCGCCGGTATTGCGGCGCGGCCGGTGCTCGGCAATCTGATCGCGGGCTTGCAGATCGCGTTGTCGCAGCCGATCCGCCTCGACGACGTGGTCGTGATCGAAGGCGAGTGGGGGCGCATCGAGGAGATTACCGGCACTTATGTGTCGGTGCGCCTGTGGGACCAGCGGCGCCTGATTGTGCCGCTGCAATGGTTCATCGAAAATCCGTTTCAGAACTGGACGCGCAACGATGCGCAGATTGTCGGCAGCGTGTTCATGTTCGTCGATTACCGGATGCCGCTGGCGCCGTTGCGCGACGAACTCGCGCGCATCGTCGAGGCGGCGCCGGAATGGGACGGCCGCGTGCAGGTGCTGCAGGTTACCGATGCGACCGAGCGCGCGATGCAGTTGCGCGTGCTGGTCAGTTCGAACGATTCGGGGCTGAACTGGGACTTGCGCTGCCGCGTCCGCGAAGGGCTGTTGAGGTTTGTGCAGCGGCACTATCCGCAGTATCTGCCGCGCGCGCGGGCCGATCTTGCGGCGAACTGGGGCGCCGGTTCCGGCGATCTGGCGCACGCGGCTGAAGGTATCGCCGCGAACCCGACCGGTGCTGCGACGGACACCGGCGAGCTAGACTGGATGCCGAAGGCGACGCCCGCGCCGGCATCGAGCACCGCGGCGGACACCGCGGCCGACCCGGTGGCGAAACGAAGCGGGCGCGGCGAGCGCGGCAAGTCCGATGAGCAGTCCAATCAGCTGCCTGATGAACAGCCCAATGAGCCGCACAACGAGGCATCCAACGAGAAGCGCGGAGCAGAGACGCGCAGCGAACCGGGCCGCGAGCGCATACCCGATCGCACAACCTGACCGCGCACGCAACACAGCGTCGGACCGCATCGCCGCACCGCATCGCCGCCGCGCAACCGGATGTTTGTGCAACCGATCCGCCGCAACGCCGGTCGAACCAGATACAAGGCTCGGCCTGATCTGAACCGTAACCGGACAAGGAGGACTACAGCATGGGCCGACTGATCGTCGTATCGAATCGCGTGGCGACACCGACCGAAACCAAAGGCTCCGCAGGCGGGCTCGCGGTCGGCGTGTTCGGCGCGTTAAAGGACACGGGCGGCGTCTGGTTCGGATGGAGCGGCGATGTCGTCAGCGAGACGGTCGCGAACGCGGGTCCGACGCTCGAGCAGGATGGGGCGGTGACCTTCGCCACCGTGGGCCTGACCCGCAAGGACTACGACCAGTACTACCGCGGTTTTTCGAACGCGACGCTCTGGCCGGTGTTCCACTATCGCAACGACCTCGCGCGCTATGAGCGCGACGAATACGCGGGCTACCGGCGCGTCAACGCATGGCTTGCGCATAAGCTCGTCAAGCTGCTGCAGCCCGACGACATCATCTGGGCGCACGACTACCACCTCCTGCCGTTCGCCGAAGCATTGCGGGCCGAAGGCGTCACGAACCGGATCGGCTTCTTTCTGCATATTCCGTTTCCGTCGCCGCAGATTCTCATCAACATTCCGCCGCATGAAGAGCTCGTGAAGTCGCTGTGCTGTTACGACCTGATCGGCTTTCAGACCGATACGGATCAACTGGCGTTTCACGACTATATCGAGCGCCACGCGCGCGGCACCGTGAAGCCGGGCGGGAATGTCGAAGCGTTCGGCCGCAAGCTGCGCACGGGTGTCTATCGCATCGGCGTGTTTCCCGACGAGATCGCCGAGCAGGCCAAGCGCTACGAGAGCCGGCAGCATGTGATGGATCTCAAGCAGAGCCTCGAAGGGCGCAAGCTGATCATGAGCGTCGACCGGCTCGATTATTCGAAAGGGCTCGTCGAGCGTTTCCGCGCCTTCGAGCAGCTGCTCGAGCGCTCGCCCGAATGGCGCGGCAACGTCACGCTCGTGCAGATCGCGCCGCCCACGCGCGCCGATGTGTCGACGTATCAGCATATCCGTCAGGACCTCGAATATGAAGCAGGACGCATCAACGGCCGCTACTCGGGCCTCGACTACACGCCGATCCGCTATCTGAACCAGCGCTACGACCGCTGGAAGCTGATGTCGCTGTTCCGCGAATCGCAGATCGGCTTCGTCACGCCGCTGCATGACGGCATGAACCTCGTCGCGAAGGAATACGTCGCCGCGCAGAACCCGGACGATCCGGGCGTGCTCGTGCTGTCGATGTTCGCGGGCGCCGCGGCCGAGCTGACCGGCTCGCTGATCGTGAATCCGCACGATTCGGTAGGCATGTGCGAGGCCTTGCAGCGCGCGCTGTCGATGCCGGTCGACGAACGCCAGCGCCGCTACGAAATGAATATGGCCGCGCTGCGCAAGAACGACCTCGGCGTGTGGCGCGATACGTATCTGCGCGATCTGCGCGCGGTGCCGCTTATGAAGGCTGCGCCGAATGGCGCGCATGGCACGGGCGCTGGCGCGTCGCGCAAGACCCAGGATGGGGCGCCGGACGACGCGCCAGCGGCATCCTGAGCGCCGCGCCGCGGCGCATTTACTCCGCATTTACTCCGCATTTACCCAACAACAAGACAACCTGCGTGCTAACCACACTCGCGATCGCCAACTACCGCTCGCTGCGCGACATGATCGTGCCGCTTGGCCGGCTCAATGTCGTGACCGGACCGAACGGCAGCGGCAAATCGAACGTCTATCGCGCGCTGCGGCTGCTCGCGGCGACCGCGCGCGGCGGCGTGATTCCGTCGCTGGCGCGCGAAGGCGGCCTGCAGTCGACGCTATGGGCGGGGCCCGAACGCTTCTCGCGCGCGATGCGTGAAGGCGAGCAGCCGGTGCAGGGCACGCGCCGCCACGAGCCCGTGAACCTGCGTCTGGGCTTTGCCGGCGACGAGTTCGGTTATGCGATCGACCTCGGCCTGCCGATTCCAGGCCCAACGCAGTTCGGGCTCGACCCCGTCATCAAACGCGAATGTATCTGGAGCGGACCAGTCTTGCGGCCCTCGGCGCTGCTCGTCGACCGGCACGGCGCGTCGCTGCGCACGCGCGCCGACGACGGCGACTGGCAGACCGTGCCGCAAACCGTGGCGAGCTTCGACAGCATGATGACCGAGTTCGCCGACCCGCGCGGCGCGCCGGAAATGCTCGCAGTGCGCGAGCAGATCCGCTCGTGGCGCTTCTACGACTACTTTCGCACCGACGCGACCGCGCCGGCGCGGCTGCCGCAAATCGGCACGCATACGCCGGTGCTCGCCGACGACGGCGCCGATCTTGCCGCCGCGCTGCAGACGATCCGCGAAATCGGTTCGCCGCGCGCCCTCGACGACGCGGTCAGCGATGCGTTTCCGGGTTCGCGCATCGACATCGCGAACCTCGACGGACGCTTCGAAGTGACGATGCGGCAACATGGGTTGCTCAGGCCATTGAAGGCCGCCGAACTGTCGGACGGCACGCTGCGCTATCTGCTGCTGATCGCAGCGCTGCTGACGCCGAGGCCGCCGGCGCTGCTGGTGCTGAACGAACCGGAGACGAGCCTGCATCCGGACCTGTTGCCCGCGCTCGGAAGGTTGATCGCGCAAGCATCGGCGCATTCGCAGATGCTGGTCGTCTCGCACGCGGTGCGCCTGATTGCGGCACTCGAGCGCGAAAGCGACAGCCAGTCGCTGGTGCTTGAGAAGGAACTCGGCGCTACGCGCATCGCGGGCGCGGACGAGCTCGACATCCCGGCGTGGAAGTGGCCGGCGCGCTAGGACGCACGCTGCATGGCCATTCGTGAGCGAATGTTTCCCGACTGTAACAGCGCTCTGCAAGTGAAATAGACGCGGTTTTTTTCGTCAGTCCAGGCAATAATCGAGTCACGAAAGCAAAACGACAGAAAACGACAGGCAAATCGCCATAAGAGACAAGGCACAAAGCCATTGCGCATGGGAGGCTGGCATGCGGAGCGGATCGCGTGGTCGCGCATAGCCGACCCTGCGGTTCGCTCCAATTGCTCGCTGGCCTACCGCACTGGCATACTCGCTCGCCACTACGGAGACGCCATGAGAATTGCGCAGATCGCCCCCTTGACCGAATCGGTCCCGCCGAAGCTCTACGGCGGCACCGAGCGTGTCGTGTCGTACATCACCGAGGCGCTCGTCGACCTCGGCCACGACGTGACGCTCTTTGCAAGCGGCGATTCGGTGACGAACGCGAAGCTCGAAGCGGTCTGGCCGCGCGCGCTGCGCCTCGATCCCGGCATTCGCGACCGCGTCGCGCCGCATATGCTGCTGATGGAACTGGTGCGCCGCCAGGCCGATCAGTTCGACGTGCTGCATTTTCATATGGATTACTACTCGTTCTCGGTGTTCAAGCGCCAGGAAACGCCGTTTGTCACGACGTTGCACGGCCGTCTCGATCTGCCCGAGCAGCAACCGGTGTTCGACACGTTCAATACCGCGCCCGTTATTTCGATTTCGAACGCGCAGCGCCAGCCGTTGCCGCAGGCGCGCTGGCTCACGACCGTCTACCATGGGCTGCCCGAGACGCTGTATACGCCGCAGCCCGTCGAGCAGAAGTACCTCGCGTTTCTCGGCCGGATCTCGCCGGAGAAGCGCGTCGATACGGCGATTCGCATCGCGGGCCGCTGCGGCTTGCCGATCCGCATCGCGGCGAAAGTCGACGCGGCCGACCGCGAGTATTTCGAGCGCGATATCAAGCCGCTTCTCGAATTGCCGTACGTCGAATTCATCGGCGAGATCGCCGACGAGCAGAAGGCCGAATTTCTGTCGGGCGCGCATGCGCTGCTGTTTCCGATCGACTGGCCGGAGCCGTTCGGCCTCGTGATGATCGAGGCGATGGCGTGCGGCACGCCCGTGGTCGCGTTTAATCGCGGCTCGGTGCCTGAAGTGCTCGATGACGGCGTATCGGGTTTTATCGTCGAAGACGAGATCGGCGCGGTCGCGGCATTGAACCGCTTGCACAAGCTGCCGCGCGCCGGTGTGCGGCAACGCTTCGAAGAGCGCTTCACATCGCATCGCATGGCTCAGCAATATGTGGATGCGTATCAGTCGGTGATTCGCGCGCAAAAGCGCTCGCGCTTCAAGGTGATCGATACGTCGACCAGCACGTGATGTGACGCCGGCGGCGCGAGTGCGGCTACCCGGGACGAGAGGGTTCGGGCAGCCGCTGACGCGTTTGATGGGTGCCGGCGCGTGCCTTTAAGGAAAGTACTGCTACACCCGTTTAGCCATGTTCGCCAAAGCCGCAGCGGGTGGCGATATGCATCGACGATTGATCGCGCGGCAGAATATCCGTCATGGTTGGACGCTGGACTCGAACATCGTCATGCGGCTTGTGCTGATAAGAGGGCAGTCGGACACCCCGAACGGAATCTGTCGTTTTGAGGCGGTTCAATTCATCGACGAGCGATTGTGCGTTGCTGTTGTCTACGCGACCGAACGCATACGAAGTATTTGAAACGTTCATTTCCAAAATCTCCATTCTGAAAAGACGGTTTCCCGATCCACTGCATCGCTGGGATCATGGGTTAGCTGATGGGGAGGGCGGCGTCGAAGCGAACACGGCCACCGTGTTGCGCCTGCCATGCGCGGCGTCGATACCTGCGCAAGCGCCAACGTCAGTATTGTGGCGCGCGAGTTTCAATGTATGCGGCGAGCCTGGCTGCGGTATATCGTGCGGCATCGTCCTTGCCCTTGTTACCCGACGGGCAACCCGCGATACCGCCCCCCGGGTCGGTGCAACCGCAACCGGAATGACGACGTTTCACTTCCGTGCGCTCATGGTGATGCTGGTCTCTGCCGTGCGGAATGCCATGCGGGGGCACCTGCGGGGTGAGCTGAACAGGGTGGCTGTTGAGCAACGGGAAATTTGAAATATTCATTTCGAAGACCTCCGGTTCGAGAAGGAAATATCAGCCTCTCCGCGATTCCAGATGGAAAGGTGGAACGGTCGGCTCAGGTTGCTTCGTGGCGAAGCGAACCTGAATTGATTCTCGCGAATCGTGGACTCCGGAGGCGCTATCGGGCTATGACCTGGGATATGACTTCGGGCGGGCAGCTGGGGCTATGACCCGGGCGATCACTTCAGGCGAAGCCGTGAGCCGGGCGCAAACAAAACCCCACGCCTGCGCCAAACGTGGGGTTGATCTTCGATGTTCTGTCGCGTCGCGCCTGCGGTGCGCGACGGACGACGCGTCGCGTCAGATCTTCAGCTTCGATACTTTCGTGCCGGCCAGCGACACGTCGGCCATCAAGCCCGCATTGGTCAGGATGAACACCTCGACCGGGGCCGTTGCCGTGGTCGAATCGACCGCGCCGTTCGCGCCGACCTTCACGAGCGCGACCGACGCATCGGCGCCGACCGACCAGCCGTCCGCGCTGCGGAAGCGATCGAGTGCATCCTGCGTCATGAAGCAGAAAATGATGGCCTTCGATTGCGCGCCTGCTTGCAGACCAAACGAGCCCGACACGGTGCTGTAGTACCCGACCGAGCTGCCGCCCACGCGCAGCGCGCCTTCGCCGTATTGGCCGCCGACGATGAAGCCGACCTGAAGCACGGAGGGGAAGACGAGTACGCCGCGCGACTTCGCGACCAGTTCGCGCGAACCGGTGACCGTGGAATAGAGCCGGGACATCGTGCCGTCGACGCTCGCGTCGATCGACTGGCGCTTCGACATATCGGTCGCGGCCGATTCTCCCGACTTCCCGGTGGTGGTGCAGCCTGCCAGTGCAAGACTTCCGAAAGCGAGCGCAGCGCTACTTTTTAGAATGAAGTTTCGTCTTTGCATCGTTTTTCTCCATCGTGGTTCCGGGGATGCAGCCTCTCAGTACACGCGGGTTGCCGTTTAGTTATAACACACAGATGAGTAAAGAGTGCCTTTTGGGGGCTGCCCGCAGCGCCTTGTGTGATGGGCGTTTCCGGCCGTGAGGCCGGAACTTCGGGTAAATCTGACCTCGCAAATGACGCACACGGCATCGCCGCGCACCGCGGATTCGCATGGCGCGCGGCGCTTGCCGCAGCGGCTTTCCGCTGATGATTGGCAGGCTACGCGACACCTGCAAAAGCGGGTGTTTTTACTGCGTTCGCACAACCTTGATGGCCCATTGAAATGATTTTGAAAGTGTTGCGGTTGCGCATCAGCGCGCGAGCCTAGCGATTCGCTGTGCCTTTGCCCGATTGCTGGGATGAACCCGGCGATGGGCCCGGCACTGCGGCGCCCGATGTGACGTGACCTGCAACGTGATTCGTGACGTGACCCGCAACGTGACTCGCAGGCGGCCGGCGCAGCGCCCGCCGGATGCCGCCGATCAGCACGCCGATGACGAAGAGCGTCGCCGCCGGCACGACCCAGTAGCCTACGAAGGCGTGCCACAGGTACGAGGCGAGGGTCTTGCGCCGCAGGTTATATTCGTCGACCGCTTCCTGCTGGCGCGGCGCGTTCGCGGCGAGCACCTCCGCCGGACAGCCGGCGTCGCGCGCGACCTCGGGCTTGCCGTGGCACCGTGCCGGCGCACCGGCGGCACGCTGCGCGTCGGTGAACTGCCAGCTTGTGAGTGCATTGTTCAGGTCGACCCGGTTATAGGCCATCTCCTCCTGAATCTCGCGCACCGCGACAATCCCCACCGGCACCGACCAGAAGATGATCGTGACGAGCCAGCGGCGCAGCCATCGATTCTTGTGTCTCCCAACCATTGTTGCCTCCGTGCATGCGCTTCGGCATACGACCAAGCGGGCGGCCCTTGCTGGTGTGTCGGCTTGTCTTTTGTATTGCGTATTGTGGGCCGTCTGTGCCGCCATCATAGAAGAAAACGGACGCGGCGTAACTTGGCGATCTCAGGGGGAGCGCAAATGCTTGCGGGTGCAACGAAGATGATCCATCGGACATAAGCGCGCCGGTTGACGCGCGGGCATCACGCTCGTGCGGGACGCTCAGGCAGGACCCTCAGGCAGGACGCTCAAGCAGGACGCTCAAGCAGGACGCTCAAGCAGGACGCTCAAGCAGGACGCTCAAGCAGGACGCGATGCATGCGGGCGCGAAGCGAGCGGCCAACCGGCGCGTTGCGCGAACGCGCCGGCTCAGGCCCGGCGATCCGCCTGGTCTGCGCCAGGCGGCGGATTAGCCCTTGCTTTCTAGCCCTTGTTGCTCAGGCAGGTCTTCATGAACGCCTTGCGGTCGTCGCCTTTCTTGTCGCCGGCCTGGACGTTGCACGCCTTCATCTTTTCCTGCTGTGTCATCGGCGCCGAAGCGGCCATTGCCGACGATGCCGACAGGCAGTTCTTCATAAACGCCTTGCGGTCATCGCCTTTCTTGTCGCCCGCCTGCTTGTTGCACATCGTCATTTTGTTCTGCTGGCTGTTTTCGGCGAAAGCGGGTGCCGCGAGCAGTCCGCCAAGCACGAGTGCGGCGATTGCGGATTGGATCTTCATGGGACCTCCATCGGTTATCGGTTATTCGTCGTTATGTGACCCGGGGCCAAGGCGTCCGGCTGGTTGACTACGCCATCGTATTGAATGGTAATTGTCAGAACGGGCAAACGGGCGCGCCGGTTGACGGTTATGTGCGCCGGCGGGGCAGGTGTTTCCCTGGTATTTGGGTAAAGCGAGTATGGCGGCATGCCTGAACGCACAATCTGAACGTCGCGCTATACCGCGTCTCTGCTCATTCGCTTATTTGCTCATTTAAGCATTCATCCATTCACTCGCTTTCCCGATAAGGAGACTCGCGATGCATTACCTGTTGATGTACGACCTCGTCGACGATTACCTCGAGCGGCGCGGCGAATATCGCGCCGAGCATCTGAAGCTCGCATGGGAATCGGCCGGGCGCGGCGAACTGCAACTCGGCGGCGCGGTCGGCGAACCGGTCGACCTGGCGGTGCTGCTTTTCAGCAGCGAGTCCTCGAAGGTGGCCGAAGACTTCGCGAAAGCCGATCCGTATGTCCGTTCGGGGCTCGTCAAGCGCTGGCGCGTGCGTCCGTGGACAACGGTAGTCGGTGAGGATGCCGCAACTCCTGTGCGTTGAAAGCGGAGCAAGTGGAGGCTCGCGGCTTGCACGCCGTCATTCACGATTTGCGTTCATCGTCAGGATGACGATCGGGATAGGCTCATGAGCGCCGCGCATATCGGCTGGCCCATCGGCAATGAAGCGGCGGCAATGAAGCGGCGGCAATGAAGCCGGCGGCAATCGCAGCGGAGGCATTCGCAGCGGCGGCAATCGCAGCGGAGGCAATCGAAGGCAATCGAAGCGTCGGCGCAAAACGCGCACTCGCGAGCCGCGGTAGCGATGCGCGAACGAGTCGACAAACGCATCGACAAACGCACCGGCAAGCGAAAAGCATCTCGCCGAAATGAGCCATGAAAGCAGCACGCAAACGGCATGCGTCACGAAGCGTATGAATCGCGCAACGCCTGTGTTGCGCGCCGGTCGCAAAGTGGGTTGTGCGGCGGATCAGGGCATCGTTTGAATAAGTTAAACGAAGAAGCGCCCGGACGAACGGATGCGAGCCGCGAAGTTCGCGTTCGCTGCAACAGAATGCGCGACGTTTCCGTGACAAATGCGCGCAAAACATCCGGGCAAACAGGACAAGATTGTTTCTATCCGTAACACTTGCCCACGCCACATTCATGCTTACCCTGGTAATGGTATGCTTCGTGCACAAATTCTCCCATGCATGAGTGAGACCACGTTTCGTGCGCGCTAATTGGGAAAACACGCACTGGCGCCGTGCGCCATGCGCTTTCTTCGCAATGCAGCCGGAACGGAAAACATATTGTGCAAACCGGGGGCGCTTACACGAGCCATAGAAGTTCGTGACGGCCCAAAGCCGCGGCCTGGCCTGGCCCGCGTGGAGAAATGCATGTTTTTCGATGAGCTAAGCAATGACGAATGGGCACGTTTGTCCGCGCTCGTTTCCGATGAGCCAGCCGTCCGGTTGAATCGCCGTGGACGGCCCCGGGCCGAACCACGTATCGTCGCCAACGCCGTGTTGTGGATTCTCACTACCGGCGAACCCTGGTCGAAGCTGCCGGGACGTTATCCGTCCGGCCCGACCTGCCGCCGCCGTTTCGAAGAATGGCAGGCAAATGGAACCCTGATTGAAATGGTTCGTCTGCTGTCCGAGACGGGCCGTGCGTTCGCGTATATCCCTGAACCGACTCCGCCCGCCGCGGCGAAGCCGGCGCCTGAAGTCGAGCAGCAGCCGAAACCGCGCGACGACACCGTGCGCGGCGTCTACTGGAAGAGCCCCGAGTCGTGGCAGGCGTCGAGCGCCGCCACGGGCGTTACGAACGGCTGGCGCCCGCTGGGCGCCATGGCCGATATCACGCGCCAGCTTGCCGGCGGGGTCGACCCGCAAACGTTGTCGGAAGACACGGCACCGCCGGCCCATGCCGCTGCGTCGGGCGCCGCTGCGTCGAGCTCGCTTGCCGAGGGCGTGGCGCGCGAAGCCAAACCCGCGCACGCGGCGCATGCGCATCCGCAACACCCGATGCTTGACACGCGCGTCGAACGCGACGCGCGATATGGCGCGGCATACGACGCCGAGTCGGACGGTGCATCGTCGGGCGAGTCGCAGTTCGACGGTTCGCGATTCAACGATCACCTGAACGGTGCCCGCCCGTTCGACGGTCAAACTAGCGCTTACGCGATCGACACGCGTTCCGATGACCGTTCGTTCGACGGCCACGAAGACCCCTACGCTCAGGCCTACGCGGGCCACGCGCAACACGATGCCGGCTTGGACGACGACTGGGGCCACAGCCGTCAGCACGACCTCGCGAACTATCACGCACCGCTGTGGATGAATCTCGCGATGCCGGGCGGCGCGCAGTTCGACGACGAACGCGGCTATGTGATTTACGTTGTGGCCGAACGGGTCGCAAGCTCGATGTATCGTGCATGGGCCGAGATCATGAGAGACGGACGTCGCATCGAGCGCTCGGGCCTGATCGGCCCGCGTTTCGAAGACGACGAGGCAGCGCGCCGTTTCGCGCTCGAATGGGCGACCGACTGGATCGATCGCGAATGCGGCGAGTTGGCTGCGCACGCGTACGGCGACGGTGGCGCAGCAGTGGCCGAGCATGCCCGCGTGGCGAACCATGCATCCGCGAATGCCACTACGAACGGCATGCAGCAGAGCGTCGCCGGACTGGCGGGCAATGCGCCGGGGCAGGCGATGTCTCAAGCAGCGCAGGCGCCCGTGACGCGCGCGATGCCGGAGTCGGCCGCGGTGAAGAACTCGTTGCCGGCCGGCGCGAACCGCAATGGCAACGGTAGTGTTAACAGCGGCAGCGGCAACGGCGGCGCGAACGGCAGCGGTAGCGCCAATGGCTCCGCGCAATCGTCGGGCACGTCGTCATACCCGCAGCATGCAAACGCACATCGCATGCAATTGCGCCGTTATCCGAGTGAAGGCAGCAACAACACGTCGAACGACAAAACGACGGACCGCTTTCCGCCGACGCGCAAACTCCTGTCGCACGCGCGCTGAACCGCAGGTGACCTCAAGCGCCGGCGACAACCGGTAGGTAATTCAAGCGACTTCAAGCGACAATCGCGCCGCGGACCTGTTCTGGCCCGCGGCGCGATTTTCTTTGGATTCCCGCTTTTGTTGAACCTTGGTTGAACCTTGGCTTTCAGCCTGGCGCACACCACTCGTGCAACGAGGAAAGCGAGCGCGCGTGTAAGAACGACCTGGCCACAAGTCTCAACGCGCCAAGGGCAACAAAGGGCAACGGGCAACGCGCTAACAGCAAAGCAACAAGCAGCAGCCAAGGCCGCCGCCCGCGCGCCGCCCAATCACTCGCCTTACCGCCGTCCGTATGTATCGTCGAACCGGACGATATCGTCCTCGCCGAGATACGAGCCCGACTGCACCTCGATGATTTCGAGCGGCATCTTGCCCGGATTCTCGAGCCGGTGCGTGACACCGAGCGGGATATACGCCGATTCGTTTTCCGACACAATGAATCGCTCTTCGCCGCGCGTAACGAGCGCCGTGCCGCGCACGACGATCCAGTGCTCGGCGCGATGGTGGTGCATCTGCAGCGACAGCTGCGCGCCCGGTTTCACGACGATGCGCTTCACCTGGAAGCGCTCGCCCGTATCGACCGAATCATAGTGGCCCCACGGACGGTGCACCTTGCGGTGGTTGGTCGCCTCGGTGCCGCGCTCGCTACGAATGCGGCCGACCACCTTCTTCACATCCTGCACATGCGCTTTATCGGCGACGAGAATCGCATCGTCCGTTTCGACGACGACGAGATCCGTCGTGCCGACGCAAGCGATCAACCGTCCTTCCGAATGCGCGAACGTCGATTCGGCGCCTTCGAAAATCACGCGGCCGCGGCTCACGTTTTCCGCATCGTCCTTCGGCGAGATCTGCCAGATCGCGTCCCACGAACCGACGTCGGACCAGCCGGCCGCGAGCGGCACGACCACGCCGCTTGCCACCGACGCATCGCTGCCGAGCTTCTCCATCACCGCATAGTCGATCGAATTCGACGGACAGTTGCCGAATGCCTCGCGCTGCAGGCGGAAGAAGTCGCCGTCCGCAGTGCCGCCCGTATAAGCCGCCTCGGCCGCATCGTAGATCGCCGGGTGGAAGTGCCTGATCGCCTTCAGCCACGTCGACGCGCGCATGATGAAAATGCCGCTGTTCCACCAGTAATCCTGCGATTCGATATAACGCTGCGCGAGTTCGAGATGCGGCTTCTCGACAAAGCGGTCGAGATGCCGCGCGCCGCCCGCGGGCGCGCCTTCGTCGGACGCGGCCGGCATCGGCGCGCCGAGGCGGATGTAGCCATAACCGGTTTCGGCGCGCGTGGGCACGATGCCCATCGTCACGACATGGCCGGCCGCCGCGTGCTGGACACCGGCGGCCACCGCCGCCTGAAAGCCGGCGAGATCGGCGATCGAATGGTCCGCAGGCATCACGACCATGATTGCGTCCTCGTCCTGCGCGGCGACCGACAGCGCGGCCGCGGTCAACGCGGGCGCCGTGTCGCGGCCGACCGGCTCGAGCATGAGCCGGCTCGCCTTGCCGGCCACGCGCAACTGCTCGGCCGTCGTAAAGCGATGCTCTTCGTTGCAGACCACGACGAGTTGCTCGGCAACCGCATAACCCGCATCGAGCGCGTCGAGACGCCGGGTCGTCGATTGCAGGAGCGAGTCCTCACCTAGCAGGCCGATCAACTGCTTGGGATGCTGCTCGCGCGACATCGGCCATAAGCGCGTGCCGGAACCGCCGGCCAGAATCACCGGCTGGACCTTGAGCTTGACGGAAAGCGGCGCAGCGGAAGCGGGCCGGGATTGGACGGCGGTGGACGCCGTACCGAGAGCACTCATGGTTGACTCCTCGAGCTGGAATGAGTGCTCCGAGTTTTATCACGTAGTAAATAGTCAATAAAAGAGAGCTTAATTCGCAGCGAATTTTTCTAAAGATTTTTCCGCATGGAATTGCGATAGATTTAAGTCACTCCCACTCAAAAAAATCAAATAAATATGAGAATTAATGAAATGCTGTTCCGGTGTGCAGGACAAATTCCGGATGCATGAATACAACAGGCGGTTGAAAGTAATGTAAGAAATGCCGAGAAGGCCAGCTGGATAGCGGTGGAAACCGGTTTCCAGTGACCCGAAAGAGGTAATAGTTGCCGCAGAAATCAGAAAAAAATCGGGAAATAGTTTCCGATACAAATTGTTTTTTTTAGAAACTTGCGGCAGGAATTTTAATGCCTCTTTATTCATACTAGTACGAGGGTATTCACCAATTCGCCAGTGCATCCCCGCGCGAATAAAAACCGGAGCAGCCGGATTTTTATGAGCAGTCGCCCGCATGGGTTGCTGCCATGGTCCGGACCGTATTGATCAACGAGGTGCAGCAGTATGTTGAGCGTGCTATCGAGAATCATCGACATTGCGATGGTCGCCCTGGGCGCCATGATCGCGGCCGCGGTGCACAGCGGGCACTTCGTGTGGCTCGACGATATGCAAAGCATTTCGTTGACCTTCGACTGTCTGCTGATCGTGCTGTTTTTTCCGGCACTCGGCATCTATCAGTCGTGGCGCGGCAAATCGCTGTACGACCTGATGTGGCGCGTGTCGTGCGGATGGCTGCTGGTCGAGGTGACCGGCATCCTGATGAGCTTCAGCCTGCATCGCGCGGAACTTCTGTCGCGCCTGTGGCTCGGTTATTGGGCCGTGGCGAGCATCGTGCTGCTGATCGTTTCGAAAGCGCTTGTGCATACCGTGCTCAAAGGCTTGCGTCGCGAAGGCTTCAACCAGAAGGCGGTGGCCATCGTCGGCAGCGTGCCGTACGGCAAGTTTCTGGTCGAGCAGATCCGCAGCCGCCCCGATGCGGGCTTCACGCCGGTCATCGTCTATACCGAGGACGGCGCGCATAACCGTCGCGACGGCGATCCTCTCGACGATCCCGCCGCGAGCGAGCTCGGGCCGCACGATCTCGAAGGCGTGCCGGTCGTGCGCGACTTCGCGCATCTCGTGCAGATGATGCGGCGCGACGCGGTGCGCGAACTGTGGATGGCGCTGCCGATGTCGAAGGAACGCACGATCCATCGCTTCGTCACCGAGTTCCGCAACGACTTTGTGAACATCCGTTTTATTCCGGACGTGCGCAGCCTGACGCTCTTCAACCAGCCGATGGTCGATCTGCTCGGCGTACCGGCCATCAATCTCGCAGCCTCGCCGATCACCGATCTGCGCGTGCTGCCCAAGCGCGTATTCGATCGCCTGTTCGCGCTGTGCGCGCTGACCGCGTTGTCGCCGGTGATGGTCGTGATCGCGCTGTTTGTGAAGCTGTCGTCGCCAGGGCCCGTGTTTTTCCGGCAGAAGCGCAAGGGCATCGACGGCAACGAGTTCGAGATCTACAAGTTCCGCTCGATGAAGATGCACAAGGAGCAGGCGGGCAAGGTGACCCAGGCGACCAAGCGCGATCCGCGCATCACGCCGGTCGGCGCCTTCCTGCGCCGTACGAGCCTCGATGAACTGCCGCAGTTTATCAACGTGCTGAAGGGCGAAATGTCGGTAGTCGGGCCGCGTCCGCACGCACTCGAGCACGACGACATCTACAAGGATCTGGTGCGCGGCTATATGCACCGCTACCGGATCAAGCCGGGCATCACCGGCTGGGCGCAGATCAACGGTTACCGCGGCGAAACGGACCGCATCGAAAAGATGATGGGCCGCGTGAAGCTCGATCTGTACTACATGCAGCACTGGACGTTCTGGCTCGATATGAAGATCGTCGTGCTGACTTTCTGGAAAGGTTTCGTCGGCAGCAACGCATATTGAAGCGGCTGAAACGGCCCACGGCGGCAAGCGCCGCCGACGCACGAATGCGTGGGACGCCCCGCGTTGGGACGCCCCGTGTTTCCGCTTCGACGCGGCGCCGTGACTTCATTCGTTATTCGGTTGTGTCATTCGTGTCCACGGTGGACTACTCACTATTTGAGGTGTGATTCATGAACGTGACGATCATTGGAACCGGCTATGTCGGCCTTGTGACGGGCGCCTGTCTTGCCGATATCGGCAACGACGTGTTCTGTCTCGACGTCGATCAGCGCAAGATCGATGTGCTGAACAACGGCGGCGTGCCGATCCATGAGCCTGGTCTTCTCGAGATCATCGCCCGCAACCGCAAGGCGGGCCGCCTCACGTTCTCGACCGACGTCGCGGCTTCGGTCGCGCACGGCGACATCCAGTTCATCGCGGTCGGCACGCCGCCCGACGAAGACGGCTCCGCGGACCTGCAATACGTGCTCGCGGCCGCCCGCAACATCGGCAAGCATATGGACGGCTTCAAGGTGATCGTCGACAAGTCGACGGTGCCGGTCGGCACCGCGCGCCGCGTCGCCGCGGCCGTGTCGGAAGAGCTCGCCGCGCGCGGCTCGAAGCAGATGTTCTCGGTGGTTTCGAACCCCGAGTTCCTGAAGGAAGGCGCGGCCGTCGAAGACTTCACGCGGCCGGACCGCATCGTGATCGGCTGCGACGAAGACGTGCCCGGCGAAAAAGCGCGCGACATGATGAAGCGCCTCTATGCGCCGTTCAACCGCAACCGCGAGCGCACGCTGTACATGGACGTCGGCTCGGCCGAATTCACGAAGTACGCGGCCAACGCGATGCTCGCGACGCGCATCTCGTTCATGAACGAACTTGCGAATCTCGCGGACCGCGTCGGCGCCGATATCGAAGCGGTGCGCCGCGGCATCGGCTCGGATCCGCGCATCGGCTACGACTTCCTGTATGCGGGCTGCGGCTACGGCGGCTCGTGCTTCCCGAAGGATGTGCAGGCGCTGATCCGCACCGCTAACGAACGCGGCGAGGGACTGCAGATTCTCGAAGCCGTCGAAGCAGTCAACGACGCGCAGAAGAAGATTCTCGCGAACAAGATCGTCGCGCGTCTCGGTGGCGATCTGTCGGACCGCACGTTCGCGGTCTGGGGCCTCGCGTTCAAGCCGAATACCGACGATATGCGCGAAGCGCCGAGCCGTCCGCTGATTGCCGAACTGCTCGCGCGCGGCGCGAAGGTCAAGGCCTACGACCCGGTCGCGATCGATGAAGCGAAGCGCGTGCTTGCGCTCGATCTCGAATCGATGCCGCAGCGTCATGCGCGCCTGTCGTTCGTCGACGAGGAAATGGAGGCGCTCAATGGCGCCGATGCGCTCGTGATCCTGACCGAATGGAAGGTGTTCAAGAGCCCCGATTTCGACAGCCTGAAATCGAACCTGAAGACGCCGCTAATTTTCGACGGCCGCAATCTGTATGAGCCCGATTCGATGCGCGAGCTCGGCATCGAGTATCACGCGATCGGCCGCCAGCACGCTCAGCAGGATGCGAGCGTGCGCGATGGATCGAAGGCGATGGCTGCGACTGCAATCTAGGCATCGGCGCCGGCGCCGCAGCCTTGCAAGCTTTCACGCATGCAAGGCTGCACCCAGGTTTTTTTGACAAACCGCTTGAGAACTTTTGACCACTATCGGACAAAGAACCGTTCAACCTAGCAAGACATCCACGGATATCGACATGTTCGCCAATGTCCTGATCGTCTGCCACGCCAACGTCTGCCGGTCGCCTGCGGCAGAAATGCTGTTCAAGGCGTGTCAGTACCGACAACCGGGCGCGCCAATTGCGTTCCACTCCGCCGGCATCCGCGCGGTGGACGGCGACGGGATGGATCCCATCATGCGGCGCCTGCTCGCCGAACGCGGCATCACCGCCGGCGAACATCATGCGCGGCGCCTGAACAAACGGATGGTGCGCGACGCGGACCTGGTGCTCGTGACCGAACGCCGCCAGGTCAAGGACGTCGAAGCGCTGGACCCGGCTGCACGCGGCAAGGTCCACGCGCTCGGCAAATGGGAGGGCTCCGACGTCGTCGACCCACACGGCGGCGAAGAGCGGGAGTACCGCGAAAGCCTCGTCCTTATCGAACATCTGGTCATGGGATGGCTCAACAAAATATGCTGAAGCGAAATATCACCTTTGTTTTTCTCCTTGTGCTGGCGTCCTTTTTGTCAGCGTGCTCGATTGCGCCCGGTAACCACCTCGACACGTCGCGTCTGAACGAACAGGCGCCGACCGGCCCCGCGCCGACCTACGACGTGAAGCTGATCGACGCGCAACTGATCGTCGAGCAGGCCAAGTTCACCGCGGCGATGGCGCCGCCGCCGCTGCCGCCGTCGCAATACACATTGCAGGACTATGTCTATCACGTCGAGCCGCAGGACATTCTCGGCGTCACCGTGTGGAATCACCCGGAGCTGACGACGCAAAGCGGCACATCGCTCTCGACCGGCGGCAATACCACGCAGACCATCTCGAGCGTGCTGCAGCAGCCGTACACGACCGCGCTGCCGGGCCAGGCCGATCCGTTCGGCCAGACCGTGACCCCCGACGGCACGATCTTCTTCCCGTTCGTCGGACGCATTCGCGCGGCCGGCAAAACCACCTCGCAGATTCGCGACGAACTCTCGATCGGACTCCGGCCGTTTATCAAGGACCCGCAGGTCGATGTGCGCGTGCTCGCGTTTCGCAGCCAGCGCGTCGACGTGACGGGCGAAGTGAAGACGCCCGGGCCGCTCGCAATCAGCGACGTGCCGCTGAAACTGGTCGATGCGATCACGCGCTCGGGCGGTACGAACCCCGATGCCGACCTGCAGCGCGTGCGCCTGACGCGCGCCAAGAAGCTCTACATCCTGAACGCGGACGCGATGCTCGATCGCGGCGACACCTCGCAGGACGTGCTGCTGCAACCGGGCGACGTGATCAACGTGCCGGACCGCACCGACAGCCGCATCTTCGTGATGGGCGAGGTGAAGACCCCGGCCACGCTGAATATGCTGAAGGGCCGCTTCACGATCGCCGATGCGCTGACCGGCGCGGGCGGCATTCTCGATACCGATGCGAACCCTCGGCAGATCTTCGTGATGCGCGGCATGCGCGACAACCCGACCTCGCCGCAGATTTTCCGGCTCGACATGACGCAACCCGACGCGGTGATGCTGAGCTCGCAATTCCAGCTGCAGCCGCTCGACGTGGTGTATGTCGGAACTGCCGCCGGCGCAACGTTCAACCGCATGATCCAGCAGATTCTGCCGGCCCTGCAGTCCGTGTTCTTTATCAAGGAGCTGACGAACTGATCGCCCCTTGCGGCCGGGGTTGCGCCGCCCGAAGCTGATTCGACGATGGTCGAACCGACGACGGCGGCAGCCTGAATACGCAGCTAACGGGCACACGCAACCCGATCGCCGGCGGCCGGGCCCTGCATCGCGCAGGCCGGCCGCCCCCGAAATCGCAGTACCCCGAACCGAGCGGGGATTAACCCGGGGATTGAACCGTGAGTACTCAAGTCAACACGCATCTGGCCATTCAGGGCCGAACCGAGGAAGAGGACGTCGTCCTCGGTCAGCTGATCCAGACGATCATCGACGACGTCTGGTGGCTGGTCGCGATCGCCGCGACGATCGTCGCGATAGCGGGCGTGTACTGCTACATCGCAAAGCCGGTCTATTCGGCCGACGCGCACGTGCGCGTCGAACCGCAGGACAACACGTCGCAGGCGCTCACGCAGAACCAGACCGGCGCGGCCATCACGACCGGCGCCGGCGGCGGCTCGGCCGCGCTGCCGACCGATGCCGAGATCGAAATCATCAAAAGCCGCGGCGTGCTCGGGCCCGTCGTGCAGCAGATGAAACTGAACTTCTCGGTCACGCCGAAGACGTTCCCGTTTCTCGGCCGGCTCGCCGCGCGTCTGCATCATGCCGATGGGCTCGCGAAGCCGTGGTTCGGTCTGAACTCCTATGCATGGGGCGGCGAGCAGGCGACCGTCGACTCGGTTGAAGTGACGCCCGCGCTCGAAGGCAAACAGCTCACGATGACCGCGCTCGCAGGCAATCAGTACGAGCTGCGCGCACCGGACGGCCAACTGCTGTTGCACGGCCAGGTCGGCGAAACCGCGCAGGGCGGCGGCGTGACGATCGTGGTCGACAAGCTCGTTGCGCGGCCGGGCACGCAGTTCACCGTGGTGCGCTCGAACGATCTCGACGCGATCGCTGGTTTCCAGGGGGCCATCAAGGTGGCCGAGCAGGGCAAGCAGACGGGCGTGATCCAGATCTCGCTCGAAAGCGGCGACCCCGATCAGGCCGCGGCAATCGCGAACGCGGTTGCGCAGTCGTACCTGCGCGAGCATATCCAGACGAAGCAGGCCGACGCGAGCCGCATGCTCGACTTCCTGAAGAGCGAGGAGCCGCGCCTGAAGTCCGAGCTCGAGAATTCCGAGGCCGCGCTGACCGCCTATCAGAGCAAGTCCGGCTCGATCAACGCATCGGATGAAGCGACCATCTACCTGAACGGCGCGGTCGACTACCAGAAGCAGATCGCCTCGCTGAAGATGCAGATCGCCTCGCTGCAGCAGACCTACGCGAACGATCACCCGATCCTCAAGGCCGCGCGCGAACAGATGGCCGAACTGCAGGCGCAGGAAGCCCGCTATTCGGCGCGTTTCCGCGATCTGCCGGCGACCGAAGTGCGCGCCGTGCAGCTGCAACGCGATGCGAAGGTCGCGGAAGACATCTACGTGCTGCTGCTCAACCGCGTGCAGGAACTCTCGGTGCAGCGCGCCGGGACCGGCGGCAACGTGCATATCGTCGATGCGGCGCTGCGCCCGGGCGAGCCCGTCAAGCCGAAGAAATTCCTGATCCTGTCGGCGGCGACCATTCTCGGTTTGATCGCGGGAATCGGCTTTGTGCTGGTCCGCCGGAACATGTTCAAGGGCATCGACGATCCTGAACACGTCGAGCGCATCTTCCATCTGCCGGTGTACGGTCTCGTGCCGCTGTCGGCCGAGCAGGCCGTGCTCGAAAACCAGGTTTCGCGCGGCGCCTCGCGCGAGCGCCAGGTGCTCGCCAACGCAAAGCCGAAGGACGTCTGCGTCGAAGCGCTGCGCAGCCTGCGTACGTCGATCCAGTTCACGCTGATGGACGCGCGCAACCGCATCATCATGCTGACCGGACCGATGCCGGCGGTCGGCAAGAGCTTCCTGACGGTCAACCTCGCCGTGCTGCTCGCGCACTCGGGCAAGCGCGTGCTGATGATCGACGGCGATATGCGGCGCGGCTCGCTCGAGCGGCACCTCGGCGGCACGCAGGCGAACGGCCTATCGGAACTGCTGTCCGGGCAGATCTCGCTCGAAGAGGCGATTCGCCAGACCGACACGCCGGGCCTGATGTTTATCTCGTGCGGCGTGCGTCCGCCGAACCCGTCGGAGCTGCTGATGTCGCCGCGTCTGCCGCAGTATCTCGACGCGCTGCAAAAGCGCTACGACGTGGTGCTGATCGATACGCCGCCGGTGCTCGCGGTGACCGACGCGTCGATTATCGGCGGCTATGTCGGCTCGACTTTCTTCGTGGTGCGCTCGGGCATGCATACCGAGAACGAGATCAGCGATTCGCTCAAGCGTCTGAGCGTGGCCGGCGTGCACGTGCAGGGCGCGATCTTCAACGCGATGCCGACCCGCGCGCGTGGCGGTTACGACCGCAGCTACGCGGCCGTTCAGGAATACCTGAGCACGTGATCAAGACAGGGTGAGGTTGAAACTGAGCTTGCAACCGAGCTCGAGACTGAGCCTGAGCGGAGGAAAGGATGAAAATTACGGTGCTGGTTCCGACCTTTCGCCGTCCGGACGATCTGACGCGCTGTCTTGCCGCCCTCGAGCGGCAGCACCGCGCGCCGGACGAAGTGGTGGTGGTCGTGCGTCCCGACGACCACGCGACGCATGCGTGCCTCGACGCGCATGTGGCAAAGAATGTGGCCCAGCATGTGGCCAATAAGCGGCTGCCGCTCGTGGTCGCGCCGGTGGAGCTGCCGGGACAGGTGGCCGCGCTGAACCGCGGCCTCGATGCGGCGATGGGCGACGTGATCGCGATTACCGACGACGACGCGGCGCCGCACGCCGACTGGCTCGCGCGCATCGAAGCGCACTTCGCCGCCGACCCGAAGCTGGGCGCGCTCGGCGGGCGCGACTGGGTGCACGAGAAGGGCGGCGTGCTGAACGGCTCGCGCGAGCAGGTCGGCAAACTGACGCGCTCGGGCAAGCTGATCGGCAATCACCATCTCGGCGTGGGCGGCGCGCGCGAAGTCGACATGCTGAAGGGCGCGAACATGAGCTACCGGCGCGCGGCGATCCGCACGCTGCGTTTCGATACGCGGCTGCGCGGCGCGGGCGCCCAGGTTCACAACGACATGGCGTTCAGCATGAGCGTGAAGCGCGCGGGCTGGAAGCTGGTCTACGACCCGCACGTGGCCGTCGATCATTTCCCGGCCGAGCGTCACGACGATGACGGCCGCGACGCGCAGACGATGACCGCGCTCGGCAACGCCGCCTACAACCTGCATCTGATTTTGCGCGCGCACCTGACGCCGTTGCACCGCGAGACCGCATGGTGGTGGTATGCGCTGGTCGGCACGCGCGCCTACCCGGGCTTCGCCCATGCGCTGCTTGCGATGGCATCGCGCAAGCGCGTGCAACTGTCGCGCTGGAAGGCGGTGCGCAGCGGCGCACGCGAAGCGCGCCGCGCCTTGCCGTAACGGCGCGCGGCGAACCGCCGCCCTGGTGAACTGCCGTCCGGCGGATCGCCGCCCGACGGATTCGCCGCGCGACGGATCGCCGCGATTGTTTTGTCGCTGTCGCGTATTCCTGCATCGCGTGGTTCACATCGCATTTTCGTTGCGCGCCGTTGCGCCGATCGTGCCGATGTCCGCGATGTGCCTCTGAACACGCAGACCGGGAGCCTGCATGAGCATCAATGTCAACGTCCATCTTTTTTACGGCGCGGACCCCCGCACTTATCGCAAGGGCGACAACATCGGCTGCCTGTACGGCTATCACCATGCCGAATCCGACGAGTTCCGCCTGACGTACTCGGAGGACGCGCGCGAAAGCAAGCCCGTGAAGCTCATGCGCCGCGCACTGAAGGCGCTCGCCGGCTTCGACATGATCCACACGTGGCGCAACCGCGAGCAGATTCTCGGCTCGGACGTCGTCTGGACGCACACCGAGCACGAGCACCTCGCCGTCGCTTTGCTGCTGATGCTGCACGGCCAGCGTTTTCGCGGGCGCGCCGCGCCGCTGCTGCTCGCGCAAAGCATCTGGCTGCTCGACAAATGGGCCGACTACGGCATGCTGCGGCGCTGGTTCTACCGCAAGCTGGTCGCGCGCGCGGACGTGCTCACGACGCACTCGAGCGTGAATGCCGCGCTGTGCCGCCGCTACCTGCAGCGTGAAGCGACCCAGGTGTTCTACGGCCTGAACACGCACGATTTCCCGGTGCACCAGCCCGACGCGTGGCAGCCGCATACGCCGCTGCGCATCGCGGCGATCGGCAACGACCGCGACCGCGACTGGCGCACGCTGATCGAAGCGTTCGGCAACGATGCGCGCTACGAAGTGAAGCTCGCGACGCGGCGGCGCATTCCGTCGTCGCTGCGCGCGCCGAACGTCGAGATCGCATCGGCATCGGGTATCGCCAAACAGCGCGATCTGTATGCGTGGGCCGACGTGATCGTGGTGCCGCTGCGGCATAACTCGCATGTCTCCGGGCTGACGGTGACGCTCGAGGCCGCGGCGGTCGGCAAGCCGATGATCGTGACCGACGTCGGCGGCCTGAATGAGTATTTCTCCGCGCAGGCGGCGAGCTACGTGCCGCCGTTCGATCCGCGGGCGCTGCGCGAGGCCGCCGATCGCCTCGCCGCGTCGCCGGACGCGGCCGTGCGCCAGGCGCGCGCGGCAGCGTCCGAATTGCTGGCGCGCGATTTCACGACGCAGCAGTTCGCGCAGCAGCATGTGACGATCACACGCGATCTGCTGCAGCGTCGCATGCGCGCATCGGGCAGCGGCGTGTCGGCAAGCGGCGCGGGCGGCGGTGTCGGTGGTGGCGTCGGCGGTGGTGTCCGCAGTGGTGTCGACAGGGCCGCCGCAGCGCGCGGCAATCGCGGAGGCGCGTAAGCGATGGCCTCGCTTCTGCATGCCGGCGCGTCGGGCGCACGCGGTCTCGTCAGCGGCGATCGCACTGAATGGATGCCGCCGGCGCTGCTGTGGCTGATCACGGCGGTGCTGATCATCGGCCACCAGGGCACCGCGCTTACGTACGGCTTTCCGCTGCTGTCGGTGCTGGTCGGCGCATGGCTCTATTTCCGGAGCCCGGCGCGCTATGTCGGTTTCGTCTGGTGGCAGTGGTTCCTGAGCCCCGAGGTGCGGCGTCTTGCCGACTGGTCGAAAGGCTCCTACACGCCGACCAGCCTGATCCAGATCGCGCCGCTCGCCGTCACGATGATCTGCGGCCTGTCGCTGTTGCGCTACTACCCGATCCTCGCGCAGCGGCGCGGTCTTCCCGTGCTGCTGATCCTGTTTGGGCTCGCGTATGGCCTGCTGATCGGCATCGTGTCGGCGGGGCCACTCGCCGCACTGTACGACCTCGCGAACTGGCTGTATCCGATCCTGATCGGCTTCCACATCATGGTGAATACGCGCGACTACCCGAAGTTTCGCGAGACGATCGTCAATACGTTTATCTGGGGCATGCTCGTGATGGGCGTCTACGGCGTCGTGCAATTTTTCATCATGCCCGCATGGGACGTGCTGTGGATGCTCGGTTCGCAGATGAGCTCGCAAGGCGACCCGGTGCCGCAGGGCGTGCGCGTGTTCAGCACGATGAACTCGTCGGGCCCGTTTGCGCTCGCGATGCTCGGCGCGATGGTGTTCGTGCTCGCCGCGCAGCACAAGGTGCGCTGGATTGCCGGCGCGTTCGGCTTTATCTCGTTCGCGCTTTCGCTCGTGCGTTCGACATGGGGCGGCTGGATCATTGCGCTCGTCATGCTGCTCGTCAAGTCGAACAACAAGGTGCGCTTTCGCATCATCGCGAGCGGCGTGCTGCTGGTCGGCCTCGGCGTGCCGCTGCTCGCGATCGGGCCGGTTGCCGACCGCATGCAGACGCGTCTGCAGACGCTTACCGATCTCGACAGCGACCCGAGCTATCAGGCGCGTAACCAGTTCTATGCGACCTTCGCGAAAACCGCGTTTACCGACGTGGCCGGCGAAGGGATGGGCGCCACCGGTACCTCGACCAAGCTGGCGGCCGGCAACGACGGCCAGCAGGGCCAGTACGGCAGCTTCGATAGCGGCGTGATGAACGTTCCGTTCGTGCTCGGCTGGCCCGGCACGCTGCTGTATGTGATGGGTATCGCGTGGCTCGTGATGCGCGCGGTATTCGCCACCTTCAAGCTCGGCGACGACAAGTTCGTCGCGTCCTGCCTGTCGCTGTCGCTCGCGATTCTCGCGATGATCGTGTTCACGAACACGCTGGTCGGCACAGGCGGCGCATTGCTATTCATGAGTCTGTTTTCGATCCTCTCCGCGGCGCATTACGACAAGCAGCACCGCAGGGCGAGGGTCGTTCTTCACGGAGTTACCGATTGAGAGTCGCGATTGTCACGCATGTCGTGCGTCATAACGACGGACAGGGCCGCGTCAACCACGAGATCGCGCGCGCCGCGCTCGACGCGGGCATCTCGGTCACGCTCGTGGCGTCGCATGTGGCGCCGGAACTGCTCGAGCATCCGCTCGTCCGCTGGGTGCCGATGAAGATCGGCCGATGGTGGCCGACCAATCTGCTGCGTCAGCAGGTGTTCGCGCTGAAAAGCGCGCAGTGGCTGCGCGCGCATCGCAGCGAATACGACGTATTGCATGTGAACGGCTTTATCTCGTGGACGGAAGCCGACGTGAACACCGCGCACTTCGTGCATAGCGGCTGGTTCGCGAGCAAGTACTACCCATTCGGTATTACCAAAGGCGCGTGGTCCGGTTACCAGTACGTGTACACGCGGGTGAACGCGATGCTCGAGCGCTGGGCGTACCGGCGCTCGCGCGTGATTACGGCGGTGTCGCAAAAGGTCGCCGCCGAAATCCGCGCGATCGGCCTTACGCCGCGCAACCGCGTCGACGTGATCTACAACGGCGTCGACACGCGCGGTTTCGCCGCGGCGAGCGGCGATCGCGCGAAGTTCAGGCTGCCGGCGCACGCGTTTCTGCTGCTGTTCGTCGGCGACCTGCGTACGCCGCGCAAGAATCTCGGCACCGTGTTGCGCGCGTTGCAGCACCTGCCGCATCACGTGCAGATCGCGGTGGCCGGCTATCTGCCGGGCAGCCCGTATCCCGAAGAAGCGCGCGCGCTCGGCATTGCAGACCGCGTGCACTTTCTCGGGCTCGTCAAGGATATGCCCGTGCTGATGCATTCGGTCGACGCGTTCGTGTTTCCGTCGCGCTACGAAGCGATGAGCCTGTCGCTGCTCGAAGCGATGGCCGCCGGTCTGCCGGTCGTCACGGCGCGCACCGCGGGCGGCGCGGAAATCATCACGCCCGAGTGCGGCATCGTGCTCGACGACCCCGACGATCCGCGCACGCTTGCGGACGCCATCGGACGTCTTGCCGATGACGACGACATGCGGCGCGCGATGGGCGCGGCCGCCGGCGAACTCGCGGTCGGCTTCGGCTGGGCGCGCATGGCTGAGCAGTACATCGCGCTGTACCGGCAGATCGCCGGACCGCGCGAGGACCGCAGCCGCAACGGCGCAAGCCGCGACGCCGACATCACGACGCCGGGGCTGCTCGCGGGCACGCCGCGCGGTGTGGATGGCGCATGAGTAGGACACATACGCAGACACACTCGCGGGCGCCACAAGCGGCGCACATAAGCGCGCGAACCCGAAGCGCATGAACCCGAAGCGCATGAACCCGAAGCGCATGAACCCGAAGCGCATGAACCCGAAGCGAATGATCCTGAAGCAACACGACGAACACCTATAGGAATGGCCATGACTCACACTTCGATCAAATCTTTGCAGATCGGCATGCACTGGTTTCCCGAGCGCGCGGGCGGCCTCGACCGGATGTACTACTCGCTGATCGGCGCGCTGCCCGGTGCGGGCGTAGAGGTGCGCGGCGTGGTGGCCGGCTCGCCGCGCGTCGCGGCCGACACCAACGGTGCGATCCAGGGCTTCGGGCCGGCCGCGCAATCGCTGCCGCTGCGCCTGATGGCCGCGCGCCGCGCGCTGCGCCGCGAAATCCAGACGCAGCGCCCCGATGTGATCTCGTCGCATTTCGCGCTCTATACGTTTCCGGGGCTCGACGTCACGCGCGGCATTCCGCAGGTGTCGCATTTCCAGGGACCGTGGGCCGACGAAAGCCACGTGGAAGGGGCCGACTCGCTGGGCCAGCGCGCGAAGCGCTATCTCGAGCAGACGGTCTACGCGCGCTCGTCGCGGCTGATCGTGCTGTCTGACGCGTTCGGCAAGATTCTGACGTCGCGCTTCGGCATTTCGCCGGATCGCATCCGCGTGGTGCCGGGCTGTGTGAACGTCGACCAGTTCAATCTGCCGCTCACGCAGAACGAAGCGCGCCTGAAGTTGCAACTGCCGCTGGGCCGGCCGATCGTGCTCGCGGTGCGGCGTCTCGTGCGCCGCATGGGCCTCGAGGATCTGATCGACGCAATGAAGATCGTCAAGCGCCGCGAGCCCGAGGTGCTGCTGCTGATCGCGGGCAAGGGACGCCTCGAACTCGAACTGCAGGAGCGCATCGACGAAGCCGGTCTCACCGACAACGTGAAGCTGCTCGGCTTCGTGCCTGACCACCATCTGGCGACGCTGTATCGCGCGGCAACGCTCAGCGTCGTGCCGACCGTCGCGCTCGAAGGCTTCGGGCTGATCACGGTGGAATCGCTCGCGTCGGGCACGCCGGTGCTGGTGACGCCGGTCGGCGGTTTGCCGGAGGCCGTCGCGGGCCTATCGCAGGATCTCGTGCTGCCGTCGACCGGCGCGGATGCGATCGCGGAAGGCGTCTCGAAGGCGCTCGACGGCACGCTGAAGTTGCCGGACGCCGATGCATGCCGTGCCTACGCGCGCGCGCATTTCGACAATCCGGTGATCGCGAAGCGCGTCGCGGCGGTGTATAGCGAAGCGATCGGCGAAGCGAACGCGTCGGGTTCGGTGCATTGACGCGACGGGGGCGGCTCGCCTTGCATCACGCGCTGGACGGGCGCCTTTGCATTTGCGCTGCCGAGCGGGCAACCGGTCACGCCGTTTTCTGTTTTTTTGCGGGCGGTGGACCGGCAACGACTTCCTCTGCGGTCGGTCCTTCAGGCTTCACCTCCACCGTTTCGCCGCTGTAAATATTTTTCGCAACCTCCTTTTTGGTCACCGGTATTTCGACGAGACGCAAGCCGATGCGAGGTTTCTCCTCCGGACTGGTCGGAGGGCGGAGTCCGACTTCCTCGACCCGAAATAGCGAGTTGGGACGAAATAGCCATTCCCGTTCTGCCGGAGCCTTCGTGGTCATTCCGTATATGAAGGGCCGCGGGGACGTGGCGCGAATGTCGTAGACGGCGATCGCGGGTTGCTCGGTGCCCGCGACCGCGGCCTGATCCCACATGGCATAGGTCGCGAATTGCTTGTCACTTGATGCGGACATGAAGGCCGGACTGTTCGTTACCAGATCACCTGGCTTGAATCGACTTGCATAGTCCGCAGGAACGTCGGCCACCCGGAGAAGTTTTACCTCTTTGGGCGACGCCGGCAGAGCGGTAAGACCATCCGTCAGGTTTTTCACGTCCTTTGCCATGCCCTCGTACGGTTTGTTCGTGTAGAGCGCCTGGTTCAGCTCGTAGTTCTTTGAACTGCCCGCGCTGCCGCCGCTGGTGCCGCTGCCGGTACTGGAGCCGCTGTCGCTGTCGCTGCCACTGCCGCTTTCACTGCTGCTGCCTTCATCTACTGCAGTCCATTGATTGATGATCTTTTTCTGATCGGCGGACAGCCTCTGGTACGCGTTCTTGTATGTCTGTTTGTAGACTTCGTCGTCGAGAAGGGCATCCGAATCTGATTTCCAGTCTTCAACTTCCAGCGCGGTCCTGAGGTCGTGCGACATGCCGGACGACGAAGAAGTCCCGGCTCCGGCCACTCCTGAAGAGGGCCCGGCTTGAGCATCATCTCCTGCTCCTCCCTTGAGGCCGATATCACCATTGACTTCCCACTGGTTGTTCGCATTTCGGCGAACCGGGTAGCCATACCTGAACCGGTTGTCCGGATCGTAAACCCGGTACGTCTGGTAATCGTTGTCCTTGTAGACGGGATAGGCACGGCCGTCGATGGGCACATAGGTCTGGTTGTTATCGTCGACAAGCAATCCGGGCACGTCAGAAGACGGCTTCATTGAGCTGGGGGCGATCTCGCTCGCGTATTCCGTCGGAATGCCGATCGGCCGGCCGGCGATGCGCTGCTCGAGGCCGATATCCCGCGACAGGAGAGCGGGCGAGAGCGGCTGATTTGCCTTCGCTGCCGCCCCCGCGATTTCCTTGGCGCCACCGCCGATTTCGGTGGCGGCATGGTCGATCTGCTTGATCGCCTGCGAGAAGAGCTTGCCTTCGGAGAAGGCCTCGCTAGCCGCATTGGCCGGGTCGATTGCCATACCGACTACGTTTGCTGCCAGATCAATGCCGATGCGCGCGCCCGGCGGCAACAGCGAATGCTCGTCGAGCGCCGAGGACAATGGAGCCAATGGCGTCATCCCGAGCAGAACGCGAGCCGTTCCCTCGAGGATCTGCCCGGCCAGTTTCTTCGCGCGTTCCTCCGGCGTGATCGAGCGGTTCTTTGTTGTGGCGTCGTTGAGCACCGCGTCGTAACGGTCCGCGAGATCACGCACGTAATCGGGGCCGGCGGCGGGCAGATCGTCGAGGATGTCCTGGTAGCGCTTCGGTCCACCGACCGCATAACTGTTGAGCGGTTTCGCCGCGTCGGTATACCACTTCGAAAGCTTGTCGCGCAGCGCCGGGTCGTCTTGCATGCGCTGCGTGAACGCGAGAATGCGCCGGTCCTCGAACGGATCTTCACCGCTGCCCGGGTTCGACGTATGGAGTTGACGCGCAATGACCTCGTAACGCTTGCCCGGATCGTTCGTGATGGCCTCGGCTTCCTTCAGGATACGGTCGACGTCTTTGTCCGCTTCCTTCCAGCTTGCCGCTTCCTTCGCGCTGTAGCGGCCAATGGCATCGGAAGCCTGCGCCTGCAACCTTGTTTTGAGCGACAGCGCCGACTTGAGCACGCTATCGCGCTGTTCCGGCGTGGTGGCCCCGAGGAAGCGATGGCGCATATTCGCGAGCAGGCTGATTCTGTATTGCCCCTCCTTATCCAGGTAGCCGGCGCCGGCGGGCTTGTTGAATACGCCCAGCACGCGTTGCAACGGATCGCTGATCGCCCGGTTGTATTCATCGTGAACCGCTTTTTCCAGTTTGCCGAATTGATCGCTCAGCGTCGCGCGTTCTTCGGGCGTCGCAATCTGATAAGCGGAGTGCAATGTTGCGGCACTGGCCCCGTAAGCCTGTGTTTCGTTCGCAGGCAGTACAGCGATCTGCCCGAGCAGATCGGCAAAGCGTGGCTCGAAGCGTGCAATGTCGGGCGGATAGCCCTTGAGATCCTGGACCGCCGCATCCGCCATCTTTTTCGCGTTTTCCGCGTCGGCGACCAGCAGCGGCGTCTTCGACCGGTCGTCCTGCTGGCCTTGTATCCCATAGGTCTGAGCGAGGTGATCGAGCTCGTTCGAGGTCAGGCCGCGCAGCGGGCCGGTCCCGGCCCCTTGCGCCGGCGTCGCGGGTGGTGAATTTTTCTGCGGGGCGTTGCTCTTCGCGCGCGGCGTGCCGGTAGTTCGAGCTGCCCGTGTCGGATTTGCTGAATCTTCGTAGTACCGCGCATCTTGCTCTATGGGCCGACGCATTGCCGATGTGAGATCCATCTTCTATGTTCTCCACGATAGTTAAACGATGCTGCCTTCTCGTCTGCGAGCAGCGATCTTCAACCGGCGTACATAAAGACGGGTCATGCATGCGCACTGTCTGGACAGTCGCAGCGCGACGAGCCCGACGCGGCGTCAGGCCGCGCGGGCTTCGTGTCGAACGAATGCAATGAAAAGAGGAAGGAATGAACGCCCGAAGATGAACCGATCACCGAGCGAGGATTGCGCGGCGGCGATCCTGCAGGGCGGGCGCCGGGCCGGGAAGCGTGCGGCAAAGGTCTTGCTGGCCGGCGCGTCCTTCGCAGACACACGACCTTAAAAGAGCGCACGCATGGCGGTGTTTATGTCACGCGCGCTCAGAACGTTTCGCGAATCCGGTTACGCGCAATATCGGCGTTGACCATCATCTGGCACAACTGCTCGAGCGTGGTTTGCGGTTCCCAGCCGAGCTTCGCCTTCGCTTTATCGGCGCAGCCAATCAGCAGATCGACTTCGGCCGGCCGGTAGAACCGCGGATTGATACGCACGAGCGTTCGGCCCGTTGCGACGTCGATGCCGGTTTCGCCCTGATTCTTGCCTGACCACTCGAGCTGCGTGCCGGCCGCGGCGAAGGCCATTTTCACGAAGTCGCGTACGGTCTCGGTGCGGTTTGTCGCGAGCACAAAGGTGTCTGGTTCGTCGATCTGCAGCATGCGATGCATGCCGTCGACGTATTCGAGCGCGAAGCCCCAGTCGCGCTTCGCATCGAGATTGCCGAGCTCGAGCACATCCGCCTTGCCGAGATGGATTTTCGCCACCGTATCGGTGATCTTGCGCGTCACGAATTCGCGGCCGCGCAGCGGCGATTCGTGATTGAACAGAATGCCGCTCGTCGCGAAGATGCCATAGGACTCGCGATAGTTGACCGTGGTCCAGTGCGCGAACAGCTTCGACACACCGTACGGACTGCGCGGATAGAACGGCGTGTCTTCGCGCTGCGGAATGGCCTGCACCATGCCGAACATCTCGGAGGTCGACGCCTGGTAGTAACGCATCTTCGGGTTCAGGATGCGGATGCCTTCGAGCAGATTCAGCGCGCCGACGGCCGTAACCTGTGCGGTAGTCGCGGGCTGATCGAACGACACGCCGACGAAGCTTTGTGCGGCGAGGTTGTAGAGCTCGTCGGCCTGCGCGGATTCGAGCAGGCGCAGCGTCGAGCCGAGGTCGGTCAGATCGTGTTCGACGAGCTTCAGGTTCGGATGGTCGAGCACGCCAAGTTCTTCCATGCGCCAGAAGTTCACCGAGCTCGTGCGCCGGTAAGTGCCGGTCAGCTGATAGCCCTTGC
Source organism: Paraburkholderia edwinii (assembly GCF_019428685.1). NCBI lineage: Bacteria > Pseudomonadati > Pseudomonadota > Betaproteobacteria > Burkholderiales > Burkholderiaceae > Paraburkholderia > Paraburkholderia edwinii. Next base: position 2,431,639 of record NZ_CP080095.1, read on the forward strand.
CGAGCAGCAGCTTGGTCAGGTAGGCGCCGTCCTGGCCGGATACACCGGTAATGATGGCTTTGCGTTGGGTCGTCATCGTTTGCCTTTCTCGTTGCCTGGAAACCTGATTGATGCGCGGATGGATGCGCGAGTTGATGCGCGGCTAATCGCGCGTCACCGCCATGAATGACCACACTGATTGACCACCATGAGTGGCCAACATAAGTGACCATTCATTCTAGAAAGAGAAAATCGATGAAAAAATTGGAAGGAAAACGATTATTCATCGACCATGCGAATCGATCGACGTCGGACCGCAAAAGCGTGCGTCGTAGCGCCCTTTAGCTGCTCTTTACGCACGCGGCCGGCACAAAGTATCCAATCGAGAGGAGTGCTGCGAGAGGTAACTTCTACTGCCGGATATTTGTCTGGCAAAAGATACGGATTACGAAAGGCTTGGTAGCCGTATTTTCGGCCGCGAATTTAAACATTAAGTTCGCAATATGCCGCTTGCGGTGAGGCCCGTTACCGCTTGTTTGTGGCTCGATTTGCCGGTTAAGTTCCGCTTCGATTGGCGCTGAATTATTTTGAATTTTTTGGATTTATTTTGCGCAGTCGCTTTCCGCTTAATCTGAAGCGCGGACTTCCCTGCGTCCGCCAGTGCTTTTCGCGCTGTTTGCGTGCTGTTTTGCGTGCCATGAAGCACGCTGTTTCGCGGTGTTTCGTGAGCCGCGCCTCAAACGCAGCAACATCTTTCGTTCATCAAGCAATCCGGCGCGGCGGCTGCCGCAAGGTGGGTCAGCCCCGGGTTCCGACTGTGGAGAAGTGCCTTTGATCCGAGCCCTGTTTGCCGGAGCGCTTTGCGTTTGCGCATCGCTGGTCGCGATTTCGGGTGTGTGCGGACAAAACCCCGTGCAGGAGTCGCCGGACGGCGCGGCGACACTCAACGCACAGACATCGTGGATCGGCAACACCTTCGGCTACGGCAACGGCACCTGGACGCAGATCAATATGACCGCGATCGCGGTCGCGCCCGACGGCAAGGTCTATACGGACGCGCCGTGGGATGAAAGCGGCGCCGAATCGGGTATCTATCAGGACGGCAAAATGCTCGGGTACGCGAACGGTACGCATGGTTGGGGCAACGGCGGCGGCAACGCGGTCGCGGTCAACCATCGCTATGCGTTTATCGCCGTGAGCGTCAACACTGAACGCGATCACCTGATCGGCAAAGGTGTGTGGCCGCAGAAGGGCCATATCTGGTACGGCGTGTCGCGGCGCGAGATCGGCGACCCGCAGCGCACGGCGCCGTTCCAGCCGGTCGCGAACGCAACCGATCCGCGCGCGCGCCTCGCGGCGAGTCTCGCGATCGTCAGCGATGTCGCATGGAACGTGCATAACGAAGTGACGGGTCTCGCGGCGAACGACAAGGTGCTGTACGTCGCGACCGCCGCGCTCGACCGCGTCGATCTCTACGATCCGGATTCGATGATGCGCAAGGGCTCGTTCAAGGCGCACGAGCCCGGTCATCTCGCGCTCGCGGCCGACGGCTCGCTGTGGGTGCTGACCGATACGCTCTCCGGCAAATCGAAGCTCGTGCATTACTCGGCAAGCGGCGAGGCACTCGACGACACCTTGCCGCTGCCATCGGACAGCGTGCCGGCCGACGTCACGATCGACGCGCAAGGGCGCGTGCTGGTCGCCGACAACGGCCCGCGTCAGCAGGTGCTGTTCTTTAGCCGCCAGAACGGCCGTTACGTGGCGTCGGGCTCGCTCGGCGAGCGCGGCGGCATTTTCTCGGGCGTGGCGGGACGGCCGGGTCCGCAGCGTTTCAACGGCCTGACCGGTGTCGGTGTCGATCAGCGCGGCAATATCTATGTATCGACCAACGGCATCGGCCCGAATTTCTCGCCGCCGGGATCGGGGTTCGGCGCCGCGCTCGGCGCGGGTCTCGGCACGACGCTCGAGAGCTATTCGCCCGACGGCAAGCGGCTATGGATCGTGCAGGGCCTGCTCTTTGTCGACGGCGCATGGATCGATCCCGCGCGTCCGAATAGCGTCTATACGGGCAACAAACGCTTCGAACTCGATCTGTCGAAGCCCGCGGGCCAGCAGTGGACCTACGTCGGCTTCCTGTCGAACCGCTTCAAGTATCCCGAGGATCCGGTCTTCCACACCGACCAGTGGCCCGGCATGCCGATCGCGCGGCAGGTGAAGGGCCATACGTTCCTCTATCTGACCGACATGTACGCCGATCACCTGAAGATCTACCGCTTCGATGCGGCGCGCGATGGCGAAACGGCGATTCCATCGGGCCTGTTCGGCGGGCGCGGCATGCGCGACCCGAAGGCGATTCCGGCCGCGCCGCCCGGCGGCGACTGGATCTGGCGCGATTCGAACGGCAACGGCCGTTTCGACGAGGGCGAATTCTCGCGCAATACGACGGGCAAGCGGCTCGTCGGCGGCTGGGGCTGGTGGGTCGATACAGCCGGCGATGTCTGGCGCACGGTCGATTCGCACGGCATCTACCGCTTCCATTTCGGCGGGCTCGATAAGGCGGGCAACCCGATCTACTCCTACGACGACATGCAGGCGTATGCGGTGCCGGCGCCGTTCACGCAGGCGCAGCGCGCGATCTACGACGCGTCGACCGATTCGCTCTACGTAACCGGCTATACCGACGATGCGCCGCCGCAGAAGCAGCAATGGAAGGAAGTCGGCCGCGTGCTCGTGCGCTACGACAAGTGGTCGAGCGGCAAGCCCGACGCGCGTTACACGCTGAAGCTGCCATGGGACACGAATGCGAAGCCGATCTTCACGATCATTGGCCTCACGGTGGAAGGCAAATACATCTTCGCGGTCGAGCCCGCGGGCGTCGTGCACGTGTACGACAAGGACAGCAGCAAGCAGATCGGCGTGATCCGTCCGGGCCCGGAAATAGGCCGTGCATCGGGCTGGGTCGACGTGGCGAACGGCGTGAGCGCGGCGCGCCGCAGCGACGGCGAGTATCTGATCTTCGTCGAGGAAGATGCGCGCGGCAAGGTGACGATGTATCGCTGGAAGCCGTCGTAATGGTGCGGTGCGCTACTTGCTAACAGAGGCCAATGCGACGATTTTTTTCGCGCTGCACAAGCGCTGCGGCGCCCATTTTTAACATGGGACGATTGACGTTGACGACTGACGCAAAGGGTACCGGATGGATAAGAGCATCCTGAAGAACATAGGGATCAACTTCATCGGCCTGATCCTGCCCACGTTCGTCTCGCTCGTGACCGTGCCGGCGTATATCAAGGCGCTCGGCGTCGAACGGTACGGCGTGGTGAGCCTCGTCTGGGTGCTGATCGGTTACTTCGGCATTCTCGATCTGGGCATGAGCATGGCCGCGCAGAACCAGATTTCGAAGGCGCGCGCGTCGGCGGACAAGGAAGAATGCGCGCGCGTGTTCTGGAGCGCGACGTGGCTCAATCTGGGCACCGGTGCGGTCGGCGGTCTGCTGATCTATTTCGGCACGTTCATCTATACGGCGTACTTCTCGAAGGTGCCGCCCGAACTGCATCACGAAGTGATCGGCGCGTTGCCGTGGCTCGCGCTCGCCATTCCGATCGCGAATGTGTCGTGGGTGTTTGCCGGCGCAATCAGCGGCGCCGAAAAGTTCGGCAGCTACAACACGAACCAGACGATCGGCACGTTCCTGTTTCAGTTGCTACCGCTCTTCGCCGCGTGGTGGATCGGCCCGACCTTGCCGAATGTGCTCGCGGCCGCTGTGGCGGCGCGCATTATCGCCGCGGTCATGCTGGGCCGCTCCGCGCTGAAGGTGCTCGACATCCGCAAGATGCTGCCGCCGCAGTTCGGCGTCGCGAAGGGCCTGTTCAGCTTCGGCGGCTGGATGCTCGTCACGTCGACGCTGCAGCTGATGGGCGATTCGATCGACCGCGTGCTGGTCGGCTCCGCGCTTGGCGCGCGTTTCGTCACGTATTACTCGGTGCCGCAAAACCTCGTCTGGCGTCTCGGCGTGATCCCGAGCGCGATGATGCGCACGCTGTTTCCGCGTCTGTCCGCGCTCAATCGCGAGAACGCCGACATGGTCCTGCGGCAGTCGATCGAATTTCTGAACGGCGTATTCACGCCCGTCATGCTGGTCGCGATGCTCGTGCTCGAGCCGTTCCTGCATCTGTGGGTCGGCAATGAAGTGGCGAGCGCGGGCGCGCCCGTGGGCCGCATTCTGATCATCTTCGTGTGGCTGACGGGCCAGTCGAACCTCGCGCGCATCATGATCCAGGCGCAAGTGCATCCGGCTGTGGCGGCGCGCGTGAGCATCATCGAAACGCCGCTGTTCGCGGGCGCGATCTGGGCCGGCGTGCATTACTTCGGGCTGACCGGCGCGGCGCTTGCGGTGGCCGCGCGCGGCTTCTTCGATTACTTCGTCCTGCTCAGACTGTCGCGTGTGCACGCGCGGCCGATCGTGATGGATATGCTGCCGCACCTCGCGTTTCTCGTGGCGGCGATGTGGATCGCCACGATCGCGACGACCATCCCGCTCGCGGCCGCGGCGGTGGTGCTGATGGGCAGCGCGAACGTCGCATGGTCACTGACGATGACACCGGCGCTGCGCGATCTGGCGCGCTCCGTGCTCGGCAGGCTCTCGAGACTGTATTCAAGGAAGAGCGCATCATGAACCACGATACCGCTGAAGACACACGCGTGCCGAACCGAACGCGCACGCTCGCGGATTCCGCCGCGTCGGCGGCGCGGTCGGTGCCATTCGCGCCCGCGGGTCACGCCACCCTCGACCGGCCGGTAACGGTCCCGCCACCGGTCTCGACACCGGTCCCGACGCTGCGCGCGACGCCGCATGCGGGGCATGCCGCGCAACGCGTGCGCGTGGCGATCGTGCACGACTGGCTCGTCACCTATGCGGGCGCCGAGCGCGTGCTCGAGCAGATCATCGCGTGCTTTCCCGATGCGGATCTGTTCGCGCTGGTCGATTTTCTCGAGGACCGCAGCTTTATTCGCAGCAAGCCGGTTACGACCTCCTTTATCCAGAAGCTGCCTAAAGCGAAAACGAAGTACCGCTCGTATCTGCCGCTGATGCCGCTCGCGATCGAGCAGCTCGATCTTTCGGCCTACGACGTGGTGATTTCGAGCAGCCACGCGGTGGCGAAGGGCGTGCTGACCGGTCCGGACCAGGTGCACGTGAGCTATGTGCATTCGCCGATCCGCTATGCGTGGGATCTGCAGCATCAGTATCTGAACGAGTCGAAACTGACGGCCGGGCCGAAGTCGGCGCTCGCGCGTGTGATCCTGCATTACATCCGCAACTGGGATGTGCGCACGGCCAATTCGGTCGACTCTTTCGTATCGAATTCGGACTTTATCGCGCGCCGCATCAAGAAGGTTTATCAGCGCGACGCAGACGTGATCAACCCGCCTGTCGACGTGGAAGCGTTTTCGGTGCTGGAGGAGAAGGAAGACTTCTATCTGACCGCATCGCGCATGGTGCCGTACAAGAAGATCGATCTGATCGTCGAAGCGTTTGCGAAGATGCCGGAACGCCGCCTCGTCGTGATCGGCGACGGGCCGGACATGCAGAAGATCCGCGCGAAAGCGGCGCCGAACGTCGAGATCATGGGCTATCAGCCATTTGCGGTGCTGCGCGACCGCATGCGCCGCGCGAAGGCCTTTGTGTTCGCCGCCGAGGAGGACTTCGGTATTTCGGTGGTCGAAGCGCAGGCCTGCGGTACGCCGGTGATCGCGTACGGCAAGGGTGGCGCACTGGAAACGGTGTGCGATCCGGCCGATCCGCGGCCGACGGGCCTTTTCTTCGACGAGCAGACGGCCGAAGCGATCATTGCCGCCGTTGAGAACTTCGACGCGCAGCCGGGTCGCTTTATGTCCGCGCATTGCCGCGCGAGCGCCGAGCGCTTTTCGGCGGCGCTGTTTCGCGAGCGTTTCTTCGCCCACGTGCGTGGGCACGTGCCCGCGCTGCAGGGCGCGACGCTGCCGCCGTACGATCCGCCGGTCAAGGGCGCGGCCGCAAATCCGGCTTCGTCGCTGCGCGTGCTCGCGGTCGACCAGAGCGGCGTGCTCGGCGGCGCGGAGCTGTCGCTGCTCGAAATCGTCAAGGCGCTGCGCGCGCGCATGGACGTCGTGCTGTTCGACGACGGTCCGTTTCGCGCGGCGCTGGACCACGCGGGCGTGCCGGTCACGGTACTCGACGCGGGCGCGACGCGCGATATGCGCAAACAGGGCGCCTCGCCGCCGCTTGGCCGCGCGCTGAAAAGCGTCGGGTCGCTCGTGCGCGCGACGGCCGCGCGCGCGCGCAACAACGACGTGATCTATGCGAATACGCAGCGCTCGATGGTGGTTGGCGTGCTGGCCGGCAAGCTCGCGCGCAAGCCTGTGGTCTGGCATTTGCGCGATATCGTCAGCGCCGAGCATTTCGGCAAGCGTCAGCTAGCGGTGATCAAATGGTGCGCGCGCTTCGGGCTCGCCCACGTGATTGCGAACTCGGGTGCTTCCGCACGCGCGTTCAAGCAGCTGACGAAGTTCGACGACGACAAGGTCGACGTCGTGTTCAACGGCATTGCGAGCGCGCCGTTCGATGCGCTGCGCGATACGCCTCAAGCGGCCGTGCGTGCGCGCCTGAACCTGCCGCGCGATGCGTTTCTGGTCGGCTCCTTCAGCCGCCTTGCGCGCTGGAAGGGGCAGCATGTGCTGCTCGAGGCGCTGGTGCGTAGCGACGCCCGTTTGGACCCGCAACTGCACGCGGTATTCGTCGGCTCCGCGCTCTTCGGCGAGGATGCCTACGAGGCGGAACTGCGCGCGTTCGTCGCGCAGCATGGGCTCACGGAGCGCGTGCATTTCCTCGGCTTCCAGCACGATATCGCGGCCTGCATGTGCGCGATGGACGTCGTCGCGCATACGTCGATCACGCCGGAGCCGTTTGGACGCGTGATCGTCGAAGGGATGCTCGCGCGGCGGCCGGTCGTCGCGGCGCGCGCGGGCGGCGTGACCGAAATCGTCCACGATGGCGAGAACGGCATGCTCTGCGAACCGGGCGACGCCGGCGCGCTCGCTGAAACGCTTGCTGAGTTGCACGCGAACCGGACGCTGCGCGACCAGCTCGTTACGCACGGCTATCAGACCGCGATCGAGTCGTTTGGGACGACGGCGTATGTCGACGGAGTCGAGCGGATTCTGAAGCGGGTGGCCGCGGAGGGGCGGCGTGGTGGGCGAGGGCAGGCGGAGCGGAAGAAGGTCGCCTGATCGAGAGGTTGGCTGCGCTTGAGCAAGACCGGCTGAGGCGCAGCGAGATTGAGTTGAGCGTGAGGCCGTGAGGCGCGAGGCGCCCGACACTGTTTGAGCGGCGCGCTCATCGCGAAGTTGGCCGTACCAGTTGCCGCGCTTCAGGTATCCCGCTCAGGTAACGTGCTCACGCAACCCGCACGCCCGAGCCTTCCACCTTTGCGCGCGACTTCGGCTTCAGGCTCGCCGACCACTTCATCGCGGGCAGCTCGACGAGCCGGTAAAACCCATACGCGACCGGAATCGCCACGCACATATAGCCGAACGACGGCCAGATCGACATCTGCAGCTCGGAGCGGTAGATCAGCGACGACAGCAGCACAAACACCGGCAGGTGGATCAGATAGAGCGAGAAGCTGAAGTCGCCGAGGCGCGATAGCAGCCGCATCGGCGCCGCCGGCGCGGCCAGGCGGCGCGTTTCAAGCGCCTTGTACAGATAGCACGCGAAACCGATCGCCCACAGCTGGAACGCAAGGTACTGGCCGACATAGAACGCGGCGCAGCCCGCGAGCGTGAAGAGCGCCGCAAGCCCGTACCAGACCAGCGCCGAGCGCGGCGGCCGCGCGCGTGTCGCGCCGGCCTGCGCCTCCGCAATCCATGCGCCGAGCAGCCACGAAAACCAGTACGACGGGAAGAACTGGATATCGTGCCGCTCGAGCACGAGCGCCGACACGATATTGACGAGCGCGACCCCCACCAGGATCGCGTTCATGCCGAAACGGCGGCGCAACGCGAACAGCAGCGGATAGACCGCATAGAACTGCACTTCGAGCGACAGCGTCCAGAGCGCGCCGTTCGAACCATACGTATGGCCCGCCACGCCTTGCAGCGAGAACAGATTGACGAGGAACGGATAGAGGCCGATCTCGCGGATCTTGTGGTTGACGGGCGGCAGAGACAGGCTGACCGCATCGAGCACAAGCGTGAGCAGCAGCGCGGCGAGCAGCACCGGATAGATGCGCGCGAAGCGGCGCATCCAGAAATTGCCGGCATCGAGCCGGTATCTCGGGTCCTGCGCGAGCTTGAACGCGGCGCCGCGGTGGATGCAGTAACCGCTGATCACAAAAAAGATTGGCACACCTGCGGAACCCCAGGCAATCGGAAACGTCGCATACGCAATGAGCGAGCTCGGCGCGAGCGACGTGCCGACAGCGTGGTGAAAGCTCTGCATACCGACCCATACCACCTGGCGGCAGTGAAAGTAAGCGACGAGCAGGGCGGCGAAGCCGCGCATCGCGTCGATCACATGTTCTTTGCCGGCGCTTGCGACATGCGCGTCGCCGGAAGGCGCGGTGGAGAACGTCAGCGATTCTCGGGCGGCCGTGGTGGCGTTCAGCGCGGTGTCACTCATGCGGTCCTCGTGACTGCGTGCCGGCACGGTGGCGCGACAGGTGGATGAAAGCGGGTGCGCGCGGTATCGAGTTCGATCGATGCGGCGGCATCGGCGCGGGCCAATAGCTCAGGCCGCGCGAGCCGCACGTTCCTATGCTAATGCACCATGTTTGAAATAAAAGCGATAAAAAAGTGCTGGAAAATATGCGCAATTGATCTACAACGGACACTGTCACGGCAGTGTCAAGATTAAATATTGCGGGTAAATACTGTTCGCGTTATCCACTACTTTTTTTGTGATAACTTGGACTAGCCAAATTCTTGACGAGGGGGTTGTCAATGAGCGTACATGTGCTGGCTGGAGTCATCGTCCTGCTCGTGCTGGTAGCAGTCTCGGCATACCGTGAAGCGTTGCGCAACGAGCCCATCGGCCGTTTCCGCATCAACCCGGGGAAGCTCCCGCAGTTCGATGAAAACGAAGAGTCCGCTCTTCAATAATTTCCGATGGAAAGTCGGCGGTCGGCAATATTTACATAATTGCCGACCGTCGGCCAGCGTTTATGCAGTAAGCAACGCGGCATTATCGGTTTTTATGAGTACGGCTGCGGTAAATCTGCGAAAGCCACTCGAAGAAATTAGCGTGTCTTTAACGAAAATCCTATTATTTTTCCGCTACGCTTCTTTCACATCAGATTCTGCGCCGGGTCTGCGCGGAGGCGGGTCGATGCCCGCTCCGGGAACCGGCGGCTGCCAACGTCATCAACCGAGTGGGAATGCATACCATGCTGAAAGTCACCAAAGCCGTGTTTCCTGTGGCGGGTCTCGGCACGCGCTTTTTGCCTGCCACCAAGGCGAGTCCAAAGGAAATGCTGCCGATCGTCGATAAGCCGCTGATCCAGTACGCGGTTGAAGAAGCGATCGAAGCCGGCATTACCGAGATGATCTTCGTGACGGGCCGCAGCAAACGCGCGATCGAAGATCACTTCGACAAGTCGTATGAGATCGAAGCGGAACTCGAAGCGCGCGGCAAGGAAAAGCTGCTCGAACTCGTGCGCGGCATCAAGCCGGCCAATGTCGACTGCTTCTACGTGCGCCAGGCGGAAGCGCTCGGCCTCGGTCACGCGGTGCTGTGCGCCGAGAAGCTGGTCGGCGACAGCCCGTTCGCCGTGATCCTCGCGGACGACCTGCTGCACAGCGAAAAGCCGGTGATGAAGCAGCTCGTCAACGTGTTCAACCACTATCACAGCTCGGTGGTCGGCGTCGAAACGATCGCGCGCGAAGATAGCCGCTCGTACGGCGTGGTCGAAGGCCGCGAGTGGGAAGAAGACGTGATCAAGCTGTCGGGCATCGTCGAAAAGCCGGCGCCCGAAGTCGCGCCGTCGAACCTTGGCGTGGTGGGCCGCTACGTGCTGATGCCGACCATCTTCCGCCATATCCGCGCGCTCAAGCCGGGTGCAGGCGGCGAACTGCAGCTGACCGACGCGCTCGAGTCGCTGCTGACTGAGGAACAGGTGCTCGCGTATCGCTACTTCGGCACGCGTTTCGATTGCGGCAGCAAGCTCGGCTATCTGAAGGCGACCGTCGAATTCGCGCTGCGTCACCCGGAAGTACGCGCCGATTTCGAGGAGTACCTGCAGAGCTATCTGCCCGCGCATCTTACAGCGGCCGCCGCCTGACTGGCAGCGCCGCCGTTGCTTTGCGTCCATCTGTCTACGCCTGGCCGGGTCAGTTACCGGCCCGCGCGCGCCCGGCGCCGCTGGGCGCGCATGCGCATCGCGCGTGCGCGGCGGCGCGCGTCATTTCGTTAAAGTAAGGTAGTCGCGCAACTAGCCGACACACCAGGCCGACACGAGCATACGGCGGGGCGGCGGCGTGAGTGCGCCGCCTGCCATACCGCCGCCCGCGGTTGGTTCAGATCTGCGATCCCGCCAGCACCCGTTGCGCGTCGTGCGGCGCCGCGACCGATCGAAAGACTTCGAACACGCGCCGCGTGTTGGTCCTCGCGTTGAATTCCCGTACCGCCTTTTCGTAACTCGCGTGGCGCATCCGCGTGCGCATGGCGGGGTTGTCGATCAGCGTGCCCAGATACTGGCGCAACGCGTTTCGATCGCCCGGCGCAATCAGAAAGCCATTGGCGTCATGGTCGATCATTTCGGGAATGCCGCCGATATGCGTTCCGATCAGCGCGAGCCCCGATGCGGCCGCTTCCTGGAACACCATGCCGAGCGCTTCGGCGTGGCTCGTCATGACGAAGATTTCGGCTTCCTCATAGAGCCGGTGCCACTCGGGCGTATAGGACGAGACACCCCGATGGACGAACACCGACTTGCCCGAGGGCACGTCACGGTCGTTCGTCATCAGATGCAGCTCGGCCTTGTGCGCAAAGTGCTCGGAAAATACGGCGATCAGATCGTCGCCGCCTTTGCGGCGGAATTCATTGCCCACAAACAGGATTTTCGGTTTCTCGACTGAGCCCGATTCGAATTGCGGCTGATGGAAGGCTTCCTTCAATACGCCGGGCGTGATGACCGACACGCGCTCCGGCGCAATGCCGTGCTCGTTGATCACGGAATCGCGAGCCCAATCGGAAAACGCGACGATATGCGCCGCGTGCTCGAACACATGGCGCTCCATCAGCACGTTCGGGCGATACGTCCACCCGGGGCCGGAGCCATGCTCGCGCATCAGCTGGAACGCGGTCATATCGATGGTGATGACCGTCGGGATGGACTTCATCAGGCTCACGCTGCCGAACGCCGCGGTTTGCGTGTGGAAGTGCAGTACGTCGTAGTCTTTCAGATCGGCCTTTTTGCGCGCCAGCTTGGAACCCATGTTGCCAGTCGCCCACTCCGCGCGCGCGCGGCGGAAATCGAGGTTGCGCCGGTTCAGCCTCGGCACGCGGAATTCGGCCACTCTGCGCACGACTTTCGTCATGGCGGAGCGTTCGTCATCGACCCAGAACGAATCGACATGGATATCGGTTTCATAATCGGACGTGTCGCGAATCAGTTTCGCGTAAGTTTTATGACCGACTGCACGCATCTGGATAGACAGTACTCCAGTCATGTGTGTATCCATATAGAAATTACCGCGAGTCAGTTGAGAGTGATGCGTAAAAGATTCAGCCAGAATCTAGCCGTATTCGGCCAGGATCGGCCTTGATTCGCGCAGATCGCCCGCAACAGCGGGGCAGGAAGCGGGGAGCGCCGCGCAAGGCGTCCCGGCAATGACACGCCGAGATTAGTTTATGGAAAAAATAAATCGACCCATCAAAGAAAAATTAAACAAATTGTTGCTTGCGTTGACGCACTTCCATGCGCGAATCATACTCAGCCACGCTGATATATATGGCGTAACCGCCATTCAGCCTGAACAACGGCATGACGAAGCATAGGGGGTCGCATTCATGACAACAGGAATCAAGGTTTCGATTTGCCTGCCGACCTACCAGCGCCCGGAGCTGATCGCGCAATGCCTCGATTCATGCCTGTCGCAGACGCACACGAACATCGAGGTGCTGATCGGCGACGATTCGAAAGACGATCGCACCCGGGCGCTGATCGCTTCGCAGTACGCGGCGGATCCGCGCGTGCGCTACTTCAGGAACACGCCGTCGCTCGGACAGGCGCGCAATGTCGATAGTCTCTTCACGCATGCGACCGGCGACAAGATCCTGCTGATTCACGACGACGATTTCCTCGCCGAAAACGCGGTCGAACGGATGCTGTCGGCCTGGCGTGCGCATCCCCAGGTTCAGGTTGCGTTCGGCGATCAGTATGTGACCGATTCGCGCGGCACGGTGCTTCCGGCCGCCAGCGCGCATCTGAATCGCGCCTATCACCGCACGCGCGATGTGGCGGGACTGCAGCAGCAGCCGGGGCGCACCGGGCTCGTGCAGATGTTCCCGAATAACGGCTGGATGGGCGATGCGGATCTCGTCAAGCGCATCGGTTACCGGGAACAGAACGGCGTCGCCTGCGACTACGTGTTTGGCACCGAGATCTGTCTCGCAGCAAAGGGCGTGTATTACCTGAACGAGTACGTGTCGTACAACCGCCGCACGGAAGTGTCGATTACCACGTCGACGCGCACCTCGACGAGCGCGTCGACGCTCGTCGCGTACAACTTTCTCATGGCGCTAACATTGCCGCCGCAACTCGAACCGGCGCGCCGGATTGCGCTACGACGCATGGTGCCGATCGTCGTGTCGATTCATGCGCGAAATCACGCGCCGCTGGAAAGCCTCAAGATCGCGCTTTCGCATCTGTCCGCGTACAACTACGGCTTTAGCCGGCGGCTTTACTTTCATCTGCTAATCATGGCGAAAGCGTTGCTGACGCAACGTAAAAGCGCGTTCTAGCCACACGGCGAGGTACACGGCACGCCGCGCGGGTCGGTTTTCGCAAGCAATGCGCGTACGTCGTCATCGGTGGTTTCGCTGAAGTCGGCATAGAACTGGCCGACCGCATAGAAGTTCGCCGGCGTGAGTGCGCAGACGAATTCATCCACGTCTTTTTCGAGCCTTTGCGTCGCGCCTGGCGGCGCGACCGGCAGCGCCGCGACGATTTTCGCGGGCCGGCGCGCGCGCAAGGCGCGCACCGCCGCTTTCATCGAGGCGCCGGTGGCCACGCCGTCGTCGACAACGAGCGCGACGCGGCCTTCGATTTCAACCGGCATTCGATGCTGCACGCGATACGACTGCTCGCGCCGTTCGAGTTCGGCGCGCTCGCTCGCGAGCACGCGATCGAAGGCGGTCTGCGGCAAACCGATCTCGCGCACGAGCGCTTCGTCGACATAGAGCGCGCCGCCCGATGCGATCGCGCCCATCGCGAGTTCGGGCTGCCACGGCACGCCGAGCTTGCGGACCACGAGCACGTCGAGCGCGACGCCGAGCGTACGTGCGACTTCATAGGCGACCGGGACGCCGCCGCGCGGCAGCGCGAGCACGACCACGTCATTGCGCTGCGCATAGGCGTCGAGCAGACCCGCGAGTGTGCGGCCGGCCTCGGCGCGATCGGTAAATGCACGTTCCATGATGCTGTGCTCCCGTCGCTGCGGTGATTGACAGTGTGCCACGCCGCCCGGGCGCTGCGATCAGCCTGGCCGTCACGCGTTGCAAACATAGGCGACCGATGTAACTTTTCGCGCAAGCCCGCCGCCGCTCGCCCGAGCGCGATACGGACGGTGGTCCGGCCGGCGCGCATGTCCCGTCACGCTTGTCTGGTGCGGCGCATCCGGCGATCCCGGCGCGTTGCCGCGCGAATCCGCTTATTGCCAGCGGCCGCGTACGCGATACGGGCACATCGCTTGCGGTCCGTTTGCAAAGCCCTTTCTGCTGGCGGGGGACGCCGGCGTGCGTATTGGATGCGGAGCGGCAACATGACGAGGCCACGAATGATTTTCCCCAAGTCGCGAGACACTGCGACTTCGCGTGCCGAATCGGAAACGGATTATGAGATCTATGCAACCTATCGGCGGACGACGGAAGGCGCTTTCGTCGGACTGCTGAAAGTCGTGCGCAAGACCGACGGCCGGCTGCTGTTTCCGTTCGCCGGCGCGCCCGATATCGGCCCGTTCGACAGCGGCCGGGAGGCGCGCGATGCGGCGCGGCGCTATGGCGAAAACGTCGTGACCGGCGATCTGCAGAATCCCGAAGCATAGGCAGTACGCGTCGAGTCACACTCGGGGGCGCAAAACCGTCGCGCGTTGCGACTCGTTGCGAGTGCAGGTTCGTCGCTGTGCCCGCAACGCATCACGGTTCGCGCGGCGCGCGCAGATACCGTTCGAGCAGCAGCGTCGCCGACACACCGTGCAGCAGCACCGACCCGACGATCGCGGCCATGACGACCGCCAGCGCCGCGTCCTGCGCGACGCGCCGCAGGTGTTCGATGGCAAACAGCAGGTAGTAGAACGCGCCGACACCGCGTATGCCGAGCCATCCGGCAAGAAACCGCTGCGGCCAGGTCGCGCTCGAACCGGCAAGCGCGACGAGCGTGCAAAGCGGCCGCACGACAAACAGCAGCGCAAGCGCAGGCCAGATAGCGTGCCATTGCAGCAATTCGCGCCAATGCGCGGACACGACGCTGCCGATCAGCAGCATCAGCACGAGCTCGACGGTCTGCTCGATCTCGACCGCAAACGCCATCATCGATTCCGCGACATAGGCATGTGCGAGTTCCGGTGTGCGCGCGGCCTTGTCGCGCTCGCCGTGCTCGACCTTTTCGAGCGCGGCGGTGGGCGCCGTGTGCTTGCCGGTTGCGCGTAGTTCCTGATGGCGCAGCGCGACGCCGGCGACGAATACCGCCACGAACGCATAGCCGTGCAGCAGTTGCGCGGCGCCATAGCACGCTGACATGAGCCCGAGCGCGAGAAAGCCTTCGACGCCGAGTGCGAGATCGAACCGCAGCCGCAGGCGCGTCACCAGCGCGACGACGCCCGCGCCGAGCACCCAGCCGATGGCGAGCGCGCTGACGACGCCCCAGGCGACGCTCGCCGCGAAGCCCGTAAAGCTGAGGATCTGACCGTTCGCGTTGCCGCTGTGCGCGCCGCCGAGGATGACGCCGGCGAGGTCGATGCCCGTCACGCCGGTCATGCCGCCGACTTCGACGCCGCATAGCGCGAGGCCGAGCAGCATGAATGGCCACGCGGCGCCGTCGTTGCAGCCGCCTTCGCCCGATAGCGCGAAGCGCAGCGGCTCCGAATCGCCAGCTGCGCGCGGGCGCAATTCGTTGGCGAGCACCGGATCGGTCGGCGCGAGCGCGGCTGCGACGATCAGCGCGAGGCCGGGCGCGAGCCCAAGCCCGTAATAGCCGATCGCGGTCATCGCGGCGATCGTCAGCAGCATCGCGCCGACGCCGAGGCGCAACGGCAGCCGCCACAGCCGGTCGCGCAGCGGCACGCGCAGATGCATGCCGATCGCAAACAGCGAGATGACGAGTCCGGCCTCGGTGACGATGCGCAGCACCGACGCGCCGCTCGTGACGTCGAATGTCAGTAGGCCCGTGCCCGTCGGGCCGAGCACGAAGCCGACCGCCAGATAGACCATCGCGCCCGTCATCGGCAGGTGTGCGATCAGCTTGCGCGCGAGCGCCATCGCGATCAACAGGGCGCCGATGATCAGATACCACGTCGCTTCGATGGTCATGAGTGCGTGGGGCCTCGTGCGAAATGCCCTTTTAGCTTCCCGTCAGTTAGATAAGAATGGTGTGAGTGCTGCAAGCAAGGGCCGTACCGCTTGCGTGTAACTTGCTTGCAAATTGCGTGCAACTGGCGCGCATACCGCGCTGCAAAGCAGAACGAGGCAAGGCGAGGAGAGGGCGAGTGCGTGCCGACCGGCGTGTCCGGACATTGATGACTCAAACGACTGACGAATATGTCGTTTGCCGGAAACAAGGTTCGCATTCTTCAAAAACCGGATCGGGTTCGCGTGATATCTTCCGCAACTTGACGCAACATCGCATGACACACGCTTGAACACGACAATAGCGCCCGAAGCCGGGCCATATGCGGATCTCGCAGTACATATTCGCTTCAAGCGCTGGCGCATTACCCGCCGCTGGCTGCGCGCGGTCCGCTCCGACCCGTCGATCGAACCGGCGGACCGGCTGACGAACCGGCAACTGATCGACCTGCTCCCGCAACTTTATGGCGAGATCTGCTCCGCGCTGACCGCGGTGCCGAATTCCGCGCTCAATGCGCGGATCGATTTCGATGCGCGCCAGTATGCGCGCAAGCGCTGGCTGCACGGCTACCAGCTCGACGAGCTGTATCGCGAACTCGATCTGCTGCAGGTCAGCGTGCAACATGTGGTGCGCGAATATTTCGCGAACACGCTGTCGCCGCGCACCGAGCAGGCCGGCGCACACCAGATCATCGAAAGCTTTTTCAGCGCGACGATCCACGGCGCGATCCGCCAGCTGCTCGACGAGCAGAACCAGCGGATCGGCGCATCGCTGCGCGAGCGCGACCGGGCGCTCGCCGCGCGTCAGGAAAGCGACGAGCGGCTGCGTATCGCGGCGGGCGCGGCGGGCCTCGGCATCTTCGAATGGAATGCGGTGACGCGCTCGGGCGTCTGGGAAAACGCGCGCATGTATGAAATTACCGGGCAGCCGATCGACGCCGGGCCGCTCACGACCGAAGATTTCATGCGCGATTTCATGCATCCGGACGATGGCGCCGGATTCGTCGAACGCTATACGGCCGACGAGCAGGCGCACCGGCCGTTCCATACGGTGTTTCGCGCATTTCGTATCGGCGACCGCGCGCTGCGTGTGCTCGAAATGCACGGACGTTTTCGCTACGACGTGCATGGCGTGCTGTATTCGTTTGTCGGCACGCTCGCCGATATCACCGCGCGCGCCAATGCGCAGGAAGCGCTGAAGGAAGCGGACCGGCGCAAGGATGTGTTTCTCGCGACGCTGGCGCACGAACTGCGCAATCCGCTTGCGCCGATCCGCAACGCCGCACATGTGCTCAAGCAGGACAGCGAAGATCTGCCGCCGAAAATCCGCTGGGTGCAGGCGGTGCTCGAGCGGCAAAGCCACCACCTCTCGCATCTGATCGACGATCTGCTCGACGTGTCGCGCATCACGACGGGCCGCATCAATCTGAAGCGCGAAGTGCTCGACCTGCGCGACGCGATCGGCCGCGCGATGGAAATCAACGGGCCGGCCGCGGAGCAGCGCCGCCACCGCATTTTTCTGAACACGCGCGCCACACCGATTCCGGTCGACGGCGATCGCACGCGGCTCACGCAAATCCTCTCGAATCTCGTCGATAACGCAATCAAGTACACGGACGACGGCGGCGAGATTCATATCCGCGCGGAAGTCGTGAACGGCCGCGCGCGCGTCGCGGTGAAGGACAGCGGCATCGGCGTCGCGGCCACTGAGCTGCCGGCGCTGTTCGACCTGTTCATGCAGGCGACGCCGCCCGCGGGCCGCGCGCGCGATGGCCTCGGGATTGGCCTCTTCGTGGCGCGCAAGCTGATCGACATGCATGGCGGCACGATCTCGGTGGCCAGCGACGGCGTTGGCAAGGGCTGCGAATTTTCGATCACGCTGCCGCTCGCGATCGCACCGATGCCGGCCGCGGCGCCAGCCGATATGCCGCTGGCCGACGAACGCTACGCGGACGGCGGCCGCTACACAGATGACGCGTATGCCGAGGCGACTCGACGGCGCCTGCGTATCCTGATTGTCGACGACAATCGCGACGCGGCCGAGTCGCTTGCCCTCGTGCTCGATATGCACGACACGCGCACGGCGGCCGATGGTCCGTCAGCGCTCGCGCTTGCCGAGCAGTTCGATCCCGATGTCGCGTTGCTCGATATCGCGCTGCCGGGCATGAGCGGGCACGAGATTGCGCGGCATCTCGCGGCGAAATCGCAGCGCGTGTGCCCGGTGCTGATCGCGTTGACGGGCTTTAGTCAGCCCGAGGATTTCGCGCGCTCGCGTGCGTCGGGCTTTGCGCATCACCTCGTGAAGCCGGTGAACCCCGATGCGTTGATCGAGTTGATGCGTACGATTGCGCGGACGCGGCAAGGGCAGTGAAGGGTTGTGAAGCCGCGCAGCGTGGCATCCGAAGTTCCGAACAACGACACGTTGCACGTGATTTGCCGCGCGCTCACGGGAATGGGTATTGCATCGCTGGGGTACGCGTATTCGTTAACGCGCGTTAATACTCGTTAATACCCATTAGTGCGCGTCAATGCATCCTGATGCGCGCCGATGCGTTTTTCGTGAGGAGCAACGCCATGACACGAGCCTCGAGCACGCCGCCGTCGCGAACCCAGTCGCACGCGCGGCCAAACAGGCAGCCCAACGTGAAGCCCAACGATCCGGCAAACACGATGGATGAGCCGGGCGGACCGGAAGCGCCGCTCGCCGAACAGGAGGCTGAAGAAATTGCACGCGCGGCGGCCAAACGTACGCGCGAGGAAGGCTCGCGCGACCGTTCGCGCGAGCCGGCACGGCACGACGAGATCGATCCGGATTTCAAGCCGCCGATCACACCGGATCCGTCGGGCGACAATGAAGGTTAGACCCTCGACCGCCTTGCTTATTGCCCGAAGCTTATTGCCTGAATAGCGTCGCCACCGAAATATGCGGCCAGTCGATGCCGAGGAAGTTCAGCGTCACGATTTGGGAATACTGCAGAAGCTGAAACGGGTGACCCTTATCGGGCTGCACGGTCTCGATCCAGAACGTCGCTTCGATGGCCGTGGCTGCCGCGTTGTTGTTCGTCGTGTTCTGCAGGAACGGAATGTTGAGCACGCCGCCCGCGGTCTTGCTCGAAATGCTGAGCACGGTGGTGGCCGTCATATGTTCGATAAACGGCTGGATTGCATCGGCGAGCACGACATTCGGGTTCTTCACCGCGTCCTTGTTCGTGATGCGCGCGGGCAGGGTGGCGGTGGTCAGCGGTTCGAGATAGTTGCTCGAGAGCGCGGCGCCGGCCGGATTGCGTTGCGGCGTCGAATCGAGCGTGGCGAATTTCGGCTTGCCGTCCTGCGATTCGAAGGCCTTGCCTTGCGCGAGAATCGACGAGCCGTGAGGGATCGAGCCTTGTCGCACGATCGAGGGGTCTTCCTTCGGAATCGCGCTCGACGGGACGTTGAGCCAGAAGCCGTTTTCGATGTGCAACGGCTCGTGCGAATCGACATCGTTGATTCGTTGCAGATAGCGCAGGCCGAAGAGGGTGATGTCGGGTTGGCCAGTGGTGGGGGCGGCTTGCGATTCCGAGCCGCGGTTCGGGACGTGGGCGCCGATCGGTTCGAGTTCGAGTGTTTCGTGGGTGGCCGAGAGCAACACGCGGAATGGTTTCGGGCCCGTGCTCGGGGGCGTTGAATCGAAGTCGGGGAGCGAGATCAGGTTGAAGCCGCGGCCGGACCAGCGGCCGGATAGGTCGGCCAGTAGGCCGAGTTGCTCGACTTGTTCCTGTAATGAGGGGCCGGGGCGGAAGCGGGTCAGCATGCGGGATTCTCCTTCGGGGATGTGGGGGCCGTGGGGCGGGTGCGCGTTGCGCGTTCGCCGTATGCGTGGTCGCCATGCGATGCGAGTGAGTGCGCTCAGGGCGCATCGTTGGCTTCACTGTTTAACATCCGTTTGGATGGGGATATTCCCGGGGTGTGGGTTTTTGTGGTTTGGCTGGTTTTTGGTTTTTTTGGTCTGCCTTGCCCGACGTGGGCATCCGCGATTCGCCTCGCGGCGCAAGCGTTGCCCCTGTGCGGGGCGGCACCTACTTTTCTTTGTCTTGCCAAAGAAAAGTAGGCAAAAGAAAGGCGCCTCGGGTCCTAAGCGGGAACCCCGCACAGTAAAGATAGTGGTGCGCGGACCCACTGACCCATCGCACCACTTTCCCCAGTGACAAGGCGCTCATTCATCCCGCTCCGCGTGCTACGCACGCGTCTCGGTTGGGCATAAAGAGGCGCGGGACGCGAATGACTTCGCGTGCGTCGCAGTGGCGCAGTCTTCCTGTGCTGGTTGTTCTCGTTTCCTGATCGGTGTCCGGATGACGAAGTTTTTCTGTCGGATGGCGCCGTCTATTTTTCCGGCTGGATCTCCGTCAATGGCGGGCCGCTCAGTTCCAGCGTAACGAGGTAGCGCTCGTCGACCGGCCGATTTTCATGAACGAATCGGCGGATATCCAACGTCACCTGGTATTTTCCGGCAACCTGCCAGACGCTGTGCGGATCATCGCCACGCCGGATCCTCTCTACCATCGCGGGCGTGTTGCTGATCGGTGCGAAGCCGCTCGACCGGATCGGATGCCAGCCGCGCCGGCCTAACTGCTGCTGCAAATCAAGGGCGATTGCCATGGCCTCTGCAAGAGGTAGCGTCTGCGTTTGTGGCGAAAGGGTGACGATCGACACATCGCCATGCTGACTCGTATAAATACTCAGCAACCGGGCCACCGGCGTAACAAACCCATGCTCCGGGTCGCTGAAACGCAAGGAAGCGGGCCGCGCGACGCGTAGATCAATCGAGTTTTCGTCCGTCGCGACTGGTAACGTCGACCGCGATTGCAGTCGCACCTTTTCATAAGGTTCGCCGAGCCTCACCACCACGACATCGGGAGGACGCGTCACCGTATAGACGCCCCAGACGGCCACGGAGCCCATCAATAAGACGGCGAAATACCGAAGCCATTTTCGACGGAGCGTATTCATCTTGGCGGTGCAATCAGACGATGGGAATTTTCCACGGAATGTCGCTCAATCGGATCTTGCAACAGATTATGGAACCGCTCCGCTGCGCGCATGACGAACGCCATTCTCTGATTAGGATCGGCCAGGTTTGCGAGAGGCTGCTTGCTGAAGATTTCGATTTGTGCGTTTGCTCCTGCCACCGTGCACTGATTCGCTAGCGTGAGCTGAATTTCTCGCGCGGATCCGGTCGGAATGTTCAATGCCCATGCAAACTGGTTTGCGCGCATGAGCATCTCGAATCCGGAGTCGTCGTACATGGCCGGTTGAAGGATGTTGATCTGCTCATGTCGGGCCAGAAGTCTAACGCTCTCGGTGACATTGCCGGCGTCGATCGACCGGAAACCCTGTCTGACTTCGGCCCGTATTGCGGCGAATGGAACGCGATTAGCGATGGGCCAGATAACCGAGCCGCGAAGTTGAGCTCTTTCCTCAAGGCACTGCTCGAAGCGCGCAAGCCCGAACTCCTTATAGAGCATATGCAGCGGCCAAATATCGAGAAATAGTGACATGTTTCCCTTTACCAGCATCCGATAAGCGTTCAGTGCGCTTTCTCCCGAAATCTGGTTTGGTATGGGCATGCGCGGCGACGCATAGGGCGATAGCCGCTCAAGCGGCAAACTGCCTCGTTCCCACTCTTGATAGGCGTCGCGTTGCCGATTCGATTTGTTGATCATTTCGGCCGCGTGAAGCAGGCCACAGCCGACCTGCTTCGATGCGAAGGCGGCCAGTCCAGCCCATTCAAAGCGGCGGTCGTCGAGCCACAAGCCCGCGTAGGCCGCATTGATCCTGCGGTTGCGCGCAATGGGATCTTCGACGGCCACAATCGTTTCGGCCAGCTTCTGGTAGTGACGCCAGTAATCGACGCACTTCTGTCGATCGTCTTCAACCCGCTTTTTTGCAGCGGCTTCTTCTTCGCGCCAGTTCGGATAGCACACAGGACAGCGGGGATTGTCGCATTTGGTCATTGTTTATTCGCGTTTTCGAGCGTAGCGAGGCGCCGCGTGATGAGGGTACGTGCGGATAGAGAAAGGAGGATAACTAATTGGCTATCTCATAAAAAATTTCTTCATTGGGGATGCGGAGGGCATGGAGTTATGGGAAAGGGGCCATGGTCATGGTTTCGCGTTTTTTTTGGTTTGCCTTGCCCGGCGTGGGCATCCGCGATTCGCCTCGCGGCGCTGGCGTTGCCCCTGTGCGGGGCGGCACCTACTTTTCTTTGTCTTGCCAAAGAAAAGTAGGCAAAAGAAAGGCGCTTCGGGTGCTAAGCGGGAACCCCGCACAGTAAAGGTAGTGGTGCGCGGACCCACTGACCCTTCGCACCACATACCCCAGTGACAAGGCGCTCATTCATCCCGCTCCGCGCGCTACGCGCGCCTCTCGGTTGGGCACAACACCTTCTTTTAAGGCTCGTTGTGATGCGCTGTTTCCCTACGTATTTTTGCTGAATCTCGGGCTGGCGCGTTTTAGCCAGGGCGGTTGATCTCTCAAAAAACGGTCCGCCTATACTGGCCTGGCCGTCGAAACAGCGACGGCCGGGTTGGGAAACCCGCTCACCAGAAACCGCACGGCGCCTGCTTCGCAGGCCCTGCGCTTGCCATCGCCTCCGCGTCAATGGGCGGGCCGTGGTGAGGGAGCCGAGAGGCTCGCCGGTCTGTTGCTGGTGCCGGTTTTCCCACCTCATCACTGTGCCCGCTCACCTTCTCCAATCAGGTACTCCGGGTCTCGCTCCAAGGAGGCGCTATGTCGAATCAAATCACGCTCGAAGCTCTTCAATCGCTAACTCACGATCAGATCGCAAGACGCCTTGTCCTGCTCAACCGCGTCAACGCAACCGCGATGGAGAACGCCGAACGCTTTAGCGATCAAGCCGCAAAAATCGCCGCCCTCGCGCGCGCGATCCGCCGCGCCGGCGTGTCACTCATCGATCGCGTCGCCATGCTCGAAACCATCGAACAACTCGCCACCCTCGCTGAATCGGAAGCCGCTCTCGATAGAAACTGCATCGAATACTTCTGCGACTGCCCGCCCGATCAGTGGGACTGCATCGAATATCAACTCAACAACGAATCCGATCCAGTAACGAAACACTAGCGCTTCAGCCAACGGGAACCAACCAGTAACTCAGCAATAGAGGTCGGACCGGCAACCACGCATCCGCCTGCCGGAAGTGATCGTGTCGGTCTGCCATTTCGTGTTGCGTCTGCTGCACTCGTTCCGGTCAACGTGCATTGAAGTCAGAAGTAGTGCGCTACATATCGCGCAGATACGTAATCTCAACAAGTGCTGTAACGTTCGCGCGCGCGAACGCGAAATGGCTTCGCCTGCCTCGCTGCAACGCGAGCAACGCTACGCTAGTATGAAGACCGATGCGCACTTTGCTTCGCAACTTCGCGCTTACCTGTTCGTATCTCATACCCGCACGCGCCATGACTTCCCTCGCCACCGATCCCGCTTTCGCCTCGCTCCTCACCGACACCTATCAACGCCTCGTCGGCAAACCACTGGTTCCACATGATGTCCCCGCCGCCGACCTCGCGCGATGGCTCTACGAAGACGCGCCGTTCGTCGTGCTCTCCCACAACACCGACGCCGACCCGCGCTTCGTGTACGCCAACCGCACCGCGCAACGCTGCTTCGAGTACAACTGGGATGAGTTCGTCACGCTTCAGTCACGGCTCTCCGCCGAACAGCCCAATCGCGAAGAACGCGCGCGTCTGCTCGACGATGTCCGCACCAAAGGCTTCTCCGCCGACTATCGCGGTCAACGCATCGCCAAGTCCGGACGCCGCTTCTGGATCGAAAAAGCCATCGTCTGGAATCTAGTCGATCAAGACGGCAACTACCGCGGTCAGGCCGCCACGTTCGCCGATTGGGTCGATGTTTGACGCGAACGTCAAACGCAACCTCAACCCAAGCCTCAACCGCGAAGCACAAAGGACGAGAACGAACGGCGAAGCCGTCTCACGCGTCGTTTTCGTCTTCCCGCCCATGCAGCGTCAGCCCGCCCGCCGGCAACGGCAGCGCCGTCTTGTAGCGCACCTGCTTCAACGCGAAGCTCGATCGGATGTTTGACACGCCTGGTATCTTTGTCAGGTGATCGACAATAAACCGCTCGAGCGCCTGAATATCCGGCATCACGACCCGCAGCAAATAGTCCGCGTCGCCCGTCATCAGATAACACTCCATCACCTCCGGCCGCTCATCGATCGCCTGTTCGAAGCGCCGCAGCCCGTCTTCGACCTGCTTTTCCAGACTCACCTGAATAAACACGTTGATCTGCAAACCCAGCACCTCCGGGTTCAGCAGCGTGACCTGCTGCTTGAAAAGCCCAAGCTTGTCGAGCGCCCGCACCCGGTTAAAACACGGCGTCGCCGACAGGTTCACCGCGCGCGCCAGCTCCGAATTCGTAATGCGCGCGTTCTGCTGCAGCTCGTTCAGGATGCCGATATCGATGCGGTCGAGTCGGCGGGACGTGACGTTGGGGCGATTGGGCGTGGTCATAGTGTGTTTATTCCGGTTGTGGCGCGAGTTTAAGAATAAATACACTATCCAAATCCGAAAACGCAAGCAAATGAGACGCACATTTTGTGGGCTCCCCGCTAACATGTTCCTCATCCCGATGAACCATCGATCGGCAACCGGATGTGGAGTGTGCGATGACGGACTTGTCCAATGGCAATGAGCAACTGCGGCGGCTCAACGAAGACGCCGACCCGCAGGAAACCACCGAATGGCTCGATGCGCTGCAAGGCGTACTCGAACACGCCGGCAAGGACCGCGCACAGTTCCTGTTCGATCGTCTCGCCGAACACGCGCGCTCGCTCGGCGTGCAATCCGCCCGCACGCGCTTTACGCCCTACCAGAACACGATCGCGCTCGAACAGCAGGGCCGCTATCCGGGCAATGTCGAACTCGAGGAAAAACTCGCGGCCGCCTTGCGCTGGAACGCGCTCGCGATGGTGGTGCGCGCCAACAAGGCGTATGGCGAACTGGGCGGCCATATCGCCAGCTACGCGTCGGCGGCCGATCTGTTCGAAGTCGGCTTTAACCACTTCTTTCGCGCATCGGCGGCCCATATCGAAGGCGCTGCCGACGGAAAAAGCGAAGGGAACAGCGAAGCAAACCGCGACGGAAGCGGCGGCGACCTCGTCTACTTCCAGCCGCATTCGTCGCCGGGCGTCTACGCGCGCGCGTTCCTCGAAGGCTTTCTCGACGAACAGCACTTGCGTCACTATCGCCGCGAAATCGCAGGCCCCGGCCTCTGTTCGTATCCGCATCCGTGGCTGATGCCTGATTTCTGGCAGTTTCCGACCGGCTCGATGGGCATCGGTCCGATCAACTCAATCTACCAGGCGCGCTTCATGCGCTATCTGCAAAACCGCGGTCTCGCGCAAACCGACGGACGCACCGTCTGGGGCTTTTTCGGCGACGGCGAGATGGACGAGCCCGAATCGATCGGCGCGCTCTCGCTCGCCGCGCGCGAAGGGCTCGACAATCTCGTGTTCGTCATCAACTGCAATTTGCAGCGGCTCGATGGACCCGTGCGCAGCAACGGCCGCATCGTCGACGAACTCGAAGCGCAGTTCAACGGCGCGGGCTGGAATGTGATCAAGGTGCTGTGGGGCTCCGACTGGGATGCGCTGTTCGAGCGCGATAAAAGCGGCGCGTTGCTGCGCGCGTTCGCAGAGACCGTCGACGGCCAGTTCCAGACCTTTTCGGCGAACGACGGCGCCTACAACCGCGCGCATTTCTTCGGGCAGAATCCGGCGCTCGCGGCGCTCGTCGAGCAGATGATCGACGACGATATCGATCGCCTGCGCCGCGGCGGCCACGATGCGCGCAAGCTGTTTGCCGCGTATCAGCAGGCGCGCCGTCATCGCGGCCAGCCAACCGTGATTCTCGCGAAGACCATGAAGGGCTTCGGCATGGGCGCGGTCGGGCAGGGCCGCATGACGACGCATCAGCAGAAAAAGCTCGGCGTCGACGAACTGAAGGCATTCCGCGACCGCTTCCGTCTGCCGCTCTCCGATGACGATGTCGAGCAGCTGAAGTTTTACAAGCCCGCCGCGGACAGCCCCGAAATGCAATACCTGCACGCGCGCCGCGAATCGCTCGGCGGTTATCTGCCGCGCCGCCGCCGTACCGCGACGCAAGGGCTCGCGGTGCCTGCGGTGCAGGACTGGGCGCAATTCGCGCTCGACTCGAACGACCGCGAAATCTCGACGACGATGGCGCTCGTGCGCATGCTCACCGCGCTGCTGAAAGACCGCGCGCTCGGACCGCGGATCGTGCCGATCGTCGCCGATGAAGCGCGTACCTTCGGCATGGCGAACATGTTCCGCCAGGTCGGTATCTATTCGCCGCTTGGGCAGCTCTACGAGCCTGAGGATCTCGGCTCGATGCTCTATTACCGCGAAGATACGAAAGGGCAGATTCTCGAAGAAGGCATCTCGGAAGCGGGCGCGGTGTCGTCGTGGATCGCGGCGGCGACGTCGTACAGCGTGCACGATCTGCCGATGCTGCCGTTCTACATCTACTACTCGATGTTCGGCTTCCAGCGCATTGGCGACCTGATCTGGGCCGCGGCCGATCAACGCGCGCGCGGCTTCCTGATCGGCGCGACAGCGGGCAAGACGACGCTCGGCGGCGAAGGGCTGCAGCATCAGGACGGCACGAGTCATCTGGCCGCATCGACCATTCCGAACTGCCGCGCGTACGATCCGGCCTTCGCTTATGAAGTGGCGGCGATCGTCGATGCGGGGATGCACGAGATGGTCGACGCGCAGCGCGACGTGTTCTATTACGTGACCGTCACCAACGAAAACTATGTGCAGCCGTCGGTGCCGGCCGCGACGTTCGATGCGTTGCGCGAGCCGATTCTGAAGGGGATGTACCGGTTGCCCGCGGCCGCTTCCGCTTCCATTTCCGGCGCCGATCGGGATCATGATCGCGATCCTGATCTTGCGCACACGACGCAGCAGAAAAGCGCGCGCGTGCAGCTGCTCGGCTCCGGCGCGATTCTGCGCGAGGCGATCGCCGCGCGGCAAATGCTTGCCGACGACTGGCAGATCGACGCCGCGGTATGGAGCGTGACGAGCTTCACCGAACTGCAGCGCGACGGCATGGAAGCGGAGCGGCAGGCGCGCAACAGCGGCACCGCGCCCGGCACATCGAACGACGCGCCCATCCCGTATGTGACGGCCGCGCTCGACGCAACGGAAGGTCCCGTGATTGCAGCGACCGATTACGTGCGAGCGGTGCCCGAGCTGATTCGCGCCTACGTGCCCCGTCGCTATGTGACGCTCGGCACCGATGGCTTCGGCCGCAGCGACACGCGCAGCGCGCTGCGAGCGTTCTTCGAAGTGGACCGCGTGTCGATCGTGATCGCCGCGCTCAATGCGCTGGCCGATGACGGCGACATCGACCGCGGCATTGTGCGCGAAGCGATTGCGCGTTATCGCGGCGAAGCGGATGGCGGGCAGGGTGGTGGCGATGCGGCGCAGGTCGCGCCGTGGCGACGCTAAGGGCTCACGACAATGTTCGCGCTATCACGTTTCGTCATACGGTTGGCTGGCGGGAAGCGGCGGTGCCGTCTTGCGAGCATGGCAAGCGCCGCGACCCGGCGTGACTAAACATGACCAGGCGCGACTAAACGAGACCGAACGTGACTAAACGGGGCCGAACGATGACAGGGCGCCGCGTTGCAGCGCAACGCGCGCGCCCGTCCTTACGAGCGCACGCCGAAGAAGCTATGCCACAACGAATCGAAGAAGCCTGACGGCTTTTTGCCGTGCGCGTCGGTCTTGTTGCCGCCTGCCGCCGTGCGCGGCGCGGTGCTTGTGGTCGCGGTGTACGCGCGCGGGGAGGGTCGTTTCTTGCGCGTAGCCGCCGCGGCGCGTGCCGCGCCGACCCGCGCCTGCTGCAGCGCCCAGACGCTGTCGGCAATGCGCGCCGCGACCTCGGGCGGGCATTCGCGGCCGAGCAGCACGCCTAACAGCACATCGCGGTTATGGCCTTGTTCGGCGAAGCGCATCGCAAAGCTCACGCGCTCCTGGTACTTCGCTTCGGCCGCGATCTGCTCGGCGCGTTCGCGCCTTGCCCGTTCGGACCTTTCGCGCTCGCGCTGCTGCTGTTGCTGCTGCGCGTGCTGCTGATGCGCATGCTGCCGATGCTCGTGATGTTGCCGCTGCTGTTCGTGACGGCGTTGCTGCTGCGTTTGCCAGCGATGCATTTCGGTCGCATAGACCGAGTCGTAGACCTTGCGCTTGTCCGGATTGGAGAGGATCTCGTACGCATCCTTGATTTCGAGGAAGGTCGCGCGAGCGGCTTCTTCGTTGCCGGCATTGCGGTCGGGGTGCCACTTCATCGCGGCCTTGCGATAGGCGCGTTTGATTTCGGCGGCGCTCGCGTCTTCCGCTACGCCTAGCTTTGTGTATAGGGTTGCCATGTCGGGTCGATGCTCGATACGGTTCCGGGCATCGTAGCATGGACGGCATGCCTGCCGCGTGGGCGGGCGTACATGGCGTGGCGGGAAAGGAACACGGGAACACGCCGCGGCGCGTGCCGCGGGCCGGTTTGCCGGTAGACGCGTGCAATTGTGGGCGGCAACGAACGAAGCTGCTTGCGCGTCGAGGTAACGTGTCGCGTGACTGGATACGTCGATCTCTGTGTGCATGCCGGGCGGTTAGCCCGGCATGCACACAGTTAGAAGCGGCAATGCATAACGCGCAGAGCGCTTACGCGGCCTGCCTGTTTCCGAGGCCGAGCATATCGAGGAAAAACTTCGGTCCGATAATGGCGGCGAACGACATCGACTTCCCGGAAGACAACGCCCCCGAAGACAACGCCTCCGAGGATGGCAACTCGCCGAAGCCGCGGCCCAGATTCCATGCGCCGCTAGCCGCGCTCGAATAGCCGAGGCTACCGAACTGTCCTTCGCCAGTGCCGTAGCCAGCACCGTAGCCGTAGCCGCCCGAGCTGCTGACTTGCGTCGTCGTTTTCGTCACGGTGCCGTCCGGGCTGACGCTGGTGCTTGTGCTAGTGGCCGTCTTGCCGTCGCCGCCATAGCCGCTATACAAACCGTTGGCGCCGTATGTATTGCCCGTGCCGTAGCTGCCGTAACCGCCTTGGCCGCCGTAGGCGCCGCAGCCACCGTGGCCACCCTTGTGCTCACAGCCGCCACGTGTGCGGCCCGCCGTCCAGTCGCTCGCGTTCGTGTTCGTGTTGGTGTTTGTGTTGCCGCCCCCGCTCGCGGCCACGTTCGAGTTGGCGTTGGCGTTCACGTTGATGTTGATGTTCGTATTTTTGGAGCCTGAGGATTTCTCCGTGCCGCCGAGCAATGCGCCGATCAGGCCCGTGGCGCTCCTGACCTCAGTGTGGGCTGCGCCGGCGAAGTCGCCCTTTAAAGCTTGCCCTATTGCTGCAATACACATAATGGTTGTTCCTTAAGATGTGGATACCAGATTTCCCGTCTGGCCGGGTGTTGGCCGGCGCATGCGATCGGCATGCCCGGTCAAAATCTGCCTGCGCGCATGCGCTACCGTGAACAGCTGAACAGGCTGACGCGACGCTCAGCGCGCAGTGCACCTGCGGCCGGATGTCGAGGTCCGGCCGCTCACGCTCATGCCGCTTGCGGGCGGCCGGTGCATGCGCAACACCGTGGCAGTGAAACTTCGGGTTCACTGCCGTTGGCGGTCGACGTTGCCTGCGACCTGTTCCAGGTAGCGACCGGTTCGGTGTCTTTGTTGCGATCAGTACTCTCCTTCGCGCTGTTCCCTTTCGAAGTGCGTTTCGACCTTGCCGGTGTCGCCGAGCATATGAGCGAGCATTTCGCCGCCTTTCGACAAGAGGTGGCCGATAAAGAAATCGGGTATGAAGTGAATCAATTGACCGATCGGGCCCATCTTGCTCAGCGTTTCCCCGACAACCTTCAAGGCAGGGTTGTCCAGCATCTCGTTGGCACGGTTAATCGCGTCGGTCATTTGCGTATTCGACTTACCGGCCGCTTTTGGCGCGGTCTTTTCGTTGTTACCTTGGCTTCCGCTTGCGTCTTCACTTTTGCTCACGCTGACGCTATAGCCGTAGTTGTACGTTTGGTTGTTTGAAACACCTGAGAGCACAATGGCCTCCTTGTCGTTGAATGCGCCAGATGTCCCGTCTGGCCGGGTATCGTTGGCGCAAATGGCCGCCACCAAAAGGGATTTGAGCAGGATTAAGCGGGATCAAGCGCGCGAGTTCGCGCCGCGCGCATGCCGATACGCACCGTCGTCACGGCAACAGCCGCTCGAGCAGCGGCGACGTAAAAATCCGCTGCGGGTCGTATCGGTTCAGCACCGCACGCGCGGCGTCCCATCTGCCGCCGGCCGGCTGCCCTTCGCTAAACGCAGCGGGAATCGCCGAGCCGATCAGCGGCATGTCCTGCCACGCAGCGCCGTCGGTATACGCCCAGCCCTTCGACCACTCGGGCCGCACCGTCGCATACGAGCCGGCGTAGTTCGACAGCATCCATTGCTCAATCTCGCGGTAGAAGCGATTCGCGCCGGGCGTACCGGGCATCGTCAGGATGTCGAAGTAGACCGCGATATTCCAGTCCGGCCGGTCGGGACGCGGCCGCAGCGGCGAGAGCAGCGGTGCGGCTGCGCCGCTGCCAGCGTCGGCCGGCTGGTCGAGGCCCGTCACGCGAATCTCGACGGGCCCGTTCATCGGGTACTCGCCACGCGCGCGATAGACGTCGACGCGGTTCTGGTAGAACTGCACGAATTCCGCGATCACGCGTTGCACGTCGCTGCGCCGTGCCAGCACCGCGTAGCCGTTCGCGGTCACGCGCAGCGTGGACGGCCGGATGTACTGCAGCACGTTGCGCGACCAGCCCCAGATATCCGACGAGAACGTCAGCGCGAGCCCGGCGCTGACGATCGACATCTGGGTTTGCCCGAACAGCGGCGTCAGCTGGCATTCACCGCGCGTGACAATGCGCTTGATAAGGTCCGAGACCGGCTGCGTAATCGAGTCGGAGAACGGATAGTTGAACGGCTGGTTCACCGTGCGCGAGAAAAGCGGTTTTACCGGTTGCACGGTCCAGACCTTGAGCCACGGGCACGTGGTGAACGGAAACCAGATCACTTCCATACGGCCCGACTGATCGAGAAACGACGCGACCGTGCGACCGCGCGATCCACCCGCGGCGAACAGCTCCGAGGCGGGAATATCGACAAAGCTCTGGCAGCGCAGCCGCTGGTTCGTGCCGGCTTCAAGCGTCACCTCGACAATCAGCGCGCGGCCGACATGCACAAGGAACGCCCCGATTTCCGGGTCGCTGCGCGTGAAGGTTCGCAGCACGTATTGCTGCTTGCCCGCATCGAACACGACGGCGGTCAGCGAGAGAATCAGATTGCTTAGCGAGCCGTACGTATGGCCCGGCAATTGCGTTTCACGCGCGGCCGGAATCGCGGTGCCATGCCCCCCGATCGCGAGCGCGCCACCGAGTGTGATGTCGCCGGGCGCCGGACACGCCGTGACGCCGAGGCCATGCGTCTCGAGCTTCGCCAGCAGCGTTTCGAGCGATACGCCTGTTTGCGCGGTG
Source organism: Paraburkholderia edwinii (assembly GCF_019428685.1). Classification (NCBI taxonomy): domain Bacteria; kingdom Pseudomonadati; phylum Pseudomonadota; class Betaproteobacteria; order Burkholderiales; family Burkholderiaceae; genus Paraburkholderia; species Paraburkholderia edwinii. The sequence continues at coordinate 2,463,045 of NZ_CP080095.1, forward strand.
ACGCGCGCCGGCCGCGATGAGGTATCGACCCATACCTTCGTAAGCGACTTCGTCATGTCGAGCAGCACGACCTGCTGGGCCGCGTTGCCTGCTTCGAGCGTCAGCGGCGACCAGTTGTGCATATAGCCGCGCGGGCGCACGCGATAACCGCTCGCGCGTGCCCAGTTGACGATCGTCGCGACGTCGGCGGGCGTCTCGGGCGCCGCGGTCCACACATTCGCGACCGCAATTTCGCCGCTCCAGTTCTGAAATGCCTGGCGATACAGCGTGATGCCGGCGGGAAAGCCCGGCGGCGTCGTGCCCGCACCTTGTGCATGCGCCGCGATCTGATAGATCGGCGTCCATCCGCCGACGACGCCGGCCGCGGCCAGCCGGGCCATGTCGGCGATAAAGGTGCGGCGAGGCGTAACGGATGTGTTCGGGTGGTATTGGGCCATGTTCTGTTGGAATTGCCTGTAGTTCGATCGATTAAGACGTAGGAGCCGAATGCTTCGCATGCCGGGCCCGCACAACGGCGCGCGGCGCGACGTGCCGGGCTGTTGGACGTCGCGGATACATGCTAGGGATCCGTCTGTATCGATGGTCATGACTATCCATCGCGACGCGCGCGGCGGGCGTGGTGTGCGGGCGCGCGGGCGCGCGAAGCACGCCGAAGTACCCCGAAGCATGCGTTCGGTCGGTGTTACTGGAATACGGCTCTCGCTTCGCGTGTTTTCGGTAGCGGAGGCACTTTGCAGTACGAGCGGGCAGTCAAGCTGCGCGCGAGCGCCCGTTCGAGCCTCCCTTATTCGAAGCTCACCGGTTCAACGCCGGGCGCTTATTTCAGGCGCTTTTGCCAGGCGCTTATTCCACGATTCGAAGCCTCATCGGCACGAGGCAAAACGGCTTACACAGTCAAGCAAAGGGCAAAAACAATGAACGATCTGCAGACGCCTTGCGCCGGCAGCGCGAGTCGTGCCGACAGCGTGGACGCGATTTTGTCGCGCCGCTCGACGACCGAAAGTTATGAGGAGCGATGCCAGTACGCGCTCGACCTGGTCTGCGTTTACCTGCAGGAGGAGAATGCGCAACGGCTCGATCAATGCCTGCGCCTTTGCGCATTCGATGCGGTGTGGGAAGCGCCGTTGCGCAATGTCAGCTACGACGGGCTCAGCGCAATCAGCGCGAACTATCAGAAGTTCTTTCGCAACGTGCGCGATTTGCGTTTTGCGTTGCTCGAGCAGTTTGCGACGCCCGAGCGCGTATTCGTCGATTCGTGCGTGAGCTTTACGATGACCGGCGACGCCTTCGATAAAAGTCCGCTGCCGGTCGGCGCGCATGCGCGCGTGCGGCGCCTCAACACCTTTCATATTGCAGACGGGTTGATTCGCCGCGTCACCGGCTACGAGATCTGGGAACAGGATGCCGCGTGAAGTGCGCCGGCGCGGTCAGCCGTTCGCCGTCAATCGTCCTTAGAGGCCTTTAGCATGCGCGTAAGCGTCGCGTCCTTGAACACCGTGTGATGCACGATCGCGGCAAGCGCATGCAAACCGATCAGCCAGAATGCTGTGTTGCCAATCAGAAAGTGTGCGTCGTGCAGAAACTGATGCGCGACCGGATCTTTCGCGAAGAGCCGCAGTTGCACGCTGGTGCCAGCCAGTTGAACGGCGCTGCCGCTGGTATTGACCATCGCAATGCCCAGCAGCGGTTGCACGAAGATAAGCAGATACAGCGCGAGATGCACGGCCCGCGCGAGAAAGAGCTGCACGCGGCTATGCGGCAACTCGCGCGGCGTACCGTGCCACAGCATCCATAACACGCGCAGCACCGAAAGACACAGCACGATCGTGCCGGCCCACATGTGGATGCCGGTCCAGAACACGCGGCTGGCGGAACCTTTAGGTCCGCGTATTTCGATGGCTAGAAGGCCGATAGCAATGGCGAGCGCAGTGGCCCAATGAAAGAAGATCGCGAGCCGCGACCACGAAGCGGAGATGGAGGAGGAGCGGGTAGCGCTTTCGGATACGAGCATAGTGGCGTAATGAACAGAACAATGGAAAAGAAGCGGAAAAGAAGCGGAAAAGAAGCGGAGAAGAAGCGGAAAGAAAGCAGTAAAGAAGCAGAAAAAGCGGAGAAGAGCGCAAGCTGAATGACGCAAAAAGAAAACGCAGCAACACGGGCGCTTATTCCTGGTTCGCATCGGCATTGCCGGACTGTTTTGTAATGCTTTGTGTCGGCATGCTTTATCACGGCGCACGCGCGTCCCTTAACCCGCGGCACACCCATTTCGTGCCGCGTTGAAATTTTCGTGGCCCGCGAAAAGATCATCTGAATACGCGAAGGCACACTGGCCCATCCTTGCCGATACGAGGGCGCAATGGACCAGCAGACTCCCGATGGGAAGCCGCCGGCCGATCAGCCGGTTCATACGGTATTCCAGGTATCGACCGCCGGCGCGCTCGTTGCGGGCCGCTCCGGCGGTGCGGTCAGCACCGCGGCTATCCTGCAGCATGGCGACTTCGGTCTCGGCACGTTCGCGGCGCTCGAGGGCGAGATGATCGTGCTCGATGGGCGCGTCTACCGGGCGAATGGCGATGGCGATGTGCGCGAGGCGGAACGCGACGCGCTGGCGCCGTTCGCGGTCGTCACCCGTTTCGAGCCCGATATCGACACGACGATTGCCGCGGCATCGACATTGCGGCGCCTTTACGAGCTATGCGACCTCGCGCGCGTCTCGAACAACCTGTTGTTCGCCGTGCGGCTCGATGGCCGCTTCGATAGCGTGCTCACGCGGGCAGTGCCGCCGCAGCAGCAGGACAGGCACTTCGTTGACGCCGCAAACGTGCGGCACGCGCTTACGTTTAACGATGTCGACGGCACGCTGGTCGGCATCTGGTCGCCGGGCGTGTCGAGCGCGCTTTGCGAGCCCAGCTATCATTTTTATTTCTTATCGCAGGATCGCACCAAAGGGGGGCATCTGGTCGAATGCGCAAGCCGTGAACTGCGCCTGAGATTAGGGAAGCTGACCGGCTTTCATGTTGCACTGCCGTCAGACGGAACGCTTTCGAAACGCGGCATGAACGGTCACGCAAATAATGAATGCTTGTACGCCGCGCGATCTCCATGAGAAACGCAAAACCTGCACGAGTCGTCGTTCGACTGCCGTGTCAACCATAGGCGCCTTGCGATGGTTAAAGAGCCACGCATTCCTTGAAGCGTCAAGCAAAACAGTTTTATTTTGTATTCGTTGAAAACCACGCGGGCGCGGGGCAGTGTGTCCGCTGTGGCGCAATACAGCCGTCACGCTTTTACGTATTGCCGCTCGCGATATTTTTCAGATACCTTTCGCGCATCTGACGAATAGACATGCTTTGCGCATCGCGCCGCGTCGTCTAGCATCGAAGCTTGTGCCTAACGTCGCGCGATTGCGCTCGTACAGGCAGACGCGGTGCGCTATGTACCTGCCGCGTCGCCGGTTTCGCGCGGCTTCGTACGTAGTCACGGAGCCCCAACATGAACATCGAGAAGAACGGTATCGGCGCCGACGGGCAAAGGCCCGCATGCTGCGTGCAACAGGACAGCCCGAATGGGACGCAGGGTTTGAGTGTGCCTGGGCCGCGGCGCGTGCTCGTCGCAATGGAGGAACGCTGGCGCGTGCCACCGCCGTATCAGTACGTGCCCGATGCGAACGCGATGGTGGATCCGGGCGGCATGCACGGCCTTATCGAGGCGGTCGATGCGCACGACGCGCGCCGCGATCTGGTGATTGCCTCGCGCTGGACGCAGCATGAAATCGACGGTGTCGAGCACATGAGCCGCAGCGCCGCCGGTCAGCACACGGTCGGCATCGTGCTCAAGCCGACCACCGTGCATTTTCGCTCGGGCTCGCTGGTGTTCGACGGGCAACTCGCACCGGGCTCGATGCATGTCACTGGACCGGGCGAAAGCGCCGCAGCCGTATTTCGCGCCGCCAGCGACGCCATTCATCTGTTTATTCCGCAGCGCGTGCTCGAGCAGCATTACGAAGAAGCGTTCGGCCGCCCGCATGCGGGCGAACTGGCGCTCGGCGTGTCGCAGATCACGCGCGATACGTCGCTCGAACGGTTGAGCCGCGCGCTCGCGGACATTCAATATGCCGACGCGACGTTCGCTTCGCTATACGTCGACAGCATCTGCATCGCGATCGTTGCGCGCCTGCTCGAGCGGCACTTCACGCGGCGCGCACCGCCGACGGTCACGCGCGCGACACCGCTGCCGCAATGGCGGCTACGCCGCGCCTTCGACTTTATCGATGCGCATCTCGCCGAACCGGTGCGGCTCGGCGATATTGCCGCGAGCGTCGGCTTGACGCGCATGCATTTCGCCGCGCAATTCCGCTGCTCGACCGGCTATACGCCACATACGTATCTGTTGAGACGGCGTGTCGAACATGCGCAGCGTTTGCTGCAACGTTCGGAGAAAACGCTGCTCGATGTCGCGCTCGATTGCGGATTTCGTAGCCAGGCGCATTTCACGACCGTGTTCAGGCGGATGGTTGGCGATACGCCGAACCGGTGGCGCATCAAGGCGCGGCTCGATTGAGCGGCGGTGAAGAAAAGGCGATGGTTGAGCGCGCAACGAAACGCGGGCGGACGTGTGCAGCGGTGCGTGGCACTTTGATCGCGCCGCCGCTAAAGAGCGGCTAGCCGCTCTTTTTTGCCGCCACGCCAGGCGCAATTGCCTTCGACAGGCGGCGCAGCACCCCGGCGACCGGCGGTACCACGAGCCGCACGCCGCTATATGCGATCACGAGTCCGATCAGGGCGGCTGCGATCGCGTCGAGACCCGTATAGCCCAGCGACGCCGTCGCGATGCCGACGGTGGCCACGAGCGACGACAGCGCGTCGGCGCCGACATGCCACGCCGCAGCCGATAGCACGGACGAATGCGCCGGCGAATGCGACCGCCGGGCCTTCAGCGACAACGCGCGGTACAACAGGCCACGGCTCACTGCGGAAAACGCGGCAATACTTAACGCGACTGTCGTGGCGGATCCGGCGAGCGGTGGACGGTCTTGCGCATAGAGCGCGATCTCGATGCCGGCGATCACCAGCACCACACCGACCACGGGCGGCGCCGCGTTCTGCACGAACCCGGCATATCTGCGCCAACGTGCCGACCTGCCGGCGCCAGTGCCCACGCGATTGCCAAGACCCGCAAACCAGCATGCGGCAAGCAGAATCAGATCGACGCCGATGTCGGTTATCGCATGCAACGCATCGGCCATCAGACCGGACGAATGCGCGGAATAACCGGCGGCTGCCTGCACGGTCGCCAATACCGCGTTCAACGCCGCACTCGCGATAATGATCCGTGTTGCACCTTCCTGCGACGCGTGGCTCGTCTGATCGGCCATCGGTATCGGTCCACCCTGGCAGCGAAAACCGTACGATAGGGGCGCCACATTGCGACGATGTGACAGACCGGCTGCCGGCTAACCGCAATCGGTGGTGAGTCCGCGATGAATCTGCGGCGAATTTGCGCTATCCGCGCGCGCCGCGCACGGGAACGGTTACTTCTCGATCGGAGGATTTACCGTTCGACGTGGAGCATCTCCGATGATCTATTCAACCGCAACCGTCCCGGTCAATCCACAAGGCGAGAGCGCACTGACGCGCGACCCGCTATGGCAAGGACTCGTGCTCAAGGCGCGCGATGCGCGCCTGTTTCTTCCGCCCGGCGTCTGCACAAAATGCGACGTGATCGTCGACGCGCAGGGTGCGCGAAGGCAAGATCCGGCCGTAGGCTCAGGCCCGTTGTTCCCGCAACGATTCGTGCGGCAGCGCAGGGCATAGTCAAGCGCAATTAGTTACCCTGATAAACGTAGGACACAGCACAGCGGGGCCTATCTCTGCTGCTATGCTGGAGTCTTTATCAGGGAAGGCGATTCCCTTCACCATGGAGGCCGCGCAGTGAACCGGTCGCCCGATCCACCCGGTGCGTTTGGAGTGACATCAGACGCCTCGTCGTCAGAAGTGCTCTGGGACGACGGCGAGCGTGTGTTGTGCAGGGAATGGCGCGTGCAGCCCGGCGGCGGCCGCGGGTCTGTGTTGACCGTGCGTCCGGTTGCGGAGCAGCCTGCGCCCGCTGCGTTGAGCCGCCTCGAGCACGAGTTCGCGCTAGCGGAAAAACTTGCCGGTGCGCCAGTTGCGCGACCGCTGGAATTGCTGCATGAACAGCGGCGCCTCGTGCTCGTGCTCGAAGACGCAGGCGATGAGCCGCTCGCGCGCGAGCCGGTGCCGATGGCCTTGCCCGGTTTCTTGCGGACTGCGATTCATGTCGCCCACGCGCTCGGCAGGCTGCACGCGGTCGGCGTCATCCATAAGGACATCACGCCGGCCAATATCCTGATCAACCGTTCAAGCGGCGCCGTGCGCTTCACGGGGCTCGGCATCGCCACGTTTCTCGCGCGCGAGCGCCAGGCGCCGTGTCCGCCCGAATCGATTGCCGGCACGCTCGCCTACATGGCGCCCGAACAGACCGGACGGATGAACCGCTCGGTCGATTCGCGCAGCGACCTCTACTCGCTCGGCGTCACGCTATATCAACTGCTGACGGGCGTGCTGCCGTTTTCCGCGCAAGATCCGATGGACTGGGTGCACAGCCATATCGCGCGCAAGGCGGTGCCGCCGAACCAGCGCGTCCCGACCGTGCCGGCCGTGCTGTCGGACATCGTGATGAAGCTGCTCGCGAAGGCCGCGGAAGACCGCTACCAGACCGCGGCCGCGCTCGAGCGCGATCTCAAGGAGTGTCTGCTGCGCTGGGAAGCGCGCGGCGCGAGCGAGCCCTTCATCGAACCATTTCCGCTGGCCCAACACGACACGCCCGACCGTCTGCTGATTCCCGAAAAACTGTACGGCCGCGCGCGTGAGGTCGAGACGCTGCTCGCAGCGTTCGATCGCGTGATAGCCGGCGGCCGTCCCGAGCTGATTCTGGTGGCGGGCTACTCAGGCATCGGCAAATCGGCGGTGGTGGGCGAACTGCAAAAGGTGCTCGTACCGCCGCGCGGCCTGTTTGCGGCCGGTAAATTCGACCAGTACAAACGCGACATTCCGTACTGGACGCTCGCGCAGGCATTTCAGGGGCTGCTCAGGCCAATTCTCGGCAAGCGCGACGCCGAACTCGAAGATTTGCGCGAACGGCTGCGCGAGGCGCTCGGCCCGAACGGGCTGCTGATCGTGAACCTCGTGCCCGAACTCAAACTGATAATCGGCGAGCCGCCGCCGATCGCCGATCTGCCATTGCAGGACGCGCAGCGCCGCTTTCAACTGGTGCTCAAGCGTTTTATCGGTGTCTTCGCGCGCGCCGGGCATTCGCTGGTGCTGTTTCTCGACGATCTGCAGTGGCTCGACTCGGGCACGCTCGATATGCTCGAAAGTCTGCTGGTCGATGCCGATCTGCGCCATCTGCTGCTGATCGGCGCCTACCGCGACAACGAGGTCGACCGCAGTCATCCGTTGATGCGCAAGCTCGACGCGATTCGCCGCCAGCACGGCGCCGTGGAGCAGATCGTGCTGCAGCCGCTGTCGAACCGCGATCTGCAGCAACTCGTTGCCGATGCGCTGCGTTGCACGCCGGAGCGCGCGGAACCGCTTGCGCGCATCGTGCACGAGAAGACCGCCGGCAACCCGTTCTTCGCGCTGCAGTTTCTGACCGCGCTCGCAAGCGAACGATTGCTCGCTTTCGATCATGCGTCGGCCGCATGGGGGTGGGACGTCGATCGCATTCGCGCGAAGGGCTACACCGATAACGTCGTCAATCTGATGATCATGAAGCTTGCGCGTCTGCCGCCGGCGACGCGCACGGCCTTGCAGTGCCTCGCGGCAATTGGGCACGCGGCCGGGTCCGACACGCTCGCGCTCGTGTTCGAGAAGCCCGAGGCGCAGGTCCATGCGGATCTCTGGGACGCGGTCCGCGAGGAATATGTGTTGCACCAGGAGGGTGCATACCGCTTCGTGCACGATCGCGTGCAGGAAGCGGCCTATGCGCTGATTCCGCAACCGCAGCGCGCCCAGACGCATCTGCGCATCGGCCGGCTGCTGGCCGCGCGCACGCCGCCCGACAAGCTCGAGGACGCCGTCTTCGAAATCGTCAACCAGTTGAACCGCAGCGCCGCGCTGATCGACGAGAGGGCCGAACTCGACCGCCTCGCCGAACTGAATCTGATGGCCGGCAAGCGCGCTCAAGCGTCGGCCGCGTATGCCTCGGCGCTCGACTATCTGAAGGCGGGCAGCGAAGCGCTCGCCGACGATCGCTGGCAGACGCAGCACGCGCTCGCGTTTTCGCTCGAGCTGCACCGCGCCGAATGCGAGTTTCTGAGCGGCGATCATAGCGGCGCGCAGGCCCGGCTGATCAGGCTCTTTCCTCGCGTGAGCGGCCTCGCCGAGCACGCCACGCTGGCGTGCCTCACGATCGACCTCTATATCACGCTCGACCGGTCCGACGAGGCCGTGAGCGTCGGTCTCGACTATCTGCGCCGTATCGGCATCGAATGGTCGCCGCATCCGTCGGACGAAGAAGCGCGCAGCGAATATGCGCACCTTGCAGCGAGGCTCGGCCAGCGGTCGATCGAATCGCTGATCGATCTGCCGCTAATGAGCGATCCGAATTCGCTTGCGACCATCAGCGTGCTCAACGTCCTGACACCGGCCGCCATCTTCAGCGATGCCAATCTGTTTGCGATGGCCGTATGCCGGGCCGTGAACCTTTCGCTCGAATACGGGAACTGCGGAACGTCTCCGCCTGTTTACGTCGACTTCGGCATGACCGCCGGGCCGCGTTTCGGCGACTATCAGACCGGCTTCCGGTTCGCGCGTCTCGGTTACGAACTCGTCGAGCAGCGCGGCCTGAAGCAGTCGCAGGCGAAGGTCTATATGAACTTCGGGAGCCTCGTGACACCGTGGGCTCATCATGTGCGCACCGGGCGAGACCTGATTCGCCGCGCGTTCGATATCGCGGTCAAAACCGGTGATCTTACTTTTGCCGGTTACAGCTGCAACAACCTCAATGCGAACCTGCTTGCGGCCGGCGATCCGCTCGACGACGTGCAACGCGAGGCTGAACGCGGGCTCGCGTTCGCGCAGAAGACGCACTTCGGGCTGGTCGTCGATATCATCGCCACGCAGCTCGCATTGCTGCGCACGCTGCGCGGCTCGACGCTCAAATTTGGCCTGCTCGACGACGGGAATCTGAGCGAAGCGCAGTTCGAAAGCCGTCTGTCGCGCGATCCATCGCTTGCGATCGCGGAGTGCTGGTACTGGATCCGCAAGATGCAGGCGCGGTATTTCGCGGGCGATTTCGCGGCGGCCGTCGACGCCTCGGTCAAGGCGAGCGCGTTGCTGTGGACCTCGGCGTCGTTCTTCGAAACGGCCGAATATCATTTCTATAGCGCGCTTTCCCGCGCGGCGCTATGCGACGCGGCATCGCCCGACGTGAAGGAGGATCATCTCGCCGCGATTACCGCCCACCACCGGCAGCTCGAAATCTGGGCGGCAAACTGTCCGCAGAATTTCGGCAACCGCGCGGCGCTGGTCGGCGCGGAACTGGCGCGCCTTCGAGGCCAGATGGCGGACGCCGAACAGTTCTATGAAATCGCGATTCGCTCATCGCGCGAGAACGCGTTTATTCATAACGAGGCTGTCGCTTACGAAACGGCGGCGCGTTTTTACGCGGCGCGCGGGCTCGCGGAATTCGCGCATCTGTACCTGAAGAACGCGCGCTACGCCTATCTTCGCTGGGGCGCCAACGGCAAGGTGCGGCAACTCGACGATTTCCATCCTCAGCTCGCCACACCGGATTCGCGCCCGCGCGCCACCGGCACAATCGAGACGCCGGTCGAGCATCTCGATCTCGCCACCGTGATCAAGGTTTCGCAGGCCGTATCGAGTGAGATCGTGCCCGACAATCTGATCCATACGATCATGCGCAGCGCAATCGCGCATGCGGGCGCGGAGCGCGGTCTGCTGATCGTGCCGACCGATAGCGCACCCTGCATCGTGGCGCAGGCGTCGACCAACGGCGACGCGGTGAGCGTCAACCTCGGCAAGACGGCATTGAGGCCGGACCTGCTGCCGGAATCGGTCGTCCACTATGCAATGCGCGCCGGGGAGTGCGTGATACTCGACGACGCCTCGACGCAGCACGACTTTTCCGGCGATCCGTATATCGCGCGCGCAGGGGTGGACACGCCCGCTCGCGCACTCGTCCGCTCGATGGCCTGCATGCCGCTCGTCAATCAGGGCAAGCTGATCGCGGTGCTGTATCTGGAGAACAATCTCGCGCCCGATGTGTTTACGGCGAGCCGCATCGCGGTGCTGAAGCTGCTCGCGTCGCAGGCCGCCATCTCGCTCGAGAACGCGCGGCTCTATCGCGAACTGGCCGAACGCGAAGCGCGCATCCGGCGCCTTGTCGATGCGAATATCGTCGGCGTGTTTATCTGGGATTTCGAAGGGCGCATTCTCGAAGCGAATGATGCGTTCCTGCGTCTCGTCGGCTACGATCGCACGGATCTCGCGCTGGGGCGCCTGCGCTGGACCGAGCTCACGCCCGCGAGCGGCCGCGAGCGCGATGCGCGTGCGCTTGCCGACATCAAGGCGCACGGTTCGGTGCCGCCGTACGAAAAAGAATATCTGCGCGCGGACGGCAGCCGCGTCGCCGTGCTGTTGGGCGCCGCGACGTTTGGCGATGCGCGCGATCAAGGCGTCGCCTTTATCGTCGATCTGACCGATCGCAAGCGCGCCGAATCGGACGCGCGCCAAAACGAACGGCGTTACCGCGAAATGGAAGTCGAGCTGGCGCACGCGAACCGCGTCGCCACGATGGGGCAGCTGACCGCGTCGATCACGCATGAAATCAGGCAACCGATCGCGGCGGCCATGACGAATGCCCATGCGGCGCTGCGCTGGCTCGGCGCGCGCACGCCCGATCTGAACGAGGTTCGCGAGGCGCTCGAGCGGATCGTCAACGACGGCGCGCGCGCCAACGATGTGATCGGCCGCATTCGCGCGCTCGTGAAGAAAGCGCCGGCGCGCACCGAGCGCATCGAGATCAACGAGGCGATTCGCGAAGTGATTGCGCTGACGCGCGGCGAAGCGGTGAAACATCAGGTCACGGTCGAGGCGCTTTTCTCCGATGCATTGCCGTTTATTCATGGCGACCGCGTGCAGTTGCAGCAGGTCATGCTGAACCTGATGATCAACGCGATCGAAGCGATGAGCGGCGCCGGCGACGGTCCGCGCGAGCTGTTGATCGCGACGTCGGCCGATCGCACGCAGGCCACGCGCGTGGCGGTGTCCGATACGGGCCCCGGTGTCGAGGAAGAGGCCATCGAACAGCTGTTCGAACCGTTCTATACGACCAAGGCGGGCGGAATGGGCATGGGGCTGTCGATTTGCCGTTCGATCGTCGAAGCGCATGGCGGGACGCTAAGCGTGCAGGCCAATGCGCCGCGCGGTGCGACGTTCGTGTTCGTGCTGCCCGGCGCCGACGAAAACGCTTTGCCCGAAAACGACAACTATCTGGCCGAGCCGTAAATCTGCGCGACGGGGATTGGCGTGAGCGGTCCGATCGGTGCGATCGGTGCAATCAATGTCATGTCGCTCAGCGCGTGGGCAAACGGCAGCCGGATATGCAGCGTCGCGCCGGTTCCTGCATGATTCGAGGCCCACAGGCGGCCGCCGTGCGCGTCGACAATCGACTGGCAGATCGCGAGGCCAATGCCCATGCCGTCCTGCTTGGTCGTGAAAAACGGCTGGAAAATGCGGTCCGCGTCGTGAAGGCCCGGACCGTGATCGCGCACCTCGATCAGCAGATGGTCGCCGTCGTTTTGTGCGTCGCGCGCTTCGCGTCGGGTGCGGATCGAGAGCCGCCTGCGCTCGGGGGCAACCTGCAGCAGCGCATCGATCGCGTTGTCGACAAGATTGAACAGCGTCTGCTGGATCTGCAGCCGGTCCGCATTGAGCATCGGCAATGTTGCATCGAGATCGAGTTCGAGCGCGACGTCGTGTTGCCGCAATTCGCCTCGCTTCAATTCGATCACTTCGCCGACGGTCGCATTGATATCGAAGGCGGCGATGACAGGTGGTGCTTGCCGGAATAGCGCGCGAATCCGGCGGATCACTTCGGCGGCGGTCGTGCCGTCGCGCACGATCCGCTCGGCGGCGCTCATCGCGTGCTCGAGATTCGGCTCCTTTGCGCGCAGCCAGTTCAGACACGCGTGGCCGTTGGTCACCATCGCGGCGATCGGCTGGTTGACCTCGTGCGCGATCGATGCGGACAGCTCGGCGACGGTGGCCACCTGAGAGGCGCGCGACAACTGCGCCTGCGTGTCGCGCAAGGCATTGGCCGTCGTCATGCTGTCGTGCACGTCGACGTGCACGCCGTACCAGCGCACGATATGGTCGCGGGCGTCGCGCAGCGGCTGCATGCGCGTCTCGATCCAGCGGTATTCGCCGTCGTGCCGGCGCAGCCGGTACGTGGTGGTGAGCGCCACGCCGGCCGCTTCGCAGCGGCGCCGCTCGGCAATCACGCGCGGCGCGTCGTCCGGATGCAGCAACTGCATGCAGCCGCCGTCGGCCAGTTCGCTCGCGGGCTTGCCGACAAAGTTCAGCAATTGCCGGTTCGCGTATTGCATGCAACCCTCTGCATCGCTAACGACGACCATGCATGGAATGCCGTCGATCGCATTGCGCAGCGCCTGCTCGCGCACCGTGGTTTGCGTATGACGTTTGGACGTGATCAGGTCGTTGACGATCAACGATACGATCGCGAAAACAATCAGCCGCGGAATGTCGTGAATCGATAGTCCGTGAGCGGGCGGCGGCCCGATCAGCAGCGTGAACGCAACGAGCGACGAGGCGAGCGTGACGAACCCGGCGGCGCGGCCGCCATAAACCGAGCTCATGATTAGCGCGAGCAGAAAGCACGATACATGCGCTTTCGTGATCCACGCGAGCACCGCCGCGCAGGCGGTCAGAAGCAGCGCGATGGCGTAGCGGCGAAGTCCGGTGATCGCAGTCGAATACGAATACGCGGATTGAGAAACCATGTTTTACCTCGCGAGATCGCACTGCCGACAACGAACCCACATGCAAACTCAAGCAAAGATCCGCGGCCTTGCGTACGCGAGGCGTGCGCAAGGCTTTTGTCGGAATGGCCGCGTTGCGTGCGTTGCCGGACCAGGGGAAGGGGCGCCGCTATTATGCGGCATCTTGTTGTGCGCCGGAGCCGACCGATTTGCATGCACCTGCGGTGGTGGGCCTGCGTTCCACGCGACGTCACGCGCGTCGAGCCACTTGTCCACCCGAGGAAACGTTTGCGCTATCTCCAGAGGTTGGTTTGCGCGAGATCGATCACCTCGTCGGTCTTGCCGTTCAGAATGGCCCGCAGCATATAAAGCGAGAACCCCTTCGCCATTTCGAGGTTGATCGCGGGCGGAATCGCCAGCTCCTGGCGATTCACCACGGCATCGATCAGCACCGGGCCATTGTGCTTGAGCGCCGCTGCGATGCCCGCTTCGACCTCGGACGGCTTCTCGAGCCGGACCCCCTTGATACCGATCGATTCGGCCATCGCGGCAAAGTTCGGATTCTTGAGGCCGGTGCCGTACGGAATAAACGAGGTGGACTTCTGCTCGAGTTCGATAAAGCCGAGTGCGCTGTTGTTGAACACGCAGACCTTCACCGGCAGGCCCAGTTGCGCGAGGCTCAGGAAGTCGCCCATCAGCATCGCGAAGCCGCCGTCGCCCGACATCGAGATCACCTGGCGGCCCGGATAGGCGTGTTGCGCGCCGATCGCCTGCGCCATCGCATTGGCCATCGAGCCGTGCCAGAACGAGCCGAGCAGGCGCCGCTTGCCCGTCATCGCGATATAGCGCGCGCCCCAGACGGTCGGCAGGCCGACATCGCAGGTAAAGATCGCGTCGTCGCTCGCCTGGTCGCTCAAGGCTTTCGCGATCTGCTGCGGGTGAATCAGCGATGCGCGTGTGCTTTCCTGCGCGAGCGCGTCGAGTTCGGCGCGTGCCTTTTTGTAGTGCTGCTGCGCTTTCTCGAGATGCGCGGTCTTCGTTTTCTTCGTGAGCTTCGGCGTGAGGGCGGTGAGCGTCGCTTTCACGTCGCCGACAATGCCGAGATCGAGCGTCGCGCGGCGCCCGAGATTGCCGGGCTCGTGATCGATCTGCACGATCTTCGCCTCGTATTTCGACGGGTAGAACTGCATATACGGGAAGTCGGTGCCGACCATCAGCAGCAGGTCGCAATCGCGCATCGCGTAGTAGCCCGACGAAAAGCCGATCAGCCCGGTCATGCCGACGTCGAACGGGTTGTCCGCCTCGACATGCTCCTTGCCGCGCAGCGAATGGACGATCGGCGACTTTAGCGCGTCGGCGAGTGCGATTACTTCGTCGTGCGCGCCCGCGCAGCCCGAACCGCACAGCATCGTGACACGCTCGTTCGCATTGAGCAGATCGGCCAGCGCATCGATATCGTCCTGCGCGGGCGTCAGCACCGCGCGCGGCGGGATCAGCCCGGCCGACGATACCGCCGGCGCCTCGACCGCTTCCTGCAGCGCGACGTCGCCCGGAATCACGATCACCGAGACGCCGCGCTTGCCGAGCGCTTCACGAACCGCGATCTCGACCGTGCGCGGCATCTGGCTCGGCACCGAGACGAGCTCGCAATAGTGGCTGCATTCCTTGAATAGCGTCTGCGGATGGGTTTCCTGAAAGTAGCCGCTGCCGATTTCGCGCGACGGAATATGCGCCGCGATCGCGAGCACCGGTACACGATTGCGATGGCAATCGAAGAGCCCATTGATCAGATGCAGGTTGCCCGGCCCGCAGCTGCCCGCGCAGACCGCGAGGCTGCCGGTCAGATGCGCTTCCGCACCGGCCGCGAAAGCGGCGACTTCCTCGTGGCGCACGTGAATCCATTCGATGCCTTCGGTCTTGCGGATCACGTCGGTCAGCCCGTTCAGGCTGTCGCCGACGATGCCATAGACACGCTTCACGCCTGCGGCCAGTAACACATCGACGAATTGATCGGCTACGATCGTCATTCTTTTCTCCGGTTGAACTAATCAGATTTCACAGATGGGCTTGCGTAACAGGCGATGCAGGCGTTCTTTAAGCACTGAGCAAGGTACATGAGCAAAAAGCGAAAGCCCCGCCGCAATGGTGCGAAAGCAGTGGTGCAAAGAATCGCGTACATCGTCGCGTTGTAGACGATGGCCGATGCGTTTGCAAGGCGAGCGGCGCTTCGGAAGATAGCGCGAGGCGGTGCCGCTCCGATGCTGCCTCGTGCGGAATTATCGAAATCGCATGCCCGTCTATCGCGTTCAATCCTGAAAGAGAATTGAGGTTGACGGCAGGCGTACGCGAATCTTTCTGACGCGTTGCGCGCATAGGCCAACTGACTACTCGCCGGCCGGCAGCGCAAACGTAAAGCGCGCACCGCCGAGCGTCGATTCGTTGTCGGCCTCGATACGCCCGCCGTGCGCTTCGATAATCGTCCTGCAGATCGCGAGGCCGAGTCCCATGCCGCCCTCGCTGGTGGTGAAAAAGCGGTTGAAAAGCAGCGTGAGATTGTCCTCGCGGATACCCGGCCCGTTGTCTTCGATGGTGCAGCTGACCTGACCCGCCGCGGTCACCGCGATCGTCAGCACGACCTTGCCGTGGCGCACGCCGTGCGACGCCAGCGCCTGCATCGCGTTGACCGTCAGGTTCACGACAACCTGCTGTAATTGCGTGCGGTCCGCCATGATGCGCGGCGCGAAGATCGCGGGGCGATGCCACACTTCTACCCCTCGAGCCTGGATTTCGTGGCTTAAGAGCAGCAGCGCTTCGTCGACCACTTCATCGAGGCGAATCAGCTCGCGCCGCGGCTTGCTCTTTGCGGCCATCGCGCGCGTGCGCACGATGATGTCGCTCGCGCGGCGCGCCGAGGCGAGCGTGAGCGCCGTCAGCTCGCGCACTTCGTCGAGCGGCGGCTCGGGCCGGTTCAGCCAGTTCTGCATGGCCTGCGCGCTGGCCGCGACCGCGCCGAGCGGCTGGTTGATCTCGTGCGCGATCGACGCCATCAGTTCGCCGAGCAGGGAAATGCGCCCGGCGTGCGCGAGGTCGGTTTCGAGCTGCTGCAGCTTGTCGCGCACACGCACGCGGTCGGTGATGTCGATCATGCCGAGCAGCGTCGGCGTATGGCTGCCGATCGGCTGCGGCCGCGACAGCGTGCACAGCACGTCGATCACGCGGCCGTCGAGCGCGACCACCTTCATCTCTTCGTCGAAACGCGCTTCGCCGTGATAGCGGCTTTCGAACGCGCGGCGCAGTGTGCCGGGGCTTTCGGTCCATAGGCGTCCGGCGGGGCCGACCAGTTGCGCGGCGTCGCGCGCGCGGAACAGTTCGACCGAGCGCGCGTTGACTTCATCGACGGTAATCGCGCTCATCAGCCGCCGCAGCACGTCCGGATGCGCGTCGAAATACGCGTTCAGATCGGTGACGCCCGCTTTGTGCAAAGCCGGAAAAATATCGAAGTTGCCGCGCATCAGCATCAGCGCCATCGGCATGTTGTGAAACAGCTCGCGATAGCGCTGTTCGGCTTCGCGCAGCGCGTCTTCATTGCGGATGCGCATCGCGACGTCCAGCTTTAACGCTTCGTTGGCCGTTTGCTGGTTGTGATACGCGACCCGCAGATTCGTACACAGGTCGTTGAACGACATCACCACCTGATCGAGTTCGTCGGGCGTCGCGGGCGGACGGCGCTTCAATGCGAGCGCGCCGGCCGGGTGATGGAAATCGTAGCGGCGCATGAATTGCGCGATCGTCGCGAGATGGCGCGTGACGAGCCGCGAAAAGATCAGCAGGATAAAGAGCGAGACGAGAAAAGTCTTCGCGCCCTGGCTTACCAGAATGACGAGCGCTTCGCCCATCAGCCGCCGGTACACATCGGTTAGCGCCGCTTCGATATAAAGCGTGCCGATCTGCTTGAGCTTGCCTTCCACCACGCGGTTGATCGGCAGCTCGCGCGTGATGACGGGCGTGCTTTGCCGGCGCCGCGCCATGATCTGCAGGGGGTGGCCGGTGCCGGTTTCACGCACCGTCACGGCTTGCACGTCGGGCAGCTTGAGAATGCTCTCCACGACGATGCGCAGCTGTTCGCGGTCCAGATGCCAGAGGCTTTCGCCGATGATGTCGGGATAGCCCTCGCCGATCTCGTCGAGGCGCCGCTCGATCTGATCGAGGTCGTAGCGGTAGTCCATATACAGCTGGACGGCGGTCATGATCAGTGTGATCACGGAGCTGAAGATCAGGACGCCGATCAGAAGGCGCACGCCGATACCGCGCCGCAGGCCCGCCACGGTGCGCCACGATGCGGCGCTGCCGGCGTCGTCGCCGGCGCTGGCGTCGGTATTACGCCGGGCCATGCGCAATCGGCCCGTGTGCTCCGTGCTTGCGGGGGACGCGCTTTCGGGTTCCGTCGCGTCGGGCCGAAGCGTTGCTTTCGCTCGCCGTGGCAAGTCAGCCCCCCGTTCGGATTTGGCTTACTAGTATAGTAAGTACGGCTCTCGGCAACAGTTCGCGCTTGCACGGAATCCTCTGATGCAAGCGGGTTTGCGCTGCGGGTTTGCCCGCGAATTTGCCTTGATGCGATAGCCGCACGCGGGAGGTGACGCGATGAGCTCCGGACGGGTGCTGCACAGGTGGCTTCGGGTGGCGGGCTTTCTGATTGGCGCGCCTGTGCTGTCGGGCATGTCGGGCATGGTGGGCGTGTTAGGCATGGCCGGCATGGTCGGCATGGTCGGCATGGCCGGCATGGTCGGCGCGATCAGCACCACCGGCATCGCGCGCGCGGCCGACTACGGCGCGGTGCTCGCGGGCGCACAAAGCGAATTCTGGAAGGCGATGGAAGAGGGCATTCATCAGGCCGCCGAGGAACGCCGCGTCAAAGTGATTGTGCGCAGTCCTGTCGACGACGACCCGCAAACCACCGCGCAGAATCTGCAGCTCAAAATAGTGCAATGGATGATCGACTCGGGCGTGAAGTCGATTATTCTCGCGCCGATTCCCGTCAAGGATGTCAAAACGCCGGTGCAACTGCCGGTGCCCGTCGTGTTCGTCGACCGGCCGAGCAAGGACTTCCGCGCGCTCTCGACCGTCTCCACAGACAATTACGCCGCCGGCCGCGTCGCCGCGCGCACGCTCGAACGTGTGCTGCCGCGCGGCGCGAAAGTGGCCGTGCTGCGGCTCGCGCCCGACGTCGTATCGACGAGCGCGCGCGAGCAGGGCTTTATCGACGCGGCGAAGGCACTGGGCTACGAGATCGTGGTCGACGCGTATATCGGACACGGCATCCACGAACCGGAACTGGCCGCCGTCGATGCAATCAAGTCGTACGGTCGTCCGCTCGACGCGATCTTCGCGCCGACCGACTTTACGACGCTCGCCGCGGTGCGCGCGCTCGAACAGCTGGCGCCGAAGCAGCGGCCGAAGATCGTCGGCTTCGACTATCGTCCGGCCTTCCGGCAGTATCTGCAGACAGGCGTGCTCTATGCAGTGATCGCGCAGGACGCGTATCAGATGGGCTATATCGCGATGCAGACGCTGCTCAAGGCCGAAGCCGGCGAAGTGGTGCCGCTGCAGATCAGCATCGACGTGCTCGCGCTGACCGCGGCGAATATTACCGACCCGGCGATTGGGATCAAGCTGCGGCAGTATCAGTAGGGCGTTTGCTTTGCGACTTCACCGGGCCCGTTTGCAGGATCAACCCGGATCAACCGCCCAGCGCGCCCTGCGTGTTGACGAACACCGAATAGATCGATTGCGACGCGGCCATAAAAAGCCGGTTGCGCGCGGGGCCGCCGAAGCACAGATTCGCGCAGCGCTCCGGTAGCGCGATGCGGCCGATGATCTTGCCGGCCGGGGAAATCACCATCACGCCGTCGAGTTCGTCGCTGCCCATTCCCCAGCCGCACCACAGATTGCCGTCGATGTCCGCGCGCATGCCGTCGATCGTCGCGGTCCCGGCATCGAAAAACACGCGTCCCTTACCAATCGCGCGGCCGTCAGCCGACATGTCGTAAACATGGATCAGCTTGCTCGGCATGCCGCGCGATTCGATCACGTAGAGCAGCTTCTCGTCCGGTGAAAAGCACAGGCCGTTCGGCCCCTTCAGTTCGCGCGTGACGACCGAGGCCTCGCCGGTCGCGCCATCGATCCGGTACACCGAGTGCGGCAGTTCCTGCTCGGCCTTGTGCCCCTCGTAATGCCCCGCGATGCCCATCGGCGGATCGGTGAACCAGATCGAGCCGTCCGATTTGACGACGAGGTCGTTCGGCGAATTGAGGCGCTTGCCTTCGAACGCATCCATCAGCACGGTGATGCTGCCGTCGTACTCAGTGCGCGTGACGCGCCGGCCATGCTCGCAGGTGACGAGACGTCCCTGGCGGTCGCGCGTATTGCCGTTCGCGAAGTTCGACGGTTTGCGAAACACGCTGACGGCGCCGGTTTGCTCGTCCCAGCGCAGCATCTGGTTGTTCGGAATATCGCTCCATAGCAGATAGCGGCCGTCGCCGAACCAGACCGGTCCTTCGGTCCAGCGATAGCCGGTCGCGAGCCGTTCGACGGCGGAAAAGTTGACGCGGTATGCGTCGAAGGACGGATCGATCGATATCACGCGCGGGTCGGGATAGCGCTCTGCCTGTTGCCACATGGGTTTGCTCCTTGTGCGGGGCTCGAAAAAGGTCGCTCGGCGGACAGTATAAGCCGATCGAAGTGAATTCAAGTAAGCGCTTTCTCTTGAAATGCACACGGGAATCTTCTACAGTGGCCGAAATGTCGGCTTTGCCGGTGTTCCGCAAGCCGGGAAACCGAAAAAGTCAGGCTATTTGAGCAAGCGATTACTTCTGACGGTGGAGCATGCAACGATCACGGCGTGCACCGGCTTCCGGGTTTTCGTCCCTTCACCCCTGCAAGGCCGCGAGTCCATGATCGAGCTGTCCGGCAAGACCATCAACGGGCCGGTGATCCGGCTGCATCCCGCCGACAACGTGGTGATCGCGCGTACCGATGTCGCGATCGGCACGCCGGTGCCGTCGGAAGACTTTGTGAGCAGGAGCCAGGTCGCGGCCGGCTACAAGATCGCGGCGCGGCGGATCCGGCAGGGCGAGGCCGTGCGCAAGTACAACAACGTGATCGGCTTCGCGGCGACCGAGATTGCGCCCGGCACGCTGGTGCATGGCCACAACCTCGAGTTCCGCGAGTTCGACCGCGACTACGCGTACTGCGCGGACTACCGGCCCGTCGATCTGCTGCCCGCTGAACAACGCGCGAGCTTTGACGGCATCGTGCGCGCCAACGGCGAAGTCGCGACGCGCAACTACATCGGCGTGCTGTCGACGGTCAATTGTTCGGCCACGGTTGTGCACAAGATCGCGGCGTGGTTCACGCCGGAGCGCCTCGCCGATTATCCGAACGTCGACGGCGTGGTCGCGTTCAGTCATTCGATCGGCTGCGGTATGGAGATGAGCGGCGAGCCGATGGCGCTATTGCGCCGTACAACGGCCGGTTACGCGCGTCATCCGAATCTCGCGGCGGCGCTGATCGTCGGACTCGGTTGCGAGCGCAACCAGTTGCAGGGCATTCTCGATCAGGAGGGGCTCGAACGAAACGCGCGGCTCCATACGTTCACGATGCAGGAAACGGGTGGCACGCGTAAAACGATCGAAGCCGGCATCGAAGCGGTCAAGGCGCTGCTGCCGGAAGCCAACCGCATCAAGCGCACGCGCGTCGACGCGAGCCAGCTGAAAGTGGGCCTGCAATGCGGCGGCTCCGACGGCTTCTCGTCGATCACCGCAAACCCGGCGCTCGGCGCCGCGGTAGACCTGCTCGTGCAGCACGGCGGCACCGCGATTCTCTCCGAAACTCCTGAAATTTATGGCGTCGAACATACGCTGACGCGCCGCGCGGCAAGCCGCGCAGTCGGCGAAAAGCTGATCGAGCGCGTGCGCTGGTGGAAGGACGTGTACTCCGTCGGCCGCGACGTGCAGATCAATGGCCAGGTGAGCCCCGGCAATCAGGTGGGCGGTCTGGCGAACATCTTCGAGAAATCGCTCGGTTCGTCGATGAAGGGCGGTACGGGCCCGTTGATGGCGGTCTACCGCTATGCCGAGCCTGTCAGTGAGCGCGGCCTCGTGTTTATGGATACGCCGGGCTTCGATCCGGTGTCGGCGACAGGCCAGATTGCGGGCGGCGCCAATCTGATTGCCTTTACGACGGGCCGCGGTTCGATGTTCGGCGCCAAGCCCGTGCCGTCGCTGAAGCTTGCAACCAATACGCCGATGTACCGGCGCCTGACCGAAGACATGGATCTGAACTGCGGCGAGATTCTCGATGGCACCGCGTCGATCGAAGGCACGGGCCGCGCGATTTTCGAGGCCATGCTCAAAGCCGCGTCGGGCGAGCGCACGAAGAGCGAGCTGCTCGGTCTCGGCGATCACGAATTCGTTCCGTGGCAGATCGGCATCATGAGCTGACGACGCCCGCCGCATGATTTGCCGCTGAACGGACGCTGCAAACGCAAACTTACGCTGCATAGGGTCGCCCACCAAGAGGCGCGCAGCGTGTCCCGCTCAAAGGACCACCTGAACAACACGGAGACAAAGCTTGAGCACGAACGGCATCGCGGTTACGTCGCCCGGCAGCGCGGCGTCAGGCAATTCGATCTACGCAAAGGTCACGTGGCGTTTGATGCCTTTGCTCTTTATCGGTTACGTGGTTGCGTATCTCGACCGCGTCAACGTCGGCTTCGCGAAGCTGCAGATGCTGAACGATCTGCACTTCAGCGAAGCGATGTACGGCTTCGGCGCCGGCATTTTCTTCGTCGGCTACTTCTTCTTCGAGGTGCCGAGCAATCTGTTGATGCACCGCGTGGGCGCACGCCGCTGGATCGCGCGGATCATGGTCACGTGGGCCGTGATTTCGGCGGCGACCGCATGGGTCACGTCGCCGACCATGTTCTACGTATTGCGGTTCGTGCTCGGCATCGCGGAAGCGGGCTTTTTTCCGGGGCTCGTGCTGTATCTGACGTACTGGTTCCCGGCGCAGCGGCGCGGCAAGATGGTCGCGTTTCTGATGGCGGGCAATCCGGTCTCGGGGATCGTCGGCGGGCCGGTGTCGGGCTTGATTTTGCAGCGGCTCGCGGGCCATGGCGGTATGGCCGGCTGGCAGTGGCTGTTTATTATCGAGGCGCTGCCCGCGCTCGTGCTCGGCGTCGTCATCTATTTCTTTCTCGACGATCGTGTCAAGGATGCAAAGTGGCTCGCGGAACACGAGCGCGAGCATATCCAACGCGAAATCGACGCCGAAGCGCGCACCAAGAGCCATTCGTCGGTCGGGCAGACATTTTCGTCGGCAAAAGTCTGGCTCTGCTGCGCGATCCTGTTCGGCATCGTAATGGGCTCGTACGCGGTCGGCTTCTGGCAACCGACCATCATCCGCACGTCGGGCATCAAGGATCCGTTCACGATCGGTCTGCTGACCATCGTGCCTTATCTGTACGCGCTAATCTCGATGATTCTGGTCGGCCGCCACGCGGACCGCACACGCGAGCGCCGCTGGCATGTGGTGATTCCCCAGCTCGTCGCGGCAAGCGGCTTCGTCGTGTGCGCCTTCGCCGGCACGAACCCGTGGATCGCGCTGCTTGGCCTCACGATGGCGGCCACCGGCGTGGTCACCGCGCTGCCGATGTTCTGGGCGCTGCCGACCTCGTTTCTCGGCGGCGCCGGCGCCGCGGCCGGCATTGCGTTGATCAATTCGACCGGCAATCTGGCCGGCTTCGTGAGCCCTGCCGTGGTCGGCTGGCTCAAGACGATGACCCATTCGCTGAACTCGAGCCTGTTCCTGATCGCAGGATGCCTGTGTCTGTCCGCGCTGCTGATTCTTACGCGTATGCCGGCCCGACTCGTCAACCGCTAAACATGCACAAAACCCCATGAAAACCGGCAAATATCGATACGTGGTCGCGGGCCTGCTGTTTGCGGCCGGCGCGATCAACTATATGGACCGCGCGGCGCTCGGTATCGTCGCGCCGATCGTCGGCAAGACGCTCGAACTGTCGCCATCGCAACTGGGCGTGATTTTCAGCAGCTTTTTCGTCGGCTACGCGATCTTCTCGTTTCTCGGCGGCTACTTTGCCGACAAGTGGGGCACGCGGCGCGTCTTCACGTGGGCGATGGGCATCTGGTCGCTGTTCTGCGGGCTGACCGCGGCTGCGACCGGTTTCGTCTCGCTGCTGCTCACGCGTGTGTTCTTCGGCATCGGTGAAGGGCCGATGAGCTCAAATACGAACCGCACGATTTCGAACTGGTTTCCGCGCCATGAAACGGCGACGATGATCGGTTTCACGTTCTCGGGGCAAACGCTCGGCAATGCGATCGCGGGGCCCGTGGTCGGGCTTATTGCCGTGGCGTTTGGCTGGCGCACGTCGTTTGTCGTGATCGCGGTGCTCGGGTTTATATGGCTGGTCTGCTGGCGCATTTTCGTTACCGACAAGCCCGCGCAAAGCCGCCGTGTCGGCGCGGCGGAAACGCAGCTGATCGACGCCAGCCGCGCCGCTGCCGAAGCCGTGAATGTGGAAGACGACGGCATGACGCTGGGCGCCTATCTGCGCCGGCCGAGCACGCTTGCGCTCGGCGCGGGGCTCTTTGCGGTGAACTACACGCAATACGTGTTTATCTCGTGGCTGCCCAGCTATCTGACCAACGTGATGCATCTGGACCTCAAGCAGATGAGCATCATCACGTCGATTCCGTGGATTTGCGGGGCGATCGGCTATTTCGGCGGCGGCCTGGTCGGCGACTACGTCTACAAGCGCATGAACGATCCGATCAAGGCGCGCAAGCTCGTTGCGACGATCCCGCTCGCGCTATCGGGCGTGGCGGTGCTCAGTATCACGTCGGCGACGTCGCTGGCCGCGGCGGTCAGTCTGATCGCGGCCGCGCTGCTGTTTCTGACGGGCTCGTGCCAGTCGATCTGGGCCGTGCAGCACGAGATTCTGCCCTTGCACCGGCAGGGTGGAGTAGGCGGCTTTATCCACTTTCTGTCGAATCTGTCGGGAATCATCGGGCCCGCGCTGACCGGTGTGCTGATCCAGTACTTCGGCGGCTATCACAGTGCGTTTCTGTTCGGCGCACTGATCGATTTCGCCGGTGTGCTCGCGATGCTGCTGTTCGTGAACAGCAAGCATCGCGTTACGGAGCGTGTGGCGGCGTAGCGTTTGAACCGAATGCGGAATTTGTCGAGTCGTATTGAGGAAAGGACCATGAAACAAGGTGTCGTTGAGCAATCGCAGGCCGCCTGGCAACAGGCCGCGAAAATCGTTTCTGTTGAAGCGCGCACGGTGCGCGTACCGCTCGATCGTGTCACGTCGTTCGCCACGCGCGTGGTGGCCGCGCGCGACTACACGCTGGTGCGCATCAAAACCGCCGATGGCCAGCAGGGCATTGGTTTCTGCTACGGCGGCCACCGCGCGGGCTCGCTTGTCACGCATGCGGTGCGCGAGCTGTTTGGGCCGCTTCTGATCGATCGCTGCGCCGTCGATGTCGAAGGGCTGTGGCGCGAGCTCTACCAGGAATCGTTGCTGCAGGGGCGCGCGGGCAGCGTGATGCGCGCGCTGTCGATTATCGATGTCGCGCTATGGGATCGCAACGCGCGCGCGGCGGGTTTGCCGCTTGCGCGTTATCTCGGCGGCATGACCGCCGAGCGTGTGCCGGCTTATGCGAGCGGCGGCTATTACATCGACGGCAAGACGCCGCAGCATCTTGGCGAAGAGCTTGCGGGCTATGTCGAAATGGGCTTTCGCGCGGTGAAGATGAAGGTCGGCCGGCTTAGTCCGCGCGAGGAAGAAGAGCGTATCGCTGCGGCGCGCTCAGCGGTTGGCGACAGTGTGCTGCTGATGCTCGACGCGAACAACGCATGGTCCGACGTGCCGACCGCGCTCGAATATATGCGCCGCTACGAGCGATACGATCCGTACTGGATCGAAGAGCCGTTCAGTCCCGACGATATCGAGGGCCATGCGCAGCTTGCGAAGCGTACGCCGGTTACGGTGGCGACGGGCGAAATCGAAGCGGGGCGCTGGCGGCATCAGGAACTGCTCGACAAGCGCGCGGCGATGATTCTGCAATCGGATGCGGCCGTATGCGGCGGCATCAGCGAATGGCGGCGCATCGCGGCGGCCGCCGCGGGCATTGGCGCAACGATGTGCCCGCACTGGTTCCACGATCTGCATGTGCATCTGGTCGCGTCGACCGAGAACGCGCGATTTGTCGAATACTTTCCGGATGACCAGGTGCTGAACTTCCGGCGGCTCGTCGATACGCAGCTCGAGTTTGCCGACGGCATGCTGAAGGTGCCGACTACGCCGGGGCTTGGGTTTGATTTTGATGCGGCCGCGCTCGAGCGTTATGCGCTCGATGCGTGGGCGTGATTACGCGTTCGACTTCGCTGGAGCCGCGTGCCGCTTTGGAAACGACGCGCGGTGCTCGAGCGCTTCCGGGTTCACACAATTCGAAGTCCGCTGCCCGTCGAGCGCATCGAGCACGTTCTGCGCGGCACGCACCGCCATCGCTTCGCGCGTCTCCTGCGTCGCCGTTCCGATATGCGGCGCCAGCACGACATTGGGCAGCGTGAAAAGCGGCGATGCGCCGAGCGGTTCGCTTTCGTAGACGTCGAGCCCCGCGCCGAGAATGCGGCGCTCGTGCAGCGCTTCGATCAGCGCGGCTTCATCGACGACCGGCCCGCGCCCGCAGTTGATCAGGATCGCGGTTCGCTTCATCCGGCGCAGTTCGGCGGCGCCGATCAGCTTGTGCGTGGCATCCGAGAGCGGCGTGAGCACGCAGACGAAGTCCGCTTCGGCAAGCAGATCGGGTAGCGCGCGTGCCTGTGCACCGTAAGCGCTTTCAGCTTCGGCGTTGCGTGTGCGGTTCGTGTACAGCACCTTCATGCCGAAGCCCAGCGCCGCGCGCCGCGCGACCGCGGCGCCGATCCGGCCGAGTCCGACAATGCCGAGCGTCTTGTGATGCACGTCGACGCCGAACTGCGCCGGCCCCGACGACGCGCGCCACTGGCCGCGGCGCGTCCATGCATCGAGTTCGGCAAGGCGGCGCGCGGTGGCGAGCATCAGGCCGAACACGAGGTCGGCCGTCGTCTCCGTCACTTCGGCTGGCGTGTTCGTCAGCACGACGCCGCGCCGCGTCAGTTCGGGCACGTCGAAGTCGTCGTAGCCGGCCGAGATCGTCGCGGCCGTTTCGAGCAACGGCGCCGCATCGAGCAGTGCGGGCGTGATCCTGAGCTTGTTGCCGATCATGCCGTGCGCGTTCGCGAGCGCATCGAGAAAGGCCGCGCGCTCGCTGTCCGCGTCGGCGATACGCAGGTCGCAGCGCGCTTCGAGCAGTTCGACGGCCGCGGCCGGCAGGCGCCGGTAGGCGACGACACGTTTCTTCATCGGGGAATCCGGAGGCAGGAAAATGCGGTGAACGCGGAATAAATCAGGCAGTGAATCAGGCAATGAATCAGGTAACGAATCAGGTAAGATTCGAGAAAGCGCTTACTTGAAGTTGACTATAAGCCCCGATAGAATCGACGTCAATCATTCGATAATCCGCTCAGCAGCATCCGATCGAGGACATTCCCCATGGCTGAAGAATCTGGCAACAGCGCAGATGGCAACGCACACAACAACGCAAAAACAGGCCTGCGCAAAGGCCTGACCAACTACGGTGACGAAGGCTTTTCGCTATTCTTGCGGCGCGCTTTCATCAAGGGCGCCGGTTATACGGACGACGCGCTGTCGCGTCCGATCGTCGCGATTGCGAATACGGGCAGCGCCTACAACCCGTGCCACGGCAACGCGCCGCAGCTCATTGAAGCGATCAAGCGCGGCGTGCAGCTCGCGGGCGGCCTGCCGGTCGAATTCCCGACCATCTCGATTGCCGAGAGCTTTTCGCATCCGACCAGCATGTACCTGCGCAATCTGATGTCGATGGACACCGAAGAGATGATCCGCGCGCAGCCGATGGATGCGGTCGTG
The DNA here is from genome assembly GCF_019428685.1 of Paraburkholderia edwinii. Taxonomy (NCBI): domain Bacteria; kingdom Pseudomonadati; phylum Pseudomonadota; class Betaproteobacteria; order Burkholderiales; family Burkholderiaceae; genus Paraburkholderia; species Paraburkholderia edwinii. The sequence goes on from NZ_CP080095.1 coordinate 2,490,140, forward strand.
CTGATCGGCGGCTGCGATAAGACCGTGCCCGCGCAGCTGATGGGCGCGGCCGCGGCCGGCGTGCCGGCGATTCAGCTCGTCACGGGCGCGATGCTGACAGGCTCGCATCGCGGCGAGCGCGTCGGCGCCTGCACCGACTGCCGGCGCTTCTGGGCGAGCTTTCGCGGCGACCAGATCGACGAAGCGGAAATCGACGCGGTCAACACGCAGCTCGTCGCGACCGTCGGCACCTGTTCGGTAATGGGCACCGCGAGCACGATGGCCTGCATCGCCGAGGCGATGGGCATCATGCTGCCGGGCGGCGCGTCGCCGCCGGCCGTTAGCGCCGACCGCATCCGCATCGCCGAGCGCACGGGCACGCAGGCGGTCGCGATGATCAAGGCGGGCCTCACGCCCGCGAAGATCCTCACGCCGAAGGCGATCGAAAACGCGCTGCGCGTGCTGCTCGCGATCGGCGGGTCGACCAACGGCATCATCCATCTGACGGCGATCGCGGGCCGCCTCGGCATTCGCATCGACCTCGATTCGCTCGATCGCATGGCGCGCGAAACACCGGTGCTCGTCGACCTGAAGCCGTCGGGCCAGCATTACATGGAAGACCTGCATCGCGCGGGCGGGCTCGTTACCGTGATGCGCGAGATGAAACATCTGCTGCATCTCGATGCGCTGACCGTCACGGGCCGTACGCTCGGCGAGGAACTCGACGCGGCGCCGGCGCCGTTCAAACAGGATGTCGTGAGGCCGCTCGCGCAACCGATCTATCCGCAAGGCGGCATCGCGGTGCTGCGCGGCAATCTCGCGCCCGGCGGCGCAATCATTAAACAGTCGGCGGCGAATCCGCAGTTGATGGAGCACGAAGCGCGCGCGGTCGTGTTCGAAGACGCCGAGGATCTGGCCAACCGCATCGACGACCCGGCGCTCGACGTGACCGCGCAGGACGTGCTCGTGCTCAAGCGCATTGGGCCGGTCGGCGCGCCGGGCATGCCCGAGGCCGGCTATATCCCGATTCCGCGCAAGCTCGCGCGCGAAGGCGTGAAGGACATGGTGCGCATCTCGGACGGCCGCATGAGCGGCACGGCGGCCGGCACGATCGTGCTGCACGTGACGCCCGAAGCGGCGATCGGCGGGCCGCTGGCGATCGTGCAAAGCGGCGACCGCATTCGTCTGTCGGTGCAGAAGCGCTCGATCGAACTGCTGGTCTCCGACGAAGTCATTGCAGCGCGGCTCGCCGCGTTGCCGCCGCGCGAAGCGGATCCTGAAGCGCGCGGCTATCGCAAGCTGTTCCTCGAAACGATCATGCAGGCCGACGACGGCTGCGATTTCGACTTCTTGCGCGCACCGAAGGTGGTCGCAACGGTGCCAGGCGGCGGCAACAAGGCTTGATGCGGTGGTGGACGCAAGTTTTGGCCGCGCTGCGCCGTGCCGCAATGAATAGCCGCGGGGCGCGCGGCGCGACAGCAACAGCGCATCAGAGCAGGCAAATGAGCAGGCAAATGAGCAGACAAGCGAGCAGGCAAGCGAAAGGAGACAGGCAAATGACACGGGTTCTGATCACCGGCGCGGCCGGCCATATCGGCCGCGCACTGCGCGCCGGGTTGCGCGGCCAGTACGAGCTGCGTCTGGCGGACATCGCGCCGCAGGCGCCGGCCGGCGACGGCGAGGAAATCGTCAGCACCGACATCACGCGCCTCGCGGACCTGCTGCCCGCGATGCAGGGCGTCGACGTCGTCGTGCATCTGGCCGGCATTCCCGACGAAGATAGTTGGGAGAAGATTCGCGATATCAATATCGACGGCTGCTACAACGTATTCGAAGCGGCACGGCAAGCGGGCGTGAAGCGCGTGATTTTTGCGAGCTCGAATCACGCGGTCGGTTTTCACAGGCGCGACCGCATGATCGACGATACCGTCGCGCTGCGCCCCGATAGCCGCTATGGCGTATCGAAGGTATTCGGCGAGGCGCTCGGCAGGCTGTATGCGGACAAGCATGGGATGTCCGTGGCGTGCCTGCGCATCGGCTCGTTTCGCGCCGACGACACGCCGACCATGCCACGCCATCTGTTCACATGGATCAGCCACCGCGATATGGTGCAGCTGACGAAGCGCTGCATCGATTACCCGGACTATCACTTTGTGATTGCGTACGGCGTATCGAACAATGCGCGCAACCGCTGGAGCAATGCAAACGCGCGTTTTCTCGGCTATGAACCCGAAGACGACGCGCAAGCGAGCGCGGCCGCCCGCATTGCCGCTTCCGGCGCGCGCGAAGATGAGCGCGAGGCGCTGTTTCATGGCGGCTTTGGCTGCATCGTGGAATTCGACGGCGACGTGAAGCGCATCGACTGAATTTGGGCTGAATTTCGACTGATTGTCGGCTGAGTTTCGACCGATTTTCGACTGAGCTTCGACTGAAGCGCATCGCAGCGTACCCGCCGCATTTCGATGCGTGTGCTACCGCTTCGTGAAATTCGCGCTATAAAATGCGGCTCGTAGGGGCGCGGTGCGCGCCTCGCAGGACAAGACCGGGCTGGGTGCAACGTTGAGTGCAGACATAAAAAAGAGGGCGCCGCGCCGTAAATCGAATGCGATCTCCGTGCTGGATGTCGCCCGTGCGGCGGGCGTGTCCACGGCGACCGTATCGCGCGTGCTGAACGGCAACGCGACGGTCGCGGCCGACTTGCGGCAGCGCGTGCGCGATATCGCCGACCAGCTCGGCTATACGCCGCATGCGGCCGCGCGCGCGCTTGCGTCGCAGCGCTCGAAGACGATCGGCGCGGTGATTCCTTCGCTCGAAAACCAGAACTTCGCGCTCGGCGTATTCGCGCTGCAGAAAAGGATCGGCGAGGCCGGCTATACGCTGCTGCTCGGCTGCTCGTACTACGACCCGCTCGATGAGCTGAAGCAGGTGCGCGCGCTGATCGCGGACGGCATTGCGGGGCTTATGCTGGTCGGCCGCAGCCATTCGCCCGCGCTGTATGAACTGCTCGAGAAGGAACAGATTCCGCTCGTCAACGGCTGGACCGTCGATCACGACCACCCGTATGTCGGCTTCGACAATGTCTCGGTGGGCCGGCGTCTCGCCGAATATCTGCTCGACCTCGGCCACACGCGCTTCGGCATGATCACGCAGATGACGCAGCACAGCGACCGCGCGGCCGACCGCATTATGGGCGTGCGCGCGGCGTTGCAAGCGCGCGGACTGCAGTTGCGGCACGAGCATCTGATCGAAATGCCGCACAAGATTATCGAAGGGCAGATGGCGATGAAAGCGCTGATGCAGGGCCCCGAGCGGCCCACCGCGGTGATCTGCGGCACCGATCTGCTCGCGATCGGCGCACTGGCGGAAGCGCGCGAGGCGGGCATCGACGTACCGGGCGAACTGTCGATTGCGGGCATCAACGATATCGAGGTATCGAGCTTCACGACGCCGCCGCTGACTACGATGCGCCTTGCCGCCGACGAAATCGGCACGCGCAGCGCCGACTATCTGCTGGCGCGCATCGAAGGGCGGCCGGTCAGCTCGCAGAACATCGTGCCGACCGATCTGATCGTGCGCGGCACGACCGGGCCGCTTCGCAAAGGGTAGTCACAAAGGTAAGCCCGGTGTATCGAAAACTTTGAGGCTCAGCGCGAAATCATTGTGCTTTCAAGCGTTTGTGTTTATCAGTAGACTACGTTGCAACACATGGCTTGATCGGCTGGTCTTGCCGGATCAGCCGCTCCAGCGAAACATCCCCACCAGGTTCAGAGATTCCAATGACCGATACAGCACAAGGTGCAACGCAAGGCGCGATGCCCCCTTTCCATCTCGCGTTTCCCGTCCATAGCCTTGCAGCCGCGCGCGAGTTTTACGGCGATTTGCTGGGCTGCCCGGAAGGCCGCAGCTCGCCCGAATGGGTCGACTTCAATTTCTACGGTCACCAGATCGTCGCGCATCTGTCGCCTGACGAAGCGGGTCACCGCGCGACCAACGCCGTCGACGGCGATGCGGTGCCGGTGCGCCATTTCGGCGCCGTGCTGTCGATGCAGCAGTGGCAATCGCTGGCCGACAAGCTGAAAGCAGCGGGCACGAAGTTCATCATCGAGCCGCATATCCGCTTCAAGGGCGAAGTCGGCGAGCAGGCCACGATGTTCTTTCTCGATCCGTCGGGCAATGCGGTCGAGATCAAGTCGTTCGCCAATATGGCGTCGCTGTTCGCGAAGTAAAGTAAAAGGCAAACCCCGACGGGGCCGGGCAGACCGGCCACGTCAGAGTCCGCCGGACTCCTGTCGAATCTGCTTTAGCCATTCCAGTCACGCACCGCCGCACCGCTTTGCATTCGTGAAGCGGTGCGGGGCTTCGCAATCCGCATCATCGCGTTTCGCCGCGCGCGTACGCTCGTCATCGCATGCCGGTTCCATGCGAGATATCCGTGACGAGCGCCTCTACCGATTCCACACAATCCGCTTTCGCTGCTTCCAGCCCTTCGTTGTCCGCGCGCGCTGAGCCCATGCACGGCACGGACGGCGAGTTCGACTTTATCGTCTGCGGCTCGGGCAGTTCGGGCTCCGTCGTTGCGCGGCGCCTCGCCGAATATCCGGAATTGCGCGTGTTGCTGCTCGAAGCGGGCGGCACCGACGACATCCCCGCGATTATCGACAGCACGGCGTGGCCCAACCTCAGACGCAGTGAGCAGAACTGGCTATTTCGCGCGACGCCGAACGCGAACCTGAACGGCCGCATGATTCCGATGGCGATGGGCAAGGTGCTCGGCGGCGGCGCAAGCATCAACGTGATGGCGTGGGCGCACGGGCACCAGGCGGACTGGGATGATCTCGCCAGAGCGACCGAAGACGACGGATGGAGCTACGAATCGGTGCTCGCGATCTATCGCCGCATCGAAGACTGGCATGGCGAGCCGGACCCACGGCGGCGCGGGCAGGGCGGCCCGCTGTTCGTGCAGCCGGCGCCCGATCCGCATCCGATCGCCGCGGCGGGACTCGAAGCGTTTGCGCGCGCCGGCGTACCGACGGTGGCCGACCACAACGGCGCGATGATGGAAGGCGACGGCGGCGCCGGATTCACGAATGTGTGCATTCGCGACGGGCAGCGGCAGTCGGTGTATCGCGCGTATGTGCAGCCGTTTCTGCAGCGCCCGGGCGAACCGTCGAATCTCGTCGTGTTGCCGCAGGCGCTCGTTACGCGGCTCACGTTCGACGGCGCCGCGGTGACCGGCGTCGAGTATCTGCAGCACGGCGAACTGAAGCGCGTGCGCGCGACGCGCGAAGTCGTGCTGTCGCTCGGCGCGATCCAGACGCCCAAGCTCCTGATGCAATCGGGCATCGGCGACGAAGCAGAACTGCGCCGCTATGGCATCGCACTCAAGCAGGCTTTGCCCGGCGTCGGCCGAAATTTTCAGGACCACTTCATGGCGCCGTGCGTGTGGGAGGCGGCCGGACCGATCGTCGGGCGCAACAACCTCGGTGAAATGACGGCGCTCTGGAAAAGCGATAGCGGGCGCGACCGGCCCGACTGCCAGACCTTCCTGACTGAGCTGCCGTATGCAAGCCCTGAGGCGGCCGGGCGCGATCTGCCCGCGCACGGCTGGTCGCTGACGACGGCCGTGCTGCGCACCGAGAGCCGCGGCCGCGTGCGTCTGACAGGCCCGCATCCGCTCGATCCGGTTGCGATCGACGCGAACTTTCTTGGCGATCCCGCCGATATGCGCACGCTTAAGCGCTGCATCGAGTTTTGCCGCGACGTCGGCAATTCGGCGCCGCTGCGGCCGTTTACGCGGCGCGAGGTTCTGCCGGGGCCGGTCGGCGACGCGGCGCTCGAGCAGTTCATGCGCAACGGCACGGTTAGCCACTCGCATCAGAGCTGCACGGCGAAGATGGGCCACGACGCGATGTCGGTGGTCGATACGAGCCTGCGCGTCTATGGCATCGACCGGTTGCGCATCGCCGATGCGTCGATTCTGCCGCGCGTGACGACCGGCAATACGATGGCGCCGTGTGTCGTGATCGGCGAGCGGGCCGCGCAGATGCTTGCGGCCGATCACGGGTTTTGAAGCACCGCTGCGTTGAAGCAGCGACGCGTTGATGCACTGATGTGTTGAAGCAGCCGGGGCGTTGAAGCAGCCGAGCGTGGAAGCAGCCGAGGGTTGAAGCAGCCGAGCGTTGAAGCAGCCGAGCGTTGAAGCAGCCAGGCGTTGAAGCAGCCAGGCGTTGAAGTAGCCAGGCGTTGAAGTAGCCAGGCGTTGAAGTAGCCAAGCGTTGAAGTAGCCAGGCGTTGTGCAGCGGCGCGCGGCGCACAGTTGCGCTCTTTGGCGCTTACAGGTGCGTTCATTTGCCCACTGTCAGGCTTCGCGCTCGCGCAACAAGGCCAGTTCGCCGCGCGCGAGTTCGCGCAACGCGCGCCGGTCGGCCTTACCGAACGGCGTGCGCGGAATGCGCTCAACACGCAGCACGGCCTCGGGCAATTTGTGATCGGCCAGCCGCGTCGCCATCCACGCGAGAATCTCTTGCATCGTGGTGTCGGCCGCGTGCTCCGCGAGTTTGACGAAGCCGACGATGCGTTCGCCGAGCACGTCGTCGGGCACGCCGACCACGGCCGCATCCGCGGCGGCGGGATGCGACAGCAAAGCCTGCTCGATCTCCGCGGGCGCGATGTTCTCTCCGTCGCGCACGATGATGTCCTTGATCCGCGCCACGTAGCTCAACTCGCCATGCTCGTCCTCGCGCATCAGGTCGCCCGTGTGATACCAGCCGTCATCGTCGACCCCGCGCTCGAGGGCGCCCGGCGAGATCCAGTACCCATCGAATAACGTCGGAACGTTCAGAATCAGTTCGCCGGGCATGCCGGCCGGCACATTGTTGCCGTTGCGATCGACGATACGCGTGGTGCCCGGCCGCGCGCGCACCGTGCGCGGCGTGCTGCCGATCACGACGCACAGCGGCGCTTCGGTCATGCCATAGACGACCGGCAGCGCGACGCCGAAGGTCGCTTCGAAACGCTGCTGCAGCTCGATCGAACAGGCATCGCCCGTCACCACGCAGCCGCGCAACGACCCGGTTGCGCGACGGCGGTCCGCTTGCGCGCGGATCAGTTCGGCGGCGCCGAACGGGCTCAATGCAAGCGTCGTGCACTGGTACCGTTCGATCGCGTCGAGATAGGCCGCGCCGTCGAAATCGAGGCACTGCGGCAGCACCAGACACTGACCGAACGTCAGACTCACGTGCAGACGGAACATGCCCGGCAAATGAAACAGCGGCGTCGCCGCGAGCGGCACCGCCGCGCTGCCGCCAAAACCGGCCTTCCTCAGATAGTCGACGCAATGCGCGAACGAGCGCTGCGTATGCGCGACGAGCTTGGGCTCGCCTGTCGTGCCCGATGTGCAGAGCAGTATCGCGATCGCGTCGCGATCGGGCTGCGGCAAGGGGCGCGTGTCGAGCTGTGTCTTGTGTGCGCTTGCCATGAGAGCATCCCAACTGCTGCCCGCGAGATCGTGGCCGCCGGTAGAGGGTGCGCGCGGCATATCGACGTAAGCACGGTCGACGTAAAAGCGCCGGTCGAACGGCAACAGATCCGGCGGTACGTCATTCATCGTGTCGCGCCGCGCGAGATGACCGATATAGACGGCCGGCTGCAGCCTGAGCATCAGCCTTGCGAGTTCGGGCGCCTTCAAATGGACGTTCAGCGGCGCCGCAATCGCGCCGAGCATGATCGCGGCATAACAGGCGATGCTCGCCTGATAACAATGGCCGAGATGCAGGACGATACGGTCGCCCGGACGCACGCCGAGATCGGCGAAACGCGTGGCCAGTCTGTGGGCGTCTTCGACGAACTGCCCGAATTCGATCGTCAGATCGCCATCGATAATGGCCGGCGCGTGCGGATGCTTCGCCGCGTTTTCGAGCAGCGAAGCGATCAGTGTGGGGACCTCGGCTGCGTCGCTTCGGACGGCGGGTCGCGATACTACGTTCATATACGAATCCTTTCAATCCTGGTATGCGTTTGGTTCCGGCCGTAATCGATCGGAAGCCTTGCTATATGAACGCTTGGGGCCGCTAAGATATTCGGATAAGGCATATGAAATATGCGCGTGCGGCAGCTAACTGGGCGCATGAGCCGTTACGGGTTACGCGCCACGTCTGCGCAAGGCTTAAGCAATCGGTAAAAATATGGCCAGTTCTGTCGCTTTCTCGACGCTTTCGCGTGGGGCCGCCGGCCGTATGCTTGACGCTGATGGAGCGTGCTCTAACGACGTGCTCCCGTTTGCCTGTCTACCTGAATATCTACGCGAGCAGCTGCTCGAAGGAGAGTCACCGTCATGCAGATTAGCGACAACGCCGCCTTGTCCCTGAACAACACCCAAGCGTCGGCGGGCGCGACGGGCCGCAACGAAGGGTCGTCGTTTCAGGACCTGCTATCGCAACTGAGCGCCTACGCGGGCAGCAACCCGGGTCAGGGGATGTTCAATTCGATCCTGGCGCAACTGGGCGTCACGCCGCAGCAGCTTGCGCAAATGACGCCGGCAGAGCGCGAGAAGATCATCGAGAAAGTCAAAGAACTGATGAAGAAGGAAATGCAGGCGGCGCAGCAGGTTCAGAAGCAGGATCCATCGATGCAATTGATGCAGATGCAGCAGCAGGGGCTGCAGGCGGGCATGCAGTCGGGTACACATTCGGGCACGCAGTCCGATACGTCGTCGTCGCACAAGCACGGCGCGCTCGGCGTCGCGCTCTGATTGACGCGCGAATAACGGTTATGGCGTGGCCGCACGGGCCGGCGCCAGGCGGGTCTGGGGGCGGCCCGCGTGAAATAGCTTAGGTGGGGCGGCGCGTGCGGCGGCTTTGTCACGAAGCCTTGTGTGCCGTCACCTTTTGCACGAATTGATCGATCAGTTGAGCGCATTGCCCGGCCTTTTCGTCGAGCGCGAAATGCCCCGCATCGAGCACGTGAATCTCGGCGTTCGGCAGATCGCGGCGGTACGCGTCGGCTTCGGCGACCTGAAACGACGGGTCGTATTTACCCCACAGCACGAGCGTGCGCGGCTGCGTTTTCTTCATCCATGCCTGCCACTTCGGATACGACGCGACATTGGTCCGGTAGTCGTAGAACAGATCGCTTTGAATGTCGACTTCACCGGGTCGGCTTAGAAACGCGAACTCGTCCATCCATAGGTCAGGGTCGTAAAGATCGATGTTCGGGCTCGAGCCGAGGTGGCGCTGCCGCGTCGCGTTGAACGAGATCAGGTTTTCGCGCAGCGCGGCTTCGTTGGGCGCACGGTTCGCCCAGAATTCGCGCCGCTTGTTCCAGAGCGGCCCCAGGCCGTCTTCGTGCGAGACCGCGTTCTGGATGATCAGCGCGTCGACGCGCTCCGGATGCGCGAGCGCGAGACGGAAGCCGACCGGACCGCCGTAGTCCTGCATATACATGATGTAGTGCGTGAGGCCCATTTTTACCGTGAACGCATCGACAATCTGCGCGATGTGATCGAACGTGTAGGCGAACTGCGACGGCGGCGGCGCGGCGCTATTGCCGAAGCCCGGGTAGTCGGGTGCGATCAGATGGTAGCGGGTCGCGAGCCGCTCGAAGAGCGGATTGAACATGCGCGACGACGATGGAAAACCGTGTAGCAGCAACAAGACCGGTGCGTTCTTCGGGCCCGCCTCGCGGTAGAACACCGACACGCCATTGATATCGACGCTGCGGTAGTGAACCTGTGCATCGCTCGTGGAAGTCATGGCCTCTCCTTGGGCGGAAGCGAAGGGTGCGTAGCTGAGCGCGACGATGGCGGCCGTCGCCGCGACAAGTGTTTTCCACATCGGCATGTTTTTCTCTTGACATGGGTGATAAAGAATCCGGGCCAGCTCGCGCTTTGCGCGCCGGCCTGAGTACAAATCAACGCGACGCGATGCGATGGATTGCGCAACGCCGATCATAGGCGTCCTTGCGTTTGCGCGTGCGCCAGCGCGCAAAGGCCGCGTGGGGGCTAGGTTGGCAAAGGCGGCCGGGCAATCGCCGTGAGGCGCCGCAGGTTGCTGCAAAATCCTTCAATACAGGCACGCAATGCATTTGTATCATCCGTTGTGCAGATATTCCTGCGCAAACCCGGAGCATCGATTGACACTGCAAGCGGATCATTCACACCCAACGGCTGTTCAGAAAATCGCGGCGCCGCGCTGCGTGATCGTCATCGACGATGCGTTGCCGGCCGGTAAAGCATGCAACGCCGCCGCCGTAATCGCGCTGACGATCGGCGAGCGGCATCCCTACCTGGTCGGCGCGCCGTTGATCGACGCGCAGGACGTGCATCATCCGGGGCTGATTCCGGTGGGTATTTCGGTGCTGAAAGCTTCGGTTGGGCAATTGTCGAAGCTCAGGGCGGACGCGCTCGAGAAGGAATTCGACATCGTCGGCTTCCCCGTGCAGGGCCAGCAAACGAAGGATTACACCGCGTTCAGGGATGCGGTCAGAGCGGTCGATACGCATGAGCTTGCGTATGTCGGCGTCGGCATCGTCGGCGAGAATAAAGCGGTCCGAAAGCTCGTCAGCGACTTCGAACTGATGCAATAGCCGTGCTTCGACCTGTTCAACCGCGTAGCAGCGCGGTAAGAAGCGCGGCGCTAACGTCGAAGCGCGCTTTTGCTTATCATTGATCGACAGTCACGCTCTGAAACCAGGCGTTCGATGTCCGATTCCCGAACCGCAGTACCCACGCGATCGAAGCGGCCTGCAGCCGCAAGCAGCGCCACGACCGCGACGAAGGTGTGGCACGCGCCCGACGTGCTCGACGCGATGATGCTCAAAGGCGAATTCGTCGGGCACCGCTATCCGCCGCACGCGCACGATACGCACTGTCTCGTGTTGATCACGAGCGGCAGTGTCGTCGTGAATATTGCCGGGCACGTCGACACGCTGCGCCGCGGCGACATCGTGCCGCTCGACGCGGACACAATGCATGCGGCCCACGCGGGTGAATCGGGCCGCTGGAAGATGCGCGTGGCGTACTTCCTGCCCGACGATCTCGCGGATTACACCGGATCGATCGGTCTGCCCGTGCGTTCGAGGCTCGATGTGCCGGCGAGGATCGTTCGCGATGTGCCGCTCGCGCAATCGGTCTACGGCGTGAGCTGGTGCTCCGAAGTGAACGACGACGCATTCAAGCGCAGTGAGACGCTTGCGTTCGCGATCGGTCACATGCTGTCGGTGCATGCGGCGCAGCGCGCGACGCTGCCGTCGCCGCGCGTCGAATCGCGCATCATCCGTTCGGTGAAGGAGCAATTGCAGTCCGATCTCGCCGGCAAATTCACACTCGCTTCACTCGCCGCCGAGCATGCCTTGACGCCGTTCGTACTATTGCGTGCGTTTACTCGCAGCGCGGGCGTGAGCCCGCATGCGTATCAGCAGCAGGCGCGCATCCGCTATGCGCAGAAAAGATTGAAGCAGGGCGCGGCGCTCGCTCTCGTCGCACGCGAGGCCGGTTATGCCGATCAGGCGCATTTCACGCGCGTATTCAAGCAATACACGGGCGTCACGCCTAAATCGTTTCAGATCGCGCTGGTGGGCTGAGCGCGCTTCAACCCGCCCAGGCGTTGACGTCCAGCACCGCGGCCGCGAACGCCTCGGGCGCTTCCTGCGGCAGGTTATGACCGACGCCGGGCACGATACGGTTTTCATGGCGCCCCGTGAACCGTTTCAGGCCGGCTTCCCTGCCGCCTAACGGCCTGACGCCATCGGCGTCGCCGTCGAGCGTGACCGACGGCACCGTAATCGCCGGCGAGGCCGCGAGGCCGCGCTCGATCTCCGCGAACAGCGGGTCGCCGTCGACGAGACCGTAACGATGCCGGTACGAATGGATGACGACCTCGACAAAATCCGGATTGTCGAACGCTGCCGCGGTGCGCGCGTAGGTGGCGTCGTCGAAGCGCCAGGTCGGCGACCACAGCGACCATAAAAGCCGGCAGAAATCGGCGCGGTGTTGCGCGAGGCCGGCGCGGCCGCGCTCGCTGTGGAAGTAGTACTGGTACCACAGCCGGTGTTCCTTATCGGGCGTATCGGGCTCCATCGCGGTGGCGATGTTCTGGATGTTGTAGCCGTTGACCGATACCAGCCCGCGCACCCGGGACGGGTAGAGCGCCGCCACCACGCACGCCGCGCGGCCGCCCCAGTCGTATCCGCCGAGCACGGCCTTGTCGATCCTGAGCGCGTTGAGCAGCGCCAGCAGGTCGGCGCCGAGCGCGGCCTGCTCGCCCGAACGCACGGTGGCGGGCGAAAGAAAACGCGTCGGCCCGTAGCCGCGCAGATACGGCGCGATCACGCGCGCGCCCTGCGCGACGAGGCGCGGTGTCACTTCATCGTAAGCGTGGATGTCGTACGGAAAACCATGCAGCAGGATGGCCGGCCATCCATCGGCGTCACCCTGTTCGTCATAGGCGATGTCGAGCAGGTTCGTGGCGATGTGCTTAAGCATGATGCTGTCCTGAGGAGGAAGCGGGTGGGTGGGCCGCCGCGGCTGGCCGGGCGGGGATCGCCGCGGTCGCGGCGGGTTGCGCGGGCGGCCGGCCATGGGCAGCCTGGCCTGCGCGCGGCCTGGCCTTTGCGGCCCGTGGCGAGGCGGACAGGCGCATCAGATTGCGCAGCGCCATCATCGCGCCGATCGCTTCGAGCACGCCGGCGGGCACCCACATGATGAGACCGCCGAGGCTCTGGTCGAGCGAAGCGGGCAGCGACGTGAAGGCGCGGCCGCACAAGGTGAAGATCGGATAGAGATCCTGCGATGAAAACGTAATGATCGCGCCGACGAGAATTTGCGGCGTCATCGTGATGGCGGGCGACAGCACGCGCAGGCCCGGACGCGCGCGGCTCGGCGGAGAGGGCCGATGATCGAGCAGCATCCACCAGTACAGCAGGCCACTTATCGCCACGGACCAGTTCATCAACCGGTACAGGCGCCAGTCGAGCATGGCCACGAACTGGACCGACGGAATCAGCCAGAAGACCACCGACACGACGAAGGCGATCGAAATAAAGGCCGGATTCAACAGCACGGCCGCGGCGAGGCGCGCGGGCCGCGTGCGCTGCCAGCGGCGCAGCGCGGAGCGCCAGCGTAGCGGCAGCCCGGCGCGCAGCACGCCGCACGGGTAAGCAGCCATCATGATCAGCGGGGCGAGGTGGTGCAGCACGAGATGCTGCAGCCGATGCACGAAGAACTGATGCTCGGCGTAGTAGTCGAGCCGCGTGTGCAGTGCGACATAGAACAGCGCGAGACCCAGCCAGAACGCAGCCTGGCGCACGACGCTGACGCGAATGCGCCGCGCGCCGCGCGCGAACAGGATCGCAGCCGCGACGATCACGACGACAAGGCTAAGCGAAGGCTCCCAGGGGTCGAACAGGCTCAGCAAGGTCATGGCGAAAGGCAAGAAAGGAAAGAAAGGAGCGCGCGGCGGGTGAACGGAAAACCCGGAGAAACCCCCGGGAAACTCGCGGCATGGGTTTGATGGTAGCAGGAGGCAAAGAAGCGCGAATGCGAAGTCCCTTCGCGTTTTGGCGCTTTTTGTCCGCTGTTTGCCTGGTGTTTGCTCGCCGTTTGTTCCGTGTTTGCCTCGTGTTGGTCTATTGTTCGCCCGGAATCGACCGGTTCGCGCCCGCCGCCGTGTAAACTATGCGGTTTTTTGCGCGAGGAAATCCGTGCAGCTTCCGCAGCGCATGCCCTACAGCGGCGCGCCGCTGGTCCGCGTGCTGACGCGCATCATGCGGACCGGCGTCCCCGCTTCCGATGTCTCCCTGCTGGACCGGCTCAGCCAATGGCTCGGCTGGACCGACGCCATTGCGCTGTCGAGCGCGCTCGACGCTGCGGCGCCGGCGTCCGCGACGGCCGCACCCGCGTCCGTTACGGCTGCGCCGGGCACGGGCGGCGAAGCGACGATCGCCACGCTCGAGGCGGCGCTGTGCGTGCGTACGCGCGCCACCCTGACTGACGCGATCGGCGCCCTCTACGCGGTCGACGGCGGGCGGCGCGGCGCGAATGCGCGGCGCGGCGATACGACGCACCCGCGGGGGCAGTCGCAGGCACTGCCGCATGTTCAGTCGCACGCTCATTTGCACGTTCAGGCAAACGTTGAAACGCGCGGCAACGCCGACGCCGAACCCGTCGACTTCGCGCTGTTCCGTCAGGACTATCACACGCAGCAGCAATCGATGGAACACGCGATCGGCGAACTGCGGGTCCGTTTGCGCGCGACGCTGGCGACGCGTAGCGAGCGCCATGCGCGTCTCGCGCTCGTCGACGCGACGATGGAGCGCGCGCTCGATGCGCGTGAGCGCAGCGTGCTCGGAGCTTTGCCGGCGCTGCTCGAGGCGCATTTCAAGCGGCTGAGGGATGTGGCGCGGGCGCAGGCGGAAGCGAATGCGCCGACGCCATCGGAAGCCGCCCAAGCCGTCGCCGCACCGCGAGCCAACGCCTGGCTCGACCTGTTCCGCGAAGACATGCGCGCCGTCCTGCTCGCGGAACTCGACGTTCGTTTCCAACCGGTCGAAGGGCTGCTCGCCGCTCTTCGCGCCAGCTAACTGATACCTTCGACAGGCACCTTCGACGGGACACTTTCGGAACCATGTTCAGATACCGAATCCATCTTGCCGTTTTCGTGGTCGGCCTTGCCGCCGTGCTGTGGGTCGCCATCGGCTATGCGGCGACGAACCCGCTCGCCCTCGTGGTCGCGCTGCTGATCGGCGCATGCTACGTGACCGGCGCGCTCGAGCTCTACCGCTACCAGCAGGCTACCGACACGCTGGTCGCCGCGGTCGGCCAGCTCGATACGACGCCATCGCAACTAGGCGCGTGGCTCGAGCGCCTGCATCCGAGCCTGCGCGGCGCGGTGCGGCTGCGCGTCGAGGGCGAACGCGCGGGGCTGCCGGGTCCGGCGCTCACGCCGTATCTCGTCGGTCTGCTCGTGCTGCTCGGCATGCTTGGCACGCTGCTCGGGATGGCCGCGACCTTGCGCGGCACCGGCGCGGCGCTCGACTCGGCCACCGATCTGCAAGCCGTGCGCGCGTCGCTCGCCGCGCCGGTGCGCGGTCTCGGTTTCGCATTCGGCACGTCGATCGCGGGCGTGGCGACTTCGGCGATGCTCGGTCTGCTGTCGGCGTTATGCCGCCGCGAGCGCATCAAGGTCGCGCAGCAGCTCGACGCGAAGATCGCGACCGTGCTGCGCGTGTTTTCGCCCGCGCATCAGCGCGAGGAAACGTTCAGGCTCATGCAGCGCCAGGCCGAGGCGATGCCCGCGCTGATCAACGGCCTGCATACGCTGATGGGCACGCTCGAACAGCACAGCGCCGCCGCAAGCGAGCGGCAACTGGCAAGCCAGCAGCAGTTTCACGCGAAGACCGAACTCGCCTATGCGCGGCTGACGAATTCGGTCGAGCAGTCGCTGCGGCAGAGCGTCGGCGAACATGCGCGCGCAGTCGGCGCGGCGATTCAGCCGGCGATCGAATCGACGCTTGCGAGTCTTGCGCGCGATACCACCGCGCTGCACGAGCGCGCGGCGCAAGCGACGCAGCAGCACATGGAGGGCCTGTCGCGCGGCTTTGCCTCGACCGCCGAACAGGTCGCCAGCACATGGACCGGCGCGCTCGACGCGCAGCGCGTCTCGAACGAGGCGCTTGCCGAGCGCATGAGCGCGACGCTCGAGCGCTTCGCCGCAAACGCCGATACGCGCGCCTCGAAACTGCTCGACGAGGTGGGCGCGCAACTCGCGGCATCGGCGGCAAAGCTTTCAGGAACGTGGAGCGACGCGCTCGCGCAGCACGTGCAAACGCACGATGCGCTGGCGACGCGTCACGAAGCAGCGATGACGTCTGCGTCGCAGGCATGGACCGATGCGCTTGCACAGCACGTACAAAAGCACGATGCGCTTGCGACGCGTCACGAAGCGGCGATGACGTCCGCATCGCAGGCGTGGACCGATGCGCTCGCACAGCACGTGCAAACGCACGATGCGCTCGCGACGCGTCACGAAGCGGCGATGACGTCCGCGTCGCAGGCATGGACGGACGCACTCGCGCAGCACGTGCAGACGCACGACGCGCTCGCGACACGCCACGAAGCCGCGATGACGTCGGCCTTGCAGGCATGGACCGATGCGCTCGCACAGCACGCACAAACGCATGACGCGCTCGCCACGCGCCACGAAGCAGCCATCAATGCGGCCAGCGCGAACTTCGAGGCGGCGACCACTGCCGCCGCGGCAAGCATCGACTTGCATGCGGCATCGCTTGTCGAACGCGTCGACGCTTCGCATACCGCGCTGCAGACGGGTCTCGCCGCCGCCGACGACAAACGCCTCGCCGCCTGGGCGGCCGCGCTCGAACAGACGGCGTCCGCACTGTCGCGCGAATGGGCCGAGTCCGGCGCGCAGCACGCGGCGCGCCAGCAGCAGATCTGCGACACGCTCGCCGCGACCGCGCGCGAGATCGCCGAGCGCGCGCAGGCCGAAGCGCGCGGCACGATCGACGAGATCGGGCGGCTGGTGAGCGCGGCGTCGGAAGCGCCGAAGGCCGCGGCCGACGTGATCGGCGAGTTGCGCAAAAGCCTGTCGGAAAGCATGGTCCGCGATACGGCGATGCTCGAGGAACGCACGCGTCTGCTGCAAACGCTCGAAACGCTGCTCGACGCGGTCAATCACGCGTCGACCGAACAGCGCGCGGCGATCGACGGGCTTGTGTCGACCTCGGCGAATCTGCTCGAGCGCGTCGGCGACCAGTTCTCGGACAAGGTCGAAACCGAGTCGCACAAGCTCGATATCGCCGCCGCGCAGGTCGCGACCAGCGCGATTGACATGGCGAGCATGGGCGACGCGTTCGGCGCGGCCGTCGCGTCGTTTGGCGAGTCGAACGGCAAGCTGATGACGCACCTCGAGCGCATCGAGCGCGCGCTCGACCAGTCGCTCGCACGCAGCGACGAACAGCTCGCGTACTACGTCGCGCAGGCGCGCGAGGTGATCGACCTGAGCGTGATGTCGCAGAAGCAGATCATGGAAGACCTGCAGCATCTGGCCGGAGCGCGCGCGTCATGAGCGATGAGATCGATGTCGGCGTCGAGCCGGGCGCGCCGATCTGGGCTGCGTTCGGCGATCTGATGTCGGTGCTGGTCGGCGCGTTCGTGCTGATTCTCGTCAGCGTGATCGGCGTGCAGTTCGAGCTGTCGAGCCGGCTCGAGAAGGAAGTGCAGCAACACAAAGCCGACGCGGCGCGCCGTGCGGCGCTCGAAAAGGCGCTTGCGGCGCCGCTCGCGGCCGGGCGCGTGACGCTCGTCAACGGGCGCATCGGCATCAGCGGCAATGTGCTGTTCGCGCTCAATTCGGACCAGTTGCAGCCGCAGGGGCGCGAGTTGCTGAAGTCGCTGGCCGCACCGCTTGCCGCGTATCTGAACGTGAACGACGAGATCCTGATGGTGAGCGGCTTTGCCGACGATCAGCAGGTGCGCGCGGGCAACCGCCGGTTCTCCGATAACTGGGAATTGTCGGCGCAGCGTGCGCTGACGGTGACGCGCGCACTGATCGACGACGGCGTGCCCGCGAAGTCGGTATTCGCGGCGGCGTTCGGCTCTGAGCAGCCGGTTGGTTCGAACGCGGACGCCGAAGGGCGCGCGAAGAACCGCCGCGTCGAGATCGCGCCGGTGCCGCGCCAGGCGGCGGGCAACGACGGCAAATCGTAGTGAAAACTCAGGCAGTGAAGTTCTCGCAGTTAAGTCAGATGAGTGATGGGCAGACGGGCAATGGGCAATGAGTGACGTTCGCGAAACACCGCAGAGTCCCCGTGCTGCATCGGATGATGCAGCAGGCGGCGACGCGCGCGCGACGCTCGACGCGTGGCGCGAAGCGGGCGCCGATCGCCTCGATCCGTTGCGTTTTGCGGCGCTCGATGCGCTTGCGCGGCGCATCGCGAAGCTGTCGTCGCCGGCCGAAGGCGAACTCCAGCGCCTGCTCGACGCGCGGCTTGCGGGGCTGATGACCTCATATGCGGAAGACATCGAACGTAAGCGCGATGAAGTCGAATCGCAAGGGGCGCAAACTGCGCAAGCCGCTCAAACGAACAACGCAAACGCACGGCCCGGCACATCGCTCGCAGCTTTGAGCGCTTCATTGAATGGGCGCGCCGACCGCGGCGATACGCTCGCCGACACACTGCAGTATTTCCATGCAACGTGGTCGAAGCTCAGCGCGGGCCGGCAGTTGCGTCAGTCGCTCGAACAGGTGCCGGGCAATGCGGGTCCGCTTAACTCGAACCGGCTCGTGCATCGCGCGCTGTCGTTGATGAACGAGTTGTCGCCCGGATATCTGCAGCAATTCCTGTCGTATGTGGAAACGCTGTCGGCGCTCGGCGACCTCGTCGGCGGTGGTAGCGGTGGTGGAAGTAGTGGTAGTGGCAGCGGCAGCGCAAGCGCCGACGCACCGGGCGCCGATGGCGCGTCGCGCGGGAAGAGTGCGAAAGGTGCAAAACCCGTCATCAGGCGCAAGCCGAAGGCGAACTGAAGGGACGGCGGCGAGCAGGCGTGCGCGCTCGACATGTCCAGCCGGTAAGGCCGAGCGCGGAGCATTTGCACAAGAAGCGAATTTACGCGATCTTCTAAAGATTGAATCCGATGTGAATTCGCGGGAGGTGTGCGATGAAATCTTCGATCGTTTTACCGGGCTTCGTTGCCCTGTCGCTTGCGTGTCCCCTGGCTGCGCTCGCGCAATCCGGAAATGGCCTGACGCGGGCCGAAGTCGTGCAGGAACTGATTCGGGTTGAGCAGGCCGGCTATCGCCCGGGCTGGGGCGACGCCACGAACTATCCGGACAATATCCAGGCCGCGCTCGCCCGCATTGCGGCGCAGCAGGGCGCGTTGGCGGCGCGCGCCGATGGCGCTCCGTCGGCAGGCGGCGTCGCGCCGGCCGCTCCCGATCGTCAGTGAGCGTTGCGCTGCATTGCGTTAAGCAGGTACGGTAATCAGCAAGCGCGGTGCCTCGCGTTGCCGCGCACGACCCTCGACGTTCACCTCTCATCGGTTGCTTGTGCATACAGCACACGTAAGCCTTACAAATATCGCGCGTCCCATCGATGCAAGCGCGCATTTCACGCAATGGCGCAGAACTTGCACAGCACGCTTGCCGGTGAAGCAATCGCATTTTCGCGCGCTATTTCGCGCGATCGAATACCGGTCACCCACGACGAGGAGAGCACAGATGGAAACGACGAAGGCTGAAGGCGTCGTCCGCGAAGCGGTCGGCACGGTGCAGGAGACGGTCGGCAGTGTGATCGGCGACGCGAGCGAGCAACTGTCGGGCAGGGCCAAGGCGCTATGCGGCAAGACACAACAACTGTATGCGGATGCTGTGGAAGTCGCGCGCGATTCGATCGTCGAGAAACCGATGGCGACGCTCGCCATCGCGGCCGCGGCTGGTTTCGCATTGGGCGTGTTGTGGGCGTGGAATCGCGGCGACACGGATCGCTGAGCGCCGCGCGGCGCTGACAGCATTCGCGTCGGCGCCCCATTCGCGCGGCAGCAGTTCACGCAGTGACGGAGCACGGCCATGTCGATCCATTCCAAAGTGACGCAGTGGGGCAATGTGAGCCGCTTTTGCGTCGAGCGCCTCGGCGACTACAGCGAGCTGCTGTCGATCGAGGCGTCGCGGATGCGCACGCGGCTTATGCGCGAAATCATCGCGCTCGTCGCGCTTGCGGTGGCCGGGCTCTTTACGCTGTCGTTCGTCTGCATCGCGATTATCGCGACCTTCTGGGCGACGCCTTATTTCATTCATGTCGTGTGGGCGGTCGCCGGCGCGTGGCTCGTGCTGTCGATCGTCGCGCTCGTCATATTCCAGATGCAGCGGCCCGTCTGGTCGCTCGACGCGCTGCAGGAAGAAATCCGCAACGATCTGAACACCGTCAAAGAGGCACTCAAATGACCACCGTCTATGACGATGCGTCGCGCGCCGCATTGCGCGCGCGGATGGCCGCCTCGCGCGCCGAGCTGCTCGCCGCGCGCGAGGCGGCGAAGCTCGCCGATGCGCGCCGCAAGCCGGTTTTTACGGTGTCGACCGTGCGCGAGCTCGCCGTTAGCGCGCCACACGTGACGCTCGCCGCCGCAATTCTCGCGGGTGCGCTCGTGCTCGGGCCGCGGCGCATCGCGACGGTGGTCGTGCGCAACGGGCTCACCGGATGGATCGCGAAAATGGTGCGGCGAATGGCAGGGCGGTAAGGAGCAACGGGGTGGTCGATAAGACTGATAAGGCGGATTTGAGCAAAGGCCGCTAACAAAAATTCACCGTGCGGCAGCACTCAATGCAGCGCTAAAAATCATGGCGAGCGCCGATTAGGTTAGCTTCGGCAAACGCTGGGCGCAATGCAAACGCTAGCTTTACCGTGGGCGCCGACAAGCCGGTGGTGGTCGCCATGCGTGCGCCGTAAAACCGGCGCCGCGCGCGCGTGGCGGGTCGCTGCTGCGCGCGGGGTTGCGCGCGGAAGCGGCGTCAGGACGGCGCCGCTAGCAGTGGGTCTCGCCACATCGTCCAGACACGGGGGCCGTCGCGCAGGCTGAGTTCGGACCGGACCCTGAAGCCGTGCCGTTCGTAAAACGGCACATGGGCTTCCGATGTGGCTTCGAGATAGGCGCCTGCCCCGGCCTTGTCGCAGATCGCCAGTCCCCGCTCAAGCAGCTTCGTTCCAATGCCTCGCCCCTGTTGCGGCGGAACGACGCCTAACACGCCGAGATACCAGTAGTGTCCGCGCGGCGGGCAGGCGCCTTCGAGCACGGACATCGCGGTCAGCGCCCGCGCCGACTGCCGGCCGAAGGTGAACAGGATGGCGGGCAGCAGACGCAGATTCTGCGCGACCGTCAACGGGTAGCGCTGCGGCGGCAGCCATAGCGCCGCGGCGTCAAGCGCGTCGGTCGCAACGACGAAGCCCAGCCTCGTGAATACGCTCAGATAGATTCCATACACGCGTTCGAGGCGCTTCAGGCGCGTGCGCTCGTCGGGCAACACGTAGGTCACGGTCGGATCGTGCTCGAACGCTTGCGCGAGGGTTCGTCTCAAGGTCTGGTCGACTTCGGTCGCTGGGAAGCGCATCGCTTTTTTCCGTTGTATCGGCGTCTTTTTGCCAGTCAAAGCAGCATGCTACGGCCTGATATATGACGAGCGTCCTCAAAAAGGGAAGCTGGCTTTCCGAAAACGAAATCGCGGGCGCGTTGCGACCGTAATGATCTGAAGGTTTATCGTGGGCCGTCGCAGGTTTATCGCGGGAACCCGCAGGTTTGTCGCTGGCGATTCGCAGATTCAAAAGCGGGAAGCGTCGCGCCTGCTCTGGAAAGTCAGCATGTCATATGGCATGGAGCTGTGGCAGACTAGATTTCACCGCGGTCCCCGACGATCGCGGCCCGCCGATTCAACACGTGCGCTACATGCACATCGGCCCCGACAAAGGCAATCCGATCTGATAGCGAACAGCTCAGATGTCCTTCCGGTTCGGCATGCTCGAAGATGGCGACTCCCAGCTGTTGTGGGGGGACGGCGAATTGGCGTTGTGCCGCATGTGGTGCCGGCAGCACGGCGGCGCGCGCGTCGCCCTGCTGGCGGTCAGGCCCACGGCCGAGCACCCGACGCCGGCAAGCCTCGACCGGCTCGCACACGAGCACAGCCTCAAGGACGAACTCGATTGCGCCTGGGCGGCACGGCCGCTCGAGCTGGTGCGGGAACGCGGCAAGACGCTCCTGCTGCTCGAAGATACGGGCGGCGAGCCGCTCGTGCGCCTGCTGGTTACGCCGCTTCCCACTGAACGGTTTTTGCGTCTGGCGATCGCGATCGTCGCGGCGCTCGGCAAGGTGCATCAGCAAGGTCTCGTGCATAAGGACCTGAAGCCTTCCAATGTGCTCGTTACCGCAAATGGCGAAGCGCGGCTCACCGGCTTCGGCATCGCGTCGCGTCTGCCGCGCGAGCGCCAGGCGCCCGAGCCGCCTGAAACGATCGCCGGCACGCTTGCCTATATGGCCCCGGAACAGACGGGCCGCATGAACCGCTCGATCGACGCGCGCAGCGACCTCTATGCGCTCGGCGTGATGTTCTATCAGATGCTTACCGCGTCGTTGCCGTTCGCGGCAGCCGATCCGATCGAGTGGGTGCACTGCCATATCGCGCGCAAGCCGGTGCCGCCGCACGAAAAAATCGCGAGCATGCCGCGCGCGATCTCGGCAATCGTGATGAAGCTGCTCGCGAAGACCGTCGAGGAACGCTACCAGACGGCAGGCGGCGTCGAGCGCGACTTGCAGCGCTGTCTCGCGCAATGGGAGGCGCGGCATGCCATCGAAAACTTCGCGCCAGGCGAGTTCGATACGCCGGACCGGCTCGTGATTCCCGAAAAGCTTTATGGCCGCGCGCATGAAATCGACGTGCTGCTCGATGCGTTTCACCGCATCGTCGCTGGCGGCGCGCCGGAACTCGTGCTCGTGGCCGGGTATGCCGGTATCGGCAAGTCTTCGGTCGTCAACGAGCTGCACAAGGTGCTGGTGCCGCCGCGCGGTCTGTTCGCTTCAGGCAAATTCGACCAGTACCGGCGCGACATCCCGTATTCGACGCTCGCGCAGGCGTTTCAGAGCCTCGTGCGGCCGCTGCTCGTGAAGTGCGATGCGGAACTGGCCGATTGGCGCAAAACGCTGTGCGACGCACTGGGGCCGAACGCGCAGCTGATGATCGACGTCGTGCCCGAACTCCAGCTCATTATCGGCGAGCAGCCGCCGGTGCCCGAGATCGCGCCGCAAGATGCGCAGCGGCGCTTTCAGCTCGTGTTCCGGCGCTTCGTCGGCGTGTTTGCACGGCCCGACCATCCGCTCGCGCTGTTTCTCGACGACCTGCAATGGCTCGATGCGGCCACGCTCGACTGGCTCGACGATCTGCTCACACGCTCGGACCTGCGCCACCTGCTGCTGATCGGCGCGTACCGCGACAACGAGGTCGATGCGAATCACCCGCTGCGCAGAAAGCTCGATGCGATGCGGCACGCGGGCGCGAAGATCGAGGAACTGACGCTGGCGCCGCTCGCGCGCGATCACCTGTCGCAGCTGATTGCCGATGCGCTTCGTTGTGAGCCGCCGCACGCAGCCACCCTGGCGCAGCTAGTGCACACGAAGACGGCCGGCAATCCGTTTTTCGCGCGGCAGTTCCTTGCCGAGCTCGCCGACGAAGGCCTGCTTCGCTTTGCACACGATATGTCGCGCTGGTGCTGGGATCTCGATTCGATCGATGCGAAGGGGTACACGGATAACGTCGTCGATCTGATGGTCGGCAAGCTCGCGCGGCTGCCGGCGCGAACCCGCAGCGCGATGCAACAGCTTGCCTGTATCGGCAATGCCGCCGATATCCGGCTGCTTGCCGTCGCGCTGGGCAGCCCCGAGGAACGCGTGCATGCCGATCTGTCGGACGCGCTGCGTCTCGAACTCGTCGAGCGGCTATCGGGCGCCTACCGCTTCGCGCACGACCGCGTGCAGGAAGCCGCGTATCTGCTGATTCCCGAAGCATCGCGCCCCGCGGCGCATCTGCAGATCGGCAGAATGCTTGCGGCCCATACGCCGCCCGCACGGCTTGACGACGCGATCTTCGAGATCGTCAACCAGTTGAATCTGGGTGCGCCGCTGATCACGTCCGGCGAAGAACGCGAGCACGTGGCCGGCCTCAATCTGAGGGCGGGCAAGCGGGCGAAGGCGTCGTCGGCTTATGTGTCGGCGATCAGCTATTTCGCGGCCGGCCGCGCGCTACTGCCCGCGCAAAGCTGGGAGACGCGCTACGCGCTCGTGTTCGCGCTCGACCTCCAGCGCGCCGAATGCGAACTGCTGACGGGCGACCCCGCGGCGGAAGCGCGCTTGCTGATGCTTGCCGGCCGCGCGAACAATCTCACGGATCTCGCCGCCGTCGCGAGCCTGCGCGAAATTCTCCATACGATGCGCAACCAGTTCGACGAGAGCGTCCAGGTGGCCGCGGACTACATGCGCAGCGTCGGCGCGCAGTGGCCGTCGCAGGTGACGTGGAACGACGTGCTCGCGGAATACGACACGATGCGCAAGCGCCTCGACCGGCAGCCGTTCGACGGGCAGCCGTTCGACCAGCTGGCCGCGCTGCCGCCGATGTCCGATCCCGCCGCGAAGGCGATGGTCGAGGTGCTGACCGAGATCGTGCCCGCCGCGTACTTCACGGATATGAACCTGTGCTGTCTCGTCGTGTGCCGCATCGCGAACATCAGCTTCGAGCACGGCAACAGCAACGGCTCGGTCTACGCGTACTCGCTGCTCGGCTTCTTTCTGCGCACGTTCTTCGACGATCACGAGGCTGCGTTCGGCTTCGGCAAGCTTGCGCTGGAACTTTCCGCAAGGCCGGGCCTGAGCCGCTTCAAGGCGCGCTGCTACAACAATTTCGCCTACAGCATCAATCCGTGGACGAACCCCATTCGCAGCGGTCGCGAGCTATTGCAGCAGGCGCTCAACGCAGCCGAGGAAGTCGGTGACCCCAGTTTCGCGGCTTATATCCACTTTTCGTTGATGACCGATATGATCGCGTCCGGCGATCCGCTCGATCAGGTGCACGAAGAGGGCAAGCGCGGCTTCGATTTCGCATCGAAGGCGCGCTTTGGCCTGATTGTCGATGTCATGACCGGGCATCTGCTGTTTATCCGCGCAATGCGCGGACTGACGCCGCGATTCGGCTCGTTCGACGATGCGCAATTCGACGAAGCGCGGTTCGAGCAGCATCTGGAGGCGGACCCGGGACTGGCGAACCCGAGTTGCATCTACTGGATTCGCAAACTGCAGGCCCGCTATCTCGCCGGCGATTTTGCTGCGGCTGTCGTGGCTGCGTCGAAGGCGGCGCCGCTGCTATGGACGTCGCCGGCTTCTTTCGAGCAAGCCGAATATCACTTCTATGCCGCGCTCGCGCATGCCGCGCTGTGCGATTTCGCCAGCGCGCACGAACGGCGCGGCGAAATGGAGGTGATCGCTAGCCACAGTCGTCAGATCGCGCTCTGGGCGCAGAAATGCCCGGCCAATTTCGAGAATCGCACGGCCTTGCTTGCAGCGGAAATGGCGCGGATAGAGGGCCGCGAAAGCGATGCGATGCACGGGTACGAACGCGCGATCCGCTCGTCGCGCGAGCATGGCTTTGTGCAAAACGAAGCGCTCGCGAATGAACTCGCCGCGCGCTTTTATCTCGCGCGCGGTTTCGACCGAACGGGCCGTATGTATCTGCGCGATGCGCGATATCGCTATATAAGCTGGGGCGCCAGCGGCAAGGTCCGGCAACTCGACGAGTTGTACCCGGCGCTGACCAGCGGCCCTGCGGAGGGCGTCATGGCCTCAGGCACGATCGGCACGCCCGTCGACTATCTGGATCTCGCGACCGTGATCAGGGTTTCGCAGGCGGTATCGGGCGAAATCGTGCTCGAAAAGATGCTCGATGTGCTGATGCGCTCGGCGATCGAGCAGGCCGGCGCCGAGCGCGGGCTGCTCGTGGTTTTGCGCGGCGCCGAGGCGCGCATTGCCGCGGAAGCGTCGACCGGCGAGCATGCGGTGGTGGTCGAGATCCGCGATCGCCTCGCGGATGCGGCCGCCTTGCCGCAATCGGTGCTGCACTATGCGCTGCATTCGCGCGAATGCGTGATGCTCGACGATGCATCCGACGGGAACTTCTTTTCGACCGACCCGTATATTCGCGATCGGCAGTCGCGTTCGATTCTGTGCCTGCCGTTGCTCGCGCGTGCGAAGCTGATCGGCGTGCTGTATCTCGAGAATCATCTCGCGCCGCGCGTGTTCGCGCCGGCGCGCGTCGCGGTGTTGAAGCTGCTTGCGTCGCAGTCCGCGATCGCGCTTGAAAACGCGCGGCTTTACGCCGATCTGGCCGAGCGCGAAGGCAAGATCCGGCGTCTTGTCGACGCGAATATTGTCGGTATCTTTATTTTCGCGCTCGAAGGCAAGATTCTCGAGGCGAACGATGCGTTTCTGCGCATCGTTCGCTATGACCGCGAAGATCTCGTGGCGGGGCGGCTGAGCTGGATGGATCTGACGCCGCCCGACTGGCTCGAGCGCGATAACCGCCTGTGGGTGCCCATGCTGCGCGCAACGGGCATGCTGCAGCCGATCGAAAAGGAGTACCTGCGCAAGGACGGCAGCCGCGTGCCCGTGATGCTCGGCGTCGCGATGTTCGAAGAAGACGGCAGCCGTGGCGTTGCGTTCGTGCTCGACCTGAGCGATCGCCGGCGCGCCGAGGAAAATGCGCGCGAAATGCAGCGCGAACTCGCGCATGCGAACCGCGTGACGACAATGGGTCAGCTGGCCGCGTCGATCAGTCACGAAATCAAGCAGCCGATTGCATCGGCGGCCACGAATGCATCGGCCGGCCTGCGCTGGCTCGATCGGGTGCCACCCGAGCTCGGCGAGGTGCGCCAGGTGCTCGAGCGCATCATTGCCGACGCAATGCGCGCGAGCGACGTGATGAACCGCATTCACGGCCTCGTCAAGAACGCGCCGACTTATAAGGAAACGCTGCGGATCAACGACACGATTCGCGAAGTCGTCGCGCTGACGCGCGGCGAGGCCGAGAAGGACGGCGTGTGCATCGAGATGCGGCTGGCCGACGATTTGCCGCTCGTGGTCGGCGATCGCGTGCAACTGCAGCAGGTGATGATGAATCTGATCGTCAACGCGATCGAGGCGATGAGCGCCGTCGACGACGGACAGCGCGAACTGACGATCAGTACGCGCAACGGCGCGCCGGGTACGGTGCTCGTCGCGGTCAGCGATTCGGGGCCGGGCGTGCCGTCCACGAACAGGAACCGGCTGTTTGCGCCGTTCTATACGACCAAGGCAAGCGGGCTCGGGATGGGACTGTCGATTTGCCGATCGATTATCGAAGCGCACGGCGGCGCGCTGGGGGTGAGCGCGAACCTGCCGCGCGGCGCCGTGTTCGAGTTTTCCGTTCGAGCGGGCGAAGAGGCGAAGGAGGAGGGTGATCTGACTAACTAGCTAGCGCGACGGTGAAACGATCAGCCCTTCGCACATGAGGTTTCTGCACAAGGAGCTGAATTCAGCACCTGGTGCGCCGCTCGACGCATCGACCTCGATCGGCCCATTCAGTTCTTCGTAGAGACGCGCGAGCAACGTATGCGCGATGCCCGAGCGCCTGAAGGCCGGGTCGACAAACAGATCGACAAGCGTGGCTCGCGCGCCGGCCAGCGCGCTCGCGACCGGTTCGAAACGGATCCAGCCGACGGGCTGATCGCGGTGCCACGCCACAGCGCGGCCGTTGTGCCCGTCGAACTCGATCGTGATGGCGCGAGCGCTGCGGTCCTTGAACAGATAGGCGTGCATCGGTCTCGGGAATCAGGATGGATTCAAACTTTTCCTTTCCACGGCACGAGCACTTTCTCGACGTAGCGCATCAGCAGGTCGAAGCACAGTGCAAAGAAGCCGATCACGATAATGCCCATGATCACTACGTCGCTCGACAGAAACTCCGCGGCATTGAGCACCATAAAGCCGAGACCGCTTGTCGACGCGACCATTTCGGCGGCGACCAGGGTCGTCCATCCCACGCCGATACCGATGCGCATGCCCGTGAAGATCTCGGGCAGCGCGGCCTTGAGGATCACATGGAACACCACCTGGGTGCGCGAAGCGCCCATCGAATACGCCGCATGAATCTGCTCGATCGACACCGAGCGCACGCCTGCACGCGCGGCGATCGCGAGCGGTGCGAAGATCGCGAGATAGATCAGCAGGATCTTCGAAAACTCGCCGATGCCGAACCAGATGATGATGAGCGGCAAATACGCGAGCGGCGGCAATGGCCGGTAAAACTCGATCGGCGGATCGAACACGCCGCGCGCAAGACGCGTCACGCCCATCAGGATGCCGACCGGAATCGCCGTCACGCACGCGAGCAGAAAGGCGCCGAATACACGTAACAGGCTGACGCCCGTATGCTGCGCGAGCGTCGAGTTCGCAAAGCCTTCGGTCGCGACATACAGGAACTTCTGGTACACGGCCTGCGGCGACGGCAGGAAGAGCGGCTTGATCCAGTGCAGATTGGTTGCGATAAACCACAGCCCGACGAACGCAATGACGGTGACGAGGCTGATCGCCAGGCTGCTGCCTTGTCCGGGCACGCCGAACGTATCGCCGGGCTTGACCGGTTTTTTCGCGAGCACGCGCGAGCGGCGCACCGGTTTGCGCGGCGGCGGGGCCGCGGTGTCGCCGCCGATCGGCGCGGCGTGATCGTGCGTCAGCGTATGTCCCAACTTCGAACTAAACATGCGTCACCTCGTCTTCGGCCTGATGCGTTTTCTCATCGCCGTAGATGATGCTGAGCACGCGCTCGCGCATCGCGATGAAGTCGGGACTCGATTTGATCGACCGCGCGTCGCGCGTTTCGAGAAAGCGTCGATTGAAGTCGAGGTCGTACGTGTGCGTGATGCGGCCGGGCCGCGGCGACATCACGACCAGGCGGCTCGCGAGAAAGAGCGCTTCTTCCACGCTGTGCGTGATAAAGAAGAACATCTTGCTGGTCTGCCGCCAGACATCGAGCAGCAGCTCCTGGATCGTCTCGCGCGTGAGCGCGTCGAGCGCAGCCATCGGCTCGTCCATCAGCAGCATCGCGGGGTCGCAGGTCAGTGCTCGCGCGATGCCCACGCGCTGCTGCATGCCGCCCGAGAGCTGATAGATCATGTGCTTGTGAAAGTCCTGCAGGCCAACGAGTGCAAGATTGCGCACCGCGATTTCATGGCGTGTGGCTTTTGGCACGCCTTGCAGCTTGAGGCCGAACTCGGCGTTGTCGATCACGTTGAGCCATGGCAGCAGCGCATGCTTCTGGAACACCACGCCGCGATCGGCGCCGGGACCGCAGATCTTTTCGCCGCCGAGCAGCAATTCGCCCTGGCTCGGCGAGATAAAGCCCGCCATCAGCGAGAGAAGGGTCGTCTTGCCGCAGCCCGATGCGCCGAGTGCGACGACGAAGTCTCCCGAATTGATCGTCAGGTTGATGTCGTCGAGCGCCTGCACGGTCTGCCCGGCTGTGCGGCCCGGGAAGACCACGCTCACGTTCCTGACTCTCATGCTTTCCATATCGCCTCCTGATGTGCGGCTGCGGTTAGTTCGTCATCCGCAGCGTTCATTTGAGCTTCATCGCGGCCTCGGCATAGGCCGGGGTCACGAATTTTGCGTAGTCGGGCTGCACGGTGCTGATCTGATGCTGTTCCTTCAGAAAGGCCGACGTGTCTTTCAATGCGAAAGCCGCGCGGCTCGCGTTGCCGCCGCCGAGCCATTGCGGCGAAGCCTGTTCGGCGAGCGTCGGGTACGCGTAGAGCGCAAGCGCTGCCGGCACGTCGGCCGGCGATCCGCCGATGGTCTTCGCGATTGCCGCGGCCTGCGGCGATTGCGCGTTCCAGGCGGAAGGGTTCTTGCGATACTGGTCGTCCGCGTCCGCGATCGCCTTCACGAATTTCGCCATGAAGTCCTTATGATCCTCGCCCCATTTGCGATCCACCGCAATCCCGTCGAACGTGGGTTTGCCGAGCTTCGTCAGCTCGCCCGACGTAATCAGCACCTTGCCGCTCTTCTTCAGTTCCGCCAGTGCGGGATTCCACACATAGGCGGCATCGATATCGCCGCGTTCCCAAGCCGCGACAATCTGGTTCGGCTGCATGTTGAGGATCTTCAGGCTGGACGGGTCGATGCCGAAGTGCTTCAGGGCAAACATCATGTGATAGTGCGTGGTCGAGACGAACGGCACGCCGACCGTCTTGCCTTTCAGATCCGCGGGCTTGGTGATGTTCGCGCCGTTGCGCACGACGAGCGCTTCAGCTTCGTTGATGCCGTCGAGAATCCAGAAGAGCTGCAGATCGACGCCCTGGCTCACGGCCGCGGCGAGCGGGCTCGAGCCGATCACGCCGACCTTGACGTCACCCGAAGCCATCGCGGTGGCCACCTTCGCGCCCGATTCGAACTGCCGCCAGTTGATCTTGTAGCCCGTCGCTTTCTCGATCGAGCCGTTGGCAATCGCGACGACCCACGGGTCCACGATCTGCTGGTAGGCGATCGTCACTTCCTTGTCTTCGGCGTACGACGCGTGCGCGGTCAACGCGGCGAGCGTCGCGACGATGATGCAGCGCACGACCTGAAACAGGCGCGTTTGGTTAGGACGCGGTCGTTTGAATCCACTGCGGGAAAGCCGGGCGAGTAGGGCGTTCATGGGCAGGTCTCCTGATGGTAGGTTCGCGCGATACCGGTTTTTGGCCCGCGTCGACCGGGGTTGCCCCAATCGTTCGAAACGGATTGTTTCGAGTATCGTCATTAGTGATCGGCTCAAGTTAGTGCCAGACGCCGACGATCGTTGAGTCCACATTCGGCCTGCCGTATGCCGCACGGGCGGGTTTTCCCGCACTGCGAAGCGCGCGCCTTCAGGAGAAAACATGCCTAGCCGGGCCTCGTCGGTTCTTTGGACCCAGCGGTTCGAGCGCTCGCCCGAACCGAACCTGAGCCTGCAGGCGCAAATCCGGCAAATGCTGGTCGCTTCCATCCTCGACGGTCAGCTGATGCCCGGTCACGCCTTGCCGTCGAGCCGCGAACTGGCCGACCAGCTCGGCGTGGCGCGCAATACCGTGGTGCTCGCGTATCAGCAGCTTGTCGAAGAAGGCTATCTGATCTCGCGTGAGCGCAGTGGCCATTTTGTGAATCCGTCGATGCTCGAAGGGCAGCACGATTTTGCGCGCTGGCGCGAAGCCGGGGCCGACGCCGATGCGACGGGCGCACACGCACCGGAAAATGCTGCCGACGCCGATGCGCGCCCCGACTGGAACCGGCGTATTCCGCGGCCGCCTTCGATGCAGCGCAACATCGTCAAGCCGCGCAACTGGCAGAACTACGAGTATCCGTTTATCTACGGTCAGTTCGACCAGACGCTGTTTCCGACCAATGACTGGCGCGAGTGCTGTATCAAGGCGCTGTCGGTCATGGAGATCCGCAACTGGGCGCCCGATCTGATCGAGCGCGACGACGAAGGGCTGATCCAGCAGATCTGTACGCGCGTATTGCCGCGGCGCGGCGTGTTCGCGAAGCCCGACGAGATCGTCGTGACGATCGGCGCGCAGCAGGCGCTCTACCTCGTGGCCGACCTGCTCGCGAACGAGAGCACGACGGTCGGCTTCGAAAACCCGGGTTATCCCGATGCGCGCAATATTTTTCTGACGCGCAATGCGCGGTTGCTGCCGCTCGCGGTGGACGGCGGCGGCGTGCGGACCGACGAAGACCGCGACGTACTCGCGCAATGCGACTACGTGTACGTCACGCCGAGCCACCAGTGCCCGACCTCGGTGACGATGCCGATCGAGCGGCGCCGCGCGCTGCTGAAGCTCGCGCAGCGCCATGATTTCGTCGTGATCGAGGACGACTACGAAAGCGAGAACAACTTCACCGGCGCGCCGCATCCGGCGTTAAAGAGCCTCGATACGGCCGATCGCGTGATTTAC
Organism: Paraburkholderia edwinii; assembly: GCF_019428685.1. Lineage (NCBI taxonomy): Bacteria > Pseudomonadati > Pseudomonadota > Betaproteobacteria > Burkholderiales > Burkholderiaceae > Paraburkholderia > Paraburkholderia edwinii. Next base: position 2,521,661 of record NZ_CP080095.1, read on the forward strand.
ATCGGCAGTTTGTCGAAGACCTTTGCGCCGGGGCTGCGGCTTGGCTATGTGGTGGGCCCGCGCGATCTGATCCACGAGCTGCGCGCGCTGCGGCGGTTGATGGTGCGTCATCCGGCGGCGCTGATCCAGCGCGCGTTTGCCAATTTTCTGGCGCTCGGGCATCACGACACCTTGCTGCGCAAGCTCGCGCATGCGTACCGCGAACGCGCGCAACTGCTGATGGCGGCGCTCGATGCGCATATGCCCGACGCACGCTACGTGCCGGTCACGGGCGGCGCGTCGTGCTGGGTCGAGGGGCCGCCCGGGCTCGACGCCGCGCGTCTTGCCGCCGACGCGCAAGCGCGCAGCGTGCTGATCGAACTCGGCAATGTGTTCTTTATGGCGGGGCTCGAGCAGCAACGCTGCTTTCGTATGGGCTTTTCGGCGATCAAGCCGGAAAAGATCGATGCGGGCGTGCAGGTGCTGGCCGAGGTGATGCGCGAGACCTGCGCATCGCAGGCGCACTGAACCCGACGCACTGAACCTGACGCACTGAACCCAATTTTCCCGCTGGCCCAGGCGAATCCGTCCAACTGGAACTACCGCCGCGCGCGCGGCTTACCTAACGTGTCGACAGTGCCATCGCACGCATTGCGCAACGCTATGCGGCGATCTGGCGATTCCACTGGAGACACGGTATGCCTGACACGCTCAACCCGGCGCCGGCCGTCACGGCCGACACACTCGCCGCTTTTTCCGATGCCTTCAACCGCCACGACGCGCACGCGCTGATGGAATTCATGACCGACGACTGCGTCTTCGATGCAGCGGGCGGCAACGAGGTCTACGGCACGCGTTATGTCGGCAAGGATGCCGTGCGCGCAGCCTTCGAAGCGGTCTTTAAGGCGTTTCCCGATGCGCGGTGGGGACACGGCAGGCATTTCGTGACCGGCGATCGCGGCGTGTCCGAATGGGTGTTCAGCGGCACGCACACACAGGGCTTTCGCATCGAGGCGGAAGGCTGCGATCTGTTCGAGTTCCGCGACGGTTTGATCGCGGTGAAACGGGCCTTCCGCAAGGACCGTCCGCAACAGCCTGCCTGATGCGCAAGGGGAGATTCGCATGAAACACGGTGTGATTCATCTCGGCGAACCGGATTCGCCCATGGTTCGCGACGGCGGCGTTAGTGGCGATGGCAGCGCAGACCACTACGCGCAATACGACCCGACCTATGACCCGCTCGTCTCGCCCGGGCCTGGGCAGGGCAAGCAATACGCGCCGACCTACTGGGCCGCGACGGCCGGCACGGCGCCGCCCGACGACGGCCCCGTCACGCGCGATATGGATGTGGACGTGGCGATTATCGGCGGCGGTTATACGGGCCTGTGCACGGCGCTTTTTCTGGCGCGCGAGCACGGCATCCGCGCGGTCGTGCTCGAGGCGAACCGTATCAGCTGGGGCTGCAGCAGCCGCAATGGCGGGCAAGGACAGAATGCGTCGGGGCGCTTGTCGCGTTCGCAATGGATCGAGCGCTGGGGCAAGGATGTCGCGCTCAAGATGCACGACGAGATTCGCGAGGGCTTCGAGACTTTCAAGTCGCTCGTGGCGTCGATCGATTGCGATCCGCAGCCAGGCGGCCACTTTCTGATCGCGCACCGGCCGCGCATCATGGAAAAGCTCGCGGCCGAGGCGAAGGTCTGGAAGGACGTATTCGGCTACCCGTCCGAGCTGCTCGGCGCCGAGGCGTTTCGCCGCGACTATGTGAACGATGCCGAGGCGGCGGGCGCGCTGCACGAGCCGGAAGGCATCGGCATTCATCCGCTCAAGCTCGCCTATGGTTATTTGCGGCTCGCGCGCGAAGCGGGCGCGAAGGTGCATACGGCGAGTCCCGTTATCGGTTGGGAAACGGTCGGCAATGTGCATCATTTGCGCACGCCGGGCGGCATCGTACGCGCGCGAGCGGTCGGCATTGCGACGGGTGCCTATACGGCGCCGGGTCTGCATCCTTCGTTGCACAACAAGGTCATGCCGATTCTGTCGAACTCGATGGTCACGCGGCCGCTTACGGCATCCGAACTGGACGCGTGCAATTTTCGCACGACCCAGGTGCTGACCGATACGCGCACGCTGCGCTTCTATTACCGCAAGCTGCCCGACAACCGCGTGCAGATCGGCAGCCGCAGTGCGATTACGGGCCGCGACGCACCGCATCCGCGCCATTTCGACCTGCTGATGCATGGTTTGCAGCGCAAGTTTCCGGCGCTGCAGGGCATTGATATCGATTATTCATGGTGGGGCTGGGTCGATGTGAGCCACGACATGATGCCGCGCGTGTTTCAGCCTGATGCGCGACAGCCGGTTTATTACGCGCTCGGTTACGGCGGTAACGGCGTGTCGTATTCGTCGCAGGCGGGGCGGCGTTTAGCCGAGCGGATAGCAGGCAAGGGCGCGCAGCAGACCTTGCCGATTTTCACTTCGCCGTTGCCGCCGCATATGTTCGCGCCGTTCAGGCGTGTCGGGCAGCGCATGTTGTACCACTGGTATTTTGTGCGCGACGAGAAGCGGTAGAGAAATGGCGGGCGCGAATGACGCGCGCCCGCTTCGGAAAGTTAGTCAGCCTGAAGAACGCGTGATGTGCCGTCTCGCTTACTTCACAGACCGGAGATGGACAGTTCGAACTCCGGAATCACGCGCACGCTTTTTAGCTCTGCTGTCTGACCGCCCGTGCTGTCCTGAGGCCGATACTTGCCGTCGATATAGATCTTCGCGTCATCGCGCAGTGGAAGGACCGTCAGCGTGAGCGGAGCAGATAAACTCGCGCGGAGCTCCTTCAACCCGACATTCCAGTCCAGACCGTTATAGAAGCTGTCGTCGATGAGTGCCGTACCGGCAAAAAGCCGGCCGATGTCGCCCACGTAAGAGATCGACAAATACGCGTTGCTCACGCCCTTGAGCGGCTCGGAAGGCAGGTCGATTTTCCAGGCCGCGGCTTTCCCGAAGGTTTCCGGATAAGGCTCGATCGCTGCGTTGGCTACGCCGCCTGTCGCGATCGGCGGAACGGAGCCGGCTGGCCGGATCACCGATGTTGTGACCTGCAGATCCTTGCCTGGAACGGTCGCGTCATACCACTGGAACGCGACGTTATCGTCGGGTCCTGCTGCGGTTCGCGTCACGTCGAAATTCCCGCTCGGCGCCGTAACCGGTGGCGGGAACAGTCCGAAATGAAAGCCGTGTGAATCTGTCGTGCGCAGCACCAGATCGCGATCTCGCACGAAGGGCTGCCCATCGCTCAGGACCAGTTCGCGATGCCCGTTCACGTCGAGCACAGACAGCTTCCCGGCCTGTTTCGCGGAGAGCAGCAGGATGCGCGCATGGGCTCCCTGAGCGGACTGCAACTGCACGATCTGGCCGCTATGGATGACGACACGCGCCGGATCGCCGAGGTCGGCCTGTGCAGTATTCGCCGGTTCGACCACGGACACGCGCGTACCGGCCGCAAACGAAAATTCGGCAGGAATGCCGTCTATTTCGTGAAAGACGTAGAGCGGTCCTTCTGCCGTGTCCAGCCGCGTAACGGGCTGAGCGGTCGCGTAGCGAAGCTGGACGCCGTGCATATCGAGCGCGACGGGCCAGATGAAATAAACACCCGAAGGAATGGTGATCGGCGAGGACGGCACCAGCACGGTTTCGTGAGCCAGCTTCACTGCAAAGCGAACGTCATGCTGTGGCGTCATGCTGTACTGACGCACGTAGTTGCTCATGAACAGAAAGGCGCTTGATCCGTTCGAGCGCAACGCGAATCGCGGCGTAGTCAGGTCAGCGGTGGAACTGGGGAGAACATCCGGACGAGACACCGTCATCGGTGCAAGGTCGGAACCCCACTCCTGCAGAAAGGCATGCACGGGACGAATTTTCCCGAGCACGTCATGCGGCTCTCCGTTCGCGCCGAAAGGGGCCTGGAAATCGTAGTTGACGATCGGCAGATCGTTATAGCCGCCCGATGCCGTCGACTCTTGCAGGTTCAACTCGCCGGGCGGATTGCGACCTCCGTGGAACATGTAGTAACCATAGAGATTCACGCCTGAGCCGAGCTGAACCGGAAGCATGGCGCCGATGTCGTCCGGAGCGACGACCGGCCGGCGCCGGTACATTACCGGCAGGCCGCCCGCGAATTCGGCGCCGAGAAATGGCGTATGCACAGTCACCTTGTCGGCGTCGCCGGTCGAGACATTCGTCGTTTGCGCACCGAGGTTGCCTCCCACCCGGCTCGTAAATCGAAACATATACGGCTCGGTGGGCGGCTTCTGCTTGTCATCGAGACCCCAAGGTTCGTCGGGATATCCGCCGAATACTGGCGTGACTTCCTGATGCGGGAAGACCGTGTTATCCCAGCCGGTCACCGTATAGAGCGGCACATCGAGGCCCGCGTCACGCGCCATTTTCTTCAGCGTTGCAATGTGATCCGCGCCGCGCAAAGGTCCCGTCAGGTTGTATTCGTTTTCGATCTGAACGCCGATAACCGGGCCGCCGTCTTTCCACAGTTCGCCTTTGAGCTGCGTTCCAATCTGCTGGTAAAACCGCTCGACGTAACCGAGATAAACCGCGTCGTTCGAGCGTGTCGGCATCTGATTGACGATCCACTCAGGCACGCCGCCATAGCGAACTTCTGCGTGAGCCCAAGGCCCGATTCGCACGAACGCCTGTAGTCCGTTCTTTGCGCACAATTCGACAAAGCGCCTCAAGTCCCTGTTGCCGGACCAATCGAATTGGCCATCTTTGGGCTCATGGTGACTCCAGATGATATAGGTCGCGACGACATTGACGCCCGCGGCTTTCATCTTTGCCAACTCGGTGTCCCACTCGTCAGCGGGAAAGCGGGAATAGTGAAATTCCCCCATCACCGGTAACCAGGGTTTGCCGTTTTTCTCGAGATAGCGATTGTTGACCGTGATGCTTTGCCCATTCACGGAAGTCGACGTGCCCATCTTGAGCCAGCCCGTTTCCGGTGTTGGCGGAACCACGGAGCCGTCGACCTTAAGATCCGTTGCGGCCGCGGGTGCCGACACGCCGATCGCAAAGGACCCGAGCAACGCATAGATCCCGCAACACGTGGCGCGTTTTGCGAAACTGCTCGGGTTTTTTGAAGCCAGTTTGTCGCCGCGTTCCTGGGCGCGGGAAATCTCATCCGTGGTTGAGCAAGTTCGTACCGGCACGACGTGTCTCCAATCGATGGTTTCGTCTGATCAATACTTTGCTGCGCTAGACTAGACCAACGATTTCGGCATCGTCAAGGATGGTTCATGCGTTCCAATATGTGCAGTGGGGAGGAGCTCGTCTTTTCGCGTCCTCGCGTTGGGACTATCGTGCTGCCGGATAGCGCATCGTCACTTCTGCGTGGCGAGGTAAGCGATGATGTCTGCGCGAGTCTTGGGGTCTCCCACCGAGAAAAACATCTTCGTTCCCGGAACCAGCTTCTGTGGGCCTTGCAGCCAACGATCAATCATCTCGGGTGTCCAGACGATGCCCGAGTTTTTGAGCGCGATGGAGTACGAGTATCCCGGTACCGATCCCGCCTTGCGTCCTACGACGCCGTGGTGCGCAGGTCCGATGTCGTTGTCTCCAATCGAATGGCACGACATGCACGCGCCATAGGCGATTTTTCCTGCAGCCGGATCGCCTGCCGATGCTGCATGCGCGGCGACGCTGAGTGTCGCCGAAGCGAACACGATCGTCATTGCGGTACTCAAAATAGACTTGCTCATATCCGTCTTTCTCCAGGCGTGAAATGGCCGAACACAGCGATCAGCCGATATCGACACATCACCTATAGCAGTGAGGCATGCTTAAGAAACCAGGGTTAGCTTTCCGGTTGCAGCCTACGGGTTTTTGAAGGTGCGCCGCCGCGGTCAGGCGAGGGTTGTATCGGTTAGCGTCGCGCCAGGAGACGTCAGCGCAATCTTCACGTCCGTCACGCCGAGCATTTTCGGAAGCTCGGCTGCGGGGACGGTCAGCGGCATGGGGCCGGGGCCGTTGCCTGCGGTCGGTTGAGGGTAGGCTGTCGAGCGCGCGGTGTGGAAGGTAATGTTGCCTTCCACTTTCGAAACGATTTGATGGATATGGCCGTTCAGGACAGTGACGGAGCCAAAGCGCTTCAGATAGCTCATTGCCTCGTCCGCGTCCCCGGTACCCCAGCCCCATGGCTGGTAAATCGTCCACAAGGGCATATGGGCGAACACGACGATCGGCGTACTCGATGAGCGTTTGGCAAGATCCGCCTTCAGCCAGGCGAGTTGATCGTCACCGAGCGCGCCGAGGCCTTCCGGTTTGAAATTCATGACGTTGTTCAGCGCGATGAAGTGGACGCCCTGATGATCGAAGCTGTAATAGCCTTTATTGGCGGACGCCCGGCCAAAGCGATTGAAATATTCCATGCCGGTTCCGTCCGTGACATCGTGCTCGCCTGGAACGGTATGCAACTCGGTGATTTTCAGTCGCGACAATAACTGCGAGGCATCGTCGAATTGTTGCGGCTTGGACAGGTGGGTGATGTCTCCCGTATGAAGGGTGAGTGCCGGCTTGATGGGCATGGCGTTGACGTAGTCGACCGTCTGCGCGAGCGTGCCGGCCACGTCTGGATTGGCCTCTTTGTTGAAACCGATATGGGTGTCGCTGATCTGCAGGAATAGAGGCATTCCTGCAGCGGCCGCACGATGTTTTTGATCGGCAGCCGAGGCGATGTCGACCGGCGCGAGTACGCCGCCGGCCAGCACGAACAGAGTCCCCGCACCACCGAAGGCGAGGCATTTCAAGGCACGCCGACGTGCCGGATCAGTTGGGAGCGTGAATGACATATCGTCCTCGTAAAACGGGTACAGGCGCTGATCCGCGGGAATATCCGACGGTCTCCTGTACGGTTCACGGTGCATAACTTCAAAAGCTGACGATATATTCCCGATTGTTGTAATTTGATTTGGCGGGCTTGTGTGCGTTGAAGCTTTCCTCGCATTCGCGCAGTTGAACCTATCGCACACTTCGATGCATATAGCCAAACGGGCCGCGCGCGCGATGCTAAGGTTAATTCGCGCTGTCCAACTACGCGGGAGGCTCCCGCTCGCCTATGGAGTTGTGCAATGGAACAACAGGTTACGAGTAGTCGCGACCGGGCAAACGACACTATCCCGGTCGTCCATCATCGATTCGCTAAAGTGGGTGGAGTGAAGGTGTTCTACCGCGAAGCCGGTCCCCATGATGGTCCGGTCGTATTGTTATTGCACGGTTTTCCCACGTCTTCGCATATGTTCAGGAATCTCATTCCTGCTCTGGCAGACGAGTACCGTGTCATTGCGCCAGACTATCCGGGCTACGGCCAAAGCGATTCGCCGGACCGTAGTGAATTCGCCTACACGTTCGACAGCTATGCCGAGATCGTCGACGAGTTACTGGCCCAACTTGGTGCGGCCCGGTATTTCATGTATGTGATGGACTACGGCGCACCGGTCGGATGGCGCATTGCGTTGAAGCACCCGGAACGCATCGCCGGCTTTATCGTGCAAAACGGCAATGCGTACGACGAAGGACTGAAGGAGTTCTGGGACCCCATCAAGACCTACTGGAACGACGGCGCCACCAGTAGTCGTCAGGCGCTTGCTCCATTGCTTACGCTCAAGACAACTATCTTCCAGTACACCGATGGCGTCTCCGACACGACTCGTATATCGCCGGACAACTGGGTTCAGGACCAGGCACTTCTGGATAGACCAGGGAACAACGACATCCAGCTCGATCTGTTCTACGACTATCGAAGCAATCTACCGCTGTACCCCAAGGTCCAATCGTATTTCCGCGAACACAAGCCGCCCATGCTTATCGTGTGGGGCAAGAACGACTTCATCTTTCCAGCCGACGGCGCGCATCCCTATAAGCGAGACTTACCTGAAGTCGAGTTTCATTTGATCGACACCGGACACTTCGCCCTCGAAGACAAGCTCGACGAGATGGTGCCGCTGATACGTGGTTTTCTGAAACGTACCCGTGGCTAGCCAGAACGGGCGCGTCAAACGATGCACCGGGTTGACTCGCGCAACGCATCCTGCGTCCGCTTGCCTCCCGGTGCGCAACGCCCGATTGTCCAGCCGGGCCATCGCTTTGTTCAACCAAACCATCTTGTCTAGCCAGCATGAAACAGGAATTGCGACTTCGAATTGTTGTGACCGAGCCCCTGTCAGATGTTTGGTTCGCCCTGCAACGCGGGAAATCAGAACTGGTTGCGCCAACGTCATCGGGTGAAGAACTGACATTCGATTTTTCAGTCCTCGCCGACCTTGCCTCAGATCCTCCCAGGCTAACGGGAGAGTTCACTCAGGGCCCTCCGGCGACGAGATTTGTCTATATCAACTCGGGCACGTATGCAGGCCAGGCAGGAACGGATTGGTCCCGTCGCGCCAAGGTCCCCCTCACAGGTATTCGCACGTCGCTAGCCGCCAAGGTCATCGCGAGCAATGGCATCCTGCTTGCTCGGGTCTCCGGGATGGCTAAGGACGGTGGGCCGTTTTGCGCATCGGTTCCGCTCCTGACAGATTGGGAAATCAAGGCTCTCTCCTGACAGGGCATTGCAGCGGGCGGCCTCCGTCGACGTCGGGTTTTCGACGTTTTCGATTGCGTTCGGGCTGCGAGGTTGCCGGCGCATAGTCCGGTTCATCACCTTTGCAACCCGTTGTGAAAGGACAATCCCGCTATGCAAAAGAAAATTATTGCCGCTGCGCTAACTGGAACAGCGCTGCTTCTGGGGGCGTGCGCGTACATTCCCCGACCCGGCCCGGTCGGCAACCGCGCCGTGCCGCAGCCGGTCCGATCGGTCGACCTCACCCGATACATGGGCCGGTGGTACGAACAATTTCGCTATGAGGCGTCGTTCGAGAAGGACATGGACGACGTTACGGCGGTGTACTCGCTCAACGACGACGGCACGGTCAAGGTCGTCAATCGCGGCCGCAAGCCGGGCGACTCCGGCGATTTCAGGGAATCGGTCGGCAAAGCGAAAATCGCGGACCCGGAAACGAATGCAAAACTGAAAGTTTCATTCTTCGGGCCGTTCTACGGCAATTACTGGGTACTGGATCATGGCGACGATTATGACTGGGCGATTGTCGGCGAGCCGTCGGGTCGCTACCTATGGGTACTGACGCGCGCAGCGCATCCCGCCCCCGACCTCCTGGCCAGTCTGGAGGCTCGAGTGAGAGCACTTGGTTACGACTGGTCGCTCGTCAGGGTGACGAAACAGAGTGGACCTTATTGAGGTAACACCGCTTAGTCATTGCCTGCGCCCGATAGCCGCTACTAAGCACGGCATCTCGCACGAGGACGACTGGAGCCGGCTGTGGCCGGCGTTGCTGCTTATGTTGCCGGCGTGTGCGTCGCCACCTGGACATCAGTACATAAGTCAATCGGATTTCGCATGCTGCCCGGGAGAGACAGGCGAATGACTTGCGGGTGTCGGCGGCTAGGAGTCATCCACTTGACCTCGCTAACAGCGCGCTAGCGATAGCGGTCGATGATCTCGAACAGTCGACGGCACGATGCGGCAAGCTGCGGTTCAGTGATTGCCGCTGAGGGTAACCATTCGATACCCCTGCCGTTTAACGGATTCTATTGCCACATTCGCGGCACAACGACGCATCTCTGCACGGATCAAACTAATCTGTACAGCGACGTTTTGACTGCTCAACGAAGTGTCACCTCTCCAGACGGCCCTCAAAATCTCGTCGCGTGCAAATAGTGTCTCAGGACGGGAAAGGAAAAAATGCAAAAGCTCGAATCCGATTGGGCCCAGGCGTATTTCTATTTCTTTACCATCCGCGCGACTTATTACGCGGCGCGATATTCGATCTAAAGTCACAGAGCCAAACGTGACGGGCCAGGTCCGCAGTGCGCTGGGCGGCGGTAGCACTCTTGTAACCGATCTCACTCTTGAGAGCAATTCGCTCGCCGAAAAGGGCACCATGATATGGTCATCGGCACCGGCGTCTAGCGCCTCAACACAGTCGTGGTCGCTAGTGGTTGTGCTAACCACAATGACCCGCAAGGCTTTTGTCCTTCGCCAAGAACGAAGATAACGGATGAAAGATACCGTTGGGATCCCAGACACGAATGGTTCCATGACTAAAATCAAGGGCAATGCGGTGCTAATAACGCGGTTCGCGTCAGGGAATGTATGGACCAGCATAACCTGATATCCAGCATCTTGCGCAGATGCTAGCATCGTCTGGTAAAGAGACTCTGTGTCGGAGACAACGAGAATCACATCTTTCATTCCTGCAAAGAGATCCACTGAATACATAGAGTCGCTTGACTGTCGATCGCCTTCAAAATTTGACGAAAATGACCAGGCATCGACGAGATGAGCGAACGAGCACGTCTCGAAGCGCCGACTATGTTACCGAAAATAGAACATTGAACGGGCCTACTGCTTTATTTCGACGTCAGAAATAGGTGCGTGGTCGCAGTCGACAGAACGCGGCGCTTGGTATCGCCGCCATCACACTATCTATAGATTCGTTTCCGTCGAATACATGGACCAACGCTTCGCTAAGCGTCTTGATGCATTGCCGGCGCCGACGATGCGTCCGCTGTTAGAGTGGTGGGTTCTTAGCCTTAAGGGAAAGGCGGGCGAGGGCGAATGTAATCGATAGTTGGCCACGCAGCAAAAAACATCGGTATCGAGACACTGGCGAAAAGAATCAACCGGCCTAGCCGAATCTGTAAAGCGATAATTTTTTATAACTTCATTGCGGGTAGCCTTTTATTTGAGTATCGGCATCCTCAACATTGAGGTGCATCATCGTTGCCCTCGGGAGCCAGTTTATAAGCGGTGGGCGGCTCGGTGCTGAAAGGGCAGGTCAGGTCGTAGACCAGTTCGGTGTGGGTCTGCTTCATCACTCTAATTCAGTATGCTTATCAGCATACGATTGAACTACACATTTATTACCCGATTATGACGGCGCTCAAGTGGCCTGGTTGAAGCTTTTGGTACAGTGCTCCTGAATCGGGGGGGCGTTCGTCAACCCCATGCGGGTATGTCATACGACGACATACCCAAACATAGCGGAGAACCGGTCCCAGACGTATCGAGGAGAAAGCTATCGTGTCTGAAGCTATGCATTGTTCGCGAGTATATTTGTAGTATGCCTTAATATGTAAATCAAATTGAAAGAAATAAAAAAATAAACGATAACGCTGAATGGAACCTTTCACAGAATCTTAATTTTTTGTCCCGATAATCCGACCCCGCCAGAGTTCGAAAGAGCACAAGAAGTAGCAACGCAACTACCCAGGGGCTCCACATATGTCGGTCATTACTAAACCTCGCAATACTCTTCTCCTAACTTCGATCGCGTCGGCGTGCATGCTGACCGCGTGCGGAGGCGGCGACGACGGTTCATCGACGTCCGTCGGCACTGCCCAGCAACAGCAGACGTTATCCGGCGTCGTCTCAGCCACGGGCTTTGTTCCGGGCAATACGACCGGCAACCCGACTATCAAGGCAGGCTATTTCGCCGGCGCTACCGTGTGCTTCGACGCGAACGGAGACGGCGCGTGCGATTCGGAAACGACGACCACGGACGCGAATGGCCGTTTCACGCTGAAGACCACCGGCACCGGACAGTTGATCGCCGATATCAGCACCAAGGCTAAAAACACCGCCAACGGTCAGGCAGTTGCCAGCCACATGATCCTGCGCGCCTCGGCTGCGCAGATCGCCGACCAGGGCTCGACCAACATCGTGATCAGCCCGATGTCGAGCGAAGTGCAGCGTCTCGTCGAAGCGAACGGCACCAGCTACGCAACCGAGAAGAGCAACCTGGCCGCGCGCATGAGCGCACCGGCACTCGGTGCATCGTCGGTAGCCGTGAGCGCATCGGCCGTGCTCAGCGACGTGAACACGCTGTCGGGCGCCGCGCAGCAGTCCATGCTGTTCGAAGAAAACCAGCTGGCGAACCGCTACACGTACGCGACGACCAAGCTCGATCGCCACGACATGTACCCGGACAACCTCGCTGTCGCGGGCGGCGATCCGGCGCTGGTCGGCCTCGCAGGGGTGAGCACCGCCACCGCCGTGGTGCCGGCCAAGCCGCAAACGGCGATTACGTTCGCGCAGTCGCAGCAGGCGGCGTTCAACATCGAAGGCATTCCGCGCTACGACAACATCTTTATCGTGATGCTCGAGAACAAGAGCACGAACACGATTCTCGGCTCGCAGTTCGCACCGAACATCAACGCGCTGCTGGCCGCCAACAACAACTTCACGACCTACTACGCAACCGGCAACCCGAGCGAGCCGAACTACACGGCACTCGGCGGCGCGGACGACTGGGGTATCACCGACGACAACTGGTGGGGTTGCGGTGCCGGCGCGCCGGGCAGCGGCGTGAACAATGCGCCGACGGACGCCCTGTTCCCAGGCGGCACGGCATCGGATGGCGCGCCGCTGGTCGCGACGACCGGCATCACGCCGCCGCAAGACAGCACGCATCTTTCGAACTTTGGTAGCGCGAACTGTGCCGTCGGTACAGCCGCGAACCACAATATCCGAGCGCCAAGCCTGTTCACGCTGATGTCGCAAGCCGGTATGAACTGGCGTACGTACAGCGAATCGATGAACCCGGGTCAGGATCCGCGCTCGGACAGCATTGCCGATGCGGCGGTGTCGGATACCTATACGGGTCCGGGTTCGGTGGGCACGGCATTCGCGGTTCCGAATGGTCTGTACAAGACGAAGCACCATCCGGGCATGGCCTATCAGACCACGCGTGATTTGCCGGAGTTCTACGCTGATAACCGCACCCTGTTCGGCACGCAGTACACGGCTGCGGACTGGGCGAAGTCGACGGCCTACACGATTCCGACCGGCTACAACTACGATCAGTTCAGCACAGACCTTGCGAGCGGTGACGTAGGCAACATCAACTTCATCATGCCGGACCAGTGTGATGACATGCACGGCGTGGGTAACGATACCTCGTGCAAGGGCACCAACATCATCCAGCGTGGCGACGCGTACGTGAAGCTGCTCGTCGACAAGATCCAGGCCTCGCCGCTGTGGGCGAACCGTCAGCGCAAGGTGGCGATCGTCGTCATGTTCGACGAAGGCGGCGGCTCCAGCACCTCTTGCTGCGGCTGGAACACGTCGAAGGCGAGCGGCGACCAGCCGGTGCAGCAGAACGCGGACGGCACCTTCTCGCCGGTGGCGACGCCGCTGTTCAACTACAGCAACGGTAACTTCGGCCACGGCAACTCGATCTTCGGCATGCTGACCAACCAGCAGACCGGGACGCAGGGGGTCACGGACAGCGATTCGTACAGCCACTTCTCGTTCGTGCGTACGCTGCAGGACATGTTCCAGATTGGCGATCCGCAGAAGCCGGCCACGTACCTGGCCCGCGCGAAGTACACGGAATCGTTCATCGCTCAGAACATTTTGAACCTGCCTGAATTCAGCGGCAGCGCGGATACGCACTTCGATGCGGTGCGCCCGATGAATCACGCTTACGTCATTCCGGCGGGGTACACGCAGCGCCTCAACCCGGGCGACGTGAGCGGCACTTCGCTCGCGACCGCTCAGGTCGGTCCGGACGCGAAGCAGACCAACGCCTGGACGCAGAAGTAAGCAGGGCAGGCGGCAGCGGAAGGCGCAATCCGGGCTTCCGCTGCCGCCGATACGTATCCCTTCGTTCATTACCAGTCGATGCATGGCAGGCCGCGTGATGCGCGGCCTGCCATGCATCGTGTGACATCCACCTGCGTTCGCTCTCCATGCCGTTCCCCAACGGAACCGACGGCAAAGCGGACCAGCAAGGAATCGATATGCGCAAGCTTTATGTCGGCGCGCTCATGGGTGCGCTCTTATTGATGCTGGCGGCCTGTGGCGGCGGCAGCGGGGATTCGTCCCAGACCTCGTCGAGCGGATCGCCCGGAACCGGCGGCGGCACGACGCAGCAGGTGAAGCTGAGCGCGGCTGCCCAGGTCGGCAAGCAACTGTTCTTCGACCAGAATCTGTCGGGCGGCAAGAACATGTCTTGCGCGACCTGCCATAGCCCTCAATTCGCGTACGGGCCGCCTAACAGCCTGTCCGTACAGCTCGGCTCGGATCCCTCGGTGGCCGGCCAGCGCGCGGTGCCTTCGCTGCGCTACAAGTCGATGACGCCGCCGTACGACGACGTCGCGGCCAACCCGGATGGCATCACGGGGAACGCGCCAGGCGGCGGCTTCATGTGGGACGGCCGCGCGACGACGCTCGCAACGCAGGTATCGCTGCCGCTTCTCAATCCGCTTGAAATGAACAATTCGTCTGCGGCGAACGTGGTGCAGGCCGTACAGAGTGCGTCCTATGCGCCGCTGTTCCAGCAGGCGTTCGGCGCGGGCGTTTTCTCCAATACGGATTCCGCGTTCACTGACATTGGGCTGGCGCTGAAGGCATACCAGGAAGAAGATCCGAGCTTCGAGCCGTACACGAGCAAGTTCGACCTGTATCTGGGGAACAAGATCGGCGGCACGTTGACCGCGGCGGAGCTGCGCGGACTCGCGCTCTTCAATAACACGGACAACGGCGCAGGATGCGCGGCCTGCCACTTCGGCGGCGCGAATTTCAACGGCTCGGTCGCGTTGATGACCGACTTCACGTATCAGGCGATCGGCGCGCCGCGCAACGACACGCAGATTCCCGGCAATCCGGACCCGATCCCGAGCAACGCGGATACCGCGTATGTCGACATGGGCCTGTGCGGTCCGCTCGCGACGATTCACCCGCCCGGCACGGCGAACAGCGGCGGCGGACCGGATCAGTTCACCGGTGTCAATGTTCCGGATCCGTACTGCGGCCGCTTCAAGGTGCCGACACTGCGCAACGTCTCGACGCGCACGGCGTTCTTCCATAACGGCGTATTCCACTCGCTCGTGCAGGTGCTGAACTTCTACAACACGCGCGATACGAACCCGGAATATTGGTATCCGAGCACGGGTGGCGATGCGAACCAGATGGTTCAGAACCCGTCGTTCGCGCTGTTCCCGCAGGCAGCATCGGGCGCCACGGCCACGCGTTTCAACGATCTGCCCGCGCAGTTCCAGGGCAATATCGACGAAGAGCTGCCGCTGGGCCAGGGGCAGACCGACGCGGGCGGCACGACCGCGGCGGACGGCGCGCTGCCGCGCACAGTCCACTCGACGCCGCAAATGACGCAGCAGAATATCGCCGACGTCATCTGCTTCCTGAACACGCTGACGGACGGTTATCAACCGCCTGCCACGCCGCCGACGAGCGGTGCTTGCGTCAACTAACTAACGACGAACGAGTGACGAGCGGCGCGCGGCCTGGCCCAAGGCCGGCCGCGCACCGCATGCCGCACGATTCCGCCACGCGTGCCTCAGCGCTCAAGCCGCGCGATACGCAACCGACGACTCAATCCAGAAGCTAATCAACCCGAGCAACAAAACACCATGATGCAACGTTCTACCGCCGCCCGCCTTGCTGGCGGCGCGCTGTCCCTGATTGCCCTGACACTGTTCTCCGGTTGCCATAACACGAGCCAGGTCGCCAATCGGGAAAACTTCACCGCCGCCATCAACGGTTTTCTCGAGAAGCACGGGCATATGTGCCTGGCCAAATACGATTGGCCGATTTACGTAACGACCGACGATCGCGCAAGCGGTACGCGCGACGCGCTTCAGATGCCTGTGCTCGAAAAGCTCGGACTCGCGACGGGCAAGGACATGCAGGTTGAGCGCGTCGACGCGGACGGCAAGAAGATCACCGCAATGGCGCGGCAGTATCAGTTGACGCCCGAAGGTCAGAAGTACTATCTGCACTCGCCCGAAGTGGTCGCGACGGCCACCTCGAGCGTGACGCATCCGGCCGATTTCTGCGCGGCGACGCTCACGCTCGACAAGGTAGTGGGCTGGGAAAAGCCGATGCAACTGAACGGCAAGACGGTGACGTCGGTGGTCTACACGTACAAGATCGAGCCGGCGCCGTGGGCGAAGAACGCCGACGCGCAGCGCGTGTTCCCGATGATCAAGCGCGTGATCGAGGGCGCAGGAACAATGCAGTTGCGCGAAGGCGTGTATCTGACGGCGGACGGCTGGGTGGCCGACGAAGTATTCCAGCGCTGAATGCCGTGGGCTTGTGGGTAACGGCTTGTGCGTTACGTGTTGCCGCGCGGCACGAAGCGGCGCGTGCGGATCCATTTGGTGGCCACCCATTTCTCGCCCGCGCGCAACGGCGTGCTCGCATGCAGCGAGCCTGGATCCGACAGCCCGAAGCGGTTGCCGTATTCGAAATAGAGTGCATCGCCGCGTCGCGGCGTAACCGACCAGCCGAGATGAGGGAAGACCGTTTCACCGCCGCCGCCATCGACATCGTTCAGGTACATCAGCAGTGTGCCCACGCGTTGTCCGCTGCGTTCGACCGACTCGATGTTCGCCGCGTTGTTGGAGACCAGGTAGTCGACATGCGGCGTCGATTCGGCGCCGGTCTCGTAATGCAGCAGCTGCAGGCCTTCGCCATTCTCGACCGGCAGCCCGGTGAGCTCGGCGATACGCGCTTCGAGGCGCGCGATCAGCGGCGTTTCGCTGAGACGGAAGAACATGCCGTGGCTGCTGCGATGTCCGGCTACGACGTTACGGCCGGTCACCGGATCGACCACCGTCGAGCGGTCCAGACGAGGGCGCGCGAGTGCGATCAACTGGTCGCATTCGTTCTCACTGAGAAAGTGGGCGAGTTGAACTGCGGCCGGCCGCTGCATGCGCGAGACCACGCGCACCTTGCGCTCGCCGAGCGTGATCAGCGGGCCTTGCGGGATTCGCAGCGCTTCCGGCTGGTATGTCAGCGGCGCTGCGCCGACCTCAATCGTTTCGCCCGGCAACGGTGTGCCGTACAGAAATGCCGACGACACCGCATCGACCATTGCCGACGCGAGCTCGACTGGATTGTTTCGGCCGACCAGTTCTTGCACGATCGCCGGCGGCGCTACGCCGCGCGTCAGATTGTGGGCGATCCAGTCGCGGACTTCGGCGGGAAAACGGACGGTTATCGACATCGGAATATCGCAGCTCAAGCTGAACAGGTTGTGAACACAACAACATCCAGCCACCATGATAACGATTGTCGACTGCATTAGCGAATGAAAATGTCAATTCTCGAAGCAAAAATGATCGGTAGGACAGGAGAAAAATTGTGCCCATATTTCTCTAAAAACGAATGAGGAACGGTGCGAGCATTTATTACTTCCGCGTCGATAAGGTTTACTAATTGCATGACAAAAATCTCATATTAGTGAAGCAATGCGAAAAGGGCCGCGCAGCGAATCTGTTCTGTCATTCAAGAGACATACGGCGATGCTTTAATTCGGCATCCAGAGATAATTCGACAATTTTTAATGTCGAAGATCGATATGTACTCCAACGCTGATTTATTAACAGGTTAAAAATGGACCGCCGTACATTTATCAAATGGAGCGGTTTTATGACCGTTTCCGCCGCAAGCACCACGATATTGAGCGCATGCGGAGGGGGCGACGATTCGCCTTCCAGCAGTAGTGCCGCGGCGAGCGGCGGGCCTCTTTCGTTCTCGCAGGGCGTCGCTTCCGGCGACCCGCAGCCGGACAGCGTCGTGTTGTGGACGCGCGTGTCGGGCGGCGATGGCATCCGTGACGTGAATGTCGGTGTGCAAGTGTCGACCACGGCCGATTTCACTTCGCTGGTCGTCAATACCACGGTCGCGGCGAGCGCGGATTGGGACTACACGCTGCGCCATCAGATCACGGGCCTGAGCGCGAACACCATTTACTTCTACCGCTTTATCACCGGCGGCGTAACCAGCATGACGGGTCGCACCTGGACCCTTCCGGCCTCGGGGCAGGCCCTGACGCAGTTGAAATTCGCTGTGATTTCGTGCCAGGACTGGAGCGTGAATCACTGGGCGGCGTTCGACGCCATGCAAAACGAAGATATCAATTTCATCGTGCATGTGGGCAATTATGTGTATGAGCAGATCGGTATCACTCTGCCGATCCAGCCGGCGCGCGATCCGCAGCACCCCGCTTTCAAGCTGCCCAACGGCACCGCGTTGCCCGATGGCTCGACTTACGCGACCACGCTGGCCGACTATCGCACGCTGTACATGACGTACCGCAGCGACCCGCGCCTGCAGCGTCTGCATGCGAACTGGCCGATGATCGCGATCTGGAACGACCACGAGTTTTCGAGCGACAGCTGGCAGGATCACGAGACCTACACGTCGGCCGAGGCCGAGCAGACCGCGCGCCGGCGCAGCGCCAATCAGGCGTGGTTCGAATTCATGCCGACCAACGTCACGTTCAACGCCGCCAATACGTCTTTCCAGAACATCCAGATCTATCGCTCGTTCACCTTCGGCAATCTGGCCACGCTGGTGATGACCGATGAGCGTTTGTATCGTGCGGCACACGAGGTGGCGGAACAGGTGTCGGGCAACCCCGTCGGCAGCCGCTACTTCGTTCCGAAAGCGACCGTGGACGCTGCCGAACAGGCCAGACTGACGGCCAGCAACAATGCGCTGACGCCCGTGTCGATGCTTGGCGATACGCAGCGGCAATGGTGGCAGGATCAGATGAGCACGGCCACCACGACCTGGAAATTGTGGGGTAACGATGTGTCGCTGCTGCGCATGCAGGCGGACATGTTCGCAGCCCTGACGGATGCGCTCACCCAGACCGTTCTGCAAACCGCAGCCGGTTTAGGGACCTTCGAAACACAGTTCCACACGGCGATCCAGGCGGACTTGACGGCCGCTGTGGCGGGCAACCTCGTCCCTGCGCCGTTCACGAATCTGGATACGTTCGCGCGAGGCCTGGGCTTCGACGAAGATGACGTCCAGGCGACGATTGCCGCTTTGAATACGCTGATCCCGCCGTATTCGGTGCTGACCACGATGCTGATGAACGCCGACCAGTGGGACGGCTATAACGCTGAACGTCTTAGCCTGATGAGCTTTCTGACGAACAACAGCATCAGGAATGTGGTGGCGCTGACCGGCGACCTCAATGCGTTTGCCGCCGGCACCGTGATGAACGATTTCGATGCAGCCACGCCGGTGCCCGTCATGGTCGATCTGGTGACTGCCGGTATCTCGAGCACTTCGCTGTTCACCTCGTACGTGACCTTCGTCAACAATCCCGCCAATCATCTGGGATGGTTGGGCAAGGTTGCCCCGGCGACCGGCCCCAATAGCCTCGACACCATGTTGACGTCGAACAACAGCTGGCTTGCCTACGCGGATACCAACGCGCAGGGCTATAGCGTCATTACGCTCACACCGGGCACGCTGACCTGTAACTTCCGCAAGCTCGCTCCGGTCAGCCCGACCGGCCAGGTGCCCACGGCGGCCAATGCGGTGGCCAGCACCCGGGTCGTTACGGTGCAAGCGAATACGGCGGAGGTCACCGTCTCGCCGATGTAAGCTATGGGTGTGAAAGCAGATGGCCCGGCACGAAGTATCCGCCCGGGCCTATGCAACTGAGCGCGTTGATCAGCTGGACCCGGTGCTGCGGATCGTCGCGCGCGGCGCCGCACCGCTTCGCGAGCGTAAGCGACTACGGGCGTTCTGTCGTGAGGAACTGTGGCGCCGCGCAGGCTTTTCTTCGCTGGAAGACTATCTGGTGACGGGAGTCGTCTTCACGTATTTCCCCGTTGATGGATGGAGCTGGCGGTGGCCGCACTTTTTGTAGCGCCCTTCGACGAGACGGAGGCAAGGCTACGTCGGTCGTTTCTGGAAAGACAATCTCCGCCTTGCCTCTCGCTGTTCTTTAACTCGGCGTGACGTGCAATGAAAGAGGTAACTCAAGTTGGTCGACTTGCCGATGCGATGGCTCGTGCGTCCTCGTAGATGATTTGACATGCGAATCATCTCTCCGGTGCGGACGGTGTCGAGACAGCAGTTAATGTCGACGACATTCCACCATCCGAACTGGTGGCGAGGTCGCCGATCGAAAGTATGCCGACCAGACGTTTCTCCTCGTCGACCACGGGCACGCGGCGGATTTGCGAGCCTTCCATTTTTCGTTTCACATCCTCAACATCGTCTGTCTCGTAGCACCAGGTTGGCGGCCCGCTGACAACGCCTTCGATTCTTTCGTCCGGTGGTACGCCTGCGGATACCGCGCGTACCACAATGTCGCGGTCGGTCAGCATGCCAAGAAGGCTCGTACCGTCGCAAACGGGCAGCGCCCCAACGTTCAGCTCATCCATCATCCTTGCCGCTTCACGCAGGCTTTGCGTCGGACCGATGGTCGCCGCGTCGCGTGTCATCACTTCTGCAACTGTTGTCATCATGAACTCCTTGCGGTACGTTGTGTCGACCTTTCAAGTCGAGCATCGCCTGTACCTGAGGCGTACAAACGCGTTTGCCCACTCGCCATAGATCGGCCGAACCGCCCTATGCGCCGCGCCCCATCGAATCGACAGGCCTCCATCGATGGTCCAAGTGTACCTGTCCACTCTTGGGCCAATCCTCAGACGGAGCGTCGGACCGCTTGTTAGCGCATGACACGCGGCGCGCCTGCGGCGCGCAATGACCGATCAGCCGAGTCGCATTAACTGACTGCCGAAAAGACTCACAAAGAGGCCACGACCAGGCCGCGCATCCTTGGCGGCGCTGTATCCGGCAAGGTGGAACTGGCAGCAGCTAATCGTCAACGAACGCGGCGCCGCACCGCACGGCGAATGCAAATGCCGCCAACACAACTGAGATCAGCATTCAAGGTTGAGTTCGCGCGGGGTGCGTCGCATATATCGAGTGCGATGTCGCCGAAGGCTCGAAGGCCACTGTCGGCAAAATACTGGATAATTTCGTTGTTGCACGCCCCTCGCGGAAGACCTCAAAAGGCGCGGGTGCATTGACTGCGTGGACGCTGTGCTTGCTTACGGTCGCCCGCCTTCGTCGGCGCCACGGATAGGCACGACGCGATCCCATGGCATTGTCGTCGGAGCGCCATTTCAATGCGTACGCGGTGAGTTGCTCTGATGATGCGCAGGCAGCTGCGCCGCCAGTTTGCAACTGTGGTTTGGCTCGGACGTGCAAGCAAACAATGGGGCCTGTTGGCGCGGAGGTCAATGATGGACCTCGAACACGAGTTGCAGCAGTTACATCTCGCCGATCAGCACATCGCGCGAGGGCGAAATCTCATCGAGTGCCAGATGAGGACAATACACAAGCTCCAGCGAGACGGCCACGATACCTCACAGGCAGTGAGACTACTGAACGAACTGCGCGCGTCGCTCGAGGCGATGATGGAACATCGTGCGGTCATACAGGAGACCGTCAAGCTGATGGAGCTTCAGGGGAGTCGGAGGATGCGATAGTCGCGACAAGGCAATCCCATCGGTTCAAATCGGCGCATCCAACGGACATTTACGGATAGCAGCTCTATGTCGGTGGTGGGCTGCTTCCGGTCGCGTCCAGCTGACCGCGTCGGGCGCCCATCGACTCTTGAGGCGACATTGATGGCGTCCGGTGGGTCGCCGGAGCAGCAAATAACCAGCCGCTGGCGCGGCACAAGGGTTGCGCGCACCTCACGCCGAAGCCGCCAACACTTGAAAAGGCGATGACCTACGGCACCTTCCCAAACTGGCTGCACACGCTCTCAATCACGTGGATCGTCATAGGGGCAATCTGCGCGGTCGTCATTTCCGTTGACGAGATTCGATACCCACAAAAAATGGGGATCATGAACCTCGTCTGGCCGCTAGCGGCGTTGTTTGGTACCGCTGTGTGGCTGGCTGCCTACTACGCTTGGGGACGCAACGTCCCGGACGCGGGAAAGGAATCCAGTGCGCAGCCGTTCGCAGTGATGGTGATAAAAGGAACGAGTCACTGCGGCGCCGGCTGCACGCTCGGCGACATAATTGTTGAATGGTCGGCTTTTGCCTTTCCCGCCTTAGCTGTATGGTTTGGGTGGCATACGCTATTCAGCGAAAAAACTTTCGCTGTCTGGATTCCCGACTTCATCGTCGCCTTTTTGATCGGCATAGTGTTTCAGTACTTCACGATCAACCCAATGCGTGAGCTGTCCGTAGGTGCAGGGGTGCTCGCCGCTGCCAAAGCTGACATAGCCTCAATCACGGCCTGGCAGGTTGGCATGTATGGACTCATGGCGATCATCCAATTCTTGTGGTTCAAGCCGGTGTATGGGGGAATTGCGAAGGTCGTGAGCGCTGAATTCTGGTTCGCTATGCAGATTGCGATGCTCGCGGGATTTATGACCAGCTATCCCGTCAATTGGTGGCTAATCCGTATCGGCGTGAAGGAAAAGATGTAGCAGGTGAATCCACGGGTCCGACGAATGTGTCGATCGTTTCAGGACAGTCAGGTCCGTAGGCTTGCGGCTTGCGGCATTCGGCATGCGAGTTTGCTAGCCGCAATCATCACTTTCCATTCACCCTACGGAGGATCAAATGGCGCAACAGGAACATCAATCTTGCATAGAGGCTTGCGACGCATGCGCTGCGGCTTGCGACCATTGCGCAACGGCATGTCTTTCTGAACCGAACGTAGCCGCCATGGTGGAGTGCATCAAGTCGGATATGGACTGCGCGGACATTTGCCGTCTCGCGTCTGCTGTCATGGCTCGTGACAGCAGTCGTGCACAGGAGATTTGCTCATTGTGCGCGTCGATCTGCGATGCCTGCGCCGCTGAATGCGAAAAGCACCAGCACGAACATTGCAAACAATGCGCGGAAGCTTGCCGGAAATGCGCCGATGAATGTCGGGGCATGAGCCGATAATAGACGGACCGCCCGCTGTGCTTGCCATGCTCGCCGCAACGACGAGGGCGACGACGGGCGGAAGCGATGCGCCTCGTAGCTCCGGCAGCGGGCATGCGGCGTGCGGAGCGCTCGCAGCACCGACCGAGGAGCGCGCAATGGCAGATCAACCGGGTCCGAACGATGGACAGGCGGCGGGACAAGCCTCTCCGCACCTCGACGAGAAGGAACGCGATCAGGCGTCCGCGCACAGTTCTCCACATGCGCTCGTGATTCACGAAATCATTCGCGAGGAAGGCGAGACGGCTCTCGGGCGCAAGCCACTCGCGCTGCTGTGGTCCGCGCTGGCAGCTGGGCTGTCTATGGGCTTTTCGTTCCTGACTCAGGCCGTTCTCGAACGCAAGGCGCCGTCCGGAACCGATAGTGTCTCGCTTATCGCCGCCGCCGGCTACTGCGTCGGCTTTATCATCGTCGTGCTGGGGCGCCAGCAGCTTTTTACTGAGAGCACGCTGACTGTCCTGCTGCCGGTGCTCACGCGGCGAGACCTGCACACGGCTGCCGCCGCGCTTCGGCTATGGCTCATTGTGCTAGCCGCCAATCTGGCCGGCACGTGGTTATTCGCTGGAATGCTCGCCACGCCGACATCGTTTGCCGGTAAGCTTGCGCCCGTTTTAGACCAGTTGGCGCAAGCGTCATACGAGTCGTCGTTCGCAACAACGACGCTTAAGGCGGTCCTCGCGGGCTGGCTGATTGCCTTGATGGTGTGGCTGCTGCCGAGGGCGAGGTCTGCCGCGGTACTGATTGTCGCCATTCTGACGTACGTCGTCGCGATCTGCGATCTGTCGCACGTCATCGCGGGCTCGGTGGAAGCCGCGTATGCGGTGCTGCGCGGCAATGCGGTCGTGTACGACTATCTGCTGCGTTTTCTCGCGCCCACGCTGCTCGGCAACGTAGTAGGCGGCATTGCGCTCGTCGGCCTGCTGAACCACGCGTCGATTGCGCCGGAGATGACCGGCCGCACATGAGCGATCCCAGGCGCATGCATCGCGTGGACTTTTCGACTACGGCTTTGCAGCGCCTCGTTTCCGCGGCGGCGTGTCGCTGAACAAAATCGACCACTTCACTCCGCGCTCAGGTGCGGTCTGCACATCGAGTCGGCCGCCGATACCGTTCAGCATCAGACGTACGGTACGCAGCCCCGTGCTCTCCAGCGCAGCAGCCGGCAAGCCGTGCCCATTGTCCGAAATTGTTACGGCGCACAGGTCGTCTGCCTCGCGCGTCATCGAAACCGTAATCTGCCCCTCGCTACCGCCGAATGCGTGCTCGACGGAATTGGCGACGAGTTCATTCACGATCGTTCCGACGGTCGTACACGTATCGAGGTCGACGTCGATGCCGAACTGAAGTTCGATCTTCAACGCGATGCCGCTGGTCCTCAATGCATAGAAGTCGTCGAAGCTCGCCGCCATTGCGCTCAGATAACGCCCGAGATCGGCACGTTCTGCCTGGACGCTCAACCCAAGCAGGTGGTCGTATAGCGATGCCATCGCAAACACGCGGCGCTCGATGTCGCGCAGATTTTTACGGCAGCCGTCGTCGGTCGTCTGAAGCACGCTGCGTTGAACCATCGCAATGATCAGCTGGAAGTTGTTGCGGATTCGATGTTGCTGCTCGCGCAGTAGCACTGCTTTCGCGTCGCGTTCGACGATAAGCGCGGCGCGTGCATGGATCTTTTCGATGTTGTCCGCCAGTACGCCTGCGACGACTGCAAGGAACGAGATGTGAAAGGCGCCGATCTGCGTCGGCTCGGGAAAGTCCACTTCGAGGATGCCATAAGGTCCGTCATGGTTGATCAACGGAAGACTCACCGACGTGACGACGTTGTTGTCCTTCAGGATGTCAGGCAGCGACTCGGGCGGGCGCCGGCGCACATCAATGTCGATCACCGGCTCGGCATTCTTTAGCGCCTCGCCGGCTGGATTACCTTCCACCGCTTTCCCTGCAGTCCGGCCGATTGCGCCAGCGGGCATTCCACACTGGCTCTTCAGCACCAGCGTGTCGTCTGTACGGTCGATCTCCAGAATTTTAGCCATGGGCGCGGGACATCCTTGCGCGGCGGTATGCACTGCGCCGTTTAGCACCTGTTGCAGTGGCGCCTCTCCCTGCGAGGCCTCGATCATCCTTGCGATCAATTGCCGCTGCCGCAATACGTCGCTCAACGACACCATGTCGTTGGGGTCGGCGACGATACGGCTCAATGACGCAGCCAACGTTGCTGCTTGCGCGGTTCCCATTCTTGCCACCGTGAAGGTCGATTATCTGTACCCGGGGCGCGCAAGTCATGTACCTCGGAACATTTCTCCGCCATGTACAGCATCATGGCGACGAAGGAACCAACGCCGGACAACGCGCAACCGGACAATGCGGGCAAAGAAAACGCTGGCACGGACGCAAGCGACGCGGGCACGTTCGAAACCGATATTTCCGAAACCGGCGAGGACGGCACCACGGTGCGCCAGGCCGAAGTCAGCGAACAGGACTTGCGTGAGGTCAAGCCGGACTCCGAGCGCAGCGGCCGGAAGGAGTCAGGCAAGCGTGAGGGACCGGGCGTGTGAGCCCTTTGACGATGCGCTAACGCGACGGCCGCCGCAGCATCGCGGCGACGAACAACCCCGCGCCGAGCGCAACATAAACGGCGGCCAGCGATTTGCCTGACAGGCGCACTTCGAAACCTGGGGTAAGCCGCGGCGGCACAACCTTATAGTCGACCGCATACGCTGTCGCTGCCGTTGCCGCCGCAGCCGCTGCGGTGGCAACCGGCTGTTGTCTCTGGCGCGCGTCGGGCATGCGGCCGATCAATGTCTCGAACAGCATCGCCCAGAAGATCGCGGACGCCTCATGAATCGCGAAACCCGTCACGGTGTGGCGCAAGCTGAAGCCGCGTTGGCGCAATGCGCGGCGCGGCCACAGGCAATGTGTGACTGCGTTCACCGGGGCGAACGCGGAGCCGCCTTCGCTGACCGATCGTGCGCACGCAGTGCCAGCTGCGAACAGTCCCGCAATGAGGCCCGAAGGCACGGCGCGGCAGGCCGTCGCGCAAAGCGATTTGTACCAGGTGGGGTGGCTTGCGTGCGCGAGCGATTTCATTATGCGGCTCCGTGTCGATGCTTCGGCCCGCGCGGGCCGGTTGTGGCGGCACGCCAGCCAGGGCGTGCTGCCCGCTTACATCAGTAGCATCGCGCGTTCCCCCTCGCTCGCCCATCTCCGCGGCGTCACGCGACATGGCTTTGACGCTCGCATTATCCATGGTCATTTCCGATCCAATCGTGGCCTGCGCGGATTTAAACAGTTATCGCAGGTGCCCCAGCGTTCGAACCCTCGCGCGTCGCTAACGTAATCGAGCACTTCGCGCCAACGGCGTCCGACCGCAGGCACGAATTCGCGCTACACGCGTATTTCGTCAGCCGGCGGTGTTGCGACTAGAACTGCTGGCCCGCCGGGAATTGACTTTGCTCGTTAATGGTTAGCGAAGCTTTGAACCAGGTGGCGACCATGATGCATCCGTCAATAACTATCGTCGTCGTTCGAGAAGACCCTCGAATACAGGACGCACAAATTCTGCTCGACGAATCCAGTGCTGCTTTTGCGATATTTTCAGGCGACAGCGGACAATCGCGCTTTCGCACCGAAGACTTATGCTCGGCCAGAGGAGAGTATCTGATAGCGAGAACCGCGCAGGGTGAGCCTCTCGGCTGCGGCGCATTTCGGAGGTTCGACTATGGCGTTGCTGAGGTCACGCGGATTTATAGCAGGCAAAGCCGAATCGGGGTTGGGCAGGCGATTCTGCAAAAGCTGGAGCTCGGCGCGGTTACTGCTGGTTATCACACACTGATCACTGAAGCGCCGTCATCCAACAAGCGAGCCGTTCGGTTCTATGAACACAATGGATTTACCCCAGCCGCGCCATTCGGTGTATGCGCGCAATCCCCAGGCGTTTGTTACTTCTCGAAAGCGCTGTGCTCCATCACTGCTTAGGGCGGCCAGCAAGATGACTAATTTTAACGACACTTGGTGTTGCTGTCGTGAGATCTACCGCTAGCGGTAGTCGGATCGGGCCTGCATGTGTCTTTCGCGCCGGGCTTACGCGTAATGGTGACCCGGTCGAGCTTACGCGGAATCTGCGCGAAGGTTTCCGGCGAAACACCGAAAACCGCTCCGAGCACATCGAGGGGAATAGAACTCAGCGAGGCCACGATGCCCACGTCGTCAGCCGGCTCGCTCGCACTCGTATTGAAGATAATGAGGACAACGAGGTCCTCAGTGTCGCTAGCGTTTTCGAAATAGTGAAAGTGCCCTTGCGGCGCGAAGACGAGATCGCCTTGCGTCACGTCGAACGTGTCGTGAGTGGCTTCGGGTCCCACGAAGCTCCAGCGAGCTGACCCCGTAATGACGAAATTCAGTTCCCACGCGCTCGGGTGCCAATGAGGCTCCCGCACGCCGCCGGGTTCAAGCCGTGCCAGATACACCGAAGCCTGCTGGCCCGAAAGGATCTTCCAGTTGTCCCCGGTCGCACCCTGTAGAGTACCGCCGTCGAAGACGTCTGGCGCCCATGTGGAGAGATGGAATGCGTGAGGGTGCTGACCGCTCCAGCCGCCGCCTGGCTGTCCGGAGGAGGTCAACGCAGGTGCGTCGTTGAAAGCCTTACGTGTTCGAACGTCGCCCGCTGCATGCGGGCCGGATGACGTTTCGGGGGCGCTTCGTTCGCCCGCGATAACGGCGGTGTGTCGGGACGAAGCTTCGATGTCCGGTTGTTGCGCGCCGTCACCCGGCGTGTTGGAGTTGGACATGGTGATCCCTTGCAGAGCGGATTAGTGAGGCGCAAGCGCTTCGGCATCGCCGAATGGAGCGTTTGCACGTTTGCCCAGCTCCGTCAAAGATTCGTCGGATTGCCGGGGTCTGGCTTTCCCTTTTCCGCGTTCTCGCGCTGATCGCCTAAGTCCTTGCGGTTATCGCCTTCGGTGATTTGCGCTTCGCCCTTCAGTTTCTGGTCGTCATTGCCGGTGATCGAACCTACTCCTTTATTGACGTATCCCTTCAGTTCCTCTTTGATTCCCTGTGTCTTATCGCTGGCCATCATCGACTCCCTCAAGACAATTTAATCGGTGGCGCTTAGTGCTGCGTTGCGGTCGCCGACATTTTGTCGCGCAAAGGGCGTGCCGCACGGACCTGCGTTTAAGGGACGGCAACCTGCCGAATATCAGTGGCCACTCCAAGCACCGGGTGGCGGCCTTAGCTGTCAGTTCCAGATATGCTTTCCGTGTTCCGCCAGCTGCTTGAGCAGTGGTCCCAGCTCTTCCAGCGACAACGAAAACTTCGGATCGTCGCCATCCAGAGCGCTCATCGGCATTCCCGGCGCCTCAGCCTGTGCGGGGTGCTGGACTATCCCGATACCGCCGGCGAGCCTGATCTTTCTAAGGCCAAGCGTCCCATCGCTGCCGCAACCGGTCAGAACCACTCCAGCCACTCGCGGGCCATAGCATTCGGCTGCGGACTCGAACAGTCGGTCCGCGGCTGGCCGTACGCGGTGCAGTTTGGGCCCAGCGTCGAGTCGCAGTATTTCGCCGGGCACAACGATCAGGTGTCGGTCGGGCGGCGCAATGTACATCTGGCCTGCGTGTATGCGATCGCCATTTCGAGCATACGTGACCGGAAGCGTCGTGTTCCTTTGTATGATGCGATCCAGCATTCCAGGGCTTCCAGGCCCTGTGTGAAGGACCACCAATATCGTGCCGGGGAACCCGCGGTCAAGTAAGGAGGCGAGGCGTGAAAGTGCCTTCAGGCCGCCAAGGGACGCGCCGATTACGATCAGATCGCGATATGCGTTCATTGCCACTCCTCGATGCTGGAATAACGCCTCTCATCGTGCGAAAACGGACCCTGTCGCGCGAATGTTTTCACGACGCCAGGTCGAAATACGAGGCAGCACGTGGATCCATACTGGAAGAAACCAAGCTCATCGCCCTTTTGTACCTGTTGCCCGGGCAAGGCATTGACTACACACGATGACACCTCGGCCATGCCGACGAAGATGCATCCAACCATACCAATAGCAGTGTTGTCGCTTTCGATGGTGATAACGGCCCTTGCGGCGACGGCGGAGATGTAGCCCTGGGAGTCGTTGAGGCCGCTCGGGTCGACGCCTTCCGATTCAGCATCGGAGTAGTACGAACCACCGTTGGCATGCATTTGACGTGCCTGTATGCGCCCCCTGGATTCCTGTTGTTATGTTTCGCCCGCTCGAGCATGCATCCGGGCGCGCCTGCCTCTCACTGGAAGAAGATTGAAATAGTGTTCAATACGCGACAGCGCGTGAATCGCGGCTGCGTGGCGAACTTCGTTGCGACCTCCCGCGAATTGACGTGTCTCACAGAAGGTTGTCAGTTCGCCGTCGTCTGTCCTGAAGGACCAGGCAAAGCACTGGGTTCCTGGTGCGGGTCCCCCAGCTGGCGCACCGTCCGCGACACCAGTGTTCGATACGGCGATGTCTGCGCAGCACCCTTCCTGGCGCAACGCACCTTCAGCCATCTCGCGGGCTACTGCCTCGCTCGTCAGGCCATGCTCATCCATCGTTTTCTGACGGACACCGAGAAAGCCCGCCTTACCGGTTGGTGAGTAAGCAATAAAGCCAACGTCCAGACAGGTCCCGCTGCCGGGTACAGAGGCGAGAAGCGAGGCGATCTCGCCCGCCGTGCATGATTCGGCCGTTGCAAGCTTCTTGCCGCGAGAGCCAAGAAAAGAGACCACCTGTCGAGGGATATTCATGCTTTTCTCCTTGACGAAGGACTTGATCCAACGGGCTGCGGTCATCCTGCATGACCATCAGATTTTTTATCCGCCCGCGCAGATTTACCAGCGGCTGACGTCCACGTAGTTCAACGTCCTCTTTCTTCTGACCGATTTCGGCCCGTCCGCAGGCATACGCCATGCACATGTTTGCGCGCGACCCGCCGCAAATGGACCCGGTTTATAGGGATCCCGCGCAACTACGATGCCACCAGCCTGATGGATTGCGGGAAGCAGGTACGAGCCACATGCGTGGCAGGCTCGCGCCGGCCACTACATCAACGACAGGTGCCGACGATTCTCGGCGTAACGTCCTCAGGGAGCAAACCATGACCGCAAAAACTGTCCATGATCTTTTTGTCCATTCGCTTTCCGATATTTACAGCGCGGAAAAGCAGATGACAAAGGCTTTGCCGAAGCTTGCCCGAGCCGCGACCCATTCCGAACTGAGCGGCGCGTTCACGACGCACCTCGAAGAAACGCAAGGGCAGATCGAGCGCATCGATCAGGTGGTGGAGGCCTGCGGAATTCGCCTCAAGCGGGTGAAATGCGTTGCAATGGAGGGACTCATCGAGGAGGGACAGGAGCAGATCGACGAGATTGAAAGTGGACCGGTCCTCGACGCTGCGCTTATCGCCGCGGCACAGAAGGTCGAGCATTACGAGATTGCAGCCTACGGATCGGTCATCGCGCTCGCGAAGCAACTGGGAGAAACGCACGCGGTGACGCTTCTGCTGCAGACGCTGAAGGAAGAAAAGGCTACCGACGAAAAGCTGTCGCTGCTCGCAGAAGAAAAGATCGCGGCGGAAGCGTTGGGCAAGTAGCAACATGCGACAGCCATGACTACTGTATAGGGCGAACGTGAAAGTACGGCGTGCGACACATGCTCAAGACAACCACCTGCGGTTCGCGCTCGCGGGTTGGCAGATGGCGGTCTGGTTGGTCGCCGTCGCGCTTTCGTTTTCCCTGTGAGCCACAACGGCCGCCATCCACGCGGTGGCCGATTGGGCTTCGCCAGGTGTAAGACATGAAAACCGGACAGATCGACTCTAGCGCTGGCCGTGCCTCGCGTTTGTTGAACATCATGCGTGAATCCGTCAGCCGTTTTCTGGCGGACCGGTGCCCAATGATGGGCGCGAGCATCGGTTTCTACTCCGCGTTCTCGCTTGCGCCGACGCTGCTTATCGTGCTCGCTATCGTTGGATGGTTCTTCGGCGCGGAGGTGGGGAAGGGGCGCTTCTTTGGTCAGGTCAAAGCAATCATGGGTGCCGACGCCGCGAGCGCGATGCAGTCGATCGTCGAGCACGCCCACCGTGCTCAGGGCGGTGGCATTGCCGCAGCGCTTTCCGGCGTGCTACTCATCGTGGGTGCATCGGCGACATTCTCATCACTGAATACTGCGCTCGATGTGGTGTTTCGCGCCAAGCCGACGAAGGGCATTGCTGGCGTTGCCTTGCTCGTGCGAACCCGTGTACTTTCGTTCGCGCTCCTGATGGGGCTGGGCTTCCTTCTCGTAGTGTCGCTCGTGCTAGACGCCGCAGTCCAGTCATTGGGCAGTGCGATTTTCGGTAACAGCACACTGTCTATCGTGGCTGCGGTCGTGCAGTCGGTGCTCGGACTAACGGTTCTGACAGTCGGTCTGTCGGCGCTGATCAAGTGGTTGCCCGACACCAGAGTCGAGATTCGCCACGCGGCAGCCGGCGGTCTGGTCGCAGCCGTGCTATTCACGATCGGCCGCCATCTTTTCGGTCTCTATCTGGTCCACGCGGGCACCGCGGGAGCGTTCGGCGCTGCAGGCTCGCTGGCCGTTCTGATGATGTGGCTGTATTTCTGCGCGGCAGTGTTCCTGTTTGGGGCCGAGGTAGCTGCGGCAGCGGAAGATAAGGGGCGGGCGACTGAAGCACGGTCTGGACCGGCGCGACTGAAACAGTGATTGCGGCAGAGAAGCCGCCGCTGCCCGGCCAGGCTATGGCTCGAGGGGCTCGATATCCGCTTCGGCCAGCATCTTCAGCAGCGACAGGCTGGGGGCGGGGAGGGGGTACCCGGAGCGGCATGAAAAATGCTGACCGTCTTCACCCTTCGTTCACCCCGATCAGTCATGAAGCGCAATCGTCCTTCATACCGCGGGTTGCCGAGTGCGCGTGGCCGCTATGCCGCGGCCGGGTGGCTGGCCACTTCTGCGATATCGGCTCCGCGGCTGGCAGACGCCGAGCCGCAGCAGAATGCCTTGCTGCCTGCGGGTGTGCAGGCCGCGCACATCGGGCAGTTGTGGAATCTCACGCTGGTGGTCTGCACGATTGTCTTTGCGGCCGTGCTGCTCGCCACGCTCGTCGCGCTCATGCGCAGCCGGCGAGACAACGCCGTGGCCGCGCCCGACCTCGATTCCTTGACTCGTCCCGAGCGGCGCACGCGCCGGGTGGTCGCGGCCGCCAGCATCGTTTCCGTGGTCGCGCTGTGCGGCCTGATCGTCGCCGACGTGCTGACCGATCGCGCGTTGTCGAAGCTGCCTGTCGATAACCCGGTGCGCATCGACATGACGGGGCAGCAGTGGTGGTGGCAGGTGCAATATCCGGCCGGGCAGGACATGGCTGGTTTTGCGACTGCCAATGAACTGCACATTCCCGTGGGCCACCCGGTTATCGTGTCGCTGAAGGCCGGCGACGTGATCCACAGCTTCTGGGTGCCGAGCCTGCACGGCAAGAAAGACATGCTGCCCGGCATCACGACGTCGATCGTGTTTCGCGCGGACAAGCCCGGCGTTTACCGCGGCCAATGCGCAGAGTTTTGCGGAGCCCAGCATGCATTGATGGCGGTGCTGGTCATTGCGGAGCCGCCCGAACGTTACGACGCATGGCTGCGGCAGCAGGCTCAGCCGGCCCGGGCCCCGCTTGACGCGACGGCGCAACATGGCCGCGACGTCTTCGAGAAATCGGCGTGCGCGGGCTGCCATACAGTGCGCGGCACATCGGCCAGCGGCACACTCGCGCCCGATCTCACGCATCTGATGAGCCGCCAGACAATCGCGGCTGGCGTGCTCGCAAATACGCCCGGGAATCTCGCCGCATGGATTCGCGATCCGCACGCATGGAAGCCTGGCGTCACGATGCCGGCGGTACCGCTTTCGGACAGCGATCTGCAGGCGGTCGTTACATGGCTTGCGACACTCCAATGAGCACGACCAACCAATTCCACGCAATAGAAGCGGACCTGCGGATCAAGGACGGGCCCGATGCGACCGCAGACGCTCGCACGGCACTGGCCGACACATGGAGCGATCGGCGCGGCGTGGTCGGCTGGCTCTCGGCCGTGAACCACAAAGCGATCGGACGGCGCTTTATCGTCACGACGTTCGCGTTTTTTCTGCTCGCGGGTCTGCTCGCGCTCGCGATGCGCACGCAACTCGCGCGGCCCGACAGCCGGCTGATCGGCCCCGACCTCTACAACCAGCTGTTCACGATTCACGGCACGACGATGATGTTCCTGTTCGCCGTACCGGTGATGCAGGCGGTCGCTGTATATCTGATTCCGCTGATGATCGGCGCACGCAGCGTCGCGTTTCCGCGCATGAACGCGTACGCATACTGGGTGTTCCTGTTTGGCGGCCTCATGCTTTATGTGGCGTTCGCATTAGGCGCCGGGCCGCGTTCGGGCTGGTTTAGCTACGTGCCGCTCGCGGGGCCCGACTACGCGACCGGCAAAGGTACGGATATCTGGGCGCAGATGATCACGTTCACCGAGGTGCCGGCGCTGCTCGAAGCCGTGGTGCTCATCACGACGATCCTCAAGATGCGCGCACCCGGCATGTCTCTGAACCGTCTACCGTTATTCGCGTGGGCGACGCTCGTCACGCAGTTCATGGTGCTGTTTGCGATGCCCGCGATCATGCTGGCAAGCACCGCGCTGATTCTCGACAGGCTGGTCGGCACCCAGTTCTACAACCCCGCGCTCGGCGGCGACGTGCTGCTCTGGCAGCACCTGTTCTGGTTTTTCGGGCACCCGGAGGTGTACCTGATCTTTATTCCGGCGCTCGGTTTCATGTCGTCGATCATCCCGACGTTCTCGCGCCGGCCGATTTTCGGCTATTCGGCGATGGTTCTCGCGCTGATCGCGATCGCGTTTCTCGCGTTCGGGCTGTGGGTCCATCATATGTTCGCGACCGCGGTGCCGGAACTCGGCAAGAGCTTCTTTACCGCCGCAAGCGTGCTGATCGCTGCGCCGTCGGGTATCCAGATTTTCTGCTGGCTCGCCACGCTGCTGACCGGTAAGCCGTCGCTAAAGGCGCCGCTGCTATTCGTCATGGCGTTCTTTTTCATACTCGTGCTCGGCGGCTTGTCGGGCGTCATGCTCGGTTCCGTGTCACTCGATTTGCAGGTGCACGACACGTACTTCGTCGTCGCACACCTACACTATGTGCTGATCGGCGGCGCCGTGTTTCCGCTATTCGGCGCGTTCTATTACTGGTTTCCCAAATTCACCGGACGCATGCTCGGCGAAACGCTCGGGCGCTGGCACTTCTGGCTGTTCTTTATCGGCTTTAATCTCACGTTCTTTCCGATGCATCTGCTCGGCCTGCATGGCATGCCGCGGCGCGTGTGGACCTACCCTCCGGGGATGGGCTGGTCGGACATGAATGCGCTGGCGACGGCCGGCGCGTACATGATGGCCGTCGCGGTACTGCTTTTTCTTTTCAATGTCGTGCGCAGCCGTCGCCACGGCGAACGCGCGCCGGCCGATCCGTGGGGTGGCGGCACGCTCGAATGGAGCGTGCCCAGCCCGCCGCCGCCGCACAACTTCGACGTGCTGCCGGTCGTGCACGGCCGCGATCCGCTGTGGGAGCCGCAGCGCGAGCCGCGCTCGGTGTCGGGGCTGGCCGTGCATGCGCGCGAAGTGCTGACGACCGGCGTGCTTGCCGCACAGCCGGATACGCGGCCGCTGTTTCCGGGGCCGTCGATCTGGCCGTTCATCAGCGCGGTGGCGACAACCGTGTTCTTTATCGGCTCGATCTACACGCCGAGCGCGGTGTGGTGGGGCACCGCGCCCGTCGCGGCAGCGATGATCGTGTGGTTCTGGCCGACGCGCCGTGCGAATCGTATCGGGCTCGCACTCGAGCGCTGGCCGCGCGACGAGCGGGACCGGCAGCCTGAGCGCGAAGGCGCCAGAGAGGCGGGGCGGCGCGCACAGCAACGTGCAGTGCAACGACACGGCGTGCCAGGCGAGACCGAGCAGCAGTCCGCCGTCCAGCGCGAACCCGACGCCGCAACACCGAGCTCGCTCGATGTGCGCGGACTGCCGAGCTTCGGCTTCGGGCATCGCAGCCTTATGTGGTGGGCCACGGCGGGGTTGATGCTGATCGAAGGCAGCGTGTTCGCGATCACGGTCGGCATGTACTTCTATCTGCGCGCGGTCAACGCCTGGTGGCCGATGAACGCGCCGCCGCCGTCGCTGCTTTGGGGGACCTTGAATACGGCCGTGCTGCTGCTCAGCATGTGGCCGAACGCGCTTGCGAAGCGCGCGGCCGAGCGGGGCGAACGCGCACGCGCCCGACTCTGGCTCGCTGTATGCCTGCTCTTCGCGCTTGCGTTTCTTGTTTTGCGCGGCTTCGAGTTCGCGGCGCTCAACGTCATGTGGTATGCGAATGCGTACGGCTCGATCGTCTGGTTGCTGCTCGGATTGCACACCACGCACCTCGTGACCGATACGGTCGACACGGCAGTCCTCGCATTGCTGCTGTTCACGGGGCCGTTTGAAGGAAAGCGGCTGCTCGATGCGAGCGAAAACGCCGTGTACTGGTACTTCGTCGTGCTGAGCTGGCTGCCGATTTACGCGGTCATCTATCTGGCGCCGCGCATTCACTTCTAAGGCGAACGGACATGAGAATCTGGCTTGGGCTGCTCGCTGCACCTGCCGTCGTACTCGGTGCGCAAAGCGCGAATTATGCGCTGCTGCAGCCCGCATGCCGCCATCACACGATGGCCATGTTGCATGCGGTGAGCGTCGCCGCCTTGCTGTTCTCGATCGGTGCGGCGCTGCTCGCTTTTCGCAGCTGGCGCGTGTCGTCACAGCCGTTCGATGCCAGTTACGTGCCGCGCGATGCGCGCACTGCGTTTCTGTCGCTGATGGCGACGATCGTCGCGGCGCTCTGCGCGGTGATCCAGCTCGCCATGTATTTTCCGCAATGGTTGCTGTCGCCTTGCCAATGAACAAGCGCCCGACATGGATTGCTCTGTTCGCGCTGCTTGTCGCTGCGCCGCTCGCCAACGCGCATGTGCTGTCCGACGCCGAACAAGCGGCGCCTATATTCGGCTGGAGCGTCGAGCCTTGGCCGCTCGCGCTGAGCCTGGCTAGCGCTGTTGCATATGCAACCGGGTACTTCAGGCTGCGGCGCAGAAGCGGCGCACACGGCCGCGCGTTGCACGCGCGGCATGGCTTGGCATTCGCAGGCGGCTCATGTGCGCTCGCGCTCGCATTGTTTTCGCCGCTCGATACGCTAAGCGCGTGGCTTTTTTCTGCTCACATGGTCCAGCACGAAACCATGATGCTGGTTGCCGCGCCGCTGCTGGTGCTGGGCCGTCCGCTTGCAGTATGGATCTGGGCGCTGCCGCATGAATGGCGTTTGCGCGTGGGCCGCTGCATACGCGCGCGCCGCTTTGCCGCAAGCTGGCGTTTCCTGACCGCGCCGTTAGCCGGATGGCTGCTGCACGCTGTGGCGCTCTGGGCCTGGCATGCACCGGCGGCGTTCGAAGCGGCGCTTGTTCATCCGTTCATCCATTCGCTGCAGCACACGAGCTTTTTGCTGACGGCGCTGGTGTTCTGGTGGACCGTATTCGGCGACGGGGCGCGGCGGCAGTCGGGCGGGCACGCGATGCTGTCGGTCTTCACGACGATGGTGCATACGACGGCGCTCGGCGCATTGATCACACTCGCGCCCGGGCTCTGGTATCCCTACTATGTCGAGCCGTGCAGCACACTCGGCATCGACCCATTGCACGACCAGCAACTGGGCGGCCTCATCATGTGGGTGCCGGGCGCGACCGCTTACCTGATCGGAGGCCTCGCAATCGCGGCGCGCTGGCTCAAAGGCCAGTCGTCGCCGCTGCTTGCTACGGGGCGGGCCGTGGTTGTTCCGAGGGACACGCCGCGATGAAGCTGCTGCGAGTCATTCTGGCGACGCGCATCGCGATGCTCGCGGCGGCGGGCGTGATTGCCGCCGCAATGAGCGGCCTCCCAACGCCAGGCCCGGCACAAACTGGCACCGCGACAAAAACTCCGGCCGGCGCCGGTGTGCATCCCGGCGCCGACGCCGGCGCGCATATCCTTGCGCGCGGCGAGTATCTCGCGAAAGCCGCCGACTGCGCCGGATGCCATACGGCGCCGCAAGGCGGCGCACCCTATGCGGGCGGCCTCGGCCTGGGCTCGCCGTTCGGCACGATCGTTTCGACGAATATCACGCCGGACCCGCGCTTCGGCATCGGCCGTTACACCTACGACGAGTTCGCCCGCGCGCTGCGCGCAGGCGTCGCAAAGGACGGCAAACGGCTGTACCCGGCGATGCCTTACGCGTCATTCACAAAAATTCGCGACGACGACATGCACGCGCTCTACGCGTACTTTATGCATGGCGTCGCGCCGGTCGCGAAACCGTCGCCGCCATCCGACGTTGCGTTCCCGTTCAATCAGCGTTGGGCGCTGCGTTTCTGGCAATGGATTTTCATCCCGCATGGCGTCTATGAGCCGCGCGCCGACCGCGATGCGCAATGGAACCGCGGCGCCTATCTCGTGCAGTCGCTCGGCCATTGCGGCGCATGCCACACGCCTCGCGGCGCGGCGTATCAGGAGCGTGGCTACGACGAGTCGTCGAACAGTTATCTGGTGGGCGGCGTGAACGACCACTGGTTCGCACCGAATCTGACCGGAGACCCAGGCGCGGGCCTCGGCCGTCTGTCGGCGCAAGACATCGCATCGTTTCTGAAGACGGGTCATGGCGCCGGCGTCGTCGCGTACGGCAGCATGGTCGAGCAGATCGAGGACAGCTCGCAGTATCTGACCGATGAAGATCTTGCAGCGATCGCGCGTTATTTGAAATCGTTGCCCGCGCAACAACCCTATGGCACCTACGCACCGCATGCCGACGTCGCGCGCTCGCCGCAAAACGGCAGTCGCGTGCCCGATGCGCTCTCAACCGGCTACAACGTCTATCAGTCGTTTTGCGCGCGCTGCCATCGCGACGACGGCAAAGGTGTGCCCAACGCGTTCCCCGCGCTGGCCGGCAATCCGTCGGTGCTGGCGGAAAACACGACGTCGCTGATCCGGCTGCTCGTCGAAGGCGGCAACAGCCCGTCGACCTTGACGGGTCCGCCGCGCCAGCAGATGCCGCGCTATGCCGACACGCTCGCGGATGTGCAGATTGCCCAGGTTCTCACCTATATCCGCGGCGCATGGGGCAATAACGCACAGCCGATTACGGCCAACGACGTCAGTTCGTTACGCCAACTGTTGCATAAATAGCGGAGCAGGGCCGCAAAGCGCAAGCGGTATGACGCTTGCTCGGTCGATGGCGCCTTCCGTGCGCGACAGCACAAGCGCACATGTACCGTCAGCCAGGCAACTCCCGGAAACCGACATGATGGAAAAAGCGTGGTGGTTCCTGCTGATCGGCACATTGCTCACCTTTATCGCGCTTGCAAGAGGTCCGATCAGGCGCTTGCCGATGACGGGCGCGATGATCTACATCGCGGTCGGCTTTGCGATCGGCCCAGCCGGCTCAGGGCTCGTCGCTACCGACCTTGCAAGCCGGCCCGGTCTGCTCGCGGTGCTCGCCGAAATCGGGCTCGTGGTGTCGCTGTTCTCTATCGGCATGCATCTGCGTGTACCGCTCAGGAACGCGTTGTGGCTGCTGCCGCTGCGTCTGGGCATACCCGCCATGCTTGTCACTATCGCGTTGCTGACAGGCTTTTCGCTCGTCGCGACCGGTGCGTCGATCGGCGTGGCACTTTTTCTTGCCGCCGTGCTTGCACCGACCGATCCGGTCCTTGCCAACGAGCTGCGCGTCGAGCACGCGGGAGACGACGAACCGGTACGCTTCGCGCTATCGGGAGAAGGTGGCCTCAACGACGGCACCGCGTATCCGTTCGCGTTGCTCGGGCTCGCGCTGTGCGGTGCGCATCAGGCCGGTATCAGCAGCGGCGCGACATTCGCGGGAGTCGCAGTGTGGGGTATCGTCAGCGCGATCGGTTCTGGCTGGCTGCTTGCAATCGTATTCGTCAAGGCGGTGTTTGTTCTCAGAACGCGGTATGGCGAAGCGATCGGCCTCGACGGCTTTCTCGCGCTCGGTCTGATGTCCGCGGCGTACGGCGTGGCGATTTTCATTCATGTGTTCGGTTTCGTCGCCGTGTTCGCCGCCGGTGTCGCGCTGCGTCATGAAGAGTTACGCGCCACAGGCGACAAGCCGCCCGTCGAAGTGCTCGAAAACATGGAGCGCGGAGAAAAATCCGACGTCGCGAAGGACCCCGAGCGCGCGCATGCATACCTTGCTGAAGCGATGATGGGATTTACGCTCGAGATGGAGCGCATCGCCGAGTTATCGTTGATGCTGGTGACCGGCTGCGTGGTTTCCGCCCATTGGCGCGAAATGATTGCGTGGAGCGCAGTGTTGCCGGCGCTGTTTCTGTTTTTCATCGCCCGCCCGTTATCGGTCTGGCTCGTGATGGCCGGCTCGCAGGCCGATCGCCAGCAGCGACATTTAATCGGCTGGATGGGCATTCGCGGCGTCGGCGCGTTTTACTATATTGCGATGGGTATCGATGAAGCAGGCGAGATGCTGCGTCCGTTGCTTCCGATGGTGCTCGATGCCATCACGTTGTCGGTGTTTTTACACGGTGCGACCGCGGGCGTCGCGCTCAAGCGCTATTTGCGGAATCGATAACGGCCTTTCGCGCCGCCCGGCAGTTACGCGTATTCGCGGCTTCGCCCTCGCCGGCGCGCCGACGATCGGCCGAAAATCCCGCTCACTGCAAAAACGGCAAGGCCTGTGAGCACGGCTGCTGCAATTGGAAAAGTGCCTGCCGTGTGCACCGCGACGTCGATCGGACGCTCGCCGAGCAATTGCATTCGCCGTCGCGTCATTGCCGCGCCCAGCGACGACAGTTCGTTCTTCAGCGACCGCTCGGCCATCGGAAGCAGAACGGTTTCTTCGTCGGCGACGTGATGAATTGTGATGCGCATCAGTTGCATGAAAAGCCCGTCGTAGGCGGCGTTTTCTGGCCCCATCGAGCGCAGCTTCTCGATCATCTCGCGCATTTCATTATGCTCAGGCTTACTCTTTTTCACCGCGTCATTGTCGGGCGCGACGCGCGCGACCGCTGGATAAAAGATCTCTTCTTCCAGTTGCGCGTGAATTTCGAGTGCTGTGCATACCGAGCCCACGATTGCGCGTTTGCGCCACCACGGGCTCGACAGGCGATAGCGGTGAAAAGCGCACAGCACGTGCGTATGGTCCATCCGGATCATCGATGTGATCGTCGGGGAGGCTGAACTGAGATCGGTCATGGCTTTCTCTTGCGGTCTTGTGGGCGGCCTGCGTGGCATTTCAGATGCGACGGCCTCCTAACGCCCGAGCATTTCGCGTTCCCACTTCAGCTCGAACCGTACCCGTACGTATCGCGTTCACGGCTTCAATACAACCTTGATGCAACCGTCTTCCGATGCGTGCGCCGCTGTCACGACTTCGCGCTCGGCTCCGACATGCCGAGTTCCGCACCGGTTTGCGGGTCGGACGATGGATCTGACGCGAGGCGCTGCTGCATCGCCTTGAGTGCGGCCTGCTGTTTCTTCTCGAGCTTGACGGCAGCGAGGCCGTCGCCGCCGTCGACCGCGGGCTCCGGCTCACCGATGAACTCGAGGCCGCTGCCTTCGTTCCACGGACCCATTTGCGGTGGCTCACCCTGCGACATCTTCAGATACGCGTTGGCAAATTGCGGCACCGGCGGCATCTTGCCCGGCGGGAAGTTGCCGACGATCGAATACAGCGCCTTTTCGAACGACTTCTGATGCGAGACCTCGCGTGTCATCAGGAAGCCGAGCGCTTCGCGAATGCCCGCATCGTCGGTCACGTTGATGAGGCGCTCATAGATGATCTTCGCGCGCGCTTCCGCAGCGATATTCGAGCGCAAGTCGGCCGTGGGCTCGCCGATCGTATCGATATACGCGGCAGTCCAGGGCACACCTGCCGAGTTGGTCAGCGGTGTACCGGCGCCGTACAGCACCTGCGTGACGTGGCTATCGTTGCCGGCGCCATTGAGCTTGCGATACATCTCGGCCTGCGCGTCGACGGCTTCCGCGAGTTCGCCCTTCGCGCCGCGATTGAGCATCGCGACAATCGATCCGATGATTTCGAGGTGGCTCAGTTCTTCGGTCGCGATGTCGTACAGCATATCCTTGCGACCCGGATCTTCCTCGGTGACGGCCTGCGTGAAATAGCGCATGGCGGCGGCGAGCTCGCCTTGCGGACCGCCGAACTGTTCGAGCAGAAGATTTGCGAGTCCGGGATCGGCCTGGGCGACGCGAACCGTGTATTGCAGACGTTTGTTGTGCATGAACATGGAGACGCTCCTTGACGAATGATCCAAGAATGATTGCCGGGAGGTGGCGCGTTGGCTGCCGCATCACACGTTCCTGACGCAGGGCGGGGCAAGCTATATTTCCGGAGCGACGATCGCGGTCACGGGTGGGGCGCCGATGCTCTGAGCTGGCGCGCATCGCACCAATGGCGGATAAGCGTTCGTATCCAGTGGACTCTGCGCTCGCGGCAACAGGGCGGCGGACAACGTTTGTTTATCGGCGCTGCTGCCTGGTTATCTTGAGCGTTTCCTCAGGCCGATAGCTGCTTACAGCGAGCGCACCCTCCGCGCATCCCCGCTTCGTGAGGTCTTGAATCAGAAAAGCGCGGAATTGATCCAACGCGTCCGACCCGCGATTTTCGATAAACCCATCCAGTACTTCAGCGACGGCCGCATCAGTGCTTTTTGATGATGTTGTACTGGAGATGTGCGACGCGCCTCGCGCAAGTTCAACCTTGAATGCAAGCCTCAACAGTATTTCCGGACAGGTCCGGGCTGACTTAGGCATTTCGACCTCGCAATCTTTAACGGCATCGGTTGTATTAGCGCAACACTGCGTTCGGCAATTTACCCGACGGTCGCGACGGTGCTTATCGTATTCCGCAGCGAGACCGATTTGGGCTGCACCGGGCGTCCGGAAGTCATGGTTTATGCGCGGCCCCGGAGCAAGCGGCGATTGAGCATCTGACACACCCAAATCGGGTCACGAGTCTATCGGCGTGGAGAACCGTGAAAGCTGTAATTCAAAGGTTTGAGAATTGCGTGCATGACCGTTGCCGGGAGTAACCGGAGGCAACGAAAGTCCTGCGCAGAGCCGGTGCAACGAGAAAATGACTTACTCGTGGCGAGTTATAGTTTCATACGTGTCGTAAAGGCCAATGCTCACTTTATCGGGCTATTCCAGCGAGGCATTTTTCCATGGACAGGCGTGATGCATTCGACGTGTCGCTGCGCGAACTCAACCGCGCCTTCGACGCGGTAAGTGTCGCCCATTCGAGATGCGGGGAAGATTCGCTCGCCTTCGCGCGCGCACACGAGCGCTACCGCATTGCAGTCCTCAAATGGAAGTCTGACCATACAGCGCTCGCTGCCGACGGCGCTCGCGTTGTGCTGGAGGATATTGGTCGCGGACGGCGCGTGCTGGTGCTTTCCCGGCAGCATGAGCCAGTCGCCGAATCCATCTTCAGTTTTTCGCTGATACGCGGATTTGATGCGACGCTTGAGGACTGCGCCAACCTTGCCCGCTGCCCGGTTTCGAGCCGCGTACAGCTCGCATTCCTCGATGGGGATTGCCATATTGCATCCAAGGTAAAAGCGATCGAGCTGATCAGGATAAACAGCCCGCAATGCCGCATCGCCGTTCTGTCGAGGACGCCTTCCCCATTCACTACCTGGCCTGGTGTCGATGCGGTCATTGACCGTCCCACATCGCTGAAGCACATCGTCGAGGTTTTTTGCCAACTGGTTGCGACGGTCGAGCATGTATCTCCGGTTCAGGAATCCATGAAGGCGTGCTAGGGTGCGGACGCATCGCAAACTTGCGGGCTTCAACATCAAATGGGAAATCCGATGAACGGCGACCAGAGAGACGATAGCGATTCGTCATGGATGCAGTCCCTGATCACGCGGGTCTCCGAATACGCGATCTTCCGTCTCACAAAGGAAGGGGAAATTGCCAGCTGGAACCCCGGTGCGAGACGTATTAAGGGCTACGAGGCAGACGAGGTCATTGGCCGACACTTCTCCTTGTTTTACACGGAGGACGATCGGCGCAACGGCGTACCGGAGGCCGCGCTGCACGCCGCGCGGGAGCACGGTCAATACGAAACAGAGGGATGGCGCCTACGTAAGGACGGAACGCGTTTCTGGGCGAGCGTGCTCATCACGGCACTCTATGCTGCCGACGACACATGGGTCGGCTTTGGAAAGATCGTCCGCGACACGACTGACAAACGTCTCGCCCATGAGGCTGTGATCGAAAGCGAGCGGCGTTTCAGGCTGCTGGTCCAGGGTGTGACCGATTACTCGATCTTCATGCTGTCGCCCGAGGGGCACGTGACAAACTGGAACCTCGGGGCGGCGCGTATCAAGGGCTATGAAGCAACCGAAATTATTGGAACGCATTTCCGGCAGTTCTACACGCCTGAGGATGTGGCTCAAGGGC
This sequence comes from Paraburkholderia edwinii, assembly GCF_019428685.1. Classification (NCBI taxonomy): domain Bacteria; kingdom Pseudomonadati; phylum Pseudomonadota; class Betaproteobacteria; order Burkholderiales; family Burkholderiaceae; genus Paraburkholderia; species Paraburkholderia edwinii. The sequence goes on from NZ_CP080095.1 coordinate 2,565,050, forward strand.
TACCGGAGCGCAGTCTGGGCACGGCCGCTACGGAAGGGCGCTTCGAAACCGAGGGGTGGCGGGTCAGGAAAGACGGCAGCCGGTTCTGGGCCAATGTTGTTATTGATGCAATCCGCGATGAAGGAGGGCAACTGGTCGGCTTTGCCAAAATTACACGCGATGTGACGGAGCGCAAGACCGCCCATGAAGAGCTCGAAAAGGCGCGCGCTGCCCTGCTTCAGTCGCAGAAAATGGAGGCGCTTGGCAAACTGACTGGCGGCGTCGCCCATGATTTCAACAATGTGCTGCAGGTCTTGCGCGGAAATCTTGAACTGCTCGAAGGACGCCACGGCCGCGATGCCTGGACAAGGGAGCGTCTTAACAAGGCGATCGAAGCGCTTGAGCATGGGGCAAACCTCGCGTCCCAACTGCTCGCGTTCGGGCGGCGCCAGGCGTTGGATCCGATCGTTGTCAACCTGGCAGTCATGCTGCGTAGCATGGATGACCTGCTCAGGCGGGCGTTGGGTGAAGTCGTCAACGTGGAAACGGTTATTGCCGGAGGGCTGTGGAACACGCTGGTCGACCCGAATCATCTTGAGAATGTAGTCCTGAATCTTGCCATCAACGCTCGCGACGCCATGCCGGAAGGCGGCAAGCTGACACTCGAGCTGTCGAACGCGATGCTCGACGATCACTACAGCGCACTCGCCGCGGACGTTCTCGAGGGGCAATACGTGTTGCTGGCGATCACCGACACCGGGATGGGTATGCCCCCGGACGTACTCGAGCGCGCTTTCGAGCCGTTCTTTACGACCAAGCCGGAAGGACAAGGTACAGGCCTGGGGCTGAGCATGGCGTATGGTTTCGTCAAGCAGAGTGGAGGCCATATCAGGATATATAGCGAGCCTGGACTCGGAACAACCGTGAAAATCTATCTGCCTCGCTCAACGGAGAGCGTCGCGGATCTCGAACCGGCACAACCGGTTACGCTCACCGGTGGGTCGGAAACCATTCTTGTCGTCGAAGACGACCGGCGTGTGCAGGCAACCGTGGTTGAAACGCTCAGGCAGCTAGGCTATACGGTGCTTAAAGCACACGATGCACAAAGCGCACTCGCGATCGTGCAGAGCGGCGCACATATTGACCTGATATTCACGGATGTCGTGATGCCCGGTACGATACGCAGCACCGAACTTGCGAAGATGGCGACCCGCGTGCTGCCACATGTCAAGGTTCTTTTTACGTCGGGCTATACGCAGAACGCGATTGTGCATGGTGGTCGGCTTGACCCGGGTGTTCACCTGCTTAGCAAGCCTTATAGCCGGGAGCAGCTCGCATCGAAAATCCACCGGCTCCTTGGTCCGGCGCGCTCGAAGAAAAATGCTCTGACGGCGGAGCCGGCTGGAGCCGCGCCGTCAGCCGCTTCTCAAGCGCCAGCAGGACTGTCAATTCTCATTGTTGATGATGATGCTACTTCGCGAGAGGCTGTCAGCGAATTGTTGGGCGCCATGGGCTATGACGTTAGACAGGCGGCTCATGCAGAAGAGGCGACACATATGCTGGCGACGGAAGAACCGGATGTGCTTCTTACAGATATCGTGCTTCCTGGCCGGTCGGGCATTGAGCTCGCCAGGATGGCGCTTGAGCGTTATCCGGACATCAGGATAGTGTTTGCGTCGGGCGGTGAAGCTCCCTCTCCCGAAGAGGTGGGGTTCGCATGTGCATCACTTCGCAAGCCATTCGGCGCAGAACAGTTGCATGCGCTTATCGCAAGGATGCGCGAACAGACGGTGGATGAAAAGACAGGAGGGTCGTAGGCTCATCCCCTGCTGAAGGCGCGGCGCTTGCTCTTGCTGCGCGTGTTGTCGTGCAGAAGCGTGAATGTCCACGAATCGGGCACGCGTTAAAGCGCCGGCGGCGAGATGCTTGCCCGTCGGCCCCTAACGGCCCGCTATGCGAAAGGCAGTGGAACACCAGATGCTCGATGTGATGGCCGCGCGAGCGGCCGCCACCGATCGCAGCACCCATCTGGAGAATCCGAATGAAAGCGCTAGTCTATGAAGGACCGCGAAACGTCGTCATCAAGGAGATGCCCGACGCAAAGATCGAAAAGCCAACCGACGTGCTCGTCAAGATCACCACGACGAACATCTGCGGCTCCGATCTGCATATGTACGAAGGCCACACGAATATGGAGAGCGGGCGCATTCTCGGTCACGAGAACCTGGGCGTGGTCGTCGAGACGGGCAGTGCCGTCGAACGCGTGAAGGTCGGCGACCGCGTCTGCGTGCCGTTCAATATCGGCTGTGGCTTCTGCAAGAACTGCGAGCGCGGCCTCACGGGTTTTTGCCTGACGGCCAATCCGGGCATGGCCGGCGCTGCATACGGGTTCGCGGGCATGGGGCCTTATAGCGGCGGGCAGGCCGAATATTTGCGCGTGCCGTTTGGCGACTATAACTGCCTGCTGCTGCCGCCCGATGCCGAAGAAAAGGAAAACGACTACGTGATGCTGACCGACATCTTTCCAACCGGCTATCACGCGACCGTGCTTGCCGGCGTCGAGGCTGGCGACAGCGTCGTGATCTACGGCGCGGGACCGGTCGGCCTGATGGCGACGATCTCTTCTGCACTCAAAGGCGCGAGCAAGATCATGGTGGTCGACACGCATCCGGACCGGCTCAAGCTTGCCGAGAAGCTCGGTGCGATTCCAATCGACGACAGCGACGGCAGTTCTGCCGACCAGGTGCTCGAGCTGACGGGCGGCGAAGGCGCTGACCGCGGCTGCGAGTGCGTCGGCTATCAGTGCAGCTGCAAGGGACACGAAGTGCCGCATCTGACGATGAACAATCTCGTGAAGGCCGTGCGGCCAACGGGTGGCATTGGTGTGGTCGGCGTGTTCGTCGCGGAAGATCCAGGCTCTCCGGACAAGCTGATGAAGGAAGGCAAACTGGCGTTCGACTTTGGCCAATTCTGGATGAAAGGCCAGCATATGGCGACGGGGCAGGCGAACGTCAAAGCCTATAACCGCAAGCTGCGCGATCTGATCGCGGCCGGCAAGGTGAAACCGTCGACGATCATTTCGCACGAGCTGCCGTTGGAGAAGGCGCCCGAGGGATACGAAAATTTCGACGAGCGCAAGGACGGGTGGACAAAGGTTGTGCTGAAGGCCGCGGCTTGATGCGGGATGTCTCGGGTTCGAGTTGACACCCGTCCGAGGTTGCGGCGATCTCGTTTCGCACCTCGATGCACGTGCCCGGTTCGCGCCGAATCGGGCATGACCGCGGGATTCCCATATCACCGCGATCGAACCTATACCCATTCGACGATGAAATGCGCAACCAGCGCAGCGCCCGTGACGATCGTCGCCAGCCAGCAAAGCATGCGCAGCGACCAGTGCGCGACGAGATCGCCCACAGCCGCGCGTTTGGAACTTAGCAGCACTAGCAACACGAGCACAGGTGTCATCGTCATGCCGTTGACGACCGCGCTCCAGTAAAGCGCGATGACGGGATCGATGCTGAACATTGTCATCGCGACGGCCAGCGCGATACCGATCGCGGTGATGACGACGAGCAAAAAGGCAATGCGAGTGTTGCGTCTTTCGCCACGCTGCCAGTCGAAAGCGCTGGCGGCGGCCTGTGCGGCGGAGCCCGCGAGCGGGGGCAGCGCGAGCAGCGCCGAACCGATCACGGCCAGAGCGAGAACCTGTGGCGCGAACCCATGCGCAAAAGGCTCGAGCACGTGTTCAAGCCGCACGCGTTCGCCGGGCGACGGATGCGAAAATTCGAACACGGCGGCAGAAGCGATCATGATCGCCAGTGCAACGGCATTCGATAGCGCAGTTCTTAGCGCCGTGTCCTTGCGCAGTTTGCGTAACTCCTGATCCGAGCGGGCCGAAGACGCCGACGGTGCACCTTCCTTGCGCTCTTCCACCTCCTGCTCGGCCTGCGAGAACAGCAGGTATGGGCTGATCGTCGTGCCGAGCAGCGCAAGCAGCATCGTCGTATAGTCCTTCGTCCAGACAAGCCGCGGAACGAACGCGCGAATCGCGACGGTGTGCCACGGCACCTGAAGCCACAGAACAACGCCGACATAACCAAACATGCCCAGCACCAGCCATTGAACCGCCCGCGCATAACGCGCGTAGGGAACGCACCATTGCAATACCAGCGACGCGGCGCCGCACAACAACGACAGCAATGCGGCGGAGCCGCCCACTACGGCATGCAGGGCCGTACCCATCGCCAGTACGTCGACGGCGATGTTGAAAGTATTGGCGATCAGGAATCGCGCGACGCCGAAATAGAAAAAGACGGGAGCATAGTGCTCCCGCATGTTGTCCGTCAGTCCCTTGCCGGTGATCGATGCGACGCGTGCGGAAATCAACTGAAGCGCGATCATCGATGGATAGGACAGTATGCACACCCATAGCAGGTCATAGCGAAACCACGCGCCGGCAAGCGTGTAAGTGGCGATGCCGCTCGGGTCGTTGTCGGTGCCGAGCGTCGTTAGGCCTGGCCCGACGTCGGCAGCCCACGAACGTGCTGGCCGCTCGGTGCGCTTGTCGTTTGCGCGCAGAGCCTGCTTGTCCGGATGACGATTCATGCAACAGGCCTGCGTGAGAACGGTGATTATTACCTGCACAAACTGTTCCCATCCCGCTTAGCCAATCCCCACATGGAAAAAGGCATGTCGATTGCTCGACCGCTACGAAGCCAGCAATGAGAGAGCGCCATGAGTTCAAAGCCGCAGTCGCCAGCTGCCCGCACAATCGAGGTACGCAAGGGACAGGTCACGGAAAAAATGTCGCGCGACGCCTTCCGCGAACGCTTCATGGCGCGCTTCTACGATCCCGCCTTTCGTGCCGAAGACGAATCGCTGGCCCGGCTCGAAGCGATAGCGTGGGATGCCTATTCGAATGCGCGAAAGTCGCCCGTGACTGAAAAAGCCGGTGCCGGATTTGTCGATCCTGACTACGATCTCTCGGTCGAGTGGCGCGCGACGAGCGACCGGATCAAGGCGGCCCAGATAAAACAGCGAGACGCAGCGACGCGATCTCGCGTGCTGGTCGTCAACGCGTCGGCGAGAAACGACTACACATGCCCCGGAGAGATGTCCAAAAGCTTCCGGCTTGCAGGACTCGCTCATGATGCACTCGAGCGTAAGTCCTGTGATGTCGACCTGCTTGACCTGTCGCGTCTCGCATCCGACAGGGATCTGCATATTCACCCTTGCAAAGGGTGCGTCTCGACGGCCATGCCCCTGTGCCATTGGCCTTGCAGTTGCTACCCCAATCACTCGCTGGGACTCGTCAACGACTGGATGGGCGAGATATATGAGCGATTCGCGGCCTGTCACGGTGTGTTCTTCGTGACACCCGTGTACTGGTATCAGGTGAGCAGTCCACTGAAACTGTTGATGGACCGGCTGGTGTGCGCGGACGGTGGAAATCCGGATCCGACATCCACACACGGAAAGACACCCGACGAAGCCAAGCGCCTGGAACTGGAAGGATGGGACTATCCAAAGCACCTCGCTGGCAGGGCGTATGGAATGGTCGTGCATGGCGACGTGGCGGGTATAGAAGGGTCGCGGCGTGCGCTGACAGACTGGCTTGACTGGATGGGCTTCATCGAATCGGGCGCCAAATCCAGGCTGGACCGCTTCATTGGCTACTACGAACCGTACGCAACCAGCCACGCAACGCTCGATCACGACGACGCCTTGCAAAAAGAAGTCGTCAACGCAGCCGAAGCTGTAGCCGCGTGCGTCGAACAGATCCGCCACGGGCGCAAGGAGCCCGACAGCTTTATTGAGCCGCCGCGCGCGAAATGAGCGAACAGACTTCTGCCAACACGAGCTGCTTAGCGCGTAGCCCGGCAGGCGCGAGGTTACCGCCTGCTAGCGTGTCAACTCAGTGCGCCACCGCGGGAAGCGCATCTATGCATGAGTCGCGACAGCCGCAGCCGTGCGCGCGGCGCCGATCACGGACGTGAAATAGCGCGCCGTTTCGCGCAAGCCGTGTTCAAGCGACGTATGCGGCGTCCAGCCGATCAGGCGCGTCGCGAGCGAGATATCGGGTTGCCGGCGGCACGGGTCGTCCACGGGCAGCGGCCGGAATTCGATCGGAGACGATGAACCGGTGATCGCTTTGGTACGCTGCGCGATTTCAAGCATGGATACTTCGCACGGATTGCCGAGATTGACCGGACAGCCGGGATCTGACGGCAGATTCATCAGACGCACAAACGCATCGATGATGTCGTCGACATAGCAGAACGAGCGTGTTTGCGAGCCGTCGCCATAAACCGTCAATGGCCTGTTTTCCAGCGCCTGCATCATGAAGTTCGACACGACGCGGCCGTCGGCCGGATGCATGCGCGGCCCATATGTATTGAAGATTCGCGCGATGCGGATGTCGAGCCCGTGCTGCCGCCGGTAGTCCATAAAGAGTGTTTCCGCGCAGCGTTTGCCTTCGTCGTAGCACGAGCGCGGGCCGATCGGGTTAACGTTGCCCCAATAGTTTTCCGTTTGCGGATGCACGCGCGCATCGCCATAGACTTCGCTCGTCGACGCCTGGAAGATTTTCGCCTTTACGCGTTTGGCGAGCCCGAGCATATTGATCGCGCCGTGTACGCTCGTTTTGGTCGTCTGCACGGGGTCTTGCTGATAGTGGACCGGCGACGCGGGGCATGCGAGGTTGTAGATTTCATCCACTTCCACATATAGCGGAAACGTCACGTCGTGGCGCATCAGCTCGAAGTTCGCGCAGTCGAGCAGGTGTGCAATGTTGTCCTTGGTTCCCGTGTAAAAGTTATCTACGCATAGCACGTCGTGGCCTTGCGTCACGAGGCGCTCGCATAGATGCGAGCCGAGAAAGCCGGCGCCCCCTGTGACGAGAATCCGTTTGCGTGTCAGTTCTTTCATGTGCTGCTCCCTGTCTCCACGATTTTCCGTTGTGCCGCGCATCGCTTTGCTAGCTGCTGACCCGCGATAGCGCTTCGAGCCAGTCGCGCACGAAGCGGTCGATATGAAACCGTTCGCGCGCGGTGCGGCGCGCCGCATAGCCGAGCGAACGCGCGTGCGCCGGATCGCGCAGCAGGCTTTGCATCGCCTTGACGAGCACCTCGCGGTCGGTATGCACGTAGCCGTTTTCGCCGTTGCGTACGACAGTGGAGAGTTCAGTCGTCGCAAAGCCGACGACCGGCATGCCGATCGTCATCGCTTCGACGATCGCGAGGCCGAGGCTCGTCCAGCGGATCGGATTGAAAAAGAAGCGGTAGCGCGCGCTAAAGGCGGCGAGTTCGAGATTCGGTATTTCGCCGATGCCGCCGCTTTGCGCCGCATCCATGCCGACGAGGTCGAGCGGTACGCGCTCGCGCATCGCCTCGAACAGGTCCGCGCCGAGCCGGCGGCCGCGCCGCGCCAGATGGTTGACGACGACGATGCCGCGCTCCAGTTCGCCGCTGTACTGCACGTCTTTCGGCACGAGCACGCCATGTTCGATCACGCACGTCGGCGTCGCGCCGCAGTCCCAGACCAGTTCGTTGAAATGCGTGACGTGCACGAGCAGCGTGTGCCGATCGTCGACCCAGTGCTTCTGTTCGTACGGGTTGTCGAGCGGCGGGTCGTGCTCCAGATAGATGCGCGGCAAGCGCTGCTGCGCTGCCGACAGCGCATGCTGGCGGTCGTGGTCCCAATGCACGCGATGCTGATACAGCACGACGTCGAATTCCTGCGACGCGACAGCGTCGACCGGCACTTCATGCACGTTGTCGCCCCACGGCAGCGTGCCGTTGCGGCCCGCGTAGCCGGGCGGGTGACCGGGCTTCGTGACGAGATAGAAGTCGTGCGGGACTTGAGTGAGGTAGTACAGGTAGTTGCCGTGTACATGCCAGGTGAGGATGCGCAGGCGTCGGTTAGCGGGCATGGGGCGCCTCCCTGCGTACGCTTGATGACGCGGGCACGTCAGGAATGTATGCGGCCGCAGCATGTTCGCCCGTCGCGTGCATCGTGGCGGCATGGTTCCCAAGCTGCTCGCGCGCGGCCTCGACCACGCGCTCGACACCGACGTTCAACGCGCATTCGTGCCCATATGGGCAGTCGCGGAACGCGCACGGCCGGCACGGCGGATAGTCGGCGAGCACGCGATGCAACTGATGGTCGAGCGGCGCCCAGCGGCGCGTGTCGCTGCCCGACGCGACCACCACGCTCGCGGTTCGCATCGCCGCCGCAATATGCGAAATGCCGGTGTCGTTGCAGACGACGAGCCGCGCATCGCGCACGAGCGCAGCGAGCGCGCCGAGCGAAGTGGCGCCCACGAGATGCAGCGCCGGCCCCGCCATCGTGCCGAGCAGGCGGCCCGAGATTTCGATTTCCGACGCGGTGCCCGTGATTGCGATGCGCCAGCCGTCCGCAGCGAGCGCGTCGGCCACTTTGGCAAAGCGCTCGGCGGGCCAGCGCCGCGACGGCAATTGCGCGCCGGGATGTACGACCACGAGCCGCTCGACCACGATGCGGTGCATCGCAACGAGGGCCACGTGCTCGGAGAGATCCTGCGGCGTCAATTCGAACGCGAGCGCGTCGCTGTCGGCCGGCGCGCCGAGTGCGCCAGTCAGCGCGAGATAGCGGCGCGGTTCGGGCAACGTATCGGGCCATGCGATAAAGCAGCCGTCGCGCGTTTCGCCGGGCTGCACGAAGCCTGCATACGCGCGTGCGCCGAACTGGCCGACGATGTCGTTCGCGACGCCGCCGCTGCCGTGCAACTGGATGGCGAGATCGAAGCAGCGTTCGCGCATGGCGGCGGTGAAGCCGGGCAGGGCGGATTCGTCTTCGCGCTGTTCGGGAAAGCCTCGCGCGCCAGGGAACACGATCAGTTCGTCGAGCAGATCGCTAAAGCGTTCGACGAAGCTCTTTGCCCACGGCAAGCCGATCAGCGCGATATGCGCGTGTGGTGCCGCGCGGCGCAGTGCGCGCAAGGCGGGCACGCTACAAAGCATGTCGCCTAGCTGAAGCGCTCTGAAAATGACGATGCGCTTCGTTTCCGACAATTCGGTCATCGCGCTCATAGAAAGACCACCTTGAAGCGAAGTGCGCCATACAGACGCCAATACACCGACAGAAACGGAATCAGCAGCGACGTCCATGCCATTTCCGCGAGATGACGCCCGTCGCGCCGCGTGTGGCGCAGGCGTTGCACGCAGAATCCGGCGGTCAGCGACGCCCACACGAAAGCCGCGCATGCAGCGAGCGCGCCGACGCCCGCGAGACCCGCGATCATCGCGCAAGCGGCGCTCGCGACGATCGCGTAGTAGCGCAGCGGCGGGTGCGCGTCGATGCGTTGCCGGTACATCCTGGGATGCTTGCTGAACAGCAGCGCTTCAAAAGCGCTCTTTTTCTGCTGATGCAGACTTACGCCCCAGCGCGCGGGGCGGACCGGATGGACGACGATGGCGTCGTCGGCGCGCACGATGCGGTAACCGGTGTTCAACAGCGTGAAGTGCAGGTCGGAGTCTTCGCGCCAGGCCGCCGTGAAGCGCTCGTCGAAGCCGCCCGTCGCTTCAAGCGCCGCGCGGCGCACGAACACGTTCGCCGTCGCGAATTCGGCGCGCGCGAGGCCGCTGGCGTCAAGTTCGTAGTCGGTCGGGTGCTCGGGTAACGGCATGACGATGCGGCCGGATACGGCGTCGGCGTTTGCATGGCTCGCTGCCGCGAGGCCCGATGCGAGCCACAGCGGGTCGGGGATCGTGTCGTCGTCGGTGAACGCGATGAGCGGCGCGCGGGCGATGCGCCAGCCGGCATTGCGCGCGCCGGCCGGGCCTTGCGTCGCGGTGACCGGCACGTAGCGGACGGCGAGGCCGCGTGGTGCGTGCTCCGCTGCGACGCGGTCGACATACGCGCGCGTGGCAAGATCGCCGGGGCCATCGTCGCAGATCACGATTTCGTAGCGTGTGCAATCGAATTGCTGTGCGGCTAGTGCGTTCAGGCAACTCGCGAGCATGGCGGGACGACGGTAAGTCGGCACCACGATTGAAATGTCGGGCTGAGCGAACGCCGGCGCGTCGGCTGACTCCTCGCGCATCGCATTCATCGCGTGGCCCCCGCACTGCCGGCAGCCGACCCTGCCTTCTCGACGATAAACGACCCAATGACCAGCGCATCGAGCGGCGACGTCCAGAACGACTCCACCGCATCGCGCGGCGAATTGACCATCGGCTCGCCGCGCGTATTGAACGACGTGTTGACGAGCACCGGCACACCGGTCCGCCGGTAAAACGCGTCGAGCAGACTGTAGTAAAGCGCATGCTGCTCGCGATTGATGGTCTGCACGCGCGCCGTGCCGTCGACGTGGCGCACCGCGGGAATCCGGTCCGCTTTTTCTTCGCGCACGTCGAAGATAAACAGCATGAACGGCGCGCGTTGACCGCCGACGAACCAGTCCGCCGCATGCTCTTCCATTACGACGGGCGCGACGGGCCGGAAATCCTCGCGATCCTTGATTTCGTTCAGACGCGCCTGCATGCCGGGGTCGATCGGCGACGCGAGAATCGACCGCGCGCCGAGCGCGCGCGGACCGAACTCGGTACGCCCCTGGTACCAGCCGAGCACCTTGCCGGCGGCCAACATATCGGCGGCTTCGCCGGCAATATCGGCAGCACGGCGATATGGAATTTTCGACCACTTCAGAAACCGCTCGACTTCGTCGTCCGCATACTGAGGGCCGAGATAGGCGTGATCCATTGTCCAGTGCCGCGCGCGCTCGCCGCGCTGACGGTAGTCGGTCCACAAGGCCGCGCCTAGCGCGGTGCCCGCGTCGCCGGCGGCCGGCTGCACCCATACGTGTTCGAACGGCCCTTTGTCGCGCACCTTCGAGTTCATCACGCAGTTCAGCGCCACGCCGCCCGCCATGCAGAGCCGCGACAGGCCCGTTTGCTGGTGCAGCCAATGCGCGAGCTGAAGCACGGTTTCTTCGAGCACGCACTGCAGCGAGCTCGCGATATCGTAGTGACGCTGCTCGAGCGGGCCGCCGCGTTCGCGTGCAGGACCGAAACGTTCGACGAGCCGCGGTGCATCGACCGTATAACTACCGTCCTGATTTACCTTGACGATTTCGCGGAACGCGTCCGCATAAAGTGGCTTGCCGAACGACGCGAGCGCCATCACCTTGTACTCATCCGACGAGTGCAGAAAGCCGAGCCAGCCCGTCACCGCTTCGTAAAGCAGTCCAAGCGAATGCGGCAGTTCGACCTGGCGCAGCCGCTCGTACTTGCCGTCGATGAAACGTCCCATGCTCGTCGTCACGCCTTCGCCGCGGCCGTCCATCGTCAGGACCGCGCAATCGTCGAATGGGCTCGCGAGAAACGCGCTCGCTTCATGCGAAAGATGGTGATCGACGAAATGCCATTCGAAGCCGTTATTGCGGTCGACCCCGCGAAAGCGTTTCGCGAGGTGATGCGGCGCGCCGTCGAGCAGTTGCGCCTTGGCGTTCGCGATATAGCTGAGAAAAAGCGGGTCCCACGGCGATTCGGATGGATTCGTCGCCCGCTGCCGCGTGGGGTCGAACGGTAACGCAATCGTTGCGCCCGGCGCCTTCGGCATGCCGGAAAAGAGCGCAGGGTCATACGAATAGGCGACGTGATCGACATCCTTGAGCGTGATACCCGCCTCGGACAGGCAGTAGTCGATCGCATCGAACGGCAATTGCCATGTCGAAAACGGCACGGGCCGTTTCGCGTGCTTCACGTGCGTAAAGCGTTCGTCTTCGGCGGCCGCCAACACGACACCGTCTTGCAGCAGCGCGGCGGCGCTGTCGTGATAAACCGCATTGATTCCGAGTGTGTACATATCCGTCGTTCCGTATCAAGGATGTCGTGTAAGAGGGCCGGCGGCGTTTATTGCGCGAGCCGCTGCGGTTCGTCGTCCTCGGGCTGTGGCACCGCGCGCGAACGGATTTCGTCGAGCAGGTCGAGCGTCGCGTCGACGACGTCCCGCGTTTCGACGCCGAGCAGGCAAGCGTGATGCCCGTAAGGGCAGACGCTGCGATAGCACCAGCGGCACTCGACGTCGTGAAACAGCACACGATGCGGCGTTTGCCATGGGGCGTGCTGCGGGTTCGTCAGCGCGTAAAGGTCAACCACCGGCGTGCCCAACGCGGACGCAATATGCACGGGGCCGCTGTTGTTCGAAATCAGCACGCGCGTGCGTTCGATCAGCGCCGCGAATGCGCCCAGATCGAGTGCGCCGGTCAGGTCGTGAATCCACGGGCGACAAGCGGGCGGCGCCGATGCGCGCAAAGTGTGCGCAAGCGCGGCTTCGCCGGCGCTGCCTGTGACGAGCACGTTCATACCGGTTTCGCCGATCAACCGCGCCGCTGCGCCGCCGAAGCGTTCGGCCGGATAGCGGCGCGATTCGGCCGTGGCGCCCGGATGCATGACGATAAATGGCTGCGTAGCGTCGATGCCGCATGTGCCGAGGGCGGTATCGAGGGCGATCCGCGCGGCGTCCGTGACGATCATGCGCATCCGTGTGTCGTCGGTGTGGGCGCCGATTGCGTTGACGAGCGATAGCTGGCGCAGCACTTCGTGTTGCGTGCCTTGCTCGGGCTCGTGTTCGGGCACCCAGTCGCTGATCAGCGCATAGGGGTTTTCGCGGCATCGTGCGAGCCGGCGTTCGATGCCTGACAGGTAGCAAAGCGTCGCTGCGCCGAGCGGGTTCTGGCTGTAGACGGTGAAGATGGCCGCTGCGTCGAAGCCGCGCATTTTTAGCTGTGCGTGCATCGCGAGGTCGGAGGCGATGCTGGTCGATGAGCGGTGGCCGGCCCACGGGGCGTCGTAGCGGATCACGTCGTCGACGTCGGGTAGAAACGGTGCGAGCGCGCAGCCGGCCGACGAGGTCAGCAAGGTCAGACGCCGGCCCGGCGCGGCGCTGCGCAAGGCGTGAAGCGCGGGCGTGGTCATTAGCACGTCGCCGAGGTTGTCGGTGCGGACGCACAAGATGCGCTTCACGTCGGCGCCCCAAGCGTCGAGCGGTTTCGCGGCGGTGAGACGCGCGTGAGCGGTGATGGGCTTCGCGAGGGCGGAGAGGCTTTTCATGGCTTGGCCTCGCGCGTCGGGTGGCATGTGGTCGCGGTGGCATCGACGGCATTGCCCACATCGATGGCATCGCCGGTATCGCCCGCAGCCGCCCGCTCGTGGTCGCAGGCAATGAGCCGCGCCGCCACGTGCAGGTCGCCCACATGCGCAAACGGCGCGCGCCGCGGCCCGTTGCGCCATTCCGTCTCGTTGCCGTTATCGAGCAGAATCGTGCGGCAGCCCGCGCGATTACCGGCTTCGACATCGTCAAGAATGTCGCCGACGAGCCACGACGCGCGCAGATCGATCTGGTGGTCGTTTGCGGCTTGCACCAGCATCCCGGCCGCCGGCTTGCGGCACTCGCATGCGCATGCATACGGGCCGACATGCCCGCGCGGATCGTGCGGACACCAGTAAAAGCCATCGAGCGCCGCTCCGCATGACGCGAACATCGCGCGCAACTGGTGCTCGACCGCATCGAGCGCCTCGACCGCGAAACGGCCGTGCGCCACGCCGCCCTGATTGCTGACGACGATCAACCGGTACGGATACAGCGCGAGCAATTCGAGCGCCGCACGCGCGCCCGGCGCAAAGCGCATCTTGCGAGGGTCGACGTTGTACGGCACGTCGTTGAGCACCGTACCGTCCTTGTCGAGAAAGACGGCGCGCTCAGAAGGGCCGCCCGGCAAGCGCCCATGCGCGCGATCCGACGCTGGCCTGAAGACCGGATTTTCAGCGTGGGCCATATCGATGAATGCTCGAACAAGGAAGAGTGGATCGGAAGCCGCCGCAGCACGACTGTGCGTGTGCGCGGCTTGCCGCCTGAAACGATCGTTTTCGAAGGTCTAGCCGTAAGCGCCTCCGACGGCCGAACGGGCGCCTTGCGCACTCGCCGTTGCGTCGTCGCGCTCGCGCGGCTGCGGCAGCCTCGCGACGCGCCGGTACACGTTTTCAAGCGATTGCGCGACGCCTTGCCATGTGAACTGCGCCCGGGCGCGCGCCAGACCGGCCTCGCCCATCTGCCGCGCGCGCGCCGGGTTCGCATGCAGTTGCGCGAGCCGTGCGGCAAGCGCCGCCGGATCGCGCGGCGGCACGAGCCAGCCTGTCTCGCCGTCGCGGACCGAATAGCGGATGCCGCCGACGTCGGCGCCGATCACCGGCGTGCCGCAGGCCATCGCTTCGACGGGCGTGATGCCGAACGGCTCGTACCACGGTGTCGTCACGAACACGTCGGCGGCACTGTAGAAGAGGCCCAGATGCGAGCGGCCGCGCCGGCCGACGAAGGTTGTCTGTGCAGCAACCTGCTCATGCGCGGCGATGCCGCGCAGGCGCGCGATTTCAGGCGTCGCGATCTCGTTCGGCGATTCGGAATTGCCGCCCACGATATAGAGGCGTGCGCTCACGCCGTGATCGCGCTGCAACGCGCCGACGCCGCGAATCACGTTATCGATGCCCTTGCGCTGCACGATCCGGCCTAGCTGCAGCACGATGAACTCGTCCTGCGACCAGCCGAGGGCCGCCCGCGCTTCGCGCTTCGAGACACGCGTCAATTCGTCGACGTCGAAGCCGCACGGTACGATCTCGATTCGTTCGGGATCCGCATCGTACAGTTTGATCAGATCGATTTCATCCTGCGGGCATTCGGCAATGACCGCATCCGAATCGCGGACGAGCTCGTCTTCGATCGCGAAGCGTTCGTCGGGGAAGCCGTCGTCATCGCCTTGATGGATGCGCCGCACGCGGCCGAGCGCATGGAATGTCGTGACTACGGGGATCTTCAACGCGCGCTTCACTTTTAGCGCGACCATGCCCGACATGAAGAAATTCGCGTGCATCAGGTGGTACGGGCGGCGTTCCTGCGCGAAGAACGGCACAAGAAAATCAGCGAACTCGTTCATGTACGGCAGCAGGCGCTCCTTCGCGAGTTGCCGCGGCGGGCCTGCCGGAACGTTGATTACCCGAATACCATCCATTTCGGACACTAGCGGTAACAGCGACCGGTCGCGTCGCGTGAACACGTCGACCTCGTGACCCGCTCGATGCAACTGCCGCGCAACGTTCGCGACATAAATATTCTGTCCGCCACTGTCGACGCTGCCGGCAAGCGCCAGCGGCGACGCGTGTTCGCTGATCATG
The DNA here is from genome assembly GCF_019428685.1 of Paraburkholderia edwinii. Classification (NCBI taxonomy): domain Bacteria; kingdom Pseudomonadati; phylum Pseudomonadota; class Betaproteobacteria; order Burkholderiales; family Burkholderiaceae; genus Paraburkholderia; species Paraburkholderia edwinii. The sequence goes on from NZ_CP080095.1 coordinate 2,580,235, forward strand.
GCGATCTTCATTGGGGTTCCTCTTCGTTCATGGTCGGGCGGTGTCTGGAGATGGCCGCGTTGATTGACTTTCAGCGCCGCGGCGCATGCAGCAGTTTCAGCATCCGTTGTGCCCAACGATGAGTACAGGCGTTTCCAACGAACGCCACCGCACGCATTGTTTTTTCGCCGCGCGCGTTTTTTCGAAGTGCTGTGGCGATCCCCGATTTACACACTGCATGTAAGAAGGTGGGCGATGTATACGCGATGAACACACGCTATAGCGCCGCTTCAGGCCGCGTCGCGGGTGAATCGAACGAAGCGCGAACGAAGCGTGAACAGACCGCGAGCCGGGACCGAATCTCGCTCGCCTGCCAAAACGTCTTGTGATCACGCAACCGGAAAGTGAAGATGGCGCCAACCGATTTTCGGCAGAACGAGCGGGAAAACAGCGGGGAAAATCGCAGGCAATTGCGCAAGCGCATCACAGCCGACCTCTGGCATGCGCTCCTGACGTACCGCGGCATCACGCTTGCGTCGTTCGCGTTGATGATCGTCGGCAAACTCGCCGCGGTCGGCATGCCGCTCGTGCTCCGCGAGATCGTCGACGAGCTCGGGCATCCGGTGTCGCTCGCGCTGCTGCCGGTATTTCTGGTGCTCGCGTATGCGCTGATGCGCTTTCTTGCCGATGCGCTCAACGAAGCGCGCGATGTGGTGTTCAGCGTCGTCACCCAGCGAACTGTTGCATCGTTCACGGAACGGACCTTCGCGCATCTGCATCGGCTCGGCGCGCGCTTTCATGCGCAGCGCGAGACGGGCTCGGTCGTGCGCGACGTGCAGAAGGGCGCCGACGGCATCGGCTTTCTGCTCGGCACGGCAATCTTCGCGATCGTGCCGACCTTCGTCGAGATCGCCACGATCGTCGTCATCATCGCGCGCGGCTATTCGTGGGGCTTTACCGCGGTAATCGCGTTGACCTTCGTTTGCTATGCGATCTATACCTATGTGTTCACGCAGCGGCGCCTCGCCGTGCAGCGGCGCGTCAATGCGCTCGAGGCGCAGTCCGACGCGCGGCTCGTCGACAGCATGCTCAACTACGACACGGTTAAATTCTTCGCGACCGAACACGTCGAAACGCGGCGCCTGACGGAAGTGCTCGAACAGTGGATCGACGCGCGCATCGCGAACCAGCGCGCACTCACCACCTTGCACATCGGCCAAAGCGCGGTGGTCGCTGCCGGAATCGCCGCGATGCTATTGATCGCGGTGCAGGACGTGCTGCTCGGGCGCATGACGGTAGGCGACCTCGTGCTCGTGAACGCGTACATCGTTCAAGTCTGCATGCCGCTCAATACACTTGGCTTCGTGTTCCGCGAGACCAACGACGCGAAGGTCAACGTCGAGCGGATGTTCGGGATTCTCGCGGCGCGAGGCGTGCAAGGAGAAGATGTCGATTTGCCTCAAGCGCGGCCACTCGTCGTGACCGACGGCGCGATCGAGTTCGCGCATGTCGACTTCGCCTACGATGCGTCGCGACCTGTGCTGCATCACGTGCATTTCCGTGTGCATCCGGGGCACCGGCTCGCGGTGGTCGGCGGCAGCGGGTCGGGCAAATCGACGCTCGTGCGGCTGCTGTTCCGCCTCTATCAGCCCGGCGCGGGCCGCGTGAGCATCGACGGCCAGGACTTGCGCGAGGTCACGCAAAAGAGCGTGCGCGAAGCGGTCGGCATCGTGCCGCAGGACACCGTGCTGTTCAACGATACGATTGCGTACAACATCGCGTACGGCCGGCCCGGCGCGACGCGCGCCGATATCGTGCGGGCCGCGCGCGCCGCGCAGCTCGATGAATTTATCGAGCGCCTGCCCGATCACTATGACACGCGCGTCGGCGAACGCGGCCTGCGGCTATCGGGTGGCGAGCGTCAGCGCATCGCGATCGCGCGCGCGATTCTGAAAAACCCGCGCATCATCGTCTTCGACGAAGCGACATCGGCGCTCGATACGCGCTCGGAACGCGCGATCCAGGCCGAACTGAACCGGCTCGCGCACGGCCGCACCTCGGTGGCGATCGCGCACCGGCTGTCGACGGTCGTCGACGCCGACTGGATTCTCGTGATGGAGCACGGGCGCATCGTCGAGCAGGGCGCGCACGACGATCTGCTCGCGCGCGACGGCGTCTACGCGAAAATGTGGGCGCTGCAATGGCAGCAGGGCGAACTCGAGCATATGCAGCGCAAGGTGTCGGCGCAGGCGGTCGAACTCGGTCCGCTCGTCGCCGCGGTGGGCGACGATCTGCGCAATGAGATGGCGCGTCGCCGGGTGCGCTGGCACGTATCGATGCCCGACGGTGCGTTGTGCGCGACGGGCGACCGGTTCGATCTCAAGCAGATTGTGGCGAGCTTGTGCCGCAACGAGATCGAGCACGCGGGTGCGGGCGAGACGGTCGACGTGCGCGTCGAGCGGCGCGCGAATCATGCGTGGCTGAGCGTGTCCGGTGCGCGCGAGCGGCCCGGCGAGATGCCTGAAGAAGCGGCGCGGCGCATCGAGGCGAAGCTGTCGGCATTGGGCGGCGGCTTCACGGCGACGCAGGTCGGCAAGCGCGTCGCGTATGCGGCGGTGATTCCGCTCAGGCCGGTGGTCGAAGCGTCGGCGCTGGAAAAATACGTCACCGGAGTCGAGGCTGAATCTGACGCCGACGCCGCGGCGAATACGGCGAACGCGAACACCGCGCAGGTGCAGCCAGCCGATGCCGAGGCTTCGCAAGCTGTGCATCCGGCTCTGCTGGAGGAACCGCTTGCCGGCATAACCGTACTTGCGCTCGACGACCAGGAGGAAGCGCGCGACGCGCTAGAAGCGGTGCTGAGCGCGAGCGGCGCACACGTATTGCTGGCCGAATCGGGCGACGATGTGCTGCAGCTTCTTGCCGACACCCCCAAGCGGACATGGCCGCAGGTGTTTCTCTGCGACATCGTGCTCGGCCACGAAGATGGCTATGAAGTGCTCAAGCGCTTACGCGACCTCGAAGCCGCGCAGGATGCCGCGCTCGATGCCGATCGCGCGGCCCAGCATCTGCCGGCAATCGCGCTGACCGGCTATACGGAACCGTCGGCAGGCGCCGCTGCCCGCGCGCTGCAAGAGGGCTTTGCCGCGCATCTGACTAAACCTGTCGCTGCGGCAGTTCTGATCGGGACGATTCGCGACGTGGCGCACGCGCGTCGAGTCTGACCGCGTCCAGCATTGCCACGACGCGATCGGGTACGCACCGGCGTTCGCGCAGCGTCCACTTAAGGCCGCGGAGCAACGCGAATCCGTCCAGCCACAACGTCCCTTCGTTGCGAAAGCAGCCGAATGCGCGTGCCGTCGCGCGCAACGCGTCCATGACGGGCAACCGTTGCCACGCAGTCCATGCCGCATTGCGCGCAAGCATCCGCCGACGCAGCGCGCTGTCGCGCAACGGCGAAGGATGATGCGAGATCGTGCATGCCGGGCAGTAAACAATCGCGTGTCCGGCGGCAAGCACATCGAGCGCCATGCGCTCCTCCTCTCCGCCAATGAAATAGCGCGCGTCGTAGCCGCCCATCTGCCGGAACACGGACGTGCGCATGACCGACGCGCCCGCCATATAACCGACCAGCGACGGCCCCGGCAAACCGGTCGCATCGAGCGGACTCATCCGCATGACGGTCGAGACCGGATCGGTAGCGCCGTCGACGCCGACCTCGATGCGTGCGTTCAGAATCCCTACCCGTGGATACGCGTCGAGCAGCCGTACAGCCCGAGCGAGCGATCCGGGCTGCCACCACGTGTCGTCGTCGCAGAACGCGACGTAATCGGTGCGCGCACGATTGACCGCAAGGTTGCGGCCGGCCGCGCCGAGATTGGCGCCGCATTGCACGATAGTGACGTCGGGGAACAGCAGGGCGGCCATGCGCACGGTGTCGTCGGCGGAGCCGTTGTCGGCAACGATAATCGGCGGGCGTTCGGGCAGGGCACGAAGCCGCGTTAAGGTATCGACGAGTTGCGCCATGCGGTTATGGGTCAGGACGACCACGGAAATTCTCGATTCGGGCATCTTTCCTCATAGGTTCGCAAGTGCGCGATTCGTCGATCAACAGGCCGCGCTGTGACACGGCTTTTGCAAACGCAATGCCTGACGTTGCACCGGTATTCGAGCCAGCATTTCGCGAGACCTTAAGCAGGACTTCCGCTTGCTCGTCGACAGTGTCCGGCCACCGCGCCGCCCTGAACCTGTCTATGGAGAGCATCGATGAAAGCTGTCGTATTCCACGGTATCGGCGATATCCGCCTCGATACGGTTCCCGACCCGACGATCGAACAACCGACCGACGCGATCGTGCGCATCACGTCGAGCGCGATCTGCGGCACTGATCTACATATGATCCGCGGCACGATGCCCGGCATGGCGCCCGGTACGATACTGGGCCACGAGGCGGTCGGCATCGTTGAAGAGGTGGGGCGCAACGCGCGCAATCTCGCGCGGGGTGACCGCGTGCTCGTGCCGTCGACGATTTCATGCGGCTTCTGTTCGTATTGCCGCGCGGGCTACACCGCGCAATGCGATACGGCGAACCCGAACGGGCCACTGGCCGGCACCGCGTTCTACGGCGGCCCGAAAACGACGGGCCCGTTCAACGGTCTGCAGGCGCAATATGCGCGCACGCCGCTCGCGCACGCGAGCCTGATCCGCTTGCCCGACAGCGTCGACGACGACCGGGCGATCCTGCTGTCGGATATTTTCCCGACCGGATATTTCGGCGCGCAGCTCGCAGAAGTGCAGCTTGGCGATACGGTCGCCGTGTTCGGCGCGGGCCCGGTCGGTCAGTTCGCGATCGCGAGCGCGAAGCTGATGGGGGCGGGCCGCGTGATTGCCGTGGACCGCATTGCGTCGCGTCTCGAGATGGCACGCCAGCAGGGCGCGGAAGTGATCAACTTCGATGAAGACGACCCGGTGCAGGCGATTCTTGAACTGACGGGTGGCATCGGCGTGGATCGCGTAATCGATGCGGTCGGCGTCGATGCGGTGCGCGCCGAAAAGGGCGCGGCCGCGCAAAGCCAGAAAGACGCGCAGGGCCAGTTCGATGAGGAGCGCAAGGAGATCGTGCCGCAGCAGAATCCGCATGATGGCAACTGGCAGCCCGGCAGCGGTCCGTCGCAAGTGTTGCGCTGGGCCGTCAAGGCAGTCGCGAAGGCCGGCACCGTGTCGATCATCGGCGTCTATCCGGAAGGCGATCGCTTTTTTCCGATCGGCGAAGCGATGAACCGCAACCTGTCCATCAAGATGGGTAATTGCAACCACCGGTCGATCACGCCGAAGCTCGTCGAGCTCGTGCGCAATGATTCGTTCGATCCTATCGGCGTGCTCACGCAGCGTGAGCCGATCATGAACGCGATCGACGCTTATAAGGCATTTGATGCCCGTGAATCAGGGTGGGTGAAGGTCAAGCTTGAGCCCTGAGCTCTGGGCACGGAAGCGTACGCATTGAGGCCGACGCCAGCTATTGGCGCTCGGTCTGGGCGGAGCCGCATCAGTCGCAGCAGAATGGCGTGCCATTTGCAGGCAGTCAGGCTAAGGTGATAACGCGGCACGTGCCGCGATATTGCCTCAAGTGCGGCGTGTGGCGCCCGGTGGCGGCTGCGGCACCGCCGGTGCTTGTGGATCTGGTTGCAAAGCAGGGTCGAGCTGATCGTGCTCCGGCTCATACGGGCCTTGCTCGGGATGGTCCTTGCTGCTGGGGATCAACGTCTCGTCCATGTTTCCGTGTGGCTTCTGCACCACCTTACCGTCGCGCTCAATCGTGACGTCGTGATCCGTCTGTGACTCACGGCGGCGATCCGCGCGTTCGACAGGATCGGCGGAGCCTTCATGACTTTCGCGCGCGAGGGTGCCGTGCTTTTTAGGGGTGTTCATCGCAAACTCCTTCTCAGATTATCGAGTGCAAGTGTGCATCGCGCGTGCCCGGTTATCCGGCGACGGCGCGGAGAGACATTGACAGCCCTACGCCCGCACTAAACTTTGTGCGCCTTTGTGAATTGCGCCGCCGGCGAGCGGTCGCTTCCCGGCCATGAAGACCTGTTCACCACTTTTGCAGAAACGTCCGCTTCTACGCGTACAACGGCCGTCGCAAGCCTGTCATCGATCATAGCGACGGCTTGAACACCATGAGCCAGTACACGATCAGCATTGCCGCGAAGGCCGGATAGCCTGAACCCGTGTCGCTATGCGACCGATATACCTGGACTCACCATCATCTCGAACATCCGGTTGCCTACGGGGACGCACTATCCGCCGCACTTAACGATCTCCCGTTTGTGGGGTGTAAAGCGGCCCGCGGTCTCCCCGGGATGTCATCCCGATGGATGGGTTGCACAGTGCCTGGTGTGTGAAAAGTGGGCCGGCAAAACGCGCCAACGCGCTACGTTGGCTCGCTTCCTTCGGCGGCACCGACACTGCGCACCGCATAGTCATCACCGAACCGATATGTGTTGAACCGGAGCAACGTGAAGACATGCCCGCGAAAGCTCGGGGCAACGCGGGATGGTATGAATGCGCTTCGACCACATGAATCGGTAGAGCCCCTTCGACCGCGCAAGCAGCCCTCGAGGCTGCTTGCATCACTGCTGCACGCGCCGACGCTCAGTGTGCCCGTTGCCGCGCAAACCACGCGCGGCGCAGCGGCAGCAGCACCGTGATCGCCAGCAGCGCCGTGCAGGTATCGAGCGCGATCGCCGTGCCGAATACCGCATGCCAACCGCCGGTGCGCTGATGCAGTAGCGCCGCCACCGGACCGCCGAGAATCGAGCCGACGCCTTGCGCATAAGACAGGCACGCGTAGTTGACGATCGCATGCCGGCTGCCGAAGGTATCGGTCAGCGTCGACGGAAACAGCGAAAAGATCTCGCCCCAACCGAGAAATACCACGCCCGACAGCAGCACGAACAACAGCGGGTCGTGCCGCAGCGCCAGCCATAGTGCCATGGCCGCCGCTTCCATGCCGAATGCGATGCACATGGTCGGCTCGCGGCCGATGCGATCGGAAATCCATCCGAACAGCGGCCGCGTCACACCGTTGGCCACACGATCGATGGTCAGCGCAAGCGGCAGCGCCGCGAGTCCGAACACGCTCAGGTCGGCGAGGCCGAAGTCGCGCGTGAACACAGCCATTTGCGACGTGACCATCAGGCCGGAGGTCGACATCATCGACATCATCGCAAACAGCAGCCAGAAGATCGGCGTGCGCAGCATCGCGCCAGTACGCGTGTCGCGCGCCGCATGCGCGGCCACCGGCGGCCGCCAGTCCGCCATGTAGCCGGACGGCGGCAAGCGCATGCCGAGCCCCGCGGCGATGCCGACCACCGCCAGCAACACGCCGAAGCCGGCTAGCGTGTGCTGATAACCGTACTTCGCGAGGCTTGCCGCGATCGGCCAGGTGGTCAGCATCGAACCCATGCCGAAGCCGGCCATCACCACACCGATCGCGAGGCCGCGCTTGTCCGGAAACCAGCGCGCCATCAGGCCGATGGTGCCGACCACGATAATGCCCACGCCGAGGCCGCCGATCACGCCATAAGCCAGATACACCTGCGTCAGCGACGACGCGCTGCTGGTCAATATCCAGCTGAGCCCGGTCAACGCGCCACCCGCCGCCAGCAGCCAGCGCGCGCCGAAGCGTTCGATCAGATAGCCCTCGAGCGGCGACAGGAAGGTCTGGCACACGATCAGGATCGAGAACGTCACCTGTAGCGCGGGCAACGACACGCCCAGCCGCTGCATTAGCGGATGCGTAAGCAGGGTCCAGATGTACTGCGGATTCGACGCGACCATCGCGCAAACCACGCCGCACGCGAGCTGGCACCAGCGGTTGTGAAGGGTAAACGCGAACTGCGTTCGAACGGCGGTATCGACAGGCTGCGTGCTCATGGGCGGGGAGGGGCGGCAATATTGAAGGGCCCACGCCCGCGCAATGTCTATGCCATGATGCGGATGCGCGCGGCAGCGGCCGTGCGGCGCACGGACGGCGCAGCAGAAAGCGCAGTCCGGATCCGCAACGGGCCCACGGCAAGCCCACGCAGATGCGGCCTCGCATGAACCGCAAGCGAGCCGCAAGCCGATGGCAAGCCGGACGTGGAGCCGGAGCGCAGGCAGCACCGCAAGCGCCCCGCGCGCACGCCGCGCGTGCGTGCGCGCGCCGGCGTGGTGCCGCGCCGCCGCCATCGCCTTTATCGTTGCCTTCGATTACCGACCTCACTCACCTGTTACGCCGAAAGCCATGCAAGACTATTCGATATTCAACGCGGGCCACGTGGTGCTGCAGTCCGGCATCACGTTCAGGGACGCGCAACTCGCCTACAAGACGTACGGCCGACTCGACGCCGCGAAGTCGAACGTGATCCTGTACATGACGTCGTTCTCCGCGCATCACTACGACGTCGACTGGCTGATCGGCCCCGGCAAGGCGCTCGATACCGAGCGCTATTTCGTGATCGTGCCGAATCTGTTCGGCAATGGGCTGTCGTCGTCGCCGAGCAATGCGGTCGAGCCGTTCAACGGCACGCGCTGGCCGAACTTCACGATTGCCGACAACGTCGCGGTGCAGCGCCGGCTGCTCGACGAGCTCGGCATCGAAACGCTTCAGCTCGCGTGCGGCTGGTCGATGGGCGGCATCCAGGCGTATCACTGGGCCGCGCTCTATCCGGCGATGGTGAAGCGGCTCGCCGTGCTATGCGGCGCGGCGAAGACGTCGCCGCACAACCTCGTGTTCCTCGAAGGCGTTCGCGCGACGCTGACCGCCGATGCCGCTTTCCAGAACGGCACCTTCGTCGCGCGCCCCGAACGCGGACTGCGCGCGATGGGCCGCAGCTATGCGGCGATGGCGATGTCGCAGACGTTCTATCGTGAGGAACTGTGGCGCCGCGCCGGCTTTTCTTCGCTGGAAGATTATCTGGTGATGAGCTGGGAGGCCAACTTCCTGCGCCGCGATGCGAACAATCTGCTCGCGCACCTGTGGACCTGGCAGCATGCGAACATCGCCGCCAACGACATCTATCGCGGCGACTTCCACGCCGCGTTGCAGGCGATCACCGCCAACGCGCTGATCATGCCGAGCGAGACAGATCTGTATTTTCAGGTGGAAGACAACCGTCTCGAAGTCGAGCAGATGCGCAATGCGCGGCTGCTGCCGATTCCTTCGGTATGGGGCCATCGCGCGGGCCTGCCGACCGCCAACGTCGAGGATGCTGCGTTCATTACCGAGGCGTTCACGCAGTTGCTTGCGCAATAAACGAAGCGCCGCTTAGCGGCTTGCGGGCAGCGCGCTTTGCCGCGTGTGCTCGCTAAACGCGCGCCCCGGCTTCAGGCGCACCGGTACATGCGCGAGCTTCGCACGGTCGACGCTGACGTCGAGACCGCCGCCGCTTCCTCGTAGCTCAGGCCTTCCACTTCCGCCAGCAGCAGCGATGCGCGCTCGGGCGGTGCCAGCCGGCATTCAGTGCATAGCCGTGGATGTCCCTAAAAATTCCGACAGCGGCCGTTCGAATGCAAAGCATAACGCGACCTCTTGCACGAGCGCATCCCAACATCGCTAGCCTTCTGTAAGTGGGCAACGTGCCGACTCCCGTCGGGTGAGATCTAATTGAACGGCCTGATGCCTCGTGAAGATCGGCCGGAAGGTCGGCGATGCGTCGATGTTCATGGTCGAACCGGAAGCGGGATCCGGGTCTCGCGTGGCCGTCGACGACGTTCGCTAAAGCGGCGCTTTCGCTGTCTTCGCGCAGCGGCCCGACTCAATCGCCCCGCCGCGCACCTTCGCCGGATCGTGTTTCCTGCTGCCGCTTTGCATACATGGCCCGGTCGGCTTCGGCGTGCGCCGCCGTGGTCGCGTCGACCGGATCGTCGCGCTGCCGCATCAGCCAGTAGACGCTCCCCAGCGCCACCAGCGCAAGCGCAAGCGCCGCGATCTGCGTGGGTGCGCTGGCCGGATCGAGAATGATGAATTTGCGGGCGATGGCAAGCAGCGCAATGAGAACCACCGTCTTGACCTGAACGATATGATCCTGCCGCGCCATCACGCGCGTAATCGAATGTTTGAATTCCATTGCGATCAGTAACGTCATGACCATGCCGAAGACCGTTTGAAACACTGCGTGATCGAGCGGGTTCAGCGCGTCCGAAACCAGCAATACAGTAACCGCTTGAATCAATTGCCAAAGCGTCACGAGAATGATGACGGAGATCACCAGGCTCAGCACATGTGCGACAAGCTGTTCGAAGCGTTCATAAAAGGTGAGTACGTCCCACTGCAGACGCAGCGCATCGAAATCCCTGCGCACCCAGTTTTTCTTTCTGTCCATGATCTGGCTCCCGGGCGGCTGCCGATACGCGGCGCGCGCGCAGCGGGGTGAGGATTTGCACATGCGTCGTGCGCCTGGTCAGTGACGATGCGGCAGCCCATGCGCCACGGTCTTTCGAATTCATGCTGTTTCTTTGCAGATAGCTGCTCGAAAACGCAACGGGCGAAGTTAGATGTTGCAAGTTTTAAGTCACCGTTGCCTGCGAGCACCCTCGGGATCGGCGAATGCGCCATTTTTTATGTTCGCGGGCAGGAGCGCGGCATGACACACGTACTAAGCTAGGAGCAGGAATAGTCACAACAGACCCGGAGGCCGCATCCCGACAGCGCAATATGGAACGTACCGATTTCCCCGCGCCCCTTCAAGGATTACGCCACTACCCGACCCGCGCTACGTGCGTCGACCGGTCGGGTCGGATACGCCCCGACATCTTCCTGCTCGTACCGGCCGACAGGACAGGAGTAGAAGCAAGCAGCCGTGACGCAACCGGCAAACGTAACCGCATCAGCGTTAGTGCACCGTGTATCGCGTTCGTTCCAGCCACGGCGCAATTAGCCGCGCCTAGGGACGATCCTCAAGGGATCGTCATCACGCTCGATTTGCAAACGCTCAAAAGCAAATTACGACAGGTTTTCGGATCGGCTGCCCGTGAGTTGCCGCTATGGTTTCAGGCTTGGGACCCGTTCCTGCGCGCGGCGGCCGACACGCTGATGTCGCTCTCTCAAACCGCCGCCGTAGATGCTGGCTGCCTCGAATCCTTCGCCGACGCCATCGCCCTGCATGTCTCGTACCATTACAGCCGCAACGCTCGTGCGAGCGACCCCGAAGTACCGATCGACCAGCAAAAACTGGCGCGCATCAACATCTACATCGCCGAACATATTGCCGAGAACATCCAGGTCGAGCATCTGGCCGCGCTGGTGCACATGAGTCAATCGCACTTCGCGCGTGCATTCAAGAAGGTCACGGGTTCCCCACCTCATTTTCATTTGACGACTGAGCGCCTGAGGCTTGCCAAATGGATGCTGTCTTCGAGTCAGGTGCCGCTCGTTGACGTTGCGGCCCGCGTGGGTTTCCAGACCCAGCAGCATTTCACCGAAGTGTTTCATCGCTACACGGGAATGACTCCCCGCGCATTCCGCCTTGCCGCGCGAAGCGAATTGCCGGAATTCGGAAAGCGCACGCCAGGATCGCAGAATCCCGACACGTCTTCGCAGGAATGAGAAAGAAGTCACTTCTGTCGGCGCGTAGTGTTGAATGCGTCGCTTCAATGGCTCCGCCAGAGGCGAATACAGTTCATTGCTACGCGAGGCCTCACGATGCACGATCTGCTCGGACACGCGTGGTGGATGCTGGCGCTGCGCGGCGCCGCCGGTTTCGTATTTGGCGCGCTGGCGCTGGTTCTACCTGGTCTTACGCTCACCTTTCTGGTCGCACTGTACGCGGCCTACGCGATTATCAGCGGCATTAGCGCGATCAGCGGGGCAATCCGTCATCGTCATGACACATCGGGCTGGTGGGCGCCGCTGCTGCTGGGATTGTTCAGCGTCGTCGCCGGTGGGATCGCAATCTTCCTGCCGGCCATCACTGCGCTGGTGCTCGTCATCGTGATGGGCGTCAATGCCATCGCGACAGGCGTGTTCGATCTCATTACCGTCTTCCGGTTGCGTGGCCGCGTGCGGCGCGCCTGGTTGCTGTTTGCAACCGGAGTTATTTCGCTGGTATTCGGCGTGCTCGTGATCGCCTGGCCCGGCGCTGGCGCGCTCGCGCTCGTCTGGATGATCGGTGTGTACGCCATTTTCAGCGGTGCCTTGCTACTGGTGCTCGGCCTGAGCGCGCGCGGCTGGCTTCGCGACGGGCTGACGGGTCACCCATCCACTGGATGACCGCGTCAATTCGTGCATCTTCCTTCATGAAAGGAGTCGGTCATGCTGCTCGATCTCGACAAGTGGAACCCGTTCAGGTTTTTGCGCCATTCCTTCGAGGAGAAACAGACACAGGCGTCGTCCGGCGCGACACAACAGGCTCAGCAGCAAAACCCCCAGCGCACGGCCGCCGCGCAGCCGTCTGGCGCCGCCTTGCCGGCGTTATGGTCCGACCCGCAGCGTTGGCCCCTGGCCGACCCGTTTCATCTGCTCACCGATCTGATCCGCGATCCTTTCGGCGGCCTTGGTCCCTTGGAACAGTGGTTCGGCGATTTCAGTCCCAGCCGGTTTCAGCCGCGTATCGACGTGGTCGACGACGGCGACGCCCTGCGTATCGTCGCCGAACTGCCGGGCCTGAGTCGCGACGACGTGAAGCTCGAAGTGATCGAGAACATGCTGGTACTGAGCGGCAATAAGCAGATCGAGTCTAAGGACGAAGAAAAAGGCTGTTACCGCGTGGAACGCGCGTTCGGGCAATTTCAGCGGGCGATTCCGTTGCCGTCCGGCGTCGACCTGGATCGTGCCGACACGCGCTTCGCCAACGGCGTGCTGACCATACGCGTGCCCAAGGCGGGCGTGACAAAGCAGACCGCAAAGCAGATCGAGATCAGGTGACGCGCGAACCTCGTTTCGCCGCGAAAGATCGTGAAGCAGTGCGTCAGCGAGGCAGAAACATCCAGGATATGGACAGCCCAGTCCCAACCGCTCACATCGCAACGCACAGCGCTTGGGCAGAACCTGAAGAGGAACATCATGGCCAAGTGCAGTGTTTGCGGCAAGCCGGCGACTACACAGATTACGATCACCGAAAACGGCCAGCGCCGCCAGTTAATGCTTTGCGATGAACATCACATGGAATTCATGGCACGTCATCAGCGCAGTCTGTCGCCGCTCGAGTCGCTTTTCCACGGCGGGCTGTTCGAGCGCCTGTTCGATGAGGGATGGTCGCCATTCGAAAATGGCGGCATGGACTCGCAGCGGGCCGGGCGTTCCACGGCCGGCCGCGCGTCGGGTTTAGCGGGGTCGTCCAGTCCGTCTGAAGCAGCGGGCGGCCCCGACAGCAGCGGTGCCCGCCCTCGCCGACGCGGGCGTGCACGCGAGGCCGTCGACCTGCAGAGCTTTCTGAGCGAAAGTGGGCTCGACCGGCTGCAGGCGGCCGCGCAGAAAGCTGTCGAGTTCGGCAAGAACGAGGTCGACACGGAACATCTGCTGCTGGCGCTCGCGGATAACAACGTGGTCAATGAAATCCTGCGCGAGTTCAAGCTCGATGCCGACGATATCAAACGCACCATCGAACAGGACGCGCCGCGCGGTACGGCCAAAACCGATGGCGAGGAACTCCGTATCGGCGTTTCGCCGCGCGCAAAGAGCGCGCTCGAAAATGCGCTCGTGGCGTCGCGCGAGCTCGACCATAGCTATGTCGGCCCGGAACACATCCTGATCGGTCTCGTCGAGGAAGGAGACGGCTTCGCCGGCGAACTGCTGCGCAAACTCGGGTTGACGTCGCAATCGCTGCGTCAGAAAGCAGTGAAGGTCGTGGGCCAGGGCGCGGAAGGCGGCAGCGTCGAAGGCCGCTCCTCTACTCCGACGCTCGATAAATACGCGCGCGATCTGAGCGAGCTGGCAAAGCGCGGCAAGCTCGATCCGGTGATCGGCCGGGACAAGGAAATCGAAACCACTATCGAAGTGCTCGCGCGGCGGCGCAAGAACAACCCGGTGCTGATCGGCGAGCCGGGCGTCGGCAAGACGGCGATCGTCGAAGGTCTGGCGCAACGCATCGCGCAGGACCAGATCCCTGAAGTGCTGCGCGGCAAGCGCGTGGTCGAGCTGAACATCAATAGCGTGGTGGCGGGCGCGAAGTATCGGGGTGAATTCGAAGAACGCGTCAAGCAGGTGCTCGACGAAATCGTCGCGAACCAGGACCGGCTCATCATTTTCATCGACGAGCTTCATACGATCGTCGGCGCGGGCCAGGGCGGCGGCGAGGGCGGGCTCGATATCGGCAACGTGTTCAAGCCGGCGCTTGCACGCGGCGAGCTACATCTGATCGGCGCGACTACGCTCAATGAATACCAGAAGTACATCGAAAAGGATTCGGCGCTCGAACGGCGCTTCCAGCCAGTGGTGGTGCCCGAGCCGAGCGTCGAGGACACGATCGATATCCTGCGCGGCCTGCGCGACCGGCTCGAGGCACATCACAAGGTGAAGATCACCGAAGAGGCGATCACGGCCGCGGCGAAACTGTCGGATCGCTATATCGCCGCCCGCTTCCTGCCCGACAAGGCCATCGACCTGCTCGACCAGGCCGCGGCACGCGTGCGCATTTCGTCCAATTCGCGACCGCAGGCGCTGCACGATATCGAGGCCACAATCCGTCGTCTGCGTCAGGAGCAGGATTCGGCGAGCGCCGCAAAACAGTTCGACAAGGCGAAGGAACTGCAGGAGAAAATCACGTCCGAGCAAGCACGTCTGAACGAGTCGACCGAGGCCTGGAAGAAGGAACGCGGCACCAGTTCGCAGGAAGTCGCGGCGGAAGACATCGCTCAGATCGTATCCTCGCTGACCGGCGTGCCGGTCTCAGAACTCACGGCCGAGGATCGCGAAAAGCTGCTGCGTCTGGAAGACCGTTTGAAGGAACGCGTTGTCGGTCAGGACGAAGCCGTAACGGCCGTATCAAAGGCCGTCCGACTTTCGCGCGCAGGGTTGACGGAAGCTGGCAAGCCGATCGCCAGCTTCCTCTTTCTCGGACCGACAGGCGTTGGCAAGACCGAACTCGCGAAGGCGCTCGCCGCCGCGGTGTTCGGCGACGAGAACGCCCTCGTGCGCATCGACATGAGCGAATACTCGGAACGCCATACGGTGGCCCGTCTCGTCGGCGCGCCTCCCGGCTATGTCGGCTACGAAGAAGGCGGCCAGCTGACCGAGCGCGTGCGGCGCCACCCCTACAGCGTCGTGCTGCTCGACGAGATCGAGAAGGCGCATTCGGAAGTGCACAACATCCTGCTGCAACTATTCGACGAAGGACGTCTGACGGACGGCAAGGGACGGCTCGTGGATTTCACCAACACCGTGATCATTGCCACGAGCAACATCGGCTCGCAGATGATTCAGGACAACATGAAGGCCGATTCGAAACAGCTCGACTATCCCGCGCTGCGCGACCGGCTGATGGAAATCCTGCGGCATCACTTCAAGCCGGAGTTCCTGAACCGTGTCGATGAAGTAGTTGTGTTCCATGCGCTGGGCAAGGAGCAGATCCGCCGGATCGTCGACCTGCAGCTTCAGCGCGTGCAGCGCACGGCGGCCGCGCAGAATATCGAGCTGTCGTTCGACGATGCACTGCGTGATCATCTGGCCACGGTTGGGTACGATCCCGAGTTCGGCGCCCGGATGTTGAAGCGCAAGATCCGTCTCGAAGTGGAATCGGAACTCGCCGACTCGCTGTTACGAGGCGACGTGCGCAGCGGCGATGCCGTCGAAATCCGCTGGGATGCCGGCGAAAAGGCCGTACGTGTGAAGAAGCTGGCGAAACGGGAATCGACTGGTGAAGAAGCCAGGAAAGCCGCCGAGACCCCGGCCTGAGGCTTGGAAACGACGGGTGCGACCGGTGAATCAACGCCGCCGGCTGTACCCGTTTACTGTGCCACTTCTCCCGCGATCATCTCGTCGCGATAGCACCAGATCCACGATTCGCCTGGTTCGATGGAACGCACCAGTGGGTGGCCGGTCGCATGATAATGCGCGCTCGCATGGCGATTAGGCGACGAGTCGCAACACGCTACATGACCGCACGACATGCAGAGCCGCAGATGCACCCAGGGCTGGCCGAGTTTCACGCAGTCCTCGCAATAGTCCTTCGGGGTCTGCAATACGCGGATTCCATCGAGATGTGTGCAGGTGGGAGTCATGGTCAGCTCCTGGTGATGAGATTGCGATCGAGAAAGTGGACGGCGCCTCACTCATGTGAGGGACATGAACCACATCATGCGCCGCTCAGATAGCGGTGCACGAGCGCCACCGCCGTCGCTCCTTCGCCGACGGCAGCCGCAACACGTTTGATCGAGCCGTGGCGGACATCGCCGGCGGCGAACACGCCGGGCATGCTGGTTTCCAGATACAGCGGCTCGCGATCCAGCGGCCACTGCAGCTTCCGGTCCGAGTCGTTCAGGTCAGGCCCCGTCACGAGATAGCCCGCTTCATCGCGAGCCACGCCCACCTCTTTGGCCCAATCGGTCCGCGGCAGGCCGCCGATGCAAACGAACAGCCAGTTCGTCTTCACGCGTCGCGCTTCGCCGCTGCGGCGATCGGTCAGCGTGATTTCGCGAAGCACGTCGTCGCCGTGCAATGCGGTAACGGTCGTGCAGGTCAGCACGTCGATGTTCGACGTGGATGAAATACGGTCGATCAGGTACTGCGACAGTGTGCTTTTCAGCGATGTGTCGCGCACCACCATGGTGACGTGATTGCAGTACTGGGAAAAATGCATCGTGGCCTGTCCCGCGGAATTGCCGCCACCCACGATGTATACGTGTTCGCCGCGAGCCAGCGACGCCTCGCTCGCACCCGCGCCGTAGTACACACCTGCGCCGCTGAAACGCGCTTCGTCTGGCAATTCGAGCAGCCGGTACGCGACACCTGTCGCGCATACGACCGTGCGCGCCGTGATCCGAGAACCGTCTTCCAGATAGACGATACCGTTGCCCGTCGAGAAATCCGCGCGCACGCCGGCACGGGCCAGCAGGATTTCCGCGCCGAACCGGACTGCCTGATTGCGGGCCCGCTCGGCGAGCTCGGTCCCGCTGACACCGTCTGGAAACCCCAGGTAGTTCTCGATCTTCGAAGTGCTGCCGGCCTGCCCACCGACGGCCCAGCGCTCCACCAGGACGGTGCGCAATCCCTCGGATGCACCGTAGACCGCTGCGCTCAGACCGGCCGGGCCGGCGCCATAGATCGCGAGATCGTATTCCGAACGTGACGGGCTGCGGAACCAGCCGAGCTTTTCGGTGATCTGCCGGATGGTCGGACATTCGAGTCGCGTGCCGTCGTGAAACTCGCATACCGGCAGGCGCGCGTCGCCAAGGTGCTGCACGTGTGCCAGCTTCTCTGCCTCTTCATCACTGCTGAGTTCGATCCACTCGAAGGGAATGTCGCAACGATGCAGGAAATCGCGGATCGCATAGCCTTCCGCAGACCGCATGCGTCCATAGATCTTGACCATGTGTGCCTCGCCCATGTCTGTGTTCCGTCATGTGTGTGGTCAACAGTCAAAGAGCATCCGCCGGCGCTTCGATCTTTTGCCGGATGAATCGGCGCCCCCATTCGAAGCCGTCACGCACGGCTTCGGCCTCGGTCAACCATTCCGGCTGAACCGTCTCGGGACGAAACTCGATCGACGTTTCGGAACCCTTGCGCACGCTGACCTTCGCGCGCCATGCGCCGAACTCATTCTGCTCCGGCTGCACCGCGATCTCGTAGCCTCGCCACGCAAGCGTGTGTGTCTGCATACGGTGTCCGACGTCTGCCACGACGCCGCCTCGATTTATTGAAACGCTCTGGCCGGCGCGCGTTGGTCTCAATCCGGCAATACGAACTCCGTACCCGACCGGGATGCGATCCCGAAGGCCGCCGACTAATCGAAGCAAAACGCGTGGACCGCTTTGTCGAGGTCAGAGCACCTTGCTGACGGTAGACGCGCCCTAACACGATGACCGCTGCGAGAGCGACGATCGTGGTGCTTCCTGCACTTTCATATCGTCCTCCACAGGACGGTGTTCAGGTAGCCACGCCACTCGTGTTCAAACCCTCCAGTGCCTTTCTCAGACGCTCCTCCTCATCATTCGTGAGAGACGTCTTAATTACCTTTCCACCTAAGGGTTTCAGTTCCGGCAGGACCTTGTCGAAGTTCACGCGCCGCACCAAAATGAAAAGCGCGGACGAACCCGCCTCGATGTTCTGCCCCGTCGAACGCATGAAATCGTCATCGATTCCATAGTCTGAGAGCGCGCCCGACAACGCACCCGTGCCGGCGCCGACGGCCATGCCTGTCGCCAGTCCGACAAGCGGATTGAGCAATAACAGGCCAACCAGCGAACCAAACAGGCCGCCCCAGGCGGCGCCGCTGAGCGCGCCCATCCCGACGAGATCCACGGCTTGCTTGAGGTGTATCTTGCCCTTCGCGTCCCGGACCACGACGCAGGCATCCTCAAGGTCGATCAGATGCTCTTTCTGCAGCTGCTGGAGCTTGTTCAACACCTGGTCGGCAGTATCTTCACCTTTGAAACTCACAACGACTAGATCGCTCATGGACTCGCTCCTTCTTCTGAAAGATCAAACCGAAACACTGCCGGGACAAGACGATCGATTTCAGTCCCAGCGCCAGGTGCAATCCGCTCAGCCGCTCGGCAAGGCTGCCGCGGTGTCCCGGCACCGCACGTACTTCCGCATCCAGCGGAGGGCCATTGACGGGATGCAATCACCAATCCAGATTAGGCTCGCGCTGACTGCGCTTCTTCCACGTTCCTGCGAAGACATGTCGGATTTCTGCGATGGCGTCGGGAACTTGCAGCAGCCTTGCACAATAGCCCGGCCGACCAAGAGAAGAAATTCACTCCAGCGCGCCCTGTGGTGACGGATGCGCGGCGAGGCGAACGCGAGCGGACCGCATGGCTTGCTCCCGCTGTCGTGAGGGTCGGCAACCGAATCACCATGGAGTACTGACGGGCTGGTGGAAATGGGGTGGCTGGCCTGCGTACCGAGCTTCTGTGGCTGTTCGCGTTTCGATGCCGAACTGAGCGTCTCGCCTGGAGGCGACCGTCCGACTTCGGCCAGGCAGCAGACGGTCGACGATCCGGACTGACTGGCGCCAACGAGTCGCAGCCCGTTACCGCGTGAGCGGATCAGGCAGTCCCACGGCATCAAGCATCATTCGATGTCGCGGGAGTTCGGACATTGACGCGTCCGGTCCCCTGCTGGAACGATCATACCCAGAACGGGACACGCGATCTGGCCGCGCCGAGCAGCTACCGCGGGGCGCCAGTGCAGAAAGCTTTCGGTTCCAAACATGCCAATTTCCACCTACGATACGCACTGTTGGCGATCGCAGACATATCGGGACCGTTGTGCCGGTCGATCAAGGGAGGGGCAAGGACGTGGAAAGTTTTCAAATACTCGATCACATCACGGACGGCGTCATGGCGCTCGACCGGGAGTGGAAGTTTCGGAACATCAACCGGACCGCTGCGCGGCTGCTGAAGCGTCGGTCCGAGGACTTGCTGAGTCGCGAGATCTGGGCCGAATACCCGGATCTCATCGGGTCGAGCTACGAGGCAGCCTATCGGCAGGCGGCCGAAACCTGTATGCCCAGCACCGCGACCGACTTTTACGCGCCGCTAGGTACCTGGTTTGAAGTGCGGGCGTTCCCGTGCGACGACGGTATCGTCGTGCTGGTTCGCGATGTCACCGAAGCGCGCGCGATCTCCGAACGTTTGTCGCGCCAAGCCACGCATGATGAACTGACCGGCCTCATCAATCGCCGGGAACTGCTGCGGCGCCTGAACAGTCTCGTCGACGAAGGCGCGGCAGCGTCCGTCGATCTGCTCTTCATCGACCTTGACCGCTTCAAGGATATCAACGACTCGTTTGGCCACGCGGCGGGCGATGAAGTACTGCGTGTCATCGGCGAGCGTCTTTCCGACATGTTTACCCAAGGCGCACATGTTTCGCGCATCGGCGGTGACGAATTCGTAATTTTCCTCGTCGACGCCCCCGAGGGCGAGGCCGCGCGCGTCGCGCGCGACGTCACAATACGCATGCGCGAGCCAATTCAGACGCCGTGCGTGCGGGCCTCGGTGAGCGCGAGCATCGGCGTGGCGCGCTACCCCGTCTCGGCATCGAACGCGGGCGAGCTGCTGCGTAATGCGGACACCGCGATGTATCAGGCGAAGCGCGCGGGCGGTTCGCATGTGTGGTCGTTTGGCAAGGAGGATGCGCAGCGCCTCTTGCATCGCCGGCGGCTACGCGCGGATCTGGAGAGTGCGAGCGCCGCGCGCCAGTTCGAACTGCACTACCAGCCACAACTGGACCTGCATACTGGCCGCGTCTACGGAGTTGAGGCGCTCCTGCGATGGAACCATCCGCAACTGGGGCTGCTCACGCCGGCCGACTTCCTCGACGTGCTGCTTGAATCGCCGGCCTACGAGGCGACAGGCGATTGGCTAATTCGCCTTGCGTACCGCCAGGCGGCGAAATGGCAGGCGGCGAACCGTATGCCGTTCAAGGTCGCCGTCAATCTCTCGGCCACGACGATCCAGAACTGCGATCTGGCCGCACTGGTTTCGGAGGCGGCCGAAGCGGCTGGCGTATGCGCTTCCGCACTCGACATCGAGGTGACGGAGACTGTCGTCATGAGCGACTTCGCCGCCGCGTCGCGCGCGCTTTCAGCTGTACGAAGGCTCGGCGTGACCGTCTCGCTCGACGATTTCGGCACCGGCTACTCCAGCCTCGCATACCTCACCCGGCTGCCTGTCGATCGTATCAAGATCGACAAGTCGTTCGTGCAGGAGCTCACTGTTAAGGAGAATTGTCACCAGGCACGCGCGATGGTCGAAGCGATGGTGGCGCTCGCGCGCGCGCTGGGCATGAGAACGGTCGCGGAAGGCATCGAGAGTGAAACGCAATTCGTCCTCGTCAAAGAACTCGGTTGCGATGCCGTGCAGGGATATTTCATTGGCAAACCGGTATCGGCAGCGCGCATCGAACCTTACGCCGAGACACGGTTCGGGCCGGCTGAAGCTTCGTCGTTGCACGACGCTGGAAGCGGATCGCGCTAGCGGTCAACACGCAGCCCCTCGGCGGCTTCGCTAGCGATGTCACAATAACCTCCGGTTCGCAAGCAACAATCGAACGGCTGAGGCAACGCGAATCCGCCCGGGATCGCGACACACCGCGCGAACGCAGGCGCGCCCACACGAGGGCCAAGTGAAACTGCGATGACACCACAACTGCTCACAGGATCAACCTCTTGCACGGCGACGTCATCAGTGCCGTCGTGAATGACCGTTTGTGAACTTGAAAGGACCTCCGGGGCAACATAGGACGGTCGACCGCTGTGGGTCGTTTTGCTGCGTTCGTCGTCGGCCCGAGTTCGGCCAAAAGCCGCCATCGACCTTGCGCGTGCGAATGTCCGCTCATGCAGGTTCAAGCGACTCATGCCCTACCGGGAAACAAAGAGCCGCCCCGCGACCGGGGGATCACGGTTGAACGGTATGCCATGCCTGGTTCAATCCATCGCCATGTCGGTCTCCCGGCTTTTTGTCTATCAATCCGCGGTACAACGGCTTGCCCTTATACGCCCACTGTGACGTACCGTTTGCCATCGCCATCAAGGTCAGATCGCCTGACGGCCGGTCTGCCTGTTCAGCGAGTGCAGGCGGGAAGTTTCGCGCGCAGTCGCCTTCGCATGACTTCTGATCCGGTGGACCATTCCCGATGAACGCGTACAGGGTCATTCCATGGTCGTCCACCAGCACACCTTCGCTCAGATGGGGCGTGGCCGCATGGGTAACCGTAGTTGCGAGCAGAATCGCCATTCCGGCAAATGCCTTCATGTGGAAACTCCTGAATTGGCGATCCCGAACGTGCTGACAGTTGTCTTTTATCGTGGCGCCATGATCCGCAGCACCGGATGCCCGTCGACGCTCTTCAGCGGAAACCACGATCGATGTTTTGTCGCGTCGACGTTGACGACGTGCGCATTCGGTCCGACCCGGCCGTCGCCGATCTTCGAGACCTTTGACCCGGCAACGCTGAACATCGACACGACGCCTTTTTCACCTGCTACATAGAGCAGGCGCGGACCCGGATCGAACGCCAGGACGTCCGGATTGCCACCAACGTCGAATGACGCGGCAACCTTCATCGTGCGCATATCGAGTACCAGCAGCTTGTCGTTGTCTTCGCATGCGATGAACGCGAGGCGTTGTTCGGGGGCGAAGAGCAAACCATGGTTGCCCTTCGCGCCCGGCAGATCGGTGCGAGTCACAATCCCATCGGTGGCCGGGTCGATTTCAACCAGTTGCCGTCGTGTCTGCACGTTGACGAAGATGTGCCGCGTGACCGGGTCGTATTGCGTATTGCCTGCTTCGCCGCCCAGCGGAATGGTTGCGACACGCCTGTTCGTCAGTACATCGATCACCGTCTCGGTTTCACCCGTCTCGTCCGAGACGTAAAGCTTGTGGGCATCCGGCGCGTAGGCCATCCCGTCCGGATAGACGCCGCCGGGCGTGCGCGCAAATTCCTTCAGGGTCTGTTCGTCGATCGCGACGATCTCGTTCGTTCCCGTCGCTGATGCAAATACGCGGGACAATTCCGGCACTATGAGCACACCGTGCACGGCCGCGATTTCCGGTATGCGCGCAACGACGCGCGAGGTGAGCGTATCGAACACCACAATTTCGCTGTCGCCGAGATGCGCAATAAACAGCAGATGCCGGCGTGGATCAAAGCTCTCATAGTCGAACCGCGATGCGCGTCCCGGCAGCGGGACATCGGCGATGTGAGTCAGAGGCAACGCGCCCGTTGCCCGGCTGTTCGAATCCTGCGCGAAACAGCCGGTTAAAAGAGCAGAAGCGGAGAACAGGCAAGCCGTCTCAATCAGCCGTGCAGCAAAAGACCGACGCGCCCGCACGTGATTCATGATGACCCTCCGTCTGGCCTGATATGGCGAAAGGAAGCGAGCAGCGCAAGATCGTAGGCAATCTTGAGCGCACCACACGCGATCAGTGGCGCACCGAGCCAGCCCGCACCCAGCAGGCCACCGGCGATCGTCGGCGCGAGCGCAGCCGCAAGGCTACGGGGCACAGCGGTGAAGCTCGCAGCAGCCGGCCGCTCGGCCGGCGTGACGACGGCCATCACGTAAGCACTGCGGGTTGGCACGTCGAGCTGCGAGAGTGCACTGCGCAGAAGCAGCAGCATCAGTGTCGGCGCGAGTGAAGGCGTGAAGGCGGCGGCGATCAGGCACACGCTCGATGGGATGTGCGTGAAGACCATGGTATTGAGCAGCCCGATGCGGCGGGCAATGGGCGCCGCGGCGAGCTGCGAGGCCGCGCTCAGCAGCCCGGCCATGAAGAAGAACTGCCCAGCCGCAGAAAGCGAAAGACCGAACCGCTGGATCAGCCACAGCGTAAGCAGCGAGTTGACGAGCAGGCCACCGGCAAAGGCGTCGACGCTGAACAGCAGCGCCAGGCGCGTCACGATCCCGCGCGATGGACCGAGCGGTGCGCGCCCATCCTTTGCGCGCGATTTGAGCTTCGGCAGCCGCAGATACAGCAGGCAGATCGCGCAGCCCGTCAACGCGTAAAGGACGAACATGGCGCGCATTGCTGCGAGCGTGGAAACAACGGAACGGGCGGCAATCCAGTCGGGCACCCCGGCCAGAAGCGCGCCCAGTGCGGCCGATAACGCGCCCACGAGACTGTAGCGGGCGAACAGCGCGGTCCGGGCGTCGGAATTCGCCGCCTCGGCAAGGCGCGCATGCTCGAGCGGCAGAAACAGGCTGACATCGCCCGAACTCGGGTTAAGCGTACCGACAAAAGCGACCACGAGCAGAGGCCATAGCGACGACAGACTTGCAAATGCGAGACCCGTGGCCGCCATCAGTCCCGCCGCAATGAGCAGCAGTGCGCGTTGCGGATAGCGATTACCCAGCAGGCCAACCACAATCGTTGCGATAGCCGACCCGACGAGCGTAGCGGTGCTGATGACGCCCACGGTCAGCTGCCCGAAGCCAAGCGCCAGCAGATACGCAGGCAGCAGGACCGCGATAAACCCGTCGCAAAATCCGCGCATGCCGCGTGCGGCGAGCAGTAGCCAGGCACTCCGTTCGGCGCCCGCTGGCAGGAACGACATCGATAGCGCTGCGCGGAAGGGGATCATCGCTGTGTACTCAGGCGTGGGTGACAGTTTCTGTCAACGTTGCGAATGCATCTGTTTCACCCCTAGCTTCCGGGACAGCCAGTAGTCCACCGACCATCGGCCGCTGCCGGTACCGATCAGATCGTCGAGCAGCAGCGCGGTGCCGAGATACAGCGCACCGTAGCCCCAGTTTCCATGCGGGACGATGTACCCGTCCGTGAAGTCTCGCAGCCAAGCGAAGGAGCCCGCGGCATTCCCAACCGCTCTCAGACCGAAAATGATGACGGCCGGGCAGGCAGCCAGCCTGATGCCAAGCCCGGCAAGAAAACTGATGCCCGCGACGATCTCGACGGCACGCAGTGCGCTGCCAATCCATGCGCACTGCGCCACCGTTTGCGATACGGTAAGCACCTGCCCGATACCGCCATCAAGCGGAAAGAGGAGCAGCAAGCCAAATGTCAGGCGCATGGGGACGACCCATTGGACACTGCTAGTACTGACAGCAGCGAGCAGCCCGGATCGTGTCAGCCATCTCACAGTGCTCTCCTTGCTTCGGCGGTCTCTCTATCGAATGACGTCGTCGCATACATCTCATGCGGTCCGGCGCGACGGCATCGCCGCCTGCAGCCGGAGCGCCGCGTTGTCCCAGTTGACGATACTGAACAGCTGGTTGACGTACTCGTTGCGGCGGTTCTGGTGCTTGAGGTAATAGGCATGCTCGAAGACATCGAGGACCAGGATCGGCTGGATGCCCCAGGCGGTGAGCTTCTGGTGGTTCTCGCACTGCAGGATCATGAGCTTGCCAGTCGCCGGGTGAAAACCGACGACACCCCATCCCGAAGCTTCGACCGCGATCGTCGCGGCGACGAGCTGCGCCTTGAACTTCGCGTATGAGCCGAAGTCCCGGTCGATTGCCTTCGCGAGATCGCCCTTCGGCTCACCGCCCTTGCCGGATATGCTGGTCCAGTAGATCGTGTGCAGAATGTGGCTGGAGAGCTGGAACGCGAGTTCCTTCTCGTAATACTTCACCAGCGCAAAATCGTTGGTATCGCGCGCCTTCGCCAGCGCGTCTTCGGCCTTGTTCGCCGCGACCACCGCCGGCTTGTGGTGAAAGGTGTAGTGCAGTTCAACCGTACGCGCATCGATGACCGGTTCGAGCGCGCCGTAGTCGAATGGCAGGGGTGCCGCTGCGTACTTGCCGTCGGCATCCACGAGCTTGTCGGTGTAGACGGCGCTGTCTGCCGCGAAGACCGTTTGTGCCTGAGCCAGCATCATCCCGGCGCCGACCGCGGCAGAGTTATGCAGAAAGGTACGACGTGTTGCCATGTGTTCCTCACAGATTCGCGCACGCGTCCGGTCACAGGGCGTGCAGGTGGACAAGCGGATAGACGACAAGACCAACGACGGCAGCTGCCACGACGATCACGGGCTCCTGGAGCTTCCTGAAGCGCCACAGCAGCAATACGGTTGCGAGCGCGAGCAGCGCGGTCGGCCAGTCGATGACCGAGCGCTTCGCGATGACGACTACTGAGCCTGTGATTGCGCCGACCGCCGCAGCCGTTATGCCATCGACGAACGCTTTGACGCCGGGTAGCCGCCCGTACTTCTTGAAGTACGGTGCAGGCAGCACCGTGAACAGGTAGCAGGGCAGGAAAGTGCCCAAGGCGGCCACGCAGGCGCCGGCAAATCCCGCGACGAGGTAACCGATGAAGCCGACCGTGATGACGACAGGCCCCGGGGTGATCATCGCGACGGCCACCGCGTCGACAAACTGTCTGTCGTTAAGCCAGTGATGGTCGGTGACGACACCCCCATAGAGGAATGGCACGATCGCGAGGCCCGAGCCGAATACGAATGCCCCTGCCTTTGCGAAGAACACACCGAGCTGGCTGAGCAATGACAGATCGAGCCCGCTTGCGATGCCGCTCAATGCGGGCGCCTGCGCGATCGCCGCGGCGTTGAGCCCACCCCTCCCTAACCATTTCGGTGGCGCTCTCCGCAACCAGTTAGCCAGACCACCCGCGATGAACAGCCACGCGATTTCCGATTCCGTGACGACCGTCACGGCGGCCAGCGTCAGGTAGATCACCCACAGCAGCCTGTCTGCGCCGAGGGTCTTCGTCGTGAGCTTGTACGCGCTCATCGCAATGATGCCGACGACCGCTGCGCCTACGCCATAAAAGACCGCTTGCATCCACGACAGCCCGCCAAAGTGCGCATACGCCCAGCCGAGCGCGACGACCATCAGGAACGACGGCAGCACGAAGGCGAGACCGGCTACCGTTGCACCCACGATCCGGTAATGCACGTAACCAAGATAGATGCCGAGCTGCGCGGCGAGTGGGCCGGGCATCATCTGCGCCAGCGCCAGACCTTCGCGGTAGTCCGCGTCGGTAATCCAGCCGCGCGCTTCGACGAGATCGCGACGCATGTATCCGACGAGCGCCACGGGGCCGCCAAACCCGAAGGTGCCGAGCTTCAGCATGTACATCGCCATCTGGCCAAGCGAATAGCCGGGCGCGGTCGCAGTCGTCGCAGTGCTCATGAGCGCTTTCCGGTGTCGCTGGATTTTTCGCTTGCCACGAAGTGCGTGTACATGGAATCGAGCACGCGGCTCATGTCGTCCAGCAGGTCGTCGTCGTCGGCTGCACGCTCGCGGGCGCCGGCCATGATGGCCTCAAAACCGGTCGCTTCCGGCACGGACGCGCCACCCACGTCCAGCGAGTGGACCATGGCGGCAAGGCGCAGTAGCGCCGGGTCCTTGTCGAGACCGAAGCTTGCAAGCAGGACTTCAAACGTGACGCGCTCGTCCACATGGGTAAAAGCCGCGCCATCGAAATCGAAGCCCAGCGCATCGGCCGGGCAGGCGTCGGGTGAAGTCAGCCAGATGAAGCGCGCGTTGCGGTCAATGAAGCGGCGGATAAGCCAAGCGCTGGCGACGCGGTCGACCCACATCCGCCGGCGGGTCGCCCACGTGCGGCCCTGATAGTCCGCGACTGACAGTGAGCGAATAGCGCGATTCGCCGCGTGCGGTTCACCAGGCGACAGCACCGTGTCGACGTGCGCGACGAAGTCCTGCCAAGCCACTTCGGCGCGTGTGGCCGTTTCGCCTGGGAAATAGTCGATGGTGACGATCGTCTCGTAGTCCTTGCGCAAGCGCCGCAGCAGTTTCGTCAGATCGGCCGCCGTCTGGCCAGCCACCGTCTTGCGGGCCTCGGAAAGCGCGCGGATGAACCCGTCGTACTCGTCGACGCGGTCGAAAAGGGCACGGAATTCGGCCTCCTGCGACGCATCGAGGCTCGGTGCCCGCAGCAGCCACGCGCTGCCGCCACTATCGGCAATGGAGGCAGTCAGTTCGCGCAACGCGCCTTCGCGCTCCTCGCTGTAGGGCAGCAGATAGATGCCGTCGCGCAGGACGGCGCAGCCCTTTGCTTTTAGAGCGCGCCAGAAGCGCATGCGCGCCGTCGCGTTCTCGGTGGGAAGCGTAAGGATCAGGAGTGACCAGGTCAGGACGGGGCTCATGTAGATGATGCTACATCTCGGTAGCGTCATCTACAAGTTAACTTTTTGCCCGTCCTCACCGGCTCCGCACGGCCGGCTCAGAGGATGGACTTCGCTGGTTTGCGCGGCGTGGTCGTTGAGCGATTGTTCATGAACTAGTGAGGCTGTTCACACTGATGCGTCGGGCGTCCGCTTCCACTTGCGAAGGGGCCGTTCGCGTGCGTTGATTGACGGTCCCCTTCGTGTCGAACAGCGACCACTGGCACACGCGCACACTTAATCTCCCGCCACCCGGAAGGAGATCGTCACGGAGACGCAGAGTTGCCTCACTAGTCGTCGTGTGCCCTGGAATAAGGGCAAGCTCACCGGACAGAAACCGCCGCTGAAGCTGCCCGAAATCTGGGCCATTCGCACCCGGCTGCAGATGTCATCGAACGTCCGCGAACTGGCGATGTTCAACCTCGCGATCGATAGCAAACTCCGGGCGTGCGACCTGACGCGATTGCGCGTGCAGGACGTCTGTCACGGAAGTCACGCTGCATCCCGCGCGACAGTCATGCAGCGAAAAACACAGCGGCCAGTGCAGTTTGAAATAACCGAGCAAACAAGGCAGAGCATCGAGGCCTGGATCGCGGCGCGTGGACTGAAATCCGCGGACTATCCTTTCCCGAGTCGTGTGCATTCATCGCCGCATCTCTCGACGCGGCAATACGCGCGGCTGGTACATCGATGGGTCGGGTCCATCGGACTGGACGAGACGGCGTACGGCACTCACACCATGAGGCGCACGAAGGTTTCGCTGATCTACCGCCGCGCAAAAAATCTTAGGGCAGTGCAGTTGCTGCTTGGACATACGAGGCTCGAGAGTACAGTCCGGTATCTCGGTATCGAGGTAGACGATGCGCTCGAAATGGCTGAGCAAACCGAAGTCTGAGTCGCTCCCGGCCGGACAGTAAACCGGGTACTGTCCGGCCATGAGCGGTCGCTTACGCCTGCGATCCGAACGTCGGTTAAGGGGTTGTTACCGGCCGGTAACGCAAAGTCGTATTGCATCGTGGCGTGTCGGCATCCTGTCGGTTAGTCCGTACCCGGCGTGCTGAAGCTGCTGCAAACGAAATGAGCGCACCGCGAAATGTGCCGCCGCCCGTCCCCGTCAATCCGGTTCGAAGGCCAGCTTGCAGTCAATGAATGCCCGTGCGCGCTTTTCTCCATAGTCGAAAGCCCCGTCTGGGGAAATGAAGTCGAGACGCTCGGGGAAGCTTTCCACGGTAGCGAGCAGACCGTCTCGCGCGCAGACCGACCACCATACCGTGTAACGGCGCTGGATGCCACTGAACGAGAGGGCACGGCTTACCGCTACCCGCACTTCGATCGCGTACCCGCGATAGGCTTCGCACGACTGGCGCATGACGCCCCCCGTTAAACGCAAGTGATGACGCCTGCCCAATGCGCATCTGACGTGCCAGGCTGGCCTGTTTCGGGAAGTTCCGGTGAGCAGTGTGGCGGTCTGGTCTGTTGGACAACACCTGATACGAGTGACGCCCACGTCGTGGTCGACAGCCGGCACGTCACAGCTGCGCGTCAATAGAGGTCTTGTCGAGTACCGACCATACCTCGCGGATCCTGTCGTCCTGGAAGGCGTAGATGGCATTCTCCGCAAACGAGATGCGCTTTCCGCGCGTGGGCAGTCCAAGGAAAGTGCCCCTTGGCGTACAGTTAAAGACCAGCCGGCTCGCGAGGAGAGGGGGCTGCGATACGAGCTTTGCCAGTTCAAAGTAAACATCCGGGATTTCATCGCAAAACTGCGTCATCATTTTGCGATAGCCCGAAAGTCCGATCTGTTTGTCGTTGTACCTCAGATCATCGACAAAGTGTTCGAGCGTCGACCAGTCCTGCCGGTTCAGGCAGGCGATGAAACCGCGATAAACGTCGGACTGGTTTACTTCAGCCATGATGGTCCCTTGGGAATCCAGACGGGTTGGAATCGCGCGTGCTGTCAGTATCCCGATTGCGATGGCGGCTACCAGGCAAGGGCAAACGTCACGCCCACGCGGGCCATCGACGACGTCGTCGGATAACCCATTCTATCGTGGTGTCGTCGCGCAGTTGATGCGGTCACCGGCAATTCGATGAAACCCGTTCGTCACGGCCAGCTCGGGGCGTGCACCGGCTGCCATCTCGCAGCGCACGGATTCTGGCACTGTAGGGCAACCCGTGCGAGGACGCCGGACGTCGGGCGTGGCGTCGAAGCGCAGCGCGTATTGGAGCGTGTACCGGCTTCGGCTGCAATGGCAACCGCAAGCCGTGCGAAACTGGCCGGCTTGCGCATGAAATGCGTCCAGTACCGGACGCCATCGACCAAAGGCTCGGGCGCGGCCGAGAGCATGACGATGGGCAGGTCGCGATGCACAGGATGCGTGCGGATCTGCCGGCAAAACTGTGCGCCGTCAGTCCCGGGCATTTCAAGGTCGGTCACCACGCACTGGATGGATTCGTCGTCCAGGATAACCATTGCCGTGGACACGTCGCCAGCGACGGCCACCTCGTGGCCGTCGCTTTCGAGTGCATTTTGAAGCGCGAAAAGATTTTCGGCGTCATCGTCGACCAGTAACACCTTTGCCACGGCTTGGGCTCCCGACGGCTTGTTGCTCTTTACTACTGCCAGTAGCCGCGCCATCTACTGCACCGACGAGGCAGCTGCGCCGGAAGCGCCCCTTGTCGGCGTAGCCGTGCGCGACTGCGACTTCATCGTGTCGTTGCCCTTCGAGCCCGACGTGCTGCCGGTCGTCCCGTGGGCGTTTGGCGTACTCATGCCGGTCCCGCCCTGGCCGGCGCTACCTCCCGCACCACCGCCGTTTCCTCCGCCACCGCCGGCACCCTCTGCGTACGCCGCACCCGCGAACGCGGCACACATCAGCGATGCAATGACCGCTCCGTACACTTTCTTCCTGGTATCCATAGGTCCTCCCTGATCTTGCCCATCCTGCAAGTTTCCTTCATTGCCCGTGTACAAACAGGTGCGCGCGGCTTGCGGTCTACGGCCGATTCTGCGTTGCCCGTTTGTCCGGAGTGGCGTCACCAGGCGACGGCTCCGCCGGCGTTTCCTCGTCCGGCACATCGTCGTCCGGATCGGTGCCGGGGAGATCTGCGTCGTCACCGTTTCCGACCCCGGTCACGGGCAGGTCGTCTTCCTCGCGCTGGTCTTCCGCGCCCGGCTGGTCATCAGGAGTGCGTTGCATATCACGTTGCGTTGCCATGGCTCACCTCGCTCGGTTAAAGGCATCTCCATAACCGCAATCGCCGTGCCGCAGACGGCCAGCGCGGCGCGCCGGCATGAGGTCGTCGGTTGCATTTGCTGACCCGCGATGAAGCACGCGCGAGTCGACCAAGGGCCCGTTTCAGGCACAGGCCATGCGCGATGTCGTTGCCCAACCAGAGGGAGGCTCTCATGTTCATGCACAACAGACGGTTGCAATACACGGTGCGCGTCAGCGCAACGAATCCCGGACTCGCGAACCTGATGCTCGAACAGTTCGGCGGACCACAAGGCGAACTCGCCGCCGCCATGCGCTATTTCACCCAGGCAGTGGCCGAGGAGGACCCGGGTCGCAAGGACATGCTGTACGACATTGCGACCGAGGAACTCAGTCACCTTGAGATCATCGGTTGCCTCGTCGCGATGCTTAACCGCGGCGCGAAAGGAGAACTGGCCGAAGCGGTGGACGGTCAGGCGGAGCTCTACCGCAAACTCAATGGCCCAGGCAACGACAGCCATGTGACGCAACTCCTGTACGGCGGTGGGCCGCCGCTCACCAACTCAGGCGGCGTGCCGTGGAGCGCCGCGTACATTGACACGATCGGCGAGCCGACCGCCGACCTGCGCTCGAACATTGCCGCGGAGGCCCGCGCGAAAATCGTCTACGAACGATTGATCAACGTGACTGACGACGCGGGCATCCGCGATGCGCTGGGGTTTCTGATGACCCGCGAGGTCGCGCATCAGAAGTCCTTTGAGAAGGCGCTGTATGCGATTACGCCCAACTTCCCGCCGGGCAAGGCGCCCCCGATACCGGAATTCCCGAGCACCTACTTCAAGATGTCGCACGGTGGCGATGTCGTGCAGGCGCCGTGGAACAGCGGCACCGGGCTGTCGATGCAGCAGGGCGAACCGGCGGTGGACGGTGGCGACGGCAATGCATGGGTTGGCCTCGATGCCGCGGAAGAGTCGGCGCTCACGGAGATGTCCGGGCGGCTGCAATCGGACCCGTCGAGCGATCCGGCAACTGGTGCGGAACTGGGCAGCGATCCGGCAGGCGTCGGCGTCGAAGAGGCTGACGCACCCGCACCGAAACGTTAGAGACCGGACCGCCGGTTACCGCCTCACCCTATTCTTCAATGGAACCCATCATGACAGTCAAATCAATCAACGACCTTTTTGTTCATTCGCTTTCCGACATTTACAGTGCGGAAAAGCAGATGACCAGGTCGCTGCCCAAACTTTCCCGCGCCGCGAGCCACGCCGATCTGAGTGCGGCGTTCATCACTCATCTGGAAGAAACCCAAGGTCAGATCGAACGGATAGATCAGGTGGTGGAAAGCTGCGGGATCCGCCTCAAGCGCGTCAAATGCGTGGCGATGGAAGGCCTGATTGAGGAAGGCCAGGAGCAGATCGACGAAATCGAAAAAGGTCCAGTGCTGGACGCCGCCCTGATTGCGGCGGCACAAAAGGTCGAGCACTACGAAATTGCCGCCTACGGATCGCTGATCGCGCTGGCCAAACAGCTCGGTGAAACGCACGCGGTCACGCTGCTGCTCCAGACGCTCAAGGAAGAAAAGGCCACCGACGAGAAGCTGACGCTGCTGGCTGAAGAAAAGATTGCCGCGGAAGCGCTGGGCAGGTAGTGAAGTACGACAGGCATCGCCCGGCCAAACGGCGACAGCCAAGCGGCGAAGCGGGCGCGTGCTGCCCGCTTCGCCGGTGTCTCGCCTCAGGCAGCTTTACTGGAGTGGCGGTATTACTCCGAGTTTTTCGGCAAGCGCTCGTTCGTACACGCCAAAGTTCAGGTCAACTTCCTCCTGCGTGACGACCTGCACGTCAACGTTGACCTGGTCGGGCAGCAGGCCCATGACTGTGGCAATCGCGCTCTCCAGTTGTGGCGCACACAGCCGGTCTTCCGCCAGTGTCGTTCCGACCGTGATGTCATAAGCCCTTTCCAGCCGGAACACGATATCGACGATGCGCGCACGCGCGCTCATGTTGTTGTCGATCGCAAGGCGTGTCACGTCGGCCAGCCGCCGCATCACCCTGGTCGGAAAGCCTTTCGTTGAACGCAACCTGATCCGATGTCTGCCCAACGTTTTCCAGCCCGTGTCGAATTCCATGGCGTCGCTCCGTGCTGTTTTTTCGAGCGCTAGTGTATGGACCGCCGACGCAATTTCAAGGGCGAATTTTTCAGTCTGGTGCCCCCCTTGAAATCCCGGTGACCCCTCATATTTTCCGTAACGCTCAGGCAGCCGTTCGGCAGTGCTCCCGCACATGAACGCTGTGTGTTTCAACCCTTGATTGTCCGTGGCACGGGGACAACCGGACTGAAGCGCGTACGCCGGTTCGTCTCCCCGCCGTCAGAGGAGCAAGCAACCATGAGTGATCTCTATTTTCGAACCGACCTGTTTGGCGAGCTCGACCGGCTGCAGCGGCAGATGTCGGGCCTCTTCGAAGGCTTTCCTTCCAGCCTTCGTTCAAGCCGGATGGGCACCTTTCCTCACATCAACGTCGGCACGACCGACAGCACGATCGAGATCGTGGCGTTCGCGCCTGGCGTCGATCCCGCGAAACTCGATATCTCTATCGACAAGGGCCTGCTGTCGATTGCCGGCGAGCGGTCCACACGGCAGCCCTTGCCGGAAGGCACGCGTCAGTACGCGCAGGAGCGCTTCAACGGCAGCTTCCGGCGGGTAATCGAACTGCCGCAACAGGCCGATCCCGACAAGGTGCAGGCGCGCTACGTGGATGGGTGCCTGCTGATTACCGTGGGCAAGCGCGAGGCGTCGAAGCCCCGTGCCATTACCGTTGAATGAAGAGGTGACATCATGAGCGACAACACCCAGATCACCCAGCACGACCCGAACGCAATGACGCGCGCGGAACCGGACGAAGCACGACGCCGCGTCACGCTGATGCCGGCTGTCGATATCGTCGAGGACGCACATTCTGTTACGGTGTGGGCCGACCTGCCGGGCGTGCAAAAAGACAGGCTCGACATCAGGGTTCACGACGGCAGCCTGACGATCGATGCGGAATCCGTGGTACCGGTGACGCCGGACCTGCGGCTGTCGCACGCGGAAATACGGGCGCCGTATTTCTCGCGCCGGTTCACGGTCAGCGAAGACTTTGATACGTCGAGAATCGACGCGGTTCTGAAGGACGGTGTGCTCAAGCTGACCATTCCACGCCGCGACGAGGCGAAGCCGCGGCGCATCGAGGTGCGCCTGGGATAAGCGCCGCGCCAGCGGGGCATTCCGGCTGCCGGGCTTCGCGGCGCGGCAGCGGGCGCATTGCGTGATGACGGACGGGCTTTGTCTTCGACCAGACCGGTTCGCCGCGATCCATGATCACACGCGCTCCCGGGCAACGAAAGTGCAATCTGCGAACGAATGTGCTCGCTGTTCGGCGAAGCGGGCGGCCTCCTCCGCGGAGACAAAGTTCACCGGCTCGGTGGAGCTGGCGATGACGTTCGCGGAAACAAAGGGGCCCTCTTTATGGAGAAACCACGAAACGCCATAGCGCGGTTCTGATCCATTGACGGAAGCGCACTTGTGCTTGTTAATGCGTACGAGCACGCCCAGCCCGCGATAAGGCAGGCAATGTACGTCCATAATGTCCTGCTCCAGTTAGGGATGCATACCGTGTTGCGCAATGGTTGTTCCACGGTATGCTGGTAGCTGGCACGCCACGCAAATTCATCGGGTGGCACCAGAATGCCGGCCTTAGCCAGCATGAATGGGAGGCGACAGTGATGAGGCTGATCGGAATATTGACCGTCGCGGTCGCGATGACAGGCTGTGTTGCTGCTCAGCCTTATGGCTATGGCGACCCGGCGTACGGCTACGGTCCAGGCTACTACACGCCGGGCACAAGCATCGGGATCGGCGTCGGCGGCAGCAGTTTCAACGGGGGTAGCGTTGGCGGCGGTGTCGGCATCGGCGTCGGTTTCTGATGCCAGTGATCGACAACCGGTCGTGACAACGCGTGCCGCTCATATCGTCGTGGGCGGAGTTGTCAGTCGGTTCATGACGCACTGGCTTGATGCTGGGAGCAATCGCCGGCATGCACCTGCATTGCGCGCCCAAGCCGATAATCTGCGGGATGTCAGCACGCAGCGGAAATATGCTGCAACGCAGCCTTGGTCAGCTCGATCTTCTCGTTGAAGAAGGCTTCTGTTCGAACCGTACCGACCTGATCCGGACGGCCATCCTCAATCAGCTCGCGCTACACGCTCAGGTCGTTCAGAGACGGTCACACGCCGCGCGCTCGTGCTCGGCATGCAGCATTTTTCCAGACAGGACCTTAAGGCAGTACGCACGGCGCACGAGCGCCTCGATATCCAGGTGCTCGGGCTGGCAAGCATTGCTGCTGACGTCTCACCGGAACTTGCGCGCGCAACGATTGGAAGTGTCGCGGTGCTGGGGGCATTTCACAGGACGCCTGCCGTCAAGGCGGCGATCGCCGACCGTATCCGGTAACCACACGACGCTCAACCCGGCATCCACTTTGCTCACGGGGACCCTACCATGAAACTGAATGACGGATTCCTGAACTCGATGCACGAAGCGATGGCCTTGTTGCGTACACGCGGCCCTGCCGAAGCGACGGCCGCAATACAACGCGCGCTGCGCGGCGAAGGCACTCGCCCTCGATGGACCGCATCAATGCCCGCATGCAGCCAGTGCCTTGAACAGGAGGTCGTGGTCAAACGGCTTCTGGCAACGCGGATGGTGGCGGTAGCGGCCGTCGACCGCGTTCGCCCCGTATCCCGTCGCGAAGACGAACGGGATGTGTCGTCGCGTAAGCGCGTCCGCCACGGAGTATGACTTTTCACCGTTGAGGTCGACGTCGAGAATCGCTGCGTCGATCTGCTCCTTGCCTTCCTCAACGAGCGCAACCGCTTCGCGCGCCGCAGAAACTGGTCCCACAATGCTTGCGCCTGCGCCTTCAAGCACGGCGGTCAGTGCGAGCGCGACCAGGTAGTCGTCCTCCACTACCATGATCCTCTGTCCTTTAAGCAAATCGGCTGATGTTGCCATCTCCCGCCTTTTTATGCGCGACCGGCCGCTTCGCCGGCCGGCTGAATCGGTATCTCGATGTGACAGGACACGCCGTCAGTATTGAAGGCCAGTTTGGTGTTCGCGTGCAGTGTGAATCTCAATGCTTTCTCGATCAGCTGGCGGCCAAATCCGGTCTTGGTCGCATCAGGCGCGGCACGCACGCCGCTTTCGACCCAGTCGATTACGAGCGACTCCTGGCCTGACTGCCCAGATTGAATCTTCCAGCGCACTTCCAGTCTTGCCTCCTCGTCCTTCAGAGCGCCGTACTTGACGGCATTCGTCGCCAGTTCGTGCAGGACCAGAGCGATTGTCTGGACATTGCGAAACCCGAGCGGCACTACCGGGCCATCTATCACGATGCGCTCACTGTCCGCCACGCCGAGCGCTTCGAACTCGAGCCGCACGATGTCGTAAAGGTCAATCAGATGGCCGTTCGCCTCGCCAATCAGTCCCTGCAAGCGTCCCAAGGCGGCGAGGCGACTTCCGAACGTCTCGAGCGCAGGGTCGCCCTCGAGTGTCTGTTGCGCAATCGACTGGATAACCGCGAGCAGGTTGCGAGTGCGGTGTTGCAACTCCGCGATGAGCACGTTCTGGCGTTCTTCAGCATTTACCATGCCCGTCACATCCACGAACGCCATGACGACGCCGTCGGTCCGGCCGTCGCCATTCCGGTAAGGGGCGAGTCGCACCAGAAAATGTTCCATGCCGCCTTTGCTGCGGATTTGGAGTTCCCGCGGTTGACTGCTGGCAAAGACCGCCGCGATGTCCGCCTCCAGCCCGGGCATTTCCAGACGGCTGACCAGTTCCGTGATGGGGCGGCCGCGATCGACGGGACGAATATGGAAAATGCCGTCCATTGCCGGTGTGAATGAACGGATTACAAGGTTGCGGTCGAGAAACACCGTGGCGACCGCCGTGCTCTCGAACAGGTTGTGGAGATCGCTGTTCGACCGGTCCAACGCGTCAATCTTGCCGTTCAGTTCCAGATTGACCGTGTGCAATTCCTCGTTGAGCGAGACAAGTTCTTCCTTCGATGCCTCCAGCTCTTCATTCGATGATTGCAGTTCCTCGTTGACCGATACGAGTTCCTCGTTCGACGATTTCAGTTCCTCAAGCGCTGTCTCATACTCCTCGATCATCGACTGGAGCCGCTCGCGGGTATCGCGCAATTCCTTTTCCACCTGCTCCGCCGTGCCGTCGTGCATCGCCTGCGCCCGCGCGAGCGCCTCCTCACGGGTCAGCACGGGTCCCTGGTCCGCGAAGACCACGAGATACATGCGCTCGCTCTGCGTGTGCTCGCTCAGCGGTTCCACCGTCAGGCTCACTACCTGTACACGACCGTCTTCACCCTCGACAACTACGCCATCGCGGGTAACCGGGCGGCCGAGCTCCACAGCCTCCCGGAATACCGATCGCAGATCCAGGCTGAGCCCTTTGCGGGCCATTGCGAACAGCTGCCGGGTGGGCACGCCGGGCGCCGCCTCCAGATACTTGCCCGTACGTCCCGAGTAATACACCACGTCGCCGTCCCGGGTGACAAGCACGTGAGGCGGCGTGAAGCGCTCAAGAATCTGGTGGTTGACCGCGTGGCGCAGCGCCGCGCCACCTAACGTCGGCCGGCCGGGCGCGATCCCGGTCACGTTGCCGACCTTCAGGGCTGACACGGCCAGTGGCACACGAAGCTGCGGCGCAACGTCGGCGCGGCGCCGGAAAGTCCGATACTTCTTTTCGACAGGAACGAAAAGCTCGTCGAACTGGCTGACGTTCTCGGAGGTGCCGAGAAAGAGGTAACCGTCAGGCCGAAGCGCATAGTGGAATGTCGGGATGACCTGATTCTGGATCTCGGTACCGAAGTAGATAAGAAGGTTGCGGCAGGAGACCAGGTCGATGCGCGAGAAAGGTGGGTCGCGAATGACGCTATGCGGGGAGAAGATGCACAGGTCGCGTACTTCCTTGGTCAGGGTGTAGCTGCTGCCGTCTGAAACAAAAAACCTGCGCCGCCGCTCTTCCGACACGCCTTCGAGTAGCGGTAGCGGATATCGCGCGGCACGTGCGACTGCGAGCGCACCTTCGTCGATGTCAGTGGCAAAGATCTGCACGCGTGGCGCAGCGGCGCGCTCGTCGATGTGCTCGCGCAGAAGCATGGCGATCGAATAGACTTCCTCGCCCGTTGCGCAACCAGGCACCCACACGCGCACCGTATCGTCGGCCCCGCGTCCCTCGAACAGTTTTGGCAGTACAACATCCGCAAGGTTTTCGAAGGCTTGTGCGTCGCGGAAGAAGCTCGTAACGTTGATGAGGAGGTCTCGAAAAAGTGCGGTTACTTCCCCCGCATCGGCCGCCAGACGCGCCACATACGCTTCAGGGGTTTTGAGTTCCACAACCTGCATGCGTCGCTGCACGCGACGCAGGAAAGTCTTGACCTTGTAGCCGCCGAAGTCGTGTCCGACCTGGTTACGCAGGATTGAATAGATTGCTTCGCGCGCCTCGTCATACTTCGTCGCCGTGGCAGCTTCATCGGCTTCCCCGACCAGTCCGTCGAGCATGAATACACCCGCTGCGAAGCTGGCAAGCTTCGCTCCCATCTCCCCTACGGGGATTGCGAGATCAACCAGCCCGGTAGAAATCGCGCTGTTGGGCATGTCTGCGTGGAGCGGACCGAACCCGTCGGTCGCCTGGGCGAGCGTCAGTCCGCCGCGTTCCTTGATGGCCTTGATGCCAAGGGTGCCGTCGGAATCGCCTCCCGAGAGGATGACGCCGGCGGACAGCTCACCGGCATCGACCGCAAGCGCGCTAAAGAAAAGATCGACCGGCTTGCGTTCCCGCCGCTGTCTGTCCTGCGCCTGAACATGAAGTACGCGGTTCGAGACACTCACCACGGCGTCTGTCGGCAACAGGTACACGTTATTGACCTTGATGGGCGTGCCATTGGCAATGGCATGCACCGGCATCGCGGTGAAGCGCGAGACGATCTCGGGAAGCATGCTCTCCCGATCAGGGCTCAAGTGGGTAATGATCACGCACGCGATGCCGGGGTTTTCGGGCATGCCGCGAAAAAAACCTTCCAGTGCCTCGACCCCGCCTGCGGAAGCCCCGAGCCCTACGATTGGAAAGTCGTTGTTCGGTGTCATGCTTTTTCCCGCGTTATCGCGGATCTCCGCGTAGAGCGTGCGCCGCGCTTTCCATCGCTACTGCTGTCCTGTCTTGGATGCGTCGTTTGCTGTTCCAGCAGCCGGAGCCCTGCGCGCACGACCTCGCTGGCCGTGCTGTATCGACCTTCAGCGATTTCCGTTCTGACGAAAGAAGCGAGACGTTCCGTCAGGCTGACGCTCAAAGCGTGCTTGCTGGGCATGGCTGCCTCGAAAAGAAAGGGTACGTTTTTATACTACCCTTGTTATACAGGTCATGCGGGCCTTTTCATGCGGCACCGCGCGTGACCGTTTATTGTGAATCACGGCTGCATTGACGCCATCGACGAGGATCCAGCGTTCGAACCGTTTGCAGGCGTTCGCCGGATCCTGCGGCGATAACCAGCCTTATCACGACGGAATTCGCGAACGGTTATAGGCGGTAAGGCAGACTGCGCCTTCGCATTGCGGGTAAGATCGACCTGGACCGGATACACATTCGCGTACTTCGTCGTTTCTTCGGGGAAAGAACATGCGACTGGCGAACTTCATCGTGCTGCGCATGGAAGAGATTCTTGCGCAATGGGAAGCTTTTGCCGCGACGCTGCAACCGGCGGCCCGAAACATGGACCGCCCGGCCTTGCGCGACCACGCGCAACAGATTCTGCAGGCGGTAGCAAAAGACATCTCGAGCCCTCAGACTCGCGACGAACAGCGCGAGAAGTCGCTGGGAAGAGCCCCGAAACTGATCGACGCGCCGGAGACGGCCGCGCAGACGCATGCATTGCTGCGTGCGCGCGGCGGTTTCAGCATCAATCAGCTGGCGGCGGAATACCGCGCATTGCGCGCCAGCGTTCTGCGTTTGTGGCTGGACAGCAGTGCGGCTGAAGTGTCAGACCTCGATGACATGATCCGCTTTAACGAGGCCATCGATCAGGCCGTCACCGAGTCCGTTGACTTTTTCAACCAGCAGATCGAACAGGCCCGCAACCTCCTGCTGGGTATGCTCGGGCACGACATGCGCAGCCCGCTGCAGACGATTCAGATGACTGCGGCCTATCTTGCCGCGCTCAACGCGGGCGAGAACGTGACGGAAGCCGCTGCGCGACTGATCCGGAGTGGCGCACGTATGCAGTCGCTTCTCGATGATCTCTGCGATTTCAATCGCATCAAACTCGGTCTTGGTATCAACATCGCGCCTGTCGATGTCGATCTGACAGATGTGTTCGCTGACGCCGTGGACCAGTTGCGTGCGGCGCACCCGGACCGCCAGATCGAACTGGATGTAGCGGGGGATGGGCGAGGTCGCTGGGATGGCGTGCGCTTGCAACAGTTGCTCGCCAATCTGGTAGCGAACGCATTGAAATATGGGAATCAGGCGACACCCGTGCGCGTTGCGTTGACCGGCGAGCAAACCGGGGTACTCATCGAGGTGACGAATAGTGGGCCGGCCATTGACCGGCGGACGATCGAGACGATTTTTCATCCTCTCAGGCGCGGTCCCCAGGAGGACAACAACTCGGGCGGCCTCGGGCTGGGACTCTACATCGCGGCCGAAATCGCGAAGGCTCACGGCGGGAGCATCGAAGCGAGATCTGACGAGGCCAGGACGGTATTCGCAGTTCGCCTTCCGCGCCGTCCCGAAGACGCGTAGGTTTTGCGAGCTGTGCGCTCCATTTCCGCGGCCGACGTCAGCGGGACCGCATTTAATTCATCGCGGTCGCTTGCACGTCGCCACGTCGTGATCGCAATAGACGCAGGGTCCAGGTATGCAGGAGCCGGGGCGCAAATTTCGCCCTATAGGTAAAGGCCGTGGCCTTGCGGGAGAGATTCGTGTCGATGTCCGCTCTCACGCAGACATCGGGCGTTCACTGGCTGTTTCGCAGAGACCGCTCAGGGTCGTCCTGAGCCGATCGCATGAGACACCTGCCGGCCAGCAGTTGAAGGGTGTGAAGGTCCGCTTTGCTGGCTTTAGCGAACGTTGCTCCGTTGGGCTCCGTTACCCTCTTCGTTGCGGGAAGCCATCGTGAGCGCGAGTCCGGCGAGAACGAGAGCCACTCCGAGCACGAACGACGGGCCAAGTCTGTCGCCGAACATGAATGATGCAGCGGCGATCCCGAAGACCGGCTGAAGGAACTGAACACTCGCGGCAACGCGCGCTGGAACGATACGCAGCAGGTTGAGCCAGAGAAACAGCCCGGCAACAGTCACAACCACTCCGAGATACACTGCGGCTGATACACCCGGCGTCGTGACGTGAAACGGAACGTGCCACATCTCCCAGAGCGCCCACGGCAGCAGTGCAATGAAGCCGAACAGCGTACTCCAGGCGGCTACCGTCGCAGTGCCGTATGCTGACGTGAGCTCGACACTCCAGACGTAATAGAACGCAATCGCAAGCGCGGACAGCAACACGCAAGATGCGCCGGCCGCAGTGGTCTCGGATATCGTCGCTGCGCCGTGCCCACGGGCGAACGCGACCAACGCGATGCCCGCAAATGCGGCGAGCAGCCCCAGCTTTTGCCAACCGGATACATGCTGCTTGAGGCGCAGCGCGGCAAAGAACACGATAAAAATTGGAATTGTCGCGGAGATTATCGTGCCGACCGACGCCGAAGTGCCCGTGACACCAAAAGTCTGCGCAACCTGTCCGATGCCGATGCCCAGCACCCCCAGCATGGCAACGCGCGGCCATGCGTACCGCGGTAAGGGATGCCGGCCTACCGCGAAGACGAGCAGTAACGGCACGGCTATGGCAAAGCGCATCGCAGTCAGCGTCAGTGGCGGCAGCGACTCAAGCCCCAGTTTGGTCACGGGGATCGATAGCCCCCACATCACCGCGAGAATCAGCAGTGCGCCCAAACTGCGAAGCGTGGTCGTCCCGGCTGCACGGTCTTTAACGACGGCTCCGGAACAGGCGTCAGTTAGGCTTTGGCTCGACATTGGCGTTAGCGCGGAATGGACATTGAATCGAGATATTCGGGGCAGCGCAGATCACTGACAAACGATTTGTCGTCATATAATGCGTGAGCGAAACTCACACGTAAATGGCTCCTATGTTCGATCGGCTTCCGCCGCTGCAAACTCTGCGCGCGTTTGAAGCGACTGCCCGACTACTGAGCATGACGCTGGCCGCCGAGGAACTGCACGTGACCCACGGCGCAGTCAGCCGACACATCAAGACGCTAGAGAATCATCTGGGTGTTCCGCTGTTCCGCCGCCTCACGCGCCGGATTG
The DNA here is from genome assembly GCF_019428685.1 of Paraburkholderia edwinii. NCBI lineage: Bacteria > Pseudomonadati > Pseudomonadota > Betaproteobacteria > Burkholderiales > Burkholderiaceae > Paraburkholderia > Paraburkholderia edwinii. The sequence goes on from NZ_CP080095.1 coordinate 2,622,607, forward strand.
TCCTGACCGATGCGGGCGCAGAGTTTCACTTTGCTGTAGCCCGACTACTGGGCGAACTGACGAGGGAAGCCGAGAGCCTGCGCGGACACGACAGCATCGCAAGCATGACCATCAGTACGAGCGTTTCGTTCGCGAGCAAGTGGTTGGCGCCGCGCCTTCATCGCTTCAAGGCGATACATCCGGAACTCGATGTGCATCTCGACGTGACCGATCGCAATGTTGATCTGGACGATGGTCAGGTCGATGCAGCCGTGCGATACGGCGGCGGTCGCTATCCTCGCGTCCAGTCGGAACGGATTCTCGAAGAAACCGTGACACCGGTTTGTAGTCCAAGCTATCGCGAGGAAGTCGGCGGGTTGACGAATCCGGCTAGCCTCACACGTTGCACGCTGCTGCATGAAGACCGGATGTTGGCCAATTGGGAACAGTGGTTCGCTTATGCAGACGTGGGCAGGAGTCGCAGGGGGCGAGGGGCCGCATACAGTCATGGAAGCATGGCAATCGAGGCAGCCATCCGTGGCGAAGGCGTAGCCCTCGGACGCAGTGCTCTGGTCGGCGATGACATCGCGGCTGGACGCCTTGTCGCGCCGTTCCCTGACATCCGTCTGAAAGTCGAGCGCGGCTATGATCTGGTCTATCGCACCGGTAATCGCGATCATCCCAAGGTCCGCGCGCTGCGCGAGTGGTTAGCAGGTGAAGTAAAGCAATTTCTTGCAGATACGAGATGAGTGGCCACGGCCGACGCTTCGTTTCAACGACCGGTATCCGATCGAAAGCCGTCGCCTTCGGCCGGTGCATCGAGCGGCTGAAACGGGTTGATGAGCGACAAACGCGTCTGTCAAAAAGCGGCCAATCAGAGACTTTCGCGTCAACGCACTGAACGTCCGTTTAGTGGTCGATTTCGGGCGATCGCATTCGGGCAGTAGCCGGTCAAAAAACGACCATCGCCGGTGAGGTCCGAACGCCACTCTGCGACGCGTAACCGACTTATGGGGTTTGCACGTGCGTTAGAGAAGCCGCGCGTGCCGGCGGCGGATGTGCTCGATCTTTTCTAACTGTTCGCAAAACCAATTCCGAAGGTCGTCGGGCACGCCATAGCTTTTCCCGCAGGCCACGCCTCGACAGGTTGCCTCCCGACGATCAGGAATAGCGTTTGCACAAATGTATCAGCCCGTCCATTAGTCCATCGTCTGCTGGCCACACAACTTGATATCGAGGAGTCGAACGTGAGCGAATCTGTGATGCTGGAAACCGGGAAAGCGCCAAAAACATCCGCTCGTCATAGCGCGTCGGCACTCAAAGACGTGACCGGATTGACCTCGGTCTATGTTGCAGCTGCCGAACAACTCGCCGAACTGAATAGTCGTGCGATCCATACGACGCTAGACGAGCAACGTGCGATCGCGCTGCAAGCGGCCGAGGAACGGTCGCTGTTAGGTGCATGGCGGCTGCAGGCCAGTTATGCGCTTGCCGGGAGCGCGAAAGCTGCGGCGTATCTACGGCATGTTGGAGACATCCTGCTTGGCGCTTATGCGGACGCCGTGAATGAAGCTGAAAGTTCGTTCAATCGAGGCTTCATGGCCATGACTGGCATGGCCGACAACGTGGCAGTCGGTGCCGGTTCGTTAATACTGCAGCCCGGCTCGACACTCGCGACCAGTCAGGAGCAAACTGCACGAATCGTGGATGAGAAAGGTGAAGTGGTCGCGTCGCAGCGCGAATAGCGACGAACCTGTCAGGCAACGCCTGTTGGAGAAAGTCATGGCCAGCCGGTCCTATGGTCCGTACCGCGGTTGCGATATTGAAGTACATGTCACTCAGGCAAAATCGCACGCGCTCGGGGGTACATGTCATCGCTTTCGCGTGTCGTGGACAGTGTTTTCTCCAGACAACCCGGACTTGCGAGTCGCCAGTTTCCCCGAGCGCTTCGATTTCCTTTGTGATCAGGACGCGTTCAGGTATGGAGCGAATCGAGCGCACACCTTCATTGATTCGATCCTCACCGTTCCCTCAAAAAGACGGATTGTAAAAGGCAGCAACCCCCAGAATTTGGTCAAGGCGCACGGGGCGGAGTCGTTTGCGCCACGTTCAAAGGTGCAGCACCGGTCGCGCTGACTGGAACGAATGTCGCGTTCGCCTCCGTACTGAGAAATTCCAGTCGCGACGGGCCGTGTTCTCTCGCATTAGCGTCATCGCCCGTCGTCATCGTAAAGCAGCCGAAGTCCGTCTGTTTGTTCGTTATGGGTTTCCGAAAGTAGACATCACTCTCGCTGGAAACGCACATGCGCCTGTTCAATCGCTTCGCTTTCCTGGCCGCTTTTCCGCTTGCTTCGTGCGCGCTCGGACCATCAGGTTCGCATGATATCGGCTTCGGCTCGTCGCCCACGATACCACCTCCAGAGTCGACGTTGCTTCCAATGGTGAATATCGCTCCCGTTCATGCGCGCCCCCCGGGGTTCCGGCCCACCGCTCCCCCAGGCTTCGACGTCACCTTGTTTGCGGCCGGTCTCGCGCATCCGCGCTGGCTCTACACTTTGCCCAATGGTGACATACTGGTTGCGGAAAGCGACGCGCCCGAAGAACATGATGAAGGAAGTGGCCTGGCCGGCTCGATCAGGCGGCAGATCATGAAGCGCGCAGGCGCAGGTCTGCCGAGCCCGGATCGCATCGTGCTCCTGCGTGATCGGAACGGCAGTGGGGCCGCCCAGATGCAAACCGTTTTTCTTCGCGGTCTACGCTCGCCGTTTGGAATGGCGTTGATTGGCAGTCAACTCTACGTAGCAGATACAGACGCTCTATTGCGCTTCGACTATGTCGCAGGTGCTACCTCGATCGAAGGCCCCGGCGTGAAGGTTCTCGACCTGCCCGCAGGCCCGATCAACCATCACTGGACAAAAAATGTAGTCGCCGACCGCTCTGGAAAACATCTGTACGTTACGGTGGGATCGAACAGCAACGCAGGCGAAAACGGAATCGACGCGGAACAGGACCGAGCGCGAATCCTCGTGCTGGACGTCGACACCGGTCGAATGCGGCCTTATGCGACGGGCTTGCGCAACCCCAACGGACTCGCCTGGCAACCGGACAGCGGTGCGTTGTGGACGACAGTTAACGAGCGGGACGGTCTGGGCAACAACCTGGTTCCGGACTACATGACCGCTCCGAAAGAAGGTGCGTTCTATGGCTTCCCATATAGCTATTACGGCCAGCATGTCGACGCACGCGTCACTCCTCAACGACCCGATCTCGTGGGAAATGCCGTTGAGCCCGACTACGCCCTTGGCAATCATACGGCTTCGCTAGGCCTTGTCTTTTACACCGGAAAATCGTTCCCGGCGCGGTATCGTGGGGGCGCATTTATTGGGCAGCATGGATCATGGAACCGCAAACCGCATGCAGGCTACAAGGTGCTATTTGTGCCTTTTGTCGATGGAAAACCTGCCGGCGCACCGGAGGATTTCCTGACCGGGTTTCTGACGGCGGACGAACACGCCGTGGGCCGACCCGTCGGTGTGGCGCTGGACGCGCATGGGGCCCTGCTCGTTGCTGACGACGTGGGTAACGCGGTCTGGCGAATAGTGCCGCGTGACAATGAGGAGCCGGCGGGCAACTGACGCTCCCCGGCCGCTTGCCTCGGAGGAGTCGGAAGGCGATGGATGACCCGCGTCCGGCAGATTGCGGACCCTGAGATCGCGCGGCGCAAGAATCGCGCGTCTCGCTGGTCGCGCGGCTTGTCTCGCACGCCTCACATTTTGCGCGATAGGCCGCCGATGGCACCCCTGTGAAATGGTGAACGAAGCCTCGTTGTAATGCAGTGGTCAAGCGGTGAAAATTTGCGCCGGTGAAGACCCAGAGTCAACCCGAATGCCGTTCGAACGGCGGCTAATTTCCGCTACGCCCGGAATAACGCGCGTCCGCAAATGCAGCGCTAAGAAAAATCGGATTGCTAATAGAGACCGCAGCTGATCGAGATGATCGATACGATGGAGACGATGGATGAGACGCTCGCGGCCCGGCTGAGGATTAACCCTGCGGCATGGCGATTGCGCAAGAAAAGCGCGAGGCTATTTTCCCACCGGGTCATGGCGATCGCCGTTAGCACGAGGAGACAATCATGCAATTCGGTACGAAACGAATCCTGTTTTTGTTGCTGGCACTGATCATGTCAAGCGCGGCTCACGCGCAGGGCGGCGGTGCGGGTGGCACTGGGGCGGCGGGCGGGGGACAAGAGGAGACGCGCACGGGAACGCCCGCAACCGGAGGCGGGGCCGGCGCCTCGGCTCCAGGCGCCACGGAGAAGTCCGGCGGGACGTCACAGAAACAGATGCAAAAGGGTGGGACCGGTTCCGCCGCGCCCGATGCTGGCGTAACAAAAAAGGCGTATTGAAGTCGTCGCGTCGATCCTTCGTCCCTCGCGTTCACGGCTTCAAGACGACCTTAATGCAGCCGTCTTCCTTGTCGCGGAACGTCTTGTACATCGCAGGCCCGTCTTCGAGCGGCACCGAGTGCGTGATGACGAAGGAGGGATCGATCTGACCTTCCTGAATGCGCCGCAGAAGATCGTCGGTCCAGCGGTTCACGTGCGTTTGCCCCATGCGCCACGTCAAGCCCTTGTTCATCGATGCGCCCATTGGAATCTTGTCGACGAGGCCGCCATAGACGCCCGGCACCGAAAGCGTGCCGGCCGGGCGGCACACGTAGATCATTTCACGCAGCACGTGTGGCCGGTCAGTCTCGAGCATGACCGCCTGCTTGGCGCGATCGTACATCGAGTCGACCGAGCGCGTTGCATGCGACTCCATGCCGACCGCGTCGATGCATTTTTCCGGGCCCTTGCCGGCAGTCAGTTCGTGCAGCCGCTCCAGCACGTTTTCGTTTTTGAAGTCGATGGCCGTCGCGCCGCCCGCACGCGCCATCGCGAGACGCTCGGGCACATGGTCAATCGCAATCACCTGTCTGGCGCCGAGCAGCACGGCGCTGCGTATCGTCATCTGCCCGACCGGGCCCGCGCCCCAGATAGCGACGGTATCGGTCGGCTCGATATCGCATTGCACGGCGGCCTGCCAGCCAGTCGGAAAGATATCGCCGAGAAAGAGCACCTGCTCGTCGGTCAGTCCGTCGGGAATCTTCACGTGCGTCCTGTCGGCGAACGGCACTCTCACATACTCGGCCTGACCGCCCGGGTAGCCTCCTGTCAGATGGGTATAACCGAACAGTCCTGCCGTGGTATGCCCGAACAATTTGTCGGCCGCTTCCTTGCTGCGATTCGTGCGCTCGCACACCGAGAAATTACCGCGCCTGCACTGGTCGCACTCGCCGCAAATGATGGTAAACGGCACGACAACCCGGTCTCCCACCTTTAACGCTTTGTTTTCGCTCCCCACCTCGACGACTTCGCCCATGAATTCGTGGCCCATGATGTCGCCGTGCTTCATGCCGGGCATGAAGCCATCGAACAGATGCAGGTCCGAACCGCAGATCGCGCATGTCGTCACTTTCACGATGGCGTCTCGCGGATGTTCGATCTGCGGATCCGGCACGGTGTCGCACCGGATGTCTTTCTTGCCATGCCATCTGAGCGCTCTCATATTCGGTCTCCCTGACCTGATCTTCGTTGCGATGAGCCAGCATTCGATGTTCCGCGACAAGCCGAATACGGTTGCGACTTCAACCAGAACCGGTCGTGCAGCTTCACGCCTCGCTGGATGTTATACGGCGCCGCCTCGCGTGCGCTGATGATGATCTTGCTGTCGTGGGCGCGTCGACTGGCCTCACCCCGTCCCGGAGTTGCCTTGTAAAAAAGGCGTTCCGCGAGGTAAACCCCCTAATGCGGTTTTTCCGGGTGGCTAACGAATTGCGAAAGGCCGATATGGCGGTCCGCTTCAGCGGAAAGCCAGCGTCCGCGCTGTTTTCCCGATGCGCCCGGAACCGCGCGTCCAGGCATTGCCAATGCTGCAGTGGCTATGCGTGCCATTGCGTCACGCATTCGGTACATCGAAAGGAGCGAATCATGGCGACGAAGGAACAAGGGCCCAACACGGGGCAACCGGACGACTCCAGCAAGAACAGCGAGGGCGGCACCAGCAGCACGGGCACGTTCGAAACCGATATCTCCGAGACGGGAGAAGACGGCACGACGGTGCGCCAATCCGAAGTCAGCGAGAAAGACCTGACCGAGGCCAAGCCGTCGTCGGACGAAGGCGGCATGAAAGACGCAGGAAAAGGCCCGTAACAGGAAAGTGGCAACGCTCCGGCACGACGGCTGCCGGAGTATCGCCACAGCCCGCAACGCACCCCACCCAGCGCGAAATGAACGCGGTCGGCGATTTGCCAGCTCTCGAAGCGGTACTTCTAGCGGACGCGCCGGCTCGCAGCTTGCTGGCCATTATCGGACGCCGGATCATTCTGTGCCCGGCGGAGTGCCTTAGGAAGCCACTATGAACGACACTCAACAGAAGGGGCAATCGACGCCTGCCCAGCCGCAGGATCAGGTGCCTGGCCGCACCGAACCGATGCACCCGAAACCGGACCACGGCGAGCAAAGCTATCACGGCTCCGGGCGCCTCGCCGGCAAGGCGGCAATCATTACAGGCGGCGACAGCGGCATCGGGCGAGCAGTCGCGATCGCGTTCGCGCGCGAGGGCGCCAATGTACTGATCGCCTATCTGAACGAAGACGACGATGCGCGCGAGACCGCACGTTGGATCGAGGAGGCGGGCCGCAAGGCGGTGCTCGTGCGCGGCGACATCACGGACAAGATGCATTGCGATGAAATTGTCGAACGTGCGGTGCGCGAATTCGGCAAGCTCGACGTGCTCGTCAACAATGCCGCCTATCAGATGACCTACCCGTCGATCGAAGCGATCAGCGACGACGAATGGGACCGCACCTTCGATACGAACATCAGCGCGATGTTCAGAATCACGCGCGCCGCCGTCAGGCACATGAAGGCCGGAGGCTCGATCATCAACACGGCATCGATCAACGCAGATAAACCGAATCCGGGTCTGCTCGCCTACGCGGCCACGAAGGGTGCGATCCAGAATTTCACCGCGGGACTGGCGCAGGCGCTCGCGGAACGCGGCATACGCGTGAACTGCGTGGCCCCGGGGCCGATCTGGACGCCGCTGATTCCGTCGACCATGCCCGAGGACAAGGTCAAGGAGTTCGGCAAGCAGGTGCCGATGAAACGGCCGGGGCAGCCGGTCGAAGTCGCGCCGCCGTACGTGATGCTAGCCTCCGACGAAGCAAGTTATATCTCGGGTGCGACCGTGGCGGTCACGGGCGGGGCGCCGATGCTTTAAGTTCGCTGTCCTTCGCGGCTGCACGCCGCACAGATACTGAGGGAGTCAATCATGGAGACGTCAAAGATAGAAGGTACGCTTCAAAAGAGCGCTGGGTATGTAGAAAAAACGCTCGGCGATGCGCTTGGCGATACCAGCGCACAAGTGAGCGGGAAGGCGAAGGAACTCACCGGTAAGGCGCAGAAGCTGTACGGAGACGTAAGGGGCGTAGTGAAGGACTCTACGGCTGAGCGTCCTCTGATGGCTCTCGGGATTGCGGTCGGGATTGGCTTTGTGTTGGGAATGCTGAGGGCGGCCAACCGGACCGAACGGTAAAACCGGCGCAGCGACGGCAATACCGTGTGTACCGGCCTACGCCAGGCACGGGCCTGGGTGTGAAACACTTGAACAGTTATGCGAGGGAGGCGGCCGTGACCTCTGGTAGACATGACTGACGAGGTTAAGTCTGGCAAAAAAGGAGCGGAAGCACTTCCCGGCGGTGCGTTGCCGTAGCCGTCCGCCTCGCGATTCGATACGCGAAGCGGGCGGTGAATGAATCGACTGATGGGCATCTACCGTGGACGGGCACTTGATACTCCGGTTGATACTCTCCGCCTTTACGCTTCTGCTCGCCGGATGCGTCGTAGGCGGGATGCCACCATACACCGGCCGGCATCTGAGTCCGACCGAATGCCGCGACTTGGCCGCGCTCAAGAGCAACGCGCCTCCCACGTTTGCACAGCACCAAAGCGAACTGGTGGCGCTGCGAAAAGCGGGCTACAACCCGTCACCATGGTATGACGACCCGTACTACCCTGATGATCTGCAAGCGGCGCAGCGTCTTGTCGACTATTGGTTCCAGACGGAGTGTCAACTACCGCCGCCCGGCTGAATGGATTGGCAGACAGAAAACGGGCGACGCCTTCGGCGGCCTGTTTTCAGGGTGACCGTCTTCGCGTCCATGCACGGCAGACATAGCGCCCTGGCTAGCGCACCGGTCGCGGCCGAACATCATCCGGCCCGTCGTTGGACCTCCCCCCTGTCGCGGACGTCGATCGGGCGGCGCCGCTTTCGATCGTCGGCTGATGCCGGAACCCGAGGCCTCCCGCGCCGAGCGCTATGATGGCGCCAACGAAAAGGGCGGCCACGGAGAACCAGCTCGCGCGGGCCACAGCGCGTGCCGCGGTGTCTGCCGCCTGTCGCGCGTCAGCTTCTGCTTGCGGACTGGATGCCGCAGCGGTGGCGGACGCGATAGTGCTTCGCGCCTGTTGCGTCAGGGAAGCTATTGCGTCATTTCCTGCGTTGGACTGGGTCGCGGCGGCGCCTGCTGTGGCACCGGCCGACGCCACGTTGCCGGCGACGCTGACTGCGCCCCCAATCAGTGTTGCCATCTCGAAGACGACAAAGAGAATCATGACCGCCCATGCCAGGAGGCCATGCAGCCAACCAAGTACCGGCGCGCAACGACCCGCAAAATAGGCTCCGCCAAATACCGATGCAACGGTTGTCACAATGAGCCAGACGCCGGACCCGAAGCCGAATCCCCGCGTAGGGTTCGGCTCGGACAAAGGACTGAGCAGCGATGCACCGATGGCCGTACCAAGGACGCTCATCACCAGATAAATCACGAGCGAGATAACGACGCCCGTAAACACCGCGCCCCAGGAAACGCGCGGCAGTCCATCTTGTGTTGCTAATAGTCGCATGATCAGTCTCCAGATTTTGCGATATCAAGAAATCGCCGGGAAGTCCGACGACCACGAGCCCGCAAACGACATTCCACAAGTTGCGCGCTTCTACGGGCAGCAATGGGCGTCGACTGGCAATACGTCGGCAGCGATTTTGCACGGTAGATTCCGATCAAGGCACAACCGCCGAACGCTCACGAATCTGCTTGGCCGTCGGATGCATGCATGCGTGCGTCGCTCGTCGGGCGGTGCGCCATCGTGTGAGACGCCGGCCCTGAGACGGTCTACATCGGGAACGCGAGATGCGCCGGATGGGCGATGAGTCGTGGTCCCGCTACACGTTTGCCCGCAGCGATGCGAGCTTGCCACCATCCGGAGCTGATATGACCGACACTCGAACCGTCGACATCTACCGCTACGACCCCGACGCGGACGAGCGCCCGCGCGTACAGCGATATGAACTGGATCTCGGCCACGACGAGCGCATGCTGCTCGATGTGCTGGGAAGACTCAAGGCGATGGATGAGACGCTCGCGTTTCGACGCTCATGCCGTGAGGGCATTTGCGGCTCGGATGCAATGAATATCAACGGGAAGAACGGGTTGGCCTGTCTTGCCAATATGAAGGAGCTACCGAAACAGATCGTACTGCGGCCACTGCCGGGTTTGCCCGTGATCCGCGACCTGATCGTCGACATGACACCATTCTTCAAGCAATACCATTCGATCAGGCCGTGGCTCGTCAACGATGATCCGCCGCCTGACCGGGAGCGCTTGCAGTTTCCGGACGAACGGGACCAGCTGGATGGCCTCTATGAGTGCATTCTGTGTGCGTGCTGCTCGTCGTCGTGTCCTTCGTTCTGGTGGAACCCGGACCGCTTCGTAGGCCCCGCCGGCCTGTTGCAGGCATACCGTTTCATAGCGGACTCTCGCGACCAGAATACGGCCGCCAGACTGACGGATCTGGAAGACGCGTATCGGCTCTTTCGCTGTCGAACAATCATGAACTGCGTCGATGTCTGCCCCAAGGGGCTGAATCCGGCGCGCGCGATCGGCGAAATTCGGTCAATGCTGACCCGCCGAGCAGTATGAAAGCAGGAGTTCCGGCGCAGCATTGCCATGCCGGTGTGCGTGGATGACGGTCGCGTCGCTGGCGTCCCGATCTGCAGCAATGAACGGTCGTTGCCCGGCTAGAGCGGCGCAGAGCCCCGTGGCACATTGAAACAGGGCAGAAATCATTGTCGTTTAGAAACCCACGCCTACGCCGACTCCGCCTCCGACGCTCCCTCCGCCAAAGCTGCTTCCACCCACGCCCACACCTATCGCAGTACGGGGCGCGTAATAGCCGGGACCATATCCGTAGTACGGATCGCCGTAACCATTTGGCTGCACAGCAACACAGCCGGCAACGGCTGCTGCCAAGGTGAGGATACCGAAAAGCCTCATCATGATCAGCCTCTCTGCAGCCCTATGAATTGCGGCTGCGCATGAACATGATGCACCGGAATCAGCAGGGTGACATCCAGCAGTGACGCGTTCGCACAGATTCGAACGGGGCGGTGGCACCGCCGGGGGAAGATGACCGGCGATGCGTAGCGGCGATGCACGAGGCCTTCGAAATTTGAGGCACAGCGGTTGCGTGAGTAAGCCTGACGCACGGGAATGCCTCATGTGGAAGGATCTGTCGCGGAGGGATTGTTCGAATCATTCGATTGCTGGCTGAATTTCGCGATGCTGAGACGCGATGAGGAGACTAGCGTGGTACGACGGAAAATTAAAGGCGCGCGTAACGGCAAGATGTACGCGGAGTCGCCCGACGACTACGCGGTGTATCTGACGGCATCGCGTACTGCAGGCGGCCAGTTCTTCGGCAGGTTGGAGGTTGTGCGCAAGACGGATGGCAAAACCATCTACCCGTATGATGGCGCGCTGGAAATCGGGCCGTTTGCCACCGTCGAGGAGGCACGTCGAAGCGCTACAAACCTGGGCGGGATGGTCATTGACGCTGACCTGAAACATCCCGAATAGTTATCAAAGCCTGTCACTGATCCAGGCTCGCGCGAGGTATCGAAAGCGGGGGATTGTCGACCGTCGCACGGCGCCCATCACGGCTTGCCACATGTCTGTGTGGCGTCGGGCCGGCTTATTCGTTGCCAATTGCCTTGGAAACGGCAGCAGGGCTATCGAGCGGCTCATCCGCCAAGGCCGCCAGCGCCTCCATCACCTCTTCGTCGGCACCATTTTCCTTTGCAGTTTTGAGCAGGCTCTCTTTGGTGGCCGGATAGGCCGCTCCTTTAAGCGCTTTTTGCACATCGATAAATTTTCTGATCTGCGGATTCTTCGCATTCGATTGATCGGATGCCATAGCAGTCCTCCAGTGGATATGGATTTATCTGCTGGCGCATCGGGCGTGCCACGTCCTGCGCAACCCCGCCAAGGCACGGGTGTAGGAAGAGGCTCACGCTTCGGCCTTTCCTGCAAACACAAAGGGGCACGTCAATTGCAGCGTCACCTGTGTGCGATGGCGCTTCGTCTAGCCGACTCAATCACGATTCAGGGGGCAAGCATGGCTGCACGCAAACCGGCATCGAAATCTGCTTCCGCCGCACGACCGCCAAAAGGCGGTGCCGAACGCACCTCAGGACGCTTGGCGCGCAAGGCGTCCAATCTCAGCGATGACGCAAATAGCAAATCGACCGTGAGCGTTTGCGATTGCGTTTGCACCGCGCTGATCAACCTTTACGACCAGAGCGCGTTGTCGTCGGCAGCGCTCGGTTCGATTCTCGAAGCGTTCGAGCCGTTAGGTCTTCCGTGGCACAGCGCACAGGCGCAACGGCGTTCGAAGGACGGCTCGAGCTTGCGGGACGTGATAGCACCTTTTGCGAAACAGGTGCGGGAACGATCGAAGCGAAGCGCGGAGGCTGTCGAACGGTTACTGGCCGTGTACGAAGTGCCCGCGGCGCTTCCCGATCACCCCGCGTCAGGTCGCTCCCGCAAGAGGCGTTCGGCTCGCGCGGCGACCGAGCGCGGCGATGAAGACACGGTTGATCAGTTATCCGCTTTTGCATCACACACTTCGGCCCGCGCAAGGGCAGGTGTCGCCACGCAAAAAACGGAGCGGAAAAAATCGGGCGGGCTTGCGCCGTTCTTGCGAGCGCTTCCGCCGCGCCGCGCGCAGTGACGCTTTGATCGGACCGCGTCGGGCGAGTCAACCAGCAGATTTCCCGGTCTTGTCGGGCGCCGTTGGATAGGGGCGCAGCGCCTCCGGCGTGCGCATGTCACGTGGCATCTGAAAATCGGCCAGCGCTACGCCGCGCATCGCGTCTGGCGCTTGTGGAAAGCCGCTGCGCGTCGAGTAGTCGCGTAACGGACGCACTACGGAGTTGTGCCGGCCCGTTCTCGATGACGCGGTAACACCTGCCGCATAGATGTCCAGCGCGCCGACGCCGACCAACGCAGTGCCGACGGCTAATACGCGGCGGCCCGCTCGCGCGCTGCCGGTTTTCGCCGCAGCTGTAGCACTGCCAATATCGAGCAGGTCGCCTGCCACACGAGCCCATAAGAATCGTTGCGGCTGCCGCGAGGTGAGAATGCCGATGCCGCACACAATTTCGCGCAGCCCGTACAGCCGCACGGTGGTCGGGCGCGCATCGATTCCCGCCGTACGCGACAGCGCGCGCGGCGCGCACAGTTCGGCAATGCCGAGCGCAATGCTGAGCCAGCCAAGCTGGCGTGCGACGCGTGGTAAGGCGACGGCATCGTGGGGGAGGGACACTACGGCGGCATTGCGCGGCACGTCAGAGGAGTTATCGCTCATGGGTTTGCTCCGTCGAAATATCTCGCGTATTCCGCATTACCTGTGCTTTACGCCTGAAACGCCCCAGTGGGATTCGCGCTAGCGTTTTGCACATGCGCCTATGGAAATTTCAGTTCCCTCATGGGTAGCTGCGACTGCCAGTATCATCTCCCATGTGCAGTCAGTCCTCGCATCCTGTGTGCCCGTACCGGCGGTCAGCGAAACATAGGCCGTTAGGTCTCCTGTTTCAGGTGTCGCCGCTGGTGGCGTTGGACTGTCCCATGCGCATTGACATACACCACAGCTCAGGCCTTCCTGGCGGCCGCTCGCGCCATCGACCTTCTTTGGCAACTCGCCGATGCGTGTGCCCTCGTCGATCCGCACCTGTTCAATGCCGACCTGCCGCTCGTCGCCGACGCAGCTCGTCGTTCTCCTGCGGACCGCGGGCATCACCGCTCCGTTTCACGCAAAGTGCGAACCTGCGGCGCCAGCCTCCCGTCAACCGCTTGCGAAAATGCGCAGGGGGCAGGTGCTTCGGCGCGGCTCCGATTGGAAAGGAAGAGATCGACCGTCCGCAGACAGTAGCGCTCACGTCCGAAACGGACGCAATACGTACAAGCCGCGCCAGTTAAACATGGCATAGCCTGCTCATGTCCGATTCATCGGCGCAAACACCGTTCATGAACACCTCGGGTCTGGCCCATGTTCCGATTTAGGAATAAAGGGTTTCGCCGTCAGTATTTCAGTGGAGGCGAACAGTTGCGTCGGTCATAATCCGCGGCGCCGAGCGCTGCTACAAAACTTCAAAGGGGTGTGGATGGACAAGTGCGCCAAGACGCTTTCGCCAACGCGCCTGAAAGCGGACACGTCGCGGAAATAGCGCACTGATCGAACAAGGACGCTCGTTCACAATTGCGACCTACGTGCGCATCGTTGGCAGCTTGCATCGCATGCGTGGCCGGCCTGCGCGTAGGTTCAGATCGACGTAAGTGCGACCCGGATACCGGAGGGGACGTGCTGTTTTATCACCATGGGGTGGCGATCCAACCATCTGTGACGAAGACTGGCCACACCTTTGTCGCGCGTGTTTCCATTCTCGAGGAAGATGGGGAAGCCACTTCGCTGGGCAATCTGGGATATTTTGCGAACCGGCAGTCGGCATTTGCTTTCGCTGTGCGCTGCGGAACCGCCTTCGTGGACGACGAGCCAATGCCCGCACCGCCGTGCAAGCTGAGACACACCTGACAGAACGGGCTCCAGCGCAACGCGGACCAGCACCGGGCAGGGAAGCGTGAGCGTTGTGCCCGCTTTCCGCAGCAGTGGTCCGTAATGGATGGTCGTCCATAGCAGTCTCAGACATCAAGTCGCTCCACCGTCACGGCTCCCGCCACTTCAGCTTCGACCAGTTGCCGGCAAAACAGGTTGACCGGGCGCGCATCGTCGCTAACGACGTAAAGCACGATCATGTTCCCGCGCCGCACCGTCTGCGCCACCGATTCCATTTCGGGATGTTGACGAAAAGTGTCCTGCAATGCGGCGAGCGTCGCCGTAGGGGAAAGTCGGATATGAAGCCGGGTGAACATCTGCGCCTCCCGCATGGCGCCCTGTAGCGGCTCGACTCGCTACTCGGCTACGCCTTTCTTGCGCGCCAGTTCCTGTGCCATCTGGTAGTGGTGTTTGATGGTTGGCAGGGCCTTGCGGGCCGCCTGCCGGATCGGGGCGACCTGACCGCCGCTCGCTTCGCGCTCGAAAGCGGCGATCGCTTCCCGGTGGCCCTGCAGCCCGACCGTGGCGATGTACGCGTCATCGAACTGCTTTCCCTTCAACGGCTGCAGGCTTTCCAGTACCGCGCGGTCCGGACCGCTCTCCGGGACCTTGAAACTGGCCGGCAAGGCTGCCTTGAGCTCACTCGCGAGCCGCTTATGGTCTTTAATCATCTCTCGCGCGAAGGCCTTGACGTCGTCGTCCTGACTGTTGCTCATGGCCAGTTTTCCCGCAGCGATCTCCGTCGCCGACGACATGTCGGCCACTCGCACAAAACCACGGTCGGTTTCTGGCGAGGCAGTGTCGGCTGTGGTTTGCCCCTGTGGGCCTTGGGCAGTTGCTGCCGGGTTTTGCGCGGGCACCGCGGTCGCAAGCATGCCAGCGCCAGCAACAAAGACAGCACATAGCGAAGTGCGTAACGTCGACATGGTGCTTCTCCCAATGAGGAACAGTCGCTCGCGTGGACAAAGAGACGGCCCGTTGCGCCGGGCCGGGCGCGCACGCTAGGACGCGCAAAACACCGCTGCTCCAGACGGAGCCCAACCGGAGCAGCCGGAGGTCAACTGTCCTCAGCATGCCTCGTGCCGACCTTAAAGCGACTACCTTCCGTCCGTTCCTGCATCTTCAGGGGCGTAGGCACACCCCATGCGCAATCGTGAGAGCCCAACCAAGGAGGCTCTCATGTTCATGCATAACAGACGGTTGCAATACACGGTGCGCGTTGGCGTCACCAATCCCGGTCTCGCGAACCTGATGCTGGAGCAGTTCGGTGGCCCGCAGGGCGAACTCGCGGCCGCCATGCGCTATTTCACTCAGGCCGTAGCCGAAGAGGATCCGGGCCGCAAGGACATGCTGTACGACATTGCGACCGAGGAGCTCAGCCATCTGGAGATCATCGGTTCGATCGTCGCGATGCTCAACCGCGGCGCCAAAGGTGAGCTCGCCGAAGCAGTCGACGAGCAGGCGGAGCTGTACCGCAAGCTGAACAGTGCAGGCAATGACAGCCACGTTACGCAGCTGCTTTACGGCGGAGGCCCCCCGCTGACCAATTCGGGCGGTGTGCCCTGGACGGCGGCGTATATCGACACGATTGGCGAGCCGACCGCGGATCTGCGCTCGAACATCGCAGCGGAAGCGCGCGCGAAGATTGTCTATGAGCGGCTCATCAATGTGACCGAAGACCCCGGCATCCGGGATGCGCTCGGCTTCCTGATGACACGCGAAATCGCGCATCAGAAGTCGTTCGAAAAAGCACTGTATGCGATCACGCCGAACTTCCCGCCGGGAAAGATGCCGCCGGTGCCGGAATTCGCGAGCACCTACTTCAAGATGTCGCATGGCGGCGAGGCGGTCGAAGCACCGTGGAACAGCGGCACCGGCCTGTCAATGCAGGACGGGGAACCGGCGGTCGACGGCGGCGACGGCAACGCCTGGGTCGAGCTGGACGCGAGCGAGCAGACATCGCTCACCGCCATGGCCACACGTCTTCAGTCGGATCCGGAAAGTGACCCGACAACGGGGGCGGAACTGGGCAGCTCGGCGGCGCCCCCCGAGGACATCAAGTAACACTCACCCACCGCTGATGCCGGAGAAAGTTATGACCACCCCTCAGGAACATCTGGTTGACTGGCTGCGCGACGCGTACGCCATGGAAAAGCAGGCTGAAACGATGTTGCGGGCCCAGTCGGGGCGCCTCGAGAATTACCCGCTGCTGCGCGGGCGAATTGACCAGCATATCGAGGAGACGCTTGCCCAGCAGCAGTTGCTGGAACAGTGTCTTGACCGCCTCGGCAGCAGCCCGTCAGCGATGAAGGACCTCACCGCGAGAGTGAGCGCGTTCATGCAGGGTGCGGGCGGGATGGCGGTCAGTGACGAGGTGGTCAAGGGCGGCATGGCGGGCTATGTGTTCGAACATGTCGAGATCGCCGCGTACACCGCTCTCATCGCCGCGGCCGATGCGGCGGGCGACGCGGAAACGCGGCGCGTCTGCCAGCAGATCCTCCCGCAGGAGATCGAGATGGCCCGCTGGCTGCTTGAGCACCTGCCGGAGACGGTGACGACGTTCATGACGCGCTCGGCCGCTGGCAGCGATGAGGCGAAACGCTGACGACCCGCCAAAGACCCTTCGCTTGAATTGTTTCTGGAGAACGCAACCATGACTACCAAGACCGTCAAAGACCTGTTTATCCATTCGCTATCGGACATCTACAGCGCCGAAAAGCAGATGACCAAGTCGCTGCCGCAGATGGCTCGCGCAGCGACAAACGAGGAACTGAGCGCCGCCTTCATGACCCACCTGGAAGAGACGCAAGGCCAGATCGAGCGGATCGACCAGCTGGTCGAAGGCGCCGGTATCCGGCTCAAACGTGTCAAATGCGTCGCGATGGAAGGACTCGTGGAAGAAGGACGCGAGGAGATCGAGGAGATCGAAAGAGGACCGGTGCTCGACACGGCGCTGATCGCGGCAGCACAAAAAGCCGAGCATTATGAGATTGCTTCATACGGCTCGCTCATTGCGCTCGCGAAGCAGCTTGGCGAGAACGACGCGGTCAGACTGCTTGGGGAAACCCTGAAGGAAGAGAAGGCGACCGACGAAAAGCTCTCGCTGCTGGCCGAGCAGAAACTGGCAGCAGAAGCACTGGGCAAGTAGGAGTCCGTATGCGGCAGTTACGTCCCTCTCCCGCAGCTGTCCATACGGCACCCATCCACACTTGGACCGCGAACCGTATCAGGCGCGCGCTGCTCGCCTATCAGGTCGGCGTCTGGGTGCTGGCGATCTTCATCTCGTGTCAGGTGGGGTAGCGCCATGGAACGGATGCCGCTCGGGGCGCTACGGCCGACACAGATGACGGTCGGCATGGATTACGTCGAAGCCAAGGCGCTGATTACCGCGCGTTTGCCCGGCGACGAGCTCGAACGCTTCATGACAGCGCATGCCATCAGGATTGCACTCGGGCCAGACGGTGAGGCGTTTATCGTTGACCATCACCACTGGGCACGCGCGTGGTACGACCTCGGCTATCTGGATGCGCCGGTCACCCTTGTCGCGGACTTCGGTGGCACAGGACGCGAACAGTTCTGGCAAAAATGGAGCGCAAAGGCCGGGTGCATCCATTCGACGCGAGCGGCAAGCGTCACGGCGTTGAAGCACTGCCTCTGAGCATCGCGGGGCTTACCGACGATCCGTTCCATAGCCTCGCGGCCTTTGCGCGGCGGGCGGGCGCCTATCGCAAGCCGAAACGCGCTTATGCCAGTTTCGTGTGGGCCGACTTTCTGCGCCAGCATGTCCCGTTTGCCGGCAGCGGCAGAGGGGCCTTTTCGCTGGCGCTGGTGCAGTCAATCAGTGTTGCACGTAGCAAGGCGGCGGCAGCGATGCCGGGCTATATCGCTCAGAAAAGGCGCTGAATGCGATTGCGGATCGAGCCGCAATGGAACGCTTCGCGTGCCGTCTGTCCCAACCTCACTCAGCAATTGACGCGGCCCGGTGCCTGACATCGAAGGACCCGAGGTCTTGCCACGGCGAGAATGGCTGCGAGCAGCGGTGCGCGTCTGATGCTGATCGCGCGCAACCAGCAGGCGCTTCAGGCTCTCGCGCAGGAATTATCTGGCAAGGGTGCGGACATCGACTTTGCGGTCGCGGACGTCAGCGATTCCGGCCAGTTGCAGATGGCGGCGACCGGACCATTGCCCGTTTCGGCGGCTTCGACACCTGGATCAACAACGCGGGATTTTCGATCTATGGCCGATGTCTTGATGTGCCCGTCAGCCAGCAGAGGGAGCTGTCCTGCAGCCCGCGAGACCGCTGAGCGCGAGCGCGTAAATGCGCCCGCCGCACCCGCCGGGTCTCGCGCCTGAGCCGCAGCAATCGGTGTAGCAATGCGGCGCGTGGATCTTCCGGCCGGTTTCGCTGTCATCTGCAATGGCCGAAGGGATCGCCTGATGCCGCCTTGAAGTAGCCGGCCGCGCGTGCGACAAGGAGTCCGCGCGACGCGCGCTATCTGCGAGGCCATGTCACGGGTCAAGTGTCGCACTACCCAAGGGCCCCCTGGAGTTGAAACGCCTGAGTGGGAAGCCACCGAGTCGAGCGCAGCAGCACGCTGTGCCAGTCCCGTGATCAGCTCCGTATCTGATTTCACGTGTCCTCCAGTCGCAGTCTTGTTCCGCCGTGATGCCCGAAACCGGCGAAAAATTTTCAAGGTGCGCCGCCTACTTTTGCCCCTTGAAATCCTCGCCCGAGCGTCTATCTTTGGTTTCGCTCAGGCAGACGCGCGGCTCGCAACACCCCGTGCGCTGCGTGTTTCGATTTGTTTTGCCAAATGGCAGGCGAACTGGAGCGCGTAGGCCCGTTCGCCTCCCGTATCATTCGAGGAGAACTACATCATGAGCGATCTCTACTCCGGATCTGACCTCTTCGGCGAGTTCGACCGACTGCAACGGCAGATGGCGAACTTCTTCGGTACTTTCCCCTCCAGCCTTCGGGCGAGCCGCTTCGGCGCGTTCCCCCCGCTCAACATTGGCGCTACCGACGAGTCGATCGAGATCGTCGCCTTTGCACCCGGCATCAATGCGGCGGAACTTGACGTATCCATAGACAAAGGTCTGCTGACCATCAGCGGTGAGCGCAAGCCGGCACAGCCGGATACCGGCGAGGACACGCGTCTGTATGCGCAGGAGCGTTTCCGTGGTGCGTTCCGGCGGGTGATCGAACTGCCTGAGAACGCCGATCCCGACAAGGTTCAGGCGCGCTACGAGAATGGCTGCCTGTCGATCACTATCGGCAAGCGCGAATCCTCGAAGCCTCGCGCGATTACCGTGCAGTAACCCCAGGAGCCGAAAATGAGCGATACCACTGAACTGAGCAAACGCGACCCGTCGGCCGTCACGCGCGCCGGGCACGAGCCGTCCGGGCGACGGATGACGATTACTGCTGCCGTCGATATCTACGAGGACAGTCAGGGCGTCACACTTTGGGCCGACCTGCCAGGAGTTACCCGGGACAAGCTTGATGTGCAGGTCCATGACGGCAATCTCGCCATCGAGGCTGAGGCTGTCGTGCCGACACCGGCAAATCTGCGGCTCCAGCATGCCGAGGTCCGTGAGCCGCGCTTTGCGCGCACGTTCACGCTCTCCCCGGACTTCGACACATCGAAGATCGAGGCCAATCTGAAGGACGGCGTACTGAAGCTCACGATCCCACGCCGGGACGAGGCGCGCCCGCGGCGGATCGAAGTGCGTACAGGCTGAAAGTCGACACGTGGGGCAGCGACGGCAGGAAGCACAGCCGGTGGCGTCTGCCTGACTGCCCCATCCGACAGCCGAGGCCCGAATGAGCCAGTCGTTCCGGGTTGCCCGTGGCCGGGATCGTGACGGCCGATTGCGCTGCACAACATCCACGACGGTGCTCACCGCCGCATAAGCGCGGCGCGATGCGCTGTCTTGCGCCCGTCAGGCGGATTGGAAAGTGAACAGTCGCGGGCGCGAGCGCAGTGTGGTCCCGGGGCCCGGTCCGGACGTTGGCGGTGGAAAAGCAGCGGTGCCGTCACCGGGATACGGCTCTCCTGCCAGCTTCCAGAGGAGGAAACGATGAAACCCGATCCAAGAAAGTGGAATCCCTTCAAGTTCCTTCGCGGGGATGTCCGCAAGTCCGATGCGGACAGCGCGGAGAGCGCGCCGGCGGCCGAAAAGGAACAATGGTGGGCCTTCCTGCCCGACACTGCGCGATTGTTCTCACGAGAGCCATGGCGCGCAGTGGAGGATTTTTTTCACGACCCGTTTGCAGGCCGTAGCGCGCTCGAGCGATGGTTCGGCGACTTCAGCTCATCGCGCTTCCAGCCGCGCATCGACGTCGTCGATGAGGGGCCCGTGCTGCGCGTGACCGCGGAACTGCCCGGGATGGATCGCGACGATTTGAAGGTGAGCGTCGAGGACGGCGCAATCGTGTTGCGCGGGGAGAAAAAGCAGGATGTGCGAAGCGAGGAAAACGGCTGCTACCGGCTGGAGCGTGCTCATGGACGCTTCGTGCGCACGATCCCGATGCCCGACTACGCCGATCCGGGACGCGCCCTGGCAAAGTTCGACAACGGGGTACTCACGTTGACCGTGCCGAAAACAGAGCCGGCACCGTCCACGAGTCGCACAATCGATATCGGCTAGGGCGAGCATGCGAAGCGCCATGGCGGCGGACGAGAATAGGACTGGGCCGTTAGCTCAGCTGGTAGAGCAGCGGACTTTTAATCCGTTGGTCACTGGTTCGAATCCAGTACGGCCCACATGAAAGCACGCATCTGATGCCACCCGGCAAAGGTCGACGCATATCGCACGGCGTGGTCCATCGAACCGCGTTCAATCTCACACCAGAATTCCTGATAGCGGGCACCGAGACGTCGGGCCGCCTCATAGCGGTGAAAGTGACTGGCAAGCCAGAAGTGGCAGCCATCAAAGAAGACTTTCATTGCCGGCCGCGCCGCGCGCATGGAACCGCTGCGGACGGCAGCCATGGCTTCCTGCAACGCGGCATCGTCGAACGATGCCTCACGGTTAAACTCAACGTCAACCGAGAGCTGCAAGAACTTGAGGTAGTCCAGACTGAGCACGCCAGCAGGTAGTCGGGCTGACGGGTGGGCAGGCAGATGAGGAGAGCCGGGCATCGCGATGTCAGGCTATTCTGGGTAACGATAAAGACGGAAAGCCTGTCCGTGCCGGGCTTTCCCTTCCGGCCGGACCAGCCAGCCCGGTTCACTCGCCAGCCATGAGATGGCGAATCACAAGTGCGGGGTCAGCGATATCCAGAATGAGCCTGCGCATGATTCGCCGACGCATATGTTCCTCGTCGAGGGTCCAGGGCGCCCCCTTCTCGCTGAGATAACGCGCGAGGGCGTCCTGGTTGTCCAGTCCGGCGGGAAGATCGAGGCGCACAGCAAGGAGTCCCGCCACGACGTCGTCGATCTCGACTTCAAGCGGCTTCGTATCAATGTAGAGCTTCAGTTTCATGGTCGTTCACGCGCAAAAAGCGGCGCCGCGCGACGCAGACCGCGGGCACCGGGCCAATTGCACCGGCCGCGACTGTTGGCCGGTGCATTCAGGAAACGCCGCTGGATCAGTAGTCCAACTCCGGTGCGGCGGTCTGCGCCGGCTTCTCGTCCTTTGGCGCGTCGGCGACCGTGGCGTCCGTCGTCAGGATCAGCCCGGCAATCGATGCGGCATTCTGTAACGCCGTGCGTGCAACCTTGGTCGGGTCGACCACACCTGCCTCGACGAGATCGCCATACTCGCCGGTGGCGGCGTTGTAGCCGAAGTTGCCCTTGCCTTCGAGCACCTTCGCCACGATCACCGACGGCTCGTCCCCCGCGTTGGCGGCGATGACGCGCAGCGGTGCTTCGAGCGCACGCAGCACGATCTGGACGCCAGCGTCCTGATCACTGTTGGCGCCTTTGAGGCTCGTCACGGCCGAACGCGCGCGCAAAAGTGCCACGCCACCACCCGGCACGATGCCTTCTTCGACCGCCGCACGTGTGGCGTGCAGCGCATCGTCGACGCGGTCCTTCTTCTCCTTCATCTCGACCTCGGTTGCCGCTCCGACCTTGATGACGGCCACGCCGCCAGCGAGCTTCGCCACGCGTTCCTGCAGTTTCTCGCGATCATAGTCGCTCGTCGTTTCCTCGATCTGCGCGCGGATCGACTTCACGCGCGCCTCGATGCGCTTCCCGTCGCCAGCGCCGTCGATGATGATGGTGTCGTCCTTGCGCACCTCGACGCGCTTGGCAGACCCGAGATCCTCAAGCGTGGCCTTCTGCAACTGCTTGCCCGTCTCTTCCGAAATGACGGTCGCGCCGGTAAGGATGGCGATGTCCTCGAGCATGGCCTTGCGACGATCTCCGAAACCGGGCGCCTTGACGGCGGCGACCTTGAGAATACCGCGCATCGCGTTGACCACCAGCGTGGCCAGCGCTTCGCCATCGATGTCTTCCGCGACGATCAGCAGGGGCTTGCCTGCCTTGGACGTCGCTTCCAGTACCGGCAGCAGGTCCCGGATATTCGAGATCTTCCTGTCGTGCAGCAGGATCAGGGCGTCGTCGAGATACGCGGCCTGCCTGTCGGGATCGTTGATGAAGTACGGGCTCACGTAGCCGCGGTCGAACTGCATGCCCTCAACCACGTCCAGCTCGTTCTCGAGCGACTTGCCGTCCTCGACCGTGATCACGCCTTCCTTGCCGACTTTCTCCATTGCGTCGGCGATGATCTTCCCGATCGCCTCGTCGGAGTTCGCCGAGATGGAACCGACCTGCGCGATTTCGCGGTTCGTCGAAATGGGCTTCGACAGCTTGTGCAACTCGTCGAGCACAGCGACGACAGCCTTGTCGATTCCCCGCTTCAGATCCATCGGATTCATCCCCGCGGCGACGTGCTTCATGCCTTCCTGCACGATCGCCTGGGCGAGCACAGTGGCGGTCGTCGTGCCGTCGCCCGCGACGTCGGCGGTCTTTGAGGCGACCTGCTTGACGATCTGCGCACCCATGTTTTCGAAGCGGTCCTTCAGTTCGATTTCTTTCGCGACCGACACGCCATCCTTCGTGATGGTGGGCGCGCCGAAGCTGCGCTCGATCAGCACGTTGCGGCCTTTCGGTCCGAGCGTGACCTTCACGGCATCGGCGAGGACGTTCACGCCCTTGACGATACGGGCGCGCGCGCTGTCATGGAATTTGACGTCTTTTGCACTCATGTTGTTTGCTCCGGGTAAAGTCGTTGACTCAACACGTCGCGAACGACCGGGCGGGTGTCCGCGACCGGTCGAAAGTTCAGGCGGCCTTGCGGGCGGCACCCGCGTCTGACTCGAGCAGGCCCATGACGTCTTCTTCGCGCATGACGAGCAGTTCCTCGCCATCAACCTTGACGGTCTGGCCTGCGTATTTGCCGAAGAGCACGTGGTCACCGACTTTCAGCTGGAGCGCGCGCAGCGTTCCATCCTGCAGCAGCCGGCCGTCGCCGACTGCGACGACTTCGCCCTGTTCTGGTTTTTCTGCCGCTGAATCGGGAATCACGATGCCCGAAGCCGTCGTCCTTTGCGTTTCGATTCGCTTGACGATAACCCGGTCGTAGAGGGGACGAATCTGCATTTCCATCTCCTGAGCGATTAAAGGATCACCAATAAGGGAATCCGGCTGCGGGTACGGGGGCATGGGGGAAGCCTCCGCGCAGCCGAGCCAATGTCTGGCGGAAAGCGAAATAGAGGCGCGCATCGCGCCCTTCAAGTGGGCTTGAAACCGGCTCTTTGTAACAAATTGTTTCAACGTGAGAGCAGGATGCGATGAACGCTGCCGAGGCGATAAACCGTACGCCCACGCCCGTCAGGCCGGCGTGGCGCTGGTGAAACCGGACACGGTGGCCGACGTCCGCCGTCGGCATCCAGGGTGTCGTCCGGTTCGTTGGGCGTGTCCCACAGGCCGCCCTTGACGGGGCGGAAGAGCCAGCGCAGATACCCTCTGCTCGCGGCAAGCTGCATCAGGTCTTCTCGATCCGTATCGTCACCGAGAAGCTGCTCATCGCGAGTCCTGTACTCGCCGTAGTCGCCGAACGCCTGCCTGCAGGCGAGCGCCTCGGCAGCGCTTGCACCGATCACGTTGCAGCCGCGCTGCTCGACGCGTTCGACCTCCCACGCGCCGGACTGCCAGGCAGCGTCCAGCAGCATGGCGTCCACGGTCTCGAAGCTGTGCCAGGGCGCATCGAGCTGCACGGTCGAGCCCGGAACCGGTCGTGGCGGTAACTCGATGCCGGGCAGGACAAGCGGCGTTGCGCGCCGGAATCCGTGCCAGTGAAGGATTGCGATGAGCGGTGTATTCACCTGCGCTGCCGCCGTCACGGTGACGGCAAAGAGCGGCAGGCGCACTGTGTCGATCTGCTCCTTAAGCCTGTCGAAAAGGTCCATGAAGCCTCCCGATTGACATGTTGCAGGGCCTCTTGAAATTTCCGTTACGTGCGCCATTTTACGCATCGCTCAGGCAGTCGCGATAAGCGCTGCGTGTTTCGATTTGTTTGTCGGCGGGGCTTCCCACGGGCAGACGGACTGGAGCGCGTGGTCCAGTTCGCCTTCGTGAGCGGCCCCGGTTCCAGGGAGCCAGTCATGAGCGATCTCTTCAGCGCCGGTCTGCTGGGCGAATTCGATCGTCTGCAACGGCAGATGGCCAGGGTCTTCGCGGGCTTTCACGCAAGCGTGCGCGCCACGCGCAGCGAAACCTTTTCACCCGTCAGTGCAGCACCGACGACAGCGTAGAAAGATGGTCGCGTTTGCGCCTGGACTCCTTCCGGCAGCATTTTTCTTGCACCGTGCCCCTGTTTGCGGGGCCATGTCTTACAGGAGACGAAAATGCTCAGCCCGCACGAATTTGCGACACTGATGCTGGTTCGTCAGGCGCCGGACCAGCTCGACATGGACCGCGCCGAACTCGACACGCTGCTCGAACGTCAGCTGGTCATGCTCGAACATTGCGGCAAGGGCGCACGCCGCGCATACCTGACCGGGAAGGGCCGAACGTTCCTCGACGCGCTACAAGCGGTGAGCGCAATACCTCGAAGCCAGAAGACCAGCCGCGCTGGCGGTGGGGCAAGGCCAAGCCCGTCCCCCACGCCGGGCAGCCAACCGACGGACAGCGTAGAGCCGCGACATGCAGGCTGAATGGTTGTGAGATCGCAACGCCTGACTTGTCATCTCCGCAGTCGTCTGTGAGCGAGGTTACCGTGCAACTCTCCGGTGACACGTCGTCGCGGCAGTATCCCCTCCCATCGATCTCGCCCGAGCGTAAAGGTCGAGGAATGACAAGGTGCTGCACTTAAAAGACTGGCAGCGAATTCCGCGTGTCCGGACACGTTTCGGTCACGACGCTCAACCGGAGGGTCATAAGCAAACGAGCGGCGTCATCGAGTATCACGACGCTGCGCGCCTTGCTGCCGGTCGGCCACGACATAATTCGCTGATGCGTCGCTCGCGCCGGAGCGACTAACACAGGTGTCTTACTGGCAAATTTCTCGCGTCAAGAACGTCACGCCATGTCGTGGCGGTCGGTTTTGAGATGACCCTACGTGTCGCTGAATGCCATGTAGAGACTGGATTGCCCGCGCCCTGCGGGCTTTTTCATTTCAGCCGGGCATCGCTGGAGGTTAAATACAAATATCTCCAAAAGACCACTGCGCCCGCCGCGTTCGTATGCCGATCGAATCGAGCAGCACGCGGCCACGAATGGTCATTGGCACTCGGCTCGAGAACGTCTGCAAATGGAGTGACGAAATGCTACTGCGGAAGCGTGTGTAGTCCGCCCGAGGATGGTTTTGCGCTACTGGCAGATCTTCTCGAGCAGGCGCAAAAGAGGATCCGGCCCGCCGCCCTTCTGACAGTACGCATCAAACCCCGACACGACGCCAGCCGGCCCGGCGACGGATTCGTCAAGGGCAGTAAATGCGATGAGGATGGTATCTCGCGTCGCAATGTTGTGGCGCAGGCGTCGGGCGAGGGCATAGCCGTCCATTTGCGGCATGTTGATGTCCAGCACGGCGACATCGGGCACCCATGCCGCTACCATGTTTAATGCTGAAGGTCCGTCCAGCGTGTACACCGTCTCGTATCCTGCGATGATCAGTGATGCAGTGATGGCTTCCGCACCGGGACGGTAATCATCGACGACAAGAAGCCGCCGGCCTTGCGGCCCCCCGGGTGACAGCCTACGCGCTGTCCATCTCCTGGTGTTTGCAGAATTCGCCATACATAGAATGCAAATGGTTCGATAGGTAATGGCAACCGGCTGCCAGGCTGGTTGCGCCCGACAGAGAGCTTTCTCGTATGAGCAACGACCGTACCGGGGGAATGCATGAGCCTCGCCGACTTCATTGAAGCTGATCTGCCCGGTCTGACTGACGACTGGACCCGTTACGCGCTTGTGCTCAGCCAGGAGGATAGCCAGCTGACCGAAACTAGCTGCGTGACTCGGCGACTGACATCCTGACGGCGATCGCGACGGATTTGCGTGAGGCGCAGAGCGGCTCGCAGCAGGAAACCAAATCGCGCGGCGACAAGGACGAGCTGAATTCCCCCTTGAACCGGGTCGCGCGTCTGCACGCGGAGGATCGCCTGTCGCACGGTTTCAGCATCGACGATGTGGTTGCCGAGTTCCGTTCCCTGCGCGCGACGGTGCTGCGCCGCTGGCAGAAAACGTCGCCCGCCGGTACCGCGGCGTTCCAGGAGATGATCCGGTTCAACGAGGCGATCGACCAGGTGCTTGCCGAGTCGGTGCGTCACTACGCACACCGCACTGAGCGTATCCGCGACCTGTTCGCTGGCGTCCTGGCCCATGACCTGCGCTCGCCACTGGGCGCAATACTCAATGCCGGCGAAGTACTCTTACACGACGAGGGTCTCTCTTCTGGCGGCGCGAAGGCGGTGGCCTTTGTTCAGCGCGGCGCGATGCGGATGAAACAGATGATCGACGATCTGCTCATCTTCACGCGCACCCGGCTGGGCGACGCGCTGCCGGTCAGTTTCACACCGCAGGATATGGGGCGGATCTGTCGCGATGCGGCGGACGAAGTGCGCGCGTCCTACCCCAATGCCCATATCGAGCTGCGTCTGGCCGGTGAACTCCGGGGCAGGTGGGACGGTAGCCGGCTCAGCCAGTTGCTGGCCAATCTGCTGACGAACGCTGTGCGCTACGGAGCAGGTCCCATCGTTGTCGAAGCCGCCGGTCATGATGGCCAGGTGACCCTGGTCGTATCGAACGAAGGCAATCCGATCCCGGAACGTGCGATGCCCACGCTGTTCGATCCGCTGACCCGGGCGGGGCCGGCCGACCGGCGTGGTACGGCAGCAGGCATGGGGCTGGGCCTGTACATCTGCCGCTGCATTGCTAGCGCGCACCAGGGAACGATAGGGGTCGCCTCTTCAGAAAACGGCACTTCCTTTACCGTCCGCCTGCCATGCTCGCCCGCATGATGCGGCCGGCAACCGGTTCAATTGGCGCGTCGGCTCGTCCGATGGCGCATCACCCTTGTACTTGGGTCCGTCACATCCGCATGAGTCATGTCGTGGTATCCGATATCGCTAATCTTCGCGGCGGGCTGTCTGCTGCGGCGCGCTTTCGAGCGCCGGGGCGACATCCGACAAAACTGACGGAAGCGCAGAAACGGGTCGACGAGAGACAAATGCGTCCGTCGAGGATCGGCCATGAGCGGACGGTCGACGGCGCTACGTAGATCGTTGACGATGTGCCCTTGGTTCAGGCATTAAACTATCGTCCCCCGTAAACAGTAATGAAATCCCGGTGGACTCCTCTATGGCTTGTGACCACTGTGCAGACCTTTGCGTACGCTACGCAATCAGATCTCTTCGCGAGCTACGCAAGGCGATACAAATCGCCGCAGAGAACATCGCTGCTAAAACACTCGAAGAAGTGATTCCCGACCGCACTTTGGATTCAGTCTCGCTCGTTGAACTCGAGAAAGGCTCCGCTTGGGACGACTACGTCGAGTACCATTTTCGTTGTCTGTATTGCGACGAAACCTTTTGGTTGCACGCAGAAACGTATCACGGCAGCGGAGGGTACTGGGAACCGAAAAACTCTGCATCGGTACGCGAAAGCATTGCCAATTAAGTGCGAGCGGCCATGACGTCCGTTGCGCCGTTTGCGTCGATGGGTTTGAATGTCCGTTTTGGGAAAGCGTGAATGTCCCTCTGTGGTCGGTTTCGGGCGACCGCATCGGGCAGTGACCGGCCAATGGGCGTCGTTCGACGCTGCGCAGTCTGGTTCCGCCCGCATCCCTAAGCGATCACTCACGGATCTTCGGCGAAGAACCACGCCGCCATCGTCCGTGCCAGTTCGAGCACGACCTCCGCGTCGGTCCGTCCGGAGGACGCGCGCACGTGAAACGAATGATCTGCGTCGTCCACCACATGCAGCGTGGCGCGTGGCCCCAGCGTCTTGACGACCGGCCTCAGCAGGTGAAGCTCTGCCAGCTTGTCGCGCGTGCCCTGCAGAAAGAGCATTGGCACCGTGACATCCGCCAGGTGTCGTGCCCGCTCCACGCCGGGCGCGCCCGCCGGGTGCAACGGGAACGCGACGAAAGCGAGGCCACGCACGCCGTCGAGTGGGGAGATGGCCTGGGCCTGGGACGTCATGCGGCCGCCATACGACCTGCCGCCGGCGAAGAGCGGCAGGGCTGGCAGCCGCCGGCGGGCCTCCGCGACGGCTGCCTGCACGGCAGCATGTGCCACGGCCGGCGAGTCCACCCGCCTGGAGCCTCGCTCCATGTACGGAAACTGGTAGCGCAATGTGGCGACATTGACAGCCGCAAGCGCGTCGGCCAATGACGACATGCCGGCGTGCTGCATGCCCGCCCCGGCACCGTGCGCGAAGACATACAGGGCTCGCGCGCCCTCCGGCACTCGGAGGAGCGCAGAGACCTTGGTGCCGTCGGGCAGTGCCAAGGAAAGCGATTCTGGGTCGTCCATCGTTTCAGGTCGTGTCGTTGTGGCCTTAGCCCCGATTCTGCATCAATGAGGCATCGGGGAGCGTTTGTGGCGGCCTCCGGCAAGGCATTTTCGCGGCCACCGCTCGTCGCGCTCGCGGTAACTCAATAGAAGAGGGTTTATTTGCCGCAGTTTCTGAGTTGATACGTTGTCCTGGGCCGGTATAGGCGGGAGCATCAAGTACTAACGAGGACTATGCCGCGTTCACGTTCGGATCCAACCGCGTCGCGCCAGGAACGACATGTTCGCGGAGCGCCATTTCCGGCCAGACGTCGTTTCGAAAAGCAGATAAATAGCGGTTAGCGCCAGGATACCTGTAAAGGGTTGGTATAGCCGCACTTCCTCGAGAATGCCGAAGACGAAAATGCTCAGCGTATACAGTGTCATCGTAATGCCAATAGCGAGCAGATTCTTTGCTTTCTCGCGATATCCCACGTATGTGCATGCAAGGAAAACGACAATGATCATTGCGTACAGGATGGCAAATTTATTGCCCGTGAGAAGCACCGTCCCGTTATCCAAGTGATGGAAATGATTTTCGAATTTCTCATGTAACGTATCTGTGCCCACGCCGGCTAGCATCGATGCCTTGAAGAGTACTTTTCTTAGCACCTCGGTGATCGCAATGCTCGCGACAACGAGACCTGTGCCCCACGTCAATGGACGAACTGCTATCCGCTGACCGAATACGATCGGTGAGACACCCCTCAAGATCAGGAACAGCCCAATAAAAATGCAGGACTCCCGGTTAAGAACAAAAATAACAAACAGGATCACGAATGGAAGAATGCCGGCGCTTCTAACGGCAAACAGAAAAAGCATAGTGAGCGTCACCGATTCGATGAAGTCCCAAGGATAGCTAAAATAGTGTATGCAGCACACCCATAGCACCGACGATGAGACAAGCGCTAGCACAGTAAGGCTGACCTTGCGGGTCAGTAAATAGGCACAACCGCATAAAGCGAAATTTTCCAACATGAGGAATATCTTCGCAAATTCGTTGTACGGATTCTGCGAGACATTCCTGAACAGATCCAACAGGTACGGGCCAAGAAGTCGATTCTGAAAGGCTCGCCAGTGGGGCGTCCCGCTCAGGACTCCGTCCGAGGCGGCAAGCAACATATCCATATTAGCGACATGCTTTCTCGCCCAGAAGACATATTCGATCCACGTGCAACACGCGACACACAAAAGCAATGTCACAACACCAAGCGGAAGCATTGCGCTTCTTGTGTAGCTCGTCGGATTCATTTTTCCACGCCTGAGGAGATTTGAGCAAAACGGGTTGGCAGTGTTCACTGCCGCACACCGCGTACCAATCGTCGACTCATCAGATCGCCAGTACCATGAACACACCGCACAATCCGATCACCGCGCAACTCACACGATCCTTGAACGTGAAGACGATGGGGTCATCGTGCATCTGTCCGCGAAAGGCGAGCATCCAGATGCGGCTTACCCAATAAAGCGTCAGTGCGAACACAGGCCACAGCATCTGCGGATGCCGGTAGAGCAGCTTGAACTCGGGTGAATTCAAGTAAAGCGCGAGCACGAGTACGGCGAGATAGCCAGCCGCCGTGCCGTAGGAGCGCAGGATCGACATGTCCTGCGTAATGTACCCACGCCCAGCCGCCTCCGTCTTGCCCTGCTGAAGCATGGCCTCGAGTTCGACATAGCGTTTGAGCATGGCGAGACTGAGGAAGATCGGCACGCTAAAAAGAATCAGCCAGTAAGACAGTGAAATGTTGTTGCATTCGCCGCCGGCGATCACACGGACCGTGTAGAGGCTGGCTAAGGTGAAAACATCGATTAGCGCGATCCGCTTGAGTACAAACGAATAGGCCACCGTGGCGGTCATGTATGCAATGAGCACCGCGCCGAATTGCCACGGCAGCAAAGCAGCGATCCCGAGCCCGGCAACGAGCAGCACAATCGTAAGCACGATACCGAGCGAGAGTGGCAGCTTGCCCGATGCAAAGGGGCGGCTCTGCTTGCGAGGGTGGCGCCGGTCGGCATCGAGATCGAGCATGTCGTTCAGCAGATAGACCGATGACGCGGTCAGGCTGAACGATGCAAACGCGAGACAGGACGCGAGCACTGCCTGTAAGTCGTCGAAACGGTGCCCCAGGAGTAGCGGCAAAAAGATCAGAGAATTTTTGACCCACTGATGCACACGCATTTCTTTGAGCATGAGCGGAATCAGACGACGTTTCTCTTCAAAAAAGACGATTTCGGCATTTGCCTTGCGTGCGATTTTAGCGATCTGCCGGTTCCCGACAACGATTGCCAGACGTGCGCGCTGCCACACAGGTACGTCTGCGCGCGCGTCGCCACAGTAGTCGAAGCCGTGGTCGCCGAACTGCTTGACGAGGGCTGCAGCCTTAAGTTTCCCGCTCAGGTTCATGCTCGCGTTGCTTGCGAGTACGCCGTTGAAAAGGCCGAAGTGAGCCGCCACCTGGCTTGCGAATCGCTGGTTGGATGCCGTGCATAGGTAGAGCGGCCGGCCCGCCAGGCGCGCTTCGCGCAAATAGTCGACCAATTGGCCGTTATAGGGCAACACACCCACATCGAGCGTCACACGCAGTGCGATTTGTTCCTTTAGATAGGCCTTGCCCCGCAGCAGCCAGAACACGCAAAGGAATATCGATAGTGGCTGCCGTTTGAGCAGCACGAAGAAACTCTCGAACAGAAAATCAGCCCGTGTGAGCGTGCCATCCAGGTCCACACACAGTGGAACTGCGGGATCTGACATATCGATACCCTCTCGCGCTTCTTGGGGGGCATGGCAGCGAACGCGCTATGCCGAACTCACGGAATAACCGTAGGGCATGGCTGTGCAGGAATCTGTACGCCAGCGTACGAGAGTACGTCGAAAACAGTTGTCAATACTTACAGAATATGCTTTGCGGTTAAATCGACACGACACATGCGAAATGACCGATGTTGAAAAAGGTCAAGGGCAACCACCCGATCAGGCAAATACGAAGCGCTTGTCGAGTTGGTACTTTGCGATGTAACCGAGCGTGAGGCCGATCGCCCCGCCGGCAAGGCGTGCCGTCTCCGAATGAAAGAGCGCTTGAGCGGCAAATTCCATGGCCCAGAAGACTGCGGTGGTGGCAAGTCCCATGACGACGTAGCGTGCGAAGGTCTGGATACCGTGCGCCACGCTGCGGTGCTCGTAGTGGAAAATCCATCCCTTGTCGAGCGCATACTTGACGATGAGTCCCACGCCCGTGCCGATGCACACCGCGAGGGGGATTGGAAACGGCCCGTTGTAAAGGCTCCACGCGATCTTCTGGCTAGCGAGATTGGCTGCCATCGAGATGAGCGCGAATAACGCGTACCACGTCACAAGAGCGGTGCGGCTTGCGACGGCAGTGTTCACAGCGAAACTCGCTTAAGCACAAAGCGCGGCAGCGAGCGGACAACAAGCATGATCGCGCTCCAGAACCAAGGGGTATAGAGCAGGTCTTTACCTTGGGCGACGGCGCGCACGATATCTTTACCTACCTCTTCAGGGGTAGCGACGAGAGGCTTGGGTAGGGCAAGGCCCGCCGTCATTGGCGTATCGACGAAGCCGGGCTTGATCGTGAGCACGTGCACGCCTGATTTGAAGAGTCGCGCGCGCAATCCTTCGCAGAAGGTTGTGACGGCAGCCTTTGCAGCGCCGTAGACGTAGTTCGAGGCACGCCCACGGTCGCCCGCCACTGACGAAATCACCGCGATGGTGCCGCTGCGCTGTGCCTCAAACAGGCTGGCGAGCCGCGTGAGTAGCGCAATAGTGGAGAGCGCGTTGGTCGAGAATTCGTGCAGAGTTGCATCCACGTCGCGCTCGCACAGCGCCTGGTCAGCCAGAGTGCCGTGCGCGATAAGCACGATATCGATGGAACCAAGGGCCGTGCGGCAAGCATCAAGCATGGCAGCATGCTGCGTGTGGTCGTTCAGGTCGAGCACGTACGTATGCACGTCTTGCACGCCGCGCACGCGCAAATCCTGTGCGATGGTGTCCAGCCGCGCGGCATGGCGGCCAGCGAGGAACAGGCGCCCACCGGCTGCAGCCCATTGCCGCGCGCACGCGATGGCGATGGCAGAAGAGCCGCCAATAATCAGAATGTTCTTCATGATTGAGTCGTCCGTTTCCAGAAACGCGACATCAGCGCGGGATCGCGGTGCCGCTCGAGCTCCTGCCACGCAGGGTAAGCCGCGCGGAAATGCTCCCCGCTCATGTGCGCATCTTTGGCGGGATACTGGCGACCGCCGGCTTCGGCCACGATCGAGTCGAGCCGGGCGAAGAGCTCAGTGTTGCGCTGTTCGTTTTGCGGGAAGTCGAGGGCAAGCGAAACCCCTTCCATTGGAAACGAGAGCAGGCCAGGTGAAGGGAGGGGGCCGCAACGCTTGAGTACCGCAAGGAATGAGCCGCTACCATTCCGGGCGATCGTGTGCAGGATCGCGTGTAACGCGTCGCACGCGTTCGCAGCAGGTACGACGCATTGATGCTGCTGGAAGCCGTGCCGCCCGTAGATGCGATTCCAGTTGTGGATGTTGTCGAGTGGATAGAAGAAACTGGTCGGGGCCATGCGCGCGAGTTCGATACCGGGCTTCTGGCGCCGATAGTAGAGTGCGTTGAATGCGCGCACCGTTGTACGGCTAACGGGTGAAAACGGCAGGACGAACGGCACACTGCACGCGCGTTTCGCCGGAAAAGAGAAGTCACCGTCGTCTGTGTGATCGCCACTCGTGTAGATGCCTCGTCCGAGTGCTCCGCCGCGCGCAAGGCAATCCACCCACGCTACTCCGTATTCGTGGATGGCCTCCTGGTCGCGTGCGAGGGCTAGGAACTCGTCGAGGTTGGCATAGCGTGTGCGTGAGACGGCGATGTGGCTCGAGCGTACCGGCATGAGCTGGATTTCTACCCATTCGATCACGCCGGTAAGGCCTAGGCCGCCGATCGTCGCACGAAAGAGCGCGGTTTCCTCGTTGAGTGAACATTCGATTGCCGGACGGTCGGAGCGCAGCAGCGAAAAGCGACGCACGTGGCGTCCGAACGTACCGCGCACATGATGGTTCTTGCCATGCACGTCGTTGGCTACTGCGCCCCCAAGCGTGGCGAACTGCGTACCCGGCGTGACCGGCAGCATCCAGCCATGCGGCAAGGAGACGGTGAGCAGTTCACCGAGCGTAATGCCCGCCTCGGCGCGCACGACGCCGTTTGTCCAGTCGGCGCTGATGAAGCGCGCGAGGCACTTCATTGGCAGCACCTGACCGGTGTCCGCGAGGCAACTGTCACCATAGCTGCGGCCGTTGCCAAACGCGAGCGTCGTACCGAGCCGCGCGTGGGCGTCGGCCAGGCGCGGCTGGATGACATCACGCCAGGCAAGCGCCTCACCCGACTGGTGAGCATAGGGGTAGCGTCCCCACGATTGCAGCTTTGAGGCGTTCATGTATAACGACACCGTTTCGAATGTCCGGCAATGTGCCAGAACATCGGGCCTTCGACAGTGGGCCAGACCACAGTACAAACGGGGGGCATGTCGTTGCGGCGCTTTCTGGTCGTTCTGCACTCGCGCTACACGCGAATCTTCGCAATGAGGTCTCTTTCCGCCGGCAGCGAAAATATGTTGCATCGCCGCTAAAACCATCCTATAACCATCCATATGGATGGTCACTGGATGGAATATGAAAAAAGCTGCGATTCCCGAGACCCTTCGCACCAAAGGCGGAGAGTCCGAAAAAATCACGATCAATCTCGTTCCCGTAGACCTCGGTCAGATCGATCTTCTCGTTGAAGAAGGCTTCTATTCGAACCGTACCGACCTGATCCGAACAGCCATCCGCAATCAGCTTGCGTTACACGCTCAGGTCGTTCAGGAGACCGTCACACGCCGCGCGCTCGTGCTCGGCATGCAGCATTTTTCCAGGCAGGACCTTGAGGCAGTCCGCACGGCGCGCGAGCGTCTCGACATCCAGGTGCTCGGACTGGCCAGCATTGCGGCTGACGTCTCACCGGAACTCGCGCGCGCAACGATTGGAAGTGTCGCGGTGCTGGGGGCATTTCACGCGACACCGGCTGTCAAGGCAGCGCTCGCCGACCGTATCCGGTAGCCGCCGCGGCCGAACCTGACATCACTCTGCTTACCGGACCACATCATGAAATTGAATGAAGGATTCCTGAACTCGATGCACGAAGCGATGGCCTTGTTGCGTACACGCGGCCCTGCCGAAGCGACGGCGGCAATACAACGCGCGTTGCGCGGTGAAGGCACTCGGGCGGCGAACGACATGTCGGATGTAACGGTATCCACTCCCGTGGACGCCCCGCTTTACCGGACGAACAGGTACGACGTCCCGCCGCGTGCGACGGAATGGGTACCCTCAGATGTCGAAGATCGCGGACATTTCAGCACGCACTCGTATTCAAATGCTGCTGGCCGTCGGCAATATCGGCTCTATGTGCCGGCAGGGGCCGCGAGCACACCGATGCCGCTCGTTGTCATGCTGCATGGCTGTACCCAGGACGCTGATGACTTCGCAGCCGGAACCCAGATGAATGCGCTCGCCGAGCGTCACCGGTTTCTTGTCGCGTATCCGGTGCAGCCGAAGCAGGCCAATCCGTCGAAGTGCTGGAACTGGTTCAGGCCGGGTGATCAGTCGCGAGAACGCGGCGAGCCGGCCCTGATCGCGGGCATCACGCGCGAGATCATTGCCATGCACGATGTCGACCCTACGCGGGTGTACGTGGCGGGCCTGTCCGCCGGCGGCGCAATGGCGGCAATCATGATTAGCGAGTATCCCGAACTGTACGCCGCGGCCGGCGTACATTCCGGTCTCGCTGCGCGTTGTGCGCATAACTTGCCGTCTGCGCTCGCCGCGATGAAAGGCGGCACACATCCCGCAGAGGCGCGACGCGCGCAATGCGATTCGTTTGCGCCGCAACGGCCCATGATCGTTTTTCATGGCGATGCTGATGCCACGGTTCACCTGTCGAATGCTGCCCGGATCGTGCGCGGTTTTGAAACACAACACGATGGTGTCGACGAAGCACGTCGTAGCGGGGCGGGCCGACGTGACTGCACGGTAGTGCGGCTGGTTTCCCGCGGTGGCGTCGATGCCGAGCTATGGACCATTCACGGCGCGCCGCACGCATGGGCAGGCGGCAGTGCGCGCGGCAGTTATACGGACGCAAGCGGGCCGGACGCGAGTGGCGAAATGCTACGCTTCTTTCTTGATCATCCGCAACGTCCGTAGTGCAGGCCAGCGCCGTGTCGTGCCGGTGCCACTATTCGATTTCATTTTATGGATGTCGTCTTGCACGGCGGCATGCGGAGCGTGGAGTCTCAAACCCTCCCGATCAACCCGCCGTGACCCAGAGTAGTACTGCTCGATTCGAAGCAACGAGCACTCGTTCGTTCCCGCACTATCCTTGAAGCGCACAACAGGCAACCAGGTGAGCGCATTGCGCAACTTGAAGAACAGTTTCGCGTGGCGCAGAACAAGTTAGCTCTGCGAGCGTGGTCTGTAATGATCGCTCATGCACGTGCTGGTTTGTCAATCGATATGACGGCGCAGTCACGTTTCAGGCACGTTTTGGGCACGGTTAAGGATAGTCGATGCGAAACACTTCGATATAACATAACAACGAATGGTTAATGCTCCCCGGGAATGGGGTCACTGCTGCTGAGCAGTCGTTCTTCCACAAGCCGTACGTAAGCATCGGCAAGTTACCACGTCATCCGTAGCTTTTCGTGAGTGGGTTTGTTGGTTCGTGCCGGTCAACAACGTTTTGGAGTACGTCCCGTGACGCCCACCATCGTCGAATATCCAGCCCACGCTTCGCCAGAGCAACGAGAGAAATGGAAACTCGAATTGGAGAATCTATATGGCTTGACGTGTCCGTCCGATCCCGAGGAGCATTCGGCAGCCTGGTCTAAATCCTGGTATGCCGGTCAGGTGGGCGTGCTGGATTCCCGTGTGAAGGATCAAACCCGGGTTTCCCTGCCTCCAGGCAAACACCCCATCAGCGAAGACAGCATGTTCGTTGTGATCATTGCGAGCGGTTCGGTAGTCATCTCGCAGCATGGCGAGGAAAGAACGTTCACCGCGGGTAGCGTGCTGACCTTAGATCCAGCATGGTCGTATGGGGGGCGTTTTGTTGGTTCGACGCGTCTGGTCGCGCTCAGATTGCCCAAACTGGCACTCAAGGCACGTGGATACATCTACGGATCGCGTCGAATCATGGTTCCTGAGCAGTCGTCTTCGGACGTCACGCTTCTTAGAGAGATGTTGATCAGCATCGCTGAAAGCAGAGAGCTGCCGAGTCCGCAATTTCGGGAGAAGCTCGGTGAGCAGATGCTGGACATGACGGAGGCGTTGCTACAAAACACGACCGGTTCTGCCGTGTCCCGGCGCTCCGACCTGATTCTCGTTCGCGCGAAAGCCACGATTGCGAGACACCTGGGCGATTCCCGATTGAACCTCGAGCAGATCGCCGCTGAACTACGCATCTCGGCAAATTACCTGGCGAGGCTCTTTCGAATGGAGGGAGGGACTGCTATGCGATACGTTCTAGAGAAACGCCTTGAGAGGGCTCACAGCCTCCTGAAGCAATCCGGTCGACACCGGATGCAAATTCAGGAGATCGCATACCTATGCGGTTTTGAATCGCCCTCGCATTTTAGCCGTACGTTCAAGCAGCACTTTGGCGTCTCGCCTCGCGATGCGACGGCACTCTACGCCACTCCAAGCACCCAGTCGTTGAACTCGATAACGTAGGGATGTTCGTTCGGGCCTGCATTGTTGCGCAGTTGCTTTGCCCGTTCGAGCACAACTTCGTCTGTATCGGAGCCCAGCAGGCGCATCGTTTCATCGAGGCACTCGCGTAGCGGAATCGCACGAGGTTCTTTGGAGCTGTTCAACAAGTCGGTCTGGGTCCAGGGCGGTACGATCTCGATGACTCGCACGGAGGTCCCGCGCAGCTTGTAGCGCTGGGACAACGCATAGGAGTGCAGCGCAGCCTTTGTCGAGCAATACACTGCTGAGAGAGCGAACGGAGTAAAGGCCAACCACGAGGTGTTGTAGAGAATCGCTGCTTCTTTCTGCCTCTTGAGCTGTTCGATCAGGGCCGAGGTCAGCCTGATCGGACCGAGTAAATTCGTGGCAATCGTGGAAGTTAGCAAGTTCTCGTCGATGGTGCCCGCGGCATCGTCAAACTGCATGATGCCAGCGTTGTTGAAGACAACATTCAGGTCTGGATACTGCTCGATCAGTGTCTGTGAAGCGGCCGCTATGCTGGACGCGTTCTCGATATCGAGTTCCAGGGATTTCATCCCCGGATTGGCGTGAGTCATTTCGTCCAGGAGGTTTTTTCGCCGGCCTGAGATGATGACCTTGTTGCCGAGATCGTGAAAAGCCTGCGCAATACCGCGTCCGATGCCCGAGCCCCCACCTGTGATGAAAACCGTATTGCCTGTCAGTTTCATGGCCGTGTTTCCTGTATGTGCGCTTATGTCGGAGTCGAGGTTGATGCGCTATTGAATCGCGGTCGCATCTTCTGAAGGTGGCTATGCAGCCGTGATCCCATTCCTGCAGGCAGTAACCATTGTGACCATGCTATATCGAAGTGTTTCGCATCGACTATCCTTAAACGTGACTGGAACGTGACTGGCGCTGTCGTGTCAATTGACAGACCAGTACGTACACGAGCCCATCCGCGATAACGCCCCAAAAATCAGTCCGGCAACGCTATCGCACCGCGCCTCAGCATCAATCGCAAAAGCGCGAGCAACGCGACAAGACAGATACCGAATGCCGCCACGATGTGCAATTCCGGAATTGTCTCGATCAGAAGATGATCGAACGCGACAAGCGCGTAAGCGAGCACGGGCAGTCCCGTGTAAAAGCGCGTAGTGCTGTGAACCCGGTATCGCGGCACCAATCGAAAGGCAACTGCGACTATCAGATAGATGGTGATTGTGGTGACGATCCATCCCACGAAATTCTGGAAGGGAACGCCAAAGTAGGGTCCACCGTTTTCCCAGATCCAGACGCCGGACTTCGCCTTGCCGGGATCCATCACCGCGTCCCACGCGGTCATCGCTGTCGCAGCGATGAGTGCTCTCGCAAGTACGCCGCTGATTGACCAGGGCGTGCTCGCGTCCTCGAGGAGAACGTGCGCCACGATCCAGCTTGCATAGACCATCATGAACCAGGCCAACGGAATGATGAGCGGTACGCCCGAAATCTTGACGCCGAGCGCGTCACCGTAGTGGTAATCGCCGTACACCGTGCCGGTTGCAACACCCACGCACTCGAAACCCCAGGACACGGCGACACAGACGAGCAGGAATAGTAGCGCCCGACGCCAGCCAAGCACATCGCTGGCGTGCAAGATCGAAAAGGCCGCGAAGAGCACGGTGAATCCGGTAGCGCCCACGCTGGGAAGCGACGCCCCGGTCAAGGCCGATAGCCATGTACAGGCATAGCGCAGAAAGATTCCAGCGAGCAGTAACCGCACAAACAATCGCTTTAGTCGAACTGACGCGACTTCACGCAGTCGAGCAGTATCGTTGTCTGAAGTGTCAAAGTTGGGTGGCATAGGATCTCTGATGAAAATAGTTTCGGTAACCGACCAATTCCCGTAGTAACCGCGGAACACAACGCTATTCAAGATCGTGCGTCCAGTGACAAACCAACCTGCCGTCTTCGGTTTTCTTCCATGTTGCGCGCAGCTTCACTGAGCGCGACGCCAGCGATTCAGGCGCGACTCGCGTGTTAATCGATCTTACGGTCGCGAGGCATATCGGCTTCAGCACCGGCAATGCAGCGCCCATCAGGGTGTCCGGAAGTTCGTCGCTACGCCGGCTGATCACCAGGCGGAGTTCGTTGAGCGCGTTCGTTGTCGTTCGCGTGTCCATAGTCACCTTCGTCTTTAAACGGGAGCGGCATCTAACGACGCACCGCCCCACATAGACCTTGGGAGTTGAAAACCTTTTCCAAACCGCTTGGGAATTCGGATAAGGCAGCGTATTGCCCAATCGATCATGTCAATCGACAGGACGTACTCGCCGGTGCGCGAAGTGGACTACGGGAAGATGGTCGGCGCACTTGTACCCATAACAAATGGAACATGACGGCTATTCCAAATCATTGGGTAAACTAAGTGTGTGATGGTAAAGTCCGACACCCGTGCAGCGCGCCAAAGCGTGATCGATACGTTCGACCACTACAACGCGTCACGACGGTGCAGGCACGGACATCGAGCCAGGGATCCGGTTATGCGCCAGCCGCATCACGAGGGGAGACACCAAAGTGCTGCTTAAACATACGGCTAAAGTGCGATGGCGATTCAAAGCCACAAATATATGCGATCTCCTGTATCTGCATGCGGTGCTGACCGACTTGCTTGACGAGGCTATGAGCCCTATCGAGGCGCTTCTCCAGCACGTAGCGCATGACAGTCGTTCCATCCATTCGGAACAGCCTTGCCAGATAATTTGCCGAGATGCGAAGTTCAGTCGCAATCTGGTCGAGACTCAAACGGGAGTCGCCAAGACGCCTGGCGATCATTGTTTTCGCACGCAGAATAAGAATGTCGGATCGTCCGGACACTAAAGAATCGGCCGAATCACCAAGCAACGTTTCCATCATGTCCAGTGTCTGTTCACCCACTCTCTCCCGGAATGGCAGGCTAGGCGGTTCCATCTGATTAGCGACGCAGAGCAACAGGTCTCGAAGAAAAGTCACGTCCGGAGACGATAGTTGGGGAACAATGATTCGACGCGAACCGTATGGGTATCCGCGTGCCTTGAGTGCCTGCTTGGGCACTTTTAAAGCCACGAGACGTGATGAACCGGGAAAGCGATCCTGAAATGGCCATGCCCCGTCTACGGTAAGAACGCTACCCGCAGGGAACACTCTTTCATCTCCATGCTGTGAGATGACTAGCGAACCGCTGGCAACGACCTTTACAAACACGCAATCTTCGCCGACCGGGGATTTGCCCTGCATCAGGGAGGCCCATGTCTGGCATCTCACGCGGGAATCGAGGACACCTACCTGACCGGCGTACCAGGTTTTAGACCAGCAGGCGAAATTCTCTGCGAAATCCGACGGACACGTCATGCCACACTGATTCTCGAACTCGTACCTCCATTTCTCCTGCTGCTTTGACGAAGGATTGGCTGGATATTCGACGATGGTGAGCGTCAAGGAACATCTCCAAACGTTGACCGGCACCAAACCGGAAGTGATTGCGGCGCCGCATGACAAACCGAAAATGTGCGAAGCGATCGTGGTCGCGTGGAGCCGATGTGCAGATCAGGTCACTATGAACGTGGCAAGTGCTCCCGCTATCAGTGCCGAACTCGGTGTGCCGTTTCGAAGTTCCGAACGACAACAATACATTTTTCGCCCGGCGGGGAGCTTTCAACATACTGAACGTCCGTAAGATTCGGCCTCTGCCAACTCCTGTTCAGCGTGTCGGCGCGTACGGAAAACATCTGGAGTGCTAGAGATATTCCGGCAACCTGGAATTGTGATTCCGATGGCGAGCAAGTGCCGGGGACGGGAGGGACGGTTCGATGCTACCTCGCACCGGGCGGCGCGAAAGATGAAGCCTTGTCCTGTCGACCGATACGGCAGACCAGGAACGTTTTCATCATGAATGAGGCACGTTTGAGGATAGTCGATGGGAAATACTTCGATATAACATCGCCATCGAGGGTTAGCGCATCAAGAATGTGTCCGGGCAGGAGTGGGTGCCTGGCGCGTACTGGCACGTCTGGCAGCCCCGTTGCTCAGGTAGAGATGATCAAATCATGATCAGGAGCAGGTATCCCATCGCTTGTGCGAGCGTCGAGATGCGCGTCCACGCTTTCGGTAGCGATTGAAACTTCTTCGGGAAAAACACTAGACAGGGAATCGTCATGGTGACGCTCGCCGACGCTGGGGAGTGTTGACGATGTCATCGTATATCGATGCATCTCACATCGACTATCGTTACACGTGCCTGATTCGTGACTAAACCGTTCCATTGACCGGCACGAAACCGGAAGCTATCGCGGTGCCCCAGGAAAAACCGAAGATGTGCGAAGCGATCGGTTGCAGTTGAATGTGTCTGCGCATGCGCATCTGCTTCGCCTCTGCAATTGACGAACGCTCAATCATCCTGATTGGAAGAAAATGGTCCGGTGCCGATCCAGGTACCTGACCGATCTAATCAGGGAGATTGCAATGAATGAATGGGCATTGAGACGGACTGCCTGGAGGTGGCTCGGTTGCGCGGCGCTCTTAACCGCCGGCATTTTTGCTACGCGCGCGCTGCATGCGGCACCGCTGCACGGCTACGGCGCGGACGCGACGCATACTTCGGTTTCAGGGCTATCTTCGGGCGCCTTCATGG
Source organism: Paraburkholderia edwinii (assembly GCF_019428685.1). NCBI lineage: Bacteria > Pseudomonadati > Pseudomonadota > Betaproteobacteria > Burkholderiales > Burkholderiaceae > Paraburkholderia > Paraburkholderia edwinii. The sequence continues at coordinate 2,665,039 of NZ_CP080095.1, forward strand.
CCGCGCAGTTCGACGTCGCGTGGTCGAAGCATCTGGTAGGCGCCGGCATCGTCGCGGGCGGTCCGTTCTACTGCGCCGGCCTGTTTCCACTTTCGAGTCCCGCCAGCGTCGCGCAGACCCAGTGCATGAATCCGACCGGCAATACGGGACCGCGTGCGCAAGACGCACTTAAGGCAGCGCGTAAGTTCGCAGCTGAACAGCGCATCGACGATGTCAGCGGGCTCGCCTCGCAGCGCGTCTATGTGTTCAGCGGTACCCAGGACCATATCGTCGCGACCCGTGTGGTCGCACAGGTTCCGCTCTTCTATAAGCTCGCCGGTGCACCCGACGACCACATTCGATATATCGACAACGTGGCAGCAGGTCATGGGCTCATCACGAATAGCGGCGTGAATAACACCTGCACACTGTCGCAGCCGCCGTTCATCAACAATTGCGGCTTTGAACAGTCGCAAGACATTCTGCGCTGGATTTACGGCAAGCTGAACGCGCCGACCACGGCGCCCGCGGGCAATCTGCTCAGTTTCGATCAGGGCGCGTTCGATCCCGACGATAAGGCTTCGCTGGGTCCGACCGGTTACGTCTATGTGCCAACCGCCTGCGCGCAGCCGGGTAGCGCGTGCCGCATTCACGTCGCGTTTCACGGTTGTTTGCAGAACGCACAGAAGATCGGCGATCTCTATGCGCTTAGCACCGGCTACAACGAGATCGCGGAGAGCAATCGCATCATCGTTCTTTATCCGCAGGCGGGGACCTCGGCAAAGAACCCGCTTGGCTGTTGGGATTTCTGGGGCTACACGAGCGCCGATCCGCTAAAGCCGGACTTCTATTCAAAAAACGCGCCGCAGATCGCCGCTGTGATGCGCATGGTCAAGCGCCTTTCTGATCGGGCGCGCTGAGTGACGATCTCAAGCCAACGTCAAAAGGCGTCCCGCTGAAGGCAAGGGCCAGGGACGTTGGCGATACCATTTACAGTTCACAATTGTTGTCAAAAGGATTGTCAGCTCGTCCCTATACTGTGTTGTCAGACTTGAGGCATAGCACCATAAGCTGCAACTTCAATCGCGCTTCCTAAGGCGCACTTCAAAGCGCTTCGTGCTAATTGGCTCAGCGGGTCAAAACTACAATAGCTTTTTCCCCAACACCTTCACCACGACAAACTTAAAGGATTGCAGAGAGGCCGTGGGCATGAGATACCTATAGGCCAGCTTTTCCTTAATGTCGGCATTGCACCTCGCCTTAATGGCATAACGGACTTTCTCCCGGTAATTTTTCGCTTTCCTGCTCTCATGTCCGCCTATATCGGTAGTTGGTGATATGTGGAAAACGAGTATCTGAATTTTTGTGAACTCTGCACTACTACCTGAATACCGGTTCTAGAATTGGCTCCGTGGACGATTTGATCGTTTGCATAACGGATATCCTGCATCACCATGCGGGTTTGATTTCTATTAAAAGTTATCGTTTTGTTGTTAAGCATTGCGATATACATATAGTGAAGGTTTTATACATATCCCATTGAAATTCCGTGGTGGGTGGATAAATTCGTCCGTAATTCATGCGATTACTTCGTCGTCGTTGAATTGAAAATCCATCTAACAAGTCGCGGATAAAAAGATAGGCATGAAGAATATTACTTTATAGGGATTTTGAAATGAACAAAGTCTACAAGGTAGTATGGCCGGGACACCGGGAGCGCCAGGCGCAACGCAGCAAAATGAGCGCTGCCGCGATCATGTCGATATGTCTAGGGGCAATGGCAGTTCCCCAGCAGGCGTCGGCTCAGTATGTTGCGGGACCAGGCGCAACGGCTACCGGTACTGATGCGACAGCGGTTGGCCCCGTTGCAACGGCTGCGGGCACCGACGCGACCGCCGTTGGGCCCGGCGCCACGGCGACCGGAGCGAACGCGACTTCATATGGGCACGCCGCATCGGCATCGACCGATAGCGCCACGGCCATCGGAGGGAATTCCCAGGCAAGTCAAAATGGTTCGACGGCGATCGGGATCAACTCGCAGGCAACCGGCGTCAACGCAACCGCGCTCGGAGACACAGCGACAGCGTCCGCAGAGAACGCGAACGCAATCGGGGATTTTTCAACGGCGTCCGGAATTGGTAGCACAGCGCTCGGTGCCGGCGCCAATGCAGTCGCCGATCATTCTGTTGCCGGCGGATTCGATGCGAGGGCCTCAGGTCTGTCATCGATTGCGATCGGCGACACGTCCGTCGCCGCAAGCAACCAGTCAACGGCGTTAGGGTCGAGTGCATCGGCGGCGGCAGTAGCTGGAACCGCTTTGGGGAATCAGTCGGTCGTCGCTGCAGGCGCAGATAGCGGCGTAGCGGTCGGAAGCGGCGCAGTGTCGAGTGGTATCGCGGCCGTCGCGCTCGGTACGAACGCAGGCTCGGCGGGCACAAGTTCGATCGCCATCGGCGCGGGTGGCGGCACGGGGGCCGGACTGGGCACCCAGGCAACCGGCAATCAGTCGATAGCCATTGGCTTTGGCAGTACGGCAACCGCTCAATCGGCGGTGGTTTTTGGGCCGAACTCCATCGCATCAGCAGCCAGTTCAGTCGCGATCGGCGACACGGCGACCGCAAACGCGGCCGGCGCGATCGCGATAGGGCAGACCGCCACTGCAACCGGCGGCAAGGCGGTATCGATCGGCGTCGGTAACACCGCGTCAGGTGACGGTGCGGTCGCGATCGGCGATCCGAATACCGCGACGGGTACCGGCGCTGTGGCGATGGGCGCAAACAACACGGCAAACGGGCAGGGTGCCGTGGCGCTAGGAAACACGTCTGTGGCGACGGGCCAAGGCGCCGTCGCACTTGGCAATGCATCGCAGGCCAACACCGCGGGATCGGTCGCGCTGGGCGACACTGCGGCGGTGCAGGCCGCTGGCACGAACGGTGTGGCGCTGGGTTCCGGCGCGACGGTTAGCGTTGCCAACAGCGTAGCGCTCGGCGCGGGCTCGACGACGGCTGCGGCGGTTCCGGTTGCGGGCGCAACGATCGGCGGAAACAACTACACGTTTGCCGGCGCGGCGCCTGCCGGCGTGGTGAGCGTCGGCGCCGCTGGCGCGGAACGGCAAATCCAGAACGTCGCTGCGGGCCAGCTGAGTCAGACCAGCACCGACGCCGTGAATGGTTCACAGCTCTTCGCGACCAACCAGCAGGTCGATGCGAATACGACCGCCATCTCGAACATCAGCAATGGCGGAGGCATCAAGTATTTCCATGCGAACTCCACGGCGGCGGATAGTCAGGCCACCGGCACGGACAGCGTGGCCATCGGTCCGCTTTCCGTTGCGGGCGGAGCGAGCAGCCTCGCTGCCGGCAACGGCGCGCAGGCAACCGTCGACAACAGTCTCGCGCTCGGCTCGCAATCGAATGTCTCCGTCACGGGGGGCGTGGCGATCGGCTCCGGCTCGGTGTCCGATCGTGCTATCGCGCCAGGCGTCGGTTCCATTCCAGCGGGAAGTCAGTCGGTGCCGTTCAACACTGCCGATGCCACGTTGCTCGGTGCCGTATCCTTCGGAAGTGCGACCGGCAACACCTTCCGTCAACTGACCAACGTCGCGGACGGTACCCAGCCGCATGATGCGGCCACGATCCGGCAGCTGACCGGCGCGCTTCAATCCTTTGCGGTGACGCCGACGCTCTACTTCCACGCGAACTCGGCGGCGGCAGATTCGTTGGCGGTAGGCGCCGAGTCGATCGCGGTGGGCCCGACCACGGTGGTTAATGGCGACAACGGCGTCGGTATCGGTCACGGTGCAATCGTTCAGCAGACTGCACCGGGTGGCGTCGCAATCGGCGAAGCTGCAAATTCCGGTGATGCCGACGCCATTGCGCTTGGCAGCGGTGCCACCGCGAACGGCGCTCAATCGATCGCGCAGGGTGCGAATGCGAGCGTGACGGGAGCGGGTGGTGTGGCACTCGGCTCGGGCGCGCAAAGCACTGCGACCGATGCAGTCGCATTGGGCTCCGGTTCAAGTGCCACGTTTGCCAATAGTGTCGCCATTGGTGCGGGATCTCAGACCACCGTCGGCGCATTGACCAACTATATCGCTTACGGATTGAGCAGCCCTCAGTCGTCGGCGGGCGAGGTCAATGTCGGCAACCGGCAGATCACCGGCGTTGCCGCGGGCAGTCAGGGTACGGATGCCGTCAACGTGTCTCAACTGCAGTCGGTGCAAAACCAGCTGACCACGTTGATCCAGAATTCCAATGGTGGCGGCGGTGGCACATTTAACTCTAACCCGGGCTCGACCTCGCAGCCCGCGTCGTCAGGGGCCAACTCATCGGCGGGTGGGCTCGGCGCCGTGGCTTCCGGAACCAACAGTTCCGCCGTCGGCAACGGTTCGCAGGCGAGCGGCAATAACTCCACTGCGGTTGGCGCGGGCGCGTCCTCAAGCGGCAATAACTCGGCCGCAGTGGGCGCGGGCAGTAACGACGACGGCCGCTCGAACGTCGTGTCCGTCGGCACCACCGTGAATCAGCGCCAGGTGACGAATGTCGCCGCGGGTACGCAAGGCACCGACGCGGTGAACCTCGATCAGCTGAACGCGGGCATTGCGCAGGCAAACAACTACACCGACTCCCGAATCGATGCGTTGCAGGGAAACATCAATTCGGTTGCACGCAACGCGTACTCGGGTATTGCGGCAGCCGCCGCTCTGACCATGATTCCGGAAGTGGACAAGGACAAGACGCTCGCGGTCGGCATCGGTACCGCCGGTTATCGCGGCTATCAGGCTGTTGCGATCGGTGCGTCTGCCCGCATTACGGAAAACATCAAGATGAAGGCCGGTGTCGGCATGAGCCCTGGCGGCGACACAGTTGGCGTGGGCGCCTCGATGCAATGGTGAGCGTAGCCGGCGAGTGCGTAGCGACAGGTGCCTTCAAACAAACTATATGGAGTACGTGATGACCTCACGAATTTTGCAAATGCTGTTCATGTCGATGTCCATGGCGATTTTGCTCGCTGCTTGCACGAGCGCGTCCGGACCGACTTACAACCTGTACACAGAGAAGTCGAGCGACGGCGCGAAGGTGTATCGGGTGGAATGCGGTGGGTTGCTGGAATCGTCCGCGACCTGCAGATCGATCGCCGAGCGGACCTGCGGCAATCAGCCCGTATCGGTCGTTCAGGAGCGTGATCGCATACGCCCCGACGCGGAGAAAGCCAATCCGCGGATGCTGGTTTTCAGATGCGGCGCCGCGCCGACGGTAGCTGCGGCGGCGAGCGAGCCACCTGCGGCCAAAGAGCTTGAAAATTTCACGCTTAACGCTGACGCGCTTTTTGCCTTCGGGAAGTCCGACCTTGATTCAATGCTGCCGGCTGGAAAGGCACAACTCACGGATGTCATTGAGAAAATCAGGACGCACAAAGACGCCACCCGCATTCTCGTGGTCGGGCACACGGATCGCATCGGTTCCGATGCCGTGAATAAGCCGCTATCGATCGCGCGCGCAAATACCGTTCGCGATTTCATGATCTCGCGCGGGCTGGACGGGAGCATGATCCAGGCGCAAGGCGTGGGGTCGACCCAGCCGGTATCGCACTGCCCGGAGGGACGCAGCCGAGCAGTTATCGCATGCCTCCAACCCGATCGACGGGTGCAAATAACGGTGAACGGTCAACGGTGATGAAGCGCGACTGGGGTCGTCACTTCGCGTCCTTTAACCGGGCCGGCTCGCTTCTGCGCTGAGCGTCGGCGACGAGATACATCAAACAAGCTAACGCGGGCGCAAACCTGTTCGTCCAGACTGATGAAGACATAGCATTCATCGGCGCGATCGAAGCCGATTGCCGTTTGTGACCCGCGAAAATTTGGATGGCGATGATGAGACGGGTAGGGGTTTATGTAGATGGAAACAGCATCGACATGAACGGCGGTCACGGAATGAGGTACGAGGTGTTGCGTGAGCTCGCCGGACGCGCCGGTGCGATGATCCAGCGCTTGCACGCATATCTGACGTTCGACGAACGTCGCGCAAGCCGCTTTAGCAACTATGAAACGCGTGTAAAGAGCTATCAGGCCGCGCTGCGGGAAAAAGGATTTCGCGTCACAGTCAAACCGCTCAGACACTACGAAGACGAGGACGGGACGGAAACGGTGAAATCCAATTCCGATCTCGGGATGGCGGTCGACGCACTGTCGGCGTCGGATCGACTGGATACGGTACTACTCGTAACCGGGGACGGTGACTTTGTCGAGGTTGTGCGAGCACTCCAGAACAAAGGATGCCGGGTGGAAGTGCTGGGATTCGATAACGTTTCCCCTGAGCTCCGGGAAGCGGCCGATCAATTCATCAATGGGTACCTGATTCCCAATCTATTGCCGGTTCGCAATGATGTAGCGGGCTTGCCGGCATGGGGGCAAATCGGTTCGCGCGTGCGCGGCGTGTGCAATCGATTCGAACACGAGGACGGTTACGGGTTCATCGCGTTCTGGTCAGCGTTGCCCGATACACCCTTGCTCACTGCAACCGATACCAGCCCCGCTTACTTCAGGAGCAGCAGTTTTCAGGAGCCGTCGTCGCTGGCTCGACTGCCGTCCAGAAATACCGTTCTCGAGTTCGAACTCGCATCGCCGGCGAAGCAGAACGGTGCGCCAGAAGCGCGTCGGATTCAGGTGATCTCGAGCATGTAGGCGTGGCTGTTTCGACCTGGCTGGGTCTTGTGTCAGTTATTACGAAGGGGCCTTGTTGACGTAGTTTGACTACACGAGACTTTGACTGTGCGCTGAAATTCTTTCGTTTATCAAACGGAATATTTCTAAAGCCTGTCGATTATGCCCCGCTGAGGCTTCGACATGGGCGCTACAAGGGAAAGCACTGACGAGGAAACACGTACGAATCGTCAGAAGATTTTGTAAGATGGTTTGGAGTTTTGCTACATCGCCACGCTTGGCGACATCCGTGACGCGATGTTCAGAGTCGCGACACGATCGTCTGTCAGCCACTCGGGAGCGCGTTGCTCCTTACCTGTGTCTCGCGCCAGAACACCGCTTGCCAAGTCGGTGATGACTGCGCTCGTCTATTCAGTAATCCGTATATTTAACCATCGATGGAGGGAAATATGAGGATCGCTCGCTGGCCAGCCGCCGCGCTGATGGTGGCGCTGGTCGCATCTGCGCATGCAACCGTCGGCGGCAAGGATTCGCCGTATCCCTTGCCGCCTCCGTTGGCGGCCGCCGCTGAAGACTTTGGGGCACACGCGCGCGCCGACATGCTCGTGAAAAAAATGTCGCTCGATGAAAAGCTCCAGCTCATCCATTCCGAGTATCAGATGTCCGATGTGCCCGGCGGCGGCGCGGGTTACATCCAGGGGGTACCGCGTCTGGGCATTCCCGATCTGAACATGATCGACTCATCGACTGGTTCGGGAAGCACGACCCAGCCTAGCACGACGTTTCCCGCCACGATCGGCCTCGCCGCGAGCTGGGATCCATATCTTTCGCGTGACTTCGGCGCGGTGATTGCCGATCAGTTGCGCGAGCAGGGTTTCGGCATGGGCCTGGGCGGCGGCACCGATCTCGCGCGTGACCCGCGCGGCGGCCGCGCGTTCGAATACCTTGGCGAAGACCCGGTGCTTGCCGGTGTGATGCTCGCCGCGCGCACGGTCGGCACGCAGGATCGCCGGGTCATCGCGACGATCAAGCACTATGTGCTCAACGATCAGGAAACGGGCCGCAACGGCGGCAACAGCCAGGTTGACGAGCGAACCATGCGTGAGCTGTATCTGCTGCCGTTCGAGATCGCCGCGAAGGAAGGGCGTCCGGGCAGCGTGATGTGCAGCTACAACCGCGTGAACGGCATCTACGCATGCGAGAACCCGCATATCCTGAACGATGTGCTGAAGAACGACTGGGGCTTCGAAGGGCAGGTCCAGTCGGACTGGGGTGCGCCGCAAAGCACGGCGCCGTCGATTAACGCGGGCCTCGACGAGGAAGAGGATGTCGGTCCGACCGTCTATCTGACGCCCGCTCTCGTCAAGCAGGCGCTCGCGACGCATCAGATCACACAACAGCGGCTCGACGATATGGTCCGCCGCAAGCTGTACGTGATGATTCGCGTCGGCGTGCTCGACCATCCGGCCAAGGGTGGCGCGACGATCGATTTCGCGAAGTATCGTTCGTTTGCGCAGTCTGCCGAAGAGCAATCGATCGTATTACTGAAGAACGACAGCAACCAGCTGCCGCTCGCGGCGCCTGCGCTGAACAGGATCGCGGTCATTGGCGGTCACGCCGATACGGCCGTGCTGACTGGCGGCGGGTCCGGCAATACGCGCGATCCGGTTACCGGTCACTTCTCGGGGTGCGGCGGTCTCGTGTTCCCGCGTCAGACCGGCTGCGGCTGGTGGCCCAATCCGTGGCTGACGGTTCCCGTGCCGATCGTCCAGGCAATCCGGCAGCTCGCGCCTTCGGCGAAAGTGAGCTTTGCGGGCAACACCGATCAGACGCAGCCATATCGCAACTACACGCAACAGGAGATCGATCAGGCCGTTGCACTGGCTCGCCAGTCTGATGTTGCGCTCGTGGTCGTCACGCAGGAGGGCGGCGAAGATTTCGGCGAACTGGAAAGCCTGAGCCTCGCGAATCCGGGCAATCAGGACCAGCTGGTCGAGGCCGTCGCGCAGGCGAATCCGCATACGGTGGTCATCATCGAAAGCGGCAATCCGGTGCTGATGCCGTGGAAGGATAACGTGGCGGCGATTGTCGAGGCCTGGTATCCGGGCGAGGGAGGCGGACAGGCGATCGCGAACGTGCTGTTCGGCAAGGTCAATCCGTCGGGCAAGTTGCCTGTTACGTTTCCGGTTCGCGACCAGGACACGCCGACGTGGGGCGCGAACGGTACGATTCCGGCCGATCCGGTGTACTCCGAAGCACTCGACATGGGCTATCGCTGGTACGACTCGAAGAACATCCAGCCGATGTTCGAGTTCGGTTACGGCCTCTCGTATACGCACTTCAGCTATTCGGACCTGTCGGTCAAGCGCGGTCCGGATCACACGCTGACGGCGTCTTTCAAGGTACGCAACGACGGTCGTGTCGCGGGAGCGGAAACGGCGCAGGTCTATCTCGGCGTCAATTACAACGGCGAGCCGCCGCGACGTCTCGTGGGCTGGGAGAAGACCTATCTGAAGCCTGGCGAAGCGAAGCAGATGCACGTGACGGTCACGGAGCGGGGGCAGAGCGTCTGGGATACAGCGCATAACGGCTGGAAGTACGTGCCGGGCAGTGCGGTGTATATCGGCGCGTCGTCGCGCGATATCAGGCTGCAAAGCCGCTAGTCTGCGAGGACCCCCGGAGTGCCGGCATGGGCGGAACTCCGGGGTTGTAGAAGAACGATCCGCTTGACTCGATGATGCCTCGCGTGGGAGCTATTTACGATAACCGTCACGCACGGTCATCGCGCCGATGTGGGTGAATGTCCAGGGCTTTAGCCTTACGTACAAGGTCCGGTATCGATCGCGAGTTCATCTTTTTCATCACCTTGCTGCGATGCAGCTTCACTGAGTCCTCGCTGATCTTCATGACGCATGCGATCTGCTTGTTCATGAGGCCCGTGATCACGAGATGCATGACCTCTCTTTCCCGAGGCGAAAGTTTCGCATAGCAGATTCTCAAGGGCATCAGCCTGTGCTCTTCGTCGCGTCGCCAGCTATCGCGTTCGAGCGCATGGTGTACCGCATCGAGCAAGACCTGATCTCGAACGGGTTTAAGCAGAAAATCCACGGCGCCGGCTTTCATCGCTTGAACGGACATCGCCACATCGCAGTGCCTCGTCAAACAAACGATCGGCAGATGCAGGTCGAGACGACGGCAATCACGCTGGAAAAGAAGGCTACTTTCGCCCCGGGACCCGATATCGAGCACGATGCAACTTATGGCATCCGGTCGCTCGAATGACAGAAAGGCCATAGAAGACTCGAACGCTTCTACCCGATAGCCGATGGAACACAGAAGCGCGTCCAGCGCTGCACGCATCGATGGGTCACTGTCGATGACATAGACAACAGGCTGCACGCCGTTCAAACTCCATTCCGGCAAAGCCTCGCACGACGCCGTGCGAAGCCGACGCTCCGTCGCATTCCGTCTCGCGTCATTGCGTAGGAACGGGCACGATCGCTGAAATCTTCCATCCTGCGGGCGTACGCACGGCGAACTCATTGACGAGGAAGCGGAGCGTGTTCTCTGCGCCACCTTGCGTGCCGATCGTGATCGACGTTGGAGCATAAATGTGCGCGACGTCTTCACCGATCGCGATAATCCTGATCTGATCCACCTCCGGTTCGAACCGCCAGGTTCCGGTAAAAACGGTACGGAAATGGTCGAGCACGGCATCGCGTCCCCAGAAACAGTACGCCCGTCCGACGAAGTTGACTGGATCGTCTTGCCCCGGAGCAGTACGCGCGAGCACTTCGTCCATCGCGTCAATGTCGTGTGCCGTTTCCGCGGCGGCCTGCCGAAGGAACAACGCGTGAATATCAGCGACATCGGTGTCGGTCAGTGTGTGCGTTTTCATTGACGTCCTTTGCGGTTATTTGCGGGTTGTTTCGCGCTTGTTTCCCGCTTATTTCCCATTAAACCGGATGGCCGGCCGCGGCTCCCCGGCGCGTAACGCGTCGACGGCCGACCGGAGTCCTGTTTGAACATCGTTCGTCTCGAACAATGGCATGGCGATGTCGAACATCGCTTCGTCCGCGGCACTCACGCCCGCTACCGCCCAGATCCGCAGAAGCGCCTTATGCGCGGCGTACGCGCGGGTCGGACCTTGAGCCAGTTTCTGCACGAACGACATCGCTACCGCGTCGAGGTCCTCGTCGGCGACGACGCGGTTCACCACGCCATATCGCTCCATCTCGTCCGCCGATACCGGCTGGGAGGTCATAGCCCATTCAGATGCGCGCGCCCGGCCAACGCGCTCCGCTACCCGATAGACTCCGCCCAGCAGTGTCACGATGCCGAGCGTTTGCTCAGGATGTCCAAACTTTGCACTCGCCGCCGCAAAGATCATGTCTGCACGCAGAACAAGTTCAAAGCCTCCGCCGAAACAGAGCCCCCTGACTGTAGAAATAACCGGAACCGGAAGACGCTCGAACCGGTTGAACGCGTTCATGTATCGCTCGAAAAGCGATCGAAGTGCCGCGTTAGATAGCCCATCCCACGGGAGGATGTCGCCGCCAAAACTGAAATCAGGCCCTTCGGCGCGCAGCAGGACGGCCCGTACGTCGCTTTGGCTCACGATGGTCAAGGAGTCTTCCAGTTCGTCGATCATCTGCTCGGCAAGACGATTCTGCGGTGGATTATTGAGGCTGATCGTCGCGATCTGGTTCGAGACATCGAGAAGCAGATGAGGCATGTTGAACTCCTCGGGTTAGGAAAGATGCTCACGAAACCAGTCGACCGCAGCGCTGCTGGACTCGCGGAAATACTTCACGTATCCATCGAAGTGCCCGCCCGGAAACATCACAAGTCGCTTGGGCTGCAACGCCTTTTCATATGCTGCGAGCGCCAGATCGGTGGCGGTGATGGTGTCGTATGACGCCACGACCATCAGCAGCGGCGTCGGCGAGATCCGCGATATCCACGTGCCCGGCTCGTACATTCGTGCCGCTCGCGTCGAACGCAGTGTGACCGTGTTCTCCCAAATGCCTTGAGAAATCGGCTGGAGGTAGAAGTCCATCGCGTCCTTCGTGCGATACGATGCCGGCACATCCGGATCGACACTGACGATCGCTTGTCGCAAGGGCGGCTCTCCTCGAGCCTGACCACGCTCGTCATTTGTGAATGCTTCCTCTATCGACCGGGTCGATTCGGGCGGAATCCGCCGCAACCCCTGTTCGTAGCCACTGATCGTCGGGACTTGCGCCACGACGCAGCGAAGCCGGCGATCCGTCGCGCCCAGTACGATGGCGTGGCCGCCGGCGTAGCTCGTACCCCACAGGCCGATCCGCGTCGGATCAACCCCTTCGTACGACTCGAGAAAGGAGAGCGCGCGGCGCCAGTCGGCGATTTGTCGCCATGGGTCAATGTCATGCCTTGGCTCGCCTTCGCTGACACCGAACCCTCGATGATCATGCAGCAGCACGATGAAACCTGCTTCGGCAAACGCGTGGGCGAAACGCGCTATGCCGTGCTCTCTAGTGCCCGCATAGCCATGCGCCATGGAGATCGCGGGTAGGAGGCCGCCATGGCGCTCCGGCATAAACAGCCAGGCGCGCAATCTGATGCCTCCCTCTGCCTCGAATTCGACGTTCAGTCGCTGGACCATGGACATCTCCTTGTTCGGTGAACTCTGCTGGCGTAGGCGCGGTAAGGAGCCGGGCACTTTTGTCTCGACCGTACAGCCAGTTAACCCCGTGCCGCGGGAGACGGCGCTGGCGCCGGCGGCACAGGCAGAATGATTTCCGACGCCACCTTCCAGTCCTTGCCGACTTTTATCCAGTTGATCAGCAATAGAAACGGCCTGGGCTTCCCATCCTGACCTGCATAGGAGACCGTGATATCCACAGGCGCATAGGATTGCGCGACGTCCTTCGTCAAGCCGACAGCCTTGAATTTCGAATAGTCCGGCTGGAGGACGACGGGGCCGGACGTACCGATATCGTGCAGTTTCTGATCGATCGCCTCGTTGCCCCAGAAGCCCGCCCAGTTCCCTTCGGAAGGGATCGCGCTTTTCGCAACGAGAAGGGCCGAAGGGGATTGCCAGAACATCTCGTGCAATCCTTTGAAGTCGTGGCGATTAGCCAATTGCATGAGATGGCTGAAATTCGACCGGATTGTGTCCAGTGTCTTCGCGTCCAGAGGATCCTGGTTGACGGCAGGGGTAGCCGCAAGCGATTGAGCAGAGACAAGCAGTGTGGCGACAACGGTCAATACCATCTTATGCATGTTCGAATCCCATCGGAAAGAGAAGGCCGCACCGGGCAGTGAACACGGATTGATCACTCGCGAGCGCAGCACCGCGGTATTCACCGAAGCTGCGCAAGGTGCGTCCGATATGCGGTTGGCCGGTGAGTATCGTAGCGGTTGTGGGGCGGGAAAATGGATGGGTTTTCGTCGCCGCTGGTACAGGAATGCTGCTTTTTTGGAGTTGCCAGGAGAGTGAACCGGCGCGTCAAGGCTCGGCCGCTCCTGGCGCGAGACTGGCACTGGCATCGGCACGCATGCGCCGCCATGCCTTTGGGCTAGTCCCGGTTAGCCGCTTGAACCATCGTCCCAGATGGGATTGATCCACGAAGCCGCAAGCGAACGCAATGGCCGGCAACGTAAGGCTGGTATGCAGCAACATCTGCTGGGCCTGCAGGATCTTGTTTTTGAGCGCCCATCGGTGCGGCGGTAAGCCCGTGGATTGCTTGAATTCTCTTGCAAAATGACTCGGCGACAGTCCGCACGCCTTGCCCAGTGCGGTGAGCGTGACCTTGTCATGATCGCGAATCGACAACATGGCCTTGGCAAGTTGCAGATGAGTGGGGGAGAGGCCGCCGCGGACCCAGCGCAGTGTGCCCGTGGCATGAGTGTGGCTAAGGCCGTCGAGCACGTATGAATGAATGGTGCGCGTCGCGATCTCAAAGAACGGCGCGGACGAAGCACCCGGGTGTTTCCTGCCCAAAGAGAAGCCTTTGACCGCATGCACCTGAACGGTGACGAACGAAGGCTCGGGGACGACGGCGTCGGATCGCTCGATCACGGCCGGGTTCGCCGCGTCGACCGTGTTTGAACATCGGCTGCGGGCGCATCCGCTAGCAGCCGGTCCAGCGCGGCTGTCATGTGCTCCAGGGGCGCGACGCCGCGCACCACCACTGGCGTTCCGGTTCGCGTTCCTTCGCTGGTGCGCGACAACATGACGAAGGGAAGCCCCGTTACGCCAAGCCGGCCGGCCATGGCTTCGTCATTCTCAATGGCAGTCTTGCATTGCTGCTGGGCGAGGGATGAAGCCAGCTTCGTGCGATCGACCCCGCATTCGCGTGCTATTTCGAGCAGTACGTCGACGCTGCCGATGTCTCGTCCGTCCTCGAAAAAGGCCTTGAATAAAGCACGATGCACGATGTCAAAGCGACCGGCAGTACGACTGAAAAAAGCCATCTCAAATGCGAGGCGGCTGCGTGGCGCAACAGGAGGCATCTTCATCTTTACATTGCGTTCCGCGGCAAGCGGGTAGACGGCGTTGAGCCAGATGCCCGTGATGTATTCGCCATCGGGTTCAATCAGCGGGATCGGATCGGGGCGCAACTCGAAGGCATGCCACTCGCGCTCGATCGGCACCCGGGATTCCTCGATGAACCGGTCGAGGATATCCATCTGCAGATAACAGAAAGGGCAAACATAGTCTGTCCAGCAATCCATGCGAACGGTCGGCATCGGAATCATGCGAGAGCACCTCAATGTTCCCGCAAGAGCGGTGTGCACTTTGGCTGTGGGGGTTGCGGGGGAACAATCTTACATGCCGGTCGACTCGTTCCTGGTCCACGTTTCATCCATTTTGGTACAAAAATGCTATTCATTCAGCATGTCTTTCGAGTGGCTTGCATGCTGCCATGGCTCAGCCCGCGTCTCCCGAGCTGATGACCGACTGAACGCTGCGCAGCCGGTCTGCCAGATACCGCAGCAGCCCGACTGTATCGCCAGGCTCCATGAAGCCGGGCCGCGTTCCGTCGCTGAACAGCAGCGTGCCATTGAGGCTCGCATCGATGACGAGGTCGCCGTACGCCGCATGCGGGCGGTATTCGTCTGTATTGAGCCGGAACGTATTGTCGTTGAGCGCCGCGTCGCGCAGACGCATCAAAAACTGCACCTCCGGCGCTCGTGAATCGGACATCTGATGAACCTCGAAGAAGTCGGCCACCGCCATGATCGCGTTCGTGCACGGAATGCGCATCGCAAAGGCGAGGCGCTGGGCAGCGTCGCTGAACGTCGGCCACTCAGGCATATCCGCCTGCGGCGTGTGTTTGGTCGGTGCGCCGTCTGCGCTGCGCGCATGGTCTTGACCGGCCGTACGCTTTACCGCGAACACCGGCTCGGCCGCACGCAGATCCGGTGTTTTTTCGCCTGTGTCGATCCAGTCGGCAAGCAGACCCGCATATGCGGAGAGGCTCAGCACTTGTGCATTGATAAAAGCGATGACTGGATTGCATGAGTTGCGCGAATGAGTTTGCGGCATGTCGACTTCTCCAGTTCGGTAAGCGTTGCGTGCGTCGTGCAACGCTCGTACCCGCTCGCGATTGTCGATGGTCAGATCAACGCGTCGCTTTCTGCGCGATGTCGCGGTCCGAACTATGGTGCGCCGTTTCAGCGTCAGCCGGGTGGCCAGTGCGTGTTGGGCGCGGCCCGACTGCGTTCGCGATTTGTCGGCCGCGTGACGACACTTCGGCCCCCATGTCATCCCGCCATATCGTTGAAACGCCCGCCTGATAAGGACTACGGCGTGATGGCATGAACCCTGCAATAAACCTGGTTCCAGCCGTAGCGCGCCCCTCTATTCATCGCCCGGATGCCTGCTGCGGATACCCGCCTCGACCCTTGTGCCTGGGGCAGTTCGGGGGCAATACGCCATTGACCGGAGGACGCCGTGCTCATCCTGCTTATCTATCTGTATCCACTGTTGCGAAAGGCGCTTGATCATGCCGAACACAATCGGCGCGACGCTTATCTCGCGTCCGCGGCCGACATGGGCGAGCTCGAACGCCGCATGAGCATGCTGGAGATCTGATGTGCGCGATATCGAGGCGCAGACTCGGATATACGAAGATCGGGAGTTCGGTCCAGTACCTCGGCATCGAGGCAGAGGATGCGCTCGAGATGAGCGGTCGGCGGTCGCTACCGTAGTTCCCCGAAGCGTTTGGCAATCTTGGGGTAGACCCCGATTTTTTTTATCTCGCGATTTTGTGTAACCGGCTTATGTACCCGATAGCCGTCGTTATGTCGCGTGAATGTCGTTATGTGTCGTTCACATTTGTTCACAATTCCGACAAGCCGCTCCGTATCACCCGCGCGATACCAAAAACGTTAGAAAAGCGTAAGAGATGCACACGATACGATGTGCATATAAATCATATCGCCATCCTTATTAAAAATCATAGCGGTTGAGCTAATCGACCTCACCATAAACAAATGAACAAAAAGCATTTCCGCCGTTCTCCCACGCGGCAGACGAGGCAAATGATCTCGATGCGATGACCAGCGCTTGCCGTTGCAAATGCTTTCGCAAAACCCGCTCTGTTCGAGGATTTCACTGACCGCGCGAGCACACCTCGCAGGCGCTGTTGACCCCGCCAATCTTGCGAATCGATTACAGATTGTGGCCGCGAAATGGCCTTCGCAAGTCAATCGCGCTACTTAAGAAAGTGCGAAATAAAACTTACTATTTTTTTGCGAATTAGCCGTCATTTAGTTGACATTGGCCGATGACTAAATGTCAGCACTGGCAGGAAAAAAACAGCGTACTCCCCACCCGGCCGATCACTCTGCCAGTAAATCTTGATCAATCAGGGACAAAAACCTGACAAAAAGATTAAGGCCGAAATTCATTTTGGCATTTCATCTTTCATATTCTGGAGGATCACAATGAACCGCAGCGTCGTCCAGGCTGGCCTTGCCGCCACCTTGATTACGAGTAGCCTGGGTCTGGTAACGGCCGCTCCGCAGGGCAACATGGAGCTTTTGCCGACTGGCCAATTCATTTCCCCGATGTCCATCCCCGGTGCTGTCGCGCAGTTGCTGAACCCGCAACTGTCGGCTAAACCGGCACAGGTAGTGAGCGGTGCTATCAAGTCGCAGTTGAGTCCGGACGGCAACACGCTGGCCGTGATCACCGCCGGCTACAACACGGTCTACACCGGGTCCAATAACGCGACGCTGGATACGGCCGATTCGACCCAGTACATCTTTATCTATGACGTGTCGGGTGCGAACAAGGTCTTCCCGAAGCTCGTGCAGGCCATCCACCAGAACAACGCGTTCGATGGCCTCGTCTGGAACGGTAACAGGACGCTGTACGGTACCGGTGGCGCTGATGACAAGGTCTATGTGTACAACCGCGCGTCGGCTGCACCGCAAGCGCAATGGGCACAGACTGCAGCGATCGCACTGAACCACAGCAAGGGTATCGGTTCGGGCGTGAAGCCGAACGCCGGTGGCCTCGCGCTCTCCGCTGACGGCCGGACGCTCGTCGTAGCCAACAACTACAACGATTCGATTTCGATCATCGATACGGGCTCGAACACGCTCATGTCGGAATATGATCTGCGTCCGTTTAACACGTCGGGTCAGCAAGGCGCGGCCGGCGGCGAATACCCGTGGGCCGTTTCGCTGAAGTCCGACGGCACCGCGTTCGTCTCGTCGGTACGTGACCGCGAAGTCGTGGCGTTGAACCTGTCGAATCCGGCTGCGCCGCAGTTCATTACGCGCATCCCGGTGCAGGGCAACGCGTACGGCATGTCCCTTTCGCCCGACGAGTCGAAGCTCTACGTCGCGGTCTCGAATGCCGATCAGATCGCTGTTGTCGATACGGTTCGCCACAAGGTCGAGAAGACGATCGACCTCGCGATCGATGCCCCCAATGGCAATGGCAATGGCAATGGCAATGGCAATGGCAATGGCAATGGCAACGGCAACGGCAACGGCAACGGCAACGGCAACGGTCACGGCTGGGGCGACGACCGCGGCAGGGGCGACGACCACGGCAAGGGCAACGACGGAAAGTACAGCGGCCGCGATACGGTCAATGTGACCGTCTCCCGCGACGGCAGGACGCTGTACGCCGTCAACAACGGCGACAACTCGATCGCCGTGATCTCGCACGACGGCAACAATGGCTACCACGTCGAAGGTTTCATGCCGACCGCCTATGCGCCGAAGGACATCACGATGAGCGCCGATGGTTCGCGCATGTACATCATCAACGGCAAGTCGGTCACGGGCCCGAACCCGCTATATACATCGGGCACGCAAGCCCAGTACCAGTTCGGTCTTGAACAGAGCACGCTCGTGAGCGCGCCGGTTCCGCGCGGGGGCGAGCTTGACCGGTTGACCAGCCAGGTCGACGAAAATAACCACTACTCGGCGAAGGAGTCGGAAAACGATCGCCAGACGATGCAGTTCATGCGTAATCACATCAGGCACGTGATCTACGTCGTGAAGGAGAACCGCACCTTCGACCAGATCCTCGGCGACCTTGGCAATGGCGCGAACGGCGATCCGACGTTGACGATGTACGGCAAGTCCACGACGCCGAACTTCCACAACATCTCCCAGAACTTCGTCACGATCGACAATTTCATGGACCCGGGCGACGGTTCGATGGACGGCTGGTCGTGGGTGCAGCACGGTCACGTCACGCCGACCGAGGAAGTTTCGCAGCAGGAAAACTATGCGGGTGTCAACCGCGGCATGTCGTACGAAACCGAAGGTGACAACCGCGGCCTGCCGGTTGGACTGGCTACGACCGCGATGCGCGACGCCGCGACGAACGGTTCCGTCACGAACGCCACGTCGTCACTGCCGGGCGGTACGGCCAATGCGTTGCCAGGCATCGCCGATATTTCGGTGCCCGATGCACCGTTTGGCTATCAGAAGGCCAATATCTATGACGCAGTGCTGGCCGCTGGCGGTACGGTTCGCAACTATGGCGGCATGGTCAACAACGTGGGCTCGATCGGCACGATCGCCAGCCCGCTGCTCGACCCGGCCGGCGCCAACATCGTTCAGGCTCACCCGGTCAAGCCGACGCTCGTCGGCCGGACGGACGAGTACTACCGCGGCTTCGATCAGGCGTACCCGGACACGTTCCGCGAACTCGAATGGAACCGCGAGTTCCAGCAGTACGTGAAAAACGGCGGGCTGCCGTCATTCGAGCTCGTCCGGATGGGCTCGGATCACACGGGCAGCTTCACGCAGAACGTCGGCCAGATGGGTTCCGCTGAGCAGGAAGAAGCGGATAACGACTTCGCGGTGGGCAAGTTGATCGAAACCGTGGCGAACAGCCCGTACGCGAAAGACACGGTGGTCGTGGTGGTCGAGGACGACTCGCAAGCCGGTTCCGACCACGTCGATTCGCATCGCTCGACCGCTTATGTCGTCGGCGCGTACGTGAAGAAGCACGCGGTGGTCAGCACCAACTACACGCAGGTCAACGCGATCCGGACCATGGAAGACCTGCTCGGTACGCAGCACATCGACCTGAACACCGCGTACGCCAAACCGATGGCTGACCTGTTCGACACGAGGGGGAACGGCTCGTGGACGTACACGGCGGTCGCGTCGACGATCCTGAAGGGCACGAACGTCGGCAACGTGGCTACGGGTTCGACGAAGAGCGGCAACGACGGCAATCAGTTTGCCCAAGGGCCGGACATTCATCCGCTGCATGACGCGACGTACTGGGCGAACGCGACGAAGGACTTCGACTTCTCGAAAGAAGATCGGATTCCGCCGGAGCTGTTCAACCACGTTCTGTGGAAGGGTGTGATGGGCAACCGGCCCTATCCGGAACCGCACTCGGTCTATACGAAGGTGGCGGCCGACGGATCGAAGGTGGTCGCGACGGCGGATGACGACGGCGACGACGATTAAGCCGGTAGTAGCGTTGAGTCGATCGCGCGCATCGGGTGAAGCTGCATTGCCCTGATACGCGCGACCGGAAGTAGCCGGTAGTGGCGGGTGGCTGCCCATGTGTGCAGTCACCCGTATCAATCCCCCGATCGATATGTAGGAAATCGACTCATTTTGCACTACATATAACAACCATTTCATGGTACAGCGTTAATGAGAGCCCCCCCGACGAGAAGCGCAATGGCGGTGTCTGCTGCTTTTACGACAATTTGGCTCGCCAGCACGGCGCAAGCTCAACAGAATCAAACCCAGGTTGCCCAACCAACCCAGACGGCTTCCACATTGAAGCCGATCGTTGTCGACGCATCGAAAATAACGACGGCTTCGGACAACGTCAACGATCCCAACCAGATCGTCAACGCAAGCAAAACCGGCACCCCGCTAGGCGATCTGCCGATGAGCGTGCAGGAAGTTCCGCGCGCGATTCTCGATGAGCAAGGCGCCACGTCGCTACAGGAAGCGGTTCGTAACGGCAACTTCTCTGGTGTCAATTATGGCGGCACCGATTCAAAAGGCTTTACCGACCACTTCATGATCCGCGGCCTGCAGGCGCAGACCTATGACGACGGATTTTCGGATGGCGACCAGGTCAATGGCCCGACGCATTCGCTGCTGGGCGTCGAGCGCATCGAAGTGCTTGAAGGACCGGGATCGGCACTGCTCGGCAGCGGCCCGCCGGGCGGTTCGATCAACCTGATTCACTACACGCCGTCGGCGCAATTCCACTGGGGCGGCAGTATTCAGGCCGGCTCGTTCGGCACGGTCAACGCCACCGGCTACGTCACGGGCCCAACCGGCATCGACGGATTGAACTATCGGCTGGACGTCGGAGGCAACCGCTCCGACGGCTACCGCGATCTGTCGTCGTGGAACAAGGAAATCCGTCCCGATTTGCAATGGACGATCGGCGACCACAAGATCGAATTCTCAATCGACGCGCAGGACTATATGGCGACGCCCGATTCATACGGGCTGATCTACTTCAACGGGGCGCCGATTCGCAACGTTCCGTTCGACGCAAAATATTCGACACCGTTCGCCAACGCCCACGGCAACTACGTACGCACCACGCTTTCGGATGAATGGCGTGTCAGCGACTATCTGACGATCAACAATCGCCTGTCGTACCTGCACCATTCGCTGGACTTTTTCAGCAACGGCGACAGCACGCACGCGAAGATCAAAGGCAACGCGTTTACGGGCCGCCAGCTGCGCGATCAGGATGATTCGCTGAACTCTATCGACTACCAGTTAGAGCCGGTGTGGAAATTCTCGACAGGCGGCATTCACCATACGCTGTTGACGGGCTTCGAATACCTGCATCAGGATCTCAACAGCGCGAAGACGACTGCGGATCTTCCGGACATCGACAACATCTTTGCGCCGGTGCCTCCGGAAACCTCGATCGCGAACCTCAACTTTCAGTGCGCGCCATCTCATTCGTGCCAGAACGACCACGTGGTGGCGAATTTCTATAGCCTCTACGCAACCGATCAGGTCGATGTGACGGACCGGTTCAAGGTCCGCGCGGGCGTACGCAAGGACTGGTTCGGCACATCACTGACCTTGAATCCGGTCGCCGGCGAGCCAAACCGTACCGCCAACGACGGCATCACACTGGTTCCGGGCAATACATATACGCGCAACGATGCGCCGACCAGCTGGAACGCCGGCGTGCTTTACAAGGTCACGCCGTGGATGTCGCCGTACTTCGGCGTGTCGCGCAGCTACCTCGCGAACTTCAACTCCGAAAACACCGCGTTTTCCATTGGCCCGCCGGAATCGGCGTTGCAATACGAGCTGGGCGTTAAGTGGGCATTCGACGATGGACGCTACGTGCTCAACACCGCGCTGTTCGACGTCAAGCGGGATCATGTCGCAACGCCGTTTGGCGACGACCAGATCGCGTTCGATGCGCAACGCACGCGCGGCGCCGAAGTTTCCTTCGACGCGGATCTCACATCGAGCTGGCATGTCTATGCGAATTTCACCGCGGAGCATGCGCGCATCACCGACAGCCAGGACACGCCGGGCGCAGTCGGTACGGAACCGCAGGGCGTGCCCGCCTATATGGCGAACCTGTGGACGACGTACAAATTCAGCCTGTTCGGCAGAACGGGCTTTCATGCGGGGGCAGGCATCAACTACCTCAGCCAGATGACGAACGGTTTCGCCAATGGCTATGACTGGGCGCCTGCGTCGCTGATCGAGAACCTGCAGTTCGGTTACGCGGAGCATCACTGGGGCGTCGATCTGAACATCGACAACGTCAGCGACCAGCGCTATTTCACCGCCACCAACGTGGTCGGCGCCTATGTCGGGCCACCGTTGGCGGCTTACGTCACGGTGCACGCGGACTTTTGATAAGGCGGGAGCCGCCGGTTGATGACGTCGACGGCGCTCAACCTGCTGGTGTTGCCGACGCTGGCCGTTCGCTATGGCCGGTTTCAGAAAACGCGCTGCTAAGCCGGCGCTTATCTTGCGTTAGCCTCGCGCACGCCGCGACCCGGCATCGATTCAACATGCTGCAGCAGCGGCGCGAGCGCCTGCGCGGTCTCCTTGAGCTTCGGCACCGTCGCGAGCAGATCGTTGAGGTTGGCTCGCGCGGTCGGCGCGTGAATCGCCAGCGACGCCAGCGCGTGTCCGTTCGCCGCATCTTTGACAGGCACGGCAACCGCGACCATTCCCCTGACGAATTCTTCGTTATCGATGCCGATGCCGCGTGCGGCGAGGCGGTCGAGCTCCGCTTCGAGCAAGGTGGTATCGGTGAGCGTGCGGTAGGTCATTCGCTTGAGTGCGAGGCGCGACAGGACGAGCCGCCGTTCGGCCGGAGGCATCTGCGATAAAAAAAGCTTGCCGCTTGCGGTGCAGTGCAGCGGCACGCGTGTGCCCGGCTGCATCTGCAAACGCAGCGGTTCCGTCGTCTCGACGCGCTCGATATACAGCACGGTATCGCCGTCCAGCGCGGTGAGGTTACAGGTTTCGCCTAGCGCCTCGACAAGCGAGCGCAACAGCGATCGGCATGCGCGCGTGAACGTATTGTTCGCGAGGGTGGCCAGCGCGAGTTGTGCGGCGCGGGGGCCGAGCGCGATGGCGCGGTCCGCGCCGCGCGAGTCCGGCATATGCGTGACATAGCCCTGTATTTCGAGCGATTCGATCAGCCGCATCAGCGTCGCCTTCGGAATATGCAGCCGCGCCGACAATTGGGACAGCGAGAACGGCTGGCCCGCCGCTGCCAGTTCCTCGAGCACGGCTAGCGCACGCAGCACGCGCGTGTTGTCCGACAGACAGTCGATACGGGCGGATTGGATCGAATCTCTCATTCGGTTCCTCTTGATCGAAGGCCGGTTCTACTGCTTAACGTGCGTGAGCCGTGCTTCGAACCAGGCGTCACGCTGTCTTTCAAGCAGGCCAAACTGAAACAGAAAGGTCAATTTCCGGTCCGGATTGGCACGTGCCTATGCAAAAGGGGTTGCGGCCGCTGCACTGGCTCAATAAATTCAAACGAAACATACCGCTTTTTAAGGCCGCTGAACCATCCGGTCGAACGATAAGAAGCAGGAGACACGTGCAATGCCAGGTACCTTCGACTATGTCGTGGTCGGCGCCGGTTCGGCCGGCTGCGTCCTTGCCAACCGGCTCTCGGAAGGCGGCCGCTATTCGGTCTGCCTGCTCGAAGCGGGCCCCGCCGACCGCTACCTGTGGATTCATATTCCGATCGGCTACGGCAAGACGATGTTTCACCCGGTCTACAACTGGGGCTTTCATACCGAGCCGGACCCGAATATGAACAACCGGCGGCTGTACTGGCCGCGTGGCCGCACGCTCGGCGGCAGCAGTTCGATCAATGGCCTGATTTACGTGCGCGGTCAGAAAGAGGACTACGACCGGTGGGCCGCGCCAGGCAATCGCGGCTGGAGCTGGGACGACTGTCTGCCGTACTTCCGGCGGCTCGAACACAACGAACTCGGCGCGGGGCCGACACGCGGCGTCGATGGGCCGCTGTGGGCCTCGACGATCCGTCAGCCGCATGCGCTCGTCGACGCGTTTATCGCGGCGTCGAACCGGCTCGGCGTGCGCACCGTCGACGATTTCAACACGGGCGACCAGGAAGGCGTCGGCTACTACCAGCTGACGACGCGTCACGGCTGGCGCTGCTCGACGGCGGTCGCATATCTGAAGCCCGCGCGCCATCGTGCGAATCTGCATGTGGAAACCAATGCGCTCGCTTCGCGTATCCGCTTCGACGGCACGCGGGCGACTGGCGTGCGATTTCTACAGCATGGCGAGATGCGCGAGGTCAGCGCGCGGCGCGAGGTGATCCTGACCGCAGGCGCGTTGCAGTCGCCGCAATTGCTGCAGTTGTCGGGCGTCGGGCCCGCGGCGTTGTTGCGCGAGCTCGGCATTCCGGTGGTCGCGGACCGCGCCGGCGTCGGCGCAAACCTGCAGGACCATCTGCAAGTCCGTTTGATCTACGAAGTGACGAAGCCGATCACGACCAACGATCTGATGCAGTCATGGATCGGTCGAGCAAAAATGGGCCTCGAATGGGCGCTGTTTCGCAGCGGGCCGCTGGCCGTCGGTATCAACCAGGGCGGCATGTTTTGCCGCGCCTTGCCCGAAGAAGCGCAAACGCCCGATATCCAGTTTCATTTCTCGACGCTTTCCGCCGATTCCGCGGGCGGCGAAGTCCATGCGTTTCCCGGCTGCACGTATTCGATTTGCCAGTTGCGTCCCGAATCGCGCGGCACCGTGCGAATCAGGTCGACCGATATGCGCGATGCGCCGTCGATCGTGCCGAACTATCTTGCGACCGATCTCGACCGCCGCACGACCGTGGCTGGCGTGCGCTTCGCGCGCCGCGTCGCGGCCACGCAGCCGATGGCCGCGCTGATGAAGCGCGAAGTGCGTCCCGGCGCCGATGCGCAAACCGACGACGAACTGCTGCACTTCTGCCGCGAATACGGGCAGACGATCTTTCATCCGTCGGGCACGGCGAAGATGGGGACGGCAGGCGATCCGCTCGCGGTCGTCGACGAACGTCTTCGTGTGTATGGAACGCGCGGCCTGCGCGTGGTCGACTGTTCGATCATGCCGACGCTCGTCTCCGGCAATACGAATGTGCCGATCGTGATGGTGGCGGAGAAAGCGTCCGACATGATTCTCGACGATGCGCGCGCGGCCGATGCGGCGCACCGCGAGAACGTGCCGGCAGCCGCGGCAGCGGAAGTTTGAAGGAAGCGCAAGAGAGAACTAAAGGGGCAGGGGTACGCATAAAAGACGCCGTGCCGAGCGGTACGGCCTTCCATTGAAGAAGGAGCAGCTATGTCAAACGATCAGCGCGTCGTGCGCCGCGTCGCATTTGCCAGCGTGGTCGGCGCGACCGTCGAGTGGTACGACTTCTTTCTGTACGGCGTCGTGGCGGGCATCGTGTTCAACAAGCTGTATTTCCCGGCGAACGATCCGCTTGTATCGACGATGCTTGCGTATTCGACGTTCGCGGTCGGCTTCGTCACGCGGCCGCTCGGCGGCGTGCTGTTCGGCCACTTCGGCGACCGGGTCGGGCGCAAGTCTGCGCTGATTTTGACGCTCGTGATCATGGGCATTTCGACGGCCGGCGTCGCCTTTGTCCCGACCTATGCGCAGATCGGTATCTGGGCGCCGATTCTGCTGTTGAGCTTGCGCGTGCTGCAAGGCATCGGCCTTGGCGGCGAGTGGGGCGGCGCGGTGCTGATGGCTTATGAATATGCGCCGCCAAATAAACGCGGGCTCTACGCGAGCCTGCCGCAAATCGGCTTATCGATCGGGCTCTGTCTCGCGGCCGGCGTCGTGGCCGGCATCTCGCGCATCCTGCCCGATGCGGATTTCTTTGCATGGGGCTGGCGTATCGCGTTCGGCGCGTCGCTGCTGCTCGTGCTGATCGGCTTGTATATTCGCCTGAAAGTGATGGAAACGCCCGAGTTTCTCGCGCTCAAACGCAACCGGCGCGAAGCGAAGATTCCGTTTGTCGACATGATCACGCGCTATCGCGGCACGGTCGTGCTCGGCATGGGCGCGCGCTATATCGACGGCGTGTTCTTCAATGTGTTCGCGGTGTTTTCGATCGGCTATCTGACCCAGCACGTATCGATGAGCCGCACCGATGCGCTGCTCGGCGTGATGATCGCGGCCGTCGTGATGTGCTTTTTTATTCCACTGTTCGGCAGGATGTCGGACCAGCTGGGCCGGGCGCGCGTTTATCGCTGGGGATCGCTGATTTGCGGGCTGTCGGTGCTGCCCGCGTTCTGGCTGATCGAAAGCCATGCGGGCAATACGCTCGTGATCTGGGCCGCGATCGTCGTGCCGTTCGGCATTTTCTATGCGATGGTTTATGGCCCTGAAGCGGCGCTCTTTGCCGAGCTGTTCGATGCGAACGTGCGCTATACCGGTATTTCGTTCGTCTATCAGTTCTCGGGGATCTTCGCGAGCGGACTGACGCCGATCATTGCGACCGCATTGATGCGCGTCAATCAGGGCAAGCCGTGGATGGTCTGCGCCTACGTGATGCTGTCCGCGCTGATCTCGGCATGGTCCGCGCGCGCGATTGAGCGAAGGGCGAGCACGTATGGCGCGGTGGCGAGCGCGCATTCGTAACGCGCTTTAAGGGCCTTTATTCAAGGGCGTTCATTCAAGGGCTTTCACTCGCGGAACGTCTTCGCGGTTTCGTCGGCGGCAAAGCGCAGGTCGGGCACGAAGGCGAGCAGGTCGTCGAGCGTAACCCGGCCCACGGGCGCCTGAACCGCGATCGCGGCGCAGGCGCGGTTGCGGTCGAGCATGACCGGCACGGCGATCGCGATCAGCCCTTGCAGATGCTCCTGATTGTTGATCGCGAGCAGGCGGCGGCGCGTTTCGGTCAGTTCCTTGCGCAGTGCGTCACGGTCCGTGATGGTTTGCTCCGAATACGCGCGCAGCGGCAGCGCATCGATAACGCGTTCACGTCTTTCTTTAGGCAGGAAACTGAGCAGCAGCTTGCCGCTTGCCGAGCAGTGCAGCGGCACGTGCGAGCCGGGCTGCAGATGCATGCGCAGCGGCCATTCGGTTTCGACGCGGTCGACATAGACGACGTCGTTGCCGGCCAGCATCGTCAGATTGCAGGTCTCTCCGATTTTCGACACCAGCTGTTCGAGCAGCACATGGCGCGCGGCCGCAGGCCCCGCGTGCATGAGCACGTTGACGGCGAGCATGCGCACGCGCGGCGAGCACTCGTAGAGGCGATTGCCCGCGACGCGCGTGACAAGCCACGCGTCCATCAATTGCACGAGGATCCGATGCACGGTCTGTTTCGGCAAGCCGAGCGCATGCACGAGGTCGGTCATCGACAGCGGATGGCCGGCTTCGGCAAGCGTTTCGAGTACACGGAACGCGCGCACGGCGGCCGCATTTGACTGGTTCGAGAACGACATTGGGTCTCCTGTCGACCAGAGTTGGCGCTTTAGCGCCTTACTCTGGTCCCATGCCGCGCCTGCGGCCGGCAGACGCTCTGGCTGCTAACTGCAGCTGTGCGCCGTCATCAAATTTATAAGAGAGATTTTGCATCGGAATGCACAGTTTTCGGGACTCCGGAAAGTCCCGAATTTTGCGTTTTTCGATTCACTGCATCAGGCAGCACGGAAACGCTTGGAAAACGGGACTTCGTTCGCCGCCGCTCCCGCTAGATTTATTCGCACGACCCGCTATTACCGTTCGGAGCAAAACATATGAATGTCAGGGCAAGTCATGCTGAAGTCGGGGCGCACGGGGTAAACGCGAATGCAAGTGCGAAGGCAAGCACGCAGGCAAACGCGGACAGCAACGTCGCCGAAGAGGTGGCCGCGCTCGTCGGCCGCGCCCGCATCGCGCAACGCGAATTCGAGCGGGCCGGGCAGGACGCACTCGATATGGCCGCTGCCGCTGCCGCATGGGCGATCATGGAGCCGGGGCGCAACCGGCAACTGGCGGAACTGTCGGTGCGGGACACCGGCCTCGGCAACGTCGACGACAAATTCCGCAAGAACTATCGCAAGACGCTAGGTCTCCTGCGCGATCTGCATGGACAGAAGACCACCGGCGTCATTGCACGCGACGCAGCAAACGGCATCGTGGAAATCGCGCGCGCGGTCGGCGTCGTCGCCGCCATCACACCGTCGACGAACCCGGCCGCGACGCCCGCGAACAAGATCGTGAACGCGCTCAAATGCGGCAATGCGGTAATCGTCGCGCCATCACCTAAAGGCTATTCGTCGTGCGCGCTGCTAGTTGGCTTTATTCACGCACAGCTCGAGAAGGCCGGACTGTCGCCCGACCTCGTGCAGATGCTGCCCGCGCCGATCAGCAAGGCCGCCACCGCCGAGTTAATGCGGCAAGCGGACCTTGTCGTTGCAACGGGCTCGCAGGCCAACGTACGCATGGCCTATGCGAGCGGCACGCCGGCGTTCGGCGTGGGCGCGGGCAATGTCGCATCGATCGTCACCGCATCGGCCGACTTGCATGATGCGGCGCGCAAGATCGCGCTCTCGAAGACCTTCGACAACGCGACGAGCTGTTCGTCGGAGAACAGCGTCGTGATCGAAGACGCCGTGTATCAGCCGATGCTCGATGCACTGGCCGCATGCGGCGGTGTGCTGCTCGACAACGATCAGAAGGCGAAGCTGCAAGCGACGATGTGGCGCGACGGCAAGCTGTCGCCGCAATGCACGGCGCGTTCGGCGGCGGTGATCGCGCGCGTCGCGGGCCTCGACGAGATTGCCGAGAGCGGCCCCAGGTTTCTGATGGTGAAGGAAACCGGTTTTGGCGAGCGCTATCCGTTTTCGGGCGAGAAGCTCGCGCCGGTGTTGACCGTCTATCGCGCGCGCGACTTCGAACATGCGGCGGAGATTGTCGGCGACATCTATTCGTATATGGGCGCGGGGCATTCGGTTGGCCTGCATATCAGCCGGGATGCGGCCGATACCGGGCAGGCGGTCGAACTCGGCGAAACGCTGCCGGTTGCGCGCGTGATCGTCAACCAGGCGCATTGCCTCGCGACCGGCGGCAATTTCGACAATGGCCTGCCTTTCTCGCTGTCGATGGGCTGCGGCACATGGGGACGCAATAACTTCTCCACCAATCTGAACTTCCATCAGTACCTGAACATCACGCGCGTCGCGTATCCGATCGAGGAACGCGTGCCCGAAGCGGACGATCTGCTTGGCGAATTTTTCCGGAGGGTCGGACGATGAACACGCCTGTCACGCTTCGCGCGCTGATCGACGAGCGCGCCGCGCAGTATCCGGACAAACCGTTTCTGCTCGATTGTCCCGGCGACCCCGATGTCTCTTCCGCCGGCAACGGCACGCGGCGTGCCGCTCCGCTGGCCGTCCTGACGTATGCGGAGTTACGCAACGATTGCCGCGTGATGGAATCGCGTTTTCTCGATGCGGGCTTGCGGCCCGGCGACACGGTGTCGGTGCTGATGAGCAACGGCATCCAGACCGGCCGGATTCTGCTTGCCGCGATGTACAGCGGGCTCGTCGCCAATCCGCTCAATCTGCTGTGCCAGCCGTCTCAGCTTCGCTATATCGTCGAACATTCGGATACGCGCGCGATTTTTGTCGAGCGCGATACGCGCGCAACGATCGAGTCGGCGATTGCGGAATTGCATGGTGGGGCGCGTGCTGAATTGCGTTCTGAATCGCAGGGGAAACGACTGGCGCGGGACATTCTCGTTATCGAAACCGAACCCGACGCGCGGGCGCTGCCGGTTCTGCCGCATGCCGAACCGGTGCTGGCCGGGGCCGCGCTGCAACGGGCCGAAGCGCAGCGCGCATCGGTCGCGGGCGACGATGGTCCGGTCGCGGCGACGTTGAGCGAAACGCCATCTGCGTCGCGCCACGAGCCATGCGAAACCGACATCGCGCTGCTGATGTACACATCGGGCACGACCGGCTTGCCCAAAGGCGTGCTGCTCTCGCACCGCAACCTGCTCGCGAACGCGGCGCGCATCACCGACGAACATCGACTGGCCGACGACGACCGCGTGCTTGCCTCGTTGCCGCTTTATCACATCAACGGTCTCGTTGTGACACTGCTGACGCCGCTGTTTCATGCGGGCTCGGTCGTGATGACGCCGCGCTTCTCGGCGCGCACGTTCTGGCGCGATGCGGCGTTTCATGGCTGCACGTGGATCAATGTTGTGCCGACCATCGTCGCGTATCTGCTCAATTGCGACGAAGCGTGCGCGTTCGATCTGTCGGCGCTGAAGTTTTGCCGAAGCGCATCCGCGGCGTTGCCGGTCGAACATCATCGCGCGTTCGAGGCACGCTTCGGTATCGGTATTATCGAAACGATGGGCATGACGGAGACCGCGGCGCCTATCTTCAGCAATCCGTATGACGCGTCGCGGCGCAAGGTCGGCAGCATCGGCTTGCCGTCGGGCGCCGAAGCGAAGGTGATCGACCGTGAAGGCCGCGAATGCGCGCCGAACGAATGCGGCGAAATCGTGCTGCGCGGTGAACAGGTGATGCGCGGCTATTACAAGCGCCCCGAAGAGACGCACGCTGCGTTTACAGCCGATGGGTGGCTGCGCACCGGCGACCTCGGCTATCGCGACGAGGACGGCTACTTCTTTATCAACGGCCGCGCGAAGGAGTTGATTATCAAGGGCGGCGAAAACATCGCACCGCGCGAGATCGACGAGGCCTTGCTCAAGCATCCCGGCGTGCTCGACGCGGCCGCTGTCGGCGTGCCCGATAGCGCGTATGGTCAGGACATCGTCGCGTATATCGTGCCGCGTGTGGCGGACGGCAATGTTCAGGCGAACGAATGCGGCGGCCTCGATGTTGCGGATCTGCGCGCGCATTGCCTGCGCGAACTGGGCCGCTACAAGACGCCGAAGGAATTCCGCTTCGTTGCGGAACTGCCGCGCGGGCCGTCCGGCAAGGTGCAGCGGTTGAAGCTGTTGCAGACGCAGACCTGAAGCTCACGCGTAACAGACGGAAAACACAGAATCGACTCAAGTCGAGGAGACGTACAAAGAGGCGGACACGATCCGCCCTGCAGTTCGAAAAGCATGCACCGGCGTCACAAACGCCTTAAAAAATACATTGGAGACAACATGGAAATGCCTAAGCGGCGCGTGAAGACGCGTCACATCATTCTGGCGGTCATGTGTGTGATGTATTTCATTTCGTACATCGATCGCGTGAACATCGCAGTGGCCGGCCCGTTGATTCGTCACGAAATGGGACTGAGTTCGACGGAACTCGGGCTCGTCTTTTCCGCCTTTGCCTATCCGTACGCGATGATGCAGATCATCGGCGGCTGGCTTTCGGACAAGTTCGGGCCGAAGCTCGTGCTGACCGTGTTGTCGCTGATATGGGGCGTGGCCACGCTGCTGACCGGTTTTGCCGGCAGCGTGATGATGCTCGTCGTGTTGCGCTTTATCCTCGGTATCGGCGAAGGCGGCGCGTTCCCGACGGCCACGCGCGCCTTTACGTACTGGATGCCGGTGGCGGAGCGCGGCTTCGCGCAGGGCATTACGCACAGCTTCGCGCGTCTCGGCGGCGCAGTGACGCCGCCGCTCGTGCTGGCGGTGGTCGCGGCAGGCGGCTGGCGCGATTCGTTTATTCTGCTTGGCGTCTTGAGCCTCGCGTGGACGGTGCTCTATCTGCGCGTCTTCACTAACTCGCCCGAGCAGAACAAGCGCATCACGCCCGAGGAAACGGCCGAAATTGGCTACCGGAAGGGCGATTGCGAGCGTGCGAAACATGCAGCGACGCCGTGGCGCAGACTGATTCGCCGCATGTGGCTCGTAACCTTCGTCGACTTCTGCTATGGCTGGCTGCTGTGGGTTTATCTGACGTGGCTGCCGTCGTATCTGAAGGAATCGCGCGGCTTCGATCTCAAGCATCTGGCGCTGTTCACGGCCTTGCCGCTGCTCGCGGGCGTGATCGGCGATACGCTCGGCGGCGTGGTGTCCGACAAGCTGTACAAGCGCACCGGACGCCTGCGCTTTGCGCGCTGCGCGGTGCTCGTGGTCGGCATGGGCGGATCGCTTGCGTTCCTGCTGCCGATGATCTCCGCCACGAGTCCGCTGATGGCCGTGCTGTTCCTGTCGGGATCGTTCTTCTTCCTCGAGATTACGAACCCGGTGCTGTGGACGTTGCCGCTCGATATCGCCGGCAAATATGCCGGCACGGCCGGCGGCATGATGAACACAGGCTTCGGCGTGGCCGGGATGGTGTCGCCGGTTGCGTTCGGCTATCTGATCCAGACGACGGGCAGCTATAACGTGCCGTTTACGATTTCAGCGGTGCTGCTTGGGGTTGGCATCGTCGCTGCGTGTTTCATCGATACCAGCAAGACAGTCGAAGCGGACGAGGAGCGCGAACGGCAGCAGGGCCTCGACGATGTGGCGGGCATGCCGGCCTTCGCGCATGCGACGACGCCGACGCTGCGGCTTTACCGGCATCATTTGCGGCGGCCGTTGCGGTGGCGGAAGTGAGGGCGGTGGTGACTTGATTCGTTAGGCGCGGGCCTGGTACGGCCGCGCTACGAACCGCGGCTGAATTGCAGATGAATCGCAGATGCGCCGCGGATGACGTGCGCGCCAACCGCGGCTGAAACGCAGGTAGAACTTATTTCGCCGGATTCACCTTGCGCAAACGCCAGATCAGGCTCGACGTATCGTAGCGGCTGCCGCCAAGCGACTGCACATCGCCGTAGAACTGATCGACGAGCGCGGTGACCGGCAACGATGCGCCGTTGCGCTTCGCTTCGTCGAGGCAGATGCCGAGGTCCTTGCGCATCCAGTCGACCGCGAAGCCGAAGTCGAACTTGCCGTCGAGCATCGTCGTGCCGCGATTGCTCATCTGCCAGCTGGCCGCCGCGCCTTTGCCGATCACGTCGAGCACACGCTGCATGTCGAGGCCCGCGCGCTGGCCGAAATGCAGCGCCTCGGAGAGGCCTTGCACCATGCCCGCGATGCAGATCTGGTTAACCATCTTTGCAAGCTGACCCGAACCTGCCGGGCCGAGCAGCGTGACCGCCGATGCGTAATGTTGAAGCGTGCCCGCGGCGCGCTCGAATGCTTGCGTTTCGCCGCCGCACATGATCGTCAGCGTGCCGTTCTGCGCGCCGGCTTCGCCGCCCGAGACAGGCGCGTCGATAAAGTGCAGGCCGTGCTCGGCGGCACGCGCGGCGAGTTCGCGCGCGACGTCGGCCGAGGCGGTCGTGTGATCGATGAATACCGCGTCTTGCTTCATGCCTGCATAGGCGCCGTCGTCGCCGAGCACGACGCTGCGCAGATCGTTGTCGTTACCGACGCACGACAGCACGAGGTCCGCGCCTTGCACGGCTTCGCGCGGCGTCGCGGCCGAGCGGCCGCCGTATTCGGACGCCCATTGCTGGGCTTTTTTCGCGGTGCGGTTGTAGACGGTGACGTTAAGCCCCGCTTTCGCGAGGTGTCCGGCCATCGGGTAGCCCATGACGCCGAGGCCGAGAAACGTAACGTTAGCGGCTTGCGGTTGTGTGCCGGCGGATGGTGAGGAGGAGGAATGGGTGACGCTCACGGCGACTCCTTCGAGTGACTGGGTGGGGCAGGGAACGGGGATTATCGCAGGAAGGGAAAGACCGCATCGGCCGCGCGGGCGAGCGCGCGGAGCGGGGTTGGCAGCGGCGGCTGCTTGGGATGCAAAGCGCGGCCTCTGAGCGGCGCGAGTGAGGCGCGAGTGAGGCGCGAGTGAGGCGCGAGTGAGGCGCGAGTGAGGTGCGAGTGAGGCAACGACGGCGTCGTTCAAACGCGCAGCCGATTCGGCATCGCTGCGCGTTTGAAGTGCAATCTGACGTGCGGTGACAGAAAGGTAGCTCGAAGCTCCACTTAGAACGTCGCGGCCAGCTCTTTGGCCGCTTCCTGCAGACGCGGCACGAATTCGAGTGCGCGCGGCAGCGGCGTGCGCGACACCGGCGCATGCACGGCGACCGCGGCGATGCATTGGCCTTGTTCATCGATCACGGGTGCGGCCACGCATGCAATGCCGATGACGAATTCCTCGTTATCGACCGCAATCCCTTTGTGCGCGATGCGATCGAGTTCGCTTTCGAGCAGTTCCGGGTCGGTTAGCGTGTTCGCCGTGAAGCCGTGGAAGTGCATCGCGCGAATCAGCGCCGAACGCTCGTCGCGCGGCAGCATCGCAAGCAACAGCTTGCCGCTTGCGCTGCAGTAAGCGGGCACATGCGAGCCCGGTTTCAGATCGAGACGCAATGGCCACGGCGCTTCCATCCGGTCGAGGTAGAGCACCTCGGTTTCGTGCAGCATCGTCAGGTTGCAGGTCTCGCCGAGATCGGCCACGAGCCGCCCGAGAATCGCGTGACGCAGGCGCCGCGCGCCCGAATGCATCATCACGCCGAGTCCCAGTTGCGACAGGCGCGGACCGATCACATACGCGTTCTTTTGCCCCGGTTCGCGAATCACGAGGCCGCCCGCTTCGAGCGACGCGAGCATGCGGTGCAGCGACGCCTTCGGCAGGTCGATGTCGTGAGCGATATCGGCAAGCGACACGGGACCGTTCGCCGCGATCAGATGTTCGAGCAGCGAAAACGCGCGCAGTGTCGGGGTATCCGCCTTGTTCATGTCCGCCGTTCCGGAAAATGGATCGGCCGTATTGTACTGAAATGCCTTGGCCTGCCGTGCGGCGGAATGATCGGCAGGGTGTGTTTCGGGTGTCGAGGGGAATGCGCCGGGTCGGTTTTCGGAACGCGTGCCTCCTGCGGTTCCGGTGGCATGTGCGTCGGTGACGGGCGTTTGCGGTGGTGCTGCGTCTGCGGTGGAATCGATCGATGACACGGGGGTTCCCTCCCGGGCGCTAGATTCGTTGAATGAATTTAGCGGAACAATTTGTTCCCGACAGCGGGATATGGATCAAATGTAGGCCACCAGCGCGTATCGGTCAACTTTATAGATAAATAAACGGTACGATTTGTATCTAAAAATGAATCGGTTTATGATGGCTTGTGCGGTCGAATGGACCGTGTGAGCGGATTGTATGAGCGGACCGACGGGCGGGCCGTATGAGGAGAGGGACGTGACCGAGATCGAGACCGGCAAGCCGGACCGCAGCGTCGATGCGCGCAGCGTATTCGGCATCGACGTTGACCTGAAGGTGCCGGCCTTCAGCGAACGGGACGACCACGTGCCCGAAATCGACGACGTCTACCAGTTCAACCCGCCAGTCACGCTCGCGATTCTTGCCGGCTTTATGTGCAACCGGCGCGTGATGGTTCAGGGCCTGCATGGCACGGGGAAGTCGTCGCATATCGAGCAGGTCGCGGCACGCCTGAACTGGCCCTGCGTGCGGATCAATCTCGACGGTCATATCAGCCGGCTCGATCTGGTCGGCAAGGATGCGATCGTCGTGCGCGATGGCGCGCAGGTGACCGAGTTTCAGGAGGGCATCGTGCCGTGGGCGCTGCAGCGGCCAGTCGCGCTCGTGTTCGACGAATACGATGCGGGGCGCCCCGATGTGATGTTCGTGATTCAGCGCATCCTTGAAACGGACGGCAAGTTCACGCTGCTCGATCAGAACCGCGTGATTCATCCGCATCCGGCGTTCCGGCTGTTTGCCACCGCCAACACGGTCGGGCTCGGTAACCTGAACGGGCTTTATCACGGTACGCAGGCGCTCAATCATGCGCAGATCGACCGCTGGAATGTGGTTGCTAATCTCGACTATCTGTCGCGTGACGACGAGATTCGCATTGTGCTGGCGCGTGTGCCCGAACTCGCCGATGCACGCGGCCGCGAGCTCGTCGAATCGATGGTGAGCGTGGCCGAGCTGACGCGCAAGGGCTTTGCGACCGGCGATCTGTCGACGCTGATGTCGCCGCGAACCGTGATCAACTGGGCGGAGAATATCGGCATCTTTCGCGATGCGGGGCTCGCGTTTTGCCTCACGTTCCTGAATAAATGCGATGAGGCCGAGCGGCCGATCGTGGCTGAATACTTTCAGCGGGCGTTCGACAAGGAGCTTCCGTCGTTCGAAGGCGCCGGCGCGCTTGCGGTGGAAACGCGATGAACGACACGGAGCGTGCCGCGATGCAGCGCGCCGCGCGGGCCGAAGCATTGCGCGCGGCGACCGTGCGCGCGCTTACCGGCGATGCGGCCTTGCATTACAGCGGTGGCCGGTTGTGCCGGAATATGACGCCGTTGCCGTTTCATGCACCACATCTTCGCGTCACGCAGGACGAGCGGGCGGCGATGGCGGCATCGGCGGGGCACGTGGTTGCATCGGCGTGCTCGTCCTCAGTGTCGTCCTCAGTTGCGTCCGCAGTGTGGTCCTCAGTTGCATCCTTCCGCGGCTCAGCCGATAGCGCCGCGTTGCGCACGCTTCATTCGGATACCGAATGGCACAGGCAGCACATGCCCGCCGATCCCGTCGAACGGCTGCTGTTCGAATCGTTTGAGCAGTTGCGTTGCGAATCGCTGCTGCCGCCCGGCATGCCGGGTCTCGCACACAATCTGCGCGCGCGTTTTGACGCGTGGTCGCGCGGCGTCTATCTGTCGGGTGTGATCGATGGCGATGCCGGCCTGCTGCTCTATACCGTCGCGCAGATGTGCTGGTCGCGTTTATCGGGCTGGCCGGTGCTGGAGGAAACCGAAGGGTTGATCGAAGCCACGCGTGCATCGATCGCGCCGGCGATCGGCGTGGCGCTTGCCGGCATGCGGCGCACGCGTCACGATCAACACGCCTTTGCGGTTCATGCGCTCGACCTTGCGCAGCGCGTAAGGTCGATGATGGACGCACGGCGCGCCGCCGGCCTCGAAGACGACGATGCCCAAAACCAGCAGAACGAAGAAGCGGCGCGCAACGCGTTTTCGCTCTTTCTCGAATTTGACGACGGTGATGACGAAGGCATCGCGCTCGCTCATACGGGCGAGAGCAGGGTGCTGCGCGCATCGGAGCACGGCTATCGCGTGTTCACGAACCGCTACGACCGCGAAGCTTATGCGGCGAGCTTCGTGCGCAAGGCGCTGCTTGCCGAATACCGCGAGCGTCTCGACGAACGCATCCGGGCGCAGCCCGTCAACGTTGCAAGGCTCGCGCGCATGCTGAAGGCGGCGCTTGCCGTGCCGGAACGCGACGACTGGTCGTTTGGCGAGGAAAGCGGGCGCATCGACGGCCGCCGGCTCGCGCAACTGGTCAGCTCGCCGGCCGAGCGGCGCCTGTTCCGTCTCGAGCGGCACACGCTGATTTCCGGAGCGATCGTCGGCTTTCTGATCGACTGCTCGGGCTCGATGAGAGCGCAGATCGAGCCCGTGGCAATGCTTGTGGACGTGCTTGCGCGTGCGCTCGATTGCGCTGGCATTGCGAGCGAAATTCTCGGCTTTACGACGGGCGCGTGGAACGGCGGGCGGGCGCGATCGGACTGGCTCGCTAACGGACGGCCCGAACATCCTGGGCGGCTCAACGAAGTGCTGAATCTCGTCTTCAAGGATGCCGACACGAGCTGGCGCCGCGCGCGTGCCGATATTGCCGCCTTGCTCAAAGGCGACCTGTTCCGCGAAGGTGTGGACGGCGAAGCGGTCGAATGGGCCTGCAACCGGATGCGCGCGCATGCGGCCAACCGCCGTGTGCTGATCGTCATATCGGATGGCAGTCCGATGGATGCGGCCACCCATCAGGCCAACGACGCGTACTACCTCGACAATCATCTGAAGCAGGTTGTCGCGCAGCAGCGCGCGTACGGCGATGTCGACGTGCTGGGTCTCGGCGTCGGGCTCGATTTGAGCCCGTATTACCGGTATTCGCTTGCGGTGGATCTGTCGGTTGCGCCCGATATGGCGTTGTTCTCCGAGGTGGTCCGCTGGATCGGCAAACCCGCGGCGGCCTGAGCCTGCACGCAGGTCACTGCGATCACATAGAAGATATCGTCGGCGCAGCAGCCTCGCGATAAATCGTTGGCCGGCTTGTGCAGGCCTTGCAGCAGCGGGCCGATCGCCTTCGCGCCGCCGATGCGCTCGGCGAGCTTGTAGCCGATATTCCCCGCATCGAGACTCGGAAAAATCAGCGTGTTCGCATGCCCCTCGACTTGCGAGTGATGCACCTTGCGCAGCGCGATTTCCGCGACGATCGCGGCATCGAGCTGCACATCGCCGTCGATCGCGAGGCCCGGTCGGGCCGCCTGCACGAGATGAGTGGCCGCCACGACCTTGTCGACGGCTGCGTGTTTCGCGCTGCCGCTCGTCGAAAACGACAGCATCGCGACGCGCGGTTCTTCCATCAGCAGACTGCGCGCGCTATCCGCGGCGGCCATCGCGATTTCCGACAACTGCTCCGCGTCGGGATCGACGACGAGCGCGCAGTCGGAAAAAATCAGCCCGCCTTTCATGGTGTGGAAGGGCTCGCACAACATCATCAGAAAGAAGCTCGAGACGAGCTTGAACGACGGGCGGACGCCGATCACCTGTATCGCCGTGCGCACGACGTCCGCGGTGGTGTTGACGGCGCCCGCAATCGATCCGTCCGCGTGACCGAGCCGTACCATCAGGTTCGCGAAGCACAGCGGATGCAGCACTTCGTGTTGCGCCTGCTCGAGCGTCATGCCTTTCTTGCTACGCAGAGCGAACAGTTCGTCGGCGCAGGCAGATGTGAACGCGGATGCGGCAGGATCGACGATGTCGATGCCGGCAAGATCGACGCTGGCTTTTTGCGCAGCATGCCGCGTGCGCTCGGGGTCGCCGACCAGCACGATGCGCGCAATGCCCGCGACAGTCGCGCGTTGCGCGGCCTCCAGAATCCGTGCGTCTTCGCTTTCGCACATCACGATACGCATCGGGTGCGCACGCGCCTGCTCGATGATCCGGTTGATCGCTTTCATGGCTGCGCCGTGCGGTTCGACTTCCTGGTCATCCTCATCGAATCGGCATTCCCGGCACGCGCGGTGTTGATCCGCGCGCGGCCGGAAATGCCGCGCTCATCCCACTCAGACGCGGACTTAGACGTAGTCCTTGTACTTGTCGAGCAGGCGCACGGGCTTCGAGAGCGCATCGCGGCGGAACGGATCGCCGAGTTCACGCGTGCACATGATTTCGACGATCGTGGTTTTGCCGTGATTCATCTGCATGTCGATCGCTTTCTTCAGCGCGGGGCCGACGTCTTCGAGCCTGTCGACGACGATGCCTTCGGCGCCCATCGCCTTCGCGATGCCCGCAAAGCTCGGGCTATCGAGTTCGCCGGCCACGAAACGCCGGTTGTAGAAGTCGACCTGGTTCTTCTTTTCCGCACCCCACTGGCGGTTATGGAACACGACCGCGGTGACAGGGATGTTGTGGCGCACGCAGGTGAGGGTCTCCATCAGGCTCATGCCCCATGCGCCGTCGCCCGCATAGGACACGGCCGGCCGGTGCGGCGCGGCGACCTTCGCGCCGATGATGGTCGGGAACGCGTAGCCGCAGTTGCCCCAGCTCATCGCGGCGAAGAAGCTGCGCGGCCGGTTAAAGCGCAGGTAGCTGTTGGCGATCGAATTGATGTTGCCGATGTCGGTGGACACCATCACGTCTTCCGGCATGGCTTTTTCGAGCTCGCGCAGCACCTGGCGCGGATGCAGATACTGGCCGCCGGTCGGCGTGCGTTCGTTTTTCTGTTCCTCGATCATGTCGAGGCTGAACGGGTCGCGTTCGTGCGTCCATTCGTCGAGTTCTTTTTCCCACGCGGCCTTTTCGGCGGCGATCTGGCTCGCACGCGCTTCGCGCGTCGCATCGCTGGTAAGCGTGCGGCCCTTCAGGCGCTCGGTCAGGGCAATGGCGGTGGCCTTCGCGTCGCCGCAAATGCCGACCGAAATCTTTTTGACGAGGCCGAGCATCTTGTGATCGGCGTCGATCTGGATGATTTTCGCGTTCTGCGGCCAGTATTCGAGGCCGTGCTGCGGCAGCGTGCCGAACGGCCCCAAGCGCGAGCCGAGTGCGATCACGAGATCGGCCTGCGCAAGCAGCTTCATGGCCGCCTTCGAGCCCTGGTAGCCGAGCGGTCCGCACCACAACGGATGACGTGCCGGGAACGAGTCGTTGTGCAGATAGCTGTTGACGACCGGCGCGCCGAGCCGCTCGGCCAGCGCCTTGCATTCGTCGATGGCATCGGCCATGACCACACCGCCGCCCGAGATGATGACGGGGAATTTCGCCTGCGCGATCAGATCGGCCGCTTCGTTAAGGCGCTGATCGCCGCCGGCGCCGCGGTCGAGCCGCTGCGGCTGCGGAATCTCAGCCTTGATCTGGCCGTAGAAGTAGTCGCGCGGAATGTTGAGCTGCGTCGGGCCCATCTCGGACATCGCGCGGTCGAAGCAGCGGGCCGTGAACTCGGCCATGCGCGCGGGGTGCGTAACGTGCCCCTGGTACTTGGTGAACTCCTGGAACATCGGCAACTGCTTCGCTTCCTGGAAGCCGCCGAGGCCGATGCCCATCGTGCCCGCTTCGGGCGTCACGACGACGACGGGGCTATGCGCCCAGTAGGCCGCCGCGATCGCGGTGACGCAATTGCTGATGCCGGGGCCGTTCTGGCCGATGACCACACCGTGGCGCCCCGAGACGCGCGCATAGCCGTCGGCCATATGGCCCGCGCCCTGTTCGTGGACCACGGGAATGAGGCGAATACCGGCCGGCGCGAAGATGTCCATCGCGTCCATAAACGCGGAGCCCATGATGCCGAACATGTCTGTCACGCCGTTGGCGGCGAGGGTTTCGACGAACGCCTCGGAAGGCGTCATGGCCTGCGGACCGGTGACGGTGGCCGTGCTGGGGTTCGAATGCGCCTGATCGTGCTCGCTCATGGTGTCTCCGTACTTACATTAAACGGAACGAAATGTTCCTGAATATTTGTGCATGAGACGAATGTAGGTCATCGATAGTTCGTCGTCAACCTGTTTCGACAAATAAACGGTACGTATTGTCTCTAAAAATTTGATGGATGGTCGTGGACAAGAGGGTGGCGGCCGTGCGGCCGGCACTTTCGTGGCGCAACCCCGTCGCGCGGTAGTGACCCTCGCCGCGCCGATCGTCAGCCCTTGCCATCCGCGACAAATCGGAACGCGGTAAACGCCTGACAAAAATCCGGGTTACCTGGTATGCACCTTGGGATTAGGGTTCCGCCATGAAAGCTTTAAGTCCCTCTTTAAAGCGGCCAATCCGTCAGTGCTGGTTCATATTCAATTCGGATATTCGCATGGGATAACTAACGATTAAATTCGGCAAGACATTTAATTTGCTTTTTTTGAACAGGAAGATTTCGTAGTGTTTGGGTGGCGATTTAACGAGTGCGCTTCGCGCTGGGACGCTTTGCTTCGTCAGCCCTCGCGCCACGCATGTGTTTATGCACTAGCCTTGCTTTCCAGCGCAACCGCCACACTGAGGTCGAATCGCCGTGTGACCAGAATCGACTGCTGCTAATCGAGGGTTGAATGATTAGTCTGAAGATTGATTTGCCACATCAGTAGTGCCAAGAACTGAATAACTTGGGAACTGGCATGAGAAACCGATACGAAATAATCGATGCATTGCGCTTTATTCTCGCCGCGTGGGTGGCGATAGGGCACCTCGGCCATTTCCCCATTTTCGGCAAGCAGGCGATCGGCGCGACCGGCGCCATTCATTCGCTCGATCGATTCACGCATACGTTGATATGGGGCCTGCCGGCGGTCATGGCGTTTTTCGTGATATCGGGTTTTTGCATCCACACGCCGTTCAGGCGGCCCGGCAAGATTCCCATCCTGAGGTTCTACCTGCGGCGCTATATCCGCGTGCTTGCGCCGGTCGTGGTGACCGTGTTGCTGATGTCGCATCTGTTCCCGGAGATGCATATCCTCGGCAGCGATTCGATCTTGTGGAAGAGCATGCTGTGGAGCCTTGTCTGCGAGGAGATCTACTACGCGGTTTATCCGGTGCTTCGCGCGATTCGCTTCAAGGTGGGCTGGTGGCCCGTGATGGGCGTCACGATAGCGACGAGCATCGTGCTATCCGATGTTTATCACCGGGCACCCGAATGGTCCGATATCGGTCCGGTCGCGACCGCGCTGATCCTGTTTCCCGTCTGGATCAGCGGGTGCATCCTCGCTGAAAAGGCACACGCGCTAAAACCGTTGGAAAGCGCCTGGACGATATGGTCGTGGCGCATGGCCGCTTGGCTCACGATGTGGGTCAGCGAGTTCCTGCTGTTCCATGTGGGCGTTTCGAAGGTCGTGAGCATGATGTACGTCGGCGGCGTGGCGTATTTCTGGATTCGCGCGGAGATCGCGTATCACAAGGACCGGGCGGCGTCTCCGGTGCTCGCGGCGGCCGGTGCGTTCAGTTATTCGTTGTATCTGGTCCACCCGAGCGTCCTCGAAGGCGTGAAGCGTTACGTGCCCGCGGTCGATGAATACACGCGTTCGGGATGGCTGTTTACGGCGATATTGACGCTCGTGTACGCGTACATTTTTTATCTGCTGATCGAGGCGCCGTCGCATCGGCTTGCCAAGGGCGTCAAGCTTTCGCCGGTAAAGCCGGCGGTCGTGACCAAAGAACTGGTTTAGGCGGGTCAGCGTGGGATCAGGCCGGGGTCAGGCGAGGGGGACAAAAATCGGCAATATTTGCACGCGCGATTGCTGCGATTATTGCGTCAAATTCGCGTCAAATGAAAGGAACGGGCGGAAAGCCGGGGCGGGATTCGCCTCAACGGGATAGAAATGCGGCTCGCGGGCGAGATAACGCTGCAAGGTCCAGCCATATGAACTAATATCGCCGGTTTGACCTTTTGTGTAAACGCTGAATCAGATATGTCCACGCCGCCGAAGATTATCTACACCCTCACCGATGAAGCTCCCGCGCTTGCCACATACTCGCTGCTACCGATCGTCAAAGCTTTTACGCGATCGTCGGGCATCACGGTCGAAACCCGTGACATCTCGCTCGCGGGCCGCATCATCGCTGCATTTCCTGACGTTCTGAAAGCTGAGCAGAAGGGTTCCGACGATCTCGCGGAACTCGGCGAGCTCACCACGCGTCCCGAAGCGAACATCATCAAGCTGCCGAATATCAGCGCATCTGTGCCGCAGTTGAAAGACGCGATCACTGAACTGCGCGATCTCGGATACAAGCTGCCGTCGTATCCCGACCAGGCTAAAACCGACGCCGAAAAAGACGTCAAGGCGCGTTACGACAAGATCAAGGGCAGCGCCGTGAATCCGGTCTTGCGCGAGGGCAATTCGGATCGCCGCGCGCCGCTGTCGGTGAAGAACTATGCG
The DNA here is from genome assembly GCF_019428685.1 of Paraburkholderia edwinii. NCBI lineage: Bacteria > Pseudomonadati > Pseudomonadota > Betaproteobacteria > Burkholderiales > Burkholderiaceae > Paraburkholderia > Paraburkholderia edwinii. Next base: position 2,707,928 of record NZ_CP080095.1, read on the forward strand.
CGCAAGCATCCGCACAAGATGGGCGCGTGGAGCGCGGAATCGAAGACGCACGTGTCGAGCATGAGCCACGGCGATTTTTACGGCAGCGAGAAGTCGGCGCTGATCGGCGAGGCGGGCAGCGTTCGCATCGAACTGACGGCGGCCGACGGCGCGAAGACGGTGCTGAAAGAGAAGGTGGCGGTGCGCGCGGGCGAGATCATCGACGCGTCCGTGATGAGTCGCAAGGCACTGCGCACGTTCCTCGAAGCGCAGATCGCCGATGCGAAGGAAAAGGGCGTGCTGTTCTCCGTGCACCTGAAAGCGACCATGATGAAGGTCTCGGACCCGATTCTGTTCGGCGAGGTCGTGTCGGCTTTCTACAAGGATGTGCTGGCTAAACACGCGGATACGCTGGCTGCGGCGGGCTTCAATCCGAACAACGGCATTGGCGATCTGTACGCACGGCTCGGCGATCTGCCAGCGAGCGTGCGCGACGCGATCGAAGCGGATATCGCTGCGCAATACGCACAGCGCCCGAGCCTCGCGATGGTCAATTCGGACAAGGGCATTACCAATCTGCACGTGCCGAGCGATGTGATTATCGACGCGTCGATGCCTGCGATGATTCGCGAGTCGGGCAAGATGTGGGGCGTGGACGGCGCGCTGTACGACGCGAAGGCGGTCATTCCGGACCGCTGCTATGCCGGCGTCTACCAGGCGACGATCGAAGACTGCAAGCAGCATGGCCCGTTCGACCCGATCACGATGGGCAGCGTGCCGAACGTCGGCCTGATGGCGCAGGCGGCCGAAGAGTACGGTTCACACGACAAGACTTTCCAGATCGCGGCCGACGGTGTGGTGCGCGTGACCGACGCGGCCGGCAAGGTGCTGCTCGAGCACACCGTTCAAACCGGCGACATCTGGCGTTTGTGCCAGACCAAGGATGCGGCCGTGCAGGACTGGGTCAAGCTCGCGGTCAATCGCGCGCGTGCTTCGCACACGCCGGCGGTGTTCTGGCTGGACGCTAACCGCGCGCACGATGCGCAGCTGATCAAAAAGGTCGAGAACTACCTCCAGCAGCACGACGTGAGCGGCCTCGATATCCGTGTGCTGGCGCCGGTCGACGCGACGCGTTTCTCGCTTGAGCGTATTCGCGCGGGCAAGGACACGATTTCGGTGACCGGCAACGTGCTGCGCGATTACCTGACGGATCTGTTCCCGATCATGGAACTCGGCACCAGCGCGAAGATGCTGTCGATCGTGCCGCTGATGGCCGGTGGCGGCATGTTCGAAACCGGCGCGGGTGGCTCGGCGCCGAAGCATGTCCAGCAGCTGGTGCAGGAAGGTTTCCTGCGCTGGGATTCGCTTGGCGAGTTTCTCGCGCTGGCGGCGTCGCTCGAGCATCTGGGCGCCGCATACGGCAATGCGAAGGCCAAGGTGCTGGCCACTACGCTCGATGAAGCGACGGGCAAGCTGCTCGACCTGAACCGGTCGCCGGCGCGCAAGGTCGGCGGAATCGACAATCGCGGCAGCCATTTCTATCTGAGCCTGTATTGGGCCGAGGCGCTGGCGAAGCAGACCGACGACGCCGAACTGAGCGCGCAATTCAAGGGCGTCGCTGCGGCGCTGGCCGAGAATGAGGCGCGCATCGTCGAAGAACTGGCGGCCGCGCAAGGTAAGCCCGTGAATATCGGCGGTTACTATCGCCCGAACACCGACCTCGCGGGCAAGGCCATGCGGCCGAGCTCGACGATGAATCGCGTGATCGACGCCATCGCGTAATGCAACATGGAGGCGGCTATCGAAGCCGCCTCCTGAATTCTCCGGCAATCCAATCCGCGCGACGGGTTGCCGATTCGCTCCTCTCCCGCCAACCGCCTCTTCTTTACTGTCTCAGCGTAAGGCGACGACTTCCACGTAACGCTGATGATGGTTTGGCGACCATGCAGCTTTCACCCCTGCAGACTTTCAGTCTTTGAGCCCCGGTCTCCGCACGGATGCGCGGAGCAGACACAGCGACGCAGCGAGCAAGACGAGATCCTTAAGCAGAAACTGGCCAGGCGCAGCGGAAATTGCCGGAAAACCGCCCGCAGTCGGTTCTGCTACACCGGGTGTGCTCAAAAAGAAGGTGAGCGTAATGAGGTACGTCATTGCGGACATCGCTGCCCCCAACGCGGAGAAGAACGGCTTGAACGCGCCAATGATGAGCGCAGCAGCGGTCGATAACTCCAGCACGCCAATGACCTCGCTCGCCCCTCTGACACCGAACACCGTGTGCAGCCAACTCATAAAGGGACTATGCGCGATGAACGGAGCGATCCCGTTTGCTTCGTACATCGTGAATTTCATGCCGCCGAACCAGAGAAAGACGACGACAAGCGCCCACCTGAGCAGAACAAATACAGATAGGGATCCAACGCTCTTTTCAGCGATTTGTAGACGAAGTTGATTTTCACCATGGGTCATTTGCGGTCTCTCTTTCAAGTCAGTTGTATATGCTTGCCGTCAGGCAACGATCTGATGCGCTGGAAGCGCGTCATCTGTTTGCGTGCCTGACGCACCGGATTACTTCACTCCGACGCTCAGCGCCTTGTCGTCGTTATCGACCATCAGCACCGTCAGCAGCTTCGCGGATTTCGTCTTGCTCGCATTGCGGCTAACACGGTGCAGGGCACCAGGTTCCCCATAAAAGCATTCCCCGGTGTGATAGACCCGCTTCGGGCCGTCGCTCACTTGCGACTCGATAGCGCCTGAGACGACGTAGCCAAAGATGAAGACTGACTTTGCATCCTCCTGCGACAGAGCATCTCCGCCGGGGGCATAGTCAGCGACCACCACAGTCAACGACTTGCCGGGAATGCAGGGGAAAAACAATTTCATCCGTTGCCAGCCTTCAGGAGTGGGTCGAAGTTTTCGGATTGTGCGGTATCGATGGAAGGGCTACCCGGTATTACTTAAGCGGGGTGGTCAGCGCCTTGTCGTCGGTATCCACTACGAACACCGCGAGCAGCTTCGCGGGTTTTGTGCGGCTCGCATTGCGGCTAACACGGTGCACTCCGCCGGGTTCCTCGAAGAAGCTTTCGCCTGCGTGATAGACCCGCTTCGGGCCGTCGTTCACCTGCGACTCGATAGCGCCCGAGACGACGTAGGCATAGATGAAGGCCGACTTCGCATGCTCGTGCGACGGCGACGCTCCGCCCGGGGCATAGTCCACGACTACGGCGATCAACGACTTGCCGGGAATGTTGGAAATAGGGTGATCAAAGGTTGGCATGACCTTTTCGCCGGAGCCATGTGCCGCAGCCGGCCACGCTGCAAGAAGCGCCAGGGCCGCAAACGAAGCACCCATCCAGGATCGAATCTTCATGAACATGCTCTCCTTTAGAACCGTGTTTAAGACCCTCGTATCGTTGCTTTTTATGCCTGGGCGCAAATAATAAAATCGAAGGTCACGTTTAATAGTGAGGACGGCAATCGAGATAACAGGCGCAACGTATCGCGTTCTTCATCCATTTTAAGATCACGTCGACCTTTATTCACGGCATCATGAGTACATAGTTGCTATACGCTGGTATGGGCGACGGCAATACGGCTTGGACCTTAGAATTGCGACGAGCGATGCGAGCAAAGATGATTCGCAGATCCGACCTGGACAGATGTGCCACGAACTGTGCACACGCTGTACCTACACGGCCGTTTTAATTCTTGAATCATCGGCACACCATAGTCAATAAGGGATGCAGATAATCGCATCCCTTTGTCGTGAAGCTTCGATGGTGCGTTAAAGGAGACGCGTGCTGGGCGGCGCCTTCTTCGCTCGAGCGAGCCACAACGCGCGGTCCGGCCTGCAACACATGAGTCTCGCTCCCGACGAGGCGACCTCTGCAGGTCCAGGCCGTCGATAGACGGACGGATCGTCCAGGCTGTTTTGATCCTTTTTCGCTTTTTCTTGAGCGAATCCAGTCTCGAAAAGGCTATCGCGGCCGCCTAAAGTAGAGGCTCACAACTACCTGATGAGGGTTCGCACCACGAGCGGTAACGGTAGTCCTGCTGTCGGATCCACCACCCGCGACGATGTCGAATGCCTGCGGGGCGGATAAGCCGGCTTGCCGGGCGCATATAGCGCTGCTCAACGTGAATCCATCACCTGCACATAGGAACGCTCATGACAAACGAAATCACCACGACCAACGCGGTCATCGAATCGATGCTGAGCCGCAGCGCCGCCAAGTACTACGACGCCTCTGCCACCTTGAGCGACGATGTAATCCGCGATCTCGTGCAAATCGGCACTTCGGCGCCGACGTCCTTCCACTTGCAAAACTGGCGCTTCATCGCGGTACGCACACCTGAAGCCAAAGCACGGCTCAAGCCGATTGCGTGGAACCAGCCTGCGATTACCGATGCGGCGGTGACTTTTATCGTCTGTGGCCAGTTAGTCGATACGAGCGTCATCCCGGAGCGTCTGGCGCCGCTGGTCAAAGCGGGCGTCATGCCGGCAAGCATGGTGCCGGAATGGGAAATCCCCGCACGCAATCTGTATATGGCGTACCCGCAGCGCCGGCGCGACGAGGCAGTTCGTAGCGCGACCTTCGGCGCAGCCGCGATGATCTATGCGGCCCGCTCGCTAGGCCTGGGGTCGACGCCGATGATCGGCTTCGATGCCGATGCGGTGCATCGCGAGTTCGGACTCGCTGACGACGAAGTGCCGGTCATGCTGTTGTCGGTCGGACCGGAACGTGCCGGGAACTGGGCGCAGAAGCCGCGCCGTCCGGTGGCCGATGTGCTGGACCTCGTTTAATTTTCTTGTGAAGCATTCATCTACGGAGATCATGATGCCGAGAATTACCTTGCCCACGCCGGAACAAGTGCCGGCCGATTCGAAGCCGACGCTCGATGCGTTCACCAAAAACATCGGGTTCACCCCGACCATGATGGCGATATTCGCGCAGAGCCCGATCGCGTTCAACTCATGGGCCACGTTGCTCGGCTCCCTGAGCAAGGCGCTCGACGTGAAGACGCGCGACAGCATCGGTCTCGCGGTCTCGGAAGTGAACGGCTGCAACTACTGCCTGACGGTTCACAGCTTTACGGCCGAGCATATGGCCCGTCTTCCGGCCGATGAAATCATTCTTGCGCGGAAGGGCCATGCCACCGATCCAAAGCGCGACGCCGCGGTGCAGTTTGCGCGCAAAGTCATCGAGACGCGCGGCAAGGTCAGTGACGCCGATCTGAAGGCGGTCCGCGATGCGGGCTACACCGATGCGAATGTCATGGAGATCATCGCGCTGGTGGCCCAGTACTCGCTGACGAACTTTTTCAACAACGTGTTCGATCCCGAGAAGGACTTTCCCGCCGTGGCGCCGGCCGGTTCGATCTGAACGCTATACGGTCTCTGGGACCCTCAAGAGAGGGTTCCAGCAAGTTTCGAGTGATGCGAGCGTCATGCGGAAGCCCGGATGCCGCGGGAAAGGCGCCGGGGTTCCAGGTATGAGCCGATCAATGCAGGAGTAGGAAAGTGACACTCAATCATCCCATTTTCACGCGCTGGCCCGCGCGGCACGCCGATCGGATCCAGCTCTTTTCGTTGCCGACGCCGAACGGCGTGAAGGTCGGCATCATGCTCGAGGAGACCGGCCTCGCGTATGAGCCGCACCGTGTCGATATCACAGCGAACGAGCACCACGATCCGGCTTTCCTCGCGCTCAATCCGAACGGCAAGATTCCGGCGATCTACGATCCGAATGGGCCAAGCGGCTTGCCACTGGGGCTGTTTGAATCGGGAGCGATTCTGATCTATCTCGCCGACAAGTCGCGTCAATTCCTCTCCACGGATCCCCACACGCGGTATGAAACGATCCAGTGGGTGATGTGGCAGATGGGCGGCGTCGGGCCGATGTTCGGCCAGGTCGGCTTCTTCAATAAATTTGCCGGCAAGGCGTATCTGGACAAACGCCCGCTTGCACGGTACGTGACTGAATCGGCGCGGCTGCTCGATGTGCTCGACAAACGGCTCGCGGACCGCAGTTGGGTCATGGGCTCGGACTACAGCATTGCCGATATTTCATTGCTGGGGTGGGTGCGTAACCTGATCGGCTTTTACGAAGCAAGAGAGCTGGTTGGTTTCGACCGCTTTCTTCATGTGCGCAGGTGGTTCGATTGCGGCCTCGAGCGTCCGGCGGTGCAGCGGGGACTGCTCGTGACAGCGGCTGACTGACAAGCGCATGCCACGAAGCTTGTCGTGATCGGTGGCACTGTGCGCCAAGGTCGCGTTCCACGGTAACAAAGCGAGGAAATCATGATTGAAATCACCGCCGACATGCAGGCGATCATCAAGCAGGCAATCCTGTCTTTCGTCGCGACAGTCAACGAGGACGGCACGCCCAATCTCTCGCCGAAGGCGTCCTTGACGGTGGTGAACGGTATTCTCTTCTTCGCCGATATCGCATCGCCAAAGACAATACTGAACCTGACGCACAATCCGTCCATCGAAATCAATGTAGTCGACATCTTCCAGCGGCGGGGCTATCGATTCAAGGGCAGTGCGTCGATACTGTCGCCAGGCGACGACGAATATCTCACGATCGCCAACTGGGTTAGGGCGACGAACGGCCCGGAGTATCCAGTCGATCACGTAGTCAGGATCGACACCACTTCGATCAACCCGTTGCTCTCGCCGGCGCATGTGTTCGCCAATCCTCCTCGAAGTCAGGAGGAAATCAGGATGACATACTATAAAAAGTACGCGGTGAAGCCCGTCGGGGAATAGGTGAGGGGGCGCGAAGCGTGCGTTATGGTCGTTCGATATCCACGTATTCGGAAGGATCCATGCCGTAGACTTTCCTGAATGCGCGCAGGAAACTGCTGCGGCTCGCGTAGCCGACGTTTCGCGCGATCTGGTCGATCGAAAGTTCCCTGTTCGACGCGAGCGTCGCCGCGGCCTGTCGCATCCGCAATTGCCGCAATACGGCGATCGGCGATTCGCCAACCAGATCCGCAAACCGCTGCATGAATGACGACCGGTTAAGGCCGGACAGTTGCGCCAATGAGCGGATCGAATGCGGCGCGCCGGGCCGATTGACCATCTCCGAGAACGCGCGTGCGATCTGAGGATCGCTTAGCATCGAGAAGCGCTCGCTCAATACGCTCGTCGAGGTGAGCGAACGGCGCAGCAGCATGACAAGCACCTGCTTGAGCAAGGTCGTTGTCATCGCGCTAACACCCACCTGCTGCTTCGCCAGTTCGTCGATCACGGACTTCAGCGTTTGATCGAGCCTGTCTTCGACATCGAAACGTTCGACGATCGGCGACGTCAGCCCCGAAAACAACTCGATCGTGGTGCCGTAGGTCGCCTGAAAATAGCCGCACACGAGTATCACTTCCGGCTTCTCCGTGCCAGCCACGAAACGCACCAGCGAGCCGCTCTGTTCGCAGGCCTCCAGATCCACCATCTTTTGCATCGGCACGCGGTTGTCGTGATCGAACGCGGTAATGTGGAACGGGCGTTCAGCCGGCACGACGATCAGCATATGCGGCGACAGGCGGATCGGCGCGTTATCCCCGACCACCAGTTCGCCGGTGCCGTCCAGGTTGTAATGCAGGGCAGGCTTTTTCGATGGCGCAAACGACAGGCGCCAACCCGGACTTACGTGGCATTCAGCGAGGTCGACAAATTTCACGTCCAGCCGCGTAAGCAGGCTGTCGAGGTCGGTCGTCGAGATTCGGGGGAGTCGCGTCATTGCCACGTCCTGCATTTTCTCCGCTTAACGGTTGCCGCCAGGTGGTTTGACCCGGGTTTCTTTGGGGAACTCCAAAGCCCACGCGGCATCGATCTGATCGATTGCATCATTCCTGATTCATCCATTTTTGCATAAACAGCGGCAACGCAGACTCAACCTATGTCTACGGCCGCTCTCTCGGGCATGCAGCTCGTTGGCGCGACATTCTAATCAGCCCTGTCAGAGATTTGCTATGTTTAAAGAAGACATCATTCAAAAATGGACGAATAGCGACTCACTCCGGATTTTTAGCTTCGAAGTGCCCTATAGACTTGCTATTTATCCGTACCCCTCTGCCCAGCATGGCGAGAGCACCGTGCGCAGAGGTATCCCGCACACCATTTCATAGGAGCCAAGCGTGGCTGCATCTGCAATTGGATCAGGCGCTCAACATGCTTCGACGGTTTTCGTTGTCGACGATGACGATTCAGTTCGGGAAGCTCTACAAGGACTACTGGCATCCGTGGGCCTGCGTTCGAGGGCTTTTGCAACCGCCGAGGCATTCCTCGACTATGACGCGGCCTGCACCGGCACGCACGCGAGCTGCCTGCTGGTCGATATCCGTATGCCCGGCATCGGTGGTCTTGATCTGCAAAGCCGTCTCGCGGAAAGAAGGCGCGTTCCGCCGATCATTTTCATGTCGGCATTTGGCGACGTGGCCATGACGGTCAGGGCGATGAAAGCCGGCGCGAGGGATTTCCTGTCCAAACCGTTTCGCGATCAGGACCTGCTCGACGCGGTCTCCTCAGCGCTGAAATACAACGAGCAGATGCAAGCGATCGAGGAATTGCGCGAAAGTCTGGAGGAGCGGTATCGTTCTCTTTCGGCCCGCGAGCGTGCGCTTCTGCAACTGCTGGGCGACGGGCTGATGAACAAGCAGATCGCATCGAGGCTTTGTTTGAGCGAATTTACCGTCAAGATCGGACGTCGTTCGCTGATGAAAAAAATGAAGGCTCGCAACTTCGCGCAACTGATCAAGATGGAAAGCCAGATTACCGGACTGGACAGCCAGAAGATCCGCGCGTTGTGCGAGGGCGGCGCGAGCGAAGCTGCCTGTCGGCCGGAATTGGCGATCTCGAGCGTTTTGCACGAATAGCGGTGCGAATCCGCGATGCCGATGATGTCTGTCGCTTCGGAAAGCGTCGCTTAAGATCGGGAAATGGACGCGAGCGGATTGCAATGAACACACCTGCAAACGAGAGACAGCAAGCGGGTCGCCCTAAAGCGCCACCGTTTATCGAGCCTTGCGGCCATGGCGTTATCGATGCAGAACCGTGCGCGCGGGAGCCCGGGCCGGAAGACGTGACCCGGCACCGCGGCATGGTGCTTGCCGCCTGTGTGCTCGCGTCCTCGATGGCGTTCATTGATGCGACAGCGCTGCCCGTTGCGTTGCCGCGATTGCGCGCAGATTTCGGTGCGGACCTCGCTTCCGTGCAATGGATTCTTAATGGGTACATGCTGGCACTCGCCTCGCTGACGTTGATCGGCGGCGCGCTCGCGGATGTTTACGGCAAGGCGCGCATGCTGATGATCGGATGCGTGCTGTTCGGTATCGTGTCCGCTGCTTGCGCGCTCGCGCCTTCGCCTGCGTGGTTGATCGTCGCCCGCGTCGCGCAGGGGGCGGCCGCGGCGATTGTCACCCCCGCAAGCCTTGCGCTGATCGGGGTGACCTATCCGCGCACGGAGCGCAACCGGGCGATTGGCGTATGGGCTGCGGCATCGGCACTCACCACCGCCGGCGGTCCGGTCCTCGGCGGGTGGCTCACCGAGACCTTCGGTTGGCGGTCCGTATTCTGGATCAACCCCGCGCTCGCACTCGTGGCCGTCGGGGCGTTGCTGCTCTTCGCGCCAAAAGATGGCCGCATCGTGCGCAGGTTCGACGTAATCGGCGCAGCGATCCTCGCTTTGGCCATAGGGGCGCTCGCCTGGGCGCTCAGTCAGATCGGCCCCGATAAAGCTCGGGCAACAGCGAATGCTCCGTCCCATCCCGGCCCCACGCTGATGATCGTAGCAGGGCTTGGCATTGTCGGGCTTGGTCTTTACGCATTCTGGGAAAGCAGAAGCAAACACCCGATGATGCCGCCTCGCTTGATGCGGCATCGTGCGTTCCTTGGCTTGAACGTTGCGACCTTGATGATCTATGCAGGGATATCGATCATGTTCTTCCTGCTCCCTTTCGACCTCATTGATCGCCGCGCCTTGTCGTCGACCGATGCCGGTCTGGTATTCCTGCCCTTCACGCTTGGCGTCGGGCTCCTGTCGAGAGTCTTTGGCGGGCTGGCGGACAGGATCGGTGCGCGCGTGATGCTTATCGTGGGACCGGCCGGTGCCGCGCTCGCCTATGTGTGGATGGCGCTCGGTCAGAAGGAATCGCTGCTGTTCGGCGTGATCGTACCCATGGCATTGCTGGGCCTGTCCTTTGCCGTGATCGTCGCACCGCTCACCGCGTCGGTTCTGTCGAGCGTCGACGAGTCGGACGAGGGGCTTGCCTCGGGCATCAACAATGCCGCGAGCCGGATTGCGCAACTCGCCGGCGTGGCGCTGGCCGCAGGCGTCGCGTCTTTCGAATCCGGCTATGAAATCAGCCTCGTCGTAGCCGCGGCGACTTCGATCGGCGGCGCCTTTGCAGCTGCAATGACGCTGGGGCCGGGCAAGACCCAAGCAAGCGGATCAGAAGCGGCTTAGCAATCAGGCGTTGAATCAGGAAGTCGGCCACGCAAAATACTCACGAGAAATTGCAGTCTCATACATCTGCATGCCTTCGCCGAATTATCGAAGAATTCGGCTCGATTTCCATGTCATCAATCAAAGCGAAGCGTTGAACTCGCGCGCGACGCTTCCCGATATACCGACGCTTATCCAATAAATACCTGCCGCTGGTTGCCCGGCGCAGCGTGTTGCAGTCAAATGGAACGCGAGGAGATTCTTCAGTGGAAAGAAAAGCGCTTTATGCCAGTCGTTATGACGGGTTTGCCTTTTGACCACTCCGTGTTTATCGGTCGAGAGCGATCCTCTGGCAGCGGACGCAATAAATACGCATTTAACCGATAAACCAAAAGGAACTATTTATGAACTTCGATTCAGCTAAATTTGCGGATAAGGACGGCAAGCCGCGTCGGAATTTCTTGCGAAATACGGGCTTTACGATGGCAGCCTTCGGCGCTGCGGCGATTGCTTCCTCGAAGGCCGTTGCCGCAACCTCGCATGGCGGCTCCGCTGCCGAGCAGGATGTCAAGGTTATGCAAGGCGCGCTTGCGCTCGAGCACGAAGGGATCGCAGTATACCGGCTCGCCGGCGGGAGCGGCTTGCTCACGCCCGATACAAAGAAAGTCGCGCTCATTTTCCTTGGACATCATCAGCAGCATCGGGATTCTTTAGCGTCCCTCATCAGTAAAGCAGGTGGCGAACCTGTGAAGCCGAAATCAGATGAGCAGTATGTACAGGAGTTGAATCTCAGCTCGCTAAAGTCAGAAGGCGATGTTGTGGTGTTGGCTACCCGTCTGGAACGAGGTGCAGCCAATGCGTACGCGCTGCAGGTTCGCGCTTTGCAGGACCGCGATCTGGTGCATCTGTTCACTCAACTTTCAGCCGATGAGGCGGTGCACTGGACGACGCTCAATAATGCCGCCGGTGTGCCTATCCCGACTACCGCTTATATTTTCGGCTAGGGTGATCGACATGCGCTCCCCACCGCCAAAGGCGCTCTTGCGTATTTCAACTGCGTTGCTTGCAATGACTGCCTTGTCGTCGATAAGCCATCTCGCGCTCGCGCAGACAAATAATGATGTCGCTGCCGGCAAATCCCTCTACGAGGCGAAGTGCAGTGGTTGTCACTCGGTGGACACCAACCGCATCGGGCCCATGCATCGTGGAGTGGTCGGCCGGGAGGTGGCGAGCGTTCCGGGTTTCGACTATTCGCCTGCAATAAAGCAATTGCACGGCGTCTGGACAAAGGAACGTCTCGACAAGTGGCTGCAGAACCCGCAAGCGGTCGCGCCCGGTACGATCATGTTCGCGTCGGTCGATAATCCGGTGGAGCGACGCGAGATCATTGCGTATCTGGCTACGCTCGTGCCGACGACAGCCGCCAAGCCGCAATAGGGATAACGCGATGCCAGCGCGCCTTACTCAGGCTCACGGCCCGTAGACGTGCTGGCATCGGACTGCTGCGACCGATGTTGCAGCAGCTTTCCCAAACACACGCAGGCCGACGTGTCGGAGAACAAACCGGCATGCACTACTCAAAGCGACAATTCTTGGTACTTATGTGCCGATCGTATCTCATCCACAATATCCGCAGTCGCTACGACATCGATCTACGTTTTCATGTTGTACAACGCAGGCCGATCGAAGTCCTCAACACGATCGCGGCTCTAGCGGAACGATCATTTCCCGACTCAATACATGGGCACATCACACAAGGTTGTCGTTGTCACCGGTGCTTCGCAAGGCATCGGCGCAGAGGTCGTCAAGGCATTTCGCAAGCTCGAATATAGCGTCGTTGCGACTGCACGTTCGATCAAGCCAACGGCCGATCCGAACATTCTGACCATCGCCGGCGATATCGGTGATCGGGATACGGCACGCCGTGTCATTTCCGAAGGCATCGCGCGATTCGGCCGGATCGATACCCTCGTGAACAACGCGGGCATTTACATCGGCAAGCCTTTCACCGAACACACAGAAGAAGACTATGCTGCGGTGACGAATGTCAATCTGGCTGGCTTCTATCACATTACGCAGTTCGCGATAGCGGAGATGGAAAAAAGCTCGGGCGGACATGTGGTCAACGTGACTGCCGGCATTGTTGATGGCCCGCGCACCGGGCTGTACTCTGTTCTGGCGGCGCTGACAAAAGGTGGGCTTAACGCTGCAACTCAAGCGTTGGCTATCGAGTACGCCAGGAGGCGGATACGTGTGAATGCAGTCGCACCGGGGATCATCAAGTCGCCGATGCACGCCGTGGAAATCCGTGAAGCGCTGGGCGCCTTTCACCCAATTGGACATATGGGTGAGATGAGCGATATCACCGACGCCATTCTCTTTCTCGACGCCGCGCCGTTCATTACGGGAGAAATTCTGCACGTCGACGGTGGCCTGAGCGCGGGATACTGAATAGGTTGGCGTGGAGATAGCGACGAACGAATCGACCGGCCGCGCGTTCGATGCGCTTTGCACTGCGCACTTCAAGCTTGTGCGGCGTCTGGATGCCGAACGCCGATGTAGCGCGCAGTGTGAGGCTTAAACGCCGAAGCGAGGCCCATCGAAATCTGCCGCGAGGTTCGATCCCGGAATGCGAGCGATGGCCTTGATTGCGAAGTCGAAACCGGAAAGGGCGGTTACGCCGACCGCGGTCCAGTTCGAGAGATGTTCGTTGCCGAACGCTGTCTTGCGAATTGGCTGGACGGTCTCGAGTTGCGCGTCCAGATCGGTATGGAACATCGTGACGTCAACCACATCGTCGAGCGTGCAACCGGCGGCCTCGAGTACCGCAGCGAGATTATCGAAGGCGAGTTGAACCTGTCTGGCGAAATTGGGCTCGGGTGAGCCGTCCGCGAGGCAGCCGACCTGAGCGGAGACAAACAGCAGATCGCCCGCGCGGATCGCAGCGGAACAACCGCATTTTTTATAAACAGGTTGCCGATCCTTCGAGGAGGTAACTTTGTGCTTGATCATGCTCTCTACTTGTCAGGCTTCCGAAGCGAATAGAGTTACTCGCTCCTGTTAGAGACCGGCGAGACGTGATCAATCAATTTTAAGATTTTACGGACCCTTATTCACGAATTCGTAGTAGATGGTTTCTATACGTGGGTATAGATGGCGCCCGCGCGCGGCGTTGGTCTTAAGGCGCAAGCGCCATGTTTCGTATGGCTATGGAAAAGACCGGGAGCGTTACGGACTATGCCGCGGGTAAGCGGACTCGAATGTGAAGGCACCGGAGAACGAAGCGTCGTGATTGTGCAGCAGATGCAACACCGCATCGAGCGACATGCGCATCGCGGATTCGACCCAGCCTCCGTCGCTGACATACGCTTCGCCGGCGAGATAAAGCCTCGACTTCGCGCTATGCGTCTCGTTGTAGCGGAGCAGGGCCTGGTTCGGCTGCGCAATCCCGGCCCGATACACGCGTGCCGCACCGCGTATGGTCGGTTGCCGGCTCCAGTGGATCACCGCGCATTGCGCTTCATCAACGTAATCGGATATCTTGCCGCCGATGCCGCTTTGCTTGAGCATGCCGTCAAGTGTGGCGATGCAGCGCGACACGAGGCCAGTGTCATTGGCTTCGCTTAACAGACTCTCGGATAACTTGTCCCACGTGTAGCTCAGCAGCAGCACCCCCGGGTCGGAAATGCGCCGTGTGCTTACGGCGTAACCATACGTTGCCTCAAGAAAATTGTCCGATGCGATCATCTGCGGAATCGCGGATTGTTCCCAGTAACGCGCCTTCAAAGCGACGAACACCTTTGAACTGGCGAGCCATTCGGACATGCGATCGCCGCCGACGACGTCCGGTGGCAACTCGGCGTCGGTAAAGCCGTTCATCCGGATCGCGCAACGGTTACCGGCCATCGGTGCGGTGATTAACACCGCGTCGTAATCGCTTCGATGCGTTGCACACTCGATACGCACTTCATCATTGATACGGGCGATCGAGTTAACCGGACTGTGTGTGTAGAGCCGGACACGGTATCGGTGGTCGCGCAAAGCATCGTAAAGGGAAATCGGCGCGACATGTGCGCTCTGAACCGGACAGTACAGCATAGCCTCGGCGATCGATTGCACGCCAAGATATCGCGGTGCGGCAAGCCGATGACCGAGGCTATCGGTGAGCGCCGGGTCACCGGCATGAGGGCCGCTCGCGTAATCGCCGTCGGCATCGAAGCGGCCTTGAATCAATCGCAGGTTGTCGAAGAAGCCGAAGAAAATCATTCGGAAGATGAGCATGGCCGAAAAGTCGAGATACGCCGCCCACGGACCCTCGCCGACGCCTGATCGCTCGATCACGCAAAGCTCGTATTCATTCATGCCTGCGCCGCCGAAGTCACCGTTCGCATCGCGATCGTCTCCAACGTGCGCCGGCGTCAGCAAGACGTTGCGGAAACTGTCGCGCCAGTAGCGCTGTTCGATTGCTTGCCATAAGGCAGGCCATCGAGGTGTGCCGAACGAGGCCCGCGCGGCAGTCACGAAGCGCGACGCGAACGCCAGCCATTTTTGTTGCACGGCCTCGACTTCAGGCGCGATCGGCAATATGCCGCCGCGTGGCTTCACGGTGAACGACGACGAGCGCTCTGAATAGACGCCAAACGACACGTCCGCGGCGTCGGCGGTCGGAAACGGCTGCGAGGTCAGTCCGAATCGTTGTGCGTATTGCGCGAAGGCGGCGGCAGGGCCTGCCGGTTGTGTGAACATCGGAATGCGCATCGCACCGAGCTCGAATACGGTGTGCTGTCCCTCGACCGGTTGTGAGCGCAACCGTCCGCCGATATGCCCGGATGCCTCGTAGATGTCGAGATTCATCACGCCGCAACGGAACAGCTCGTGCGCAGCGCTGAGCCCGGCTATGCCCGCGCCGACGATGGCGACGCGCAAGCCGGGTTGCATGTTCTTCGCGATACCGGCGTCCTGCGTGTCGCTCAACAGCCGCGAGAAGTCAAAATTGAAGTCGGCGGGATACGGGTAGCCGACGCCCCACGTGCCAGGCGTGACGATGCTCTTCATGCGCAGTTCCATCGGAGAGGTGTTTTCGGGTGAACGCGATTCAGCGCCGCCAGGCGCGTGTCATCGCTCCATTTCACATCGCTTTCTGATTCAAATCGATCATAGCGTTGGTCGCGTTGACGCACGTTCATGAGAGGCGCATGACACATGCATGAGAGTCGCTTTTTCGTCGTCGACGCCATGAAGCGTCTAAAGGTCGTTCATCTCGCCGAAAATATCGACTCGTTCCCGCAGGCAAGTGGCTTGCCGCTACGAATCCTCTGCGCAGCGCGTTGCTCTCCACTCGGAAATGACGCGTTGCCTGACCTTCAAGTGCGCCGCAGACATTGCACCTAATACTCGCCCGATGGGTTCATTTGTAATCGAAGCGATATCACGAACGCTCAGTCGTTCAAGGTGTGGGAGCAGAACGACGGCGCGCTCCAGACCCGAAAGAGATCGAATCGCGTCGACGAGTCTTCCTTCCGACGCGACCCTCGCGACACCCGGCGAAGAATAGTGGCTCTGAGCCCGGAAATAAGCGCCGCCAAATTCGCATTGCCACACGCGGGTCAACAGAAGACGCGCGCAATTGGGTAACGAACGAGAGCTCATTTCCGTTATGAAATAAGCACGGTTTTCGCGTTATCGCGTAAACGAAAGAATACCGTGCTATGCGCGTAGCGTTTTCAGCTGGCGTGTTTTCGACTTACTGGGCGGCTTACTTGTCAGGTTACCTTCGACTAATAATTGGGACGCGACACCGTATGCACCGAGATCAGGCTGCACGCGGCGCCCGCAGTGCAACTCACGTTTAAAAATTTGACGTATTGCGTTTCTATACCTATGGAACGTTGACTGGACTTCCAAGGTTTAATTTAATTCGGAGACGGAAACGAAGACTGTTGTTTATGGGCGAAGTGTTGATTCGGTGACGCTTCAGAAATTCGAATCGCTATGTGGCGCGGCCCCATGGTCGTTCTCGATTATCTTGATGTCGTCATTGTGAGTTGAAGTGCGACGTCCCTTATTGAATCGATCGGCGATGATGTCAACTTCTGGTCTGTTTATCCTCGCATTGGCTATTTCTCTCGCCAGCCTTCCATTCGCCGTAAACAGGTTTTTCGACTATATACCCCTTCGATCAGGTAAGAGACTTCTGATCTGGATAGTGGAATCGGCCCTGATGTATGTGTTTCTGGCCATTATCGCTTACCGGCTCGTGTCGCATGGGGGTGTGAAACGCTCCCGTCGTCGACGACGAGACAGACATGCGCGTGAGATCCGGCCATCGGATCGCTTGTCGGCTGCCGGGCGCGCGTGCAGCGCGCATAGGCGTCGGGCGGACCTCAAAACCGGAGCGCGAGGTCTATAGCGATCGCCGCTTTGGCACGATGCCCTTCATCGTGCAACCCGGGAAGCGAACTCGCTGAAAAAGCGTTGCGCCGCCGTCCCTTCCTGAGGCTGCTCATGTCCTTTTGCATGAGATGTCGAATGTGCATTCCAACGCTGCAACGCTATCAGCAAGGAGGAAATGATCATGAAGGCAATCGTCGTGACGGAGCAGAGCGCCGGAACGGCCGGGATGACGCTGGCGGAGCGGCCCGAGCCGGAGGCGGCGCTGCTCGACGTGGTGGTTCAGGTTTACGCATCGGGATTTACCTCCGGTGAACTAACGTGGCCGTCAACCTGGACCGATCGCCTCGGCCGTGACCGAACGCCGGTCATTCCCGGTCAGGAGCTGGCCGGCGTGGTCCATTCGCTCGGCTATGGCACGACGGGCCTGTCGGTCGGACAGCGCGTGTTTGGCCTTGCCGACAGCCATCGTGGCGGCACCCTGGCTGAGTATGTTGCGATCGAGGCGCGCAACCTCGCGCCGCTGCCGGGCGATGTCGACTTCAGCGTCGGCGCGGGCGTGGCGATGCCGGGCTTGACGGCCTGGCAGGGACTGTTTGACCACGGTCAACTGCAAGCGGGACTGAGCGTTCTCGTGCATGGCGCCGCCGGCGCGGTCGGTTCGATGGTGTCCCAGCTCGCGCGTGAGCGTGGCGCCTATGTCATCGGCACAGGTCGCGCGGCTGACCGGGATAAGGCGATCGAGTTCGGCGCGCAGGAATTCGTCGATCTCGAGAACGACGTGCTCGAAGACGTGGGCGGAGTTCATCTGGTTTTCGATGTTATCGGCGGCGAAATCGGCAAGCGGTCTGCGAGCCTGATTCGGGCTGGCGGAACGCTGATATGCGTCGCCGGGCCGCCCGAGGCGCGACCCGCGGAGGGCCGGGCGATCGACTTTGTGGTCGTGCCCAATCGCGCCCAACTGGGTGAGATCGCCCAGCGGGTGCGGGACGGCAGGCTGCGCGCGAACATCGCCAACATTGCGACGCTTGACAACGCCGTAGCCGCTTTTAACCCGACCACACGGATCAAGGGCAAGACGATCATTCGCGTTCGTCCGTGAATGACGCGCGTCAATCGATGCGCGCGGTCTGCCATGACCGTTCGCATCGGCCGTCGTGTCGAGCCAGTCCAGCCAGTTGAGCCAAGGCAACGCGGGGAATGAACCGCGCCACTGAGCATGAGGTGCCGAACGGGCTCGACCCAAGGCATTTCACACAAAGAGAGCGAAAGCACTCCAGCGTTTATCTATCTATACAGAGGATTCCAGATGAAAAGCGAGACCACCCTGACCAATGGCGTCATCGAATGTATCTTGAGCCGGACCGCCGCCAAGTACTACGACACTTCCGCCACCCTGAGCGACGAAGTCATCCGCGATCTGGTGCGAATCGGCACCACCGCGCCGACCTCCTTCCACTTGCAGAACTGGCGTTTCATCGCCGTGCGCTCGCGTGAAGCCAAGGCGCGGTTGCGGCCGATCGCCTGGGATCAGCCGGCGACCACCGAAGCGGCCGTGACGTTCATCGTCTGTGGCCAGCTGGTCGAGACGAGTGTGATTCCCGAGCGTCTGGCGCCGCTGGTGGCAGCGGGCGTGATGCCGGCAAGCATGGTGCCGGAT
This sequence comes from Paraburkholderia edwinii, assembly GCF_019428685.1. Taxonomy (NCBI): domain Bacteria; kingdom Pseudomonadati; phylum Pseudomonadota; class Betaproteobacteria; order Burkholderiales; family Burkholderiaceae; genus Paraburkholderia; species Paraburkholderia edwinii. Next base: position 2,726,399 of record NZ_CP080095.1, read on the forward strand.
TGGGAAATCCCCGCGCGCGATCTGTATATGGCGTTCCCGCAGCGCCGGCGCGACGAGGCAGTTCGTAGCGCGACCTTCGGCGCGGCGGCGATGATCTATGCGGCCCGCTCGTTAGGCCTGGGGTCGACGCCGATGATCGGCTTCGATGCCGATGCGGTGCATCGCGAGTTCGGACTCGCTGACGACGAAGTGCCGGTCATGCTGTTGTCGGTCGGACCGGAACGTGCCGGGAATTGGGCGCAGAAGCCGCGCCGTCCGGTGGCCGATGTGCTGGATCTCGTATAGGCGCATCGCAAAGGAAGGCCTGACCTGCTTCGACCGAGGACCAGGTCTTGAAGTAAGCCGAGGGACGGTTTCCATATGGACCTCTCCCGGCCATCGAATAGCAGTAATCTACGGAGAATACGATGTCCAGAGCTGCAGCGCCAACGCCGGAACAAGTGCCGGCCGATTCGAAGCCGACGCTCGATGCGTTCACCAAAAACATCGGGTTCACCCCGACCATGATGGCGATATTCGCGCAGAGCCCGATCGCGTTCAACTCATGGGCCACGTTGCTCGGCTCCCTGAGCAAGGCGCTCGACGTGAAGACGCGCGACAGCATCGGTCTCGCGGTCTCGGAAGTGAACGGCTGCAACTACTGCCTGACGGTTCACAGCTTTACGGCCGAGCATATGGCCCGTCTTCCGGCCGATGAAATCATTCTTGCGCGGAAGGGCCATGCCACCGATCCAAAGCGCGACGCCGCGGTGCAGTTTGCGCGCAAAGTCATCGAGACGCGCGGCAAGGTCAGTGACGCCGATCTGAAGGCGGTCCGCGATGCGGGCTACACCGATGCGAATGTCATGGAGATCATCGCGCTGGTGGCCCAGTACTCGCTGACGAACTTTTTCAACAACGTGTTCGATCCCGAGAAGGACTTTCCCGCCGTGGCGCCGGCCGGTTCGATCTGAACGCTATCCGGTCGCTGAAACCTCAAGAGAGGGTTCCAGAGAGTTTCAAACGATGCGAGCGTCATGCGGAAAGCCCAGATGCCACCCGGGAATGATTGTCGGGAGTGCGTCTGGGCTTTCGCATGCGACGACAGTGGCATAAAAAAACGTGGACAGGGTAGGAGAGGGACGAGCGTGACAGGCTCTTCTTTAAGGAGCGTGCTATGCAATCAGTCAAGATAAAAGCCCCTGACAACAACGATTTCGATATTTGGCTTCCACTGTGGAAGGGCTATCAGCAATTCTACAAAGTGGACATTCCCGAATCCGTGACGCTCAAGACCTGGGCGCGCTTCCTTGACCCGGTCGAGCCCGTGCATGCGACGCTCGCCTTCGCGGGCGATCAGGCATTGGGATTAGCGCATTCGATTTACCATCGGTCGACCTGGACGGCGGGCGACGTCTGCTATCTGCAGGACCTGTTCGTTTCGCCGGATGCGCGAGGCGGCGGCATCGGGCGCGCACTGATCGAACACGTCTACGCCGATGCCCAACGTCGTGGAGCGTCTCGCGTACATTGGTTGACACACGAATCGAACCATTCCGCCATGCAGCTTTACGGCAGCCTCGCTGATCGCTCCGGTTTTATCCAGTACCGAAAGCGTTTTGCCTGACACGCTGATGCATGTCCATGATCGGCGCTCAGTCGTCACATCGTTATCCTTGGTGATACCAGTGATCAACGATCGATGCTGCGTGCGGTGAGTTTGCACGACACGTCCGAATAGCTCGGGCAGTGCGGCGCGTGCCGCGTTGAACCGGCGTGCCACCGCGACAGGATGTTTGAGCGTCTCCAGCTCCCGAGGTCTTATGTCTCAAGTTGACTGGCTAAGCCATCTGCTGCAAATGATCACCATCACCGGCCGGCTGGAGGTTCGCTGCACGTACGGTGCGCCCTGGCGCGTGGCCTGGCCTCAATCCGCGCGCCACGAGATTCCATATCACGTCGTGCTCAAGGGCAGGGCCATTATCGAGGACCCGACGGAGAAGACGGCCAGGGAGCTCGTGGGCGGTGACATCGTGCTGCTGCCGCACGGTGTGGCACACGTGCTGCACGACGGCAGCGGACATACGCCGGGGCTGACCTACGAACGCAGAGGTTCCGCCGGATTGACCTTCAGCCAGAATGACGGCCCGGGCGAACGCCTCGACATGTTGTGCGGGCGCTTTTTCATTGAGCCGCCTCATGATCGGCTGATTCGCAGTTACCTGCCCACGAACCTGGTAGTACGGGCGATGGACGCTTATGGTGACGAGGGCGCCTCATCCGCTTCGAACTGCCTGGCCGTTCTCGTGGGACTGATGCGCGTGGAGTCCGCCAGTGACAAACTGGGTGGCTACGCCATACTGAACGCGCTGAGTTCGGCGCTGTTTACGCTTGTGCTGCGTGCAGCGAGCGAATCCGAGCAGGCCCCGGCGGGCTTGTTGGCGCTCGCCGGCCATCCGCGGCTGGCGCCGGCCATCGCCGCGATGATCGCTGACCCGGCGCGGCCCTGGAACCTGCCCGAGCTAGCCGACTTATGCAGCATGTCACGCGCCACCTTCATGCGGCACTTTCAAGACAAGCTGGGTTTTTCGGCCGTCGAGTTGCTGACTGACATACGGATGAGCCGGGCCGCGAACGAACTGAAGAAGCCAGGCGTGTCCACCGAGGCTGTCGCCGAATCAGTAGGATACCGATCCGTCTCCGCATTCGGACGAGTATTTACCGAGTGGACGGGTATGAGGCCAGGACGATGGCGCCGTCTCGCGCGCGAGGTCAGTAACGGAAGCAAATAAAGACCTGACTTTTGACGTGCAGTCACGTTGAAGCCGAACGACCCGCGGCGTGCGATCCCATACCACATCAGGCAGGATTAATTTGTTCAGTTTAAGTGATCCTTTTCGGCTTTTTATTGAGTAGCGCGAGTCTCGAAATCGGTGGGGCATCGGCCTAGAGTGGAAGCTCTTACCCAACCGACGAAAGGGCCGCGATATGAGCCGAATTTCTGTTCCCGCCATCGAGTCCGCCACCGGCGCCACCGCTGATATCTACACGCGAGTCAAGAAGATTTCCGGTGGCCGCGTTCCGAACACGTACGCTGCGTTGGGCCATCTTGTACCGCAGTCTCTTGCCGCGGTGCTCGATGCCCAGGCCGCATTAGCTTCGAGCGGCTTGAGCCGCCAGGAATTCGAAACCATCAAGCTGTTGATCAGCGCAAAGACCGGTTGCGATGTTTGCGTGGCCGCGCACAGCTTCGTGGGCAAGATGACCGGCCTGCCGGTCGATGCTTTGCGTGCCATTCGCGAGGGGCGAGCCACGGGTGATGCCAAACGGGATGCTCTCGTGCGTTTCGTGTCCCATCTGCATACCACCAGCGGCACGATCAGCGAGGAAGAGTTCGCCGCGATCCGCGCGGCGGGCTATACCGACGTCCAGTTGGCGGCGATCTCGCTGACCATGGCGCTCGGTATCTTCACCAATACCTTCAATCGTATCAACAGCACCGACGTCGACTTCCCGTCGGTCGAGTGAGCCGCCTTGCCGGGCGTGCAGCGCATCGTATGGGTTCGCGCCCGGCACCCTATGAACGTAGCGTGCGCCAATACGAGGGATATCGACTTATGACCGCACAGACCTTCGAATTTGACGGGCCGCGAGGCTACCGTCTTGCTGGAAGACTGGAACTGCCGGACGGAACACCACAGGGATGGGCCATACTCGCCCACTGCTTTACGTGTGGAGCGGACAGCAAAACGGCCGCGCGCCTCGCACGCGCCCTGGCCGCGCGTGGCATTGGCGTGTTGCGTTTCGATTTTGCCGGGCGAGGAGATAGCGGAGGAAGCTTTACCGACATGACCTTCGCCGCCGACGTGGAAGATCTCATAGCGGCCGGTGAGGCGATGACCAGAGAAGGCAAGCCGCCATCCGTGCTGATTGGCCACAGCCTCGGTGGCGTGGCCGTCCTGATGGCGGCGGGCGAGATGCCGGGTATCCGCGCAGCGGTCACACTGGGCGCTCCCTTCGATATCAGCGATATCCTGTATGAGTCTGATCCACTCAGCCTTCAAACCATCGAGACTGAAGGGGAAGTTGAGGTATTGATGGCCGGCAGACCGTTTGTCGTGCGCAAGAGTTTTGTCGATGACCTGGCGCGTCACGACTTCGCGTCGCGGATCGCCCAGCTGCGCATTCCATTGCTGGTGTTGCATTCGCCGCGCGATGCGACGGTCAGTATCGAAAACGCCGCGCGCATCTTTACGATCGCGACGCACGCGAGGAACTTCATTTCCCTCGACAACGCGGACCACTTGCTCACACGCGGAGCGGACGCGGACTATGCCGCCGCAAGGATATCGAGCTGGGCCAGCCGGAATCTGAGCCCTGAGCATTGATTGATATCGGCCTTGCGTTCACTAGCGCTTCACCCGGAGCTGATGCTCCGGGTGCACTCGGGTGCGTCGGATCGCCGCTTTCTATCCTTCGTAGCCGTCCAGGTCTGATTCGACGGCCGAGGCTAGAATCATCCGGTTCCCGTTGAATGGCGACTTGCGATGAATCGGCATCGGTTTGAAGACAAAATCGCGCGGTTGAATGTGAAGCCCTGTGACCGCGCACTGCGAATAGCGGCAAGCCCGCCCGATACGCCAGGTTTGCTCGCCATAGACGCCCGATCGTGAATCGCTCCAGCGCACCGCGATGGTCGTGGTGCTCAGCCTGCCCAGAATGACCGCCTTCAGATTCGTTGGATCCACATGGAGTGTGTCAGTCTCGTCGAGCAGTGCGCCGCACGCGCGGACCTTGGCCCAGTTCCGGTGGATTCGCGCATGGATGTCCTCGGCAGTTGGCGATGGTCGAACAACAAGGTCCACGAGCGCGCGTGCGATGAACTCGTCTTTTCCAGTCTGGCGCATATCTACCTCCAGGCAATTCCTCGTTTATAATTATTCTGTTATACGAATAAATCTGAATTCATGATCTTCACCGTTCAAGGAACGGAAGTTGAGCATCTCCGTTTGCGACACTAGCAAATACCAAAGCGACATTACCTTTCCGATAGATCCGTGCGTATTGTGTAGCGGGTAGCCGGGCAACATTAATGTCACATTGCACCGGTAGGCGGCATCAGCGACGACCTGCCATCCATTACGCCATAGTCACGCAGCTTAGACAACTAAACCAAGGTATTCATTTCAATCCAGGGATATCGTCTTTTTAAACGGAATTTCACGGCGTGTTTCCGTAATATCGGTATCGTGGTTCCACATTGCTAATTCGTATATCCAGTTATACGAAGTTAAGACGTGTACCCGTCTAAGGATTCGTTATGGTGGAGGAGAGGTTCCCACAACATATCGAATGGCCAGATCGCGGACACCGGACGCTGTGCATGCCGTCGTCGACATGCACGTATCGCCGATTGCACCCGGTAGCGCGCATTGAACCACCACGAATATATGCAACGTGCGCGATCGTGGAAAGAGCAAACAAAAGTCAATACGAACGTATAGCCTGGGTCGACTAAAGATGCCGTAGTATTGAGCTAGCGTCGCACGCATCATTCTGAAATCAGTCGTTAGCGAGACCGATCGAACGCGATTAACGAAGCCGATCCTGGCATCGGGGTTCGATGCGGATTCCCGTTTTCCGTTCTCGACAGCACAAGATGATCGTAGTCATAGACGACGACCCGTCTGTTCGCGAGGCCGTCGAAAACCTCATCGCTTCGCGGGACTTTCCAGTGAGCAGCTATAGCTCGGCGGAGCAATTCGTCGCGTCAGGTGATTTTGATTCGGTTAGCTGTGTGGTCACGGATATCCAGATGCCGGGAATGAGCGGTATGCAATTGCAGCATTACCTGCGTGCGATTCACTGTTCCGCGCCGGTGATTCTGATGACGGCCTATTTCGACGAAAGCGCGCAGCGCGAAGCGATGACCAACGGTGCGGCGGCGTATCTGGTCAAGCCTTTCAGCAGCGCTGATCTGATCAGGGAAGTCGAAAGGGCACTCGCGTCGCGCGAATCGCCGTGATTTTTTGTCGAATCACTTACTTTTTTCGTGCGGCTTTACCCTGGCGTTGCGAACAGATTGGCCCGCCTGGCGACCTGCGACGGTCAGTCGGATGCGCACGGCACCGCGAACTGGAATGAGGTGCCCTGTTCGGGACTCGAGTAGACGACCAGTTTGCCGCCGTGCGCCTGGACGATCGAGCGGGATATCGACAGTCCCATGCCCATGCCGTGTTTCTTCGTCGAATACATTGCTTCGAAAACGCGCCCCGTCAGATCCGCGCTAAACCCGACCCCGTTGTCGTGCACCGTGACTTGCACCGCTTCTTTTCCGAGCATGGCTGTCGACACTTGCAACCGTCGTGGCCCGTCCTTGCCCGCCATCGCTTCGATCGCGTTGCGCATCAGATTGAGCATCACCTGCTGAAGTTGCACGCGGTCGCCCAGTGCCGGCAGGGTTGCCGCCAGTTCGAGCCTCAGGCTGATCATATTGCGCTCGATGTCGCTGCGCAGCATCATCGCGACTTCGCGTATCGCGTCGTCAATGTGCACCGCGGTCTTGGCGAAGCCGGTTTTCCACGATAGCGCGCGCAAACCCGCGACCACTTTCGAGACGCGCTCCGCGTCGCGCGTCGTACGCGTCGCGGCCTGCCGGGCCTGCTCGAGATCCGGTCTTGATCGCACGAGCCAGCGCAGACAGGTTTCAGCGTTCGTCATGACCGCCGTCAGCGGTTGATTGATCTCGTGGATGATCGACATCGCCAGTTCGCCCATTGCCGCAAAGCGCAGCGAGCGGGCCTGATCAGCCTGCGCGGTCTCGAGGGCCTCGGCCGCGAGCCGTCTTTCCGTCACGTCCCTGACGATGCCCACATATTCCAGGCCGCCTTCGGGATCGAGATTGGGATGTCCTTCCGCGCATAGATAGCGGATGTCGCCGTCGTGAATGGCGATCCGGTATTCGAACTTGAATACGCTGCATTGCGCCACTGCATCCGCTAAAGCCTGTTCGAACAGGGGCCGGTCGTCCTCGTATACGCGTTCGATAAACGCCCGATACGACAGATTGCTCTCATCCGGCAGATCGTAGATGCGGAAAAGCTCTTTCGAGGCGGTCATGCGTTGCGTTCGCACATTCCATCGCCAACTGCCGGTGCGGCTGATTCTCTGCCCCTCCGCCAGGGCGAATTCGGTCGCGAGCAGGTTGCGCTCGGCCGTTTGCATCGCGTTTTCCGCCTGGACTGCGCGCGCTTCCAGACGGACATTGCGCAGCGCAAAGTCCGTCTGTGCGGCGAGCAGAAGGATGAACGCCCGCGCGGTCGTCGTCAGCTCGAGTTTCTCGCTGGCTTCACCGATCAACAACAGGTCGCCGCCGATTTCACTCGCATCGAGCGGTACCCAGTGAATATCAGCCGCCGCCGCGGCAGGTTGCGCACCGCCGGCGCGATCGGCTGCATGGTCAAACGGCGTGCGCGCGAAATCGAGCGCGAGACCGGATAACGCGGATGCGACGTGCCTGTCGTCATGAGGCGCGTTACAGATATGCATCATGACATCGTCGCCGATAAGATCGGCGCGGCAACGAATCACGGGTTTGCCGGGCACTCGCGCAACGACAAGCGCACGACGCGCATCGCAAAATGAAAGGACACCCCGCATGAAAATTTCGAGTATTTCCCGCGAATCGGACTTGCCACGAATTTTCGTGGACCAGTCGACTAGCGTCGAAAGCCCGGTCACGTATCGAACTGCAGCTTCGCTCATTGACGACATAGATTCCGATATTTCGTTGAGATGCCAGATCCCTGCGGGTCGACGAGCAGTGCCCCGAAGACGCTGACGACGGCGACGGTCGGGACGCTCCCGATGGCTTCGGCGTCAAGCTTCTCGCACGCGGCCGGTATCAGATGTTCCGGGTCGCATCAGCAGTTCGGCCGCAACGGACGTCACTGCCCCGTCGTCCACCTCGTCGCTCTACCAGCATTCAAGGTCGCCTGGCGTTGAAACGCAATGTGGAACAGGTATCCGGCGGATATACGAACGTATCGAATACTGGGAGGATGAAGAACACCCAAGAGGTGCAGGTGAGCCGGCTAGTGTGCGTTAGGGTCGTTCGGTATCCATATATTCAGAAGGATCCATGCCGTAGACTTTCCTGAATGCACGCAGGAAACTGCTGCGGCTCGCATAGCCGACGTTCCGCGCAATCTGATCGATCGAAAGTTCGTAGTTCGACGCAAGCATCGTCGCCGCCTGTCGCATCCGCAATTGCCGCAATACCGCGATCGGCGATTCGCCGATCAGGTCGGCAAAGCGCAGCATGAATGACGACCGGCTGAGGCCGGACAGTTGCGCTAGTGTGTGGATCGAATGCGGCGCGCCGGGCCGGTTGACCATCTCCGAGAACGCGCGTGCGATCTGAGGATCGCTTAGAATCGAGAAGCGCTCGCCCAGTTCACTCGTCGAGGTGAGTGAACGGCGCAGCAGCATGACAAGCACCTGCTTGAGCAAGGTCGTCGTCATCGCGCTGACGCCTACCTGCTGCTCCGCCAGTTCGTCGATCACGGACTTCAGCTTTTGATCGAGCCGGTCTTCGACGTCGAAATGCTCGACGATCGGCGACGTCAGCCCCGAAAACAACTCAATCGTGGTGCCGTAGGTCGCCTGAAAATAGCCGCACACGAGCGTCACTTCAGGTTTCTCCGTGCCGGCCACATAACGCACCAGTGTGTTGCTTTGTTCCGAGGCGTCCAGATCGACCATTCTTAGTAACGGCACACGCCCTTGGGGATCGGAAGCGGTAATGCGAAACGGACGGTCAGCCGGCACGATGATCAGCATGTGCGGCGACAGACGGATCGGCGCATTTTCACCGACCACGAGTTCGCCGGTGCCGTCCAGGTTGTAATGCAGGCCGGGCATTTTCGATGCGGTAAACGACAGACTCCAGCCCGGACTCACGTGACATTCGGCGAGGTCGACAAATTTCACATCCAGCCGCATCAGCAGGTTGTCGAGGTCGGTCGTCGAGATTCGGGAGAGTCGCGTCATTGCCACGTCCTGCATTTTCTCCACCCACCGGTCGCCGCAAAGTGGTTTGACCCGGGTTTCCTTGAGGAAGCCCAAAGCCCACGCGGCATCGCTCTGGTCGATTGCATCATTCCTGATTCATCCATTTTTGCATAAACAGCCACAAGAAGGGCGCACTGTCCAAGGGTACTCTCGCTGTCACGCGGCTTGTCGGCGCGACATTCTAATCAGCCCTGTCATTCATTTGCCATGGTTAAAGAAAACATCATTCAAAAATGGACGAATAGCGACTCACTCCGGATTCTTTGCTTCTCAGTGCCCTATAGACTTGCTATTCATCCGTACCCCCTCCGCATAAGTGCGCGCGCATGGCTTAAGCACGGAGCGCGGTGGTATCCAGCACATCATTACACAGGAGCCAAGCGTGGCAGCATATGCAATTGGACCGGGCGCTCAAGCTGCTTCCACGGTCTTCGTTGTCGACGACGACGATTCGGTGCGGGAAGCTCTTCAAGGATTACTGACATCCGTGGGCCTTCGTTCGAAGGCTTTTGCAACCGCCCAGGCATTCCTCGAATACGACGAGGCCGACGTCGGTGCAACCGCGAGCTGCCTGGTGGTCGATATCCGTATGCCCGGGATCGGCGGTCTTGATCTGCAAAGCCGTCTCGTGCAAAGAAGGCGCGTTCCGCCGATCATTTTCATGTCGGCGTTCGGCGACGTCGCCATGACGGTTCAGGCGATGAAAGCCGGCGCGCGAGATTTCCTGCCCAAGCCGTTTCGCGATCAGGACATGCTCGATGCGGTCTGTTCAGCCCTGAAATACGACGAACAGATGCGAGCGTTGGAGAAATCGCGCGAAAGCCTGGAGGAACGGTATCGCTCTTTGTCCGATCGCGAGCGTGCGCTCCTGCAAATGTTGGGCGACGGGCTGATGAACAAGCAGATTGCATCGAGGCTTTGCTTAAGCGAAATCACCGTCAAAGTCGGGCGCCGTCAATTGATGCAGAAGATGAGGGCTCGCAATTTTGTGCAACTGATCAAGATGGAAAGTCTGATAAGGGGCCTGGACAACCAGAAGGTACGCGCATCATACGAGGGCGGCGCGAACGAAGTGGCCTATCGGCTGGAATCGGCTATCGCACGCGTCTTGCACGAGTAACCCTACGTACCCGCTAAACATCCCTAACCGCCGCCGTGCGCTTTAACGCGAGCGGGTGCGACCTCCTTGCGTCGGGCCGCATGCTCATTGTTCGCTCAAGAAGCGCGCTTGCCGGACCGCCGTGGTGACTTCCTCCTGTCACTGTCGCGACGAAACACGCGAACGGCTCTCGATGTTCCCTCTTGCTTACCTTCTGAGCGACGCGATCGCGCCCAGCGCGTTTTGCGTGATACGCGAGCCAATCTGAATTGGCCGGGCCAAACGCTAGTCGCTGTGCATTTTGAACCTTCGATGGTACAAATAGAAGAACCAAGATTGCTCAATTTTGTGTATATCAAGAATATGGACTCCCAACTGCGAATTCAACTCGACCGGACGGCGAAGCTGCCGCTGTCAGAACAGATTCGGCTGAGTATTGCCAAGGCAATCGAATCGGGCGTGCTGGCGCCGGGTGCCCGACTGCCTTCGTGGCAGGATCTGGCCGCGCAGCTTGGTGTGGCGCGCGGCACAGTTCAAGTGGCCTATGAACGGTTATCCGACTGCCAGATGGTCGAAACATTTGGCGCAAGGGGCACGCGCGTGGCGCCGCGGCTCCGCGCCCCGGCGGTTCAAGCGGAAGCGCCGCCGGTCGGGGCCTTCATGCGAGATTATCTGGCGATGATCGGTGGGCCGGCGATCTTTCAGCTTGGCGTCCCGGCCCTGGAAGGCCTGCCGGAGAAGCTTTTTGTACGCGCGCGCTCCTCCAATCTGCTGAAGACGGGGTATTTCTCGTCACTGGTCCATCCCGATCCGCGAGGGGAGTTCGAGCTGCGCCGGGAGATTGCGGGGTATCTCTCCATCGCCAGAAACCTCCACTGCGTTCCAGAGCAGGTGTTTATCACTTCGGGATATAGCGCCGGCTTGGGCCTTGCGTTGCAAGTACTGGGTCTGGACGGTAAGAAGGTCTGGATGGAAGAGCCCGGTTTCATTGTGACCCGCAAGGGGCTAGAGCTTGCCCGTTTGAACGTCGTACCGGTGCCGGTGGATGCGGAAGGCCTTAACGTCAGCTATGGTATCGAGCACGCGGCGGACGCGGCGCTCGCCGTCCTGACGCCTGGCCAGCAAGCGCCTTTGGGTTCGACCATGTCCTTGAGACGCCGGCTTCAGTTGCTCGAATGGGCGATCTCGAACGACGCGTGGATCATCGAAGACGACTACCTCGGCGAGCTTCAGCTGGAGGGTCCGGCAGCGCCCGCGCTGGCGTCATTGGGTGGGGCCGAACGGGTCATCCACATCGGCACTTTCAGCAAGACGGTCAGTCCCGGGCTGCGGCTTGGATTTGTCGTGGCGCCCATCGGACTGACCGCGCAATTTTCCAACGTAGCGGCTGCGTTTGCGCCGGCGCCTTCGCCCGTCATTCAACTCGCCACGGCTCAATTCATGCACGATGGCCACTACATCCGGCGCGTTCGCCGGCTCAAGCGTCTATATTCGGCACAACGTGACGCGCTATGCGAGCAGTTGCGAATGCGCAATAGGGAGTGGGTGAGCGCGGGGCTGGCGATCCTTCTCAGGCTCCCCGACGGCGCGCCCGACGTGCAGATCGTTCGCGAATTGAGGACTTTTGGCATGTCACCATCGCCTTTGTCCTCATGGTTTACGATGCCGTCCTGGTCCTTGCCGGGCCTTTTGCTCGGCGTCGCGACGGCGCCTGAACCGCAAGTCGCTGCATCGTGTCGTCGGCTATTCGAGATTATCGACCGCTACTGCTAACGCGCCGCCGGAGGCGCTCATCGATGGCAATGGAGGAAGCATGGGTATGGGAAGCAAGCAAAGGCAGGGGATGTCCTGTGAACGGCTGGAGCGGATAGACCGTTTCATCAACGACGAGTACATCGCCACGGGCAAGCTGCCGGGCGCCGTGACTCAGGTCTGGCGGCATGGCGAACTCGTGTTGAACTCGATCCTCGGTCTTGCCGACCGCGAACGGCAACGGCCGCTAGCCGAAGACTCGATTTTCCGTATCTACTCGATGACCAAGCCCATCACGTCGGTGGCGGTGATGATGCTGGTCGAGGAATGCAAGATTGCACTTGACGATCCCGTCAGCAAATACATTCCCGCATGGAACGAACTGGGTGTGTACGCCGGCGGTTTCTTGGAGGGCTTCCGCACGCATGCGCCCGCGCGCCCGATGCTCGTGGTGGACCTGCTGCGCCATACTTCGGGCTTGACCTATGGCTTTCACCAGAATACGAACGTGGACGCCGCTTATCGCAAGCTGAAGGTCGGCGAGCTTTCGAACGAAGACACGCTCGAAGACATGATCGCGAAGCTGGCGACCGTGCCGCTCGAATTTTCACCGGGCGACGCGTGGAACTATTCTGCTTCGACGGACGTGCTCGGCTATATCGTCGGCAAGGTCGGCGCGATGCCGTTCGAGGTCTTTCTGCAAAAGCGGATCTTCGAACCCCTGGGCATGGTCGATACCGCTTTCTACGTGCCCGACGAGAAGCACTCCCGCTTGTGCGCCTGCTACGCCGTCGGCGCGCTCGGCTCGAAGGTCGTAGCCGGGCAAGCACCGGCACTGCAGGACGATCCCCAGACCAGCCGGTATCTGAAGCCGCCCACTTTCATCTCCGGCGGCGGCGGCCTCGTATCGACAGCCGCCGACTACATGCGGTTCGCGCGCATGCTGCTTCAGGGTGGCGAACTGGATGGCGCGCGCCTGCTGGGCCCGAAGACGGTGGCGCTGATGACCGCCAATCATCTGCCGGGCGGTGTCGATCTGCCTCGTCTGGCGCGCTCGGCGTTTAGCGAGACCAACTACGATGGCGTCGGCTTCGGACTGGGCTTTGCCACCACCATTGCGCCGGCGGCGACGCTGATCCCCGGCAGTGCCGGCGATTTTTTCTGGGGCGGCGCGGCAGGGACATTCTTCTGGGTCGATCCGCAAGAGGACCTGATCGCGCTGTTCCTCACCCAGCTCCTGCCGTCGAGCGCGCTCCCGGTGCGTCGTCAGTTGCGTACGCAAGTCTATAGCGCGATCACCGGGGCGTGAGTCAGTGGTCGGGCGGCACCGCCGCCGCGATCGCGCACTACAGCACCAGCTCAAACGATTTCACCAGGGCGCCCGGCAATTGCAGTCCACCGGTCGCGCGCTGTCCCCAGGTGGAATCGGAGAGCATCATGTCCGATTGCGCGCCGAGCGCTTCGAGCCTCTCGCCGAACAGGCCATATAAGCTGTCGTCGAAGCGCATCGCGTCGACAGGGGCGACAATCTCTCCGCCTTCCACCCAGAACGTAGCAAAGCGCGTCATGCCGGTCAGCCGGCAATTCATACGGTCGGAAAAGTTCACGTACCACAGGTTGCCGATATAGAGCCCGGTATCGAGCCGCGCGAGCACGTCGTCCTGCGCGAGATCACCGCTCGCCATGGCAAGCGAGGTCGGCATTTCCTGCGCTAACGCGCCGTTGGGTTCGAGCCCATACTCGCGTGCCGAGCGCGCGCTCGTGAGCTGACCGACGCCGCGCCCCGCGCTAATCAGCGGCACGCTCGCGCGCAGATAGCCGTCGTCGTTGAAGGCCGGCGAAATGCCGAGCTCGAGCGATTCCGCGAGGGACACGCGTTCGTCGAACCTCGCCGCACCGGTATGCAGTTTATAGAGCGGACTTGTCGAGGAGGCCTGGGCGCGCGCCGAGAAGCCGTCCCATGCCGTCGACTTCAGCAGTTCCGCGAGCGCCGAGGGCGCGAGCCAGGCGCGATAGCCACCGGGCTTCAGTACGCGCGGTGCACGTAATAGAACCGGTAGACGCCCGGCGGCCTCGCGCACCTTGCCGGCAAATACGGCGTCGTCCCACGCGTCGCCGGCGTAGGTTGTCTTGATCGCCATTCCGTTGGGCTGATGGAAGGAGCCGCTGAAATTGAAGTTCTTCACCTCGTACCAGCCGCGGCTGCCGGTGGTCGAGGCGAAGCCGCGCGAGACCATGCCGCCGGCGTAGAACCCGACAAAATCGAGCCCGCGCGTCGAGTGCGCGACGAGTTCGACGAGCGCCTCCGGATCCGGCAATCTGCCATCGCGGCGCGTGCTGCGCGTCCACGCGCCGGCGTCGAACAGCAGGTGCGGGTCGTCAGACGCGTCTAGCAGGCTTTCGCGCAGTACGCTGAGCGCCTCGGAGACGTCGCTCATGTCGGCATGCGCGTCGCCGCCCAGATCGAAGGTGGAGTAGGCCTGGCGCGAACCGTGGATAAGCCGCAGCGTGATACGCGCCTGTTCGACCCAGCCGCTCTGACGCACTTTGCCCGCGTTGAAGCGGATGAAATCGGACTGCTCGCCTGAGAACGCGCTCAACACTGTTTCGCCGGGGCGGCACATGCGCTCGATTGCGTCGGCAAGCATGCTGAAGCGCGCGTGCTGGTCGAACCGTTCCTCGCCATGCGTCAAAAGCGTGTTGGTCATCATGCGCCTCCAAACACTTCGACGTCGGCAAACACGCAGGCAGGCGAGGCATGGCCCACGCGGATCACCTGGCCGGGTTCGCCCTTGCCGCACATCGGCGTTCCGTAGACTTCCCGCGTGGACGCATCGCCGACCGCTGCGAGGCTGCGCCAGAAGCTCGCGGAAATACCGCGGTAGCCCGGTCGCTTGACGACCTGCGTGAGCTTGCCGTGTTCAATCAACTGGCCGAACTCGCAGCCGAACTGAAACTTGTTGCGATGGTCGTCGATCGACCACGACGCGTTTGTCCTCATCAGGATGCCGTGCTCGATGCCTGCGATCAACGAGTCGAGCGACTGGTCGCCCGGTTCGATGTTGAGGTTCGCCATGCGGTCGATAGGCGGCCGGTTCCAGCTCGACGCGCGCGAGTTCGCCACACCGGGAACACCGACGCGCTGCTGCGAGAGCGAGCCGCCCAGCGCGCGCTCGAGTACGCCCGCACGGATCAGGTATTGTTTGCGGGCCGCGCTGCCGTCGTCGTCGAATGCGTAGGCGGCGGCTTCTTCGCGAAGCTCCGGATCGAACGTGACGTTCAGCAGCGCGGAGCCGTACTGATAGTGGCCGAACATCTCAGGCTTCACAAAGCTGCACCCCGCGAAGTTGCGCTCGTCGCCGAGAATCCGGTCGAGTTCGAGCGGATGGCCGATCGATTCGTGGATTTGCAGCGCCATCTGATCCGGCATCAGCAGCACGTCGCGTCGCCCGGTCGGACAGTTGGGCGCGGCGAGGAGCCGCAGCGCGTCGTGGGCGATGCGCGCGCCTGCGCCGTCGAAACCATAGCGAGACAGAACTTCGATGCCACCCTGCGCGAGCGCGCCGGAATGCCCGTTGAGCGTGCGCTCCTGTGAGTCGATATCGTCGTGCGCGACGGCTGAAAGACTCGGCATCAGAAAACGGAACTGCTGTTCGATGCGCACGCCGTCGCTGGTCAGGTAAAGGTGATCGCTTTGCGTGACCTGCATGCCGGCGACACGCTCGACCATGCGCGCATCGACGTTGGCGCCCGCGCATTCGTGTGCGAGACGCTCGACCCATTCGCGTCGCGACGGCAACGCCTCGCGTGCGTTCGGCGCGACATAGCTGCCGCTTTGCGCAGGCCGCGTGATCGCACGATGGTCGATCAGCGCGTGCGCGGCGCACGCATGCGCCCGCGCGGTGGCGATCTCAAGTGCGCGCTGCACGCCGCTTGCCGACAGATCGGCCGTGGCGGCATAGCCGGCGCCCGCTCCGGCCCAGGCGGTGACTATCGCGCCGCGCTCGCGCACATGGCGCAAGGGCAGCGGCACATCGTTGCGTACGGTATGGTGGTCCGTGCGTTCGTCCACGAAACGCACCGACCAGAAATCGGCCGTGGTGCGTAACCCGCGCGTGGCCAGGGTCCAACGCTCTTCGGTCATGCAATGTGCTCCTTGAGTGCGGTCGAACGCCGCGATAGCGAGACGGCAAGCGACGACTGCGTATAGGGAAGGTCGGGCGCGTGAACGCCACTCCATGCGTAAGAACAGCCGACCCCGCGTAGCGCTTCCACGAGCCGTTGAATGAGAAACCCGCGCTCAGGAACGGCGCAGGCGCATACACCAGTCAAAGCAGTCATTCTTGGTACTTTATTCAACTGACATAACGTGCCCACAATAGGCCGATAGGGCTGGATATCGGCGAGCTCGTTCACGTCATACTGCACCTCCGAGGAGTCCGCGCATTCGATGCTTTGCACGTGAGAATGTGCCATGAAGATCGACGTGATCCAGCCTTGCTTTTCTACGAAGACATTTCATTAACGGAGACAACCCATTCAACTGTTACTGGAAGGTTTTGATGAGCCAATATCGTTCCTGTTTGCCCCTGCTGGATTCCGACCGCTTATTTCTCGCATCGGGCGGGCTTGAAACGTCGCTGGTCTTTCATGAAGGCATTGACCTGCCGCACTTCGCGTCGTTCACGCTTCTGAAGGACGATGCGGGCGTCGCACTGCTCGAACAGCACTTCGATCGCTTCTGCAGCCTCGCACGCTATCGGGAAACCGGTGCGATGCTGGACACGCCGACATGGCGTGCGAATCGCGATTGGGGGCAAAAGCTCGGCTACTCGGAAAGCGCGTTGGAAGACGTTAACCGTCGCGCGGTCGATCTGCTAGTCAGGCAACGCGCAAAGTGGCAGACGCCGCAGACGCCGGTCGTCATCTTCGGTAGTCTGGGGCCTCGTGGCGACGGGTATCAGGCCGATACGCACATGAGTGTCGATGAAGCACGCGACTACCATCGGACCCAGATCGAAACGTTCGCGGCAACCGAGGCCGATCTGGTCGGCGGCAATACCTTGACCTATATCGACGAAGCGATCGGTATGGCGCTGGCGGCCCGCGCATGCGCAATGCCGATATTCCTTTCTTTCACCGTGGAAACCGATGGCCGCTTACCGTCGGGGGAGACGCTGCGAGAGGCAATCGAGCGCGCCGATGCGGAAACCGACAGCTATGCATCATTCTTCATGATCAATTGCGCGCACCCAACCCATTTCAAGTCGACCTTGCAATCGGGCGGCGACTGGGTTCAGCGCATTCGCGGCGTGCGTGCGAACGCATCGCGCCGCAGTCACGCCGAACTCGATCAAGCCCTCAAGCTCGATGACGGCGACCCGGTCGAGCTCGGCGAACAATATAAGGAGCTCAAAGGGCTTTTCCTGCGGCGCATGTCGATTGTGGGCGGTTGCTGCGGAACGGATGTGCGTCACGCCGAGCAGATGTGTCGCGCCATTCAACGCATGGAAGGCGCCTGAAGCAGGGTGGTAAAGCAATCGGCCGTGTCAGCAGTTCTGCGCGATGCTGACACGGGTGAACACGGCGTTGCCGCCGCGCCTGTGGTCGGTGTCGCCGCGTGTTGGTTTCGCGGCGTCATCGACTATAAATCGCGCTCCGACAATAGACGTCCACCTTCACGCAATACATCGTCATGCTGGCAGAAGCTAAGACGTATCATGCCCGTGTCGGCGCCGTCGCTATAGAAATGCGATAACGGAATCGTGCCGACACGTTTTCGCCGCAGCAGATCAAGCACAAAGTCGCGATCGCTTTTATCCGAAACGGCGCGGAAATCGGCCAGCAGGAAAAATCCGCTAGGGCAGGGCTTAACCTTTAGCGCGGAACCGCTAAGCGAATCGACGAGAAGGTCGCGCTTCTTCTGATAGAAATCGGCCAGATGCAGATAGTTGTTCTCGTCCTCGACCGACGCGGCAAGCGCCATCTGGAAGGGCGCGGGGGCCGCGTAGACGAGATACTGATGAACCATCCTGATCTCTTTCATGATCTCGGCGGGCGCCACGCAGTATCCGACGCGCCAGCCTGTCACATGGAAGGTTTTGCCCAGCGAAAAAACGATCACGCTGCGCTCGGCCAGTTCAGGATAGCGCGCCATGCTCAGATGCGTTTTTCCATCGTAGACCATGTGCTCGTACACTTCATCGGACAGGATAACGATGTTGGTGCCGCGCGTAATCGCGATCAGCCGGTCGATGTCGTTCTGGTCGAGCACGCCGCCGAGCGGATTGTGAGGCGTGTTGACGATGATCATGCGCGTACGGGGCGTGATTGCCGCCTGAACCTGATCCCAGTCTATTTTCATCGTGCCAAGCGGGATCCTGATGGGAACCGGCGTGGCGCCTTGCAGCCGGATCGTAGGCTCGTAGCACTCGAACGCGGGATCGAAATAGAGCACTTCATCACCGGCGTGGACCAGCGCTGTGATCGCGGCATAGACGGCCTCGAGGCCGCCTGCGGTCACGGTGATTTCGGTGTTCGGGTCGTACTGCGCGCCATAGAGCTTTGCGGTTTTTCTCGCCAACGCCTCGCGTAGCGGCAGCACGCCGGGCATCGGCCCGTACTGGTTAAAACCTTCCCGTACCGCCTGAAACGCAGATTCGACGAGGTGCGGGTCGGGCGTGAAACTCGGTGCGCCTTGCCAGAGGTTGATCGCCTTGTATTCGGCGGCGAGTTGACCGACCACGGAAAAAATGGAAATGCCGCCATTGAGCTTGGATTTCAATACGAGTGAGCTTTGCATCGTTGAGACCGGATAAATTTTCTGAAAAGATGGCCGATTGAATCGGCTAACTGAAGGGCTGCAACGGTGAGCGGAAGCGTCCGCCGGAGCAGTCGTCAATGGTGACCGTTATGGGTAACCGTTACCTGCTTCCGGTATTGGCTTCGGTTATTTGCGGTTGGGTTCGTTCGCGAGAGGTCGCGTCAGCAGCCCGCGGGCTGCCGTTGCTTCGTCGATGGGCGCGGCAATCGAGGCCTCTTCGTCGAGCATCGCCTGTGCTTTGGGGAAGTACTGCGCCAGCCGGCCTTCCTGCCGGCCGTCCTGTTCCCATAGATACACCGCACGTATGCGAAGCGCTGCTTCGCTGGATTTTTCGTCGATCATCGTGACATTCCTCATTCAATAGTGCGAAAGGCGACGCTCAAGTCAATCGAAAGGTAAAAACAGACGCGTTTATTCCTTAACACTTGAGGAACGCCACTATTTCATTCGCGAATGAGAAAGAGCGCGAACGGCCAACATCGCTCGGCGCACCGCTTCCTGAATTGAAAGCATTGCACCGGTGCTGTTGCACGCCGTGCTCGTGGCGGTCACGCGGTGGTTGTGCGGTGTCGTCACGGATCGGCGCGATTGCGCTTTTGAACGCGGAGACCTCGGACTTCTGCGGCGAAACGTCGCGCGCGACTATCCGTTGGATTGATCCGTTTCGGTGATGAGCCGCGTAGTGCGCCGGTAGGTGAGGTAGGCCCAAATCCAGTCGACGGCAACCGCCGTTCTGTTTCGTGCGCCCGCGAGGAACATGATGTGTGCCGCGCCCCATAGCCACCATGCGAGACCACCCGATAGCCTGAAACGGCCGATCTCCACCACCGCCGATTGCCGGCCAATCGTCGCGAGGTTGCCGAAATGGCGATACTGGAATGCCGGCGGTGGCGGGAGTGCAGAAAGATGCGCGTCGATCACGCGCGCCACGTATTTGCCCTGCTGCTTGGCCGCGGGCGCAAGTCCGGGAACTGGCGTGCCACGCCATCCCGCGCTCGATGCCGTGTCGCCAATTGCATAGATCCTTTCATGCGAGGGCACAGAAAGGTCGTCGCTTACCTTGACTCTGCCGGAGCCGTCTTCCGGCTGGCCAAGCCACTTCGCCGCGGGCGACGCCGCGACACCGGCCGCCCACAGGACCGTGCGCGATGCGATCTGATATGCCCCGACGTCGACGCCTGCTTCGTCCACGCCGAGCACTCTCGTGTCGAGGCGCACATCGACACCGAGACTACGCAGCGAACGCTCGGCGATGGCCGACAGTGATTCGTGAAACGCAGGCAGCACGCGTGGCCCCGCATGCAGCAGAATCACACGCGACGTGGACGGATCGATCAGGTGATATTCCTGATCCATGCCATGCCGCGCGAGTTCGGCGATTGCGCCGGCCAGCTCGATTCCGGTCGGTCCACCGCCGACGATTACGAAAGTCAGCCACGCGGCACGCGCGGTTTCGTCCGTTGTGCTTTCAGCCGCTTCGAATGCTTTCAGAAGACGGCTTCTGATCGACGTGGCATCTTCCACGGTCTTGAGTCCGGGCGCGTAGGGCGCCCAGGCGTCCTTGCCGAAATAGCTATGGCGTGCGCCGGTGGCGAGCACCAGATAGTCGTACCTTTCGCGATTCTCGCCGACCATGACTTCGCGCGCAGCGGTATCGATGCCGCTCACTTTGCCCAGCCGGATTCGCACGTTGCGTTGCCCCCTGAAGAGGCTGCGGATCGGCGTTGCGATCTCGGTTGCCGATAGTGCGGCCGTGGCGGTCTGATAGAGCAGCGGCTGGAACAGGTGGTAGTTGCGCTGGTCGATAAGCGTGATGTCGCAACGCGAATTACGCAAGCCATAAACCGTCGATACTCCGGCAAAGCCACCGCCCACGACTACGACGCGCGGACGGTGGCTGCCCCCCGGATCTTGCGCATCGATGTCGCGAATCATCCATTTCGCCAGCAGTCCGTCGATCGACAGCATGCCCGCGCCACCGGATACGAGGCCGAGCAGCAGGAGCAGAACGGCGAGCCGCTCGTCGAGTGCCATCGCGATGCCCGCGAGCGGGATCAGCGCCGCGCAGATCGCCGCGGCAAGGCGCGTCGCGCAACCGAGCGCCAGCGCGCCTGCGAGAACGATCGCAAGCCACGCGGGGACGTCGAACGGCATCGTGAACGACGCCGGCGTCGGCATGCTGACTGTAGAGATCGTATGGCTGAAGGGAAGGACGAAGGCAACCGCAAGGCCGATGCGCGCAGCGAACCGTAGCACCGGCGTCCCATAGAGGCTTAGCGCCCCATAGCCTGCCTTGAACATCCGCAGAGGCGCGAGGGGCGCGAAGGGCGCTCCACGGCCCAGCAGCGCATCGATCGAGAACGTGCCCGGACCCGCGACGACAAGCCAGATCAGCAACGGCGACACGATGCTTTGCGCAGTCCCCATGACCACGGTCGATGCGCCCGCCAGCAAGGCAATCGCAAGGGGGCGCGTCAGAAGTCCAAGCGAAAGCAATAAGGGCACCGCGCCGCGTATGGCTACATCGATGCTCGAAGGGACGGGGAGCGCACCGTGCAAGAGTCCATGCGATTCGCTCTGAATCATGCCCATGATCTGATGGACGAATACCACCTGACCGATCCAGAGGCGAGTCGCGAGCAGGAACCACGGTGTGCCGAGACGCTGGATGGTTCCGCCTGCTTGCAACAGGCGTGCACGAAGCTTTCGAAGCATACGATCCCTCCGCAGATGGGCGAGCAGGTACGCGTGTCAGCCGCACGACATCGCCACGAACAGGTCGATGCGTCGCGTGAGGACAACATGCGCGCGCCGCCAGCCGTGACCCGTGCTGCAACGGGTACGGCCGCCGATAGTAACCAGAAGTCGCTGTGAGTGCAGCGAGGTAGCGCGGAGAACTGTCGTATCCGCACTCCCACGCCATGTGAATGAGTCGGGCGAGCCGCCAGAAAAAAATGCTCACTGAGATAAGCGCTGCGCATTTGCTCGATCTCAGCGCGACACGACATACGCCATAGGCGCGGCCCCGGCCAGACCATCACGTTCGCGTCGCAAATCTTCCTTGGAAGTATCGCGTTTATATACCAATGGAACTTGACCGGTATTCCGAGATTGAATCTAATCAAGTTATCTTAACGATGGCTACTGACCGTGAGCGCAATGCATAGTCGCATTTGGCAAAGACGGATGCTTTACCAGTGGCTGCATGTTCAAGACGATGAATCACCTCATGACAATCAGAACCATTAGCAGTGCGGATAACAGTTCTGACCGGTGGGTCATGTTGAATGACACGGTCGGCTTCCTTCCGGTCGGCACTCGAGTACCTGAATCCATCCATTTATAAATCAGGCCGGTGACCTGTAGAAGGTACGCTGGCAAGAACCGCCGCTCCAAGCCGGACCAGGTGCTCGATGCTGCATTGGCTTCGTGAAGCGGCTGGAGAGACTCGTATGAATATCCTGCACATCGATTGCAGTCCGCGACCGGAGTCACACAGTCGACAGTTGTCGGCGGCGATCGTCGCAAAGCTACTCACAATCCTCCCTGAGGCGCAGGTCAGCCGCCGGGATCTCGGATATGAACCGATACCCCATGCCGACGCCGCCTATGCCGACGCGCTCGCGACGCCCGCGTCGCTGGCCGCGGCAGGGCGGACTGCCGACTCGGTGCTTCTGGCGGAGCAACTCATCGAGGAGGTCGAGCGTGCCGATGTCGTTGTCATCGGTACGCCGATGAACAACTTCACGGTCCCGTCTGTTCTGAAGGCTTGGATCGATCAGATTCTGCGTGTCGGCCGCACGATGAAATCGACGCCAGCCGGCAAGGTCGGATTGCTTGAGGACCGTCCAGTATTCGTCGGGATTGCTTCGGGTGGCGTATTCGCCGGCGATCGGGCCAATCAGCCGGATTTCCTCACTACCTATCTGACGGCCGTACTTGCGTGCATCGGCTTCAATACGGTCCATTACCTCCCTATGCAAGCGACCGCCTTTATCGATGAGGCTCGTGCAGCCGAAGTTCGCCGCTCGCTCATCGCTACGATCGAACCGGCGATGGCCAGCCTTGCGCGGAGCGTCGATTGAATACTCGTCAAACGGGTGACGTCTGGCGAAGCCGGGGAAAGCGCCTGCGTCACCGGAAGCATTCCACCCATCAGGAAAAGAGGAAAGCGATATGAAACAGTCCCCCCAGGTCGGCGACAGAATCACCGACAAATCGGCGCCGCCCGATGAGCGCGCTGTGCGCAACTGGATCGGGCCGGACGCGTACGAGCATTGGGCCGGGTTGCAGAGTTGGATCGCGGCGTCGTACCCCGGTGTTTTCGCGCCAGATTGGCTCTACGGCGGCAAGAATCGCGGGTGGTCGCTGCGTTACAGGAAGATCAGGGCGCTTTGCACGCTGCTGCCGGCATACCGGCTATTGTCAGTTATGGTGGTGCTGGGGCAAGCAGAGCGAGAGAAGTTCGAGGGGCGGCGTTATTCGTGGAGCCCACAGCTAGTCAAACTCTACGATGATGCCCGAGCCTACCCAGACGGGAAATGGCTGACTATTGCGGTCTCATCCGCGGATGTCAAGGATGAGGTGATCGAGCTTATGGCCATGAAGCGCCCACCGCTATCACAAGCTTGAATGGCGCCAAAGCCCTAAAAGCGGATTCGGAATCAGCTGTTCACCAATTCGGTTTCATTAAATCGCCAAGGTCATGGGCAGCGGAGCAGGCTCCAAGGCAGGGCGCGCGATTATCGAGGCAAGAAAATACAGAAGCATAGAGTCTTATACCAAAGCGCCTATCCCCTGTCGTCGAAACATATTGCGTACGAGGGTCGATTCATGATTTGCTAGGCGATCGGGAAACTGCCAGAAGGCAGACGCTCACGCAAGAATCTCTGATTGCATCATGGGTCACCTTAAGACTGACATTGCACTGGGCCTAACGCTATTTATTCTGGACTTTATCGCGTGGCGTGTGCTGGGGAACCGATTCGAGCGCACGCGTCTGCTGGCCCGATTCGCCGCATTTTTCACGCTTACCGCGGTGTTGATGAACTCGGAGCTGAACCCGCTCGAGCCCGCACCTCAAGGTACGCGGCCCGTTCATTTCTTTGCCCAGTTAGTTGAGCTGCTCTGGTGGCTTCACCTTGCCATCGTCGCATCGGCGACGCTGGCGAGCCGGGCTTTGCCACGCGCATGGATACGCGACCAGCTGATCCGCGACATCATTCGGGCGGTGATTTTCGTTGGGGCGGCCGTGGCGGCATTCGCGCACGTGCTTGAGCTGCCTGTGCGAGGCCTGCTCGCCACGTCGGGCGCTGTGGCGGTCGTGCTCGGCCTCGCGGTACAGAGTACGTTGAGCGACGTGTTTTCAGGCGTCGTGCTGAATGCCACCGAGCCTTTCGGGGTGGGCGATTGGGTATTCATCGGCGAGATTGAGGGGGAGGTTGTCGAGAGCAATTGGCGAGCGACGACACTGATGAATCCGCACGGCAATATCGTGGTGATTCCAAATAGCGTGGCGGCAAAGGCGAGCATCGTGAATCAGAGCCGCCCGGCGCGGATACACGGTGTGTCGCTGCTGCTCGAGATTGCACCTCAGGAACATGCGGGAAAGATCGTCGAAGCGCTGAGGCATACGACAATCGGCGCGACCTGCATTCTCGAGCATCCGGAGCCGCGCGTGAAAGCACTCCGGGCGACACCTCATTCGATCCAGTACGAACTGGTCGCCTTCGTTGACGATCTTTCAACCCGGAATCACGCGCGCAATGTGCTTTTCGATCTCGCACAGCGGCATCTCGAAGCGGCGGGTATCAGGCTGCGTCCGCTGGTCGGCGAGGTAACGCTCGCAAGCGAGGCTGACTTTCCGGTGCGACTGTTGCGTCGGGTGGAGATGCTCGATGCACTCGGCGATGCGAAACTTGCGGAACTCGCGCAAAGCCTCGAGGCCCGTGAATTTCAGGCGGGCCAGATCATTCTTGATTGCGCCGGCGAATGTGTGGAGTTGCACCAGGCGCTGCAGATCGTGGCTAGGGGAGTGACCTCGGTTACCGCGACGCGGGCCGGAAAAGAAGTGGAGCTGCGCCGGATGTCGCCCGGAGACGCGATCGGGCAATCCGGCATTCTGGTCGGCGCGAAGATCGATGGGACGGTGCGAGCCTTGACGAGCGTCACGATGCTGTTGTTGAGCAAGGAGACCTTGACGCCGATTCTCCAGCAACATCCCGAGATAGCGAGACGAATGTGCGGCGCGCTGGCGAGACAGATGGAAATCGACGAATCGATTTTCGGCAGGCAGACGGTGATGCCGGGACCAACGGGGGACTTCACCGACTGGCTGCTGGAAAGATTGCAGCTATTGCATGAGTTCATTATTCGGGAGCGGTGAAATCGGCTGCCGGCCACTTAATCATCTATGGGATCCTGACTAACCTGCTGTCGAACCACGTTACGGCGAGTCGTGGAGTGATGCTCTCAAGTACGCGCCGCCGCCAATGACAAAATAAAGATTCAAGGCAATCCCATAACAGCAATGGGCCGCAAGGGAACCGTGGGCCGACGCTTATGCGCGTGCTAGCATTATTTTTATCGATCCTGTCATGTACTTTTGAACTAGCAATGAATCCCGAGACGCTCTCAACGATCCCACCCAGCACGCTCGTGATCGCCTCGCGTGAAAGCCGCCTCGCGATGTGGCAGGCCGAGCATGTGCAGTGCGCGCTGCAGAAGTTATATCCATCCTGCGACGTCAAAATTCTCGGGCTCACTACACGCGGCGATCAGATTCTCGATCGCACGCTCTCGAAGGTCGGCGGCAAGGGGCTGTTCGTCAAGGAGCTCGAAAACGCGCTGGCCGACGGCCACGCCGATCTCGCCGTTCACTCGCTTAAAGATGTGCCGATGGAATTGCCGCCGGGCTTCGCATTGAGCACGATTCTCGAACGCGAGGACGCGCGCGACGCATTCGTATCGAACGACTACCATGCGCTGTCGGCGCTGCCGCCGGGCAGTGCGGTCGGCACCTCGAGCCTGCGGCGCGAAGCGAACCTGCGTGCGCGCTTTCCCGAACTGATCGTCAAGCCGCTACGCGGCAATCTCGATACGCGTCTTGCGAAGCTCGACCGCGGCGACTATGCGGCGATCATTCTCGCGGCAGCGGGATTGAAGCGCCTTGGCCTCGCGAACCGCATCCGTGGGCTGCTCGATCCGCTCGACAGTCTGCCCGCGGCGGGTCAGGGCGCGCTCGGCATCGAGATTCGCGCTGAGCGCGCGAACCTCGCGGCGTGGCTTGCGCCGCTCCATCACGAACATACGGCGGCCGCGGTCGAAGCGGAGCGCATGGTGTCGCGTGCGCTGGGCGGCAGCTGCCAGGTGCCGCTCGCTGCGTATGCGACGTGGCATGACGGCACCTTGTATTTGCGCGCGCTCGTGGCGACGCCGGACGGCCAGCACGTGCTGCACGCGCACGGCTCGTCGGCGGCCGCGACCGTTGAGCGCGCGATCGAACTTGGCCGCAAAGTTGCGAGCGAACTCGAGAGCCAGGGCGCGCTCGAGATCGTGCGCGCGCTCAGCAGCGCCGATGATTCCGCGGTCGGAAAGTAATAACGCAGCCGGCCGAAACCGGTCAATGCGATGCTCCGTGGTTTTGTGGCGCAAACGCGTCGGTCGTCGTGGGATGCGACTGCGGCGGAGTCGAAGCTGCCGTTCGATGAGTCAATGCCTGCGCGTGATTTTCAGGCACCGGCAAGCTTGGGCTCGTGATCGGCATCTCACGAAGAAACACCACGGCCGATGCGACTACCGTGATGACGATGACACAACTGCGACCGTCAATCCACATTTTGCTTGCTCCATGCGTCTTGCCTTATGTCTCATGCCCCATGCCTGATGACAGGATTAGAGGTTGCATTGCGTCATTCGTCGAATGCGCGACGTGAACAAATATCCGCACACTCTGAGAACGCGTATGCCGCGCGCGCCGGCAATCCGTCGAGATAACGCGCAAGGGGAAGTTGGTCGCAACGCGTTTTCAGTCTCGTACTGAACACGACGCAACGCAATGTAGAACACGTATCGCCTCGGTGCATCTGGTATAGAAGCGTGACGTGCGGAAGCGCGTTTGCTCAGCCGGAAACGGTCGCCGCAAGCCCCAAACCCCAAACACCTCAGCCTTGGCTTGCCTCTTCAATGACTGAAGAAAGTATCATTGCGGTCGCGTTGGCGGGCCTTGGGAACGCGGGAGGCCGATAGACACTATCACCCTTTTTTATCTGGTGTCCGCTCATTGAGCAAAACCCGTCCCGCTTCGCAATCGAGAGACACCATAGCTGATATCCATAGTTACAGCGAGTGGGATCCTTCCACGACACCAGCGCTGAAGTGGGGTTAGGCCTGTCCAGCACCGTAACGTGTGCGCGCTTGTGATAGGAATCATCCTCGCCATCAGACATCCGCTTGAGCCACTTTCGGTTCATCGCTTCGCGCGTTTCCTTTTCGCTATGCGAAGAGGTGCGGAGCAGCGATTTAGCGATTTGCGACCAACGGGGAGTACCGTGCACTAGCGTTCCCTTGCACTTCACAGCTTTCCGTAGCTATGCAGGCCGGAAAGGAACATATTCACGCCGAGGAACGCGAACGTGGTGACCAGCAGGCCCGTGAGTGCCCACCATGCCGCCACCGCGCCGCGCAGGCCTTTCATCAGGCGCATATGCAGCCATGCGGCGTAATTGAGCCACACGATCAGCGCCCACGTCTCCTTCGGATCCCAGCTCCAGTAGCCGCCCCACGCTTCCGCGGCCCACAGCGCGCCGAGAATCGTCGCGACTGTGAAGAACGCGAAGCCGACTGCGATCGACTTGTACATCACGTCGTCGAGCACATCGAGCGTGGGCAGGCGGTCGGACAGCACGCCACGCTCCTTCATCAGATACGCGACGCCGACCATCGCCGACAGCGCAAAGCTGCCGTAACCGATAAAGTTCGCCGGCACGTGGATCTTCATCCACCAGCTCTGCAGCGCGGGCACGAGCGGCTGGATCTGCTGCGCATCGCGCGCGATCGAATACCACATGAGAAAGCCGACCGCCGCGCTGATCACGAGCAGCACGAACGCGCCGAGCGCGCGCGTGTTGTAGTGCGTTTCGTAATACAGGTAGAAGAGCGCCGTAATCAGGCTGAACAACACGAACACTTCATAGAGGTTCGAGATCGGAATATGGCCGACGTCCGCGCCGATCAGATACGACTCGTACCAGCGCACCATCAGGCCGGTGAAGCCCATCAGCACCGCGGCCCACGTCATTTTCGAGCCGATCGCGGCGCCCGTTGCGGAACGCGACAACAGGCCGATCCAGTAGAACAGCGTGGCGAACACGAAGAGCGCGCTCATCCACAGGATGGCGGACTGGCTCGACAGGAAATACTTGAGGAAGAACGCGTTATCGGCGCGCGACAGGTCGCCGTGATAGATCCCGATGGCCGACAGCGACAGCGCCGCGATGCCGATCATCAGCGGCCGTACGGGCTTCCACCGCCAGCCGAGCACGACGAACACCGGCACCGCGCACACGAGCACGAGTTTGTCGTAGTAGTTCATGAACGCGTGGTAGCGCGACAGCGCAAACCCCGCGCCGCCGGCGAGCACCAGTGCGAACAGCCAGTCGAATGGGGTAGAGCGCCTTAGTCGCGAATGTGCCGCGCGATGCAACCAGCTGCTTTGCGTCTGCGCGCGCGTAATCTGAGAGAGATGCGATGAGGAAGAAGGTTGGCTCATGATTTGACCTGTTTGGGTAAGTCATGCGATTGAATCGTTGGAAAAGGCATGCGGCGTCGGCGACCGCTGTCCGCCGCATCATGCATCTCAAACCTGTCTAAGCGGGCTTCATTGACCGTGCGCAAAACCGGCATTGCCGTTTCGCATCGTTCCGCCGCACGAGCTGTCATCATCGTCCAGTGGCCGCAGCAGGTTGCTGACCCGTACTTGCGAAAAAGTGCGCCGCCGCGTCGATTTCGGCATCGGTCATATTCCGCGCAATGTTACGCATCTGCGCATCGATGTCGTTGTGGCGTTCGCCCTTTGAGAAAGCCGTCAATTGCTCGTGTAGATACGACTCAGGCATGCCCTGTAGCAAAGGCGCGGCCGCCTTGTGACCCACACCCCCGTGGCAAGTCGCACACGCAACGATGTTTCTCACCGGCGCACCCTGCGCGACGATCGGCGGTGCAGTCGGCTCGTCGCCGTAGCGTCGCGGCATATCGGCTTTTCGGGAGCCGAAGAACATCGCAAGATCTCGCGCGTCGCGCTCAGTGAGGCCCGCAGCGATCGTCGTCATAATGACGTTGGTTCGCGCACCCGATTTGAAATCAATCAGTTGCTTGTAGACGAACGCCGCATCCTGCGCCGCAAGGTCCGGCGCCACCTGTAAGCTCGCGTTGTGACAGCCTGAGCAGCGCGTGGCGAGCGTCGCGCCACGGCCAACCGCCTCGTCGTTCGTCACACTGAGCAACTGTGGCGTCACCATGACCGTGCTCCTTTGCGCACCCGGCGTCACCACATCGCTGGTTTGAGTCAGCCAGGGGCGCGGCACACCGGCCGCGCTGCAGATCGCGTTCCAGATTCCCTGAAACTGCGGGTCACGCTGTGCAGAGGGCAGCCAGACGAAGCCGATCAGCGCCGATACGAATATGACTGTCAGCATGCCGCCCGCGGCCGTCACTAACCAGCGGTTCTGCAGAGAAAAAATGCGCTCGTTATCCATGGCTGCCCCCTCGCGCGACTGGAATCGCAGGAACCGAGGTTCCTGCTCGAGTGAGCAGCGATGCGACGGGATACCCGTAGTTGAACACCGTCAGCGCGATCATCAGTGCGAGCCACAAGCGAAAGCCGTTAAGTGCGGCCGGTAACGCCTCGCTTTGATGGACCGGAACGCTAAAGCCGTATTCGCCCGGTTCGACGCGCGGAGATCGATGGGCACGCACCAGAATTGCCACGAACAGTGCTGCCGATACGAGAACGACAAGTGCGCCTGCGACCGACATGATGACGGGTACAGCCTGTGCGGCAATTTCGGCGTTCGTATAGTCGTAGTAGGCCATGCGTCGCGGCATGCCCTGAATGCCTGTCAGATGCCACGGCAGCGTGAGCACGAGCATGCCGATAAACCATAGCCACAATTGAACGCGCATCAGCTTGAAGTCGGTCATCGCGCGGCCGGTCAGATGAGGCCACAGGTCGTAGGCGATGGCGAAATACATGATGACGACCGCACCGGCAAAAATTAAATGAAAGTGCCCCGTCACCCACTGTGTGTTGTGGATCGTCGAATCGAGCTGGTAGCTCATGTTGATGAGACCACCTGCGCCGCCAAGACCCAGCATGATGAACGAGAAGCAGACGGCCAGCATCATGGGGTTGTCCCACGGCAGCGCCTTGAGCCAGCGCAGCCTGCCGGAGCCGCCGCGCATGCGTGCCGCAATCTCGACCGACGCACAGATCGTGAACACTGTCAGCAAGGTCGGAATCGCGACGAGCGTAGTAAAGACCGAGTGCAGGAACTTGAAGCCCGATCCAACCTGAGGATCGGCGAACAGGTGATGAATACCGATCGGCATCGACACGACCAGAAACAGCACGAATGAAACTCTTGCCATCGAATCGCTGTAAAGCCGCCCGCCGATCGCGCGAGGGACGATCGTGTAATACGCGATGTAGGCGGGCATCAGCCAGAAGTAGACGATTGCGTGCAAGGTCCAGGAAAAGAACACACGCGCGAGCCCGGCATTAATGGTGGATTTGAATCCGAGTGCGACCGGAAGGATCTGAAAAATCAATTCGATCGCTGCACCCACAGCCGTCCAGCCCCACAGATAGGCACTCGCGACACTCGCGAACATCGCAAGCGGAACCGGCTTCCCTCGATTCGCGCGCTTCCAGACAAGCAGGTTGACCGACATTAGCGCGACCCAGATCCATGAGCCAACGACGATCAACACGACGCCGATGTAGTAGAGCGCACTGCCGATCAGCGGCGGATAGAAGGTGTACAGCACCGAAGCCGTACCGATGGCGATTGCAATGACTGCCATCACGAGACCGGCAAGCACCAGCACGAAGCCTGTCCACGCCCAGCGTAAGCCGGCGAGCGTCGTCTTCAGCGAAAGCTCGGTAATGGCATAACCGAAGCCCATCGCCACCAGAGTGGGGAACACATAGCCCATCGTCGTGCCGTGCGCCGTCACCGAGCGGTAGTAGAGGTCCGGATCGTTAAGCGGCGGATGCAAGGGACTGCGGGCAACCATCTGCCACGCGCCCAGCACGAGCGCGATGGCGAAGCTCGCGAAGGCGAGCCAGAAATGAGCAAGAACGAGTTTTCGGTTAACGAGCACAGCTTATTCTCCGTCCGCGGCTACGACGCATGAGGTCGTCGAAAGTACGCTTCTCGATCACTTTGACGTGAGCCCACATGCCCTGATGTCCGGTTCCGCAGAACTCGTGGCACGGCATCAGATGGTCGGCGGGATTGGCGAAGGTCGTGTGAAACGTGGACACGTAGCCGGGTTCGATCATCGAATTGATATTGGTGCCGGTGATCAGCATGCCGTGGATCACGTCGGCGCTGGTCGCGCGAAACGTGACCGGCACGTTCGCCGGCACAAGAATGCATTGCGGCGTAAATGAATATTGCTGGGCAACGATGCGCACCGTGACCGATCCGTCAGGCTCGGTCGCGGTACCCAGATTTTCTTCGACGAACTCGCCGCTCGTGTTCAGCGTTTCTGGCTGTATCGTCTCGACGCGTGACGGCGGCATCATCGCCCAGTGCAGGCCGGTGAACACCACCACACCGACGAGCACGAGCAGAATCGCGCTCATCAGCATCGCCCACTTCCGTTCAATGCGCTCGATGATGCTTTTCGAGGCAGACTCCGTTCCGCGCGTGCTCATTGAATGACGCCGCGCGGCAGAAACACGAGAAAGTAAAAGGCGAACCAGATCGCGAAGACGATCGCAGTCGCGGAGCCCGCGAGTACGATCGCCCCTGACGGCCCCGCCTGCACAATGCTTTCGATATCGGCTTGTTTCTCTTTACTGACAATCATACGTTTCGGCTCGGTCGATGAATGAGTCTTCGATCAGGAACTTGCACAGACACGCAAGGAGCGGACAGTGCCGCCACGATGGAAGAATGCGTCCGGAAAGTTGGATTCAACGCATTCGCGACTTTATGCCAACGTCACCGCCCCTATCAATCGAAACGACGTATGCTTGCCAATACATTCGTATATTGGGTGAATGGAAAATGCGGGGAATCGAGTTAGATTCCCGTGTGAAGCCGTTACGGAAAAGATCAGCAGTCCAACCGGAAATCTGATCTGCAGCGACAGAGGTGGTTATTGATGATGGAACGCATCTGAGGTCGCGACGGACCACGCCGCAGACGCGTGGATATGCTTACGTGCATCGGTGCGATCTTGCATATGCGTGTGCAAGCCATATCGATTTTATTCGGCAGTATGAATTCGATCACTATGTGCGATCATGCGCGCTTGCGAAATAAAAAAGTGAAAGTCGATACGGATGTATAAACTGCGTCTGCGAACAACTGGCGTACTATTGCGCTGACATTGCGCGCTTCTCCATGGACATCGATCGGTTGCAGAGGCCCGCCTGACACGATTAAAAAAGCAGAACCTTGCTCGCATTTCAAGCAGGTTCTGCTTACTGTTCCCGAGAGCACAAGATGATCGTAGTCGTAGACGACGACCCGTCTGTTCGTGAGGCCGTCGAAAATCTCATTGCCTCCCGGGGCCTGCCAGTGCGCAGTTATAGCTCGGCGGAGCAATTCCTTGCCTCTGGTGATTTTGATTCGGTTACCTGTGTGGTGACGGATATCCAGATGCCGGGGATGAGTGGCCTGCAATTGCAGCATTACTTGCGCGCGATTCACTGTTCAGCGCCGGTGATTCTGATGACCGCCTATTTCGACGAAAGCGCACGGCGCGAAGCGATGACCCGTGGTGCCGCGGCGTATCTGATCAAGCCCTTCAGCAGCGCCGGTCTGATCAGGGAAATCCATCGCGCACTCGCGTTGCGCGAGTCGTCGTGAATTTTATTCGGCTGGCAAGATGGACGAATAGTGACTCATGTCGGACTTTTTGATTCGATGTCCAATATAAAATTCGTGCCCCTTCTAATCTCTTCGCTCTGTACTCACGCGTGGCGTCGAGGCAATGCGCGGAGGTAAACCGCACACCAATACATAGGAGCTGGGCGTGGCAGCATCTGCAATTGCATCGGACGATCAGCTTGGTTCGATGGTCTTCGTCGTCGACGATGACGATTCAGTTCGGGAAGCTCTTCGAGGATTACTGAAATCCGTGGGCCTTTGTTCGAAGGCTTTTTCAACCGCGCAGGCATTCCTCGAATTCGACGAGGCGGACACGGGCGCATACGCAAGGTGTCTGGTAGTTGATGTTCGTATGCCCGGGATCGGGGGCCTTGACCTGCAAAACCGTCTCGCGCAAAGAAGGCGCGTTCCGCCGATCATTTTCATGTCGGCGTTCGGCGACGTCGCCATGACGGCCAAGGCAATGAAAGCGGGCGCGCGGGACTTCCTGTCCAAACCGTTTCGCGATCAGGACATGCTCGACGCAGTCTCCTCAGCGCTGAAATACGACGAGCAGAGGCAAGCGATCGAGCAATCGCGCGAAAGTCTGGAGACGCTCTATCGTTCTCTTTCCGGCCGCGAGCGCGCGCTTCTGCAGATGTTGGGCGATGGGCTGATGAACAAGCAGATTGCCTCGAAACTCTGCTTAAGCGAAGTCACCATCAAGACGGGGCGTAAGTCATTGATGACAAAGATGAAGGCTCGAAGCTTCGCACAATTGATTAAGATGGAAGATATGATAAGAGGATTAGACGACCGCTGATGTCAAGCGGGTCGCACCACACGTAGTATTAGCCATTTGCTTAACCGGCGCGCGGCATCCTGCGGATGCAAGCTGTTTGATCCCGGTTGAATTTCGGACGGTCTTGTGTCTCAGGAATAGAATGGAAAGGCGCCCCGCTGGGAATATTGATGAACACCATGCCTGTGAGATGTTCTGTGCGACTTGACTCATCTCATACGGAGATGACATGAAAACCGCAGGTACACCGATGGACTGGTTCGCGAGCCCGGTGGCCGACACCAGCGTCCAGGCCGCTTGGGAGCGTCTGATTCAAGGTGGTAATTCGTCAACGGATGGGTTGCGTGGAATTGTTGGCGAATCCTGGCGCCGATGCCTGGATGGCCGCGTGGATCCCGATGCAGCCTGTGCTCCACCTCCGCTGGAAGAAGAACCGCTCTTCGACTTGCGTGCGAGGAGCGGCCAACTGATGCGCGCCAGCGTACCGTTTATCAATCAGACCCGTGAGTTCCTATCGCAGACAGGGACCATCCTGTTGCTCGCAGATCCAGATGGGATGATTCTGGAGCATGCCGGAGATACGCGCATTATGGGACCGGCCGGTGAGGTTCATCTGGCGCCCGGTTGTATCTGGAACGAGCTCAGTTCCGGGACCAATGCGATCGGCACTGCTTTGGCGTTGATGCAGCCAGTACAGATACATGGCGCGGAGCATTTCTGCGCGGGAATCAAACGGTGGACGTGCTCCGCTACGGTAATCCGCGATCCGGTCGACCGCACCGTACTCGGCGTCCTGGACGTCTCGGGACTTGCGAAAACATACAACCGACATAGTTTGGCGTTTATCGTCTCAATGGCCGGGCGTATCGAAGGCAGCCTCGGCAAGCTCGCCATGGAGCGGCGACTGCGGCTGATGGCATGTTGCTGGGCCTATTGCTCCGGGCGTGCGGACGGCGTGATTGTCGTGGACGATCGCGGACGCATCGTCAGGGCAAATTCGCAGGCCCCGGCCGCATTTGCGCGGCTTGGTATTTCGGGCGCCCTGGAGAGCGCTTTTCCCATCCCGGACATCACAAGGATCGCCGCAGGGTCGAAGGCGCCGCAAGAAGCAGCGTGGCTAAACCTCGCGCGCATCGAAAGGGTTTCCGAAGGCAGCGAGCTACTTGGCTTCATGCTAATCGCACCAGCGGTCACCCGACGGCCCACTTTGCTCTCCGACTCGCCGCTTGCGGCCCCATCAACGCCAGCGCCCGCGTTTTCCCGCATTGTTGGCACGAGTCCCGCGCTGAGTGCAACGATCCAGAAAGCGCGACAACTCGCAAAAGCGTCGGTCCCGGTGCTCATCGTCGGCGAATCGGGTGTGGGCAAAGAACTGTTTGCGCAAGGAATCCATCAGGCTAGCGAGAGGGCCGACGGCCCCTTCATAGCGTTGAACTGCGGCGGCATGTCGCGCGATCTTCTAACGAGCGAACTCTTTGGTTACGCGGAAGGGGCGTTTACCGGCGCGTGTAAATCGGGCATGACGGGGAAAATAGAAGCTGCGAATCACGGTACGCTGTTCCTTGATGAAATCGGAGAAATGCCTCTCGACATCCAGCCCTATCTGCTGCGCGTGCTGGAAGAAGGAGAAATATATCGACTAGGCGAGAACACGGCTCGCAAGGTCGACTTCCGCCTTGTCGCCGCAACGAATCGCGATCTGCGTGCGGATGTGACTGACGGCAAATTCCGCATGGATCTGTACTACCGGCTGGCCGTCACCCACATCGCGATCCCGCCGCTGCGTGAACGCAAGGATGACTTGCAAGGGTTGATCGAGCACTGGCTGCATGTCTTGCGCGAACGGTACGGCGCGGTCAATGCCGTGTTCGACGACGCGGCGCATGCCTGCTTGTTGAACTATGCATGGCCGGGTAACGTGCGTGAGTTGCGTAATGCGATTGAGTGCGCGGTGCTCATGACCGAAGGTGGCGTGATCACGGTGAATGAGCTTCCACCTGAGGTGCGCGTCAACGCGTCTCCCATGGACGCCCGGCCGGCGGCATCCTTACCCGGGGGCGAGCTTGCTCGCCAGAAGGCGCGCTCTCTGGAAACGGCGGAAGCGGAGGCGATCCGGACGGCGATCCAGCAAAGCCAAGGCAACCTGACTCAGGCGGCGGCACAGCTAGGCATAGCAAAAAGCACGCTGTATCTGAAGATGAGCAAGTACGCCTTGACGCGCGATTCTGTCGCAGCACGGCGCGTCATTCGATGACGTAGGCCTGTGAAATCTACGGTCACGTGGATGCCAATCTCTTGCAGCCCTGTCATACCGGTGTCCGTGTTTCGCTAGCCTAACGCCCGACGGCCTCTGCGCTTAGCTTGAAGAACTCCGACGGGCGGTCAGAATGTCGTCCGCAAGTCCGTACTTCGCGATCTTCTGATAGAGCGTACTCTTCGCGACTCCAAGTTGTGTGGCCGCCGCGGTGAGATTCCCCCGAGACTGCTGTATCGCGAGCCTGATCGACTCGGCTTCGGCCTGCTGAAGTGAACGCACTTCGCGGGGCTCCGCCTCGGAAGGTCCAGTCGATGGCTGATCTCGCGCACCGGCAAATAAATGAGGGGAGTGGATTTCCGCTGGCAGATCGCCAACTTTGATCACGCCGTCGCAGGCCATCAGCACCGCGCCTTCGATCGCATTGCGCAATTCGCGCACGTTACCGGGCCACGCGTAGTTCATCAGACACTCATACGCCGTGTCATCGATTACGACATCGTCGGTGCCAAAGCGGTCGCGCGAGACGCGTAACCAGTGTTCGAGCAGGTCAGGCAAGTCGGTTTTACGTTCTCGCAGCGGGGGGATTGAGATGTTTGTAACGGCCACCCGGTAGTAAAGGTCGGTGCGGAACCTTCCATCAGCGATTTCCGCTCGCAAATCCCGATGCGTTGCCGCGATCAAACGGAAATTGACCTTCCGGGCCGTGTTCTCTCCGAGCCGAAAGACCTCGCCTTCCTCCAATACGCGTAGCAAATGCGGTTGGATATCGAGAGGCATCTCGCCGATTTCATCGAGGAACAGTGTGCCGTTATCCGCCGCCTCGATCTTTCCTGTCATGCCAGATCTGCGTGCGCCGGTAAATGCACCTTCTGCGTAACCAAAAAGCTCGCTCGTCAACAGGTCCCGGGACAAGCTGCCACAATTCAGCGCCACGAAGGGGCCATCGGTCCTCGTGCTGGACTGATGGATGCCGCGCGCAAACAGCTCCTTTCCCACACCCGTTTCGCCGAGGAGCAAAACCGGAACTGCAACTTTGGCAAGCTGCCGTGCTTTCTGAAGAGCGGCGCGCAACAGAAAGCTCTTGCCGATGATGCGGGAAAACGCGTGGGTAGGCTCGGATTCAACCGTCAGCATTGGATCCCGCCGTGAACTGGCAAACCTGATGCTTACCGGAGCAATCAACATAAAACCGAGCGTATCAGCGCCGTCTTTGACGCGTTCGATTCGCGCCATGCGAAGCCACTCTGAAGATTGCGGCGGCGCTGCCCCCTCTGCGATTGCCGCGATGTCCGGGATCGGGAAGGCGCCTTCCAGCGCGCCCGCGACGCCGAGACGGGCGAATGCGGCTCGCGCCTGTGGGTTCGTTTTGATCAGGCGTCCGAACTCGTCGACTATCGCCACACCGTCCGCACGTCCGGAACAGTATGCAAGACTGTTCTCCAGCAGGCGCAAATGGCGCTCCATGGTGACCCGGCCGAGTCGGTTCTCGATCCGTGAGGCTAGCGTGACAATGAATGGGAGACTGTGCTGACTGTAAGTATGGGCAAGCCCTGAAACATCGACTCCGCCGAGCACAGTGCCGTCTTGCGGATCGCAGATCACAGTCGCGGCGCACGTCCACCGTTTCATCGCCATGCAGAAATGTTCCGCGCTATGGATCTGTACAGGCTGCCGCAGAGCAAGAGCAGTACCAATTGCGTTAGTCCCACCCGTGCGTTCCGTCCAGCTGCAGCCAGGTATCAAGCGGAGTTCCCCCAATGGGCCAACGATGCGCGAGTCACCTGCCAGTTCGAGAATCGTTCCGTTTGGATCGGTAAGAACCAGCACGGTTTCTGTCTGACACAGAAGCTCGCGGGTCTGCTCGATAAGCGGCGCAACGGCGTTCAATAGCCGGTGATTCCTGGTTCGCAGGTCGAAAACACGGTTTTCGTCGAGGGGCGGGGGGCCGCTTTTAGCGTCAGGGTCTACCTGTCCATCCAGGCATCGCTGCCACGAAGCGTCAATGATCGCGCGCACACCGCTGAGAGGCGGCTCGCGTCCCTCGATCACGCGCTCCCACGCCGACATGACGCTGGCATCCTGATCCGGACTGGAAAACCAATCCAATGATGTGCTCGTCGTTCTCACTACGCCTCCCGTCGGGAGCGCTTCCCGAGGCGAGATCGTTCCTGCGCCGGCATGACTTCGACAGCTTTATTTCCTGAAGCCTTCTTGACGGCTGCCGGGCATCGTCGCCGCGCCACGTGAATGATCTGGTGCGGAGAACCCTCAATTTAAACGGATCGCTTGTGGGTTCCGCTTTCATTCGACCGCAGCCCACTGATCTAAACGTCCGCCTATGCCGGGGTCTCCGTCCGAATTCTATGCGCTAGCCGTATGAAAATCGAACGCTTAAGCGATGGGCGATTACGGACGCGCAAGTGGGTACGTGAAAACTTCCGCGAAATCAATAACATGCGATAGCCGGATCGTCCTGGCACAGTCAGTGCATTAACAGGCGCGTACCCGCCGCTCTGGTCACATCTCGTGGAACAGCCTCGGCGACATCACACGAGATGCTTCAGGAGTGAAGTCTTGCACAACGGAACCATGCCGGTGGCGACGCGGCATCTCCCCGGACTGCTGTGTAGCAGGAGGATATTGTGAACATGCAAACACCTGGCCTTAAGTCAGAAAATAATGCCCCGCCGGTAGTCCTGGTGGTTGACGACAATGCTTCAGTCCGTGAGGCGATATCGGAATTGCTCAATTCCGTGGGCATTGTGGTTAAGCGCTTTCCGTGTGCCCAAGACCTGTTAAAGCAGATCGGGGATTCCAACGATGGTGAAATCAGGAATGCAAATTGTTTAATTCTTGATGTTCGTATGCCAGGAATGGGAGGACTTGAACTTCAACATCGACTGCATACGGCAAACTTTAACGTGCCAATCATTTTTATCTCCGCGCACGGTGACGTCAGGATGACGGTTGACGCGATGAAGGCCGGTGCGTTGGATTTTCTGAGCAAACCGTTCCGCAGTCAGGACATGCTGAACTCCGTCGGGACTGCGATTGAGTACGACCATCGTCGTCGAGAGATTGACCGCCGGAACAATGAGCTTCTTGTCCGGTATTCAACCTTGACACCGAGGGAGCGAAGCGTATTGGCTCTTGTGGCACAGGGATTGTTGAATAAGCAGATTGCGTGGGAACTGGGTCTCGCTGAAATCACGATCAAGGCCAGCCGATCGCATTTGATGAGAAAAATGCAGGCAAGATCAGTTGCGGAACTGGTTAAAATGGAAGCCTGTTTAAATGAAGCGACCGCAAATCAAGGGGAAAATACGATCTCAGGAGAGGGTCGTCAAATTATTAGTAATTTTTCGCTGCCCGAAGAAAATCGACCCGGCTATTCTTGAGCTGGCAAGATGCTCGTCTTTTATCCGGTTGCTATGCAACGCGGCGATGTTCTCTGAAATTTGAGCACTTTCGCTCCTCGGGTATTTTTCCCTGCAGTTTTTTGATGCGCTGGTATATCGACAAGCTACCCATGTCGCATGTTGAAATCCGAAAAGACGATAGATTTTTATGCGATCCTTCATAAAATAAATCTACCCAAAACGGATAGGGGAGTTTTTTAACGAGGGATTTTTAACATACCCAAGGATTTGGTCTTGGTCTACACCACCCAGATGTAACGGGTGATCACATGAAGGGTGCTGCAATGTTTCTCACTTTGCATCGTTGGATTTTTATCGGCTCAAACGCATATGATGAGTACGTTTTCGTGCCGTGGCTGAATAGAAATGTTTATCTTAGGACCGTCGATCTAAGCCGTGTTTGCGTCCAATAGACGCACGCCAATGTGACCACGTAGTCGCAGTCACGTGCGCACCGGTAAGGCCCGCTGTGCAGTCCTGTTCGAGGCACTTGAGCACCGGTGCCTTCGAAGTCCAGCGTGCCATGACTCACTACGCGAGATCCACCGTACCATGAGGGAGCGCATGTCTCGTTCGGCTCGAGACAGCAAAGCGCTTCAAAGATCAGCCCGAGTTCTTGAACTTTTCACGCGCATCAGCCGGTAGCCTCGGCTACTAATCATTGTTTTAAAGCCGCTATGTATTACATATATATACCAATAGAACATTGACCTGCGTTTGTAAATTTAATCTAATTGATAATGCAGAAAAGACCTCACGAAACTGCGAACACACTTGATCGGCTAACGGCGAAATCATCCGAATTTATGGGAGATTCAAGCCCTTAGTTAGCTTTCTCCAGGGGCATAGCGATCTACGATGAAACGTTCTATATTGGTTTAATGTCTGACAATGTCAATTTCTGGCTGGTTTATTCTTGCATTGGCTCTTTCGCTTGCCAATTTCCCGTTTGTCACAAATAGGTTTTTCGGCATTATCCCGCTTCGGCAGGGTAAGGGATTTCTGGTCTACATGGTGGAACTGGTCCTGGTGTATTTGATTCTGGCCGTTACCGCTTACGCGCTCGAGTCGCGTATGGGTACGGTGTTCGTCCAGGGCTGGCAATTCTATGCCATCACCGTATCCCTGATCGCTGTATTCTCATTTCCGGGTTTCGTGTGCCGCTTCCTTCTATGACGTCAGCACCGGTTAGTAAATAACCGCGAGACCGCGCGATCTCCTGTGCTACAAGGTTACTTCTCTGGCGAGTCGCGGGCGAGGGGGCGGTGCGAGGGGCGGTGCGGGAGAGCGGCCGAGGTTAGGGGAGCGGAGTGTCTGCTTGCTCAAAGTTGGCCGATTAACGTCGCAATAATGACGGCAAGAAGGAATAGAGACAATGCGCGCCGTGCAGACATGATTTCTGGTTTCTCAGCGCAAGGCGGCAGATACTGTATTCCCGTCGTCATCGGCCGGACGAGGTTTCGTCGCTTGACGATCCAGTAAGCGGCAACTGCGGCTATGTGAATCGTGACGAGTGCCATCAGGAAATTAAAGAATAGTCCGTGTGCGGACACCAACATATCCACAGTATTAGCGGAAAAAATCCCGAAGAGCGGCCCGACTCGGGCAACGTCGTTATGCACAAATAGACCTGTCAATACCTGCATGGACAGGACAAGGATAAGTGCAAGCATCATCCATCCGCCCGCGGGGGTGTGTCCGATGTGAGTCGCCTCGGGTTGCGAGAAGAAGCCGCGGGCGTATGCCAAGGCAATCGAGGGCCGTACGAGGAACCTGTGGAACCGTGCGGTATCGCTACCCCAAAAGCCCCACAGACCGCGGAAGATCAGCAAGGTCAGTATCAATCTTCCGAGCCAGACGTGACACGTCATCCAGTTGTACCGGGATGTTACGTATGCCGCAATGACGAGAGCAACGATTGACCAGTGGAACACTCTCACCGACAAGTCCCAAACACGGACGGGCTCGCGCGCAAATTCAGTTGAAGGTGACTTCGATGCCTTATCCAAACAGTGCTCGTTTCAGGTAATGATGTGGCTTGACTTGATATTGAAAGTGTAGATTACGGCGTTGCGATCACTAAGACCACAACGCCTCTACTTCGTATCATGGTTTCATACTGGAGTATTTCGCATGCTTATCAATTCGTATTCCCGATAAATTGATCAGCCGTTTCACACAGAGCGGCATGCATTCCGCTCGAACGATGCCCGCTGTGAACCAGTCTGTCCGCGATCGCAGCAGAGTCCTTCCTATGCGAACGCGTCACCGTCATCCTCGTAGCGAATCAACGGACATAGATGATCCGTAACGGTAGATGCCTCCGTGCGCGGATGCTTTGATGCGCTATGGCGTGGGTGCTTGCGCGTCGTGCTACTCATGTCGTATGCCGTGGTATAGAGACCAGATACTCATTGGACGTTGCGACGTGTGGCACATGCCCCTACTATCGAGCGCGGGTGTGACATACCGTCTCATCCAACGCCCGCGCTACGCACAAATCGCGACTGCAAAGGGCTAACGAATATATTGTCCCGGCCATTCTTGATGCGTGTGAAGACGTCTCTTGAATGGAACACATCGCTGAGTAAGCAAGAGGAGTTTGAAATGAAGTCGTGCCGCCGTGAGTTCATCGTAGGAAGCGTTGTGGGGTTTGTATCGACGGCACTTTGGCCGCTTGCCGCGCATGCGGCTGAGGAACTGTCCGAGACGGATCCGAGCGCAGTCGCTCTTGGCTACCGAACGGATGCGACTAAGGTGGACAAGGTCAAATTTCCAAAGTACGCCGACGGCCAGACATGCGTGAGCTGCCAGTTTTACCAGGGCAGTGCATCTGCAAAGACCGCTATCTGCCCGCTGTTTAGCGGTAAGACAGTCGAAGGAGCCGGTTGGTGCAATGGGTATGTGAGGAAAGGGTAACGATGCTGGTCGGCTTCGCTGACGCGATAAAGGCGTGGCTCGGGTCCGCCTGAGGCAGGGCGGCCGCGAGACGTTCCCGAGACATTCCCAACAGGTCGATGCCTCGGCGTCGCGACCCGCCTGGAACTTCGCCATGCAGACTAGTTTCAGGCTGGTCGCTTCGTCAAGCTCACGCCGGTGAACAGCCGGCGTGGGTCTCGTTCGCAACGGAGACCCACGGCGTTGGGCACGGGACGACCGGCGACAAGACGAGTGTCCAGGGGGCCGTCGAGTTCTCACATGGCGTACCGCATCTACGACCGGGCATCCACGTCGAGATGAGCGGAATTTGCAGCGGATTCGCCCGTGGTCTGCCGTTTCGGAAGGACCCAGCCGGGGCGAGGGAAGTGACAGGTATAGCCGCCAGGCACCTTCTCAAGGTAGTCCTGATGTTCTGGCTCGGCTTCCCAGAAGTCGCCGACGGGCTGAAGCTCAGTGACAACGTTCCCTGGCCACAGACCCGACGCGTTCACGTCAAGGATCGTCTCCTCCGCCACCTTTTTCTGCTCGTCGCTCGTATAGAAGATCGCCGAACGGTAGCTTGTGCCTACATCGTTGCCCTGACGGTTCCGTGTTGTGGGATCGTGGATCTGGAAGAAATACTCGAGAATGCGTCGATAGCTCGTCTGTGATGCATCGAAGACGATCTCGATCCCCTCCGCATGAGTACCATGTTTGCGGTAGGTCGCATTGGGCGTGTCGCCTCCGGTATAACCGACGCGAGTAGCGATAACGCCGGGAAGCTTGCGGATCAGATCCTGCATTCCCCAGAAGCATCCCCCAGCAAGAACAGCGCGCTGATGCATGTTAAAACCTCCTCAAAACCCGTTCGAGAGATCTGTGGTCGCGATGGACGAAACGAAGTGAAGCGGAATTGATGCGGTAGTGACCACGCCGGTCAGCTCTTGCCCCCGGCTTGATAAGGCGCGACGACGTGACCGATGGTACACCTCATCGAGGCAACATCCCATCTATCAGTGCAAGGGCGGATAGCCGCGGCTATATATCCAGTCAGACCCTTGCGCTGGCACATGACAGGACAGACAGTCCTTCTTGTAATCCGTCGAGGTCGTCTTCCTGCGATCAGTTGCGTCAAACCAGGCCCAACCCCAATTTTCTCCCCAAAGCTTGTTTTGCGGAAATCGGCCGCTATCGTCTTTCACCATGATGAACCAGCCCGAGAGCGTGTCTGCACTACTGACGGTTCCGGTTGTCATAGATTGAGTGGTTGACTTGAACACTTCCTTCACGAGAACCGTGCCATCCGGAAAATGTCCGTCTTTGCGATACGCGGCGATGGTTCCTGGAGAGGCATAGACCACATGCATCTGATTTGAGCCTGGACCGTTATCGGCAGCGACCGCCCAGCTGCCCAGCAGCTGATAAGCGGTCCGGTAGTCGTCGGGCACGTGCATATCGCCCTTGCCGTCGACAACAGTGGCTGCGGCAGTTCCTTTGTACGGTACGCGCGTATCAGTCTGCCCGTAAGCAGTGACGGCGACCGTCATGGACAATGCTGCCAGGGCGACGCCCAAGACACCGACAATTTTCATGACACTGTTCCTCGCGTTTGTGACCTCGTTTAGTTTCGCGCTGGAAGCCGTACAGGTGCAACGGATCTTTAGTATCTGTGCAATATGCACGTGTATGCCGTCGAGCTTTCGCGCGTAACGATCCACAAGCCGATGATCCTGCCGAAGAGGGCAGGATACCGAAGTCAGGATGCCGGCACTTTCCGGTTCCTCAATATCGCGCTGACGTCGTCGCGCGTACGCGTGAACTCACTCTCGAAATCAAGCGTGCGACGCGCAGCGGACATCGCCATCAGGACGTCTGTACCGCCGTCTTCGGAACGCTTGAGCCAAAACCAGAGACGCCGCTCGCGGACGTAGAACATGGAAAAGATACCTATAACGAGAAAAAGGCTGCCGACGTAGACCAGCGACTTACCTGGCGCGC
Organism: Paraburkholderia edwinii; assembly: GCF_019428685.1. NCBI lineage: Bacteria > Pseudomonadati > Pseudomonadota > Betaproteobacteria > Burkholderiales > Burkholderiaceae > Paraburkholderia > Paraburkholderia edwinii. The sequence goes on from NZ_CP080095.1 coordinate 2,770,621, forward strand.
GAGTCAACTGGAACGCCGAGGCCTGTACCTGCGTGAACGAATCGAGTTGAAGAAAGATCGGCGCGCCATAATAAAAGCTGTCCGACAGGGCATCGATAGAAGAGCGGATAAATGAAATCTGCGAAGGATATGGCGTCGCGTTGGGTTCGCCATGCTCAACCCTCGAAAGCTGCCAGAGATCCCACATCACGCCATTGAGCGTGCGCAGAAGCTCCCTGGCGGTTTCTTCCTGCTGCACCTTGGGCACTGAGTGATCAATCAAACCGGCAATTGCCGGGAAGCCGCCCGCTGCCGACGCAGCCGCCGTCGGCGCCCCGTCCGGCGTCACGCCGGCGAAACGATCCAGCAGTCGGGACACTTCCACTTCCGTACGATTCCGCGTATCAGCGTCAGCGCTCAAATACGAACGCCGTACAAATAGGGATACTGCCCGGTTACGCATGCTGGGATTTTGCAGGGCGGCGCGCAGGTTCATCCAGTCTCGCACTGAATTATGTTCGTCTGCAGGAATCCGAATAAAGCGGAACGGGTCGTTGATGCCTAATCTCACGCCAGCCAGAAACATCGGTTGGCCTGACACGTTGACGGGAAGCATAAAAGTTCGGTACTCGTGGGCTTGGCCGTTGACATCGCGGACCTTATATTCCATCGAGGGTCCGAGGTTTCTCAGGCTCGTCGCATGATTGCTTTTCGCGCCCGATCCCAGTCGCGCATCAATTTCATCCACGAGCGCATGTTCTTTTGAAACCCGTTGCGCACGATGGGCGTCTTGAGCGTTTCCTGCGTCTTCGACGTTGATCGAACGGAAGTCGGTGAATTCCACCGTCTCCCGATCGATGCTGGTCATACCGCCTATGACACCCTGCAGCGGCTCCGTGGCTGCCGTTCTGCCCGTCATTGGCCACACCGTCATCGCTACCTTTGAACCGCCGTCCTGGAAGCTCGACTGATAGATTGAGATGCCGTCGTATGTGAACGGCTTGTTCACCTCGACGCGCGCTTGAACGTGCCTGCCCGTCTTATGATCCGTCACTACGATGTCACTTGCGAACAGCTTGGGCATACCCGTCGAATAGTAGTCGACGACGAATTTCTTTAGCTGGATTGAGAACGGCAAATCCTGGATCAGTGAACCGCCTGGCCGGTTAAGTATCGCCGAGCTGGTTTGTTGGCCTTCCGGTACGACCGAGAACGCGCGGAACGTCGGATTCGAAGGCGATAGCCGATGGGCCGGCGGGATTGCGTCAACGTCGGTATCCAGCTCGGTCGCTGTCTTGCCGAAGATCCACATCTGCAATTCAATGGGCAGATTACTGTCCAGTAGACCACCAGCGCAGATGACGACAATCGCCACATGCGCCAGAATGTAGCCCAGCTTTGTGAGTGCGCCTCGTTTGCCTGCGATCAGTATCTCGCCCGTGCTGGTTTCACGAATGACCAGTCTATAGCCCAAGCGGTGCCCCAAACGCGTTAAAAGCTCTGCTGTATTGGCGCAATTCATGGCGGTCGAGTGGAATTCACTCTTATGGCGGAATGCACGCAGGCTTGCCTCGCGTATTCGATCTTTCCAGCTCCGCGCGTCCTGGATCATTTTCGGGGCGTTATGAATGACGCAGAGTGAAACAGACACTACGATGAACATCAAGATCAACATGAACCACCACGCCCCGTAGACCTCATACAGACCGAGGCCGCGGAAGATGTCAGCCCAGAACGGACCGAACTGGTTCACGTAGTTTGAGTACGGATCCTCCTGTGTAACGACGGTACCGATGATGCTCGCGATCGCAAGTATCACCAGTGACGCGATGGCAAAGCGCATCGACCTGAAGAGGCCAACGGCACGCTTCAGCTTATGTTTAGTTTCGTGAACTCCTAAGCAGATCTGGCCTTCGGCCGTCAGACGCTTACTCAAGGGCACTCCCGAGGGTGAGGATTAGGTGGTGTGGACGATGGGTATCCACGTCATATCGAACAGTCCTAGTCCTTCGCACGGATACAAGCTATTCGGTCCTCCAATTTCTACACCACTTTCTAAGGAGAACAAAGGCCAACCGGCTATACATGCGTATATCGTGAAATCTCGCGTGCGCTATCAGGACAACTCGAGCGAAAGTACATGATTCATATACCAACAGTCCGTTGATTCATCGAACTTCAAAGTATCTAATTCAACAGCCGATATAGGCAACGGACTGGGACAATGTGAATCACACTTAGATCCCGGTTACCTCGTTCATGTAAAGGAGAATCCGCATGTTGAAGCGACTCTCGGTCATTGGTGCCGTGGTGATTGCGTGCACGGCATCGTTTAGCACCGGTGTCTGGGCTGACTCTGATGGTCAGGATCTACCCACAGTAAAACGACAGCTTCCGGAATACACCGCAGATGGCCAGCTGCTACTTCCGAAGAATTTTCATCAATGGATCTACGTCGGGAGTCCGTTGACGCCGAACGCCCTTAACGGCGGCAAAGCGAACTTCCCGGAGTATCACAACGTGTACATCGAACCGGGTTCGTACGCGATCTACAAAAAGACTGGCGAATTCCCGGAGGGAACCATCTTCGTCAAGGAGCTTCAGCTGACCACGCAGCAACAGTTCCCCGATGGATCGAGGAATGAGCCTTCCGGTCGCGGTTACTTTCCGGGGAAGTTCAATGGCGCTGATGTCACCGTGAAGGATTCAAAGCGCTTTGCAGCGACAGACGGCTGGGGATACTTCAATTTCAATCACTTTGAGCCAAAGGCAAAGATGGCAAAGGTGAAGGCGAAAGAAGAGTGTGCGTTCTGCCATATCGCGAGCGCAAAGAAGGACGATGTGTGGACGCAGTTCTACCGGTTGCTGGATGATGATGGCCACCTGAACCCCAACTACAAGCCCGGAACCTGATAGGGCGTGCTGCCTCGTTGTGGCTGATGGTAGGCCTCACGGGGCATGCAACGCACCCTGTCGGCCGACTCGAGCGCCCACCTGGTCTGACCGCTAGTGCCAAACCTGTCCTCCACTTCCACTCGCATGAGCGCATCTGAATTGCGCGCGACCGTGGCGCTTGCGTCGATCTTCGCGCTTCGCATGCTCGGTCTTTTCATGATCATGCCGGTGTTCTCGATCTACGCCAGAACGATTCCCGGCGGCGACAACGTGTTCCTCGTCGGCGTCGCGCTCGGTGCTTACGGCGTCACGCAGTCGCTTCTGTATATCTTCTACGGCTGGGTATCGGACAAGATCGGCCGCAAACCGGTTATCGCGACGGGCCTGCTGATCTTCGCGCTCGGCAGCTTCGTGGCCGCGCTCGCGCATGATATGACGTGGATCATCGTTGGCCGCGTGATTCAGGGGATGGGCGCCGTGTCGTCGGCGGTGATCGCGTTTATTGCGGATCTGACGTCCGAAGAACATCGCACGAAAGCCATGGCGATGGTCGGCGGCAGCATCGGCATTTCGTTCGCTGTGGCGATCGTCGGTGCACCGATCGTGTTCCAGTGGGTCGGCATGAGCGGGCTCTTTGCACTGGTCGGCGTGTTCTCGGTGCTCGCGGTCGGTGTTGTGCTGTGGGTCGTGCCCGATGCGCCGAAGCCCGTGCACGTGCGTGCGCCGTTCAGGGAAGTGCTGCACAACGTCGAACTGCTGCGGCTCAATTTCGGCGTGCTCGTGCTGCACGCGACGCAGACCGCGCTCTTTCTCGTCGTGCCGCGCATTCTCGAAGCGGACGGCCTGCCGGTCCACTCGCACTGGATGATCTACCTGCCGGTGATGGCCCTGTCGTTCGTCATGATGGTGCCCGCGATCATCGCGGCCGAGAAACGCGGCAAGATGAAAGTGGTGCTCGTCAGCGCCATTTTCCTTATCCTGATCGGCCAGTTACTACTGGGCGCCGCTCCGCATACCATAGCGATCGTGGCGGCGATTCTGTTCGTCTATTTTCTCGGCTTCAACATTCTCGAAGCGTCGCAGCCTTCGCTGGTCTCGAAGCTTGCGCCCGGCACGCGCAAGGGCGCAGCGGTCGGCGTCTATAACACAACGCAGTCCATCGGGCTTGCGCTGGGCGGCGTGGTCGGCGGATGGCTATTGAAAATCGACGGATCGAGCGCGGTGTTCTACAGCTGCTCGGGGCTTGTTTTGTGCTGGATTGTCATCGCCACCGGAATGAAAGTGCCGGCGCGAAGACTATCGAGCCGTGTTGGGGCGAGCGTAAGAAGCTGAATATACGGGTCTGTGCAAGTTCCTGACCGTAGCTCCATTTATTGATTGAACGAGAAGCACATGATTGCCAGCCAAGAGCAACAAGACGATATCAAAAGCACCGTGCACGCAGCAAGGACCTCAGGGGCGATCGCACTTGTCGGCGTGGCGCCAGCAGTGCTGGGATTGGGCTATCCGTGGTATCTGGCGACTCTGCATGACTTCGCCGCTGAACGACATGTGTGGTCGGCTCTACTGGCGCTCGCCCTGACACTTGCCGTTCCCGCGAGTGCCTTCGCTAGCATTTATATTTTGGGGCGCCAATTGACCGTCACCCCCGGCCGAATCGCGCTACAACGTCTCGCGCATTTGACATTCGCGTCGCCACCATTGTACGTAATCCTTGGCGTTTTTCTGTATTTGATGAAGATCAATGGCGCAGACGCAAGAGTCTGGATGGTCATGTGGCTAATGATTCTCTGTGGAACGCTACTCGTGTTAGTCACTGAGTCCAAGGTGGGTGCGGCAGCCAGGTCTGTTCGACTCAACACGGCTCCGGTGCGCGTGGCACACGGTGTGGCATCAATCACCATCATCGTCCTTTTCCTGTTTCCACATCTTGGCAATCACGCGGTCGCAATATTGGGCGTCGACACACATCGAGCTGTCATGCTCGTCCTCCGGCACCTATACCGTGCTGGATTGATCGAACCTGCCTTGATTGCTTTATTCCTGTTTCAGATCGTCAGTGGGTTAGTGCTCATCGCCCCGAAGATTGGCTCCACGCGGCAGGGCCTGCTCGACGTATTGCAGACCGCCTCAGGCGCCTATCTGGTGATCTTTATCGCCTCGCACATGAATGCGGTATTCGTGCTGGCACGCTATTTTGGCACCGATACTGACTACGCCTGGGCGACCGGGCTGCCGACCGGATTGTTGGGTGATGCCTGGAACGTACGCCTGATTCCACACTACGGGCTTGGCGTATGGCTTGTGCTTGCCCATATTGCCTGTGGCCTGCGCACGGTAATGCTGAGTCATAACGTTCCCAGCCAACGGGCCAACGCAATCTGTTGGGCGGCTATTGCCGCTGGGACGCTCTGGTCCACGGTGATCATTGCTGGAATGATGGGCGCGCGGATTTGATGCGTGCGTCTCGACAGCGGGGAGCTACCACGTCGCGATAGTGCGGAATCGAAGGATGTAGGCAGTTCGTCGTCGCGTCGCTGAGCTATAGCCAAAGGAATGAAACTTTCGTTTGCAGCGACAGGGCGGAGTCTAGATCCCGGCGTACCGTCAACGGTCCGATGCCGGCACACCGCTTTCGATTGGAAGACCCAATCGTGGCCGCAGGCGGATACCGACTGCGCTGCCGGCAAATGCGGCGAGTAGCCATAGCCAGCCATGCGCGCTTGCCGAAACGATACCGCTGAAATAAGCCCCGACGTTGGATCCGTACGCCAGGCGCGCGCCGTACCCCAGCATGAGACCGCCAAACGCGGCTGCAAGCAGTGGCCTTAACGGTACGCGCCACACCGGCGCATAGCGGCCCGCGAGCGCTGCGGCCATCATCGCGCCAAGCATGATGCCCACGTTCATCACCGTGGGCACGTCGTGAGACAGCGGTGCCGCAAGCGCCACAGCGTTGTCGTACGAAGCCCAGTACGGCCAGCGTGCGACCTTGATGCCAGTCGCCGATACAGCTTTTGCGCCCCACAGCGCGAAGGCGGAAGTCACGCGCCACGCCTGGCCGGACACCGCAAGCGTGGCGAAGTTGAGCACGGCAAGCAGGAGCGCAGCGGCTGCCAGTGGCCAGGGACCGTGGACAAGCGAGTGCTGGGACGACACGCTAATGGGTGGCGGCGCTCCCGTACCGTGGCGCCGTCTTTCGACGACGACCGTCAGGATCGAAATGCCACCGAGGACAATCCAGCTCAGTGCGAGCGCTGGCACAGCGCCAAACGTATCGCCAAATGTCAGCGAGCCGAGCGAAGGCAACACGCTCCAGTACACCATATGTGCGGTGCCGAGAACCGATCCGGCAATAAAGGCAAACAACGTGACGATCATACTGATGCCACCGCCGTTCGCCGAGTAGAGCGTCCCGCACGCACAGCGGCTACTGAGCTGCATCCCGATTCCGGAAATGAACGCTCCGCAGAACACGGAAACGCTAACCGGCGCGGCCGCCGCGCTCACTTTCGTGCCGAACAATGTGCCTGCCGCAAGTACGGGAAGGAAGAGACCGGCGCCGACGGCAAGCATCAGCGCGTGCGCGCGAATATCCGAGCCGCGACGCTCGACGATGAACTGCCGCCACGCGGATGGAAAGCTGAAACTACCGTGATAAAGCGTGATGCCGATGAGTACGCCGATTCCAAAGAGCGCACTCTGACGATTGCTCACCAATAACGCCAGATAAACGCAACTGACGACGACGAGGGACGCAGTGATAGCAAGCGCCAGCCGATTAACGCGACGTTGCCCGCCATCCAGGTTGCCGGTCAGTTCAAGTTCGTTTTCGCCCCTGAAAGAGTTTGTGCGCTCCTTCATTGCAAGATCAACATGATGATTAATCGATCGCCGCTTACGTAGCATCATGATAGCGAGTCAGTGAGATCCTTCAGCTATACGAGCGTATCAATTTGGGTGAGGGCGGCGAAGCAGGTGAGGGCACGCACCCTGGCGGGCGCGAGATCAAAAAATACGTGCCCACACGTCACGCACGCCGCGCGCGATCTTCGAGCAGATACGACGCAATCAGCGTCAGCAGATCCGATACCACGCCCGTGACGATCGCCTCGGCAAACGGAAAACCACCGTAGTGGTTCTCATGTGAATACGCGTCGCCCGCCATCGTCAGCCCGCCCATGATCAGCGCATTCCCGAAGCGGTTTGCGTACAGCCGTAATGCCGGAGTGAAGGTCAGCAACACAGCAAGCGCGCCGGTTGCCAGCCCGGTGCGCAACGCGACGCTCCAGTGTTCACTGCTCATTACGTTACCCCAACTGCCAGGCATACAGGTCACGCATGCGCTGGTTGGCTGCAAGAACCGTTGTGCAAACAGAATGCAGCGTCGCTGCCAATCGATCGCGTCCATAAGTCTCCGTACGCATCCGTTGATGTCGGACACGGTGTCGTGTCGTGAACCGTGCCGGCTCACCCGTCACGCCCCGTTGGATTTAACGCTTGCCGGCAAACAGATTCAACCGGCCGCAAGTATCGGTCGCCATACATGGAGATACTTTTCGGAAACAAGGGCGGCGGTGCGATTCAAGATACAGAAAGTTGTCGCATGACTCCGCACGACTCGCCCGTGTATCAAATCCGATACCAATGTGCGCTTGTTTTGCGGCACCGTGATTTCTATCAACAATGGCTCATCAAACTGTCATTCGTTCTTGAGAAGACGAGGCAACTGCTTTCCCGGAAGGGTCTAACGGGTGTTCAGGCGTCGCAAACATCCTCCATTTGTCGAGCACGCGCAAGCCGCTCATCGCGGAGGTCAAAACATGAATCTGTCTCAGCATCCGAATGCCGAAGCACACTGCGCCGTCTTTGAACGAACATGCGTCGGGCACCTCTATATGCAAACCAACGAAGAGGAGAACGCGGTGGTGCATTACAGACGTATGCATGACGGCGCTCTTGAAGAGGCCGGACGCACTTATGCCGTGCACGACGATGGATCTCTATCGGAGCATACGAGAATGACGATTCCGTACAACCGCCCGCAGGGGGCTCGCAGCGTTCTAGCGAGACCATTCGGGGCAAACAGGCTTTTCCACTGGAAACGGGAGGGCGCGTACGCATTAGCCACTTCGGGGCGTGCTGATGCGGCGCAGGCTTTGCCGAGAGCTAATCAACCTGCTGGCGCTGCCAGTAGCGCCGGGCAGAGCATGTCGGTGTGCTTGGGAGCGGCATTGAATGGGAGTCGGCGTCGTCGTTCGCGACGAACCTATGTGCCGGCAACCTGTAGCTGCACCGTACCGCCAAAATTTCGCCCAAAAAAGGGGCCCGCCGGAGCGGGCCCAAAAGCGCCTGAACGCGGGGATAGCGCGCGTCCCGGTTACTGCCCTTGCTACCGCATTAGCCATCTCTTTGCGTGGGCGGCAAGCCATCATGCCGCTCGCTAATTCCAATGGTATTCAGACAGATTTTGGGAAACTCAGACAATTTGACTGGTTTGATGCGGAATCGCCTTAAGTGTGGGTTACGACAAACCATCGTTTGAAGGGTATCTATTCAATCATGTGCATTCGCAATGAATATCTGATTATCTAACTAGTCGACCCTGAACAATCCATGTTGTCGGCCGATCAACTCACGCTGTTAAGATCGCGGCAAGGGCAGGGCTGACTAAAGCCGCGGCCGCTCAATTCGAGTTCTTGAGCGGTTCCCGGCCCATCCGGTAGTCGGTGGGCGTGGTCGCAAGGTACTTTCTGAACAGCTTGGCCAACTGGCCGCCGCTGCCGATGCCGCAGCGGCGTGCGATCTTGTCCACCGGCAGGCGCGACTCGACGAGCATCCGGCAACTCAAATTCAAGCGTGCGCGCAGCAGGTAGTCGGATGGCGTTACGCCCATCTCGCTCTTGAATCGCCGCAGAAAATTGCGCTCGCTCATCGCCGCGACCTGCGCCGCGTCGTCGATTGATATCGGCTGGTCGACGTTTGCCTTCAGCCAGCGCGCGGACGCCATGATCTTCTCACTGACCTGCGGCGCAGCTTTGTCGGCGATGGACGAACCGAACGGCGTCTTGTGCTCGGTCGCGACCGATTCGGCCACCAGTTGAGCCAGATCGGGTCCAAGATCCTCCTCGACGATGCGCAACGCAGTGGGGACCGCGCCAGGCGCTTCACCCATTGTTCCCGGTGGATAAGCGTTGCCCCTTTTATGATCGGCATCGATTAGAGGGCAATAGCGACCCGGCAGGCCAGCTGCTTCCAGCAGAATCTGGCCTTCCGCAATCGGATGAACGATTTCGCTGAAAGGGTGCCGGCTGCGCAGCCAGATTCTTAGACGTTCGTCCCGGCAAGCCTGTTGCGCACCCACGCCACCGGCAACGAAGAGTAAATGTACGTCGTTGGTGCCTCGGTGCGAATTGACGTCTTCGGTCCAGACGAAGACGGATGATGAACTTGCAATGCGACCACCGGCAGCCGACCACAGCGAGACGTCGTAGCGTGAGCGTCCAATCTGTCCGGGTGCGACGAACGCGTTGGCCTTCTGAAAAATCTCGATGATTACGGCGATGCCGGGCAGCGCAAAGCCATTGAACAGAGCGATGTCGATGCGCGTCGTCTTGTCGGCCCTAGCCAGTGAGTTGCTTTGCCGCGACGCGTGCGGCATGGTTTGATTCAGCTCCATTGCGTTTTCCCCGTATATTCGTGGCCTTTAGAGCTTTCTCCCACGATCTGCTTTTTGTTGTCATCGACACATACTATACAGATGCGTCTACTCCCATTATTGCATGGCCGAATTAGTCAAGACATTGGCCGCTCGAGACATAAGTGGTGATATATGAGGTCGAGATGGTTCCCACTTGGACATATAAAAGCGCGCGAGAAGGGCTTATATCTGGCACATATATGGAAATATCTAAAACTGGAATGCGTGGGGCATAGAGTGCGTGCTGCGCGACGCATACCCTACGCATCTGGCGCTCCGTAAAGGAACCTCGTCGGTGCCGATCAAAAGAGCCGATATTGATAGGCGAAACAGCATGGCGTATTCGGACAATCTCTTTCCCTTGTCCGCCAGAAACCAGGCGCGCAATATCAGGGTTTTAAAATTACGGATGGTCACTCGGAGAAAACTCGAAGGGCGTTGCCATCGAGTTGTCTAGCCGTCGTGCCCCCGCAGGCGGGCCTTTTTTACTCCTGTGTGAGGCGGCGGTACGCTCAACCAAACGGATCCCGTTCCGCTCAAACATTGCAGCGCACAGCCGGTGGACGCTGTGTGTCCTGGACGTTTGCGCATTGGCATGGCATGCGTAGCCGCCGATATCAGCTGGATGCTGCGAGAGATCCATTCCAAATCCATTCGTGCAAAGGCAAACGATTGCGCAACGCTAAAGAAGATGGTGTCGGGGCCGATAACGCTCTCATGCATAAGCAGGACATTCAAATCGTCGTCGAGGGGGCGCGCGAAACTGCGGACGCCATCGTCGGCGCCCGCGAGTGGAGGACAGTTGAGGATGCCGGCGATATGCGGGATGTAATTTTCTGGGATCTTCTTTCGAAACAGCTGCCAGACATGACGGTGGCCGAGATCATGTCGACGCTCGATCCAGGCGGTGCGAGGACGCGTTGTTGATTTCACGCGGCTATCGCGTGAAGCGCGTCGTAACCGATGCGCGAGGCGTCGTGTTCTGCGGGGACTGGCCGGCGCCTGCATTTCTGAACTGCTCGGGATAAAATCAAGCAATCCTTTCTATCAAGCTGACGTTTTCGGTGATCCCGCCGCGTTGATTTGTTTGCCGTCGGGGAAGAGACGAGAGACTTCCTGATCCCTGCTGGACAATGGCGCTCGGTGGCTGGCCGCGAGCATGATCGTGATTCCCGACTGGAAGCCATCGCAAGAACAGAAATGCATGCACCACACCGATGCGCCAGAGCAATCCCTCGTCACGCCGCATTGGCAATGGTATTGACCAATACAAGAAGCCGAACCGGAATCATCAACGACAGCGCAAAACCCAAGAGGCAGAAATTTACCGGAAATTCCCTGGGCATACCGAACAGCAGGGTCGTTTTCTCCGTCGCACCTCGCGCGACTTGCCTTTGCGATGTCGTTCACTTCTTCTACTAAAAGCGCTTGGTTTTTCTTGCCAGGGGCAGTGGGAGTGATTACGACGGAGTTGGTCCACAAAGCTTGCGGACCAATCCGAGCACGTACGTCGGCTTACGGATCTCATTGATCGCGACCGTTTGTATGTCGACGCGCCGCACGGTGGCTGCCCGCGTATGTCCGCGGACGGCGACTCCGGAATATCGCGGTCACAGGTCGCGGCCTGAGAATCTGCCGGTTGCTTCTTCGTCGCGGCTTCATGGGCATACGCATGATATTCAACCCCCATGGTATGCCTCGCCCGCGAAATGACGCATAGGTCCGCGGGCGCGGTTGTCTCTAGTGTCCGCCACCGCCGCCATTGCCACCGCCACCACCACCGCCTCTCCCATAGCCGCCACCACCACCGCCTCTCCCATAGCCGCCGCCTCCAAAGCCGCCACCGCCGTGGCCGCTACCGTCGCCCCCGTGGCCACCGCCGTCACCGCCACCATAACCGCCGCCGTGGCCATAGCCACCGCCGTGGCCATAACCGCCGCCGTGGCCACCACCGTCACCGCCGCCGTGACCACCACCGTGACCGCCGCCGTGACCACCACCATCACCGCCGCCGTGACCACCACTGTCACCGCCGCCGCCGTGACCACCACCGTGACCGCCGCCGTGGCCACCACCATCACCGCCGCCGTGGCCACCACCGTCGCCGCCGCCGTGGCCACCACCGTCCCCGCCGCCGTGACCACCACCATCACCGCCGCCGTGGCCACCACCGCCGCCGCCGCCGTGGCCACCACCATCACCGCCGCCGTGACCACCACCGTCACCGCCACCGTTGCCACCACCGTTGCCACCACCGGCATTACTACTGCCGCCGGCATTCCCACTACTGCCCGAAGAATTGCTACCACTACTTCCTGCACCGCCCGTTCCGCCTCCCGCCGAACCGCTGACGCCTCCTGCCGCCGCAACGGGCCCGCCAACGCCGCCTCTACTGCCGCCGTGCGTGTACGGACCGCAGTCGCTTCCGTTGCCCATGCAACCTTGTGGGTTGAACAGCGTAGTCGTGTCGTCAGCCGCTGTCGCCGCTGCATTGGCGACTCCGATTGCGGACCCCGCCGCGGTGGCAGTCTCGCCCAACATGCCGTCTTGATCACCGCCGGACAACGCGGCTACCGACACGCCGCTTGTCAGCAAGGTTGCATCGGAGACCACCTGCCGTTGCGGAATCACTTCGTCGGCCGCGTTCGATTGCGCGGTCATCGTGCAGCACGCGACGCCAAGTCCGGCAACTACCACACGCCGGATTGATAGATTGCAGTGCGAAATAAATTGATTGGTCTTCACCTTAGAGATCTCCCCGGAACCGGCGACTCCGTTGTCATCGCCATTCCTTTGTTACGTGCGTATCGGCGGGCGGACTGTGCGACCTGCCGCCACACAGCCCGCCGCCCCTTATTGCCCCGTAGTGTTGTCTTACGCGCCGAGTGCCGGGGCATGCGCTTCCCGGCACACGACGCCTTCCATGGATCGCCGCAGAAGGCCGATCCGGGTAGATAGCGGCGCGATCGAACGAGGGCGTTACTCGCCGCGATTCCGGCGCGGCGGCATAAAGCCATAAACGTGCCATCGCTGTAACGGTGCGCCGTCATGACCCATCACACGGGCGTTGGAAGTGCACCCCAAAAAAATCAGTGGAAAACGTTTCGACCTTGAAACAACGATGCGAAATCAGCGCGTGCGACGTTTCACCGCGCGGTAGCAGCGGCACAGAAGCTCGTCGACGGGAATGTGGCAGCGGACCCGATGGCCGTTGCTGGTGTCGGGGCGGGGCGCTTGCTGTTCATAGATCGAGTTGAATTCACCCGGCCAGCGCGTGCAAAACACAATGCCGATGGTTAGGGTGGCGAACATTCATTGAGATTGAATGCGTTTCAAAAATGATCGTTAAATAGCATACCGCCATATTGCGCAATAGATATGATTACATTCGAAACTGTGTGGGATGTCTGAATTCTCCACAAACCTGTCCGAATCGGATACATGGCTCATTGATCGCGCATTAAACGGGATCGGATAAAAGCCACTAGAAACGTTTCTGACTTGAAACGATGCTGATAAATCGGGTGCAAAGTTTCGACGCAGTGGTTATCGCAAGCGAAGCTCATCGACAGCAATGCGGCAACGGACCCAGCGTCTATTTCTATTGCCGGCATCGGAGAAGGGGATCTTGCTGTTCACAGGCTGATCGGAACTTGCGCTGGCAACGCGTATGAAACAAGCATCCTGGCGATAGCGATGCGACGGTGGGTGGGGGCCCGTCTTCAAGGTGGATGCGTTTCAGCTGGCGCGTGCTGTTCCAGCCAGGCACTGGTCTGGGATACGCATGAGTTGTGTTGATTTTGGATTGTTAGTTAGGGTGCCGAATATTTATTTATATTGCATACGGTCCATAGAGCGATCGTCAAATTCCGCATTGCCGTATCGCGCAATTGAGGTATTTCCGCACAAAACGGAGCGGGATGGCCGAATTCTCCAAAGATCTGTCCGAATGGGAAGGTATGGATATCAGGATTATCCGCTTCGTTGATATATATTGACTTCGCGATTTATCCATAACTACGGGCCGGAAATCGTGCGCACGCAATGTGAGGCGTAATTTCTTTTTCGCGGATTCTGGAGATCGCTTCCGATTATTCCTTGGAGCCTTGACCATGATGCTCGTACATCGTATGACCTCGTCGTCGCCTTTGCGTCGGGATAATAGCCGCCCGTTGTTCAACAGAGAGACAGCCAAACTCGCACTCGCTTGCGCGAGCATGCTGGGGGCGTTCACGCTCGGCCTGCAGCCTGCCAATGCGATCGCAGCGACTACCACCGGCACATTCACCGTCTCCGCAGTTGTGCCGGCCGCCTGCTCGCTGTCAGCTGACTCGATGAGCTTCGGTACCTATAGCGGCAGCGCGCTCAGCACGACCTCGACGATCACGGCGACCTGCACGGCCAGTACGCCGTACAGCATTGCGCTGGACGCCGGGTTGAACGCCAGCACGGCAGGCGACACGAGCGCCCGTCGGCTCGGGTTCGGCGGCAGCTTCATTGCATACGACCTGTTTCAGGACGCCGCTCACGCGAACCACTGGGGTAATACCACGGGCACGGACGTGTATTCCGGAACCGGCTCCGGATCATCGCAGGCTATCAGTGTCTATGGCAGCCTGGCGGCGGGAGCCGTCCCAGCGCCGGGCACGTATTCCGATACGATCACGGCTACGCTGACGTACTGACCCACACGGCAATGCGACGCCAGGAGCCGCTATGGCCGTAATGACCGTACGTCAGCGCATAGCGACAACCGGTGGCCTTGTCGCTTTTCTTTGTCTGCTGCTGGCCGCTCGCGCGGCCAGCGCGCAGTCGCTGACGGTGTTGCCGGTCACGTTTCAATTACCCCCCGGGCAGGCGGCTGCCGCGCTCACGCTTGTGAACGGAGGCAGCCGTCCGACTTCAATCCAGGTCCGTGCGTTCGCATGGAGCCAGTCCACGGGTGACGACCAGCTCACGCCGTCCACCGAACTGCTTGCCAGTCCGCCACTTGCCACCATCGCGCCGGGCGCGTCGCAAATCGTGCGCCTCGTGCTGCGTCGTCCGCCGCAAGATCGTGAGGCAACTTATCGGATCCTGATTGACCAGATTCCTCCTCCGGCCGAGCCGGGCGTCGTGCACGTTGTGCTGCGCCTGTCGCTGCCCGTCTTTGCCGAAGCGGCCAACCGCACCGCGCCGGCGCGTCTGCAGTTCCAGCTCAGACGGGATGCCACCGAAGCCTACCTCGTCGCACTGAACGAGGGCGAGCGCCACCAGGCAGTGCGTGACATCGTGCTCACGACAAGCGATGGGAGAAAACTGAAAACCGAGCCCAATGCATCGCCCTACGTGCTTGCCGGTGCGTCCCGCCGCTGGCGTATTCCGGCGCAGACGCCGCTACCGGCCGCCGGGGAGACGGTGCGCCTCACTGCGAACGCAGACACAAGCACGGGCACGATCGATCAGTCCATTCCGGTTGTGGGCGGACGGTGATCGATCACATTGGGCCCGTTCAGCCCTGATGCGCCTGCCCGAAATGACGACGGTGATACTGGCTTTGGCCGTCGCGCCATCTTGCGCCGGGGCAGCCGGCCCGACTCTGCTGCTCGCGTTGCAGGTCAACGGTTACGCCACCGGTAAGATCGGCGAATTCTCGTTGCTAGACGGCGCATTGGCGGCACGGCGCGGCGAGCTGCGCGACCTCGGTTTCCGGGTGCCGGAAGCCGCTCCATCCACGCCGGGCGCCAGTTCCGACGGTCTGGTCGCATTGTCCAGCCTGTCCGGCATGAGCTGGCGTCTCGACGAAGCCAGCCAGACGCTGTACGTGACCTCAGACGATGAGCAACTGCTGCCGACTCTGCTCGGAGTCAGTGGACAGAACGCAAGCGCGTTGCCGGTCGAGAGCAGCACGGGCGCGACACTCAACTATGACGTGTCGACCAGCACCGTGCGCGGCCAGAGCAGCGCCAATGGCGAGCTCGACCTGCGCGTGTTCTCGCCGCGGGGGATCGCGAGCTCGGGGTTGCTTGCCTATGCGGGTAGTGGCTCGGCTTCCCCCGTCCGCCTCGACTCGACGTACACGTATTCAGACGCAGATACGCTGCGCCGCTACCGCGTCGGCGACTTCGTCACCGGTAGTCTCAACTGGACCCGCGCGGTCCGCTTGGGGGGCGTGCAGATCGAGACGGATTTCGCGATGCGTCCCGACCTGATCACATTTCCGCTGCCGTCGCTGGCCGGCTCGGCCGCCGTGCCATCGACGGTGGACGTACTCGTCAACGGCAACAGGACGATATCGCAACAGGTCGGCATGGGGCCCTTCGCGATTTCACAGTTGCCGGTCGTGACTGGGGCCGGCACCATTTCGATGACGCTGACCAACGCGTTGGGTCAGCAGGTGACCGAAACGCTGCCGTTCTATGCGAGTGCCACGCTGCTCGAGCCGGGTCTGCAAAACTTCTCCATCCAGGCTGGCGCGGTCCGGCGCAACTGGGGCACGGTAAGCAACGACTACGGCAGCTTCGCGGCCACCGCCACCTATCGCCGTGGCCTCTCGTCGACGGTGACCGTCGAAGCGAGCGCCGAAGGCGCAGCCCAACTGTTCATGGGCGGCGCCGGGATCGTGGCAAGCATCGGCAACTTCGCGGTGTTCAATGCTGCTGCCGCGGTCAGCACGAGCGCAGCCGGCACCGGCAGCCAGTTTTCCATCGGCATCCAGCGCCAGGATAGGGTGTTTGGCTTCGGCGCGTCCGTCACGGTGGCCTCGACCAACTTTGTGGATGTCGCCGCGCTGAACGGTTCGCCGACGCCGCGACTGGAACTGATCGCGAGCACCGGCGCGTCGCTCGGCCGTCTCGGTTCGGTCGGCCTCGCGTATGCCGGAATAGACCTTAATGCGACGCCTGGCCCGGTCCGCGTGTACGTACCCGCCGGGACCGTGCTGAACGGCGACAGCACGTCGCAAGGCGGCGTCGTCTCGTTCCAGCCGGCGCGCCGCTCGCACATCCTGTCGGCCAGCTACACGGCGCCGATTCGCGACGTGTCGCTCTATCTGACCGGATATCATGATTTCACCGCCAGCAACAGTAGCGGCGTGATGATCGGCCTGACCATCCCGCTCGGCAAGCGCAGTTCCGTGAGCGCCAGCGCAGGATCGGGTTCGGGCAGCAGTTATGCACAGGTGCAGGCGCAGCAGTCGCCGGTCACCATCGGCGATTGGGGTTATCAGGTGTATGGCTCACGCGCCACCGACGCCGATCACGAATTCGCGCAGGTGCGCTACAAATCGCCGTGGACGATGCTGTCGGCCGGCGTCGACCGGACGGCGCAGGACACCTTGTTGCGCCTCGAAACCCAAGGTGCCATTTCAGTGGTCGGCGGCGGCGTGTTCGCATCGAACACGATCAACGACAGCTTCGGCATCGTCGACACGGGCGGCGTCGGTCGGGTCCGCGTCCTGGACGAGAACCTCGACGCGGGCCGCACCGATTCCTCGGGGCGCCTGCTGGTACCCGATTTGCGTTCATATGCGGTCAACCACCTTGCGATTGATCCGGCCGATCTGCCACCGGATGTGTCGCTCGATAGCGCCACCCGCAACGTGCGGCCGCAGGACCGCTCGGCTGTCGTCGTCAAGTTCGCGGTGCGCGCGAGCCGCGGCGCGTTGGTGCGGCTCGTGGACGAAGCCGGCGCCCCGGTTGCGCCGGGCAGCGTCGTTACGCTGCGGGCGACCCGCTCAAAGGCGCCGGTCGGCTACGACGGCGACACGTATATCGAGGGCCTCGATGCACACAACGAAGTTGGCGTCGAGCAGCCAGGCGGGCAGCGCTGCACGGCCACGTTCGACTACCAGCCGGCGCCTGGCGACATCCCCACGATTGGGCCAGTCGTCTGCCATGAGCAAACACGATGATGTGCCGCTTGATGTGCCGATCCGGCATCGCCGCGCTATCGCTCATGGTGAGCACGACGGGGCAGGGCGCGTGCACGATATCGGCATCCGGCGTCGCGTTCGGCGTATATAACCCGCTGTCGTCGTCCCCCGCGGACGCGGTCGGCATGATTACACTCAGTTGCTCCCGGATGTCTGGCACCGGCCACTATGCGATCGCGCTTAGCGCCGGCGTAAGCGGCAGCTATGCCGGTCGCGCGATGCGCAGCGGCCGGTCCACGCTGCCTTACCAGCTTTATACGAATGCCGCGCACACCGAGATCTGGGGTGACGGCAGCGGTGGCAGCGCGGTCGTCGTCGGCGTGGACAACCTACTCCAACGAGGCGGCACGTCGACATATCCGGTATATGGTCGTACTCCGCCACGGCGGCCCGTTGGTCCCGGCATTTACGGCGACCTGATCGTGATGACAGTCACGTTCTGAGTTACTGCTTGCCGGGTCGTACAGAACGAGGCAAGCCGTCCGATGGCGTCTTGGTTTACTCGCGTCTCGATGCCACACAATGCGCGCTGCGCGAACCGGCCTGGCGGTCGTTGTCCGGTGTCGGAAACGGGCGGTCACAGCGTTCCGTCTATATGCGCATCAATTAACTCGAAGGTGCGCGATATAATCCAAATCTATTTCCATGCCTGAATAAACGGACAATCGTTTCTTGAATGGATACCCGACAATGTCGGACAAACGAAACCAGATTATGGACGCCGCGACCAGGCTATTTGGCAGGTACGGCTATCACGCAGTCGGAATCGACTGGGTCACTGCCGAGTCGCGCGTGACCAAGGCAACGATGTACCGTTATTTCCCGTCGAAAACTGATCTGATCGCCCAGGTCCTTCAACAACGTCAGCGGGATTGCGCCGCTTCGCTAGAGAAGGCCCTGGCGAGCGCGGACACGCCGCTCGCCGGGCTCGAACAGGTGTTCAGATGGCACGGCGACTGGTTCAACGCGCAAAATTTCACCGGCTGCATGTTCGCCCATGCGGCAGCGGAATTTCCGTCGAAAGGCTCGACCGTTCACGACATCGCCGTTGCACAAAAGACCGGCCTGACGAAACGGATCGAGCAGCTCGCCGCGCAGCTCGTCGGCGCTGAAAACGCAGCCGCGCTGGCCCCCGTCCTGGTCATGCTGCTGGACGGGGCAACACTGTCGGCGCAAGTCGCTGACAGAAAGGCCTCCGCCGACGAAGCGTGGAGCGCGGCCCGCGATCTGATTGCCGCTTACTGTGTGAGATCCGTGCAGGACTCGTGGGAAGCGGACGTGATCGTGGACATCAGGAAATCATAGTACTGCTGGCAAGACGCGAGGCGTAGCCGCGCGCCGAACAGGATATCTGCCGCAGCGCCCGGTACGCGCGCCAGCGTCGGCGTGATCACGTTTTCCAGCCAGCCTTCGCCGTGAACAACGTCGACCTCGATGTGTTCGGCGTAGTAGCGATATTGCCATTCTGGATAGCCGAGCCGCCGGAATCCCTGAACGACCTTCTCGTACGACGCGGGATCGATGAGCTCGGTCACTGCCATTACACCGAGCGACTTATGGGCGTGCATCCGGTTCAGCGCCGTCAGCATGAACAGGTTGTGCCCGGCATGTCCCTGCCAGGACAGGGCGGCGGCCTGGTCTGTCCGGACTTGCGACAGGCCTCGTGCGTCCAGCAGATCGCGAAACGTGCGGACATGTGCCTCGGACCGATCGCCGCGGCCCGACTCGTCCCACAGATTCTGAACCAGTTCAGGCCGGGCCTTCTCGCTGGAGCCGACCAGCGCCAGCGCGAGCAGATCGAAAAAGCGAATGTTGAGCGCGCTGTCACTCAGACAGAACCGGTCCATCGCCGCGTGGTCGGCCTCATGAGCGAGGAAATCGAATAATGGATGAGCCGCCGCGCTGTGGGAAACGCACAGTGCCTTGATGGTCTGCGGCACGTCGACAGGTTTCACGTCTTCAGCACTTTGAAGCCGGGTCTGTTCCGCCTTGAGCCACGCGTTCTCGATGCGTCGGCGAACCGAATAGAACAGCGGCTCGTGCTGGTTCGTCGCGGCAACGTCATCCGGCGCACACAGTTGCAGTTCGTATAGCGCGAAAAGCGCCGCATGCGCTTCGGCGACTGCCGCCTCGTCCTCTTCGCCGAATGCCCGCCGCACGAGATCGGCGACTTTGTCCAGATAGGCTCGCTGAAATTGCGGGGTGGCTTCGATCCGCTCATGCAATTCCGGATCGCGCGACAGGGTAATAACGCCGGCGTCCAATGGCATCGACTGAATATGTTCCGACCAGGTCGCGGTTTTCGCCTGCCCCTCCCACGACCCCTGCATTTGTACGTTCGTCATTTTGGTCTTCTCTTATCATTTTGCTGGAGTGGAAATTATAGAGGACATGAAATGGCTTTTAAGAAAGTCCATCTCAAAGCGCCCATTACTTATATGGTCGCCTCCCATTTGCAAGGCGATATTGAGAGTGACGAGGAGGGTGGTTGCGGACTTATACATGGCCTCGTCCCGTTTGCCAAATGATCTGGTCTACAGCGAACAGATGCTGGATTGCATATATACATTCGGCCTGTTGATGGCAGGGTTGTGCCTGGCCCCAATGGATTTCGCCCGACGACGCCTTCATATATCCACGGCTTCGAAAGCCCTAAGTCCGCGCAGGTTCTGTCGTCGACGGTCCGACCTGTTTGCCATTGAATCAGATCACTTGTGCAACCAATGAAGAGATGAAGCTACGACCACGATGTGATCGGGATCGCGCTCATACCGGCGGTGCATACTCCTGACCGCGTGCAAGCACCACCCAGATCGTTCTGGCAATCTTGTTCGCGAGTGCTACGACGGCGACATTTGTTCCGCGTCGCGCCTGAACCTCGAGTATCCATCGGGAGAGTTTGTCCGTGTGCCTCACGGCTTGCTGAACAACCGATCGGGCGCCATGTACCAATAGCATTCGCAGGTATCCGTTACCGCGCTTTGTAATGCCGAACAGACGATCTTTGCCTCCCGAGGAGTGCTGCCGTGGCGTCAAGCCAAGCCAGGCCGCAAACTGCCGGCCGTTTGTGAACTCGGAAGCGCTTCCGGCCGCGGCGATTACGCCGGTCGCGATCATCGGTCCAACACCACGGATCTTCTCCAGTCGCTGGCTTGTGGGCGATGCCTTGTGCACTTGCTGGATGAGCTCGTCATACCGTGCGATCTGCCTGTCGAGCAGTGCAAGGCGCTCGTACATGTCGCGCATCATTGTTCGCGTCAGTGCTGTCAGCTCGTTGCGCTCGTCATCGATAATCGTTGGGAGTTGTATCCGGACTTTTAGAGGCGTTTGCGCAATAACTACGCCGTATTCAGCCAGCAAGCCTCGAATCTGATTGATCTGTGCGATGCGGTCTCTCATGAGCAAACTACGGATGCGGTGCATCGACTGGATGTCTTGCTGCTCAACGCTGTTGATAGCGACGTAACGCATGGTCGGACGAGATGCGGCTTCAACAATCGCCTCCGCGTCGTTGCGGTCGTTCTTCTGGGATTTGACGAACGGCTTGACGAATCGCGGGGCGATGATGTGAACCTGATGCCCCATTGCGGAGAACCGCCGAGCCCAGTGATGCGCTCCACCACACGCTTCCATCACAATGCGACAGGGCGGCAAACAAACGACGGCTTCCAGGAGCTTGTTGCGGGTGACACGCCGGCTCAATACGGGGTGGCCGCTCTGGTCAACGCCGTACAGCTGGAAGGTGTTCTTGGCCAGATCGATGCTCAGCAACGCGACGCTCATGACGGCCTCCGCTCATTGGTGGGTCAGGGAGTGTTCATACTGCCATGCACTTCGATGGAGGTCATTTCACTGACTCACCGGAGGTGGGACGAGGCCATTCCACTATATCCGGACTCGATCGCGGGCATGCCCGCCGGCCCCGATGGATTTCGCCGCAAAGGTCCTAATCTAAATAACGGACTCGAAGTCCGAGAAATGTCTCAGGCTTGCCTTTGCGCGGTCCAACCTGTCTTGCCATCGTTCAATACGCCTGTGCAACCGAGGATGGGTTAAAGGCCTTCATGCGTGACTGTGCGACGGTGCTGTTTCATACGTTCGGCCATGGGCCAGCAGCGCCCAGATTGTTCGCGCCATCTTGTTTGCGAGTGCAACAGCAACGACGTTCGTTGGACGCCGGGACAGCATCTGTTTCAACCGCTCCGGCAAATGCTTCGAGCTCGAGATGACCGATCTCGCGCCGTGAATCAGCAGCGTGCGCAGATACACGGCGCCGCGTTTGCTGATGCCACCGAGCGTCCCGATGCATGGCCGGCTCGCGCATGCTCATGGTGATCAACCCGGTATTGCCCATGGCTGGCTCCGCGGCGAGTGAACCGCGCCAGCATGAACCGCAAAGCGCCCAGGTACGACATCTGTACTTTGCCCAGATACGACATTACAACTTTGCTCTCACACAAAAATTTTCGCTAATTTATATTATGTCAAGTTTTAATTTCACCGCTCTGCAAGGCAGACCTGTAGGAGTTTGACGACTATGAAAACATCGATCGCAAATCGATCCATCACCAAGCGACGAAAAAGACACTGCAATCAGCCGCGGCCCGGACAACCCGCAAGTAACAGCCGAACGGAATGGCGCACATGATCTAAACACGCGCCCGTACAAGCAGGCTTTGCATCACTTTTTCAACCGACGTGGCCGCCACCGCAATGACAGTGGCAGCGCGTCAATTAAAGGCGCTATAGAATCGCTCCCGCCTGCGGAACAAACCCACCGCCGACACTTGCCCCGCACGAACTTACATCCCCCAGCCACGAGGATCACCATGCCTGTGTTGCGCAGCGCCGCCGCGCGTCCCTATCGCAAGAAGCACCTGACGTCCCGTTCGTCTCGACTCGCACTGGTGACGGCAAGCAGCGCAATCGCCTTCCTCAGCGGCTGCGCGACCGCCGCCCACCCGCCAGCCGACGCCTCCAGCAACAACGAACCCATCGGCACCGTCCAGCAAATCTACGACGGCACCCTTACCCCCGACCTCGCCGTCCACACGTTCCGCCACATCGACAAGCTGTTCCCCACGCGCCGCATCGCCCGCGGCGACACCGTCACCCCGCTGCCCGAATCACCACAACAACTTACCCAGGTCAAATTCGACTCAAACGGCAAGCACTACGACCTCTTCGACTTCCTCGCGCTAGACCGCGTATCAGGTCTGCTGATCCTGAAGAGCGACCAGATCGTCTACGAAACCTATCAGTACGGCAACACGCCCGCGACGCGCTGGATGTCGATGTCCCTCGCCAAATCGATTACGTCGACGCTATACGGCGCGGCGATCAAGGACGGGCTGATCGGCAGCATCGACGACCCGGTGACCCGGTACGTGCCGCAACTGACCGGCTCCGCATACGACGGCGTGACGATCCGCAATGTGCTGATGATGGCCTCGGGCGTGCGCTGGGACGAAACGTACACGAACCCCAAGTCCGATCGTCGCGCCCTGCTCCAAGTGCAACTGGCCCAGCAGCCGGGCGGCACGCTCGACCTCATGAGCAAGCTGCCGCGAGCCGTCCCACCTGGCAGCCGCTTCAACTACAGCACCGGCGAGACCCAGGTGGCGGCCGAAATACTGCATGGCGCGCTAAAAGGGAAAACGATCTCGGCGTACCTGTCGGAGAAAGTATGGCGGCCTCTCGGCATGCAGTCCGATGCGACGTGGTGGCTCGACTCGCCGGACGGCGTCGAGATCGGCGGCAGCGGCCTGAGCGCGACGCTGCGCGACTGGGGGCGCTTCGGGGTGTTCATCGAGAACGGCGGTGTCGCCGCCGGCCAGCAGGTCCTGCCCCCCGGCTGGACTACCGAGGCCGGCACGCCCAAGACGCTCAGCACGGGCAAGGTTTCCCAGTACGGCTATTTCTGGTGGCCGGTAACGTCTGGTCAGTCGGTTCAGGATGGCGCCTACGCCGGCCACGGCATCGAGGGCCAAGGGCTCTATATCAATCCGAAAGAGAAAGTGGTCATCGTGATGTGGGGCGCGCAGTCCAAGCCGAGTGGCATGGAAGCGGTCAACCGGGATGATTTCTTCAACGCGGTGGTCGCGGCCGTCAAGTAGCCACAGTTGCCTCGCAACGGCGCAGCGATCGCGCGGGTACAGCCAGCGCATCCGTCGCGTCATTCCGGCTCGCAATCGACCCGACACCAACAGCCGGAATCCGCGCACACGGCGACGCGTTCGCCGTTCAGCTGGACCTCCTCCGCATGCGGCTGCGACGATGTCGAAGGGGCGACGTCGAAGACTACCTTCAGCGCGCGCGCTACATGAGCGTCTTCGATGGGAAGCTCCCAGGTCAGGAATATCTGGACGCAATCCTGATCCGGAGGAAAGTCGGCCACATCGAAACCATTGCTGCCGCGCTGAATGACGCCGTGAGGCTGGCCCGTGTCGAATATCACCGCCGTGCCCCGGCTCAAGGGAATGCGATGGCCCAACGAAGGGAAATGCAAGTCCAGCCCCTTGTCTTCGCTCAGGAAGAGATTGCAGAAGGCTGCACCGCCATATTGCGCACCATCGTGGTGGTACCTCGCACCGCGGCAGGCCATCAGGGCTACGTCACTGGCGGCGAGCACCCCGGGCAGTCCACGCGCGCAGGTCCAATCGGATACCGCCTGCACGCAGCGCGTGTAGTCGGGCCAGCGCACCCGCGCTCGCGGCAAAGGCATGGTCTCGACATCGCCGGGTTCCAGCACCATGCGCGACGAGATCTCCCTCTCCCAATCGGCAAGCAGGCGGGCAGGCGGCGCGGGAACGTCGAGCATGCCTGATAGCACGATGTCGCTCACGCACCGGCCGCGAATGGCGTCGCCGCTCCAGAAATGGGAGATCAGCATGGCTCGTAATCGATGCAGTGATGATTCATCCGGCCCATTGTAATGGTTCGAGTGGTCAGGCCGCGCCCTATCAGCACGCCTAGGAGCCGCGGCGGAGTTTGCGCACAACGCTGGACTGTCCGAGGCCCAGCAGACGTGCCGCCTCGCGCGTGTTGCCGGCCTTGCGCATGGCGTCCTCGATGAGGCGACGCTCGAACCGCTCGACACGCTGCCGGAACGAGTTCGGTTTGGCATCCAGCACTTCTCGAGGTAACACGCCGTCAAGAAAGTCAGCGTCGACGACGTCGCTTTCGCAGGTCACCACCAGACGCTCGATCACGTTGCGCAGCTCGCGCACGTTGCCGGGCCAGTCGTGAGCCAGCAGCAACGCCATCGCCTGTTCGGATACGGTGCGCCGGCAGCCGTAGCGTTCGTTGAATTCCGCCATGAAATGCAGCACGAGAGGCGCGATATCGTCGTTACGCTCGGCAAGCGGCGGAACCGGAATGGGGACGACGTTCAGTCGGTAGAACAGATCGTCGCGGAATGTGCGCGCCTCGACCATCTGTATCAGATCGCGATTGGTCGCCGCGATCACCCGTACGTCTACCGAAACGGTTCGCGTGCCACCCAATCTGACGATCGTGCGGTCTTGCAACACCTGCAGCAGCTTCACTTGCAGATCAAGCGGCATGTCGCCGATTTCATCGAGAAAAAGCGTGCCGTGATCGGCGAGTTCGATGAGGCCGCTCTTCCCGCCGCGTTGCGCGCCGGTGAATGCGCCGGCTTCGTAGCCGAATAGCTCCGACTCGAGAAGATCGTGAGGCAGCGCGCCGCAATTGATCTTGATGAATGGTCCGGACGCGCGCCGGCCGCGCCGGTGAATCAGATTCGCGATCACATCCTTGCCGACACCGGATTGCCCGGTGATCAGCACGGTCGCATCGACATTCGCCACTCGAGCAGCCAGTTCGGCGACGCGCTTCATCGGCTCGCTGCGCACTACCGCGTCAAGTACCTGCAGGTTCTGCAATCGCAGCGCCTCGTTCTCCTCGTCGGCCCGACGCAATTTTTCGCGCGTCTGCGCGAGCGCGTCCTGCAGTTGCAAAAGCTCGGTCGTGTCTCGCGAATTGATGATGACTTTCCGTACTTTGCCCGCGGCGTCGACAAGCGGAATGCCCGTCACCAGTATCGTCTTGCCGGTGCGCGTGTGCTGCGTGGTCGAAATGCGCTGCCCCGTGCGCGCCACCTGTGCGGCAACGACCGGCCGGATCCATCCGGCCTTCTCGAACTCCGACACATGACGGCCGATCATCTGCGCGGCCGTGAGATCGTAATTGCGCTCGCAGCCTTCGTTGACCATCAGCGTATACCCGGCGCCGTCGGCGACGAAGATCCCGTCGAACGAATGGCGGAAAATCTCTTCGAAATCGAGCGCGGACTGGTGTAGCCGGTCGATGCCGGAGAACGCACCCGTCTCGCTGCCGAGCGGCACCAGCATCACGACCACGTCGGACTCCGTGCGATAGGTGCCAGGCGCGTAACTTTGGGCGGCCACATTCAGCGTTTCTGCTTCGCGCGGCACGCGTGGCTCGCGCGTCGCATCTTCGACGCACCTGCGCAAGATGCCGTGCGCGTCGCCTTCCCAGATGCGCCGGGCGACCGCATTCATCCATCGCGTTTCGCCGTTTCTGCACCACACAATACCGACCGGATGTGCTTCAAGTACGGTCTTCAATGTGTCGTCCGTCATGCCCGCTGCCTCCTCGCTCGCAACGAGCATACACCACCGATGATTCGAGCACGCGGCGACCGGTGGGAAGCGGCGCTGATCCAGAAATGAATCAGCGCGATCCGGATGCGGTTCGCGCGACGCAGCCGACGTGCCGCTTTCCCGCTCGTTTCACAGGCGCCGGCATCGCGGCTGCATGGTCGCGACGCCGGGCCGCGCGTGCTCCAGTCGCCTGGCGCGCCACGACCGGACCGCTGGCCCGGACCTTGCCTTTATCGCCGCAACGCCGGTGCGCTACGTACACGGCGTTCCGCGAGCCCGGCTCGTCCACGAAAAGACATGGAGACAGAGATGACCGAACTATCACAGCCGATGCTGCTCGACGGCACGCCGCCGCGGGCGGTCGAGGCACCTGCGGCGCGTACCGTATTGCACTCGCCGTCGTTCCGCCAGTTGATGGCGATCAAGCGTCGGGCCGTGGTGCCGTTGCTCGGGGCGAGTCTCGCATTTACGTTTGGCGTCGCGCTATTGTCCGGCTTTGCGCCCGCGCTGATGTCGCTGAAGATCAGCGGGTCGTTCACGCTCGGTTATCTGCTGGTCGTCGCGATTTATGTGGTGTGCTGGGCCGTATCGGTGGCGTATGTGAGCATCGCGAACCGTGCATTCGATGCGCTGGCGACAAGCGTCGCCGACGACATCCACGGAGACAGGTCATGAGGCTATTGACCCTCGCCATCTTCCTCGCGATTCTCGCGATCACGCTGATGATCACGTATTGGGCCGCGCGCAAGACGCGCACGACGTCGGAGTTCTACGCCGCCGGCGGCACCCTCAGTGCCCGCGCGAACGGCTTCGCGCTTGCGGGCGACTGGATGAGCGCCGCCGCGTTTCTCGGCTTTTCCGGCCTCGTATCGTTGTACGGCATGGACGGATCGCTGTACGCGGTTGCCGCGCTCGCTGCGTTTCTCGTCGTCCTGATGGTGGTGGCCGAACCGGTGCGCAACACCGGGCGTTTCACGTTCGGCGACGTCATTGCCGAGCGTATGAAGCGCCCGAGCGCGCGGCTCGCGGCGATCATCGGCACGATCGTCGTCAACGTCGCGTATATGGTGCCGCAGATGGCGGGCGCGGGCGCATTGATCAAGCTGATGCTCGGTGTGCCGTACGACGTTGCAGTGACGCTGGTCGGCATCGGCATGATCGTCTACGTGCTGTTCGGCGGCATGATCGCGACCACGTGGGTGCAGATCGTCAAGGCAGTGCTGCTGCTGGTGGCCGCGTTGGTGCTCGTGTTGCTGCTGCTCGCCGCCGTCCGCTTCGATCCGCTCGCGCTTTTTGCCTCCGTCGAAAAGATGTATGGCGCGAAGATGCTCGCGCCGGGCGGTTACTTCAAGCATCCGCTTGATACGCTGTCTCTGTTTATGTCGTTTATCTTCGGCGTAGCGGGGTTGCCGCACATCATGACCCGCTTCTACACGGTGCCCGATGCGAAGACCGCGCGAAACTCCGTGCTGTGGCTGATGTTTCTCGCCGGCAGCTTCTTCATGGTGACGACCTTGATCGGCTTCGCGTCGGCCATTTTCGTCGGGCAGGACGCGATCCGCGCCGCGGATAAAGGCGGTAACCTGGCGCTGCCGTTGCTTGCCCAATACCTGGGCGGCGGCCCCGGCTCGCTGGCGGGACAGATCTTCCTCGCGTGCATCTGCGCGATTGCGTTTGCCGCCATTCTCGCCGTGGTCGCGGGACTCACGCTCGCTTCATCCGGCGCGATCGCGCACGACCTGTACGTGAATGTGATCCGGCGCGGCGCGGTCAGCGAAGCCGGGCAAGTCCGCGTCGCGCGCATCGCGACGCTGGCGGTCGGTGTGATCGCCGTTGCGCTTGGGCTGCTCGCGCAAGGCATCAATGTCGGCGTGCTCGTGATCCTTGCCATCTCGGTTGCCGCATCGGCCAATTTCCCGATCATCGTGCTGTCCATCTTCTGGCGCCGCTTCAACTCCGCCGGCGTGATGGGCGGTATGACAGCAGGGCTCGTATCGTCAGTGACGCTCGCCTTTATCGGCCCCGCGTTCATGGGTCATCACGCGCTTTTCCCGATCGTGAATCCGGCAGTAGCCAGCATGCCGATCGGTTTCTTCGGCGCGTGGCTGTGCACGATGCTATCGCGCCGATCTCCGACACAGGACGACGACTTCGATGCTTTTTTTGTCCGGGCCCAAACCGGTCTGGTTCGTGAGCGCGTGCAGCCGCCGACATTGCGCGACCACGCATGAATAGCGGGCTGCACGTTTTACGTCCGTTGTCTACATTCAACGAAAGGAAGGACACACCTATGAAAGCGGTAAAAGCAGTTGTCTTCGATCTCTATGGCACGCTCTACGACGTGCACTCGGTCGCTGGCCGGTGCGGCGAGCGGTTTCCCGGACGCGGCCTCGAAATCAGCCTGCTCTGGCGACAGAAGCAGCTCGAATACACGTGGTTGCGCACGTTGATGGGCCAGTACATCTCGTTCGAGCAGGCGACTGAACAAGCGCTCGATTACGTCGCTGCGCATCTGAAACTGAGTCTTCCGCCCGAAGCGCACGCCGAACTCTGCAACGAATATTTGCGGCTGCGTCCCTATCCCGAGGCCGATGCCGCGCTCTCAGCGCTGCGCGCAAGAGGCTTGCCGCTTGCGATCCTGTCGAATGGATCGGTTTTCTCGATTCATTCGGTGGTCGAGCATTCGCGGCTCGCGCATCAATTCGATCATCTGATCAGTGTCGAAGCCGTGAAGATGTTCAAACCGCACACCTCCGTCTATGAGCTTGCGGAAAGGACGCTCGGCTTTGCACGCGATGAAATCCTGTTTGTTTCGTCAAACTCATGGGACGCGAGCGGCGCCCGTCACTTCGGGTATCAGGTGTGCTGGGTGAATCGCTTTGGAAACACATTCGACCGCCTCGGTCAAACACCGCACTACACCGTCGCGAGTCTCGACGAGCTGCCCGAACGGGTGTCGGCGGCAGCCGTCGCATCGTGAACGCCTCTCGGCTCGCCAGTATGAATGACGCTTACGAGCCGAAGTAAATGTCGCAGTAGCTCACCGGGCCCACGCACGAGCGGTCGGGGTGCTGCGCCGCATGGGACGCCGGCAAGCTCGTACAGCCGGCGAATGCAACTGACGCCGCGCCGAGCGCGACCCATCTTTTCCAGCGAACGCGCTGCGTGTGGGCACGCGTTCGATGATCGCGTGAAGGCCCGTTGGCTTCGCACGCGGGCGTGACGATTCGTTGCCGGCCGGCTTCGGTCATTATTGTGTTCTCCATGGCAGTATCGGGTTGAGAATCAACCCCTCTCCTCTTCTTTGTTGCCCCATGCACGTCGCCGTTCGACACGTCGATGTGTTTGCGGCTGACGGTGCGTAAACCGGCCAACCTGTTCCGTTATTCCACGCAGGGCACGAAAAAACTCGAGCGATGCCGCACGGCTGCATCGCAGTGCTTCGAACCGCTCTGCGCCGTAAAGCAGAGCGAAATTGTTTAGCCGAGCACGGAATACTGATCGCTTTCATCGGTTTACTCGCACAGAAATGACCGGTCCCGCCCACTTGCGCGAGTCACCGGAATTTCGTCCTTCGCCACGTAATGCGGATATCTAATCAAGTGGCGAACAACTCAACAAATCGAAACGGAGACAATCCGATGAAAAAGACATTGGTCGCGATCGCTATAACATCGACGTTTGCATCGCTGGCGCATGCGCAAGGCAGCGTGACGCTTTATGGCCTGATCGACGAAGGCTTTGAAGCCGTCAGCAATGTCGCTACCTCCGGGGCTAACGGGGCGCGGCAATACAGACTCGATTCGGCGAGTGGCCTGAACAGTTCGCGCTGGGGCCTGCGCGGAGTCGAAGATCTCGGTGGCGGGCTAAAGGCGATTTTCCAGCTCGAGAATGGTTTCGAACTCAATAACGGCCGCCTCAGCCAGGGCGGCGCAGAGTTCGGCCGGCAAGCCTTCGTCGGCATAAGCAGCGGCAAGTTCGGTACGGTCACGCTCGGCCGCCAATACGACAGCGTCGTCGACTACGTCGGCACTTATTCGTTTTCCGACACGAGCGTCGGCACGGCTCACTCGGCACATCCCGCCGATCTCGACAACTTCAACAACAGCCGGCGTACCAACAACGCCGTAAAGTTCAAGAGCGCCGACTACGCGGGGCTGACCTTCGGCGGCGTCTACAGCTTCGGCGGTGTGCCGGGTTCGGTCGGCACCAATCAAATCTATTCGGTCGGCATCGGCTATAAGCGCGGTCCGATCAATCTTGGCGCCGCGTATCTGGACGCACGTAACCCGGCCTCCTCGCTGTTCGGCAGCAACCCAAGCGACACGCCAACCTCGAATGGCCTCACCGGTTCGCCCGTGTTCAGCGGCTATGCAAGCGCGAGTTCGTACCATGTGGCCGCGGCGGCTGGCACCTACTCGATCGGGCCGGCGACGATCGGCGCGAACTGGTCGAATGTGCGCTTTGCCGGAATCGCAGCGCTGAACCACGTCACCGCGGTGTTCAACGACGTCGAAGCGAGCGTTCAGTATCACATCACGCCGACGCTGCTGGCTGGGGTTGCGTACAACTATCTGCACGGTAGCGCCGCGAACGCCACGGTGGGTGGCGCAAACTACAGCCAGTTTGGAGGCGGCGTTGAATACGCACTCTCGGTACGTACCGACGTGTACGCGGCAGTCGACTATCAGGTGGCCAACGGACACGACTCCACCGGACATGGCGCCACCGCGAATCTGGCGGGACTGTCACCGTCTTCGAACCGCTATCAGACAGTGGGCCGCGTCGGCCTGCGCCATCGCTTCTGACGTGTGCGACGAGCGCGGGCGACCGCGCTTCGATCTCGGGCCTACGGCGCTGCGCCTCGCGCAGCCCGCTGTGCTTTCTGCGGTGCTTTATTCGGCGCAGGCTTTGCCTCGCGCGGTGTGCGCCCTGCCGGCGCTGCGTTTCTGGCGAAAACGCTCGCGATATTCTTGACTTTCAGAAAGTCTAAAAGTCGGCGCGATCAGTTGTAATGCGATCGACGTGTTCCAGTCAGGAGGACCGACGCAGCGAATCCGACGAATGCCAGACAGTGCGGAATAAAGTGTTTTAGGGGGCGTTCTGGAGATGTCGCCCAGCGAGCGTCACTGTCCTGACAGATCGAAATCTACGCACGCGTTAGCCATTCGCTGGGTATTCCCTTCCCCACTCCTGGATGCAATCGTGACCAGAATTTCTGTAATTGTCGGCAGCGTCCGCCCCGGCCGCTTTGCTGAAAAGCCAGCGAACTGGATCGCCGATCATTTGCGACAGCACTCGGCGATCGATACCCGGATTCTCGATCTGATCGACTTTCCGCTGCCGATGTACGAAGAGCCTCTGCCGCCCGCTTACCCGGGCCGGCCACCTTTCACGAACGAGGTCGTGATTCGCTGGACAGCGGAGATCGCCGCATCCGACGGTTTCGTGATCGTGACCCCCGAGTACAACCACGGCTATCCGCCCGTGTTGAAGAATGCGCTCGACTACGTTTACGGCGAATGGCACCGCAAGCCGGTTGCTTTCATCAGTTACGGAGAAGTCGCGGGGGCGCGAAGCGTCACTCACCTCAGGGATGTTGTCGGCACTCTCGGGATGGCTTCGATCCGTCACGCCGTGCAACTCCCCTTCGCCACGCTGATGACGCACTATCGAGGCGAAGATGTCGCCGCGGCGCTCGCAGAGTTCGACGATGTCGGCTCCGCCATGGTGGGCGAACTTCTCTGGTGGACGGCGGCGTTGAAAGAAGCACGCGACAAGGGTTGATAGTTTGCGGGGCGAGCCGCGTCGTTAAGACCCTCCTGCTCGCCCCGTATGCATTACAACCTTAAGCGCCGCTTACTGCAGCAGCTTCAGCACCTGCTGCGGCTGCGAGTTCGCTTGTGCAAGCACCGAGATACCGGCTTGCTGCAGCACCTGTGCCCTGCTCAGGTTCGCCGTTTCCTGTGCGAAATCGGCATCCGTGATTTGCGACTGCGCACTTGCCAGATCGGTCGACTCATTCTGCTGCGACTGCGAGATGGCGGCAAAGCGATTTTGCGCGGCACCCAGCGACGCCTGAAGGTTGGCGATCCCAGCCAGCGCATTGTCGATCGCCTCCATCGCGTTGGTCGCGCCTTGCGTCGTGCTGATGTCGATCTGCGACACAGCGGTCGGCACGTTCAAGGTATTGACGCTCGCAAGCAAGGTGCCCGACGGCTGGGCGCCGGTGCCGCTGCCAATCGTGCTGGTCGGTGCTACGCCGTTGAAGCCGAAGCTGCTTAACACTCCGCCCGTGGTTGACGCGATATTGAAAAGCCCTGCCGTTACAGACGGCGAGATTGATTTGCCATCCTGATCGACAAACTTGATGTTGCCCTTACCGTCCGCTTCGACGGTAATTGAGGTAATCACGTTCGGCGTACCGACGGATGCGTCCTTACCAGTCGCCGGGTCGATGTTGATGCCCGAGATTTCGCCGAAGATCGTACCGTCCGCAGCGCCGGAATTATTTGCGGCGGCGCTGGAAATGATGGCGATTTCGTTTGCCGGCGAGAGCGCGCTGCCGGTCGTGAGCCCCAATGACGAGACGCCGTTGCTCGTCGTCGTCGTGAACAGGGCTGCCGATGCGGCCGACGAAATGGCGTCGCCGTTCTGGTCGACGAAATTGAAGCCCCCGTTGCCATTCGCGATGATGTCGATTTCCACGATCGGGCCGAGCCCGCCGCTCGTGTGCTCCGTACCGTCCGCGTTCAGGTTCAGATGCGTGATTGCGCCGAGCTTGCTGCCGGCCTGCACGAAGCCGCCGCCAAGCGACGCCGCCGAGACACCCTGGCTCAGATCCAGCGCCACGGTCTGGCCGACGTTCGCGCCGACCTGCACCTGGATCACACCGGCCTGCCCGTTCAACAGCCCGATGCCGTTGAATTGCGTCTGCGAAGCGATACGGTTCACTTCCGCGATCTGCTGCGACACTTCCTGCTGCAATGCCTGCTGATTGGCCGTGGTCAGCGTGCCGCCTGCGGCTTCACCAGCCAGCGAGCGGATACGCTGCAGGCTTGCCGTGATCTGCGCGAGGCCCGTGCTGGCCGTTTGCACCAGCGATACGCCGTTGTTCGCATTTGACACGCCCTGATTCAGGCCGTTGATCTGTGTCTCAAGCGAAGTGGAAATGGCGAGGCCAGCTGCGTCGTCGGCCGCACTGTTGATGCGCTTGCCTGACGACAGGCGCGTGATCGCTTGCGACAGCGCACTACCGGAACCGTTCAGGTTCTCCTGCGCAGTAAGCGAAGGGATATTGCTGTTTATGCCGAGCATGCGGTTCTCCGTGGAAGGATGGGTCTTAAACACCTGACAAGGTTGAGATCGTTGGAAGCACTCGTTCATTGCTGCCCGCCTCAGCTCGCGTTGTCGGCCTTCCGGAAAACCGCTTGAGGATAAAACGCGCTCAGGCGCGCAAGGACAAGTAATAGGCGTTAATCGTCAACCGCCATCGTTGGAGTGGACCCAAGATTTCTGTGCGACGAGAACATCAGACGGCACGAAATGAATGGCACACACAATCTCTTTACTGAATTGATTCAGGGTGACGGTAAAGCATCCTGGGCTAGCCTTGAAGCAGTTAAAGCGCACCCTACTCACGATTACGCTAAAGAACAGTTCAAGACCAACGAGAAATCTCCCTCGACCGGCTCAGCCCGTCTTATGGCCAGGGCATTCGCCGATCGCCTGAACCGGGATCCGCAGGCGGTCGCCGGCCTTAGCAATCAGGACGTCACCTCCGGACTCCTTACACTAGGTAGATGGCACTGGGAAGCCACGTGTCAGAACGCTGCGGCACATCTGGCAAGGAGAATCCGGAACGACACCGCATTTTCGCCGAGTCTGAGTGGCGGCGAACTGGCTGACTGCCTGGATTCGCTCGCCGCATGGAACGGGGAGATTTTCAGGGACGCCAGCGTCAGACTGATCTCGTATATCGAAGCGAGCACTCTCCACTTCGATACGCAAGGTGGCCGGCAAGTGGCCAGCAGTCTGAATGCGCTTGGAACGTGGCATCGCGAAGACACCTGCCGAAAAATGGGTTTGAGACTCGCCGCCAGGCTTGCGAATGATGAGTCATTGCGCGCAGCACTTGATGGACAGCAAGTTGCCAATTGTCTCAATGGACTCGCCAGATGGAGCAAAGAACCGGTATGCCGATCCGCAGGTGCCCATCTCGCGCTCAGGCTGACGACCGCTCCTTTTTTACATGACAGCCTGAACCCACAGGAGGTTGCCACCTGCCTCTATGCGCTAAGCAGGTGGCATGACGACGAGGCGTGCGTGCAAACCTGCATGCTTCTGGCAAGACGGATTGCTAGTGACGAAATATTGCGAATTCAGTTCGACGGACGCGGGGTCGCTCACTGCCTGAGCGCACTGGCGAACTGGACTAGCAAACCGATATGCGCGGACGCAGGGAAAAAACTGGCCACCCGCCTTGCCAACAGTGAAACCCTGCTTAGACAACTGAACGGCGCCCGCATAGCGACTTGCCTGGGTGCACTTGTGGAGTGGAGCGATGACAACGCGTGTCGGGCTGCGGGAGCACAACTCGCAAAGCGGTTGTCGGCGGACGGTCCGATGCGCCACAGTCTTCATGGAAGGTATGTCGCGGTATGCCTGCACGCTTTGGCAACCTGGTCTGCCAACGAGGCGTGCCATAAAGCGGCCGTTCAGCTATCAAGACGACTCGCATCGGATGACATGTGGCGGCGTCTGAGTCCAAAGCATGTCATCAACAGCCTGAAGGCCTTGAGCAAGCTCGAAGGTGAAGAGCCGTGCCGGGACGCGGCCGCGAAGCTCTCGCAACGAATCTTTGCCGACGACGCCCTGCGTTCTGGTCTAAGCCGGCAGCAGCTGACCGATTGCTGCGAGGCACTTGCGAAGTGGGATTCGCATGAGGTCTGTTGTCATGCCGCAAGTCAGCTTGCCCTGCTTATCCAGTCAGCACGGCATTGAAGTTTTCTGAGAAAAGCCTCTCTTTGACTCTAGCCCGAATCAGCCACAGTCGTGTCGAACATGCGGCGCTATTGACAACAACTGTACGTTCAATAAAGCCCGACATCTGAAATTCCTGAGAGATAATTTCAGCGATATCCAGTCGTTCGGAAAACTGATCGCTTCCCATTTTCGAAAAATAGATTCAGGACGTGAATGGAAATTATCCGAGCCTGACAATGAAGCATTTTGTTACGCAAGCACTCAAAGGCAAAAAACCACGAACAGAAGAGGAATGGCACGAACTGGTGCGAAGAAACTGGAGTATGGAATGTGCGTTCAACAAGGAGCACGCAGGCGACCTGCTTGCTACGTCGTGGTCAATGGGCGATATCCGCTTTGAAGCCGCCGATCTGTCAGGACAGCGCTGGACATGGATACCCGGACCTGGGCTGAACCACTGGCGCAGTCACTATCTTGTCCTGCTGTTAATCGAAAGCGGCGAGATCGAGATGGAACAGGACGGCACGCACATCCGGCTTCGGGAAGGTTCGCTCGCGATCTTCGATGGAAGCAACAGGTACACGCAAACATCGAAAGCGAATTCACGGGCAATCGCGCTGCGGGTCGCCAAAGCGTCGCTTGAGAACAGGGGCAGACTATTTTCGCGCCGATCGATGTTTGTGCCAAACCCGACCTCGCCCGATGTCGAACTGCTGAGGTCACTGATCGAAGGCGCCACTGCTTATGGGGAAAATTGCAGTGACCATAACGCAAGACTCGTTGCCGATTATCTGACCGATCTGCTTGGAATTGCTACCAATACCGCGACGCTGCCGGTTCGGCTGGTCAGGTCTGACGTCATGCTCGGCAAGATCAAGCGCTTTATCGACCGTAACGTCGGCAACGAGCATATCGATATCGCGATGGTCGCTAGCGCGATGGGTGTTTCCAAGCGCCATCTGAACAGACTGTTTGAACGTGAGGGCTCTTCTGTCATGCGCTATGTGTTGCAACAGCGGCTCGCCAAAGCCACAGAAATTCTGACGAGTGGCGACGTTGACGTTCGAATCAGCGATATTGCATGGCAGTGCGGCTTTGTGAGCGCAGCGCATTTTAGTCGGGTCTTCAAGAAGCACTATGGAAAAAGCCCAACCGAGTTCCAGCGATGCGGTATGACATCCGCCAGTGAGTGAAGACAGCACACACGCTCCCTCGGGAGCCCTTTAGCACGCTTCGTTTTTTACGCCGCCTGGCGATGCGCGCGGAGTCGAAACAGCCTCGAAATTCGCATTGGGTCGCGCCGCGTTGCACCACCCCTTCGACGCGTCGTTGAGCACGATTACCCAATATGTAGACAAAATTCTAGACTCACTGACATGCGTCTCGAGTCGGGAGTGCTGACCTGTCTACGCAGCGCGTTGGGCGCTTGTCCCACCTGGCTTACTTTTTTCGCGGGCCGCACAGTGTGCGGCCCGTTTTCGCTTCAGCGATGGAGCCTCAATTCCGCTCCGCCTCGACGCTGCGCAGCGCGTTCGGATCCTCGCCGACCACCTTGATGGTCTTCCCGTTCGACGATATGAGCACCTGCGGGTCCCACGCGCCGTGACCGCTCATCTCCCGGTGCTGTTCGACGAGCAACGCCCCCACATACTTGCCCCGCGAGACCACGCTCAGCGCGTTACCGTCGGCCACGAAGCGTTGCGGACCGCCGGAAGTCGGCACGGCATGAACGGCGGCTGTCGTACCTGAAGCCGCCGTCAAAAAGTAGACCGTCGCGCCATCCGGCGAAAAAATCGGATGATCGATGTCCGCAAGCACGTGTTCGGGCTTTTCCTTTCCCTCGGCCTTGCCGGTCACGAGCCGGACCGCCCTGTGATCCTTCAGATGGATTACCCACAGGTCGCGCACGGCCGGACTGTCGTGCGCCTCGTCGACGCCGCGCGTCTGCCGCGTGAAAGCGACCGCGTCGCCAGTCGGGGAAATGGCGGGCGCGTCATCGGCGCCCGTTTCGGTCAGCGCTTCGGTGGCGCCGCCGGGCGCCGTGTAGACGATATTGCCTTCCTGCACCGATACATAGCCGATCGGAGCGGCAGCCCATGACGCATGGGGTGGGAAGGCGAATAAGCAAAATGCAGCGATCCCCGGTAAAGCCGGTCTCATGGGCGGTTTCCTCGCAGTTTCCTGACAGTTATCTGGCGGTTTCGTGGCAAACCCCGGCGATGGAGTAACGGCCACTCCTCCATCGCCGGGTTGTCGATACCGCATATATCGGCCACGCATCGAACGTCTTGAGGCCGACCGCCAGTCAGTCACCACCAGCCGCCAGTCAGCAGCTGATCAGGAACCGCCGCCCGCTTTGCTTATTTGACCGGAAACTCCTTATGCCCGCCGAACCCAAACCGCATCGCCGAAAGCATCCGTTCAGGAAATGCCTCTGCGTCACGTGACCGGAACCGCGTATAGAGCGCCGCCGACAACACCTGCGCCGGCACCGCTTCCTCGATCGCCGCTTCGATGGTCCAGCGCCCTTCTCCGCTGTCCGCGACCTCGGTCGAGAAATGCTTGAGCGTGTTGTCCTGCGCGAGCGCGCCTGCCGTCAGGTCGAGCAGCCACGACGATACGACGCTGCCGCGCCGCCACACTTCCGCGACATCGGCGAGGTCAATCTGATAACGCTGGCCTTCCGGCAGCTCCGCCATGCTCTTGTGCTCGAGAATGTGGAACCCTTCGGCGTACGCCTGCATCAGCCCGTATTCGATGCCGTTATGCACCATCTTCACGAAGTGCCCGGAGCCGACCGGCCCAACATGCATATAGCCGTTCTCGACGCGCTTGTCGCGTCCTTCGCGGTTCGGCGTGCCCGGAATATCGCCGCGTCCCGGCGCGAGCACCGATAGGATCGGATCGACGCGCTGCACGACGGCATCGTCGCCGCCGATCATCATGCAATAGCCGCGCTCGAGTCCCCACACGCCGCCCGACGTGCCGACGTCCACGTAATGCAGGCCCTGCTCGCGCAATTGCGCGGCGCGGCGGATATCGTCCTTGTAGAACGTATTGCCGCCGTCGATTACTACGTCATCCTTGCTGAGTATCTTGCGCAAATCGTTCAGCGTATCTTCGGTAATCTTGCCGGCCGGCAGCATCAGCCAGACCACGCGCGGCGCCGACAGCTTCGCGACGAGATCGCCGAGATCCTTCGCGCCGGTCGCGCCTTCCTTCGCAAGCGCTTCGGTCGCCTGAGGATTGTGGTCGTAAACAACGCACTGATGCCCGCCACGCATAAGCCGGCGTCCGATATTGCCGCCCATGCGTCCCAATCCCACGATTCCGATCTGCATGATGTGTCACTCCTTGCCGTTGGATTTCACTCGCTCGATCTGTTTCTTCGCCGCTTCGTAGACGCGCTCGGGTGTAAAACCGAACTTCGTTTTCAGGGCCTTCAATGGCGCCGAGGCCCCGAAAGTATGCATAACGATTTGCGAGCCGAGGCGCCCGACATAGCGGTCCCATCCGAGCGTTGCGGCCTGCTCGACGGCCACGCGCGCATGCACGTCGGGCGGCAGCACCGACTCCTTATAGGCCTGATCCTGCTTTTCGAAGAGGTCCCACGACGGCATCGACACGACACGCGCCGCCACCCCTTCCGCCTTCAGCTTTTCATACGCCTCGACGCACAGCGATACCTCGCTGCCCGTCGCAAGCAGCAGCACCTCCGGCTTCTTGCCGCCTTCGGTGTCCGCAAGCACGTAGGCGCCGCGCCGCACGCCTTCGGCCGACGCATATTTCTTGCGATCGAGCGTCGGCAGCGCCTGGCGTGTCACGACGATACAGGCAGGCTCGTGCGGATGCGTGAGCGCGACTCGCCATGCTTCGGCGGCTTCGTTCGCATCGGCCGGCCGCAACGTCGTCAGCCCCGGCACCCCGCGCAGCGATGCAAGCTGCTCGATCGGCTGGTGCGTCGGACCGTCTTCGCCGACGCCGATCGAATCATGCGTAAATACGTAGACGACCGGCACTTCCATGATGGCCGACAGGCGAATCGGCGGCTTCATGTAGTCGCTGAAAATCAGAAACGTCGAGGCATAGGGCCGCAAGCCCGACAGCGCGAGACCATTCGCCACTGCACCCATGCCATGCTCGCGGATGCCGAAGTGCAGATTGCGGCCGCCGTAGCTGTCATGCTCGAAGCTGCCCGCGCCTTCAAACTTCAGATTCGTTTTCGTCGACGGCGAGAGGTCGGCCGAGCCGCCGATCATCCATGGAATACGCTGTGCAATCGCATTCAACACCTTGCCCGACGATTCGCGCGTCGCGATGCCTTTCGGGTCGGCGTCGAAGGTCGGAATGTCGGCGTCCCAGTTTTCGGGCAGCTTCGATTCGAGCATCAGCTTCAATTCGTTCGCCAATGCAGGATACTGCTTGCCGTAAGCATCGAAACGCTTTTGCCACTCGCTATGTGCGCTCTTGCCGCGCGCGCCCATACCCTTCGCGAGGTGGTCCATCACGCCATCGGGTACGAGGAATTGCGCATCTTCGGGCCAGCCGTAGGCGCGCTTCGCAAGCTTGATTTCTTCTTCGCCGAGCGGCTCGCCGTGCGCGCCCGAGGTGTCCTGCTTATGCGGCGCGCCCCAGCCGATGATGCTCTTCACGACGATCAGCGTCGGCCGGTCGGTTGTCGCTTTTGCCTTCTGTAGCGCGGATTCGAACGCTGCGCCGTCGTTCGCATCGTCGACGTGCAGCGTGTTCCAGTTGTAACCGCGAAACCGCGCTTCGACGTCGTCGCTGTATGCGAGATCGGTATGTCCTTCGATCGTCACGCGATTGCTGTCGTAAATCCAGATCAGGTTCGAGAGCTGCAGATGCCCGGCGAGCGACGCGGCCTCGTGCGACACGCCTTCCATCATGTCGCCGTCGCCGCATAGCGCATAGACACGGTAGTCGAACAGCGCGCCGTCGGGCTGGTTGAAGTGCGCTTCTTTCCAGCGCGCGGCCATCGCCATGCCGACGCTATTGCCGAGCCCCTGGCCAAGCGGCCCGGTCGTGGTCTCGACGCCGGTCGTCATGCCGTATTCCGGGTGGCCCGGCGTTTTGCTGTCGAGCTGCCGGAACTGTTTGATGTCGTCGAGCGAGACCGCAGGCTTGCCGGTGGGCTTGCCCTGCGCATCGACCTCTTTCACGCCGTACAGATGCAGCAACGAATACAGCAGCATCGACGCGTGCCCGACCGACAGCACGAAGCGGTCGCGGTTCGGCCAATGCGGCGCGTCCGGGTCATACCGGAGATGGTTCTGCCATAAATGAAACGCGACCGGGGCTAACGCCATCGGTGTGCCGGGATGGCCCGAATTGGCCTTCTGGACGGCATCCATCGATAGCGTGCGGATGGTATCAATCGCGAGGCGGTCGAGGTTCGGTGCTGAGGACATGAGCGACAACTCCCTTATCAAGAGTGTGCTGCGGCACACCAGATGCCGCAGCGGGCAACCAGGTCGATTGAGCAAGTGTAGTGCCTTCGAAGCGGCATTGCAGATTCCGTACTCTGCGGCAGTCCACACGGACTGTTTCAGGAAATGGCGTGTTGCGATTTCGACAGCGCGAGACCCCCACCCCGCGCAACCGCAGCCGGAGATCACGGCGAAAAATCGCGGGAAAAATTACTCAGGTGAACGCGCGGATCGTCGCTAATTGTCGCGGATCGTCGTGGTTGACGCGTCGCGCCGATACTTACTGCTACCATTAGCCGATTGAATCTCGCATCGACGTCCGCATCTGTCGCGTGCTGGGCGCAGGTTGAATGTGCGCTGAAAGCCCCGACTGCGGTGCGGAAAATAGGGACATCAACGGAAATGGAACGCGAATTCACCGAATCGAACCCTGCGACGCCTGCCCGAGCGGAACTATTGTGTTTCCTCGTTGCGGTTGCCGCGGCATCGTATGCGCTCACGCAGGAGTGGCGCGTCGACCATGTCGTGCAATGCTGCCGCCAATGGCTTCGCAAGAACGACACGAAGCTACGGTGGCTCGAGCGCGTGCGTATCGGCCAGCTCGCCCTGAAGATTGCGCGCGACGACCTCGAAAATGCGGGCATCGCGGTGCGGCTCTCGAGCGTGTCCGCCCTCTTCACTGACGAAATGGAACTCAACGAAGCGAGCACGATGGTGCAGAGAATGATGACGCTTTGTCACGAAGCGCTCTAGGTCTTAACCGTTTCAACCGTATGACCGACCGGAAGCGGCCAACAAAAGATGGCGCTTCAAGCATGTTCTGTGGCAAAGTGCGGCCATTTGCGTACGGAGAAGAAGATGGCCACGCTGGAAGCAATCCAGAGAAAGATTGAACGTTTGCGGGCACAGGCTGAAAAAGCTGCGACACAACAGAACTCGGCCGTGATCGAGCGCATTCGCGGGATCATGGAAAAGCACGGTTTAACCGTTGCCGACGTGGTCGCGCATCTTGGTGAAAGACGCGGCGCGCGCGGTGCGTCGAAGGGCAACGCGGCGCAAGTCGGCCTTCAAGGCAAAGGCAAGCTGCCGCCGAAATACAGGAACCCTGCAACCGGCGAGACGTGGAGCGGCCACGCCCGCCCGCCGCGATGGATCGCCGGCGTCAAGGACCGCAGCCGCTTTCTGATCGATAGCGGAAATACCAGCGGCAAGCGCGCGGTTAAGGCTGCCGTTAAGCCGGCGGTTAAGCAGACTGTCAGCGCACAGGCGAAGGGCAAGCTGCCGCCGAAATACCGCGACCCGAAGACGGGCGCAACCTGGAGCGGCCATGCGCGCCCACCGGCATGGATCAAGAACGTCAAGGACCGCAGCCAGTATCTGATCTGATTTGACCGGCAATAGATCGGCAACGGGTCGGCAATAGACCGGCTGCAAAATAACAGGCTTTCGGGGTAGGCCATGCAAAAAGTTGCGCTTTTTATCGTCCTTGCGTCCGTTGTTTTGAGCGGCTGCAATCGCCGCGCTGAAGATCCGAACAACTGCAGTGCGGGAAAGGCGCAGCCTGCGATGGACGTCGGTCAAGCCATGTCCGTCCTGAAAGCTGCCGGTTACGAAGTCAGACGGCCCGACGAGGCTCCTGCTGCCTCCGTCTCTATCCCGGCGCCCGCGCAAGCCGCCACCGCTGCGCCGCCGCAGATGCCGGAGCAAGCGCCGGCGCCTGCTCAAGTGCCCGCTCAAGTGCCTGTTGAAGCTCCCGCTCCCGCGCAAGCCGAGGCGCCGGTACAAACCGCGGCGCGGCACCGGTTCTCGCTACTATGCAATGCGACTGTACAAGGCCAACGCGTATCGCAAAGCCTTTCAATCGATCTCGATGCCGATACGGTCAACGGCGCGCGAGCCGAAGTGTCCGACACGGAAATCAAATGGACGACTCAGTCGCGCGACCAGTCGGGCACGGCATTTAACGGCGAAA
Source organism: Paraburkholderia edwinii (assembly GCF_019428685.1). Lineage (NCBI taxonomy): Bacteria > Pseudomonadati > Pseudomonadota > Betaproteobacteria > Burkholderiales > Burkholderiaceae > Paraburkholderia > Paraburkholderia edwinii. The sequence goes on from NZ_CP080095.1 coordinate 2,813,156, forward strand.
CGCACACGCTCAATCGATTGACTGGCGACTATCGCTTCTACGACGAAGCCGCGATCTATTCCGCCGATGCGCCGACATGGCAATGTGCACCCGCATCGAAGCGACTCTTCTGATGTCCCGCTGATGCGCGTCAACTTTGACGCACGCTGGCGCACCTTTGAACGACGCATCCTCGAACGCGCGGCGCCTGGAACACCTGACTATTGCACCAGCGCATCAGCGCACTAGCGGTCCGCAGTTGCGACAGCCACATCGAGCGAGAACAGGAACGTCCCGCCCTTCCCCTCGCGATCGACGAGTGATATGGCGCTGCGGTGCAAGTGCAGAATCTGCTGAACGATCAGTAGTCCCAGCCCGCCGATACGCTGCGCACCGCCAACGTTGACGGGCCGCTGGAACAGGCTGTCGCGCAACTGCGCTGGAATGCCCGGACCGGTATCGCTCACAGTGACCGTGACCTTGCCGTTCGAAGGCGCGAGTTCGACCTCGATCGTCCCGCCTTCCGGCGTATGTCTTATCGCGTTGTCGAGCAGGTTCGTCATCACGCGCTCGATCATGCCAAGGTCCGCATAGACCTCAGGCAAACGCGTTGAAATCTGCGCGCGCAGACTGATGCGGCGCGCCTCGGCGGCGAGCTCGAACTTCTCGAATACGTCCTGCAACAGGTCCGCAAGCGAAAACGCTTCCGCCGCGGGCTGAATCTGGCCATGCTCGAGCCGCGCGAGCTCGAAAAGCGATTGCGCGAGATGCCCGACTTTCGTGCTTTGCAACAGCGCAATGCTCAGATAACGCCGGCGCTCGGGTTGTTCGAGCTGATCGAACTTCAACGACAGCGCTTCGAGATAACCATGCAACGACGTCAGCGGCGTGCGCAGGTCGTGCGAGATATTCGCGATCAGTTCACGACGTTCCTGATCGCGATACGTTAGCTCGCGCCATTGCTGCGCAATACGATTCGACATCTGCTGGAAGGCGCGTTCGAGTATCGCGATCTCACCGCGTGCGCGGCCTCGCGCGGACAACATGCCCAGCGACGAAAGTTTGGCGGCCGCGCCGGTTTCGTCGCCGGCATCGAAATCACGCACGGCCTCCGTAAGGCGTCCAAGCGGACGCGTAATCAGGCGAAACGCGATCAGGCCCGCGATCAGGCCGGCCAGCGCGACCAGCGTCATCGACCACAGCGTCGTGCGCAAAACGGCATTTCTTGCAATGCGTGCGGCCCATTTGTCGTGCGCTTCACCGAGCAGCACGACATAGATATAGCCGGCCGTCGCGCCGTTCGCACCGGGCAATGCAGCAGCACTAAACACCTTGCGGCCGGACACGCTGCGCGGATCGTCGCCGAAAATCGGCAATCCCTCGCCGGCCAGAAAGCGCCGTATCGGACGCACGTCGACATGATTGCGCTTCACATGGCCTGGCGGCGCATCGTCCCCCCTGATCGCGCCGTTCGCATCCAGCAGATACACCTCGACGCTCGGGTTCACCGCCATCAGCTGACTGAACAGCGCACGCAGCATATCGGCACGCGGCCCGCTCCGATCGATCAGCGGACCGTTCTGCGCGATATGCGACGCGAGATCGTGCGACACGGCCTGAATAACCTGCTGGTCGTGCAGATCGCTCGCGCGGATCTGCAACCACGCCGATACCGCGCAGCACGCAAGCAGCAATGCGGAAAATACCAGTGACAGGCGCTGCGACAGATTCACGTTCGTATCCTTTCTCGCGGGACGTTTTGCCGCTCAGGCGCAGGCTGGGCTGCTTCCTGGGCTGCTTCCTGGGCCGCTTCCCGCCTGCGACGCGGGATTCGCATCAAACCGGTAACCTCGCCCCCAGACCGTGACGATGCGCACCGGATCGGTCGGATCGGCTTCGATCTTCGCGCGCAAGCGGTTGATGTGCGTGTTGACCGTATGCTCATAGCCTTCGTGCGAGTAGCCCCATACCGTATTCAGAAGATCCATGCGCGAGAACACTTTGCCCGGGTGGCTCGCGAAGTGGTAAAGCAGATCGAATTCCCGCGGCGTGAGCTCGACGCGCCGTCCGTCGATGCTGACATCGCGCGTCACCGGATCGATTGACAGTCCGAACGAAGTGCGAATGCCGGCCTGGTCGCGCAAATCTCTCGCCATCGCATCGACGCGGCGCAGCAGCGCTTTGAGGCGCGCGATCAGTTCGAGCACCGAGAACGGCTTTGCAAGGTAATCGTCAGCACCGAGTTCGAGACCGATGATGCGATGTACCTCGCTCGAACGCGCACTGATGATGATGATCGGGGTATAGCTCGCCATCGCCCGCGCGCGCTTGCAGATCTCGAGACCGTCGACGCCCGGCAGCATCAGATCGAGCACGAGCGCATCCCAGCCGCCCTGCGAAAGCAGGCGCAGGCCGTCGTCGCCATTCGCGCAGTGCACGACCTCGTACTGCTCGTCGCGCAGATGCAGACCCAGCACGTTGGCAATATCGACATCGTCTTCGACGATCAGAACGCGCTTCGCTTGAGCCATGGGAAATGAACGGAACAGTGGTCACCGGGGCACATTGTGCAGGCTTTCGGATGCATCAGTTATCACGATAAATTTAACTTTCCGTGAGGACTTGGACACCGGGCAGCCGTTAGTCTGATCGCATGTTCGAAGCGGCACGGACGCTGAGTACTGCGACGCCGCCCTGACCTGTACGGAGACTGCCATGAAATACCGTCGACGCTTTTTACTTGCGGGAACCACCACGCTCGCGGCACTCGCCGCGCTCACGCAGTGGCGCGCGCTGGCCGGCGTCCTGCCCGACGCGTCCGGCAGCTCCGACGGCGAAGCCAACGCACCGGCAGCGAACGAACCGGCAGCCGACGAACACTTCGACGTAACGCACACGGAAGCGCAGTGGCGCGACCTGCTCACGCCCGCACAATTCGCCGTACTGCGCGAAGCGGCGACCGAGCGCCCGTACTCGAGCCCGCTCAATGATGAACACCGGGTCGGCGTGTTCGCCTGCGCCGGCTGCGCTCTACAACTCTTCTCGTCGCACACGAAGTTCGATAGCCACACCGGTTGGCCGAGTTTCTACGCGCCGCTCGATCACGCGGTGGCCACGCATACCGACCGCTCGTTTCACATGACCCGCACGGAAGTGCACTGCAGCCGGTGCGGCGGGCACCTCGGCCACGTGTTCGACGACGGACCGCGGCCGACCGGCCTGCGCTATTGCATGAACGGACTTGCGATGAATTTCGTACCCCGTTCAGCCTGAGTGCAACACGCGCCGAGCCATCGGTATATACATTTATACGTCAAGATGATTTGACCAAATTTAACACGTATGTCCAAATTGAACGGTGTATCGTCTATCCGTTTTTAGAACGATTACCGGTTACACCTTCGCGACAAGTCTTAGCTAACGGAGTGCAAGGTGTGGCAATGCGAACCGTAATGAAGTCATGCGTCCCGGCAGTTCGCTAAAGGAATCACCGGGAGAGCGCCCCATTCGGCGGACCTGCATGCAGGCCCGCTGCAATTGGATGAGCTCCTGGTTAATATCGGCGACCGTACCCGTGACGGTACGCCAGTCCACCTCAATGGAGAATGTCAATGTCTGCAAAGAAGACCGCTGTTAGTTCCGCCCTGCTTGCAACCGCAGTGGCTACCCTGCTCGCGACGGCCGCGCAAGCTGCGCCGCTGACCAAGGCAGAAGCCAACGCGGCAGTCGCGGCTCACAAGGAGAAGTGCTTCGGCGTTGCACTGAAAGGACAGAACGACTGCGCAGCGGGTCCGGGTACGACATGCCAGGGTACGTCGACGACGGACTTCCAGGGCAACTCGTGGAAGTTCGTTCAGGGCGGCACGTGCACGAGCATCGTGACGCCGGCCGGCAACCACGGTTCGCTTTCGCCGATCAAGTCCTGATCACGCGTGTCAGGAACGGGGACTGTGATGAGCGGATTGACCAGCACCACCACGATGCGCGCCAACACGCGTCCCCGCGGCCTGACTTCGGAGACTGCGGGATGGGTCGGTACTAGCTTCAAGCATGAGCATCTCGCAGCAATTCTTGCCGACCGTGTCAATCATGGTTTTTTCGAGGTTCACGCGGAAAACTACATGGGGGCCGGCGGCCCGCCGCATCGCATGCTCGAGGCCATCCGCGAGCGTTATCCGCTGTCGCTTCACGGCGTGTGCATGTCGATCGGCGGTAGCGAGCCATTGAACCGTCAGCATCTCGCGCGTTTTCGCGACCTGGTCGATCGTTACGAGCCGGCGCTCGTATCCGAGCATCTGGCCTGGTCCACACATGCGGGCACCTTCTTCAACGACCTGCTCCCGGTGCCGTACAACGAGGACACGCTCGCGCGCGTGTGCCGGCATATCGACGAAGTGCAGCAGGCGATCGCACGGCCGATCCTGCTCGAAAATCCGTCGACCTACGTCGCCTTTGAATCGGCGACGATGAGCGAAACCGAATTCATCACGGCAATCGTGCGCCGTACCGGCTGCAGACTGCTGCTCGACGTCAACAACGTATTCGTATCGGCAACGAATCACGGTTACGCCGCGTCGGCTTATCTCGATGCGTTCCCGCTCGACCATGTCGACGAGATTCATCTGGCGGGACACGCCGAACAACTCGACGACGAGGGCGAACCGCTGCTGATAGACAGTCACGACGGCCCGGTTGCCGATCCCGTGTGGGCACTCTATGAAGACGTCATCGGGCGCATCGGTCCCACTGTCACGCTTATCGAATGGGACAGCAAGCTGCCCGAGTGGCCCGTGTTACGCGCGCAGGCACTCGCAGCAAGGAAGCTCATGGAATCGCGTCGGGTACCGGTTACGACGGACGTCTTCAATGAAATCTGAAGACTGCCGCAACCTGCGGACTACCGACTTCGCAGCGGAATTCTCACGCGGCCTGACGGATCCGGATGTGCAGGCGCCGCCGGACGTCACAGGCCCAGCGGTAAGAGGCGCAAACGGCGAGAGAGAAAGCGCAAGAAAAGGCGCCGTCAAACGCTACAACGTATATCGCAACAACGTGACGGTCAGCCTGATCGACGCGCTAGCCGCGACCTATCCGGCCGTGCAGCGTATTACCGGCATCGATTTTTTCAGAGCGATGGCGCGGTTTCACATTCGCGCCACGCCTCCTGTGTCGCCGCTGCTATTCGAATACGGCCACGACTTTCCCGGCTTTATCGAGCAGTACGAATATGCGAAAGCCATGCCGTGGCTCGCGGATGTCGCGCGTATCGAACGCGCGTGGCTGGACGCCTATCACGCGGCCGATCTGCCGGTTTTACCGGTACAGATATTCGAAGACATCGAGCCCGCGCAATTAGGCGAACTGCGTTTCACGCCGCATCCGGCTACGCGAATCGTTCGCTCAGCTTATTCCGCGCTATCGATCTTCGCGATGAACCGGCGCGACGGTCCGGTCGAACCGCTCGATCCGAGCGGAAGCGAGGACGCGCTCGTGACGCGGCCCGAAGCGGACGTGATCGTGTCGAACCTGCCCGACGGCGGCGCAGCATTCCTGAACACGCTTATTGCAGGCGAATCGCTAGGGGCAGCGGTGGCCGCGGCCTTCGACGAAGCGCCCTCTTTCGATCTTCCGGCCAGTCTGAACGGGATGATCGCATCCGGCGTATTTACCGCCATTGACCGTGGAGATTGAGGACGATGTCCGAACTGGAAAACCGGAAGCCTGCTTTCGCAACTTGCGTGGCAACGAAGATCGGCCAGGCGAGCGGTCTCGTGCAGAAACTGGCGCAGCCCTGGCTCACCCAACTGGTCCTGCGCCTTGCGTTGTCCGTACCGTTCTGGCGGTCGGGCATCCTCAAGTGGCACGGATTCCTGCAACTCAACGATACGGCCGTCGACCTCTTCACCGACGTGTTCCAGTTGCATCTGCCCGGCGGCCCCTATCCGTTTCCGGCGCCGGCGGTGGTTGCCTTTCTGTCAGCGTGCGGCGAAGTTGGTTTTCCCGTGCTGCTCGTGCTGGGCTTCGGCACCCGCTTCGCAGCGCTGGGCCTGTTCCTGATGACCTGCACCATCGAACTGACCGTCCCTGACGGCTGGCCGATTCACATCACGTGGGCAGCGATGGCCTTGGGAATCGCTGCATGGGGACCCGGCGCGATCTCGATCGATCACCTGCTGTCACGGGCGGTGAAGCGCAGTTGATGCGACGGCGCCGAGGGCGCCGCCAGCACCAACCCCGGCGTCAATGCCGATGCCTGTGATGCACATCGGGAAAATGCGCGTGCGAATGCGTGATCGGTGGATGCACATGCCGATGCGTATGCGGTTCATCGCCCTCGTACGGAAAATCGTGTTTGTGCCGATGATGCTCGTCATGCGTATGCGGATGCGCGTGCTCGATCCAGTCGTGCTTATGTTCGTGCTCATGCCGCTCGCGCACATGCAGGACGATGCCGATCGTCATCAGCACCGCGGCGACCCAGAATGCGACATGCGGCCACTCGGGCCATAGCAGCAGCGACAACGCGACGCCGAACAGCGGCGCAACGGAAAAATACGCACCCGTGCGCGCCGTGCCGAGATGGCGCAGCGCGACGACGAACAGCACAAGACTCACGCCATAACCGACAAGGCCCGTCACCATCGCGGCGGCCACTGCCGCTGCCGGGGGCCACGACGCGCCCGCTGCGAATGCAATTGCAAGGTTCGCCGGGCCGGCGATCAACCCTTTCGCGCTCGCGATCGCCATCGCATCGTTGCTCGACACCTTGCGCGTCAGGTTGTTATCGATTGCCCAACACAGACACGCGCCGACAATCAGCAGCGCGCCGAGCGGGACGCCTGTGTCGCCCGGCTGCCACGACAGCACGACACCACCGGCGACGATGGCGACCATGCCGAGAAACACAGGAATATCGACGTTCTCGCGGAACACGACCCACGCGATCACGGCTGTCAATACACCTTCAAGGTTAAGCAGTAACGCCGTGGTTGCCGCTGGCGTGCTCGATAAACCGAGCATCAGCAGCGCAGGCCCTGCGATACCGCCTGCCGCAATCGAGCCGAGCAGCCAGGGCAATTCGGCATGACTAACCGGACTGATCGACGTCGCGCGACTAGCCGGATCAACCAGACCTTCCGGCTCACGATGGCTGTCGCCGGCATGCCCGGACTTTATCAGCCGTCGCGCCATGCGAAGCACAAAGAGCCCGATCCCGCTGCCGAGATAAAACAGCCCGGCGACCATGAATGGAGACATCGCGCCCAGCAGCACCTTGGCAAGTGGCGTGGCGGCGCCGAACAGCACAGCGGCGGCAAGCGCAGTCGAGATCGCGCCGGTTCGTGGGTTCATTGAGAATGTGCGAGGGAGCAGTGGCGTACAAAGTCACAGTGTATCGGGCACCGCCCGACAGTTCGCCAACAACCTGCCTTTCGCAAGGGTGGAATATCGACTCAGCCATCCTGCGCAACGGCCATCGCTTCGTTGCGCGGTGTCGTCACGGCGCGCGGCGAGGTGCAGCGTGACGCATACTCGCGTGGCGTCACGCCGTGATGTTCCTTGAATACGCGGCTGAAATGCGCAGCGTTCAGGAAGCCACACTGGTCGGCCACTTCGCGAATCATCAGTTGCGGGGTATTCGCGAGCAATTGCCGCGCGTGCTCGATTCGCAGCGAATACGCATAGCGCATCGCAGACAAGCCTTCGGCTTTCAGCGCGCGCGACAGGCAACTGACCGACACATTGACCGCCGCGGCCACGCTCGTCACATCAAGCGACGCATCGCCGATACGCCGTGCGATGGCCTGCTTCGCGAGCCACGCGACCTTCGCGCCCGAGCGGCGCCCGAGCACCGGCTGACACGGGCCGAGCAATACATCCATCAGGTCGAGACACTGCATGCCCATGCGCGTGAGCAGTGCCTCGCTGGCATGGCCGACCTGCGCGGTCAGATTGAGTACGAAATCGCGCACCGCGGTCACATCGGCGGATATCGGCACCGGTTCGAAGGCCCGATGAAAGTGATGCGCCCATCCGCGATCGTGCAGCAATGGTTTTGGAATACGCACAATCGACAGTTGTGTCGGCTCGCGAAACGAGGCGACGTAATGAAACGAAGGGTCCGCAACGACGATTTCGCCAGGGCCGACAGCTAGCGCGTGCCCTTTCTGTTCGATCAGCATGCTGCCGGAGCGGACAACCTTGAGGCGGATTTCCCGGGTTGGCCACTGGCCGGCCGCGCGCGACATCGGCGAGAGGGTCTGGCCGGCGATATCGAGCTGGCCGATCAGCATGTCCGCGGCCCGCCCGTACGCCGCCGTCGACCGGCCGGCGTGCAACGGATCGAAGCGGCACGACAGGCCGATCGTCGACATCGCTTCGATCCATCCGCGCCGATCGACGGGCGTCCCGCACCAGATATGCGGCCGAACCAGTGCGTCCACTGCGAGGCCCTCCTTCCTCAGAGAGCCGGCGCGTGCCGCCGCGCCACGTTCGAACTAGAGCAATCCCCTTTGTGGGTAGTACAGACAATGACGGACATCGCGTGCATGTAGCAATCCTCATCTACCAGTGAAAATGGCCCTCCCGATGGACCAACATCATGGGCTGACATTTTCGTTTTGAAAGAATGTGCCCATGGTAGATACCCGCACGCACGATGAACAGCCAGCAAAATGGGATGCATCCGTCCAGATATGGAATGATCGTTCTACCCGTCGGTCCGCACGCCGGCGCGCTCGATCAGTCCACTCAACACGAGGCGCGGGCCGACGCGACCTTTCATGGTCTGATGTTCGAAGTCGATCCACCCCGCGTTAAAGCCGTCGAGCATCTGCATGCGCGGCAGCGGATTGCGCATGCCTTGCGCGCGAAATTCCGCTTCCCATGTATCGCGCGGCACCGCTTGTGCGACCACGGGCCGTCCGAGCAAGGCGCTGAGCACCGCGGCAAGATCGTTCGGCGACACGCGTTCTGGACCTTCGAGTTCGACGACACGCCGGCCGCTCCATGTTTCCTGCAGCAGTTGCGCAACCACACGCCCGATATCGGCGGTCGCCACCATCGGAATCGCGCGATCGAGCGGTTGCAGATAGCTCGCAATAACGCCTGTTTCGATCGCGGGCGCGATATCCCAGGCTGCGTTCTCGATGAACCATGCGGCGCGCAGGAACGTCACCGGCACGCTCAACTGGCCGCTTAATTCTCCAAGCTCACGCTCCATGATTGAGAGCTGCGTCAGCAGGTTTTCCTGCGTCGCATGCGCGCCGACCGTCGACAGGCACACCACACGCTGTGGCCGCGCGCGTTCCAGCGCCTGACGCAGCGCGGCAATCGTATTGCGAGACTCGGGAAAGCCCGGCGACGGATCGAAATTCGGCGGCAGCAGCACGAATACCGCTTCCACGCCACTAAACGCGCGTTCGAGCGCGACCGCGTCATCCATGGCGGCGACCGCGATTTCGCAACCGGCGCGCTGCCATTCGCTTGCCTTGTCGGGGTTGCGCACGACCGCGCGCACGTTTCTACCCGCAGCGAGCAACACGCGGGCTGCAACGCCGCCGACTTGTCCGGTAATGCCGGTGATCGCATACATTTCACTCTCCTCAGGTTGTGCAGCGGATGCTGCGTCGAAACCATTCTGGTGAAATGCTGGTCAGTACGCGATAGCATGAGCGTCATTTGATTCATGACGGGTTAGCATGCTCATCTCTTGCCCGGAGTCGGATCGAACCGGACCGCTATCGCCCATGGCAAGATAGACGCCTCGATCTCTTCGAGGCCATCCGATGCAGACGAACCTCACAGCCTTTTCCGCCCCCGGGCTGCCCGCATTGCGAATAGACGGCGCCCGGCACACATTCGGCAACGCGGCGCTTGCATTGCAATGGAGCATCGACAACGCGCGGCTTCACGGATTCGCGCTTGCCGATCGCGTGCACACCCGCACGTTGCACATCGCAGAGCCCTTCACATTGACGTTCGCCGACGGCCGCACGCTGCGGCTTGCCGATCTGATACCCATCGCGCCGTTGCACAGCGAGCCGCTTGCCGCCGAGCCTGCCGCTTCACGCATTGCAGACACGCTTGCAGGCGTTCGCGTCACCGCGGTACTTCGAGACGCAACGGACAGAACGCGCATCGAGTGGAGCGTCGAACAACGCGACGGCTCGCCGTATTTGCGGATGATTCTGGCCATTACCGCGACAGCGGAACCGCTGCACGCGGTTGCCGTTTCGCTGCTAAAAACAGAGGCGCCCAGTGCGCGCGCAACCGGCACTTTGGACGGCTTGCCCGTTAGCGTGGGCCACGTCTATCTCGGTTGCGAAGATCCGCTTTCGCAGACCGACCTGACAGGCGAGACCGCCGGCCTACGATTCACTATCCGGCGAACGCTGCCGATCGAACCGGGCAAGACCGTCGTGTATTCGACGGTCGCCGGCATCGCGCGCGACGGCCAGTTACGGCGCGATTTCGCGTGCTATCTCGAACGCGAACGGGCCCATCCGTCGCGCGCCTTTCTGCACTACAACTCGTGGTTCGATATCGGTTATCTGACGCGATACACGGAGGCGCAGGCGCTCGAGCGTATCGCCGCAATGGGCCGCGCGCTGCACGACGCGCGCGGCGTAACGATCGACGGCTTTGTGTTCGACGATGGCTGGGACGATTACAGCGGCAGCTGGGCCTTCAGCCACGCATTTCCGCGCGGCTTCGAACCGCTACGCGACGCAGCCGCGCGCTATGGCGCAGCGCCGGGCGTATGGTTGTCGCCGTGGGGCGGTTACGGCCCGCCGCGCGACGAACGCGTTGCGCGCGGCGCCGCGGTCGGGTTTGAAACCGGGTTTGAAACCATAGGCAACGGTTTCGCGCTGTCCGGCGAACGCTACTATCGCCGCTTCCATCAGGTGACGATGGACCTGCTGCGCCGGCACGGCATCCGTCACTTCAAGTTCGACGGCACCGGCAATGCGAATCGCGTGTTTCCGGGCAGCCGTTTCGACAGCGACTGGAACGCGGCGATTGCGCTAATCGCCGATATTCGCCGCGAAGCGCCCGACGTTTTTATCAACCTGTCGACCGGTACCTTGCCGTCGCCATTCTGGCTGCGCCACGCCGACACGATCTGGCGCGGCGGAGAGGACTTCGGTTTCACCGGGACCGGCAGCGACCGCGAGCAGTGGATGACATATCGCGACACGCAGGTGTATCGCAACGTCGTGCTGGCAAGCCCGCTCTTTCCGCTCAATTCGCTGATGCTGCACGGCATGATCTGCGCACAGGAAAACAGGCGGCTCAACGCGAGCGAAGGCGAAGACTTCGCGCATGAAGCGCATTCGTTTTTCGGCAGCGGCACGCAGCTGCAGGAACTTTACTTCACACCGTCATTGATCGGCGGTCGTGCGTGGGACACGCTTGCTGCCGCGGCGAAATGGGCACGTGGCGCGACTGACGTGCTGCGCGACAACCATTGGATCGGCGGCGCGCCGGACCAACTCGACATCTATGGCTGGGCCGCGTGGACACCGTCGAAGGCGATCGTGACGCTGCGCAATCCCGATAGCCGCGCGCGCAAAGCTGTGCTCGATTTACGCGCGCAGCTGGAACTGCCAGACGATGCGCCGACGCGCTTCACGGCGCACACGCTGTGGACCGACGGTAGCCGCGCAAGCGTCGGCATCCCGGCGTTCGATGCGGACAGGCCGCAAACCATCGACCTCGCGCCATTCGAAGTGCTAACGCTAGAACTAAACCCGATCGATCCCACCGTCGAGTGAAGCTAGCGAGGGCTAGCGAGGTCAAGTTCTCTGCAACACTAAAGAATCAGTCGAGCGTGCGCATTAGCTCGACCGGTTTGGCATCAGTCTGATGCAGATCGAAAATCGTGACGACGTTCTCGCCGCGCTTGAGCCACGGCGCCGGGCAGAACAGCCGTTGTTGCGGGCCAATATGCCAGTAGCGGCCAAGATTGTGGCCGTTGACCCAGACCACGCCCTTGGTCCAGCCGCTCATATCGAGGTACGTGTCGCCGGTCGCATCGAGTTCAAAGCTCGTGCGAAAGAACAGGCCGCTTCTGTGCGGATTCGAGCACACACCGCGCAGATTCGCGATATAGGCGTCGTCCATCGGCAACAGGAACATGTCCCAGCCGGCGAGTGTGTGCCGCGTGCCGGCTGCATCGCGCAGTACGACGTCGCCGACGATGCCCTTACGGTCGAGCATGGCGTTGCCGGCGCCATAGTTCACGCGTCCCATGCCTTCCACGAGGATGTCCAGCAGCGCGCCGGCGTCGTCGGCCTCGCTGCCGCCTGACTGCGCATCCGGAAACGCCGGCACAAGCGGCAGCGGCACGCCGCCATGCACGACGTTCAATGGCCGCGCATGCGCCACAGGCACCCGTGCTCGCGACACGGCGCCGGCATAGCGCTCGTCGATAAACACGGTTGCATAGTCTCGAACGCAGCCGGTCTCGAGTGCGACCTCGTGCGCGCTGCCCACCTCGGCACGGCGCAGCGCATGCCGATACAACGCAAAGCCGAATGCCTGTCCTGCCTGTTCGAACGTCTGTGGTTTAACGACGCTCCGATGCGCATTCGCCTTTTCCACCCCATGCTCAAGCGCGTGCAAGTCAGGTAGATTGTCCCAAAGAGACGCGAACAAAGCGGGCTGCAATGCATCGCGTCCACGGCGTTCAATCGTGGGAAGCGCCGGCGGAATTTCCGGCAACGCTTCCTTCAGATAACGCGCGACGATGTTCCGGTACGCAACGAACTTCGGCGTGGCGACGCCCTGCTCGCTGATCGGCGCCGCGTAGTCATAGCTTGTGATATCGGGCTGATACTCGCCGCTCGCCGGATCGACGTTCGCCCCCGCATAAAAGCCGAAGCTCGTGCCGCCATGCGCAACGTACAGATTGAACGACAGGCGGCGCCGCATCAAAGTATCGAGCGTGCCGGACAGATCGACGGCGGCGCCTTGCAGCGCCGCGTCGCCCCAATGCGTGAGCCAGCCCGGATAGACCTCGCCGGCCATCACAGGCACGTTTGGAAATTCACGCCGCGCGGCATCGATTTGTGCGGCGTCGCCATTGCTTAGAGCGATCGCGCCGCCGCGGACTATCGTGCGGTTCTGCCGCAATTGCGCAAGACCGTCTTCGGTATAAAACGGCCCCGCGATACCGCAGTCGACCCATAATGCGCGGATTTCGTCGAGATACGCCAGGTTGCTCTCGCCGTTGCTCACCCCGTTGCTCACCCCGGTGCTCACATACGAGCCAAATTCGTTTTCGATCTGAATCATCAGAATTGGCCCGCCGGCCGCGACCATCAGCGGCGCGACGCGCGCAGCGAGCGCGCGTAGGTAGCGCGCCACGGCAGCCATATAGCGCGGCTCGTTCGCAGAATCAGTACGCAGGCGCATATCGGGCTCGCGCAGCAGTGACGACGGCAAGCCGCCCAGATCCCATTCGGCGCAGACGTAAGGGCCCGGGCGCAACAGCACCCACATGTTTTCCGCGTGACACGCACCGATAAACGCCGCGATGTCGCGATTGCCGCTCTCGAAATCGAATACCCCAGCGCTCGTCTCGTGGTAATTCCACATCACGTAAAGCGCGATCGTATTCATGCCCATCGCTTTCGCCATCCGGATCCGATGCAACCAGTATTCGGCAGGAATGCGCACGGGATGCATCTCTGCGCTGCGGATCTGCAACGGCACCCCGTCGAGCAGGAAATGCTCACCATCGATCGAAAATGAAAAATTCCGCATACGGTTCACCCAATGAAGGTGGCGTCCTCATCAAGGCAATTCGCGCCGCTGTGCTTGCCTGCGTGTGCCCGCACACTTGTCTGCGTCCAGCCTTCGGACGGCTCGCCGGTACTGGATCGGAATAAGCAAGCGTACTCCAGTGTTTTTTGGAAACACGCGATTCACTCGCGAACGGCGCACGCAAACCACTATGCGAACGCGTACGCCATTCAGTCCCGGAGGAGCACACGCCATGTCGGAACTTATACATCGAACGGTCAACGCGAACGGCATCAACATCCATGTGGTTGAACAGGGAGACGGCCCGGCCGTGCTGCTCTGCCACGGCTTTCCCGAAAGCTGGTACTCGTGGCGACACCAGATTCCGGTGCTTGCTGAAGAAGGTTTTCGCGCGATTGCCGTCGATATGCGCGGCTACGGGCGCACCGATCGTCCACACGAGATCGAGCAATACTCGATGCTGCACCTGGTCGGCGATATGATCGGCGTGCTCGATGCGCTCGATGTCGGCAAGGCGGTGATCGTCGGGCACGACTGGGGCGCGCCCGTCGCGTGGCATGCGGCGTTGCTGCGTCCGGACCGTTTCTCCGGTGTCGTCGCGCTAAGCGTGCCGTTCAGGCCGCGCGCCAAGGTTCATCCGTCGACGAGCTTTCCGCGCACCGATGACGAGATGTTCTACGCGCTCTATTTCCAGCAGCCGGGCGTCGCCGAGGCCGACCTCGAACGGGACGTGCGCCGTTTCATGCGCAACATGCTCTACACGTTGAGCGGCGACAGACAGGTGTCGCCGGACGACGATGATGCACACCGCTTCGACATGGTGTCGCGCAACAGTGGGCTTGCGGACGCGCTGCCCGATCCGCCCGTGCTGCCCGCATGGCTCACCGAGGAAGATATCGATTACTACGCCGAGCAGTTCGCGCATACGGGTTTTCGCGGCGGGCTGAACTGGTACAGGAACATCGACCGCAATCAGGAGCTGCTCGCGCCGTTCGACGGTCTGCAGATCACGGTACCGGCCCTTTACATCGCGGGCGAGCGCGATCTCGTCCTGCATTTCGGCGGCATGAGCGAGGTGCTCGCGACGCTCGCGCAGCGTGTGCCGCTGTTGCGCCGCTCGTTGATTCTGTCCGGTTGCGGCCATTGGACACAGCAGGAGCGGCCGCGCGAAGTGAACGCGGCCCTGATCGAATTTCTCGACGAACTCGGCTGACCACAGCCTTTCGCTCTGGCGGTTTTATGTCGATCGCCGTGTGCGGGGGCTTCGAGCGTCGAGCTCCCGCGCTTTTCTTTATGCGACGCCCGAAACAAGGAGATTTGCGATGCCGCTCGTGACGGTCAAAGGAATCGAGGGAGTGTATACGCCGGAACAGAAACGTCAGCTGATCAGGAAGCTGACCGATGTGATGGTGGAATGCGCAGGCGAGAAATTGCGGCCCACCACGTGGGTGATTATCGAGGACGTGAAACCAGGCGACTGGGGCATTGCCGGCAACGCGCTCGATCTTGAAGAAGGGCGGGCCGCGCCGTCGGGCGCCGTCGCGATCTCGGATGCGATCGGCGCCACGTGGTGCGCTTAAATGATCAGTCGTGAGATCTTCGACCCCTCGAGCGATACGCCGGCCATCAGGCCGGCATTCGTCATGACAATCGCCTCGACCGGGCTCGTCGCCGTCGACGTGTCGATATTGCCGTTCGCGCCGATCTTCACGAGCGCGACAGTCGCATCGAGGCCGGCGGCCCAGCCCTGACTGCGGACGAAACCGTCGAGCGCATCCTTCGTCATGAAGAGCAGAATCACCGCTTTCGACTGCGCACCGATCTGCAGCCCGAACGAAGCGGCCGTGATGCTGTAGTAACCGCTCGTTTGCGTGCCGACGCGCAAGGCGCCCTGCCCGTACTGTCCGCCGATCCAGAAGCCGGCCGAAATCACGTGTGGAAACACGAGCATCCCGACCGCCTGCGCGACGAGCTCGCGCGAGCCTTTGACGGTTTCGTAGAGACGCGTCATGGTTGCGTCGACATCCGCGTCGATGGTGCGGCGCCGGCCGGCGTTGGCTTCGGGAGAAGCATCCGACGATGGCGGCGTGGTGGTGCACGCGGCGAGCGCAAGCGCGCCCGACGCGGCAAGCACAGGGGTAACGGCGATAAATCGACGACGTTGCATGCGCGCTTTCCTCCTTAAGACACGGTTCACGAAGTCCGCGAGTTCTGCTGATTTTCTGACAAGCCGTGAAGACTCGTTAAAACCCGCGGGCCTTGTGCTTAATGACCGCTGCATGACACGCAGGGTTCAAATTACCGTGCACGTTACTTGAAGGGTATCGTCGAAAGCAAGTCTTACCGCGCTTCGGCTTGTTGTAATCCGTCAACGTCCGCGCGCCTCGTATGTATCAATTAGTCGTCCCACTTCGGCGCGAACGGCGGCGACACATAGCGCTGGTCTTTCGGCAGCGCCGCGATCGCGCGACGGTCTTCGTCATCGAGCCGCACCTTCAGCGCGCCGAGATTCGACTGCTGGCTCTCCGTGCGCTTTGCCTTAGGAATCGCGATCACGCCATCCTGATCGAGCAGCCATGCGAGCGCGATCTGCGCGGCGGTTGCCTGATGTTTTTCGCCGATGCGGGTCAGCACCGGGTCGCTTGCCGCGCGGCCTTGCGCGAGCGGTGCATAGGCCACGAGCGGAATCTGCTTGGGCCGCAGGTAGTCGAGCAGGCGTGCTTGCGACAGGAACGGGTGATATTCGACCTGCACGCAGGCAAGCGGCGCGCGGACTTCGTCGAGTGCGGTCTTCAGCATCGGCATCGTGAAGTTACAGACGCCGATCGCGCGGGTGCGCCCTTCTTCCTTGAGCGCCTGCATCGTTTCGAGCACGGCCGGCAGATTCATGTCGCGCGATGGCCAGTGCACCATAAACAAGTCGACGTATTCGAGCCGCAGGCGCTGCAGGCTCGTATCGAGCGAGCGGCGCAGCGCGTCCGGCTGCAGGCTGTCGTGCCACGCCTTGGTCGTGATGTGCAGGTTCTCGCGCTCGAGGTTCGCACTGGCGAGCGCGGCACCCACCGCGTCTTCGTTTTCGTACATCGTCGCTGTGTCGATATGGCGGTAGCCAAGCGCCAGCGCGCTTTCGACGACGGGCTGACAGTCCGCGCCCGGCATCCGGAAGGTGCCGAATCCTAAACGCGGAATGCGGATGCCCTGAGTTTCAATCGTGTCGATCGGTTCCATCGTTGTCCCTTTGTGGCGAGGTTGCGCGCGGGCGCGCGTGGTGGCGCTCCGGATCGCGGTGCGGCTCCGCCTTTCGCTTCGATGCGCTTTCGCATTCGAGGACGTGACTGCGGGACCGGACCGCGGCTTGCGCCACTGTCGCACTTCGACACCATTGAATAAAGTACGAGCGGTTCAAATGAGCGATGATTAAAATCACGAATTCGCTCGCAAATGACAAACCGCATATGGGACTCGATGGAAAACTGCTGTCGGGCGTGACCGTGCTGGCCGCGGTCGCCGAAACCGGCAGCTTCGTGCGCGCGGCGGATTCGCTCGGCCTATCGCCTTCGGGGGTGAGCCGCGCCATTTCGCGGCTCGAGAAACGCATCGGCGTGCGCGTGCTCGACCGCACGACGCGTTCGCAGACCCTGACCGATGAAGGCCGGCGGCTTTACGAAGCGGCCGGTCCGCATCTGATCGGTATCGAGGAAGCCGCGATTGCCGCATCGGGCGCAGCCAACGCGGTGCGCGGCAAGCTGCGCGTCAATATCGATCCGTTTTTCTCACGCACGGTGCTTGCGGCGCGACTACCCGAACTGCTGCGCCGCTATCCGGAGCTGTCGCTGGAATTGATCATGCGCGATGCGGTCGGCGATCTTGTGGCGGACGGCTTCGACCTCGCGGTCCGCTTCGGGCCACCGCCTGAAGGAACGCTCGTGGCGCGCAAGCTGCTCGATACGCGCGTGCTGACCGTCGCGGCGCCGCGCTATCTGGCCGAACGCGGCGTGCCGCAGCGGCCTGAAGACGTCGCACAGCACGAGCGGATCCTGTTCTACAACCCGGTCACGTCGAAGCCGTTCGAATGGGTGTTTTTCCGTAACCGGCAAACTATTGAAATACCGGCAAGCGGAAGGCTGCTCGTTTCCGATGTGGATACGATGCTAGGCAGTTGCACGGCCGGCGCCGGCATCGCGCAGATCATGGACCTGGGTGTCGAACATCTGATGTCGGCGGGCGCGCTCAGGGAAATCCTGCGCGATTGGCAGGACGAGCGTTTTCCGTTGTATGCGCTCTACCCTTCACGTCGTCATCAGGCGGCGAAGGTCAGCGCGTTTATCGATTTCTGTCTCGAGATGCTGGCACCGGCGCTGGCGGCACGGGGACGCAAAGGCGACGCCGCCGCGTCGCCCCGGCCAGCAAGAGCGGGTCGCAAGCGCTAAAGCGTATGTTTGCACCGACGGCGCCGTAAGCGGCGCAGATTCAGGTTAATTGTGCTGCACCGGTGGCGCGTGGCCAATGCCGATCATGGCGATTGCAACCGCCGGACGCTAGACGGAAGCGGCTTCCTTCTTTCGCGCAGCCTGCTGCTTCGCTTGCAGATCTTCTGCCACGCCCGCGCGAATTTCGTCTTCGACGAACGGCGCTTGAGCAACACGCAACTCCTGCTCCGCCTGCACGGCGGCGGCTCGCTGCTGCGCTTCGTCGACATGCGTGTCGCCGCCCGTGTACAAGGTCGACAGCACGTCCGGCGAGGTGTGATATTGCAGCGCAAGCCAGGCAAGCCCCGGCGCAAGCTCCCGCCAGAAGCAGACGAACACGAACAGCACGGCCAGGATGGTGAACGCGACGATATACATAGCGATATCCGAACCACCGGAATGGTGCAAACGGGGGCAACGAGTGGCGCTTGCGACGTGATGTCGTGCGCGCTCATCTCGTTTAACGCTTGACCGTGGGGGATATTCCGGGTGCTTCAGGCGATACGTGAGGGGCAGATAAAGCGCGCGTGAGCGTTCGTGATTTTCGAAGCGACATTGACGAATCGCTGCGATGAGTTCGCGTTGACGCGCCGCGATCGGGCAACCGATGCGACGTGTCGGGTGCTCTCGGGCGAAACACCGCCCGACCCGCTCCGGCCACTTTACAGATCGATTGTTCTTGTACGACGACATATATAGTCGGTGCGCCGAGGATTGGCTTGCAAGCGGTGCAAATCACGTGCGAATGCGCCAATCGGCGCGATTGACGCGGGTTAACCCGGTGATTTCTTTTCTACGATGACGGCTGATAATAGCGCTTGTTGTACGATGACTTATCACCAAGCGCCGAAGATATAAGGAGACATGAGTGGACATCGATCAGGCCAGACGCTCGCGAACCGACACGCCGTCGGGTCACTCATCAGGCTCGCCTGCCGCCCTCGCCGGCGCGAACCGCACGGCGGCCGTCAGCGCGTCAGCCGGCAATGAACGGCGGACCCGCGTGCGCTGGTTCATCCTGTTCATGCTGTTCTTCATCACGACGATCAACTACGCGGACCGCGCGAGCCTGTCGATTGCCGGCAACTCGATGCAGCATGCGCTTGGTCTTACGCCGGTCGCGATGGGCTACATCTTCTCGGCGTTCGCGTGGGCCTACGTGATCGGCCAGTTGCCGGGCGGGCGTCTGCTCGACCGCTTCGGCACCAAGCGCGTCTATGCGTTCAGCCTGCTTGCATGGTCGATCTTCACGCTGTCGCAAGGGCTCGTCGTGGGCCTCGCCGCCGCATCGGCCGTTACCGTGATGTTCGTGCTGCGCTTTGCAATGGGTCTTGCCGAAGCGCCGGCGTTTCCGGGCAACAGCCGTATGACGTCGTCGTGGTTTCCGCGCGCGGAACGCGGCACGGCCGCGGCAATCTTCAATGCGGCGCAGTATTTCGCAGCCGTGCTGTTCACGCCGATCATGGGCTGGATCGTGCACCGGTTCGGCTGGCCGTACGTGTTTATCGCCATGGGCGTGCTCGGCATCCTGATGACCGGCGTGTGGCTCAAAGCCGTCTATGCGCCGAAGGATCATCCGCGCGTGAACCGCGCCGAACTCGACTACATCGAAGCCGGCGGCGCGCTCGTCGACCTCGAAACGCGCGAGACGCAGGGTTCGACAGGCAGCGCCGCGCCAGTGAACCAGGCAAACCGGCCCGTCGAAGTGCCGATGGGCGCATCGATTCGCGAGATGCTCGGAAGCCGCATGCTGCTCGGCATTTTTATCGCGCAGTACTGCATCAACGCCCTCACCTACTTTTTCCTCACGTGGTTCCCGATCTATCTGGTGCAGCAACGCCATATGTCGATTCTGAAGGCGGGCTTCGTCGCGTCGATACCGGCCGTCTGCGGGTTTCTGGGGGGCGTGCTCGGCGGCGTGATTTCCGATGCGCTGCTCAAGCGCGGCCATAGCGCGAGCTTTGCGCGCAAGACGCCGATCGTGCTCGGCATGCTGCTGTCCACCTGCATGATTGCGTGCAACTACGTCGACTCGGAGTTTCTCGTCGTCGCGATCATGGCGGCCGCGTTTTTCGGCAAGGGCATCGGTGCGCTCGGCTGGGCGGTCGTGTCGGACACGGCGCCGGTCGAAGCGGGCGGCGTGTGCGCGTCGCTGTTCAACGCGTTCGGCAATGTGGCCGGCATCACGACGCCGATCGTTATCGGTTACCTCGTGCAAGGCTCGGGCTCGTTCAATTCGGCGCTCGTATTTATCGGCGCGAACGCGGTGGTCGCGGTGCTCTGCTATCTGTTCGTGGTCGGCGATATCAGGCGGATGGTGCTGACGCGCTCGGTGGCCGCGCGCTGATCGCCTGCGCCGTACCTTCAATGACAATGCAAGGACATAAGGAAACGACGATATGAAGAAGCTGTTGATGGTGCTCGGTGTGGGACTTACTGCGGGACTCACTGCCGGACTCGCCAGCTCGGGCGCATGGGCAAGCAGTGCCGACGAAACCGCGGTCAACGATGCGATGAACCGGTTGTCGGCGGCGATGATCGCCGGCGACGCGCAGCAGATGAAGGCGCTGACGGCCGACACGCTCACCTACGGGCATTCAAGTGGGAAAGTGCAGAATCAGGCGGAGTTTATCGACACGATCGCCAGCGGCCAGACGCGCTACAAGCGGATCGATCTCACGAAGACCGTGACGACGGTGTCCGGCAACGACGCGGTGATTCGCGATCACTTTAACGGCACCACAGATTCGGGCGGCAAGCTCACGGACGTCGACTTCGATGTGCTGACCGTATGGCAGAAGCAACGCGAGGGAGACTGGAAGCTGCTTGCGCGACAAGGATACAAGCACTGACATTTTTTGTCTTGAGCGTTCGACGCTCGATGCGGCCCGCGGTGCAATGCTGCGGGTCGCATAAGCTTTAATCACGCAGTAAAACAATATGCGCAACATCGGGTTTAATCATCCGATAAATTCAATACAAATATATGCGCATTAATTTCCCGAATTGTTCACAAAAATTCAGAATTGAGATTTTGCGGTCCGAATACGTTCCTGTTAGCTTTTGACTGGCTGTTTGGTGAAAACGACGTCCACTCAATTAAATTCAGGAGCATCCTCAAATGACCGCCCCCACTCAAATCACCATTAAAGCCTCATCGGCAATCAACGTAACGAGTCTTGCCGATAAAGGCAGCAGCGCGACCAAGGTCAGTCTGCCGCAAGGCAAATACGCGGTCACGCTTTCGAACGACACGATGCAGTTCAGGTCCGGGATTCAGGTGCAGCAGGTCATTGTCTTCAACGTGTCGCCAACCGAGACGAAGAGCTTCGAGAAGTGGTTCTACACGGTCAATGAGAGTGAAGGAACTGTGCTCTACGTCGCTGAGGGTCATCCGCTGTATGTATTTATTGTGGATCACCAGAGCATCGCGGACAACTCAGGGCAGGCAACCGTAACATTCACGCCGCTTCAATCGTGACGGTAAAAGAATGTGCCGGATTTAAATAGGCAACAGTTTTTTATGCAATAAAAATTAACCCAAAAAAGAGCGCGCGTCGCAAACATGCGGAACGCGCGCCAATTGGAGACAATCAGAAAACGTATCGCTAACGGGACCAGCCAGAACGACCGAACGATCGCCGAAACCTAGCGCACCAGCGCCGGCCGCTTGTTATCGAATTTCCAAGCCGGGATCAGATACTGCATCGCAATCGCATCGTCGCGCGCGCCGAGCCCATGCTTCAGATACAGCTGGTGCGCTTCTTCAAGGCGTGCATGATCGACTTCGATGCCCAGCCCCGGTTTCTGCGGCAGTGCAATTTCACCGCCTTTGATCAGCAATGGATCGCGCGTCAGACGCTGCCCGTCCTGCCAGATCCAGTGCGTGTCGATCGCGGTGATGCGGCCCGGCGCGGCTGCCGCGACGTGCGTGAACATCGCGAGCGAAATGTCGAAGTGATTGTTCGAATGCGAACCCCACGTCAGATCCCAGTCCGCGCAGGTCTGCGCGACGCGCACCGAACCGCGCATCGTCCAGAAGTGCGGATCGGCGAGCGGAATGTCGACCGCATTCAGACGCAGCGCGTGCGTGAATTGCCGCCAGTCGGTCGCGATCATGTTCGTCGCAGTTGGCAGGTTCGTGGCGCGGCGGAATTCGGCCATCACTTCGCGGCCCGAGAAACCGTTTTCGGCGCCGCACGGATCTTCCGCATAAGCGAGCACGTCGTGCTGGTCGCGGCACAGGCGGATCGCTTCGGCAAGCGACCACGCGCCGTTCGGATCGAGTGTGACGCGCGCTTGCGGGAATCGTTCGGCCAGCGCGGTGACTGCTTCAATTTCCGCGTCGCCCTGCAACACGCCGCCCTTCAGCTTGAAATCGTTGAAGCCGTAGCGCTCGTGCGCGGCTTCGGCGAGTCGCACGATCGCTTCGGGCGTCAGCGCTTCGTCGCGGCGCACCGCTTCCCATGCGTCGCGCGGGTCCGTTTCGCGCAGATACGGCAGGTCGGTTTTGCCCGGGTCTGCGATATAGAACAGATAGCCGAGCACGGGAATCGACTGGCGCTGGATGCCCTCGCCCAGCAAGGCGGCCACCGGCACGCCGAGAAACTGGCCGAGCAGATCGAGCAGCGCCGCCTCGATCGCGGTCACCGCATGCACGCCGACGCGTAAATCGAAGGTTTGCAGGCCGCGGCCGCCGTCGTCGACCGTCGAAAGTTGCGCGCGCACCGATTCGAGCACCGTGCTGTACGCGCCGAGCGGTTGACCCACGACGAGCGCGCGCGACTGCTCGAGCGCCGCGCGGATTTTTTCACCGCCGGGCACTTCGCCGACACCGGTGCGGCCGGCGCTGTCCTTGATCAGCACGACATTGCGCGTGAAGAACGGGCCATGCGCGCCGCTCAGATTAAGCAGCATGCTGTCGTAGCCGGCAACCGGCACGACGGTCAGCTCGGTGACGACAGGCGTATTGGCGGATTGGGGCGCTTGCAGCGATTGGGAAGGCATGTTCATCGCAGAGACCTATTTATTGCGCACCGACTTTCTTGATCAACGTATCGAGCATCTCGCACTCAGCATCGGTCAGATCGGTTAGCGGCGCGCGCACCGGTCCCGCATCGCGGCCGACCAGCTTCGCGCCCGCCTTCACGATGCTGACCGCGTAGCCCGCGCGGCGGTTGCGGATTTCGAGGTACGGCAGGAAGAACGTATCGAGCAACGAGCCGATCGTCGCGTGATCGTCGGCGGCGAGTGCGCGGTAGAACTGCATCGCGGTCTTCGGAATGAAGTTGAACACCGCCGACGAGTAAACCGGCACGCCCAGCGCCTTATACGCGGCCGCATACACTTCCGCGGTCGGCAGGCCGCCGAGGTACGAGAAGCGGTCGCCGAGCCTGCGGCGAATCTGCACCATCAGTTCGATATCGCCAACACCGTCCTTGAAGCCGATCAGATTCGGGCAACGGTCCGCGAGGCGCACGAGCGCATCGGCGCCGAGCTTCGAGTTCGCGCGGTTATAGACGATCACGCCGATATCGACGGCCTTGCAGACCTGTTCGACGTGCGCCGCAATGCCGTCCTGGCTCGCCTCGGTGAGGTAATGCGGCATCAGCAGCACGCCCTTCGCGCCGACGCGCTGTGCTTCCTTCGCATACGCCATGGCAGTGCGCGTCGGGCCGCCCGCGCCCGCGAGAATCGGCACCTTGCCCGCGCAGGTTTCGACGGCCGTGCGCACCACGTCCGTGTATTCGGACGGCGTCAGCGAGAAGAATTCACCGGTGCCGCCCGCCGCGAACAACGCCGTGGCGCCGTACGGCGCGAGCCATTCGAGGCGCTCCGCGTAAGTCTTCGCGTTGAAGTTGCCGTCGCGGTCGAAGTCGGTGACGGGGAACGACAGCAGGCCCTCGGAGACGATCTGCTTCAGTTCTTGCGGTGCGGTCATGATGTGAATGTTCCTGTGCGCGCGCATCGGACGCGCTCGACGAAATTTGAATGGATGACGGGACAAGGCGACGCGGGTCCGCGCCCTTGTTATATGTCATCGTACAACGTACGTCGCAGCGGATCAAGTGGGCAAGCTGCGAGCGAACATCGTCCAGCGAAGAAGTGATCAGGCCGTTTGCGCCGTCTTGCCGGCGTCGGCCCCTGCTCCGGCTTCCTGCGCGCGACGCAGCCGTTCGCGGCTGTTCGACAGATGCATGCGCATCGCCGCGCGCGCCGATTCCGGGTCGCGCCGCGCGATCGCATCGTAGATATCTTCGTGCTCGCGATTGACGCGATCGAGATACGTCTCGGGGTCGTTGTGCGCGAGCGCGGCCGAGTTCACACGCGTGCGCGGAATAATCGTATTGCCGAGCTGACTCAGGATGCTGTGGAAATAGCGGTTGCCCGTCGCCTTCGCGAGTTCGAGATGGAACGCGACATCAGCTGCAACGGCATTGCCGGTACGTTGCGCGACATGCTGCTGGAATTCGTCGAGCGCGCGGCGCATTTCCTTCAGGTTTTCGTCCGTGCGGCGCACCGCGGCGAGCCCGGCCGCTTCCGCTTCGAGGCTGATGCGCAGTTCGAGAATGGCCATCACATCGCGCACCGTCAGCTCGCTCGGCACGCCGCCAAGAAAGCTCTCCTGCTCCTGCGGCTCGAGCACGAAGGTGCCGATCCCGTGGCGCGTCTGCACGAGGCGCGCGGCCTGCAGGCGCGAGATCGCTTCGCGCACCACGGTGCGGCTCACGCCGAGCTGATTCATGATCTCGGACTCGGTCGGCATCTTGTCGCCGGGGCGCAGTGCACCGCCGCGGATGCGCTCCGACAGCTCGGCGACGACCTCTTCGGTCAGATTGCGGGCGCGGCGCAGAGGACGCGCTTCAGGAGCTTGAGGCATGGCGGGAGCCAGGGTGGCGAGCGGTAACGGAGCCCTCATTATAGAGGCGGAAGCGGTCTTGTACGATGACTTCGGTTGGTGATGGACACGGCCGCCGCATGTTCCGGGCGCGGCCCGCCTGGCGTGACCGCGAGCCTCGCGAAGCCCTGCTTTCGCGCCTGGGAGCCGGCTTCCCAGGGTTAGCCCGGATTGGTGCGCGTTGCACTGCCCCGCACACTGATGTACGACAACATATAACAGGCAACCCGTCGTCGCTCGCAAGCTTGCCGTCCATCCGCTGTTTTCAACACGGGGGACGAGCCTGAGCCGCATGCATTCCCGTGTTGCCTCGTTTCCGGAGATTTCGCTTTGCCTCTCGCCTCCCCTTCATCCGATCCCGCGACGCTCGCGCGCGCCGTTAGCAAGGCAAAACGGCACCTGTTCCCGCTGCTGCTCGTGATGTTCATCGCGAACTATATCGATCGCGTCAATCTCGGTTTTGTCGCATCGCATCTGAAGGTGGACCTCGGCATCGGTGCGGCCGCGTTCGGTCTCGGCAGTGGGCTTTTCTTCGTCGGCTACGCGATTTTCGAAGTGCCGTCGAACGTGCTGATGCAGAAGTTCGGTGCGCGTGCCTGGCTCACGCGAATCATGTTCACATGGGGCATCGTCGCCGCGGCGATGGCATTTATTCAGGGACCCGCATCGTTCTATACGCTGCGCTTTCTGCTCGGCATCGCCGAAGCGGGCTTTTTTCCGGGCGTCGTCTTTTACTTCACGCAGTGGTTTCCGCGCCGCGAGCGCGGTGAGGCCGTTGCGGTGTTTCTTGGCGGTTCCGCTTTTGCATCGGTGCTGTCAGGGCCGATCACGGGTGCGCTGCTGTCGGTGCGCGGTCTCGGCCTCGCCGGCTGGCAGTGGATGTTCCTGATCGAAGGACTCTTTTCAGTCGCGCTGTGCGGCCTGTGCTGGGTACTGCTGAAATCGCACCCGTCCGAGGCCGCATGGCTCACGCGCGACGAGCAGCAGGCGCTCGAAACGGCCATCGCCGCCGAACAGAACGAACGCGAAGCGGCGCGCGGCGGCAAGCTGCCGATCGGCGCGCTGCTGCGCGACCCGCAGTTGATACTCTTCTGCCTGCTCTACTTCGCGATCCAGCTGACGATCTATGCGGCGACCTTCTGGCTGCCGACCATCATCCGCAAAATGGGCGGGCTCAGCGACTTTCAGGTGGGCCTGCTCAATGCGATTCCGTGGCTGCTCGCGATCTGCAGCATGTACGGCTTCGCGATGCTGTCGCGCCGCTGGCGTCATCAGCAGGCGTGGCTTGCCACCGCGCTGATCGTCGCAGCGGTCGGCCTGTTCGCCTCGACGAAAGGCGGCCCGGTATTCGCGTTCGTCGGCATCTGCATTTCGGCGCTCGGCTTCAAGGCGGCCGCGTCGCTGTTCTGGCCGATTCCGCAAGACTATCTGGATGTGAAAATCGCCGCCGGCGTGATCGCGCTGATTAATTCGCTCGGCAATCTCGGCGGATTTTTTGCGCCAGCCACGTTCGGCTATCTGCAGGAGCACACCGGGTCGATCACGGGCGGGCTCTATGGGCTCGGCGTGATTTCGGTGATGGCGGCGCTGGCGGCGTTTCTCGCACGCGATGTGCCGACAAAGCGCACACCGGGACACGATGCGAGCGGCACGCCGCGGTCGGCTAGCTAAATATTCACGTTCGACGTGACTGTCAATATTAGCGGACGCATCGGCACGTCATATCGCACGCCAACGCCGGCACTTTATCTTTGACAGGGTCGCACAACTTCAAGGAGCCGTCTCGCGCAGTTGAACGCCAAGCAACTCGGCAAACTTGCGCGTCGCTGGAGCCGGCTCTCCCGGCATCATGACCAGACCATGCCGCCAGCTGCAGCTGGACATCCGCACATACCGCAGCCGCATGCCCTTCATGATGAGCCTTGCGGCCGACGCGGGCATCAACGAAATGCCCTGCCCCGCCGCCACGAGCGACTGGATCGAAAAGAACTCCCGCGACTCCTGCACGATATTCGGCCAGCAGCCGTTCTGTTGCAGGTACGCGATCGCCGATTGATGGAAGTCTGGCGACAGGTCACGCGACATCAGGAT
Source organism: Paraburkholderia edwinii (assembly GCF_019428685.1). Lineage (NCBI taxonomy): Bacteria > Pseudomonadati > Pseudomonadota > Betaproteobacteria > Burkholderiales > Burkholderiaceae > Paraburkholderia > Paraburkholderia edwinii. The sequence goes on from NZ_CP080095.1 coordinate 2,840,360, forward strand.
AAAGTCGTATCCGCTTAGTGCCTGCGGCGTAATTTCGTCGTCGGCCAGCGGGAAATCGCTTGGCAACACGAACATCATCTGGTCGCTGCCGAGTTCGTATTCGATCAATGAGCGGTCCATACCCAGCCGCATGAACGCGATGTCGAGCGCCCCCTCGCCCAGCAACCGGTATTGATCCGATGAGCACCGGTTGGCAAAGTCGATTCGCACATCCGGATAGGCTTTGCGAAACGTCGACACCGCGTGGGTCACGATTTCGATGGCCCATAACGCAAAGCCGATCTTCAGTTCGCCGATCTCGCCTTTAGCGATTCTTTGCGTTCTCTCGAGTAGCGCATCCGAGTCCGAGACGATCTTTCTGGCTTCCACAGCAAAGACCTTGCCGAGTTCGGTCAAGCGCGCGCCATGGCGCCCGCGCTCGAATAGTGTGCCGCCGACCTGTTCTTCGAGCCTTGCAATCTGCCTGCTAAGCGCGGGCTGCGACAGGTGCAGCATCGCCGATGCACGACCGTAGTTGGAGTGATCGGCCAACGCCAGAAACGAGCGGAGCAGTGAAGTTTCCATGCACGAACCGTATCACAGAGCGACGAATATCTCATTGGACGCATCCATTGCCGTGCAGTTAAATGTCCTGAATGCAGGACTTTCCGGATTGCCTCACAAACAAATAGATTGTCTCTCTGTTTTTAGAACATATGGAAGCCGAGCCACACCAACCCGATTGCATCCGTCGACAGAACGATGTTGTAGATATCGATGCAGACCGCAGGAATTCGCTTGAGATTTACGACACGCCGATCGGATCCCCCGAAGCAAAGTCCCAGAATACGACGATACGCAACTGGCCCCTTGGGCCGATCGCCCTGACGTCGATCGACGTCGGCAATCTGCCGATGACGGTTGGCCCGCTTTCCGACGAGCGGTTCGTTTATCTCGTGGTCAGCCAGTCGGGCGGCCTGACGATCGAAGCGAATGGGCAAATTCTCGATGCCGACGTCCGAAGCGCGGTGTTCATCGATCTGGAAAAACCGCATCAACAGCATTTCCGTCGTCACTCCAGGGCAATTGCATTGCGCGCTCCGCGCAAGGTGCTCCTGGAGCGCGGCGGTTTGCGCGAACAGCGGCTCGGGCTGCTGACGCGGCACATGAGCGAACCCGATGTCCGCGCCGCGAGCGAAACCATCGCGCTGATCGGGCTGCACAGCGGACATACGAGCTTCGAGCTACGTCGCCGGCAAGGCGAGCACCTGCTCGACATCTTCAGCCTGATCACCGACGACCCGCATGGGCGCGGCCGCCCGCGCAGCGCCAGCGCGACGCTGTCGCGCGCGAAGCGCTACATCTCGCGCAACTTCTGCAACGTCGGCCTCAACGTGGAGCTGATCGCATCTGCTGTGGGCGCATCCGAAGCGCACCTGCATCGCCTGTTTCGCGCGGAGGGTCATTCGATGATGCGCTACGTGCAAAGCCATAGACTGGAACTCGCCGCCCAACTTCTGACGAGGCCGGGCGAACGGCAGCTGCATGTGAAGGAAATCGCTTATCGATGCGGTTTTATGAATCACGCGCACTTCAGCCGCTCGTTCAGAGCCTATTTCGGCGTGTCGCCAAGGACTGCGGCGACCACAGGAATGATCGCTCAACACAAACGCGACGATCGTTTCCTCTCCGCGCATGACGCGATCAAGCACGACGTAGCGCCACGTTGTCTCTCATCATTCTGAAATCCCCTATGAAGTCTTTCCATCCTCGACTTGTGCTCGCCGTGTTGTCGGCCGGCGCACTCATGCAGCCGCTCGATTTCTTTATCGTGAACCTGGCCTTGCCGGCCATTCGCGACGGACTCGGCACAAGCAGTTCAGTGGTGCAGCTGATCCTCTCTGCTTACGCGTCGACGTGCGCGGCGTGCATGGTGACGGGCGGCCGGCTTGGCGATCTGTTCGGACGCAAGCGTATGTTTATGGCCGGCATGATTGGCTTCGTGCTGGCGTCGGTGCTGTGTTCGTTTGCTTCGGGCGGTGCGATGCTCGTTGCTGGGCGTATCGCGCAGGCGCTTTGCGCATCGCTGCTCGCGCCGCAGGTGCTGGCGACGATTCGCACCGTGTATGACGCGGCCGACCAGCCTCGCGTGATGAGCCGCTATGGATTCGTGATCGGGCTCTCGCCGATCATCGGGCAACTGGGTGGCGGGTTGCTGATTCACCTTCATCCGCTCGGACTTGGCTGGCAATCAATCTTTCTGGTCAACGTGCCGCTCGGCATTGCGATTTGCGTCGGCGCATGGTTCGTCGTGCCGGAAAGTATTCCGCCGCGGCACGCGCGCATCGATTTTCCTGGGCTCCTGCTGTTGTCGGTATTGCTGTTGCTCGTGATTTGTCCGCTTACGCTTGGGCGCGATGCGGGGTGGCCGACGTGGTCGTTCGTGTCGTTCGCTGCGAGCGTTCCCGTCCTCGGGCTATTCCTCTTCACCGAAAAGCGTGTTGCCGAACGCGGCGGCGATCCGCTCGTCAATCTCGCGTTATTCAGGAATCCCGCCTTTAGCATCGGGGTGGCGATGGCTTTTCTTTTCTATTGCCCGGGCGCGATCCTGCTCGCATTCGGTATCTATCTGCAAAACGGGCTTGGGTGGTCGGCGCTTGCTGCGGCGGGTGCGATCGTGCCTTACGCGCTTGGATTCGCCTGCGGACCGCTACTGACGATGCCGCTCGTGCGTCGTGTCGCGGATCATGTCTTGACCGTCGGTATCGCGACGCAAATGATCGGCCTTGTATTGATGGCGGCCTCGCTGCTTAACGCGGTGAATCCCGGGCCGGTGTTTTACGTTGGCTTTCTGGCCGGCGGACTTGGGCAAGGCATTGCGTTTACGTCATTGCTTCGGATCGTACTCCGCGAGGCCGCACCTGAAATGGTAGGGCTTGCGGCGGGGACGGTGAGTTCGACGCTGCAGATTGGGGCCGCGTTTGGGGTCGCGACGCTCGGCGGCCTGTTTTTCTTTGTGCTCGATGGCGCTGGATTCTCGGCTGCGGCTTATGCACGTGCGTTTCAGGTGACGGCTGCGGCCGCTGCGGGATGTCTGTTTGTCTGTCTGGTGCTTTGTCTGTATCTGGTGCGGCGGCAGGGTGCGACTGCGAAAATGCTGGAACGGGTTGACGCAGAGGTTGCATCGGAATCCTGATATGAAATCGAAAGCTTGCGCATTTGCGATCGCAATGCTTTCAATTGTATCTATGGCATCGAGCCGGCCCGGCTTCGCGACTCCGGGTACCATCGCGTAATCCGCACCACACAAGCGGACCCCACCACCCCATCACCCATCAGAGGACTCAAGAGGACACCATGGCAAAAGCTGGCTTTATCGGACTAGGCATCATGGGGACGCCAATGGCGGCCAATCTGATCAAAGGCGGTCACACGCTCTTTCTGCATAGCCGCTCGGGCGTGCCCGACGAACTCGTCAAGCAAGGCGGCAAGGCCTGCGCAACACCCGCGGAAGTCGCGCGCGAGGCTGACATCGTGTTCGTGATGGTGCCCGACACGCCGCACGTCGAAGCCGTGCTGTTCGGCGACAACGGCGTTGCGTCGACGCTCGGCAAGGGCAAGACCGTCGTCGATATGAGCTCGATCTCGCCGATCGCCACCAAAGGCTTTGCGAAGCGCATCAACGATCTCGGCAGCGACTATCTCGACGCACCCGTCTCGGGCGGCGAAGTCGGCGCGAAAGCCGCGTCGCTGACCATCATGATCGGCGGCCCGCAGCCGGTGTTCGACAAGGTCAAGCCGCTCTTCGAACTGATGGGCAAGAACATCACGCTCGTCGGCAATAACGGCGACGGCCAGACCGCGAAGGTCGCGAATCAGATCATCGTGGCGCTCAATATTCAGGCGGTGGCCGAGGCGCTGCTGTTCGCATCGAAAGCCGGCGCCGATCCGGCCAAGGTGCGCGAAGCACTGATGGGCGGTTTCGCGTCGTCGCGCGTGCTCGAAGTGCATGGCGAGCGCATGATCAAACGCACGTTTAACCCGGGCTTTCGCATCAATCTGCATCAGAAAGATATCGGCCTCGCCAACGAAGGCGCGAAAGCGCTCGGCGTCTCGCTGCCGAATACCGGCGCGATGCAGCAGCTGATGAATGCTTGCATGGCGCTCGGCTTCGGCGAGCTCGACCACTCGGCGCTGTGTCAGGCGATTGAAACGTTGTCCGCACATCAAATCGCGGGCTGATTTTTACCTCGCCTGTGTGATCGGAGCGCATCCGCTGCGCGCCGATCACACAGGACACGCGTGAATCTCACACCCATCTCACGCAAAAACCCGCTCAACAACGGTTCACGTCCGCTCGCCGCCGCTCCTCAGCACCCGCTAAAATCTCGCTGGCCCGCGGGCGGGCTGCGCGGAGATCGCAACACACGCCCCGGCTGTCCTGTCACGACTCCGGAGACGCAGTGCACCTTACAACCACCTTCACCCCCTGGTCCGCTCACGACACGCGCCTGATTCTTTCGTGCGCACTGGGCCTCGCGCTCATCATCGTTTTTATCAGCGCACTGAAGCTCGCGCCGTTCCTGTCGATTCTGGTCGGCACGTTCGCGGCCGGCTTTACCGCGGGCCTGCCGCTCGAAGCAGTCGCAAGTGCCTTCAGCAAGGGCGCGGGCGCCCTGCTCGGCGATGTCGGCATCATCATCGCGCTCGGCGCGATGCTAGGCGCACTGATGGCCGATTCGGGCGCCGCTGACCGGCTCGTCACGACGATCCTCGACCTTTCCACACCGCGCCGGCTGCCGTGGATGATGGCGCTCGTCGCGATCATCATCGGCTTGCCGCTCTTCTTCGAAGTCGGCCTTGTGATGATGGTGCCGATCATCTTCGTGATGGCACGACGCTCGCAGCAGCCTATCCTGCGCATCGCGATTCCCGCGCTCGCCGGCATGACGACGCTGCATGCGCTCCTGCCGCCGCATCCGGGCCCGCTGATCGCTGTCAGCGCGCTGCATGCGGATCTCGGCATCACACTCGGGCTTGGTCTTATCGTGGCGATTCCCGCCGTCATTCTCGCGGGCCCGATTTACGGCGGTGTGCTTGCCAAACACATGCAGATTGCCGAGCCCGAAGAGATGGGCAAGCTGTTCCGCTCCGAAACGGCGCCGTCCGAGTTGCCGGGCTTTGCGATCTCGCTTATCACCATCCTGCTGCCCGTGGTGCTGATGCTGGGGCGCACGGTCGCGAAGCTCGCACTCGAGCCGAAGACGCTCGCTTACGACACGCTCGACTTCCTCGGCGAGCCGCTGGTTGCGCTCGGCCTCACCGTGCTCTTCGCAATCGTCGCGCTAGGCTGGTCGCGCGGCATGCCGCGCGAGCGCGTCGGCGGAATTCTGCGCAAGAGCCTGCCGCCGATCGCCGCACTGCTGCTGACGATCGGCGCGGGCGGCGGCTTGAAGCAGACGCTCGTCGTCGCGGGCATCAGTACGACGATCGGCAAGATCGCTGTCGGCGCCCATTTGCCGCTGATCGTGCTCGCGTGGCTCATCGCCGTCGCATTACGTCAGGCTACCGGCTCCGCCACTGTCGCGACCACGACGACCGCAGGCATCGTCGCGCCCGTGGTGGCGGGTCTGCCCGTCACGCATAACTCGCTGATTGCGCTCGCGATCGGTGCAGGCTCCGTATTCTTTTGTCACGTCAATGATGCGGGATTCTGGATGGTCCGCGAGTACTTCGGACTCCAGTTGAAGCAGACGGTTTTTGTCTGGTCGATTCTGCAGACCATCGTGTCGGTTGTCGGTCTCGTGCTGACACTCGTGTTGTGGAGCGTGCTGACCTGAGTGCGCTTGCACCGGCGTGCAATGGCGCATTGACGAATGGCGAGTAGCGTATGACACATGGCGGCGAGTTCGCACGGCGCGTATAGGCATGCATGTTCGTTTGTCCGTACATGAATGCGCGCGAACTCAACGCATATCAAATGACGAAGCAACGCCCCTATAGCACGTTCTTCTAATCATGTGATCGTCGACTGTGCATCAACCCACACATCGGTGCATGAGCCCATTGTGTTTGCGGGCTATACAAGCTAGTTTTCTTCGCTGACACGGCTTCCTTCCTCAAATCGACTTCAAGGAGATCACCGTGCTGTCCGCAAACAAGCCACCCCGCGCATCGTTTGTTGCATTGGCGATTGCCGTCGCAACAATGTCCCTGATTGCACCGGCCGTCGCATCGGCCGACGACACTGGCACCGCTGCCTCCAACACGCAGCCGAATGCGAACGCCGTCGGCGCCATCCCGCCCGCTGTGAATGCGGTCGGCGTGAATGCGCAGGGCTCGGGCGATGCGTCGCCCAATACAGCGGCGGCGCCGTCCGCCGCCTCGGCTGCCGCCGCTTCCGCCATCGATCCGGCCGACCCGAATCCACCGAACATTCCCGGGCAGGTGATTCTCGGCGACGGTTTCGTCTATCAAGGCAGCCTGCGCGACGGCATGCCGGACGGCAGAGGCGTCAAGCGCTGGCCGACCGGCGACTGGGTTGCGGGCGATTTCACCGCGGGCCTGCTCGAAGGCAACGGCGTCATTCATCATTCGGATGGCGGCTCGCTGGCCGGCACCTTCCGTCGCAACGCGCCGTGGGACGCCGTCGAAAAAGACGCGAACGGCAATGTCGTGGCGATGTATCAGGGCGGCGTGATGCGTGCCGTTACGCAAGCGGCGGGGCAAGGCGGAGCAGTTACGCCGCACGTGCAGCAGGTTCATTCGGGAACGCCGGTTTCCAATCAGTAAGACAGGGTCTGCAACACCCGGGGGGGGGTGGTGCAGGACGCGTGTCGGCCGCGGTGCCTCGCGGGGGATGGCGGGGTCCGTCGGTGCCGCGGCGGATGCGTGTGTGCCGCAGCGGTTCGCTTGAACCGGTATCCAGCTATCGCCGCACAGCGCCTCAAAGACTTATAGCTCGATCGGCTGTCCATGCGGCGTACGGCGCGCGGCGCGGTCCCATGCGTCGCGCCGCTCCAGCAGGCCTTCGTTCGTCACGCAGCCTTTCGCCGCGGCAATGCGCTCGAGCGCGGTCAACCAGTGCCGGTAGTAGGTGTCGCCGCGGTCGGGGTCGCCTGCCGATTGCGCGTCGCGAATCGCATCGTGCAGGTACGCGGCCCACTCGGCCCATGTGAATACGCCGCGGCGATAGAGCGCGAGCGTCATCGCAAAGGCGGCCGCCTCCCAGGGCGCATTGAACACCGGCGCGTCACCGTCACGCGGCAATTCGGGCAGATGTGCAAGCAGTTCCGACGATTCGTTCGGCGATGCGTGCGGAGCAACGGTCGTTGTCATGGCGGTCCCATCGTTCTGATCAATGCTCGCCCACGGGCTCGAGATACGGCTCCCAGCAATCGACGCATACCGATGCGGCGCTCGTATCGTCGCCCCACAGTTCCGTGGCCGCGAAGCGCACGCTATAAAGCCAGCGTGGCTGCTCGCCCTCGCCGGTTGCGTGTGCATCGGGAAACACGTGCGCGCCGCGCACCGCGACGATTACGCCGCGCTTGCCGCGGCAGTAGCGCGGCAGGCGCGTATGCGTCGACGGGTTCATTTCACGCGCGCGCACTGCATCGCCGGCGGCGAAGCGCGCCGGATACCCCATCGGCCTGTCGTAAGGAAAGCCGCGCGACAATGCCGCACGCACGTCCGCTGCATGAAACACGCGCTTGACGGGCGCGGCCGGCGCCTCCGCTTTGCCCGCTTCGATTTCTTCCGCGGTGGCGAGACCGTGTTCGATCAACAGCTTGCAGAGGCCCTTGAACCAGATCTCGTAGTACGTGTCCGTCAGATATTGCGCGGGCGGCAGGCTTTCGCGCGCGGCGCGCGACATGTCGATATTCCACGTGCCCGTGGCGCCCATCGCGAGCGTCAGCGCCAGTACGCGCGGCTCCCAGTCGGCATGGAAGATCGGCTCAGCGCGCTCGGGATGCACGGGCCCGAAGGTTTGCATGCCGCCCATGTCGTGTGCGCCGTTCATGTTCGCGCTCCTTGCGTTGCGTGCCTCGCTTGCGCGCCTTGCGGCGAATGCAGCAGGCCCGTGCCGATCATCGAGTCGCGCGTCACCAGATCCGCGAGCGCGTCTTCACCGAATCCTTCCGTTCCATCGGGACGCATCGGCAGCACGAGATAGCGCACTTCGGACGTCGAATCCCAGACACGGAATTCGACATCGTCCGGCAACTCGAAGCCGAATTCTTTCAGCACGCCGCGCGGGTCGATCACCGCGCGCGACCGGTATGGCGCCGACTTGTACCAGACCGGCGGCAAGCCGAGCACGGGCCACGGATAACACGAGCACAGCGTGCAGACCACCATGTTGTGCACGCGCGGCGTGTTCTCGAGCACGACCATATGTTCGCCGCCACGGCCCGAATAGCCGAGCGAGGCGATCGCGGCGGTCGCGTCGTCGAGCAGCCATGCGCGGTATTGCGGATCGCTCCATGCGCGCGCCACGACTCGTGCGCCGTTGCGCGGGCCGATCTGATGCTCGTAGGTTTCGATCAGCACGTCGAGCGCTTGCGGGTCGACGTAACCCTTCTCGACCAGCAGCGATTCGAGCGCACGCACGCGCAGGTCCATTTCGGATAAGGCGCTGCCTTCGTGGCCATGCTCGTGATCGTGTGCGTGGCGATGGCCGCGCTCATGGTCGCCCTCATGTCCGCCCTTGTGCGCGGCTTCATGCGTATCGTGTGTTTTCTGGCTTTCGTGACTCATCGCGGTTCGGTTCCAGAATGCGGAAAGCGCGTCATCGACCTGCATCGACAATGCACGTGGACGAAAAGTGGAAAGAATGACGAGGTAACCCGATCAGTATCGTTTGCACGGCCACCGAATGCAAATCTTCATACGACGCACGCGCATAGCCGGCTCGCTATGCGCGTCGCACGCGCGCCTCATGCGGGCGGTACAATATCGGTTTGGTCTAACGAACGAATCCACCGGCAACTTTGCCTTGGCGACAGCCGGTCGATGCCTTCGTTGACAATCACGCCAACTGACGATGTTTGGCCACAGCGGTTTGGCCAAAGCGGTTTGGCTGCGGCGATTTGGCCGCAGCAGTTTGCCCACCGCTTCATTTTGCTTGCGCCTGCTCGCGCAGCGTTTCATTCTTCGCTCTTTTCAAATACACGAGGTAAGCGCGCGGCCCACCAGCTCGCGCGTTGTCGCACATGGCTGACAAGAAATCCGCTCACGGCACGCAGGCGTTTCGCAGCGTGCTCGCCTTTGTATTCGCACACTGGTGGCAGCAGCCAGCGCGCGTCGCCGTGATCGCGGCGTTCGCGCTTTGCGGCGCGCTCGCCGACGTGATGACGCCGCTTTTCGCGGGACGGCTCGTCGATGCGCTGTCGGCCGGCGCCGTGAGCGTGGCCGCGAAAGCGCAGGCGTGGGACGCCGCATCGCACGCGTTCGGCACACTGATCGCGCTCGGCTTCACCGGCATGGTGCTGCGCCAGCTCGTCTATCGCAACATCATCACGATGACGCTGCGCATGATGAGCGAAATCGCCGCGAACGGCTTTCACCGCGTGCAGCGCTTTTCGACCGACTGGCATGCGAACAGCTTTGCCGGCTCGACCGTGCGGAAAATCACGCGCGGCATCTGGGCGCTCGATCTGCTCAACGACACCTTGCTGATCACGCTGATGCCCTCCTGCGTGATGCTGATCGGCACGACCGTCGTGCTCGGCACTCGCTGGCCCGTGATGGGCGTGATTGTCGGCCTCGGTTCGCTGCTTTATATCGCCGTGACGGCCACGCTGTCGCTGCGCTATGTCGCGCCCTCGGCGCGGCTCGCCAATATGTGGGACACGCGCCTTGGCGGTTCGCTCGCCGATGCCGTCAGCTGCAACGCGGTGGTCAAGGCGTTCGGCGCCGAACATCGCGAGGAATCGCGGCTCGCGCGCGTCATCGCGAAATGGCGCAAGCGCACGCGCCGCACGTGGGCGCGCGGCACGACGAACGGCGGCCTGCAAAGCGCCATGCTCGTGCTGATGCAGGCGGCAATCGTCGGCACCGCGCTCTGGTTGTGGATGCACGACAAGGCAAGCGTCGGCGACATCACGTTCGCGCTTACCACGTTCTTCATGCTGCAAGGCTATCTGCGCGACATCGGCCAGCACGTGCGCAACCTGCAGCGCGCTGTCAACGATATGGAAGAGCTCGTTGCGCTCGAACACGAACCGCTCGGCATCGAAGACCACCCGGACGCACGCCCGATCGATATCACGCGCGGCGAAATCCGCTTCGAGCACGTGACGTTCCGCTACGGCGCGCTGCAGTCGCCGCTGTATGCGGACCTGTCGATCCGCATCGCGCCGGGCGAACGCATCGGGCTCGTCGGCCACTCGGGCTCGGGCAAGACGACCTTCGTCAAGCTGATCCAGCGGCTCTACGATATCGACGCGGGCCGCATCACGATCGACGGCCAGGATATCGCGCGGGTGCAACAGGCATCGCTGCGCCGGCAAATTGCGATCGTTCAGCAGGAGCCCGTGCTGTTTCACCGCTCGCTTGCCGAGAACATCGCCTACGCGCGGCCCGACGCGACCCTCGCGGAAATCGAGCGCGCCGCGCGCCTCGCCAGCGCGCACGACTTCATCGACGCCTTGCCGCAGGGCTACGACACGCTCGTCGGCGAGCGCGGCGTCAAGCTGTCGGGCGGCGAGCGGCAACGCATCGCGATCGCGCGCGCGTTTCTCGCCGACGCGCCGGTGCTGATTTTCGACGAAGCAACCTCGAGCCTCGACAGCGAAAGCGAAGTGCTGATCCAGCAATCGATGGAACGGCTGATGGCGGGCCGCACGACGCTCGTCGTCGCGCACCGGCTGTCGACCGTGCGCTCGCTCGACCGGCTGCTGGTGCTGGAGAAAGGCCGCGTCGTCGAGGAAGGCTCGCATGAACAACTGATCGAACGTGAAAACGGCCTCTATCGCCGGCTTTTCACGCGTCAGGCGATCGAACTCGCGAAGGGCATGCTCGACGACGGCACCCGCGCCGAAGCCGCTGCGACTCACGATGCCGACGCCGCGATCGACGAAGCGAGCGCGACGCCGCCCGTCGATTACGCTGGCGATCCGAGCACGACCCATCGGCTCGGGCCGATCAGCGCAAACCGGTAGACCTTGGCGGCGCCGCCCCTTGCGCCCCGCCACCGCCCGCCCACAATTGCCCCGCAACTGCCCCGCACCGGCCTCGCTGCCGGTAAAACCTTCGCCTTTGCGACGTCCTCAAAGCATTTGATCCGTCGGAGCATCCCTTTGCGACGATCGATCATATCGGCGCCTAACCCCGTGCCCTACGATTCTTTCCAAGCCGGACGCGACACGCGCAGCCCGGCAGTGAACAGATCACGGAGGTTAAGGCAATGGCACCAGTCGAACGGTTTGAGTATGTGTTTCTCGGCGGCGGCAAGGGCGGCAAGACGCTCGCGGTCGAACTCGCAAAAGCCGGCAAGCGCGTCGCGGTAGTCGAGCGCGGCATGATCGGCGGCTCCTGTATCAACGTCGCCTGTATTCCGACGAAATCGCTGATCCAGACGGGGCGTCTCATTCATGCGGCCCGCGAAGCCGAAAAGCTCGGCGCCGCGCCGCAAGCGGGCGGGCTCGACATGAAGCGCGTCTATCAGCGCGTGCGCTCGGTGGTCGACGGCATGGTCGATATCAATATGACCGCGTTCCAGACCTCGGGACTCGACCTGATCGTCGGTAACGGCCGCTTCGTTGCGCCGCGCACGATCGAAGTGACGCTCGCCAACGGCGACCAGCGCGTCGTGTTCGGCGATCACGCATTTATCAACACAGGCACGACGGCCACGGTTCCTGATATCGACGGCCTGCGCTATGCCGCGCCGCTCACGCACGTCGAAGCGCTCGAACTCGACGCGCTGCCCGGGCATCTGATCGTATTCGGCGGCGGCTATATCGGCCTCGAAATGGCGCAAGCGTTCCGGCGCCTCGGCAGCCGCGTGACCGTGCTGCAGGAAGCGCCGCGCATCGCAATGCGCGAGGACGCGGACGTCGCCCAGGCGATCACGGCCGCGCTCGTGCACGACGGCATCGATGTGCGCGTCAGCGCGCGGGCAGTCAAGGTGGAAGGCCACTCGGGAAAAAGCGTGCATATCACGCTGGCCGACGGCAGCACGCTCGACGGCACGCATATTCTCGTCGCAGCTGGACGCACGCCGAATACGCGTGACATCGGCCTCGACGAAGCCGGCGTGAAACTCGACGAGCGCGGCTTTATCGTCACCGACGAACGGCTCGCGACGTCCGCGGCGAATACGTGGGCAATCGGCGAAGTGGCCGGTACGCCGATGTTTACGCACGCATCGTTCGACGACTATCGCGTGCTGAAGTCGAACCTCGCGGGCGGCACGTACACGACGGCGAATCGCGCGATTCCTTATGCGCTTTTCGTCGAACCGGAACTCGCGCGCATCGGCCTGAACGAAACCGAGGCGGCGGAGAAAGGCATCAAGGTGCGCGTCGCGATGCTGCCGATGGCCGCGGTGCCGCGTGCCCGCACCAACCATGAGACGGCCGGTTTCATGAAAGCGCTGGTGGCGGCCGATTCGGACGAGATCCTCGGCTTCACGATGCTCGGCACGCAGGCCGGCGAAGTGGTGTCGACGGTCCAGATGGCGATGCTCGGCAAGCTGCCGTACACGGCGGTGCGCGATGCGATTCTGAGCCATCCGACGATCGGCGAAGGGCTGAACCTGCTGTTCGCGAAGGTGCCGCCGCGTGCGTGAAAGCGTTCGTGTCGCGTGCCTGAACGGCGAATAAACCAGGAGTGAAGCAGGAAAAAAGCAGGAAAGAAGCAGGCTTGAAATGACGTGACGTGTGCCGCCAGTCGCGCCGGCGGCACACAAAAATCCCGTTAGCGGATGCTTAAAAGCGATGGCAGCTATGCAATAATCGCGGCTTGTCCCCGTCGTTTATTGCTGCGTTCGCCTGCTCATGTCGACTGACCAGAAAGGTCTTATCGCTCCTATCATCGTCGCGTTCGCGATGTTTATGGAGACGGTCGACGCGAACGTGATCGTCACCGCGCTACCCCAGATGGCGCGCACTTTCGCTGTCGATCCCGTCACGCTGAAAATCGCGGTGACGAGCTATGTGCTCGGGCTCGGCGTGTTTATTCCCGTATGCGGCTGGCTGGCCGACCGTTACGGCGCACGTACGGTATTCCGTACTGCGATCGGCATCTTCGTCGTGGGCTCGCTTGCGTGCGCGGCCTCCACCTCGCTTGGCATGTTCACCGTCGCGCGCTTCGTGCAGGGCATCGGCGGCGCGATGATGGTACCGGTCGGCCGCATCATCATCTTTCGCAGTGTCGAGCGCTCGGACTTCATTCGCGCGATGAACTATCTGAGCCTTACGTCTCTGCTGGGGCCGGCCGCCGGCCCGCTGCTGGGCGGCTTTATCACGACGTATCTGCACTGGCGGCTGATCTTCTTTATCAACATTCCGGTCGGCATCGTCGGCATCCACCTCACGAACAAATACATTGCGAACACGCGCGAGCCGCATCCGGGGCCGCTCGACTGGTTCGGCTTCCTGCTCTCGGCAGGCGGCGCGTCAGCGTTCATGCTCGGGCTCGCGCTGGTCGGCAGCGAACTGATCGCCGACTCCACCGCATGGACGATGACGTTCGCGGGCGCGATCGCGCTGGTTGCCTACGTGCTCTATGCGCGGTATGCCACGCGGCCGCTGCTCGATCTGCGCTTTTTCCGCGTGCCGACGTTTCAGGCCAGCGTGATGGGCGGGTCGCTGTTTCGCATCGGTCTCGGTGCGGTGCCGTTTCTGTTGCCGCTCGTGCTGCAGGAAGGGCTCGGCATGAGCGCGTTCGAGTCGGGCCTCATTACGTGCGCGTCGGCGATCGGCGGCCTTTTCATGCGCACCCTCGCCTCGCGCACACTGCGTCGTTGGGGTTTCCGCACGGTGCTGATGTACAACGCCGCGTTCTCGGGTATCGCGATCGCCGCGTGCGGGTTGTTCTTTCCCGGCACGCCGACATGGCTGATCTGGGTCGTCGTGCTGCTCGGCGGCTTTTTCCCCGCGCTGCAGTTCACGAGCCTCAATTCGATGACTTACGCGGAAATCGAAACACGCGATGTCGGCCGCGCGACGAGCCTCGGCAGCGTGGTCCAGCAGATGTCGCTCGGGCTCGGCGTCACGATTGCCGGTATCGTCGTGCAGCTCACGCGTATGCTGCATGGGCATACGCATATCGAGTGGTCCGATTTCTGGCCTGCGTTTCTGACGGTGGGGTTGTGCTCGTTCGCGTCGATTCCGGTCACGCGACGTTTGGCGCCGAATGCCGGCGATGAAATCGCGCGCGGCAAACGCATCGAGGTTCCAACGAAGCGTTGAGCGCGCTGACGAGAGCGCCGGACGATCGGGAGAGTTGGCGCGGGTATGCGCGGTGTTGTGTTGTTGGGCGTTCGGCGTTCAACCTGGCGCGGCCGCGGGTAGCGGTAGCGACACTGAGTCGGGCGTTCCGGCTTATCCGGCCGCTTCACGCGCGCGCGGTTCGACAAGCGGCCACACCGATACACCGCGCGGATCGATTCGTACGTAATGGTCGCGCCCGGCTTCGATAAGCGCATGTTCATCGCCGACATCCAAGCGGTGACCGCTCAGATCGATCACCGCGTAGCGATCGCCGTGACGTAGTTCCATGCGTTCGAGTGTGCCACGGTGAAGGCTGTTTTGATCGTTCACCGCGTCGTCAGCCAGCACCGAGATCGCCCTCGGCGACACGCGCCACATCACCGCCTGCCCCGTCGCAAACACCTGCGCGGCAGCGCTTTCGATCACGAGACCAAGCGGCGTCTCGATCTGTCCATCGCCGCGCACCACGCCCACCCCGACGTTATGCAGCCCCAGCAGTTCGGCGACCCGCAAGCTCGCCGGCCGCTCGAACACCGCCGCGATCGTGCCCGTCTGCAACACGCGCCCATGTTCGATCACGAGCAGTTCATCGGCGAGCAGCGCGGCTTCGTCGGAATCGTGCGTGACGAGCACGGTCACCGCCGCGATCTCGCGCTGCAGTTCGCGCAGCGATTGCTGCAGGCGCCGCCGGCGCGGCGTATCGAGGGCGGAGAACGGTTCGTCGAATAGCAGCAGCTGGCTGTGCCGCGTCAACGCGCGCGCGAGCGCGACGCGCTGACGCTGCCCGAACGACAGCTCGCGCGGCAACCGCGCCGTCAATGCCGCGAGGCCCAGATGCTCGACCCAATAGCGCGCGCTCGCCGCATCCGCATCGCGCGGAAAGGACAGCTGCTGCGCCACCGTCATATGCGGAAAAAGCCCGTAATCCTGCGGCATATAGCCGATCTGCCGCTGCTCCGGCGCAAGCGTTGCGAGATCGCGCTCGCCAAGCTTCACCGTGGAGCCGTCGCTGCGTTCGAGGCCCGCGATCATCCGCAAGGCGAGCGATTTGCCCGAACCGGACGGACCGATGATCGCGAGCCGCCGCGTGGTCGGCGCCCATTCGATGTCGAGATCGAATCCGCCGAGGTCGCGGCGCAATGAGAACGACAGCCGCGCATCGGGCTGCGCCGGCACCGCGACCGTTGCGGCGGCCGTGGCAACTGCGGCGACGGCGGCCAGTTCATCGCCGTTTTCCTGCGGCGCATCGGCTTGCGACGCCACGCGGCGGCTCGCCACCGAGAGCACCGCGCATATGACCGCAATGGCGAGCGTCGGCAGCAGCAACGGCATCATCGCGGGCAGGCCCTGGCCGCCGAACACGACGTACGTATAAACGGGCAGCGAGTACGGGTGATACGCGACCATCACGGTCGCGCCGAACTCGCCGAAGGCGCGCAGCCAGGCGAGCGCGAGACCCGCGCGAATCGCCGGCCACGCGATCGGCAGCGTCACGCGGAAGAAGCGGCTGCCGGCATGATGGCCGAGCGTCGCGGCGACATCGTCGAAGACCGGGTCGACCGCGGCGAATGCCGAGCGTGCGGCAATGATCAGAAACGGCGCAGCGACAAAGGTTTCCGCGAGCACGATGCCCGCGAACGAATCGGTCAGCACGCCGCCGAAAAGACGCCCAAGCGCGCTATACGGACCTAACAGGAACAGCAGCAGAATGCCGCTTGTGAGCGGCGGCAACGCGAGCGGCAGTTGCACGATAAAGCCGAGCACGCCCATCGCACGCGACGACGACCGCGCGAGCGCGTAGCCGAGCGGCACGCCACCCACCAGGATGATGAGCGCCGCCACGCTGGCGCTCGCGACCGACACGCCGACGGCGGAACCCATCGTCTGCCAGTCGACATTGGCCCAGTCCGCGTGATCGATCTGCGGCAGCGCCGCGATAAACGGCGCGCACAGGTAAATGGCAAGCAGGCCGCCGAGCCATCGCAGCGGCCGCGCGGTGTGGCGCGTCATCGAAGACTTACCGTTCCTTTTATTGCGCAGCGTCGATTACCGCCTGCACCGACGGCGGAATCGCCTGCACGTTGCCGACCACGGTCGGCTTCACGACGTCGACGCCATGTTCCTTGAGCAGCTCACGCCCTTTCGCGCTCATCAGGAAGTCGACGAAGCTCGCGGCGCCTTTCGCATTCGGCGCGTCGCCGAGAATCGTGATCGTATAGCTGGCCTTCGCCTGCAGCTCCGGCGCCGGTTGAATGGCCGGGATCTTCAGGTCCGAGGTTTCGGTCGAGTAGAAAAAGCCCGCGTCGAGCTGGCCCGACTGCAGACGGCCGACCAGCGTCTCTTCCGGCAGCACCTGCTCGGGATTTTCCGGCGCGCCGAGCGTCTTTTGCACGAGGTCCGGCTCTTTATAAAGCGTCGCGGCCCTGGTCATCATTTCGACGGTGAACGCGCCCTTCGGGTCGAGCTTCGGATCCGTGCGGCCGATGCGGATGCCCGGCTCCTGGAGCACTTCGTCCCAGCGCTTCGACTTGAACTGCGCGGCAAACTTGCTCTGCGGGTTGTAGCCGATCATCAGCGGCGACTCGGCGAAATTGACGTACCACGTCACGTGGTCGCCATTGGCCGCGCCCATCAGGCTCGTATTGACCTTCGGGCTCGCGCTGATAAAGACGTCGCCGCGGCGCAGCTTGCCCTTGATCTCATTGGCGATTTTGTTCGAGCCCGCGGCATAGCCCTGGAAATGGACGCCGGTCTCTTTCTCGAAGGCCGGGCCGACGCTGCGCTCCATCAGGTTCACTAGCGAACCCGCGTACAGCACATTGATCGTACCGTCCTGCGCCGACGCATCCTGCGCGCCGAACACACCTGCTGCCACCACCACGACTGACGCAACCAGCTTACGAATCATTTCAGCCTCGTACCGTTATTAAGTTGACTATATTACGACGTCCGCACACCATGCTGCATCGAACTTCATCAAGGCCGTACGCTTTCACTCACGCTCAAGGAGAACACTATGCGCACCAGCGCCCGTAACCAGTTTGCCGGCACCGTCGTCGATCTGAAGGCCGGCGCGGTCAACGACGAGATCACGCTGCGCACGCAGGACGGCCTCGAGATCACCGCGATCATCACGCATGGCAGCGCGGCTTCGCTCGGCCTCGCGGCCGGCAAGCCGGCCTTCGCGCTGATCAAGGCATCATCGGTGCTCGTGATGGTCGACGCGGACGCGAGCAAGGTCTCCGCGCGCAATTGCGTCGCGGGCACCGTGGCGTCGGTCACGAAGGGCGCCGTCAACGCGGAAGTCGTGATTGCCGCGCAAGGCGGGGCGCAAATCGCCGCGATCATTACCAACGACAGTGTCGATCGCCTCGGTCTCGCGCACGGCAAGGCGGCCGCGGCGATCTTCAAGGCGTCGAGTGTGATCGTCGGCGTGGATTGATTGCGGGGTCGATGGCCGGCGGGTTGACTGCCGGCTGGTTAATTGCCGTAATATACCAACGGATATATCGACAAGCAAGCGCGACGAGCAAGCGTGAATCGGAACGGGATCATGACGGCAACGCATCACACCAACGACGCAAACCGCACGGAGCACGAAACATCCGCGCAAAATGCGATGCTTTCGCTGACAGGCGACTTTCAACGCCCCCTCACGCTGACGCTCGAACAGTTGCGTGATCGGGGTAGCGTGCGCGCCGACCCGTTCGACCTGCGCTGCTTCACGACCAACCGCTTTATCCGCAAGGTCGACAGCTATCGCGGCGTGCTGCTCAAAGACCTGATCGAAGTCGCCGGCCTGCGCAATGACCGGCCCGGCGACTTCAAGCGCACGATCTTTATCGCGATTGCCCACGATGGCTATGCGGTCACTTTTTCGTGGCACGAACTGTTCAACACGCCGATCGGCGAGCGCGTGCTCGTCGCGCTCGATCGCGGCGACACGCCGCTCACGATCGAAGAAGGCGCACCGCTGCTGTTTTCCGCGGCCGATATCCTGCCCGCGCCGCGCCACGTGAAACGCCTGGCGGGCATTGTCGCGCGCGTGGTCGCGCCCTGACCTCGGCGCGCGACCATCAAGCAATCACCAGGCGATCACCCGATAACCATCAGGCGATCACGACGCGCTCCGCCTAGAAGCGATGCCGCAACCCGACGCGCGTCGCAACCTGGTTGTCCGCGCCGACACCCGACGTTCCCAGCATGCCCGGCGTCGTGCCGATCTGCGCCTGCACCGGCACATTGCGTCCCGCGACCGTATTGCTGCCTGACGCGATCTGATAGACCGCGAGCAGATAGACATCGGTGCGCTTGGAGAGCGCGTAGTCGAGCGCGCCCGTGACCTGATGCCATTTGCCGTTGAAACGGTCGTCGAGATCAGAGAACGTATAGCCAAGCCCCGCCGCCAGCGCAGGCGTGAAGCCGTAGCGGCCGCCGATTTCATAGTTGTTGAGGCGCGACGATGCACCGGCGAGCGGCTCGAAGTTCGTATGCGTCCAGTTGCCCCATACGAGCCCGGCGCCGATCGCCACACGCGCGCCGACGCCATAGGTTTCGAGGTCGCGCAGCCCGCCCGTATTCACGTTCGCGATGCTGACGCTAAACGGCGGCGTGGCGCCATTCGGATAACGGATATTCGTGTACGCGGCGCCGAGGCCGAACGGCCCTTGCGCATAGTTCACGCCGAAGCTGTACGCGCTCGACGCGCCCTGCTGGGAAGCGCCGCCCGCAGTGACGGTCGGCGTGCCCGCAAACGCGCCGGCCCGATTCGAGAACCCGTACATCGCACCGAACGTGAGTCCCGAGAAATTCGCGCTGCTGAACTTGACTGCGTTGTTGACGCGGCTTCCGCTCAGCTGGTCGACGTCGTTGATATGCCAGCCGTAATTGCCGGCGGGCGTCTGGCTGCCGGTCGTGTAGTTCGCGCCGAGGTAGTCGGTCGAGAACGAGTACTGGCGGCCGAACGCGAGCGTGCCGATGCCGTCCTTCGAAACGCCGACGTACGCCTGCCGGCCGAACAGCGCGCCGCCCTGCCCGATCGAGCCATCCGCGCTGCTAAAACCGTTTTCGAGCACGAACAGCGCCTTCAGGCCGCCGCCGAGGTCTTCGGTGCCGCGCACACCCCAGCGGCTGCCGGACGCAACGCCATCCGCGTATTTGACGAGGCTCGCGTGCCCCGCCGCCGGCGTGGCCGAATTCGATACGTAGCTGATGCCGGCATCGATGATGCCGTAGAGCGTGACGCTGCTTTGCGCATGCGCGGTGGTAGCCGCGGTGGCGATTGCGCCGAGGCTGCCGAGTACTGCCACTGCGTTGATGGATTTTTTCATTTAGACATCCTTGTTAGCCATTGCGCGCAGACGACAGCGCGCCCCATGCGCGGCGCAAGCCGGGCATGGCACGATGGCAATTCAGTTCGGGAGAAAGTAGGTCGGTCTTTATCGCCCGTGTCGGGCGGCCCGCGTTTTACCCAGGGTATGGGCGCCCACGCGAAGCATTGTGTGTCCGGCAATGTAGCGCGAGGTTACGTCTCAATAAAGGGGCGGCGGGCGGTCTGTGTCGATTTGCAGACAGCGCGCATGCCGCTGCGAGAAATGGCTGTGCGCCGCGCGCGCGGCGTGCGTCGTGTATGCTTTCGCAGATATCAAACCGTCAGAACAACGCGGCCCCACCGCGACATACAACGATGAAAACTTCGACAACCGTGAAACCTGAGGTCAGGTTCCGCATGCGCATCCAGCAGGCCGACACGATCGCGCTCGGTCCCGGCAAGGTTGCATTGCTCGAAGCGGTCAGGGAGCACGGCTCGATCTCGGCCGCGGCACGCAGCCTCAACATGTCGTACCGGCGCGCGTGGCTGCTGATGGATGAATTGAACAAGTCGCTGAAGTCGCCCGCGACAGTTGCCGAGCACGGCGGGCAAAGCGGCGGCGGCTGCGTGCTCACAGCCGTCGGCGAGGAAATCATCCGGCTTTATCGCGGCATCGAAACACAGGCGTATGCGGCCTGCGCAGCCGAGATTTCAGCGTTGACGCGGATGATCAGGCGATAGCGGCACAGCCAGCGGGCCGCACAGGCGGTGCTGCGCTCAGCCGTGCCGCAAACAGAAGCGCGACACGCGCGCGGCCGGCGCCGGCGCCTCGGCGGCCGCAAGCCGCGCCACCAGTTCGACGAAGCTCGCCACGCTCGCCGTGCGCAGCGGGTAGTACGCCACCTGGCTGCGCTCGCAGACGCGCTTAAGCATGTTCATCGAGTCGTGGTCGATGCAATCGACGGGAAACACGACCATATCCGCATTCGGCAGCGCCGCGGCCAGCAGACCCTTGCGGTCTTCGATGCCGCCGTCGTGCACCGTCACCTCGCCGCCCGCGGATGCCACGAGCCGCCGCACCGCGCTATTCGAACCGGGCCGTCCACCGACATAGACGATGCGCTTGCCCTGCAGCATATCGAGGGCGCCGCTCTTCGCGCTCGCCGTGTCCGATGTGTCGTTGAGCGCCTGCATCGTGCGTTCGAGCGCCTGCGCCTCATCCTGAATCACCCGCAGCAACGCGAGTGCATCGTCGAGGCTTGCGCGTATGAGGCGTACATTTTCCTGCTCGGTCGCGAGCCGCTGTTCGGCTGCATCGCACCGGCTCGTCTGCACGGCGAGGCGCGCGTCGCGCGCGGCAATCGCCTCGCGCAGCCGTTCCGCTTCCGCGTGCTGCGCGCCTGAAACGGGCGCGGCGGAACGTGCCGAAAGCTGCGCGTTCAGTTCATCGATATGGCGCATCCCTGCGTCCCGTTCGAGCGCCATCTGCTGCAAGCGCTGCTGCTGCCGCTCGACCTTCACATGCAGTTCGGCGTTTTCCTGCTCGAGCGCGACGAGCCGCCGGATATCCGCGCGATTCGCGGCGCCGACCAGATGCGACAGCATATGCAATTCGCCGAACGCGGCCTGGCGCGCTTGCAGCGTCGCCTGCGGATGCGTCATCAGCGCCCAGTACGCGGGCGGGATATCGCCGCTCTTGAGCGCATCGTTCCAGAGCACGAGCAGCGCGTCGGTGTCCTTCGCCTGTTCGAAGCAGCGCAGCGCGCCCGCGTAGCGTTCGTCGAGCGCCTTGTGCAGCGCCTTGCCGCCCGCGCCGCCTTCGATCGCGAGTTCGACGGCCGCGTGGTGGATCTCGAGATCCGTCGCCTTCTGCCGGTCGAGCCGCGTGAATTTCGGCACGAGCTTGCGCAATTCATGTGTGGCCAGGCAGGTGCCGATGATCGAGCAATGCAGATGCGAGTCGAGCTCTGAAAGCCGCGTGCGGCGCTTCAGGCTTTGCAGTTGTCCTTGCGATGGCGCGCAGCAGGCGTCGGACGCGCGCAGACGCTCGCCGATGTAAGCGTCGGTTCGCTCGACGCCGCGCGCGGCGGCGAGACGAAACGGAGAAGCTTGCATGGTGGCCTCGTGTCGGGTTCGGGTCACAGCGGATTTGTATTTTCGAAATATACCATTGAATATAACGAGGCGCGATTACGGCGCGGCCGCGCAGTTTGCGTGATGACGGCCGCGGGCCCGCTGGCGTTACAGGAATGCGCAATGACCGTGGATTAGCGCTGCACCGTAGCCACGCCTGCGCCACCACCGTCGGATATCGATGCCGCTGCATAAGCGTGCCGCGCGCCACGCGCCGCCGGACGTTCGCTTCGGACCGCAGGCGCCACACGCGCCGCATCGAACGGCGTGGCGAGTTGCCGCTCGAGCACATGTTCGACGCACAGCCCGACGAGAATCGCGTCGACACGCTCGAGTTCTGTTACAGCCACACGCAGCGCCGCGGGATCGTTGCTGAAAGACTCTGAAAACACCGCGTCGCGCGTTTTTTCGAGCGCACGCGCATCGCGTATCGCACGCCTCAATTCGCGCATGCGGTCGAACTGCGCGGCCTGCGCGGCAGTGTCTAGCACCTTCAGAAGCCGCAGCATTGGCGCCGTGCCGTACTGGTCGCGTTGCGCCGTGTGATCGTTACCCGCATTGCCACCCGCATCGCCGCCCGCGAATAGCAGCACGAAACGCAATACGCTGTTACGCAGACGGATAAAGCCGTCCACGACGTCGCGTATCAGCGGCGCGCGGTCGTCGGCGCCTGCCGGCTTCAGCGTGCTGATATGCGCTGCCAGCGCGCCCGGCTGCGACGCCTGTCCCGCGCGCGGTGACGCGATCTGACGACTGCTCACGCCGCCTTCTCCAGTTCGCCTGCGCATGCAAGTGACATAGTATCGACCGATGTATTCTACCGAATATATCGATACTATATCGAAACGTGTATGGATGCGAGGCCTTTCTGAAAGCGTGCGCGAATCGGGAAACGGCATTTCAACCGTGGAAAGCAAAGGGGAACGACACACCCCGGTGCAAAGCGACGCCGCGCGCTCACCACGTCCGAGTTTGACCACTCGCTTCGTAAATGGCCCGCCGGATACGCGGGTACGTGCCACAGCGGCAAACCACCGGCGTCATCGCCTGATCGATATCCGCAGGGCCCGGTTTATGGTTGTGCATCAGCAGCGCGCTGGCCGCCATCAGTTGCGCGCTCTGACAGTAGCCGCATTGCACGACATCGATGCGCAGCCATGCGGCCTTGAGTGCGCGCGCCTCTACCCCACTGAGCCCTTCGATCGTCGTAATTCTGGTGCCATGCAATTGCGCGACCGGCTTCGTGCAGCAGGTCTGCGCGGCGCCGTCGATATGCAGCGTGCACGCGCCGCACACGCCGACACCGCAGCCGAATTTCGTGCCGGTCAGTTTTAGCTCGCAGCGCAACACCCACAACAGCGGCGTCGCCGGATCGGAGCGGATCGCCGTATCGTGTCCATTGATGTTCAGAGACAGCATCGTCGTCTCCCGCGCCCGTCATACCGGGCAAAGTAGGCCGCGCTTATGCAAGCCGCTCATGCAAGCTTGAGCGGCAGCGAGCGCAGCCTGCGCCCGGTCAGCGCGAACACTGCATTCGCGACCGCCGGTGCGACAGGCGGCGTCGCCGCCTCGCCCACGCCTTGCGGATGCTCGCGGCTCGTCATGATGTCCGTTTGAATCCGCGGGCATTGCTCCATTCTCACCACCGGATAATCGCTGTAGTACTGCTCTTTGACCGCACCGCCGTCGAGTGTGATCGATTCATAAAGCGCGGCGGATAGTCCGAATACGATCGCGCCTTCGAGCTGCTGTGCGATCAGATTCGGATTCACAGGCAAGCCGCAATCGATCACGCAGACCACACGGTTCACATGAATCGTCCTCGCCTTGTCCGCTTCGACCGATACTTCGACCACCTGACCGACGACGCTGCCGAACGCCTCATGCAACGCGATGCCGCGCGCCTGCGCAAGACCTCGCTCGTCGGCATCGAGTGGCGTCCGCCAGCCCGCGAGCTGCGCGACCCGGCGCAGCACCGCGAGATGACGCGGATGATGGGCGAGCATGGCCGCGCGAAACGCGACGGGGTCTTTGCGCGCGGCGGCCGCCAGTTCATCGACAAAGCTCTCGACAAAGAACGCCTGATGCGAATGCCCGACCGAGCGCCAGAAGCCGACCGGCACCGGCAGCGCCACCGGCTTGTGGCCGATGCGTACGTTCGGCCATTCGTAAGGCTGATCGAATGCGCCTTCGTCGTTGGTCTTGTCGAACGAACGGCCGAGCGCCGCGGCAAAACCCGGTACGCCGTAGTTGCGCGCGAGCCAGCTCGTCACGATCGACTGGCTCGCCGAGGTGTTGCGCCATGCGGTCACGACGCCCGCATCGTTGAGGCCTGCGGTAAAGCGCGATACACATGCCGGGCGATAGAAGTCGTGGGTCATGTCTTGCGGACGTGTCCAGATGGTTTGCACGGGCGTGCCGCGTACCTTCTCCGCAATCGCGACGGCTTGTGCGATGTAATCCATCTCGAGGCGCCTGCCGAACGCGCCGCCGATCAGCTGCTGGCGCAAGTCGACTTTGTCCTCGGCAATGCCGAGCATCTGTGCCGTATAGCGGCGCGCGACGTCGGGCACTTGTGTCGCGGCCCAGACGATTGCCGAGCCATCGCTTCTGATCTGCGCGGTGCAGTTGATCGGTTCGAGCGCCGCATGTGCGAGATACGGCGCGTGGTATTCGGCGCTGACCGTGCGCGCGGCGATGCCGAGTGCCGCATCGACGTCGCCATGTGCATACCACGTGTGCCCCGCGCTGTCGTCGAGCGCTTCGGAAAGGCGCCGCATCGCATCCATGCTCGAGAGGCGCGTGTCGTCGTCGATCTTCCATTCGCACTTCACTGCGTCGAGCGCGTGCATCGCCGTGAAGGCGTTGTCGGCGATCACCGCGACGCCACCTGTGCCGCCGTGATAAGGCGGCACCGCGAACACGCTGACCACGCCGGACTGCACGGCAGCAGCCGCGCCATCGAAATGCGCGACCGCGCCGCCGGACACCGGACACATCGCGACGCTGGCGTACAGCAACCCGTCGGGCGCCGCATCGATACCGAAGCGCGCCGACCCATCGAGCTTCGATGGCGCCTCGATACGCGCGAGCGGCTTGCCGATCAGCCGGAATGCGGCCGGATCTTTCAACTCGATCTTGCGCGGCAGCGCCTGGCGCGCGGCAAGCGGCGCGAGCTCGCCGTATGTCGCGCTGCGCGTGGCGGCCGCTGTAATGCCGTCGGCGGGCGCGTCAACCGGGCCGTCGTATACGCGGCCCGTCTTCGTATGGCATTGCTCGACAGGCACGCCCCATTGCGTCGCGGCCGCCTCGATCAGCATCGCGCGCGCGGCCGCGCCGGCCTCGCGCATCGGCAGCCACGCGTCGTTGAGCGAGGTCGAACCGCCCGTCATCATCGCACCGGCCTCGCGCGCGCCCTTGCGTGCAAGCCACGTGAAAAGCCCTTTGATCGCGCTGTCGTCGTCGGGACGAAACGGCAGGTTGCCGGCGACACTTTCCACGTTGTTGTAAATCCGGTCGACTGGCGCGGCCTCGACGCCGACCGTCGACCAGTCCGCATCGAGTTCCTCGGCGACCAGCATCGCCAGCCCGGTGTGCACGCCCTGCCCCATCTCGGCGCGGCAGACCATCACGGTGATGCGATTGTCGGCGCCGATCTTGACCCAGCCGTTTATCGCCGTCTGCGCGGGCTGCGCGGCAAGTGGCTCCGCCGGCGTCAGCCGCTGGCGCGGCGGCAGCGCGGACCAGCCGACCACGAGCGCGCCGAGCGTCGCGGCACCGCCGACAAGGAAGGTTCTACGCTTGACCATGGCACGCCACGCAACGGTTCTTGACGATGGTTATATCGGTCGCCACGGCCCACCAGCGACCCTGACCAGCGGCAGAGGTCGCGGTGAGCGGACATCAGGTAAAACGCACAGGCGCGCGTCTGAATGAAAACCTGCCGGCAAGGACGGCCCGGATCGGCCTGGATCGGTCCGGCGATGGCCGGGATATCTCCCGTCCGGGGTCCACCTGTACAGTCGCGCTTCCATGCATCTTAGTGCGCGAATTCGCACCTTGCGTAGGCCGGGAATGCAATTCGCTAACCGGTTCTCCGTCGACAAAAACGGAGGAACCCACCATGGCAGGCGTTTTTCAGGAGTTCAAGCAGTTTGCGATCAAGGGCAACGTGATGGATCTCGCGGTCGGCGTGATCATCGGCGGCGCGTTTTCGACGATCGTCAATTCAATCGTGAAGGACCTGATCATGCCGATCGTCGGCATCGTGACCGGCAATATCGACTTCTCGAACAAGTTCATCCGGATCGGCGCGTTACCGGCAAGCTTCAAGGGCAATCCCGATTCGTACAAGGACCTGCAGACAGCGGGCGTCGCGGTGGTCGGCTACGGCTCGTTCATGACCGTCGTGCTCAACTTCCTGATTCTCGCGTTTATCGTGTTTCTGCTCGTCAAGTTCATCAACAAGCTGCGCGAGCTCGAAAAGACCGAAGCCGAGACGCCAGCAGCGCCGGCCGGGCCGCCCGAGGACGTCCTGCTGCTGCGCGAGATCCGCGACGAGTTGAAGGATCAGAGGCAGCGCGCCTGACCGCCGGCGTACGGCGCCGCGCCGACGCCGCGGGAACGCCAGATGCTCGACCGTAGCGAACGGTCCAGATGACTGGCGCCACGGCTCGAGGTCCGCGCTTATCGCGCTGGTCATCGCGCTACCCGGTGCGCCGCTTATCGCGCCGCTTATCGCGCCGCTCACTGCGCCACTCAGTGCGCCACTCAGTGCGCCGCAACAAGGAGGCTCGCCATGCTGCCGAATTACGCAAACCCGCAAGCTAAACCGCGCACACCCGCCGCTGCCGCGGGCCTTTCTGCCGCAAGCGATCCCGCAGCGGACCCGCCGATTCCCGACCAACCGGCCATCCCCGACGCACCGAACCCCGGCACGCCGGCCGACGTGCCCGATGTCGGCATACCGGAACCGGAACCGGACCGGGCGCCGCCGGACACCGGCAAGCGCCCCGGATAGCACAGTCAGTTCTCGCATTGAGCAGCCGCAGTGAGCGCACCTCGCGGCGCCGCGCTGCCCCTGCAGCGCCGCTAGGCTTTACGCCCCATGCCCAAACTGACGCCGCACCGGCCTGAACGCGGCGCGCAATTCCTCGGCGAACAGCTGCGGTTGCTCCCAGGCCGCGAAGTGACCGCCTTTCGCCACCTGGTGGTAGTAGTACAGCGTCGGGTACGCGCGCTCGCTCCAGCTCTTCGGCGCGCGATAGATCTCGTGCGGGAACACGGAGATGGCCACAGGAATCTTGATGTCCGTCGTTTTCTGTGCGGCCGAGCTGAAATTGTTATTGTTGTTTTCCCAATAGAACCGCGACGACGACGCACCCGTATTGGTCAGCCAGTACAGCGTGACGTCATTGAGCATTTCATCCTTCGTCAGCACGCGCTCGGGATCGCCGCCGCTGTCGCTCCATTGCGCGAACTTCTCGACCATCCAGGCTGCCATGCCCGAAGGCGAATCCGCGAGTGAATAGCCGATCGTCTGCGGACGCGTGACCATCATCGCGCCGTAGGCCGCATTCCGGCCGAAAAACGTGCTGAGCGAGTCATAGGCGTCGCGCTCGGCGGGCGTCAATCCGGCCGGCGCGGGGTCGCCGCTGTTGATCGACTTCATGAGATCGCCCGGCACCGTGGCCGGCATATTGAGGTGAATCGCCAGCAGGCCGTTCGGCGCTTGCCTCGCGAGAGCGTCGGAGATCACCGAGCCGTGGTCGCCACCCTGCGACACGTACTGCCTGTAACCGAGCCGCTTCATCAGCACGTCCCATGCGCGCGCGGTGCGATCGGGGCCCCAGCCCAGGTCTGTCGGCCGGCCGGAAAAGCCATAACCGGGAATCGACGGAATCACCACATCGAACGCGTCTTCGGCACGCCCGCCATAAGCCTCGGGGTCCGTCAGCGGGCCGATCGCCTTGATGAACTCGAAGGTCGAGCCGGGCCAGCCATGCGTGAGGATGACCGGCAACGCGTTCGGGTTGCGCGAGCGGACGTGGATAAACTGGATGTCGACGCCATCGATCGTCGTCACGAATTCGGGCAGCGCGTTGAGCTGCGCCTCGGCCTTGCGCCAGTCGTAATCGGTGCCCCAGTAGCGCACGAGTGCCTGCACCTTCGCCAGCTGGATGCCTTGCGAATCGTCCTTCACCGTTTCAACGTCGGGCCAGCGCGTTTGCGCGATGCGCCGCTTCAGATCGTCGAGTTGCGCCTGCGGCACGTAAATCCGATATGGGCGGATGCTTTCGTCGCTGTGTGCGCTGCCGATGGCGGACGCGGTCGATGCCGCATCGGCAGCGTGGGCGGTGCGCATGTGGCCCGCGGCCACGAGCATCGTGAAACCCATCGCCGTGGCCAATAGCCGGCGGGCGCGGTGACGGACGTAAGAACGGCAAGACGGACTCAGGCGGTCTGCTGCAAACATGCGTGGTTCTCCTACGAACGGAATGCCGGGAAGACGGTCGCGAACGATCTCTGCCTTGCGCTCGCTTGCCGGCATTCTGCCTGGCCCGCTTGTACCGGATTTGTCGCGCCGTTATCGTCACGTTTCCGATTCCCACGGATTTGTATCGGCATGTAATCTGCGGTATTTGCGACCCGACGCGCGCGTCACCTGGCGTTTTCCCTCAAAAACTATTGCTCGACCAATGCCCATTGATTTTTTAAGCTAGCGCTGTGTTTTTTGGCCTTGTCAGATGCCTACCACCCGTTCCATACATGACCGAACCCATCAGATCCACTTCAAAACTGATTCCCATCACCCGCGACACGCACGGTGTCGACATCGACCTCGTCTACGCCACCGCGCGCAATCTGACGGGCAAACCGATCTACCAACACGCGCACTGCCTGCTGCTCGAGCCGGCCGAAGCCGCGCTGCGCACCGCGATTGCAATCGCGCGCGACAGCGGCTTCGCGCTACGCATCTTCGATGCGTACCGGCCGCCGCAAGCGCAGCAGGTGCTGTGGGACTTCCTGCCGGACCCGACCTATATCGCCGACGTCAAGCGCGGCTCGAACCACAGCCGCGGCGCTGCAGTCGACCTCACGCTCCTCGATGCGAACGGCGAAGCGCTCGATATGGGCACGGGCTTCGATGCGATGACGGTCGAATCCGAGCACTTTCATCCGGGCCTGCCCGAGCATGTGCAGCGCAACCGGCTGATGCTGCTCGGCGTCATGCATGCGGCCGGTTTCACGCATATCAAAAGCGAATGGTGGCATTTCGAATTGCCGGGCGCGCTCGCGCTGCCGTTGATCGACAACGCCAATAGCGGGCCGCTACGGCTCATGTAAGGGGAACAGACGAATGAAACAGGGTTTGCGCAACGTGCTCGCCGTGGCCGCACTGGCGGCCTCGATAGGCTTCTCGCTGACGGCAAGCATGCCCGCGGGCGCCGCGACGCCGAAAGACATGCTTGTCATGGCGACGATGCTCGACGAGTTCTCCACGCTCGATCCGGGCGAAGTCTACGAGCTCGTGCCCGAGGAATACATCGCGAACACCTACGACCGGCTCGTGCGCGTGGACCTCAAGGATCCGTCGAAATTCAACGGCGACGTCGCGCAATGGTGGAGCGTGAGCCCCGACGGATTGACGTTCACGTTCAGGATAAAGAGCGGGCTCAAGTTCCATTCGGGCAATCCGCTCACCGCCGACGACGTCGCGTGGTCGATCCAGCGCACCGTGCTGCTCGACAAAGGCGCGGCCGCGGTGCTGCAAGGCATCGGCCTCACCAAAGACAATGTGCTGCAACGCGTGAAGAAAATCGACGACACGACGGTGAGCGTCAGCACCGACCAGAAATACGCACCGACCTTCGTGCTCAACGTGCTCGGCGCGTGGCCCGCTTCGGTGGTCGACAAACAGTTGCTGCTCACGCACCAGAAGAACAACGACTTCGGCAACGAATGGCTGCGCACGAACGAGGCCGGCTCAGGCGCGTACAAGCTCGTCAAGTGGACCGCGAACGAGAGCCTGATCTTGCAGCGCTTCGACGGCTACCGCGTGCCGCTTGCGATGAAGCGCATCGTGCTGCGTCATGTGCCCGAAGCGGCCACACAACGTCTGCTGCTCGAAAACGGCGACGCCGACATTGCACGCAACCTGAGCCCCGACGACCTCGCCGCGCTGGAAAAATCCGGCAAGGCGCATGTCACGGCCGTGCCGCAGGCGACGCTGCTGTATCTGGGCCTGAATGTGAAGAACCCGAATCTCGCGAAGCCCGACGTGCAGGAAGCGATGAAGTGGCTGATCGACTACAACGGCATTCAGACCAATATCGCAAAGTCCACGTTCAAGGTGCACCAGACGTTTCTGCCCGAAGGCTTTCTCGGCGCGCTGAACGACAACCCGTATCACCAGGACGTCGCGAAAGCGAAGGCGCTGCTCGCGAAAGCGGGCTTGCCGAATGGCTTCAAGGTGACGATGGACGTGCGCAGCAGTTACCCATATAACGAAATCGCGCAGGCGGTGCAGGCGAATCTCGCACAAGGCGGCATCAAGGTCGAGATCATTCCCGGCGACAACAAGCAGACGCTCGCGAAATACCGCGCACGTGCGCACGACATCTATATCGGCGAATGGTCGGCCGACTATATCGATCCGCACAGCAATGCGCAGGGCTTCGCATGGAACCCCGACAACTCGGACAAGTCATCCTACAAGATGCTCGCATGGCGCAATTCGTGGAACATTCCCGATCTGACGAAGGAAACGAACGAAGCGCTCGCCGAATCGTCAACTACGAAACGCGCGCAGCTCTACCAGACGATGCAGAAGCAGATGCTCGCGAACTCGCCGTTCGTGATCATGTTCCAGCAGGTGTCGCAGGTTGCGATGCGGCCCGGTGTGAGCGGCATCGAAGTGGGTCCGATCAACGATCTTGTATCGTATCTGCACCTGAAGAAGCAGCCGTAAGCGAAACTGCGTGAAACTGCGGCGCCCGAGCAAGGAAGCCATCATGTCGACTCCCGTCACGCCGTTCGACCGCCTGCGCGCTCTGCCCGCTCATCACGCGGGCGTGCGCTGGACGCTGCGCGCGCTGCGCTGGGTGCTGACGCTCGCCATTACGTTCGTCGGGCTGCTCGCGGTGACCTTCGTGATCGGCCGCAAGGTGCCGATCGATCCGGTGCTCGCGGTGGTCGGCGACCGCGCCTCCGCCACGGCCTACGCGGCCGCGCGCGCCCAGCTCGGCCTCGACCAGCCGCTCGCCGTCCAGTTCTGGGTCTACGCGCGCGACGTGCTGCACGGCAATCTCGGCGTCTCGCTGCTTACCGCCAACCCGGTGCTCGACGACATCAAGCGTGTATTTCCGGCCACGCTCGAGCTCGCGACGCTGTCGACCGTCATCGGCGTGCTGATCGGCATACCGCTCGGCGTGATCGCCGCGGTCCGGCATAACCGCTGGATCGATCACGTCGCGCGCTTTGTCGGCCTGATCGGCAGCTCCGTGCCCGTGTTCTGGCTCGGGCTGATGGGCCTGCTGCTGTTTTACGCGAGACTGCATTGGGTGGGCGGCCCCGGCCGTATCGATCCGGTCTACGACGGCATGGTCGATACGCACACCGGCAGTCTGCTTATCGACGCGCTGATTGCCGGCGAATGGGAGGTGTTCTTCAACGCGCTATCGCATATCGCGCTGCCGGCCGCGATCCTCGGCTATTACTCGGTCGCCTATCTGAGCCGGATGACACGCTCGTTCATGCTCGACCAGCTAAGCCAGGAATACATCACCACGGCGCGCGCGAAAGGATTGCCGGAGCGGCGCGTGATCTGGCGGCACGCCTTCGGCAACATCATGGTGCCGCTTTTGACTGTGATCGCGCTGTCGTACAGCTTTCTGCTCGAAGGCTCGGTGCTGACCGAAATTGTGTTCGCATGGCCCGGCATCGGTTCGTATCTGACCGGCGCGCTCCTGAACGCCGATATGAACGCGGTGCTCGGCAGCACGCTCGTGATCGGCGCGACGTTTATCGCGCTCAATTTGCTGACCGACGCGCTGTATCGCGTGTTCGACCCACGTGCCCGTTGACGATGCTTCGCTGTCTTCCTGCTTTTAGCCTCGCGGTTAGCCTTCTTATGTGCCTATGAGCCGTATTCGCCCTTCGTCCGAATCGACTGCGTTGCCCGACGAGGGCGCCGCGGCGATGCACGACGCACCCATGAACGACGAGCCGCCGCCGCGACGCGCCTCGGGCTGGCGCGCGTGGCTCCTGAGCGACGCGCCCGCGTCGCGCCGCCAGGCCGCGCTCGGCCTCGCGTACCGCCGCTGGCGGCGCTTTGCCGGCAATCCGCTGTCGCTGTTCGGTTTCGCGATTCTCGTGCTGCTGGTCGCAGTGGCCGCATTCGGGCCGCTCATCGCGCCGCACGATCCACTGCGGCAGGTCCTGTCCGACCGGCTGCTGCCGCCGGGTTCGGTGTCGCACTGGCTCGGCACCGATCAGCTCGGCCGCGACATCCTGTCCCGGCTCATTGACGGCGCGCGCATCACGCTGTCGATCGCGATACTCGTGGTGATCGTCGTGGTGCCGATCGGCCTCATGATCGGCACGGTGGCCGGCTTCTGCGGCGGCTGGATCGACAACGTGCTGATGCGCATCACCGATATCGCGCTCGCGTTTCCGAAGATCGTGCTGGCGCTCGCGTTCGCGGCCGCTGTCGGGCCCGGCGTCATCAACGCGGTTATCGCGATTTCGATTACCGCATGGCCGGCCTATGCGCGGCTTGCTCGCGCCGAAACGCTACGGCTCGTCGATGCGGACTTTATCCACGTCGCGCGGCTGCAAGGCGCGTCGCGCGCGCGCATTCTGCTGCGCTATATCGTGCCGCTGTGCTCGTCGTCGGTCATCGTGCGTGCGACGCTCGATATGGCGGGCATCATCCTGACCGTCGCAGGCCTCGGTTTTCTTGGCCTTGGCGCGCAACCGCCAAGCCCTGAATGGGGCTACATGGTCGCGTCGGGCCGCAATGTGCTGCTCAACGCCTGGTGGGTCGCGACGATACCGGGCTGCGCGATCCTCGTGGTGAGCCTTGCGTTCAATCTGCTCGGCGACGGACTGCGCGACGTGTTCGATCCGCGGCATGGAGACTGACCGATGACCGATTCTTCTTCGCTGCCGAGCGCTACGGGCAAGGCTGTGGCCGACACGGCTAAAAGCGCCCTCGCCTCTGTTCCGCTCGCTGAAATCGACGACCTGCGCATCGCGTTTCGCGGCCACGACGGCACGTTTGCGGAAGCGGTACGCGGTGTATCGCTCACGCTGAACAAAGGCGAGCGGCTCGGCATTGTCGGCGAATCGGGTTCGGGCAAGTCGCTGACGGGCCGCGCGTTGCTCGGCTTACTGCCGCCTGCTGCACAGATGCACGCGAACACGCTGCGCTTCGATGGTACGAACCTGCTCGCGCTCAGCGCGCGCAAGCGCCGTCAGTTGTGCGGCCAACAGATGGGCATGATCCTGCAGGACCCGAAATATTCGCTGAACCCGGTGATGACTGTGGCCGAACAGATGCGCGAAGCGTTCGCGCTGCACGCGCCTAAAACCGGCCGCCGCGAGATGCGCGAGAAGATCGTCGAGGCGCTCGCGGCCGTCCATATCCGCAATCCGCAGCGTGTCGCCGACGCGTATCCGCACGAACTGTCGGGCGGCATGGGGCAGCGCGTGATGATCGCGATGATGGTGTCGACGGGCCCGCGCCTTCTGGTCGCCGACGAACCGACCAGCGCGCTCGATGTGCTGGTCGCCGCGCAAGTGCTTGCGATTCTCGACGAAACGATTGCGAAGCACGACACCGGGCTGATTCTGATCAGCCACGATCTGCCGCTCGTGATGTCGTTCTGCGATCGCGTGGTCGTCATGTATGCGGGGCGTGTCGTCGAAACCTGCGCGGCGCGCGATCTGTTGCATGCGCAGCATCCTTATACGCGCGGCCTGCTGGCCGCGAACCCGCCGCTCGCCAACCCGCCGGACGAATTGCCGGTGCTCGCACGCGACCCGGCATGGCTCACGGACTCGCACGATAACGCGCACGCGGGAGCCTCCGCATGAACGAACCGTTGATCGACGTCGACGCGCTCACGGTACGCTTTCGCACGAAAACCGGGCCATTCGACGCAGTGCGTGACGCGAGTTTTCAGGTGCGGGCGGGCGAAGCGTTTGGCCTCGTCGGCGAATCGGGTTCGGGCAAGTCGACGGTGCTGCGCGCGTTGACGGGGCTCGTGCCGATTGCGGGCGGGCGCGTGACGATCGGTGGGCGCATGGTAGATACGGCAAGCGGCGCGCGTGCAAAGCAACGCGTTAGCGGTTCGCGCGACCGCGCCCCGCAGCGCGGCGTGCAAATGGTGTTTCAGGACCCGTATGGCTCGCTGCATCCGCGCTTCACCGTCGACCAAACGCTGCGCGAGCCGCTCGCGATCAACGGCCTCGATCGCGAACACGAACGCATTGCCGCTGCACTACGCGAAGTCGGACTCGGCCCCGCGTACCGCTTCCGCTACCCGCATCAGCTGTCGGGCGGCCAGCGGCAGCGCGTGGCCATTGCGCGCGCTCTGATCGTCGAGCCGCGCGTGCTGCTGCTCGACGAACCGACGTCAGCGCTCGACGTATCGGTGCAGGCCGAAATACTGAACCTGCTGCAGCGCCTCGCGCGCGAGCGCAATCTGACCATGGTTCTCGTGAGCCACAACCTGGCGGTGGTCGGCTTTCTGTGCTCGCGCGTCGCGGTGATGCGCAACGGCGAGATCGTCGAAGCGCTCGGTATCGATGCCGTGCGCGAGCAGCGCGTGCAACATGAATACACGCGCAGCCTGTTGCTTGCGACTGCCGGATACCGGCGCAATGCGGTCGATTCAATCGGAGTGGATGCGGCGTTGTAGCGCGCGAAAAACCTGATGCGCGCACGCGGTCGAAATCACTGCGTCGCCATCAGCCGCTTGTTGAATCGCCTCATTCCATCGAAGACCTTCGTCGCGACATCGGCTGGGAAATCGGCCGGCAATTCGGCCGATACTTCGTCGATTACCGTGTCGGTGCGACGTGCAACCTGCGCAATCATCTCTTCCACCTGCGCGGCCGGATAGCCGACGCGAGCGCCTTGCGCGATCCAGTGGCGCCGCTCGATCGCTTCAATGTGATAGTGCTTGTCCTGACTGCGCACCGACATCGCGAGCTTCGCCTTCTGCCGCGCAAGCCGGTTGCGCCCGTTGCCGATAATCGGGTGAGCCGACAGCACATCGTAGAGCGGTGTCGACCGGTATTGATTGCGCGGGAAGTGCGCGATGCTGAAGTTCTTCGCGTGGCCGTCGGTTGCGGCAAGAAGCCAGAACACAATCTGCGTCACGAAGAAATTGCGCCGGTCCGCAGCCGCGTCTTCCGAACTCGAGAGAATCTCCATGATGCGCTCGACGCCGGGCCCGCCGTCGCTCTCATACTTGTGCAGCGCCGGCGTACCGGTGGCCTGGCACATGTCCTCCTGCGGAAGCCGCAGGATCCAGCGGCGGTTACTGGCGAGCCGGCGATCGAAGCGTGTCACGACCAGCACTTTCTGGTCTTCGAAGCACGCAATGGCGCACTCGGCCACCGGCAGTCCGTACGCCGCGACGATCTTCGAGCAGAGCCATTCGTTTTCGACCGATGTGCGCATGTCGGCCTGCATGTTGCCGACGAGCCCAAGCGGAAGCTTGAAAATATGCGTGGTGGGCGTGCTGCCTTCCGGCAGCAGCCACTGGCCGCCATGCCACAGCAGCGCGGTTTTTTCCTGGGCGCCGGCGATGGATAAGCGCAGGTCCCCGACGGGGTCGTGCCGGCCCGGCACACCCGTCGCGGTAGTGTCGCGCAACAGCTGCGCCACCGCTGCCTCATCGAGCGGCCTGCCGTGGATGGACTGCAGGTCCGTCGGCGTTTCATCCGGCGGCAGCAGCTGGATTGCGCCGACGCAGTCGCGGCCCAATTCCGCCAGCATCGCGAAAGAGGACGTGTCGCGCGCGCGGTAGCGCAGCGCGATGCGCCGCCGTATCGCTTCGCTGTCGGGCAGCAGGTTGTCGAAGAACGCTTCGACTTCAGGACCTTGATACGACTGGTTTCCCGGCGTAAACGGCAGCGATAGCGATAACGGGCGGCCTTGCTCGTCCGCCACCCAGTCGTCGCGGTAGGCGAGCCGCCCCGCGCCGCGGGAGACTTCCCAGTAGCCGACGGGCAGCCCGTTCATCCAGATGTCGAGTCTGTTCGCACGGGCGCCACGAATCATGGTTACCAATCCTCTCGCTTACGAATCACACGTTTGGTTGCCTTGGGCGCCAATGCGGCGTCTTTCCTGGCCCTGGCGCCGCCCGCCGGAAGCGCGGCGCCCTGCTTTCCTTTTGCGGCTGCCTGCCCGGCGGCACGCTTTGGCGCCGCGGCGCCCGCTTTCGACTGGCCGGCCGACTGCGGCGATCGCGGCAATTGCGGCCGTTTGCCTGCAACCGCGGCGGAAGGCGTGCGGGGCGCAGTGCGCCGCGGGCGCACGGACCAGCTGAGCGACATATCGACCTTCAGGATGCGCAACACCCTGAGCACGCGCTCGGTGCTGGCCGAGCCCGGGTTGGCTTCCAGCGCCGCGTATGTCTGCTGGGTTATGCCGAGCAGGCTCGCCAGGCCGGCCTGCGTGAGGCCGGCAGATTTCCGGAAGGCCTTGAGCATCCGGTGAAGCTCACTGGCTGTACGAACGGGATATTCCACGGCCCCACCTCCGCTTTCATCGCCGAATACAGTCTATTGCCTGTAAAACGATACTACAGCCTTTGAGCTGTATGCAATACAAAGAATAGACTGCAAATTCAAAATACAGATTATAGACTGTAAATGAAAAATACAGCCTAAAGACTGTAATCCCGAAGCTGCCCATCGCGCTGTGGAGCTTGCCACGCAATCCCTGCGCCGGCCCTCAACCGACCATCCCCCGGACCTCAACCGTCCTTAAATCGGCTTCAACCCGCCATCACCCGGTTCCTTCCCCTCGCCTTCGCCGCATAAAGCGCCGCATCCGC
Source organism: Paraburkholderia edwinii (assembly GCF_019428685.1). NCBI lineage: Bacteria > Pseudomonadati > Pseudomonadota > Betaproteobacteria > Burkholderiales > Burkholderiaceae > Paraburkholderia > Paraburkholderia edwinii. The sequence goes on from NZ_CP080095.1 coordinate 2,877,298, forward strand.
GCGCGCCATCAGATGCGCGAGCGTTTCGCCGCGCCGGTGTTCGTCAGCGCCCGCGCTAAACGTATAGACGAGCCGTTCGCCGTCGGAGAGCAGGCAGCCGCCGCCGGCGATTTTCGTGCGCAGCCGGTCGAGCTGCTCGACCGCGTCCGCGCGTCCCGTCGCTGGACACAGCACGGCGAACTCCTCTCCGCCGAGACGGCCGAACAGATCGGTCGCGCGGATATTCGCCGCGACGACGCGGCCGAAATGCGCGAGCACCTCGTCGCCGCACGCATGCCCATGCTCGTCGTTGATCGACTTGAAGTGATCGATATCGATGATCGCGATCGACAGCCGCGTGCCGTTCGCGAGCGCCTGTGCAAGCCGCGCTTCCGCGCGCGCGAGAAACGCGCGGCGCGTGAGCGCGCCCGTCAGTTCGTCGATGTTCGCCCAGCGCTCGAGCCGCTCGGCCATCCGGTCATGCGCGAGCATCACCATGCCGATCGACAGCGACGGCAGCGCGAGAATGCCCAGGCCGAGGAACGCCACGTTCACGACGTTCGGCTGCAGCAAGGCCGTCTGGTGCACGACGCCGAATCCGTAGAGGAGCCCGCGCGACAGATGGCCGAGCGCGCCGAGCGACGCGGTCGCGGTAACGAAGTGATAGCTATATTTCGGGCGCCCAGGAATATGGCCCTTATAGGTGATCCAGCCGACCGACGCATACACATACGCATGAAACAGCGACGCAAGCAGAATGCGCGCATTGATGTCCGGCACGACATAGGTCCAGCACAGGAAGCCGATCATCATCGCGGCCCAGCACACGTATTCGCCGAATTCGATCGGCCGCCGTCCGAAGAATTGGCGGCAACCCTGCAACATCTGCAGCACTGCTATCGAGAAGATGCCGTTGGCGATCATCACCGACAGATAAAGCGGCGTGGCGCGTTGCAGTGCAAACAGGACGAGCCCGACAATCGCCAGCGTATTGCCGCTGATCCAGTAACCGACGCCCGGAATTGCCGCCGGCCGCAACGAGCCGAGCACGGCCATGCTCATGATGCCCGAGAGCACGGTCACGATCAGGATATTGACTGGGTCGAGCATGGGCAAAGCGATATAGCGCAAAGCGCCGCTAAAGTGGCCGAAAGAGATGCAGTGACGACCGATGCCGGCAAGGCTGCGCAACGCGATTGTCAGACTATATGAGTTTACGGCACGAAACTCGCATTTCTTGAAATGCATGAGCGACACGCCGTGTTTAAAATCGACGCATGACCGCACCGCCGACCTTGCCCACGCCGCCTTCGCGCGACGAACCCGAGTTGCCGCTGCACACGCCGAGCGCCGCATCGTTGACAGCAGCGGCATTGATCGCGCTCATCGCGTGGCTCGCGTTCGCCGCGCAAACCGACATCACGATCGATCGGCTCGCCGCGCGCGGCTATGGTGTGTTCGATGCGCTCGAGCGCATGAGCAGCTATCTGACGAACCTGACGGTACTGCTGTGCGCCATCAGCTTCACTTGCATCGCGCTGCGGCCGCCCACGCCGATCGGCCGCTTTTTTCGCGCACCGACGGTGGTTACTGCGATCGTCGTGTATATGGTCTTTGTCGGACTCGCGTACAACTTCCTGTTGCGCCATCTGTGGACGCCGCACGGTTACCGGTCGCTCGTCAACGAAAGCCTGCATACCGTGCTGCCCGCGCTCTGCGCGCTCTACTGGCTGCTGTTCGTGCCGCGCTTTCATCTGACGATTCGGCGCAGTCTGCTGTGGCTCGTTTATCCGCTCGCCTATATCGCCGCGACGATGTTGCGCGGCAGCCTGTCGGACTTCTATCCATACCCGTTCATCGATGTGCTCGAACTCGGCTACGAGCGCGTGCTGATCAACGAATTAGCACTGATCGGCGCGTTTATCGGGCTCATGGTGCTGTTTATCGCCATCAATCATCGACGGCCGCAGCGCACGCGCGAGGCGTCGATTGCTACTCAACACGCGCGGCAGGATGTGACGCAGGACGTCGGGCGATAGCGCGTACTTCGTTGTGTGTTCCCCACTCATCGCGATATCGCGTGATAGCGATTCGCTTGCGTCGACCTCGCGCGCGGGCCGCGTGTCGATGCGCGCCCTTCCATTTCCACCATACCGGCATCGCGTGGCATGAGGATTGCCCCTTCTGCGTGGAGCGAGCGCATCCGGCGTCACACACGCCGCCCATAGCGCCACGAACCGCAAGCGAGCCCACTCATGACCCATTCTTTGCCGCAAGGCACACGCAACTGGCGTCTGCACACGCCGACGCCGCCTGAAATCGAGCCCGATCCGACACCGCCGCCAGACGACGATCCCGACGCGCCGGCCGTGCCCGAACGCGAACCGGGCGGCACGCCGCCGCCCGCCGGCGATCCGCCGCCGGAAGCGCCGCCGACACGCATGCGCATACGCGCTATGCGTACCGCCTGCTGATCGCGCCCCTCATCGCACTCTCATTGCGCACTTCATCGCGCACGCTATCCCGCGGCCAGCGCCGCGAGCGTATCGCCGAATCCGCCGCGCACGCGCGCATCGACGCGCGCGCTCGTCACGACGCGCGGCGCCGCGCTCCACGCAATGCGCACGCCGGCCGCGACGAGCAGATCGACAAGCGCAACGTCTTCGCTGCACGCGAGCGGCGGAAAGCCACCCGCGCGGCGATACGCGCGCGCCGACACACCGATGTTCGCGCCATGAATATGCCGGTGCCCGTCCGCATCCATATACGCGCGATAGAACGCGGCGCGCGTGCGTTCGTGATGCGGCGTCCAGTCGTCGACGACGACCGGCCCGCAGACCGCCTGCGCGCGCAGCGCAAGCTGGGCGGCGAGCCAGTCCGGCGCGACGCGACTATCGGCATCGGTGAAGGCGAGCCAGCGCGCGCCGCGCGCGAGCAGCCGATCCGCGCCGACCGCGCGCGCGATACCGACATTGCGCGCCTCGATTTCGATCGCATCCACACCGAAATCGCGCGCAACCGCGGCGCTGTGATCGTCGCAGCTATCGAGCACGGCAACGATCTGCACCGCTTCGCCGCGCAGACGCGGATGCCGGGCCGCGTCGAGCGCCGCGCGCAGGCACGCGCCAAGCAGCGCCTCTTCGTTATGCACCGGAATCGCGATGCCGATCATGCGAGCCCCTCCTGTTGCGCGACCGAACGGCCGTCCGCCGACCACACGTCGAGCAGCAGGTCGGGTTCTTCGTGATGAATGATTCGGGTCAGCGAAATGCAGCGGTCGAACGCGGCATGCGCGGCTTCGGCCGGCTGGCGCCGCTCGACGAAGGCATGGCGCCAGTGGCATGCGACGAGCGTGCCGTCCGACGAAAGCGATGCACATGCGCGTTGCGCGAGCTGCGCAGTTTCATCGGGATCGAGGTAGTACGCGAGTTCACCGATCACGATCAGATCGAACCGCCTGTCGGGGAGATCGCGCCTATCGTGCAGATCGTGCCTATCGGACGCGCTCACATGAGGCCACTCATGCGGCAGCACGCGCTGCTCGATCGAGACATTGCGCAGTTCCGCGCAGCGCTCGCGCGCGAGCTGCACCGCGCGCCCGCTCAGATCGCACGCGAACAGCGCATCGCAGCGCGCGGCAAGCAGCGCGGTCAACTCGCCGTTCGCGCAGGCCGGTTCGAAAGCGCGTCGAAAACGCTCGCGCGGCAGCGCGGCGAGTGTCAACTGCTGCTTGCGGCGTTCGTACCAGCGATGCCGGTATCCCCACGGGTCGTCGTCTACGCGGTACAGGTCTTCAAAATAGGTAGCCGAGAGCGCCATACGGTCGTCTCCTCCCATTACAGACTGGCGAGCCGCCACTGCCTGTCCGGCCCCTCGCACGCGAGCGGATCCAGGCGATCGGGCGAACCATGTAGATCAAGCGGATCGGGTGCATCGGGAGGATTGCGCAGCGCTTCGCCGAGCGATGCCGCATCGCGTTCCGCATGGCTTTGGCGCAGAAACACGGGCAGATCCGCGGCCGCGCGCGCGAAGTGAAGATCCGTGCACAACGGGCCGGGGCCGAGCGCGCGCGTCGCATGCGCGAGCACTGATGTCGCGGCATCTTCGACGGCGAGGCGCGCACGCATCGCGCGACGCATCGCGTCGGCCCGCGGATAGCGGTCGATCCATGCGGCGGTCTCGCGCAGCAGCGCACCGGCGGCCGCCAGTTGCGCGTCGGCCGCGCCCAGATGCGCGCACGCATGCGCTTCGTTGCGCCGGACGACATGCGCGCGCAGCACGGCGGCGATTTCAGCCGCGCAGCCATACCAGCAGGCGGCAATACCGGCGCCGCCGTGCCAGAAGCCGGGCCGCGCGAGATACGCGCCCGCTGCGCCAACCTGCACGGCCAACGCGCCGTCGAAGCAGACTTCGCTCGTGCCGGTCGCGGCCATACCGATTGCGTTCCAGCCGCCGTCCGAGATATGAACCGATGGCTGCGCGAGCTCGACTGCGGCAAGCACAGGCTCGCCGTAACGGGACACCGTGACAAGCGCATGCGTAAGCAGCGCGGCGCCCGAGCACCAGGGCTTGACGCCTTCGAGGCGCAACACGCTGCCGGTTCCCGCGTTTTCCGGGGGAACATCGCGGACGCCGCTACGCGCGCTGTTGAGCGCACTACTATGCGTGCTATTACCCTCCGGCACTGCCGCCACTTTCTGGTGCGGCGGCTCGGCGGCCCAGACACCCCAGCGTTGCCCGGGCGCCGCGAGTCCGGATGCATGCAGTTCGGCAAGAATCGCGAGCGCGTCGGTATGTCCTTCGTAGAGCTTGACGAGTGACAGGTCGCACGCGGCAACCGCGGCAAGCGCGCTCCAGCGTTCGACGGTGCGTCCGCGGCCCGGCAGCGGCACACAGTCGAGACCGCGCGCGCACAGTGCTTCGAGCGCTGCGCCGCGGCTTTGTGCCGCGTCGGTCGTGAAGCGCATGGCGCCGAGTTGTTGTTCGAGCACGCGTTGCAGCCCGCCATGCTTAGGGTCGCGACCGCGCCGATCGATGCGCTCATGGTCGCCGCCATTGCGTGCGCCGGCCTGCACCGCACCCGCTTGACCCGGTTGCGCACTTCCTGCGTTGTGTACGCGGCGCACAGCGTCGCGCGCCGCATCGTTGCCGATGTGGTTCATCGAGACCTCCGTCGGGGAATCATTGCGGCTTGCGCCTGATCGTCCGAAGCGATTCGCGAAGCAGGTCGAATCGCCTCAGCGCGCGCATGCCATTGCAAACGGAACCGCAAGCGTCATGCCTATGGGGGGAACCCGCGCGAAACCCCGGGCGAAACCCAGGCAGAACCCGCGCCGAACCCTTCGGCACAGTGTTTGCAACGCGTTTTCGCATGTGCCGACCATCGCGACTCGCGTAGCGCGTCGATCGCGCGAAAACGCTACTCGCGCATGACGTCCCGCGCTTATTCGCGACCGCCCGTTTCATGACCCGACCGTCACGAGGTTTCCCATGTCCACTCAATCGATGCAAAAGGTCGCCGCGCTGGCCGATCTCGACGAAGCCCGTCCCCGCCGCGTCAAGATCGGCGAGACGCCGATCGTACTGATCCGTGCCGGCGACGCCGTTCACGCCTATGGCGCAAATTGCCCGCACGCGGGCGCGCCGCTCGAAGAAGGCGCGGTCTGTCATGGACGATTGATCTGTCCGTGGCACAAGGCCACGTTCGATATCGCGAGCGGCGCGATCGTCGAACCTCCAGCGCTGCTACCGCTTACACGCTACCCGGTAATGATCGACGGCGGCGACGTGCTCGTGTCGAGCGAAGCCGAAGCCGACCCGGCAACGGACCTCGCAGCCGGCGCAGGCGCGGAAACGCCCGCGAGCGTGCAGCGTAGCAGCGCCACGAAGCAGGCAAACGCGACGCAAGCCGCCACCCCGCGCGTCTTTGCCATCATCGGCGCCGGTGCGGCAGGCGCGGCCGCGTGCGCGGCGCTGCGCGAATTCGGCTACCGCGAACGTGTCGTGCTGATCGACGACGACGCGCACGCGCCGTACGACCGCACCGTGCTCAGCAAATTCGTGCCGTCCGGCGATATGAAGATCGACGACGTGCCGCCGCTGTTACCCGACGGCTTTTTCGAGCAGCACAAGATCGAGCGGCTTCACGCGCATGCGACGCGGCTCGATGCGAAGCGCCGCGAGATCGAGTTCGACGGCCGACCGATGCTGCGCTACGACGCCGCCCTCGTCGCCACAGGCGGCACGCCGAAAATGCCGCCGTTGCGCGGCAGCGAAGACCCCGCACTCAACGAGCGGCTGCTATTGCTGCGCAACCGCGCCGACGCGGCGCGCCTCGCCGAACTCGCGGCGCAGGCGAAGCATGCGGTCGTGCTCGGCGGCGGCTTTATCGGGCTCGAAGTCGCTGCATCGCTGCGCAAGCGCAAGCTGCGCGTGACGGTCGTCTCGCCGGACAGCGTGCCGTTCGAAAAGCAGTTCGGCGCGGAACTGGGCCGCATCTTTATGAAGCTGCATGAAGAGAACGGCACCGAATTCCGCATGCGCACGCAGATCGAGAGCGTCGAGCCCGGCGAGCCGTTGCGCGTGCGGCTGTCGGGCGGCGACACGCTCGATTGCGACTTTATGATGGTGGGCACCGGCGTCGCACCGGCGACGCATTTCGTGACCGGCGTCGCGCACAACGACGACGGCGGGCTGAACGTCGACGCCTCGATGCGCGTCGCCGATAGCCTGTATGCGGCCGGCGACGTGGCCGCGTTTCCGTACGGCGACAACCGCCGCGTGCGCATCGAGCACTGGCGCGTCGCGCAACAGCACGCGCGCGCGGCCGCGCGTGCGATGGCCGGCGGCGGCGATCCGGAGCCGCTCGTGCCGTTTTTCTGGACTTATCACTTCGACCAGAACTTCAATTATCTCGGCCACCCGCAATCGTGGGACGAAATGGTGATGACCGGCACGCCCGACAAATACGAGTTCATCGCACTGCTGTGCAAGCATGGTTTTGTGGCGGGCGCGCTGGGTTGCGGCCGCGATACGGAACTTGCGAAGCTTGCTGAAGCGATGCGCGAGCCGCTGCATTGCGAGGACGCGAAGAAGCTGATCGGTGCGAGCGGCGGCTAAAGCACCACCTGCACCCCCAACTCAACCACATCCTCCCCCGCAAGCCCGTAATACTCCGCGCTCGACGCCGAATGAAACGCCATCTCGCCGAACAGCTGCTCGCGCCAGCGATGCATCTGTCCGTGCGAGCAGCCGGGCATCACTTCGTCGCGAGGCAGGAAAAACGTCGTGCGCTTCGGCTCGAAATGCCAATCACCGAGCAAGCCGGGACGGCCCGCGTGCCCATCGAGCGATGCGAGCAGGCGCGGCAGATTCGGCCGCTCGACGAAGCCGTGCCGCGAAACGATCTCATAGCAACCCGCGCCCAGATTGCGCACTTCAATGCGGTCGCGCTCATCGACACGCGGCGCCGACTCCGACAGATTCGCGAAGAAAATCGCCGTCGCGTGCAGCACGCGATTGTGGCGCACGTTGCTGGCGAGCGCCGCCGGCGTGCGGCCGGGCGTGCTTACCGGATAGACGGCGGTACCCGGCACGCGAACCGGCGGCTCCGCGCGGTTGAAGAGTTCGTGCAGAAACGCGTCGAGCGGCTGCGCCTCGGCCGTACGCTTCGCGGCGAGTTGGCGTCCGCGATGCCACGTCGACATCAGCGCGAACAGCACAATGCCGACCGCCACCGGAAACCAGCCGCCCTGCGGAATCTTCCGCGCATTCGACGCGACCAGCAGCATATCGATCACAAAAAGCGGCACGCTTACGGCCGCCACCGCGAGCCACGGCCAGCGCCACACATGACGTGCCAGGCTCACCATCTGCACGGTCGTGATCAGCATCGTGAGGCCAACCGCGATGCCATACGCGGACGTCAGACGCTCCGAACTGCGAAACCCGAACGTGAGGAATATCACCGCGCCGAACAGCACCGCGTTGACGGCCGGCACATAGACCTGGCCGCGCTGCGACTTCGACGTCTCGATCACGCGCAAGCGCGGCAGAAAACCGAGTTCGATCGCCTGGCTCGTCATCGAAAACGCGCCCGATATCACGGCCTGCGATGCAATCACGGTCGCAAGCAGCGCGATGATCACCGTCGGGATCAGTGCCCACGGCGGCGCGGCGAAGAAGAACGGCTGTCGCGCGGCGCCCGGCTGAAAAAGGATCGTCGCGGCCTGGCCGAAGTAGCCGATCACGATCGACGGAAACACGATAAAAAGCCACGCAAGCCGGATGGCAGGACGACCGAAGTGTCCGATATCGGCGTATAGCGCCTCGGCGCCGGTCAGCGCGAGAATCACGGCGCCAAGCACCGTGAACGCGAGCAGCGGATGACTGTGCACGAGCGCGGCCGCCCACACCGGCGACAGCGCGCGCAACACCTCGGGATGCTGCACGGTTCGATAAAGACCGACCGCCGCCAGGTACACGAACCAGATCGACATCACCGGCCCGAACGACTTGCCGACGACAGCCGAGCCGCGCCGCTGGAACAGAAACAGCGCAACCAGAATCGTCGCCGCGATCGGCACGACGAGAGGGTCGAACTTCGGGCTGATCTGGCTCAAACCTTCGACGGCCGACAACACGGAAACCGCGGGCGTGACCATCGAATCGCCGTAGAACATCGCCGCGCCGAAAAGCCCCGCCGTGACGAGCAACGCCGGGACCTTGATTCTGTCCTGCTCGTAACCGGAGCGCACCAGCGCGGTCAACGCGATGATGCCGCCCTCGCCTTCGTTATCGGCCCGCATCACGTAGCAGACGTACTTGCCCATCACGACGATGACGACCGCCCAGACGATCATCGACAGGACGCCCATCACGGTCAGCACGTCGACCGTGCCCGCGTCGCTGACCGCCTGCCTCAGCGCGTAAATCGGGCTCGTGCCGATGTCGCCAAACACGACGCCGAGCGCGCCGAGCATCAGTCCCGGTAACGCCTTGCGCGGCTCGGGTCTGCTGTGCGTGTCGCCTGCCTGTGCCGGTTGCCCGGCTTCACGCGCGCCATCCTGTGTGCTCCGCGCGGATGCTTCGTCGTTCGAAGTCGCCGTCATGCGCCGCGAGGCCTCCCGGGTTAAATCCTGCGTCGAATCCTGTGTCAAATCGTGCATCGAAGACTGCCCGTCATTTGCCAAGACTGTCGCGCATGCTGCGCACATCGCGTGTCGTGACAGGCGCGGCATCGTTACCCCACGCATTGCGCACGAAGGTCAGCACGCGGGCCATTTCCGTGTCGGTGAGCTTGCCCGCGAAGGCAGGCATTTTCTTCGGCTCCGGCCCGGTCTGCGTGTTCGGCGCCTCGCCGCCTTCGACAAGCAGACGCACGAGCGAATCGGTATGCGGGCTCAGCACCGCGGGATTGCCTGCGAGCCGCGGATACTTCGACGGCTTGCCCATGCCGTCGGCCTGATGGCAGCGCGCGCAAAAACTCTGATAGAGACCGGCGCCCGGCAGCTCGACATCGCCCGTATCGAGGGCGCGCACGGTACGCAACGCGGCGCGCGAGCGGTCGTCGAAATGCCCCGACGATTCATGCGGCGGAAGGCTCTTCAGATAACCGGCGATCGCATGAAGATCGTCGTCGCTCAGGTACTGCGTGCTGTCCTCGACGACCTGCACCATGCTGCCGAACGTGATCAGCCCGCCGCCGCGGCCCGCTTGTCCTGCTTGTCCTGCTTGTCCTGCTTGTCTCTCCAGTTCTCCATCGCCGCCATGTCCGCTGCGCAAAAACCCGACGATGTCCGCTTCGGAAACACGGCCGAGGCCCGAGCCCGCGTCGCCGGTCAGGTTCGGCGCGAACCAGTGGTCATTCGTGCCACCCGTCAGATAGAGTCGCGATCCTTGATCGTAGCCGCGCTCCTGGTAAGCAGGGCCGCGCGGCGTATGACACGCACCGCAGTGCCCGAGCGACTGCACGAGATACGCGCCGCGGTTCCATTGCGCGCTGCGCGTCGACTGCGGCACATACACATCGTTCGGCGCAAAGGCGAGGCTCCAGAACATCAGCGCCCAGCGCTGGTTGAACGGAAACGGCAGTTTCGTCTGCGGCGCCGGTGTTGCGACGGGCTTCACGCCATGCATGAAATACGCGTAGAGCGCACGCATATCGTCGTCGTTGATCTTCGCGAACGATGGAAACGGCATCGCCGGATAAAGCCGCTTGTTGCCGGGCGCCACGCCTTCGCGCACGGCGCGCACGAAATCGTCGTAGCTGTAGCGGCCGATACCCGCGTTCGGGTCGGGCGTGATGTTCGACGAAAAGATCGTGCCGAATGGCGAGCCCATCGGCAGGCCGCCCGCGAACGGCAAGCCCGGATGCAACGGCTCCTTGCCCGATGGTCCGCCCGGCGGCGCCGTGTGGCAGCCCGCGCAATCGGCGGCTTTCGCGAGATATTCTCCCTTTGCGATGAGCTTCGCGTCGCCCGCGTCGCCCGCTTCGCTTGTGTCGATCCGTGCGCCCGGCGTCTGAGCGCGAGCCTGATCCGGCATCGCGCTTAACACTAACAGCGCCGCACCTGCCATTGCGATCGCGACTCCAATGGCAATAGCGGCTATACCGATGACATGCCTTGCGCGTCCTTGCATCGTCATCACCATGGCCCGCCGCACGGCGACACAATCGCCACCGCAAGCACGGTGACGAACATGCCAAACATGAACATCGCGCTCGACAATGCGCTGATGCGCGCGAGAAACCATTCGAGTTCCGCCACCCGGCGCGCGCGGCCCTCGAGCGGATATTTTCTCTTTTCACGCGTCAACACGACATTGCGCCACGCGATCACGACACCCACGATCGCGAGCGCGAAGCACGCGACGCTAATCGCGATCAGCACCGGCATCGCCCACGACGGCGGCCCTTTCGGACCGTTCGCATCGGACAAACCGCACACGTTCGCTGTCAGCACTTCGCCCGCCCCCATCAGCGCGAACCACGCGAGTGCGGTCGCCAGCATGCCGGCCGACAGCCGCCACGGATGAAACTGCGGCGCAACGCCCGCCAGTTGCGACCGCGGTTGCGGTTGCGGTTGCATCTGTTCGCGTCGATCGTTCATGTGCGCGCCCTCAACACATACGGCGACAGATAGATCGTCGAGAAAATAAGGAGCCATACGAGATCGACGAAGTGCCAGTACAGTCCACCGATCGTCAGCGCAAGGCAACGCTTTTCGTCGAAGTAGCCGAGTGCGGTCCACAGCAGCAGCAACGCGAGCACGACGAGCCCGACCAGCACGTGTGCCATATGAAAGCCCGTTATCGTGAAGTACAGCGAGCCGTATAAATTCGACGTCACACCATACGGATGGTCTTGCCACTCCTTCAACTGGATGCCGACGAAAATCACGCCCAGCACGAGCGCGGTCGCCATCGACGCGACGGCCCAGCGCAGACGCCGCCGTTTCACACAGCGCTCGCACAGCATCACGAAGACACTGCTCGTCAGCAGAATGACGGTGTTGGCGCCGCCGAGGCCCAGCTTCGGCAAACCCTCAGGCGGCCACATGCGGCCGCTTTGCGAGGCGAGATACAGGTACGAGAAGATCAGGTAACCGAACAGCGAGCCTTCGGTGGCGATCAGCGCGAGGCAGCCGAACCAGCCGCCCGAGCGTTCGCCGGCGCTACCGACCGGCAGGCACAGTGGCTCGCCGTAGCCGTCTTCGCTCAACGTATCGCTCATATCAGCTCCCCACATCGTGTACGCGCCGCGGCTCGCGCTGGATCAGGCCGCGCTCGGGCCACAGCCACACGACGATCGATGCGGCGCAGCCGAGCAGCATCGCGGCGGCGAGCCACCACACCTGCATCGCGAGCCCCGCGAAAAACAGCGCAGAAAACGCGCCGAGCGCGAACGGCGTATACGAGTCCTCGGGCATCTTCAGAATGACGTCGGGCCGCGCCTCGAGCGCAGTCGTGCCGAGCGCCTCACGACCATGGTCGAGCAGGTACCCTTGCGCAAGCGACGAACGGCTGCCGGTCTGCTCTTCCTCCTCGATGCGCCCTTCCCACAGCGGATGGCGGCTCGCGATGGTCGGCACGACCGCGAAGTTGTACGGCGGCGGCGGCGACGTCGTCGACCATTCGAGCGTGCCCGCATCCCACGGGTTGTTGCCCGCCGGCGCACCACGCCGCAAGCTGTAAAACAGGTCGCACAGGAAAATCAGAATGCCGAGCGCAAGCACGAACGAGCCGATCGAGGTGATCATGTTCACCGTGTTCCAGCCCATATCGGGCGCGTACGTATAGATGCGGCGCGGCATGCCGAGCAATCCCGCGATATGCATCGGAAAGAACGCGACGTTAAAGCCGATAAACATGACCCAGAACGCGAGCTTGCCGACGCGCTCGCTCATCATGCGTCCCGTGAATTTCGGAAACCAGAAGTACACGCCGCCGATCACCGGAAATACGTTGATGCCGAGCAGGACGTAATGCAGATGCGCGACGACGAAATACGTATCGGTGAGTTGCCAGTCGAACGGCACCGCCGCGGTCATCACACCCGATACGCCACCGATCACGAACAGCAGCACGAAGCCCGCGAAGTAATAGAACGGCACGCGAAACACGGGCCGTCCCAGCCAGATCGTCGCGATCCACGCGAACGTGGCGATCGCGCTCGGCACTGCGATCGCCATGCTCGCCGCGCCGAAAAACGACAGCGCAAGCGCCGGCAGACCCGTCGCGAACATATGGTGAATCCAGACGACGAAGCCGATCAGCATCGTCGCGACCGTCGAGAACGCGACCGGCCCGTAACCGACGAGCGGCCGCCGGCAGAACACGGGCAAGGCATCGGAAACGATGCCCATCGCCGGCAGCACGACCACATAGACCCACGGGTGCGCGAAGATCCAGAACAGATGCTGCCAGAGCAGAGCGCGCCCGCCGTTCGCGACATCGAAGAAATGCGTGCCGATGCGCCGGTCCATCCACAGCAGGAAAAACGCGAGGCTCACCGATGGCACCGCGGCAAGGTTGCCGCACGACGCCGTCATCGTGCCCCACACGAGCACGGGAATGCGGTCGAGCGACATGCCCGGCGCGCGCATACGCAATAGCGTCACAACGAAGTTCACGGCGCCGACCGTCGTCGATATGCCGAGCAGCACCATGCCAAGCGCGTAGACGTCGATGTTCGGCCCCGTGTTGTATTCGAGCCCTGAGAGCGGCACGTAGTTGAACCAGCCCGCGTTCGGCGCTTCGCCGAGCGGAAAGCTCACATACAGAAAAATCGCGGCGAACAGAAACACCCAGTACGACAGCGCATTGAGGCGCGGGAACGCCATATCGCGCGCGCCCAGGATCAGCGGCCACAGATAATTCGAGAAACCGGACAACACAGGCAGCGCGTACAGAAAGATCATCGTCATGCCGTGCATCGTGAAGATCTGGTTGTATTGCTCGGGCGTCAGCAGCGTTGCGTTCGGCCGCGCGAGCTGGATGCGCATGATCAGCGCCTCGACACCGCCGAGGATCAGAAAGATAAATGCCGTGACCAGATAACGCATGCCGATGCGCTTGTGATCGACCGTCGATAGCCAGCCGCGCCAGCCGGCGGGCGTTTCCCACAATGCGCGCAGATGTTCCTCGGCTGGACTGCCGCGCGCCACGACACCGCGCTGCAGCGTTCGCTCGAGCGGCGGGAGGTTCGTCGAAGAGGTTGTCGTTGTGTCGGCCATCTTGGTTCTGTGATCCTTCAGTCGTGCGGCGTGCTCAATGCGCGTCCGCCGCGCGTTCAATGCAGCGTCGCAAGATAGGTGGACAATGCCGCGGCCTCATCCGCCGTCAGCGCAATGCCCGGCATCAGCGAATCAGGCTTGATCCGCTGCGCGTGGGCGATCCAGTCGAGCTGATGCTCGGGCGTGTTCGTCATCGCACCGGCTGCGATCAGGCGACGCGAATCGAGATGCGTGAGATCGGGCGCCTGCGCGCCATGCGCATCGGTGCCGCGCACTGTATGGCAGCCCGCGCAACGATCGAGGAAAAGCTTCCGGCCATTCGATGCCAACGTGTTGGCGCCCGCTGCGATCGGCGCGGCAGGCAGCGCCTGAGCGCGGCGCCACGCATCGAAACCGGCGCGGTCCTGCGCGACGACCTCGAACGCCATATGCGCATGCTGCGCGCCGCAAAACTGCGAGCATTGCCCGCGATAGACGCCCGGCGTGTCGGCCTGAATCCACTGCTCGTTAATCTGGCCCGGAATGGTCTGCGTCTTGCCAGCAAGTTGCGGCACCCAGAACGCGTGGATGACGTCGGCGCTCTTCAGCACTATTTTCACGGGCTCGCCGACCGGTATATGTATCTCGTTCGCGGTGACTAACGCGGGGAGGCCGTCCGCATCGCTGTATTCGACTTTCCACCACCAGTCGTACGCGGTCACGGTCAAGGTCAGCGAAGGCGCGTGAGACGGCGCCGCGACCGCATTGAGCACGATCAGCGTGTAGGCGAGCGCTGCGATCAGGAACACCGACGAGATGCCGGTACCGATATAGATCCACCGTATGCCGGTTTTCTCGCCTCGCACGATGGTCAGCCCCGCGCGATCCGCTTCGATACGCCGGCGCCGCGCGATCGCCACGGCAAGCAATAGCGCAACGATCACGATCACGGCCATCGACAGCGCGGCAAGCGCCCAGCCGAGCACCATCGTCGGTCCGGCAGCCGGTCCCGCCGCATGCAGAAAATAGTCGAGGGGCGCGGCGTGCGTGTGAATAGCTTCCACCTTCCGTTTGAGGCTGAATCCAGCGCATGGCGCGCGCCTTTCGCTTGATGCGCGCCTTTCGCTTGACGCGCGCCGGTCCAATCAACAGACGCTTAGCAAGAAGCGGACTCGACCGGCCGAACGACACAAAACGAAATGTGCTGACACCACCGCTTAACAGCGCCGCGGACCGGCAAACGCGCACCGGCGCGCCGGTTCGCGGGCTGCGTACGAATTACATCACAATGCGATATTTACAGGCGGCGGCAAATCCGGACTCGTATGCAAGTCGTTAACTGCGCGTTAACTGCGGCTACGGCGGTCAATCCCTTCCCCCCGGAATCACAGATCCGAGCACCTGCCGCGCGGTATTGGCAATCACACTGCCTTCTTTCGGATCGCCTTCCATCAGCGTGCGCGCAAAGGCTTTCGCTTGCGGCAACGTCACATGCGGCGGCAACGGCGGCACTTCCGGATCGCACTTCACTTCGAGCACGACCGGCCGTTTCGCAGCCAACGCCGTTTCCCACGCGTCGGCCAGCTGCTCGGCCTTGTCCACATAAATGCCAGTCAGCCCGATCAATTCCGCAAAGCGGTGATATGGCACATTCGGAATCTGCTGCGACGCGTTGAACTTCGGATCGCCGTTCATCACGCGCTGCTCCCAGGTCACCTGATTCAGATCTTCGTTATTGAGTACCATGCAGATCCAGCGTGGATCGGCCCACTGCTTCCAGTATTTCGCTACCGTGATCAGCTCGGCCATATTGTTCATCTGCATCGCGCCGTCGCCGACCATCGCGATCACGGGGCGGCCCGGATACGCAAACTTCGCGGCGATCGCATACGGCACGGCCGCGCCCATCGAAGCGAGGCCGCCCGATAGCGACGCCATCATGCCGCGCCGGATCTTCAGGTCTCGCGCATACCAGTTCGCGCACGAACCGGAGTCGCTGGTCAGGATCGCGTTGTCGGGCAGGCGCGGCGACAGTTCGGTGAAAGCGCGTTGCGGGTTGACGCCGTTTTCGGTCGGCTGATGCGCGCGTTCGTCGAGCGTTTCCCACCAGCGCGAAGTCCAGCGTTCGATTCGCGAACGCCACGCCTCGCTCGTCTTCTCGTTCAGCAACGGCAGCAGCGCCCGCAAGGTCTGCGCGCTATCGCCGACGAGATTCACTTCCATCGGATAGCGCAAGCTCAGCATGTCGGCCTTGATGTCGATCTGCACGCCGCGCGCATCGCCTTCTTTCGGCAAGAATTCCGAATACGGAAAGCCCGAGCCGATCATCAGCAGCGTGTCGCAGGTGTTCATCATTTCGTAGCTCGGCTTCGTGCCGAGCAGGCCGATCGAGCCGGTCACCCACGGCAGATCATCGGGTAATGCGGCCTTGCCGAGCAATGCTTTCGCGACGCCTGCGCCAAGCCGGTTAGCCACATCGATCACTTCGTCAGTGGCGTTCAATGCGCCGGCGCCAACCAGAATCGCGACCTTGTGTCCCGCATTGAGCACATCGGCGGCGCGCTGCAGTTCGTCCCGCGTCGGCACGACAGTCGGCCGCATGTAGCCGACGCCCGAATGCGCGGTGCCGTGCTTGCGCGCGGGTGGCTCGTATTCGAGATCCTGCAGATCGTTCGGCAGAATCAGCGCCGTGACACGCCGCTCGGCAAGCGCAATCCGTATTGCGCGGTCGACCATATGGCGCACCTGCGACGGCACGCTCGCCTGCTGCACGTATGAGCCCGCGACATCCTTGAACATCGCGGCGAGATCGAGCTCCTGTTGATAGTGCGAACCGAGCGCCGCGCGCGCCTGCTGACCGACGATCGCCAGCACCGGCATATGGTCCATTCTCGCGTCGTAGAGGCCGGTGATCAGGTGCGCGGCGCCCGGCCCCGATGTGGCGATGCAAACGCCGAGCTCACCGGTGAATTTTGCGTGCGCGCTCGCCATAAACGCGGCCATTTCCTCGTGACGCGTCTGCACGAATTCAATCTTTCCTTCCGCGCGATTCAGTGCGCCGAACACGCCGTTAATACCGTCGCCGGGATAACCGAACATCCGGGTGATACCCCAGTGATGCAGCCTGTCGACGATAAAGTCGCCCACTGTCATAGCCATCAAAGCCTCCTGCGGAAAGAAGTTGTGCGAGCGCGTGTCGCGTGTCCGGCGTGTCTGTCATGACGCAAAGGCTGCCGTGAATCGAGCGCTGAAACGTGCCTTCGAAATACGCGCAGCAAGAGACGCGCCCCGCGTTGCGAAACCGGTCTGTAAGGAACATCCATTGCTGATGTGTCAGTGATGCAAGCCGACCTGTCCTGTCGTTTCTGAAAGCTCACACCATGCACGACGCTGCTTCAGCTTCTCCTTCCTCGCTTTCTGTTAGTACTACCGCAACTACCGCAAGCGATCGTTGCGCCGCGGCGCCGATCAGCCGCATCGCGGCCGACGCGTACACGATTCCAACCGATGCACCGGAAGCGGACGGCACCTTCAATTGGAATTCGACGACGCTCGTCGTCGCCGAAGTCGAAGCCGCCGGCGTTACCGGGCTCGGTTATACGTACAGCGATGCGAGTGTCGCGACGCTGATCCGGCACACGCTCGCGGACGCGCTGAAAGGCGAAGACGCGTCGGACATCCAGCGCCTGTGGTTGCGCATGCAGCGGCGCGTGCGCAATCTCGGCCGCGACGGCATCGCGGCCACTGCGATTTCGGCACTCGACTGCGCGCTGTGGGACCTGCACGCGAAACGTCTGAACGTTCCGCTCGTCAAGCTGCTCGGTCAGGCACGCGCGAACGTGCCCGTATACGGCAGCGGCGGCTTCACAACCTATACGGACGACCAGATGCGCGTGCAGCTTTCACGCTGGGTGCGCGACGACGGCTGCCGCTGGGTGAAGATCAAGATCGGCAGCGACCCGGCGCGCGACCCCGGCCGTGTGCAATGCGCACGCGATGCGATCGGCGACGAGGCAGGCCTCTTCGTCGATGCGAACGGCGCATTCGATCCGAAGACGGCACTGCGCTTTGCCGAGGAATTTGCCGACCTGGATGTGCAGTGGTTCGAGGAGCCGGTCAGTTCCGACAATCTTGCCGGGCTCGCCGCCATCCGATGTGCTGCGCCGCCGTGCATGCAGGTCGCCGCCGGCGAATACGGCTATACGGCCGACTATTTCAGGCGAATGCTTGAAGCGGAATCCGTCGATGTGCTGCAGGCCGATGCAAGCCGTTGCGGCGGCGTGACCGGCTTTATTCGCGCCGCGCATCTCGCCGATGCATTCCATGTTCCGCTATCGGCGCACTGCGCGCCGGCGCTGCATTTGCACGCGGCGGCAGCTGTGCCCGGTTTATCTCATCAGGAATGGTTTCACGATCATGCGCGCATCGAATCGATGCTGTTCGACGGCGCGCCGCGCGTGGCGAAAGGCAGCATCGTGCCGGATCTGTCGCGCCCCGGTTGCGGCCTCGAATTCAAGCGCAAGGATGCGCAGCGTTTCGCGACAAGCGTACCTTGAGGCGATGCGTTTAAGCACCGCAGTCCACTGTTTTTTGAATCAAACGATACCCTGACGATGATAAGAACCACGTTATATGTGCTCGGTGCGCTAAGCGCTGTATCAGGCGCCGCTGTGCTGGCGACGAAGAAGAACAATGCTGCTGCACAGCCGGCGCGTTCACTGGTCGGGTCTTCGTCGCCAGCACGCAGCGATGTATCGGGCACACTGCCATCGGGCGCACTGCCGCGCGCTCATATCGATGCCGCGCGTGGATTCAATCACAGTTCCGCCCTGCTCGCCTTCTCCGCGCTAGCCGACAGCGCCGTCGAGCACTATCGCGGTTCGTTCGAGAATCCCGCGATGGTCACGCCGCTCATCTCCGCGACCTGTGCGCTGCTAGCGGGCTTGCATGGCGGCCGCGACCGCACGGAAGCATCGCATTCCGTCAGGCATGCGATCTATCTGACCGCGGCGGCCGCCGGCGTCGCGGGCAGCGCGTTTCATCTGTACAACGTGACGAAGCGGCCCGGCGGTTTCAGCTGGCACAACCTGTTTTACGGCGCACCGCTCGGTGCGCCGATGTCGCTGCTGCTATCGGGTGCGCTCGGCGCAGTCGGCGAACGGTTGCGCAACGAGCCCGCGGTCGATCCACGGCTGTTCGGCATGCCTGCCGGCAGGGCGCTCGCGCTTGCAGCCGGCATCGGGCTGGTCGGCACGATTGGCGAAGTCGGTCTGCTGCATTTTCGCGGTGCGTTCCAGCATCGCGCGATGTACGCGCCGGTCACGATTGGGCCGCTTGCCGCGGCATTGCTCGCGAATGCGGCGCTCGCTTCACCGCAACCGCGCTGGTTCACTCGTATCTGGCTACGCACGACCGCCGCGTTAGGCTTCGTCGGCACGCTGTTTCATGCGCGCGGTGTTGCGCGCATGCAAGGCGGCTGGCGCAACTGGTCGCAGAACCTGCTCGGCGGCCCGCCGTTGCCGGCGCCGCCGAGCTTTACCGCGCTCGCGATGGCCGGTCTCGCGGCATTGCGCCTGAGGGAGACCGAGCATGGGTAAGCACCTGCATGCGCACCGGCCGCTTCCCGCCTATCCGGACTACGACGTTCTCGACAAGCGCGATTCGCCTTCGTGGGACGACGCGACGCGCAGCGTGATCGACGACCGCATCGACACACGCGACGAACCCGCGTGGTGCACCCCAGACGAATGGCGCACGCTGCGCGCATTGTGCTCAGTCATCATTCCACAACCGCGGCACCGCCCAGCGGTGGCGCTCGCAGCGCTCGTCGATCGCAAGATCGCCGCGAACCGGACCGACGGCTATCGCAACGCGAGCCTGCCCGGCTTGCAACAGGCATGGCGCATCGGTCTGGCCGCACTCGATGACGAAAGCCATCACCGCTATCGCGCCGCATTTGCCGATATCGACGAACACGCTCGCATCGGCCTCGTGCAAGCAATGGAACACGGCACGCTGACGCGCGAGGCGTGGCGAAACATGTCGGCAAAGCTCTTTTTTAAACAGCGCGTGCTGCACGATCTCTGCACGACTTACTACGCCCATCCGTCCTCGTGGAGCGACATCGGCTTCGGCGGACCGGCCAATCCGCGCGGCTACGTACGCATGACGGTCAATCGCCGCGATCCTTGGGAAGCCGTCGACTCGACCGGCGAGCAGGCCGCGGAAGAGCGGGAGACACGCCGTGCTCGATGATGCGCTCCGTCATCCGCGCGGCACGAACGGCCGCGCGCCCGACGTCTTTACGCGTGGCGGCTGGGTGTCGATGCGCGCCTACCCGCAAAACGAAGAGGTCGATTTCGTTATCGTCGGTACCGGCGCCGGTGGCGGCACGCTCGCCTGCCGGCTTGCCGAGAAAGGCTTCAAGGTCGTCGCGCTCGATGCGGGCGCGTGGTGGCGGCCGCTCGAGGAATTTGCCTCCGACGAGATGCATCAGGCGAAGCTCTACTGGACCGACGAGCGCATCGTCGACGGCGACGACCCGCTGGTGCTCGGTGCGAACAACAGCGGCAAGGCGGTCGGCGGCAGCACAGTGCACTTCGCGATGGTGTCGCTGCGCTTCAGGCCGGAATGGTTCAAAGCGCGCACGCTACTCGGCTATGGCGCGGACTGGCCGCTCGACTGGCGCGAAATGTGGCGTTACTACACGTATGTCGAAGATGCGCTAAAGATCTCCGGGCCCGTGCGCTATCCGTGGGGACCGCGGCGGCCGCGCTATCCGTATCGCGCGCATGAGATGAATGCGGCGGCCCTCGTGCTGGCCAAAGGCGCCGAAGCGCTCGGCATCGGCTGGAGCCCGACTCCGCTCGCCACGATTTCCGCGCCGCGCGGTAAAGCGCATCCGTGCGTGTATCGCGGCTTTTGCGTGTCCGGTTGCGCAACCAATGCGAAACAGAGTGCACTCGTCACATGGATTCCGCGCGCGGTCACGGCCGGCGCCGAGATTCGCGATCTGTCGATGGTGGGCCGTATCGATGTCAATCCGGCTGGGCGCGCCACGGGTGTCGAATACTTTCGCGAAGGCCGCCGGCAATTTCAGCGCGCGCGTCATGTTGTCGTGGCCGGCTATGCGATCGAAACGCCTCGACTGCTGCTGATGTCGGCCAACGAGCGCTTTCCCGAGGGCCTCGCGAACCGATCGGGACTGGTCGGCAAAAACCTGATGGTGCAGTCGAATCAGGCCGTATGGGGCGTGATGGACGACGAAATACGCTGGTACAAAGGGCCGCCGTCGCTTGCGATCAGCGAACACTGGAACTACACGGACAAGGGCAAAGACTTTTTCGGCGGCTACGCGTATATGAGCCAGGGACCGTTGCCGATGGTCTGGGCGCAGACGCAACTCGGCCGTGGCCTCTGGGGCCAGGCGCTGGTCGACGAAATGCAGATGTACAACCATCAGGTGGGACTCAAGATTGTCGGCGAGACGTTGCCGCAGGAGCGCAACCGCGTGACGCTCGCCGACGAGAAGGACCAGTACGGCTTGCCGATCGCGCGCGTCACATGGAGTTACTGCGACAACGACCGGCGGCTCATTGCGCACTCACTGCGCTTTATGACCGATGCACTTGGCGCGGCCGGCGCAACGCGTATCTGGGAACAGACCGACGACACCTGCCATCTGAACGGCACGGCGCGCATGGGCGACGACCCGGCGACGAGCGTTGTCAATGCCGATTGCCGCAGCTGGGATATTCCGAATCTGTGGATTTGCGACGGATCGGTTTTTCCGACGGTCGGTGGCGTCAATCCGTCGCTGACGATTCAGGCGATTGCGTGCCGCACGGCAGACAGAATTGAAGTGCTGGCTGCGCGTGGAGAGTTGTAGCTTGCTCCTGCGCTGGTGCGCGTCCACTAGAAGAGAAGGAGGGAAAGCTCATGAGCCGCATCCGAAGACCGCAAACCGTCGTCATTACGGGCGCCACGGCAGGCGCGGGCCGCGCCGCCGCACTCGAATTCGCGCGGCGCGGCGCCGATGTCGCGCTGCTCGCGCGCGACCCCGCAGCGCTGCAGGACACCGCCGAAGAGGTCCGCGCGCGCGGCGTGCGGGCGCTGCCGATCGAAGTCGACGTGAGCGATGCGCAAGCAGTCGAGCAAGCCGCGGCTTCGGTCGAAGCGCAGTTGGGCCCAATCGACGTATGGGTCAACAACGCGATGGTCACCACCTTCGCGCCGATCGACACGCTGTCGCACGAAGACTTCGCGCGCGTGACGAACGTCACGTATCACGGTTACGTCTGGGGCACGATGGCCGCGCTGAAACGCATGATGCGGTCAGACCGCGGCGTGATCGTGCAGGTCGGCTCCGCCCTCGCCTACCGTTCGATTCCGCTGCAATCCGCGTATTGCGGCGCCAAGCATGCGATACGCGGCTTCACTGACGCACTGCGCTGCGAACTCTATCACCGTAAAAGCCGCATTCACGTGACGATGGTGCAGATGCCGGCGCTAAACACGCCGCAGTTCGACTGGGCCGAGAACCAGATGGCGCACGCGCCGCGCCCGGTCGCGCCGATCTTTCAACCGGAAGTCGCGGCGCGCGCGATCTATTGGGCTGCTACGCATCGTCGTCGCGAAGTGTGGGTCGGCACCTCGTCGATCAAGGCAATCGTCGCGAACCAGTGGATACCGGGCTGGCTCGACCGTTACCTCGGCCGCACCGGTATCGATGCGCAGCAGGATCCGCAAGCCGCGAACACTGGGCAACCGTCGAATCTGTGGAAACCGATCAGCAAACTGCATCGTGTACACGGGCGGTTCGATGCGTCTGCTTCGTCGTCGAGCCCGGCTTTATGGCTCGATACACATCGCGGTCTCGTGGTGGTTGCGGCCGCAACTTTCGCGACGCTCGGCTTCCATCTGTTGCGGCGCCGGGTCTGATCATGTCCTCGCGGATCGAGGACTACGCGCTGATCGGCGACGGACACAGTGCCGCCCTCGTCGGCCGCGACGGCTCGATCGACTGGCTGTGCTGGCCGTCGTTCGATGCAAGCCCGTGCTTTGCGTCTCTGATAGGCGAACCTGAGAACGGCTACTGGCGCATCGCGCCCGACGAGCCCGTCGTCGCGGCGCGCCGCCGGTATCGGGGCGCATCGCTCGTGCTCGAAACGACGCTTGAAACCGCCTCCGGCACACTCGAACTGGTCGACTGGATGGAATGGGCGGCCACGCCCGCACGGGTTTTCCGGCAGGTGCGCTGTATATCGGGGCGCGTGCGTGTGACAAGCGAACTGGCCGTGCGCTTCAACTACGGGTCCGCGCTACCGTGGCATCGCCGCCTCGATGACCGGATCGCCGCGGTCGGCGGCCCGTGGGCACTGTGGCTCGATGCGTCCTGCGTGCCTTCAGCCGACGCCACGCATATCCGCACCCGCATCGATCTGGCAGCCGGCGAAACGGCCGATTTCGTGCTTACCTGCTGCCGCTCGCATGAACCTCCGGCGCCGCTCGCGGATGCATCGAAATCGCTTCGCGCAACGCAGCAGTTCTGGCAGCAATGGACCGCGCGGCATCCGGGGCGCGGTCCGTACGCGGAGGCGGTGCTGCGCTCGCTTATTACGCTGAAGGGCCTGACGAACCGGCTGACCGGTGGTATCGTCGCCGCGCCGACGACCTCGCTGCCCGAACATATCGGCGGCAAGCGCAATTGGGATTATCGCTACTGCTGGTTGCGCGATGCGAGCTTCACGATGCTGGCGCTCGTCGGCGCAGGCTTCGAAGACGAAGCCGAGGCGTGGCGCGACTGGCTTATTCGCGCGATTGCGGGCCATCCTGCGCAAACGCAGATCATGTACACGACCGATGGCGCGCGTCACATTCCCGAATGGGAATGCAAGGCGCTGCCCGGCTACGAAGGCTCGCGCCCGGTACGCTTCGGCAATGCTGCCGTCATGCAGTCGCAGCACGACATCTACGGCGAAGTCATGAATGCGCTCTACGTCGCGCGTCGGCATGGCATGCCGCCGGACGAGGACGCGTGGGGACTCGAATGCGGTTTGATCGATCACGTCGCGGCGATGTGGCGAGAACCCGATAACGGCCTGTGGGAGTTCCGCGACGGGCGGCGGCATCACACGCTGTCGAAGGTGATGGCGTGGGTGGCGGTCGATCGCGCGATTCGCAGCGCCGATGAATTCGGGCACAGCGCGCCCGTCGAAGCGTGGAAACGGCTTGCGGCCGCGATACGCGGCGATGTGCTCGCGCATGGCTTCAATGCGCAGGCCAACGCGTTTACGCAGTCGTATGGCAGCGAGCGGCTCGATGCGAGTCTGTTGCTATTGCCGCTGTTCGGCTTTTTGCCCGCCGACGACTCGCGCATCGCGGCGACGGTCCGCGCGATCGAACAGAACCTGATGAGCGAAGGCCTTGTATTGCGCTACCTGGGCGACGGCCACGACATCTCGGCAGACGCACAGCAGGAACCGGTACAGGAAGGCGCGTTTATCGCGTGCAGCCTGTGGCTCGCACAGGTTCGCCAGATGCAGGGGCGCCACGGCGAAGCACGCGAGCTTTTCGAACGCGTGCTTGCGCTGCGCAACGACGTCGGTCTGCTATCGGAAGAGTACGACACGGTCGAAAAGCGCCAGTGCGGCAACTTTCCGCAAACGCTATCGCACGTCGCCTTGATCAATGCAGCGTGTATGTTCGAATGAATATTGTCGGTCCGCCGTCGCACCGCCTCGCGATTACTCGCACACCTCAGGCGCCACGCACGCGATCAACTCGCGTGCTGCATGCGCCTGCCGCCGACCGACAGCGCAACCAGGGCCAGCACAACCGACACAGCAGCGAACGCAACGTCAGCCCACACATGTCCGACGCTGCGCGACAGCAGCGCAATGCCGACCACCGGTAGCGAGTTCCCCGTATAGCAGCAAAGCAGATAGGCGGACAACAATTCCGCGCGCTTTTCGGCCGGCGCCATGCGATTCGCTTCCTGCAGACTGCCGCGAAAACCGAGCGCCGATGCGATGCCGCCAACCGCGGTCGCGATGATCAGCAAAGTCATCGATCCGGCGATTTGCGCCCACAGCAGCAGTCCGAGACTCGGTGGAAGCAGCCACAGGCCGGCCGTCATCGCGCTGCGTGCGGCCAGCGTTTTCGTCACAAGTACGGTAACGGTACTGACCGCGAACAGCTCCGCCACGACCGCGCCGCTTAACGCCGGACTATGCTTTTGCATGCTGTGCTGTAACAGGCTCGGCAATAGCGCCGCGTAGAAGCCGAGCAGCGCAAACGTCGCGAATGCGGTCAGTGCCGGCGTGACAAACGGCGCACGCAGATCCGCCGGTACGCCGATACGCGGCTTGAGCCGGAGATCGGCGGCCTTGTGCGTAGGGTGCTCAACCGTTTCGTGTGACAGCGCGGCGAGCACCGCGGTCGCGATGAGCGCCGCAAGATAGACGACGAACACCGTGCGCAACGGCCAGGGCGCGAATTGCGCGAGGAGCCCCGCGATGAGCACTCCCGCGGCCAGCCCTGCGAGGTTGACCGCGGCGGCAAGCCGGCTCGCCGCCGCCTTATCGTGCGCCGGGTGCAGTTCGGCGATCCATGCGGTCGCCGCCGCCGCGCCTACGCCGATCGCAAGGCCGCTTGCGGCACGCGCGATGAAGAGCCATGCGGGCTGCATTGCAAACAGGAACATCAACGTGCTGACGATCGCCACTGCAAGCACGATGAAACTGGTCCATCGACGCCCCGCCTGGTCCGAGATGCGTCCGAACAGAAAAAGCGCGCCGAGATTGCCGATCACATAGGACGCGTAGACCAGTGTGACGACCAGTTCGGAGAGTCCGAACGCCTGCTGGTAAAGCGGATAAAGCGGTGTCACGAGCGGACTGCCTGCGTATAGCACACCGAGCACCAGCGCCGCCGCGATCAGCGACAGCAGGCTGCCTCGCTCCGTTCGCCGCTGCGTGGGCGAATCCATGCGTGTCTCCCGAATCAGCGTTTCCTTCCGGTGGAAAGGAGCAAGCGCTATTCCGAAGCATTGCAGCGGCGACCACTCCCCTAGCCGACCAGCAACGACTGCCCGCCGTCGATCCACACCGGCGTACCCGTGATGAACCGTGCCCGATCCGACGACAGATAGACGACCATTTCCGCAATATCGTCGCTGCTGCCCGCCTTGCCGTCCGTGAGCGGAATCTTGCCTTGCGGATATTCGGCCACTTCCGATGCTTCGCTTGCCGAACGGGTCTGGGTGTTTTCGTCGATCTCGGTGTCGATTTTTCCCGGGCAGATGACGTTCACGCGAATCTTGTGCTTGGCGAGTTCGAGCGCCGTCATCTGGCCGAGCGCGAGCAAACCGGCCTTCGTCGTCGAATAGGCCGATGCACCGCCGTGACTGAACACGCGCGTGCCGTTGATCGACGAGACGATCACGACCGAGCCGCCACCCGCGCGCTTCAGATGCGGTACGGTCAGATGCAGCGTCATATACGCACCGCGCAGGTTGGTGTTGATCGTGTTGTCCCATTCGGCGGGCTTCAACTCGTCAATCGGCGCCCATACGCCGTTGATGCCCGCGTTCGCCACGACGATATCGAGCCTGCCGCTCTGCGAGATCGCATGGTCGAGCTCCTGGCCGAAGCCAAGATCGTCGCGAATGTCGGCCGTAAAGCCGAACGCGTCGCCGCCTTGCTTGACGATCTCGTCGACGGTCGCGCGTGTTTCGTCGTCCTTATGCGCGTGCACGATCACTTTTGCGCCGGCCGCCGCGAGATGCAGCGCGCTAGCCTTGCCGATGCCCGACCCCGCGCCCGTGACGAACGCAGTCTTGTTTTGCAGGTTCATTCGTTTCCTCCGCTGAAATATTGACGCCATGTCGTGCATTTGTTTGCTCGATCGCGCGGTTCGCGCGTTTGGCACGGTGTTGCGTGGTCTGATGTCACGCGTTTTCGCTCGCGCGTTTTCGGTCGCGTTTTCGTCCACGCGTTTCGCACGCGCGGCTGTGTTTGGTCAGCCGCCACCTATGCCTTGCAGCACCTTGCCGGTGCCGCCGCAGACGTCGCAGCGTTCGCCTTCGACCATGCCGGTGCCCTGACAAGCGGCGCAGATGTCCTCGCCAACGCCGGGAGCATCCGGCGGTCCTTCGTCGCCCGGCGAGAGCGGTTTCTGATCGGGCTGCATGATGTCCTCCATGTTCGGTTGCGTTGCTGCGTTGCTGCGTTGCTGCGTTGCTGTGTTCCAGCGTCCAGGCGTTCCCGCCTCAGGACTTGCGGGTAGCGCCGGCCCGCTTGCGCTGCGAGGGGCGTCCGCCGCCGCCCGGCGGCTCTGGGTGATTGCCCGTGCCATGCGGCACTTCTGCCGTTTGCTCAGGATGCACATTCGCACGTGACGGATTCGATTGCTTCATGGCTTCGGTGGGTTCGGTGGATTCGCCAGCGTTGCGCGGCTCGCGTTGACCGCCCGCGTTGCGATCGGATTCGCGAGGATCGAGCGGCGGCGGTTCGCCGTTGCGGTGTTCGTTCGGTGGCATGGATTGCTCCTTTGAAGACGCTTGCATGAAGCGCAGCAACCAACGGGCCAAAGCAAGATACAAGCGGGAATTTGCGAGACAAAGCGCGAAGTACCGCAAAGCGTGGCAAAGCGAAACGACACTCGGCGAAAGCATCAGGTACACCCGATGCGCGTTTGCTATTAGTCGGCATTCAGCATTCAGGGAGACCCAACATGAGCATCACGACCATTCGTGTATCGGACACTGAAGTGCAGGTCGAGCAAACGATCTACGCGTTTGCAAAAAAGGACGCTGCCGCCGCGTTCCAGCTTTGCCTGGCCTATCATTCGATCGATACCTGCGGTCGCGAGCAGCCGCCCGTGTCGACGCGTTCGGCGGTCGCGGACGTCAAGCCCGAGGACCCGAATCGCGACAGCACGATTTCTCCGACGGTCGGCGGTATGCCGTTATGACGCGATCGATTACGTTTGCGGTGACGTCTGCGGTTTAGCCGCCGCTGCATTGCACGGCGGCGCGTCACGTTGCGGCATAGCACTGTCACGACGGCGGCGTGTCACCGTCACATAAGCACCCTCGATCTGGTCCGCCGCTGTTTTCGGATTGACGACATCCGGAGACCACCAAGGGAAGATCTACTCGGCGCGTGGAAGCATCGCAACGAAGGCGCGCGCCCGGGCCGTATTCCATTTGCCGCGTTGCCGCATCAACCGACGCGGAACGCTCCTTGCTGAGCCGTTTGCTACGGTTCAATTCACGGAAAATTTCCATGCTCGCCCACGAAATGTCCCGCAACAAACCGCGCCGTGACGATCCGCGCGCGCTGTATTCCCCGCTGTATCTCTTTTCCTATGCGCTTGCCGCTTCCGGTTTTTCCGCGCCGAAGCGTCACCACGAACAGCATCCGCATTCGGAACGCTCGGAAAAGGAAATCGACAAAGCCGTCGAAGACTCCTTCCCCGCCAGCGATCCGCCTGCTACAGGCGGCACGACGCGTATCGATCCCACGCCTTCGAGCGACGACGCCAAAGACAAGGCAAAAAACAAGGACAACGCAGCACACAAGCGTCCGGGCTCGGACAAAGGCGGCAATTCGTGATGCACACGAGCGGCCAACGCGGCCTTCGCGACCTTGATGACTTGAACAAACGTGCGGTGCGACATGAGTGAAAGCCTGGCGCAAACGCCGGGCGTGCATGACAAGCTTCGCGGCGAGTACAGCGAAACCGCCGGTCGCCCGCGTGGCGGCGATGAGCAGTCGCACAGCAAAGGCAACCAGGACCGCAGCGGTCACGACGATCGCGATGGCGGCCGCGACGCAAGCTCGCAGCACGACGACGGCAAGGACGACGCCGCCGAAGAAAGCGCCAAAGACGGCAGCGAGGGCAGCGGCCGCCATGACGAGCAAAACGGCGACGGTAAAGACGGCAACGCAAAAGATCGAGACGCCGAAGATAGCAACGAACACAGCGACGACAACAGCGGCAACAAGGACGGCGACGGCGAAGAGAAAAAGCCGCGCAGCCGCAAGCCGCTCTACATTCTCGGCGCGCTGGTGCTGCTGCTGATCGTCGCGGGCGGCATCTGGGCGTTTCTCACGCGCAACCAGGTCACGACCGACGACGCCTACACCGACGGCAACGCGATCACTATCGCGCCGAAGGTGTCGGGCTATGTCGTCAAGCTCGCGGTCAACGACAACACGCATGTGCACAAGGGCGATCTGCTCGTCGTGATCGACAAGCGCGACTACATCGCACAGGTCGATCAGGCCAAGGCGGCGCTCGGCCTGGCTCAGGCGCAGTTGCAGGCCGCGCAGGTGCAGCTCGATATCGCGCGCGTGCAATATCCGGCGCAGTACCAGCAGGCAAAGGCGCAGGTCAAATCCGCGCAGGCGAATCTGACGCAAGCGCAAGCCGCGTATGACCGGCAGCATTCGGTCGATGTCCGCGCGACGTCACAGCAGAATATCGATGCCGCCAACGCGCAGCAGCAGAACGCCAGCGCGAGCGTACAGCAGGCACGCGCGCAGTTGCAGACGGCGAGCCTCGTGCCGCAGCAGATCCGTCAGGCGGAGGCGAGTGTGGCCGAGCGGCAGCAGCAGGTCGAGCAGGCGCGCGCACAGCTGGAGCAGGCGGAACTGAACCTGTCTTACTGCGAAATCCGTGCACCGTCGGACGGCTGGATCACGCGGCGCAACGTGCAGTACGGCAGTTTCCTGCAGGCCGGCACGTCGCTCTTTTCGGTCGTCACGCCGCAGGTATGGGTGACCGCCAATTTCAAGGAGTCGCAATTGACGCGCATGCGCCCCGGCGACGAAGTGAAAGTGGGCGTCGACGCGTACCCGGACCTCGAACTGCATGGGCACGTCGATAGCATCCAGCTCGGCAGCGGGTCGCGCTTCTCCGCGTTCCCGGCGGAGAACGCCACCGGCAACTTCGTGAAAATCGTGCAACGCGTACCGGTAAAGATCCTGATCGACAGCGGCATGCCGACCGATCATCCGCTGCCGTATGGGCTCTCAGTGACGCCGAAGGTGTATCTGAAGTGATGGGGGACGGCACGGCGGGAGCCGGTCCGACCCTCAGTCGCGTTGCCGCCCCTCGCCCGCCCGGGCCCGTGCTCACCAGTCCGGATTGTTCACTTCCTGCCGGTAGTCGTACGCGCGGTTCACGAGCCGGTGCGGCCGGCCGCTCGCCTGCAGCACTTCGCGCCAGCCGGACAGCTCGGCCAGCGAATCCGTGTGCAGTACGGCGTACGCCTTGCCGTTGGCCCCGGCGCCCGGAAAGAACTCGATCGGGTCATCCCCGTTCGTCGACAGCATGCGGATGTCCGCCTGCAAGACCTGCATTTCGTATTGGGTCATCTGCGTTCTCCATTTCCGGGTGACGGGCAAAAAAGCAGGTCAATGAGCAAATCGATCAGCAGACAGGCGCGCAGACCAGCGCGGATTGACAGCATACGCCGTACCTGGCGCGGTGTCGCGCGCCGTGTCGCGTATAGGCCGCCAGGGCCGCGGCACGGCCTGTGCTTCGCGCTCAGACAGGACTTAGACGATGAAACACCGATCCATCTCACCATGACGATGCGCGAGGCTGAACCGATAGCGGACAATCTACCGGCGTACCGCGCCGGAGCCCACCACGACGCCCTTGCGCCCGCCCGACACGGCGCGTGGCTGCAGGAAGGCCGCAGTTGTGCGTGGCTGCGGCGTGCGCAGCGCCTGCGCGTGCTGATCGACGCGGCCGACTATTTCGATGCGTTGCGCGTGGCGATGACGCGCGCCCGCGACACGATTTTCATTGTCGGTTGGGACATCGACAGCCGTCTGCAGTTGACGCCCGAGGGCGCACGCGACGGCCTGCCCGCCGGCCTCGCCGATTTCTTATGCGCGCTTGTGGAAAAAAATCGGCATCTGCGCGTCTACGTGCTCGCGTGGGATTTCGCGATGCTTTACGCATTCGAGCGCGAATGGCTGCCCGTCTACAAACTCGGCTGGCGCACGCATCGGCGTGTGCGCTTTCAGCTCGATGGGCGGCACCCGCTTGGCGCTTCGCATCATCAGAAGCTTGTCGTGATCGACGACCGCGTCGCGTTTGCGGGCGGCATCGATCTGACCGGTTCGCGCTGGGATACGCCCGAGCACCACCCGCAGGCGCCGCTGCGCCGCAATGCGAACGCGGTGCCCTATCAGCCGATGCATGACGTGCAGGCGATGTTCGACGGCCCGGCGGCCGCGGCGCTCGGCGAGCTCGTGCGCGAACGGTGGCGGCGGGCGGCGGCGCGGCGGATCGAGTTGCCGCCGGTCACGGCACATGCAGCCGGCAAAGCTAACGCCGCCCATCCCGACCCGTGGCCCGAACACGTGCACGCCGACATCGAAGAGGTCGAACTCGGCATCGCATTGACCGAACCCGAGTACAACGGCCGGCCCGCCGTGCAGCAGATCCAGCAGATGTACGTCGATGCGATCGCGCGCGCACGCGAGAGCATCTATATCGAGAACCAGTATTTCACGGCGAGCCGCATCGGCGCCTCGCTGGCGGCGAGCCTCGCGGATCCCGACGGACCCGATATCGCGGTCGTCGGCCCCGAACGGCAAACCGGCTGGCTGCAGCACGCGACGATGGGCGTGATGCGCGCGCGGCTGCACAGGCTGATGAAGCAGGCCGACCACCATAGCCGCTACGCGATGTACGCGCCGACCGCGGGCGGATTCATGCACGACCAGTTCATCAACGTGCACAGCAAGCTGATGACGGTCGACGACGAGTTGCTGCTGATCGGCAGCGCGAATCTGAACAACCGGTCGATGGTGCTCGACACGGAATGCAATATTGCGCTCGATGCGCATGGCGACCCGCGCATCCAGGCGATGATCGCGTCGGTGCGCAATCGCCTGCTGGGCGAACACCTCGACGCGACGCCCGAAGCGGTTGCCGAGGCACTCGCAACACAGCGCCTCAATGCCGCGATCGCATCGTTGCGCCACGGCGAGCGCACGCTCGCGCCGCAAGACCCGGTCGCGCCCGCGGAACCCGATGAGCTGACGACGCGCATGTCGGTGTTCGACCCCGAAGCGCCGCTCGCGCCGCAGGAACTCGTACGTCAGTTTCTGCCCGAAGCGGAAAGCCGTCCGCTGCGCGGCCGGCTGCTCGTGCTCGGCAGCTTCGCGCTCGCGGTTGCGCTGCTTGCCGTGCTGTGGCGCTTTACGCCGCTTGGCAACCTGCTGAGCTTTGCCGCGCTCGTGCATGCCGCGCACGAACTGCACGGCTCGCGGCTCGGGCCGCTCGCGATCGTCGCCGTCTATGCGGTGGCGGCGAGCATCTCGGTGCCGGTCACGCTGCTGATCGCTGTCAGCGGCTTCGTATTCGGCGCGCTGGCCGGCAGCCTGTACGCCCTAAGCGGGACCTTGATCTCAGCCGTGATCACCTACTACGCGGGCGCTTCGCTCGGGCACGACGCGGTGCGGCGCCTCGCCGGCTCGCGCATCAATCGCATCAGCGAAAAGCTCGGCAAAAAAGGCTTCGTTGCCGTCGTGATCGCGCGGATCGTGCCGATTGCGCCGTTCACTTTGCTCAATCTCGTTGCCGGTGCATCGCATATCGGTTTTCGCGATTATCTCGCGGGCACCGCGATCGGCATGGCGCCCGGCATCGTGCTCGCGACGACATTCGCGCAACAGCTCGTCGCGGCGGTCCACCATCCATCGCTCGGCGGCATTTTGCTGGTCGGCGCGATCGGCGCGGTGCTGGTTGGAATCTCGATTGCGCTGCATCGATTTTTCGCTCGCCGGTCATAAACGCACCCATGAACAACAATCCGAACGCGCCATTGAATACGCCCTTGATTGCACCTTCGAATGAAACCTTGAATGCGCCTTCCGATGCGCCGCTGCACGCCGATCTTCACGTGGATTTGCACGCCCCGTTGAACCCGTCCGCGCTGCGCGATGCGCCCGCGAGCGCGTCATCGGAATCGGGCGAAGCCGATTCGCGCGTGCTGCGCATTGCGACCTACAACATTCACGGCGCGATCGGCTGCGACGGCGTGTATATGCCGCGCCGCGTCGCTGACGTGATTGCCGAACTCAACGCCGATATCGTCGCGCTGCAGGAAGTGCCGCTCGGCGGCCGCGATGCGCCAAACGTGCTGCCGATGCTGCGCGAAGCAACGGACATGCTCGCGATCGCGGGCCCGACGCTCGATACGCCCGAGCGGCGCTATGGCAACGCGGTGCTCACGCGTTTGCCGGTACGCGGAACGCGCACCTTGAACCTGTCGTTCGGCAAACGCGAGGCGCGCGGTGCGCTCGACGTCGATATCGCGAGCACGGCCGGCATGCTGCGCATTGTCGCGACGCATCTCGGCCTTTCCGCACGTGAACGGCGCGCGCAGATCGCCTCGCTGATCGCGGCGTTCGATACGCCGGCGCTGCCCGTGATCCTGCTCGGCGACATCAACGAATGGTTCGTCTGGGGCTATCCGCTGCGCGCCCTCGTGACGCACTTCAAGGCGGCGCCCGCGCCGCGCACGTTCCCAGCGTGGTGGCCCGTGTTTTCGCTCGATCGGATCTGGATGCACCCGGTCGAACGGCTGGTCGACGTGCATGCGCATCGCAGTGCGCTCGCGCGCGTCGCGTCGGACCATTTGCCGCTGGTGGCGCGCATACGCGTGTGAGGGCGATGCGCGTAGGCGTCCGTGTGGGCGCATGCGGCACGCGCGCCGGAACCCTGGCCGCGTGGGCGGCCGGGCGTGCGACTTGCTAACCGGCTGAGTCCACTCGCTGCGCGGTGCCAACGGCAGCGCAAGCGTCTCCGCGTTTGCGCGCGCGCACGCAAACGCATATGCAAGGAAATTTCGATGCTTCAACTCACGTATCCGCCCGATGAGCTCGACCCACGCTGATGCGCCCGCCGAGGGCAATCACGGCAAAAGCGGCAACGGCCGCAACGACGGTGGCGGCAACGGCGGCGGCAAAAACGGCAACCCGTCGCGCGACGACACATGGCGCCCAGCCGCCAACCCGTGGCTGATCGCGATCGTCGTCACGCTTGCGGCATTCATGGAGGTGCTCGACACGACCATCGTCAACGTCGCGCTGCCGCATATTGCCGGCACGATGTCGGCGAGCTACGACGAAGCGACCTGGACGCTGACTTCGTACCTCGTCGCGAACGGCATCGTGCTGCCGATCTCCGCGTTCTTCGGCCGTGTGCTCGGCCGCAAGCGCTACTTCGTGATCTGCATCATCGCCTTTACGATCTGCTCGTTCCTGTGCGGAATCGCGACTAATCTTGGACAACTGATCGTGTTCCGCCTGCTGCAAGGCTTTTTCGGCGGCGGACTGCAACCGAACCAGCAGTCGATCATTCTCGATACGTTTCCGGCCTCGCAACGCGGCCGCGCCTTTTCGATCTCGGCCGTGGCGATCGTCGTCGCGCCGGTGCTCGGGCCGACGCTCGGCGGCTGGATTACCGATAACTTCACGTGGCGCTGGGTGTTTCTGCTCAATGTGCCGGTCGGTATCCTGACCTCGATCGCGGTGATGCAGTTCGTCGAAGACCCGCCGTGGGAGCGCAAGCGCACGGGCAAGGTGTCGATCGACTATATCGGCATCGGGCTTATTTCGATCGGCCTCGGCTGCCTGCAGGTGATGCTCGATCGCGGCGAGGACGACGACTGGTTCGGCTCAAACTTTATCCGCATCTTCACGGTGCTCGCCGTGGTCGGCATCGGCGGCGCGATCACGTGGCTGCTATACACGAAGAAGCCCGTGGTCGACCTGCGCTGCATGAAAGATCGCAACTTCGCGCTCGGCTGCGCGGCGATCGCGGCCTTCGCGGTGATCCTGTACGGCAGCGCCGTGCTCGTGCCGCAGCTCGCGCAACAGCAGCTCGGCTATACGGCGACGCTCGCGGGCCTCGTGCTGTCGCCGGGCGCGATCCTGATCACGATGGAGATTCCAATCATCAGCCGGCTGATGCCGTACGTGCAAACACGCTCGCTGCTTTCAATCGGTTTCATGCTGATGGCGCTCGCGCTCGTCTACGCGCATACGCTCACGCCCGACGTCGACTACGACACGCTCGTGAAGATGCGCAGCGCGCAGTCGCTCGCGATCGGCTTCCTGTTCGTGCCGATCACGACGCTCGCGTATCTGACCGTGCCGCAGCGGCTGCACAACGATGCGTCGGCGATCTTCACGATGTGCCGCAACGTCGCGGGCTCGATTGGCATCTCGCTTTCGACCGCGCTGATCCGCGAACGCAGCCAGGCGCGCATGGCGCATCTCGCCGAGCATATGACGCCGCTGTCGCAGAACTACAGCGACGCGCTCGCGCGCAACACCCAGTCCGTGATGGATTACGTGGGACAGCCGCATGCGCAGGCCGCGCAAACCGCAACCGGGCACCTCTATCAGACCTTCGTGAGTCAGGCGACGATTCTTGCGTATGTGGATGTATTCGCGATGCTGGCGATCTTTTGCATCCTGTGCATTCCACTCACGTTTTTCTTTTCGCCGGCGAAAGCGTCGGGCGGCGGAGCGCACTGACATGACGATCGACATGGAAAAGAGGCAGCGCGCCTGCTCCCGTTTATTTGCGTTGCTGCTGTGCACGGCAGTAAGCGCCTGTGCGGTCGGCCCCGACTTCAAGGCGCCCAATGGACTCGGCCAGGACGAGCCCGCGCATTGGCGCGATCCGCAACGCGCGAACGACGCGGCAGCGAACGGCGACGCGCCGAAACCGGGCGCCGGTGCCGCGAAAGTGCCGGACGCAAGCACCGTTTCGTCGCACCCGACCGAAGACTCGGATCCGGACCCGCGCTGGTGGCGCACCTTCAACGATCCGACGCTCGACCGCCTGATCGCGCGCGCGGCGCAAAGCAATCTGGATCTGCGCGAGGCGGTGCTGCGCATCGAGGAAGCGCGCGCGCAGGTGCAAGGCGCGGCCGCGCAAGGTCTGCCCAACGTGCGCGCGACCGGCAGCTACACGCGCGAGCAGCTCGGCATCAAGGGCATTCTCGACGACGAAAACGTCGACCTCGATCAACTGGGCGCGCCCGGTTCTCCGGTCAATCAGATTGCGCCCGGCCAGGGCGCCGCGGTTCAGAACGGCGCGCGCAATCTCGTGAACCAGCTCGAACAGCCGATCAATCTGTGGCAGGCGGGCTTCGATGCATCGTGGGAACTCGATCTGTTCGGCCGCGTGCGGCGTTCGGTCGAAGCCGCCAATGCGCAGACGCAAGCGGCTGTCGAAAGCCGCAACGATGCACTGCTGTCGCTCGAAGGCGAAGTCGCGCAGAACTATATGCAGCTGCGCGGCGCGCAGGCGCAGTTCAATATCGCGAAGCGCCTGGTCGACGAGCAGAACGGCGTGCTGACGCTCACGCAAAGCCAGGCGAAAGTGGGCCTTGCGAGCCAGCAGGACGTGCAAAGCGCAGCGGCCCAGCTCGAATCGACACGCGCGCAGCTGCCGCAATTCGAGCAGCAGATCGTGCAGGCGTTGAATGGCCTGTCGTATCTGCTCGCCGAGCCGCCGGGCGCGCTCGACGACGAACTATCGACGCCCGGCGCGGTACCGCCCGTGCCGCCCGTCGTCGCGACGGGCTTGCCGTCGACGCTGGCGCGCCGGCGTCCCGATATCCGCCGCGCCGAAGCGGATTTGCATGCGGCAACCGCGAACGTCGGTGTCGCGGTCGCGCAGTTCTACCCGGACATTTCGCTGACGGGGCAAATCGGCTTGCGCGGCACGCACGCGAGCGACCTCGCGCGCTGGTCACATCTGTTCTACTCGTTCGGACCATCGGTTTCGCTGCCGATTTTCGAGGGCGGCGCACTCGTGTCGAATCTGAAGGTGTCGAAAGCGCAGCAGGCGGAGGCCGCGCTCGAATACCGCAAGACCGTGCTGCTCGCGTTGCGCGACGTCGATAACGCGCTTGCCGTGTATCGCACTGACCAGGCGCGGCGCACCTCGCTCGAGCGCAGCGCGGCCGCGCAGCAGGACGCGTTCGATCTTGCTCGCGAAAGCTACCGGAAGGGGCTGACGAACTTTATCGATGTGCTCGATGCGGAACGGCAGCTTTCTCAGGTGCGGCAACAGTATGCGCAAAGCACGACGCAGGTCAGCACCGATCTCGTCGCGCTGTATAAGGCGCTGGGCGGCGGGTGGGAAGCGACGCCCGACCCGAAGCAAATTGCATCTCCAACGTCGTAAAGAGAACACACCGGAGGGCTTTACAGGTATATCGTTTGCAATTGAGTGGTTAGCGAAGCGCGACTCGCCGTCGCGCACCAAAGTCGTCCTCTCATCGGCAGATCGATCATGCAGAGCCGCCCGCCCGCCTTGCCGCGCATTTCCGTGGTCGTCCTGACGCATGATCGCGCCGGCCAACTCGTGGGCACGCTCGCCCGCCTCGCGTCCTTGCCCGAGCAGCCGCCCGTGATCGTCGCGGACAACGCTTCGCACGACGATACGGTCAAGCTCGTCGATATGCTGTTTCCTCAGGTGCGCGTGGTCCAGTGCGGCGCCGATCTCGGCGCGGCGGGCCGCAATCGCGCGGTTGCGTGCGTGCGCACCGACTATGTCGCGTTCTGCGACGACGACAGCTGGTGGGAACCCGGCTCGCTTGCACTGGCCGTGAAGCTGCTCGACGGCGCGCCGCAGGTCGCGGTGCTCAATGCGCGTGTCGTGACCGGTGAACACGGCGCGCTCGATCCGCGCTGCCGTCTGATGGCGGGAAGCCCGCTCGCGGCGGCCGGCTGTGCCGGGCCGGGCCTGGGACCCACCGTCGCGACGTATATCGCGGGCGCCTGCGTGTTTCGCACGTCGGTGTTCCGGGCGGTGGGCGGGTACGAGCGGCGCTTCGGCCTCGGCGGCGAGGAAGCGCTTGTCGCGCTCGATGTGCTCGATGCGGGCCACGCGATCGCCTATTGCAATGACCTGATCGTGCGCCGCGGTGCTTTTGCGTCGGCTGCCGAAGCGGCCGCAGATAACCCCGCGGATCACCCTCTACGCCGGCGCAGCGATAAGCGACTGGGGTCCGGCAATGCATGCCCTGGCGAAGACGCGTTGCAGCGACGCGTGCTGGCGCGCAACGCAGTA
Source organism: Paraburkholderia edwinii (assembly GCF_019428685.1). NCBI lineage: Bacteria > Pseudomonadati > Pseudomonadota > Betaproteobacteria > Burkholderiales > Burkholderiaceae > Paraburkholderia > Paraburkholderia edwinii. The sequence goes on from NZ_CP080095.1 coordinate 2,915,118, forward strand.
TGGGTCGCCTGGATGCGGCTGCCGTGGCGCGATGTCGGCCGGTCGATGTGCGGCGCGCTCGCGACCTTTGCGCACGAGCACACGTTGTGGCGCGACGGCAAGGCGATGATCGGCGGGCTGCCGTGGGCGCTCGTCAATCGTCATAGGGTCAACGCGCAGGTGCTGGCGATGCGCGCCGAGATGCGGGCCACCGAGCGGCGTCTCGCGCACGGCGCGCAGCCGGAGCGAGATGCGCAGCACGCGAAACACCACACGGTAGCCGAGCCGCGTTCGCACGATCATTGACCGTTGCGACGAGGGCGACGGCGGGCGCGCGTTCGTCACAACACGTTTGTCACAACGCCTCTGTCACGCGGCGTTGATTACCCCTTCTGCTTCCGGCTCAACGCATCGAGTGCCCAGCGCAATTGCCGGTCGGTGGCGCGCAACCGCAATTCGTCGGACGCAAGCGCCGCCAGCGCGGCCAGCGTCTCGCGCGCTTCTTCATCGAGCTCGCGCGGCTCGTAGTCCATCACGCATAGGGAGCCGAGCGCAAATCCGTCCTGATCGACAACCGGCGCGCCCGCGTAGAAACGGAAGCATGGGCCGCCGGCCACCGCCGGATTGTCCGAGAAGCGCGGATCGTCGGCCAGGTTCGATGCAACGAGCACGTCGCGCTGCAGGATCGTGTGGTTGCACAGCGCCCAGCTGCGCGGCGTTTCAGTAAAGCCTTCGAGGCCGTAGCGCGACTTGAACCACTGGCGTTGTGCGGTCAGCACCGTCAACAGCGCGATCGGCGCCTTGAGCGCGCGGCTTGCGAGCCACGTCAGGCGGTCGAATGCGTCTTCGGGCGGCGTGTCGACGAAGCCCGCGCGTTCGAGCGCGACGAGGCGCTGCGCTTCGTTCGGCGCGACCGGATACGACGCGTCGGGATCGGGTTGAAGCGCGGCGGCATCGCGGTCGCGTAGCAGATTGCGCACGGCCGCCGGCAGCGCCCGCTCGTGTTCGATGCGTGTGATTTTCGCGGCGGCGAGTGCGTCTGTCTTTGCGTCAGCGTTCGCGTGTTCATCATGCCGCGCATCGCCCTCACCGCCTAAGGTGACGATGTGCGATGCGCCGAGCGCAGGCTGCGCGGCAAGCTGCGCGACCAGCGCGGCGCGCTCGTCACAGTCGCTGCGCATGGGGTTGCGTATGGGGTCGCGGCGCTCGCCCGCTCGCTTGCGAGCGGCGGCGCGCTTGCCCTCTTCTCCCGGCTCGCCTTGTCCGCCTGGCACCGCGTCGCGCAGATCGACGACCACCACCGCCGGCAACCGCAAGCCGATCGCGAACGCGGCTTCCTGCGCGTCGCTGTACGCATCGACCGTGCACCCTTCCACCGCGGATAACCATTCGACGCAGCGCGCGATCTGCGCCGGCGGCGCGACAAGCACGACGCGCGCGGAGTTGAACTCATCCGGCGTTTCGTCGTGCTGCGCAACGAAGGCGAGCACGTCCGCGCGATAGACGCGCCGGTGTCCGCCCGGCGTCTTCCATGAGCGCAGCGTGCCGCCCTCGATCAGCAGTTGAGCGGTACGAACCGATACGCCCATCAGCCGCGCCGCTTCTGTCGTGGTGAGTACGTCGTTTTCCATAGACCCGAATTGTGCAGGCATCGAAATGATTTCGCCGGCTCAGACCCGGCTGGCTTTCACTATGACAAGTCCCTCAACAAATATCAATTCTATTTGGTAAATTTGATAGATTTGATAGTCTCGCGGTGTTACTCCAACGCAAGTCGCTGCAAATCTCGAATTCAGGACCTCCTCTGACGTTCCGACCGGTGACCCAATGAACCATCCTTATCCCGATACAGCGAATCGCAGCCTTCCCGAATCGGCCTCTACCGATCGCATGACCCGCGGCGATCGTCTGAACGAAGACGTTTCCGGCGACTACGACTTTATCGTCTGCGGCGCCGGACCGGCCGGCTCGGTCGTGGCCGCGCGCCTCGCCGCCAGTCCGCACGTGCGCGTGCTGCTGATCGAAGCGGGCGGCAGCGACGACGTGCCCGAAGTGATGACGCCCGCGCAATGGCCGCTGAACCTCGGCTCCGAACGCGACTGGGCCTTTACCGCGCAGCCGAACCCGCATCTGAACGGCCGCTCGATTCCGCTCAACATGGGCAAGGTGCTGGGCGGCGGCTCGAGCATCAATGTCGGCGTCTGGGCGCGCGGCCACAAGAACGACTGGGAGCGTTTCGCGGCCGAGGCCGGCGATCCGGCCTGGGGCTACGAGTCGGTGCTGGGCCTCTATCGTCGCATCGAAAACTGGCAAGGCACGCCGGATCCGCTGCGGCGCGGCGCCGGCGGCCCGGTGCATGTCGAGCCGTCGTCGAATCCGGCTCCGACCGCCCATGCGCTGCTCGACGCGGCGCAGGCGCTCGGCCTGCCGACCTTCGACAGCCCGAACGGCACGATGATGGAAGGCCGCGGCGGCGCGGCGGTCAACGATCTGATCGTGCGTGACGGCCGGCGCCAGTCGATCTTCCGGTCGTATATCGGCGACCCGCGCAGCGTCAATTCGAACCTGACGATCATGACCGGCACGCTGGTCAGCAAGGTGCTGCTGCGCGGCACCACGGCAGTCGGCGTGGAGGCGATCGTCAACGGCGAGCGGCGGCAATTTTATGCGCAGCGCGAAGTGATCCTGTCGCTCGGCGCGATCCATACGCCGAAGGTCTTGATGCAGTCGGGCATCGGCCCGGCGGACGAACTCGAGCGCCACGGTATCCGCGTGATTCAGCCGCTTGCCGGTGTCGGACAGAACCATCAGGATCACGTATCGTTCGGCTGCGTGTTCGAATACCGCGAGCCGCAGCGGATCGGCAACAGCGGTTCGGAATCGACGCTTTACTGGTCGAGCGACGCCAGCCTCGAAGTGCCCGATATGTTTCACTGCCAGGTCGAATTTCCGGTCGCAAGCCCGGAGACCGCCGTGCTCGGCATGCCCGAACACGGCTGGACCATGTTCGCCGGACTGGCGCATCCGAAAAGCCGCGGGCAGGTGCGGCTATCGGGCGCGGAGGTGAACGACCCGGTGCTTATCTACGCGAACACCCTGTCGCATCCCGACGATCTCGTCACGGGCCTCGCGAATATCGAGCTATGCCGCGAACTGGCAAACAGCAAGGCGTTTGAGCACATCGTGTCGCGCGAGCGGTTGCCCGGCAAGATGGACGCGACCGCGCTGCGCGACTACGCGCGCAATGCGGCGGTCACGTATTGGCATCAGTGCGGCACGGCGAAGATGGGACGCGATGACATGTCGGTCGTCGATGCGCGGCTCAAGGTATATGGCATCGATAATCTGCGCGTGGCCGACGCGTCGGTCATGCCGGAGATCACAAGCGGCAATACGATGGCGCCGTGTGTCGTGATCGGCGAGCGCGCGGCCGATCTGATTGCGGCCGATCATGCGCTGGCAGCGGCGCCGGACGCGACGGTCGCCCGCCGAGCGCGCCGCTGATATGCGCGCCCGTTACCTGCGGCGCGGCTCGCTTGTGCGATGGTTCATGCGATCGCTCGTCCGATGCGCGGCTCGATGCGTTGCACGATGCGTCACTGCCCGCGCCGCGGCTTGCTCCATGGTTTGCTCCACGGTTCGCTCCGCGATTTGCGCTGCCGTTTGCTCCATCGCCGGCGCCGGCCTGCATGCGTCGAAGCGCGCCGTGATACGCGCGCTTCTGCTTTCCGCGCCCGCTTTTGCTCCCCGCTTTTCTCCCCTCAAGCCCGGCTCTCCTTCAACTCCACCGGCGCGCGGGTCGGATCGAAATCCGCCCATTTGCCGTGCTGCCAGCGCCCTGTCGCGCGCTCGATCTCCGCGCCACCCGCCTCGCGCAGCGTTTGCGCGGCGGCGGTCTGCGTATCCGGCGTTACGTGTACGGCGAGCAGCACACCCGAGTCGCGCGTCTCGTGATGCACGCGCTCCTCATGCGGACGCTTGCCGCCGCCTCGCGTGCGGGACATCGCGCCGATAAGCGAGCCGACATACGCACCGACGCCGGCTGCAATCAACGATATGAGCAGCGGGGAAGAAAACGCCGCAAAAATGCCGACGCCGACGACCGCGCCGATCACGGCGCCGATCGTCACGCCCATGCCAGCGCCTTTCGGTGCGTCGGTCGAGGCGGCGTCCTTGTTCACGTCGCCGCCTATCGGGTAGCGCGCATGCTGACCGCGCGGATTGACGAAGAAAAGCGAGACGTCCTCTTCGACGAAGCCTTGGCCGAAGAGTCGTTCGGCGGCCGATTCAGCGGCCGGAAAGGTGGTGAAACGTGCGGCAACAATCAGCGACATGGTGCCCTCCTTATCAACGCCAAGGGGTTGAAAATGCCGGCTGCGGCGCAGTGAGGTCCGGCTGGGTCCGGCGGGATTCGATGCGCCGCGCGGTCTGCATAATCCGCATGATCCCGCGTGGTCCGTGTGAGCGCTGCGCAGCAAATCGCGCTCCCGCGGACTGTGGCGCATCGATGCGCGCGGTCCGGCGGTCGAGCGCGCACCGCTGATACCTTAGGTATAGCACCCGGCCGCCGCTCCCGCCGGACGCTCAAAAGCGCCGGCAGCGGTCGCGGCTGACCGGCGTGCTGACGGACAGTCGCATTCATCGTTTATCCGCGGTCCGTTCGTTGCCCGGCTCGTCGCCGGGTTCATCGTCGTCCGTCTCTTCTTCATCCTCGTCGGCCGCCTTGTCCGCGAGCCTTCCGCCCGCGAGCAGCTCGTCCGCGGTCGCTTCATCACGGTCGCGTGAATACGGGTCGTCGACGCGATCGATGTCGATATCCCGGTTCTCGTCGAGGGTCGAATCGCCGTCGGCCGCGGCGCGCTCGCCCGTGCCGGCGCGATCGGTATCGCTTGCCAGTTCGCGGTCGCCGGTTTCGAGCGCGTGGTTGTCGAGTTCGCTATCGCGGTCGAAGTCGTGGCGCTTTGCACCGGCCACGTCGCTGCCGCTGTCGGACGAGTCGCTCGGACCGAGCGTCCCGGTGGTGTTCCCGGTCTCCTTGACGATTTGCGGTTCCCCTTCATCGGGATCGAGAGTGCTGGTCATCAATGGCTCCTTATAACGGTTACTTCGCACAGGATGGCCGCAATAACCGTTCCGCGGACGGCCGGGCGCAGCAACTGGTGCGGCCCTCCCGGTTCTCCAACGATGCCGCGCGCATATCGGGGATCGCATCCCAACATATGAACGACCGCTGAACGCCATTCGACTGCATACCTAAAGTTCGGCTTCGTGTAAGCCGTTTACCCCGAATAAGAACAGCCATGTCCCGTGCACGTCGCTTTGCACCGCTGTGCACATCGAAGTAAACGCTAGAGACCAGAACACATGAAAATATCGATCAGGATGCGCCTTGCCGTCGCGATGTTTGTGCTCGGCTGTCTGTTATCGCTCGTCGGCATACTGGGACTGACCGGCATGTCGAGCAGCAACGACGCGAACCGCGAGACGTACAGCAACAAGCTGCCGCGTGTGGTCTATATCGGCGACTCGGAAATTATCCTGACGCGTCAGCGCGCGGCGCTGTTGCGCGCGGCGCAGGATCCGACCACGCCCGATCTGGAAAGCATCATTACGAAGTCGCAGGGTTTCGAGAAGCAGTCGCATGCGCTGTGGGACAAATATCTCGCGCTGCCGCGCAGTGCCGACGAAGACCGGCTCACGCAGGAGGTGATCCGCACACGCGTTGCCATGGATAAAGGCCTCGACGACTTCGTCGCGGCCCTGCGCAGCCGCGACAAGGATGCGATCACAAAAGCGGGCCTGGTCAACAACGACCTGTACGCCGCCTTCAATACCTCCGGCGAGAAGCTGCGCCACTATCAGTTCGCCACCGCCAAGGACGACTACGAAGCGCAGCAACGCGGCTTTACGCTGTTTCGCTGCGTGATCATCGGCGCGATCGTGCTCGGCGTGCTGGCCGCGCTCTACAGCTGGCATAGCCTGCGCAGCGCGATCTCGCGGCCGCTCGAAGCGGCGCTGTCGCATTTCGAGTACATCGCGGCCGGCGACCTCACGCATCGTGTCGAGGTCATGTCGCGCGACGAAATGGGCCAGCTGATGGCGGGCCTTGCGAAGATGCGCGACAGTCTCGCGCATACGGTGCGCACCGTCCGCAAAGGCAGCGATGCGATCGCCACCGCGACGCGCGAAGTCGCCGCGGGCAATCTGGACCTGTCCGCGCGCACCGAGGAACAGGCCGCGTCGCTGCAGCAGACCGCGGCGAGCATGGAAGAGCTGTCCGGCACCGTGAAGCAGAACGCCGACAACGTGCGCGAGGCGGCGAACATGTCGACGGCCGCATCCGGCACCGCCGATAAGGGCAGCGACGTCGTGCAACGCGTCGTGCAGACGATGACGGGCATCGACGAAAGCTCGAGCCGCATCAACGACATCATCAGCATCATCGAAGGCATTGCGTTCCAGACGAATATTCTCGCGCTCAACGCAGCCGTCGAAGCGGCGCGCGCCGGCGAACAGGGGCGCGGCTTCGCGGTAGTCGCGGCCGAGGTACGCAGCCTCGCGCAGCGCTCGTCGAGCGCGGCCAAGGAGATCAAGCAGCTGATCGAGCAATCGGTCGAGCGCGTAAAGGTCGGCACGACGCTGGTCGGCGAGGCCGGCGCGACGATGACGGAAATCATCGGCTCGGTGAAGCGCGTGACGGACATCATGGGCGAGATCGCGGCCGCGACGCACGAGCAGACCAACGGCATCGACCAGGTGTCGCATGCGGTCACGCAGATGGATGAAGTCACGCAGCAGAATGCCGCGCTCGTCGAGCAGGCCAGCGCCGCGGCGGCATCGCTCGAAGATCAGGCGCGCGCGCTGCGCGATGCGGTTTCGGTGTTCAAGCTTGCCGACGATACGGGTGTGCATGCGACGTCGGTGCGCGCGACGCACGCGCGCATGCCGGCGATGGCCGCGGCCTAGCCGCTGATTTGCGGCTTATTTGCGGCCTATCTGCCGCCTCGCTGCCCGCTTCTCTGCAGCTGATTGCCGCTTGTTTGCCACTTGTTTGCAGTTCGCCGCATCGACCTGACGACTTTACGCCCGCGGATTCGTCCATACCGCGGGCGCTTTTTTTGCACTCCCTCCTTTCTATGATGCGCGCTTATGTGCATGCATCGCCGCGTCCGCGACGGCCAGCAGATCGTCGTCAAACGGTGCACGAAAAAGCGCAGCCACGTCGCATTCCAGCCAGCTTGCGACCTTGGGCATACCGCTTGCGCGAATGTGCGGCATAGCCGTTGCTCGATAACGAGTATGGGCTGACGGATAAACGAACAGCGTGCATGCTTTGCCGCTTTGTTGCGGGACTGAGCCGTGGCGGCTTGACTGCAGCATACGGGCTTGCGCTGTTCGCCGCTGAATTTCGCCCCTGATTTCACTTCGAAGCGATGCGCCGACTAAGAGTTTCTGCGAAGGCTTTGAGGGAGGAACTTGCAATGAGCCGAGCCGTACGCGAACTGATGTCGCGCGACGTTGTGACGATCGCCCCTTCGGACACGATCGGCCACGCGGCGCAATTGATGCATCGACACGGCGTCGCCGCGCTGCCGATCTGCGACGGCGCCCGCCTGACCGGTCTGCTGACCGATCGCGATCTCGCCGTACGTGCGCTGTGGGTCGGCAAACCGCCCTACACGCTTGTGCGCGAAGTGGCATGCGATGGCGCCGAGTGCTGCTTCGACGACGACGATGTCGCCGAAATCGCGCGGCAGATGCGCATCGCGCAACTGAAGCTGATGCCGGTGATCGACCATCAGCATCGGCTGGTCGGCATGCTGTCGCGCGGCGATATCGCTGCACGCGGCAAGCCGGCCGCGATCGGCAACGGCCGCTCGAACGACACGCGGCGAGGCGCGCGACACGACTGACAAACATGCGGTCACACGTCCGGCGGAATCCGGCGGAATACTGAAGGCAACACAGGGCAACACGCAGCAACACGCGAAGCAATCCGAACAGAAGGGAGGCAGATCATGACCATGCTCAACGCACCAGAAAGCAACCCTGGCGCGCGCGTCGTCGGCGAAGGGTCCGCGACGAATGCAGACCCGCGCCCCGATGTGATGGCGGCCGCGAAACTCGACGGCAACAAGGTGCTGACCGCTGACGGCGAAACAGCCGGCAAGGTCAAGGACATCATGCTCGACATCGGAGCGGGACGCGTCGCCTATATCGTGATGTCGAGCGGCGGCTTTCTTGGCATCGGCGACAGGCTGTTTGCGATTCCGTGGAATGCGCTCACGCTCGACACCGACCGCGCATGTTTCGTGCTGAGCGTCGATGCGTCGCGTGTCAAGGATGCGCCGGACTTCGATCAGGAGCATTGGCCCGCGATGGCCGATGCGGGCTGGGCGGCGTCCGTTCACGAATACTACGGCAGCGAGCCGTACTGGGGCGGCCGCGGCGCGTTGCACGATCCGCTCGCGGACCCGGTCGGTGAAATGGGCGACGCGCTCGAGGGCGGGCGCGGCGAGTTACGGCGCTGAGTTACTTCGCTGGGATTCGATGCGCGCTCGACACCTGCGTGAGGCTCGATAGAACGATCGCAGATTAGACGTGCAGATCGAGCACGCAATGCGGCGCATGCCGATACAAAACACACCAACACCGAAAGCACAATTGGGAGGTCTTATGAAGTTTCGACCAGCAGGATTCGAGGCCGCGCTCGTCGCAGCGGCCTTTACGATCGCACCGCTCGCCTTGGGCGTGAGTTCCGCATATGGGCAAAACGCGCCGCAAAACACGACGAAAAGCGCCACCGAAAACCCGGCCATGTCGTCGACGAACGGCGCTCAGGCCATGTCGGACACCGACCGTCAGTTCGTCAAAACCGCGGCCGTTGCGGGCACAACGGAAATCGACGCGGCGAAACTCGCGATGCGTCAGTCGAACGACAAGAACGTGAAGGCATTCGCGACACACATGATCGCCGATCATACGAAGCTCGCGATGCAACTGAAGGCGGCGGTGCCGCATGGCGTCGATGTGCCCAAGGATGCGGATACATCGGCGCTCGACAGCATCCGCTCGCTCAAGGGCGCGGATTTCGATTCGGCGTATATCAGCAAGTTCGGCGTGCAAGGTCACAAGGATGCGATCGCTGCGTTCCAGGACGAGGCGCAGAACGGCCAGGACGCGAGCCTGAAAAAGGCTGCGCAAAAAGCGTTGCCGACCATCGAGCACCATTACGAGATGGCGCAGGAACTCGCGAAGAAGAAAAACGTGATGGCGAGCGAGTGACCTTCGTTAGCCAGGGCTTTCGACCATGAGCGCGCGCAACGAGGATGACCAGAACGGCACGCCCGAGGTCGACCCGCAGCAACAGCCGGCGCGCCTCGATGCGTGCCGTCGCTGCGCGTTGTGGCACGACGCGACGCAGGCGGTGCCCGGCGCCGGGCCGCGCCATGCGCCGATCATGATGGTCGGGGAGCAACCGGGCGACAGCGAGGACCGCGCCGGCAAACCGTTCGTCGGGCCAGCCGGGCAACTGCTCGACAATGCGCTCGATGAAGCCGGCGTCACACGCACGGACGTCTTCGTGACGAACGCGGTCAAGCACTTCAAGTGGGAACCGCGCGGCAAGCGGCGCATGCACAAGACACCCGCGCAACGCGAGATCGCCGCCTGTCACTACTGGCTGGAAAAGGAATTGTCGACGGTCGAGCCGGTCGTTGTGGTGGCGCTCGGCGCGACCGCGTTGAAAGCGCTGCTCGAAACGCGCGATGCGCCGCTGCGCGAGGTGATCGGCAAGGTGCTCGAGCACGGCGCGCGCCAGGTCGTGCCGACCTGGCACCCGTCGTTCGCACTGCGCGCCCCCGATCGCGCAACGCGCGAGCGCGTCTATGCGGATATCGTGAAAGCGCTTCGGGAAGCCGGCCAGATCGCGCACGATGCCGCGAAGCGTCGGCGCTAACCCGCTATACGCGCCCCGCGTCCTCTCTCGTTCGTTCGACCATTACTGCAAAATCGCGCCTGACCGTGTACGGTAGCGGATTGTTACGATTTGAAGACTCAGTCGCCCGCAAATTCGGTGCACGCAGTCGCCATCGGAGAAACACAGACGGTCGCGTAGTTTGCGGTCCAGTCCAGCTTCTTCGTCACCGCGACCGCGTTTTGCAGCTCAGGGCTGCTTTCGTACGCGATAAACGACGAACAGACGACGGCCGACAGCACGACCAACGAAAATGCAATCTTTTCAAATACCTGATACTGGAGCGGCATGACGATTCTCAATTTTTAGCAAGCATCGTCATTCTATCTCAAATAAGGGTTTTTACCTAGGGGTTTCCCTAGGTTGGCCCTGCATAGGTCTTTTTGTTGCTTTCGCCCACCCCGGGCTAACTAAAAAAGGAGTTGATATGAAAGCGTTTTCCCGAGCCTTGATCGCAGCCGCCGTGCTCGCTACTGCTGCCAGCGCCCACGCGCAGGTCGCCGGCACGCAGACCCTGGGCGTCAGCGTCCAGCAGTCGCAGGCGCTGCTGCAAGGCTGGAGCGCCAAGAAGAGCATCCTCGGCAAGCCGGTCTATAACGATTCGAACGAGAAAATCGGCTCGATTTTCGATCTCGTGATCGCACCGGACGGCTCGCTGTCGGCGGCGGTGATCTCGACGGGCGGCTTTCTCGGCGTCGGCTCGCATAACGTCGCCGTGCCGATCCAGGCGTTCGATCTGAAGAACGGCAACTTCTATCTGCCCGGCGCGACGAAGGATGCGCTGAAGGCAACGCCGGCGTTCGAATACAGCAAGGTCGACAAGCCGAAGAAGCCGCAGAAGATCCAGTCGGCGCAGTAACTTTTCAATTACACTCCCCGTTCGTGCGCGCCGGCCTGGCGCGCCTTCCCGTTAGCTTTCCGTCAGAAATAGTCATTCGTCGCCCGCGCGCTGCACGGTTGCGGCAACGCTGGTTTCGCCCGGCATAACAACAACGCGATGAACGCCCCGTCAGCACCTGATTCAGCCACGCATTCCGCTACGCATTCGGCCGCCAATTCAGCAGATCGGCCCGACCTCCCTTCCGGATCTCACCCCGCTTCGCACACCGCCGGCCAGGCGAACGAACGCCTGCCGAAAAGCGGCGCGTTCCAGCGTTTCTGGTGCACACGCGTGCTATCGTCGCTGTCGTTCCAGATGCTCGCGGTCGCGATGGGCTGGCATATCTATGCGCTCACGAAAAGCGCGTTCGCGCTTGGCATCGTCGGGCTCGCGCAGTTTCTGCCGATGTTCGTGCTGACGCTCGTGGTCGGGCACGTCGCCGACCGCTATGACCGGCGTCGTATCGCCGCCGTCTGCCAGACGATCGAATGCGCGGCGGCCGCGGTCTTCGCGCTCGGCACCTGGGGCGGCTGGATCGATGCGCCGGTCATCTATTTGCTGGCCGCTTGTGTCGGCGCGGCGCGCGCGTTCGAGGGCCCCGCCATCGCGTCGCTGCTGCCGGCCGTCGTGTCGCGCGCGCAACTGCCTCGCGCGACCGCGTGGTCGACGTCCGCGAATCAGGCGGCGCAGATCGTCGGGCCCGCGCTCGGCGGTCTGCTGTACGGCATCGGCGCCGCTCCGGCCTATCTCGGCTGCGCGCTGTCGTTCGCGGCGGCAATGGTCCTCGTCTCGAGCATTCCGCTGCACGCGAAGCCCGCGATGCGCACGCCGGTCACGCTCGAATCGGTGTTCTCAGGCATCCGGTTTATCTTCCGGGAACCGGTCATTCTCGGCGCGCTGTCGCTCGATCTGTTCGCTGTGCTGTTTGGCGGCGCAACCGCGCTTTTGCCGGTCTTCGCACGCGATTTCCTGAACACGGGTCCGCTCGGCCTCGGCCTGTTGCGCTCGGCATCGGCAGTCGGCGCGCTGGCCGGCACGTTATGGCTCGCGCGCTTTCCGTTGAAACACCGCCCCGGCTTTGCGATGTTCTGCGGTGTGATCGTGTTCGGTGTTGCGACGGCCGTGTTCGGTCTGTCGCATCAGTACATCGTGTCGCTGCTTGCGCTGGTGGTGCTCGGCGCGTCGGACGTGATCAGCGTGGTCGTGCGGCTGTCGCTCGTGCAACTGCGCACGCCCGACGAGATGCTGGGCCGCGTAAGCGCCGTCAACTCGCTTTTTGTCGGCACGTCCAACCAGCTCGGCGAATTCGAATCGGGCGTGACGGCCGGCTGGTGGGGCGCGCGGCCCGCGGTGCTGGCGGGCGGCATCGCAACGGTCGCGGTCGCGCTGCTGTGGATGCGCTTCTTTCCCGAATTGAAACGCACGCGCTCGCTTGAGCGCGACGGTGAACATCGCGCTGGGTGAGTGGAGAAAGCTTGGTGAGTCGGCCGCGATACGAATCGCGGCACGAATAGCGGCACGAATCGCGGCACGAATAGCGACACAAAAACCGACTCGAAAAGCGATTCGAATAGCGGCACACATAGCGACGCAAACAGTGGCACGAAAAACACAAGCGGGCCCAGGCGCTGCGCGCCGGGAACAAAGTCTGCTTGTCGATCTCGTCACCTACCTTATCGAGGAGGCGTAGATGAACTCTCACCGTTCGACCTTCTTCCACGCTGCGGTGATCGGCATGTCGCTGGTTGCACTGGCGCCCGCTCTCGCGCGCGCGGACGATGCGCCGAGTCCGTGCGCCGCGCTCAAACGGATCGTCGCAGCGGCGCCAGGCGGTTTCGCGCAGTTATCGCCCGCCGATGGCCAGGGCGTCGCGCAACCGTACGGCGACGATGCACAGTGCGGCGGCTCGCACGCGAGCTATCAATGCGTCTAGACGCCACACGGCGATGCTGGTTCGAGCGCGTCGGCATTGCAGGCGGTCGCGGCCGATATCGCGTCGTGTCTGCCGGATGCGACGCATGATGTCAATTCGCCGGCGCGGCAGCACTTTTACGTCGGTGCGCGCGACGCCCGCACACAAATCACAGCGACGACTGCCGGCGCGAACAAGCTCAAGCTTGTGGTGTCGGGTAAGTAGAAACGCGGTTTCGCCTCATCACTGCGTCCGGTACCAGACGCGAATGCCGGAATACCAGTGACTGACGCTCGTATCGTCGCCGGAGCCGAACGTCGACAGGCTCTCGACGTTGATGACATCGACACCGCGCTCCGCGATCCACGCATTTGCGCGCTCGACGAGCGCCGACGCATTCTCGTACACGTGTCCTTTGATCAGATGGCGCTCGACCACCCGCCGCTCGAAGTCTTCGAATGCGATTTTTGTCATCGTAAGTCTCCTGAGACCGTAAGCAGCGAATAAGCAGCGTACTGGAATTCGAGTCTAGCAAAAGCTTATTCGCAGCCTGCGAAGTGTGGGCGCGGGACCGCTGTTTGCTGGTCGACTGGTGGTTTCGGCCTAAAGGGAGAGCAGTCAAATGAATCAGACGACCAACCAGCCAGGTGGCGACATCGAGCATCCGACGCAGCCTAAGCACAACGATAACGAAAAGAGCAAGATGCCCGAGCGCAACGATCAGAACCGGAAGCAGGCGCCGTCGGACAAGCCGGGCAAAAAACCGGGCGAAGGCGAAACTTCGGTAGGCTGAACGCACAGCGTCAACGCTTTCGCACGCCGCCCGTCGAAAATGAAAAACGGCGACCCGGTTATTCCGTGGCCGCCGTTTTTTGCTGCACCGTGCGCGGCGCGTCATTACGCATGACGCCGTCGCCGCTCACGCCTTCGCGCCGCTCACACAAAGCGGCGCGCTTTTTAACCCATCAAGGTTCGTCGCGCAGATAGCCGACCTTCGACGGATCGCGCATGCGCAACGATACGATCCCTGCGATTGCGCACAGCACTGTCACATACCAGTAGAACATCGATTCGCTGCCCGCCTGCTTGAGCCACAGCGCGACATACTCGGCCGAGCCGCCGAAGATCGCATTCGCGACCGCATATGAAAGCCCCACACCAAGCGCGCGCACTTCCGGCGGGAACATCTCGGCCTTGATCAGCCCACTGATCGACGTGTAGAAGCTCACGATCGCCAGCGCCACCACCACGAGCACGAATGCCATATACGGGCTCGTCACATCCTTCAACGCATGCAGTAGCGGCACCGTGCCGATCGTCGCGAACAAGCCGAACAGGATCATCGACTGGCGGCGGCCGATGCGGTCCGACAACGCGCCGAACAGCGGCTGCATCAGCATATAAACGAGCAGCGCGACCGTCATCACATTGCTCGCGGTCTTGGCGCTCATGTGCGCGGTGTTCACGAGGTACTTCTGCATATACGTCGTGAACGTATAAAAGATCAGCGAGCCGCCGGCCGTGAAGCCGATCACCGTCAGGAACGCGCCCTTGTGTTTCCACATGCCGGCGAGCGTGCCCGCGTCACTGCGCTGGCGGTTCGCGGCCGTCGATGTTTCGTCGAGCGACTTGCGCAGATACAGCGCGACAAGCGCGGCCACCGCGCCGACCACGAACGGCACGCGCCAGCCCCACGCCTTGAGTTCGTCGGTGGTGAGCGTCTGCTGCAGGATCACGAGCACGAGCAGCGCGCACAACTGCCCGCCGATCAGCGTCACGTACTGGAACGAGGCAAAGAACCCGCGGCGGCCTTGAAGCGCCACTTCACTCATGTACGTCGCGCTGGTGCCATACTCGCCACCAACCGACAGCCCCTGGAACAGGCGTGCGACGAGCAGCAGCGCCGGCGCGAGCACGCCGATCTCCGCATACGGCGGCAGCACGGCGATGACGAGCGAGCCGCCGCACATCATGAACACCGACACCATCATCGCGAAGCGTCGGCCGCGCTTATCGGCAAGGCGTCCGAAGAACCAGCCGCCGATCGGGCGCATCAGGAAGCCCGCGGCGAACACGCCCGCGGTGTTGAGAAGCTGTGTGGTGGTATCGCCCTTCGGGAAAAACGCCGGCGCAAAGTACAGCGCGCAGAACGAGTAGACGTAGAAGTCGAACCACTCGACGAGATTGCCCGATGAGGCGCCGACGATCGCGAAGATACGGCGACGCGTATCGTGTGCTGGTGTGAAAACAGTCTGATCGACCATGATGCTTTGGCTGTCCCTTTTTGGAATGGATTCGAGCGGTCGTGCTGCCGCCCTTGTTTTTACTTTCAATTTTCATTTGTCGCCTACGCGATGTTCATATAAATGAAAGCTCGCGCAGGGTCCGTATGGTATCGGATATCGACGAATCACGGGGATGAAATAGCACGCCCAGGCACGTTAAAGATCGCGCTTTCGCACGGTTGCGGCGCAGCATGGGCCTATGTCCACAGCGCGAGCATTGCCCGGGAGACAAGACGCCGCGGACATCTGGCCCAATAAAAAAGCCAGCCTCGACGAGGCTGGCTTTGCGATAACTTACAGCTCAGTGGCCGTAAACCATCGGTAATGAAAGAAAGGAATTCAGATCCTCACTGTCGGCGCCGTGTAACGGCATTCGTAGCGCTTGCGCACGGTTCCGTTCTCATCGACGCTTTCGAGGAATACGTCGAATTGCCACAGTCGCGCCATGTGCTTCAACACCTCGTCGCTGTCGTTCGACAGGTGACGGTTGTCGCTCATGAAGTGCCGCAGCGTAAGACTACGGTCGCCGCGCGTATTGACCGACCACACCTGAATGTTCGGCTCGCGGTGGTGAATATCGTACTGCCGCGACAACGCCTGCCGCACGTACTGATAGCCGCTATCGTCGTGAATCGCCGACACTTCGAGCGCATCGCGCATGTCGTCGTCGAGTATCGAGAAGAGCCGCATTTCGCGGATCAGATGCGGCGACAGGTACTGTGCGACGAAGCTCTCGTCCTTGAAGTTGCGCATCGCGTAGTGCATGGCCTGCAACCACGGGCTGCCCGCGAGCTCCGGGAACCAGCGGCGGTCTTCCTCGGTCGGGTTCTCGCAGATGCGGCGGATGTCGCTCATCATCGAAAAACCGAGTGCGTACGGATTGATGCCGCTGTAATACGGCTTCGTGACCGGCGGTTGGTAGACGACGTTGCTGTGCGAGTGCAGGAACTCCATCATAAAGCCGTCTTCGAGCTTGCCGTCGTTGTACATCGTGTTGAGCAGCGTGTAATGCCAGAACGTCGCCCAGCCTTCGTTCATCACCTGCGTCTGGCGCTGCGGGTAGAAGTACTGACCTACCTTGCGCACGATGCGGATCACTTCGCGCTCCCACGGCTCGAGCAGCGGTGCGTTCTTTTCCGCGAAATACAGCAGGTTTTCCTGCGGTTCCGGCGGATAACGCCCTTCCTCTTCCTCGGGCAGCGGCACGTGCTTGCTCGGCAGCGTGCGCCACAATTCGTTGACCTGCGACTGCAGATACGCCTCGCGCTCGCGCCGCGCTTCGAGCTCTCGTTGCAGCGACAGCTTTTGCGGCCGCTTGTAGCGGTCCACGCCGTAGTTCATCAGCGCGTGGCACGAATCGAGCAGTTCTTCGACGCGGTCGAGCCCAAAGCGCTCTTCGCATTCGGCAATGTAGTTCTTCGCGTAGACGAGATAGTCGATGATCGCGTGCGCATCGGTCCACAAGCGGAACAGGTAGTTGCCCTTGAAGAACGAATTATGGCCGTACGCCGCGTGCGCGATGACGAGCGCCTGCATCGTCATCGTGTTCTCTTCCATCAGGTACGCAATACACGGGTTCGAGTTGATGACGATCTCGTAGGCGAGACCCATCTGCCCGCGCCGGTAACTCTTTTCGGTCGACAGGAAATGCTTGCCGAACGACCAGTGGCGGTAGTTGACCGGCATGCCGACCGACGCATACGCATCCATCATCTGCTCGGAGCTGATCAGCTCGAGCTGGATCGGATACACGTCGAGTTCGTATTGCTCTGCAACATGCGAGATATGCGTGTCGTACTCTTCGATCAGCTCGAAGGTCCAGTCGGACGGGCACGGCAACGGCCGTCTATCGGCAACGTTCATACGGACTTCCCTTTGCCCAATGGAGGGCGCCCCGGTTTGTCCCTGTGCTTGACCGCCTTCACGTGGCCCGCTTTTTCCGGCGTCGGGTACGTACACCTTGTGTACGCCGGTTTCGGCATGCTCCACCTTATTGCCTGTCTGCACGCCTTTCTTGCGCTCCGGCTCATCGCCTCGCGCCTCGTTATGCAAGTGTCGCGTCGTCATACTTCTACATGCTTCTCGAACAGTTCACGGAACACCGGATAAATATCCGCGGCTGTCTCGACCTTCTTCATCGCCAGATGCGGCACGGACTGCGCGAGCTGCGCATATTCGAGCCACAAGTTCTGCTCTTCAGGCGTAACCTGAATATAAGCAAAATACCGCACCTTCTCGAGGATGTCATCTGCGAGGATCTTGCGGCATTTCGGTGAATCGTCGGTCCAGTTGTCGCCGTCTGACGCTTGCGCGCCGTAAATATTCCATTCAGTGGGTGAATAGCGCTCGTCGAGAATTTTCTGCATCAACTCGAGCGCGCTCGATACGACCGTGCCGCCGCTTTCGGTCGAATGAAAAAACGTGTCTTCGTCGACTTCTTCCGCGCGCGTGTGATGGCGAATAAACACCACTTCGATGCGTTCGTAGTTCCGCTTCAAAAACAGATAAAGCAGGATGAAGAAGCGCTTGGCGAGGTCCTTGCGCTGCTCGTCCATCGAACCCGATACATCCATCAGACAAAACATCACGGCCTGACTCGACGGCTGCGGCTGCTTCACGCGGTTCACGTAGCGCAGATCGAACGGGTCGATAAACGGAATGCGCCAGATGCGGCCGCGCAGATGGTGAATCTCTTCTTCGAGCAGCTTGATCTCGTCGCGGCGATCGGCCGGGTCGGCCTTCATCTCTTCGAGCTGCTGCTCGAGTACATGCAATTCATTGACGAGCGGCGCGCCCAGCGCGATGCGCCGGCCCAGCGCGCTACGCAGCGAACGCACGACGTCGATGTTGTTCGGCGTGCCTTCCGCCGCCCAACCCGCGCGAATGCTCTTCCACGTGGGCACCGCGAGCAGATGCGTTTTGACGAGGCGCGGCAGTTCGAGGTCGTCGAAGAAGTACTGCATGAACTCTTCGCGCGAGAGCTCGAACACGAAATCATCCTGCCCTTCGCCTTCGTTGCTCGCGCTGCTTCCGCCGCCGCCACCGCCGCCCCCTTGCGGGCGCGGAATCTTGTCGCCGCGGATGTAATCGGAGTTGCCGGGATGGACGAGTTCACGCCGGCCGCCCGGGCCATGCCGGAACGACGGTTCAGCGATGTCCTTGCGGGGAATCGTGATGCTCTGCGTGCTTTGAATGTCCTTGATGCTGCGATCGCGCACTGCATCGGACACGGCACGCCGAATGTAACTCTTTACGCGGCGCAGAAAGCGTTCGCGGTTTGCGATGCTCTTGTTCTTGCCAGCCAGCCTGCGGTCGATGATTTGATGAAGCACACCGGGTCTCCCGCTTCGATGTCGAACACGCAAGACGCAAGTTGTGCATGCAACCTCAGGTCCATGCGGCTTGCGACTTGCAAGGAGCCCGCGCGGCGCGGTTCGGAAAACCCGCGCCGCGCGGGCTGTGCGTGCCGCGTGTCATGACGACTTGCGCACGCGCAGATACCAGTCACACAGTAGCCGTACCTGCTTGGGCGTATAACCTTTTGTGACCATCCGGTTGACGAAGTCTTCGTGCTTGCGCTGTTCCTCCGCCGACCCTTTCGCATTGAACGAAATGACCGGCAAAAGTTCTTCCGTGTTCGAGAACATCTTCTTTTCGATCACGACGCGCAGCTTCTCGTAGCTGATCCACGCGGGATTCTTGCCACCATTCGCCGCACGCGCGCGCAACACGAAATTGACGATCTCGTTGCGGAAGTCCTTGGGATTGCTGATGCCCGCGGGCTTCTCGATCTTCTCCAGTTCTGCGTTCAACGCGGCACGGTCGAAGCTCTCACCGGTGTCATGATCGCGGAACTCCTGATCCTGGATCCAGAAATCCGCATACGTGACATAACGGTCAAAGATGTTTTGACCATACTCGGAATACGACTCCAGATACGCGGTCTGAATCTCCTTGCCGATAAATTCCGCATAACGCGATGCCAGCACGTCCTTGATAAACGACAGATACTTCTGTTCGGTCTCCGGCGGAAACTGCTCGCGCTCGATCTGCTGTTCGAGCACGTACATCAGATGCACCGGGTTGGCCGCGACTTCCGTCGTATCGAAGTTGAACACGCGTGACAAGATCTTGAACGCGAAACGCGTCGAGACGCCGGTCATCCCTTCATCAACACCTGCGAAGTCACGATATTCCTGGTATGACTTGGCTTTCGGGTCCGTGTCCTTCAGATTCTCGCCGTCGTATACCTGCATCTTCGAGAACAGACTCGAGTTCTCGGGCTCCTGCAAGCGCGTTAGCACCGACATTTGCGCCATCATCTTCAGCGTGCCGGGTGCGCAGACCGCATTCGCGAGCGACGAGTTACGCAGCAACTTCTCATAAATTTTCATTTCTTCCGAGTAGCGCAGGCAGTACGGCACCTTCACGACGAAGATCCGGTCGAGCAATGCTTCGTTGTTGCGGTTGTTACGGAATGCCTTCCACTCGGACTCGTTCGAGTGCGCGAGAATCACGCCGTCGAACGGGATCGCGCCGAACCCTTCCGTGCCCTTGAAGTTGCCTTCCTGCGTGGCGGTGAGCAGCGGGTGCAGCACCTTGATCGGCGCCTTGAACATTTCGACGAATTCGAGCAAGCCCTGATTCGCGAGGCACAAGCCACCGGAATAGCTGTATGCGTCCGCATCGTCTTGCGCGTATTGCTCGAGCTTGCGGATATCGACCTTACCAACCAGCGACGAAATGTCCTGGTTGTTTTCGTCGCCCGGTTCCGTCTTCGCGATACCGATCTGCCGAAGAATGGACGGGTAGCGGCGCACGACGCGGAACTTGCGGATATCGCCGTTGTACTCGTGCAGCCGCTTCACGGCCCACGGGCTCAGGATGCTCTTCAGGTAACGGCGCGGAATGCCGTATTGCTCCTCGAGAATTGGACCGTCTTCGTCGTAATCGAAGAGACCGAGCGGCGATTCGTTGACGGGTGAACCCTTGATCGAATAGAACGGCACGCGTTCCATCAACTGCTTGAGACGCTCCGCAATGGAAGACTTACCCCCGCCCACCGGCCCCAACAGATAGAGAATCTGCTTCTTTTCTTCGAGCCCCTGAGCGGCGTGCCTGAAGTAGGCAACGACCTGCTCGATCACATCTTCCATTCCGTAGAACTCACGGAACGCGGGGTATACCTTGATGACCTTGTTCGCGAAAATCCGCGACATGCGCGGGTCGTTTCGCGTATCGATCTGTTCAGGCTCTCCGATTGCCGTCAACATGCGTTCGCCAGCAGTGGCGTACGCGGCGGGATTGTCTTTGCAGAGCGCGAGGTACTCTTCGAGTGAAAATTCCTCCTCTCTCGTTTTCTCGAAGCGGGTCGCGAAACTGCTGTAGATATCCATGCTACCTCCTCGCCGAAGTCTGGAACGATGTCGTGCGCGGCGCGCTATCAGGAAACGCCATCGTTCGAATTCATCCTAAACCCTTTTAAATTTTTTTTCACGAACTACGTTAAGAAAACGCGTCAAACCGAGTACGGGCAAGCTTCACTTGTAGACGCCGTTTCGGTCACCTACAATCTCGTGCCGCTCGCGACAAACGAAGCGCGAATCAATGCGGCCTTGCTGTACTACAGCTACTTCACACAGCTTGCGTGACGCGTTGCATGCAACGTACCTCAAACTGCGTTTGCGTGCGCGATTGCGCGCAGCAAGCACTTCCATCATCTGTTCCGCGCGCGGCAATCTCTTTGCCTGCAACGCGCGTTTAGCGCAATGGCTGCCGCATCGGCGCGTGTTGTGTTTCCGGCACCTTCGCAAACTCGTCCGGCGCGCGCCGTGTGGCGCCCCACATTGCGGCGCACCGTAAGCACCCGGCGCGGCTCGCAGTGTTGTCTGCCGCTCGTACCGCGTCATCCTGCTTCCACGCGCTTGCAATGCTGCTTACGTTAACGTGCGCAACGCCGCAAGCGTCGACATTGCAACGCGCTGTTACACGTTTGTGCACGCCCGACTATTCGTCCCCGCATACCTGTTTTCGTTCAACATCGACTGACAACGTTTCATGACGCGCGTGCACGAACGCACACAGTGCACGTCACACGTCGCATTGCAGTTTTTTCGTCCATTCTTCGCTCCGCGTTGGTCGGCGCGCGGGTACATCCGCCATCAAGCCGCCATGCACTTGCGATGCACTCGCCGTGCACCCGCCGTGCACCCGCCGTGCACCAATAAGCACGCCGATACCCGCGTCGTTCGCATGGTCGGCCAACAAGATTCGCGGCAACGTTCACGGGTGCGCGTCACCGCACACCGATCGCTGCGCGGCCAACGAAATCACATCGACTGCGCATTGCCCGATGCGCTTTATTGAACCTCTCGCCTGTATGACGGTTCGCCGGAGCGGCGTCTGAATCAGTAGATACACCGTGCGCGCGACGCCGCTTGTCGCGAGTCCGCCGTAAATCCGTCGCTGAATCCGTCGTGAACCTGTCGTGTATCGGAATGCCGTGCGTCATCGTCGCAACCAATCAGGCCGATAGTCGACGCTTCGATGCAACGCGCACGAAACACGCTTTCAAGCGTAAAAATGAGGGGAATTCAGACCAGTTCGACTTCGACTTCGCCGAGGCCGTCGATATGCCCGCGCACCATGCCCGGCTCGCCAATCATGTGCGCGCCGACGTACGAACCGGTCGTAATGGTCCAGGACGGCTCGATCGTGATGCCCATCGCGGCGCAATGGTTGACGAACCACACGAGCAGTTCGCGTGGGTCGCCGGCCGGATTGCCGGGCGCTTCGGGCACGAGCGACGCACCATCGAACGCGAGTTCGAGCTCGGGCGAGACGAAGTCGAAGCTGCGCGCGCAGCCCGCATAGCTGACCGGATGGCCCGTCACGAGCGCGCCATTGTTCTGGGCGTCGGCAAGCTGCGCGAGCGGCGCGATGTTCGGCCATTCGGCAAAGCGGCTATCGACAATCTCGATAGCCGGCAACACGGCGCCGACGAGCGCGAGCACTTCGTCGCGCGCATAGGTTTGACTGCGCGGCGCGACGGGCTCGGCAAAACGGAACGCAATTTCGAGTTCGATCAGCACACGAAAGAAAGACTGACGCTCCATGCGCGCCGGCGACTTGAACGTGAGCGGCGCCGGAATCGGCGCCCCCGACGCGTCGCCGCCCGGCGAACGGGCACCGATTTTCCACGCGCCGGTCGCACACTTGAGGCCTTCGATCACAGCCTGCTGGATCGCGTACGCGGTTGCCGCATCGGGCGGCAGGCAGCTCGAGGGCAGCGCTTCGATTGCGCGGTGCTGGCGGCGCGCCGAGATCAGGCGTTGCGCGAGGTCTTGTTGCGTCATGGCGTTCCTTTCTGGCTGGCTTGCTTCAACCCGGTGCTTCAACCCGTTGCTTCAACCCGGTGCGTCAACCGATGCCTCAACCTGGCGATCGAACCCGACGCGCTTGAACCCGGTGCCTGAACCTGGTGCTTACCATACGATCAAGCGCGATGTCTCGACCGCGATGTTTCAACAGCGATGTTCAACGGCCTTTCGAACGGATACCGATGCGAAACCACGTGCGCCTGGGCGGAGTCGAGCCGGCGAACGCCGGAACGTGCGTGAATGAAAAAGTACCGCCGCTTTTTGCGAAATTCATCGTTTTCCGGTACGCATTCAGACCGCATCGGGGCTCGCCGCGTATGCCACGCTCGTGCCGCATTTATGCCTTGTTTATGCCGCGTTCAAATCATCCACAACGCTTTCAGACACGCGTGACGGCGCAACGACACGCAACGATGCACAACGCGACTCGTGTAGCAACTTGCGTACACGCACCGATGGAGACACTCGACAGCCGTGCTCGCCAATGTACCGGAACAATGTCGCGGCGGGTCGATTCGAGTGTAGAGAATGCAAAAAGGATCGCCACGCCAATTTCTTATGGCGCAGCGTTGACGAAATCGGTGTGACAGCGGCCTGATGCGATGCATAGGCGGCGGCTATCGGCGATGCCGCACGGGGCGGCACCTAAGGGTAATGCCGGCAGGTAATGCCGGCAGGTAATGTCGACGCGTAATGTCGACAGATGATGCCGACGGTCGCGCGAAGGGCGACACGCCGGCACAATGACCGATCGCTAAACGCGGCCTGGCGGCCGCATCAATTGTGCAGAGCGGCGCGTCCGGCTCAGAACGTCTCCCAATCCTGTTCCGCGGCACTCGCGCCGGCCGTTTGCGCTGCTGCGCCCGAAGCAACCGGCATCGACTGCGCACTGCGGCTTTCATGGTGCACTGCGGATTGCGCGCTGGCCGGCACAGGCCTTTGCGCCGCCGCCTTCGGCACGCTCCTGCGCGCCGCGCGCTGTTGCACTGCGCCTGACACAACTGATTTATGTGCAGCAGCCGGAACGGCACTCGCCGCCGTCTTGCCGCGCGGCACACCGCCACTGACGGCGGCGGCGCCCTCTTCGACATCGAACACGGCGACCGCGGTGCGCAGCTTCTGCGCCTGGTCCTCCAGCGACTGCGCCGCGGCGGCCGCCTCTTCGACGAGCGCTGCGTTCTGTTGCGTCGCTTCGTCCATTTGCGCGACCGCGCGCGCAACCTGGTCGATGCCGCCGCTCTGTTCCGACGACGCCGCGGCGATCTCGCCCATGATGTCGGTCACGCGCTGCACCGCGCCGATGATTTCCGTCATCGTGCGGCCCGCTTCGTCGACGAGCGCCGAGCCCGACTGCACGCGGTCGACCGACGTATCGATCAGTTCCTTGATTTCCTTCGCCGCCGCCGACGAACGCTGCGCGAGGCTGCGCACTTCGCCCGCGACCACCGCGAAGCCGCGGCCCTCTTCGCCCGCGCGCGCCGCTTCGACGGCTGCGTTCAGCGCAAGAATATTGGTCTGGAACGCGATGCCTTCGATGATCGTAATGATGTCGGCGATCTTCGCCGAGCTCTGGTTGATTTCACCCATCGTGCCGACCACCTGGCCGACCACGCCGCTGCCCTTGTTAGCGATTTCCGATGCATTCGCGGCCAGTGCGCTCGCCTGGCGCGCGTTTTCGGCGTTCTGCTTCACGGTGCCGGTCAGCTGCTCCATGCTCGCGGCCGTTTCCTGCAAGGCCGACGCCTGTTCCTCGGTACGCGACGACAGGTCGATATTGCCGGCCGCGATCTCGCGCGTCGCGGTGGCGATCGAGTCGCTGCCCGAGCGCACCGTGCGCACCGTCGCGACGAGGCTTTTCTGCATTTTCGCGAGGCCTTCGATCAGTTGCCCCATCTCGTCGCGCGACTTCGCGACGACCGGCCGGCGCAGATCGCCGGCGGCGATCGCATCGAAATGGTCGAGCGCTTCGGCGAGCGGCCGCGCAATCGCCCGGCGCAGCGTCAGGTACGACACGAACGCCGCGATCATGCCGGCGACAAGCGCCGCGATGCTGACCACGCGAAACAGATTGAAGCTCGACTGCGACGCGTCGTAGCCGGTCTGCGCCTGCTCGAACTGGAGCTTGCGCAACTCGGCCGCCGCGTTCGCCATCTCGTTGTAGGCAACCTGCAAACGGTTCGCGCCCTCGACGAGCTTGCCCTGGTCGTTCGCGGTAATCGTCGCGGCGAACGCGTCGATCGCCTGATAGTACGCATCGCGCTTCGCGGCGACGCCCTGCGCGATGCGGTCCTCGTTGGCGTCACGCGGCAGATCGAGATAACGCTTCCAGCCCTCCTCGGCCAGACCGTGCAACATGTGCGCGCGGTCGATGGTCGACTTCGCCTCCGGCGTGCCGATCTGCAGCGCCGCGCGGTCGAGCGCAAGACGCTCGCGGCCCGCATAGATCTCCATCTTGTCGATCGCAACTGCAGACGGCATCGAATTGCCATACATGCTGTGCAGCGCGTCGTTCGTGCGGCCCATGCCGAGAAGGCCAAGCGCACTGGTTGCGGCCAGCAGCACGGCCAGAAAAGCCATTGCCACGCCAATCCGTGCCTTGATCGTGATGCCCTTGCTCATGTTGTTTGTCTGCCCTGTCGAGAGTGATGGCTGCATGCGCAGGCCGGGCGCCTTGATCCGAGGACGGCATGAGACGCTCTGAGGTTGTTTACGACAGGCCTATAAAAATCTTGAAATATCTATATGGTATGAGGAATATATGCGGTTTGATTGAAATTGTTACAATGTGGCTACATCGAATTGTAGTAATGACGATGACGGATAGGCGAAGCAACGCTACGCAAAGCGAAGCATTGCTTGTGAGGAAGGGTGGGTTGTGTTGCCGCCGCGTTGATGCGGCACGCACCAGCCCGGCGGCGCGGCGACGCTTAACGGATTGCGTCGACTTCTTCGCGAGTCGGAATGGACGGCTGTGCGCCCGCGCGCGTCACGGAGATAGCGGCAGCGCGCTGCGCGAAGCGAATCGCGTCATCGACGGGCGTGCGTTGCGCGAGTTGCGCAGCGAAGCCGCCAATGAAGGTGTCGCCAGCCGCGGTCGTATCGACGGCGGCCACACGCGGGGCGGCGAAATGCGCGGGCAAGGCGTCGCCAAGCGCGGCCAGCACACCTTGAGCGCCGAGCGTGATGATGACATTGCGGGCGCCCGCTTTGCGCAGCGCAGCGGCGGCCGCGGCTGCTTCATCGGGCGAGCGTACGGGCAGGCCCGTTAGCGTTGCCGCTTCGAGTTCATTCGGAATCAGATAGTCGACCAGCGGCAGCCAGTGCGACGGCAGCGGCTCGGTCGCGGGTGCAGGATTCAGCACGACGATCTTGCCGAGGCGCTGGGCGGCCGCGAGTGCCGCTTCGACCGTTTGCGGCGGCGTTTCGAGCTGACAGACCACCACTTCAGCGGCAGCCAGCACGGCCTCATGACGCGCGATCGTCGCCGGCGTCACTTCGCCGTTGCTGCCGGCGATAATCACGATCGCGTTCTGCGAACCATCGTCGACAATGATCAGCGCGACGCCGGTCGGCGCGTTCGCGCTCGTCTCGAGCGCCGCGCAGTCGATCCGCTCGGCTTCGAGCCCCGCGCGCAACTGGGCGCCGTTCGCGTCGTGGCCAACGCAGCCCACCATCGCGACCTGCGCGCCCAGGCGCGCGGCTGCCACCGCCTGATTGCCGCCCTTGCCGCCCGGCACCTGGGCGAACGTGTGCCCGGCAAGCGTTTCGCCCGGCTGCGGCATGCGCGGCGCGCGCGCAACGAGGTCCATATTGAGGCTGCCGACTACAGCCACGCGAGCGCCTGCCTGATTTGATGCCACTGCTGTCTCCTGCGATTCGATCAACGCTCCGCTTGAGCGTTTGCCGCGATTCCGCGCGGCACGACTGCAGCCTGCGCGTCAGCGACAGGCTCGAGTTGTGCCGCGCCAGTCTGTCAGATTAGTGCCTTCTCCGGGACGTCGCCCAACCCGCCACTGCGCTGCAACGAAGCCGCAACCGAGTTGCCAACTAATCTGCCAACTAATCTGCCAACTAATTTGCCAACTAATTTGCCAACTGAGTTGCCAACTGAGCTACCAACTAAGCCGCCACACCGCCACGCCGCGCGCCCGCAAAAGCCGCCGTCGACTCGCGCAACACAAGGCGCGGCGCGATCACGCGGCGCCGGCCGGGCGGCGCGCTCGCCGCGCTGCCGCTAATCCGTTCGATCAGCGTTTGCGCGGCCATATCGCCGAGCGCCCGTACCGACTGGCCGACCGTCGATAGCGCCGGGTACGTGAAGCTGCCGAGCTCGATATCGTCGAAGCCGATGATCGAACAGTCGCGCGGCACGTCGATGCCGCGCTCGGCCGCCGCGCGCAGCGCGCCGATGCCCATCATGTCGTTGCACGCGAAAATCGCCGACGGCTGGATCGTGTCGAACAGCCGGCTCGCAGCCCAGTGGCCGCCCATTCCCGAGAAATCGCTTTCGACGATCGCCTCGGGCGCGAATTCGATGCCGCGCTCGGACATCGCGCGAATAAAACCGTGCACGCGCATCGCGCTGACCGCGGTCTCGATCGGCCCCGTGATGCAGCCGATCTTCACGTGACCCAACTGCAGCAAATGACGCGTGGCCAGATAAGCGCCCTTCTCGTGGTCGATCTGCACGAGATCGGCGCTCACCCCTTCGATATTGCGATCGACGATCACGAGCGGTTCGCGCGAATCGGCGAGTGTTTTCGCCAGCACCGCGTCGTCGCCCGCGGACGCGACGATGAGGCCGTCGATGCGCTTTTCCTGCAGGACGCGCAGGTAGCTGCGCTGCTTCGACGGGTCGTCGTCGGAGTTGCAGAAAAACACGCAGTAGCCGTTGCGCGCGCAACCGTCCTCGATGCCGCGCGCGAGCTCCGCGAAATACGGATTCGTGCTGTTCGGCACCACGAGGCCGATCGTCGCGGTCGAACGCGCCTTCAGCGACCGCGCGACTGCCGACGGCACATAGTTGAGCTGGAGGATCGCGCGCTCGACCTTCGCGCGCACATCCGCCGAAACGGGCCGCGAGTTGTTCACGACATGCGACACCGTCGTGAACGACACGCCAGCCGCTGCCGCTACATCCTTGATCGTCGCCATAAACTGTTGCTCCCCTGCCTGTTTTCACCGCTAATCGATGCGCATTGTCGCGCCGCGTCGCAGACCGCCCACGCAACGCCGTAACCGGCACGCCGTCCGCCGGACCAGCTTTGCGCGATCTGCCGCGCGACGCAACGCTTATCGTACATGCCGCATGTGGCTATCATTCAATGCAAGTTTACGTCCACACGCCTCATACGCGTTTGCGATGGCTGCGATAAGTGTCGAGAACGACCGCCACGACGATTACCGCGCCCGTAATCATGCGCTTGGTCGGCTCGTTCGCCCCAATCTGGGCGAGGCCCGCCGCCAGCACCGAGATGATCAACACGCCGAAAAACGTGCTGATCACCGACCCGCGCCCGCCCATCAAACTCGTCCCGCCGATCACCACCGCCGCAATCACCTGCAGCTCGAGACCGACGCCCGCATTCGGGTCTGCCGCCTCGAGCCGCGAGATCTGGAACAGCGCCGCGAGCCCCGACAGCGCGCCCATCAACGCAAACACGATCACCTTGTAGGGCCGCGGATTGACGCCCGCGAGCCGCACCGCCTCCTCGTTCGTGCCGATGCCGATCAGATAGCGCCCGAACACCGTGCGCGTCAGCACAAGCTGCGCGACGATCATCACCGCGACCGCGATCAGGAACGCCGGCGAAATGCCGAGCGCGATCGGATTCGACAGGAAGTCGAACGCATCGCCGATATACGCGGTGCGGGAGTTCGTCATCTGGTACGCGAGGCCGCGCGCCGCTTCCAGTACGCCGAGCGACACGATGAACGACGGAATGCGCCAGCCGACCGTCACCGCGCCGGTCAGCGTGCCCGTCAGCGCGGCGGCGGCAAGGCCGAACGCGGCCGCGAGCAGCGGGCCGAGCCCCCACTTCAGCGACGCGACGCTCACCACCGAGGCCCCGAGCGCGAGCACCGAACCGACCGAAAGGTCGATGCCCGCGATGATCAGCACGAAGGTCATACCGACCGACATCACGACGAGATCGGGAATCTGATTCGCGATCGTGATGAACGTGTCGTAGGTCAGGAAATGCGAGCTCAGCACCGAAAACAGCGCGATCATCGCGGCGAGCGCGCCCGCGAGACCGAGGTAGTTCGAGAATCCGAGGCGCGTGCCCGCCGGCTTGCCGCTCGCCAGCGGCGCCGACGGGTCGTGCGCCACGGGGGTCGCGGAACCACCCGCAGCGCCCGCGCCGCCGCTCGATGTGCCGCTGCCGGCGTTGCCGCCGACGCCCGGTTCCTTGCTCATTGCGATGCGAGGCTGTTCGATCATGGCAGCTCTCCTGCGGCATCTGTTTCATGCGTCGCGAGCATCGCTTCGCGGCTCCGGTAACCGGCGAACGCGGCGGCGAGCAGCGCGTCCTGCGACCACGCATCGCGCTCGAACATGCCCGTCATCCGGCCGGCCGACATCACGCCGATCCGGTCGCAGATCAGCATCAACTCGCGCAGATCGCTCGACACGACGACGAGCGCGCGGCCCTCGCGTGCTAGCGCTCCCATCAATGCATAAATGTCGAACTTCGCGCCGACGTCGATGCCGCGCGTCGGCTCGTCGAACAGCAAAACCTTGCAGTCGCGCGCGAGCCAGCGCCCGATCACGACCTTCTGCTGATTCCCGCCGGACAGCTCGCCGACCGGCTGCGCCGGCCCGGACGTGCGAATGCGCATGGCGCCGATCTGCTGTCTGGCGAGCGCGTTCTCGCGCGCGGTATCGATTACACCGTGCCGCGCCACGCGGCCGATATTGCCCAGCGAGATGTTCGCGGCAACCGGTTGCGGCAGCAACAAACCTTCGCCCTTGCGGTCTTCGGTGATGAGCGCGATACCCTGGCTCACCGCATCCGCCGGCGAGGCGATGTGCACCGGCGCGGGCGTCGCGCCCGGCGCCGCAGCCAGCGAAACCGTGCCGCGATCCTTCAGGTCGGCGCCATAGATGAGGCGCATCAGCTCGGTTCGGCCCGCGCCGATCAAACCGCTGATGCCGAAAATTTCACCCGCACGGACCTCGAACGACACGTCGCGCACCACCTTGCCGCGGCCGAGCCCATCGATTTTGAGCAGCGGCGCGCCGATCCGGCGTTCGCCGAGATCGATGCGCTCGCCGATCTCGCGGCCGACCATCAGTGTGACGATCTGGTCGCTCGTCAGATTCGCCA
This sequence comes from Paraburkholderia edwinii, assembly GCF_019428685.1. Classification (NCBI taxonomy): domain Bacteria; kingdom Pseudomonadati; phylum Pseudomonadota; class Betaproteobacteria; order Burkholderiales; family Burkholderiaceae; genus Paraburkholderia; species Paraburkholderia edwinii. Next base: position 2,944,857 of record NZ_CP080095.1, read on the forward strand.
TTGCGTCGACATGCACGAGCTTGCCATCGCGCAGCACCGCGATGCGCTCGGCGACGCGCGCGAGTTCCTCGAGCCGATGCGAGATATAGACCAGCGCGACGCCGCGCGCTTTCAACCGGTCGATCTGCTCGAACAGCAGGTCGACTTCGCGGGCCGTCAGCATCGCGGTCGGTTCGTCGAGAATCAGCACACGGCAGTCGCCGATCAGGTTGCGCGCGATTTCGACCATCTGCTGATGACCGATACCGAGCTCGCCAACGAGCGTGTCCGAATCGATCGCATCGAGCCCGACTTGCGCCATTGCCTCGCGCGCGTCGTCGCGCAGACGCGGCCGGTCGATCCAGCCGAACGACAGGCCGCCGCGCTTGGGCAGGCGGTTCAGGAAGAGATTCTCGGCAACCGATAAGGTCGGCAGCAGGTTCAGCTCCTGCATCACCATGCGCACGCCGAGCGCTTCAGCTTCAGTGCGGCTGGCCGGCGCATAAGGCACCCCGCCGAGGCGCATCGTACCGGCCGTGGGCGTGACGAGACCGCCGATGATTTTCGACAGCGTGCTTTTGCCTGCGCCGTTTTCGCCGGTGAGCGCCAATACTTCGCCCGCGCGCAGCGTGAGCGCGACATCGGATAACACCGGCTCGGCGTAAGTTTTCCCGATTCCGGTTACGGACAGCACGGCAGACGATGCGTCGTTGTCGGTCGAATCCATTGTGATCAAGGTTCCGGGCTGCCGCGCCGGATTTCGCTCACCAGTTGTACAGCGAACGATGCGGCGCCGGGCAGCCACGCATGTCATGTCGGCATGCTACGCAGAGGTCGTGTGCGACTGTGATGCACACGGACGGTACGCGGACCACGCCGGACGCATATGCTGCGCCGCGCCGGCCGTCATGACGCTTAACTCGATAACGGCGGCGCAGCGGATTTCTTTAGCATTTATTGAATTGACGGAAAAACATTCGCGAATAACGAAAATGCACGGTTGTTTTTCATGCCTTTCGCATGCGCGGCAATTTTCCGACGGGTTGATGCAATCGCGGGCGCCGGGCGCTGCGCTTACTTCGTCACGAGATCGACGGGCGTTTCAACCACGCCGGACAGCTGCGACTGCTTCTTGTGCTCGCTCAACGCCTTCAACGCGGTATCGATGCCGAACACAGCCTGCTTTGCCGCGTACTGATCAGCGGTCGCGAGCACGCGGCCGTCCTTCAGCATCGGCTTGATCGCGTTGATGTCGTCGTAGCCGACCACATACACCTTGCCCTGCTTGCCCGTCGCGCGCACCGCCGACACCGCGCCGATCGCCATATTGTCGTTACCGCACAGCAGCGCCTTCAGGTTCGGGTACTCGTTGAGCATAGCGGATGCAACCGCGTTGCCCTTATCAATTTCCCACTCTCCCGATTGCACCGACACGATCTTCGCGCCGACTTTCTGCATCGCGTCCTTGAAGCCCGCGGTGCGCTGCTGCGCGTTGGTGGTGGTGGAGACGCCTTCGATAATGCCGACCTCGTCGCCGGACTTGAGCTTCTGCGCGAGATAGTCGCCGACCTTCTGCGCGCCCTTGCGGTTGTCCGGACCGACGAACGGCACGTTCAGGTCTTTCGACTTCAGCACCTCGGGGTCGAGCCGATTATCGATGTTGACGACGATGATGCCGGCATCGACTGCCTTCTTGACCACAGGCACGAGCGCCTTCGAGTCGGCTGGCGCGAGCACGATCGCGTCGACCTTCGAGACGATCATCTGTTCGACGATGCGGATCTGGTTCGCGGTGTCGGTTTCGTCCTTGATACCGTTGGTGATCAGGTCGAAGGTGCCGGAGTTGTGCTGCTGATATTCCTTCGCACCGGTTTCCATCGTGAGGAAGAATTCGTTGGCGAGCGACTTCATGACCAGCGCCACTTTAGGCTTTTTCGTGGCCTGCGCATGCGCCGGCATGGCGGGCAGCGCGACGGCGGCGGTCAAGGCGAGCCCGGCGGCAAGAATGCGGCGGCGGATGCGTTGGTTCATGCGTTATCTCCGGTTGTTGGCAGGCTTAAGCAAAAAGCCTTCTTTATTGAGGTCCGCAAACGTTTGCGGAGCCTATTCTCAACGTATGCGCTTGTTCGTGTCAACGACGGCTGGTGTTGCGCCGCACAGAGCGAGGCAACGGGCGCGCCGGATTCGACTGCGTCGCGATTCCAACGCATGGATTCGACCGCATCGATTTCGCCGCATGGACTCCACCGCATGGTTGCGTGTTATAGCCAGTTGGCCTTCTTGAAGCGCCACCACAGGAACACATCGATGGCCAGCATCACGGCAATACAGATCGGGTAGCCAAACTTGTAGTGCAACTCCGGGATCTTTTCGAAGTTCATCCCGTAGATGCCGGCGATCATGGTCGGCACCGCGAACAGTGCGGCGAACGAACCGAGGCGCTTGGTCACCTCGTTCTCCGCGAGCGAGATCATGCCGAGATTCACCTGGACCGCCGTGACGATCATTTCGCGGCGCGCTTCGATGGTCCGCACAATCCGGTCGAGATGGTCGTAGACGTCGCGAAAATACGCCTGCATGCCCGAACAGATAACCGGAATGCGCCCGCCCGTGAACTTGCCAATTGCTTCGAGCAGCGGCGCGATGTGGTGCTCGAGCGTAACGAGCCGGCGCTTCAACGAGTAGAGGTCTTGAATGATCGCGCGCGATGCGGCGAGGCTGTGCCTGTCGAAAATGCGGTCTTCGATCTGTTCGATCTCGGTGCCGAGCGCCTCGAGAATCGGGAAATAGCGATCGACGACCGCGTCCGCCAGCGCGTACAACACGAAGGCCGCGCCCTGCCTGAGCAGTTGCGGCTCGCGCTCGCACCGTGCACGGACCTCCTGAAAACCGTGCCGCGTGCGATTGCGTACCGTGAGCACGTAGTTGCTGCCGACGAACACGTCGACCTCGCCGATCAGTATCTCGCCGTCGTCATCGAGTTCGAGCGTGTGCATGACCGCGAACAGCGATTCGCCGTACTCCTCGATTTTCGGCCGCTGATGGCCGTTGCGCACGTCTTCGACCGCGAGCTCGTGCAGCCCGAACTCGTTCTTCATCACATCCAGTTCGCCGGGAGCCGGATCTTTCAGTGCAACCCAGACGAAGCACTCGGGCTTCGCCACATAGACGCTGATGTCGTCGATTTCGATGTCGGCGAGCTTTCGGCCGTCCTGGTACGCGGCGCAGTTGATCAGCATGGTCAGATACCTTGAAAACGAAATATGCGAACGAGAGATGTGGGATTGTCGGGCCGCTGGCCGCTATTGCGCAACGCGCGTAAGTACGATGCGGTGGTCGGCGTTGAACGTGATGCTCGCGCGGTTCGTATAACGCGGGTCGGCGGTGACGATGAATTGCAACTCGCGTACCGGATCGAACTGTGTCGAGACTGCAAGCCGGTGTAGGCCTGGCGTCAGGTAGAACACGATGTGTTCACCATTCATCAGATCGGCCACCCGCTCACCGTCGATATAGACGAGCGCATCGCGAAACCGCACGATAACGTCGTCGCTCCGCTCGCGCCTGACATCGACCGCAACCATGCCGCTGGCGGGCTCCGTGTAGCCGGGCTTGACGATGCGATCGGCGGACACGGCCTTGAACGGTACAGGCTCGGCGGGCGTCGCGCCGCATGCGGCCACGCAAAGCGCGGCCGCTGCGAGCAGTGCGGGACGAAACACGCGGGCGAACGCGCTTTTGATCGAGCCGCGCGCTTGTCTTAACGCACGTCCGGGCGCACGCGTGCCGCCTTGATGAAGCCGAAGCGCCGGTAGCCGCATCAGTTGTCTCCGTTGGCTCTTTTATGCTGGTGTTCTTTCTGTTGTCGACTCATGCTTTTCTTTGCCGCGCCGGCACTCAACTTGATCGCGCCCGGACCCTCGATTCGCGCTATGCGCCAAACGGATTGATCACCCTCGCGCCGGTTCCTGCGAAGTCGTCGGTATTGCGGGTGACAACAGTCAGGTTATAGATCAGCGCAGTGGCGGCGATCAGCTTGTCGAGCGAGTGCTCCGCGTGCGGCACACGTAGACGCCCCCATGTTTGCGCGACGTCGTCGCCCACCGTCAGGATGTGATTGGCGAACGTTCCGAGCAGCGTGTTCAGCCATTCCTCCAGTTTGGTGGCCTGCTCGACATCGCCGCGATGTCGCATGAGGTCGACGCCGCGCCGCAATTCGCCAATCGTGATAACCGACAGGTACAGCCCCAGTTGCTCCTTTTGCGCATGACTAAAAAACTCGCGCACGCCCTCGTCGGCGCCGCGCTGCTTGCGAATTTCGCTTATTACGTTGGTGTCAATCAAATACACGGCTTCCCTCACCTTCATCATTGTTGACGCGCTCGAAATCGGCATCCTTGCCGACATCGGGCATGCTCATGAGTACCTGAGCAAAGCTGAGCTTTTTCGGGTGGCGAAGTGCTTCCGCCAGGATTTCCCGATGCTCAGCTTCGACGCTGCGGTTATTCGACGCAGCACGTTTGCGCAGGCACTCGACGAGCGCTTCTTCCAGACCTCGAACCAGCAGAGTGGGCATGAACATCTCCAGGCTTTGACATGCTATCAATGCTATCACCTCCTTTCCAGAGTTGAAAGTAAATAGGTCGCCGGCGCTGCCACGACGCTTGCGTCGCGCAGCCTTCCGCGTAATGATCGTTGGGCGACCAACCCGCGCGCCGCCTTTACGGCAAGCGGCACGCGTTGTGTGCAGGCGTCAGTAAGCCATAGCCGAAGCGGGCTGCGAAGATCGTCCAAATGGCATATGGATAAGCCGCCCGACAGCGTGTAAGCGCTCGGTGTTCTAACAAAAATCAGGCGAAAAGGGAGACGTCCATGTGGTACTTCAGCTGGATTCTCGGTATCGGCGTCGCGTTGGGTTTCGGCATCATCAACGTGATGTGGCTTGAGGCGAACGGCAGGTTCGCGCGCGACTCCACGGAGTCCGCGACGTCCGCCTCGGCTGACGAACCGCCGGAGCCTGCGCCCGCGGCAGACAAACCGCTATGACCGGCGCCTCGAGCCGCGCGCATCCTCACGCGCATTGTTCAGCCGTGTAAGCGCGGCCGCGCCGCTATCGCGCGAGGTGTGTTAGGTGCGCGAGCGGCGGCTTATCGACCGGGAATGGCGGGAAGTGGAGAACAACGAAAAGCGACGGAAAGCGAGGAAAAACGGCGCGAGAATTCGCGTCGTCTGGCTTGCGGCAACCAACGACGTTGCGCGCGAACCGATCGCAGCGCGCGGCAAAATGATCACATAGCGAAGCAACCCGCCCCGCGCGCAATGCCCTACGCAACAGCACCCGTACCGCTCAAACCGTCGCCATCGCGTCCAGCGGCTGGCCCTCATACAACTGGCCGAAGCGGTTGCCGAGAAACTCGCGCAGCGACACCTGCTCCTGGCGCACGAACCCGCGTTGCGGCAGGCGCTGCTCCCGGAACAGATCGAGCACCGCGCACATTGCGCCCGCGGTGGTGATCTGAATCGCGCTCATCGGCATGCCGCACACAGTTTTCGCGAAGATCTTGCGGGTGAAGACTTCCTGCACGAGCTGACCGTCGCGCATGCCCGTCACCGTGATGAACACGAGCACGACATCCTGCGCAGTCGACGGCACCGCCCGGCGCATGATCGACTTCAGCGTGTCGCGGTCGCTCGACAGGCGCAGATCTTCGAGCAGGAACTGCATCAGGTCGCGGTGGCCCGGGTAGCGCACCGACTTGTAGTCGAGCGACTCGACGCGACCCGACAGCGTTTCGCATAGCGTGCCGAGCCCGCCGGACGTGTTGAACGCCTCGTATTCGATACCGTCGAGCGAAAAATGCTCGAGCCCTTCGAGCGGCTGGACCCACTGCGTGCGGTTATCGCGAATCGCTTCGCATGGCTGACAATATTCGTTGATCAGGCCGTCGACGCTCCACGTCAGGTTGTACTTCAACGCATTGGTCGGAAACTCCGGCAGCGCGCCGACGCGCATTTTCACGTCGCGGATTTCGCTGAAGTGGTTCGCGAGTTCATGAGCGGCAATGCCGATAAAACCCGGCGCAAGCCCGCATTGCGGCATGAACGCATGCTCCGCTTCGTCGGCGATCGCGCGGATTGCGTGCGTGGCGCGCACGTCCTCGGTCAGATCGAAGTAATGCACGCCCGCGCCCTTTGCCGCCGACGCGACATTGACGGCAAGGTAATACGGCAATGCATTGATGAGCGCATCGAAGCCCTGCACGGCAGCGCGCAGCGCGGCGGCCTCGGCGCAATCGACGCGGCGGGTCGGAATGCCTTGGGCGGCAAGCTTGTCGAGGGCGTGCTGATCGCGGTCGAGCGTGAGCACGTCGTAGTCGCCGGTCTCGCGCAGCATGTGAGCGATCGTGTGGCCGATCAAACCTGCACCAACGATGGCAACTTTCATGCGCTTCTCCTTTTTTGTGAATGTCGTGAGCGAAATCGCGCGCCACGTGGCTTGCAGCATTTCGTGCGGCGCCCGGCGGGCAAGCCCTACGAAAAGTTTAAGGAGAAGGACAGTCAGTTCCTACGCACAGAATGCTGCGTAATGACCACGATTTTCGTCATTTCGACAACGAAAACCGTCGTTATGTCGAAAACTCATAAAAACCGCGTAAATGACGGTACAAAGATGGCGCCGCTAACCACGCTCGCCGCCGATCAACCCGCGGTCGATCTTGCGCGCAAGAATGATCGACGTGGTCGTGCGTTCGACGCCCGCGAGGCCGCCAATCTGATCGAGCAGTTCGTTGAGCCGATCCGGCGAATCGGCGCGCAGCCAGGCGACATAATCGAACTCGCCGCTCACCGCGCACAGCAACTGCACCTCGGGCATTTTCGACAGGCGCTTCTGCACGTCGGGCCCGTACTTCGGCGCGAGGATGATGCCCACATAGGCGTAGATGCTCGCATCGAGCACGTCCTGGCCGAGTCGCACGCCATAGCCCGCAATTACATTCGTCTTTTCGAGCCGGGCAATGCGCGCAATCACCGTCGTGCGCGCAACGCCCAACTGGCGCGCGAGATTCGCAACGCTTTCGCGCGCATTGTTCTGCAGCAGCGCAACGAGGTTGCGGTCGAGTTCGTCGAGTTGATCGAGGCGCGGGGGTCTCATTGAAGGCGGCGTGTCTTGTCGTGTTGTTGCGTTGACCGTCGGTTGACGTGGGCACAGCGAGGTTCGCTGATTATGCCCGTGTTCGCCCCGCACGCGCACCGCCATCGTGCCGCAAGCACACGGCTAGCGAGAGACTAACGTGCCGTCGCCTGGCGGGACCGCTCCGGCAACGCCGCAATGTGCCGCCCGATTGCCTCGCGCGCACGCACGATCCGGCTCACCACCGTGTTGACCGGCACGCCGAGCACGTGCGCGGCCTCCGCATAGCTGAGCGCTTCGACGGCGACGAGCAGCATCGCCATGCGCTGCGCATGCGGGAGTTGATCGACGGCAGCCACGGTGTGACTGGACGCATCATGCGTGGAACCGGACGCGAGCGGCTGCCGAGGTCGCATAGGATCCTGTTCCCGTTGCGGCGCTTGCGCAGCGCCGCCGGTCCGTTTGCGCGAGCGCTGCGAGCGCAGTTCATCGATCCATACGCGATACGCAATCGCGTAGAGCCCGCACAGCGGCTGCACGTCATCGCGCAGCGGCCCGACGCGCTGCAGTGCGCGCATACAGGTCTTTTGCGTGAGTTCTTCCGCATCGAGCCGATCGCCGGTGATTCGCCATGCGAATGTCCATAGCCTCGGCAGCAGGTCCGGAAGCACTCCGGCCAGTTCTGTCGTAGTCGCCAACTTGATTCCTCAGTGGAGTTGCACGCGGTTGAGTGGCGGCGCGGCGTGAAAGCCGCGCGCGGCATGAGTCATGTGCATTGGCAAAACGACTGTCCGCGACGCATTTTCATTAAACTTATTCGTCGATGGGCCGGCTTTCACATTAAACCTGCATTTCGCCTCCCTCAGTCATCAAAGCGATGCGTTCAGTAAAGAAGCATCGGTGTCCGACGCAATTTAGCGGCGGCTTCATGAGGACGTGCCGCGCGAAATAGATGAGCGTAATCTTCTATCGCAGGCTTACGGCGCAGGCGGCCGGCCTCGGAAACCGTCCGCGGAATATCCGGCCGCAGCAGGTGTTGTATCGGCACCGCCATGTATCCGATGCCGCCTCCGCCGCGCATCTGGCACACGGCGCCCCGTCCGCACTCAACGACTACGGAGAAGAAGAAATGCACGCGACCACGGTCCACCCATGCGATGAACGCCTGCCCGCCGCCCGGCTGCTTACGCTCGGTTTTCAGCACGTTCTCGTGATGTATGCCGGTGCAGTCGCGGTGCCGCTGATCGTCGGCAGCGCATTGAAATTGCCGAAGGAACAGATCGCGTTCCTCATCAGCGCCGATCTGTTCGCATGCGGCATCGCGACGCTGATCCAGACGCTCGGCATCGGCATGTTCGGCATCCGCCTGCCGATCATCATGGGTTGCACGTTCACCGCGGTCGGTCCGATGATCGCGATCGGATCCGATCCGCGCCTCGGCCTGCTCGACATCTTCGGCTCGACGATCGCCTCCGGCGTGATCGGCATGCTGCTCGCGCCCGCGATCGGCAAGCTGTTGCGGCTTTTTCCGCCGGTCGTGGTCGGCAGCGTGATCGCGGTGATCGGGCTTTCGCTGATGGAAGTCGGCATCAATTGGGCGGCGGGCGGCGTCGGCAATCCCGACTATGGAAACCCCGTGTATCTCGGGCTTTCGCTTGCCGTGCTGCTGCTGATTCTCTTGATCAACCGCTTCGGGCGCGGGTTCTTCGCCAGCATCTCGGTACTGCTTGGCATCGTCGCCGGCTTTGTGGCCGCCGCGCTGATCGGCCGCGTGAATCTCGACGGCGTAGCCGCCGCGCCGTGGCTCGGCGCGGTGGTGCCGTTCCGTTTCGGCGTGCCGCACTTCGACCTCGTCTCGATCGCGACCATGACAATCGTCATGTTCGTGACGTTCATCGAATCGACCGGCATGTTCCTCGCGGTCGGCGACATGGTTGGCCGCCCGGTGGATCAGAAAGCGCTCGTGCGCGGCCTGCGCGTCGATGGTCTCGGCACGCTGATCGGCGGCGTTTTCAACGCCTTTCCGTACACGTCGTTCTCGCAGAACGTCGGGCTCGTCGGCGTGACCGGCATCAAAAGCCGCTTTGTCTGCGCGACGAGCGGCGCGATCCTGATCGTGCTCGGACTGGTGCCGAAGCTTGCGCAAATCGTCGCGTCGATTCCGGCATTCGTGCTCGGCGGCGCCGGCATCGTGATGTTCGGCATGGTGGCGGCAAACGGCATCAAGGTGCTATCCGAAGTCGACTTCACGAAGAATCATCACAATCTTTTTATCGTTGCGGTCAGCATCGGGCTCGGGCTCGTGCCCGTGGTGTCGCCGCAGTTCTTCGCGAAGCTGCCGCCTTCGCTCTCGCCGCTTCTGCACAGCGGGATTCTGCTCGCCGCGGTGGCCGCGGTCGTGCTCAATCTGATTTTCAACGGCCTGCGCGGCGAAAGCGCGGCGCTGCACGACGCTCAGCGCATGAGCCAATGAGGTGTGCCGCGGGTGCTGCTTGCGGGTGCTACTTGCGGGTGCTACTTGCGGGTGCTGCTTGCGGGTGCTGCTTGCGGGTGCTGCTTGCGGGTGCTGCTTGCGGGTGCTACTTGCGCGTGCCATTTGCCGGTGCCATTTGCGCGCCCCCTCGCGCTGGCACGATGACCGCGAGCTGACAAATGGCTTCACCCACGCTTCATACGGACTTCACGCGGCCTTGCAGATTGACGTGCGCTCGACGAGAGCCTGATGAGGATTTGAGCGCGCCGCGAGCGCGCTTTGTTCTTCTTACACAGCATTTACCGATCGTTTCGGTTGTAAGCAGTTGTCGCATTGGCGTCGCATTGCGGCGATATCGTGGTATTAATAATGCCCTGTCCGTACCCGTACCTCGATACCAACAGACATCAGGAGTCTCGATGAAAAAAACGCTCGTTTTGCTCGTATCTGCGCTCTCGATCAGCGGCGCCTTCGCCCAGACCCCGGCTTCGTCGTCGGCCGCGCCGGCCATGACGGCTGCTTCGAATGCGGACAAGTCCGCGCGCCGCGAGCAGCATGTGGAAGACCGCATTTCGTATCTGCATCAGCAGCTCAAGATCACGCCGCAACAGGAAACGCAGTGGAACGCGTTCGCCGACGTGATGCGCAGTAACGGCGACACGATGACGAAGCTCTTTCAGGAGCGCCGCGCCGACAAGAACATCTCCGCGCTCGACGATATGAAGCAGTATGCGGAGATCACGCAAGCGCATGCGGACGGTACGAAGAAGCTTGTCGATGCATTCCAGCCGCTTTACGACAGCATGTCGGCCGACCAGAAGAAGCTCGCCGATACGACGTTCCACGAGTCGCCGCCGCAAGGTGGCCGCCACCCGCACCGCAGCGGCAAGAAGGCCGCGCCGTCGAGCGATTCGACGGACAAGTCGTGATTTACAGGCCTCGATAGGCGGTACACGCACAACGCCCGTGGTGGCTCGCCAGGCGCGACCGCATCGCGTGAGTAGCCGGCTACCATTGCAACCCGAACGCCTGCCTTAAACGGCAGGCGTTTTCATTGGCGCGGGTCGCAAGCGCTTCGCCGAGCGCGTTCGCAGGCGCGTTCTTTCGTGGACATTTTCGTTGCGCTTCGCTTGTCGCTGCGCAATCTGGCATCATGCGAGTCCCGGCCGGTATCAGCGGCCTCCTCATCTGCCATCCTTGACAAGCCCGTCATGATCGAACTGACGAACCTCGATTTGCGTACCGATCCGCTCGCACAACGCGTCGTGAAGGATGAAACGGTCAGCGTCGAATTTGCCGCAGGCGTGGGCGAATTAATGAGTCTCGAAGGACCGAACCGTTATCAGGCCGACGATGCGCTGATTACCGGGTCGACCGGCGAGCGCTGGGTCGTATCGCGCGATCGCTTCGACGCGAAGTACACGCCCGCCGATCCCGCGATGGCGCACGGTACGTCCGGCGCTTATCGCAATCGACCGGCCGTTGTGCTCGCAAGGCAGATGAGCGAAGCCTTTTCGCTTGCGCGCACGGCCGCGGGCGGCGATGTGCTGCAAGGCACGGCCGGCGACTGGGTCATGCAATATGCGCCTGGCGATTACGGCGTCGTGCAGGCCGCGCGCTTTGCGAAGGTGTATCGCCGCGCGCCGTAAGCTCGCAAGTCTCGCGTGGCCGCGTGCGCCCGATAACGCCGTGCTGTACCGCGTCGCGACACGTCTTGCACGCCGGGCCAAGCTGAACCGCAAGGCACGAGTGCTTACCGCCCCGCTTGCTACCCTGCTTGCCAACCCGCCTGCCACACGTCAGGCAAACTCGTCCCCGAGTTCAACCGTCACTTCGCGCGGCACCGCTTCCCCATTTGCATACTGCTCTTCGAGCGAACCCAGCGACGCTTCGACAAACGCCCGCAGCACCGCAAAGCTGCGCGCGCGCGCCCGCGCCGGCATGGCGCGGTAACGCGCGAGCACAGGCGGCGCGACGACGATACTCATCGTGATCCGGCGCGCGGTCGCGCCGAAGCGCATGGCGACCCACTGCACGGTCAGCACCGGCGTGCCGCTTTCATCGGTGGGCTGCTCGACGAAGCGCGTCTGATCGGGAAACAGATCGCTGATCACGCGCGCGAGTTCTTCGATATCGGCACTCGCGCACTCGTATTGGTAGGCTTCCATATTGTGTCGTGGTGATTGAATGAGCCGCGGCGCTGTCTGCATCTTCGCGCCGCGCGCGCTACGCTAGCCTTTGCGTGTCGCTTGCAGCGCCTGCGCGTCGCGGCGAAACACGCGCACGAGTGCGATGGCGACCGGCACCGCAAGCAGCACGTAAATCGTATCGACGACCACGAGCGACAGCGCCTGTGTCTGCGACAACGCGGCCGGTACTTCGAGCAGCGCATGCACGGCGATCGCAAACGGCAGCACCGCGACCGAACCGCGACGTACGCCGCGCCACATCAGCAACGAGAGACCAAGCTGAAACACGAGCGCCGCGCCGCGCTCGATCATGAACACACCGGCCGCAGCCGGCGTCAGACTCACGACGAGCAGATGGATGCGCATCAGCGTATCGAGCGGCAGGCCCGACAGCGCGCTGCCGAGCCGCCCGGTATCTTCGAGCCACGCGAACACGATCCACTGAATCTGCAGGATCACGCCGGTGAACCACAGTTCAGCGCCGCCGTGGCCGAGGCCGTACGCAAGCGCGTTCGGCTCGCGCGACGGCGAAGCTGCCGCTTCGGCGCTCTCCTTTCTCGACGCGCGCCTGAACAGCCAGCGCATCCCGATGTACCGCCCGACTTCCTGGCAAATGCCGATCGACAGCACGCCGACGATCACAAAGACCGTCGGGTTCTGAAGCCATCCGGCAACGGTCGGGTTCACTCTCAGCATCAGGTCGTTGACGCCACGCTCGATCAGCATTGCAAACAGCGCGAACACGCCGATACCGAGGATCGCGGCGCGCCGGTCGAGTTCGAGCGGTTTGCGCAGCCGCATATAGAGGATGATCGGCAGCGCGGCCATGAAAAGCGTCGCGGCAATCAGGCAAGCGAGCGTAAATGGCGCGACGGGCGATGCAACGGACGGTGCAGCGGGCATGAGCTTCCTTACGAAAATCGGAAATCGGGATCGGGAATCGCAGTTCAGCGGCCTCGCGGGCAGGCCCGCGAGGCCGGGCGGCGCGCTCAGGTTGCCTTCGGTTGCCTTCGGTCGCCTTCAGGTAACCTCGGGTCGCGCGCCGCAGCCCGAATGATCGCAGATCAGCGCAAAGTCGACGCGCGTTCGAGCAATTCCCCTTGACTCTGATCCGCGCAGCAGACAGGAAGCAAACCGGCAAGGCGACGCCACGCGGCACCCGCACGGCACCCGCCCGGCAAGCTCAACCGCGCAGCACCTCGCGGTTGACGATATTGCGCGCGAGCGTGCCGTTGAGCGCGCCGATCAGATTCTCGGCCGCGCAGCGTGCCATCGCGTGCCGGGTTTCATGTGTGGCCGAGCCAATATGCGGCAGCGCGACCACGTTGCGCATCGTCAGCAGCGGCGAATCTGCGGCGATCGGCTCCTGTTCGAATACGTCGAGGCCGGCCGCGAGGATAGTCCCCGCTTGCAGCGCATCGATCAACGCCGCTTCGTCGACGACCGGGCCGCGCGCCGCGTTGATCAGGATCGCGGTCTTCTTCATCGCCTTGAGCTGCGGCGCACCGATCAGATGGCGCGTCTCGTTCGACAACGGCACTTGCAGACAGACGAAGTCCGCCTGTTCGAGCAGCGCATTCAGCTCGACGCGGCGCGCGCCATATTGCCGTTCCGCCTCGGGGTTCGCCGAGCGGTTCGCGTACAGCACGTTCATATTGAAGCCGAGTGCCGCGCGGCGTGCGACCGCGCCGCCGATGCGCCCGAGCCCGACAATGCCGAGCGTCTTGCCATGCACGTCGACGCCGAACTGCTCGGGCCCGACGCCTTGCGACCACTTGCCGGCGCCGACCCAGCCGGCGAGTTCGACGACGCGGCGCGCGGCCGCGAGCATCAGCGCGAACACGGTGTCAGCCGTCGATTCGGTCAGTACGTCAGGCGTGTGCGTCAGCACGATGCCGCGCCGTGTGAGGTCGGCAACATCGAAGGCGTCGTAGCCGACGGAAATTGTCGATAACGCCTTCAGGCGCGACGCGCCGTCGATCATCGCGGGCGTGATCTGCACCGTCGAGCCGATTGCGCCGTCCGCGTCCTTGAGCGCGGCGACGAACGCATCGTGCTTCGATGCATCGACTTCGATCACCTCGGCCTGCTCGCGCAGCCAGGCGAACACATCTTCGGGCAACGGCTTGTAGACGACGATCCTGCTTTTCATCGATGAATTCCTGACAGTGGGATGACGAGCCGGGCGGTCATCGACCCCGCTCAAAAACACATAAGGATGCCGCAGGCGAGCTCATCGCGCCATGCACGCGGGCGACAACGGTATACGAATACGAACCGGCGAACGCGGACGCACCGGCCGGCATCGGCTCACGCCGGTCAGCCTTCTGCGAGGCACATCTCGAGAAACCGCCCGACGAGCCGCGACGGCGCGCTCGCATGCGGCACGAGAATCGACAGGCGGCGCGTCAGTTGCGGCGAAAACGAACAGCGGCACAGCGCATCGTCCTCATGACGCATCGACATCGCGGAGACGAAGCCAATGCCCATTTCCGCGCGCACCGCTTCCTTCACGCCTTCGACGCTCGCGATTTCGAGCACCACGCGCACCGGCAACCCGGCGTCGGCAAACGCGCGCTCGACCAGTTGCCGCACGCCGGAGCCCTCCTCGCGTAAAACCAGCGGCTCGGCACTCAGCCGCGCGAGCGACACGCCCTGCTCGCAGTGATTCGCCGCGAGCGGATGCGTGCGCGGCATGATCGCGACGATCTCGTCCTCGCGCCACGGATGGACCGCCGTATCGGGCGGCAGATCCGGCCCGACAACGCCTTCGATCAGCGCAATATCGAGCGCCCCCAACCCGCCGACGATGTCCGACGTGTTGCCGCCCGCGGTATGCAGCGTCACATCGGGATAGCGCCGCCGGAACGCGGCGATCAGATAGGGCAACAGGTAGCTCGCGGGCGTGGTGCTTGCGCCGATGCGCAGCGTGCCGCGCTCCATGCCGCGCAGCGCGTCGCGGTACGCATGCGCCTGGCGCCAGGTGTCGCGCAAACGCGCCGCATAGCTCGCGAGCTGCTCGCCGGCAGGCGTCAGACGCACGCCGCGCCCGTCGCGCAAATACAGCGGCTCGCCGAATTCGTCCTGCAACTGACGCAACTGGCCCGACACCGCCGGCTGCGATAGATGGAGCGCCACCGACGCGCGGCTGATGTTGCGGTGCTCGGCGACCGCGGCAAACGTTATAAGCTGATCGGGGGTCATGGGGAATGAAATATCGGCTGTGTCAATATATTACGTCACAAATCACGATTTCTCATATCGATATATTCAATTTAGGATTGGGCCGTGGCTGAAACGCTCAGCACCTACTTATCGAGCCCAATCCATCATGTCCACTGTCAATCTTCACGCCGCTCCGGCCGCCGCGCCCTCCACGCGCGGACAGTTGAACGGCATCCTGTTCGTCGCCCTTTTCGCCGCCGCCGTGACGAGCGTCGCATCGCTGCCAGCCATCGCCGGGCTGGGCCTGAGTCCGCTGATCGTCGGCATCGTCGCCGGTGCGATCTACGGCAACGTATTGCGCGACGGCATGCCCGCGAGTTGGGCGGACGGCGTCAATTTCTCGGCGCGCAAACTGCTGCGCATCGCGGTGGCGTTCTTCGGGCTGCGTGTGAGTCTGCAGGAGATCGCGCAAGTCGGCCTGCCCGGACTCGCGGAATCGGTGCTGATCGTCGTCAGCACGCTCGCGCTCGGCACGTGGGCCGGCATGAAGCTGATGAAGCTCGATCGCGACACCGCGCTGCTCACGGCGGCCGGCAGCGCGATCTGCGGCGCGGCGGCGGTGCTCGCATTCGAATCGACGCTCCAGTCAAAGCCGCACAAAAGCGCGATGGCGGTCGGCAGCGTCGTGCTGTTCGGCACGCTGTCGATGTTCCTCTACCCGGCGCTCGTGCGTGCCGGTTGGCTGCATCTCGATACGGTCGGCGCGGGCCTCTTTTTCGGCGGCACGATTCACGAGGTCGCGCAGGTAGTCGGCGCGGCGAGCAATGTGGGCCCCGAAGCGACGCATATCGCGACCATCGTCAAGATGACGCGCGTCATGCTGCTCGTGCCGGTGCTGCTCGCGGTCGGTGTGTGGATCAACCGGCCGGCGCGTAAAGATTCGACCAGCAACGCAGCCAGAAACGCGACTAAAGGCGTAACACAGGATCACGCGGCCGGCAGCGCGCATCGTCACGCGCCGCGCAAGCTCGCGGTGCCGTGGTTCGCGCTCGGCTTCCTGCTGTGCGTCGGCCTCAACTCCGTGCACGTGCTGCCGGACACGGCGACGCATACGCTGAACCTGCTCGACACCTTCGCGCTGACGATGGCAATGACCGCGCTGGGCATGGAAACGCGGATCGCGCAGATTCGTGAAGCCGGTCCGCGCGCACTGATGACAGGCCTCATTCTTTACGTGTGGTTATTCGCTGGAGGACTCGGCATCACATGGGCGGTACAGCGTCTGTTCGGCTAAACGCGCCGAGCCGGTTATGTCATCAAGCCTCGCCTCGCGCGAGGCTTTTGGCGTTCCAGCGCAGCGATGCGCGGCAAAGCGCGCGGCAGGACGAACGGCAAGCCTCGCCCCGACGCCCAGGTCCGCAACATGCGTCTCCCTGGCGGCATACTCGATGCTTGCGCGCCGCACCCGCGACACGCAACCCGGGACACCACCGAATGAGGACCGATCGATGACTTACGAGCTTTTTTACTGGGACGGTTTGCAAGGCCGCGGCGAATTCGTGCGGCTCGCACTCGAGGAAGCCGGCGCCGATTACGTCGAAGTGGCGCGCGGCAACGAACAGGACGGACTCGGCACCGGCGCGATGATGGCGGTCATGGGCAGCAAGTCCGAGCCCTATCCGCCGTTTGCGCCGCCATTCCTCAAGGACGGCGACCTGCTGATCTCGCAGACCGCGAACATCCTGTTCTATCTCGGTCCGCGGCACGGCCTCGCGCCCGGCGTCGACAGCCTGCGCTATGTGGTCAACGGCCTGCAGTTGACCATCTCCGACGTCGTCGCCGAAGCACACGACGCGCATCACCCGCTGTCGACCAACCTGTACTACGAAGAGCAGAAAGACGCGGCAAAGGTGCGCGCGCACGACTTTATCGACGAGCGGATTCCGAAGTTCATGGGCTATTTCGAGCGCGTGCTGAAGCAGAACCCGGCCGGCGACGCCTATCTCGTCGGCGACTCGCTCACTTATGTCGACCTGTCGATGTTCCAGCTGATCGACGGCCTTTACTACGCGTTTCCGCGCGCGATGAAGACGTTTCCGAAGCACTACCCGCGCCTGGCCGCCCTGCACGACGCAGTGCTCGAACGGCCACGCATCGCCGCCTACCTCGAGTCGGACCGTCGCATCGCGCATAACGAGTCGTGCATCTTCCGGCACTACCCGGAGCTCGACAAGGACACCCGTTAACTTTTAACTTTTGCTGCAGAACTGCAGATGACCCGAGCTTCGCACAACAACACGACGAACGAGACAACCCGAAACACACCGGCTGGCGTACCGGACGGCACCCGCGCGGACGGCACCC
Organism: Paraburkholderia edwinii; assembly: GCF_019428685.1. Classification (NCBI taxonomy): domain Bacteria; kingdom Pseudomonadati; phylum Pseudomonadota; class Betaproteobacteria; order Burkholderiales; family Burkholderiaceae; genus Paraburkholderia; species Paraburkholderia edwinii. The sequence continues at coordinate 2,962,159 of NZ_CP080095.1, forward strand.
GCGCGGACGGCACCAGCGCGGACAGCACCGGCGCCGACGGCACCGGCGCGCCGCACGCGCGCGAACCGTCCGGCGAGGAGACCGCGCCGGCGCCGCACGATGCTATGCTTGCGCGCGACACCCACGAACCTGCCGCCTATTCCGTGCTCTCGTTCCTGCTGAGGCTGCGCACACGCGCCGCGCGACTGTTCCGGCTTTCGGACGCGCATACGATGCTCGTCTGGTCGGTCATCATCGGTGTCGCGGGCGCGCTCGCGACGGCCGCGTTTCGCGAGGGCATCTCGCTGCTGCAGCGGCTCTTTTCCGGCACCGAGGGCAGTTTTGTCGAAATGGCGCGCGGCCTGCCATGGACCACGCGCATCTGGCTGCCGGCCGCGGGCGGATTGATTGCCGGTGTGATGCTCGTGCTCGCGCGGCGCGGGCAGGACAAGAAGGCGAGCACCGACTATATGGAGGCCGTCGTGATCGGCGACGGCGTCGTGCCCGTGCAGGCGAGCCTCTGGCGCACCGTGTCCTCGCTGTTTTCGATTTCGAGCGGCGGCTCGATCGGCCGTGAAGGTCCGATGGTGCAACTCGCCGCGCTGTGCGCGTCGCTGATCGGCCGCGTCGTGCATTTCGATCCGCCGCGCCTGAGGCTGCTGGTCGCGTGCGGCGCGGCGGCCGGTATCACGTCCGCGTATAGCGCGCCGATCGCCGGCGCCTTTTTCGTCACCGAAATCGTGCTCGGCTCGATCGCGATGGAAAGCTTCGGGCCGGTCGTGATCTCGTCGGTGGTGGCAAACATCACAATGCGCGAGTTCGCCGGCTACCACGCGCCGTACGAAATGCCCGCGTTTCCGGCCATCACCGGCCCCGAGGTGCTGCTCTTCGTCGGGCTCGGCCTGCTGTGCGGCGCCGCTGCACCGCAATTCCTGCGGCTTATCGATGCGTCGAAATCCACCTTCAGGCGCATCAAGCTGCCGCTGCCCTTTCGGCTCGCGATCGGCGGGCTCGTGGTCGGCATCATTTCCGTCTGGACACCGGAGGTCTGGGGCAACGGCTATAGCGTCGTCAATTCGGTCCTGCACTCGCCGTGGACATGGACCGCGCTCGTCGCGGTGCTCGTGTTCAAGATCATCGCCACCGCGGCAACGGTCGGCTCCGGCGCGATCGGCGGCGTCTTCACGCCGACGCTCTTCGTCGGCGCGGTGCTCGGCGCGCTGTTCGGGCTCGGCATGCACGCGATCCTGCCGAACTATACGTCGCCGTATTTCGCCTACGCGATGGTCGGCATGGGCGCGTTTCTCGCCGGCGCGACGCAGGCGCCGCTGATGGCGATCATGCTGATCTTCGAGATGACCTTGAGCTACCAGGTCGTGCTGCCGCTCATGCTCTCGTGCGTGGTCTCCTATTTCGTCGCGCGGGCGATCGGCAATGCGTCGATGTACGACATCACGCTGCACCGCAATCGCGAGGAACAGGAACGCATGCGCTTGCGTTCCACGCAGATGCGCGAACTGATCCGCCCGCCGCAGACGGTCGTGCCGCCCACGGCCACGGTGCAGGACATGACGCGCGTGTTCCTCGAATATCCGGTCAAGTATCTGTACGTGACCGACGAAACCGGCTGTTTTCTCGGCGTGGTCGCGCTCAAGGACATCACGTCGGACCTGATCGAGCGGCGCGACACGTCGGCGCGCACCGCCGCTGATTATCTGCAGCCGCACTTCGACGTGCTGACGCCCGATATGTCGCTCGGCGTCGCACTGCAGCACTTCCTCGCGCATCAGGGCGAGCGGCTGCCCGTCATCGAAAGCGTTTCGCGGCCCAAGCTCACCGGTGTGGTCTACAAGTCGTCGCTGCTCGATGCATACTTCCGGATGAATCCGACGCGCTGACCGTACCGGCCGCGCAGCATCGCTGATACCAAACGTCACAACCTGCTGCGTGCAAAGCGCGGCAATTTCTCTAAAATAAAACGACCAGAAAGCGACCCGCCGGCTGCCCGCTGCAAGCCGCGCGTGCCGCGCTGCCGCACGACAGGACCACGTGCCGGCGCGCGCGCAGTGCGCCATGCTTCGCGTTCGGAAAGACGCGGCACCCTTCGACCGGGAGCGAGCGAACATGAGCGAACCGTCCATCGATGCCGTACGGCGCGATCACGCGGGCTGGATCTTCGTGCATATCGAAGGCGAACCGTACGACCGCGGCGAACAACACGGGCAATTGCTCGCGGCCGAAATCCGCAATGCCATCCACACCGCGCGCTACCTCGCCAAATGGGATACCGGCGAGGACTTCGATACTTTCGTCAATGCGGCCGTCACCCAGTTCGCGCCGCGCCTCGACAACGAATTCGCCGACGAAATCCAGGGCATCGCCGACGGCGCGAAGCTGCCGTTCGCCGAAGTACTCGCGTGGAACGGCTATATGGACCTGCTGCAAAGCTGGTGGCCGAGCTTCGCCGCGGCGCAGCATCCGCGCGCCGGTCTGAAGCCGTGGCGCGGGCGGCGCGGCCACCACTGCAGCGCTTTTATCGCGACCGGCGACGCGACGCGCGACGGCCGCATCGTGATGGCGCATAACTCGTGGGACCGCTACGCGGCCGGCGACGCGTTCAACGTGGTGTTCGATATCGTGCCCGACTCCGGGCATCGGATCCTGATGCAGGGGCTGCCCGGCTGCATCTCGAGCCTGACCGACTTCTGGATCACATCGGCGGGCCTGATGGTGACCGAGACGACGATCTCGAACTTCGCCGGCTACAACGCGGCCGGCGCGCCGGAGTTCTACCGCTCGCGGCACGCGACGCAGTACGCGAACAACATTCGCGAGTGGTGCGACATGTTCGCCGTCGCGAACAACGGCGGCTATGCGAACAGCTGGCTGCTTGGCGACATCAAGACCGGCGAGATCGCGCGCTATGAACTCGGGCTGCGCCACTCGGGCTTCGAAAGCACGAAGAACGGCTTCTATAGCGGCTACAACACGGCCTCGGATCTGAAGATTCGCAATCAGGAATGCGTCGGCGAAGGTGAAGACTATACGGACGTGCGCAAGAACGGCGCGCGGCGCCTGCGCTTCATGCAGCTCGCGGAAATGCACCACGGCCAGATCGATCTCGAACTCGCGAAGCAGATGATTGCCGATCATCACGACGTCTATCTAGATCGCGCCGACAACCCGTGCTCGCGCACGATCTGCGGACATCTCGAGCTCGACGACGCGCGCTTCGGCGGCTCCGATCATGGACCGTTCAATCCGTGGGGCGCGAACGACGGGAAAGTGGTCGACAGCGAAATGGCGCGCGATATGGCGTTTTTCGCGCGCTGGGGCCATCCGTGCGGACGCGCGTTCGACGCGCAAGCGTTTATGAAGCGTCACCCGCAGTGGAACTGGCTGAATGGGTATATGCGCGACCGGCCGTCGTGGCCGTGGACACGCTTCGAGATGTTGCGGTAGGCGCGAAGGCCCGTCATTGCGTCTGCTTATTGTGTCGGACCTTTGCGCCCGACCGGTTCGCACGCCCTGCTGCATCACAGCATATACGCCGTTATGAACGCGATTGGGCCGCGCGCGCCCCTGCTTCTCCCCTGGCCCACATTCTTTCGCCTGACTTACGATTTCGCATTCCCCCGCTCGTCTTGCCGCTAACCGAATGCCGACGCGGGTCTGCGCGTCGCCAAGGCGCTTGAAAAATTTACCATCTAAGATAGGCGTAACGGCGTTGCGCTGAAGCGTTGCGGCCATGTCAGGCAAGACGCGCCGTCGACGCGCGAATGGCATAACGTTTGCAAGAGTTGCTGCGCTGGCTTTGGAAAGGAGGTCGGGCGATGAAAACCTCGACACTGTTGACCATGGTAACGTTGTCCGCCTCGTGTTTTGCCGCGCCGGTTCACACCGCGCAAGACGCACTGACCGACATCGCCGCACAACGCATCAACGCCGCACCGGTCGCTCCGCCCGCGCCCGAGGTCGCGGCGCAGACGGATATCCGCCCTGACCGCTGGCAGCACATCACGCTGCCGAAATCGCGGCATCTCCAGCGTGGTTTTGCAGCACGCGACGAGCATTTGCAGACGTGACGGCGCGCCAGCGCATGCGCTCGACCGGATGCGTGGTTGCGGGCTTGGCTTGCGCGTAACTTGATTCACCCATCACTTCACCGCGAGGAACAGGCTCATGACCCGACCGGCGTCTCACGATGTGCCGCACGAATCGATCGACCTGCAAATCGCCGACGTGCTGCGCGCGGCGACTTATCCGGCCAATAAAGACGCACTTGTCGCCGCCGCTCGTGAGGCGGGAGCGAGCAATGAAGTGCTCGCCATGCTCGATGGCCTGCCCGAGCAGGACTACATCGATGTCGCGTCGGTGACGAAACTGATCGGCAGCAACTTCGGGCCGGGCATCGGAGCGTGAATTTTGGGACGTGATTCCGGGAATGTAATTCCGCTATAGCAGGCGTTCGAGACGATCGATTTCCTGCTTTTCGCGCACGAGTTCGCCTTCGAGGGTCGCCAGATCGAGTTCCAGCGTCGACACCGCCGTCGTGGCACGGACTTTCGCATGCCACGCATCGCTGTACTGCTTTTCAAGCGTCGAGCGGTGGTCGCCTGCCTTTTCTCTTTCATGAATGTCCGAGCGCTGCCGCAGCTTGTACCGTTCGTTATCCAGATCAATGGTGAGCTTATCCACGTCGTCGTATGTCGAGCGAGCCAGGTTCAATTCGCCTTTCTTTGTTTCCACCAGTCTCTTCTTCGCAAGCAGCGCTAATTTGGCTTCTTGCACCTTCTGCTGCGCGCGCGACCTATCGGGCTCCGTGGGCCGCTTGACGGAACCGTGTCTCATCGCGCGATAGGGCCCAGCCATGCTGCTTGCAACCGCCTGCGACGCAGCGGTCGTGACCGTATCCGCGGCGAACGCGCGAGGCTGTACGACATCGGCGCCAGGCTCCTGCAAACTCTTGAAAACTGTGTTCACGTGAATGCTGGACATGCAATCTTCTTCCCCAAAGAATGTGGTTGGCGCGCCAGCCTCAACCTCGCTGGCCGACGTTCGAGTAACCATTACAGCAACTCGAAGCATCGACGTGTGATATTCGGCCATCATTGATTCAACGCGCATCTCAACGATGCGCGCGTCAATGAACAGAAACGCATCCTGCGCAAAGTGTTGTCGTCGGCTGAGACCTTACGCGCATTGGCCCGCCACCACGATCATCGGGCGCGCGCGATCGCCGTTAGTGAAGTCCTGGATGTTCGCGTTCGATACCGGCGAGCTCGCGCTCGAGGTCGGCAAGTTCCCTATCGAGACTCCGGTGCTCATGCTCGAGCGCCCTCACCTGGGAATGAAGGTTTGATATCCTGGTTTCGGTTTGCGCAATGGAATCTGCAACGCGTCTATGGTCGTTTTCGACTTCCGTCAATCCGCGTTGATAGTCGAGTGCCTTTGCAGTCCATTTGCGATGCTCGTCCTCATTCTGCTGTTGATGGAATCGAAAAGTATCCACCGTCGATGCATCTTCAAATACCGAGTGCAGCCTTTGACCGGTGTTCCACAACTCGCCCACTCCGAATGGCAAGTCGGTGTTCGCCGACGATTGCGCCCTGTCATAGCGTTTCTGTGCATCCTCGGTATCCCGGCGTGACTGTTCACTCTTCAATTGATATTCCTGCGCCTGGCTCCTCGCGTCGTTCAGATCGTGGGTTATCCTGTCTTTTTTCCTTTCCAGCTCGGCCTTTTGCCTCCGTGCGTCGTTCACGTCAGCGTTAGCCCTGTCCAGTTCCTGCAGCTTTACCGCGTTATTTGAGCGGTTGGATTGCAGTGCGGACCGGGTCGCCTGCACGGACGCCTGCAGGTTCGCCTTGTCCGCCGCCGATCTGTGGCCTCCTTGCAGCCCTACGTCGCTTTGCAGAGTCCACCGTCCGTCTGCGTTCTGTTTAACAGGAATGCCAGGTTTGACGGGTTCATCGTGAACGATCAAGCGCCATGTCCCATTGGCTTCGCCTTGGTCTTTGCCGCGCGTTATGCCATACAAGTTCCCATTACTCTGCATGTACCGGCGGCCGCGTTCGTCGATTAAAATGCCGGGATTTTCCGTGTCGGACCGCAAATCGCCGTTTGGATGCGCGATATAACGGTCCGGCAAAACAGCACCTTGCGCATGCGTCGAGCCGGTACTCTGCGTGGTGGACATGCTGCGGACGTCATTACCGATTCGGTGGCCCGCATTGCCGGGTGATCGCGGCTTCGAGGCCGGGGCCGCCGCCCCCGGGGCTGTCTCGGGGGACGCCGTGGAGCCGGGACGTTGCTGCCCCGGCCGGTCGGGAACGCCATTTGGCGAGCCGGATTTTCCGGTGTTGCCTGCAGGCTCGCGATAAGTAGTACCGTGCACATCGCCGAAGTGAATGGTAAGCATAGGTATCCTTATACAGATCGGGTTGGCACGTCCGCCCCTTCGGGTGCAATGACGCGCGAGCAACCATTACAACAGCGAGTTGCCCATACCATGTGGTATGCGGGATCGACAGATTTTGTCTTCGACATCGGCATCGATGTCACGATGCGGACGTACAGACTCTCTCCCCGTCGACGCATCAGCCCCGCGGAAGCTTGCTGAGTTTGTTCTCCAGACGCCTGCACTCTTTCTCGTATCGCTCCACCGCCGTCCGGTAGGGCCAGGCCGCGAAAGTCTTCGCGTGATAGTCGTCGTTCGCTGCGCGCCACTGCCTTTGTATTTCGTCCCGGTGCGCCGGATCTCCCGCGAATCGCGCGCGCTCGTCTTCGAGACGCAGCAAGTGCGCGCGCATTGCATCGAGGTCGGCTACTGCAGACTGGTATTTCTGTTTTGCCTCGGCGAGTTCGGCTTTCGCCCTGTCGAGCCGGCTCTGCAGTTCACTCCGTTTCGTCATGGCCGCCACACGCTCGGCCGCCGATCCGCTCGCGCCGCCGTGGTGTGCGCGATAGCTGCTGCTCTCGCCCTCCGGCATGAGTTGTGCACGGTCCTGATCGTCCCTGGACGACTTGCCGTGCACGCCACCACCACCTCGCAGACGCAACACAGGTTCGTTCGCCGGCTGACTCGCGCGTTCATCCTTCACCCGCGGTTGTGTTTCGTCGATGCGATCGGTTCGACGGCTTAGTCCGGCAGTTGCATCGGTCGAGCGAGGATCAATATGGCCGATGCGATGCCCTGAAACTGCCGCCCCATAGGAGTGGGCTGTCGCGGAAATGTTGGGCGGACCATTAGATAAAGCCGCGTGCCGCATGTCGCCTGAAACGGCGTGCGGCGGTCCGGCATCCGGCACGTGCGTCGTACGCGGAAACGATTCGCTGATGTGCATGCCAGGCATAGATGACTCCTCCCGAAGACGAGGTTGAGTGCACAGTCAGACGCATTACATCAGCGAAGCAGAGGGGGATGTAGTACCGGGCCAAGGACGCACCGGCATTAAAAAAGCACGCCGTGTTTTCCTGCTGAAGGATGACGGGCTTTCGCGCACATTTGGGAAGTTGCGTTCCAGCACAAGGTCATGCCCGAAGATCGGGCAAGGAACGTCGACCGATGCGAGGCGGCGTATTGCTCGCCGGTCGCTATTGATTCGCGCGCTCACTTTCGAGGCGAGCGATCTCCTGTTTTGCAGCAGATATCACGAAGCTCATACCGTTCGCCTCGCGCATCCCACGCCGGATCTCCTCTTTCGCCGCTTCCATTTCCGAGCTGAGTCGCCCGACGTCCGCGGACTTTTCAGACCTTGCCTTTTCCAACTGCGGACTAAGCAAATTCACCTTCGCTTGACCACTGTTAACCAGATCAGTACCGCGCCTGAGTTTATCCTCTGCATCCTGCAATGCACGCTGCTGTCTGTCTATGCTCGATTGCAGGTCGAATTTTCTTTGGCCCCACCCGCCTGCGCCCCCTTTCTGCATCCCTCCCTTGAGACCCGTGTCGTCACGCGGACCAAAGCGCCCGTCCGGTTTACGTTCGATCGAAATGCCTGGCTTGGCGGGTTCACCGGGCATGACGACACGCAATGTTCCTTCGCCTTCGCTGCCGGACACGGCGTATAGATTTCCACCCATCGACACGTATCGCTGGTTCTTGCTATCCGTTAAAAAGCCGGGGTTCGTCGGGTCGGTCTGATACTCGCCATCCGGATGAGCGATGTAACGGTCCGGTACACCGGTAATATTCGCGCGCGACGCACTGGATGGGCCACGTCCTCCCGCGGTGGACGCCACCCCGGCTCTTTCAGGCCCGGCTGTGCCTTTCGACGACTGGTCATCCGAACCTCGCGGCACGCTCTCCGGCTTACTACTTCCTGCCGGCTCGTGGAAAGGCTCGATATGACCCGGGCTTGTCTCGACGTGAATCATCGGTCTACTAACGTGTGAAATGGTAGGCATGCAAACTCCTGTGCAGGGTCAAAGGTTGACATGTCCGCGCGACCGGGCAACCCGAACGCGCGGACATCCATTTCATCAGCTAGCCTCCGGTGCATGGTGGTATCGCGTTTCTGCAGGAACACGTCGCGTCGCCCCCAAAAAAAAAGCGCGTCCGGGCAATTTGCCACGGACGCGCTTTCCGATTCCCTCGGATGCCTATTCGATCATCAAGGCTTGTTCGATTCGAACAGATCGAGAATCTGCTTCTTCTCCGACGACGACACAGTAGGCTGCGGTTGCGCCTGCTGCTGCGGCGACATCGACGCCGGGCCCACGCCGCCCTGCACGTCGCTCGCGGCGGCGAGCGGGTTCGCGCCATCCATGCCGATGCTCGCGACAAATCCGCTGCCCGGCTCCCTGTCCGCATAGAACAGTTCGCCGTCCACATTCGCCACGCCCGCGGGCATTTCCGGTTCCGCCTGAGGCACCCCCCGCAGCGCGCGGCCCATATAGTCCATCCAGATCGGCAGCGCGAGCTGCGCGCCGAATTCACGGCTGCCGAGGCTCTTCGGCTGGTCGTAGCCCATCCAGGCGACCGCGACGAGCGATTGCTGGTAGCCGGCAAACCAGCCGTCCTTCGCGTCGTTGGTCGTACCGGTTTTGCCCTGCAGGTCGTTACGATGCAGCGCGTTCGACGGTGCGCCCGTGCCGGCGGTTGCGACCGAATGCAACAGGCTGTTCATGATGTACGCGTTGCGCGGATCGACCGTGCGCGGCGCATCGCGGCCCGCGACGAGCGGCTGCGCGCGAGAGATCACGACGCCGCGCGCATCGGTCACTTCCGCGATCAGATACGGATTGACGCGGTAGCCGCCGTTCGCGAACACCGAATACGCGCTCGCCGATTGCAGCGGCGTGACGAGCCCCGCGCCGAGCGCCATCGGCAGATAAGGCGGCGTCTTGTCCGCATCGAAGCCGAAGCGCTGCGTCACATAGTCTTGCGCGTACTTCGTGCCGATATACGAGAGGATGCGGATCGACACGAGGTTCTTCGATTTTTCCAGCGCCACGCGCATCGACATCGGCCCGTCGGGCTGGTCGTCGTCGTGCGGTTCCCACGCATCGCCGCCCGGCGTCGATGGCGGGAAATACAGTGGCGCATCGTTGATGATCGTCGCGGGGCCGAGGCCCTTGTCGAGCGACGCCGAATAGATAAATGGCTTGAAGCTCGAGCCCGGCTGCCGCCACGCCTGCGTGACGTGGTTGAACTTGTTCTTGTTGAAGTCGAAGCCGCCGATCAGCGCGCGGATTGCGCCGTCCTGCGGCGTGAGCGACACGAGCGCGCCCTCGACTTGCGGCAGCTGTGTGATCTGCCAGTTGCCGTTCGCATCGGCCACGAGGCGCACGATCGAGCCGGGCCGGATGCGTTGCGCCTGCGATGCGCGCGCCGACAGCGCGGCGGCCGCGAACCGCAGGCCGTCGGCCTTCACCGTTGCGGTCGTACCGTCCTGCAACTGCGCGGTCACTTCCTTCGGGCTCGCCGCCGTGACGACGGCCGAGACGATCTCGCCGTTGTCCGGATGCTCGGACAGCGTGTCTTCGATCGTTTCCTCGCGGTCGTCGGCGTTTTGAGGCAGTTCGATAAAGCCTTCCGGGCCGCGATAGCCATGCCGGCGCTCGTAGTCCATCACGCCTTTGCGCACCGCCTGATACGCAGCGTCCTGATCGGCCGAATCGATCGTCGTGACGACGTTCAGACCGCGCGTATAGGTTTCGTCCTTGTATTGCGCATACATCATCTGCCGCACCATTTCGGCGATGTACTCCGCGTGCACGCTGTATTCGTTGCCCGAGACCTTCGCGTGAATGTCTTCCTTCACAGCCTGGTTGTATTGATCCTGCGTGATGTAACGCAGATCGAGCATGCGCTTGAGGATGTACTCCTGGCGAATCTTCGCGCGCTTCGGATTGACGACCGGGTTGTACGCGGACGGCGCCTTCGGCAGTCCCGCGAGCATCGCTTCCTGCGCGAGCGAAATGTCCTTGAGATCCTTGCCGAAATACACGCGCGCGGCGGCGGCGAAACCATAGGCGCGCTCGCCGAGATAGATCTGATTCATATACAGCTCGAGAATCTGGTCTTTCGACAGCGTGCGTTCAATCTTGTAGGCGAGCAACATCTCGTAGATTTTGCGCGTATAGGTCTTTTCGCTCGACAGGAAGAAGTTGCGCGCGACCTGCATCGTGATCGTGCTCGCGCCCTGCGATGCGCCGCCATGCGAAAGATCGGCGAAGCCTGCGCGCAGAATGCCGACGAAGTCCACCCCGCCGTGCTCGTAAAAGCGATAGTCCTCGATGGCGAGCACCGCTTTTTTCATCTGATCGGGGATATCCTGGAAACGCACGAGACTGCGGCGCTCCTCGCCGAATTCGCCGATCAGCACGTGATCGGCGGTGTAGACGCGCAGCGGCACCTTCGGCCGGTAATCGGTCAGCGCTTCGAGCGACGGCAACTGCGGGTTCATCACGACGAGCGCATAGCCGACGATCAGCGCACCGACCACGCCGAGCGCCGCGATCAGTCCGAAAAACCACAGCGTGAGACGCGTCAGCAGTGACATACGGCGGCGCGGCGGTTCGTTGTCATAGCGGTGGTACGGATTGTCGGATCGATCCGGATCGCGGCCCCGGTCGCCAGGATGATCCGATGAGTTCGAGGAAGGCGGTCGTTTGATGATAGGCATGACTTGGAATGTCGGCGCATCGCTGCACGCCGTCTATATTCGTGCTTTCGTACGCAGGTGCGTGTCGGAATGCACGCCGTTCGTGAATGTAGCGTGATCGTAGCGTGGTAGCGTGGTTTGGGGGCGCGTCGTGCCCAACGTAACAGTGCATTTTAAAGAAAACCAGCATTATGCTAGCCGATTTTTTTGTAAGAATTTCCTCGTGCGTGCGAGCTAACAACGCGAAAGAACGAAAAAACAGCAACCCGATAGGGTTCAAACGGGGTTCAAGCGGGGTTCAAACCGGTTCAAGCCGGGTTTAAGCCCGATTTAAGTGGCATTCCCCACGCTCAGCCGGTCTGGCATGCCGGACCGTTCGCGCACGGGAGTGCGGTTATCAACAGAAAGGCTTGATAAACCTGTGGACAATCCCCGTCTAATGTACACAAGCCGTTGATGTCACAACAGATTCACGACGCGCCCGGTTTCGCATCCGGGCCAGTCGTTTTATGATGGTTTGCATGCGCCATGCCGGCACATGCCCGCTCGGAACAACCCGCCGCATCGGCCAACAGATTGATGCCTATAAATACGCGAGCCGCCACATGAACAAGCCTAGCGAACGCATCGTCGTTTTCGTCTCGCCCGCCCAGAAGCGCGCGATCGCCGCAACGGCCGAAGGACTCGGCATCAGCGTCAGCGAACTGATGCGGCGCGCCGTGCTCAATTTCGGCGCGACCAGCGAACAGGTCAAAGCGGCGAGCATCGTCGACCGGCTGCGCGCGCCGCGCGAACCCGATGCATTGAACGCAGCGCTGCAACGTGTCGCGCGTTCGGCGAAGGCGAACCGCGACGCGCTGCCGCCGGCGCTCAGAAACACGAGCCCGGCGACACAAAAGACGAGCGATCATGCGCTCGACCCGCATCGCGACAGCGTGCCGCAGTCTAGCTCGTCACCCGCGGCCGCGCCCGCGAGCATCGCGCCGCTGGCGGCGCCTGTTCCGCTCGACCCACTGCAAGCGCTGGCAGCGATGGCGGCTGAAACAGCCGATGTCGATACGCATGTCGACGAAGCGGTGCGCGCCGCCGAAGCACAAGCGGCCGCCGAAGCCGCGGCCCGCGTCGCGGCCGCGAAAGCGGCTACGTTAAAGGCGGCGAAGTCGCCGTCGAAATCGAAGCCCGCCTCGGGCACTTCCTCACGTGACGAAAGTCCGTTTATCGACCCCACCGAAGGCACCGGGCGTTTCGCGTGAACGTTGCTGTAACCAGCGTCGCGCACCGCGCACGATGTATCGATCGCCGATGCGTCAGGGTTCCGAAAGAGTCGAGCTTATGGTGCGCGTCCGGTACGTGTTCCAGGCAGTGTGCCGCGCGTGCACATCAGGTCGGACGCGCCTGTCGGCGCGCTCGTCGATGTCATAGTGTTTAAGCCCTTTTTAAGAGAGCACGTGGTGTAATATCCGCGAGCCCATTCGGTACAAGCGGGGTACACGCGCGGCGCAAGCGAGGCAACAGAGGCTTGCTGCGCACCAGGTTTCAGGCGGGTATTCCGGCACTGCATCACGGTTGTCCGCACATCGGTTTTTGCAGAGCGCGCTTGCAATGCGCACGCGCGCCCCGATGTAGAACCGCGCCGAATGCGCAGTGTGCTGCGCGACGGCATAAACTAGTGGATGAACGGGTCAGCGCGCCGGGAATTCAGCGCCGATTTCAATCAATGGAGGTATTTCATGTCGCTTTTCGACAGCATCTCGCGAACGCTCAAAGGTCTGCTGAACGATGCAGCCGATTCCGTGCAGGACCCGTCGCGAGATGCGCGCCAGATTGTGCGCGAACTCGACGAGAGCATCGCGAAAGCCGAGAACTCGCTGATCGAGATTCAGGCTCAGGTCGCGACGCAGCAGAGCAAGCGCGACGTCGCGGCGGACAAGGCGAAGAAGTACGAAGACGGCGCGAAGCGTGCGCTGCAAGGTGGCGACGAAGGCCTCGCGCGCGAGGCGCTCGCAGCGCAGGCCAATGCCGAAACCGAACGCGATGCGCTCGCACGTGAATTGACGACGCTCGAGCCTTCGGTCGATCAATTGAAGCAGCAGATCGACGACATGCGTCAGCGCCGCAACGATCTCTCCGCGCGTTCGAACATCCTGCAGGCGAAGCAGCAGATCGCGCAGGCGAAAGATACGGCAGCGACGGCATTGGGCGGCATCGGTGGCAAGAACCTGTCCGAGGATTTTCAGAAGCTCGAAGACAAGGTCGCGTTGTCGAATGCGCGTTCCGACGCACGTTTGAATTCCGCCGACACGAAAAGCGGCAAGGCGCTCGACGACAAGCTCGCGGAACTGAACCGCGGCCCGTCGGTCGACGATCGTCTCGCGGCATTGAAGAAGCAGTTGAACACGCCCGCCGAGTGACGTGCGGCGTCACGGCGCCTGTGCTGTTAGCGGGCGTCACCGCGGTCACGGTGGGCGGCACACGCCGCGCGATGCTTCGAAGCATGATTCTTGCACGGCGTAATTCGCCTCACAGCGGAACCGATCGACATGGAGACGGGTGTCAAGGCGCCCGGCCTGCATCATGAGAAAACCCTTTACCGCGTCGTTTATCGCCTTTCTGGCAGCCGTATTTGTTTCGCTGTCGCTGGTGTCGGGCGGCGCCTATGCCGCAGTGCCGACCGCGACGCAGGTCGAAACGGCGATCCAGCAGCAGGACTGGCAGAAGGCCGGCAGCGAACTGCAGGAAGTGCTCAACGCGCATCCCGACAATGCGCGTGCGCACTACCTGTACGCGCAGGTGCTCGATCAGCAAGGCCGCTACGCGGACGCGCTCAAGCAGGTCGAACAGGCGAAGACGCTCGATCCGCAAGTGCGTTTCACGGATCCCGGCCGCTTCGCGCAAACCGAAGCGCGCATCCGTAGCGACGCCGCGCGCGCCGGTGCGACGCAGACCAATACGACGCACAATCCGTTCGCGCAGCAGTCGTCCGGCGGCGATCAGCAAACGGCCCTCGCATCCGAAGCGCCGCAACACCATGGGCCTTCGACCGGCATGTGGATCGGTATCGTCGTGGTGATTGCAGCAATCGCGCTGGTTTTGCGCTGGACGCTGCGCCGCGCGCGTTCGCAAAGCGATTCGAATGCCGACGATGAACGGCGCGAGCAGCTCAAGCGCTCGACAGACTTGCTGAACGAAGTGCGTTCGCTGAAGCTCGACGTGCGGTTGTCGACCACACCGGGCCACGAGCAGCTCGAAAAAGAAGTCGAAGGCATGGAAGCGCAACTGCGCGACGTGGTGCAGGGCTTGTCGGATCGCAAGAATCCGGTGCCGCCGTATCAGGTCGACGAACTCGAACGGCAGGTCGCGAGTTTGAAGGCACGTGCCGAAGGCCGTCCCGATCCGAACGCAGCTGCCGCGCCCGCGCAGAACTATTCGAGCGATTCGTCGTTCGCGCGTGAAGCGGATGCCAATTTCGGCCGGCAAGTGCCTCCGGGGCAGCAACCCTACCCGTATCCGCCGCAGCAACAGCAACCGCCTGTGATCATCCAGCAAGGCGGCGGCGGGTTCGGTGGCGGCATGGGTGGACTGCTGACGGGCGTGCTGCTGGGCGAAGCGCTGAACTCGGGGCGTGACCGCGTGATCGAGCGCGACGTCATCGTCGACGACGACGAACGCCGTCGTCGCGCTGGCGGCGACAACTCGTCGGTCGACTTCGGTCAGGGATCGAACGATTGGGACGACGGCAGCGGCGGCGGTGGCGGTGATGTCGATATGGGCAGCGACGATTCAGGCGGATGGAACGACAATACCTGAGCGGCCTCGAATCACATCAAGGCACGCGGCACCCGCCCTCGCAGGCGGCCGTGTGAGCCACGAAACACCAGGCAAAAGCCCCATCGAATACGATGGGGCTTTTGCTTTTTAGTGATTGATCCGTCGTTACACGGCGGCGGCGTATCCGACGTACACGCGCGTCTCATACGCGATCTCCACACTGCCGTCGTGCTGCGTGCGATCGAACAGATCGCGCAACGCGTCCAGCATCGGCTCGTGGTTCGGATGGCCTTGCTTCGGTGCATACGATGACGACATGAGCCGCCCTTTGAGCCCGTCGAAATCAAGCGATTGAGCGTTCGCGAAGCACCCTTTGTGAGCGAATTCGGAGCCGAACCATGCGGCCATCGATTGATCATCGCCGTAGCGTTCGGCTACCGCCTGATAATCGGTGCTGTAGTGCTGCAGCAGTGCTTCATAGTCGCTTAGAAACGGCGAACCGTCGAGCAGCCGGCTATTCCACATCAGCGCGATGAGACCGCGGGGCTTCAGGATGCGCGCGAATTCGCGGCGCGTGGTGACGGGATCGAACCAGTGAAACGCCTGTGCCGCGATGACGAGCTCGACGCTGGCGTCGGCGAGCGTCGTTGCCTCAGCGGTGCCGGCGACGCTCGAAAAGCCGTCATACGATGCGAGCCACGCGTCGGCTGATGCGCGCATGGCGTCGTTGGGCTCGACCGCAACGACCGGATGGCCGGCGTCGAGAAAGACCTTGGCCGAGATGCCCGTGCCGGCTCCGATATCGGCGACGCGCGCGCCCGGCGCGAGCCCGCAGGTGTCGTGCAGGAACGTGACGATTTCGCGCGGATACGTGGGGCGAAACTTGACGTAGTCGGCGACGCGGTCGGAGAAGCGCTGGGTGGAATTGGCAAACGTCGGCATGGTTGTCTCCGTTCGTAGCGGGTGCTTTGGCTGGGAACCTCACGTTACGCGAGTTCGGCTAGCACTGCATGACGCAGTGCTTTCATCCGCCACCTAGCAGGCGTAGCAGGTTCCAGAGAAATTTGCAGACCAGCACGATCAATTCCCACAAGCGGACCAGTTGATCCCAGCCCGAAACTTCCATCGTCACCCCGTTGTGTGTGAAGCGCTGGTCGCACGCCTCAACTGCGTCGTGAACAGGCTCCCGAGCGGCATTCGCCATCGCCGACGCAAGACTACTCCTACACGTCCCCTACCCTTCACCGACTTCAGTTTCAGGACTTACTGATAGGCAACACGATCGCCAACCGCGATGATGTTACCCGCTTGCAGGCGCATTCGCGATCTTGTCGCCGCGTCCATCTCACACGGAACCATCGAATTCATGATCCGCTATTTTCTCGCGAAGGGAGATCGCGCCGGGGGCGCGACGATCATCGACGGACTCAAGCAGGTGACCTGCTCGAATCCGCCGCCACGTGTCGAAATCGCGACACTCGGCATGAAAACGTACTGCACAACCTGCAAACGCGAAGGGTTCATTGCACCGAAAGGTCCGCGTCGCAAGGGAACGGCACCCAACGGCAAAGAGTGGGCGTTGAGCGGCGACGTCAATATTTGCGGCTGCAATCCCGCACCTGTCTTTTATGCCGAACGCGGGATGATGGTGACACTTGCGCCGCATGAGATTGAAGCGTGGAGACAAGCGGCTGGGCTTCCTCCGCTTGCGGAATCCACACGCGCACGCCGCCAGTATGACGAACTGATCGTGCTGAAAGACGAGCAAGGTCATCCTGTCGCCAATCAGCGCTACAGGATCGAAACGGCTGACGGACAGATCTTCGAGGGAGTGACAAACAACGCCGGCGAAACGACGCGAATTCGCACGGATGGCCCTACGCAATTATTCATCGAACTATTGGTGTAAGCATGTCCGACTTCTTGCGTAACTCTATCGCCACCACGAATCAGCACGAACGCACGCATACGGCTACCGTTGACACTCGCTATGTGCGATTACCCGAGGACACCAAAGGGTGGCTGCTAATCAAACTCTCACCTTCACACACGGACGCATTCATTTGCGAATACACGAAGGTGACCATGGTGAAGTCTGAAGGTGGTCGGACCTATTTCAAGGTAGCGGATGGCCTGAGTTCCGTCGGGCTCACAGCGAGCCTCAGTGACGAAAACGCGAAGAGGCTTCTCCTGAAGACGCCGCCAAGCACGGCAGTCGCAACGGTGAAAGTGAAATACGGTGCACGCAAGGAAGAGCATTCGCCGTTCAAAGGACCTTTGCTCCAGCAATGGGGCACATTGAACGTAGGCAGCCAGCCGATAACAGTCACGCTCAATAGTAGATGGACGGGAGAATTCACTCCCATTCCGGCTGGTGTTCATCGCATCATGGCGCCGGACTACTCACATGCAGAGTCGTCGACGCTCGGCTATCGAAACACGCACCCGGGAAGGATCAAGGCCAACGACGTCTGGTTTCCCATTGAACTGGCCGGAACCAAAGGCAACTCGACGCGATACGTTCATATTGGCCATCTGTCGGAAGGCTGCGTCACTGTCCATCAGATCGAGCGATGGAACGATGTCTACAACTTCCTCATCTCACATCGGTTACCGAATACAGATGGGAAATATGTGGCGCTGCTGGAGGTAACAAAGTGAAGGTCCTCATTGCCCTTTCCCTCGCCGCGTCGCTGAATAGTGCGGCAAAAGCGCAAGCGGCACCCGAGCCGCCACTGGTATGCGGTGATTTCCTTAAGCAACTCGATCTGCAACGCCCCGATGTCAAATTTGCCAGTTGTGGATCGATGCGTGACGGTGCTCAACCCGATGGGCTGGAAGCCGTCTATCGGGTGGAAGGCAAGGATATCGCCAAGGTTGAAAACTGGCTGATCCGGGTCGCAAAGGTGAAGCGTCTAGTATTTGCGTGCTGTGGCTGGCAAACTCCTAACCACGGGACGCTTAGAGACAGAAATGGTTCGACGTACCTCATCAGCATGGGTGGAGAGGCGCTCGTCAGTCAGAGAAGGGACTTCTCGAAAATTCCGTATCTGAACGTGTACGTGAGGCACTACCTCTATACGCCCTGAGCGGAATGAGCGCAGCAGGCGGATAAATCGTAGCCGGCCCGCTCAAAAGAAGGTGTTATGCCCAACCGAGAGGCGCGCGTAGCGCGCGAAGCGGGATGAATGAGTGCCTTGTCACTGGGGAATGTGGTGCGATGAGTCAGTGGGTCCGCGCACCACTATCTTTACTGTGCGGGGTTCCCGCTTAGTACCCGAGGCGCCTTTCTTTTGCCTACTTTTCTTTGGCAAGACAAAGAAAAGTAGGTGCCGCCCCGCACAGGGGCAACGCTTGCGCCGCGAGGCGAAATCGCGGATGCCAGCGACGGCGCGTCGCAAACAAAGCAAACAAAGCAAGCGAACAAACAAACCACAAGCAGCTCGCCGCGCCCTAAGCGGCCATCTCCAGCCTACGCTTCTCCGCCCGCTGCATAAACACATTCGCAGCAACCACCCCAACGGAAACGACAGCGATAAACAGCGTCGCCAACGCATTCATCTCCGGGTTCAACCCAAGCCGCACGCGCGAGAAAACGACCAAAGGCAACGTCGTCGACCCAGGCCCCGACAAAAACGCAGACAGCACGAGATCATCGATAGAGAGGGTAAAAGACAGCAACCACCCCGCGACCAGGGCCTGAGAAATCAACGGCAGCGTCACGCTAAAAAACACTCGCAATGGCGTCGCGCCAAGGTCGAGAGCAGCTTCCTCAAGCGAAGGATGCAAATCCCGCACACGCGACTGCACAATAATCGCGACATACGACATACAAAGCATCACATGCCCGATCCAGATCGTGAGGATCCCACGGCCGGCGGGCCACCCAAGCCACTGCGCCATTTCGACGAACAGCAGCAGCAACGAAATGCCCTGAATGACTTCGGGAATCACCAGCGGCGCATTGATCATCCCCGTATAAAGCGTAAACCCGCGAAACCGCCCCATGCGGGCAAGCACAAACCCAGCCCAGGTACCAATAAACACAGAAGCAAATGCAGTCAGCAACGCCACCCGCAACGACAGCCACGCAGCCGCGATCAACTCATCGTCCTGCAGCAACGCCGCATACCAGCGCGTCGAAAACCGCGTCCACACGGTGACGAGCTGCGATTCGTTGAACGAGTAAACAACGAGACTGACGATCGGGAT
The DNA here is from genome assembly GCF_019428685.1 of Paraburkholderia edwinii. Taxonomy (NCBI): domain Bacteria; kingdom Pseudomonadati; phylum Pseudomonadota; class Betaproteobacteria; order Burkholderiales; family Burkholderiaceae; genus Paraburkholderia; species Paraburkholderia edwinii. The sequence goes on from NZ_CP080095.1 coordinate 2,981,229, forward strand.
ATAAAGAAACAGAAACCCAATCCCCAAAGCAAGAATCTGCAACCACCGATTCGGCTTCATCCGCGCTTATCCTCCAACGCTTTCGCCTGCGAATGCTGAAACAGCGCCATCGGCACCAGCAGCAGCAGCAGCACCATCGCGCAGGTCACCGCGGACGCCATCGGCCAGTCCGCATTGTCGAAGAACTCATTCCACATCACGCGGCCGATCATCAGCGTATTCGCGCCGCCGAGCAGTTCCGGAATCACGTACTCGCCGACCGCCGGAATAAACACGAGCATGCAGCCCGCGATAATCCCGTTCTTCGACAGCGGCAGCGTGATCTGCCAGAACGCCTTCCACGGCTTCGCGCCGAGGTCGTAGGCAGCTTCGAGCAGCGTCAGGTCCATCTTCACGAGATGCGCGTAAAGCGGCATCACGAGAAACGGCAGGTACGAATACACCATGCCGATATACACGCCGGTATTCGTGCGATACAGCTCGATCGGCGCATGAATCAGCCCGATCATCATCAGGAAATTATTGAGCAAGCCGTTGTTCTTCAGGATGCCGATCCATGCATACACGCGAATCAGGAACGACGTCCAGAACGGCAGCATCACCAGCATCATCAGGATGTTGCGCGAGGCCGGATTCGAGCGCGCGATGTAATACGCCATCGGGTAGCCGATCAGCAGACAAAGTAGCGTCGTCACCGCGGCGACCAGCAGCGAATTCAGATAGGTCGCGAAATACAGGCTGTCCTGAAACAGAAACGCGTAATGCGAGAAGTCGAGCGCGATATTGAGCACGCCCTCCTTGAACGCCGTCAACTGCGTATAAGGCGGAATGCCGAGCTGCTGATCCGCGAAGCTGATCTTCACGACCAGCAGAAACGGCACAAGGAAAAACAGCAGCAGCCAGATAAACGGCCCCGCCACGACCGCGGTTCTTCCCGTCAGCCGGAAGCGCCGCGCCGGCCACGTCGCGATTGCGTTCAGCGTGCTCATGACGTCAGCACCACGCCAGCCGACGCGCTCCAGCGTACGTACACTTCGTCGCCCCACGTCGGCGTTTCGATCTCGCTCAGCGCGAGGCTCGATACGTTCGCCACCACCGTCTTGCCGCTCTCGAGCTTCACGTGATACAGCGAGTAACCGCCCATATACGCGATGTTCATCACAACGCCCTTGCCCCAGTTGAACGCGCCCTCGGGCGGCTTGCGCGTGAGCGCGATGCGCTCGGGCCGCACCGAGATCGTCACCGGCATGCCGAGCGGCCCCGTGATGCCGTGGCTCACATACAAGCGCACGGGCAGTTCGGGCGTTTCGATGTACACGTGGTCGGGCTCATCTTCGACCACATTGCCGTCGAACAGATTCGTCGAGCCGATGAATTCCGCGGAGAAACGGCTATTCGGATATTCGTAGACCTCGTTCGGCGTGCCGATTTGCACGATCTCGCCTTCGCTCATCACCGCGAGGCGCCCCGCCATCGTCATCGCTTCTTCCTGATCGTGCGTGACCATGATGCAGGTCACGCCGACCTGATCGAGGATGTTGATGAGTTCGATCTGCGTACGCTGGCGGATCTGCTTGTCGAGCGCCGACATCGGTTCGTCGAGCAGCAGCAGTTTCGGCCGCTTGACGAGGCTGCGCGCGAGCGCCACGCGCTGCTGCTGGCCGCCCGATAGCTGATGCGGCTTGCGCTGCGCGAAGCGCCCCATCTGCACGAGTTCGAGCGCCGCATGCACGCGCTCGCGCAGCTCTGCCTTCGGCACGCCCTCCTGCTTCAAGCCGAAGGCGACGTTCGATTCGACCGTCATATGCGGGAACAGCGCATACGACTGGAACATCATGTTGGTCGGACGCCGGTACGGCGGCAGGTGCGCGAGATCCTCACCGTCGATCAGGATCTTGCCCGACGTGACGGTTTCGAGGCCCGCGAGCATGCGCAGCAGCGTGGACTTGCCGCAGCCCGAACTGCCGAGCAGCGCGAACAGTTCGCCCTTTTTCACGGACAGGTTCACGCCTTTGACGGCCACGGTCTCGCCGAACTTCTTCACGACGTCGACGATCTGCACGAAGTTTTCCGCTGCGTGATCCGCAGCGGCAGAATTGCCCTGAGGCAGCGTACCGGCCCCCGCCGGCGCGCCAGACTGATCGCTCATGATGTGCTGCTTTCCTGCTGCATTTGACGAACAAAGCCCCCGGTGGACGCCGAGGGCTTAGGGATGAGGCGGACCCGCACGCTGGCGGCGCTTTATCGAGGACGCTTACCGGCCGGACTTGAACTCCGTCCACAGCCGCGTCTGCAGCCGCTGGATTTCAGGCGGCAGCGGCTTCAGCAGAAACAGCGTCTTCACCACTTCGGGCGGTGGATAAACGGCCGGATCGTTCGCGACGTCCTTGTCGACATACTTGCGCGCTTCGGCGTTCGCGCTCGGATAGTAGACCGCATTCGTGATCGCCGCGTGTACCTGCGGCGTCTCGATGTAGTTGATCCACGCGAGCGCGGCTTCCTTGTTCTTCGCATCCTTCGGGATCGCCATTACGTCGAACCAGACCGGTGCGCCACCCTTCGGAATGTAATACTCGATCTTGTACGGCTTTTTCGCCTCGACCGCGCGGTGCTTCGCAATCACGACGTCGCCCGACCAGCCGTACGCGAAGCAGATGTCGCCGCCCACCAGGTCGTTGATATAGCCCGACGAGTTGAACTGCGTGATGTACGGGCGGATTTTCTTCAGCATCTCGAGCGCGGCGCGATAGTCGGCCGGGTTCGTGCTCATCGGGTCCTTGCCCATATAGTGCAGCGCGGCCGCGAACATCTGGTCCGGCGCGTCGAGCACCGACACGCCGCACGCCTTCAGCTTCGAAATGTTTTCGGGCTTGAAGAGGACGTCCCAGCTATCGAGTGCAACGTTCTTGCCGAGAATCTGCTGTGCCTTCGTGACGTTGTAGCCGAGGCCGGTCGTACCGTACGCCCAGGGCACGGTGAACTGGTTGCCGGGGTCGGCGCCGGCGACGAGCGCCATCAGCGACGGGTCGAGATATTTGAGGTTCGGGATCTTCGATTTGTCGAGCGGCGCGAAGATGCCGGCCGCGATCTGCTTGCCCGCGTAGTTGCTGGTCGGCACGACGATGTCGTAGCCCGAGTTGCCGGTGAGGAGCTTGGCCTGCAGCGTGTCGTCGCTGTCGTAGTTGTCGTACTTGACCTGAATTCCGGTCTGCTTCTGGAAGTTCGGAATAGTGTCCTTGGCGATGTAGTCCGACCAGTTGTACACATTCAATTGCGTATCTTTTGCCGCGGCCGGCAACCAGGGCGCGGCACACAGCACACATGCCGCAACCAACCGGCCCAACACCAGTTTGTTCATTCCGTTCTCCGATCCTGGCCAGCCGACGCCGGCCGTCTACCCCGCTTATGCCGCGGCCCGCGCGCCTGCTTAAGCCTGGCTCGAGCCTGATGCTGCCGGCTCGTCCCACTCAGGCGTGGCGCGCCCGCGACTTCCCTGAAAACCCCGAAAGCTACCACTAATCGTTGTGCGCCACAAAAAAAATGCCCCGATGTCGCGCAAACGGTACAGCCGGCGGTGCGCGGGCGCAATTGGAGCAAGCGCTGCGGCAACCGACAAAATGGGCGCAATTTTATCGGGTTATCGGCGCGTGTCTACCTCGAATCGCACCTGATATCGGTCGTGCGTCACTATAAACCGTCAGAAAGGGCAAGGCGCGCAGACCGCATCGGCGTGGCGCTTGCCCCGTTGCGCGGAAGATGAGCAGTCGTACCGGCATCGGGAACTGCACCGGCCTTTCGCCTGTCCTTTCTTTTCGTAAGTCTCCCGTTTCTTGAACGAATACGTCGCGCCACTCGCTGTTCATGCGAGCGATGCCGCGCACATCGGGGACGTGTCGACTATGCGCTTTGACGCTGCTTCGCCAGGCCGCTTTGTTTGCTTAGCCCGACTGACCGGTTCGACGCGTGGGTTTGCGCGGGGCTCGATGCGCGGGGTGAGGCTTTTCGCATTGGCGTGGCTCGCTATCTTCTATGCTTGCCGCGCGGATGCCGCAGTCGCCATGTTGCAGCCGCCGCGTGAGGCCTTTTTCAGCGAGCCTCTTCGGATCACGCTGCTCTACTCCGCCGACAACGGCCAGCCGCTCACGATCGCGCTTCCTCCGACCATCCACGTCACGCTGACCAACAGCGATCACGCGCCTCAGGCCGTCGAACTCGTTCGCGACGCAGGCGTCCCCGATGAGTTGCGGCTCGAAGCAGGCCAATACCGGAAGGTCGAATACGCGGCGCCGTGGCCCGCGTGGGTGCGCGGTGAGGTTCGCATCGATCCGGTCGGGTTCGATGCGTCGCCGGCTATTGTGGCGATCAATCGCACCGTGCAACCAGCTGCGATGGCGCAGGCCGGGCATGCAGACACCACTGCGGCGGCGCCTGCGCAAGCAGCAAGTACGGCGACGGCAGCCGCGCCTGCAGAGGCCGCGAGCAGCGCCGCGGCATCACAAGCCACCGGCACCGAGCCCACCGCCGCTGCGACTGCTACCGCCGCCATGCCTGCGTCCGACACCTCGCCCGTCTGGACCCCACCAGGCGATTCGCTTTCGACCGCCGGAAACGGCTCGCAGTCGCGCATCTCGTACTTCGAGCCGATGTTCTTCGGGGTCGGCCATAACGGCGATACGAGCGCGAGTTTGCAGCTGAGCTTTAAATACCGCTTGCGGATGCCCGACGACCTGCGCTCGAAAGCCTTCCTCGACAACCTGTACTTCGCGTACACGCAAAACTCGATCTGGGACCTGACCGCTGAATCGCGGCCGTTCCGCGACACGACTTACCAGCCGCAGCTTTTTTATTACCTTGCGGACACAGGCTGGCGCGCGTCGTGGTTCACGCGCATGGGCATTGCCGCGGGCGTTGGGCACGAATCGAACGGCAAAGGCGGCGATCAATCGCGCGGCCTCAATATGCTGTTCGTGCGCCCGACATGGGAATTCGGCAACCTCGATGCGTACCACTGGGTCGTGTCGCCGAAATTCTATGTGTACGCGGGCAAGAGCGATAACCCCGATATCGCCGACTATCGAGGCTATGTCGATCTGCTCTTCAAATACGGCAGCGCCAACGGCTGGCAACTCGCGACCACCTTGCGCAAGGGCACGAAGCACTGGTACGGCAGCATCGACGCGCAGTTGACCTACCCGCTCGCGAAACTGCTCGGCAGCAGCGCCTGGGGCGGTTATCTCTGGGTCGGCTATTTCAACGGCTATGGTGAAGATCTGCTGGACTACAACGTGCGGCAGCACTGGATAGCGCGCATCGGGTACAGCATCGCGCGGTGAGCGGGTTGAGCAGGTTGGGCGGCATGACGCACCGGCTTTTCGTTTACCATAACGGACCGCCCGCGCTTTTCACCTCTTTCCCGATGGCTTCAAATCTTCACGACCTTCCCGACAGCCCGTGTATCGGTGTCTGCTCCACGCTCTTCGACGAAGTGTGCAAAGGCTGCGGCCGCACCGCCACTGAAGTTGCAAACTGGGTGTTTATGACGGACGACGAGAAGCTCACGGTATGGGAGCGCATCGAACGCGAAGGCACGGCGATGCGCTTCAAATACGACAAGATCTAGCCGCGCCGACGGTGCGAGCCACCGGCGAACGACGGCGCCTTACGCCGGCTTATTGACCGCGAGCTGCATCGCCTTGTACTCGAGATACTCATCGAGTCCATACGTGCCGTTCTCGCGGCCATAGCCCGACTGCTTGTAGCCGCCGAACGGCGCGGCTGCGTTCCACCCGCCACCATTGATATTGACCTGCCCGGTGCGCATCCGGCGCGCGATACCGAGCGCGCGTTCGTCGCTGCCCGCCCATACGGCGCCGGCGAGGCCATACACCGAATCGTTCGCAATACGGACCGCTTCTTCCTCATCCTTGAACGTGAGAATCGTCAGCACGGGGCCGAAGATTTCTTCCTGCGCGATCGTCGCTTTCGGATGTACGCGGCCGAACACCGTCGGCTTCGCGAAGAAGCCTTGCTGCACGCCATCGGGCATGCCTGGGCCGCCCGTCACGAGGTCCGCGCCCTCTTCGATGCCGCGCGCAATGTACTGCTGCACGCGTTGTTGCTGGGCGGCCGAGGCAAGCGGACCGAGGCGCGTTCTGTCGTGACGCGGATCGCCGGGCACGTAGGATTCGGCCGCGCTTTTCGCGAGCGCGCGCACTTCGTCGTAGCGGCTTTCCGGCACGAGCATGCGCGTGTGCGCTGAGCACGTCTGCCCCGAGTTCAGGAAGCACGCGCCGACTGTCGCTTTCACGGCGGCCGGAAGGTCCGCATCGTCGAGAATCACCGAGGCCGACTTGCCGCCGAGTTCGAGCGCGACGCGCTTGACGCTCGCCGCGGCGAGTTCGGACACGCGCTTGCCCGCACGCGTCGAGCCCGTGAACGAAACCATGTCGACCAACGGATGCGACGCCAGCACCTCGCCGACCACCGGCCCATAGCCGCAGACGAGATTGAAGACGCCGGCCGGCAAGCCTGCTTCGTGAATCGCTTCGGCCAGCACGAATGCATTGAGCGGCGCGATCTCCGACGGCTTCAGCACCACCGTGCAGCCTGCCGCGAGCGCCGCGGCGACCTTCAACGTGATCTGGTTGAGCGGATAGTTCCATGGCGTGATCGCGGCCACGACGCCAACCGGCTCACGCACAACAAGTGAATTGCCGACCTTCTCTTCGAACGCGAATTCGGCCGCGAGCTTCGCATAGGCGTTCCAGTTTTGCACCGCGCCGCCAACCTGAATCGCGCGTGACAGCTTGATCGGCATGCCGACTTCGCCGCAGATCAGTTGCGCGAGTTCGTCGGTGCGCGCCTTGAGGTTGTCGGCGATTTTTTGCAGATATGCGCCACGCTGTTGCGGCGGCGTCGCGGCCCACGCGTCGAATGCGGCACGCGCCGCGACAATCGCCGCTTCAGCGTCCGCTTCGATGCCTTCGGGGATGCGGCCCATGATCTCTTCGGTCCCGGAATCGATCACGTCGATCGTGCCGGTGCCGCATGGTTTGAGCCATTTGCCGTCGATGTAGAACTGGTCGAAGGTCTTCATGTCGGTACGGTCCTTTGTGTGCGGCGCTTGGGGTCAAAAACATTCTAGCCGGTGCGGCTTATGCGTGTTGAGTCATGCATGCAGAGCGAGGGAGCAAAACAAAGGCCTGCTTGATGATGACCCGATAGCCATGGCCGCAGCGCCGCCTTACAATTCGGCACCACAACAAAATGCCGGCGCAAATTGCCCCGGCGTAAAGACCAAACAATGAACACGATCCAGAGATCAATGCTGCTGGCGGCATTGTTCGCAACGGGGATGGCGGTGAGTGCAACGTCGGCGCAAGCCGCCAGGCAGGCCCAGACCCAGGCCGAGCCCCAGGCAGACACCCAGACCGACGACTCCGCCGAAGTCGAAGTGGCGCCGGCCCCGGCCACGGCGCCCAATGCGCCCAATGCGCCCAATGCGCCGAATGCATCCAATAGCCACACGGGCCAACCGGTCGAGCTTCCCTCGGGACTAGGCGACTTCTGCTTCTTCGCGCATCTGCCGTCCGCCGATCAGAAATACACGGTCATCAAGAAACTGAAGGTGGGGAAAGGGACCTACGGCGGTGTCAGCGACATTCTGCCCAAGCTGGCCGAGAACGCGCGATCGCGCGGCGCGGACGCCATCATCGAATATGGCGGCTCGCAGCACTTCGGCTTCTGGCCATGGCGTATGGTCAGGCCCGTCGTGCACGGTATCGCGGTGAAGTGGACCGGCTCGGCGCCGGTGAATTGCGAAGCCGCGGGCGGCACCACGCTGAGCACGATTCTGTCGACGAACCAGGCGCCGGAGAAGTAGCGCGTCCGCGCCAAGCGGCGATGGCGATGGTGATGCACTCGCTACCGCGCGCTCGATCGCGCCGGTAGCGATGATGCCCATTAACGGTTACTGCACGCCCTGCCCTGCGAGGAAATCCTCGTAGTTGCCACCGAAGTCGTTCAACGTGCCATCGGTCTTCACTTCGATGATCCGGTTCGCGAGGCCGCTGACGAACTCACGGTCGTGCGACACGAAGACCAGCGTGCCGTCGTACTTCTCGAGCGCGATCTGCAGCGACTCGATCGACTCCATGTCCATATGGTTGGTCGGCTCGTCCATCAGCAGCACGTTGTGGCGGCCGAGCATCAGCTTGCCCCAGATCATGCGGCCCTTCTCGCCGCCCGACAGCACCTTCACCGACTTGCGGATATCGTCCGCATTGAACAGCAGCCGGCCGAGCGTGCCGCGCACCGACTGTTCGTCATCGCCTTCCTTGCGGTACTGGTCGATCCAGTCCATCAGCGTGACGTCGCTGGGAAACTCTTCGTAGGTATCTTGCGGCATATAGCCGATGTTCGCGTTTTCGGCCCATTTCACCGAGCCGTGCTCGAGCGGCAGATTGCCGAGCAGCGAACGCAGCAGCGTGGTCTTGCCCGCGCCGTTCTCGCCGATGATCGCGATGCGCTCACCCGGCTGCACACTGATGCTGAAACGGTTGAAGATCGTGCGGTCGTACTGCTTCGTCATCTCCTCGCCGACCACCGCGATGTTGTGCAGCTTCTTCTCGTACTCGAAGCGGATAAACGGGTTCTGCCGCGACGACGGCTTGAATTCCTCGATCTTGATCTTGTCGATCATCTTCAGGCGGCTGGTGGCCTGACGCGCTTTCGACTTGTTGGCCGAGAAGCGGCGCACGAAGTCCTGCAGATCGGCCACGCGCTCCTTGGCCTTCTGGTTGGCGGCCTGCTGGCGCTCGCGCGCCTGCGTCGACGCCAGCATGTAGTCGTCGTAGTTGCCGGGCCAGACCTTCAGCGTGCCGAAATCCATGTCCGCCATATGCGTGCAGACCTGATTCAGGAAGTGACGATCGTGCGAGATGATGATCATCGTCGAGTTGTACTGGTTGAGTACGTCTTCCAGCCAGCGGATCGAGTTGATATCGAGGTTGTTGGTCGGCTCGTCGAGCAGCAGCACGTCCGGCTTCGAGAACAGCGCCTGCGCGAGCAGCACGCGCAACTTCCAGCCCGGCGCGACGTTGCTCATCGGGCCGCTATGCAGGTCCAGCGCGATGCCGATGCCCAGCAGCAGTTCACCCGCGCGCGCCTCGGCCGTATAGCCGTCGTACTCGGAGAACTTCGCTTCGAGTTCGGCCGCGTGCATGTAGTCGTCGTCGGTTGCTTCGGGGTTCGCGTAGATCGCGTCGCGCTCGGTCATCGCGGCCCACATCTCGGTGTGGCCCATCATCACGACATCGAGCACGCGCACGTCTTCGTACGCGAACTGGTCCTGACGCAGCTTGCCCAGACGGATGTTCGGCTCGAGCATCACGTTGCCCGAGGTCGGCTCGAGGTCGCCGCCGAGGATTTTCATGAACGTCGACTTGCCGCAGCCGTTCGCCCCGATCAGTCCATAGCGGTTACCTTCCCCGAACTTGACCGAGATGTTTTCGAAGAGAGGCTTCGGCCCGAATTGCATCGTGATATTGGCAGTAGACAGCACGGCGCGTACCTTTGAGATAGTGATCCGACCTGGATCGCTGAAAAACCGAACATTTTAGCAGCATATCGTGTCGCTCGGGCCGCCCGGCGCTCGCCGCGCGGGTGCGAGCGCGGCTGCATTCGCGCTTGCGCCCATGGTCTTACGACGATACTTTCACGCCGTTTTCAGCGGCGCTTGCCCGGTTGCAACACGTCGACGAAAGCGGAGAAATCGGCATCTGCGAGACCCATGGCCGCGGCCAGACGCAGCACCTGCTGCACGGTGCCCGCGACCGGCATCGGCGTGCCGGTTTCGTAAGCCGCCGCGGCGATCGTATCGACATCCTTCTGGAACGTGCGCATGGCGCCGATCGGCGTGGCGCCGCTCGACGTCATGCGCGGCACGAAGGTTTGCAGCAGCACCGAGTCCGCCCAGCCGCCCGCCAGCGCTTCGGTCAGGCGCGCAGCGTCGATGCCGCTGCGCTGCGCGAGGCTCACCGCTTCGGCGATCGCGGCAACCGTCGCCGTGACGATCGACTGGTTGCACAGCTTCGCGGTCTGGCCCGCGCCCGCGTCGCCCATATGCGTGACGCGCGCCGCGTAGGCGCGAATGACGGGCGTCGCCGCTTCGACATCGGCCGCGGCGCCGCCCGCCATCACCGCGAGCGTGCCCGCCGTCGCGCCGGCCACGCCGCCCGACACCGGCGCATCGACCCAGCCGATGCGCGCCGCTGCCGCCCGTTGAGCGAAGCCGCGGGTCGCTGACGGCGCGATGCTCGAATGGTCGACGATGCGGCGCACGCGCGCATTGCCGGCTGCACCTTGCGCGGCTGTCGCGATGCCGTGCTGCGGGTCGAATACGACCTGCTCAACGGCTGCCGCGTCCGATACGCACAGGAAAATCAGCTCAGCGCTATCGGCCAGCGCGGCCGGTGTCGATGCGACCTTCGCGCCGTCCTTCGCGAGCGCTTCTGCCTTATCGCGCGTGCGGTTCCATACGTGAACCGTATGCCCTGCCCGCAGCAGATGGCGAATCATCGGTGCGCCCATCAAGCCCGGGCCGCAAAAACCCACTTCCATTATTTCGATTCCTCTTCGACGTGTTGATGGGGTGAACTTGCATGCATCGCGCTCGTGCCTGCCGTCGCGCCGTTTCCGCTTATGCCCGTTCGCTTATCCCGGCGCCCATCATAGCGCCGCGCACCGGCATCCGTGACGGCACGGCCACACATTGCGTCGCGGGCAGCGCATGCAGGTGCGCTCGGGCACGTCGACTGCGTGCAAACCCGGGGCATGCGCGCGAAGCGCGTTACCTATACTTTTTTCGACCCCAACCTGGAGGACCATCATGAGCGAGCACGTCTACAAGACCATCGAAATCACCGGCTCTTCGCAGAAATCGAGTGACGATGCGATTCGCAGCGCGATCGAAAAAGCGTCGAAGACCTTGCGCAATCTGTGCTGGTTCCAGGTGCTCGAAACGCGCGGGCATATCGACAACAGTCAGATCGCGCACTGGCAGGTGACGATCAAGGTCGGTCTGCGGCTCGAAGACTGACGCCTGAAGCCCAGACGTTTGAGACCTGCTGGTTGCTGAAGCGCCGCGCTGGGCGACCGGTGCGGCGACGGTTTGTTTTGTCCGACGAATTCTTGTGTTTTTGCCTTTCGTTTTTTGCGTTTCGTTTCTGCCTTCGCGTTGTGCCCTCCCTGCACCCACTCGTCCCTCGTTTCTTTCCGACACCGCTTCCGCGCGCGGCTCTTCTTCCGCCGTTTAAAACGCGACGCCGCCCGACCGTCATCGCTTTAAGCCGCCTCGCCTTTCGTCATGCGGGAAAGCCTCCCTTGACGACCCCTTTTGCGTATATTAAAAACGATATGCCCCCACAGCATATCGATCAGCCTGGACATATATTCCGGAGAAGTTATGAGTCAGCAACGCGAGGCGATCGACACCTACCTCCTGCGCGTATTGCATACGTTACTGATGGAACGCAGCGTCACGCGGGCGGCCGTCAAGCTCAATCAGTCGCAGCCGGCGATCAGCGCCGCCTTGCGCCGTTTGCGTGATATCACCGGCGATCCGCTACTGGTGCGCGGCAAGTCGGGCATGGTGCCGACCGAGTACGGGCTGCGCCTGCTCGAGCCGACGCAGAATGCGCTGCGCGAAATCGAGCGCATCAAGTTCCAGCAGCACAGCTTCGATCCCGCGACGTCGATCCGCTGTTACCGGATCGGCTGCCCGGACTACCTGAACGTGCTGTTCGTGCCGACAGTCGTCGAGCGCTTCCGGCAGGCGGCGCCGAACGCACAGCTCGAGTTTCATTCGCTCGGCCCCGCCTTCGACTACGAGCTCGCGCTCGAGGACGGCAAGCTCGACACGGTGGTCGGCAACTGGCCCGAGCCGCCCGAGCAACTGCATCTGTCGAATCTGTTCGTCGATCAGATCGTTTGCCTGATGGGCAATACGCATCCGTTCGCGAAGCGCGGCTCGATTACGCTCGACCAGTACCTGAACGCGCCGCACCTCGCGCCGACGCCGTATTCGGTCGGCCAGCGCGGCGCGATCGACGTGCATCTCGCGCGCGAACGGTTGAAGCGTCACGTGGTCGTCACGTTGCCTTATTTCAATCTCGCGCCGTATGTGCTGATCAAATCCGATCTGATCTTCACAACGACACGGCTCTTCGCCGACTACTACGCGAAGTTTTTGCCGTTGACGGTGATGCCCGCGCCGCTCGATTTCCCGCCGATGCAGTACTACCAGCTGTGGCATGAGCGCGTCCATTACTCCGATGAAGTGCGGTGGTTGCGCGGGCTGGTGGCTGAGGCGACGCGTACGCTGGTGGATAAATGACCGTGCGTGCGGCGTCGCATTCGCGCGGTGCGTGGGGTATGCGTGCACGCGGCGCACCGGTTCGCATTCGCGCGGTGCGCCGGTGAGCGTTCGTGTGCGTGCGCGATCGCGCCGCGTTCTGCAGCTGCCCCTGCTTCGCGTGTGACGCGAGTCAGGCGCTCCGGCTGAGCGCGTTCACACGATGCGCGAAACCAGATTCAGGTTATCGTGCAGCTTCGAATAACTGTTGCGCGAGCCGGTTATGCCGCTCGATCACCGGCCCCAGTTCGACGGTGGCGAGCACGCCGTCCTTCACGACCTGTCTGCCGCCGATCACGCTATGGGCCACCTGCGACGGCGCGCAGAACACGAGCGCCGCGACGGGATCGGCCAATGCACCCGCGAAAAGCGGCTGCCGCAGATCGAACGATACGAAATCCGCCGCCATACCCGGCGCGAGCGCGCCGATATCGTCACGGCCGAGCACGGCCGCGCCTCCGAGCGTCGCGATCTCGAGCGCCTCGCGCGCGGTCATTGCATCGGGACCGAAACCAACGCGCTGCAACAGCAGCGCCTGCCGAACTTCGGCCACCATCTGCGCACCGTCGTTCGACGCCGAGCCGTCGACACCGAGGCCCACGGGCACGCCCGCGAGCCGCATCCGTTTGACGGGCGCAATGCCCGACGCGAGCCGCATGTTCGAACACGGACAATGCGCGACGCCCGTGCCCGTACGCGCGAACAGCTCGATACCCGCGTCGTCGAGCTGAACGCAGTGCGCATGCCAGACGTCGCGGCCGACCCAGCCGAGATCCTGCGCATATTCGGCCGGCGTCATGCCGAACTTCTCGCGGCTATACGCGACGTCGTTGACGTTCTCGGCCAGATGCGTATGCAACGACACGCCGTACTGGCGCGCCAGCGTCGCGGATTCGCGCATCAGATCGCGGCTCACCGAAAATGGCGAGCACGGCGCGACAGCGACGCGCAGCATCGCGTAACGTCCGGCGTCGTGATATGTCTCGATCACGCGTTGCGTGTCCTTGAGGATATGCGCTTCGCTTTCGACCACCTCGTCGGGCGGCAAGCCGCCGTCGCGCTGCCCGACGCTCATGCTGCCGCGGCTTGCATGAAAACGCATACCGATGCGCCGCGCGGCTTCGATGCTGTCGTCGAGCCGGCAGCCGTTCGGAAAGACATACAAATGATCGCTCGACGTCGTGCAGCCCGACAGCAGCAGCTCCGCCATCGCGGTCAGCGTCGACACCTCGATCATCTCGGGCGTCAGATGCGCCCAGACCTTGTAGAGGCTCGTCAGCCAGCCGAACAGCTCGGCGTTCTGCGCCGCGGGCAACGCGCGCGTTAGGCTCTGGTACATGTGGTGATGCGTGTTGACGAGGCCCGGTATCACGAGGTGGCCATGCAGGTCGAGCACATCGTCAGCCGTTTGCGGCAGATCGGCCGTCGCGCCGACTGCGACGATCCGGCCGTCTTCGATATAGAGGCCCGCGTTGCGCAGCTCGCGCCGCGCATCGTCCATCGTGACCACGATTTCCGCGTGTTTGACCAGCATCGTCTTGCCGCGGGTGTTGCGCTGCGTCGCCGTCATACGTTTCCTCCTTGATGGCGTTACCTTCGGCGGTCAAAATCGGCTTGGCAATGCGCGCCGCAGCGATAGTGGGGTTTGTTGCGGCGATATAGTGAACGGATGCGGCAATAAAGTCATTGCGGCACATCGCGGCACATCGCGGCCCGAGGTGAGCAGCAGGCCGCGGCCAGCGGGCCGGGTGCGGCACGGCGCCAGCGCCAGGGGCCGCCCCTCATGCGCAAACCATTATGTTTCCTATCGCGGCCGCGCGGACGGCGCCAATGTTTCTACAATGCATGTCACGGCGCTCGCTTGAATCCGCCGACGGGTATGTAGCCACTGACGTGGAGCCTCGATCCGCCGCCTCCAACGGGATCAGGCCGCCGCCGAAACCTCGCATTGACATAAGGAAAATCGCGAATGGGCAAGCTCACTACCCACGTGCTCGACACCGCGAACGGCCGTCCCGGCGCCGGCATCAAGGTCGAACTCTTTGCGCTTGCGGGCGATACGCGCCGCGCGCTGAAAACCACCACCACGAACAACGACGGCCGCTGCGGCGAGCCGCTGCTCGAAGGCAGCGCGTTCGCGGCCGGCGAATACGAGCTCGTGTTTCACGCTGGCGACTATTTCGCGGCGACCGGCACTCAACTGCCGCAGCCGCGCTTCGTCGACCGCGTCGTGTTGCGCTTCGGCGTCGCGGATGCGGATGCGCACTATCACGTGCCGCTACTCGTCTCGCCGTGGTCGTATAGCACGTACCGCGGCAGTTGAGCGGCAACTGAGCCGCAATGCGCCTCGTTCGGCCGAAACGTCCGGACAGGACGCGGCCGGAACGATCCGGCCAAAACAACAAGACGCACGCCATCTCATGCATCGGATGCATCGGATTCGTCCGCTTCGTCCGATACAGCAGATAAACCACGGCGCGCATCACCCCCGCAGCAGGCGCGGTGCTTGACCGGCTTTTTACCCGCACCGACGCGCTTTCTTCGCCGCGCCTACGACGAACAGGAAGTGGAGGAGTTTCATGGAAGGCTTTATCACCGACTGGCTGAACCTCGCGATCCGCTGGTTTCACGTGATCGCCGCGATCGCATGGATCGGCGAATCGTTTTACTTCGTGGCGCTCGACAACAGCCTGAAGCCGCCGCAGGATCCGAACCAGCGCCGCCGCGGCGTGTTCGGCGAACTGTGGCATGTACACGGCGGCGGCTTCTACAACATGCAGAAATACACGGTCGCGCCGCCCGAAATGCCAGACGACCTGCACTGGTCGAAATGGCCGTCGTACACGACGTGGCTTTCCGGCTTTGGGCTCTTCACAGTGCTGTACCTGTGGGCGCCGAACACGTACCTGATCGACAGGAACGTGCTCGATATGGGACCCGTGGTGGCGATCTTTTCGGCGCTCGGCTTTCTCGCCGGCGGATGGATCATCTACGACTCGCTGTGCCGGCTGCTCGGCAAGAACGATCGCGTGCTCGGTATTTGCGTGGCGCTCGTCGTGCTGATCGGCGCGTGGCTTGCCTGCCATATCTTCGCGGGCCGCGCCGCGTATCTGATCATGGGCGCGACGCTCGCGACGATCATGTCGGCCAACGTGTTCTTCGTGATCATTCCGGGCCAGCGCAAGATGGTCGACGCGATGCTCAAGGGCGATACGCCGAACCCGATCTACGGCAAGCGCGGCAAGCAGCGCTCGGTGCACAACACGTATTTCACACTGCCCGTCGTGTTCGCCATGCTGTCGAACCACTACGCGATGACGTACACGCATCCGTACAACTGGGCGGTGCTCGCGGTCATCATGGCGGCCGGCGCGCTGATCCGGCAGTTCTTTGTCATGCGTCACCGCGGCCAGGTGCTCTGGTATCTGCCGCTCGGCGGCGTCGCGCTGATGGCAGTGGCGCTTGTCTGGACCATGCCGAAGCCTGTCGTACCGCAAGCCGAAGCGGCCAACGCGCCGAAGATCGTCGTCGCCGATATTGCGCCGATCCTGCAGCAGCGCTGCGCGGCATGCCACTCCGCGCATCCGACGCTGATGGGCAGCGCGCCCGCCGGCGTGATGTTCGATACGCCCGCCGAGATTTCGCAGAACGCGCAGCGCATTTATCAGCAGGCGGTCACGTTGAAAGCGATGCCGCTGGGTAATGTCACGCATATGACCGATGACGAGCGGCAGAAGCTCGCGGCGTGGTTTCAGGGAGGCGCGTTGCAGTAGGTCGTGATGTGGGAGCGCGGCCGCGGCTTGCGCTTGTACTTTTGCTTTTACCGCCGCTGGATCAGTTACGAAAAAACAGCGGTCTCGGGTGTAAATCCGAGACCGCTGTTTTTTTCATACGTGGGATGGGAAAAGCAGAACCGGCGGCCCGTATTCCAGCAGCCGCCCGGCAACGTCAATAACTGACCACACTCAGCGCATCGTCGGTCAGCCACAGCGATTCAGCGAGGTCCTGTTCGTTCAGATTGCACCCTTCACCGCCGCGGTCGACTACGATGAAATCGCTGACCTCGCCCAGAGCGATCAGCGGATGGTGCCACACGCCCTTCGCGTAGTTCACGCCCTGCCAGCCGCACGTAACAAACGCGCGGATCGCCTGAGGATCGAGGTCGCCGGCCGGTGCAACGACCACCAGATACGGCTTTTCGTCAAACGGAATAAACGCCTGGCTGCCAAGCGGATGCCGCTCGAGCATCTTCACTTCGAACGGCAGCGTGCGCGGCTGTCCGCGAAACAGATTGACGAGCGTGCGGCCGCCGGCGTCGTTTATATCGACGTTCGCGAGATCGTGATAGCGGATCGTCGTGCCGAGATTGATCGGAATCTCTCTCGCGCCTTCGAGCTCGATCACATCGCCGAACGGCGCGAAGGCCTCGCGCGTCAGCGGTTCGATTGCCAGTGTTTTCATCGCGTACCTATCCAGAATCGCATTCAGAACCGAAGCCATCGTCGCGCGCATCACGCGAGCGTGCCCCACAAGCGCAGACGCGACACGCCGCCGTCCGGAATGATGTTGAAGCGCACATGCGTGATGGGGCCAAGCGCTTCGAGCTCGCTTTCGAAGAAGTGCTGCTTGTCCATCTGCAGCTTCTGTTCGCCGAGCAGCACGGGCCAGAACATCGCCTGCGTGACGAGCGAACTGTCGGTGCCGCCCGTCACATACGCAGCCTGAATCGAGCAGCGATCAGGAAAATTGCCCTTGAAGTGCGCGGTGTCGACTTCGACCTTGCGGATCACGCCCGGCTGCGCCAGCGCGACAATCGCCCAGTCGTTACCGGGCTCGCGGCGGCGCCGCGTTTCCCAGCCGTCGCCCATATTGACGCCGCGGCCCGGCATCAGGATCGTCGAGGCGGCGCCGAAGTGCTGGTTATTCGCACCGACCAGATACGCGCCGTTTTCCATCGCGGCCAGGTCGAACAGCTCGGTGCGGCTCGCGCCCGCCCAGTCGACTTGCGGCTGCCCATAAATGCGCAGGCGCGCGATGCCGCCGTCAGGATAGATGTTCACGCGCACGTGCGTGTATGCGTTCGTGTCGGTGACGTCGAGATAGTGATGGCTGTTGCCTTGCAGCGTCGTCGATGGAACGATTTGCGTCCATTGCGTCGAGTGGTTCGGCGTACCGTCCACGACCCGCGCCGCTTCCACCGATGCCGCAGGTGGGAAATTGCCTGTGAAGTGGCTCGTATCGAGGTCGAGCCCCTTGATCGCGCCGGGCCGCGCGAGCTTGACGATGCACCAGTCGTAGCCGGTCGTGCGCTTGCGGCGCGTTTCCCAGCCGTCCATCCATTTGCCGTGTTCGTCGTATTTGCCGGGAATGAACACGGCGGGCTCCGGATTCAGCATCCGGTCTTTCGGCGCGAAGAATTCATCGCTTGCTTCGAGCGCCTGCGCGCCAAGCCGCGGGTCCGCGAGATTCACATAGCGGCGCGTAAAGTCCGGAGCATTGGGATCGAGAATCGGGAGTGCCATCGTCGTCTTCCTTTGATATCTAATGATGCGTACAGCGTGTACGCCTGCTTCGTGGATGCGCGTTTCTAGCCGCCGAGCAGCTCGTCGAGTCTGAAACGCGCAATCCGGTAGATCTGGTCGAGGCTCGCGCGCAACTCATCCGCGCGGCTGTTATTCACGCGCGCCTCGAAGTTCGCGATGATGCCGTGCCGGTCGTATCCTCGCACCGCAAGAATGAACGGGAATCCGAACTTTTCCCGGTAGGCCTTATTCAGTTGCAGCAAGCGGTCGAACTCTTCCTGTGTGCATTGATCGAGGCCCGCGCCGCTTTGCTCGCGCGTCGATTCTGCCGTCAGTTCGCCGCGCACGGCAGCCTTGCCCGCGAGTTCCGGGTGCGCGTTGATCAGGGCGAGTTGCTTCTCTTCCCCTGCCGTTTCGACGATGCGCGACATCTTGCGATGCAGTTCGTCGATGCTGGCGAACGGACGTCGTTCCACAGCGGCTTCAGCAACCCACGGCGAATGTTCGAAGATGCCGGACAGCGCGGCAATGAATGCATCCTTTGAAACACGGTTCAATTGATCGAGCGTGTAGTGCATCGCTTTCATGCGGTGGCCCCGCGCTCCGGTTGCTGGTACGGATGATGTTCGCGCCAGTGACGCGCGATATCGATACGACGCGTGACCCATACGCGCTCGTGCTGCTCGATATGGTCGAGAAAGCGCTGCAATGCGCGAAAACGGCCTGGGCGTCCGAGCAGCCGGCAATGCATGCCGATCGACAGCATCTTCGGCGCTTCGTCGCCTTCTTCGTAGAGCACGTCGAAGGCATCGCGCAGGTACGTGAAGAAATGATCCGCGGTGTTGTATCCCTGCGGCGTCGCGAACCGCATATCGTTCGTGTCGAGCGTATAGGGGACGATCAGTTGCGGCACGGTGGCGCCGCCTGTGACGTCGACGTCCATCCAGAACGGCAGGTCGTCGCCGTAGTTATCGGAGTCATACAGAAAGCCGCCGTATTCGGCGACGAGCCGATGCGTGTTCGGACTGTCGCGTCCGGTGTACCAGCCGAGCGGCCGCACGCCGGTCACGCGCTCGATCGCTTCCATGCCGAGACGCATGTGCTCCGCTTCGCGTTCAGGCGTGAAGTCCTGATAGTGAATCCAGCGATACCCGTGGCACGCGATTTCATGTCCGAGTTCGACGAAGGCGCGCGCCACTTCCGGATTACGCTCGATCGCCATGCCGACGCCGAATATCGTCAACGGCAGGCCGCGCTTTTCGAACTCGCGCAGAATGCGCCACACGCCCGCGCGCGAACCGTATTCGTAGATCGACTCCATGCTCATATGGCGCGCGGGATACGACGCGGCGCCGACGATTTCCGATAGAAACTGCTCGGATCCGGCATCGCCGTGCAGCACGCAGTTCTCGCCGCCCTCTTCGTAATTGAGCACGAATTGCACGGCGACGCGGGCGCGCCCGGGCCAGTTCGCTTGCACCGGATAACGACCGTAGCCGATCAGGTCGCGTGGATAGTTCGGATCGAGTGACATGATTTGACGGAGAGCGGTTGACGATAAGCACGCAGCGCGGCGCCATGCGGCATTGATGTCACTGACTCACATGCGCTCATATACGCTCACATGGGGCGCGGCAGCGTTGAGCCAGTGTAGCGAAAACGCCTCGGGCCGCGCATACACGCGGACCCATAGTGCGGGTCAGAGTGGATGTATATGAGGTTCGGCATCGTCGTGCGCGGCGGGGATCGCTTTGTCGCTTGCTGGTGTGTCGGGCGTCGTGTTCGTTGCAGCCGCACTCGCGTTTACCCGCATCGCGTCGCCATGCGAGTCAGCTTCTGTTGGGCTGAAACGCGCGAAAGCTCCGTCGTAGCGCTTCGCGAGCGGCCGCGCGTAGTCGCCGCGCTTCGCGGTCGAAAGCCGCAACGCAACCAGCGCTTCAACCCACTTGACCGCCGCCGTCACGCCCTCCACGACCGGTGCGCCGACTGCATCCTCGATTTCCGCGCACAGCTCGACCATGCCCGCGCAGCCGAGCACGATCGCGTCCGAGCCGTCTTCGTCGAGCGCGCGCCGGCATTCGTCGATGATGAGACGGCGTGCAGCCGAACCGGGTTGATCGAGCTCGAGCACCGCGACATCGGTTGCGCGCACATTGCGGCAGAAGCGCTTCATGCCGTAGCGCTCGGCCAGGTGCCACGCCATACCGCAGGTGCGCGATAGCGTCGTCACGACCGAGAAGCCCGGTGCGAGCACGCTTGCCGCGTGCATCGCCGCTTCGGCGATGCCGATCACCGGGCCGCGCGCGACTTCGCGCGCCGCATAGAGCCCCGGGTCGCCGAAGCAGGCGATCACGTAGCCGTCGAAGCCTTCGCGCTCGCCGGCTGCGACTTCGGCAAGCAGGCCTGGCGTGGCGAATGCCTCATCGTAGTAGCCTTCGATCGAAGGCGGCCCCATCGTCGGGCTGACCGCAACCACCTCCGTGCCCGGCGCGACAATGTTGCTTGCGCAACGACCCATCGCGTCGGTCATCCGCTGGGTCGTGTTCGGGTTGATCAGTTTGATACGCATATCGACTCCTGTTGCTGCGCGCGCACGCGCTTCGTTCGCGGCGATGCCGGTGATCCGTGCGCGCTTCTCTGGTCACGCTTATCTGCTCACACGTACTTGTGCGCGCTCATTTGTGAGCAATCATTCTGTAGAACACCGCGGCCAGTGCGGCGCCGACGAACCACGAGAAATTCGCAAGTCCGCTCAATGCCGGCACCATCACGCAGAGCACCGCGATCACCGCCGCCGGCAGCAACGCCGCGACTGCACGATAGTTGACGCCATTGCGATACCAGTACGTGCCCTTTTCCGACACCGTGTAGAGATCGTCGAGCACGATCTTCTGGCGCTTCACCAGGTAGTAATCGACGATCAGTACGCCATACAACGGTCCGATGAAGCTTCCGAGTACATCGAGCGTGTAGTGAATCACGGCCGGGTTGTTGAACAGGTTCCACGGCGTGATGAAGATCGATGCGACCGCGGCAAGCATGCCGCCCGCACGCCAGCTGATCAAACGCGGCGCGACATTCGAGAAATCGAACGCGGGCGACACGAAGTTCGCGACGATATTGATACCGATTGTGGCGATCGTGAACGTCAGCGCGCCGAGAATCACCGCGGTCGGATAGTCGATGCGGCCCACCGTTTCAACCGGATCGGTAATCAGCTCACCGAACACCGGCAACGTCGCGGCGGTCGTGATCACGGTCACGAGCGAGAACGCGAGGAAGTTGACCGGCAAGCCCCAGAAGTTGCCGCGCTTCACGCTGCGAAAGCTCTTGCCGTAGCGCGAGAAGTCGCCGAAGTTCAGCATCGGGCCCGAGAAATACGACACGACGAGCGAGATCGCGGTAATCATCACCGGCAGCACTTCCATGCCGTGATACTTCACGCCACCCAGGTTGATGCCGATGTTCTGCCAGCCCGCGCGCCACACCATGTAGCCGGCGAGGATAAACATCACGACGTAGACCGCGGGCCCTGCGAAGTCGATGAACTTCTTGATCGTCTCCATGCCGTTCCAGAACACGAACGCCTGCAGTACCCACAGCAGCATGAAGCCGGCCCAACCGATCGTCGACAGGCCCATGAAGCCGTGGTGATGCACATCCGCGTACGGAAGCAACTGCGGGAAAAACTTCAGCACGACAATCACGAGCGCGCTCGACGCGAGATAAGTCTGAATGCCATACCACGCGACAGCGATCAAACCGCGAATCACGGCCGGCACGTTGGCGCCGAGCACACCGAACGTCGCACGGCACGCGACCGGATACGGCACACCGTTCTGCTGGCTCGGCTTCGCAATCAGGTTGCACAGCACATTGACGAACGTGATGCCGACTAGCAGCGCAATCAGCACCTGCCAGCTTGTCAAACCGAGCGCGAAGAGACTGCCCGCGAACACGTAGCCGCCCACGCTATGCACGTCGGACATCCAGAACGCGAAGATGTTGTACGCACCCCAGGTTTGCTTCTTCAACGGCGCGAGATCTTCGTTGTACAGACGTTCGCTATATCCGGCGGGCAACAGTGAATCGGCCGCTTGCGCGCCGGCGCTGCTGCTGTCTTCGTAGGCGGGAATGCCCGGGTTGCCCGGTGCTGCGCTGAACTGAGCCATGAACTCCTCCAAGGATTGGGGACCGTCGATCGAAAGCCGGGGCGAAGCCCGGTCTAAAGCCGATTGGCCACTGCATCGTGCATGCCAGTCATGCGGCCGCCGGTTAAGGCATAACGGCCGATGTATTACGCATGCGCTTTGCCGCGGTGTCTCCGTACTTACGTACTTGTTTTATTGGCTTCGGCAGAAGCCGCGGACTTCTGCCGGAGGTTGCCGCGTGATGCATGCCGTCCTGCGTGGGCACGCACATCGCGATCTTTCAGTTCGAATTCAGTGCAGCGCGCACCGCCTCAGAGCGTGCATGCGCCGCTTGCGTCATCCTGACGCGCGCTGGCTTGCGCGCATGCCGAATACTTCGTGGAGATCGGCGGGACCTGTCGCCGGCCGGTCGAGCATTTTCAGTTCGACGCTTTGTAAATGGCGCGACATCAACGCCGCAGCGCTTTGCGCGTCGCCGGCGTCGATCGCGGCGAGTATTGCTTCATGGTCTTCGAACGAGCACGGGCTGCGGCCGAGCGATTCGTACAGCGCGGAAATTAAAGTTGAGCGCGCAACGAGTCCGCTTAAGCAGTCGCACAGCACCGTATTGCCGGTGAGCGTGGCGAGCTCGGTATGAAACTCGCCGGAGAGCCTGATCCATGCCGGAAAATCGCGCGTCTCGAATGCCTTGCGCTCGCGGCCGATCATCGCGCCGATCGACTTCAGTCGCTTCATTCCATGCGCGCCCGAGCAGACCTTTTCGATGACCGCGAGCTCGATGATGCGCCGCATCTCGAACACTTCATGCACTTCCTGCAGCGTCGGGCTCGCGACGAATGCGCCGCGATTCGGTTCGAGATCGACGAGCCGGTCATTTGCGAGCAGCGTCAATGCCTGGCGGATCGGTCCGCGCTTGACGTCGAATACATCGCACAACTGCGCTTCGGTCAGCTTCGAGCCGGGCGCGAGTCGATGCTCGAGGATCGCCGCACGGATGCGTTCGGCGATCGCTTCGGGCTTCAAACCATTCGACGGGGCGGTGGACGTGTCGGACATGATCGGGGCTGCGTTTATTGAGATGCATCTTAGGACGCCACTCAGAATTGTCAACAATTTTTACCTTTGATTTTCGACAATTCTCAGGAAGTCCTAGCTAGCAACGAGCGTGACGGGCTTACGCGACAGGGCTGATGCTCTGTGCGTAGTTAGGTGCAGGCTTACTTCAACGGGAGAATCGACGCGTTCGCTGGGCAGATTTTGTTGACAAAATCGCGGGACAACGTCGCGGAAACGAGGCGTGTTTGTGAAATGGGAGAGGATGGGTCAGGCAGCGCGCGCCAATTGCCCGGCGCATGCAATCCAGTTGATCGACGCGGCCCGGCCCCGAGTGGTTCCGTGCTGCTTCCGCCGACTATTCGAGCACCGGATGCCCGGACACCGTCAGCCTGAAGCCATGCGCATCGGCTTGCAGATGCGCCTTGGCGCCCACCGGCAACGTGACCATATCCGGAATATGTCCGAACTGGAGTCCCGTTATCACCGGGATGCCGATTACCGAACGCACCTGCTCGATCATCGCGTTCAGGTCGTAGCCGTTGTCGTACTCGAACTGCTTGCCGCCCGAGAAGTCGCCGAGCAGCAACGCCTGCTGCCGCTCGAGGATGCCGGCCAGTTGCAGTTGATAGATCGCTCGTTCGAGACGGAACGGCTGCTCGTTGACGTCTTCGAGAAACAAAATGCCGCCCTCGACCGGCGGCAGATAAGGCGTGCCGACCAGCGACGTCAGCACGGCGAGATTGCCGCCCCACAGCGTGCCCGTAACGTCCGCCGACTGCGCCTGCGCGACGCGGCTCGTAATCGTGAATGTCGGCTCGGAGAGCGCATGCCAGAAATGCCGCATCGTGAATGCGCTGACCTCGGGCGCGCCGAAATCGCCGACCAGCATCGGGCCGCCGAACGTCGTCACACCGCTTTGCGCGAGCAGCGCAAGCTGCACCGCGGTGAAATCGCTATGACCGACGAACGCGATCGGCTGGTCGCGCAGACGGCGCTGCAGACCGTCGTAGTCGAGTCCGTGCAGCAGGCGGACCGCGCCATAGCCGCCGCGCACTGCGAGCACGATATCGGGCAGCTCGCGCGAGGGGTCCGCGAGGCGGTTCAGTTCCGCCGCCCGCTGGCCGTCGGTGCCGGCAAAGCGCTGGTAGCGCCGCTGCGTTGCGTGAATGTTCTCGACGTGATGGCCTTGCGCACGCAACCGCTGCAGCGCGAGGTGCAGCGCGGTCGGATCATGCGGATAGCCCGAAGGGGCGATCAGTTCGATGGTGCGCTTTTCGATCATGGCCGCCTGCGATTTGTTAGATGATTGACGCGATTTAGTTCGTTTGGCAGATCAATGGACGGGGTTCAAAGCGGCTATCCAAAGCGCGCGCTCAAAGCGGCCAGCGTGTGCCCGGGTCGAGTTTCGCGCGCGCCTCGCGCGCGGCACGCCGCCGGTCCGCGAAAAACGACTTGAGCGCCGCCCCGCACTCTTCCTCGAGCACGCCGCCGACCACGACCGTATGATGATTGAGCTGACCGTTCGCAAATGCATCGACGACGCTGCCGCACGCGCCCGTCTTCGGGTCGCGCGCGCCGAACACGACACGGGCGATACGCGCGTGCATGATCGCACCGGCGCACATCAGACACGGCTCGAGCGTCACGAATAGCTCACAGCCCGGCAGACGGTAGTTTCGCAGCCTGTCGGCGGCCGCCCGCAGCGCGGCCATCTCGGCATGGGCAGAAGGATCGTGCGAGCTGATTGGATGGTTGAAGCCCTTGGCAATGACCTCGTCGCCGCAGACAAGCACGGCGCCGACCGGTACTTCGCCGGCCGCGCGCGCCTCTTCCGCGGCGGCTTGCGCGAGCCGCATGAAATGGCGGTCGCGCTCGGATGAGGGCCCAGAAGTGGGCCCAGAAGCGGGCCTAGACGCGGGCTCGGATGCGGGCTCGAGCAAGGGCTCAGGTGGGGAACCAGGCAGCACAGGAATATCGGGGGACAAATTATCGGCTTCTGACTGTATCGCCAATTCGTCTTCCGATATATCAGATTTTTTGCGGGCACCGGTCGCGCCGCCGGTATTCGCCGCTGCGCCCAGGTTTCGCGTGTTCGCGGACGAATCCGCGGCAGCGGACACTATGACGTCGCGTCGCCAGCATCGTCGCCGGCAGCCACACGCTCCGACAGACGCTCGGCGATACGGCGGCAATAGTCGCGCGGCACGAGCATCGGCCCACCGCGCAGCGATTCGAGCGCCATATCGAGCGCGAGCATTTTCGCCTGCAGCCGACAGCGCGTCGCGCGGTCGCTGACTGCGGCGAGCTCGTCGTGCAGGCTATGCAGCGCCCGCAGTTGCTCGACGGCTGGCGGCACGAAACCGGCATTCTTCAGAATACGGTTCGCGACGCGCACTTCCTCAGGGACCAACGGGTCGTCTTCGAAATTGAGCGGCGCACCCGCGCCCGGCAATTCGTCGAATTCACCGCGCGCGACTGCGGCGGCAATGCGTTGTTCGACTAGCGCATCAAGCAATTTCATTTGCAATCCACTACGTTGCGGCTCGGGCATTCTAACAGCACCTTGCGCATATGTTTCGCCCGTAACATAGAGAAGACACCTCAATTTAAGATTTTTCTAATTGGGTAGCGGTTCCAGCGTAGTTATGGTTGAAGGTTTTTGGTGCTCCAATATGCAAAACCAAAACATATTGATGTGCTTCAAATTGCATATTTCCGTAAATTCTGCCGAATTACCTCATGCGATGAGGCGACGGCGCGCGTCGAGGCGATCGCTGATGCGGGCGGCGATCGGCGCCGTCGTGTTGTCGGTGACGTTATCCGGCTGCGGCACGTTCTGCGGATTTGCGGGCGGTAGCGGCGGTGGTTTCGGCGCCGGATGTTCGACCGGCGTGCGCTTCTAGCCTGACGCCAACGGCCAGCGTGCAAGCGCTATATGCCGGGTGCGGCCGAGCAGGCTATGCACCAGCACGAAGTCCCGCACTGTCCAGCTAATCGTTTCGGTTTCATCGAGCCGCTCAATGAACCGTCGCTTCACATCGACGGGCTCGCGATAAGCAAGCGTGACATGCGGCGTAAAAGGCGCTCTCGCCCTACCCGCGAATCCCGCGCTCTCAAGCGCTTTACCCAACGCAAAGCGAAATTCCAGCAACGCGAGCGCGCCTTCGTGCGCACGTAGCACGAGCGGCCTTCCACGAAAATCTTCGACGCGATCGAAGGCGACAGCGAACGCATTCGTTCGGATTGCCGATGCTGCACGAATCGCTCTTGCCACCGTCGCGTGCGGCAAACCACCAACGTAGTTGCCCAGATGGTGCAACGTCACGTGATAACGATCGGGTCCAAGCGGTACGGGTGCGCTCGCGCCGGGTTGACTGCCAGGCCGACTGCCACGTTGCATGCCGCATACGCGATGCGCAATGCGTTCGATGCGCGTTGCGTTTCGGGCATCGGGAAAGAGCGCGAAGAACAGGCCGTCTGTAGGCAACGGCACGGCGTCGAATCCGGGCAATGAAAGTTGTACGTCAGCCATGCTCGCGTGCGGTTCAGTTTTGGGCGCGGTCACACGATACCGCGTCATGGATTTGTTAGTAGCGGTTCGGGCAAACCCGCCGTTGTTTTATAAAGACTGGCTGACTAGCATGTCGTCTACCAGCCGCCCTGCGCAAGACGCGAGCGGCATCATCGGAGCGAACGCGACGAGCCATGAGTCTTCTTGAACTCAGAGGCATTTCCAAACACTTCGGCGCCATTCAGGCGTTGACCGATGTCACGTTCGGTCTCGAGCCGGGCCAGGTCGTCGGCCTGATGGGCGACAACGGGGCCGGCAAATCCACGCTGGTCAAGGTCATTGCGGGCAACTTCCCGCCCTCGCATGGCGAGATCCGGATCGACGGCAAGCCGGTGCATTTCAACAAGCCCGTCGATGCCCGCGCGCAGGGCATCGAAGTCGTCTATCAGGACCTCGCGCTGTGCGACAACCTCACAGCAGCCGCCAATGTTTTTCTCGGCCGCGAGCCGCGCATCGGCTTCGGCCCGGTCCGCGTGCTCGATCACGCGACCATGTACCGGCGCGCCGGCGAACTGTTCAAGGAACTGAAATCGGAGACGCGCCCGCGCGATCTCGTGCGGCAGATGTCGGGCGGTCAGCGGCAAGCGGTCGCCATCGCGCGCACGCGTCTGTCCGAAGCGCGGCTCGTCATCATGGACGAACCGACCGCGGCAATCAGCGTGCGCCAGGTGGCCGAGGTGCTCGAGCTCATCAAACGCCTGGCCGGGCACGGTATCGCTGTGATTCTGATCAGTCACCGGATGCCCGACGTGTTCGCGGTGGCCGATCGCGTGGTCGTGATGCGGCGCGGGCGCAAGGTTGCGGACAAACAGACTGAAGCGTCGTCGCCGGAAGAAGTAACCGGCCTGATTACCGGAGCCATCGCTGCCGCCTGAAGCACTGCTTGAAGCACAGCCTGAAGCACCCGAACCACCCGCACGGGAGACCCGAAATTGAACGATGCGCCGGAAAGGCCCAGTCCAATGCAGACACTGCTTGACGATCCGCAAACCACGAGAACGCATACGCGCTGGTCGGGGCTGCTGGCAAGCCAGGTGTTCTGGGTTGTGCTGGCGACGATCGTCGCGTGCGTTGTGCTTTCCTTCACCACGTCGAGCTTCGCGACGTCGCAGAATCTTTTCAACGTCACGCGCAATTTCGCATTCGTCGCGATCGTCGCGCTCGGCGCGATGGCCGTGATCGTCACGGGCGGCATCGATATTTCGGTTGGCTCAACGATTGGCGTGAGCGGCATCGTGCTGTCGGTCGTGATGAATGCCGGCTATCCGATCTGGGCCGGCATCGGCCTCGCGCTCGCGACGGCCGGCACCGTCGGGCTCGTCAACGGCCTGCTGATCGCGTATCTGAACATGCAGCCTTTCGTCGTCACGCTCGGCATGCTGAGCGTGGGCCGCAGCCTCGCCCTCGTTATTTCGGGTAGCAGAACAATTTTCGATTTCGGCCCCGACGGCAGCAAGCTGCTAAAACTCGGCGGCGGCTCGACCCTGGGCGTCGCGAATCCGGTGTGGTTTCTCGTGGTGTTCGCCGTGCTCTTCTGGTTCGCGTTCGCCTTCACGCGCTGGGGGCGCTATGTATTCGCGGTCGGTGGCAATCGTCACGCGGCGAATCTGACCGGTGTGCCGGTGCGCCGGGTCATCTGCTCGGTCTACGTGCTCGGCGGCCTGATGGCGGGCGTCGCGGCGGTACTCGAAGTCGGCTGGCTCGGCGCCGTGACGACGGGCCTCGGCACCGGCGACGAATTGCGCGTGATCGCCGCGACCGTGATCGGCGGCACCAATCTGATGGGCGGCATCGGCAGCGCATTCGGCACCGTCGTCGGCGCGGCGCTGATCGAAGTCATCCGCAATAGCCTGATCCTGCTGGGCGTCGATTCGTTCTGGCAGGGAACGGTCGTGGGCTCCTTCATCATCGTCGCCGTGCTGTTCAACCGGCTTGGCGGCGAGCGGCAAAACGATTGACAAGTCTTCGTTGCACGCCAGCCGCGCTTGCGGCCGGCGCCACGCGAGGCGGTGCGGCCGGTCGAAACGCGGAACTGCCGGGCGCAGGTGTACGCAAAGGTGTACGAGTCGTTCGAGCTGTTCGCAACACAAAACCGCAAGGTTCCGCAAACACGGCTGCCCCTTGAGGGCCTGCCTTGGGAAACGTTGTGAAAATTGTGCGAAGACACGGGCACCGCGAAGCCGGCGCCGAACCGGAGGCAACAATGAAGAAAATCTTGATGTGTCTTGCTGCGATCGGGAGCCTTGCGATGCTGGCCTCGCCTGCGTTCGCGGCCGATAAAACGCTGGCCCTCGTCGTAAAGGGCCTCGACAACCCCTACTTCGACCTCATGCATCAGGGATGCGACCGGGCGAACAAGGAGCTCAACAAGCAAGGCTATAACTGCTACTACACGGGCCCCGCGACGGCCGCCGACGAAAGCGCGGAAGTGCAGATCATCGACGACCTGCTGACGAAGGGCGTCGCGGCCATCGCGATTTCGCCGTCGAACGCGCCGGCGATCGCCGAAGTGATCCGCCGCCGCAATACAAAAATTCCAATCATCACCGCGGATGCCGACCTGCTGCCGAAGGATGCGTCGCTGCGTAAGAGTTATGTCGGCACCGATAACTACGAGCTCGGCCTGAAGCTCGGCGAACAGCTGAAGCTGCTGATGCCGAAAGGCGGCAACATCTGCCTCGTGATGGGCAATCCCGCAGCTGAGAACATCAACCAGCGTGCGCAAGGCACGCGCGACGCGCTGTCGGGCAAGAAGGGTATCTCGAAGCTCGCCGGCGAGAACAACTGGCGCGAGATCAGCGCATGCCCGCTTTACGTGAACGACGACGCGGCCAAAGCCAACCAGATGATGCAGGACACGCTGACCGCCAATCCGACCGGTCTCGATGCGTTCGTGCTCGAGGGCGGCTGGCCGCTGTTTGCGCCGCAAGCGTACTCGCAGGTCGTCGCGCCGATCATGGACAAGATCGCGAGCGGCAAGTTCGTGATTGTGTCAGCCGATACGCTGGGGCCGGAAATCCAGGCGTTGAAGGACCATAAGGTCAATGTGCTGGTCGGTCAGCGGCCCGAAGAGATGGGCTACCAGGCGGCGATGGTGATGCGCGATCTCGCCGAAGGAAAGTCGGTGAAGCCCGTGATCCATACCGGGCTCGATACGTGTACGTGGAAGAACGCGGATACGTGTCTTAAGCATTGAGGGCTGTCGCGCGATTGCGATTCGTCGCGATGTGCAGACTGAGCGTGCGCGAGGCGGGGCCGCATTTGCCCCGGCTCGCGCACGTGCCGCTTTCGTGCCGTTTTTGTGCCACTTTCGTTCCTTTGCTAAGCGAAGCTCTTCGCGATCGTCGATAGATAATCTTCGATCGGCATCGACGCACGCATGGCCATCAGATCCCTGCCGGTCTTGCCGACGAGGGTCCTGAAGCGTCGGTTTCTCCCGGTCGCAAGCGCTTCGATCTCGTCGACGATCAGTTGCGGATCGTCGAGCCGACTTTCGTCGCCCGCCATCATCAGCGCATTCACCTTGTCGATCAGCGGATCGTAGTCCCGGATATCCGGATGCGTGTTGAACACCACTTTCTCGACAAAGCGGTTGCCCTTGAAACCACCGGGCTCGACAAGATGGAGGTCGATATTGAACGGCTTGAGCTCGTAGTAAAGCCCTTCGATCAGACCTTCGAGCGCGAACTTCGACATGTTGTACAGCGAGCCGGTCGGCACCGCGGTCGTCACACCCATGAACGAACTGATGTTGATGAACCGGCCGCCTTTGCGTTCGCGAAAGTGCGGCAAGAACGCGCGAATGACGTTGATTGGTCCGCGCACGTTCACGGCGAACTGCCCGTCGATCGTATGTTCTTCAGCGAATTCGAGCGGACCATACGAGCCCGCGCCCGCGTTGTTGACGACGACGTCGATCTGGCCGAATGCTTCGATTGCCGCTTCGGTCGCGGCGCGCGCCTGCGCTGAGTCGGTGACGTCGAGCTTGAGGAGGCGGATGCGCTCGTGCTTCGACAGTTCCGTTTCCTGCTCGGGTTTGCGCATCGTGGCGGCAACGTTCCAACCCTGCCGCGCGAAGTGCAAGGCGGTGTGACGGCCCAGACCGCTGCTGGTGCCGGTGATGAAAATCGACTTCGTCATGAGCGCTCCTGTCGGGTGTTTCAACCGCCTTCAGCCAGCTTAAAATAATTGACCAATTGATCCACAATAAGTCATAAAAAAGCGCGCACGATGCAATGCGCGCCAATCAACCGAGGCTACGCAAGGCCATCTGCGCGATGTCCCGCAGCACCTCCTTCGGTGCGCCGGCGCGCGCGGCGACCTTGATGCCCGACAGCGTTGCGCCGATAAAATGCGCGGCCGCGCGTTCATCGATGTCCGCCGCGACTTGCCCGTCGGCCTTCGCCTTTGCAATGCAACGCTCGAGCGCGGCACGCAACGTATGAGCGGCCGTATCGGCAAGCGCGGTGATCTCGGGATCGGATCGCCCGAATTCGCACACCGCATGGGTGCCAAGGCACGCCCGTGAAGGCCGGCTCACGAAATCGTTCAATAACTGTTCGATACCTCGACGCGCGGATGTCGATCGATTGAGTATCTGCAAATGCTCCGAGACGCTTCCCGCGATGTAGGTGCGCAAAGCCTCGAGGTACAGGCTGCGCTTGTCGCCGAAGGCGTTATACAGGCTCTGCCGGCTCAGATTCATCGCCGTCAGAAGCACTTCGGTCGAGGTACCCGAATAGCCATGCTCGGCGAAGGCGTCAATAGCCTGCTCCAATGCCTCGTCGCGATCGAACTCTCTGGGTCTCGCCATGGGTTAGAAGGATTACAAATGTGGATCAATCTGTCAATAATTGGCGTGAATATCCCGACAGCCCTCAGGGTGGATCCGACTTCTATCCGCCCTGAGGCATAGAGAAAAGTTCACTTCAGGCTGCCCATGGATCGATGATCTCGACATCGCAATCGACAAAATGTTTGACGTTGCGCGTCGCCAGCACCGCGCCTCTGGATTGCGCGATGGCAGCGATCATCGCGTCGAACTCGCTGATCGGCCGACCCGCTTCTTGCCTCGATACGTAAATATCAGCGTATCTTCGCGCGGCGTCGCGATCGAAACCCAGCACCTTGCCGGCAAGGTCAACTTTGAAAATCGCCTTGACGGCTGCGGACTTCTCTTGTGCTCGCTCGCCTCTCGGCATCTTGCGCAGGCCATAGAGGATCTCTGCTTCGCTGATCGAGGTCGTGAACAGCTTGTCGCGTGGCTGTGCCCGAAACCAGCGGAAGGCCCGATCGTTGGGTTCGGGCTTGACCGCTTCCGAGAGAACGTTGGTGTCGAGTACGATCATGCGTCGAGGTCCACGTGACGGTTGATCATCCTGCGCACCGGCAAATCCAGGTCGACGCCGCCGAGCGGGTCGATGCGGGCTCGAATCGCGTCTGCAAGGCCGCGCGGGTCCTGCACCGCGTCCTCGCTCGACTCCGCCGCGTTCAAGGGCTCGTGAGCTTCGTCTTCGATCGAACGATCATGACGGGATGCCCGGGTACGCAGGTCAGCCTCGAGTTCATCGTCGATGTCGTGAATCGTGATGCCCGGCATGGCGCCTCCATCCATTGCTGATGGAATTCCCGCGAAGAACGGCGCACTCGCCAGCTGTTTCAACGTGGCCCGTGCGAGCGCCCCGACGATCGGGGCTTCCGGTGCTGGTTTGATGTTCGAATGACGACGTGCAGAAATGAGAGATGACATAGGCTTCGCCTCCTTCGTAAATGCGACGCCGCTACTATCACACCATTTCTGCAGCCGTGGACCAACCGGGTGAGTTCGATTGAGCGCGAACGGTATTTGATACGGGCAACCAGGTAGCCCGCCGGGGCGATGCATCGACCATGCGATGCGCCGCCCTCAAAGGAGATGAGTCATTCCCGACTGCCTACAACAACGCGACGCTCACTCCCACTCGATCGTCGCCGGCGGCTTGCCGGAAATATCGTAGACCACGCGATTGATGCCGCGCACTTCGTTGATGATCCGGTTCGACACATGGCCGAGCAGATCGTGCGGCAGATGCGCCCAATGCGCCGTCATAAAGTCGAGCGTCTGCACCGCGCGCAGCGCAACGACATATTCGTACGTGCGCCCGTCGCCCATCACGCCGACGCTCTTCACCGGCAGAAACACCGCGAATGCCTGGCTCGTCAGGTCGTACCAGGACTTGCCCGTCTCCTTGTCGATAAATGTGCGCAGCGTTTCGATGAAAATCGCATCGGCGCGGCGCAGAAGATCGGCAAAATCGCGCCGCACTTCGCCGAGAATCCGCACGCCGAGGCCCGGCCCCGGGAACGGATGGCGGTACACCATCGCCGGCGGCAAGCCAAGCTTCACGCCCAGTTCGCGCACTTCATCCTTGAACAGCTCGCGCAGCGGCTCGAGCAGCTTCAGATTCAGCGTCTCCGGCAAACCACCGACGTTGTGGTGGCTCTTGATGGTCTGCGTCGCCTTTTTACCCTTGCCCGCCGACTCGATCACGTCCGGATAGATCGTGCCCTGCGCCAGCCACTTCGCGTCGGTCAGCTTCGCCGCTTCGGCCTGGAACACCTCGACGAACTCGGCGCCGATAATCTTGCGCTTCGCTTCCGGGTCGGTCACGCTGGCGAGCTTCGACAGGAACGCTTCGCTCGCGTCCACGTGAATCACCTTCACGCCGAGGTGATCTGCGAAGGTCGCCATCACCTGCTCGGCTTCATTCAGACGCAACAGGCCGTGATCGACGAACACGCAAGTCAGCTGATCGCCGATCGCACGGTGCAGCAACGCAGCCGCGACCGACGAATCGACGCCGCCCGACAGGCCGAGAATCACATGCTCCTTGCCGACCTGCGCGCGAATCTGCGCGACCGCCTCGTCGACATAGTTGCCCATCTCCCAGTCCGGCTTCGCGGCGCAGATTTGCAGCACGAAGCGCTCAAGCATCGCGCGGCCCTGCACGGTGTGCGTGACTTCCGGGTGCCATTGCAGGCCGTAGAAATGACGCGTTTCGTCGGCCATCGCCGCGATCGGACACGATTCCGTCGACGCCATCAGCTTGAAGCCCGCCGGCATATCGAGCACCTTGTCGCCGTGGCTCATCCACACCTTGAGCATGCCGTGACCTTCCGGCGTGCGGAAATCCTCGATGCCGTCGAGGAAGCTCGTATGGTTGCGCGCCCGCACTTCCGCATAACCGAATTCGCGCAGATGCCCGTTGTCGACCTTGCCGCCCAGCTGTTCGGCCATCGTCTGCATGCCGTAGCAAATGCCGAGCACCGGCACGCCAAGCTCGAACACCGCCTGCGGCGCGCGCGGCGTGTCGGTTTCGACCACTGAGCTCGGGCCGCCCGACAGGATGATGCCCTTCGGCTTGAACTCGCGGATAAACGCGTCGCTGACGTCGTGCGGATGAATTTCCGACAGCACGTGCGCCTCGCGGATGCGCCGGGCAATCAGTTGGGTGACTTGCGAACCGAAGTCGAGGATCAGGATCTTGTCATGCATGGCAGCGGCCGGAATCGAATGGATGAGGATAAGGAAAACCGCGCATCTCGCGCGGTATTGATCGGGTTTCTTTGTGGTTCAAGCCGTGGTTCAGGTCGCGGGGGCGGCCCGATGGACTGTGTTCGCGCCGCTCTCGCGCGGCCTGACTATCTGCGCGGCGACAGCGACGGTCAGATGGCGTGAAAGCAGACTTTCTGAAACGCGGGCGGACTGCGGGACCTGCTGGAAGCGGCGCGATGACAAGCGCATCAGCCATGAAACGGCGGCCTCGGCGAACCCGGCGACCCCGCCGCGTCGCGGCGCGCTTCTTCGCGTGCGGCTTCGGCTTGCGCCGCGGCGTCACGCTCACCGGCCGGCGCCGCGGTTACACCGGGCTCCAAGGTCGGTTCCACCACACGTCCGCTCACCGGATCGACCACACGCCCGGTCGCCGGATCGATCGTGCGACCTGTCGCGGGGTCGATAACGGTCGACTGACGCGGCGACAGCACCGGTTCGACAACTGGCTCCGTCGCCGCATAACCGCCGGCAGCGACCGGCGTCGCGCGCGCAGCCGATTGCGCCCTGGCCTCGAGTTTCGCTTCCTGCTTCGCGTCTTTCGCAGCCTGCCGCGCCGCCGCTTTATCCGCACGCTCCGCGGCGGCGGCCTCGGCGGCAAGCGCCCGCTCGCGGCGCCGGACGGCGCTGGCGAGACGCACACCGCCAAGCCCGACGACCAGCAGCACAATCGCCACCACCACCGCGACCAGTTGCCCGAAGCCCGTCAACGGCGGCGTATGCAAGCCGATTAGCCAGACCAGCAGCAGCACCGCGGTCAGCCAGTTCACATGCCCGACCACCTTTGCGACTGTCGCAGTCATCGCGCCATCGAGCGACGCATGCAGCGCAAGCCACGCCAGCCCGACGAGCGCGAGACCGAAGCCCTGGCCGACCAGCACCGGATCGGTCTGCACGAGATGCAGCGCGTCGTACAACGATTTCCACGGCGTGGCCAGAAACAGCAGTCCGAACGCCAGCAGCAACAACGCATCGATGATCAGTACGGCACGCAGCAGCGGCTTCATCGGCAATCAGTCCACGTGATAGTTGGGCGCTTCCTTCGTGATCTGCACGTCGTGCACATGCGATTCGCGCATGCCGGCCGCGGTGATCTGCACGAACTCGGCCTTCTCATGCAATTCGTCGATCGTGCTGCAGCCGCAGTAGCCCATGCTCGCGCGCACGCCGCCGATCATCTGGAACAGGATCGCGCTGACCGAGCCCTTGTACGCGACGCGGCCTTCGATGCCTTCCGGCACGAGCTTGTCGATATTCGCGGAGTTGTCCTGGAAGTAGCGGTCCGCCGCGCCGTCCTTCATCGCGCCGACCGAGCCCATGCCGCGGTACGACTTGTACTGGCGGCCCTGGTACAGGAACACGTCGCCCGGCGACTCTTCGGTGCCGGCGAACATGCTGCCCATCATGACCGTGTTCGCGCCCGCCGCGAGCGCCTTGCTGACGTCGCCCGAGAAGCGCACGCCGCCGTCCGCGATGAGCGGCACGCCCGAGCCCTTGAGCCCTTCCGCGACGTTCGAGATGGCCGTGATTTGCGGCACGCCGACACCGGCGACGATCCGCGTCGTGCAGATCGAGCCCGGGCCGATGCCGACCTTCACGGCGTCCGCGCCGTACTCGACGAGCGCCTTGGCCGCGCTTGCGGTGGCGATATTGCCACCGATCACGTCGACGTGCGGGAAGTTCTTCTTGACCCACTTGACGCGCTCGAGCACGCCCTTGCTGTGACCATGCGCGGTATCGACGACGATCACGTCGACGCCCGCCTGCACCAGCAGCGACACGCGCTCCTCGTTGTCCTCGCCGACGCCGACGGCCGCGCCGACGCGCAGCTTGCCGTGTTCGTCCTTGCACGCGTCCGGGTGCTCGGTCTGCTTCGTGATGTCCTTGACCGTCATCAGCCCGCGCAGCTCGAATGCATCGTTGACGACGAGCACGCGCTCGAGCCGGTGGCTATGCATGAGCGCCTTCGCTTCGGCGAGCGGCGTGCCTTCCTTGACCGTGACGAGACGCTCGCGCGGCGTCATGATCGTGCGCACCGGTTCGTCCAGACGCGTTTCGAAGCGCAGGTCGCGGTTCGTGACGATACCGATCAGCTGCGCGCCTTCGACCACCGGAAAACCGGAAATGCCATGCTGTTGCGACAGCGCGATCACATCGCGCACCTTCATTTGCGGCGGCACCGTGATCGGATCGCGCACCACGCCCGACTCGAAACGCTTGACCTTCGCGACTTCGCGCGCCTGTTCGGCTGCAGTCAGATTCTTGTGGACGATGCCGATGCCGCCCTGCTGCGCCATGACGATGGCCAGCCGCGCTTCGGTGACGGTGTCCATGGCGGCGGACACGAGGGGCATATTCAGGGAGATATTGCGGGTCAGCCGGGTTTTCAGGCTGGTGTCGCGCGGCAGAACGTCGGAGAAGGCCGGGACGAGGAGCACGTCATCGAACGTGAGTGCTTTCTGGATCAGACGCATGGCAAATCCTATAGGCGCAAAAGCGAATTATACGCGATACCTCCCCGGTTTTCATCGCTCGAACAGTAAGTTAGCGAATTTCGCCACGATTTTTCCACGCCTCCCAGCACGGCATTTCGCTTTTCCGTTCAGGTGCGGTTCGATCGGTTTTCGTTTCGGGTTTTCGGCTTCGGGTCTCCGCTTCTGGTCGCCGCTTCGGGCCTCGGTTTCGGGCCTCAGTTTGACGGAGCCGCCGCCTTGCAGAATCGAACAAGACGCGCGCAGGCAGCGCACGCTATGCTGCGCGCACTTTCAGTGTTTCGGATCGGGGCAGACAATGCGGCGCGGCGTGATCTACGGGATGATGGCCGGAGCGTTATGGGGCATGGTTTTCCTCGTGCCGCGGCTGCTCGCCGATTTTTCGCCGCTTCTGCTCAGTGCGGGCCGGTACATGATGTACGGCGCGGTATCGATCGTCGCCGCGCTGCCGTCCGCGCGCTCGCTGTTGTCGCGCCTGACCGCCGCTGACATCGCCGCGCTCGTCAAGCTGGCGCTGGCCGGCAACCTGCTCTACTACCTGCTGCTGACGGGCGCGGTGCATATGGTGGGCATCGCCCCCTCGTCGCTGATCGTCGGCGTGCTGCCGGTCACCGTCACGTTACTGGGCCGGCGCGATCATGGCGCGGTTCCGCTCGCACGGCTTGTCTGGCCGCTCGCGATGGTGCTCGCCGGCATCGCGTGCATCAATATCGACGTGTTTTCGACGAGTGCAGGCCCGGCTGCCGGCACGAGCGCCGATGCGATCGCCGGCAGCCCGATCCTGACCAAGCTCGCAGGCATCGCCTGCGCGGCCGGCGCGCTGGTTTCGTGGACATGGTTCGCGGTCGAAAACGCCCGCTACCTGCAGCGCAACGACCATTTCAGCGGCAGCGAATGGTCGGTGCTGTGGGGCATCGTGACGGGGCTGCTCGGCGCCGCGTTGTGGGTAGTGGTTGCCGCGCTTCCGTCCGGCTTCGTGAGTGCGCCGCACGGCCCGCTTGCCGACACGCGCTGGCACATGTTCTGGATGCTGAATCTCGGGCTCGCAATCGGCGCCTCGTGGCTCGGCAACGGGTTGTGGAACGCCGCGTCCAAGCGCCTGCCGCTCACGCTATCGGGGCAATTGATCGTGTTCGAAACGCTGTTCGCGCTGCTTTACGCGTTTATCTACGACCACCGTCTGCCGCGCCTCCTGGAGGCGGCCGCGATTGCGCTATTGCTGGCCGGCGTCAGCTGGTCGGTGCGCCAGCATGCGGACGACGACGCGAAGCGCACGTCGCTCGAGGAAAAGGCGCAGGCGGCCGTGCATTGAGGACGCGCAGGCCGGCGTAGCTGGCGAATCTCAGCCTTCGCGCAGGTCGACCCACGGCGCGCGAAGGCCACGCTCACCCTACCGGGAATCCTTCGGCAGCCACTTCCGCCCTTCGATAGATCCATCCCGGCGCGTCTTCTCGACGCGCCGCTGCCGCGCAAGCTTCGGGTCGACGATCAGCGGACGGTAGATCTCGACGCGATCGTGGTCGGCAAGCACGGTATCGAGCGGCTTCAGCTTGCCGAACACGCCGACCTTCTGCTTCGCCAGATCGATGTCCGGATGGCGTTCGAGGATACCGCTCGCGTCGATCGCCTGTTCGAGCGTCGTGCCCTGCGGCAACTGCAGCGAAATAAGTGTCTGCCGGTCAGGCAGCGCATAGCAGACATCGATCGACAGCATCGCACTCATGGCCGGCCGTCCAGTTTCATGGCTTGCCTCATTGCTTGCCTCATTGCTTGCCATAGCGCTGGTCTGCGCGCTTCACGAACGATTCGACGAAGGTGTTCGCGATATGGCTGAATACCGGCCCGATCAGCTTCTCGAGGATGATGTTCGAGAATTCGTAGTGCAGCGCGAACTCGATCTTGCAGGCGTCCGCGCGCAACGGCGTGAAGCGCCAGAACCCGGTGAACTTGCGAAACGGTCCGTCCGCGAAGTTCATATCGATGCGCGAGGGCCGCTGTTGCGTATTGTGCGTGGCGAAATGCTGCCGGATGCCCTTGAAGTTGATGTCGATGCGCGCTTCCATGCTGTTCTCGTCCTGCTGACGAATCTCGACGCCCCCGCACCAGGGCAGGAAATTGGGGTAGTCCGCGACGTCGGTGACGAGGTCGAACATCTGTTCCGCCGAGTGGCGTATCAATACGGTTTTCTGGACATCTGCCATAAATTCAACGGCACGCAGCGAGAGTAAGGCGGTAAGAAGAAAATACGCGACCTGGCGACCTGGTTGACTGCCCGCGCGACACGAGCGCCCTGCACTCGCGAGTGCAAACAGATATAAATCACGTAAAAAAGCATTCCGGACCCAGCGGGTTTCCGGCTTTGCTTTGCTAAAATCGTGATTTTAAACGAGTTGGGCAATTTCCATTCATGAGCATCATCGAAAACAGGAAGGCCTTCTTCGATTACTCGATCGAGGAGCGCTACGAAGCCGGACTCGTGCTCGAAGGATGGGAAGTCAAGGCGTTGCGCGCGGGCCGCGGGCAGATCAAGGAAGGCTACGTGGTGATCAAGAACGCGGAGCTGTTTCTGATCGGCACGCACATCAGCCCGTTGCCCGAAGCGTCGACGCACATCAATCCGGACCCGGTGCGCACGCGCAAGCTGCTGCTGCACTCAGAGGAAATCAGCAAGCTGATCGGCAAGGTCGAGCAGCGCGGCTATACGCTCGTGCCGCTGAATTTTCACTACAAGGGTGGCCGCGTCAAATGCGAGATCGGGCTCGCCAAGGGCAAGAAGCTGCACGACAAGCGCGAGACCGAGAAGAAACGTGATTGGGAGCGTGAGAAGGCGCGGCTGATGCGCACGCCGACGTGATTTGGTTCAGCGTCGGCTTCGGCTTCGGCGCCAGTGCGGGCGCTGATGCCTGAACGGCGTTCAGGCATGCCGGTGGCCGTCGCGGGGCCTGCTCAAGCGCCCCCGTCAATGAAAAAAGTCAGGCGTTTGCGCCCTTCTGCTGTTTAACGATTGTGAGCGCCGACGCAATCATCGAGCTCATTTCCGACAAATTACCCGGCACGATTAGCGTATTGCCCTGCTTGGCAAGATTCGCGAACGCATTCACATACTGCTCGGCCACCTTCAGATTCACGGCTTCCATGCCGCCCGTCGACTGGATTGCCGCGGCGATCTTCTGAATTGCCTGCGCATTCGCTTCCGCCACCGCGAGAATCGCCGCCGCCTGGCCTTGCGCCTGATTGATCGATGCCTGCCGCTCGCCTTCGGACTTCTGGATCGCTGCCTCGCGACCGCCCGACGCGATATTGATCTGCTCCTGCTTGCGGCCTTCGGACGCCGCGATCAGCGCGCGCTTTTCGCGCTCCGCGGTGATCTGCTGCTGCATCGCGTGCAGGATTTCCTTCGGCGGCGTCAGATCCTTGATTTCGTAACGCAGCACCTTCACGCCCCAGTTCGATGCGGCCTCGTCGAGCGCGGACACGATGCTGTGATTGATAAAGTCGCGTTCCTCGAAGGTCTTGTCCAGTTCGAGCTTGCCGATCACCGAACGCAGCGTGGTCTGCGACAACTGCGTAATCGCGAACACGAAGTTGCTCGAGCCGTACGACGCCTTCATCGGGTCCGTCACCTGAAAATACAGCACGCCGTCCACCTGCAATTGCGTATTGTCGCGCGTGATGCAGACCTGGCTCGGCACGTCGAGCGGGATCTCTTTCAACACGTGCTTGTACGCGATGCGATCGATAAACGGCAGTACGAGCGTGGCGCCCGGCGTCAACGTCGCATGGTAGCGGCCGAGCCGCTCGACAATCCATGCATGCTGCTGCGGCACGATCTTGATCGTCCGGCCCACCAGCACGATCACGATAATCAGAAACACGACCGCGAAGATCGTCGATTCCATTGCTGCACCCCTTTTCTGGTTTGCTTCGTTATGCTGCGTTTCGGCCTGGTTATCGGCGCGCTTATGGGCCGGCTTATCGGCCCGCTTGTCGGCCTGCTGATGTGCCTGGCTATCGGTCCGCCTTCGGCCCAGTCTATCGGCCTGTTCCCGGCCGGCTAGCGGTTCGCTACCGGTCGGGACTGGCGACCACCACCAGACAACTGCCGCGCAACGCAGTGACCCGATACACGCGCGCGTCTTCGGGTTCGCCGGGCGCGAGCTCGACGTCCCAGGCCGCGCCGCGATACTGCGTGCGCGCGCGGCGCTCGTGCCACTCGGGCACTGTCAGCGTCGCGCCGATATCGAGATTGACGTCGGGATTGTGTGCGGCTTCCGGGCGCTTGTTGCGGCCGAAACGCGAACGCCGCAACAGCGCCACCGCGACAAGTGCGACCAGCGCCGCCACCGCGATCTGCACGGGCAACTGCGCGCCCGCGAGACGCGCGAGCGCCGCGGCGATAAAGCCGAGCGCGATCATCAGCAGATAGAACGTGCCGCTCATCAGCTCGAGCACGATCAGCACGCCCGCGCCAATCCACCAGAACCAGCCTGTTAGCGCCACTTCGGCCTCCCCAAAGCAAAACACCCCGGAACCATCCGGGGTGTTTTATAGCACGAACTCAGCGCGAATCTGGAGCGATTTGCGGTGGAATTGACGCTTCTTTACGACTCGAGCAGCACATTTTTACGGTGCCGCTCGAAACCATGCGTGCTGCTTACTTCGTCTGCAACTTCGCCAGTGCCTGCCACGTCTCGATGATCGTGTCCGGATTCAGCGACATCGACGCGATGCCGATTTCGGTCAGCCACTGCGCGAAATCCGGATGATCGGACGGGCCCTGACCGCAGATGCCGACGTACTTGTTCAGGCGCAGGCACGTGTCGATCGCGCGCTTGAGCATGAACTTGACCGCCGGATCGCGTTCGTCGAAATCGGCCGCGAGCAGTTCCATGCCCGAATCGCGGTCGAGGCCGAGCGTCAGCTGCGTAAGGTCGTTCGAGCCGATCGAGAAGCCGTCGAAGTACTGCAGGAACTCTTCGGCAAGAATCGCGTTCGACGGCACCTCGCACATCATGATGAGCTTGAGGCCCTTCTCGCCGCGCTTCAACCCGAACTTCTCGAGCAGTCCGACCACGCGCTCCGCCTGCTTCAGCGTGCGCACGAACGGCACCATGATCTCGACGTTATCGAGTCCCATCTCTTCCCGCACCCGCTTCAATGCCGCGCATTCCATCTCGAATGCGAGCGCGAAGTCTTCGGCGATATAGCGCGAGGCGCCGCGGAAGCCGAGCATCGGGTTCTCTTCATCCGGCTCGTAACGCGAACCGCCGATCAGCTTCTTGTACTCGTTCGACTTGAAGTCCGACAGACGCACGATGACGGGCTTCGGATAGAACGCCGCGGCAATCGTCGCGATGCCTTCGGTCAGCTTGTCGACATAGAACGCGCGCGGCGATGCATGGCCGCGTGCGACGCTCTCGACCGCCTTCTTCAGATCCTGATCGACGTTCGGGTACTCGAGAATCGCCTTCGGGTGCACGCCGATGTTGTTGTTGATGATGAACTCGAGACGCGCGAGACCCACACCGGCGTTCGGCAACTGCGAGAAGTCGAACGCGAGTTGCGGATTGCCGACGTTCATCATGATCTTCGTCGGGATCGGCGGCAGTTCACCGCGCTGCACTTCGGTCACTTCGGTTTCGAGCAGGCCGTCGTAGATGCGCCCTTCATCGCCTTCGGCGCACGACACGGTGACGAGCGCGCCGTCCTTCAGCACGTCCGTTGCGTCGCCGCAGCCGACCACCGCCGGCACGCCGAGCTCACGCGCGATGATCGCCGCGTGACAGGTGCGTCCGCCGCGATTCGTGACGATCGCGGACGCGCGCTTCATGACCGGCTCCCAGTTCGGGTCGGTCATGTCGGCGACGAGCACGTCGCCCGGCTGCACACGCTCCATCTCCGACGGATCGTGGATCACGCGCACCGGACCCGCGCCGACCTTCTGGCCGATTGCGCGGCCCGTGGCGAGCACCTGCGACTGGCCCTTCAGCTTGAAGCGCTGCTCGGCCTTGCCGTGCCCCTGGCTCTTCACCGTCTCAGGACGCGCCTGCAGGATAAAGATCTTGCCGTCGCGGCCGTCCTTGCCCCACTCGATGTCCATCGGGCGCTGGTAGTGCTTTTCGATGATCACCGCGTATTTCGCGAGCTGGATCACGTCTTCGTCGGTGATCGAGTAGCGGTTGCGCTGCTCGGGCGTCACGTCGACGGTCTTCACGCGGCCTTGTTCGCCGGCCTTCGTGAACTCCATCTTGATGAGCTTCGAGCCGATCGAACGGCGGATGATCGGGTACTTGCCCTGCTCGAGCGTCGTCTTGAAAACGTAGAACTCGTCCGGATTGACCGCGCCCTGCACGACCGTTTCGCCCAGGCCGTAGCTCGACGTGATGAACACGGCGTCCTTGAAGCCCGATTCGGTATCGAGCGTGAACATCACGCCGGCCGCGCCGACGTCCGAGCGCACCATACGCTGCACACCGGCCGACAACGCGACTTCGGCATGCGTGAAGCCCTTGTGGACGCGATACGAGATGGCGCGGTCGTTGTACAGCGAGGCGAACACGTGCTTCATGCGATCGAGCACGTCTTCGATGCCGACCACGTTCAGGTAGCTCTCCTGCTGACCGGCAAACGATGCGTCGGGCAGGTCTTCGGCCGTGGCCGACGAACGCACGGCAAACGACAGCTCGGGCGAGCTCTTCGACAGCGTCTCAAACGCGCCGCGAATTTCCTCCTCGAGGCGCGCCTGCATCGGCGCATCGACGATCCACTGGCGAATTTCCTTGCCGGCGGCGGCGAGCGCCTTCACGTCATCGACGTCGAGCGTTTCGAGACGTTGCGCAATGCGTTCGGTCAGATTGTTGTGATGCAGGAAATCGCGAAAGGCGAGCGCGGTGGTGGCGAAGCCGGTCGGCACCTGAACGCCAGCTTCGGCGAGCTGACTGATCATCTCGCCAAGCGAAGCATTCTTGCCGCCGACAATATCCACGTCGGTCATTCGCAACTGTTCGAACGGAACTACATACGCCTTGTCCTTTGCGACGTTAACTGCGTTAGTCATACAAGCCCCTAAGAGTGGAAGAAATACACGATTGCGCAAGTGGGCTTGCACGCGCGGCGCTCATAGGAAGCGGTCGCGCGTCTTGCGCAACCTGTTGGAGAAGCAATCGGAGAAGCAATCGCCAGCCATCGTCACCCGCTAAACCGACGCCCGGCTGACGCCCAGACGACACCTGAGCGGCCTTGGCCTTCGGTTTGCTTGCAATTGCTTATCCAACAGGTTGCCGCTATTCTACCGTGCCGATTCGCGGAAATGTGCCGGCCGGCCAACAATGGCGCGAAGATACGTGCGAAGATGCGGGTAAAATCGCGCAGAAGCCCAGCCGGCGGGCGTTTGCTGCAGCGCGCGGCGCATCCGCAGTACATCATGTCGCATCGATACGGCCACGCATTGACGTATCGTATTGGCACACGGCATTGAAGCATCGCATACGGCATGATGCACATTCCATGCCGCACCCTTTGTTCGAACGGTCTTTACCGCTCACGTTCCCTTCAGACTGATGCCGCCCACCGTATTCATCGTTTCCGACGGTACCGGGATCACTGCCGAAACCTTCGCGCATTCGATCCTCTCCCAGTTCGACCAGAAATTCCGGCTCGTTCGCGTGCCGTTTGTCGACTCGACGGAAAAAGCCTACGCGACGCTCGAGAAGATCAACGAAGCGGGCCGCCAGGAAGGCCGCCGGCCGATCGTCTTCACGACGCTCGTGA
Organism: Paraburkholderia edwinii; assembly: GCF_019428685.1. Taxonomy (NCBI): domain Bacteria; kingdom Pseudomonadati; phylum Pseudomonadota; class Betaproteobacteria; order Burkholderiales; family Burkholderiaceae; genus Paraburkholderia; species Paraburkholderia edwinii. The sequence goes on from NZ_CP080095.1 coordinate 3,025,794, forward strand.
ACAGCGGGTCGAACCAGATCGTCAAGGATTCGAATGCGCTCGTGCTCGACATGTTCCAGACTTTCGTCGAGCCGCTCGAGCAGGAACTCGAGCTGAAGTCGAGCCATGCGATGGGCCGCGGGCACCAGAACGCCGACACCGAGGAATACAAGAACCGCATCGAAGCGATCAACTTCTCGCTCGCGCACGACGACGGCCAGTCGAACCGCAATCTCGCCGAAGCCGATGTGATTCTGGTCGGCGTATCGCGCAGCGGCAAGACGCCGACGAGCCTGTACCTCGCGATGCAGTACGGCGTGAAAGCGGCGAACTATCCGCTGATCCCCGAGGACTTCGAACGCGCCAAGCTACCCACGCCGCTGCTTGCGCATCGCGAGAAAATGTTCGGACTGTCGATCGATCCGCAGCGCCTCGCCGAAATCCGCAACGAGCGGCGCCCCGGCAGCAAGTACGCGTCAATCGAGAGTTGCCGCTATGAGATCAACGAAGCGGAAGCGATGATGCGGCGTGAGGGAATCAAGTGGCTGTCGTCGACGCACAAGTCGATCGAAGAAATCGCGACGACGATCCTGCAGGAAATCAGGCTCGACCGGCCTTCTTACTGATTGGTTTATTGCGTGACCTCGGCGTGACCTCGGCCAGACGTCCGCCCGACGTCATTAACGTCCGCGCTGCTGCCTGCACTGCTCGAATAGACATACCGCAGCAGCAGCCGCGACGTTCAATGACTCCATGCCGCCCGGCTGCGGAATCGTGACCCGATGCGTAACCGCGGCGCGCCACGCCGCCGACACACCCGCGCCTTCATTGCCGAACACCCACGCAAGCTGACCCGACAGATCGCAGTCGTAAAGCGCCTGTGCGCCGTGCGAATCGGTGATCGCGACCGGCACCGCAAGCCGCTCGATCAGCGCAGGCGGTTCGATGTCCTCGTGAACGCGCAGCAGAAAGTGCGCGCCCATCGCCGAGCGCAGCACCTTCGATGCCCATGCATAGGCGGTGCCCTGCATGCAGAACACATCGCCGATACCGGCCGCGGCCGCACTGCGCAGAATCGAACCGACATTGCCCGCGTCCTGCACACCATCGAGCACGACGCAGCTGTGCGCCACGCGTTCGGGCAGCGACATGGCCGGCCGTTCGACGAGCAGCAGCATGCCGACCCCATTGACGACATTCGATAGCTGACCGAACAACGTATCGGGCAGCGTGACGATGCGCGACGTTTCGATGCGCGCGACGATCGCCTGAGCTTCGTCGTGACGCAATGCGCCTTCGGTGACGACGCAGGTTTCCGGCTGGCCGACCGCGTCGAGATACGCGCTCGCAAGGTGGAACCCTTCGAGCAGCGCATGCGCGCTGCGGCGCTGCTGATGCGTCGAGCCGGCGAGCGCCTTCAGGCGTTTGTAGAGCGGATTGTCGCGCGAGGTGATGGGCTTCACGTCTGGGGCTTCACGTCTGGGGCTTCACGTCTGGGGCTTCACGTCTGGGGCTTCACGTCTGGGGCTTCACGTCTGGGGCTTCACGTCTGGGGCTTCACGTCTGCGACTTCGGGTCTAGGGCTTCGTCGGACATATCTCGTCTGGAGGCTCAGCCGCGCCGCGTCGTTCAGAACGGCGGACGATCGAGGTCGAGCGATGCGTCGTTAAAGGCGTCGTCGCCGAAGGTCGGCGGTTCGACGACCGCGATTCCGGACGGCAGATCGTCAAGCGCGATGCCGAGCCGCAGATGCGCCTCGCGCACCGGCGCAAACGAGCGCCGATGATGCGCGCAAGGCCCATGCTCGCGCAGCGCCAGCAGATGCTGTGGCGTGCCGTAGCCCGCATGCGCATCGAACCCGTACATGGGGAACGTTTGATGCAGATCGAGCAACATGCGGTCGCGCGTGACCTTCGCGATAATCGATGCCGCCGAAATGCAAGGAACGAGCGCATCGCCGCTCACGATCGCCTCGCTGCGCACGCTCAGCGTCGGACAACGATTGCCGTCGATCTTCGCGAGCGTCGGCACGATCGAGAGCCCTTCGACGGCGCGTTTCATCGCGAGCATGGTCGCGTGCAGGATATTCAGCGTATCGATTTCCTCGACCGAAGCCGACGCGACACACCACGCGAGCGAACGCTCGACGATCTTGTCGTAGAGCGCTTCGCGCTTCTTCGGGTTCAGCACCTTCGAGTCGTCGAGGCCGCGAATGCGCCGCTTCGGATCGAGGATGACCGCGGCGGCCACGACCGGACCGGCCAGCGGTCCGCGTCCGGCTTCGTCGACGCCGCAAATCACATCGAGCGGCGATTCGAAATCGAACCCCGGCTGCACGACCGCCACGGTTTGCGCGACCACCGTCCTGACCTTTTTCGGCGCGCTTTTCGCCTTTTCAGCCGCGGTAGTCTTCGTGCGGCCCGCAGGCGCTTTCTCGCTCATGCCCGCCCCTTGTGACGCGACTCGACAACCTGCGCGACCGCGTCCGCGGCTCGCTGCGCGGTGTTCTGCCTGAGCGCGTGATGCATTTCCGTGAAAATTTCCGTCAGCGTGCGCCGGTTTGCGTCGTCGCGCAACTGCGTCAACGTCGCATCGGCAAGCGCTTGCGGCGTGGCGAAATGCTGCAGGATTTCGGGCACGATAAAGCGCCCCGCGAGAATGTTCGGCAGCCCGACATACGGCAGGTAAGCCTGCCGATGCATGATCTGCCCTGTGAGCCAGGGCACCTTGTACGAAATCACCATCGGCTTCTTGAGCAGCGCCGCTTCAAGCGTGACCGTGCCGCTCTTTACGAGCAGCGCGTCGGCAGCGGTCATGGCGAGCTGCGCGTTGCCGTCGGTTACGGTCAGTGCGAGTCCTGGATGCGCATCGATAAGCGGCTTGAGCTGTTCGCGCAACGCCGGCGTCGCGGCCGGCATCACGAAGCGGACGCCGGGTTCGCGCTGCTGCATCAGCGCCATCGCCTCAAAGAAGGTCGGGCCGATCAGTTCGATTTCCGAGCGGCGGCTGCCCGGCAGCACGGCGATCACAGGGCCGCTGGCAGGCAGGCCGAGCGTGACGCGCGCGCCGGCTACGTCGGGTTCGAGCGGAATCTGGTCGGCCAGCGGATGGCCGACATAGGTCGCCGCGACGCCAGCTTTTTCAAGCAGCGGTTTCTCGAACGGAAACACGCACAGCATATGGTCGACCGCTTTCACGATCTTCTTGATGCGCCCGCCGCGCCACGCCCAGATCGATGGACACACGAGGTGAACGGTCGGAATGCCGGCGTCGCGCAGTGCGTGTTCGAGGGAGAAATTGAAGTCCGGCGCATCGATACCGACGAACGCGTCAGGCGGATCCGCGAGCAGCTGCCGCTTCAGTTCGTTGCGGATGCCGAGAATCTCGGGAATATGCCGCAGCGCTTCGACATAGCCGCGCACCGTCAGCTTTTCCATCGGGAAATGCGCGTCGAAGCCATGCGCGATCATGCGCGGGCCGCCAATGCCGTAACTGCGCGCGGCCGGCAGCCGCGCCGCGAGGCCGTCGAGCAGCGCCGCGCCGAGTATGTCGCCGGACGGTTCGCCGGCGACCATCGCTAGCCGCGGCTGGCTGGAGTGCAGCGACATCGCGCGTTAGCGGATGATGCCGCGCTGCGACGACTCGACGAAGTCGACGAACGCACGCACCGCTTCGTCGCCGTCGCCGCCCGCCGATGCGAGCTCGCGCAACTGCACCTTCGCGTCTTCGAGCGACAGGCCGTTCTTGTACAGCAGCCGGTACGCCGAACGCAGCGCCGAAATCGCATCGGGCGAAAAGCCGCGCCTGCGCAGCCCTTCGACATTGATGCCGTGTGGTTCGGCCTTGTTGCCGGCCGCGATCACGAACGGCGGAACGTCCTGCACGAGTGCCGACGCGCCGCCCAGCATCGAATGCGCGCCGATGCGCACAAATTGATGGACGCCCGACATGCCGCCGACGATCGCATAGTCGTCGATCAGCACATGCCCGGCCATCTGCGCATTGCTCGACAGAATCACGTTGTTGCCGATCTGGCAGTCGTGACCGATATGCACGTACGCCATGATCCAGTTGTCGTCGCCGACCGTCGTCACACCCGTGTCCTGCACGGTGCCGGTGTGGATCGTCGTGAATTCGCGGATCGTGTTGCGGTTGCCGATCGCGAGCTTCGTCGGCTCGCCGTTGTACTTCATGTCCTGCGGCCGGCCGCCGATCGATGCGTAGTGGCCGATCGTGTTGTCTTCGCCGAGCGTCGTGTGACCTTCGATCACGCTATGCGAACCGACCGTGGTCCGCGCGCCGATCGTGACGTTTGCGCCGACGATGGCGTACGGTCCGATTTCGACCGTGTCGTCGATCTGTGCACCCGGCTCGATGATCGCAGTGGGATGAATCCTGCTCATGCGCCCTCGCTTTCTATTCCAGTTGGCGTTGAGTCTTGCTGCCGTCAGCCTTCGTCCGACGTGCGCACCGCGCACATCAGGTCCGCTTCCGCGGCAACCGCGCCGTCGACTTCCGCGCGCGCCTTGAACTTCCAGATGCCGCGCATATGACGCTCGAACGTCACGTTCAGAATCAGCTGGTCGCCCGGCTCGACGACGCGCTTGAAGCGCGCATTGTCGATGCCGACGAACAGATACAGCGTGTTGTCGGGATCGTGCGGTTCTTCCGCGAACGTCAGCAGCGCGGCCGTTTGCGCGAGCGCTTCGAGAATCAGCACGCCGGGCATCACCGGGCGCTTCGGAAAGTGCCCGACGAAGTACGGCTCGTTGATCGTGACATTCTTCAGCGCCTTGATCGCCTTGTGCGGTTCGAGCTCGATGACCCGGTCGACCAGCAGGATCGGGTAGCGATGCGGCAGCAGCGTCAGAATCTTGTGAATGTCGAGGTTGATTTTTTCGGTGCTCATGGTATTTCGTTTCACACGCAATTTCGTCGCAGTTTGGTCGCAGCCTGGCGATCGATGGCGCAACGATAAAGCGGATGCTGGTGCAGTGAGTGGGTCACGTGCGGCCCCGAGGTCGCTTCATCATGCCGTTTCATCAGGTCGCTTCATCAGATCCGCTTTACTGAGTCGCTACCAGGTCGCTACCAGGTTCTACCGGGCCGCTCGGGATACCCGGCGACAACGGGGCCCCCGGGGTCCGCTCCGCCTGCCTCAAATCTGTCTGGCGGTGTCGGCCGGCGCTTCTCGATTGTGCGTGTCTGCTCCCTTGTTGTCGTTTGTTGCTCGCGCATTGAGCCGCGCATATTGCTGCGGGGCCTGGCCGCGCTTTTTGGCCGCGCTTTTTGGCCGCGCTTTTTGGCCGCGCTCCGGCCTTTACTGTTGAGTCTGTTGCCTTTACGACCTTACGCCTTGCCGCTCGCGTCGCCTGCAACCTTGGCCTCGAGCGCCTTGATCCGGTCGCGCAGCTTGTCGAGATTGCGCAGCAGCGCGGCGCTTTTGTTCCACTCCGCATGCTCGACGGCCGGAAACGCGCTCGTGTACAAACCCGGCTTCAACAGCGACTTCGAGACACCCGACTTCGCGGTAATGATGACGTAGTCGCCGAGCGTCACATGGCCGGCGATGCCAACCGCGCCGCCGATCATACAGTGCTTGCCGATCGTCGTGCTGCCCGCGATGCCCGCACAGCCAGCGATCACCGTATACGCGCCGATCCGGCAATTGTGCGCAATTTGCACGAGGTTATCGATTTTCACGCATTCCTCGATCACCGTATCGGCCATCGCGCCGCGGTCGATCGTCGTGTTCGCGCCGATCTCGACATCGGGACCGATCGTCACACCGCCGACCTGCGGAATCTTGACCCAGCTGCCCGTGCGCGCGTCGCCGTCGCCGACGAAGTCCGGCGCGAAACCAAAGCCGTCGGAACCGATCACCGCACCGGACTGCACGATCGCGCGCTCGCCGAGGGTGCAGCCATGGTACACGGTGACATTCGGATACAGACGCGAACCGGCGCCGATCCGCGTGCCGCGGCCGACGAACACATTCGCATCGAGACGCACGTTTTCGCCTATCACCGCGCCCGCTTCGACGGTCACATTCGGACCGATCACCGCACTCGCGGCAACCTGCGCGGTCGCATCGACGTTTGCGCTTCGATGCACACCCGGCACGGCTTTGGGAGAAGCAAGGTCGATAAATGCCTGCGCGACGCGGGCGAAGTAAGCGTACGGATTCGGCGTGACGATGAAGTTACGTCCGTCGGGCGACGCGAGTTTCGCGAGATCGTCCGCGTTGATCAGCACGGCCCCGGCCTGGGTGGTATCGACCTGCGACAGATACTTGGGGTTCGCGAGGAACGCCAGATGTTCCGGCCCGGCCTGATCCAGCGGCGCCAGATTGCTGACGCGATGCGTGCGGTCTCCGATAATGTCGCCGCCGAAGCGTCTGGCGATCTCCTCGAGCGTAAAAGCCATATGCGTGTACTGCTCCTGATTTCGGTTAGCGCCCAGGTTGGCGCTTGAAAGGATACCGGGAGCGAGGGCTTCGGTACCGGCTTGCTGATTTTTACCTGCGTTCGCTGCTTTATTTCACTGCATGAGTTCGCCGCGTCAGTTCGCTGCTTTAGTTCGCTGCTTTAGTTCGTATTGTTCGGCGCGGCCAGCGCCTTCAATACCTGATCGGTGATATCGATGCGCGGGCTCACATACACCGCTTCCTGCACGATCAGATCGTAGTGCTGCTGTTCGGCGATCTGCTTGATGACCTTGTTCGCGCGATCCAGCACCGCGGCCAGTTCTTCATTGCGGCGCTGGTTCAGATCTTCACGAAACTCGCGTTGCTTGCGCTGAAAATCGCTATCGAGCTGCGACAGGTCGCGCTGCTTCTGTGCGCGGTCGGTCGGCGACATGGTCGGACCATTCTTGTCGAGCGAATCGGACATCGACTTCAAACGCTGCGCCATATCCTGCAGATCCTTGTCGCGCTTCGCGAACTCGGCTTCGAGCTTCGCCTGGGCAGCCTTCGCCGCCGACGATTCGCGCAGGATGCGGTCCGAATTGACCGCCGCAATGCGCGCTTCCTGCGCCTGCGCGGCTTGCACGATGCCCGCCCCCAAGGCCACCGTCAGCGCCACAGCGCATGCCACACGTTTCGAAATCATACCGGTTAGCAAAGTCATCCTCTCGATACTGTAAGGGTCGCCGTTCGTCCGGTCAGAATGCCGTCCCGATCTGGAACTGGAACTTCTGATACTGGTCGCCCGTGTGCTTCTGGATTGGGAAGCCCAAGCTCAGCTTGAGCGGCCCGATCGGCGAAATCCACGCGAGACCAAAGCCGTAAGCGTAGCGCAGGCCGTTCGAGCCGACCGTCGTGTCGCCGCCCTGGGCCGGATCACCCCAGACGTTACCGGCGTCGATGAAGGTGAACACGCGCAGCGTGCGGTCATAGCCGGTACCGGGCAGCGGGAACGTGAGTTCGATATTGCCGACGAACATCTTGTTGCCGCCGACCGGATCGTTCGTGGTCTTGTCGCGCGGACCCAGCGAGCTCGGCTCATAGCCGCGCACCGAACCGATACCGCCCGCATAGTAGTTCTTGAAGATCGGATACGGGTTGCCGATACCGTTACCGTAGCCGCCCTGCACGTTAAAGCCGAGCACGAAGCCGCGCGCAAACGAGTAATAGTACTGCGCCTGCAAATCGGCCTTGTAGTACTGCGTGCCGCCAACCGGCGTACCGTATTCGGCATTTGCCTGCGTGAAGTAGCCACGGCTCGGCACCAGCGCACTGTCACGCGCGTCGCGCGACCAGCCGACCGTGAGCGGCACGTTGTTCGACACGCGGCCGAAGTCCTGCACGTAGTTCTTGTACGTCTGCGGCGTGCTCGCGTCGACGTCGAGCGTGTTCTGTTCAAAGCCCACGCCGAAGAAGACCGTATCGACTTCGGAGAACGGGATACCGAACTTGAGATCGCCCCCGACCGTCACGATCCGGAAGCTCGAATCGGTCGAATAGAAGAGCGGTTCGTACGTGCGGTAGTAGACGTCCGTGATGCGCTTGATGCCGTCCACCGTGAAGTACGGGTCGACCTGGGTGACCGTCAGCGTGCGATACGTCTTCGCGGTGTTCACGTTAACCGACAGACTGGTGCCGGAACCGAACACGTTGTCCTGCGATACACCGGCCGACAGCACCACCTTATCCGTCGACGAGAAGCCCGCACCGAGCGTAATCGCGCCGGTCGGCTTTTCCGCGACCTTCACATCGACGTCGACCTGGTCGGGCGTGCCTTCGACGGGCACTGTGGTCACGTCGACATCGGTGAAGTAGCCGAGACGGTTGATGCGGTCCTTCGACAGCGCGAGGCGGTTCGAATCGAACCACGAGCTTTCGAGCTGGCGCATTTCGCGGCGTACGACTTCATCGCGCGTACGTGTGTTGCCGACCACGTTGACGCGGCGCACGTAGACGCGGCGGCTCGGATCGACCTGCAGCGTGAGGTCGACCTTGTGATGCTCCTGGTCGATTTGCGGCAGCGCGTTGACGGTGGCAAACGCGTAGCCGTATTCGCCGAGCTTGTCGACGATCGCCTTGGTGGTGGCCTGCAGCTTTTCGGCCGAGAAGCGCTCGCCCGGTTTGATCTTGATCAGCTTGGTGAGCTCGGCCTCGCGATCGAGCAGGTTACCCGCGAGTTTGATGCTCGAGATCGTGTACGGCTCGCCCTCGTGCAGCGTGATCGTCAGGTACATGTCCTTTTTATCGGGCGTGATCGACACCTGGGTCGACTCGATGTTGAACTCGAGATAGCCGCGATTGAGGTAGTACGAACGCACGTTTTCGAGGTCGCCGGTCAGCTTTTCCTTCGAATACAGATCGTTCTTCGTGTACCAGGAAAACCAGTTCGGCGTGGACAGCTGCATTTCGTCGCGCAGCGTGCCGGTGCTGAAAGCCTTGTTGCCGATGAAGTTGATCTGGCGGATCTTCGCGCTCGGGCCTTCGACCACCGAGAACAGCAGGCCCACGCGATTGCGGTCGATCGGCGTGACCGTCGTGGTGACTTCCGCTGCATAGAAGCCGCGTGTCAGGTATTGGCGCTTCAGTTCCTGTTCGGCCTTGTCGACGAGCGCCTTGTCGTAGTACCGGCCTTGCGACAGACCCACCGCGCGCAATGCTTTCGTCAGGTTGTCTTTTTCGAATTCGTGAATGCCGGAGAAATCGATTGTGCCGATGGCCGGACGCTCGGCCACCTGGACGATCACGACATTGCCTTCGGTCGCAATCTTGACATCGTTGAAAAAGCCCGTCGCATACAGTGCGCGGATTGCTTCAGAAGCTTTATCGTCGGTGAACGTATCGCCCTGCTTGATCGGCAGATACGAGAACACGGTACCCGGTTCGACCCGTTGCAAACCCTCGATCCGAATGTCTTGCACCACAAAGGGTGTCGTTGCGTGGGCGACCAGCCCATGCGCGGCGAATGCCGCGGCTACAACTGTTTTAGGAACAAAGCGATGAGGTTTGAACAACGTGCTTCCCCAGTGTTATAGCTGCATCAGGTCCGACGGTCGTTGCGAACGCCGCCTGACACCTTTAAAAATGGATTAAACGGGCAAGATCGTTAAAAAGCGCAATCGCCGACAGGGCGACGATGCACGCGAGTCCCGCTCTTTGAAGAACCAGCTGCCAGCGATCGGATACCGCCTTACCCGTAACCGCCTCAACCAAATAATATAACAGATGCCCCCCGTCCAATACCGGAATTGGTAAAAGGTTGAGAACGCCGAGGCTTATGCTGACAAGCGCGAGGAACGACAGGAATGCTGACGGTCCGAGCCTTGCGCTCTTGCCTGCATAGTCAGCAATCGTCACCGGACCCGACAGATTTTTGAGCGATGCTTCGCCGACAATCATGCGGCCGAACATCCGTATCGAATAGACACCGAGTTCCCACGTGCGGTCTGCGCCGAGCCGCAGACTCTCGATCGGTCCGTAACGCACGTCGATCGAAGGCACTTGCGTCGCGAGTTCGGCGCCGATACGGCCGACGTTCTCGCCGGTCGCATCGTCGCGCTGCGCGTTGGGCACGAGCGTAATCGTATGCATCGTGCCGGGCTGCATATTGGACTGAATGCCCGACGGCGCGCCAGCCTCGCTGCCGGCTTGCGGCGCATGCGCGCCGCGCTCGACTTGCAGCGTGATCGGCTTGCCCGCGTGCGACTTGATGTAGTTGATGAACGTGGTCGCGTTATCGGCCGGATGGCCGTCGACCGAGCGCAGACGATCGCCTGCCTGAAGGCCCGCCTTTTGCGCCGCGCTGCCGCGCTGCACACCGGCAACCGACAGCGTGCCGCCGCCGGGCTCGAAGCCCAGACGCGACATGAAATTGTCATCGACTTCCTTGTCCGACAGGCTCTCGAGGCTCAGCGGAAAGTCGAACGTGCCGTTCCTGTCCTTCGCGGTCAGTACGACATTGCGATGATCGAACGCGGCACCGAGCAGCTTCCAGCGCAAGTCGGACCACGAACGCACCGGCTCCGCTTCTCCGCCGCTCGCGTCGCGCACCGCGCTGACTGTTTCGCCGCCTTCGAAACCGGCGTGCGCCGCGGCCGTATTCATTGCGGGCGAGGCGACGATGGCCGCGGGCTCCGTCACGCCGGTCGCGAATACCGCGGCAAACAACACGATGGCCAGCAGGAAGTTGGCGATCGGCCCTGCCGCGACGATCGCAAAGCGCTTGCCGACCGATTGCCGGTTAAACGCATAACGCAGTTCGTCGTCGGGAATGCGGGCGCCGTCTTCGCGCTCGTCGAGCATCTTCACGTAGCCGCCGAGCGGCAGCATCGCAATCGTCCATTGCGTGCCGGTTTTCCTGCTGACCCACTGCGCAAGCGGCTTGCCGAAACCGATCGAGAAACGCAGCACCTTCACGCCGCACAATCGCGCGACGCTGTAGTGGCCGTACTCGTGTACGACCACCAGCACGCCGATCGCAACGATAAAGGCGAGTACTTCGGTCAGCAGATTCATAAACGCCTCACTGAGTGGCGCGCTCCGAGCGCCGCGCGAGCGACGGCAGCGTCTCGATCATCGATGTCGCCGCACGCCGCGCCGCAGCATCGGCTTCGATCACGTCGTCGAGGCTCGATGCGGCGCGATTGGGCAGCGCGTTCAACACGGCATCGACAACCTGCGCGATGGCGGTAAAACCGATGCGGCGCGTGAGAAACGCGTCGACGGCGATTTCATTGGCCGCATTGAGCGCCGCGCTGGCCACGCCGCCTGCCGCGAGCGCCTTCATCGCGAGCGCGAGACACGGGAAGCGCGCGTAATCGGGTTTTTCAAACGACAGCGTGGCGACCTGCGCGAGGTCGAGCTGCGCCACGCCCGAATCGACACGCTCCGGAAACGCGAGCGCGTGGGCGATCGGCGTGCGCATATCGGGATTGCCCAGTTGCGCGAGCACCGATCCGTCCGCATACGACACGAGCGAGTGAATCACGCTTTGCGGATGGATCAGCACGTCGATACGGTCGCCTGCGAGGTTGAAGAGCCAATGCGCTTCGATCACCTCGAGGCCCTTGTTCATCATCGTCGCGGAGTCGACCGAGATCTTGCGGCCCATGACCCAGTTCGGATGCTTGCAGGCTTCTTCCGGCGTCACGTCGACGAGGCTCGCCGGTTCGCGCGTGCGGAACGGTCCGCCCGATGCGGTCAGGATGATCTTCGAGACGCCGCCGTGCAGCGCCGCTTCGCGCGGCAGGCACTGGAAAATCGCGTTGTGTTCGCTGTCGACCGGCAGCAGGATCGCGCCGTTGTCGCGCACCGCGTCCATAAAGATCGCGCCCGACATCACGAGCGCTTCCTTGTTCGCGAGCAGGATGCGTTTGCCGGCGCGCGCGGCCGCGAGGCTCGGCGCGAGACCCGCGGCGCCGACGATCGCCGCGACGACCGTATCGCAGCCTTCGCTTGCCGAGATATCGACGAGCGCCTGCGGTCCATGCAGCACTTCGGTGTTGCAGCCGGCGGCGCGCAGCTTGCCCTCGACCTGCTGGGCAGTGGCAGCATCGCCGACCACGGCCACTTCAGGCTTGAAGCGCAGACATTGTTCGACGAGCTTGTCGCCGTTGCGGTGCGCAGAAAGCGCATAGACGGAAAAACGCTCGGGGTGACGCGCCACCACGTCGAGCGTGCTGTCTCCAATCGAGCCGGTGGAACCGAGCAGGGTCAATCGTTTCTTCATGTCTCTTTTCTCTAGCCGAGCAGCAGCATGGCGAGCGGCAGCACGGGCAACAACGCGTCGATGCGGTCGAGCACACCGCCGTGGCCGGGCAGAAGGCCGCTCGAATCCTTGACGCCGGCCTGGCGTTTCAACATCGACTCGAACAGATCGCCGACCACGCTGAACGCGACGAGCAGCGTCAGCGCAATGAACGCACGAATGGAACCGAGGTGTTCCAGTAGCGCATAAAACAGGGTCGGCTCGAATGCGCGGGTGAGCACCGCAAGCGCGGCCACGATCATCACCGCGAGCCAGCCGCCGATCGCACCCTCCCAGGTCTTGCCGGGGCTGATGGCCGGCGCCAGCTTGTGCTTTCCGAAAGCCTTACCGGCGAAGTATGCGCCGATATCGGCCAGCCAGACCACCAGCAGCAGGGAAAGCACGAATGCGACGCCGGCGATGCGCGCGGCCACGAGCGCATGCCAGCACGCCGCGAACGTCACGATGCCCGCCACCAGCAGGAACGCGCGCCAGCCGCCTTCGGCCAGCGTGGGCTTACGAATCAGCACGAACGGCCCGACCAGCACCCAGAAAATCGCCGCGGCCTCGAAGAGCGGCCGTGGTGCGACGAATCCGACGCCGAGCTTCGTGCTGGCCACGAGCGCGAGCGCCGCGACGATCGCGTAGACGATCGGCCCCGCGCCCGTCAGCTTCAGAAGCCGCGCCCATTCCCACGCAGCAAACACGACCACGAATGCGATCAGCGCGCCGAATGCGCCGATCGGCGCAAACAGCGTAACGGGCACGAGCACCGCGAGCAGAACGATCGCCGTGATGACACGGGTCTTCAGCATGAAAGCGAATCGGCGTTCTGCGACTGCGGCGACTGCGTCTCGAGCTGGGCGCTGGTACGGCCAAAGCGCCGCTCCCGCTCGGTATACGACCCGATCGCGTGGTTCAGCGCATCGGCGTCGAAATCCGGCCAGAACGTGTCGGTGAAGTAGAACTCGGTGTACGCCAGTTGCCAGAGCAGGAAGTTGGAGACGCGCTGCTCCCCGCCGGTGCGGATAAAAAGGTCCGGCTCCGGGGCATAGGCCATCGCGAGATGCTCGCTGAAGGCTTCCTCGCTGACTTCGACCGGACGGCCCGTGAGCGCCGCCTCGTCGACAAGCTTGCGGGTAGCTTGCATGATGTCCCAGCGGCCGCCGTAATTGGCGGCAATCGTCAGCGTCAGCCGCGTATTGCGCGCGGTCTTGGTTTCCGCGCGGCGGATCAGATCCTGAATGCGCCGGTCGAACGCCGACAGATCGCCGACCACGCGCAGTTTGATGCCGTTCGCATGCAGCTTGCCGATTTCACGTTCGAGCGCCGTGACGAACAAGCGCATCAGGAACGACACTTCGTCTTCCGGACGCCGCCAGTTTTCGGAGCTGAATGCAAACAGCGTCAGATACTCGACGCCGCGCCGCGCGCACGCTTCGACCGTCGCACGCACCGCGTCGACGCCGCGCGAATGGCCCGCCACGCGAGGCAGCCGGCGCTGCGTCGCCCAGCGGCCGTTGCCGTCCATGATGATCGCGATGTGACGCGGCACAGCCGAGACATCAGGCACGAGAACGGTTGAGCTGGTATAGGTCATGGCCGTCGGGAAGTAACTCTGCAAATGAAGAAGTAAAGACTTGAAGGTGCCGATGCCGCGCGGCATCAGACCGTCATGATCTCGGCTTCTTTCGTCTGCACGAGCTTGTCGATTTCCGCGACGAATTTGTCCGTCAGCTTCTGCACGTCGTCACCGGCGCGACGCTCGTCGTCTTCGGAAATCTCTTTGTCTTTCACGAGCTTTTTCAGTTGCTCGTTCGCGTCGCGGCGCAGGTTGCGCACCGCCACCTTGGCCGTTTCGCCTTCGCTCTTGACGACCTTCGTCAGCTCGCGGCGGCGTTCCTCGGTCAGGGCCGGCATCGGCACGCGGATCACATCGCCCTGCGCGGCCGGGTTCAGGCCCAGGTCCGATTCACGGATGGCCTTTTCGACCACCGTGACCATTTTCTTTTCCCACGGCTGAACGCCGATCGTGCGAGCATCGACGAGCGTCAGGTTCGCAACCTGAGAAATCGGCACGGGCGAGCCGTAGTAGTCGACCTGGATGTGGTCGAGCAGCCCCGTATGCGCACGGCCCGTGCGGATCTTCGACAGATCGTTCTTGAACGCGTCGATCGAGCGCTGCATTTTCTGTTCAGCGCCCTTCTTGATGTCAGCCACAGACATGATTAAACCTCCGAACCTTCAAAACGATGCGAGCCGGCCAGCAGGCGCATGGCCGCGGCCCGGGCTCGCGCTCGAACCCAGCTGATGTGACAAAGAGTTTACACGTGCACGAGGGTGCCTTCGTCTTCGCCCTGGATAATGCGCTTGAGCGCCCCGGGTTTAACGATCGAAAACACACGGATCGGCAGCTTCTGATCGCGGCACAGCGCGAACGCCGTGGCGTCCATCACCTGCAAATTGCGGCCGATTGCCTCGTCGAAGCTGATCGTCGTATAGCGCGTGGCCGACGCATCCTTGCGCGGATCGGCCGAATAGACGCCGTCGACCTTGGTGGCCTTCAGCACGACTTCCGCGCCCACTTCCGAGCCGCGCAGCGCGGCGGCCGTGTCGGTCGTGAAGAACGGATTGCCGGTGCCGGCCGCGAAGATCACGACCTTGCCTTCTTCGAGCTGACGGATCGCGCGCGGGCGAATGTACGGCTCGACCACCTGATCCATGCGCAGCGCCGACTGGACACGCGCCTCGATGCCCGCATGACGCATCGCGTCCTGCAGTGCGAGCGCGTTCATCATCGTCGCGAGCATGCCCATATAGTCGGCGGTCGCGCGGTCCATGCCGGCCGCGCCACCCGCGACACCGCGGAAAATATTGCCGCCGCCGATCACGACGGCGAGTTGCGTACCGAGCCGCACCACTTCGGCCACGTCCGCCACCATTCTTTCGATCGTCGCGCGATTGATGCCGAAGGCATCGTCGCCCATCAGAGCTTCACCGGAGAGTTTCAGGAGGACGCGTTTATAGGCAGTGGGCATAGAGATATCCAGATCGCGCAGTAGACAACAACGTGGAACTGTAGGGGTGAAATGCTGGTTCGGGCAAGCGCCGCCAAATTCATTGGCGATCCCGGTAATGCATGTGGCGCAGGTCATATTGCAATCAACCCGGGCACACCAACCCGCGTACACCGAGCCGATGCCGCGAACTGCCGCCTTGTGCCGGACCGCCGGACCTTCTCCGCCGGGCGAAGTGACCAGACGGCATCCGGCGGCGCTGCCGCCCCGCGGCGGCATACTACGCCGACGCGGGTACTACGGTGAAGCGTGAAGCAAGTAAAAAATGAAACCGTCTGCTACGTGCCTGCTACCTTAGCGTTTATTGCTGCTTTGCAGCAGCCACTTGCGCAGCCACTTCGGCCGCGAAGTCGTCCTGACGCTTCTCGATGCCCTCGCCGACCACGAACAGCGCGAACTTCTGCACGCTCGTGCCCGCTGCCTTCAGCATCTGCTCGATGGTCTGCTTGTCGTTCTTCACGAACGGCTGGTTCAGCAGCGACACTTCCTTCAGGTATTTCTGCACGCTGCCGTCGACCATCTTCGCGACGATTTCAGCCGGCTTGCCCGATTCGGCTGCCTTCTGTTCGGCGATGCTGCGTTCCTTCGCGATCAGATCGGCCGGCACTTCGTCAGCCGACAGCGACACCGGCTTCATCGCGGCAATGTGCATCGCGACGTCCTTGCCGACCTGCTCGTCCGCGCCCGTGTACTCGACGAGCACGCCGATACGCGTGCCGTGCAGATACGACGTGAGCTTGTTCGACGTTTCGAAGCGCGCGAAGCGGCGGATCGACAGGTTTTCGCCGATCTTGCCGACCAGCGCGAGACGCACTGCATCGACGGTTTCGCCGTTCAGCGTCAGCGCCGACAGCGCCGCGACGTCAGCCGGGTTCTTCGTGGCGACCAGTTCCGCGACCTGCTTCGAGAACGCGATGAAGTCGTCGTTCTTCGAAACGAAGTCGGTTTCGCAGTTCAGTTCGACGATCGCGCCGGCGTTGCCGCCGATAAACGACGCGATCACACCTTCAGCCGTCACGCGCGACGCAGCCTTGCTGGCCTTGTTGCCGAGCTTCACGCGCAGCAGTTCTTCCGCACGCGCCATGTCGCCGTCGGCTTCGGTCAGCGCCTTCTTGCATTCCATCATCGGCGCATCGGTCTTCGCGCGCAGTTCTGCAACCATGCTTGCGGTAATTGCCGCCATCATTCGCTCCTTGAGTCTGTACTTGCCGCCGGCCGTGCCGCTCATTGCGAACCGCACCGCCCACGGCAAAGATCCGTTTCGCCCGACGCGCCCCGCTGTCGCCCGTGGCACGCCGCGCTCTTTACCTGACTGCCGCCGGCGTTTCCGGCAGGCACATTCTTAACGGCACCGGCTTAAAAAAAGGGGGCCTCTAGCAAGCCCCCTTTTTTGCCGGACCCGGGTCGCGTTACGCTTCTCCGTTGACCTCGACGAACTCGTCGCCGTCGTCACCGCCGCGCGCTGCCTGCACGACTTCGTTGACCGCGTTCGCACGGCCTTCGAGGATCGCATCGGCCACGCCTTGCGCATACAGCGTCACCGCCTTGCTCGCGTCGTCGTTGCCCGGGATGACGTAGTCGACGCCTTCCGGCGAGTGGTTCGTATCGACCACGGCGATCACCGGCACGCCGAGCTTGTTGGCTTCCGTCACGGCAATCTTGTGGTAACCGACGTCGACCACGAAGATCGCATCCGGAATGCCGCCCATATCTTTCACGCCGCCGATCGACTTCTGCAGCTTCGCGATTTCGCGTTCGAACAGCAGCGCTTCCTTCTTGCTCATCTTCTCGAGCTCACCCGCCTCGACCGCCGTTTCCATGTCCTTCAGTCGCTTGATCGATACCTTCAGCGTCTTGAAGTTGGTCAGCATGCCGCCGAGCCAGCGTGCGTTCACGAACGGCATGCCCGCGCGCGCCGCCGCTTCCGCGATCGTGTCGCGCGACTGACGCTTCGTGCCGACGAACAGGATCGTGCCGCGGTTCGCTGCCAGTTGACGCACGTACTTCAGTGCGTCGTTGTACATCGGCAGCGTCTTTTCGAGGTTGATGATGTGAATCTTGTTGCGATGGCCGAAAATGAACGGGGCCATCTTGGGGTTCCAGAAGCGGGTCTGGTGACCGAAGTGGACACCGGCTTCCAGCATTTGACGCATGGTAACTGCCATGAATTGAATCTCCGCGAGGGTTGGGTCTTAAGCCGGCTGCCGTATCCGTGGCGCGATCCACAATTCGGATATTTCGAACATGGACGCCGCGGACACCCTGGGTGCACCGGCTTGCGAGTTAGCCGCCTGCCTTGCTACCTTCCGGGTTTGCCTTTTTTAATAGCGCGGGTTAACTTAACCCCGCCTTAAGAACAAAGCGAAAAGTTGGCGAGCGACTTAGCCGAAGATTATAGCACGCGACTATTGCACGGCTCAACCTGGCCAACCACCTGCGAAAGACCCGACGAAGAGACCCGCGCAGACACCGAATCGAATGCCGAAGCCGGCAGGCAGGAGCGCAAAACAGCCCGCCAAACGCGCCATGAACGCCCTCACCGCCCCGGCCGGCCTTGCAAAAGCCTGCGGCAGAGGGCAGATGGTGCGATAATTCGCCGATAAATCCGCATTTCTGGCCCGCATTTCAGGCAAACCGTCAGGTCAACCTCAGGTCCACCCTGGGGGCATCGCCAGGTTTTCTTCAAGGCCCCATCTAATGACTATTACGCTCAGAAACGAACAGGACATCGAGCAGATGCGCGTCGCCGGCCGGCTCGCGAGCGAAGTGCTCGACTACATCACGCCGTTCGTCAAGGTCGGCGTCACGACGGGCGAACTCGACCGCCTGTGCCACGAATATATGGTGAACGTGCAAGGCACGATTCCCGCTCCGCTCAACTACCAGCCGCCCGGCTATCCGCCGTATCCGAAATCGGTTTGCACGTCGGTGAACGACGTGATCTGTCACGGCATTCCCGGCGACAAGGTGCTGAAAAACGGCGACACGCTCAATATCGACGTCACCGTCATCAAGAACGGCTATTACGGCGATACGAGCCGCATGTTCGTGATCGGTGACGGGTCGATTCTCGCGAAGCGTCTCGTCCAGACCACCTACGAATGCATGTGGCTCGGCATCGAACAGGTGCGCGCGGGCGCCCATCTCGGCGACATCGGCCATGCGATCCAGAAGCACGCCGAAGCGCAGGGCTATAGCGTCGTGCGCGAATACTGCGGGCACGGCATCGGCACCGTGTTTCACGACGACCCGCAGGTGCTGCACTACGGGCGCCCCGGCACCGGCATCGAACTCGAAGCCGGCATGATCTTCACGATCGAGCCGATGATCAACGCGGGCCGCCGCGACATCCGCACGATGCCCGACCAGTGGACCGTCAAGACGAAGGACCGCAGCCTCTCCGCGCAATGGGAACACACGATTCTCGTCACGCCGACCGGTTACGAAGTCATGACGGTTTCCGCCGGCACGCCTGAGCGGCCGCAGATCGTTGCCGCCGCCACCGCCTGATTGCGCCTCGCCACCCGTACACCCACTGCCTATGAGTAGCGTTGCAGCCGCCCAGTCCGAAGCCACGTCCCTGAAGGCGGACTACAAGATGGCCAAGAATCCGTTGCTGGAACGCTTCAAGACGGCGGCCAACGTCGACGCGCCGATGCGCGCGCTCGCCCAGATCACCGACGATGCATTGAGAAACGCGTGGTCCGCGTGCGAATTGTCTTCGTCGTTTGCGCTGGTTGCCGTGGGCGGCTACGGGCGCGGCGAACTCGCCCCGCATTCGGATATCGACATCCTCGTACTGCTGCCCGACGAGCCCGTGCCCGGCAGCGAAGCGTGTATCGAGAAGTTCATCGGTCTCGCGTGGGATCTCGGGCTCGAGCTCGGCAGCAGCGTGCGCAGCGTGTCGCAGTGTCTCGAGGAAGCCGCGAACGACGTGACCGTGCGCACCTCGCTGCTCGAAGCACGGCGCATTTGCGGCAACACTGCTGTCTTCGAGAACTTCGCGCTGCGCTATCACGATGCGCTCGATCCGCGCGCGTTTTTCCAGGCGAAAGTGCTGGAAATGCGGCAGCGGCACGCGAAGTTTCAGGACACGCCGTACTCGCTCGAACCGAACGTGAAGGAAAGCCCGGGCGGGTTGCGCGACCTGCAGCTGATCTTGTGGGTCACGCGTGCGGCTGGCTTCGGCAGCAGCTGGCGCGAGCTCGAAGCGCGCGGGCTCATCACTTCGCGCGAAGCGCGCGAACTGCGCCGCAACGAAGGGTTCCTGAAGACGCTGCGCGCGCGCCTGCACATCGTGGCCGGACGCCGCCAGGACATCCTCGTCTTCGATCTGCAGACGCCGCTTGCCGAAAGCTTCGGCTACAAGGCAACGACTACGCGGCGCGCCAGCGAACAGCTGATGCGCCGCTACTACTGGGCGGCCAAAGCGGTCACGCAGCTCGCGACCATCCTGATCCAGAACATCGAAGCGCAGCTGTTCCCGAGCACGAGCGGTATCACGCGCGTCATTTCGGAGCGCTTCGTCGAGAAGCAGGGCATGCTTGAAATCGCCACCGACGACGTTTTCGAGCGTCATCCGAGCGCGATTCTCGAAGCGTTCCTGCTCTACGAAGAAACGCCGGGCGTAAAGGGTCTGTCGGCGCGCACGCTGCGCGCGCTCTACAACGCGCGCGACAAGATGGACCCGCGCTGGCGGCGCGACCCCGAGAACCGGCGCCTCTTCATGGCGATCCTGAAGCAGCCGGCCGGCATCACGCACGCGTTCCGTCTGATGAACCAGACGAGCGTGCTCGGCCGCTATTTACTGAATTTCCGCCGCATCGTCGGACAGATGCAGCATGACCTGTATCACGTCTACACGGTCGACCAGCACATCCTGATGGTGCTGCGTAACCTGCGGCGTTTCGCGATCGCCGAACACGCGCACGAATACCCGTTCTGCAGCCAACTGATCACGAACTTCGAGCGGCCGTGGGTGCTATATGTCGCGGCGCTGTTTCACGATATTGCGAAGGGCCGCGGCGGCGACCACTCGAAGCTCGGCATGGCCGACGCGCGGCGTTTCTGCCGCGAGCACGGCATGGACGCGGAAGACAGCGCGCTCGTCGTGTGGCTCGTCGAGCAGCATCTGACGATGAGCCAGGTCGCGCAGAAGCAGGACACGAGCGACCCCGAGGTAATCAAGCGGTTTGCCGGGCTGGTCGGCAACGAGCGGCGGCTGACGGCGCTGTATCTGCTGACGGTGGCCGATATCCGCGGCACGAGTCCGAAAGTCTGGAACACGTGGAAAGGCAAGCTGCTGGAAGACCTGTACCGCGTGACGCTGTCGGTGCTCGGCGGCGCGCGGCCCGATGCGCATGCGGAGATGCAGACGCGCAAGGAAGAAGCGCTTGCACTGCTGCGTCTCGAGACGGTGCCCGAATACGCGCACAAGGTGCTGTGGGACAAGCTCGACGTCGGCTATTTCCTGCGCCACGACCCGGCCGATATCGCCTGGCAGACGCGCGTGCTGTATCGCCACGTCGAAACGCAGACGCCGATCGTGCGCGCGCGGCCGTCGCCGGTCGGCGAGGCGCTGCAGGTGCTCGTCTACGTGAAGGACCGCCCTGACCTGTTCGCCGGCATTTGCGCCTATTTCGACCGCAACGGCCTGTCGGTGCTCGATGCGCGCGTGAGCACGACGCAGCACGGTTACGCGCTCGATAACTTTATCGTGGCGCACACCGAGCAGGACGTGCACTACCGCGACATCGCGAATCTGGTCGAGCAGGAACTGGCGATGCGTCTCTCCGGCGCGGCCGGCACGCTGCTGCCGGAACCGTCGAAGGGACGGCTGTCGCGCCTGTCGCGCACGTTTCCGATTACCCCGCGCGTCGACCTTCGGGCCGACGATCGCGGCCAGTACTACATCCTGTCCGTGTCCGCCAACGACCGGCCGGGCCTTCTTTATTCGATCGCGCGCGTGCTGGCCGAGCACCGGGTCGGCGTCCACGCGGCGCGGATCAATACGCTCGGCGAACGTGTCGAGGACGTGTTCCTGCTCGATGGACACGGCCTTTCCGACAATCGTCGTCAAATCCAGGTCGAAACCGAATTACTGCGCGCGATCGCAGTGTGAAGCGCGTGAGCGCAGTCTCCATTTTTTATGCGAACCAAGTTAACAGCGAAGCATCCGCGGCCGGCTTCGGCCGAGCGTACGCCGGTGCGGCCGGGCAGCGCAAACGCACGCAAGCCGGTGGTGCGTAAGGCGCCGGGTAAGCCCGAAGGGAAGCCTGGCGGCGCGGCCGGCGGCAAAGGTACGTTCGATCGTGCGCGCGGCACAGGGGCGGCGCCGGGTGCGCGCTCGGGTGCTGCTGCAGGTGCGGCCTCGGGTGGTGCGCGACGCGCACCGGCGCCCGGTGCTCGCGATGCCGGCGATAGAACCGCCGGGCGCGGTCGCGGCGACTCGGAAGGTGCGCCGCGGCGGCCGTTCGCGGACCGTGCGCCGCGTTCGGGCGACGCACCGGATCGTCAAGCTACGCGTCGCCCTCGCGGCGACTCGGAGGACGCGCCGCGGCGGCCGTTCGCGGACCGTGCGCCGCGTTCGGGCGACGCACCGGATCGTCAAGCTACGCGTCGCCCTCGCGGCGACTCGGAGGGTGCGCCGCGGCGGCCGTTCGCGGACCGTGCGCCGCGTTCGGGCGACATGCCGGATCGTCAAGCTACGCGTCGCCCTCGTGGCGACTCGGAGGGTGCGCCGCGACGCACCTTCGCAGAGCGCGCGCCCCGCTCGGCCGCTTCCGCACCGGACGGCGCGCGGCCACGCACTCGTGGCGACGCTGAAGGCGCGCCGCGCCGTCCGCTCGCCGAACGTACAGCGCGCGGTTCATCGTCGAGCACGGCTGCGCCGCGGCGCAGCGAGGGCGCCCTCGGCTCGGGCAAACGCGAGACGCGCGGCACGCGCGACCGCGATGACGACCGTCCGCGCCGCTCATCCGGCGACGCACCGCAACGCCGGCCTTATGGCGACGCGCCCGAACGCCGGTCGTACGGCGATGCGCGTGGAGCAAACGAAGGAAGGCGGCCCGCACGCCGCTCAGACGCGCCCTATCGCACGTCGGACGACCGCACGGCGGCGTCGCGTGGCACCGATGCGCCTTACCGGTCGTCGTCCGCTCGCGCAGCGCCGCCGCGCGAGCGCGCTTCGCGTGATGCAGAACGCCCGTCGTCGCCGCGTGGTCGCGCAGACCCGCGCACAGACCCGCGCGCGACCGGATCGACGAGCCGCGGCAGCGGCGAGCGCACGTTCGCGCGGCCCGTCAAAGGGTCCTATGCGGAGCGGCCGGAGCGCAGCGAACGGGACAAACGGCCACGGCGCGCGACGGCAGAAACTGGCGCACCGCGTGGCGCTAAAGCCGACGCGCCGCGCCGCGGCAAGGCTGAGACACAGCGCGCAGGCAAAGCCGGCGCTCCCGGGAAATCCACGCGGAAGGCAAGCCCATCAAGCGCACGCGCCCCTGCAGCCGACATCGCCGAACGCGCGCCTCACCGCGAGCACGCCGATGCGCCCGGCACGCTGCGTCTGTCGAAGCTGATGTCCGAACTGGGCTTGTGCTCGCGTCGCGAAGCCGATGAATGGATCGAGAAAGGCTGGGTGACCGTCGACGGTGAGCGTATCGACACGCTCGGGACGCGCGTGCGGCCTGACGTGAACATCGAGATCGACCCGGCCGCCGAAGCCGCGCAGGCGCGTCAAGTGACGATCCTGCTGCACAAGCCGGTCGGTTATGTGTCGGGCCAGGCGGAGGACGGCTACCAGCCGGCCATCACGCTCGTCACGCCGGCCAATCGCTGGGAAGGCGATCGAACCGACATCCGCTTTTCGGTCGCGCATCTGCGCCAGCTCGCGCCGGCCGGACGCCTCGATATCGATTCGACGGGCCTGCTCGTGCTGACGCAGGACGGCCGCGTCGCCAAACAGCTGATCGGCGGACACTCCGAGGTCGACAAGGAGTACCTCGTGCGCGTCACCTATGGCGATATCGAGACCGACGTCGAACAGCACTTTCCGCCCGAGAGCCTCGCGCAGCTGCGTCACGGCCTCGAACTCGACGGCGTTCCGCTCAAGACCGCCCAGGTCAGCTGGCAGAACGGCGAGCAACTGCGCTTCGTGCTGCGCGAAGGCAAGAAGCGCCAGATTCGCCGGATGTGCGAACTGGTTGGCCTGCAGGTGGTGGGGTTGAAACGAGTACGGATGGGCAAAGTCGCGCTTGGCGCGCTGCCGCCGGGCCAGTGGCGCTATATGTCGGTCGACGAGATGTTCTGAAGTTTGCGTGGGCGATCGATCGAACGACCAAACGATCAAACGATCATCGCGGACCGATCGCCCACGCACCGCCTGCCGCTCAATCGTCGCTACGCGGATCCAGATCCGGAAACAGGATCTCCGTGAACCCGAACTTCGAGAAATCGGTAATCCGCATCGGGTACAGCTTGCCGATCAGGTGATCGCATTCGTGCTGGACGACGCGCGCATGAAAGCCTTCCGCGACGCGGTCGATCGGTTTGCCGAACTGGTCGAAGCCGTGATAGCGGATCATCGAGAACCGGCTCACGACGCCGCGCAGCCCCGGCACCGACAGGCACCCTTCCCAGCCCTCTTCCATATCCTGCGACACCGGCGTCACAGTCGGGTTGATCAGCACCGTTTCCGGCACCGACGGCGCATCGGGGTAGCGTTCGTTATGCCCGAACCCGAAAATCACGACCTGCAGATCGACGCCGATCTGCGGCGCGGCCAGCCCTGCGCCGTTCGCGTCGTGCATCGTCTCGAACATGTCCTTGATCAGGTCGTGAAGCTCCGGCGTATCGAAATGATCGACCGGATTGGCAATCCGCAAGAGGCGTGGATCGCCCATTTTCAGAATTTCGCGAATCATGTTGTCTGCCTCTCCAGAAGCTTGCGCATACCCTCTTCGTCGAGTACGGGAATGCCAAGTTCCTCGGCTTTCGCGAGCTTGCTGCCCGCTTCCGTGCCCGCCACCACATAATCGGTTTTCTTCGACACCGAACCAGCCACCTTCGCGCCCGCTGCCTCGAGCATTTCCTTCGCTTCCTCGCGCGCGAGATTGGGCAGCGTGCCGGTCAGCACGATCGTCTTGCCGGCCAGCACGCCTTGCGGCGCCTTCGGCGCAGGCGGCCCCTCCGGCCACGTTACCCGGCCCGGCGCGCGCAGTTGATCGATAACCGTAAGGTTGTGCTCTTCAGCGAAGAACTGATGGATCGCTTCGGCGACGATCGGGCCGACATCGTTGACCTCGAGCAGTTCGTCGACGCTCGCGTTCATGATCGGATCGAGCGAGCCGAAATGCTTCGCGAGGTCCTTCGCGGTCGATTCACCGACATGCCGGATGCCGAGCGCGTAGATAAAGCGCGCGAGCGTGGTGTGCTTGGCCTTTTCGAGCGAGTCGAGCAGGTTCTGCGCGGACTTGTCCGCGAAGCGGTCCAGTGCGGCAAGCGTCGAGAAGCCGAGGTTGAAGAGGTCCGCCGGCGTGCGCACGAGGTTTTCCTCGACCAGCTGGTCGATGATCTTTTCGCCGAGCCCATCGATATCGAGCGCGCGACGCTGCGCAAAATGCCAGAGCGCCTGTTTGCGCTGCGCGGGACAGAAGAGGCCACCGCTGCATCGCGCAATCGCCTCGTCGGGCAGCCGTTCGATGGCCGAGCCGCAGACCGGGCATGAGGTCGGCATCACGAACTCTGCGGCATCGGCCGGCCGGCGATCAAGAAGCGCGCCGACCACTTCAGGAATCACGTCGCCCGCGCGCCGCACGATTACCGTGTCGCCGATGCGGATATCCTTGCGGCGCACTTCGTCTTCATTGTGCAGCGTGGCGTTGGTGACCGTCGCGCCGCCTACGAACACCGGCTCGAGCCGCGCGACCGGCGTAATCGCACCGGTCCGGCCGACCTGCACGTCGATCGCGACGAGCTTCGTCAACGCCTCCTGCGCGGGGAATTTGTGCGCCAGCGCGAAACGCGGCGCGCGCGACACGAAGCCGAGCTTGTCCTGTTCCTCGCGGCGATCGACCTTGTAGACGACGCCGTCGATGTCGTACGGCAGCGAATCGCGCTTCTCGCCGACCTTGCGGAAGAACGCGAGCAGGCCTTCAGCGCCCTGCACGACCGCGCGCTGGCTATTCACCGGCAAGCCCATCTCGTGATACCAGTCGAGCAACGCGCTGTGCGTATCGGGCATCGGCATGCCGTCGAGCACGCCAATGCCATAGGCGAAAAACGATAGCGGCCGCTGCGCCGTCATTTTCGGATCGAGCTGCCGCAGGCTGCCCGCCGCCGCATTACGCGGATTGGCGAACTCGCGATGACCGGCCTCGCGCTGACGTTCGTTCAGACGCTCGAAATCGCGCTTGAACATCAGCACTTCGCCGCGCACGTCGAGCACCTTCGGCACGTGGCGGCCCTTGAGCTTGAGTGGAATCGACCGGATCGTGCGCACGTTTTCGGTCACGTTCTCGCCGGTCGCACCGTCGCCGCGCGTGGCCGCCTGCACGAATTTGCCGTCCTCATAACGCAACGAGATCGCGAGCCCATCGAACTTGAGCTCGCACGCATAGTCGACCGGCGTGTGGCCGAGCGCGTCGGACACGCGCTTGTCGAACGCGGCGATATCTTCGTCGGCAAAGCCGTTGTTCAGCGACAGCATCGGCATGTCGTGAACGACCGGTTCGAAGCCGCTTGCGACTTCGCCGCCGACACGCTGCGTCGGCGAATCGGGCACGATCAGATCCGGATGCTCGCCTTCGATCTGCTCGAGCTCCTTGAAGAGCTGGTCGTACTCCGCGTCGGGCAGCTCCGGCTGGTCGAGCACGTAGTACGCGTAGTTCGCACGTTCGAGCTGTTCGCGCAGCCACAGCGCGCGCTCGGACGGAGCGTTCGACGCGGCGGAGCCGGCGGGACTGGAGGACGTGGTTCGAGCCATGCTGTCAGCGTTTTCGCAGATAAGGTTCAGACGCCAGATTATCTCAGGAAGCGTCGCGCATGACATAGGCCGAACGGCCAGTTCCGTGCGTACGCAGACACGCACGTGCATGCGACGCGAGCACCGCGTGTCCGGGCGTGCGTTTTTCCCTGGCCGTTCGGCTAGCGCTCGTGCTCAACCGTTGACAGTGCATCGCGCCGATGCGACCTTGGCAACCCTGAACATGCATCGCGCCTGTTGAGCTTTCCAGCTTGCTGAACCCAGCCTGGCTCGTTGAGCTATCCGACGGCGCATCGCGAGGAGAATCGATGAACCGTGTCCGGGGTTTGAAAGCCGTGGGCTTGCGTGCGGCCACCGCCAGCCGTGTGATTCACCGCCTGGCCGTGTGGGCCGCGGTCATGTTTTTGCTGACGCTCGCGAACGCGGCACGCGCGGGAGAACAGATCGTGCAGATCGCGCTGCCTGACGACGCGTCGATCAACTATCTGCTCACACAGAAAAACGGCAGCACGCCGCAGTGGGTGCTCGTGATGTTTGCGGGCAGCGAAGGCCGGCTCGATCTGCATACCGATGACAACGGCGCGCTGCGCTTGCGCGAGAAGAACAACTTCCTCGTCCGCGCACGCACACTGTTCGTCGACGATCAGTTCGCGACCGCACTCGTCGATGCGCCGTCCGATCGGCCGGGCGGCTACTCGGATGCATTTCGCGCATCGCCGCGTCATGCGCAGGATGTCGCGCGCATCGCGGCCGATTTGCGCACGCGCTTTCCGTCCGCGAAGCTCGTCCTGATCGGCACGAGTCGCGGCACGATCTCGTCGGCTTACGTCGGCCGCGACCTGCGCGACACATGGGACGCGGTCGTCCATACGTCGACGCTCACGAGCCCCGCGCGCGGCCAGGCCACACCGCTAATCGGCTTCGACTACGGCTCGATCGCCGCGCGTCAGCTATTCGTGCATCACGCCGACGATGGGTGCTTCCTGTGTTCGTTTGCCGCCGCAAAGCGCATTGCGGAAAGCGGCGGATATGCGCTGATTACCGTGCACGGCGGCGACGTCAGGAGCGGCCCGTGCGAGGCGCTGTCGCATCACGGGTTCTACGGAAAGGACGACGCCGTGGTCGCGGCGATCAAGGCGTGGATTAGTGGCGGCGTGTGGCCGAAGGAGATCGAATGAAGAAGCGTTCCAGGCGACCGGCGGCGTTCATACGTGCCGCAAGAGCAGTAGTCACAATAGCGCGGCAACGCAAGGCGCGCTGAACGGCAGCGCACGCGAGGCGAACAAGGTGAGCGACGCAGACGAGACCGACACAGACGAGACGAGATAAGCGACGCAGAGGAAACGAATCGCCGCGCGCGGCCGGCAGGACCGCGCGCCCGCGTCTGAGCTTACTGACTGAACAACCGCCGCGTGACCGGCGACCCGGCAGGAATGCCGGCCTGCTCGAGCTTCGCGTACAGCGTCATCAACTGCTTTTCGATCGCGAGCAGTGCGGTCTCCGGCAACGGCCGGCGCTGATCGTCGACCACGCGCCCGCCGATGCGCTCGGACAACGACTTCGCGTAGTCGCACATCAAACGGAACGGCAGGATGTCTTCGTCGGCGACCGGCACGTCGAGCACGAGCGTGATCATCTGGCCGCCCTTGTACGTGAGGTCGTCGCGCAGGAAGTTGGTGTCGCCGAACTGCAGCATGAACACCGGGCTCTGCTTCGCGTCGAGCTTTACAAAGCGCGTGCCGTCGCGCGACAGCAGCAGGCCGTCCTGCGACGCGACCGCCTGCACGTAGTTCGCGGACCACGGCGCGCCGTCGGACAGCACGTTGATCGACAGTTGCGCGTCGCACTGCGCGGCAAAGCCGTCGAGCTCGCGCGCCATCGACACGGTTTCCATCATGTCGGGGAATTCGGGCGCGCCGTCGAGCGCATCGGCGAACTGCTGCACGCCGCTCACAAACTCGGAGAACTCGAGCTCGTTCAGCGGTCCGTTGCGGTTCGCAAGCTGTGCGGCGGCGCGCAGCTCGTCGTAGCGCACGCCGTTTTGCAGCAGCTCCCATGCGCCGCCGCCTTCCGGCTTGCCTTCGATATGCACGGGTTTGCTGCCCGCGCGGCGCAGACGCTGCGCAAGCGGCAGCACTTTGTCGCCGGCCACCGGCGCACCGAGGCGAATCGGCACGATGCAGTCGATGCGCCGGTCGACCACCGCGGGCGGCGCCGCGGAAATCGTCGTCGCCGCGGGCATGATCGGCTCGACCGGCTCGCTTGAACCACCGGCACCGCCGGGCTGGCTGCTTTGCCCCGCCACAGGCGCGCGCGTTTCCGCGCCCTCGCTCTCCGGGAATCCGTTCGGCGAGGTCATCTCCGCCTGGATATCGGCCGGCGTATCGAGCGGCGCGGCGGCGCCGAATGTCGGCTCGACGCGCTGCGCGTCCGTGGGCTCGCCCGGCGCGCCCTCGCGGCGCGTGGTCGGCCGTGCCGGCGCAATAAACGGGCTCTGCTCTTCGTGATCGTCACGCGCGAGCGGATCAGCAGCGTCGCTTGGCATCGGTCTTGGCATCCGTCGCCGCACCTTCGCGCTCTGCCACGCGTTGTACACGACCACGCCCCCTACCACCACGGCGCCCGCGCCGATTAACCCGAGTGTCAACTCGTCCATGCACGCTCCATCAGCAATTCTTCTCTATGCGACGCGCTTTTCGCCGTCCGGCTTCGTCTGAACC
Source organism: Paraburkholderia edwinii (assembly GCF_019428685.1). NCBI lineage: Bacteria > Pseudomonadati > Pseudomonadota > Betaproteobacteria > Burkholderiales > Burkholderiaceae > Paraburkholderia > Paraburkholderia edwinii. The sequence continues at coordinate 3,054,760 of NZ_CP080095.1, forward strand.
CGCGTCGAGGCCATGCCTGCAACGACGCTCGCGGCCTCGATCCGTCGCCCGCGTGTCCGGTCCGGCACGCGTCGCGGGTTCAAACGATATTCTGGGCAAAACCGGCAGCACTTTCCATGTCGACCGCGACGATACGCGACACACCCTGCTCCTGCATCGTCACGCCGATCAGCTGCTGCGCCATTTCCATCGCAATCTTGTTGTGTGAAATGAAGAGGAACTGCGTTTTATCCGACATCGCCCGCACGAGGTTCGCAAACCGTTCGGTGTTCGCGTCGTCGAGCGGCGCGTCGACCTCGTCGAGCAGACAGAACGGCGCCGGGTTCAGCTGGAACATCGCGAACACGAGCGCCGTGGCCGTCAGCGCCTTTTCGCCGCCCGACAGCAGGTGAATCGTCGAATTCTTCTTGCCCGGCGGTTGCGCCATCACCTGCACGCCGGCGTCGAGAATTTCGTCGCCGGTCATGATGAGTTTCGCCTGGCCGCCGCCGAAGAGACGCGGGAACAGCTCGCCGAAGTGATGGTTGACCTCGTCGAAGGTGCCCTGCAGCAGCGTGCGGGTTTCCTGGTCGATCTTGCGAATCGCATCTTCGAGCGTCTCGATCGCGTTCGTCAGGTCCGCCGACTGCGCGTCGAGGAAGGTCTTGCGCTCGCTCGCGGCCTTCAGTTCGTCGAGCGCGGCCATGTTCACGGGCCCGAGCGCCGTGATCGCGTTGTTGATGCGCGTCACTTCGCCCTGCAGGTACGACGGCTTCAGATCCGGCGTGAGCTTCGCCTGCAGTTGCGCTTCGTCGACGCCGGCCGCCGCCAGCTGCTCGATAAACTGCTCGGCGTTCAGGCGCGCGGCCTGCTCCTTCAGCTGCAGTTCGGTGATCCTGTCGCGCAGCGGCTGCAAAGCACGCTCGGCCGTCAAACGCGTTTCGTCGGCTTCGCGCAGCTTGGCGGTCAGATCGTCGAGTTCGAGACGCGCCGCATGCAGCGCCTCTTCCTTGACCGCGCGTATCGCAAGCGCGTCCTGCAGACCCGTATGCGCGGTCTGCTCGTTGATCGTTTCGAGTTCGGCGCGCGCGTCCTCGAGCGAGCCGTCGACGCGTTCGCTCTGCTCATGCGCGACCTGAATGCTGCGCTTCAGCTCCTCGATGCGGTTCGCCATGTTGCGCGCCGCGAAGCGCGCGTCGGTCGCCGCGCGGTCGAGGTCGCGCGTTTCGGCGCGCGCATTCGTCAATTCCTCATCGAGCGATTCGAACGCGAGCTGGTGATCTTCGAAACGCGCCTGCAGTTCCGCCAGTTCGCCGTCGTGACGCTCGAAGTTCGTTTCCGATTCGGTGCGCAGCGCGCGCTGCTCGTCGATCTGCGCGGTGATCTCTTCGAGTTCCTCGCGAATCTGCGTGCTGCGCTGCATGTAGCGCTCATGCGCCTGCGTCAGCTTCAGCACGTCCATCTGCAGCGCGTGCACGCGCTGGGTCGCGCGTTCGGCCTGCTGGCGCGCGTCATTCAAGGTTTGCGACGCCTGCGTATGCGACGCCTCGGCGCGAATCGCCGCGGCCTTCGCTTCGTCGGCAAGCAACGCCTGGGCGCGCACCTGGCGCGTCAGGTTCTCGATTTCCTGCTGACGCGCCAGCATGCCCGCCTGCTCGGAGTCGGCCGCGTACAGTTGCACGCCGACGCGCGTCACGACATGCCCCGCCTTGACGACGAACGCGCCGCCTTCGGGCAACTGCGAGCGCATCTGCAGCGCCTGCGCGAGATCGTCGGCGACGAACGCGTTGCCAAGCCAGTCGTTGAGCACCGCGCGCAAGCCCGCGTCATCGATACGCACGAGCGACAGCACCGGCCGCAGTGCGCCCTGCGCCGCGGCCGGTTGCCCCGCGGGCGGCGGCGAATAGAACGCGAGCTTGGCCGGCGGCGCGTCGGTGGCAAAGGCCTTGACCCAATCGAGATTCGATACCTCGACCGCGGCAAGACGCTCGCGCAGCAGCGATTCGAGCGCCGTCTCCCAGCCCGCTTCGACATGCAGCTTCTTCCACAGACGCGGCAGCGCGCCGAGTTCGTGCTTGTCGAGCCACGGCTGGATCTTGCCCTCGGTCTGCACGTTCTCCTGCAACTGCTTCAATGCGGCAAGACGCGCTTCGAGCTGATGGATCTGCGCGCTTTCGGCCTGCACGCGCTCCTGCGCTGCGCGGCGCTCGGCGTCGAGGCGCGGCAGCGTTTCCTGCGCATCGGCAAGCCGCGCCTGTGCGTCGGTGAGCACCGCCTCGTGCTCGGCAAGCTGCATGCGCTGTTCTTCGAGTTGCACTTCGTCGGGCGCATCGAGGCCGCCCGCTTCGGTCTTCAGGCGCTCGTGACGCTGCTGCAATTGCTGCAACTGCTGGTCCGCATTGCGCTGGTGCGCGGCTTCGAGCTTCAGCGCCTGCTCGGTTTGCGCAATGCCCGCCCGTTCTTCGTTCAGCTGCGTCTGCGCATCGCGCCAGCGCGCTTCAAGCGCGGGCAGCGCGTCATGTTTCGCAGCGGCCGTTTCTTCGGCGATCGCCGCCTTTTCGTCGCCGACCGCGAGTTCCTCTTCGGCATCGACGAGGTCGCCGCGCGCTTTTTCCGCCTGCGACTGCCACTGCTCGCGCTGCGCAGTCAGCGCCGCGATCTGCGCCTGCACGCGATTGCGCGATTCGACGATGAACTTGATCTCGGCTTCGAGGCGGCTCACTTCCGCGTTCGCTTCGTAGAGCGCGCCTTGTGCGCCCTGCATCGCATCGCTGGCCGAGTAATGCGCGACGCGCAGCGTTTCGAGTTGCGCTTCGACTTCGCGCAGCTTCGCCGTATGCGCTTCGAGGTCGATCTGCGCCTGCTCGATCGCGCGCTGCTGGCGCTCGCGCTCGTTGCCGGCCTCGTTCTTGCGCAGCAGCCACAGCAAGCGCTGCTTCTCCTCGCCGTCGGCCTGCAGTTCGTTGAACTTCGTCGCGACGACGGCCTGACCTTCGAGCTTCTCAAGGTTCGTGCTCAGCTCGCGCACGATGTCTTCGACGCGCGTCAGGTTTTCGCGCGTATCGTGCAGACGGTTCTCGGTTTCGCGGCGGCGTTCCTTGTACTTCGACACGCCCGCGGCTTCCTCGAGAAACACGCGCAGCTCTTCAGGCTTCGCCTCGATGATGCGCGCGATCATGCCCTGCCCGATGATCGCGTATGCGCGCGGCCCGAGACCGGTGCCGAGGAAGATGTCCTGGATATCGCGCCGGCGCGCCGGCAGGTTATTGATGTAGTAGCTCGACGTACCGTCGCGCGTCAGCACGCGCTTGACGGCGATTTCCGCATACTGGCCCCACTGGCCGGCCGCGCGGCCGTCGGCGTTGTCGAATACGAGCTCGACGCTTGCGCGGCTGCCGGGCTTGCGCGCCGTGGAGCCGTTGAAGATCACGTCCTGCATCGATTCGCCGCGCAATTCGGAGGCGCGCGATTCGCCGAGCACCCAGCGCACGGCGTCGATGATGTTGGATTTGCCGCACCCGTTAGGACCGACCACGCCGACAAGCTGGCCCGGAACCTGGAAATGCGTGGGATCGACGAATGATTTGAAGCCAGCGAGTTTGATCGAGGTCAGACGCACGGCGATATCGCTGATTGAAAAGAGAAAAAGGAAACGGACCCGCGTTCACGCCGCGTCGCACCGATGGCTTTAAACCGCTTTAAACCATTGATGCACCGCGCGAGCGGCCGCTAAAGCAGCGGCAATCATACCATCGCACGTGAGCGATTCCGGCCGTCAGGACCGCCGTCGTCGCCCGGTGGCGACGCCGTCCGGCTTCGGTGCACCCGGCTCGACAGCACCGATGCGAGCACGATGCAGGCGCCGCCGGCCCATTCGCGCGGCCCCGGCGCTTCGCCGGCGAGAAGCCACGCGGACAGCGCGGTGACGACGATCTCGAAGAGCATGATGATCGATGCGCGGTTCGCTGGCACGCGCGCAAGCCCATATTGCACCAGCATGTTGTTTGTGCCCAACACGATGCCAAGCGCGACCACGAGCAACGCCGCCGTGGCCAGATGCGCGCCGGCGGGCGGCGCGGGCATCGCTTCGAAAATCGATGCGCATGCGCTAAACAGCGCCGAGCCGCCGAAGATCGTCGCCGTGCGCATCTCGGCCTTCATGCGCGGCAATTCGCGCACGATCTTCAGCGTCAGCACATTGCTCATCGCGAAGCCCATGCCGCCGGCCAGACCCGCCCATTCGGCAAGGCTGCCGGGCACGGGCAGGCCAAGGCGCGGCGACCATAGCATCAGCATCGCGCCGATGAGCGACAACGCCGCGAGCGCCGCGCCCGACCAGCGCAGCCGCTCGTGCAGCAGAAAATGTGCGAAGAGCGCGGTCCACGCGGGTGTCAGATAGAAGAGCAGCAGCACGCGCATCACCTGGCCGTGAATCGCGCCCCAGACGAAGCCTAGGTTCGTCACGCCCGCGGCCAGTGCGAGCGCGGGCAGCAGCCAATGCCAGCGCACGGTCGCGATCGAACGGCGCTTGAGCAGCAGGACGAAAAGGCAGCCGGCGCCGCTCGTCAACGCAGCGGCCACGGTGCCGGTGATGCCGAGCGCGGCAAGCGTGCGTAACGGATACCAGACGACGCCCCAGACGGACGCCCCGATCATGATGGCGAGCGTCGGGCCGCCGAAAAAGCCGCTGCCGCGCGGTTGTGCCTCAGGCTGCGGGTGCGGGGTGTCGTTCATCGGGATGCACTGTGTTGCGCATGATGTTGCTCATGAGGCCTCGTTGGACTGCCTGTCTTGCCGCTCATTTTCCTCTCAGCGGCCTGCGCGTCTGCGTGCTCATCTGCCTGCTCATTTGCGTGCACTGATCGCGTTCGGCCATTGCTGCAGCCACGCTTCGGCTGATTACGGCGCGCGCCGCCAAGCTATAATTGCCTGCTTATCCGCCGCCCGCGTGACATCGCATTGCGCCTTCACACCGGCGGCCACCCATCATCGCCTGTTTTCGTTCCGACCCGGTCCGTCAAGTGAATCCGTTACTCGACTCGCTGCAACCCTATCCGTTCGAAAAGCTGCGTCTACTGTTCAAGGACGTCACGCCGCGTGAAGGCATCAAGCCGATCAGCTTCGGCATCGGCGAGCCGAAACATCCGACGCCGGCGCTCGTGCGCGACGCGGTCATCGCCTCGCTGAACGGCCTCGCTTCGTATCCGGCGACCCTCGGCTCACAGCCGCTGCGCGAGGCGATCGCGAACTGGGCGTCGTGGCGCTACCATCTGCCGCCGCTCGATCCGGCCACCGAGGTGCTGCCGGTCGCGGGCTCGCGCGAGGCGCTTTTCGCCCTGGCGCAAACGGTGATCGACCCGCGCCGCAACGCGGCCGGCGAGCCTGCGATCGTACTCTGTCCGAACCCGTTCTATCAAATCTACGAAGGCGCCGCGCTGCTCGCGGGCGCGCAGCCGTACTTCGCGAACAGCGACCCGGCGCGCAATTTCGCCTGCGACTATGCCGCGGTGCCGGCCGACGTCTGGGCGCGCACGCAACTACTTTACGTCTGTTCGCCGGGCAACCCGACCGGCGCCGTGCTCACGCTCGACGACTGGCGCGAACTGTTCGCGCTGTCGGAGCGCTACGGCTTCGTGATCGCGTCCGACGAGTGCTATTCCGAAATCTACTTCGACGAAGCGAAGCCGCCGCTCGGCTGCCTCGAAGCCGCGCACCAGCTGGGCCGCGGCTACGAACGGCTCGTCGTGCTGTCGAGCCTGTCGAAGCGTTCGAACGTGCCGGGCATGCGCTCGGGCTTCGTCGCCGGGGATGCGGCGATTCTCAAGCAGTTCCTGCTCTACCGCACGTATCACGGCGCGGCGCTGTCCACTGTTTATCAGACCGCGAGCATCGCTGCGTGGAACGACGAGGCGCATGTGCGCGAGAACCGCGCGAAGTACGCACAGAAATTCGCGACAGTTACGCCGATGATCGCGAGCGTGCTCGACGTCAAGCTGCCCGACGCCGCGTTCTACCTGTGGACCAACGTCGCGCGCACGGGTCTGTCGGATACCGAATTCGCCCAGCGACTGTACGCCGACTATAATGTGACGGTTCTGCCCGGCTCCTATCTCGCGCGCACCGCACAAGGCACGAACCCCGGCCGCGACTTTATTCGCATCGCGCTCGTTGCCGACGTCGACGAGTGCACCGAGGGTGCGCAGCGGATCGTCGATTTTTGCCGCGGGCTCAAACGTTGAAGCCAGCGTTGAAATAGGCGCCCGAATAAGCCGGCGCTGACGCATCTCACCCAACACTCCATTCTTTTCAACCGGTCTCGTCACTTATGTCGCAACAACTTCAGCAGATCATCGACACCGCGTGGGACAACCGCGCGGACCTTTCGCCGAAAGCCGCGAGCGCCGAAGTGCGCGATGCCGTCGCGCATGCGCTCGAACAGCTCGATAAAGGGCAGATGCGCGTCGCCGAGAAGAAAGACGGTGCATGGGTCGTCAATCAATGGCTGAAGAAAGCGGTGCTGCTGTCGTTCCGTCTCGAAGACAACGCGCCGATGCCGGCTGGTGGCTTCTCCCAGTTCTACGACAAGGTGCCGAGCAAATTCGCGAACTACACGGCCGCGGACTTCGCCGCCGGCGGCTTTCGCGTTGTGCCGCCCGCCGTCGCGCGCCGCGGCTCGTTTATCGCGAAGAACGTCGTGCTGATGCCGTCGTACGTGAATATCGGCGCCTACGTCGATGAAGGCACGATGGTCGACACGTGGGCGACCGTCGGCTCGTGCGCGCAGATCGGCAAGAACGTGCACCTGTCGGGCGGCGTCGGGATCGGCGGCGTGCTCGAGCCGCTGCAGGCCAACCCTGTCGTGATCGAAGACAACTGCTTTATCGGTGCGCGCTCGGAAGTCGTCGAAGGCGTGATCGTCGAGGAGAACTCGGTGATCTCGATGGGCGTCTACCTCGGCCAGAGCACGAAGATTTACGACCGCGAAACCGGTGAAGTCAGCTACGGCCGCATTCCGGCGGGCTCGGTCGTCGTCGCGGGCAACCTGCCGTCGAAGGACGGCACGCATAGCCTTTACTGCGCGGTCATCGTCAAGAAGGTCGACGCGAAAACCCGCGCGAAGGTCGGCCTCAACGAACTGCTGCGAGGCGACTGATGGCGACGCGGTCGGCGGCGAAAACCATCGTCGTGTACGGCATTCCGAACTGCGACACCGTGAAGAAGGCGCGCGTGTGGCTCGAGGAACACGGCGTCGAGTTCGAGTTTCACGATTTCAAGAAGGCTGGCGTGTCCGAGCCGCTCGTGCGCGACTGGATGAAGGACGTGTCGCTCGAGTCGCTCGTGAACCGGCGCGGCACGACGTGGCGCGGCCTGTCCGACACCATGAAGGCCGAGGCCGATAGCGAAGCCGGCGCGATCGCGCTGATGATCCACAAGCCTTCGGTAATCAAGCGGCCCGTGGTCGTGGTCAACGGGCGCGTGAAGGCGCTCGGCTTTGCCGCGGATCAATACGAGGCGCTGTTCGCCTGAGCTTTGCGTGCGCTGTGCCGCGCGCGCTGTATTTCGCTGCTGTATTTCGCTGCTGTATTTCGCTGCTGTATTTCGCTGCTTTATTGCACTGCTTTACCACGCGATACGCAGTACGTTTGCGATAAGTCGTTGCCGGCCCCGCCAATGTTTGTGGGCCGGCATTTTTTCATCCGCAGTTTTGAAGAGCAGTTCCGAATCCATGTCCGGCACCCTCGCCCTTACCGAAGCGCTGATTGCACGCGCATCCGTCACCCCTGACGATCAGCATTGCCAGCGTCTGATCGTCGAGCGCCTCGCGGCGCTCGGCTTCGTCTGCGAGACGATCGAGTCGAATGGCGTGACGAATCTCTGGGCGGTCAGGCACGGCACGGCCGGCGCGGACGGCAAGCTGCTCGTGTTCGCGGGCCACACCGACGTCGTGCCGACCGGCCCGCTCGAACAGTGGTCGTCGCCGCCGTTCGAGCCGACGCATCGCGACGGCAAGCTGTATGGCCGCGGCGCCGCCGATATGAAGGCATCGCTGGCCGGCTTCGTGGTCGCCAGCGAAGAGTTTGTCGCCGCACATGCGCAGCATCGCGGCTCGATCGGCTTTCTGATTACGAGCGATGAAGAAGGCGTGGCCACTGACGGCACCGTCAAGGTCGTCGAAGCGCTCGCCGCGCGCGGCGTGCGGCTCGACTACTGCGTGGTCGGCGAGCCGACCTCGAGCGCGCGCTTCGGCGACATGGTGAAAAACGGCCGCCGCGGTTCGATGTCGGGCAAGCTGATCGTCAAGGGCGTGCAGGGGCATATCGCCTATCCGCACCTTGCGAAGAACCCGGTTCATCTGCTCGCGCCGGCGCTGGCCGAACTCGTGAACGAGCGCTGGGACGACGGCAACGAGTATTTCCCGCCCACCACGTGGCAGGTGTCGAACCTGCACAGCGGCACCGGGGCGACGAACGTGATTCCGGGCCATGCGGAGCTGATGTTCAACTTCCGCTTCTCGACGGCGAGCACGGTCGAAGGGCTGCAAAACCGCGTGCATGCGATTCTCGACAAGCACGGCCTCGACTACGAACTCAAATGGACCGTGAGCGGGCTGCCGTTTCTCACGCCGCGCGGGGCGCTGTCCGATGCGCTTGGCGAAGCGATTCGCGCCGAAACCGGCGTCACGCCCGAACTGTCGACGACGGGCGGCACGTCCGACGGCCGTTTTATCGCGCGCATCTGCCCGCAGGTGGTCGAATTCGGGCCGCTGAACGCGAGCATCCACAAGATCGACGAACATATCGAGCTGGCCTCTATCGAGCCGCTCAAGAACGTGTACCGGCGCGTGCTGGAACAACTGATCGCCTGAACGAGGAACCCGTTGCGATGACCACCCCGTCCTACCCGGCTTCTCATTCCGCTGCTCATCCCACTGCTCACCCGTTCTCAACGGTGCGCGATGTACTGCGCTATGCGGTGTCGCGCTTCAATCAGGCGCAGCTCTCGTTCGGACACGGCTCGGCGAATGCTTACGACGAAGCGGCGTATCTCGTTCTGCACACGCTGCATCTGCCGCTCGATCTGCTCGATCCGTTCCTCGATGCGCGCCTCACGGCCGACGAACTCGAAGCGGTGCTGAAGGTGATCGAGCGGCGTGCGGCCGAGCGCGTGCCGGCCGCCTATATCACGCAGGAAGCGTGGATGCACGGCTATCGCTTTCATGTCGACGAACGCGTGATCGTGCCGCGCTCGTTTATCGGCGAACTGCTGCAGGACGGACTGCAGCCGTACGTCGAAGATCCCGAAGCGGTGTCGGCCGTGCTTGAACTGTGCACCGGCTCCGGCTGTCTCGCGATTCTTGCCGCGCATGCGTTTCCGAACGCGGATGTCGACGCGGTCGACCTGTCGCCGGGCGCGATCGAAGTCGCAACGATCAACGTGACCGACTACGAACTCGACGAGCGCATTGCCGTGTTCGAAGGCGACCTGTTCGCGCCGCTGCCCGAGCGACGCTACGAAGTGATCCTCGCCAATCCGCCCTATGTAAATGCGGCATCGATGCAAACGCTGCCTGCCGAATACCGGCATGAGCCTGAACTCGCGCTTGCGGGCGGCGCGGACGGCATGGACATTGTGCGGCGCATCATCGGCGAGGCGCGCGACTGGCTGACCGACGACGGCGTGCTCGTCGTCGAGATCGGCAACGAGCGCGCGAACGTCGAGGCGGCGTTCGGCGGACTCGACCTCGTCTGGCTATCGACGAGCGCCGGCGACGACAACGTCTTCCTGCTGCAGGCAAGCGACTTGCCGGGCTAAGGCACGTCGGGACACGGCAGGACACACAGAGACACGCGAGGACACGCTCCGGCACGCGCCAAGGCACGCCGGGCGCCGCTTGAGGAAGGTTGAGGGCCGGTTCCCGGTCCCTCTTTCCCGTTGAGCTTTGATCAGCATCAAGCGCCTCTTATCGCGCGCGCTCGTGCGTCACGATCGGCGCTCGATACCTGTGGACAATACGCTTGTCCACACGGAAGATCGGGCCTACCGGCGTGGCGTGCTTGCGGTTCGGTAAGATAAGGACAGTACAGGCTTGAGGCCAGGCTTAGACCAGGTTAAGCCCAGCTTGAGCCGCGCTTGGGCCCGTCACTCTGATCGCATGTGAATGCGCGCGAACCGCGCGTCGAACGATCCTTCGTACGCTTATGCAATTCGATCTGCTTCACATCGGCACGCTGGTATTTATCTGCCATCTGCTCGGCGTGATTGCCGCGTGCCATGCAGTTCTGCATACCCGCACGTCGCAAGGCGCGATTGCCTGGGCGGTGTCGCTCGTCGCGATGCCGTATCTGACGCTGATTCCCTATCTGTTTCTTGGCCGCAGCAAATTCGCGGGCTATGTCGACGCGCGCCGCTTCGGCAACGAACTGCTGCGCACGCGCGCGCATCCGCCCGAATGGGCGACCCAGCCGTCGTCGCACGAGCGGCCCACGCAGGCGCTCGGCGAACATCTCGTGCGCTCGCTCACGCGGCTTTCCGGTATGCCGTTTCTGCCCGGCAATGCGGTGCGCACGCTCGTCAACGGCGAAGCGACGTTCTTGGCCATTCTCGAGGCGATAGAAAGCGCGCGCAGCTATGTGATCGTGCAGTTCTTTATCGTGCGTGCCGACGCGCTCGGCGAACTGATCAAGGACACGCTGATCAGGAAAGTCGAGCAAGGCGTGCACGCGTACGTGCTGTACGACAGCATCGGCAGCTTCGATCTGCCGCATCGCTATGTGGCCGAAATGCGCGCCGGCGGCGTCGAAATGCATCCGTTCGCGACGAACCGGCGTTTCGTCAACCGCTTCCAGCTGAACTTCCGCAATCACCGGAAGATCGTGGTGGTCGACGGCGAGTGCGCGTTTGTCGGCGGCCACAATATCGGCGTCGAATATCTGGGCGCGAAGCCGCCGCTTTCCCCGTGGCGCGATACGCATATCGAAGTGCGCGGGCCCGCGGTCGCGAGCATCCAGTTCGTGTTCACCGAAGACTGGTACTGGGCCACGCAGCAGTTGCCGCCGCTTGAGCCGCCGCCGCGTATGCCGGTGGCCGCAGCGTCGCCGGTGGCTGCCTCCGTGGCGGCGTCTGTGTCTGCTCGCGCGGCAGCTGCGGTGTCGGCGTCGGTGTCCGCTTCGATGGCCGCTGCGGTCAGCGCCGCGGCTAACGCGGCTTCCAATGCCACTGCTAATGCCGCTGTCAGCGCGGCTGTTAGCGCTCCAGTCAGTGCTCCGGTCAGCACAACCGTGGCCGAGGCGGTGCGTGTCGCGGTAGCTGCGGCAGCTACGCCGCTGCCGGACGAGCCGGCACCAGGCATGCCGCCGGAAACGGTGTCGGAAACGATGCTCCCGATCAGGACACTGCCGCCCTCGCCCGCGCGGCCTGGGCAACCCGGCATGGCCACCGTATCGGCCCTCGCGCGCGGCGCAACCGCACATACGAACGCATCGGCATTCACCCCGGCGGACCGCGCCGGCGACATGCATTGCCTCGTCGTGCCGTCAGGCCCCGCCGACAAGCAGGAAACCTGTTCGCTGTTCTTCGTCGAAGCGATCAGCGCCGCACGCAAGCGGATCTGGATCACGACGCCCTACCTCGTGCCCGACGAAGCCGTGTTCTCGGCATTGCGCCTCGCGGCGCTGCGCGGCGTGGACGTGCGCATCCTGATTCCGAGCCGGCGCGATCATATCGTCGTGTTCGAAGCGTCGCGGCTCTATGCGCACGACTCGATCCGCGCCGGCGTGCGCGTATTCCGTTACCGGCCGGGCTTTCTGCACCAGAAGGTCGTGCTGATCGACGACGAAGCCGCCGCGGTGGGCAGCGCGAACCTCGACAACCGGTCGTTCCGCCTGAACTTCGAGATCATGGTGCTGACGATCGACCGCGGCTTCGCCGCCGAGGTCGAAGCGATGCTCCTGCGCGACTTCGCCGATGCCTATGAGATCGACCGCAGCGAATACCGGAAGTCGCCGGCATGGCGCCGCATGGCGATGCACGTGGCGCGGCTCTTCGCGCCGATCCTGTAACCGGTATGTAGCGCCGCGGCGCGCGGTGCTACAGCACCTTCTCGATATCGACCGCGATCTCGTCAGGCTTTTTGGGCGGCCCGTAGCGCCTGAGCACCTCGCCGTCGCGGTTAACGAGAAACTTCGTGAAGTTCCAATTGATCCGCTTCAAGCCGAGCAGCCCCGGCGCCTCCGTCTTCAGATATCTGAAAAGCGGATGCGTATTCTCGCCGTTCACCTCGATCTTCTCGAACAGCTGGAACGACACGCCGAAGTTCCTTTCGCAGAAGTTGCCGATCTGCTCGGCGTCGCCGGGTTCCTGCTTGCCGAACTGGTTGCACGGAAAGCCGAGCACTTCGAGGCCGCGCGCCGCGTATTGCTGGTAAAGATTCTGCAAGCCTTTGTATTGCGGCGTGAAGCCGCATTCGCTGGCGGTGTTCACGATCAGCAGGGGCCGGCCGCGATAGCGTTCGAAACTGATCTCCTCGCCATTCAACGCGCGAGCCGAGAACGAATAGATGGAGGTTGTTGTGCTGGTGGTCTTTGCCATATGCGCTCCCGAAGAAAGTCATCAGTTTACGTACGCGGAGCTTTCGCGCCAGTCGGCCGAACGGACGATGCCAGGCAACACGCGGCACAGTCTAAAATAGCGTTTTTCTCTCGCCCGGCCCTGTTGTGATCCGTTTCAATCAGTTCAGTCTCGCGCGCGGCACCAAACCGCTTTTCGAACAGACGTCGTTTACGTTGAACCCCGGCGAAAAAGCCGGCCTGGTCGGCGCGAACGGCGCCGGCAAGTCCACGCTCTTTTCCGTGCTGCGCGGCGAGCTGCATGCGGACGGCGGCGATGTTTCGTTACCGCCGTCCTGGCAGATCGCGCATGTCGCGCAGGAAACCCCGGCCGCCGATAAAAGCGCGCTCGAGTACACGCTCGATGGCGATGCCGCGTTGCGCGCGATCGAAGCGCGCATCGCCGCCGCCTCGGCCGCGCACGACGGCAGCGCCGAAGCCGAGGCGCACGCCGCATTTGCCGACGCCGATGGCTACACCGCGCCCGCACGCGCCGAGGCCTTGCTGCTCGGCTTAGGCTTCACGCTCGAACAAACCCGTGCGAGCGTCGGCAGCTTCTCGGGCGGCTGGCGCATGCGGCTCAATCTCGCGCAAGCGCTGATGTGCCGCTCCGACCTGCTGCTGCTCGACGAGCCGACGAACCACCTCGACCTCGATGCGATCGTCTGGCTCGAAGACTGGCTGCATCGCTATCCGGGCACGCTCGTCGTGATCTCGCACGACCGCGAGTTCCTTGATTCGGTGTGCAATGTTACGCTGCATCTCGAGAACCGGCAGGTCAAGCGCTACGGCGGCAACTACTCGCAGTTCGAAGTCCTGCGCGCCCAGCAACTGGCGCTGCAGCAGAGCGCTTACGAGAAGCAGCAGAAGACCGTCGCGCATCTGCAAAGCTTTATCGACCGCTTCAAGGCGAAGGCCACCAAGGCGCGTCAGGCGCAAAGCCGGATGAAGGCGCTCGAGAAGATGGAGCTGATCGCGCCCGCGCATGTCGCCTCGCCGTTTACGTTCGAGTTCCGCGCGCCCGACGCCGCGCCGAACCCGATGATGGTGATGGACGATGTGCGTTGCGGTTATCGCGCCGACGACGGCGGCGAAATACCGATCGTCGAACGCGTCACGCTGTCGATCCAGAACGGCCAGCGTATCGGCCTGCTCGGCGCGAACGGCCAGGGCAAGTCGACACTGATCAAGACGCTCGCCGGCACGCTCGACGCATTGAGCGGCCATACGCATGAGGGTAAGGGACTGCGCATCGGCTACTTCGCGCAGCATCAGCTCGAAACGCTGCGCCCCGACGACTCCCCTTTGCAACATCTCGCACGCCTTGCGCCCGATACGCGCGAGCAGGAGCTGCGCGACTTCCTCGGTGGCTTCAACTTCTCGGGCGACATGGCCACCGCGGCGATCGCACCGTTTTCGGGCGGCGAGAAGGCGCGCCTCGCGCTCGCGCTGATCATCTGGCAGAAGCCCAACCTGCTTCTGCTCGACGAGCCGACCAACCACCTCGACCTCGAAACGCGCCATGCATTGACAATGGCGCTCGCGCAGTTCGAAGGCACGCTGATCCTCGTCTCGCACGACCGGCATCTGTTGCGCGCGACGACCGATCAGTTCATGCTCGTCGCGAAACACCGGCTGCAGCCGTTCGACGGCGACCTCGACGACTACCGCGACTGGCTGTTGCAGCACGCGGCCGAGCAGCGCGCGGCGCTGAAGGCGGGTGAAGCGAAGGCGAACAATGTCGCGAACGGCGGAGCGGACGACAGTGGCGGCAACGGCGACGCCACGTTGAACCGCAAGGAACAGCGCCGTCAGGAAGCCGAAACGCGCCAGAAGCTTGCGCACCTGAAAAAGCCGCTGCAAACGCGCATTACGAAGATCGAGAAGGAAATGGACGCGCTGAACGCCGAGAAGGCCACGCTCGATGCGTTCGTCGCGGACCCGGCCAGCTACAACGTTGAACTCAAGACGAAGCTGACCGAAGCGCTGCGCCGGCAAGCCGACGTCGCCGGCCGCCTCGAGACGCTCGAAGCGCAGTGGCTCGAGGCGCACGAGGAACTGGAGCAGATCGGCTAGGGGTTTAGCTGCCGCGGTTTGGCGACTGCGGTTTGGCGACTGCGGTTTTTCGCAACTGCGGGTTGGCAACGGCGGCTTGGTAACTGCGGTTTGGCAACTGCGATTTGGCAACTGCGGGTTGGCAACGGCGGCTTGGTAACTGCGGCTTGGTAACTGCGGTTTGGCAACGGCGATTTTGCAGCCGCGATCTGAACGCTGCAGAATGCGAACTGGCTGCTGCTGCGCGATCCGCCATTGCAAGCTAAGCCACTGCGCGCGCGTCACGCGCGGACACTATCAACGACCGGAGGATAACCTTGTCTTCTGCTGATGCACTGAAAGGCTTGCGCGTGATCGACCTCACGCGCATTCTGCCCGGCCCCGTCGCCACGCTGCGGCTTGCGGAAATGGGCGCTGACGTGCTGAAGATCGAAGCGCCCGGTGACGGCGATGCATCGCGCGTGATGTTGCAAAGCGAGACGGACCAGCTCGAAGGCCGGCCGAGCATGCTCTATCAGATCGTCAACCGCGGCAAACGCGTGACGCGGCTCGACCTGAAAACGGAAGCGGGCAACACAGTGCTGCGCGCGCTCGCGCGCGAAGCGGATGTGATCGTCGAGAGTTTCCGGCCCGGCGTGATGGACCGGCTCGGGCTCGGCTACGAAGCGTTGCGCGAGCTGAATCCAAAACTCGTCTATTGCTCGATTACCGGTTACGGATCAACCGGCGTCTACTCGACCATCGCCGGGCACGACCTCAACTTTATCGCTTACTCCGGTGTTCTCGATCAGCTCGCCTCGCGCGACGGCACACCGATCGTGCCGAACTTCCAGATCGGCGATATGCTCGGCGGCGCGTTGAGCGCGATCACGCAGATTCTCGCGGCGCTCTGGCATGTCGCGCGCGGCGGCGAAGGCCGCTTCGTCGATGTGTCGATGACCCACGCCACGCACGCGCACAACGTGGTCGCGCATGTCGGGCTCGTCAACGATGGCACGGCGCCCGCGCACGGCACGGGGCTTCTCAATGGCGGCGCGCCCTGCTACAACCTCTACCGCACGCGCGACGGCCGTTGGCTCGCGATTGCGGCGCTCGAACTCAAATTCTGGGAAACGCTGTGCACGGCGCTGAACCGGCCCGATTGGGCCAAGCGCCACTGGAGCTTGGGGCAGGCGCTCGGCGGCCCCGATGCCGTGGCGTTGACGCAGGAAATGATGGCCTTGATCGCGACGCGCACGCTTGCCGAATGGATCGAGTTGCTCGAGCCGCTGAACTGCTGCGTGGCGCCGGTGCTGACACCGGCGGAAGCGGCTCAACATCCGCTGTTTGCTCCTGAGCTTTACGCAGCCGCCGGACAGGAAAACTACACGGCGGATAACACGGGCGACGGCGCCATTCCGCAAGAATGGGACCGCGCGAGAGCCGTGAAGGGATATGAAGGCGGATAGGAAGGCTGAGGTGGGCCGCGCCTGAACCGTCGTGCCCGAGCCGGCGGCGTCTGAAACCGGCCGCACAGGCCGTAGCGCCACGAGCGGGATCGAACGCGCTGCGGTCGACATCACCCGCAACGGAAACCAGCCACCCGTCTACATCATTTCACCACCGCTTAGCGCCTCGGCAAGGTCTGCCTCGGCTGACGCTCGTCGTCGATAAGCACGTGTTTGCGCCCCTGAACGTGGCGGCGAATCGTGGCCCGCACTTCGTCGGGCGTGATGTCTTCGGCGACCACGCGGCGCGAAATCTGCCCGCCCGTGTCGATCCATTCGACGATCCGGCAACTGTCGCCCCACGGCTGGGGAATCGGCGGCGATACGCGGCAGCCGCGCAGGTTCGCGAGCCGATCCGCTTCGGGTTCACGAGTCAGTTTCAAGACGCATCCTTTTTCCGTTTATGACGGATTGCCTATGCGCCAAAGAATAGGGAAATCGTGTGGAATCTGGGTTACAGCCGCCGGCATGATATTTACAGCGGATTACGTCACGCACCATGTGCGTGCGTGATGGGTCCGTCATTCGAGCGTGCGCACGCGGTCGATCGCCTGTTCGATACGCTCGACCGCGATCACCTGCAGCCCGTCGATCGCCTGCTTCGGCGCATTGGCCTTCGGAATCAGCGCGACCGAAAAGCCGAGCTTGGCGGCTTCCTTCAGACGCTCCTGACCGCGTGGCGACGGCCGGATCTCGCCCGCGAGCCCGACTTCGCCGAATACGATGAGCCCCTTCGGCAGCGGCTTGTTGCGCATCGACGAGTGGATCGCAAGCAGCACCGCGAGATCGGCGGCGGGCTCGGTGATCTTCACGCCGCCGACCGCATTCAGAAAGACGTCCTGATCGAAGCACGCGATGCCCGCGTGACGATGCAGCACCGCGAGCAGCATCGCGAGCCGGTTCTGCTCGAGGCCGACCGCAAGCCGCCGCGGATTCGGCACGTTCGCGGTATCGACGAGGGCCTGCACTTCGACGAGCAGCGGCCGCGTGCCTTCCTGCGTAACGAGCACGCACGAGCCCGGCACGATCTGTTCGTGCTGCGACAGAAACAGTGCGGACGGATTCGCGACGCCGCGCAAACCGCGCTCGGTCATCGCGAACACGCCGAGCTCGTTGACGGCGCCGAAGCGGTTCTTGAACGCGCGCACCAGACGGAACGACGAATGTGTGTCGCCTTCGAAATACAACACCGTGTCGACGATATGTTCAAGCACGCGCGGACCGGCGAGATTGCCCTCTTTCGTGACGTGCCCGACCATGATGATCGCCGTGCCCGACTGCTTCGCGACGCGCGTCAGTTGCGCCGCGCATTCGCGCACCTGCGCGACCGAGCCCGGCGCCGAGGTCAGCGCCTCCGAATAGACGGTCTGGATCGAATCGATAACGGCGACGTCGGGCCGCTCCTCGGCAATCGTCGCCTGGATTTTCTCGAGTTGAATCTCGGCGAGCAGCTTCAGTTCGTTGGCGTTCGAGCCCGGTTCGAGCAGCGACAGACGTTGCGCGCGCAACGCAATCTGCGCGGCCGATTCCTCGCCGCTCACATAGAGCGCGCGCCGCTCGCTGGCGATCTGCGCGAGCGACTGCAACAGCAAAGTCGATTTGCCGATGCCCGGGTCGCCGCCGATCAGCACGACGCCGCCCGCGACGAGCCCGCCGCCGAGCACGCGGTCGAATTCGCCGACGCCGGTCGAAAAACGCGGCACATCGGATGCTTCGATATCGGCCAGGCGTTGCACCGGCGCGCTCTTCGCGAGCGACTGGAAGCGATGCGCGGAGGCCGATTCGGCCACCGTCTCGACCAACGTATTCCACGCATGGCAGGACGGGCACTGCCCTTGCCACTTCGGCGACGACGCGCCGCATTCGGTGCAGGTGTACAACGTTTTCTGTTTAGCCACGCAGACCTTGCCTGATTTGTATTGTCATAGGGAAGGAAAAGCGGCAGGCCGCCCTTCACACCGCATTCGCGGCTGCCCAGTTCGATGATTGACGCGCCGGTGCTTACTGCGCGGATTTGCCACACCGCGCGGATCGGTTACCGCACAGCGGCGCGCGGTTGCTTATTCCGCGCGGACCGGCACGCGCATCGCGACCGCGCACATCAGCTCGTAGCCGATCGTGCCGCATGCCTGTGCGACGTCGTCGATCGGCAGCGCGTTGCCCCAGAGTTCGACACGCGAGCCGATACCGGCCTGCGGACACGGCGTCAGATCGACGGTGATCATGTCCATCGACACGCGCCCAACGATGCGTGTGCGAATGCCGTCGACGATCACGGGCGTGCCTTCGGGCGCATTGCGCGGGTAACCGTCCGCGTAACCGCACGCGACGACGCCGATGCGCATGCCCGCGCGCGCCTTGAAGATCGAGCCGTAGCCGACCGTCTCGCCTTCGGGCAGCGTCTGCACGGCGATCAGTTCCGAGGCGAGCGTCATGGCCGGCTGCAGACCCGTGCTGCGAATGTCGGTATGCACGCCCGACGGCGATGCGCCATACAGCATGATGCCGGGCCGGACCCAGTCGAAATGCGACTTCGGATGCCACAGCGTGGCCGCCGAATTCGCGAGGCTGCGCGCACCGGCAATGCCCTTCGCGCCGCGCTCGAACGCTTCCATCTGATGCTCGATGCCGCGCTCGCCGTCGGCGTCGGAAAAGTGGGTCATCAGCGTGATCTGGCCGACGCCCGGGCAAGCGCGCGCGCGCTCCCAGGCGGCGCGGAACCGGTCCGGCGTGTAGCCGAGGCGGTTCATGCCGCTATTCATCTTGAGCTGGATATTGACCGGCTTGGACAGCCGCGCCATTTCGAGCATGCGCAGCTGCTCGTCCGAATGCAGCGCCGTGGTGAGGCTGTAGCGGTCGATCAGATCGATATCGGTCGGACGAAAAAAGCCTTCGAGCAACAAAATCGGGCCCGCCCAGCCCAATTCGCGCAACTTCACCGCTTCTTCGAGGTCCAGCAACCCAAAGCCGTCCGTTGCGCGCAATCCGGGGAACGCACGCGCCATTCCGTGGCCATACGCATTCGCCTTGACGATTGCCCAGATTTTGGACTTTGGCGCATAGCGGCGGACCACCGCGAGATTGTTGGCGAGAGCGGCGGTATGGATCGTGGCAAGGAGCGGGCGCGGCATGGGATTTTTGAGTAAAGACACTTTCGAATCAGCAGCTTACAGCGCGTTTTCAGCGCCACGAAGCCCGCTGCGACTGGACGATCAAGGATTTTGCTAGTCAGTATCCAGCTATTTTCATGATATAAAGCCGTGCGCACAACCCATTTCGAACGGAATAAGCCCGAACGTCATATCCACGGTCTTGCCCGCCAGACCGTCGCGAGGACAGCATCGCATCAGATGAAAAAAGGTTTTTACACGATCATGGCCGCGCAGTTCTTCTCGTCGCTGGCCGACAATGCGCTGCTGATCGCTGCTATCGCACTGCTGAAAGACCTTCACGCCCCCAATTGGATGACGCCGCTGCTCAAGCTGTTCTTTGTGCTGTCGTACGTCGTGCTGGCCGCCTTCGTGGGCGCGTTCGCCGACTCACGGCCCAAAGGGCGCGTGATGTTCGTGACGAACACGATCAAGGTGATCGGCTGCGTCACGATGCTGGTCGGGGCGCATCCGCTGATTGCATACGGCATCGTCGGCTTCGGCGCCGCGGCCTATTCGCCGGCCAAGTACGGGATACTCACCGAGCTGCTGCCGCCTGACCGCCTCGTCGCCGCGAACGGCTGGATAGAGGGCACGACGGTCGGCTCGATCATCCTCGGCACCGTGCTCGGCGGCGCGCTGATCAGCCCGCATATCGCCTCGCACATCATCAAACACACGCCGTCCGCGATCCATACGCCCGCCGAAGCGGCGATGCTGATCATCATCATCATCTACGTGGTCGCGGCGCTCTTCAATCTGCGCATCCCTGACACCGGTGCGCGCTATCCGAAACAGGAACGCGGACCGCTCAAGCTCATCACCGACTTCGCCGACTGTTTCAACATTCTCTGGCACGACAAGCTCGGCCAGATCTCGCTCGCGGTCACGACGCTCTTCTGGGGCGCGGGCGCGACGCTGCAGTTCATCGTGTTGAAATGGGCCGAGGTGTCGCTCGGCATGTCGCTGTCGGAGGGCGCGATCCTGCAGGCCGTGGTCGCGGTCGGCGTCGCGGCGGGCGCGATGATCGCCGCCGCGCGCGTGCCGCTGAAGAAATCGCTGTCGGTGCTGCCGGTCGGCATCATCATGGGCATCGCGGTGATGCTGATGGCGTTCTACACGCGGCATCTGTTTCCGCCGCACTGGGGCATCTATTTCGGCCGCATGCATATCGGCGGCTACCTGATTTTCGCGTATGTGTTCCTGATGGTGGTCGGCGCGCTGTCGGGCTTCTTTGTGGTGCCGATGAACGCGCTGCTGCAGCATCGCGGCCACGTGCTGCTGTCGGCCGGACACTCAATTGCCGTGCAGAATTTCAACGAGAACCTGTCCGTGCTCGTGATGCTGTGCCTCTATGCGGTGCTCGTCTGGCTCGACGTGCCGATCACGATCGTGATCGTGCTGTTCGGCACCTTCGTCTGCGTGATGATGTGGCTCGTGATGCGGCGCCACCAGGCGAACCAGCGCGCGTTCGATTCGGTCGCGCTGATCGGCGAAGCGCGTCACTGACGGTCCAGACAGTCGTGACAGGCCTCACGATCCTCACGATCCGCCGCGGCTTCAACCGCCCTGCCTTCTTCGTCCTTTCATGACTCAAGCCATTCCCAACGTCCTGACCATCGCCGGCTCCGATTCCGGCGGCGGCGCGGGCATCCAGGCCGACCTGAAGGCGTTTTCGGCGCTCGGCGCGTACGGCGCGAGCGTGATTACCGCACTGACCGCGCAGAATACGCGCGGCGTGACCGCGATTCACACACCCGACCCCGGTTTCGTCACGGCGCAGTTGGACGCTGTGTTCGACGATATCCGCATCGACGCGGTCAAGATCGGCATGCTCGCGAACGCGCAGATCGTGCGGGCGGTCGCCGATGCGCTGCGACGCCACCGTCCGTCGCATGTCGTGCTCGACACGGTGATGATTTCGAAGAGCAACCATGCGCTGCTCGCCCCCGACGCGGTCGACGCGGTGCGCGACGACCTGTTGCCGCTCGCCGATCTGCTGACGCCGAACCTGCCCGAAGCGGCGGCCCTGCTCGGTGTGCCGGCGGCTGCCGATGAAAGCGCGATGGTGAGCCAGGGCGAAGCGTTGCGTGCGCTCGGCGCGCGCGCGGTGCTGATGAAAGGCGGCCATCTCGCGGCCGCCGACAGCCCCGACTGGCTGATCGAAGCCGGCGGCACGCTGCGCGTCGGCGGGCCGCGCGTGCCTGTCAAAAATACGCATGGCACGGGGTGCACGCTGTCGTCGGCGATTGCGGCGTTATTGCCGCAGCGGCGCGATCTCGCGAGTGCGGTCGTCGATGCCAAACAGTATTTGACCGGGGCGCTCGAGCACAGTGCGCGGCTTGACGTCGGGCATGGCGTTGGGCCTGTGCATCATTTTCATCAGTGGTGGTGAGTACGGGCGGTTCCCACTGAGCGGCGACGCGTGCGCGGGCTCGCGTGCATGGGCTCCGCAAAGATGCGAGCACTATTCGCGAGCAAATGCGAGCGCCAACGCAGGCCACGCATCCGGCACGACAAAACCGCGTGACGTCTCGCGCCAGCCACCATTTTTGTCATCGGCGGCAAACGCCGCGACCATCGTCGGACCGATATGCTGCGCGAGTTGCGCGCTCAAGGCCGGTATGTCGAACAGGCCCGCGGCAGACGCATCACCGCTGCGGCGACGCCGCGACAGCCATTGCAGACGCGGCAGCACCGCCCACGCGGCGCCGCGCGCCGCGGCGAACGCGGGCCAGTCGGCGCGCGTCGTCCACCACCCCCGCGCGTGGTTCGGATCGATCTCGGCCGGTTCGGCCGGCGTGCCGCCATCGCGATAGAACAACCACCCTTTGATCAACATCTGCGCGTCCCACGGGCCGGGGTGACCGAGCGACGCGAATTCGGCGCGCGCGCTCAACGGCAGCTGATGATCGAGCAGGCGGCGCAGCTTCACGTCGAAGCGGTCCTGCAGATTCGGACCGACATAGTCGGCGAGCTGTGCGCGACTTTCACCCGCATGCAGGTAGCATTTGACCGCGAGTTCCCAATGCAGACGCCGGCTCGTCTGCGTTTGAACGAGGAAGTCGCATTCGCCGAGCGTCAGGCCGTTGCGCCGCAACGCGACATTCGCGGCCACGAGCCGCGCGGCCGGCCCGTGCTGCAAGGACCACGCGAGCAGACACTCCGCGTAGCGGCCAAGCCGCGTCACATGCGCGGCGGCAATGTGCTGATGCAGCGCATCGGGACGGGCATCTTCAGCGACGAGCCAGTCGAGGGTCGCGGCCGCTTCGTCGGCTGATTCGAACGGCTCGGCCAGCATGCCGGCGGGCGGTTGCGCGCGCAACAGGTCCGGACTGAACAGCAGCCACGCCAGATCGCGCACTGCCGGATCGCGCAGATGCTCGAGCCGCGCGGCATCGCGAGGCGTTAATCCGGCTGATGGGCCGTCGGCTGCCATTTAGTCGGCCGCGGGGTCAGCAGCAGGGGCGGCCGCGCGTTCACCCGCCGAACCCGCGCTCGCGCCCGCCTTGCGCCACGTATCGCGCGCCAGACACAGGTCCTGCCACGCCTTCGCCTTGTCGTGCAGACTGCGCAGCAGATACGCGGGGTGATAGGTGACGATCACGGGCACGCCTTCGTAGGTATGCACGCGTCCGCGCAGCGACGAAATGCTCGCGTCGGTCTTCAACAGGCTCTGCGCGGCGAAGCGGCCGAGCGCGACGATCAGCTTCGGTTTGACGAGCGCAACCTGGCGCTGCAGATACGGCTCGCAGCGTGCAACCTCCTCAGGCTCCGGATTGCGGTTACCCGGCGGCCTGCATTTCAGCACGTTCGCGATATAGACATTCTCGCCGCGCGCAAGCGTCAGCGAACGCAGCATGTTGTCGAGCAGCTTGCCGGCCTGGCCGACGAACGGCTCGCCCTGGCGGTCCTCGTTTTCACCCGGCGCTTCGCCGATCAGCATCCAGTCAGCGTTGCGGTCGCCGACGCCGAATACCGTCTGCGTGCGCTTCTCGCAGAGGCGGCAGCGTTCGCAGCCGGCGACGCGCGCGGCGAGCGCGTCCCAGTCGAGGGTGGCGACGGGCGGCAGCGCCGGTTCGGTCGAGAGATCGTCTGTGGCGAAGCCTGCTGCATCGTCAGGCGCCGGTTGACGCGCGCGCGGCTGTGACGACGACGGCGGCGACGGCTGCGCGGGAAGCTCGTCGAACCATGCGAAGTCGTCGTCGGGCGGTGCCGGTTGAGCGGCGGCGGGGGCCGGCTCCGGGCGTGCCGCAACGGGCCTGCGTCCGGTGTCCGGTGGTTCGCTTTGCGATGCGGATTCGCGCGGCATGCTGCGCTCCGTGGGCGACGCAAGCTTGCGCGCTCCAGCCGCCGCGTCCGCGTCTGCGACAGACGAAGCTGCGTTCGAGCGCCTTACCTCTGCGCCGGCTTCGAAGCCTGTGGAGGAACGCGCATCACCGCGCACCGATACTGCAGCATCCGGCGCCCGTTCAACGCGCGCGGCATCGGGCGAAGGGTTCGCCCGCGCCTGCGCCGGCACCGCGTCCTGCGCGAGCGCGACATCCGCGGTCGCGCCGCCCACGCCTTCTTCGAGCGCCGTCTGCGCATTCGCGCTGCCGCGCCTCACCCAAAGCGGCGCGAGGCCCAGTTCTTCCAGCGCGGACTCATGCAAGGCCATCGACGCCCTCCTTCTCAAAAGAAAATCGCATCACGATTGCGTCTTCCCGGCTGCGATGCCGCGCCGGATAGTAGTTCTTGCGACGGCCGATCGACGCGAAGCCGAAGCGCTCGTAAAGGCGGATCGCGCGGTGATTCGAGGGCCGTACTTCGAGTAGCAGTCCCGCGAGCCTTTCCGCATGCGTGATGCGCACCGCTTCGCGCAGCAGCGCGAGCCCGGCACCCGCATGTTGCGCCGGCGGCGCAACGCACAGATTCAGCAGATGCATCTCGTCGACGACTGGCATCAGCACGCAGTAACCGATCAGCGTCCCCGTTACGTGCCGCAGACAAATGCCGAAGTAGCCGTTGCGCAGCGAGTCTTCGAAGTTGCCGCGCGACCACGGGAATTCGTAGGCGAGCCGCTCGACGATGGCGACTTCATCGAGATCGCTCTCGGTCATCGGCGATATATAGCGGTCCGCGAGCAACACCCCGCTCATTGGGGACGCTCGCCTGGTTCGCGGTTCGGCGGGGCGCTCGATTGCGTGCTTGACTGAGCACTCGAATGTCCGCTTGAATCCCCATTTGAGTCCCCACCTGAGTCCCCACTTGACTGGCCGTGCGCTTGCGCGCCCGGTCGACCGCTCGTTTGTGCGCCGCCCGGTTGGTTATCCGGTCGGCCGCTCGCTTGATTATTCGACCGGTCTTCTGATTGGCCGCCCAGTTTGCCGCGCGTTCGTCCACTTGCCGCCACCGCCTCGCCCGCAGCGTCCGGCATCTGTTGCGCGGCCTTCGCCGCGAGCCGCTCCGCTGTGGTCAGCGCGACCTTATCGCGCACGTATTCGGGCGCCGCCTGATCGGCCGGCACCGCGCGGCCCGCACGCCATGCGCGCAACGCGGCGAACGCGATCGGCAGCGCATGCGGCAGCGCTTCGCCATCGATCACGCGCGCGCCCGCGGCGACCGCAAGCCGCCCGCCGAACGCCGCCGCCGCGTTGCCGGCCAGCGTGTACGGCGCGTCGGGCGCGGCGATCCGTTCGGGCGCATCGAGCGCTGCTGCACGAACCGCGCGCCAGTCTTGCAGCGCATCGTCCCACGCATAGTCGGCCCAATAAACTTCGTCCATCCGCGCATCGAGTGCGGCAAGCACGCGCGTCGCCGACGGATCGCGCCGTCGCGCGCTTTCGGCGCACGCCGCCAGCGTGCCGATCGGCACGACCGGGCAGCCGAGCCCGAACGCGAGCCCCTGCGCGACGCCGGTCGCCGTGCGCAAGCCCGTGAACGAGCCCGGGCCCGCACCGAACGCGATCGCATCGCATGCGCTCAGCGCGTAACCGGCTTCGTCGAACAACTCGCGAATCGCGGGCAGGAGGCGCGTGCTCGACACCGCGCCGGTCGATTCGTGACGCGACCAGACGCGCGGCTCATGATACGCATCGGCCGATGCGATCAATGAACCTGAGGACGAACCTGAAGACGACCCCGAGGACGCACCCGAGGACAAACCCGATGACGAACCCGCAGGCGGATTCGCAACGGCCAGCAACGCGACCGAGCAGAATTCGGTCGATGTATCGAGGGCAAGCAGCACTGTTTCAGTCATGGACGGTATTGTAATGCGCGACCCTCGCGCACCGGTCGCGAAGCCGACGCGACGCCACACATCCGCATGCCACACAGGTTCGCACTTGTGCCGCCGTGCTTGTTATGATCGTCGGCCAATCCGAACTTCCGCGGAGACTTCCATGAGCGACGTCGACACACGCTTCAACCAGGCAGTCAACGACGTAAAGCAGTTGCCCGAACGACCCGGCGATCTCACGCTACTGCGCCTCTACGGACTCTACAAACAGGCAACCGTCGGCGACGCACCCGACGAACGGCCGGGCTTCGCTGATATCGCCGGCAAATTCAAACACGACGCATGGGCCGCATTGAAAGGTCTCGCGCCCGAGACTGCCAGACAGGAATATATCGAGCTCGTCGAATCGCTGAAAAGCGGCGGTGCCTAAAACGGCGCCTAAGCTTCGCGCCAACGCTCAGTATTTCTAAGACAAACACCCTTGCGTCATTTGTCTGACGCGTGAAGCTTTCGTGTCAAATGAGTGGCGCGGTGCAGCAAAGTTAGCTATAATCGCCGCTGCACTTGCAATAGCAGGTGCAGTAAAGCGTTTTGCTCCAATCCAGTTTAGAACCTGTCACCTCCCTGCCACGGGCCCTGCCACTCTACGGGCCACCACGTAAGGCTGGCGGCAAGCCCTCCCGGCGCGCCGCATCCGATACAGCTTCTAACGAAAAGCTCGCCTTTATTGTTGCGAGCTGCCCCCGTTTTACGGTTTGCTCGCTGCTGTCTGCTCGCTGAATCCGACAACTTGGGTAATGCCGATTGGCGCCGACGTTTCATCCCCTGGTTTGATCCAAGGGGTTCGTTCCCATGCTTCAAGGATTTTCATGACTTCGAGCAACACCACCAGCCCGTTGAACGCAATCGCCGACGCCGTCCTCGGTCTTGACACGCCCTCCACCGCCGAAGCACCGGCGGCGCGTGCCGAGGCACCGGCCGTCGCAGCGAATGCGGGCAATGCAGCGGACGCAGCCGGCGCCGATCAAGGCCCGACCTTCGCGTCGCTCGGGCTTTCCGAGGAGATTCTTTCCGCAGTGCTCGCGGCCGGGTACACGGCGCCGACACCGGTCCAGCAACGCGCGATTCCGGCAGGCATCGCCGGGCGCGATCTGCTCGTCTCGAGCCCGACCGGTTCGGGCAAGACGGCCGCCTTCATGCTGCCGGCCATCGAGCGCTTCGCCCAGTTGCAAAAAACCCAGGCCCAGCAACCTCGTGCAGCGGGCGATGCGCGCGACCCGCGCGGCGCCGATCGCCGCGTGCGCCGTCCGCAACCGGTCGCACGCCCGGGCCTGCTCGTGCTCACGCCGACGCGTGAACTCGCCATGCAGGTCACTACGGCCGCGTCGACGTACGGCAAGCACCTGCGCCGGCTGCGCACGGTCAGCATTCTCGGCGGCGTCGCCTACGGCCAGCAGTTGATGCTGCTTGCCAAGAACCCCGAAATTCTCGTCGCGACGCCGGGCCGTCTGCTCGACCATCTGGAGCGCGGCCGTATCGATCTGTCGGAACTGCAGATGCTCGTGCTCGACGAAGCCGATCGGATGCTCGACATGGGCTTTATCGACGACATCGAAACGATCGTCGCCGCAACGCCCGCTTCGCGCCAGACCATGCTTTTCTCCGCGACGCTCGACGGCAAGATCGGCTCGCTGACGAGCCGTCTGCTGAAGGATCCCGAGCGCATCGAAATCACGCAGCGTATCGAGCAGCGCGCCAATATCGCGCAAACCGTGCATTACGTGGACGACCGCGACCACAAGGACCGCCTGCTCGACCATCTGTTGCGCGACGAGGGCCTCGATCAGGCCATCGTCTTTACCGCAACGAAGAGCGACGCGGACCAACTCGCCGGCCGTCTTGCCGACGCGGGCTTCCAGTCGGCCGCGCTGCACGGCGACCTGCCGCAAGGCGCACGTAACCGCACGATCCGAGCGCTGCGCGAGCGCCGCGTGCGCGTGCTCGTCGCTACCGACGTCGCGGCGCGCGGCATCGATATCCCCGGCATCACGCACGTGTTCAACTACGATCTGCCGAAGTTCGCCGAAGACTACGTGCACCGTATCGGTCGTACGGGCCGCGCCGGTCGCTCGGGTATCGCAGTGAGCCTCGTGCATCACGCCGAGCAAGGCGCATTGAAGCGCATCGAGCGTTTTGTGCGCGCGCCGCTGCCCGTCAACGTCATCGCAGGCTTCGAGCCGCGCAGGGCGCCGCCGGCCGGTGGCCGCGGCGGTTTCGGCGGCGGCCGTGGCCGTCCGGGCGGCAACAGTGGCGGCCGGCGCTTCGGCGGCAAGCCGGGCGGCAGCGGCGGCTACGGCGGTTCGCGTGAAGGCGGCGGCTATGGCGGCAACGGCGGTGGTAACGGCGGCGGCAATGGTGGCGGCCGCGGATGGAGCGGCAAGTCGTCGGGCGGTAGCCGCGACGGTTACGGCGCATCGCGCGGCGAAGGCGGCGGCAGCTACGCCGGTTCGCGCGACGGCGGCTACGGCGCACGCCGCAGTGACGGTCCGCGCAATCCGCGTCGCGGCAGCTAATCGGCCGACGTCGTGATTAACAGGCCAAGCCTCTGAAAAGAGGACTGGCCTGACAAGATCGCAAAAAGCCCGCTTCGGCGGGCTTTTTTACGTCCACCCCCACATTTCACGATATGAAAAATTTTTTTGCGTCGTAAAAAATCGTGCTGCAAGGCACAACAAGCGTTGTTGCAGCATAGGAAAACTCATTCCACAATACGGAACAACGAAATTAAATACATGATTTTTATCAGATAAATTTCACTAAAAAACGTTCGCTACCGCTTGTTGCCACTCCCGCCACGCTCCTAGACTCTTATACAAGACTTCGCGAAACGGAGACATCGCAATCACCCCTCCGCTCACCGAAGCCAGCGATTCCACTGTTCAAACCAGTCTTATCGAAAGGGAGCACGCCATGTCACGTGAACAACAGGTTCAACAGCTGCAGCAGCAATGGAACACCGATTCACGCTGGAAAGGCATCAAGCGCAGCTACACGGCCGAGGATGTCGTGCGGCTGCGCGGTTCGGTCGCGGTCGAGCACACGCTCGCGAAGCGCGGCGCTGAAAAACTCTGGGCGGCGATGGAATCGGAGCCGTTCGTCAACGCGCTCGGCGCACTGACCGGCAACCAGGCGATGCAGCAGGTCAAGGCCGGCCTCAAGGCGATCTACCTGTCGGGCTGGCAGGTCGCGGGCGATGCGAACGTCGCCGGCGAAATGTATCCGGACCAGTCGTTGTACCCGGCCAACTCGGTGCCGCTCGTCGTCAAGCGCATCAACAACACGCTGACGCGCGCCGATCAGATCCAGTGGTCGGAAGGCAAGAACCCCGGCGACGAAGGCTATCTCGACTACTTTGCGCCGATCGTCGCCGATGCCGAAGCGGGTTTTGGCGGCGTGCTGAACGCGTTCGAACTGATGAAGGCGATGATCGAAGCGGGCGCGGCCGGCGTGCACTTCGAAGACCAGCTCGCCTCGGTGAAGAAATGCGGCCATATGGGCGGCAAGGTGCTCGTGCCGACGCGCGAAAACGTCGCCAAGCTGACCGCCGCGCGCCTCGCGGCGGACATCTGCGGCACGCCGACCGTGCTGCTCGCGCGCACCGACGCGGAAGCCGCGGACCTGATCACCTCCGACATCGACGAAAACGACAAGCCGTTCCTGACCGGCGAGCGCACCGTCGAAGGCTTTTACCGCACCAAGCCGGGCCTCGCGCAAGCGGTGTCACGCGGCCTTGCGTATGCACCGTATGCCGATCTGATCTGGTGCGAGACCGGCAAGCCCGACCTCGAGTTCGCGAAGAAATTCGCCGAAGCAATTCACAAGCAGTTCCCGGACAAGATGCTGTCGTATAACTGTTCGCCGTCGTTCAACTGGAAGAAGAACCTCGACGACGCGACGATCGCGAAGTTCCAGAAGGAACTCGGCGCAATGGGCTACAAGTTCCAGTTCATCACGCTGGCGGGCTTCCATGCGCTCAACTACTCGATGTTCCATCTCGCGCACGGTTATGCGCGCACGCAGATGAGCGCGTTCGTCGAAATGCAGCAGGCTGAATTTGCGGCCGCGGAACAGGGCTTTACCGCCGTCAAGCATCAGCGCGAAGTCGGCACCGGCTACTTCGACGCGGTCACGCAAACGGTCGAGCGCGAAGCATCGACGACCGCACTGCACGGATCGACAGAAGACGAGCAGTTCTTCGAGAAGCCGGTCACGCTCGACAAGAAGGTCGCTTAACGAGGCAAAAGGAAGCTAACGGGGGTGCGCGGCGACTACCGCCGTCGCGCGTGCGGGCTGGGCAGCGGCAGTTCACGCCGCCCAGCCCGCCCACGTAGCCCGTGTACCTGTCGACCTGCCCTACGTCATGCGCGGTGAGCCATGAGCGCCCACACGAACACCTGCACCTTCACACGCAGGCCCGCATCGACGCGCATTCACCGATAAACGATCACCGGAATCTTCGTATGCGTGAGCACGCGTTGCGTCTCGCTGCCGATCAGCAAACTTCCGAGGCCGCGCCGCCCATGCGACGCCATGAAGATCACATCGCAGCCGCCCTGCTCAGCCGCTTCGATAATGCCGAGGTACGGCGACGGATGCACGCTGGTGTGGCTCGTGCACGCGACGCCCGCCCCGCGCGCCGCCTCTTCGACTTCGCGCAGATGATCGCGCGCCTCGCGCTCGCTGCGGTCCTGGAACTCGACCGGCGGCTCGACCACCACTTCGGAAAACGGCGAGTACGGATATTGCGGCAGACACGCATACGCCGTGACGCGCGCGCCAACCGCTTGCGCAAGATCGATCGCACCGTCGATCGCTTTCTTCGACAGCTCCGAGCCATCGGTCGGTACGAGGATATGTTTGAACATGGTGCTCTCCGTCGTCGACTGCGGGTGCACGATTGCGGTGGTGACGATCGACCTCGCGCGACACCACACCGGCGGCGCACGTACTGGCGCGGCCGCGGGAGGCCTGCTGAGACGATTGTAGTGCGCCGGAATCGTCCGCACGCGGCGTTTGAGGGTCAGTCCGAATATCGGAAACCCGCGCGGCAAGCACTTCGATGCATGACGCACGGCAGGACACAAAATCGGGCAGGACGGCGAACCTCGTCGCTCGCCTTCGCGTCATTGCCAGTAGTCGGGCTCGGCGTAGGTCTCCTTAAGAAAGTCGAGAAAGAGCCGCACGCGCAGCGGCAGATGGCGGCGCTGCGCGAACATCGCGTGGATGCCGATCGGCGGCGCGGCGAATGCATCGAGCACGGTGACGAGACGCCCCGCCGCGAGATCGGCGCCGACTTCCCACCACGAACGCCACGCGAGCCCATAGCCGGCGAGACACCACTCGTGCAGCACAGCGCCGTCCGAACACTCCATCGTGCCCGATACCTTGATCGTGGCGATCTCGCCGTCGTGCTCGAACATCCAGCCGCGCTGCTGATTCGCGCTCGCCGCGAGCGCGAGACAGTTGTGCTGCGCGAGATCGGCAAGCGTCTGCGGCGTGCCGCGCTTCGCCAGATACAACGGCGCCGCGACGCACACGCGCCGGTTCTCGCCAAGGCGCAGCGAGACCAACGACGAATCGGGCAACTCGCCGAGACGCACCGCGCAGTCGAACCCTTCGTTGACGAGGTCGACAAGCCGGTCGGACAGATCGAGCGTGACGGTGACATCGGGATGCGCGGCCGTGAAGGCGGCGACGAGCGGCGCGACGTGCCGCCGTCCGAAGCCCGCCGGCGCCGAGACGCGCAGATGGCCGCTCGCTTTGATGCCGCCCGCCGACACGCTCGCTTCCGCGTTGTTCATGTCATTGAGGATGCGTTGACAGTCTTCGAGAAACGCCGAGCCTTCGAAGGTCAGCGTGATGCGGCGCGTCGTGCGCACGAAGAGCTTGACGCCGAGTCGCTCCTCGAGCGCGTCAATGCGGCGGCCGATGATCGCGGGCGCCACGCCTTCGGCCTGCGCGGCCGCCGACAGACTGCCGCGCGCGGCGACGGTGGCGAAGGTTTCGATCTGCTTGAAACGGTCCATGGCGTGGGAAGCGCGGAGAACCGCGGCGCGATGCGTGCCGGATAGCCCCCGCGCCCTAAAGCGGTGAATCGTCACAGATTAGGTGGATGAAAGTAAAAGATCAAGTGACGTTTGCCTTCTTTTCAATCACCTACAGTCATTAATAAAATTATTTTCTGAATCTGAGACCTGACCGACCAAGGAGAAAACCATGGCGAACCCGCTGCCGCTCCCGCAGGGGATGACTATCACCGGTGAAATCAAGCCGGGTTTCGAAACGATTCTGACGCGCGAGGCGCTCGATCTCGTTGCGCAGTTGCATCGTGCGTTCGAGCCGCGCCGCCGCGAACTGCTGAAGGTGCGTGCCGAACGCGTCAAACGGCTCGACGCCGGCGAACGGCCCGACTTCCTTGCGCAAACGAAGTCGATTCGCGACGCGGACTGGACGATCGCGCCGCTGCCGAAAGATCTCGAATGCCGGCGCGTCGAGATCACGGGGCCCGTCGAACGCAAGATGGTCATCAACGCGCTGAATTCCGGCGCGGACTCGTACATGACCGACTTCGAAGATTCGAACGCGCCGAGCTGGGACAACCAGATCACCGGACACATCAATCTGAAGGACGCGGTGCGCCGCACG
Organism: Paraburkholderia edwinii; assembly: GCF_019428685.1. Classification (NCBI taxonomy): domain Bacteria; kingdom Pseudomonadati; phylum Pseudomonadota; class Betaproteobacteria; order Burkholderiales; family Burkholderiaceae; genus Paraburkholderia; species Paraburkholderia edwinii. The sequence goes on from NZ_CP080095.1 coordinate 3,086,963, forward strand.
ATTTCGCTCGAGCAGAACGGCAAGACGTATCGGCTCAACGACAAGATCGCGACTTTGATCGTGCGTCCGCGCGGCTGGCATCTGGAAGAGAAGCACGTGACGGTCGACGGCGAGCGCGTGTCGGGCGGCATCTTCGACTTCGCGCTGTTCCTGTTTCATAACGCGAAGGAATTGCTCGCGCGCGGCAGCGGCCCGTATTTCTATCTGCCGAAGCTCGAAAGCCATCTCGAGGCGCGGCTCTGGAACGATATCTTTATCGCCGCGCAGGAAGCGGTCGGCGTGCCGCGCGGCTCGATTCGCGCGACCGTGCTCGTCGAAACGATTCTTGCCGCGTTCGAAATGGACGAAATCCTGTATGAGCTACGCGAGCACAGCTCGGGCCTCAACGCGGGCCGCTGGGACTACATTTTTTCGGCGATCAAGAAGTTTAAAAACGATCAGGACTTCTGCCTTGCCGACCGCGCGCAGATCACGATGAACGTGCCGTTTATGCGCGCCTATGCGCTCGAACTGCTGAAGACGTGTCACCGTCGCAATGCGCCGGCGATCGGCGGCATGAGCGCGCTGATTCCGATCAAAAGCGACGTGGCCGCCAACGAAAAAGCGATGGCCGGTGTGCGCGCGGACAAGGCGCGCGACGCCACCGACGGCTACGACGGCGGCTGGGTCGCGCATCCGGGGCTCGTGCCGATCGCGATGGAAGAGTTCGTCAAGGTGCTCGGCGACCGGCCGAACCAGATCGGCAAACAGCGCCCGGACGTCAACGTGACGGCAACCGACCTGCTCGACTTCCGCCCCGAAGCGCCGATTACCGAAGCAGGCTTGCGCAACAACATCAATGTCGGCATTCACTACCTCGGCTCGTGGCTCGGGGGAAATGGCTGCGTGCCGATTCACAATCTGATGGAAGACGCGGCCACTGCCGAGATCTCGCGCTCGCAGGTGTGGCAGTGGATCCGCTCGTCGAAGGGCACGCTCGACGACGGACGCAAGGTGACCGCGGAACTCGTGCGGGAGTTGACGACGCAGGAACTGGAGAAGGTCAGGCAGACGGTCGGCGGCGACACGAAGACGTACGATCGCGCGGCGCAGATTTTTGGCGAGATGTCGACGTCGGCGAATTTCACCGAGTTTCTGACGTTGCCGCTGTATGAGGAGATTTGAGGCGCCGGTGGCCTCGGGTGCCTCGGGTGGCTCGCGCGGGTGACTCGTGCGGCTGACTCGCTTGCGACACGCGTGTCACCGTTGACGAACGCCGCACTGAGCGGCGATCGCGTTAACGCTCAGTGCTGATCGAACGGTGTCGCGGACGCTCGCTGTCCGCGACACCGTTTGTGTTTGTGCTGGTCCGCGGTATTCGCGCGACTCATCGTCATCGACGCGTGCGCCGGTACGCGACCCAATCGCCCGAACCGATTTCCGGCAGCCCTTCCACGGCGTGCCGTTGCACCGGATAGTAGAGGCAAGGCAGCGCGGCGCCGTTGACGTCGATCGTGACCTCGTGGGCCATGAAGAGGCCCGTCTCGCCCGGATAGACCTGCTCGATTTCGTCGAGCACGGAAACAAGACGATCGTCGATCTGATAGACGTCGCCCTTCACGTGAACGCCGTCGTCGTCGGGCACGAGGCCCGGATAATTGCCGAAGTCGAACAGCCGGCCGCGCACCGATGCCTCGCCGACCAGAATCGGCATCGCCAGCGCGCTGCTCGCAGCAGCCTTGCCGATATCGTTCACTTCACCGGCGCGCAAAGTGCCGTACACGAACACGTATCGCATAGACCAGAATCCTCCGTCGTCAGATGAAGACCGCAATGAATGACGCGCACTGCAGCGCCTCGCTTGGCAGCTGAGTTGGCAACTGAGTTGCCAACGCGCTAGCAATGCATTGCCAAGGGTGCTGGCAATTTGGCGGTCAACAAGCCGGCAGCCATTATGCTCCGCGGCGTGCACAGGCATCGGCGACGCGGGCATTGCCTTTGTATCGATGTTCTGTCTTCGCCATTCCGACATTTCAGGCTCGCCATCTTGCCCACGGAGCCCACGGCATCGGCGACGCGGACATTGGCTTTGTATCGATGTTCTGTCTTCGCCATCTCGACATTCAGGCTCGCCATCTTGCCCCACGGAGCCCACGGCATCGGCGACGCGGGCATCGCCTTTGTATCGATGTTCCGTCTTCGCCATCTCGACATTTCGGGCTCGCCATCTTGCCCACGGAGCCCACCACTATCGGCGACGCGGGCGTTCCCCGATGCGTTATCTCAGTCGTCTCGCCAATTTGCGGGCTTGCCATCTCGACCCTCTACAATGTGCACTACAACTGCGCGGCCTACACCACCCGCTCGCGCCCATTGCGTTCACCATGATCGAACCCACTAAACCTCCTCTGTCGGATCGCGTCGACTTCGCCGATATCCCGCCCGAATTCGCGCCGACGCCGCAGCATCCGATCCGTGTGCGATCGCGGCCGATGCCGGCCGGCGTACGCGTCGCACGGCATACGCACGCGTGGGCGCAAGTCGCCTACGCATCGCGCGGCGTGCTGCGGATGACGACCGTCGGCACGACATGGATGGTGCCGCCGTCGCGCGCGATCTGGGTGCCGCCGCATGTGCTGCACGAAGTGACGATTGTCGAAGAAGCATTCTTGCGCACGCTCTATGTGTACGAAGACGCGGTGCCGCCGGCGCTCGATGCGTGCCGTGTGGTCGAGGTGTCGGGGCTGCTGCGTGAAGTGATCGCGGCGCTCGATACGCCGGAGCTCACGCCCGCGCGCGAACGGCTGCTCGGCTCACTCGCGCTAGACGAAATCATCCGGTCGGAGCCGTTGCCGCTCGCCGTGCCGATGCCCACCGAAAAGCGTCTGCGCGCGCTCTGCGAAGCGGTGCTCGCCGACCCGGCCGCCACCGATTCGCTCGAACGTTCGGCCTCGGCCGTCGGTGCGAGCACGCGCACGATCGCACGGCTCTTCCGCCAGGAACTCGGCGTGAGCTTCTCGCAATGGCGCCAGCAAGCCGTGCTAGCGCGCGCGATTCCGCTATTGAGTCAGGGGCGGCCGCTGGCGCAGGTCGCGCAGACGCTCGGCTACCAAAGCCAGAGCGCGTTTTCTGCGATGTTCCGGCGGCAATTCGGCGAAAGTCCGCGCGCGTTTATCGTGCGCGGCGCCGAGCATCGCGAGTGGAACGGAAACGATATGCCGGACGAAGAGCAGATGCTTGCGGATGAAGATCACGATGAAGCCGCACTACAGGATCATGCGCGGGATCATGCGCGGGATCGCGCGGAAAACTGACTCATCGCCCATCGAGATTTCCCGAACGAGGTGCCGCGAACGACATTCCGCGCGGATTCGCGAGCCGCTTCTCACGCCCGTGCGCGAAGCGCGCAGCCTCGTTTGACTAGACCCGCCGCGCCATATGGCGGATCGACCCGAGCTGCGCCAGGCGCGGCCCGGCGAGCCGATAGCCCATCCGCTGATACAGCCGCGCGGCCGGATTATCGACGAACACGCGCAACTGCAATTCGCGCAATCCGCGCGCACGCGCCCAGCGGTGCGACACGTTCAGCAGATACGTGCCCGCGCCGCGTCGACGATGCCCTTCCGCGATCTGCACGTCGCGAATATGCAGCGAGTCGCCCTCTTCGGTAATACGCAGGACGCCGATGCGTTCGCCGTCGGCTTCGAGAATGAAGTTTTCCGATTCGCGCCAGCTTGCGAGGAACAGATCGCCGCGCCAAACCAGATGGTGACGACGGTAGTAGCCGCCCATGTTATTGCGCGTGAGCGCCTCCGCGAACGGAAAGTCGTCCATGCTGGCCTCGCGCAACTGGAACGGGCACGGTTCTTCGGTGGGGTCGAGCATGCTTGCGGCGATCGGGTGGATTCGGCAGGGTGCGATCACGTTAAGATACGCCGGACCGGCTGACAATGGCTGATTGCCCGACGAATGCCCACGTGATCGGGCTCGACAACCGGGTTGGACGACACATGAAGCCGGAAAACAAACGAAGCCACAAAGCAAAAAGCCCGCTGACGGATCAGCGGGCTTTCACTTGTCTGGCGGAGCGGACGGGACTCGAACCCGCGACCCCCGGCGTGACAGGCCGGTATTCTAACCAACTGAACTACCGCTCCAGTACTGCTCTTTGCGCCGCGGAAGTCGGTCTCTCCGCGGTTGATGTCTGGCGTCCCCTAGGGGATTCGAACCCCTGTACTCACCGTGAAAGGGTGATGTCCTAGGCCTCTAGACGAAGGGGACATGCTCTACTGCTACTACGCTTACACCTTTAATGAAAAAGCCCGCTGAGGCGCTCCTTCGACGCGCACCCTAACGGGCTTTTACCTTTGGCTTAACCTCAAGGGATTAAACCCAAGGGTTGAAGCTGGCGGAGTGGACGGGACTCGAACCCGCGACCCCCGGCGTGACAGGCCGGTATTCTAACCGACTGAACTACCACTCCAGTCTTTCTATCCTGCTTGCGAGCGTCGGTTAATTCCCGCAAGTTGCGCTGCCTGCAATATAGGCGTTACCCCACCCTTACCGCAAACCACGCCGATATTCTGGCGTCCCCTAGGGGATTCGAACCCCTGTACTCACCGTGAAAGGGTGATGTCCTAGGCCTCTAGACGAAGGGGACATAATCTTTGCAGATATGTCGCACACCATCTGCTGCAAACTGCGGTGGCTTGACTGCTACCACCTGCTTTCCTCGCTTATTTGCTGCTAACTTCTCGGATAACTTCCGATTGCAAATCAACGAAGAACGCTATTCTAACTGGCTCGCTGTGCTTTGTGAAGCGCTTTTTGCTACAAGTTCCCAGTATTCAAGCGACTTTTACCGGGACTTGTCCCACTGAGCGAACTTTACTTCACAAAGTTCTGCTGCAGCAGCGAAGCCTGCGATTATACGCAGCAGTCTCGCCGCCAGGCAAGCAATTTTGCCGGCGCTCTGAACATTCCACGCCGACCCGCACGATCGTCATCCTAAGCGCAGTTCCGATCGTGATGCCACTGCCAGTCAATTAACCTGACCATGGAAGAACACTGCCTGCTGCTACGCATTGCTAGGCTTCAATGAGATCAGCATGGGAGCCGGCACCACGCGCGGCCGGCTGCGACTTAGTGGGACAGGAATGGCAAACCGACCGACGGAATTGGCCCAACCGAACCAATCGAACTCATCGACCAAGGCAACGACGTCGACTGAAACAACGGCCGCGAGCCGCATCGACGCCAGTCATCTCAGCGGCCTCGAGCTTGCAAAAGACGGCGCGTGCTTCACGCTGCAAGGCGTCGACCGCAACGGCGGCGACTGGTCGCTGAATCTGCCAAGCGACTGCCTTCAGCAATTGATCCTCACGCTGCCGAACCTCGCGTTGAAGGCGCTGCACGCACAGCACAACGACGACACCCTGCGTATCGTCTACCCCGCGCACACGTGCACGGTCGAACTCGCGAGCGACCAGCGGACCTTCATCCTGACGCTGTGTACCGAAGACGGGTTTCACGTGTCCTTCGGCCTCTCCGGCGAGCAATGCGAAACGATCGGCGACAGTCCGCGCCGCGCAAAGCTGATGTCGAATCAGCTGAGTCCGCCGTCCTGACACACCGCGCAATGCGCTCCGCGTTTTCCCTCAGTTGACGCACCTGATCGAGCCGCGCAGACTGCATCTCAACAAGTGTGATCACAGGTCACACATCGCAACTGATCTGCATAGGACGCGTCGGAGGAAGCCATGACAACCCGCGTAGCGACAAAAGAATTGCCGCCGCTCGAGCTCGTGGCAAGAGACACGATGGCCGGCCGCGTCTACGCGCAATTGCGCGAAGCGATCATGACCGGCCGCTTCGCGCCGGGCCAGTTGCTGAGCCTGCGCGGCGTCGCCGATGCGGTCGGTTCGTCGACGATGCCGGTGCGCGCCGCGCTCACGCGTCTGCAAGCCGAAGGCGCACTGATCGACGGCCCCGGCCGCGCGCTGATGGTGCCGCCGATGACGCTCGAGCTGCTCGAAGAACTGCGCGACGTGCGCATCGCGCTCGAAGGCTGCGTCGCCGCACGCGCTGCGACGCGCATGTCGAAGGCGCATCTCGCGGCGCTGCAGGACGTATTCGACACGATGGACGCGCATGTCGAAGCCGGCGAGGTCGCCGCCTACCTCGGCAGCAATTTCGAATTCCACGTGGCGATCTACACGCATGGCGCGAGCGAGGTGACGCTCGCGACAATCCAGAACCTGTGGATGCGCATCGGCCCGTTCCTCAATCTCGTCGCGCCCGATATTCCGCATATGCGGCGCTCGATGGACGCGCACCGCAAGATCGTCGAAGCGCTGTGGCGCGGCGACGGCGAAGGCGCGCGCGCGGGCATCGCGCAGGACATCGGCGAAGCGGCCGACGACTTGCGCGAACGGCTGGTCGAACAGCAGGAGGCAAGCGCCTGACGCAATACGCGCGCGCCGGCGTGGGTTAAACGCCGAACGCGCGGCCGTATCGGTTCGCAGCACGTTCGTACCGAAGTCGAAGTATCGCGTAGTAGCCCGAAGCGTTGTAAGGAATCGTTGAACAACCTTGTTGCACAACGAGCGCACGCCGGGTCATCACTCATACGAATAACGACGGAGACGACAGCATGACCGTTCTATCAATGTTGACGCCGCGCGCGGGCCTGCGCGTGCTGGTGACCGGAGGCGCATCCGGCATCGGCCTCGCGATCGCGCAGGCGTTCGTCGAAACCGGCGCACGCGTGCATGTGTGCGATGCAAGCGAGCAGACGATCGACGCGCTGCAACGCTCGCAGGAGCAGGCGTCCGGCAACGGCAAAAGCGCACCCATCACCGCCACGCTCGCGGACGTTGCGGATCGCAACGCCGTCGAACGCGTCTTCGACGACGTCACCAAACAGCTCGGCGGCCTCGACGTACTCGTCAATAACGCCGGCATTGCCGGCCCGACCGGCGGCGTCGACGAAATCGACGTCGGCGAATGGGAACAGACCATCGATATCAACCTGAACGCGCAGTTCTATTTCGCGCGCCGCGCGGTGCCGCTCTTGCGCGATGCGCGCGACGGCGGCTCGATCGTCGCGTTGTCGTCGGTGGCGGGACGGCTGGGGTACGCGTATCGCACGCCCTACTCCGCGACCAAATGGGCGATCGTCGGCCTGACGAAAAGCCTCGCCATCGAACTCGGCCCGTCCGGCATTCGCGTCAATACGATCCAGCCCGGCATTGTCAAAGGGCCGCGCATCGAGCGCGTAATCGCGGCGCGCGCGCAGCAGCTCAATCTGTCGTACCAAGACATGGAGCGGCGTTACCTCGACAAGATCTCGCTGCGCCGCATGACGACACCCGAGGAAGTCGCCGCCACCGCGCTCTTTCTATGCTCGCCCGCCGGCATGGGTATTTCCGGTCAGGCGATCTCGGTGTGCGGCAACGTCGAAGTGCTGTAGCGCCCGCTTTTCTTTCGCATACCGAACCGGCTGTGCAACAGAACCACGAAGCACAGCAAAAAGCGCAGCAATGAAGCCCGACGAAATACGAGGACAACATGGCATCCAAGCGTAAAGTCATCATCACCTGTGCGCCGACCGGCGCGATCCACACACCGTCGATGTCGCCGTATCTGCCGGTCACGCCAAAGGAAATCGCCAATGCGGCGCTCGCCGCGGCCAAGGAAGGCGCGGCAATCCTGCATCTGCACGCGCGCGACCCGAACGACGGCCACCCGACGCAGGACCCGACCGTCTTCCAGGAATTCCTGCCGCGCATCAAGGCCGAAGCCGACGCCGTGATCAACCTGACGACAGGCGGCAGCCCGCATATGACGGTTGCCGAACGGCTGCGCCCCGCGCACCACTTCAAGCCCGAAGTCGCATCGCTGAATATGGGCTCGATGAATTTCGGCCTGTATCCGATGCTCGCCCGCTACAAGGATCTGAAGCACGACTGGGAACGCCAGCACCTCGAGAAAAGCCGCGACCTCGTGTTCAAGAACACCTTCGCCGATATCGAATACATCCTGACTTCATGCAGCGATAACGGCACGCGCTTCGAACACGAGTGCTACGACATTTCGCACCTGTACAACCTCGCGCATTTCGTCGACCGCGGGCTCGTCAAGCCGCCGTTCTTCGTGCAAAGCGTATTCGGCCTGCTGGGCGGCATCGGCGCGCATCCGGAAGACCTCGCGCATATGCGCCGCACCGCCGATCGCCTGTTCGGCAACGACTATGTGTGGTCGATTCTCGGCGCGGGCCGCAATCAGATTCCGCTCGCGTCGATGGGCGTCGCGCAGGGCTCGCACGCACGCGTCGGTCTGGAAGACTCGTTGTGGATCGAGCCCGGCAAGCTCGCCGAATCGAGCGCCGCGCAGGTGCTGAAGATCCGTCAGGTCATCGAAGGTTTGTCGCTCGAAGTTGCGACACCGGCCGAGGCGCGTGCGATGCTGAAGCTCAAGGGCGCGAACGAAGTCAACTTCTGATGGCGGAGACGAGCGTGGCTACTCCCGAACTCAAGGTCGTCGCGATGCCGACCGGCTGGCTCACCGTCGACCACTCGTCGTTGGTCTATGCGCGCCACTATGGCCAGCAGATTCGCATTCCCGTGTGGTCGACCGCGATCGTCGGCGCGGAGAAAAAGATCGTCGTCGATACCGGCATTCACGATCCGGCGTGGGTCAGCAGCTTCATTTGCCCGTGCGAGCAGGCGCCTGAAGAGCGCCTCGAGCGTGCTTTGAAGGAATACGTCGGCTGGCGCGCCGACGACGTCGATATCGTGATCAACACGCACCTGCACTACGACCACTCGGGCGGCAACACGCTGTTTCGCAACGCGCGCTTTATCGTGCAGCAGCTCGAATGGGAATACGCGGGACGGCCGCTGCCGACACAAGCGTCGTTCTACCAGGAATTCCTGATCGGCCGCGAGCCGCTCGCGTGGTTCCGCTGGCAGTTCGTCAACGGCATCGCCGATATCGTGCCCGGCGTGCGCGTGATTCCAACGCCCGGCCATACGCCTGGGCACCAGTCGATTGCGGTGAATACGGCGGAAGGCATCGTCGTGATTACCGGCGATTGCGCGAACTGCATGGAAAACATCGTCGATGGCGTGCCGGTCGGCATCGTGCACGAGACCGCGGCCGAGCTCGCGTCGCTCAAGCGCATCCGGCAGATCGCCGACATCGTGATTCCCGGCCATGACCCCGACGTCGCGCCCGGTTCGGCGGGCTTGCGCTTGCCGCCTTCTGCGCGCGTGCCGCATGTCGAAAACACGGCGATCCAGCCGTAAAACACCTTAAACCTCGCAGCAGCAAACCGCAGCAGCTACAGCAGTCCCGGCAGTAAAAAGGCGGCAAAAAAGCAGTATCTACAGCAACCACAGCCACAACAACAACCAAAACCGAACGAAAACACGACGTAAGAACCATAACCTTTGCAGGATCTGGAGGCAGACATGAACGTTTTGACGCACATCCTTGGTCGTGCGGGGCGGCTGCTACGCGGCGCCGCGCTAGGTGCGACACTCACCGCCGCGTGCCTCGGCGGGCTCACGCTGTCGCAGAGCGCCGCGGCCGCCGGCAAGTACAAGATCTTCCTGTCGATGAGCTACGTCGGCAACGATTGGCAGACCGAAGCGGCGAATATGATCAAGGCGATGGCCGCCACGCCCGCGTTGAAGGACAAGGTCGACCTCGAAGTGCAGGTCGCCGGTACCGACGCGCAAAAGCAGATCCAGCAGATCAATTCGATGGTGCAGGCCGGCGCGAAGGCGATCGTCATCTATCCGATCTCTCCCACTGCCCTTAATCGCGCGATCAAGAACGCCTGCTCGAAGGGCGTGGTCGTGGTCGCGTACGACGGCGAAGTGACCGAGCCGTGCGCGCACAACGTCGCGATCGACCAGCATCAGGCCGGCCGCGTCACGGCGGAGTGGCTCGCGAAGACGCTGAACGGCAAGGGCAACATCGTGATGATCACGGGCGTGCCGGGAACGTCGGTCGATCGCGAGCGCACCGAGGCCGCGAAGGAAGTCTTCGCCAAGTATCCGGGCATCAAGATCGTCGCGGAAGGCACGGGCATGTGGAGCCAGGCGACCGCGAAAACCGAGCTGTCGAAGATTCTCGCGACCAACAGCTGGGACAAGATCGACGGCCTGTGGATGCAGGTTGGCTGCTTCACAGCCGCGTCGATGCAACTCGACGCGGGCGTCGCCGACGACAAGATCAAGCCGTGCGCGGGCGAATCGTCGAACGGTCACCGCGTGCAGATGCTGCCGCCGGGCAGTGTGAAGGGCGAAGGCGCGTATCGCGCGATCGGCTACCGGTCGATCTCGTACGGCGCGCCGCCCTACTCCGGCGCGATGGCGCTCAAGCTCGCCGTACAGAAGCTCGACGGCAAGGACTTCCCCGCCCGCACGACACTGAAGCTGCCGCTCGTCGAAACTGCGCAATCGAAGCTGTGCAAGAACGGCACGATCGACGAATTGCGCGCGGGCTGCACGGCGTTCCCGCCGGACAAGGTGCCGCCGGGCTGGTTCGCGGACATCTATTCGGAAGAAACGCGCGAAGTCGGCTTCAACGCGGCGTTACACGGCACGCCTGACTGAGCCCCGCATCTGCGTGCCCGCGCAAGCTGGCACCAAGATGCAAGACCCACGCAAAACCCGCACACGCACCGCGCGCCACCAGCAGTCACGGAGTCCAAACGATGACGGTCATGACCGAATCTCGCGAAGCCCAAGCGGATCACTGGGCGATCGACGTCGCGAACGTCACGAAACGCTTCGGCGCGACGGTCGCGCTGAACAACGCATCGTTTCGCGTGCGGCGCGGCGCCGTGCATGCGCTGCTCGGCGAGAACGGCGCCGGCAAGTCGACCACGGTCAAGCTGCTGTCGGGCCTGATCCGGCCCGACGAAGGCCGCATCGCGATTCTCGGCCGCGACGTGCAGATGCGCGAACCGAAGGACGCGCATCGCGCCGGCGTGCAGACCGCGTTTCAGGAAATGACGCTGGTGCGCGATCTGACGGTCGCGCAGAACCTGATGCTCGGCAACGAGCCATCCGGGCTGCTCGGCCGCATCAAGCGCGCGGAAGCGCAGCGGCGCGTCACGCAATGGCTCGAAAAGCTCGAACTGACCGACGTGCGCCCAGGCGCGTATGTACGCGATCTCTCGCTGCCGGTCCGGCAGAAAATCGAAATCGCGAAGGCAATGGTGCGCGCCCCGCAGGTGCTGCTGCTCGACGAGCCGACTTCCGCGCTGTCGGGCCGCGACGTCGCGTGGCTCGCGCGCCGTATCGACGAAATGAAGGCGCGCGGCGTCACCTTCGTGTTTATCTCGCACCGCATGCAGGAAGTGCGCGAGTTCTGCGACAGCCTGACGATCTATCGCAACGGCCGCGACGTCGGCGCGTTCGACACCAAAGACATTTCAGACGACGAAGTGATTCGCCTCGTAATCGGCCGCTCGATGGAAGCGAAGTATCCGCCGAAAACGCCGCCCGTCTTCTCGGCGCCGTCGCCCGCGCTCGAGTTGCGCAACGTGCGCGTCGACGGCGTCGTCGAAGATTTCAATCTGACGCTGAAAGCCGGCGAAGTGCATGGCATCGCGGCGCTGCAAGGCATGGGACAGCGCGAGTTGTTCGAGGCCCTGTTTGGCGCCGAATACATCGATCAAGGGCAAATGCTGGTCGATGGCAAGCCGGTTACGTTGACCTCCACCGCCGACTCGCTGAAAGCCGGCGTCGCAACGAGCCTGTTGCCCGAAGACCGCAAGACCGAAGGCCTGTTCCTGCGCCTGCCCGGCGGCGAAAACATTTCGCTACCGGTCATCAAGCGCTATACGCGCTTCGGCCTGATCGACCGCAAGCGCGAGCGCGCGGCGATCGAACGCGTGCTTGCGCAGATGGAAGTGAACCCGCGCGCGGTCTACAAGCCGTGCCTGTCGTTTTCCGGCGGCAACCAGCAGAAGATCGCGATGGCCAAATGGCTGCTGACGCAAAGCCGCGTATGGCTGATGTTCGACCCGACGCGCGGCATCGACGTCGGCACCAAGCATCAGATCTTCGTGCTGATGCGCGCGTTTGCGGCGGCCGGCGGCGCGGTGCTGTTCTATTCGACCGACGTGCCCGAGCTCGTCAACGTCTGCGACCGCGTCTCGGTGATGTACCGCGGACGCAACGTCGCCGAGCTCGATGGCGATCGGCTGACTGAAGAAAACGTGATGCGCAGGATGCTGGCGAGTTGAGCTGCGAGTCATACGCTCCGCAGCCCGCCCTTCAGGTAACAAGGAAACATCATGAGCAACGCAATCGCCTCTCCCGATAGCGAAGTCGTGCGGCCCGGCGCGCGCATCGGTATCGGCGCCCGCATCGATCATTACCGAGGCCTGATCATCGCGATCGGCGCGCTCATCGCGATGCTGATCGCGTGGATCGCGCTGTCCGCGACACCGGTCGGCCTCTACGATATCGGCTCGCTTATTTCCAGCGCGGCCACGCTCGCGCTCGTCGCCGTCGGGCAGACGATCGTCGTATTGAGCGGCGGCTTCGATCTGTCCGCATCGGCTGTGCTGTCGCTCGCGAACGTGCTAGCGGTGCGTTTCGTGCACGGCACGCCCGTCGAGCAATGGGCAGGCGCTGCGCTGATCGTCGCGATCGGCGGCGGCGTCGGTTTTATCAACGGCGCGTTGATCGCATGGTTCCGGCTGCAGTCGATCGTCGTCACGCTCGCCACGATGTTCATGGTGCAGGGCCTGACGCTGCTGATTCAAAACAAGCCGGGCGGCAGCGTCGGCGACCAGTTCGCGGGCTTTGTCACGTCCGATCTGATTCCGGACAAGCTGCCGATGTCGGCAGGCATCCTGATCGTCGCGCTGCTGGTGTGGGGGTTTATCCGCCGCACGCGTTTTGGCGTCGGCCTCTATGCGATCGGCAGCGAGCCCGATAGTGCGTACGCAAACGGCGCACCGGTCACGCGCTATCGCATCACGACCTATGTGATCGCCGGCATGTTCTACGCGCTCGCGGGTCTGTACGTGTCCGCGCAAACGGGCTCGGCCGATCCGCTCGTCGGGCGCCCGCTGCTGCTGTCGATGTTCACCGCGGTCGTGCTCGGCGGCACATGGCTCGGCGGCGGACGCGGCGGCTGCGTCGGCACCGTGTTCGCGGCGATGACGCTGATGGTGACCGTCAATATCCTGCTCGTGCTCAATGTATCCGCCTTCTTCACGACGATCGCCGAAGCGCTGATCCTGATTCTCGCGGTGCTCGGCTCATCGATCGGCAAGCAGTCGGCCGCGCATGAAAGCGCGCGCCACGCGCTGCAGTGGTTCAAGGCGTGGCGCACCGGCACACGCGCGCAAAACGGACACAAAGGACACGGCAGCGCGCGCCGCGTCGCGTTCGAAGTGGAGGATTTCAAGCCGGTCGCGAACACCGAGCTTTCGGGTCGCTGGCTCACCGACTGGATCGAGCGCAACCGCGAATGGGCCAAGTACATCGTCCCCGCGTATCTGCTGTTTTTCGGCGTCGTGGTGGTGACCGGTTTCGTGTACGGGCCCGGCGTGCTCGTCAGTTCGAACTTCTACAGCAGCCTGCTCACGCTCACGTTATTCCTTGCGATTCTCGGCTTGGGCCAGGGCGCGGTGATTCTGACGGGCGGTCTGGATCTGTCGGTGCCCTGGCTGATCACGATGTCGGGTGTGCTGCTCACGGGCTTGACGCATGGCGTCAACGAAGCCGCTTTGTGGGCGGTACCGGCCGTGCTTGTCGCGGGACTCGTGGTGGGTCTTTTCAACGGCATCGGCGTCGTCGTGCTCGGCTTGCCGCCGATTGTCGTCACGCTCGCGGCAAACGGGTTGCTGCAAGGCATCACACTGATTTACTGCAACGGCTCGCCGCAAGGCTGGGCGCCGTCGGCAATCAGCAGCTTTACGAACGATCGCGCCGGGCCGCTGTCGCTGGCTGCATGGAGCGTGCCGCTCGTGCTCGCCGTCGCGCTGCTGCTGTTGCATCGCACGGCCTTCGGCCGGCGCGTCTACGCGGTCGGCAACTCGCCGGTCGCGGCGAAGCTGTCGGGCGTACGCGTTGGGGCGACACTGGTGGCGGTCTACTGTTTGTCGGCGTTGTGCTCGGCGATCGTCGGCGTGCTGCTCGCGGGCTTCAGCAGCCAGGCGTTCCTCGGCATGGGCGATCCATATCTGCTGCCGTCGATCGCGGTGGTGGTGGTCGGCGGCGCGCTGATTACCGGTGGCCGCGGTCACTATCTCGGCGTGTTCGGTGGCGCGCTGCTGCTCACGGCGCTCGGCACGCTGCTCGCGGGCACGACCGTGCCGCCCGCGGTGCGCGACATTATCAACGGGCTGGTCGTGCTCGCTGCGGTCATCACGTTGCGCGATCGCAAGGGGTAGGACAGGAATCCAGGTTCTAACCGAAGCAGGCCGTTGCGCGCTTGTGCTGGCGCGCATTCGCGACGCGCTAGCGAACGCAAACCGCAACCGCGACGACTGCATCGACGGCGATACCCAAGCGGCGCACGCCGCCCAAGACGACGAGGTAATCGATGGCGAATCCGAAGCAATCCAATGAAACCAGCGGACAACGCAGCGGCAGCCCCGCTGGCCCCATCGCAATCATCGGCACGGGCCGCATCGGCCGCGCATGGGCCATCGTTTTCGCGCGCGCGGGCTTGAACGTCAAGCTGCACGACGCGGACCGCACGATGCTCGATAACGCGGTGCCCGCGATTCGCGACAGCCTCGCCGATCTCGCGCGCTTCGACCTGATCGACGAAACGGCCGACGTGGTCGCCGCACGCATCACGCCCTGCGCAACGCTAGCCGATGCCGTGCGCGACGCCGAACTCGTGCAGGAAAACATTCCCGAACTGCTCGACGTCAAGCGCGCGATGTTCGCCGAACTCGACCGTCTGACGCGCCCCGACGCATTGCTCGCCAGTTCGACCTCCGCCCTGCCCACCTCGACATTCACCGAATCGCTCGCCGGCCGCGCGCGCTGTTTCGTCGCGCATCCGGTCAATCCGCCTTCGCTGGTGCCGCTCGTCGAGCTGTGCGGCGCGCCGTGGACATCGGCCGACACGCTGAGGCGCGCCCGCGCGCTCTACGAAGCGGTCGGGCAGAAGCCCGTGTTCGTCGAAGGCGAAATCGCCGGCTTTCTGCTGAACCGACTGCAAGGCGCCTTGCTCGACGAAGCGTTGAGTCTCTACGAACAGGGCTACGCGAACGCGGCCGATCTCGATACCGTGATGCGCGACGGCCTCGGCCTGCGCTGGTCGTTTATGGGGCCGTTCGAAACGATCGACCTGAACGCGCCCGGCGGCGTGACCGATTACGCGCAACGCTACGGTGGCCTCTACAAAGGGCTCGCGAGCGAACGGATGCCGTTCGACTGGTCGCCCGAAACGATCGCGAAACTCGAAGCCGAGCGTGAAGCGCTGTTGCCGCGTTCGGATATCGAAGCGCGCAGCCGCTGGCGCGACCGGCGCCTGATGGCGCTGCTCGCGCACCGGCGCAAGGACGACAAAGACGAAGGTCGATAACCGTAGCGCCAGGAACAACGCAGCAACGACTACCCAAACTTACCAACACCGTACGATGGAGCCACTCATGATCGAAACCCGCCTGCTGGTCGACGCGAACAACCATCTGGGAGAAGGTCCGCTGTGGGACGTCAAGGAGCAGCGTCTGTACTGGATCGACAGCACCGCCGCGGAAATCTACCGCTGCCGCGCGGACGGCAGTCACGTCGAGCGCTTTTTCGTGCCGACGCATATTGGTTCGATGGCGCTGTGCGAACACGGCGGCGCGGTCGTCGCGCTCGCGAACGGTCTGCACTTCTACGATTTCGATGCACAAACCGTGCGGCTGATCGCCGACCCTGAAAGCGACGATCCGGAAACGCGCTTCAACGACGGCAAGGTCGACCGGCGCGGCCGCTTCGTCGCGGGCACGATGGCCTATGACTTCGACCGCTACGACGCCGATCGCGGCCAGCGCCCGACACGCAGCGGCGGCCTCTATCAGCTCGGCACGAACGGCAAGCTCACGTGCCTCGATCGCGGCATCAGCTGCTCGAACGGTCCATGCTGGAGCCCCGATAACCGCACGCTGTACTTCACCGACACCTACGACCGGCTCATGTACGCCTATGACTACGATATCGAAACCGGCGCGGCGACGAACCGCCGCGTGTTTGCGTCGGCGCGCAATATGGCGGGCACGTTCGACGGCGCGACCGTCGATGCGGAAGGCTATGTCTGGAGCGCGCTCGTGTTTGGCGGGCGGATTCTGCGCTTTGCGCCGGACGGCAGCATCGACCGCATCGTGCCGGTTCCGGTACGCAATCTGACGAGCGTCATGTTCGGCGGGCCGAATCTCGACGTGCTCTACGTGACGTCGATGGGCCGCCCGATGTGGGGCATTCCGCAAAAGGAGCGCGAACGCGGTGGGCTGTTCGCGGTAACGGGGCTCGGCGTGAAAGGCTTGCCGGAGCCGCGATACGCGGGTTGAGCCTCGCTTCGCCTACATTACGCTTACATCGATCGAACCGAACCGCTTCACGTCCCGTAAGCGCTTTCCCGGCACGCTGGTTAGAATATCCGGCAACCGGGCGGCCAGCCCGAACGCCGCAGCAGGTCGCCTTCGAAAAGGTCACCTGCCGCGCACACGGACGCTGACACAACGCCAGTTCGGCGCAAAAGCGCCACTTTGGCGTTGTGCAGCATGGGACCGGAGTGAGCGCTGAAGCGCTAGCTCTGGTCGACAGGAGACAAGCGATGTGGTTCGTCGGAAAAAGCGAGCTTCTCTCGCTGATCGAACGCAATTGCCTCGAAGAGGTAATGCCGGCCTTCAGCGATCACCGCAGCCTGCGCAAGAACGCGCTGATCTATCGACCCGAGGACCGCAGCGAATGCGTGTACCTGCTGAAGGTCGGTCATGTGCGGCTGTATCGTCTGACCGAAGAGGGCCAGGAAATTACGCTGTCCTTCATCAAGGCCGGCATGATCTTCGGCGACGGCGACGTGCTCAACGAAGCCAACTACTCGCACTACGCGCAGACGCTCGCTGAAAGCCGCATCTGCTATATCCGCAAGGCCGACTTCAAGGACCTGCTCACGCGCTACGACGCGATCAACCAGTTCGTGCTGCGCAGCCACCATCAGCGCTGGCAGGAAGCGCAAAAACTGATCGAGAACCTTTCGCTGCACGACGTACGCAAGCGTCTCGTCAATATTCTTTCGATGTTCGCCACACAGATCGGCACGCCATTCCTGCACGGCGAACGCGCGGGCGCGGTGCTGATCGATCTTTCGATCGCGCAGGACAAGCTCGCCGAATTTATCGGCACGTCGCGCGAATCGGTGAACCGGCATTTCAGCGACCTCAAGGCGGAAGGCCTCGTCGATACGCATGAACGCAAGATCGTGCTGACACCGGCCTTCGTCGCGCAGTTCCTGCCGGGGTTTGCGATGCCGGCTGCCGTTTTAACCGCGGCGGCCGCCACGCCCACACCGGCGAATCAGGACCACACCTACAAGGTGCCGTTAGTGCGTGCCTGACGGCGGGGCTCGCTCGATTCGCCTGATTCGCCTCGACTGCCTCGTTCGGTCTCGCTCGCGCGGTAGGGGGTGTTACTTCGCGTGCCGCAACGCGTTGATCAGCATCTTCACGCCGCTTTGCGGGCTCGACAGCACCGGCACGCGCGTCGCGCCGAGCGAAGGCACAAGGCGCGCCATCGACACTTGCGCGAGCACCACCACATCGACTTCATCGGCCAGCCCGACGATGGTCTGCTTGAGAATCTCGTCGTGCCGCTCGTTGTTGCCCGCGAGCAGCGCCTCGAACGCTTCTTCGGCGACGCGCTCGACCACCGTCACTTCGCGCTTCTGCTCAGCGGCTTTCTTGCGGATCAGCCGCACGGTCGGCTCGAGCGTCGTCTTCACGGTTGCCACGACACCGATGCGCGTGCCGATGCGACTCGCCTCGAGCGCCATGGCTTCGTCGACCTTGACGATCGGCGTGCGGATCATGCCGCGCAGCACATCGACCGCCTCGCCAACCGACGAGCACGCGTTCAGGATGTAATCGGCGTCCATCGCCTGCGCGTTCGACATGTACGAGTACATGCGTTGCGTGACTTCGGGCGTCAGATGGCCGGCTGCCCGCACGTCGTTGAGCAGGCTGTCGTCGACGATATTGATCACGCGCGCGTCGGGCAGCTGATCCTTGAATTGGTCCTTGAGCGGCTGCACCGTCACCGGGCCCGTATGCACTACGACAATCGTGGTCATCTCTGTTCCGTCTCCGTTTGAAAATCCATTGCGTGATGTTGAAAATCCGTTGCGTGATGCGCGGCCGGTGCCACGCCGTGCGATCGCGCGTTAAGCCGTCGCTGCCGCCATCACGCGTTCCTGCGTCGCCTCGGCGCGCTCGAACACGCCGTTCAGGCGCCCTTCGCGCACGACCAGAATCCGGTCGCTGATCGCGAGCACTTCCTGCAGATCCGACGAGATCGCAATAATCGCGATTCCTTGCGCGGCCAGCCGCCCAAGCAGCGCATGCACTTCCGCCTTCGCGCCGATATCGATACCGCGTGTCGGCTCGTCGACGATCAGCACCCGCGGTTCGCGCGCGACCCACTTCGCGAGCACGACCTTCTGCTGGTTGCCGCCGCTCAGATTGATCACCTTCTGCTCGATCGACGGCGTCTTCACGCCGAGCGTGCGGACGAACTGGCGGCAGCGCTCGTCTTCAGCCGCGCGCCGCACGAATTCGAACGGCGCATACGCTTCGAGATGCGTGAGGCTGAAATTCTCACGAATGCTCATACCGGCCACGAGCCCCTGCCCTTTGCGGTCTTCCGTCACAAAGCCGATGCCGTGCGTGATCGCATCGTGCGGCCGCGCGATCGACACTTTCCTGCCTTCGATCCACACTTCGCCCGTGCATGGCCGCATGCCGAAGATCATCTCCATGATCTCGGTGCGCCCCGAGCCGACCAGACCCGCGATGCCGAGAATTTCACCGCGATGCACGTTAAAGCTGATATCGCGAATCTTCGCCGGCGCGTGATCGCGCGTGCGCAGCGACAGATTGCGCACTTCGAGCACGACCTCGCGCGTCGCATGCGATTCCGATACCGCGTACAGGTCGCTCAACTCGCGATCGACCATCTTGCGCACGAGCCACTCGCGCGTAACCTCCGCCATCGGCGCGCTGCCGACCGTCGAGCCGTCGCGCAGAACGGTCACGCGATCGGCCAGTTCGAACAGTTCATCGAGCCGATGCGAAATATAGACGATACCGATGTTCTGCGTGCGCAGCCGCTTGATCAGATCGAGCAGAATGCGTGTTTCGTGATGGCTCAGCGACGCGGTCGGTTCATCCATGATGATGATCTTCGAATCGCAGGAAATTGCCTTCGCGATCTCGACCATCTGCTTCTGCCCAACGCTCAGCTCGCTAACCGGCGTGCGCGGATCGAGCGCCATGCCGATCGTATCGAGCAGCGCGCGCGCCGCATCGTTCATCTTCGCGCGGTCGATCAGGCCGAAGCGGTTGCGCGGTTCGCGCGCAAGAAAGATGTTCTCCGCAATATTCAGATTGTCGACGACCGACAGTTCCTGATAGATGATGCCGATCCCCAGCCCGCGCGCGTGATTGCCGTCGCGCAGCGTAACCGGCTCACCCTCGATGCGTACTTCGCCACCCGCATCGTGCGTGAGCACGCCGGTGAGGATTTTCATCAGCGTGCTCTTGCCCGCGCCGTTCTCCCCGGCAAGCGCGAGCACTTCGCCGCGCGCCACTTGCAGCGTGACGCGGTCGAGCGCGCGCACGCCGGGGAATGTCTTCGAGATATCGCGAACTTCAAGAAACGGCGTCATCGGGTGGTCTCGCACATACTTTGCGCAATCGGCTCGCGCAGAATCATCTTGCGCGCGGTTACTTTTGCGCAGTTACGTTGCGCAGTTATTTCGTGTAACTGCCGAGATTGTCCTTCGTCACGACCGTCACGCCGGTGTCGATATCCTTCGCCTGCGTTTCGGTGCCCTGAATCTGCGCGACGAGATGCTCGACCGCGAGCTTGCCCATCGTTACCGGCCGCTGCACCATGATGCCCTGAATGGTGCCGTCGCGAACGCCCTTCACGGTATCGGGCAGATCGTCGAACGCGAGCACTTCGAGCTTGCCCTTCATCGCACCGAACTCACGCGTATTGAGCACCTTCGCGACCGCCGGCCCGCCGACCTGGCTCACGCCGAAAATGCCCTTCAGTTGCGGATGCGCGCGCAGCGTCGTTTCGACGACCGAGACGCCTTTCGCGAGATCGTCGTCGGTGCCTTGCGTTTCGACGATCTTGATGCCCGGGTATTTCGCGAGCCCCTGCTTGATGCCCGCAATCCGCTCGTTGAGGTTCACCGCGCCGAGTTGCCCCGTGATGATAGCGACATCGCCGTTGCCATTGAGCGCCTTCGCCATCGTCTCAGCCATCGACTCGCCGGCCGCGACGTTACTCGTGCCGATGTACATCGAGCGGCCGCTCTTCGGCGAATCCGAATCGTAGGTCAGCACCTTGATGCCGCTTTTCTCGGCGCGTTTCATCACGCTTTCGACCGACTTCGGTTCATTGACCGAAATCGCAATGCCGTCTACATGCTTCGAAATCAGATCCTCGATGATCTGCACCTGCGTCGAGCCCTGCGTGTTCTGCGGCACGACCCATTGGTACTTGACGTCGAGCTTCGTCGCTTCCGCTTGCGCGCCGTTATTGCAGTCGTCGAAGAACGGCACGGCGACTTTCGGGATCACCGCGATCGAAATATCTTTCGCGTCTTTCGCATGAGCCGCGCTCGCGGAGAGCGCGAAAATGGCGAGCAGGCTCTGTGCGAGCGCCGTCCGCAGCAGGGTCGGCAGGGTTGGTTGCATGATGTCGTCTCCATGTTTTGTCGGTCGTTAATCAGTCATTCATTGCAGTCATTCATCGCTTGCTTTTTGTACATCTCTCAGGTGCACGGCACGCGCGAGCTCGTCTGGGGTCTGTCCGGGTCCGGTTACCTAGCGCCCCTTGCGGCGCAGCCGCCAGATGTCGATGCTCACTGCGATCAGGATGACGCAGCCGGTGATGGTCTGCTGCGCGTAGGTGTCGATATTGAGCAGCACCACGCCGTTCGTGATGATGCCGGCCAGCGCCGCACCGATAATCGCGCCTTCGACGCTGCCGACGCCGCCCGACAGGCTCGCACCGCCGATCGCGGCAGCGGCGATTACGTCGAGTTCCGCGCCGAAGCCGGCCGCCGGTTCCGCTGAAACGAAGCGCGAGAAGCTGATCACGCCGGCCAGCGCCGCAATCGCGCCCGACAGCGCATAGACAATGAATTTCACGCGCGCGGTGCGTACACCGCTTAGCAGCGCGGCGGTTTCATTGCCGCCCGTCGCGTAGACATGGCGGCCGAACCGCGTGCGTCGCATCACGACCGAAAAGCACGCGGCCAGCACCGCCATCACGACGACCGGAAACGGAATAAAGCCGACATAGCCCTGGCCGATATAGGTGAAACTGTCGGGCACGTCGGGCGTGACCGGCACGCCCTTCGTAATGATGTACATGAGGCCGCGCCCGATGCTGAGCGTGCCGAGCGTCGCGATGAACGGCGGCAACTGGATGCGCGTGACGAGAAAGCCGTTGAACGCGCCGACGATCACACCGGTCAGGAGGCCCGCCGCGACCGCGGCGAAGGCACCCAGGCCGTGCTGGAACGACAGCGCGGTGACGAGCGATGAGAGGCCCATGACCGAACCGACCGACAGATCGATGCCGCCCGTAATAATGACGAGCATCATCCCAACGGCCATGATCGCGGTCAGCGAAAACGAGCGGAACACGCCCATCAGATTGTTGGTCGTCAGGAAATATGGCGAAAACACGCTGATCAGCACGCCGACGAGGATCAGCACCGCGAGAATATTCAGCTCGCGGATGCGCAGGCCGGCGCGCAGCATCGCAAGCGGAGCCGGCACAGCGGGCGCTTCGGTTTTCGACGGGATGGCTCTCAAAAGACGTCTCCTCGCTGTCGCTCGATCTGATGCGGGTCTGGTGCGGGTGTGGTGCCGGTCTGGTGCGGTTGGGCGGTCCGGTTTCGGCTACGCGTCCGACATCGCGATGATCTTAGGTGCATACCGCGCCAGGAAACTGTGACGGGCGTCATACAAACCTATTGGGGTTGTCCCGGGGCCAACTATGACGTCCGTCACACCCGATTCGCCGGGAACTCGCTAAGCTTCGGGTAAGGTCCGAACCGTGAAGCGCGTGCGAAACGCGCACGCGAAAAAAGCGAGTCCGGCCCCTCCAACTTTCCTTACAAGGAGCAAACCGCATGACGAAGCGAGTGGTAGTGACCGGTGGCAGCGGCCTCGCCGGCAAGTGGGTCGTCGAGAATCTGGTCGAGCACGGTTACGAGGTGATGAACCTCGACCGCACGCCGATGCCGAAGCGCACCGCGCGCACGCTGATCACCGACATCACCGACGCAGGCCAGGTATTCAACGCGCTCGCATCGAGCACCGCGCCGGCCGAATTCGTCGACGACCTCGAGCCGAAGCCGATCGACGCGATCGTCCACTTCGCGGCGATCCCGCGCATCATGGTGACGCCCGACAACGAAGTGTTCCGCATCAACGTGATGGGCACGTACAACATTCTCGACGCAGCGTCGAAGCTTGGTATCCGCAAGGTGATCGTGGCGTCGAGCGAGACGACGTACGGCGTCGTGTTCGCGCATCGTCATCGCAATCCGCAGTACTTTCCGCTCGACGAGGACTATCCGGTCGACCCGATGGACAGCTACGCGACGTCGAAGGTCATCAACGAAGTGACCGCCAAGGCGTTTCATGCGCGCACGGGCTCGGATATCTACTGCTTCCGGATCGGCAACGTGCTCGATCCCGAGGACTACGCGAAGTTCAACACGGAATGGCTCAAGGATCCGGGCATGCGCAAACGTATCGCGTGGAGCTATATCGATGGACGCGATCTGGCGAACGCATGCCGTCTCGCGATCGAAAAGGACGGCCTCGGCTTCGAGGTGATGAACATCGCCGCCGACGATGTGTCGTCGGATGTGCCGACTGCCGAACTGATCAAACGCTACTATCCGGAAGTGCCGGTGAAGAGGAAGCTCGGCGAGTTCGAGACGCTGCTCAGTAATGAAAAGCTGAAGCGCCTGCTCGGGTGGAAGCAGCAACATTACTGGCGCGATGAGGCGAAGAAGCACCCGGCTTGAGCGGTTATAAAGCGCGAATATCAAGCGCGAGTATCAAGCGCGCGTTTTGAGCGCCTGTTTCAAGCGCGCTTTCCGCTAGCCTCACGGATAAGCCGCGTTTCAACTCACTGATCTTCCCGCAGGGCGCGCTTCATCGATTAGCGCGCCCTCCTTTTTTGTATCGCAATGTATCCGGACGCGATACGGATACACAGCCGCGCGCTTTCGCGGCTATCCCGCGGCAATGCCGCGGCAATCCGGACATAAGCCAGATACGTGCATACGTTCCAATGCGTGCACGAACAACGCTCATTGGATATCGCCATGCGGATATCGACCTGCCTCGCGCACGCCGCACTCCTTATTTCAGGCATCGCCCTTACTGCTCACGCCGCGTCCGAGCGCGCGTGCAGCGTCGCCAGTCCCGCGCATCGCGTCGCGCTTGTCGAGCTTTATACGAGCGAAGGCTGCGATAGCTGCCCGCCCGCCGACAACTGGCTCAGCCAATTGAATCGCGAGCGGCATCGCGACGCGGTCGTGCCGCTCGCGATGCACGTCGACTACTGGGACAACGCCGACTGGCGCGACCGTTTCGCGCAACCCGCGTTCACCGCGCGGCAGAAGTATCTGAGCTCGAAAGGCGGCTCGCATATCGTCTATACGCCGGCGATCTATGTGGGCGGGCAAGAGCTGCGCGGCTGGTCCAGCAGCACGAGCTTCAGCGAACGCGTGCAGCAGTTGGAGACGCAGCCGGCGCCGGCTGACATCCGCATCGGCGCGCAGACGTCGCCGTCGGGCACCGTCGCGTTCGACGCGCGCATCGATGCGCGCACGCCGCTTCCGGGCGACGCCTTCGCGTATGTCGCGGTCTACGAGGATGGCTTGAAGAGCGATGTCAAGGGCGGCGAAAACGCCGGCGCAACGCTGCATCACGATCGCGTGACGCGCAACTGGTTCGGGCCGGTGCCGATCGTCGGCGGCCATGCGCGGATCACGGGCAGTTACCCGGCTGTCGAGTCGGCGAAGCAAGGCGTGGTTGCGTTCGTCGAAAGCGCGTCGACGGGCGAGGTGCTGCAGGTCGCCGAGTTGCCTCGTTGCGATGACGGCGCCGCGGGGGTCGCTGGTAGCGCCGGGCCCACCGGTGGCGGCTCGCGCGGCACTGCCGGCGCGGGTGACGTTCGCCCGGTACGATAACCCCGGGCGATCATCTCAAAGCTTCAAACCATCGCCGTCTCTCACCTGATACCTGGCAATCCAGACCGATGAGTTGTCGTGTTGCCTGCGCAACTTCCGGACATCGACAGAAGGAAAAGGAGCTCGCCCATGAAGCGTATCTGGACTGGCCTCATCGCCACGTTGCTGCTGTCGCTTGCCTCGACGACACCCTCGTTCGCCGCGTCGAACGATACGCATGCCGAAGCAGCGTCGCCGATCTACGGCGTGACGATTCCGCACGGCTACCGGAAGTGGCAGTTCGTCGCGCCCGCCGAGGAAGCGGATCCGCTCAACGAGTTGCGCATCGTGCTCGGCAATCCGGCTGCGATGAAGGCGCTCGAGAAAAACACGCTGCCGTTTCCGGACGGATCGATACTCGTGAAGCTCGCGTGGAAACGCGTGCCGTCCGCGGAATTCGCCCCGGCGTCGGTGCCCGGCGCCGCGACGACCGTGCAGGTCATGGTGAAGAACTCGAAGCGCTATCGTGATTCAGGCGGCTGGGGCTTCGGCCGTTTCATCAACGGGCAGCCGGCCGATCTCGCGCAGCATCAGACGTGCTTTGCGTGCCATCAGGCGCGTGTGAAGAACCATGATTTCGTGTTTACGCGGCTTGCGCCGTAGTCGCTGTTCGCGATGAACACGCCGAGCGCAACGAACGCGCGGCAGAAAATCGACCGTAGAAAAGACAAAAGCCCCGACTGACTGTACGGGGCTTTTTCATGTGCGGCGGTGTTGCTGACTTCTTTGCGCGGGGCTTGTACTTCTGTGACGCTACTTCTCGTGACTCTGTCTGCTGACCTGTGTTGGTGGAGGTAAGCGGGATCGAACCGCTGACCTCTTGCATGCCATGCAAGCGCTCTCCCAGCTGAGCTATACCCCCTTGCAGAACAGAAGCGAGATTTTAGACATCAAATCGCGCTTTGTAAATACCCTTTGCATCGATACCTTTTGGTTCGACGGTGTCGATGGTATCCGCGAGTCAGCCGAGCGCCTTGCCGACGCCGCTCGCGATGCGGCTCACCACCGTCTCGCGGCCGAACAGCATCAGCACGCTGTCGATCGACGGCGTGTGCGTCGTGCCCGCCACGAGCAGTCGCACCGGCATCGCGAGTTGCGGCATCTTGAGCTTCTGCGACGCGAGCACGGCCTTCATCGCCGCGGCAATCGCTTCCTTCGTCCACTCGACGGTTTTCAGCGCGTCGGCCAGTTCGGCGAGCGCCGGACGCACCGCATCGGTCACGTGCTGCGCGAGCGCTTCGGGCTCCGGAGCCGGCTCGCGATAGAACATCGCCGCGTTGGTGGCGATCTCCTTCACCGTCGACGCGCGGTCCTTCATCAGACCGACGACCGCGGGCAGATCGGCGCCCCTGGCGAGCGTCGCTTCATCGATACCGAGTTCCGCGAAAAACGGCTTCGCGAGATCGGCCAGGCGCGCGTTGTCCGCTTCCTTGATGTAGTGGTTATTCAACCAGTTGAGCTTGTCGTGGTCGTATTGCGCGGGCGACTTGCCCAGATGCTCGAGGTCGAACCACTCGAGAAACTGCTCGCGCGAGAAGATCTCCGCGTCGCCGTGCGACCAGCCCAGACGCGCGAGATAGTTGACCACCGCTTCCGGCAGATAGCCGGCATCGCGGTAACCCATCACGCTCATCGCGCCATGGCGCTTGCTCATCTTTTCGCCCTGCTCGTTGAGCACGGTCGGCAGATGCGCGTAGACCGGCACCTCGCCGCCGAGCGCACGCAGGATATTGATCTGGCGCGGCGTGTTGTTCACGTGATCGTCGCCGCGAATCACGTGCGTGATGCGCATGTCGAGATCGTCGACGACCACGCAGAAGTTGTACGTCGGCGTGCCGTCCGGACGCGCGATGACGAGGTCGTCGAGTTCCTCATTCGAAATCTCGATGGGGCCCTTCACCGCGTCGTCCCATGCGACCACGCCCGTCAGCGGATTGCGAAAGCGCAGCACGGGCTTCACGCCTTCCGGGGGCGTGGGCAGCACCTTGCCGGGCTCGGGGCGCCACGTGCCGTCATAGCGCGGTTTCAGGCCCGCCAGACGCTGCCGCTCGCGCAACGCGTCGAGCTCTTCGGTCGACATGTAGCACGGGTACGCGAGGCCCTTTTCCACCATCTGCTGCAGCACCTCGCGATAGCGGTCCATGCGCTGCATCTGATAGAACGGGCCCTCGTCGATATCGAGGTCGAGCCATGCCATGCCTTCGAGAATCGCGTCCACCGATGCTTCGGTCGAGCGTTCGAGGTCGGTGTCTTCAATACGCAGAATGAACACGCCCTTCGATTTGCGCGCAAACGCCCACGGATACAGCGCGGAGCGGATATTGCCGAGGTGGATGAAGCCGGTGGGGCTCGGGGCGAAGCGGGTGCGGACGGGAGTTTGTGCGGAGGCAGTCACGATGGA
This sequence comes from Paraburkholderia edwinii, assembly GCF_019428685.1. Taxonomy (NCBI): domain Bacteria; kingdom Pseudomonadati; phylum Pseudomonadota; class Betaproteobacteria; order Burkholderiales; family Burkholderiaceae; genus Paraburkholderia; species Paraburkholderia edwinii. The sequence continues at coordinate 3,113,871 of NZ_CP080095.1, forward strand.
GCTCGCGGGGCGGCGAATGAAATGCGAAGACGCGAATTATACCTTTGCCCTTCGATCACGATTGGATACGTGTCTGGATACCTGTCTCGCCGATTTGTCGCACGCCGAACGCTTTGCTTTATGATGTGCGCGCCGCGGCCCGCACGCATGCCGCCGGCTGGAGAATTCGTTGAAACAGTCCTCGCCCCGTCTTTCGCGCCGCAACTTTTCGCTGGCTGCGGCTTCAGCCGTGTTGAGCGCCTGCGCGCTGCCCGGCGGCAATAAACAACCCGAACCGGTCAAACCGTCAGACAGCACCGCGTCGAACACGCCACCGCCACCGCTTTCGCCCACGCCGCCCGCCGTCAGGCCGCGGCCGCTGCGTGTCGGGCTCGCGCTCGGCGGCGGCGCCGCGCGCGGCTTTGCGCATATCGGCGTGATCAAAGCGCTCGAGGCGCGCAACATCGAGGTCGATCTCGTATGCGGCACGAGCGCGGGCTCGGTGGTCGGCGCGCTGTACGCGTCGGGAATGAACGGCTTCGCGCTCAATCGCCTCGCGTTGAAAATGGACGAAGCGTCGATCAGCGACTGGGCCATGCCGTTTCGCACGCGCGGTTTTCTGCAAGGCGTTGCGCTGCAGAATTACCTGAACACGACGCTCGACAACCGGCCGATCGAAAAGATGGCGAAGCCGCTCGGCGTTGTCGCGACCGACCTGAAAACCGGCCAGCCGATCCTGTTTCAACGCGGCAATACCGGCATCGCGGTGCGCGCGTCGTGCAGCGTGCCGTCGCTGTTCGAGCCGGTGAAGATCGGCGCGCACGAGTATGTCGACGGCGGCCTCGTGAGCCCTGTGCCGGCGTCGTTTGCGCGCAAGATGGGGGCGGACTTCGTGATCGCGGTCGATATCTCCGCGCGCCCTGAAACGGGTCTCACGGACAGCTCGTTCGACGTGCTGCTGCAGACCTTCACGATCATGGGCCAGACGATCAAGGCCTACGAGCTCGACAAATACGCGGATGTCGTGATCCGCCCGAATCTCGCGGCGATGAGCGGCAGCGACTTCGGGCAGCGTAATGCCGCGATTCTTGCCGGTGAGGAAGCGGTCGCGAAGATCATGCCGGAGTTGCAGCGCAAGCTCGCGGCGAGCCGGGTGGTGGTTTGAGGTAGCGGTTTGAGGCCGCGCCGCTGCGTGGCGGTCCGACGCGCCCCCTTCAGATAAAGGCCGCATCAAAACGAAAGGCCCGCTGCCGGTCGATTCCGGTCAAGCGGGCCTTTCATTATCCAAACAAAAGGCTGCCAAGCAACCCGCAGCCGTCATACGGCGATCAGTTACCGCCGCCGATCGTCGCGCTCACGCGCTGACGCAAATCTTGCTGCTGCTCGGGCGAGAACGACGTCTCAACGCGGCGCGCGCCGGTAAAGCGCTTTTCCCAGTACGCGTCGTCCATGTCGTCGACGCGGATCGTGCTGCCCGTCGACGGCGAGTGCACGAACTTGTTGTCGCCGATATAGATGCCGACGTGCGAGAACGTGCGGCGCATCGTGTTGAAGAACACGAGATCGCCCGGCTTCAGGTCGGCCACGCGGACCTTCTCGCCGACGCGGCTCATTTCCTCTGCGCGACGCGGCAGCGCGAGGCCGAGCGTGTCCTGGAACACGTAGCGCACGAAACCGCTGCAATCGAGCCCGGAATCGGGCGACGAACCGCCCCAGCGGTAGCGCACGCCGATCAGGTTCAGCGCGCCCACCACGACGTCGCCTGCCTTGCCGGCGACGCCTGACAGGAACGAGCGCGCGCCGCCGGTGCTGGCCGGTGTAGACGAGGAGGACGACAACGCGTTCGCCGCGCTACTCGACGAAGTGCTGGGGGAAACCGAGGGAATCAGGAAGTTCGACCCGGCGCCCGAGAAACTCGTGGGGGTCGAAAACGAGGCATTCTGGTTAAAGCTGCTTACTTCGTCGGCAAATGCGTCGGCAAAAGCGCCGGAAGCTGCCACCATCAGTACGCCAATGAACATCCCGGCGACGACGCGCGTGCAAGCCTGGTGGAGAGATCGGTGCTGCATTGGTCGGTAGTTTTTGCCTAAAAATCAGAGGACTAGGAAAAAAGTTTGGTCGATACTAGCCAGTAAGTATTCAAGTGTCAAAAGGAATAGAAAAATACAATTGAGAAAGACATACAATTGGTTACAACAGTGAATTTTCACCACCAGACGCCGCGTTCAGCAGCTTTCGGGTGTAAGGGTGCGAGGGTGACGCAAAAATTTTCTCAACGTCGCCGCTCTCGACTATCGAACCGTTTTTCATCACCGCGACACGATGCGCCATGGCGCCGATCACGGCCAGGTCATGGCTGATGAATATGAAGCCGAGGTTATATTTCTTCTGCAACCCGGCGAGCAGTTTCAGCACCTGCTGCTGAATCGAGACATCGAGCGCGCTCGTTGGTTCGTCGAGAATCAGAATGCGCGGTTCGAGCACGAGCGCGCGTGCGATCGCGATCCGCTGCCGCTGACCGCCCGAGAACTCGTGCGGATAGCGGTATAGCGCGGTGCGGTCGATGCCGACCTCGCGCAGCACCGACACGACCTTTTCGCGGCGCGACGCGATGTCGAGCTGCGGCCGGTGCAGCGCCAACCCCTCGCCGACAATCCGCTCAATCGTGTAGCGCGGCGACAGCGAGCTGAACGGATCCTGAAATACGACCTGCAGGTTCGAACGCAGCGCGGTCTGTTCGCGGCCGCGGTAGCTCGCAAGCGCCCTGCCCTGAAACTCGATCGCGCCGCGCGTGACACGCTGCAGGCCGAGCAGCGCCATCGCAAGCGTCGATTTGCCCGAGCCCGATTCGCCGACAATGCCCAGCGTCTCGCCCTGGCGCACCATGATCGACGCGTCGTCGACCGCGCGGAAGCGGCCCGACTGGAACCAGCCGGCCATGCCGGGCAGCCGCGTCCTGAAGTCGACCGACACCTCGCGCGCATCGAGCAGCACCGGTGCGATCGGCAGCACCGGCACCACCGCGCGCTGTGGGCGGCTTTCGAGCAGCCGTTGCGTGTACGGATGCTGCGGCGAATTGAACACCTGTTCGACCGGCCCGCTTTCGACGAGCACGCCCTTCTCCATCACCGCGATGCGTTGCGCGAAGTGGCGCACGAGGTTCAGGTCGTGCGTGATCAGCAGCACGGCCATGCCGCGTTTTTGCGCTTCTTCGCGCTGCAGGTCGAGCAGCAGATCGACAATCTGCGCGCGAATCGTTACGTCGAGCGCCGTGGTCGGTTCGTCGGCGAGCAACAGACGCGGACGGCACGCGAGCGCCATCGCGATCATCGCGCGCTGCCGCTGCCCGCCCGAGAGCTGATGCGGGTAGCTGTTGACGCGCTTGCCGGGCTCGGTGATGCCCGTGTGTCCGAGCAGCTCCACTGCGCGCTTGCGCGCCTCGGCGGCCGATACTCCGTCGTGCAGCACGATCGTTTCAGCGATCTGCTCCCCGATCGTATAGAGCGGATTCAGGGCCGTCATCGGCTCCTGGAAGATCATCGCGATATCGGAGCCGCGCAGGCCGCGCATGGCGCGCTCGCTTTTCGCGAGCAGATCTTCGCCGTTGAAGCGGATCGCGCCGCTCGTCTGCGCGTCCTGCAGCAGACGCAGGATGGACAGCGCGGTCACGCTCTTGCCCGAACCCGATTCGCCGACCAGCGCAACGCGTTCGCCGCGCGCGATGGAGAGCGAGACGTCCTCGACCGCGACCGTGTCGCCGAAGCGCACGTTCAGATGTTCGATTTCCAGCAGCGGCACATGAGACTCAAGCGGCTCATGCCGGTTTTGAATGGCGTCGCTCACTGGTTACCTCCGGCGCGCATCGCATCTGAAAGACGCGTATCGAGCGCGTTACGCAGCGCGTCGCCCATAAACGTGAGCAGCATCAGCGTAACGACCAGCACGCAAAACGTCGACATCGAGATCCACCATGCGTCGAGGTTCGCCTTGCCTTGCGACAGCAGCTCGCCGAGACTCGGCGTCGGCGGCGGCACGCCGAGGCCGAGGAAATCGAGGCTCGTTAGCGCGAGAATCGCGCCACTCATGCGGAACGGTAGGAATGTGATGACGGGCGTCAGACTATTGGGCAGCACATGGCGCCAGATGATCTGCCAGTTCGACAGCCCGATCGCGCGCGCGGCGCGCACATAGTCCTGCTGACGATTGCGCAGAAACTCCGCGCGCACGTAGTCGGATAAACCGATCCAGCCGAACAGCGACAGCAGCACGATCAGCAGGATAAAACCGGGCTCGAAGATCGACGCGAAGATGATCAGCAAATAGAGTTCCGGCAGCGCGCTCCAGATTTCAATGAGCCGTTGGCCGACAATGTCAGTCTTGCCGCCGAAAAAGCCCTGCACGGCGCCCGCGAGTACACCGAGCACCGTGCCGATCAGCGTCAGCACGAGTGCGAATTCGACCGACACGCGAAAGCCGTACACGAGTCTTGCGACCAGATCGCGGCCCTGCGCGTCGGTGCCGAGCCAGTTGTCGCGCGACGGCGGCGCCGGGTTCGGCACCTTCGAGAAGTAGTTCAGCGTGTCGTAGTAGTACGGATTCGGCGGATAGACCGCGAAGTTGCCGTTCAGCTCGAAGCGGTGCCGGATATACGGATCGAGATAATCGGCGGGCGTCGGGAAATCGCCGCCGAAGGCGGTTTCCGGATACGTCTCGAAGAGCGGGAAATACAGATGGCCGTCGTAGCGCACCACGAGCGGCTTGTCGTTGCACCACAGCGGCGCCGCGAGGCTCGCCACGAACACGACGATAAAGACGATCAGGCTCCAGTATCCAAGCCGCTGCTTCCTGAAGCGCGCCCACACACGGCGCGCGGGCGTGGGCGAGACGAACGCGCGCACCGGCGTGTCGCGCGAGATCGGTTCGGCATCGGTACGGACGCGGCTCAAATCAGCGCTCCAGTTGTTCGAATTGAATGCGCGGGTCGACCCACACGTAGCAGAGATCGGAAATCAGCTTCGTCGCGAGACCGATCAGCGTGAACAGGTACAGCGTACCAAGCACGACCGGATAGTCGCGCCGCGTGACCGACTCGTACGACAGCAGGCCGAGGCCGTCGAGCGAGAACAGCGTCTCGATCAGCAGACTGCCGGTGAAGAACGCGCCGATAAACGCAGCCGGAAAGCCGACGATCAGCGGCAGGAGCGCATTGCGGAACACGTGCTTCCACAGCACGTGGCGCTCGGACAAACCCTTTGCGCGTGCGGTCAACACATACTGCTTGCGGATCTCGTCGAGAAACGAATTCTTCGTGAGCATCGTGACGACCGCGAAGCTGCCGACCACCGAGGCGACGATCGGCAACGTGATATGCCACAGATAGTCGAGAATCTTGCCGACGAGGCTTAACTGATCCCAGTTGTCCGAAGTGAGATTGCGTAGCGGAAACAGTTGCAGAAAGCTGCCGCCGCCGAACAGCACGAGCAGCAGCACGCCGAGCACGAAGCCCGGAATCGCGTAACCGATCAGCACGATAAAGCTCGTTGCGACGTCGAAATGCGAGCCGTTGCGCACGGCCTTTGCAATGCCGAGCGGGATCGATATCAGATAGGTCAGAAAAAACGTCCAGAGCCCAATGCTGATCGACACGGGCAGCTTCTGCACGATCAGCGACCACACGCTCTGATGGCGGAAATAGCTTTGCCCGAGATCGAAATGCGAAAAGCGCTTGAGCATGAGCCAGTAGCGTTCGAGCGGCGGCTTGTCGAAACCGTAGAGCGCCTTCAGTTGCGCAACCTGTTGCGCGTCGACGCCGCTATGAGCGCGCAGCCCGAACGGCGTGCCGCCTTCGGCGCTGTTGCGGCGCAGTTCGTGCACGGCCTGTTCGACCGGGCCGCCCGGCACGAACTGGATCACGATAAACGTGACGGTCAGCACGCCGATCAGTGTCGGGATCATCAGCAACAGACGTTTGAGGATGTAGCTCCACATGGCGGCAATCCGGTGTGGTGAGGCAGTCGATCGAAAGGCGTTGCGGGGGCGTGGCGAAAACCTGGCGTCGCGCTGCGTTAGTGCGACGCCTGCGTTTGTGCCGGCTGTGGCGCAGACGCTTGCACAGACTGCGGCGGAGCAAACCACCACATCGACACGATCCACCCTTCCGCCCCATAGTACAGCGGCAAGGTCTTCGGCCACGCGAGCCCGCGCTTGAACGCAACACGGTGCGTCGCGCTGTACCACTGCGGCACGACATAGTAACCATGCATCAGCACGCGGTCGAGCGCATGCGTCGCATCGGTCAGTTGTTCGAGCGTCTGCGCACCGACGAGCGCACGCAGGATCGCATCGACGGCTGGCGACTTGAGGCCGATCAGGTTGCCCGAACCGGGCTCGCTGGCGGCCTTGCTGCCGAAGCGGTCGATCATATCGGAGCCGGGCACCTGCGTATCGGGATAGCGCAGCGTCGTCACATCGAAGTCGAATGCATCGAGGCGCTTCTGATAGACCGCGAAGTCGGCTACGCGCATGCGCACGGTTATACCGAGCTTTTGCAGGTTACGGATATACGGCGCAATCACGGGCTCGAAACTCTGCGCGGAACCGGAATCGTCGAGAATCTCGAATTCGAACGGCTCGCCCTTCGCATTGCGCAACGCGCCGTCGCGGTAAGTCCAGCCCGCTTGCGCGAGCAGCTCGCGCGCCTTCAGCAGGTTCGCGCGCAGCGAACCGGGCGGATCGGTATTGGGCTGCACGGGCGGCAAGCCGAACACGGAAGGCTCGAGTTGCGCGCGGTACGGATCGAGCAGCTTCAGTTCGCCCGGCGACGGCAGCCCTTTCGCCTGCCAGTCGGTATTCACGAAAAAGCTGTCGATGCGCTTGTACTGGTTATAGAACAGTTGCCGGTTGAGCCACTGGAAGTCGAGCGCGAGATCGAGCGCCTGCCGCACCCGCACGTCCTGGAACAGCGGCCGCCGCTGGTTCAGGATAAAGCCCTGCATGCCGGTGCCGTTGTGCTGCACAAACTCGCGCTTGATCAGCTCGCCGTCGTCGAACTTCTTGCCGACGTCGCGCCGCACCCAGCTGCGCGCGACATATTCGACGAGCGCATCGTACTCGCCGGCCTTGAACGCTTCGAGCCGCGCGGTCGGGTCGCCGTAGAGCTTGTACTGGATGCGATCGAAGTTGAACATGCCGACGCGCACCGGCAACTTCGCGCCCCAGTAGTTCGGATCGCGCTTGTACGTAATGTTGCGGCCGTTATCGTACTGCTCGATCAGATACGGTCCGCTGCCGATCGGCTTTTCGAACGCAAGCTGATCGAACGACACGCGGCTGCCGTCGGGTTTCACGCCCCACTTGCGCGAAAACACCGGCATGCTGCCCGCCAGCAGCGGCAGTTCGCGATCGCGCTGCTTGAACTCGAAGCGGATCGTGCCCGGGTCCACCACTACCGCGCGCGCGATTTCGCCGAAATAGGCGGCGAATTGCGGTGCGGCCTTCGGGCTCTTCAACGTATCGAACGAGTACTTCACATCGTCGGCGGTCACCGGATCGCCGTTCGAAAAGTGCGCGTGAGGATTGATATGGAAGGTGGTCGACAGGCCATCGGCCGCGATGTTGATGTCGTCCGCAAGCAGGCCGTATGCGGAGGCGACTTCGTCCGAACTGCCGGTGGTCAGGCTCTCGAACAGCACGTCGATGCCGGGTGCCGCATTGCCGCGCAGCGTGAACGGATTGAACTTGTCGAAGCTCGTCGCCCGGCCCGGATTCGCGAGCACCAGCGTGCCGCCTTTCGGCGCATCGGGGTTCACGTAATCGAAGTGTTTGAAGTCCGGCGGGTATTTCGGTTGGCCGTACTGTGCGATCGCGTAGGCCGCGAAGGCCGATGGCGTGAAGAGAAGCGAAGCCAGCAGCAGCCACGCGGCCTGCTGCTTCGCGAATCGCGGAACACCCTTCTCGATAAACAGCACACGCAACACGATGCGCAACGGCGCGCGAACGGGTTCAAGCCATCGTGAATCGAGCGTCATGGTGCCTTGTTCGAAGAGAGTGCAGGACGTGCGAAGGGACGGTGTAGCGCGATGTCCGGATCGTATCAGCGCGGTATCGACATGCTATCAGGCGAGATGCGCGGGCCGGCCCGTTGCAATGTGAGAGAATTCTACCCAAAATCCCGCGCGCGCCCGCTCCTGGCGGACATGCGGCGCACCGACCTCATTAGGAGAATTCATGGGCTTCCTCGCTGGTAAACGTATCCTGCTGACCGGCTTGCTGTCGAATCGTTCAATCGCCTACGGCATTGCACAGGCTTGCAAGCGCGAAGGCGCCGAACTCGCGTTCACGTATGTCGGCGATCGCTTCAAGGATCGCATCACCGAGTTCGCCACCGAGTTCGGCAGCAATCTGGTGTTCCCGTGCGACGTCGGCGACGATGCGCAGATCGATGCGCTGTTCACCTCGCTCAAGCAACACTGGGACGGTCTCGACGGCCTCGTGCACTCGATCGGCTTTGCACCGCGCGAAGCGATTGCCGGCGATTTCCTCGACGGCATGACGCGTGAAAACTTCCGCGTCGCGCACGACATTTCCGCGTACAGCTTCGCGGCGCTTGCGAAGGCCGCGCAGCCGATGCTGTCGAACGACGCGGCGCTGCTCACGCTGACCTATCTCGGTTCTGAGCGCGCGATTCCGAACTACAACACGATGGGGCTCGCCAAGGCATCGCTCGAAGCGAGCGTCCGTTACCTCGCGGTATCGCTCGGCAACAAGGGCGTGCGCGTGAATGGGATTTCCGCAGGCCCGATCAAGACGCTCGCGGCGAGCGGCATCAAGGGCTTCGGCAAGATTCTCGAGTTCGTCGAAGACAATGCGCCGCTCAAGCGCAACGTGACGATCGAACAGGTCGGCAATACGGCGGCGTTCCTGCTGTCGGATCTCGCGGCCGGCGTGACGGCCGAGATCGTGCACGTCGACAGCGGCTTTAATGCAGTGGTCGGCGGGATGGCGGCGGCAGCAGCTGAGTAAGCTCGGCCGCGGTCTACTCCGGGTTTAGAGGGCTCAGAAGCGGAACTCAGAAGCGGGACTCAGAAGCGGCGGCTCAAGAGCGCCCTTCGACAGCGGCACGCGCGCTCACGGCAGCCGATGCGTGGCCGCCCATACTCGGCCGCCCATCTCGATGCGTGGGCAACCGATATAAAAAAACGCCCTCGAAAGGGCGTTTTTTGCTAGTCGACGCGTACGTACCGTGCGCAGTGTTGAGCTGCGCCGGCCGCTTAGTGCCAGCGGCCGCCGTGGCCGTGGTCGTGGCCATAGCCATGGCCGCCGTGATAGCCGCCATGATGGCGATACCAGTCATCGCGACCCCAGTACCGACGGCCGTCCCAATAACGGTCGCCATGCCAGCCGATGACGATCGCAGGCGGCGCTGCATAGACCGGTGCCGGCGCATACACGACCGGCGGAGGCGGCGGCGCTGCGTACACCGGCGCCGGCGCATAGACCGGTGCGGGGATGCCGAGGTTGATACCGACGTGCACTCCTCCAGCCATCGCTGCACTCGACGCGCCGATCGCGAGCGCGCCGACCAGTAACGTAACAAGACGCGTGGTCTTCATGTGTTCACCTATTTTGCGAGTGTGTGTGTTTGTGTTGTCGACTACCTGCGTCTCAATATAACAAACGTAGGCGGCCAGCATATTTCAACTTTGTAATAACTGATGCACAAAATCGCGTCCTGGGCCTGCCTGTAACGCGCAGTTACACGCGACAGGGTTTCGTGACGCAACGGCGCGCCGTCGCTGTTGTGAACCGACGACGCGTGTCTTATCGGCACCACTGCGGAAAACTTGACAGCGCTGCATTCGCCGGTGCTCGCGATATCTGATTTGCAACTTCTCGTTGACAGGTCAGCCGACCCGGATACTGCACAGAAGGTTTCGTGGCCGGATCCATCCACGCTTTCGCGCTTCAAGGCGATAGCGCTGCTTGTGTGCTTACGGCATCGCCTGGTTATCCCAGGTAATCGCGAACATCGGTTTCGCGATTCGTACCTTGGCGGATGAAATCGCAAGCCCATAAAAAACAAAACCCCGTAAGTCCGAGAACTTACGGGGTTCCACCGCCACATACTGACGTACTGGCGGAGACGGAGGGATTCGAACCCTCGATCCAGGTTTTGGCCCAGATGCTCCCTTAGCAGGGGAGTGCCTTCGACCTCTCGGCCACGTCTCCCAAACCTTCGCTCGCGCCAGGGAGGCAGCGCGACGAAGCCAAGATGATAGCGGGTTCGGGATGCGAGGTCAATTTCCCTGGCACAATTTTTATGCCAGCGGTGTCACTGCACTGTCATCGCAAAGCCCGCCGCTCGAGCCGCGAGGGGACCCGCCCAAAAAACCACGAGGCACCCGACGGCGCGTACTCAGCAAAGCCACGACTGCAAGCCCACGACGCAAGCTCAGAGCAGGATCACTCCCCTTCCGGCGATCAAGCCTGATCGAGTTCGAATGCCTTATGCAGCGCGCGCACGGCGAGCTCCATATACTTCTCGTCGATCAGCACCGAGATCTTGATTTCGGACGTCGAAATCATCTGGATGTTGATGCCCTCTTCCGACAGCGTGCGGAACATCGTGCTCGCGATGCCCACATGCGAGCGCATGCCGACACCGACCACCGATACCTTCGACACCTTCGGGTCGCCGAGCACCTGCTCCGCCGAAATATGGCCCTTCACCTGATTCGTGAGGATGTCCATCGCGCGCTGATAGTCGCCTCGGCCGACCGTGAACGTGAACGCCGTCTTGCCCTCGACGCTCTGGTTCTGGATGATCATGTCGACGTCGATATTCGCCTCGGCGATCGGACCGAGGATCTGATACGCGATGCCCGGCTTGTCGGGCACACCCATCACGGCGATGCGGGCTTCGTCCCGCTGGAACGCAATGCCGGAGATGACTGCTTTTTCCATGGTCTCGTCTTCTTCAAAAGTAATCAGGGTGCCCGAGGTCATTTCGGTTTCGAGCGGCATCAGCGGATCGGTCAGGCTCGACAGCACGCGCGTCTTCACCTGATATTTGCCCGCGAATTCCACTGAACGGATCTGCAGGACCTTCGAGCCGAGGCTCGCCATTTCCAGCATTTCCTCGAACGTCACGCGATCGAGCCGGCGCGCTTCTTCGACGACGCGCGGGTCCGTCGTGTAGACGCCGTCGACGTCGGTGTAGATCAGGCACTCGTCCGCCTTGAGCGCCGCGGCCACGGCCACCGCCGACGTATCCGAACCGCCGCGGCCGAGCGTCGTGATGTGGCCTTCGGGATCGATGCCCTGAAAGCCGGTGATCACGACCACCTTGCCGGCATCGAGGTCGCGCAGCACGCGTTCGCCGTCGATGTCGTTGATGCGCGCTTTGGTGAACGCGCTATCGGTTTTGACCGGCACTTGCCAGCCCGTGTAGCTGACCGCGTCGACGCCCGCGTCGTGCAGCGCGATCGACAGCAAACCGACGCTGACCTGCTCGCCGGTCGACGCAATCATGTCGAGCTCACGCGGGCTCGGCTGACCGGAGATTTCTTTCGCGAGGCCGATGAGGCGGTTCGTTTCGCCGGACATCGCGGACGGCACGACGACCATCCGGTGGCCGGCCTTGTGCCATTTCGCGACGCGCTTCGCGACGTTCTTGATGCGCTCGACCGAGCCCATCGAAGTGCCGCCGTATTTGTGTACGATGAGTGCCATTGTCGTTTTTAAACCGTAGGAAAAGCTGGAGATGCTTCAGACGCTTCGCTTCAGACGCTTGACGCGCGCCGTGGCCGCACGTTTAGGAACGGCCACACAGCTGGAAGCACAACGTTCTGGAACGACGGCGAGGTGTGCGGCGCGAAGTTAGCGTGCGCAACACGTGCGCGAACCGTGCGCATTGTGCGCGGATTTGCCTTCCGCGGATTTGCCCTTCGATTTGCTCTTCGACAGGGAAGCGGATCGGAACCGATCCGGTCACGCTGCAATCCTGCTCCGGAGACGCGCCCTGTAGGACGTGTGACGGCGGTAGTGCGGCGGCTTGCGCGCGCGGATGATGCGCCGCTCGCTGCCTGACCTCAATCGACCTTGATCGACCGTGGCATCGGCCTTGAACCTGACTTTGAATCGGCTCAAACCGCACCTGGACCGAACCCTGAGCGCCGGAAAACGCGTGCAAAGCGGGTCGGGCAAACAAGCTACCCTACCTGAAGCGACGCGAATTGACAAGTCAAACGCGTCGCAAACGCTTGTGGGGAAAGGGTTTATCGGTGAATTTGCCACGCGCACGCGACGATGTGCGGCGACACGCGCGGTCAGGCAATCAGTAGGTCTTCGCGCCAGTCGATTCGTATAGAGCGGTCAGCGGATGCGGCGGCGGCGGCGCCCTCCTCGCTTGCGCGCGGAGCGGGCTTCGTATTTTTTGGGTTATTTGCGTCTGCTGCATGGCCCGCGGCGTTCGCATGCAATGCGTCCAGCGCCGCCAGATTCACGCCGAGCAGCGGCACGTAGAGCAACAGATCGCCCACGTAAAGTAGCGGCACATCGCGCTTCCACGACGGCACGCCGCGCTCCTGAAACAGATTCTTCAGCGTGCGGCTCGGTCCGTGTGCGTCGCAGCGCATGCGTTCGCCGCCGCTGCGTGCGCGGGCGAACAACGGTTTATTCATCAGCAGCGCGGCGGGAATGGCGGTTTTGTCGCCGGGCGCCGTTCTGCGAGGTGCCGGATGTCCCGCCGCCGCATCGCCCGCCGCGGGGTCGCTCGCCGCCGGGTCGCCGGCCGCCCCTTCCGCTTCCGCGAACACAAATGTTCCGCGCCATACCGGCAAGCGCCAGACCGCTTCGCCACGCCACGTCAATTCGCTGACAGGCCGTTCGGTCAACGCGGTTTCGTCGGCGGCATCGCTGCTGTCGCCCGCTTCCCAGTAGATCTGATCGCGATAGCTGCGCAGCGTCTGACCCGCATGATCGACCCGCAAGCCATGATCGTCGCGCGCATCGCGCAACTGCCGCAGCGCATCGGTGAGCCGCGCCGTCGACGCAGCCGGCAAACCGAGCGTGCGCATCCAGTAGCGCAGCAGATTCAGCGCGCGCTCGTCGTCGAGTTGGAGCAGCGCGGCGCGCGACAACGCATGCGCGTTGTCGCCGTTCGCAACGGCTTCCATATCGATGCGCGCGAGTTCGTCAACGAGGCGTTGTGCGGTGCCCGCATGCGCGGCCGTGCGCGCAAGCGCATCGCGAAAGCCCGGAAAATGCACGGCGAGCTGCGGCAGCACGTGATGACGCAACGCGTTGCGCGCAAAGCGCGTATCGGCGTTCGATTCGTCGTCGATCCAGCGCAGCGCGCGGCCGCGCGCATAGTCTTCGAGCTGCGCGCGCAGCAGATGCAGAAACGGCCGCACGCGCGTCGCCGAGGCGCCGGCGGGCCGATGTTCGGGCGCCATCGCCGCGAGCCCCGCGAGGCCCGCGCCGCGCAACAACTGCAGCAGTACCGTTTCGGCCTGATCGTCGGCGTGCTGCGCGAGCCAGAGGCGCCGCACGTGTTCGCTATCGCACAGCGCGTCGAGCCCGCGATAACGCGCTTCGCGCGCCGCGGCTTCGATACCGATACCCGCGTCGCGCCGCACGTCGACATGATGCGCCGCGAACGACACGCCGAGCGCCGCCGCCTGCTCTTCGCCATGCGCGAGCCAGCGGTCGGCATTCGGACTCAGGCCATGATGAATGTGGAACGCGACGCAGCGCGCCGCGCCCGCGACGCGCACCGCGGCATCGAGCAGCACGGTCGAATCGAGGCCGCCGCTGTAGGCGATCGCAATGCGCGTATCGGCCGGCTCGTGAACGAGCGCGGCCTCGATCGCATCGAGCACGATGCGATCGGCGGCGGGATCAGAGAGAGAGTTCACGGCGAATCACAATGGCCAGCACATCGCCACCTACGAGATCTGCATCACGCTCGGTACGGCCCATGATGGACTGGACCGACCGCCATTGCCGCTTGTTCCATCAGGCGATGTCACGCGATATATCGCCCGCGCGCCGCGCTTAAGCGCCCGGCGTCGTTTCCTTGAATTTGCCGTACGCCATCAACCGGTCGAAGCGGCGCTGCCGCAGATCGTTGATGCTCATACCCTGGAACTGCCGCAGCGAATCGGCCAGCGCACGGCGCAGCAAAGCGGCCATGCCCTTCGGATCGCGATGCGCGCCACCGAGCGGTTCATTGACAATCTTGTCAATCAACGAGAGCGCCTTCAGACGATGCGCGGTCAGACCGAGCGCTTCGGCCGCTTCCGGCGCTTTCGCGGCGCTCTTCCACAGAATCGATGCGCAGCCTTCCGGCGAGATGACCGAGTAAGTGGAGAATTGCAGCATCAGCACGCTGTCCCCAACCGCGATGGCCAGTGCACCGCCCGAGCCGCCTTCGCCGATGATCGTCGAAATGATCGGCGTTTTGAGCTCGGCCATCACATACAGATTGCGGCCGATCGCCTCCGACTGGCCGCGCTCTTCCGCGCCGATGCCCGGATACGCGCCCGGCGTGTCGATAAACGTGAACAGCGGCAAGCCGAATTTTTCGGCAAGGCGCATCAGACGCTCGGCCTTGCGATAGCCCTCGGGACGCGGCATGCCGAAATTGCGCAGCGCGCGCTCTTTCGTATCGCGCCCTTTCTGATGGCCGATCACCATGCACGGCGTGCCATTGAATCGCGCCAGACCGCCGACGATCGACAGATCGTCCGAATACGAGCGGTCGCCATGCAGTTCGTGGAAGTCCGTGAACAGTTCGTTCACATAGTCGAGCGTGTACGGACGCTGCGGATGACGTGCGATTTGCGAGACCTGCCACGGCGACAGATTCGCATAAAGATCCTTCGTGAGCTGCTGGCTTTTCTTCGACAGCCGCTCGATCTCTTCCGAAATATCGACGGCCGAATCGTCCTGCACGAAGCGCAATTCTTCAATTTTCGCTTCGAGCTCGGCGATGGGCTGCTCGAAATCCAGAAAGGTGGTCTTCATTGGTTTTTAATCCTTCGACTTACCGGCAGCGCGTATTCTAACCGCGCCCGCCGCTGTCCAAACCGTCCCAAAACTATTAAATCTCAAAAACCGATAGCACCCGCTTGTGCACTAACCGTGCACTCACTCAACGCGGCCGCGCGGCGTCGGAACGAAATTGCCTGCAACAGCCTTTATGGTGCCTTGTGTAGCGGCTCTTATGCGAATCGCCGTGTGGCACGCCGCACATTCGGACGCATCGCGCGAGCGCCGGCTCGAACTGCTTGCTGCTTGAGCGCTCGTGACGTTATTCGTCTGCGGGGAGCGGATCGAGACTGCGCCACATGTACCACGTCGCGACCGTGCGCCACGGTTCCCAGTTCGCGGCGACTTCGCGTGCTTCGCTGCGCGTCACCGGCTCGCCGCTGAAGTAGTTGACGCTGATCGCACGAATCAGACCGAGATCGTCGAGCGGCAGCACGTCGGGGCGCGACAGATTGAAGATCAGGAACATCTCCGCGGTCCAGCGGCCGATGCCGCGAATCTGCGTGAGCTCCGCGATCACCGCTTCGTCGTCCATCGACGTCCACTTGCCGACGTGTAACGCGCCCGATACGAAGTGTTGTGCGAGATCGAGAATGTACTCGGTTTTGCGCTTCGACAACCCGCACGCGATCAGCTTCGCGGCGCCGAGCTTGATGATCTGTTGCGGCACGAGCTTCGGGCACGCGCTTTCAATGCGCTCCCACACCGCTTGCGCGCTGGCAACCGAAATCTGCTGACCGACGACCGAACGCGCGAGCGTGACGAACGGATCGCCGCGACTCAACAGATGCACGGGGCCGAACTTCGGAATCAGCTTCTTCAGAATGCGGTCACGCTTGACGAGATCGGCACACGCCTTGTCCCAATACGCAGGCCGCGTGACTTCGGGCGCAAGACCGCCGATCTGCACCGGCACCGCTACTTCGGTATCGACGGACGCGCGCGTCTTGCGCACGACCTCGCCTTCGTGAAGCGAATCCGCTTCGAACGCCTGTTCGGTGCCCGCGAGTTCGGCGGGCAACGCGCCATTGCCGCTCGCCGCGGCTTTCGCGCGCGAGCGCGACGTCCGGGCCGGCGTTGCTTCAGCCGGGCCGGCAGCACCGTTTAACACACGCTTTGCGCCCGCCTTGCGCGCCGCCGCTTGCGCACCCGCTTGGGTACCAGTTTGAGCACCGCTCTTTGCCGTGCGCTTTACCTCGTTTTGCGCTGCACTGTCCGAGCGCGCACGTTTGACCGCAGATGCCGTTCTGGTTTGAGACGCGGCACGTTTAGCCGGCGTCTTCGTGGCCGTTGCCATCCTGCCTCCTGCCTGGTGAGTCGATCAGAGTGAAAAACGAGGTGCGCTCACACGCGCCGCCACTCGGTCAACCCACCGGGTTTGTCTTCAAGTGCAACCCCGGCTTCGAGCAACTCTGCGCGAATCCGGTCTGCCTCGGCATAATTTTTTGCCTGCTTCGCGGCAACGCGCGCGGCGATTCTCGCCTCGATCTGCGCCACCTCGAGCCCACCCTGTTTCAAACTGCCTGCCGCCTGCTGCAGAAACTCGCGCGGCTCACGGTCCAGGAAACCGATTACATGCGCGAGCTCTCGCAATTGCCGTGCTAATGCCGGATCGCGCGTGCGGTTCACTTCGCTCGCGAGCTCGAAGAGCACCGCCACCGCCACCGGCGTATTGAAGTCGTCGTTCATCGCCTCGCGAAAGCGCGCGGCGTGCGATTCGCTCCAGTCGAGCGCGGCACCGTCGGCGCTCACGTCTTTCAAAGCCGTGTAAAGACGCGTGAGTGCGTTGCGTGCATCGTCGAGATGAGCATCGCTGTAGTTGAGCGGCGAACGATAGTGTGCGCGCGCGATGAAGAAGCGCACAACTTCGGCGTCGAATTGCGCGAGCACTTCGCGAATCGTAAAGAAGTTGCCGAGCGATTTCGACATCTTCTCGTTGTCGATCTGCACATAGCCGTTGTGCATCCACGTGTTCACAAACGTTTGCCCGGTTGCAGCCTCGCTTTGCGCGATCTCATTCTCGTGGTGCGGAAACTGCAGGTCCTGTCCGCCGCCGTGAATGTCGAAGTGTTCGCCGAGCAACGTGCAGCCCATCGCCGAGCATTCGATATGCCAACCGGGACGGCCGCGTCCGTACTTCGACTCCCAGCCGGTGTCGGCGGGTTCGTCGGGTTTCGACTGCTTCCACAGCACGAAGTCGAGCGGATCCTGCTTCGCATCGTTCGCGGCCACGCGCTCGCCCGCGCGCAGATCTTCGAGTGACTTGCCCGAGAGCTTGCCGTAGCCGGCGAACTTGCGCACCGCGTAATTGACGTCGCCGTCGGTCGCCTGATACGCGAAGCCGTTCGCTTCGAGTTTCTCGATCATGCCGAGCATCTGCGGAATGAATTCCGTGGCGCGCGGCTCGAGGTCCGGACGCTGCACGCCGAGCGCGTCCGCGTCTTCGTGCATCGCCTGAATGAAACGGTCGGTCAGCGATTTGATCGTCTCGCCGTTCTCGACGGCGCGGCGAATGATCTTGTCGTCGATGTCGGTGATGTTACGCACGTACGTTACGTTGTAACCGAGCGCGCGCAGCCACCGCTGCACGACGTCGAACACGACCATCACGCGCGCATGGCCGATGTGGCAGTAGTCGTACACGGTCATCCCGCACACGTACATGCGCACCACGCCGTCCTGCAGTGGCACGAAAGTTTGCTTGTCACGCGCGAGCGTGTTGTAGATGCGCAGTGATTCCATAGAGAACGATGCGTGGGCCGAAAGAAATCCGCGTTGTGCTCGTTCATGCCGCGCCATGATGCGATGAACCCATGCGACGAACCGCACATGCGACTGATTATGGCGGTAACGGACACATGGTGCGACGACATGATCGGCGGTGTGACCGGAGACCGGATGAAAGCAGGCGGGCAAGCCTCCACTACACAACACTCACCCGGCACAGATTCTTCGGAAACCGATCGCGCACCTGGTGCGGCGATCACACTGCCAGCAAAGCGGAGACGACCACGAGTGGCGAAAGACAGTCTGTGCTTCGACGAAAACGCGTGACGAAAACGCGCAGACCTTTTGTTAGAATGGCTCGGAGTATAACATCCAGACCTCTCCCTATGAAATCTTCCAGCGGCCGCGCACGAGGCGTCGCGCACATTGCGGCGCTCTTTGCATTTGCGTTGCTGATCGCCCCCGGAACGAGCGCGTATGCGCAGAAAGCCAACATCGTGTCGCATGGCCCGGCCACGCGCGACGCGACTCCGGAAGCCGATGCATCGATCGAGCAAAAGAACTGGGGCGCCGCGCTCGCGGAACTCAATGCGCGCATCGCGCAAAATCCGCGCGACGCGCAGGCGAAGTTCAAGCGCGCCACGGTGCTCGCCCGCATGGATCGCACCGACGACGCCATCGCCGCGTTTACCGAACTGACCGAGATGTACCCGGAGCTGCCCGAGCCCTACAACAATCTTGCCGCGCTGTATGCGAAGCAAGGCCGCTACGGCGACGCGCGCGCCGCGCTCGAAACGGCGACGAAGGCGAATCCGGGCTACGGACTCGCGTACGAAAATCTCGGCGACCTCTATCTGCGCATGGCCGATCAGGCGTATCGCCGCGCACAGACGCTCGGCGCCGCGAGCGGCACCACACAGCAGCGTCTTGCCGACATCGAGAAAATCGTGTCGCCGCCGAAGGGCGCGAAGGCAGCGCGCAGCACATCGGCCACGTCCGACTATACGAACCGCGCCATGTCGAACATGGTCGATTCGCCGTCGTTCCAGTTCGGCGGGCCGACGAGCGGTTCGCTTGCCATTCCGCCGTACCAGGCACCGCCGCGGTAAGCGGTGCGGCGTCTCGTGATCCGTATACTCATCCTGCGCTTTTTTCGTGTCCGTCCCGCGCCTTTTCCCGCGGTAACCGCGCTAGCCGCGCTTAACCCCGCGTTCATTGCGCGTTCACCCCGCGCTTATCCCGCGTTCACCCCGCGTTCACCCCGCGTTCACCCCGCGTTCAACCCTTTAACCGAGGAACTACATGAAACGCTTGTTGTTGGCGCTCGGCAGCGCCGCCCTCGTTGCAAACGCGCCTGCGTTTGCACAGTCCGCGGCGCCGGCCGCGCATCCGTCTGTCCTCTTCAAGACGTCGGATGGCGACATTCGCGTCGAACTGTATCCCGAGAAAGCGCCGAAGACGGTCGCCAATTTCCTCGATTACGTGAAGTCCGGCCAGTACAACGGCACGATCTTTCATCGCGTGATTCCGGGCTTCATGATCCAGGGCGGCGGCTATACGACGAGCTTCGCCGAAAAGCCGACGCGCGCGCCGATTCCGCTCGAGAGCCGCAATGGGCTCAAGAACGTGACCGGTGCCATCGCGATGGCGCGCACGGGCGATCCGAATTCGGCGACCGCGCAATTCTTCATCAATACCGTCGACAACGCGAACCTCGACTATCCGAATCCCGACGGTAACGGCTACGCGGTGTTCGGCAAGGTCACTTCCGGCATGGACGTCGTGAAGAAAATCGAAGGTACGCCGACCACGTCGCGCGGCCCCATGAGCGATGTGCCGCAAAAGCCGATCGTGATCGAATCGGCGACGGTGGTCAGCAAGTAGTAGTCTGGGAGGGCGCGTTTTTTCCCGCGCCCGTCACTCACCCGCTTTGATCAAGGAATCCATCATGGTTGAACTGCATACGAACCACGGCGTCATCAAGCTCGAACTGGACGCGGACAAAGCGCCGAAGTCGGTCGAGAATTTCCTCAACTACGTGAAGGCCGGCCACTACGACAACACGGTGTTTCACCGCGTGATCGACGGCTTCATGATCCAGGGCGGCGGCTTCGAGCCCGGCATGAAGCAGAAGACGACGCAGGCGCCGATCGACAACGAAGCGAACAACGGCCTGAAGAACGTGAAGGGCTCGGTTGCCATGGCCCGCACCAACGATCCGCATTCGGCCACCGCGCAGTTCTTTATCAACGTCAACGACAACGACTTCCTCAACCATTCGTCGCCGACGCCGCAAGGCTGGGGTTATGCGGTATTCGGCAAGGTCGTGGACGGTCTCGATGTGGTCGACAACATCCGCAAGGTGAAAACGGGTTCGAAGGGCTTTCACCAGGACGTGCCCGTCGACGATGTGGTGATCGAGAAGGCCGTCGTGGTCGAATAATGGTCGAATATTCGTCGGATAACCCGGCGAGCAGTTTGAGCAGATGAGCGGCGCACACGAATTACGCGAATCACGCGTCGCCGACAAGCATCGCAACGGAGCATGAGGCGTATCGTCGTCGGATTCGTCGTCGGATAGACGGCGTTACGCCTGTTGTACGCAACCTGTCGTACGTAACCTGCGGTACAACCTGTCGTACGTAACACCGGCCACGCGGCTGCAGCTATTCCATAATCGTAAAACGAGCAATCAACAGAAAATACCTCGATGCTGCAAGAAACGCCGCTGCGAAGCGTCGCCGCGGGTGTGCCCGGAGAAGGCAAGCGCCCGCACGCCGCACGTCCGTTTTATTTCCTGTCGGATCTGCATCTTTCCGAGGCGATGCCGCGCACGGTCGCCGCGTTCGAGCATTTCATCCGCGTCAATGCCGAGCACGCCGATTCGGTCTTTATTCTGGGCGACCTGTTCGAATACTGGATTGGCGACGACATGCTCGCCGAGCCCTTTCCCGCGCGCATCGCCGCGCTGATGCATACGCTCTCGGAGCGCGGCATCGCGCTCTACGTAATGCACGGCAATCGCGACTTCCTGCTGGGCAAGCGCTTTATGAAGGCGGCCGGCGCGATCTGGCTGCCGGACCCGTTCGTGATTACCTCGTTCGGCACGCGAATCGCGCTTGCGCACGGCGACCGCCAATGCACCGACGATCATCGCTATCTGCGTTTTCGCCGCATTGCGCGCAACCGCTTCGCGCAATGGCTTTTTTTGCTGTGGCCTTACCGATGGCGCAAGGCGCTCGCCGAGCGCATGCGCCGCGCCGGCGATGAGAACCGTACGCGGCCCGTATCGCCGCTCTACGACGTAACCCGTGAAGGGATCGCGGCGCTCTTCAAGAAGACCGGCACCGCGACGATTATCCACGGCCATACGCACCGGCCTGCCCGCCATCGCGAAGCGGGCGGCACACGCTGGGTGTTGCCGGATTGGGACCTCGACCACGGCGAGCGCCGTGGCGGTTACCTGCGCATCGATGCGGAAGGGATTCGGGCGCTACCGCTCGATTGAGGTGCGGGCGCGAATCGCGACGTTGCGTCGGCGGCCAGCTTCAGCGGCTTCGATTCAGCGGCTTTGCTTCTGCGGCCTTGAGACAGCCGCGTTGAGTCAGCGACATTGAGTTAGCGCCGCCGATTGGTACAACTGCATGGGTGAGACGCCTTGGCGTCAGCGCCACTTCACTAGCGCGATTGCTTCAATGCGGCTCCGCGCCCGGCTCGACCTTCCCTTCCAGCGCTGCCGACAAACGCTTCAGATCGAACAGCGCCGCATCGGCGCCCTGCAGCGCCTCGAGGCTCGCGCCGAGCCGCTCGAGCGCGGCGACGATTTCGTCGATGCGCAGCGACTGATTGGCCGCGTGATTGATCAGCCCGTGAATGGCAAGCGAGACAGGATCGTCGGCGTTCGGCGTGATGCCGTATGCGCAGAACTCCGAACGCGCGGCTGCGGGTTTCGCCGCACCGGCGGACCCGCGCGCGGATGCTGCGGGGACGATCACGCGCGCCGGATTGCCGACCGCGGTCGCGCCCGCCGGCACCGGCTTCACGACCACCGCATTCGAGCCGATCTTCGCATCCGCGCCGATCGTAAAGCCGCCGAGCACCTTCGCGCCCGCGCCGACGATCACGCCGCGCTCGAGCGTCGGATGCCGTTTCGCACCGCGTGTGAGCGACGTGCCGCCGAGCGTCACGCCCTGGTAGATCGTGCAGTCGTCGCCGATTACCGCGGTCTCGCCGACCACCACGCCCATGCCGTGATCGATAAACACGCGGCGGCCGACCGTCGCGCCCGGATGGATCTCGATGCCGGTCAGAAAGCGGCCGATTTGCGAAACGACGCGCGCGATCCAGTAGCGCTTCGCGCGCCAGCACGCATGCGAGAAACGATGCAGCATCAGCACATGCAGGCCCGGATAGCACGTGAGCACTTCCCACGCGCTGCGCGCAGCGGGATCGCGCTCGCGAATCGTAGCGATGTCTTCGCGAAGTCTCGTGAACATGGCAGTGGCGCCGTCCTGGAAGTGTCGGGGGATTGCAGCGGATTGTTCTGCCAGACCCGAACAAAGCGCCGCACAAACTGGGTGCACGCGATATCGGTCTGACTGCTTTGCTTATGACGCTTCCGGCGATTGTAGGTCGATTCGCGTGAAGTCCGCTGATGCCCATTCGGCCGTCAAGGTCGAACCCGGTAGTTGGCCTGCGGTCGATACGGAGCATGCGCAGCGGATGTGAAGCGGGCCATGCAAAGCGGCCATGCGCGGCACCGCTCACGGCGTTTCGTTATCCCTTCCTTTAGCTTTCAACAGGATATGCTTGGCGATGCCGCGCACGATGTTGACTTCTTCGCGCTCGAGCCCCGCGCGCGCAAAGAGCCGGCGCAGCCGCGACATCAGCTTTTTCGGATTGGCGGGATCGAGGAAGTCGAGTGCGATCAAGGCGTTCTCGAGATGCACGAACATGCGCTCGACTTCATCGCTCGGCGCGCGCGCGCTCGGAACCGCACCCACACCTGCACCCGCACCGCTAGCGGAGGAAGCTGAAGCGCCGCCTGCCGATGCGACCTCGTCCGATGCTTCCTGATACGCGATGCGCAGTTCATACGACAGTACCTGCACCGCCTGCGCGAGGTTCAACGAACTGTAGGCGGGATTCGCCGGAATATGCGCGAGTGCACTGCAGCGTTCGACGTCTTCATTCGACAGCCCCGTGCGCTCGTTGCCGAACACAAGCGCGATATCGCCATGCGCCGCGTGTTCGCGCGCGTGCGCGGCCGCGGCGCGCGGCGCGAGTTGCGGCGGCCCGTATTCGCGCGAGCGCGCAGTCAGCGCGAGCGACCACTGCGCGCCCGATAACGCATCGGCGAGTGTTGGCACAACGTGCGCGCTTGCGAGCACGTCGTCCGCGCCGCTCGCCATCGCAATCGCTTCCGGATCGCTCTGCACATTCGCGACGCGCGGCGCCACGAGCACGAGCCGCGAGAAACCCATCGTTTTGAGCGCGCGTGCCGCGGCGCCGACGTTGCCCGGATGGCTGGGCTCGACGAGCACGAAGCGCGTCGACGTGAAGCCGCCGCGCACGGGGCTGGCGGCGTCATCCGCAGCAGAAGGATCGGATGGGGAACGGAACGTGTGCGAATGGGCGTGCGATTGGACCACGATGAAAAACGGAAGACGGAGGAAGAGCTATGGTAGCGCCAACTCGCGCCCTCTTTCCACGATTGCCTCGCGCGCCCGTTCGCGGCGCCTTGCCCGGCTTCGCGGATGCTGATAAGGGTCCGCCGCCGTGCACGAGCGCGTGGCGCCGGAAAGCGGGAGACTCGGGTAAAATCACGCTATTCGCGCGCCAAGGTAGCCCGGCGCCTCGCTCTTATCCAATTCGTCTTTCGTCGACGGAACATTCGCACAACGGCTCTGCCCTGCCTGCGGTGTACGTTGTGCGGCAGTCCGCTGCCGCCGTGCTTTGCTCGCCGGTTTCATCATCGGCAAAAGGATCCCGACCCATGCATCCCATGCTTAACATCGCGGTCAAGGCCGCCCGCCGCGCCGGACAGATCATCAATCGCGCCTCGCTCGATCTCGATCTGATCCAGGTTTCCAAGAAGCAGCACAATGATTTCGTCACGGAAGTCGACAAGGCATCGGAAGCAGCGATCATCGATACGCTAACCACCGCCTACCCCGATCACTCCATCCTCGCCGAAGAATCGGGCCAATCGGAAAACGAATCCGAGTATCAGTGGATCATCGATCCGCTCGACGGCACGACGAATTTCATCCACGGTTTCCAGTACTACTGCGTGTCGATTGCGCTCGCGCACAAAGGCATCGTCACGCAGGCGGTGGTCTACGATCCGACGCGTAACGACCTCTTTACCGCCTCGCGCGGCCGCGGCGCCTATCTGAACGACCGGCGCATCCGCGTCGGGCGGCGCGACCGGCTGGCCGACGGACTGATCGGCACCGGCTTTCCGTTTCGCGACAAGAACGGCCTTGGCGCCTACACGACGCTGTTCGGCGAAATGACCGAAGCCTGCGCGGGCCTGCGCCGTCCGGGCGCCGCGGCGCTCGACCTCGCGAACGTCGCCGCGGGCCGCATGGACGGCTTCTTCGAACAGGGCATCAACGCGTGGGACATGGCCGCGGGCAGCCTGCTCGTGACTGAAGCGGGCGGTCTGGTGGGCAACTACACCGGCGATTCCGATTTTCTGCACGTGAACGAAATCGTGGCGGCGAACCCGAAGATCTACGCGCAGATGGTTCCGATCCTGTCGCGTTACAGCCGCACGAAACAGCAGGCGGCCTAACGCGTTTGAACACGCGAGGCGGCTTCGGCCGCCTTGCTGTTTTTGCGGAGAGGTTGCTGCATCGACGTTTTCTGCATCGTGTCTGCTGCATTGACGTTTATGCGTTGACGCTTATGCGTTGACCTTTCCGCACTGAAATTTTCGCGCGGCCATTTTGCACCGCACTTGCGCCCTTTCCATCCGAGCCGACCTTCAATCGCTCCATGAAAAAAGGCTTCTACACGATCATCGCGGCGCAATTCGTCTCGTCG
This sequence comes from Paraburkholderia edwinii, assembly GCF_019428685.1. Lineage (NCBI taxonomy): Bacteria > Pseudomonadati > Pseudomonadota > Betaproteobacteria > Burkholderiales > Burkholderiaceae > Paraburkholderia > Paraburkholderia edwinii. Next base: position 3,138,678 of record NZ_CP080095.1, read on the forward strand.
CTGGCAGACAACGCCATTCTGATCGCAGCGATCGAGCGGCTCACGATCATCCGTTCGCCGTCGTGGGTCACGCCGATGCTGCAGATCCTCTTCACGGTATCGTACGTGCTGCTCGCGCCGTTCGTCGGCGCATTCGCGGACGCGCTGCAAAAGCGCTACGTGATGTTCATTGCTAATGCATTGAAAGCGGCCGGCTGCCTGCTGATGATCTTCAGCGTCCACCCGATGATCGCGTATGCGGTCGTCGGTCTCGGCGCCGCCGCGTATTCGCCGGCGAAATACGGCATTCTCACTGAACTGCTGCCGGCCGAAAGGCTGGTCGTCGCGAATGCGTGGCTCGAATCAGCAACCGTGCTATCGACGATCGTCGGCACGGTGCTGGGCGGCGCACTGATCAGCAGCTATGCCTCGCGCTTCGTTTCCCACGCGCATCTGCCGCTCATCACGTCCGCCGCGGACCTCGCAATGCTCGTCGTCATGCTGACCTACGCGTGCGCGGCGGCGCTCAACATCGGCATTCCCGATACAGGCGCGCGCTACGAAAACCGGCTGCAAGAGCCGGGCAAACTGGTCGGCGAATTCGTCCGTTGCTTTAACGTGCTGTGGATGGACCGGCTCGCGCAGATCGCGCTGTGGGTCACGACGCTGATGTGGGGCAGCGCGGTCACGCTGCAGTTGCTCGTGCTGAAATGGGCCGATGTGAATCTGGGCCTGTCGCTGTCGAAAGCCGCGGTGATCCAGGGCGTCGCCGGCATCGGCATCGCGCTCGGCGCTGTAGCCGCGGCCGCGTGGATTCCGCTGCGCGGGTCGCTGCGCGTGCTGCCGGTGGGCATTATCGCGGGCATCGTCGCGATCGCGATGGCGTTCTACAGCAAAGGACTTTTTCCGCCCGGCGTGGGCTTGCGCGTCGGCCCGATCTTCGCGCCGGTTTACATCATCCTTGCCTATCCGTTGATGATTCTGCTCGGCGCGCTGTCGGGCTTCTTTATCGTGCCGATGAATGCCGTGCTCCAGCATCGCGGCGCGACGCTGCTTTCCGCGGGGCACTCGATCGCCGTGCAGAACTTCAACCAGAGTCTGGCCGTGCTGCTGATGCTCGGCGCTTACGCGCTGCTGTTGACGGCGAAGATGCCGGTGCCGTGGATCATCGCGACATTGGGCACGTTCATTACGGTGCTGATGTGGATCGCGAAGCGGCATAGCGCGGCCAGCGCGAAAAAGGTCGATCTCGGCGCGATGATTCGCGAGTGACACAGGGAACGACGCGGGAACGACGCGGAAACACGCGGGACAATGCGGAAAGACGCGGCGCTCGCACAGGAACCTGGCCATCCGGCCAGGGTTCACACCAGCTGCCGAAGGGTTAAACTCACGCCCTGAACCGCAACGCATTCAAGACACCGAGGATGGGCATACAAATCGCAGCTGCTGACGAAGCACCCCGAACCTCTGGGGCATCCGGAGCCGTTTCAGGCACCGCGGCCCCCGCGCCCGATGCCACGCATACGCCAATGATGCAGCAATACCTTCGCATCAAAGCCGAGCACCCGGGCACGCTCGTGTTCTACCGCATGGGCGACTTCTACGAGCTCTTCTTCGACGACGCCGAGCGAGCCGCGCGGCTGCTCGATCTCACGCTCACGCAGCGTGGCGCTTCCGCGGGCGCGCCGATCAAGATGGCGGGCGTGCCGCATCACGCGGTCGAACAATATCTTGCGAAGCTCGTCAAGCTCGGCGAATCAGTCGCGATCTGCGAGCAGATCGGCGACCCGGCCACCTCGAAGGGCCCTGTCGAGCGTAAGGTCGTACGCGTCGTCACGCCCGGCACGCTGACCGACGCGGCGCTGCTGTCGGACAAAAACGATGTGTACCTGATGGCGACGTGCGTCGCGCACAACCGCCGCGGCGTCGTGACGTCGGTCGGCCTCGCATGGCTCAATCTTGCGAGCGGCGCGCTGCGTCTCGCCGAAATTCCGCCCGATGGCGTCGCGGCCGCGCTCGAACGCATCCGCCCGGCCGAAATTCTTGTCGCCGATGTGCCGACGTCCGACGCCAACGCATGGGCGCCGCCCGCGAACGGGAGCGGCAGCGGCGCGCTCACGCGCGTACCGGGCTGGCATTTCGATATCGCATCGGGCAGGCAGCGCCTGTGCGATCAGCTCGATGTCGCGAGCCTCGACGGCTTCGGCGCGCAAACGCTGACCTGCGCGTGCGGCGCGGCGGGCGCTCTGCTGCTTTATGCGGCGGCCACGCAAGGCCAGCAGCTGCGGCATGTGCGCAGCCTCAAGGTCGAACTCGAATCCGAGTACATCGGCCTCGATCCCGCGACGCGGCGCAACCTCGAACTGACCGAAACGCTGCGCGGCACCGAGTCGCCCACACTCTGCTCGCTGCTCGACACCTGCTGCACGACGATGGGCAGCCGCCTGCTGCGGCACTGGATCCATCATCCGCCGCGCGACGCATCGTATGCGCAGGCGCGTCAGCAGGCGATCGGCGCGTTGCTCGATGCGTCCGCGCAACTGAATCCCGCGACGAGCATCGATACGCTGCGCGGCGCGCTACGGCAGATCTCCGATATCGAGCGCATTACCGGGCGGCTTGCGTTGCTGTCCGCGCGGCCACGCGATCTGTCGAGCCTGCGCGACACCTTTATCGCGCTGCCCGAGCTGCGCACCCAGCTTGCCGCGATCGCCGCGAATGCCGATTCGCTCGCGCGCCTCGATGCATCGCTCGAACCGCCGGCTACCTGCGTCGAACTGCTGTCGCGCGCGGTTGCGCCGGAGCCCGCGGCCATGATCCGCGACGGCGGCGTAATCGCACGCGGCTACGACGCGGAACTCGACGAACTGCGCGATATTTCGGAGAACTGCGGTCAGTTCCTGATCGACCTCGAAACGCGCGAGCGCGCGCGCACCGGCATCGGCAATCTGCGCGTCGAATACAACAAGGTGCACGGCTTCTATATCGAAGTGACGCGCGGCCAGACCGACAAGGTGCCCGACGACTATCGCCGCCGCCAGACGCTGAAAAACGCCGAGCGCTACATCACGCCTGAACTCAAAACATTCGAGGACAAGGCGCTGTCCGCGCAGGAACGCGCGCTGGCACGCGAGAAATCGCTGTACGACGCGCTGCTGCAGGCGCTGCTGCCGTTTATCGCGGATTGCCAGCGCGTCGCCGGCGCACTCGCCGAACTCGATTTGCTCGTCGCATTCGCGGAGCGCGCTCGCGAGCTCGATTGGGTCGCGCCGTCGTTCACGCCGGCGGGCGGCATCGAGATCGAACAGGGGCGGCACCCGGTCGTCGAAGCGCAGGTCGAACAATTTATCGCCAACGATTGCCTGTTGAGCCCCGAGCGCAAGCTGCTCCTGATCACCGGTCCGAACATGGGCGGTAAATCGACGTTCATGCGGCAGACCGCGTTGATCGCGCTGATGGCCTATGTGGGCAGCTACGTGCCGGCGCGGCGCGCGTCGTTCGGCCCGATCGACCGTATCTTCACGCGTATCGGCGCGGCCGACGATCTCGCCGGCGGCCGCTCGACGTTTATGGTCGAGATGACCGAAGCCGCCGCGATTCTTAACGACGCGACGCCGCAAAGCCTCGTGCTGATGGATGAAATCGGCCGCGGCACGTCGACCTTCGACGGCCTCGCACTGGCATGGGCAATCGCGCGGCACCTGCTGGCGCATAACGGCTGCCATACGCTTTTCGCGACGCACTACTTCGAGCTCACACAGCTGCCGGCGGAATTCCCGCAGGCGGCCAATGTGCATCTGTCGGCGGTCGAGCATGGCCACGGCATCGTGTTTTTGCATGCGGTCAACGAGGGGCCGGCTAACCAGAGCTACGGGTTGCAGGTCGCGCAGCTCGCGGGCGTTCCGTCCGCGGTAATTCGCGCGGCACGCAAGCATCTTGCGCATCTCGAACAGCAGTCGGCCGCGCAGCCCGCGCCGCAACTCGACCTGTTCGCGGCGCCGCCAATGGCCCACGATGCGGACGACGGCGGTTACGACCAGCATCGCGACGACGACCGTGACGATGCCGCGCCCGCCACGGCCGATCCGCTTGCCGATGCGCTCGTCGAACGCTTGCGCGCGATCGATCCGAACGAGCTGCGTCCGCGTGACGCGCTCGATCTGCTTTACGAGCTACATGAGCTGGCCGCAGCGCCGGACACGCAGCGCTGATCGCGCGACGGTCCCGGATCCGACCCGGACGATGCCGTCCGTGCATACAGCACGGGCCGCGCGGTCGATGCGGGCCGCGTGGCCGGCATGGAGCGCAGCCGCAGCCCTCCTCGCCTGCGCAAGCGGGCTGCCCCTTAACGCCCACGCTGCTGACACACACTATGCGTTCGCGGTTCTCGGCAGCACGCTGCAAAGCAACGCCGACGAAGCCCCCACGCAACGACTGATCGACGCGATCGGTCGCGATCCGCAAATCGCCTTTATCGTCTACGACGGCAATCTGAAAAGCGCCGACGAACCGTGCCGCGACTCGCTGTTCGAAGCGCGCGAGGCCTTGCTGCAAGCGTCGAAACCGGCGCTCGTCTTTATTCCCGGCCAACACGACTGGGCCGACTGCGGCACAGCGGCGGCCGGCGGCTTCGATCCGGTCGAACGTCTCGACCAGTTACGGCAGACGCTCTTTACCGACGCATCGTCGATGGGTCAGAACCCGCTGCCGCTCGCGCGCGAAAGCGAGGTCTCGCGCTTTCGCACGTATCGCGAAAACGTGCGCTGGCAGCTAGGCGATACGGTCTTTGTCGGTTTGAACGTGCCGAGCCCGAACAATCACTATCTGACCGCGGGCGGCCGTAACGGCGAGTTCGAAGACCGCGTGATCGCCAATTCGTTCTGGCTCGATCATGCAGCCGAATACGCAAAACGGCGTGATGCGAAGGCGGTGGTCGTGTTCGTGCAAGGCGATTTCGATCCCGAGCGCTACGAGCGGCGTGAGCGTTTTGCGTGGCTGCGTTTCGAACACAAGCCGCGCGACGGATATATGGAGTTCAAGCGCAGCCTCGTGAAGCTTGCGGAATCGTTTCACGGGCCCGTGCTCGTGATTCATCAGGACGACGAGAAATTGCGCGGCGGTTTTACGATCGACCAGCCATTGCGCAACGACAAGGGCGCACTCGTGACAAACCTCACGCGTATCGCGATCGCGCCGCGCAACCGGCTCACGCAGTGGATTCAGGTCGAAGCGGATTTCGCGCGCCGCGTGCCGTTTCGCGTTAGCGTGCGTGACGTGCCGAAAGACATGCCGCTGTTGCCCACGCCGTCGCTGCCGGCGCGCAACGACTACAACCCGCTGCCCGAACCGATGCCCGCAGTGCCCGAGTTTTCGCCGGCTTCGGAGTTGCCGCCGATTCTGCCGGAGCCGCAGCCGCAACCACAGCTGCAGCCACAATCGCAGCCGCAGTCACAACAGCTCGCACCTTCGCTTTCACAAACGCCCGGAATGAACGGCATGAACAGCGGGCCTCAACTGATTGGGCCCAATCCTTCTCCGTCGCAAGGCGCCATCCTGAATGGCGCCCAAAACAAAGGGGACGAAGCGGTCGATGATGTCGGGCGTGCGCCCGGCTCGTCCACTTCGTCCCCTTCGCCGGGAACGACTGCGCCAGCAGGTTCAGTGCAAAGTCGGCCCTGACTTCGGTTCGAGATCGTCGTCGTCCTCATCGTCGTAGACTTCGAGGCCATCGGCGCCATGCGCATGTTCGTGCTGGATTTCGTCTTCGGTTGCTTCGCGCACTTCCTTGACCGTCAGCGCAAAACGCAGCGCCATGCCCGCAAGCGGATGGTTGCCGTCGAGCACGACTTTGTCTTCCGCAACATCGGTAACCGTGTAGATCATCGTATCGAGATCTTCATCGCCTTCTTCGGGTGTCCCTTCGAATTGCATGCCGACTTCGAGCGGCTCGGGAAAGCGTTCGCGCGGCTCGATCTTCACGAGCTCAGGATCGTATTCGCCGAATGCGTCCTGCGGTTCGAGCTGAATCTGCGTCTGGAAGCCGGGCTCGCGGCCGTCCAACTCTTCCTCGATCTTGGGGAACGTGCCATCATAGCCGCCGTGCAGATAGACCATCGGCTCGTCGCTCTCCTCGATCAGATTGCCTTGCGCATCCGATAGCTTGTAGGCGACCGATACGACGGTGTTCTTTGCGATCTTCATTCGTCTCTCCAAGATTACCGCTCCTATTATACGATGCCCAAGCGGCCCAATGCCCAACCGGCGAGCCCAGGTTCAGCCCGGATTCACCCGCATCAAACGTTCCAAGCAGAGGCGTCCGATGGCTTCGCGGCACCCGCGCCCGATGTGCCGACAGCGCTATTGGGCAACCTCAGCCCTGCGCAGTTCATGCGCCGCTACTGGCAGAAAAAACCCCTGTTGATCCGTGGCGCGATACCGGGTCTCGCAGCACCGCTCACGCGCGACGAACTGTTCGCACTCGCCGATCGCGATGAAGTGGAAAGCCGACTCATCACGCATGCACGCAACAAGTGGGCACTCGAGCATGGCCCATTCGCGCGCGACGAACTGCCGTCGTTGAAGCAACGCGCGTGGACGCTGCTCGTGCAAGGTGTCGACCTGCATGACGAACGCGCACGCATGCTGCTCGAGCGCTTTCGCTTTGTTCCCGATGCACGACTCGACGACCTGATGATTTCATTTGCGACCGACGGCGGTGGTGTCGGCCCGCACTTCGACTCCTACGATGTGTTTCTGTTGCAGGTGCACGGCAAGCGCAGATGGCGCATCGGCGCGCAGCGCGATCTCACGCTCGAACCCGGCTTGCCGTTGAAAGTTCTACAACACTTTGAACCGGACGCCGAATGGCTGCTCGAGCCAGGCGACATGCTTTACCTGCCCCCGCATATCGCACACGACGGTATCGCGGAGGGCGAATGCATGACCTGTTCAATCGGCTTTCGCGCGCCGAGCGCAACCGAATTGACCTCGCAATTCCTTTATCACCTCGCAGAGAAGCTCGCTGAAAGGGTCGATAACGCGCAGGGCGCAAACGTTTCAGACCAACGCTATTGCGACCCGCAGCAGCCGGCCGTGACCCGTCCCGCGCAATTGCCGGCCGCGCTCGTGCAAAAGGTGGGCGCGATCCTTGCTAAAGTCCGATGGGACGACGGGGACGTCGCGTCGTTTCTTGGCGCGTATCTCAGTGAGCCGAAGCCGAGCGTCGTATTCGATCCGCCGCGGCGAGCGCTTGACGAGGTGCGTTTCATCAGGCAGGCGTCAAAAGCCGGTATTCGTCTGGATCGTAAAAGTCTGCTGCTATACGACGAGCGTGCGTACTACCTGAATGGCGAGGAAAACCCGCTTGCGGGCGCCAAAACATGGGTGCTGGAACTCGCCGATAGACGCCGTCTGAGTGGGAAACGCTTTGTAACACTCTCGCGGCATCCGTCGATGACAGCGAGACTTCACGAATGGTATTGTGCGGGCTGGATACAGGTAGGCGAACTGGGATAAGATTTCGCCGCTTGATATACCGTTATCGTGGGATTTTGTCTGGGAACTACAACGTATTGGCCCCGGATTTGTCGACGGTAGATACGAAAGTGCATATAATTTCCGCCCAAGCCGTACGGGAAAGATTCACGCTCATGAAGTGCGTCTCCACCAGCGGCCCGGGTCGGTGTTAGAGCACATTACCGGTAAATTTGCGCTGTTGCTTACCTTTAACCATAAAAGGACGTGATCATGAAGAAATCCCTCCTCGTAGCATCTCTGTTGGCGGCTATGGCACTTGCTGCATGCAGCAAGAGCAGCGACCAAGCTGCTGCCCCGGCTAGCGACTCGGCTGCTGCATCGGCTCCGGCCGCTGCTGCTTCGGACGCTGGCGCTGCCGCTTCGGATTCGGCTGCTGCCGCTTCGGGCGCTGCTGCTGCTGCGAGCGACGCTGCTGCTTCGGCTTCGGCTGCTGCTTCGGACGCAGGCGCTGCCGCTTCGGACGCTGCTGCTTCGGCTGCAGCTCCGGCTTCGGGCGCAAGCCAGTAAGCTGTAGCGAAGGGTCGCCGGAAGGCGACCGTGTGGGCAAGCCGCACGGTTCAGCCCCACAGAAGGCGAACAGTCGAAACGCCACGGATTATCTCCGTGGCGTTTTGCTTTTCAGGGGCTGGTTTGAGCCGCGTTCAAGGCTGTTTTGAACGGGCTTTATGTGCTCATTGAATCGATCTCAGTGAGTTGCGCTCATCAAGTCGCGCTCATTGAGTTCCGAATCGAGTCGCGCATCAGGTCTTCAATGAGCGGCGCTCATCGCTTCAATCACTCACGCGCCGCATACGAATGCATGCCGGGATGCACGCGGCATATTAAACGCCAGGCGTTCGATCGGCGAAAAACTCGCGCACCACATCGATCTCGCGTGTGCGCCTGAATGGCGGCAGGCTCTGCCAGATCCGCCGGCCATACGGCTTGTCGACCAGACGCGTATCGCAGATCATCAGCACGCCGCGATCGGTCTCCGCGCGAATCAGGCGCCCTGCGCCCTGCTTCAATGTGATGACCGCCTGCGGCAACTGGTGCACCGCGAACGGACTCAGCCCCTTCTTCGTCAATGCATCGAGACGTGCGGACAGCACAGGGTCGTCGGGCGGCGCGAACGGCAGCTTGTCGATCACGACAAGCGATAGCGCATCACCGCGCACATCGACGCCTTCCCAGAAGCTCTGACTGCCGACCAGAATCGCATTGCCATACGCGCGAAAACGTTCGAGCAGTTCGGTGCGGCTTGCATCGCCCTGCACGAGCAAAGGCATATTCCAGCCGCGCGATTCGATCGTATCGCGCAGCTTCGTCGCGATCCGGTCGACCGCGCGCAGCGTCGTGCATAGCATGAATACACCGCCGCCCGATGCTTCGATGGCCGGCAGCGCAGCATCGAATACCGCATCGGTGAAGACTGGCGACGATGGCTGCGGCAAATTGCGCGGCACATACATCAAGCCTTGTGTTTCGTAATCGAACGGGCTCGGCAAGGTCATCGAGCGGCGCGCGTTCAGACCCATCTGCGCGGCGTAATGCGTAAAGTCGCCGCGCACCGACAGCGTCGCCGACGTGAACACCCAGGCGCGCGGCACGCCGGCGCGCTGCTTCGCGAAAATCGGCGCAACCGAGAGCGGCGTCTCGTGCAACTGCACGGTGTGCGAGAACACTTCGATCCAGCGCACTTTTTCGTTCGAATCGGCTTGTGCTTGTGCGGCCTGCGCGCCATTGCCGCCGGCATCGCGCGAGGCGGGCTCGGGCGCTTCAGGCGAGGCGGTCGAGGTCCATCCGGCGAGCAGATCCTGCAACTCGCGCGCGCGCCGCACACACGCACCGATCGACTCGGCACGTTCCGCCTGGCCCGCCAACGCGGTCGTCAACGCATCGAGTTCGACTTCCACCGCATCGAGCGCGGCAAAGAGCGGATGGTCGTCGGACAGTTGGCTCACCGACAGACGCAGCGAATCTTCCTTGAACGTGAGCCGTACATCGCGCGTGGCGCGTTCGAGCGCCGCACCGAGCTTCACCCAGTCGACTGCATCGCGTGCATTCGAGAGGCCTTCCGCGACCGAATCGCGCGCGAGTTCGAGCAATTGCGCGGTCGACAAGGTCTCGCCGAAAAAGAGCGTTGCCGTTTCGGGCAGCTGATGCGCTTCGTCGAAGACGATCGTATTCGCGGTCGGCAGCAGCTCGGCCATGCCGGTGTCGCGCAGCATGATGTCGGCAAAAAACAGATGGTGATTGACGACGACGAGATCGGCCTGTTGCGCTTCGCGGCGCGCCTGCATGACAAAGCATTCCTTGTAATGCGGACACTCCTGGCCAAGACAGTTATCGCGCGTCGACGTCACCATCGACCATACCGCGGCGGTCTCGGGCACACTCGCGAGCTCGGCCTTGTCGCCGGTGCGCGTGATCTTCGCGAAACGCACGATCTCCTGCAGATACGACGTCTCCTGACGCGACGGCAGGCGACCATTGTCGGCCGTGCGCTGCAGATAGTAGTGGCACAGATAGTTCGCGCGGCCCTTGAGCATCGCAACCGATACCGGCACCGCGAGCGCATCGCGCACGGTCGGAATATCGCGTTGGAAGAGCTGGTCCTGCAGGTGCTTGGTGCCGGTCGAGACGATGACCTTGCCGCCCCACAGCATCGCCGGCACGAGATACGCATAGGTCTTGCCGGTGCCGGTGCCCGCTTCGACGATCAGCGTGTTTTCGCCGGTGTCTTCGGTCTTCGCGTCGGCGTCTGCGGTGGCAGCGCCGACGTCTTGCGCGCCCCGCTGCTGAGCCGACGACGAACCGGACGACTGCAAGCGCCGCGCAGGCCGCTGCTGCACGTCGAACATCGCGGGCTCAGGCATGGCGCGCCCCGATGCTTCGAGCGCCGCCGCCACCGCGCGTGCCATTTCGATTTGCGAGGCACGCGACCGGTAACCGTCGATCTGTCGTGCGAGCAGGCCGTCGGCGGCGAAGATATCGTTGAGTTCGGCGGCGCGCCGAGGCGTTAGCGAAGACGCGAGTGCGGTGCCCGCGGCATTGCGGTCGGCACGCGCGGCATCTTTGGCGTTCGCGCCTGACGCCGCATGGGCGGGTTCAGGAGCAGGCCCATTATCAGGCCCATGAGCGGCCCCATCCGCCGTGCTGCGGGACGAAGAATCGAGTGGTGCATTCAAGGCAAGCGGTTCCTGCAAATTCGGGCGAGAGCGTCGCGAAAGCGTGGTCGACCCGGGCGCCTGCCAGGTTCCGCACTCAGCTCTGCGCGTCCGGTTCGAGCTGCAATTGCAGCAGGATGATGGTGTCTTTCAGCTTGAGCTTGCGTTTTTTCAGGCGCTGCAGCGCGAGGTCGTCGACGCCGGGCTCTTCCGACATCCGGTCGATCAGCCGATCAAGCCCACTATGCTCCGATTCCAGTTGCAGAATGCGGTCGCGAAGTGTTTCTGCGTTGACGTGATGAGCGCGCATGCTCGCCTCCTCTCCAGAATGGGCGAAGCGCACGCGGCTTCCCGAACTTCGGCGGCGTTTCCGGCGATCGAGGCGCCGGCGCATCTGCCGAGGTTGCCGAGTTTGCCACTGTCGCGCGCGTCCCGCTCGAGGTTGCTGTCCGGCCTGAAACGCATTACTGCTGTCGCTGCTACGGTCTACGATCTACGGCTATTGCTGTTGCTGCTGTTTTTGCTGTTGTTCGAGCTGCTGTTGCTGCTTGAGCTGGTCCTGCTGCTTCTGCTGCGCTTTTTCCGCCGCCTGCTGCTGGCGGGCTTCAACATCTTTCTTGTGCTGCGCGGCGTCGACCTGCTTCTGCTGGAAGCGCTGCTGCTTTTCGGTACGTTCCTGCGCCTTCTGCGCGGCCTGCCGATGCGCCTCGTCGAGCTGACGCTGGAAGTCCGCCTGCTTCTGATCGTACGCCTTCTGATTGGCCGCCGCCTGCGTCGGGCTGATGCCGCGCTGCGCCTGATCGATCGCATGCTGGCGCTGTTTCTGCTCGTAGGCCTGCTCGTTGGCCGTACGCTGCGGCGCTTCGGACTGGCGCTGCGCCTCGTCGAGCGCATGCTGGCGCTGCTTGTCTTCGAAGGCTTGCTGGTTGCGCGCGTCCTGCGCGGCGCGCTGCGGCGCATTCGCGTCGTCCTGCGCCTGTTTGAGCGCCTGCTGCTGGTCACGCTGACGGGCGTGCTCGGCGCGCTTTTCGTCGTCGAGCGAAAGCTGCTGGCTGCGAATGTCGGCCTGGATCGCGCGCATCTTGTCGCGCGCCTTGTTCACGCAATGATTGACGAAGAACGTGTCGTAGCAGTTGTGCCGCTCGACCGCGAACTGGTAGTTGTTTTCCGCACTGCGATCGTCGAGCTCTTTCTGGCGCGCCGCGAATGCCTGGTCCGCGGGCGAAACCTGCGTCGCGTCGGCTGCGTCGGCGGCATCAGCCGCATCCGCGCCCTGCCCGGCATCGACACTGCCGGACGCTGCACCCGCTACACCCGACCCGACCTGCGCCGGCTCCTGCGCGTGGGCAGGCAACGGCAAGGCAAGCGCCACATGGAGCGCGCATGCCGCGATCACGCCCGCGCGGCAAGCACGCTTGACGGCAGCCGGCGCACGGTTCGAAAGACCTGACGCAGACGGGGCGCGAAACCACGAGGCGAAAACCCGCGCGAACGACGTCGACACGAACGACGGTGACAGAGCGGTCGGCACACGCGCGAAGCGAGGAAAACGGAAGGTGAGCAACGTCGTAGATGGGCAACGGAACATGCCCGAAATTCTAACATCCTGAGCTTGAGCGGCCCGGCATTTATGGCAAAATGCCCCGCTGCTTCATCGCGTTTTAGCCAGTTTCGCCCTGCTCTACCGGCAGTCTCAGCAACCCCGGCCGCCGCGCGCCAAAGGAACCGAAAGGACAACCCAACGGGACAAACCCGACGGGACAAACCCAACGGTACATTCCGCAGCGCGCCACCACGCGGCCCAGATCGATCCGGCACGAACATCAAGCTCTTATGACGGAAACCGTAGCACTCAAGATCGTCCAGCGCATTGCCACCGAACTGTCTGTCCAGCCTCGCCAGGTTGCAGCGGCAGTGCAACTCCTCGATGAAGGTTCGACCGTTCCGTTTATCGCCCGATACCGGAAGGAAGTCACCGGCAATCTCGACGATACGCAACTGCGCAATCTCGAAGAACGTCTGCTCTACCTGCGCGAACTCGAAGACCGGCGCGCGGCCATCATCGCGAGCATCGACGAGCAAGGCAAGCTCACCGACGAGCTGCGCACGGCCATCGAGGCCGCCGACAGCAAACAGGTGCTCGAAGACCTTTATCTGCCTTACAAGCCGAAGCGCCGCACGCGTGCGCAGATCGCGCGCGAAGCCGGTCTCGAGCCGCTCGCACAGGCGCTGCTCGCCAATCCGCTGCTCGATCCGCAAAGCGAAGCCGCACAGTATGTGAACGCCGAGAAGGGCGTCGCCGACGTGAAGGCGGCGCTCGACGGCGCGCGCGATATCCTCTCCGAACAGTTCGGCGAAACCGCGGACCTGCTCGGCAAGCTGCGCGATTACCTGTTTAACCAGGGTGTCGTGTCGTCGTCGGTGATCGAGGGCAAGGAAGGCGAGGAAGGCGAGAAATTCCGCGATTATTACGACTACGCCGAAACGATCAAGACCGTGCCGTCGCATCGCGCGCTGGCCCTCTTCCGCGGCCGCAACGCAGGCGTGCTGCTCGTGAAGCTGGGTCTGGGCGAAGAACTCGACGCCCAGGTGCCGCATCCGGGTGAAGCGATGATCGCGCGCCACTTCGGTATCGCGAACCAGGCGCGCCCGGCCGACAAGTGGCTCTCCGATGTCTGCCGCTGGTGCTGGCGCGTGAAGGTGCAGCCGCATATTGAAAACGAGCTGCTCACGAACCTGCGCGAAGAAGCCGAGCACGAGGCGATTCGCGTGTTCGCACGCAATCTGAAAGACCTGCTGCTCGCCGCGCCGGCCGGCCCGAAGGCCGTGATCGGCCTCGACCCGGGCCTGCGCACCGGCGTGAAAGTGGCGGTCGTCGATCGCACGGGCAAGGTGCTGGCCACCGATACGATCTACCCGCACGAGCCGCGCCGCGACTGGGACGGCTCGCTTGCGAAGCTCGCGCGGATTGCCGCGCAGACCCAGGCTGAGCTGATCAGCATCGGTAACGGCACCGCGTCGCGCGAAACGGACAAGCTCGCCAGCGAGCTGATCGCGCGCCATCCGGAACTCAAGCTGCAGAAAATCGTGGTATCCGAAGCCGGTGCGTCGGTTTATTCGGCATCCGAACTGGCGGCCAAGGAATTCCCGGAACTCGATGTGTCGTTGCGTGGCGCGGTGTCGATTGCGCGGCGCCTGCAAGATCCGCTTGCGGAACTGGTGAAGATCGAGCCGAAGGCGATCGGCGTCGGCCAGTATCAGCACGACGTAAACCAGCGCGAACTCGCGCGCTCGCTTGACGCGGTCGTCGAAGATTGCGTGAACGCGGTCGGCGTCGACGCGAACACGGCGTCGGTGGCGCTGCTCGCGCGCGTGTCGGGGCTCAATTCGACGCTCGCGCGCAATATCGTCGATTATCGCGATGCGAACGGTCCATTCCCCTCGCGCGAGCATCTGCGCAAGGTGCCGCGTCTCGGCGACAAGACGTTCGAGCAGGCCGCGGGCTTTTTGCGCATCAACGGCGGCGAGAACCCGCTCGACCGTTCGTCGGTACACCCGGAAGCGTATCCGCTCGTCGAGCGCATGCTCGCGAAAATCAGCAAGCAGGTCGGCGAGGTGCTTGGTAATCGCGAGGCGCTGTCGCGGCTCGCGCCGACCGAGTTCGTCGATGAGCGCTTTGGCCTGCCGACCGTGCGCGACATTCTTTCGGAGCTCGAAAAGCCGGGCCGCGATCCGCGCCCCGAGTTCAAGACCGCGACGTTCCGCGAAGGCGTCGAAAAGATCTCCGATCTGTCGCCGGGTATGGTGCTCGAAGGCGTCGTCACGAACGTCGCGGCATTCGGCGCGTTTATCGATGTCGGCGTGCATCAGGACGGTCTCGTGCACGTATCCGCGATGTCGACGAAGTTCATCAAGGACCCGCACGAGGTGGTGAAGGCCGGTCAGATCGTCAAGGTCAAGGTGCTCGAGGTCGATGTGAAGCGACAGCGCATTTCGCTGACGATGCGTCTGGACGATGACTTCGCGGCGGGCAGCAGCGGTAACGCAGGCGCGCGTGGCAATAGCGGTAGCGCGCAAGGCGACCGTGGCGGCGCGGGCCGCTCAGGCGGCTCCGGCGGCGGTGCACGCGGGCCGCAGCGTTCGCGTGACCCGGAACCGGTTAACGCGATGGCCGCCGCGTTCGCCAAGCTCAAGCAGCGTTAAGCGTGGCGCTGCCTCGGCGGCGCAGGCGGCAGGCAGCAGCCAACAAAAAAGCCCATGCAGAAGTTCTGCATGGGCTTTTGCTTTTTATCGACCTCTCGGGCTGCGATTCAACGCGCGCGCAACACGCACACCGCGCCGTGCCGCGCGCCATCTTCAGATCTCGATCTTCGTCCCCAGCTCAACGACGCGATTCGCGGGAATGCTAAAGAAGTCGGTCGGCTTCGCCGCATTCTGATGCATCCACGCGAACACGCGCTCGCGCCACACCGACATCCCCGGCAATTGCGTCGGCACCACCGTTTCTCGCGCAAGGAAGAACGACGTATCCATCAGCTCGAACGTCATATCGTTCGTACGCCCGACCGCTTCGAGCACCGCCTTCACATCAGGCGTTTCGTTAAAACCGTACACGGCCTTCACAAGAAAGAGCCCGTCACTGACATCCTTGACCGTCAACCGGTCGGTTTCTTCGACATACGGAATATCGCGCGTGACGAAGGTCAGGAAGATCGTGCGCTCGTGCAGCACCTTGTTGTGCTTCAGGTTATGCAGCAGGCTCACCGGCACGAGCGTCGAATTGCCGGTCAGATAGATCGCCGTGCCCGACACGCGATGCGGCGGGTGCGCGAGCAGCCCCTGCACGAACGGCATCAGCGGAATACCGTCGGCGGCCGTGCGCTCCTTGACGATCATCCGGCCTTTGAACCACGTCATCAGCAGGAAGAACAGCATTGCGCCGATGCCAAGCGGCAGCCAGCCGCCATCGGCCACTTTCAGCAGGTTCGCGCCGAAGAAACCAAGGTCCACAATCAACAACCCGCTGATAATCAGCGCGACAATCAGCTTGTTCCAGTTCCACACCTTCACCATCACGACGCACGCGAGGAGGGTGGTGATCACCATCGTCGCGGTCACGGCGATGCCGTACGCAGCGGCAAGGTTATCGGAGCTCTTGAAGCCGATCACGATGCACAGGATGATGAAAAGCAGCATCCAGTTGACGACCGGCACGTAGATCTGCCCGATCGCCAGTTCCGACGTATGCAAAATCTTCATGCGCGGCACATAGCCGAGCTGGATCGCCTGGCTCGTCAGCGAATAGGCGCCCGAGATGACCGCCTGCGACGCGATCACGGTCGCGACGGTGGAGAGCACCACGAGCGGCAGCAAGGCCCATTCGGGTGCGAGCAGATAGAACGGATTTTCGATCGCTTTCGGATCGTGCATCAGCAGCGCGCCCTGCCCGAAATAGTTGAGCACGAGCGACGGCATCACGAGCACATACCAGGCCACGCGAATCGGCTTTGCGCCGAAGTGGCCCATATCCGCATAGAGCGCTTCGGCGCCGGTCAGCACGAGCACGACCGAACCAAGCACGACATACGCCTGCAGCAGATGCGCGGACATGAACGTCACTGCGTAGTAGGGATTGAGCGCGGCGATCACTTCGGGCGACTGCAGAATGTGCGACAGCCCGAGCACCGCAAGTGTAACGAACCACAGCACCATGATCGGTCCGAACAGGCGCCCTACCGCCGCCGTGCCGTGCCGCTGAATCCAGAACAGCAGCAACAGGATGACCATCGTCAGCGGCAATACCAGATGCGCGAGCTTCGGAGCGGCAATCTCGAGACCTTCGACTGCTGACATCACCGAG
Source organism: Paraburkholderia edwinii (assembly GCF_019428685.1). Classification (NCBI taxonomy): domain Bacteria; kingdom Pseudomonadati; phylum Pseudomonadota; class Betaproteobacteria; order Burkholderiales; family Burkholderiaceae; genus Paraburkholderia; species Paraburkholderia edwinii. The sequence continues at coordinate 3,155,205 of NZ_CP080095.1, forward strand.
ATGGCCGGTGTGATGACCGCGTCGCCGTAGAACATGCATGCGCCAAAAATGCCGAGCATCGTAATGAGCCCCGCCGCTTTGGTACGTGCATCGAATGAACGCAACGCCAGCGCCATCAACGCGAGCACGCCGCCTTCGCCGTTGTTCGACGCGCGCATCACGAACAGCACGTACTTGACGCTCACGACCACGACGATCGCCCAGAACAGCAGCGAAATCACGCCGAGGATTGAATCTTGAGTAAGGGGAATGCCATGCGACGGGCTGAACGCTTCTTTCAGCGCATATAGCGGGCTGGTGCCGATGTCTCCGAACACGACCCCGATCGCAGCGATCGCGAGCGCGGGCATGGGTTGCCTCGGCGCGTGATGGTTGTCTGTCATAAGCGCGAAAAGAAGCCGTTCCTCGGAGGCAAAAATGAGCGGTATTCTAGCCTGCGCTCAAAAGCCAACCGTTCGGCATGTTGTGCAAACGCCACGTGAGTCTGGAACGTCCGAAGTTTAGCATCGCACTTTGGCGAAGTCTGCCGCGGGCATCGTCTTTTGAATGTTCTTGACATGCGTTCATGCATGAATGCCGCGTCACACGGTGCTTGCGCCCGGTTGCTTCATCAGCGTGCGTGATTCACGCATACAAAAACGGAGCCGCTATGGGCTCCGTTTGCTGTGCTTCGTTGCTTTCACTGCGCTGCTTTCGCTCGCGAAATGAGGCGACACGTTGCTGAACGACCGGGCGCACGACTTCACGTCGGGCCGTCATCGTTTCGTCATGCGTCGTGCGGCGTGCCGCGCTTGATCCACGCGCCGAGATTGTGCGGACGCACCGTGTCCCATTCTTCGAACGGCTGATGAATCCACGGGTTCGTCGGCAGGTGCTGCACGTGATAGTCGGGCTTGACCTTCGAGCACGCCTTGTACCACAGCACCGCCGAGCGCACCGCCGTAATGGCCGGATAGCGGTCCTTCAGATGCTGCTGCACACGTGCCAGCGTGACGCCTGAGTCGACCAGATCGTCGACCAGCAGCACGTTGCCCGTCAGCTCACCACGCGTCATTGTGATGTACTGCGCAATATCGAGCTCGCCTTGATGCGTGCCGGCTGCTTCGCGATACGAACTGGTCGCGAGAATCGCGAGCGGCAGATCGTAAATGCGCGACAGCTGATCGCCGACCCGCAAGCCGCCGCGCGCGAGGCACAGGATCTTGTCGAACTTCCAGCCCGATTCGTGCACCGCGAGCGCAAGCAGTTCGATGAGCCGGTGGTATTCGTCCCAGCCGACCCAAAGGTTCTTCTCGTCGTTGCGCGGGTCTTTCATCGCGATCATCGGTACACCTTCGACCATCGATTACACCTTGAACGGATGGCGCAGCAGGATCGTTTCATCTCGGTCCGGGCCCGTCGACACCATGTCGATCGGCACGCCCGCGACTTCCTGCACGCGCGTCAGGTACGCACGCGCATTGGCCGGCAGCTTGTCCCATTCCTTGATGCCGATCGTGCTTTCCTTCCAGCCCGCGAAGCTTTCGTACACGGGCTCGCAACGCGCGACTTCGGACGCGCCGCGCGGCAGGATGTCCGAATCCTTGCCGTCGATCTTGTAGCCGATGCAGAGGTTCACTTCGTCCAGACCGTCGAGCACGTCGAGCTTCGTGATGCACAGACCCGACACGCCGTTGATCTGGATCGAACGGCGCAGCGCGGCCGCATCGAGCCACCCGGTGCGGCGCGGACGGCCGGTGACCGAGCCGAACTCCTTGCCGACCGTGGCAAGCGTCAGACCGATCGGCGCCTGGCGCGCGGCATTGTCCGCGTCGTACAGTTCGCTCGGGAACGGGCCCGAACCGACGCGCGTGCAATACGCCTTCGTGATGCCGAGGATGTAGTCGAGCTTCTGCGGACCGACGCCCGCGCCGGCCGACGCCGCGCCTGCCACGCAATTGCTCGACGTGACGAACGGATAGGTGCCGTGATCGATATCGAGCAGCGTGCCTTGCGCGCCTTCGAACAGCAGGTTGTGGCCGCCGTGGTTTTCGTCGTAGAGACGGCGGGAAACGTCCGTGACCATCGGCTTCAGACGGTCGGCATAGCCAAGCATTGCATCGAGTGTTTGCTGATAGTCGACCGCTGCCGCACCGAGGTACTGCGTGAGCACGAAGTTGTGGAAGTCGAGATTCGCGCGCAGACGTTCGGCGAAGGCTTGCGGCTCGAACAGATCCTGCACGCGCAGCCCGCGGCGCGCGACCTTGTCTTCATACGCAGGACCGATGCCGCGGCCCGTCGTGCCGATCTTGCCCGCGCCGCTCTTTGCTTCGCGCGCCTGATCGATGGCGACGTGATACGGGAGAATCAGCGTGGTGGCTTCGGAGATGAAAAGGCGTTTTTGCACGTCGATACCGGCGGCTTCGAGCTCTTCGATTTCCTTGAAGAGCGCCTCCGGCGACAACACGACGCCATTGCCGATGTAGCACGCGACCTCGGGCCGCATGATGCCCGAGGGAATCAGACGCAAGATGGTTTTCTTGCCGCCGATGATGAGCGTATGGCCGGCATTGTGACCGCCCTGAAAACGGACGACGCCTTGCGCGTGATCCGTCAACCAGTCGACGATCTTGCCCTTGCCCTCGTCACCCCATTGGGTCCCAACCACGACGACGTTGCGCCCGGGGTTCACATTCACTGCGCTGGCAGACATGTTGTTTCTTGAGCTGGTTAAAAACGTATTTTACCTGGGTTCGCTGCCAGTTCCGAATTTTTTGTCACAAAATTTCCCTTTGCGCTCAAGGGCATGGGTGCATAAAGGTGCACCTTGCCATGCTGCGGGCGAGGTCGCCGGCAGCACGGTTTAGCGACGCCGCACCCGTCGGAGTGCGGGCATCAGGAGCGAATCAGGCGAGCATCAAGCGTGTATCAAGCGCGCGCTCGCACCACCCACGCGCCGCCCTCCTCGACGAGCACGCGGTCGAACGCGAATTCGTCGACACCATGGTCGTGGCCCGGCAGCGCCTGAATCACGACTTCGCCCGCGTCGCGCAGTGCGGCGACGCTCGCGCGCAACGCGTCGTCGTGCTGCCACGGCGCGAGAATCGCGCTGCTACGCGCTTCGATCGGAGAAATGCGCGCTACTTCGCGCAGGTCCAGCGAAAAGCCCGTGGCGGCGCGCGCACGGCCGTACGCCTGGCCGACATGGTCGTAGCGGCCGCCGCGCGCGACCGCGTTCGGCACCCCGTCGACATACGCCGAGAACATCACGCCGCTGTGATACGCGTAGCCGCGCAGGTCGGCCAGATCGATCATCACTTCGGCGCCTTCCACCTGGGCGGCGAGGAAGGTCAGATCGTCGAGCGCGCGCGCGATTTCAGGCGCGTTCGGCAGACGCGCACGCGCTTCGTCGATCACGTCCGCGTGGCCATAGAGCGTCGGCAACGCGCGCAGCGCGTCGCGCACGACCGGCTTCAGGTTCGCCGTGAGTTCGACGAGGCGCGGCACGTCCTTGCCGGCGAGCGCGTCGTAAAGCGCTTCGCCAAGCGTTGCCGCGGCCGGTTCCATGTCGATCAGCGCGGCCAGCACGCCCGCATGGCAGAGGTCGAGCCGGACCTTCGCGAGGCCCGCCAGACGCAGCGCATCGAGCATCAGTTGCTGGATTTCGAGGTCCGCTTCAAGGCCCGCATGGCCGTAGATTTCGGCGCCGATCTGGATCTGCTCCCGCGTGGCATGCAGGCCGCGCGGCCGCGTATGGAGCACGACGCCCGCATAGCAGAGGCGCGTCACGCCCTGCCGGTTCAGCAGATGCGCGTCGATGCGCGCGACCTGCGGCGTGATGTCGGCTCGCAAGCCGAGCGTGCGGCCCGACAGCTGATCGACGAGTTTGAAGGTGCGCAGATTCAGGTCGCTGCCGCCGCTCGTCAGGAGCGACTCGATATATTCGAGCATCGGCGGCATGACCATTTCGTAGCCGTACGCGCGGAAGCGATCGAGCAGGCGCCGGCGCAGCTCTTCGATCTTGCGCGCTTCCGACGGCAATACGTCGGCAATGTTCTCGGGAAGTAACCAGGTCGACATCGATAGGTCCTGCGAGGTTGTGCATGGCGCGCTGGGCGCGCCGAAGAATCAGATGAGGATACGGATGAGAGGCGAAGCACACCGGGCGCGGGTCCTGCGCGCCGCGCGCGCATCAGGTCGCGATCAGCAGTAGCACGAGGCCGAGCCCCATCACGATCAGCCCGCCGATCCGGATATGGTGCGGCGGGCGCTCCGCTATTCTACGAAAGGTATCGCGCCACGCGACCGGAAACACAAAGGGAAACATCCCCTCGATGATCAGCATCAGGGCGATCGCGAGCAATAACGATCCGGCTATGTCCATGCGAATGAGGCTGCCGCGATCCGGTTGCCGCGGCGTTTCCTTTATTGATGATTTTTGCGTTGCGCCGCGGCGTCGTTCGGCGTCGTCTCCCCGCCGTTCGGGCCACGCATGAAGCGGAAGAAGTCACTGCTCGAATCGACCACGACGACGTCATTCGGCTTGAAGCTGTTCCGGTACGCCTGCATGCTCTGATAGAACTGGTAGAACTGCGGGTCGCGGCCATAGGCGTCGGCGGCGATCGCGGCGGCCTTGCCGTCGCCGTCGCCCTTGATTTCCTGCGCCTGCTTGTAGGCGTCCGCGAGCAGCGCCTGCTGCTGCTGCGCGGCGGCGTCCTTGATCTTGTCCGCTTCGGCGGCGCCCTGCGCACGCTCCTGGTTCGCGATCTGCTCGCGCCCGGCGATCATCCGCTTGTACACCGTGTCGGCCATCGATGCGGGGAAATCGACACGCGTCAGTTGCACGTCCACGACTTCCACACCGAGCGATTGCGCCGCTTTTTCCATGCCGCCCCGCGCGTCGTCGCCGACCGTCTGCAGCTTCGCGAGCAGGTCGGTGAGGTTGTACTTTGCGAAGGCGTCGGCGAGCGCGCCGCGCGAGATCAGCGCGAGCCGGTCCGGCAGGCTCTGCACGTCGCCCTTCGTTTCCATCACAAGCTTGACCGGGTCGGTCACGCGGAACTTGATGACGGGGTTCACGAGCAGATCGGTTTTGTCGGCCGCGGCGTAATGATCTTCGTCAGGCGTGTCGAGCGTCTGGATGCGCGTGTCGACCGGCGTCACCGTTTGCAGCGGCGGCGGCAGCTTCACGTGCAGGCCCGGGCCGAGCAGCGTCGGCTCGCCGTCGCCGCGCGGCGACAACACGGCCATATGCCGCTGGTCGACCGTAAACACCATCGACGATCCAACGAACAGCACGATCACGACTGCGATGACGAGCGCAATGATCCGGTTCATGGTTGCGCTCCTTGTTGCAGGTCATCTTCGCGGTTGCGGCTGCGGAACGAGTCGCGCGAGCGCAGCGGGTCGCTTGCGCCGGCGGGCTGGCTGGCCGGTGTCGCGGATGCAGCGCCCGATGCGGGTTGCGGCGCCTGTTGGCCCGCTTGTTGCCCCGGGGATTGCGGCACAGCTTGCGGGGTCGGCGGCGTGACGATGATCGTGCCCGGCGACGTTTGTGCGCCTGGCGTGCTCGCGGCCTGCGCGGAGGAACCCGCACCGCCTGCGGCCACCGCTGCTGCTTCGGCCGCCGCGCGCTGATTGTCGGCGACGAGCTTGTCGAGCGGCAGATACAGCACGTTGTTGCCGGCCTTGCTGTCGACAAAGACCTTCGTCGTGTTCGAGTAGATGTACTGCATCGTGTCGAGATACATCCGTTCGCGAATCACCGCGGGCGCCTTCGAGTACTGTGCATAGACTTCCTTGAAGCGCTCCGCATCGCCTTGCGCCTGCGCGACGACGCGATCGCTGTAGCTCTTCGCTTCGTCGATGAGGTTCGCCGCCTGCGCCTGCGCGCGCGGCAGCAGGTCGTTCGCGTAGGCCTGTGCATCGCGCTTCGCGCGTTCGCGGTCCTGGCGCGCCTTCGCTTCGTCTTCAAACGCCGGCTGCACCTGCTCGGGCACCTGCGCGCTCTGGATCGTCACGCCGGTCACCGCAAGGCCGGTTTTGAATTCGTCGAGCGAATGCTGGATCGCGTCGGTCAGTTGCTGACGGATGGCTTCGCGGTCCTGATAAAGCACATCGTTCGTGCTGCGCGAGCCGACGATTTCGCGAATCGCCGCCTGCGCGGCCTGCGCGACGCTCTGTTCGGGGTCGACGCTGCGGAACAGATAATCGACCGGCTTGCGAATCTGGAACTGCACCGCAAAGCGCACGTCGACGATATCCGCATCGTGCGTCAGCATCGACGCGTCCTTCACGTTCGCGAGCCGCACGACATTGCTGCGGCCCACTTCCACCGAATGGATCTGTCCGATGTTGACGATTTCGCTCGATTCGAACGGATACGGCAAGCGCCAGTGCACGCCCTGCTCGACCGTGCCGCGATACTTGCCGAATTGCAGCACGACGCCCGCCTGTCCTTCCTGGACGACGAACACGCCGCTGCCGAGATAGATCGCGATCAGCACGCCGATGACGATGCCCACACCGATGCGCGCGCTGCGCCCGTTGTCGGGACGGCGATCGCCGCCGCCCTTGCGGCCGAAGAAACGCGACAGGCGGCGGTTGAAGTCGCGCCACATTTCGTCGAGGTCCGGCGGGCCGTCACCGCCTTTGCCGTTCTGCGGGCGCTTCGAATCGTTCGAACGTTGCCGGTCGCCATTGCCGCCATTGCCGTTGCCGTCTCCCCGGCCCCAGCGCGGGTCGTTCAGCGACATCATGGCGCGCAGACGCAGCCAGATACTCCGTTGGTTGTATTGATTCACCTGTGTTCGTTCACCAGAGTAGACAGCGGGTCGATGCAATTCGGAAAAAGGCCAATCTCAATCGGGAAATCCGTCGCGGTCAATGCGCGGGCCCGCTCATGGGCTCCACTTTTGAATTCCGCTTCTGAGTCCCGCTTTCGAGTTCAATTATGGGTCAGCAGGCGCGGCGCTCAATGCCCGTGCTCGGTGACCCCACGGTGCTCGCGATGGTCTTCGTGCTCTTCGTGAAATTCTTCGTGGTCTTCGTGGCGATCGAGGTGCAATGCATCAGGCCCGGGATGTTCGTCAGGCGCCCGTTCGTCCGGCACCGCTTCGTCTTGCATCCCTTCGACTTGCGCCGTTTCGTTTTGCACCCGGTTTTGCATCCCGCTTTGCACCCAGACATCAGCACCCGATAGATGTTCAGCAGTGGCGATTTCGGCGATGGCAGCGCGCAATGCGTCAAGCCCCTGCCCCGTGCGCGCGCTCAAAAAGACGCGCGAAATATTACCATACTCGTCCCGCTCGACCGCCTCGCCGCGGGCCGCGAGCTCAGGCACCGCGTCGATCTTGTTGAACACCAGCACCTGGCGGATCGTATCCGCGCCGATGCTCGTGAGCACCTCGTTCACCTGATCGATCTGGTCGAGGCGCACCGCGCTCGACGCATCGACCACGTGCAGCAGCAGATCGGCGTGAATCGTTTCTTCGAGCGTCGCACGGAACGCGGCCACCAGTTGGTGCGGCAACTCACGGATGAAGCCGACCGTGTCCGACACGACGACCTGCCCGATCTCGCCGCCGAGATATACACGCCGCGAAGTGGTGTCGAGCGTCGCGAACAGCTGGTCGGCCGCATAGGCCTGCGCCTTCGTCAGCGCGTTGAAAAGCGTCGACTTGCCCGCGTTCGTATAGCCGACGAGCGACACCGACATCGTACGATTGCGCTCGCGCGCGCGGCGCTGCGTGCCATGCTGGCGGCGCAGGCGCTCGAGCCGCGACTTCAGCATCTTGATGCGCTCGCCGATCAGGCGCCGGTCGGTTTCGAGCTGCGATTCACCGGGGCCGCGCAGGCCGATACCGCCTTTTTGACGCTCGAGGTGCGTCCACGCACGCACGAGGCGCGTGGACAGATATTGCAGTTGCGCAAGCTCGACCTGCAGCTTGCCTTCGTGACTGCGCGCACGCTGCGCGAAGATGTCGAGAATCAGGCTCGTGCGATCGACGACACGCCTGTTAAGCAAGCGCTCCAGATTACGCTGCTGCGCCGGCGACAAGGCGTGATTGAAGATGACGAGATCGATGTTGTTCGCTTCGCATGCGAGGCGCAATTCTTCCGCCTTGCCGCTGCCGACGAACAGCGCGGCGTCGGGGCTCGAGCGGCGGCCCGTCAGCGTGACGGCAGGATGGGCGCCCGCGCTTTGCGCGAGCAGACTGAGTTCTTCGAGACTGGCGACGAAGTCGATCTTGCCGAAATCGATGCCGACAAGTGCTGCGTTGGTCAAATTGGCGGGTGTCAAAGTGGAAGCGGCCGCATGGGCGCTATTGAAGCGGCCGGTGCGCAACGCCGTCAGGCGGCATGCGTCGACCGGCCGCGACAAGGTTTAGGACGATTCAGAATCCGGGTGGAAATTCACCGGACGCGCGGGCACGACCGTCGAGATAGCGTGCTTGTAGACCATCTGGGTAACCGTGTTACGGAGCAACACAACGTACTGGTCGAACGATTCGATGTTCCCTTGAAGCTTGATGCCGTTGACCAGATAGATCGAGACCGGCACGTGCTCTTTACGCAGCGCGTTCAAAAACGGGTCTTGTAACAATTGCCCTTTGTTGCTCATAGCAAACTCCGTGTTTTTTTGCAGGTTGACTTAATTGACGACGAAGAAAAAGAAATCCGCCGTCAATCGCTACACTATAGCCGATTTTCCTTTATGCGCGCTTTGCTGAGGCGTTCGGCCTAAAGCGGCCAAACCCAACGTGCACGGGGCTTTCAGCCTTTGTCCGCATAAGGGTTCGTCGACGATCGGAACTCTATTCGCAATGGAGTCCCAGTCAGCGCGAAAGTTTCCCTGAAGCGGTTTTCGAGGTAGCGCTTATAGGTGTCCGTCACCGCATCGAGCGCATTGCCATGAATGACGATGATCGGCGGGTTTTGTCCTCCCTGGTGCGCGTAGCGCAGCTTCGGACGCACCGGCCCTTTGCGGCGAGGCTGCTGGAATTCGACCGCGTCGATCAGCGCGCGCGTGAGCTTCGGCGTCGGCAGCTTCGCCATCGCGGCCGCATACGCGGCGTCGACCGAGCGCATCAACGGGCCGATGCCGGTCTTTTCCGCAGCCGAAATGAAATGGAACTTCGCGAAGTCGAGGAATTTTAGCTTGCGCTCCAGGTCGGCTTTCGTGCGCTCACGCACGTGCGGATCGAGCCCGTCCCATTTGTTTACGCCCACCACGAGCGCGCGGCCCTGCTCGACAACGAAGCCGGCGATATGCGCGTCCTGGTCCGAAATGTCCTGCTGCGCGTCGAGCAGCAGGATCACGACGTTCGCGTCGGAGATCGACTGCAGCGTCTTCACGACCGAGAATTTCTCGATCGCCTCGAAGACCTTGCCGCGCCGGCGCAAGCCCGCCGTATCGATCAGCGTGTACTTTTTCCCCTGGCGTTCGAAGTCGACGTAAATCGAGTCGCGCGTCGTGCCGGGCATGTCGAACGCGATCACGCGCTCTTCGCCGATCAGCGTGTTGACGAGCGTCGACTTGCCGACATTCGGGCGGCCGACAATCGCGATCTTCACGCCGTGCTGCGCTTTTTCTTCTTCGGATTCTTCCGGCTGGCCCGCGTAGGCAACGTCGAGCGCTTCGCCGATCATTTCGGCGACGCCGTCGCCGTGCGCGGCCGAAATCGCGCGCGGGTCGCCAAGGCCGAGTTCGTAGAATTCAGCCGAGACCATGCCGTACTTCATCCCCTCGGCCTTGTTGACCACGAGGAAGATCGGCCGGCCCGTCTTGCGCAGATAGTCGGCGATCGACTTGTCCTGCGGCGCAAGACCGTTGCGGCCGTCGACGATGAACACGATGATGTCCGACTCCTCGACCGCCTGGCGCGTCTGACGCGCCATCTGGTAGAGGATGCCCTCTTTCGCGACCGGCTCGAAGCCGCCCGTATCGACGACCAGATACGGCCGCTCGCCGCCGACGCGTCCTTCGCCGTAGTGGCGGTCGCGCGTGAGGCCCGGCAGGTCCGCGACAAGTGCGTCGCGCGAGCGCGTGAGACGGTTAAAAAGCGTGGATTTCCCCACATTGGGGCGCCCGACGAGGGCAATAACGGGTTTCATCTGATGTTGTTCACTGTGAGGCGCGGGCTTCCGGATCACGGTCATTCAGCGCCGATCTGGCGAGACGGCCGATGAGGCCCGCGCTGGGCCGCTGCCCGCGCGGCCCGCGCAACCATTGGGCGGCATTGAGTCGCCGCTACTTCATTTGTCGCAAATTAGCACGAAATCGGCCCGCTCCGGATGCGTGGACGGCGTGGGCGTAGGGGATGCAGGTTGATGGCTCGCGTTGGTGCAGCGATTTGCGCAGTCGCGGCGCGTTGGCTCGTGCGGTGCAAGTACGCTGCCCGGATGGCAACACGTACCGGCATCAAAATGCGCCTGGAACGAGCGGGCGGCTTGGGTGCCAAAACGTGGCAATGATGCGGTACCGCTGCCCGGCCCGGCCTTGACGCCGGCCGGCTACCGCGCCTTGACCGGATGTCGATGACGGCCCGGTCGCGCCGCGTTCCGGCCGTCGTATTGCTCGCACTGCAGTTCGCACTGTACGCGCACCACCGCGCACGATGGTGCGTTCAGCGTCGGCGCCGCACCCTCTGCTTAGCGCGGCCGGAACCCGTACAGGTCGCCGTCGTGCGTCTGCACGACGAGCGTATCGCCCGCCAGCACCGGCGCCGCGGTAATCTCGCTGCCGTCCGTTTTCATGCGCGCAATGAATGTACCGTCATCGCGCGACAGGAAGTGCACGAAGCCCTTGTAGTCGCCGACCACCGCTGCGTGGCCGAGCAGCGCCGGCACGCTGACGTCGCGGCTCTTCAACTGCTCGTTACGCCACAACTGCTTGCCGGTCGTGACATCGAACGCGGTCACGATCGACCAGTCGTCGCCGCCCACCACCACCTGTTCGTCCTGCGCGATACCGCTCGTGCTCGAAAATGCCTTTTCCCAGATCGCGCGCCCCGAGTTGGCGTCGAAGCAGCCGAGCTGTCCCTGGAACGTCACTGCGCAGGTTTCCGCGCCCACCAGCGTGGGCGGTCCGGTCACGTCGTTGATACGCTCGACTTCGGTCACACCCTTCGGATACGACACCGGCGTCTGCCAGTACGCATCGCCGTTTTGCAGATTGATCGCCGCGAACTGGCCGCCCGGGAAGCCCGCCAGCACGGCGGCGTCGCCCGCGAACGTCATGCCGGCCGTGACACGCAGATTGAGCGGCACGGCGCGGTTACGGAACACCCAGCGCTGCTCGCCCGTTTGCCCGTTGAACGCGATGATCTGGCCGTCGATCGTGCGCACGATCACGAGACCGTTGCCGACCAGCGGCGGCGACAGGATTTCACCCTGCACCGAGCCTCGCCACAGCAGCTTGCCGTCCGGCCCGAGCACGTTCACCGCGCCCTTGAGCCCGCCGACCGCGGTCAGGTTGCCGTCAGTGCCGACACCGGCCGACAGGTCGTCTTTCAGTTTCACACGCCAGATGTCATGGCCGGTCTTCGCGTCGATCTTCGCGACCGAGCCGTTCGCGCCCGCGGCATAGACGGCGTCGCCGACCGCGACCGGCGCGAACATGTAGCGGCCCGCCTTGCCGACGCTCGCCTTCCACGTCTGCTGCACGTCGAGCTGGGGTTTGAATTCAGTCAGCGGCGTCGGCACGCGGCGCTCGTCTTTCGACGACGAGCATGCCGCCATCGTGAGCACGGCGAGCGTACAGGCGACGGGCACGGCGTAACGTTTCAGCAGATTCATCGGTGAACGAAGCATGTCTGGTTTAATCAGTGAAGTGAAGGCGGAACGCGGCGCCGGCTCAGCGGCGCCAGATGACGTTTAGCCGCCCAACGCGTCGAGCTTGAACTGAATCAGCTGACGCGTCGAAATATCGTTTTTCGGCAGCGCATCGAGCGCGACCTTGTAGGCCGCGCGCGCGTCGTCGCGCTTGCCTTGCGCGGCAAGCAGATCGCCGCGGCTATCGGCGACAACACCCTTGAAAGCGTCCGATTCCGGTTGCGCGACGAGCGCGAGCCCCGCGTCGTAGGCCTTTTCATCGAGCAGCAGCGAGGCGAGACGCAGCTTCGCGATCTGCTTGAATTCAGCGTCTTTCGCGTGATCGGCCGCCCATTGCAGCTGCGCTTTCGCGCCGGGCTCGTCGCCGGCCTGATACAGCGCTTTCGCCGCGGCTAGCGCCGTCATCTGGGCGTAAGCGGTGCCGCCGAACTTGTCTTCCATGTCGGTGGCGATGCGCGTGACGGTTGCCTTGTCGGCCTTGTCGCCGGCTGCGGTCGCCTGCTGCAGCTGGTCGTAGAGCACCGCCGCTTCGGACGCCTGATGGCGCTGCCAGTAATTCCAGCCGTTCCAGGCCGCCGCCGCGACGACCGCCACCAGCAGAATCCACGTGGTCGCGTTACCCCAGCGCTCCCACCATGCCTTCACGCTTTCTAATGTTTCCTGCTCGTCGTGGTAACTCATCGCGAAGCGATTCCTTCCCTATTGATGCTTTAGCCGTTTTCAAATGTTTTCAACTGTTTTGCGCGCGAAAAGCGCCGAAAAACGCTGAAATCAGTCGGTCTCGTCGTCAGAGGACGCAACCATCGCATTGATTAGAAATTCGGTCAAGTCTTCGGCCGCTACCGTCTGCTGTTCGCTTTTTGCGCCAGCCGCGCCGACGTCGCGCAGCGGCTTCACGCCGACCGTGCCGTTGGCGATTTCGTCGTCGCCGAGAATCACCGCGTACGCCGCGCCGCTCGCGTCGGCACGCTTCATTTGCGACTTGAAGCTGGCCATCGCGCCGTCCGCACTGCAGTGCAGGATCACGTCGAGCCCTGTGTCGCGCAGCCGCTCCGCGATGATAAACGCCTGGTCGCGCGCCGCGTCGCCCTGATGCACCACGTAGACGTCGCAGCCCTCTTCCTCGGGCACGAGCTGCTCTTCCTTCAGCAGCTCGAGAATGCGCTCGACGCCCATTGCCCAGCCGCATGCCGCCGTCGGCTTGCCGCCCAGCTGCTCGATCAGCGGATCATAACGGCCGCCCGCGGCGACTGTGCCTTGCGCGCCAAGCTTGTCGGTGATCCATTCGAACACGGTCAGATTGTAGTAATCGAGCCCGCGCACGAGCCGCGGATTGATCGTGAACGGGATATTGTTCGCTTTCAGGATGCGCTGCAGCCCCTCGAAGTGCGCCAGCGATTCAGCGCCGAGGAAGTCGATCAGCTTCGGCGCATTGCGCGCGATGTCCTGCAGCGCCGGGTTCTTCGTGTCGAGCACGCGCAGCGGGTTCGTGTAGAGGCGGCGCTTCGCGTCCTCGTCGAGCGCATCCTGGTGCTGTTCGAGATACGCGATCAGTTCGACGCGGTGCGCGGCGCGCTCATGCGCGAGACCGAGCGAATTGATTTCGAGCTTGATGCCGGCAAGACCGAGGTCGTCCCACAGACGCTGGCACATCAGGATGATTTCCGCGTCCGCGTCCGGGCCCGCGAAACCGATCGCCTCGACGCCGACCTGGTGAAACTGACGGTAACGCCCGCGCTGCGGACGCTCGTGACGGAACATCGGACCCACATACCACAGACGCTTCGGACCGTCGTACAGCAGGTTGTGCTCGATCGCCGAACGCACGACCGCCGCGGTATTTTCGGGGCGCAGCGTCAGGTTTTCGCCGTTCAGCGCGTCGGTGAAGCTGTACATTTCCTTTTCGACGATATCGGTCACTTCGCCGATACCGCGCGTAAACAGCTGCGTATGCTCGACGATCGGCGTACGAATATTCTGGTATCCGTAAGAACGGAGCATCGACTTGACGGTCGATTCGAAAAATTCCCACAGTTGGGCGTCTTGCGGCAGGACATCGTTCATGCCCTTCACGCCGGACAGTTTTTCGAGCTTTTTCTTCTGTTCAGTCATCTGTATTCAGTCGCGGAGATTTAGCTGAGCACTTCGGTGCGGCCGTAACGGCGCTCGACGTAGTCGCTCACGATTTGCTGGAACTCTTCGGCGATGCGCTCGCCGCGCAGCGTCTTGACCTTTTCGCCGTCGATAAACACCGGCGCAGCCGGATTCTCGCCCGAACCCGGCAGGCTGATGCCGATATTCGCCTGCTTCGATTCGCCCGGCCCGTTGACGATGCAACCCATCACGGCGACGTGCATCTTCTCGACGCCAGGATAGAGATCGCGCCACACCGGCATCTGCGTACGCAGATACGTTTGAATTTGCGAGGCGAGCTCCTGGAACAGCGTGCTCGTCGTGCGGCCGCAACCGGGGCATGCGATCACCATCGGCGTGAACGAGCGCAGGCCCATCGTCTGCAGGATTTCCTGGCCGACGATCACTTCGCCCGTGCGCGACGCGCCCGGTTCCGGCGTCAGCGAAATGCGGATCGTGTCGCCGATGCCCTGCTGCAGCAGCACAGAAAGCGCGGCCGTCGACGCGACGATGCCCTTCGAGCCCATGCCCGCTTCAGTCAGCCCAAGGTGCAACGCGAATTCGCAGCGGCGCGCGAGCTCGCGATACACGGCGATCAGATCCTGCACGCCGCTTACCTTGCACGACAGAATGATCTTGTTGCGCGCGAGACCCAATTCGACCGCACGTTCGGCCGAGCCGATCGCCGACTGGATCAGCGCCTCGTACATCACGCTTTGCGCTTCCCACGGCTCGGGACGCGCGGCGTTTTCGTCCATCATCTTCGCGAGCAGGTCCTGGTCGAGACTGCCCCAGTTCACGCCGATACGCACCGGCTTGTCGTATTTGACAGCCGCTTCGATCATCTGCGCGAACTGCGTATCGCGTTTCGCGCCATGGCCGACGTTGCCCGGATTGATCCGGTACTTCGACAGCGATTCGGCGCACGCCGGATAGTCGCGCAGCAACAGGTGACCGTTGTAGTGAAAGTCGCCGACGAGCGGCACCGTGACGCCCATGCGGTCCAGCTGCTCACGGACGGCCGGCACGGCCGCCGCTGCTTCCGGCGTGTTGACCGTGATGCGCACGAGTTCCGAGCCCGCCTGCGCAAGTTCCTTGATCTGAATTGCGGTACCGATCGCGTCGGCGGTGTCGGTGTTGGTCATCGACTGCACGCGCACCGGCGCGTCGCCGCCGATCGTCACGAGGTTGCCGCCCCAACGGACGTCGACTGCGTTCGATGCGCGGCGCGGCGCATGGCCGCCGAAAACCGGCTCGGTCGAACAAATTTGACTGGTGGTGGATTGCATGGAATCGGAGTGCATCGATAAACCCGCCATTGAAGGCTGCGCCTTGAAGTGTGCCTTTGAAGCCGGCTCTGCTGTCGCAGTTCGCTGCAGTCTGGCTATGAAACGCTCTCTGCAGCGAGCCGGCTATTGAAATCTGCTGTTGGACCCGCTTTGAAACTCGTATCGAGCGGCGCGGCTCGCATTGCCTCGCGCTGGCCGCGCGCTCGTATTGTAACTATGCCGTATGCATCGGTCGGCGGGCGTAACGCCGGTTCGCTTCACCAGCTGTTTCACCGGTTTGTTATCGCTTCGCCCGCCGCCCGCCCGAGCCCGGCGATGAGCGTGGCGCACCACGCGAGCCGTGCAGAGACCGCCGCGCGGAGTCATCAAGGCAATGCGAAGCGTGCCACATTCCCCTTCGCCGATGCATATTTGGCCGGATCGACGGGCTGTCCGTCGAGCGTCATCGAATCGAGGCCGGCCTTGTTGCCGACCGTCACCTTGAACGGCGCCTCGCCGCTCACTTCCTTGCTGTCGCCCGCGTGCACGAGGCCCGAAAACATTTCCTTGCCGTCTTTCTGACGGATGCTGAACCAGCTGTCCTGCGTCACCTTGACCGTCACCGTCGATGAGCCCGCGGGCACGGCCGGCTGAGTCGCGCTTGCCGCGGCCGCGTTCGTTGCTGTCGTCGTCGCGCTGGCCTGCATTGCGGCGTTGGCCGTAGCCGCAGCCGCGTTCGCCGAACTTGCCGCCACGTTTGGCGCGGCCGCTGCCGGAGCCGCTGCCGCCGGTTGCGCCTGCTGTTCGTCAGACTGCGACGCCGCTTGTGCAGCACCCGCCGTCTGCGCATCCGATGCTTCGGCGTTGTCGGCCGCCTGCACCGTCGTCGAGCCCTGCGCCACATTGGCGGCTGCACCACTCGCGCCGCCCGCGGCACTCGTCGAGCCCACGCCGCTCGCGGTCGCCTTCAGGCGCGCGAGCCATGCGCTCGAGTCGCCCCCGTTCGTATGCCACATCGCCAACGCGATCAACGCGACGACCACGGCCGCCACGCCCCACAGCCATGAACGCCGACGCGGGCCGTTGCTGCCAAGCGACAGCGATACCTTGCCACGCGGTAAGTCGGCGCCCGACGACGCGGGCATCGTCAGGTCCGGCGCCGGCACGCCGCGTTCGCGGCGCAGCGCCTGCGTATAAGGCGCCGGATCGGCGCCGAGCATTTTCGTGTAGCTGCGCACGACGCCGAGCGCGAAGGTCGTATCCGGCAAATGACTCAGATCGCCCGCCTCGAGCGCGCGCAATTTGGTGACCGATACTTTCAGTCGCGCGGACACATCTTCGATCGACCAACCTTTCGATTCGCGCAACTGAGCAAGACGCGCCCCCACCGAAGCAAGCGACTCGTTACCCGCCTGCATGGCCGGCTGCAGCGTAGCAGGAGCGGCGACCGGCGCCGGACGCCCGGCATGTCTATCGGTGTCGTGCGGTTGCGGGTGCTGCGGCTCACTCATCCCAAATCCTTTCGCGTCGATTCTTCTTGTACGACCCGCTCAAGCTTATGACTCGAGCCGCAATCGCAGACCGTTTATAACAAAATGTGCGGGCCTATGTGCAGCTTTTCTGTGCGCCGCTCATGTGCCATTCATGCGCCACTCATGCGCCAGACAGACACTGCGGCCGGCCCCGCACAGTTACACGGCGCGAACCTCGATAACCTTCGCCGCCTTCCCCATACGTTCAGCAAGCCGCGTGCGATCCTTGATCGCACCGGCTAACTGGCCGCAGGCAGCATCGATGTCGTCGCCGCGTGTCTTGCGCACCGTCGTGACGACCCCTGCGTCGATCAGCACGTGCGCGAACCGCTTGATCTGTTCCTGTTTCGAGCGGAAAAGCCCCGACTCCGGGAACGGATTGAACGGAATCAGATTGAATTTGCACGGCACGTCGCGCGTCAGCGCGAGCAGTTCGCGCGCCTGCGCTTCGCTGTCGTTCACGCCGTCGAGCATGCAATATTCGAAAGTAATGAAATCTCGCGGCGCGACTTTCAGATACCGCTGGCACGCGGCCATCAGTTCGCGCAGCGGGTACTTCTTGTTCAACGGCACGAGCATGTCGCGCAGATCGTCGGTGGGCGCGTGCAGCGACACCGCGAGCGCAACCGGCAGATCGGCGCCGAGCCGGTCCATCATCGGCACGACGCCGGACGTGGACAGCGTGACGCGCCGGCGCGACAGGCCATACGCGTTGTCGTCGAGCATCAGGCGCATGGCCGGCACGACCGCGTCGTAGTTCAGCAGCGGCTCGCCCATGCCCATCATCACGACGTTCGTGACGACACGCTCGCCCTTGCCGTCGCCACCCGTTGCGCGGCCGCCATCGACACCGAGCGACGCGCGCAGCGCGAATTCCGCCATGCGCAGCTGGCCAATGATTTCGCCCGTGCTCAGATTGCGTGAAAAGCCTTGCTTGCCGGTCGAGCAGAACCGGCAATTGACCGCGCATCCGGCCTGCGACGACACGCACAGCGTGCCGCGCCCTTCTTCCGGAATGAACACGGTTTCGACTGCATTGCTATTGCCGACGTCGATCAGCCACTTGCGGGTGCCGTCGGCAGAAATATGGTCGCTGACAATGCCGGGCATCGTGATCGATGCGCGGCTTTTCAGCTTTTCGCGCAGCGACTTCGCGAGATCGGTCATGCCGTCGAAGTCCGCCGCGTTGTACTGGTGAATCCAGCGCTGCAATTGCTTGGCGCGAAACGGCTTCTCGCCGAGGCTGCCGCAGTATGCGGCGAGCCCTTCGGCGTCGAGATCGAGAAGGTTGACGGTGGGACTGCTCGTCATATCGAATCCTGCCATTTCAGTGCGAGACTGCGTTCACCCAGCAAGCTGCATGAACGCACTGCCGTTCGCGCCCGTTCCGGCGTTGTTACTACACCATCGCGGCTTAGCGCGAATAAACATTCACTTCCGGGAAGAAAAACGCGATTTCGACGCGCGCCGTTTCGGCCGCATCCGAACCATGCACCGCGTTCGCGTCGATGCTGTCGGCGAAATCGGCACGGATCGTGCCCTTCTCGGCCTTCTTCGGATCCGTTGCGCCCATCAGGTCGCGGTGCTTCAGGATTGCGTTTTCGCCTTCGAGCGCCTGCACGACGACCGGGCCCGAAATCATGAATTCAACGAGGTCCTTGAAGAACGGACGCTCACGGTGCACAGCGTAGAACTTCTCAGCGTCGGCACGCGACAGTTGCACCATCCGCGACGCCACGATCTTGAGGCCCGCGTTTTCGAAACGGGTATAGATCTGACCAATTACGTTCTTGGCCACAGCGTCCGGCTTGATAATCGACAGAGTGCGTTCGATCGCCATAAAAACTCCAAAAAATTAAGAAGTTACAAATTCAAATGAATCCGCTATTGTAGCATGTTCCAGGGTATGATTGCGATTGAACCCTTACATCTTGAAAGAATCAAAGCAGAGTGCCCACCGCGGCTTACAGAACCCAAGGAAACAGCCTCGCGTTTAAGGTTGCAATCGTCGCGAAGTGCATTGAAACTCCTGTGCGCCGCGCTTATCTTAGGGTTGGTGGGTCGAGTGACCGGCGGCAACCCGCTTGCCGGCACCGTAGAACAGATAGTGCAAACCACCGGGTAACACTGCGTCTCACGCAAGGAGAAACCATGAACGAATCACCCTATAACTTTGGCCGCAGTGGTTCCGTCACCACGGCCGAAACACGCAACCGCGTACTGCGCAACACCTACTGGCTGCTCGCGCTGTCGATGGTGCCGACGGTGCTGGGCGCGTGGGTGGGCGTCGTCACGGGCTTCTCGCTGTTCGCCGCCACCAGCCCCGCGATGAGCATGCTCGCGTTCTTCGCGATCGCGTTCGGCTTCATGTTCGCGATCCAGAAAACCAAGGACAGCGCTGCCGGCGTATTCGTGCTGCTAGGCTTCACGTTCTTCATGGGCCTGATGCTGTCGCGCCTGTTGAGCTTCATCCTCGGCTTTTCGAACGGTCCGTCGCTGATCATGCTCGCGTTCGGTGGCACCGGTGTGATCTTCGCCGCGATGGCAACGGTCGCCACGGTCAGCAAGCGCGATTTCTCGGGCCTCGGTAAGTGGCTGTTCGTCGGCGTGATTGTGCTGCTGCTCGCGATGGTCGCGAATCTGTTCCTGCAGTTGCCGGCGCTGATGCTCACCATCTCGGTGCTCGCCATCGTGATTTTCTCGGCGTACATGCTGTTCGACGTGCAACGCGTGGTGAACGGCGGTGAAACGAACTACATCACCGCAACGCTCGCGATCTACCTCGACCTGTACAACGTGTTCGTCAATCTGCTTGCGCTGCTCGGCATCTTCGGCGGCAACCGCAACTGACATCGTTGAAAGCCAGACCGGCGGCTTAGCGCGA
Organism: Paraburkholderia edwinii; assembly: GCF_019428685.1. NCBI lineage: Bacteria > Pseudomonadati > Pseudomonadota > Betaproteobacteria > Burkholderiales > Burkholderiaceae > Paraburkholderia > Paraburkholderia edwinii. The sequence goes on from NZ_CP080095.1 coordinate 3,174,836, forward strand.
CATAGCACCGCCGGCTTCAGTTGGAAAAACGCCCGTGACGAATCGTCACGGGCGTTTTGTTTTTAGCGCTGGATATCTTGCCGAGCGAGCTTACGGACAACCGACACCGACTAAAGCGTCAGCCAGTCGAAGCCGCTGTCCTGGGACGCGACCACGACGTCCGCGGCCGCCGCGTTCAGCACCGCGGCCATCGCCGCCTGCGCCAGTTCCGGCAGATTATTCTGCTGGCTCAGATGCGCCGCGACCAGATGACGCAACCGCGACCGGTCGAGCGAAGCGAGGATCTCGGCCGCCGCGTCGTTGTTCAGATGCCCGTGGTTGCCGCCGATGCGCGCCTTCAACGACGCCGGATAACGGCTCGTCGCGAGCATCTCGACGTCGTGATTGCATTCGAGCACCAGTGCGTCGCAGCCGCTTAATACCGCGTTGATATGCGGCGTCGACGTGCCGACGTCGGTCAGTACGCCGAGCCGCGCCGCGCCGTTCGAGAACACATACTGCAACGGCTCGCGCGCGTCGTGAGGAACGGTATAAGGCAACACGCTGAGATCGCCGACCGCGACCGCCTCGTCGCCCCACAGCACGCGCAAATCGACGTTCGCGTCGTCGGCGCCGACCGCGCGGGCCGTGCCCCAGCTCATGTACAAGGGAACCGACCACTTGCGGGCGAGCGTCAGCGCGCTGCCGATATGGTCGCTGTGTTCGTGGGTAATGATGATGGCGGCGAACGGCTCGGCGTCGAGACCGATCCGCGCGAGCCGCCGTTCAACTTCCTTCGCCGAGAAGCCGCAATCGAGCAGAACGCGCGTAGTCGTCGTGCCGCTTTGCGCTTCGACGACCAGTGCATTGCCTTCGCTGCCGCTTCCCAGACTGGCGAACCGCACGGCCGCGTTAGTTCAGCTGTGCATGCAGCAGCGACACGATGCGCTGCGCGTCCGATGACGTATCAATCTGCCCGTTCGAATCGACCACGGCGACCTGCGTCATGGTGTCGCTCGTCGGGCGCACATTGACGAGGTATTCCGGGCTCTTCGATTTTTTCGGGTCGCTGGTAAAGATCTTGCCGAGCAGCCCCTCGCGCTTCACTTCCTGCAGGGAATCGGCGTAGCGGACGTAATAAATGCCCTTCTCGCGATCGCGATTGTCGACCGTGAAATTGGTCCGGTCGAGCGCAAGGCCGACGCGCAACCATGCGCGGTCGAACGACTCAGGCAGGTCGAGCGTCGTTTCGCCGGCCAGTTTCGCGCTCGCCGCCGCCGGACGCGCATCGGTGATCAGCTGCTTCGATTGCGCGTCGGTCAGGCCGAACTTCTGCATCAGCTTCGACAGGAAGGCCGCTTCAAGCGCCGGATCGCGCGGCTGCTCAACCCATTTCGACGATGTCTTGTCCATGCCCGTCAGCACTTCTTCCATCGAACTGTGCGTGATCGAGATATCGGTTGCGCCGCTCGCATCGCGCGAAACGAGCGTGCGGAAGCTGTCGCGCGTGCCCGACGAATACGCGAAATCGATCACGCGGCCGACCGTGCGGCGGAACCAGTCGTCCGGAATGTTCGCGCGATTTTCGGCCCAGTCGGTGGTCATGATGCCGGTGGACGGCGCGTTTGTTTTCAGCGAAAAACCGTTCTCCGTCCAGAATTCCTGCAGCTGCGGCCACAGCTGATCGGGCGTACGGCCGTCGACGACGAGCCAGCGGCGGTCGCCGTCGCGCTCGATGTGCATGCCGAGCGGATCCTGCGCGGTCGGCACGCCTTCGGTCAGATTGCCGGCTTCGGTCTTCGCGCGCTGCGGCGCGCTGCCGAGCGCGGTGCCAACCGGCGGCGCCTCATAGCGCTGGTCGATCTGCGCGGCGGTCAGATCGTTCGGCACGGCGAGCGGCGGCGCCGTCGGCGTGTCCTTGTAGTTGACCCGATCTGTGGCGAGCATGTCGTTCAGCGACTCGCAACCAGCAAGCGCCGACACAGCAAGCGTCAAAACCGCGACGCGCGTTGCGTGGATGGAGAGGGCGGAACGTTTCATGTGGTCCTTCGTGACGCTGGAACGCGTGCCAGGTTCGGATCCCGAACGAGGCGTGATCGTTATGGTTAAACAAAGCGCCGGTGTGGCCGGTCACGCGAGCGTGCGCATTGCGCAGCACGACTCGCGATACGGTCCTTCTAGCCCGGCAGTCCTGCTTCGCGCATCGCCGTGCGCACCACCTCGTGGTAGCGCGCGTCGAGCGGCGTAAGAGGCAAACGGATGCCGCCTTCCATGCGGCCCATTTGCTGCAGTACCCATTTCACCGGAATCGGATTCGATTCGATAAAGAGGTTCTTATGCAGCGACAGGAGTTTCAGATGAATCTCCCGCGCTGTTTTCGCATCGGCTGCGAGCGCCGCTGCGCACAACTGCGCCATCGCGCGCGGCGCGACGTTCGCGGTCACCGAAATATTGCCGTGGCCGCCGAGCAGCATCAGCGCGATCGCGGTCGGATCGTCGCCGCTGTAAATCCCGAAATGCTTTGGCGCGGCCTTGATCAGGTGCGCGGCGCGATCGATATTGCCGGTTGCTTCCTTCACGCCAACGATGCCCGGCACCTGCGCGAGACGCAAAACCGTCTCGTGCGCCATGTCCGCCACGGTGCGGCCGGGCACATTGTAAAGGATCACCGGCAGGTCGACGGTTTCCGCGATTTTCGCGAAGTGACGATAGATGCCTTCCTGCGTCGGCTTGTTGTAGTACGGCACGACCTGCAGCGTCGCATCGGCGCCGACTTCTTTCGCTTGCGCCGAGAGTTCGATCGCTTCGGCCGTCGAATTGCCGCCCGCGCCTGCGATGACCGGAATCCGGCCGGCTGCGTGCTCGACCGCGGTCTTCACCATCAGGATGTGCTCTTCCACCGACAGCGTCGCTGATTCGCCGCTCGTGCCTACGACAACGAGTCCGCTCGTGCCTTCTTCGATATGCCAGTCGATCAGTTTTCGGAACGCCGGCAGATCGAGGCTGCCGTCTTCGTGCATCGGGGTGACGATGGCAGGAATGCTGCCGCGAATCCAAATACTGTCGTTGCGCGCGCCGCGCGTGCTGCCGGCTCCGCCCTGGGTCTCGTTTGCCATTGAACTCGATGAATTTACTGAATAAACCGGAATTGTAGCGGATTAACCGGCCAAATCGTAACGCGGGGGAACCAGCAATTCAGGCGGAAAAGCAACACTTTCCGTTTTGTCCGCCTGCTTACTGCGAGATTCGTTCACGGCACAGATTCGTTGGATGAATGCAGGGCGCGGTTCAGCCAGAAAACCGTCCTGAAACGCGATCACGCGAAGCTGTCCGTGCACGGTATCGAGAAGCTCGCCGGGCTGCAAAAGAAAAGCGGGGTTCGAGGGCTTGCCGACGGTCTCGTTGCCTTGTGCGAAGGTTTCGTAGATCAGCACGCCACCCTCGCCAAGCGAGCGCAGCAACTGCGGAAAGAGCGGCCGATGCAGGTAGTTCGTGACGACGATCGCCGCGAAAGTCGCGTCACCGGCAAGCGGCCATGCCGCGTTTTCGATATCGGCCACAACCGTAGCGATATTCGGCTCGTCGCGCATCGTCGCGAGCGCGTTGGCATCGCGATCGATCGCAGTGACCGGATGTCCGCGCGCGGCGAACCAGCGCGAATGCCGCCCCGCTCCCGACGCTACGTCGAGCACAGCGCCGCCCGGCGCGACCAGATGCGTCCAGCGGCGCACCCAGCGCGACGGCTCGCCGAGCCCGTGCTGCGTCGTCGGCGCAGACGTGGACCCCGACACCGATGCCGACGCCGCGCTGTCCGACGGCTCGCCGTTCCCGGTCACGACGCGAGCCTCGCCCGCCACGAATACGCGCGCATCAGTTGTACGACAGCCCCATCGCCTCGCGCACGTCGCGCATCGTCTCCGTCGCAAAGCGGCGTGCCTTGTCGCAACCGTCCGCAACGATTGCACGCAACAGCGACGGATCGTCCATGTACTTCTGCGCGCGCTCGAGCATCGGCTGCTGCTCGCGCAGAATGCCTTCGATCACCGGCTGCTTGCATTCGAGGCAACCAATGCCCGCCGACCGGCAACCCTTCTGCACCCATTCGTGCGTCGCTTCGTCGGTATAGACCTGATGCAATTGCCACACCGGGCACTTGTCCGGATCGCCCGGATCGGTACGGCGCACGCGGGCCGGATCGGTCGGCATCGTGCGCACTTTCTTCGTGATCGTTTCCGCGTCTTCACGCAGGCCGATCGTGTTGCCGTACGACTTCGACATCTTCTGCCCGTCGAGGCCCGGCATGCGCGACGCCTCGGTCAGCATCGCCTGCGGCTCGACCAGAATGATCTTGCGCGAGCCTTCGAGATAGCCGAACAGCCGCTCGCGATCGCTCATCGAAAGACTTTGCGACTCCTGCAGCATCGCGCGCGCTTTTTCGAGCGCTTCGTCGTCGCCTTCCTGCTGATACGAATTACGCAGCTCGTGGTACAGCTTCGCGCGCTTACCGCCGAGCTTCTTCGCCGCTTCGGACGCTTTCTCCTCGAAGCCGGGCTCGCGGCCGTACAAATAGTTGAAGCGGCGCGCAATTTCGCGCGTCATTTCGACGTGCGGCACCTGGTCTTCGCCGACCGGCACGAGCGAGCCGCGATAAAGCAGGATGTCGGCCGCCATCAACACCGGATAGCCAAGGAAACCGTACGTGGACAGATCCTTGTCTTTCAGTTTCTCCATCTGCTCCTTATAAGTCGGCACGCGTTCGAGCCAGCCGAGCGGCGTGCTCATGCCGAGCAGCAGCGCCAGTTCCGCGTGCTCGGGCACGCGGCTCTGGATAAACAGCGTGGCCTGCGCCGGGTCGATGCCCGATGCGAGCCAGTCGATCAACACTTCCCAGACGTTCTTTTCGATCACCTCAGGCGTTTCGTAATGCGTCGTCAACGCGTGCCAGTCGACCACGCAGAAGAAACACGGGTATTCGGACTGCAGCCGCACCCAGTTTTTCAGTACGCCGTGGTAGTGGCCGAGGTGCAGCGAGCCGGTAGGCCGCATGCCGGAGAAAATTCGGTCTGGGTACATGGTTTGATCAGAAAAGCGAGACGAGGGGGGTCAGGATGGCGGTCACGGCATCGTAGCCGAGACTGACGAGCGGCCGTAGCCAGAATTTCGTCAGCGTGCCGGTCAGCACAAGCGCCATCACGATGAAAAAGCCGTAAGGCTCGATGCGCGACAGCGCAATCGACGGCCGCGGCGGCAACAGTGCGGCGAGCACGCGGCCACCGTCGAGCGGCGGCAACGGAAACAGGTTTAACACACCAAGCACGAGATTGATGCCGACACCGGCCGACGCCATGCGGGTGAAAAACGGTTCTTCGATATTCATCGCGGCCAGCGCAACGCCGAACACGCCCCACACGAGCGCCTGGATGAAATTGCACAGCGGCCCGGCGAGCGCCACCCATAGCGAGCCCCAGCGCGGATTGCGCAGATTGCCGAACGCGACCGGCACCGGCTTCGCATAGCCGAACATGAACGCGCCGCTCGTCGCGAAATACAGCAAAAGCGGAATCGCGATCGTGCCGAGCGGATCGATATGACGCATCGGATTAAACGAAACGCGGCCAAGCACGTAGGCGGTATTGTCGCCGAGCATGCGGGCGACGTAACCGTGAGCGGCCTCATGCAACGTGATCGCGAAAACGACCGGCAGCGCATAGACGACGATTGTTTGTATCAGGGAAGATTCCATAGCGCGGCTATTGTAGCAACGCGGCTTGCCGCGTCTGTCCGGTTTGCGTTATCACGTTCGAATTATCGCCGCTGGGGTCGTTGCCGGGGATTGTTGGCGCTGCAGTTGTCACGCGCTGTCGTGGTCACGGTAAGTCGGCCGTTCGTTATGCCGGCTGCTCGAGGCCGAACGGCGCGAGACTGCCGCGACCCGCACGCACCAGCACCGGCTCTTCGCCCGTCAGATCGATCACTGTCGACGGTTCGCAGGCACACGCACCGCCGTCGATCACGAGATCGACCTGCTTTTCGAGGCGCTCGCGAATCTCTTCCGGGTCGTTCAGCGGCCGCGTCTCGCCGGGCATGATCAGCGTCGTGCCGAGCAGCGGCTGACCCAGCTCTTCGAGCAGCGCCAGCGTGATCGCGTGATCGGGCACGCGCAGGCCGATCGTCTTGCGCGACGGATGCGACAGACGCCGCGGCACTTCCTTGGTGGCTTCGAGCACGAACACATACGGACCCGGCGTCACCGATTTGATCAGCCGGTACTGACGGTTGTCGACCATCGCGAAGCTCGCGAGCTCCGAGAGGTCGCGCACGAGCAGCGCGAGCAGCGCCTTGTCGTCGAGGCCCCGAATGCGCCGCAGACGTTCGGCCGCCTGCTTGTCGTCGAGCCGGCAGCCGAGCGCGTAGCTCGAGTCGGTCGGCAGCGCGACAAGGCCACCGCCGCAGACGATCTGCGCGGCCTGTTTGATGAGGCGCGGCTGCGGATTGTCAGGATGGAGCCGAAAGTATTGGGACATGATGACTGGCGGTTCGGTGGACGGGGTGCCGATCGGTCACGCACGGTGCGTGCCCATGCGGCGCGGGCGTCACAGCCAGCGTTCCCAGACCGGCTTCAGGTCCGAAGGCAGCGGCGGCAGGCTGCCGATCTCGACGCGGCCTTCGCCTGCCGCGTGGAAATCCGAGCCGCGCGATGCCTCGAAACCGAAGCGGCGCGCCACATCAGCGTATTCGCGATACTGGTCGGGCGTGTGACTGCCCGTGACCACTTCGATCGCCTTGCCGCCGAGATCGATAAATTCGCCGAACAGCGCGTCGAATTCGAGCGGCGTGTAGTCGTAGCGCCCCGGATGCGCGATGATCGCCTCGCCGCCGGCCAGCTGGATCCACTTCACCGCGTCCGCCAGCTTCGACCAGCGGTGCGCGACGTAACCGGGCTTGCCGTCCGCGAGATAGCGATCGAACGCGTCCTGGGTCGACTTGCAGTGCCCGTTTTCGACGAGACAGCGCGCGAAGTGCGTACGCGAAATCATGTCCGCATTCGGCGCGAGTTTCAGTGCGGCTTCGTACGTGTTCGGAATGCCGAGCGCGTCCAGTTGCTCGCTCATCGCTTCGGCGCGCGCCTGGCGGCCGTTGCGCGTGCGCTCGAGGCCTTCGACCAGCGCCTGACACGCCGGATCGATGTGGAGGCCGACGACGTGCACCGTGCGTGACGCCCATGTCACCGAAATCTCGACGCCGCACAGATAGTCCATGCCGAGCGCCTGCGCCGTTTTACGTGCTTCGACCTGCCCGCCGACTTCATCGTGATCGGTCAGCGCCCACAGCGTCACGCCGTGCTCATGCGCGCGGCGGGCTACGTCGGCAGGCGCGAAGGCGCCGTCGGAGACGGTGGAATGGCAATGCAGATCGGCGTTCAAAACGGCGCTCATCACTATCTTGAAAAGGTTATCCGGCCATTTTACTGCAATGCACTAAGCAAACGCAGAGGATTTGTGAACGTCGCAGCGGGCCGATTCGAACCCGTGTTGAACCGGCGCTGAACGACTGTTGAGTGCAGGTTGAAGCGCGCGTTCGCGCGGCGCTCGATATGGCTCGCGTGGGTTCGCCGGACATCGATTTTTATGCGCAAAAACTCATGCGCAGAACGCATCGATGAGCGCGGCAATTCGCTCGGGTTGATCGTGATGAACCATATGACCGGCGTCGTCGATTGTCGCTTCGCGCCAGTCCGGAAACGCGCGAAAACGCGCCTTGAATTCGTCGAGCGGAATATCGCCGGCGATGCTCGCGAGCGTCGGCGAGCCGGTCGCTTCGATATGCAGCACCTTCGCGCTGACCTGCTCCCACACGGCCATCACCTCGTCGATGCGATAAAGCTGCGGGCTGCGGATCTTGTGCGCGGGATCGGCGAGCAACCCGTAACCGCCCTCGCCGTCCGGCTTCGACCAGTGCTGCGCGAGAAAGCGCGCGCGGTCCGGTTGCAGGCGCGGGTTGTTCGCGACGAGACGCGCCGCGACATCGTCGAGCGACGCATAGCGGCGCAGTTGCGGCGGGTCGCGCAATTCGTCGAGCCAGTTGCGCAGACGCCGCGGTGCCTGCGCGGCGCGCGCGGGCGCAAGACCGAAGCCTTCGAGATCGACCACGCGCCGCACGCGTTCGGGCCGCACGCCCGCATACAGGCAAACCACGTTCGCGCCCATGCTGTGGCCGACGAGGTTCACCGCACCGGACGGCGCATAGTGGTCGAGCAAGGCATCGAGATCCGCGAGGTATTCGTGGAACCAGTAGTGGCCGCCGCCTTTCGCGGCGACGGGCCAGTCCGACAGGCCGAAGCCGCGCGCATCGGGCGCGACGACCTGCCATTTGTCGCCCGCACGGTTGCAAAGCGCGTCAACGACGAACTGGAATGACGCCGCGACATCCATCCAGCCGTGCAGCATGAACAGCATCGGCGCATCCGCGCGGCCCCAGTGACGCACATGCAGACGCACGCCGCGGACGGAAACTAATTCTGAACGGGATTCGGTCATCGGCGATCCGGGCTTAAAAAGAATGATCGTTCGATTATATTGAGATAAGCGGCGTGCGTCTGCTTATGCCGATCGAGGGACGATTCAGTTTTCTCGCGCGGAATCGGTCGATCCTGCCGATTCCGCCGATTCTTGCGAGTTAGCTGCCGCTGGCGCATCGAGCCCCGCCAGCGCGGCCAGCTCGGCCTCATCAAAGCCGGCGGCGCGGCGCGCGTCGAAATTGAACGGGCCACGTAACCTCGGCGCACGATATTCATCGGCGAGCCGCATATATGTTTGATGCGGATCGAGCTGCGCGTGCTCGCATAGATAGCGGAACCAGCGGTTACCGATCAGCACATGACCGATTTCGTCGCGCAGGATCACATCGAGAATCGCCGCCGACGCGTGGTCGCCCGCCTGCTGCAGCCGCGCGCGGATCGGCGGCGATGCGTCGAGGCCGCGCGCCTCGAGCGTGCGCGGCACGAGCGCCATCCGCGCGAGCACGTCGTCGCGCGTGCGGTCGCACATTTCCCACAAACCGTCGTGTGCGGGAAAGTCGCCGTACGCGTGGCCGAATTCCGCGAGGCGCGCGCTGAGCAGCGAGAAGTGATGCGCCTCTTCGGCCGCGACTCGCAGCCAGTCCGTGTAGAACGCGGCCGGCATGCCGACGAAACGCCAGACCGCATCGAGCGCGAGATTGATCGCGTTGAATTCGATATGCGCGAGCGCGTGCAACAGCACCGCGCGGCCCTCCTCCGACTGCATGCTGCGCCGCCCGAGCTTGCGCGGCTCGACGAGTTCGGGCCGCGCCGGGCGCCCGGGCAAGCCCGGCGGCTCGTCGAACCCGCGCTGTGTGTCCCATTGTGCGGTGCCGTCGGCGACGTGGGTATGCAGAATCTGCGCGGCCTGCGCCTTCGTGGCTGGTTCGGCTTCACGGAGGATGACAAGCGCCTCGGCGCGTGCGCAGCGGGAGCAGAGCGACGAATCGGCGGTGGCGGGAACAGGAACGGCGGGGTGCATGTTCGATAAACGGATCAACGGATCAGAACGACGTCACACGCGCCGCATACAAGCGCCGGACACAAGCGCGCGTGGCAAGCGCGCGCTGATCAAACGCGGGGACAAAGCGCGGAGACCCCGCGCAGCGACACAGCGCAGGAACCGGGCACGAGGATTCAACACGAGAATCCAACGCACGAATGGGCCAGGCTCAGGCCGGCCGGTAAAGCGCCAGATGGTACCCGAACGCGCCCATCGGCCGTCACGCGGAGAATGTGCACAAACGTTTACAATACGCGCTTCAACCCTCCGGCATGATGTCGCCGCTGTCGTACGACGCGCGGCCTTGCCGGCAGCGGCCGACGCCTACCCAGATCACCCGGGAGACCCAGTGGCAATCTACAAGCTTGGCGATGCAGCCCCCACCGTTCATGAAAGCGTGTTCGTCGCGGACACCGCGACGCTGATCGGCAAAGTCACCGTCGAAGAGAATGCGAGCATCTGGTTCGGCGCGTCGCTGCGCGCGGACAACGAGCCGATCGTGGTCGGCGCCGGCAGCAACGTTCAGGAGAACGCGGTACTGCATACGGACCCCGGCTACCCGCTCACGATCGAAGCGAACGTAACGGTCGGCCATCAGGCGATGCTGCACGGCTGCACGATCCGCGAAGGCGCGTTGATCGGCATTCAGGCCATCGTCTTGAATGGGGCGGTAATCGGCCGCAACTGTCTGGTCGGCGCGGGCGCGGTCGTGACCGAGGGCAAGCAGTTTCCGGACAATTCGCTGATTCTGGGCGCGCCGGCCAAAGTCGTGCGCGAACTGACCGAAGCCGATATCGCCAATCTGCGGCGCGCAGCAGAAGGCTACGTCTCGCGCCGCGAGTTCTACAAGAAGCAGCTCGTGCGGATCGGGTAAATCCGACCGGCGCGTAGCATTGGCCGGCGCAAACCCGCCGCGCGACATCATCGAGGGAAAGTTGTGAGTGACCAGTTGCAAAAATTCATGTTCAGCGCGGCACCCGTTCGCGGCGAAATCGTCTCGCTGCGCAACACGTGGCAGGAGGTGCTGACGCGCCGCGACTATCCGACGCCCGTGCGCACGATACTCGGCGAGATGATGGCCGCGTGCGCGCTGCTGTCGGCCAACCTGAAGTTCGACGGGACGCTGATCATGCAGATCTACGGCGACGGTCCCGTGAAAATGCTCGTCGTGCAGTGCAATTCGAACCTGTCGCTGCGCGCGACGGCGAAGTTCTCCGCGCAGTTTTCGGGCGACGCGGCAAGGCACATCAGCGATGACGCGACGCTGCCTGAACTCATCAACGCAAGCGGCCACGGCCGCTGCGTGATCACGCTCGATCCGCACAACAAGCAGCCGGGCCAGCAGCCGTATCAGGGCATCGTGCCGCTGTCCGGCGACGATGGCCCGTTCGAGACGATCGCGCAGGTGCTCGAGCACTACATGCATCATTCGGAGCAGCTCGATACGCGGCTGTGGCTCGCGGCGAACACCGACCGCGCGGTCGGCATGCTGCTGCAAAAGCTGCCCGGCGACGGCGGTATCGTCCCGCATCCGAGTGAGCTCGACGCCGATACATGGGAACGCGTCTGCACGCTCGGCGGCACGCTCAAGCACGACGAATTGCTGAGCGAGGAACCGGCAACGCTGTTCCGGCGCCTCTTCTGGCAGGAAAACGTGCACCATTTCGAGCCGGCCGGTACGCGCTTCGAATGCACGTGCTCGCGCGAAAAGGTCGGTGGAATGCTGAAGATGCTCGGCCGCGAGGAAGTCGACAGCGTGATCGAGGAACGCGGTCACGTCGAGATTCACTGCGAATTCTGCAATCAGCGCTACGAGTTCGATCCGGTCGACGTCGCGCAGCTTTTCGTCGCCAGCGGCTTGTCCGAGGGCATCGCGCCGGCGGCCGATCAACGCCATTGACAGACACGCGTCCGCGCGCTTTTACTTAGGTATCCAACTCAGACAGATGGAGGAAGACATGAACATGCTTTCGTCACTGCCTTTTGTTCGGATGAGAAGCGATCGGACGCGACGCGTGCGGACCATAAGCGTGCAGATGCGCAGCGCCGCGACGCTGCTCGTCGCCGGCGGCGCGCTGATGCTTGCCGGCTGCACGTTGGACCCGCCCGGTCCGTCGCCGATCTATAGCCGCCTGCCGGCGAGCCAGCTCGAAGCGACCGCCGCCGCCCATCCGCTCACGCCTGAAGAACGCGCGCGCTATGACGCAATCGACCGGCAGGTGCTAGCGGAACAGGATCAGGCGATGGCGGCCGAAGCCGCGGCGCAGGCGTGGTCGCGGTATTACGCGCCACCGGTCACCGTCTTCGGCAGCTACTCGAGCGGCGGTTGGGGCAATGGATGGGGCGGCGGAATCGGCTACGGCTATCCGGGCTGGGGGTGGGGATGGTGACGGGGGCTGGTGACGGGTTTGCTGACGGCATCGGTGCCGGGATTGGTAACGGGGCCGACGACTTAACCCGCGCCCTTCTTCTTCGCTTCTTCGTTGGCGCTCTTCTTCGCGCCGTGTTTCTTCTCAGGCTTGGCCCGCGATTCCGGGTTCGGCACCACGCGCAACGGCGCGGCCGACATCTGCCCGCGCGTCGATGTCGCGGCGGCCGGTGAATTCGACGCCGGCAGCGGCGCATTCGGCGACACGAACTGCACGAACACCTCGCTGTCCTTGACCATGCCCATCTCGTAGCGGGCGCGCTCCTCGACCGCGGCGGTGCCGTTCTGCAAGTCCTGAACTTCGCCTTCGATGCGCTCGTTGCGAACCTTTTCGTCCGCGTTTTTCTTCAGCTGCTGGTCCAGCTCTTCGCGCAGTTCGTGAACGCGAAGCCAGCCTCCGTGCCCCCACCAGAGCGGGAACTGGATCAGCACCAGCAGGACGACCAGAGCGACAGTGACAAGGCGCATGAAGTTAGATCTGTGAATACGCGCCGCCCTGCGCTAAACGCAGGGCGGCGGGGTGAACCACCCAACTGCGACTCAACCGCGACTCAACTGCAAGTTAACATCGAGTCAGTGCTAAGCACAATACGCGAATCAACGCAGGTTGTAGAACGCGGATTTGCCCGGGTAGCTCGCGATATCGCCGAGATCTTCCTCGATACGCAGCAACTGGTTGTACTTCGAGATGCGGTCGCTGCGCGACAGCGAACCGGTCTTGATCTGCCCGGCGTTCAGGCCGACCGCGATATCGGCGATCGTCGAATCCTCGGTTTCGCCCGAACGGTGCGAGATCACGGCCGTGTAGCCGGCGCGCTTGGCCATTTCGATCGCCGCGAAGGTTTCGGTCAGCGTGCCGATCTGGTTGATCTTGATCAGGATCGAGTTCGCGATGCCCTTCTCGATGCCTTCCTTCAGGATGCGCGTGTTCGTCACGAACAGGTCGTCGCCGACCAGCTGGATCTTTTTGCCGAGCTTGTCAGTCAGGAGCTTCCAGCCTTCCCAGTCGCTTTCGTGCATGCCGTCTTCGATCGACACGATCGGGAATTTGTCGGCGAGCGTCGCCAGATAGTCGGTGAATTCCGCCGACGACAGTTGCAGGCCTTCGCCCGCCAGCTGGTATTTGCCGTCGTGGTAGAACTCGCTCGCCGCGCAGTCGAGCGCGAGCAGCACGTCTTCGCCGGCGCGGTAGCCGGCCTTTTCGATCGCCTGCAGGATGGTGGACAGGCACTCGTCGTTGCTGCCGAAGTTCGGCGCAAAGCCGCCTTCGTCGCCCACCGCCGTGCTCATGCCGCGGTCGGACAGGATTTTCTTCAGCGCGTGGAACACCTCGGCGCCGCAGCGCAGCGCTTCACGGAACGTCGGCTGGCTAACCGGAACGATCATGAATTCCTGGATGTCGAGGCTGTTGTTCGCGTGCGCGCCGCCGTTGACGATGTTCATCATCGGCACCGGCAGTTGCATCGCGCCCGAGCCGCCGAAGTAGCGGTACAGCGGCAGGCCGGCTTCTTCCGCAGCGGCCTTCGCGACCGCCATCGAAACCGCCAGCAGCGCGTTCGCGCCGAGACGCGACTTGTTGTCGGTGCCGTCGAGCTCGAGCAGCGTTTTATCGAGGAAAGCCTGTTCCGACGCGTCGAGGCCCATGATCGCCTCAGAGATTTCGGTGTTGATGTGCTCAACCGCCTTCAGCACGCCCTTGCCGCTATAGCGGCCGGTTTCGCCGTCACGCAATTCGATCGCTTCGCGCGAGCCGGTCGATGCGCCCGACGGCACCGCCGCGCGGCCCATCGTGCCCGACTCCAGCAGCACGTCGCACTCGACGGTGGGGTTGCCTCGCGAATCGAGAATCTCGCGACCGATGATATCTACGATAGCACTCATGGTTTCCTCAAGAAGTTACGGTGGATTCGTTACGGTGAAACGTGCGGCGCGCACAGAGCCTTGCGGCTTCTTCAGCGCCGACCGTTTCGACAACCATCGGTTGGTACGCGACATGCGTGAGCCGCATCGGAGCTGACCGGATACGGGAACGCACGGCGCGCGGCATCAGTTGAAATCGTGCTCGAGGAACGGCGCGCGCTTCACAGCCTGATCGAGCGTGATCAACGTCTCGAGCAGATCGGCCATGCGGTGCAGCGGCACAGCGTTCGGTCCATCCGACTTCGCTTGCGCGGGGTTCGGATGCGTTTCCATGAAAAGTCCCGCGACCCCGGTTGCGACCGCCGCGCGTGCCAGCACCGGCACGAATTCGCGCTGGCCGCCCGAGCTCGTGCCCTGGCCGCCCGGCAATTGCACCGAGTGCGTCGCATCGAACACGACCGGCGCGCCGGTCTCGCGCATGATCGCGAGCGAACGCATATCGGACACCAGGTTGTTATAGCCGAACGACACGCCGCGTTCGCAGGCCATAAAGCGGTCTTCCGAGAGCCCCGCTTCGCGAGCCGCGTCGCGCGCCTTGTCGATCACATTCTTCATGTCGTGCGGCGCGAGGAACTGCCCTTTCTTGATATTGACCGGCTTGCCCGAACGCGCGCACGCGTGAATGAAATCGGTTTGACGGCACAGGAAAGCCGGCGTTTGCAGCACGTCGACCGCCGCCGCGACCTGCTCGATTTCTTCGATGCTGTGCACGTCGGTCAATACGGGCACGCCGAGCTGACGCTTCACTTCGGAAAGAATACGCAGGCCTTCGTCCATACCGAGACCGCGAAACGACTTGCCGCTACTGCGATTCGCCTTGTCGTACGAAGACTTGTAGATAAACGGAACCTTGAGCTTCGCGCAGATTTCCTTGAGCTGGCCCGCGGTGTCAATCGTCATCTGTTCCGATTCGACGACGCAGGTGCCGGCGATCAGGAAGAGCGGTTGATTGAGCCCGATCTCGAAATCGGCGAGCTTCATACCTTTTCCTCTTTCTTCTCTTCCGCGCCGGCCTGCAACTGATGCGCCGCATTGTGCTGCTGCGCGGCTTCGACGAACGACTTGAAGAGCGGATGCCCGTCACGCGGCGTGGACGTGAACTCCGGGTGGAACTGCACGCCGACGAACCACGGGTGCATATCGCGCGGCAACTCCATCATTTCCGGCAGATCTTCGCTCGGCGTACGCGCGCTGATAATCAGGCCGCCCGCTTCGAGTTGCGGCACGAAGCGGTTGTTGACTTCGTAGCGGTGACGATGCCGCTCGTTCACATCCTTGCCATAAATTTCGGACGCCATCGTGCCCGGCTTGATCGGGCAGCGCTGCGAACCGAGGCGCATCGTGCCGCCGAGATCCGATTCCTCGGTGCGCTTCTCGACCTTGCCTTCGCGGTCGTACCACTCGGTGATCAGCGCGACGACGCGATTCGGCGTAGACGCATCGAACTCGGTGCTGTTTGCATCCTTGAGACCGACGACGTCACGCGCGAATTCGATCACGGCCAGTTGCATGCCGAGGCAGATGCCGAGATACGGCACCTTCGCTTCGCGCGCATAGCGGATCGCGGCGATCTTGCCCTCGGTGCCGCGCCGGCCGAAGCCGCCCGGTACGAGCACGCCGTCCAGATGCTTGAGGCTGTCGACACCGTTCGCTTCGATCTCTTCGGAATCGATGTATTCGATGTTGACCTTCGCCGACGTGTGAATCGATGCGTGGCGCAGTGCTTCGATCAGTGACTTGTACGACTCGGTCAGCTCGACGTACTTGCCGACCATGCCGATCGTCACTTCGTGCTTCGGGTGCTCGAGCTTGTCGACGAGTTGCGCCCACATCGACAGATCGGCCGGTTGCGGCGTGAGCTTCAGTTCTTCGCAGATCAGGCCGTCGAGCCCCTGGTCGTTCAGCATCTGCGGAATCTTGTAGATGCTGTCGACGTCCCACACCGAGATCACGGCGTCTTCGGGCACGTTGGAGAACATCGAGATCTTCGCGCGCTCGTCGTCGGGAATGCGGCGGTCCGCGCGGCACAGCAGCACGTTCGGATAGATACCGATTTCGCGCAGCTTCTGCACGCTGTGCTGCGTGGGCTTGGTTTTCAGTTCGCCCGCGGTGGCGATGAACGGCACGAGCGTGAGGTGCACGAAGCACGCGCTATTGCGACCGAGGCGCAGACTCATCTGACGCGCGGCCTCGAGGAACGGCAGCGATTCGATGTCACCGACGGTGCCGCCGATTTCGACGATCGCGACATCGGGCTCACCGCATGTCGCCGATGCGGCGCCGCGTTCGATGAATGCCTGGATCTCGTTTGTGATGTGCGGAATGACCTGCACGGTCTTACCGAGATAATCGCCGCGGCGTTCCTTGCGGATAACCGATTCGTAGATCTGGCCGGTGGTGAAGTTATTGGCCTTGCGCATCTTCGTGCTGATGAAGCGCTCGTAGTGGCCGAGGTCGAGATCCGTCTCCGCACCGTCTTCCGTCACGAACACTTCGCCGTGTTGAAACGGGCTCATCGTGCCAGGGTCGACGTTGATGTAGGGATCGAGTTTGAGGAGGGTGACTTTGAGACCGCGCGATTCGAGGATCGCGGCGAGGGAGGCGGCGGCAATACCCTTGCCGAGGGAAGACACTACGCCGCCGGTGACGAAAACATATTTGGTCATCGCTGGATGCTCGCGGGAAAAACGGATTATACCTGAAAGCAGGGTCCCGACCCAGCAATAAAAGCTCGATCCGGGGCGTTTTTACGGGTGCTTTAGCGCTTGCTTCGGTCCCATGCAAAGACAATGACAGCGTGGTTTCGTTCGTCGCCAGATTACCCGTTCGCGTTCCGCTCAGGCGTCCGCTCATGCACCCGCTCATGCACCGCCAGTTCGCGCAGCATTCGCTCCACTGCGCGCGCCGTTTCGATCGGCTTTTCCATCGGAAACAGATGACTGCCGTCGATCCATTCGAGATGGTCGCCCGTCGCTCGCCGTGTCGCCGCAAGCCCTACCTGGCGGATCTCCTTCGACCGCGTGCCGGCGATAAAACCGACCGGCACCGGTGCGCCGTGTACGAGGCGCGAGCCGAGCGTATGCGGCAGCGTCCGGTAGATCAGGTATTCGATGCGGCGATCGAACGCGAGCGTGCGCGCCCCGTCGGCCGCCGCCTGCGGCATGCCGAAGTCGATGTAGTCCGACAGCACGCGTTCGTCCCAGCGCGCGAAGGCGGCCTTCGCATGGAAGTGCCGCCACGCGTCGTCGCGGCTTGCCCAGTGCGTGCGGCGCGTGCGCGTCGCGGCCGCGGGCGACAGGCGCTCGTCGAGTCCCGTCCACTGCGATACGCGCAGCATGCCGCTGCGCCAGCCGGCGATCACGGGCGAATCGAGCATCACGACGCCGCGCACCCACTGCGGTTTTCTCAGCGCCGCCATCAGCGACAGATAGCCGCCTAGCGAATGCCCGACCAGCCAGACCGGCTGCTCGTACGTGCGCCCGACGTCGTCGAGCAGTTGTTCGACGAGATGCGGCCAGTCGCGCGTGACCGGATAGCGCGGATCGTGGCCAATGCGTTCGATGTAGCGCAGCTCGTACGCGTCGCCGAGTTCGGCGAAAAGCGTGCGATAGATCGACGCGGGAAAGCCGTTCGCATGCGAAAAGTGGATGACCTGTTTCAAGCGCTGCTGTCTCCGTTTTTTGTGATGAGGTCTGCTTCGCTTGCTTGTTGCGTGTGTGTCGCTTGTTGCCTGTCGCCTGTTGCTTGCGTGCGGATGTTGTGCACACGAACCCATCGAAGCCGATGGTTCGCGCCGGGTCGTCTCACCCAGTCGTGACGCTGATTCGTGTTAATCCATCCAGTATCGATGATGCGTCTGTCGATACCGCTCGAGCGTCAGTACGACTTGCTGTGTGCCGGGCGCGCTGGCATTCGCTTCAACGCGCACTGCTCCGTCGTCGTCACTGCGCGGCAGCTCGATATGCCGTGCGACATATCGCGAAAAAACACCGGGATGCGGGTGATGAAACCGATTTCTGTAGCCTACCTGAAATATCGCGATGAGCGGCTCGATCGAGTCGAGGAAAGGCTCAGTCGACGAGGTCTTGCTGCCGTGATGAGGCACCAGCAGAATCTGCGCGCGTAGCGCATTGCGATCGCGCGCGAGCAGAGTGCGTTCGACAGCCGCTTCGATGTCTGCTGCAAGCAGTGCGGCAACGTGCGGACTGGCGTTGGCGTTGGCGTTGGCGTTGGCACTGGCACTGGAGTTGGCGTCGGTCCGCGCCGCGACATCCAGGGCTTGTCCCTTTGCATGCGTGCTCGTACTTACACTCACGCGCAGTACGCAGCAATGAGCATTGGGCTTGCCACGTAGCGAACCCGCGTCCGGCCACAGCATCGCAAAGTCCACGCCGTCCCATTGCCAATGCTGTCCGGCCGCGCACGGCACCGTCTCCGCACCGGCAGTCCGCGCGCTCTGCCAAAGCCCGTGATTGGGCGGCAACGCTGCCAGCAACTGGCGCACCTCGACACCCGCGAGCACCGCCGCGGCGCCGCCCGAGTGATCGGAATCCGCGTGGCTAACCACGAGCGTATCGAGCGTCTGTACGCCCGCAGCCTGCAGATACGGCACAACCACGCGTTCGCCCGCATGCGTCGACTCGGGCCCCGGTCCTGCATCGAACAGCAGTGCGTGATGCGCCGTCTCGACGACGATTGCCGAGCCCTGGCCGATATCGAGCGCGGTCAGCTGGAACGTGCCGTGCGGCGGCCCCGACGGCGGCGGCACCAGCAGCGGCAACCACGCAATCGGCGCGGCCCAGCGCAGCGGCCAACCGCGCGGCGCGAGACACCAGGCGACGCCCGCCGCTGCGGCGGCGAGCGCCCATGCATCCGGCTGCGGCAGCCGCCAGAGCGTCCAAGCGGGCCCCGATACGAGATGCAAGCCCGCAGCCAGCACATCGAGCAGCCGGTGCGCGCCATGGAATGCGACTGCATCGAGCGGAGCCGGCAAGGCGACGCCCGCGAGCACGAGCGGCGTGACCAGCACGCTGACCCATGGAATCGCAAACGCATTCGCAAAAGGCCCGATCAGCGGAATTTGCGCGAACCAGTAGGCCGTGAGCGGAGCGAGCGCAACCGTGACCGCGAACTGCACACGCGCGCCGCTTCGCATGCGCGCGGCGAAGCGGCGCATCAGCGCGCGGCTCCGTACACGGAATGTGGAAGCGATGCCGATTGGGCGCGCGTTGAGCATTTTGCGGACGACGTGTTCATGCGTATCGCCTGGGCTTCGCGCTTCAACCGGCGGGTTCGAGTCGGTCGGGTTGCGGGCAACGGGGGCATTACGTTCTCGCGCCTCACGTTCTCGCCCGTCACGTTCGCGTGCGTCACCTGCGGCGGAGCCTTCCGCTAGTGCGTCTACGTTAATCAGATCTTCATCATCGAGGCCGCCATGCGCATGCCGTCGATCGTCGTCGGTGCGCACCGCGGCGCGGCCCGACATCGCGAACAGGATCGCCGCTACTGCGCAGAACGACAGCCAGAATCCGGCCGCGAGCACAGCCCACGGGTCGACCAGCAGCACGAGCCCGAGCGCCCACGCCAACACGACGGACGGCGCGACCGTACGGCCGCTGACGAACGCAAGCGCGACGACCGTGAGCATCCAGAGCGCCCGCTGCGCCGGCACGTTGAACCCGGCCAGTGCCGCGTGAAACGCGGCGAATAACGCGCCGCACGGAACCGCAACCTTCTGAGCCGGCAGCACGAGCGGCCAGGCGACGCCGAACCGCGCGCCGATCAGTCCCGAGCGCCGCCAGATCGCACCGGCGAGCCACGCGGCAAGCCCCGCGACGAAGCCGATGTGCAGTCCTGAAATCGCCACGAGGTGACTCGTGCCGGTCGCCCGCATCAGTTGCCAGTCAGCGGCGCTGACAGCATCCTGCGCGCCGATCGCGAGCGCGACGACGATGCCGCGATGCGGCGCGTCCGCGAGCACGCTATCGATACGCGCGCGCAGCATCGCGCGCCAGCGGTCCACGGTCACGCCGACGCCGCGCGCGTCGCCCGGCAGGCGCTGCGCCGCGGCGGGGCGCGTGACGTAGCCGGTCGCGCGGATATTGCGAGCGAAGAGTGTCGCCTCCGAGTCGCGCACGCCAAAGTTCGCGTTGCCATGCGCGCGTTTAAGGCGTACGAACAGATGCCAGCGCGCGCCTGGCGTCAAACCTTGCGGCAGCGGCGCATCCTGAGCGATCCACGACAGCTGTAACTTGCGAGGAAAGTTCGCGACCGGCGTGTCGGTCGACTCGACGTTGAACAGAAAGCGCAAACCTGCGTCCTGGCTACCGTCCGCGCCTTGAGGCACTGCTTCCGCCGAGCCGCTATTCGGCCCGCTATTCGGCCCGCTACTCGTCGCGTTACTCGCGCCAGCGGCTTCGCGATTGCGCGCACCGGCGTCCGGCCCGCGCCCGCCCGCATCGTCGCGTGCACCTTTATTAACGACATGGCTCGCGCGATTGCTCATGCTGTTGGTCAGCGAAATCGGCAGTCCTTCGATATACCCACGCACTTCGATATCGCGCCCTTCCGATTCGACGGGCAGCGCATACGCGAGCCGGGCTTGCGCGCGCCACGCCGCATAGCCGAAGCCGATGCATACGGCCGCAAGCCACACCGCGCACCACCCTGCCCGCCGGCACACCGCGCTGCCGCTGCCGCTGCCGCTGCCACGATTACGCAGCCCCCATAGCGCGACTCCAATCGCCCCGCACGTCACGACACCGAGCACCGCCGCGCCGAACCCTCCCGGCAGCGCCGCCTGCTGCTGCAACAACACGACACCTAACGCAAATCCGCACCACACCGCGCGCATATCCCCTCCGCCGCCACCGAATGGCGCGCGCAGGGCAAGCGCGATAAAGCCGCATCAGCACACGCGGCCGCCGGCACCCAGCGCCCGCCGCGCATCACCGCCGGTGATTATGCAGAGGAAAGTGCGAGCCGCGGCAACGCGGCGTGCGCGTTGGCCGTTGTGCATAGCGCAAGCTCGTGTTCGTCGATGTTGCGCTGTTGCGCAAGGCTCGCGCCAATCGCCGGAATCTGGTCCGGCGTATTGCGCTGCCGATAGAGCCATGCAGGAGGAATATCGGGCGCATCGGTTTCGACGACGATCGCATCGAGCGGCAATTGCGCCGCGAGACGCCGGATCTGCAGCGCGCGCTCGAACGTCAGATTGCCGCCGAAGCCCAGGTGCATGCCGTGATCGATAAAGGCTTGCGCCTGCTGGAAGCTGCCATTGAACGCATGCGCGATGCCGCGATGCACCTGCTGCCGGCGCAACCCCTTCAGCACCTGATCCTGCGACTTGCGCACATGGCAAATAACGGGCAAGTCGAACTCGTGCGCGAGCTTCAGCTGCTCGTTATAGAAGAATTGCTGACGCGCATCGTCGAGGCCCGGCACGAAATAGTCGAGGCCGATTTCGCCGATGCCGACAAAGCGCGGATCGTCGAGGCTCGCTTCGATCTCCATTCGCAATGCATCGAGATCGGCTTCCTGTGCCTGCGGCGTGAAAAGCGGATGGATGCCGAGCGCGTAGGCGCCGCCCTCGACGCGGTGTGCGAGTTCGCGCACCCGCGCGCACCAGGCGCGAGACACACCCGGAATCACGATGCGCGCGACACCCGCATCGCGTGCCGCCGACGCAACCGCATCGCGGTCCGCGTCGAATTCGGAAGCGTCCAGATGGCAGTGCGTGTCGATCCACATGCGGCAAACCTCGCAGGCGTTGACGTTGGCGATGACTTTGGCGTTAGCGCCGGTCAGACCGGAACCGGCGGCTCCTCGTACAGCACGCCTTCGCGCAGACGCAGTATCCGGTCGCAGCGCGCGGCCAGATCCTGATCGTGCGTGACGATCACGAAGCTCGTCTCGAGCGTGCCGGACAATTCGAGCATCAGGTTGAACACCGTGTCGGCCGTGCCGCCGTCAAGGTTGCCGGTCGGCTCGTCGGCGAGCACGCAGGCCGGCTTCGTGACAAGCGCGCGCGCAATCGCGACGCGCTGCCGCTCGCCGCCCGATAGCTCGCCCGGCCGATGCTTCGCGCGGTGCGCAAGGCCGACGCGCTCGAGCATCGAGTGGGCTTCGCGGCGAGCGTCCTCGGTGGTCATGCGGCGAATGCGCAGCGGCATCGCGACGTTGTCGAGCGCCGTGAATTCCGGCAGCAGGTGATGGAACTGGTAGACGAAGCCGAGCGCGCGGTTGCGCAAATCGTTGCGCTCGCGCTCGGAGAGCTTCGTGAACGGCTTGCCGAGCAGCGACACTTCGCCGGCGCTCGGGTCGTCGAGGCCGCCCAGCACATGCAGCAGCGTGCTCTTGCCGGAGCCGGATGCGCCGACGATCGCGAGTTTCTCGCCGCGCCGCACCGACAGCTGCGTATGGTTGAGCACGGATACGTTGAGGCCGCCCTGCACGAAGGCCTTCGAGATGCTGGTCGCTTCGAGTACGTACGGATGACGTTCGGGGGTATTGCCGGAGTTGAGCATGGCTTGCGGGTTCGGACGGTCATTCATAGCGGAGCGCCTCCGCCGGACGCACCTTCGCACCGCGCCAGCTCGGATATAGCGTCGCGAGCGACGACAGCACAAAAGCGATCACGCCGATCTTGATCACATCGCTGGCCACGAGCTCGGACGGCAGCTCGCTGATGAAGTACACCGACGGCGGCAGAAACTGGACGCCGAACAGATGCTCGATCATCGGCACGAGCCACGGAATGCTCCACGCGATCAGACAGCCGAGCGCGACGCCGAGCGCCGTGCCGACGAAACCGATCGTCACGCCCTGCACGACGAAGATTTTCATGATCGAGCCCGGCTGCGCGCCGAGCGTGCGCAGAATGGCGATGTCGGCCTGCTTGTTGGTCACCGTCATCACGAGCGACGACACGAGATTGAACGCCGCGACCGCGATGATCAGCGTGAGGATGATGAACATCATGCGTTTTTCGATCTGCACGGCGGAGAACCAGGTCTTGTTCTGCTGCGTCCAGTCGCGAATGTAGAGGTCGCCTGAAAGCGTGCGCGCGAGTTCGTGCGCGACCTGCGGCGCGCGCTGCATGTCTTTGAGCTTGAGTCGCACGCCGGTCGGCGCGGGCAGCCGGAACAGCGCCTCGGCATCGCGGATATTGATCAGCGCAAGCGTGCTGTCGAATTCGTAATGGCCGGACTCGAAGACGCCGACCACAGTGAACTGCTTGAGGCGCGGCAGCATGCCGGCCGGCGTGATCGTGCCTTCGGGCGCGACCAGCGTGATCTTGTCGCCGGCCGTCACGCCGAGGCTCGCGGCAAGATCCGCGCCGAGCACGATGCCGAAGTCGCCGGGAATCAGATCCATGAGGCGGCCGACGCGCATTTCCTTGCCGATATCGGACACCTCGGGTTCGAGCGACGGATCGACGCCGCGCAACGCGACGCCGCTGACCGCGTCCTGGCGCGTGAGCAGCGCCTGGGCTTCGACGTACGGCGCCGCGCCGATCACTTCCTTGTTCTGGCGCGCTTCCTTCGCGGTCAGTTGCCAGTTGGGCATCGAGCCGGTCGGCGAAAAGATTTCGACGTGGGCGAGCACGGACAGCATGCGGTCGCGCACCTCTTTCTGGAAACCGTTCATCACGGACAGCACGACGATCAGCGCCGCGACGCCGAGCGCGATGCCCGACATCGACACGAGCGCGATGAACGAAATAAAGCCGTTGCCGGTCGTGCGTTTGCCGGCGCGGGTGTAGCGCCAGCCGATCTGCCATTCGTACGGAAGTTTCAAGCGAGTCCTTGTCTGCGGGTTATGCAACTGCGAGGTTCTGCTGCGCGGCGTGGTTTGAGCCTGGGTGAGCCATTCAATTTCGGTTGCTGCCGGTGGTTGCCGGTGGTCGCCCGTGGCAGCGGGTTGTTGCGATTAACGAATATCGAAGGTTCCTTACGGCTTGCAGGCCGCGCCCTACTGCGTACTGGTTTGGCGCGAATTATGACGGATGGTTCAGCGCTGCGGCGGATTGACCGCACCGCGTCGTTGAATCTTCAGTCCTGCGCCCAACAATCGACCACGAAACGCCGACAAAGCGACGGCGAAGTTTGCCATACATTGTCGCCGAATCGGCCGAGAGGGCGCTTGGCGGGCTACTCGCGGGCTATTTTGAGATGGTGGAGCCGGTAGTATCCGCGATCGGGGTCATATGACATCGATCACGGAGCGCAAGTGGAAACGGAACTGAGAGCGGATTCGTGGTACCGGTACATGCTGTACAGGCGCGAGGCATACACGCGCAGCGTGATTGCGTCGGACGAGGAACGTCTGGCGATCGAGGCGGGACGAAAGTTCGCGCTCGCGGCGTACGCAGATGTTTGGGCTGACGATGCCGATCTCGTCGAGCGCGTGAGGCACTTTTTGCGCGACAACTTTCACTGGCAGGAGCGGCTCGCGAAAACGGGCTCCGCGCTGGAGGTTGTGCAGACGCTGCAGGATATGGTGCGAGGCGGCTCGGTCGTCGTGATTCCGGAGCGGGCGACGCCTGCCGCCGGGCTTGCGTGGCCGCCGGGGGGCCCAGCCCCGGCGGCATCGTTGTTCTGGGGCGTCGAGAACTACGATGCAGCGCTCGACGTGCCAGTCATGGAGCGCTACCGGGCGCAGCGCTTACGTTTCGAAGCGGAACGCACGACGTGGAGCGAGGCGTCGGCGATGATGGATGGCATCAACGAGCGCTTCATGCATGCGGCGGTGCTCGCCGATCCGGTCGGCACATTGCCGGTGTTTGCGAAGGCTGGGTGGGTTAGCAAGTATGGGTTGCCGGATTTGTCGGGGTATGGTGCTGCGATTTCTGAAGCCGACGATAGGGTCGGCAGCAACATCGCGTTGCTTTCGGAAGCAAGCCCTTTCGAGTATCGACCCATCGAGCCAATCGGCGACACGTTTGATCTAGCCAAGACTCCCAACAGGGGAACGCCGGGCACGTGGTACACCAATCCCGGAAGCGGGCAAATGCGGCTATATGGAACAGACGGCGGAGCCGCAGTTGACCTCGACTTTGATCATTCCCACAACGGTCTTCGGCCGCATGCGCACAATTGGAACGACGGCGTTCGCGACGGAGGTAATGACGTGGTGCCGTTCAGCCCGTGGAATCAATAAAGGAACACTGACAATGAACATCATCGAAAAATACGAATCTTTTCACGACTGGTATCTGCTTGGCGTGGCCGCAGACAGGGACAGGAAACTCGTCGAACTGCAACTGATATTCGACAACAAAATCGACCGCGTCCGTTTGCTGTTCCAAGGCGCGTCCCGATGCCTCGTCGACGACTTCCTGATCCAGAACATCATCTACTCGCTAAAAGTACTAGACGATCGCGAGTCGGATGCATACAAGCAAGCGCTGGCCCGTCTCGATGAGTCATACCCTTGGGGCGAGAATCAGCCATTGAAAAATATCGCTTCAATTCAAGCCACGCTCGGCGCCGAATTGCTAGTGGAATTCGAAGCGATGGAAGTAGAACCTGCAACCACGGAATGATCGATGTCGACGAACGAAAAGGAAATCGCATTTGTCAGCTTCTATGACGAAGAGACGCAACTGGTGAAGTGCTGCCTCGTCCCTCGCCACAAGGTGCGTGCTGCAATTGACCACGCGTCTCCAGTAAGCATCCCGCTTAGCGCACCGGATGACTCACGAGCGCCGATCACCGATGAGGATGCCCGCCACCTTGGCGGCATAGCGTTGGTGTGCCATACAAAGCTCCATCCCGAGCTTCTCGATCGATTGCAGATCACGTTCGCAGCGCCTGTTCAGTGGACGCCCGTCGCTCGTCCTTCGGTCGATTAGGCAATGCCGCGCCAGGTCTCCAACGCAACGCGAGCAGCAACCCGTATCGATCGGCGCCGCAGATTGCCCTACAATGCGCACCATCATGCCCGCCACCCGTCTTCATCTGCTCATCCCTTTCGCGCTGCCGTCCGCAGCCGACGCCTCCACCGCCCTGCACGACCTCCACACGCCCGCCTTCGACAAGCTGGTCGCGCGCGCGGCTCTCGTCGAGCGTGTGATCGGCGAAGACTTCCAGCGCACGTTGCCGCATGAGCGATGGGTCGCGCGCCAGTTCGGCGCGTTGCAGGGTCCAGGCACAGCCGCGACGCAAAAAGGCGCACCGAACACCAGCGGTTCCGCCGACGACGAAGCCCCCCTCGCCCCCTACATGCTGCTCGCCGACGGCGGCGATCCGGGCTCGGCAAGCTGGGCCTGCGTGCAGCCGGTGCACGTGCGCATCGCGCACGACCACCTCGTGCTGATCGACCCCGCGTCGCTCGAACTGTCCGATGACGATGCCGCAACGCTGCTCGCGCTCGCCCGTCCGCTGATCGAAGAGCTCGGCGTGCGCATCGAAGCACCGCAGCCGTCGCGCTGGTATCTGTCCAGCAACGAATTCAGCACGCTCGCCGGCGCATCGCCGCTGCGCGCGAGCGGCCGCAATATCGAAATCTGGCTGCCGCACGAAGCGCACAGCGGCGAGCGCTCGCGCGCGTGGATGAAATTGCAGAACGAAGTGCAGATGGCCTGGTTCGAGCATCCGGTCAACGAAGCACGCGAAGCGCGCGGACTGCCCGCGGTCAACTCGATCTGGTTTCACGCGCAAGGCATCGCACGCCCGGTGACGAGCCCGTTCACGCGCGTGTTGTCCGATGCCGCCGCGACACGCGGGCTCGCGCTCGCCGCGCACGCGGCGACGGGTGAACCACCGCATTCGTTCGCGCAAATGCAATCGCAAACGCAGGCACAAGCGCAAGCGGCCAACGCATCGTCCGCATCCGCAACACTGGTCGAAATCGACCCATTCTCGACGCCCTATATCTCGCAGGACTGGGCCAACTGGAACACCGCTTTCGCCGCGCTCGAGCACGACTGGTTCGCGCCCGCGCTCGCCGCGCTCGAATCGGGCGATCTCGCCGAACTCGGTCTCACGCTATGCGGCGACACGGGCTCCGTCACGCTCACCATCACGCGCGGCGATCTGCGCAAGTTCTGGCGGCGGCGCCTGTTCGCTTCGCTATTCATCGAATGACAACCCAATTTTCCGCAGGCCGCGCCGGCCTCACCGTCACCGCATGATCCGCATCGTTACCCGCGCGTGTCCGCCCGCCGACGCCGAAGCCCTCACCCGTCACGGTCTGCATCCGGTGCTCGCGCGTCTGTACGCCGCGCGCGGCGTGTGTCTGCCCGATGAAATCGAAACCGGCCTCGCGCGCCTCGTGCCGCCCGCCGCATTGCACGGCTGCGATACGGCCGCCGCGCTGCTCGCCGACGCGCTCGAAGCAGGCCGCCGCATGCTCGTGGTCGCCGACTACGACTGCGATGGCGCGACCGCGTGTGCCGTCGCCGTGCGCGGACTACGCATGTTCGGCGCGCAGATCGACTATCTCGTGCCGAACCGCTTCGAGTACGGCTATGGCCTGACGCCCGAGATCGTCGCGCTCGCCGCCGCGCGGCCGAGCGGAAAGCCCGATCTGCTGATCACCGTCGACAACGGCATTGCGAGCGTCGACGGCGTCGCCGCGGCGAACGAACTCGGCATCGACGTGCTCGTCACCGACCATCACCTGCCCGGCGACGAACTGCCCGCCGCGCGCGCGATCGTCAATCCGAACCAGCCGGGCTGCACGTTCCCGAGCAAGTGCCTCGCCGGCGTCGGCGTGATGTTCTACGTGCTGCTCGCGCTGCGCGCGGAGTTGCGCAAGCGCGGTGCGTTCAACGACGCACGCCCCGAACCGCGTCTCGATGGCCTGCTCGATCTCGTCGCGCTCGGCACGGTCGCCGACGTCGTGAAACTCGACGGCAATAATCGCGTGCTCGTCGCGCAAGGCCTGCAGCGGATCCGCAACGGCCGCATGCAGCCGGGCATCGCTGCGCTGTTTCGCGCCGCCGGCCGCGAGGCGCGCAGCGCGTCGGGCTTCGATCTCGGCTTCGCGCTGGGCCCGCGGCTCAATGCGGCCGGACGCCTCGCCGACATGTCGCTCGGCATCGAGTGCCTGACGACCGACGACATCGGCCGCGCGTGGCAACTCGCGCAGGAACTCGACACGATGAACCGCGAGCGTCGCGAAATCGAAGCCGGCATGCAACAGCAGGCGCTCGACGACCTCGCCGCGGTCGATCCGGCCGGCGCCACGACCATCACGCTCTTCAACGCGAGCTGGCACCAGGGCGTGATCGGCATCGTCGCCGGGCGGTTGAAGGAAAAATTCAACCGCCCGTCGTTCACGTTTGCGCTCGCCGACGACAGCGGCACGACGATCAAAGGCTCGGGCCGCTCGATCGCGGGCTTTCATCTGCGCGATGCGCTCGATCTGATCTCGAAGCGCGAGCCCGATCTGATCGTGCGCTTCGGCGGTCACGCGATGGCGGCCGGCATGACGCTTGCAGCGGCCGACCTGCCGCGCTTCGCGGCCGCCTTCGAAGCGGTCGGCCGCGAGTGGCTGTCTGACGACGCGCTCGCGCGCACCGTCGAAACCGACGGCGATCTCGAAGATGCCTACTTCACGCCGCAATTCGTCGAGATGCTCGAGGCGGCCGTCTGGGGGCAAGGCTTTCCGGCACCGCTTTTTTCCGGCGAATTCAACGTGATGTCACAGGCGCTCGTGAAAGACAAGCATCTGAAGCTGCAGCTGATGCGCGGCCGCCAGCGCTTCAACGCGATCTGGTTCAACCATACCGACACGCTGCCGGCGCGCGCGACCGTCGCCTACCGGCTGACGAGCGATACGTGGAACGGCGTATCGCGCGTGCAGCTGATCGTCGAGCACGCGCTCGGGTAAGCGCGACTCAACGCCGCGCCGGGGTCGGGACAAACGCGGGACAACCGCGGAGCAAGTCGGACAACTCGCGCGCGAACGACGCCCGGAATCTGCCGCAAATCCAGCCCGATTCCACGCCGGACAGGCCGGATCGGGCCGTCGATCGGCTATAATTTCAGCTTTTGGCGAATCAAAAGATCGAAATGGAAGCGGAACGTCTCAACGCGATCGAAGCCTCTCTGGCCGACCTGCGCACGCGCGCAGGCGAGCTACGGGGGTATCTTTGACTACGATGCCAAAGCAGTAAGGCTCGTCGAAGTCAACCGCGAACTCGAAGACCCGAACGTCTGGAACGACTCGCAGCACGCTCAGGCGCTCGGTAAGGAAAAGAAGCTGCTCGAAGGCGTGGTCGACGTGCTTTCGTCGCTCGATAACGACTTGCGCGACACGCAGGACCTGTTCGACATGGCGCGCGAAGAAGACGACGAAGCGACGCTCGTCTCGTGCGATGAAGATGTCGCAAAACTCACCGCGCGCATCGAAGACCTCGAATTCCGCCGGATGTTCTCGAATCCGGCCGACCCGAACAACGCGTTTATCGACATCCAGGCCGGCGCAGGCGGCACCGAAGCGTGCGACTGGGCATCGATGCTGCTGCGTCAGTACCTGCGCTACTGCGAGCGCAAGGGCTTCAAAACCGAAGTGCTCGAAGAATCGGAAGGCGACGTCGCCGGCATCAAGAGCGCGACGATCAAGGTCGAAGGCGAGTACGCATACGGTTTTCTGCGCACGGAAACGGGCATTCACCGCCTCGTGCGCAAGTCGCCGTTCGATTCGTCGGGTGGCCGCCATACGTCGTTTTCGTCGGTGTTCGTCTATCCGGAAATCGACGACTCGTTCGAGATCGAGGTCAACCCCGCCGATCTGCGCATCGACACGTTCCGCGCATCGGGCGCGGGCGGTCAGCACATCAACAAGACCGATTCGGCGGTGCGGATCACACATATGCCGAGCGGCATCGTCGTGCAGTGCCAGAACGACCGCTCGCAGCACCGCAACCGAGCCGAAGCGATGGCCATGCTGAAATCGCGTCTCTACGAAGCGGAAATGCGCAAGCGCCAGTCCGAGCAGGACAAGCTCGAAGCGGGCAAGTCGGACGTGGGCTGGGGTCACCAGATCCGCTCGTACGTGCTCGATAACAGCCGCATTAAAGACCTGCGCACCAACGTCGAAATCAGCAACACGAAGAGCGTGCTCGACGGCGATCTCGACGCGTTTATCAGCGCGAGCCTGAAACAGGGCATTTGAGTTACAGCCCCCCGCATACCGAACAAGATCATGACCGAACCGACGATAGAGACGTCCGCCGCGGCCGACGACGACAACCAGATCATCGCGGAACGCCGCGAAAAGCTGCGTGCGCTGCGCGAGCAAGGCGTCGCCTACCCGAACGATTTCCAGCCGACCCACCACGCCGCCGATCTGCAAGCGCAATACGCGGACACCGACAAGGAAACGCTCGAAGCGCAAGCCCCCGGTGTCGCGATTGCCGGCCGCATGATGCTTAAACGCGTGATGGGCAAGGCGAGCTTCGCGACGGTGCAGGACGGCTCGGGTCAGATCCAGTTCTTCGTCACGCCGGCCGACGTCGGCGAGGCGACCTACGACGCGTTCAAGAAATGGGACCTCGGCGATATCGTCGCGGCGCGCGGCGTGCTGTTTCGTACGAACAAGGGCGAGCTGTCAGTGCGCTGCACGGAACTGCGGCTGCTGTCGAAGGCGCTGCGGCCGCTGCCCGACAAGTTCCACGGCCTCGCCGATCAGGAAATGCGCTACCGCCAGCGCTACGTCGACCTGATCGTCACGCCGGAAACGCGCAAGACGTTTACCGCGCGCACGAAGACGATCTCGTCGATCCGCCGTTTCATGTCGGACGCCAGCTTTATGGAAGTCGAAACGCCGATGCTGCACCCGATTCCGGGCGGCGCCGCGGCGAAGCCGTTCGTCACGCATCACAACGCGCTCGATATGCAGATGTTCATGCGTATCGCGCCGGAACTGTATCTGAAGCGGCTGATCGTGGGCGGCTTCGAGCGCGTGTTCGAGATCAACCGGAATTTCCGTAACGAGGGCGTGTCGCCGCGCCACAATCCGGAATTCACGATGATGGAGTTCTACGCCGCGTACACGAACTACACGTGGCTCATGGACTTCACCGAGCAGCTGATTCGCCAGGCGGCGATCGATGCGCTCGGCACCGCGACGATCAACTACCAGGGGCGCGAGCTCGATCTGTCGAAGCCGTTCCATCGGTTGACGATCACGCAGGCGATTCTCAAACACGCACCGCAGTACACGGAAGCGCAGTTGTCGGATGCCGCGTTCGTGCGTACGGAATTGAAGAAGTTCGGCGTCAACACGAACGAGCCGAAGTTCCTGAACGCCGGTCTCGGTTCGTTGCAGCTCGCGCTGTTCGAAGAGACCGCCGAAGCGCAGTTGTGGGAGCCGACGTACATCATCGACTACCCGGTCGAAGTGTCGCCGCTTGCGCGTGCGTCGGATTCGGTCGAGGGCATTACCGAGCGCTTCGAGCTGTTCATCACGGGCCGCGAAATCGCCAATGGTTTCTCGGAGCTCAACGACCCCGAAGATCAGGCTGCGCGTTTCCGCAAGCAGGTCGATCAGAAGGACGCCGGCGACGAAGAAGCGATGTATTACGACGCCGACTATATCCGCGCGCTCGAATACGGCATGCCGCCGACCGGCGGCTGCGGCATCGGTATCGACCGCCTCGTGATGCTGATCACCGATAGCCCGAGCATTCGCGATGTCATTCTGTTCCCGCATCTGCGCCGCGAAGATTAAACGCGCGGCCGCGGCTTCGACTGCATGACGAAACGCCCGCATACGGCTTGTTGCCGTATGCGGGCGTTGTCTTTTATGCTCGCCTTGCTGATCGTTTGTAACTATCAGTAAGAAGTGCGGGTAGGAGGCGGGGGGAGGACGCGGGGCGCATGCGACGCCGCCGTTCATTCGATACAGAAGACGTTACAAATTGAAACGATGCCGGTGGCCAGTTGTCGGACACTGTACGCATCATCAATGGCTGACTCTGCTTGAGACGGAGGCTAAATATGGACAATCCGAAAAACACACCCTCTTCGTCGCCGCGCCGTTTGCATCCGCTGATCGCTACTGCGGCGGGCGCTGTGATCGTCGCCAGCCTCGCGGCCACGGTCGCCATCACCGGCCTGTTCCCGAAGGCATCCAGCGACAGCGAGCAATCGAATCAGACGCAAGCCGCGCAGATCGCTTCGCAACCCGTCGTCGATACCGCGCAGCAGGCTAATCCGGCGCAGTACGCGCAACAGCAGCAACAGCAGCAGCAGGCTGCACAGCAAGCCCAGCAGCAGGCCGCGCAACAGGCGCAGCCCGCGCCCGCCCCCGCTCCCACGCAACCTCCGGCGCAGCCTCAATATGCGCAGCAGACGCAGCCGGCGCCTCAGCCGCAACAGTACGCACCGCCGCAACAGGCGCCCCGCCCCGCGGTGTGCTCGAGCTGCGGCACGGTCATCGCCATTTCGGAAACGCGCCAGGAAGGCCACGGCACGGGTATCGGCGCGGTCGGCGGTGCGGTTGCGGGCGGCGTGATCGGCAACCAGTTCGGCAGCGGCGGCGGACGCACTGCGATGACGCTGCTTGGCGCCGTCGGCGGTGGATTCGCCGGCAACTCGGTCGAAAAGCATCTGCGCACGACCACGAGCTATTCAGTGCGTGTGCGGATGCAAAACGGCCATATCCGCTACTTCACGTACCATCAGCCGCCGCCGTTCCAGCAAGGCCAGCCCGTGCGGATCGAAAACGGCACGCTGGTTGCGGGTTGACGTAACGCGCGCCCGCTTAAGGACGCATCACAAGAAAAAAGGCGATTCCCACAGGAATCGCCTTTTTGTTTGCCTCGTGCGTGCTGCTATTGCGAGCCGCGTATTGCGTACGCGTGTCGCGAGTGACGTCTATCAGTAATCAGCGTCCTCAATCCAGGCCGCCTGAATCGCTTCGAGAATCTTCTCGTTCGAGCGGTTAGGATCGTCGTCGAAACCGTCGAGCTCCATCACCCAGCGATGCAGATCCGTGAACCGCACCTGCTGCGGATCGATGTCCGGGTGCTTGTCCGTCAACGCCATCGCGATGTCCTGCGTATCGGTCCACTTCATGGCTGCATGCTCCTTGTTAGTGATTTTCCTTCGCGTGATTGATCGAGTAGCGCGGAATCTCGACGACGAGGTCGTCGCTTTCCGGCACGATCGCCTGACACGACAGCCGCGACTCGCGTTCGAGCCCCCAGGCTTTGTCGAGCAGGTCGTCTTCGTCTTCCTCCGACGGCTCGAGCGCATCGAAGCCCTCGCGCACGATCACATGACACGTGGTGCACGCGCACGACTTCTCACACGCATGCTCGATTTCGATGCCGTTCTCGAGCAGCGTGTCGCAGACGCTCTTGCCCGGCACGGCGTCGATCACCGCGCCCTCGGGGCACAGCTCGACATGAGGCAATACAACGATTTGAGGCATAGATGTTCCGTTTGATACCGCTTGATACCGCTTGATGCACGTTCGGCTTTGCGTGCTGATGTCTGACTTCGCACGCGGATGCCGCCCGGCAGCACCTTCGTTATTTTACTGACAGCGCGCGCGATTTTCGCATGCGCCTCGTGATGTCGCCTCATGAAGCCGCCTCATGAAGCCGCATCACGTTCAGATCTCGTCGAGCTTGCGGCCCGCGAGCGCCCGGCGAATGCCCTTGTCCATCCGGCGCGCCGCGAATTCGTCGGTGCCGGCGGCCAGCGCCTTGGTCGCCGATTCGATCGCGTCCGCGTCGTTGCTTTGCGCGACGTTGCGCAGCGCGGTCAGCAGCGTATCGAGCGCGCCGCGTTCGTCTGCGTCGAGCAGATCGGCGTCCACGGCCAGCGCGGCGTCGGTTGCTTCGACGAGACGCTGCGCCTCCACCTGCGCTTCGCGCAGCGCGCGGGCGCGCATATCGACTTCAGCGGCGCTGAAACTGTCTTCGAGCATGCGCGCGATGTCGTCGTCGGCGAGACCGTACGACGGCTTGACGACCACCGACGCCTCGACGCCCGAATGCTGCTCGCGCGCGAACACCGACAGCAGCCCGTCCGCGTCGACCTGATAGGTCACGCGGATGCGGGCCGCGCCCGCCGCCATCGGTGGAATGCCGCGCAGCTCGAAGCGCGCAAGCGACCGGCAATCCGACACCAGTTCGCGCTCGCCCTGCACGACGTGGATGGCCATCGCGGTCTGGCCGTCCTTGAACGTCGTGAAATCCTGCGCGCGCGCGACCGGAATCGTCGAATTGCGCGGGATGATCTTTTCGGTGAGGCCGCCCATCGTTTCGACGCCGAGCGACAGCGGAATCACGTCGAGCAGCAACCACTCGTCGCCCTCGGCGCCCCGGTTGCCGGCAAGCAGATCGGCCTGGATCGCGGCGCCGAGCGCGACGACCTGATCCGGATCGAGATTGATCAACGGCGGCTGGCCGAAGAACGATTCGACCGCGCGGCGCATCACCGGCATACGCGTCGCGCCGCCGACGAGCACGACGCCCTTGATATCGGCCGGCGTCACTTTCGCGTCGCGCAGCGCTTTGCGCGTGGGCCCGAGCGTGCGTTGCACCAGCGCTTCGGTAATCGCGGCGAACGTCGGTTCGTCGATCGTCTGATCGATCCGCACGCCGTTCGACAGCGCGACGTCGACTGTTGCCTGCGGCGCGCTCGACAACGCCTCCTTGGTCGAACGCACGGTGTCGAGCAGGAGGCGCACGTCTTCAGGCTTGAGCGTCTCGCGCGCGATATTCGCCTGGGCGAGTACGTGACGGAACAGTGCATGGTCGAAATCATCGCCGCCAAGCGCCGAATCGCCGCCCGCTGCAAGCACTTCGAACACGCCTTTGGTGAGCTTCAGAATCGACAGGTCGAACGTGCCGCCGCCGAGGTCGAAGACGGCGTAAAGCCCTTCAGCGCCGTTATCGAGCCCGTACGCAATCGCCGCGGCGGTCGGTTCGTTCAGGAGGCGCAGCACATTGAGGCCGGCGAGGCGCGCGGCATCCTTCGTCGCCTGGCGCTGCGCTTCGTCGAAATAGGCGGGCACCGTGATCACCGCGCCGACCAGTTCGTCACCGAGTGTGTCTTCGGCGCGCTGACGCAGCGTTGCGAGAATTTCGGCCGATACCTCGACCGGGCTTTTCACGCCGTCGACGGTACGAATCTGCACCATGCCGGGCGCGTCGACGAAATCGTAGGGCGCGTTTTCGGCGCCCTCCACTTCGCTCTTGCCGCGACCCATGAAGCGCTTGACCGACACGATCGTGTTGCGCGGATCGGTCGCCGCTTCGGCCTTCGCCGTGCGCCCGATGCGGCGGCGGCCGTTCTCCAGATAGCGGACCACCGAAGGCAGCAGCATGTGGCCGTCTTCATCGGGCAATACATCGGGCACACCACTGCGCACCGCCGCGACGAGAGAATTGGTCGTGCCAAGATCGATACCGACCGCGAGGCGCCGCTGATGCGGCGCGGGCGCCATGCCGGGTTCAGAGATTTGCAGTAAAGCCATCTGGAGTCTTCTTCGGGGAACGTTACGCCCCGTGCTGGATTATTTTGTGTTTGCGGGATTACAAGGCTGCGCTCAATCTTCGAGCTTCTCGATCTGCGCGCCGATTTCCGACGCGACGCGCTCGATAAACATCAACTGCCGCACCGCCTCGCTCGCGGCCTGGTCGGAGCCGCTGTCGAGCAGCGCCGCGAGCTTCGTGAAGCGCAGGCCTTCTTCTTCGCGCAGTTCGGCAAGCAAGGCATCGAGTTCGTCGATGTTTTTCGCGCCTGCCGCGTCTTCGATGCGCTCGCGCCATTCCATCTGCTGCATCAGAAACGCCGGTTCCATCGCCGTGTTGTTTTCGGCGCCGACATCGATGCCGCGCAGCGACAACAGGTACGTCGCGCGCTTCAACGGATCGCGCAGCGTGCGGTAAGCCTCGTTCGTACGCGTGGCCCATTGCATCGCGATGCGCTTTTGCGCGTCGCCGGCCGCGGCGAAACGGTCCGGATGCACCTGCGCCTGCACGGTGCGGTACGCGTCGTCGAGCGCCTGCGTATCGAGCGCAAATTGCGCAGGCAGATGGAACAGGTCGAAGTGACTGTCGGTGAGCGATGCCATCAAAATGCTTTGTCCGTCGAATTGAAAAAAGGCGGCACAGGCCGCCTTTTCGATCCTACCCGCCCGCTTACACGCGGAACGATTCGCCGCAGCCGCACTCGTCCTTGGCGTTCGGGTTGTTGAACCTGAAGCCTTCGTTCAACCCTTCGCGCGCGAAATCGAGTTCGGTGCCGTCGATATACGCGAGACTCTTCGGATCGACGATAAGCTTCACGCCGTTGCATTCGAACACTTCGTCTTCGGCTGCGAGTTCATCGACGTACTCGAGCTTGTACGCAAGGCCCGAACAGCCGGTCGTGCGCACGCCGACTCGCAGCCCGACGCCCTTACCGCGCCGGGACAGGTACTTCTGCACGTGTTGTGCTGCTTTTTCGGTCAACGTAATTGCCATAGCGTTTCTCTTTGCGCAGCGCGTTGCCTGCTGATTTCTGCCCTTACCGCCCTTACTACCCATTCCCGGCAGCACGCTGCGATCCTGCCTGCTTCAAACCTTGAGTCATGAACCTCGAATCTCAAGCCGCCTGCTTGTCGCCCGCGGGCGCCGCAGCTTCGCCGCCGTGACGCTGCTTGTAGTCGGCGACCGCTGCCTTGATCGCGTCTTCCGCGAGAATCGAGCAGTGAATCTTCACCGGCGGCAGCGCCAGTTCCTCGGCGATCTGCGTGTTCTTGATCTCGAGCGCCTGATCGAGCGTCTTGCCCTTCACCCATTCGGTGACGAGCGAGCTCGACGCGATCGCGGAGCCGCAACCGTAGGTCTTGAACTTCGCGTCTTCGATCACGCCGTCCGCGCCGACGCGAATCTGCAGCTTCATCACGTCGCCGCACGCCGGCGCGCCGACCATGCCGGTGCCGACCGTGTCGTCGTCCTTCGAGAAGGAACCGACGTTGCGCGGGTTTTCGTAGTGGTCCAGAACCTTATCGCTGTAAGCCATGTTGACACTCCTTGATTCGTTTCAAGCTGCCGGTTCGCCTGCGTTCGCAGCGTTCTCCGGCATTTATTGTTCCCGGCGCGCTAGTGTGCGTTAGTGCGCGGCCCACTGAATCGTCGACAGGTCGACGCCGTCCTTGTGCATTTCCCACAGCGGCGAGAGGTCGCGCAGCTTCGCAATCTTCGTGTTCAGCAGATTGATCACGTAATCGACGTCCTGCTCCGTCGTGAAGCGGCCCACCGTAAAACGGATCGAGCTGTGCGCGAGCTCGTCGTTGCGGCCGAGCGCGCGCAGCACATACGACGGCTCGAGCGACGCGGACGTGCACGCCGAACCCGACGACACCGCGACATCCTTCACGGCCATAATCAGCGACTCGCCTTCGACGAAGTTGAAGCTGATGTTCAGGTTGTGCGGCACACGGCTTTCCATGTCGCCGTTCACATACACTTCCTCGATCTGCGACAGGCCGCGCAGCAGACGGTCGCGCAGCATGCGAATGCGCTCGTTCTCGGTCGCCATTTCTTCGCGCGCGATACGGAACGCCTCGCCCATGCCGACGATCTGGTGCGTGGCCAGCGTGCCCGAACGCATGCCGCGCTCGTGGCCGCCGCCGTGCATCTGCGCCTCGATGCGCACGCGCGGCTTGCGGCGCACATACAGCGCGCCGATGCCCTTCGGGCCATACGTCTTGTGTGCCGAGAACGACATCAGGTCGACCTTGAGCTTCTGCAGGTCGATTTCGACCTTGCCCGTCGCTTGCGCGGCGTCGACGTGGAAAATGATGCCCTTTTCGCGGCAGATTTCGCCGATCGTCGCGATATCCTGGATCACGCCGATCTCGTTGTTCACGTGCATCACCGAGACGAGGATCGTGTCCGGACGCAGCGCGGCCTTGAACACGTCGATATCGATCAGACCATCATCCTTCACGTCGAGATACGTGACCTCATAACCTTCACGCTCGAGCTCGCGGGTCGTGTCGAGCACGGCCTTGTGCTCGGTCTTCACCGTAATGATGTGCTTGCCCTTGCCCTTGTAGAAGTGCGCGGCGCCCTTGATCGCAAGGTTGTCCGACTCCGTTGCGCCCGACGTCCAGATGATTTCGCGCGGGTCTGCGTTGACGAGCGCGGCGACGTTTTCGCGTGCTTCTTCAACCGCGCGCTCCGCGTCCCAGCCGTATGCGTGGCTGCGCGATGCGGGGTTGCCGAACTGCTCGCGCAGATACGGGATCATCTTGTCCACCACGCGCGGATCGACAGGTGTCGTCGCGCTGTAGTCCATGTAAATGGGCAGGTGGGGAATGTCGTTATTCATCAATCGCTCCGGGGACATCGTTGCTTTTGGCTACTGTGGTTCTAGCGCAAGCGCCGCGTACGCTATGAATGCGTCTTGTGCGGCAGCGCCCTGCTTCACGCTTAAGAACCAGCCATATTGAAAACAGAATTCGGCCCTTTCGGCAGGACCCGCGTCGGCTCGACCGCCGGGGCCTCCGAACGCCTGTCGCGCAGCACCGTGGCCGGTGCGGCTTCACGTGCGCGCTGCTGATCGACCAGATCTTTCAGCGAGACCGAATCGAGGTATTCGACCATCTTCTGGTTCAGCGTGGACCAGAGCTCGTGGGTCATGCAATGGCCGTCGCGCTGCTTGGTGCCTTCGCACGTGCCCTTGCCGCCGCATTGCGTGGCATCGAGCGGTTCGTCGACAGCGATGATGATGTCGGCCACCGTGACGTCTTCGGCGCGGCGCGCGAGGTTATAACCGCCCCCCGGACCGCGCACGGACTCGACGATCTCGTGACGGCGCAGCTTCCCGAACAGCTGTTCGAGATAGGACAGGGAGATGTGCTGGCGCTGGCTGATACCCGCAAGCGTCACCGGGCCCTGCTCCTGGCGCAGTGCCAGGTCAATCATCGCCGTGACGGCGAAACGGCCTTTCGTGGTGAGTCTCATGATGTGTGGGAACCGCAATTCTCGACAAGTTTGCTCAAGTATAAATACATGAGCTATTTAGTCAAGTATCCCTATCCCGATTTGGGTCATTACTTAAAAATTTTGGGGCCGAAGTGGAGGATTCTGACGCGACGCGCTTTCGCTTCGGACGTTGCTTGGCCGGAACCGGATTTATCTTGTTCGGCCTACGCTCAACCGGCCTGAAGCTGGACGCGTAGCGCAGCAACCAGCCCGCTGCACGCCGCCTCGCACTGATCCAGTACGGTCTCGAATCCGTTCGCACCGCCGAAATACGGGTCGGCGACTTCGCGCGCGTCGGCTTGCGGCGCAAATTCCATCAGCAAGCGGATCTTGTCGCGATGAGCCGGGGGACAGATCCGGTTCAATGCGGCGACATTCGCGTCGTCCATCGCGATCAGCAGGTCGAAACGCTCGAAGTCGGCGGCGCCGATCTGACGGCCGCGCAATTGCGACAGATCGTAACCGCGACCACGCGCAGCGTACTGGGCACGCTCGTCGGGCGCCTCACCGATATGCCAATTGCCGGTGCCGGCTGAGTCGACGATCACACGGTCCGACAGTCTCGCCGCAGCCAGCTGGTAGCGCATCACGCCCTCCGCCGTCGGCGAGCGGCAGATATTTCCTAGACAGACGAAGCAGACGGCAATCGGTTTCATCAATAGATCAAGGTAGGCCGCGTGACAGGCAGGCGCTTACAGCGGCTGCGACTGCAGCGTGACGTTCGTGTGCATCGACTGCGCCGTGGCTGCGTGGTCGTCGTCGACGAATCCGTACGACACGGTGCGCGCCAGTTCGGCGGTCACTTCGCTTGCGGCCAGCGGCGCCGAGCTCGCGTGCTTCACAGCCGTGCTGCACAGGTGCAGGAATGCGACTGCTGCGAGGGGCAGAACGATCGCCAAAGGCCAGTACATCGATATTGTCTTTTTCATGATGGCGCTCTCTCTCAATGGGGTCAAGGCTGCAGGCTATTAGCCCACTTCGCCCGATTGAGATTATAGATAAGGACGCAATCAGGAAAAACCCACCCCTGCGGAATAGACCGTTCTGCTTCCGCGAACAATGCGATGCCCTAAGTCAACGCAAACAGAACGATCAACGTTGACTGCAGCAGCGAAAGGAATCCTTACAAACACATACAAAGGTAACGATGCAAAGTGAGACGATGGCTTTAGTTGCATTTGCCTTGCATCGTTAAGCGAACCTACCCGATGAAACCGCCCGCCTCTCTTTTCCTTCTTTCGGCCGTCACGGCTGCCGCCCTGTGCGGCGGTTGCGCGGTCTATCCGTCGAATGCACCGGCCGGCTATGGCAGCTACGGTTACGACGACGGTGGCTACGATGCCTATGGCGGCTACCCGCCCTATGGTTACGGCTATGCACCGGCCCCGCCGCCGAACGTTTATCTGGGCTTTGGCGGCTACTCGGGATACCGCGAGCCGTACTATGGACGCGGCTATCGCGGTGACTGGAATGGCGGCGGAAGACACTGGAACGGCGGTGGCGGCCGGCCGCCTCCGAACAATCAACCGCCTCCGCCGCATGCCGGTGGAGGGGGTGGACCGCCTCCGGGCGGTGGCGGTGGACATGCGCCGCCTCCACAGGGCCCGCGCGGCGGTGGACGGGCGCCGGCGGCGCCGGCTGTCGATGTTTCGCCGAACAACGGCTCGCGCGCGACTAACCACTGATCACTGATCGATAGCGGCGCCTGCCTATGCGCCGAGAGTCGAACCCGGCCGGTCGGCGGTTGCCTTTACCTCACCGCGCGTCGGGCGACGTCTGGAGCAGATCGCCCCGACAAATCGCGCTACATCGGCGCCATCGCGCACGCAGGCGCCGGACCTCCATCACCCCCGATGGCTACGCTGCGCCGCGTACAGTTCGCGAAACGTCCTGCCAACCGGCGCGGGCATCTCGCGCGTCTTCGTCCAGCCGGCGCCGAACGGCAGACGCGCGATCGTGCGCTTCTCGCCGCCGATCTTCTCGAGCACACGCACCGCGAGCTTCGTGAAGAGCGCGTAAGCCGCCGGATGCAGCGCGAAGTAGCCCCACACCGCGAGCCCGAACCGCTCGCGCCACGGACGCAAATGGCGCTCGACCTGCCTCTCGCGCAGCTTGCGCAGCAGATCCGACAGCGGAATGCCGACCGGACACACGCTGTTGCACTCGCCGCACAACGTCGCCGCCTGCGGCAAATCGAGCGCCTTGTCGATGCCGACGTAGCTCGGCGTCAGCACCGACCCCATCGGCCCCGGATATACCCAGCCGTACGCATGCCCGCCGACCTTCTGATAGACAGGACAATGGTTCATGCACGCGCCGCAGCGAATACAGCGCAGCATCTCCTGGAAGTCGCCGCCGATAAGTCCGGTGCGCCCGCCGTCGACGAGCACCACATACATATGCTCCGGCCCATCCTGGTCGCCGGCG
Organism: Paraburkholderia edwinii; assembly: GCF_019428685.1. Lineage (NCBI taxonomy): Bacteria > Pseudomonadati > Pseudomonadota > Betaproteobacteria > Burkholderiales > Burkholderiaceae > Paraburkholderia > Paraburkholderia edwinii. Next base: position 3,216,096 of record NZ_CP080095.1, read on the forward strand.
CGGCGCGGGCCTGTCAGCAGCGAAAAATAGTTCGACGTGGTTTGTCCCGTCGCCGAACGCGGCAGGAGACGCATCGCGGTCGCGAGATCCTCGAGCGTCGGCAGCACTTTTTCGATGCCGGTTACCGACACGTGCACGCGCGGCATGACCGTGCACATTCCTTCATTGCCCTCGTTCGTCACGAGCGCAATCGAGCCTGTTTCCGCGATCACGAAGTTCGCGCCCGTCACACCCATGTCCGCGGTCATGAAATGCGGCCTCAGCATTTCGCGCGCTTCATGCGTCATTTCCGGGATCTCGGTGAGCCGCGGCCGGTTGTGCGTCTTCGCGAACAGGTCGGCGATCTCCTCCTTATCCTTGTGCACCACCGGCGCGATGATGTGACTCGGCGGCTCGTTGTTGTTGATCTGCAGGATGTATTCGCCGAGGTCCGTTTCGATCGATTGCACGCCCATCTTGCCGAGCACTTCGTTTAAACGCATTTCCTCGGAGACCATCGACTTCGTCTTGATCACCTTCTTCACGTCGTGCTTGCGCGCGATGTCGGCGACGAGGTTCGCCGCATCCTGCGTCGACTCCGCGTACAGCACCGTGACGCCGCGCCGCGTCGCTTCGCGCTCGAATCTTTCGAGCCACACGTCCAGATTGTCGATCGCGCGATTGCGCCGTTCCTTGAGCGCGGCGCGCGTCGCCTGAAAGTCGATCGCGGTCATCACCTGCGCGCGCGCCGACACGAACTTCGTCGACAGCTTCGTGAGGTTCTGCTGCAGGCGCTGATCGGCGAGCTTCTGACCCGCGCGCGCCTTGAACTGCATCGATTGAACTTGCATGACGGTCTTTTTTATCCGATGCCGGACGTTCCGGCGTGCCGGGCGTCCCTGCGTGATTGGGCAGACGGGGCCGCGCGGCTTACGCGTCGCCGGCCAGCACCTGTGCGATATGCAGCACACGCGTCGTCGTATCGCCGGTGCGACGCAAGCGCCCTTCGATGTTCAGGATGCAACCGAGGTCGCCGAGCACGACCGCGTGTGTCCCGCTCGCGTGAATGTTGTCGCACTTCTCGTCGACGATCGCCGTCGAGATGTCGCCGTACTTCAGCGCGAAGGTGCCGCCAAACCCGCAGCAGTGCTCGCAGCCCTTCATCTCGGTCACGGCGACGCCCGCTTGCGCGAGCAGCGTGCGCGGCTGGGTTTTCACGCCAAGTTCGCGCAGCCCGGCGCACGAATCGTGGTACGTCACCGGTCCCGCGAATTCTCCGGGGCTCAGTTCGACTTTCGCGACCGTGACGAGAAAATCGGTCAGTTCATACACCTTCGCGCGCAGACGCGCAAAGCGTCCCATCAGTTCCGGGTCGTCGCCGAACAGATCGCCGTAGTGCGTGCGGACCATTCCACCGCACGAACCCGACGGCACGACGACGTAGTCGAACTGCTCGAACTCGCGCAGCATCTTCTCAGCGAGATCGCGCGCGATGCCGCGTTCGCCCGAGTTGTACGCCGGCTGTCCGCAGCAGGTCTGCGCGGGCGGCACGACGACTTCAAAGCCAGCGCGCTCGATCAGCTTGATGGCCGAAAAACCGATTTCCGGGCGCATCAGGTCGATCAGGCAGGTGACGAAAAATCCGACTCGCATGAGTCCTCCTCCGGGGAAACGTCCCCGATTATCCGACGTTTCCCGAACGATACCAACGCGTGGCGCCCCTGGTCTTCGCAAAAAACCGATCCGCGCAAAACCGCGGACGGCGTTCGCTTTTTTCACGATACGAGATACAATCGGTTTTCCGTCGTGTGACGTGTCATCGATTTGTCCCCCATGAGCGATACGAACCCGGATCCCAAAACCTCGATCCAGGTGATCGAGCGCATGATGCGCCTGCTGGACGCGCTCGCTGCGCACAGCGACCCGGTCAGCCTGAAAGAACTCGCGCAACGCACCGAGTTGCACCCGTCGACTGCGCACCGCATTCTCAACGATATGGTGACGTGCCGGCTCGTCGACCGTTCCGATCCCGGCACCTACCGGCTCGGCATGCGGCTGCTCGAGCTCGGTAACCTGGTAAAGGCGCGATTGTCGGTGCGCGACGCGGCGCTGATGCCGATGCGCGAACTGCATCGGCTGACGGGCCAGACGGTCAATCTGTCGGTACGCCAGGGCGATGAGATCGTTTATATCGAGCGCGCCTATTCGGAGCGCTCGGGCATGCAGGTGGTCCGCGCCATTGGTGGCCGCGCGCCGTTGCATCTCACGTCGGTCGGCAAGCTGTTTCTGGCCGCGGACGAAGCGGCGCGCGTGCGTGCCTACGCCACGCGCACCGGGCTATCGGGGCATACGCAAAACAGCATCACCGATCTCGCGAAGCTCGAACGCGAACTCACGCATGTGCGTCAGCAGTCCTGCGCGCGTGATAACGAAGAGCTCGAGCTCGGCGTGCGCTGCATCGCGGCCGGCATTTATGACGACACAAACCGGCTGGTTGCCGGGCTGTCGCTGTCGGCGCCGGCGGACCGGCTGCAGGATTCGTGGTTGAATCAGCTCAGCAAGACCGCGCTCGTGATTTCCGAGTCGCTCGGCTATCACCCGGAAGCGGCACAGCCCGACGCGACCGCGCATTCGGCGTGAGAGGCGTCCAGGCGCATGAGCGTCCGAGCGCCTGAACGCCCGAACGTTTGAGGGCCGCGCCGCGGCTGGACGCACAGCGAAATCGCGCCGCTGCAGTACTGCTCGCAGCCGTATCGACATAAAAAAACCCCGCAGAAATCCCGCGGGGTTTTCCATTTGTTGGCTGCGCGTTCGATCAGGTCCCTGCGCCGTTTGCATCCGCGCTCGTCACGCGCTGCTCGCCGCCGTTGTCGATCCACGTGCGCAGACGCGTCGCATCGGCAAAGCGCGAATACTTGCCGGCCGAGTCGAGCAACACCATGATCATCGGGCGATTGTCGATGGTTGCCTGCATCACGAGGCACTCGCCTGCTTCGTTGATAAAGCCGGTCTTCTGCAGACCGATATCCCACGACGGATTACGCACCAGCGCATTCGTGCTGTTATACGCGAGCGTACGCTTGCCCGTGTACACCTCGTAGCTGCGGTCGGTGGAGAAGCGGCGGATCATCGGATACTGATACGCGGCGTTGACCATCTTCACGAGATCGCGCGCCGTCGACACGTTCTGGCTCGTGAGCCCGGTCGGATTCTCGAAGTGCGTATCGACCATGCCGAGCTGCTTCGCTTTCGCATTCATCGCTGCCATGAACGCCGGGCGGCCGCCCGGGTAATAGCGCGACAACGCGGCAGCGGCGCGGTTTTCCGACGCCATCAGCGCGATATGCAGCATATCTTCACGCGACAGCACGGAACCCACCGACAGACGCGAGCCCGTGTTCTTTTCGTAGTCGCGATCTTCGTCGGTGACTTCGATCTGCTCGGTCATCGGCTCTTTCGAATCGAGCACGACCATCGCGGTCATCAGCTTCGTGATCGATGCGATCGGCACGACCGCGCGCGAGTTCTTGTCGAAGACCGGTTCGGACGTGTTCTGATCGACCACGTACGCGACCGTCGAGCGCAGCGCGACGCCTTCAGGCGATTCATGCAGACCGAACGCCTGGCCCGCCGTCGGCGAGCGCGGCTCGAAGGCGACGCGGCGGACCACCGTGTGGTGACGCCCGTTCATCGTGTAGCTCACGCGCTTTTTCTTCGAGACGGCGCGCGGCGCGTCGTCATCGTCGTCGCGCTTTGCGGCGGCGACTTTCGCGCCCTTTGCCGACGCGCGGCTCGAAACCTTCGCGGCCGGCTCAGCGGCCTTCTTCGATTTCTTCGTCGCCTTGGTGGACTTCTCGGACTTCGCCGACGTGGCGGTCGAGGCGGCAAAGACATCGACCGGCATTGCGGATGCCGCTGCGATGACCATCGAGGCGGCCACCGACAACGCAGTGCTGAGCGCCGCGCCGTGCATCACTTTCAGTGACGAAAACATGTCGGTTTTCATTGGTGTTCTGGGGGTAAGGCGGCAAGGAATTGTCCGCCAGTGTAGTGAATCAACGAAAAATTAGCAAATTTAAGCACTTATCGACACTCTTTAAACTGAGTTGTAAGCCTCGATTGCCAAAAAACAATGACCGGCGCGACTTTCATCGAAAAGATCAATCAACCAAACAAACCGGTGGCGCCGTCACATGCCGGAAACGATTTCCACGCATAACGGCAGATTCACACACGACTTGATCAGGGGAAGTACGGTCGCGCACTCAACAAGTCGAGTACTTCAGACGAAGCGCTCGTGTGTTTCGTAGGCGGCGCGCGGACGCCATATCAGCCTGTCAAGCCACCACTCTTCAGCAACCACTACAGACCGGCGCATCGCGCATTCGACCGGGATGGAGATTTAACGTTCCGCCACAGTTTTGGTTTACGCCGCGATTCTACCGCGACCTCCGAAGGTTGTTAGGTAACTCACGAAACAGGGCATCGTTGCGTCAATCTTCACAGGAATCCGCACTGTCGCGGTGCAATGACTCAATGAGCATGCGAATTTGCAACTCGGCAAACGCTTCATAACGTATTGTTTTCTCGATAAATTGTCAGCATTGTGCGATGCACAAAAAATACTTGACAAGGATAGGCACTGTCCTAAAATGGAACCCATTGTTGCGACGCACAATCACCATCTCCTTGATCAGTGCGGCGTAACGCTTCGATCGGCCTCATTGTTTTGCGGCAGGTTCCGATCCAGAAATCATTAACCCAACTCGGTCCGCGCCAGACGGACCGGTACTTCAGGAGCGTAAACATGACTCTGCTGACCCCTGAGCAATTCGCTGCAGCCCAGAAAGCCAACCTCGAAACCCTCTTCGGTCTCACGAACAAGGCATTTGAAGGCGTGGAGAAGCTGGTCGAACTGAACCTGCAAGTCGTCAAGTCGACGCTCGCGGAAAATCAGGAAAACGCACAGCGCGCACTGTCGGTGAAGGACGCGCAAGAACTGCTCGCGCTGCAAGCGAGCCTCACGCAGCCGGTCGCCGAGAAGGTTCTGTCGTACGGCCGTCACCTGTATGAAATCGCGTCGGCTACGCAGGCTGAATTCGCCCGCGTCGCGGAAGCGCAATACGAAGAGCAGAACCGCAAGGTGCAAGCGCTCGTCGACAACGTCGCGAAGAATGCGCCGGCCGGTTCGGAAACCGCTGTCGCCGTGATCAAGTCGGCGATCACCGCTGCGAACACGACGTACGAGACGGTTCACAAGGCCACCAAGCAAGCCGTCGAAATCGCTGAGAGCAACTTCAACGCGGCTGCTACCGCTGCGTCGAAGGCCGCTTCGCAAGCCGCCGCGCAAGTGTCGCGTCAGGCTTCGGCGACGAAGAAGGCAACCGCTGCTTAAGTTGCTTCATAAGTTGCTTCATAAGTCGTTGCACAAACGCACCGCGAGCAATACTGCTGCGCCTTATCAGTCTTCGGGCGCAGCAGGCTTCAATAGATTCAGAATCGGTTTCAACGCATCGGGCTTCGAATGACGCGCCGGCTGAACAAGGTTCAGCAACACGAAAACAGTCCGGCCGGCGCCGCCGTGAGTCAATGAAGATTCTCTGACTGACAGCAAGCATCAGCGCCGCGCAGACTCCGCTGTCGCGGCGAGACGCTCCGATACGTGAAACAGCGTATCGTTACCCCCGGCTACGGCCGGGATTTTTTTGCCTTCTGTCTCGCGTTTTTCGCAGCCGTGAATGCAAATTACGGCGGCAAAAAATGACGGCGCGCCCTGCTTTCGCAGGTGCGCGCCGTTTGGTTTGTGCTTCACGGTTCGTGCTTCAAAATTCTGACTTCACAGCGTGTTGCACGGCAGGTCTACATCGCCCACGCGCGGACCAGCCGCCACGCGAGCCGACTTCCACCCTTACTTCTTGCGCTGCGGCGGCAAATCCGTGCAGACGCCTTCGTACAGTTCAGCCGCCATGCCGACAGACTCGCCCAGCGTCGGGTGCGGGTGAATCGTCTTGCCGATATCGGTTGCGTCCGCACCCATCTCGACGGCGAGGCACACTTCGCTGATCAGATCGCCCGCATTCAGACCGACGATGCCGCCGCCGATCACGCGATGCGTTTCCTCATCGAAGATCAGCTTCGTGAAGCCTTCGTCGCGGCCATTGGCAATCGCGCGGCCCGACGCGGCCCACGGGAACACCGCCTTGCCGTACTTGATGCCTTCGGCCTTGCACTGGTCTTCGGTCTTGCCGGCCCATGCGACTTCCGGGTCCGTATAAGCCACCGACGGAATCTGCAGCGCGTCGAAGTAGGCCTTTTCGCCGTGCGCGGCTTCAGCCGCCACGTGGCCTTCATGCACCGCCTTGTGCGCGAGCATCGGCTGACCGACGATATCGCCGATCGCATAGATATGCGGCACATTCGTGCGCATCTGCTTGTCGACTTCGATAAAGCCGCGATCCGTTACCGCAACGCCAGCCTTGTCAGCGCCGATCTTCTTGCCGTTCGGGCTGCGGCCGACCGCGACGAGCACGAGGTCGTAACGCTGCGGCTCGGCCGGCGCCTTCTCGCCTTCGAACGTCACGTAGATGCCGTCCTGCTTCGCTTCGGCGGCCGTGGTTTTCGTCTTCAGCATGACGTTCGCGAAACGCTTGCTGTTGAACTTCTCCCACACCTTCACGAGATCGCGGTCCGCGCCCGTCATGAGACCGTCGAGCATTTCGACGACGTCGATCTGCGCGCCGAGCGTCGAATACACGGTCGCCATTTCGAGGCCGATAATGCCGCCGCCGATCACGAGCATGCGCTGCGGAATCTGACGCAATTCGAGCGCGCCCGTCGAATCGATGACACGCGGGTCTTCGGGAATGAACGGCAGCTTCACAGCTTCCGAACCGGCCGCGATGATCGCGTTCTTGAACTTGACGACCTTCTTGCCGCCTTCGGTCTGCACTTCCATATGATGCGGGTCGACGAATGCGCCGACGCCCGTCACCACTTCGACCTTGCGCGCCTTCGCCATGCCGGCGAGGCCGCCGGTCAGCTTCTTGACGACGCCCGACTTGAAATCGCGCAGCTTGTCGAGATCGACTTGCGGCTTCGCAAACGTAATGCCGTGCGCGCCAAGCGCCGCGGCTTCGTCGATCACGAGCGCGGTATGCAAGAGCGCCTTCGACGGAATGCAGCCGACGTTCAGACACACGCCGCCGAGCGTCGCATAACGCTCGACGAGTACCGTCTTCATGCCGAGATCGGCCGCGCGGAACGCAGCCGAGTAACCGCCGGGGCCCGAGCCGAGCACGACCATGTCGCATTCGATATCGGCGGTGCCGGAGAAACTGCCCGCTTGCGGTGCAGCCGCCGCCTGCTTCGGCGCCGCTTGTGCAGCCGATTGCGCGGCGGCCGGTTGCGCCGCAGCCGCAGCAGCGGGCGCCGCCGCTTCCGCCGGCTTCTGCGCGGCCTTCTTCTCTTCCTTCGCCGGCGCAGCTTCGCCCGACGTTTCCACGGTCGCGATCACAGTGCCTTCCGACACCTTGTCGCCGGCCTTCACGCGCACTTCCTTGACGGTGCCCGCGGTGTCGCTCGGCACTTCGATCGATGCCTTGTCGGACTCGAGCGTCATCAGCGCCTGTTCTTTTTCGATGACGTCGCCCGGCTTGATATTGACTTCAATGACATCGACGTCCTTGAAATCGCCGATGTCCGGCACCTTAACTTCGACGAGACTCATAAGTGTCCCCTTCTCTTGTTGCCGTGTTGATGAGGGATTGCGGTGCGGCCATTGAACCGGAGGCGATCAGGCAACGATCAGTCCACTATCACGCAGCGAAAAAAACAGGCGCCGCTCCTGCGTTGGAACGACGCTCGTCAACCTGCGTGGCGCACAAGCCAGGTTCAACGGCGCCGGCGCGAACTCGATAAATAAGCTCACGCCGCGCACCGCAAAAATCAAAGAATGACCCGCCGGAAGTCGCCGAGGATCGAACTCAGATACGCGTTAAAGCGCGCCGCTTCCGCGCCGTCGATGACCCGGTGATCGTACGACAGCGACAACGGCAGCGTGAGGCGCGGCACGAACTGCTTGCCGTCCCACACCGGCTTCATGAAGCTGCGCGACAAACCGAGAATCGCGACTTCGGGTGCGTTGATAATCGGCGTGAAATGCGTGCCGCCGATGCCGCCCAGCGACGAAATCGAGAACGAACCGCCTTGCATCTGCTCGGGCTTCAGCTTTCCGTCGCGCGCGAGCTTCGACAGTTCCGTCATTTCCTTCGCGATATCGACGAGACCCTTCTTGTCCGCATCGCGAATCACCGGCACGACGAGACCGTTCGGCGTATCGGCCGCGAAGCCGATATGGAAATACTGCTTGTAGACGAGATTGTCGCCGTCCAGGCTCGTATTGAAGGTCGGGAATTTCTTCAGTGCCGCGACGACTGCCTTGATCACGAACGCGAGCATCGTGAACTTCACGCCCGCCTTTTCGTTTTCCTTGTTCAGTTGCACGCGCAACGCTTCGAGCTCCGTAATATCCGCTTCGTCGTTGTTCGTGACGTGCGGAATCATCACCCAATTGCGATGCAGGTTCGCGCCCGATATCTTCTTGATGCGCGAGAGCGGCTTCGGGTCGATCGGACCGAACTTCGTGAAATCGATCTTCGGCCACGGCAGCAGATTCAGTTCGCCGCCGCCGGCCGGCGCGCCCGCGGCAGCAGCCGGAGCCGCGCGCTGGCCCGTCATCACGCCCTTGACGAACTGCGTCACGTCATCTTGCGTGATACGGCCTTTCGGGCCCGAGCCCTGCACACGCGCCACATCGACGCCAAGTTCGCGCGCGAACTTGCGCACCGACGGCGACGCGTGACTCGGGCGATACGCACCGCCTTCGCCGGCCGGGATCACCGGCGCCTGCGCAAGCGCAGACGGCTGCGCGGCAGCGGGTGCCGCCGCCGGCTTTTGCGGCGCATCGGACGGCGCTTCCGCCGGCTTCTGCGCGGCTGCGGCGGCAGGCGCAGCCGCCGGTGCCGCCCCAGCGCCCGCGCCTTCGATCAATACGATCACCGTGCCTTCGGACACGTTGTCGCCTACCTTGACCTTGATTTCCTTGACCACGCCGGCGGCCGGGCTCGGCACATCCATCGTCGCCTTGTCCGATTCGAGCGTGATCAGCGACTGTTCCTTCTCGACGCGGTCGCCGACCTTCACGGCGATCTCGATAACCGGCACGTCCTTGTAGTCGCCGATATCGGGCACCTTCACTTCCTGCACGGCGCCACCGCCCGCAGCAGCAGCGGCAGGAGCCGCGGCGGGTGCGGGTGCGGCGGCCGGAGCAGCAGCGGGTGCAGCGGCACCGTTACCCTGCGAAGCAGCCGGCTTCGACGGCGCGGCGCCCGCGCCTTCACCGTCGACGATGACGATCACCGTGCCTTCCGACACGTTATCGCCCACCTTGACCTTGACTTCCTGGACGACGCCGGACACCGAACTCGGCACGTCCATCGTCGCCTTGTCGGATTCCAGCGTCACCAGTGACTGCTCTTTCTCGACGGTATCACCCGCCTTCACCAGCACCTCGATTACAGGAATGTCCTTGTAATCGCCGATGTCCGGCACCTTGACTTCGATCGCTTGGCTCATTTGTTTTGTGTCTCCAGGGCCGAGCGCACCCCGCCCGACATCGAAAGCGGAGTGCGCACGACGTCGCCGGAAGGCGACGAGTTAGACGGTCATCGGGTTGGGTTTGGACGGGTCGAGGTTGTACTTCTTCAGCGCGTCGGCCACGACCTTGCGCTCAATCGTACCCTCATCGGCAAGCGCATTCAGCGCTGCCACGGTGACCCAGTAGCGGTCGACTTCGAAGAAGTGACGCAGCTGTTCGCGCGTATCCGAACGGCCGAAACCGTCGGTGCCGAGCACGACGAAGCGCTGCGGCACGAACGCGCGGATCTGCTCGGTCAGCGCGCGAACATAGTCGGTCGACGCGATCACCGGGCCCTTCGCACCCTTGAGCAGCTTCTCGACGTGCGAGAGCTTCTTTTCTTCAGTCGGATGCAGCAGGTTCCAGCGCTGCACTTCATGGCCTTCGCGCGCGAGTTCGGTGAAGCTCGGCACGCTCCAGAGGTCCGCAGCGACGCCCCAGTCGTTCTTCAGCAGGTCGGCAGCGGCGATCACTTCGTTGAAGATCGTGCCCGCGCCCATCAGTTGCACGCGCGGCGCCTTTGCATCGCCCTCGGCCTTGCGGAACGCGTACATGCCCTTGATGATGTCCGCCGCCACGCCGTCACCCTGCGGAATCGCCGGATGCTCGTAGTTTTCGTTCATCACCGTCAGGTAATAGAACACGTCCTCCTGCTCCTGCACCATCCGGCGCAGGCCGTCCTGAATGATCACCGCGAGCTCGTAGCCGAAGGTCGGGTCGTAGTTGATGCAGTTCGGAATCGACGACGCCCACAGCAGCGAGTGGCCGTCTTCATGCTGCAGACCTTCGCCGTTCAGCGTCGTGCGGCCCGCCGTGCCGCCGAGCAGGAAGCCGCGCGAGCGCATGTCGCCGGCCGCCCACGCGAGGTCGCCGACGCGCTGGAAGCCGAACATCGAGTAGTAGATGTAGAACGGGATCATGATCTCGTTGTGCGTCGAGTACGACGTCGCCGCCGCGATCCAGTCCGACATGCCGCCTGCTTCGTTGATCCCTTCCTGCAGGATCTGGCCGGTTTCCGACTCCTTGTAGAACATCAGCTGGTCGGAATCTTCCGGCACATACTTCTGGCCGTCCTGATTCCAGATGCCGATCTGGCGGAACAGACCTTCCATGCCGAAGGTGCGCGACTCATCAGGCACGATCGGCACCACACGCTTGCCGAGCGCCTTGTCCTTCAACAGGATGTTCAGGATCCGCACGAACGCCATCGTCGTCGAGATTTCGCGGCCTTCGCCGGTGCCCTTCAGCAGCGGCTCGAACACGGCGAGTTCCGGCACCGGCAGCGATTCCGCCTTCTGGCGGCGCGCCGGCAGATAACCGCCGAGTTCCTGGCGGCGGGCACGCATGTACTCGAGTTCCTTCGAGCCTTCCTCGAACTTCAGATAGGGGATGTGCGCAATCTCTTCGTCGGCGATCGGCAGACGGAACTGGTCGCGGAACGCCTTCAGCGCTTCCACCTGCATCTTCTTCTGCTGGTGCGTGATGTTCATCGCCTGGCCGGCTTCGCCCATCCCGTAGCCCTTGATCGTCTTCGCGAGGATCACGGTCGGCTGGTTCTTCGCCTCGGTTGCCGCCTTGTATGCCGCGAAGATCTTGTGCGGGTCGTGGCCGCCGCGGTTCAGATTCCAGATGTCGTCGTCGGACCAGTCCGCGACCAGCGCCTTCAGTTCCGGCGTATTGAAGAAGTGCTCGCGCACGAAGGCGCCCGACTCCGACTTGTACGTCTGATATTCGCCGTCGACGACTTCCATCATGCGGCGCATCAGCGCGCCCGACTTGTCGCGCGCGAAGAGCGCATCCCAGCGGCTGCCCCAGACGACCTTGATCACGTTCCAGCCGGCGCCACGGAATTCGCTTTCGAGTTCCTGGATGATTTTGCCGTTGCCGCGCACCGGACCATCGAGGCGCTGCAGGTTGCAGTTGATCACGAACACGAGGTTGTCCAGACGCTCGCGGCCGGCCATGCCGATCGCGCCGAGCGATTCCGGTTCATCGGTTTCGCCGTCGCCGAGGAAGGCCCAGACCTTGCGGCCTTCAGTCTTCGCGATACCGCGCGCCTGCAGGTACTTCATGAAGCGCGCCTGATAGATGGCCATGATCGGGCCGAGGCCCATCGACACGGTCGGGAACTGCCAGAAGTCCGGCATCAGCCACGGGTGCGGATATGACGAGATGCCCTGGCCGCCGACTTCCTGGCGGAAATTGTCGACCTGCTGGTCCGATAGGCGGCCGAGCAGGAACGCGCGCGAGTAGACGCCCGGCGACGAGTGACCTTGCACGAACACGAGGTCGCCGCCGTGATCGGCGGAAGGCGCATGCCAGAAATGGTTGAAGCCGACGTCGTACAGCGTGGCCGCCGAGGCGAATGAAGCGATATGGCCGCCGACGTTGGTGTCCTTGCCCGCGCGCAGCACCATTGCCATGGCGTTCCAGCGCGTGTACGAGCGGATACGGTGTTCGACATCCTGGTCGCCGGGAATTTTGGCCTGATTGGCGACCGGAATCGTGTTGATGTAGGGGGTATTGGCGGAGAACGGCAGATGTTCGCCATGCACACGCGCGAATTCGATCTGCTTTTCGATCAGGTAGTGAGCACGGTTCGGGCCCACAGCAGAAATCACGCCATCCAGCGCTTCGAGCCATTCAGCCGTTTCTTGCGGATCGCTGTCGTCTTTCGAATCAGCGACATACTTCAGTACTTCGTCGGGTACAGCGGACATGCTCGTCTCCTGGATATAGAGGAACGCTCGTGAGTGGACGACGCGGACGAGACACGGCCGCGGCAGTTTCGGCCGATTTTAATGATGCCCACGAGGTCCACGCAACAAAAATTTTCGAATTGCGAGATGCTTTCTCATAATGCGGAAAATTGTTGCGGCGCACCCTGGTTTGACTGCCCATCTGCTGGTACGTCGAGTAGTTTGCTCCTGTTAATGTGACTTTCGCCGCTTTTCTGCGCGATTTCGCACGGACCTGCTGCGCTACAATGCGGTCCATGTTGACCGATCGGCTTTTCGCACGTTCGGCGCGGCCGTCCGGTTCGCCGGCGGATACGTCGCCGTCCCGCTGGCACCACGGACCGTGGTGGTCGAATTCCTATTTGCTGACGCCACTGCTGTCGATCCTGGTGTTCCTCGTCGTAATGAGCCTCATCTTGTGGAGTCTCAACCGGCGCGAGCAGCAGCAGCAGGAAGACACGCTGTATCGCAATGTCGCGTGGGCGCAGCAGCAGATCCGGCTTTCCATGACAGGCGCGCAGGAACAGATTCAGGCGTTGTCGCGCGATCTCGTCACTGGGCGCGCGGACCCGCATTCCTTCCAGGTTTCCACCGCCGACATCATGCAGGGGCATCCCGAGATCCTCTACATGAACTGGTACACGTCCGAGCTGCAGCCGCGCTGGCCGAACACACCGCTGCCGGTGCTGGGCCAGCGCCTCGCCAAACCGAACGACCAGCAGATGGACGAGGCCGTCAAAGCCGCGTTCAACGAAGCGCGCACGACGCGCAGGCAGGTCTATTCGCCGCTCCTCTACGACGATCTCGGCAACGGCTACATCACACTGCAAACGCCGGTTTATCGCGACCGCGAGTTTCTCGGCAGCATCGCCGCGGTGTTCTCGGTCGAAGGCATGTTGAAGCGCGACATTCCGCCCGAGCTGTCCGCGAAGTACAAGATCTCGATCATCGATATCAACAACCGCGAGCTCGCCACCACGTCGACGCGCCCTCGCCTGCCGCGCGACGCGTACTACGATCTGCCGCTCGACCCGCCGGGCCAGGGCATTTCGGTACGCGTCTACGCCTACCCGCAGATGACGAACTTCACGAACAACACGCTCGTGTGGCTCGTCGCGGGTCTGTCGTGCTTCGTGCTGTGGAGCCTGTGGAGTTTGTGGAAACACACGCGGCAGCGCTTCGAGGCGCAACAGGCGCTCTATGCCGAAGCGTTCTTCCGGCGCGCGATGGAAAACTCGGTGCTGATCGGCATGCGCGTGCTCGATATGCACGGCCGCATCACGCACGTGAACCCGGCGTTTTGCCGCATGACGGGCTGGGACGAAATCGACCTCGTCGGCAAGACCGCGCCGTTCCCGTACTGGCCGCGCGATTCGTATCCGGAGATGCAGCGCCAGCTCGACATGACCTTGCGCGGCAAGGCGCCGTCGTCGGGTTTCGAATTGCGCGTGCGGCGTAAAGACGGGTCGCTGTTTCACGCACGGCTGTATGTATCGCCGCTGATCGATAGCTCCGGGCGTCAGACCGGCTGGATGTCGTCGATGACCGACATCACCGAACCGAAGCGCGCGCGCGAGGAACTCGCTGCCGCGCACGAACGGTTCACCACGGTGCTCGAAAGCCTCGACGCCGCGGTGTCCGTGCTCGCCGCCGACGAAGCCGAACTGCTGTTCGCGAACCGCTACTACCGGCACCTGTTCGGCATCCGCCCGGACGGCCATCTGGAACTGGCGGGCGGCGGCGGCTTCGACAGCTCGCAGGCGTCGTCCGATTCGATCGACATGGTCGACACGTATGCGGGGCTGCCCGCCGCCGCGCTGACCGAAAGCACGGCCGATGCGCAGGAAGTGTATGTGCAAGGCATACAGAAGTGGTTCGAAGTGCGGCGCCAGTACATTCAGTGGGTCGACGGCCATCTTGCGCAGATGCAGATCGCAACCGACATCACCACCCGCAAGCAGGCGCAGGAACTCGCGCGCCAGCAGGACGAGAAACTGCAGTTCACGAGCCGCCTGATGACGATGGGCGAAATGGCGTCGTCGCTGGCGCACGAACTCAACCAGCCGCTCGCCGCGATCAACAACTATTGCTCTGGCGCGGTTGCGCTGGTTAAATCTGGGCGGACAACTCCCGACAATCTGCTGCCGGTGCTGGAAAAGACCGCACAGCAGGCGGTACGGGCCGGCATGATCATCAGGCGGATCCGTGAATTCGTGAAACGCAGCGAACCGAAACGCCAGGCAACCCGCGTCGCCGATATCGTCGCCGATGCGGTCGGGCTGGCCGAACTCGAGGCCCGCAAGCGCCGCATTCGCATCGTCACCGATATCCGCTCGCGGCTGCCCGTCATCTACGTCGATCCGGTGCTGATCGAGCAGGTGCTCGTGAACCTGCTGAAGAACGGCGCCGAAGCGATGCACGATGCGCGGCCCGATGCGGTCGATCCGGTGATTCGCGTGATCGCGCGGCTCGAGGCGGGCAATGTATGCATCAGCGTCGTCGACCAGGGTCCCGGTGTCGACGAAGCGACCGCCGAGCATCTGTTTGAACCGTTTTACAGCACGAAGTCGGACGGCATGGGCATGGGCCTCAATATCTGCCGGTCGATTATCGAGTCTCACCGCGGCCGCCTGTGGGTGGTGAACAACGTCGAAGCGGACGGCCACATCACCGGTGCCACTTTCCACTGCAGTCTGCCCATCGGCGAACCCGACGGCCCGAGCAACGGCGGGCACGAGGCGCCGACACCACAAACCGTTACGGGAGAGCTATGAACACCCCAGTCACCACACAGGAAACCGTGTTTGTCGTCGACGACGACGAGGCGGTGCGAGACTCGCTGCGCTGGCTGCTGGAAGCGAACGGTTATCGCGTTCAGTGCTTTTCGAGCGCCGAGCAGTTTATCGAGGCGTGGCAGCCGCATCAGCATCCGGGGCAGATCGCGTGTCTGATCCTCGACGTGCGCATGTCGGGCATGAGCGGACTTGAATTGCAGGAGCGGCTGATCGCGGACAACACCTTGCTGCCGATCATCTTCGTGACGGGTCACGGCGACGTGCCGATGGCCGTCTCGACGATGAAAAAAGGCGCGTTGGATTTCATCGAGAAGCCGTTCGACGAAGCGGAACTGCGCAAGCTCGTCGAGCGCATGCTCGACAAGGCGCGCAGCGAAAGCACCAGCGTGCAGCAGCAGCGCGCCGCAGCCGAACGTCTCGGCAAGCTCACCGCGCGCGAGCATCAGGTGCTCGAGCGGATTATCGCGGGGCGCCTCAACAAGCAGATCGCCGACGATCTCGGCATCAGCATCAAGACCGTCGAAGCGCACCGGGCGAACATCATGGAAAAGCTCAATGTGAATACGGTCGCTGACCTACTGCGCCTCGCGCTGTCGAACAAGCCGCAGCAGGCGCAGTAACGCCGGCGCCTGAGCGCTAGTTTTTCCTCATTTCTGCGCTGTAACGAAGCGGGCCACAGGCCCGCTTTTCTTTTGCCTCTTCCTTTTCCCTTCTCTCTTGCACTCTTCTTTTTTTCGCTCGCGCCAATTCATTAGCTATCCAAACATACTGCGCATCGCGTCGACACCTTGCTTAACAAATGCGCGATAGATATGAGCAGCGCAGGCGAACGTTTTGGCATATCAGGAGTGGAACGTAAAACTTGGTGCCGTATTCATTGACAGTGCTGCCTTTGGCCCCTAATTTTAAATATTCCCTCATCTTCAGGAATGCCTCATGATTGACCGGCATCATGCCGCAGCACTTCGCTCTGCCGTACCCTGTTCAATTACGCAGCGTCGCCTTCTGCTTCAACGTCCGCTTCTTCGTGACCACGCAAGGAGGACATGAACATGAAACGTTCTGGAACACGTCAACGTGAGCTGCTGATGTGCGCGGCGCTCGCCGGCGCACCACTCTTAACCGGCATCGCCGGCATGACAATGCCCACTACCGCGCTTGCGCAGAACGCGGCAAAAGTCTCGAGCCAGCAACTCGATTCGCTGACCGCACCGATCGCGCTTTACCCCGATGCATTGCTCGCGCAGGTGCTGATGGCCGCGACCTTCCCGCAGCAGGTTGAGGACGCCGCGCAATGGTCGAAGTCCAATCCGCAACAACACGGCGACGACGCCGTCAAGGCAGTCGCATCGGAACCGTGGGACCCGAGCGTGCAGTCGCTCGTCGCGTTCCCTCAGGTGCTCGCAACGATGGCGTCCAAACCCGACTGGGTCACGCAACTGGGCAACGCGTTTCTCGCACAGCCGAACGATGTGATGGATTCGGTGCAGCGCTTGCGCAAACAGGCACAGCAAGCGGGCAATCTGAAAACGACCGAGCAGCAGAAGGTGATCGTCGAGCAGAGCACCATTCAGATCGTGCCGGCCAATCCGCAAGTGGTCTACGTGCCCACGTATAACCCGACCGTCGTATACGGCGCATGGCCCTACCCTGCCTATCCGCCTGTGTATATGCCGCCACCGCCTGGCTATGCGATCGCTACCGGCTTCGCGACGGGCCTTGCCTTCGGCGCCGGCGTCGCGGTCGCGAACTCGCTGTGGGGCGGGTTCAACTGGAACAACCATGACGTGAATATCAACGTCAATCGCTACAACAACATCAACGTCAACAACCGGATCAGCACCAACACATCGACAGCGAACTGGAATCGCAACGAGAGCATCAATCGCACGAACGCGAATTTCAACCGCAACACGAATCTCAACAGCGCAAACATCAACCGAGCGAACGTCAACAACGCGAATCTGTCGGCGCAGCGCGATGCCTATCGCGGACGCGATGCATCGCGCCAGCAAGCCGAGCAGGCCTTGCAGAACCGCACGGGACAAAACCTGAGCGGATCGGCAAGCCAGCGGGTCAACAACATCCGCAGCGGCGGCGAGAACACCGGCAACATTCGCAACAGCGCGCAGAACGTGAATCGCGACAACGCGCTGCGCGGCGCCGGCGACGCGGGCACCGCGCGCTCCGACATGCAACGCGGGCAAGCCAGCCGCGATTCGCTCGCGAATAACAGCGGCGGGCGCATGGGCGCGGGCGGCGCGGGCCAGCAGGCCAACGCGAATCGTCTCGGCGCCGACGGCGGCGGCGAACGCAGCTTCCAGGGCGGTGGCGCACAACGCGGCGGCGCCGGAGGGGGCGGGTTTCAGGGTGGTGGTGGATTTCAAGGTGGCGGAAGGCAAGGCGGTTTCGGAGGCGGCGGTGGAGGCCACTTCGGCCGCGGCCGCTGATCATTCGACATGGAGCCCAATATGACCCGTTATCCCGCATCGCGCCCGCAACGCGCATCGAGCGTCGCGCACAGCGCGACATCACACCGTCACGCCGCTGGACATTTCGCGCGCGGCGCGGCCGCTACGCTGATCACCGCGGCCGCTTTGCTGTGCCTCTCGCCTGCCGCGCGTGCACAGGCCGTTTATCCGACCGCCGAGGCAGCCGCCGAAGCCTTCGCTAACGCGCTCGCCATCAATGATCAAACAGCGATGAAGCACGTGCTCGGCAGCAACTTTCCGCGCTTCATTCCGACCACCGAAATCGGCGAAGACGATATCTACGCGTTTCTCGGCCAGTGGGCGAAAGGCCACAAGATCATCGAAGGTCCTGCCTCGCGCAATGGCCGCCCGAGCGCGCATGTCGAAGTCGGCGACAGCGGCTGGACGCTGCCGATTCCTCTAGAGAAGGTCGCGGGCGGCTGGCGTTTCAATACGCCCGCCGCAACCGACGAAATGCTGACCCGCCGGATTGGCCGCGACGAGCGCTCGGCGATTTTGACGTCGCTCGCCTACGTCGATGCGCAGAACGACTACCGCAATCTCACGCAACACTACGCGCAGAAGTTCATCAGCTCGCCGCGTCAGCATGACGGGCTGTACTGGGACACGACGCCGGGCGAAACGGAAAGCCCGCTGGGCCCGCTCGCCGCTACGATGCAGCGGCATATCGCACCGGGCGAGGCATATCACGGCTATCACTTCCGCATTCTCACGGCGCAAGGCACGCATGCGAACGGCGGCGCGCAAAGCTATCTGCAGGACGGCGTGCTGAAGAACGGCTTCGCGCTCGTCGCATGGCCGGCTGAATACGGCAAGACCGGCGTGATGAGCTTTATCGTCAATCAGGATGGGCGGGTGTATCAGAAGGATCTGGGGCCGCGCACGGCAAGTGCGGTCGATGCGATCCGCTCGTACGATCCCGATTCGTCATGGCAGCCGGCGCAGCCTTGACCGCGCGCCGGCGTTGAGTGGCGCCTTGAACGCCGCCCACCGGGCGGCGCAAAGCAGCGACGGTATAATGGTGCAGTGAAATCGCGGCGCAGTTTCTGCGCCGCGTGCGTTTTTCGTGCGACTGTTTCGGCGCGCTTTGAAGATGCTGTAAGCGATGCCGCCGGCACCAGGTTCATGCGTTCGTTGTCGCGTCGACGATGTGACGACGTAACGACCGGACGCGGCGGCGGCAACGCGCTACGCGCCGCACGCTGACGACGCGATGCGCACTTGCGCAACCGCGCCGCGCGCACCGTGCTCGCAGCCGCGAGCGCTCTGCCGAGTCGACCCATCAGCCGCACCCGCTTTGCAAACTGCCCACTCCCAACCGACCATGACAGCCACTCTGATCGACGGCACCGCCCTTTCGAAGACTTTGCGCGCCGATGTCGCGTCGCGCGCCGCCGCGCTGACCGCGCGAGGCCATCAACCGGGCCTCGCGGTCGTACTCGTCGGCGACAATCCGGCGAGCGAGGTCTATGTTCGCAACAAGGTGAAGGCCTGCGACGACAACGGCTTTCACTCGTCGTACGACCGCTATCCGTCGACGATGTCCGAAGCCGACCTGCTTGCGCGCATCGACGAACTGAACCGCGACCCGAAGATTTACGGCATTCTCGTGCAACTGCCGCTGCCGTCGCATATCGACAGCCACAAGGTGATCGAAGCGATCGCACCGGAAAAGGACGTCGACGGTTTTCACGTCGCGAATGCGGGCGCGCTGATGACGGGCAAGCCGCTCTTCAGGCCGTGCACACCGTACGGCATCATGAAAATGTTCGACGCGTACGGCATTTCGCTGAAGGGCGCGAATGCGGTCGTGATCGGGCGCTCGAATATCGTCGGCAAGCCGATGGCGCTGCTGCTGCTCGACGCCGGCGCGACCGTGACGATCTGCCACAGCAAGACGCGCGATATCGGCGCCCATACGCGTGAAGCCGACGTCGTAGTTGTCGCAACCGGTATCCGCAATATTCTGACGGCTGACATGGTGAAGCCGGGCGCAGCCGTGATCGACGTCGGCATGAATCGTGATGATGCGGGCAAGCTATGCGGCGATGTGGACTTCGCGAGCGTCAAGGAAGTGGCCGGCTACCTTACGCCGGTGCCGGGCGGCGTCGGGCCGATGACGATCACGATGCTGCTGGTCAATACGATCGAAGCGGCCGAGCGCGCGGCGGGCAAGCAGTAACGCGAGCAAGGGTGTTGCGCGGTGAGGCGCATCGGGTGCGGCGTCTGGTACCGCGTCTCGTGCGGCGTCGGACGCGGCGTCGGCCCGGCTGCGCCGCGCACGCGGCCAGCATGCCTCCAATCACCGCAACACCGTGCAGCACCGCACGTAGCGTCGCGACCGCGCCGTCACGTTGCGGCGCAAATATGCGTATCCTTGGGTTTGGTCCGGCGGCAGCGCGGTTCTCTTCCCGCTCTTTCGGATCTTTCTGCTGTTTGTCCGGCAGCTGCGGACTGGAAACGGCAGGCGTCGCCCCCATAGTCGAATAACGGGGCGCGACTGCGCCCTGCAAGCGTCAACGTTTGAGTCTATTCAACACATCACGCGACAGACAGGAAGCACCATGTCCACTACCCAATCGACCTCCGACAATCCGCTCCTCGATTTCACCGATCTGCCGCGTTTCGGCGAGATCCGCCCTGAACATGTGACGCCTGCGCTCGACGTGCTGCTTGCCAACGCAACGGCCGCCGTCGATCGCGCGAGCGAACCTGCGACACCGGCGTCGTGGGCCGACATCGTCGAAACAGTCGAACGCGCGACCGAGCCGCTGTCGCGCGCATGGGGTGTGATCGGCCATCTGAACGCGGTTGCGGATACGCCGGAACTGCGCGCGGTGTACGGCGAAAACCTGCCGCGCGTGACCGAATTCTGGTCGAGTGTCGGGCAAAACCTTGCGCTGTACGAGAAGTACAAGGCGATTGCCGCGAGCGGCGACTACGCGACGCTGACCGGCGAGCGCAAGAAGATTCTCGACAACGCGCTGCGCGATTTCCGTCTGTCGGGCGCCGAGTTGCCCGAAGACCAGAAGCCGCGTTTCGCGGAATTGCAGGAGCGGCAAGCGGGTTTGTCGAAGGCGTTTTCCGACCATGTGCTCGACGCCACGAACGCGTACGCCTACATCACCGAAGCACAGGAAGAACTCGCGGGCCTGCCCGAAGATGTGATCGCCGCGGCACGCGAGGCTGCTGAACGCGACGGCAAGCCCGGCTGGAAATTTACGCTGCACTTCCCGTCGTACTTCCCGGTCATGCAATATGCGGAGCACCGGCCGATGCGCGAAGCGATGTACCGCGCGTATGTGACGCGCGCGTCGGAGCTCGGGCCGCAGTACGGCAAGGGCAATCCGGACTGGGACAACACCGCCAACGTCGCCGAGCACCTGAAGCTGCGCGCCGAAGAAGCGAAGATGCTCGGCTACCGCAACTTCGCGGAAGTGTCGCTTGCGCCGAAAATGGCCGAATCGCCGGCTCAGGTCATGGCCTTCCTCGAAGACCTCGCGACGCGCGCGCGGCCGCATGCAGAGCAGGACTGGAAAGAGCTGCGCGACTTCGCCGCCGGCGAACTCGGCCTCGCCGATATGCAACCGTGGGACATGGCTTTCGCATCCGAACGCCTGCGTCAGAAGCGCTACTCGTTCTCGGAAAACGAGGTCAAGCAATACTTCCCCGAAGACGCCGTGCTCAAGGGCCTGTTTAAGGTCACCGAAACGCTGTTTGGCGTGCGCATCCGGCGCGATGAAGCGGCCGCGTGGCATTCCGACGTGCGCTTCTTCCGTGTCGAAAATTCGGATGGCGGGCTCGTCGCGCAGTTCTATCTCGACCTGTATGCGCGCGAAGGCAAGCGCGGCGGCGCATGGATGGACGATGCGCGTACGCGCCGCAAACCGGTGCGTGGCCCTGTGCAAACGCCGGTCGCCTACCTCACCTGCAATTTCTCGGCGCCCATCGGCGGCAAACCCGCCTGCTTCACGCACGACGAAGTCATCACGCTGTTCCATGAATTCGGCCACGGTCTGCATCACATGTTGACGCGCGTCGACGAACTCGGCGTGTCGGGCATCAACGGCGTCGAGTGGGATGCAGTCGAACTGCCGTCGCAGTTTATGGAAAACTTCTGCTGGGAATGGGACGTGCTGAGCGATATGACGTCGCATGTCGATACCGCTGCTTCGCTGCCGCGCGACCTGTTCGACAAGATGCTCGCCGCGAAGAATTTCCAGAGCGGCCTTGGCACGCTGCGGCAGATCGTGTTCTCGATGTTCGACATGAAGCTGCACGTGGACTTCGATCCGGCCGGTTCGGCGAGCGCGAACGATCTCGCGCGCGCGATCAACGAACAGTTCCATGTGATTCCGCAGGCGTCGTTCTCGCGGTGGCCGAATACGTTCAGCCATATCTTCGCGGGCGGTTACGCAGCCGGGTACTACAGCTACAAGTGGGCTGAAGTGTTGTCGGCCGATGCGTATGCGGCATTCGAAGAAGCGGCACAGGCGACAGACGGCAGCGTGCTCGATGCCGATACCGGTACGCGCTATCGCCGCGAGATTCTCGAAGTGGGCGGCAGCCGGCCCGCGATGGAATCGTTCAAGGCGTTCCGCGGACGCGAGCCGAATATCGACGCGCTGTTGCGTCATAACGGCATGACGGAGCAGCCCGCGGCGCATTGAGTCTGCGCATGCAGGATTGTTGAGTAGTAGAAATCGGGGCATTGCGGTGGTCGGCAATGCCCCGGTTTTTTATGTGCGTCCGCGTCTGCGTTCTACGTTATCGATTCACGCCCGACTCCGCTCCACCGCGTGCGTCGCATTTCGACAGAATCAATCCTGACCAGAATCGGGATGGATATCGGCTTCGAGCGTCTCATCGGCCGGCTGATCGTAACCGTTCATGTCTTCGATGTCGCCCACGGTTTCGTAATCGAACAGATCGAACTGGCCATGCTTCGCGAGGCTCTCTTCCTCAAGGCGAACGCCAACACCAAGCAGGCGCACAGACTTGCTGCGCCGCGCGAAGCCTTTTTCGAGCAAGGCGAGCAACGTCGGCAGATGCGTGACATTGCCGACGCACTCGACAGTCGTGCGCTGGAAATCCGCAAAGCGGATTTTCACGAACAGCTTGCGCACCGCCGCGGCCGCGCCGGCTCGCTCAATGCGCGCATCGAGTTGCCCGGCCAGCTCGCGCAGTTCGTTCGCGCATTCGTCGAGCGTATGCAAGTCGGTCACATACGTGGTTTCGACGCTGATCGACTTGCGTTCCTGATGCGCGTGCACCGGGCGCTCGTCGATGCCGCGCGACAGTTCATACAGACGCTTGCCGAACACGCCGAAATGCCGATGCAAATCGACGAGCGGCCATTCGCGCAACTGCGCGCACGTGGTGAGGCCGAACTTTTCGAGCTTGGCGGCCGTGACCTTGCCGACGCCGAAGATCTTGCGCACCGGCAACGCGGCGACGAACGCATCGACTTCCGATGGGCGCACGACATATAAGCCATCGGGCTTATTCCAGTCCGATGCGATCTTCGCGACGAACTTGTTCGGCGCAACGCCCGCCGACACGGTCACGCCGACCGTCTCGCGCACGCGTTCGCGGATTTCCTCGGCCATCAGCGTCGCACTGCCCTTGCACCGATCGGTGTGCGTGACGTCGAGATACGCTTCGTCAAGCGACAGCGGTTCGACGTCGGCCGTGTAGTCGCGATAGATCGCCATGATCTGCCGCGATGCGATGCGGTACTTCTCCATTGCCGTCGGCAGGATCAGCAGCTCCGGACACTTGCGCAACGCGAGCGCCGACGACATGGCCGAGTGCACACCGAAACGCCGCGCCTCGTAGTTGCACGTTGCGACGACGCCGCGCTGTTCGGGTCGGCCGCCTACCGCGATCGGGCGGCCGCGTAACGATGGATCGTCCCGCATTTCGACCGACGCGTAAAAGCAGTCGCAGTCGCAATGAATGATCTTGCGGACAGACGACACGGGCGACGCAGACGGCAGCGGAGCATCGGGCGGATTCAAAGTGTTGACACTGTACAAAAACACAGTAGTTTAAGCAAGCGATGCGCAGCGAATTTTCCGCCCGGCGTACCGGCGGAAAGCGACCCATCCGTACTGCTGCGATCGCATTGCCGCAGCCTATACTCGCCGCTGATCATCACAACAACGCGCAATCGCGCACAAAAGACGATGAAAACTATTGGCGTGATCGGGGGCATGAGCTGGGAGTCATCGACCGAGTACTACCGGCTGTTGAACCGCCACGCGAAAGCGCGGCTCGGCGGCCACCACAACGCACGCAGCCTGATGCTGACCGTCGATTTCGCTTCGATCGAGGCCGATCAGCGCGCGGGCGCCTGGGACCGGCTCGGCGATCAGATGGCCGATGCCGCGCAACGCCTTGAGCGCGGCGGCGCCGACATCGTGATACTGGCGACGAATACGATGCACCGCGTGTACGAGTCCGTCGAGTCCGCAATCGAGGTGCCCTTCCTGCATATCGCCGATCCGACGGGCGCGGCGCTGCGCGCGGCGGGCATCGAACGCGTCGGCCTGCTCGGCACGCGATACACGATGGAGCAGCCGTTCTACGCGGGGCGGCTGCGCGAGCGGTTCGGCCTCGACACGCTCATTCCCGACGACGATGGACGGCGCGACGTGCATCGAATCATTTACGACGAACTGTGCCACGGCGTGATCGATGCGCAATCGCGCAAGGTCTATCAGCAAGCGATCGACGAGATGGCGTCTCGCGGCGCGCAAGCCGTGATTCTCGGATGCACGGAGATCACGCTGCTGATCAAACAGGAAGACACTTCGCTACCCGTCTTCGATACAACCGCACTGCATGCGCAAGCGGCCGTGGATTGGGCAATACAAAACCGATAGATTCACCGGCGGTTAGGGCTCCATTTTTGCATCGGCTGGTTGATAAGGATCACGTATCGATGCGATATACTGCGTCGGCATGTCGAAGCATGCGCCCTACGCTTATCTAAAGCAGGTAAGCGACTGTATTCCGCCCAAGGAGAATCAGACGATGACGACCGACACATCGCCGCAGGCCGCCACACAAACGCAGCAGGATACCCGCGTTGTGCTTCTCGAGCGTATCGTCGATAGCGCGCTCATTGCCGGACATCGGCATGTCGAGCAATTTACGCGGCTCGCCGCATTGGCTCGCGCAATCGCGAACGAACATATCTCGTCTGAAGACCGAATGACGCTTATCAGAGTAATGGAGAATATCGCCCATCATGCTGAACTCGACGCGACGCTTGATGTGGAATTTTTCGGAGGTGTCCGTGCGGGCCAGGTGATTGGACGGATGGTTCGGATGGCGGCCAAGAAAGACACGGTACAGAATGCTTGCGCGGCTAACGGCGCGGATGCGGGTGTTACGAAGCACTAGGAAGCACTAGGAAGCACTAGGAAGCACCAGGAAGCCTTAGGAACGTCTCGATTTCCCGACCATTCCTAATGTTCTGCGCTACCGTCGCCGGTCGACGCGTTGACATCATCATTGGTTTTCGGGCGTGAAACTGCAGGTGTGGCCATCGTGGCGGACACGATCGCTACACCGAGTGCCGCGAAAAGTCCGAGATAAATAGCCCACAATGCCACCCATACGGCCATTTGAGCGCCGCCTTCGGGAAACCAGATCAGCCCTATGCCGTGACGCAAAGTCAGGCACGATACGATCAGGATTACGAAGACAAAGAAAAACGCGATTCCAATCTTTTGCTGTCTCGCTCTCGAACATGTACTAAGCGCGGCAAACGACGTAAGACAAACCAGCGGCCCGATAATCGACGCGACGATATTCAACGCGGGCTGAAAGAAGTTGCTGACCAGCCCGATGTTCGTCAATTTCTCTTGCCACGGTCCGATAACAGTCGCGAACGACGCGAGACCCCATGCTTGCCATTTGGCGAAGAAATCCTGAGACGTTGGTAGTTGGGCCATGATCTGTCCGTGTCAGTCAGATGATGCCGTCGACATTGCCAATGGCTTATCCGTTGAGATTGGCTCGACGGAATAGTAGCGAATGTCCACGCTAGCCAGAACGGCATCGGAGCCGATCGCCACGATCTCGAGCGTCGAAGTCGAGTGTGTCAAGGTCGATGCCGGGCTCTTTTGCAAGTCTTCCAGACCCTCGAAGCTTTGCGACTTCCCAGGCCAGTTTCTCAATGGCATTGCCTCGGAAGTGTGAAATACCATGCGATGCAATTCAGGATCGCGTATTCGCATTGCAAAGTACATGGATTGCTTGTCGGCAGAAATCTTGCCGAACTGGTAATCGCAGGCGTTCCGTACCGCGATCAAGGCTCCGCTTTGCGCGTCGAATTTCGGAACCGACGAAAACTTCATCGCGAAACCAATCAGAAACTCAGCGTTGTTCTCGACCGACCGCATGATATCTTCGCTTGTCAAATACGTCGGGTCTTTCGATGCCGCATGCGCGACGCGCTCGAGATTCGGCAGAAAAGCCGCCACTTCCGTTTCCAGTTCATCGTTCGAGGACAATGCATGCGGAGCATCTGCAGATGTTGAAGCGACACCGCCTGCGTTCGGCTGCGCGGCATCCGCGGACAGCATTCCCTGCGAATTGAAGACTGTTTGAACGTCGACCTTGTCGGGGACTGCCCCATACCAGAGCGGCACCGCGCGGTGAATCGGACTGCCTTCAGCGGACGTGAAATACGAGTACGCGACCTGATCCGGCGGAATGAACGTGCTCAGTCCGACTTCGCTCCAGTTGATGAACAGCGCACGCTGTGGCGTATTGTTGCGGACGCAATGGCAATACGACCTACCGTGGTCATTCTCAGGATGAGTCCAAGACCACGATTGATATTCGAAGACGTATCCGCCTGAACTGTGTCCACCGCCGGTCAACGGATTGGGACACACGTCCCGCCCGTCCGCCATCGTCGGCGGAAATGCGATTGCAGCGACAAAAAGAACCCATGCCTGAATGCACGCCTTTGTGGCCCGGCCAATTCTGATGCTCATGGCGGTCCCCTCACAGTGCTTACTTCGTGTCGCTTATCGTCGATTGATTCGACTCGATAAGTTGCTTAGTTATACAACATGATTTTCACAATAGCGGCATCCGCAGTGAAACGGCATTGTGGATCTGCGCTTATCGAAAAGGACCATTCCGATGCGTTTAAAGAAAACCCGCAGTGAATGCGAATGATCAGATTAGTTGATTATGCAATCAGCATTTTCGTTTTTTGCGCGCATTCGATGCGCAAAACCATTCAGCGGCATCGCAAGCCGTTTTGCATTTGCAAAGAGATTCACATCGGCGTAGCCCAATGCCACGCATCGATACCCATCTTCACACCGAGCACCAACAGCATCAGCCCCATGACCCAACGCTGCACAAGCAGCCAGCGCGGACGGCTCGCGATCAATCCCGCGACGCTGCCCGACGACACGGCAACCAATGCATTAACCGAAGCAAACGCGATGATGAGCGAACCGCCAAGCGTCAGCGACTGCCGCAGCACACTGCCTGTCTGGTAATCGATAAATTGCGGCAGCAACGACAGAAAAATCAGAGCGAGCTTCGGATTCAACAGACTCGTGGCCGCGCCCATTGCAAACAGACGGTGCGGTCCTTCAATCTGAACCGCCGCGATCTGCAATGGCGAACGGCCACCGGGCTTAAGCGCCTGCCAGGCGAGATAAAGCAGATAAAGCGCACCGCAAGCGGCAAGCACACGACACGCACCGGGAATCGCAACAAAAAGCGCCGTGATCCCGAATGCCGCGCCGAACATATAGCACAGGTAGCCGAGCATGACGCCGCCAAGCGATATCAGCCCTGCCCTCGGACCTTGCCCAACCGAGCGCGACATCACATAGACCATATTGGGGCCGGGCGTCACGGCCAGCATGCCGCCTACGGTCAAGAACTCGGTCATCGTTCCCATTTGATTCTCCACCCTGCCATCGAACCCGATGCCAGTATCCGGCCGACCGGCAGACAAGTAAAACGGATTAAACTGAGTGTATTAATCAGATTTTCTGAATTATGAAAAAACTCGATCTCGATGTACTGGAAATGGTTGTGGCGGTCGCCGATACCGGCTCGTTCGCGCGCGCCGCAGAGTCTGTGAACCGATCGCCGTCGGCGGTAAGCATGCAGATCAAGGCAATCGAAGTGGCGCTCGGCAAGCCGCTCTTTACGCGGACCACGCGCGACGTCGTGCTGACGCAGGAAGGCCGGACGCTGGTGGATTACGGCCGCCAGATGCTCGCGATACGCGAGGAAGCGTGGGCGTCGGTGGTTCGCCCCGAAATGCGCGGCCGCGTGACGATCGGTGTCCCCGATGACTACGCGTCGTCGCTGCTGCCCACCGTTTTGCGGAAGTTCGCAGTGGCGCACCCGCGTGTGGAGATCCGCGTGATCGGTCTGCCGAGCAGCGGGCTCATCCCTTTGATCAAAGACAATACGCTCGACCTCGCCTGTTTTACGAAAGCGCGAGGCGTGTCCGGCGAATTCATCCGTTTCGAGCCGATGGTGTGGGCTGCGGCACGCGGCAAGCAGCAGGTGTGGAAGGAACGGCCGCTGCCGATCGCGGTATTCGAGCAAGGAAGCGCCGCCCGGGCGCATGCAACCGCGGCTTTGCAGCAGGCCGGCATCCGCTTCCGGATGTCCTATGAGAGTCCGAGCCTGCTCGGATTGTTCAGCATGGTCGAAGCAGGTCTTGCGGTCGCGCCGCTCGCGAGGTGCAGCGTGCCGAATTATCTTGTACAACCTGGAGAGGCTGAGGGTCTGCCGCCGCTTCCCGAACTGGAAGTGATACTCGCGCGCAGCGCGCGGTCGGCGCGGCCACCGTGTGATTTTCTGGCGGAGCAGATTTTGACGGACTTGCGAGCTTGAGATCGTTGAACGCGAACGTCGCGCCCGTTCGATGCCGAGCCACAGAACAAAAAACCCGCGCGAGCGGCGGGTTTAGCGGTAGAAGCAATGTAGAAATCGTTGGTTGCGGGGACAGGATTTGAACCTGTGACCTTCGGGTTATGAGCCCGACGAGCTGCCAGACTGCTCCACCCCGCGTCAGAGGAAACGGATTGTATAGAAGGGACCCGCAATCCGTCAAATATATTTCAGACTTTTCGTGTACGCAGGCCCGACGAGCATCGGGCCCTCGCTACCAAACGACGACCTCACTGCCTTCGCATGCCGCGCAACGCGCATCTGTCGCCGACAACGCTATCATTCACATCAAGGCCGATCTGCGCGCACCACACGCGCGGACTTCGCGACATCCGATCCGTTGAACGCACGCGTGCGTCCACCGCATCGGACCTCCAAACTTTTCGCCCAGAAAAACACCACAATGAAAATCGCCACCTGGAACGTGAACTCGCTAAAGGTCCGCCAGCAGCACGTGATCGACTGGCTCGAACTGAGCCAGACCGACGTACTCTGTCTTCAGGAACTCAAGCTGCCCGACGAAAAATTCCCGCGCGCCGAGCTCGAGGAAAAGGGTTATCGCAGCTGGTTCGCCGGCCAGAAGACGTACAACGGTGTCGGCATTCTCGTGCGAAACGGCTTGCAGGTGGACGAAGTCGGCGTGGTGCGGAACATTCCCGGTTTCGAGGATCCGCAGCAGCGCGTGATCGCCGCCACAATCGAAGGCATCCGCATCGTTAGCGCGTACTTCCCGAACGGCCAGGCGCCGGGCACCGACAAATTCGCGTACAAGCTGCGCTGGCTCGAAGCCATGCACGGCTGGCTTGCGAGCGAACTCGCGCAACATCCGAAGCTCGCGCTGCTCGGCGACTACAACATCGCGCCCGAGGACCGTGACGTGCACGACCCGAAAGCGTGGGAAGGCCAGAACCTCGTGTCGCCCGAAGAGCGCGCGGCCTTTGCGCGTCTGATCGAACTGGGCCTCGTCGATTCGTTCCGCCTGTTCGACCAGCCGGAGAAGACCTTCACGTGGTGGGACTACCGGATGCTCGCGTTCCGTCGCAACGCCGGGCTGCGCATCGACCATATCCTGCTGTCGAAGCCGCTCGCCGAAAGCTGCACGCATTGCGACGTCGACAAGACCCCGCGCAAATGGGATCAACCGTCCGATCACGCGCCGGTCGTCGCGCTGACTGAATAAGAAGACGGCTCGGTGGCGTGAGCCATCGAGCCGTCTTCAGTGTCAGTCAGCAATGCAAGCGCGGACACGCCGCGCAACCATCACGGTTCGAGATTCAACTCCTGAATCTTGCGCGTAATCGTATTGCGGCCGATACCCAACCGCTCCGCCGCTTCCACTTTGCGCCCACGCGTGAAGTCGAGCGCTTCGCGAATCACCGCGGCTTCGAAGCGGCGCGATAGCTCGTCCATCACATCGGGCGAGTTCTCACGCAGCAACCGCGCGACTTCAGTACGCAGCCCGCCTTCCCATGCGCTCGCCGCCTGCTGCACAGCCGCTGCGACGCCGGTCGCAAGCACCACACCGCCGGCCGGCAGCGCGGCACCGTTTGAACCGACACCGTTGATCGCGGCGATATCCGCAACGCCTCCAGTCGCAGTCGCGACCGCGCTCGTGGCATCGACCGGCGCCTGTTGCGTCGACACGAGATCCGGCGGCAAATCCTTGATCTCGATCGTTTGCGCGGGCGCCATCACGGTCAGCCAGTTCGCGAGATTCTCGAGCTGCCGCACGTTGCCCGGAAACGGCAGCGACGTCATATAAGCAAGCGCCTCGTCCGATACGCGCTTCGGCTCGACACCGAGATCGCGCGCACTCTTCTGCAGGAAATGCCGCGTCAGAAGCGGAATGTCTTCGCTGCGCTCGCGCAATGCCGGCAACCGCAGCCGGATCACGTTGAGCCGGTGGTACAAGTCCTCGCGGAACAGCCCTTGCCGCACGCGCGCTTCGAGATTCTGATGAGTCGCCGCAATCACGCGCACATTCGCGCGCAACGGGTTATGCCCGCCGACGCGATAGAACTGCCCGTCCGACAACACACGCAACAGCCGCGTCTGCAGATCGAACGGCATATCGCCGATTTCGTCGAGAAAGAGCGTGCCATTCTCGGCCTGCTCGAAGCGCCCCTGGCGCATCGCCTGCGCACCCGTGAATGCGCCGCGCTCGTGGCCGAATAGTTCGGATTCCAGCAGATCTTTTGGAATGGCCGCCGTGTTCAATGCGATAAACGGTCCGCTCGCGCGTGGGCTATGTCGGTGCAAGGCACGCGCGACAAGTTCCTTGCCGGTGCCTGATTCGCCGGTAATGAGCACGGTCGCCGCCGAATGCGACAGACGGCCGATCGCGCGAAACATATCCTGCATCGCCGGCGCCTGGCCCAGCATCTCCGGCGTCTCGGTCACGCGCTCGTCCCACGTCTGCTCGCCGCGCATACTTTCGTCGACGGCGCGCCGGATCAGCTCGACCGCCTTGTCGACGTCGAACGGCTTCGCCAGATACTCGAACGCGCCGCCCTGAAACGCGGCTACCGCGCTGTCGAGATCCGAAAACGCCGTCATGATGATGACCGGCAGACCAGGCACGCGGTCCCGCACGGTTTGCAGCAGTTCGAGTCCGGAGCCGCCCGGCATCCGGATATCGGAAACGAGCACTTGAGGACTGTCGTGCTCGAGTGCGCCCGCCGCCTCGCGCACATTCGCAAAGCTGCGCGTCGCGAAGTTTTCGCGCGCGAGCGCTTTTTCAAGCACCCAGCGGATCGATTGATCGTCGTCTACTATCCAGATCGGCTTCATATAGGTCGTCAGAAGTCTCGTGATGCGCGCCACATTCAGTATCGCCTGGAGATCCGCTTAAGCATCCTGCTTAGGGACACTTAAGCATCGCTTAAGCATGCGCTTGTGGCGCTGCGTGTGGTACCGCGTGTGGCGCTGCGTTTGGCACATTAAGGGTTAGCAGTCGAGCGGCAGCAAAATCTGAAACTCGGTATGGCCCGGGCGGCTTTCCACTTCGATCAGCCCTTCATGCTGCTGCACGAAAGTCTGCGCGAGCGTCAATCCAAGACCGCTGCCGTCCTCGCGCCCCGACACGAGCGGATAGAAAATGCGGTCTCGAATGTCTTCGGGAATGCCTGGCCCGTTGTCCACGATATGCAAGTCCAGTGCCAACTTGCACAGCCGTTTCGCAATCGTTACCTTTCGCGCGATGCGCGTGCGCAATTCGATGCGCGCGTCGCCTTGCGAGATGCGTTCGTGCAGCGCTTGTGCCGCGTTGCGCACGATGTTGAGCACCGCCTGGATCAGTTGTTCCTTGTCGCCGCGCAGGTCCGGCACGCTGACGTCGTAGTCGCGCACCACTGTCAGGCCGCGCGGAAACTCCGCGAGGATCACCGCGCGCACGCGCTCGCACACCTCGTGAATATTGACGTCGCCGACAATATGCGGATGCCGGTGCGGTTCGAGCAACCGGTCGACGAGCGTCTGCAGCCGGTCCGACTCCTTGATCACGACCTGCGTGTACTCGCGCAATTCGTCGCGCTCGCGCGCGCCGAGCTCGAACTCAAGCAGCTGCGCGGCGCCGCGGATGCCGCCGAGCGGATTCTTGATCTCGTGCGCGAGATTGCGGATCAGCTGCTTGTTCACCGACGTCAGATCGTGAATACGCTCTTCGCGATCGGTGCGCAAATGCCGCTCGTTTTCGAACAGCTCCAGCAACACGTACTCCTGCGCGCTTTCGAGAAAGCCGACCACCGCATGCACATGCAGCGGCTCGTGCCCCGGCCGCTCGAGCACGGCGTCGAGATGCGTCGCGTTGAAGCGATGGTCCGCAATCGCCGCGATCGTCTCCATCAGTTCGTCGGCATTCGTAAACACATCGTGCCAGGCCATCTGCGTGAGCTGCCGGCGCGACAGCTCGAGCATCGACTCCGCCGATGGATTCGCAAACGCGACGCGCAGCGTGCGTTTTTCCAATACCAGCACGACGGTCGGCAAGGCTTCGAAGCCCGGCAGCAAGCCGGATTCGACAAGCTGCGCATCGTCCGACAACGGCTCGCCGTGTCCTTTTCTTGCCTTGATCAGATTCTTCAGTACCATCTTGCAGTCCGGCGATGATGAGACGATGAGAAAGCGCACGCCTCGTGCGCCGCGAACGTTGCGCGTGGTCCAGCGGTGTAGCGGGTCAAACTACCCGGGTCAAACTACCCGGGTCAAACTACTCGGGTCAAACACCAACAGGTGAAACAACAACGGGTCCAACAACAACGGCCCAACAAAAAAGGGACGGCGGTGCCGTCCCTTGGGTCCTTCGAATCGCGAACGAGGGACGCGCGCTTCGCCTCACGGCGAAGCGCATCGCCGCTTACAGCGAGTAGTACAGTTCGAATTCGACCGGGTGCGTGGTCATACGCACGCGCTGCAGTTCGCCTTCCTTCAGTTCGAGGTAAGCGTCGAGCATTGCGTCCGTGAACACGCCACCGCGCGTCAGGAACTCGCGATCCTTGTCGAGTGCTTCCAGCGCCTGATCGAGGCCGGCACACACGGTCGGGATCTTTGCATCTTCTTCCGGCGGCAGGTCGTACAGGTTCTTGTCGGCAGCTTCGCCCGGATGGATCTTGTTCTGCACGCCGTCGAGACCCGCCATCATCAGTGCCGAGAAGCACAGGTACGGGTTCGCGAGCGGATCCGGGAAGCGCGTTTCGATACGGCGGCCCTTCGGATTCGCGACGTGCGGAATACGGATCGATGCCGAACGGTTGCGTGCCGAGTAAGCGAGCTTGACCGGTGCTTCGAAGTGCGGCACGAGACGCTTGTACGAGTTCGTACCCGGGTTCGTGATCGCGTTCAGCGCGCGTGCGTGCTTGATGATGCCGCCGATGTAGAACAGCGCGAATTCCGACAGGCCGGCGTAGCCGTTGCCCGCGAACATGTTCTGACCGTCCTTCCAGATCGACTGGTGCACGTGCATGCCCGAGCCGTTATCGCCGACCACCGGCTTCGGCATGAACGTCGCCGTCTTGCCGTACGTGTGCGCGACGTTGTGGACGATGTACTTCAGTTGCTGCGTCCAGTCGGCGCGCTGCACGAGCGTCGAGAACTTCGTGCCGATTTCGTTCTGGCCTTGACCGGCCACTTCGTGGTGGTGCACTTCGACCGGAATGCCGATCTGCTCGAGCAGCAGACACATTTCCGAGCGGATGTCCTGGAACGTATCGACCGGTGCGACCGGGAAATAGCCGCCCTTCGTGCCCGGACGGTGACCGGTGTTGCCGCCTTCGAATTCCTTCGCCGACGACCACGGTGCTTCTTCCGAGCCGATCTTGACGAAGCAGCCCGACTGGTCCGCGCTCCACTGGACCGAGTCGAAAATGAAGAATTCCGGTTCCGGACCGAAGAAGGCCGTGTCGCCGAGGCCCGTGCTCTTCAGGTACGCTTCGGCGCGCTTCGCGAGCGAGCGCGGATCGCGTTCATAGCCCTTGCCGTCCGACGGCTCGATCACGTCGCAGGTCAGCACGAGCGTCGATTCTTCGTAGAACGGGTCGATGAACGCGGTGTCCGGATCCGGCACGAGCAGCATGTCCGATGCTTCGATGCCCTTCCAGCCGGCAATCGAGGAACCGTCGAACGCATGGCCGCTCTCGAACTTGTCGTCGTCGAATGCCGACACCGGCACCGAGACGTGCTGTTCCTTGCCGCGCGTGTCGGTAAAGCGGAAGTCGACAAACTTGACGTCCTCGTCCTTGACGAGTTGCATGACGTCGGCCACGGATTTACTCATAACCTATCTCCTGATTAACGAATTCGGCGGGTTTTAGCCGCCGCCCAATCTAGCTGACCCGCTCCCCCGCGTCTACAGGGTTGGTGCGCTTTAATTCGAGATGCGCCCGGGTCGAACGGGACCGATAAAAGCAGCTTCCATGCCACCTTCGCTCCGGTGGCATGCGGAATACGTTTGCCCGTACTGCTGCCGTGAATCGTCGCACGTTTTGCGGGAACTGAGATGACGCTTCGCTTCGGGGCATGCACCATTTGCGTGCAGTCCCGATATCAGCACCCGATCAACGCCTCAATTTGGTGCAATGGTGCAATTTTGCACCTTTATGGAGCGTCTGTTGTGATCGGTGTGGATAAGGGTGTGGCGCAGATGGACAACACTCGGCCTGCAGGTCGATAACGGGCAAACACATGCGCGCGATACACGGCGCGCTAGAATGATCCTTTGGTCCAAAGGAGACTTGCTGTCATGACCACGCTTGAGCAGTTATACGCGCAGGCCGAAAAGCGCCGTATCGACAATCAGTTGGCCTATGCGGGCGCGTTATCGCCCGCCGAGGCGTTCGAGCTCCTCGAACTGGACCCGCGCACACGCCTCGTCGACGTGCGCACGCGCGCCGAACTCGATTGGGTCGGCCGTCCGCTCGTCGGCGACGGCCAGTATGCGCATATCGAATGGACGCGCTATCCGGGCGGCGTGCCGAACGCAGAGTTTCTCGATCAGTTGCGCCAGGTCGCGACGCTCGATACGCCGGTACTGCTGCTGTGCCGCAGCGCCGCGCGCTCGAAGCTCGCCGCCGTTGCGGCCACGCAGGCCGGCTTTACGAAGGCGATGGATCTGCTCGAAGGATTCGAAGGCGACAAAGATAGCCAGGGGCACAGAAAGACCGTGTCGGGATGGTGTTTCCGCGGCTTGCCGTGGATCGGCGCTTGAGGCCCGGTTTCGCGAAGCGATGCCGATGTAGATGCTGATGTTGATATTGATGCGCCTCAAAAACGCATCGCAAGCGTGTGAGTCGATTCACCTCACACGCTTGCCTTGAAGTTCACCGCTGCGGCTTCGCCGACCCGGCAGCCGTGTCTGGTTCGACGATATCCCCACCCAGCAGATGCACGCCTTCGCGCAGCTTGACGAAGGCTGCTGCGACCGCTTCGGGCTCGCCCTTTACCCCCAGATCGATATGGCGCCGCGCATAGACGCCGCCGCGCTCCGCATCGCCGACGCTCGGCAAGCTGAACACGCGTACGCCGGAGAAGTCGTGCTCGATCTTCTCCATCAGCGGTGTCAGCGTCGACTCCGGCAACTCGAACACAAGCAGCGACTTCTCCGCGTGCGGTGTCGCGTGATGCAGATGCGCGTACTTCGTGTCGAGCACCCATTCGATCATCGGCCACGCCATCACCGGGAAGCCCGGCACGAAATGATGGTCGCGAATCGAAAAGCCCGGAATCTTGTTGTAGCCGTTCGGAATGATCGATGCACCGCGCGGATACGTGCCCATATTGAGCCGGTGCAGATTTTCGGGCGAGTCGTAGTCGACGGGCTGCGGCGCATCGGCCGGATGCATTTCGCGAATGCGCTCGCGGATCAGGTCGGCAGCCTCCGGGTGCAGCTCGAGCGGCACCGCGAGCGCCGCAGCCGCGCACTGGCGGGTGTGGTCGTCGGGCGTCGCGCCGATACCGCCGGTCGAAAAGACCACGTCGCCGCTCGCGAAGGTACGGCGCAATGTCGCGGTAATGCGCTCGGGGTCGTCGCCGACATACTCAGCCCAGCCAAGCGACAGACCGCGCGCCTTCAGGAGTTCGATGACCTTCGGCAGATGTTTATCGACCCGTCTGCCCGACAGGATTTCGTCGCCGATGATGATCACGCCAAATGCCATTGCCGCCTCGCGAAAATGAAATGCCCGAATTGAATTGCAGCGCCGGGAACGTCAGCCACGTAAGTAAGGGACTGGCGCCGTGCCGTGCGGCCCCTGCTCTTCCGCGCGCAGACGCTGCAGCGCGCGCAGACAGTAGTAGCCGAACCACAGCGCCGAAAACACAAGAATGAACGCGTAAATCCAGATGGTCGCCGCGGTCATGACCGGAAACAGCACGATGAGCCATACCGACGATGCCCACAACAGCGTCGGCAGCGACCCGAGCAGACCGCTCGCGACGCCGATCAGGAGCAGCGGCAAGCGGTGCCGCCGCACGAGAATCCGCCGTTCGTCGCTGCTCGCGTGCATCGCGAGCGCATCGTAGGTCATCACGCGATAGGTGAGCCAGCCCCACAGCAGCGGCGGAATCAGCGCGAAAAACGGCGGAATCAGCCATAGCGGCAACGTAACGATCAGCACGACGAGACAGACGAACGTGGTCCACAGCGCATGCATGAGGCTGCCGTACCAGGTGCCGCCGTGCCGCATTTCAAGGCTCGCGAACTGCCGCGCGGACAGATACTTGATAACGGCCGGCATCGACAGCGTCGCGATCAGCAGCAGCACCGTGACGACAATCAGCGGAATCGCGATCGCAATCACGATAAACGGCGCGACTGCCGCATGCAGCGATGAAAAGCCGACCCAGTCGAACAGATGGTAGAGCGTGGTCGTAAAGGACCAGGTGTCGAGCCAGCCGCGCGTCGCGCCAATCAGCGTCTGCCACGAAAACCACAGGATCGCGCCCCAGACCACGGCCGCTCCGAGGAACGGCGCCAGCGTCAGCCAGAGCATGCGCGGGTGGAGCACGCTTGTGAGCGCGCGTCCGAACGAGCGCAACAGGTCATTCATGCGAGCGGGTGCCGGTGAAAGAAATGTTGGGGAAAAATGGTGCGAGCGACAACGCGAACGCACAACGCAAAAGCGGTGCAAACGTGGACAGGATAAACCACGCGGTGGGTCGGCGGTAACTGTCGGTGCCGGAACGCGTCCGGCGAGGATGGCGGCGACGACGTACGCTGACGGCGGCACCAGGCGTGTATTGGGAGCCGGGCAGCTCCCCGCGGTCTAGTTTGGAAGAGAACGAAATGCTCAGAGCGCCGCGGCGTCGTTGCCCGACGATGCGCGCCGCTTCGGCGCGAGACGCCTGGCGATGCGCACGAACGCGAGCCAATGCTGCGTGACAAAACCATCGCCGTAGCGGTGACCGTCGAGCTGGTCGCGAATACCGGTCGGCTCCATTTCGCGGTTCCATGACGCGCTGCCGAACAGCATGTCCCACCACGGAAACAGCACGCCGAAGTTGCAGCCGTACTTGAGCCCTTCGTGACCGTAGCCGATCGCATGATGGCGGCGATGGAACGTCGGGCTAACCAGCAGGCGCTCGCCGAGCCAGCCGAAGTACAGCCGAATATTCGCGTGCTGCACGCTTTGCGCGAGATTCGTGATCGCGACGAGCACGACGAATTGCGACGGCGGCACGCCGATAAACAGTGCGATCAGCGCGAAGAAGCACGCCTGCAGAAGATCGTCGAGCAGATGGTTGCGGTCGTCGGACCAGAGCGACATCTGGCGCTGGCTGTGATGCACCGCATGCAGCTCCCACCAGACGCCGATACGATGTTCCCAACGGTGATACCAGTAGCCCGCCAAGTCGAGAACCAGCAGATAAATCACGAACGTGACGATCGGAATGGTCGTGACACCGGGCCACAGATTGTCGATTTCGAGGTTCGCGATATTGTGCAGCCGCAGCCACCCTTGCACTGCGTCGAACATCGGCTGCAGCGCGAAGAAGAAAAACAGGTTCAGGATGCCGAGCTTCGCGATCCACGTGTACAGCACGTCGACGCGCACCGCCTTGCGGTTTTCCCACTTCTCGACCGGACGCAACGCTTCGAGCGGCCGCAGCACCGCGTACATCGCGAGCACCTCGAACACACCGACGATGACCCAGTACAGGCTGTCGTACGTATCTTCGTCGTAATCCATCAGGCCGAAGTGAAACAGCAACGGCTGCACGACGCTTTCGTACAGCGCGGTCTGCAGCGTCGACACTGCGTTATCGAGCGTGGAGAAGATCAGATGGAACATGGTGCTCGCTGTTCGTCAAACCCGTTGTACCGTTGCTGTAACCTGCGCCGCGCGCTGCACACCCCGCACTACGCGCCGTTCGGCGCGGTGACCGGCGCGCGGTCGAAGAAATAGATGCCGTGCGGAGAACGTCCGACGGCGATCGTCTGAATCAGTTTACGCTGTGTCAGATCGATGATGCCGACGTGCTTCGCAAAGCGGAACGTTACCCACAGATAGCGTTTGTCCGAGGAAAGTTCCATGTCGTCGGGACCCGGCAGCAGGCCCGTGATGTCGCCGACGTTCGTCAGTGATTCCTCGTCAATGATGCTGATCGTATTCGCGACGCGGTTCGACACCGCCACATGCCGGCCGTCCGCGAGCGAGCGGAAGTTATGCGCGCCCTTGCCCGTGGGAATGGTCTTCACCACCTTCTGGTTCTTCCAGTCGACCACGGCGACGTAATCGGCGCCCGTCATGCCGATCAGCAGGTACTTGTCGCCGGGCGTCATCCAGAGACCGGCCGGTACCTTGCCGACTTTCATTTTCCACTTCACCGTCTGCGTGGCCAGATCGACCGCGGCGAGTTCGCCCGACACCTGCAGCGTGACGAACACCGTCTTGCTATCGGCCGAGAACGCCATATGGCTCGGCATGACCGCAAGCGGAAGACGCTGCGCGAGCGCGAGGTTATGACCGTCGTAGTGATAGATGTCGAGCCGGTCCAGACGCAGCCCCG
Source organism: Paraburkholderia edwinii (assembly GCF_019428685.1). Taxonomy (NCBI): domain Bacteria; kingdom Pseudomonadati; phylum Pseudomonadota; class Betaproteobacteria; order Burkholderiales; family Burkholderiaceae; genus Paraburkholderia; species Paraburkholderia edwinii. The sequence goes on from NZ_CP080095.1 coordinate 3,255,247, forward strand.
TCGTGACGAGCCACTTACGGTCCGGCGAGAAGCCGATCTGGTAGGGATCTTCAATACCTTCGATCCAGCGCTGCACCTTGCCCGACTTCGGATCGACGAACAGCAGGTTGTTCGACACCGAGTTCGCGACGATCAGCGATGAATTGTCCGGCGTCGCCATCAGGTGGTGCGGCTCCTTGCCGGTCGGCACGGTATCGACGACCTGGCGCGTCGCCTCGTCGATCAGGCTCAGCGTCGCTTCGCCGGAATTGAGCACGATGACGTTATTCGCGTGGACTGCCGGGGAGAAGAGGACTGCTGCCGCGGCGAGCGCCGCGCCTGCCGGGAACGTGCTGATCAGGCCGGAGAAGGAAAATTTGCGCATGAAGGTTCACTACTGAAGACAGCCGTCATTGTAGAACGTTTGCGTGTTGAAACGGTTGACGGAGCGCAGGAATTTCCGATTGCGGCGCATGGCCGCAACACCTTGCCCGAAGCGGCTGAAACAGAGAAACGCTGAGTTTCGCCTGCGGATTTCCGAATCGAATCTGTTGTCTGCCGTAAATTCCGATCTTTAAATCGGATTTCATTTAGCTGCATTCGGTGAATCGATAATCATCCTAAATTCCCGACCATAATCTGAAAATTAAAAGGACTGTCTTATTACTTTCGGCCAAACCGGTTTTAAGAGTTTACTCATATCGCGCGCCGCGTGGATTACCCGAAAACCGCTTTCCGATGACCCGTCAGTTCAGGCACAAGCACACAGCGGCGCAAGCCGTTTGCGTGCTGGCCGAACACATCCTGGCGTTTTTGGAGGCGCGAACAATATGCGTAAATCAAGTTTGAACAGCTATATAAAAAGCCGGTACCCGTCTTTAATCCGATCGCCGGAAACCGCACGCGCGTACCGATGCGCGCCCGGCATTCTCATCTTTGCTCAATTGGCGCTCGTGGGTCTCGTTGCCATGACCGCCGCACCCGTTGCGCGCGCCAGCATCCCGGCCGCGCAGTACTACTTCGATGCCGACGGGCTGCAGAGCCCGAGCGATGCGGTCACCGTGCGCTTCGGCACGAAGGCGGTCGCGGCCGGCGCGGGCGCGCACGCGCTCGGCCAGCAGTCGGTCGCGATCGGTTACGGCGCCGGGGTCGCGGACAGCGGCGGGGTCGCGATCGGCAGCAGCGCCAACACATTTGGCCCCGACACGATGGCGCTCGGCAACCAGGCAGTCGCGAACGGCCTGGGCGCGATTGCCGGCGGCATGCAGGCGCGTGCCGAACTGTTATCGACCGCCCTCGGCGCCTACTCGGCTGCAACAGGCGAGACGTCATCGGCCTTCGGTGTGTCATCGAGGGCCGATGGCATCGGCGCCGTTGCGCTCGGCGGCGGCGCGAGCGCAACGAATGGCGATGCACTCGCGGCCGGCCATCTGTCGAGCGCGGCGGGACGCGAGGCGGTCGCGCTCGGCGGCCGCGCCGCGGCGTCGGGTGAACGGGCAATCGCGCTCGGCACCGGTGCGCAAGCCGCCGGCGACCGCGCACTGGCGGCGGGCGCGTCCGCCAGTGCGAGCGAAGACGCCACCGCGTTCGGCACGTCCGCGGCGGCCACGCAAGCGGGCGCGACGGCATTCGGCATGAATGCCGCCGCAAACGGCGTGCATGCCATGGCGCTGGGCAATTTCGCGGGCGCTGCGGGCAACGACAGCCTCGCCGTTGGGGCGTTGTCGCATGCGGAAAATCAGGCAGTCGCGCTCGGCGCGTATGCAAGCGCGAATGCGCGAGCATCGCTCGCATTCGGCCTGAACGCGAGCGCGACGCACGAAAACAGCATCGCGCTCGGCGCCGGTTCCGCGACGACGGTCGGTGCGCGCGCCGGCTATCTGGCGTATGGGCTGTCCGTACCGCAAACATCGGCCGGCGAACTCAATATCGGCACGCGCACGATCAGCGGCGTAGCCGCCGGCGCGACGGATCTCGATGCGGTCAACGTCGCACAGCTCAAGGCGCTCGACAGCAAGATCGACGCCGCGGCCGCGCAACTCGCGAGCACGCTCAGCTATGGGTCCAATGCGGACGGGTCGGTCGATCGCAATAGCGTCGCGCTGGCCGGCGATCCTGCCGGCGGCGGCACGCAGATCCATAACGTCGCTGACGCGCTCGACACGCACGATGCCGTCAACCTGGGCCAGCTTTCGGCGATGCTCGCCGATGCGATCGCCAACGCGCCGGTGAATGGCGGCAACGCGGCAGACAATCCGCTCTTCGCCGCAGCAGGCGACGCCGCAAGCGAAACAGCTCATGCCGGCGGCGCGCATTCGGTCGCGGTGGGAGCGAGCGCCGAGGCGCCATCAGCGCAATCCATTGCGATCGGTGCGAGCAGCCGTGCGAGTGGAACGAACGCGCTCGGAATCGGCGCAAACGCACAGGCGAGCAATGCGGATGCGATTGCGCTCGGCGCGAATGCGCAGGCGAGCGGTACGGACGCGATCGCAGTCGGCGCGAACACGCAGGCGAGCGGTGCGGACGCTCTCGCAGTCGGCGCAAACGCACACGCGAGCGGTACGGACGCCATCGCAGTCGGCGCAAACACGCAGGCTAGCGGTGCGCATGCGGCCGCGTTCGGCTCGAATGCGCAGGCAAGCGGCACCCACTCGGCCGCGCTCGGCGCCAATGCGCTCGCATCCGGCAACCGCGCGCTCGCGCTCGGCGCAACATCTCGCGCGACTGCCGACAACTCGATTGCGCTCGGCTACGGCTCGGTTGCGGACCGCGCAAACAGCGTCTCGATCGGCACCGACGGCAACGAGCGGCATATCACGCACGTCGCGCCCGCCATAGAAGGCACCGATGCGGTCAACCTGAACCAGCTGAATCAGTCGATGAACGGCTCACTCGCGGCGGCCAACCGCTACACCGACGACAAGCTCCGTTCGGCACGGCGCGACGCATACGGCGGCGCGGCGGCTGCCCTCGCGGTCGCTGCCCTACCGCGCGCCGTTTTGCCGGGCCGCGGCATGGTTGCGATGGCGGGTGGTTCGTACGGCGGACAGTCCGCGTTGGCATTCGGCGTATCGCAGCTGTCGGAGACCGGCCAGTGGGCGTACAGCGTGCAAGGCACGGCAAGCTCGCGCGGCGAGGTGGGAGCCGCGCTCGGCGCAGGCACGCATTTTTAGGCGCGTCCCTGCGCCCGGAATTGAATTGATTTGAATTGGTGGGACGGATGCAGGCATGTCCCCATGTGCCTGCATTCTTTGGCGCGATGCCGATGTCGGGATCCATCGGTTTCGCGTCCTTTTTGCGTCCGAATCGGCCTGCCGGTCTTGCGTCGGTCGTGCACCCAACTTGCGCCGGGCTTTGCGAACCTTGCCATAACCGTCTCACCGCAAGCCCCGGCCATGTCGTCTATCGCGAACGCGACATCAGCCGCCCGTCACCGCTGCATCGATTCCCAAACCTTATACAGCCGCTTCACCGAAACCGGCATTGGCGTACGCAATTCCTGCGCGAACAGCGACACGCGCAGTTCTTCGAGCAACCAGCGGAACTCCGCGAGCCGCGCATCCATGACGCCGCCGCGTTGCGCAAGCGCGCGCTGATAGTGTTGCGCGAGTGGCGCGAATTCTGCGAACTGCCGCGCATCGCGCGCCGGATCAGCCTTCAGCTTGTCGATACGTAAGCCGATCCCTTTCAGGTAGCGCGGGAAATGCGTCAACTGTGTGTACGGCGTGTCGACCACAAACCGTTTGCCGATCAGCGCATCGAGCTGGTTCTGCATATCCGCATACGCAGCCGCGAACGGCTTCGCCTGCGCGAGCTTTTTCAGCACCGTCGCGTACTCGCCGAGAATCTGGCCGATAAGCCGCGAGATTTCCTGGGCCAGCAATGTGAGCCGGCTGCGGCCTTCGTCGCGACGCGCGTGGAAGCTCGCATCGTCGTCGGGCAGCGGGTCTTGCAGACATGCGCGGTCGAGCGCGGTGTCGATCAGCTGATCGCGCAGTTCTTCCTGCGTTGCGCGCGCCATAAACTGCATCGCCATTTCGCGCAGGCCCGGCAGATTCTTTTCGAGGTATTTGATCGGCTCGCGCAACTGCAGCGCGAACAGGCGGCGCAAGCCAGCACGATGAATGCGCGCCGCTTCGTCGGGCGAATCGAATACTTCGACGTCGCAATGCGTACCGCGGTCGACAAGCGCCGGATAGCCGAACAGCGTCTGCCCGCGACGACGTACCTCGAGCAGCTCGGGCAGCTTGCCGAAGTTCCACGTCGTCAGGTTTTCGTAGAGCGCGGTGGCAGGCGCGGCAGCGCCGCCGCCGGCAGGCGCCGTGTGCGGCGCGGAACCCGCGCCACTGCCGGCACCACCCGCACCGCCGCGTGCCGCAGCCGATACACCGGGACCCGCCGGCCCAGCGCCCGCCCCGCCGCCGGCGCGGGCACCCGCCCCACGTGCATCCCCACCCCGCCCCAGCGCATCGCCGGCCTGATCGACCAGCGTCGCGCTCGCCGCCAGCTTCTGAAACTGCTGCTGCGCTTCACCACCAAGCTCAGCACGCAACTGCGCGAGATTGCGTCCCATCGCGAGCTGCCGCCCATGCTCGTCGATGATCTTGAAGTTCATGAACAGATGCGCGGGCAAGGTCTCGAGCTTGAAGTCCGACTGCTTCAACGCGACCTGCGTCTCGCCGCGCACGTCGGCAATCAGCGCATCGACGAGGCCACCCGCGCCGAAGCGCGCGCCGTCGCTCGTGCGCTCGGCAAAACCCGCCGCATACTGCGGCAACGGCACGACATGACGGCGCAGCTTCTGCGGCAGCGACTTCAGCAGCAGTTGTGCCTTCTCCTTCACCATGCCGCGCACGAGCCACTCGGCGCGCCGCGCATCGACCTGATTCAGCGCATACAGCGGCACCGCGAGCGTCACGCCGTCGCGCGGCGAACCGGGCTCGAAGTGATACGTGAGCGCCATTTCGATACCGGCCATCGTCAGCCGCTTCGGGAACAGCTCCGTCGTCACGCCCGCCGCTTCATGGCGCATCAGATCGTCGCGCGACAGATACAGGAGGCGCAGCTTGTCTTCGGCCTGTCCGCTCCGGTTCACCTCGTCGCGGTACCAGCGCTCGAATGCGGCGCCGGTATAGATGCCCTGCGGAATCACCTCGTCGTAGAACCCGAAGATCAGTTCGTCGTCGACGAGCACGTCCTGGCGGCGCGACTTGTGTTCGAGCTGTTCGATCTCGGCGAGCAGCTTGCGGTTATGCGCGAAGAACGCAAGCTTCGTCTCGAACTCGCCTTCGACGAACGCGCCGCGGATAAACAGCTCCCGCGCACGCGCCGGATCCTGCTTGCCGAAACTCACGCGCCGCCGGTGGTAAATCGTGAGCCCATACAGCATGGCGCGCTCGAACGCGCTGACCTGCGCCGCGCGTTTCTCCCAATGCGGCTCGGACAACGACTTCTTCAGCAGATGCGCGCCGATTTTCTCGACCCACTCGGGCTCGATCTTCGCGATGCCGCGCGCGTAAAGCCGGCTCGTTTCGACGAGTTCCGCGGCCATCACCCAGCGCCCCGCTTTCTTCGCGAGCGCGGAACCTGGCCACAGATAAAACTTGATGCCGCGCGCGCCGAGGTAATACGGTTCGTCGTCGGCTTTCATGCCGATGTTGCCGAGCAGGCCTGTGAGCAGCGCGAGATGGATCTGCTCGAAGGTCGCGTCCGATTCGTTCAGGCGCCAGCCGTGCTCGCGCACGACGGTCAGCAATTGCGAGTGCACATCGCGCCATTCGCGCAGGCGCAGATGCGATAGGTAGTTCGCGCGACACGCGTCCGCGAGCTGCCGGTTCGATTTCTTGTGCGCGATCGCTTCGTCGAACCACGCCCAGATCTTCGGCCACTGCAGAAACTCGGAACGCTCGTCGGCAAAGCGGCGATGCGCCTGGTCGGCCTGCTCCTGCGCCTCGATCGGCCGGTCGCGCGGATCCTGCACCGACAGCGCGCTCGCGATGATCAACACTTCGCGCAGCGCCTGCTGGTCGCGCGCGGCAAGAATCATGCGGCCCACGCGCGGGTCGAGCGGCAGCCGCGCGAGCTCGCGGCCAAGCGGCGTCAGCGCATTATCGTCGTCGACGGCGCCGAGTTCGTTCAGCAGCTGATAGCCGTCGGCGATCGCGCGTCCGGGCGGCGGCTCGATAAACGGAAACGTCTCGATCGCGGTCAGATGCAGCGACTTCATCCGCAGAATCACCGCCGCGAGCGACGAGCGCAGAATCTCCGGGTCCGTGAAACGCGGGCGCGCGGCGTAGTCGGTTTCCTCGTACAGACGTATACAGATGCCGTCCGCGACACGCCCGCAGCGGCCCGCGCGCTGGTTCGCGGCCGCTTGCGAGATCGACTCGACCTGCAGCTGCTCAACCTTGTTGCGATACGAATAGCGCTTCACGCGCGCAAGGCCCGTATCGATCACATAGCGGATGCCGGGCACCGTCAGCGACGTTTCGGCGACGTTGGTCGCGAGCACGATGCGGCGCGCATTGGACGGCCGGAACACGCGCTCCTGCTCGGCTGCGGAAAGCCGCGCGAACAGCGGCAGGATCTCGGTGTGCGGCGGATGGTGCTTGCGCAGCGCCTCGGCCGCGTCACGAATCTCGCGCTCGCCGGGCAGGAACACGAGCACGTCGCCCGGGCCTTCGCGGCATAGTTCGTCGGCTGCATCGACGATCGCGTCGATCAGATCGCGATCGGTCTCGCGCTGCGATTTCGGGCGCTCGCCACGTTCGGAACGATCGCCGCGCAACGGCGTGCCTTGCGCCGACTTGACCGCCGCGCTTTCCTCGACGACCGGCCGATAACGCATCTCAACCGGATAGAGGCGACCGCTGACCTCGATCACCGGCGCCGGCTTCTCGTCGCTGCCAAAGTGGCGCGCGAAACGCTCCGCATCGATCGTCGCAGAGGTGACGATCAACTTCAGGTCTGGCCGCTTCGGCAGGATTTCCTTCAGATAGCCAAGCAGGAAATCGATGTTGAGGCTGCGCTCGTGCGCCTCGTCGATGATCAGCGTGTCGTACGCCTTGAGCAGCGGGTCGGTCTGCGTCTCGGCGAGCAGGATGCCGTCCGTCATCAGTTTGACCGACGCGCCCGGCGCGAGATTGTCGGTGAAGCGCACCTTGTAGCCGACCACTTCGCCGAACGGCGTGCCGAGTTCCTCGGCAATGCGCCGGCCCGTCGCCGACGCCGCGATGCGGCGCGGCTGCGTGTGACCGATCAGCCCGCTGCCGCCCGCACCGAGACCGCGCCCGAGCGTAAGACAGATTTTTGGCAGCTGCGTCGTCTTGCCCGAGCCGGTCTCGCCGCTCACGATCACCACCTGATGGCCGGCGATCGCGCGCGCGATCTCGTCACGCCGGCCCGAGACGGGCAACGCTTCGGGGAACGTAACCGGCGGGATCGGATTCGGTGCGACGACGCGCGGCTCGCGCGGTGGACGTTGCGGGCGCGGCTGTTGTGACTCGCGGGAATCGTTGGGTGGACGTGGCGACTGCGGCGTGCGTTGCTGCTGCGGCTTGCGCAATTGTTGCTGTTCCGGTGCACGCGGCGGCTGCTGTTCCGGTGCACGCGGCGGCTGCTGTTCCGGCGCGCGCTGCTGCTCCGGTGCGCGCTGCTGTTCCGGCGTGCGCTGCTGTTCCGGTGCGCGCCGTTGCTGCTGCTCCGACGCATGCCGCTGCTGCTCCGGCGCGCGCCGCGACCGCTGGTCCGAACCGCGCCGCTGCTGCTGCGGGCGCGCATCGTCGCGCCGCGCCTCTTCCCGCCCGGCACCGCCGCCACGCGCTGTTTCACGACCGGCTTCGCCGCCGGCTTTGCCAGCGCCTCTGCCAGCGCTTTCGCCAGTGCTTTTGCCAGCGCTTTGACCTGCGCTTTTGCCAGGTGAGTCAGGCAACTTCTCACGTCCCCGCTCAGCCGTGGTTTTCACGTCATCAGCGGCAGGAGTTTTGGGTACATTCGACATGGGGGCGCATTATAATCCCGGGCATGAATTCCCAAACCGACCTCATCCCCGCATCCGCGAGCGCACCGGTCGCCACCGGCGGCGCGATCGCAAGTCCCGCGCAGCACGCGCAATTCGTCGACTGGATGCGCTCGGTAGCCCCCTATATTCACCGGTTCAACAACAAAACGTTCGTTGTCGGCTTCGGCGGCGAAGTGGTGCATCAGGGGCTGCTCAACGCGCTGGTGTCCGATATCGCGCTGCTGCAGGCGATGGGCATTCAGATCGTGCTCGTCCACGGCTCGCGCCCGCAGGTCGAGGAGCAGATGAGTCTGCACGGCGTGCAATCCGAATTCTCGCAGGGTATGCGCATCACCGACGCGCGCGCCCTCGAGTCGGCAAAAGAAGCCGCCGGCGAAGTGCGCCTCGATATCGAAGCCGCGATCAGCCAGGGCTTGCCGAACACGCCGATGGCGCACGCGCACATCAGCGTCGTGTCGGGCAATTTTGTGACCGCGCGGCCGGTCGGCATTCTCGATGGCGTCGATTTCCAGCATACGGGCGTCGTGCGCAAGATCGATGCCGAGTCGATCCGCCATTCGCTCGCAAGCCGTAAGCTCGTCCTGCTGTCGCCGCTCGGCTTCTCGCCGACCGGCGAAGCGTTCAACCTCGCGATGGAAGACGTCGCCTCCGCCGCGGCAATCGCGCTGCGCGCCGACAAGCTCGTGTTTCTGACTGAGACCGACGGCCTCGCCGAAGGCGGCGAACTGATCCGCGAACTGTCGCTCGACGACGCATACAAGCTGCAGGAAAGCGGCGAGGTGCAAGGCGACGCAGGCTTTTATCTGAAGCACTCTATCCGTGCATGCCGCGGCGGCGTCGCGCGCGCACACATCATTCCCTACGCGCTCGACGGCAGCCTGCTGCTCGAACTGTTCCTGCACGACGGCGTCGGCACGATGATCTCGTACGAGAACCTCGAGAGCTTGCGCGAGGCGTCGCCGGACGACGTCGGCGGCATCCTCACGCTGATCGAGCCGCTCGAGACCGACGGCACGCTCGTGCGGCGCGGCCGGCATCAGATCGAGCGCGACATCGACCACTTCTCGGTGATCGAGCACGATGGCGTGCTGTTCGGTTGCGCGGCGCTCTACCCGTACACGCAGGAGCGCATCGGCGAAATGGCGTGCCTGACGGTCTCGCCCGAGGCGCAAAACTCCGGCGACGGCGAACGGCTTTTGCGGCGCATCGAGCAGCGCGCGCGGGCGCGCGGCCTCACACGCATCTTCGTGCTCACCACGCGCACCGAACATTGGTTCCTGAAGCGCGGCTTCGTGAAGGCAACTGTCGACGACCTGCCGGAAGACCGCCGCCGCCTCTACAACTGGCAACGCAAGTCGCTCGTGCTGATGAAGCAGCTCTGAGCGCGGCCTCGACCGCCACCCCTATTTCTCAGGAGAAGCACAGTATGGCTCGCATGGTTCAATGCACGAAGCTCGGCAAGGAAGCCGAAGGCCTCGATTTCCCGCCGCTGCCGGGCGAACTCGGCAAGCGGATTTATGAGAGCGTGTCGAAGGAAGCGTGGCAGGCATGGCTCAAGCAGCAGACGATGCTGATCAACGAAAACCGCCTCAATATGGCCGACCCGCGCGCGCGCCAGTATCTGATGAAGCAGACCGAGAAGTTTTTCTTCGGCGAAGGCGCCGATCAGGCATCGGGCTACGTGCCGCCGTCGCAGGGATAACACAAGGGCCAATACAAGGCCCACTACAAGAACAACACGACGGCTAGCACCAGAGCCAACAGAACGCTAAAAATCACACGCTGCAAGCCCAAAAATCCGCGCGTTTTCGCGCGGATTTTTTTTATTTTTTTACGCCGGACCCCGTACGCTGGCGTGGTTCGTGCGAGGTCTCGAAAAAAAGCCGTATCCCCCGCCCAGCAAGGGATACAGCGCTTCGGTCAGAGCCTTGCCGGACGAGGGGTTTGCACGATCCTCTGCCATCGTGCTAACATGTTCATCGTTTTAACAGCAACTCACCTGCATTTCGCCGTTCGCCCCGGATTAGTAGGATCATTTGCGCGCCCACTCGCCGCACTGTCCGTCTCCGGTATCGAATCGTTTTCATCCGAAGGCTAAGCCTCACCGCTGGCCCTTCAACCGGCGCAAGCAATCGCGGCAAAGCCGCCAGATTGCCCACGCCATCCTGCATCTGCGCCCGCTACGCGGGTTCGCGGCTCCACCGCGAAGCGGATGCAAACCTGCAGCAGTACCTGACCGAGTGCAATTTCGCGACGACCCGCGACGCACAGGGCGCATTGTTTTCTGCGTTCGCCGCGTATGAGGCCCGGATGGATCCAGGGCTTCGCTGGAACCGGTCCCAGGCCGGCCGTCGACGAAACCGCACTTCCCCCAGCACCCGTGGCTCAACGCATCGGCGTTTGGCCGCAGTCATTGGAGATTGACACCTTGACCGCTTCCAGCAACGGCTTCTGGCGAAATAACAATAACGACAATCGTCTTTCGCTCAACGACATCACGATCGTCGACAACAGCCTTCTCAAACGCGCCGTCGGCGCCATGGCGCTCGGCAACGCCATGGAATGGTTCGACTTCGGCGTGTACAGCTATATCGCCGTGACGCTCGGCAAAGTCTTCTTTCCGTCCAGCAGCCCCTCTGCGCAGCTCATCGCCACCTTCGGCACATTCGCGGCCGCGTTCCTCGTGCGCCCGATCGGCGGCATGGTGTTCGGTCCTCTGGGCGACCGCATCGGTCGCCAGCGCGTGCTCGCAATGACGATGATCATGATGGCGGTCGGCACCTTCGCGATCGGCCTGATTCCGAGCTATTCGTCGATCGGCGTCATGGCGCCCGTGTTGCTGCTCGTCGCGCGTCTCGTGCAGGGCTTTTCGACGGGCGGCGAATACGGCGGCGCGGCCACCTTCATCGCCGAGTTTTCGACCGACCGGCGGCGCGGCTTCATGGGCAGCTTCCTCGAATTCGGCACGCTGGTCGGCTATATCTTCGGCGCGGGTACTGTCGCCGTGCTGACTGCGACGCTGTCGCAGGACGCGTTGCTGTCGTGGGGCTGGCGCGTGCCGTTCATGATCGCGGGGCCGCTGGGTCTCGTGGGCCTCTATATCCGTCTGAAGCTCGAAGAAACGCCGGCGTTCAAGAAGGAAGCCGAAGCGCGTGAAGCGGAAGAGAAGTCGCGTCCGAAACAGACGCTCGGCGAACTGCTCGCGCAGCAATGGAAGCCGCTGCTGCTGTGCGTGGGCCTCGTGCTGATCTTCAACGTGACCGACTATATGGCGCTGTCTTACCTGCCGAGCTATCTGTCGGCGACGCTGCACTTCAACGAAACGCACGGCCTCTTCCTCGTGCTGCTCGTGATGGTGCTGATGATGCCGATGACGCTCTTCGCCGGCCGCCTGTCGGATACGATCGGCCGCAGGCCCGTGATGCTGTTCGGTTGCGTCGGTCTTTTCGTGCTGGCTGTGCCCGCGCTGCTGCTGATCCGAATGGGCACGGTGCTGCCGGTGTTTGCCGGCCTGCTGATTCTCGGCGCGCTGCTCTCGACGTTCACCGGCGTAATGCCGTCGGCGCTGCCCGCGCTGTTCCCGACGAAGATCCGCTACGGCGCGCTGGCAATCGGCTTCAACGTATCGGTATCGCTGTTCGGCGGCACGACGCCGCTCGTCGCCGCGTGGCTCGTCGAGCACACGGGCAATCTGATGATGCCCGCGTACTACCTGATGGGCGCGTCGCTGATCGGCATCGTGTCGGTGGTGGCGTTGCGCGAGACCGCGAAGAAACCGCTGCTCGGCTCGGCGCCTTGCGTGGCGACGCGTGCCGAAGCACATGCGGTGCTGCGCGGTCAGCGTGAGGCGGAAGAACTCGAAGAAGCGTATGCGGCAACGGCCGCGGTGCGCGCTTAAGCGACATTGCACCCAGCGCGGTCAGGCGACATCGATCCTGATGTCCTGACCGCGCATTCACTTCGACCGCACATTCACTTCGGTCACGCGCCGGCGATCAGCCCGATCAGTCCGTCGCGTACTTGAATTCGGGCAGCGCTTCGATCGACTGCTTCGTCGCGTCGGGCATCAGCACCTGCTTGTCGCTGATCTGCAGACTGCTGAACGGTACCGCGACGTAGTGCTTGCCCATCCCAAGAAAGCCGCCGACCGACAGAATCGCGAACGCATTGCGATCCGCAGGCGAAAGGATCAGGTCGTCGATCGTGCCGATGCGCTCCTTGTCGCGGTTGTATACGGTCGCGCCGGCGAGCTTCGAGGCGCGAAAACCCTGCCCCGTCTGAACGACGTCGACGCGCCTTTCGGTCACCGACTGCGGCGCGCCTTGCGCGATGGCGTTTGCCGTCACGCTCATCGTCGCGCTTGCCACGACGAGTCCGGCCACAAACAGAGAAATGGGTCGCTGAATCACGGCTCCTCCCTTTGCGCTTTTGCCTGCCGATGCGGGACAAGCCGCGCACTTGTTAAATGAAACCCGCAAAGCGCATGCGCGCGACGCGCAGGCGTCGCGCTATCTGATGCGCGATTACAACGGATTTAGCAAGGGTCGTGCCGCGGATGGCAGCACCTGAACCTGATCATGCAAGTCACGCGATCAACGTATGCAGCGTCGCATGAACCTGCGCGCCATCGATCAGCAACATGCCCGCGGAGATCGGCAGCCTGAAGCGCCTCGGCCCGGCGCTTCCCGGGTTCACATACAGCACGCCGTCGCGCTCGTCGATCAGCGGCTTGTGCGAATGCCCGGTGACAACAACGCGTACGCCATCGCGCTGTACGTTCTTGCCGACATCGGCGATATCGTGGACGACGAGAATCGTCACATCCTGCACGGTCAGTGTGGCGTGCGTCGGCAAGGCCGCGGCCCATGCGCCGATATCGTTGTTGCCGCGCACCGCGGTGAGCGGCGCGATCTCGCGCAATGCGTCGAGCACCGCCGGCTCGCATATGTCACCGGCATGAACGATGGCATCGCACCCTTCGAGATGCTGAAGCGCTTCGGGCCGCACGAGATTATGCGTATCGGAAATCAAACCGATGCGAGCCGCTTTCGAACCGGCCGAAGATGTCGAACCCATCACCTTCACTCCTTGAGCACACGCTCGATGCGCCGATCCGGCACAAGCCAGATCGCCGCGGTGAACGTGTACAGCGCGACCGACACCGATGGCATCACGAACCCGAACACGACACCGGCCAGATACAGTACGAGGGAAAGCTTTCCCTTCCGGTCGCGCCCGAGTGCGCGAGCCAGCGTCGAGTCGGGACCGTGCTGGCGAATCATCACGTGGGCAAGAATGAAATACGCGATCGCCGCCATAAACAGCACGACGCCGTAGAGTGCCGTCGGCCACGCGGCCAGATGGCTCTCGCCGAGCCAGTGCGTGACCGCGGGCAGCAGCGACAGCCAGAACAGCAAATGCAGATTGGCCCAGAGCGTCGCGCCGTTGACCTTCTGCACGGTATGGAACATATGGTGATGGTTGTTCCAGTAGATACCGACGTAGATAAAGCTCAGCACATACGCGCAGAACACCGGTGCAACGGGCCGCAGCGACTCGAGATCGAAACCTTCGGGCACCTTGAGCTCGAGCACCATGATCGTGATGATGATCGCGATCACGCCATCGCTGAACGCTTCGATTCGCCCTTTGCCCATCTGCCCGCTTCCTTTTTTTGATCGATTCGATGACGACGGTGCGCGCGCGGCAAGCAGGCGCGCTGCGGCCGATTATCAGCGATCATCCGGCGACTTGTCGACCTCGGCATTTGGTTTGAATTCGGGCTTGAACTCGGGCCCGGACTCCATCGCGGCACGGTAGTGAATGGCCAGCCACACGGAAGGCTGATCCGGATGCGTCCACGCAACGCGATGCCGGCGATGCGCTTCGATGCGGATATAGTCGCCGGGCCGCATTTCGTGCAGCGCTTCGCCATGCTCGAACTCGAGCGCGGCCGCGCCGCTTAGCAGCACGACCCACTCGTCGCGTGGGCTGTCGTACCAGAAGTCCGGCGCACTGGCATGTGCCATCGACACGATGCGCTCGACCGTCAGATCGCCGCGCTCGACCAGCGTGTCGACATGCTCGAGCGGACCAAGTTCGACAGCGCTGAACAGATTGCCGGCATCTTCGGCGAATGGCGATTTCCTTGCGCCGGATGTCATTTAAACGTGCGTCCCGCTACTCGAGCGGCTTCAAACCGTCGAGCAGCGTCGGCACGAGTTCGCTGATCGTCGGATGGATATGGACCGCATATTGCAGCGTCGGATACGGTGCGCGCGCCGTCATGATGTCGATGATCGTGTGGATCGCCTCGTCGCCTTCGATGCCGAGAATCGTCGCACCGAGAATCTGCTTCGTTTGCGCATCGACGAGCACCTTCATAAAGCCGTCGGTCTCGCCACGCTCGCGTGCGCGGCCGACGCGCGTCATCGGCATCGTCGAGATCAGCGCGGCGCGGCCCGATTGGCGAACGTCCGTTTCCGATAAGCCGACGCGCGCGAGCGGCGGGTCGACGAACACCGCGTACGCCATGATGCGGTCGTCCACGCTGCGCTTGCCGTTATCGAGCAAGTTCGCCGCGACGATCTGGAAATCGTCGTATGACGTGTGCGTGAACGCGCCGCGTCCGTTGACGTCGCCGATTGCCCAGATGCCGGGCACATTGGTGCGCAACTGGCCGTCGACCGGAATCGTGCCGTGCGCATCAACCTGCACACCGGCGGCATCGAGACCGAGATCGTCGGTGTTCGGCCTGCGGCCGGTCGCGAACAGCAGATGCGATCCTTCCACGGGAATGCCGGAGGCGCACGACACGCGCGCAGCGGTCGAGCCTTCGCCGTTCAGCGGCTCGATGCGCACCGGTGCCGAGTTGAAACGAAACGCAATGCCCTCGCGCGCAAGCACCTTTTGCACGGCGTCCGAGAAGTCCGCGTCTTCGCGGCCCAGCACACGTTCGCCGCGCGAGAGCACCGTGACTCGGCTGCCGAAGCGGCGGAACACCTGCGCGAATTCGAGCGCGATATAGCTTGCGCCGACAATCACCAGATGCTCGGGGAGCTCGGTCAGATCGAGCAGCGATGAGTTCGTGAAGTGGCGGATCCGCTCGAGACCGTCGATCTTCGGGATGACCGGGCGCGTGCCGGTGTTCAGGAAGAATTCGTCGGCGCTCAGTTCGTCGACGATGCGGCCTTCGTGGTCGGTGATCGAGATTCGATGCGGGCCGATAAAGCGCGCGTGGCCCGTGAACACCGACACATTCTGCGCCGTGCGCAGCCACTTCTCCACGCCGGTGCGCGACTGGCCGATGATGCGGTCCTTGCGCGCCTTCACTTCGGCGAGATCGACGGTCACGTCGCCGCTCACGTGCACGCCGTATTCGGCGGCGTGGCGCGCCACATGCGCCGTACGCGCGCTCGCGACATAGGCTTTAGTCGGCGTGCAGCCGACGTTTACGCAGGTTCCGCCGAACAGCTCGCGCTCGACAACGGCCGTTTTGCGGCCGCTTTTGCCGAGCCGTACCGCGAGCGGCGAGCCGCCTTGCCCTGTACCGATCACGATTGCGTCGAAGTGCTGTGGCATAGCCGATCTCCCAAAGCGCGGTCGAGGATCGGTCATCTTACGCCAGCCTGGCGATTGAAGCCTTGGCAGCAAGGCGAAGCCCCATGCCAAAAGCGTGCGACAAAAAGAAAACCGGGCGACGTGCGCCCGGTTTGATCGGCAGCCGCGTGCTAAAGGCGCGCGCCACCCTGTTTCTTTGTTGCGATCTAAGCGATGAGTCTTGAAGTGGCCTTTGCGACTAACTCGTACGTCGCCGCCTTAATGTGCCCGTTCTTCGTCGCCATGGCAAACCATCTGGCACATCAACTCGCGCGAGCGCTGCAGCGCGGCGCGTGCGCCGTTGGTCGCGACCAGCACGCCGACTTGCCCGAGATTGAAGTCGGTGGACACCATCATTTGCATCAGCGACAGCATCGGCAGCACCACTGCCGGATGATAGATCTGCCGCTCGATCAACGATTTCATAACTGCTCCCAATGCGCGGCGCCTCGTCATGCGGGGTGTGCCGCCAACCTACGTTTCCATGGAAGCAATTTTAGAGATAGGTGCCCTGTGGATAAATGCCGTCAGGACGAAGTCACTTGTCAATCAGAGACAACAATCCCGGCATGCGGCCGCAGGCGCAGTCACGGCCGGTCACGCCCCCGCCCCAGCCGCCGCAGTGAGCGCTGCACGGCTGCGCGGCGGATTGTGGCTACTCGAGCGGCGTATCGATAAACACGGGCAACGCCTCGGCACGCGCGGAAAACGCGACGAGCGCCGGATAACGTGCCGGATCGACGACGCCCGGCAACATGTACTGCGTGAAGCGCCACGCAATCGCGACCGTGATATCAGGCTGCATCATCCGCTCGCCGATCAGCCACGCATCGCGTTTCGTCGCGTGATGCATGGCCAGCGCCGTTTCCAACTGATCATATGCGCCGTGCAACTGACGCTGGACGCGCTCGAGCCACGGATCATGCCGTTTCTCCTCCGGCCGCAGCAGGTTCTCGTAGACGGTGTGCATGGTCTTTTCGCACGCGGCGAGCGCGAAGCCGATCAGATGCAGCGCTTTGCCGCGCGTGCCGAGGTCTTCGGGCATCAGCCGCCGCTCAGGAGCGGCCATGCGCTCGAGGTAGTCGAGGATTAGCGTCGAGTCGGTCAGGGTCGTGCCGTCGTCGGTGACGAGCGTCGGCGCCTTGACGGCCGGGTTCGTTTTCGAGAATTCGTCGAAGTGACGAAACACCGATAGCGCACAGTGCTCGTACGGAATGCCGTACATCGCCAGCGAGATCGCGACGCGACGCACGAACGGGGAATCGAGCATGCCGATCAGTTGCATGGTTTGCGCTCCTCCATTGGGATTATTTTTCGGCCGATCGTGCGCGTGACCGACCCGATGGGCACGATCGAGCGGCTACTTTAGACGAATGGGGAGCGAGTGGCGAGCGGCAGTCGCACACGTTGCGGCGCGTGTGCAACTGCCGCGATCGAAGGCTTCTATGAATGTTGGGCGCACAGCGCGAGCACAAAGCGCCCGCGCCGCGCGTGTCGTGCTTAAGCCGCGACGACGTGCGTCGGCTCGAACGACATCGCGCCCGTGTTGCCGTCCGGGCGCCGGAAGATCGTCGTGCCGTGACCGTTCAGATCGAGCAGCGAGATCGACAGGGTCTGCGTGAAGCCGATCGTTACGGAGATGGCTTCGTCAGCGGATTGATCCGACGACGACGCGACATTGTTCGTGTTATCTGCACTGTCCGCGCCGTCCACACCGTCCGTACTGCCTGATCCCGAGTCCTTGCCTTTGTTCGCCTGGCTCAACCGGTTCGAGGCTTCGTCCGTGCCGTGCAGCGTCGGACGCGCGAGCGCGGCGAGCAGCTGGCTCAATACCTGGGCTGCATCGTTGGCCGAAATCGTGTTGCTGTTGGACCCGGCAGGCAGCGCGTTGGGATTCTGATCGTTCGTTGCGTCCTTGCCGTCGCCGTTATCGCGTCCAGCCTGACCGGGCAGCAGATTCAGCAGACCGTTTGGCGTTTGCAGTGCGAGGATCGGCAGCGCCGCGGCACCCGGACCCGAAATCTCGGTGACCGACGTGACCGAGCTGATCTGCTGTTCCTTCAGCGAAATCGACAATTTGCCGCTGGTCGGATCGAAGTCGATCGAGACCGAGCCCGAGCGCTCGTTGACCGCCACCGACGACGCCGACATCGTCGTCGAGCCGTAGCTGGAGGACATCGCTGTCGCGACCGTCGTCGATTCGTCGAAGCTTGTGTTCAGGTCGACCGGGCCGCCCTTTTGCAGCTGCTCGACGAAGCTTTGGCTGGCCGCGTCGGCTTGCTGCTGGCTGAAGCCGTTTTGCACGAGGAACTGGTCGAGCGCCGAGCCCAGCTGGGCGCTCGACGTCGCCGATATTTCGCGCAGGCCGGTCGACGGGTCGACGGACGAAGCGCCTTGCGCGGCCTGCCCGAACGCCTGTGTGAGCTGACCCAGGCTGGCTGCCGCCTGCATCGCGGCGGCCAGCGCCGCGGCCGCCAGCGACCCGGCGTCTGACGTCGTGCCCGCCTGGCTGGTTTTGGTCCGGTTTGCGTTCGCGGACTGGTCCTGAGGATTGAGTGCGCCCAGCAACCCGGCGACGGTACTGCCGCTGATAGGAGTCGACATGTAAGGTGATCGGAGGGTGGTTTCCGGATACCGCGGGCCGCCACGGTGGCAGACCCGCTGGTGCTTGACTGACAATATCGGCAGATTGGGGGCGCGGCTTGAGGGGGTGCGTGAAATGAAAAAGCCCGCCGAAGCGGGCCCGGGTCCGGCATCAGCCTGCTATGCGTGCGCTAACGCCTCGAGTGCAGCGCGCGCGAGAAAGCCACTTCGCGTTTCGTGACGCGCCGTCACATAAGCGTCGATCTTACGCAGCACAAACCGCGGCAGGCTGACGTTGATCCGCTCCGGCTTCGAATCGAGCTGGGTCAGATCGACATCGACCAACGCCCATACCGCGCCTACGTACTCGGGCTTTGCGACCAGTTCTTCCACGGTCGAACACGTGAAGCCGACGTCCTCGCCGAGTTCAACCAGCGTCGAAACGTGACCGACAATCGCCTCCTTTGTGTTTCTGATCGCATCATCGATGGTGTCGCCCCACGAGTGAACGCCCGGGATGTCCGGAACGATCACGCCGTAGGCGCTCCCATCGTCCTTATGAACTGCGATGGGAAATTCCATGGTCAACTTCCTTCAGGTCAGTGAATGACTGTTGGCATCCTTTGCCGCGAAAGACCGCCGGATTGTTAATTCAGGCCGGCGGCTTTCAGGATGCTCTTTGACGTCCCGATCGGCAGATCCTTCTTTGGGTGAGGCACCGTCACAAGGCCCCGCTTCCCGGTGTGTTTGAAGTGGTGATGGCTGCCGGTGACCCGGACCAACCTCCAGCCATCCTCCTCGAGCATCCGGATAAGTTGTGATGAATTCATCAGCACCTCCGGCCGCCTCGTGTGTAATGATACACACTTTATCAATATGTGTGTAGTAGTGTGTATTTCACGTGGGGCGTAGCGTCATGAGATGACGTGCGCAGCAGAGGAAGTCGCTCGCGACTACCTGCGTTCGAACACGCGAAAGCGATGAAAAGCGATGGGGGAATAAAACTCGAGCGTTGCAAGCAGCTGGTGCCGGGGACCGGACTCGAACCGGCAAGCCGTTAAGCGGCGGATTTTCTTCACACCACGTCTTTCGACGCCGGCTCATACCGGGCGGTATTGCCGTTCGTGCGCTGGACTATGCCTTCGCCATCGCCGCGAGCCGCAGCATCGCGCTGCGCGCCGCCTTAGGCGCCCCCCGTCTAGTCTCTACACCTTCCGCGCGTTCGCCTCGTGAGCGGCGGCGGGCTTGGCTCGGCGTTGCCGCGGCAGCTCATGCGCGATGAGCCATCAGGGGTTTCGCCGAATTTGAGGGGTTCTGCACCGGCCGTTTCCGACCAGGCACTCAATCATTTAAGTCCGCTATGTTTACCAATTTCATCACCCCGGCAAGGGCGGACCGGATTCTACCATCGCCCGGCGAGCCGCACCAAAACGGCGTGTCAGCCTTCTGTACGTCACGGTTCCGTCATATTCGTTGTCGATAATTCGCGCGACGAAAACGTTTACACGAACGGGGCCGACACGATGACTCCCACCATCAAGGATGTCGCTGCGCACGCGGGCTTTTCGATCGCGACGGTTTCGCGCGCCATCAATGCGCCACACACCGTCAACCCGGTGACGCTCGAAAAAGTCCGCCAGTCGATCGATGCGCTCGACTTTCGCCCGAGCCCGCTCGGCCGCCAGCTGCGCGGCGAACGCAGCCGCCTGATCGGCGTCGTGCTGCCGACGCTCGCGAACCCCGTGTTCGCCGAGTGTCTGCAAGGCATCGACGAGCTCGCCGCCGCACAAGGCTACCGGCTCATGCTGATGACCACCCAATACGACGCCGAACGCGAACGCCACGCGATCGAGACGCTGCGCGAGCAGCGCGTCGAAGGGCTGATCCTGACCGTCGCCGACGCCGACACCCACCCGCTGCTCGACGAACTCGACCGCTCCGGCATGCTCTACGTGCTGATGCACAACGACACGGTGCGCCGTCCGTCGGTGTCGGTCGATAACCGGCTCGCCGCGTTCGAAGGCGTGCGCATGCTGATCGCGCACGGCCACCGCCGCATTCTGATGCTGGCCGGCACGCTCGCCGCCTCGGACCGCGCGCGGCTGCGCCATGTCGGCTACACGCAAGCGATGCAGCAGGCCGGCCTCACGCCGGCGCCGGCCCTGGAAATCGATTTCAACGCGGACCAGCTCGCGCCGTCGGTGCTCGCGCATCTGACCGGCGCCCAGCGCCCGACCGCCCTCTTCTGCAGCAACGATCTGCTCGCGATGGTCGTGATGCGCGGCTTGCGCAGCGCACGCTTCGAGGTGCCGCGCGATATGTCGATTCTCGGCTTCGACGGCCTCGCGATGGGCGAACTGCTCGCGCCGCCGCTTGCAAGCATCGGCTCACCGAATCGCGAGATCGGCTGCTCCGCGTGGCGGCGCCTGATCGGGCGTATCGACGGCACCTACACGGACGCGTCGCTTTCGCTGACCTTGCCGCACACGCTGCGCGAAGGCGCGACGATCACTGCGATTCCGAACAGCGCGGACACGGTCTCGATGATGCGCACGCATGACGCGACGCAGCCCGCGGGTCCGCAGGGTGGCGGCGCGCCGCGGGCGGGCTCGCATGCGATCGTGCGTCCGCTAGCTCACTCGACTGCAACGTCAACGGAATAGCGTCGCTTACCGCCGCTAATCACCGCGTACCGTCGCTTGCGCACGAGCATGTGCGCAACGCGCCTTCGATGCGGAAGAAACCACGCGAGTCCACTCCGTGCGCCCGACACATCTGCTTCACCTGACATAACCGACCGCGATCAGGCCGCCCGCCGCTTCGCCCCGACTCCTTTCTCACCGCCCTGGAGAAACGCCGTGAATTCGCATCGCCGCACGATCATCGCCACGCTGCTCCGCCCCATCGCCCGGCGACGCCGTGCCGTCTCTGCGTTCACGGCGAGCATCGCGGCCGCCTCGTCCCTGGCCGCGCTCACCGCACTCACTGCGTTCGGCACACTCGGTGCAGCCCAACCCGCGCACGCGGAAGAAACCGCAGTCTGCTACAACTGCCCGCCGGAATGGGCCGACTGGGCCAGCCAGATCAAAGCGATCCAGCAACAGACCGGCATCCGCGTGCCGTTCGACAACAAGAACTCGGGCCAAGCCATCGCGCAACTGATCGCCGAACAAAAGAGCCCGGTCGCGGACGTCGTCTATCTCGGGGTGTCGTCGGCCTTCCAGGCGAAGGACAAGGACGTGATCCAGCCATACAAGCCCGCGCACTGGAACGACATCCCGGCGAACATGAAAGACCCGCAAGGCTACTGGTTCGCGATCCACTCGGGCACGCTCGGCTTTTTCGTCAACAAGGACGCGCTCGAAGGCAAGCCCGTGCCGCGCTCGTGGGCCGATCTGCTGAAACCTGAATACAAAGGAATGATCGGTTATCTCGATCCGTCAAGCGCGTTCGTCGGTTATGCGGGTGCGGTCGCGGTGAACCAGGCGCTCGGCGGCAGCTTCGACAACTTCAAGCCCGGCCTCGACTGGTTCCGCAAGCTCAAGGCCAACGACCCGATCGTGCCCAAGCAGACCGCCTATGCACGCGTGCTGTCCGGCGAAATTCCGATTCTGCTCGACTACGACTTCGACGCGTATCGCGCGAAGTACAAGGATCACGCCAACGTCGAGTTCGTGATTCCGCAGGAAGGCACGATCTCCGTACCGTACGTGATGAGCCTCGTGAAGCATGCGCCGCACGATGCCAACGGCAGGAAGGTACTCGACTTCGTGCTGTCCGATGAAGGCCAGAAACTGTGGGCGAACGCGTATCTGCGCCCGGTGCGAGCGAACGAAATAAGCGCGGACGCAGCGAGCAAATTCCTGCCCGCCAGCGACTACGCGCGCGCCAAAGCCGTCGACTTCGCGAAGATGGCCGGCAAGCAGCAAAGCTTCGGCGAGCAATATCTGCAGGTGATGCATTGAACGACATCACGTTCCCGCGGCATTGGCGCATTGCGTTCGTTGCACCCGCGCTGTCGGTGTTTATCGCGTTCTGGCTGCTGCCGATCGCCGCGCTCGTGCAGGTGAGCGGCGACGGCCATCCGTTTGCAACCTACAAGGCGCTGCTGACCAACGCGCGCTATATGCAAAGCCTCGGCGAGACCGTGCTTCTCTCCGCGGCCGTGACCGTCACCACACTCGTGTTGTCGGTCATCGCCGGCCTGCTGCTCGCGCGCCGCGATTTCGCCGGCAAGCGCACGCTGCTCGCGCTGCTGACGTTTCCGCTCGCGTTTCCGGGCGTCGTGGTCGGCTTTATGGTGATCATGCTCGCGGGACGGCAAGGCCTGATCGGCACGCTGTCGATGAAGCTGACCGGCGACCGCTGGGTGTTCGCCTATTCGATGGCGGGCCTGTTTATCGGTTACCTGTACTTTTCGATTCCACGTGTGATCGTCACCGTCATGGCGTCGGCGACGAAGCTCGATGCTTCGCTCGAAGAAGCCGCGCGCGCGCTCGGCGCATCGCCGTGGCGGATCCTGTGCGATATCGTGCTGCCCGCGCTCGCGCCGGGTCTGATCGCGGCAGGCGCCGTGTGCTTCGCGACCTCGATGGGCGCATTCGGCACGGCCTTCACGCTCGCCACCGACATCGACGTGCTGCCGATGACCATCTACACGCAATTCACGCTGGGCGCGAACATGGTGACGGCCGCGGGCCTGTCGATCGTTCTCGGTATCGTCACGTGGGCAGTGCTCGCCGCGGCACGCAGCGCGACTGGCTCGGCCGTCGCGGCCACCGCATGATGGCGCGCACGCACGACGATGAGCGCAAGCGAATGACTACCGCTTTCGATTCTCGACAAGACGCACAGCAAGGCACGCAAAACCCTCAGAACGCACGGAACGAACCCGCGCGGTCGCGCCGCCGCGCGCTCGCATGGCCGTCGCTGCGCGGCTGGCTCGCCGCCGGCCAATGGTTCGTCACGCTCGGACTGTGCGCATTCCTGATCGTGCCGATCGTGATGTCGATCGTCGCAGGGCTGACCGTCAATTACTTTCGCGGTGTCGCGAGCGGACTCACGCTGCGCTGGCTCGGCGAGGTATGGACGCAGTATCACGCGTCGGTGTTCCTGTCGCTCGAAGTCGCGGCGGCCACGCTCGTCGTAACGCTGATCACCGGCGTGCCGGCCGGTTATGCACTCGCGCGCAGCAATACGCGCTTTGCGCGCGTCGTCGAAGAACTGCTCGTGCTGCCCGTGGCGTTGCCGGGACTAGCGTCGGCGCTCGCGCTGCTCGTCGTCTATGGTGGCTTCACGGCGTTTCGCATGAGCGCGGCCTTTATCGTCGTCGGCCATGTCGTGTTTACGCTGCCGTTTATGGTGCGCGCGGTCGCGGCCGTCTGTTCGAGCGCCGGCCTGCGCACGCTCGAGGAAGGCGCGGCGAGCCTCGGCGCCACCTTCACGCAGCGCTTCGTGACGATCGTGCTGCCGAATATCCGGCCCGGCATCGTCGCGGGCGCGCTCGCCGTGCTCACGTTGTCGATCGGCGAATTCAACCTCACGTGGATGCTGCATACGCCCGACACGAAAACGCTGCCGGTCGGCCTCGCCGATACCTATGCGTCGATGCGTATCGAAGTCGGCAGCGCCTACACCATTCTGTTTTTCATCATGACGATGCCGCTGCTCGTCGCCATGCAATGGCTCGGCGTCGACGCGACCGGCCAGCGCCGTGCAACGCGTACGACGAAAGCGGCAGCGGCAGCCGCATCCGCAATCGAAACCGCACCCGCATCTGCAACGCGCTCATCGCTTTCCGTTTCCGCAGACGACGTCACCCCATCATGAAGCTCACTCCCGTCTCCATCACTCTGTCGAACTGCGCGAAGACGTTCCGCGGCACGCGCGTGCTCGAGCCGCTCGAATTGCAGATCGGCACGGGCGAGACGCTCGTGCTGCTCGGCCCGTCCGGCTGCGGCAAGACCACCACCTTAAGGCTGATCGCCGGGCTCGAAACGCCTGACCCAGGCGGCCGGGTTCGCTTCGGCGACGACGACGTCACCTCGCTGCCGATCGAAAAGCGCGCGGTCGGCATGGTGTTCCAGAACTACGCGCTGTTTCCGAATCTGACCGTGCGCGGCAACGTCGGCTATGGGCTGCGGATCCGGCGTGTCGGCGCAGAGGAAACGCGCCGCCGCGTCGACGAACTGCTCGCGATGATGCGGCTCACCGATCACGCGGACAAACCCGTCGACCAGCTTTCCGGCGGCCAGCGCCAGCGCGTCGCGCTCGCGCGCGCGCTCGCGCCGCAGCCGCGCGTGCTGCTGCTCGACGAGCCGCTGACCGCGCTCGATGCGCGGCTGCGCGATACGCTGCGCGGCGAGATGAATGCGCTGTTGCGTGAGCTCGGCATCACGACCGTTTATGTGACGCACGACCAGGCCGAAGCGATGGAACTCGGCGACCGCATCGTCGTGATGAGCGCAGGACGCATCGAACAGATCGGTGCGCCGCGCGACATCTACTATCGTCCGGCCAATCGCGCGGTCGCGCAGTTTATCGGCACGATCAACCGGCTGGCCGGCGCATGGCGCGACGGGATGCTGACAACCCTCGGCGGCGCGGTGCCGGCGCCGGAGCCGCGGGCGGCCAGGCGCGAATCGCTCGATAGGCGCGATCGAAACAACGCGCGCGGTTCGCAGACCGCACAGACCGCGCGCAACAGTCATGCAACGGAAGCAACGCTCGCAAGCGAGACGCACGAAGTGTTCTTCCGCCCTGAAGACGCATGGCTCGCCGATCCGTCGACGGCGCAGTTGCGCGGCACCGTCGAGCACGCGGCGTTTCTCGGCGAACGCACGCGGCTCACGATCCGCGATGCGGCGCCCGATGCATTGATCGTCGACGTCGCGGGCCGCGTCGAGCTGGCGCGCGGCACGGCCGTCGGCATCTCGATCGCGCAGGACGCGCTAATTGCGCTATCGTGAATAACACGCCCCGCCCGCCGCGACGACCCTCGCCCCTTTTCTGAACCGCCCGAGACCTTCATGCTGCTAGCCCAGATCAGCGACCTGCATATCAAACGCCCCGGCGCGCTCGCCTACCGCCGCGTCGACACCGCCGCGTATTTCAGCCGCTGCGTCGCGGCGCTCAACGCGCTCGAGCCGCGCCCGGACGCGGTGATCGTGACCGGCGACCTCGTCGATCAGGGCGACGTCGAACAATACGAGCACCTGAAGACGCTGCTCGCACCGCTGCAGATTCCGCACTACCTGCTGGTCGGCAATCACGACGACCGCGCGGCATTGCGCACCGTCTTCAGCGATCGGAAAGAACTGTTCGACGGCGGCGACTTCGTGCAGTACGCCGTCGATATCGGCGAGCTGCGCGTGCTTGCGCTCGATTCGATCGTGCCCGGCGCAAGCGGCGGCACGCTATGCGCCGCGCGCCTCGCTTGGCTCGAACAGCAGCTCGACGCGGCGCGCGGCAAACCGGTGATCGTCGCGCTTCATCATCCGCCGTTCGCGTCCGGTATCGGCCATATGGACAGCGTGCGTCTCGACCCTGCCGCCGCGCG
Source organism: Paraburkholderia edwinii (assembly GCF_019428685.1). Taxonomy (NCBI): domain Bacteria; kingdom Pseudomonadati; phylum Pseudomonadota; class Betaproteobacteria; order Burkholderiales; family Burkholderiaceae; genus Paraburkholderia; species Paraburkholderia edwinii. The sequence goes on from NZ_CP080095.1 coordinate 3,280,986, forward strand.
TGAATTCGAAACGCTGATCGCGCGCCATCCGAACGTCGAGCGCGTGTTGTGCGGGCATGTGCACCGGCCGATGTTCACGCGCTTTGCCGGCACGATCGCGTCGGCGGTGCCCGCGCCTGCGCATCAGGTCGCGCTCGATCTGCGCGACGACGCGCCGTCGGCATTCCGTATGGAAGCGCCGGCCTTCGCGCTGCATCGGTACGACCCGGCGACGGGGCTCGTCACGCATCATGCGTACGTGGATGCGGGTGATGGCCCGTATCCGTTCTATGAGCCCGCGGGTGCGCTGATCGACTGAAGACGCGTGCGGATATGGCGCGCGTCGAAGCACCGGGTGTCGATATGCCGGGCGTCGACACCCGAGCACGGTACGCCGGGCCTGCAAACGCCCCTTGCCGGTGCGCGATCGGCGTCCGTCCGGTATCATCGGGCACGCCACGCACGGCCCGCGCACGTCACGATCAGGCAAGTGCGACCGAGGCGCCTCGCCACGAGGCGCGCCGCCGTTTCAACCATCAGCCGCACCCATGTCCACTTCCGAAAGCTCCGCGCCATCCGATCGTTCGCTCAGCGGCTTGCTGCTGCTCCTCGCGACCATCGCCGGTATCTCGGTCGCGAACATCTACTACAACCAGCCTCTGCTCGACGATTTCCGCAAGTCATATCCGCATAGCGCTGAATGGGTCGGCGTCGTGCCGGCCTCGACGCAGCTCGGCTATGCGGCCGGCATGCTGCTGCTCGCCCCGCTCGGCGACCGCTTCGACCGCCGCGCGCTGATCCTGCTGCAAACGGCCGGCATGTGTATCGCGCTGCTCTTCGTGACCTTCGCGCCAACGCTATCGATACTCGCGGCTGCCAGCCTCGCGATCGGCATCCTCGCGACGATCGCGCAGCAGGCCGTGCCGTTCGCGGCCGAAATCGCATCGCCGTCGCAACGTGGCCACGCGGTCGGCATCGTGATGAGCGGGCTGTTGCTCGGCATCCTGCTGGCGCGTACGGCAGCGGGTTTTATCGCCGAATACTTCGGCTGGCGCGCGGTATTCGGCGTATCGATCGTCGTACTGATCGTGCTCGCCGTCGTAATCGTCATGCGGCTGCCGCACAGCAAACCAACCTCAACGCTGCCGTATGGCCAGTTGCTCGCATCGATGTGGCATCTGACCGTCGAATTGCGCGGGCTGCGCGAAGCGGCAATCACGGGCGCGTCATTGTTCGCGGGCTTCAGCGCGTTCTGGTCGACGCTCGCGCTGCTGCTCGCCGGGCCGCCGTTCCATCTCGGGCCGCAGGCCGCAGGTCTGTTCGGCATTGTCGGCGCAGCCGGCGCGCTCGCCGCGCCGCTCGCCGGCAAATCGGCGGACCGTCGCGGTCCACGCGCCGTCGTCACCCTGTCGATCGCGCTTTGCGCGATATCGTTCATCGTGTTCGCGCTGTCGGGCTCGAGTCTCGTCGGCCTCGTGATCGGCGTCATCGTGCTCGATATCGGCGTGCAGGCGGCGCAGATCTCGAACCAGTCGCGCATCTATGCGTTAAAGCCCGAGGCGCGCAGCCGCGTGAATACCGTCTATATGGTCGGCTATTTCATCGGCGGCGCGCTCGGCTCGCTGGTGGCCGCGCTCGTGTGGCCGCGCTTCGGCTGGGTCGGCGTCAGCATCGCGGGCCTGCTCTTCTCGTGCATCGCAGCGTGGAATCATCTGCGTACCGCGCGCAGCGCGGTCGCAGCGTCGCAATAGGCGTGGGCTGCGAGCGGGCAAGGAGCGAGCAACAATGCGGGCAACAAGCGCGGGCTAATTAGCGCCCGCACAAGAAGCGCCGTCAACTAGCGCCCGGGCAATAAGCGCCACCAACAAGCGCGCGCAACAAGCAAATCGTTGCGACATCAGCAGACGCAACGCAAGCGCAAGTACGTCGATCACGCGCTAAACGTTGCGTCTGCAACGGCCCTTCAGCGGCTCGAGAGCAGGTCCGCCATATCATCCGCGTGCTCTTCTTCGACCGCGAGAATTTCCTCGAAAATGCGACGGGTCGTCGTATCCGAATCGCCGAGGTAGCGCACGATCTCGCGATAGGTGTCGATCGCGATCCGCTCAGCGACGAGATTCTCGCGAATCATATCTTTGAGGTCGGCGCCTTCCTTGTATTCCGAATGCGAGCGCGCAGTCAGGCTGTCCGGCGCGAAATCCGGCTCGCCGCCCAGTTGCACGATGCGCGCGGCAAGTTGATCCGCGTGCTGTTGCTCTTCGGCGGCGTGCTCGAGAAATTCCTGCGCGACCCCTTCCGAGTTGATGCCCTTCGCCATGAAATAGTGGCGCTTGTAGCGCAGCGTGCAGACGATTTCCGTCGCAAGCGCGCCGTTCAACAGCTTGAGCACCGTTTCGCGGTCTGCCTTGTAGGTTTGCGTGACGGGTCCATCGTCCATGTCCTGGCGCGCCTGCGCGCGGATTTTTTCGAGGTCCATCACGAATGGGCCTTTCATTGCGGTGCCCTGCGCTTCTGATGACTTCGACATTTAACGGCTCCTTGTGCGATAGGTGGGGATTGCGGCAGCACGCGCATGTCACGCGCCGCCGGATTTATAGGAAAGATGCCCTGGCTACGTTCGGAACACGCCCAGCAACAGCGTGACGACGAACACCACCAGAAAGATGTAGAACAGAATTTTGGCGATTTCAGCCGCGCCGGCCGCAATGCCGGTAAAACCGAACACCGCGGCGATGATCGCGATCACGAAGAATACGAGTGCGTAATGCAGCATGGCGACGCTCCCTTTTCAACGATGCGTGCTTGTTTCCAGTCGGCTGTCGCTAGTCGACGATCTTCTTCGTCACGACGAAGCCAAGTACGAGAAACACGACGCACAGAATCACGAACACGATGAACAGGATTTTCGCGATTGCCGCCGCGCCCGCCGCGACACCGGTAAAGCCCAGCAATCCGGCGATCACGGCAACGATGGCGAAGAACAGCGCCCACTTCAGCATGATGACTTCCTCCTCTATGTCGATTTACACCAAGGTCGATAGCACGGAACGGGCCTGCATCCTTTGCGGCGCGCACGAGCCCCACGCACCTTCCTCAGTGCCAGAAATTTCACCGCGTGCGCGTGCACGCCGTCGGTCGTTCGCATTGCCGATCGAGGCAGGTACGCGGCTTGCTGGCGAGGTAAATCAGACCGGATCGGTTGGCGCAGCCAGCCGGGTCGAAGGAACGCGATCCATGCCAGCGGATCGCGAGAATCCATCTGCATCCTTGATAAGGGGAAGACTCATGGCTCGACTCATCGCTTTGCTTCTGTTCGTGGCCGCAGGCACGGCCACGCTCTCTGCTTGCAATACGGTCTCCGGCGCCGGCCAGGATATTTCGGCAGGCGGCCACGCCATCACCAACTCGGCCGACAAGGCGAAGGAGTAAATCCAGTCGCCCAGCGGCGCGCGCCTGCCAACCTGGTCGGGCGGGCGCGCGCCGCACGTTTGCGAGCTGCAGGCTCGACATAACAGGCTCAAAAAAAACGGCCCGCGCGATGCGGGCCGCTACAACAGCTCCTCCCTGAAGCCGCGTCGTTATTGTCCGGTCAACGTATTGGTCAGCAACACACCCGGCTGAGCGGTATTGCCGCCCTGCGCGACCAGCACATCGATCTGGTTCGGCAGCAGCTGACTCAGCACGCCGGCGACGGGCACCGTGGTCAGCAGCCAGTCCGCGTTGTTCGAGAGCGAGAACGGGTTGGACTGGAAGATGATCGTCTTCGTGTTGGCGGTCGTCGCAACCAGCACATACGTGCCGCCGTTCATGTAGACCGAATCCTGGCCGGACGGGGGCACCGCGTTCTTGAACGACACAGCCGACAGCGTCGGGCCCACCGCGTTGATGTCCGTTCCTTGCGGGACAATGTAGATGTCGAGGTTCTGCGCATTCACCGTGGCGTTGTACGCGCGCACCCGTGCGCTGTTGGACAGAATGCCTTTGTCGAACGGGTCGTCGATCAGACCGATATCGGGCGCGGTCAATCCGGGCACCGCGAGCACCGTGTACTCATGCCCTTTCGCGACGTCGGGGAATGTGCCGCTCGCAAGCGCGGTCGTGGTTCCCGTCGCTGCATACGCGACCACAGTCTGGCCGGTATTGACGTTGGCAAAATTGGTGACGCCCTGGTAACCGATATTCGTCTGCAACGCGGCGCCATTGACGATGAAATCGACCGTGGGGCCACCTGCAATCGCATGCACGAAACGCATCTCCGGATTCGTCAAACCGAGTTCCTTGCCGGCGTCGCTGCCCCCGCCGCAAGCCGTCAACAAGGACGCCGCACTCACCAGCGCCGCAACTGTACGGATGAGCTTCATTTCCCACCTCACTGATATCGGGCATGCCCTCGCCCATTGATATGCGGCTTGCCGCAGACACGCCGCGCGTCCGGTTGTTGTTGTCGAATGCGCAGCGGGCCTTCCAAACGGCGGCACGCCTTTCCTGTCCCTGGGTCGCGGGCGGCGGCGAACGAGGTTCGGTCGTTCGTCGCTGTCCGCGTCGTTTGGACGGTGCGCATTCAGCAAACCGTGTGCCGCACGAAAGCAATACGGACTGCAAACGTCAAAGATGACCTGTCAGATAAAGGACTCCGATGTTTAGAGGTCTTCATCGAAGCCGCTTGCGGAGAGGCAGTGCGATGCGCAAGCGCCGGCTACGAACGGCCGGCGTTACATGCGCGTGTACTGCGGTTACCGCGTGGGCGCGGCACTCACGTAGCGCGGATCAGTGGAGTGGAGCGGAGCTGAAGCGGATAGCGAACGGATGACGTTTTGCGCGGCGACGCATTCACGCTCGCGGGCGCCGCCGGTAGTCGAACCAGAACGATAGCCCGACGCTCGACAAAATAACGACCGTCGCGATCACCGTCGAACGCGTGACGGGCTCCGCCAGCAGCAGCGCGCCGAGCGCGACCGCGACGAGCGGATTCACATACATGCAACTGCTCGCGATGATCGGACTCGTGTGGCGGATCAAATAGCCGTACGCGACATACGCGGCCATCGTGCCGATCAGCATCAGGTAAAGAAACGCGACGACTGGCAGAAAGTGCAGTTCGAGCATCCGCTCGCCGGACGCGCACGCAACGAGCGTCGAGATCGCGCCGCCAAGACCGATCTGCAATGCAGTCGACAGAAACAGATCGGACGGCAGCGACAGGCGCCCGGCCAGATGCGCCCCGCCTGCCCAGAAGAGCGCCCCGCAGAGAATCGCGAGACTGCCGCCGGCGGAGCCCGGCGCCGTATCGCCGTGACTCAGGATCATGATGCCGATCAGCCCGAGTCCGACCGCGAACCACTCGCCGCGCGCGATGTGCCGGCCGGCCACCGCCGCGATCACGGTGGCGAAGAGCGGCACTGTCGCGACCATCACGGCCGCGGTGCCGGTGCCGACCGTGCGCATTCCGTACGCGAGCATGCCGCTCGACAGGCCGACGAGCATGGTGCCGACGAGCGCCGCATTGCGCACCTGCTCGAGGCTCGGCATCGTCGGACGCCGGCGAATGGCAAAGATAAACAGGCCGACGCCGGCGAAGAAGTTTCGCAGGCCCGACATCAGCAGCGGCGGGAACGAGCCGAGCGCGACGTGCACGCACAGATAGGTCGAGCCCCAGACCAGATAGACGACCGCCAGCGCGAGCACGATGCGCCCGCCCGTCGATTCGGGCAACCGGAACGGGAAACGCGCAGGCAGATTTACGCGCATGGGCGCCGCCTGCCGCTGCCCCTCGACGCTCGCGCCGGACCACGACGGTCAGGCGGCAACACGGCGGGGCACGCCGCGCAAAGGGGCGCGGCGGCGGCAAAACGGACTGGGCGGAAACGCATGGCAGTGGAACGGTAGATAGGCGCTGTAAAACGACGCCCTGCAATTATGCAGTAACCGTTCCGCCTGCCGTCGAAATAACGGCGACGCAATCGTAACGAAACGTTCGCGCGCCGTGCCGCCGCCGACGCGCTACCCTGGCTCGATCGCCTGCCGTTTAGTGGCTCATCGCGCCCGACGCTTCGTGACTCATGCCCATCGCGTCGTCGCCCTTCTTCATGCTGTCGTGCTTCATTTTGTCCTTCGAGCCCGACTTCGACATGCTGTCGTGAGACATGTTGTCGTGGGACATCGCACCGCCCTTTGCGTCATGCGACATCGCGTCGTTCGACATCGCGCCGCTTGCCTGTGCGAACGCGGCCGTGCCCGTTGCGAGGAATGCCACTGCCATTGCTGCCATTGCGAGTTTCTTCATGATTGACTCCGTGTGTGTATGTGTTGCCTCTATGTACCGGCGGTGCCGGGTGCCTTCCGAGGCTGCTGCTGCAAGCCATCGCGCGAGCAATGACGCACATCAGCTGCCTCCGAACCAGTTGTATCCCTGATCGCTCCAGTAGCCGCCGGGATACTTATTCGTGACGAAAATCTCGACGATGTGCTTCGGATTCTTGTAGCCGAGCTTGGTCGGCATCCGCAGCTTCATCGGGAAGCCGTATTTCGCGGGCAGACGCTCGCCGTCGTAATCGAATGCGAGCAGCGTCTGCGGATGCAGCGCCGTGGCCATGTCGATGCTTTCGTAGTAGTCGTCCGCGCATTTGAAGCCGACGTACTTCGCGCTCGTATCGGCGCCGACGCGCTTCAGGAAATCGCCGAACCGCGTGCCGCCCCAGCGGCCGACCGCACTCCAGCCTTCGACGCAGATATGCCGCGTGATCTGTTCCTCGTGCGGCAGCGCGACGAGTTCGGGCAGCGTCCATGTCCGCTTGCCCGTGACGAGGCCGCTCAGCTGCAGACGGTACGAAGCTTCATCGACATGCGGCACCTGGTCGATGCCGTAATACGCGTTGAACGGGAACGGGCGCGTGATCTGCGCTTCCGTATAAGTCGGCGCGAGCTGCGTCGGGCTGAACAGCAACGCCTGCGCGCTGTCGTTGAGCCGCGATACCGCGGTGAGAAACTTGTTGACCGATTCGTCGTCGGTCAGCGAACAGCCGGTCAGCATCGACAGACCGCCCAAGGTCAGCAACTGCTTGCCGAAGAGGCGCCGCGACGGCATGGCGAGTTCGCGCTGCGCGTCCTGCAGGATCGATTGACGGTCGAGTTTATGGGCCGGTTTGAGTTTGTCGTTCATCGCGTTCTCCTTACCGGCCACGCAGCATGGCGATCAGCGAGCGCGGCACGAGCGCCACCATCGCGAGGTGCACGGCGATAAACGCCGCCATCAGCGCCATCGCACAGAAGTGCACGACGCGTGCGTTGTCGTAGCCGCCCATCAGTTCGCGCAACAGCGGAAACTGCACCGACTTCCAGATTGCGAGGCCCGACAGCACGAGCACGATCAGATCGCAGATCACGAACAGATACGCGAACTTCTGCACCGCGTTGTAATGCGAGAGGTCCGCGTGCGACAGCTTGCCGGTCAGCGCCGCGAAAAAGTCACGCAGAATCGCGCGCGGCGACAGCGGAAAGAACTTGCGAGCGAAGCGCCCGCTTGCGAGGTTCAGCGCGAGATAGACGATGCCGTTGAACACGAGCAGCCACATCCCCGCGAAATGCCATTGCAGCGCACCGCCGAGCCAGCCGCCCAAGGTGAGGTTCGGCGGAATCTCGAAGCCGTGAAACACCGGCGACGCGTCGTAGATGCGCCAGCCCGACAGCATCATGACGATCGCGGCGATCGCATTGAGCCAGTGCCCGACCCGCACCCAGAGCGGATGAATCGTGCGCGAACCGGCAGCAGGCGGCGGCGCGGCGTGGCTATCGCCTTGGGGATGCGTGTCGCCGGGGCGGACGACAAGCTTCGCGTAAGGTTGCATGGCAGACTCCGTTATTCAGATCTGCACGTTTGTCGCCACCCCGCCGCCGATATGACAGCCGCATCCATAATTTTTTTGCCGACAAATTCCTGTCAAAGAAATTTGCCCAAAGCGGTGCCAAAAGCTTTGCCAAACGAGGCCAAGCCAGGTTATCTTGTCCGCTGCTAACGCGGGGGTCCTGCGTTACGCATCGTTGTCCGCCGATTTCAGATCGAGCCTGCTCGACGGTCGGCAGCCAATATCGCGTAGCGTGGGTGAGAAATACCCTTTGAACCTGATCTGGATAATGCCAGCGCAGGGAAGCGTTCGGGTTCCGCCACATTAAGCTGCAAGCCTCTCGCGAACCCGTCCCACTTCCTCTCGTCTCCCGTGTAGCGCAACCAGAAAGCGGTCCGCCACAGGAGAGCCACGTGAACGCCAACCCGAAGTTCATTTCCGCCGAAGCGCATGTCGATGCAGCTGCCGTCGAGCCGCTGCCGAATTCGCGCAAGGTTTACGTCACCGGGTCGCAGCCCGATATTCGCGTGCCGATGCGCGAGATCACGCAAGCCGATACGCCGACCGGCTTCGGCGGCGAGAAGAATCCGCCGATCTATGTCTACGACACGTCGGGCCCGTACACGGACCCCGACGCGCGCATCGATATCCGCGCCGGCCTGCCCGCGCTGCGCCAGCGCTGGATCGAAGCGCGCGGCGACACCGTGTCGCTCGACGGCCTGTCGAGCGATTACGGTCGCGAACGCGCAGCCGACCCGGCCACCGCGCAATTGCGCTTCCCGGGCCTGCACCGCACGCCGCGCCGCGCCGTAGCCGGCGCGAACGTGTCGCAAATGCACTATGCGAAGAAAGGCATTGTCACGCCCGAAATGGAGTACATCGCGATTCGCGAAAACCAGCGGCGTGCCGAATACCTCGAAAGCCTGCGCACGAGCGGCCCGAACGGGGCCAAGCTCGCCGCGATGATGGGCCGCCAGCATCCGGGCCAGGCGTTCGGCGCAACCGCATTCGGCGCAGCGGCGCCCGGCGCAAATGCGCTGAAGGAAATCACGCCCGAGTTTGTGCGCGAGGAAGTCGCGCGCGGCCGCGCAATCATTCCAGCCAACATCAATCACCCGGAAAGCGAGCCGATGATCATCGGCCGCAACTTCCTTGTGAAGATCAACGCGAACATCGGCAATTCGGCCGTCACGTCGTCGATCGGCGAGGAAGTCGACAAGATGACCTGGGCGATCCGCTGGGGCGGCGACACGGTCATGGACCTGTCGACCGGCAAGCACATTCATGAAACGCGTGAATGGATCATCCGCAATAGCCCGGTGCCGATCGGCACGGTACCGATCTATCAGGCCCTCGAGAAGGTGAACGGCAAAGCCGAGGATCTGACGTGGGAAATTTTCCGCGACACGCTGATCGAGCAGGCCGAACAGGGCGTCGACTACTTCACGATTCACGCGGGCGTGCGCCTGCAATACGTGCCGCTCACCGCGAACCGGATGACGGGCATCGTGTCGCGCGGCGGCTCGATCATGGCGAAGTGGTGTCTCGCGCATCATCGCGAGTCGTTCCTCTATGAGCACTTCGAGGACATCTGCGAAATCATGAAGGCGTACGACGTGAGCTTCTCGCTCGGCGACGGCCTGCGTCCCGGCTCGATCTACGACGCCAACGACGAAGCGCAACTCGGCGAACTGAAGACGCTCGGCGAGCTCACCCAGATCGCGTGGAAGCACGACGTGCAAGTGATGATCGAAGGCCCGGGCCATGTGCCGATGCAGTTGATCAAGGAGAATATGGACCTGCAGCTGGAATGGTGCGACGAAGCGCCGTTCTACACGCTCGGGCCGCTCACGACCGACATCGCGCCGGGCTACGATCACATCACGTCGGGTATCGGCGCCGCGATGATCGGCTGGTTCGGCACCGCGATGCTCTGCTACGTGACGCCGAAGGAACACCTCGGCTTGCCGAACAAGGACGACGTGAAGGAAGGCATCATCACGTACAAGCTTGCGGCGCACGCGGCCGATCTGGCAAAGGGTCATCCGGGCGCGCAGGTGCGCGATAACGCGCTCTCGAAGGCGCGCTTCGAATTCCGCTGGGAAGATCAGTTCAACCTCGGCCTCGATCCGGACAAGGCGCGCGAATTCCACGACGAAACGCTGCCGAAAGATTCCGCCAAAGTTGCACACTTCTGCTCGATGTGCGGACCGCACTTCTGCTCGATGAAAATCACGCAGGACGTGCGTGAGTTCGCCGCGCAACAGGGTGTGAGCGACGACGAAGCGCTGCGCAAAGGCATGGAAGTGAAGGCCGTCGAGTTTGTGAAGAGCGGCGCCGAGATTTATCAGCGGCAGTAAAAAGCACCTCTTTCAGGCCTTAACGCATTCGCGTGCGCAATCTTTGCGTGACGCGGTGCGATACAAAGCCCGCCGTTCGATTGGACGCGCGGGCTTTTTGTCGAGTATGCACTCGCGCCTGCGAAGCGCCGCAAGAATCGGGCCGCAATGAAACATTTCATTACCGAACAGACGCTTTGCTGACAAGCTCACACAAATCGAAACCGCACCCGGCGATACCATGATCCGTAAGGGTTGAAGGGCTGCGGACGGATCGCACTCTGCCCGTTCAAGAATAAGGAGCGAGATCATGAAATCGTTGAAGCGAATCGGAGCGTGTGCAGCAATGGCGATCTTCGTCGCGGGTCTCTCGGCGTGCGGTGACATGTCGCGTCAAGGGCGCGATACAGCGGTTGGCGCAGGTGTCGGCGCGGCGGCCGGCGCGGCGATCGGCGGCACGGGTCTGTCGACGGTGGGTGGCGCCGCGGCGGGCGGTCTTATCGGTCATGAGGTTGGCAAGTAGTTGGCACGTGAGGTCGCAAACGACACAAACGAGCCGCATACGAAAATCGCGAGCGCGCATAAGACGTGCGATGCGTCTCACGCGCCGCGATCTTTTGCAACGCTGTGAAATATGCAGTAACCACTTTGCAACGCGTGCATTGCACTGCTGACGTAAGCTCGTCGCATCAATGAATGCGCGCCACGGCAGCATGGCGTCGCGACCCGTATCAGGAGCACGTCATGAAACCGTTTCCCGCCGCGGCTCGCGTGAGCGGCGCTGCCGCTTTTACCCTTGCGCTATCCGGCTGCTACTACGTCGGGCCTTATCCCTACGGTTACTACGGCGCAGCGCCGTATCCGTCTCCTTACGCGACGACCGGCGTCACACCGGGTGCAACGCAAGGGCCAACGCAAGGGCCAACGCAAGGGCCAACGCAAGGCTTGACCCAAGGCCCAATCCAAGGCCCACCGCAAGGCGACGAAACAAACGGTCAATACGCTGCGCCCGCCGGCGCCGATGACGAACCGGAAGATGCCGATCCGAACGCAAATGCGGCGAACGGCTATGCGGTACCGCCCCCTGGCGCGCAAGCCCAACAGGGACCGCAAGCGGCACCGCCCGCTGGCGTCTATGCACCGGCGCCGGTCGCCGTCGCGCCTGCCTACTATCCTGCTTATCCGGCGTATTACCCGCCCTACTACGGCGGCTACGGGCCAGGCTGGTGGGGGCCCGGCGTCGCGCTCAACTTCGGCTTCTATGGTCACTATGGCCACTACGGTCATTACGGCTATCACCATCACTGATCGATGGCGGCACACTGCCAACGCATTACAAATTCAGTGGTAACCATTTCATTTTCATTACACCGGAATAGAGGCCGACAAGAAGTGTTGACCCCTTCTGGTGGACTTCGCGAGCCGAGCGCGCGTTTCAAGGTTGTTTCCCTATTGACTGCATTCGCGCGCGCTCTATCCTTGCGGTTGCCACTGCTACGCCTGCTTAAAAAAGAGGAGCCGCGCTTTTCAGCATTGCGCGCGGCGCCATCGTCATCCGTACTGCTCCCCCTCGACTCGCCATGTCATGCGCGAAGGTGCAGAACCATGTCGATTCGAATTACAAAGAAGGAGACGTGATGTTTCACCAGCTGTTGACGCCTATCGGTAACTCGCTGTTCCCGTCGTTCATCGTTGCCGCTTTACCCATCATCGTGGTACTCATCCTGCTCGGCTGGGCTCGTCGGCCCGCGTGGCAGGCCTCGCTTGCGGGCCTGATCGTCGGCCTTATCGTCGCGATCTTCGTGTGGCAGTTCCCGGTCGGACTCGCGATCAACTCAGTCGTCGCGGGCGCGGTGTTCGCAGTCTGGCCCGTGATGTGGATCGTGGTGACCGCGATCCTGCTGTACAACATCTCGGTGCGCTCGGGCCGCTTCGCCGCCTTCCGGATGTGGTTGATCGACCACCTGCCTAACGACAGGCGCATCGTGCTCGTCGTGGTCGGCTTCTCGTTCGGCGCACTGCTCGAAGGCATCTCGGGCTTCGGCACGCCGATCGCGATCACGAGTTCGCTGCTCATCATGATGGGCTTCCCGACGCTCGAAGCACTGACCTTCACGCTGATCTTCAACACCGCGCCCGTTGCGTTCGGCGCGCTCGGTGTGCCGATCACGGTGCTCGGCGCAGTCACGCACCTGCCTGCCGACACGCTCGGCAAGATGGTCGGCCGCCAGTTGCCGTTCTTCGCGTTCCTGCTGCCGTTCTATGTGATGGCCGTGTATGCGGGCTTCCGCAAGATGGCGGCGATCTGGCCGGTGCTGTTGGTGTCGGGCGGCAGCTTTGCGTTGACGCAGTTCATTACGTCGAACTACATCAACTACAGCCTGACCGACGTGCTGTCGTCGCTCGTGTCGCTCGTCGTCACGATCCTGTTCCTGCGCGTGTGGCGCCCCGCCCCCGATCCGGAATTCGCGATCAACATCGATCGCGCGAACGAAGTGCGCAGCGAGATCAGCGGCGTCCAGGGCTGGTATCCGTGGCTGATCGTATCGGCGGTCGTGATCATCTGGACCGTCGCGAAGATCTTCCTGATCGGCGATGTCAAGGTGCCGTGGCCGGGCCTCGACAAAGCGGTCTTCATCACGCTCTATAACCAGCCGTACGGCGCGATCTGGGACTTCCAGCCGCTTGCGACCGGCACTGCGATTCTCGTCGCCGCGATCATCACGTCGTTCGTCGTCGGCCTGAAGCCGTCGGAGTTCGGCCGCGCGGTGGTCGATACGTGGGTGCAGACGCGTATCGCGATCTTCACGGTCGCGACGATCGTCGGCCTCGCGTACCTGATGAACTACTCGGGTCTCAACTACACGCTGGGTCTCGGCGTGGCATCGGTCGGCGCATTCTTCCCGCTCGTGTCCGCGTTCCTCGGCTGGGTCGCGGTGTTCCTGTCGGGCAGCGATACGTCTGGCAATGCGCTGTTCGGCAACCTGCAGGTGGTCGCCGCGAATCAGCTGGGTCTGCATCCGGTGCTGATGGCCGCGACCAACTCGTCGGGCGGTGTGATGGGCAAGATGATCTCGCCGCAAAACATCTCGACCGGTGTCGCGACGACGGAACTGAAGGGCAAGGAAGGCGTCGTGTTCGCGAAGACCTTCAAGCACTCGATCTTCCTCACGATCGTGCTCGGCGTTCTTGTGTGGCTGCAGCAGAACTACCTGCAAGGGATGATCCCGCATTGATCGCAGCAGACCGCGCTCCGTGCGCGGTTTGGTGCGCGATTTGATGCGCGCGATTTGATGTGCGGTTTGGTAATCAGATCGCCCCGTACGGGCGGCGCTTTTGAAGCGCCGCCCGTTTTCATTTGCGCCGCGCCCACCGCGTTTCACGCATCTCCTTTCATTTACCCTCCCGTTTATTGCTATTTCATTCCAGCGTGAACCGTCACGCTTACAGCCGGTGATACCATGCGTGCGCGTCCCGACTCAACTGCGCGTGACGTCCCGCCCATGACTCCAGTCAATATCGTTCAGCTGACAATTCTCGCCGCGCTCTGGGGCGCTTCGTTTCTCTTTATCCGCATCGGCGTGAGCGACTTCGACGTCGCGCCGTTGATGGCGCTGCGCGTCGGCATCGGTGCGCTGTTTCTTCTCGTCGTGCTGATTATCCGGCGGCCGTTGCGCGAGTCGATCGATACGCTCAAGCGGCGCGCGTGGCCGCTCGTGGTTGTAGGCGTGCTGAATTCGGCCGCGCCGTTTTGCCTCTTTGCCTATGCGGAGCTCACGCTGTCGGCCGGTGTGACGTCGGTGATCAACGCGACCACGCCGCTGTGGGGCGCGCTCGTCGCGTTCGTATGGCTGAAGGACCGTTTGAGCACGCTGCGCAGCATCGGCCTCGCGATCGGCTTCGCCGGCGTGCTGATGCTGGTCTGGGATCAGATCGTCGCGCCGAGCTCGGGCACCGTCGCCACGCCCGCGACGACGGCGCTCGCGGCCGCCGCGGCGCTTGGCGCAACGCTGCTGTACGGCATCGCGGCGAGCTATACGAAGCGGCATCTGATGGGCGTCGACGCATTGACGGTCGCAACCGGCACGATGATCGGCGCGACCGTCGTGCTGCTGCCGCTCGCCATCGCACAATGGCCGGCGGCGCCGATCTCGCTGCACGCGTGGACATCGGTGCTCGGCCTCGGCATTGGCTGCACCGGCATCGCGTATATGCTGTACTTCCATCTGATCGCGGTCGCCGGTCCCGCGCGAGCCATGACCGTGACGTTTGTGATTCCTCTGTTCGGCATTCTGTGGGGCGCGCTGTTTCTTGGCGAACGCGTGTCGGCCGGCATGCTCGCGGGCTGCGCGGTGATTCTCGTCGGCACCGCGCTCTCGACCGGCGTTGTCAAGCGCCTTCCTGGGTTCGGTGCCCGCGGTGGCGCGACCGCCGCCGCAGCCGATAAACGTTGATTTGATGCAGCGGCGCTGAAAACCGGCGCTAACCATCACCCGCAACAAAGAAAAAGCCGCGAGACGATCGTCGTCTCGCGGCTTTATGCTTTTGGCTCAGGGCTTTCGGCTTGGTACGTTCCAAAGGCCGCTGTCACGCGGCGGCCACTGCCGATACCTAATCGCGGCGGTCAGTGCAGCTGATCGATCATCAGCGACATGATCTGCGTCGCCTGCGGCGACTTATCGACCGAGCCCTTGTCGTCGATGATGGCAACCCGCGTCTGGTTCGGCGTGATCGCACGCACGTTCACGCGATATTGCTTCGCGACTTTCTCCTTGCGGCCGTGGAAGACCTGGCTCCAGAAGCCCTGTTCGGCAGAGGTCATGTCTTTCGGATCGACGTAACGGACGAAGTAGATACCCTTCGTACGGTCGCGATCGTCAACCGTGAAGTTGCTGCGATCGAGCGCGAGCCCCACGCGCAGCCACGCGCGATCGTACGGTTCGCCGAGCATCAGCTCGTCGTTCGAGTACTGCGCGCTCGGGCCGGCGTTGACGGCGCTGCCGTTGACGGCCCGCTCGTCAGCCGTCGGCGTCTGCGCGGCGAGCGCGACGTTTTGCGCGGCCGTGGCGGCAGCGGCGGAATTCGCACCGGTGGCGCCTGCGCCTGCACCTGCACCTGCAGCCACATTCGGCGCCGTTTGCGCGCCCGCCGGCGACAGCGCGACGTTCTGGATATCTCCTCCCGTCGTGCCGGACGGGTTCGCGCGCGCCTGCGCCTGCGCGATCGACGCCATCAGGCGCTTCAGATATTCGGCTTCGAGTGCCGGATCGTTCGGCTTGACCGCCCAGGTGCTCGAATCGTTGTTCGCGCCGGTCAGCTGTTCGCGCAGCCCCTTCTGGCTCACGAACACATACGTGCCGCCGTTCGGCGCCGCCTCGAGACGCGTGCGGTACTTGTTGCGCTCGGCCGTCACGTACGAATTGCCCAGCGCCTTCGTCAGCGTGCTGCGGATCAGACCGTCGTTGATGGCCGGATGCGTTTCGTTCCAGTCCGTTTCCATCACATTCCGCTTACGGTCGTCGACGACCAGCAGGAAGCCCTGTTCCTGCCAGAAGCGGCGCACCTGGGGCCACACCTGGTCCGGCGACTCGCTGTCGACGACGAGCCAGCTTTCGGTGCCGTCGCGCTGGATATGCATGCCGGACACCGACGGCACCACGGGCGTGTCGGTCGGCGCCGTGCTCTGCACCTGCTGCAGCGCGGAGAGGGACGTCTGACCGCCCTGCGGCGGCAGCGAACGCTGATCGGCGGTCTCGTCGATCATGTTCGGCGGAATGGCAAGCGACACTTCCTTCGATTTCTGGTCGCTTTTGTAGTCGATTTTGGTCGGCGACGACGTGCCGCAGCCGGCGACCAGCCCGCCAGCCATCAGCAATGCTGCGAACCGCTTGGTGAGACGAAGATCAGTCATGTTCGGGGAATCCTTCCGCTACGCCACGGCAGTATCCGTGGATCAACCCGGTATTTTACCGGTCCGGCGACCCCGATGGCAAAAACCGGGGTGGCAGGCTCACATTGCGCGCACACGCGCACCGAAATTTAACACTTGGCAAGGTTTTCACAGCCGTTCGAGCAAACCATCGAATTCGGGATAAGTCTATTGTTTTGTCTGGAAATTCCGGACTCGCTGCACACCTAATTTTGAGATTGAAATCGCCCGCTATCTCTCGCAGTTGATGGGCCGGACAAACGCGGTGCTATCTTGAATTAACGATCTCAAAAAAGTTAGGAAACCTAGTGAAATGAATTTAACGATAACCCCACACATTATGCGCTTGGCCGTTGCGCTCGCGGCCGGCGTGTCTGCCATGCTGATCGCGTCGACGGCCTGCGCGCAACTCGGCGGCACGATGCCTGCCACGCCGCGCGCCGGGAGCGCGGCCGTCGCGAATCACATGGCCGACGCCAGCATCCGGATCCGCGCGTGGACCGACGAAGGCGGCACGAAGATTCACGAATACGCGACCGGCGACGGACTGATATTCGCCTACACGTGGGAAGGCCCGACGATGCCCAACCTCGACGGGCTGCTGGGCCGGTACAGCGCGTCTTATCGCGCGAAAGCGGCCGAGCTTGCCGGCGCACGAAACAGCCTGCATGCGTCGCGCGTCGCGCAGCCCGACCTGATTGTCGATTCCGGTGGACAGATGCGCAGTTACGTGGGCCGCGCATGGCTGCCGACGGTGATACCGCCCGGCATTTCGCCCGCGGACTTGCAATGACGGAGAACTCTCGTGGACACGCGAATCGCTCTTCTTCACCCCGGTGCTGTCCTCCACACTTTGCAGGCCCAATACGCGAAACTCGCGCTCGCGGCCGGACTGGCCAGCCACACAGTCGCGGTGGCGATGGTCCTCGTTTCGGTAGCGGCACTGACCGGATGCGGCGGCGGCAGGGGCGCCGAACAGCCGCCCATCGCGGCCGGCCCCGCGAATCCGCCCAGCGACGAACCGCCCGCGCCCCCCTCCCCTTCATCGCCGTCCGTCCCGCAGTCGAGCACGCCGAACGTGCAACCGATTGCCGTCAACGCATTGCCGAGCCGCGTGCGCAACATGCTGACGACGAGCGTCACGGTCTGCGCGCCCTCGACCAGCGAGTGCGCGACGATCGACAATGTGCAGGTCGATACCGGATCGAGCGGGCTGCGCATTCTTGCATCCGCGCTGCCGGCCTCGCTTGAATTGCCAGCGGTGGCCGGCGCCGGCGCCGGCGGTGCGGCAGGCGTCGGCACCATCAGCGGCGCATGCGGTGTGTTCGGCAGCGGGTACACGTGGGGCGCGGTGCGAACCGCCGACGTGCGCATGGCCGGGCAGATCGCCGCGGCGCTGCCGATTCAGGTAATCGCCGACCCGTCCTTGCCGACCGTCCCCAGCGACTGCGCGAGTTCAGGCCCACCGATGATGTCGCCGGCGACGCTGCGTGTGAACGGCATTCTCGGTGTCGGCCTTTTCGCCACCGACTGCGGCAGCGCATGCACACGCAACGCGCTGCCGCGCTGGTACTACACCTGCGTGTCCGGCGGGGCATGCACGTCGGGTTCGCAGCCGCTCGCCTCGCAAATCGGCAATCCGGTCGCCGACTTCGCGGAGAACAACAACGGCGTGATCATCGAGTTGCCGGCGATTCCGGACACCGGCGTGCAATCCATCACGGGCCAGCTGATTTTCGGTATCGGCACGCAGGCGAACAACACGCTCGGCGGCGCGACCGTGATCAGAACGAATACGCAGACCGGCCGCATCGTAACGAAGGCGGATGGGCTGACGTGGCCGAACAGCTTTATCGACAGCGGCTCGAACGGCATATTCTTTGCCGCGACGCTGAACCAGTGCGGCGTGTGGTACTGCCCGCCGTCCAGCGCGACGCAAACGGCCACGATGACCGGCACGGACGGCGCCGCTGTCACGCTCTCGTTTCCGGTCGGCAACGCGCAGACGCTGTTCGCCAGTGCGAACAACGCATTCGACAACCTCGCGGGGCCGTCGAACACGATGTTCGACTGGGGACTGCCGTTTTTCTTCGGACGGCGTGTCTATACCGCGATCGAGACGCGCGCGACCGCCGCGGGCAACGGGCCGTACTACGCGTTCTGAATCGCGGCGCAGCGCGTGGCAAGCCGGCTAGCCGGCTTGCTGCCCTTCCAGCCGTTCCAGCGCCCGCTACCCCTTCGACCGCGCGCCAACGACACGAATCTCGACGCGCCGGTCGCCCGCCAGGCAATCAATCAAGGCCGCGCGATCGCGCATCGCACACGCACTGCCCGGCTGTGCCTTGCCGAGACCACGCGCATCGATCGGCACGCTCACGCCGCTGTCCGCCAGATAGCGCCGCACAGTATCGGCGCGCAGCCACGACAGACGCAGGTTGTAGCCGTCCGACCCGAGCCTGTCCGTGTAGCCCGATACGACAAGCCGCTCGATGGCGTCGAGCGCGTGCAGGCGCACCGCAATGCGGTCGAGCTGCCGGCGCCCTTCGTCGCTGATCGCCGCGAGATCGCCGCGACCAAACTCGAACAGCGCATCGGCCGACAGCGAAATGACCTCCGGCTCCTGCGGAACCGGTCGCTCGACCGTACAGGCGGCGAGCGCCTGTTCAGCTTCGCGCAACGGCGTCTGCAGGTGTTCGGTGCGCTGCTGCGCGGTCGAGAACGCGCGCGTCCATGCATCGTGCCCTGCGCGCGTCAGTTCGACTTCAGCGCATGCGGCCCGCTTCTGAGCCGGTGGACATGCGGCGAAACGACTGTCGGCTTTGAGCGCATTCAGTTGCGCCCATAAATCCGGCCGCACGGGTACCGATGTGCGCAAGCGTGACGCTTCGGCGGTCTTTCGATGATCGGCACTGACGTCCGATACGGGCACTGCGTCGACGGCACCCGCGCCTCCCGTCGCGCTATAGCTGGCGCTCATGCCCGATTCGAGCCCGTCGATCAGCGCCGTTGCCTCGCCGATCGATTCCTCGACGAAGCCCCACTCATCACGCGCCGCAAAGGCCGCCCGACCGGTGTCGATCCAGCATTGCGCCTTCGCGCCCACATACGAATCTCTCTTCGG
Organism: Paraburkholderia edwinii; assembly: GCF_019428685.1. Lineage (NCBI taxonomy): Bacteria > Pseudomonadati > Pseudomonadota > Betaproteobacteria > Burkholderiales > Burkholderiaceae > Paraburkholderia > Paraburkholderia edwinii. Next base: position 3,300,195 of record NZ_CP080095.1, read on the forward strand.
CCCGAACTGGTCGAGCCTTGCCTGCAACGCATCGAGCGTCGCACCGCGGCGCTTGATCGGCGTGTACGTGTCGGTCCATTGCTTCACTGCCGCGCCCGCTGCTGCGTCCTGCGGCGTACCAAATCCGCGCTGCGTGACCGACGGATCGCGGATATCGAGTTTCTCGCGCGCCACCTCGCTTGCGCACCCCGAAAAGGTGGCGAGCGCGGCCGCGACGACGACCCATTGCTTCATTTCGTTCCCTCGCGCATGCGCGCCGCGCGTGCATGCGATGACACTCCGCACGCACGGCGCTCGTTCACTGCTTCTGTGGTTTTGCTTCGACGCTCAAACTGGGCGCGGTGCGTCAGTCTCCGATGACGAAGCCGACTCCCGCGCGGACGATCGTGCTGTTGCCGCCTGACGATGCGACGCCCGCGTTGACGTTGAACGTGCCCTTCTCGCTCCAGCGCGACACGCCGAGCGCAAGCGCCGCCTGGCCGCGATAGGCCGCGACACCGGCGTTGAGCGTGGTGCGCCCCGGCAGATACGGCGTGACGATCTGCAGCGCGGAGGCCGAGGCGATGCCTTTGCGCGTGCTGCGGTCGAGATCGTTGAGAGCCTGATTCGTCTGGTTGAACGCGGCATTCAACTGATCGAGGTTGACGGCGTCGGTGCCACGCGTGCCCGCCGCGACATTCGTGATTTGCCGCTCGGCGCCGGCACTGCCGACCGACACCGCGTTCGCCCGATCGGCAACCGAACCGGCACCGAGCGCCACCGCGCCATCCGCGGTGGCGGCGGCGTTCCAGCCGAACGCCGATGCACCGTTCCCTTTCGCGACGGCCTGAGCCCCAATTGCGCTTGCCGTGTCGCCGGCCGCGCTCGCATTCGCACCGAGCGCGAGCGCCGCCGCGCCATTTGCCGATGCATTGGCGCCGAGCGCGGCCGCGTGCGTGCCGCTTGCCTGCGCAGCCTCGCTCGCGGCATTGCCGTTCACGACGATGAACGGGCTCGGCGCGCGCGGCAAATCGTTGATGATCGCCTGACTGATCGCACTGTTCAGCTGGCCCAGGTTGACCGCATCGGAATCGGCCGCGCCATTCGCCACGTTGTGAATCTGCGTGCCGCCGGCGCGGCCCTGACCAAGTGTGACGCTGCCGTAGTCGACACGGCCATCGATGTTGTCGTAGGTCACCGCGCTGGTCGCGTGGCCGTTGCCATCGATCAGACCTGCGTCCTTCAATTGACGCACGTTGACCGCGTCGGTATCAGCAACGCCCGCTGCGACGTTCGCGATCTGACGCTCGTACCCGGCGGCACCGACCGATACGACGTTCTCGCGGTCCGCAACCGAGTTCGCCCCGAGCGCAATCGAATTCGCCGCCGTCGCGCGCGCATTGCCGCCGATCGCTACCGCCTCGGCGCCTGTTGCCGCCGCATCGCTCAACACCGAGTTCGCGCGGAAGTATCGGACCACCGTCGTCGTGCCGCCCGAGATGTTGTTGATCACGTTGGTCAGATCGTCGATGCGGATCGTATTCGCGCTTACGCGCCCATCGAGATTCGTCAACGCATCGCCGACGTTGTGATACAGATCACCGCCAATCGTGTATGCCGGGGCCAGCACGCTGCCATCGGCCCCGACCGCCGCGCCGCCGCCGAGCGCTGCCGTGACGCCCTTTAATTGCGCGACGTTGACGACATCGGTATCAAAGGTGCCTGCCGCCACGTTGATGATTTGCCGCTGCAGATCCGCATTGCCGATCGACACCGCGTTCTGCCGGCTCGCGATCGAGTTCGCGCCTAGCGCGACGCTGCCCGCGCCGGTTGCTAGCGTGTCCGCGCCTAGCGCAAGCGCACGCGCCGCGTCCGCACCGGTCGCCGCGTTCGAGCCCAGCGCGACCGACTCCGCACCCGACGCAGTCGACTCCGCACCCATCGCAAGCGTCGCGGCGCCGTCAGCTCGCGCCAGATAGCCGATCGCAACGGCACTGTCCGATTCGAAGCCTGTGGTCGCGCCCGTGCCGATCGCGGTCGTGCGCAACCCCAGCGCTCCCGCACCCGACCCGACTGCAGTCGAATAGTTGCGCGCCGCGAATGCGCCGGCGCCGACTGCGCTCGCGTTGATACCCGAAGCGGCCGATGTTGGGCCGACCGCCATCGCATTGAGATCGGCGGATGCATGAGTCGGCACGCCCGGCGTGGTGTTCGGGCTCACCGCGATGTAATCGGTGACGAGCGCCGCGGCAAGCACGGTCGCCGGCAACGGCAGCGCGGATGGTTGAGTCAGGATCTGCTGCATCATCTGAAGCGGCACGCGGTCCGCTTCGGCCGTCTCAATCGCATCGGCCGCCCGCGCAGCATGCGCGAACGAGGCCGCGCCGACTCCGACCGCAAGCACCGCAAGCCGCGCCTTTCCCGCCGGCGGCCGCAGCAGCCATCGCCGCGCACTGCGCTCAGCCCCCACCACCGATGCATATTGGTCGCGCGCACGCGTGACATATCGTCTGTTCTTCATCTCTAGCCCGTAACCCGTAAATGACCGACTGAATCAGGCGAACTCCGGCCTCCCGGCTTCAGTAGCCGGGACAGCACATCCTCGCCGCTTTTTAATATGGATATCGAATTAAATTGAGGAAACCTGCAACTTCACGATTTACTCTCCTGGCTGCTTTGCCACACCACACCCCGTATCGAACCGTCAGCGTCCGGGATCCGGTCGCGTTGAGCCCCGCTTTGAACCGCGCGTTGGCGGTTGCACTGACGGACCCGCGATGCTGCACGACAAGTTTTCTTACGTCGACAGCAGGCGAATCCTACAAAGATTCGGAATGGTCCGATACAAGAAAACTCCCAAAATGCTGGCGCACGCCGATTTAATACGGTTTCCTGATCGTCTTTCCATACAATTGGCGTTTCGCATTTTTATAAGACGTTCATGCACACCTCCTTCCTGCTCGATCATTTCGAGAACCTGGTCTATACGCGCAAGCACGATGAGGCCGTCGAGCAATTGGCAACGTTGCTTGCCCTGCTCCAGCAAAAGCGCGGCGAACTGGATGGCGATTTCGGTGCATCCGGCATTGCGGAGCTGCCGCCCGAAGCGCAGCGGGAACGTTTTTTCCTGCGCGCGACGGCTGCGCTTACGACACTTTTCGCCGATCCGGACTTTCGTCCCGGTGCCGCAGTCTTCAGTACGCTGATGTCGATGCACGCGTGGATTGGTGCGCTGTTCGCCGCCACGCCGCTCGGCCACACCGATCACATCGTGCGCTGTCTTCGCCCGGAGCCGGTCGGCGACCCGTCTTTTGAAACCGCGCAAGGTTCATTGGAAAAGCTGTGTCTGCTCTATTCGGGCGAATCGGATCTGACGCTCGAGCTGAGCGATATCTGGGCACGCAAGCCGTCCGTTGCCGCGAGTCTTGCGTTGGCGCTGCTGTCCGCTGAGTTTCATGGATCCGTAAGCGCACACGGCAAACGCGAGACCTTGCTCGAATGGCTGCCGGGCAGGCTCGCGCAGATCGGCGACCTCGATGCGCTACCGACCGGCGTCCTGCACAACGCCTACATGTATTGCAGCTATGCCGATACGCCGCGCCGTCATGCGATCAAGGCGGACATCAATGTGCTCGTGCGGCGCAAGCTCGATGAACTGGGTCTTTACGACCTGGAATGTTTCGCCACTAAGCCGGCGTGCGGCGCCGCCCGCACCACGCGACACAAGCGCAAGAAAAAGCCGCTAATGATCGTCGTGCTCGAGTGGTTCGGCAGCGCGCATTCGATCTACCGGACTCACTCGCGCACGCTTGCTGCTGCGCGGGCCCATTTCGAAGTGGTCGGATTCGGCTTCGGCTATGCGGTCGACGAAACCGGCCGTGCGCTGTTCGATCGGTTTATCGAACTGGAGGAGCCGGACTATATCGGGGAGTGCCTGAAGACGGTGCGCGACTTCGCACAAGCGGAAGAAGCCGATGTGCTCTATATGCCGAGCGTCGGCATGTTCGCGCTGACCATTTTCATGTCGAATTTGCGCGTGACGCCGCTGCAGATCGCGGCGCTTGGTCATCCGGCGACCACGCATTCGGAACGGATCGACTATGTGAGCGTCGAGGAAGACTATGTCGGCGACCCGGCCTGCTTCAGCGAAAAGCTGCTGACGTTGCCGCGCGACGGTCAACCGTACGTCGCATCGAGTGCGCTGCCGCCGATTGCGCCCGCCGTGCCGGCGCGGCGCGACACGCTAGAGATTGTCGTCACAGCGAGCCAGATGAAGCTCAATCCGCGATTCTTCGACGCCTGCCGTCAGATTCAGCAGCGCGCTCGAACGCCCGTGCAATTTCATCTGATGACGGGTGTGCGGCACGGCCTGCAACTCGAGCATATGCGCCGCGTTATCGCGCTCGCGCTGCCTGGCGCGAGCGTGCACGGCTTTCACGCCTATGCGGACTATCTCGCGCGGATTCATCACGCCGATATGTTCCTGAGCCCGTTCCCGTTCGGCAATACGAACGGCATCGTCGATGCGCTCACGCTCGGTGTGCCGGGCGTCTGCATGATGGGACAGGAAGTGTTCGAGCGCATCGACGGCGCGCTCTTCGCGCGTGCGGGCATGCCGCCGTGGACGATCACCGCATCTATCGAAGACTACGTGAACGCTGCCGTCAGGATGATCGATAGGCACGGCGAGCGCGAAGCGCTGCGCGCGCGGCTGATTGAAACGAAAGCGGTCGAACGGTTCTTCGAAGGCGATCCGTTGGTGTTCGGCGAGCGCGTGTTGCGATTGGTGGAAGCGCGTCGGGTGGAAGCGCTGCGGGCCGAAGCGCTGCCGGGTTGATGCGCTGCCGGTGGAAGCACTGCGGGTAGAAGCACTGCAGGTGGAAGCGCCCCGGGTTGAAGCGCTGCCGGTGGAAGCGCCCTCGGTTGAAGCGCTGCCGGTGGAAGCACTGCAGACAGGCGCTCGCGCTGGCGGGACGAGCGAAGCGCTAACGTAGCGAGCAGCGAGCGCGACGCTGCGTGGCCTGGCGCTGCGCTATCCATTGCCGCGCGCCAGCACCTTTTCAAGCGCCATCGATCTCGCCGCCTCTTCAGCCGCCGCGGCCGTGTTGAATACGGAGCCGGACACATGCACCTGGTGCCATTCCGGCTCGTCCGACGCATCGCGGAAAATCCGGAAGCGTGCACAGAAGCCATGCGGCTTGACGGGCACGACGTCGATGTCGACCGATGCGCCTTCTATCTGGTGTCTGATGTAGCCATCCATGCTGACCTCCTGCTTCGCGACACAGGAAATCGTAGCACCGGACGGCGCGCGTGCACGCAAACCATGCCGATACGCATGTTGCGATGCGATAGGGACGGGTGGTGATGAACGGAACGGAGTGTCGGTTGTCGAGTGCGGCTTGGCGAGTGCTTTACGACTGCTACGAGGCGGTTGAGTCGGTTGGGCTCGTCCTGGTCCCGTCACTCGGTCCCATTACTGGGTCGATTGACCCTTATCGTCATCGGTATGACTGACGAATCTTCCCGGCGAGAGCCATCGAAACGACGTCAGACTCAGGCCGTCGAATCGGCATTCGATCGCGGCCGGAATGGCGAGCTTGACCGGCTTCTTCGACGCTCGCGTCGCCTTCTGAGTGGCCTCCGGCGTTTCGTCCTGCGTGGATGCGAACGTCGGGGCAAGAACGCCAGCCATGCCTGTCGATGCGGATGTCGACATCGGAGTGGAAGGTTGCGTCTCCGCCGACGTCTGCGGTGCGGCCTCGGTTACCGCCCTTGGTGCCGAAGCAGTTGACCGCGCTGCGGCCGCTGCCGAAGGCTTCGAGGTATTGGCGGCAGGCTCGGACTCGGAGACCGCTGAAGCATCCGACGCCGGGGGCCTCGCCCATGCCGCCGTGATCGCCGCCACCGACGAAGCCGGCACCGTGCTCTCGAACGCACCTTCGACCACCACGCGGGTGCCGTGAATACCGGCGCCCGTATGGCTGATCTTCAACGTTTCCGACGCCGCGCGATCGGCGGCCGCGCTACGCATCGTGTCTGCGCAGGTCGCGGAATTCTTGTAGACGGTGCAACCGGCGAACAGCGCAAGCGCCGCAGCAGACGAAACAAGGGTGAAAACGCGGGTGTTCATAACTCGTCCGTTCTTGATCTGCCGGGCATTGTAGCCTGGAGCCGGCCGGACATCCGGTACGGGGGCGCGATGCGGCGGCGCATGGCTGTTGCTCGCGCCGACCGGTGGTTGGTCGCTTAGTTGGGCGCTCAGTCAGCTGCTTAGACCGCCGCTCAATTCGCCCACGCGTCGGGCAAGCTCTGCGTCAACGTCGAGACGAAGTTTGCCGTTTCCTTCTCGCGCGGCCGCGTGAAGATGTCGCGCGACGGGCCCTGTTCGACGACTACACCGTTGCTCAGAAACAGCACATCGCGCGAAATCGATGCGGCAAGGCGCAGATCATGCGTGGCCATCAGCATCGTCATCCCTTCCTGCGCGAGCTGACGCAGCACTTCGACCACTTCCCCCGCAAGACCGGGATCGAGCGCCGATGTCGGCTCATCGCACAACAACACGTCGGGCGACGGCGCGAGCGCGCGAGCAATTGCGACGCGCTGCTGCTGACCGCCCGATAGCGTGGTCGGCCACGCGTCCGCCTTGTGGGCGATGCCGACTTTCGCGAGCAGTTCCTGCGCCCGCGCACGCGCGCGTTCGACGTCCCATTTCTGCACCGTCACGAGCCCTTCCATCACGTTCTCGAGCACAGTCCGGTGCGGAAACAGCTGGAAGTTCTGGAACACCATGCCAGTGCGGCGGCGAATCTCCAGCACCGTGTCGCGCGGCGGCTTCGTCGTGCGGCTGAATTCGACGCGCAGTTCGCCCAGCTCGAGCGTGCCTGCCTCCGGAATTTCGAGCAGGTTCACACAGCGCAGTAAAGTGCTTTTGCCGCTGCCCGAGGGGCCAATCAGCGCCGTGACGCTGCCCGGTTCGAGCGCGAGGTCGACGGCGGAGAGCACACGATGGCTGCCGAAGTACTTGTCGATTTTCTCGAGACGAATCATCAGCTGCTCGACTGGAAAAGCGCATGCCGCGCGAACCTGCGTTCGAGCCGCACTTGCGCGGAAGACAGCACGGAGCTGAACACCAGGTAAATCAGCGCGGCTTCCGTATAAAGGATCAGCGGCTCATAGGTGACCGATGCGATCCGTTGTGCAGCCTGGAAGATCTCCGGCACCGTCAGCACGGCCGCGAGCGACGTATCTTTGACAAGCGAGATAAACGAGTTCGAGAGCGGCGGCAGCGCAACGCGCGCCGCCTGCGGCAGAATCACGCGCCACAATGCCTGGCCACGCGTCATACCGATCGAATACGACGCTTCCCACTGCCCTTTCGGAATCGACTCGATGACGCCGCGGATCACTTCCGAATTGTACGCGCCGACATTGAGCGAAAAGCCGATGATCGCCGCGGTCAACGGATCGAGCACGATGCCGACGTTCGGCAAACCGTAGAAGATCACGAACAGTTGCACGAGCAGCGGCGACCCGCGGATCAGCCACACGTAAAAGCGCACGATGGCGACCGCCCACGGCGGCCCGAACAGGCGCACCAACGCGACGATAAACGCGAGCGCCAGCCCGAGCGCGAACGAGATAAGCGTCAGCGGCACGGTGAAGACGAGGCCCGCGTACAGGAGGGGCCACAAGGACTGCCCCATCAGTTGCAGCCAGGCAGGCATGATCAGGCTCGCGTGATTCGTGTTGTTAATCGGGCTTCAATGCGGGGGGCTCCAATGCAGCGCAGCGCGTGCACAGTCGCGCTCATTGCGAGACGTCTTTGCCGAAGTATTTATCGGAAATCTTCGCGTACGTGCCGTCCGCCTTCATATCGTGCAGCGCCTTGTCGATGGCCGCTTTCAATTCAGGGTTGCCCTTGCGAATCAGCACGGCGGATTTGTCGCTCTGGTCACTCGTGTCGATCGCGGCAATCTTCACCTTCGCGTCCGGCTTGTGCTTCTTGAAGTCGAGGAACGACAGCGAATCGTTGACGGTCGCATCGACGCGTCCCGACGTCAGCAGGTCGATCGACTCGTTGAAGCCTTGCACCGGCACCACTTCCGCACCATGCGCCGCCGCGAGCTTGCCGAAGTTGCTCGTCAGCGTGTTGGCCGACTTCTTGCCCTTCAGGTCGTCGAACGACTTGATCGTCGTGTTGTCCGAACGGACGATCAGCGCTGCGTGCGACACGATATACGGGTCGGAGAAGTCATATTTGGCCTTGCGCGCATCGGTAATCGCCACTTCGTTGATCACGGCGTCGTAGCGGTTCACGTCGAGGCCGGCAATCAGGCCGTCCCACTTTCCTTCGATGAACTCGGGCTTCACGCCCAGACGCTTCGCGATTTCGCGGCCGATCTCGACATCGAAGCCCGTCAGTTGCCCGGACGCGTCGTGAAACGAGAACGGCGCATAGGTGCCTTCTGTACCAATCTTGAACACGCCGGCGGATTTGACCTGCGCGAGGCCGTCCGCTGCGAAGGCGGCGGTTGCGGTCGCAACCTGCAGCAGGCCGATGAGCAGAAGAGATCGAATCGACTTCATGAGTGAGCTCCGTAGATTGTTTTATCCGTCAAGGCGATGCCTGCAGCATCAAGCATGCCGCAGAGTGCGCGGACTGTAGCAAACGGCTTATATTTCAGCAACGCATTTCGCGCTTTAACTATATGCGGTGGCGGAATAAGCTAGACCGAAACCGCGCATTTGGCAATGCGCACGTCTACGGGGCAAACCGCGTCGCGCGGCGGATTGCACGCCGGGTTGCGCGTCCTTAAAGACGCGCATGGCGGAATGCCGTGACAGGTAAGATGAGACGCTGGAGCCCGAAAAACGCCGCCCGCGAAGGCCTCAGACGCAATGCACAGCCCACCGAACCCCGATTCCACCGCCGCTGCACGCCGCCACCCGGCGGAGTCTGCCAGCGCATTTGCGGCACTGCCCGCCCGCGCGGGGCGGGCGGCGCTCTCGATCGAGTACCGGTGGCTGAACCCGCATCTGCGCGAAGCGCCGCTTGCCGTGTTCCTGCACGAAGGGCTCGGCTCGGTCGCAATGTGGAAGGACTGGCCGCTGTCGCTGTGCGATCGCCTCGGCATGCGTGGCCTCATCTACTCGCGGCCCGGCTATGGATGTTCAACGCCACGCCCGCATGACACGCCCCTTCCGTTCGACTACCTGTCGACGCAGGCGCACGATGTATTGCCCGCGCTGCTTGACGGTCTGAATGTCGCCGCGCATGAACGCGAGCGCATGTGGATCGTCGGCCATAGCGACGGCGGCTCGATTGCACTGCTCTATGCAAGCGCATGTCCGAATGCGCTCGCGGGCGCCGTGGTAATTGCGCCGCATATTTTCGTCGAAGACCTGTCGGTTGCGGGTGTGGCGGAGACGACGATTGCCTATAAGCAAAAAGACCTGCGCGACAAGCTCGCCCGTTACCATGCGGATGTCGACTCGGCCTTCTATGGCTGGAGCGATATCTGGCTGAGCCCCGCGTTCAGAACATGGAACATCGTTGATCAGTTGCACGCGATTCGGTGCCCGTTACTCGCCGTGCAAGGCCACGACGATCACTACGCGACGATGGTGCAAATCGAGGGAATTGCCGACAAGGTACCGCACGCGCGGCTCGTCAAGCTCGATCACTGCGGGCATTCGCCGCACATTGAAGCGCCGCAGGCGCTTGACGACGCGATTGCGGCGTTCGTCGCGGCGTCGACACCCTGACGCCATTCGCCTTGCTAACGGCATCGCGGCAACACATCGCAACGACGCCATACCTCAGGCATTCCTCACTGCGGCATGGCGTACTGCATGTGCATCAGGCGGCGGCGGGCTCGGGCATCGGCGCCGGCTTGACCTTCTTCGGCGCATGCTTACGCGCCTGCCACAGATCGTAGTCGACCTGCAGCGCGAGCCACAAATCGGCGCGACCGCCGCGATCGACGCCAAGCCATGCTTCGATGCGCAACGCCATTTCCGGCGTGACACTGGCGCGCTCGTTCAACACCCGCGACAGCATCACACGCGACACACCCAACTGGCTTGCGGCCTCCGTCACGCTCAACTGCAGCGCGGGCAACACATCCTCGCGCAAGATCGTGCCAGGATGCGGAGGATTAAACATCTTAGCCATAGAACCTCTCCAGGAAAACTAATACAACACTTTCTAAACCAGGAAGCAAACCCGAGAAAGACACGTACACCTTAGTGATAATCCTCGTAGTCGACGAGCTCCGCATGACCTTCGTCGAATTCGAACGTCAACCGCCAGTTACCGTTGACCTGAACCGACCAGCAGTCTTTCCGCTTGCCCCGCAACGCATGCCACCCCCAGCCGAACTGGTTCATGTCGGCTGGCAATTTGGCGTTGTTCAACACGCCAAGCTGACGGCTCAATTTCTGTGCGTGGCACGCCTGAATACCCTTTTCGCAACCCGTCAGAAAAAAACGTTCGAGGCCTTTGTGCTTGAATGATTGGATCATCTTCGATTTCCCGGACCGCGCCTGCCTCACGGCGTTGTCACATCCCCGCACGAACACCACTATAGACTGTAAAGCGACGATTTACAATCGTACGGAATGAGGCAGATTCATTCCGCGCCGCCGTACACGTCGCCCACGTGTCGAAGCGTCGAGCCTCGACATCAACTACTCGCGACGGAATACGGCAAGCGATGTCTTACTGCGACGCCTTTTCTCCGCGATTCAATGAGAAAAGCGGACAGGCGAGCACAGCAATCACGCGATGACACCGCGATCGATACGGGTACCTAATTAACGGGATAAGACGATCGCAGAAAGGGACGACCGCCTGTACCGCAGCGGTCTATCTTCTTAGAGCGCGGCATCCGCCGCAATATGCCGTTTGGCCAGTTTTTGTCGGGTTTTTTGGCGCTCGGGGTTAAGCTCGCGAAGAGGTGTGCGAGGGTATGCGAGCGACGCGGCGCACTGGCCGATCAGGCCGCGCGCTCGGGAGTCGAACTCGCGATTCAATCCGGCTGCGGAATATTCAATCCGCGCGCAACGGCAGGACGCACAACGAATGCATCGAGCGCACGCGTAACCTCGGTAAAGTCCGTGATGCCAACCAGTTCGCCCGCTTCGTAGAAGCCGGTCAGATTGCGCACCCATGGAAAAACAGCGATGTCGGCGATCGTGAAGGCATCGCCCATGATCCATTCGCGGCCCGTAAGCCGCTCGTTAAGCACATCGAGCAACCGCCGCGCTTCAGTGACATACCGGTCACGCGGCCGCTTGTCTTCATAGTCTTTGCCGGCAAACTTGTTGAAGAACCCGACTTGTCCGAACATCGGCCCAATACCTCCCATCTGGAACATCAGCCACTGAATCGTTTCGTAGCGGCCAGCGGGCTTTTGCGGAATGAACTGGCCGGTCTTGTCCGCGAGATAGACAAGGATCGCGCCTGACTCGAACAACGCGAGCGGAGCGCCTTCCGGCCCGTTTGGATCGATGATGGCCGGGATCTTTGCGTTCGGATTGACCGATCGAAATTCACGCGACTTCTGATCGCCGCTGTCGAAGCTCACGCGATGCGGCTCATACGGCAAACCGGTCTCTTCGAGCATGATCGAGATCTTCACGCCATTTGGCGTGGGTAGCGAATACAGCTGAATCCGGTCGGGGTGCCGGGCGGGCCACCGGGTTGTGATCGGGAACGCGGAAAGATCGGCCATCGAGTGTCTCCTTGTGGGCGGGCGAATCGGTATTAGCGCGCTTGCGCGCCGTCCGGCATCACGCCATGTAATGAGTGACGATTTTATTCGAGCGTTGCATGCGTCGCACCGAGCCGTCAACACACCCCCATCAAACCATCCCTGTCAATCCACCCTCCATCAACACATCCGTCACGCGGCCTCTCGTAAATATTTAATGCGGCGTTGAAATGTTATGTTATATCATTCGCACGCTGCGCCTGGATGGATGCATGCATGAGCCGGGGTCACCGGCCGCGATGACTGGCGCGCATCGACGGAAGTCCGCTGCCTGATGACCACAGGCGAAGGGCCACGCGCCCGGCGCGGAACCAGAAAAAAAGATCAACAACTCAAATCACTTGTCCGGAATGAAATCTCGCACACACATTGCGCAAGCCGCCGTGCTGCTGTTCACGGCATTTGCAGGCAGTCAGACATGGGCGGCCGACGCGGCCACGAACGGCGCCACGCGCGCGGCCACCACACTGAGCGGCACAGTTGAAGATGCGAACGGCAAGCCGATCGCCAATGCGCAGGTGAGCTTGAAAACCTCGAGCGGCGGCGACGCCGGCCATGCCAATACCGATGCCAAGGGCCAGTTCGAGCTGAACGATGTCGCGCCCGGCGCATACGCGGTCGCCGTTACCGCGACGGGCTTCGAGGCAACCACGAAGCTCGCCGATACGACAAACGGAACCGCGGCGCCGCTCGCGCTCAAGCTGAAGAAGGACGACACGCTCGATGTGAACGTCTACGCGAAGCGCCTCGATCAGGCACGCAACGGGCTCTCGCCGGAAACCGGCAGCAGCATTTACCGCATCACGAACGCCGACATCCAGGCGATGCCGTTAGGCGAAAACACGCCGTTGAATCAGGTGCTGCTGCAGGCACCCGGCGTCGCTAACGACTCATTTGGCCAGGTGCACGTGCGCGGCGATCACGCTGATCTGCAATACCGGATCAACGGCATCCAGATTCCGGAGCCAATCAGCGGCTTCGGTCAATCGCTCGATACGCGCATCATCGATCAGGTCAATCTGCTGACGGGCGCCCTGCCCGCGCAATACGGCAACCGCACGGCCGGTATCGTCGATATCCATACGAAGAACGGCGACGCCGGCGACGGCGGCTCGATCGACGTATTCGGCGGCAGCCATCAGACGCTGCGCACGAGCGCCGACGTGTATGGCAGCAAGGGCGACTTCAGCTACTTCTTCACCGGCTCGCTCGGCGTGAACAACCTCGGCATCGAGGCGCCGACCGCGAGTCCTTCGCCGATTCACGATCACACGCGCCAGGGCGACGCGTTCGGCTACATGTCGTATCTGATCAACCCGTTGACGCGCGTCTCCGTGATGCTCGGCACCGCGGCCAACCAGTTCGAGATTCCGAACACGCCGGGCCTGCCGCAGGTGTTCACGCTGGCCGGCACGCCGACGTTCAACTCGGCGAATCTGAACGAGACGCAGTCGGAGCTCAACAACTTCGCGGTCGTTGCGCTGCAGGGCACGAACGGCGGCGACTTCGACTATCAGGTCGCGCTGTCCACACGCTATACGCGCACGCAGTTCAACCCGGATCCGGTCGGCGATCTGATCTTCAATGGTGTCGCGTCGAACGACTTCCACAACGACACCGCAAACTCGCTGCAGGCCGACACGACATGGCGCCTCAACAGCAAGCACACGCTGCGCGGTGGTATCCAACTGACGCAGGAACATGCCCAGTTCAGCGACACGGTGTCGGTATTTCCGACCGACGCCGACGGCAATCAGGCATCGGACGTGCCGATGACGCTGCAGGATTCGAGCAGCAAGACCGGCTACCTCTACAGCGCGTATCTGCAGGACGAGTGGAAGATCACGCAGAAGCTGACGTTGAACTACGGCTTGCGCTACGACGGCATGAACGAGTTCGTGACCGCGCATCAGTTGAGCCCGCGCATCGGGGCCGTCTACCAGCTGACACCGGCGACGACGGTGCATGCCGGTTACGCGCGCTACTTCACGCCGCCGTCGTTCGAGCTCGTGTCGAGCGGCACCATCGGCCGCTTCGCCGGCACGACGAACGCGCCCGAAGTCACGCAAAACGACCCTGTGCAGCCCGAGCGCGACGACTACTACGACGTCGGCGTGACGCAGCGTCTCGGTTCGGATGTGACGATCGGGCTCGATGCGTACTACAAGAAGGCGCACAACCTGCTCGACGAAGGTCAGTTCGGCACCGCGCTGATCTTCGCGCCGTTCAACTATCAGTACGGGCGCGTCTACGGTGTCGAATTCACCGCGAACTACAAGCACGAGAACATCTCCGCGTACCTGAACGTGGCGTATAGCCGCGCGCAGGGCAAGAACATCGACTCGGCGCAGTTCAACTTCGGCGCCGACGAACTCGCGTTCATTTCGAATCACTTCGTGTTTCTCGATCACGACCAGCGTGTGACCGCGTCGTTCGGCGGCTCGTACACATGGCACACGACCACGTTTACCGCGGACGGCACGGTCGGCAGCGGTTTGCGCTCGGGCTTTGCTAACACCGAAAAGCTGCCGCTCTATGCGCAGATCAATCTCGGCGTGATCGAGCACATCAATGCGCCGTTAGTCGGCAAGGTCGACGTGCGCGGAGCGGTCGTGAACGCGTTCGGCCGCGTCTACGAGCTGCGCGACGGTTCTGGCATTGGCGTCGGCGCGCCGCAATTTGGTCCGTATCGCGCGTTCTATGCGGGCGTCACGAAGTATTTCTAATCGCGTCAGACTCTCGAGGAAGGTTCGATGCAAGACTGGACAGGTATCGTGGAAGCAGCACGCGTCGCGGGGTGGATCATCTACCCGCTCACGCTGCTTGCGCTCGCCGCGCTTTTTATCATCCTCGACCGGCTGTATGTGTTCTGGCGCTTCGCGCGCGTGCCCGATATTGCGTCGTACGGCGGCGATATCAGCGCGCTGCTCGCGACGCTTGCGCCGCAACACGCGTTGCGCCGGCTTCTGACGCCGCTCGTCGGCGAGTTCACAAAGCCTGTCTGGTGGATCGAGGAACGCGCGAGTGCCCTCGCGCTCGATGTGCAGCGCGAGATCTCGCGCGGTCTGTGGGTGCTCGAGACGATCGTCACAGCGGCGCCGCTCGTCGGCCTGCTCGGGACGATCGTCGGCATGATGCACGCGTTCCGGCTGATCGGCGGCGACGGGCTCGTCAATCCGACCGGCGTAACCGGCGGCGTCGCGCAGGCGCTCGTGGCAACGGCGCTTGGCCTTGTGATCGCGCTCGTCGCGCTGTTCGCGTTCAACTACTTTTCGCGCCGCATCGACCGGCTCGTCGAGGAACTCGAGACCTTCACGAGCGCGTGGCTGGCCGATATCAGGCTTGCGCGTGAGCACGCTTCCGCTTCGTCCGCCGCCGACTCTGCCGCTTCAGCGCCGGTGTCCACGGCTACCGCGGCATCAGGCGCTGCCGCGGTCAGGATGGGCGCGTCCAGAACGGTCGGCGCGAAGCCATGAAACTGCGGCGTTCACGCACCGCGAAACGCGGACGCATCGAGATCATTCCGATGATCGACGTGATGTTTTTTCTGCTCGTGACGTTCATGCTGACGTCGCTGTCGATGCAGCGGCTCGACGCGATCCGGCTGACGCTGCCGCAAGGGCATGCGGAGGCGCTCGCGAGCGATCAGCCGCTCACGCTTGCGATCGCGCGCGACGGACACATCGAGATCAACCGGCAGCGCGTGACGCTCGACCAGATCGCGGCGACGATCAGGCGGCTCGTCGGTCCGCAAGGCAACGTCGTGATCGCGGCAGATGAAGCGGCCGCGAACGGGATCGTCGTTCAGGCAATGCTGCGCGCACGCGAAGGCGGCGCCGAGCATTTTCTCGTGGCCGTTCAGCGTGATCAGTAAGGTGACTGCCGGGGTGGCCGATAAGCGTGGCAAGCGTGGTCGCACGGATAGCGTGTTCGATGCGCGTGGGCCGCGGGCGCTCGTATGCGTGTTTGCCGCGGTTGCGATCTGGATGGGGTTTTCTGTCGGATTCGTGCGCGGGCTATGGGATGCCGGCGATAAAACGAATGTGACGAAGCCGGCTGCGCTCGATGTACGGCTCGTGCGCTTGCCGCCGCCTGAGCCGGCGCAGGCGCCTCAGGCGACACAACCGTCGCAGCGGACGAGCGCGCGGGCGGGTGAGCCGGCGGCCCGCGTACTGCCCACACCGGAGGCACCCGCCACGCAGACAAAGCCTGCGCGAACGACGCGTCACAGCGTTGCGCCGACGACTCCGCCGCAAACACACGACGTGCCGCGCCCCGCTGCGGTGCCGGTTACTACGCCTGCTATACCGCCCGTCGTCGAAGGCAACGAGCGTACTCGGCCTACGGCGCTGCCAGCACCGTCGACGCCGTCGGATGCGGCAACCACAAACGCCGCGCCGCAGGCCACCGCGGCGCCAGCGGCATCCGCACACCAGAACGCGCCCCAACCCAATGGCCCTGTAACGTCGGCAACATCATCAGCACCGGCAAACTCCACAACCGAAGGCACGTCGACAAGCGCCGGCAACGGTCCTGCACACGTGATCCTGCAACCGTTGCCATCTTTGCCCGACGATTTGCGCGAAGACGCGTTTCAAGCCGTCGCGACCGCGCGCTTTTCAGTGCATCGCGACGGCTCGGTCGACGTCGAACTGATCAAACCGACGCATAACCCGAGGCTCAATCAGTTACTGCTCGACGCGCTCAAGAAGTGGCGGTTCTTCCCGGCGATGAAAAACGGCGCGGCAGTAGAAAGCACGCAGGACATCCGCGTGCATTTCAATGTCGATTAAACGCGCGGTGTGAGTGCGTCCGCGCGCGTCTGCATATCGCACCGTTCGCCCGTGGCCGGCTGATCTCTCACCATTCGCCACTCCCCCCGTGCGTAGCAGCCGCGGCGACAGCGGGGCAAATCCATCAAGCCCCATCACGCCGCCCCAACCTGCCCCGCTTCGACCGATTCCCGCAGCACCGCGCCACCTCGCGCCAGCACCGGCGCGAGCGCCTGCCCCGTATGGCTTGCCCGCACCTTGACGAGCCCTTCGGGGTCCGTCGCCGCCACAATCGTCCCACCGCCGACACCACCTTCCGGACCGAGATCGATAATCCAGTCCGCCTCAGCGATCACATCGAGATCGTGCTCGATCACGACCACGCTATGCCCGCCATCGGCGAGCCGGTGCAGCACGCGAATCAGCTTCGCGACATCGGCCATATGCAGGCCAACCGTCGGTTCGTCGAGCACATACAGCGTATGCGGCGCCTTCTGGCCGCGCCGCGTGATGTCGTCGCGCACCTTCGAGAGTTCGGTGACGAGCTTGATACGCTGCGCCTCGCCGCCCGATAGCGTCGGCGACGGCTGGCCGAGCGTCAGGTAGCCGAGCCCAACATCCTTCATCAGTTGCAGCGGATGCGCGATGTTCGACATCGATGCGAAGAATTCGACTGCTTCGTCGATCTCCATCGTCAGCACGTCGCCGATGTTCTTGCCGCGCCATGTGACCGCCAACGTCTCCGGATTGAAGCGCTGGCCGTGACAAACGTCGCACGGCACCTTCACGTCCGGCAGGAAGCTCATGCCGATCGTGCGCACGCCCTGCCCTTCGCACGCGGGGCAGCGGCCGTCGCCGGTGTTGAACGAAAAGCGCGAGGCGGTGTAGCCGCGCGCACGCGCTTCGAGCGTATCGGCAAAAAGCCGCCGGATCGTGTCCCATACGCCGATATAGGTGGCCGGACACGAACGCGGCGTCTTGCCGATCGGCGTCTGATCGACTTCGAGCACGCGATCGATCGCTTCCCAACCGGTGATCGATTCACAACCCTGCCACGCGTGCGTGACGTTCAGCGCCGGCCGCGGCGCGCTGCGCGCGAGCACGCTCGCACGCCGGTTCGTCTGCGGCTCGTCCGCCTGCGCGGCCTTGCGCGCACGACGCGTGGCCGGCGACGACAGCACCGAGCGGCCGACCGCATCGAGCAGGTTGGTCATCAGCACATCGCGCGCGAGCGTGGACTTGCCGGAGCCGCTCACGCCCGTCACCGCGACGAGGCGTCCGAGCGGAATGCCGACCGTCACGCCGCGCAGGTTGTGCAGCTTGCCGCCATGCACGGTGAGCCATTGCTCGGGCACCGCGGCCGTGGCCGCGCGCTTGCCCGATGCCGCAGCCGGAGCCACGACGGGCCGCCGCGCCTGCAGCGGATGCGGAATCGGCTGGGCGAGAAAACGGCCGGTCAGCGAATCGGGCCGCGCCGAAAGATCGCTCACGCCGCCTTGCGCCACCAAAGTACCGCCACGCTTGCCCGCGCCCGGCCCGATATCGATGATGTGATCCGCGCGCCGGATCGTATCTTCATCGTGTTCGACGACAACCAGCGTATTGCCCTTGTCGCCGAGCTTGCGCAGCGCGTTCAGCAGAATCTGGTTGTCGCGCGGATGCAGGCCGATAGTCGGTTCGTCGAGCACATAGCAGACGCCCTGCAGGTTGCTGCCCAGTTGCGCGGCAAGACGGATCCGCTGCGCTTCCCCGCCCGACAGACTCGGCGCCGCGCGATCGAGACTCAGATAGCCGAGCCCGACTTCCTCGAGAAACTGCAGCCGGCTCGCAATCTCGCTGACGACGTCGCGCGCGATCTCCGCCTCGCGCCCCTTGAGTCGCAGCCCATCGATCCAGCGCCGCGTATCCGACACCGTCCACTGCGCGACATCGACGATCGGCTGCGCGTCGAACGTCACCGCGCGCGCCGTCGGGTTCAGCCGCGTGCCATGGCAATCCGGACACGGTTCGTCGCCGACACCTTCGGGCTCCTGCTCGTCGGACGGCAGCGTCTGCTCGCGGCCACGGTTGTCGTCGACGAGCACCGTGTCGTCGTAAGCGGCGCGCTGCTCGCGCGTCAGCGCAAGCCCGGTGCCGACGCAAGTCGTACACCAACCGTGCTTGCTGTTGTACGAGAACATGCGCGGATCGAGTTCGGGGTAACTGGTGCCGCACACCGGGCAGGCGCGTTTGGTCGACAGCACCTTGATCTCGCCGACTCGCGCCGTGCCGCCGTTGCCCATCGCCCGCTGCAATCCGTCGAGCGGCGCGAGCAGATGCATCACGCCCTTGCCCGCTTCGAGTGTCTGTTCGAGCAGACGCCGCAGTTCCGCCTCGTTATCGGCCGACACAACGAGATCGCCGACCGGCAGTTCGATCGTATGTTCGCGGAAGCGATCGAGCTTCGGCCACGGGTCGACCGGCACGAACTCGCCGTCGACGCGCAAGTGCGTATTGCCGCGCGCCTTCGCCCACTTCGCGAGGTCGGTATAAACGCCCTTGCGGTTCACGACGAGCGGCGCCAGCATGCCGACGTGCTGCCCCTTGTGATCGCGCAGCAATTGCGCCGCAATCGACTCGATGCTTTGCGAGGTGACCGGCGTGCCATCGTGAATGCAATGCTGCAAACCGAGCTTCACATACAGCAGACGCAGGAAGTGCCAAACCTCGGACGTGGTCGCGACGGTGCTTTTGCGGCCGCCGCGCGAGAGCCGCTGCTCGATCGCGACAGTCGGCGGAATGCCATACACCGCGTCCACTTCAGGGCGCCCCGCCGGTTGCACGATCGAGCGCGCGTAGGCGTTCAGCGATTCGAGGTAACGGCGCTGCCCCTCGTGGAACAGGATGTCGAACGCGAGCGTCGATTTTCCGGAGCCCGACACGCCGGTAATCACATTGAAGCGCCCATGCGGAATATCGACGTCGAGCGCCTTCAAATTGTGCTCGCGCGCATTGACGATACGCACGACGTCCTCGCCCTCGACCGCTCGGCGCGCGCGTGCGGCGGCGAGCGTCGCCTGCAGCGGCACGCCTTCGGTTGCCGCTTCGGCCGGCTCGATCGCGCGCCCCATCGCCGCGTCGTACTGCACGAGCGCCGCGCCCGTGTGCGAGCCCGCGCATTGTTTCACGTCTTCCGGCGTACCCGCGCACAGCACGAGGCCGCCGCCGTCCCCGCCCTCGGGGCCGAGATCGATCAGCCAGTCGGCCGCGCGAATCACATCGAGGTTGTGCTCGATTACGATCAGCGAGTGGCCGCCCGCGAGCAGCTTGCCGAAGGCCTGCATCAGCTTCGCGATATCGTCGAAATGCAGGCCCGTGGTCGGCTCGTCGAACATGAAAAGACGCTTCGCGCCCGTGTCCTTTTTATTGCGTGCGCTGCCCGACTGCGCGGTTTCCGCGAGAAAGCCCGCCAGCTTCAGACGCTGCGCTTCACCGCCCGACAGGGTCGGCACCGGCTGGCCGAGCTTCACGTATTCAAGGCCGACGTCGACGATCGGCTGTAATACACGTAGCACTTCGGCATCAGCGGAGAAGAACTCGACCGCTTCGTTGACCGTCAGCTCGAGCACATCGGCCACGCTCAACGCGCGCGCGCCGCGCTCGATCTTCACTTCGAGGATCTCGGGCCGGTAACGCCGGCCATCGCAATCGGGACAACGCAGATAAACGTCGCTCAGGAACTGCATTTCGATATGCTCGAAGCCCGAGCCGCCGCAGGTCGGGCAACGGCCGTCGCCCGAGTTGAAGCTGAACACGCCCGCTCCATAACCGCGCTGTGCGGCGAGCGGCGCCTTCGCGAACAGCTTGCGGATCTCGTCGAACGCGCCGACGTAGCTGGCCGGATTCGAACGCGTGGTCTTGCCGATCGGCGATTGATCGACGAACACCGCGTCGCTGATCTGCTCCGCGCCCGACAGGGAACGATGCGCGCCCGGCGTTTCGGTCGCCTTGCCGAGATAGCGCGCGAGCGCCGGATACAGCACGTCCTGCACGAGGGTCGACTTGCCGGAGCCCGACACGCCCGTCACGCAGACAAGCCGCTGCAACGGTATTTCCACATCGACGTCGCGCAGATTGTGCTCGCGCGCGCCTTCGAGCACGATGCGCGGCGTGCTCGCATCAACGGGCCGGCGCGACCAGTGCGCGGCATCGGCCACGTGCTTGCGGCCACCGAGGTACTCGCCGGTCAGCGTGCCGGCTGAACGGATGGCCTGCGGCGCACCATCGAAAATAATCGAACCACCACGCTCGCCGGGCCCCGGGCCCATATCGATCAGGCGGTCCGCCGCGAGCATCACCGACGGATCGTGCTCGACCACGACGAGCGTATTGCCTGCGTCGCGCAAGCGCTGCATCGCTTCGACGATGCGATTGAGGTCGCGCGGATGCAGGCCGATGCTCGGCTCGTCGAGCACGAACAAGGTCTTGGTGAGCGATGTGCCGAGCGCCGTGGTCAGGTTGATCCGCTGCACTTCGCCGCCGGACAGCGTGCGGCTTTGCCGGTCGAGCGTCAGGTAGCCGAGGCCGACGTCGCACAGGTATTTGAGACGCGTGCGCACTTCGGCGAGCAGCAGCTTCAGGGCATCGTCGAGCAGCGCGCTCGGCAGCGTGATTTCGTCGAAGAAACGGCGAATGCGCTCGATCGGCAGCAGCATCAGGTCGTGCACCGTGAGGCCCGGCAGCGCCTCGAGCTGTGCGCGCGTCCAGGTGGCGCCGCGCGGCATGAAACGCTGCGCCGGGTCGAGCACGGCGTCGGCATTCGGCTTCGTGCCGAGCCGCCACAACAACGATTCGAGCTTCAGACGCGCGCCGCCGCAGGTCTCGCACGGTGTGTAGCTGCGGTACTTCGACAGCAGCACGCGGATGTGCATCTTGTACGCCTTCGATTCGAGATACCCGAAAAAGCGTTTGACGCCGTACCACTGACGCTGCCACTCGCCGTCCCAGTCCGGCGAGCCGTTGATGACCCAGTCGCGCTCTTCATCAGTGAGCTCGGACCAGCGCGTGTCGCGGCGGATATTCGCCTTCGCCGCATAGCGCATCAGATCGTCCTGGCACTCTTTCCAGGCGGGCGTCTGCATCGGCTTGATCGCGCCGCCGCGCAGCGTCTTGCGTTCGTCGGGAATCACGAGGCCGAGATCGACGCCGATCACGCGGCCAAAACCGCGGCAGGTGTCGCACGCGCCGTACGCGGAATTGAACGAGAACAGCGCCGGCTGCGGATCCGCGTAGCGCAGGTCGCTATCGGGATTGTGCAGGCCGGTGGAGAAGCGCCAGATTTGCGGCGCCGGCGCTTCAGCCGCGCCGCCGTTCGCCTCCTGTGCCTCCTTCGCTTCGTTCAGCACATAGATGCTCACGCGGCCGCCGCCGCGCTTGAGCGACGCTTCGATCGCTTCGACGACGCGTGCTTTGTCGACCTGATGCAAGCGAAACCGGTCCGCGACGACATCGAGCACCTTGCGCGGTCCCGTCGCCGACTCGACCTCGCGCTGAGCCTGCACGCGCGTATAGCCGCTCGCGGACAACCATTGCTCGACTTCCGTCTCGCTCGCGCTTTCCGGCAGTTCGACCGGAAACGTGACGACGACGCGCGGATCGTCGCCTTCCGTGCGCGCGGCAAGTTCGGCGTAGATCGTTTCCGGCGTATCGTGCCGCACCTGCTGCGCGGTCTTGCGGTCGAACAGTTCCGCCGCGCGCGCGTACAGCAGCTTCAGGTGGTCGTTCAGCTCGGTCATCGTGCCGACCGTCGAGCGCGAGCTGCGCACGGGATTCGTCTGATCGATCGCAATGGCCGGCGGCACGCCGTCGACGCGATCGACCTGCGGCCGGTCCATCCGATCGAGGAACTGGCGCGCGTAGGCGCTAAAGGTTTCGACGTAGCGGCGCTGGCCTTCGGCGTACAGCGTGTCGAATACGAGGCTCGACTTGCCCGACCCGGACGGCCCGGTCACGACCGTCATCTCTCCGGTGCGCAGGTCGAGGTCGACGTTTTTGAGGTTGTGCTGACGGGCTCCGCGAATGCGGATCGTTGTTCCGTGAGATGCCAATTTGCTATCCGTGCAGTGAGCAGTGAGCGTCAGGTGAGCGTCCGATCGTCAGCAAGTGAGGGTCCAGAATCCTCAATTGACCCTCAGTCAACCCTCAGTCAACCCTCAGTTGACCTTCAGGCAACCCTCAGCCGACCTTCAGCGACGCTTGAAACAGACGAAGCAGTGAATGTACGCCTGATCGGCGAAGCCGGTTGGCGCGCCGGAAAAGCGAAATGCGACGGATACTATACTGTATGTTTATACAGTTTTCCACGCCCGCCGTTGCTGCCAGGGCGCGCGCCAAACCGCATCGAAAATTGCCTGAGCAAGAAAAAACCCGGCGGAGAGCCGGGTTCTGAAGGTCGCTGCCGGCCCGTTGCAAGCCGGATAGCAGCCAGTACCGCCGCCATCTTTACCTTTCGGCAGCCGACGGAGAGTCGACGATGGTCTTCGTTCACCACCCCCCGGTAGTTCACGAAAGCGGTCGCCAAGGGCGGGCATCGAGCCCGCGACTTGCGCGGCGCGTATCAATGTAGAAGCGAACTCTTAACCGAACCTTAAAGCGCACACCTGACGATTCCGAATGCAACATGCGATTTGCGTCGCAAAAAATCGGGGCTTTATCAGCAAAACTGGCGCGCGAGGGTTTCGTCAGTGGTTTGATCGACGGCTGAGCGGGCGAGCACAATCACGCGCGCGCCTGCCTATCATGCTTAAAGCGATGGACACAGAGACGCGTTGAGCGCCTCGCGGCCGGCGCGACCGCGGATTACCCAAGACGCACGCCGCGATCGATGTCGGGGCGCCGGTGCGCCGTGGCGGGAAGCGCCGCGGCGTGCGCGGCGGTGACGGCAGCCGCGTGCCGGCATCGCCCGTATCGAGAGGAGATCTGCGATGAAATTCCTCGTTCAATGGAACGGCCCGCCGGCCGCTCAACAGCCCGCAATCGAACGCTTCATGAAAACGCGCGGATTGCCGCCGGACGGCATCAAGCTGCTCGGCCGCTGGCATACGATCGGCGAGCTTTCAGGCTGTGCGATCGCCGAATCGGACGACACTGCGGCGATGGCCGCATGGATGATCGAATGGGGCGACGTGTTTTCGTTCAAGGTCACGCCGGCGATCACCGATGATGAACTCGGCGCCGCGCTGGCAGCCGCGCAGCAGGCAAAATAATCAACAGGGCGGCGCGCAGCAGCGCCGCCGCCGCACTGCCCGCACTGCCCGCATTGCCCGCATTCCTCGGCATTGCTTCGATTCAGCCGGCAGAAAGGGACCGGAGGACATCCATGCAGAACCCTGCCCTGTTTCACGTACTGCTCGACCATCTCGAGGCGATCGGCGCGCCGCCGCCCGATATCGAGCGTTACGTCGACCGCTGGCACCGGCTCAGGTCGCACGAAGCGTTTCCGTGCCCGGTCTGCTTTCTGGCCGGCGAAGAGCAGCCGCTCGTCCTGCATGCGGCGCGGGATGAAATCATGCCAGTCGAATGCCCGGGTTGCGGGACACGCTTCGAAGTGCCGATTGAGGACTAAAAGCGAGCACTAAATGCGGAAGACTAAAGGCTGAAGACTAGAAGCGGAGAACTAAAAGCAGAAGACCAAAGATCAGCCGCAGTCATTCAACGTTGTCCGATACATCGGTCATCCGAATCATATGCGGCTTCACGCCGTCGTCTTCCGCGTCGCCCGCGGCCACCGGCGGATGAATCAGCGCTTCGAGCCGCGCCTTCGTCGCGATAAATTCGGCGGACATCGATTGCGCGTAGTCGCGGGGCCGCGGCACCGGCACTTCGATCAGCTCCTGCACTTCGCCGGGGTTGGCCTTCAGCACGAGAATCCGGTCCGCGAGAAAGATCGCTTCGTCGAGATCGTGCGTGATGAACAGCACGGTCACATCGATGTTGCGCCAGATATCGAGCAGATGCGTCTGCATTTTCGCGCGCGTTTGCGCATCGAGTGCGCCGAACGGCTCGTCCATCAGCAGAATGCGCGGCCGGTTCGCCAGTGCGCGCGCGATCGCGACGCGCTGTTTCATGCCGCCCGACAGCTGGTGCGGATACACGTCGGCGAATTTCGTGAGACCGACGAGATCGAGCCATTGCAGTGCCTCGCGCTCGGCCTGCGTACGGCCGAGCCCGTTCATCTTCAGGCCGAACATCACATTCTTCTTGACCGTAAGCCACGGAAACAGCGTGTAGCCCTGGAACACCATGCCACGGTCGGCGCCGGGCCCGTCGACGGGCTTTCCATCGATCAGCACGTCACCGCTCGTTTGCCGCTCGAGGCCGGCAAGAATGCGGATCAAGGTCGACTTGCCGCAGCCCGACGGCCCGATCACACAAACGAACTCGCGCCGGTGCGTCTGGAAGTTGATATTGTCGAGCGCGACATGCTCGCCGTGCGCCGTCGGGAAACGCTTGCCGAGATCGCGCACGTCGAGAATCACTTCGCGCGCCTTGAGACGCTCGAAACGCGTGCGCACTGCCTCGGACTGCAGCAGGTAGGACGGAACCGGTTGCGGATTCAACATGATTGACACCTGTGACGAAGCATTGGAACGGACACCTTGCGACACTGATCAAGCCTTGCCGTTACGCTTTGAGCGTGCGGTCCCACGGAAACAGCTTGCGGCCGAAATACGCGAGCACGATGTCCGTGCCGAGCCCGATAATGCCGATCATCATGATCGCCGCGTACACGTTGTCGAAGTGTTCGTAGCGTGCCTGCTGGGTGATGTACCACGTGATGCCCGAACTCGTGCCGACCAGTTCCGCGACAATCAGATAGGTCCACGCCCAACCGAGCAGAATGCGCTGATCGCGATACAGGTCCGGCAGGATGCCCGGAATCACCACATGCGTGAGCAGCTTCAGCTTCTTTGTGCCGAGCGTCATCGCGGCTTCGAAGAGCGCGTAGTCGAGCTTGCGGGTCGTGTTCGCCACAATCAGCACCTGCTGGAAGAACGTGCCGATCACGATGATTGCGATTTTCGGCCCGTCATAGATGCCGAGCACCGCGACCATCAGCGCGCCGAACGCGGGTGCCGGCAGATAGCGGAAGAACTCGATAAACGGCTCCTGCAGCCGCGCGAGCGCGCTATACGTGCCGCACACGATGCCAAGCGGCACGCCGATCGCCGACGAGATCACGAAGCCCCAGAAAATCACCTGGATGCTGTGCCATAGGCTTTCGTGCAGCCACGGGCCGTCGCGCGATGCGGGCGGCGTCGTGAATGCCGTGTAGAACGCGCGCAGCACTTCATGCGGCGCCGGCAGATAGACGGGATTCACCGCGATGCCCGTCGGCAGGGCAGCATGTTTCGCGCGCGCGGTTTGCAGTTCGTCGTTGAAGGTCGCCTTGTCGATGCGCATGCCCGGCTGAAAATAGTCGACGCTGCCGGGGTTCTCGATCAGCATCTGCGGATGCCAGACGAACGGCACATAGCTGACGATGCACCAGACCAGAAGCGGCAGCACAAACGAGCCGATGCCGAGCGTCCAGCGGCTTTTCGTCGACAGTTCGCGGCGCACCGCGAACCAGTCGGTGCCGGAGCGGCGCTTGGTAGCTGAGCTGGCAACTGAGCTGCCACCCCGCTTTGCAGCTGAGGCCGCAACCGACGTTGCGGCGGCGTGTGCATCGGCGCTTGCAACCGCGCTCGCATTATTGGGTGCGGCGGCATGTGCATCGGCTGTCATCCGATTCTCCTTGCGGGGCTCGATGGATTGATCCGGTTCGAGCGAGGAAGGACCGCGCGCGTGGCGCGGAACGTGTTCATCGTGTGGCGAGGCTCGCGCGATACGCACGCCAGCCGCCGAACGACGTGATGTCATCTGCGCCTTCAAGTGCGATCGTCTCACACAGAAAGCCCTGCACCGTGCTGCCGTCCGCGAGCGTCAGCGTGCCGATGCCAAGCGGCGCTGGCACGAGCGCGACGAAACTGCCGTATGCGGCAAGCGGCATGTCCCATACTTCGACGGCGATCGGCGCACCGCCATCGCGTACGCGAACAAGCCCCGGCTTCGCAACGCCGCCGCTTGCCGCAGCGGGCAGCGCATAGAGCCGGTAGGCCGGCGCAGTGGTCGTCGCCTCGATGAGGTGCGCGCCGCGTTCCGTGAGTTGCGCATTGAGCGGCTCGCCGCGCAGATGCGCGCCGACGACGGCGACGCGAATCGAGTCGGGCGATCGCGCCGCAGAAACAGATGCGGACGACTCAGACGACATCGAAGCCGATGACGAAGACGCAGACGCTGCGGGCGATTCCGAGACCGCCGCTGAAGGTGCCAGGTCTGCCGACACCGAAACCGGCGCCAAAGACACTTTCGACTCAACCTCTTCGCCAAGCCATGCATACGCAAGCCGCAGCAACCCGGCGTCCTCATGCGCACGGCCGACGAACGTCACACCGAACGGCAGCCCGCTGTGCGTGCCGATCGTACAAACGCCGGCCGGCACCGCGAGCGCGGACAGATCGAGCAGATTCACAAAGTTCGTGTAGTAACCGAAGCGCGAATTGACCCGAATCGGATCGGCCTCGAGTTCGTCGACCGTTGCCGTCGTCGCGGATGTCGGCATAAAGATCGCGTCGATCTGCTGCCACACCGGATCGGCTCGCATGCGCAGTTCGGCGAGCCTGTCCTGCGCCGCGAACAGGTCCGCTGCACTCCACTTCGCCGCACCGCCGACAATCGTGCGGATCACCGGATGCAACGCGTCCGCATGCTGCTCGAAGAACGGCTTGATTGCCGCAAGCCGCTCGGCGACGAACGGTCCTTCATAGAGCAGACGCGCAGCGTCGAGAAACGGTTCGAAGTCGATCTCGACCACCTGCGCGCCGGCATCGCGCAAGCGCGCCAACGCCGCTTCGAAAGCCTGCGCGTACGACGTGTCGCCGAAGAATTCGAGTTGCGCTGGGCGCGGCACGCCGAAGCGCACACCGCGCAGCGTCGGCGTATCGTCACGTTGCGTGAGCGGCGCCTGCGCCGGCTGTGCAGCCGACGATGAAGATAGCGACACCGGCGGCGTCCACGCACGCGCATACGGATCGCCGTCCGCGATACCGCGCGCGACCTCGAACACGTGCTCTGCGTCATGCGCCGTATGCGCGAAGATCGACACGCAATCGAGCGACTTGCAGGCGGGCACGACACCGAGCGTGCTCAGCACGCCCTTGGTCGGCTTCAAACCGACGAGCCCATGAAACGCCGCCGGCACCCGGCCCGAGCCTGCCGTATCGGTGCCGAGCGAAAACGCCGCAAGCCCGAGCGCCACCGCTACCGCGGAGCCGGAACTCGATCCGCCCGATGCATAGCGCGGATCGAGCGCGTTACGGCATGCGCCGTGCGGCGAGCGCTGTCCGGACAGGCCCGTCGCGAACTGATCGAGATTGGTCTTGCCGACCGGAATCGCGCCGGCCGCGATCAGCCGTTGGACCACCGCCGCGCTTTTCTGCGGCGTGTACGCGTATGCCGGGCAACCGGCAGTGGTTGGCACACCGGCCAGATCGATGTTGTCCTTGATCGCGAACGGAATGCCGTAGAGCGGCAGCGATCCCGGATCCTTGTCCGCCAGCGCTTCGACGTAGCGCATCATCTCGTCGCGCGAAAGCGGACGGATCCAGACATGATGCGGATCGTCGCCGGCCGTGCGCGCGGCGATCATCTCGACCAGTTGCGCCGGCGTCAGCGTGCGCGCGCGATATTGCGCCCGCAGCGATGCGACCGTCAGCGGCGCTTGCGGTACAGCGGGTTGAGCGGTTACTTGCACACGACCTCCTCGATAGCATCGGCCACGACGTCGCTCTTCACTGTCATCAGCCGCTGTCCTGCCACGACCGCCGCGCCTTCCGCACAATCGATCGTTTCGATCACGCCGTCGTCGGCGGCTTCGACCGACACTTCCATTTTCATCGACTCGACGATCGCCACGACCTGGCCCGCCATCACGCGTTCGCCTTTGCTCACTAGCAGTTTCCAGACGCTGCCCGACACGTCGGCGACGATGCCGCGCACGCCGTCCGCAAGTGCATCCGCGGCACCCGCCGCACCGCCCGCGCCGCTCCCGCCTTGCGCGTCGCCGCCGCCCGGCTCGCCCACATACTCGGCCGTGCCTGCCGCGCGCCAACGCTCGCGCTCCGCTTCGAAAGCGGCCTGCTGCGACGTCTTGAACGCGGCGATCGATTCGGCCTCGTCGCGCAGAAAGCCGTTATAGGCGCCGAGATCGAAGGTCGACTCCTCGATCTTCAGGCTCGCGCGCCCCGCGACGAAATCCGCGCGCAGTTCGGTCAGTTCCGCTTCGCTGACTTCGTAGAAGCGGATCTCGTCGAAGAAGCGCAGCAGCCACGGCTTGCCCGCCGTGAACTCGCGCGTGGTCCGATAGCGGTTCCACATCTGCACGGTACGGCCGACAAACTGATAGCCGCCCGGCCCTTCCATGCCGTACACGCACAGATACGCGCCGCCGATGCCGACTGCGTTCTCCGGCGTCCAGGTGCGCGCCGGGTTGTACTTCGTCGTAACGAGCCGATGACGCGGGTCGAGCGGCGTCGCGACCGGCGCGCCGAGATAGACGTCGCCGAGACCCATCACGAGATAGCGCGCGTCGAACACAATGCGCTTCACGTCGTCGATGCTCGCGAGGCCGTTGATGCGGCGAATAAACTCGATATTGCTCGGGCACCACGGCGCATCGGGGCGCACCGACTGCATATAGCGTTCGATGGCGATACGCGTCGACGGGTCGTCCCACGACAGCGGCAAATGGACGATGCGGTTCGGCACGCGCATCCCGTCGATCGCGGGCAGTGCCGTTTCCGCGCGCTGCAAATGGTCGAGCAGCCTGGTGCGCGGCAAGACGCGCGGATCGAAATGCACCTGCAGCGAGCGGATGCCCGGCGTCAGGTCGACGATACCGGGCAAGCGGTGTTCTTCGAGCCAGTGCATCAGCGCATGCACGCGAAAACGCAGATTCAGGTCGAGCACGAGGGGGCCGTATTCGATCAGCACGTTGCGATCGCCCGACTGGCGGTAGACCACGCCAATGCCGTCGCCGGCCGATGGGTCGCGATGGAGTACGCAGGCGTCCGCGTAAGTCACGGCCGGCGATGCGAGGGATGCCACCGACCTTTCAGCAGGCGCAAAGCGCACCGTGTCGCCGGGCCGCAGTTGCCCGAGCTTCCATAACTCGTCGGCGACCACCGTCACCGGGCAAACGAAGCCGCCGAGGCTCGGACCATCGGGTCCGAGAATCACCGGCATATCGCCGGTGAAATCGACCGCGCCGATCGCGTAGGCGTTGTCGTGAATATTCGACGGATGCAGGCCCGCTTCGCCGCCATCGCGGCGCGCCCATTTCGGCGCGGGACCGACAAGCCTGACTCCCGTGCGGCTCGAGTTGTAGTGCACGGTCCAACTCGTGCCGTACAGCATCGCGATATCGTCGGGCGTGAAGAAATCGGGCGCGCCGTGCGGACCATTCAGTACGCCCAGCGTCCACTCGTGTGTCAGCGCGGGCGTACGCGCAATATCGAGCGTCGCGCCCGGCACACCCTCGCCCGCGTCGTCCGCCAGATGCAGCACATCGCCCTTGCGCAACGCGCGGCCCGCATGTCCGCCGAACTGGCCCAGCGTGAAGGTCGCCTTGCTGCCGAGATAATCGGGCACCTGCAGCCCGCCTTTGATCGCAAGACACGCGCGCACGCCGGCGCCGGTCACGCCGCCGAGCTTCAGCACCGCGCCCGGCGTCGCGCGCAGCACGCGCCAGAACGGCGCCGGTGCGCCATCGAGCGTCGCGGCAAGCGCCGCGCCGCCGAGCACAAACAACGCCGCCGTATTGAAGCGCAGCGTCGCGCCGACCATCGTGAATTCGAGGCCTGCCGCATCGGGCGCATTGCCGAGCAGTTCGTTCGCCAGCGAAAACGACAGATCGTCCATCGGGCCCGACGGCGGCACGCCGATATCCCAGTAGCCAAGCCGCCCCGGCAATTGCTGCACCGTCGTCTGCACGCCGCCGTCGAGCACGTCGATCGTATGCGGCGCGAACATGAAGCGCGACAGGAACGCGGTGGTCTGCGCGCCGCGCGCGAACGTGTCGGAGCCGACCACCGCGCGCAGATAGTCGAGATTCGTCTCGATGCCGTACAGCTGCGTGCATTCGAGCGCGTCGCCGAGCGTGGCGAGCGCAGCCTCGCGCGTCGCGCCTTTGACGATCAGCTTCGCAAGCAGCGGATCGTAGAACGCGCTGACTTCGGTCCCTGCATCGACCCATGTATCGACGCGTGCGTCTTTCGCGAATTCGACGTGCGTCAGCGTCCCTGCGCTCGGCTGGAACTGCTTGTGCGGGTCCTCCGCATAGAGGCGCACCTGAATGCTCGCGCCGCTTGCAGTCGGTGCGATCGATGCAAGCGCGGGCAACGCCCCCTCCGCCTGACGGATCATCCATTCAACGAGATCGACACCGGTCACTTCCTCGGTCACGCAATGCTCGACCTGCAGCCGCGTGTTCACTTCGAGAAAGTAGAAGCGGCGCGCGTGCGCATCGAACACGAATTCGACCGTGCCGGCCGATTCGTAGCTCACCGCTTGCGCGAGCCGCACGGCGCTTGCCTGCAACATGGCGCGCTCGTCGTCGCTGAGTCCCGGCGCAGGCGTCTCCTCGATCACCTTCTGATTGCGCCGCTGCACCGAGCAGTCGCGCTCGCCCCATGCGATCACATTGCCACGGCCGTCGCCGAAAATCTGCACTTCGATATGGCGCGCGTGCTCGACGAACTTCTCGACATACACGCCGGCGTTCGCGAAGTTCGCCTGGCCAAGACGCACGACCGACGCAAACGCCGCTTCGAGTTCCGACGCGCTGCGGCACAGCGACATGCCGATGCCGCCGCCGCCCGCGGTGCTCTTCAGCATCACCGGATAGCCGATCGAGGCGGCTTCGGTCAGCGCGGTCTCGACATCGGGCAGCAAACCGGTGCCCGGCAGCAGCGCCACGTCGTTCGCTTGCGCAAGCTCGCGCGCCGTATGCTTGAGACCGAACGCGCGCATCTGTTCGGCACGTGGACCGATAAAGCGGATGCCCGCGTCATCGCACGCCTGGGCGAACGCGGCGTTTTCGGAGAGGAAGCCATAGCCCGGATGCACCGCTTGCGCGCCGGTTGCGCGCGCGGCATCGAGTATCGCGTCGACATTCAGATAGCTGGCCGACGCCGCGGCCGGGCCGATGCACACCGCTTCATCGGCCAGCTTCACATGCATCGCGTGACGGTCGGCTTCCGAGTACACGGCGACCGATGCGATATTCAAGCGCTTGAGCGTGCGAATCACGCGGCACGCAATTTCGCCGCGATTCGCGACGAGCACCTTCGAGAAGCGCAACGGCTCACTCATCGCGCCTCCCAGATCGAGAGCCGCACGGGCGTCGGGTTATAGCCGTTGCACGGGTTGTTCAATTGCGGGCAGTTCGAGATCAGCACCGTTACGTCCATCTCCGCGCGCATCTCGACATACTTGCCCGGCGCCGAAATGCCGTCTTCGAAGGTCAGCTTCCCAAGCGGCGTGACCGGCACGTTCATGAAGAAGTTGACATTGCCGACGATGTCGCGCTTCGTCAGATGCGTGCCGACGCCGCACGTGCAATGCGTGATCGCATGCAGGAAGCTGTCGCGGCAGCTGTGCATATGACGCTTGTCGAGTGCGTAACGCACGGTGTTGCTTTCGGCTGCGCAGGCGCCGCCGAGCGTGTCGTGCCGGCCGCAGGTGTCGGCGACGATCGTCAGCATCGGATTGCCGACGTTCGACATCAGCACGCTGCCCGCGCCCAGATAAAGGTTCAGCTGCTGGCGGATCGTGTCCTGCGCGCTGTAGCGTTCGAGCGGATCGGCGCTGTTATAGAACAGCGTATCGACGGCCTGATTGCCCTCGAGGTCGAGAATCCGGAAGATCTGTCCGCGCTTCACTTCGTGCAGCCACGGCTCGCCGGCCGGCAGCGTGAAATCGTAGAGCGCGTCGCGCGTATCGAGTGTGCTTTCGATGATGGTCATGGCGGCGCTCCTTATACGAAAAGTCGTTCGGTGTTGATAAAGCCCCGCTCGTTTTCCGCGCATTGCGCGCGGCACGGGTCATCGGACGGCACGACGGCATCGCCCGGATACGCGCGATACGCGATCAGCTTCACCGCTTTCGGCCGGTATTCGGGCGCCGGATCGAGCGGATGCGGCGCGTTCGAAAACGCGGCAAGCGTGTTCATCTCGAAGCGCAGATCGAAGGCGTCGCCAGCGCGCGAGTGGTTCGCGACGAAGCTCAGCGAGCCGTCGTCACCGGTCGCCAGCTTGCTGAAGAAATTGACGTTCGCGACAAGATCGCGCGTGCCGAGCCCGTGCTTCGCGAGCTCAAGCAGCAGGCTGTCGCGGCCGTTGCGGTACATCGCGTTGCGATGCTCCTGATAACGCGCGACGCCGTATTTGCGCGCGAACAGCTGCGCATCGCCGACGCCGCCGAACGGGTCATGCCAGCCGAGCGTATCGGCGGTGATCGACGCGAGCACACGGCCCATGTCCGAATACAGCACATGGCCGCGCGTCAGGTGCGCCGTGTGTTGCGCCTTCAGCGTGTCGGCCATGTTGTAGCGCTCGAGCGGGTCTTCCTGGCGATAGAACACGGCCGAAAGATTGGCGCCGCCTTCGGTATCGACGATGCGCAACGCGATGCCGCGGCGCAGGACACCGGACCAGTGCGTGCCGGCAGGGATCACGGTTTCCCACAGCGGATACGGGACCGGCGCGAGGTCGACGGGAGGATTCGACGGCATGGAGGCTCCTTTGAATCGAAAGGGATAGACGTGAGAGGGGCGACAAACGACATCGCGACCTCCCGGGCTTTTATCCCTCCGTGGAGCCTCGCCCGCGCCTTTGTGCAAGGCGGGCGGCAAGACCGGATTGCTCTCGGACCAGGCATCGCGCGGCGCTTGCCGCACGACCGGAACCCTAGCGATCCTGAAGATGATGCAAATTGCTTCGCACCTCTCGGCGTGCATTTAAGCGAGTACCGTGCCAACGGCTCATCAGCTGTTGAGAAATTTGCATGCGCGCTATCGCGACGGTATCCGGGCGGTGTGCGCGGATACGGCCTGTTTGTACGCGACGATGCACGACGGCGCGCTGCGCGCCCTGACGCGGGGCGCTTGCGCACCAATCGAAGGCGTGCAAGCGCCATCCTCGAGCGCGCGGAATCCACGCGTCATCGCTCGACGCGGGTTGCAGCGCGCTTACAGGAATGGCATGACCGTTGCTGTGATAAAGGCTCACACGCCCTCTTCCAGTGCCCGCCATGCCTCTTCTGATTTCCGTTCGCCGTGCGCTCTATACGCTCTTTTCAGTGCGCTTCATCGAGATGCAAAAGAAGCGCGCGACGCTCCGCTAGGCGCGCGCCTACCGTATCGCGACTACACGGCGTTACGCGCTTCCTGTCCGAAGCTCGACAACTGCATCGAACCGTCGGGTAATGCCAGTTCGCCGCGTTCGAGGCGCCGCTTCAGATAGGTGAAGCTCAGCGCGGTCTGCGCAAAGAGATGCTCGCCTGCTGCCAGAGGCGGATACTTCGCGCACGCCTCCGGCGTCGCGAACTGCGGCAGCGGCGCAACCACGGTACGGTAGTCGCAGGCGAAAAACAGCGGAAACGAGTAGCGCTCCTGTGTCACCTTGCGCACGCGGTGCGATGTCGCGACATAGTTGCCACCGGTCCACACCTCGAGCATGTCGCCGATGTTGACGATAAACGCGCCTTCGATCGGCGGCGCGTCGATCCACCTGCCGTCGCCGTTCATCACCTCGAGGCCCGGCGCGGTCGGCAGCAGGATCGTGAAGCATTCGTAGTCGGTATGCGCGCCGATGCCGGGGGCGTCCTCGGCCGATGCATCGAACGGGTAGTGAACCAGCCGCAACTGGCTCGGCGGCTTGTGCAGGTAGGCGTCGAAGTGCGTCTCCGGCAAGCCAAGCGCGAGCGAGAAGCCGCGAAAGAGGCGCCGTCCCAGATCGAACGCCGCGTCGTAGTAGCCGCTGATCGCTTCGCGAAAGCCCGCTTGATCCGGCCACACGTTCGGACCGAGCATCGGCGTCCCTGCCTTGACGTCGGGGTCGTCGAGCGGAAGGTCGCGGCCGGTGTCGAACGCTTCTTTCCTGTCGTGCTTCCCTCCGGCGAATACCTCCTCGCCCTCCGGCACGTAACCGCGGTGCGCGGTCGAATGGCCGATGTAATAGCGCATCTTCCACGCTTGCGGCGCGGCGAAGAACCGCTGCGCGTGTTCGACCAACGCAGTCTGCAGGGTGTGGTCGACCCGATGGTTCGTGACATAGAAGAAGCCCGCATCGCGGGCCGCGCGATCGAGCGAGCGGGCCGTGGCCAGCCGCTCGTGCACATCCTCGCTGTACAAACCGCCAACGTCGACGATCGGCAAGGCGCCGAAACCCGTATGCGTGCGAATCATCGAAATCACCGTGTCGTCAGGCATGCGTTGTGTTGCGCGAGAAAGTCCGCGAAATGGCTTCGCTCCTCGCGGCCCATCCACGTATTGATTTCCCAGAGATCGGCCACCGGTGCGCCCGTAAACGGCAAGGTATGCAGATAGCCGTCGGGGCCGAACTCGGGCGTCATGGTCGTTTCAGCGTAGCCGTTGGCAAGTTGCGCGCTCCACAGCAGTTCCCAGATACGCCGGTGCGACGCGAGGCAGTCCGCGTACTCGGGCGCGGCCGGATGCGGCACCTGCGGACCTTGCGGATAACCGACGCGCCCGTGCACGTGGTGGGCATGCGGCGCGAGTTCGACAAGCGTGTCCCACTCGCTATCGAGCAGCCGTTCGCAGACGACCGCCCAATGACTGAAGTCGCAAGTCAGCTTCAGTTGCGGCACCGCGCGCACGACATCGCGCGTGATCCATGGATTGAAGAATGAGCGGCCACGGTGCGTTTCGAAGCTGCAGGGCACACCATGCTTTGCTTCGAGTTCGAGCGCGCGCGCGAAGAAATCGATTTGCACCGGCGCGGACCACGCATCGCAGCCGGCGATCACATTGCAAAAGCGCGGCCGTAATGGCTTTGCCCAGATCAGCTTCGCCTCGAGATCGCGCAAATGGTCGACGGGCGTCGCGCTGCGCTCGGGTACATAGCTGCCGGCGGTGGTGATCTCCGCGATAAAGTCGAGCCCTTCGTCGGCAATCGCGCGCGCAAAGCGATTGCGCTCAGCTTCGCCGGCCGGCACCTGCGCCTCGATACCGTCGAACTTCGCCGCTCTCACCAGGGCGCCCGCTTCGTGCGGGCCGCCGGTGAATCCCCAGAACGTCTTGAACAGCGCGAAACGCATCGTCGTCCTTTTTATGTGCAAAATTGCATGCAATACTACATGTTAAACACGACGCGTCAAAAAACATTTCCCGTGTTATCGCGTGCCTTGGCGGCACGCCCGTTTTGCGGGCCTGTTCGCACGTAAACTGTGCACGTCTCCTTGTGCTGGTGAATCGATGAAGAAAAAAATAGCCCGGGCCAAAGCGCAGGCCGTCGCTCGCGCCATCCTCGACATGGACTTCGAATGGTCCACGCAATTCGGCGAGCTGGGGCTCGCCGACCTGAATTACAGCGATCTCTTCTGCCAGATGTGGGCCGACCCGCAGGAGCAGTTCGCGAAAACCGCGCTTTACGATTTCATGCCTGGCGTAAGCCGCCGGACGGCAGTCCGTTATGTGCAGCAGCTGATCGATGCGGGCTGGCTAACCGAAACGAGCGCGGCGCATGATCGCCGCATCAAGCATGTGCGCCTGGCCTCGGCGATCGAGGAACGGCTCGAGCAGTTCCTTGCATTTGTCCATCAGCGCTTCTCTACGCTCGATCGATCGTAAGCGGCGCGTCGCGACATCGTTTCGGCGGCTGCCGCGAACGCGCACATGCAGGTACCGCCTGGCATGCTTCTGGCTTCGCGCAACACCCGAGAGGTGCGGCACCGTCGCATCTTAGGGATGCTAGGGTTCCGGTTCGTCATGCGAACGTCTGGTCCGAGAGCAGCCCGGTGCGCCGGTGAAGCGAACCCGCAGTCAATGCTTCGCAGGCCGCACTACACGGCGGGACAAAAGCCCGGGAGATCCGCGATGGCGACGATAACGGCCGCCGTCGTGCCTCTCCGTGGCCGGTCCCATGCAATGCAGGAAACCGGTCATGACGCCGGCACGCGCACCGAAGCTTGTGTGCGCCGCTTGCGCGATTCATTTCGATAACACTTCACCCGGTCTCCTGGAGCACACAATGAAAGCATTCGAATACGCACGCGCTCAACTTCTCGCGTCCCGTACGCTGCGGCGCGGCCTTGCCGGCGCGGCCGCCGCCTTCGCAGTCGGCCTGACGTCGGCGTCGGCGCAGGCAGCCGCGCCGCTGAAAATCGGTTACAGCGACTGGCCTGGCTGGGTGCTGTTCCAGGTCGCGATCGACAAGGGCTGGTTCAAGCAGGAAAACGTCGACGTCGATTTCGAGTGGTTCGATTACTCGGCGTCGCTCGATGCATTCGCGGCGGGCAAGCTTGACGGCGTCGGCGCGACGAACGGCGACGCGCTCGTCACCGGCGCAAGCGGTGCGAAGAACGTGATGATCCTGCTGACCGACTATTCGAGCGGCAACGACATGATCGTCGCGAAGCCGTCGACGAAAACGGTCGAGGCGTTGAAAGGCAAGAAGGTCGGCGTCGAGGTCGGGCTCGTCGATCACCTGCTGCTCGATACGGCGCTCGCGAAACACGGCATGAAAGAGTCGGACCTGACGCTCGTCAACGCGAAGACCAACGAATTGCCGCAAGTGCTCGCGTCATCGCAAGACATCGCGGCTGTCGGCGCATGGCAGCCGAATGCCGGCGAAGCGTTGAAACGCGTGCCGGGCGCGCGTCCGATCTTCACGTCGGCGGACGCGCCGGGGCTCATCTATGACGCGATCACCGTCAATCCGGCGAGCCTCGCGTCGCGCAAGGCGGACTGGGCCAAAGTGATCAAGGTCTGGTACCGCTGCGTGGCCTACGTGAACGACCCGAAGACGCAGGCGGATGCGGTGAAGATCATGTCGGCGCGCGTCGGCCTCGCGCCCGCGCAATACCTGCCCTTGCTGAAGGGCACGCATCTGCTCGATGCGGCGGCGGCGAAGAAGGCGTTCGTCAAGGGCGACGGCCTCGATTCGATCTACGGATCGAGCGCGAACGCGGACAAATTCAACGTGCGCAATGCGGTGTACAAGCAGCCGCAGGATGTGAATGCGTATATCGATCCGGCGCTGACGAACGCGGCGCAATGATGATTCACGCAGGCTGACGCGAACCGATATCCCACCGAAGCTGGGAAGCGGCTGCAGACCATCGCTGCCCTTCCCCATCAAGCCATCGGCTGCGCGTCGAAACTGCCCGCAAACGCCTCGAACCCTTCAACCGGCAACGGGCGGCAGAAGTAATAGCCCTGATACGCATGACACCCGGCGCCCGCGAGAAAATCGCGCTGCGCTTCGGTCTCGACGCCTTCGGCGATCACGCCAAGACCAAGGCTCTGCGCCAGCGCGACGATCGTCCGCGCGATCACCGCATCGTTCGAATCGACGAGGATGTCGCGCACAAACGAGCGGTCGATCTTCAACTGATCGAGCGGCAAGCGCTTCAGATACGACAGCGACGAATAGCCGATGCCGAAGTCGTCGAGCGAGAATACCACGCCTTCGGCCTTTAACGCCGCCATCTTCTCGATGATGTCCTGCACGTTGTCGACGAGCACGCTCTCGGTCAATTCGAGCTTGAGGCGGTGCGGATTCGCACCGGTGCGATCGAGCACGGCGAGCACCCGTTCGACGAAGCGCGGTTCGCGGAACTGCTGCGCGCTGACGTTCACTGCAATGGTCAGGTGCGCCATGCCGGGCTGCGTGGCCCATTGCGCGAGCTGCAGGCATGCGGTTTCGAGCACCTTGTCGCCGAGCGCGAGAATCAGCCCCGTCTCTTCGGCAAGCGGAATGAAGTCGGCCGGCGCGACGATGCCACGCTCCGGATGCTGCCAGCGCACGAGCGCTTCGGCGCCGGTCACGCGGTCGCCGTCGCTGACCTGCGCCTGGTAGTGGACGAGGAACTGGTCTTCGTCGATCGCGCGGCGCAACGCCGCCTCGAGCGCCGCGCGTTCGACCACCACCGTCTGCATCGCCGGGTCGAAGAAGCACATCGCGTTGCGGCCGCGCTCCTTGCACTTGTACATCGCGAGGTCGGCCTGCTTCAGCAGTTCGTCGATCGACGCCTCGTGCCCCTGGAACACGGTCGCGCCGATGCTCGCGCTGGTCCGGTAGTCGACGCCTTCGAGCTGATACGCCTCGCCGAGCACCGAAAGGATCAGTTCGGCAACCGCCTCGGTCTGGCTCGCGGCCTCGCCGCGCTCGGCGCTCAGGCTGCCGAGCACGACCACGAATTCATCGCCGCCGACGCGCGCCACCGTGTCGCCCTCGCGCGCGCAGCCCGACAGGCGCTCGGCGACCTGCTGCAGCAGCAGATCGCCCTTGTCGTGGCCGAGCGTGTCGTTCAGCGTCTTGAAGTTGTCGAGGTCGAGAAAGAGCAGCGCGCCGCACGTGCCGGTCTGCGCGCTGACCGCGATGGCCTGCCTCAGCCGGTCCCATAGCAGTCGGCGGTTCGGCAGCCGCGTGAGCGCGTCGAAGAACGCGAGCTCCTTGATCCGCTCTTCGGCGATCTTGCGTTCGGTGATGTCGTGATGCGTGCCGACATAATGCGTGACCGCGCCGTTGTCGCCGGTCACCGCGGTGATGGTCAGCCATTTCGGGTAGATGTCGCCGTTCTTGCGGCGATCCCAGATCTCGCCCTGCCAGCCGCCGTCGCGATGAATGGTGTCCCACATCTCGCGATAGAACGCCTTGTCGTGCCGTCCCGATTGCAGGATGCGCGGCGTGCGGCGCACGACTTCCTCGGCCGTGTAACCGGTGCATTCGGTAAAGGCCGAGTTCACGCGCAGGATCGTGCCGTCCGCGTCGGTCACCATCATGCCTTCGAGCGATTCGAATGCGACCGCGGCGATGCGCAGTTCTTCTTCGAAGCGCTTGCGCTCGGTGATGTCGCGGCCGCTCATGCGAAAGCCGGTGAGCAGGCCCTTCGCGTCGTAGATCGGCACCCACGACACCGACAGCCAGATCAGCGACCCATCCTTGCGGAGGCAACGAAATTCGAGGTCGCCGCCGCGCAACCCCTGGCGTCCTTTGAGCAGCTCCGGCGCGACGCGCGGCATGTCTTCCGGATGAATCAGCGTGCCGGCGAAGTCGTGCATCGCCATACATTCGTCGACGCTGTAGCCCGTGTATTCCTTGACCGACGGGTTGATCCAGCGCGGTTTGCCGTCCGGGCCCCACCACACTTCGAGGTTGACCGTGCAGTCGGCGATCGCGCGGAACTTCTCTTCGCTTTCGCGCAGTTCGCGCGTCATTGTCGAGGCAAGCCGCATCGCGCGGCTACGGCCCGTCACCATGATCCATGCGAGCAGCGCGAGCAGCACCGAGAGGCCGCCGCCCGTGCCCGCGATGAGCCATTCGGCGTTGCGGCCGAAGCGCTTCATGAAGCGGTCCTGCGCGGAAAGCGATAGCGTCCAGTCGTGCCCGTCGACGACCAGATACTCGTGCGCCGAGAGGTCCGAGGGCGCGTGTTGCGTCTGCTGATCCGACGAGCGGTACAGCAGCGTCGCGGCCGACGGTTCGACGCCGTCGTAAATCGCCAGCGACAGGCCGGGCGGCTCCTCGCCGTAAAGGCTCGCCACCACGTCATGCATGCGGAATGCCGCATAGACCCAACCGAGCAGATGCGCGCGGCGTTCGGCAACCGTGTCGAGCGGCTGGCCTTGCTGATACACGGGCAGATACATGACAAAGCCCGGCGCACTCTGCTTGCCGAAATCCGAGGCGAGCGTGACCTTGCCCGAGATCGTCGCGAGCCCGGAATCGCGTGCTTTTTCCATCGCGTCGCGGCGCACGGGGCTTGCCCATGAATCGAAGCCGATCACGGTGCGCTTGCTGTCGGTAAACGGCAGGCGCTCGATGATCGGCGCATAACTGTCGCGCCGGCCCTCGGGCATGACCGCGTAGTCGACGCCGGCGGCGCGGCGCATCATCGCCAGATGGCCGGACAGGTCGGCCTGCGGAACCCATTCAATGAGCCCGATCGCCTGCATCCCGGCCAGGTTCGCATCGGTATTGACCGCGCTCACATACTCGCGAAAGCGGTCGCGATCGAGCGTGTTGGTCGCCACGAAAAGACCCTGCACGCCGCGCAGCATCTGCTCATACGACGCCATGCGCTGTTCGATGCGGCTGACGGCGTCGCCGAGCGCGTACGTGAACTGCGAACGCAATTCGTGCTGCGAAGCATGGCGCTCGTGGTCCCACACCGTCCACGTCAGCATCAACGCGGAGCACAGGATGACGAGCGGAATCAGGATGAGGCGCGCCCGGTTCACGGCGGCGGCGTCTGGAAATCGACCATGGAGTCGGCCAGGTCGGGTTTGAAGTATTTGCGGAAAATCCGCCGCACGGTGCCGTCGGCGCGCATCGCGTCAACGAGCGCGCGCCATTTTTTGCGCTGCTCCGCCGACAGCGCCTTCTTCGACATGATGAGGCCGTGCGGCACAGCCGGATCGTTGAATTCGATGATGGTCGTCACGTCGCGAATTTTCTTCTCGTCGATCACCGGATAGTCGAACGGCTCGATAATCATGCCCTGGATGCGCTTCAGCAGCAGCGCCTGATACAGCGGATCGAGCCCACCCGCCAGGCTAACACGGTTTTCGGCGCTTAGCGTATCGACGAGATGGTTTGCCGAGTCGCTATAGCGAAAGCTGCGGATCACGCCGAGCTGGAAGCGGTCGTCGTGCTCGAAGTCGGACAGTGCATGAATGCCGGCGTCCTTGCGCACGAGCAGATAGTACTTGTCGCTGAAGTACCACGCGAACGATGCGTACTGATTGCGCTCGTCGTTGGTGATGCCGGACAGGCTGAAGTCGAGCGCGCCCGATTCGATCAGCTTCCAGATACGCGCGCGCGACATCAGGCTCACGCGGATCTCGCAGCCGCTGCGGCGCGCGAGTTCGTCAGCGAAATCCTTGTCGATGCCGGAATCGGTATCGAGCGAATAGAGCAGCCCGTGGTCGTGCAGTGCAAGCGTAAACGGACGCGTGCAGTCGGGGCCGCCGGCGGCGCGGGCGTCGCCGATGCAAAGCGCGAGAAGCAGACTGAGAAGCAGACTGAGAAGCGGGCTGCGAAGCGGGCTGAGAAGCGGGCTGAGAAGCGGGCTAGCTAGGACTTGCCGTATCACTGGGCCTCCGGCGCGGGAAATCGGTCAGATACCGCGATTGTGTGGAC
The DNA here is from genome assembly GCF_019428685.1 of Paraburkholderia edwinii. Taxonomy (NCBI): domain Bacteria; kingdom Pseudomonadati; phylum Pseudomonadota; class Betaproteobacteria; order Burkholderiales; family Burkholderiaceae; genus Paraburkholderia; species Paraburkholderia edwinii. The sequence continues at coordinate 3,342,189 of NZ_CP080095.1, forward strand.
GCTTGATGACGGCTCTGCGGGCGGCCGCGCGGGCCGCTTTGCAGGCCGCTTTGCACGCATAAGCTGTCAGTCACTGCACATCTTCGACGGATCTAGAGTAGAGCCGGCTCGCGTGGTCGGTCTCCCGCGATTATGCGAAAAGTTGTTCGGACACACGAAACAGGCGGATGCACTTCGGTGCGCACTTGAAGGCCGCCGTCGATCCGTGGTTCATTCGCCGTTTCCTCGCGCCGTTTCGTGTTAACGGCAAGCGTTCGCAAATCCTGAAGAGCCGTTCCTCTAATTCACCGTGGACGGCGCGCGGTTGCGCCGTCCACGCGCGCTCAGCCGGGATGCTGTTGCGCGGCGGCGACCTTGGTCAGGAAGGCGCCGATTTCGCGATTCTGGAAATCGACCTCCGGTTGCGTGACGCCGGCCGCCGAAAAATGACCGGATGGCCAGCGCGGCTCGATCGACTCGAATTGCGCGCCATGCACATAGCGCGCGACTTCAAGTGCCTCCGGCTCCGGATTCAGCAGATCGCCGACGCCCGCCAGCACCAGCATGCGCGCGCGGATCGAGCGCAGCGCCTGATGATAGTCGCCGTTGAAGCCCGGCGTCGTGCCGAGATCGTGTGCGTCGTAGGCCCAAGTCTGGTAGATCCAGTTGCGCGCGTCGAAGTTTTTCCAGCTGCTGTCCTGCGTCTTGCGCAGCCACTGCGCGGCTTCGTTCTGCCCGGGGCCGTTATGTGCGGCGCCGTCGTCCGGCGTGGTGTTCTTCATCAGCTCGGGCGTGCGCGTGATCAGCGCGAGCGTGCCGGCCCACAGCCGCATCCCCTTCTCCGGCTCGGTTCCCTGCCGGTAATGGCCGTCGTCCCATGCCGGGTCGCTCATGATTTCCTGGCGCGTCAGCTCGAGCACCGTCTTCGTCCAGGGCGGCGTGCGGCCAAGCGGCACGATCGGCACCAGCGCATCCATCATGTCCGGATGGCTCACGCCCCATTGCAGCGTCTGCATACCGCCCATCGATGCGCCCACGACTGCGAACAGATGCGTCACGCCGAACTTGCCGGTCACGAGCCGGTACTGCGACTCGACCATGTCGCGGATCGCGAAGCGCGGAAACGCCATGCCGGGCTGCTTCACGCTATTCGACGGCGAGGTGCTGAGGCCGTTGCCGATCGCGTCGGTCGTGATGATGAAGTAGCGGTTCGTGTCGAGCGCTTTGCCCGGTCCGATCAGATAGTCGAGACGGTGGTGCGTGCCGCCGATCGCGGTCACCATCAGAATCGCGTTCGATTTGTCCGCGTTGAGCGTGCCGTAGGTTTCATATGAGATCGAGAAGTCGTCGATCGACTGCCCGCTTTCCAGCGGCAAATCGCCTTCCGCATAGCTGCCGGCCTGGCCGCCGGGCGGCTGCGGCATCTGTGCGTGCGCAGTGCCGGCAAGGCCGGCGATGATGGCGAATGCAAATAGCTGGCGGGTGAAGCGCATGCAAGTGTCTCCGTTCCTGTTTGGTGTTTGACATCGATGTCAGACAGTCGAAAGCCGTCGTGGCGACGGCCTCGCGGATTGTCCCATTCGATGCGATTGTCTGCAGGACGGCGGGCAATGCGTGGTGGTGCGGCGGTGCAGTGCAGTGCGGTTGGGGTGACGTGCGATATGTCTCGCGGGCGTTGCGCGTGCTTACGGATGTCCGCGGAACAGCGCGCACAGACGAAAGACGTCTTCGCTCATCGGCAGCTGTTTCGCCTTGCAGTAGCGTGTTGCGAGCTTCAGCAGTTCCTTGATGTCGCGGCCGCTTGCTTTCGGATATCGAACCGTCAGTTCTTCGATCAGCGCGTCGTCAAGCCCGGCGCCGAACTGCTCGGCCAGCAGTTTCCATAGTAGCCTGGCATCGGCTTTCGACGGTATTTCATAGTGGATCGTCGCGATGCAACGCGACAGGATCGCATCGTCGACATCGCCGATGCGGTTGGTCGTCATGAACATCAGGCCGTTGAAGTACTCGAGCGTGCGCAGGAACTCGGCGACGATCGCGTTGTGCTCGAGATCGTTGTCACGACGGCGGATATACACGTCGGCTTCGTCGAGCAACAGGATCGCATCCCAGCGCATCGCGCGGCGCAGCACGCCGGTCAGCGCCGCGCCGACCGATGCGGCCGTCGTGCCGAGCTGCCCCGAATGCACGCGGTACAGCGGCTTGCCGACCACCTCCGAATAGATTTCGGCCGTCAGCGTTTTGCCAAGACCCGGCGAGCCCTGACACAGAATGGTCGTGCCGCCCGACTTGCCCGCGACGAAATCCTGCACGAGCACGTTGAGGTCCGAGGTCAGGATATCGATCAGATCGCGATGGTCGCCGGGCAGCACAAGCTTGTCGCGCAGCTCGGGCTGATAGCGATAGACGCTCAGATGCTGCACGTGCGCCCAGATGTTCTTGTGCCATTCGAGGTGGAACAGGTGCACGTAGCAATGCAGCGGAATTCTGTCGAAGCCGCTTTCGATGCCGGCATTGCGCCAGAAGCTCGGGTCGCAGGTCATCTCGAAGCGGCGTTCGAGCGGCTCTTCATCGTTGACACACTTCGCCGTCACGCCATCGACGATTCGCGCGAGTTCGGGCGTCCCTTTCGCGTCCATCGTGAAGACCGCCTTGGTCACGAGAAACTGCTTGCCGAAGCGGCGCTGGTACTGCAGGAAACGCTGCGCGTGCTGCTCGTATTCGCGCTTGAACTCCGGGCATTCCTTGTAGAAGCCGAACTCGGCGAGCAGTTCGGGAATCGTGCGGTCGACGATGTCGCTGCGGTTCAGCATCAACGACGTCGTCATGCCGGAGCGGCGCTTGCTGTAGTCGGTTTGCTCCGAGTTGGCAGACTGCATCGTGTTCGCGACCATATCGACGACCACGTACGGGTTGCCCTGCTCCGGCTCGACGTAACGCATGCGATGCACGAGCCAGGGCAAGAGTATGCCGTCCTTGTTGCGGCGGTAGAGCCACCCGTCGATCGCGTCGCGCGACAGATACGCGATGAGGCCCGGCACCAGCTGATCGAGCGACGGAATCAGGCGCGCCTGCGGCGCGTTGTGGATGCCGTCGAGCGCGAGCATCTGGAACATCAGGCCGCGGTCGTCCTGCGTCTTGCTCAGCATGTACAGCGAATTCAGCGACTGCGCATCGAAGAGCTTGCTCGACACGATCATGTTGCCGTGACAGATACCGTGCGCTTCCAGTTGCTTCGCAAGCGGCGAGCTCGTTCCAATCATGCCGAGCAGCGGATGAATCAGCGATTCCGGTATTTCAAAGTCCATTCGTGTGTCTCCCGATCGCGAGCGTGTGTGCGGATGCGCGTGTTTCTGCACGCTCGGGATCGCTGGTTGTCATTGCGCTTGTTGCTTTGACTGTTGCTTTGACTGTTGCTACGCGTGTTGCTTCAGAAAGAACTCTACCGCGCGTTCGACGACCGGCGGCTGAATTGCATGCAGTCCGTTGAACTCGACGTATTCGACGTCGTAGCCCGCAGCCTTGAGCTTCGCCGCATTCGCGCGGCCGCTCGTGGCGATCGGCAACTGTTCGTCTTCGAGACCGTGCGCGATAAACACTTTGGGCGTCCCCTCCTGGATGAAGATCGAGAAGAAGCCGCCCGAAAACGCGATCACGTGACTCGCGATATCGCCGTTCGTGACGCCGATCGACAGCGCGTAGCTTGCGCCGTCCGAAAAACCCGCGAAGGCCAGATGGCGACGGTCAACCCGGTAACGCGAAGTGACCTCCGTCAGCGCCTGATGCAGACGCTCGAGGTCCGGGCCATTGCCGCCGATCACGAGGTCCCACGTCGGATAAGTCGAATGCGGGGCAAGCACGAGAAAACCATGTTGCTGCGCGTGGAGTTCGATGAAGGGCAGCACCTTCTCCGGAAAGCCGCCAGCGCCATGGAACATGACGAAGAGCGGCACGGGGTCGCTGATTTCGCTCAGGCTGTCGGGGACGAAGAGCACGGCGTCGCGGTCTTCGACGAGACCAAGGCGGTGGCGCCCCGGCGGCAATGGGCCTTTGAACGGCTCAGCGGGCGTGAACGACAAACGGCCGAGCAACGACGGATCGAGCATGGTGGACCTGAACAGGGACAGACCTGATATATGATATATCACGCATTGCGGAGATGGGGTGAAAAGCGGTGGGAGTTGGTGTTTACGCCAAGGCCTGATGTGCTTATAGAAGCGAAGTGGCTGGCGCTTGACATCGCTGTCCAAGATCGATGTTGGGTCGCGACGGGATCGCGTGCGCGAGGTTTCTGCGATGCGATAGAGTCGCGCACGCAGAAACAAAAGCACAAACAAAAACCCGCGTCAGTGATTCACTGACGCGGGTTCGATATCTGGTCGGGGCGAGAGGATTTGAACCTCCGACCACCTGCACCCCATGCAGGTACGCTACCAGGCTGCGCTACGCCCCGAAAGCTGGCAAGTATAACAGACACTCCGCGCGCTGAGCATCATTCCGGTACTTCATATCGACATCGTCAAACGCGATGCTCAATGTCCAAGCAGATCGATCACGTGCAGCAACTCCTTGCGCAACTGATCGACATCGACCGTCGCCATCGACTGCGTGACGACCGGCGCCTCAGCCTCTTCACGTTCCTCCGCTTCGCGTTGCGCGCCGCCATGCGAATCGAGGCGATTGCGCGCGCCGTTGATCGTGAAGCCCTGCTCGTACAGCAACTCGCGAATCCGGCGAATCAGCAGCACTTCATGATGCTGGTAGTACCGGCGATTGCCCCGCCGCTTGACCGGCCGCAACTGCGTGAACTCCTGCTCCCAGTAACGCAGCACATGCGGCTTCACGCCGCACAGTTCGCTCACTTCGCCAATCGTGAAATAGCGCTTGGCGGGAATCGGAGGCAAGACGACTTTTTCGATCGTCGCTGTCATCGTCAGTTAGCCGTCTTGGTGGGTTGCGCGGGAACGCGCGCGTCTCGATTATTATCGATCGCCTATCGATCAGCGCGTCAGACTGGCCTCGGCGCCGTTTTCAACGATCGCCTTCAGCTTCTGGCTTGCATGAAACGTGACGACGCGGCGCGCGGCAATGGGAATCGCCTCGCCGGTCTTCGGATTCCGGCCGGGACGCTGCGGCTTGTCGCGCAGCTGAAAATTGCCGAAGCCCGACAGCTTCACGCTGTCGCCGCCTTCGAGCGCGTCGCGGATCACTTCGAAGAACGCTTCGACCATGTCCTTCGCTTCGCGCTTGTTGAGCCCGACATTGTCGAACAGCAACTCGGCAAGTTCGGCCTTCGTCAGCGTCGGCGTTTCGCCCGACGCGCCGGCAGATGATGTCGGGATATCGCGAATCATGGCGCTACGTTGCGCCGTAAGAAGGGCTTCGAAATCACTCGAGTTCATTTCATTCATATCTATCAAATGGCGCGCAAACTGAAACGGAGAGTGCGGGAACAACCGGAGGAACAACCAAAGAAACAACCCGGGAGGCCACCGCAATAACCCCCTCCCTGCGGGTTATCCACGCAACCGTGCGCCATATGCTCGAGCCAGACGATCCACCAGGGTTTGAATGGCCAGATCGACCGTTTCGTCCTGAAGGGTTCCCCCAGTATCTTGCAAGGTCACACGGAACGCAAGGCTTTTCTCGTGGGCTGCCAGCCCACCGGAAGTACTTGATTTTGGACGAAATTCATCGAAAAGTGCAACCCTCTGAACGGTCTTGCAAGCGTCGTCGGAAAGGGCCGTTTGCATCGTGTCGAGCAGCGCCTGAACTTCGATTTTCTGGTCGACCACGACCGCGATATCGCGCCTCACGGGCGGAAATTTCGAGACTTCGGTCGGGCTCGGCAGCTCGCGCCGCATCAAGGCTTCGGCCTCGATCTCGAACAGCATCGGTGCATGCGGCAAGTCGTATTTCTGCATCCAGCGCGGATGCAGTTCGCCGATCCAGCCGACCGCGCGTCCGTCGAGCTCGATGCGCGCGCTGCGGCCCGGATGCAGCGCCGGGTGCTCCGCCTTCACGAAGCGCGCCACCGATGCGAGCGCCGGGCTCAGCAGCGCCTCGACGTCGCCTTTCATATCGAAGAAGTCGACCGCGCGCGTGGCCACGCCCCACTGCTCTTCGCACACCGGACCATAGGCAAGCGCGCCCAGCATCTTCGGTTGCGCGAAGCCTTCGACGGTCATCTCGCCCGCTGCAATCTTGGGGTCATGCAGAAACACGCGGCCCGCTTCGAACACGCGGATGCGATCCGCGCGACGGTTCAGGTTATGGCGCAGCACGTTGATGAGGCTGCCGAAGAGCGTGGTACGCATCACCGACAGCTGGCTCGCGATCGGATTGACGAGTCGCACCGGATTGCTGTTGCCCGCGAAATCCTGCTCCCACTCGGCGTCGACGAAGCTGAAGTTGATCGTCTCCGCATAATCGCGCGCGGCAAGCGCGTGGCGCAGCGCATGGATCGAGCGGCGCGTTTCGTTGGTCGCGCGCATTTCGCTCTTCGCAACCGGCGGACGCGCGGGAATCTTTTCGAAGCCGTAGATGCGCGCGACTTCCTCGATCAGGTCTTCTTCAATTTCGATATCGAAGCGATACGGCGGCGGCATCACCGAGAACGTATCGCCATCGCGCTGATAGTCGAGGCCGAGGCGGGTAAAGATATCCGCGATCTCGTCGGCGCCGATCGCGATGCCGATAATTCGCTGCGCACGCGCGACGCGCATCTTCACCGGCGCACGCGTCGGCACATTGACGGTCTGATCGTCGATCGGGCCGGCCTGTCCGCCGCAGATGTCGAGAATCAGCTGCGTGATGCGCTCGATGTGCTCGACTGTCGTCGAGTAGTCGACACCGCGCTCGAAACGATGGCCGGCGTCGGTCGAGAAGTTGTAGCGGCGCGAGCGGCCGCGAATGCTATCGGGCCACCAGAACGCCGCTTCAAGATAAATGTTCGTCGTATCGAGCGTGACCGACGTGCTGTCGCCGCCCATGATGCCCGCGAGACTTTCGATATGGCGATCGTCGGCAATCACGCCGACCGTTTCGTCCACTTCGACGGTGTTGCCGTTGAGCAGCTTCAGCGACTCGCCGCGCTTGCCCCAGCGCACGTCCATCGAACCGTGAATCTTGTCGAGATCGAACACGTGCGACGGACGGCCGAGTTCAAGCATCACGTAGTTCGAGATATCGACGAGCGCCGAAATGCTGCGCTGGCCCGAACGTTCGAGACGCTCGACCATCCATTGCGGCGACTTCGCGCGCGCGTTCACGCCGCGAATCACGCGGCCCGAGAAACGGCCGCACAGGTCGGGCGCGGAAATCTTCACGGGCAGCGTTTCGTTCAGCGCAACCGGCGCCGGCTTGATGTCGACCGGTTTGAGCGGCGCGCCGGTAATCGCAGCGGTCTCGCGCGCAATGCCGAATACCGACAGACAGTCCGCCTTGTTCGGCGTCAGTTTGACTTCGAAAATCGTATCGTCGAGCTTCAGCGTCTCTCGGATGTCCTGGCCGATCGGCGTATCTTCAGGCAGGATCAGAAGACCGCTGTGGTCTTCCGAAAGCTTCAGCTCGCGTGCCGAACACAGCATGCCCTGACTCTCGACGCCGCGCAGCTTCGACAGCTTGATCGCGAAAGGCGCGCCGCCCTCTTCGGCCGGCGGCAGTTGCGCGCCGACCAGCGCGACCGGCACCTTGATGCCCGGCGACACATTCGGCGCACCGCACACGATGTTCAGCGTCGCACCGGTGCCCGCGTCGACCTGGCAGACGTTGAGCTTATCCGCGTCCGGGTGCTTGACCACCTCGAGCACGCGGCCGACGACGATCTTCGATGTCGGCGGCGCGACCGGCCGCAGATCTTCGACTTCGAGACCTGCCATCGTCAGCGCGTGCGACAGCTGCGCGGTCGTCAGTTGCGGATCGACGAAGGTTCTGAGCCAGGATTCCGGAAATTGCATGGTTCTGTACGTTCTATACGGGTTGAGTCAACGTCCGGCGAGCGCGAGCGGGTGCTGCGACGATGCACCTCATGCGCTCGCACCGCGCGGCGACGACACGGCTTGCGACTTCGCTGCGCCGATTCGCGTCAGACTGTGCATCAGACTGCGCGTCGTTCGCGGCGAGCCGCACACGGCAACATCACGCGAACTGCCGCAAAAAGCGCAGATCGCCTTCAAAGAAGAGACGCAGATCCTGCACACCATAGCGCAGCATCGTCAGACGCTCGAGGCCGCTGCCGAAGGCGAAGCCGATGTAACGCTCCGGGTCGAGGCCCATGTTGCGCACGACGGTCGGATGAACCTGGCCCGAGCCTGAAATCTCAAGCCAGCGGCCCGCGTTCTTGCCGTGCTCGAACATCATGTCGATCTCGGCGGACGGCTCGGTGAACGGGAAGTACGACGGACGGAAGCGCACCTGAATATCGTCGCGCTCGAAGAATTTCTTGAGGAAGTCGCTGTAAACGCCCTTCAGATCCGCAAAGCTGATGTTCTCTTCGATCCACAGGCCTTCGACCTGGTTGAACATCGGCGAATGCGTTGCGTCGCTGTCGACGCGGTACGTGCGGCCCGGCACGATCACCTTGATGGGCGGCGTATGCGTGCGCGCGTAGCGGACCTGCATCGGGCTCGTATGCGTGCGCAGCAGCAGCGGACGGCCGTCGGCATCTTTGCCGTCGACGTAAAACGTGTCTTGCATCGAACGCGCCGGATGGTTTTCCGGGCTGTTCAGTGCGGTGAAGTTGAACCAGTCGGTTTCGATTTCCGGGCCGTCGGCGACGTCGAAGCCGATCGAGCCGAAGATCTGTTCGACGCGTTCCCAGGTTTGCATCACGGGATGCAGGCTGCCTGCCGCAAGACCGCGACCCGGCAAGGTCACGTCGATCGCCTCGGCAGCGAGACGCTGGTTCAGCAGCACATCGGCGAGCGCCTGGCGACGCGAGGTTAGGGCCGCTTCAACCTGCTGTTTCGCGACGTTGATGCGCGCGCCCTCAGTTTTGCGCGCTTCGGGATCGAGCTTGCCCAGCCCCTTCAGCAGTTCGGTGAGCGCGCCCGATTTGCCGAGAAAACGCGCCTTCTCGTTTTCAAGCGTGGTGACGTCGGTGGCGTGTTCGAAAGCGCTTTGCGCATCGGCAACGATTTGATCCAGGTCCATTGATCCCATCTTTTCAACGTCAGTGTTCAATTGAAGCAAAATCGGCTCGACCAACAAAAAAGGGGCTCGGTGAGGAGCCCCGTTTTTGTTGCAGCGTCACCGGAAACCGGGTGTTCGCTGCAACGAACCTTGCTTACCGGGCGCCTGCTTCTGACGCCGGTGGTGCACCGGACGGTGCACCCGGCACGATCAGGCTGCAACGGCGGCTTTCACCTGCTGAACGATCGCGGCAAAAGCAGCCTTGTCGAACACAGCCATGTCGGCCAGCACCTTGCGGTCGAGTTCGATCGAAGCCTTCTTCAGGCCGTTGATGAACACGCTGTACGTCATGTCGTGCTGACGCACCGCCGCGTTGATACGCGTGATCCACAATGCGCGGAACACACGCTTCTTGTTGCGGCGATCGCGGTACGCGTACTGGCCTGCACGCATCACCGCCTGCTTGGCGATGCGGTAGACGTTATTGCGACGGCCGCGATAACCCTTGGCCAGCTTGATGATCTTCTTGTGACGGGCCCGTGCGGTAACCCCACGTTTGACTCGAGGCATGTTTCGCTCCTATGAGTATCGGTTAAGGGTTACGCGAACGGCAGCATTGCGCGCACGGAGTCCATGTTGGTCTCATGAACAGACGTGGAACCGCGCAGATGACGCTTGTTCTTCGTGGTCTTCTTGGTCAGGATGTGGCGCTTGAAGGCTTGACCGCGCTTGACGGTCCCGCCCGGACGCACCTTGAAGCGCTTTGCAGCGCTCTTCTTCGTCTTCATCTTAGGCATGACGAACTACTCCATTATTTGATGGATATGGGTGTGCGGTTGGCCTTGACGGCCCTTCACCCGCCCTTCGAAACCCAGTCCACTTGGTATGCAGACGGCCGACGCTATGACGATGCGGCCACTGCTTTTCAGACAAAACGCCCGCATGACTGCAGTGCGGGCGCCGTTCCGAAACTTTGCCGGGCTTCGCCGCGTTCCTGCTACGACGAAGCACCGTTCGATTCCAACAGCTGCTGACCAGCCGCCCATTCCGCCGCGGCTTGACTGCGAGAGTTACCTGGGAACGCCGCACCCGGCGATCACAGCACGCATCGAACGACGCGTGAGCTTACTTCTTTTTCTTCGGGGCCAACACCATGATCATCTGGCGCCCTTCCATCTTCGGCATCTGCTCGACCTGACCGACTTCGTCAAGGTCGGTGCGCAGCCGCTCGAGCATGCGCATACCGATTTCCTGGTGAGCCATTTCGCGGCCACGGAAACGCAACGTGATTTTCGTCTTGTCGCCGTCTTCGAGGAAGCGAACGAGATTGCGGAGCTTGACGTTGTAATCGCCATCATCGGTACCCGGGCGGAATTTGACTTCCTTGACCTGGATGACCTTCTGCTTCAGCTTGGCTTCGTGTTGCTTCTTCGCTTCCTGGTACTTGAACTTGCCGTAGTCCATCAGCCGGCAAACCGGCGGAACGGCCTGCGGGGCAATTTCAACCAGATCTACGTCCTGCTGCTCCGACATACGGAACGCGTCAGCAAGTTTGACGATGCCAAGCGGTTCATTGTCGACTCCGACCAGGCGCACCTCAGGTGCAGAAATTTCACCGTTGATGCGATGCGACGACTTATCAGTAGCGATGTTACGTTTCCTCTAAAAATTGAAAAAAACGAGCCGCGCTGCCAGGTGGTTACTGGAACGTCTGGATTTCCTGACGCAGACGCTCGCTGAAGGCATCGACGGGCATGACACCCAGATCGACACCGCCACGGGCACGCACGGCTACCGTTTGTGCATCACGCTCCTTGTCGCCGACGACCAGCAGGTACGGGACCTTTTGCAGCGTGTGCTCGCGTATTTTATAGCTTATTTTCTCGTTGCGCAAATCGGCCTCGACTCTAACCCCTTGTTTTTGCAACGAATGGGCAAGATTTTTCGCATATTCGGACTGACTTTCTGCGATATTCATTACCACGACTTGCAAAGGCGCAAGCCACGCGGGCATCGCACCAGCATGGTGCTCGATCAGAATGCCGAGGAAACGCTCCATTGATCCGACGATTGCCCGGTGCAGCATGATGGGCCTCCGACGGCTGTTGTCTTCGGCAACGAATTCGGCGCCGAGCCGCTCCGGCAGCACCATATCGAGCTGCAGCGTGCCGCACTGCCACGACCGGCCCAGCGCGTCCTTGATGTGGTACTCGACCTTCGGGCCGTAAAACGCACCCTCGCCCGGCAGTTCTTCCCACTGCACGTTGCACGCGCGCAGCGCCTCGCGCAAACCTTCTTCCGCGCGGTCCCACGTTTCGTCCGTACCGGCGCGCGCATCCGGACGCAGCGACAGCTTGATCTCGACCTGATCGAAGCCGAAATCCTGATAGACGCTCATCGCGAGCGTGTTGAACGCGATCGATTCGCTGATGAACTGATCTTGCGTACAGAAAATATGCGCGTCGTCCTGGACGAAGCCGCGCACGCGCATCAACCCATGCAACGCGCCCGATGCCTCGTTCCGATGGCACGAACCGAATTCGGCGAAACGCAACGGCAGATCGCGGTACGAGCGCAGGCCGTGATTGAACACCTGCACATGGCCCGGACAGTTCATCGGCTTGATCGCGTAGTCGCGCTTTTCCGACTCCGTCGTGAACATGTTTTCGCGGTAGTTCTGCCAGTGGCCCGACGCTTCCCAGAGCGAGCGGTCCATGATCATCGGCGTCTTGATCTCGAGATAGCCGGCATCGTTCACGCGGCGGCGCATGTACTGCTCGACCTGCTGCCACAGCGTCCAGCCGCGCGGATGCCAGAACACCATACCCGGCGACTCGTCCTGCATGTGGAACAGGTCGAGCTGTTTGCCGAGCTTGCGGTGGTCGCGCTTTTCCGCTTCTTCCAGCATATGCAGGTACGCGTCCTGGTCTTCTTTCTTCGTCCAGGCCGTGCCGTAAATACGCTGCAACTGCTCGTTCTTCGCATCGCCGCGCCAGTAAGCGCCCGCGAGCTTCATGAGCTTGAAGACTTTCAGCTTGCCCGTGGACGGTACGTGCGGCCCGCGGCACAGATCCGTGAAGCCGCCGTGCGAGTAGAGCTTGATCTCTTCGCTTGCCGGAATCGATTCGATGATCTCGGCCTTGTATTTCTCGCCGATACTCTTGAAGTATTCGACCGCTTCATCGCGCGACACGACGCGACGCGACACCGGCTCGTCTTTCTTCGCGAGTTCCTGCATGCGCCGCTCGATCTTCTCGAGATCTTCGGGCGTAAACGGACGGCTATACGCGAAGTCGTAGTAGAAGCCGTTGTCGATGACCGGGCCAATCGTGACTTGCGCCTCGGGAAACAGATCCTTGACCGCGTACGCAAGCAAGTGCGCCGTCGAGTGACGGATGATGTCGAGGCCGTCCGCGTCTTTGTCCGTGACGATCGCGAGCGACGCATCGTGGTCGATCAACGCGGACGTATCGACGAGTTCGCCGTCGAGCTTGCCACCCAGCGCAGCCTTCGCCAGACCCGGACCGATCGACGCCGCGACTTCGGCGACCGTCACGGGGTGATCGTACTGTCGAACTGAACCATCTGGCAGACGTATCGAGACCATTGTTTTCTCCGTGATGCCGACCGGCCGGCGGCGGCAGCAACAACTCGTTTAAAAACGACCGTGACAAAAAACGGGATAAAAAAAATGCGGCCCCGCTTTCGAGGGGCCGCATTCACTTTCCAGCAAATCGCAAGGGCGATATGGCGAACAGGATCCTCGACTAGCGTCGCTCCGAAGTAGTTTCGGTAAACGTTCGCGGTGTCATAACCATGCTCGCTATATTGGCGCGAACTTGGTTCGCGCCGCTTGCAGATTGATGAAACAACGATGACTGCAAAACCCGCACTGCAGTTCACCGATGCTTCGATTTTCGTTGGTAGGCTCGATTGGACTCGAACCAACGACCCCCACCATGTCAAGGTGGTGCTCTAACCAGCTGAGCTACGAGCCTGAAGAAGACGAGATTATATGGAGCACTCAGAGTGTTGGCAAGTATTTTTATGCGTCGGCATCAAAAATTCAGGTCATTTTTGCGCGATCAAAGAATGCGCAGAGAACGCGTGGAAACTGCCCGCAAAATACGCAGAAACGCACGCGCTTCAGTTTGCACTTCAGCTCGCACTTCAGTTCGCGATTCACTTCGCGCTACACGCGCGCTTTGCCCCGCGCCACCACCCCGCCCCTCACCCCTTGCGCGCAGCGCGCACCACACCCGTCACTTCGCCAAGCAGCGTGCACGCGCGCTGAATCTGCGATGCGCTCGACACCTCGACCGTGAACAGCATGTAAGCCGCGTTACGGCGCGATTGCGTCTTCACGCCAATCACATTCATCTTCTCGCGCGCGAATACTTCGGAGATATCGCGCAGCAAGCCTTGCCGGTCGCTCGCTTCGATGGCGAGGTCGACCGGATAGACGGACTGCCCGCGCCCGCTCATCACATCGGCGGACCATGTAGTCTGCAGCACGCGTTCCGGCGCGCGCGTCGCCATCCGCACAAACGTCGGGCAGTCGCTGCGATGAACCGACATGCCTTTGCCGCGCGTGACGAAGCCGGCGATATCGTCGGGCGGCGCGGGCCGGCAGCAGCGCGCCAACTGCGTGAGCAACGCATCGACGCCGACCACGAGCACCCCCGTCGACGCACCGTGCGCGACGCTCGCGCCGCTGCTGCGCTTTTCGAACTGCTCGGGCGCTTCGACTTCCGGTTCGGCAGGCGGCGCATCGTGCAACGCCTGTTCGACCAGGCGCAGGCTGAACTCTTCCTTGGCGACCGCCGCATACAGTTCTTCGGGCGCCTTGAAGCCGAGCTTCGCCGCAAGCTGATCGAGATTGACCGACGTCTTGCCTTCGCGCTGCAACGTCTTTTCGACGAGCGCGCGTCCGTTCGCAACGTTTTCCTGCGAATCGACCGCGTTGAACCATGCGCGCACTTTCTGCCGCGCCCGGCTGCTGCGCAAGTAGCCAAGTTGCGGATTCAGCCAGTCGCGCGACGGTCCGCCCTCTTTCACCGCGACGATTTCGACAGTCTGTCCGTTTTGCAGCGAGGTGTTGAGCGGCACCATCGCGCCGTCGACGCGCGCGCCGCGGCAGCGATGCCCGAGGTCGCTATGCAGGTGATACGCGAAATCGAGCGGCGTCGAGCCGTGCGGCAACGGAATCACGCGTGCTTGCGGCGTGAGTGTGTAGATATGGTCGTCGTCGAACGTCGCATCGCGCAAATGACGCCACGGCTGACGCGCGGCGTCCGCTTCATCATGCGCGCCACGCTGGTGGTGATGCGCACCGCCGTGAGCGCCAACACCGTCAGCGTCATCGCTTTCGCCGTCACGCCCATCGTCATGCGCGCCGCTCGCGTCGCCGCCCTGCTCGCGCTCCGACACGTCCTCTTTCCAGGCCAGCAGCTGCCGCAGCCACGCGATCTTCTCGTCGTACGATCCGCTCGCGCTGAACTGTCCGCCGTAGCCGCGCGCGCCCGCTTCCTTGTAGCGCCAGTGCGCGGCCACGCCGTATTCGGCGAACTGATGCATTTCCTGCGTGCGGATCTGCACTTCGAACGCGCGGCCGTCGTCGCCGATCACGACCGTATGCAGCGACTTGTAGCCGTTCGGCTTCGGCCGCGAGATGTAGTCGTCGAACTCGCGCGGCACCGGTTGCCACAAGTTGTGCACGATGCCGAGCACGGTGTAGCAATCCTTGATGTCCGGCACGATCACTCGAAATGCGCGCACGTCGTAGAGCTCGGAGAAATCGAGATCCTTGCCGCGCATCTTGCGCCAGATGCTGTAGATGTGTTTCGGCCGGCCGCTGACCTCGGCGCGGATATGCGCGGCCGCGAGTTCGCGCTCGAGCCGCGCGATCGCGCCGGAAATATAGGTTTCGCGTTCGACGCGTTTCTCGTCGAGCAGCTTCGCGATGCGCTTGTAGGTGACCGGTTCCTCGAAGCGGAACGCGAGATCTTCGAGCTCCCACTTCAGTTGCCAGATGCCGAGGCGGTTCGCGAGCGGCGCGTAGACGTCAAGCGTCTCGCGCGCAACGTCCGCCGACGGCGCGAGTTTCGCGGCCGCGTAGTAGCGCAGCGATTGCAGCCGCGACGCGAGGCGGATCAGCACGACGCGGATGTCCTGCGCGAACGCGAGCAGCATCTTGCGCAGCGCTTCGACCTGCGCACGGCGCGCGGCCTGCGCTTCGCGGCCGCCGGTGTCGGGCTGCGCGCTCTGCGCGGCGGCGCGCAAGCTCACCGTGCCCAGACGCAGCAGCTTGCGCACATCGCCCACCAGTCGCGCGACTTCCTCGCCGAACTTCTCGGCAATCACGCGCCCCGGATCTTCGAGATGCGGCGTCAGACCGAACAGCGCCGCCGCCAGCACCGCCGGCGGATCGACGTTGAGCGTGCGCATGATCGCGACGGTGCCCGCCGCGTGATCGGCGAGCAACTCTCCCGTCGACAGCCGCACGTCGCCCGCATGCTCGCGCACGAACGCGAGCGCATCGTCGAACGATGGCAGGGAGGCGGGAGCGGAAGTCGAGGTTTCGGTATTCATGATGCGACGGCCCACGGCGTAGCGCAGGCGGGAAAAGCAAGCCGCGGAGGCAAATGCGCCAGCAAGCAGATTGGCGACTGCGGCGTTAGCAGGCTCAGGCTTGCAACTGCGCGGTCGGCAACGGCTCAATCCAACCGCGCCCAACCGCAACAACACCCGCCCCAGCGGCTATAAAACAACGAATATCAGCTACGCTGCGCAGCCACCACCACGATTTCAACGAGGCATTTCGGGTTCGCGAGTTTCGCTTCGACGGTCGCGCGCGGCGGCGTCGCGCCTTGCGCGACCCACTCGTCCCACACCGCGTTCATGCCGGCGAAATGCGCCATATCGGTGATGAAAATCTGCACCGACAGCAGATGCGACTTGTCGCTGTTCACTTCGGCAAGCAGACGGTCGACGTGACCGAGCACTTCGCGCGTCTGGCCGCCGATATCCTGATCGGTGTCTTCGGCGATCTGGCCGGCCAGATACACGGTGCCGTTATGCACGGCGATTTCCGAAAGGCGCTTGCCGACGTGATGACGAATGACTGCCATGAGAGTTCCTGATGGTTGAGTGGTGGTAATGGCCGCAATCGGCGCCGACAACCTGCGCAATACGAAACGCCACTGCAGACGCCAGGACGGACGCAACTGCGAGGCGCGCCCGCGCGGCACGACCCTCTATTATGACGCGTCGGCGGACTCGCCCGTGAAGAAGCGGCGCGCCAGTGCAATCTGGTCGGGCGTGAGAAACGCCGGCGCATGCCCCACGCCGTCGATTTCCACGCTCGATACGTTGTGCCCGACCTCGACCATCTTCGCGACCGTCTCGTGCGACAGCAGATCCGATTGCGCGCCGCGCACGACGAGCACGGGCCCTGCGATCGCCGCGAACGATTTCCATAGCGCCGCTTCGCCGGCTGCCGCTATTTCCGGCGTCATCGCCGCAAACGGCTGCGCGATACGCGGGTCGTAGCGGAATTGCCATGCACCGTCCCGTTCATGCAAAAGCGGGGTGTTGATCTCGCGCCATTCGTCGGCAGTGAGCGGCCCGAACGATTCAGCGAGCAGCGCCGCATGCTCGATGCCTTCCTGCAGTGTCGCGAAGCGCGGCGCTTTGCCCAGATAGGTGCCGATCCGCGTCAAGGCGTCCGGTTCGATATGCGGACCGACATCGTTGACAAGCAGTTTGTGGATCGGCGAATCTTTCAGACCCGCGAGCCCCATGCCGATCAGGCCGCCCATCGAGGTGCCGAACCAGTCGACCGTCTCCACTTCGAGACGCGCGATCAACGTGACCATATCGGCGACATATTGCGGCACCGCGTAAAAGTTCGGGTTCTCGAGCCATGACGACAGCCCGCGGCCAACCACATCCGGGCACACGACGCGATGCGTCGCCGCCATCGCGGCGGCAAAGCGGTCGAAGTCGCGGCCGCTGCGCGTGAGGCCGTGCACGCAGACGATCACACGCGGGTTATGCGGATCGCCCCATTCCGTGTACGCGACGCGATGCAAACCGGCCGGACTCAGACACTGCACGTAGCGCTGGCGCGGCGACGAGAGGCTGGACGCCGTACTGACGCTGGCGGTGCCAGGTGAGCTGGATAACGAGCTGGACAAAGCCGTGGACAGTTCGGCGCGCACGTCGGTCATCGCAATTCCCTCCTTTTCGGACGAAATAAAGTCGGAACGGTTCCGTCGATTGTAGCCGCTTCGTTTTGGACCGCCTTGTCGATGCACGACACACGCTCCCCTCTAAAAGCGACCTCCAAAAGCGGCGCCCAAAAACAAAACGGGCGTGACTTCCGCCACGCCCGTTTCCACGATCGGAATGCGACCGATCGATGCACGCGCGCTCAGCGCACCGCGCTCACATCAAGCGGCGCGCCGGTCTTCGCCTTGATCTCGTCGACGCTTACGCCCGGCGCCAGTTCGACCAGCTTCAGGCCCTTATCGGTCACGTCGATCACGCCGAGATCGGTGATGATCCGGTCCACCACGCCGACGCCCGTCAGCGGCAGCGTGCACGCTTCGAGAATCTTGTGCTGGTCGCCCTTCGCGACATGCTCCATCAGCACGATGACGCGCTTCACGCCCGCCACCAGATCCATCGCGCCGCCCATGCCCTTGATCATCTTGCCCGGGATCATCCAGTTCGCGAGATCGCCGGTCTTGCTGATCTGCATCGCGCCCAGAATGGCGAGATTGATGTGGCCGCCGCGAATCATCGCGAACGAATCCGCCGACGAGAAAATCGACGAGCCCGGCATGGTCGTTACCGTCTGCTTGCCGGCGTTGATCATGTCCGCGTCGACTTCGTCTTCGGTCGGAAACGGACCGATACCGAGCAGACCGTTTTCCGATTGCAGCCACACTTCGATACCGGCCGGCACGTGATTCGCGACCAGCGTCGGCAAGCCGATGCCGAGGTTCACGTAGAAGCCGTCCTGCAATTCCTTCGCCGCACGCGCGGCCATTTCGTCACGATTCCAGGCCATGGTTACTCTCCTTTCGCGCGGGTCACACGTTGTTCGATGCGTTTTTCCGGATGCGCATTGAGCACCAGACGCTGCACGAAAATGCCCGGCGTATGGATCGCGTCCGGATCGAGCTCGCCGACTTCGACGATCTCTTCCACTTCCGCGACCGTGACGCGTCCCGCCATCGCGCACATCGGATTGAAGTTGCGCGCGGTGCGGCGATAGATAAGGTTGCCCGACTTGTCCGCCTTCCACGCCTTGACGAGGCCGACGTCCGCGGTCAGCGAGTGTTCGAGCACGTAGTGGTTCTCGCCGAACTGACGCGTTTCCTTCCCTTCCGCGATCACGGTGCCGAAACCGGTATTCGTGAAGAACGCCGGGATACCCGCGCCGCCCGCGCGCAGTTTTTCGGCGAGCGTGCCTTGCGGCGTGAATTCGAGCTCAAGTTCGCCGGCCAGAAACTGGCGCT
This sequence comes from Paraburkholderia edwinii, assembly GCF_019428685.1. Lineage (NCBI taxonomy): Bacteria > Pseudomonadati > Pseudomonadota > Betaproteobacteria > Burkholderiales > Burkholderiaceae > Paraburkholderia > Paraburkholderia edwinii. The sequence goes on from NZ_CP080095.1 coordinate 3,360,827, forward strand.
CGAACTCCTTGTTCTCGCCGACATACGACGAGATCATTTTCTTGATCTGGCGCGTTTCGAGCAGCAGGCCGAGACCGAAGCCGTCGACGCCCGCGTTGTTGCTGATGCACGTAATGCCCTTCACGCCCGAGTCGCGCAGCGACGCGATCAGTGCTTCAGGAATGCCGCACAGGCCGAAACCGCCGACGGCAAACGTCTGCCCGTCCTTGACGATGTCCTTGAGCGCTTCGGCGGCGCTCGGATAGACCTTGTTCATCAATATGTCCCTTCCTTGAATGGAAATCCAGAATCGGCCGATGCGTTTCGACATGCGGCAACACGCACCCGGCGATCCGATCGACGTGCATCGGGCAGCGCCCGAAACGTCATTCTAGTCACTGGCAGCAAGCGGTGTACAAACCGGCCGAACATCCGTGTGCGGCCGAAGCCGAATGGCCGGAAACGGCCAGGAACGGCCGGAACATCACACACCGCGCGCCGCTGCGACTTGCGTTGTCGTGCCGAAAGGGTACGACGCGCGGGCATTGCGGCACAATACGCAAAAATACATAAGTATTCGCACCGCATTCATGGCCGCCCTGGATTACCAAACCGCGTTCCACCTCGCGCCGATCGGCCTCGTGCTGTCGCGCGCACGGATTATCGAAGACTGCAATGACGAACTCGCGTCGATTTTCGGCTGTCAGCGCGAGGCGCTGATCGGCCAGTCGTTTCAGGTGCTGTACCCGTCAGCCGATGAATTCGAGCGGATCGGCGAGCGCATTCCGCCGATCATGACCGCGCAAGGCAGCTATGCCGACGACCGCATCATGAAGCGCGCCAATGGCGAGCTGTTCTGGTGTCATGTGACAGGCCGCTCGCTCAGGCGCGCCGATCCGCATGCGGCGGGCGTATGGACTTTCGAAGACCTGAGCGCGACGCGGCGGGTCGCTGTCGAACTGACGCCGCGCGAACGCGAGATCGCCGCGCAGCTCGTGACCGGCAAGACCAGTAAGCAGATCGGCAGGATTCTCGATATCAGCCCGCGCACCGTCGATGTGTACCGCGCGCGGCTGATGCGCAAGTACGATACGGGCAACGCGACCGAACTGCTGCAGCGGTTACTGGGGCATTAAACTGATGAGCGCCGATCAGCGCTAATTAGCGCAGCGCGCTGATCGATGCGGCGCGATTGTGCGAATGAACAGGAAAACAAGCGGGAAACAAGCAAGCGAGAAACAGGCGCGAAAAAAGCTTGAGGTGACCGCAATGACCTGTCAAGCCGCCGCCGGCACAAGCGGCGCATTCTCGATCGCCGCGCGCAGCTTGTCGGGCATCGGCACCGACTTCCCGGCCTTGTAGTTGACCCACACGCAGCGCGCGCCGCCGCGTGCATAGACGGTATGCGGATCGTCAGCGCGGGTGAGCACGAAGCCCGTATCGAAGCTGCTGCGTCCCGGCGTGCCCACCGACATCTTGCCGATCACATCGCCCGGATATTGCAGCTGTTTCAGAAATTCCATCGACGCATTGACGATAACCGGCCCTTCAACATCCGCGGCCCCCGTCGCCACGCCGACATGCTCGAGCCAGCTCATCCGCAGCTGCTCCATATAGCGAAAATAGACCGTGTTGTTCACATGGCCAAACGCGTCCATGTCGCCCCAACGGATCGGCAGCGACATTTCGAATACTGCGTGGTAATCGTTCATCGAAATCTTCCGGATAAAGCGGACGCAAACCGCGACGTTCCGATCATCGCGGTTGCATGAGGCGCATAGCGGCGCCGAAACGAAATGCCTTACGACAGGCCGAAACCGTCGTCCGCGGCGATGACCGCGCCGTTGATGAACTGCGATTCGTCGGCGGCCAGCATCAGCAGCAGACCGTCGAGATCTTCGGGCTTGCCGACGCGATGGCGCGGCAGCATCGCGATCAGCTTCTGGCCTTGCTCGGTCGACCAGTGATGATGGTTCATCTCGGTTTCGATATAGCCCGGGCAGATCGCGTTCACGTTGATGCCGTGCCGGCCCCACTCCTGCGCCATGGCTTTGGTCATATGCACGACCGCCGCCTTGCTCATCGCGTACAGGCCGATTTGCGGAATCACGCGCAGACCCGCCATCGACGCGATATTGATGATGCGATAAGGCGGCTTGCCGCCGCTGCCCGCGCCGCGCATGATCATCCGCTTGGCGACTTCCTGCGCGACGAAAAACGCGCCGCGCGTGTTCGTGTCGAACACATATTCGAAGTCAGCCGGCGTCACTTCCGCCAGACGCTGCGTGGTCGAGACGCCGGAATTATTGACGAGAATATCGATGGTGCCGGCTTCGGTTTCGGCATGCGCGACGGCGGCCTTGATGCTTTGATAGTCGGTGACGTCAAGCGAGACGACGTGCGCCGCGCCGCCGGACGCTTCGATTTCGGCGCGCAATTCCTTCAGGCGCTCGACGCGGCGGCTCGCCAGCACGACTTTCGCGCCGGCCTGCGACAACACTTGTGCGAACCGCTTGCCAAGCCCAGTGGACGCGCCGGTGATTAGCGCGACCTTGCCTTCCAGATTGATCGAACGGCCCATTGTGGTTTTCCTGAATAATAATACGATCGTGCTAATAAGAGTGCATTCGGTTGCAGCGTCGGAACCGTTCGCCCACAATACGATCCCGAAAAAAGTATTCTAACGGTAAGAGGAGTTTCAATGACCCCCGCAAGTCTCATCGAGCAATACGGTCCGCGCGAGTCGATGGAATACGACGTCGTGATCGTCGGCGGCGGGCCAGCCGGGCTTGCCGCGGCGATCCGTCTCAAGCAGCGCGCGCAGGAAAAAGGCGTGGAAATCGGCGTCTGCGTGCTCGAAAAGGGATCGGAGATCGGGGCTCATATCCTGTCGGGCGCGGTGATGGACCCGCGCGCCATCTCGGAGCTGATTCCGGACTGGAAGGAAAAAGGCGCGCCGCTTACCGTCGAAGTGACCGAAGACCGCTTCCTGTTCCTCTCCGAGACCAAAGCGACCTCGGTGCCGAACTGGGCGCTGCCGGACAACTTCAAGAATCATGGCAATTATGTGATCAGTCTGGCCAACGTCACGCGCTGGCTCGGACAACAGGCCGAGGCGCTCGGCGTCGAGATCTTCCCGGGTTTCCCGGCAGCCGAGGTGCTGTATGGCGACGAAGGCTCGGTCAAAGGCGTCGTGACCGGCAATATGGGCATCGGCAAGGACGGCGAGCCGACCGAAAATTTCCAGCTCGGCATGGAGCTGCACGCGAAATACACGCTCTTTTGCGAAGGCGCGCGCGGGCACCTCGGGCGGCAACTGCAGGACACATTCAGGCTGCGCGACGGCGCCGACCCGCAGGTCTACGGAATCGGCATCAAGGAACTGTGGGAAATCGATCCGGCGAAGCACAAGCCCGGCCTCGTGATCCACACGGCGGGCTGGCCGCTCGATACCGAAACGTACGGCGGCTCGTTCCTCTATCACATCGACAATAACCAGGTGATGGTCGGCTTTGTCGTCGGGCTCGGCTATACGAATCCGTATCTGTCGCCGTTCGAGGAGTTCCAGCGCTACAAGACGCATCCGTCGATTCGCGCGTTCCTCGAAGGCGGCAAGCGCGTGTCGTACGGTGCGCGCGCAATCACCGCGGGCGGACTGGTATCGCTGCCGAAGCTCGTGTTTCCGGGCGGCGCGCTGGTGGGCGACGATGCGGGCTTTCTGAACGCGTCGCGCATCAAGGGCAGCCATGCGGCGATCAAGTCCGGCATGATGGCCGCCGATGCCGCGTTCGATGCACTGCAGGCGGGACGTCAGGCTGACGAGCTGACCGCCTATCCGGACGCGTTCAAGCAATCGTGGCTGCACGGCGAACTGCATCGCGCGCGTAATTTCAAGCAGTGGATGAGCAAGGGGCTTTATCTCGGCACGTTGATGGTCGGCATCGAGCAGAAGGTGTTGGGCGGTAATGTACCGTGGACGCTGCATCATCAGCACTCGGACCACGAGACGCTGAAGCCCGCGTCCGAATGCAAGCCGATCGATTATCCGAAGCCCGATGGCAAGCTCACGTTCGACCGGCTCTCTTCGGTGTTTATCTCGAACACGAATCACGAGGAAAATCAGCCCGCACACCTGACGCTGAAAGATCCGTCAGTGCCGGTCAATGTCAACTTCAGGACGTATGCCGGACCCGAGGGCCGATACTGCCCCGCGGCAGTCTATGAGTTCGTGAAAAGCGACGACGGCAACGAGCGCCTCGTGATCAATGCGCAGAACTGCGTGCACTGCAAGACCTGCGATATCAAGGACCCGACGCAGAATATCGTGTGGGTCACGCCCGAAGGCGGTGGCGGGCCGAACTATCCGAACATGTGATGGGCGGCGGAGGCGTTGCTGCGGTGATGGACTATCCGTGTTGCGCGACAGCCGCCGCGGCTAACGCTTCGACGAGCAATGCACGCCGTTGCTGCGATGCTTCGCTGCAGCGGTGATGCGCTATCCGCGTGGCGCGGCCGCGGCAGCCAACGCTTCGACTCGCGCTTTAACCCGCTCGATCACCGGCGCCCAGGCGCCCACCGACGGCTGACGATAGAGCTCGATCGAGCCATACCACGGCGTGCCTTGCGTCTCATTGCCCCAGAACCACGCCGATACGTGATCGATCATCAGGCAAGTCGGCACGCCGAGCGCGCCGGCCAGATGCGCGGGGCCACTGTCGATCGTCACGACGAGGTCGAGATTCATCAGCAGCGCGGCGACGTCGTCGAAGCCCGCACCGAAACGCGCGGTGGGGTCGACAATATTCACACCGTGCGCGCGCCATTGCGCAACGGCCGCCTCGCGTCCCGGCGACAAAGCAAACCATGTGACTCCCGGCACGGCAAGCAGCGCTTCGAGCTGCTCGATGGGCACTGAACGACGCGCATCGCGCACGTGCGCAGGGTTGCCGTTCCAGACGATACCGACGCGGAGCTGGCGGTTTTGCTGGGCGTCTTGTTGACCGCCTTGTTGACTGCTGCTTGGTTGACCGCCGCCTGGCTGACCGTTCGTTGCAACCGCAACGACATACGCTTGCCATGCTTCGACACGCGCCGGATCGGCGCTCAGATACGGTTGCGACCAACCCGCTGCATCATGAACGCCGAGATACAGCGGCAAGCTCATCAAGCCGCAATGGAAATCGGGATGCGTATCGAGGCTCGTTTCGACCTTGACGTCCGCCGGCAGCATGCGCTCGAACAGCGCGCGCAGCGGTCCGTCGTGGCCGAAGATCACGCGGCCGCCTTCGTCGCGCGCGCGTTGCGCGAGACGCGGCAGAAAGCGCGCCGCCCAGAGGCAATCGCCATGCCCCTGCTCGCCATAGACGATCAGCGTCTTGCCCGCGAGCGGTTCGCCGCGCCAGTGCGGGCTGATCGCGGCAAGCGCCTGCTGCGCGTTGTCGATGCCATCGTCGAAAGCGAGACGCGCCTCGTAATACGGCCACGCCTGCGCGAAGCGGCCCGCGCGAATTTCAAGCTCCGCGAGATCGAATTGTGCATGCGGACTGTCCGGCGACAGTTCGAGCACCCGGTGCAACAGCGCTTCCGCTTCGGCAAAACGACCCTGCTCCTTGATACACAACGCGAGCTTGTGCAGCACCACAGGATTATTCGGCGCGACGCGTGCCGCTTCCAGCAGCAAGCGCTGCGCTTCGTTGAAATCGTCGCGTTGCTGCATGGCGGCCGCACGCCAGACCAGCGCGTTCGCATCGGCGGCGTCGCGTGCGAGCAGCAGTTCGGTGGCGGATTCGACGAGCGGCCAGTCGCGCACAATAAATGCCGTCTGCGCGATTTTCGGCAGCAACGTGGGGTCGCTTGATGCGTCGAGGCGCCATGCGCGCACCAATGCGCTTAACGCATCGCGCAAACGGTTGGGGTCGCGGCCTGCCTGCATGCAGAGCGCGTCGCCGTACGCGCGCCAGTCGGCGGCCACCGCGTTCGGCGCTGTCGCGCGCGCGTGAAGTTGCGCCAGAGCATCGGCGCTGGATGATGTGGAGGCTGTCATCGTTATGCTCCACGGACGGTAAAACTACGATTACCTTGTGTTCTCGATCCGATGGCCTTCCGACAGCGCGAGCCGCGACCCGGATCGCGACGTGATCGCGACTCTGCCCGCTACGGCGCCTTCGCCGCGATCTTCGGCGTCGCGACCACCACGTCACCGCATTGCGCGCGATTGCGCAGCGTGTGATCGATCAGCACCAGCGCGAGCATCGCCTCGGCGATCGGCGTTGCGCGAATGCCGACACACGGGTCGTGCCGACCGAACGTTTCGACGATAGCCGGTTCGCCGGACTTGTCGATCGAACGGCGCGGCGTGCGGATGCTCGAAGTCGGCTTGATCGCGATCGAGACCGTGATGTCCTGCCCCGTCGAAATACCGCCGAGCACGCCGCCCGCGTGATTGCCGACAAAACCTTCGGGCGTCAGTTCGTCGCCATGCACGGAGCCGCGCTGGGCCACGCTCGCGAAGCCCGCGCCGATCTCGACGCCCTTCACCGCGTTGATGCCCATCATCGCGTGCGCGATGTCGGCGTCGAGCCGGTCGAACAGCGGTTCACCGAGGCCCACCGGCACGCCCGACGCGACGACGTTGATGCGCGCGCCGATCGAATCGCCCTCCTTGCGCAGCGCGTCCATATACGCTTCGAGCTGCGGCACGAGATCGGCATTTGCCGCGAAGAACGGGTTCTCGCGCACATGCGCCCAATCGACGAACGGCACGTCGATCTCGCCGAGCGCGGACATATAGCCGCGAATCTCGATGCCCAGATGCTCGCGCAGCCACTTCTTCGCGACCGCGCCCGCCGCGACGGTCGGCGCGGTCAGACGTGCCGACGAGCGGCCGCCGCCGCGATGGTCGCGAATGCCGTACTTCTGCCAGTAGGTGTAGTCGGCGTGACCGGGGCGGAACGTTTCGGCGATGTTGCCGTAGTCCTTGCTGCGCTGATCGGTGTTGCGGATCAGGAGCGCGATCGGCGCGCCTGTGGTCTGCCCTTCGAAGACGCCGGACAGGATCTCGACCTTGTCTTCTTCCTGACGCTGCGTGACGTGGCGCGAGGTGCCGGGCTTGCGGCGATCGAGTTCGAACTGGATATCGGCTTCGACGAGCGCCGTGCCGGGCGGGCAGCCGTCGATGACACAACCGATGGCAGGGCCATGCGATTCGCCGAAGGTCGTGACGGTGAAGAGCGTACCGAACGTGTTGCCGGACATGAGCGTCGTCCAAAGTAATGCGGGGAAACCGATATTATGCCAGCCTCGGGTGCGGGCGGTCCCGCGCGGCGAGTCGGTGTCCGCTTACTTGCGCGCGCCGCGCAACTCCGCGACGATCTGCTGCAAGCCCTCGGGCGTGACATGCGCCGCGTCGAGCGGCTCGCCGACCGCGAGCGTGAGCCGGCTCATCACGCCCTTGTGCACAGGCCGCGGCCATTGCGAATCGCTGCCGCGCGAAAACACGCTGCCCCACAACCCGCGCAGTGCCATCGGCAACACCGGCGCCGGCGTGCGGCGCAAGATTTCTGTCACGCCATGGCGGAACGGATTGATCTCGCCGGTTTTCGTAAGCTTGCCCTCGGGGAAGATGCAGACGAGGTCGCCTTCCTTCAGCGCCTGCGCACAGGCGTCGTAAGCACGCTCCAGCACCGCGGCATCTTCGTGCGCGGGCGCGATCGGAATCGCCTTCGCGTGCCGGAACAGCCAGCCGACGAACGGCGTGCGAAAGATCCGGTGATCCATCACAAAGCGGATCGGCCGCGGGCTTTCGGCCATGATGACGATCGCATCGACATAGCTCACGTGGTTGCAGACCAGCACCGCGGCGCCCTCTTCCGGAATACGCTCCGCGTGCACGAGGCGGATCCGGTAAAACGTATGCACGAGCAGCCACGCGACAAAGCGCAGCAGAAACTCCGGCACGAGCGAATAGATATAGATCGCGACCACGACATTCAGCAGCGCGGTAATGAGGAAAAGCCCCGGAATGCCGACGCCCGCCGACGTCAACGCCACGGCCATCAGCGCCGAAACGATCATGAACAGCGAGTTCAGAATATTGTTCGCCGCGATGATGCGCGCGCGATGGCTCGGCACGCTGCGCGCCTGAATCAGCGCATAGAGCGGCACGCTGTAGAAGCCACCGAACATCGCGAGCAGAAACAGATCAGCAAGCACGCGCCAGTGCGAAGGGATCGCGAGAAACTCGGCGACGGATAACAGATGCGGCGCGCGCGGCAGCGCATGGCTCGCGAAAAACAGGTCGATCGCGAATACGCTCATGCCGATCGAACCGAGCGGCACAAGTCCGATCTCGATGCGCCGCTTCGAGAGCCGCTCGCACATCAGCGAACCGATACCGATGCCGACCGAGAACGTCGCGAGCAGCACGGTCACCACATCGGGGTTCGCGGACAGCACATCTTTCGCGAAACGGAAAAACGACGACAGAAACGTCGCGCCGACGAACCACAGCCAGGAAATGCCGAGCAGGCTCAGAAACACCGTGCGGTGCTCGCGCGCGAGTTTCAGATTGCGCCAGGTTTCGCTGACCGGATTCCAGTTGATCTCGAGGCACGGCTGCGCGGGCCGCGAAGCCGGCACGAAGCCCGACACGACACGGCCGATCAGCGCGATCGCGAGGCAGCCGCCAGCGAGAATCGCTTCGCTGTGCGCGGCAAGGCCCGCCGCCGCACCGCCGATAATCGTACCGAGCAGAATTGCGACGAAGGTGCCCATTTCGACCAGACCATTGCCGCCGACCAGTTCCTGCTTCTCCAGATGCTGCGGCAGATACGCATACTTGACCGGGCCGAACAGCGTCGAATGCACGCCCATCATGAACGTGCACAGATACAGCAGCGGCGCGCTATGCAGCCAGAAGCCCGCGCCGCCGACGATCATCACGCCGATTTCGAAGGTCTTCACGAAACGCGTGAGCATCGCCTTGTCGTACTTGTCGGCGATCTGGCCGGAGGTCGCGGAAAACAGCACGAACGGCAGGATAAAGATGGCGGAAATCAGAAACGCGGCCGTATCGGCATTGACGCCCGAAAAGCGCGCCGCCTGATAGGTGACGAGCGACGTGAAGCCGATCTTGAACACATTGTCGTTCATCGCGCCGAGGAACTGCGTCCAGAAGAACGGCGCGAAACGCCGCTCGCGCAGCAGACGAAACTGCGATTCGTGCGCGTGGCCTTCGCGGGCGGCACGGCGGGCGGCGGGTAGCGGTCGATCGCTCATCGGATGCAGAATGCGGAGTATCGGCAGATGCCGGAAGGCACAATGTAAGGTAGACAACGGGCCGCGAGTCTGCCAGCGGGTGATGACGCTGTGCGTGGCGTCGACACAGTTGGCAAACGCGCGGACAAACCTGCGAACAATCGCAGCGAATCGATGCAAGCCGCGACGCAACCGGCCCAACGCGGCGAGCGGACATAAAAAAGCGCACGCTTTCGCGCGCGCTCCGATGCAACGTCAGACGCCTCGTATCGGTTAAACCGCGGCGACCAATCCAGGCAACACTAACGAGGCAATATCAATGAGGCCGCATCGGGGATAACCCGTACCCTACACCAAACCACCGGTGCGGTAGCGTGAAACCGGCAGCGGGCAGATGGACGCCTTGACCGCCGGGACGCCGCGGGCCCCGCGATACTGACTGCGCTGGCTGCGCTTACTGCGCCGGTTCCCGCTCTTCCGGCCAGTCGCGAATATAGGCCTTCAACATGCGGTTCTCGAAGCCCTGCTCCTCCACAACCGCCTTCGCGACGTCGTAGAACGAGATCACGCCCATCAGCGCGCGGCTTTCCATGACCGGCAGATAGCGCACGTGATGCTCGAGCATCATGCGCCGCACCTCGTTGACGTCCGTTTCCGGGGTGCAGGTGAGCGGATGGTCGTCCATGATCTTGCGGATCGTCGTGGTGCCGACGCTGCCGCCATTGCGCGACACCGTAAGGATGATTTCGCGGAATGTCAGCATGCCGACCAGATCGCCATACTCCATTACGACGAGCGAACCGATATCGTGATCGGCCATGGTATCGATCGCGTCGTTGAGTGGAGTGTCGGGCGTCACCGTGAATAAGGTGTTGCCCTTTACCTTGAGAATGTCGCTGACTCGCATGATTCGTCTCCTGATGATGCGCGGATAGGCTTGGATGGCATTATTTTTGATGCTATCGGAAAGACCCCTAAAAGGAAAGCAGGGAGGAAACACAGCGCAAGCGCATTCCGCGCGCTGCATACGGTTGCCGCAAGCGGCACGCCCACGCCTCTCCGGCACCGCCGGGCGGGTGATACGATGGCCACACCCCCACCTCCGCGCGGCTTTACGCCCTGCCGTTCCGATGCCAGCCAACCGTTTCGATACGCTCGCGCTGCATGCCGGCGCGGCCCCGGATCCCACCACCGGCGCGCGTGCGACGCCGATCTATCAAACCACGTCGTTCACGTTCCGCGACACCGACCATGCGGCCGCGCTCTTCAACATGGAGCGCGCGGGCCATGTGTACTCGCGGATCTCGAATCCGACCGTCGCCGTATTCGAGGAACGCGTGGCCGCGCTCGAAAACGGCGCGGGCGCGATCGGCACCGCAAGCGGTCAGGCCGCCCTGCACCTTGCCATCGCAACGCTGATGGGCGCGGGCTCGCATATCGTTGCATCGAGCGCGCTGTATGGCGGGTCGCATAATCTGCTCAGCTATACGCTGCCGCGCTTCGGCATCGAGACGACCTTCGTCAGGCCCGGCGATCTCGACGGCTGGCGCGCGGCCGTGCGGCCGAATACGCGACTGCTGTTCGGCGAGACGCTCGGCAACCCGGGCCTCGACGTGCTCGATATCGCCGCGCTCGCGCAGATCGCGCATGCGCAGCGCGTGCCGCTGCTCGTCGATTCGACGTTCACAACGCCGTATCTGATCAAGCCATTCGAGCACGGCGCCGACTTCGTCTATCACTCGGCGACCAAATTCCTCGGCGGCCACGGCACGACGATCGGCGGCGTGCTCGTGGACGGCGGCACGTTCGATTTCGCCGCATCGGGCCGCTTTCCCGAGTTCACCGAGCCGTATGCGGGCTTTCACGGCATGGTGTTCGCCGAAGAAAGCACCGTCGCGCCGTTTTTGCTGCGGGCGCGCCGCGAGGGCCTGCGCGACTTCGGCGCGTGCCTGCATCCGCAGGCCGCCTGGCAATTGCTGCAGGGCATCGAAACCTTGCCGCTACGCATGGAGCGCCATGTTGCGAACACGCGCAAGGTGGTCGATTTTCTCGCCGCGCATCCGGCCGTCGAATCGGTCGCTTACCCTGAGTTGCCGTCGCATCCGGACCATGCGCTTGCGAAGCGCCTGCTGCCGCGTGGCGCGGGCGCGGTCTTCAGCTTCAATCTGCGCGGCGACCGCGAGGCTGGCCGCCGGTTTATCGAGGCGCTTGCACTCTTTTCGCATCTCGCGAACGTCGGCGATGCGCGCTCGCTCGTGATCCACCCCGCATCCACGACGCACTTCCGGATGGACGCAACCGCGCTCGCGGCGGCCGGCATCGCGGAAGGCACAGTGCGGCTGTCGATCGGCCTTGAAGACCCGGACGATCTGATCGACGATCTCAAGCGGGCATTGAAGGCCGTGCAAAAGGCTGCTGGGGCTGGTGCTGGTACCGCTGGTACTGCGGATGCTGCTGGCGCAGGTGGTCGCGCTGGTACTCGTGCTGGCGCCGGCACCAGCACAGAGGACCACCCACCGCACGCAGCAGCCACGCCCGCCTCGAACACGCGCGCCAATGCCGCGCGCAAGGAGTCCCCATGATCGTCGACGTGAGCGGCAAAGCGGCCTACGCGTACACGGGCGGCAAATCCTTCGACCCTGCGCTGCCGACGGCCGTCTTTATCCATGGCGCCGAACACGACCACAGCGTCTGGGCGCTGCAAACGCGCTACTTTGCGCATCACGGCTTTAGCGTGCTCGCGCCCGATCTGCCCGGACATTGCCGCAGCGCGGGCCCCGCGCTCGCCAGCATCGGTGAACTCGCCGACTGGCTCGCGGCGCTCCTCGACGCGACCGGCACCGCACGCGCTTTTGTGGCCGGCCATAGCATGGGCTCGCTCGTCGCGCTCGACTTCGCGGCCCGCTACCCGGAGCGCGCGACGCATCTCGCGCTCATCGCCACCGCGGTGCCGATGACCGTTTCCGATACGCTGCTCGACGCCGCACGCGAGCGCGAGACGGAAGCGATCGACATGGTCAACCAGTGGTCGCATTCGACGATCGCCGCGAAACCGTCGTGCCCCGCGCCGGGCTTCTGGCTGCACGGCATGAACCAGCGCCTGATGGAGCGCGTGGCGGCAACCGGCGAGCCGCGCCTCTTTCATACCGACTTCAGCACATGCAACGCCTATGCGGACGGCCTCGAACGTGCAGCGCACGTACGCTGCCCCGTGCGGTTGATCGCGGGCAAGCGCGACATGATGACGCCGCCGCGCACCACGCGCGCACTCGCCGATGCGTTCCGCCAATCGCAGGTGCCGTTCGACATCGTCACGCTCGATGCCGGTCACGCACTGATGACCGAACAGCCCGATGCGACGCTCGATGCGCTCTTTACGTTCGCCTCTAAGTTACCCGTCAGCGTACCCGGTTGAGCGGTTGCGCACCATTAGCCGAATGGCCAGGTTGCGCGTGCGAATGGAACGCAGGACAATAAATTCAGCCTGCAAACGATATAAGCCGTATGAGCGGGTACGAGCGGCAATGCACGGGAGCTGAAGATGGATCCGCATTCGACGCAAAATGAACCGCGCTTCGCGAGCTTCGCCGAGTTCTATCCGTACTACCTGGAAGAACATCGCAATCTCACGTCGCGGCGTCTGCACTTTCTCGGCTCGCTCGGCGTGATCGGCTGTGTCGCGATGGCGCTCGCGTCGGCGGACTGGATGTGGCTGCCGGTGGCAGTGATATGTGGTTACGGGTTTGCGTGGGTCGGGCATTTCTTCTTCGAGAAGAACCGCCCCGCCACCTTCCGCCATCCGATCTATAGCCTGATGGGCGACTGGGTGATGTTCAAGGACATTTGCACGGGGAAGATTTCGCTGTAGCTGTAGCTGTAGCTGTAGATGCGATCGCAGCCCCTGGCGCAACCCGCTCATGCAAGCAACGCATACCGGCCACCCATGCAAGCCGGAATCGCACGCCGAAATCGCAAGCCGAAATCGCAAGCCAAAGACCCAAGCCCCTCAAGCCACCCGATGCGGCATCGCCGCCGCCCCGCGTGCGCCTTCGTCGGCCCGCTGCGCGGAGCGCTCATCGGCACGCGCCGTGACCAGCGCGGCGAGCGTGACATCGAGCTTGTCGTTTTCGAGCGCGGCAAGCAGCGTCGCGCCGTGAACATGCGTCGAGTCGAGATTGGCCTGATACGCGAGTTCGCCGCGATCGACCACGAGCAGATCGTAGAGCTGCCGCACGGTGATCTGATTCGGGTTCGCAAGCAGCACGTAGTGCGGCTGCAAGCCGTTCTCGTCGAGCGGCACGATCCAGCCGATCGTTTCGAGCTGCTGCAGGAGGCGCACGGTCGTGTCCATGTCGCGGCGAAGTAACCGCGCGAGTTCGGCCACCGTGTACCCGCGCGAACCGGAGTCGCGCGCGGCGCTGAGCGTCGCAAGCAGTTCGAGCGCATAGAGCAGATCGCCGCCGGCAAAATAAGGCCGGTGAAACTGCCCGATGCGAATCGCGGGCAATGCGGACGCGATCATCGCCCCAACCAGGGTGATGAACCAGCTCAGGTACATCCATAGCAGGAACAGCGGCACCACCGCGAACGCGCCGTACACAGCCGTATAACTCGGTATGCGGCGAATGTAAAAACCGAAGCCGCGCTTCGCGAGCTCGAACGCGATTGCGGCGCATAGCCCGCCCACCGCCGCGTCGCGCCATTCAACGCGGCAGTTCGGCAGGTACATGTACATCAGCGTGAACGCGAGCACTGTCAGCGGCAACGCGGCGCCTGTCAGCGCCCATTCGATCATCGACGGTATGTGTTGTGTCGCCGTGTACGCCATCGATCGCGTGAACAGATACGACGAAATCGAAAGGCTCACACCGATCAGCAGCGGCCCGAGGGTCAGGATCGCCCAGTAGACGAGCACGCGCTGCGCGAACGGCCGCGCCTTGCGCACGCGCCAGATCACATTGAAGGCTGATTCGACCGTCATCATCGTCATCACCGAGGTGACGAGCAGGACGATCATGCCGATCGTCGTCAGGCCCTTTGCCTTCGACGCGAACTGGTTCAGGTATTTGAAGATCTGGTTGTTGAACTGCGCCGGCATCAGGTGATCGGCGAGAAAGCCCTGCAGCGAGCTCTGGAACGACGCAAAAATCGGGAAGGCCGTGAAAAGCGCGAAGGCGACGGTCGCAAGCGGCACGAGCGACAGCATCGTGGTGAACGTCAGGCTGCCGGCCACTTGCGGGATACGGTCTTCGCCGCTGCGCTGCGCGGCGAATTGCGCGAGACGTTTAATCGTATCGAAGTCGACACGTAAGCGAGACAACAGAGGCAACACGCGCGACAGCAAATCGGGCTCCTTCCACTTCATCGATTTCTCCGTAACGCCGTCCTGCCGAGGTATGACCCGAGCATGACGTGACCGCGTGGCATGCGCGCCGGACCCAGCCCCTATAATACCCGTTCACTAACAAGGGCCTATGAAAGATATCCTCGTGCTTTACTACAGCCGGCACGGTGCGACGCGCGAACTCGCGCTTGCGATCGCGCAAGGCGTCGATAGCGTTCCCGGCATGCAGGCGCGCGTGCGCACGGTTCCGCCGGTCTCGACCGTTTGCGAGGCAACCGCACCGGACATCCCCAGCGAAGGCCCGCCGTACGCCGAACTGCGCGACCTCGAAGAATGCGCGGGTCTTGCGCTCGGCTCGCCGACGCGCTTCGGCAATATGGCCGCGCCGCTCAAATACTTTCTCGACGGCACGACACCGCAGTGGTTATCGGGCGCGCTCGCCGGCAAGCCCGCCTGCGTGTTCACCTCGACCGGCAGTCTGCATGGCGGACAGGAAACCACGCTGCTCTCGATGATGCTGCCGCTGCTGCATCACGGCATGCTGATTCTCGGCATCCCTTACACCGAAAGCCTGCTGAACACGACGCAAACAGGCGGCTCGCCGTATGGCGCTTCCCACCATGCGCGCGCCGATTCGGCGGCCCACGGCATTTCCGCCGACGAGAAGGCGCTCGCGGTCGCGCTCGGCGCACGCATCGCGCGCACCGCGGCGGCGATGACCGAACGTCCGTAGGCTGGCTCGACAACGGGGCATAGCAAACTACCGTATCGATGAACACACAACACTCGTCTTCAACGCCGACCTCCGTGCCGCACGCATCGGCATGGGCCGCTTACGGCGCAACGGCATCACTCGTCTTGCTGATCGCGTTGTGCGTCGGTTGGGAATGGCGCATCGCGCCGTTGCGTCCCGGCGGCTCCGCGCTCGTGCTGAAGGCGGTGCCGCTGTTGCTCGCGCTGCCGGGTGTCTGGCGCCGCAGTCTCTATACGCTGCAGTGGGCGTCGATGCTCGTGTTGCTCTATCTGATGGAAGGCATCGTGCGCGGCATGAGCGACCGCGGTCCGAGCGCGGCGCTTGCGTGGCTCGAAGCGCTGCTCGCGGTGCTGTTTTTCGCGTGTGCGCTGGCCTACGTCGCGCCGTTCAAACGCGCGGCGCGGCGCGCGAAGAAGGCGGCGTAGCGCAAAATACCGCGCGCGAAGGTGCTACGCTACCTGCACCGCCCACGCCGCCAGTTCGCGGCATAAACGGAACACGCCGCCCGCGCGCGGCACACGGAAGCCAGGGAGCCAGGGAGCCGTATCGATGAAGATTCGTGTGCTGTCCGATCTGCACCTCGAGCACGACGAGCCCGACGTGATTCCGCACGCCGACGCCGACCTCGTTGTGCTCGCCGGCGACATCCACAATCACGCGCAAGGGTTGCGCTGGGCCGCGCAAACGTTCGATGGCGCAGTGCCGGTTGTCTATGTGCCGGGCAATCACGAGTACTACGACGGAGAGTTCGGCGCGCTCGAAGCGGCGATGCACGATGCCGCGCATTCGGTCGACAACGTGCACTTCCTGAATAATGCCGCGCTTGTCGACCCGCGCGGCCAATGGCGCGTGCTCGGCACGACCCTGTGGACCGACTTCGAGCTATACGGCGCAGAACCGGATACACGCGCGGCGTCGATCGCCGCTGCGCAGCGCACCATGCTCGACTATCGTGGGCTGATTCAGGTTGCGTGGGGCGATGCTGAAGGCGCCAGAGAAGAACCCGGCACGCCTCGCCCTTTCACCCCCGCCGATTCGCTCGCGCTCCATGCACGCTCACGCGCATGGCTCACCGATGCACTCGCGCAACCGTTCACGGGCAAAACGATCGTCGTCACGCATCATGCGCCGCATCGGCGCAGTCTCGCCGCGCGCTACGCAAGCGACCTCGTATCGGCAGGCTTCGTCAACGATTTGCGGGAGCTGGTGCGCGAGCCCGTCGCGCTATGGATTCACGGCCACACGCACACCGCCTTCGATTACGTCGAGCACGGCACACGCGTCGTCTGCAATCCGCGCGGTTACTATGATCGGCGCACGCTTCAGTTCGAAAACGCCGCGTTCAGCTGGACCCGAGTGATAGAGATTTGAATACCGCGAAAAGCGGTATCAGAGACTGCTCGCATCATCCCTGCGCGCCGGCTTCATCGTTCTGACCTTTACCGGCACGAGCCGGGGCTGCGGCCGCAAGCGTCGAAGCACGTCGCGCGACGCGGCAATCACGATCAGCCCAAAAATGACGGCGACACCGATCATCAGATGCGTATCCATATTTTCCTCTTCTTGCCATTTGTTGCGGATGGGTTGCGGACTGCGGCGTGCGCCGCGGGAGTCGGCAGCGGCATGGACTCCACGTTAGCAAAACAGGTCCGCGCGGGAAGTAAGGAAGTGTTGCGATGCAACGGCATCTGTAACGTCGTACGGAAGCGGCCAGCGGACCGAACCCCGGACCGAAACCACGCCATGCGCCGAATGCAAACGCACCCGACGCACTGAGCGCAGCAATCAGGTCCGCGCGAACTTGCGCAATTCGGCGTGATCGTTGGCCAGCGTCGCGGGCAAGCCGTCGCGCAGATACTCGACCCACGTGCGAATCTTTGCGTCGAGATACTGGCGCGACGCATACAGCGCGTACAACGTCATCTCCTGCGACGTGTACTCCGGCAGCACCCACACGAGCTCGCCGCTGCGCAGACCCGCAATGGCCGAGTAAATCGGCAGGAGCCCGATGCCCATGCCTTCGCGCACCGCCACCGACTGCGCTTCCGCCACGTTCACCTGAAACGTCGCCGGGCCGAGCGCCACCGTCTCCTGCCCGTTCGGACCGTCGAAGGTCCATTCATCGGTGGGGAAAATCGGCGTAAGCAGGCGCAGGCAAACGTGATGGCGCAAATCCGCCGGCGTTTGCGGCACGCCGTTGCGTTCGAGATACGCCGGCGACGCGCACGTGATGCTGAACGCGCTGCCAAGACGCTGCGAAACAAGGCCCGAATCGGGCAGATGCTGCGCGAGCACGAGCGCGACGTCGTAGCCTTCGTCGAGCAGATCGGGCATGCGCTGGGCCAGCGTCAGTTCGACGTGCACCTCCGGATACAGCTCCTGATACCCGCCTACCGCCGGCACGACGTAGTGCTGACCAAAACTCGTCATCGCGTGCACTTTCAGCTTGCCTGACGGGCGCGCGTGCGCATCGCTCGCTTCCGCCTCGGCCTGATCCACATACGCGAGAATCTGCTCGCAACGTTGCAGGTAGCGCTCGCCGGCCTCAGTGAGCGCGATACGGCGCGTGGTCCGGTTTAATAGACGCGTACGCAGATGTGCTTCGAGGTCCGAAACAGCGCGCGACGCATACGCGGTGGTGGTATTGAGATGCTGCGCGGCAGCGGTGAAGCTGCCCGCCTCGACGACGCGGGAAAAGACGCGCATGTTCTGAAGCGTATCCATGTCGATCCTTGACTACATTTGCAGGGCGGATTGTTGCACATACTGCAAGGGCGATTATCGCAAATCCGGTAAAGATGCGTTACACCTTTGCCCATTATTCAGTAATCAGCTGAAAAATATAATGGCGAGCAGCGTTTCATAGTCAATTAGGGAGAAATTCGTGCAATTTTCGGTGAGAAATGGGATCTCTGCGCTCGCCGTTCTTGCGATCTCGCTAATAATTGCCGGCTGCGCGTCTCCCGGAAACGTGGCGCCGCAAGCGCACAGCAACGACCCGATGTCGCTCGATGCGGGCGCGGCAATTCGCGCCGCCGATCTCGATGCGCAATGGCCCGCCGTCGACTGGTGGCGCACCTATCAGGATCCCCAGCTGAACAGTTGGGTAGAAGCGGCACTCGCGGGCAATCCGACGCTCGCGGTCGCGCAGGCGCGCGTGCGCAACGCGCAGGCACTCGCGGCAGTCAATGCGGCTGCGCTGGCGCCGCAGGTCAACGGCAGTCTGTCCATTCAAGGGCAGCATTGGCCCGATAACGCCTATTACGGCCCCGGCCCGCTTGCCGACCAGACCACATGGAATAACACCGGCGTGTTGAGCCTGTCGTACCACCTCGACCTATGGGGCCGCGATAAGAACGCCGCCGAAGCCGCGCTCGACCTCGCGCACGCAAGCGCGGCCGATGCGCGCGCCGCGCAGCTCGAAATCGAAGCGAACGTGGTGCGCACGTACATCGAGATGTCGCTGAACTACGAGCTGCTCGACATCGAAAAGAGCACGCTCGCGCAACAGCAGCAGGTCGCCGATCTTGCGAACCGGCGGCTCAAAGGCGGCCTCGGCACGCAGCTCGAAGTCTCGCAGGCCGAAACACCGCTGCCCGAGTCGGAACGGCGCATCGACGCGCTCGAAGAGAGCATCGCGCTCGGCCGCAATCAGCTTGCCGCGCTTGCCGGCAAAGGGCCGGGCGCGGGCGACACGATCACGCGGCCGCAACTCGCGTTAAACGGCCCCGCCGGACTGCCGTCGACGCTGCCCGCGGAGCTGATCGGCCATCGTCCCGATATCGTCGCCGCGCGCTGGACCGTTGCGGCGCAAGCGCGCGGCATCGACGTCGCGCACGCGGATTTTTATCCGAACATTAACCTGCTCGCGTCGGTCGGCGGCTTTGCCGCGATGGGGCCATTCTTCCAGTTCCTGCACGCGCAGAACGGCCAGTGGACCGCAGGGCCGGCCGCGTCGCTGCCGATTCTCGACGGCGGGCGCCTGCGCGCGCAGCTCGGCGCTGCATCGGCGGGCTACGATATCGCCGCGGGGCAGTACAACCAGGCGATCGTCGACGCGTTGAAGGAGATCTCCGACCAGGTCGTGCGGATCCGCTCGCTCGAAACGCAGGCGAAAGATGCACAACGCTCCGTCGATATCGCGACGAAAAACTATCGGCTTTCGCGCGAAGGTTACCGGCGCGGCCTGACCGATTACGTGAACGTGCTGATCGCGCAAACGCAGCAGCTGCGCGCGCAGGAAGGCGTGGCGCGCGTGCAGGCCGAGCGGCTGAACGCGCGCGCGACGCTGGTCGCGGCGCTCGGCGGTGGACTGGTGGAGCCGGCTGACGGTCCGTCGGAAGCTGAGACGTGGCCTGAGAGCGAACGCCGCAAGGCGGCTAAACGTGCGGGTACGAGTACGGGTCCAAGCGCAAATACAAGCGTAGGTGCCGCCGCGAACGCCACCGCTACCGCGCCGCACTGACCGCCAGGCAACCCGTCATGACCACTCCGTCAACCAGTCCGGGCGCCGCCTGGTCCCTCCCGTCGCTCTACGCCGCCTGCGCCGACTGGGCGCGCACCGACGGCCGCAACTGGATCTACATCCTGAAAGCGCTGACCGCGGCCTTTCTCGCGATCGGCATTGCGATGAAACTCGAGATGCCGCAGCCGCGCACCGCGATGACCACCGTCTTTATCGTGATGCAGCCGCAAAGCGGCGCGGTGTTCGCCAAGAGCTTCTACCGGATCTGCGGCACGCTGGTCGGCCTCGTCGTGATGCTTGCGCTGCTCGGGCTTTTTCCGCAGCAGCCCGAACTGTTCATTCTGTCGACGGCGCTGTGGGTCGGCATCTGCACGGCCGGCGCCGCGCGCAACCGCAATTTCCGCTCGTACGGCTTTGTGCTGGCTGGCTACACGGCCGCGCTGATCGGCATCCCCGCCTCGCAGCACCCGGACGGCGCGCTGCTGTCCGCGTTGACGCGGGTATCGGAAGTGCTGCTCGGCATCGTCTGCGCGGGCGCCGTCAGCGCCCTGCTGTTTCCCGAACACACGGGCGAACTGATGCGCACGACCGTGCGCGCGCGCTTCAGCTCGTTTGTCGATTACGTCGGCAACGTGCTGGGCGGCCGCATCGAACGCGCGCAGATCGAAGAGACGAATGCGCGTTTCATTGCGGACATTGTCGGCCTCGAAGCGATGCGCAGCATGGCCGTGTTCGAAAGCCCCGAGTCGCGCATGCGAGGCGGCCGCCTTGCCCGGCTCAATACCGAGTTCATGGCCGCGTCGACGCGTTTTCACGCGCTGCATCAGCTGATGAACCGTCTGCATATGCAGAGCGCGTGGGTCACGATCGACGCGCTCGAGCCGTATTTCCGCGAAATCGCGCCGCTGTTGCATTGCGCGTCCGGCGAGCCCGTGCGCACGGCGGCCGACGCGACGCATTCGGCCGAACAGCTCGAAGCGTACAAGGCCGAGTTGCCGAGTCGCATTCGCGCGACCCGCGCTGAACTGGCCGTGCATCCCGACGAGCCGTTGCTCGACTTCGACACCGCCTCCGAACTGCTCTACCGCTTCGTCGAAGATCTGCACGCGTACACGGCCACCTACGCATCGCTCGCGGTGCCCACGCACGCGCGCGAGCGCTGGATCGAGCACTACGAGCCGAAGACGAATCCGCTCACGGCCGGCATCTCGGGCGTGCGCGCGGTGATCGTGATGTGCGTGCTCGGCGCGTTCTGGATCGCGACCGCGTGGCCGAGCGGCACGACGCTCACACTCAACGCGGCGGCCACCTGCGCGCTCGCTTCGATGTCGCCGAATCCGCCGCGCATGGCCTGGCAGATGGCGGTCGGCACGACGCTGTCGTCGTTGATGGCGATGATCCTCACGTTCGGCATCTATCCGCATATCGACGGCTTTCCACTGCTATGCGCCGCGCTCACGCCGTTTCTCGCGTTCGGCGTATTCATGACGACACGGCCGAAGCTGGCCGGCTACGGCGTCGGCTACTGCATCTTCTTCTGCTTTCTCGCGGGTCCGGACAACCTCGAACTGTATGATCCGATGAGCTTTATGAACGACGCGCTCGCGCTCGTGCTGTCGATACTCGTCACCGCGGTCGCGTTCGCGGTGCTGCTGCCGCCGTCCACGCCGTGGCTACGCAATCGCCTGCTGATCGACCTGCGCCGCCAGGTGGTGGCCGGCTGCCGCGGCCCCGTGCGCGGGCTGCGCACGCGCTTCGAAAGCGGTGCGCGCGACCTGATGTTCCAGATCAACGCGCTCGCGGCCAACGAACCCGAAGTGAAGCGCATCACGCTGCGCTGGCTGTTCGCCGTGCTCGAAGTGGGCAACGCGATCACCGATTTGCGCCGCGAGATCGAGGATCTGCCGCGCGACCCGCGCTATGCGCGCGCCGCGCCGTGGCGCGTGAAGCTGCGCACGATGCGCGACGACGTCGGCCGCCTCTTCGAAACCCCGACCGCGAAGCGGCTCGATACCGCGCTCGCCGCCACCGACGCCGCGATCGACGCCGTTCAGCAGATGCTCGCGCAAGTTGAACCGGTACGCGAAGAACGCGACCGGATGCAGCGCATCCTGAGTCACGCGCACTTTGTCCGCAGCGCGCTGCTCGACCCTCAATCGCCGCTTGCCGAACTCAACGGCAACGGCGCCGGCCATCCGCCACCAGGAGCTCGCCATGCCTCGTGAGGTCGCAATTCTCGACGCGTACATGCCCGCCGTCATCGTGCTGTTCTTCGTCGGCGCGGCGCTGACATGGATGATCGACCGGGTGCTCGCGCAGATCGGCGTGTATAGCGTCGTCTGGCACCCGTCGCTGTTTCGCGCGAGCCTGCTGGTCTGCGTGTGCGGCGGCCTGGGTCTCGCCGTTTACCGTTGAAAGAGTCACATCATGACCATCCGTAACATCCTCGGGTTTATCGCGACTGCGGCGATTTTCGTCGTCGCGGTGCTGATCGGCCGCGCGCTGTGGGTTCACTACATGGACGAACCGTGGACGCGCGACGGCCGCGTGCGCGCCGAAGTGATCAATATCGCGCCCGATGTGTCGGGCGCCGTCGTCGAACTGCCGGTACGCGACAACCAGTTCGTCAAGAAAGGCGACCTGCTGATGCAGATCGACCCGTCGCACTATCAGATCGCGGTCGAGCAGGCGCAGGCGGCCGTCGCCGCGCGCAAGGCCGAGTTGCAGATGCGCCGCGACGACGCAAAACGGCGCGCCGATATGGACAGTCTCGTGGTGTCGAAGGAGTCGCGCGAAAACGCGACGCATACGGCCAATTCAGCCGAGGCGCAGTATCAGCAGGCCATCGCCGCGCTCGATGCGGCAAAGCTCAATCTCGAGCGCACGCGCGTGATCGCGCCCGTCGACGGCTATGTGACGAACCTCAACGTTTATCGCGGCGACTATGCGATCGCGGGGTCGGCGAAGCTTGCGATCGTCGATAGCCATTCGTTCTGGGTTTATGGCTACTTCGAGGAAACGAAGCTGCCGCACGTGCGCGTCGGCGATGCGGCGGAAATGCGGCTGATGAGCGGCGGCGTGCTGCGCGGCCATGTCGAAAGCATTTCGCGCGGTATTTACGACCGCGACAATCCCGAAAGCCGCGAACTGCTCGCCGACGTCAATCCGACCTTCAACTGGGTTCGGCTCGCGCAGCGCGTGCCGGTGCGCATCAAGATCGATTCGGTGCCCGACGGCGTGCTGCTGTCGGCGGGCACGACCTGTACGGTGGTGGTGACGCCGTCGACGTCGAAGAAATAGGCGCGGCGACGACTGCGGAACGGAGAAAGACGGGACGCCGGGCCATCGAGGCCCGGCTAGTCAGAGGGGAGATCAGGAAGACGAAGGAGTCTTGCGCGGCATGCCGAAGCCGCCAAGCAGCGCCGCGAGCGGCTGCTTCGACGCCGGCTTTTGCGGTGCGCCGTCGGTTTCGTCGCGCTTCGCCGATGCCGCGGACAGCGCGCTCGGCGACGGCTCGTACGGCTTCAGGAAGAAGTCGTCGATCGGCGGCTGACGGTGCGAATGCGAAGCGCCGCGCTCGAAACCTCCACCCGAACGGCGCCGGCTGTTGCCGCGGTCGTCGCGCTCGTCGCGGCTACGACGGCCGCCGCGATCGTCGTGATGGTGCCGTACCGGCGCATCGACAACGAGCCGTTGCACTTCGAGCGGCCGCTTGATCAGCTTCTCGATGTCCTGCAACTGCTTGCGCTCGTTCCCGCTGAACAGCGACAGCGCGTCGCCCGACGCACCCGCGCGGCCCGTGCGGCCGATCCGGTGCACGTAGTCTTCCGCGTTGAACGGCAAATCGAAGTTGATTACCGCGGGCAGTTCGGCGATATCGAGGCCGCGCGCCGCGACGTCGGTAGCGACGAGCGCTTCGATTTCGCCGCGCTTGAAGGCGTCGAGCGCCTGCATGCGCTCGCTTTGCGTACGATCGCCGTGAATCGCCGTGGCGACCACGCCGTCGCGCTCGAGCTGCCGCGCGAGCCGGCTTGCACCGATCTTGCTGTTGCAGAACACGATGACCTGCTTGAGGCTGCGCTCGCGGATCAACTGCACGACGGCGCCGGTCTTGTCGCCTTCCGCGACTTCATAAACGATTTGCGTGACGTTGGTAGCCGTCGAGTTGCTACGCGCGACTTCGATGGTCTGCGGGTCGCGCAGGTAAGTGGCCGCCAGCTTCTTGATCTCGCCCGAGAACGTCGCCGAGAAGAGCAGCGTCTGGCGCTCTTTCGGCAGCAGGTTCAGGATGCGCTGCAGGTCGGGCAGAAAACCCATATCGAGCATGCGGTCCGCCTCGTCGAGCACGAGGATCTGCACCTGGCCGAGATTCGCGGTTTTCTGCTGCACGTGATCGAGCAGACGCCCCGGCGTCGCAATCAGGATTTCGACGCCGCGCCGCAGTTCCGCCGATTGCGGGTTCATATCGACGCCACCGAATACGACCGCGCTGCGTAGCGGCGTGTGCTTCGCATACGCCTGCACGTTTGCGGCGACCTGGTCGGCGAGTTCGCGCGTCGGTGTCAGGATCAGCGCGCGCACCGGATGGCGCGCCGGCGACGCGCTCGTGCTTGCCGCCGGCAACAGGCGCTGGATGATCGGCAGCGAGAAGCTGGCGGTCTTGCCAGTGCCGGTCTGCGCGGCGCCCATCACGTCGCGGCCGGCCAGCACGACAGGAATCGCCTGCGCCTGGATCGGCGTCGGCGTCGTGTAGCCCTGCTCCGCGATGGCTTTCAGAATGTCGGCCGACAGGCCGAACTGGTCGAAGGTCGCGGTGCTAGGAGTGACAACTGTGTCGGACATGGTGGCTGCTATCGCTAAAAATGCGCCTGCGCGCTACGGCGCGTGGCCTGGGGTACTAACTGACCTGAACGGCGGCCGCCTGAGTGGTCACTACGGTGGCAACTACATGGCCACTGCGGACCACTGCGAACCGCTGCGCGAGCACGCGGCGAGCTTGCGCGCCGTTTGACTATCTGGTGAAGCGGCCGGCGCCGCCGAAAGCATCAGGATGAACGCTGAGCACGCGATGTGCCGCAAGCGCGCCGCATGATCGAACGCAAAGCGGGTAATCGGAGCGACATGGCGGCCGATATCCTGGCCGGGACCCGCGTTGGCGCCCCGGTTGGCACTCCGGCCGGTATCCCGGTTGATACCCCGCTGGTACCCCACTGGTGCACCGATACGCGCAAAACAAGGCAAATCGGCCCGCTTCAGGCGGCGCAAACACCCGCCGCAAAGGGCGCTATTGTAGCACTTCGACGCAAGCGGCTCCGATGGGCCTTTGACAGATGCCGCTTCGGCGGCTATCGCGTGCGCGACGGTCGATCAGCCAAAACCAGAAGACTGGCGCGCGCTTGCGACAATTACATGACAGGCGCGGCCAAAGCAGGCATTAGCGCACGATCGTCACGCAATCGGACACGATCGGCGGCGCATTCGGCCCTCCTTCCCTCGAGTCGTACAGGTCCGCGCGCGGACCTTTCGTCCACCACGTATAGCTGCCTGCCTGATATCGGACACCGGAGCCCGATATCGTATTCACGAACAGCATCTGCTTGCCGTCGACGGGCACGACCGCGAAGCTTTGACCGTTTGTCGCGCTCAGGTACGTGACGTTCAGAGTACGGCCTCTCGCGCACGTGTATTTCTGCGTGTGCGGTTTTTGTGTGCGCAGGTCGCCGAAGCGCGGCGCGCTTCCGCCGGCTGCCACCGCAGCGGCTGGCAGCGCCATCGAAAGCACGATTGAGACAGCGGCAAGCGCCGTCACTGCTGGAATGAACCGCTGATTCATCGAACACTCCGCGTTTTCAGACATCGCGCGGCAAGGCGGCGTTGAACGCTTGGGTCGCTTTGGCCGCCGCCGCACCGACTAACGATGCAAGTTACTTCGCCGAAACCGGCCGCACCGCCGCCGCGGCCTTTTTAGCCCGCGCGCGTGCCTCATCGACATCCACGCCCGTTGCGACCGCGACGCCCATGCGTCGCTTCACGAAACTCTCCGGCTTGCCGAACAGCCGCAGATCGGCGCCGGGCACCGCGAGCGCCTGCGCCACGCCTTCGAACGCAATGCCGGCTTCGTCGAGCCCGCCGTAAATCACCGCCGACGCGCCCGGTGCGCGCAGCGACGTATCGACGGGCAAGCCGAGAATCGCGCGCGCATGCAGTTCGAATTCCGAGAGCCGCTGCGAGGCGAGCGTGACGAGCCCCGTATCGTGCGGGCGCGGACTCACTTCCGAGAACCAGACGTCGTCGCCGCGCACGAACAGCTCGACACCGAACAGGCCGCGGCCGCCGAGCGCCTCGGTGACCTTGTGCGCGACTTCGCGCGTGCGTTCCAGCGCGCGCGGGCTCATCGGTTGCGGTTGCCACGATTCGACATAGTCGCCCGCCACCTGCACGTGGCCGACCGGATCGCAGAAATACGTGCGCGTCTCGCTGCTTGCCGGATCGAGCGCGCGCACGGTCAACTGCGTGATCTCGTATTCGAAGTCGATAAAGCCTTCGACGATCACACGCCCATGATTCACGCGGCCGCCGGCGAGCGCGTACTGCCACGCCGCGTCCACATCGGCGGCGCTCTTCACGACCGACTGCCCCTTGCCCGACGACGACATCACCGGTTTCACGACGCACGGATAGCCGACCTTCGCGATGCCCGCCTTCAGTTCGTCGAGCGAATCGGCAAACGCATACGGCGAGGTCGGCAGGCCAAGCTCTTCGGCCGCGAGGCGGCGGATGCCTTCGCGGTTCATGGTCAGCTGCGTGGCGCGCGCGGTGGGGATCACTTCGGCGACGCCGTCGGTTTCGATCGCCGCGAGCGCGTCGGTGGCGATCGCTTCGATCTCCGGCACGATCAGATGCGGCCGTTCCTTTTCGACGAGCGCGCGCAATGCGGCGGGATCGGTCATGTCAATCACGTGCGCGCGATGCGCGACCTGATGGCCCGGCGCATCCGCATAACGGTCGACCGCGATCACTTCGACGCCAAGACGCTGCAGCGCGATGATCACCTCCTTACCCAGTTCGCCCGCGCCGAGCAGCATGACGCGCGTGGCCGAAGGGGAAAGCGGTGTGCCGATACGTTGGCCGGTCTGCATGGGAACTCCGAACAGGTGCAATGGGTGGATCGAATGAGTGCGGCGATGTTAACATGCGCGGCCCCGATGTCCGCCCCGATGTCCGCCCTGATGTCGCCCTGATGTCGCCCTGATGTCGCCCCGATCTCCGCGCTGATCCACTGCTGCGCCTGGCGCCGGCGAGTGCATGCGCCGTCGCGCGGCCGCGTTGCGCATCGGCGCCGTCCATCCGCGATTCGCACTCGCTTGCCCGGTGCGTAGTGCGTTACCCTTACGCCTTTCCCAGTTTCGACAGGAACGACGCCATGGTCCTCATGTCCGCTGCGCGACGCGTTGCATCGTTGCTTGCTGCCGTGCCGCTTTCACTCGAGAACAGTGGTAAGCAGCACTTCGGCGCACGCGGCAGCGAGCACCGCGCGGCACGCATGCGCGGCGTCGGCGCATTGCTCGCGGCAGCGGCGCTGAGCGCAGCATGCTCGCTGCCGAAGCACACCGATGCGGACGCGCCACCGCCCGATCCGTTCAATCCGGCCGCCACACAACTGCTCGACGACACGAGCTGGCAATTGACGAGCTGGAAGCGCGCGGACGGCGCCACACGCGACGTGCCGCACGGCAGCGAAGGCGACAAAGGCGCCGGCGCGCCGCTCACGTTGACACTGTCGACCGCAAGCGGCCAACGCCGTGCAAGCGGTTTCTCGGGCTGCAACCGCTACACGGGCACGTACATGCTCAGGGACGGCAAACTCAGCTTCGGGCCGCTCGCGGGCACACGCATGGCCTGCGCGGGCGCCGGCGGCAAACTCGAAAGCGATTATCTCGACGCGCTCGCGCATATCGACAAGACCGGCGTGCAGATGCGGCCGCCGCAGGAACTTCAAGTGATTACCGCAACCGGCGACACGCTCGTGTTCGCGCGCAGCGAAAAATGACGACGCGCGATGACGATGCACAAATGAAGCGCTTCGTCAGTTTAAACTCGACGGGTTGCGCTGCGGCGCGTCCGTCATTCGTTGATGTCTAGCATGCATACGGCAGTTTTCGGCTGGTTCGGCGGGTCGACCGTCTGGTTGCTCCCTCTCTTCTGGCGCCTCGTGAAATCCGCGCTGCCGGGCGGCACCGGCCTGCGCGGTCCCGGCACGATCCGGCTGTGGCTCGGCTTTGTCTGCGTGATGGTGGCGAGTTGCACGCTGGAGGCGTCCCTCGTTGATATCGCCGGCATGGACGGCGCGGGTCATGCGCTCGCAAACGGATTTGGCCATTTGCTGGGACGCATCGGCACACTGCTTGTGATGTGCGTGCTGCTCGTGGTGAGCTTGCCGTGGCTGCTCGGCTTTCGCTGGTCGGGCGCGCTTGCGTGGGCCGATACGGCATTCGGCATCGGTCTGCCCGGCATGCGCGGCGCCACGCGGCGCAACCGGCGCGCCGATGACGATGCGGCGGCGGCCCATGCGGCGCGGCATGCCGGGACGCGCGGCAACGCTGGAATCGGCTCAGGCATTCATTCGGGGATCGGGTCGGGAATTCATTCGGGGATCGGGTCAGGCGTTGGCGTCGGCTCCGGCGTCGACCCGCGGATCAACCCGATTCCGCCGCGCTCGAATGGACGATATGCGCGGCCGACTGTCTGGAAGCCGCCCGCAACGACGCGTGGTAAAGGCGCGGCGGGTGCTGCCGGTGCTGCCAGTGCTGCGGGTGCTGCCGGTGCTGCCGGTGTCGCTGGTGCAGCGGGTGCAGCAACGAGTGCAGCCCCCTCAGCTCGCGGCAGCAGTGCTTTGTCCGGCAGCAGCGCCGCAGGGAGCGTGAACGCGCGGAGCGCGCAGTCCGGTGCTGGATGGGCGCCCGCGGAACCGACTGCGCCTGCCGGTTGGCTGCGCGGCGAGTCTGAAGACGCGCAGTCGCGCGATCGGACGCCATCGGCTGCTAGCGGGGCGGGATCTGCGTCGCCGCGCGGCGCGGTGGCGGGCGGCGTCGGCGTTGCGGCTGCGAAAGCCTCAGGTATGTCGGGGCCGCTTTCCGCTGGTGGCCATGCGACCGTGCAGTCTTTCGATGTGACACCTTCGCGCAACAACCCGGCGCAGCGGCCGGCCGCAACATCGCCGAGCCCGGCTGGAGCCGCGGGGTCGAGCGCATCGACGCCCACAGACGGCATGCCGATGCGGCCAGCCCCAACCACGCCGTCGTCGCCTGCAACCGCGCCCGCACCGCAGCCCGGTCGCGCGATCACGCC
The DNA here is from genome assembly GCF_019428685.1 of Paraburkholderia edwinii. Taxonomy (NCBI): domain Bacteria; kingdom Pseudomonadati; phylum Pseudomonadota; class Betaproteobacteria; order Burkholderiales; family Burkholderiaceae; genus Paraburkholderia; species Paraburkholderia edwinii. The sequence continues at coordinate 3,389,972 of NZ_CP080095.1, forward strand.
GGGTACCGCGACACCCGCGCGGCCGAACCCCGCCGCCGGTGCGTCGACACGGTCGCCGGCCATGGGCTTCAAACGTCCTGTGCCGACTGAACCGCGCGTCGAACCGGCGCCGAGCGTGCGCGAAACGCTACGCAGCATCGAAGAAAACACCGCGCGCTGGACGACGCTGGCCGGCGCAAGCCTCGCGCGGCGCAGTCAGGCGGAACCGGCGAAAGCGGCCGGCGCTGATAGCGCGGCGGCAAGCGACGCAGCGGCGACAAGTGCGGAGGCAAAGGACGCGTCCGCGGCAAGTGCGGCGGCAAGCGACGCGTCGGCGACAAGCGCGACGTCAGACGTTGCTTCGGCGAAGCCGGTCGGCATCGATGGCACGATGGACAGTAGCGTGCCCGCGACAAGCAAGCTGTCCGGCGTCACGCCGCAGCAACAGGTTGAGCCGGACCTTGCGCAAAGCCAGCCTGCCGAAAGCCGCGCGACAGCGCACGACGCAGCGGCAGAGAAACCGACGGACATCGCGCCTTCGGACCACAGCGGACACGAATCGCAAAGCTCGACACACAGCCCGCTTGTCGAATTGCCGACGTCGCAAGAGCCATCGATGTCCGCCGCACCGATGGACGATACGCAGCCGCGCGCCGCGCATGACCAATCGCCCACCGCCGACGAGCTAGCTCGCTCCGCAGGCACAACCGACGCGGCAGAAAACGACGCTGCATTGCAGATCGCCTCTGCGTTCACCGCATCGCCCGTCGCGAGCGACACACACGACACACACAAAACCGGCGACATCGGCAACGTCAGCAACGTCGACGACATCAGCGACACATCAAGGGTCTCCGGCGAATCATCTCCGTCCGGCATATCAAGCACATCAGGCGTATCAGGCGCATCAGGCCTATCCGGCGCAATCGACAGCACGTTGAACACCGGCGACGCGCCCTCCCCTGCGCTCCCGATCCCTGCCACCTCGCCGACCCTCGCCCCGTGGGATGAGATCGACGAAACCGTGACAGCATTGCGCACCGGTTCGTCGATGACCTCGCATACGCTATCGACCTCCGCCGCCGTTCCGCTCGATGCACAGACCGCGCGCCAGGGCGCGCCGCAACTGCACATCGTGAACCCGCATGCGATGCAAACACCCGCATCGTCGGTCGAGGAGACAGCATCAGCGTCAGCGCCACAACAGGACACCCCGGACACACCGGATGCGCCTGCAGCCGCATCGGCGCCCTCCAACGTCGTGCAATTCAGAAGCGCCCACGTGGAGCAATCGGCAACGCCCGCGCCGTCGGCCGCACCGGTTGAGCGCGACGACGCAGCACAGCCTGACATCGTTGCACCCGACGCCTCACCCGCACCCGAGCCCTCCCGCGCGCCACTACGCGGCCACGCCGCGACGAGCTTCGAGTTCCACGCGCCCGCGGCCTCGCATATCGAGTTGCCCGGCCTCGGCCTGCTCGCGCCGGCATCGACCGAAGTCGAACCGATCTCCGATGAAAAGCTCGCCGAAACGAGTCAGCTGATCGAGCAACGTCTGCAGGAGTTCAAGGTGCCGGTGACCGTCGTCGGCGCATCGGCCGGTCCCGTCATCACGCGTTTCGAAGTCGAGCCCGCGCTCGGCGTGCGCGGCAGTCAGATCGTCGGCCTGATGAAGGACCTGTCGCGCGGACTTGGCCTCACGTCGATCCGCGTGGTCGAGACGATTCCCGGCAAGACCTGCATGGGCCTCGAGCTGCCGAACGCGAAGCGCCAGATGATCGGCCTCTCCGAAATTCTCGAGGCGAACGTCTATCAGAACTCCGCCTCGAAGCTCACGCTCGCGATGGGCAAGGACATCACCGGGCACCCCGTCGTCACCGATCTCGCGAAGGCGCCGCATATGCTCGTTGCGGGCACAACCGGTTCGGGCAAGTCGGTCGCGATCAACGCGATGATCGTGTCGCTGCTCTACAAGGCGACGCCCGAAGACGTGCGGCTCATCATGATCGACCCGAAGATGCTCGAGCTGTCGGTCTACGAAGGCATTCCGCATCTGCTCGCGCCCGTCGTCACCGATATGAAGCTCGCCGCGAACGCGCTCAACTGGTGTGTCGGCGAGATGGAAAAGCGCTACCGGCTGATGTCGGCCGTCGGCGTGCGCAATCTGGCCGGCTTCAACCAGAAGATCCGCGACGCGCAGGCACATGAGAAAAAGATCGGCAATCCGTTCTCGCTGACGCCCGACGATCCCGAGCCGCTGTCGCCGCTGCCGCTGATCGTCGTCGTGATCGACGAGCTCGCGGACCTGATGATGGTGGCCGGCAAGAAGATCGAAGAGCTGATCGCGCGCCTCGCGCAGAAGGCGCGCGCCGCGGGCATCCACCTGATTCTCGCGACGCAGCGGCCGTCGGTCGACGTGATTACGGGCCTTATCAAGGCCAATATTCCGACGCGCGTCGCGTTCCAGGTGTCGTCGAAGATCGACTCGCGCACGATTCTCGATCAGATGGGCGCCGAGTCGCTGCTGGGCCAGGGCGACATGCTGTTCCTGCCGCCGGGCACCGGCTACCCGCAGCGCGTGCACGGCGCATTCGTCGCCGATGAAGAAGTGCATCGCGTCGTCGAGCATCTGAAGCAGTTCGGCGAGCCGCAGTACGAAGAAGGCATTCTCGACGGACCGGCCACCGATGGCGCGCCGCAAGACCTGTTCGGCGATGCGCCCGACGCCGAGGCCGACCCGCTCTACGACGAAGCGGTCGCCTTCGTCGTGCGCACACGGCGCGCCTCGATCTCCGCGGTGCAGCGGCAATTGCGCATCGGCTATAACCGAGCGGCGCGGCTCGTCGAGCAGATGGAAGCGGCAGGACTGGTGTCGTCGATGGGCGTCAACGGCAGCCGCGAAGTGCTGGCGCCGGGACCGGCACCGGAGTGAGTGCGGAGTGAGCATCGAAGCGCACGCAGGGCGGCAATCCAGCGCCGCCGGCCGCACGCGTCAACGCATCCGTCAAAACTCATAACGCGCCCAGAAGAAAGCAACGTCTCCTTCGTTGACCCCCGGAATACGCGGAATGAACGTCCCCATCAGCGAAGCGTTCCGGTAACGCAGCGATGCGATCGGCAAGGCGAGCGGCACCGGCAGATAGTGTGCGATATCGCTGCGCGCGGTAAAGCCGAGGAAATACCCGCCGCCAACCGACAATCCGCCGAGCACCGGCTTCGTGTACCACTGACGCGCCCAGCCGCCGATCGGCTCTGGATTCTCGTGTGAATCGAGGAAGATGAACGCGAACAGGATGTCGTCGTTGCCGTTCTCGTCGGTGAAATGCTTGCCGGCCCCGCCGCCCCACGAATACGAGTTCAGCGACTGGCGGCGCTCTTCGGTGTAGCCGTTGATGTGCCAGCCGTAGCCGGTCAGGTAGAGGTCCCACGTGCCTTCATGCGCTACGCGTGCGACGCGGGAACAGGCGCGCGCGATCCAGTCCGTCGAGTAGTCGCAATCGGCGTGCGCGGGCAACGGCGCGGTTTGCAGCGTCGTTGCCGTCACCAGCATGACCGTCACGAGCGTCGTTCTCATCGTGGCCCAGTGCGATTACTGCACAACGGCGAAGACGATTGCGGTTACAGCTTCTTGATGCGGCGTATGCTCCACTACTCATCGGCGACAAGCCCATCCGCCCGCGTTCAGGACGGCGATACCCACGCGAAGTCGACCGGCGAGCCGATCTCAAGGCGCGTCGGATTCGCTTCGAGCAGCCCGCTTTGCAGATCGCGCCGGAACACGAAGGCGGTATCGCTGTTCTGGTTGCCGACGATCAGCCAGTGTCCGCTCGGGTCGATCGAAAACTCGCGCGGCGCCTTGCCCAGGCTCGACTGGCGTCCGACTTCATGCAGATGCCCAGTCGCCGGATCGACCGCGTAGATCACGATCTCATTCGCATCGCCGCGATTGCTCGCGTAGAGGAAGCGGCCATCCGGCGACAGGTGAATCGCCGCCGCGCCGACCTCCCCTTTGAAGCCGGGCTTCGTCATCGGCACGCTCTGCACAAGCGCCAGGTTGCCGTCGCGATAGTCGAACACGTCGACCGTCGCCGCCAGTTCGCTCGTCAGATACGCATGCTTGCCGTCCGGCGCAAACACGAGATGCCGCGGCCCCGTGCCGGCCTTCATATCGACATAGCGACGCTCGGTCGGGCCGAGCAATCCGCGGCTGCCATCGGGCGTGTAGCGATACGAAAAGAGCTTGTCGGCACCGAGATCCTGCGCGAACAGATAGTGCCCGTCGGGCGAAAACACCGTCGAATGCACGTGCGCGTTGTCCTGCCGCCCCTTCACCGGCCCGTTGCCTTCATGGTGCACGGTCAGCACGGCCTTACCGACCTTGCCGTCGGCCTCGAGCGGAAACACCGCGAAGCTGCCGCCCGGATCGGCCGCCACCGAATAGTTGGCTGTGGTCAGGTATCGGCCATCGGGCGAGATGCTCAGATAGCACGGGTCGTTGCCCTCGGACGAGACCTTGTTCAGGAACGTTAATTGCCCGCTTTTCGCGTCGAACCTGAACGCGCTGATATCGCCGCGCGTCGTGGCCGGCCCGTTGTCGCCCGGCAATTCGTTGACCGCGTACACGAAGCGGCCGTCGCGGCTGGCGACGAGATACGACGGATTCACGGTCTGCGCGGACGATACGCGCGACGCCTGCCCGGTCTTCGTGTCGAAGCGATAGACGTAGATGCCCTCGCTCTTCGGCCCCGTGTAGGTGCCGACCAGCAGGTCGTAGACGCCGTCGGCGGGAGGCGTTGCGGTACCTTGTGCGGACGCGGACGTGGCAAGGATCGAGACCATGAGTGCAAGACCTTTTATGATCGAGGCTGTCGAAGTGGAAAACCGCAGTGGAAACCGGAGCGCAAACCGACGCCCGAATGGCCGTGACGCGGAGCGAGCCGCGGCGCGGTTGAAGCAATGCATAACGGTCTCCTCTGACATCGGTTCGTTCGGCTCTTGCGGTGTGGGCGGCGTCGGCGGTGGCGTGCGGTCTGCCGCACGCGCATGCGGATTGATTGCAGTTCGCTTGCCGGCTGGCCGGCGATACTGGCACATGCGCGCCGCAGGTGTAGCGAGTCGGTGTAGTTGGTTGTACGCGCAAGTATAGAAGCGTTACCGCCTTTCGAGGCTCAATCAGGCTAACTCAAACAACGGAGTCTTCATGAACGTCACTCTCAGTCTCGGACCGCTCGTCTCGTTGATCGCAGGCATTCTGATTCTGGTCATGCCACGCCTGCTCAACTACATCGTCGCGCTGTATCTGATCATCATCGGCGTGATCGGATTATTCGGCATGAAGTAGAAGTCAGGCCGCGCGCCTGGCCGACGGGCGGGCCGTTTTTGACGTTCACGCGGGCTCGCACGCTCGATCGCTCCGCTCGCGCACACGGCACGTAGCGGGTCCAACATAAATCGTTACGCGCAAAGCATCATCCCGCGCACCATTTCGTTGCGCGGGAGCGTTGCCTGAGGTGACGTGGAAAGGCCGAACGAAGCGGCCGGTCGAAGCGGTTACGCGCTTGCCCTCGATTCGCTCAACCGTTTGCCAGTTGGTCCAGACGCAAGCGGCCCTGCAGCGACAGACCACCGACGGCATAATGACCACCGGCTTCGCTATAACGTTTGAAACACGCACGCTCGATCAGAAACGAGGCAGCGGTTTCCATGCCGTTACGAGTCAGACCGAGCGAACGGCAATCGAGAGACAACAGCTTACCGTCAGGCAATTCGCTGGCGGCGGACAGAATGGTGATGCAATCGGTTTTCGACGGGTTCAGCATGGCTTTCGTCCTCGAAACTGCACCTTGGGCGCGAACCGGCGACGATGTAGGGAACAAGGCCGCCGCTCACATGACATATCCTGGGAAGTCTGATTGTAGGCATTGGAAATGAGGCCTGCCAATACTCAATTTCTCCTGCTTGCGTTAAATCAATATGAACAACGCCGCTCCGGTAAGATCGGCGTTTGATGTACGGGCGCATTCGCGCGATGCGCATATTTTACTCATCGCTTTATCCGATCGCTTGATCGAATTCAGCCGAATTTCACGCCGAATTTGACCTCTATGCCCGCACCCATTGAAGACTACGCACTCGTCGGCGACGGCCATACGGCCGCACTGATTTCCCGCGATGGTTCCGTCGACTGGCTTTGCTGGCCGCGCTTCGATTCCGGCGCGTGCTTCGCCGCGCTGCTCGGTACCGAAGACAACGGCCGCTGGCTGATCGCGCCATGCGGCGACAACCCGAAGTCCACGCGACGCCGCTATCGCGGCGAAACGCTGATCCTCGAGACCGACTACGAAACGCCGGACGGCGCCGTCACCGTCGTCGATTTCATGCCGCCCGGCAACGGCTGGTCGGAACTGATCCGCGTCGTGGTCGGCAAACGCGGCACCGTGAAGATGCAGATGGAACTCGTGCTGCGCTTCGACTACGGCTTCTCGATTCCGTGGGTGAGCCGCCTGATGCACGACAGCGGCATCAAGGCGATCGTCGGCCCTGATACCGTCGCGCTGCGCACGCCCGTCGAACTCAAAGGCGAGAACATGCGCACGGTCGCGGAGTTCACCGTGTCAGAAGGCGAGCGCGTGCCGTTCTCGCTCACCTACTCCGCATCGCATCTGCGCATTCCGCCGGCGCACGATCCGCTGACCGCGCTGGCGCGCACCGAAAATCACTGGCTCGAATGGTCGTCGCGCAGCACCGTCGAAGGCCGCTACGCGAAAGAGATCCAGCGCTCGCTCATTACGCTGAAGGCGCTCGCCTACGAGCCGACCGGCGGCATCGTCGCCGCGCCGACCACCTCGCTGCCGGAGCAACTGGGCGGCACACGTAACTGGGACTACCGCTACGTATGGCTCCGTGACGCGACCATCACCCTGCTCGCGATGATGCGCGGCGGCTACTACGACGAAGCGCGCGCGTGGCGCACGTGGCTAGGCCGCGTGATGGCGGGCGCGCCGGAGCAGGTGCAGATCATGTACGGCCTCGCCGGCGAGCGGCGCCTGCCCGAATTCGAAATCGAATGGCTGCCAGGCTATCAGGGCGCGAAACCGGTACGCATCGGCAATAACGCGGTCGGCCAGTTGCAGCTCGACGTCTACGGCGAAGTGATGAACGCATTGCACCTTGCGCGCGTCGGCGGCTTGCAGGCCGACGAGACCGCGTGGAACGTGCAGCGCGCGATGCTCGCCCACCTCGAGACGATCTGGGAAGAACCCGACGAAGGTATCTGGGAAACGCGCGGCGGACGCCAGCACTTCACCTTCTCGAAGGTCATGGCATGGGTCGCCTACGACCGCGCGATCAGGTCCGCCGAGTCATTCGACCTGCCGGCGCCGCTCGACCACTGGCGCGAGATGCGCGCGCGCATCCATGCGGACGTCTGCATGAAAAGCTGGAATCCCGAACTCAACGCCTTTACTCAAATCTATGGGGGCAGCGAACTTGATGCAAGCGTGCTATTGTTACCCCTGCTCGGTTTCCTGCCGCCGTCCGATCCGCGCATCGCGGGCACCGTCGACGCCATCGAGAAATATTTGATGCACGACGGATTCGTGATGCGCTATCGTACGACCCGCGTCGACGACGGCTTGCCGCCGGGCGAGGGTACATTCCTTGCGTGTTCATTCTGGTTCGTGGACAACCTTGCGCTGCAGGGGCGAGTCGAGGAAGCGCGCGAGATGTACGAGCGCCTGCTGTCGCTTTCCAACGACGTCGGTTTGCTGGCCGAGGAATACGATCCGACCGCCGGACGCCTCGTCGGTAATTTCCCGCAAGGGTTTTCTCATGTCGCGCTCGTGCATACGGGGCTCAATCTGATGAAGCACGAGCAGGAAATGGCGAAGGCCACCGGCCAGCCGCCGCATAACGGGGAAGGACCGGCGGGCGGCGCTTTGAACGCCGACGCACAACCGTCGCCCGTAGCATGATCAGATGATGCTTTTGATGACATTCCGTTTGTGGCCTGCCGCACCGTTGCTGCGTTGCACAACATCGCGCGCGCGGATATCATCGACGAGTCTGTCGGCCGACAATTTCGATTTCAACAACCCGTCCGGGCCGCCTCGACGCTACGCGTGCTTTCGCGCAGCCCCGCGCGCACCGCAATAACGCTGGAGCGACCATGCTCTATCAACTTCACGAATTCCAGCGGGCACTTTTAAGTCCGCTTACCGCCTGGGCTCAGGCCGCATCGAAGTCGTTCGCGAATCCGGCCAGTCCGCTCGCGTATGTGCCCGGCGCAACCCGGCTATCGGCTGGCTACGAACTGCTGTACCGGCTTGGCAAAGACTACGAAAAGCCCGAGTTCGATCTGCACCAGATCGTTAAAGACGGTCACAACATTCCGATCGTCGAGCAGACGATCATCGAAAAGTCGTTCTGCCGGCTGCTGCGTTTCAAGCGCTTCGCCGACGATAGCGACGCGGTCGCGCAACTGAAGGACGAGCCTGTCGTGCTGGTCTGCGCGCCGCTGTCGGGGCACCACGCCACGCTATTGCGCGACACGGTGCGCACGCTGCTGCAAGACCACAAGGTGTACATCACCGACTGGATTGATGCGCGCATGGTGCCGTTCGAAGACGGCCCGTTCGATCTCGACGACTACATCGCGTACATCCAGGAATTCATCCGCCATATCGGCGCGAAGAACCTGCACGTTATTTCGGTGTGCCAGCCGACCGTGCCGGTGCTCGCCGCAATCTCGCTGATGGCAAGCCGCGGCGAAGACACGCCGCGCACGATGACGATGATGGGCGGCCCGATCGACGCGCGCAAAAGCCCGACTTCGGTCAACTCGCTCGCCACGCAGCACTCGCTCAACTGGTTCGAGACGAACGTGATCTACAACGTGCCGTCGAATTATCCGGGCGTCGGGCGCCGCGTTTATCCGGGCTTCCTGCAGCATGCGGGCTTCGTTGCGATGAATCCGGAACGGCACGCGGCGTCGCATTGGGACTTCTACCAGAGCATGTTGCGCGGCGACGAAGAGGATGCCGAAGCACATCGCCGTTTCTATGACGAATACAACGCGGTGCTCGATATGGCCGCCGAGTACTATCTTCAGACGATCCAGGTTGTGTTCCAGGAGTTCCGGCTCGCGGAAGGCACGTGGGAAGTCGCGGGAGAACCGGTGCGTCCGCAGGACATCAAGCACACAGCACTCTTCACGATCGAAGGCGAGCTCGACGACATTTCAGGCAGCGGACAGACGCACGCCGCGCAGGAACTGTGCACGGGCATTGCGGCGAAGCATCGCCAGCACTTCACCGCGGAGAAATGCGGCCACTACGGCATTTTCTCGGGCCGCCGCTGGCGCACGATCATTTATCCGCAGATTCGCGACTTTATCCTCGAGCACAACAAGGCAAAGAAGCCCGAAGTCGAGCAGGTCGAGGCTTAACGAAGCGCAAGCAGCGCGGACGCAACAAAACGGCGGCACCTCTTCGAGGCGTCGCCGTTTTTCTTTGCATTGCGCTTTTGCTCGCCACGCCGTAAGCAAGGCGAGCAAACGCGATCAACGTCGCAGCAGATACGCGAGCAGAATTTCCGTGTTCATCTGAATGATCTCGCTGCGCTCCGCGGCCGCACTGAAGTCGCGCGCAAGCGTCGCTTCGAGCGTGAAGCGGTTCGACACGATGTAGTACCCCATGCCGGAGAGCGTCACGTAAAAGCGCAGCGGGTCGACGTTCGTGCGAAACAGCCCGGCACGCTGACCGCGCTCGAGAATGCCGCCGAGCGTCGCGACGATCGGTGAGATCATCTCGCGAATACGCGTGGACTTCCGCATATATCGCGCCTCGTGCAGATTCTCGTTGTTGATAAGCCGCAGCAGTTCCGGGTGATCGCGATAGTAGTCCCACACGAAGTGCGCGAGACGCGTGATCGCTTCGACCGGCGCGACGCCTGCGAGGTCGAGCGTGCGCTCGGCTTCGGTGAGCGCGCTGAACGCGTGTTCGAGTACTGCGGTAAACAGCTGCTCCTTGCTACCGAAGTAGTAATAGAGCATGCGTTCGTTGGTTTCCGCGCGGCGGGCAATCTGATCGACGCGTGCGCCGAACAACCCACCATTCGCGAACTCCTCGGCCGCCGCGAGCAGAATACGGCGACGGGTGCCTTCAGGATCTCTTTTGATTTTCGGCTGATTCATGGTGGCAGCGTGCTTCGTGAGCCGCGTATTCCGGATCACACCGCCAGCTTCATGGCCAGGCTTCCTGGTCGAAGCGGCATGGCGGCGTTGCGCGGGCTGGTTGGTGGGAAACACCGTCCTGCGGTCATTCGTAAAGCGCTTCGATTATGGCACATGGTTTGGTAATGGCAACTGGGGAAATCGGCGATAATGCGGATTCGGCCAAAGCCTTGTCGCACAAGCCGCGCGCGGCGGAAGCACCTCTCATATGGGCTTGCGTCGTAGTGAGTCGCACGGAAACAACGAACCAAACCACGCGCGACACGCATGCCCGCCGGCCACCGCAGCGGGGCATCGATGAATCGCAGCAGCAAGCCCCGACCACGTCACCGTGACTGATTCGAAAACACTCGCAGACCGCATCGAAGATCTGCTCCCGCAGACGCAATGCACGAAGTGCGGCTACAACGGTTGCCGCCCCTATGCGCAAGCCATCGCAGACGGTAGCGCGAACTACAACCAGTGCCCGCCCGGCGGCGCGCAAGGCATTGCGCGGCTCGCGGCGCTGCTCGGCAAACCGGTGATTCCGCTCAATCCGGATAACGGCGTCGAGCGGCCGCGGCCCGTCGCCTTTATCGACGAAAACCTGTGCATCGGCTGCACGCTGTGCATGCAGGCGTGTCCGGTCGATGCGATCGTCGGCGCGGCAAAACAGATGCATACGATGGTCGCCGAGCTCTGCACCGGGTGCGATCTATGCGTGCCGCCCTGCCCGGTCGATTGCATCGCGATGATTCCCGTGACCGGCGACGCGACCGGTTGGGACGCCTGGAGCCAGCAACAGGCTGACGCCGCGCGCGAGCGTTATAACCGGCGTCTCGAGCGGCTCGATCGCGAGCGCGAAGCGGCTGAAGCGCGCGCGGCGGCGCGGCGTTCGGCGGCGGGAAGTGCTGCTGTTGATGCGGGTGGTGGCGCTCGCGCTGGCGCGGGCGGCGATGCCGGCCCGGGCACCACGGGCACCACGGGTACTGTCGGCAGCACGGAGAACGCGACCGGCAACGCAGCCGGGGTTAATAAGGCAGGCGCGCCTGCCACCTCTCCCGCAGGCGCCACGTCGGAAGGTCCGGGCGCTGCATCTTCCGCCGCAAGCACCGATGCCGATGCAAAAAAACGCGCCATCATCGAAGCCGCACTCGAGCGTGCGCGAAAAAAGAAAGAGGAAATGCAGGCGAAGGGCCAGGGCCCGCAGAACACCGCGAACGTCAGCGCCGACGTGCAGGCGCAAATCGACGCGGCCGAAGCGCGTCGCCGGCGCCTCGGCATCGACGATGAACCCGGCACGCCGCGCAACGAAGATGCATCGCACGTCGAAGCACCGGGCAACGGCAACACCGGTAGCAACCACAGCGACGAAGGCACGAACCCCGCCCCCGATCACTCAAACCCGAAGCGCTAAACACGCCGACCATCCCGCATGAACGCGAATAAACGCCGCGCGATCTTCGAAACGCTGCAAAGCCTGAACCCGCATCCGACCACCGAGCTCGAATACACGACGCCGTTCGAACTGCTGATCGCCGTGATGCTGTCGGCGCAAGCGACGGACGTGTCCGTGAACAAGGCGATGCGCAAGATGTTCCCGGTCGCGAATACGCCGCAGAAAATCTTCAAGCTCGGCGAAGCGGGCGTCACCGACTACATCAAGACGATCGGCCTCTATCGGACCAAAGCGAAGAACGTGATCGCGGCGTGCAAGATCCTGATCGACCAGTATGGCGGCGAAGTGCCGGCCGAGCGCGAAGCGCTCGAAAGCCTGCCGGGGGTCGGCCGCAAAACGGCGAATGTCGTGCTGAACACCGCGTTCGGCCATCCGACGATCGCCGTCGATACGCACATCTTTCGGGTTGCGAATCGAACCGGTCTTGCGCCCGGCAAGGACGTGCGCGCGGTCGAGACCGCGCTCGAGAAATTCACGCCGCCAGAGTTCAGACACGATGCGCATCACTGGCTGATTCTGCATGGCCGCTATGTGTGCAAGGCGCGCCGGCCCGAGTGCTGGCACTGCGTGATCGAGCCGCTTTGCGAGTTCAAACCCAAGACCCCGCCGCCGGATCTATGAAGCAGGTTGTGAAGCAGGTTGTGAAGCAGGTTGTGAAGCAGGTTGTGAAGCAGGTTGTGAAGCAGGGCCGTAAAGCGGACCATAAAGCGCGGGCCGTGCACCGGTTGCTCACCAGTAGTGCAGCTTCGCGCAGCGCTTAGCGGGGGTTCGCGCGATCTTCACGCGCCAACGCGCTCAAGCGCCGCGGCGTAAAATAGGGCCCTGCGGGCGATACCGCGCGGCGACATCGAGATATTGCGTCGTCAGCCACCTCGCCCACGTCGTCAGGCGCCTCGCCAATGATCGCGCCTTGCCTTTGCCGACCCTGCTTCCGCTCTCACCACCGCCGATGTTCAATCCCAGCCGCGAAGAAGTCCGACGTTTTTTCACCGACACCTGGCGCAAGCAGCGCGCGGGCGAGATCCTCACACCGCTCGAATCGATCGCGGCGGACTGGATCGTCGAACACCCCGAATATCACGCCGAGCTAGGCGACGCTGAAGCCGCGAGCGCACAGGACTATTCGCCCGAGCGCGGCCAGACGAATCCGTTTCTGCATCTGTCGATGCATCTTGCGATCAGCGAGCAATTGTCGATCGATCAGCCGCCCGGCATTCGCGCGGCGCACGACCGTCTCGCCGCGCGGCTCGGCTCGACGCACGACGCGCAGCACGAAATCATGGAGTGTCTCGGCGAGACGATCTGGGAAGCGCAGCGCACGAATACGCCGCCCGATACGGACGCCTATTTGCAGCGGATCGAACGCCGCGCATCGCGCGACTGATGAACCGCAGCCGCGGCTAGCGCCGAAAAGCAAACACCCCGCCTTGGCGGGGTGTTTGCTTTTGATCGCGATGGACGTTGCTATAAAAGCCGCAGATTCGTCGATCACTGTGCGATCACTGCGCAATCACCGCGCGCAACGGTCACTTCTTCTCGACCAGATCGCCCTTCAGCGATTCGATGTAAGCAGCGATGTCCTTCATGTCGTTCAGCGACAGGCTCTGCACTTGCGCCTGCATGATCGGATTATTGCGGCCGAGGTGCGGATTGCCGGTGCCCATCTGATACTGGCGCATCGCCCAGTACAGATAGTCCGCGTGCTGCCCCGCAAGCCGCGGGTACTCCGGGCTCACCGGGTTGTTCAGTTTCGAGCCGTGGCAAGCCGCGCAGTTATGGGCTTCGACCAGGTTCTTGCCGTTGTCCGCGTCGGCCGCCAGCGCCGCTGTCGAAGCGACGGCGAAACCCGCGAATGCAAACGACGCGCATGCGATCTTGAACATCGTGTGGAGGGGGTGTGGGTGCTTCTTCATGAATTCTCCTGGCCCGCGTAGCGGAATGACCGGGCGACTGTGTCCAAACGGCTGCTAATGCAGGCGCGGCCGGTCATTTGTCGGGGTTGTTCTTCGAAGTGGCAGTCTGCGCCGCGTAGTAGGCCGCGATGTCCGCGATGTCCTGATCCGACAGCGACGTCGCGATGGCGCGCATCGTGTCGAAATGCCGGTCGCCCTTCTTGTAGGCGTGCAGCGCGTTGCGCAGATACTGTTCGTTCTGGCCGCCGAGAATCGGTACCCGGTACACCTCCGGGTAAGCCGTCCGGTAGTCGGGAATACCGTGGCAGCCGATGCACATCGCGACCTTGCCCTGGCCCGCTTTCGCGTTGCCGACGACATCCGCTGCGTGGGCGGTGGCCGCGAGGCCCGCAATGCCCGTCAGCGCTGCGATCACGACGTGTTTGCCGACGAATTTTTTCATAGCTCTTGTAACCTGGCTTGAGGGGAAATGGCGCTAAAAACAGGCGCTAAAAACGAAGGCACAAAAATGAAGACTGCGACGGGGGCACAACGCGACGACAGACAATCGACCCCCGATGTGTGCACGCGATGCAGTGCACAACGTGCAAGCCCCCGAATCATGGCCTCAAATCATGGCCTCAAAAAACGGGCGCTCAAAAAAGCGGCGACCCGCGCCGTCGTTTTTTTGTTAATCGCCACGCAGGCCAAAAAAATCGGTCCGATTGTACCAAGAGGCCGCGCCGGGCGTCCACCGGACGGGCATGGGCTGGGTTGGCCCGAATTCAGCCCAAATTCGCGGCCTGAAATGCACGGCCTGAAACTTGCAGCCCGCCAGATCCAGCTTGCAACGCGTGGCCCACCGCTTGCGTCCACCTTGCCGTCAGCCCCGGCACGCATCAGCCAACCACGCTGCCCCGCGCGTCCCGGCACCCGCGAGACGATAAGCCCGCCCCGCCAAAGCCGCCAGCCCATCTGACTTATACTGGGATTTTCCCCGAACGAGCGTCCTGCCATGCGTTTCGAAGGCTCATCGCAATACGTCGCCACCGACGACCTCAAGCTCGCGGTCAACGCCGCGATGACGTTGAAGCGCCCGCTTCTGATCAAGGGCGAGCCCGGCACCGGCAAGACGATGCTCGCCGAGGAAGTGGCCGCCGCGCTCGGCATGCCGCTTCTGCAGTGGCACATCAAATCGACAACGAAAGCGCAGCAGGGCCTCTACGAATACGACGCGGTGTCGCGTCTGCGCGATTCCCAGCTCGGCGACGAACGCGTGAAGGACATTCGCAATTACATTGTGAAAGGTGTGTTGTGGCAGGCGTTCGAGTCGGATCAGCAAACGGTGTTGCTAATCGACGAAATCGACAAGGCCGACATCGAGTTCCCGAACGACCTGCTGCGCGAACTCGACCGCATGGAGTTCTATGTGTATGAGACGCGCGAGCTCGTCAAGGCGAAGGAGCGGCCGCTCGTCATCATCACGTCGAATAACGAAAAAGAACTGCCCGATGCGTTCCTGCGCCGCTGCTTTTTCCATTACATCAAGTTCCCCGATCCGGCGACGATGCAGCAGATCATCGAGGTCCACTACCCGGGGATCAAGCAGGAACTGCTGCGCGCGGCACTCGAAAGCTTCTACGAACTGCGCAACGTGTCGGGCCTGAAGAAGAAGCCGTCGACGTCCGAACTGCTCGACTGGCTGAAGCTGTTGCTCGCCGAAGACATCCCGCCCGAAGCGCTGCGCTCGAGCGACCACAAGCAGATCGTGCCGCCGCTAGCCGGCGCGCTGCTGAAAAACGAGCAGGACGTCGCGCTCTTCGAACGCCTCGTGTTCATGAACCGCAACAACCGGTGAGCGCCCACGCGCCCGCCGCGGAGAACCCGGCATGCTGATCGACTTCTTCTACTCGCTGCGCGCCGCGAAACTGCCGGTCTCGGTGAAGGAGTATCTGACGCTGCTCGAGGCGCTGAAGGCGCAGGTCATCGAGCCGTCGCTCGACGAGTTCTACTACCTGTCGCGCATGACGCTCGTGAAGGACGAGCAGTATTTCGACAAGTTCGACCAGGCGTTCGGCGAGTACTTCAAGGGCATCGAACACACGGCGGCGCTCGCGCTCGACCTGCCCGACGACTGGCTCGCGAAGAAAATGAAACGCGATCTGACGCCCGAGGAAAAGGCGCAGATCGAAGCGCTCGGCGGCCTCGACAAGCTGATGCAGCGCCTGAAAGAAGTCTTCGACGAACAGAAGGGCCGTCACGAAGGCGGCGGCAAATGGATCGGTACGGGCGGCACGTCGCCGTTCGGCAACGGCGGCTACAACCCGGAAGGCATCCGCATCGGCGGCGACACGGCCGGCAACCGCAGCGCGGTCAAGGTATGGGACGCGCGCGCGTATCGCGACTACGACGACCAGGTCGAAATCGGCACGCGCAATATCAAGGTCGCACTGCGGCGCCTGCGCCGCTTCGCGCGAGAAGGCGCGGCGGAAGAGCTCGATTTGCCCGACACGATCCGCAGCACCGCGGCGAACGCCGGCTGGCTCGACCTCAAGATGGTGCCCGAGCGGCACAACAACGTGAAAGTGCTGATGCTGCTCGACGTCGGCGGCTCGATGGACGATCACATCAAGCGCACGGAAGAGCTGTTTTCGGCCGCCAAGGCCGAATTCAAGCACCTCGAGTTCTATTACTTCCACAACTGCGTGTACGACTTCCTGTGGAAGAACAATCGCCGCCGCCACACCGAGCGCACGCCGACGTGGGACGTGCTGCACAAGTTCTCCGCGGACTACAAGCTGATCTTCGTCGGCGATGCGACCATGAGTCCGTACGAGGTGTTGCAGCCGGGCGGCTCGGTCGAATACAACAACCAGGAAGCGGGCGCGATCTGGCTGCGGCGCCTCGCCGATCATTTCCCGCACTTCGCGTGGCTCAATCCGGAACCGGAGGGTCTCTGGGAGTACCGGCAGTCGGTGTCGGTGATTCGCGAAGTGCTGGGGCACCGGATGTATCCGCTGACGCTCGCGGGGCTCGAGGCGGCGATGCGGGTGCTGAGCAAGTAGGCACGGCCGGCCGCCCGAACTGCCCGCCCGGGGCTATCCCGAAGTCACAAACACCGCAAAATGCGGCAGAATGCCGCACTACTTTTGCGTGATTCCGTAGCAATCACGCAACAAAGCCACAACAAATAACACTACAGCCGGTGTTCCGCATGAGCTCACCCTCCTCTCCCGACCTGTCGCCGGGCAATCCCGCTCCGCTGAAACCGCTGAAACCGTTCGCCGATACCTCTCTATCGGCGCTCGTCGCCGGCTTCGTCGCGATGATGACCGGCTACACGAGTTCGCTCGTGCTGATGTTCCAGGCCGGCCAGGCCGCGCATCTGAGCGACGCGCAGATCTCATCGTGGATCTGGGCGCTGTCGATCGGCATGGGACTGTGCACGATCGGGCTCTCGCTGCGCTATCGCGCGCCGATCGTGATCGCATGGTCGACGCCCGGTGCGGCGCTGCTTGTCACGTCGCTGCCGCATGTCAGCTACGCGCAAGCGATCGGCGCATTTATCGCCTGCGCGCTGCTGCTGACCGCCGTCGGCCTGACCGGCTGGTTCGATGCCCTGATGAAAAAGATTCCCGCCGGCATTGCATCGGCGCTGCTCGCGGGCATTCTGTTCGAGATCGGCATCGAAATTTTCCGTGCTGCGCAATTTCAGACCGCGCTGGTGCTCGCGATGTTCTTCGCCTACCTCGTCATGAAACGCATCGCGCCGCGCTATGCGATCGTGACCACGCTCGTGGTCGGCACGCTGGTCGCGGGCGGCCTCGGTCTGCTCGACTTCAGCCACTTCCGCATCGCGCTCGCGCAGCCGGTGCTGACGATGCCAGCGTTTTCGCTGTCCGCGATCGTCAGCATCGGCATTCCGCTGTTCGTCGTCGCGATGGCGTCGCAGAACGTGCCGGGCATCGCGGTACTGCGCGCGGACGGCTATACGACGCCGTCGTCGCCGCTGATCGCCACCACCGGCCTCGCATCGCTCGTGCTCGCGCCGTTCGGCTCGCACGGCATCAATCTCGCGGCGATCACGGCCGCGATCTGCACGGGCCGCGAAGCACACGAAGACCGCACGAAGCGCTACACCGCGGCGCTCTGGTGCGGGCTCTTCTATCTGGTTGCCGGTGTGTTCGGCGCGACGATCGCTGCGCTCTTCGCCGCGTTGCCCAAGGCGCTCGTCGTCTCGGTGGCAGCGCTCGCGCTGTTCGGTTCGATCATGAGCGGGCTCACGAATGCGATGCAGGACGGCAAGCAGCGCGAGGCCGCGCTCGTCACCTTTATGGTGACGGCTTCGGGACTCACGCTGCTGTCGATCGGCTCGGCGTTCTGGGGACTGGTCGCGGGCGTGATCACGCAGGTCGTGCTGAACGCGCGCAAAGGGTAAAACCGCGTAAAGCGCGGGAAAAACCCGGCTGAAGCCCCGCCCCAATCCGGGATCACAACGTGGCACGCGCCATGCGGTCCAACGGTGAGATCCGAAGCCCGTTCCATGGCCGGTGAATCGCCAGCGAGCGGCTGCGTAATGGGCATTGAACGCCCGCTGCACGCGGCCCGCACGATCAGTCGAACCATTGTCAGCCGTTCCGCCATAAAATAAAGGAATCGGGCGGCGTTCCGTGTGAGGTTTGGCGTTCACGGCGTTGCATGGCATTGGCGTGGCGTTTGCGTGGCTTTGAACCTGGCGTTTGACGTCCATCCGGCGCTAACATCGAACACTGCCCCGCCCCGGGCAATGCGGGACCCTGCGGGATGACCGGCTGCCGCCGGCCAGTCGGAACCAACCGGCACCGGCAGCGTCATCATTTTCTGACCACGGCGCGCACGCGCCTAAAAGGCTCGATATGACTACTGCACTCGACCAGCTGAAGCAATTCACGAAGGTCGTCGCCGACACCGGCGACTTCCAGCAACTCGCCCAGTACAAACCGCAAGACGCGACCACCAATCCGTCGCTCGTACTGAAGGCCGTGCAGAAGGACGACTACAAGCCTCTGCTCGAAAAAACCGTGCGCGATCATTCGTCGAAGCCGGTCTCCGCGATCATCGACCATCTGCTGATCGCGTTCGGCACCGAGATCCTGAAGATCGTGCCGGGCCGCGTGTCGACTGAAGTCGACGCACGGCTGTCGTTCGACACGAAAGGCTCGATCGACAAGGCGCATGAAATCATCAAGCTGTACAAGGAAGCCGGCATCGACCGCTCCCGCGTGCTGATCAAGCTCGCGTCGACGTGGGAAGGCATCCGCGCGGCCGAAGTGCTGCAGAAGGAAGGCATCCACTGCAACATGACGCTGCTGTTCTCGCTCGCGCAGGCCGTCGCCGCCGCCGAAGCAGGCGCGCAGCTAATCTCGCCGTTCGTCGGCCGCATTTACGACTGGTACAAGAAAAACGCCGGCAGCAACTGGGACGAAGCGCGCGACGGCGGCGCGAACGACCCGGGCGTGCAATCGGTGCGCCGCATTTATGCGTACTACAAGAAGTTCGGTTACCCGACTGAAGTGATGGGCGCGAGCTTCCGCACGACGAGCCAGATTCTCGAACTGGCCGGCTGCGACCTGCTGACGATCAGCCCCGATCTGCTGCAGAAACTGCAGGACAGCAACGACAAGGTCGAGCGCAAGCTGTCGCCGGATGCGAGCAAGAATACGGAAATCGCGCGCGTGCCGGTGGACGAGCCGACGTTCCGTTTCCTCGTCAACGACGAAGCGATGGCCTCCGAAAAGCTGGCGGAAGGCATTCGCACGTTCGCTGCCGATGCGATCAAGCTTGAGAAGCTGATCGAAGCGCTGCGCTAGTCCGGGCGAACGGCAGCGCGGCAATAGCGGCGCCGCAAGCAGCCGTTTATCGAGCGAGCCGTCACGTCTGACGGTTGCGCGTGTCGTATCACGGCGCGTGCGGCATTCGAGCCGCACGCGCCGTTTTTGCTTGTGCGTCTCCCGCATCTCGTATTCCGCACGCGCCTATCGCATGCAGTGCCAACAAACTTTCACAGTGCGCACAAGCTCGCCGACTAGAATCGTTTGCACATGTGTTCCGCTTACGAGGCGTGCGACACATCGACCGCCATGGCAACCGCGATGGCAACCGGCACGGCAACTGACGTGTCCACTTCTGGGAGATAACGATGCTAGTCCAGCCCTACCTGTTCTTTAACGGCCGCTGCGAAGAAGCGCTCAATTTCTATCGTGAGAAGCTCGGCGCCGAGGTGCTGTTCCAGACGCATTTCAGGGACGCGCCGCCGGACTCCGGACACACGCCCGCACCCGGCACCGAGGACAAGATCATGCATTGCACATTCCGCATCGGCACGACGGAGCTGATGGGGTCCGACGGCAACTGCGAGCCGGGAGCGGATAAGCCGGGAGGCTTCAGCCTGTCGCTGACCGCCGACGACAAGGCATCGGGCGAGAAGCTTTTCAACGCGCTCGCCGACGGCGGCAATGTGATGATGCCGTGGCAGCCGACGTTCTGGACCGAGGGCTTTGGTATGCTCGTCGACCGCTTCGGCATCATGTGGATGGTGACGATTCCGCACGACAAGGGCTACAAGAGTTGATCAAAGCGGGCTGATCAAAGCGGGCTGATCAAAGCAGCCCGCGTTTCCCGCCTCACCGGATCTACACCAAGGGCGGCGCCGCGCGCCAAACCACGGCGCTCCGCCGCCTCAGCGCTCAATGCTGCTGCTGATGCTCGTGACGGTGCGTAATCCGCGTGCGGCGCTCGATATTCCAAGCCGGCTCGGTCTCGACGAGCAGCGCGCGCAGGCGCTCCACCTGCTCAGCGACGCGTTCGTTGAGCCAGCACGGCCCCTGCAACTCAGCGGCGGCGTTCGCGACCACGGCGGCCGGGTCCAGCAGCGCCGGCGGCAACGCATCGGGCATCCGGAAGTGCGGCACATTCGTAAAACGCAGCGCACGCGCCAGTTCGAGCAGCACCAAGCGCACCACCGTCGCGTCGCGTCCGCACTGGCCGGCAAAGCCGGCACGCATCGCCGGATCGCCGCGCGTCAGCACGCCGTTCGACATGATCTCGAGCGCGCTCAATAGCATGCGGTGCAGTTGCTGGATCTGATCGAGCCGCCCCGGTGCGACTTCGATTTCCTTCGCGACCCACGGCATGACCGCGCGCAGTTGCACGAGCCGTCGCGCCATACGCAGAAACACCGCGTTCTGTTCTTCAGCGGAAAGCCAGTCGCCATGCGCCATCCGCGTATAGATGCGCGCGCAATCGCGCAGATTGTCGGAGAGCAGGTAGCGCCACGTGTAGGTGGCGTGCAGCGGCAGAGCAAAAGAAAATGCCAGCGCGATGACCGTGCCGATCGCGACGTCAGCGGCACGCCAGAGCCCTTCCGACACCTGGTTGTCGCCGAAGCCGCCGACGATGCACATCGTGATCGCGGTCAGCAATGCCATATAGCCGTACGAACCAATTGCAAACGCGCCGCACACGCCGGCCACGACCGCCATCAGGATCGCGGTCACCGTAATCGAGCCGAACAGGCTGTGCTGGACGATCAGCGCGAGTCCGAGCCCGGCGCCGAGCAGCGTGCCGATGGTCCGTTCGAGCGCTTTGCGCCGGATATTACCGTGATGCTGCAAACCGCCGATCACGATCAGCACCGTGATCGATGCCCAGATGCCGTATGGCAGGTCCAGCGCGCGTATCAGCGCAATCGACACGAGCATCGCGGCGCCGACGCGAACGCCGTGCAGCACCTTTGCATTGCGGTAGCGGTAGTACGGCGACGTCACCGTGCGCAACAGCCGCGCCAAAGCCGAGCGGCGACGCACGATGCGCGCGCCGCCCGCGGCGTGTTCCGAATCGTCCAGAGCCATATCAGTCTCGCAGTCGTTTCGAGTCGAGGTTTCGCGTCAGGTCAGGGCGTGCTGATGCGCAGTATCGCGCACCTCATGCACGCGTGGGCCGCCCGGGCAAAGAAAATTGCCCGGCACGCGCGTGGGCGGCGCGGCCGGGCAACTTCGTTCCGATGCGGCGCGTGATGGATGCAACACGCATCGCGTCACCTCATCGGCCACCTCATCGGCCACCTCATCGGCCACCTCATCGACGACTCATTGACCACTCACCGTGCTGCTCTTGCGAATGCGCCGGACCTCGTCCGCATCGACCGCGGGCGCCCGATTGCCCCACGCGCCGCGGATGAACGTGACCACGTCCGCCACTTGCTGGTCATCGAGCCGCTGACCGAAAGCGGGCATCGTAAACACGGTCGGCGCGTGCCGCGTGCCCGGCATCGACGCGCCGTGCAGCACGAGGCTCACGAGCGACGTCGGGTCCTGCGCATTGACGGTCGCGCTCAGCGCAAGCCGGGGGAACACGCCGTCATAGCCTTTGCCGTCCGATCGATGGCAAGCCGCGCAGTTGTCGAGGAAGGTCCGTGCGCCGCGCAACTCGGTGTGTCCCGCGTGCAGCGCAAGCGCTGCCTCGTCGGAGTACGCCAGCGAGGCCTGCTGGCGCGCCGGTGCAAGCGACTGCAGATACATCGCGATCGAGTTCAGGTCCGCATCGGTCATGTACTGCGTACTGTCGAGCACGACATCGCGCATGCCGCCGAACGCGGCCGAATGCGCATTGCGACCGGCCTTGAGGAACATGACGATATCGTCGCGCGTCCAGTCGCCGAGGCCGTCCACACGGTCGTCGCGCAGACTGTTGGCGAACCACTGTTCGACCACGCCGCCTTGCAGGAAGGCCGGGCCGCCGTTGTCGGTCAGCGCCCTCTCCTGCAACAGCGCGCCACGCGACGTATGGCACGCGCCACAGTGGCCGACGCCTTCGACCAGATAGCGGCCGCGCTCGAGCGAGACCGTCTGGCTGTCGGCGGCCTGCGGACTCGCAGCGGCGGCCGCATCGGGCGCGAACGCGATGCGCCACAGCGCGAGCGGCCAGCGCATCGACAGCGGCCAGCGGATACCGTTCGGCGTGCGCGGCTGCTGAACCGGCGCCACGCCGTGCATGAAGTACGCGTACAGCGCCTTGACGTCGTCGGGCTGGATGCGCGCATACGACGGATACGGCATCGCCGGATACAGCGTATAGCCGGCCTTCGACTTGCCGTGCCGCAGTGCGTTGTCGAAGTCCGCATACGTGTAGCTGCCGATGCCGCTCTGCCCATCCGGCGTAATGTTCGTCGAGTAGACGGTGCCGATCGGTGTCGGCAGCGGCAGTCCGCCCGCGAACGGCTTGCCGCCCTTCGCGGTATGGCATGCGGCGCAGTCGGCGGCACGCGCGAGGTATTCGCCTCGCTTGACGAGCGCCGCATCATCGAAGCCGGCGCCATTCGACGATGCCGGCGATGTTGCCGATGCCGCCGATGTTGCATACGACACGCCACTCGCCGCAAGCAGCGCGAAGGCGGCGGCGATCGCCGCACAGGAACGAATTTTTGTGAGCGCGTTTCTCATACTTGCACCATCGGGCCGGGGTTCTTCAAATACTGTTCGCGGATCGCGCGCGCCGACCAGTAGCTGAGCGCGCCGACCAGCCCCGTCGGGTTGTAGCCGAAGTTCTGCGGAAACGCCGACGATCCCAGCACGAACACGTTGTGCACATCCCAGTTCTGCAGATAGCGGTTCACCACGCTCGTCTTCGGATCGGCACCCATCACCGCGCCGCCGGTGGTATGCGTGCTCTGATAGGCGCGCGTGTCGAAATGCCCCGACTTGCGCGCGTTCACGTCGACATGATCGGTCAGCACACGCGCAATGCGGGCGGCCTGGCCGACCGTGTACTCGGTCATCTTGTGCTCGTTGTCGTGCCAGTCGAACGTCACGCGCAACAGCGGCTGCCCGTACGCGTCCTTGTAGGTCGGATCGAGGCTCAGGTAGGTGTCGCGATACGACATCACCGAGCCTTGCGCGACGATCGTCATCATCCGCTGGTAGCTGTCCTGCACCGCGGCTTTCCAGCCGCTGCCCCACGGCTTCGTGCCCTTCGGCACCCCCGCCTGACCGATCGGGCGTCCGCCGGTGCGCATATGCCGCACGTTCGCGCCGCCGATAAAGCCGAGCGGGCCATGGTCGAAGTTATCGCCATTGAAGTCGTCGATCGCCTGCCCTGCCGCGCCCGCGCCGATAAACGGATTGAGCTGCGTGCCTTTGGCGAGGAACGCGTTGACGCCGCCGTTCATCTGATACGCGAAGTTGCGGCCGACCACGCCGTCGCCGGTCGCCGGGTCGTACGGCTGGCTGATGCCGGAGAGCAGCAGCAGCCGCACGTTGTGCATCTGGAACGCGCTGAGCACAACGATGTCGGCCGGCTGCTCGATCTCGCGCCCTTGCGCATCGATATACGTGACCCCGGTCGCGACCTTGCCGCTCGCATCGCGATTGACGCGCAGCACCTGGCAGCGCGTGCGCAACTCGAAGTTCTTCTTCTGGAACAGCACGGGATGAATCGTGGTCTGCGGCGACGACTTCGAATACATATAGCAGCCGAAGTCCTCGCAGAAGCCGCACAGGTTGCACGGACCGAGACGCACGCCATACGGATTCGTGTACGGCGTCGACACGTTCGCGGCCGGAATCGGGAACGGCTCGTAGCCCAGTTCGCGCACGGCACGCGAAAAGAGCTGCGCGCCGTAAATATCCTTCAGCGGCGGCGTCGGATATTCCTTGCTGCGCCATGCCTCAAAACGATTGCCGCCTGCCACGAGATTGCCGTTCAGATTGCCGGCCTTGCCCGAAATGCCGGCGACGTCCTCGAAGTGCGTGAAATACGGCTCGAGTTCGTCGTAGGTCACGCCGAAATCCTGAATCGTCATGCCGTCCGGAATAAACGACTTGCCGTAGCGCTGTTCGTAGTGGCTGCGCAGTTGCAGGTCCGATGCCTGCGGACGCCACGTCAGGCCGTTCCAATGAAAGCCCGCGCCGCCGACGCCGTTGCCGAACAGCATCGCGCCGTGCTGGCGGTACGGCACGGCGAGTCCGTCCGGCGAATGGCGGAACGTCAGCGTTTCCTTCGACAGATCCTGATACAGCTTGCCGCGCACCGCATACGCGAGTTCGTCTGCGATGTTCGGATATTTCGCGGTGTTCGCCGTGTCCTGCATTTCACCGCGCTCGAGCGCCAGCACGTTGAGCCCCGCATCGGCGAGTTCCATCGCCATGATGGCGCCGGTCCAGCCGAATCCGACCATCACCGCATCGACTTTGTCTTTTTTGATCGCCATCGTTATGCCTGCTCCCCGAGAATCGATACCGGGCCGAGCGGGTACTTCGCACCCGGCTGTTCGACCCAATCCGCGAAGTCCGCCCGGGCGCCCGGAAAACCGATCATCTTCCAGCCGGACATGCCCTTGTTGCCGCCGTACATCGGGTCGGCGAAATAGCCTTCCTTGGTGTTCTTCAGCAGCGTGCCGAAGAAGAGCTTCGGTGGCACGGCATCGAGATGCAGCTTGCCCGCCTCGAGCTGTTCGAGCACCTCGACGCGCGTCGCGCGCGGCAATTCGGCGAATGCCTTGCCGTGATCGCGCACGCATGCGGCATTGCACGCTTCGATGCCGTGCCGGTACACGTCGCGCGGCACCAGACCGAGCTGGTAGCCGAGTTCCGGCACCGCCTCCGGATGAAACGGCCCGTGCATGTACCAGAGCCGCCCATACGCATACGGCGTTTCCATCTGGCGGTCGATAAATTCGGGCACACCGGCTTCCAGCGCGCCGGCGCCGGTGTCGTCCGCGGGAATCAGTTCGTCGACGGCGGCGTGGATGAAGTCCCATTCGGCCGCGGTAAAAAAGGTCGGCGTGTATTTCGCGGCGGCGGTCGTGGTGCCAGGCACCGGCGCGGCTGCGCCGGCGTTGTCCGTGGCATGCGACGGCGTGCAGCCTTCTTGCGTCACGATCACGGGTGCGATCGCGGTGGCAGGAAGAATCGTGAATACCTGGCGCAGAAATTTTCTGCGCGGCTGGTCGTCGTTTTTCATCGGGTAGCGTGGATCGTCAAATGGCAGGGCAAACGCAACGGCTTGCGCCGGTGCGCTTGTTTTCATGGGAAACGATTCGGATCGAATCGCGGCGGTCAGACGCGCGCGCGGGGCGGCGACTTGCGGAATGCAGCGCGCGGCTGGGCACGCGCTGCGGGTACCGCTAGAAAGTGGTCCAGTCCTGATCGTCCCGTACGGGCACGTTCGCGGCGACCTCGGCCGCGGCCGCGGCGGGCGCGGACGCGATTCTGCTTTCAGCGGCGGGGGTGGAGACGGACAGAGCCGCGCGGCGCGCGGGCCGTACGGTGCGTGCCGAAGGCGATGCCGTTGCCGTTGCAGCCGATCCTGCCGGCGCACTGGCCTTGCCGCGCGACGGCGCCTCGGCAGCCGGGCGCGTCACGCGCTGCGCCGGGAGCGCCGCGGTCCTGTTCTGCTCGACCTTGAAGCTGACCACGGCGGCACGTAAATGGCTTGCCTGCTCTTCGAGCGAAGCGGCCGCCGCCGCGGCCTCCTCGACGAGCGCGGCGTTCTGCTGCGTGACATGGTCCATCTGCGTGACGGCCTGATTGACCTGTTCGATACCGCGGCTCTGCTCCTGCGACGCCGCCGCAATTTCGCCGACGATGTCGTGCACGCGCTCGATCGACTGGCTGATCTGTTCCATCGTGGTGCCCGCACGCGCCACGAGTTCGGTGCCCACGCGCACACGGTCGACCGACGTGCCGATCAGATCCTTGATCTCCTTCGCGGCCGAACTCGAACGTTGCGCAAGCGAACGCACCTCCGCGGCGACGACCGCGAAACCGCGCCCGTTCTCACCCGCTCGCGCGGCTTCGACGGCCGCGTTCAGCGCGAGAATATTGGTCTGGAATGCGATGCCTTCGATGATGCTGGTGATCTCGGCGATCTTGCCCGAGCTGTCGCCGATACCGTTCATCGTGTCGACGACCTGGCTCACGATCTCGTTGCCTTCCACGGTCACGTGCCGCGCGGTGGCGGCGAGCTGGCTCGCCTGCTGTGCGTTGTCGGCGTTGTGTTTGACCGTCGAAGTCAGCTCCTCCATGCTTGCCGCGGTTTCCTGCAGCGATGCGGCCTGCTCTTCGGTCCGCGCGGACAGGTCCACATTGCCCGCCGCCATCTGCCGCGTAGCGGTGGCAATCGCTTCGCTACCGGAGCGCACGTTGCGCACGGTCTGCAACAGGCGCTCCTGCATGTTCGCGATACCTTGCAGCAACTGGCCCATTTCATCGCGCGACTTCACATGTATCGAGCGCGTGAGATCGCCCTGCGCGATTTCGTCGAAATGCGACAGCGCGTCGGCGAGCGGATGCGAGATCGCGCGACGCAAGGTCAGGAAGCTGCCGGTCGCGGTCAACAGGCCGAGCGCCATCGCCACGATCGTGATGGCGCGGAACAGCGCAAACGTATGCTCTTGCGCGTCGAAATTTTCCTTGGCTGCGGCGTACTGATACGCGCGCAACTTCGCGCTAGCGTTGTGGTACGCGGCGTACAGATCGTTATTCGAGAGCGCCGCTTTCATGATCTGCGAACCGTCGCCGCCGAGTAGCGCATCGCCGAATGCGTCGAGCCCGGCGTCCATCGCGTTGCGCCGCTCCATCATGTCGCGCGCGAGCTGATCTTCCTCGGGCGAGCGCGGCAGCTTCATATAGCTGCTGAGTGCCGCGCGCGCCTCGGTGCGATAGTCGCGCGAATGGGTAATGATGCCGCGCAGGTCCGGGGCGGCCGGATTGAGCGCCGCGCGGAAGAGCGCCGAACGCTCGCGCTGCAGGCTGATCTCGGCATCGCCGATAGCGGTCGCGCTGGGCAGCTTGTCGCTATAGGTATCGCGATTCGCGTCGTTCGCGTTCGTCATTCCCGCAATGCCTAGTGCACCGATAACGAGCAACAGCACCGAAAGCAGCGCCATCGCCATAGCGAGACGCGATTTGATCGAGACATGCATGTGCTAAACCCTGTGGCCTTATATGAATTTCTGCAATGCATCCATTTACGGCGCATAAGGGTATTTCTTTAGCGAACACTTCAAACTGTGAGAAAAAATGGTTTAATGAAATTAAATCGAATGGTTAATGTTTGTTATTTGTTTGAATTTAGAAAGCATTGATGCCGGCGCGCGCACCGCGCGGTGGTATGCACGTCACTTCGACACCGCAAATAAAAAACCCGCAGCGCTAGCCGCGGGCTCCTTGTGCCAAGTTCAGACCGGTGGAGCGGAGGCTATCCGCGGTGCGTCAGCCTTCGACAGGATCCAGATAGTCTTCCGGCCGCGTGCGGTCTTCCGCGCCCTTCATGCCAATCGCGCGTACGAGTACGCTGACCACCACCGCGACAACGAGATTCACGACCAGCGACCACACGGCTGCATACCCCGGAATCGCGTAATTGCCGATATGGATCGTGTAGATCGAGCCCGCCAGCTTCAGCGACACCGCCATCCACGTGCCGGTTGCGATGCCCACCGCCCAGCCGAGCAACAGGCCGCGGTAGTCGAGCACGCGCGTGTAGAGGCCGAGCACGATCGCGGGCAGCGTCTGGATGATCCAGATGCCGCCGAGCAGCTGCAACTGGATCGCATAGGTAAGCGGCAAGCCGAGGATGAACGCAACGGCGCCAACCTTGACGATCAGCGAGACCAGCTTGGCGATATTGGTCTCCTGCTCGTGCGTCATCTTGCGATTGACGAATTCCTTGTGGATATTGCGCGTGTACAGATTCGCGGCCGCGATCGACATGATCGCCGCCGGCACGAGCGCGCCGATACCGATCGCCGCGAACGCGACGCCGACGAACCACGACGGGAAAAAGTGCAGGAAAAGCGCGGGCACGGCGAAGTTCGGGCCGAATGCCTTGAAGTACGGCGCGAACTCGGGCATGTCCTTCACGCCGGCCGCGAGCGCCATATAGCCGAGCAGCGCGAGCAGGCCCAGCACGAGCGAATACGCGGGCAGCATCGCCATATTGCGGCGGATCGTATTGCCCGACGACGACGACAGAATCGCGGTCACCGAGTGCGGGTACAGGAACAGCGCGAGCGCAGAGCCGACCGCGAGCGTTGCATACGCGCTGTAGCCATTGAGGCTCGACACGTCGGGCGCCTTCAGCAGCAGTTTCTCCGGCGGCACCGCGGCGAAAATATGACCGAAGCCGCCCAGCTGCGGCGGAATCCACACAATCGCGGCGGCGATCGTGATGTAGATCAGCACGTCCTTGACCACCGCGATCATCGCCGGCGCGCGCAGCCCCGACGTGTAGGTATAGGCCGCGAGAATCGCGAACGCGATGATCAGCGGCAGGTCGCCGACGAAGCCCGACGTATCGAAGCCGAGCGCGCCGATCACCACTTCGATGCCGACCAGCTGCAGCGCGATATACGGCATCGTCGCGACGATGCCGGTCACGGCGATGGCCAGCGCGAGCATACGGCTGCCGTAGCGCGCGCTGACGAAGTCGGCGGACGTCACATAGCCGTGACGCTTCGCGATGCTCCACAGCTTCGGAAACACGACGAACGCGAACGGATAGATGAGGATCGTATAAGGCAGTGCGAAGAAACCGGTCGCGCCGGCGCCGAACACGAGCGCCGGCACGGCGACGAACGTATAGGCCGTATACAGATCGCCGCCGAGCAGAAACCACGTGACGATCGTGCCGAAGCGGCGGCCGCCGAGACCCCACTCTTCGAGATGCGCGAGATCGCCGCGCCGCCAGTGCGCCGCGACGAAACCGAGAATCGTCACGCCGATAAAGAACAGGACGAAGACGAAAGTTGCGATCGCGTTCATCGTGCGCCTCCTTGCGGTTGCGCCTTCGATGATTTCGCCGATTTCGCTTTGGTCTTGAAGTAGACGAGCGCCGTGATCACCGCACTGATCAGCACCCAGAGCAACTGGTACCAGTAGAAGAACGGGAATTCGAACAGCTGCGGCTCGACCTTGTTATAGGACGGCACCCAGATCATGGCGATCCACGGCAACAAAAGAAGCCATAACCAGTGCTTGCTGGATCGATTGGCACCGGTGCCGGCCCGTGTGCCTGTACCGCTATTGGCGCTTCCTTTGACGTTCCCTGCGGCGTTTGCTTTGGCGTCGGCGTCGTGAGCCATGACGTCTCTCCCCTTGTCTATGCAGCGAGTCGACCGGGGTACAGCCTTCGCGCTGACTCCGGTCCTATGCGACGCGGTTGCTTTTGATTTGTGATGTGGCCCGTGTTCGACAGGCGATCGTTCCGGGAAGCTTTGCCGTACGCCCCCCGGAAGCTTCGAAAGAGTATAAGGGCGTTGAATGACCGGTCAAGCGGGGCGGACCCGAAGCAGGCGCCGCGCTGGCCGGTCATGTCGGCTGTTTGTCGTTGAACTTTGCGACGGCGCTTATGCGGCCACTTGTGCAGGCGCTCGTGCGGCCGCTCATTTAGTCGCTCATTTAGTCGCTCATTCAGCCGCTCATTTAGTCGCTCATTCAGCCGCTTAAGCAGCGGCTCGAATAACCGCTTGCGTTCAGATAGTGAACGCGTCGCCGTTCTGCCCCGTCGACGCTTGCAGGCCCTTCAGCCACTGACGCGCCGGCAAGCCGAGTTCTTTTTCGATCAGCTTCGCGCGCTGCTGCAGCAGCGCGAAAGGCACTTGCAACGGCGGACCCGAAAAGGCAATCGCAATGCGATTGCCGTCATGCACTTCGGGCAACGCGAAAACGCGGCCATCGAAAGCCTCGTTCAGGCGCTTCATGTTGCGCACGAAACTCGGATGATCGCCGAACAGGTTGATTGTCGCGACGCCCGCTTGCGTCAGACACGCGCGCGCCGCGCGATAGAACGCGACGCTGTCGAGCACAGGGCCACGCGCGGTCGCATCGTAGACGTCGATTTGCAGGGCGCCGATCGTGCCGTGATTCGCGCGGTCGTTAACGAAATCCCAGGCGTCGGCTTCGCGCACGGTCAGACGCGCGTCGTCGGGCGGCAAATCGAACATCGTGCGTGCAGCGACGACGACCGCGGGGTTCAGTTCGATTGCCTCGACTTTCGCGCGCTTGAGGAAGCGATGCGCGAACTTGGTCAATGCGGCCGAGCCGAGGCCGAGTTGCACGATACGCGGCGGCGTTTCGAGGAACAGCAGCCAGGCCATCATCTGCTGCGCGTATTCGAGTTCGAGGTGATCGGGCTTGCGCAGCCGCATCGCGCCTTGCACCCACTCGGTGCCGAAATGCAGATAGCGTACGCCGCCCTCTTCGGAGAACGTGACGGGTGCGAAGCGCGGCTTGCGCGGGGCTTCGATTTGCGACGCGTCGTCGAGACGGTCTTCGCTACGCGATGCGTGGCGGTTCTTGCGATGCAGTTTTTGCCGCGACGCGAGTGCGTCGTCGCCGTTGTGGCGGAAGGCGCGCGCTTCGGCGGAAGCGCGTTTGATCAGTTTCGTCATTGATGAAGAGTGCGCGCGAGGCGCTGGGATTTAAGGCGAAGCGAAGGATAGCATTGGCTGGATCTCCCGCCACAGAACGAGCTTCGCCGCGTACGAAAGCGATGCATGCGCGGGACTCGTCGACGGCAGTCTCAGTATCCGGTATCGATTCGCGAGGGCGCCCAGCGCCCGCTCGCCGATCTTCGCCGCCGTGCCGCCATTGAACGCGATCGCGACAAGCGCAGGCAGCGTATCGATAAGCGCGACGAGATCGTTGCTCGCGTGGTCGCGTATCTGACTGTCGAGGCTGCCGGTGCGCCGTGCCTGCGCGACAACATCCCACAGGCCGATCCGATGTTCGAGCAGCGTGTGCAAACGGGTGGTGTACTCCATCGCCGGCAGGTCTTCGCCGATGACTTCGCCGACGAGCGACCAGAAGCGGTTCTGCTTGTGCGCGTAGTACTGGTTATGGGCGAGCGATGCTTCGCCGGGCAGGCTGCCGAGAATCAACACTCTCGTGTTCTGGTCCACCACTGGCGGGAAACAACGCTTCAGCGTCATGACGTGGTTCGCTTCGCTTCAGCGCTTCGATACCGCAGACGTTTCGTTCGTGATGTGGCGATCTGCGTCACGCGGTGTATGCGTGGCGTGCGCCCCACCCTGATGCGAGCGCGCCGCGGTGTGCTCGAGCGAGCGCCCATGTTCGCGCGGAATCAGCCGACGCTGCGCGACTGGCACGCCCGAGCGTGCCGCAAGATGCGCCCACAGCGCGGGCAACATGCACTCCGTGACCATCAACGGCGCGCCATAACGTTCGAACACCGAGCGCCTTGCGACAAGCGCATGCGGACAGTGCTCCTTGTGCTCATCGATCTCGCGCGCGGCAAGCCGAAACAAGGGATGCCGCGCCGTCAAACGCCGGCTCACCAGCGGCGAGCGCGCGACACTGCTATCGCTGTACAGCAACTCGGCCAACGGACGCGTGCGCAAGCGCCGCATTGCCTGCCAGACGCCGGTGCTCGCCGCGACCGGCGCAATGCTATGCGCGGCAACGAACGGCACACCGTCGACCGACAGCACGACTTCGCGCACCCACACCGGTGCACGCGGCGCGACGCCAAGCGCGCGATGCTCGTCGTCCCACGGCAACGCCACGGCTTCGCGCGTCACGCGCACCACGACTGCGCCGAGCGCGCGCAGATGCGCCGTCAGCGAACCGCCGCGGGTCAGCCAGTCTTTCTGGTCGGGGGAAAAGCCGGGAAGCGGATCGACACGCCAGTGCGCGTCCGCGGGATCGAAACGGATAGGCATGCGCCGCATTATAGGGTGCGCCGCCGGCCGGCGCAGTGAGCGTCAACACGCGCGGGTCATGCGTCGGGCTGTGCACCGAGGCCCTCATTGCGCCCTTCATTCAGCCCCTCATTAAGCCCTTCCGCAAGCCGTTCCGCCACACGCTCGACGACAGGCGCCCATTCACCCGCGGACGGCTGCCTGAACAGCTCAACCGACCGATACCAGCGCTGCGACTCTCCGACACCCCAGCACCAATGCGACACATGATCGAGCATCGCCAGCACCGGTCGCCCGAGCGCACCGGCCAGATGCAGCGGCGCGCTGTCGATCGTCACGAGCACATCGAGTGCCGCGACATGCGCGGCGACGTCGTCGAAACCCTGCTGATAGCGCGCAGTCAGGTTACAGACGTTGAAACCGAGTTGCGCGAGCGTCTCGGTTTCGACTTCCTTGCCCGGCGTCAACGGATGAAACACCACGTGCTTCAACGCGCGCAGCGGCAACAACGCTTCGAGCGGAATTGAGCGCTGCGCGTCGCGCCGGTGCGTCGGACTGCCCGACCACACGAGCCCCGCATGCAATACCGGCCGGCTCGATGCGTAGTGTTGCGATTGTGTGAGCGCGTGTCCTTCCACCCGCACGAACTGACGCCAAACCGTGCTCAAGTCTTCGTCGGCTTGCAGATAGGCGGCGCCGCTCACCTGCTCCGGCTGCAAGCCGATCGCGAACGGCACGCTCATCATCGGCAGCGCATAGTGCGCGTCGCGGGGCAAGCCGTCTTCGATCGCAATGCAATGGTCGATGACTCTTGCAAAGAGCGGCTGCAACGGCCGCCGGCAGGCCAGTACCAGCCGCCCGCCTTCGTCGCGCAGGCGCGCGGCGAGCCACGGCAGAAAGCGCACCATCTGGATATCGTCGCCGTTGCCCTGCTCGCTGTGCACCACGAGCGTCTTGCCGTTCAGCGCTTCGCCGCGCCAGCGCGGATAGTGCCGCTCGATCACCCTGACGATATTGCGCGCGTCGCGATCCGTGCGCGTGAGGCGCGCCTCGTAGCGCGGCCATGCGGATGCCCAGTCGTCGCGCCGCAATTCGAGCTCCGCGAGGTCGACCGCCGCCTCCGCACACGACGCATCGAGCGCGAGCGCCGCATGCAACGTCGCTTCGCTGTCGCGATAGCGCGCCTGCTCCATCTGATACGTGCCGATCGCGGCAAGCACGGCCGCCTTGCCAGGCGCGGCCGTATCGACCGCGCGCATCGTCGCTTCCGCGGCCCACGCGTCGCCCAGTTGCCATTGCGCATGACTGAGTTGCCACGCGAGTTCGGCGTCGGCGGGATGGCGCGACAACGCACGACGCGCGACCTGCATCACCGCGTCCCAGTCGCGCATCTCGCGGAAGATCAGTGCGATATGCAATGCCAGCGCAGGGTGCACGTCCGGATCGAGCGCATAAGCGCGCATCAGCGCTTCACGACGCTCTTCGACGTCGCTTTCGCCACGTGCCGCCAGTAACTGCGCGAGCCACCACGGCGCGCGCGCATCGTTCGGCACGCGCTTTTGGTAAGCACGCAACAAGTGAATGGCCACCGGCGGCGCGCCGCATTCGTCGATCATCCAAGCGATCCATGCGATCGCGCGGTCCGGCGCGAACATTTCAATCGCCTGTTCGCACGCCGCGACAACCGCAGCCTGATTGCCGATTGCATCGGCGAATAGCGCAAGCCGCACAAAACGCTCGCCCGCATCGGCATCGCCATGCGCCATCGATGCGCTGTGATACGCGCTCTCGAATTGACCTGCGCTTGCGCATAGGTCCGCGTGAATCTGCGGCGATGCGCCGTCCGCCACGAGCGTGCTCGCGAACGCTTCGGCCGCATCGAAGCCCCGCTCGCGCAAGACCGCCCACACCGCCTGCACCGGACCGCCGGCGAGCACTGACACCGATTGCAACATCGCAAAACCCCTCACTTCGATTTACAACGCATGACACGTGCATTGCGCCGCATGTACCTGCATTGCACCTGCTCGCGAGCCGCATCGATCAATATTGGACGGCACACAGTTTCGTTGAAAATTTTTAGTTAGTAAACCATACTTAATCGGCGTTCATTCTGGCTATTTGAACGCACTCGCTTTAGATCAAGAATAATCTCAAAGGAGTATAAATTGCTTAAGAATTCCAAAGAAACGTCTGATAGGATCGCGCATCTCGCCGCAGTGGTACTCGCAAAACTCAATGCGTCGCCAATTGAAAAGGAACTCGCGGGCTCTGCACTTGCGCAGCATCACACGCTGAAGCACACGAGCACAGCGATTGGCAAAGTAGCGGGGAAGGTGCTAGCCGATCCGCATGCATGCGAGCACGCAAAAGAACTGGCGGGCTCAGTGCTCGCCCAGGTTCGCAATCAGCATGAGGGTGCGCCGCAGCGTTAAAGCCCGCGCTACTCGCGGTTGCACGGCGGCTGAGCGAAGGGAAACACGAGGTAAAAAAATGCGCTGCCTTTCATACAAAGCAGCGCATTTCACCTTCTCATCAACGGTTTTTAACAGCGCGGCGCAAGTCTTCGCACTTGCGCCGCCTGTGTATTACCCAGCGCGGGTAAGCAGCAGCGCGTTAGTGCGCTTCACGAAGCTCGCCGGATCTTCGAGCGAACCGCCTTCGGCCAGCAGCGCCTGGTCGAACAGCAAATGCGCCCAGTCGTCGAAGTTCGCGCTATCGGTGTGCAAGCCCTTCACGAGCGGATGGTCGGGGTTCACTTCGAGAATCGGCTGCATCGTCGGCGCCTTCTGACCCGCAGCCTTCAGCATGCGCTGCAGATAGCCGCTCATATCGCCCTCGTCGGCTACGAGGCACGACGGCGAATCGGTGAGACGGAACGTCAGACGCACGTCTTTCGCCTTGTCCTTCAGCGCTTCTTTCATGCGTTCGACAAGCGGCTTCAGTTCTTCGCCGACCTTCTCCTGCGCCTTCTTTTCCTCGTCATCGAGTTGACCGAGGTCGAGGTCGCCGCGCGCGACGCTGGCGAGCGGCTTGCCGTCGAACTCGTTGAGGAACGACAGCATCCATTCGTCGACGCGGTCCGTCAGCAACAGCACTTCGACGCCCTTCTTGCGGAACACTTCGAGATGCGGGCTGTTCTTCGCGGCCTGCCACGTATCGGCGGTCACGTAGTAGATCTTCGACTGCTCGGGCTTCATCCGCTCGATATAGGCGGCCAACGATACGGTCTGTTCGTCTGTATCGTTTTGCGTCGACGCGAAACGCAGCAGCTTCGCGATGCGATCCTTGTTCGTGAAGTCTTCGCCGATGCCTTCCTTCAGCGCCTGGCCGAACTCCTTCCAGAAGGTCGGGTACTTCTCCTTGTCGGCGTCGGTTTCGCCCGCGGTTTCTGCATTCGCCAACTCTTCGAGCATCGACAGCGCGCGCTTCGTCACGCCTTCGCGGATCGCCTTCACATCGCGGCTTTCCTGCAGCAGTTCGCGCGAGACGTTGAGCGGCAGATCGCTCGAATCGATCACGCCCTTCACGAAGCGCAGATAAGCGGGCAGCAGCTGCTCGGCGTCGTCCATGATGAACACGCGCTTCACGTACAGCTTCAGACCGCCGCGATGCTCGCGGTTCCACAGATCGAACGGCGCGTGCGCGGGCACGTAGAGCAGCTGCGTGTATTCGCTGCGGCCTTCCACGCGGTTATGCGTCCACGTCAGCGGATCCTGATGATCATGCGACAGATGCTGATAGAACTGCTTGTACTGTTCTTCGGTGATGTCGTTCTTCGCGCGCGTCCACAATGCGCTCGCCTGGTTGACGGTCTCGTCTTCGTCCTTCGTGACCATCTCGCTCTTTTCGGCGTCCCATTCCTCTTTCTGCATCAGGATCGGCAGCGCGACGTGGTCCGAGTACTTCTGGATGATCGACTTCAAGCGGTACGACGACAGCAGGTCGTCTTCATCGGCACGCAGGTGCAGCGTGATCGTCGTGCCGCGTTGCGCGCGCTCGATCGTGTCGACCGCGAAGTCGCCCTCGCCCGCGCTTTCCCAGCGCACGCCATCGGATGCCGGCAGGCCGGCGCGGCGCGTTTCGACGGTGATCTTGTCCGCGACGATAAAGCCCGAGTAAAAGCCCACGCCGAACTGGCCGATCAGCGCCGCATCTTTCTGCTGGTCGCCCGACAGCTTGCCGAAAAATTCCTTCGTGCCCGAGCGCGCGATCGTGCCGAGGTTCGCGATCGCTTCGTCGCGGCTCATGCCGATGCCGTTGTCGTCGATCGTTACCGTGCGCGCGTCCTTGTTGTACGAGATGCGAATGCGCAGGTTCGGATCGTTTTCGTACAGCGCATTGTTCTCGATGGCCTCGAAGCGCAGCTTGTCGGCCGCGTCGGACGCGTTCGAGATCAGCTCGCGCAGAAAGATTTCCTTGTTGCTGTACAGCGAATGGATCATCAGATGCAGAAGCTGTTTCACTTCTGCCTGAAAGCTCATGGTCTCTTGTGCCATGGTCGGACGTCCTCTCTATTGCGGGTTGATTCGGAATTCTGCGGGCGGCGATCCGCGGCCGGCCATCCGGCGGGCGGCGATCCGGGGGCTAGTGGCCACCCGGCGGCCGTCCCTCCGGCGGAGCCGGCCTGCCAGGGCCAGCGCTCCCGCGACGCACATCGCGTGCCTCACGCGGCCATGCGCGGCAGCACCGCGCAGCAGCGGCACGTACCAGCAAGCCGTGCATGATAAACGCTAAGCCGGCTTACGCCGATTGCCCGCCGAATTGGGGGCGCGGCGCACGATTTCAAGAGGTCAGGACGCGCGCCGGATCACGCTGTCCAGATATTCGCCAAGAAATGCGGGCAGCGCCGGGTCGCCGCAGTTCGCCACATTAAAGCGCATCCACGTAGTGGGCGACTGCTGCGGCGAAAAAAGACTGCCCGGCGTCAGCAGAAAACCCGCTTCGTGACCCGCTGCCGCGAGCGCGTCGGCGTCCACACCGGTATCGGTCCACACGAACATGCCCGCACCGGGCGTCAGGAAGTGCCGCATGCCGGTCTTCTCGAGCATCCGGCACGCCTTGTCGCGCACCGTATCGAGCCGCGCGCGCAGCCGCTCGACATGGCGCCGGTAGTGCCCTTCGGTCAGGATCTTGTACAGCACGCGCTCGTTGAGCTCGGGCGTCGTCATATTGACGAGCATCTTCTGATCCGCGACGGCCTGCGCGATCTCCGGCGCGCACGCAATAAACCCGACGCGCAGGTTCGCGGCGAGCGTCTTCGAAAAGCTGCCCATGTAGATCACGCGCTTGAGTTGATCGAGGCTCGCGAGGCGCGTCGCCGGATAGCCGGGTGGGCACAGATCGCCGTAGATATCGTCTTCGACGACGATGAAGTCATACTCTTCGGCAAGCCGCAGAATGCGGAACGCCTGCGCGGCCGTCAGCGACGTGCCGGTGGGATTCTGCAGCACCGAGTTGATC
Organism: Paraburkholderia edwinii; assembly: GCF_019428685.1. Taxonomy (NCBI): domain Bacteria; kingdom Pseudomonadati; phylum Pseudomonadota; class Betaproteobacteria; order Burkholderiales; family Burkholderiaceae; genus Paraburkholderia; species Paraburkholderia edwinii. Next base: position 3,427,672 of record NZ_CP080095.1, read on the forward strand.
ACGAGCATTTTCGGCCGCCACGTCTGCACGAGCGTTTCGAGCGCGTCGAGGTCCGGACCGTCCGGCGTGTACGGCATGCCGACCATGTGCGCGCCTTGTGAAGCGATGCGCCCGAACATCTGGAACCACGCCGGATCGCCGACGATCACCGCGTCGCCGGCTTGCAAATAAAGCCGCGACAGCAGATCGATGCCTTGCGTGATGCCAGACACGAGCACGATGCTTTCCGGCGATGCGCCGATTTCGAGTTCCTCGAGCCGCGTCTGCAGTTGCTGACGCAGCGGCAGAAAGCCTTGCGGCGTGCCGAAGCCGAGCAGTTGCGCACCGCTCTGGCGGCCCAGCGTGCGCAGCGCGCCGGAAATCAGCTCGCCGTCGAGCCAGCGCGACGGCAGATAGCCGAGCCCCGGTCCGCGTTCGGGCTGCGTCGACGTATGCAGCATGTTGCGCAGCAGCCAGACGACGTCGATCGTGCTCGGCGCGGGCGCGGCCTCGTTGGCCGTGCGGCGCTCGCCGGGCATCGGCGAGGCGAGGCGCTCGCGCACATAAAAGCCCGAGCCGCGCCGCGAATCCAGATAGCCCTGCGCGACCAGCCGCTCGTACGCCTCGACGACAGTGAAGCGCGACACGCCTTTATCGAGCGCAAGCTTGCGAATGGACGGCATGCGCATGCCGGGACGGAACACGCGTTCGTCGACGCGGCGGCGCGCCCATTGGACGAGCTGATCGACGAGCGTCAGCGCGGACGCGTCGTGCGGGGCGGGAATCTGTTCGAGCGGGACGGACATGGCTGACTCCAACTGTACCGAGGACTACCTGCGCGATTGTACCGTTACTGTGCAGGTCGCAGACGATACATTCGACTGACGTCGGGGTAAGCGGCCGGTAGACGCTGTTGTGCGCAGGCATGCTGTTCCGGCGGCAGGCGCTCTGGGGGCCAGCGCTCTGGTGGCCAGCGTTCCGGCCCCGGGCGCACGCGCCACCCATACCGGAACTGCGGGCGACGCAAGGCCCGGCCGCCACGCTACCGGGTATGCTTGAACCTTTTCACCGCAACCGCGCGCGAAGGTTCATGCGCCGCTGCCGTCCACCCGCCGCTATACAACTGTTCGTTCGATCCATCATGACCGTCCACACGCTTCGCCTCGATCATCTCGTCGTCTCGGCCCGCACGCTCGACGAAGGCTCGCAATATGTCGCCGACGCGCTCGGCGTCGCGCCGTCCGGCGGCGGCTCGCATCCGTTGATGCGCACGAGCAACCGGCTGCTGAATCTGTGGGGCGGCGTCTATCTCGAGGTGATCGCGATCGACCCGGATGCGCCCGAACCCGCTGACGGCACCGCTCGTCCGCGCCTTTTCGCGCTCGACGATCCCGCAGTCGCAGCGCGGCTCGAAAGTGGCCCGTACCTGTCGCACTGGGTCGCGCGCGTCGAACGTCCGAAAGATCTCGCACGCTGGCAAGCGCAATACCCCGAACGGATTCCGCCGATCGTGCCGATGACGCGCGGCGATTTCACATGGGGCCTGTCGGTACCGGACGACGGCGCATTCCCCAGCTGGCAGCACGCCGGCGACGGCATCGTGCCGACGCTGATCCAGTGGGACACCGCGCTGCATCCCACTGAACGCCTGCCCGAATCGGGCATCGCATTGAAAACACTGAGCGCCATGCATCCGCAAGCCGACCTGATCGCCGCTCACCTCGACTGGCTCGGCGCCGCGCCTCTGATCAGATTGACCGCCACCGACGGCGCGCCCGCGCTCGTCGCCGAGTTCGAAACACCGGGCGGTCTGCGCACACTCAAATAACGGAGAAGTTCAAGCTATGAATTCGCGCGAATCCCAAGGCATGCTGCTCGGTCTGATCGGCGTGATGGTGTTCAGCCTCACGCTGCCGATGACGCGTATCGTCGTCGCCGAATGGCACCCGCTGTTGAATGGCCTTGGCCGCGCACTCGTCGCCGCGGTACCCGCGGGCGCGTTGCTCATATGGCGTCGCGAACGCGTGCCGAACTGGGCGCAGATCAAAAGCCTGTTCGTCGTGTCGCTTGGCGTGGTGGTCGCCTTTCCGGTGTTTTCCGCGTGGTCGATGAAGTACGTGCCCGCCTCACATGGCGCGGTCGTCAACGGCTTGCAGCCGCTGTGCGTCGCGATCTACGCGGCGTGGCTGTCGCACGAGCGGCCCTCGAAGCTCTTCTGGCTGTGCGCGCTCGCGGGAAGCGCGATCGTCGTCGCATTCGCGTTTCACGCGGGCGGCGGCGCACCGCAGGCGGGCGACCTGCTGATGCTGGTCGCGGTCGGCATTGGCGCGCTCGGTTACGCGGAAGGCGCGCGCCTCGCGAAACAGATGGGCGGCTGGCAGGTGATCTGCTGGGCGCTCGTCGTGTCCGCGCCGTTTCTTGCGCTGCCGGTCGGCTGGCTCGCGTGGCAGCAGCATCTGATGCATCCGGGGCCGGTCGCGCTGAAAACGTGGCTCGCATTCGCCTACGTGGCGTTCTTTTCGCAGTTCCTCGGCTTTTTCGCGTGGTACGCGGGGCTCGCGATGGGCGGCATCGCGCGCGTCGGCCAGGTGCAGTTGCTGCAGATTTTCTTCACGATGGCGTTTTCAGCGCTGTTTTTTGGCGAAAGCGTCGCGCCTTCGACGTGGCTGTTCGCCGCCGCGGTTATCGCCACCGTGATGCTCGGCCGCCGCGCGACCGTGCAAACGGCGCCGCATGCGGTTCGCGCGAGTTAAGCGCAACGACTAAGCGCGACTGTTGAGCACCGCACACTCCGCTTTGCGCAAGATCCCGTTGCGCGATAACGTTGACCGGCGCAACGCGATTTCCGCCATCATTCAGGCAGTACACCGATTCACACGCAGACGAGGAGACTCAACGTGGACCAAAGCGATCTGACCAAGGTAAGCGCCCGCTCGTGGCAATTGTCCGAACGCGCACGCAAGCTCACGAGCTCCGCCATCCGCGAGATTCTCAAGGTCACCGAACGGCCCGAAGTCATTTCGTTCGCGGGCGGCTTGCCGGCGCCGTCGACGTTCCCCGCCGAGCGGATGCGCGCGGCGTCCGACCGGATTCTGCGCGACGCGCCCGCGGCCGCGCTTCAATACAGCGCGACCGAAGGTTATCTGCCGCTGCGCGAGTGGATCGCCGCGCGTCATTCGGGACCGGGCGCACACGGCAACGTGCGGATCCGTCCGACGCAGGTGCTGATCACCACGGGCTCGCAACAGGCGCTCGATCTGCTCGGCAAAGTGCTCGTGTGCCCGCAAAGCCCGGTACTCGTCGAAACGCCGACCTATCTCGGCGCCCTGCAATCGTTCTCGCTCTACGAGCCGCGCTACGTGCAGGTGCCGACCGACGACGCCGGCCTGATTCCTTCCGCGCTCACGCCGGACCTGACCGCCGGTGCGCGCCTGCTGTATGCGCAGCCGAATTTCCAGAACCCGACGGGCCGCCGCCTTGCTGTCGAGCGCCGGCGCGCGCTCGCCGCATTCGCGCAGCAGGCGCCGTTTCCGGTGATCGAAGACGACCCGTACGGCGCGCTCGACTACCGCGGCGAGCCTTTGCCGACGATGCTGTCGATGGCGCCCGATCATATCGTGCATCTCGGCTCGTTTTCGAAGGTGCTGGCGCCCGGCCTGCGTGTCGGCTACATCATCGCGCCTGAGGAATTGCACTTCAAACTCGTGCAGGCCAAGCAGGCCACCGATCTGCATACGCCCAGCTTCACGCAGCGCATCGTGCATGAAGTCGTGAAGGACGGCTTCCTCGATACGCACGTGCCGACCATCCGCGCGCTGTACCGCGATCAATGCGCGGCGATGCTCGCGGCGCTCGCGCGCTATATGCCCGAAGGCGTCACGTGGAACCAGCCCGAAGGCGGCATGTTCGTGTGGGTGCAAGTGCCGGCCGCGATCGATACGATGAAGCTGCTCGAAGAAGCGATCGCGCAGCATGTTGCGTTCGTGCCTGGCGCACCGTTCTTTGCGAATGAAGCACAGCACAATACGCTGCGCCTGTCGTTCGTGACCGTGCCGCCCGAGAAAATCGACGCCGGCATCGCGAAGCTCGCGGCACTCGTACGCGCGCGCATCTGATCGGCTCGCATCTGATCGGCGCAGCAGCGCTACCATTCAGGTTTCACATTCCCCGTAAGGACAGACCATGGCTCAAGCAAACGTGTACGACAAACTGAAGGAACTCGGCATCGAACTGCCGAATGCCGGCGCCCCGGCGGCCGCCTATGTGATGGCTGCGCAAAGCGGCAACACCGTCTATCTGTCGGGCCATATCGCGAAGAAAGACGGCAAGCCGTGGGTCGGCAAGCTCGGCGACAATATCACCACCGAAGAAGGCAAAGCGGCCGCCCGCTCGATCGCGATCGACCTGCTCGCGACGCTGCACGCGCACGTCGGCGACCTGAACCGCGTCACGCGCATCGTCAAGGTGATGAGCCTCGTCAACTCGACGCTGTCGTTTACCGAACAGCATCTCGTCACGAACGGCGCGTCGGAGTTCTTCGTCGACGTGTTTGGCGAGCGTGGCAAACATGCGCGCTCGGCATTCGGCGTCGCGCAGATTCCGCTCGGCGCGTGCGTTGAAATCGAACTGATCGCGGAAGTCGCCTAAGCATTTGCGATCGATGTCGTGAGTCTTACGCGAGGCGGCCATCCTGCCGGCCGCTCGCGACTCCATCCCGCCGCTGCTTGATCCCCCCGATCACCCCGATCACTCTCCATCAGGAAGCACGATGACCGCGCGCACTGTCCGCTTCAAGCAGGTCGATGTATTCACTTCGGTGCCGTTCAAAGGTAATCCGCTTGCCGTCGTATTCGACGCGGACGAGCTCGATAGCGAACAGATGCAGGCCATCGCGCGCTGGACGAATCTGTCCGAAACCACGTTTCTCTGCAAACCGACGGACCCAGCCGCCGACTATCGCGTGCGCATCTTCACGACGGGCTGCGAGTTGCCGTTCGCGGGCCATCCGACGCTCGGCACCGCGCATGCGCTGCTCGAAAGCGGCTATCGGCCGAAACAGGCGGGGCGGCTCGTTCAGCAATGCGGCGTCGGTCTCGTCGAACTCGTGGCGCTCGGCGCAGCCGAACCATCGGCGGCAGCGCAAGCGTCCACTGCATCGCATAGCGGCGGCGCCTGGGCATTTGCGGCGCCGCCCGCACGCATCACGCCGTTGCCCGATACGCAACACGCGGCGCTGTCGGCCGCCTTGCGCAGCGACGCAATCGACTTCAGCGCGGCGCCATGCGGCGTCAACAACGGCGCGCCGTGGCTCGTCGTGCGGCTCGCCTCGGCACGCGACTGCCTCGCGCTCGAACCCGATGCTCATGCGCTCGCCGAAATCGCGCACTCGGTCGGCGCGCACGGACTTGCAGCCTATGGCCCGCATCCTGATGGCGGCCCCGCGACGTTCGAAGTGCGCTGCCTGATGACGAGCGACGCATTCGGCGGTATCGGTGAAGACCCGGTGACCGGCAGCGCCAACGCCGCGCTCGCATGCTTGCTGACCACGCAACGGCGGCGCCCGGGCGAGCGTTTTACGGTCCGTCAGGGCACGGTGCTCGGCCGCGCCGGCGACGTCGCCGTTCACTATGACGATGCGGCCGGCAAGACGTGGATCGGCGGCGCATCGGTCACAATTGTCGACGGCACGTTCAGGCTCGGCTGACCTCACCGGCCACGCGGCCGACTCGCAACGAGTCGGCCGCAAACATTAAATTAAATTAAAGTACTGCCAATACAACGAATTGGCATAACTTCACGACGCGAAGCGCGTCGCTTCCTTTCCTTTCATGCAACATGCATCGCGCTTATTGCACCGTAAAGCGGACTAGTGGAAACGGCAGTGCCTATTTGCGCAATCCCCAGGCAAGCACGTCAAAACATGCGTCGAACGGTTACGCGCGCCCTTCCCCGACCTCGCTGAAACGACCGCCCCGCGCGGCTTTCCGGGCTGCGTACCGCACCATGAAGAAAGCATCGCAACGCCATTGAAAAGCGCGCGTATACCCGATGCGTGAACGCTTTCTTAATCCCCAGGCATTCAGTAATATCGAAACGTAACCGATGACCTCGGGCGCGGATCGACCGGATGGTTCCGCACGACGCCAGACCGCATTGCGCATCAATGTCGGTACTTCGCTTACCATGCAGCCTGGTTACATAGCGCAGTCGTCGATCGAAACACAATCACTGCCTGATGCAGTCGTACGCAGCGCAGTTCCAAGCCGCAGTTATAAGCCGCATTTACAAGCCGCATTTACAAGCCGCATTTACAAGCGATAGGGTCGCGGTCCACTCGATGAATCAGCTCCATCACTCCAGCGTACGTGAAGCCAGGCACCGGCTTGACCCGGCCGCCTCACGTCGCCGCGCGCTGCTCGCGATCCCGGCGCTCGGCGTGCTGGTGCTCGTGCTGCTGTGGACGGTCATCTTCGCGCGGCTGTCGGTGGAGAAGGAGTCCACCTATCGGGAAGCGATGGCGTCGGCCGGCATTCTGTCCGCGGCGCTCGAACAACATACGGTGAAGGCGATTCACCAGGTCGACCAGATCACGCGCTTCGTCAAATTCGAGCTCGAAAAATCGCCGGCCCGTTTCGACCTTGCGAGTACCGTCGAGAAAGGCGTCGTGCAAAGCGAGACGCTCGTGCAGGTGTCGCTGATCGACGAGCACGGCAAGCTGATCGCCAACACCGCCGAGACGAACCCGAAGCCGATCGATCTGTCGGACCGCGAACATTTCAAGGTGCACGAGCACGAGAACGACGACCAGCTTTACATCAGCAAGCCCGTGCTCGGCCGCGTGTCCGGCCACTGGACATTGCAGATGACGCGGCGTCTGAACCACCCCGATGGCTCGTTCGCCGGCGTGGTGGTGGTCTCCGAAGATCCGAGCTACTTCACCACCGACTTTTACAACAACGCCGCGATCGGCCGCGATGGCGTGATTGCGGTGATCTCCGACAACGGCACCGTGCTCGCGCGCCGCACCGGCAACGACGAACGCGCGTCGGGCGTGTTCACCGCAAGCGGCACATATCCCACTTCCGAGCACGTGTCGGGCACTTACGTCGATCCGATCGATAACGTCACGCGCGTCGTGTCGTACCGGCATATCGACGGCTATCCGTTGGGTGTGCTCGTTGGTCTGTCGCAGGCCGAAGAATTCGCCGACTACAACCACACGCGCAACGTCTATCTGCTGATGGCGAGCTTTATCTCGCTCGCGATGCTCGGCTTCTTCGCGGTCGCCACCGGCCTGATCGGCAAGCTGCTCGGCCGCGAGCGCGAGATGACGCATCTCGTCGAATACGATCTGCTGACCGGTTTGCGTAACCGCTATTCGACGCTGCAGATTCTTCATCACGAAGTTGCGCAGACAACGAATGTCGGGCGGCTCGCCATCCTGTTTATCGATCTCGACAACTTCAAGACCGTCAACGACACGCTCGGCCACAACGCCGGCGACATCGTTTTGCAAATGACAGCGGCGCGCCTTGCCGATGCCGTGGCCGACGCGGGCACCTTATCGCGCATCGGCGGCGACGAGTTCGTGGTGATCGTCAAAGGCGACGATGTCGAACAGCGCGCGGTCGCGGCCGCCGAAGCGGCATCGGCAGTCTTCGCGAAGCCATTCGAAGTGCGCGGCAGTACCTTCGTGCTGCATGCGAGCATCGGCATCGCGCTCTACTCGATTGCGAACGAGAGCGAAATCGACCTGCTGAAGAAGGCCGATCTGGCGATGTACAGCGCGAAGGACGCAGGCAAGAACTGCTACCAGTTCTATTCGCCGCAGCTCTCGCACCGCGCCGACCACCTGATGAAGTGGGAGCAGCAGCTGCGCATCGCGCTCGCCGACGGTCAGCTGTTCCTCGCGTACCAGCCGAAGATCGATCTGGCGCGCCGCTGCATCACGGGCTTCGAAGCGCTCGTGCGCTGGAACCATCCGCAGCATGGTCTGATTCCGGCGAACGAGTTCATCCCGGTGGCCGAGTCGACGGGCCTGATCGTGCCGATCGGCGACTTCGTCATTCAAACGGCGTGCCGCCAGCTCGCGCAATGGCAGGCGCAAGGCTATGAATCGCTGTCGCTCGCGGTCAACATCTCAGCCGTGCAATTCTGGCGCGGCGATCTGTTCGAAACGATCGCGCGCGCGATCGAAGACAGCGGCATACCCGCGCGCCGCCTCGAACTCGAGATCACCGAAACCGCGATGATGGAATTCCCGGACCTCGTCTCCGAGAAGATCTTCGCGTTGAAGCGGCTGGGCGTGCGCATCGCGCTCGATGATTTCGGCACCGGCTATTCGTCGCTGTCGTATCTGAACCGCTTCTCGGTCGACACGCTGAAGGTGGACCGCTCGTTTGTCCAGGCGATTCCGGGCGACCGAAGTGTGTGCGTGATGGTGACCGCGATCGTTAATCTGGCACGCTCGCTCGGGCTGACCGTCGTCGTCGAAGGCACCGAGACCGAGGAGCAGATCGCGTGGCTCGCGGCGCTCGGGCAAATCGAAGCGCAAGGCTTCCTGTTCTCGCGGCCAGTGCCGAGCGAGGGCATTCCGGCGCTGCTCGAGAAGTTCGGCGTGTGCGGCATGCGCACGCGGCAACCATCGCGCGAGCGCAGCGACGACGATACAAGCGACACACCGAGCACGAGCGGGCAGCCGGTCTGAGAGTGTGTTGCCAACCGGTCTCCAACGCCCTGTCAGCGGCTTTCATATCGCGCTTGTCGCTCATCTTTGAATTGCCCCATGCTCCATGCGGTGTAGCCGTGCACGAATGCATTGCCGGTTTGCACGATTGACCGGCTATTGCTATTAGTCGGACGGGAATAGGTTGCGCGCCCGAACGTTCTAAGAAGGACACGCCTGAACGCTCGAGGGCCGCTCATGACCGATTCGCTTACCCGCCATCATGCGTCGATCCGACCCGGCAAAACGCTGCGCACGCTCGGCGTATTCGAAGAGTACTTCTGGCTGCTGCAGCAACGCGTGCCGCGCACGACCGTCGTCGCCGCGGAAGTCGAAGGACGCACGACGGTCGAGCAATGGTCGGCGGCGCTCGCCGCCGTGCAGGCGCACCACACCCTTCTGTCTTCGCGCATTCGTCAGCGGCCCGGCTTTCGTCCGTGCTTCGAGCTGATGCCCGACGCCCCGCTCGCGCTGCAAGTCGTGCCGAGCGAATCGGGCACGCGTCTTTTCGAGCTGGTATCGACGGAATTGGCCACGCGTTTCGGTCCCGACGATGCGTTGCTGCGCACCTCGATTCTTTACGGCCGCGACCGCACGACGCTGGTGCTGGGCGGCCATCATGCGGCACTGGACGGCGCATCGCTGATTCTGCTGGTTCGTGATCTGATGCGCGCACTGGCCGGTGAGGCGCTCGGCAGTCCGCATGCGATGCCGCCGTCGCACGATGAACTGCTCGGGATGTCGACGAGCGAGCAGTCCGCGGCGCTTGCGTTACCATCGCGTGCGCCGGATTCGGCGGGTTTGCTGGATTGGTCGCGCATTGGAATGGACGGTCGTGCGCATGACGACTCGCGCTCCGCCTCCGAAGCGCCGCTCGCGGCTGGCGACGAGCAGCCGCTACTTCAGCAGATCTGGCTCGAACCGTCAGTCACCTCACTCGTGACGCGGCGCGCCCGCGAAGAACAGGCGTCCGTGCATGCCGCGCTGTGCGCGGCCGTGATGCTCGCGGGACGCGCCCTGTCGCGCGCGTGGCGCGACCATACGATCCGCTGCGCGAGTTCGCTCGATACGCGCGCGTTGCTTGGCGCAAGCGAGCACCTCGGGCTCTTTCCGACGCAGCGCAGCGCGGAGCTGGAACCGTCCGCGACGCTCTCGTTCTGGGATCTTGCGCGCGCCATCAAGCAGAGTCTCGCGATCCGGCGCACCGCGGTCGAGGCCGCGGGCGGCTTTTCGACGCCCGTGCTCGAGATGATCGCGGCCGGCGCCAGCCCGGACCGGCTCGTGATCGGCAGCCGCCAGCGCGCGCCGACGCTGCGTATCGACAACTATGGGCGGCTCGCCATTCCAACGCAGTACGGCTATGGGCGCCTGCGCATCAAGTGGGTGACGCCGGCTGCGGTACACGGCGCGCCGCAGACGCAGCACATTTCGGTTGCGACCGTCGACGGGCTGCTTTGCATGACCAACGTCAGCGCCGAGCCGGTGCCGGCGCTGCTGGGCACCGCAAAGCGGTTGCTGCTCGCGCAGTTAGGCTAAGCCACGCCGCTTCAAAACCCGCGCGACATCACCGCGAAGCCGATCGTCACGACGCCCAGCACGAGATTCACGACGACGAGCCGCCGCACGGTCGCGACCGCATTTGCGCCATCCGGCCACTTTTGCGCCTGCACCGCGCGGCGGATGCGCGGAAACACGGCGAAGCGGATATGGCCGAAGATCAGCATCATCACGATGCCGAGCCCTGCCATTGCATGCAGCTGCCACATCGCGTGCGCGCCGCCGTACTGCGACAGCAGAAAGCCGCCCGACACGAGAATGACGAGCACCGACACGCCGACCCAGTTGAAAAACCGTCCGAATACGGACTCCCACAGCGGCAGCCGCAACTGCGGCGATAGGTCGCCCAAGGCCGGACGCAGGCAGAAATGAGCGAACACCATGCCGCCGATCCAGACGGCAACCCCCAGCAGGTGGAGAAAGAGCGCGATTTCGATCGCTTTGGTCATTCGTTTTCCTCTGTCGTATCGGTGTGGTATCGACGCGGTGTATCGATGGGGGCCGCGGCCGGATTGCGCATTCGACCACCCACGCGCCGCGCAGTTCAGTTCATCGCGCGCGGCATGTGGCGATGCGCTGCCGATGCACTGCCGATGTTCTGCCGCAGTGCTGCTATTGCTATCTGCGATGCGTCGCGTCGCAAGCGATGCTGAGCCCGTTTGGGTTTTACTGGCTCATTAACGTACGAGCCTTTTTATCGGACGACATGAGCCACTAAAAAATTCGCGGCGTGCCACGCATTCCGGAGAATGCAGGGCACGCCGCGTGTTCCGGCTGCTTGCGAGAAGAGTTCTAAGGCATGCTCGCGTCCAGTCAGCCCTGCCCTTCCTCCAGCGCCGGCCGCAACGCCGCAACCTTGAGCTTCGTATCGGGTTTGTGGCCCTTGCGCGCGCGTTTGCCGACATGCCCGGCCAGCGCCTTGCCGGCCAGCGTTTCCTCGCCCGGCTTGCCGCCGCGGCCCGTGCCCATCAGCACGACGCCGGCCTTGCCGATCGCCAGCGCCTGCGCGAGCGTTTCGTTCGCGTCGAGCCCCATCAGCGTGACGCCACGGCCGCCGCCCGAGAGCGTCTTCATCTCGTCGAGACCGAACACGAGCATGCGCCCCGTGCTCGACAGACACGCGACCTGGGTTGCATCCGGCACCATCGGCATCGGCACGAGCGGCGCCGCGCCTTCGTCGATCGTCATAAACGACTTGCCGGCCTTCACGCGGCTCACCATGTCGCCGAGCTTCGCGATAAAGCCGAAGCCGTTGCTCGACGCGAGCAGCAGCGCCTGGTCTGCCGTCGCCGCGTAGTAGTGCATGAGGTGCGTGCCCGATTCGAGCTCGATCATCGTCGTGACCGGCACGCCGTCGCCGCGACCGCCCGGCAACTGGCTGACCGCGACCGAGTAGACGCGGCCGTTGCTGCCCCACGCGATCAGCGTATCGGGCGTGCGGCACTGGAACGCGGCATAGAGGCTGTCGCCGGCCTTGAACGTGAAGCCGGCCGGATCGAGTCCGTGGCCTTTCAGCGCGCGCACCCAGCCCTTCTGCGAGACGACCACCGTGACCGGCTCGTCGACCACGCGCGCTTCGAAGGTCGCGCGCTTGTCCTGCTGGATCAGCGTGCGGCGCTCGTCGCCGTACTGCTTCGCGTCGCCTTCGATTTCCTTGACGATGAGACGCTTCATCGCGCTCTCGCTGCCGAGCAGCTCTTCGAGCTTCGCTTTCTCGTCGCGCAGTTCTTCGAGCTCCTTCTCGATCTTGATCTTTTCGAGCCGCGCCAATTGGCGCAGCCGGATGTCGAGGATGTCGTCGGCCTGGCGCTCGGACAGATCGAACGCCGAGATCAGCGCCGCCTTCGGTTCGTCCGACTCGCGGATGATGCGGATCACCTCGTCCAGATTCAGGAAGACGATCATCCGGCCTTCGAGAATATGGATGCGATCGTCGACCTTCGTCAGCCGGTACTGCGTGCGGCGCGTGACCGTCGCGAAGCGGAAGCCGACCCACTCGCTAAGGATTTCGCCGATGCCCTTCTGGCGCGGCCGGCCGTCGGCGCCGACCATCACGAGATTGAGCGGCGCGTTCGATTCGAGGCTCGTATGCGCGAGCAGCGTGTTGACGAACTCGGTCTGCTCGATGCGGCTCGACTTCGGCTCGAACACGAGGCGCACCGGCGCGTCCTTGCCCGATTCGTCGCGCACGGCGTCGAGCAGCGCGAGCAGCGTCTGCTTCGTCTGCAACTGCTCGGGCGTCAGCGACTTCTTGCCGAGCTTGATCTTCGGGTTCGTCTGCTCCTCGATTTCCTCGAGCACCTTCTGGCACGACGTGTTCGGCGGCAATTCGTTGATCACGAGCTGCCACTGGCCGCGCGCGAGCTCTTCGATCTTCCAGCGCGCGCGTACCTTCAGGCTGCCGCGGCCCGCTTCGTACGCGGCCGCGATTTCGGCTTCGCTCGAAATGATCTGGCCGCCGCCTGGAAAGTCCGGCCCCGGCAGATGCTGCATCAGCTCCGCGTGCGTGATCTTCGGATGACGGATCATCGCGACCGCGGCTGCGGCGACTTCGCGCAGGTTATGCGACGGAATCTCGGTCGCAAGACCGACCGCGATGCCCGAGGCGCCGTTGAGCAGCACGAACGGCAGACGCGCGGGCAGCAGCTTCGGCTCTTCGAACGAGCCGTCGTAGTTCGGCATGAAGTCGACCGTGCCCTGGTCGATTTCATCGAGCAGCAGTTTCGCGATCGGCGTCAGGCGCGCTTCGGTGTAGCGCATCGCCGCGGCGCCGTCGCCATCGCGCGAGCCGAAGTTGCCCTGGCCGTCGATCAGCGGATAGCGCATCGAGAAGTCCTGCGCGAGACGCACGAGTGCGTCGTACGCGGACTGGTCGCCGTGCGGGTGATACTTGCCGAGCACGTCGCCGACCACGCGCGCCGATTTCACGGGCTTCGCATTGTCGGCGAGGCCCATTTCGCTCATCGCGTACAGGATGCGGCGCTGCACGGGCTTCTGCCCGTCGCAGACGTCCGGCAGCGCGCGGCCCTTGACGACGCTGACCGCGTATTCGAGATACGCCTTCTCGGCGTAATGGCCGAGCGTCAGCGAGTCGCCGGGCGGCGGCGCCTCTTCGAAAAGATCGGGAGTGTTGTCTTCCATCTACGTTCCGTGTCCGTGTTGCGGCTGGTGCTGCAGGCTTTCGCTGCAGGCTTTCGCTTCAGCCCGCGTTTCAGCTTAGATATCCGCTTCGACCTCGTTGCCCTTCTCTTCGAGCCAGCTGCGCCGCGACGCCGCTTCGCCCTTGCCCATCAGCATCGTCATGCGCGCAACGGTCTTTTCGAAGTCGAGTTCGCCGAGCGCGATCGGCGACAGGCGCCGCGTGTCCGGGTTCATCGTGGTGTCCCACAGCTGCTCGGCGCTCATTTCGCCCAGGCCCTTGAAGCGGCTGATGGTCCATGCGGTTTCGCGCACGCCGTCCTTGCGCAGCTTGTCGAGAATCGCTTCGAGTTCGCCTTCATCGAGTGCATAGAGCTTCTGCGCGGGCTTCTTGCCGCGCGCGGGCGCATCGACGCGAAACAGCGGCGGCCGCGCGACGAACACGTTGCCGCGCTCGATCAGCTGCGGGAAGTGCTTGAAGAACAACGTGAGCAGCAGCACCTGGATATGCGCGCCGTCGACGTCCGCATCCGACAGGATGCAGATCTTGCCGTAGCGCAGGTTCGACAGGTCGACGGTGTCGTCGGGGTTATGCGGGTCGACGCCGATCGCCACCGAGATGTCGTGTACCTCGTTATTCGCGAACAGCCGGTCACGCTCGGTTTCCCAAGTGTTGAGCACCTTGCCGCGCAAAGGCAGGATCGCCTGGAATTCCTTGTCGCGGCCCATCTTCGCGGAGCCGCCGGCCGAATCGCCCTCGACGAGGAACAGTTCGTTGCGATCGATTTCGGTCGATTCGCAATCGGTGAGCTTGCCGGGCAGCACCGCCACACCCGAGCTCTTGCGCTTTTCGACCTTCTGGCCCGCGCGCGTGCGCGCCTGCGCCTGCTTGATCACGAGATCGGCAAGCTTTCTGCCGTGCTCGACGTGCTGGTTCAGCCACAGTTCGAGCGCCGGACGCGCGAACGACGACACGAGCTTCACCGCGTCGCGGCTATTGAGGCGTTCCTTGATCTGGCCTTGGAACTGCGGATCGAGCACTTTCGCCGACAGCACGAACGAGACGCGCGCGAACACGTCTTCGGCGAGCAGCTTCACACCCTTCGGCTGCAGGCTGTGCAACTCGACGAAGCTCTTCACCGCCTGAAAAAGGCCTTCGCGCAGGCCCGCCTCGTGCGTACCGCCGGCCGGCGTCGGAATCAGGTTCACGTACGACTCGCGCGTGAGCGGCCCTTCCTCGCTCCACGCGACGACCCACGCGGCGCCTTCGCCCTCGGCAAAGGTTTCCTCATTCGAGCGCGAGCTTTCCGCATAGCGCTCGCCTTCGAACAGCGGGATCAGCAGGTCGCTGCCGGCCATGCCTTCGAGCAGATAGCCGCGCAGACCGTCTTCGTACTTCCAGCTTTGCCGCTCGCCGGTCTTTTCGTTGACGAGCACGACTTCGACGCCCGGCAGCAGCACTGCTTTCGAGCGCAGCAGCCGTTGCAGTTCGCCGACCGGCAGGTTCGGCGAATCGAAATACTTGGCGTTCGGCGCGACCGTCACGCGCGTGCCGGTTTTCTTTTCGCCGCGCTCGGCCGCGCGCACCTTGAGCGGCTTGACGACGTCGCCGTTCGAAAAGCCGAGGTCGGCGACCTTGCCGTCGCGCCAGACGGTAACGTCCAGACGCGTGGACAGCGCGTTCGTGACCGACACGCCGACGCCGTGCAGACCGCCCGAGAACGTATAGGCGCCGCCCGCGGCCTTGTCGAACTTGCCGCCCGCGTGCAGGCGCGTGAAGACGATCTCGACGACGGGCACGCCTTCGTCGGGATGCAGACCGAACGGAATGCCGCGGCCGTCGTCATCGACGGACACCGACTGGTCGGCGTGCAGCGTGACCGTAATCTGTTTGCCGAAGCCACCGAGCGCCTCATCGGACGCGTTATCGATGACTTCCTGGATGATGTGCAGCGGATTCTCGGTGCGCGTGTACATGCCGGGCCGCTGCTTGACCGGCTCGAGTCCCTTCAGCACCTTGATCGACGCTTCGCTATACCCAGCGTTTGCGTTTGACTTCTTCGTAGACATGGCTTGCTCGGGTCCGTCGGTTCATCGTTGTCCACAAGTCCTGTGGACATCTGCGTGGACAATGCGTTGAATTTTCAAAAAAAGCGAAACGAAACAACGGAATGGAACGTTTGCACGATGCACGGGCAGTTTGACTGCCCGCGCGGCTGTGTGCCTGCACCGCGCGCAAACGCCCGTGGGATGGCGTCTGCGGCGCGCGCTAGCCAGCAGCGGATTCGCGGGTATTGTACTGATTTCGATGCGCGCGGCAATTTGGATCGGGCAGGATTGGCCGTTTGGGGGAGCCTGCCCGCGTGATGTTGGTGTTTTTTGCTCCCCGGCGTTTTCGATTTCCGGCTTTTACTTCCCCTTGCTCTCCAGCTCATCCCACCGCTCGATCGCCACCAGCAATTCCTCGTCGATTTCCGCGTAACGCTGTGTGAGGCGCGTGCCTTCCTGCGCGTCCTTCGCGAAGATCGAGCCGTCTTCGAGTTGCGCAGCGATGGTTTTCTGCTCGCCTTCAAGCGCTGCGATCCGTTCCGGCAGCGCCTCGAGTTCGCGCTGCTCCTTGTACGACAGTTTCACCGACCGTTGAGCATTGCGGCCCGCCGCGCTTTCCTTCGGCGCCGTCTCCTTCACCGCTTCCTTCGGCGTGTCGCGCTGCGCGAGCTGTTCGGAGCGGTCGCGCTGCGTCTGCCAGTCGGTGAAGCCGCCGACGTACTCGCGCCACTTGCCCTCGCCCTCCGACGCGATCACCGAGGTCACGACGTTGTCCAGAAACGCACGATCGTGGCTCACGAGCAGCACGGTGCCGTCGTAGTCGGTCAGCAGTTCTTCGAGCAGTTCGAGCGTCGGAATGTCGAGATCGTTGGTCGGTTCGTCGAGCACCAGCACATTCGCCGGACGCGCGAACAGCCGCGCGAGCAGCAGCCGGTTGCGTTCGCCGCCTGACAGCGACTTCACCGGCGAGCGCGCACGTTCCGGCGCGAACAGGAAATCGCCGAGATAGCTCATCACGTGCTTCTTCGCGCCGTTGATCTCGACCCAGTCGCTGCCGGGGCTGATCGTGTCGGCGAGGCTCTTTTCCTGATCGAGTTGCGCGCGCATCTGATCGAAATACGCAACCTGCAGGTTCGTGCCGACCCGCACACGCCCTTCGTCAGGCTGCAATTCGCCGAGAATCAGCTTGAGCAGCGTCGTCTTGCCCGCGCCGTTCGGACCCACGAGGCCGATCTTGTCGCCGCGCATCAGCGTGGCCGAAAAGCGATCGACCACGGTGCGCCCGCCGAAGCGCTTCGTCACGTCGGTCAGTTCCGCGACGATCTTGCCGGACTTCTCGCCCTGCGCGACGTCGAGCTTCACGTTGCCCTGCACGTTACGGCGATCGGCACGCTCGTTGCGCATCTGCACGAGCCGCGCAATGCGCCCGACGCTGCGCGTGCGGCGCGCTTCGACGCCCTTGCGAATCCACACTTCTTCCTGAGCAAGCAGCTTGTCGAACTTGTCGTTTTCGATGCGCTCGACTTCGAGCTGCTGCGCCTTGCGCGTCTGATACGCCGAGAAGTTGCCCGGGTAGGACAGCAGCCAACCGCGGTCGAGCTCGACAATGCGCGTCGCGATGCGGTCGAGAAACGCGCGATCGTGCGTGATGAAAAGCAGACCCGCGCGTTGCGAAAGCAACAGATCTTCGAGCCAGCGGATGCCGTCGAAGTCAAGGTGATTGGTTGGCTCGTCGAGCAGCAGCACGTCGGGCTGCAGCACGAGCGCGCGTGCCAGCGCGACGCGTTTTTGCATGCCGCCCGACAGCGCGTCGACTTGTGCGTCGCCATCGAGGCCGATCTGCGCAAGGGTGGTCGAAACGCGCGTGCGCCAGTTCCATGCATCGGTGGCATCGAGCGACGATTGCAGCGTGTTCATGCGCGAGAGCAAGGTATCGTGCGCCGCGCCTTCGGGTGTCTCGGCCAGCGCGTGCGCGACGCGGTCGTATTCGTCGAGCAGTTCGCGCGCATGCGCGAGGCCGCCCGCGACCGTGTCGAACACCGACGTGCCCGCTTCGAACTCGGGCTCCTGCGGCACATAGACGGTGACGAGATTCTGTTGACGCGTCACGAGCCCGTCGTCGGGCTTCGCGAGGTCCGCGACGATCTTCAGCAGCGACGACTTGCCCGCGCCATTGCGGCCAATCAGGCCGACGCGCTCGCCGGCTTCGAGCGAAAAGTCCGCGTGATCGAGCAACGCGACGTGGCCGAACGCGAGTTGCGCCCCGGTGATGGTGTAAAGCGACATGGAAGGATGATCAGGCAGCGATGAGGCGAAACGCTTATTGTACCGGGCGGCTTGCGGGGTGACGCGGGACTGACTGAGGAGCGGGTTGCGCGACTCGCTGCGGGACTGGCTGAGGAGCGGGTTGCGCGACTCGATGCGGGACTGATGGCGAGGGCTGACTGCGAAGCGGATCGCGCCACTCGCTGTGGGAAGGGTGTCCTGCGATGTCGTGGGTTGCGATGCCGTGCCTGGCCATACCGTGGTTTGTGGCGGAAGGCAGCGCCGGGTGTCGGCGCCTTGCCTTCCGCGTTATTTCATCTGCTTTGCTTCACCTGCTTTGCTTGACCCGCGTTACTTCACATGCACGGTAATCGTCTGGCTCCACTCGGGGCCATACGAGCGATGCGCGCCATCGCCGAATTGCAGCGTCAGCGTGTGATCACCGGGCGGCAGCGTGATCTCGGTTTCGGTCTGCCCTTTGCCGAAATGAATCGATTTGTCGTTGGCGGGAATCACGGTGCCCTTGGGCACTGGCTGCCCGTCGATCAGCAGATGATGATGACCGGTACCCTCCGTCATCGTGCCGGCGGGCGCGATTTTCATACCCTCGACGGCAAACTTCACGTGCACGGGGTTCGACACGGTCGCGCCGTCCTTGGGTTCGATGAACGACACGCCATTGGCCCGCGCAACACCCGATGCAACCAGCAGACCGACGCACAGCGCGAAACCCAGCAATCTGTTCTTAAACATCGTCTTCTCCTTGAGATAACGGCCCGTGACAGGACACGCTGGCGCGCAAAGGCCGCGCGCTCAAGCATACTCCGCCGATTTCGCGCACCACCCGGCGACGCGTCCGGGACTGCGACGCTTTGCCAAAAGGCGCTCAAGCGATTTCCGGTAAAATTGTGGATCGCAGCGCGTTGTCCGTCGAGGAAAGGAACAACGTGCGAATCGAGCGTTTTGAACGCGGGTTTGATCGGATGGGTGAGTGCGTCGTGAGTGAAGTTGTCGAATATAAAAGCTGGGTTTGCCTGATTTGCGGCTGGATCTACAACGAGGAAGAAGGGCTGCCGGAAGACGGCATCGCGGCAGGTACGCGCTTCGCCGAGATTCCCGATGACTGGCGCTGCCCGTTGTGCGATGTGAGCAAGTCGGAGTTTGCGGTTGTCGAGTTCTGAGCGGCGCGCGGGTTGTAGTGGCTGTAGTTTGTGCGCGTTGTAGTGGCGCGTCATTCGTCGATCTGGGTGGCTTTGTTATACTCTGCCCCCTGCCGTTTGCGTTGTTTGGTGCGCTGTATAGACTTTCGGCAGTCCTGGGTCCTCTCCCTGTAGTTCAATGGATAGAACAAGTGCCTCCTAAGCGCTAGATACAGGTTCGATTCCTGTCGGGGGGACCAGTTAGCGTCGCCAGTCTCACGGACTTTCTTGCGGTGACCTTCGATTGCATGCCCGAGGGTCAAGCCCGTACGCGTGCGGGCCCCAATGCGACGCCGCCGCGTTCGCGACCATCAGAATCGCGAGCTTGCCCACGTCGACGGTCGGCTGGCCACCGTCGAATTTGATCGGCGCCGCGGTCCATTCCTTGCAATCGGCATCAGCGGCATTCCGCGTCGGGGTAGCCGTCATGCTGTAGTTCAGGTTGTCCTTGATGACGTCCGCGCGCGCCGCAGACGATACGGACAAGATCAGCAATACGAAAGCGAGAGTTTGCGTTCTCATCGCGGCGTCCCCTGTACGCGTTGGTCGATGA
The DNA here is from genome assembly GCF_019428685.1 of Paraburkholderia edwinii. Lineage (NCBI taxonomy): Bacteria > Pseudomonadati > Pseudomonadota > Betaproteobacteria > Burkholderiales > Burkholderiaceae > Paraburkholderia > Paraburkholderia edwinii. The sequence continues at coordinate 3,447,137 of NZ_CP080095.1, forward strand.
CCTGAGCCCGGTTAAACAGACGGCTCAGATACTACTCGCATCTTTAATGCTTGTGCTGCGCGCCGATTATCGTGTCATGGACCACGCTCCAGATGCGAAAAAGCCCGCGCCGTCTAAACGGTGCGGGCTTCATCGCGTTCGCGTCGCGGGTGCTTCACTCACCCGAATACGAACTTCGCTGCAATTCCCCCTACTGCCTTACTACGCTTTACAGCTTTACAGCCTTACCACCTGTCAAACTACCCTTCACTGCTCTGCTACTTCTTTACCGCCCTACTACCTCTCACTGCATTACTGCGTTACTACCCTTCACTGCTTCACTGCATTACTACCCTTCACTGCTTCACTGCATTACTACCCTTCACTACTTCACTGCCCTACTACCTCTTCACTACCCTTCACTACTCACTCCAACTGCTTACGAGTGATCGTACGGCGAACCCAGAAACTGGTTGTACACAGGGCCACGCACGCCCGATTGAGCCGTACCTGCCGTCGCAGGACCATAACCCGTCGTGTCCGTCGTCACGCGCGCCTCAGCTCGCTGAACGGCGGCCGGATAATGCGCGTCGCTCGAATCGAACGGGCTGTAGCCCGTCTTTTGCAGTTGCACGAGTTCGGCGCGAACCTGAGCGCGCGTCACCGGTTGGTTCGATTGAGCAAACGAGAGAGCCGGCACAGCGAGAACGGCAGCAACGGCGACAGCTTTGATCAGCGATTTCATGTTCATTACCTCCAAAATTGGTTTCGATTTTCGGCGGCCTCTAAGTAAGCGCCGTTTGAAATCAGTCTAGGCGTTCGATAGCCTAGGGGAAACCCTGATCTGAGGAAATCATTATTTCGGCTCGCGTGACAATCGTGTCCAGATTGCGCATTTCTGCCATGCGCGCGCACCGGGAAATTGCCGCTAAAGTTCCGGCGGCCGGCTGCCGACAACCTGGGCATGGAATCCGAAAAACACCTCCCGCTCAAGCGAGGCACGTCCCGGTACGACGAGGCGATCGCGCTCGAAAACTCTGTCAGAGCGATTCGTCGCGCGCGCGGTAAGCACAATCCGGAAGACTTTGCCGAAGGCACGCCCGAATGGCATGCCGTCATCGAAAGCTTTTTGATCGATTTGTTGTGGGCTTCCGGTAACGACCTGCACGACGAAGGCGAGTAATTCGCTCGCGCCGCTGTCGCGGCATCGCTCGCGCTAGAAACGCATCTTGCGCGCGCCGCTGCGCATATCGTCGATAAGGGGCACGACCGCGAGCGCGAGCAGGACGACAGCGAGCGGCAACGTCGACACGAACCCCAAGTGTCTGAAGCCGGCCGCCCCGGCCAATCCGCCGGCCAGAAACGATGCGAGCAGCGAGCCCAGCAAAGCGAGCTTGCGGCGGTCCGCACGCACTACGCCCTCCCCATCCGCGTCCGCCTCAGGGCGCCAGCCATTCCAGTAAAACAGCTTGCCCAGTTCGATACCGATGTCGGTGACGAGCCCCGTCATATGCGTCGTGCGGATTTCGGCGCGCGAGATTTTCGTGATCATCGCGTTCTGCAGACCCATCACGAAGCACAGCAGGCAGACGGTGACCGGCAGGAAAAACAGCCGATGATGCTCGAGATTCGAGCCAAGCAAACCGAAGCACAGCAGTAGCGCGGCCTCGATCGCAAGCGGCGTCGCGTAGACGCTGCGCAGCCGGCGCCGTCTGCCCCAGTTGATCAGCACCGCCGACATCGCCGCGCCGATCATAAACGCCGCGAGCGAACTCAAGCCCGCGGCGACGAGCGCAAGATCGCCAAGTGCAAGGTTATCGGCCAGCGACGAAACGACGCCCGACATGTGCGACGTGTACTGCCCGACCGCGAGAAATCCGCCAGCATTGGCCGCCCCCGCGACGAACGCGAGCGAGCGCCCGAGGCGCCGATTAGCGGCATCGGTTCGTTCCGGTGCGGTAAAGCCGCGCAGATAGTTGATGGGCATGCTGACGGGCCGGGAGATGCAGCGAGGAAACCGGTCTGAGGAAACCGAAACAGGAGCCGGAGCCGTGGCCGGAGCGTCAACCGACTTGAAGCGCGCCCCGCCGCGCCCGCGATAGGCGCACGAAATCGTAGCACGTGATGTTAGACACGCCTGGCACGCAAAGAAAAGCGGACGAAAAAATGCCCAGCGGTGCGGCTGGGCGAAATCGCCGGTTGGAGCCGGCGATGGAGGTTCTATCGACTAATTCGACACAACGGAGCGGCTCAACGTAAGCAGCCACTCCGTCGTACGTCTCGCGGAATCGGACGCCTTCGCTTCGGGACCATCAGCGTGCGTCGTCCGATCGGCGGTCGGCTCAGTGATGCTGGTAGATGTAGATCGGCGGCGAGTAGCTGCTCATCGTGCCTTCGGTGCGCGTCATGCCCGATTCGGACGTGCCGTTGGTCGAGGAACCGTAGCCGCTGTTGTCCGCCGCTTTATTCGCCGCGCTCACACGCGATTCGGCTTGCTGGATCGCCGCCGGATAGTGCGCATCGCTCGAATCGAACGGGTTGTAGCCGGCCTTCTCCAGTTGCACCAGTTCGCCGCGCACTTCGGCGCGCGTCACAGGTTGGTTCGATTGGGCAAACGAGAGGGCGGGAACAGCAAGGACAGCGGCAAGCGCCACAGCTTTGATGAGCGATTTCATGACTACACCTCCAAAATTGGTTTCGATTTAAGTTGCGCGTCTTTGCGTGCAACCGTTGAAAACAGTCTAGGAGGGAGGGAGTTTAGGGTAAACGCCTAAATCCCCAATTCATTATTTCGCGGGACGGGACAAATCGAAGGAATTAAAAAGCGGACGCGGAAATGCGGGAGTTGAACGAGCAAACCAGACGCGCGAAGCGAACGCTTGCGCGCGGTCACGCGGCGGCGGACATCGTTCGACAAGCAAGCGCCAGTGCCTGCCCGCCGCGTGTGCATGAAAGCATCAATGACGATGACGCCAGTCTCCGTGGTAAGTATCGAGCCAGCGTAGCCGACGCGCGCGCGGCCCGCGATGCAACGACTTGTGATGTTGATGCGCGGCGATCCACAGCGCGGCACAAACGATCACCATCACCGATGGCCCCAACAGATAGGCCAGTGTCGACTCGCTCATCGCATCCTCCATCCCAACGACATCCATCCACCCATTCTAGGCAATGCGCGCCGATGTTTCGAAGCATGAAACATCTTCGTTTCCGGACCTGCCGCGCGCAGCGCTGGCACCGTGTTTTACGCGACGCCGACGGCTTGTGTGCGCAGGCCCACTTTGCCGGACAGGTCGCTTATGCCAGACGTAATCCAACGTCTTATCATTGGCTCACCGCCTCGTTATGTCCGCCCGACTGCCATGCCCTATCCCTACAACATCGCGCTCGCCGCTGGTCTCATGCTGATCGTGTTGTCGTGCAGTCTCGCGCTCGTGCTGACCTGACACGCGACGATCGCGATTTTTTTCGCGACCCGCACTCAAGTTTCGCCGGTCCGCGTCGTTAACACGACGCATGGACCGTCACCCGCACACTCCGTCCGGCTTCTCGATGTCGATGCTCATCGACGAGGACATCGCTCACATCGGCCGCGTCATGCCTGCCTCGATGCATGGGGACTTCGGCGGCGCGATTCTGCCGGCGGCGTACTGGCGCAAGCGTCTTTTCGCGCTGCTCGGGCGCGATCATCTGAGCAAACCGCAGCTTTGCGCGATCGACACCCTGTTGCTGCAACTCGAGCATCTCGATTCGTCCGAGCTCGAGCCGCTGCCTTTCTTCAGCAATCCGGCCAAGAATCCGGCGCACAACGCGGCGCACGACGTGGCGAACACCCCCGCGGCCGATACAACGCCGACGGCCGCCCATCCGTCGGTTCGCCGCGCGACCCGTGCCGGCCGCCCACGCCGCGCGCACTGATCGTGTGCGTCCCGCTGATTCCGCAGACTTTTCGCTAGCACATTCGTTGTCGCCCCTGCACGCGATTGCACGACCGTTGTCGCGCGCACGCGCCACCGGCGAAATAGGCGTGCGCGATACGTCATAATGTCCGCAAAAATACCCAGCAAGGACATCCTGTGACCCAGGCCTCACCGCTTGACCTGTTGAAACAGGCGCGCATCCGCTTCACACAACGAGAAATCGCCGCGCACGTCGGCAAGGACATCAAGACGGTGCGTCGCTGGGAAAAGGGCGAGACGCCCTGCCCCGCGCGCATGGCGCCGACACTTCAGGCATTGCTGCAAGCGCCGGCAACGGGCGCAGGACTTCAACGGCATGCGCGCGACGCCGCGCCGGGTTTTCGCTTTATCGACCTGTTCGCCGGCATCGGCGGCATCCGCATGGGCTTCGAGGCGCACGGTGGCGCCTGCGTGTTCACGAGCGAATGGAACACGTTTTCGCAGAAGACCTACCGAGAGAACTTCGAGCACTTCAGTGAAAGCATCGCGGCCGCAACCGGCAACGCAGCGGCAGTGATGGCAGCCTCGGCCTCAACATCAACGTCAGCATCGGCGAAGGCCAACCAAACGCTGATCGGCGACATCGTGTCCTTCCCGGAACACGCGGTGCCCGAGCACGACGTGCTGCTCGCGGGCTTCCCATGCCAGCCGTTCTCGATCGCGGGCGTCAGCAAGAAAAACGCGCTCGGCCGTCCGCACGGTTTCGAATGCACGACCCAGGGCACGCTCTTTTTCGACGTCGCGCGCATCATCGCGGCGCGCCGCCCCGCCGCGTTCCTGCTCGAAAACGTGAAGAACCTGTTGTCGCACGACAAGGGCCGCACATTCGACGTGATCCTGCAGACGCTGCGCGACGAACTCGGCTACGAAGTGCACTATCGCGTGATCGACGGCCAGCATTTCACGCCGCAGCATCGCGAGCGGATCATTATCGTCGGCTTCCGGAACGCCACGTCGTTCTCGTGGGACGATTTGCGCCTGCCGGAAGCCGGCCCGCGGCTCGCCTCGATCCTGCACCGCACCGACGGCAGCGAGCCCGTGCTGCCGTGGGACGGCGAACGCTTCTTCGACCCTCGCGCGCGCGCCGTGCAGCCGAAGTACACGTTGAGCCCGAAGCTCTGGGCCTACCTGCAGAACTACGCGGAGAAACATCGCGCGGCGGGCAATGGTTTCGGCTTCGGCCTCGCGTTCGGCAACAGCGTCACGCGCACCTTGTCCGCGCGCTATCACAAGGACGGCTCTGAAATCCTCGTGCATCAGGGCGAAGGGCTGCGGCCGCGCCGGCTCACGCCGCGCGAATGCGCGCGCCTGATGGGCTTTCCCGACACGTTCCGCATTCCGGTCAGCGACACGCAGGCCTACCGCCAGTTCGGCAATAGCGTCGTGATGCCGGTGATGCGCGAAGTCGCGCGGATCATGCTGCCGCATGTGCACGCGGCGTTGTCCGGCGCTTCAGGAGCCTCGTTAGACGCCGCTCCGGATACATCGAGCCTGCTCGAAAACGCCGTGCCGCTCGCCCCGCCGCCACGCTCGCCGATTCACGCGCAGGTCGCGTAAATGGTCGATATCGTCGATGCGGCGACGCGCAGCCGGATGATGTCCGGCATACGCGGCCGCAACACGAAACCCGAGCTTCTGATCCGCAGCCTGCTGCACCGCCGCGGCTTTCGCTTTCGCCTCGACGTGCGCAACCTGCCGGGCCGCCCCGACATCGTTTTGCCGCGCTACCACGCGGTCGTATTCGTGCATGGATGTTTCTGGCACGGCCACGATTGTCATCTGTTCAAATGGCCGCAAACGCGCGTCGACTTCTGGCGCGAAAAGATCGGCCGCAACCGCAGCAACGACGCGAAAGTCACCGCCGCGCTGCGCGAACGCGGCTGGCGCGTCGCGACGGTCTGGGAATGCGCATTGCGGGGCGCCAATCGGGATCTCGACGGCGTGTTGCAGCGCCTCGTCGACTGGCTGCAAAGCGACGCGCCCACGCTCGACGAACGCGCATAACCGAAGCGTGAGTCCCCATCGCAGGCTTACACCATGCATCTTTGCGCCGGCCATGTCCGCCTTTGGAAGCGCGCATGACAAGCGCCCTGGAAGGGCTCCAAATGCGCTGCCTTAAGCACATCCATGCAATCCAGGCCTCAAAGCGTGTAAGCGCGCGGTGCTAAACTTGACTGGCTAAGCCGGGGCTTGCCCGTAAAGCCCGTCCCTCTCAGAACTCACATGAAAGAGGCATACGATGGCTGATTTCCGAATCTGGTCGGACGACTTTCCCGCGAACGGTTTTCTGCCGAGAGCGGCCGAGTACCACGACAAATCGTTCGGCGTCGACGGCGAAAACATCTCGCCCGCCTTGCAGTGGGACGCGCCGCCCGAAGACGCGCAAAGCCTCGCGCTGACCGTCTACGATGCCGATGCGCATACGGGCAGCGGCTTCTGGCACTGGGTGATCGTCAATATTCCGGTCGATGCGCGCAGCCTGCCACGCAACGCGGGCAAAGCGGACGGCTCGCTGCTGCCGCACGGCGCGGTGCAATTGCGCAACGACTATGGCACGCAGGGCTATGGCGGCGCAGCGCCGCCCCGCGGCGAGAAGACGCATCGCTTCATCTTCAGGCTGCATGCACTGAAGGCGCCGCTACCGCTCGCGCCGGAGACGACGAACGCGGTCGCGCGCCTGCTGATTCATCAAAACGAGCTCGACTCGACGACGTATACGGGGCTGTATGAACTGAAGTAGCCGGAGCGGGTTCTTTGCGAAAAACGCGCAAAAAAAGCGCGACAACGCGCGCGAAGATTCAGACGCAGATGCACGCAGATCTCGCAAAGGGCATCAGGTAGTAAAGACGCCGGCGTATTCACCTGCAGGGCCGACTCGCAAGCCGGCCCTAGCATTCGACCAACAACGATTTGATCGGCCGCGAGGCCGTCAAGCAAAAACAACTATCGCCAGACCACCACCGCCGATGCGCGCACAACCTTCCCGCAACCCTTCGTCCCCTGCTTCCCCCCATCCCGCCGCTCGCGGTCCGGCCGCCGCGCAAGACAACGAACAGGGCCTGCCTTTACCGCAGCGCTACTGGGCGATCCTCGTCGTCGCATTCGGCATTTCGGTCTCCGTGATCGACAGCGCCATCGCGAACGTCGCGCTGCCGACCATCGCGCGCTACATGCATGCGAGCGCCGCCAATTCGATCTGGGTCGTCAATGCGTATCAGCTCGCTGTCACGATCTCGCTGCTGCCGCTGTCGTCGCTCGGCGACCGGATCGGCTACCGGCGCGTCTATCTGAGCGGGCTCGTGCTGTTCACGATCGCGTCGCTAGGCTGCGCGCTCGCCGGCTCGCTGCCGGCGCTCGCGCTCGCGCGCGTGATCCAGGGCTTCGGCGCGGCGGGCATCATGAGCGTGAACACGGCGCTGGTGCGGATGATCTATCCGCCCGCCTCGCTGGGCCGCGGCATTTCGATCAATGCGATGGTCGTTGCGGTGTCGTCGGCGGTCGGGCCGACCGTCGCGGCAGGCATTCTGTCGGTCGCGTCGTGGCAGTGGCTGTTCGCGATCAACGTGCCGATCGGCATCGCCGCGTTCGTGATCGGCATCAAGGCGCTGCCCGGCAACGTGCGTCACGACTCGCCCTACGACTACGTGAGCGCCGTCATGAACGCGTTCGTGTTCGGTCTTCTGATATTCGCTGTCGACGGACTCGGGCACGGGCAATCCTATGCGTACGTTGCGATCGAACTGATCGGCGCGCTCGTGATCGGCTACTTCTTCGTACGGCGCCAGTTAACGCAGCCCGCGCCGCTTTTGCCCGTCGATCTGATGCGCAATCCTATTTTCGCGCTGTCGATCGGCACGTCGGTCTGCTCGTTCACCGCGCAAATGCTGGCGTTCGTCTCGCTGCCGTTCCTGATGCAGAACGCACTCGGTCTGTCGCAAGTGCAGACGGGCCTCCTGATGACGCCGTGGCCGCTCGTCATGATCGTCGCCGCGCCGGTCTCGGGTGTGCTGTCCGACCGGATGTCGGCAGGACTGCTCGGCGGCATCGGGCTCGCGGTGCTGACCGTCGGTCTGGTGCTGCTCGCGACCACCATCGGCACGCACCCGCAGCCGTCCGATATCGCGTGGCGCATGGCGTTATGCGGCGTCGGCTTCGGCATTTTCCAGGCGCCGAACAACCGCACGATCCTGTCGTCCGCGCCGCGCTCGCGCAGCGGCGGCGCGAGCGGCATGCTCGGCACCGCGCGCCTGACCGGCCAGACCTTGGGTGCCGCACTCGTCGCGCTGATTTTCGGCGTCGTGCAACATCATGGGCCGGTCGTCGCGCTGTATGTCGCGGCGTGCTTTGCGGCGGTCGCAGCGGTCGTCAGTTCTCTGCGCCTGACGCAAACGGGGACGGCGGCTTCCGCGTAGCACAGGCGCGCGGTGTGCCCTTTCGCTCACCGCCATCGCGCCGCTCACGAATCGATCGAATCGCGCGCAAACCTTGCAACGCCGTGTGGGTCGCAAAAGCCCCGCATCGAATTGTGCGAAACCCGCACGCGAAATCCGCAGATAACCCGCGCAATAAAAAACGGCAGCCGAAGCTGCCGTCCATCCCCGCGCATCGAGCCCGATGCGCGAATCAGATTTCATGTCTACGCGTCGACGTGACAGCCGCCACGTCAAAATCCATCAAACCGTCACGTCAGCGCGCTTTACCGCTTTTTCGGTCACCGACGAAGCAGTCGCGACATGGCGCAAGTCCGCGAGGAACGTATCGCGCCACACCGACAGATTGTTCTCGCGCAGCGGCGCCATCATGTCCGCGTGGCGCGCCTGCCGTTCGGCGAGCGGCATCGACAACGCGCGCTCGAGCGCCTCGGCCATCTGCGACAGATCGAACGGATTGACAACGAGCGCGCCCGGCAACTGCTCGGCGGCGCCTGCGAATTGCGACAGCACGAGCACGCCCGGATCGGCCGGATCCTGCGACGCCACATATTCCTTTGCGACGAGATTCATACCGTCGCGCAGCGGCGTCACATAGCCGACCTGCGAGTGGCGAAATAGCGCCATCAGCAGATTGCGTTCGTACTTGCGGTTCAGGTACTGGATCGGCGTCCAGTCGAGCTGCGCGAAACGGCCGTTGATGCGGCCCGCCTCGCCTTCGAGGTTCTGACGAATGCGCTGATAGGTCTGCACGTCCGAGCGTGTCGGCGGCGCGATCTGTACGAGCGACACGCGGCCGTGCCAGCCGGGCGCGTTGAGCAGCAAGCGCTCGAATGCCTGGAAGCGCTCGACGAGTCCCTTCGAATAGTCGAGCCGGTCGACGCTCATGATCAGCTTGCGGTTGCGCATCGCGTCGCGCAGGCTCTTGACCGCCTTGCGGTCGCCGAACTGCTCGGACGCTTTCGCGATCGCATCCGGATAGATGCCGATCGGGTACGCGGCCACCTTCAGGAAGCGGTTATACGCGTGGACGATGCCGTCCTCGCTCGCGCTGCCGTGACGGCCACGCTCGATATAGTCGACGAACGACTGCCGGTCCGCCTCGGTCTGAAAACCCACCACGTCGTAGCTGCACATGTCCCGCACGAGCTCTTCGTGCGGCGGGATCGTCAGCAGCACCTGCGGGACCGGAAACGGAATATGCAGGAAGAAGCCTATCGGGTTCTTCACGCCGATCTCGCGCAGGCAGCGCGCGAACGGCAGCAGGTGATAGTCGTGCACCCAGATGATGTCGTCAGGCCGAAGCATCTCCTTCAACTGCTTCGCCAGCGACGCATTCACGCGCAGATAGCCCGCGTATTCCTGCCGGTCGTATCGCGACAGGTCGTTGCGGTAGTGGAAGGTCGGCCACAGCGTCGCGTTCGAAAAACCGCGGTAGTACTGGTCGTAGTCGCGCTTCGAGAGCGCCACGGTCGCGTAGGTGACATTGCCCTGCTTCTCGATCACAGGCTGCGATGGCTCGCCCGCAATCTCCCCGCTCCAGCCGAACCAGACACCGCCCGTTTCCTTCAGCGCATCCAGCACGCCGATCGCAAGACCACCCGCTGCGGGACGGCCTTCCTGCGTCGGCGCGACGCGGTTCGACACTACGATCAATCTGCTCATACAGCTCCCCCTCATTCAGTTGACGTTCCGTGCGACGATGCGCCGAAATAGTGCACGCAAAAGTTATGCCGCATTGCGGCAAACCGGAACAGGAAAATGTATGCAAATGTGACAAACGAGCGAAAACAACCTGCGCGCGTCACGCGCGCGCGGGCTTTCCCTCCGCCGGAAAAGCGACCGGGGAGCGCTCAGGCGTCCTGCTCGGAACCGAGATCGCGCTGGTAATCGAGTCCTTCCTTGCGCGTGCCGCCCTGGTTGTGATCCCCGTCCGGTGGCGCATCGGGCGCGACGCGGTTTTGCGCGGCCGGGTCCGGTGCATCGGGCGAGCTGGCTGGAACACTGCCGGGGCGCGGTTCGCGCTTCGAGTGGCGCGCGGAGCGCCGCAATGCAGGGTGTCTCATGATCGATGCCTCCAGGGGAAGGCCGCCACCGAGCGGTGGCATCACCACAGTCTAGAACCCGGCAACGTAAATTGCCGGTAAAAAGTTCGCTGGTTTTGTAACGAGTACATCAAGTCGCGCGGCTGCAACAATGCGATATGGCGCGAAGCCGATAAGTCGGATCAATCCGGCCGCGCCGGCGGTGCTCGGGGGATGGGACGGTGGGTTATGGCGCGCACGCTGCGCTGAGCCAGCATGCGCACGCTTTGCGGCGCGTAATTCGGTGGCGGGTCGCCGATTGGCAGCGGAGGCGGTTCGCCAGGCAGGCGATCGGGATCAGGCGGCGCGTCGTCGTCCTCGTCAGGGTCGTCGGGGCCGGGCGGCTCGGTCGGCTCCGGGCGGTGCAGCCAGTCCGTCGCGCGCCACCCGCGCTGCGCGTGCAACGCCGATGCATTCGATAAAGCGACGGTGTCGCGGTCCGGGTCCGACATGGGGCCTCCTTCGTTAGCGTCCTCATTTGCGTCTTCGAGGACATTGCAAAGGCTGTGCCGTTTAAGTCTTTGTGCCCGGTTCCGGTTTTCTGCGTGCATCTGCGGATACCTTCGATCTTCGGTATCCGCAGCGGCCTATCTACGCCAATGCCTGCGTGCGAAGCCTTACGCGTCGGCCTTGCCGAATGCCTGCGGCTCTTCGGTGCCGTCGCCATCGTCGCCGCGGCCCGAGTCGTTGCCGTATTCGACGAGGCGGTTATACAGCGTCTTCAGGCTGATGCCGAGAATCTCCGCCGCGCGCGTCTTCACGCCACCGCATTGCTCGAGCGTCGCGAGAATCAGCTGACGGTCCGCTTCGGCGAGCGAGGTGCCGAACGGAATCGTGATCGCCGTGCCGGCCGTCGACTTCGACAGCGTGATCTGCAGCGGCACCGTGGCCGTGCTGTCGGAGTCGGTACCCGACATGATGTGCGCGCGCTGCACGTAGTTCTTCAGTTCGCGCACGTTGCCGGGCCACGGATACGACAGCAGCATTTCCTTAACCGCTGGCGGAAAGTGCTTGCGCGTGGTGTGCTGATCGTTGAGCTCGTCGAGGAACGATTGCGCGAGCAGTTCGACATCCTTGCCGCGCTCGCGCAGCGGCGGCAGGCTGATCGGAAACACATTGAGCCGGTGATACAGGTCGAGACGCAGCTTGCCCTCGAGCACGGCCTGCTCCGGATCGCGATTGGTCGCGGCGATGAGCCGCACGTCGGTCTCGATTTCCTTGGTCGTGCCGACGCGCATGAACATGCCGGTCTCGAGTACGCGCAGCAGTTTCACCTGCAGTTCGATCGGCATTTCAGTGATTTCGTCGAGGAACAGCGTGCCGCCGTTCGCGCGCTCGAAATAACCTTTGTGCTGACGATCGGCGCCGGTAAACGAGCCGCGCTCGTGGCCGAACATTTCCGACTCGATCAGGTTCGGCGAGATCGCGCCGCAATTCACGGCGAGAAACGCGTGCTTGCGGCGCAAGCTCAACTGATGCAGCGTCTGCGCGGCGACTTCCTTGCCAGTGCCCGATTCGCCGACCAGCATCACCGACGCAGCCGTCGGCGCGACGCGGCTGATCTGGTCGTAGACCTGCTGCATCACGGCCGAATTGCCGAGCATCAGACCGAAGCGGCCCATGCGGCGCAATTCGCCGCGCAGCGTGCCGATTTCGGCCTTGAGATCGCCGGCGCGCGGCAGGCGATTCAGAATCGCCTTCACGCGCTGCATATTGATCGGCTTGACCAGATAGTCGGCGGCGCCCATCTTCAGCGCGCTCACGGCGGACTCGACGGTCGCGTGACCCGTGATCACGATGAACTCGACGCCGGAACGCGGATCGAGATCCTCGAACAGATCGACGCCCGTGCCGTCCGGCAGCTTCAGGTCAGTGAATACGACATCCGGCATCTGCCGGACGAGCTGAATGCGGGCCTCGCGCAAGTCGCCGGCAGTCGCGGTGGTCAGGCCGTCTTCGGCGATGATCGCGGCTAGCGCTTCGCGGGTACCCGGATCGTCATCGACAATCAGTGCGTGTGGCATCGCGTTTTCCGAAACCTAAAAGTACGGGTGGTGGATAGCTCGAACGCGAACGGTTACGAGCCTACGTCAATGCTAGTTTTGAAACGGCCGCTCCGGGCGGCCGCATATGAAAAATTTACCAACTACGCGCAATCTCGCAACAATTGCCGCCCAAAAGGGAGGCAAAACGGCTCATTGTTGTTCATTTACTTATTATACGGCGATATCCCAATAAAACGATACCGGCCGGTCGGGTTTTACCGGCTGCACGGCAAGCGCCGGTGGAGAAAGCGCGCAAAGCGGCGCCCGTAACGGCACACAGCGCTTGCCGGCACATGGCGGTCGCCCGCCGGCAGCCAAGCCGGTGACCCTGCCACGACGAACCTCGCTAACCAGCAGAGCCAGTCAGCTACGCGGGAACCGCCACGCGCCGCCGGACGCGCTGTGATCGGCGCCGTTGCCGACACGCGGATGCGTGCCGCCAGGCAGCGTCGCCGGCTGCAGCGCGTCCCGATCGGCCGGGACCGAGCCGCCCTCGCCTTCCCAGCGCGTCAGATCGCGCACGGTCGCCGCTTGCATAGCGCGGCGGTTCTGCGCCCAGCGCCACGCGAGCATGCCGCCGATGGCGAACAGCGCACCGAAGATGCCGATTCTGGGTCGAGCCATGTTGACCTCCTTTGCTTGTGAGTACCGTGGGCAATGAATGGACCATCAACCAAACCGGTGCCGCGTCAGCGCGCCACCAGCAAACCGAGCACGAAGCCGGCCCCCGCGGCGATGCCAAGCGCCTGCCACGGGTTCTGCCGCACATATCGCTCCGTCTGCAGCGTCGCGCTGCGATAGCCGCGCTGCGCAGCGATCTGCGCATCGGCGAGGGCCGCTCGCAACGTATCGACATGCGCACGCAAACGTTCGCGCAATGCGTCCACGCCTTCGCCAGGCAATTGGGCCACGAGGCGCAGCATCTCCTCCGAATCCGTCAACAACACGTTCAGGTCCTCGACGATCTTCTGCTTGCCGAGCGCGACCTGTTCGGTGGTGGCTGTCATCGCGTTTCTCCTGTCTCTCATGTTTTGCCGATCCTTGCGTCGATTCTTGTGTCGATAGATTCTTGTGTCGATAGATTCTTGTGTCGATAAAGGGCACGCTTGCAACGGGCATACCCGACAATCGTGTCGATTGGCGCCCGCATGGCGAAGTTCCTGGCGAACATCGCGTCAATGTTGCCGACTGCCGTGTTTGCAAACGTGCGCCGCGAACTTTTTTCCGCCTACCGCAGGCATGCGCGACGAATGCAAGCGCCTTGCCGGGTACGGCATGCCAGTGGTTAAATTGGCTTTTGCGAGATAGCGGATCAGATCCGGCGCACAAAGCGCGCCACGTGCACCCAGCGCATGTCACGCGTAGGGCGCACGCGCAGTTCACGGCGACGCGTCTGGATCAACCTGCTCTCTCACGGCCCGCGCCATCACATCCTCGAACATTTGCACAGGACACCCTGGTTATGGCGTCAACCGATCTGGACTCGCCCGCCGCCGACACGGCCGGCGGTAGCGCAACGTCACAGGCGAAGCAACGCGGCGTGGAAATCGTCGCGGGACTGAAGTCGTACGGCACGCTGTACGGCTCGTCCCCCGTCATGCTCGATCTCTACGAGCAGATCGAACGCGTGGCCGCGACCGACGCGACCGCGCTGATCATCGGCGAATCGGGCACCGGCAAGGAGCTGATCGCCCGCATGATTCACGAACACAGCGCGCGCAAGAGCGGCGCATTTGTCGCCGTCAATTGCGGTGCGATTCCGGACGAGCTGATCGAAGCGGAACTGTTCGGCCACGAGAAAGGCAGTTTCACGGGCGCGGTGCAAGGCCGCATCGGCTACTTCGAACATGCGAACGGCGGCACGCTGTTTCTCGACGAAGTGACCGAGATGTCGCCCGTGCGTCAGGTGAAGCTGCTACGCGCGCTTGAAACCGGCACGTTCTTTCGCGTCGGCGGCTCGGAGCTGATTCGCGGCGACGTGCGGGTGATCGCCGCAACCAACCGCGACCCGGCTGTCGCCGTCAAGGAAAACGGACTGCGCGAAGACCTGATGTACCGGCTCGCGGTTTTTCCGCTGCGCGCACCGCCGTTGCGCGAACGCGAAGGCGACCGCGAACTGCTCGCGCAACACTTTCTCGCCGCGTTGAATCAGCAGGAAGGCACGAACAAGGTATTCAGCAAGCGCTCGATGGAGACGCTGCGCACCTGGTCGTGGCCCGGCAATGTGCGCGAGCTGAAAAACGCCGTGTACCGCGCATTCATTCTCGCGGAGAAGTCGGTCGAGCTGCCGCATCCGCATCTGATGTCGCGCGTGAAGAAGCCCGTCACGCTCGGCGACTCGATGAGCGTGTGGATCGGCACGCCGCTCGCCGACGCTCAAAAGCAGATCATTCTCGGCACGCTCAAGTACTGCGGCGGCGACAAGCGGCGCGCGGCGAAGGCGCTCGGCGTCAGTCTGAAGACGCTGTACAACCGCTTAAGCATGTACGGCGACGAAGAAGACGGAAGCCCGGAAGAAAACTAGCCGTCGAACGCGCGCGGCAAGCGGGCTAAACAGAGCGCGCACGTCACCGCGTCAAACAGAAACGCCCCACGCGCGCATCAGCTTTTGCAATTACTTGCATTTTTTCTATGCCAATTACAAAAGGCATCCTGCACAATCCTTTTGCAAACAAGTCATGAGGTCTGACCCGTAGCGGCCGCGCCCCCCTTCCACGCGGCGTGACGGGGAAGCAGGAGCAAAAAGAAGCAATGCAAACCACCATGTTCGGCACCTTACCGGTGCCGCGCCCGGGCGCGCTGCTGGCCGCGCTCGTTATCGCCGCCTTCGCCACGACACTGAGCGGCTGCTCGTCCCTCTACTCCGAAAGCGCAACCGCCGGCGCCGGTATCGCCGGCGCAGCAGTCGCCGGGTCCATCACCAACAATGCGGCCGTCGCCACCGGCATCGGCCTTGGCGCCGTCGCCGCGGCGCGCGCGGGCGTGCAATATTCGGAGCGCGTGATTCATCGCAATACACAGGATGGCATCGCTCAGGTGGCCGGGCCGCTCGATGTCGGCGGCGTCGCGCCGTGGAGCGTTACGCATTCGGTGCCGCTCGAAGAAGACGAACACGGGCGGGTGACCGTGAGCCGCGTGATCAGCAGCGGTCCGCTCGATTGCAAGGAAATCGTTTTTTCGGTCGACAAGGTGGCGACGCAGGATAAGCCCGCGTCGAGCGCGTTCTACGTCGCCTCGATCTGCCGTGACGGCGCGGCGTGGCGGTGGGCGTCGGCTGAACCCGCTACCGAGCGTTGGGGCGCACTGCAATGAGCGCCGTCGAAGGCATGCTGAAAGGCATCGGTGCGACGCTTGAAGCGCGCATGGCGAGATGTATGACAGGTACGGCGGTAACCCCGGCAGCGGGAGACGCGGCACGCGATGGTGCGCAGCACGGCCACCTCGTTGCTTCGTCCGCCACCCAGCGCACGGCAATGAGGATGACGATGACGCCGCTCGCGTGGCGGCCCATGCTACGCGCCGCGCTTGTGATCGCACTCTGCGCAAGCGCCGGCACGCTGATAAGCGGCTGCAGCTCCGCGTCACTCGGCGCGGCGGGCGGCGCGGCAGCGGGCACCGCAACCGGCATCGTCACTGCGAACCCGGCGATCGGCATCGGCGTCGGCATCGCGGTGCAGGCTGTCACCACCGAGTCCATCAATCGCTATTACCGCGTAATGCATGGCGATCAGCAGAACGTGATCGCAGCGCTCGTCGGCACGATGAAGGTCGGCGACACACGGCCGTGGAACGTCAAGCACACGCTGCCGATCGAGAACGGCCACGGTCAGATTCGCGTGACACGCGCCTTCTCGTCGGCGCTCGCGGATTGCAAGGAGTTTGCATTCTCGGTCGCCGACGGCGACGAAGCGACGTCGCCCGAGCACTGGTACACCGCCGCGGCGTGCCAGATGCAGCAGGACAAGCGCTGGTGGAAATGGGCGTCGGCGGAGCCCGCAGTGGATCGGTGGGGGAATTTGCAGTAGCGATGGCGGTGCGTGTCGGCGCGTATGTCGCCCGCGTGTGTCCGGGTGTCGGCGCGTAGGGCTACTGCAATCGCGTAGCCGCACCCGGTACCAAAACAAACGGCTGCTCGTGAACTGAGCAGCCGTTTGTTTTTGCGCAGCCGTTTGTTTTTGCGCAGCCGTTTGTTTTTTCGCTTAAGTCAGCCGCGCCGATCAGGACTCGACGTCTTCGAGACTGAAAATTTCCGATTGATCGTTATACGAAAAAATCTCGCCGTAGCGCCCCCAGTTGATCACCGCGTCGAGCGTTTCTTCAGCGGCGCTATCAGAGAGGAAGTCTTCGAGTTCCTGCTCGAAGCGCACGCGCGGCGCGCGATGTCCCGGCCGTTCGTTGAGCACCTTCTTGATCCGCGCCGCGAGCGGCACATGCTTGAGCAGGTGATCGGCGAACATCAGCTTGCGCTCCTGCGTGCCGAACTCGGCGAACACGCGCGCCGGCGGTGTCAGGAAAATGTCGCCTTCGCGCACATCGGCAAAGCCCAGGTTCTGCAGCACTTCGGCGATCGGGAACAGATCGTCCACCTCGAGATGCAGCGAGCGCGCGATTTCCGGCATGTCCGCGCGGCCGTGGTACGGCGCGGCAGCGAGCGTTTCGATCAAACCCGCCATCAGGTTCGTCGACACATGCGGCAGCCAGCTGTGCAGCTCAAGCCCCTTGCGCGTGGTCTCGCCGGTCTGGCGCGCGGTCATCTTCGCGTAGATCTCGTCCACCAGCTTGCGGAACGCCGGGTCGAGACGGTTACGCGGATGCTTGAACGGCACCTTGATCTCGGCAATCACGCGCCCCGGGTTCGACGACAGCACCAGAATGCGGTCGCACATGAACACCGCCTCCTCGATGTTGTGCGTGACGATCAACACCGACTTGATCGGCATGCGGCCCTGCGTCCACAAATCCAGAAGATCGGTACGCAGCGTCTCGGCGGTCAGCACGTCGAGCGCGGAGAACGGCTCGTCCATCAGCAGCAGCGTCGGGTCGACCACGAGTGCACGCGCGAAACCCACGCGCTGACGCATGCCGCCCGACAGCTCGCGCGGATACGCGTTCTCGAAGCCGTCGAGACCGATCAGGTCGATCGCCGCCAGTGCGCGTTCGCGCCGCTCGCGTGCCGGGACGCCCTGCGCTTCGAGCCCTGCTTCCACGTTCTGCAGCACCGTCAGCCACGGGAACAGCGCGAAGGTCTGAAACACCATCGCGACGCCTTCGGCCGGCCCTTCGAGCGGCTTGCCCATATACGTCACTTCGCCGTCGGTTGGCTCGATGAGCCCCGCGATGATGCGCAGCAGCGTCGACTTGCCCGAGCCCGAGCGGCCGAGCAGGCCAACGATCTCGCCTTCGCGCAGCGACAGGTTCGCGTCGTCGAGCACGAGCAATTCGCCCTGCGTCTTGTTGAAACCGCGGCAGACGTCCTTGACGCGCAGAATCTCGTCGCCGAGCCGCGGCGGCATCGGCGGAGTCTGGATCGGCGTGGCGGCGGCTTTAGGGTTTTGCATCGTGTTTTGCCTTCAGTTGCAATCAATCGAGCCGCAGTCGCGATTCGGCGTGCGCATACAGCGGACGCCACAACAGCCGATTGAACAGGGTCACGAACAGGGACATCACCGCGATGCCCAGGATGATCTTCGGATAGTCGCCAGCTTCGGTGTTCTGCGCAATGTAGGCGCCAAGGCCGTGCGCCGCGACGCGCGTGTGGCCCCACTGCACGAACTCGGCGACGATGCTGGCGTTCCACGCGCCGCCCGACGCGGTGATCGCGCCGGTGATGTAGTACGGGAACACACCCGGCAGCATCGCCTGGCGCCACCACTGCCAGCCGCGAATGCGGAAGTTCTTCGCCGCTTCGCGGTAGTCGTTCGGATACGCGCTCGCGCCCGCAATCACGTTGAACAGGATATACCACTGCGTGCCGAGCACGATCAGCGGCGACAGCCAGATATCGGGGTTCAGATGCCAGCGCACGATCGCGATCACGAACACCGGAAACAGCAGGTTCGCCGGGAACGCGGCGAGGAATTGCGCGAGCGGCTGGATCTTTTCAGCGAGCGCCGGACGCAGCCCGATCAGCACGCCAAGCGGCACCCAGATCACCGACGCGATCGCGATCAGCACGATCACGCGCAGCAGCGTGATCAGCCCGAGCATCAGCACATGACCGATTTCGTCGAGCGTCACACCGGTGCGCACATAGCCGATCACGCGATACAGCACGTACACCGTGACGAGCAGCACGAGCACCGACCAGACGAGGTCGCCGACTCGTCGCGTCGCGCCGCTTTGCACGGCCGGAAAACGCACCGGTCCGACCGTCGACAACCGGATCCGAATGCGCGCCGCGCGCGCGAAACACCAGCCGAGCGGCACGAGCAGTTGATGGATCAGGCGCGTGCGGCGAATCAGGTCGAGCAGCCACGACTCGGGCGCGTCGCCCGAACTGGTGTTTTCCATGCGGAACTTGTCGGCCCACGCGACGAGCGGCCGGAACAGCAGCTGGTCGTAGAGCAGGATGACGATGGTCATCGTCAGGATCACCCAGCCGATCGCATGCAGGTTCTGCTCGGAAATCGCCTGAGCGAGATACGCGCCGATGCCCGGCAAGGTGATCGTATGGTTGCCGACCGTAATCGCTTCCGACGCGACGACAAAGAACCAGCCGCCCGACATCGACATCATCATGTTCCAGATGAGGCCCGGCATCGAAAACGGCACCTCGAGCTTCCAGAAGCGCTGCCACGACGTGAGATGAAAGCCGCGCGACACTTCATCCAGATCGCGCGGCACCGTGCGCAGCGACTGGTAGAAGCTGAACGTCATGTTCCACGCCTGGCTCGTGAAGATCGCGAAGATCGCCGCGAGCTCGGCGCCGAGCACGCGCGATGGCACGAGCGCGAGAAAGAAGGTCACCGTAAACGAGATGTAGCCGAGCACCGGCACCGACTGCAGGATGTCGAGAATCGGCACCAGCACCTGCCCCGCGCGCCGGCTCTTCGCGGCGAGTGTGCCGTACACGAGCGTGAACGTGAGCGACGCGGCCATCGCCGCGAGCATGCGCAAGGTCGTGCGCATCGCATACTCGGGCAGGTTCGACGGGTCGAGCGAGATCGCCTGCGTCTGCAGCGTCGAGATCGGCGCCAGCGTCTCGTGAAAGCCGATCGCGGCCATCGCGATCGCGCAGATGATCAGCGGGAACGCGACGAAGTCCCAGCGGTTCGGCAGCACGCGCCATGCCGAAGCGTTGGCAGTGCGATTGAGGTTGAAGCTGAAGAGATCCATCAGGCCCCCTTGCCGCTATCGGCGCGGATTGCGGTTTGGGTCATGCCTCGGGTCATGTCCGGCTGCATGCAGTCGAGCGCGGCGCGGCGGCGCGTGAATCGGTCCGGAAAGCTGAAATCAAGCATGTCAAAACGCATCTGCGCGGTGGTCGTTGGCGACAGGCGCGGCCCCGGACTGGCGAGGGCTCGCGAGCTTTCCCTATTTTGGACGGCACGACAGTACTACAACCAGCATGACAGGCACAACCACCGGCATCGCCTCGCCCTTGCACGGCGCGCGGCGGCTCGCGAAACCGTCGCGCGCAAGCCACAGCAACGGGCCGCCACCCCGGGCACACCCTATTCAGAAACTGAGGCTGCAAGCCGATAAGGATCATGCAAGGCGAAGTGCAAGTCCCGCGCCGATAAATAACGGACTGGCACGCCGCCGCGCGGCGGTTAAAATCTGAAAGCGGCCCGGTGGCACACTGCCCCGCGGATCTGGCCGGATCCGGCGAGCCGCACGGCATACGACGAGGGAAAGCGGCCCGGTGCCGGCGCGTTGCAGAATGACCTTGCCGATGAAAAACTCAGACGGATCAGAGGGTCGATGAAACGGACAACCTTGCGCCAGGCGATCGGACCGGCCAGTTTCGTACTGGTCGCGCTCGTTTGCTGGTTCCTGTCCGGCCTCGTCGCGGACCGCATGGTCCAGCAGGAGCTCGACGCCGCGTTGCGCCAGCAGCGCCAGATGTCGTCATCGATCGTCTACAACATGGCGGAAGTGATCGCGAGCGACCTCGCGATGTCCCGCGCGATTCCCGCGACCATGGCCGAACTCGGCGTGATCCAGCAGGCCTTGTCGCATGCGGGCAATTTCACGGCGCCCGGCATCGACGCCGAACCCGCGCATCGCAACGAACTGCTTGCCACGCAAGAACTTGCCGCAGTCAATAATTTCCTGCATGACGCGCAAGGCTTCTCGGGGCTCGACATCATCTGGCTCGTCAATGCGAACGGCCTGTGCGTCGCGGCAAGCAATGCACAAAGTCCGCAATCGTTCATCGGACTCGACATGCGTTCGCGCAGCTACCTGACCAACGCGCTGCTCGGCGCGTTCGGCGAGGCGTATGGCGTCGGGCGCATGAGCGGCGAGCCCGGCATCTTCATCTCGGCGCCGGTCTACGACGACGGGCTGCTGGTCGGCGCGATCGTCGCGAAGGTCGGCATCGCGCGCTTGCGCCACTGGGTCGCGCACGCGGGCACCTTCGTCACCGACGACAACGGCGTGATCATCATGGCGCATAACTCGACGCTCGAAGGCGAAGCGATGCCGAACTCGCGCGTCACGCAGATGACGGCGGCCGAGCGCATGAGCACCTACCATCGCGAAGTGTTTCCGGCCGTGCAGATCCAGCCGGTCGCGCGCCAGGTGCGGCGCGACGCGCCGTGGGTGCCCGACGATGTCGCCGCGCAACTCTTCGATATGCCGGGCCAGACGATCCCGACGCTCTACCAGTCGCGCAGCGGGCTGAACTCGGGGCTCTCCGCGCATCTGATCGATCCGCTTGGCGGTTGGAGCGAGCTGCTGCGCAATCACAAGCGCGACCACATGCTCGTGTTTCTGACGCTGGCGGGCACCGTATCACTCGCGTGGGTGATCACCGTGTCGTATCTGCGCGAGCGCCGCCACCATCGCGCGACGCGCGATCTCGCCGAACAGCTGCAGGCGGCCAACACACTGCTGTCCGCCGAAGCGCGCCACGATGCGTTGACGGGCGCGCTGTCGCGCCGCTATTTCCTCGACCTGCTGCGCCACGAGATCGATCGCGCGCATGCGACCGGCGAACCGCTATGCATGGCGATTGCCGATCTCGATCACTTCAAGCAGATCAACGACCGCTTCGGTCATGCAACCGGCGATCGCGCGCTCGAGCATTTCGTCGACACCTGCCGCAACGCGTTGCGCGGCAGCGATGCGATCGGCCGTCTGGGCGGCGAGGAGTTCGGCATTCTGTTGCCGTCCACCGCGTTGGGCGCCGGGCTCGATGTGGTCGAGAGGCTGCGCATCGGGCTGAAGGCCACGCCGTGCGCGAAGCTGCCGGCCACCGCGGGATTGAGCGTGAGCATCGGCATTACCGAACTGTCGCAGGAAGATGTGCCGGAGCGCATCGTGAGCCGCGCCGACCTCGCGCTCTATGCGGCAAAGTCCGGCGGACGCGATCGCAGCGCAGCGGTGCCGCCCGACGATACGGCGCCGCCCGCGCGGACGCCGGCGACCGCGCTTTAAGCCGCGGACCACCCGTTCCTTCTATTGCAATGCCATAGACGCGCCACCGGGCGCTTCCACGCGCCAATGTGGGCTAACCGCTGTCGGCCCCGGAACGACGCGGTATCATCGGCCCAAGGCTTACATCCGAAGATAGCGACCAGGCCCGACAACTGCTGTTGCGGTTGCCGATGGTCCGCTTGCTATCGAATGTTGGGCCGGTTGCTCTCGCCTGTTGATACCGAATAGTTACCGCCGTTTATCCGGGAGGCTCGCATGAAGGGAAATCTGGTGATCGTCTGTCGCGATCAGGATGCTGACGCGTTCGACCATCTACTCGCCGAATACGGCGCATTTCAGACGCGGCTGTCGTCGACCGCGTGGTATCTGAAGCTCGATGCGTCGCCGGAAACCCTGCAGGAGGAAATTCTCGCGCGCCTCGGCAAATACACGACGCACTACATCTTCGAAGCGGAAACGGTGACGTGGAACACCGTCGATAGCGAAGCCGCCGCCGCACTCAATACGCTCTTCACCGAATAGCACGCGATGCGTTAGCGGCCGCCGGCGCATCGGCCGCTGCAGCCGCTGCGGCAATCCAACACCCTGCACTACCAGACGCTTTCCGACGCCGATGTCGCGCGCGACACCGCTTCGAGCGGGAACGTCATCATCACGCGCAAGCCGCGTCCGTCGTGATTGCCGATTTCCCATGTGCCGCCCGCGCGCCGCACGAGCCGCTCGACGATCGCCAGCCCAAGGCCGCTATGGCCGTTGCCGCCGCGCGCCGGATCGAGCCGCACGAACGGCCGCGCCGCGTTGATGAGGTCCTGCGCGGCAATGCCGCTGCCATTGTCGCTGATCGATAGCGAATAGCCGTTGGCCGCGCGCGAGGTCGCGACGACCACCGGCGGCGCGCCATAAGCATGCGCGTTATCGAGCAGATTCGACAGGATGCGATCGAGCGTCGCAGCGGGCAGCTTAAAGCCCGGCCCCGCACCCAGATCGGTCTGCACGGTGCTCGCACCCGGCGACACCGCGCGGTAGCTGCGCACGACGCGCTCGCATTGCGCGTCCACTTCGACGGGCTCGCTGCGGTCGGCGCCATCGTGTGCGAACACGAGAAACTGATCGACGATATGCGTCATCGAATCGACGTCGCGCACCACGCCGTCGCGCATCTTCGGCTCTTCCATCATCTCGGCGCGCAGCCGCAAGCGGGCGAGCGGCGTCTTCAGATCGTGCGCGACGCCGGCCAGCATGACCGCGCGATCGTTCTCAGTGCGCGCGACTTCCTGCACCATCTGATTGAAACCATGCGTGAGCTGCCGCAACTCGCGCGGCCCGCGTTCACGCACCGGCGGCACCGGCAGGCCGCGGCCGAAACGGCCGACCGCCTGGGCCAGCGAACGCAGCGGCTGCTGCAATTGCCATGCGGCGAACAGCGCGGCCATCACGCCGGCCGAGAAAATGATGGTGAGCCACAGCACCATCCGGTCGAGCGACCGCGGCGGCCGCAACGGCTGCACGGGGACGACGATCCAGCTGCGATCGGTTGCGGACTTTACCCACAACGTGGGCGGCTTGCCCGGCATGCCGATGCGCACCTGCGTCGAATCGGGCATGCGGTCGCGCACATCCTCGACGAAGCGGTCGAGCGGCACCGGCAACTGCTTGTTGTCCGGCGGCACATCCGCGCTTGACGGATCGACGAGGCGCACGCGCGACGGCAGCGGCTGGTCCGGCGTGCGCGCGACGTGCTGACGCACGGCGTCGACGAGGAACGCGGCTTCTTCGACGGCATAGCGCGTTTGCAGATTGCTGCGCTCGAGCCGGATCAGCGCGTACCACGCGAAATGCGATATCAGCAGCACCCCGACGACGAGTAGCGCGAGCCGGCCGAACAGCGAATCAATGGGACGCCGCATGTTGCTCGCCGTCCGGCACGAAAACGTAACCGCGGCCGCGCACCGTCTGGATGAAACGGGGCACCGACGGGTCCGTCTCGAGGATACGGCGCAGGCGCCACACCTGCACGTCGATGCCGCGGTCGGTGCCGTCGTATTCGGGACCGTGCAGCAGTTCGAGCAGGCGTTCGCGCGTGAGCGTACGCATTGGATGATTGACGAAGATCTTCAGGAGCGCGAACTCGCTGCCGGACAGCGTGAGCGGCTTGCCTTCGAGGCTGAGCGTGCGCGACTGGAAGTCGAGCGTGAAGCGGCCGAACGAAAACGGCTCGCGCTGTTCGGGCGCGGCCGCCGACGGCATCGTGCGCCGCCGCCTTAACACCGCCTGCACGCGCGCGAGCAGTTCGCGCGGATTGAACGGCTTGCCGAGATAGTCGTCCGCGCCGAGTTCGAGACCGACGATGCGGTCCACGTCGTCCGCGCGGGCAGTGAGCATGATGACGGGAATGTCGTCGCCCGACGCGCGCAGCTTGCGCAGCGCCGTGAGCCCGTCGACGCCCGGCATCATCAGGTCGAGCACGATCAGATCGGGACGCTCGCGCTCGAGGCGGCGTTCGAGCGAGCCGGCGTCGTGAAGCACCGAGACCTCGATGCCCTGGCGCGCCAGATAGTCACGCAGGAGATCGCGCAGTTCGACGTCGTCATCGACGACAAGAATTTGAGTAGCCATGGGTCGAAGTTTAACGCGCACCCGGAGCCAGGCCGCTGTTACTGGCCCCGAAAAGGGTTACGGGAAGTTACGGCGAAAGGCGCAAGTAATGTCGCGTAACAGCGCGAATCGTCTGCGTAACACGGCGTGAGCGCGGCGCCTCTACGCTGTGCATTACCGAATGCGGGCCCGACACGTCGTGACGGCCGCTCGTCGGATGTACATGGGAGCACTTTAATGTCCAAGAACACTTCTCGCTTTCTCGCTATCGCGGCTGCGTCGCTTTCGATCGGCATCGGCGCGGCCTATGCCGCCCAGCCTGCGGGCACGGGCGGCATGGGTCACGGCGGCCAGGGCGGCTGGCACAACCACTTCATGCAGGAGATCAACAAGCTGCATGGTCAACTGAACCTGAACGCGGATCAGGAAAAGCTGTGGCAAAGCGCGCTCGACACGATGAAACAGAATCGTGAAGCGATGCGCGCGAACCACAAGCAGATGCGCGATCAGTTCAAGTCGATGCAGCAGCAGCCGATCCTCGATCTGAATGCCATGCACAGCGCGCATCAGAAAATCGAGCAGCAGGACGCGCAACTGCGCGAGCAGACCTCGGCCGCCTGGCTCAACTTCTACAACAGCCTGAACGACCAGCAGAAGACCACTGTCAGCACCGCGCTCAAGCAGCACTTCGCGAAGATGGAGCAGCGCCACGAGAAGATGCGCGAGCGCTGGCAGCATCATCACGGCGACGCGGCTGCATCGGCGCCGAAGTCCTGAGGCGTTAAAAGCCTTAAAATCCTTAAAAGCCTTAAAACCTCAAGGCGAAACAGCGGCGAAATAGCAGTCGTTGTGCCGCGGCGGCAACCGCCGCAGCGGCATCGAAAACGCGCCACGGCATGGCTTTGCCGTGGCGCGTTTTTTTGCTGGCGGCATCGTCCGCGCAAGGTCTTTGCACGTTCTTCCCGCTCCTTTGCGCGCACCTCCGCTTGTTGCGCCCTCATTGCATACTCATGCACGCTTATTGCACCCGGCAAAACGCCTGTTTGTCCTTAAGCGTTTGACCGGCTAGCGCGCCGCGCCGCTTCGGGTAAAATACCGCCCTTTTGCGCGACCCTCAGGGCTGAACTGTTCTGCGCGCGTTCCCCGCAACGCGTACAAACACGGTGGATACACCACAGAGGCGCGCCATTTTTGACAGCCTAGAATAGCGTCGCCGACGCCTGCCTGCGTGAAGCACCCTCGCGCCGCGAATCCACCGTTCGCGCGCAAAGAACGCCGGAGCGGTCGGCACGGGCAATCACGAACAAGCACGAACAAGCACGGACAGGCCAATCCTCGACGATCGGCGACAGGAGAAACATGAAGAAGCTCGCATTGTGCGTGGCGCTTTCCGCCCTCGCGACGCTCGCGATGGCAAACGAACACAGCACGCTCGGCGAAGACGTCGCGGTGAGCCCGCACAAAAACGGCGCCGCGCTGAAAACGATGGTCGACCACGCGGTATCGGCCTCCGGCAAGGAAGACGCGTCAGCTCGCCCGGCCCGGCACTATTTCGACTCCGATCTGCCGCCGACCCGATAACCGAAGAACCCCGCAAAAAGAGCCGGCGCGTGTCGGCTACCGCACATTCGCTCGGGGCTGGCCCGAATGGGCCACACAAAGGGCTTGGTAATACAGTCGGGAAAGTACCTGAATGAGCGCCTGAACAAGCGCATGAGCAGGCGCCTGAACGGGCGTCCGACCGGAATCCCGACCCAACGCCAGATCAACCGCCCTTAAGGACACACTATGCTTCTGCAAGGTTACGGCCCGCTGATCCTCTCGGGCACGTTCCAGACCGTCAAGCTAGCCGTGCTGTCGCTCGTGCTGGCATTCGTGCTCGGGCTGCTCGGCGCGGCCGCGAAACTATCGAAAAACCGGCTTTCGCACGGCATCGGCACCGTCTACACGACGCTGATTCGCGGCGTGCCCGACCTCGTGCTGATGCTGCTGCTGTTCTACAGCATCCAGATCTGGCTCAACAACCTGACCGACGCGCTCGGCTGGGACCAGATCGACATCGATCCGTTCGTCGCCGGCGTCGCGGTGCTCGGCTTCATCTACGGCGCGTACTTCACCGAAACCTTCCGCGGCGCATTTCTGTCGGTGCCGCGCGGCCAGCTCGAAGCCGGCGCCGCGTACGGCATGACCGGCTGGCAGGTGTTCACGCGTGTGATGTTCCCGCAGATGATGCGCTTCGCATTGCCCGGCATCGGTAACAACTGGCAGGTCATGGTCAAGGCGACGGCGCTTGTCTCGATTATCGGCCTCGCGGACGTCGTGAAGGCCTCGCAGGACGCCGGCAAGGGCACGCTGCGGTTCTTCTTCTTCACGCTGCTGGCGGGCGCGATCTATCTGCTGATCACCACCGTCTCGAACTTCGTGCTGATCTACCTCGAAAAGCGCTACTCCACCGGCGTGCGAAAGGCGGAACTATGATCGAGCTGATTCAGGAGTACTGGCGCAACTATCTGTACACCGACGGCTACCGTTTCACCGGTGTCGCGATCACGTTGTGGCTGCTCGTCGTGTCGATCGGCCTCGGCTTTTGCCTCTCGGTACCGCTCGCGGTGGCGCGCGTATCGAAGAAAAAGTGGCTCTCGAGCGCGGTGTGGCTCTATACGTATGTGTTTCGCGGCACGCCGTTGTACGTGCAACTGCTGCTCTGCTACACGGGCCTCTACAGCCTCGAAGTGATCCGCTCACATGAGCTGACCAACGCGTTCTTCCGCGACGGCATGCACTGCACGCTGCTCGCGTTCACGCTGAACACCTGCGCGTACACCACCGAAATTTTCGCCGGCGCGATCAAGGCGACGCCGTACGGCGAAATCGAAGCGGCGCGCGCCTACGGGATGTCGCAGTTCACGCTCTATCGCCGCGTGATCCTGCCGTCGGCCTTGCGCCGCGCGCTGCCGTACTACAGCAACGAAGTGATCCTGATGCTGCACGCGACCACCGTTGCCTTCACCGCCACCGTGCCCGACATCCTGAAGATCGCACGCGACGTGAATTCGGCGACATACCGTTCGTTCGATGCGTTCGGTATCGCCGCCCTGCTCTATCTATGCATCTCGTTCGCGCTCGTGTGGATGTTCCGCCGCGCCGAGCGCCGCTGGCTCGCCTATCTGCGCCCGCAGGGCAAATAAGGCAAAACAAAGGCAAAGCAAAGGCGTACAGCCGGCCCCAAGGATTCCAATGAACACCCTGTCTCCCATGCTTTTCGTCGACAACCTGCATAAGAAGTACGGCGATAACGAAGTGCTCAAGGGCGTGTCGCTGAAGGCGAAACGCGGCGACGTGATCAGCGTGATCGGCTCGTCCGGTTCGGGCAAGAGCACGATGCTCCGCTGCATCAACTTTCTCGAACAGCCGAACGCGGGCCGCATTTTCGTCGACGGCGAAGAGGTCCGCACCGCGAAGGATAAGGCGGGCGCACTGAAGGTCGCCGACCACAAGCAGTTGCAGCGCATGCGCACGCGCCTTTCCATGGTCTTCCAGCATTTCAATCTGTGGACCCATATGACGGTGCTCGAAAACATCATCGAAGCGCCGCTGCACGTGCTCGGCCTGTCGCGCAAGGAAGCCGAAGAGCGCGCGCGCACGTATCTCGAGAAAGTCGGCCTCGCGCCGCGCGTCGAGAAGCAATACCCGTCGCACCTGTCGGGCGGCCAGCAGCAGCGCGTCGCGATCGCCCGCGCGCTGACAATGCACCCGGACGTGATGCTGTTCGACGAACCGACTTCGGCGCTCGACCCTGAACTCGTCGGCGAAGTGTTGAAAGTCATGCAGACGCTTGCCGAGGAAGGCCGCACGATGATCGTCGTAACGCATGAAATGGCCTTTGCACGCAATGTGTCGAATCACGTGATGTTCCTGCATCAAGGACGCGTCGAAGAAGAAGGCCACCCTTCCGAAGTATTTGGGAATACGAAGAGCGACCGTCTTAAACAGTTTCTCGCGGGAAGCCTCAAATAAATCCGAATTGCATGTAGTCGGGCATGTAGTCGATGTAGTATTACAAGGCGCTTACGCGCCTTTTTTATTGCCCGAAAGCCCCGCCAGCAGGGCATCACAAAGCTTCGTCATCCCAACATATGCACGCTCCATGCGCTGCAGCCGCTTACTCCCGACGATTTTCAACGTCAATAGTGGCAATCCTTGACCTTACCTGTCTGAAACCGTGATTGCCTTTTCCGATAAGGATTTAAGCGCTTTTTTGGGCTCAATTCGGTGTCCTCCCGTCACACTCGTATTGCAATTTGGAGACATCTCTACCGCGCGCTTCGAATTTGTTCGCCACGTCCGGGTATTTTTGCTAAATTAGTAACGAAAGTAGCAAAACAAAGTTGATTAAAAGTAGTTTCACTTCAAAAACGCACAGGACATAACACCCAGGAGACACCGGTCGGCGAGGATCGGAAGCGACGTTCAGACAGCCGGAACAAGGCTGCGCGTCAGGAGACACCGATCTCTTCCCCAATTCAGCCGTGTCTCACTGCATAAAGGTTTCCTGTCCGGCGCTGCTGGCGTCCGGATACCACTCGCAGTACTGGTTTTACTTTTTGACAGGGTATGGAGGAGAAGATGAAGAAAGCTTTGCTCGCCGCATCGCTGCTGTCCATCGGCGTTGCTGCGCATGCACAGAGCAGCGTGACGCTGTACGGGCGTCTGGACGCTGGTCTCGAAGCCATGTGGGGCGTGCCGACCAACGCGAACGCCGCCGGCGTGGCCACCAACAGCTCGCACCGCTTCAAGGCGGAAAGCGGTGACTGGGGTACCAGCCTGTGGGGTTTGAAGGGTGCTGAAGACCTCGGCGCCGGCTACAAGGCGGTGTTCCAGTTGGAAGGCTCCTTCAACACGATGACGGGCCAGGGCCCTGGCGGTGGCGGTCTCTTCAATCGCTGGGCAACCGTCGGTGTCGCAAGCAACCAGTTCGGTACCCTGCTCCTCGGTCGCGAACTCTTCATCTCCAACGGCGTGTGGGACTTCGATCCGTTCGGTCAGTCGAACTGGTCGTCGGCGTCGCTGGTGCGTGGCCGCAACTGGCCGCAATCGAGCAACAACATTTCGTACCAGTCGCCGAAGATCGCCGGCTTTGACTTCTACGGTCAATACGCGCTGTCGAACGCGACGAACTGGAACGGTAATGGCACGACGCCGCAAGGCCGTGAAGGTGGCGCTCAGGTTACCTACACGTCGTCGATCTTCCAGGTTCGCGGTATCTATGACGAAATCCGCAACCCGGCCAACGGTTCGCTCGGCGGCGGTTCCAGCGCGATCAACGCTGGCAACGTGGGCCAAGGCGTGTTCGCGTTCTCGCGTGAATACACGGCAGCTGTGAACGTGTTCCTCGGTCAGTTCAAGATCCAGGGCGCGTATCAGGCGATCCGCACGTCGGGTATCACGGGTGCAGCGTCAGGCACGCCGACGACGCTCGATCACGAGTGGGGCGGTGTGACGTGGCAAGCCACGCCGGCAGCCGCGCTGATCGCAGCCGTGTACCACGTGAACGCCAACAACGGCGGCGGCAACGCAACGCTGTACACGATCGGCGGTTCGTACAACCTGTCGAAGCGCACGCTGCTGGACATCCAGATCGCGACGACGCAAAACAGCAAGGCAGCGAACTTCGGCCTGAACGCGAACAACTCGGGTACCGCAGTGGCAACCGACAACCCGCTCCTTGGCCACAGCCAGTCGGGCGTGTACGCAGGTATCCAGCACTCGTTCTAATCGAACGTTGCGACTACAACAGATTTAGCTAGAGAACAGTTTTCACGCTGCTGCGAGAGGCGCGTATCGGTGCGATGTCCGAAAGGGTATCGCACCGTTTTTTCTTTGGATTTCCGCTGGATAGCGCCCCGGACAACGGCCTCGATAGCAACTCAGATGGGACAGCGGCTCAGGGTGCCGCCTATGCAAAGACGGGTGCACGCATTGCACGTGCACCTGATTTGGGCACAAGGCCGATGCGCTTGCGCCACTACCGCTTGACCGTGTTAAAGCCGCTTAAGCTGCTTTAACCGCTTATACCGCCGCTTCGTTCTCTTCGCCGGTACGGATACGGATCACGCGCTCGACATCCGCGACAAAGATCTTGCCGTCGCCGATCTTCCCGGTGCGCGCCGCGCCAATGATCGCATCGATAACCTGATCGGTCTGATCGTTCGCGACCACCACTTCGATCTTCACCTTCGGCAAGAAGTCGACCACATATTCGGCGCCGCGATAGAGCTCGGTATGCCCTTTCTGGCGCCCGAAACCCTTTACTTCCGTGACGGTGAGCCCCGTCAGGCCTACTTCCGCGAGCGCCTCACGCACTTCGTCGAGTTTGAACGGTTTGATGATTGCGGTGATGCGTTTCATAGCGAGCCTCGTGTGGGTTCGAAGATAACAGGATGCTGGTTTGTTTTTTGATTCTACGCCGCGCCGGACACATTGCCAGCGCGGCAGCGCGCACTCCAGCTGGCGCGAGCAAACTCATGCAAGCCTAAGCAAGCTCACGTGAGCTCATGCAAGCTTGCCCAGGCTCACGCGAGCGGCTCCGTATAGCGCGACGTGATCGGGTACCGCCAGTCGCGGCCGAACGCGCGATGCGTAACCCGAATGCCGATCGGCGCCTGGCGCCGCTTGTATTCGTTGATCTTGATCAAACGCGTGACGCGCTTTACGTCTTCCGCCGCAAAGCCCGCGGCGACGATTTCCGCGAGCGACCGGTCTTCTTCCATGAACATGCGCATGATCGCATCGAGCGTGTCGTACGGCGGCAGGCTGTCCTGATCGGTCTGGTTATCGCGCAATTCGGCCGAAGGCGCGCGCGTCAGAATGCGCTCGGGGATGATGTCCCGCTTTGGGTAGGCGGTTGCGGCGTTGCGGTAGTGGCACAGACGGTAGACCAGCGTTTTCGCGATGTCCTTGATCACCGCGAAGCCGCCCGCCATATCGCCGTACAGCGTGCAATAGCCCACCGCCATCTCGCTCTTGTTGCCAGTGGTCAGCACGAGCGAACCGAACTTGTTCGACAGCGCCATCAGCAGCGTGCCGCGAATGCGCGCCTGGATGTTCTCCTCGGTTGCATCTTCGGCGCGTCCCGCGAATTCGCCGGCCAGCGATGCGCGGAATGCCTCGAACATCGGCGCGATCGCGATTTCGTCGTAGCGCACGCCGACGCGCCGCGCCATATCGGCTGCGTCCGTGGTCGAAATATCGGCCGTGTAGCGCGACGGCATCATCACCGCGCGCACGCGCTCGGGCCCCAGCGCATCGCATGCGACGGCCAGCACGAGCGCCGAATCCACGCCGCCCGACAGGCCGATGATCGCGCCCGGAAAGCCGTTCTTGTTGATGTAGTCGCGCACGCCGAGCACGAGCGCCGCATAGACCTGCGCCTCGATCGACGTCTCCGGCGCAATCGTGGCCGTGACAGGCTTGGCGCCGTCGAACTCGACGATCGCATGGCCTTCCGTGAACTGCGGCATCTTCGCGACGACCTCGCCGCGCGCATCGAGCACGAACGAGCCGCCGTCGAACACGAGTTCATCCTGCCCGCCGACCATATTCACGTAGACCATCGGCAGCCCGGTCTCGCGAATCCGCGCGCGCAGGATATCGATGCGCATCGCTTCCTTGTTCATGTGATACGGCGAGCCGTTCGGCACGAGCAGTACCTGCGCGCCGGCCGCCTTCGCAAGCTGCGCCGCCGACGCATGCCAGACGTCTTCGCAGATCACGACACCGTACTTCACGCCGTCGAGCTCGAACACGAACGGCTGCGGATCGGACGCAAAATAGCGCTTCTCGTCGAACACTTCCGTGTTCGGCAGATCCTGCTTCAGGTAGGTGCCGACCACCGCGCCGTCGACGATCAACGATGCGGCGTTATACGTATCCACCGGTGGCAGCCCACGCTCGATCGGCGCGTTTGCATTACCATGACCGTTTGCCACGTCGCGGTGCGGATGACCGACCACCACGTGAAGCCCGGCGAAAGGTTTGAGCGCAAGCGCAAGATCGGCGAGCGCCGCAGCGCTGGCCGCATAGAACGCGGGCCGCAGCAGCAGGTCTTCGGGCGGATAGCCGGACAACGCGAGTTCGGGCGCGATCAGCAGCTTCGCACCATCGCTGTGCGCGGCGCGGGCCGCGGCCACGATCTTCGCGACGTTGCCGGCGAAGTCGCCGACGGTGACATTGAGTTGGGCTAGAGCGATGCGAGTCGTCATTTGATAAACACACGGCGCGCCGCGCATGCGGCGAGTCAGATCGGATCGGGAACGGTCAGGCAGATTGAATCAGGAACGTTTTGATTATCTCACGGGCATTCTGGCGTCGCCGTCCGAAGTGGACGCCGCCGAATGGAATGCGCTGCTCGCGAGCCAGGCTCAGCCGACGCCGTTCTTGCGTCACGCGTTTCTGAGTGCGCTGCACGCCACGCATTGCGCCGTGCCGGATACCGGCTGGGCGCCGCAATTCGTCACGCTGACCGACCCGCGCACGGGCCGGCTCGCCGCGGCAGCGCCGGTCTATATGAAGGGCCACTCGTACGGCGAGTACGTGTTCGACTGGGCATGGGCCGACGCCTACAAGCGCAACGGCCTCGCGTACTACCCCAAGCTGCTGTGCGCGGTACCGTTCACGCCGGTGCAGGGCAC
Source organism: Paraburkholderia edwinii (assembly GCF_019428685.1). Classification (NCBI taxonomy): domain Bacteria; kingdom Pseudomonadati; phylum Pseudomonadota; class Betaproteobacteria; order Burkholderiales; family Burkholderiaceae; genus Paraburkholderia; species Paraburkholderia edwinii. Next base: position 3,480,522 of record NZ_CP080095.1, read on the forward strand.
GCGCCTGATGGCCACCGATGCACGCGCGCTGCGGCACCTCGCGGCCACGCTCGTGGCGTTCGCCGAACAGGCCGATGTGTCGTCGCTGCACGTGCTGTTTCCAACCGATACCGAAGCACAGGCGCTGACCGACCTCGGCATGATGCAACGCGAAGGCGTGCAGTTTCACTGGCTCAACAACGGCTATCGCGACTTCGACGAATTCCTCTCGACGCTCGAGCAGAAGAAACGCAAGAACATCCGAGCGGAGCGGCGCAAGGTGCGCGAAGCGGGCGTGACGTTCCGGCGCCGCGTCGGCCGGGACATTTCGGACGCGGACTGGCGCTTCTTCAGCAAGTGCTATCGGCAGACGTACCGCGAACACTTTTCGAGCCCTTATCTGAACCTCGACTTCTTCCGCATGATCGGCGAAACGATGCCGGAGAATCTGATGATGGTGATTGCCGAAGCGGACGGCAAGCCGATCGCGAGTTCGCTCGTCGTGTTCCAGCGCGACGATACGAAAGACGGCACGGGCGGCACGCTCTACGGCCGCTACTGGGGCGCGGTCGAACATGTGCCCTGCCTGCACTTCGAGACCGCGTACTATCAGCCGCTCGAGTTCTGCATCGAGCAAAAATTCGCGGTATTCGAAGGCGGCGCGCAGGGCGAGCACAAGATGGCGCGCGGCTTTATGCCGACTGTCACGCGCTCGACACATTGGCTCGCGCATCCCGCGTTTTCCGATGCGGTTGCGCAATTTCTCGATAACGAGACCAATCACATCCACGCGTATGTCGACGAACTGCGCGAGCACAATCCCTTCAAAAGCTGAAGCAACGCGATGACGCGCACGACGCCGTGGTTCCTCTATCTGATCGAATGCGACGACGGCAGCGTCTACACGGGCATTGCGATCGACGTCGCCGCGCGCTTCGACAAGCACTGCAACGGCACGGGCGCGCGCTATACGCGTTCGCGCAAACCCGTGCGCTTACTGGCGTCGTTCGAGCTGGCGGATCGCGCTAGCGCGTTGCGCGCCGAATACTGGGTGAAACGCCTGCCGCCCAAAGGCAAGCACGCGCTGGCGGCGGGCGCGCGCACGCTCGAATCGGTGATGCCCGCGCGCATCGAAGTCGCCGCCGACGACGACGGCGAAGCCGACCCCAGCACCAACGCCAACACCAGCGCCGCATAAAAAAACCGCGCGGCCCGGTACAGGCACGCGCGGCTTCTCGACCGGACCGGAAACGGTCAGGCAGACACTTTTACTTCACTTCTTGTAGTTCGCCACGCCGTCGGTAATTTCCTTGTGCGCGGCGTCGATGCCCGCCCACCCTTCGACCTTCACCCACTTGCCCTTCTCGAGCGCCTTGTAGTTCTCGAAGAAGTGCTTGATCTGATCTTTCAGGAAACCGGGCACGTCGTCGATCGACTTCATATGCGCGGTCATGGGGCAGATCTTGTCTTGCGCGACGGCGACGAGCTTCGCATCGACGCCCGACTCGTCGGTCATCTGCAGCATGCCGAGCGCGCGGCAGCGCACCACGGAGCCGGCCAGCAGCGGATACGGCGTGACGACGAGCACGTCGACCGGGTCGCCGTCGCCCGACAGCGTCTGCGGAATGAAGCCGTAGTTCGCCGGATAGCGCATGCCGGTGCCGATAAAGCGGTCGACGACGAGCAGACCCAGATCCTTGTCGGCCTCGTACTTCACCGGATCGCTTTGCGCGGGGATTTCGATGATGACGTTGAAGTCTTGCGGCAGATCCTTGCCGGGAGGGACAGTGTTGAAGCTCATGGCGCTCTCTGATGACGATGGAATGAGGAGATTGGCGGGACGCGTACGGCAATCACAACCAGCAACTACAAACAGCAACCACGCACAACGCCGGCGGCTGCCGGCCCGTATCGCCGCGGGAATGCGCCATTATAGCCAATCGGCCGGTGCCGCCCGCGCGCATTCGGCGCGATAATCGACGTATCGTCTGGCCGCGGCGCGGGCTTTTTGCGTGTTCGTGCGTTTGCAGCGCGTTTGCATCGTGTTTGTACTGCTATTGCGCTTGAACCGCACTTGTATCGCGCTTGTATCGCGCTTGTATCGCATTCGTACGGCATTCACACCGCATTCGCCCCGCTCTGCGCATCCCGCACCGGCCAGTCGCTTCGAGCGCCCCGCACGGGACATGTTTTCAGGAACGTCGCCGGGCCTCCAATCATCCCTTTCGAACAAGGAGCATGCATGGAAGAAGCGAAACACTTCATCGGCAACGAATGGACCGCGGCGGCGGGCGGCGACTCGATCGCCGTGATCGACCCGTCCGACGGCCAGCCGTTTGCGCGTCTCGCGCGCGGCAACGCAGCCGATATCGACGTGGCTGTCACGGCCGCGCGGCGCGCCTTCGACGGCGCATGGGGCGCGCTGAGCGCCGCCGAGCGCGGGCGCCTGCTCTATCGGCTCGCGATGCTGGTCGGCACCTGCCACGAGGAGCTCGCGCAGCTCGAAGCGCGCGACACCGGCAAGCCGTTGCGCCAGGCGCGCGCGGACGCGGCGGCGCTCGCCCGCTACTTCGAGTTCTATGCGGGTGCCGCCGACAAGCTGCACGGCGAGACGCTGCCGTATCAGGCCGGCTACACGGTGTTCACGATCCGCGAGCCGCACGGCGTGACCGGCCATATCGTGCCGTGGAACTACCCGATGCAGATCTTCGGCCGCAGCGCGGGCGCGGCGCTCGCCGCGGGCAACGCTTGCGTCGTGAAGCCCGCGGAAGACGCGTGCCTGTCGGTGCTGCGCGTCGCCGAACTCGCCGCCGAGGCGGGCCTGCCGGCCGGCGCGCTCAATATCGTGACCGGCTACGGCCATGAAGCGGGGGCGGCGCTCGCGAAACATCCGGGCGTCGACCATATCTCGTTCACCGGGTCGCCGGAAACCGGCAAGCTCGTCACGCAGATGGCCGCCGAGAACCATGTGCCGGTCACGCTCGAGCTCGGCGGCAAATCGCCGCAAATCGTGTTCGCCGACGCGGACTTCGACGCCGCGCTGCCGGTGCTCGTGTCCGCGATCGTGCAGAACGCCGGGCAGACGTGCTCGGCGGGCAGCCGCGTGCTGATCGAGCGGTCAGCCTACGAGCCGTTGGTCGACCGGCTCGCGACTGCATTCAACGCGCTGCGCGTCGGGCCGTCGCATGCGGATCTCGACTGCGGGCCGTTGATCAGCGCGAAGCAGCAACAGCGCGTGTGGGACTTTCTGTCCGACGCGCAGCACGACAGCATTGCGATGGCCGCGCAAGGCCATGTGATCGCCGAAGCGCCGGAAAGCGGCTTCTATCAGGCGCCGACGCTGTTGCGCGATGTGCCGCCGCAGCATCGGCTCGCGCGCGAGGAGGTGTTCGGTCCGGTGCTCGCGGCGCTGCCGTTCGCCGATGAAGACGAAGCGCTGGCGCTTGCGAACGGCACGCCGTACGGGCTCGTCGCCGGCATCTGGACGCGCGACGGCGCGCGGCAATTGCGCGTTGCGCGGCGCGTGCGCTCGGGGCAGGTGTTTATCAACAACTATGGCGCGGGCGGCGGCGTCGAGTTGCCGTTCGGCGGCGTCAAGCATTCGGGGCATGGCCGGGAGAAAGGCTTCGAGGCGCTTTACGGATTCACGGTGCTGAAGACCGTGGCGATACGGCACGGCTGAGGTACGGCTGAGGTACGGCCGGGCACGAGCAGCACAGTGCAGCGGGCGCGTGCGCCCGCGCGAAACACGCGCGAAACACGCGCGAAACACGCGCAAAACACAAGCAGCACGCTGTGAAGCACAACCAACAACATTGGAGACATCATGCGACTGACAGGCAAAACCGCCCTCGTCACGGGCGGCGGCTCGGGCTTCGGCGAAGGCATTGCAAAGACGTATGCGCGTGAAGGCGCGAACGTCGTCGTCAACGATATCAACGGCGCCGCGGCCGAGCGCGTCGCAAGCGAAATCGCGCTCGCGGGTGGCAAGGCGATCGCGGTCACGGGCGACATCACGCGCGCCGAGGACTGGCAGCAGTTGCGCCGCGCCGCGCTCGAAGACTTCGGCAGCGTCGAGATCGTCGTGAACAACGCGGGCACCACGCATCGCAACAAGCCCGTGCTCGACGTCAGCGAAGCCGAGTTCGACCGCGTCTACGCGGTCAACGTCAAAGGCATCTACTGGAGCGTGCGCGAGTTCGTGCCGTATTTCCGCGAACGCGGCGGCGGCGTGTTCGTCAATATCGCGTCGACCGCGGGCGTACGACCGCGGCCCGGGCTCGTCTGGTACAACGGCAGCAAGGGCGCGGTGATCGTCGCGAGCAAGTCGCTGGCGGTCGAACTCGGGGCGGACCGCATCCGCGTGAATTGCGTGAACCCGGTGATCGGCGAAACCGCGCTGTTGCCCGAATTCATGGGCATGGAAGACACGCCGGAAAACCGCCGCAAGTTTCTCGCGACGATTCCGCTTGGCCGCTTTTCGACACCGCAGGACATTGCCAACGCGTGCGTGTTTCTGGCCTCGGACGACGCTGCGTTCGTCACCGGCGTGTGTCTCGAAGTGGACGGCGGGCGCTGCGTGTAGACGCGGGTTTTCCCCGAACTTTCAAACGCCTTAAAGCGCCCGAAGCGGGACTAGAATCGCCATCGGCGGCACTTCCTTTCGGAAAGAACGAGGAGACACCGATGGCCAGTCCAGCGAATCCGCTTCATCCGTCCGGCGCGGGGATGCCGCCCTCCACTTTCGAAGAAGCGACCTACCGCAAGGTGGCGTGGCGTCTCACGCCGCTCCTGATGCTCTGCTATGTGGTCGCCTACCTCGACCGCGTGAACGTCGGCTTCGCAAAGCTGCAGATGCAGGCCGATCTCAGTCTGAGCGACGCCGTTTATGGCTTCGGCGCGGGCATCTTCTTTCTCGGCTATTTCATCTTCGAAATTCCGAGCAACATGATTCTTCACCGCGTCGGCGCGCGCGTCTGGATCGCGCGGATCATGGTGTCCTGGGGCATCATCTCGGCGCTCACGATGTTCGTCACCACGCCGACCATGTTTTACGTGATGCGCTTTCTGCTCGGCCTCGCCGAAGCAGGCTTTTTCCCCGGCATCATTCTCTATCTGACCTACTGGTATCCCGCGCACCGGCGCGGCCGGATGACGACGTGGTTCATGACCGCGATCGCGTTATCGGGCGTGGTCGGCGGCCCGATCTCGGGCTTTATCCTGAAGGCGTGCGACGGACTGAACGGCTGGCACGGCTGGCAGTGGCTGTTCCTGCTCGAAGGGCTGCCGTCGATCGTCGTCGGTATCGTCGTGTTTATCGTGCTCGACGACCGCATCGGCAAAGCGCAATGGCTGACCGCCGAAGAACGTCAACTGCTCGAACGCAATATCGCCGCTGAAGACGCGACCAAAGAAGACCCGTCGATCGGCACCGTGCTCGCGAGTCCGCGTGTCTGGCTGATGAGCGCCATCTATTTTTCGTTCGTGATGGGCCTCTATGGCGTGAGCTTCTGGCTGCCGACGATCATCAAGGCGACCGGCGTCAGCGACGCATTCACCATCGGTCTGCTGTCGGCCATTCCGTTCGCCGCGGCGGTCGTCGCGATGGTGCTCGTGTCGCGCAGCGCGGACCGCACGCGCGAGCGGCGCTGGCACGTCGCGATTCCGGCGTTCGCGGGCGCGCTCGGGCTCGTGCTGTCGGTGCTCTGGGCCCACAGCACGCTGCTCGCGATGATCTCGCTGACGCTTGCGACGATGGGCATTCTAACCACGCTACCGCTGTTCTGGAGTCTGCCGACCGCATTTCTGGCCGGCGCCGGCGCGGCGGCCGGTATCGCGATGATCAACTCGATCGGCAATCTCGCCGGCTTTCTCGGCCCCTATGCGGTGGGCTGGCTCAAAGAGGCGACCGCCTCGAATGCGACGGGCATGTATCTGCTTGCGGCGTTCATGGTGCTCGGCGGACTGCTGGCGGTGGGTGTGCCGAAGCGGCTGGTGAACCGATAACAAAAACCCGGTGACCGTAGCGACGGACCACCGGGTTTTGTTCGCTCAACTCAGAACATACAAGCAGCGATACTCGCAAGCAGCAATGCAGGCGGCAAGCGCGCCGCGCCGTCCCGCTCAGGTTACATTCAGGTCACGTTCATCGCCAGCGCACTCTCGCGATAGTGCTCGCTGGCCTTCGCCGAATCGCCAAGCTGTTCATGCAGTCGCGCAAGCGCGCGATGCGAACGGATCTTCAAGGTCTCGTTGTCGGCCATCTTCAGCGCCGACTCCAGGAACGACTGCGCCTTGCCCCATAGTTGCTGATGCAGACACAACCGGCCCAGCGTGAACAGCAGATCGGCATCGTCGGGGCGTTCCTTCTGCCATCCTTCGGCCTTCTGAATGAGCGGCAGCGCGTCGCCGCCCGCGGTGTCCGGATAGCGGCGCAATAGCCGCGCGTCCCAGTTCTGCGCGAGCGCTTCCTCGACGATCTTGCGCGCGTCCTGCGGACGGTTCAGCGCGACCAGCAGTTCGGCGGCGAGATCGGCGAGGCGCGGCGAATGCCGTTCCGTAGGCGACAGCGAGTTCCACAGCTCGAGCAGCGCATCGCCGTTGTGACGACGGTCGCGCAGCAGATTCTCGGCCGCAAGCTGCCGCAGCCGCACGGCAACAGCCGGGTGAATCGCCTCGCGCTTCTCGAGCGTCTTCACGAGCTTCAGCACTTCGCCCCAGTTCTTCAGCTGCTGCTGCGCGCGCAGCGCGATCTGCTGCGCGTGAATGCGCCGCCCGCCCTGCGACTGCATTTCGAGCAGCGCGGCCAGCGCACCGTCCGCATCGCGGCCATCGGCGCGCATATCGGCGGTCGCCATCAGACGCGCGTCCTGCCAGTCGGGCGAATCGATCTTCGCGAGCCATTCGTCGCGGCGCGCGTACTCGTGCATGCGATGTGCGGCATTGGCGGCGATCAGGCCGGCCGCGCCGCGGTTCGCGTCATGCGCGAGCGAATCGCGCGCCGCCTTCTCCGCGCGCGAAAAACGCCCCGCATACAGATTGCCGATCGCATCGCGCAGCGCCGTATGCGCCTTCGCGATGCGCGTGCGCGCGCGATACGCGGCTACGCGCTGCGGCATGCGCCAGATATTGCGGACGATGCGCGTCGCCGCATACAGCACGATAAACACGACCACCAATGCGACGACGAACAGATTCAGCGAGATATCGACGCGGTACGGCGGATAGACGATCAGCACCTGCCCCGTATCGAAACGCCCCGCCAGCGCGAGCACGACCGCGATCACGAACAGGAAAGCGAGCCACAGGAGTCCTCGAAGCGCCATCGTCAACTCCGGCTACGGTATTGATGAACGGCTTGCAGGCTCGTGTCGAGATTCGGCACCTGGACTGCGCCTGCCGCATCGTCGACGTCCTTCACGAGGCCGCGCACGGTCTGCGTGTTCTTCGACGACGCATCGAAGTAATGCGCGAGCGTCGCGTCGGCCGCTTGCAGGTCCGAACGCAGCGTCGTCTCGTTGCGCGCGAGCAGTGCGAGGCGCGCGGACAGCAGGCGCAGCTTCAGGTTCTCGCGCAGGAAGTAGCCCTGGTCCGGCGCGACCATCAGCGCGTCGGCATTGTCGATGCGGCGCACCTGCACGAGGCTCGCCAGTTGCTGACCGATGCCGGACACGAAGCCCTGCCACCACACTTTCCAGCGCGGCTCGCCGGTCGCCGCGGCGATCTTGCCGGTGTCGCCAGGCGCGGACGCGTGCGGCGTCGCATGCGCGATCGGCGCTTCGCCGGCGAGCGGCAGGCTGTCGACCATTTCGATCGCGTTATCGAGCTTGATCGCCAGGCCCGTCAGATCGGTGGACGGCGCGGCCTTCAGCTTGTCGATGTCCTGACCGATCGCCTTGCGCACCGCGAGCGCCTGCGGGTTGTCCGATGCGGCGAGGCGCGTATCGGCGCTTTGCAGCGCGAACAGCGCGAGCTGCGTATTGCCCGTTAGCTGCAGCTGCTCGCTCGCGCTCGACAGCATCTGGCCGACTTCGGCCATGGTCCAGTCGTCGCGATTGCGCGCGAGATCGGCGTATTGCTGCTGCAGCGCCTGCTGAGCGTTCTGCGCATCGGCGAGCTTGCCTTCGAGCTGCGACATCTGCGTATCGACGCCGCGCACCGTGGCGAGCGCCTGCTCGGTCTTCACGCGCAGTTCGGAGGTTTGTGCATCGTTGACCTGCTGGCGCTTCGTCAACTCCTGATCGAGGCGGATCAGCTTGCGGTTCAGCGTGATGCCGCCCGCGGCCGCCGCCAGCACCACGACGATGATGACGAACCACAGCAGCCCGGTGCCGCGGCCACGGCGCGGCGGTTGCGCCTCGTACGGTGTAAACGGCTGGTTCGGCGGCAGAGGCCTCGCGGCCGCCGGCGGCGAGGAAGGGTTCGTGGATGCGGTCGAATCAGTCATGCGTGCTTGAGCCGGGTTGGTCTGAACCGGTTGAACTTCGGGAAGCGCGACGGCGGACAGCAACGCGCGGGCGATACGTTCGTCGCCTGCGCCCGACACCGTAATGCTATCAAAACCCAATGCCCGCGCGGTTTCGGCAATGCGCGGATGGGGCGCGACGAACGGCGCGCGCTTCAGTTGAACGATTTCGTCGGCGGTCAGATGATCGCGCGCGAGCTCGCCCAGGTTGCGCACGCCTTCGGAACTCGTGACGAGCCATACATGCGGCTCACCTGCGAGCAAGGCGTGAATGCGTTCCCATGTGCGTACCGACGGCTCCGGCACGATGCGCCGGTACGCCGCCACGGCCTCGACTTCAGCGCCCGCTTCGCGCAGGCGGTCCGCGAGCCATTCGCGACCGCCGTCGCCGCGCACGATCAGTACTCGCTTGCCCTCGAATGCGTTCGCGCCGAGCGTCGCTTCGAGCGCGGCGTAGAGGCCTTCGGAATCGAAGCGGCCGCCGTCGATGTCGCGGCCGTTGCCGTTGACGTTGCCGTCGGCGCCGGTCTGGCTGCTTTCGTTGTTGCTTTTGCCACCGTCGTGGCTGTTGCTTTTGCCACCGCTTTGGCCGCTTTCATCGGCGCCGTGCGCACCATGCGCGGCCGGGCTGATCACCTGATACGCGGGCGCTTCGACGCCGTGCCGCGCGAGCGCCGCGACGCTGCCCGGCCCGACGACACCGATCGGCAACGCGTGCGGCCAGATCGCGTTGAAGCGTGCGAATGCGCAGTCGATCGCGTTCGGCGAGACAAACACGACGAGCGCGTAATTCGCGAGCGCGGCAAACGCCGCGTCGAGCGGTCCGGCGTCCGCGACAGGCGCGATATCGATCAACGGGAAATCGACCGTTTCGACGCCTTCGGCGGCGAGCCGCGCGGCCAATGCATCGGACTGGCCCGCGGGCCGCGTGAGGACGACGGTTAGACGCCTCGTCGCGCGTTCCATCACGTATCGGACGCGGAACTGTCCGCGCTGCTGAGCGCGCGCACGATCTCGAGCGCGCCCTGGCTCTCGAGTTCGCTCGCGACTTCGCGGCCGAGTTCGATCGCGCGCTCGACAGTCGCGGCAGGTGACGAGCCGTGCGCGTGCAGCACGCGCTGGCCGTCCGGCGTCGCGACGAGCGCGCGCAGGTGCAACGCGCCGTCATGCCACGTCGCATACGCGGCGAGCGGCACCTGGCAGCTGCCGCCGAGCGCGCGCGACACCATGCGCTCCGCTTCGACCGCGGCCGCCGTGTGTTCGTGATGCAGTGGCGCAAGCCACGCCGCGAGCTCGGCGCGGTCGGCACGGATCTCGATGCCGAGCGCGCCCTGACCCGCCGCGGGCAGACTGTCGAGCGGATCGAGCAGCCCACGGATGCGATCCGCGAGGCCGAGGCGCTTCAGGCCCGCTGCCGCGAGAATAATCGCCGCATAGTCGCCGCGGTCGAGCTTCGCAAGACGCGTATCGAGGTTGCCGCGTAACGGCTTGACGATCAGTTCGGGAAAGCGCGCGCGCAGATTGGCCTCGCGCCGCAGGCTCGAGGTGCCGACCACGCTGCCCGGCGGCAGCGCCGACAGCGCGTCGTAGTCGTTCGATACGAATGCGTCGCGCGCGTCCTCGCGCTCGAGGATCGTGCTCAACGCGAAGCCCGGCGGCAATTCCATCGGCACATCTTTAAGCGAATGCACGGCGAGATCGGCGCGGCCGTCGGCCAGCGCGTTTTCGAGCTCCTTGACGAACAGCCCCTTGCCGCCGACCTTCGAGAGCGTGCGATCGAGAATCTGATCGCCGCGTGTAGTGAGCCCGAGAATTTTGACGTCGCAGGATGGATATAATTTGTGCAGCGCACACCGCACATGCTCGGCCTGCCACATCGCCAGGCGGCTTTCACGCGAGGCGATCACGAGCGTGCTGGGTGGAGTCGCTGAGAGCGTCTCGGGATTCATTGCTGAGTCAAAAGTGAATAGCGGGATCGATAAAAAACAATGTTAGCACGCGCTTAAGCGCCGGCCCGCGGTTCTGCCGCGGTCTATTGTCCGGCCGCACAGCCTTGCCCGACAACGCAGACAAGAAAGGAGACAGCGCGCCGCGCATCGCGCAAGGCACGCGTAGCGATCAGGATGAAACAATGGAATCGAGCAATACACGTGCACGGTCGTTCGCGCGTCCCTACGCGGCCTGCGCGATGATGCAATGCGTTGCCGCCGCAGTGAGCGGATGTGGCAACGGATGTGGCAACATCAGGCAGAACCCCGGGCAGCCCCCCATGCAGTACCCGCAGTGGCAGTTCCTCTCTCTCTAGACCGTTATTTAGACCTTTAGACCCTGGCTTTCCGAGGAAACCCATCGTGACGTCTTCCGGATCGGCGCGCGCCGCGCGCCGCAATACTGCATCGCCTGAAAGCGGCATCGAACCCGCCGCTCGCGCCCAGGCGCAATCAACCGCGGCGACTGACGCGGCCCCGGCCGGCAGCAATGCGAATAACAAGGGCAGCGCCAACGGCGCGAACGCCGGCCGCACACAACGCATCACCCAGGCGGCACGCGTCGAGAAAGCGGACAAGGCCGTCAAACCGGTCAAGCCGGTCAAGCCGCCGAAGCTCGCGCAGACCGCGAAGCTGCCCAAGGCCCCCAAGGTCGTCAAAGCAGCCAAAGCCGCCGCCGCGAATAAAAACGTTGCGGACAGCAAGGCGCACAAAGGCAAGCCCGCCAAAGCGGGTGCCAACGGCGCCGCTGGCGCGGCGGCTACCACGCTTGCCGATAAAAGCCGCGCGAAGCCGCGTGCGGTGGCCCGCGCCAACACGCTCGACGGCGCCGCCGCCCTGCTCGCCGCGGCCGCGCCGAAAGACGGCCGCACGCGCGAAGACAAGGACCAGCCGCTTTTCGAAGACATCCGCTATCTGGGCCGCCTGCTCGGCGATGTGGTGCGCGAGCAGGAAGGCGATGCGGTGTTCGACGTCGTCGAGACGATCCGCCAGACGGCGGTGCGCTTTCGGCGCGAGGACGACAGCGTCGCCGCGCAGACGCTCGACAAGAAGCTGCGCGCGCTGAACCCCGCGCAGACCGTCAGCGTCGTGCGCGCATTCAGCTTTTTCTCGCACCTCGCGAATATCGCGGAAGACCGCCATCACAACCGGCGCCGCCGGATTCACGAGCTGGCCGGCTCGTCCGCGCAGCCCGGTACGGTCGCGCATGCGCTCGAGCGGCTCGACAAGGCCGGCGCGGCGCCGACGCCGGTCGTGCAGCAATTCTTCGACGACGCGCTGATCGTGCCGGTACTGACCGCGCACCCGACCGAGGTGCAGCGTAAAAGCATTCTCGATGCGCAACACGACGTCGCGCGCCTGCTTGCCGAACGCGACCAGCCGCTGACCGCGCGCGAGCGTGCGCAAAACGACGCTTTGCTGCGCGCGCGCGTGACGTCGCTGTGGCAAACGCGGATGTTGCGCGACTCGCGCCTGACCGTCGCCGATGAAATCGAGAACGCGCTGTCGTATTACCGCGCGACGTTTCTCGCCGAGATTCCCGCGCTCTATGCGGACATCGAGGCGGCGCTTGCCGAACATGGTCTCGCCTCGCGTCTGCCGCCGTTCTTCCAGATGGGCAGCTGGATCGGCGGCGACCGCGACGGCAATCCGAATGTGACCGCCGAGACGCTCGAACTCGCGATCTCGCGCCAGGCAACCGTGATCTTCGAGCACTACCTCGAAGAAATTCACCAGCTCGGCGCCGAACTCGCCGTGTCGTACCTGCTCGCCGGCAGCAGCGATGCGCTGAAGGCCTTGGCCGATGCATCGCCGGACCGCTCGCCGCATCGCGTCGACGAGCCGTACCGTCGCGCGCTGATCGGCGTCTACGCGCGCATGGCGGCCACCGCGCGCGAGCGGCTTGGCGAAGGCGTCGTCGCGATGCGGCAGGCAAGCCGCGATGCGAAACCGTACGCCGACGCCGACGAATTCGTGCGCGATCTCGACGTGCTGACCGAATCGCTTGCGCAGCATCACGGCGAATCGCTCGCGACGCCGCGGCTCTCGCCGCTCGTGCGGGCGGCCGAAGTGTTCGGCTTCCATCTCGCGTCGATCGACCTGCGCCAAAGCTCCGATGTGCACGAAGCGGTGATCGCGGAACTGCTGCAGCGCGCGGGCGTGGTCGACAACTACGCTGCGCTGCCTGAAGCTGAAAAGCTCGAAGTCCTGCTTGCCGAGCTTGCGCAGCCGCGTCTGTTGCGCTCGCCGTACATCGAGTATTCGGATCTCGTCAAAAGCGAGCTCGGCGTGCTCGAGGAAGCACGCGTGATCCGCCAGAAATTCGGCCTCCGCGCCGTGCGCAACTACATCATTTCGCACACCGAGACGGTCAGCGATCTCGTCGAAGTGATGTTGCTGCAGAAGGAAACCGGCCTGCTGCAGGGTCTGTTCGGCGCCGCGCATGCACCGGCGCGCGCGGGCGTGATGGTCATTCCGCTGTTCGAAACGATCCCCGACTTGCGCAACGCGCCGCACATCATGCGCGACCTGATGGCGCTGCCCGGTATCGAAGCGATCATTGAGCATCAGGGCAACGAGCAGGAAGTCATGCTCGGCTACTCGGACAGCAACAAGGACGGCGGCTTCCTGACGTCGAACTGGGAGCTGTATCGCGCGGAACTCGCGCTCGTGTCGCTTTTCAACGAACGCGGCGTCACGCTGCGGCTTTTCCACGGTCGCGGCGGCACAGTCGGCCGCGGCGGCGGCCCGACCTATCAGGCGATTCTGTCGCAGCCGCCTGGCACCGTCGACGGGCAGATCCGCCTGACCGAACAGGGCGAAGTGATCGCGAGCAAGTTCGGCAATCCGGCGATCGGCCGGCGCAATCTCGAAACCGTGATTGCGGCGACGCTCGAAGCGTCGCTCGCGCCGCACGGCAATGCGCCGGCGCAGCTGCCCGCGCAACTGTCCGTCTTCGAGGAAACGATGCAAAGCCTCTCCGACGCAGCGATGCAGGCGTACCGCGCGCTTGTCTACGAAACGCCGGGCTTTGTCGAGTACTTCTTCGCGTCGACGCCGATCACCGAGATCGCCGAGCTCAATATCGGCAGCCGGCCCGCCTCGCGCAAGCTGCAGGACCCGAAGAACCGCAAGATCGAAGATCTGCGCGCGATTCCATGGGGTTTTTCGTGGGGCCAATGCCGTCTGCTGCTGACGGGCTGGTACGGCTTCGGCAGCGCGGTCGGCGGCTGGCTCGACGCGTCGTCCAACGACAGCGAACGCTCGCGCCGCGTGCAGCTGCTGCGCCAGATGCACAAGACGTGGCCGTTCTTTTCGAACCTGCTGTCGAATATGGACATGGTGCTCGCGAAGACCGACCTCGCGGTCGCCTCGCGCTACGCGCAGCTCGTTGCAGACAAGAAGCTGCGCAAGCTCGTGTTCGAGCGCATCGTCGCGGAGTGGGAGCGCACGTCGGACGTGCTGTCGGAAATCACGGGCAAGAAGGACCGGCTCGCCGATAATCCGCTGCTCGCGCGCTCGATCAAGAACCGCTTCCCGTATCTCGATCCGCTGAACCATCTGCAGGTCGAGTTGCTGAAGCGCCATCGCGCGGGCGACAAGAACACGCGCTTGCGGCGCGGGATTCATCTAACGATTAACGGGATTGCCGCCGGTTTGCGCAATACCGGTTAAGCACGGTTTCTGCGGTTAGTCGTTGCAAGGGCACGCGGTGGCGTCGATGCACCGCGTGCCCTACTTCGTTAATGCGCTTCGATCATCAGCGTATCGAGTTCGAAAGATCCATCCGCCTGCACCGCGAAGTAGTCCCTGACTTCTTCCGGCGCACTCTCCCACAGCGAGCGGATCGCGCTCACGCGCAGCGCCGGCGTGCGCATGCGCGTGACCCATGCGTCGAAGTCGATCGGCAGCCGCCAGCGCTCTTTTACCTTCGCGGTAAAACCGGCCTGCTCGAAAAACGCAAGCCACTCGTCGGCGCGGTAATCGCGGATATGCGAGCCGTCGCGCAATAACTCGACCGCCTGCAAGTGCGAATCGATAAGCGGATGATCGGCGCCCGCGATATCGATAAAAAGCGCGCGGCCGCCCGGCTTCAGCACGCGGCGCGCTTCGGCGAGCGCCAGCGGCACGTCGTGCCAGTGATGCGCGCTGAAGCGGCTCACCACCCAGTCGAACGAGGCGTCGTCGAAGGGCAGGCTTTCCGCGGCGCCCTGCTTTGTGCGGATATTGCCCAGACCGCGATCGATTGCGGCCGTGTCGACGGTGGCGAGCATCGGGCGTGCAAGATCGTAGGCAACCACCGATTCCGCGTGCGGCGCCACCGCAAAGCTCGCGTGCCCCGCGCCGCAGCCCATGTCGAGTACCGAGCCTTTCGGCGCCTTCGCGACGAGCTTCGCGAGCGTCTGCAGATCCTTGCCCGTCGCGTGGACGGTGCTCGTCAGATAGTTAGCGGCGGTCGAGCCGAATGCGTCGGCGACCTGGTCTCGATGTCTCATGGTTGGCTCCTTGGCCCGCGGTTTTTGCGTCGCGGTTGTTGTATGACCCGTTTGTAAGGCGTGCGTAAATTGCCGGACGATTACGTGCAAACCGCCGTCGATCGCGACGTGCGGCCTGCTTATGCATGGCCTGAATCGCTACAATAGAGCGCCGCTTGTACCGGTACAAGGCAAGCAGCTATTCTGGTATCCACACCACCTGCCTCCCCCGCCATGACTTCGCCGTCCGACGACCCGACATACGAACCTGAGCACGACACGCCGCCTCCGCTCGACTCGACGCCCGCCCGCGCGCTCGGCGACTTTATCCGCGCGCATCGTGAACGGCTGTCACCGCTCGCGGTCGGCTTGCCGCCCGGGCCGCGGCGCCGCACGCCCGGGCTGCGCCGCGAGGAAGTCGCACAACTGTGCGGCGTGAGTCCGACCTGGTACACGTGGATCGAGCAAGGCCGCCCGGTATCGGCATCGGCCGATGCGCTCGCGCGCATCGCGGTGGCCCTGCAGTTGTCGCGCGCCGAACGCGCGTATCTGTTCGAGCTCGCCGCGCAGCGCGACCCGGCCGAGCCGGAGACCGCCGGCACCGATGCGCCCGCGATGCTGCTCAAGACCGTGCAGCTCGTGCAATCGCCTGCCTACGTGCTCGACCGTCAATGGAACGCGATCGCATGGAACGCGCCGGCGGCGGACCTGTTCGTCGGCTGGCTCGACGGCGACCACGACCGCAACCTGCTGCGCTATACGTTCCTGTCGTCGGTCGGACACGCGCTGATCGTCGACTGGGAGTCGCGCGCGCAGCGCCTTGCCGCCGAGTTTCGCGCAGACTCGATCCGCCATCTGAACGATGCGCCGACGCGTGCGCTGATCGACGCGCTTGTCGGCGAAAGCGATGCGTTCGCGCACTTCTGGGCGTCGCAGGATGTCGGCGAGCGCGAAGGCGGCCGCCGCGAGTTCGAGCATCCGCGCGACGGGCGCGTCGCCTACGATCAGATCACGTTCAAGCCCGCGCATCGCGAAGACCTGAAGCTTGTCGTGCTCGTACGCGAAGGCTAACGGCCCGGCGGGACACGACGCGCCGACGCGGCTCGCCACGCATAGGGTCGTTGCCGCGCGAGGCAGAATTCTGCTCGCCGAATGCTAAAATCTGCTTTTTCGCCAACGAGCGCGGCGCGACTCTGCTCCACGGGCAGACCGCAAGCAGAATGATCGGGCGCCCACGCGCCCCGCTGTCCGCGCCCTTCCACCCGCATTGATCGCCATTCGCGTCCTCATATCATGACGTCCCAACTGCACAAAAAAGGCGAAGCCTGGTCGGCTCGCTTCTCCGAGCCGATGTCGGAACTCGTCAAGCGCTACACGTCGTCGGTTTTCTTCGACAAGCGTCTCGCGTTCGTCGATATCGAAGGGTCGCTCGCGCACGCATCGATGCTCGCCGCGCAGAACATCATCTCCGCTGACGACCGCGCGTCCATCGAGCGCGGCATGGCGCAGATCAAGGGCGAAATCGAGCGCGGCGAATTCGAATGGCAGCTCGATCTCGAAGACGTGCATCTGAATATCGAGGCGCGCCTCACCGCGCTGATCGGCGATGCGGGCAAGCGTCTGCATACGGGCCGTTCGCGCAACGACCAGGTCGCCACGGACATTCGCCTGTGGCTGCGCGGCGAAATCGACCGCATCGGCGGCCTGCTGAAGGATCTGCGCGGCGCCCTGATCGACCTCGCGGAACAGAACGCGGAGACGATCATGCCGGGCTTCACGCACCTGCAGGTCGCGCAGCCGGTCACGTTCGGGCACCACCTGCTTGCCTACGTCGAAATGTTTTCGCGCGACACCGAGCGCATGCTCGATGCACGCAAGCGCGTCAATCGCCTGCCGCTCGGCGCGGCGGCGCTCGCCGGCACGAGCTATCCGATCGACCGTCACGCGGTGGCAAAAACGCTCGGCTTCGACGGCATCTGCGCGAACTCGCTCGACGCCGTGTCGGACCGCGACTTCGCAATCGAATTCACGGCGGCCGCGGCGCTCGTCATGACGCACGTGTCGCGTTTCTCCGAAGAGCTCGTGCTGTGGATGAGCCCGCGCGTCGGCTTTATCGATCTCGCGGACCGCTTTTGCACGGGCTCGTCGATCATGCCGCAGAAGAAAAATCCCGACGTGCCCGAACTCGCGCGCGGCAAGACCGGCCGCGTGAACGGCCATCTGATGGCGCTGCTCACGCTGATGAAAGGCCAGCCGCTCGCGTACAACAAGGACAATCAGGAAGACAAGGAACCGCTGTTCGACACCGTCGACACGGTAGCGGACACGCTGCGCATCTTCGCGGAAATGGTGGCCGGCATCGCGGTGAAGCCGCAGGCCATGCGCGCCGCCGCGCTGCAGGGCTTCTCGACGGCCACCGACCTCGCCGATTACCTCGTGAAGCGCGGTCTGCCGTTCCGTGACGCGCACGAAGCGGTCGCGCATGCGGTGCGGATCTGTGTCGACCGCAACTGCGATCTCGCCGACCTCACGCTCGATGAAATGAAGCGCGAATTGCCGAACGTCGCGCATCTGATCGGCGACGATGTGTTCGAGTATCTGACGCTCGAGGGTTCGGTGGCGAGCCGCAATCATCCGGGCGGCACGGCGCCGGATCAGGTGCGCGCCGGGGTGCAGGCTGCGCGCGCGGCGTTGAAATAAGAGAGACTGCAGCGATGCCGCGTATTGATCGCGCGGCATCACGCGCTAGTCGTTCCCCGCCGTCTCGGCGAGCTTTTTCAGCGTCGCTACGCGCGCGCCGATCACGTCGATGCGTTGACGCGCATCGCCGAGCGGCGCGGTTGCGTCGCGATACGCAGCCCACGCCTGCTGCGCGCGCCACAACACCGGCCAGGTGCGCTGCGGCATCTTGTTCACGAGGCGCCGGTAGTACTGGTTGACGTCGGCGCTCGCATGCACGCACTGCGCGTCGGCCAGACACGAGCGCAGCGGCGGCGGCGCATCGACTGCGTCCGTCTTCGCCACGACGGCGCGTAGCGCCAGCGCGCGATCGCGCACCGGCTGCAAACGCAGATCGCCTTCCGAAAGCTGATAGCGCGAGCCGTGCGTGGTCGCCGTGACGGCCGCGAGCATCTGAATTTCCGCTTCGCGCCACGCCTTCCAGCGGTCTTCGCTCGCCTGCCAGCGCTTGCGCTGCGCGGCCGGTACTTTCGTCAGCACCTTCTGGAACGACTGGTCGATCGACGCTTGCCAAGCGAGCCGCGCCGTATCCATGCATTGCAATTGCCCGGCCGTCGACGACATGTCGGCGCGCGCGAGGCACGTGCGCATGGCCGCATCGATCGGATCGGCCGCGGCCACTTCGGCGCGCACGGCCGACGGCCATGCCACCACGCCGACGCATACCGCCGCTGCCACCACTGCCGCCGATATCGCGGCCACGCCTACCCGCGCCGACAGGGCAACCCGCGCGCGAACAACCGCGGGCGTCGCTACAGGCAACCGCCGTAATCCCATCCAACCCATCCAATCTGTCAAACCCTTCACCATCCGCCTGGCCGCCGTCAGTTTCCGTTGCGCACGCAATCGACAAAATACTCGACGCGGCCGTTGATCACTTCGCCGACGAGCCCGTGGATATCGGTGTGGAAACCCGGGAAACGCTCGTTGAACTCACGCGCGAACTGCAGATAGCTGACGATCGTGCGGTTAAAGCGCTCGCCCGGAATCAGCAGCGGAATACCGGGCGGATACGGTGTCAGCAGGATCGACGTGACGCGGCCTTCGAGTTCGTCGATCGGCACCCGGTCGATCTCGCGGTGCGCGAGCTTCGCGAACGCGTCGGACGGCTTCATCGCCGGCTCCATGTTCGACAGGTACATCTCGGTGGTCAGACGCGCGATGTCGTTCGCGCGATAGACGCTGTGAATCTGCTCGCAGAGGTCGCGCAGACCGATGCGCTCATACGCCGGATGCTGCGCGACGAACTCGGGCAGCACGCGCCACAGCGGCTGGTTGTTGTCGTAGTCGTCCTTGAACTGCTGCAGTTCGGTGACCATCGAGTTCCAGCGGCCCTTCGTAATGCCGATCGTGAACATGATGAAGAACGAGTACAGCCCCGTCTTCTCGACGATGATGCCATGCTCCGCCAGATACTTCGTGACGATCGCGGCCGGAATGCCGGTTTCGCCGAACTCGCCGTCCACCGTCAGCCCCGGCGTGATGATCGTGGCCTTGATCGGATCGAGCATGTTGAAGTTTTCGGCGAGCGCGCCGAAGCCATGCCAATGATCGTTCGGACGCAGCATCCAGTCTTCGCGCGAGCCGATGCCTTCTTCGGCGAGTTCGTCCGGGCCCCAGACCTTGAAGAACCAGTCGGCGCCGAACTCGTCGTCGACCTTGCGCATCGCGCGGCGGAAGTCGAGCGCCTCGGCAATCGATTCCTCGACGAGCGCCGGACCGCCCGGCGGCTCCATCATCGCCGCCGCGACGTCGCACGACGCAATGATGGCGTACTGCGGGCTCGTCGACGTATGCATCAGATACGCCTCGTTGAAGCGATGGCGGTCGAACGTGCTGTTCTCCGAGTCCTGCACGAGAATCTGCGATGCCTGCGAGATCCCGGCGAGCAGCTTGTGCGTGGAGTGCGTCGCGAACACGAGCGCGCCCGTGCGCGGCCGGCCCGCGCCAATCGCGTGCATGTCCTGATAGAACGCGTGGAACTCGGCGTGCGGCAGCCAGGCTTCGTCGAAATGCAGCGTGTCGAGCAGATCGCCCAACAGGTCTTTGATCATTTCGACGTTGTAGATCACACCGTCGTACGTGCTTTGCGTGATGGTCAGGATGCGCGGCTTGAGGTTCGGGTTCTTCGCCAGCGCCTCGCGTGCGAACGGATTCGCTTCGATCTTCTTGCGGATGTTTTCCGGCTTGAACTCATCGCGCGGAATCGGCCCGATGATGCCGAAATGATTGCGCGTCGGCGTGAGGAACACCGGAATTGCATGCGTCATCGTGATCGCGTGCAGGATCGACTTGTGGCAGTTACGGTCCACCAGCACGATGTCGCCCGGCGCGACCGTCGCGTGCCAGACAATCTTGTTCGACGTCGACGTGCCGTTGGTCACGAAGAACAGATGGTCGGCGCTGAAGATGCGCGCCGCGTTGCGCTCCGATGCCGCAACCGGGCCCGTGTGGTCGAGCAGCTGACCGAGTTCGTCGACGGCATTGCAGACGTCCGCGCGCAGCATGTTCTCGCCGAAGAACTGGTGGAACATCTGGCCGAGCGGGTTCTTCAGGAACGCGACGCCGCCCGAGTGGCCGGGGCAGTGCCACGAATACGAACCTTCTTCGGCGTACTGCACGAGTTCCTTGAAGAACGGCGGCGCGAGCGAATCGAGATACACCTTCGCTTCGCGAATGATGTGGCGCGCAACGAATTCCGGCGTGTCCTCGAACATATGGATGAAGCCATGCAGTTCGCGCAGGATGTCGTTCGGCAGGTGGCGCGAGGTGCGCGTCTCGCCGTACAGGAAGATCGGGATATCCGCGTTGCGGCGCCGCACCGCGGCGACGAATGCGCGCAGGTCGATGATGGCGGGCGCGAGTTCGGGCGCGTCGCTGTCGGTCGCGTTTTCGACGTACGGCAACAGCTCGTCGTCGTCGATCGACAGGATGAAGCACGAGGCGCGGCTCGACTGCTGCGCGAACGAAGTCAGATCGCCATAGCTCGTCAGCCCGAGTACTTCCGCGCCTTCTTTCTCGATCGCTTCGGCAAGCGCCCGGATGCCGGAACCCGAGATGTTCTCGGAGCGGAAATCTTCGTCGATGATGACGACGGGAAAACGAAACTTCATGGGGCGATTCTCCAAAAAGAACGACCGCTGCTAGTCAATGTTGTCAGCAGCGGTCCCCGTATTGCGGTAAGTCAGAGCGCTATAAAAGCGTCACGTTTTCGGCAACGTCACGCCGTGCTGACCTTGGTATTTGCCGCCGCGATCCGCGTACGACACGTCACAAATTTCGTCGCTTTCGAAAAACAACACCTGCGCGACACCTTCGTTCGCGTAGATTTTCGCAGGCAAAGGTGTCGTATTTGAGAACTCCAGCGTGACATGCCCTTCCCACTCCGGCTCGAATGGCGTCACGTTGACGATGATGCCGCAGCGCGCATACGTGGATTTGCCCAGACACACGGTCAGCACGCTGCGCGGAATGCGGAAGTACTCGACCGTGCGCGCCAGCGCGAACGAATTCGGCGGGATGATGCAGACATCGCCCTTGAAATCGACAAACGACTTCTCGTCGAAGTTCTTCGGATCGACGATCGTCGAGTTGATGTTCGTAAAAATCTTGAATTCGTCTGCGCAGCGAATATCGTAGCCGTAGCTCGACGTGCCGTAGCTGACGATCTTGCGGCCGTCCTCGGACGTCCGGACCTGCGACGGCTCGAACGGCTCGATCATCTTGTGCTCGGCGGCCATGCGCCGGATCCACTTGTCGGACTTGATGCTCATAAGGTGAACGCTGCTGACGTGACGGTGTTGACGGGTAAGACTCGGGACAAACTCGGGGCAACCTCGGGGTAAGACTCGGCGTGTAGCTCGGGGTAAAACTCGGGGTAAAGCCCGGCGTGAAACGCGGGATAAACGCCGCGCCGTGCCGGTTCCGAACGCTCCGCGGGTGCCGGATACCGGATCGCACAAGCCAGGATCCGCGGCTACGGTCGGACGAAAGGCGCTTATTTTACGCGAAGGGAGCGTGGATGCCGCGCTTACTGCGTGCGGATCAATCCGCACGCGATCGCGGACCCTGGGCCGCGTTGCGGATAAGCGTAGGGATCGGTCGGATCGTGATGCAGCAGCACCGAGCGCTGCAGCACCGAGCGCACGCCGTCGAGCGACACGTCCGGCGCGACGATAAAGCCCGTCGCGACGCCTGTGCTGTCCGCGTGGATGTTACCGAGGTCGCCCTCGAGGCGCGCGCCGTTTTTCAGACGGTCGGCGGCCGGCGCGAAGACGGCGCCCGCGCTCGAGCCGTCGGCCGCGTTGCAGTCGCCGCGCTCATGCACCTGCAAGGCGTGGTCGCTGCCCGGCGGCAGGCCGATCAGGTTGTACGTGACCTGAACCCCGTCCGAGCGCTCGATGAACGTGACTGTGCCGCGCGCCTGATTGCCCAGTGTAGGCAGCAGTTGCGCGACAGCCCGCTTCTCCTGCGGCTTCAGGAAGGACGTGCAGCCGGCGAGCAGCACGCCGCTGGCAGCCAGGACGATGAGCGCTATGAAGGCTTGCATCGCACGGCCGTCGATTCGTTTTGTCATGCGATCCTCTTGTCGAGCGCCGGCCGCCCCTGCGGCCGCCTTGCCAGACCTGATGAAGTCGACATGATACCGCGAGCGGCCTTGCAAAACGCCTTGTGGGGCGTCCGAACCGCGTCCAGGCCGCGTCTTGACCCGTTCATGCGCGGCATGCGATGCGCGTGCCGCGCATGAACGGAAAACACCTGCATGCCCGATCAGGCTCAGGTGTTCTGCACGACGATCGTCGGAAACTTCGACGACATGTCGCGCGCACGCTCGGCGATATGGATCGCGACCTTACGCGCGATGCTGCGATAGATCTCGGCGACGCGGCCATCGGGCTCGGCGACCACAGGCGGCTTGCCGGAGTCGGACTGCTCGCGAATCGCGATATCGAGCGGCAGGCTGCCGAGCACCTCGACACCGTACTCCTGGCCCATGCGTTCGCCACCGCCCGCGCCGAAGATGTGCTCTTCATGGCCGCAGTTCGAACAGATATGCACGGCCATGTTTTCGACGATGCCGAGAATCGGAATGCCCACTTTCTCGAACATCTTGAGGCCCTTCTTCGCGTCGAGCAGCGCGATGTCCTGCGGCGTCGTGACGATCACCGCGCCGGTCACCGGCACGCGCTGCGACAGCGTGAGCTGGATGTCGCCGGTGCCCGGCGGCATGTCGACGATCAGGTAATCGAGTTCGTGCCAGGTCGTCTGACGCAGCAGCTGTTCGAGCGCCGAGGTGGCCATCGGACCGCGCCACACCATCGGGTTGTCCTGCTCGATCAGAAAGCCGATCGAATTGGCCTGCATGCCATAGCCGGTCAGCGGATGCATCGACTGGCCGTCGGGCGACTCGGGGCGGCCCGTGATGCCGAGCATCATCGGTAGCGAAGGACCGTAGATGTCGGCGTCGAGAATGCCGACCGAAGCGCCTTCGCTTGCGAGCGCGAGCGCGAGATTGACCGCGGTCGTGCTCTTGCCGACACCGCCCTTGCCCGACGCAACGGCGACGATGTTCTTCACGTTCGGCAGCAGCTTGACGCCGCGTTGCACCGTGTGCGCGGCGATCTCCTGCGACACTTGCACCTGGGTTTGCGCGACGCCCGGCACCGCGGCGAGCGCGCCTGCAACGAGCGCGCGAATCGCGTCGAACTGACGTTTGGCCGGATAGCCGAGCACCACGTCGACGCTGACCGTGGCACCATCGACCTTGATGTTCTTGAGGTTCTTCGCGGCGGCGAACGGCCGACCCGTGTTGGGGTCGGTGATGGCCGCGAGAGCGGCATCCACCTGGGCCCGATCGATACTCATTGAGACTCCGTGGGAACGCTGGGCGCGCGGCGGAATCGAAATTTCGCCAGCGGCCGGAATTGAAAGAAATTGTTATCCAGGATTGCGTAAAACCAGTCTCGCAGGCACGCTTGCCGCGCGACCAGCAAAAGGGCCGAATCGCTGGTGCTTCAATCGTCATTGTAGTGGCTGGTGTCGGCACATGCCGGAAGACCCTTTTTTGTTGTCGGTCCGGACATGAGTAGGCGCGATACGGCTTCGAACCGTGGGCGACCCAGGCCGGGCTTTGGCCTGGCGTAATAAGCCCGCCGCCGCCGCGTGCCAGCCATCTCTCGTAGCCGGCTTGTTTGACTCAAAGAAAGGACCTGAAAATGAATGCAAAAATCATGACCCGCCTCTCGGTGATCGCCATCGCGGGTGCGCTTGTTACCGGCTGTGCCACGCAGCAAGGCACCAACACGGCAGTCGGCACCGGCGTCGGCGCGGGCACGGGCGCTGCGCTCGGTGCGATCTTCGGCGGCGGCAAGGGCGCGGCGATCGGCGCCGGTGTCGGCGCGGCGGTCGGCGGCATCACCGGCTACAACTGGGACAAGATTCACAACAAGCTCTCCGGCGCGACGAAGGGCACGGGCACGCAGATCACCGAGCAGCCGGATGGCTCGCTCAAGCTGAACATCCCGAGCTCGGTCACGTTCGACACGAACAGCTACGCGATCAAGCCGTCGTTCCAGCCCGTGCTCGCACAGGTTGCGCAAACGCTGAACCAGAACCCGGAAGTGATCGCGCAGGTGGTCGGCCATACGGATAGCACAGGCCAGGCGGCGTACAACCAGACGCTGTCGGTTAACCGCGCGGAAAGCGTGACCAACTACCTCGCCTCGCAAGGCGTCGCGCCGCAACGTCTGTCGGCAACCGGCATGGGCGCAAGCCAGCCGATCGCGGACAACAACACGGAAGCGGGCCGCGCGGCCAATCGCCGCGTCGAGATCTATCTGCGCGCGACGGCGCAGCCGGGTCAGGCGCGTCCGCAGTAACGATGGAGAGCGGACGGCGGGAGTTGCAAACCGGTTGAAAAACCGGTTGAAGAAATACGGCTGCAAACCGACGCTTCCGAAACGTCGCGGAAACCTCGGCCGCAGCCGTTTTCCGCCGCCCGAAAAAAGCGGGACTGAAGGGTTCGTCTAAGGCGAACGAAAATTTTTCGAACTCTTCGGCGCGCCCGCTGTCTTTATTAACGGTACGTGTGCGGTTTGTCCGCCGCGTCACCATTCTCCTCTTGTCGTTGTTGCTCCGGGGCCCATTAGCCCCGGTTTTTTTTGGTACGTACGGATCGCTGAAAGCCTTTGCCAGAGCCGCGCCGCGGCCTGTCCGAAGCGCCAAAGGCAGAACGCCTCCGACCGTTTTCACCCAACAACGACACCGCGTCAGCCACGCATCGCCAGCCCTCAGCCTCCGCCTCGCCTCCGTGTATCCGCCCAATTATCGGGACGGACGCACCACGAACACGTTCTGGAAAATGAAAGCCAGCTGTCGCGAAACTGCTTCGCGAAATTACTTCGCGAGCCGCCTGAGGTTCGCACGCGCGCGCGCCTGGCTCAGCCGCTTCAGGACGCTGTTCTCGTGCGGGTCGCCATAGTGGAATAGCGCCGTGCTACGGATGCTGGTCGGCAGGCAAGCCTCGTTCGCATGCAGCGAGCGCATTCCCCAGAAGAAATAGATATTGCCCGGCTCGAGCGGCACGGGCCTCGCACCGAGCCGGCGCTGCACGCGCGGCGAGCGCCAGAACCGGCAGGCGGTCGGGCTTTCGACGATCGCCTTCTCGAGAATATTCAGCATGACCGGTCCGCGCACGTTGCGCATGTTCGGGTACATCACCAGGTCGCCGCGCGGCTCGTTCGGCCGGTTCGGAATCAGCACCGGAACCAGCGCTGTGACCACATACGAGTCGTAGTGAAAGAGGTTGGCGTGGCGCAGTCCGTGCGTGCCGGCGAGCACGCGCAGCACGGGCAGGATCTGCTTGCTCAGCGGTTCATCGTGCATCGCGCGGTGATAAAGACCTTCGAGCACCATCTGGAAACCGCGCGCGCTGAAGATCGCGTTGAGCGGGCTGTGAGCGATCCAGTCCTGGCCGCGCAGGCCGAAGTACTGTCCGCCATGGTTGGCGAGTTCGGTCGTAATGAACTCGCGCATCGGTGCGAGTACCGAATCGGGCACGACATTGCGCAGGACGCCGAAGCCCTGCTGATTGATCGACGCGAACAGGTTCTCCACGTCCGTCATGTCGACGGACGCAAGCAGCTCGTGATCGAGCGCCGCATTTACCATCATTCTTCACTCCTCCGTTCACGTCACGCGACGCTCCCGCTGCGCGCGTGACGCGGCGACCGTATCAACGCATTGATGCCGGCTCGCTTATGGGTGACTTCGACTGACCGAATCTCATCGGAAGCGCGGATCGCATCGGAAACGCGAATCGCACTCAAAGCGCGAATCGCATACGAAGCGGATTGCATACGAACAGTAAGATCGGGTAACGGGCCGCACTGTGCGCTCGCCAACGCAGCCGTGGGAACAAACCGTTGGCGCGCGGAATAACGAGGTCTTGCGCACGTTGTTGAGCAACCCTTTCCGACCGCAACACGCGGCGAGCCTGCGTTCAGGGACACGCTGGTAAAATCGGCCCAATCAAGCTGGTTCCGTCTCCCTTCGGCAGAACCCCACCTCCCCGCAGGCCAGAAAACTCCCGTATATCAGCCCGTATGTCAGTCTCTACCGATATCAACGCCGTGGACCTCAACGCCACCGACCTCGCCGCCGGTCTCCAACCCGCGGGCACACCGCCGGCACGCCGCCAGATCCTGGTCACGTCCGCGCTGCCCTATGCGAACGGCCAGATCCATATCGGCCATCTCGTCGAATACATCCAGACGGACATCTGGGTCCGCGCGCTGCGCATGCATGGGCACGAGCTCTACTACGTCGGCGCCGACGACACGCACGGCACGCCGATCATGCTGAAGGCCGAGCAGGAAGGCATCACGCCGAAGCAGCTGATCGAGCGCGTGTGGAGCGAGCACACGCGCGACTTCAACAACTTCGGTATTTCGTTCGATCACTACTACACGACCGATTCCGAAGAAAACCGCGTGCTGTCGGAGTCGATCTATCTGGCGCTGCGCGACGCGGGGCTGATCGACGCGCGTGAAATCGAGCAGGCGTACGACCCGGTCAAGGAGATGTTCCTGCCGGACCGCTTCATCAAGGGCGAGTGCCCGAAGTGCGGCTCGAAGGATCAGTACGGCGATAGTTGCGAGGTATGCGGCTCGACCTACTCGCCGACCGATCTGATCAATCCGTATTCGGTCGTCTCGGGCGCGACGCCGGTGCGCAGGAAGTCGACGCACTACTTCTTCCGCCTGTCGGACCCGCGCTGCGAGGAATTCCTGCGCGGCTGGGTCGGCGGTCTCGCCCAGCCCGAAGCGACCAACAAGATGCGCGAATGGCTCGGCGCGGCCGGCGACGCGAAGCTCGCCGACTGGGACATCTCGCGCGACGCGCCGTATTTCGGCTTCGAAATTCCCGACGCGCCGGGCAAGTACTTCTACGTGTGGCTCGATGCGCCGGTCGGTTATTACGCGAGCTTCAAGAACCTGTGCGACAAGCGCGGCATCGACTTCGACGCGTGGATCCGCAAGGGCTCGAGCGCCGAGCAGTATCACTTTATCGGCAAGGATATTCTGTACTTCCACACGCTGTTCTGGCCGGCGATGCTCGAGTTCTCCGGCCATCGCACGCCGACCAACGTGTTCGCGCACGGCTTTCTGACCGTCGACGGCGCGAAGATGTCGAAGTCGCGCGGCACCTTCATCACCGCGAACAGCTATATCGAAGCGGGCATGAACCCCGAGTGGCTGCGTTACTACTTCGCGGCGAAGCTGAACGGCACGATGGAAGACATCGACCTGAACCTCGAAGATTTTCAGGCACGCGTCAATAGCGACCTCGTCGGCAAGTACGTGAATATCGCGAGCCGCGCGGCGGGCTTTCTGCTCAAGCGTTTCGACGGCCGCGTGCAGGACAGCGCGATGCATCATCCGCTGCTCGGCACGCTGCGCGCCGCGCTGCCGCAGATCGCCGCGCATTACGAAGCACGCGATTACGGCCGCGCGCTGCGCCAGACGATGGAACTCGCCGATGCGGTGAACGGCTACGTCGATACCGCGAAGCCATGGGATCAGGCGAAAGATCCGTCCAACGCAGTCGCCTTGCACGAGACGTGCAGCGTCAGCCTCGAGGCGTTCCGTTTGCTATCGCTTGCGCTGAAACCGGTGCTGCCGAATGTCGCGCAAGCGGCTGAGGCGTTTCTCGGCATCGAGCCGCTCGTGTGGGCCGATGCGCAACGGCCGCTGTCGTCGGAGCGCCCGATCAAGGCATACAAGCATCTGATGACGCGCGTCGATCCGAAGCAGGTCGATGCGCTGCTCGAAGCGAACCGCGCGTCGCTGCAGGCGACGACCGCGGCGCCCGCAGCGGCAGGCGCGACTAACGCAACGGCTGCGCCGGCCAGCAGCAAAGCCGCCAAGACCGCGAAAGCCGCCAAAAACGGCGTCGACGCGAATGGCAAAGAAGAGGAATCGTCGATCATCTCGATCGACGACTTCGCGAAGATCGATCTGCGCATCGCGAAGATCGTCGACTGCAAGGCCGTCGAAGGTTCGGACAAGCTGCTGCAGCTCACACTCGACGTCGGCGAAGAAAAAACACGCAACGTGTTTTCAGGCATCAAGTCCGCTTATCAGCCGGAGCAACTGGTCGGCAAGCTCACGGTGATGGTCGCGAACCTCGCGCCGCGCAAGATGAAGTTCGGGCTTTCGGAAGGGATGGTGCTCGCGGCATCGGCGGCCGATGAGAAAGCGGAGCCGGGCATCTACGTGCTCGAGCCCGACAGCGGCGCGAAACCGGGCATGCGGGTGAAGTAACGAAGTCATCGGCGCCCCGTGCACGCGTACGGGGCGCCGGGTGCGTGCCGGGGTCGCACGCGCACGATTACCCCGGCTAGCGGAAAACCGACTGGTACACGTAAAGCCCGGGTATCCCGCCCGTCATGACGAATAGCACGCTGTCACCCGGCGCGTAATGTCCCTGCCGTATCGCCGCCAGCAGGCCGGCAAATGCCTTGCCCGAATACACCGGATCGAGCAGCAAACCTTCGTGCGCCGCAAGCAGCCGCACGGCTTCGATCATCGGATCGGTCGGCAGCCCGTAACCGGGACCGCGAAATGCGCCGTCGACGTCAATCGCCTCTTCACCGGGCACGCGGGAATCGCCGAGCAGCTTCAGCGTGTCGCACAAGAGTTGCAAGGTCTTTTGCCGGGTTGGCTCCGGATCGGCCAGCACCGAATACGAGCGCACCATCGCCGCGCCGCGATCGAGCATCGTGAAGCCCGCGGCAAGTCCCGCATGCGTGCCGCTGCTGCCGTTCGCGACCACGACCTCGCGAAACTGCTCGCCCAGCGCCTCCTCCTGCCCGATGATTTCGAGCGCGCAGCGCACATAACCGAGCGCGCCTATCGCGGTCGAGCCACCGGAAGGCATCAAATAGACTTTGCGGCCCGCCGCGCGCAACGTCTCGGCACGCTGCTGGGCGAGCGCGAACGGATCCGTACCGGCCGCCGAGATGCTCACCTGCGCGCCGAACAGACGGTCCAGCAGCACATTGCCGTTGTCGTCGTAGCCGTCCTCGGCGCGCGGCACCGCACGGCTCAGCATTAGTTCGCAGGCGAGGCCGAGCTTCGCTGCCGCCGCCGCGGTCAGCCGCGCATGGTTCGATTGCACGCCGCCGACGGTGATGATCGTGTCTGCCCCTTCGGCGCGCGCCGCGCCCAGATGAAATTCGAGTTTCCTCAGCTTGTTGCCGCCGCCCCCGCCCAGCTCCATATGATCGTCACGTTTGACAAAGATCTTGACGCCGCGGCACGCGTCGCCGAGCGCGCGCTCGAGGCGCTCGAGCCGCTGGATCGGCGTAGGGGCGGTAAAAAGCGCAATGTCCGGAAACTTCGCGAGCGCGGTCTGAATCGATGCAGTCATGTCAAATCCCGAATGAGCAGGGTGAACGCCTGGTGCGGCTGCCGTCGCGTGCCACGCGTCTCTGCGATGCGCCGTTCGCATCGCTCACGACCGCCATTGTGCTTCGATTGGACACCTGCGCAAGACTCGAACCTGACCGGCCCCGCACCGCATCCCGCGCTCACGGTCACCACCACGGCCACCGGTCGAAACGCCGCGTATAAAGCAGATCCATCCCCTGGAACGTGCCGCCGTACGCGGCCACCGACCAGTAGCGCGTGAGGTTCAGCGTCGCCTTGATCGCGTTGCTCGCCGACTGCAGCCCCTGCTCGTAACCGATCACGAGGCGCTCGTTGATCGCCTTCGACACCATCACCACCTGCGGGTCGGTCAGCCCCACCTCGCTGCGACCGATCGAAAATTCGTCGAGGCCGAAGGTCTGTGCGATCCGCTTGCCGCTCGCGCTGCCGAGCAGCGCGAGCGCGGTCGTCATCGTGCTCTGCTGGCCGAGGTTGTTGCCCTGGTCGGTGCCGTGGCCGAACAGCAGCCACGACAGCTTTTCGTTGTCGGGCACGTTCGGCTCGGAGACAAGCTTCGCGACCGGCGACTGGATCGTGCCCGTCACCTGCACGCCCGCCTCGACTTCCTGATTGCGGCGCATCGCAAGAATATTGATGCCCGGGTTCGCGACCGGCCCGTTGAACGTGAAGAAGCCGTTCTCGATCGCGAGCTTGCGGCCGAACGCCGTATAGCTCGACCCCTCGGTCACGCGCACGTTGCCGATCGCGCGCAGCGGCATGTTCGGCGCGGACAGCGCGGTAATCGTGCCGCGCAGCCCGACATCGGCGCCCTGGCCGCGGAAGCGGAAGTCGTTGCCGAGATTGATGTCGATATTCGCGCGCGGCGCGAAGGTGCCGACCGGCTTGTTCGAATTGCCGACCTCGGGCGCTTTGCCGCCGATCACCGAGCCGTCCGGCCGCACGATCACGACGTCGTCGCCGAGGCTTGGCGCGCCCTGCTCGGGCATGTCGAACAGCGCATGCTCGACATTGAACTTGCCGTTGATCGCAAGCCCGCCCTGCTGACCCGCATTCGCGACGCTCGCGCTGCCCGACAGCACCAGTTGCCGTTCCGGCGACGCGAACAGTTCGAGATGATCGGCGACGATGCTGGCGGTCAGATCGGGCTCCGCGTTATCGAGCCGCACGCGGCCCGTCGCGCGGAGCGTGCCGTCGCCGCCGTGAAACTCGACCTGCTGGAAGTCGACGAGATTCTCCGACAGCGCGATGCGCACGACGCCGTTCTTCAATTGCACGCCGAGGTCGACCGCGGTCGCGGACAAACCATCGCCGACCAGCGAGCCCGACAGATTCGGCTTCGCCACCGTGCCGCCGAGCGCGAGACGCAGCGCGAGATGGCCGTCGAGCAGATAGCTCGGGCCAAGCAGGCCGCCTGTGGTTCTCAGCGACGGCACGTTCGCGTCGATCTTGCCGGTCAGCGGCGCGTTTTCGTCGAGCGTGAGTGCGCCGTCGCGCATCGCGAGCGCCGTGTGCGCCTCGGCATCGATCACGCCGACGCGGCTCGCCTGAGCGTGCGCGGTCATATTCACGCGGTTGCCGGCGGCGAAGTCGACGCGCGTCGAGATATCGGTGACGCCGAGCGACGCGAAGCCGCGCCCGACTTCGACCGTCACGTCGCCGCTGCGGCGTTTCAGCTGGATATGGCCGCTCGAGGTATCGCCGAGCGCGAAGTCCCAGTCGCCGTCGAAGACGAGATCGGTTTTCGTCAGCGGCGCGGCGCCGGTGAATTCCTGGCGCAGCTGCTGCAGGCGCGTGACCGAGATGCCGGTGAGCGTGCCGGCCGAACGCACGCGCCCGTGGTCGTAAGCGAGCGACTTCAGGTCGAGCACCGCGCCTTCGAGCGTGATGCGCGTCGCGCCGAGCGTGAGACGCTGCGGGCCGGTGCTGACCGTCAGCGGCGACTCCATGTTCAGCGCCGGCGTGCCGCGGTTTTGCAGCCGCGTGACCGTGCCGTCCCAATGCGTGCCGTCGCGCGCGTCGGTCAGGCGCCCGTTGGCCGCGAGCGTCAGATCGAGCGGCCGGTCGCGCAAGGAGCCGGACGCCGCTGCCTCGAACGTGTGGTTCGCGCGCGTGCCGTTCAGGCGTGCGGTCAGCGTCTTCAGTTCGATGCCGGCGGTGCTCAGATTGCGCGCGTCGGTGGTGAACACCATCGCGCCGTTCGCGCCGTCGCGCAGCTCTGCGTGACCTTCCGCGTGGCCAAGGCGATTCGAGCCGAACACGACGCTGTCGGCCTTGTAGTTGAGCGTCACGTTCGGATGCGCGAAGGTGCCGGTGACGTCTCCGTCGGCATCGACGAGGCCCGCGACGCCGAAGCCGAGCCGGTCGAGTTCCGGTGCATCGACGCGAAAGCGCAGCCGGTCGCCGCGTCCGCCGAAGCTGCCCTGCAGGTCGACCTGGTTGCCGGCCACCGACAGGTTCGCGTGGCTCGGCAGGATGCGCGAGCCGGCCAGCTGGATCGTGCCGCCGCCGGTCATCGGCAGGTTGTCGTACATGCTGTCGCCGAGCTTGAATTCGGCCTTGGTGGTGAAGGTCGGCGCGAGCAGGCCGGTGGCGATGATGGTGCCGTTGATGCGGGCTTCGATTTTGCGGCCGGGGGGCCGTTTGGCGGGTGTAGCGGGTTGGGTCGGCGCGGGGGCGTTAGCCGTTGCGGGGGCGCTGGCGGGTGTCGCGGCACTCACGGGCCCGGCGGGACTGACGGATGCTGCGGCACTGGCGGGCTGGGCGGCTTGAGCCAACCTGGTGGCACTCGTGGGCGCAGTGGCTTGAGCGGGCTTGGCGGCTTGAGTGGCTTGCGCCGATTGGGCGGATTGGGCACGTGTAGCGCCACTCCCGGGTGCAGCGGATGGAGCGGCCGCGACGCCACTCGCGAGTGCGCCGGGTTGAGCCGCTGTGATGCCTTTGTCTTTATCGCGCGTAGGGGCGTCGGTCGACGTTGCCGCGGAATTCGGATCGCGCCCCGACGTGTCGCCCGCACCGCGTTTGGCGCCGGCCGCGGCCGATCTGGCCACCGTTCCAGCCGCCGCTTTAGCCGCCGTTCTAGCGGCCGGTTTAGCCGTCGGCTTCGGCGTCATGAGCGACGTCAGCGATAGCGGATCGAAGTCGGTCAGCGCCGCCTTCAGGTTGTAGGTCGAACTCGCGTCGTTCTTGATCGCGCCGGACAGGTCGATGCGCCCTTTGCCCGACGTCAGCCGCACGTCGTTGAAGCTCGTGCGCGCGGGGTCGAGCGTGACCTTGCCTTGCACGCGCAGCGCCGCCTGCGGATCGGCGAGATCGAGCTGGACCGTGCGGATATCGTCGTTCAGACGAATTGCGATCGGACCGGCGAACTGCGTCGGCCGCACGCTCGCGACGAGCGCGTTCAGATCGAGTTTCGCGACCTTCAGATCGAAACGGCCGCGCTTGCCGGCAAGCGAGCCGTCGCCAGTGACCGTCGCATTCTTCACGAGCCGCACGTTCAGGTTCGAGATGTGCTGCGCTTGCGCGTCGAGTCGCACATCGGCGCGCGCATCGATCAGCGGCAGCAGATGCGCGTCGATCGAACCGGGTTTTGCGTTGACGATCGACACCGAGCCGGTGACAGCGAAGCTGCGAGGGCGTGCCGCGGGGTTGGCGGGCGCGGGGGCGCTTGCTGCGTTCGCGGAGCTTGCTGTGTTCGCAGAACTCGCTGGCGTGATCGCGCCGCTCGCGGTTGATGCGCCTGCGGCAATCGCCGTTCCGCCCGCGCTCGCCGCGCGCTCGGACTGCACGCCATCGCCGTTCGCCGCAGCACTGCTAGCCGCCCCACCATGCGCCTTCCGACGCGCGCCGCCGGCCCCGCTCGCCGACTTCGCCGGCTTCGCCGCACTCGCGGCCCGCGCGCCGCTCGCCGTCTCCATGCCACCGACAGCCGCTCCACTCGCCGCCACCCCACTCGCCCCTTCCGCCGCATCCGGCGCCTTCTCCCCCGCCGGCCGCAAGTCCGCGCGCACCGCCAGATCCGCCGCCGGCGCACCCGGCGAGAACGCCTGCGGGTTCACGTGATCGAAGGTCAGCGTCGCGCGCTGCAGCGGCACGTCGGCGAACGGCGTCGCCTCGACGCGCGCATGACCGTCGAGCTTCATCCCGCTTGCATCGAGCTCGGCGACGAGCGTCTCGAGCGTGCCCGACACATGCCCCTGCACCTGTACCGCTTCGTCGTTGACCTTGCCCGCATAGGTGGCCTCGCCGGTCAGCGGAAACGGCCGCACGCCATCGAGCTTCGCCCGCGCGGTGACCGCGCCGAACGGCGTATCGAGGCGCTCGACCGCCGCCTCGTGATGCCGCCCGTCGCTGCGGCCATGGAACAGCAGTCCCGAATATTCGCTCGTCGATGCGCCGTCGTGCAGCAGCAGCTTGTCGACGCTCAGGTCGCGCACTTCGAGCTGCATCGGCAGCTGCAGGTCTTCGGGCAAAGCGAGCGGCTGAGACGGCTCGTTCGACGGCGCAATACGCGCGTCGATCGTGCCGACATGCAGATAGTCGACGGCAAACTTCCACGGCCGGTCCGACAGCGCCCACTTGCCCGACGCATGGTCGACACGAATCTCGGTGCCGCTGCCGTCGAGGCTGCGCCATTGCACATGGGAGAGGCGTAAGCCAGTCGCCAGCGTGCCGCCCTCGAGCGTGCCCGCGAGCCGGCCGCCCAGCAGCTTCACCGCGGCCTGCCATGCGTAAGCCGTGCCGCGCTCCGTGACGACGACGCCGTACAGCGCGCCGGCCAGCAGCGCGATGATCAGCGCCGGGATGAGCGTCGCCCACAGGAGCGCGCGCCACAGCCGCCGGCGGCGCCTCGGCGGCGGTGGCGTATCCGCGCCGCCCGGCCCGTCGCCGGAGCCACCGGAGCCACCAGCACCACCGGACTCGCCGGCGCCGCCGTAACTGCCCGTCCCACCCGCAGAGGCGCCGTCGGAACCACCGGCCGAACCGTAACCGCCCGGCCCACCCGAGAGAACAGCACCGGAACCACCGGCCCCGCGGAAACCGCCGTACGCCTGCGCACCGCCGCCGCCCGCAGCACCCGCACCACCCGCACCACCCGACCCGCCGCGCGACACATCGTCGCCCGGGCGATCCGATAGCAGGAGGTTAGCGATACGGTCCGTGGTCATGCGTCGAATGCAGTCAGATTCAAAGGTTGATCAGAACGCAATGCCGAGCGTCAGATACGGACGCACGTCGTGATTGCGAATGCCATAAGCGAGGTCGACGTTCACCGGCCCGACAGGGCTGCGCCAGCGCGCGCCGAAGCCAACGCCGGGGAAGAACTCCTTCTCGTGCCAGTTATCGGTCGCGGTGCCGATGTCGAAGAACACGGCCGCGCCCCAATCGTGGTTGAACCAGTGCTGATATTCGGAGCTGCCCGTCATCAGGTACTTGGTTGGCAGCACCGAGTCGCCGACGTTATTACCGATGCTCTGAAAGGCATATCCGCGCACCGAGTTCGAGCCGCCCGCGCGGAACAGCAGCGAGGCCGGCACGCCGCTCGACGGCCCGCTGGTAAACACGCCGCCGACCTCCGCGCGAAACAGCACGAGATCGCGCTGGCCGACCGGGATGTATTGCTGGCCGCGCGCATAGCCGCGGATAAACGTCTGATCGGCGAGCACGCCTTTCACCGCGAAGCCCGCCTCCGCGTGAATCAGGTTGCCCGAGCGCGGGAACAGCGGATCGTCGGTATTGCGGCGTGTCCACGACCATGCGGGCAGCAGCGCGCGCGCCGTGGTCGGCGGGGCCGCGTTCTGGTCCAGACGGTCCTGGTAGAACAGGAGCGAGTAGTTGTAGTCGATGTACTGCGACGTGCGCGCGCGCTGCACGCCTGCGCGCAGGCTGTAGATGCGCGTGTCGGACACGTCGGTCGTGGTGTACGACGCAAGCGCGCTGTTGGTCCAGCCGCGCTTGCCCGGCTGCATCGACAGCTGGACCTGCCCGTACTGCTGGATCTGGTCGAGCCGCCCCGACACCGTGAACGGCCACGCGGCGCCGAAGGTGTCGAGATACGTGTACGAACCCTGCACGTGTGCGCCCGTGTCGGTCGCATAGCCGACGCCGCCGCGCACGCTGTTGTACGGGTATTCGCTGACTTTTACGTGCATGGGGGTGTCGAGCGGCTTCGCCGGATCGTTATCGACGTCGATCGCGACGCTCGCGTAGTACGGCGTGTTCTGCAGCTGGCGCTGCAGTTCGGTGACGCGCTGGACGTCGTAGATCTCGCCCGGCGAAATCGGATTCACATTGTCGACGATGCTTTCCGGATAACGACGCGTACCCGATACGTCGAGCTTGCCGAGCGTGAAGGTCGGACCGCTGTCGAAAGTCACGGAGAGTTTCGCGTCATGTTTCTGCGGATCGATGCGCGCTTCCGATTGATAGATTTTCGCGCCCAGGTAGCGGCGCGCCTGCAGCGCCTTCAAGGCCGCGTTCTTCGCGCCGTCCCAGCCCGATTGCGTGAACGGGTCGCCGTCATGCAGCGTGAAGGCAAAGCGCGTTGCGTTTTCCTGCGCGGGATCCTCGGTTTCGACCGGACCGCGGAACGACAGCGTGATGGACGAGATTGTCGTGAGCGGGCCGGGGTCGACATGAACGACCACCGTGCGCCGGCCGTCGACTGTCCGCACGTCCGTGCGCACGACCGGCGAGAAGTAGCCTTGCGTCGCGGCAAGGTCGCGCACCTGCTGCGGCGCGGCCGTGACGAGAAAATCGAACTGCTCGCTGCTGATGTCGTCGTGCTTCGCAAAGCGCGCCAGATCGAGGTGCTCTTCGAGCAGCTTGCGCAGCGAGCGCGGTGTGGCATCGACGTCGACGTCGTACGACGCGCGTTTTTTCGCCGCGTGCGCGGCGGGAGCGCCGGCCGCCGCCAGAAATAGCACGGCGGCGATCGCGAGAACGAGCCATGCGCGCGAAGGCCGCGCGGCGGGCCGCGGCCACGAGGCGCGGCGCCGCGTCAGACCGGCGGTGCGCTGCACAAGCCGCTGCACGAGCCGCTGACTGAGCCGCTGACTGAGCCGCGATTGCGACGGTTCGATTGACCACCCCGCCAAACACGACCTCCGGCAATTGTTGATATCGACAGTTTCTGGCTTCGGCCAGTCCACGGGGGGACTGAAGCTTGGTATTTGACCACATCGGCGCGGCCGCGCATCCCGAATTCAGGGCGCGTGCGGCAAACGATCGATCGCGCGCGACGGTGTTTATGCGCCGCACGTTTTTGCGCCGATTTCTGCCGCCGTCTTCGCCCCTGACTGGCGCCGCTCTCGCGAGTTCGCCATCCGGCAACCGGCGCCCGCCTTGGACGGCTTCCGCCCGCCGATGTTCCGCAGCGGTTTCGTCAATGTTCCGCCGATGTGTCGTCGATCGTCCGTCGATGTTCCGTAAAATTCAGCGCCAGTATTTCCGCAGATGAGTCGCCGGCTGCGTACGCACCGAACCCTCGCGCACGTGTTTCTCGTCAGAATCGCTTACGGCCTGCGCGCTTGCGCTAAAATTACGTCCGACCCGAGCGGCCGCCCGCGCGGCGCCCTTTTCTTCAATGGATTTCGAGCCATGTATCAGTCGGACATCACGCAATTCCTGAATCAGCTGAAAGAGCAGAAGCCGCAACTCGAAGACGAACAGCGCCGTGGCCGCGCGCTGCTGTGGGACAAGCAGCCGATCGACCTCGACGAGCGCTCGGAGCAGCAGGCGGCACGCGTGAAGCAAACGTCGTACGTCTACTACCAGAACTTCTGAACGTGTCTTCTGCCGACGAGGCTCACGGCGCGCCGTTGCCTACGCAGGCAACGGCACAACCGGCAGCGGCGCATGCCCATGCCGCTGCCCTGCATGGTCCCGTCGCGCCGGGCAATGCCGCACTGACCGCGCCCGCGAACGATTCGACGCCCGACACCGTCGACGGCATCGCCTTCGCGCGCCTGTATGGCGAACCGCTCTTCAAGCTTCCGCAGGATCTCTACATCCCGCCCGACGCGCTCGAAGTCTTTCTGGAGACTTTCGAAGGCCCGCTCGACCTGCTGCTGTATCTGATCCGCAAGCAGAACTTCAACGTGCTCGACATTCCGATGGCCGACGTGACCGCGCAGTATCTCGGCTACGTCGAACAGCTGCGCAAGACGAATCTCGAGCTTGCCTCGGAATATCTGCTGATGGCCGCGATGCTGATCGAAATCAAATCGCGGATGCTGCTGCCGGTGAAGAAAGCCGACACCGGCGAAGAAGCGGAAGACCCGCGTGCGGAACTGGTGCGGCGCCTGCTCGAATACGAGCAGATGAAACTCGCCGC
This sequence comes from Paraburkholderia edwinii, assembly GCF_019428685.1. Taxonomy (NCBI): domain Bacteria; kingdom Pseudomonadati; phylum Pseudomonadota; class Betaproteobacteria; order Burkholderiales; family Burkholderiaceae; genus Paraburkholderia; species Paraburkholderia edwinii. The sequence goes on from NZ_CP080095.1 coordinate 3,518,450, forward strand.
GCAACGGCTTGACCACTTGCCGCAGCTGGGCCGCGACTTCCTGCGCGCCGAGGTGTACATCGAGCAGAGCATCACGCCGCGCTTTCCGGACGTCAACACCGACGACCTGCGTGCTGCGTGGGCCGACGTGATCAAGCGCGCGAAGCTCGTCCAGCATCACCGGATTTCGCGCGAAGAACTGTCGGTGCGCGAACATATGAGCGTGATCCTGCGCAAGCTGCAGAATTCGCGGTTCATGGAGTTTTCGGAGCTGTTCGACGTGTCGCGCGGCGTGCCGGTCGTCGTCGTGAACTTTATCGCGATGCTCGAGCTGTCTCGCGAGTCGCTGATCGAAATCACGCAGGCCGAACCGTTCGCGCCGATTTACGTGCGGCTCGCGTACCTGCCCGCCTGATTCCTGTGTTGCGCCGCGCTTTATCTTTCACCGCGCCTTGTCTTTCACCGCGCCTCGCTACCTTGTCCGCGCGTGCCTCCAGTGGGTGCGCGGCGCCCGCAAATCCTCTACAATCCGGCGCTTCAAGCCCTGCCGCCTGTCGTTCAAAACCGGCGCAGGCACAGCCGATGCGCGCTGCCGGACACTGCGGCCAGGCACTGCGCACCGCGCGCCCCGCGTGAGGACACATATCCGACCATGAAAGTCATCAGCTCGATCCAGGAATTGCGCGACCAGTTGCGCGGCCAGAACCGCACCGCGTTCGTGCCGACCATGGGCAATCTGCACGAAGGTCACCTGTCGCTGATGCGGCTGGCACGCCAGCATGGCGACCCGGTCGTGGCGAGCATCTTTGTGAACCGTCTGCAGTTCGGACCAAACGAGGACTTCGACAAGTACCCGCGCACGTTGCAGGACGATATCGAGAAGCTGCAGAAGGAAAACGTCTACGTGCTGTTCGCGCCGACGGAAAAAGACATGTACCCGCAGCCGCAGGAATATCGTGTGCATCCGCCGCACGATCTCGGCGACATTCTCGAAGGCGAGTTCCGGCCGGGCTTTTTCACGGGCGTCTGCACGGTCGTGATGAAGCTGATGTCGTGCGTGCAGCCGCGCGTCGCCGTGTTCGGCAAGAAGGATTACCAGCAGTTGATGATCGTGCGCGCGATGACCGAGCAGTTCGCGCTGCCGACCGATATCATCGCCGCGGAAACCGTGCGCGACGCCGACGGCCTCGCGCTTAGTTCGCGCAACCGCTATCTGCAACCGGCCGAGCGCGCCGAGGCGCCGCGCCTTGCCGCCACGCTCAACGGCATTCGCGATTCGATCCACGCGGGCCGGCGCGACTTCGAAGCGCTCGAGCGCGAAGCGATGGCCTCGCTTGCCGCGCGCGGCTGGAAGCCCGATTACATCGCGATTCGCAAGCGCGCCAACCTGCTGGCGCCGGCCGCGCATGAAGGCGAAGCGCCGCTCGTGGTACTCGCGGCCGTGAAGATCGGCGCGACGCGCCTGATCGATAATCTCGAAATCTGACGCGCGCCGCCGTTCGAGGCCGCGCTCGCGCAACAAGGGAATCGCCATGCAACGCCATATGCTGAAATCGAAGATTCATCGCGCCGCGGTCACGCACTGCGAACTGCACTACGAAGGTTCGTGCGCGATCGACGAGAACCTGCTCGAAGCCGCGAATATCGTCGAAAACGAGCGTATCGACATCTGGAATATCAACAACGGCGAGCGCTTTTCGACCTATGCGATCAAGGGCGAGCGCGGCAGCGGGATGATTTCGCTAAACGGTTCCGCGGCGCGCCGCGCGCAACTCGGCGATCTCGTGATCATCGCGGCGTTCGCGATGATCGACGAGGCGGAATTGCAGGCGGGCTGGAAGCCGGATCTGGTGTTCGTCGACGAGCAGAACAGGATCAAGGGCAACCGCGATCACGTGCCGACGCAAAGCTGGACCTGAAGCGCATCTCAAACCGGGCGGGCGCTCCATGCTGAAGGCCACGCCCCGGGAGCCGCCGCCGGCTCAGGCCTTGCCGTTGCCGTTGGTCCACTTGAGGATCGGTTCCCACTGGTCCAGATCCTTCTCGACGCGGCTCTTCGCGACGTCCCACAACGTGAGCCCGTGTGCCGCAAGCTGCACATAGTTCTGCGTATCGCGCAGATAGCCGAGCACCGGCAGATTCAACCCTTCGACGAATCGATGCAGCTGATCGGCGGACTTGGTCCGCGCATCGACGCGCATCCCCACCACGCCCACTTCGATCGAACCTTTCCGTACGGCCTTTTCTTTTGCGAGGCGCTCAAGAAATTCCTGCGTCGCGAGAATATCGAAGATCGACGGCTGCAGCGGCACGATGACCTTGTCGGCGAGGCTCAGCGCGACATTGAGCCGGTTGCCGTGCAGGCCGGCCGGCGTATCGATGACGGCACGCTCGAGGCCCTTCGGTGGCTTCACGGGCAAATCGGGATCGACTTGCCACGTCTCGATCGCCGGCAGGCCGCTTGGGCGCAGGTCGAGCCACGCGTGCGCGGACTGCTGCCGGTCGAGATCGGCGAGCGCGACCCACTCGCCCTCGGCCGCAAAGTAACCCGCCAGGTTGGTGGAAAGCGTGCTCTTGCCGACGCCACCCTTAGGATTCGCCACCACGATTACCGTCATGAATACTCCCGGGAAGAAGGCCCAATCATTATCGAATTATCTCAAATGGCCCCGCCGGCGTGGCGCGGGCGCCGCAACGGGCGCCCGCCAGGCCGGCACAGGCGTTGATAATATCGGCAAATCCGCCAGGCTCGAAAGCCCCGGCGGCCGATTTGGACAAACCCCTTCCCTTTTTGCGGGAGGTCACGATGAAGCTCAGATCTGACCGCGACCTCGCCTGGATGCGCGGACTGCAGGCCGGCACGCTGCCGGAGCTGATCGGCTTTGAGGCGACCGGCGTCGAAGAAGGCCGACTCAGCGCGGAATTGACGGTGCGCCCTCAGCTGCTTGCGCCGAACGGCTTTCTGCATGCGGCAACGGTGATCGGCCTGGCCGACACGGCATGCGGGCTTGCCTGCCTTGCGCATCTGCCGATCGACGCGCGGAGCTTCACGACGATCGAGCTGAAGAGCAACTTCCTCGGCACGGCGACCGAGGGGACCATCCGCACCGTCGCGCAGTCTGTCCATCTGGGGCGTACGACCCAGGTGTGGGACGCGACCGTCCATGGGCCCGAAGGCAAGACGATCGCACTGTTCCGGTGTACGCAGATGGTGTTGTACTGAGCCAATCAGGCGCCGGCGTGCCCCGCCACCTGCGGCGCGCGTGCGTTGCCGAGCGCAAAAAGGCCATTGCCGAGCAGCGACTGCACAACGAGCGCCACAGCCCAGAACGCCGGGTACTCCCATCCTCCGTTCGGCGACGCGAAGCCCCAGCCGTTATGGAAGTGCACCGACAGCGCGCCGAGCATGAACGGCAGCAACACGAGCGCGACCCAGCGCACCTGCACGCCGAGCAGCAGCGCGATGCCGCCGAACAGTTCGACAAACGTCGTCACGTAGGCGAGCCAGCCCGGAAAGCCGACCGAGACGAAAAACTGCGCGGCGCCCGGCAGCGTGAACACGAAAATCTTCTGCAGACTGTGTGCGAGGTAGAGCACGCCTAGCGTAAGGCGCAGCAGCAAAGCGGCGAGGTCAGGGTGCGCGGGGTGGGCGGTGCGTGCGGCGACGGTTGGACGGTTCATGACGGTTCCTTTTCCGAAGTGGACGATGGACGACGCATCGCGCGTCATCGCTGGGAACCGACTTTATTCGAACCAATAGAAGCGAAAAATGGCGTCAGGCGCTTAGATTATTTCCGATCAGGAATGAATCGCGGTTCACCGTCAACCGATCGCGCCGAACAGCCGATCCAGATCGAGATGGGCCGCGAGCGTATCCGCAAGCCGGTCGAGCGACGCTTCGCGCAGCGCCGGGTAGTCGAGCGGCGGCGCGTCGGCAAGGCCCGCCCAGCCGAGCAGCGCCGCGCACGCCGCCGGCGTGTCGAACAGGCCATGCACGTAAGTCGCGAAAATCTGCCCGTCCGCGGACAGCGCGCCATCGGGCCGTTCGCCGCGCTCTGCGCTGTCGCCATGGCTGCGGCCATCGCGGCCATCGCTGCTATCGCCGCGGCCATCGCCGCCGTCGGCAGCCGCGAGCCGCACGGCGGGCGACGCCAACGCCGGCCCTTGCGTCTCGCCCATATGGATTTCGTAGCCCGCCAAGGCCGGCGCGCCCGGCAGCGCGAGCCGGCCAGTCACGTTTTTCAGGGTCTTCTCACGCGTGAGCGTCGTCGAGAAATCGAGCCAGCCGAGGCCCGCCACGCTGCCCGGTGGCCCTTCGACGCCATGCGGGTCCGCCACCTCGCGCCCGAGCATCTGCATGCCGCCGCATACGCCGATCACGCGGCCGCCGTAGCGCAGATGCCGCTTCAACACCGCATCCCACCCCTGCGCGCGCAGAAACGCGAGATCTCCCTGCACGTTCTTCGAGCCGGGCAGGATGATCAGATCCGCGGCGGGCGGCTGCGCGCCGGCTCTGACATAGTGGAAATCGACGCGCGGGTGCGCACGCAGTGCATCGAAATCAGTGTGGTTGCTGATATGCGGCAGCGCCGGCACGACAACGCGCAGCACGTCGCCCTGCGCCGCACCGCCCGCGCTCGCGTCGCCACCCGCGGCACCTACGGCGCCCGCGCGCAGTTCACGCGGCAACATATCTTCCGCGTCGAGCGTGAGCCCATGCAGATACGGCACGACACCGAGCACCGGCTTGCCGGTACGCGCCTCGAGCCAGTCGAGCCCCGGCTTCAGCAAGCCCGGATCGCCGCGAAAGCGGTTGATGATGAAGCCGCGTACGCGCGCCTGCTCGCTCGCGGACAGGCACGCGAGCGTGCCGGTCAGATGCGCGAACACGCCGCCGCGATCGATATCGGCGACAAGCACGACCGGGCAATCGACGGCTTCCGCGAACCCCATGTTCGCGATATCGCGTTCGCGCAGATTGACCTCGGCCGGACTGCCCGCGCCTTCGACGAAGATCGTGTCGTACGCAGCCTGCAAGCGCCGGTAGGACTCAAGCACCGCTTCAAACGCGACCGGCTTGTAGTCGTGGTACGCGCGCGCATCGAGATTCATGCGCGCCTTGCCGTGGATGATGACCTGCGCGCCGCGATCGCTCGTCGGCTTCAGCAGCACCGGGTTCAGGTCCGTGTGCGCATCGATGCCGGCCGCGACCGCCTGCAGCGCCTGCGCGCGGCCAATCTCGCCGCCGTCGACCGTCACCGCGCTATTGAGCGCCATGTTCTGCGGCTTGAACGGCGCGACGCGCACGCCCGCGCGCCGCGCGAGCCGGCACAGGCCGGCGACCAGCGTGCTCTTGCCCGCATCGGAGGTGGTGCCCTGGATCATCAGCGTGCCGCGCGGCGGCTTTTTGATGGGCTGATCGGACTGCATGGGCTGATCGGACGAAGCAGATGAAGTGGTCGACAAGGTCACAAGGCAGTGTCTGCGACGGCCGGGCGTCGCGTACTGTAGACAAGGCGAAGGCCGCATTATCCCATCGCGCCGGTACAATCACGCGCATGATTTCACCCGACGTTACTTTTATCGTCGGCGGCGCGCGCTCGGGCAAGAGCGCGCACGCCGAGCGGCTGGCGAGCGACAGCGCGCGCCCCGTCACCTATATCGCAACCGCGCGCGTCGCCGACGACGAATTCGCCGAGCGCGTCGAACTGCACCGCGTGCGGCGGCCCGCGCACTGGCGCATTGTCGAAGCGCCGCTCGACCTGCCGGGCGCGATCGCCGCCGCCGATGCGCCCGGTCATTGCCTGCTCGTCGACTGTCTGACGCTGTGGCTCGTCAATCTTCTGTGCCCGGCCGATGGTGATGCACCTGCTGCCGACTATCAACAGCGCATCGATGCGCTCGATGCGGCATTGGCGGCTGCGCAGGCGAAGGTGATCGTCGTCAGCAACGAGATCGGGCTGGGCGTCGTGCCGCTGGGCGCGGCGACGCGTCTTTATGTCGATGAACTCGGCCGCCTTAACCAGCGCATCGCGGCGCGCGCCGCGAATGTCACGATGATGGTCGCGGGTTTGCCTTTGGCGCTGAAGACCGCCGCGCCCGATACGTCGGGTTTGGACTCGGCCGCGCGGAAAACTGCGGCCGACGCCGCGGCGCCGAACGACGCGTCACAGCACGCAAAGGGCCATTGAACGATGCTGTCGATGCCTCTGATCGCCGCCTGCGCGACTGCCGGGATGATCGTCGACCGCTGGTTCGGCGAGCCGCGCCGCCATCATCCGCTCGAAGCATTCGGCCGCCTCGCGATGCGGCTCGAAACGCACTACAACACGGGGCGCCGCGGCCGCCCCGTGGGGCTCATCGCGTGGCTGCTGGCCGTCATGCCGCCCGTCGCGATCTCGTGGCTGCTGGTTGAAATTCTGCCGGTGGCGCTCGCCTGCGTCGTACACGTCGCGCTGTTGTGGTTTGCGCTTGGCGCGCGCAGCCTGCGCGAGCATATTGAGCCGATCGCGCGGGCGCTCGGGCGGCACGATCTCGACGAGGCACGCGAACTGACGTCGCGGATCGTGTCGCGGGAAACCGCGCATGCGGACGAAGCGGCGCTATCGCGCGCAGCCGTCGAATCGGCACTCGAAAACGGCAACGATGCCGTATTCGGCGCGCTGTTCTGGTTCGTGCTGTTCGGCGGCCCCGGCGCGCTCGCGTTTCGTCTCGCGAACACGCTCGATGCGATGTGGGGTTATCGCACGCCGCGTTTCCTGCGCTTCGGCTGGGCCGCCGCGCGTATCGATGACGTGCTCAACTGGGCGCCCGCGCGTCTGACCGCGGCGAGCTACGCGCTGCTCGGCGATACGCGCACCGCGTGGCGCTGCTGGCGCGAGCAGGCGCCGCGCTGGGACAGCCCGAACGCGGGTCCGGTGATGGCGTCAGGCGCGGGCAGCCTCAATGTGCTGATCGGCGGGCCGGCCGTCTATAACGGCGAAATCGAGCGACGCCCGACGCTGGGCGCGGGCCAGGCAGCGAGCGCCAGCCATGTGAACGCCGCGCTCGCACTGGTCGAGCGCACGGAAATTTTGTGGCTCGCTGTGCTGATCGTGCTCGCGCTGCTAAGCGTGCCGTTTATTCAGGCGTGACCGACATGACAGACACCTCCGCTGTTCCGATCGCGAACGACGGTAATCTGCACGTGGCGGCGTGTCCATTTGCCGATTGCGCTCGCTCGCGAAGTCCGCGTGTGTGTTTCAGGCGTAGCGTTACGCTCACGCGATAACCGATTCCATGACCGACACCTCCGCTCCCCTGATCACCCACGGCGGCAACCTGCACGAAGCCGCGCGTCTCTATCGCATTCCATACGGCGAGTGGCTCGATCTGTCGACGGGCATCAATCCGCACGGCTATCCGGTGCCGCCGGTTCCGCCCGACGCGTGGCGCCGCCTGCCCGATGACGGCGACGGCTTTGCCGCTCTGGCCGCGCGCTACTACGGCGCGCCCGATGCGTCGCACGTGCTGCCCGTGGCGGGCAGCCAGGCTGCGATTCGCGCGCTGCCCGCGTTACTGCCACGTGCGATCGCCGGCATCGCGCCGCTCACCTACAGCGAGTACGCACCCGCGTTCGCGCGTGCCGGGCACGAAGTCGTGTCACTCGACACTGCCTGCGCGACGCCACCGGAAGCGATCACGCATGCGGTGATCGTGAACCCCAACAATCCGACCGCCGCTTACGCGAGCGCGCAAACGCTGCTCGACTGGCACGCGCATCTGTCGGCACGCGACGGCACCTTGCTAGTCGACGAAGCATTCGCCGACGCGATGCCGGCGCCGTCCGCATCGCTCGCCTCGTTCACCGCGCGGCCGGGGCTCGTCGTGCTGCGCTCGCCGGGCAAGTTCTTCGGCTTGGCCGGCGTGCGCGCGGGATTCGTGCTCGCCGCGCCGGCGCTGCTCGAACCGCTGCGCGAGACGCTCGGCGCATGGACCGTAAGCGGACCCGCGCGTCACGCGGTATCGGCTGCATTTGCGGATACGGCATGGCAACGCGACATGCACACGCGCCTCGCCGCGGAAGGCGAACGACTCGCAACACTGTTGCGCGCGCAACGTTTTAATGTGCAGGCGACGCCGCTCTTCACATGGACCGCCGATGCACGCGCGCAAGCATTGCATCGCGCGCTCGCGCAACGCGGCATCTGGACGCGTTTTTTCTCGCAGCAGCGCAGTGTGCGCGTCGGCCTGCCCGCATCCGAAAACGAGTGGATGCGGCTTGAACATGCGCTAACGGAAAGTGTGCGTGAGATCGATGCGCATGCTGCGCGATAAAGCCATGCATGTGCGGCCACGCCGGTTTGCATTCGCGTTCGCGAAAATTCTTCCACGCGCTACGTGGTTAGGGCGGTTAGCGCGCTTCGCCTGCGCAAGCTCGATCGCGCTCACAGTCTCGTACACATCGATCGCGACCGCGGCGCCCATCACCGTCACCGACGACACCGGCGCCACCGTGACGCTCGACGCGCCCGCACAACGCGTCATCAGCCTCGCGCCGCACACCACCGAACTGCTTTACGCCGCTGGCGGCGGAGCGAAGATCGTCGGCGCGGTCAGCTACAGCGATTACCCGCCCGAAGCGAAGCAGCTGCCGCGCGTCGGCGACAACAAGGCGCTCGATCTCGAGCGCATCGTCTCGTTACGGCCGGATCTGATCGTCGTGTGGCGGCACGGCAATGCACAGCGGCAGCTCGAACAGCTGCGCGAACTGCACGTGCCGCTCTTTTTCAGCGAGCCGCGCCATCTCGACGACATCGCGGCCACGCTGACGAAGTTCGGCGAACTGCTCGGCACATCGTCGATTGCGAACAAAGCCGCGAGCGATTATCAGCAAAACATCGCGCGATTGCGCACGCGCTATGCAGGCAAGCCGCCGGTCGGCGTGTTCTACGAAGTATGGGATCGCCCGTTGATGACATTGAACGGCACGCATCTGATCAGCGACGTGATCGCGCTATGCGGTGGACGCAATGTGTTCGCGCAGCTCGAACCGCTCGTGCCGACGGTATCGACCGAAGCCGTGCTCGCCGCGAATCCCGAAGCGATCGTGACCGCGGCCCCGGGTGCGACCGCAGCGAACGAAGCTTTGCCGCAACTCGACAGCTGGCGCCAATGGCCCGCGATTACCGCGGTCGCGCGCCACAACCTGTTTGCCATCGACGGCGATCTGATCAACCGTCCCACGCCGCGTCTTGCGCAAGGCGCGGCACAACTGTGCGCAGACCTCGACCTTGCGCGCTCCCGCAGGCCGGAATAGCAGCATCGATCAGTTCGCGGACAAGCGAGCACGCACGGCGACATGCGCGCCCTGTGTCGACTGACGCGACGCAGCGGCCGTCAATCACCGCCGGCGGCACTCACGCATTCCAGCGCACGATCGCCCACTTCATCGTCGTGTCGTTACGCCTCAACCAGACGACCGCGCCCGCTTCGAGCGCCCATTGCAGACACACGTCGACCGTCAGCCCCAACGTCAGCGCCGCGATCACGCGCATCACGCCCGCATGCGTGACCACATAGGCGGGGCTCAGCTCGCGCGTCTGCTCGAACACGTCGAACCAGGTGCGCACACGCGCCACAAATTGCGCGACGCTCTCGCCGCCGTGCACACGCGCGCCTTCGAAATCGGCCGCCCATGCATCGATCAGCGCGCGATCGATATCGTCCCAGCGCTGCAATTCCCAGGTGCCGAAGTCCATTTCCTTCAGGCTGTCGTCGCTGCTCGCAGTACAGCCGAAGTTGTTCGCGAGCGCGCCGGCAACGGTCGCGCAGCGCGTCAGCGGACTCGTCAGCACGACGCGCGGCGCAGGCACCTGCAAGGTCGCGAGGCGTACCGCGAGCGCTTCGGCCGATGTCTCGGGGCCAGCCGCAAGCGGCACGTCACTGTTGCCGTAACAGATACCCGCATCGACATTCACAGCCGGGTGACGAATCAGGACCACATCCATGCGACCCCCGTCAGATAAATAGCCAGTTCGAAGACCTGCTGCGCGAATCCGAGGCAATCGCCGGTATAGCCGCCGATGCGCCGCACGAAATAGCGGCCGAGCCCGATACGCAGAATCAACAGCACCGCTGCGATCAAGCAACCTCCACGCCAGTCGGGCCAGAAAAGCCATGGCACGCCCAATATCAGTGCGCACGCGAACGCGCCGTGCGTCATCCGCTGCGCGACCGGCCTTGCCTTACCTTCAGCGCGCACGTAGTCGAGCGTGACGAGATAGCTGATCGCGCACGCACGGCTTGCCGCATGGGCGGCGACCATCAGCCACGCCGCGCGCAATGGCGGCAATACCGCAAGCGTCTGCCATTTGAGCGCGAGTGAAATCACCAGTGCGATCGCGCCGAAAGCGCCGATCCGCGAGTCTTGCATGATGCGTAATACATCTTCGCGCGAATAGGCACCACCGAACGCATCGATGCAATCCGCAAGACCGTCCTCGTGAAACGCACCGGTAACGAAAAGCGTCGCGGCCATCGACAGCAAAACTGCAATGCCGGGCGGAAAAAAACGCAACGCCGCGAGATAAACGAGCGCGCCAATCGCACCGACGATCACGCCGACGAGCGGAAAGTAGCGCGCCGCGCCATTCAGATAGTGGGGCTCGTAGCCGACCCAGCGCGGCACGGGCACGCGCGTGAAGTAACCGAGCGCGGTGAAGAAATAGCGTAGTTCAGCGAGCGGATTCATCGTCGCGCACCTTCGTACAATTCGGCACGCGTGCGCGTGTGCACGCTGCGCGAGCGCTTATACGTACATTCATGCGTCCCGTTGTGCGTACGTTCATGCATACATTTATGCGTACGTTCGTGCGTCCACTCGGGCGCGCGCTCATGCAACCGCTCACGCGACCGTTCGTGCAATCGTCTCCGCAAGCGCCCAACGGTTGACGGATCACACATCGCGATTCGCCACACCCGCCGATTCGAAACTCGCCATCTCGTTGATAAACGCGACGGCCGCACGCAGCAGCGGCACGGCAAGCGCCGCGCCGGTCCCTTCGCCGAGGCGCAGATCAAGCGCGAGCAACGGCTGTGCGCCCAGATGTTCGAGCATGCGCCGATGTCCCGTTTCGTTCGATGCATGCGCGAACACGCAGTATTCGCGCACGGCCGGCGCCAACGCGAGCGCGACGAGCAGCGCGGCGCTCGCGATAAAACCGTCGACGAGTATCGTCATGCGCGCCTGCGCCGCCGCGACATAAGCGCCCGCCATCATTGCGATCTCAAAACCGCCGAAGGTCGCGAGCACATCGAGCGGTTCGGTCGCGTTCGTATGACGTTCGAGCGCCGCCGCGAGCACGTCGCGCTTTTTTGCGAGGCCCGCGTCGTCGAGCCCCGTGCCGCGCCCGACGCACATGTCGATCGGCAACGCGCACAGACGGCTCATCAGGCACGCGGCGGCCGAGGTGTTCGCGATCCCCATTTCACCGAAGCCGATCACGTTCGTGCCGAGCGACGCGTGATGCCGCACGCGCGCCGCGCCCGCTTGCATCGCGGCAAGCGCTTCGTCGCGCGTCATCGCCGGCTCGTGCGCGAAGTTGCGCGTGCCGCGTCCGACCGGAATATCGACGAGTTGCGCCGCGGACGGAAGCGGCGTCGCCACGCCCGCGTTCACGACTTCGAGCGTCACGCCCGCGACGCCGCTCAGCGCATTGATTGCCGCGCCGCCCGCAAGAAAATTCAGCACCATCTGCGCAGTCACTTCCTGCGGATACGGGCTCACGCCCGCGGCCGCAATGCCGTGGTCCGCGGCGAACACGATCATCACCGGACGTTCGATGCGCGGACGCGTCGTGCGCTGGATCAGACCCATTTGCAGCGCGAGTGCTTCGAGCTCGCCAAGGCTGCCGGGCGGCTTCGTCTTCGTATCGATGATGTGCTGCAGTTCGGCACGCATCGTTTGATCGAGCGGTTCGACGGCCGGCAAGGAATACGCGTGTGTCATGGGTGGAATCGAGTGAGTCGTCAATAGGAATTCGGTGTGTTGCGGTCGCGCGATGACGGCGATGAGGGCGAGTGAGCACGGGCTCCAGTGTAGGGCCGCAACGCGGGAACCAGCGCTTCGTGGTCGCCGTCGCGAATCAGCGTGAGCGGATAGCCAAACGCGCGGCTTGCGAGTTCCGGCGTCAGCACGTCGCGCGCGGGGCCAGCGTCAATTCTGCCGCGGCCGTCGAGCAGCAATGCATGCGTCGCGAAGCGCCGCGCGAGATTGAGATCGTGGCATGAAAACAGGATCGTGCGTGGCGGCGCGCCGTTATCGTGACGCTTCTTGCGGCCGCGCTCGGTGTGCTTCTCGCTGCGCGTCTCGGTGTGCTTCTCGGTGTGCTTCTCCGCGTCCGTCTCGCCGCGCTCTGCTTGCGTCCATGCCGCGAGCGCTTCGAGACAGTCGATCTGATGATGCAGATCGAGATGCGCAAGCGGCTCGTCGAGCAGCAGCAGCGGCGCATCCTGACACAGCACGGCGGCAAGCGCCACGCGCTGGCGCTCGCCCCCCGAAAGCGACAGCACGTCGCGCCGCGCGAAGTCGGCGAGACCGAGCCGCGCGAGCGCCGCCTGCGCGGCTGCGCGATCGTCGGCGCGTTCCCAGCCCCAGCCTGTCAGATGCGGAAAACGGTTCAGCAGCACGACGTCGAGCACGCTCGCGCTAAATGCGTCGTGCACGCTTTGCGGCATCAGCGCGCGGCGTTGCGCGAGACGCGCGGGCGACCAGTCGGCCACATGCGCGCCATCGAGCTCCACGTGTCCCGCAGTGGGGCGCGCAAGGCCCGCGAGCGTCGCGATCAGCGTCGTCTTGCCCGCGCCGTTCGGCCCGGCGATGCACCAGATCTCGCCCGGATAGAACGTATGTGTGAAGTCCTCGACAAGCGTGCGTGCGCCCGCCCGCAAGGTCAGGCGTTGCGCACTGAGTGTGGCGACCGATGCTTCGTTCGAAAGCGACTCCATCATCGCCGCCTGTGCAACAGCATCCACAGGAACACGGGAACGCCCGCAAGCGCCGTCATCACGCCGACCGGCAATTGCGCCGGCGCGATCACCGTGCGTGCGACGAGGTCCGCGCCCATTACCGCCGCGCCGCCGCCGAGCGCGGCCGCGGGCAGCAGCATCCGCTGGTCGTTGCCGAACGCGAGCCGCAGCATATGCGGCACGACGAGTCCGACGAAGCCGATCGTGCCGCCGGTCGTCACAGCTGCCGCGGTCGCAAGCGACGCGACGAGGTACACGCGCAGGCGCAGCCGCACGACCGGCACGCCGAGCGCGCGCGCCGCCGCATCGCCGCGCAACAGCACATTCAGTTGCGGCGCGACCGGCACGATGACGGCCATCGCGAGCACGGCGGCCGCGAGCGCGGCCCACGGCAGCGTGACGCCGTTCAGGTCACCGGTCAGCCAGAACAGCATGCCGCGCAGACGGCTTTCGGGCGCGACGGTCAACAGCAGCGTGATGACCGCGCCCCAGCCGGCAGCGATCACGGCGCCCGTCAGCAGCAGTCGCGGCGAGGTGTCCTGCGGTTCGCCGCGCCATAGCTCGCCGCGCGCAAGCCCGAGCACGAAGAGGATCGACGCGAAGGCGCCCGCGCAGGCGCTCGCATCGACGACCCACCACGCGCAGCCGGCCATCATCGCGAACAGCGCGAAGGTCGCGGCGCCGCCCGATACGCCGAGCACATACGGCTCGGCGAGCGGATTGCGCAGCAGCACCTGCAGCAGCGCGCCCGCGAGCGCGAGCAATGCGCCGCATGCGAAGCCGGCCAGCGCGCGCGGCAGCCGCAGCGCGCGGACGATTTCGCCGGCAAGGTCGGCCGGCCCGCCAGACGCGGACGTATGCGAAGGCACGAGCGCGGCTAGCACGCGCGCAGGCGAGATCGAGACGCTGCCGAGCGCAAGCGAAGCGACGAGGATAACGAGCGCGAGCGCCGCGAGCATGGCCCAGATCGCGGCGGCACGGCGCGCGGTCATTGCGTGCGCAACCTTCTGCGCTGAGCGGTTTGTTTGAGCGAGATCAGTCACGGTGGGCCGATGCGCTGGCGAGGGTGAGACGGGAGGGCGAGTTCATCGTCATTGTCGAACGGGTTCTGCATAGGGGTGCTCGCAAGCGGATCGAGCTGCGAGCCAACCTGCTGCGATTCACCGGCACGGCTTGCAGTCGCCTTCCACCCGCGTGGCCCCTGGCGCTGCCCGTAGCCGAGATAGTAACGGTTTGCGCCGCGCGAGCCGGAATATCGCGACGACGCGCGTGCGTACGACATGCATACGCGCTTGCGAAGCGCATGCGATAAATCGGCAGGACGAATGGATTCGGCGCGCATCGTCTCGCGATCTGTGGCTCGCCTCGCGCCGCCCAGGTCGACAGGCGGGCACGCGGCGACCCGCGCGGCACGCGCCGTGCGCAGTCCAATCCTCAGTCCCATAGAACATTGCTTCACGCAAAAAACGCGTATACGTTGAGTGTTTTATGCATCGCGAGCGCCGCATCGACGACTCGCCATGCGAGCAAAACCCGCAGGAAGCGCTGCTGTTACGTCTCGAAACGAGACAAATGCCCGAACGTCGTGCATTCCGCGCTAAAATGCGGGGTCTCTAGAGGACGCAGCCCCATGCTCACCGAACTCGAAACCCTGTCAAAGAACATCGGCCGCCTGATTCAGATCAGCCAGCGGCATCAGGAAGCACGCGTCTCACTCGAAGCGCAGCTCGCAGCGGCTCACGCCGAATGCGACGCCACGCGCGCCGAGCTCGAACAGCTTCGCGAAGAACGCAATGCGTTGCAAGCCGAACGCGATACGCTGTCGGCCAAGATCGACGACGCGCAGGTGCGCCTTAACGCGATCCTCGAAAAACTGCCGCGTGCGCGTGCTCATGCCGAGCCCGATAACCAGCTCGACCTGCTCAACCCCGAGCATCACGATGAGCACGCAACCGAGCACAGCGATGTGACCCGCCACGGAGAAAACGCATGAGCACAAAGCAGATCGAAGTGTCGATTCTCGGCCAGGTGTATCGTCTTGCCTGTTCGCCGGAAACCGAGGCCGAACTGCTTGAAGCGGTCGCACGCGTCGACGCCGAAATGTCGAAGATTCGCGCGAACAGCAATGTGCGCGGTCAGGACCGTATCGCGGTTATGGCGGCGCTTTCGCTGGCATCGGAACTGCTTCAGTTGCAAACCAGTGTTCGCCACGGAGAATCTTTTCCCGCCGAGGAAATCCGGCGTACAATGGCGCAGATGAATGAGCAGCTCGATACAGTCATCGAGCAGTACAGTGCTCATTAAGGTGCTGACTACCGTGCGCGTTGCAGTGTGCATTGCAGTGATCACCAAGCATCTTTAAGCTTCACCGGTTTAAGCTTCCCTGCCTGGTTCGCCAAGGTCATATATTCCTTGAACCAATGCCATGTGCACGGTTGCGGAAATTTGTAGCACGGGCGTGCGCGTCACTCTGTCTGATGTACCCGAAGTGCTGCTAACTGCGACCAATTCTGAACCTCCGGTTCAGGATGCCGGCCTAGCGGCTATGGCGGGGACCTATCTCAAACGGCATCGGACAATCGTCCGGTGCCGTTTTTCATTGGTGGCTCGCTTTTTGAGTCAGTCGCTGGATTGCTCATTGGACTCATACGACACATGCGCTACTGGCTGATGAAGTCCGAACCGGACGAAGCAAGCATCGACGATCTCGCCAACGCGGCGAAGCGCACCTTGCCGTGGACCGGCGTGCGCAATTATCAGGCGCGCAACTTCATGCGCGACATCATGCAGATCGGCGACGGCGTGCTGTTCTATCACTCGAGCTGCCCCGAGCCCGGCATCGCGGGACTCGCGGAGGTTTCGTCGACGCCCTACCCCGACCCCACGCAGTTCGATCCGAAGAGCCCGTACTACGACGCGAAGTCGTCGCAGGAAACGCCGCGCTGGATGCTCGTCGATGTCGTGTTCAAGAAAAAACTTGAGCTGATTCCGTTAGCCGCGTTGCGCGAACATGAAGCGCTCGCCGACATGCGCGTGCTTGCCAGGGGCAATCGATTGTCCATTACGCCGGTCACCGACGCGGAGTGGAAATTCATCACGAAGCAGCTCGCAAAGCCCGCAGTGTGATCGGTTCGGGAACCAGATCAGCAAGGTTACCGCCTAACGGGATCGCAAGGGTCTTGCAAGCTCGCATGCGCATGCATTGAATCGCATCGCCGCATCGGCATGCACGTGCGCGTTCGTGCTTGCGCCCTCGCCTAACCAAGGAGTCGAAATCAATGACCACAAAAACCAGGCTCGCATGGGCCGTTGCCGGACGCTGTGCGGTCCCTCTCTTTATTGCGCTGCAAACCGGCGCGGTGCACGCGCAAACCATCGCGCCTTATCAGCCATCGGGCGTGCTGTCGCTCAATGCGCAGGCGAGCGCCGAAGTGCCGCAAGACGTCGTCGATATCACGCTGTTCTACGAGCAGGAAGCCAGCGACCCGTCGACCTTGACCACGACGCTGAACCAGCGCGCGGACGCCGCCTTGCAGAAGGCGAAGGGCGTGTCGGGCGTCACCGCGCGTACCGGCTCGTTCTCGATCTTCCCGTCCACCGATCGCGACGGCCGCATCTCCGCATGGCGCGGACGCACCGAGGTCGTTCTCGAATCGCACGATTTCGCCGCCGCGTCGAAGCTCGCCGGACAGATGGCGCCCGCGATGCAGGTCGGCAATGTGCAGTTCTCGTTGTCGCCCGAAGCGCAGCGCGCCGCCGAGCAGAAGCTGACCGGCGAGGCGATCGAGTCATTCCGCAAGCAGGCTTCGTCGTCGGCCCAGGCGTTCGGCTATAGCGGCTATACGATTCGCGAAGTCAATGTCGGACATGGCGGCCCGATCCCGCCGCGGCCCGTCATGATGATGAGCGCGCGCGGGATGTCCGCCGATGCGAAGATGGCGGCGCCGGTGCCGCTCGAAGGCGGCACGTCGACCGTGTCGGTCAATGTATCGGGGTCGGTCCAGATGAAGTGACCGGTGAACGCGTCGTGACGCTTGCCTGACGTTTAAACCTCACACACGTCACGAAGCGTCCCGTAGAAGCTGAAACGCCACGGCATGCCGTGGCGTTATTTCATGATGGCGCTGCGACGCTCGAGCTGCGAGCGTGACGAGCCGCATGCGCGACCGCAATCAGCGCCACGCGCTCGCCCGTGCGGGCAACCTCAACTCGCATTCACCGCTTGCTGTGCCTGCCGGCCGGCGCGTCGATACGACCACACGAGCATCGCGATGCCGGCAATGATCATCGGCAGCGACAGCCACTGCCCCATCGACAATCCAAACGCGAGCAAGCCGAGGAAGTCGTCCGGCTCGCGCGCGAACTCGACGATAAAGCGCGCGAGCCCATAGCCGATCAGAAACACGGCCGACACCGCGCCCACCGGCCGCGCCTTGCGCGAAAACAGAATCAGCACGAAAAACAGCGCGACGCCTTCGAGCGCGATTTCATAAAGCTCGGACGGATGCCGCGGCAACAGATGGTATTGCGCGAACACCTCGTTCAGATGCCATTGCGCGGCTTGCGCCGGATGCGATGTGAGCCACGCGGCGTCGTCGGGTGCGGCGCCCGGGAACAACATCGCCCACGGCGACTTCGGATCGGTCACGCGCCCCCACAATTCGCCGTTGATAAAGTTGCCGAGGCGCCCGGCCGCAAGACCGGTCGGCACCAGCGGCGCGACGAAATCCGTGACCTGCAGCCAGGTGCGGTTGCGCTGCCAGCCGAAGATCGTCATCGCGATCACGACGCCGAGAAAGCCGCCGTGAAACGACATCCCGCCTTCCCACACCTTGAAGATCTCGAGCGGATGCGCGAAGTAGAAGCTCGCCTTGTAGAACAGCACATAGCCGAGCCGGCCGCCGAGAATCGTGCCGAGCACGCCGTAGAACAGCATGTCGTCGATGTCTTTCGCGGTCCAGCCTTGTGCGGCGACATGCGGCAGGCGCAGCCGCAAGCGGCCGATCACGATCGCCGCGATAAACGCGACAAGATACATGAGCCCGTACCAGCGCACGGCGAGCGGACCGAGATGAATGGCGACGGGATCGAAATTCGGGTGAATGAGCATCGTGTGATTATCGGAGTTCAGTTCTGACAGATTCGGATTGCGAGCCGAAGTTTCGGAGATGCCGGGCATGCGCGCGCGCGATCTCGATAAAGCCGGCAAGCACCGGGCTGACCGCCTGCGTGCGCCATACGAGCCCCGTTTCGATGGCGGGCACCGCTTCAGTCAACGGCCGGTAGACGACACCGGTGCGCCGCAGATTACGCAACGATTGCGGCACCAGTGCGACGCCCATGCCCGCGGACACGAGGCTGACGATCGTCTGCATCTGGATCGCCTCCTGGCCGATACGCGGCGTGAGACCGGCGACGCCGTAGCAATCCATAATGATGTCATAAAAGCTCGGCGCCAAACGCCGCGGGAAGATGACAAGCGGCGCGTCGGCGGCATCGCGCAGGCTGATTGGCGTGTCGCGCCATTCGGGGACGGCTGTGGTGTCGATGGCCTGCTCGCCGGGTTCGGGTGCGTCGCCTTCGCTGCCTGGCTCACTGGCTGCCTCACTACCTGCCTCACTGGCCTCACTGCCAGCCTCACTGCGCGCTTCACTACCCGCCTCACTGCCCGCCTCGATCCCCGCTTCAATCCGCACGGCCCGCTGCGCGGACATCGCGATCACGAGCGGCTCGCGCGCAATCGACAGCCACGACAACTGCGTCGCGTAACGCGGCGGCAGCGGCCCGATGACAAGGCCCGCGTCGATATGGCCCGCGACGAGCTCCTCGAACTGCACGTCGCTCGTCGCCTCGGCCAGTTGCAGCCGCACGCGCGGATGACGCACCCCGAAATCGCGCAGCAGCGGCGGCAGCAAACCGTAATCCGCCGTGGATACAAACGACAGCGACAGCCCGCCCGATTCGCCGCGCGCCAGACTTTGCGCAAGCGGCCGCAGCGCCTCGGCGCTCGCGAGCAGCCGCCGTACCTCGGGCAGCAGATCGGCGCCGACCGGCGTCAGTTCGACCGAGCGCTTGGTGCGCGCGAACAGCTCGACGCCGAGCGTTTCCTCGAGCGCGCGGATCGCCTGCGACAGCGGCGGCTGCGTCATCGACAGGCGCACCGCCGCGCGGCCGAAATGCTTCTCTTCGGCGACAGCGACGAAATAGCGCAGCTGGCGCAAATCGGGAATGGCCGGGACGGACATGGGCACCTTAATTAATATATTTTACGACCTAATAAGCCATCAATAATATATTGGACATTCTTTCGTGGAAACTGCATTCTTGCGCGACGCGCCCGGCCTACACTGCATTGACGCCCGATTCACCTGCCTTCACCTGTGACCGCGCACCTGCCGGCGCGCCGCACACAACAAACCGGATGGAGCTCCCCATGTCGTACAACCGTCGTTCGAAGAACATCACGCAAGGCGTCGCCCGCTCGCCGAACCGTTCGATGTATTACGCCATCGGCTACAAGAAGGATGACTTCGACAAGCCGATGATCGGCGTCGCCAATGGCCACTCGACGATCACGCCGTGCAACGCCGGCCTGCAGCGTCTGGCGGACGCGGCCGTCGCCGCGGTCAAGGGCGCCGACGCGAACCCGCAGATTTTCGGCACGCCGACCATTTCCGACGGTATGTCGATGGGCACCGAAGGCATGAAGTACTCGCTCGTCTCGCGTGAGGTGATCGCGGACTGTATCGAGACCTGCGTGCAAGGTCAGTGGATGGACGGCGTCGTGGTGGTCGGCGGCTGCGACAAGAACATGCCGGGCGGCATGATCGGCCTCGCGCGTTCGAACGTGCCGGGCATTTACGTGTACGGCGGCACGATCAAGCCGGGCAACTGGAAGGGCCAGGCGCTGACGATCGTCTCGTCGTTCGAGGCCGTCGGCGAATTCACCGCGGGCCGCATGTCCGAGGAAGATTTCGAAGGCATCGAACAGAACTCGTGCCCGACCACCGGCTCGTGCGGCGGCATGTACACGGCCAACACGATGAGTTCGTCGTTCGAGGCGCTCGGCATGTCGCTGATGTACTCGTCGACGATGGCGAACCCGGACCAGGAAAAGGTCGACTCGGCCGCCGAATCGGCGCGCGTGCTCGTCGAAGCGGTCAAGAAGGACATCAAGCCGCGCGACATCATCACGAAGAAGTCGATCGAGAACGCGGTGTCGTTGATCATGGCGACCGGCGGTTCGACCAACGCGGTGCTGCACTATCTCGCGATCGCGCACGCGGCCGAAGTGGAATGGACCATCGAAGACTTCGAGCGGATCCGCCAGCGCGTGCCGGTTATTTGCGATCTGAAGCCGTCGGGCAAGTATGTCGCGACCGATCTGCATCAGGCCGGCGGCATCCCGCAAGTGCTGAAGATCCTGCTCGACGCGGGCCTGCTGCACGGCGACTGCATCACCATTACGGGCCGCACGCTCGCTGAAGAGCTGAAGGACGTGCCGTCGAAGCCGCGCGCCGACCAGGACGTGATTTTCCCCGTCGACAAGGCGCTCTACAAGCAAGGTCACCTGGCGATCCTGAAGGGCAACCTCGCGGAACACGGCGCGGTCGCGAAGATCACGGGCCTGAAGAATCCCGTCATCACGGGCCCGGCGCGCGTGTTCGACGATGAGCAAAGCGCGATGGACGCGATTCTCGCCGACAAGATCAAGGCCGGCGACGTGGTCGTGCTGCGCTACCTCGGCCCGCAAGGCGGTCCGGGCATGCCCGAAATGCTCGCGCCTACTTCGGCGATTATCGGCAAGGGTCTCGGTGAATCGGTCGGGCTCATCACCGACGGCCGCTTCTCCGGCGGCACGTGGGGCATGGTGGTCGGCCACGTCGCGCCGGAAGCGTTCGTCGGCGGCGCGATCGCGCTCGTGCAGGAAGGCGACTCGATCACGATCGACGCGCACAAGCTGCTGCTGCAGCTGAACATCGACGACGCCGAACTGCAGCGCCGCCGTGCCGCATGGAAGCAGCCGAAGCCGCGTTACACGCGCGGCGTGCTCGCGAAGTTCGCGGCGCTCGTCCAGCCGGCGAACAAGGGCGCGGTGACGGGCTAAACCCAGGGCTGAACCCGAGGCTCAGCACGTAGCCTGCACAATCCGCCTGAAGTGAAGACTAAGGGGCACACCGGAGAGATTCCGGGTGCCCCTTTCCTTTTATAATGCGGCCACCCGGTACGAGCAAAACGATACGCACATGTGCGCGCGCAACAGGCCGCGCACCGTCACCGGCGGAGACCAGCATGAAATCGAAGTCGTATGCGGCAATGGGGTTGGCAGGCGCACTGGCTTTCGTATTGATGCGACCTGCCGCGGCGCTCGCGGAAGCGCCCGCGGGCCTCGTGCTCGCGCAGCAGGAAAACTGCCTGAGCTGCCATGCGGTCAAGCGGCGCGTTCTCGGGCCTTCACTCGACGATATCGCCGAACGCTATTCGACGCGCAGCGATGCGCGCCAGTACCTCGCGCGCAAGATTCTCGAAGGCAGCGCCGGCGTCTGGGGCACCGTGCCGATGCCGGCCAATACGCAGGTCACGCCCGACGAAGCGGCGCAGCTGGCGAGCTGGATCCTGACGCTCAAGTAGTTCGAGCGAGGGTCGCTGCGCAGTGCAGACGCTTGCGCGTGGGATACGTGGGCGCGCGCTGACCGCTTACGGCTTACCGCTTACGCTTCGCCGCGCTGCTTCAACTCTTCGCGAATCGCCTCGCGAATCCAGACTGACACTTCCGTTTCCAGCAGCATCGCCACTTCGCGCGTGACCTGGCCAACGAGCCACGTGTTGTGCTCCTGTATCGCGTCGCGGCAGCGCGCTTCGATCAGCGTGCGCCCTTCTCCGGTCAGGAAGCTTGCGAAGCGGCCGCGCAGCCGTTCGGCGAGCAGGTTCGCGTCGTAGTCCGGTGTCGCAGGCGCGGTGGGCGCGGGCGCGGTTGCCGGCGCGGTTACCTCCGGAGTTGTCTGATCCGATGCTGCGGACTTCGTGTGACTCTGCCGTTTTGCATGCGCGTGAGTCTGCCGTTTAGCATGCGCGTGAGACTTCGCGGCAGCCGGTTCCGTCGCGGCATGCGGCGGCGCATCGCGCTCCGCGGCCGGCGGCGGGACTGACGCGGGCTCGTCCGGCAATATGTCGACGAGCTCAGGCACATCACGCCCCTGCGCGGGGTCACCCTGCACAATCACTTCGCTGAGGATGGGGATGTCATCGGGAGAGGATGACTCGTTCGAATGGGACATGGGTGCACTCCGTCAATAAGTCGGACGAACCGATGAGCCAGAACCAGGCCTGGCGGGATGAAGACCACAACTGGCCTGTTATTCAGGACTAGGGATCGGCATGCAAGTTCCGCCCGTCTCGCGAGGACGCAACTTGCGGACCCGCTGCTTGCCGATTGCCCACTGACCGCTAATCGCCGACCGCTAATCGCCGACCGGTACCGGCCGCCGGCTAGCCGCCCTGCTTGTAGTTATTCAGCGCATAGCCGCGATCGCGGTAGAACCGGTAGCGTTCGCGCCCCGCCGCGAGTTCGTCGGGTGCATTGCCGACCACTTCGAGCAGCCGCTCGAAGCGCGCGAACTGCGCGGGCACCGCGGCACCGAGATTCAGCAGGATCTGGTGATGCGGCACGTCGTCGAGATTCGCGGCCAGCACGACCGGCGTATCGGCCGTCATCGCCGCGCCTGCCATGCAGTGCGGCACGAAATCGAGCGGCGAGAAGGTCCACAGCTGCTCGTCGAACGCCCGCAAGCGCGGCGGCTCGGCCAGCACGACGAGCGGCTGGCCGGCCTGATACGCCTTGCGCACAAGGCGGCACGCGTACAGCAGCGAATCGCCGACGTTCGAATGGAAATCGATGCGCGTCATGCCTGCGGTGTTATTGTGCAGCGCGATCGATCAGGAACTGCGAGAGCAGCGGCACCGGACGGCCCGTCGCGCCCTTCGCCGCGCCGCTCTTCCACGCGGTGCCGGCGATATCGAGGTGCGCCCACGGATACGCTTCGGTGAAGCGCGCGAGGAAGCACGCGGCCGTCACGCTGCCGGCCGGACGCCCGCCGATATTCGCGACATCGGCGAAATTCGACTTCAGCAGGTCCTGATACTCGTCGTCGAGCGGCATGCGCCATGCGGGGTCCGCCGCTTCCTTCGCCGCGTCGAGCAATTCGCCGGCAAGCGCGTCGTCGCGCGCGAAGAGGCCCGTGTTGTGATGGCCGAGCGCGATGATGCACGCGCCCGTCAGCGTCGCGATATCGATCACGGCGGCCGGCTTGAAACGCTCCGCGTAGGTCAGCGCATCGGCGAGAATCAGGCGCCCTTCTGCGTCCGTATTCAGGATCTCGATGGTCGTGCCCGACATGCTCGTGACGACGTCGCCCGGCTTCGTCGCCGTGCCCGACGGCATGTTCTCGCAGGTCGGGATAATGCCGACCACGTTCAGCTTCAGGCCCATTTCCGCGACCGCGCGCAGCGTGCCGAGCACCGAGCCCGCGCCGCACATGTCGTACTTCATCTCGTCCATCGCGTCGCCGGGCTTCA
This sequence comes from Paraburkholderia edwinii, assembly GCF_019428685.1. Lineage (NCBI taxonomy): Bacteria > Pseudomonadati > Pseudomonadota > Betaproteobacteria > Burkholderiales > Burkholderiaceae > Paraburkholderia > Paraburkholderia edwinii. Next base: position 3,542,012 of record NZ_CP080095.1, read on the forward strand.
GCGAAATGCCGCCGGTGTCGAACGTGATGCCCTTGCCGACCAGCACGACCGGCGCGGCCTTCGCCGGGCCGCCGTGGTACTGCAGCACGATGAAGTGCGGCGGCTCGACCGAGCCTTTCGCGACCGACAGCAGTGAGCCCATCTTCAGCGCTTCCATCTGCTTCTGGCCCAGCACTTCGACCTTCAGTTTCCAGTCCTTCGCAAGCTTCTTCGCGGTGTTCGCCAGATAGGTCGGCGTGCAGACGTTGCCCGGCAGATTGCCGAGGTCGCGCGTCAGGTCCATGCCGTTCGCGAGCGCCGCGCCCTGCTTCGCGGCGAGCTTCGCGAGCTTCTCGTCGACCGGGTCGACCGTGAAGACGATGCGCTTCAACGCGCGCGCCGTGGTATCGGGCTTGCTCTTCATCTGCGTGAAGCGGTAGGTCAGTTCGCGCAAGGCGAGGATGGCCGCGCGCACCGCCCAGTCCGACGTGCGCTCCTTGATCGGCGCCTGGGCCAGCGTGAACGTGACCTGCACGATCTTCGTGCCGAGAATCGCACGCCATGCGGCGCGCAGCGCGTCGCCGTAGGCCTTCTGCGTGAACGCATCCTGTTTGCCGAGGCCGACCAGCAGCACGCGCGATGCGCCGATGCCGGACACTTCATGCAGGAACAGCGTGCTGCCGTTCTTGCCGTCCATATCGCCCGCCTTGATGATGCGGGTCAAGAGGCCCTTGGTGGCCGTGTCGATTTCCAGCGCCGCACCGGACAAGGTTTGCGACTCGAACACGCCGATCACGATGCAATCTGATTTTCCCGTCAGGAACCCTTGGGTCGAGCCTTTGCTCCAATCACAGGCTTTTATGCTAAAGTCCATCGCGCTTGTCCTCGGATAAAATCTGGGCTTAGGATGAAAGCCGCAATTATCCGCTATTTTTCCTGTGGCCGTCGCTTTGGAGGCAGGTACAACGCATACGGTGCCCCGGCAAGCGCGCCCTCCCATCTTCAACCATGATCTTTGAACGCTCCCTCCAGCGCGAACTCGCTTATACGGCTGGTGCCGTGTTCATGGTTCTGCTGACGCTCGTGCTGACGACGATGATGATCCGCATCGTCGGCTTCGCCGCGTCCGGCGAAATCGATCCGCGCGACGTGCTCGTGCTGATCGGCCTGACGGTGATCGGCTACCTCGCGATCATGCTGGTCGCAACATTGTTCGTGTCCATTCTGTTCGTGCTGACGCGCTGGTACCGCGACTCGGAAATGGTCGTGTGGCTATCGTCGGGCGTGAGTCTCACGCAGTTCATCAAGCCGGTCGGCGTGTTCGCCACGCCGATCATCATCCTGATCGCGTTCTTCGTGTTCGTCGGCTGGCCGTGGTCGAACCAGCAGAACAAGCTGATCCGCGCGCGCTTCCAGCAGCGCGACGAGGTGTCGCTGCTGGCGCCCGGGCAGTTCCGCGAATCGACAGTCAGCCACCGCGTGTTCTTCATCGAGAAGATGTCGCCGGACCAGTCGCACGTCGAGAACGTGTTCGTCACCAGCACCGAGAACGGCAAGGTCAACGTGGTCGTGTCGAAGTTCGGCCATACCGAAACGCAAAAGAACGGTGACCGTTTCGTCGTGCTCGAAAACGGCCGGCGCTACGACGGCGAGCCGGGCCACCCCGATTTCCGCATCATGGAATTCGAGCGCTACGGCATCAAGATCCAGAGCCAGCCTGTGGTCGCCACCCCGACCGCAACCGGTACGCCGACGCTCGACCTGCTGCGCAACCCGACGCGCGACAATCTCGCTGAATTCGCATGGCGCGCCGGGCTGCCGCTGATCGGCATCAACCTGATGCTGCTCGCGATTCCACTCGCGTACCAGAACCCGCGCCGCAGCCGCACGATCAACCTCGTGATGGCGGTGCTGATCTACCTGACCTATTCGAACGTGCTGAACGTCGTGCAGTCGTGGATCCAGCAGGGCAAGATGTCGTTCCCGGTGGGGCTGGTCGGTTTGCATGTCGTGGTCGCCGCCATCATCGTGTTTATCTTCTGGCTGCGCGTGCGTAACCGCCCGCTGTTTTCACGCGCGATGTTCGGCCGGCGCTCCGATGTCGCGCGCTCGTCGCAGTCGCAAGGAGCCTGACCGATGCGGATCTATGAGCGGTATTTCGCGCGTCAGGTTTATCTGTCGTTCGTCTTTATTCTGTTTGCGTTCTCAGGGCTGTTTTTCTTTTTCGACCTGATCAACGAACTCAATTCGGTCGGCCGCGGCAACTACAACTTCAGCTATGCGGTGCTGCGCGTGGCGCTGCAAACGCCGTCGCGTTTCTACGAAATCATTCCGGTCGCGGCGCTGATCAGTTCGATCTATGTATTCGCGCAAATGGCCGCGAACTCCGAGTACACAATCTTCCGCGTGTCCGGGCTCGCAACGAACCAGGCGTTGCGCTCGCTGCTGAAAATCGGCATCCCGCTCGTGCTGCTGACGTATCTGATCGGCGAAGTCGTCGGGCCTTATACGGACCAGTTGTCCGAGCGCGTACGGCTTGAGGCGCTGGGCTCGTCGGTGTCGAGCAATTTTCAGTCGGGCGTCTGGGTAAAGGACACGCTGACCGCGCGCGCCGACGGCGAGCAGGTCACGCGCTTCGTGAATGTCGGCGAATTGAAGCCCGACGCGACAATCAGCAATGTGCGCATCTACGAATTCGACTCGAAGTTCCGGCTCTCGAATGTGCGGATTGCGAAGTCGGGCGTCTATCAGCCGCCCGGCCACTGGAAACTGACCGACGTCACCGATACCGAACTGATCGACGTCGTGCCTCCGGGCGTCACGCCGACCGACGCGCTGAACCCCGTCTATCGCGCGAAACAGATCACGCTGCCCGAGTATTCGCTGCGCTCGGAACTGACGCCGAATATTCTGTCGGTGCTGCTCGTGTCGCCGGACCGGATGTCGATGTTCAATCTGTTCCGCTATATCCAGCACTTGACCGAGAACCATCAGGACACGCAGCGCTATGAAATCGCGCTGTGGCGCAAGCTGCTGTATCCGTTTGCGGTGTTCGTCATGCTGGTGCTGTCGCTGCCGTTCGCGTATCTGCATACGCGCGCGGGCGTGGTCGGCGTGAAGGTGTTCGGCGGGATCATGCTCGGCATGAGCTTCCAGCTGTTCAATACGCTGTTCTCGCACATCGGCAATCTGAACACGTGGCCCGCGCCGTTGACGGCGGCGACGCCGGGGCTCGTTTATCTGGTGCTGGGGCTGGTTGGGCTGAAGTGGGTTGACCGGCATTAGTCTGCGCGGGGCTGGAGCCGACTGTTGGCTCGCGATGGCGGCGCGCGTGCCCGGCGTTCCCTGGGTGCCTTGCGTGCTTTCGTCCCGATCGGGAGAGATATGATGGCAACTACCGATGCAGCGAATTCCGGCATCGTTCTCTTTGCGCACGGCGCGCGCGATGCGCGCTGGGCGGAGCCGTTCGAGCGGCTTGCGGATACATTGCGCAGCCTGCGCGGTGGTCCGCGCGGTGGTCCAGTCTCACTGGCGTTTCTCGAACTGATGTCGCCGGATCTGCCGACTGCCGTCGCAGCGCAAGTGGCAAGTGGCTGTCGCGCCGTGACGGTCGTGCCCGTGTTCTTCGGGCAAGGCGGACATATCCGCCAGGACTTGCCGGTGATCGTCGATCAATGCCGGGCAGCGCATCCGGACATCGAGATTCGTTGCGCGACACCGGTCGGCGAAGACGAGGCCGTGATCGCAGCGATCGCGCAGTATTGCTTGCGGCAGGTCTAGCTCACGCCTCACGCGATACACCCCACACCACGCACCTCACGCCACACGCCGACGGCAAGCGCCGCCATCGCGCGAAGCCAATACCCCCGTCGTTCCCCTCTCGCTGCACACGCAGATACCGACCGCCGGCGCGCCCGACGCAATGGCGGCGCCCAGTTCGCATGATCCATCGTAGTATGTGCGGCAAGCTATGTTGCAGCCAGGCGGCCAGCGGACTTCGCCGGAAATTGTCTTCAGTCCGAACAATTTAAAAGTCTTTTCGAAATATCGGATTCCCCCGAGGATTGAAATTACACGAGGTGAAACCATGCTCTCCGAGGCCCCGGATGTCTTGTCCCAGGTGCTCAAACTGATTCGCCTGCGAGGCGATCATGTGTTCCACGGTGAGTTGAGTACCAGCGCCGAAGTGACGTTCTCGCCGGGACCCGCGATTTTCTTGCATTTACGCACAGGAGAACTGGCGGTCTCGCAACGGGACGGCGGCGAAGCTGTGCTGTTGCGCCCGGGCGACTTCGTTCTTCTGCCGCACGCAGACGGACACACGATTCGAGCCAGCTCAGACGGACAAGCACGCCAATGCTTCGAAGCAGATGTCTCGTCCGCCTCACAAGGGAACGCTCAAACTTTCAGATGGGCAGCCGAGGATGGTGTTGCAGGATCTTTTCTCGCCGGCGCGTTCTATTTTGATGGCGCGCCGTTGCGGTCATTGCTAACAGGTCTTCCCGGCCTGATACACCTGACATGCGATAAGTCGATGGAGCCGGCGTGGCTCGGCGCAATCTCCCATTTCCTCGACATCGAGTCACGTGCCCCAAGCCCTGGCGCGTCACTGATGATCTCGCGTCTCATCGATCTTCTCGTGATACGCACGCTGCGCATGTGGGTCAGCAAGCAAGGCGACCGCACAGACTGGTTGTCCGGATTGACCGATGAACGCATTGGACGCGTGTTGAACGCCATGCACCAGGCACCCAACGAGACGTGGACGGTAAAGTCGCTCGCCGATATTGCGATGATGTCGCGCTCTACGTTTTCGGAACGCTTCACAGCGGTGGTCGGGCTGCCGCCATTACGCTATCTGGCACGCTGGCGACTGACGGTCGCCGCTGACCTCTTGCGCGCGGGAACGCTTAAAGTGATCGACGTCGCCTACAGCGCCGGGTACGGCTCGGAAGCGGCCTTTAGTCGCGCCTTCAAGGCGCAGTTCGGGTATCCGCCAAGCGACGCACATCGAATCTCACGCGGCAGCATTTTTCGCGCTCGAAGTTCGGATTTGCTTTGACCTGAGGTGCGGGGCGATCGCCGGACCCGATCGCGAGGCGACCGGGTCGCCTCGCTGATTCATGAAGCCCGGTTTCCTTATTTCGCAGCAGCCTCGATGTCGTTTGCGAGACCGTCCGGATCAGTCAGGAAAGGCGTGTGTCCCGTCTGCAGCGTGTATTGAGCGCGCACCGGCGTGCTGGCAACCATTTTGGCCTGAAAAGACGGGCTGATAACCTGGTCGAACGCGGTGTGGATGTACACCTTATCGACCTTGCCGAAGCGCCCGGCAGTCAGATGCACGGGGGTCGTCAGCGGAACGAGCGGCTCATTCAGGATCAGGTCCGGAATCGCTTTTCGCAAGGCATCAGGGGCGCCGTTTGCAAACAGGTCGGCGCGTGCCGAATATTCGATGCTCGCAATGCCCTTTTCCTTGTCGATTTGCAGATGCGGTCCAATCTTCGCGTCGGCGTCCTGCTGGGCCATCGACACGAGCGAGTCGCCGTCATGCGGGAGGTAGGCGGCAACGAAAACGAGAGTCTTGATCCTGGCCGGTGCCTTTTCCGCTGCATCCGCGATCACGATGCCCCCAAAGCTATGTCCCACGACGACCGCCGGGTGATGGAGCTTCGTCAATGCCTTGACCACGGTATCGCGGTAAAGGTCGAGGCTAACCTTGTCCGGCGCGGCCGGCGCCCCCGGGCGTCCAGGCAGGTCGATGGTCACGACCTGATAGCCGTCGGAATTCAGTTTGGCAGCCACGTGACCCCATACCTGCGCGTCCTCGAAGGCGCCGTGGACGAGAACGATGGGCGGCTTCCCCGCGGCCTGTGCGTGGGCACTAAAAGCGAGAGCAGGGGCGATAAGCGCAGCGAGGAGACGTTTCATCTGGATCGATTCCTTTGGTTTTGAGAGGCGTCAATGCGAATGCCACAGGTATGGCAGCGGGCCACTCTAAGGAAGATGCCGAAAATGAGCCATATCGCAGCGTCTCGTTTTCATGATCGATCGTACGAGCATAGATATCGCCGGTTTCGCCGGGAATGAGCCGGTTTGCATCCGAGCAGGCATGTGCGTCGAGCATGTGCGTCGATCAGTTACTCGCGATCCGGCGCGAGTCGCGCGGCGGGTATCCGAACTGCGCTTTAAACGCACGGCTAAAGGCGGCCTCCGATCCGTATCCCGCGGCTTGGGCGACTTCCGTCACTTTGAGTTTTCCCGCACGCAGCCAATCGGCCGCCAACGTCAAGCGCCATCGCGTCACATAGCGCAGTGGCGACACACCGACCGTCGCCGTGAACCGATCCGAGAAATTCGATCGGGACATCGCTGCAATCTCTGCCAATGACTCCACCGTCCACGCCTGCTCCGGCTTCAGGTGAATCGCATTCAACGCCCGCCCAATCCGCTTGTCTCTCAACCCTAGCAGCCCATCCAACCGGTTGCCGTCCCCATTGATCCACGTGCGTAAAGTTCGAATGACAAGCAGATCTATCAAAAGCGCCATCAGGATCGAAGAGCCCGGACCGACATTGGTCGCTTCATCGATCAAGACCTGAGAGAAGGAATCCAGCCATTGCGGGACTTGACTCTCATTGCACTTCACATGGATAAGCCCAGGAAGCCCGGTTATCAACGACCCCAATGGACCCACGTCAAAACAGAATGCGCCCGCGAGAAAACGTCCGACGATGTCGGAGTTGATGGCCCATCGCGCACTCTGTGTTTGATGCCCGGCCCGCGCTGATAAATTAGCCTTGAACGATCGCCGCACTTCGCCGCTGCGCCCGTCTCGCATCCTGTAGCCGTCCGCCTGAAGGGAGAAAACGAAGTCGCCTGGCTGCAGTATCAGCGGTTCGCCATCACGCGGTAGAAAGACCACTTCGCCGTCGCGCAGGTGCAAAAAGCTCGCCCGGCCTGGCGGAAAGACCGCTTCGGTGAAAGCGCCCAACTCGCCTTCAATGACGACATGGCCTCGTAGCCTAACCAGCTTAAGGACTTGCGATAAAGCATCGCCCAGCTCTTCCTGCGCGTCGTTGTATTCGACTTTAGCTAAAGCAGATCGACCTGCTACTTTCCTTCCGGATCCATTCGCTTTCTTCGAATCTTTCACAATGACATTTTCTGATAGCAATCGCTGTCCCTCAGGCTAATAGCTAGCGCCGGGCCCAGCGAAAGCAACCGGGGGTAACGGACCTCTGAAGCGTTCAGTTGGCCACTTTAGTGAATGCATCATGCACTGGCCATATCACAGCGTCCGGTATCCATGATCGATCGTCCGGCGGTCGCGCGCCTGTTGGTCCCTCGCGAGTCGTCAAAGACCGGTCCAGACTGTTTGTGCGGTGGACTTCGCGCCCATTCATCCGCACGCTTCAAATCGGATCGATCCGCATCGACATCGGATATCGATGCTTAACCCAAAGAGGTATCCCTGTGATGCGCGCGCACAACAGGGAAATCAATTTCCGTGTCCGCGGCGATGTTGAGGTAATTCGTGAATATGCTCAGGGCTACCCGCAGTATCAACTCGACGATTTGCGCATCGCTATAGCCGGCCCTCCTGATCGATCGGATATCGGCTGCCGATACGTGACCGAAGGAAAGCGCAACGTGTGCTGCGAACCCCACAGCGACGTCATCCTTCGCGTCATTCGAAGAACCATTACGATTTGCGGCAATTTCCGCTTCGCCAAGATTTGCCTGGTTCTTTGCCAGATAGGTATGCGCAGACAGGCAGTAGTCGCAACCATTGATCTCGGCAATCGCGAGTGCGATGCGCTCGCCCGTCTGCGGCGACAGCGCTCCCCTCGAAAGCGCTCGAGACAGGCTCAAGTAGCCTTCAAGCGCCGACGGGCTATTCGATATCAAACGAAACAGGTTCGGGACGGTGCCAAGCTTCTTCTCGACAGCCGCCAGAAGCGGCTGCGAGGCCATGGGCGCGTCAGCGATTGTGGCGGGTACGGTTATACGAGACATGCACATCTCCTTTTATCATCGAATCCATCATCAGCCACCTCACCCGCCAAAATAGGGATTGCAGTAGCTCACTGGACCGACGCACGGCCGTGGCTTTTCAACGCGACTGCCGCTCAGGCTTGACCCGGACTCGCCAGAGCCCTCACCGCTATGTGCATGCTGCGCCTTCATTTGCGCGACTTGTCGTTGATATATCGGACTGACGTCGGGATAAGAGGCATCGGTTACGAATCGCGACCCATCGTTTTCTGCCTGAATGAGTTCCTGTCGAACGTCCTCTCGCGTCTTCGTCTGCGCGTAGGCGTTCGAGAGATCCGTCGCCATAGCAAGGGCGACGACCGACAGGGTCAGCATGGTGAGCTTCTTCATTTGAACTCCGTGGGGATTGAATTTTGACAAACGCGCTGTTGGAATAGTTAATTCGGCATCCCAATTCATCAATCTCGATTACCACGTCTCTACCCAGGATGTCTTTCCAGCCGCGCAAAACAAGCAGTGGAACATCATGCTCAGTGCGAAAACACCGCATGCGCGGTCTTTATTCCGCCTGCCTTATTGTTTGTTCTTTTATGTGCGTTGGCCGGTAGCCTGCAAATTACACGTGTTCCAAAACGAATTGGAATCCTTATCAGATCCTTAGACCGGACCACTTGAGCTAGTAAGGATTTTAGGAACAAGTCTGTGGAAAACGGACGCGAGCATACCCGCCGGCGCGAAGCGCCGGTGCGAAGGTATGCTGGATACGAAGGCGTACCTCGGCCGCTCCCATTGCACTGGAAGCGGTTGGCTGCGTTAGCCGATGAGGAGGTTTCGGCTGCGGACGTCGGTGATTTGTGCGGCGGTGTGATTGCCGCTTTCTATGTCGCTGAGTATGTTGCTCAATCTACCCTGTCGCCTCAACCGTTCGCTGAGTCGTATCGCAGGCGCAAACTCGACCCTCGCGCCATTCGCTTTCGCTATCTGACCTGTTTGGCGCGAGGAATCATCCCATTGCTATGCGATCAACCACCTTCTCTTTAGTCGCTCAGCAATCTATGCATTCAGGAAGCTCAGGGCATTGCGGACAAAAATTTCCGGGTACTGGAACATCACGCCATGACCAGAGTCCGGGTAAAGAATAAGCTGTGCATTCTTCATGGCCTTGTACATCGTGTAGGCGTTATCGACCGGCAGCATGGTATCGGTGCTGCCGCTGACAACCAGCGTCGGATGGTCGATGGACCGAAGTATCGTATGCGCCGGATCGACTACGGCACACCAGCTGATCAGCGCCTTCGCCTGCGATCCATTGACAGCCGAACCGCTTTCGACGTCGCGATCTTCAGTGCGCTCCCGTGCCCGCTGCAGGAAAGCAAGCCCCGCCGATTGGCTGTTAGCCGAGGACGTAAAAAACAGGGGGAGTCGCGGGTCCGGCGCGTTCGTGTCGGCGAATGCCGCCTGAAGGACCGCCATCAGATGTTGTTCTCCGCCTTGCGGCGCGGTCCCAACCAGAATCAGTTTGCGCACGAGGTCGCCACGCACGCTGGCAATCTGTTGTGCGACGCAGCCGCCCAGCGAAAAACCCAGTAGATCGACTTGATGCAGGCCCAATGACGTCATGAAGGTAATCGCATCGCGCGCCATCGCCTCCACGCTGTCTGGCGTTTGCCCAGTCGAACGTCCAACTCCTGCGTTGTCGAACACGATGACAGGACGTTCATCGGCGAGTGCATTCACGACCGGGGGATCCCAGGCATCGATGTTGCCGGAGAAGTGCTGCAGCAACACGAGCGGAATGCCGTTTTTCGGGCCCAGCCGGCGCCAGGCGAACTGAATGCCGCCGCCGTCGACGTAAAGCGTCGGGGCTGTCTGAAGTGTCACGCCTTCCTTCCCGGACCGGAGATCGGCCTTGGCAATATCCGCACTCATTTGACCTTCCTTGCTATCAGTCGATAAAACTGCCTTGTTGTTCATCTGAACTTCCATGAACCGACGATGCAAAGATAAGCGCGTGTGAGCCTTATCACCATCTCCTACTCTCCGGAATGCATGATCAATCGTCCAGATCTCATGCTCGATGTCCGGTCCTGGTCGCACGCTAAGGCGCTAGCGCGCGCAACATGAATACCACCTTTCAAGCGGCTTCTTCGAACGGATGCGCGCCTTTGTCATCGTATCGACACCCGCGGCGTGTCCACCTTGTCTGACGTCAATGCGCCTTCTCGACGGGAGCCAGTCAAACACGGGGGCGTCACAGCGAACGTACTCTCGCGTCTATCGCGATGATGAACAGAAATCGACGCGGTGGAATAAACCCGACCAGTCGTCCGTTTGCATGTCCTCGATGATGAAGCACCTGTGGTCGCATCAAGGTTTTGACATGGACGCTGCAGCAAGGACAGCCTTTACATCTTCCGTTCTACTGCCTCAATTGTCGTTTGCCGGAATTCAAATATTCGACAGGATATCGGAAGGATATGAACAGGCTTGCCGGATCTGGAACGGCGCCCTAAAGCACGATAAAGCATAAGCCAGCCATCACCAGGCGGTCTGACGGTCATGATCCGCATGCCGCCACTCACTATCGTAGGAATGCATAATATGAAGACACGTACTCTCGGCAATCCCGGGCTGGTTGTTTCAGAGCTAGGGTTGGGCTGCATGGGAATGACCAGCGCCTACGGAATGCCCGGCGATCATTCGGAGATGGTTGCGCTGATACGGAACGCGGTAGACCGCGGCGTGACGCTCTTCGATACCGCTGAGGTTTATGGTCCGTTTATCAATGAGGAGTTGCTTGGCGAAGCACTCGCTCCCGTACGCGATAAAGTGGTCATTGCAACCAAGTTTGGTTATGCGTTGGAATCGGCGGCGAATGGCTCATGGCCGACGGCATTGAACAGTCGCCCCGATAACATCAAGTCCGTCGCCGACGCAGCCCTCAAGCGTCTTCGAACCGACCGGATCGATCTGTTTTTTCAGCATCGTGTGGACCCGGCCGTGCCAATCGAAGACGTTGCTGGAGCGGTGGCTGACCTTGTGAAAGCCGGCAAGGTCTTACACTTCGGACTCTCGGAGGCGAGTGGCAAAACGATCCGCCGCGCGCATGCCGTTTTTCCGGTTACTGCCGTGCAAACCGAGTATTCGATGTGGACGCGCGATCCGGAGGCCGACGTGATTCCCACCGTGGAGGCGCTAGGCATTGGCTTCATTGCATACAGTCCGCTGGGGCGGGGTTTTCTGACCGGAAGCGTAAAAAGCGACACCCACTTTGAGGCAAACGATTACCGCGCGTATCTGCCGCGCTTTTCTGAAGAAACACGCAGCGAGAACCTTGCGCTCGTCGAGGCACTCAAGGAGATTGGCGCGCGCAAAAAGGCAACGGTCGCTCAGGTTGCCCTCGCGTGGTTGCTTGCTCGCAAACCGTGGATCGTTCCCATTCCTGGCACGCGTCGAAGCTCACGCCTCGACGAAAACCTTGAGGCAACCAAGGTGACATTCTCGCCTGAGGACCTCGCTCAACTGGACGACGTGCTCGCCTCGATACCGATCGTCGGATCGCGTTATGGTGAAACCGATTTTGCAATGGTTGACTGATTGCTGAGATCAGACTGAGACATTGAAAAAAGACGAGGTTCTGCGCAGTTTTCTTGTCCTCAGTAAATCAATGCGCCGCAAGCAATGACCCCGTTCTCGTGCTGCACAGCACGCCGAGCGCGGCATTGCTGCGGCCATCGCTACCGCGCGTCCATAAGCAAGTGATGCCGCACAACCGAATCGCCGCTCATTGTCTGGATTCCCGATCATAAATTTCGGGCTCGCGGTTATTGGAGGTCTTCAATTGAGCCATTACCATTTTTCACGTTCTCTCTCTCCCTCACACGTGACGGTCGGTGATGCCTCTTTTGCAAGAAATACCGCTTTACACCTCGATTTCGAGGATACCCGCAGCGACTAGCGATACGCCTGCCTTGATGCCGGCAACCATGAGACGCTCGCTTAGCGCGACTATGCTTCTGGCTCGTCAAACTTATCGCCGATTTTTGGCGACGTCATTGAAGATAACCGTCGGTGCGACATGAATTTTGCACCGCAGGAAATGAGGACCGAAGCTGTTCCAAGGACGGAAGGTTGGTCACTTGGTGACCTGCATGTCACCACGCTTGATGCGGTTGAACTGTCAGATTGCCATGCACCAACGCTTCCCGGCCAGTTGTTGAGGCTCTTTTTTGTCAAATCCGGTTCCGTGACGTTCAAGTCCATCCTCGGGCCGCAACGGCTAGACGCAGGAAGCTTATTTATTGCTCCCCCGCTGGCTGGCTGGAAACAACAGAATTCTTATCATCAAGCGGAGCTAGTGATGGTATCCATCCCGAGGCGCTTATTACTCGAGCGTGGCTTCCCCACTAAATCGTTCGAACTCTTGACGGCGAACATGTCGAACCCGGACGCACGGGCCGTTGGCGATCTGATGTTATCGATTGTTGAACAGAGCGGATACACGAGCCTCGCACTGCGAGCCAGGCAAGGTCGGCATCTTCTGGATTTGCTCAGCATGGTGCTCGGGAATCCGCTCGCGGTGGTCAGTTCCAGAAACCGCGAGGTGGCGCTATCGCGCGCGAAAGAGTACGTCGCACAGCATCTGGAAGACCTCAATCTGAACGCGTCACGTGTCGCATCGGCTATTGGTGTTTCGCCCGGCCACCTGAATCGCCTTTTTAAGGCCACTTCCACATCGCTGATGCGTTATGTCCGGTCATGCCGACTGGACCGCGCTGCCGATCTCCTTAGGAGTCGCGGCGAATCAAATGTGTCGATCGGTCAGATTGCCTACAGTTGCGGATTTGCGAGCCACGCCCATTTCAGTCGCGCATTTAAAGAGCAATTCGGCTTTTCTCCTAGAGACTATGTCTCACGTGAGAGCAGAGATATCTAGCGCGCACTTCGCGTCATGCAGGCGCGGCGCTACGGTCGATAAACGTCTAGCGGCAGATTCTCGAACCGCGCCTTTAGCTGCAACGCGAGAAACCTCGAGTAAAAGCGCCCCATCTGGAAGTTACCGGCGTGAATCCAGAGCCCCGGCTGGCGCGTCGGTTTCGACAAGTTGCGCAGTTCGCCCTCCCACGGGCCCGAGTCTCCCTCGAGTCCCGAGCCATATCCCATGACCGGCCCCACGGAGTTCGCGACTTCGCGCGACACAAGCCTGGCGATGTGTTCGTCCATCGGCCTGTAACCGGTCGCATACACTATGTAGTCCGCATCGAGCCGCGACCCATCGCTCAGAACGATGCCGTCACGCTCGATGCGCGTCGCTTCGACGCCGGATTTCAGCTTGATGCTGCCGTTCGCAATCAATTCCGACGCGCCGGTATCAATGTAGAAGCCGCCTCCTTTGCGCAAGGCCTTCCCGACCAGGCCCGTGCCGTCCGGACCGGCGTCGACCTTGAATCCCGCCGCGGCAAGCCGTTGATAGAACGCGCTGTCTTCCTGAGCGAACTTTTCCATCATCGGACGGAACACCACCGGCAACATCCGCATCGGCAGTGCCGCCCGCTGCAGGTCTGCGCGACCCACGTCGAGTCCACGCGCCAAGGCCTCTTCCGAATAGAGCGGGCGCAACATCTCGAGCACACGTTGCTGGCGGATCACGTGCGTCGACGAGCGCTGGATCATCGTCACATCCGCGCCATGGTCGAACAGGTCTTCGCAGATATCGTGCGCCGAATTGTTCGAACCGAACACGACCACCTTGCGGCCGCGGAAGCGGCTGCCGCCCGGGTGCGCGCTCGAATGGCGCTGTTCGCCGGCAAACGTGCTGGCGCCGGGAATCGCCGGAATAAACGGATCGCCATTCAAGCCGGTTGCAAGCACGAGATGCGCGGGCCGCAGCACTGTTTCGTGTCCATCCTGCACGACGCGCACCTGCCACTGTCCGCTCGTCGCATCGTATTGCGCGCCCGCGCATGCCGTGTTGTGCCGGATGTCCAGTTCCATGATTCGCGCGTACGACTCGAGCCAGTCGCCGACCCTGTCCTTTGGCGGGAATACCGGCCAATGGTCCGGATAATCCAGATAAGGCAGCGCGTTCCACCACACCGGATCGTGCAGATGCAGCGACGCATAGCGCGATCGCCAGCTGTCGCCGGTACGCGCATGGCTATCGATAATCAGCGTCGGGACGCGCAGCAGCTTGAGCCTTGCCGCCAGTCCCAGGCCGCAATGGCCGCCGCCTACAATCAATACATAAGGCTGCGACGCACTCTCCGATTCGGTGGCTTGCGCTGCCGCCTTGCCGGCGCCTCGCTGTACGCGACCTGACACGCGACGTTGACGGGTCGGCTCCTCGAAGCCCTTCAGTTCCCGCAGCGCGGTGAGCAACGTCAAACAGCGGCCTTCGGCATCGAGCCGCACGTAGCCGTCGCAACGTCCAAGCGCGGTTTCAAACGAAACGAAGCCATCGGTCGCATCGGGCCGCACAGGTTCCGCGACGGTCCACGCGGACGGTCGAATCGACGCAAGGGTTGCATCGAGCATCGCGCGAATCGCGTCGCGCCCCTCCATCGTGCGGATGTCCCACGTGAACGCGACCAGATCGCGCCAGAAGCAGAGGTCGCCGAACAGCGCGACGACATCATCCGTTCTGTTGGAGGCGATCGCCCGCGAAAATGCGTCGAGCCACGACGCGAGCGTCGCACGCCCGGAAAATTGCTGGGTCATTCGGTCGAATCTCCGTCTAAGCATCTATGCGTCTACGTCAGTTCATCAGGCCTGCCGCGATCACGCCGCGCGCCCGGCACGCAATCGAAAGAACGTGCAATAAAAGCGTCTATTCCGCGCGTCAGGCAAGCGTGGCCGCTTATTTGACGAACCGGTTAGCCGACCTCGACTGGAGCCTGAACCGTGTCGGGTCGACGTGATACATGTGCTGGAACGCCACCGAGAAATTGCTCCGGCTCGACAGTCCGACCGCGCGCGCCACCTCAGGAACCGGCAAGGTTGTGGTCGCAAGCAATTCCGCCGCCTTGCGCAAGCGCACGATTTTCAGCATCGCCATCGGCGACTGATCGAATGCTTTCGCAAACTGCGCGGCAAACGCCGATCGGCTCATGCTTGCAACCTGCGCCAGCCGCTCGACCGATAGCGGGCTCGCATAGCGCTCGAACATGGTCTCGAGTGCCGCGGCGAGCCGCGTATCGGCGAGGCCCGCGGCCCACGGAAAATGGACACCGCCGTCACTGATATGGCGCCGGAGCGCCATCACCAGACACTGTTTGAGCAGCGCTTCGACGAGCACACGCGAACCGGGCCCGGGGCGCGCCGATTCCGCGAGCAGCAGCACGAACTGATCGCGCAACCCCGCGGATGCATCGAAACGGGTGACCAGCGGACGGCCCAACGCCTTGAACGGATCGGCCGCGAAGCGGCCATCGACGTTCAGTTCTCCGCAAGCGGTAACAACGCCCTGCGCGCCGTCGCCCACCGTGACCGTCGGCGCCGTCTCGCGCGCGAGACCGTCCCCGACGCGCGTGCGGTCCACCACGCGCGCCGCCGTCCGGCTCGCCGCGTCGATCCTGTAAGCGACACCCGCCGGCAACAGCACGAAACTGTGCGCATCGAGCGGCAACGATTCGACATCGTCCATCACAAGCGTCGCGCTGCCGGAGAGACAATAGTGCAGGCTGACCGTGCTGCACGCTTCGAAGCTCACGCCCCAGCCTTTACGCACATCGCATAGCGAGAAGTTCGCGACGCCGAGATCGACCGCGGCAAGCAGATGGTCGAGCACATGCTCGCCCGATGAAGTCAATTCGAACATTGGACGATTTGGAACCATAACGAGACCACTTCGAACCGGACCATCACTATCATGATGTGCACCATCCCTACTTTAGGAGACTCTGATGTTCGACATGAAGAATCTTACCCGACTCAAGAAGCTGGACGAAAAAGCACCGGACGTGATGAAAACGTTCTGGGCATTCGACAAGGCCGCATTCGCGCCCGGCGCACTCAGTGAGCAGACCAAGCAGATCATCGCAGTGGCGGTCGCGTTGACGACACAATGCCCGTACTGCATCGAACTGCATACGAGCGCGGCGCGCAAGGCGGGGGCAACGGACGAGCAACTGACGGAGGCGGCAATGGTCGCCGCGGCAATGCGAGCCGGCGCCGCAGTGACGCACTCGACGCATCTGTTCAAGGACTAAACGCGCGCCGCGCGCAAGCGCACACGCGTGATGATTGACCGCAATAAAAAAGGCGCGATTGCTCGCGCCTTTCTGCATGCTTCATCGAACCGGACCGCTACACGGGCCGCTCGAAGCGAAAGCGGCTTACGCCACTCTGCGAATCCCGTTCTGCTCGCGCTGTGCCTGCGCTTTAGCGGCAGCCTCTTCCTCGTCGACCGTAGCCGCCGCGCGCTGACGCTCGGCAAACGCATCGCCGATCATCAGCAGGCTCGGCTGCGCCGCATCGAGCCATTGCTGCGCGTCGCCGGCCGCGAGGCCTTCGAGCGTCAGCGTCAGCGTCCGCTCGCGCGGCGTGCTGCACGCTTCGACAATCGCCACCGGCGTTGCCGGCGCACGTCCCGCGTCGATCAGCTGTTGCGCGATTTCGGGCGCGCTATCGCGGCCCATATAGAACACCAGCGAGTCCGCATTGACCTGCTCGCGAATCGCTTCGGTATCGGCTGCGCGGCTGTGCGTCGCCAGCGCCACGCTGCGCGACACGCCACGCAGCGTCAGCGAGCGCTGCAGCGCGGCGGCGCTCGCGAGCGCCGCGGTGATGCCCGGCACCACCTCGTAGTCGATGCCAGCCGCTTCGAGCGCGCGCATTTCTTCGTCGGCGCGGCCGAACAGCATCGGATCGCCGCCCTTCAGACGCACGACCACCTCATGCTCGCGCGCCGCGTCGACGATCTGCTTATTGATAAAGTGCTGCGCGGTCGAGCGCTGACCACAGCGCTTGCCGACCGCGATCTTGCGCGCATGCGGCGCATGCTCGAGCATTGCCGGCTCGATCAGCGCATCGTGCAGCACGACATCGGCGATGCCCAACAAGCGTGCGCCGCGCACCGTAATGAGGTCCGCCGCGCCAGGCCCTGCACCGATCAGATACACCTTACCCATTTGCTCCCGCTCCGTTCGTCGCACTTACGTGAAATGCGCGTGCAATCCACTCGCTAACCCTGCACCGCTCGCGCTATTTCACGTTGTAGGCGCGAGCCCCTCAAGCAGAAAATGCACGAATCATGCCCGCGGCGACCGTATGATGCGTCGCCTCGTCGATCAGCACGAAGGCGCCCGTGCCCGGATTCGTATCATACTCGTCGGCGACCAGCGGCTTTTGCAGCGTCAGCGACACGCGGCCGATGTCGTTCATCGCCAGCTCCTGCCGGTCGGTGGCATGCGACAGCGTATGCACGTCGAGCACCTGTTTGATCGCGCCGACGCGCGCAAACACCGTGTTGGTGGTCTGCTTGAGCAGATACTTGCGTTGCGTCGACAGCGGCGCGTCGTCGAACCAGCACAGGTCGGCTTCGAGCTTCTTCGCCGGCTGCGGCTGGTCGCCCGCGAACACGAACGTATCGCCGCGCGACACGTCGACATCCTGGTCGAGACGGATCGTTACCGTCTGGCCCGCGAACGCGCGGTCGACTTGCCCGGTGCCGCCCGGCACCGGCGCGATAATCTCGGCAACCGTCGCTTCGCGATTGGCCGGCAGTACGACAATCGCGTCGCCCACCTTCACTTCGCCCGACTCGATGCGGCCCATATAACCACGGAAGTCGTCGGCCTGGCTGCCGTCCTGGCGCGCCACCCACTGCACCGGAAAACGCAGCGCCGCGTGATCGGCAGTTTCGACCGGCAGCGCTTCGAGCACGTCGAGCAACGGTTCGCCCGCATACCACGGCATGCGCTCGCTCGCGCTCACGATGTTGTCGCCCTTCAGCGCCGACACCGGCACGAAACGCACATTCGTCAGACCGAGCTGACGCGCCAGTTCGACATACGCGTCGCGAATCTCGTTGAAGCGCGTTTCGCTGAACTCGACAAGATCCATCTTGTTGATCGCGACGATCACATGCTGCAAGCCGAGCAGCTTCACGATCGCGCTATGACGCTTCGTTTGCGGCAGCAGTTGCGCGACGCCGTTTTCGAGCGTGACGCGCGTCGCGTCGACGAGAATGATCGCCGCATGCGCGGTCGATGCGCCGGTCACCATATTGCGCGTGTACTGCTCGTGCCCCGGCGTATCGGCGATGATGAACTTGCGCTTCGCGGTGGCGAAATAGCGATACGCCACGTCGATCGTAATGCCCTGCTCGCGTTCGGCTTCGAGGCCGTCGGTCAGCAGCGACAGATCGATTTCGTCGCCGACCGTGCGCTTGTTCTTCGCGCGCGACAGCGCCGACAGCTGGTCGGACAACACTGCCTTGCTGTCGTACAGCAGGCGGCCGATCAGCGTGCTCTTGCCGTCGTCGACACTGCCCGCCGTGATGAAACGCAGCACGCCGAGGTCTTGCGGTTGATGAATGCTCATGACTGTCTTACCTCGTGTGCCTCAGAAATAACCTTGTTTCTTGCGCTGTTCCATCGCCGCTTCGGACGTCTGATCGTCCATGCGCGTGGCGCCGCGTTCCGTGATCTCGGTCACCGCCGTCTCGGCGATGATCTTTTCGACCGTGTCCGCATCGCTTGCGACCGGGCACGTGCAGCTGATGTCGCCGACCGTACGGAAGCGCACGAGCGCTTCCTCGCTGGTCTCGCCTTCGCGCATCGGCGTGAGCGGCGTCACCGGCACGAGCAGGCCATTGCGGCGCACGATCTCGCGGGTATGCGCGTAGTAGATCGACGGCAGTTCGAGTTGCTCACGCGCGATGTACTGCCACACGTCGAGCTCGGTCCAGTTCGAGATCGGGAACACGCGCAGATGCTCGCCTGCATGCAGACGCGCGTTATACAGGCTCCACAGTTCGGGGCGCTGCGCCTTCGGATCCCATTGGCCGAACTCGTCGCGGAACGAGAAGATCCGCTCTTTCGCACGCGCCTTTTCTTCGTCGCGGCGCGCGCCGCCGATCATCGCGGTGTAGCCGTATTGCTCAATCGTTTCGAGCAGCGTGACTGCTTGCACCGCGTTGCGCGAATCGGTTTCGCGACGCAGACGCACCGTGCCGCGCTTGATCGAATCTTCGACATGACCGACCACGAGCTCAGCGCCGATTTCCTTCGCACGGCGATCGCGGAAATCGATCACTTCCTCGTAGTTGTGGCCCGTGTCGATATGCACGAGCGGGAACGGCAGCTTCGTCTGACGGTTCGCGCCGAGGCCGAAGGCCTTCAGCGCGAGATGCAGCACCACCACCGAGTCCTTGCCACCCGAGAACAGCAGCGCAGGCTTGCTGCATTCGGCGACGAGCTCGCGCAGGATATGGATCGACTCGGCCTCGAGCCAGTCGAGATGGTCCATCCGGTTGCCCGTGTTCGTAAGCGGTGCGGTCACAGTCGGTTCGAGCGTCGTGCTCATGGTTCGGGTCCTTCTTTGATTCATTCGGGCGAGCAGCGTTGCCGCTCGCGATATCGAAAAGGCTTTTGATGCATTTGGGATGGCGTCAGACGCCCGGGGCGCTATGCGGCTCGCGTCACGCTGAGGCGCTTTCGGGGCTCACCGCGATCGGAATGGTCGTGATGTGCAGCCCGCATTCCTTAGTATCGCGCGATTCCCACCACCACCGCCCTGCCCGGCTGTCTTCGCCCGGCCGGACGGCGCGCGTACAGGGCTCGCAGCCGATACTCGGGTAGCCGCGCGCGTGCAGCGGATTGACCGGCACGTCGAATGCCTTGAGGTACGCCCAGACGTCAGCTTCCGTCCAGTCGGCCAGCGGGTTGAACTTGGCAATATTGCGGGCGGCGTCGTGCTCTTCCTCGTGCAGCTCCGCGCGCGTCACCGACTGCTCGCGGCGCTGGCCCGTTACCCACGCGCTCACGTCTGCCAAGGCACGGTTCAGCGGCTCGACCTTGCGGATTTCGCAGCAGCGCTTGCGCAGGTCGATGCTTTCGTAGAACGCGTTCAGGCCGTGTCCAGCGACATATTCGTCGACGGCGGCCGCCTGCGGGTGGTACTGCTCAATCTCGTAGCCGTAGCGCTCGCGCACGCGGTCGAACATGCCGAGCGTTTCCGCATGCAGCCTGCCCGTATTCAGACTGAATATGCCGATCTTCACGCCGCGCGAAAGAATCGCGTGCGTCAGCAGCATGTCTTCCGCGGCGAGGCTGCTCGCGAACTTCACGTTCGCGTGGCGCGCCGCGATCGAATCGAGCAGCGCATCGAGCCGCTCGATCTTCGCGGCCAGCTCCGGCGCGACGTTCTGCACTTCGCTCATGCCGGAACCTTTTGCGCGCCAGCAGCCTGAGCCGCCTCACGGCGGCGGAACAGCGGCCGCGGTTCGTCGAACGCGCCCTGGTACTGCACCGTGAACTCGGTGAACGCCTTCAGCGCGTCGTTGATGTCCTTGTCGGCACGCACCGCATAGGCGTCGAAGCCGCAGCGCTCGTAAAAGCGCAGCTGATCGCGCAGCACGTCGCCGATCGCGCGAATCTCGCCCTTGTAGCCGTAACGCTCGCGCAGCAAACGCGCGATGCTGTAGCCGCGGCCATCGCGGAACACCGGGAAATCGACCGCAATCAGCGCAACCTTGTCGAGATCGCCAACGATGTCCGCCGGTTCGCTGTCGCCCGCGAGCCAGACGCCGATTTCGGCGGCGCTACGCGTCGCCGTCAGCGCGCCGCGCGCGCTTTGCCACAACGCGAGCGGCACGATGATCTTGCCGGCCGGCAACGCATCCACCGCGGGCAGCGTGCCGTCTTCGGCCGCGCGCACCACCGTCCAGTCATCGCTCACAACTTTGCGGTCTTTGATAATCGAAGCCATCTGCACAATTCCTTACTGAGCCGGTTACGCGTGAGCGGGTTGGCGCGATGCGTACACGCGCTCCTTGAACGGCGCGATGCCGATACGGTTGTATGTGTCGATGAAACGCTCGCCATCAAGACGCTGCTCGACAAATGTATCGATCACCTTCGCCACGACGTCCGGCATTTCCTCAGCCGAGAACGACGGGCCGATCACGCGGCCCAGATGCGCGCCGGTCGCACCGGTGCCCTGCTCGCCGCCGAGCGACACCTGGTACCACTCGGAACCGTCCTTGTCGACGCCGAGCACGCCGATATTGCCGACGTGATGGTGGCCGCAGGAGTTCATGCAACCGGAAATATTCAGCGACAGTTCGCCGAGGTCGTAGACGAAATCCATATCGTCGAAGCGCTGCTGGATCGCCTGTGCGATCGGGATCGACTTCGCATTCGCGAGCGAGCAGAAGTCGCCGCCCGGGCACGCGATGATGTCGGTCAGCAGGCCGATATTCGGCGTTGCGAAACCGAGCGTCTTCGCCTGTTCCCACAGCGCGTACAGATCGCGCTTCTTCACGTTCGCGAGAATCAGGTTCTGCTCGTGCGACACGCGGATTTCACCAAGCGAATACTGGTCGGCGAGATCGGCGACCGCGTCCATCTGCGCGTCGGTTGCGTCGCCGGGGGCCACGCCGTGCGGCTTCAGCGAGAGCGTGACGGCCGAGTAGCCCGTCACCCGATGCGGACGCACGCTGCGCTCGACCCAGCGCGCGAATGCGCGGCTTTCGAGCAGATGCTTTTCGAAGCTCGGATCCGTATCCGGCAGCTTGTCGTATTGCGGCGGCGCGAAATGCTGCGCCACGCGGTCCAGTTCGGCTTGCGTCAGCGTCGACGGGCCGTCCTTCAGGTGCTGCCACTCTTCCTCGACCTGCTGCGCGAATTTCTCCGGCGAGAGCGCCTTCACGAGAATCTTGATGCGCGCCTTGTACAGGTTGTCGCGGCGGCCGTAGCGGTTATACACACGCAGCACGGCTTCGCAGTAAGTCAGCAGATGCTGCCACGGCAGGTTTTCGCGGATGATCGCGCCGATGATCGGCGTACGGCCGAGGCCGCCGCCCGCGAGAATGCTCGCGACCACTTCGCCGTCGGCATTCTTCGACAGATAGACGCCGAGGTCGTGAATCTGCACGGCCGCGCGATCTTCCTTCGAGCCTGACACAGCAATCTTGAACTTGCGCGGCAGCCACGCGAATTCAGGGTGGAACGTCGACCACTGACGCAGAATTTCGGCCCACGGACGCGGGTCGATGTGCTCGTCGGGCGCGATGCCCGCGAACTGGTCGGCGGTGATATTGCGGATGCAGTTGCCCGACGTCTGGATGCCGTGCATTTGCACCGACGCGAGCTTGCGCAGAATTTCCGGCGTTTCCTCGAGCTCGACCCAGTTGAACTGGATGTTCGTGCGCGTCGAGAAATGGCCGTAGCCGCGGTCGTGTTCGCGCGCGATCGTCGCGAGCATGCGCATCTGGTCGCTGCGCAGATTGCCGTAAGGAATCGCGATGCGGTGCATGTAGGCGTGACGCTGCATGTACAGACCATTCTGCAGACGCAACGGGCGGAACTCTTCTTCGCTCAATTCGCCCGACAGCCGGCGGCGAACCTGGTCGGCGTACTGCGCGACGCGTTCGTCAACGATGGTCTGGTCGTACTGATCGTATTGATACATTCGGGGACCCCAGTTTGTTTGTCTCAACCCGCCCGGCGTTCCGGTTACGCCGCGCGATGGATACCGCTCTGTCCTGTTAGCCGAGCAAGTCACGTGCATTACGTTAGACCTGCCCGCGATTTGCTAATGACGAAAAGAGATATCCATATTGGAAAAGTTGGAGAAATCGTAATAAACTCCCTTAATATCTCAAACGACTAAAAAATTCTGTTGATATGCGGAGAGGTTATATATGAACCTGCACCAGTTCCGCTTCGTCCGGGAAGCCGTCCGCCAGAACTTCAACCTCACCGAAGCGGCCAAGGCGCTGTATACGAGTCAGCCTGGCGTCTCCAAGGCCATCATCGAGCTCGAGGACGAGCTGGGCGTCGAAATCTTCACGCGGCACGGCAAGCGCGTGCGGTCGCTGACCGAGCCGGGGCGCATCATTCTGGCGTCGGTCGAGCGAATCCTGCAGGAAGTGGAAAGCCTGAAACGGATCGGCAAGGACTACGCGGCGCAGGACCAGGGCAACCTCGTGATCGCCGCGACCCACACCCAGGCGCGCTATTCGCTGCCCGCCGCGATCGCCGAATTCAAGAAGCGCTACCCGAAAGTTCACCTTTCAATCTTGCAAGGCAGCCCGAGCCAAGTGGCCGAGATGGTGATTCACGACCAGGCGGACGTCGCGATCGCGACCGAGGGGCTGTCGAACTATAAGGAACTGGTGACGCTGCCGTGCTTCACCTGGCACCACGTCGCGGTCATGCAGGACGACCACCCGCTGCTCGAGCGCAAACAGCTGTCGCTCGACGACCTGTCGCAATACCCGCTCATCACCTACGAAAACGCGTTTGCCGGCCGCACGAAGATCAACGACGCGTTCCGGCTGCGCGGCCTGCATCCGGACATCGTGCTCGAGGCGATCGACGCGGACGTGATCAAGACCTACGTCGAACTGGGGCTCGGCGTCGGCATCATGGCCGACATCGCGTTCAACGCCGAGCGTGACCGGCACCTGCGCGCGATGCCGGTCGGGCATCTGTTCGGCAGCAACATCACGCGCGTCGGACTCAAGCAAGGCGCTTACTTGCGCAGTTACGTCTACACGCTGGTCGAACTGCTGTCGCCGAGCATGAACCGCAAGCTGATCGAGCAGGCGTTGAAGGGCGAGAGCGAGACGTACGAGCTTTGAGGGTTTCGATCATTCGATGGCACGCCGCAAACCTTCCGCACTTCGCGCACGCGCAAACCTTCGGTTTCCACATCAATGACGGCGCGTTCCAGGGGCCCGGGCGCGGCTTTGTCGATAGCGTAGGCAGCCGTGGCATTGCGTAACGCGTCCGGACCCGCTTTGCCCGGGCCACCGGCCGCGCCACGCGATCCCACTTTTTCGCTTTTACGCCACGGAGTTTCTGCATGACGTCATATAAGAAGACCCTGCGCCGGCTCGCCGCGCTCGGCGCATTGATGTTTGCCGCCGCCGCGCACGCGGACCTGAAGGTCGGCATCGACCTGTCGACGACGGGCCCCGCCGCCGCGATCGGCATCACAAGCAAGAACGCGATCCTGATGTGGCCGAAGACGATCGCCGGCCAGCCCGCGCAATACATCATCCTCGACGACGGCTCCGACCCGGGCGCCGCGGTCCGCAACATCCACAAGCTCATCAACGAAGACCACGTCGACGTGATCGTCGGCCCGAACGTGACGCCGGCCGCGCTGGCCGCGCTCGACCCCGTCGCCGAAAGCCAGACGCCGATGATCACGCTGATCGGCTCGGCGGCCGTCGTCGAACCGCAGGAAGGCAAGCGCGTCTGGGCGTTCAAGATGGCGCAGACCGATAGCGCGATGGCCGACGTGATGACGCGCTATATGGCGAACCACAACGTGAAGACGGTCGGCTTTATCGGCTTTGCGGACAGTTACGGCGACAGCTGGCTCAATGAGTTCACGAAATTCGCGGCGCTACGGCATATTCAGGTGGTCGCGACCGAGCGCTTCAATCGCACCGATACGAGCGTGACGGGCCAGGTGCTGAAGCTGATCGCGGCAAAACCCGACGCGATACTGATCGCGGGCGCGGGCACACCGAGCGTGCTGCCGCAACGCACGCTCGTCGAGCGCGGCTACAAGGGCGCCATTTATCAGACGCATGGCATCGCGACGCCGGAGTTCATCAGGCTCGGCGGCAAGGACGTCGAAGGCACGCTGTTTCCGACGCAGCCGGTGGTCGTCGCGCGCACGCTGCCGGCCGACCATCCGGCGAAGCGGGCCGCGCTCGCGTTCGTCGATTCCTATGAAGCGAAGTACGGTCCGAATACGGTCACGCAGTTTGCCGGCGACGCGGCGGGCGTCTATCCGCGTCTGCAGGACGCGGTCGCGCGTGCGTTGAAAACGGCGCAGCCCGGGACGCCGGCGTTTCGCGTCGCGCTGCGCGAATCGCTCGAGCAGGCGCATGAACTCGTGGTGCCGAACGGCGTCGTCAATACGAGCGCGAAGGATCACGTCGGGCTCGATCAGCGCGCGAGCGTGATGGGGACGATCAAGGGCGGGAAGTTTATCTACCTGAGCCAGTGACGCTGTTGTTAAAGTAGACGTCTTTCGTCGCCCTGATCGCGTTCCGCGTCTCCATCATGCGCACCACCCGAGCCATCCACGCCGTCGAACGGCTGAAGACCCGCAGCGGCAACGCCCGCTATGCGGCCATTGCGCTGTCCGGCGGCCTGTTCTATCTCGTCGACCGCTCGAGCGGCACCGATCAGAAAATGTCCGATCCGCTGCCGCTCGACGACTTCGTCAAATTCGTCGACGAATTCGGGCCGAAAAAGCCGCGCAAGGTCAGCAAGCTCGATCTTGCGTTCGAAGAGCAGATCAAGAAGAGCAAGAGTTAAGGCAGGCGTAGAGCCTTGAGCGGCGCGGCCGGCCCGACCTCAGATCTGCCGCCACTGCCCGCCCGCCGCGCTGCTGGCCAGCATCGCGTCGATAAACCGCAAACCTTCCACACCGTCGTCGACGGTCGTCAGAAGGCGGCTTTCCGGCGGCAACGGCTGACCGGCATCGAGCGCTTCGATCTGCTGCGCGGCGTCCTTATACAACTGCGCGAACGCTTCGAGATACCCTTCCGGATGCCCCGCCGGCACGCGCGTCGCGTTCGCGGCCGCGTCGCCTTTCACCCGCCCGCGCGTGATCCGCTGCCGCGCGCCGCCAAGCGGCGTGAACCACAGTTCGTTCGGCTCTTCCTGTTCGAACGCGATGCTCGCCTTCGTGCCGTACACGCGCAAACGCAGCCCATTTTCCTCGCCGCTCGCGACCTGGCTCGCCCACAGCATTCCGCGCGCGCCGTTCGCATAACGCAGCATCGCCTGCACGTGATCGTCGACGCGGCGCCCCGGCACGAACGTGTGCACTTCCGCGGCTAGCGCCTCCGGCAGCATGCCGCTGATGAAGCCGGCGAGGTGATACGCATGCGTGCCGATATCGCCGAGACACCCGGCCGGCCCCGACAGTTTCGGATCGGTGCGCCACACGGCCTGCTTGTTCGTGCCGCTTTGTTCGATCGGCTCCGCGAGCCAGTCCTGCGCATATTCGACCTGCACGACGCGAATCTCACCGAGTTCGCCCGCTTCGATCATCTCGCGCGCGTGCCGCACCATCGGGTAGCCCGAGTACGTGTGAGTCAGCGCGAACAGCCGTTGTTTGTCGTGCGCGAGCCGCGCCAGCGCCTCGCCTTCGGCAAGCGATACCGCAAGCGGCTTGTCGCAGATCACATGGATACCGGCCTCGAGAAACGCCGTCGCAACCGGCGCATGCAGATGGTTCGGCGTGACGATCGCGACCGCGTCGATGCCGTCGTCGCGCGCCCCTTCCGCGCGCGCCATCTCGCGCCAGTCCGCATAGCTGCGCGCGATGTTCGCTTCGTCGGCGCTGGCCTGCGCGCGCTTCGGGTCCGACGATAACGCGCCCGCGACCATCTCGAAGCGGTCGTCGAGGCGCGCCGCGATCCGGTGCACCGCGCCGATAAACGCGCCTTGCCCGCCGCCGACCATGCCCAGTTTCAGTCTTCTTGCCATCGCGTCCTGCTCCTTAGGTTTTCGTTGCGCGCGCAACCGGATCAATCGATGCCCAGTACACGCTGCAACTGTGCGCGATCGACGCCGCTTCCCGCAAAGTCGTCGAACGAGCGCTCGGCCACGCGGATGATATGCCGCTTGATAAACTCGGCCCCTTCGCGCGCGCCGTCGTGCGGATGCTTCAACGCGCACTCCCATTCGAGCACGGCCCAGCCCTGGTAGTCGTACTGCGCCATCTTCGAGAAAATCGCGCTGAAATCGACCTGCCCGTCACCGAGCGAACGGAAGCGCCCCGCCCGCTCGGCCCAGTTGCTGTAGCCGCCATATACGCCCTGACGCCCGGTCGGCCGGAATTCCGCGTCCTTCACATGGAACGCCTTGATCCGCTCGTGATAGATATCGATGAACTCGAGATAGTCGAGCTGCTGCAGCACGTAGTGGCTCGGATCGAACAGGATATTCGCGCGCGGATGATCGTGCAGCGTCGCGAGAAAACGCTCGAACGTGACCCCGTCGTGCAGATCCTCGCCCGGATGCAGTTCGTAGCAGACGTCGACGCCCGCTGCGTCGAACGCATCGAGAATCGGCTTCCAGCGGCGCGCGAGTTCGTCGAAGGCCGTTTCGATCAGACCCGCCGGACGCTGCGGCCACGGATAGATATACGGCCATGCGAGCGCGCCGGAAAACGTCACGTGCGTGTTGAAGCCCAGCCGCTGCGATGCTTTCGCCGCGAGCATCATTTGCGCAATCGCCCATTCGGTGCGCGCCTGCGGATTGCCGCGCACGTGCGGCGCGGCAAAGCCGTCGAACAACAGGTCGTAGGCCGGATGCACGGCCACGAGCTGGCCTTGCAGATGGGTCGCGAGCTCCGTCACGGTCACACCGGCATCGGCGGCAACGCCGAGCCAATCGTCGCAATACGTCTGGCTCGCCGCCGCCTGTTCGAGATCGATCAGTTGCGGGGCGACCGGCACCTGAATGCCTTTGAAACCGAGTCCCGCCGCCCATTGGGCGAGATGCGCGAGCGTGTCGAACGGCGGTTCATCGCCCAGGAACTGCGCGAGGTAAATCGCCGGTCCTTTGATGGTCTTCATCATGCGCCTCCGTCAGTGGTCGAACCCGTGCGGCGCAGCATGTCGCATGCCGCACCGCACGCGTTCGCGTCGCTCAGAACGGCGAGTCAGGGAAGTAGAACTGCTGCGCGTTTTCCTTCGTAATCAGCACCGAGGGAATGATCGTCGTGGGCGGCAGCTTCTCGCCTTTCAGGCGCGCTTCGGCCGTCAGCTTGATCGCGTCGTAGATGAATTTCGGCGAGTACGACACGTCGGCCTTGATCATCGGCGCGCCGTCCATCACGTTCTTCACCATGCCTTTCGAGCCCGCGCCGCCGAACACGATCTTGATGTCGGTGCGTTTGGCCTGATCGATGGCCTTGATCACGCCGACGGCCATATCGTCGTCAGAGGCCCACACGGCGTCGATATGCTTGAAGCGCGTCAGGTAATCCTGCATCACCTTGAACGCGTCGTCACGATTCCAGTTCGCGTACTTCGCATCGAGAATCTTGATGTTCGGATATTGCTTCATCACCGACGTGAAGGCGGTCCAGCGCTCATTGTCGAGCGTCGTCGGAATGCCGCGTAGCGCGACGATATCGCCCTTGCCGTCGAGCGCCTTGGCCAGATACTCGGCCGGAATCTTGCCGAACGCCGTGTTGTCGCCGGCCACGTACGCGTCCTGCGCGCTCGTGTCGGTCAGGCCGCGATCGACCACCGTCACGTACACGCCCTTCTTCTTCACTTGCGCAACGGGCTGCGTCAACGACGCAGACTCCTGCGGGAAGATCACGAGCGCGTTGATCTTGTTCACCGTGACGAGATCCTGCAGCTGGTTCGCCTGTTCAGGCGCACTCGCTGCGGTCTTCACAATGATCTTGAGCCCGGGGTGCTGTTTTTCGAGGTCCGTTTTCGCCTTGTTCGCCCACCAGACGATGCCGCCCGTAAACCCGTGGTCCGCCGTCGGAATCGAGACACCGAGGATAACCGGGTCGTCGGCGCGCGCGGTGCCCGTCGTGATGCCCAGCATCGTAAGCGCCAGCATGCCGGCGCCGACCGCTCGTATGACGTGTTTCATGATGTTTGTCTCCTTTGTGCGGGCGCTTTCGTGGTTGCGCCCGGATTTCATTGTCGAACGACCGAAACGACTGAAACGAACCTTAGCGACTAAACAAAATAAGCCCTGCCAGGCCAACCAGGCCAACTTCCTTTCCTGATGCTGCTTCCCCTCCACAAACCGCCTTAACGCCGCCCGCGCTGCAAAAACGCGACGACGATAATCACGACGCCCTGCACCGCCGCGTTCAGATACACGCTGATGATGCTGGTCAGATTCAGGATGTTGGCGATCACCGACAGCAGGATCGCGCCGATCACCGTGCCGATCACACGGCCCTCGCCGCCCTTGAGCGCGGTGCCGCCGACCACCACCGCGGCGATCGCTTCGAGTTCCCACAGGAGGCCCGTGGTCGGCGTCGCCGAACCGAGCCGCGGCACATACAACACCGTTGCCACGCCGACGCATACGCCGAGCAGCACATACGTGACGATCTTCACCGTATCGACGCGAATCGCCGCATAGCGCGCGACCTGCTCGTTCGAGCCAATCGCCTGCACATGGCGGCCGAATGCGGTGCGATTGAGAATCAGCGCGCCGCCCGCTGCGACGACGAGAAACACCCAGATCGGCACGGGCACGCCAAGCAGACTTGCGTAGTACACCGGCCCATACAGATCGGACAGATTGTTATCGAGCGTCAGTGCGCCGCCATCGGCAAGCCATGTGAGCACCGCGCGAAAAATCCCCAAGGTGCCAAGCGTGACGATAAACGGCTCGATGCGCCCTTTCGTGATCAGCAGTCCATGTGCACAGCCGAACAGCGCGCCGAGCACGAGCGCACAAACAATGCCGATCGCGACGATCGCCAGCGGCGCAAGCGTATGCGCCGCTGCGCTGCCGGCCAGCCCGTTCATGAGCCAGATCATCACGCCCGCGATCAGCGCGGCCATCGAGCCGACCGACAGATCGATGCCGCCGGAAATAATCACGAAGGTCATGCCGACCGCGATGATCCCGATAAACGACGTGCGCGTGAGCACGTTCATCATATTGTCGACGGTCGCGAAGTCGCGGTTCAGCAGCGTGCCCGCGATGCACAGCGCGATCAGGCCCGCGAGCGGACCGAAGCCATACAGTATGTGTGCGACGCGCAGGGCGCGCGGCGTCGGCGTGGAAGTGTCAGTGGGTGCCGGTCGCATGAGCGATCAACTCCTCTTCGGTCAGATGGTCGAGGCCGAGCGTCGCCTGCAGCCTGCCCGCGCGCATGACCGCAACGCGATGGCACAGGCCGATCAGCTCGATCAGTTCGGACGAAATCACAATCACCGCCCGCCCTTCCGATGCGAGCCGGTGAATCAGGAAATAGATGTCGCGTTTCGCGCCGATATCGACGCCGCGCGTCGGTTCGTCGAGCACGATCACGTCGGGGTTCGGCTGCAGGAATTTCGCGAGCGCGAGCTTCTGCTGGTTGCCGCCCGACAGCATGCGCGCGCGGCTATTGAGATCACCGGTGCGAATGCCGAATTCGCGCACCGCTTCGGTCAAGGCAGCACGGCCTGCTTTGACGTCGAGCAGCGGATGCGTATAGCGATCGAGCGTCATCAGCGTCAGGTTGTCCTGCAGGCTCAGGTCCACATGCAGGCCCTTGCCCTTGCGGTCTTCGCTCAGATACGTGAGGCCGTGACGCATCGCGTCGCGCGGGCTCTTCAACTCCGCGCGGCGGCCGGCAATCTCGATGCGGCCCGCGCTGCGCTTGCGCAGTC
The DNA here is from genome assembly GCF_019428685.1 of Paraburkholderia edwinii. NCBI lineage: Bacteria > Pseudomonadati > Pseudomonadota > Betaproteobacteria > Burkholderiales > Burkholderiaceae > Paraburkholderia > Paraburkholderia edwinii. Next base: position 3,572,550 of record NZ_CP080095.1, read on the forward strand.
CGATAATCGCTTCGAACGCTTCGGTGCGGCCCGCGCCGACGAGGCCCGCAAAGCCGAGCACTTCGCCCGCGCGCACCTCGAAGCCAAGATCGTCGACCCAGTCGGGCACGCTCAACCCTTCGACACGCAGCGCGACGCGCGCATCCGCCGCGACCGGTATCTTGTCCGGGAACATATCGGACAGCTCGCGGCCGACCATCAGATTCGCCATCTGCTGCCGCGCAAGCGCCGCCGTTTCGCTGCGCGCGACGAAGCGGCCGTCGCGCATCACAATCACTTCATCGGTGATGCGCTCCACTTCGTCGAGCTTGTGCGAGATATAGACGATCGTCACGCCGTCCGCCTTCAGCTTTGCCATCAGCGCGAACAGGCGCTCGGTTTCGGAGGGCGTGAGCGTCGCAGTCGGCTCGTCCATGATCAGCAGTCGCGCGTTGCGCGACAGCGCCTTCGCGATCTCCACCATCTGCTTTTCGGCCACGATCAGATCGCGCACCTTCGTATCCGGCTGCTTCATCAGGCCGACCTGCGCGAGATAGCGCTTTGCGTCGGCACGCATCGCGGCGTCGTCGAGCAGCAGGCCGCGGCGCTTCTCGTGACCGAGATACATGTTCTGCGCGATCGTCAGATGCTCAGCGAGATTGAACTCCTGGTGAATCAGCACGATGCCCGCTGCTTCCGCCGCGCGCGAACCGTCGAACTGCCGCGGCGTGCCGTCCACCAGCACCGCGCCCGAGCTCGCGCGCTCGTAGCCCGCGAGTATTTTCATCAGCGTCGACTTGCCCGCGCCGTTCTCGCCGAGCAGTCCGTAGATGCGGCCCGGCGCGAGGTCGAAACTCACGCCGTGCAGCACGCGCACGGGGCCGAAGTCTTTGCGGATATCGTCGAAGCGGACGGCTAGGCTCATCGCCAGGGGGCTCCTCAAGCGCGCATCATGCGCTGCCGCGCACGACGAGCCGATGCGGCAGCAGCACGCCCGGCACCGTCGCACCACGATTCGCGAGGCGCTTGAGCAACAGCCGCGCGGCCGTTTCGCCGAGCTCGCGCATCGGCTGGGAGATCGTTGTGAGAGGCGGATCGATTTGCGCCGCAAGCGAGATATCGTCGAAGCCGACTACCGCGACGTCATCCGGCACGCGCTTGCCGACTTTGCGCAGGCCGTTGATCACACCAATCGCGAGCGTGTCCGATACCGTGAAGATCGCCGTCGGCGGATCGGGCTGCGCCATCAGCAACGCGGCGGCAGACGCGCCCGCTTCGTAATCGAGGCTATCCAGATGAATGAGCCAGCGCGCGTCGGGAACGAGGCCCGCGTTGTGCATCGCGTCCATATAGCCGCGCTCGCGCTGCTGCGCGTACAGGTAGCCGTCGCCCGAGTTAATCAGCGCGATGCGCGTGTGGCCGCGCGACAGCAGATGCAGCACCGCGTCGCCGGCCGCGCGGTAGTTGTCGATGCCGACATACGGCACGCCGACGTCCGCATCGAATTCGCAGCATGCGACCCACGGCAGCGTGGTCATCTCTTCGGACAGCGCCTGCTGCGCGGCAGCCGGGTCGAGGCAGATCGCGCCGTCCGCGCGGCGCCGCCGCAGCATATCGAAGTAGCTGCGCTCGCGGCCCGGGTCCGCGCCCGTGTCGCACAACAACATGAAATAGCCATGCTGGCGCGCGACGCTGTCGATGCCGCGCACGATTTCCGCGTAAAACGGATTGCCGAAGTTAGGCACCATCGTCAACAATAAGCGGCTTTCGGCGGTGCGCAGGTTGCGCGCGAGTTCGTTGACGCGATAGCCGCTCTGCTCGATCGCCGCCAGCACGCGCTCGCGCGTCTCGGCGCGCACGTTCGAATGGCCGTTCAGCACGCGCGACACGGTCGCGACCGATACCCCCGCCTGCTCGGCGACGTCGTCGATCGAAATGTCCTTCGGCACGCTGAACGAGGCCCGCGCACGGCCCAGCGGCGGCGCTGATGCGGCCTTCGCTCTGGGCTTCGGCGCGGACGCCCGGGCGGCGGATGGCCTTGAAGGCACCCCGTCGTCGGGATCGTTCGGGGCGTGCGGCAACGGTCTTGGCACGAAATGGTCTCCAGGCGATGTAATCGATTACATTCTATCCGTATATTCTTGTTCGAGCACCGCCAAATCGCAAGGACGACAGCGTAGGGATTTATACCGAGACTTGAAGAACCCGAGACTCGCGGGACCCGAGACTTGAAGGGCGCCTGATCCGGCCGGATGCGCGCGTCGCGAACGCCCGGTTTGGTACAATCGCGAGGTTCTCCCGCAGCGGCCCGCGCGTCTCGCGCGGTCTTTGCCGGCATTCCAACCACACGCAGAACGAACCCACCATGAACATCGAGCAAGCGCGCTTCAACATGATCGAACAGCAGATTCGCCCCTGGGACGTGCTCGACCAGGACGTGTTGAATCTGCTGTCGATCGTCAAGCGTGAGAACTTCGTCCCCGCCGCGTACCGCGAACTGGCTTTCGCCGATCTGGAAATTCCGCTGCCCGCCGGCCAGCACATGCTGGCGCCGCGCGTCGAAGCGCGTGTGCTGCAGGAACTGTCCGTGAAGAAGCACGAAAGCGTGCTCGAAATCGGCGCCGGCTCCGGCTATATGGCCGCGCTGCTCGCCCATCGCAGCCAGCACGTGCTGACTGTCGAGATCGAGCCGGAACTGGCCGAACTCGCGAAGTCGAATCTCGCCGCGAACGGCGTGCTCAATGCCGAAGTCGTGACCGGCGACGCCGCGCGCGGCTGGACCGCGGCCGCGCCGTACGACGTGATCTGCGTGTCGGGCGGCCTGCCCGTGCTGCCGCAGGAAATGCTCGAGCACCTGAAGGTGGGTGGGCGCCTCGCGGCTTTTGTCGGCTCGTTGCCGGTCATGAAGGCGCAAATCATCACGCGCGTCGACGAAAAGCAGTTCCGCGTCGCCGATGTGTTTGAAACGTACGTCGAGCCGCTCGCGAACGCGGTGCAGCCGCCGCGCTTCAAGTTCTAAGCAGCGGCCGCTCTCCGGTCCGCCCGCCCCCGTTTGAGTTGATCCACAGGATTCACTGATGCAAAACCTGTCTGCCCCCGCTCTTGCCGAATGGCTCGCCGATCAATCGCGCCCCGCGCCCGTGGTGCTCGACGTACGCGAACCGTGGGAAATTGAAACGGCAAAGATCGCCGGCAGCGTGTCGATTCCGATGCGCGAGATCCCGGCGCGCAGCGAGGAACTCGACGACGAAGCGCCCGTCGTTTGCGTCTGCCATCACGGTGCGCGCAGCGCGCAGGTCGCAATGTTCCTCGAATCGCGCGGCCATAAGAATGTGTTTAATCTGCAGGGCGGCATCGATGCATGGTCGCGGCAGGTGGATCCGTCGGTTCCGACTTATTGAGCTTGCGGGTTTGTCGATGTTGTGAGAGAAGCGCCGGCGTTGGCCGGCGCTTTTTTTTGCTCTGCGTGATGTGCGCTTTTTTGTTTTGTCTTGCGCGTTTCGCCTTTCGCTTCTTGCGTGGGTCTGCACTGCGCGCGCCTCATCTGATGCCTTTTCCACGCATCGATTCTGAAGTTTCGTAAGCCATCCTGATGTGTTCGTCTGGCACCATGCTTCGACCTTTTTTCGGAGCATGACCTGTGACCCGATGTTCACCGATCGCGGCCTGTGCAACCGCCGCGCTGCTGCTATTCCCCGCCCTGTCCCATGCGACGTTGGGCGGCAAGCCGACGCCTGCCGCGTCGAATGCACCCGTACAGCTGCTTTTGCGCAGCGCAGCGCAGCCGACGGCTTCGAATCCGCCCTGGTCCCTGCACAGCACGCGTAGCGACGATGGCGTCACCGTGCACGAATACGCGTCGCTCGACGGCGTGGTGTTCGCGGTCACGTGGAGCGGCCCCGTGCGCCCCGATATGGCCGCGCTGCTCGGCAGCTACTTCCCGAACGTCGCGTCCGCGGCTCGGCGCGGACGACGCGGCACGGGTCCGCTCGTCGAACGCAACGGTGACTTGCAGATCGAGTCGATCGGGCATCAAGGACAGTTCACCGGCAAGGCGTGGCTGCCGCGGCTCGTGCCGGCGCGCGTCGATATGGGCGATCTGGAGTGAGGCCGATGATGTTCGAGACGAGGAAATACATGATGATCGGCGCACCGCGAGTGGGATTTGGCAGGACGCTATGTGTGGCCGCGTTTGCGGCTGTCGCGTTGTCCGCGTGCGGCGGTGATGGCGGCAATGAACTGGATACACAGTCCTGGCTCGGCAAGCCGGTTGAGCCGTCGAAGAGTTCGACCGTTGCGAATACGGGCGATGGCGGGAGGGCGAATGGAGCAGCGGGCGGGGCGCGTGGAAATAACACTTCCGGTGGTGGTTCTTCGGGCGGTGGTTCTTCGGACGGTAGCTCTTCGGGCGGTAGCTCTTCGGGCGGTAGCTCTTCGGGCGGTAGCTCTTCGGGCGGTAGCTCTTCGGGCGGTGGCTCTTCGGGCGGCGGTTCTTCCGGCGGTAGCTCCTCCGGCGGCAATTCTTCCGGCAGCGGTGCTTCGGGCGGCGGTTCTTCCAGCGGCGGCTCTTCCAGCGACACACCCAGCGGCGACACCCCCACCCCTCCGTCAAACACCGCATCCATCACCATCGACAACACACTCGGCGCAACGGTGAATCAACCCTACGTCACCGTCAAACTGTGCCCACCCAACGCGCAAACCGACGCCGCATGCTCCACCGTCGACCACATGCTGCTCGACACCGGCTCGATCGGCGTGCGTGTTTTCGCCAGCGCACTCGGCTCATCGCTAACCTCACGCCTGCCGCAGCAAACCGGCGCATCGAACGATTCAACCGGCAGCGCGCCGCTCGCCCAATGCGCGCTATTCGGCTCCGGCTATCTCTGGGGCTCGCTGCGCCGCGCGGACGTGACGATCGGCAGCATGACCGCGCGCGACATCCCCGTGCAGATTGTCGGCGACGCCGCCTATGGCGCGACGCCCGCCGACTGCGAATCGCGCGGCGTCGCCGACCTGGGCACGGTCGACTCGCTCGGCGCGAAGGGTGTCGTCGGCATCGGCCATCGTGTGCGCGACTTCCCGCAGGCCGCGCAGACCGCGCTTGCCGCAACCTACTACTACTGCGCAAGCGCCACATCGTGCACGGCCGCGCGCGTGCCGCTCGAGCGGCAGGCAATGAACCCGGTCGCCGGTTTCGCCACCGACAACAACGGCACACTCATCCGACTGCCCGCCCTGCCGCCCGCCGGTCAGGCAAGCGCGACCGGCGAGCTGATCTTCGGCGTCGGCACACGCTCGAACAATGCCTTGCCCGCGAACGCAACCATCCTCGCCGTCTCCGCTCAAGGCACGTTGACGACGCTCTACGCGAACCGCTCCGTGCCCGCCATCGTCGACAGCGGCACCAACGGCTTGATGTTCCGCGATACGACGATCCCGACCGGCGTCAACAACTGGTTCTCGCCGCAGACCACGCTGAGCCTCTCCGCGACGATGATGTCGACCATCGGCCTGCAAGCCACGGTGCCGTTCTCCATTGCGGATGCCGAGCGGCTGTTCGAATCGAACTACGCGGCCTACGACAATCTGGGCGCGCTATCGCTGTCGTCGAACATGTTCGTCTGGGGCTTGCCGTTCTATTACGGACGCAGCGTCTATACCGTGCTGAGCGGCGCGCAGGCCGGCGACAAACCGGGTCCGTTCGTCGCGTTCTGAAGCGGCTTTGAAGCGGCAACGAAGCCGCAACGAAGCCGCTCTGAAGCAGTTTTAAAGCCCCAAAACGAAACACGGCGGCGTGGACCGTGCGGCTCAACACGCCGCCGCGGCCCGCGCCGCCGCATCAATCGCCCAGCCGGTCTTCTTTAATCGACTTCGTTCAACGCCTCGCCGACGGTCTTGAAGATCTCCGCAATCTGTTCCTCTTCGGCAATAAACGGCGGCGAAAACTCGAGGATGTCGCCGGCGGGACGCACGAGCACGCCCTTCTGGAAGCAGCGCACGAAGGTTTCATAGCCGCGCGCGCCCGGCGCGCCATCGCGCGGCGCCAGCTCGACGCCGCCGATCAGCCCGAGGTTGCGGATATCGATCACATGCCGCGCGCCGCGCAGCGAATGAATCGCTTCCTCGAACACCGGAGCCAGCTTCGCGGACCGCGCAAACAGCTGCTCGCGTTCATAGAGATCGATCGTCGCGCACGCAGCGGCCGTCGCGATCGGGTGCCCCGAATATGTGTAACCGTGGAAGAGCTCGATACCCGCGGGCGTGCCGTTGACGATCGCATCGTGAATCCGCGCGCTCGCCGCGACCGCGCCCAACGGCGCCGCCGCATTGTTGGTGCCCTTGGCCATCGTCAGCAGGTCCGGCGTGACCTTGAAGTACTGCGCGGCGAACGGCGTACCGAGGCGTCCCCAGCCCGTGATCACTTCATCGAAAATCAGCAGGATGCCGTGCTTGTCGCAAATCTCGCGCAGCCGCTCCAGATAACCTTGCGGCGGCACCAGTACGCCGGTCGAACCGGCCACGGGCTCGACGATGACCGCGGCAATCGTCGATGCATCGTGCAGCGCGACGAGACGCTCGAGTTCGTCGGCCAGATGCGCGCCCCACTTCGGTTGCCCTTTCGAGAATGCCGCTTCCTTGATGTTCAGCGTATGCGGCAGAAAGTCGACAGCCGGCACCATCGCGCCCGAATACGCCTTGCGGTTGGCCGGAATGCCGCCCACCGACGTGCCGCCGAAGTTCACGCCGTGGTACCCGCGCTCGCGGCTGATAAAGCGCGTGCGGTGCCCTTCGCCGCGCGCGCGATGGTAAGCGAGCGCGATCTTGAGCGCCGTATCGACGGCTTCCGATCCCGAGTTGGCAAAGAAGATGTGCTTGAGGTCGCCCGGCGTGTGTTTCGCGATTTTGGTCGCCGCTTCGAACGCTTTCGGATGGCCCATCTGGAAGGTCGGCGCGAAGTCCATCTCGGCCGCCTGCTCCTGCACCGCCGCGACGATCTCGTCGCGGCAATGGCCCGCATTCACGCACCACAGGCCTGCTGTGCCGTCGAGAATGCGCCGGCCGTCATGCGACGTGTAGTACATCCCTTTCGCCTTCGAAAGCAGCCGCGGCGCGCTCTTGTACTGGCGGTTCGCGGTGAACGGCATCCAGAACGCGGACAGGTCGAGCATGTTGGCAGCGCGGTCATTCATCTTGCGTCTCCAGGTATTCGGTTGATTGGTTGGTTGCTTGGTTAATCGGTTAACGGGTCGCCCGCAAGATCAACCGCGGGGTCGACAGCAGGGTCAGCCTCAGGATCAACCGCGGGGCCGACCGCGGTTTTTCCGGTCGCAGTCTTTCAGTGTATGCAGCCGCGCCCTGGTGCACAACCAGTGCGCAACCTCAGGCAGCGGCTGCACCGATCGTGCGCGCCCGCCTTGCGCGTGTTCACGGCCGCGCTTCGTTGCGGCGCGTCACGCACCGCAACGAAGCACACCGCCCGTTCATGCACCGCTTTGGCCCTTATCACGCATGGAAAGCTCGCGTCCGCCGCGGGCCGGAACCCGCCTCACAGCGCGCATGGTAGCCGTTCAGTGCTGCTTTGCAACGATTGGCATATGCCTTGCAGTAACGAGCACGGCCAGTCATGCACTACGCAACCATCAGCCGGTCCGCCACTTCGACCGGCCGCCGCAAAAGCCACGCGGCGCAAGCCGCAAGAACTAACAACACTCAACATCCAAGGCAAGGGGTAGCACATGAAACGTCGCAGTCTTCTGAAGCTCGGTTCGATGTCGGGCGCGCTCGCGCTCGCGGGCAAGGTGCCGTTCGCCAACGCGCAGTCGAACAGCGGGCCGATCAAGGTCGGCATTCTGCATTCGCTGTCCGGCACGATGGCGATTTCGGAGACGTCGCTCAAGGACACCGCGTTGATGACGATCGCCGACATCAACAAGAACGGCGGCGTGATGGGCCGGCAGATCCAGCCCGTGGTGGTGGACCCGGCGTCGAATTGGCCGCTGTTCGCCGAAAAGGCCCGCGGGCTGCTGACGCAGGACAAGGTGGCCTGCGTGTTCGGATGCTGGACATCGGTGTCGCGCAAGTCGGTGCTGCCCGTGTTCGAAGAATTGAACGGGCTGCTCTACTACCCGGTGCAGTACGAAGGCGAAGAGATGTCGCGCAACGTGTTCTATACGGGCGCCGCGCCGAACCAGCAGGCGATTCCCGCCGTGGAGTACCTGATGAGCAGCGAAGGCGGCGGCGCGAAGCGCTTCTTCCTGCTCGGCACCGACTATGTCTACCCGCGCACGACGAACAAGATCCTGCGCGCGTTCCTGCATTCGAAGGGTGTGCAGGACGCCGACATCCAGGAGGTCTACACGCCGTTCGGCCATAGCGACTATCAAACCATCGTCGCGAACATCAAGACGTTCTCGCAAGGCGGCAAGACCACGGTCGTCTCGACCATCAACGGCGATTCGAACGTGCCGTTCTACAAGGAGCTCGGCAACCAGGGGATCAAGGCGACCGACGTGCCCGTCGTCGCGTTTTCGGTCGGCGAGGAAGAGCTGCGCGGCATCGATACGAAACCGCTCGTCGGGCATCTGGCCGCGTGGAACTACTTCATGTCGGTGAAAGGGCCGAACAACACGTCGTTCAAGGAAGAGTTCGCCTCGTATGTGAAGGCGCAAAGCCTGCCGGGCGGTGCGAAGCGCGTGACGAACGATCCGATGGAAGCGACCTTCGTCGGCATCCATATGTGGAAGCAAGCCGTCGAAAAGGCGAAGAGCACGGACGTCGACAAGGTGCGCGTCGCGATGATCGGCCAGAAGTTCGCGGCGCCGTCGGGCTTCACGCTTGAAATGGACGGCAACCACCATCTGCACAAGCCCGTGATGATCGGCGAGATTCGCGGCGACGGTCAGTTCAATGTGGTCTGGAAGACGAAGACCGCGGTCCGCGCGCAGCCGTGGAGCCCGTTTATCGCCGGTAACGAGAAAAAGCCCGATGTGGTGACCTCGATTCCGTCGTTCCTGCGGCGCTCGCGCGTGGCGTAAGCGAAGTCGGCTGCCTTCCGGGGTTGACCCGGGTTTTACCTGCATCAGGCGGCAGCGGACTCATCGTCCGCCGCCGCCGACATGCATGCCGCTTTTCTCTTCAAAGGCCATCATGGCGTTCTTCCTTTCCAGAATCGCGCGGCGCGGGGCTCACGCCGCGCGCTCTTTCTCCGCGGTTGCGGCGTGTACGCTGTTTGTGGCGCTGGCCATCCCGCAACACGCGTTCGCGCTCACCACCGCCGATGTCGCACCGCTTGCCGGCGACGACTTCGACGCAAAGTCCGCCGCGATCGACAAGCTGATCGCGATGCACGACGCGCCATCGCTCGCGCTTTTGAAAGCGCTCTCCGAAGACAACGCACTCGCGACCGACGCCGGCGCAGTGCTGATCCAATCGGCTGACGGCGGCGACCACACCTACGATGCGGTAACCGGAAAAACCGTCGCAGCAGGCGACGCACAACCGGTCACGCTGAACAACCTCTTACGCTCGAAAGTCGCAGGTGCCCTATCGGGCCTGCAGCTCGCCTCGCCGGACCTCGAAACACGGCGCGCCGCGATCGGCGAACTGCTGAAAAGCCCCGACATCGCCATGAAGCCGATGATCGACGCGGCACGCGCCAAGGAAACCGACCCGACGCTAAAACGCCGCCTCGATGTGCTCTGGGCCATGACCGCGCTGCACGACACCGACGCCGCGAAGCGTCTCGAAGCCGTGCAACTCGTCGCGGCACGCCACGATCTCGAGATGAACGAACTGCTGCGCCCGATCGTCGCGAAGCAGCCGGACGGCAGCTTCACCGAACCCGACGCGCGCGTGCGCGCGGCCGCGCAGCAAGGCATCGACGCACTCGATGCGATCCAGCGCCGCAGTGAAATCGTGGGCACCGTGTTCGCGGGGCTGTCGCTTGGCAGCGTGCTGCTGCTCGCGGCACTCGGTCTGGCGATCACGTATGGCCTGATCGGCGTGATCAATATGGCGCACGGCGAATTCCTGATGATCGGCGCGTACGCGACCTATGTGGTGCAGAACCTGATTCAGCACTATGCGCCCGGCGCGTTCGACTGGTATCCGCTGTTCGCCATTCCTGCCTCGTTCGTCGCGGCGGCTGCGGTCGGCATCGTGCTCGAACGCCTTGTGCTCAAGCATCTGTATGGCCGTCCGCTCGAAACGCTGCTGACGACTTTCGGCGTCAGCCTGATCCTGATCCAGGCGACACGGATGATCTTCGGCGCGCAGAACGTGCAAGTGGTGAACCCGTCGTGGATGAGCGGCGGCGTGACCGTGATGCAGAACCTGATCCTGCCGTACAACCGGCTCGCGATTCTCGCGTTCTCGCTGATCGTGGTCGGCATCGCATGGGCCGTGCTGACAAAAACGCGTCTCGGCCTGTTCGTGCGCGCCGTGACGCAGAACCGCCGGATGGCCGCATGTGTCGGCGTAAAGACCGCACGCGTCGATTCCTATGCGTTCGCGTTCGGCGCGGGCATCGCGGGCCTCGGCGGCTGCGCGCTCTCGCAAATCGGCAACGTCGGCCCGGATCTCGGCCAGAGCTACATCATCGATTCGTTTATGGCGGTTGTATTGGGTGGTGTTGGACAGATCGCGGGGACGGTGCTCGGTGGCTTTGGCCTCGGCCTCGTCAGCAAGGCGATCGAACCGTTCTGGGGCGCGGTGCTCGCGAAAATCGCGGTGCTCGTGCTGATCGTGCTGTTTATCCAGAAGCGTCCGCAGGGCATGTTCGCCCTGAAGGGCCGCAGCGCGGAGGCCTGATCATCATGACACTCGCTGCTTCTTCCTCACCCGCCGCCGTCGATGCACGCGCCGCGGCAAGCGGCACAGCAAGCGGCACAACGGGCGACGCGCACCCGGCCGACCTGTCCGGCTTCACGCTCGGCTTGCCGCCCCGCCCGGCGCTGCTGTCGCGCCGCGCATGGCAGGCGCTGCTCGCGCTGATTATCGTGATCGGCCTCGGCGTCCCGTTCTCCGCGCTCGTGCTGCCCGAAACCAGCGCGTTCCACCTGTCCGCGTATGCGATGACGATTGCCGGCAAGTTCATGTGCTACGCGATCGCCGCGCTCGCGCTCGACCTCGTCTGGGGCTACTGCGGCATTCTGAGCCTCGGGCACGGGTTGTTCTTCGCGCTCGGCGGTTACGCGATCGGCATGTATCTGATGCGCGCAATCGGCCACGACGGCAAATACGGCAGCGACCTGCCCGACTTCATGGTCTTTCTCGACTGGCACCAGCTACCGTGGTACTGGCAAGGCACGCAGCATCTCGCGTATGCCTTGCTGCTGGTCGTGCTCGCGCCGGCGGTCGTGGCCTGGGTGTTCGGCTTCTTCACATTCCGCTCGCGCGTGAAGGGCGTGTATCTGTCGATCATCACGCAGGCTATGACGTTCGCGGCAATGCTGCTGTTCTATCGCAATGAAACCGGCTTCGGCGGGAATAACGGTTTCACCGATTTCAAGCGGATTGCCGGCTTTCCGATCACGCATCCGGGCACACGCACCGTGTTGTTCCTGATGACCTTCGCCGTGCTCGTGCTGACCTTCATCGGCGCGCGCGCGGTCGTCACGTCGAAGCTCGGCCGCGTGGTGACCGCGGTGCGCGACGGCGAAACGCGGCTGATGTTCCTCGGCTATAGCCCGCTCGCGTACAAGCTGTTCGTATGGACTGTGTCCGCCGTGCTGTGCGGCATCGCGGGCGCGCTGTACGTGCCGCAGGTCGGCATTATCAATCCGGGCGAAATGTCGCCGGGCAATTCGATCGAAATGGCGATCTGGGTCGCGGTCGGCGGGCGCGGCACCCTGATCGGGCCGATTATCGGCGCGTTTGCCGTGAACGGCGCAAAGAGCTTTTTTACGGCGCACTTCGCCGAATACTGGCTGTTCTTTCTCGGCGCGATTTTCGTGCTCGTGCCGCTGTTTTTGCCGAACGGCATCATGGGGCTGATCGAGACGCTCACGATGCGCAAAAAGAACCGCCCTTAAGGACCGCACATGAGCGACTACGTATACGACGCGGACGCGATCGACGAGCGTGCCTTCGGCGGCGATGCCGGGATGGGCCACGTCGCGACGCCCGGCGAGATCGATATCTCGCACGGCACGATTCTGTATCTCGACGACGTGACCGTCAGCTTCGACGGCTTTCGTGCGCTGAACAAGCTGTCGCTGGCGATCGACGCGGGCGAACTGCGCTGCATCATCGGCCCGAACGGCGCCGGCAAGACCACGATGATGGATGTGATCACCGGCAAAACCGAACCGGACTCGGGCAAGGTTTTTCTCGGCCAGACGATCGACCTCACGCGCATGAACGAGCCCGAGATCGCGCGCATCGGCATTGGCCGCAAGTTCCAGAAGCCGACCGTGTTCGAGCAGCACCCGGTGTGGGAAAACCTCGAACTGGCGATGAAAACCGATAAAGGCTGGTTCGCTTCGCTGCGCGCGCGGCTCGACCGCGCGGCGCAGGCGCGCATCGAGGAAACGCTCGCGTTGATCCGCCTCGAAGGTGAAGCGCGGCGGCCGGCCGGCGAGTTGTCGCACGGGCAAAAGCAGCGGCTCGAAATCGGCATGCTGCTGATGCAGCAGCCCGCCCTGCTGCTGCTCGACGAACCGGCCGCCGGCATGACCGACGACGAGACCATGCAGCTCGCCGAGCTGCTCAACCATTTGCGCGGCACATGTTCGATGATGGTCGTCGAACACGATATGGAATTTGTCGCCGCGCTCGCCGGCGATACAGGCATGGTCACCGTGATGGCCGAAGGCAGCGTGCTCGCGCACGGCACGCTCGACACCGTGAAAAACGACCCCAACGTGATCGAGTCGTATCTCGGACGCTGAATACGGAGCCCTGAACACTATGCTCGAAGTAACGAACCTGAACCAGTACTACGGCGGCAGCCATATTCTGCGCAACGTCAAGCTCGAAGTGCCCGACGGCCAGCTGACCGTGCTGCTCGGCCGCAATGGTGTCGGCAAGACCACGCTGCTGCGCTGCCTGATGGGCGTGGTGCCGACGAAGAACGGCTCGATCACCTGGCGCGGCACGCCGCTCACGAAGTTGCCGCCGCATGCGCGCGTCACGCAGGGGCTCGCGTATGTGCCGCAGGGCCGCGATATTTTCCCGCGGCTGACCGTCGAAGAAAATCTGCTGATCGGCGCGGCGAGCCGCAAGGCGCCCAAGCGCATTCCCGACCGCATCTATGAGCTGTTTCCCGTGTTGAAAGATATGCGCGCGCGGCGCGGTGGCGATTTGTCAGGTGGCCAGCAGCAACAGCTCGCAATCGGCCGCGCGCTGATGAGCGAGCCGCAGTTGCTGATTCTCGACGAGCCGACCGAAGGCATCCAGCCTTCGATCATTCAGGACATCGGGCGCACGTTGCGGCAGCTTGTCGAGGAAATGGGGCTGACGGTGCTGCTCGTCGAGCAGTATTACGACTTCGCAAAGGCGATCGCGGACCGCTACTGGGTGATGAGCCGTGGTGAAATCATCGCCGGCGGAGCGGGTGCGGATATGGATAACGATGGGGTACGGGCGTTGATTGCTGTTTGAGGCGCGGCCCCCTGTTCATGTGATACCTTCGCCGCATGTCGCTGCATGAAAACCACGCGGCTCTTGCCGCCGCCGATCCCACTTCGCATGCGCATTGGCGCGCGCGGCTCGAACTCGGCTTCGAAAAGCATCGCGAGGCTCGCACCACGCTCGCGCATCGACTCCATGAGGGACCGTTGCGCGTGCAACGGCCGCTCTACCCGGAAGGCGATGCGATCTGTCATGCGGTGATCGTGCATCCGCCGGGCGGCATTGCGGGCGGAGACGCGCTCGACATCGACATCGCGCTCGCCGCCGACACGCATGCGGTGCTCACCACGCCCGGCGCAACGAAGTGGTACAAGTCGAATGGCCGTACCGCGCGGCAACGTATCGGCATTCGTGTCGGGCCGCGCGCCAGGCTCGATTGGCTGCCGCAAAACAATATCGTGTTCGACCACGCGCATGCGTCGCTCGACTTCACGCTTTCGGTGGCCGAAGGCGCAAGCGCAATCGGTTGGGACGCGATGCAACTGGGCAGGCAAGCGGCCGGGGAACGTTGGAGTGCCGGCCATGTGCGTTCGGTATCGCGCATCGTCGGGCCGGATGGCCAACCGCTGTGGTTCGAACGCGCGCTGATCGCGGCCGACGCCGCCTTGCGCGATGCGCCGCAAGGGCTCGCCGGCTATCCGGCATTCGGCACGCTATGGGCCGTCGGCGCCGCTTGCGACGATACGCTGGCCGAAGCGCTGACCGCGAAGCTGCCGTTCGATGCGACGCTGCGCGCGGCGGCGTCGTGCGTGCGCTGCGAAGCCAACGGCGCGGAAAGCGGCACCGGCGTGCTGCTGATTCGTGCGGTCGCGCGCTCGATGGAGCCGCTCCAGCGCGCGTTGATTCAATGCTGGACGGAGCTAAGGCCGATCGTGCATCACGTCGATGCCGTGCCGTTGCGGTTGTGGACCACATGAACCGTCGACGCGCTTCGCACCACAACGAAGCACGCGCTTGCGCTATCACGGTGCACGTCAAGCGCTTGCTCTTCGCAGCACGGCCATGCACCACGATGGCATAGCCTTTGCTCGTTCCTTTGCTCCATAGCCTTTGCTCATTAACCGCTCACCCTGAAAGACGACGCCACCGTCCGCCTTCCACTCACCCGTACTACAACAACATTCGATGAAGCTGACACCACGCGAGCGAGACAAACTACTGATCTTCACCGCGGCGCTGCTTGCCGAACGCCGCCGCGCACGCGGCCTGAAACTGAACTATCCGGAAGCGGTTGCGTATATCACCGCCGCGCTGATGGAAGCCGCACGCGATGGCCGCACCGTCGCCGAGGTCATGCATTACGGCACCACCCTGCTCACGCGCGACGACGTGATGGAAGGCGTGCCCGAGATGATTCCCGATATCCAGGTCGAAGCCACCTTTCCCGACGGCACGAAGCTCGTAACCGTCCACCACCCTATTCCGTGAAGTTTCGAAGGAGCGCGCGATGATTCCCGGCGAACTGATCACCGACGACGGCGAGCACGAGCTCAATGCCGGCCGCACGACAATCACGCTAACCGTAGCGAATACCGGCGACCGGCCAGTGCAGGTCGGCTCGCATTACCACTTCCACGAAGCGAACGCGTCGCTCGCGTTCGATCGCGCGGCTGCGCGCGGCTTCCGGCTCAATATCGCGGCAAGCACCGCGGTGCGTTTCGAGCCGGGCCAGGAACGCACGGTCGAGCTGGTCGAACTTGCGGGCGACCGCGTCGTGTACGGCTTTAACGGCAAGGTGATGGGCAAGCTCGATCAGCCGATCGAAGTGCCGGTATCGAACGAGACGAACGTCGAAGCCTGATTCATCGAACCCGCAGCGGGTCCAGCAGCGGGTCCAGCAGCGCATTCTTTCGGATTTAAAACATGACATTACGCATTGGCCGCCGCGCCTACGCCGAGATGTACGGTCCCACGACGGGCGATCGCGTTCGGCTCGCCGACACCGACCTCGTGATCGAAGTCGAACGCGACTTCACCGTCTATGGCGAGGAAGTGAAATTCGGCGGCGGCAAGGTGATTCGCGACGGCATGGGCCAGTCGCAACGTCTCGCGGCCGACGTGGTCGATACGGTGATCACGAACGCCGTGATACTCGACCACTGGGGCATCGTGAAGGCCGACATCGGCCTGAAAGACGGCCGCATTGCGGCGATCGGCAAAGCCGGCAATCCGGATATCCAGCCGGGCGTGACGATACCGCTCGGCGCCGCGACTGAAGTGATCGCCGGTGAAGGCATGATCGTGACCGCGGGCGGCATCGATACGCATATCCACTTCATCAGCCCGCAGCAGATCGACGAAGCGCTCGCCAGCGGCGTAACGACGATGCTCGGCGGCGGCACGGGCCCCGCCACGGGCACGAACGCGACCACTGTGACGCCGGGCCCGTGGCATATGGAGCGCATGCTGCAAGCGGCGGACGGCTATCCGATGAACCTCGGCTTCCTCGGCAAAGGCAACGTGAGCCAGCCGGCGCCGGCGCTCGAGCAGATCGCCGCGGGCGCGATCGGTCTCAAACTGCACGAAGACTGGGGCACGACGCCGGCCGCGATCGACAATGCGCTTTCCGTTGCCGACGACACCGACACGCAGGTCGCGATCCACACCGATACGCTGAACGAAGCGGGTTTTGTCGAAGCGACCGTCGCGGCGTTCAAGGGCCGCACGATCCACAC
The DNA here is from genome assembly GCF_019428685.1 of Paraburkholderia edwinii. Taxonomy (NCBI): domain Bacteria; kingdom Pseudomonadati; phylum Pseudomonadota; class Betaproteobacteria; order Burkholderiales; family Burkholderiaceae; genus Paraburkholderia; species Paraburkholderia edwinii. The sequence goes on from NZ_CP080095.1 coordinate 3,588,839, forward strand.
GTATCACACGGAAGGCGCGGGCGGCGGCCATGCGCCCGACATCATCAAGGTGTGCGGCGAAGCGAACGTGCTGCCGTCGTCGACGAATCCGACGCGGCCGTACACGGTCAATACGCTCGACGAGCATCTCGACATGCTGATGGTGTGCCACCATCTCGACCCATCGATTGCGGAAGATATCGCGTTCGCCGAATCGCGGATTCGCCGCGAGACGATCGCCGCCGAAGATATCCTGCACGACCTCGGCGCGCTATCGATGCTGTCGTCGGATTCGCAGGCGATGGGACGCGTCGGCGAAGTAATCATCCGCACGTGGCAGACCGCGCACAAGATGAAGGCGCAGCGCGGCGCGCTGCCCGAAGACAACGCGCGCAACGACAATTTCCGCGCCAAGCGCTATGTCGCGAAGTACACGATCAATCCCGCGCTCACGCACGGCATCGCGCACGAGGTCGGCTCGATCGAGCCCGGCAAGTGGGCGGACCTCGTGCTGTGGGAGCCGGCGTTTTTCGGCATCAAGCCGTCGCTGATCCTGAAAGGCGGGATGATCGCACTCGCGCAGATGGGCGATCCGAATGCGTCGATTCCGACGCCGCAGCCGGTTCACTATCGCGAGATGTTTGCGACGCGCGGCGGTGCGTTGGGGCGTACGTCTTTGACATTTGTGTCGCAATTGGCGGCTGAGGCGGGCGTGGCGGAACGGTATGGGCTTTCGAAGCGCATCGTCGCGGTAAGAGGCTGCCGCAGCGTGACGAAAGCCGACATGATTCACAATGCGTGGCAACCTTCTATTAGCGTCGATCCGGAGACTTATCAGGTGATCGCGAACGGCGAACTGCTGACCTGCGAGCCCGCGAAGGTGCTGCCCATGGCGCAGCGGTATTTTCTTTTCTGACGTTTTTGACGTGTATGAGAACGATCGACAAACGCCTTGACCCGCGCGTGAAGATCGCGCGCGTTCTGGTTGCGCGCGCACCGGGTTTGACGCTGCCGTTCGAGGCGCGTTGCAAGAGCCGGCTCGCGGCCACGCTCGACACGGGCGAGGAAGTCGCACTTGTGCTGCCGCGCGGCACCGTGCTGCGCGACGGCGATGTGCTCGTGGCCGACGACGGCGGCCTCGTGCGAGTCTCAGCGGCCGCGGAAGCGGTGCTGCTCGTTCGTGCGCCCGATGTGCTGACCTTGACGCGCGCCGCGTATCACCTCGGTAACCGGCATACGCCGGTTGAAGTGGGCGTCGATTATCTGAAGCTCGAATACGATGCCGTGCTTTCCGATATGTTGACGCGGCTCGGTGCATCGGTCGAGCAGGTGTCGCTGCCGTTTCAGCCGGAAACCGGCGCGTATGGCGGCGGGCATCGGCACGGGCACGATGAATCGTTCGCCGAGGACTATGCGGTCGCGCAGAAGGTGTTCGATGAGCATCATGGGCATGGGCACTCGCATGGGCGTGAGCACGAGCACGATCACGCTCATACCTCCGGCCATGCACATGCGCACTCGCATGATCACGGCCACGACCATGACCACTGCGATGCGTCGTGCTCGCACGGCCACCCTCGCCATGCGCATCGCTGAACTCACCGCGCTGCTGCATCTCGCGTCGCCCGCCTTGCCGATCGGCGCATTCAGCTATTCGCAAGGGCTCGAAGCGGCTATTGAAGCGCAGTTGATCACCGATGCCGATAGCGCACGCGACTGGATCGAAAACGGCCTGACGAACGTGCTCGCAATCGGCGAGTTGCCGTTTCTCGCGCATCAGCTCGAACGCTGGCGCACGCACGATGCCGCCAGCCTCGCGACGGCCAACATCGAATTTCTCGCGAGCCGCGAGTCATCGGAATTGCGCCGCGAAACCGAGCAAATGGGCTGGTCGCTGCGGCAGCTGTGCGCCTCGCTCGAATGGGGCGACGCCGCACGGCGCGCCACGCTCGACGCCATGACGCCGATCGCGCAACCGACCGCATTCGCCTTCGCCGCGTTCGCTCACGATGCCCCTGCCGACGCCACCCTCGCTGCCTACGCATTCAGCTGGGTGGAAAACCAGGCGGCGGCGGCGTTGAAAGCGGTGCCGCTCGGCCAGCTCGCGGGACAACGGATTATCGTCGCTCTACGCGGCGCGATCGACGCCGCGGTGACACGCGCGTTAGCGACATCGCCCGACGACATCAACACCTTCGCGCCGCAGCTCGGCATTCTGTCGGCGCGCCACGAGTCGCAGTATTCGCGGCTATTCCGCTCATAGCTATTCGCTCAGAAGGTTTGGAACACCATGAACGCACGCACTCCACGCACGAAGAAACTGCCGCCGCTGCGCGTCGGCGTCGGCGGCCCGGTCGGTTCCGGCAAAACGACGCTGCTCGAAATGCTCTGCAAGGCGATGCGCGAGCGCTACGACCTCGTGGCGATTACCAACGACATCTATACGAAGGAAGACCAGCGTCTGCTAACCGTTGCGGGCGCGCTGCCTGCCGAGCGGATCATGGGGGTCGAGACCGGCGGCTGCCCGCACACGGCGATTCGCGAAGATGCGTCGATCAATCTCGAAGCGGTCGACCGGATGCTGACGCGCTTTCCCGACGCGGATATCGTGTTTATCGAATCGGGCGGCGACAATCTGGCGGCAACGTTCAGTCCGGAGCTTTCCGACCTGACGATTTACGTGATCGATGTTGCCGGCGGGGAGAAGATTCCGCGCAAAGGCGGCCCGGGCATTACGAAGTCGGATCTGCTGGTCATCAACAAGACGGATCTTGCACCGTTCGTCGGCGCGAATCTCGATGTGATGGCGTCGGATGCAAAGAAGATGCGCGGCGAGCGGCCGTTTGTGATGTGCAACCTGAAAGCGCTCGATGGACTCGATCAGGTAATCGCGTTTATTGAGAAGAAGGGGTTATTGGTGGTTTGAGCGGCGGCCCGCTAGTGAGTAGGGACGAGCCGACAGGTATCGGCTCGTCAGGTGGAACATCGCCCCGCTTGCTCAGAACAACCCGAAAACCGGGCTGACTATTCGCATCACCGAGCGCTTCAAAGTTGCACGCCGCGCGTCAGCGCACCGTCGACGACGAAGTTGGTTCCGCTCACGAAGCTCGCCGCCGGGCTCGCGATAAATGCAACCGCATTGGCGATCTCCTGCGGCTTTGCCATGCGTCCCGTCGGGTTCAACGCAAGCGAACGCTCGTACAGCGCCGGATCGTTGTGCTCGATCCAGTCCCACACGCCGCCTTCGAAATACACATTGCCCGGCGACACGGTGTTCGCGCGAATTCCCTTCGACGCCAGCTGATTCGCGAGCCCCTGTATGTAGTGAACGAGCGCGGCCTTGAACACGCCATAAGGACCTGCCGCAAAATCGATCTCGCGTCCCGACACGCTCGAAATCGCCACGATCGACGCGGCCTTGCTCGCTTCCAGAAAAGGCATCGCGGCATCAATCAGATTGACTGTGCCGAGCAGATCCGTCTCGAACTCCTTGCGCCACGACTCGATGTCGTTGCCGATCGCAAGCGCGCTCACATTGGCCACGACGATATCGAGCCCGCCCCATCGGGAGCCGACGCTTTTCACCCACTCCTGCAACGCCGCGCCGTCCGCCACATCAATGGCCGCGCCTTCCGCACGCGCGCCGCTCAGTTCGGCCAGTGCCCTTGCGGTTGTTTTGACGCTCTGCGCATCGCGTGCACAGATCGCGACTTCAGCGCCTTCTCTCGCGAATGTTTGCGCAATCGCCAGACCGATACCCTTGGTGCCGCCGGTCACGATCGTCTTCAAGCCCTTCAATTGCAGGTCCATGCTCGTCTCCTGTGCGTATTGGGAAATAACGGTGTGAACGCTCCCTAGTCTTCTTCGCGGTGATCCGCCGAGGCGAGACCGCGCTTGATCTGCAGCACCTCGCCCGCCTGAATGACCGAATGACAGATGTCATCGATGGTCACGCGCTTTTCCATCGCCTGCGCACGCAACATGTCGTATGCGTCCCGTTCGCTGACACGATGCATCGTCATCAGAATGCCCTTGGCTTCCTGCAGATGACGGCTGTCGAGCAGCTTCTGCTCGAGCCGCGCGATACGCTGCACATGCTGACGCGCGCGCTTCGCGTGATACAGCGCCATCACGACGGTGGACAGCAGCCCCGAGGCGCGAATCGGCGTAGTCACGATGCCGTCCGCGCCCATCTTGATCGCCTGATCGATAAAGGTGGGGTTTTCGTAGGCCACCACGCAAATTACCGGAGGCGAGTCCGGCCCGGACCACTCGCCCTTCAGCGCGCGCTCCTCCGGCAACAACGCGCGAAACACCAGATCGGTCCGATCGGGCAGCGTCTGCAGCGGCGGCCAGCATCGCTCCACCTGGAACCCCATGCGCCGCAGGTGGTTCGTCAGCGTCAAACCGTCGTCGTCGTCCGGATGGAACACGACCACCCGCGCATGGCGCTCGAGGATCGAACCCGTCAGGCTGCGTTGGCCCCTGTCCGCTCGTACGCTCACGTTAGTAGTCCCGCGTGCTCAACTTCGTGACCCAGTCCCCGAGCGTCTGACGCGTCATATACGGATCGGGAACCACCGCAAACTTCGATTCGCGCAGAATGTTGAACTGCCCATCCGGCCTGACGCGGCCGATGCGCGGGTAGAGCGCCATGTGGTGATTGACCGGATCGATGCGCACCCGGCCTTGCGGCGCCGCGAATTCCGAACCGAGAAGTTGCGGCATGATCGCCGCGATCTCGTCCGAGCCCGCGCGTGCGCAGGCCTCCGCGAACATATGCATCTGGTAGTACGCCGCCTCCCAGTTCATGTCGGCGGGCATGTCGGCGCCGAAGCGCGCCTGGTGATGCCGCACCGCACGATGGTTCTCGTCCGTGTCGATGCTCTGGAAATACGGGGCGGCCGTGTAATGTCCTGCTGCAATGCCGCGCTGCATCGCGTGAATCTCGGTCTCCGACGTGTTGAGGCTGCCGATCGGCAACTTCGCCGGATCGAGATCCGCATGTGCATAGGCATCGTACAGATAAGGGACGGTCGCGCCGATCACCGTGCAAAAGATCCAGTCCGGCGCCTTGCGTTTGATGTCCGCGATGATTTGCGTGAACTGCTCGCGCGTCGCGTCAAGCGGAAGATAGCGCTCGCCGACGATCGCGCCCTCGGGGTGCTGAAGCAGCAGCTCCTGCATCGTGCGGTTGCATTCATACGGGTACACGTAGCTCGAGCCGACGAAATAGACCCGGGCGCCGAAGGTTTCCGCCATGAAGTCCGCGAGCTGGACGCCGTTCTGGTTCGGCGAAGCGCCGCTATAGATGATGTTGTCGGAGTATTCGAAGCCTTCGTATTGTTGAGAGTAGACCAGCAGCCGGTTGTGCTTCTCGACCACAGGCAGCATCGCCTTGCGGCTGGTGGACGTATACCCGCCGAAGATCACGTTCACGCCGTCGTGAACGATCAGCCGCTCGGCAAGCTCGCGAAACACCGCTGGATCCGAGCAGGGATCGTAGTGAATGGCGACCAGCTCACGTCCGTCGATGCCGCCGCGTGCATTGATTTCCTCGATGGCAAGGCTGGCGCCGCGCCATTGAGACTGCTCGAGCAACGCGGTCGAGCCGCTCGCCGAACATAACAGGCCCACTCGGACAGGATCGGACAGAGCCATGTGATAGAACGCCCTTGAATGCGCGGAGCGAGGCCCCGCGCCTTATCGGTGTAACGTAATTGTTCTACTTGAGGTAGTGCTTCGCGACCATCGCGCCTACCGTATATTTTGGATCGACAAAATTACCGAGGCGAACCTTGCCGACCTGACTCAGCATCATGTACGCGTCCCACTTGTCGAAGCCGTAGTCCGCGGCCATCCACAGCACCAGCTCGCGATACGCGATGCGCGTCGCGTCCTCCAGCGGCCGCGCGCTGCCGATGCTCATCAGCGCAGCCTCGTTCTCAAGCCGCGGCCAGTCGATTTTCCACTTCTTGATCAGGTCGACGCGCACTGTCGTCGTGCTCTGATACTCGACGGCCGTCCCGCATACTTCGCCATCGCCCTGACATGCATGCGCATCGCCGATAAAGAGCCGCCCGCCCGGCGAGCGCACCGGCAGGTACGTGATGCTGCCCGGGCCCATATCGGGCACGTCCATGTTGCCGCCATGCGAATCGGGCGTCAGCGAGTTAATCGAATCGATCTCCGGCGACAGGCTCAGCGTGCCGATATGCGGCTTGTACGGCAGCGTGTGGCGCTTGCTCCAGTACACGTTTTCTTCGTCGATCCTGATCTTGCGCACGACCTCGGGCAATGGCTCGTTCAGCAGCGCGGTGTAATCGGTACCCGTCAGTCCGCCGAAGTTCGGGATCATGCAGCAGAAGCCATGTGGATCGGGCCCGCGCGGCGCCATTTTCTCGATGTACACGGCGACCACATCACCCTTTTCCGCGCCCTCGATCATGATCGGCCCGTTCTGCGGATTCAGAAACGGCACCTGCAGAACCTCGGACGGTTTGTCTGTCTCTTCCTTGATCTTCCCTTCGAACGCATCGCGTGTCTCCACCACGACGCGATCGCCTGGCTTCACATTCAACACCGGCTGCGAGTATGGTCCGATCGTGTAGTGATACGTTTTCTGCATCTTCTCGGTCAGATGATGCTCCACCGGTTCACGATCGGCGCCGACACCTCGCTTCATCATGATCGATTCTTCAAGCCATTTCATATTCTGCTCTCCGTCACAATGCCAGGTACTGGCGAATCAGTTCTTCATCCCCAAGCTGGGCGGGGCTCAATGTGTCGACGATACGGCCTTTATCCATCACGCAGCAGCGCGTTGCAATCCGTTCGACCATGCCCATGTCCTGCTCGACGAGTACCACGCCAATGCCTGTCTCGCGTGCGACCTGCAGCAGCGTCTCGCCGATCAGATCGACAATCGAAGGCTGAATGCCTTCCGAGGGTTCATCGAGCAGCAGTACCTTAGGGGAGCTGATCAGCGCGCGCGCGATCGCGAGTTGCTGTTGTTCTCCGCCGCTCATCGTGCCGGCTTTCTGTTCGTAGCGGTTCTTCAGTATAGGAAAGTAACCGACGACTTTCTCCTTCATTCGGGCCGCCTGCGCGCGATTGGCCTGCGCGCCGACCTGAAGGTTTTCCGCCACGGTCAATGCGCCGAAGATTTCGCGGCCTTGCGGCACATAGCCGATGCCCTTGCGCGCGCGCACGTCCGGCTTGGCCGCACCGATGGCTTCGCCGTCGAGCGCGATGCTTCCCGCATCGAGCGCGACGAGGCCGATCAGCGCACGCATCAACGTGGTTTTCCCGACGCCGTTGCGGCCGATCAGCGCAAGCACCTCGCCCTTATCGACGGTGAACGATACGCCGTTGAGCACGCGTCCGCCGCCATAGCCGCCTTCCACGCCCGACACCTGCAGCAGCGCGCTCATTTCTTCTTCCCCAGGTAGACTTCGGCGACATCGTCGCGCGCGAGGATTTCTTCGAGCGGTCCGTCCGCGAGCAGGCAACCGCCATGCAATACCGTCACACGCGACGCGATCTGCCTGACGAAGGTCATGTCGTGCTCGACCACCATCATCGTCAGACCTGCTGCCGACAGGCGCTTGACCAGCTCGCCGGTCGCATGCGTTTCCTCGACGGACATGCCCGCCACCGGCTCATCGAGAAACAGCAGCTTTGGACGCAGCGATACCGCCATGGCAATTTCGAGCCATTGCTTCTTGCCGTGCGACAGATGGCGCGCCGGCACGTGCGCCTCGTCCTGCAGCATGAAGCGCTGCAGCAGGTCATCGAGGCTTTCAGGCCGGTCGTCCCTGGCGCGATGCAGCGAAAGTTGCAGATGCTGGCGCACGCTCAGATCCGGGAACACGCCGGGAATCTGGAACTTGATGCTCATGCCCATGCGGATGCGCTGATGCGGCAGCACATGACTCATATCCTGACCGAGAAACAGCACGCTGCCTTCAGAGGGCCGATGCTCGCCCGTGATCAGTTTGAAGAACGTGCTCTTGCCGGCGCCGTTCGGCCCGATCACGCAGCGGATCTCCCCCGCGTCGATCTTGAAATCGATGCCGTTGATTACTTGCGCGCCGCCGAAGTGCTTTTTGAGCCCGCGGGTTTCCAGCAGCGTGGTCATGATTGGCCCTCCTCGTGCTTCAGGCAGGTGCTGCGCCGGTGCCGGCTAGCGTCAACGCGTTTCGCGACGCGCCGCAGATGCCGCGTGATGAACGGCAGCAGGCCTTCCGGTGCAGCGAGCACGACGACGAGCAGAATCGCGCCGAGCAGAATCAACGCGTACTGGCTGCCGTATATCGCGAGGTTCTGCGACAGCCACACTAGCAACGCCGTGCCGAGAATGGCGCCGCCAAGGCTCGAGCGGCCGGACGTCGCTACCCAGATCACGGGCATCGCGGCGGCAGTGAGGCCCATCGTCGATGGCGTGATGTAGGAACCCCAGATCGTGTACAGGGCGCCCGACAATCCGCCCAACGTGCAACCCAGCACGAAGACGAGCAGTTGATGCCGTCGAATATCGACGCCCAGCATCTCCGCGCGTTGCGGGTTCTCGCGAATCGCGATGAGCGTGAGGCCGAACGTGCCGTCGAGCAATCTGCGCATGATTGCGTAGACCACCAGCAGCAAAATCAGCACGAGGTAATAGAAGCTCGTGTTCTCGATCGTCAGCGGTCCGCCTGGCCAGGGAATGGTCAGCTGGGGCATGCCGCCCATGCCGTTGTAGCCGTTCAGCCGCGCTTCGCCGATCGTCCATTGCGGTCCCGCCGTCTGTGCCATGAAGGTTTCGAGCACGAGCGTCACCGATAGCGTGACGATGCCGATAAACACGCCCTTGATGCGCCCGAAAAAAATCATGTAGCCGATCAGCGCCGCAACGACCACGCTCACGGCCAGGCCCGCGCCGAGACCGAGCCACGAGTCGAACCAGGCGTCGCCATAGTTGAGCGTGAAGATGCCGTAGCTGTAACCGGACAGGCCGAAGAATGCCGTCTGCCCGAACGACAGGATGCCGCCATAGCCCCACATCGCGGCGAGCCCCAGTGCGCTGAACGCCCATAGCAGGCAGTACGCGAGATTGCCGCTGGTGGTGGCATCGACGAAGAGCGGCAGACACAATGCGACGAGCCATGGCAGGTAGCGTAGCGTGCGCGTCGCGGCGTTCGTCGGAGTCACGTGCCGTTGCTTCACGTCCGTCTCCTATCGCAAGCGGGTGAAGAGGTTGCCGAGCCCTTGCGGCATCAGCCTGATCACGACGATGACTGTCACCAGCAGGCCGATCTGCCCGATCAACTGGCCGTATGACGCCGTGAGCGCGGTCTGGATGATCGCGAGCACGCCCGCGGCAGGCGTCGTCCCCGCGATCACGTTGGCGCCGCCGACCACCACCGACACGAACGCCTGCACGATAAAGTTGCTGCCCATCGTGGGCACGGCCGTCATGGTCGGTGCATAGAGCGCGCCGGTGAGTCCGGCAAGCCCCGCGCCGAGCGCGAAGGTCAGGGTATAGAGCCGGTCCGTGCGCAAGCCGAGGCATCGCGCGATGTTCGCGTTCTGGATGGTCGCGCGTGCGCAGACGCCGTAATTCGTCTTGAAGAACAGCAGGTAAAGCCCGAACAGAATCAACAGCGCGATGATGGGCAGCACGGCGCAATACGTCGAAAACGAATAGTCGCCGAGCGAGAACGATCCGAATGGCGTTCCGATGCCTTCGAGCGATGGACCGGCCACGAGCAGCATGGTCTGTTGCACGATCAGACTGATCGCCCATGTCGCCACGACCGAATCGAACAGCCGGTCGTAGAGGTGACGAATCACGAGCCGCTCGATGACGACACCCGCGAGTGCCGCCGCAATCGCGCCGAGCAGCATCGCGAGCGGGAGCGGCACACCGCGCTTGGCCGCGATGATCGTGACATAGGCGCCGCACATGATGAACTCCCCATGCGCGAGATTGATGACGCCCATCATGCCGAAGATCACCGCCAGCCCGAGCGCCGCGAGGACCAGATACGCAAAGCTGTCGCCGAACTGATAGATGAGCGAGTAAAGAACCGATAGCGTGGCCATGCTGGCTCCACTTTCAGGAAGCCGGCGCGCTCGCATCCTCGTTGCGAGGCAGCGCGCCGGCCTGAATCAGGATTTCTTGGGCAGATTCGACGGTGTGTACTGGCGATGATCGGGCTTGTTGGGCAGATCGCAACCGACCTTGCCGAGCCAATACGGCTGCACGTCGGCCCAGACCTTCGGAATGTCGACGGAGTGATCCGCGTTCACATGCACGAGATAGATCGTATGGCTCGCATGATGGCTCTTCGGATCGATGCAGACCTTGCCCTGCTCGCCGTCCGTGCAGATGTTGCCGCTCTCGAGCGCTTTGCGCACCGCGTCCTGATTCGTCGTCCCGGCCTTTTCGACCGCCGCCTTGTAGAGATAGATCGCGTCGTAGGCGTTCGCGGCTTCCTGGTTGATGTACGGCTCGTTCGGAAATTTCGCGTGGAAGCGCTTCTTGAAATCGTTGCTCGCGGGCGAGTCGACTTCTTCGACGTAGTTCGCCGTCACATACATGTCCTTGAGCGCGGGCGCCTTGAAGCGCTTGTGCTCATACGCCTGACCGACATTGACGGAACTCGCCATCGGCAGATTCAGATGCGCCGAGGCCTGTTGCTCGTAATACGACGCCTGATTCGCGCCGACCAGCAGCGTGACCACGAAATCGGGCTTGGCCTTCTGGATGTTCTGGATGGTCTGGCCGAACTGCGAAACCGACAACGGAATGAATTCCTCGCCGACCATCGTGCCGCCGTTTTCCTTGACGATGTTGCGCACCCATTCGGCGGAGATTTGCCCGAAGTTGTAGTCGGCGGCGATCGTGTACACCTTCTTGCCGTACTTCTGCATCATCCACGGAAGGAGCGTCGAGAACTGCTGCTCCGGCACCGCGCCAGTCACGAAGGTGGTGGTGTCGCATACGCCGCCTTCGTACTGGTTGTCGTAGAAGTAAAGCTGATGCGCACGGTCCATGATCGGGCGAATCGCTTCGCGCGATGCGCTCGAGAACGCGCCGAAAATCACGTCCGGCTTGTCCGTCTGAACGAGACGCCGCGCCAACTCCTGGAATTTGGTGTTGTCGGACTGGGTGTCGTAGGCGATCAGCTTCACGGGACGTCCGAGAATGCCGCCTTTCTGGTTAATCTCATCGACGGCGAGTTCCGTCGCGTGGATCTTTGGAATGGTTGCCAGTGCGAAGTTACCGGACGCATCTTCGAGCAAGCCGATTTTCACGGGATCAGCGGCGCTTGCCGCGAGCGAAGTGACTGCGAGTCCTGCAGTAAGGGCCATACGCATCCAGCCCGACAGCTTCAGCAACATGCGGATTCTCCAGAAGTAGACGCCAGACCAAGGGAAAATTTGGACAAAAAAAGCCCCCTGACGAACCGCTGGTTCGTCAGGGGGCTTCCATGCCGCATCCCGGGCGGACAACATTGTCAAGCCACGGGGGATGGCTGGAGTCTAAAGCGCCGTATTTCTTCTTGTCAACGGCGGTCAAAAATCGCCGGCGTGATCGGCGCCGGATGCATTTCATGTCCAGAACTAAGTAATGATCTTCGCGCGCTGCCAGGGACCGGGAACCGTGAGAACGGACCTGCGGGCATCACTGAGGCGCCCACCGCCCGATGCTAAAATATCGCGAAGCATTACAAATTCCTGCACGCATCGGCTTCACACACCGGCTTTACATCGGCTTCACCCCCGGCATCGACTCACGCTCCACAGACCCATGCCCCAAACGGCCCTGCGCACTTCCGTTCTGTTCAACGTCGTCGACTTCAACGACGGCGGCATCGAGTCCTCGCTGATGCAATGGCTGAGCATCCTCGATCGCAGCCGCTTCGAGATCACGCTCGCGGTGATGTACGCGTCGCCGGCGTTCGTGAGCCGCTTTCGCGCGCTGATTCCGCAGGATGTGAAGGTCGAAATACTCGTCGACCGCCCGTGGCTCAACTACTTCCAGTCGCGCCGTTACGCACGTAAGCTCAGCAAGCCCGGCCGCATCGGCCGCGACGTGTTCAACACGCTCGCCGTGCGCCCGCACATCAGGAGGCGCATCGCGGCGCTCGCGAAGCGCCACGATGTAATCGTCGACTTCGATATGTCGCTGCGGCGCTGGGCCTCGCAATTCGACATCGCGTGGCTGGGCGTCAATCATTTCAGCTTCGACGCGCGTCTCGGCAACCGTCCGCGCAAGGCGCGCCGTCTCGCGCTGCAGTACGCGCGTTACGACGCGGTGATCGCGCTGAACCAGCATATGGCCGACGAAGCAAAGCAGATGTTCGGCGATACGTTGCACCGGCTCGTCGTGCTGCCGAATGCGATCGATATCGATGCGATTCGCGCGTCGGCCAGCGCGCCGAATGCAACGAAAGCGCCGACTGCGGCACCGTACATCGTGTCCGTCGCGCGGCTCGACGAGATTCAGAAAGATCACCGTACGCTGTTGCACGCGTACGCGAAGATGATCGAAGACAGTGATGTCAAAGACGATCTTGTGATCGTCGGCAACGGTGCGTTCAAGCAGGAACTGGAAGCACTCGCGGTGCAGCTCGGCATCGCGCCGCGCGTGCATTTCGTCGGTCATCAGGACAATCCGCATGCGCTGATCGCCAATGCTCGCGCACACGTGCTGAGCTCACGCTACGAAGGCATGCCGATGGTATTGCTCGAAGCGCTCGCGCACGGCAAGCCGATCGTTGCGACCGACTGCCCGACGGGCCCGCGCGAGATTCTCGATGATGGCCGCGCCGGCATGCTTGTGCCGATCGGCGACGTGGATGCAATGGCCGATGCGCTCACCCGTATCGTCACCGACGCCGCCTTGCGCGACACGATGACCGCGAACGCGTTGGCGCGTGCGCAGCACTATGGGATCGAGCAGAGCAACCGGCGCTTTGCCGCGTGCGTCACCGACATTCTCGCTGTGCGGCGTGGTCACCAGTCCGCAAAGGCAGCAGCGCAGAGTCCGGCCAGAAGCTAAGCGCAGACTGCGATAAATTTATCGCCCCCGGTTCCTGCACGTCGGATCTCTGCTTCCTTGGGCATCCATACGGATGTCCGCGATTTATGCCGGACGCCGCTCCCTTCATCGACGCAATTTCATGTGCACGCGCCCCATGAAAATCTTCATCGACAGAAATCATCAGGCACACTAAAGTAATACGCTATACCCATTTGTAGCGTCACTACCCACGCGAAGCCACCTTTTTGTCAAACAAATGGAAGTCAGGAATGCTCGGCGGTGGGCACCGCATGGCGGAAACCGGTGGGTCATCGCAGCTACTGCACTGTTTGCCGCCGTCTCGATCCGGGCAGCGCTGCATCCGCTGCTCGGCCCTGTCATGCCGGAAACCAGCTTCCTGATCGCCGCTATCCTCGTCGAGTACTATTGCGGCATCGCGCCGGCGGTTTGCGTGATGCTCGCCGGCCTTTGCATCGCCGACTACCTGTTTATTCCGCCCTATAGGCGTCCCGAGATCATCAACCAGGCGGACCTCTGGCTGCTGATCTCGTATTCACTCGTCACGATCCTTGTGATCACGCTGGTCGAGCGGCTCAAGCGCGCGCAGTATCGCGCCCAACTGCTGACCGCCGTGTCCCAGTCGCGCTACGAAATGCTGCTGCGTCACGACAACGAGCGCCTGCTCGCACGGCGCGCCACGGATGAGATGCGGCGCATGCTCCACTACATCGCGCAGCACAACCGCTCGCTGATCCTGATCAGGGCGCTCGATTCCGCGAACAGTCTGTCGCCCGGCAGTTTCCTCGCCGCGGCGGCGACCGCGACCCCGAGCGGCATCATCGACGACCAGTCGTTTCGGGTGGGCGTCGCTTACGGTGCGAAGCATTCGCAGGTGCATCAGGAGGACCTGGCGCGCGTCACCGAGCGGCTCGTGCCGGGCCTTCACCGCATGCGCTTTCTGTCGGCCGGACACGGGTGGCGGCCCGTCGAATGCGTATGCGACCGCTTCATGACGACGTCCGGCGAATTTCTGGTCCTGCGCGCGAACGACTGATCATGAAAGCGCCTCCGTTCCCTACCGCCCAGAACAGCGATCACACGGTCCTGCTGTTGCACGGCTTGTCGAGCTCACCGCTGGAAATGCGCTTCCTCGCGCGCTTTCTCGCCGACGAGGGCTTCGCCACGCACACACCGGAACTGACCGGCTATAGCGCGGGTACCGGACATCAGCCGATGGAGCAGTGGATCAACGCAGCGGTGGCGCAGTTCGACGCGCTTGCCGCGCAATATCGCCACGTCTCGGTGTGTGGCCTTTCGATGGGCGCCACGCTGGCCGCAGCAGTCGTGCAACGGCGCCCGGCCGCGCGCGCCCTGCTGCTGCTATCGATCACACTCGATTACGACGGCTGGGCAATTCCGTGGTACCTGTTTATGTTCGACTGCCTCTACTACACGCCGCTGCGCTCACGCTACCGCTATCGCGAGCACGAGCCGTACGGCCTGCGCAACGAGGCATTGCGCGCAAAGATCGCGCGGGCAATGCAAAAAAACGAAATCAGCGAGGTGGGACCGGCTTCCATTTCGATGGCGGCGTTGCACGAAGCCAGGCGTCTTGCCGCCTCGATGCGCAACACGCTGAAGGGCATCACCGCCGATTGCCTGATCGTCCACGCAATCGACGACGAAACATCGAGTCCGCATAACGCACGCTTTGTCGAATCGAACGTTGAGGCTTCGTTCCTTCGCACTATCTGGCTCGACGATTCGTACCATATGATCACGTCGGACAACGAACGCGAGGTCGTCGCGCGCGAATGTGCGCTCTTTCTGCGCGAAAGCGAGGCAACCTCGGCGGCAAGCAGCAATCCAACGCCAGTGGTGTCGCGCGCGCTTGCGCGGCGCCTGAGGCAACTGGCCACCGTGGCGGGCAAAGCATAAAAGCGCGCGACGATATCGAGCGGATGCCTGCGTTGCGCTTGCGGTGGGAACTGCGTGCGGCGTGCCAGACGCCGGCAGTGTGTCGAGCGGTACGGTCTACGTTCAAGGGCCAGGCTTGCTGGCCCGTGCACCGTACGTCACTCCCCCGCCAACACCGGCGCCGGATCCTCCGGCAACAACGTCGTCAGCACATCCACCGTGCGCACCGTTGCCCCACGATGTCGCGCGGCAAACGCGGAAGCCGCGGCGCCCATCGCCGTGCGGCGCGGTTTGTCATTGAACAGTTCGCGCAGCACGCGCGCGAGGTCCGCGGGGTCTTTCACCTGAATCGCCGCGCCGGCCGCAACGGCATCGGCCGTCGCCTGCGTGAAGTTGAAGACGTGCGGGCCGATCAGCACCGGCAGACCGACCGCACACGCCTCGATCAGATTCTGCCCGCCCAGCGGCAACAGACTGCCGCCGATAAACGCCACGTCGGACGCCGCATAGTAAGCGCCGAGCTCGCCCATCGAATCGCCGAGCAGCACCTTCACATCACGCGGCAACGGCTGCACCGGCTCAAGCGCGGCCGCAGCAGCGCCGGCCGGCGCCCACCCGGAGCGCCGTTCGATGCGCATGCCTTGACGCTCCACTAGCGCCGCGACTTCGTCGAACCGCTGCGGATGGCGCGGCACAAGCACCAGCAACGCGTCGTCGATCGCCAGCGCCGCAAACGCCTGCAGCACGAGTTCTTCTTCGCCTTCGCGCGTGCTCGCCGCGACCCATACCGGACGCTCGCCGATCGCCGCGCGCCACGCATGGCCGCGCGCCACAAGTTCCGGCGGCGTATGCATATCGAACTTCAGATTGCCGAGCACGGTCACGTTGCGCGCGCCGAGCGCGGTCAGCCGTTGCGCGTCGGATGGACTTTGCGCCAGCACACGCGCAAAGCCGCCGAACACATCGCGCGTCGCATGCCCGAAACGCGCCGCGCGGCGGTACGAGCGCTCCGACATCCGCGCGTTGGTCAGCACGAGCGGTACGTCGGCGCGCCGGCATTCGTCGATGAGCGTCGGCCATACTTCGGTCTCCATCACAAGACCGAGCGACGGCCGCCACGCGCGCAGAAAGCGCCGCACCGCGTGGGGCAAATCGTAAGGCAGGTAGCAGCGCAGCACGCGGTCGCCGAAGATCTGCTCGCCCGTTGCACGGCCGCTCGGCGTCATGTGGGTCAGCAGAATGCGCGCGTCGGGGCGCGCCTTGATCAGCGCATCGATCAGCGGCTGCGCGGCGCGCGTCTCGCCGACCGATACCGCGTGCACCCAGATCAGCGGCGCGTCGTCTTCGGGCAGACGTGCGCGCCCGCGGCCGAAGCGCTCGCCGATATGCCGGCGGTAGCCCGGCTCCTTGCGCGAGCGCCACATGAGGCGCGCCACCGCGACCGGCGCGGCGATCCACCAGAGCGCGTTATAGATCGCTCTTAGCATCGCGCCTCCACAAAGGCATCGAAGCATGAGCGGCCATCGAAGCAGGCCAGCATCGCCGGGCCTCGCAATATCCGCCGCAGCAAACTGCAGTGCCGCACACCGGCGCCGGCAGCGCCGCAACGCCGCAATCCACGAGCGCCGCCCGTCAAACCAGCGCCCGGCCCTGCAGCCGCTCGAGAATGCCAAGCGGCGCGCATTCGGGCTGCGCCATCGACTTGACCGGCAGGAAGAACGTCTGCTCGAGCATGAACTGCCCGGACATCACCGCATGCGAGGTCTGATCCGAAAAGCACACCCAGACGCTGCCCGGCGGAAACGGCATCGTCTCCTGCGGCGACGACTTCTGGTATTCGAGGTCCGCTTTCATGCCGTCGTGCAATTGCAGCATCAGATGGTCGTATTCGCTACGCGGCGACTTCGTGACGTGCAGCAGGTTCAACAGCCACGCGGCGCCCGGCATCTGCGGCTTGATGCGCGGCAAAAAGCGCTTCGCCATGGCTTCGAACGGCTCGCCGACGCGCCAGACGCGCGGCGTACCGTGCGGATTCACATTCGTGAACACGCGCAAGATGCGCTCGCCGTAGTTCGGCCGCGACGGAAACGCATCGACGTGCAAGCGGCTGTCGTCCTTGCGCCATGAGGTCTGGCGCGTTTCGACCTGATGCAGCCGCAGGCTCGTCGGCGCGACGCGCAGCTTGTTGCGGTACTCGGGAAACAGGCCGTCGACCAGCGTGCGCGCATTGGTCTGGTAGCGCGCGATCAGCGCACGCACCGCCGATTGCGTGACCGTGTCGCCGAGCACGCCATGCAGCGCCCCGCCGTTCGCTTCGAGGCTGATGTTCTTGCGGTTCGGATCGGCGATCGCGGGATCGAGCAGCGCGGTTTCGCCGCCTTCGATCGCGAAACGCAGATTCGGGAAATACAGCACCTTGCCGCGCTCGACGCCCGCGAGCAGCGTTTCGCGCGCCACCGACAGGTTCTGCGCCTGCCAGTCGCCGCTTGTCACTTCAATGATCTGGGATTCGTTCATGGTCGCCCTTCTTTTGCAGCGGATGAAGCGTAGGTAGCGTGTGCGGCGCGTTAAGCGGGGTTAAGCCGGGGTGATCGTCTCCCGGCATACGCCGGCCGTATCGCAAAGGCTCTTACAGCAGACCAAAGCCCGCCAGCGCGCTCTTCACCGCCTGCAGCGTCGGCGGCTGGCCGGCCGTGCCGAGATTGATCACATTCGGCGACCAGTAGCCACCCGTACGCCACGCGGTCGCGAAATTGTACAACTCGACCGTCGGCCGCTTGAGCGCTGCGGCAATATGCACAAGGCCCGTGTCGACGCCGACCGTCGCGGCGGCGCCTTCGAGCAGGCCCACCACGGCCGGCAGCGACAGCTTCGGCGGCACGATCGCGGCCGCGCCGAACTCTTTGGCGAGCCGCTCGCTCGTCGCGCGCTCGGCCTCGCTGCCCCACGGCAGCACGAGCGACGCACCGCGCCGCACGAGCGACTGGCCCAGCTCGATCCATGCGGTGTCGGGCCACTGCTTGTCCTCACGCGACGTCGCGTGCACGAACACCACATACGGCACCGGCAGGTTCAGTTGCGCCTGCGAGACCGCCAGCGACGCGCGGCCGACGTCGATGCCGAAGTCGATTTCGTCTGTGGGTTGCGGCGCAGGGTCGTTGAGCGCGGCCGCCACGAGCTGGCGCGTGCGCTCGACCACATGCGTGCGCGGCTCGATCGGCACACGCTTGCCGTAGAAGAAGCGCACCGGCCATTCGTAGCCGGCGCCGTCGGTGCGGTTACCGAGCCCAACCACCGGCCCACGCGCCATCCGCGCGAGCCACGCGGTCTTGATCAGCCCCTGGCAGTCGATCACGAGGTCGTAGTGCTCGGCCGCCAGCGCGCGGCGAAATGCGCGGATCTCGGCCCAGTTGGCCGGCGAAAACAGCTTTTTGCGCCAGCGCCGCAGCGACACCGGGATCGCGCGATGCACGCCCTGCACGAGCTCGACCAGCCCCACGAAGCTCTCTTCGACCAGCCAATCGATCTGCGCGTCCGGATGGCGGCGGCGGATATCGGCAATCGCCGGCATGTTATGCACGACGTCGCCCAGCGATGACACCCGTACGATCAGTATCTTTTGCGCGCTCAAGGAGGGGGTGCCGGTCATTCCGGCATCACGGTACGTTGAAAGGACGCAATTCTATCGCGCCGCGCGAAAAAACCATGAAAAAACGCGGCGCGGTCCGTGTGGACTCGCGCCGCGTTTGTGCGGCCTGTTTGTGCGGCCTTTCAACCGTCAGGTCGGGACGAAGCGGAACAACGCGTGGACGAAGCGTGTACGAAGCGCGAATAACCCGCGCCCGCCTCGCCTCGAACCGTCAGAACGGCAGCTTCGCGTCCGCCTTCTCCGCCATGATCACGCGGCGGAAGTCCTCCTGGATGCGCTTGAGCGCCGCATCGTTATCGGCCTCGAAGCGCATCACGACCACGGGCGTCGTATTCGACGAGCGCGCGAGGCCGAAGCCGTCCGGATACTCGACGCGCAGCCCGTCGATCGTCACGACCTGGTCGGCTTGCGGAAACTTCGCGTTCTTCTGCAGACGCGCGATCAGCTCGAAGTTTTCGCCTTCCTGCAGCTTCAACTGAAGCTCCGGCGTCGAGTGCGAGTTCGGCAGGCTGTTGAGCAGTGCGCTCGGATCCTTCACGCGCGCGAGGATTTCGAGCAGGCGCGCGCCGGTGTACAGGCCGTCGTCGAAGCCATACCAGCGGTCCTTGAAGAACACATGGCCGCTCATCTCGCCCGCGAGCGGTGCGCCGGTCTCACGCAGCTTCGCCTTGACGAGCGAGTGGCCCGTCTTCCACATCAGCGGCTCGCCGCCCTTCTCTTTCACCCACGTCGCGAGGTTACGCGTGCACTTCACGTCGTAGATGATCTGCGCGCCCTTGTTGCGCGACAGCACTTCTTCGGCGAACAGCATCAGCTGGCGGTCCGGATAGATGATCTGGCCGTCCTTCGTGACCACGCCGAGACGGTCGCCGTCGCCGTCGAACGCGAAGCCGATTTCGGCGTCCGTTTCCTTCAGCGCGCGAATCACGTCCTGCAGGTTCTCGGGGTGCGCCGGGTCCGGATGGTGATTCGGGAAGTTGCCGTCGATCTCGGTAAAGAGCTCGACGAGCTCGCAGCCGAGCGCCTTGAAGAGCCGCGGCGCGAGACCGCCCGCCACACCGTTGCCCGTATCGACGACGATCTTCAGCGGCCGCGCCAGCTTGATATCGCTGACGATGCGATCGATGTAGGCATCGGCGATGTCGTAGTCGGCATAGCTGCCGCTGCCGGAGTCGAACTTGTTGTCGACGATGCGCTTGTAAAGCGCCTGGATCTGGTCGCCGTAAATCGCCGCGCCGCGCAACACCATCTTGAAGCCGTTGTAGTCGGGCGGATTGTGGCTGCCCGTCACGACGATGCACGAATCGACGCGCCGCTCGCCGCCCGCGAGCTTCAACGGCACGCTCGCCGCGAAGTAGCCGACCGGTGTCGGCACCATGCCGACATTGACCACGTCGACACCGGCGGAACGCAAGCCTTCGGACAGCGCCGCGATCAGTTCCGGGCCCGACAGGCGGCCGTCGCGCGCCACGACGACCGCATCGCCGCCCTGCGCGCGCACTTCGCTGCCGAATGCGCGGCCGATCGAACGCGCCGTATCGGCATCGAGCGTCTTGCCGATCACACCGCGGATGTCATACGCCTTGAAAATCGATTGGGAGATCATGGATAGGCTCACTTACGTGCAATGAAGTGCAATGGAAATTTTGTCCGGCGCATGACGTGGTCGCGTCTGCACCTTGCCGGAAGCGGTCCGGTTCCAACTTATAATTGCGTTTTTTAGCGAACGCCTACTCGTCCTATTCTAATGCCTAGACGCGTCCCGATTGTAAAGTTGCGGTTGCAAATGGCGCGCCTGACCGTGCTGATGGCGGATTCGGCGGGTTTGACAAACGACCGGACGGGTGCCGGATGCTGACATGGAAGCGTTACGCGAATCCCGACGTCACGCGCGCATTCGCCAATATCGTCTGGCTCGGGCTTGAGCGGCTGACGCAGATCGCCGTGGCGATCGCGATCAGCGGACTGCTGGCGCGCTACTTCGGCCCGGACGTATTCGGCAAATGGCAGTATGCGAATACGCTGCTGCTCGTGCTCGCGCCGCTCACGTGGGTCTGCGGCGCCGAGATTCTGGTGCCGACCATCGTGCGCCGCCCCGCCGCGGAACTCGGCACCGTGCTCGGCAGCGCCTTCGTATTGCGGCTGACCGTGTCCATCGCCGCGCTACTGGTTACGTGGGCCGCGATCGCGGCGAACCGCGACATCCACTTTACCGATCCGCTCGTCGGCACGATGCTCGCCGGGCTCGCGGTCACGATGCTGTTTCGCGAACCGCTTACCGGCGTGATCAACGCGTGGCTGCAGAGCATGACTTACAGCAAGCCGCAGCTGCTGACGAGCATGTCGACCGCCATCGTCAAGGCGCTGCTGGTCTGGCTGCTGGTGCGCGCCGCGGCGCCGGCCGGCAGCTTCGGCTGGCTATGGGCGCTCGAGGCGGCGGCGATCGGCGCGATTCTGCTCGTGTACTACATGAAACGGCATGGCGGCACGCTCGGCTGGCATATCGAGCGGCCTTTGGTGCGCCATTTCGCGAGCGCCGGAACGGTCTTCTGGATCGGGCTCATTTGCATGTACCTGTTCCTGAAGCTCGACCGCCTGATGCTCGAGCGCGCGATCTCATTCGCCGACCTCGGCCGCTATTCGGCGGCGCAGCAGCTCAACGAAAACTGGATCACGCTCGCGCTGATGCTCGCGCAAACCATTGCACCGGCCTTCGTCTACCGTGTCGACGAAGCCGCGCGGCTGCGCCGCAATATGTGGCGCCTCGCGGCGATGACGTTCGCCGTGATGGCGGGCGGCGCGTTCGTGCTCGATCTGCTCGCAGGCTTCATCATCCGTCATGTGTTCGGGCCGGACTACGAAGGCGCGATCGGTATTTTCCGCTGGGCCGTCTGGCTTTCCGTACCGGCCGGCATCGAGGCGATCGGCAATCTCGTCGTGCTCAAATACCAGGCGAAGTTCGTGCTGCTGTCGAAATGGCTGCTCGCGCTCGCGGTGGCGTTCGCGGTCAATCTGCTGGCGATTCCGCGCATGGGCGCATACGGCGCGCTGGTCGGGCTCGCCGCCGGGTATCTGGCGGCCGCGGCGGTCAATCTTTATTACATCCGTTTGAAACTCGGCTCATGACGTCTTCTTCCGCATCCGCACGCTCGCCGCGACGCACCGACCCGCGCGCGGACCCGTCTGCGCCGAAGCACGCGCCACACGCCGGCGCGCCGGGCGGTTCGGCTACGCCATACGGCGCTTCGCTGGCCGACGTCGCGGTGCTGATGCCCGCCTACAACGGCCAGGCCGACGTCGAGCGCACGCTCGCGTCGTTCAGCGAAAGCGAGCCCGTGCATGTGCTGATCGTCGACGACGGCAGCACGCCGCCGCTCTTCGCGCCGGCGCTGCCGAACCTGACTGTCGAGATTCTGCGGATGCCGCAAAACGGCGGTATCGAGCGCGCCTTGCAAGCCGGCATCGAAGCGCTCGCCGCGCGCGGCTTTCGTTATGCAGCGCGAATCGATGCCGGCGACGTGACAGTGCCGCAACGGCTCGCGAAACAGCGTGCGTATCTCGAAGCGCATCCGAACGTGGCCGGTCTCGGCATGTGGGCGCAAGTGGTCGCGCTCGACGGCACGCCGCTTTTCATGCTCTCGCCGCCGGCCGATCCGCACGCGATCCGCCGCATCCGTTTCTTGCGCGCCTGCTTCGTGCACCCTTCGATGATGTTGCGCATCGACGCGGTGCTCGCGGTCGGCAACTATCGCGCTGCCTACCGTTCCGCCGAAGACCTCGACCTGTTCCTGCGGCTGATGGCGCGCTACGACTGCGCGAACCTGCCCGAACTCGGCCTTTACTACGAACTGAACGAGAGCGGCATCAGCGCAACGAAGCGGCGCCGCCAGATCGTGTCGACGCTCAAGCTGCAACTGCATTACTTCAACGCCGCGAACCTGTACGACTGGCTTGGCCTCGCGAAGAACCTGTTGCACTTCGTCACGCCGTACGGCACGCTGCGGCAGATCAAACGCGTCGTTTATGCGCGCCACTAACCGCGACTTCATGAAACCACGCATCGAGCGCCCCTCCGAGCTTCGCGTCGTACTCGTCTGCAATACGTCGTTTGCGATTTACACATACCGGCAAGGGCTGATCCGCACGCTCGTCGCGCGCGGCGTCGAGGTCAGCGTGATCGCGCCGCGCGATCGCACGACGGACCTGCTGACCGGTATGGGCTGCCGCTTTATCGAACTCGCGGTCGCCTCGAAAAGCACGAACCCGCTCGACGATCTGCGTACACTGTTGCAGCTCTACCGGCTTTATCGCCGCATTCAGCCGCATGTTGTGTTCCACTACACGATCAAGCCGAATATCTACGGCTCGGTTGCCGCGCGGCTTGCGGGTGTCGCGTCGGTCGCGGTCACGACCGGTCTCGGCTATGTGTTTATCCAGCACAGCCGCGCCGCGCAGGTCGCGAAACGCCTCTACCGCTTCGCGTTCCGCTTTCCGCGCGAAGTCTGGTTTCTGAATCGCGATGACGAAGCCGCGTTTATCGAGCAGAAGCTGCTCGTGTACCCTGAGCGGGCACGTCTGCTGCATGGCGAAGGCGTCGACCTCGAACAGTTCGCGCCCGCGCCGCTGCCGCCGCGTACTTCGCCCGATCGGTTCGCCTTCGTACTGATCGGCCGGCTGTTGTGGGATAAAGGTATCGGCGAATATGTCGAAGCGGCGCGCCAGTTGCGCGCGCGTTATCCGCAGGCGCGTTTTCAGCTGCTCGGGCCGCTCAACGTCGACAACCCGAGCGCGATTTCGCGCGCCGATGTCGACGCGTGGCAGCAGGAAGGCATCGTCGAATATCTGGGCGAAGCACACGACGTGCGGCCCGTGATCGCGGCGGCCGATTGCGTGGTGCTGCCGTCGTATCGCGAAGGCGTGCCGCGCACGCTGCTCGAAGCAGCCGCGATGGAACGGCCGCTCGTCGCGACCGACGTGCCCGGCTGCCGCGAAGTGGTCGAGCATGGTGTCAACGGCTTGTTATGTGAAGTGCGTAATGTAGATAGCCTTGCGGACGCACTCGCGCGCATGCTCGAGATGAGCGAAACGGAACGGCGCGCCATGGCGGAACGCGGCCGGCAGAAAGTCGCGAACGAATTCGATGAACGGCTCGTCATCGAACGCTATAAAGACCTGCTAAACAATCTGACGGGCGTCACACTTTAACGGAGCAAAGCATGGCGATGAAGGGCACGATTCTGGTAACGGGCGGCGCGGGCTATATCGGCTCGCATACATGTGTGGCCTTGCTCGACGACGGCTACGACGTCGTCGTCATCGACAACCTCGTGAACAGCAATCGCAAATCGCTCGAACGCGTCGAGCAGATTACGGGCAAGCGCGTCGCGTTCTACGAGGCCGACGTGCGCGATAGCGCGGCCCTCGAACAGATTTTCGACCGCCATCCGATTAGCGGCGCGATTCACTTCGCGGCATTGAAAGCGGTGGGGGAATCGGTCGCGAAACCGATCGAGTACTACCAGAACAACATCGGCAGCCTGCTGACGCTGCTCGACGTGATGCGCCGGCGCAATGTGAAGCAGTTTGTGTTCAGCTCGTCGGCTACCGTCTACGGCGTGCCGGAAAGCTCGCCGATCGACGAATCGTTTCCGCTTTCGGCAACGAATCCGTACGGCCAGTCGAAGCTGATCGCCGAGCAGATTCTGCGCGACGTCGAAGTGTCGGACGCGTCGTGGCGCATCGCCACGCTGCGTTACTTCAACCCGGTCGGCGCACATGACAGCGGCCTGATCGGCGAGGCGCCGGGCGGCATTCCGAACAACCTGATGCCGTATGTGGCGCAGGTCGCGGTCGGCAAGCGCGAGAAGCTCAACGTGTTCGGCGGCGATTACGATACGCCCGACGGCACGGGCGTGCGCGATTACATCCATGTGGTCGATCTCGCGCAAGGGCATATCAAGGCGCTCGATGCGCTGGCGAAACTCGATAAGAGCTTTGTCGTGAATCTCGGCACGGGCCAGGGCTATAGCGTGCTCGACGTGGTCCGTTCGTTCGAGAAGGCGTCGGGCCGCAAGGTGCCGTATGAAATCGGCCCGCGGCGGCCCGGCGATATCGGGCAGTGCTTCGCGAATCCGGCAGCGGCCGAACGGCTGCTCGGCTGGCGCGCGCAGTACGGCATCGAGCGCATGTGCATCGACCACTGGCGCTGGCAGGAACGCAATCCGAACGGGTTCGAATAAGGCATTCGCCGCGCGCCGCGCACGGTGTGCGACATGCGCGACATGCGCGATGTGCGCGATGTGTTCCGAGATGTTCCGTTGTGTCTGTTACGCGCCGGCATCGATCGTTGTGTCATAGCATCGAGCCGGCGCAAGCCACGGGAAACGCGGCGCCCGTCGTGCGGCCTTACATCGGTTCCGGCAGCAGGAATGTGTTCGGCGCCTTCCCCGCTGCGACGCGGCCATAAATCTCAAAGCAGGTGTCCGCGTAGAGCGCGCCGTGCATGGTCGCGACTCGCACGTCGTGCCAGATCCGGTTCATCGGGCCGTTGCGGTTGACAAACGCGGTCCCCGATGCACCGGCCAGGCGGTCCACCGCTTCCCATACCAGCTGGCTCGCAAACGCCGCATCACGCCACATGCGCGCGCGCTGCTCCACGCTCATGCGCTCGCGGCGCTCCGTGCCCAATTCCAGCAGGCGGATCGCCTGCCTGAGCACCGCTTCGGCCGCATCGATCTTCGCGGTCGCCTCGCCGAGCTGCAGATGGGTGACGGCCGCCTCGTCCTGCTTTTCGTACGTCGTGAAGGCGATGCCGCGCGTGCCGATCTTTTCGGTCAGAAGCTCGACGGCCGCCCGCGCCATGCCGACCATCGGGCACACGAGACGCAGCGCGAGCGTCGGCACCACCGGCGTCCGGTAGGCCGGAATATCGCGCAGATGCGTCGCCGCGTAGTCGTCCTGCAGGTTGCGGCCCATCGGCGCAATCCGTTCGTCGGGCACGAACACGTCCTTGACCGTGACGGATGTGCTGCCGGTGCCGCGCAGGCCGATCGTGTCCCAGTCGTTGACCGGTGTCACATCCGAGATCGGCAACAGAGCGGCGCCGCGGCCGATCACTTCACCGGCTTCGTCGACGAGCGGAATGCCAAGCTGATCCCATTGCGCGTGATAGAAACCGGTGTTGTACATCCACAGTCCGTCTTCAATCACATAGCCGCCTGCCACACGCCGCGTCTTCGCCCGGCGCGGCCCGATCGAACCGCAGATGCGCACGCTCGCGCCCGGCACGAAGATCTCGTCGGCGACATGCTGCGGGTACGACACCGACGTGAGCCACGTAAACGTCGTCATCAGCGCGAGCGTCCATGCGGTCGAGCCATCGCCGCGCGCGAGCTCGATCATCGTATCGAGGTAGGTTTCGTAAGAAACCTGAAGGCCGCCATACATTTTGGGGCGCACCATGTCGAAGAGGCGCGCCTTCTCCAGATCGGCGATCGTCGCCTCGGGCAGCTTCGACAACGCGTCGGTTTCCGCGGCGCGCGAGCGCAGCGTGGGAATCAGCGCCGCAGCCGCAGCGACAACGTCATGGGCGCCGCTGGCCGCCTGGTCGCCTGCTGACGGGCCGCGCTCGCCCGACTTGCCGTTATAGGCGGCGTGCGCGGTGCCTGCGCGCTTCGCCGTATCGATCGTACTCATACAACCTCCAGATGGGGCGCGCTGCCGGTTCGCATAAAACTTGCGACGGCGCGCACGACCGGCCGAAATCGCGCGGCCAGCGCGGCGGGCGTTCATATGCGCTCGTGACATACGTCCGCCCTACCAGGACTTAACATCCGAGTCCGGTGAATATTCCTGCGTAAGCGCAATCTCCGGGTATCGAGGAATAGCCCATCGAGTTAACTGTTTCAGAGGGACAGACAAACTCACCCACCCCACCGATGACCATTCGCCTCGTCAAAATCGCCTTGTCCCTCATGCTTGCCGCGTTTGCCGGCATCGTCGCGTTCGACAATCTCGTCGACTACGGCTCGAACTACCTGTTCGTCGAGCACGTGCTGAGCATGGACACCACGTTTCCGCACAATGCGCTGCTGGGCCGCGCAACCACTAACCCGGCCTGGTGGCAACTGAGCTACTGGGCGATCATCGCGGGCGAGGCCGTGACGTGCCTGCTGCTCGTCGCGGGCGCGCTCGTGCTGTGGCGTAACCGTTACGAGCGCGGCGCCGTGTTCAACCGTTCGAAAAGCTGCGTGATCGCGGGCCTCGCCGTCGGCTTTCTCATCTGGTTCTTCGGCTTTATGGTGGTTGGCGGCGAATGGTTCGCGATGTGGCAATCGAAAATCTGGAACGGGCAGGAAAGCGCGTTCCGCTTTTACGTTGCCATTGCCGGCGTGCTGATTTTCGTCAACCAGCGCGATGACGATCTTGTCTCGGGCTGAACCTTTTATTCATGGCGATTTGATTCATTTCGGGATCCAAATTCAGATATCTACCTTCATATCGCCCCTCATACCTCGGGCCATATGGCGCGACGGCAATCATCAGATTATTGCGCTTGCCGGTGTCGATTGACTGCATCGTGCACAGCCTGTTCTGCAACGTTCGTTGTCGGGCTGCCGTTCCGGCCTCGCGTGCGGCCCGCGGAATAAAGCGAAAACGAAGCGTGTTTAAGAGTGCAAGGGCAGCACACAACTGCAACACACGACAGGCACTCGACAAAGGCCGACCATGCAGAGATTCATCTCCACAAACACCGGCGGCATCGTGCCCGCCGACCCGATGCACGCTTTCATCGCCCGCTTCGACAACGCGGCGCTGATCAGCGTGCTTCGTATCCCGAATCAATTGCGACGCACGCTCACTTCTAACGCATAAATAACAGCGACGGCACGGCGTCCACCACCGCCGATACCGCGCAGAGACATCACACCATGGATACGACCGACGCTCTCACCGCGCTCCACGCGCTTGCGCAGGAGTCGCGGCTCACGGTATTCCGGACGCTGGTCCAGTTCGGGCCCGCCGGGCTCTCGGCCGACATGCTCGCGTCATTCGTCGACGCGCCGGCGCCTTCGTTGTCGCCGCATCTGCAGCGGCTGCTCGATGCGAAGCTCGTCTCGCGGCACACGAAAGGCCGCTCAGTGATCTATGCCGCACGCTATGACGAAATCAATGCGCTGCTTGCCTACCTGATGGGCTACTGCTGCGATGGAAACGGGTGCCGGCCTATTGCTCTCAAGTCCGGAAAATTTCTATAACGCACGTTTGACACTGCCGTCGCTGGCCTGGCCTCAAACCGCGCAATGATTCGCCAGACCGCGCGGCCCGCCTTGACTGGCGCGGAGCGGCGATGACCACACCATTGCGCGCGCAGGTGTACCCTAAACCTTCGTTTATCCGCGCGCTACGCCCGTAGACTATCGTCGCCAGGTGAGCGCATATATCGTGCGGTAATCCGTGGGAAACGCGTTTTACCTGCGATGTGTGCATGCGCCGGCTTCTGGCTCGCACCTCGCTGCGTATCCCGTCTCAAGAACGCAATAAACACGGCAGGGTACGACGATGAATCCGAGCGCACTTGAACTTTCCCGCATCCAGTTTGGATTTACCGTATCGATGCACATCATTTTCCCGGCATTGAGCATCGGGCTAGCGAGCTTTCTTGCCGTGCTCGAATTCGCATGGCTCAAAACGGGCAAACCGCACTATAAGGAGCTGTGTCATTACTGGGCGAAGATCTTCGCAATCGGCTTTGGCATGGGTGTCGTATCGGGTGTCGTGATGGCCTACGAATTCGGCACGAACTGGTCCGGCTTCGCGCGTTTCGCCGGCCCGATCACGGGGCCGCTCCTCACCTATGAAGTGATGACCGCTTTCTTTCTCGAAGCGGGCTTTCTCGGCGTCATGCTGTTCGGCTGGGAGAAGGTCGGACCCAAGCTGCATTTCGGCGCGACGCTACTCGTGGCGATCGGCACGCTGATCTCGACGTTCTGGATTCTTTCATCGAATAGCTGGATGCAGACGCCGCAGGGTTTCATCATCGAGAACGGGCATGTCGTGCCGGTCGACTGGTGGAAGGTGATCTTCAACCCATCGTTTCCGTATCGCCTCGCGCATATGACGCTGGCCGCGTTTATCGTGGCGGCACTCGTGGTGGCGGCGACCGGCGGCTGGCATCTGCTGAAGGGCCGGCGCGATGCGGCCGTCAAGACTACGTATTCGATGGCGCTGTGGCTGCTGCTGATTCTCGCGCCGATTCAGGCCTTCGTCGGCGACCAGCACGGGCTCAATACGCGCAAATATCAGCCGGCGAAAATTGCCGCGATCGAAGGCCTGTGGGAAACCGAGCACGGCGGCACGGCGCTGAACCTGATCGGTTTTCCCGACATGAATGCGGAAGTGACACGCTATGCGATCCAGATTCCGCACCTCGGCAGCCTGATTCTGACCCATTCGTGGGATGGCGAAATCAAGGGCCTCAAGGAGTTTCCAAAAGAGGACCGGCCGAATTCGTCGGTAATCTTCTGGACCTTCCGCATCATGGCCGGCCTCGGCATGCTGATGATCCTGACCGCGCTGATCGGCGTCGCACTTCGGCGCGGCGGGCGCCTGTTCGAGACGCGCTGGTTCAACTGGCTGACGGTGCTGATGGGGCCGACCGGTTTTATCTCGCTCGTCGCCGGCTGGGTCACGACCGAAGTTGGACGTCAGCCTTGGGTAGTCTATGGGCAGCTGCGCACGGCCGACGCGGTCTCGCCGATCACGCCGCAAGCAGCGGGCATTTCGCTGCTGATCTTCGTGATGGTCTATTTCCTCGTGTTCGGTACCGGGATCTTCTACATCGTGAAACTGATCCGCCAGGGCCCGTCGGCAGGCGAAGAGCGCAAGCCCGCCGAACAGGCGAGCTACGACTCGCCGACCGGCAGACGGCCGCTGGCCGTTGCCGAATAACGGCGGCCCAATCGGGTTTCGCCAAGCGATTGCACTAAGCGATTGCACTAAGCGACTGCGTTACACGACTGCACTACACGACTGATTGACAGGCTGGCTTTACAGGTTCACTGCCAGCCCTGACCCGCACACTGAAGCCACGCACGGAGGCACCGCATGGTCATCACCACAATCTGGGCTGCAATCATTGCGCTCGGCATCTTCATGTATATCGCGCTTGACGGCTTCGATCTCGGCATCGGCATCATCTTTCCGTTTTTCCCGGACGATGCCGAACGCGACATGATGATGCATACGATCGCGCCGGTCTGGGACGGCAACGAAACCTGGCTCGTGCTCGGCGGCGCCGCCCTGCTCGCGGCGTTTCCCGCCGTCTATTCGATCGTGCTGTCCGCGCTCTATCTGCCGATCGTGTTCATGCTGATCTGCCTGATCTTTCGCGGCGTCTCGTTCGAGATTCGCGGCAAGGCGGCACGCTCGAAAAACCTGTGGAACGTCGCGTTCATCTGCGGATCGGCCGGCGCCACGTTTTTTCAGGGCGTGATTCTCGGCACCTATCTGCACGGCATTCCGGCCACCAACGGCGTGTTCTCCGGCGATCCGTTTTTCTGGGTCACACCGTTCAGCTTCTTCACCGGCATGGGGCTGATGGCCACTTACGCGTTGCTCGGTTGCGGCTATCTCGTGCTGAAGACGAGCGGCGATCTGCAACAGCGCATGCATGGCCTGATCGGGCCGCTCACCCTCGTGCTGCTGGGCTTTATCGCCGCGGTGTCGATCTGGACGCCGCTGACCGATCCGCATATTGCAGAACGCTGGTTCGAGTCGCCGTTCCGCTATCGGCTTTATCCGGTGCCGATTCTCGTGCTGCTCGTTGCTGCGTGGATGTATTCGGCCGTTAAACGGCGCAGCGATGCGATGCCGTTCGTGCTGGCGCTTGCGCTGATCCTGCTCGGCTATATCGGGCTACTCGTCAGCATCTGGCCTTACGCGATTCCGAACACGATGACCCTCGCCGAAGCGGCCGCGCCGCACTCGAGCCAGGTGTTCACGCTCGTGGGCGCGGTCATCATTATTCCGATCATCACCCTCTATACGACCGCCGGCTATTGGGTGTTCCGCGGCAAGGTGGAACCCGGCGCGGGTTACGAATAAACCACGCGCCGGTTTCACACTGCAAGGCTACCGAAGCAACGTGAATCAATCCGCACTCCGCGCCTAAGGAGAATGAAGATGTCGCAACCCACCGTCGAGACAGTACGCCCGCGCAGCCTCGCGAACCGGATCATGTGGCTCGTCATTCTGTGGTGTGGGGGCTTCGGTGCGACTTTTCTCGTCGTGCTGCCATTTCATCTGCTTGTGCAATGGGCGTCGCATCACTAGCCTGGCGTCACTAGCCCTGCATCGTCGCCTTTCGTGCAGTCGCCGTGCGTACGTGTGTTTCGAAAAACCATTAGAAATCTTGAAAGACCGTCTGCCGGCCACTGCCTAACATTGCTTCGTTCAACACCGTCTTATGCTTAGGGGGCACCACCATGGCAGAGAGAAAATCGATCCGCATCTATCGCGAGCCGGCCGGCGGATGGGGCGCACTGAAAGCCACCGGCAAGGCGCTCGCCGAACAGGGCATTCCGGTATTCGGCGCACGCACGCTGTTGCGGATGAATCAGCCCGAGGGCTTCGATTGCCCCGGCTGTGCGTGGCCCGATCCGAAGCACACGTCGTCGTTCGAGTTCTGCGAAAACGGCGCGAAGGCCGTGGCCTGGGAAGCAACCGCGGACCGCTGCACGCCGGATTTCTTCGCGAACCACACCGTCACCGAGTTAAGTGCGTGGGAAGACTTCGACCTCGAGATGGCCGGCCGTATCACGCACCCCATGGTCTACGACAGCGCATCGGACCGCTATGTGTCGATCGGCTGGGACGACGCTTTCACGCTGATCGCCTCGCATCTGAACGCGCTCGCTTCGCCGAACCAGGCCGACTTCTATACGTCGGGCCGCGCGTCGAATGAAGCGGCGTTTCTCTATCAGCTGTTCGCGCGCGAATACGGCAGCGGCAACTTCCCCGATTGCTCGAACATGTGTCACGAAGCGACGAGTGTCGGCTTGCCGGAATCGATCGGCGTCGGCAAAGGCACCGTATTGCTCGAAGACTTCGACCATGCGGACGCGATTTTCATTTTCGGCCAGAACCCGGGCACCAATAGCCCGCGCATGATGACGAGCCTGCACGACGCCTCACGGCGCGGGGCGCGCATCATTTCGTTCAACCCGTTTCGCGAGCGTGCGCTCGAGCGCTTTCAGGCGCCGCAAAATCCGGTCGAGATGGTCACGCTCTCGTGGACCGCGATCAGCAATCCGCTATATCAGGTGCGCGTGGGCGGCGATGTCGCTGCGTTGAAAGGCATCATGAAAGCGATTATCGAAGCCGACGATGAAGCGCTTGCGCACGACCAGCCGCGCAAGATCGACGTCGACTTTATTCGTGGCCATACGGCGGGTTTCGAACAGCTTGTCGACGACTTGCGCGCCACGAGCTGGGAAGCCATCGAGCATGCATCCGGCCTGCGGCGCTCGGACCTGACCGCCGTCGCGAACGTCTATATGGAAGCGGAGAACGTGATCCTCGTCTACGGCATGGGGCTCACGCAGCATCATCGCGGCACCGAAAACGTGCAGCAGATGGCGAACCTCGCGCTGATGCGCGGCAATATCGGCCGGCCCGGAGCGGGCCTGTGCCCCGTGCGCGGCCATTCGAATGTGCAGGGCAACCGCACGGTCGGCATCACCGAAAAGCCGGCCAAAGAATGGCTCGATCGCATCGAGCAGGCGTTCGGCTTCAAGCCCTCGCCGCAGCATGGACGCGACACCGTCGCGACGCTCGAAGCCATGCTTTCCGGCGACTGCAAGGTGTTCGTCGCGCTCGGCGGCAATTTCGCGGCGGCGATTCCCGACTGGCCGCGCCTGCAGGAGGCGATGCGCAAGCTCGATCTCACCGTCCATATTTCGACAAAGCTTAACCGCAGCCACCTCGTGCATGCGAAGGAGGCGCTGATTCTGCCGTGTCTCGGGCGCACCGAAGTCGACATTCAGGAGACCGGACCGCAATCGATCACCGTCGAAGATTCGATGTCGATGGTGCATGCGTCGGCCGGCATCAACGAGCCGGCGTCCGACCACTTGAAAAGCGAACCGGCGATCGTGGCGGGCATCGCACGCGCGACACTAGGCGACCAGTCGAAAGTGCCGTGGGAAGAACTGGTCGCCGACTACGACCGTATTCGCGATGTGATCGAAGAAGTGTTCCCCGCATTCGAGGCCTATAACGCACGCATTCGCGTGCCGGGCGGCTTTCATCTGGGGTCGACCGCACGCGAGCGGATCTGGGCGACGGCAAGCGGCAAGGCGAATTTCGCCGTATTCGAAGGCCTCGACGAAGATCCGTGGCATGGCGACGACGAAGGCTTGTGGCTCACCACGATGCGCAGCCACGATCAGTACAACACGACGCTCTATTCGTTGTCGGACCGCTATCGCGGCGTGTTCGGCCAGCGTGCCGTCGTGTTCGTCAACTCGCAGGAAATCAGAAAGCGCAATCTGCATCCTGGCGACCTGGTGGATCTCGTTGCGCTGTCGAACGACGGCATCGAGCGCGTCGTGCGCAATATGAAGGTGGTCGAGTATCAGCTGCCCGACGGTTGCTGCGGCGCGTACTATCCGGAGGCCAATCCGCTGGTGCCGCTTTATGCCTACGACAAGCGCAGCCGCACGCCGTCGTACAAGTCGGTGCCGGTGAAGATGGTGAAATCGGCGCGCAATATCGTGTCGGGGGCGTGGGCGCCGCAGTCCTGAACCTGTTGTGGGAATAACGCACGCGCATCGCGATGCCTCTCAGGGCCGCAATGCGCGTGTGTGCGGTTATAACAACCCCGGAAACAGATGGAACGTCGCATACAGCACCGTAAAGCTGACCAATGCCGAAACAGGCAGAAACGTCGCGAGAAAATCCGCATCGAGCTTGCGTTGCTGCGCGAAGATCAGCGTGAGGAAACTCGGCGGCAAACAGCTCGAAAGCAGAATCACCGCACGCGACGCCGCCGACGGCTCGAACAGCAGCACGAACGCAAGCGCGATCAGATATCCGAGCACGATCTTCGCGAAGGTCAGCGCAAGCGACATCGCGAGATACTCCTTGCGGAACGTAAAGCGCAAGCCGAGTATGCCGAGCACCGCGGGCAGGATCAGATAGCCGGCCGCATTGAGCACGGAGCCGATCGCCGCGTTCAGATGCACGCCGGACACGTTCAGCGCGAGGCCCGCGATCACCGCCATCGGAATCGGCCCGAGCAGAAAGTCGCGAATCAGCTTGCCCGACAGCTTCCCTTCCCCGCCGTACAGACACGCCACGAGATAGGTGACCGTGAACAGCAGCAACGCGTGCACGATGTCGAACACGAAGAACTGCGGCAACAGCTTCGTGCCGAACAGCGACAGCACGAGCGCAAGCCCGATGCTGCCGCCCTCGAGCGTGCCGAACGCGATCACCGCCGCGCCCGCCGTTTGCCGCTTGACGCCGAAAAAGCGTGCGGCAATCGCCGCGATGGCGAGCAGAGCGCCGACCACGAACAGGTTTGCCGCCGGCAACAGCATCACGTCTTTCGACAGATGCAGCTGACTCATCGCCGCGATGATGACCGCCGGCAGCAACACCCACGAGATCAGCGACGACAACGCCGACACCGCTTTCTCGCCCGCGACTTGCAGCCTCTGGCTGCCGAAGCCGGCCGCGAAGCACATCAACGAAACAACAAATTGGGCAGTCATGGGTTCCTCGCGCGCAGTTCGTAGCGGATGCCACCGATGCACAAGCCCGGCAGCGCATTGCCGTAGACGCGCGCGGCAAGCCACTCGGCGCGCAATTGCGCGAGTACGCTGCATACGCCGTATCCGGCCGGTTCGTCGGCGATATGGCCGCCCTTTTCAGCGACGCATTGCTTGACCGCCTGCTTGCCGTTCGCCACGGTATGCGGCACGACGCCGGGCGAGCGCATCATGCCGAGGTCGTTTTCACCGTCGCCGAAGAAGTGGACCACGGCGTCGTCGGGCAACAGCGGCAGCAGGTTCGACTTGTCGATGCCGTCGGGCACGACGTCGAGTCCGCCGTCACCGTCCGGATAGGCGAACACATTGAGCCGCAGGTGATGGCGCGCGACAAACTCGTCGATCACACGTTTTGCGGCCAGCGATTCGCTGCCGAACTTCTTCGACCAGATCGAGCGCTTCGGTTCATCGCAATACGGCGGCAAGGCGAGCTCGCCGACGTGTTCGATAAAGAACTGCAGGTCGGTGCCTTCGGAGAACACATATTCGCGGCCCGTGTGCGGAATCACGATATGCCCGCCGTTCTCGCAGCAATACATCCACGGCTCGAGACCGAGGCCCGCGCAGACGTCCGTCAGGACGTCGTAGCTCTTGCCGGATGCGATAAACACCTTGGCGCCATCCTGCTGCATGCGGCGCAGCTGTTCGACGAGCCGCGCGGGCGCCGGCAATCCGGGCATATCGATCGTGCCATCGCGATCGAGGCCGATAAAGAGTTTAGACATGGCTCACCTCGCTCATAAAGCGCATTTCAGCGGCGGCGTGAAGCAGATGCGTACGCACGCCGACCAGCGGTTCCGCATGCATCGGCACGTGCTCGGGTTCGATCAGCGCGAGCGCGCTTTCCGATGCGTTGATCGCCAGCGACAGCTTGGTCGGCAACACGCAGACCACGCCATCGGCGATGCGCTCGACGAACGCGCCGTTCGGCCGCTTGCCGACGCCAAGCTCCGCGCTTTCGGTCTTTTGCGCGAGATACAGCGTGCGCTCGCACGCTGTCGCATGAAGACCCGGCAGCACCGACTTCAGTGCATTCAGTTGCGCGTGCAACCGGTTTGCATTGACGGTGGACGGCTTGCCGTTTTCGAGCACCGGGTCCGTGCCGTGTGTGTACAGCAGCACGGGCGAGCCGTTCGCTTCGTACTGCGGCGCGATAAACATCTGCGCATCGGGTACGACAATGCTCGAATCGGGCACGGGGCCGCGCATCGCGAGCACCTGGCAGGCGCGCGTCTGCACGGGCACGTCCTTGCGCACGTACGGCAGCATGCCGACCAGCTCCGGGGTGCCGGCGCCCGCGCACATCACGATATGGTTCGTGTCGATCGTGCTGTCGTCCACGCGCATCCGGTAGCCGCTGCCCCATTCGTCGATCGAATCGATCGAGCCGAACTTGAGGCTGTTGCGATTGCGCTGCACGAGCTTCGCGAGCATTTCGCGGCCGTCGAACATCATGTGCGGGAAGCGGTAGATATGCGCGAGGCGGTTCCCTTCGAGAATCGGCGGGCAGGTCGTGACCGATGCATACGGCAGTTCGCACAGCGTCCACATCTTGATCCACGCGCTCGGATCGCCGACGAAGCCGACATACGAGTCGGTCGAACGCACATTGATGCGCAGGCGCCGCACGAGTTCGCGCCACTTCGGATACGCCTCGTGCAACTGGTCGATCAGGTCGCGCTCGGTATAGAAATGGCCTCGATGGATATAGAACTGCGAGCGCAGCGTCTGGCCGTCGCCGACACGCGGCTGGCGGTCGATGCAGCATGCGTTCAGTCCGTGTCCAAGCGCCTGATCGAGAAGAACGAGGCCTTGAATTCCTGCTCCGATAATCACGCAATCGTATTTCACAGTAGTTCCCCTTTCGATGGGGCCAAGGGCCTTGGGTATACGCCGCGGTGAACGACAGTGGGTGCGTGTCCGCCGCGAATACGCCGACGTAAGGCCCCGGCAGTGACAATGCTGTTGCCGGTTTCACCCGAAGCCGGCATTGACGACGTCGACGAACGCATCGTAGAGGCCGACAATGATTTGAAAATGAGGACTGCGTGGCCGGGGGTAACGACTGCTGCTCGAAGAAAACAAAAAGGGCGATGCAGCGTTCGCTGCATCGCCCTCAAACGGCGTGTTTCAGGTCTGTCTAAGCTATCTGCCTGAGCTATGCCTAAGCTTCGCTTCAACCTCGCATGTCAGGTGAAGCTCATGCAGATCGGTACGGCAGGCACGCTCGGCTCCTTCGGCGCCGGTTCTTTGTCGCCAGGTCCGTTATCCGGAGGTCCGTTCTTTTTTCTGAGCGAAGCGATATCGATGCGCCGTTTCAGGCGCTTTAGCGTATTGCCCGCTGCGCACGCGGATACGCGGTTCACGAGCGCGAACAGATTGCGGTCGCGCCCTTGCGCAAGCGCCGCGGTCGATCCGCCGATGCCGACCTTCACGAGGCAATGCATTGCATGTCCGCCGCCGCGCGGTCCGTCGACATCTTCGAGATGCACGCTCACGTGCGAGATGCGCCGTGCGATACGCGCGAAGGTTTCCCTGATCCGCTTGTGCACATGCTCGCGAAGCGCGTCCGATTCGCGACGCGACAATTGAAGGCCTGAGGTCTGAATGCTGATTTCCATGGTGTCGTCTCCTTCGAGATCACATTAGCTGGCAGTCACCAATCTACGGTGACGCGTGTGCGGCGAACAGTCGAATTTTTCTGATGGACGGTTCGGTTGATTCGAAGTGACACGCCATCAGCCACAGGAAACACTTCATACACGCGCGCCTGCTCACATCGATCGCGACGCTCACTTTCGCCTCATTCTCGATCTCTACGATGCATGCCATCGACGGGCCACGCCTCATCCAGCCTTAACGGACAGGGCAAATCCATCGGTTCATGAGCACGTCGACCGGATCGCGGCTGCAGTTCCACCAGGCCGCGAGCGTTTCACGAGTGATTGGAGAGACATCATGTTTGCGTATTTCCTCGAAAAGCTGGGCCAATGGATCGAACGCGCTGAAGAGCAGCGCCGTCACGACTATCTCGCTCAGGCAAGCGACCTCGCCGACGTCGAGCAGCGCATGCGCCGCATCGAACGTAACGGCTATTCGTTCTGAACCACGCGCGGGCTTTCCCATCGACACATGGCCCGCGCCATGCGACCCATCAGACCCTCCGGGTTACCAGGAGATCGCCATGAAATTCGAACCGCTTTCACACTGCCCCGAGCAAGCCGACGCGGCGGTACTGCGCGTCAACTTCGGCCTGCGTCCGCGTGTCTCGACAATCGATAAACGGGCCGATATCACGCGTTCGGCGGCTACCGCAGCGCCGGGCTTCCTTGCGCGCATGCGTGCCGCTCTCGCGCGTCTTCTCAAACGCGCTCGGGACACTGATGCGCACGGCCATGATTGCCGTTGCGACGTCGAAGCGCGTTTGCTCGAACTCGAGACGAGCAAACTAAACGCGCAGATCCTCGGCAATCTGCGCGACTAGTACCGTTGCGGAGTCAAGCGATGAACTTCAAACACCTGTACTACTTCTGGATGGCCGCCCGCACCGGCGGCATGATCCGCGCGGGACAGCGGATTCATATCACGCCGCAAACGCTAAGCGGGCAGATCAAGGTGCTCGAAGCGCGCCTCGGTTGCCAGCTGTTCGAGCGTGCCGGGCGCAATGTGCAGCTCACCGAAGCAGGCCACGTCGCAGCGGGCTATGCAGAAGAAATCTTTCTACTCGGCGAAGAACTTGAAGGCGCACTGAAAAACTACGCGAAAGCGAGCAGAAACGACGACATGCGTGCACGCAGCGTTGCAACGGCGCGAGCCGATTGATCGCGATACTCATAGCAGCCCGTCCTTTTCTCCATACCCATACGCTTCCTGCCCTATCTCCCGCAATACTCCCGTGCTCAACGCTTGCGCACGCGCTAAACTGAACGCCACTGCGCCCGCTCCGCGACGTTCATCGACACGTGCCGTCAAAACCGCCGCAGTCCATTCCGACCCCCGCGCTTTCCACAGACGATTTCCTTACAGAATCGCACGGTTTTTCGTTTTCGACGGAATAGCTTTCCGCTTCGATATATGCGAAGCGCGTGCGCGGGTAAGATCAGATTGACCGCCTGTCTTGAACCGGCACGTCGCCCGACGAGACACGGCGGCCTCGCGACCACGCGCGCTGACCATGCGCCGCAGTCGCCCCGGGTCGCCTTAGATCAGTAACGACCCGCTCCTGCATGCATCGACGATCGAGTGACTTTGTGACCTTGTCCGGAAGCCATGACCTCGCTCTTTGAAGCGACACCACGCAACAGCCGTTGGCGGGATGCATGGGTGCGCTGGATGCGCGCCGATCTCGCCCATCCGTCCGATGCGCTGCGCCGGCTCGTGTTCGGCTGGGGCGGCGGATTCGTTGCACTCGGCGTGCTCGGTTGGGTGTGCTACAAATTTGGACTCAATCCGATTGCCGCCGAATCGATCTTTCTGATTGCGGTGGTGCTGATTTCACTGGTGGGCAGCTACGTGATGTCGATCGGGCTCTCCGTCATGGCGGTGCTCTGTATCGACTACTTTTTTATCCCGCCGGTCCTCACCTTCGAAATTCAATACAAACAGGACGTACCCGCTTTAGTGACGTTTCTGATCGCGGCATTCGCGACCACCGGCCTCGTGCGGCACGCGCGCTCGCTCGGCGCGACGCAGCTCGAGCAGGCACGCCTGCTCGATCTCACGCACGACACGATTATCGTGCGCGACATGGATGGGGCAATCCTGTTCTGGAATTACGGCGCCGAGGAGATGTACGGCTGGAAGAAGCGTGACGCCATCGGCGAGTGCATTCATCTGCTGCTCAAGACGCGCTTTCCGACATCGCTCGAGGAAGTGACCGCGACCGTCCTGCGCACGGGGCGCTGGGATGGCGAACTGATTCACACGCGGCGCGACGGCACCGTTCTGGTGATTGCAAGCCGCTGGTCGCTACAGCGCAATGGCGGCGGGCGCCCCGACGCGATACTCGAGACCGGCAACGACATCACGGCGCGCAAACAGGCCGAGGAAGCGTTGCGGCGCAGCCAGGCGACCTATCTGGCCGAAGCGCAGCGCTTAAGCCGCACGGGCAGCTTCGGCTGGAACGTCTGGAGCGGCGAGGTGCTCTGGTCTGAGCAGACGTTCCGGATTTTCGAGTTCGACCCGGGCATCGTGCCAACCCTCGAACTCGTGATGCAACGCGTGCATGTCGACGATGTCGAGCGGTTTCGCGACACGATCGGCCGAGCGTCGACGCACAAGCATGATTTCGACTTCGAGTTTCGTCTGGTGATGCCCGACGGCGCCGTGAAATACCTGCATGTGGTCGCGCATGTGATGAAAGACGAGCCCGAGCGGCTTCATTACGCCGGCGCGGTCATGGATGTGACGCAAGCGCGGCAAGCGGAGCAACAATTGCATCACGCGCAAGCGGAACTCGCGCGCGTGACGCGGGTGACGACGCTAGGCGAGCTATCCGCGTCGATCGCGCACGAAGTCGGGCAGCCGCTCGCGGCAATCGTCACGAACGGCGAAGCCTGCCTGCGCTGGCTCGACCATCGCACGCCGCAGCCCGACGAGGTGCGCGCGGGCGTCACGCGCATGATCGGCGAAGGACGGCGCGCCACTGAAATCGTGCGGCGCATTCGCACGCTCGCGAAGAAAGATACCGGGCAGAAGGTGCCGCTCGAACTCAACGATGTGGTCAACGACGTCGTCTCACTGACGCAGCGCGAAGTGCTGAGCCACCAGGTGCCGTTACGCGTGCGGCTTGCGCCGCTGCTGCCGCCGGTGCTCGGCGATCGCGTTCAGCTGCAGCAGGTGCTGATCAATCTCGTGATGAATGGGATTCAGTCGATGGAAGGCGTTACCGAATGGTCACGCGAGCTGTCGATCGAGACGACGCTGACGCCCGCGGGCGACGTGCAGCTTGCGGTGCGCGATTGCGGCACTGGGATAGACCCTAGGCATGCGGAACGCCTGTTCGATGCATTCTTCAGTACGAAGGCGCATGGCATGGGCATGGGCCTGTCGATCTGCCGGTCGATCATCGATGCGCACGGCGGCAGGATCTCGGCTTTCAATAACGAAATGCATGGAGCGACATTCGAGTGCATCCTGCCCCCGCTTGCAAAAAAAGCCGCATAACGAGGTGCAGTTTGGGCGCAAAGGCGCTCCGACAGGAATAATTTTTCCGCTGTATCGCTTTATCAGCAAAAGCGAAACAACTAGTATCTATACTGCATGCAAACTTGACATCGATAAAACCGGCAGCGGCTAACGGGACGCGTTAGGGTCTCCCGCTGCAGTTGGAGGGACACATGAATTCCCAGCAGTGGATTTCAGCTTCGACTGGAGTGACGGCGCAGGCGGCGCCTTCAGTGGTCTATGTGGTCGACGACGACGAAGCGATGCGCACCGCGCTGGGCGCGTTGCTGCGCTCGGTCGGCCTGCGCGTGGAAACCTTCGCCTCCTCGCGCGCGTTTCTCGATTACCCCAAGTCCGAGGCGCCGAGTTGTCTTGTGCTCGATGTCCGGTTACGCGGCGAAAGCGGCCTCGCGTTCCAGGAGGAAGCCGCCAAATGCGATATGCGCATTCCGATTGTCTTTATGACGGGGCATGGCGATATCGCGATGTCGGTCAAGGCAATGAAGGCCGGCGCACTCGACTTCTTTACCAAACCCTTTCGCGATCAGGACATGCTCGATGCGGTCGCGCATGCGCTTGCGCAGGACGCGAAACGCATCGACGCCGAGCACGCCGTTGCATCGGTACGCTCGTGCTACAACACGCTGACGCCGCGCGAACAGCAGGTCATGGAGTATGTGGTGGTCGGGCTCATGAACAAGCAGATCGCCGCGGAAATGAAGCTCTCCGAAATCACCGTGAAGATTCACCGCGGCCAGGTGATGAAGAAGATGGAGGCGCGCTCGGTGGCCGATCTCGTCAGGAAGGCGGAAGCGATCGGCATCGGCACGCATGGTGAACGCGCATCGTGACGCGCGCGTCACGTCACCCGACGTACGGCTGCGGCTTGGGCTGACGTGCGAAGCGAATCGCTGCCATGCCGCGCGCCAACGAGTTACGGATTACCGAGCGCGGTGGTCAACCAATGCGCGATCACATTCGCGTCGACAGGTTTTTCAAGCAGCGCCAACGCGCCTTGCGCCTGGGTCTGCGCATGCAGAACGGCAGTCGGAAATGCGGTAATGAAAATGGTCGGCGGCGCGCAGCCCTGTTTTAACAGGCAATCGTGCAGTTCAATGCCCGACATTCCGGGCATACGAATGTCGGAAATCAGAAACGAAGTTTGATTCACCCGGCCGGAATTGAGGTATGCCTCTGCGGACGCAAAATCGTTGACGTCCC
This sequence comes from Paraburkholderia edwinii, assembly GCF_019428685.1. Lineage (NCBI taxonomy): Bacteria > Pseudomonadati > Pseudomonadota > Betaproteobacteria > Burkholderiales > Burkholderiaceae > Paraburkholderia > Paraburkholderia edwinii. The sequence continues at coordinate 3,630,636 of NZ_CP080095.1, forward strand.
AACCAAATGAACGGATCAGGCTTACGGTGGCAAGACGCACCGCGTCGTCGTCATCGACTATGCTAACAATATGGGACGTATCCACGCGGCGGACCCTGAGTTTCGACACTAACTCCGCAAATTTACGGATCCAGGCCGTGCCTTTTTCTCTTTGCTTTCAAGAGAATAGATTGCGGGATGCGGCCCGCAAATCATACAAACGTATAGCAGAACCGCCCATTGGCGGGGGTACATCGATGACTCGCGTCATGCAGTCGACCTCCGGCGCGAAGCAGCGGTCAACATTATTCAAATTGCATAATCCGGCAAAGCGGCATTCACACGCTTATTCACCCGCTTTATGCGCGGACCGAATTCGATCGCGAATTCCATCAATTAATTCGCGCCCACCTGCGTGTCTGTCGTAAATAAGAATCACAGCGATTTTGCGCCATTGAATGGGCAATCACGCCGCAGCGGATACGACAGATAAAACACGCTGCAAGACCGGCCGCCGGCTCTGCCGAAACAGCGCTTGTCGACAGAAGCCGCCGGCTGGATTCAACTCAGGATCAGTTGCCTGCTTCGTGCATGGTCAGGTTGTTTTTCACAGCCTTCACGCCCGTCACGCCTTGCGCGACGGTCGCGGCTTGCGCGATCTGCGACTGATCCTGGACCGTGCCATCGAGGGTAACCGTGCCGCCCCGCGCCACGATGCGGATATCGGACGACTCGATCTTGTGCGTCGTCAGTGCATGCCGCACCTGCCCTTCCAGCTTGTGATCGGCATGCCACTTCTGTTTATGGGTCGGCTTCGCCGCGGGCGCGGACGCCGCGGTGTCATCCTGCGCATGCGCGGCCTGGAAACCGAACGACAACATCAGGGCAAAACTGGTACCGACCAACATCTTCAACGGCTTATTCACGTGAACCTCCATCGTTGCCAAGGGTGATTAGTTTTCCGGGCGCCGACGGCGCCCGTTTCTTTGCTGCTGACTTTCTTCGTTGACTTCTTTTCTTCAACCCGCTTCGTTTTCAACCTGTGGCTTCAACTTCAAGCTCTGACTCTCCGGCTTCCTCGCCGATCGGCGCGACAAGCACGCATGCGGCGAGCATCATCGAGCCGGCGTTGGCCGGCGCAAGCCGATAGTGCGATGGACGATAGACCACATCCCCTCGCCGGATCTGCTGTCCGCTTAGTGCACAATAGCCGTCGATCGATGCTCGCGCAACGCGCCACACCTGGTCGCCGTAATGGCACGAGGTCGGATCGCCCCACGTGACAATGGCCGTCCTGCTGGTCGGCCGCTCGAGCACCCGGATGTGCGCTCCCCGTTCGCCTGACGCGCAGGCAACCGCCGCAACGCGCCTTCGCGCGCTGCGGCGGGCGGAAATCCGGTTGCCTGCTGCCGAGGCCATGCCATGGCTCGATGATCGATCTTCCGTACACGATAGTGAATCGAGCAGACACAACGTCTGCGACCACGGATCGGTCCGGCTCGGTTTCGCGTGCATCGAGCAGTCCCCCATCGTCGCTCGTGGAGGTCCTCGCGCGCTGCAATCCGCGAAGGCCACTTCAATCAGGCGGTCCCGCTACATTAGCGCGATATCCGGACACGAACCATTCCACTTACGTGTTACATCGCGCTACACGAAAGTTGAGCGGGATGATACAAAGGTTTAGCCAGATGTCGCAGTCGCGCTATACAGTCCGTCGCGGCGCCACAACTGGCTTGCCCGTTAGCAAAATACACGCTGCAACGGTCATGAACAGGTGTCCTCCGGCGCGCCGACGAACATCGCGTGCCGGCGCCGTCCGCATCGTGTAACCGAAGTCGACGGTCGGGCATAACGCGTAACTTCAGTTCGGTACGGCTACGACCACGACCTCTCGCACAATGGCCGGCTACCAGTTCCGCGAGGCGCTCTCTGAGGCGTCGCTCACGCGCGGCGATGTACGCCGCGTCGTGCATTTTTCGACAGCCCCGGTCCAGCGAGTCACCACACCATTCTGGGGCGATCAATGAACGAGAGCCCACCTCGGCAGACAGACTGGTCGTCAACTACGAAGAAACAGGCCCTTCACCGGTTCGCAAGCAGTAACTGCAACTGCTGGTAGCACCAGTGGTATGAATATGGTCTAATACGCCGCAGTGGTCGAAAGCTTGAACACCGTGCGCTCACGTTACGAGCATCGAAAATTAAACCCGATTTTTCGGGTAAGGGCTTCTTTTTCTTAAAAGTTGGCTTCCTGCTGTCCGTCGGCCATCGTACCGGCTGGACATATCTGTTGGACACCGCGTTCGCGGCTCAGATTTCTGTGGTCTACCTTATGCCAGCTTCTGGCATACAGTTTCGTCGTTTCCCGAAATGAGTCGCCGATGCGTGCGCCGATCGGCAATCCATCTGGTCGACAGGCCCACCCAGACGGGCCGCAGCGCACCTCGACTCTCCCTCTCTCTTTGCATCTCAACCTTCTTCCCTGACACGCAACCGGTTGTCCAGGCGTTTCTTCTGGCGACACACCGGTCAGTCGTCGACACTCTCCTGTTGCTTTCACCAGCAAATCAGCGCGTAACCTGATTCTGCGTTCTTTCCCGCCCTACTTCCTTTCGCCCGGCGCGTCCAACACGTGCTGCACGCCGCTTCCTGCTCTTTTCAATGTCGCTCCAGTCCTACCTTATCCATCTCGTCAACTCTTCTGTGACGTGCAGACGTCAGTTCAACTATCGGGTCGGGTGTCGCGCCTGACACGCCAGCCCGTCATTAGCTCAGTGATTCATCACATGTCCATTTGCCAGAACCGGTCAGCCCGAGGCGCTATCCCTAGCGGATCCCTAGCTCAACGCATTCCACGTCGAGGGCTAACCATTATCTGTAAAACCGTACGCCGCCCTCCCCGCGGCAATACGGATACGCATGTGCGGAGCATCGCACCGACGCACGAGACACGAGCGTGCACTGGGGAAACTCAGGAAGTCCGAGAAACGGGCATGTGGGCGTTCCGACCGCCCACCGCACTACGGGAAAACCAGAATGAGCGTAATGACGCAGGCAGTCCACAAGGCGGCAGTCAGCAGCAAACGGGCGGGCGGGAGCCTTGCCACACAACGAAACCGCCGACTTGATTCAGCGGGCCTGTTGCGATTTGCCCGCGAGATAGGCGAGCTGTACCCGTCGCTGGAAGACGTCCCCGAATGGGTAATCCATTTATATGCGCAATACTGCGCCGCGCAGGGGAAGGCGCCCGGTACCCTCGCGAACATCTTCTCCGCCATACGTGTTCTCAATGCCGTCGCAACGAAAAACGTCCACCCCGCCCCGACAAATAGAAGCCTGGGTATTGACCGCCGGGAGCGCAAGGGCAGGAAGCGGGCGCTGACAGAAGCTGAGATTGCACTCTTTCTTGAGCGAGCAAGATCGAGCGACGATGGCATCGTGCACATCGTCGGAATCGCCCGCGTTCTCGGCCTGAGGCGCAAGGAGGCATTGATGTGCGCCTACGACCTGCCAATGTGGCTTGAAGCGCTTGCGCGAGGAGATACGACGGTGCGCGTCATGAGAGGTGCCAAGAATGGACGGCCAAGACAAGTACGAATCATCCAGGCCCGGCGCGAGCAGACTCAACAGATCATAACTTCCGCATTGGCGTATGCAGAAGAGCACAACTTTCGCCTCATCCACGGAAAGAACACAACCCTGGAAGGCTCCATGGGCCGGCTGACGTTTCTTATTCAACGACTCGGAATGTCAGGCGAGAAAAGCTTTCACGCACTGCGCTATACCTATGCGCTTGAGAGCGCTAACGAGTTGCTGGAAAGTGGCACGTCACCTTATGAAACGCTGGTTCAACTTAGCGAGTGTTTAGGACACGGTCGTAGCAGGACTCAGATGATTCTTAACCACTACTGCCAGCCGATCAGGGACCGGTTTGAAGGATGTCCTGCTCTTGCCAGAAAAGACAATAAATTGCGACCAGCGCCGCCCCGTCCTCCGAGATCAATAGCACGACTGGATGCAAAGTCGCTTCACGCGACGCTAAGCGGATATCCGATCGGAAAGGCAACGGACCAGCCGGCGAATCGGCATCCTGACGAACATTCGCACTCTTAACAAAGCGAAAACAATATAAAAATGGAAACGTCATCTCTCAGAAGCCAGTTTCTGGATGCTCTCGATAGAAGCGGGTTTAACGATATGGTTCGCGATCGTGCGCTCGCCGCATGGTTCATCCTCGAAGCGATTCTTGCCGGACATCAGTGCGCCGCGGAAACATTGAAGACGATCCCGGCTGAATGCCTGTCCTGTCTCGCATACCGCCTTCCCAAAGACGATATCGAAACCATGCTGATTGACCTGGCAGCCATACGGGTAGTGCTTCTGCAAGCAGGCCACACACCTGCCTCTATCTCGGGGCTTCAGGTAACAGTAAGAAGGCGCCGGATCGAAAACACATCGAGTGGCAAATACCGCTATGTTAAGACCCTTGACGACCGGATACGTTGATCTCGAATTGCATGTTCGCATCGGCACGCGGTAACTTCATACACGGGTAGTTGCGTGGTCCCCGCACGGGCAAAGTGTTGTTGACGCACGCGCAAATGCCGGTACAGCGCGCCACGTTCGAGCAGAGCCGAGCGCAAAGCCGGATCGACGCACACTGTCTCGTGGGAAGCACGCCTAGCCCCTCAACCGTAAACATGCTGGGCAGCGACAGCGAATGGATGAAGCGTATCTTCGTCGCATCCTGCTTCAGCGGTGAGGTGCGAATGACGCTCCACCCATCGTTCGTCTCGAGAATAAGTGTATCGCGCTCGTCGCCGCGCCTGACTCGGCCGGCCCAGTGCTTTGTTTCAATCAAAAACTCCGAAAGGCGTAACCGCCCGATGATCCCGATGATCCACTTCAGCAGTCGGGAGCGTTTCACCCGGTGCGTGATTAAGGACGATGCCGTCAAAAATGCGGTGGTCGTCACCGCAAAGTCGCGCGAGGCACCGACGTAGCCCAGCCAACACCAGCGTCTCCCCATGCGCGCCCCGCATTTCGGATGGCACAGGTTCCGCGGCGTCAGCGTCAGACGCACATAGTTGCGCAGTCCGCTCGCGGAAACAGACCGAAAAAAGCCATGGCGCCGGCCATTGGCCCTATGATCGTCATGCTGGTTCTCCTTTCTGGTTAACGTAAAACCAGCCTACCGGCCCGAACGCAAAGTCAAGAAACCCTGACAAGCTCTGCGGCGCGCTAAGGAAAACCGAACCCCACCGCGGTGGGCAGATATCCTTCGCCCGGCGTTCTAGAGGTCATCGGCTGAGAGTTGTCCCAGTTTATTTGCCGAGTCGCGCGTTTAGGGGCGAAAAGCCGCACAAGATTGCGCGGCTTTTGCGCTCGACCACAGCTCGCAGTCAGGCGACATGGCACTGCACCTGCAGCCAACCGCAGAGACGGGATGTTTTCTTTTTCGTTTCCCATAGCGTATCTGCGTTGGCTCACGATCACTGACCCGTCCGAGCTCCTGATGTCATGAACTCGGACACCCGGCCACTGACTAACAGTAACAGGATGTCGCGGACGCGATGACCATCATGACATTTTCGCTTCGCTTATTAATTTACGATGTTAAAACGCAATGGATATATGTCGAAGATGTCTGATCAGTGTCGACGACGTTACGGCAGGATGGAAAGCCCCGGCGGTAGTCCCGAAAACGGCTGCCCCTCTGACACGGCGAGAGACACCATTCGGGTCGAGGTCCCAAGTGCCCGTGCAGTTTTTCTGAGATCCCCTCGTTGCTCGTAGAGTGTCTCCATTACCTTCTCTCGCGTTAACAGTGGGATGTCAATGCCGGAGGCCAGGTGGCCGGTCCTAGCGGACGAATCGCCAGCGCCCGCACCGACTGCATAGATTTTTAGCTCGTCAAGCAGAGCATATTTGCCGATCCAACGCACGAATAAACGCAAATGCGTGATGCGGTCGGTGAGTTCTTGGCCGTCTACGCCTTCCGACAACCAGCGGCCTATCAGATAGTGGAGGTGCTTGCTCCGGAAGTTCCAGGGCGTCTGTGGAGCGAAGCCGCCTGCACGGAGGACCTGGAAACCATGAAGCAGAATTGCGACCCGACGGCACTGCTTTTCGTTGGAAATGAGAAAGGTGGCCCCAGTGCGCGGATCAAATCCTTTCCCGATACGTGACCGGACAAGCTTGCGGAACTCGGTCTTGAACGCGCGCGGTAGACTGCTACAGGTAATGACATAACGATAATCGTGGACAGCGTGCATCTCGACTTTCCTTGTGTGAATGGGTGAGCGGCCGGCGCGTCGCGTCGGCCCGTCGTGAGCGCTGTTTATCAGGCCGCGCGTGCCATCGAACAGGAACCGGCTGATCCGACTAGACGCGGGCAGCATGCATCAGACGACGATCTTCGAGATGAACGTTGAAAGCTACCGCCATCGCACAGCCAGCGATAAGCAGAGCAGCCGGCTGCCGACAATCATCCGGCGACAACCATCACGAAGGAGCGAATGGAATGAACGCGCCCCACCCGCGAACGTGAGCGAAGGAAAAATGGACCTTCATATCGAGCAGAGGTATGTTGGTGCATTAACCAAGCCTTTATCACAGTAAATATCCAGGCGAAGCACAAAACAAAAGGCCGCATCCGAAGATGCGGCCTCGATGATCTGACCGGATTACCGGCCCAGAAAAGAACTTCTGCTATCGCGGTAAACGAACATACCGACGCTCGCGACCCTTGCCGGCATTGCGGTCCATCAGTGCACCGATTGCAGCCATGGCGAACGTGACGCCAAGCACAAAAAAACTGACATCCATGCTCAATCTCCCTTCCTCATGGAAAGCATGCCCCGAACAAAAGTTATCACAACAGCAATGACCAGGCTGATCTCCAGCCTCAGGTTTTCCCGTGTCCAGACATCGGTGGCATACCATAGCCCCGCCGCGCCCAGAAATGCAGAAGCGCACATTGCGTGACAGAACCTGCCGAACTGCTGCCTCTGATCGTCCGTCGGATCCAGAAACGGCCGCAAAATCCGGCCTAGCATGCTGACCGGTTTCGCTGGCGTCAATGTCCTGCCAATCGTGAAGTATCCCTCGGGCTGCCGGTCCAGCTGCACGATGTTTCCGTCAACTAGCGCGGATGCTGCGGCACTTGCTTCCACGCGACTCAGAATGAACATCGCGGTCACCAGTTTTGCCGAGGGATAGACATGCCCCTTATCACGCGCAAGATTCGCCCGGTCAGTAATCGTCAGTCCCGACGGATATTCGACCACTACATCGACAAATTCCATTCGTCCTCCTACCGGTGTTCAGGGTCGTTGCCAGCACTTGCACCGCGCCAGTCGCTGACTTCGGTGAATGCGTGACCGACAATCCTGGCGTCGGTTGCAGCATCCGCGTGGCGGGGCCCGGAGTCGAGCACGCTAAGAAGTTTCCGCATTACTTCCCTCATAAAAAGAAAAAGCGAGGTGCCCTTACGGGACACCTCGCCAGATGTGGACGGCCTATACGTCTAGCCGCGGTCGATCAAAAAATCGGACGTCGCGCCTTGCGAAGCCTGATCAACTCGGAAAAGTCGCTGAACACTGCGAGCATGGGAAGCGCATTTGCGTTTTCCGCACTCACTCGTGGGCACCCGACTCAGTTTTCAGGAAACGGAACGGTCCAGCGCCTGTCCGAACAGGAACCTCTTAGACAGACATCAGACGCGTCATATCGGCGCGGGTGACGACCGGATCATGCGAAATTGGAGATGAGATAACCGCCTTACATCGCCGATCTCGGAAGTCCAGCGTGGTTACTGATTCATGGATGACCTCACAAAAGGATGCTGCGCGACGAGCCCGCAGGCTGTGCAGCGCTCGATGTTTGACAAAACCGGCGAACGCCGGCAACGGGAACGGGTCAATCGGGAAGACACTTATCGTGCACGTCCACTGCGACGTAAGGTGCAGCGGGCTATGGATAGCTGATCGTCCTACCGCACACTTGGGAATCGGCGAGTATGGTCGCGCGGCGATATACAGGGCTGCTGAAGCCGGTCTATTCCATCAGGAAATCGCCTGCCCTGCGAAGCTTCCGCGCCGCAACACCGCCAATGACGAGGGATGTCGCGGCAATCGTGTCACCGGCGGCACGGAATAGACGGATGTACCGTCGGCTGTGGACAAATCCATTGCGGATTTCTGGGCGTGCCAACGCCCAGACACGCTCGATCGATGCGCCAGTGGCGCGGGGAAGACAAGGCCAGTATATGGTTCCATGTCGGGACCAAATACCCGAAACATCGACAAATCGCTATAGCTTTCGCCCTGTCATGTGGCTGTGCAGGGCTCGCCGCTCCGCGCGGTGCGTTTTTTACCATGTTGTCTGGCTCAACTACAACCGCCGCCGTGTCGCCAGACACCCTGTGTACCGGGCACTCGATCTGGCACAGAACCAAGCGATCGAGCCATCAGTCGGCCCTTTTTAGCAAGTCGAGAGCTAATGGCGGGTGTCGTCCAGTGTCGATCGGCACGCTAGAGCGCGTTTAAACCGATTCACGCGTTTCACACCTTAGACGTGCTTGCACAGCTCCTATGGACCTCAACATATCACGCAAAATCAATAACTTATCTTCAAATCCGTGTCAGACTATCCCAAAAAAGCAACCTGATCCGGATCAGGTTGCTCTGAGCAACAATGTTGATCGCGCAAGCTGATATTCATGTCGGCTTTCCTCAAAACGCTATCAAACGGCTAGCGAGAAGCACGGTATCAGCACAAATCCTGCCTGCTAACCACGTGAATTGGCGCTAGTACTCTAATACTCGTCAGCAACGACGACTATCAGGCCTGCTTTCCTGCTGAGGGATCCCCTCAAGATTCCGTATCGGCCAGGCATGGTGCGGCCGGAAAGTGCCGTCAACCGGTTGACGGCCTTAACCCAAAATGACGCGTAAAAACGCATAGCTTTTGAGGACGAACTCGAAACGCTTATATGCTAAAAACTAACTTCGCTCTGCCCTTCAACACAAACCGACCCTGGATGTCCGATCGCATGTTTAAACAGTCGTATGGTGTCCGGATGTGCCCCGAGTGCCATCAGCCGATTGACACTACTGTGAGTTCCTTGAGAAGCGCGCGTGGTGTATATCGTGGAGTTGCTTCCGCATTGACGGACGAGGCGTTAAACGCGGAATCCGCAACCAGGCTGCACAAAGAAATGCTTGAGAGAAAAGCTCATCCCACTGAGCTTGGCGAATTTTACCGAATAGCGTTAGCGCGCCAGCTTTGGGGTTCTCAGAAAAAACTGGCTCACGCCCTTCATGTATCTGCCGCGTCCGTGTCACGCGCGATATCGGCCGCAAATTTGCCGCGGCCGGTGCTAGACCTTTTTCTGGAAGCCGGGATGCCGAGCGCGCGGATGGCTCGCGCATTGGCGAAGCTAGTCGAATCCAAAGGTGCTGCCGCAATCGTGTCAAATGCCAACAAGCTATTGCATTTGCGCCTCACGCCCGATGAGATTTTCACCAGGCTGTGCGCGGGACATACCGCCCTGGAAAAATTTCCAACGACGTCAGTGGAGGTCATCACCGGATCGAGAGGACCTCGCCATTTACGAATTGACTCACCTGACATGGATCTTCTGATCACCTCATTGCCGAATATCCGGGCGATGGTCGAAGCGTGTTTGAGTCTAGAGGTCTCCCAGCTTCGCCGTCGCAAGCGATCGAATATTGTCCGGTAGAGTGCAACATCGGCCACACAACTACTGGCCAGCGATTGTGCAGTCGCCGATAACAAATGGCTGTTTTCGCGCTAATTATTGGCACATGCGGAATTCAGCCGTCAACCGGTTGACGGCCTCCCGGTCAGGCCACCCCTTATAAATCAACTGGTTACAAGGTCACACGTGTGTAAGGTGTGAATTCGACCCGCCCCAGTCTCATCCCACACTTTCGACAGGTTGGCTTGAATCTAACAAGCCAGCCGCCACCAGGTCGCATAGCCGCCTCATGCTCTTTGTGCTTATCGGCGACGGGGTGCCGCGGATGTGGGTGTCGTGGGCGCGATTGCAATAAGGCCTGACATTCATTTTAGAAACAACGAACGGGCCGACCTGTGGCAATGCAAGTCGCACCTTTCCCGGACCACCTGAAAGCTTTCGAGAAAATGCCCGTCACAAAGCAGTACATGGCCTATTCATGAAGTCATGAAGCAAAGGCGGGTCAGACGAAACCGTCATCAGGTCTGTCCGCGCCGCCTTACCGGTACTGTCCGCTCGCTGGTGGCGACCACACGTCGCGTATGTCCGGGGCCGAACGCCACCCAAGTGCCCGGCGGTGCGCAAACTCGCTGGATAGGGATTCGCACTGGCCGAGCAGCCAGCCGCAACATGCCCAGAACATCAACACAGTCGACTGCCACATGAAGTCGTCCGTCATATTTTTCGCGAGCATGCCGAACAGAAGCGCCAGCCCTGCCCGGCACAGCATCGGGCGCGTGACGCGCAACGCGTAGAAGCGCCGGCCGATGCTCGCGAACAGCACGAGCTGCAGCGCGAGACCGATCACACCGGTTTGCAAAAGCGTGTTCAGAAACAGGTTATGCGCGTGCGTCTTTACGTTCTCGTCAAGCCTGTATAGCGCAGCGGGAACGAGGCGCCCATAGGCAAGCGCGGGCAGCGGTTTGCCAAAGCCGACGCCGAGCCACGGATGCTGATGCACTTGGCCTGCATAGAATGCCCAGATTTTCGGACGCGTGTCGTGGGACGTCGCCACGTCGATGCCGCCCAGATGGTCCAGGCGTTCGAACAGATTCGGCGGCACTCCGGTGTTTACAACGCGCTTCGATTCGGCAGACGAAGACGCATGGGCAGGTCCCTGCATCACACCCGCGCCGCTGCCTTGAGCGATCGCTGCCGGCACGAGCGCCGTCAAGCGTACCCGGTTGCTCAGCAGCGTCGCGCAAGCGATGGCCATCAGCAGCGCGCCGAGCATCAGATACGCGCGGCGCCGCGATTCCCGCGCGCCGCCCGCGCGCGGCCACAGCAACACGATGCAGACGACCGCCAGCGCGATCCAGAAGAAGCGGTTCAGCGTCGCCGCGCCGATCACGATACAAAAGAGAATACCGACGACACCGAGCAGCCGCGTCTTGCGCACCGCCGCCTTCGCGGCGAATACGGAAATCGCCATGAGCGCGACCGTGCTCGTGTGGCCGACGCGCGCGTAGAAGTGCAGCAGGCCCGGTTTCGGTGCAGCGGGATCGAGAAAATGAAAGCCGACGACACTCGCGACCGCCAGCGCGCCGCACGCGAGCCACGACGCGGCCTGCATGCGCCGCTGATGCACGGCCTCGCGCCCGAGCAGCCAGAACGCGAAAAAGCACACGCCCGGATAGGCGATTTCGTCGAGCCACGCATGCAGGGTGGCTTGCGGGTCGACACTCCAGACGGTGGACAGCAGCGCCCATCCGGCCCACAGGCCGAGCGGTAGCAACAGGGGAAAGCGGATCTCGCCCGGCGCGTGCACGAGCGATTGAACAACGAGAAAGACGGTGATCGCGACCACGACACCGATCGCGGCGAATTTGATCGCCATCATATGATCGAACATCACGACGAACAGAAGCACGGCGCAAAAAGCCGATAGCACTTCCCCGGCCCACGATCTAAGTCTCAGGTTCACGGTAAATTTTTCCTCGGACAGGTGGGCCGGGGACGATATTACGTGATATGCGCGACGAATGTGTGTCGTGCATACCGAAATCGCCTGACACGTGCGGTCAGAATGACGCGATTTCGTGTGCGCACGGACTCATGAGAAAATGACGCCCGCTTGCACGCCGTGCTCCTTTTTAGCGAAGCGGAAGCCGCCGCGGTTTGTCCGAAGGCGCTGCGTCTGCCGCCGACGTCAATCACTCAATGAAAAATATTTCCGCGGCCCATGTCGCCGTTCTGATCCCTTGCTACAACGAAGAAGCGACGATCGAGGCCGTCGTGCGGGACTTCGCAGCGCAGTTGCCCGGCGCCCGTATCTATGTGTTCGACAATAATTCGTCGGACCTTACGGTCGAGCGCGCGTCGAAGGCCGGCGCGATCGTGCGGCGCGTGGCCTACCAGGGTAAAGGCAACGTCGTGCGGCGCATGTTCGCCGATGTCGAAGCGCACGTGTATGTGCTCGTCGACGGCGACGATACCTACGAAGCCGCCGACGCGCCTGCGTTTATCGACCGGCTGATCGACGAAGACCTCGATATGGTGGTCGGCGCGCGCGTTTCCGATGAAGAACTCGCGTACCGGCGCGGCCATCGCTTCGGCAATGTGCTGCTCACGCGTTTCGCGGCGCGCATTTTCGGCAATTCGTTTTCCGACATGCTGTCCGGGTACCGGATTTTCTCGCGCCGCTTCGTGAAGTCGTTTCCCGCGCATTCGACCGGCTTCGAGATCGAGACTGAACTCGCCGTGCATGCGCTCGAATTGCGCATGCCGGTCGCCGAAATCAGCACCGCTTACCGGTCACGGCCCGAGGGCTCGGCGAGCAAACTCAATACGTATCGCGACGGCATTCGCATTCTGTTGATGATTCTGCGTCTGTTCAAAATCGAAAAACCCTTGCTGTTCTTTTCGATCGGATTCGCCGTGTGCGCGCTTGCGTCGATCCTGCTTGCGGTGCCGGTCTTCGAAACCTACGTCGAAACCGGGCTCGTGCCGCGGCTGCCGACCGCCCTGCTGTGTGCCGCGCTGATGCTGTTCGGTACCTTGCTGCTCGTCTGCGGGCTCGTGCTCGATACCGTCACACGCGGGCGCGCGGAGGCAAAGCGATTTGCGTATCTGAGCGTGCCCGCTCCATCGAACGCGCTCCGGCAACCGGCGTCGTTACTGAATGAATAGTCAGCTCTTGCGGTTCGTCATCGTCGGCACGGTGGGGTTCGTGGTCGATGCTTCGGTGCTTTATCTGTGTCTGCATCTGGGCGCCGGGTATTACCTCGGGCGGGCGGTGTCGTTTCTGGCCGCCGTCTATACGACGTGGCAGTTGAACCGGCGCTTTACGTTCACGCCCGTGAAAGACGGTTCGATCTGGCGTGAAGGTGGCCGCTATCTGCTGGCGATGTGCGGCGGCGGGCTCGTCAACTACGGCGCGTATTGCGCGGCGATCGCGGTACTGCCGAAAAATGCGCTATTGCCATTGTTCGGGGTGGCGGCAGGTTCGCTCGCAGGGCTGGTTTTCAATTTTCTGGTGGCCCGGCATTGGGTCTATAAACCGGGGCATTAAAAGATGTCGACTGCTTCGAAGCCCCAGCCTTCACGTCATGCATCCGGATGGTTTGCGCGCCTGCGGGCAATCGATCTGAACAACGCGAGCGCACTACGGCGTGCGCGCATTATTGTGCCGGTGCTGTTCGGGTTGTATTCGTTGTGGCTCGGCGCCGACGCAAACTGGGATCTGTACAACTATCACATGTACAACCCGTTCGCGTGGCTGCACGGGAAGCTGCTGCTCGATATGGCGCCCGCCGGCGTGCAGTCGTACTTCAACCCGCTGCTCGACTCGTTGTTCTATCACGCGAACACGCATCTGCCGTCGCGCGTGGTCGGCTTTTGCCTCGGTGCGCTGCATGGGTTGAGCTTCGTCTTCATTCTGTCGATCGCGCAAAGCGTTCTGTCGTCCTTGCCTGACGAGGATCGATACCGCGTCCCGCTGCTGCTTGCGCTGGCTGGTTGCCTCACCGCCAATTTTCTCTCCGGGCTCGGCAACTCGATGGGCGACGACACGACCGCCCTCTTCAGTCTCGCGGCGTTGGCGGTGCTGCTGTCGAACTGGGACCGGCTTGGCGTGTGGGCCGGGCGTGCGGTGGCCGTGTGCGTTGGCGCCGGCGTGCTCGTCGGGCTCGGCGTGGGCCTGAAGCTAACCAATGCGGTCTACGCTGTGGCAATGTGCACGGCGCTGCTGTTCTATCCAGCACGAGGCATCGTCAGGCTGCGCATAGCGTTTCTGTTTGGCGTGGGCGTGCTGGTGGGCTTCGCGGCAACCGGCGGCTACTGGCTGTTCCACATGTGGAAGACGTTCGGCAATCCGCTCTATCCGCAGTTTGGCGCGTACTTTCCGACTCCGTTCGCACAGCCCGACGTGATGGGCGACCCGCGCTGGCGGCCGCATGGATGGTTCGAGACGGTGCTGTGGCCGTTTATCTTTACCGCGAACTCGCAGCGCGTCGGCGAAACGCCAATCCGGCAGATCATCTGGCCGATCGCGTACGTGCTGTTCTGGGTGTGGCTGGGTGTGTCCGGAATGCGGTGGCTTAGGCACCGCGGCCGTGAGGAGGCCTCGACCACCGCGATCGAGCCGCGTGCGCGCTTTGTCGTCGCGTTCGTGGCGCTCGGATACTTCGTCTGGATGGAAGGCTTCAGCATTTATCGCTACATCGTGGTGGCCGAGGTGCTGGTGCCGCTCGTCGTGTGGCTGCTCGTGCAGCAGCTGCTGCCGTACCGGCCGGCACGCAAGCTCGCAAGTTGGCTTCTGGTGGTGGCGAGCGCCGTGGTTGTCACGGGCGGCGCGCGCACCTGGGGGCACGAAGGCTGGTCCGATCCGCTCTGGCATGCGGAACTGCCCTCCATTGCCGAGCCACAACGAACGACGGTGGTGCTCTCGTCGACCCGCGGGTCTTCATGGACGTGGCTCGCGACGCTGTTCCCGGACCAGATCGCCTTCATGCAGGTCGATAGCAGTTTTCCGGGAACGCCGGCGTTTTACGACCGCATGCGCGAAGTGGCAAGGCAGCGCGGCGGCCCGATCTACGCGATCGTGTACGGCGAGCGCAACTGGCGAATCGATAACGTCGCGGACGCGAACCGGCTGGTCGACAGCATTGGGCTGACGGGCAGCGAAAGCGGCTGCAATGCGCTGCGTTGGGCGGTGAAGCGTCTGCATTTGCATGCGTCCGTCGGAGCGGCTACGGGTGCGGGCAAACAATGCCAGTTGGGCCTGCGCGCGGACGATGTCAAAGACGTCGCGGCGGAGAATGCTGCGTCTGTCGAACGCGCGATACCGATCTACGAGCGCAACGGCTTCATTCTGGACCCATCGACCTGCACATCGTATCGCTCGGGAATCGGCAAGGGCGTCCTGATCTATCAATGGTGCCGTGTGTCGTTGCACGATGGGCGCTGATCGTTTCGCCCTTCCTGTTTTTAGTCCCTTCCTGGATCCTTGAACCCTTATGCCGAACACGGCCAATGCATCGAAACCGCGCTTGCCGCACCGTGCCGCCCGATGGTTCGCGCGCTTGCGCGACATCGACCTGAACACCGCTGAGGCATGGCGCCGCGCACGCATCGCGATGCCCGTTCTATTCGGTCTTTATTCGCTGTGGCTTGGGCAGGACCGCAACTGGGACCAGCTGAACTATCACATCTACAACGCGTTCGCGCTGCTCAACGACAAGCTGTCGATCGACCTTGCGCCTGCCGGCATGCAGACGTACTTCAATCCGCTGCTCGACGTCGTTCCATGGCTGCTCTACAAGCACCTGCCGGCGCCGTTGGTCGGCTTCGCGTTCGGTGTGATGCACGGCCTTGCGTTCGTGCTTGTGCTCGAGATCGCGCGCAACGTGTTAAGCAGCCTGTCGTCGGACGAGCGCTACCGGACGCCGCTGTTGCTTGCGATTGCAGGCTGCCTGACGGCCAATTTCCTTGTCGGCATCGGCAATACGATGGGCGACAACACCACCGCATTGCTCGTGCTGGCCTCCGTAGCGCTGATCCTGAACCGCTGGCAGCAACTCACCGCCCTCTCGGCTCGCACCTTCGCGTATGCGTTTGTGGCGGGCCTGCTCGTGGGCTGCGCCGCCGGGCTCAAACTGACCAACGCGGTTTACACGATCGCGGTCTGCGCCGCGTGCCTGACTTTGCCCGGCAGCGCGATCGTGAGACTGCGCACGGCGTTCATCGTCGGGCTCGGGATACTCGCGGGCACTGCCGCGACCGCCGGATACTGGTTCATGAAGATGTGGAGCGTGTTCCACAACCCGGTGTTTCCGCAGTTCAGCAATATCTTTCCGAATGAGCTCGTTTACCCGATGGCCGTCGCGGATTGGCGCTGGTTTCCGACCAGCTGGGTCGAAGCGCTGTTCTGGCCGTTTATTTTTTCGTGGAATTCGCACCGCGTAAATGAACTCAACGTTCATCAGATTATCTGGGCGCTGCTCTATGCAAGCCTGATCGTTTGGGCGCCGGTTGCAGCATGGCGCGTTTTGCGCGCGCGCAAAGCGACAGACGCCCCGTCTTCCGGCATCGATGCGAAGCAGGCGTTTGTACTGGTCTTCATTAGCGTCGGCTACATCGTCTGGGTGAAGATGTTCAGCATCTACCGTTACACGGTGGCCATGGAAATGCTGACGCCGCTGGCGTTATACGTCGTGCTGACCGACCTGCTGCCGAAACGGCGAGGCAAACGTGTTGCACGTATTGCGATCGTTGTGGCGACGCTGGTCGTCGTATTGGGCGGCGCGCCAACGTTCGGCCATGAAAAGTGGGCCTGGCGCGCATTTCGCGCCGAAGTACCAACGCTCGCCGATCCCGCGCGTACGACGATCGTGATTGTCGGCGGGTCGTCCGGTTGGGGCTGGCTCGCATCGTTTTATCCGGCGAACGTCGCGTTTGCCAAAGTGGAGCCGAACTTCGCCGCCACGCCGGCCTACGACGAAAAGTTGAAGGCGATGATCGAGCAACGCGGCGGCCCTGCATTCGTCGTGACGAAAGGCTATGAAAACTGGCGCATTGCGAACGTCGCGAAGGTGGAGTCGATCGTGCGCGGTCTCGGCCTGATGGACTCGCCCGGCGGATGCGCCCGGGTGCACTGGACGGTCGAGCGGCTGCGCCTGCATGCGTCGGTTATCGACAACGCCGATGGAACGTGCCGCCTCGGCCTGCGCGCCGACGACAAGCGCGATATGGCGACCGAGAACATGGCCGAAGCCTCGCGCATCAACGAACAGTTAAAGGCGCACGGCATGTCGCTACTGTCGCTGCAATGCGAGCGCCATGATGCGCGTTTCGGCGACGGGGCGATGGCTTACCAGTTGTGCCCGCTCGATACGCGTTTCAAACGCTAACGAATGCGTGCGGCCTTCGGGCGCGCACTTCGGGGCAGAGCATCGGCAAGCCCTGCCCGTCCGGATCTCACACGGCTCGCGGCGTGGCGTTTCCGCCCTGACTGCTGGTCAAACGCTCATCTTTTGTCGCTGCCCGGCTACGGTAACCGCAGCCGAGCAGAATGCCTGAAAGCAGCACCAGCATATGCCCTTCGGTAAAGTCGAGCAGCATCGAGTTCGCCAGACAGCCGATCGCGAAGGCGGCAAGCCAGGCAAGCAACAGATGACGTGAACGCCGCTCGAGCGAAGCCGCGTCGCGCGCGATCTGCACCAGCAGATTGACGAAGAGCGCGATGCCTAGCCCGCCCAGCTGCACCCCCAGCAACAGATATTCGTTGTGCGGGTTATGTGTCGGCAGGCCTTCCGCGCCGGTCTTGCCGGCAGTCAGTTTCGTGAACTCCGTGCCGAGGCCCGCTGTGCCGTATCCGAAAACCGGGCGCTGCTTGATCAGTTCCAGGCTCTTGCGATACCACTCGAGACGCAAACCCGACGAGGTCACGGCATCGGTCTGGCGGTATTCGCGCACTTCCGAGGCCACCTGCAGCAGACGGCCGCTCGGCACCGAACAGGCTACAATCAGCGTCACCCCCGCCACCGCGACGAGCGCGGCTCCGCACAGCACCGGATGCAGGCGCAGCTGGCTGCGATTAACGAACGACAATCGCACTGCGACGACAAGCAAAAAGATCAGCGCAACGATCTGCGCGGTACGCCCCTGAAGCATGACAAGCACATTGACGAATGCGAGTGCGGCAACCGCTGCCAGAAAAAGGCGCCAACGCGGGCTACGCGCCGCGAACGCAAAATCGGCAGCCTGGTAGAACAGCAGCGCGCTGAGCATGCCGCCGGAAATGCGGTTCTTGAACACCCATGCGCGCGTATCCGGCTCAAGCGGATTATGCGCGGGGCCGAGCGCGGTCAGGCCGATGTAGTTGGTCGTGGAAAGCACCGCGACCACGGCGAGCGTCGCGAACAGGCTGCGGCACACAATGGCCTGCCAATTGGCGTCGGCGTCTTCGAATGCGATAACGGCGAACGGCAGGATCAATAGCTTCAGATATTTACCGAGCCAGGACCAGGCTTCCTGATGCGGCGCCACCGTGTAACCGACGCCCACGACCAGCGCGCCGAACAGCAGCAACGCGGAAAGCGCCGAGCGGTGACGAAGCACCGACGGCAAATTGCGCCAAAACTCGGGAGCGCTAAGCAGCACGAGCACAAAAAGCGCACAGGCGATGTTGGTCACCGCTGTCGATA
Organism: Paraburkholderia edwinii; assembly: GCF_019428685.1. Lineage (NCBI taxonomy): Bacteria > Pseudomonadati > Pseudomonadota > Betaproteobacteria > Burkholderiales > Burkholderiaceae > Paraburkholderia > Paraburkholderia edwinii. The sequence goes on from NZ_CP080095.1 coordinate 3,649,023, forward strand.
GAGGCACCATGCAAAGGGCGACGACCGCGCAACAACGCGCCGCCGTGATCCGGTGAGACGGATTTTTTCGGATGTCCTGCATCGATACTTGCAATTCATTGCTCCACTAAAGACGGTGTGTCGATCACATCCGCCGGCTGATTCGGTTCAAGAACGTGCTCCGCTTGATGGAGCCCGCGTTCGGCACGCGTGGTGCCCTGCGCAAGGCGGGCGATCACGCGGTCCTGATTCTGTTTCTCCCGGTCTCGCGCTTCGTGGGGGTGCCACAGATGGAGCACCTCCGTCGCGTAGAATCCGTTCTTTCGCGCGACGCCCGCATTGTGCAGGCGAACCACGAGATCCGCATCTTCATGTCCCCAGCCCGTGAACGTTTCGTCGAAGCCGTTGATCGCTTCGAGATCCGAACGCCACGCGGCCAGATTGCAGGTCTTGATGCCGCGCCAGACGAAACCCTTGACACGGCGTTGAGCGATATCGGGCACCCGTGTGAACAACGGCAGCAACTTGTTGATCTGCCCGGCCGCGCGCTGACGCCACCAGAACCCCGCCGACAGCTGGTAAATGGGCAGGCGCCGCGCGAGCGCCGCTTCAGTCAGCTTCTGGCCAAGCAAGATACGGCTGCCGGTGACGACGGTACGCGGCGCCGCCAGCGCGCGGTGCCGCGCGATGAAATCGCGTTGCGGCACACAATCGCCATCGAGGAAGATCACATACTGCCCGCGCGCGCGCGCAATGCCCTTGTTGCGGCTGGCTGCCGCGCGAAAGCCTTCGTCCGCTTGCCAGACATGGGTAACGGGCACCGGGGCCCGTAGCGCCATGTGCTCGATCATGTCGCGCGTCGGCGCGCCGGAGCCGTCGTCGGCGATCACGATCTCGAAGTTGCGATCGGTCTGCGCGAAGCATCCGTCAAGCACCAGCTGCAGCGCATCGGGACGATTGTAGGTCGTGATGACGACCGTCATCAGGTCGGTGCTCTTTATTATCTGTGTCATTTTTCATTTCTTCTAATTATGCTGATTGGTTGTAGATTGCTTTTGCAATTAACCCGTCAATTCTTTACTTGTTTTTGCCGGCCCCCGCCAGCATTAACTTCAGGTAGCGATAATAGCTGCCTTCCGCATTGGAAATCGCGATTATAAGGCCGGCCCGACCGTCCAGAAACCCTCGCTTAAGCAGGTAACTGCGCACGAAAGTCCAGAAGCCATGCGCCATCGCGCACCCCAGTCCGCCATGCGAGCCTCTCTCGAACCGTTGGCGCGCACCGGCGCTCGAATAAGCGTTGAGCTTATGCAAAACGGTTTCGAAGTCGTCGTAGGAGTAATGCAGCAACTTGCCCGTGAGATTGGCCGCGGGCGATTCGAATATGAGCCGCTCGTGCACGAGATCATCGGAAAAGCGCGCGGCGCCGCGTTTGAAAAGCCGCGGCACCCAATCCGGATACCAGCCGCTATGCCGCATCCAGTGGCCGCAAAAATTCGACAGGCGATCGAGCGCATAGACCTCCGCGCGTGGCGCATCGATTGCGGCGCGAATCGAGGCGGCCAGTTCAGGCGTGACGACTTCGTCTGTGTCGATGGACAGGATCCAGTCGGTCGACAGAGCGGCGACAGCCCGGTTCTTTTGCGGACCGAAACCCGGCCACTCGCGCTCGACGATCACCCGCGCGCCGTGCGCCCCGGCGATGGCCGCCGTGCCGTCGGTGCTGCCGCCGTCGATCACGACGATCTCATCGGCAAAGGCGACGGCTTCAAGGCATTGCGCAAGCCGCGTCGCGCTATTGAGCGCGATCAGCGCAACGCCCAGGCTTGGCCGGGGCGAAGGACGCAACTGTTCGGGCATTGCTCGGCTCTCGATGCAAAAGGAAAGCGAGTATACCGTTGCCTTACTAAAGAAAGATGAGCCAGCGCGGGGCGTGTATTCCTTTCGCGACACCCGGCAATCTGCGTCACGCTGGCTCGTCAAGTTCCGCCGCTGCTAAAATGCCGGATTTGCCGAACCCATTTCCATCCCCATTTCGACGCTTTTAATGACGGATTTGATACCGGGCGGGCTCGAAACATTATCTGTGGGCAATCCATGAAGCGAATCCTTGTCATCAAAGTCACGTCGCTGGGCGACGTCATTCAGGCGCAACCCGTCGTTGCCGACCTGAAGCGCGCTTTTCCCGGCGTGGTAGTCGACTGGGCATGCGATGAAGTGTTCGCGGATGTCGCGCTCTGGAATGCAGGCGTCGACCGCGTGCATTGCGCGCCGCTGCGCCGCTTTAAAAAGGCGCGCCGCTGGGCCGATTTCAAGGCGATTTTTGCGTCGATATCCGATTTGCGCGCGCACCGCTACGACGCGGTGATGGACATTCACGGCGTCTATAAAAGCGCAATCATTGCGTTTCTCACGCGCTCGGCGCGGCGCTACGGCTATCACTCGAAGAATCTAGGAGAACAGGGCGCGGCGTTTGCCTATACGGACCGCTTCGTGCCGCGGCAGGACGTCAATGCGTGGCAAGGCATGCGCGACACGGTAGCCGATGCGCTCGGCTATCGCGCCGACAGTCCGGCCGTGTACAACCTGCGGATTCCTCAGCCGGCTCAACCGATCGTCGATACGGGCGGCGTGCCGATCGCCTTGCTGTTTCACGCGACGTCGAAGGACGACAAGAAATGGCCCACCGACCGCTGGGTCGCGGTGGCAAAGGAACTGCACCAGCGCGGGTTCCATGTGGCTTTGCCTTGGGGTTCGCCTAGCGAGCGTGAAGAAGCGCTGAAGATTATCGAGCAGGCGCCGCAAGCGCACTTGCTGCCGCAGTTGAGCGTGACCGCCATCGCACAGCTGATCGACGCGTCGGCGCTTGTCGTCGGCGTCGATACCGGCTTCGCCCATCTCGCGCACGCGCTCGGCAAACGCACGGTCATGATCTTCACCGTGACGTCGTCGGTCCACTCGGGCAATCAGGCGCCCTATCGCTCCACGTCGATCGGCGGCGATGGCGTGGTGCCGACGGTCGCGGAGGTCGTCGAGGCGATCGACTATGTGCACAGCAGCCCGCCGGCAGATGGCGGCGAAGTCGGCAGCCCGGCGCGCATGGAGTCTGCGGTTCGCAGCTAAGCCGTTGCGCTGTTGCCGACATTGCCGCTGTTGCATTAGCGAACGCGAACGAACCCGTTGAAGGTTTGATCCCTCCCCGGGCACGCGTCCCGGTTAGATAGCCATCGCGGCGACAGGCATCGGCAAATGTGCTGCCGCGTCGCGAACAGGCGCGTTGTCATGAGGTCCGAACTCGCCGCCACCACTGCCGAGCCGGAATACGGCGACCGCTTGCTTCAAGGCATCCGTCTGCTCCTCCAGCGATTTCGCGGCCGCAGCGGCCTCTTCAACGAGCGCCGCGTTGTTCTGCGTGACCTGATCGATCTGCGCGATCTCGTGATTGACCTGCTCGATGCGCGTTCGCTGTGCATCGGCCGCCGCTTCGAGCTCGCCCATAATGCCGGTCATCCGTTCGACGGCTAGGCGCGCATCCGACATCGTGCCGCCTGCTTCGCCGACTAGCGAAGCGCCCAGTTCGACCTGCGTCGCCGACTGACCCAGCAAATCCTTGATCTCCTTCGCCGCGGTCGCGGAGCGCTGCGCGAGACTGCGGACCTCGGCGGCCACCACCGAGAAGCCACGCCCTTCTTCACCGGCACGCGCCGCTTCGACCGCTGCGTTCAACGCGAGAATATTCGTCTGGAACGCGATGCCTTCGATCACCCCGGTGATCTCGGTGACCTTGCGCGACGAGCTCGTAATGCCGCTCATCGTATCGATCACGCGATTCACCACATCCGCGCCGCGGCTCACGGTCTGCAGTGCGCCTTGCGCGAGACGGTTCGCTTCCTTGGCGTTTTCGGCGTTCTGGCGCACCGTCGAGGACATCTGCTCGATGCTCGCCGCCGTGCGCTCAAGCGCGGCGGCCTGCTGGCCCGTGCGGTTCGACAGATCGAGATTGCCGGCCGCGATTTCCGTGACGCTATGCGCAATCGCATTGCTGCCGCCGCGCACGTCGGAAACCGTACCGGCGAGCCCGTCGCGCATCTGCGCCAGCGCCGCGAGCAGTTGGCCCATTTCGTTGCGCGAATGACTTTGCACGCCAACCGTCAGATCGCCAGCGGCGATGCTGCGGAAATGCGCGATCGTCCGCTCGATCGGCCGCACGAATGCGATCGACATCGCGATACGCGCGAGCACACCGATCACAATCGCCGCCAGCCCGACGCCGCCGAATGCGATCGCCGAGATACGGAATTGCCGGGCGGCCGCGTCCGCATCGCGACGCTGGTTATCGGCCTGATACCGCTGCAACGCATCGATCGCTTTCGCGTACGGCGCGTAATAGCGGTCCGCGGTTTCGCCTTGAATCGTGCGGAACGTATTGAAGTCGTTATCGACGAGCGCCTTGTATTCAGGCTCGAGCGCCTCGGAAACGAGCGCAGCACGCGCCTTCGCGGCTGTCTGCGCAAGCGCGCGTTCCTCGTCGCTGCCGAATGAGCCTTCCGCATACAGACGGAAGTCGTTGTTCGAATCGGCGAGCAGCTTGTGGGCGGCATTGAGCATTGCTTCGGTCGCCTTGCCCACGCTAAAGAGCGTTTCGTAACTGCCCAGCGCGAGCCGCACCTGGAGCAGCTTTTCGGAGCTCGCATTCAACGACGCGAGCGACGCCGATCCGCGCTGCGCGTCGCGCAGACCGTCGTTGGTCGCCTTCAGCGAACCGTAACCGACACCGATCACGGTCAGCAGCAGCGCGACGAACAGCACGATAATAAAAGTCAGTCCCCCGCGGATGGTGATGTGTTTAAGCATGTAGTCTCCGGAACATGATCGCGGATGGGTGCTGAGTTCTCCGCACTCGTCATATCGGCAGCGGCGCCCTGCCGGCGGATAGGGACAATCCATGAGACGACGGCAGCCGGTAGGCGCGATGCAGGATGCGTCATGGATCATTTGTATAATCGTGCGTTTTGTATTCGGGCCGCCCTTGCCGGTCCACTGTCCGGCCTCCTCTCATGCTTAGCTTCGCGCTCGGTTTCATCGTTTCTCTGCTGATTACGCTGCTGATCGTCCGCTACGCGCATCTGCATGAACGCTTCTCGCTCGACACCGATCTGTCGGGTGCCCAGAAATTCCACGTGAACCCTGTACCGCGTGTCGGTGGGATTGGAATACTGCTGGGTCTGGTTGCGTCGGCCGTGCAGTTGCAGCACGCGTATCCGGCCGTGTCCAACGGCATTCTGTTTCTCGTTGCATGCGGGCTGCCCGCCTTCGGCGCCGGATTGATTGAAGACCTGACCAAGCGCGTCTCGCCGCTGACGCGACTGATCTGCACGATGGCCGCCGCGGCGCTCGCCTACTTCCTGCTCCATATCGCGGTCACGCGCATCAGCGTGCCGCCGCTAGATTTTCTGCTGACCTACGCAGCCATCTCGTGCGGCGTGACGGTCATCGCAGTCGCCGCGCTCGCCAATGCGATCAACATCATCGATGGCTTCAACGGGCTCGCCTCGATGGTCGCGTTCATGATGTTCGCGTCGCTCGGCTATGTCGCGTTCCAGGTTCACGACCCGGTCGTGCTGTCGGCGTCGCTGATCATGATGGGCGCGGTGATGGGCTTCTTTATCTGGAACTTCCCGGCGGGGCTGATTTTTCTTGGCGACGGCGGCGCGTATTTCGTCGGGTTTATGCTCGGCGAGCTGTCGATCATGCTGGTGATGCGCAATCGCGATGTGTCGGCGTGGTATCCAGTGCTGCTGTTTATGTATCCGATCTTTGAGACGTGCTTCTCGATCTATCGGAAGAAGTTTATTCGCGGGATATCACCTGGCATTCCCGATGGCGTGCATCTTCATATGCTCGTTTATAAGCGGCTGATGCGGTGGGCGGTGGGGGTGAAGACGGCGCGGGAGCTGACGCAGCGCAATTCGCTGACGTCGCCGTACTTATGGCTGCTGTGCCTGATCGCGGTGATTCCGGCCACGCTGTTCTGGCGGAACACGCTGCATCTGTTCTGCTTCGTTGTGGTGTTTGCGGCGACTTATGTGTGGCTTTATGTGAGTATTGTGCGGTTCAAGTCGCCGCGGTGGATGGTGGTGCGCAAGGGACACAAAGGCTCACAGCGGTAGTCCCGCGCGGCCGCGCGCCCGGCATTCGCGGCCGGCCGCGCGTCGCGCAGAAACGAACCTAGTACAGCGCCGCCTTCGGTCCTTGCGGCACGGTCGATTGAACCACCGGCGCAGTAGCCGGCTGATACTCCGGCACCCACCGGCGCAAATCGCGGCGCACCTCATCGTCGGTCGGCACGCGGCGTTGCTGGAGCCACGGCAAAAGCTCGTCGACGAGATCGCCCGACACTTCTCTGGCACGCGCAATCCGCAGCTTCGGGTGCGGCGTTCGCACCGTCGTCTCTTCGTCCGCGAGCAATTCCTCGTAGAGCTTTTCGCCGGGCCGCAACCCCGTGTACACGATCCTGATCTGCTCTTCGTTGAATCCATAGAGCCCGATCAGATCGCGCGCCAGGTCCGCAATCCGCACCGGCTTGCCCATATCGAGGATAAAAATCTCGCCGCCACGCCCCATGCTCGACGCCTGCAGAACGAGCTGCGACGCCTCCGGAATTGTCATGAAGAAGCGCGTGATTTCCGGATGCGTAACGGTCAGCGGTCCGCCGCGCGCAATCTGATCCTGAAACTTCGGAATCACACTGCCTGCGCTGCCGAGCACGTTGCCGAAGCGCACCGTCTCGAATCGCGTACGGCGGCTGCCCTGCTGCAACGCCGAGCACACCATTTCCGCGAGGCGCTTGGTCGCGCCCATCACGTTGGTCGGGTTCACCGCCTTGTCGGTCGAGATCAGAACGAAGTGGGCCACGTCGCGACGCATCGCCGCGCGCGCGACACGGTACGTGCCCAGAACGTTGTTGCGCACCGCCTGCCACGAGTTGATCTCTTCCATCAGCGGCACATGCTTGTACGCAGCCGCATGGAAAACGATGTGCGGCGTGTAGCGCGCCATCACCTGATCGAGTAGCAACGCATCTTTGACATCGCCGATGACCGGAATGACCGCCGTTTCCGGAAACTTGTCGCGCAGTTCCTCGTTGAGCTGATAGACCGCAAACTCGGAAACGTCATAAGCAATCAGTTGCGCGGGACGGAAGCGCAGCATCTGCCGGCACAGCTCCGATCCGATCGAGCCACCCGCGCCCGTCACCATGACCACGCGACTTTTCAGCAGGTCTTCGACGTGCGCCGTATCGATCATCACGGACTCGCGCCCGAGCAGATCTTCGAGATCGATTTGACGGACACGCGACAGGAACGGCTGCCCTTGCGTCAGCGGAGTCAGTGCGGGCAAGACCATGGCCTTTACGCCCGCGCGCACGCACAGCGAGGCAATACGGCGGTGCGCTTCGACCGGCGCCGACGGAACGGCGATGATCACGTGCTCGACCTTGAGTCCCGAGGCGACCTTCTGCAAATCTCCGATCGAACCGAGCACGCGGCAGCCATAGAGTTCGCGGCCGTACTTGGTCTGGTCGTCGTCGAGGATACCGACGAGACGCCACTCACCCGAGCGCTTCAGTTCGCGGATCAGACTCGCCGCGGCGCTTCCCGCACCGATGACGAGCACGGGTCGCCCTTGCCCGACGAGGCCGCCGTAGCGGTAGAACTCTTTGGCCGCGCGATACAGCGCGCGCGAACCACCCATGATCAGAAACAGGAACAGCGGCGAAATGAGCAGCACCGACCGGGGAATGACCGGGTAAGGCTGCAGCAGAACCGAGCCGATCATCACCACCAGCGCACCGACCGATACCGCCTTCCCGATGCGCAACAGGTCCGGCAGACTCGCGAACACCCACATGCCGCGGTACAGACCGTAACTGCGAAACAGCACGGCATACACCACGAGCACCCACATCATCGCCTCGAGCCCGCCGTGAGCGAACTGCTCGGGAACGGGCCCATTGAAGCGAATGATGTACGCGAGCGTCCAGGCGAGAACGACCGCCCACAAGTCGAACACAAAGGCACTAACAGACAGCCAACGGGCTTTCACTTTGATCATTTGCGCGAGACCTCAGGTTGCCCAACGTTCGACATATGATGGCGCCAGCGCCGATCGACCCACGCGCCGGCCACAACCAGAACCACAGCCCAACACCCAATGACGAACCACTGATACGAAGCGGACAACTGCAGCGCGACTAAAGCGAGGACTATGCCAACCGCCATCAGCGCATACCAGAGCCGTGCTGTCAACGCATGACCCATGCCGGATTGAACCATTCTCTGATAGTAATGTTCGCGATGCGCCTGCCAGAATTTCTCTCCCCGCGACAAGCGCTTGAGCAGCGTCACGGACGCATCGCAAATGAATGGCGCAAACACCATTGCCGGCAACCATGCCGGCCACACTGCATTTCGCCATCCCCAGTAGCCCAGCGCACCTGCGAGAAACCCTAAGGGTATGGACCCGACATCGCCGAGAAATATTCGTGCTGGATAAAAATTGAAAATCAGGAAGCCCGCGGCGGCGCCGGCCACCGCTGCGGCGGCAAGCGCCAGCATCGGATCGGCGTGTTGCGAGAGCAACGCGGCAAGCGCGTAGCCGCCAAAGCCGAACAGGGCCATGCCTCCCGCGAGTCCGTCGCTACCGTCCATAAAGTTGTAAAGATTGACCAGCCATACGAGCACAAAACCCACGCCGAGCAGGACCCACACGGGTGCGTCTGCCGGATACGAAACAATCAGAATCGCCACTGCGGCCACGTGTCCGCCAAAGCGAATTCGCGCAGGCAGCCCGCGGCGATCGTCGATCTGCGACATCACTGCGAGCAACACCGCGAGGCAAGCAATAAGCCAGAGCGCCGGCGCCGCGACCGCGATCAGGATCACCGCGACCGGTACGACGCCCCACCCGCCGACGCGCGGCGTCGGGCGCGTATGCAACGAACGCGCGTTAGGGATGTCCATGGCGAGGCGCCACGCGAGACCCGTTGCAAGCAGCGTCTTGAGAATCGCCGCGCAGGCGCAGAGCGCCACGATCGCGCATATCAGGACGGCCAGCGGCAGCCCGTGGTGCAGTCCTTCAAGCATCGCGTGCATGACTGTTCTCCGCGCGATACCACGCCGCCGTCTCCGTGAGCCCCTGCTCCAACGTAAAGGGCGGCTTCCATCCAAGCACCTCCTGGATGTGGCGAGTGTCGAGCCGCAACTCGCCGATCAGTCGATCCACTTGCGCGGACTTCCCGGTCAGGCGTCCCGCCAGGCGCAACCATGACGGCGGCACCGGCAGCAGCCAGGCACGTGCGTCCATCGGCTTCGCAAGCAGCCGCGCCAACTCCGCGACCGTCGGGTCGTAGCCATCGGTCACGTGGAAGATCTGGCCAGCCGCGCGAGGATCGATGGCGCATTGGATCAGTGCATGCACGAGGTTACCGATATAGACCATGCTGCGTCGCGCACGCACCGAACCCAACGGAAGGGGTATGCCGGCCGCGATCGCTCGCATCAGGCTGAAAAAATTCGCACGCACGCCCGACCCATAGACCAGCGGCGGACGCACGACCACCACCTCCAAGCCGCTCTCACGGCCATAGTCCAACAGCGCACGCTCGGCTTCGAGCTTGGATACGCCATACGGATCTTGCGGCGCGGGCGTATCGGACTCGCGCAGCGGCGCTCCGCGACTGGCTTCCGCGATCGCCTTGACACTGCTGACATAAACGAAGCGTCGCGCGCCAGCCGCTCTGGCCGCCTTCGCGAGGCGCAGCGAACCGTTCACGTTCGTCGCGCGATACGCCGCGAGCGGATCGGCTGACGTATCGTGCATCACGTGCACGCGCGCCGCGAGGTGAATCACAACGTCACATCGGATCTCGTCGCGCCACAACTGATCGATATTCGCGAAATCGTCCGATTGCAGCAGCCATTCGCGCACGCCGGTTCCCACTGTTCCCGCGCGTCGCACGAGACCCGTGACATCATGCCCGTCTTTTAGAAGCGCGCTCGATAGCGCCTTGCCGACAAAGCCGTTTGCACCGGAAACAAGAACTGACAGAGTCATCGACGTCGCCCGAGGCGGCTCGTGTCCGCCAAAACGTATTACGCCGCTGACTTGAGGAAGTCGGCATAGGCCAGTGCGATGCCGTCACGCAGCGACGTCTTCGCTTCCCACCCGAGGTCTTTCATCCGGCCCACGTTCAACAGCTTGCGCGGCGTGCCGTCCGGTTTGCTCGAATCGAACACGATTTCGCCATTGAACCCAACCACATTCATGATGGTTTCCGCGAGTTCGCGAATCGTGACGTCCGTGCCCGTGCCGATGTTGAACAGACCTTCGCCGATGTCCTTTTCCATCAGGAACACGCAGCCCTCGGCGAGATCGTCGACATAGAGAAACTCGCGCATCGGCTTGCCGGAGCCCCATACGGTCAGGTCCTTCGCACCACCGGCTTTCGCCTCGTGCGCCTTGCGGATCAGCGCCGGCAGCACGTGACTGTTCTTCAGGTCGTAGTTGTCGTTCGGGCCGTACAGATTGGTCGGCATCACGGAAACGTAGCGCCGGCCGTACTGGCGGTTGTAGCTCTCGCACATCTTCACGCCCGCGATTTTCGCAATCGCATAGGGCTCGTTTGTTGGCTCAAGCGGCCCCGTCAGCAGATACTCTTCCTTGATCGGCTGAGGGCAGTCGCGAGGATAAATGCAGCTCGAACCGAGGAAGCACAAACGATCGACACCAGCCTTATGCGCGCTGTGGATGACGTTCGTTTCGACCGCAAGATTCTCGAAGATAAAGTCCGCGCCATACGCGTTGTTGGCGTAGATACCGCCGACCTTTGCCGCGGCAACGAACACGTATTCGGGGCGCTCGGCCTCGAAGAAGTCGCGTACCGCCGCCTGGTCCAGCAGATCGAGTTCCTCGCGCGTACGGGTCACGAGGTTGGTGTAGCCCTTCTTCTGCAGCAGGCGATGTAACGCCGACCCCACCATTCCCCGATGCCCGGCAACGTATATTTTTGCGTTCTTGTTCAAGCTGAGCCTCACTCGCGCCCGACCGAAACGTTAAAGCCTTTGCTTTTGAGCAGCGCATGCTGGCGCGCCTTGTCGAGGTCGTTTGCCACCATCTCTTCGACCATTTCGTCGAGCGTGATTTTCGGCACCCAGCCGAGCCGCTGTTTCGCCTTGCCCGGATCGCCAAGCAACGTCTCCACTTCCGACGGACGGAAGTAACGCGGATCGATCTTCACGATCACGTCGCCGACCTTGACGCCCGGCGCGTCGTCGCCATCGATTGCGGCCACGCGCCCTTGCTCGTTCACGCCCGAACCTTCCCACGCGAGCGTCACGCCGAGGCGTTTGGCGGCCTTCTCGATAAACGCGCGCACGCTGTATTGCACGCCCGTTGCAATGACGAAGTCTTCCGCCTGATCCTGCTGCAGCATCAGCCACTGCATCTCGACGTAGTCTTTTGCATGACCCCAGTCACGCAACGCGCTCAGATTACCCATGAACAGGCATTGCTCGAGGCCTTGCGAGATGTTCGCCAGACCGCGCGTGATCTTTCGCGTGACAAACGTCTCGCCGCGCCGTGCCGATTCGTGGTTGAACAGAATGCCGTTACACGCATACAAGCCGTATGCCTCGCGGTAGTTCACTGTAATCCAGTACGCATAGAGTTTAGCGACCGCATAAGGCGAACGCGGATAAAAAGGCGTGGTTTCCTTTTGCGGCGTTTCCTGAACCAGCCCATAAAGCTCCGACGTGCTCGCCTGATAAAAGCGCGTTTTCTTTTCGAGGCCGAGGAAACGAATGCCTTCGAGCAACCGGAGCGCGCCGATCGCGTCGACATCGGCCGTGTACTCAGGCGACTCGAAGCTGACCGCGACGTGCGACTGCGCGCCGAGGTTGTACACCTCGTCGGGCTGCACTTCCTGCAGGATACGAATCAGATTGGAAGTGTCGGTCAAGTCACCGTAATGCAACTTTAACCGTGCATGCTGTGCATGCGGATCTTCATAGATGTGATCGATACGCTCGGTATTGAACAGCGATGCACGGCGTTTGATGCCGTGCACTTCATAGCCTTTGGACAACAGAAACTCGGCCAGATACGAACCGTCCTGGCCGGTGATACCGGTAATTAGAGCCTTTTTCATCGTCACTTAATCCGCGTAGCAAACCCGTCAAGATAGATATTTTTACTCGTCGCGTCCAGCCCTGCGACTGAGCCTTTCCAGTTGTGCATCAACCATTTTTCCGACCATCTCTTCGAAGCTGATAGCCGGCTCCCAGTTGAGTACCTTGCGAGCTTTCGATGGATCTGCCAGGGTCTGCCCCGTTTCCAGCGGACGGACCAAAGCGGGATCGCTAATAACGTGGTCTTTCCAGTCTAGTCCCACGCGCCCGTATGCGACGTGGCACAGATCGCGCAGCGTATGCAGCTGCCCGGTTCCAACCACGAAATCGCCGGGCTTCTCCTGCTGCAACATGACCCACATTGCCCTGACGAAATCGCTTGCGTGGCCCCAGTCCCGCGCGACTTCGAGATTGCCGAGCGCCAGCTTGCCGTTCGCGACGATCGGCTGACCACGCTCGTTGCGGTCGCGGGAATTGACGATGCCCAACGACGCACAAGCTGCGCCATAGGCTATCTTTTGCGTCACGAAGTGTAAAGGGCGGCGCTCGCTCTCGTGATTGAACAGGATTCCGCTTGAAATGAACATGCCATAGCTGTCGCGGCAAATGCGCGCCATCTGATGCGCGTAGACCTTTGCGGCCGCATACGGATTCAGCGGTTGAAACGCCGTGTTTTCGTTTTGCGGAATCACTTCCGCGTGGCCGAACATCTCCGACGACGACGCGTGATAGATCCGCGCCTTGGGCAGGCCGTGCCGCACCGCCTCGAACAGACGGATCGCACCGAGCCCGTTGATGATGAGCGTCTCGGCGGAACGCGACCACGATTCACCGGGGCGCGACTGCGAAGCGAGGTTGTAGATTTCGTCAGGCTTCGCTTCTTGCAGCGCATTGGCGATATCGATGCCTTCCGACATATCGCCGAACAGCACGGTGATGCGGTCGGCGAGGTGGCTCGAGTTATTCGGTCTGATCCAGCTTTCGCGCCGGGTAAAGCCATAGACCTTGTATCCGCGGTCGAGCAGAAACTCGGCGAGGAACGATCCGTCCTGCCCGGTGATGCCGGTAATCAACGCAGTCTTCATCTCATCACGCTCCGCTTAGGCGAGGCCAGGGCCTCTTCGTAGATACCAAGCAGATCTTCCGCACTGCGCCGCCATTCAAAACGCCCAGATTGCTTCAGACTTGCCGCTCTCCGCTCATTCCGCTCGTTCTGATCCTGAGACAGACGCAACATCGCATGCGCCCACGCCTCAGGGTCTTTAGGATCGAGAAGAATGGCGGCGTCTCCTGCCACCTCGGGAATTGAACTCGTAGTAGATGTGATCGTGGGCGCTCCCATTTGCATTCCTTCGAGCACCGGCAGACCAAACCCTTCGAACAGCGAAGGGTAAAGACTTGCATAACAGTTGCGATACAGCCAGACAAGTTCCTCGTCGGACACATAGCCGGTCATGATGACTTTTTGCTCAATACCGAGTTCGGCCAGGTATTTCGTGAAGTCCTCCATCAGCCAGCCTTTGCCGCCGGCGAGCACGAGCGGCATCGGCGTACCACCGAGCGCCAGATAACGTGCATAGGCGGCGGCCAGGCGGCGCTGGTTCTTGCGCGGCTCGATCGTGCCGACGTTGAGCCAGAAACCGCCTTCGGCCACGCCTTCCAGCGTCTTCGGGCGCTTGCCCGGATCGGACATATCAGTGAAGCGCGAGCACGGATAGACCACGCGCATACGCTCTTCAGGAAAATGCGGAAACACGCTCAGATAGTGATCGCGCGACGCTTTTGAAATCGCAATGATCCAGTCTGCCGCAACAGCCGATCGGAATACGCCTTCGAAACAGCCGAGCCGGTTTGCCTCGGTGGTCCACGTCGGGTCGATCGTAAACCCCATATCGTAGAACGTATAGACCAGACGGGTCGTGGAGAACTGCACCGGGGACCAGAAGTTATTCGAATGGACAATATCCGGCGAACCGAGCGAGGCTTCGGTGTCGGTTTTCGTCCAGAATGCGCGCGCGGTTTCGCGGGTTAAGTGGCGCGGGCCATATTCGACGTGAGGACCCGAATATGGATTGAGCACCGGCATACGCGCGTCGAAATAGAAATCACCAAAGCTTGGGTAAAGGTGGTACGTGTGTTCTGGAGCGATACCTATCATCGCAGTTGCTATGGCGTGGGCGAAGTAACCACATCCCGCCTTGCCTGAACCTGTCTGAGAAATATCGAAGCCTATGCGCATAAATTACTTCCCACGCTCGGGACACAAGTAAGAGAAACCGACGGGATTGCTTCCGGGCATATTGTTCTTATGGATTGCCGGCCAATTCGCTCGAGCGCATCCAAACTATCCGACGCAGAGCAGGCATTTGCTTATGCGTGAATAGTGGCAAAAGATGCAAGTATTTGAAACACAGAGAGCGAAGTTTCTTCACTTACAATTTCACATGAAGACATCGCAGCGAGATAGTGACATGAAGCGGCCCGGAAAGATGTTGTTATTTGTAAATCGAATTATGCCGGTTCACTGAAAGGCCCAGTGTCAAGCATTGTCAATGCCCTGTGGCCGTAAGCTTACCGGTAGCTACGTCTGCGCCCCGTATCTTACCGTACGTTTTTTGGCGTGCAGTACATTCTTCTGCTGTTTTCGCGTCCACGACGCGAAAGAGGCGACGAGTGTCACAGACGTTTGACAAAGCCGGGATAACGTCCACATCTCACTTGTCGGATAGGGCCCGCCGCAGCCAGAAGCCGAAAATTGCCCGCCAACTGACACCTTGGTATACTTTCAGCTTCCCGCCAAGGGCCGCTCCTGGCAATAACGCTATCGAATCCAACGCCTTCCCGTTCGCGTTGCCATTGACCCATTAATCTCGCGGCCCACTACAAGCCATGCGCTAACGTACAGGCGCGCTGGCTGGACTGTATTGCAACGGGGCTGCTATATTCTGCGGCCAGCAGAAGCTTGCGCCCTGCACGCTGTATGCAGCGACGCTTGAAAAAGACACTAAGGGAAGGCTATGCAGTTGATTACGACAATCCTTTGTGGTGGCGCCGGCTCGAGACTGTGGCCTGTCTCCCGGGAACTCCATCCCAAACCGTTCATCCGCCTTGCGGACGGGCAGAGCCTGCTTCAAAAGGCGTTCTTGCGCGGCGCCCAATTGCCGGGTGTCGCTGAAATCCTGACGGTTACGAATCGCGATCTGCTTTTCAAAACCCAGGACGAATTCCGTGAAGTCAACACAAACGACCTGCCTACGTCGTTCGTGCTCGAGCCTTGTGGACGCAACACCGCTGCAGCCATCGCAACGGCCGTATTGCAAGTGATCAAGCGTTATGGTCCGGATGCGCTGATGCTGGTGCTCGCGGCCGACCACCTGATCGCCGATCAGGCCGCATTCGAAGCCGCGGTCGCGAAAGCGAGCCAACTCGCGGCGGCGGGGAAGCTGGTTACCTTCGGTATCGAACCTACCGCCCCCGAAACCGGATACGGCTATATCGAGGCGAAGGGCAATGAAGTTCTGCGATTCGTTGAAAAGCCCTCACTTGAGAAGGCTCAGGAATATCTCGCATCTGGCCGCTTCCTCTGGAACTCGGGCATTTTCTGCTTTACCGCGGGCACGATGCTGAAGCAGATGGAACTGCATTGCCCCGAGGTCTTCGCTGCAAGCGCTGCTTGCGCGGAGTTGTCCCGCGAAGCTCAGGGCAATGGCTTTACGCAACTCGAACTCGATAACAAGTCCTTCCAGGCCGTGCCGGATGTGTCGATCGACTATGCGGTGATGGAAAAGTCGGATCGCATCGCGGTCGTCCCGTGCAGCATCGGGTGGACCGACATTGGCTCGTGGACTGCACTAGGCAATCTTTCGCCGGCTGATGAAAGCGGGAACCGCATCCTCGGCGATGCGCTCACGTACGGCACGCGCAACTGCATCATCCAGAGTACGGATCGCTTGGTCGGCGCCGTCGGTGTCGAGGATCTCATCGTCATCGATACGCCCGACGCCGTACTGGTTGCGAAAAAGTCGAGCGCGCAGGACGTCAAGCACATTTATGCGCAGCTGAAGGCCACCGGGCACGAGGCACACAAGATCCATCGAACCGTGCACCGCCCCTGGGGCACTTACACGGTGCTCGAGGAAGGCAACGGGTTCAAGATCAAGCGCATCGAAGTGAAGCCTGGCGCGAGCCTCAGCCTTCAGATGCACCACCATCGCAGCGAGCACTGGATTGTCGTGCGCGGCATGGCGAAGGTGGTGAATGGCGATGCCGAGCTCTTCGTCAATACGAACGAGTCGACCTACATTCCGGCCGGACATAAGCACCGGCTCGAGAACCCAGGCATCTTGAGCCTCGTGATGATCGAAGTGCAGAGCGGCGCCTATCTCGGGGAAGACGATATCGTCCGCTTCGACGATATCTACGGGCGCGCCTGACTGGTCCGCCACAGGGCGTTCACCGCAGAGCGTTGGCTACAAAGCGCTATTTGTGTAACTCATCAGGACAGGCAATCTGGTCGATGTCTACTTTTCATCCTGCGACGCCGACTGCCATGCTCAAGGGCCTGCTGCGGCATCACGAGCTTCTTCGCGAGCTGGTCAAACGCGACTTCATCGGCCGATACAAAGGCTCGATGCTGGGCGTCGTCTGGTCCCTGTTCAACCCGTTGCTAATGCTGGCAATTTATACGTTCGTCTTCAGCGTGGCGTTCAAGGCGCGCTGGGGCGGACATAGCGATGAGAGCAAGATTGCGTTCGCGATCGTGCTGTTCTCCGGGATCATCGTCCACAGCTTTTTTGCGGAGTGCCTGAACCGCGCGCCGGCGCTTATCACAAGCCATGCTAACTATGTGAAGAAGGTGGTCTTTCCACTGGAGATCCTTCCGTGGATGGCGCTGTTCTCGGCCTTGCTGCACTTTATGGTCAGCTTCTGCGTGCTGCTCGCCTTCTGCCTGGGGTCTGGCGTGAGCATTCACCTTGGCATCCTGCTTGTTCCGCTCGCCCTGCTTCCGCTCATTCTGATTGTAATGGGCATGTCGTGGATTCTCGCGTCTCTTGGCGTTTACCTGCGTGATCTTTCGCAAGTGATCGGCATGCTCGCCACCATTTCGCTGTTCCTCGCGCCCGTGTTTTATCCGATCGAGCAGTTGCCGCCGGCCTACCGCTCGATCCTCGTCTGGAATCCGATCACCCTTCCCGTGCTTCAACTTCGCGACCTGATGTTGTGGGGCAAGCCGTTTCAATGGCAACCGTGGGCACTGAGCCTGGTCGTAGGCGCTCTGATTTTCCAGGCTGGGTACTGGTGGTTCCAGAAATCACGTCGAGGGTTCGCCGATGTCGTTTGAGGATACCGTCATCGAGGTCCGTAACCTCAGCAAGCGTTACGAGATCTATAAAACGCCGCGCGACCGACTGAAGCAGCTTATTTTGCCGCGTCTGCATCGCACCGCCAATCAGATCGGCACGGCGTTGCATATCACGCAACCCAAGCCCGTGCAGCACTATTTCCGGGAGTTCTGGGCGCTGCGCGATGTGTCGTTTCAGGTTCGGCGCGGCGAGACAATCGGTGTAATTGGCCGCAATGGGAGCGGCAAAAGTACCCTGCTGCAGATTCTTGCGGGGACGCTGGCGCCGACGAATGGGGAAGTCCGCGTGAATGGGCGCGTGGCTGCCTTGCTCGAGCTTGGCAGCGGCTTCAATCCGGAATTCAGTGGACGCGAGAACGTCTACCTGAACGGACGCATTCTGGGTCTTTCGCAACGCGAGATTGAAGAGCGCTACGACCAGATTGTCGAGTTCGCCGATATTGGCGACTTCATCGAACAGCCGGTCATGACGTACTCGAGCGGGATGTTCGTGCGGCTCGCGTTTGCAGTTCAGGCGCATATCGATGCGTCGATCGTGATCATCGATGAAGCGTTGGCGGTCGGCGATGTGTTCTTCCGCAAGAAGTGCTATACACGCCTCGAGCAACTTCGCGATGCCGGCGCTGCGATCCTGCTTGTTTCACATTCGATGCCGGATATCGAACAGTACTGCGAGCGAGCAGTTTTGCTCGATCACGGCACGTGCCGTTTTATCGGGCCGTCGACCGAGGCCGCCAAACACTACTACCTTCTGCATCAGACGGACGGTCGCGCTTCGATTGGCGAAGCGGCTCGCCCCGCAGCTTTGCCGAAGGACGCTGCTTCTGAGCCGACAAGCACGTCGGAGCGCCCCTCGTCAGATGCGTTTATCGATCTAAGCACTAAATCGCAGGTCAGCAACGGGTCCGCTCATTGCGTTGGCGTCGCGCTGTGTAATAAGGCTGGCGAACCGACTAACACCTTCCGTCAGGGTGACGTCGCCGTGTTTTACTACGAGTTCGAACTGACCGAAGACATCGGCGTTCCGATCTGCGGCCTCGTCATACAGAGCGAACGCGGAACGCTCGTACACGGCAAAAACAGCTGGCAATCGATCAACGACGTTCCCGCGAGTCTTGGCGCCGGTTCAAGAGTGCTATGCAAGCAAGAAGTAAAACTGGCGATCGGGCCGGGGGAATACGTTTTCGAGGTAGGTCTCGCTTCGATTACGCATGAGATATGGGCGGCACGCGATTCGATGTCGCACGATGAGATGTCCGCCAGGCATTCCCGCAATTGCCATGTACCTAACGCCGGATCGTTTTCGGTGGGGCTTGCAATGGACCATGGCGTGGCAAAGTTGACGCATCACGGCGTAGCCGACCTGCCCGGCGATATTTCCGTTTCAGTTGAGGCCAGCCCTAATCCTGCCGGCTCGACTCAAGGCCTCGTCTCGAGCACGAACCGGTAGGATCGATTCGCGCCGGCGAACGGTGTGCAACACGCGAACTATAAGAATCAGTTTAATCAAGACGTAAAGCGGCCACTGCGCATTCCAGGTGAAATTTCGTAGGTTGCTCGGCGAATACATCGTTGCAGCAGCCACTTATTCGCAGTTTGGGAGTTCAACATGCAAACCAGGATCCTGCTCAAGGACCAACTATTGCGCGGCTACGACGCTGTGTGCGGCCTCTACCCACACGTTCCCCCGCTCAGCCATTGGAGGGCGTTCGAGCACGCCGCGTATCAGCATTGCCATCTCGACGGACGCGTTCTGGACCTCGGTTGCGGAGACGGCCGTTACTTCCGCCTGATCTGGCCGCATGCGAGTCAAGTGGTCGGAGTCGACATGGAGCCGGAAGTCGCCGCACTCGGAAAGCAAAGCGGTGTTTACCAGCGCGTTCATGTCGCGCCCGCTCACCAGGTGCCCGAGCCCGACGGCACTTTCGATCATGTCTTCGCGAACTGCTCCCTCGAGCACATGGACCACCTGGACGCCGTGCTGGGCGAGATCCATCGCTGCCTGACGCCGGGCGGCACGCTGGTCTGCAGCGTCGTCACGAACCGGTTTGTCGAATGGGCGCTTCTCGGGAATCTCGTCGCTATAGCCGGGTACCAAGAAACCGCCGCGGCACTGCAAAAGGACTTTCTCGATTATCATCACCTCGCCAATCCGCTAACCACCGAGCAGTGGACAGCGAGCTTTGCGCGTGCCGGTCTTGTGGCAGAAGAGCATTTTCCAATTATTCCCAAGATCAACAGCGGCATCTTCCTGCTAATGGATAGCCTCTGGCACGTTAAAAGAAAGAGCGGCGGGGAAATGGGCGACGTGATTTACCCCTTCCTATCGGCCAACCAAAACTTCCCTAACGCTTTCCGGAAGGTCTTTTCTGGCCTGCTAGACATGGAGACAGATTGGCACGACACGTGTGGTGCCGTGTTTGTCGTACGCAAACCCCGGTGAGGAACATGCGAACCTGTTGGTGCGGAAATGCCAGTTTTCGACCGTTCGGCGATCAATACGGCGAATGCAATGCTTGCGGAACGCTCGTCTATCTCGAAGAGACTCCGCCTGAGCGTCTACTTGTGCAGGACGACGACGCCGACTTTTACGGCAAGAACTACTGGCTCGAGCGCCAACGGGATCACGGCACCGCGGACATTTTCACGCGCGCAAGAAACGATTTGACGGAACGCAACCTTTACTGGCTCAAAGCGCTGCTAAAGTACCGCCTTCCGCCGGCGAAAGTTCTTGAACTCGGATGTTCGCATGGCAGTTTTGTTGCGCTGATGCGGCACGCAGGGTTCGACGCATCCGGTGTCGAGATGAGCCCATGGGTCGTCGAGTTTGGGCAACAGACATTCGGCGTTCCGGTATCTATCGGCCCGGTAGAAACGCTGGACATGCCGGCTGGGAGCGTTGATGTTCTTGTCGCGATGGATGTGCTCGAGCATCTGCCCGACCCGGCAAAGACAATGGCGCGTTGCCTCGAGCTCCTCAAGCCCGACGGCCTGTTGCTCATTCAGACTCCGCAATTCAAGGACGGTAGCCAGTACGAGACTCTCGTCAAGGAAGGCGATCGGTTTCTTGAAATGCTGATTCCAGAAGAACACATCTATCTGTTCAGCCAGAAATCGGTTGCACAGTTTTTCGGGCAATTGGGCGCTTCGTATCTTGCATTCGAGCGAGCCATTTTTGACCACTATGACATGTTCTTGGTGGTCAGCAAGAATCCGCTGCAGACACATTCTCGTGAGGATGGAGAAGCCGCATTGCAGGCGAGTCCGAGCGGTCGAATCGCGACAGCGCTGCTCGATCTGCGGGAACGTGAACTGGATTCACTCGCTGACCGCATCGCTCGCGGGGAGCAGATCGAAACGCTCACGAGATTGGTGCACGAGTCCGAGTCGGATCGTGCGGCTCGAGGAGAGCAGATCGCGACGCTGACCGACATGGTGAAGCTTGCTCATGCGCAGATGTCTGAGCGCGATATCCAGTTGCAGGTACGGCAGGCGGAACTGGCTTCGCGCGATAGACAGCTTGCTGCTCGCGACACGCAATTAGCTGCTCGCGACACGCAATTAGCTGCTCGCGAGAGCCAACTTGCCGAGCAACACAAGCAGGTTGAGGAAAAAGAACGGGAGATCTCCTCTCTCCTCAGTGATGTGCGAGGTTTGTTTCGCCATCCGGCTTTCCGATGGATCGCCAAATTGGGCCGCTGGCGCGAAGCAGAAAAACTCGAAAAACGGATTGAAGAACCATGAGCAAAGCCCTATTCCGGGTTGCAGTAGATTTGACGCCTGTTCTACCGGGCGGTGAAAACGGCGGCGCGAAAATCTTCGTGCTCGACTTGCTGCGCCAGTTAGCAGAGATGCAACCGCAAACAAAGTTCATCCTGCTTACGCAGGCGGCATCGCATGACGAACTGGCCACGCTCGATCGACCCAATGTAGAGCGCAAAATGGTTATCGGCCCCGTCGCCGCAAACTCCGCGCGCCCACGGCTAAAGCAACTAGCATCGCGCGTTGGCCCGCATATTCCGGGCCGCGTGAGGCGAGTCGTAAGTCGAATCGGTTATCGCTTGAACGCCAGGCTTAAGCGCCGTGGCGCGGGAGCAATATTGCGCACCCTCGGTGTGGATCTGCTCTTTTGTCCATTTACCGCTCCCACCTACTTCGAGCCTGGCATTCCAACCGTTTGTACGATCTACGATCTGCAGTACAAGACGTATCCGGAATTCTTTGCACCTGAGGATGTAGCCCATCGTGCGCAAACGTTTATCGACGCATCGAAGCGAGCCACCGCGCTTGCGGCTATCTCCGACTATTCCCGGCAATCTGCTATCGAGCACGGTGAACTCGACCCTTCGCGCATTCGAACCATTTACTTGCGCATGGCTCGACGGATTGCTCCCAATACGGACCAAAGCACCCAAGTGCTCGACCGTCTTGGGCTCACGGCGCATCGGTATCTCGTCTATCCCGCTAACTTCTGGAAGCATAAGAATCACGAGATGCTGCTGACGGCGTTGGGTATTGCCGTCAATAAGGGCTTGGCAAGCAATATCAAGCTCGTGTGCACCGGCGCGCCTGGAGCGCGGCAGGAATGGCTGATGAACGCCGCACGTGACATGAATCTCCATGACCGCATCGTTTTTCCGGGTTACTTACCAAACTCGGAACTTGCGACCCTGATTTCCCACTGCCGTGGTGTGGTCTTCCCGTCGCTTTATGAAGGTTTCGGGTTGCCTGTTATTGAGGCAATGACGGCCGGTGTACCTGTAGCATGCAGCAACACGACGTCACTACCGGAAGTAGCAGCTGACGCGGCAATCCTTTTCGATCCACGTGTTCCGGACCAAATCGCGGACGCGATGCTAGCGCTCGTCAACGATGAAGCACTCCGTACTCGGCTCGCCGAAGCTGGACGAAATCGCGCAGACGAGTTCGCAGATTCCCAGCGTATGGCCAATGAATATTGGGAGCTGTTCCAACATGCGATAGCCGGTTCCAGGGATGAGAACCTGATTACCGGCGTGGCCGTTGACGGTTGGGTCGGCGATCGCCTCAAAATCCAAGTTGCGCCTCTGCAGGAAACGGGTAGCCTGGAGATCGAGTTGATGGCGCCGGATTGGGTGCCTCAGCGATCGATCTCTATCCAGGTGCTTCGTGATGGAAAGGCTGATGGGGCGCCGATCAAGCTAAAACGGGCAGCAACGAGGATTGTGTCATTGCCAATGAGTCAGTCCGGCGGGTACTGCGAATTGCAGTTTTCTCCGACGTTTGTCCCTGCGCGCTGCGGATTCGGCGATGATCAACGCGAGCTTTCAGCAATGTTGAAACGATGCAGTATCCTCGCTGGCAATTCCATACGCATCCAGTTGTATCCGGAGAAGACCTCTGCATGAAAGTCAGTATCGTCACCCCCTCGTATAACCAAGGACAATTCATCGAACGCACGTTGCAGAGCGTCGCGATCCAGAGAGGCGCGGAAATCGAGCATGTCGTTTTCGATGGCGGCAGCAAAGACACTACTGTCGAGGTCCTTAAGGCATTCACGCCTCCTGTCCGATGGATCTCCAAGAAGGACAACGGCCAAACGGATGCTGTTAACAAGGGCATTCGCGCGACCGACGGCGAGATTATTGGTTGGCTCAACTCCGACGACATCTACTATCCAGGTGCGGTCGAGCGGGTTGTGACATTTTTCGAACAGAATCCGGACGTCGATGTCGTCTACGGACTTGCGGACCACATCGACCTGGAAGACGTCGCGTTCGAAGAATACCCGACCGAATCCTGGAATTTTGATCGGTTGAAAGAAACATGCTTCATCTGCCAGCCCGCTCTTTTTCTGCGCAGGCGCGTGGTTGAACAACATGGATTGCTGGACGAGTCACTGCACTTCTGCATGGACTACGCGTACTGGTTGCGGCTCGGCAAAGCGGGCGTGCGGTTCGCCCTTCTTCCTGAGAAATTAGCTGGCTCCCGGCTGTATGCGGACAATAAAACGCTTGGGTCGCGCGTGAAAGTTCATGTCGAGATCAATGACATGTTCTCGAAACTGTTTGGACAAGTACCGGATAGATGGTTGTTCAACTATGCGCATGCGAAGGTGCAACAGAATCCGCAGCATCGTAGCGGAGGGCGATTATTTGCAGCGAAAGTTGGCATCATCGCCATGTCTTCCGCGGTCAAATGGAACCGGCGCATCTCTGGGCCGATGCTCAAACTGATTTGGGGATGGCTCTTTAAACGATGATTGTGCTTGCTCCAGTGACGATCATGCAGACATCGACATCGCATTGAAACAGTTTCAGCAGTATTCACGCTTCACATCGGTCCCAACAATAATGGTCGCTTGGTCCTCTTACATATTTGGTCATCCGGTAGCGTTGTTGGCGCTTGCGGCGAAACTTGCCGGCATCACGTTTTGGAGTGCCGTTGTCGCGCGGCGAATTCCTGATCGGCTCACGTCGTGGCTGCAAGCTTGGCTCGGTGTTCAAGCGCTCGAAATATGCGCCCTTTTATTGCTTTCCGCCTTCAGTGCGCTGTCGCGAACGTCAGTGTGGGTGTGCATTTTGGCCCTCCTTGGATCAGGACTAATCGCGTACGCCGGGTGGGGTCACAAATTTGGACGACCATCCCTGAAGTCGGTCGGATGGTTCGCGCTCCTGGCGCTACCGTTAATTTTGTGGGCATTGCGATGCGTGATCATCCCCGACTTCACGAACGATGCGCAAGCTTATGGAACGGTGCGAATCGCTCTATGGATGAATTACAGATCGGTGTTCGTCCACATGCCAACGGAGATGGTCAACATCTTCGCCGACGAATGGAATGGTGAACTCAACGGACTGGTATACGCATTCGCGACCGGAAATATTCAAGGCTCGGTCATGGGTAACGCCGAGATCCTTATCCTTGCGACGATCGCGTCAATCTGGGCTGCACGCCGTTTTGGAGCAGGCGAGACGGGGTCGGCGCTTGTTGGCTTGCTGATGGCGACTTCGCCAGCTTTCGTAGGATTGGCAGCCGTAACAAAAGGCGACCTGTTGGCCTGCGTCGGGACAATGTTGGCTGTTGGTATGCTTGAGCGGCCCACGGCCAAATCCATTTGCTTCGCGGCAATCTGGTTTGCTCTCGCTGCTGGATCAAAAATAGCGGTCCTTCCCGGCGCCGCCATCATCCTGGGTTTTGTTCTCATCACGCGAGCCCGGCTGTTTTACGATCGGCGTCCACTCGCGATGCTTATCGCTGCAGGTGTGCCATCGGCTCTATTCATGGGCAGATTTGTGGCGAACACCATAAGCTACGGACACCCGTTTGTGCGAGTGAATGCTGAGGCCGCCGAGCCCGGCATAAATACGCTGATTGGCAACATGGCTTTGATCGGCGAGAGGTTTGTCGGTTTCTTTCCCGTATCGCCGATCGGGATCATGTACAGCACATCGCTCGCGGCTGGACTCGGAGTGTGCGGTTGGATCGCTGCCTTCGGAGCTGCGTCGGGACGGTTGCGTCTGCCCGGCACACATACCATGCTTGCATTGCTGTGCTCGGTATCCGTCGGAGCGACAGCGTTCTTGATCCCGCCGCGGCTTTGGGGGTTTCGCTACTTTCTGCCGTTCATTGCGCCACTTGCAGTAGCGGCGCTCGTCGCAGCTACGCAAGCAGCTGACATGCTTCCGAGGACATTCCGATCTCTGGCGATTGTCGTGGCAATAGGCGCGGCAGTCTTCGACTACGCCATGTGCTTCACCCCTGGGGATATCAGCAGCCCGCAGGACTTTAGGCACGCCATGAATGCGTCGATCAGAAAATCGCCCCTTGAACGCGCAATGATCCAATTTCCGACGTTAGTGGACGAGGCGAATCCCTATGCGCTCGGGTTAGATTCAGGAACGCCAAAAAAGATAGCCATTCTCAATGAAATCAGCTCGATGATCTTGGTTTTTCAGGGCTCAGGGGGTCAGAATCGGCTGTATCTAGCGGATACGACTGACGGGCTTAGATCAACCGCCTTGTCGCACCGCGTAGATTACGTCGTGCTCGCGCGCAGTCCAAACGGCTCCAAGCTCCATCCATTCGACATTCCCGGTTACAAATGGATTTGGAGCGGCAATGCATATGACATCGCGGCGCGCCGATGATCCGCGGAGCCAAAGTCTACGGTTCCGACCGGATGATCCAGATAGGCATAGGTGCTAGATACTGCGGCCGATAGTCGCTGCGAAGCGCGAAGACATCACTAAGCGCGGATTCCTGACTGACGTGATTCGATACGAAAAATGGCCGCATCAGTTCGCCTACTGATGCAGCCATTCCGATAACCAACACGACGGTCATCGCGAGCGAGATCGATCTTGACCCCTCGAGCACGGCCGGCACACAAAGGATTGATAAAACCGCCAATGCGGCCGTTACGCCGCGAATTGTGAGATCGTTCCCGAGCCCGACTTTAATAAATGGCATCAAGAAGAGGACAAGAGATGCGGCGATGAGATACGACCTATACTGTGGCCGCGACAGAGCCAGAACTATAAGCGGCGCAGCGATCTCCACCACAATAAACAACAAGTATGAGCGCGTGCTATAGCAATAGCCGGTCGGGGCACCACATGGGTAGTTCCATATAAATCCGTGTGGAATGTCGGTGGTACCAGCGGTCAAGTAGGCGAGGATTGGAAGACAAATTAGTGGGAATGCGGCCCATGTGCGCCAGTTCAGCGCGATCTCACGTAAGCCATGACTTCCAATGAGAAGCGCATAGAAGGGTATAAGTCCCAGCGCGGAAAGGGGCGACCAAAGCAGGCAGGCGGCCATCGCCACCCCCAAGACAGGAAGTACTGTGCAGCGGCCGGTCTGGCCGATGATCAGGGCAATCATGATCCATGCAGGCAATGCATGCTGCGGCACCCAAAAGAGGGAAACAGTGTTGGATGCATACTCAATCCAACTAGACCACCACTCGACGTGAAACCTCGGCCCTATTTGAATATGAGTGATTGCAGTGCCGATAATATCGGCTCCGCCATACAGGATAAAAATGATTGGGAAGACGAAAGCGGATCTACGGGTGTGAAAAAGTGCCGACACCAATTTGAAGAAGACCGTCACCCCTATCAACGACCATATCGACAGAAACAGATTTTGCGCATGCAATCCCGTAATCTTGAGAGCTAACGCGGGCATGATGTACCACGCTAAATAATAGCGTAAAACTTCAGGAGCAGGGCCTTGCGAATTGGTTATTGGAGGCCATTTTTTTGTCGCCAGTTCATTCAGAATAGCATAGTGCTTGATCCAGTCATCACCTTGAAATAATGGGCCGCCAGCACCTCCAAGCCACAACCACAACGCCGCGACCGCGACATAATAAAGGAAAAATTTGGCATCGCCCGTTCGGATGGACCACGAGGTATTCCAAACTGTGCTAACGATCGCGTAAAGAAGGATGCAGCATGCGGGGATCGCTATTTCGAAGCGAATAAAGGAAATAAAGAATACTAATACGGGTAAAAGCAAATATAAGATCGCAATTGCTTCTGATGGGGTACTCGCTTCTCGAAATGAAGGCCTTTTCCACCCGGAAACGGTCACGATACTTGGTTTCATTTTTTCGGTTTTAGCGTTGCAATACTATTTGAAGAATTCGTCAGATCAGCAGATGCTGCATTGTACCTGCGCCGAGCAGCTTGACATCGTACTGGCAATATGCGGGAAACAATGCTAGGTTGTGTCCCTGCAGCAGGTCGCCGGAACACTAGATGCTTATCTTTTGTAGAGGCTTTCTTATGCAATTGGCACAGCAAGAGTTGGATAGAATCGTCAAGGAGCCTTTCTCCGCTGGACGCTCTGCAGGACGCTTGATTTTCGACTTTGGTGTCATGGCGTCGACGCTAAAGCAGGATCAGCTCGAGTACCCAATTCTTGACTTCGGCGCCGGAACCGCTTGGGTTTCCGAGTTTTGCGCGCGCATGGGTCTAAAAACCGTGTCGTTTGATATTCACGGAGATCTAGAGGCGTGCGTCGCGAGTCGCATCAAGAGCGACCGCCGTATCGACCCAGGCTTGATGAGTTTCGTTCACGGCGACGGCCATGCTATGCCATTCGGCGCCGACGAATTCGGACACCTCCTCTGTTACGACACTTTGCATCATATGCACAGCTATCCGGGTGTCTTCGGCGAATTTTTCCGGGTACTGCGTAGCGGAGGGCGAGCCATCTTCGTGGAGCCTGGCGCACGGCACAGTCAATCCCCCGAAACCATCGCGTTCGTCGAACAGATGAAAAAGCACGACCCCGCGTGGATCGAACGAGACGTGGTTCTTGAAGAAATTGATGATGTGGCAAGAGCGGCGGGATTTGTGAATGGCCTAACAATCGTACCTATGCCACACCCTCTGGCGCTCCAAACCTACACACTACAAGCATGGTTGAGCTTCCGGTCTGGCGACGAGATCGAGCGCCTGCGGTTAACTGACCAACTCGCCGCCCTGAACTACTCGGACCGCGTCATTTTTTACGTTGACAAAACGGATTGACGTCCATCATTTGGCCGCCCCGGCCAATGACTCGATCTAGCCTCACCTCGGGAAGCCGCCGGTAAGTATCGGTCCATCGCGCGAGGTGCGCAAAAGCGGTCTACGCGCATGATCGGACGCCAGTAATTCGGCGGTTTGCAATAACACCAGATCGATCATGCGCACCTGAGTCGCGCGAAGTGAATGGCATGACTAAAGAACTCTGCCGGCATTTTTCGCATCACCGAAGGCACGCTGTTTCAACGACGACGTACTCGGTTGTCTTGCCATATTTCCTCTCGCATTTCGCGTCAATCTCCGGAGTGCGCCTCACCATCGCGTAAGTTGCGTCTACCGTGGGATCTGCTCCGTAAATCCATGTCGTCTGCTTCTCAGAAAAAGGTTGCTGGAACGCAGTCGTCGAAATTGCAAAGTTGATCATCGGAGGTAGCGCCTCGTCAGCCGACACTGTATTCCCCGGCTTGAAGCCGGGAAGCTCAAACTGTGCGACATGGTTCGCGTAGGCAATGGCACGGATCACGGGACTTACAGGCGTCTCGAATAGCGCCAAGACGTGAAACGACGCCAGCCCGGCAAGAACCGGCGCAACAAGCCATCCGAACGTCCAATGTCCCGGCTTGCGTCCCCCAACGAGCCGGATCGCGCTTAGTGTAGCGAGCGAGACGACGACGAACATGTGCTTCTTAACCGCGTAGGCTGAACCCGCATGGCCCAAATGAAGCGCACCGTACTGGAGCAACGCGAGCAAAACCGTCGCAATGCCCGCGCAGCCAAGCACAGTATCCACTCGATCGCGCGCCCTCCATAGCATCATGCAGCCGATGGCGCCGCAAGCCACGATGACTGGAAATACGTAGGAATACCCAAATTTTAGATAGCCGTCATTCTCCGCAGCCATTCGCATCGCACGGAACGACGGGTGAAATGCCAAGATCGCCACGGCCCCCGCCAGCAACGCCAGCAACGTGGCCAGGATACCGAACGGAAAGCGGTGAGTCGCTCGCCACGCCATGATCCCGGACCAAGCGATACAGGTGAGGCCGCAGGCGAGGATTTGCAGGGCAATCAGCGCGTGAATATACATCGCCGATGCGCCAATGAAGAACACCATTAGCGCCCGCTTCCACTCGCTTCTCAGATGGCACAGCATAAGCAGAGTCGCGAGGAGCACGACATCGCCGACGATCTGTGAGTAGAAGTAGTTGACCCGCACCTCCCACCCTATAAGCGAGTGAGTGCGAGCCAGCAGCACGAAGGCTATCGCGGCCAGCGCAACTTTTATCGGAGAATCCTTGCCGAGGAGCTCCAGCAAAAGTACATAGCACACATACACCGACACAACGGTGACCATCACAATCGCTACCAGCCCGGACCCACTGATCTTGCCGACAATTGCGCCCACCCAATGCGCGCCGTCTGGATAGACATCCATGATCCCCATCTGAGCTTCGGGGCGACGCATGCCGTGCTTCATCAATTCATCGACCAGCATGAAGTGCATGACATAGTCGCCACTCAATTCGAAGAAGCGCCCAAAGTGGCTGAGGAGCAAAGCGCAGCAAATTACGCTAGTAACGGCATAGAGAAATCGCTTGTGTATCATTTGCCGGCCGGAGAGCATACGGCGATAGCGTAGTCGCCAACCAGCAGAGTCGCGCGACGCAGCCTGCCCGATTCACGATATACGGTAACTGTCGCCCAGCTCGCCATTAATCATCTCCGCAACCTCCTCACCTTCCCGAATCGCATAGTTCGTCCCGCGATCCTCCGGATAAATCTGCGCCATCGTCGATATCAACGCATTGGAGAACGGAGTCTTCCGCCCCGGCACATACGAGGAGTAGTCCTTCTCCGTCACAGGCTGCGCATAGTCAGCACGCCACAGCCGGAACTCCTTGATCCACGACCGCTGCATTTCCGGGAACATGCGCTTCAGATGCTCAAGCGCGTAGGACAAGTATTTCTCATCGTCGTACTTCCACACAGGGTCCGCAGTCGCGATATAGCGCGACAGGAAGACGATATGGTTGCCTGCGTAGTTAGCGGGAGGATCGAAGTTCGTGTGCTCAATGACGCCGACGAACGGGAAGCCCGGGTCATTAACATTGAGCCAATAGGTATCCGACAAGCTCCGGTCCATTTCAAGAACCAGGCACATATTCCCCAGATAGTTCACGCGACGAAGCGACTTGGTCCAATCACCATTTGCAACCGGATCAAGAATATTGGCGATCACTGGAAACGCCGGCGTGAACAGATATTGACGGCCAACGACGTCTTCGCCATCAAGCTGCAGCGCTTCAATTTGGCCATTGGTCGCCTTGGCGCCGCGGACGCCCGTGTTATACCGAACTTCCCCACCGAGCTTGACGATTTCCTTCGACATCGCCTCCGCGAGCCGGCCAAATCCGCCGCGGAAATAGGCCAACTGCTCGCCACCGCTCTTATCGCGCGTGCTACCGCGCAAGACAAGTTTCTTCCAAAACCAGACAGCGTTGATCGCCTCGGCGAACACGGAGAATTTGGCATCAATCAACGGCTGCCAAACAACCCGGTAAACCGTTTTCCCGCAAAGCGGTTCGAGCCACTCACGAATCGTCAAGTGCTCGATGCTTCGCCAGTCTTTGATCTTCCGCACCTTGAACACAAGAAGACCCAGACGAATTCGATCAATCAACGACAATGGCGTGAACTTGAGCAGATCGAGCGGTGTCGACAACCGCCACATCTTTCCGCTGAAGTACATGCCTGTGCGCGAAGGCAGCGTCACAATCTCGCCCTCAAGACCAAGCTCCTTCACCAGTCGCGGAACATACTCGTCGTTGTTAAACCAATGATGATAGAACTTCTCGATCGTCACGCCATCGCGAAACTGAAACGTCCCTGCGAGGCCGCCTGGAGTGGCGTCCTTCTCAACAATCAATACCTTCCGGCCCGCTCGACTAAGAGCAAGTCCGGCAGTCAGGCCCGTAAAGCCGGCGCCCACAATCACGACGTCATATTGCTGATTCATCAAATTATCCGGTTCTTTAATCGGTATCTATTTGCGCGAGCCAGCGGAGAACAGCTTGGGATTCGCGAGGATCGCGATGCCGCCGGCAATCGTCGTTGGCAGCCAGAGAGACAGGTGCGCGAGCACAGCAAATGTGGCCGCCTGACCTTCGGTGCCCCCTAGTGCGCGCACTGCCGCGAACGCCGCAAGATGGAATGGACCTACATAGCCCGGCGACGAAGGTACTAACGTCGACAACGTGGCAACGGCCATCACGGTCAGTGCGGACGAATAGCCTGCGGGGATATCCAGTCCCTGGAAAATCGACCAGAACAAGCCTGCTTCTCCGGCCCATACGATCGCCGACAGCAGCAGTACTCGGCCCAACGTTCTCGCTTTTCCCATCATCCCCAGTTGTTCGACCAGTGACGCGGCAACCGCCAGTAGCTTTTCAACAAATTGAAGACGCGTATTGCTAAAGCGTCGCCCTAAGTAACCTAGCAACGAGACGATCAGTCGATTCCAGAAGACAACGACAATCAGCGCAACTGTCCCGCAGATCGCGATAGCCAATACGGTTGTGCCGACCCATTCGGGTAATCGCATGGGCGAAAAAACAAGTCCGAGCCCAAGAGCAAGCAACAGGGTCAACAAGTCGATCAGCCGCTCAAATACAAGGCTGGCGGTCGCGGTGACGCGCGTGACACCAATGGCAGCCGGGAAGACGAGAGCACGCACAAGATCGCCAGCACGCAGCGGCAGCACGTTATTCAGCGTAATGGATCCCAGAAACGGCGAAATGCATTGCCGCGTCCGGACCTGCGACCCCGCTGCGCGCAGCATGACCGCCCAGCGCTCGATGCGTACGCTGTAGTCGATCGCAAGGGAAAGCAATCCCATTGCCAGAAAATGCCATCGCATCTGGACAAGGGCGCTCTTCAAGGCCTCTACGTCTACCCGCCGAAACACGAGAACGAGGCACACGATCGAAATCGCTATGCCGACGACTTGGCGAAGCCACGATTTCCACGCCCCGGCACGCTTCGGACCCATGCTTGCAGACTCAACTACTGATTCTTTCTCTTCGTTCATTACCGCGTCCACGCTGCCCAGGGCGCTCGTCCAGCGTCCCAAAGCTGCTCGAGATGTCGCTTGTCACGCAGCGTGTCGCAAGGCTGCCAGAAACCGCTGTGAGTGTAAGCGGCCAATTGGCCGTCTCGTGCGAGGTTCTTGAGGGGATCCTGTTCCCAAGGCATCGAATCGCCGGACACATAGTCGATAGCCGGCGGCTCCACGATAAAGAATCCACCATTGATCCAGCCGATCTCGTCGCTCGGCTTTTCCTCAAAACTCAATACGTCGTTGTTCGCCGCCAGATTCAAAACGCCAAAACGTCCCGGGGGCTGCACGGCCGCAACGGTCACAAGGCGCCCCTGCTTTTTGTGAAACGCAATCTCGGCCGTCAAATCAATATCTGACAGACCGTCGCCGTACGTAAGACAGAAAGTCTCATTGCCGACGTACGGTGCAACGCGTTTCAAACGGCCACCGGTCATCGTCTCGGCACCGGTATCGACGAGCGTTACCTTCCAGTCCTCAGATTGCGTATTGAGAATTTCGTGAGCGCCTGTCTTGAGGTCGATTGAGAGATCCGCCGTATGTCGATAGTAATTGAAAAAGAACTCTTTAATTACGTAGCCCTTGTACCCAAGGCAGATCACAAACTCTTTGATCCCGTGATGTGCGTAGCTCTTCATGATGTGCCACAACAACGGTCGGCCACCGATTTCGACCATCGGCTTCGGCTTGTAATCCGACTCCTCCGCGATGCGCGTACCAAGCCCACCAGCAAGTATCACTGCTTTCATTGTGTCCTCAAGATTCTCAAAGTTTGATGTCTGCGGGCTCGAGATTTAACGTATCTTCGGCAATGGCCACCGGTTCCGCGCGCAAGATGAGATAGATACGCAGCAGATACTCGCCCAGGATGCCCAAAAGCAGAGACTGAAACCCGATGCCAAACAGCACAAGGATGTGGATGCTCGCCAGTCCGCGCGGAAGCTCGGGATGGAACGCGCGTAGGAATATGTAGTAAATCGCCCCAAGCGCGGACAAACCGAGCAGAAACAGCCCACCATACGTTGCGAGCCTGAGCGGCAACACAGAATGGTTGAACACCCCTACGAGTCCCAGCCTGATCAGTTGCCCGACGCCAAACTTGCTGGAGCCAGCGACACGCGCGGCTCTCTCGTACGGCACGCCGATCTGCCTGAATCCCATACCGGCGATCAAACCTCTAAGGTAAGGGTTCGACGACTTGTAACGCTGCAAAGCGTCAATGACCTTCCGATCGACGAGTCGAAAATCCCCCGCATCTCGCGGGATCGGATGATCGCTGAGCTTGTCCATCACCCAGTAGCCAACCTTTCGAAACGCATTGATCAAAGGTCCTTCAGGACGCTTTTCTCTTACACCATAGACGACGTGATATCCCTCTTTCCAGAGAGCGAAGAACTTTTCTAGTAATTCAGGAGGATCTTGCAGATCGGCATCAATCTGCATCACGGCATCGCCGCGCGCGTGCATGTAGTTCGCAAGAATCGATCGTTGAAAACCGACGTTCTTTGAAAACCGGATGGCTCGGACCCGCGGGTCCGAATTGGCCAACTGTGCCAACTTCTCCCACGTCGAATCGGTCGAATGGTTATCTGTAAACAGGAATTCCAACCTGCAACGGTTGACCATCGTCTCGGCTAGCCGCGCGAGACGTGCATACAGTGCGTCGAGGTTATCGGCCTCGTTCAGCACCGGCACTGAAATGGAAATAAGTGGGAGGTCTCGCCCAGAGTCCATCGGATTGAAGGTTTTCATATGGTCAGTTGAGCACCAGCCTTTCAAGTGCTCCAGTTATCCCCTGTTCGAGCGAATAAGCCGCTCGCCATCCGGTCGCTCGCTGGATGCGGCCGGGATCGCCCACCACCATCGGCAAATCATCCGGGCGGAGAGGTAACGCGCCAAATCGCAATAGCGATTCGTCCACTCGTAGAACGCGAGCAACCGTGCGCGCGAATTCAGCTACGGGCGTTCCAATACCCGTCGACACGTTATAGGCCCCCGTCGCCATGCGACCGTCGATCAATGCCTGCGCTGCCAGAACGAGAGCATCACAAGCGTCATCCACGTAAACGAAATCTCGCACCTGAGTGCCCAGCGATAGATCCACGGACTCACGCCGCGCGAGCTTCGATGCCAAAGAGGGCAATAACCGATGCGCAGCTTCATTGGCGCCGTAAATGTTGAAAGCCCGAAGCAGTGCCACCGGCAATTGGTGCTGAACGCCGGTAGCCAGTGCAACCAACCCGCCTGCCGCCTTCGTCGCACCATAAATACGTTGCGTCTCGAGCGCCATGCTCTCGTCGAGCATTGTGACTGCTTGAGCGGCGTACTCGGCGCTGCTGCCCATTAGCACCACGGCCTTAGCTCCATGTGCTTTTGCAGCGGTGACCACGTCGACGGGAAGCAGCGTGTTCACGCGGACCAGTTCGGAAAGGTCGCGGTCGGAAGGATGCACACCAGCAGCGGCGAGGTGATAGACAATCGTCACGCCGTGCCTGGACATCACGCCGTTAAACTCAGACAGGTCCAGGCGCGGCACGACGACGTTTTCGACGCCGTCTATCGGACATGGGCGACGGCCAATCGCGACAACCTCGACGCCCGACCCGATCAGCTTGCGCGCGACGTTGGTGCCGATGAAACCAGCTCCGCCAGTCAACAACACCTTCACGCAGACTCTCCTCGCAATCCGGCTCGCCATGCGTCGAGTTGGTTCAGGCACAGCTCACGCGCGCTATGCTCGCGTGCATAAAAAGCTCTGTACCACGATGCGGTTTCTTGAACGACGCGCTCCGTGTCCCATGGAGTCGTCCAGCCCAACGCATTGCGCGCCAACGAGCTGTCGAGCGCCAACGCAACCGCCTCGGGAAGGGGGTTGTCCTGGTAATTGAGGGTCGGTCTTTGCCAATGCTTTGACAGTATCTCAAGCACTTCCCGCACGCTAAACGAACGGGTATCGTGAGGCCCCAGGTTCCATGCACGAGAAAAGCTTGCACGATCGCGCTCGAGGCCTGCAAGCAACATCAGGTATCCCTGAACCAATGCAAGCACATGTTGCCAGGGACGCGTCGCGTCGGGATAACGAAGCGTCATCGAACCGTCGCTGACTACTGCTCGGACAAAATCGGGAATCAAGCGGTCCTCGGACCAGTCACCGCCACCGATAATGTTGCCCCCGCGTGCGGTCGCAATTCCCAACGGATGATCAGGGTTCGAGCCATACGAAAGGCGATAACTGTCGATCACCATCTCCGCCGCTGCCTTCGAGGCGCTGTACGGATCTTTGCCGCCCAAGGGATCGTTTTCCCGGTACGACCATTCCCACTCGTTGTTCTTGTAGACCTTATCCGTCGTCACGCATACGACAGAGCGGCAGCTCGCAACCTCACGCGCTGCCTCCAGCACATGCGCGGTGCCCATTACATTGGCGGCGAAGGTCGCCACCGGCTCGCGATACGAGCGGCGAACCAAAGGTTGTGCAGCGAGATGCAACACCACTTCAGGTTGGAATTGGGCAAAGCATCGCTTCACAGCAGCCAGATCACCGATATCTCCCTCTGTGCCCGCGATGTCGTTGGACAAACCCGCTTCGATATAGAGCGATGGTGTCGTTTCGGGCGGAAGCGAAAAACCGGCAACATCAGCACCGAGCGACTTCAACCATAAGCACGCCCAGCTACCGGTAAATCCGGTATGTCCAGTTACCAGGATTCGCCTTCCTGAAAGCACACTCTCAAACGCCAGCAAGTTTGACCCACTCAAATGGTTTCTCCCTACACACGAGTTCAGCAGATTCGCGTTGTTTAAATAATCGTGATCCACGTGCCCTGCGATAGCGTCGACCGCCACCATGGCGCAATGCGTGAGCGGCGACCGCGTGAAAATCCAGCAGCGATCGCACCGTATGTGAAAACGCTTGAAATGTGCGCAGTATACCTGCGCGTGCAAGTGACCCCAGCATTTTACCCGTACGGCGCCAGCGTCCAAATCAGGTGACGTTACTATGACCAATCAGAATTGGGCCTATCAGGGAAATGTTACAATTATGTCTTTGATTCGGCGCCCGCATCTGGCTCGTTGTCCGGCCCGTCCCGGCTTTCCGGACCGGATTTTGCTCGATGCAATAAGCAATGAAACGCCGCGCAATCCCGATGCCCGACAAAGAAGCTGTACGCTCGAACAATGAACCCATCCCCCCTCACCCATTCATCAAAGATTTACGTCAGCGGCCACGGCGGAATGGTCGGGTCAGCGCTCGTGCGCCGCTTGCAACGGGGCGGTTACACCAACATTTTGACGGCCACGCGCGCCGAGCTTGATCTCACCGATCAAATGGCGGTGCACCGCTTCATGAAGCAGGAGAAACCCGAATACATCTTTCTCGCGGCTGCCAAAGTCGGCGGCATCTACGCGAACAACACGTATCCGGGTGAATTCATCTTCCAGAATCTCGCCATCCAGAACAACGTAATCCACTCGGCCTACGAGGCCGGCGTCCAACGGCTGCTGTTTCTCGGCTCGTCATGCATCTACCCGCGCCAGTGCCCGCAACCGATCCGCGAGGACTATCTGCTGACCGGTCCGCTTGAACCGACCAATCAGCCGTACGCAATCGCGAAGATCGCCGGCATCGAACTTTGCGATTCGTACAACCGTCAGTACGGCACGCGGTACGCCAGTGCGATGCCGACCAACCTCTACGGTCCGAACGACAACTACGATCTCGCCACCAGTCACGTGTTGCCGGCACTGATTCGTAAGGCTCACGAAGCGAAGCTGCGCGAGGACCCGGAACTCGTCGTGTGGGGCACAGGCACGCCGCGTCGCGAGTTTCTGCATGTCGACGACATGGCCGATGCTTGCGTGTTCCTCATGGAGTCCGGCGTCAACTCCGGCCTCTTCAATATCGGCATGGGCACCGACGTCACGATCCGCGAACTGGCGGAAACCGTCGTCTACGTGGTCGGCTTCGAGGGCAAACTCACGTTCGATACGAGCAAGCCGGACGGAACACCTCGCAAGCTGCTGTCGGTCGACAAGGTAAAGTCGCTGGGCTGGCAGGCGAAAACGCCACTTGCCGAAGGCATCCGGCTTACGTATCAAAGCTTCCTGAACGGCGAAACACGCGGCGAAACACGCAGCCAAACACGCGTGGAAAAACGGTAAGCACCATGACCGAACGGAAACCCCTCGTCACCGTCGTCGTCCCGTCCTTCAACCAGGGACGCTATCTGGACGAAGCGCTGCAATCGATCGCAGCGCAAAAAGTCGCAACCGAAATCTTCGTGATGGACGGCGGCTCAACCGACGAGTCGCTCTCCATCATCCACAAATGGGAGTCGCGTCTGGCCGGCTGGCGCAGCCACAAGGACGACGGCCAGGCAGCCGCCATCAACGAAGGCATCGCCCGCGGCAGCGCGCCCTACGTCTGCTGGCTCAATAGCGACGACCTGTTCCTTCCGGGCGGCCTGGACAAGCTCGTCGACGCGATGGAGCGTCACGCCGCATGGCCCGCGGCCTACGGCAAGGCATGGCACCTTGACGACAAAAGCGGCCGGCGCACGGCCGCATGGGTCGAGCCGTTCAGCGTGCGCCGCATGGCCGTGCGTTGCACGATCACGCAGCCCGCATCGATCATCCGTCGCACCGCGTGGACGGCCGTCGACGGGCTCGACGTCTCGCTGAAGATGGCCCTCGACTACGACCTCTGGTGGCGTCTCTATCGCCACGGCGGCCCGCTCGGTTTTGTCGACGACGAAGTCGCGATCAACCGTAACCACGACGAGACGAAGACCCGCATCCACCGCCGCCTCCACTACAAGGAAGCCATGGAGACGGTGCGACGCCATCACGGGCATGTCCCGCTCAAATGGTGGCTGGCCCAACCCTATGCCGTCTGGTGGAAGACCCTGATCCGATAGCATGCGCGTTCTTCATTTTTTCAAAACCTATAAGCCCGATACGATGGGCGGCGTGGAACAACTGATCGGGGAAATCTGCAGCGGCTCGGCAGCGCGGGGCGTGCCGAGCGATGTGCTAACCGTCAGCCGGAACACGACGACCGTCGACCTCGGCGATCACCTGCACTATCGCGCGCGGCTCGACTTCCAGATCGCGTCGTCGTCGTTCTCGCTCGCGTCGCTGTCTCGCCTGAAAGAGCTGTCCGCGCAGGCCGACGTCATCCACTATCACTTTCCGTGGCCGTTCATGGACATGGCGCACTTTCTGACGCGCATGGACAAGCCCACGGTGGTCACGTATCACTCGGACATCGTTCGACAGAAAAACCTGCTGCGCTTCTACCGGCCATTGATGATGCGTTTTCTCGGCAGCGTGACGCGCATTGTCGCGACCTCGCCGAACTACGTTCAGACAAGCCCGGTTTTGCAGCACTTCGCGGACAAGGTGGAAGTGATTCCGATCGGGTTGAACGAGCAGGCTTACCCGGCGGCAAGTGAAGCAAAGCTCGCGGAATGGCGCGGGCGTGTCGGCTCGAAGTTTCTGCTGTTCGTCGGCATGCTGCGCTACTACAAGGGGCTTCACGTGCTGCTCGACGCACTGAAGGGCTCCGACTACGACGTCGTCATTCTGGGCGGCGGGCCGCTCGAAGCCGAGCTCAAGGCGCAGGCCGAATCGCTCTCGCTGCGGCATGTGCGTTTCGTCGGCGCGCTGCCCGACGAAGACAAATTCGCGCTGCTCACGCTGTGTCATAGCCTCGTTTTTCCGTCGCATCTGCGCTCGGAAGCGTTCGGCATCTCGCTGCTCGAAGGCGCGATGTACGGCAAGCCGCTTATCTCGTGCGAGATCGGCACCGGCACGTCGTACGTCAATGTCGCGAACGAAACAGGTCTCGTCGTGCCGCCGGAAAATCCCGCCGCGTTGCGCGAGGCCATCGACCGCATCTGGAATGACGAGGCGCTGGCGCAAAGGCTGGGCGCCGGTGCGCGGGCGCGCTTCCGCGAGATGTTTACCGCCGACAAGATGGCGGATGCGTATGTCGATCTGTATCGGCGTGTCGCGGCTGAACGCCGCTGAAACTGAAACCGCTTCGATCGGCTCAGGCTGTCTCGAGGCAAAGCGCGAGTGCGTCGCGCCAGTCCGGCGCACGCAGGCCGAAGATCGCCGCGAACTTGTCGTTCGATAGCCGCGAGTTCGTCGGACGCTTGGCGGGAACGGGATACTCGGACGCCGCAATCGGTGTGACTTTCGGCTTCGCGTCGAGCCGCGCAAGCTCGAAAATCGCTTCCGCAAAACCGCACCACGATGTCGAGCCCGATGCGGTCAGGTGGTATGTGCCGGATCGCTCAGTCCACCATTGCCGCGGATCCTCGGCACCGAATCCTTGCGCGACAACCTGCGCCGTCATCGACGCAATGGTTGCGCACCAGGTCGGCGCGCCGTACTGGTCCGCGACAATGCGCAGTTCGGGCCGCTCCGCCGCGAGGCGCAGCATGGTCAGCAGAAAGTTCTTGCCGCGCCGGCCGTAGACCCAACTCGTGCGTAACACGAGATGCGCGCCGCCCACTTCCTCGATCGCGCGTTCCCCCGCCAGCTTGCTTTTGCCGTATTCGTTCTGCGGATTCGTCGCATCGTCTTCGACGTAGGCACCTTCTTTTGCGCCGTCGAACACATAGTCCGTCGAGTAGTGAATAAGCGGCGCGCCAAGCGCCTTCGCTTCCTCCGCCAGCACGCCCGGCGCGATTGCGTTGATCCGGTGTGCGCCCTCCGGATCGGACTCGGCTTGATCCACCGCTGTGTACGCGGCGGGATTCACGATAAGCGCGGGCTTCACGTCGCGCACAACCGATCGAATCTGATCGGGGTTGGCGAGATCGAGTGCGTGACGATCGACTGCGACCAGCGTGCCCAGACCCTGCAGCGATCGCAGCAGCGAATAACCAACCTGCCCGTTCGTGCCCGTCACAAGAATCGTTCGATGCGTCGTCGAATCAGTCATGGCAGGCCTCAGGCGTACAGATCCGCTTCGCTCAGGCTCTTGCCGGCCTTATCCTTCTCCGCCATCACCGGCTCGCCTTCGATCGGCCATTGAATTCCCACACCCGGATCATTCCAGCGCAAGCACCGCTCATGTTCGGGATACCAATAATCGGTCGTCTTGTAGAGAAAGTCCGCCGTCTCCGACAGCACCAGAAACCCATGCGCAAACCCGGCCGGCACCCACAACTGCCGATGGTTCTCCGCACTCAGATGCAGGCCCATCCACTTGCCGAAATTCGGCGAACGTTTGCGCATATCGACGACAACATCGAACACTTCGCCCGCCACTACGCGCACCAGCTTTCCCTGCGCATGCTCGATCTGATAGTGCATGCCGCGCAGCACGCCTTTCGCCGAGCGCGAGTGGTTGTCCTGAACAAAGCGGGCCTCGACGCCCACCTTCTCCACAAACTCGCGCTCATTGAAACTTTCGAGAAAAAACCCGCGCGCGTCACCGAACACCTTCGGCTCGATGAGCTTGACCTCAGGCAGCGCAGTCGCCGTCACCGTAATTGCCATACCACCTTGTCCGTCAGAATGTTTTTCAGGTAACGCCCGTAGTCGTTCTTCGCCAGCGGCTCGGCCAGCTTCAACACCTGTTCCGCGTCGATCCAGCCGTACCGGTACGCGATCTCTTCCGGGCACGCCACCACGAGGCCCTGGCGTTTCTGCAAGGTCGCGATAAACGTGGCCGCATCGATCAGCGAATCGTGCGTGCCCGTATCGAGCCACGCAAAGCCGCGCCCCATGATCTCGACCTGCAGCTTGCCCGCTTGCAGATAGCGCGTATTGACGTCGGTAATCTCGTACTCGCCGCGCGCCGATGGCTTGATCCCGGCGGCGATATCGCACACATCCGGGTCGTAGAAATAAAGCCCCGTCACCGCATACGACGAACGCGGTTCCGCCGGCTTTTCCTCGATCGAC
This sequence comes from Paraburkholderia edwinii, assembly GCF_019428685.1. Lineage (NCBI taxonomy): Bacteria > Pseudomonadati > Pseudomonadota > Betaproteobacteria > Burkholderiales > Burkholderiaceae > Paraburkholderia > Paraburkholderia edwinii. The sequence goes on from NZ_CP080095.1 coordinate 3,690,108, forward strand.
ACCGCGCGCATCTTGTCGTCGAACTCGACCACGCCATAACGCTGCGGATCGTTCACGTGATACGCGAACACGGTCGCACAATCGGTGCGGTCATTCGCTTCGCGCAGTTGCCGCGCGAGATCGTGGCCATGAAAAATGTTGTCGCCGAGAATCAGCGCACACGGATCGCCGGCGATAAACTCGCGGCCGATCACGAACGCCTGCGCGAGCCCATCCGGCGACGGCTGCACCGCGTATTGCAGCGACATCCCCCAGCGGCTGCCGTCGCCGAGCATCGCTTCAAAGCGCGGCGTGTCCTGCGGCGTCGAGATGATCAGCACCTCGCGTATGCCGGCCAGCATCAATGTGGACAGCGGATAGTAGATCATCGGCTTGTCGTACACCGGCAGCAGTTGCTTTGAGATCGCATGCGTGATCGGGTACAGCCGCGTACCCGAACCGCCCGCGAGAATGATTCCCTTGCGTGCCATTCGCCTTCCTTTTTATACGCTGCCCGCGTAGTGCGTTTCCATCCAGTGACGATAACTGCCGCTCGTGACACCGGCAATCCACTCCGGATGCTCGAGATACCAGAGCACGGTTTTGCGGATGCCCGTATCGAACGTCTCGGCGGGACGCCAGCCGAGTTCGCGCTCGATCAGCGTCGCGTCGATCGCATATCGGCGATCGTGGCCCGGCCGGTCCTTCACGAATTCGATCTGCGCCGCGTACGACGCACCCCACGCCGACGGCCGCAACGCGTCGAGCGTACGGCACAGCGTATGCACGACGTCAATATTCGCCTGCTCGTTCCATCCGCCGATGTTGTATGTCCCGCCCGGCACGCCTCGTTGCAGCACGGTGCGAATCGCCGCGCAATGATCGGTGACGTAGAGCCAGTCGCGCACGTTCTTGCCGTCGCCATACACGGGCAGCTTCTTGCCGGCGAGCGCGTTGATGATCGTGAGCGGAATCAGCTTCTCGGGAAACTGATACGGACCGTAGTTGTTCGAGCAGTTCGTAGTAAGCGTCGGAAGACCGTATGTGTGGTGGTACGCGCGTACGAAATGATCGGAGGCCGCCTTGCTCGCCGAATACGGGCTGTTCGGCGCGTACGGCGTTTGCTCGTTGAAAGCCGGATCGGTCGGGTTGAGCGAACCGAACACTTCGTCGGTCGAGACATGCAGGAAGCGGAACGCGGCTTTCTCGTCGCCGGCAAGTCCGCTCCAGTACGCGCGCGCGGCTTCGAGCAGCGTGAAGGTACCGACCACGTTCGTTTGCACGAACTCATCGGGCGCGTTGATCGACCGGTCGACGTGACTCTCCGCCGCGAAATGCAGAATCGCGCGCGGCCGATGGGCGCCGAACAGCGCGTCGATTGCCGCGCGGTCGCAGATATCGGCCTGACAGAAAATATGCCGTGCATCGCCCGACAGCGGCGCAAGCGTTTCTGCGTTGCCCGCGTACGTCAGCTTGTCGACGTTGACGATCGGCTCGTCGCTTTCGCGCAGCCAGTCCAGCACGAAATTGGCGCCGATAAAGCCCGCCCCGCCGGTCACGATGATCATGCTATTTCCTCTTTATCACGGCACGCGCTGTTCAATAAATGGAACGCGCGGCACGCGGGTCTGCTTCCCGACGACGTGTCTGGCTGTGGCGCTATTTATATCGCTGACCACTGAGCCGCCTATTTAGCGGTCGAATTGGCCAACTTCATGCATCGGCTTATAGCGCCCCCGTAAAACCAGCTATTATGTCACGCGATATTGTGCAGTCGACGCCGATGCCCGAACGATCGTGCCGCCGGTTGTTTTATCACTGCCGGGACGCTCACCAACACACTCGAAATGACCACTTCCACGAGGCCCGCTCCCCTCGCCTTCGGCGACCTGCAAGGCTGCCATAACGAATTCCGGCGCCTGCTCGCGAAAGCCGCGCCGTCGGACGACACGCCGCTGTGGTTCGCGGGCGACATCGTCAACCGCGGTCCCGGCTCGCTCGCAACACTGCGCGAACTGATCGCGCTCGGCGACCGCGCGGTCACCGTGCTCGGCAATCACGACCTGCATCTGCTGTCGGTCTCGGCAGGCATCCGCAAGTCGAAGAAAGGCGACACGCTCGATGACATCCTGTCGGCGCCCGATGCAAAAGACCTGCTCGACTGGGTCCGCCATCGTCCGATCGCGCATTTCGACGAAGGCATGCTGCTCGTGCATGCCGGCGTGCCGCCGCAATGGGACACGACGCTTACGCTCGAACTCGCGGACGAACTGCAGCGCGCGCTGCGCGGGCCGAACTGGAAAGAAACGCTCGCAGGCCTCTACGGCAACGAGCCGAACCGCTGGAAGCCGAGCCTCAAGGGCATCGACCGTCTGCGCGTGACCTGCACCGCGCTCACGCGCATGCGCTTTTGCAACGCGGACGGCGCAATGGATTTCACGTCGAGCGGCGGCCTCGGTTCGGCGCCGTCGGGCTTTATGCCGTGGTTCGATGTGCCGTCGCGGCGCACGGCCGACGTCACGGTCGTATTCGGCCATTGGGCCGCGCTCGGCCTGCTGGTACGCGACAACGTGATCGGGCTCGATTCGGGCTGCGTGTGGGGCAACCAGCTTTCCGCGGTAAGGCTTACGCGCGAACCGGCAGGACGCACGGTGACGCAGATGGATTGCTCAGGCTGTCGCGCTTCCGCTGACGTCGAATAAGCATCGGACCGACGCGAATCGACGTCTCGAAAACGCGCGAAACCACGCGAAAACATACGAATACGCGCTACAGCTTTTGCTTCATCTCATCGACGAGGTTCGGAAAAAACTTCGCGCATACCCCCGGCGAATACTGTTCGATCATCTGCTGAATCGGCGCATGCCGCCCATATGCGACAGACGCCACCAGCAACAGTCCCAACGCCGCATAGCGCGGCTTGACGAGCCTCACGCCCGAGTGCACAAAGTTGCGCACGAACAGCACCGCCAGCGTGCCGCCGACCACCCAACCCGCAATCACTTCGGTAACCGAATGCGCGTCGTCGAATACGCGTGCAACGGCGGTCAATACACCGATCAGCAGTCCGAGCATCACGCCATAGCGCGCGCGGACGCCTGCGCACCGGCACAACAGCGCCATTGCGACAGTCCAGACCGTGGTCGATAGCGTGGTATGTCCGCTGATCACGCGGAAATTCAGCGACGGAATTTCAATGCCGCAACCCGCATAGAGAATCTTCGTCGCGCCGACCGCCGCCATGCCGATGCCCAGCAGCACGATCCAGCGCGCGGCTTGCCGGCGCGCCGTGAACCACAGCCAGATCGCACAGACGAGCGCGATCGGCAGCGTGAATGCCGCATCGCCAATGCTGGCAAAAAAATTCCAGAGGAAGAAATCGGGATCGTTAAGCATCGAAGCAGTGTACTCGACCGGGGGGCGCGGCTATCTCAATCTGTACGATGAGACACGGGTGGTGGCGAGACGTTCGTTCTCGCAACCGCGCTCCATGCACGTAGATATTGCCGCGCGCGATCTTGACGAAGACGCTTTTACTGCGCGAGCGGCCCGTTAGGGGTCGGCGTATCGCCGGGATGCGGCAGGTCGTCGTTCGCTGCCTGTGGCTGTGAGGGCTGCATGCGCGCCGCCTCGCGCGCACGCGAGCCCCCCGGCCGCAGACGCTCAAGCGCTCCTTCCACCGCGGCCTGCGCCTCGGCCGCCAGCACGCGCCGTTCCGCGCCCGGCGCAAGCGGATCGCAAACGTAGACGTGCGCCGTCAACGGCGCGCCGCACAGCAGCGCATGCATCGATTCGCCGAGCGACATATCGTCGATGTACGACGGCGCCGTCGACTGGTTACCGTGCGCGTCTTCGTAGTAAATGCAGATCGGCTGCACCGGTCGCGATGCGGACACGGCCGCCTGAAACAGGTTCGCATGGAACGGCAGCAGTTCGCGCCCGTCGCTCGTCGTTCCTTCGGGGAACACACAGATCGCATCGCCGGCAATCAGATGCCCGGCGAGCTCGTGCATGATCCGCTTCGCGTCGCTGCGCTTCTCGCGTTGCAGGAACACCGTATCGAGCTTGAACGCGAGCCAGCCCACCACGGGCCACTTGCGTACTTCCGCCTTCGAGACGAAACGTGTCGGCCGCCACGCGTTGATCACATAGATGTCGATCCACGAAATATGGTTGCTGACGACCAGCGCGCCTTCGTCCATCCGCGCTTCGTCGTTGTGCACGACGAGGCGCATGCCCGCGAGCTGCAGGAAGCGCCGCGACCATGCGCGGTTCAGTTCGAAGCGCTGGTGCGGCGTGACGCGCGAAAAGCGTGTGGCGACCACCCACATGCCATACAGCAGGTGAATAACGAGTCGTGTCTTGCGGAGCGCGAGCTTCATCGTGAGTGTTCCGTGCGCAGCTTCGGATTGGTGTTAGCGCTGTTCGAACGCAACCTGTCCGGACACGACGGTTGCCCGTACGCGCGCCGGCAGTTCGTAACCGAGAAACGGTGTGTTATGCCCCTGGCTCTTCAGCGCGCGCGGTTCGATGCGCCAGTGCCCATTGCGCTCGAAGACGCACAGGTCCGCAACCGCGCCCGTTTCGATGCGGCCCGCGGCGAGTTTCAATACGCCGGCCGGCGCCGCGGTGATGCAGTTGAGCGCCTTCACGAGCGGCACACCTGTTTCGTCGGCCCACTTGACTGTCAGCGACAGCAGCAGCTCGAGGCCGGTCGCGCCCGGCGTCGCTTCGGCAAACGGCAGCAGCTTTTCGTCGTCGTCGACGGGCGTGTGGTCCGAGCAGATCGCATCGATCGTGCCGTCGACGAGGCCCGCGCGAATCGCCTCGCGATCGCGCTGCGAGCGCAGCGGCGGATCGAGACGGAACTGCGCGTCGAAGTAACCGATATCGACGTCGATCAGATGCACGTGGTTGATCGTCACATCGCAGGTAACCGGTAAACCTTCGGCTTTGGCCGCGCGCATCAGCGCGATGCCGGCCGCCGACGACAGATGCGACAGATGCACGCGCGCGCCCGTCACGCGCACGAGCTCGAAGATCGTATGCAGCGCGATCGTTTCCGCCGACACCGGCACGCCGGACAAACCGAGCCGCGACGCCAGCGGACCGCTCGCGGCGACGCCGCCCTGCGCGAGATATGCGTCCTGCGGGCGCAGCCACACAGTAAAGCCGTATGTGCTCGCATACTGCAGCGCGCGCAGCAGCACCTGCGTGTCGACGACCGGCACATCGGCCTGCGAAAAGCCGATGCAGCCCGCTTCCGTCAGTTCGACCATCTCGGTGATCACCTGCCCCTTGAGGCCGACGGTCAGCGCGCCGAGCGGATACACATGCGCCTGGTTCAGATTGCGCGCGCGAAACTTCAGCATTTCGACAAGGCCCGGTTCGTCGAGCACCGGGTCCGTGTCAGGCGGGCACACGAGCGTCGTCACGCCGCCCGCGAGCGCGGCGGCCATTTCGGATTCGAGCGTCGCCTTGTGCTCATAGCCCGGTTCGCGCAGGCGCGCGGCCAGGTCGACGAGACCGGGCGCGACGATCAGGCCGCGCGCGTCGATCGTCTTCGCCGCGTGAAATTCTTCCGGTGCGCGGCCGAGCGCGACGATCTTGCCGGCCGCGATAAACACGTCCTGCTGCTGTTCGGTGCCCGCTACCGGATCGATCAGCGTGCCGCCCTGAATGTGAATCTTCATGGTGCTGCCTTCTTGTGCGTGACTTGTGTGTTGTCTTTGGCGATGCTCGTGTTCGACGTTCGATGCTTGGTGCGGTGTTGCCCGATGGTTGCGCGTGCAAGCAGTTGTTGCAGCCGGTGGCCGCAGCCGCGCACCGCCCTCAGTCGTGGTTTCCGGCGACGATGCCCATCACCGCCATCCGCACCGCGATGCCGAACGTCACCTGATTCAGAATGACCGATTGCGGCCCATCCGCAACCTGCGAGTCGATCTCGACGCCGCGATTCATCGGCCCCGGGTGCATCACGATTGCATCGGGCTTCGCGAGCGCGAGACGCTCGGGCGTCAAGCCCCAGCTCTTGAAGTACTCCTGCGCCGAAGGCAGCAGCGCGCCGCTCATGCGCTCGTTCTGCAGACGCAGCATGATGATCACGTCGACGTCCTTGAGGCCTTCGTCGAGGTTGTGGAACACGCGCACGCCCATCTGCTCGAGCCCGCCCGGCAGCAGCGTGCGCGGGCCGATCGCGCGCACCTCGGGCACACCAAGTGTGGTCAGCGCGTGAATGTCGGAGCGCGCGACGCGCGAATGCAGAATGTCGCCCACAATCGCCACGCGCAGATTCGTGAAATCGCGCTTGTAATGGCGGATCGTGTACATGTCGAGCAGGCCTTGCGTCGGGTGCGCATGGCGCCCGTCGCCGGCGTTGATCACGTGCACGTGCGGCGCGCAATGCTCGGCGATCAGATACGGCGCGCCGCTCGATGCATGCCGCACGACAAACATATCCGCATGCATCGCGGACAGGTTGTTGATCGTGTCGAGCAGCGATTCGCCCTTGCTTGTCGACGATGCGTTGATGTTCAGATTGATCACATCGGCCGACAGGCGCTTCGCCGCAATCTCGAACGTGGTGCGCGTGCGCGTCGAGTTCTCGAAGAACAGATTGAATACCGACTTGCCGCGCAGCAGCGGCACCTTCTTCACCTCGCGGTCCGTGACGCTGACGAACTGCTCGGCCGTATCGAGAATGTGTGTGACGATCGCGCGCGGCAGGCCTTCGATCGTCAGCAGATGCTTGAGCTCGCCGTTCTTCGTGAGCTGCGGATTACCCTTCAGGAAACCGTAGCGAAAGTGCCGCGCTTCGGCGGCGCGCTGCGTTGAATCCTGGGTCGGATTTTGGGAGACCGGGTTAGGCTTGTTCATCGTGGTCCTGAATCGAACGTCGTCGCGCGTGCATGTATATGCTGCAGTAGGGTCTGCGCTCAGTCCGCGCGCGCTTCGGTATGAAACGTGAAATGCTGCGCCTCGGCTTCGCCATGGCGCGCGAGCACGAGCATCGCATCGGCCGGCACATCGACCGTGCCACCGACAAAAGTCGCCGCCACCGGCAGCTCGCGTCCGCCGCGGTCGGCGAGCACCGCAAGCTCGACCGCCGCGGGCCGGCCGTAGTCGTACAGTTCGTTGAGCGCCGCGCGAATCGTGCGGCCCGTGTACAGCACGTCGTCGACCAGCAGAATGCGATGCTTGTTCACATCGAAGGGCAATGACGTCGGGCTCGCCTGCGTATGCAAGCCCTTTTTCGCATAGTCGTCGCGATGCAGCGCGACGTTGACCACGCCGAAGTCCGGCACGTTCAGATCGCGCGCAAGCCGCTCGGCCAGCCACGCGCCGCCGCTATAAATGCCGGCGAGCACCGCACCGCCGGGCTCGTCGGGACGCAGAAACGCATCGCGATAAGCCGCGCGGATCTGTTCGAGGACGGCGCGATAAAGCCGCTCCGCATCGATAGCGCTTGTGTTGTCACTCATTGCCTGTTTCGCCGTCTGGGTTGCCGGGCGATTCGCTGCGTGGTTCGCCGCGCATGCCGGTTTCTTCGAAGTACTGTTGAAGGATGATGCAGGCGGCTTCGGCATCGAGCAGATCGGCGCGCGCGGTACCGCTGCGCACGCTGGCTTCCGCCTGCACCGACGAGTAGCGCTCGTCCACCCAGCTAACCGGCAGATTGAAGCGGCCGTTCAGCTGATTGCCGAAGCGCTTGGCCTGCTGGGTCATGGCGTGGGGCGTGCCGTCGGGATGCATCGGCAGGCCGACGACGAGCGCATCGGGCCGCCACTCGCCGATCAGCTTGCCGAGTTCGGCAAAGCGATAGTCGCGATTGCGGTTCTGCACGACCACGAGCGGCCGCGCGCTTTTCGTCAGGGAATTGCCGACAGCGACGCCGATGCGTTTCTCGCCATAATCGAACGCAAGCAGCGTCGCTTCACGTCCGGGCGCACCGGTCATGCGTGACCCGCTTCGCCGGAGAGCATCGACAGCGTCACACCGAGCAGCGCGAGCGCCGCTTCGAGTCGGTCTTCGGCGGGCACGTCGAAGACGATCTTCGGGTCGGCCTCGACCGTGAGCCAGCCGTTCTTCGAGATTTCTTCCTCGAGCTGGCCCGCGCCCCAGCCGGCATGGCCGAGTGTGAGCAGGAAGCGCTCGGGTCCCTTGCCGTTCGCGACCGCTTCGAGCACGTCTTTCGATGTGGTCATTTCGAGGCCGCCGGGCACTTGCATCGACGATGTGTACGAACTGCCCTGCCCCGCGTCATGCAGCACGAAGCCGCGCTCGGTTTGCACCGGGCCGCCGAAGTAGACGGGGACATGCAGCAGGGGTTCGATTTCGAGCTTCAGATCGATGCGATTGAAGAGCGCTTCAAGGTCGATATCGGTCGGCCGGTTGATGACAAGGCCGAGTGCGCCGCGCTCGCTGTGATCGCAAAGATAGACCACCGTTCCTGAAAAAGTCGGATCTGCCATGTTGGGCATGGCGATCAGGAACTGGTTGGTGAGATTGATGCGATCGGAACTCTTGGACATAGGTCAAATTCTAGCAAAGACGAGTGGAAGTGCAGACCGCATGTGCACCGCGCGTCATGCGACGCGCAACGCGTTCGGCCGCGCCCCACGGACGGCGGATCATAGCTGCACTCTAACACGCACTTACGGCTCGCCAACCGGGCCCGGCAGCGCGCCACACGCGATGTGCGCGGTAGTTCACGTTGGGTTCGTGCTCGGTCCTCGCCCGATGCAGGTTGGTTTCGCGCTTAGTGGCGACTTGGTTCCCACTCGGTTCCGACTCAGTTCGGCCTCATTTCACGTCGGCGTACTGCCCAGTTCGATCGCGCGGGTCAAGGCCACGAGCGCGGTGCTTCCCGTAGTGCCCCCCGCCGTGCTCGCTTGCGGCGGCGCAACACCTGCCGCGATCTGGTGCAGCATTGCACGTAGTGCAAGCGCGGCCTGCTCGAGCACCGCAGCGTCGGGCGCTTCGATATGCGCCGGCGTTCGGCCCTCGGGCATCGCCGCCGCGGCATGCGCACGCCGGCGCCACGCGAGACCGAGCGCGTCGGACAGCAACGCGACATGGCCGAGCCCGAGCGCGCTCGCCGATGCACCGAGCCGGTACGCAGCGTCCCCCGCTTGCAATGCCTCGCTCGAGTCGGCCTTTTGCGGGTTATCGGCAGCGCGCGCGTGTTCCGAGAGAGCCGCGATCGACGCATCGGCAGTTTGTAGAAAATCTTCGTATGCGTTGGCGTGGAGCGTGAGCGGGCCGAGGTCGCGGGTAAGCGCGTCTGATGAGGTGGGCCGATGCCCGGGCTGAGCCGCCGGCGCTTCCGCCGTCCCCGCGACTTCGGCAGCGCCTGCTTCCCACAGCGCCTCCGAGGCCAGCGTGCTTGCCACGTGCCACACCACGGTCAGCCCGTAGTCGCGCAGCAGTTCGACGGGTTCGGTATCTTCGGCGGCCGCGCCGAAGAGCGCATAGTCGCGCCACAACAACGCGAGCGTCGCGCGCACGAGCGAACGCGGCGCATATTCGATGCCGCGCGCCTGGTCGGCGAGCGCGAGGTTGCACCGCGCGAAGAAGCGCCGCGCATCGGCGTCGCCTGATAAGTGACCGCTCACGCGCAGCGCGCGGGCGCAACCGGCGGCAAGCCGCCAGAAATCGTACGGATCGGGGCCGGCGAGTTGGGCCATGCAGGTTTCGAGTTCATCGAGCGCCGCCTCGACCACCAGCGTCGCCGCTGACATCGTGCCCTCACCGGTTTGCGCGCGCAGAACCGGCAGCAACGCCTGCTCGTAGCGGGCGCGCAGATGCGCAAGCCGTTGCGCAGGCTGGGCATGCAAGGTTGCGGGCGGGACCGGCCGGCCCGCAAGCGCGATATCTTCGAAATTGACCTTGAACCCCGGCGTGTGCTGCGCAATCAGAGCCGACAGCGAACGATAGTGCGCGTAAAGCGACGGCGAACACGCGAGCTCCCGCAGATTGCGCCGGCCAAGCGCCGCCGCGAAGGCGTGCAGTGCCGAACCGAAGACTTCGCGCACCGGGTTTTCCACGGGATGGGCGCGGGCCGTATGGGCGGCGGGGTGGCCGGAAGGCGTCGAATGGTCTGCTGCGTGGCGTTGGCCTTGACCATGGTCGGCTGCGTCGAAGGCGAGCGGCGATACGAGGACCAGCGCGTCCGCGAAACGATGGGCCGCGAACCATCCCGCTTCGCGAAGCGCGTGCGCGGCATGCAGAACATGCAACGCGGCGTCGCGATGCCCATCGTGTGCGGAAATCGCTTCGGCGAGCGCGCGTTCGGCCCCGCGCACGGCGCCGCCGCGGGGATTAGGCAAGGCTTCGAGGGTACTGCCGGGAGCGGATGAAGGTGTCATGGGCACGTGTGCAGAAACGCCGACAGACCGAAACCGACGCTAGAACCGGGATGACGACTAGCCGTGGCGCGCCGGGTATGACCGGTAGCGGGTACAACCAGGCGCAACCGGGTACAACCAGGCACACCCGACAGGCCACCGCGTGCGCCCTGACATCGCGCTGCCGCTATGCCTGCATCGCGTCGACCGTCACATGCGCGCACGGCGCGCGGTTCCATTGAGGCACGCCACGCATCCCCATACGCCCGCCACAATGCGCAAATATCGAGCATCCATTAAGGCGCCGAGCGTGGAAAAATAGGGGAACCGGCGCGAAATCAGGTCGTGAAAAAGCGTAAAGACCAACGCGAAAACAAGCCCCGGCATCAGGCGCAAAGGCGCGCAAAAAGCGCAAAGCCGGTCGCAGAACCGACCGGCGGTCCGGTCAGATCTGGACCATTTCGAAGTCTTCCTTGCGCGCCCCGCACTCGGGGCAGGTCCAGTTGATCGGCACATCCTCCCAGCGCGTACCCGGCGCGATACCTTCGTCCGGCAAGCCGGCTTCTTCCTCGTAGATCCAGCCGCAGATCAGGCACATCCAGCTTCTATATTCCATTCTTTTGCGCGTCGAAAAGTCCGTTAAAACGGGAGCCATGATGGTACCGTGTTGCCGCCCCCATGCCTAGCAGAAGGAACCAACGATCCTGCGCTGCAGCAAACCTGTCATACGGCGTACCGAGGTGCCCCCGTGTGAAAAACCGCCTCGCCGCAGGAGAAAGCCGCATAATTGAGCCGGCCCGCGCATTTGCGTCCTCATCTGCGTCCCCGTTGCCCCACTTATCCGCATCACTTATTTCGCGCCACTTTTCATGCCCAGCGACACCCCTCCGATCGTTCTGACCTTCGGCCTTTCCGACCCCACCGGCGCCTCCGGGCTGCAAGCGGACCTGATGACGCTCGCCAGCATGGGCTGCCACGGCGTCACGGTCCTCACCGGTTATACCGTGCGCGACTCGGCGAGTTGCGACGAAGTGACCGCGCTGGACCCGGAGACCGTCGCAACACAGGCGCGCATGCTGCTCGAAGACATGCCGATCGCCGCCTTCAAGGTCGGCGCGGCCACCCGCGCCGAAGTGGTGAGCGCAATTGCCGAAGTGGTCGCCGACTATGACGACGTCCCGCTGATTCTCGCGCCCGATTTCACGCTCGATGACGAACATGTGCTCGCCGCCGACGAATTGCGCGAAGCGATAGCCGATCTGCTCGCACCGCAAACCACGCTGCTCGTCGCCGACCACGCGGCACTGCTCGCACTCGCGCAGCCGGACGGCGACGCGGAGGCGCCGACGCTCGACGCAGCCGTCTCGCATCTGCTGTCACAAGGTTGTGAATACATTCTGTCGATGGAGACGGGCACGCACCGGCTCGTCAATACGCTTTACTGCGAGGAAGGCCAGTTGCGGCAGGACTTGTGGGATCGCGGTGCTCAACGCGTGACCGGTATCACCGATACGCTCGGCGCGGCGATCGCGGCATTGCTGGCGAATGGCCAGGAACCGGCGGAAGCGGTGCGCGAGGCGCAGGAGTATATGTTCCAGGCGATGCTGAACGCGTTTCGGCCCGGGATGGGCGCGTACTTGCCCGACCGGTTTTTCTGGGCAAGGGAAACCGACGAAGATGCGCCCACTGCGAGCGGGAAGAGCGACGCGCCGGGAGAGGCGCGGCATTGATTGGACATAGGCCGCACGTTTTTGACGCGGCCTGTCCGAGTCCGAATTGTCGGTTAGCAGTCAACGCGCGATCCGCACACGCATAAAAAAACCCGCACCGTGATTGCTCAACTTCCCGGGGTCAGTTCAAACGCTGCGGGTTTTCTTTTTGAGCGGGAACGCGCCTCTCAACGCGCCCCGAACATGTGCTTCGACTTGACGTCGAATTACATGTCCATGCCCATGCCGCCCATGCCGCCGGGCATACCGCCAGGCATCGGAGCGTCTTCCTTCGGCAGTTCGCACACGGCTGCGTCCGTGGTCAACAGCAGGCCAGCGACCGAAGCTGCGTTTTGCAGCGCCGTGCGCGTCACCTTCGTCGGGTCCACCACGCCGGCTTCGACCATGTCGACATACTCGCCGGTCGCTGCGTTGTAGCCGTAGTTGCCCTTGCCGCCGGCAACCGCTGCCACCACGACGCTCGCTTCTTCGCCGCCGTTCGTGACGATCTGGCGCAGCGGCTCTTCCATCGCGCGCAGCACGATCTTGATACCTGCGTCCTGATCGGCGTTGTCGCCCTTCACGCCCGAGATAGCCGCGCGAGCGCGGATCAGCGCAACGCCGCCGCCGGCCACGATGCCTTCTTCAACGGCTGCGCGCGTAGCGTGCAGTGCGTCTTCGACACGTGCCTTCTTTTCCTTCATTTCGACTTCGGTCGCAGCGCCAACCTTGATCACTGCCACGCCGCCGGCCAGCTTGGCCACGCGCTCCTGCAGCTTTTCACGATCGTAGTCCGACGTCGCTTCTTCGATCTGTGCGCGCACTTGCTTCACGCGCCCTTCGATGCTGCCAGCTTCGCCAGCGCCGTCGATGATCGTCGTGTTTTCCTTGCCCACTTCGATGCGCTTCGCCTGGCCCAGTTCGGCCAGCGTAGCCTTCTCGAGCGACAGACCCGTTTCTTCAGCGATGACCTGGCCACCGGTCAGGATCGCGATGTCTTCGAGCATTGCCTTGCGACGGTCGCCGAAGCCCGGCGCCTTGACGGCAACGGTCTTCAGAATGCCGCGGATGTTGTTGACGACGAGCGTAGCGAGCGCTTCGCCTTCGACATCTTCAGCGATGATCAGCAGCGGGCGGCCAGCCTTTGCGACTTGCTCGAGTACCGGCAGCAGATCGCGGATGTTCGAGACTTTCTTGTCGTGCAGCAGAACGAACGGGTTGTCCAGAACGGCGACTTGCTTGTCCGGGTTGTTGATGAAGTACGGCGACAGGTAGCCGCGGTCGAACTGCATACCTTCGACGACGTCGAGTTCGTCTTGCAGCGACTTGCCGTCTTCGACGGTAATCACGCCTTCCTTGCCGACCTTGTCCATTGCTTCAGCGATACGATCGCCGATCGACGAATCGCTGTTCGCCGAGATCGCGCCGACTTGCGCGATTTCCTTGTTCGTCGTGCACGGCTTGCTGATCTTGCGCAGTTCTTCGATTGCGGCCGTGACAGCTTTGTCGATACCACGCTTCAGATCCATCGGGTTCATGCCCGACGCGACGTACTTCATGCCTTCGCGAACGATCGACTGTGCGAGCACGGTAGCCGTGGTGGTACCGTCGCCGGCGTTGTCGCTGGTCTTGGAAGCGACTTCCTTGACCATTTGCGCGCCCATGTTCTGGAGCTTGTCTTTCAGTTCGATTTCCTTCGCGACCGAGACACCGTCCTTGGTGACGGTCGGGCCGCCGAAGCTGCGCTCGAGCACGACGTTGCGGCCCTTCGGACCCAGCGTGACCTTCACTGCGTTGGCGAGAATGTTCACGCCTTCGACCATCTTCGAGCGGGCGGAATCGCCGAATACGACGTCTTTAGCTGCCATCTTCTAACTCCTTGAATGCTTTTGAATGAACTGGGGACGTTGAACTTACTTGTTCACCACAGCCATGATGTCTTCTTCGCGCATCACCAGCAGTTCCTGACCATCGACCTTGACGGTCTGGCCAGCGTACTTGCCGAACAAGACGCGGTCGCCGACCTTCACATCGAGCTGGATCAGGCTGCCCTTGTCGTCACGCTTGCCCGGGCCGACGGCCAGAATTTCGCCTTGATCCGGCTTTTCCGCTGCGGCGTCGGGGATCACGATGCCCGAAGCAGTCTTGGTTTCCTGGTCAAGACGCTTGACGATCACGCGATCATGCAAAGGACGAAGGTTCATACATACTCCTCTCTTGGTTGAGACTGAAGAACGCTGAGGACAAACCCGGCCGGAGAGCCCGGCCGGAGAAATTGTTAGCACTCGGGTGCGACGAGTGCTAATTATATGGAGGGGCAGTGACAAATTCAAGAAGCGACATGACGCTTAATCAGCCCCGGCGCGACGCTCATGGCGAGATTCACCTGGCTTTGAACCTGGGCGCTCATTTTTAACTCGAGCAGTCTCGAATTCCTATCAACGCTCAAAATTTCTGACGAAACAACGACATAGCAGGCTCAAACTGAGGTGCACGGCCCCGCTGACGAGGCACGGCTCTGCTCATTCGCAAGGCCATGTCAAAGTCGCGATGTGCAATGATCGCCCCCTCCCAGGGAAAACCCGCACTCCAATTGTGCGCGTCGACTTCGTCGCGAGGCGCTGTACTTCGGGGATGGCAAACCATCGAGGTAGCTCATTTGCCTACGTCGGAACGGGCATCCGAGAGCAATTTTTGCGCGAAATCCGTAATTGCCTGCAAGTATTCCGAAGGCGAAGGCAGACGCGTTAAATCATGCGCCGTAGCGCGCGACTCTGACGCCCGCATATGGCCACCACCTGATTAGGAAGACCGTGCAGAGTTTCGTCCGCAAGTGGGAGGCGAATTGGCATACCTGAATTCTTTAATCCGCCAGATCGTATCCGGCCGACACGAGAAGAGTCCCGTATTGTGCGTTGAAGTTCTTCGTCACACCAGACGTAAAGTAATTTCGCCAGTCTCCGGCGATTCCTTTGCGCTCGTGAGAATCACGATTTTCCTCTCCGGGCTTTCGTCCACCAGTCGCATTCTCGAAGCGATTATCGTGAACAATTTCTCGCAGCCGTTCTGTGCCTATAGACAGCCCACATTGCTGGATGAACACTTGCTCGAGAATTTCGAAGTCGTTCTGAAGCAGATCTTCATAGCGAACGATATTTTCCCCGGACTTCACCCACGACTCCTGGATTCGCGCGGATGACGGAAGCCATTCTTCCATCAACATCAACAGACCGCTTCCGATGTCGCTTGCTTCCAGTCGCTCACGCCATTCCGCAAGGCTCTTGTCAATTACTGCATGACTGTATCGAATGCTAAAGTAGGCGGAAACTAAAGTGTCCCTTAGGTCCCGGATGACAACGAATTTCTTCGAACCGGTGGGAAGGGGTACTGATTCAAATTGCTCTTTGGTCACGTAAACCGTCGGGTAGATAGCGCCAGCGACAATTGGCTCGATGAGGAATTGCTTTTCGAATAATTGAGGCGCAACAATCCGATCCAGGGCGATATCGCGAAGGATGCGATGTAACCATTGTGATCCGGCTTTCCAGTGGGTTACATGGAAAATGGTCGGCTCTTGATTGTGAACGTTGTTCATATTGCTAACCTACGGAAGGGAAGAGTGGGATGCGAACTCAGGGAACTATTCTTCGGAAACTGATACGTTTCCCGCCGAACCGGCAATTTTAGGTGTTTGAGTTTAGCAGATTGTTCAAATAACTCCCGCAGTCATTATATCGGGCGCAAATTCCGAATTCAGGTAATCGGATTGTTCGCGACGAGGCCAATCTTTGCTTGGCTGATCCCGCAACGACGGGACTGCTCCGAACTCTGCGGGAAAGCGGAATCTCGATCTGCGACCGGTTTGCGAAAGAATGCAGATCAGCAACGGACTGCTACTGTTTTAGCTCAAGCTCAGCAGGCAGCATCACAATGGGCAGGTCAACGAACGCCGGCTGGCAGCGCACACGACGGCATAACTCGGCCCGGTCCGTTTCGCGCCCAGATTCTCGGAGTCGTCGTCAACGAGGAGGACGGTTGATCATTTAGTATCGCAAAATACAATGCAGTGACCTGAATTGCCCATATAGGGCTGGACGTGTCGCGCCCCAGCAATCCACAAGTAGAAGGTGGCAACGTCCGTTAAAACCCGGGAACGCAGCATAACCAGGTCGATGTGGGCCGGCGACAGCAGGCCCTGCTCGCATTCGCTCGCGTGTGTCAAACATCGTTCTCGATGCGCCACCGGACGGGACGGCAGTGCGATGACATGTTATGCAGCGCTCGTTTTCCAGCACATCCCGCTCATTCATGAGATTGTGTATCTGTTCTGGGGGCCACCCTTATAAGCGATTCTGGCGAGTCCCACAATTCGGTCGCGGTGGCGGTCGAAGGTCGCGAGCAACGAGGACTCGTCAGAATGCGTGTCGGGATTCAGTTTCGTCAGCAGCGTATCGTCGACGAGAAAGGCAATCTCGCGAGCATTGTCGTAGCCCCAGAAGCACACACATCGTCTGGACGCATCGTAGATGCGACTGGGATTAGGAAAATTGAGCACCATGCTGGCTTTTTCCATCTACTCACCAAGACAGATATATCGCCACTTGCTCGCGTTGACATCGATACGGGCGTCCATGTCGAGCCGCTTCCGCGCTCGCTCGTTTTCCGCCTTATCTCGTGCAGAGACACGCTCCCTCTGCTCGATGAAGTAGTCGCCTTGCCTGACCGGCGAGGTTGCATACACTTTGGTTTGCTTTGGCATGCGAGTTCCAGTTATATATGCGTGCCTCACTGTCGGCACGCCACGTCACTTCCATGACCTCAACAAGCACGCTAGTCAAATTGGCTTGATACGTTTGTCATGCTCGGTGACGAGGTATTCCTGAGAATACCGAACGTGCCGCGGTGACTCGACTCGCGGATCTACCGTCTCGGCCCTTTCATTCCTTCGGCTTCCATGGCCGCGTTCCGCTCCTCGCTTGCCTCAATGGGTTCCATTGCCTCGTCGACAGAAGCTGTCGCGCGTTCCCTGGCTGACCTGGTTACATTGATAGCCGCACCGGCTTCTGCGTCTTCGACGCCCGGAGGCTCCAGCATGTCATCGAGCATGGCCTCCAACTCCGGCGTGCCCCATGGCTCGCCCCGCTGTCTTTTCCTCTTTATGTAATGCCTCAGCTCTGCGTCGTGCTCGGGAGTCAGTGGAAGACCACGAAAGGTGGATTGGGGAGTGGCTTCGATCATGACAGTGCTCCTATGATTGCTCTTTTCAGTGTAGTCCTAATGTCGACAGGAAGCGCGAATTATCGTTTCGTGCGTCGACCAACGCTTCCATCTCCGCCTACTACGGTACGACAAGTGGACCTTGAGCGTACTGCGGCGCCGTGGCGCGCGCGCAGCATGTCATCAGTGCTTGTAGTGCCGCAATGAAGAGGCGTTACGCGAAGCGATGCACACGTGAAGCTTGATGTCTCCGAACTGCATCCGGGCGAATTGCCCAACGGAATGCATGGTGCGTCCGAGGTAAACGCTGTCCCTGACGCAAGACTGTGTCTAATGTCGCCAGCTATTCGCGAAATTGTCCTACGGCAGCAATTGGGTGCAGGCCGATCTGTGATTGCGTCCATCACCATATTGTCTTTAGAGGCTTCCGATATAAGTGTGCCAATCGACGAAAACAACCTTGTACATCTACTGCGCGCGACTGG
This sequence comes from Paraburkholderia edwinii, assembly GCF_019428685.1. Lineage (NCBI taxonomy): Bacteria > Pseudomonadati > Pseudomonadota > Betaproteobacteria > Burkholderiales > Burkholderiaceae > Paraburkholderia > Paraburkholderia edwinii. The sequence goes on from NZ_CP080095.1 coordinate 3,707,844, forward strand.
AGTATGTCGCGATTTGCTCACATGGCAGTCACATGCACGCAAGTTGAATTGCCCCACGGCCCGAGAGCCAGTGAGGCCCGCGTCCCTTTGATAGGGTCGACCGAAATAGCTTGACGCTTTGCGGGGCACAGCGTAGTTTTTGTAACTGAAGCCTTCAAGAAGCGCGATTGCTGCTCATCATCGACCGCAGGCAGACAGCGGTATTCATCGTTCTCTCTCCCTCCTTGATCCTTTATCCCGCGTCGATGTCTGGGCGCATACACTCCGTTATTCGCAGGGGATCTGAATGGACACCGGAACGGTTAGGTGGATCCCGCTAAGCCAGAGGGGATCGCGATGAACAAGCCGTACATCAATGTGGAAGGTATCTTCGAGCTGTTTGGCATGACTGCCGAAGAATCCCTAAGCCAGCCAGTTGCAACTGATCCCTTGCATTGGCTGGCCGAGTTTCTTGCGCGCGAGCACACTACGATGAATGCCAGCGACTGGAACGGTCTTGTCAGCGTGGGCGCGTTGCTCTGGCAGTCTCAGCGTGCACGGGACGGGACGGGACGCAGAGAATGCGTTGACACTGCAGCGGGTGCGCCAGCGGACAGTCGGCGTGGTCGCTGGCGCCCGTTCACGGGGCAGAGGAACGGCTGAAATCTTTTGCCAGGCTTGGGCGCCACAACGACCTTAGTATCGCCGAATGAATGCCTTTCGCGCTTCGAGCACCGACACAGTCTGATTCATCAACTACGACACTGCTCGATGGCTGGCGTTCAAACAGTGGCCGCGTAGCAAGTGTATCGGGAACGCGCATTGCGCTCGACAGGAGCGAGCGCCTGCCAATGGCATCTATTGCAGCACGCTGACTGGTTCCAGAGTCTACGGCATATGAATCGCCAAGGTTGGGGCGGGCGAATTGCGTATTGTGCATGTGGGCGAATCAGCTGCATGGTTTCCTCGCACATCTTTTCGCCGTCCCGTCGTCGAACGCCCCCGCGCATCCTCGTACCCGGGCGCTTTAACGATGCATCAGCATATTGACCCACTGCTCATCCGTACGTTACGGGCAACGATACGGGTGAGAGTGGCAGGCATAACACGTCGGCGTCGAACGCACGGGTAACCATATGCGTAATCTGAAGAGCTTCTATATTTTGCTGTTCGTGGTGTCGCTTGCACTTGTCTGGATTCTCCTGCCGTTTTTCAGTGCGATATTCTGGGGCACAATCCTCGCCGTTCTCTTTCAGCCGCTTCAGCGAAGACTCACAGTGAAATTCGGCAATCGCCCGAATACAGCGGCGCTGACGACGCTCGCATTGTGCGTGTTGATCGTCATTCTGCCGGTGGGACTACTGGTTGGTACGCTGGCGCAGGAAGCGACATTCGCCTACAACCAAATCAAGACGGGTCAATGGGACTTCGGCCTGTATTTCCAGAAGGCCATGCACGCTCTTCCGTCTTTCGTACAGCGGTGGCTGGGTGACGTCGGACTGGGCGACGTTGCCGGTTTGCAGGCGAAGTTGGCCGATGGTGCGGCAATAATCAGTCAGTTCATGGCAGCACAGGCAGTCGCGATCGGGCAAAACACACTACGGTTTGCAATTGGTTTTGGCGTCATGCTGTACCTGGTCTTCTTCCTGTTGCGCGATGGCATCGCGATTTCGCGACGCATTCGCGAGGCAGTGCCGCTGGAAGAGATGCACAAGCGCAAGCTTCTCAGCCGGTTTGCCACAGTGGTCCGGGCGACTGTCAAGGGCAATGTCGCCGTGGCTGTTGTACAGGGACTGCTCGGCGGTCTGGCCTTCTTCGTACTGGGCATCAAGGGCGCTCTGCTTTGGGGCACTCTGATGGCATTCCTCTCGCTGCTACCGGCCATCGGCTCCGCGCTTGTATGGGTCCCCGTTGCGGTCTATTTCCTTCTCGCAGGCCCACTGTGGAAGGCCATCGTGCTGACTATCTTTTGCACGCTGGTCATGGGGGCTGTCGACAACATACTACGCCCGGTTCTCGTGCGCAAAGACACCCGGTTACCGGATTGGGTAGTGCTGATCTCGACTCTCGGAGGGGTGTCCGTCTTTGGAATCAATGGGTTCGTGATCGGTCCGCTCATAGCGGCTCTTTTTGTCTCTTGCTGGGACATTTCAGTAATCGAGGGCAGCGACGAGAGAACGATTCCAGAACGGGTGAAACGATTGGAGGGCAAAGCCGACGTCGCTTTGCAGGCCTTGGCCGAGACGAGCATCCGGAAGCCATAAGCGAAGCCCGCAGATACGGGCGGATCGGGCAGCACCGCGTCCCATGCGATGCCACCTTCAATGCTTACCGACGCGGCACAGTGAAGTTCGCATTGTCGAACCCCTAGGTATGAAACGCGTGCCTCTTGTCGCTGCACCCCAATCGTCGATGGACGCGCGATCGTGGAGCGTCAGTGTTAGGCGCTGCAGAACAACGACCTAAGCCGGGGTCTGCGCGACCAGTGCGCTGCACGCACATAAGACCGTCTTTCAACTCCGGTCTGATGCTACAAAGGTGGAGGTAATCAGGATGCCGATTGAAATTGACCAGATCGAGCTATATTGCAGCCCAAACGGCGACAAATGGCTTTTTTGCAACGGTGCGAGTTCCTTGCCAGTGGTTCGGCACATACCCAATGCCGCCTCGGGTGGCGCTGCGTCGGACTTGCCTGTCGCGGCGTTCCTTTCAGCAGGCCAGTCTGGACAATGGGGACCACAGCACAGCGCGCTGCGGGAATTTCTTGACCAAACCATGTCCGGGGCTGCGCCAGGAGACCTCGCGCGCAGGCCCGCAGTTGAGGCGCTCCTGCTCACCGCCGCCCGAGTACGAACGTTCAGCCAACTGGGCCACCTGACGAATGCAAGCGGCTTCTTTTTTGCACGTCAGGATCACCTCTTTCTTGTCACGAGCCGTCACGTACTTGCCGACGTACCAAGCAGGCATTTCCCGGATCGCATCGAGGTTGAACTTCACGTCGATCGCGACAACCTCGGCGCTTCGACGTGGTTCACCCTTCCCTTGTACGCGGCGGGCGCAGCCCTCTGGCGTCAGGCGATGGATACCGGCGGCGAGATCGACGTCGCGGTCCTCGAAATTCGCAAAGACCGGTTGCCGCCAACGGCAGTTTTCGAAGCGTTCGGCCCCGAACACCTTCCGTCGTTCGATCACGTGACACCCATCGGCGCTTCCGTGCTGATTGTCGGATTTCCGCTAGGCTTTCACGACTCGCTGCATCATCTGCCCGTGGTAAGACAAGGCGTCATAGCTTCCGCGTTCGGCCTGCGTTTCCAAGGCAAAGGCTGCTTCATCACGGACGCGCGAACGCACCGCGGCACGAGCGGCGCACCTGTCGTTATGAGCAACGCGTCGATGGACGTAAGCGACGCGGCATCGGCCCTTCCATGGGTGCTCCTGGGGGTTCATTCGTCGACAATCGACATGGGAGTGCGCGATCTGCACGTCGACGAGTCCCTGGGCCTCAACAGCGCCTGGTACGCCGACGTTCTGCTGAACCTGACAGGCGATTAGCTTGCCTGCGTCACACCTTTGCCCCGCTAGCGGACCGGAATTCCTGCCGCTTGCACCAATTTAGCATCAACGACATCGGCGATCTGCCTGCAACCATTCGTATGGTGCAATCGGGTGGACTTTTAACGCAAATGTCAAAACAGCCCGCTTCGAAGCCGCCATATCGGTTCAGTCAATGTTAGTTGTCTCGGCAAACCGTCCATCGACTGCCGGTTCAGTGTTCGCGACATCTTTCCACGACGAATCAGGCCATGAGCGCAGAGCATCGCATTGCTTACGCGCGCACTAGTGTTTTGGTGTCGGTTGCTTGCGTGGCCCACAGTATCCGAAAATCGCAGGCGCGTGCAACGCCACACCACGGTTGAATGCTGATGTCTAGTTTTACCGTCCGGCCGCCACGCTTTCGAAACCACTGTACATCTGGCGCGATAGGTATATAGTCGTGGCTGATACGTAGCGATTGCGCACACACGAAAATGACCTCCTGCACGAGCAGGTTGTCTGGCGGTCTCCCCGCCTGATGAGAAGCCGGCAAGCGCCGGCTTTTTTTCTATTCCCCCGCGATTCCAACTGCTTTGCTGTCGCATCAGGGGCGCGGTCAAAAGATCCAGATGTTGTCCTGACCACCTTCTCCGACTGTTATCACATCGAGTGGAACCGCGACTGTGTTGAAGTGGCGTCGCTCCAGCAGCTTTCGGCACCAGTCATCCCCCTTGAGCGACGAGAGGGTTGAGAGAACTCACTTCAATCGCGAGCCGTTGGTATCGATTGAAGCTCCCAAAAGGACGTCAATCGCTGCTTGCCCGGCAACTTCCGCAACCAGGTAGGCCCAGCGCCTGGTAAAGGGCCCATGGCGAAGCTGGATTGCGTTCCCACTTTCGCCGATGATGGCGAAGTTGGCACCACCTTTAATTTGCATTGTCACCTCGTACATGTCCTTCGCGGAAGGAGTCAATGTGACATGAATCTCAAACTCTCTATAGGGAATCATTCGATACATCGCCAAACTCCGCTGGTTAAAAACTAAGCACAATCAAGGCCCGCTTGCGGCACTCTGTAACGTTCAAAGCGTAGACGAATTTTCCAGCTGCGCCATCGCAGGTTTGCAACTGCGTCGAAACGTCGTCCAGCCATTCCGAGCGCCTATAGTTATTCCCGTCCGATTCTGGTTTTGCCGCGCCTGTTGACATCGTGTTGATCTATCCCACTGTGCTCGGCGCCGGCCTCAGTGCCTTCGATTGCCATGACACCGCTCCACCGCTCGCCTGCTCCTGCGCCTTCTGTTTCTGCCTGTGGCGTGCTGCACGGCGTCATCGTGCGACCTACCCGCATAGTTCAGGGTCATTTCGCTTACTCCTTCAGAGCTGGTCTTTACAAAGTGACACGTGCCCGGTGCTTCCGGGATTCACGTTAAGTCGCTCCGTGCAAAGCGAGTTATCGCACTTGGCACCCCAAATGTGAGACGGGTCTACGGGTATCGAGGAGGGCTGTCACCTGCTGTCGCGTGAGATCAACGTGGATGCGTATCGCCACCGCCGTGCGCACAACCGAGTACGGCGAAATCAGCACGCGCCGCCCGTTGGCCCAGTCGCTCGCTTTGACGACCAGATAGCGGACACCCCACGCTTCATCATCAAAATAAAGCTGTTCAACATGCCCCATTTCGCCATCGTTCGGGGCCACGGTGCATCCCTTCAGACTGTCGATATTTCGCAGCATCATTCGATACTCCACTATGCTGCCGTCTTCAGCGGCGTCTGTGACCCGCCCGCCACGCCTTGCGCAGCAATGGCCAGCGCGGGCGGCGGATTCAGGCTATCGACCATCGAACTCGGAATCAGGATGGTCGCACCGCGCTCTCGGGTGCTTCGTAAATGATATTCATCGCGCGCAATTGCAGCGCCCCTGAGTGGTTTTCATAAACCTGGGCAACTTCGAAGAACTTCGCGGCAATGTCCGCTTCGGCGGAACCTAGGATCACACGAGCCTGCTTTTCGCGTTCGGCCTGAGCCTGCCTGAACATCGCGTCGTGCAAGGCAACCGGTATCGCAACGTGCTAAACGAACCTCAACGCCCCAGTCCTCTGTCTTGCCTCCTATTTCTTCACGCAGGCGAGTATCGGCGGCCCGACGACCCGAGAGAAGCGAAACCGGCATCGGGCAGCCGATTATCTCGCGCAACGACGTCTGCTCGACACGGTCGATCGCTTCCGCGCCCCCTGCCGCTGTGGAGTTTTCCGACACGCAGAATGACAAACTTTTGCCACACACCGGCGACTTTCACCGACAAAACCACGAAGATGGAAACAACAAAAATGGGGGCCGCCAGATCGACGTTGACCCATGGACCGACTGCGCCTGCAATCAGCGCGATTGCGATGGAAAGAGAATGTGTGATGGGATTCATGGTCTATGCCTCGATACCCCAAGTCGCGCTCATCGCGCATACACACCGGAGGTTCGCTCGCGCAACACCGCCCCAGGTAGTGCTAGAACAGATGTTCGCGCGCCGTGGTCCAGCTTGGGCGCTGCCGGTGTAAAAGTCGGTACAGTGGCGAACGGCTTTCGTGACGTTCCTCACGTGGTATCACGAGAGGATGAATCAACGGCATGCTGTGCGCGCATTTCGGCAGCGCCATTGGCAATCGGACAGTTACGCAGAAGGCCGTGCGGACAAGTGATCGGCAGACCCGGGCTTCTCACGGCAACGCGAAGGCTCGTCTCAAGAAACGAAACGCGGGTGAGCGACCGCATGCCGCTGCGTGCACGAAGGTGCTGAAGCCAGGAGAGCGCGATGACTGAACGGACCTTTCGCATCATAGATCGCGAATTCAGAATCTCCGTTATTGCTCCAGCTCGAACCCAATGCAGCAGCCTTCACTGTTCGCTGCCGCAGCCATTCCCGCCCTCCCCGAGCAAGCGACTTGCGCGACGCACGTTCGTTGAATCAGGTATGCGTCTCAGGGCGCATGCTGAACACGGGCGTTTTAATCCAGGAGTCGATAACCGACTGTAACTGCACCCACATTTTCTCGTTCAGATCAAATTCTTCGCCAACGCGCCCGCTGCCGTCTTCGCACAAGTGGCAATAGACAACTTCATTGCCTGCCCAGTGCGCTGTGATGGAATCGCTCAAGTCTGCAGTTGTGCCGAGTGGAACATCGCGTAACAATTTCGCTATGCTTGATTTAAACTCGTTCATGTTCATGGTCAGTCTCCGAAATATAGCCATCCTCAGCATAACCCGGACCCAGGTCCCAAATTGGTGGGCGACAGGGGAGAATCATGGGTCCGGCGAGGGTATGCAGGTACGCATAAATCCGTGAGGAGATAATGAACAAGAGCGATTTAGTCGCTTTGCCATCGCATTCGGCCCATGATCGCCTAGGGGACTTGCTCCTTCAATTTACGAATGTTGAATTGAGATTACTCATCGCCAGCTATGCACCAATCCGGGCTGAACGCTACGATGCATGACGAGACGCACCGGACATGTATGTGCTTACGATCGCCCAGCAACGTCACAGCCTGACTGTCACTGAGAACCGGATCATTCGGGCGGAACTCAGCATTAGTACGATGCGCGACATGATTCAGACATCGCTCTGGGTGGCGCCGACACGCGACCGATGCAGGACGTGCTCGCGATGGCAGAGCAGGCGCTTGGCGACCCTTCCGAGATCAGGAAGTTCTTGATTGAAAGCATTAAGGGAAAGGAGCGGGACCTCGCCAGGATCATTGGATCCTGGAACTAACGCTGCCTGTACTCGGTTGAAGATCCCCACAGGACGTCAATCGCTGCTTGCCCGATGATCTCCGCGACCAAGCGTCCTATCTCAGCGCGTGTACGTTGCATCAAACAAGGAAGCACCCTTTACCATATCCATGCAAGGCGATCGCAAAGACGCAAAATCAGGAGAACCTTCCCTCCAGCAACCATCGCATACTAGGGCGAAAGTCCGTCGCATGCGCCCTGTGCATAAGCTTCCTGTCAGTTGTATATTTGTACGTCCTAATGATCTTGGGTCTGCGTTCAGTCTTTGCGGCTCGGGAGGATTACTCTATGCCTGCCACTCACGCTTCTGCTTTACACAGGCAGCTCGCAGCTGATTCCATAAGGAGGCCGGCAAAGATGAGGCATCGACGATGTGAGGTAACCCGAAGAAATCGCAGCTGCTGATGCCTGCAAGTGCGGGCACCAGCCGGCTTACAGTGGCTTGATATTTGATGCATGTAGTCCTTTTGGGCCACGTTTCGTTTCGTAGCTAACCTTCTGGTTCTCGGCAAGGGTCTTGAAACCTTCGCCGCTCACTTCGGAGAAATGCGCGAACAGATCTTCGCCACCTGCGTCGGGGGTAATGAACCCAAATCCTTTGCTATCGTTAAACCACTTTACAGTACCGGTGTCCATAAACATTCCTTGAAAGGGAGAGTGTCCGAAGAGTCAAGGAGTGAGAGGACAGCGGATACCGCTGACGCAGCGAACCACTGACGAGCAGCGTGCGATCGACCTTCTTGAGCTTCGGATTCCACAATACGCTGGTGACAGCAACCAGGCAAGAAGAATGCATATGAGCGGTTCATCCTGTTCGTTGTGTTCGCGCATGCCGTGCCTTGATGTATATCGTTGCACTGCATTTCACGCCACATCTGACACCCGCCCTGGCCGGGTCGCGTGCTCTGCCTGCTACCGGTCGGGCTTGCGAAAATAGATGGAGACGGAACCGGCAAATGCGCGCAGAATGGATTACAAGGCGGCCGCTCCCGCGGTCCAAGTAATTGGAGAAACATCATGGCAAAGGGCCAACTGCGCGGCAATCGTGAGGCGAAAAAGCCTAAACAGCCCAAAAAGGTACCGTCTCCTGCGGCGGATCTGTCCTGGCCGACAGCCCCGAAGACTGCCAGCTCACCAGCAAAGAAAAAGTAACCAACACCGAGGACGCAGCCTCGGGGTCTGCACCTCCTGAAATCTCTCTTCCCCGCGCATCGCCTGTACTAGTGCAATACGGGTCGACCTAGGGCCAGCCCATTTCCTCCTGGTTACTGGATCTATCGCGCGACACGCGCGTCGTGCCGCACGCGAGAGCAATGGTCGGGCATACGCCGTTTTCGTCGGTTGCGAGGCTGCACGGGCGGTTGTACCGGAGTTCGTCATACCGGCAATCCGTGCTCGCGCCCTCGGATCATCGTAACGATGACGACCAGCACACCTTTTAACAGCATCGCCCGCGAGGCCTTTTGCCCCGTCCGATCGAGTCACCTAACCGCAGAAAAAGGGCTCTGTGAACACATTGCTTCAGTACGCGGTGCGATTTCGATCGCGCTCGCCGCCGTGGACGGACACCGCGCCAGTGCGTGACGAACTATTTGGCGTCGAGCGTCTTGAGCAGCACGCGCAGAGCCTCGCCGCCTCCCAACCGGTAACGAATAAACCACCCGTCGTACTGGCTCTGCACATGCGGCTCAACGACAACGCCGCAGTCCTGCTCGCAGCTTACCGCGCGAGTGCCGCAGAACTGGAGAGTGGCCGGGGCGTGGAGCCTGCAGCCGAATGGCTGCTCGACAACTATCACCTCGTCGAAGAACAGATTCGCGAGATTCGCGAAGACCTCCCGCCAGGCTACTACCGTCAGTTGCCGAAGCTCGCCGCGGGTCCGTTCGCCGGCTATCCGCGCGTATTCGGTCTTGCTTGGGCGTTCGTAGCCCATACCGACAGTCACTTCGACCCGCAGGTGCTGCGCCGTTTTATCGACGCCTACCAACGGATCCAGCCGCTGACGATCGGCGAATTGTGGGCGGTGGCGATCACGCTGCGCATCGTGCTGATCGAGAACCTGCGACGTCTCGCCGACCAGATGACCGCGGGCCGCACCGCGCATGCGGATGCCGACGCGCTCACTGACCGTCTGCTCGAATCGGGCAACGCGCGTACCGCACTGGAAGCGGATATCGCTTCACGTTCATCGGGCGCGTTGTCGGAGCCGTTTGCCGCGCAACTCGCTAAACGGCTGCGTGATCAGGATCCACGTACCACGCCGGCGCTGGGCTGGCTGGAAGAGCGGCTGAAGTGCCAGGGTCTTTCCGTCGATGAGGTCGTGCAGCACGCGCAGCAACACCAGGGCGCATCGAACGTCACGGTGCGCAATGTGATTACCAGCATTCGCCTGATTTCCGACATCGACTGGACAGAACTGTTCGAGAGTATGAGCCTTGTCGACGCGCGCCTGCGCGAAGGCAGCACGTTCGGCACGATGGATTTCCCGACGCGCAATCTCTACCGCAGCGCGATCGAGCAACTGGCGCGCGGTTCATCCGTGAATGAACTCGACGTGGCCGATCTCGCGCTGCAGTCGGCGCAAGCGGCGATTGCAGCAGCGGGCGATATGGAACGTGCGGGACGTGCCGGGGAGCCTGGCTATCATCTGATCGCCGAGGGCCGGCGCGCGCTCGAGTCTGCATTGAATTTTCGACCGCCGCCGCGTTTGAGAATCACGCGATTCAGTGTCCATCTCGGCATCGGCGGCTACGTCGGCACAATCCTGGCGGCTGCCACGATGCTCGTGGCGCTGACCTTGTGGGTAGTGTGGACGCTGTGGACGACACCACCGCAAGGCACCGACGCGTGGTTACTCGCGTTGTTTGCCGCATGCGCATTCCTGCCTGCTACGGAGGTCGCGACCGCGCTCGCTAATCGCGCGGTGACATGGGGTTTCGGCGCAGTCACGTTACCCGGGCTCGAACTGACGGCGGGCGTGCCGTCATCGCTGCGCACGCTGGTCGCCGTGCCGACGCTTCTGAGCAGCGAGGCCGAGTTACGCGAGCAGATCGAACGTCTCGAGGTGCACCATCTCGCGGGCGGTGGCGGCGACCTGTCGTTCGCGTTGCTGGCCGACGGGCTAGACGCTGATGAGGAAGTGCTGCCAGGCGATGCGCCTCTGCTCGCCGTCGCTGTCGACGCCATCGACGCACTGAACCGTCGGCACGGACAGGGCCCCGGGGGCAGCCGTTTCCTGTTGCTGCACCGCCGTCGCGTGTACAACGCGAGCGAGAACAAATGGATGGGCTGGGAACGCAAACGCGGCAAGTTGCACGAACTCAACCGGTTGCTGCGCGGCGCGACCGATACGAATTTTGTGCCCGTCGCGGGGCGCGCACCGCAGGTGCCGTCAGGGGTACGCTACGTCATCACACTCGATGCCGACACGCGTCTGCCGCGCGATGCCGCGCTGCGCCTGATCGGCAAGATGGCGCATCCGCTGAACCGGCCGCAATTCAGCGAAACCAAGCAGCGGGTGGTTAACGGCTATGCGATCCTGCAACCGCGCGTAACGCCATCGCTGCCCGTTGGCCAGGAAGGGTCGCTCTATCAGCGTGTGTTCTCCGGTCCAGGCGGGATGGACCCGTATGCGGCGGCCGTATCCGACGTCTATCAGGACCTCTTTGGCGAGGGTTCGTTTACCGGTAAAGGCATCTACGACGTCGATGCATTCGAAGCGACGTTGCGCGGGCGCGTGCCGGAAAACGCACTGCTCAGTCACGATCTGTTCGAAGGCATTTTTGCGCGCGCGGGCCTTGCATCCGATGTCGAGGTAGTCGAGGAAGTGCCGTCGCGTTACGACGTCACGTCAAAACGCCAGCATCGCTGGACGCGCGGCGACTGGCAGTTGCTGCCGTGGATCGTCGGGCATCGGGGCTGTGGCCAGACAGCGATGCCGTCCATCGGCCGCTTCAAGATGCTCGACAATCTGCGCCGCTCGCTACTCGCCCCCACGATGGTCGCTGCGTTCGCGCTGTGCTGGTTGATGCCGGTCCGCGCCGGTTTCGCGGGAATCCTGGCGTTGTCAGGCGCGCTCGCCGTTCCCGCGTTTCTGCCGACACTATTCGCGATCCTGCCGCGACGTGCAGGGATTCGCCTGCGCAATCACTTTCGCGTCCTCGCTGCCGACGTGCGGCTTGCTGCGCTGCAAATCGTTTTATCGGCCGCATTCGTTGCCGATCACGCATGGCGCATGGGTGATGCGATCGTCCGGACGCTGGTGCGCCTGTTCGTCACACATCGCCGCCTGCTCGAGTGGACGACGGCGGCCCAGTCGAAGGCCAGCCCGCGCCTGGATCTGAGCGGCTTTTATCGGCAGATGAGCGGCGGTATCACGCTCGCAGTCGCGTTGTGCGCCAGTGCGCTCGCCGTTGAGCCGGCACATTGGCCGCTCGTGCTGCCGTTTGCGTTGCTGTGGCTGGCCGCACCGGCGCTTGCATTGTGGTCGAGCCGTTCGCCAGCGGTTGCGGGGCGATTTGCGATGTCCGACGAGGACGCTCAGGGCCTGCGCCTGATCGCGCGGCGCACCTGGCGCTTCTTCGAGACCTTTGTTACGCCGCTCGAAAACATGCTGCCACCCGATAATTTTCAGGAAGACCCGAAGCCGGTCGTCGCGCAGCGCACCTCGCCGACCAACCTCGGGCTGTATCTGCTCTCGGCGGTCGTCGCGCGAGATTTCGGCTGGGCGGGGACGGTGGAAACCGTCGATCGAATTGAAGCCGCATTTGTCTCGATGCAGAAACTTCCGCGTTTCAGGGGCCATTTCTACAACTGGTACGACACGCGGGACCTGCGGGCCCTCGCGCCCGTGTATGTGTCGTCAGTCGATAGCGGCAATCTCGCCGGCCATCTGATCGCGCTCGCCAACGCGTGCGAGGAGTGGCTGCAAGCGCCGCTTGCGTCGGCTGCCAGATCCGGAATACGCGACAACCTGCAACTCGCGCGCGAGGCGGTCGACTCGCTGCCAGCGGCAAACGCGGAGCATGGCAAACAGCTCGTCGAAATTTTCGAGGAAATCGATGCGCACCTGCGTGGCCCGCAGATGCTTGACTCGTTGTCGCCGTCGCTGATCCGGCTAACGAAGAAAGCCGGGCAGACGACGCGCGCGATCATGCCGGCCAGCGGCGATGACAGTTACGCGGATCTGATGTTCTGGATCGAAGCCTTGCATCGCAGTGTGAGCGAACACAGTCGCGACCGGCAGCAACTTGGCGCCGTGCCACAGCTTTTGCAAGCACGTCTGCGCTCGATTGCCGACACGTCGCGCGAGATGGCGCTCGGCATGGACTTCGCGTTTCTGCTCGATCCGGATCGCAAGCTGCTGTCGATCGGCTATTCGCAGGCGGATAAGAGCCTCGATACGAGCTGCTACGACCTGCTTGCGTCCGAAGCGCGGCTAGCGAGCCTGTTTGCCATCGCCAAGGCAGACGTGACGACGCGACACTGGTTTCGCCTGGGTCGCGCCGCGACGCCGGTCGGCAAGGGTTCCGCACTGATTTCGTGGTCGGGGTCGATGTTCGAGTATCTGATGCCGTCGCTGGTGATGCGTGCGCCGGTCGGCAGTCTGCTTGAACAGACCAGCCGGCTGGTCGTAGAACGGCAGATCTCGTATGCACGGTCGCTCGGCATGCCATGGGGCATCTCGGAGTCCGCGTATCAGGCCCGCGACATCGAGTTCAACTATCAGTATTCGAACTTTGGCGTACCCGGCCTCGGCCTGAAACGCGGCCTCTCCGAAAACAGGGTCATCGCACCTTATGCGACGGGTCTGGCGACCATGGTCGCCCCGCGGGCCGCCCTCGAAAACTACACGCAACTCGCGAAACTGGGCGCATTGGGCCGCTACGGCTTTTACGAAGCGCTCGATTTCACCCGTACACGCCTGCCCGACGCGCAGCACTTCGCGATCGTCCGCAGTTTCATGGCTCACCATCAGGGCATGACGATCGTTGCAATCGCAAACACCTTGCTCGATGCAGTGATGCGAGTGCGCTTTCATCGCGAGCCGATGATCCAGGCGAGCGAACTGCTGCTGCAGGAACGCATGCCGCGCGACGTGGCCGTGGCGCATCCTCGCGCGGAGGAAGTGAATACGTCCGCTGTGGACACCTATGCGATGCCGCCGACGCTGCGGCGCATCGCCCACACGACGGCGGCCAGCGGGCCGCCAATTACGCATCTGCTGTCCAATGGACGGTATGTGGTGATGCTCACCGCCACCGGCGCCGGTTACAGCCGCTGGCGTGAACTCGCAATCACGCGCTGGCGAGAAGACGCCACCCGCGATCACTGGGGCTCGTTCATCTACCTGCGCGATACGCTGGACACCCAGGTGTGGTCTGCGAGCGCGCAACCGTGCGCGACGGAAGCCGAATACGGCGAAGTCGTGTTCGGCGAAGATCATGCGGAGTTTACGCGTCGCGACGGATCGCTGACCACGACGATGGACGTGCTGGTTTCTGGCGAAGCGGACGGCGAAGTTCGGCGTGTCTCGCTCGCGAACAGCGGGCGCAGCACGCGTGAGATCGAACTGACCTCATACATCGAACTTACACTGGCTACGCCGGCTGCCGACAACGCGCATCCGGCGTTTTCGCGAATGTTCGTGCAGACGGAGCATCTTGCCGAATTCGAAGCGCTGGTGGCGACGCGGCGTCCGCGCTCGCATGACGAGGCTCAGGTCTGGGTCGCGCATTTCGCCGTGGTCGAGGGCGAGATTGTCGCCGAACCTCAGTACGAAACGGATCGGCTACGCTTTCTGGGCCGCGGGGGAAATACCCGCATGGCCGCATCGACCGTCTGCAACCGTCCGCTCTCCAATACCACGGGTACGGTGCTCGATCCGGTCTTCTCGCTGCGCTATCGCGTGCAGGTACCGCCCGGCAAGGTGGTGCGCGTCACGTTCTGGACCGTGGTGGCCGGATCGCGCACGCAGTTGCTCGATCTCATCGACCAGCATCACGACCGCAACGCGTTCGATCGCGCCAAAACCCTCGCGTGGACGCAAGCTCAGGTGCAATTACGCTACCTCGACGTGGAGGTCGACGAGGCTGCGGACTTTCAGCGGCTCGCGGCGCCGATCCTGTATGCCGACCCGCGCTTCAGGGCGACGCCCGAGGCCATCGTGCGCGGCGCCGGCCCTCAATCGGCGTTGTGGCCGCACGGGATTTCGGGGGACCTGCCGATCGTGCTGCTGCGCATCGGCGATGTCGAAGATATCGCGCAGGTCCGGCAGCTATTGAAGGCACACGAATACTGGCGCATGAAGCGGCTGGCGGTCGATCTCGTGATCGTCAACGAACGGGCTTCGTCGTATATCCAGGAGTTGCAGGGGGCGATTGAAACTGCGGTGCGCAGCAGTCAGTCGCGACCACGCTTCGACGGCGAACTCGCGCAGGGTTCGATCTACGTGCTGCGTGCCGACCTGATGAGCACCGAGACCAGGGCGCTGCTGCTATCGGCCGCGCGTATTGCGCTGCTGGCGCGCCGCGGCGCCATCGCTGCCCAGCTTGGTTACCTGACGCAAATGCCGGCACGCTCACCCGCGCCTCGCCGGCAAAAAACACCGTGGTTATCGCCCCGGCAGGAGCCTCCTGATGCGTCCGCGGGGCCGACGCTCACCGCGGGCCTTGAGTTTTTTAATGGCTTGGGCGGCTTTGCCCGCAACGGCCATGAATACGTGACAGTGCTCGCTGCGCAGTCCAGCACACCGGCACCATGGATCAATGTGGTTGCCAACAGCGGTTTCGGCTTCCAGGTCGCTGCGGAAGGCACCGGTTATACGTGGGCCGAAAACAGCCGCGAAAATCAGCTCACACCATGGTCGAACGATCCCGTCGAAGACCCTGCTGGCGAAGCCATTTACGTGCGCGATGAAAGCACCGGCGACGTATGGACGCCCACTGCACAGCCGATTCGCGACGGCGGCGTGTACGTCGCGCGTCACGGGTACGGCTACAGCCGCTTCGAGCACGACGCGAACGGCATTGCACTCGGCTTGCTGCAATACGTGCCGCGGGCTGATCCGTTGAAGATTACCCGGCTGACATTACGCAATCTGTCCGGTCGCAGACGGCGGCTATCGGTTACGGCGTGGCTCGAATGGGTCCTCGGTACCTCGCGAGGCGCATCGGCACCGTTCGTCATGACGGAAATCGACTCGCTCACGGGGGCGATGCTGGCGCGTAATCCCTGGAATACCGCATTCGGTACGCGTATCGCATTCGCCGACCTGAGCGGCCGGCAAACGGCGTGGACGGCGAATCGCACGGAGTTCCTCGGCCGCCACGGCGACGCGGCCGCGCCTGCCGCATTGACTGGCAATGCGCCGCTGTCCGGCACGACCGGTGCGGGGCTCGACCCATGCGCCGCACTGCAAACTTTCGTCGAGCTGGGACCACACGAGACGTTCGAAGTGGTCGCGTTCGTCGGCCAATGCGCAAGCGTCGCCGATGCGCGGGCGCTGATCGAACGTTATCGCGCCGCAGACCTCGACGCAGTGCTTGCCGACGTGAAACGCCATTGGCAGAACGTGCTGGGCGCAATCCAGGTGAAGACGCCAGATCGGGCGATGGACCTGATGCTCAACGGCTGGCTGCTGTATCAGACGCTCGCCTGCCGCATCGAAGCACGCTCGGCGTTCTATCAGGCAAGCGGCGCATACGGGTTTCGCGACCAGTTGCAGGACATGATGGCGCTGACGCACGTGCGGCCCGACGAAACGCGGCGGCACCTGCTGCGTGCCGCGTCGCGGCAATTCGTCGAAGGCGACTTCCAGCATTGGTGGCTGCCACACTCGGGACAAGGTGTGCGCACGCGGATTTCCGACGACCGCCTGTGGCTCGCCTACGCGGCGGCGACGTATATCGGCTGCACAGGCGATCGCGCGGTGCTGGACGAGATCGTGCCTTTCCTCGACGGTCCGCTGCTGCAACCCGGCGAGCACGACACTTTCTTCCAGCCCATGCTAGCCGAGGACTCGGCTTCACTATTCGAACATTGCGCGCGTGGTCTCGATCAATGTATCGAATTGACTGGGGCGCACTGTTTGCCGCTCATGGGCACCGGTGACTGGAACGACGGGATGAACCGCGTCGGCGCAAACGGCAAGGGAGAAAGCGTCTGGCTCGGCTGGCTGCTGTTGCGCACGATTGAGCTGTTCGCGCCGTTTGCCCAATCCCACGATCCGGCACGCGGAGAGCGCTGGCGCGCACATGAGGTGTCGGTGCGCGACGCACTGGAGGGTAACGCATGGGATGGCGAATGGTACCGCCGTGCAACTTTTGACGACGGCAGCTGGCTCGGATCGAACACCAACGACGAATGCCGGATCGATTCGATTGCCCAGTCGTGGGCCGTACTGTCAGGCGCAGCCGATCCAGAGCGCGCGAAGCTTGCGATGGCCGCGCTGGACAAGCACCTGATCCGTCAGGATGAGAGGATTGCGTTGCTGTTCACGCCGCCGTTCGATAAGTCGTTGCGTGATCCCGGCTATATCAAGAGCTACCCGCCGGGGCTGCGCGAGAACGGCGGCCAGTATAGCCATGCGGCGATGTGGGCGATCTTCGCGTTCACGAAACTGCACGACGGCAACCGGGCCGCCCGTTTGTTTTCGCTGCTCAATCCGATCAATCACGCGCGTACGCCGATCGAGACCGAACGCTACAAGGTCGAGCCCTACGTGGTCGCGGCCGATGTCTACTCGGTCGCGCCACATGTCGGGCGCGGCGGTTGGACGTGGTACACAGGGTCGGCCGGATGGATGTACCGGGCGGGGGTCGAGGGCATTCTGGGGATTCGCAGGAAAGGAGATTTTCTGGTGGTGAATCCGTGTATTCCAGATTCGTGGCCAGGCTTTGAAGCGACGGTCTATGTGCATTCAACGCGCTACGACATTCGCGTGGAGTCAGCCCCGGGGCCTCGCGCGATGCATAGTGTGCTTGACAGTGAAGCTGTCGATTGCAGCGACGATGGTGTGTACGTGCCGCTTGATGCCCGCTCGCATAGGCTGTCGATTTCGTTGTGCACGGGTGTGGCCGAGAAAATGAACTCGCCCGAGCCAGCCGTGTGAGGTCCACGGAAGCCATTCGCACGATGGGTGATACGGGCCGCTCCGAAGAGACAAAGCCCGGCGAGGAGGTCGCTGAAACCCGATCTCCGTCGCCGGAGACCGCGCCCTTCAACTTTACAGCGGCTGAATGTTAGCCGCCTACAGACCCTTCGGCCCCTGCTTCGTTTCGAAGCTCACCTTCTGATTTTCGGCCAGCGTCCTAAAGCCATCGCCCGTAATTTCTGAGAAGTGAGCGAACAGGTCGTCGCCGCCCTTGTCCGGGGTGATGAAGCCAAAGCCTTTGCTGCCGCTGAACCATTTGACGGTACCGGTATCCATAAAAAACCCTTGAGAAAAATACGTAGATTTGCTCGATTAAAGCGCTCACGAAGCGTCAAGGAGGGAGCGGACAACGAATACCGCTGGGGAGCGATCAATTGATGAACAGCAATCGGACTTCTTGAACTTCCAAAGGCAGACTACCTGCCGCGTAGCGCCAGCGCGTTCGTCATCCTCGGCGACGGACACTCGTTAGGAAGCGGACGAAGGGTTCGCCGGGCTGGGATCTTCACCCCTGCGGCGTCGGGATAGCAGAGCCCGCCGCATTTACCACCCGGCCGAGTTATCGAACGGCTATCCCGGGCAGGCTTGCCAAGACTCGCTCAAGGGACGGTACGGCCGGGAATCGCTCCATGGGTTGCATCGCGTCGAAGCGGCAGGTTACCCGTCGATGGGCCGGCAGCCTCTTCGAACGGAGGCTGGTGACGAAAGCCCGCATGTCCCGAAACGATCGCGATAATTGCACCCACGATCAGGGCCGCAAACGAGAACCATGACGCGCGCGCCACATTGCGTGCGGCGGTGTCGGCCGCCTGGCGGACTTCAGCTTGCGCCTGTGGGCTGGACGCTTCCGATGTGGCAGAAGCAATTGCACCTTGGACCCGTTGCGTCAATGCGCTTGCCATCGATCCGTCGGCTCCGGATCTGTCCATCGTTGCGCCGACGGTCACCCCGGTCGACGCTACATTTCCAGCGACGTTCACCGCGCTGCCAAGCAGGGACGACGCTCCGTAGATGACCATCAGAATCATGACCGCCCAGGCAAGCAGCCCATGCAGCCATCCGAGTACGGGTGCACATCGACCCGCGAAGTAGGAACCGACAAAAACGGCGATCACCGTCATAACGATCAGGTACGCTCCCGAGGAGAAGCCGAAACCCTGCAACGGATTGAGCCGGGAAAGCGGTGCAAGCGCCGACATGCCAATCGCTGCGCCAAGCACGCTCAGGATCAGGTATGCGACAAGCGAGAGAATCACGCCTGCGAATACGGAGCCCCACGAGACGCGTGGTAGCCCACTTTGGGTGGTCAAAAGTTTCATGGATATGCCTGCCTGGTTTGAGGTCCGAAATATATTGAACGCAGCGTTTTCCGCGTTCTACCATAGCGAGCGCAACCGCCATACCCAATCCGCGGAGCCAATCTACCGCAGGGCGGTATCGGCCAGCAGCTTTACGTTAAGGGCCACGATCACCCCTGTCACAAGCCAGGCGAGCGTCTTGACCCAGGTGCGAATGACAAATACACCCATTTGCCGTTTGTCGGAGACGAACCGTACCAGTGGGATTACTGCAAACGGCAACTGCATGGAAAGGATTACCTGGCTTAACAGAAGCAGGTGCGCCGTGCCCTTGTCGCCGTAGATCGCCGTCACCACGACTACCGGTACGATCGCGATGCCACGGGTTGGGTGAGGAGGTGCCTCGACCAGGCCGGAATGCGCAGCTTCAGAAAGCCTTCCATGACGATTTGACCGGCAAGCGTTGCCGTGACCGTGGAATTCAATCCGGAGGCGAGCAGCGCAAGCGCGAACAACGTCGATGCAACGCCAATACCGAGCCGCGGCGACAGCAGTCGAAACGCTTCGCTAATTTCGGCCACATTGGTGTAGCCGGCCTTGTGAAAGGTCGACGCGGCAACGATCAGGATCGCCGCGTTAATAAAGCGCGCGAGCATCAACGCGATGGTGCTGTCGACGGTCGCCCAGCGTATCGCGTTGCGGCGCCCCGCTTCGGTTTCGGGTAGGCTCTGGTCTGCACGATCGACGAGTGCAGATACATTGTGCGGCATGACAGTCGCACCGATGATGCCGATGGCCAGGTAAAGCATTTCGGGGTTCGTGACGATTTCAGGCGACGGCACGAAGCCGCGCAGCACGGCAGCAACCGGAGGTGCGGCAGCTACGATCTGGAATGTGAAGCACAGGGCAATGACAAGCAGCAATGTGATGACGAATGCTTCAAGAAAGCGAAAACCCCGGCTCATGAGGACCAGCAAAAGAAAGGCGTCGAGCGCGGTAATGATCGCACCGGCTGTCAATGGAATGCCGAACAGTAGCCGCAGCGCGATCGCCGTGCCGATGACCTCCGCCAGATCGCACGCAATAATCGCTGCCTCGCGCGCGACCCATAATCCTAGATTGACGGGTCTCGAATAGTGCGCCCGGCACGCCCGCGCGAGGTCGCGCCCCGTCGCAACGCCGAGCCGTACCGACAGCGCCTGCAGCAAGATCGCCATCAGGTTCGATACCAGTATGACCGCAAACAGCGTATAGCCGAAGCGAGAACCGCCGGCGATATCCGTCGCCCAGTTGCCTGGATCCATGTAGCCGACAGAAATCAGGTAACCCGGGCTCGCAAACGGAAGAAAGCGCCCGACCCACGGACCTCGCCCTGGCACCCCAATAGACCAGTGCACCTCCGGCAAACTGCGGTCCATTGTCCATTGCCCGAATCCGGCGGAGCTGGACCCGGGGGCCCCGATCTCATCCTGCTGGCCCCTGCTGTTTAGCCTTGCACGCACTGAAGCCGACGTTCCAGCCCTGGACATATTGTGTGTCATAGTTAAAACGTGTCGCGTCCCTCACGAGCTTGAACTTTGGATCGCCCGCGGCGAAGTATCCGCTTTGGCAGCCATCCTTGTAGCCCTCGACATACGCGGGCGACCGGCCTTCTTTCCGCAACTGTGCGGTCGCTGGGTCCGGGTCGGTCTGACAGCCCAACAACGCCGTCGACATCAAGACTCCAGACAAAACCAGATGTCGCCGCTTCATGATGGCCCCCATCGATTCAGGACAATGATCGGCTGAGGCCAGCGTTAGCCCTCAGCCGGCTGTTGCTCACGTCCACCCGCCGATGGAAAACATGAGCGCAACCGTCCACACCAGCACCTGATAAGCAAGCATCCATTCTTTTTTCATGATGCGTTCCTGAAAACGCGCGCTATCCGGCCCCGGTGACGCGCGCCCGCACCGGTGCAGCTCACTTACCTAGCGCTTCGGCTGCAGCCTCCTCCTCAGCGAGGAGAGACAGCTTCTCGTCGGTCGCCTTTTCTTCCTTCAACGTCTGCAGCAGCAAGGTGACCGCATGCGTTTCTCCGAGCTGTTTCGCGAGCGCGATGATTGCACCATAGGCGGCAATCTCGTAATGCTCCACCTTTTGTGCGGCGCCAATCAGTCCGGCATCGAGGACCGGCCCACGCTCGACGCCATCGATGAGCTCCTGACCTTCCTCGACCAGCCCTTCCATCGCGACGCATTTGACCCGTTTGAGTCGGATCTCGCAAGATTCAACAACCTGGTCCAGCCGCTCGATCTGGCCTCGCGTTTCGTCCAAGTGAGTCAGAAAGGCCGCGCTCAGATCGGGATTTGTGGCCGCGCGGGCAAGCTTCGGCAGTGACTTTGTCATCTGCTTCTCCGCGCTGTATATGTCGGATAGCGAATGGATGAACAGATCGCTAATAGTCTTGATGGTCATGGCTGACTCCGTGAACTGAAAAATCGATATGTGATGCAGATACTGGTCCGATTTGTCGCCAACCCTGGGCCGGTCGACAATCGCCTCAGTGTCGAAAACAGCTTTGCGTCCGGTCACTTCAGGTCATCGGAAACTGCCTCTGCACTTCCGAGTTCCGCGCCGGTCATCGGGTCACTGTCCTGATCCGACTGAAGACGCGCCGTCATGGCCGACAGTGATGCTTCCTCTTTGGCATCGAGGTTGACCCAGGCGTTACCGTCCCCGCCATCCACCGCGGGTTCGCCATCCTTCATCACGAGCCCGGTGCCGCTGTTCCAGGGCGCTCCAACCACCTCACCGCCGTGCGACATCTTGAAGTAGGTACTCGCGAATTCGGGCATCGGTGCCAGCTTGCCCGACGGGAAATTGGGCGATATCGCATACAGCGCTTTTTCGAACGATTTCTGGTGCGAAACTTCGCGCGTCATCAGAAAGCCCAGCGCATCGCGGATACCCGGATCGTCTGTGACGTTGATCAGTCGCTCATAGAGAATTTTCGCGCGAGCCTCTGCCGCGATGTTCGAGCGCAGATCGGCGGTCGGCTCACCGATCGTGTCGATGTAGGCGGCCGTCCACGGCACGCCTCCTGAATTGGTCAACGCGGGGCCACCACCGTGCAGGAGCTGGGTGACGTGGCTATCGTTGCCGGCGGCATTCAGCTTTCGGTACAGCTCTGCCTGCTCGTCCACCGCTTCGGCGAGCTCGCCTTTCGCGCCGCGGTTGAGCATCGCCACGATCGAGCCGATGATTTCCAGGTGACTGAGCTCCTCCGTCGCGATGTCGTAAAGCATGTCCTTGCGGCCCGGATCTTCCTCGGCTACCGCCTGGGTGAAGTAGCGCATCGCGGCGGCAAGCTCGCCCTGCGGACCGCCGAACTGCTCGAGCATCAGATTTGCGAGACCGGGATTGGTCGTGCCTACTCGCACCGTGTACTGCAGCAGCCTGTTGTGCATGAACATGAGAGTCTCCGTTTCAGTGAATGCCAGCAACACAGCGCATGGGGTATGCCTGCGAGGACGCGGTCTACCACTAAATCAGGCATGCCACGCACGTTGAGGATGCGTCACAAGGCGCGCAAACGGTCATGTCCTCATAGCAACAGCAAGACAGGCATGGATCGAGGCGATTCAGACGAACCGAAGCATGGTCATCAGCGCAAACGCCCACGAAGTTATTTTTTTGAAGAAGCTGACGGGCGTGGCAGCAACACGATGCCAGCGACATATGGTGGTAATGCTATCGCAGCAAAATATTCTCGGTGTACTCTGCAGAACTGATGAAAGGAGAATCTCCATATCCGTTTTCTGGACAGGCCGAGCACGCCTGAAATGGGCGCATTTGCATCGGGCGTGCTGTTTCTACATTGTTTGCCGGTAACGCCTGAGTGTCCCTGCCTGACTCACCTCGGGTCGAAATGAGGTGACCAGTCCTTAACCGTCCGCGCAAATCTGGATTTCACCAGTCTGAATTCGTGAGGGGCGCAATCAACGACGCGTTCGGCGCTTTCGTGGTTTCGGCGATGTCACGCTGCAATCCAGAAATTGCTGCCTCCCCTTCGCGACTGATGCGACTCGCCCTCGTGCGGCTCCGATCGCGGCATGTGTACCGCTAGCCACATGCTTAGGAAAAGATTTTTCTTCGTCCATGGATTCTTCGTGACGGGTCGCCTCTGGAACCAAAGCTTGTTGAAATGGTTGAATGACCCGTCGACGCGACGAAGGTATGCGGTCATTTAACGACGCCCTTCCGATGAAGGGCAGAAGGTCTGAAGCCAGGTGTCCGCGTGGACACATGCACTCAGACCTTGATGACAGAGAAATCGGACCTGCGAAGCAGACTGGTGGTTGGGGAACGACGGGATGGTCGGCGGGAATTTGACGAAGACGCGGTGCGCGACCTGGTGACACTGAGTCTGAGGCCCGGCGTATCGGTCGCGCGCACGGCCATGGATCACGACGTCAATCCCAACCAGTTGCGCTGGTGGATTACATGCGATGCAGCAACAGGTTGCGCGCGCGTCTGGAGATCCTGGCCCTTCTGAGCCGATGGTGATCGACGATGCCGCGCGACGTTGCGAGCGCGGCGCATTAAAATTCCTAACAGTTTGGGCGCGTGCGTGCAGCACGTGATCATGCACAATCTGCGCCGCCTTGAGGGGCGCCGACGGATTGTGCGACAACCGGTTGAAGCCGCACCAATATCGCACATTGATCTAGTTTTCTGGTGGTGCCGTGCCGTGGATGGCGTCCGTCACGAAACTTCGTTGAGAAACCGGCAGGCAGGACAATTGGCCTTCGTACCGGGCCGCAAGTTCGTGTGCAACGGCCAGCGTGATAAACGCGGAGCGCGTCATGTGACGTTCTCTGGCTACCAGATCGACCTGCTGCAGCAGAGTGTCGAGCAGGTTGACCTGAATGCCAACGGCTTGCGAGGTAACCCGTGCAAGATTGATGTCGACAAACATCCAGATTCCTTCCCCGTCGTCCATCTCGTGCGCCTGCAACTCTGACGTACTGCACGTCGGAGCGGGTATGAGCTGTTCGCTACGGTCATACATCAGTTCGACGGCCTGCTTCGCCTCGGTCTTTAATTCGTACATTGACTCACCGTGCGCAACGGCACGGGGGAAATCGGGGAAACTGGCGCGAAAGCTGGTGTCGCCTGTGCGGTGTACATAAAGCGGATATTGCATGATTTGCTCCACGCGAGCTGCGGGCTGACTGGCATTCAATGTGTCAGAGCCTGCTCGCCTGAACCTTGCCATCGACGATATCCTGCCCGAATTGAATCGCGAGGTCGGTGGCATCACCCGCGCCGGACAGACTTGCTCTAGTCGCATGACGCCACACTTTGGCCTCGCCGGATTGAGTGGCGTCAATTCGCACGACGGACAAGAACTGACGCGAACCTTTGGTATACGCGTCGGATGCAGCGGGAACTGCTGACGAGTACGCAAATAGCCGTACCGTCTGCACTCGATGGTCGGCATGGTCGGGATGACGCGCTCCATAGCGGTGCTGACCGACATTGAACCGAATCCATCCAAGGGCAAAAAAAGCTTCCCACGGTTGCATCTGAACGACTTCACAATGCGCTTGGTGGCGCCACAAAGCAATCAAAATCAAAAGAAGGGACCGGCGGAACGTGATGCAATGCATCCGTATCCGCAAAGCCAAAGCAGACATGCCTTCAGAAATAACGATATAACACCCGAACAGTTCAGCAACGCACGCCCGCTAGCGGCACTCCGTAACGTCCAAAGCATAGACGAATTTTCCAGCCATGCGATCGCACTTTTGCAGCTGTGACGGAACATCATCCTGCCACTCCCAGCGCCCACCGTTATGCCCCTCATGACTGTGGTAGTTCACGGGTCGTCCTTCGAGATGTGCACCACACTGTCGGGGCAACGAGTCTGAAAAATACGCGAGCGGCAGAGCGATGCTCTGGTGGTACAAGCAGAAGAACCAAATGACGTCAGCGACGCCATCGTCGTAAAGACCGGCACGCACGGGACTTTCCCTGCGCGCTCCATACCACCGCAAGGGTGTCTGCGTCGGGGACGCGAACTGCAACGCTGAAGTTGTTCAGGATCGTCGCCCAGCCGGGTCCGGCGAGTTGTATGCGCGCGAAGTCGAAACGCACACCCGGTGGGTCATTCAATCGCGTTGGAGTGCCCAGGGAAATCATCGAACACTCCCGTGTCGGGATAGCACCAGTTCCTATCCCTACCCCTGTAGTCTTTAGTGCAGGCGTCATCGTCGACTCGTGTGATTAATTGATCGTGCTGCGTCTCTGAAGATGTGACCGCTGCCTCGGTGCCCTCGACCGGCACGAGATCGCAAAACGTATTCGCTGCGACCGAGAGGTTTCGACGAGACATTACCGCATTTAAGGGCGGTTTTTCCGAGGTGCGAATGCGCCGTCATTCACTGCGGAAGACAGGATGCAGGTAGTTCTCTTTTACACCGCAAGACGCTCGATTTCGTCGAATAGCATGAGAAGTCGGGCCACACGGGTCCTGCCATCGGATAGCAGACGCTGGTGCGCGGAAAGTGAAACAATACGACGACGCCAGTACCGTAGTCCAAGCGGGCTGTCCGGCGCAAGAAGTGGAACCACATATTCAAGGTGCGCCAGTTCGTCTTCGAATTGAGTGTGCAGCATT
Source organism: Paraburkholderia edwinii (assembly GCF_019428685.1). Classification (NCBI taxonomy): domain Bacteria; kingdom Pseudomonadati; phylum Pseudomonadota; class Betaproteobacteria; order Burkholderiales; family Burkholderiaceae; genus Paraburkholderia; species Paraburkholderia edwinii. Next base: position 3,733,262 of record NZ_CP080095.1, read on the forward strand.
TTGTTCCCCAGCAGCTATGTCGTGTCCGCAACGATTGTCGACTGACTGCGGTTGAATGTCTGCCCGCTACCGTACAAGTACCGTACAAAGTATGAGGTAGTACCCAACCCTCATGCGCATTTTTTGATGCCACACCACACAGGTCGACAAGCGGTACGACACCGTACAGACAAGCCGCCCGCTGCTCACTACGCTAAGTTCTCAAAGGTAGTTTCAGGGAACACCATGACTTACGCGATTTGGGGCATCTTGACAGCCATGATGTTGATTTTCTCGGTCTCCTTTTACCGGTATCGGAAAAGCGTAGCGCGAAAGCAGGAAATTCGCTGGTTGAGCGAGCACCACGTGCTCGACCGGCTGCGCGATAGACTCGGTTTGTAGTCATGCTTCGCGTACGCGCAGCGAACCCGGATAGCCCGGATCTGCACGGAGCGATTTCCGGAAGCACCGGGCACGTGTCACGTTGTAAAGACTGGCGCTGGAGGAGTGGACGAAATGACCCTGAACTACGCAGGCAGGTCGCACGATGAAGCCGTCGCAGCGCGACACAAGCAGAAACAGAAGGCGCAGGAACAGGCGGGCGGCGTCATGGCTATAGAAGGCATGGAGGCCGACGCCGAGCATAGTTGCGGCGAGCTATCCGATCAGGGCAAGCAGGTATGGCGAACTGGAAGCGGAATCGACGGCGGCGGGAAGGAGTGATGCGATCTTGTCAATTCGACGTTAGGCGATGTCGGCAGATATTCTTTTCTGCTTTGAGGACGATCCCGTTGAGGAAGCTGAACGGATCATGCGCGAGCGTCACGTGCAGCGGCTCGCCGCCTTGGAGCGAGCGGACCAGCACCTGCTCGGGATCATTGCGCTCACCGCGTTGAGTGGCGGCGGCTCCGAACGGTGACCTTACGAGCCCGCCTTCCACAAGACGTTCATTGATCACAGCGGGCGTCCGCATCACACTGAACTGATGCGTGTGACCTTAGCCCAGGGCACTAAGGCAGAAGCCATCATCATCGAAGCAAATTCCCGGCACGCTGCGCGCACACATCGGCAGGGCCATTGGCAATCGGGCGTTCACGCTGAAAGGCCGCGTGGGGCAAGTGATCGGCAGGACCCAGGCTTCTTACGGTAGTGCGAGGCCCGCTTCAAACAACGCAAGTGAGCAGCCGCGCTTTGGCCGTCCGTCGGCACGACCGGTTCCAGGCTGCTGCGCTCGCGTAGCAGCCGACGCAGGCGACATCTAGAGAAGCAGGGAACGCGACGGTCGGATACCTTGCCGGTGGCTCCGGTCAGGAACTAGGCCTCGGTAGCGAACAATGTGAGACGCTGAGGCATCGGGTGTGACGTCAGTTGACGGCGTACATCCGTAAAAGCGAACCTTGAACGCTGGAAGCTTCGCGCGGACCAACATCAATAGTGGTGACTTGAAATGACCGTTTTCTTCGCAGCAGCCTTGGAATGGGTCGTAACCCTTTTCGTGATTCTCTCTTGCGTAGTGGCAGCGGGGACTGCTGCGCTGATTCTCATTAGCTACATAACCAGCCAACATAACCCGCCAACGTAACCCGCGTCATTCCTGAACCGAAACGCGGGCATGGCGGAACAGGTCGACTGCGACAGAAGGTCCAGTACCTCGACTCAATCTGCACATGTCAGTACGGGTCAGTTTCGTTTTAAAGCTTGTTCGACGATTTCTCGAGATTATTTGTCGGAGCCCATATGCAGCCTTGCGATGCCTGCCGCGACCAAGTTGGAAAGCCATCCAGCGTACCGCCGCACGGCGATCTCGCCGTTTCGGGTGTCAGCGCGTTCGGGCCGCCCGGCAACATGGCGAAGGTCAGAAGAAGATGGAACTGCACGGTCTGCGGCAACTGGATGTACCAAAACACGGCGGAGGGAGACCCACCGAACGAATGGGCTATTGGCCAACGACCGGCAGACTAGCTGGAAAAATGACGGCCATGCACTCTGCGTAGCGCCCGCCGGTGATGGCCAGCAAACGCACGACTCGGGCGACACCGATTCGTTCGCTGACAAGGACGGCGCGATGTCCTGTACGAATTCATGGGCCATCGAGTGTTGTGACGAAAACTTGACTGAAACGAGTGCGGCCGTTCCGCACACATGGCGATGGAGAGCGACATGCCGCATGAGCTTAGAACTGCTCATGATCTAGTTGAGATCGTGTTAATAGCACCCAGCGGCAGACGTGTCCGTTAGTTATTCTTCTGAACTAGAGGAAAGGTCCGACTCGCTCGTATCCCCGAGCCGCCACCAGAGGCGAAGCATCCTGGTGATGTGCATGTCGGATGCTAGTCCTCCTCCCGCAATCAGGCGTAGGCGTTGACAGCACGCCGGGTTGTATCGGTGTCTTTGCCCAGTGGCAAACTGAACATTCGCCGGTATTCCTGCGTGAATTGCTGGACGCCTTCATAGTCCACGGAAAACGCCGCGCGGCTGGCTCCTTCCGTTCCGATGTCATCAGTCCGCAGCCCCGACCGGCCGCAACTGCTTTCCCCCTCTCACCTCAGCCTCAAGGCCGGCGAAAAACAAAAGCGCCAATGCTACTCCCCGTCTTGTATGCAATGCGGTGATCGCACTAATCCGACGCGAATCACGCGACTTGCGGTTGGCTGACCGAATAGCCGACATCAAAATGGGCAAATAGCCCTAACGCGTCGAGTTTCGGCCACCTGTCATTGGCGAGCGAGCGTCGCTTCATGGCCCATGAACAGCCGCTCGTACATCGGGTCGCAGCGTCCGGAGTCAGGCTACGGATTAGTGACATTACTGATCTAGGGGCGATCGCAGACCGCGCGCGAGCCAACGAAAATTCACTCCAACTAGTGTGCCCAGTTATCGCGCGTCAACGATCGGCTGTGGTCACGACTGTTCTGGCCCGCAGGATATTCGTGTGAGTGGCGACCTCGCTGGTTACGACGTGCGCGAAGACGCCTTGGGATTTGCTACCGAATGGCGGATGGAATGGTTCGAACGACGCTGTGGCCGGCGAATGATGCGGTACATGAGGAGGCGCTCCTGGAAGTATAGTCACGCGCCTCTTGTCCGGACTGCGCGGCAGTGCCTCGATTATAGGCAGTTAAGTCTGCGCACGCCTGCGCCTGACCGAGCGGCACCATCGAGCGCTTGGTGAGCCTGGAAATATCGCTATACAAACTCTTCAAAGCGCGTAGGATGGATGCAGTCGACTGAGTGCCGAATGGAGCACCTGGCGACCATCAGCGGCGCTTTCGGCGATCCCTAACGGCACCTGTCAATGATCGGAGACCGTGCAACGCGGTCACTCTGTCAGCACTACCGATACTGCTCCACGCTCCTTTTCCTGTTTGCCGCCTCGCGCGGCGCGAGGTTATCCCATGACAGTCAAATTCCGCCTGTATCGCGGCCTGGAAATCTATCCGCTCGTCTTTCCCCGTCGCCCTACCCTATCCGGTCGTGGACACGACTACGAGGAGGGCTTCGATGCCGCCGTGCGCATTCAGGAGCCGACAGTAGAAAGTGTCCCGACGCGCAGCCGCGTCTTCAGACTCGTTACACAAAGCGCGTATCGAAACGCGGGAGACGCGCGGCGCGCATGCACGGCTTACGCGGAAGAGATGATCGACAACTGCCCGTCGGATGAGGCGATCTTTGAATGGAACATGGGCGAGTCCGTGAGCATCGAAACAGAACGGAATGCACAAGGCCGTCCTGCGCCGTCCAAACGCCCGATCTTTGCAGACTTCACACGGTGATCCGAATACCATGCAACTCACTCTCCCCAACTACCGCATCGACTCGACACCGCGCAGGGCCGATGGAGAATATATTGCGCATGCACGCATCACCGCCCATACCGCGGACGGCAGCGAAGCCGATGTCTTCATGAGCGGCGACCTTGCGGGCTTTGACCTGCGCGACGACGCTGTCCGTTACGCAACCGACTGGGCAAAAGCATGGCTCGAGAAGCGCCGCGGCTAGCGACGAATGCTGCGGTAACCATCGACGGCGGCGCACGCATCACTGACCGGCTGAAAATCACCAGCGTTCGTTAGGCCTGGGAGGGAGCATCGTGATGCAGGCGGCGCCCATTGCGCGATGTACATCGGCAACGCATCAAGAGATCAGAACGTGCTGGTTAATCAAGAGACCGTCGCCGTGCCCGTCGCGTAGGACATCGTTCGGCGCTCGATTTTGCGCGAGACGTTAGAAGACGAACTGATTATGGAAACCCTGTCATGCACGCCTTATCGCGGCTTTACGATCGACGTACATGTCGTTGCCAGTCAAGTCGTCTCTATCATCGCAGAAAACCTTCGTTAGTCGGTGTCCGGGCGGATTCCTGCTCTTCAAGCATCGTGCGGCTCCTGTTTCAAGACTCCCCGAAGAACTGAATGTGTCGGGCCGCCGTTCGGCTAATCGTGCAAATGCCTGCTCAACACCTAATGAGCACCGGACCGCGTCGGTATCACGCCAGCGCCGCCGAAAGCGATGAAGCTATTGCTGTACAAAAACACAGAAGCGCGTACGATGCGGAGGTCAGATATTTAACGTTTCCCTCGATCCGAGGCGTCGCGTACAGCTTCGCGGCGTCAGTGCGGCAATGCAGGGCGCAGCACCTGCATGCCGGACCAGTCCAGGCGATGTTGTGAGATCGTGGTCACAAAGGTACTCCGTGAACCGACGCGGCCGACGGCAAGGGGCGCAGTCGCGTTTTCATTCTCACTACTGGCGCGCCGTTTTGGACATTAGGTGATGCCTGACCAACAGGCAAAATTATCTGGGACCGCGACTGGCTGGCACCTTTTGTATGTACGTGACATGTACCGGACGGAGGCTGATCCAGGGCTCCCTGCTGCCGGCAGCGCGACACTGTGTGGAACGATCACAAACAGGTTGGAGCGTTCAGAGGGATTCAGCACGAGGGGAGCGTCTTCGTCGAGCGTTGCAAGCCGCGACGCGAGGATGTCGGCAATCGGTGTGGAGAGAGAAAATGCGCTTCAATTCCTCGATCTTGCAGATCGACGCGACGCCGCGCCGGATGGATGGTGAATATATGGCGCACGCAAGGAATCAGTTGCGGCAGCGACGGCGAAGGTCAGCAGGATATTTTCGTGAGTGGAGATCTTGCTGGCTTCCATATTCGGGAAGAAGCCGTCAGGTTCGCAACCGACTGGGCAATCGAATGGCTCGAACGACGCTACGGCTGATATGGAGCCGTCCATCCACCGTATTGGTGAAACTTCCCGATGGCGGTGGCGGGATGGGGCCCGTACGGTCAGACAGCCCGTCAACCGACGTGAACCAGGGCGTGCGTCGAATCCCTTACTATCTGGTCCTGCGCGCGGGGCACGAGTGCTACGTACTCGACGTGAGGCGCGATCTGATCCGTCGAGGCGCCAGCCAGCTGTTGAAGATATTCGCGCGGCGGCACGGTGCCGCACGGCCGATTGATGGAGCTGCCTGGGACGCGTTCTCGAGCACGCACGAGTTTTCGGCTGGGGAGCGAGCAACGCGCTGCATGTTCTCTTTAGTCGCAGGCAAGGAAACGTCACGTCAGCTCGACCTGCTGGCAATGCTTTGAAGCATTTATGGAGGCACAATACAGTCTAGCCGCGGGTGTCGACCCAGTTGCGTGCCCAACGACGTGAATATCTGAGGGCCTCACCTTCGCTGGCAAAGTAATCGAGCGAGTAAAACTCGAAAAGTTAGAGGATGCATCGGCATCGAACCGTTCAAGCATCAGGCTCGATGAGAAACAGCCGTCAGGCATGCGATGGACATACCATGTACCCGCGATACTTTCGTAGACTGAAAAGTTCAGTGAAGGTGGATATGAAGATTGAACTTGCGAGGCAGCCGGCGGACATCGGCCGAGTCAATTTAACTTTCCTAAGTACTTCAGCGACGCACGCTACGCGGTTAGCGGAGCCGGCCAATCAATTTCTCCGGAAGAGAGGATAGTACACCGGCCAGCCTTCGGATTGAAGATTGGGGTCATAAAATAAAGAATCCGAACTACAAGGCCTTACGGTCCCGCATTGCCCTCACGTCGAACTGATCGATTGCGTGGTACACCGCCCGCCGTGTGGCGAAAGAGGTGGACAGACATTAGCTGAAGGTCCCTTGCTGCAAGGTTACCAGTCTGGTGCTCCGCTCAGCTTCATCAACCTCCACGGAAGTAAAGCGCGCCGCTCGAGGTCTCACGGATCCATCGCGCAACGGCAACTGGCAGACGGCGTTTTAACCTGTCATCTGCTGCAGGTGTCCGGGTCGCTACCAGGAAACTGAATGACTGCCGTAATTTCCAAGCTAAACGAACCAGTGAGGTCGCGCTGCGGGGTTTTCGGCGGTCGAACGAAAACGCAGGCCTGCTGACGGAACTGCGTGCGCGGATGACTTACGACACGCCAAGCGCCGAGCGCAAGCGAAAAAGGCCGCAAAGGTGGCGAGACTGCGCAAGCAGACACGACGGTCGCAGCTACCGAAAAAGCCGCACTGACAGCCAAGCCGCAGTCCTGCGGGCGATGTAATATTTGAGCGATGTTGCGCCGGGAAATCACACCGGACAAGGAGCCAGCATGAACAAACACGACGTCATCAATCAGGTTTCGACGGCAACCAGCCAAAGCAAGTCGAGTACCTTGCAGACCGTCGACGCGATTCTCGATGCGGTCACACAGGCAGTATCGCGCGGCTAGCGGTTCAATTGCTCGGGTTTGGCACGTTTTCGTCAGGAGCGCGCCGAGCGGACGGGACGCAACCCGGCGACCGGTGCGCAAATGAAAATCCCTGCCGCCAAGACTGTCAGATTCTCAGCGGGAAAGGCGTTCAAGGAAACGGTTAATTCTTGACTTGTGCGCTCGATGATGCCGCGTATCGTCACGTGACAGACATAGACACTCGTCGGCGGGTAACCAGACCGTTGTGAGCGAAATGTGCGTCCAGCCTCAAGCGCGATGTCGACGCGCTCGCCTTCATTTATCTGCAAGCTTACGTGTCCAGGCTTTTTCTAGCGACGGTAATAATTAGCCATGCTAAAATTGTCCCCAGACAACCATGCCGACAATGCGAATTTCTGCACCAGGATACCTTCGCACGTGAACTTCGTCTCAAAGAAGCCACCGGATTCCGCGGTCGCGATACATGACGTGTAAGTGTCGATACCCTCAAGTGTCAGCGACGGCAAGCGGAACAGTTTGTCCACGTTGCCGACGCCCGGTTGAGCTGGCGGTGCAGGCAAGATGTCTGCCGGCAAATTCACATTTTCTGACTGAGTGATTTGTCCGTCGCCTTCGATGCGATGCAGGCACTTGCCCAGCAACTGTTGCTGGGCGAGCGTCTGCTTCAGATATTCCTGACCTGTACTGACGAGCGCAGCTTGACCGGCATGCCGATCATTGAGCCACCTTAGCGAACGCTCCACATTCTGCTCCAGCGCATACGCGCCTCTCAGTTGATGCAGAAGATTTTGCCTTTGATCGACCATAGTGACCTTGCGCATCTCGAACATGTGACGATACTGCTGCCATCTCCATTGCACTTTTCGGGCTACGAACTACGACGTTGCTCAGAACGAAACGCGGCGACGCGCGCTGGCGCACTCTATCGGCAACGTTGTCCGTTCGCCGGTCAGCGCGTCGAGGCTCGGAGCGTGTAGAGCCGCCGGTCGGCAGGAAAAGGGCGAGACAACGGGACACCGCGCAGGAAGCGGGTGATTGACGAGTAGCAATCGCACCTGCCATACTCATTAATTAAAAATATGCGTCACGCTGCGCGCGATCAAGCCATTTCTGGTAACACTTTGTGGGGACCATCTGCCAGGTTGAACTGAGCCCACCGAAGCAGCTTTGGATCGCGTCGACACACGTACGGCTATTTCGCGCCACCACAGTTGGTGCGACGGTGACGAGGGCTACTGCCGCCGCGGTCACGGCTTTGCATATTGGCGAACACCGGCGGGTGGGTCGTTCGGGGAGACGCGGAATGCTTTATTGTTCCTCGTGTGCCGTGGAACAAGGGCAACCTCACTGGACAAAAAGCTCCGTTGAAGCTGCTCGAGATGTGGCCATTCGGACGCGGCTGAAAATCTCATCGAACGTTCGCGAGTTCGCGATGTTCAATCTCGTGCTCCACAGCAAGCTTCGCGCATATGACCCGACACGTTTGCGTGCAGGATGTCTGTCACGGCAGTCATGTCGTATCCCGTGCCACAGTCATGCAGTAGAAAACGCAACGGCCAGTGCAATTCGAAATAACGGAGCCGACCGGGTTTAGGATCGAAGCGTGGAGTAAAGTCTGCCGACAATCTTTTCCCAAGCCGCGTACATACGTCGACCCATCTATTCATCTATTGGCGCATCTATCGACGCGTCAAGCGTCCATCTGGACGGCACTGCTAACGGTACTCGTACCATGCGACGCGTTAAAGCTTCGCTGATTTACCGCCGCGCCAAAAACCTTGGCGCGGTTCAGCCGCTCCTAGGGCTTGGCAAGCTTGAAAGCACCGTCCGCCATCTCGACATTGAGGTAGACGACGCATTCGAGATGGCTGTGCAAATCGAGGTCTGAAGCGGTGGCCGGCGGGCGGTCGCTCTCCGGCCCATGACCCGGCCATTCATCTGAAGCAGGCGCGTTTCACTATGGCGCACTACGGCGCACACGAGCTGCGCCTCAGCATAGCGCGTTGCCCGGTTGGACAGGAACAGTGAATTGAAAGGCAGCGCCATGCGGCATGATCGCGCTGACCCATATCCGCCCCCCGTGCGCTTCCACAATCGACCGGCAGATGGATAAACCCATGCCCATGCCCGCCGCCTTCGTTGTGTAAAACGCCTCGAAAAGGCGCTCGAGGTGTTCGGGTGTCAAACGCAATCTCAGTCGACACAGGCTGTAGTAAATTACAACTGCGCGCGACATGCTGGTGTGTCCATGATTGCGTCACCAGATTTGGTGGATACCAAAGTAGCCAAACTCGACGATTAGTTCCAGCCGGTAGAAATACTGCGGCGACATGCCGGCCGGCAGCTTCAGGATTGCCTCGTTCAGTCAGAACTGCGCCGACTCGATTGCCGAACTCCCAGCAGGTGATCAATGACCAGTTGGCGGGAGGTGATTTACGTGACGAGTTACTGCCGTTCCTCACCAATTTCGCGCTGTATCGGAAATACCATCGTGCGCGGAGCGGAAGATACCCCGGTTATCGTGTGCGTCGCCAACGACGCTGCAGACGTAGTCCTGACGGTCTCGAATGACGGGAATCCGATTCCGGAGCATTTGCAGCGCAGAGTGTTCGAGCCTTTTTGGAGACCACCATCGAGCGCGCCAGGCGGCGGACTTGGACTTGGTTTGTTCATCTGCAAGCAGATCGTCGAAGCGCATTCCGGCACACTCGAGGTCGGTTCAACCGCTGACGTGGGGGCATGTTTTACCGTCAGGATTCCGTTCATCAGTTCATCATGCAGTCGGCGGACCCGATCTGACGTTGCATGGTGATGAGGCGTGATTCGTTGGCAGAAACCGGATGCGGATCGCTCGGTAATCTTGAGTTCGGAATTTTGCATCACGTCCGTGCACTCATCAGCCGGACGAGTTCTTCGGGATTCACGGGCTTCGTCAAGTGATGGTCGAATCCTGCGTCTGCAGAGCGGACGCGATCGGCTGGCAGACCATATCCGGTGACCGCGACGAGCGTCATGTAACGACCGTCTTCAGATGCGCGCAGTTGCCGTGCGACCTCATAACCATCCATGTCGGGCAAACCAGTGTCGAGCAGGACGACGTTCGGCTTGAAGTGCGCCACAGCAGCGATGCCTGAAATACCATCCGGACGTGTTTCGACCTCGTGCCCCCTGACGGCCAGAAGCATGGCGAGCGCCTCCGCCGCGTCGGTGTTGTCATCGATGACAAGAATCCGTGCCGGAGGGGAACCCGTCACCGGTGTCCTTGCATCGCCGCCGTTCGCGCCATGGGGAGGCGCGCCGATCGGCAAGTCGACGATGAACTCGCTGCCTGTCGTAGCATCGCTGAGCGCCCTGACTGAGCCGCCGTGCAACTCCACCAGACGCTTGACCACGGACAGTCCCACTCCCAGTCCGCTGTTACGCTGGCCACCGGACGTCGGCCCCTGAACGAACATGTCAAACAGGCTCCCGAGCATCGCAGGCGGGATACCGCGTCCATTGTCCTTGATGCTGAGCGCCAGCCGATCCGCCGCAACGGACGCACGCACCGCGATTGATCCACCGGGCGCAGTGAACTTCGCCGCATTGATGACGATGTTCTCGATAACCTGCGACAGGCGCGTCGGATCCGCATACAGGAAGACCGGCTCGTCCGGGAGCCGGACAGACAGGCTGTGCCGCCGTTCGTCGACAATGGGCTGACAGACCTCGATCGCGCTCTGGACGACCGCCTTCAGTGTAACGGCCTGACGGTTCAGTTCGATACCTCCGCTCGTGATGCGCGTGATATCGAGCATGTCATTCACGAGGTGCATCATGGCCTTTCCCTGTCGCTCCACGAGCCCGGCAGCCCAGGCCTTTTTCGACTCTCCGGCCGCTTTTGATGTGAGCAGACCGGCAGCCGATACAAGCGCCGCAATCGGATTGCGCAACTCGTGGCCAAGCATCGCCAGGAACTCGTTTTTTCGCCGGTCGGCCAGTGCGAGTTGCTCGGCCCGCTCACGAAGGTAAGCATTGCTCATGCTGCGTTCAGTGAGATCGCGCTCTGTCGACGCCACGCCCACAAAATTTCCGCCATCGTCCCGCAGGATCGACATCGTCAGCCAGATGTTTACCACGCACCCGTCTTTGGCGACTCGCCGCGTCTCGTACGAATGCAACGCTTCGTTGTGTAGCGCTTGCTGGATGAAGTCAAGGTGGTCCTGTCTGGCGCCAGGCGGCACCAGATCGGAGACGGACATCCGGAGGGCTTCCGCCTCGCTGTATCCGTATATCGTCGTGGCGGACCGATTCCACGCGAGGAAGTGACCTGTCCGGTCGAATACCGTGACGGCGTCGTTCGAATCCTGAACGACTGCTGCAAGATGTCGGGCGCGTTCGTCCGAACGCTTGACGTGAGTGATGTCCGTCCACGTGAGGACGGCGCCGGCAGACGGCTTGTCACGAACCGCTATGTAGGGGGAGATGCGGCGGACATACCATTGCCCGGTAGCGGTCTCGATTTCTCTCTCTGCATGGGCGGTCGCGCCGGAAAGCACCCGCTCCACGTCCGGCATCAGCGCGTCGCCCAGTGGCGCGCCGAGCACGTCCGCAATGGCGCGCCCGGTATCGACAGAGGCAAGGCCAAAGATCCTGCCCGCGCTGGGCGTAAATCGCTTGATAAGGCCCTGCTGATCGAGAAGCAGGGTTGCGATTTCGGTACTGGCGAGGAGATTGGCCACGTCCTCGGTCATGGCCTCCAGCTCGCCGATTTTCTTTTCGAGTTGCGAATTCACCTCGTTTAACTGCTCGTTGACTGCTTGCAACTCTTCTTTCGACGTCTCGAGCTCTTCGTTGGCCGAGCGCAACTCCTCGTTCATCGACAGGATTTCTTCGTTCGAAACCCGCAATTCGCTGTTGCTTTCCTCCAGTTCCTCGATCGTGCTGCCAAGCGCCGCCTGAGTCGTGCGAAGCTCGTTCTCGAGATGCCAGAGGTCCGAGTCGACTCCCGTGGGAGCAAACGCGGTTGGACGATCGATGACGGGCAGCCGCGCAAAGATAACGAGCAAGGCCTTGCCCGAGTGTGTCGTGTCGAAAGGCCGCGTCACGGTAATCCGGATGGCAGGTGCTTCGCCGTTCGACGCAATCTCGCTGACGGGTGTCGCGGTACCGTTCTCGTTAGCCCGGCGCAGCGCGATCCGCAACTTCAGTCGCAGGCCCTCCCGCGCCATGTCGAGAATATTGCCGGTCGGCTCACCCGCGGGCTGCCCCAGGTACTGATCCGCAGCGCCGCTGACGTATAGGACCTGGTGCGACGGATTCACCAGTATTGACGCAGCATGCTGCTCGGCGAGCAGCGTTGCATTGACCAGTTCCGCATATCCCTTATTTCTGGCGCCCGCGCGGCTGGCTGGATGGAACTCCTCGCGTCGAATCGCGCGTGCGGGAAAGCGTTGGCCGGAAATCCCCGGCCCGGCGACTGGATTGCGCTGGTAGATGCGCCATGCCTTGGACACTTCCTGGAAGTGGGTGGAGTCTGGATCGGTGCTCTCCGAGCGTCCAAGGAACAGATACCGCTTCGGGTTTAGCGCGAAATGAAATAGCTCGAACACCCGCTGCTGCGCTTCGGGCTCGAGGTAAATCAGCAGATTCCGGCAACTGATGAGATCGACCCGGGAGAATGGCGGGTCCGCAATCAGGTTCTGTGGCGTGAAGAGAATCTTCTCACGCAGGTCCTGACGGACCTGATATCCGTCCTCATGGACATGGAAAAAGCGACGCAGACGCGCCTCGCCGAGCGGCACTGCAACGCCAGGAGCATAGACACCAGTACGGGCCCGCGCCAACGCCGAGCGATTGACGTCGGACGCAAGGATAAGGAACTTGCGCGATACCTTGCGTCTCTCGATCTCCTCGCTGAGTAACATGGCCATCGAATAGGCTTCCTCGCCCGTCGCGCACCCAGGCACCCACACGCGCAACAGCTGGTCACCTTCGGGCTCGGCAAGAAGGCTCGCGAGGACACGCTCGGAAAGCACCTGCCAGGCGCCGGAGTCGCGGAAAAATTCCGTCACGCCGATCATCATGTCGAGGCTCAGCGCCTCGGCTTCTTCAGTATGTTCTCTGAGTATGTCGCAGTAGGCGTCGAGGCTGCTTACCCGATTCACGGTCATACGGCGGGCGATGCGACGCTCCAGTGTGCCGCGCTTATAGCCCTTGAATTCTGACCCCGCGGCCGCGAGCGCCCTGAGCACCGGCTTGAGGTCGGGCGAATTTCCGTTCGCGTCCGGTGCGGGCAAATTCACGCGCTTTGAGCCGTCGATGTAGTCGATCAGCGCCGCCCCCATCTGCTCGACGGGCAGCACATAGTCGACCAGTCCTGTGGCGATGGCCTGCCTTGGCATCGTGCTGTGCTCCGCCGTCTCGGGGTCCTGAGCCATCACCATGCCACCCTCGGCCTTGATGGTGCGCAGCCCCGCGGCGCCATCCGCGTTGGCCCCGGTAAGCACGATCCCGATTGCCCGTTCGTGCTGGTCGGCTGCCAGTGACGTGAACAGCTGGTCGATCGGCATCGGAATTTCGGGCCGCCCGACAGCAGGCGCAAGTCTGAAAACACCGTGCGAAACCGTCACCGAGACTTTCGGCGGAATGACATAGACGTGCGCACTGAAGATGGGTGCATTGTCTTCGATGGCCGACACCGTGAAGGAGGTGGCACCCGCGAGCAGTTCGACCAGATGGCTTTCGGAGTCCGGCGCCAGATGAACCACCACCACAAAAGCGGTGTCGTGCGGCACCCCGGAAGCTGCAGCGAAGAACCGGGCGAGTGCATGCAAAGCGCCGGCGGACCCACCAATGGCAACGATACGTGCGGCCAAAGGCAGCGGCCGCGTGAATGTGGGGCTATTTGAGTCGTTCATGGGGGACGTGGCGTGCGCTATTCATGCCAGTGTAACGGTTACGCAAAACGTTGCATGTGAATTCGTTATCGCGATCAGCGCGAATGTCGCTTATGTCCGGCAATCAGCTAAACGCACGGTTTCTTCTCATTCTGCACGTAACCGTTACTGAGCATGACCGAGACATGGCTTATCGGTGAAATCTCATCATTGCCTTCACGGAGCAGCTACGCAATGAAATTGTGAGGCTCGTGTCGGGTCATATGCTCCGGCCCCAACGAACGCCCCCATGCTGGGCACGACGGTCTGGTCTCCGCGAACAGGTAATCCAGGCCGTCGTGACATCCGTTGTGCGAAAGCCCTCGCAGCGTCGCCAGATACCAGTGTGATCGGGAATCGTCATAGGTGCTTTCGACGATCGAGCCCTGGGGTCCGCACGGACAGGTGACGTGAGTAATTGTGCGTAATGCCATGAGGCTCTCCACAACGTCGGCGCCCGGCGCCGCCTTTTCTGCGCAATTCCATGCGCGCTCTTCGTGATCCCGTATCCCTGGCAGGCAGCAACGCCATCTTCGTCCCGACGACCATGGCGGGCACGCCTGTTTGAACATTTCGCGCAGTCCGCGACAAAACGCCTTAACGTTCATTGCCGCGCCGGAACGATAGACGCTCGACGAGTGCTTTCAAGGGACGGTGCGACCGGGAATCGCCTCGCGCGCTGCGTCGCGCCGAAGCGGGACGTTACCAGTAGATGCGCCGACGGCTTCCTCGAACGGCGGTTGGTGGCGAAAACCCGCATGTCCCGACACGATGGCGATGATCGCGCCGACCATGAGCGCTGCAAACGAGAACCAGGAGGCGCGAGCTACGTTGCGTACAGCGGTATCGGCTGCCTGACGCGCGTCGGCCTGCGCTTGCGGACTTGACGCTTCGGCGGTGGCAGAGGCAATAGCGCCCTGAACGCGTTGCGCCAATGTACCTGCCGCCGTACCTGTTGCTCCCGACCGGTCCATTGTTGCGCCGACGGTTGCGCCGGTCGATGCTACGCTTCCGGCGACGCTCACCGCGCTGCCGAGCAGAGATGTGGCTCCGTAGATGACCATCAGAATCATGACCGCCCAGGCCAGTAGCCCATGCAGCCACCCGAGCACGGGCGCACAGCGGCCCGCGAAGTATGAGCCGACAAAGACCGCAATGACCGTCATCACGATCAGGTATGCACCTGAGCTAAAGCCGAATCCCTGCAAGGGACTGGGCCGCGAAAGAGGCGCGAGAGCGGACATGCCAATCGTCGCGCCGAGTACGCTCAGGACGAAGTATGTGGTCAGCGAGAGAATGACGCCCGCGATCACGGAACCCCACGACACACGTGGGAGCCCGCTTTGGGTAGTCAGAATTTTCATTAATTTTCCTATTAATTTGAAGTCCAAAAGATTTATAACAAGCATTCTTGTGTTCAACGTAAGCGAGCGCAACCGGTGTACCCCACAGGCAAAATCAAATGCTAAATGCGGATTCTGCCCCGGACGTTCGGCTTCGCTCCGACGCCGGCCAAGGCGTAGGGTTTACGCATCGCCGAAGAAGGCGAGAGGATCCGCGCAAAACGTGGGCGATCGCAGCGCGGGGTAGGCGACGCGCAAGTCCGCGTATGCGCCCGTGCGGAACATCGCGATTCGTCGGTCCCACCGTAGAGACAACGTGCCCGGGGACCGCCTGTTTCGCCTCACGTTGCGCCCCCGCTCATATGCAGCCGCTGACTGAAAGCAAAACTGCGCCCAGCCACACCAGCACCTGATAGGTGACCATCCACTCTTTCAAGGCGGATCCGCGAAATGGGCACGCGCTGCGCAGTTGCGAGCAGCGCGCTCCTACACCGAGCCGGTTCATTTGCCTAACGCTTCGGCTGCGATCTCCTCCTCCGCGAGGAGAGACAGCTTTACGTCCGTGGCCTTCTCTTCCTTCGGACCCCGCAAGATTCGACAACCTGGTCGATCCGTTCAATCTGCCCCCGCGTTTCTTCCAGATGTGTCATGAAAGCCGTGCTCAGATCGGAATGTGTCGCCGCGCGGGCAAGCTTCGGCAGCGACTTCGTCATCTGCTTCTCCGCGCTGTATATGTCGGATAGCGAATGGATAAACAGATCGCTGATGCTCCTGGTGGTCATGGCTAACTTCCTGAATAGATGAAATCATGTAGATGTCTTGTATAAGACGTGAACGCTTTGTACCGTTTTGTCGCGATCTCAGTCGATCGACAAACCGCCTCCGTTTCAGGAAGGCGGCTTAAACTCCGGTTACTTCAGATCGTCGGCAAGCGCCTCTGCGCTTCCGAGTTCCGCGCCGGTCATCGGGTCGCTTTCCGGATCGGACTGAAGGCGCGCGGCCATTGCAGACAGCGCCTTTTTCTCGGCGGAATCGAGGTTGACCCAGGCGTTTCCGTCGCCGCCATCCACCGCGGGTTCGCCATCCTTCATCACGAGCCCGGTGCCGCTGTTCCAGGGCGCTCCAACCACCTCACCGCCGTGCGACATCTTGAAGTAGGTACTCGCGAATTCGGGCATCGGTGCCAGCTTGCCCGACGGGAAATTGGGCGATATCGCATACAGCGCTTTTTCGAACGATTTCTGGTGCGAAACTTCGCGCGTCATCAGAAAGCCCAGCGCATCGCGGATACCCGGATCGTCTGTGACGTTGATCAGTCGCTCATAGAGAATTTTCGCGCGAGCCTCTGCCGCGATGTTCGAGCGCAGATCGGCGGTCGGCTCACCGATCGTGTCGATGTAGGCGGCCGTCCACGGCACGCCTCCTGAATTGGTCAACGCGGGGCCACCACCGTGCAGGAGCTGGGTGACGTGGCTATCGTTGCCGGCGGCATTCAGCTTTCGGTACAGCTCTGCCTGCTCGTCCACCGCTTCGGCGAGCTCGCCTTTCGCGCCGCGGTTGAGCATCGCCACGATCGAGCCGATGATTTCCAGGTGACTGAGCTCCTCCGTCGCGATGTCGTAAAGCATGTCCTTGCGGCCCGGATCTTCCTCGGCTACCGCCTGGGTGAAGTAGCGCATCGCGGCGGCAAGCTCGCCCTGCGGACCGCCGAACTGCTCGAGCATCAGATTTGCGAGACCGGGATTGGTCGTGCCTACTCGCACCGTGTACTGCAGCAGCCTGTTGTGCATGAACATGAGAGTCTCCGTTTCAGTGAATGCCAGCAACACAGCGCATGGGATATGCCTGCGCGACGCTTTTCGCCATTTGAACCGCCGGGCCGCGCGCCATGAGCCGACCTCGAGAAGGGTACAAACCTTCCACATCGTCGCTGCAGGCCGGCAGTCGTGGTGCGAGACGAATCAAGCGAGGTCGGAAGCAGGACCATCAGGCGAGGCGTTTATCAAATTGTTCTGCCAGAATCGCGTCGCGCGCGACAGCGACACAGCACATAAGGACGGTCAGAACGCCGTCATTGAAATGATGGTGATCTGTACGACTGACGAATACAGAATTCTGCCAGTCCCCTTGAAGGTGCAGAGCGCGACCCGAACGGCCGCAATAAACCGGGTATGCCGTTTCTACATTGCTTGCCGGCAACACCTCCCGTCAAGGCCGCAACTATTCCGGTCGGACATTCTCGCCTCCATGCGCGGTGAACGCGCAGTCGGCGAAGGTGTGTGCCCGTCGCTCGGCGAAGCTCAGGGCTTCTTCCGGCCACGCGAAATCCAATGGCTCGGAAAAGCTGGCAATGACATTCGCTGGAACGAAATGGCCTTCCCTATGAAGGAACCAGGTAACGTTATAGCGTCGATCCACTCTATTGAGGGACACGGCCTCGGTCTCCGTGATGCGCACAAGGACCCCGAGCCCGCGATATGGCTGCAAATTGTGGTCTTGCATGTCTCCTCCTCGAAGTCCGGCGGCGGACACCAGACGTACGCAATAGAAGCTCCACAGGGAACGATGGACGAGCGGTCAGTCAACGGCCGCCCGGTCAAATTCAGATTTCGCTGGGCCGATCTCGCGAGTGCGCAATCAGCGACGCGCTTTACGTTTACTTGGTCTCGGCAATGTTAGTGCTGCTGTCCAGAAATTCACTGCTTCCCGTTTCGCGGCTGATGTGACCCGCGCTCGCGCCGATCCGATTACCGCATGAGCACCGCTTAGCCACATGCTCAAAAAAGGATTTCTCTTTCGTCCATGGATTTTTCACGACGGATCACAATTAGGAAACCAAAGTTTGTTGAAGTGGTTGAACGGGTACCCGCCGATGCACGACGAAGTGAAACTCTACTACTTGTAGCGCAATACATGTTCCCGAGAAAACAGGAACGTATCCGGCACGTGATACCCGAAACGTCTGGCAAGCGGTCGCTTGCGAGCGACTGCGCATTCACCTGTCAGCCGGCTCCGCTACAAGGCGGTCCACATACGATGTCAAGCATTCAGGTGCAGCGTCGAACGGCGGCTCGCGCCCGGGATGGGGGCGCGCTAACCAGGGCGTACTGAGCTTGAATAAACAGAGACGTAATCAGTCAATGGGGCCAAGCAATACGTCGATTGCGGCTTGACCGGCGATTTCGGCTACCAGGTAGGCCCATCGTTCAGTGAAAGGACCGTTGCGCAGCGGTATACGTCCTCCTCGGGCACCAAGCACTTCGAGGTTAGTCCCACCTTGTATCTGAAAAGTGACATTAAAAGTGTCGTCTGCCGATGGAGTCAATTCGACATGAATCTTGAAGCCGCGATACGTGATTGTTCGGCGCATGGACGCCTCTGTCTGGTAGTTGGAAAGGAACAAGAAAATCAGAACGGGTTGGGCAATACCGCACGCCCGCAACGTTCCGCCCGCTGCCCACGCCGTCTGGCCCAATGCAGAGCATGGCGGGCACTTCAGAGTCGCGATTGCGGGTTCGCCGCCAGTCAACTTGTGACGGAACGCCGCGCGCTCGACGGATTGCACGGCGCCCCTCCGTCGACGTGCCCGGCTCTCAGCGAGTGGCGGCATGCCCAACGTGGCGCTACTGCGCCTCAAATCCAACTACACGGTGCCAGAATTCATCCGCGCGCCCGTCCGGACAGCCTTCCCGTTGCCACAACGCATACGCGCGCTCACTCAGATGTTGATCCAGCGCTCGATGCCAAAACACCTCCGTTGGACTATCCGGGCGACCGTCTCGCTCCCAAAGTGCGTAAGCGCGTTCACGAACCGACTGTTCCAACCCGTCCTTCGTTTCGGAGCTTCGTTCGAGGTCGTCGCCATAGGGAGACATCTGTCCACTCCGGCTGACATGCAGTCGAGCGGTTAATCGTTCGATTTCATTGTCAGCAACCAGACGACCGTGCGCTGCCGCCTCCAGTGCCTTAGCTTCGTATAAGCTATCGTTCGCCTCATCCCCCTGGTCCCCAAGGGTAATAGGGTACGTGTGCAGCACAGTGCCGCTGCCGCTCAGAACATCAACCAGTCGTCGCATTACAAAATCCTCCAATTCGCGTTAGCATCAGGTATGGGGCGCCGCCGACAGTCAGTGGCGCATTAACAAGCGCGACAGCGGGAAGTCCGCTGCCTGAGCGGGCGACATAACCAAGCAATCTGCGCCAGACCGTTGGGGGAAACCGACGGATTGTGCTGCAGCGGGTTGAAGCCGCACCAATATCGCACATTGATCTAGTTTTCTGGTGGCGCCGTGCCGTGGATGGCGTCCGTCACGAAACTTCGTTGAGAAACCGGCAGGCAGGACAATTGGCCTTCGTACCGGGCCGCAAGTTCGTGTGCAACGGCCAGCGTGATAAACGCGGAGCGCGTCATGTGACGTTCTCTGGCTACCAGATCGACCTGCTGCAGCAGAGTGTCGAGCAGGTTGACCTGAATGCCAACGGCTTGCGAGGTAACCCGTGCAAGATTGATGTCGACAAACATCCAGATTCCTTCCCCGTCGTCCATCTCGTGCGCCTGCAACTCTGACGTACTGCACGTCGGAGCGGGTATGAGCTGTTCGCTACGGTCATACATCAGTTCGACGGCCTGCTTCGCCTCGGTCTTTAATTCGTACATTGACTCACCGTGCGCAACGGCACGGGGGAAATCGGGGAAACTGGCGCGAAAGCTGGTGTCGCCTGTGCGGTGTACATAAAGCGGATATTGCATGATCTGCTCCACTCGAGCTGCGGGCTGACTGGCATTCGATGTGTTAGAGCCTGGCTCGCCTGAACCTTGCCATCGACAATGTCCTGCCCGAATTGAAACGCGAGGTCGGTGGCATCACCCGCGTTGGTGAGACTTGCTCTAACGAACAACGTCGCATAGCGCCGGACTTTGCCCTCGTCGGGTTAAGTGGCGTCTATTCGCATGATGGACAAGAACTGACGCGGACGTTTGGCATACGGGTCGGATGCAGCGGGAACTGCTGACGAGTACGCAAATAGCCGTACCGTCTGCACTCGATGGTCGGCATGGTCGGGATGACGCGCTCCATAGCGATGCTGAACGTCACTGAACCGTATTTATCCGGGGAGCGAAAAAGCTGTCCGCGGTGCACTGGACGACTTCACAATGCGCTCAGTGGCGCCACAAAGCAAACTAAATCAAAAGAAGGGACCGGGGGAACGAGATGCAATGCATCCGGAAGATGCTCCGCGCAGCCAAAACACACGTGCCTTCAGAAATAACGACGTAAACCCGAGCGGTGTTCACCAACGGACGCCCGCTAGCGGCACGCCGTAACGTCCAAAGCGTAGACGAATTTTCCAGCTGCGCGATCGCACTTTTGCAACTGCGTCGGAACATCATCCTGCCACTCCCAGCGCCCACCCTATGCCCGTGGTAGTTCACGGGTCGTCCTTCGAGATGTGCACCACACTGTCGGGGCAACGAGTCTGAAAAATACGCGAGCGGCAGAGCGATGCTCTGGTGGTACAAGCAGAAGAACCAAATGACGTCAGCGACGCCATCGTCGTAAAGACCGGCACGCACGGGACTTTCCCTGCGCGCTCCATACCACCGCAAGGGTGTCTGCGTCGGGGACGCGAACTGCAACGCTGAAGTTGTTCAGGATCGTCGCCCAGCCGGGTCCGGCGAGTTGTATGCGCGCGAAGTCGAAACGCACACCCGGTGGGTCATTCAATCGCGCTGGAGTGCCCAGGGAAATCATCGAACACCCCCGTGTCGGGATAGCACCAGTTCCTATCCCTACCCCTGTGGTCTTTAGTGCAGGCGTCATCGTCGACTCGTGTGATTGATTGATCGTGCTGTATCTCTGAAGATGCGACCGCTGCCTCGGTACGCTCGAACGGCACCGAACGTCTGCCCGCTATCGTACAAGGTATGAGGTGGTACCCAACCCTCATGTGCAGTTTTTGATGCCACGTCATACAGGTCGACAAGCGGTACGACACCGTACAGACAAGCCGTCGCCTGCTCATTACGCTGAGCGCTCAAAGGTAGACAAACGCGGCTTGCCTCAGCTGGATTCGCGACCGCGCGGAAGACGTAGCTTCACGCAAGAGTCGGGATGGGCTACGGGCGTTGTCGCGCCACCAGCGCTCAGAAGGATTCGACATGGATATAGGCGTTCTTGTACCGATCGTCGCGGTCGTACTGCTGGTCTCTGCGCTGCCACGATGGCCGCCTAACCGAAGGTGGGGATACTTCCCGAGCAGCGCGCCAGGAGTGGTCGCGCTTGCCGTACTTGTACGGGTTTTGATGGGAAAGACGTAGGACACGCGTTCTCGCTACAGGTTGATCCGGCCATATCTAACGCCAAAAATTCAGGGAAGACCATGACTTACGCGATGTGGGGCATCTTGACAGCCATGATGTTGATTTTCTCGGCCTCCTTTCACCGGTATCGGAAAGGCGTAGCGCGAAAGCAGGAGATTCGCTGGTTGAGCGAGCACCACGTGCTCGACCGGCTGCGCGATAGACTCGGTTTGTAGTCATGCTTCGCGTACGCGCAGCGAACCCGGATAGCCCGGATCTGCACGGAGCGATTTCCGGAAGCACCGGGCACGTGTCACGTTGTAAAGACTGGCGCTGGAGGAGTGGACGAAATGACCCTGAACTACGCAGGCAGGTCGCACGATGAAGCCGTCGCAGCGCGACACAAGCAGAAACAGAAGGCGCAGGAACAGGCGGGCGGCGTCATGGCTATAGAAGGCATGGAGGCCGACGCCGAGCATAGTTGCGGCGAGCTATCCGATCAGGGCAAGCAGGTATGGCGAACTGGAAGCGGAATCGACGGCGGCGGGAAGGAGTGATGCGATCGTGTCGATTCGACGTTAGGCACATGGAGCAATTCATTCCCTCCGTATCGCTCGCCAACCAGCAAGTGTATTGAATGAAGCCCGTGAAACGTACAAGGCCACCGGGCACTGTACGCCACCGATGTTGTGCCAGCTTATAGAGCCTGCCAAAGCGACCTTTTACCGGTTTTTTTCCCCGTTTCCACGCGAGGGCGCGTCGTCTTGTTTGAACCGCCCATGGTCAGGATCGCATCGAGCCGCTGCCAGCGCCTAGCCATTTCCTCGCGTGCCTGATCCATTGCTTCGGCTTCCTGTATGGGATCTCCGCGGCGTCTCGCTCTTCAATTTCCGCGGCAACCGGCATACCATCATCCGTCGCACGCTGCATGGCTTCTCTGCGTCTTTTACTTTCTGCCAGCTCTTCCGCATTGACCTGGTCATCGTTCATGATCCACTCCTGTGAGACATAGTGGTTCGCCGACAGGCGGTTAGCGCCGCCCTGATAGCCGGGACGGCGCGACACATCGTAACGGTGTTCGTGACGCACACGTCATCCGTCCACGAAGACCCGTTGGGACACAGGCATGCTGGACAAGTGTCCTTCGTACCGGCTCGCAAGTTCGTGGACGACGGCCAGCGTGATCAACGCAGCGCGTGTGATGTGACGTCCTCTTGCTGCCAGATCGACTTGTTGCAGCAGACTTTCGAGAAGATTGAACTGGATGCCCACGGCCTGCGAGGTAACCCGCGCGCAATTGATGTCGACAAGCGTCCAGATTCCCTCTCCATCGTCCATGTCGAGCACATGCAATTCCGATGTACTGCAGGTGGTAGTGGGTATGAGTTGCTCGCTGCGGTCATACGCCAATTCGACAGCCTCCTGCGCGTCGACCTTCAGTTCATCCATCGAATTGCCGTGCGCAGCGGCACCGGGGAAATTGGGGAAACTGGCGCGAAAGCCAGTGTCGCCATCGCGGTGCACACAAGACGGATATTGCATGTCCTGCTCCACTCCAGCTGCGGACCGACTGGCATTCAGTCAGAGTCTGCTCGCCTGAACGTTGCCGTCGACGATGTCCCTGCCGTATTGCATCGCGAGGTCGATGGCATCACCCGCGGTGGTGGGACTTGTTGTAGTGAACAACGTGGCATAGCGCCGGGCCTTTGCCTCGCCGGGCTGAATGGTGTCGATGCGCACGACAGACGAAAACTGCCGCGGACCTTTGGCATACGGGTCACGGTGCAGCGGAAACTCTTGATGAGCGTACGCGCGTAACTCGTATCCTCTGTATTCGATGGTGGGAATGGTCATGATGACGCGCTCCGTAAATGGTGCTGACCGTCATTGAACTGTGCCTGTCCGGATGCGCAAAAAAGGGCGGCCAGAGGTACATCTGGATCACTTCACAATGCGCTTGATGATGCAGCAAGGCAATCTAAATCGTGCGGATGTAAATTGGAGGCCAGCGTCTTGCCGCCCCCCTTCGGACGGCGAGTCCGTCCAACGACCTGCTCGTGCAGGGCGTAGTTTTCGTGCTTGCGCGTGAGTTGTGCATCGCCATTACCTACCCGATGCCCGGTCCCGCAGTACCCGGCGCGAGTGCCGGCTGCGCGCGTGGCGGTGCTGCGTCATTCCCTGAGACCGCATTGGCGCGCCTCAGATTGCGGACTACATCGCAGTCGGCGGTACAAGCACGATTCCGTCGCGACATATCGCCCAGCTTTGGTTCGAGCACGCGACGCAGCTCTGTATGCACGCGGCAGGCGGATTGGACAGCCAACGCGGGCTTTCGCGAATTGAATCGTCCAACAGCGCAATGGTGCTGCAACGTCTCTCCGCTACGAACGCGGCGGAAAAATAGTGTGATCTGGTGAAGATCATGTGACCACTCCTCGTTTGTCGAGTGACCTGAACGGGCAACCGGGCTAAGTTTGTTGTGCGAGACTGCCCTGGGCACGTTTCCTTGTGAGAGATACGAGGCGCCCGCGGTCAGGGTGCGTTTGCCTGTGTCAAACGTCGGTACGGTGCCGTACGGGCATGCATCTGCGTCGACATGCACAGTGGGACCAAAGTGACCGATGAAATCTTGCACAACGCCGTGAAGTACACACCGCCAAGCGAGCATATCCACTTCTTCGCGTATTTGGGACGAACACACCTGGTTTTGCGCGTGAGCGACCCTTGGCTCGGCATTTCGGCCGAGCTGCTGCCGCATGTTTTCGACGGCCGGACGATGGCGGCCAGTTCCGGCGGTCTCAGCATCGGGCTTGCCGTCGTAAGTGCAGTTGCCCACGCGCATGGAGGAACCGTGTCAGCGAGCAGCGCGGGACCAGGATCTGGGAGCGAATTCAGACTACGGCTGCCTGTCATTGCAGCGCAGCGCAGTATTTCCTTCCTGCGAAAGCGCGATCGAGATTCGCAGTTACCGCGGTACTTTCATCGTTTTATGCTGCAAATCGCCAGAACCCCGCATAATGCCGCGCTGAAACTCACGAACTACAATTTGAATGGGCCGCTTCGCCGGGTTACGCATAGCGGCGGCGGCCCTCTGTCGCACGGTTTTCAACGGGACGTCGAGGAGCGGTACATGGCAAACGTGGATCCTGCAAGGAAAAACCATCTGCTCTCCGTTCTGCAGGAAGCGGAGTGGGCGCGGGTGGCATCTCACCTGGTTCGCGTCGATATGCCATTGGGCCAGGTCGTATATGAATCCGGCGATCGCCTCGATTACGTATATTTTCCGACAACGGCGATCGTCTCGCTCCTATACGTCATGGAAGACGGTGCGTCAGCAGAAATTGCGATCGTCGGCAATGAGGGGATCATCGGTATCGCACTGTTCATGGGTGGGGAGACCACGCCGAGCCGGGCGATCGTGCAAAGCGCCGGCGCGGCGTACCGACTCGATGCGCGGATTCTGAAAGAAGAATTTCACCGCGCTGGCCCGGTGCAGCGGCTCTTGTTGCGCTACACCCAGGCACTGATCACCCAGATGGCACAGACAGCCGTGTGCAACCGTCATCATTCGATCGACCAGCAACTCTGTCGATGGCTGCTGCTCAGCATAGATCGCCTGCCCTCCAACGAACTGAAAATGACGCAGGAACTGATCGCCAACATGCTTGGCGTGCGGCGCTCGGGGGTCACCGAAGCGGCCTTGAAACTGCAAGACGCGGGGCTGATTCGCTACAGTCACGGGCACATAGAGGTACTGGATCGCCCCGGACTGGAAGCACGCGTATGCGAGTGCTACAGCGTGGTGAGGCGGGAATTCGACCGCCTGTTACCCGATCTGAAAGCACTGTAGAGGTCGCGCCGTGTCATCAACACCCTTTAGACCTCGATTTTCACCTTCAGCGCCCGCGTATCCGTCGCGTGCGAAAAAGTCTCGTAAGCGTCGAGAATATCATCGAGACGGAAGCGGTGCGTGATCAATAGGTTTGCGTCGATTCTTCTGGAATGCGGGCTGCTGAGAAGCATGGGTGTGCTAAACGGATCGACCAGCCGCGTGGTGATCGTAATGTTACGATCCCAAAGACGTTCGAGATGCAGATCGACCTTGGTTCCATGCAAGCCGATGTTGCCGATTGTCCCGCCCGGCGCGATCAGTTCCTCACACAGTTCGAACGTTGCTGGAATGCCGACCGCCTCGATCGCGGTGTCGACTCCGAAACCGGCGGGCATGCTCATCACAGCCTTCACGGACCACCTTCTGGGCGCAATCGAAGGCGATTGTCTTTCTGTTCATGACGTCCGACGCGCTCGATCAGTTCCGGAACTCGAAGGGCTGGACGGTTGCCGGCGATGCGTCTGTGGCGCTCGTGAAGATCGGCGCAAACGGACCGATCGACACAACGACGGCCACGGCGCCTGTCGAGGTCATCGTGATGACAAACGCCGGGCTGATGGCGGACGTCTCGCTTGCCGGTACCAAGGTGACGCCGCTCAGGATCTGATTGCCGCGTCCGAAAGGCCAGCGAACAGACGCAGCTAACTTCATCGTTTCTGTAACGTCCAGTCGGTGGGGTGGTACCGCAAAATTTCGGATGAAGATCCATCGACTGCCCTTTCGCAGTGAGGACGACAGATACACGACGGCAGGTCTTTTTCCCTTCCTGATCTGTGCTCGCAGGGACCATGGTTGCGTTTATTTTTACGCTATTGCCTGTGTTCTCGTTTGTCCATCGAGTCGTCTCGCCATCCTTCTTTTTATTGAGCACTTCGAGCAGTGTACGCTTCATCGAATCAATGTCGGCTTTCTTGATGTACGACATGGGCGTGTCATTGAGGAAGTTGAGATTGCTCGCCTCCGCGACCGGGATGGCCGCCAGCAGCAGCCAGCAACGCCAGGCTCGCGCCGTCTTTCAATTGCGCGAGGCTCAGTTTCGACATTCACATGTAGGACCCCTTTAGTCGCCGGCCATGACAGCGCCAGGACTCACGGCGGCCAGCAGTACGGAGGACATCCGTACTGCGATGTGCGGTGTCACCCAATTCCGTCGGCGAAGAGGCCGGATACCCCGCGTTGCCCTCAGAGCAAACTGCGTCGGTCATCCGCCCAGCGCAATAATCGCCACCGTCAACAGAACGCCCAGCGCGGTCATCGCAAAGCCCGCTTTCATTGCCCCTGCGCCCGTGTAGCGTCCCAGCGCAAAGCCCGCGGTAAAGAGTATCGCGAGGGTCAGCAGTCGCGAGGCGATCAGTGCCGCCGTGAGATCGTTGATGATCAGAAACGGCAGCGCGACCGGGAAGGTTCCCAGGACGACAAGCAGAAAGATTCCCAGCGCACCGACAAAGTCACCACGCACGAGATTCGCGCGAGGCGGCAGTGTCGACAGGGTCGCGAGCCGCGCGCGGATCCGCTCGAGGTCAGTGTCTTCGACGAGCTGCCGCAGCTTCGCCGGCAACGCGTCACGCAGAGCACGCACACCGACGGCCCTGTCCTGCTCCTGCTTCACGGTCAGTGCGAGCTTCAGGCGCTGCCCCCGATCGGCGAACGTGCGTACGAGATACATCACGGCGTCGGCGAGCCCCCAGGCGAGATTGCATCCAAATGCGGTGAGGAACAACTTGTGCCCGGCGTCTTCACCAGCGGTGGCTGCCTTGACCGCACCGACGAACGTCAAGGCCATGAACAGACCAAAACACAGTTCGCAGACGCGGTCGACAGTATTAAGAATCCGTTCGCGTTGTTCAGGTTCGGAGTGTCCGGCCGGTGTAATAGCGCTCATTTGCCGCGACTCAAGTCAGGCGCATGACGTCGCACCTGGTGCCAACAGGACTGTCGTATGAGCAGTATATGAAAGAGACGACAGATTGGCGCTCCTGTTTCGGTCCATTGCGGCTGAAGTGGGAAGCGGTGGACCATGGCAGGCGCAATTTGCTTGACGGCTATTCAGGTTCACGGACCCATGCGTACGACATCAATCAAAGATCTGAAGGTACCCAATGGCCCTCGTAGCCTACGCGATGCGATATACACCTGTGATCTTCTAGAAGCGCACGCCGAAACCTCCCTCGATGATGTCTGCATCGCGGTTGTACCGGGTGACCATGCGATTCCACGTGACGCGGGCCAGCCAACGGTGCGACAGCCGATAGCTCGCCGACACTGATACAAGACCCGAAAAGCGGCCATCACCGGTGCGGTTTTGCGGCAGGTCGTCATTCTGCGTGACCGACAGATATGGGCCTGCGCCGACACCCAGGGTGAGCCTGTCGTCGAAAAATGCGCGCGTCGCCCACAGCTGCATGGCGATGCCGTCCCGGCGCGATTGCACGTGCCCGCCCTCGTGCAGATAGGATGCGGTGAAATCCACATAGCGCCATAGGCCTCGTCGGTACTCGATGCTTTCCGCCACGTTCGATTCCGAGTCGAGACTGTTCAGGATGGTCGTACCGACCATGACCATGACTTCGTTGCTGGTGACGTTTGCGGTGCGCGACGCGGCCCGGGCGCGAGGTCCGCGAGCCTCGGGCGCATCGAGCTGATAGCCGACGCCGAAGAGCAGCGCGGTCGTGTCAGGACCGCCGAAAGCCTGCACGCGATTCAGCTTCATCTCGACAATCCATCGGTTGTCGAAGTAATACGCCGCGCGCAAAGTCAACATGCCGCCCCAGCCGTGCGTATTGGCGTAGTCGCCCCCCGCCTGCGCCGCGCTCGTATCAAAATACCGATAGGGGCCCGCGCCCGCCGACAGTTCCAGCCGGTCGTCCCATAGGGGCAAACGTCCCCAGATTTGCAGGGCCTGGCCGTCACGATGGTGGTCGGGAATGTGGCCTTCGTTTAGCCAGGAGAAACTCCAGGCGACATAGCGCCCGAGTCCTTCGCGATAATTGGCTTCCCATGAATAGGTGTTCTGGCTGCCGCTTCTGAGCGGGCCGGCGAGCAGGGAGAATTCCTGCGCCTGAACGGTCCCGCTTGCGACGCAAAAGGCGGCGCAAACGACCACACGGGCGGCGCTTGTGCGGCCTTTACCTTTGTTCGAGTCTGTGATCACGCGGGATCGTCGTGCAGGAAAGTTTGGAATCCTTCGCTACGTCTGTCCGTCGGAGGATACCGGTAGAAGGCAGTTCATGCGGTCCCGACGAACGAGGAAACGTTTGCGAAACGTTGCGTAGCCAACGAACCAGACAATATAACTATCTTCAAACTTTGGGCTTTGGCCCCTTCGTTTGCGGGCCAACTTCTCCCGTCACCCCGGGATGCCGCAATCGATTGTCTGTCATGGCCGACCGAAGACTCCATGCTGCGCATGCCGCCGTGCAAGACGACATCCCTAAAATGAGATCGAATAGCGGCACCGGCACGACACTGCGCTGGCCTGCACTACGGACGTTGCGGATGTTCAAGAAAGAAGCGTAGCATTTCGCCACTCGCGTCCGGCCCGCTTGCGTCCGTAAAACTGCCGCGCGCACTGCCCCCTGCCCATGCGTGCGGCGCGCCGTGAATGGTCCATAGCTCGGCATCGACGCCGCCGCGGGAAACCAGCTGCACTACCGTGCAGTCACGTCGGCCCGCCCCGCTACGACGCTCTTCGTCAACTCCATCGTGTTGTCTTTCAAAATCGCGCACGATTCGGCCGGCATTCGACAGGTGAACCGTGGCATCAGCATCGCCATGAAAAACAATCACGGGCCGTTGCGGCGCAAACGGCTGGGATTGCGTGCGTCGCGCCTCTGCGGGATGTGTGCCCCCTTTCATCGCGGCGAGCGCAGACGGCAAGTTATGCGCACAACGCGCAGCAAGACCGGAATGTACGCCGGCCGCGGCGTACAGTTCGGGATACTCGCTAATCATGATTGCCGCCATTGCGCCGCCGGCGGACAGGCCCGCCACGTACACCCGCGTAGGGTCGACATCGTGCATGGCAATGATCTCGCGCGTGATGCCCGCGATCAGGGCCGGCTCGCCGCGTTCTCGCGACTGATCACCCGGCCTGAACCAGTTCCAGCACTTCGACGGATTGGCCTGCTTCGGCTGCACCGGATACGCGACAAGAAACCGGTGACGCTCCGCGAGCGCATTCATCTGGGTGCCGGCTGCAAAGTCATCAGCGTCCTGGGTGCAACCGTGCAGCATGACAACGAGCGGCATCGGTGTGCTTGCGGTCCCGGCGGGCACATAGAGCCGATATTGCCGGCGGCCAGCCGCATTCGAATACGCGTGCATGCTGAAATGCCCGCGATCTTCGACATCGGTGCGTCCCTGTTCCGTCACACGTGGAGGGATTTCGTTTATCTTCCCCCGGTAGAGCGGGGCATCCACAGGTGTGGATACGGTTTCATCCGACCTGTGGTTAGCGGCACGAGCGCCTTCGCCGCGCAACGCGCGTTGAATTGCCGCCGTCGCTTCGGCAGGGCCGCGTGTACGCAACAAGGCCATCGCTTCGTGCATCGAGTTCAGGAATCCTTCATTCAGTTTCATGATGTGGTCCGGTAAGCAGAGTGATGTCAGGTTCGGCCGCGGGGGCTACCGGATACGGTCGGCGAGCGCTGCCTTGACGGCCGGCGTCGCGTGAAATGCCCCCAGCACCGCGACACTTCCAATCGTTGCGCGTGCAAGTTCCGGTGACACGTCAGCCGCAATGCTTGCCAGCCCGAGCACCTGGATGTCGAGACGCTCGCGCGCCGTGCGGACTGCCTCAAGGTCCTGCCTGGAAAAATGCTGCATGCCGAGCACGAGCGCGCGGCGTGTGACGGTCTCCTGAACGACCTGAGCGTGTAACGCAAGCTGATTGCGGATGGCTGTTCGGATCAGGTCGGTACGGTTCGAATAGAAGCCTTCTTCAACGAGAAGATCGATCTGACCGAGGTCTACGGGAACGAGATTGATCGTGATTTTTTCGGACTCTCCGCCTTTGGTGCGAAGGGTCTCGGGAATCGCAGTTTTTTTCATATTCCATCCAGTGACCATCCATACGGATGGTTATAGGCTGGTTTTAGCTGCGATGCAACATATTTCGCTGCGGGAATGAAATCCCGTCCGATATCAGAAACCGACGCCGATGCCGACCCCGCCGCCGACGCTGCCGCCGTTGAAACTGCTGCCGCCGATGCTGATCCCGATGCTTGTGCCCGGCGTGTAGTAGCCCGGACCGTAGCCGTACGCCCGGTCGCCGTAGCCATAAAGTTGGGCAGCAACACAGCCTGTCATCGCGACCGCGAAGGTCAATATTCGGATCAGCCTGATCACTGTCTTCTCCCGTTCATGCTGGCCGAAGCCTGCGCTCCGGCGCCACAATTTGCGCGGCGTGCCAGCGTCCAGCATACCGTGGAACAACCATTGCGCAACACAGTATGCATCCCTAACAGGAGCCGGACATCATGGACTTAAATTGCCTGCCTTATCGCGGGCTGGGCGTGCTCGTACGCATCAACGAGCACAAAAGCGCCTCCGTCAATGGATCAGAACCGCGCTACGGCGTCACATGGCTTCTTTATAAAGAGGGGCCTTTTGTATCCGCAAACGTCATCGCCAGTTCCACCGAGCCGGTGAACTTCATCTCTGTAGAGGAGGCCGCCCGCTTTGCCGAGCACCGCGCACATACGTTCGCGGATTGCGCTTTCGTTGCCCGGGAGCGCGTGTGATCAGGGGCCGCAGCCAGCGAACCGGTCCGGTCGAGGACAAAGCCCGAGCGCATCACGAACTGCACCGCTCGTGTAGCACTTATCCGAGGCGCACGTCGATGCGCCGCGGCCGGCCCGGGGCTTCGACGCCTCGCGCTTTCCCGTGGTGCCAGCTGCGGAACTCCGTTCAGGCGAATGCGTTTCATGCCAGATGTGCGCAGTTTCGAAACACTACTGCGCACCTCCGATCGCACGATTTGCTAGCGTCAACATTTTCTCGTCGAGCTTCAGCGCCGCTTCGTGGAGCGCCGCATTCGTCAGATTGCCCATCAACGTTGACGGCTTGTTGTACACAAACCGGGTTTGTCCGTCCGCGTCCTCATAAATTGCAACGCGTACAGGAACATCAAGTCCCGCCTCGATGTCGTGTTGAATCATCGTGATGGCAATCAGCGGATTACCGATGATGTACATGATCAGCTTGTGAGGATGCCCTTCAAATGCGGCCCAACGCCCGTGATCGAAGGTCGCGAGCCGGGTGAAGCCGCCTGGACCCAATACCGCTTTCACCCGACGTTCGAAATCCTGCCTGTCAGTTGCAGCTTCCGGAATGGACCGGCAGCCGACGTCCTCAACCGTTCCGACCTGCGCTTCAAACGCCTTCACCACCATCTGAAACGGCGTGGCGGTCTTCAGTGTAATGTGATCTACCGTTGTCTTCTCAAGCACTGCACTCTCCGATAACGCGTTGCGTTGTATTCAACAAGCGTTGCAGCAAAAATTCGGCCTGGTGAAGCGATGCGCCTGATGGTTCGAACTGTGAAAGAACACATGTCAAATGATCCGCAATGCCGGGCGGGTTTTGCGTGGACGATCGGCTAGAGCGGCGCGAAGCGAAGCATGTGCGCCTGTCCAAGGCCGCTCTGGCCAAGCACCGTCTCATCGTTGTATGGAAGAGGCATTTGGTTGCCGAACAGCCGGACGCGACCAGACCCAAAGCGAACTCTGCGACGAGATCGAGGAACGTCCGGTATTCGCTCATCATTAGATGTCGTCGCAAATCGACACTGCCACCAAGTCACCGTTTAGCCGTGCGCCAGGCGATCGGCTCACTCGTCTTTTTTCCTGTGCGTCCGTTCATGCATCGCTGCGATCAGGGTATGCAGTTGTTCCACACTGAACGGCTTGCGAAGCGAAGCACATTTGAACCCGAGCTCATTGCGAGACGGCGCGTCGCCCCCCGACGCAAACACTATCCTGATACCTGGATGGCGCTCGACAGCCGCCCTTGCGAATTCGATTCCAGACTGGCCCGGGAGGACAATATCCGTCAGAAGCACGTCCGGCCTTTCCATCGCCAGCATGGGCATCGCCTCTTCTGCGCTGCCGGCCTGTTTCACGTCATAGCCCATGTTGATGAGCAATTCGCTGATTGCCTCCCGTGCCGTCCTGTCATCGTCCACGATCAGGATGGAGAGACCTACGGGCGCATGAGGCGCTCCCGTCGGCGTGAGTCCGGACGGTTGTTCGTCCATCGCCGTGTTCACGTCTTTCCTGCGGGCCGGACCTAGCAACCGGCGAATCTTCGACGCCAGCTGCTCCCGGCTATAAGGCTTGCTCAACAGGTGAACGCCCGGGTCCAGGCGGCCGCCGTGGACGATCGCATTCTGTGTATAACCTGACGTAAAAAGAACCTTCAGGTGTGGCAGCAAGCGCGTCGCAAGTCTGGCTAGTTCGGTGCTGCGCATCGTGCCGGGCATCACGACGTCCGTGAACAAGAGGTCGATATGGGCGCCGCTTTGCACGATAGCGAGTGCGCTTTGTGCGTCGTTCGCCTTGAGCACCGCATAGCCCAGTTGCCTGAGGGTTTCGACCACGGTTGCCTGTACGCGCCGGTCGTCCTCGACCACAAGAATGGTCTCGGACCCGCCGGTGAGCGCAACGGGTTCTGCGGGTTCGAGACAGGCCGTGTTCTCCATCGAGCGCGGCAGATAGATCTTCACGATCGTTCCGTGTCCCGGCTCGCTGTAAATCCTGATATGGCCACCGCTCTGCTTGATGAAGCCATACGCCATGCTCAGACCCAGACCCGTGCCTTGCCCTTCCGGCTTGGTCGTAAAGAATGGCTCGAAAGCGCGCTCCAGCACGTCGGCGGGCATGCCGGTTCCGGTGTCGGTGATCGCCAGCAGCACATATTGGCCCTCGCGGACATCCGCGTCGAGTGCACTGTAGTGATCGTCGAGCATGGCGTTCGACAGCTCGAGCGTCAGTTTGCCGCCTTCCGGCATGGCGTCGCGGGCGTTGATGGCAAGGTTCAGGACGACATTCTCAAGGTGGTTCGGGTCGACCAGCGTGTTCCACAGTCCGCCAGCAATAACCGTTTCTACATTGATGACCTCGCCGAGTGCCCGTCTGAGGAGGTCGTCCATGCTGCGCAGCATGACGGCCAGATTCACGACAACCGGCTGCAGTGCCTGACGGCGCCCGAACGCCAATAGCTGTGACGCAAGGTTTGCCCCATGCTCGACCGCTTCAATCGCCTTGCCGAGACGCTCTCTTGTCCAGACGTCGCGGCCATGCCGCCCTTCGAGCAGTTCCAGATTCCCGCGCAAGACCTGCAGCACGTTATTGAAATCGTGCGCCACGCCGCCGGTCAGTTTGCCGAGCGCCTCCATCTTCTGCGACTGAAGCAGCGCGGCACGCGCCTTTTCGAGCTCTTCGTGGGCGTTCTTTCGCTCGGTCACGTCGCGTGTGATCTTGGCGAAACCGACCAGTTGCCCCTCTTCATCGCGGATTGCGTCGATGACGACGTTTGCCCAGAACCGGCTGCCGTCTTTCCTGACGCGCCATCCCTCAGTTTCGAAACGCCCTTCGGTCGCGGCGGTGGCGAGACTGCGAGCAGGCAGACCTTCAGCCGCATCTTCCGGTGTATAGAACCGGCTGAAATGCGCCCCAATGATTTCGTCCGCCTGATACCCCTTGATGCGCGCGGCGCCGAGATTCCAGTTGGTTACATGCCCTTCGGGCGACAGCATGAAGATCGAGTAATCGGTCACGCCCTGGACCAGCAGCCGGAAGCGCCGCTCGCTATCGACGACAGCTTCATAGGCGAGGCGCTTGTCCGTCGTGTCGCGTACGATCTTGCCGAAGCCGATGAATGTGCCGTCTGGCGCGTAGAGTGCCGTGATGAGCACGCTGGCCCAGAACCGCGAACCGTCCTTGCGTACGCGCCAGCCTTCCGTATCGTATTGCCCGGACCTACGCGCGATCTCCAGTCCCCGCTGAGGGACACCGCCGCGCCGGTCCTCCTCTGTGTAGAAAACGGAGAAATTCCGGCCGATTATTTCACCAGGCTCGTAGCCCTTGATGCGTCCGGCGCCGGGGTTCCAGCTAGCCACGTCTCCCCGCGCGGTCAGCCTGAAGATCGCGTATTCCGAAACGCGCCTGATTAGGGACTGCATCCATGACAGATCGCTATCCTGGTTCTGATCGTCGTCCATCGGACCTCTCGTTAAAATTTCTGTGGGACAAAGGTCAGCGCTGCGTTTTCCACGTCTGTTCCGGACCGCCCCCCCGGGCGTGGCCTCGTGCATGGAGGTGACCGGAAACGTGCGGTGGCCTGGCTCGCCACCCGCAAGCCAAGCCAATTTATCAAATTGCGCATCGGGCACAACGCGCAATCGTTGCGTGCCACCAACCTGAAGTTCGCGAGAAGATAATGGCCAGAACGGTGTCAGCTCATACAGATTTTTTCCGACTGCCCACCAACGATACCGCATATCCAGGCCACTACTGGTCACTGCGAGTCCGTCGTTCCTGACCCCCTCCGTCCGCTCTCCTGCATCCATACCGGACACAACCAATTATCGTCAACCGGGTTGAGGACGAAGCCTGTCCGTCATCACACGATGTTCCGGCTGCCGCGCCGTAGCCCGGCAGCCGGAATGCCCCGCTCGCGCGGCGCTTATCCGAGGCGCACCTCGATGCGCCGCGGCTTCGCCTCGTCGCGGCGTGGAATGGCCAGCTTGAGCACGCCGTCCTTCAGAACCGCGTCGATTTGCGACGTGTCGAAGTCCTCGCTGACCGTGAACCGGCGTGAGAAATACGGCGCGCGTATTTCCGCGTGCGAGAGCCGCAGGTCCGGCGTCACCGGTACGACGGATTCCGCATCGATCGTCAGGCTGCCGTCGTGAACCCTGATGTCGAGCTTGTCCTTTTGCACGCCCGGCAGGTCGGCCCACACCGTAACAGCATGCGCGTCCTCGACGATATCGACGGCCGGCGTCAGCGTGACGCGGCGTCGTGCTTCGTCCGGTTCCGCGCGCGTCATTGCGTTCGGGTCGTGCTGGGTGATCTGGGTGTTGTCGCTCATGATGTCACCTCTTCATTCAACGGTAATGGCACGGGGCTTCGACGCCTCGCGCTTGCCCACGGTAATCAGCAGGCACCCATCGGTGTAGCGCGCGTGCACCTTGTCGGGATCGGCCTGTTGCGGCAGTTCGATGACCCGCCGGAAGCTGCCGGTGAAGCGCTCCTGCGCGTACTGACGCGTGCCTTCCGGCAAGGGTTGCAGTGTGGACCGCTCGCCGGCAATCGACAGCAGGCCCTTGTCGATAGAGATATCGAGTTTCGCGGGATCGACGCCAGGCGCGAACGCCACGATCTCGATCGTGCTGTCGGTCGTGCCGACGTTGATGTGAGGAAAGGTGCCCATCCGGCTTGAACGAAGGCTGGAAGGAAAGCCTTCGAAGAGGCCCGACATCTGCCGCTGCAGCCGGTCGAGCTCGCCAAACAGGTCGGTTCGAAAATAGAGATCACTCATGGTTGCTTGCTCCTCTGACGGCGGGGAGACGAACCGGCGTACGCGCTTCAGTCCGGTTGTCCCCGTGCCACGGACAATCAAGGGTTGAAACACACAGCGTTCATGTGCGGGAGCACTGCCGAACGGCTGCCTGAGCGTTACGGAAAATATGAGGGGTCACCGGGATTTCAAGGGGGGCACCAGACTGAAAAATTCGCCCTTGAAATTGCGTCGGCGGTCCATACACTAGCGCTCGAAAAAACAGCACGGAGCGACGCCATGGAATTCGACACGGGCTGGAAAACGTTGGGCAGACATCGGATCAGGTTGCGTTCAACGAAAGGCTTTCCGACCAGGGTGATGCGGCGGCTGGCCGACGTGACACGCCTTGCGATCGACAACAACATGAGCGCGCGTGCGCGCATCGTCGATATCGTGTTCCGGCTGGAAAGGGCTTATGACATCACGGTCGGAACGACACTGGCGGAAGACCGGCTGTGTGCGCCACAACTGGAGAGCGCGATTGCCACAGTCATGGGCCTGCTGCCCGACCAGGTCAACGTTGACGTGCAGGTCGTCACGCAGGAGGAAGTTGACCTGAACTTTGGCGTGTACGAACGAGCGCTTGCCGAAAAACTCGGAGTAATACCGCCACTCCAGTAAAGCCGCCTGGGGCTGGACACCGGCGAAGCAGGCAGCACGCGCCCGCTTCGCCGCTTGGCTGTCGCCGTCTGGCCGGGCGATGCCTGTCGCACTTCACTACCTGCCCAGTGCTTCCGCGGCAATCTTTTCTTCGGCCGGCAGCGTCAGCTTCTCGTCGGTAGCCTTTTCTTCCTTGAGCGTCTGAAGCAGCAGCGTGACCGCGTGCGTTTCACCGAGCTGTTTGGCCAGCGCGATCAGCGATCCGTAGGCGGCAATTTCGTAGTGCTCGACCTTTTGTGCGGCCGCAATCAGGGCAGCGTCCAGCACCGGGCCCCTTTCAATTTCGTCGATCTGCTCCTGGCCCTCCTCGATCAGGCCTTCCATCGCCACGCATTTAACGCGCTTGAGACGGATCCCGCAGCTTTCCACCACCTGATCTATCCGCTCGATCTGACCTTGGGTTTCTTCCAGATGAGTGATGAACGCCGCGCTCAGATCGGCGTGGCCCGCGGCGCGGGAAAGTTTGGGCAGCGACTTGGTCATCTGTTTTTCCGCGCTATCGGAAAGGGAATGAACAAAAAGATCGTTGATTGACTTGACTGTCATGATGGGTTCCCATTGACGAATAGGGGTGAGGCGGTGACCGGCGGTCCGGTCTTTAGCGTTTCGGTGCGGGTGCGTCAGATTCTTCGACGCCGACGCCTGACGGATCGCTACCCAGTTCCGCACCAGTTGCCGGATCGCTCGACGGGTCCGATTGCAGCCGCCCGGACATCTCCGTGAGCGCCGACTCTTCCGCGGCATCGAGGCCAACCCATGCATTGCCGTCGCCACCGTCCACCGCCGGTTCGCCCTGCTGCATCGACAGCCCGGTGCCGCTGTTCCACGGCGCCTGCACGACATCGCCACCGTGCGACATCTTGAAGTAGGTGCTCGGGAATTCCGGTATCGGGGGCGCCTTGCCCGGCGGGAAGTTGGGCGTAATCGCATACAGCGCCTTCTCAAAGGACTTCTGATGCGCGACCTCGCGGGTCATCAGAAACCCCAGCGCATCGCGGATGCCCGCGTCGTCAGTCACGTTGATCAATCGTTCGTAGACGATTTTCGCGCGGGCCTCCGCGGCAATGTTCGAGCGCAGGTCGGCGGTCGGCTCGCCGATCGTGTCAATGTACGCGGCGCTCCACGGCACGCCGCCTGAGTTGGTGAGCGGCGGCCCACCGCCGTACAGGAGTTGCGTCACATGGCTGTCGTTGCCTGGGCCATTGAGTTTGCGGTAGAGCTCCGCCTGACCGTCCACCGCTTCGGCCAGTTCTCCTTTCGCGCCGCGGTTAAGCATCGCGACGAGGCAACCGATGATCTCAAGGTGACTGAGTTCCTCGGTCGCAATGTCGTACAGCATGTCCTTGCGACCCGGGTCCTCCTCGGCCACTGCCTGGGTGAAATAGCGCATGGCGGCGGCGAGTTCGCCTTGTGGTCCGCCGAACTGTTCGAGCATCAGGTTCGCGAGTCCGGGATTCGTTGCGCTGACGCGCACCGTGTATTGCAACCGTCTGTTGTGCATGAACATGAGAGCCTCCCTCTGGTTGGGCAACGACATCGCGCATGGCCTGTGCCTGAAACGGGCCCTTGGTCGACTCGCGCGTGCTTCATCGCGGGTCAGCAAATGCAACCGACGACCTCATGCCGGCGCGCCGCGCTGGCCGTCTGCGGCACGGCGATTGCGGTTATGGAGATGCCTTTAACCGAGCGAGGTGAGCCATGGCAACGCAACGTGATATGCAACGCACTCCTGATAACCGGCCAGACGCGGGAGACCCGCGCGAGGAAGACGACTCGCCCGCGACCGGGGTCGGAAAAGATGACGACGCAGATGTCCCCGGCACCAATCCGGACGACGACGTGCCGGACGAGGAGACGCCGGCAGAGCCGTCGCCCGGTGACGCTAATCCGGACAAACCGGCGTCGCAGAACCGGCCGTAGGCCACAAGCCGCGTGCATCTGTTTGTACGCGGGCAATGAGTGAAATTTGCAGGATGGGCAGAATCAGGGAGGACGTATGGATGCCGGGAAGAAGGTGTACAGAGCGGTCATTGCATCGCTGGTCTGTGCTGCGATCGCAGGTGCGGCGTTCGCAGAAGGTGCCGGCGGGGGCGGAGGAAACGGCGGCGGTGCGGGAGGGAGCGCCGGCCAGGGCGGGACCGGCATGAGTACGCCAAACGCCCACGGGACGACCGGCAGCACGTCGGGCTCGAAGGGCAACGACACGATGAAGTCACAGTCGCGCACGGCTGCGCCAGCAAAGGGTGCTTCCGGCGCGGCCGCCTCGTCGGCGCAGTAGGTGGCCGCGGCCGCTGGCAGTAGTAAAGAGCAACAAGCCGTCGGGAGCCCAAGCCGTGGCAAAAGTGTTACTGGTCGACGATGACGCCGAAAATCTGTCAGCGCTTCAAGGCGCACTCGAAAGCGACGGTCACGAGGTGGCCGTCGCTCGCGACGCGTCCGCGGCTATGGCGATCCTGAATGGCGCACCCATCCAGTGCGTGGTCACCGACCTTGAAATGCCTGGGACTGACGGCGCACAGTTTTCCCGGCAGATCCGGACGCACCCCGTGCACCGCGACCTGCCCATCGTCATGCTCTCGGCCGCGCCCGAGCCATCGGTCGATGGCGTCCGGTACTGGACGCACTTCATCCGTAAACCGGCGAGTTTCGCACGGCTCGCGGCTGCCGTTGCGGCCGAAGCTGGTACACGCGCCGGTACCCACGCCGCTTCGCCACGCCCGAAGTCCGGCGTCCTCGCGCGGGTTGCCCTGCAGTGCCAGACTCCGTGCGCTTCAAGATGGCAGCCGGTGCATGCTGCGAGCTGGCCGTGACGAGCACGGTTGCATTGGATTGCGGATGACCGCGTTAACTGCGCGACGACAGCACGATAGAATGGGGGTATCCGACGACGTCGATGCCCCGCGTCGGCGAGACCTTCGCGCATTCCCGGTAGCTGTCATCGCGCGCGGGATACTGACAGCGCGCTTCCACGTCTGGATTCCCAAGGGACGATTCCCCATGGCTGAGGTAAACCAGTCAGATGTCTATCGCGGTTTCATCGCCTGCCTGAACCGGCAGGACTGGGCGACGCTCGAACACTTTGTCGCCAATGATCTGAAGTACAACGACAAACAGATCGGACTTTCAGGCTATCGCAAACTGCTTACCCGGTTTTGCGATGAAATCCCGGATGTGTACTTTGAACTGGCGAAGGTCGTATCGCAGCCCCCTCTTCTCGCGAGCCGGCTGGTTTTTAACTGCACGCCACGGGGCACATTCCTTGGACTGCCCGTGCGCGGAAAGCGCATCTCGTTTGCGGAGAATGCCATTTACGTGTTCCAGGATGACAGGATCCGCGAGGTATGGTCGGTACTCGACAAGACCGCTATTGAAGCGCAGCTGTGACGTGCCGGCTGTCGACCATGATGTGGCGTCACTCGCATCAGGTATTGCCCAATAGAACGGACCGAGGCACTGCTCACCGGCACTTCCCGTAACAGGCCAGCCTGGCACGTCAGATGCGCATTGCGCAGGCGTCATCACCTGCGTTTAACGGGGGCGTCATGCGTCAATCGTGCGAAGCCTATCGCGGGTACGCGATTGAAGTGCGGGTGGCAGTAAGCCGTGCCCTCTCGTTCAGTGGCATCCAGCGCCGTTACACGGTGTGGTGGGCGGTCTGCGCGCGAGACGGTCTGCTCGCTACCGTTGAAAGCTTTCCCGAGCGTCTTGACTTCGTTTCCCCAGACCGGGCTTTCGACTATGGAGAAAAGCGCGCACGGGCGTTCATTGACTGCAGGCTGGCCTGCGAGCCGGATTGACAGGGACGGGCGGCGGCACATATCGCGGTGTGCTCAGTTCGTATGCACCAGCCTCAGCACGCCAGGCATGGGCTAACCGACACGTTGCCGACACGCCACGACGCAATGCGACTTTGCGTTATCGGCCGGTAACAATCCCTTAACTGACGTTCGGATCTCAGGAGTGAGCGACCGCTTGTGGCCGGCTACTGCCTGACGCGTCGCCCGTAGTCGACCCCGAGCGGTCAGTCGACTTTCCCGAAAGCGGCCGCTCCATCCAGCTTTGCACGTGGCCATTGTCGACAGTTGCCCCTCCAGTTCCCGTAAGCGGTGGATCAGTACCGTGGCGAATGACGTTGACGCGCGCGAGACCAGCGGCTAGCGAAGAGGATCGATGCGTGCGGAACTGGGCAGTAAAGGAGCAACGTTCCAGGGCAACAGTTCGTCGATGCGGTTCGCCGGGTGATCAGCGATACGCTCGATGACGTAATGCAGGTAGGCTTCGGGATCGACGCCATTCAGACGTGCGGACCCGATCAGGCTGTACATCGCGGCTGCGCGTTCACCGCCTGAGTCTGCTCCGGCAAATAAAAAATTCCGTCTCCCGATTGCCACCCCGCGCAAGGCGCGCTCGGCGATCAGGTTATCGATCTCGGCCCGACCATCGCGGCAATAATAGACGAGCGCAGGCCAGCGATTCAACGAGTACTGGATCGCTCTGGTGGTGTCCGATTTCGCAGACAGTGTGAGCAGCGTCGACTCGAACCACTGCTTCAGATCATCAAGCAACGGCACGGCTTGCGCCTGGCGGATTCGCTGTCGTTCTTCTGGCGGCTTGCCGCGAATGTGCTCTTCTATGCGATAGAGTGCGCCGATGCGCTCGAGTGCTTCGGTGGTGATCGCCGAGGGCCGCACAGCGTGCAGATCATGTAGCTTGCGACGTGCGTGCGCCATGCACGCTGCTTCGCGGATCTGACCATCGAGGTACAGGTCCGCATAACCGGCGAACGCGTCTGCCTGGAGTATGCCCGCGAAGCCGGCAAGGTGACGTTGCGGATGTTCGCCGCGGCGATCCGGTGTATAGGCAAACCAGACTGCCGGGGCTTCGTTTGAACCACTGGACCGGTCATCGCGCACATACACCCAGAGCCTGCCAGTCTTCGTCCTGCCATTGCCCGGCGCGAGCACTGGTAATGGCGTATCGTCGGCATGCACCTTGGTGCCACCGAGCGCGTGACGGCGCACCGCGTCGACCAGCGGGTTCAGCAGCCATGTCAGACCGCCCAGCCAGTGCCCCATGGTGCCCGGCTCGATCTCGACGCCGTCGCGTGCATACATGACGGACTGCCGGTAGAACGGAATGTGGTACGCGAATTTCGATGTTGCGATGTGTGCAAGCAGAGCCGGACCCGGCAGGCCGCGATCAATCGGTCGGCTCGGCGCTGCCGCCTGCACGATACGGTCGCAGCACGCACAGGCCAGCTTCGGGCGACGATGGCGGATGACGCGGAAATGGGCGCGCACGTATTCGAGCTGCTCCGATATGTCGTCACCCAGAGGCTTGAGCGTGCCACCGCAACCCGGGCAGTGCCCATCGCCCGGCAGATGCACATGCTCCTCGCGCTCGAGATGATCGGGCAGTGGTTTGCGAGGGGCGCTCGCGCGACGTTGCGACGCCTTACCTGCGTGAGCCTGATCAGTCGCGCCTTCGTCGGCCTGCAGGTCCTCAAGCCGCAGTTCAAGCTGCTCGATCTGACGCTCCAGTTTCTCCGACTTGCGACCGAACTGCATGCGGCGCAGCTTTGCGATCGTCAGCTTCAGATGTTCGATCTCGATTACGCGGGAGCTGAGTTGATCCTGTAACTCAACGACCCGCTGCGCGTTCGCATGAGCCGACGCCGCATGCGCGCGCACCAGCGCCTTGAGCGCATCAACGTCGTCGGGCAGGTCGGTATCGGTCTGATCCATCGCGACAGTTTACGATCATCTGCCGCACGCGAAGCACCGGGTAATAGACGTTTACAAAGCACTGCGCGGGCGTGCTGCATCGACTGGCTGACGCCACTCGA
The DNA here is from genome assembly GCF_019428685.1 of Paraburkholderia edwinii. NCBI lineage: Bacteria > Pseudomonadati > Pseudomonadota > Betaproteobacteria > Burkholderiales > Burkholderiaceae > Paraburkholderia > Paraburkholderia edwinii. The sequence goes on from NZ_CP080095.1 coordinate 3,775,463, forward strand.
ATCCCTCGAGCAGCAGCGAGAGTTGAGCGGTCGTGAGCGGCACGACGCCGGCGTCAGCGCGCGGCCATGCAAATCGCCCTTTCTCCAGGCGCTTTGCCAGAAGACACAGGCCGCCATCGCTCCAGTACAACGCCTTCAGCAGATCACCGCGACGGCCCCTGAAGATAAAAACATGGCCACCATATGGGTCACGCTCAAGCGCCGTCTGTACCTTTGCTGCAAGTGAATTGAAGCCACAGCGCATGTCGGTGACACCGGCGGCAATCCAGATGCGTGTGTTTGCAGGCAGGCCGACGCCCGAAGGTAGTCCCTGTGGGATCACCGGAGAATCCGCTCGAGGACCAGACGCAGGGTCGCCGCATCGGGCACGCCTTCTATCCGGACAGACGTATTGCCGTGCTGAAGCTGGATGCTGCCGGCTGTGGCCCCGGCAGACGCCGGTGTGTCGGTCACATCCGACGCATGGCTGGCTGGTCTATCGGACTGGATATCGACAACGACAGGCAACATGGTCTGCATCTGTGTGTCTTCGACCAGCAGCCCCTGGGCGTGCAGTTTGCGCCAGGCCCAAACCTGATTGGCGTTCACATTGTTGTCGCGCGCGACCCGCGCAACCGAGGCACCCGGTTCAAACGTCTGCTCGACAACCGATCGCTTCCATTCCAATGGATGTCGTCGGTTCTCGCGCCTGGCGGGTAATTCGACTGTCTGAGGCACTGTGTCCATTCTCGCTGTTTGTGGACAGAGTCGGTCACTCATGTCCGTCGCAGCCGATCATTGCATCTTCTACGCAAGGCGGGGAACGGTACAAATCAGACGCTTACGCTCCGCCTTAGATTCCGCATCAAGGTAAATCAATGAACGACATGACAACCGAACTGTGGATTGCACCGGCAAAACATGTCATCGGTCAACTGCAAACTGTATTTCGAAGCAGGAGCGGGGTTTATGTTCGCTTTGTGGCCTACACGGGCCGATCGCCATGAACCTTGACCTGCCAGCCCAATGCGGAGCAGGATCGGCATCGATCGCCTTCGAGGCCAAGGAGCGAGTTTCCCGAGACGCTTTTTCAGACCCTTCTATCTCGACGCCGACGGTGTTGCTTGACGAATTTGCTTAAAATAAACGATAAAACTTGCGTTAAATAGGACTTCCGACATAAACGCTATTCAGAAGAGCGCCAGAAAACCTGGTATAGAGCTTGATGATCGTGCGCCGCTCACGCGCATCCTGTTCGTCCCGCAGACGGGCCCGCGCTGGAATCTGCTGCCCCGTAAGATGAGCTGCGGCAGCGGCATGAGTTGCTGGCCGTCTGCGCGACTGGCAGGCCGCCGAGTTTGGGACAGCTGCACGAAGTACAGCTCGCAAAGCTACGCGGGCCGACTGGATTGACTGGCCCCGTGTTGTCGTCGATTGCGCCTCGATTCTCGCCGTGGGTGGAAGTCATGTATGTTTAGCTATGTCCTTTTCTCCGTCGAAACAATGAAAAATTTCATCGAGAGTGAAGAACCCATTTGTTCATTTTATTAAGGTTTTTTAATTCGGTATTTAGCAAGCACCTTTTGCGCGTCCGCGAGAAAGGTATCGGGATACAGCTCGAATACCTTTATAAAGGCCTTTGCAAAATCCTGAATTTCTCCTGTTGCATCTAACTCCCCGATAAGCAGGACAAACGCCTCTGCAGCCGCGATAGGTCCCACATGTGCCATTGAATCGAGCAAGAGAATGTATGGGTCGATGAAAAGCCGCTCACCGCATATCGCGACGGCCGCGTCGAGAATGCCGGCGGATGCAGGCGAAAGCGGTGGCGAGGCAAACATCAGGCGCAATTGCGCCGCGAGCACGCCCTGCCCCTCGAATCGGCCGATGGCGTCCACATCACGTGCAAGTCGACGAATCGGTCGATCAGCAGCGTAGATATAAAGCTTGGCGCGCTCAGCTATCGCGCGCATCCGATGAGTGTCGGCGCGAATTTGATAATTCACCAAAATCCTCGAACGAGACATCAGGCAATTTCCCGCGAACCGGACTTGACGGTCACTTGCGTTCGTGCCGTATCTCCCGATTTGCTATCATCCGTTTCGGACCAACCGTGCATCAAACTCGAGGTTGCGGTAGACAAGTTACCCGTTGACAGATCCGGGTTGGCGCATACCGACAGCATCGAGTCGTTCCCAACTCGCGGAGGCCCGGCAGTGTTCGCACGCGGTTTAGAGATCGGCTGGCGTGCCTGGCGGATTTGTGGCGAGTTCGATTCTCGAGGAGTCCAGCGGTTGGCTGGACTGCATACTGCAATTTCTTTCAGTACCCGTCCCCTTGCTCCACTGCCTTCTACAAATTGAGCGTTCTCCGCGCAATTCACTGTTTGAGTGCGACCGATGCTTCGTCGAGGCCGCATTTGTCGCGTTTCTTGCACGGCCCCTGTATCACGCCCGTCGGAAAGACATCATTGGTGCTCATGCTGCAGAAGCACGGTCGGTGGAGCGCCTTTGTCTTTCACATAAAAGACGAGTAGTTTTGCGGGCTGCGTTGCACTGGCGTTGCGGCTAACAATGTGCAGATCTGTAGGGGATTCATAGAAGCTGCCACCAGCATTAACTGTCTGAGCAGCTTGCCCTTTCACTTGGGTGACGACGCTGCCTTCCAGTACGTACACAAAGAGATCAGCATTATGCCGATGCGGCTGCGAGACTTCGCCGGGAGTGAATTCGACGAGTTCCACCATGCCTTCCTTTCCGGGGAAGTCGGGAAGCTCTTTTACCATCAAAGTCGTTGCCTTTCCGGTCCCTGCATGAGCGCTGGTGAACGCCGCGGCGCTGCCAAGAACGAATGACAGAAAGAGTGCTGCCTTGTTCATGTTCGGATCCTTCGCTATGGAGCGGGCTGATCAACATGCTCAGCCCCCCGTAAAGGGTCCCACTCCTTTGTATGATTGCCTAGGGCCATGACCTCGATTTTAATCTGTACCATACGGTTTAAGCGGACACGAATGTCATTTAGCGGACCTTGGTATGCCATGGAAACTTCACAGTGGAATTGTCGGTTCCGTTGAGCCGGTAATTTCCGCCTACAGGGTGCCCGCTATACTGATTGAAGCGGCGTGTCCTGCACCGATGGTTCGCTCAGGCGCACCACTGTTCGATGACTATAGAGGCCGAGCGGCCAACTCATATCCTCGTTGCTGCGGCCCGCGACCATATGTCGTTTTGCTAGATGTCGCATGGCACACGTGGGCTCATGTCAGGTGCACGAAAACCGGTAACCATAACCGCGTCGGTCACCACAGCCCAAGGAGTACGTAATTGACGACGACGGCGTCGCCAGAAGCCAAAAACAGAAGGGTGTCGCCCACCTGTTTCATTGCACTCTCAAGAATCCGAGATTTCCTGTTGCGATTTTTTAGACATTTTTCGTATTCCTAATTGTTTTTCAAGAGATATTCAATCAACGCAAAAGACCTCGATGTTAGTATCCCAGGATGTTTTGTCGACCTGCTTCATGCATTGGAGTAAAGGTCTGGCAATCCGGAGTTTTTGTGTCCACGCTAGTATACATGCGTGGAACCAGTGCATGTCACTCCATGACCTGGCGATTGTGCACCCGTGCTGCACAAATCTCGCGACGGTCAACGGCTTACGCGCTTTGCGCCCGTGATCATCTGGTATCGGTCAATTGATCAATTCTGGCAGGAGGAACGTATTCGGCGGCTTGCCCGTCGACAACCGACCGTATAGCTCGAAGAATGTGCTCGCGTGGAGGGCGCCGTGCATGTATGCGACGCGTACGTCATGCCAGACGCGGTTCATCGGTGCATTCCGGTTGATGAACGCGGTGCCTGACGCACCCGCCAGCATGTCCACCGCTTCCCAGATCATCCTGCTCGCAAGGGCGGCGTCGCGCCAGAGTCGCGCGCGTTGCTGCACGCACATCCGCTCGGTGCCCGCCGCGCATTCGTCGAGCAGCCGGATCGAATTCCTGATGATTGATTCCGCGGCGTCGATCTTTGCTGTCGCTTCGCCGATCTGCAAGTGTGTGACAGTCGCCTCGCCCTGCTTTTCATAGTTAGTGAACGCGATGCCGCGCGTGCCTATCTTGTCCATGAAAAGCTCGACCGCCGCCTTCGCCATCCCAAGCAGCGGACAAACCAGGCGCGTGGCAAGCGCCGGCACCATTGGCATCCGGTAGATGGCTTCGCTACGCAAATGCACGGCAGCGTAGTCGTCTTGCAAAGTACGGCTCATCGATGAAATCCGCTCGTCGGGCACGAACACGTCCTTGACGCTCACGCTCGTGCTACCGCTGCCGCGCAGGCCAATCGTGTCCCAATCGTTTAGCAGGTTCACCTCGGAAACCGGAATCAGTGCGGCGCCGCGGCCTATCACCTCGCCCGCATCGTTGACGAGCGGAATTCCAAGCTGGTCCCACTGCGCATGATAGACGCCGCTGTTGTACATCCACAGCCCGTCTTCGATCACGTAGCCGTCGGCGACACGCCGCGTTTTCGCCTTGCGCGGCGCGAGCGCACTGGCGGTGCGGAAATTGGCGCCTTGCGCGAACACCTGGTCGGTCACGTGCTTCGGATACATCGCGGCCGACATCCAAGTGCCGGTGGAAATCAACCCCAGTGTCCACGCGGCCGAGCCGTCGCCGCGCCCGATCTCCATCAGCGCGTCAAGGAAAGTTTCAAGGGGTGATTGCAGGCCACCGTAGATCGCCGGCACCATCATGTCGAAGAGACGCGCCTTTTGAAAATCCGCGATCGTCTCATCGGGAAGCTTCGACAACGCATCGGTTTGCGCCGCGCGCGAGCGCAGCGCGGGCACCAGAGCGGCGGCCGCGGCGACGACATCTTTGTCGCCACGGTCAACTAACAAGGTGGAATGCATCGCGCGCGCAGCGCCTGATGATTTCAGCATACCGCTCTTACTCATTTGCATATTCCCTGGTAAGGCCCCCCTTGCTCTCCTGAATCCGGAAAAGCTTGCATGGGGCAGGAGATCGCGGGGCGGCGCGGAGTCCTGAGGGGCGTCCATCCGCCGACTCAGACTAAACGCCCTACTAACACTAATATTCCGTGTTTCCGCGACCTGTTAAGCAGAGACGCCACTCTGCACAATTTGCGTTGCCGACGGGCCATTCATTATCGACGTTATGCCCGTAGACATTCCGGCAACGCGTACGCACTCGTCTGTATAACTATCGACATCCCCTCCCCCGTTTGCAACTACGCGAGAGATGCAAGGCATATCGCAGTGTGGCCTACTTTAGCGCCACAACCATCCAGTCCGATCCATTCAGATGTTCCACCTGTAAATCCCGAAAGCCGGCTTCATGCATCCATGACTGGCACTCGGCACCCGTGAAGTTGGAACCGTGCTCGGTTTCAATCATCATGTTTAGCGCTTGCAGCAGGCCAACCGTGTGGGTTCGACGATCGTCGTCAATCAAACTCTCGTACACGATAAGCGCGCCGCCTTGTGGAAGAACTTCATACGCTCGTCTGAGCAGCGTCTTTCTCGTATCAAGCGCCCAGTTATGGAGAATATGACCCATGATGAGCACATCTGCGCTTGGCATCGAATCGGCGAAGAAGTCGCCGGGCTGAAACGTGATCCGATCGGAAACGCCGTTTCTTGCAACGTAGCGCTCGAACGCTCCGCGAACGGGCGGAAGATCAAAACCTACGCCGGAAAGATGCAAGTGCGTCAATGCGATCCGGACAGGAATCGCGCCTTGCGCGGTTCCTATATCGGCGAAACTCCGGTAATTCCGCCACGCAAACTTCGTCGCCAAAGCGATTGCGGTGCCCTGACTGTAGCCTGTCATCGCCGAGACAAAAGGTTCAACAAGCTCGGGGTTGCTATAGACCATATCGTAGATGGTCTTGCCGCTACGGGCCTCACTCTGAGGTTTGCCCGTTCTGAGACCTTCCGTCAGGGACGCCCAGAATCCGAACAGGCGGACACTGCACATTTCCAGAATGCCGCCGATATAGCCCGATTTGTTACGATCGAGAAAATGGTTGGTTTCGCGCGTATTGGCGTATCTGCCTTCGTCTCTCTCCAAGAGACGAAGCGAAACCAACACGTCAAAAAAGTCACGCGCGCTTCGTTCGGAAATATTCAATCTCTGTCGCAGATCCTCAGCATCGAGTGGCCCGTCCGACAAGGCCGTAAAGACGCCCAGTTCGACCGCGCTCAACAGGGACTTCGAGCTCCAGAAACCGAAGCCAAGCTGCCAGATGTGATCCATCGATAGAGTGGCCGGCTTGATACCTTCTGATGTCGACGACATAGCATTCTCTCGTTGGTAATGGTGTCCTCGCCGATCGCTTACTGACGACCCAAAGCTGGGAGGACGCCCGATCCACGGGCCCCTGCCCCTGTGTGCCACACAGCTATTAAATGAATTTGGTTTGCGCCGTCTCAGTGGTTTGTGCCGCTCAGGCATGAGATCAGCGAATCTTGAGGTTCGATAAGAAAAACCCGGGATATTTGTCAAACACCGACGACAATAGGCAATTAGTTCTGTCGCGCAGATTTGAATGATCTTCTATGGATAGACGCTCTGCTGTCGCGACCGGTCCTACCTGTCATCAGGCCAAAGAAGGGACGACAGGGTTCCTTCAACATGTGGGAATCGCTGCAAATACCGGTGCCAGCGGTGGTGACGCGGGTACCAATCGTATCTGCGATGTGAGTAAGTCACGTTCTTCATATTGACTGCTATCGTGCACACCTAGCGCGAGTCGGTTAACTCGCCACGAGGTCGCGAGATGACTGTCCTTGCGCACTACACGATGACATGAAACTCCTTATCGGTTATCAAGATCTCCGATCGTCACGGACACTCAAAACAGAGTTCTGTCTGAATCGCCGCGCGCAGATCCATCAGCGCAATCGGGCATTGAAATGAATCTCGGACCTTTTCCGATCATTGCTCCCTTGGTCGAATTGATCACGCAGAGCGATGCATCATTTCCATCCAGTAGGCGGCGGCCTTGGCTCCGGAGCAAAACACTCGCTCCACGCTGAGCCCAGCTTCTTCCTCCATAGAAATACGTAGCTCTCGACCACATGACCCTCCCTAAGATTCAACGAGCGCATATCCCAAGGACTGACAAGCCACGAATCATCCGAAGTGATTTGGATTGCGCGAGTTGTATGCGACGATTCGATCATATAGACGAGCACGCCCCTACGGTTGACTAGGAAAGGAACATGTTTTGATCGTAAGCAGCAAGCAAATTGCGCATAAGCACCGTCAACGATCGGTTATGGAATAGCGCCTCCCGATGCACGTTCTTCTTTCGACACTCGCGCACGACAACGAACATTGCCGTCCGTCGAGGCTCATCAACTCATGGATAAAAACGAGGTGAAGACGTGTCCAGCATCAGCAATGTAAATCCCTGTTCCGATTCCGATGGCGCCGGCTTGGGCGTCGCGCCCGGCATCAATCGCCGTTCATTCATGCTCGGCGTGCCTGGTGCACTGCTAGGCAGCGCGCTGCTCACAGCGCAGACCGCGGACGCAGCGGCCAATGCATCGGCCAACGGCAATCCTGAGCCCGTGAAAATTCCGTCGCGCCCGTGGAAGATTGCCTTCGAAGAGCACTACATGACGTCGCGTTTCGACCGCATCGTTCGCAAGGATACAAAAGTAGCGGCACGAACTGGCGTTTATGCTGACTTACTCGACGTCGACTCGAAGCGCATCGAATTAATGGACCGCGCGGGCATTCAGTACGCAATCCTATCGCTGAATACACCAGGCATCCAGGGCGAGACAGACCCGGCAGCCGCGGTAAGCGATGCGCGATTCGCAAACGACGAGTTACGCCGCATCGTCGACCGCCATCCTGGCAGGCTTGGTGCCTTTGCGGCGCTGCCGATGTAGGACCCGGCCGCTGCCGCCGACGAACTTGACCGGGCCGTGCGCGAACTGGGATTTCACGGCTCACTCGTCAACAGCTTCTCGACCCTGCATACGAGCGATGACGTCGCCTATCTCGACGAGCCGCAATACCTGCCGTTCTGGGAACGCGTGCAGGACCTGGATGTGCCCCTGTATCTGCATCCTCGCAACCCGGTGCCGAGCCAGCAACTGATGTTTCGCGACCATCCCGAACTACTTGCGGCGACGTGGGCCTATCTCGTCGAGACATCGACCCACGCGCTGCGGCTGATTACGAGCGGCCTGTTCGATCGGTATCCCGGTTTGCAGATCTGCCTCGGCCATCTCGGCGAATCACTGCCGTTTGTGGCGTCACGTGTATCCGCTGTGTATGCCAGGCATGCACACCGCGTCAAGCTGAAACTGAATCTCATGAGCTACCTGAAGACCAACTTCCGCTACACGACATCGGGGTTCTTTGACACAACTGCGACGATCGAAGTGATGGATTTCGTGGGCCATGACCGCGTCTACTTTTCGACCGATTACCCATGGATGGATATGGTACAAGGCGGCATATGGCTCGATAGCGCGAACCTGAGTGACGCGGATCGCTGGCGTATCGGCCGCAGCAATGCGGTGGAACTTTTCAAGCTCAAGCTTGCGCCAACCGCCTGAGCAAACCTTCATCAGGACGGGCGTCGGAGTCTGGTCTTCGGCGCGTTCGAGCGTCACGCCGCTTTGCCGCTTATTTCCCGCTGCGACGTGAAGCGTCTGTTATCTGCGCATTGCGACGACTCCTCAGTTTGCGTGAAGACGCTCTTGCCTTGGTCGATTTCGCTAGCTTGCTAAAGGCCTTAACAAACACGGAATAGAGTATGTGCGAGAGACGTTATTTGTGTTTCTGACGCTAGCCGAACAGAACAACCAGGTTGTTGTGCACCCCACCTACTTAACTGCAAAGGAACCGACTAATGTTGAATTTTTGTTTTCGAAAATCACGCTTTCTCGTCAGCCCGTTTGCGGCCGTGGTGCTATTTACCACGCCGCCGACCTACAGTGCGCGCGCCGATGGACTGGCATTTCTTCCCCTGCTCGACATGACTGTTGCGCGATTGCACATCGCTCGGCAGGTCGCGCTGTCGAAGTGGGATTCGCAAAAGCCGGTGGAAGACCTTCTGCGGGAGGCGCAGGTAATCAAGGCCGCCGCCGAAGAGGCTCGCGCGTTCGGTGTGTCGACGAAATTCGCGACGGATTTTTTCACCGACCAGATCGAAGCCAATAAACTGGTTCAATACGGGTTACTTGCGAAGTGGCACCGCGTGGGCCATGCCCCTGATGAGAAACGGGTGGATCTCGCGAAAGATATTCGTCCAGAATTGGACGGGTTGCAGCAAGGCTTTATCAAGACACTCGCCGATACGACGGCGTTGCGGGCGCAACCGAATTGCAATGCCCAATTAGCGCGAGCTACACAAGACTATGTTACAAGTCGTAAATTGAATTCCTTGTATGCGATTGCAATGGATCGTGCACTGGCGCGATTTTGTGAGAAGGATTGACTTGATTGAATCGGACTTGTGGATCTACCCTCTCAGTATTTGCGTTTTCTATCGTATTCGTTATGCGCAGCGTCGATCGCCGGTAGGTTGTCGTAGGCCCATTTTCCCAAGGCGAGGACCGGAACGCTCAGGGAGTTCCCGAGTTCGCTCAACTCATATTGGACCTGTGGCGGCGTAGTAGGGAACGTTGTCCTGGTGACCATCCCGTCACGCTCCAATGCCTTAAGCGTTCGGGTCAGCATTTGTTGCGAGATGCCTTCTATGCTGCGCTTCAACTCGTTGAATCGAGTGGGGCCATGGCGCAAACGCACGATGACGAGTACCGTCCATTTATCGCCGACGCGCGCCAGAACCGGCGTTACGCGACGGCAGTCGCTTATCACTTCGTCCATCCTTTTAATAGTCATCTTCACCTCACCAGGTCTCAGACGTATGCGCTCTTGTACCGTGCCTAACGGGGCTCATATAATTCCTCGGTCACGATGGTAGACTGCCCAACCGCGAATCGGCAAGCATACTTAATCAATAGATGGACGAGCCCCGCATGAAGATCGAACTTTGGTGCGACATCATTTGCCCCTTCTGTGGGCTAAATGAGCATCGTTTGGAAAATGCGCTTGCGGAATTCGAGCACGGTGCTGACGTGCAGGTTTTGCACCGCTCGTTCCAAGTCCATCCCGAACTCGACAGAGTCGGGGTCACGCAGCGCGATTTGATTTTGATGCGAGGTCTTGATCCGGAAAAGGTCGAGAAGAATATCCTCGAACCGATCGAGCAAGCGGCCAAACGCGAAGGACTTGTGCCCTATCGTGTCATCGATCGAACGCTCGGACCGACGGACTACGCGCACGAACTGCTCGCATACGCCAGCGACAACGGGCTACATTCCGAGTCATGGAAGCACATCTTCCGGGCGCACTTTGGTACGGCGCAGAGACTCTGGACAATTGATGAGGTGATCGACTTTGCCGCGGAGCTCGATCTTGATCTAGTGGAAACTCGCCTCGTTTTGCAAAGTGGGAGGTATCGAGAGCAGGTCAAGAACGACCAACGAGAAGCGCAACGACTGGGCGCAAACGGTACTCCCTTCATGCTCATCGACCGTAAGCACCCTGTCTCGACTGCGCTCAACACGTACGAACTGCTGAGCATCCTGCGCAGCGCCTGGCGGGATCTGCGGATCCAACCGCTAATCTGAATGACAGGAACCCGCCACGCCTTCATGTCACTCAAATTCGGGGCTCCCGGAATTAACATGGGAGAGTGAGTGACACTGCAGTTTCGCGAGCATCAAACTGATGAGCATGTTCGCTAACGTGCGGGCATGACAATTTGCGCATGCTCGTAGCGAGTGGATCCTTAAGCCGCGAGCAATTCCAGGCATTCGAATTCACCGGTCCACGTTTATGACGCGTGCCGCGTTGTGAACACCCGTCGGCATTGCACTGGAAGTATTTTCGAGTTTGCGCTCGAGCCCGCTCGCGATTCGGCATGATGTCCCGCGACCGGTGGTATAGCGCCCTCCCTTCGCATTCAGTCGCGCGGCCGGTTGTGCTGGAGCGCACTGCTTAAAGTAGCGGTGGATGTGAACGGCCAACATTCTGACACGCAAACCCGCCCCGCTTCGATACGGTAGGCCTCGTGGGCAACGCCGACAAGCCTGGAAATGCATACGTGAGAGCTCTACGCGATTTCGTCAAGTAACCCGCCGCGCCGGATATGGAGCGACTGGGCCGGCGCGGTTCCAGATGAATCATGCTGACCTTGCTCAGTGGCGCCGGGCTTATCGGACGACGGGTGCACATGATGATGCTGGTGAGCCGCCGTTTGACTGCTGTTGGAGCCGGGCACCTCCACACGCGGACTTCCCGCGTCATTTCCTTTGCCGGGATCGCTTTCATTACCACCGAGAAGGGCGTCGCTTAAAGCCGGTTGGCCTCTTTGCTTACTAAACTTATTTACTTCACCCAGCATCTTAAAATATTCAGTTCCGGCTAGGCGCATGTTGTTCTCCTAATAGAGGAAGGTAAATCTTAAGTTTCATCTGCAGTCCGTTGTAAGTCTTTATGGGCCGATTTCACCCTATTTGTGGACAGCGGCTCACACTCAGGATCATGGAGTGGTCCTAGGTCGGATTTCGCATGGCGAGCGCTATTTTCTAGAAGGTGGAAAAATGACGAAGTCTACCCCGACGAAAAATCGTCCTCCATCGATTGGCCGAGGGCCATGACGCATGGCTTTGCATCCGGCGCAGACACCGTTAAGCATCTCGGCCAGCTGGGTGGGGACACCTTGTTGTTCGAGCTGTGGATTCAAATTAAAAGACTAGCTCCAACGCGACGCATTCGATAGAGCCAAGATCAAGCATTTTGAGTAGTCCAACCGCAAGAAAAGCGTAAGCGTCACCTCGCAACATCCCGCAGACCGTCCTGGTACATGGTTTGGTAACTGCACAGATCAGTGAAAACAAAACAGCTCACAAAAGCACCTTGGCTACTGACGAGGTGAGATCGATCAGCGCGACCAAGCAGGTCTCCGAAACGGACTCTTAAGCGGACTCCAAACCCGGAAGTGCGCAAACAGGCGTATAAACGAACGAATCCTATGGTGTAGCAACTCTTGCTACGAGCCAGATATTTGGCACATGAGGAACAGGGTTCAGAGGCGTCCAACAGCAAATACGTGAGATGGAAAATTCGATGCGGGACCTCCCTTTGAAGGCCCAGGATACGCATCGCTTTGCTGCTGCTTTCCGGTTAGGTCGCGAGGGTTCGCTTCAAATCACGGTCTAAATTCTGCACGGGTCAGCGAGTAATGTAGCCGAAGCGCTCAAACGATAGTCGCGGAAGAAGGAGCGTCCGTGCGCTGTTGCTCCGCTGCGCACCTTGCAATGTTCCCGCTCCGCACATACTATATATTATGGTTACCATCTATTTAATGCGACTGATGCTGGGGCATTTGTTGTGCGCTGCGTCCTCGCTTGATCAAGGAGCACTCGATGACTACCTACGAGCCCAAAATCACGGCCGTGCTGTGCGTGGATTTGTACAACGACTTCCTTAGCGAAGGAGGCAAGCTATTCCCTTGGGTCAAGGAGATTGCGAAGGAAAACAACATGGTCGAGAACCTCCGTACCGTCGTCCAGACGGCGCGCGAAGCGGATATCGCGATCTATCATGTGCCCCACCATCGATGGGAGTCAGGGGACTATGTCAACTGGAAGTACCCGTCGCCCTATCAATTGGGCGCGGCCGAGCGACAAGCGTTTGCCAAAGGAACGTGGGGCGGCACCTTTCACGACGATTTTCAGGTACAACCCGGCGATATCGTCGCTACTGAACATTGGGCTTCAAGCGGCTTCCCGAACACAGATCTCGACCACCAGCTCAAGCGGTACGGGAAGGAAAAGATTATTCTGATCGGCCTTCTGGCGAACACTTGCCTCGAGGCGACGGGCCGGATCGGCATGGAGTTGGGGTATCACGTCACGCTGGTACGGGACGCGACCTCGGCCCGGTCGCCCGAGGCCTTGCGCGCGGCCCTGGATATCAATGGCCCGACTTATGCCCACGAAATTCTCACCACTGCGGAACTGGTATCGGCGATAAAGGCGTCGATCTAGATACAAAGGGGCGACCCAGAACGAAACGCCCGAAAAGCACAAAGCTTTCCCATGTGGCCCCCCTAGCGCCCGAATCGTGTAGACACGCGCGACTCAATCTTGCGACGGTGCGTTTGCAAAGGGATATGACGTCAGATCGGCGGGCAGCTTATCGAGCTGGTGGAATACGGTCAACCAGTCCTTCAGATGCCAGGTCTTTACGATTTGACCATCGCTCAGCTCATGAAATGAGTGAATCGCGAAGTCAAGCCGTTTCGATGTGGCAGCGATACCCATGAGGGCTCCGGACTGGGTCCCCGTGATTCTTGCGCGAACGGCCTTTGTTGCCCCGCACCAGAATGTCCTGGATTACGATTTGCATATCCGGAAGTGCCAGAGTCAAGTCCGAAAAGATGGGCACCATGATATATCGTCACATCGGTCGTGGCGACCCCGACCGTGGCGCTGGTCTCACGCAGTTCCTTCGCGACTTTGTCTAAACGATTCGAGCGACGCGCTCCCAGACGAGGATCGCTCCCTTCCAGGCCAGATGGCGTGCCCAGAGTTTGCACATGTGATTACGGCCGCCGTCGCTTCAATTCCGTTGCTCATGGCCTGACTCCGTTCGGGTGATTGGCCAGGTTTCCGGTGCGAGCGAACTATAAAGATACCCGATCAATACGTGGCCCCGTCGATGCGCACCGCCACCTCGGGGAGCCCGACAAACGCGCCCCTCTCTGAGGCCATGTATCTCAATTCGCTTCCCTGACTGCCTGTAAAGTCCCGCACCCGAACCAATGATTCAGCAAACGGCAACGAATTAAAACGGTATTTCAGTTTGCTGCTTTGATCAGAGTGTCGTAAATTTTTTGATCAAGGTCTTTAGCCACCTCAGTCACTCTTTCGTCGCCATACTGACCAAAGAGCGTTGAAGGCCGATCGTATTCGAAAGTGGCAGATCCAGACTTGTTTTCATAAAGCATGACTCTGAGCGGGGCATAAAGTCCGGCCGCCAATTCGTATTGTGTCATTCGAGTAGCGATAAGCACATTGCCGATCAGATACTGTACCGCGTTACGTCGGCCGGAGCGGACCTGTAACCAGTCACCATGCGTGGCGACCGAAAAGATGACGAGACCAGCGACACGCTGGATTTTCGTCAACTCGTCATTGACGCGACCGATCTCTCCATCGTGGAGAAGAGCTCGAATTCGGTCATCAAATCGCGGAAGCTTCTCCAGCGCCGCCCGGGCTTCGCAATAGGGCTTGGCCGAATCGATGCGGATATGTTCAACGAAGATATTGCTGCGATGGACCTTTGGCTCGGCGGCAGACGCTTCAGTTGCAACGCTTATCGTAGCCGCAGGGCTAGTGTTCGAATTCGAGTGTGTCATCATGCTCTCCTATGGGTGTCATGGTGATTCGTTGGCTTCGAGGACTACTCTGTCACCACACGTCAACGATCATCGACATCCTCGATGGTAGCAATCGTGCGTTGCTGACAATGGTCACGGACATTAGTGGCAGGTGTTCGATCGATCTCCAGGCTGAGCACTTCTGGGCGACTGAAGTGGCCACGCGAATCCATCAGGCGCTTGCGCTTGTCGATCAAGGCAAAATCGAGATCGGCTATTACCTCGCCTTCGCCAGAGCGCAGAGGCTCTGCCATCAAGTCGCCCTGCGGCGAGACGATTGCAGTAAAGCAGCCGCCGGAGATGGGTCCTATCGGGCAATCCGTGTCTTGCATGATGAGGGCCTGCTGTTCGGCGCTCAGCCAAGCTGTGGCATTGACGACGAAGCAGCCGGATTCCAGGGCGTGTTGGCGAATGTTGACTTCGGTCTGCTCGGAGAATCGGTCTCCTCCAAACGAACCAGGGTACATGGCGACGTGAATTTGCTCGCCATCGGCCATCAGAGCGTAGCGAGCCAGCGGGTTGTAGTGCTCCCAACACACGAGCTGACCAACGCGTCCAACGGCGCTGTCGACGGCTTGCAGTCCCGATCCATCTCCCCGCCCCCACACCATGCGTTCGTGGTGAGTCGGCATTATCTTGCGACGTCGTTGAATCAGGGCCCCATCGGCATCGAACAATAACTGGGCGTTGTAAAGCGTGCCTCCATCGCGCTCGTTGATGCCGATGGCCACAACCATCCCGGCCTGTCTACAGGCGTCGGAGATCGCCTGGGTTGAAGCTGATGGCACAGTCACGGCCTCTTCAATCAACTTAAGATGTTCCTCGACCATTGCAAACGGCGGCTGCACGTAGGAAAAATAGGGGTAGTACGGCACCAGCGCTTCCGAGAAAGTTGCGAACTCGACGCCCTGACGACCAAGCTCGATGATTTTTCGGACAACTTTGTCCACGGTGCCTTCGCGGCTGTAGAGGACGGGGCTCATTTGCACGGCGGCAGCTTTGATGATGTTCATAGCAGATCTCCTTTCATGATCGATTGTCGAAGCCGGTGTTCGGTCACAGCGAATTCGTGTTCGCCGTTATGTGTCACGCCCATTGAGCGAAGCACGGTGACTAGGCTATCCGTCGGGCCATGCAGATGCCTTTCCAAAAGACCGGTCGTTTGCGTTTCTTCCGGCGCTGCAAAATTGGAGTAGAGTCAGACGACGGACGCGTACTCTGTCGAGGAGGATGAAATGTCCCACTCACATGAAGTCCAGGACGCACCACCGCCTTCAGACCGGATTCGTCCGAGGCTGACCGGTACACATCTGATACTGGAAGGTGTCGAAGTCAAGCGCGAAGGACGCGTCGAACCATATCTGGATACGCTGCCTGCACTATCTAGCGCCCCTATACGCTGGTTGGGAGTGGCGATCGAAAATTACTCAACGCCGGCGTGCGTGATTCCGCGACACGAGCACGTCGAGAATTTTGTGCACCTCGTCCTGAGCGGGTCAGGTAGATACGAGATCTCGACAGGTGGCAAAACGCTCCGGTTTGATGCGCACCCAGGCACGACTTTCATCGTGCCTCAAGGCACAGTAGATGAACTAAGATGGGAGACGCCCATTCATCACATCGCCGTTGCAATTCATCCAAGCCTGCTGGTGAATGCACTCGAGCAGAGTGCACACGAAAGCAGTATCGAGTTGATCGAGCACTGGAACTTGATGGACCGCCACATCATGGCAGTGCTCCTTGCGATGACCGCGGACCTCGAGGAAGGATCGCCCGCGGGCAAGCTTTATGGCGAATCGCTCGCGAATGCTTTGGCGGTATATCTGTTGAGGCGCTACAGTGCGCGAAGACTTGAGCCCCCCGTCTATCGTGGCGGCCTGCCGGGCTATCGCCTAAAGCGGGTGATTGAGCACATTGAGGAACACTTGGCGGCCGATCTAAGTCTTCGTGAGCTCGCTGCGGTTGCCGGTATGAGCGCGCACCACTTTGCCGAAATGTTCAGGCGCAGCACCGGCCGATCACCCCATCAGTACGTACTGCTACAGAGAATCGAGCGGGCAAAGCAGCTCCTCCGGGATCCTAAGCGCAGCGTCATTGATGCTGGACTTGACGCAGGATTCAGCAACCAGAGCCACTTCTGCCGGGTGTTTCGCAAGTTTGTAGGGGAAACTCCCTCAACATTTAGGTCCGAGGCACAGGCGCGCTGAGCCAACTCGAACGACCACCTTGCGACAACCGGTAAGATGGGAGACGATAAGCCCCCCGCAGGTCCTGAAACAAAGCCATGACACCCCTTTATGACGCATCGGAGTCGTCCAGCGGCTCGTCGCCGCCGAGTCGGACGCAACGGTTGTCAAATACGCCGGGCGATGTAAGAGTGGCGCGTCCTCTCGCGATTCTGCGGAGGCTTCCACACAGCCCAGGTCGATTTAGGGCCGTGGCGTTCGGACAGTAGCCGGCCATAAAGGAGTACGGGTGCTCCTAGTTCGTATTACTATCGCCTCGCGCTATAGGACAAACGGAATAAGCGCCGCTACGCGCCTTTTGTAGCGCTCATATCGCATACCGAAGATCTCGGACATCCATCTTTCCTCGAGCTTTAGCTTGTGCCACAAAGCGATCGTAACAAGCAAAAGCGCGGCGAGTCCTCTATACTCTCCATTGCAAAACGTCGAGCCAAATATGGCGACCAACAAACCAGTATAAATCGGATGCCTGACGAATCGATAGGGACCGGCTTCCACCAACTCGTGATCTTTCTTGATGCTGACCGACCCGCTCCAGTTGGCGGCGAGCTGAATACGTGCCCACGTGGCGAAGCCGAGTCCGGCACAAACGACAGCGACCGAGCTCATCTCGACAAGCGGCTTGCTCTCGATAAAGCGTTTAAAAAACCAGGCGAAATGAAAGCGAATCCAGGTTGGCCAAAACCAGTCGGCCGTCAGCAATACGAGCGACAAGTAGACCGATACGCTTCGGATCATTACCGAGACGCGTCTTTCTCGTCGGACCGTCGCCTTAACCTTGTTCGATGCGACCCGCCAGCCAATGGCCCAAGCGAGCCAGAAAAATAGAATCAGATCTTGTGACAAGTTCATCTTGTATGGAATGTAATTGCCTATGTGTGCCTCTTAAAAAGGAGTCTCGATTCGCTTGACGCCGCTGCGTAGCTCGCAAGCATGCGTGAAAACCTCACCGCCACGTGCCGGTCTGACGCAGCAGTCAGATAAGAATCGATCGCGCGAGCGAAACGAGTGCCGCTCCGTCGCTGCCTTTGCGAAACACCGCGTCAAAATGAGTGAGTGAGCCCATCGTCCGGAGTTCTGCCTCGCTGTAACCAGTCACTGCGACAATACCGATTCCGGAGGTCGATCGCATTTTCCGGATAATTGACGCGACCTGAAATCCGTCGTATCCGGGGAGTTTGACATCCAGCACGATCAGATGAGGCACCCATGGCCCGATTTGGCTGACTGCTTCGATGCCATCGCGGGCCGACCGGATATCGTAACCTTCGTTACCCAGGAGCGCAGCGAATGCCCGTACGTTGGCCGCATCATCGTCCACAATCATGATGCGCCCGACCTCGCCTGATAGCAGGATCTGGCGTTCAGTCAAACGATGCACGTTTGGCCAGGTGCCAGTGTCATTGGAAGCGAAGCCGCGCGAAAGGTCTTCCACGCTAAATAAAGCAGATAGGTAGCGCCAGCAAACCGCACTACGTCGTGGGCGATGGGAACAGCGAGAAACAATCGGGACAGGCCAAACGCTGCCGCGATTGCATGGCAATAGGTTCCCGCTAGTATTCCGGCTAGCGATGCAAAGCCGGCAGAGCGCCCCTGAGTCATGCTCCTTGACGCTATGAGCAGCATGTCCGGACCGGGCGTCATCGTTAGCGCGAGACAAGCTGCGGAGAACAGTCCGAGGGTGGCAAGGCTAACCATGAGAAGTCCCTTTTGTGTGGCACAAAAGGGACATCAGTTTAATGAGCGCGCTTTATTTGGTCAATTTTGAACGAGTGCTTCCGGTGAAGCAGTAGATCCTCAACAAGCGAGTCGCATTCAGTCAGCATAGGTACCCGCGGATAGTCTCGGTTGGCTGGATTTACGAAACCTTGCGGTATTGGTTGCTTCGGTCCGTCTGTATAAACAGAGGCTATGTGACCGGGGCTCGCGCGAGTAGGCCGAGATCGGCCATGAAGAGACGTTCGACACACGTTTCTGATTCGTCGACAATTCTTGGGAAACGTCGCCAAGCTTGAAGAGTCGACAACGAACTTTCGGGAATCAGCGTGCCAACTACCAATATGCAGACACGCCTTATGACGCTTGCACGTGAATCGAAATGGTTCTGGCCAGCGCTCGTCGCAGTACGCAGTCTCAATCTGCCCTCCTGGTGTATCGGTGCTGGCGCTGTTCGCAATCTCGTATGGGATTCGCTGCACGATTTCCGGACTGCATCTGCCTTGTCGGATATTGATGTCGCGCACTTCGATGCTTCTGATCTCTCAGGCGAGGGCGATGCGAATATTCAGCGCCGTTTGAACAATGTGCACTCGAACACGCCGTGGGAGGTCACCAATCAGGCTGCCGTGCACACATGGTTCGAAGCAGATTTTGGTCATCCGGTCTCGCCGTTGGTATCGCTGGAAGACGCTGTCGCATCGTGGCCTGAGTTCGCGACATCGGTCGGACTAACGCTACGGGAAGACGACTCGATTGACGTCATTGCACCGTATGGGCTTGACGATCTTTTTGCTATGGTGGTTCGGCGAAACCCGGCGCGTGTCAGCATCGACACCTATCGAAAGCGAATCGAACAGAAGCAATAGCAAAAGCGTTGGCCGCGCGTAACGATCGTGCCAAGCTGAGCGGCGCACGGATTGATCGACCGCTGTGGAACAGTGCGACTGCCACCATGGTGTCGCGATATGCTCATCGCATAGGGCAGTGACCGGCAGTTACCGACATTCCACAATCCGCTGAGGATGGCCGCTTTTCGCCGAAAGTGGCCATAATAGGAATGCCAATCTCAGGTGTTTCCGTGGGTAATTCGCTGCATCGATGCCGACTATCCATTTCGCTACGGATACCGCAGTCGCCGAATCGCCGTCCGGAAGGCATTCTCATGTCACGCCCTCGGCCACTGCAGAAAATAGCGCCTGTAGCCTTTCAGCATGTGCCACCGGTTCCCCGTGCGACAGTGCCATGGTCCGGCCTACGAACTGCATCGCCTGAAAGCTCGCAATGACCGACAGAAATACTCCGGTGCGCTGTGCCTTATCTGAACCGGGGATGAATTCTGGCAATGCCCATCCACAGTGCGCCACGAACCTCCTGCAAAGTATGGTCGCGGCCACTTCGTTGTTCATCGATCGCAGCATGATGAGCATGCCGTCCATCGGTGACGCGCGCGGTTCGGCTTCTGCCACCAAGGCGGTCGCGATGCTGCGGCATAGCGTCGTCAGATCAGGCGCGCTCTTCAGTATTTCCCCCGCAAAAACGGGAAGCACAGTATTGGCTACTTCGCGGAACAGCAGCTCCTTCGAGCCGAAGTACCGCTTGATCATCATGGCCGTCACGCCGGCGTTGCGGGCGATGTCGCGCAGGCCAGCGTTGTAACCCAACTGTGTGAAAGACCACCGAGCGGACTCGAGTAGCGCTTCGCGCCGGACGGCTCCCTTGCTGCTTAATCCCGTCATAAATAGATCCACATCCTATACGTCGGTTTCTCTCATACCCGTCACATTATCAACGTGCACGGTCGAACTTCGTCAACGATTGACTTGATGTTGCCTTGAGGATGTACGGCGAGCGCCGTGCATCCTTCTTGAGGTGAACGGCTCTACCGGGCCGGCGTGGCCGGAGAAGTCGCCTCGCCGGCCGCTTTGACGCCGACCAGTTCTTCGCATGCGTGATCGCGCCACCGGGTCGAAATCACGCGGCTATGGCTATCGAACCGGATCTGGAACTGACAGACCATCGTTTGATCGCCACTGCGAAGATGGAGCAGATAGTTCCATTCGCGAACGTGGAACACCGCTTCGTTGAAATGCGGCGGCCCGATCAGTTCATCGATCTGGCTCTTGGTTTGACCCGGTGCGACCATGCGCAAATTGTCCATATTCGGAAACGAGCCCTCTTTCGTCCACGCCCGGTCCGGATCGGGAAACGAACCGTCGGACGGCGGATAAAAAAGGCAGCCCGACAGGCCAAGCACGCTAGCGAGCGCAAGAGTAGTCGCGAATATCGATTTGATCTTCATATTTCGTTTGAGCCTTAAGGCAAAAAGCGTTGTGTCGGGAACGGGCAGCGCTCGGGCAGATTGACTCGCGCGAGGCTGCTCAACAACGGCGAAGAAGCGCAATGAAGCGCAAAATGAAACGCGCCCCGCCGCTACCACTGATACCCTGCGGCCACCGCCCCGCCATAGGTGCCGCGACTGTTGGTGGACACCGCCGCCTTGTAGATCCAGTGGTTGTTCTCCGAGATGGTCGAGATGCCAAGCGCCTGACCGGTTTGTCCGCGATACACGCTGCCGCCGAGCGACACCATGCTCATGCCCGGTCCGGACGGCTGCGGCAAAGCGGCAATGGCCATCGCGGCGGCGGTGCCGCCATCGGCGTCGCGCCGGTCGGTGTCAATCTGATTGCGCAGGCCGGCGATCTGGCTGTCTGTGTAGCCGTTCGCCTGTTGCAGCGTCTGGTTGAGCTGCTGCACGTTAACGGCATCGGTAGGCGCGGTGCCCGCCGCAACATTGACCACTTGCCGCGAGTTCGCCGCGCTGCCCACCGACACGACGTCGTTGCGGCCGCCATCGTTACTGTTGCTGCCGATCGCGACCGATCCGTTACCCGATGAAGTCGCACCGGTGCCGACCGCAGTCGAATTGTTGCCGCTCGATTGCGAGTTGTTGCCGACCGCCGTGCTGCCCGCGCCGGTTGCGGAAGAACCTGTTCCGCCAGCGGAAGAGTTCGAGCCGGTCGAAGAAGGCCCAGTCGATCCGCCGCTGCCCGTCGGGTTCGTCGAGAAGCCGCCACCGCCGCCCGTGCTGTTATTGTTGTTGATCAGCTGCGTGAGCTGGTTAGCCACCGCGTCGAGCTGCGAGACGTTGACCGCATCGCTGCCCGCCTTACCCGGTGCTAAACCGGTGATTTGCCGGTTACCGACGTTAACCTCGCCCACCGACGATTGCGGCGTGCTCAAGCCATAAGCGATGTAATTCGTCAATGCGCCGACCGTCGTCTGCGAGCCGGCGCCGATTGCGACGCTGTTCGCGAAGCTCGCGTTCGCGCCCGCGCCGAGCGCGACGGCATCGACGGCGCTGCTGCTCGAGCCTGAACCGATCGCAATGCCGCCCACGTTCGTGACACTCGAATTCGCGCCTTGCGCAATCGCTTCCGCGGCACTCGCGTTTGCGTTGGCGCCCAATGCGATCGCATCGACCTGCCCCGAGTTCGCCTGCTGACCGATCGCGACGCCGCCTGGCGCGAGCTGTTGGACGGTCGCGCCATTGCCGATTCCGACGCCGTTATCGCCATTGACCACCGTCTGCGGACCGACCGCAATCGACTCCGCGCCGACGGCTAACGAATCGGCTGCGGCAGAGTTCGCGTGGAAGTACTTCTGCGACGTCACTGCAAACGAGGAAAGCGAATTGGCAAGCTGCTCGACCGTCACCGCATCGTGCTGCGACGTACCGTCGGCCACGTTCGTGAGTTGCCGGAACGTGTTGCCGGCCGCGCTGCCGAACGAAACCGCGCCGAGCAGCGTACCGTTGGCAGTATTGAACGGCACGGACGACGTGCCGATCGTGATATTGCCTATGCCAGGCGCGATCGCGCGATCCGATATGGATCCCGAACCAATTGCAACGCCGGTTTGGACCGTGACGTTCGACTGGGCGCCGAGCGCCAGCGAGTTGTCCGCCTGTGACTGCGCGCCATTGCCGGCCGCGAGGCTGCTTACGCCGGCCGAAATCGCGGCGGGTCCGATCGCCACGCTATTTGTGCCTTGCGCCTGGCTGTCCGCTAACGTGGAGTTCGCGTGGAAGTACTTGATGCCTGCGTCGCCATTGACGATGTTGTCGACCTGATTAGCGACGTTCGTCACGTTCTGGTTGGTCGCGAAGAGCTGCGAACCGTTGACGGCATCGGTACTTGTCGCATTAACGGCGCCGTCCGCCACGTTGGTGATGTTGTCCGGACCGGCGCCTGCGTGATTGGCACTGAATGCGCCGGTACCGCCGTTGGCCGTCGGGTCCCACAACAGCGCATCCTGCGTCACCTGATTCACCTGCGAACTGACGGCCTGCAACTGACTCACGTTGACGGCGTCGGTCGAGGCCGCGCCCGCCGCGACGTTCGTGACGCGACGTTCGTTGCCCGCGGAACCGACGGACACCTCGCCGACCGGCGTTGCGCCGGCAATCGTGCCGGTGCCGGGATTGAATGCGGGCGTGGCCAGATTGGCCGTCGTCGTCGAGTTGGCGCCGAGCGCGACCGAATTGACCGCGCTTGCGACCGCGTTGGAACCGATGGCCACACCTTGCGTGGCGCCGGCCTGCACCACCGCGGTATCGCCGATCGCAACGGAACCTGCGTTATTAGCCTGCGACGTGTTGCCGAGCGCGACGGAGCCCTGACCGACCGCCACGTTGCTGTTACCGATGGCGACCGCACCATTGGCCTCGTTCCCGGCAGTGGCTGTCGCGGTGCCGTCGCTGTTGGCGATATTGTTCGCGCCGCCAACGAACGCGCCGTTGCCGCTCGCGAAGCTCGGATCGCCGAGCGCGACCGCGCCGTTACCAAATGCGGTGTTCGATGTGCCGATTGCCAGCGCGCCGTCGCCGGTCGCGTTGCTGGTGCGCCCGATCGCGACCGCGCCGCTCGTGGCGGTGGCGGAATTGGCCAGATTCCCGAAGCCCACCGAGACGTTCGCACCATTCGCACCTGTCCGTGCGGCATCACCGAGCGCGATCGAATCAACGCCGCCGGTGGCAGCATTAAAGCCGATGGCGATCGTGTTCGCCTGGGCTGCAACCGTGCTCGACCCGATAGCGATCGCACGGGCTGCAGTGGCCTGCGCGGGGTTGCCAAGCGGGCCGCCGCCGCCGCTGCCGATCGCAATGGCGTCGCCGGTCGTTGCGACCGCGCCCGGGGAGCCTGCGGGCCCCGACCCGATAGCTATCGCATAGGCGTTGCTCGACGATGCCGCCTGGCCGATCGCGATCGCGTTCGTGAAGAGCGCGGAAGCGTTCCCGCCGATGGCGACCGAACCGAACGAGCTGGTAGCAGCCGACGCACCGATTGCGACCTGGCTAAGACCGTTGGTTTGATTCGATGCGCCATCGCCTATCGCTACGCTATTCACGCCGACTGACGCCGCCGCCGGCCCGATCGCGATCGAATTTGCGCCGGTCGCGCCGTCATTGGCGAAGTTCGCCTGCTGCGTGCCACCATCGTTAACGCTCAAGTAGTGGGCGGCATCCGCCGCGATGGTGTTGCCGAGGTTCGTCACCGCCGTGTTGGTCGCAAACAGCTGCGAACCGTTCACGGCATCCGTCGAAGTGGCCGAGAGCACACCCGCGCCGACATTCTGGATCTGCCGCTCGGCGCCCGGGCTGCCCACCGAGACCACGCTGGTTCCGCCGGTGCCGGCCGCCGGCGTCGCGCTGCCGGTAATAACGAAGTTGCCCGTGTGCGAAGCCGCTGTCTGTGAGCCCGAACCGAGCGCCACGTCGCCCGCGGCGGCAGTGGCGTTCGCGCCGTCGCCGATCGCGACGTTGCCGGCCTGGCCCGCCGCGCCCGCGATCGACGCGTTGCCGAGCGCCACCGATCCCTGACCGACCGCGACGTTGCCGTTACCGATCGCGACTGCGCCATTCGCCGCATTCGCGGCAGTCGCGGTTGCAGTGCCATCGCTATTCGCGATGTTGTTCGCGCCGCCGGCGAAGGCGCCTGTGCCGCTGACGAAGCTCGGATCGCCGATCGCGACGGCGCCGTTGCCGACCGCGGTATTGCCCGCGCCGATCGATACGGCCGCGCCGCCGGATGCCGATGCGTTCTGACCGATCGCCACTGCGCTCGCCGAACCCGCAACCGAGCTGTCGCCGACCGCGACGCTCGAGTTGCCCGTCGTGTGCGCATTGATGCCGACCGCCGTCGAATTGTCGCCTGCCGCTGTCGCGCCCGGCCCGAGTGCGGAGGCCGAAACGCCAGTGGACTGCGCGAGATTGCCGAGCGCCACGCCGAACTGCTGGGTCGCCACCGACGATACGCCGAATGCAATCGACGACACGCCGCTTGCCGCGCTGGACAGCCCAATGGCAACCGCCTGATCGGCGGAGGCGAGCGAAGCTTCGCCAAACGCAATCGATGCATTGCCGGTTGCCTGCGTGCCCGAGCCGGGAACGCCGGCCGTGCCGCCCACACCGATCGCAATGGCGCCCGTGTTGCTTGCGCCGCTGTTGACGCCGATCGCCACTGCCGAAGCGCCATTCGACACTGCTCCGCTACCGAGCGCGACCCCGGCGTCTGCGCCGGCCCGCACCTGTGACTGATTGCCGATGGCGACAGACCCGACACCCGCGGCCGACGCCTGAAAACCGATCGCCGCCGATTGAGCCTGCGAAGCGTTCGAGGAGTGACCGATGGCAACCGCGTCCTGCGCGCCAGTGGATGAGGAGTCGCCCACGGCGACACTCGAATTCCCCGCTGCGTTTGCCGAGGATCCGACCGCAATAGCGGAAATCCCGCCCGCAATGGCAGCGGCGCCGGCGGCGAGGCTACTATTGGCGGTCGCCTGAGCGTTGACGCCGACGGCGGTAGCACCAGTGCCGGTCGCAACAGACCCTCCACCCAGCGCTGAACTTGCTTGTCCAGTCGCGTGCGTATTCAAGCCGAGCGCGACCGCGCTGTCCGCCCCTGCGTCAGCGCCGGCTCCCACAGCGGTCGCCGAGTCTCCGTTGGCCTGGGCATTGATTCCTATGGCCATCTGATTCGTTTTCGTCGGGTCTACGGTCTGAGAGCCGATTCCGACCGCAAGGGAATCGTTGCCGTTCGCCGTTCCGCCATCCAGCGAAAACTGGCTCTGGCCTGGAGATGTCGCTTGCGCGAAAACAAGCGGGCTCATCGCTCCAAGCCCGATGACGGCAGCCAGACCCACAATCGCGCGTGTCCTCTTTTCCCCTGCCCTGCCAGGCGCCTTGTCATGTTCCGATACCGCGACAAAGGCACCCAACGCCTTGTTATAGATCGTCCGACATATCTTGTTCATGTTTTTGCCTTTCTCCAAAAGTCCGATAAAAACTCGCGGCGACAAATGCGGACTGCTTCCTTCGAGCGCACGAGGGTCTTGCAATCGCGGCGGCGTGACCAAGTAATCTAATTAGCAATACTAAATATCTAGTGTCCGATATATTAGATAATTCAAATACTAAAATCTCGTGACGACTAACAGGAAAAAGTACGTGCGAAATCCGGCCGCACCATTTGACAATGGTTCGCTAAAGAGAAACTGGTAGATGCGATTACCGGATACGTCCGGCAGTTTTGGTGTGGGAAACCAGGTGAGGCTATTTACGAAGGGACGATGTATAGCGAATCGCTCGCACCCATTGCCGCGCGAAGTTGGATCAATGGCGCAAACTGTCCTGCGCCGGGCGAGTCCGCCGCGTTTTCTCGCTGAAAAGTGTCCATGTGTACCATCCCCAGAACAAGGCGCGTTGCCGGTTGTCCGGTAAGGTGCGCCCTGCGTCGCAAAGCCGCGCCGTATAGATTTCATACGGCTATCGATCTCAAGAATCGTGTGCCCTGACTGGCGAACGAGAGTTGTATTTCATGTGCGACGAATAACTATTCATCGTTCGCATAACGTAACTAAAAGTAACTAAGTGCGTGCTGGACTCTCTCATAACTTGACATGACTGTCTACAGAAAAACGTCCAGCACAGAGAAAACAAATCTGAATTTTTGTGAACCGTTTTTGGATCGATCCTATATGCAGCAATCGAGGTTCGCACTCTTCAACCGCGATTGTGCTATGAGTTATTCGAGATATCCCGGAAACGTCATTAAAATGAAAGGCATTGAATAAATAAAGGCGACCGCGATGCGTTTATGCAAAGAGATTACCGGTATGAGACTATGGGCGACCGCTTCGGGGTCGCTAGACGTCGAATAGAAATAATCGGCGAGGATGCCGCCTGCAACAGGTGACATCTGCAGCAACGCGGCTCCTGAGGACGAACGATGAGTGACGGCAAACCAGAAGTTACTGTGCACGTACCGGGCGACCATGGTGACCTCAATGATTGGTGAACCAGATCATGGACGTCACCAGCGTCGCATGCGTGGCACTGGGCTGATCCTGCGGTTAACGGCCGCTACTCGGTCGTGGGTTCGCTGGAGGCGCAACTCACCATGCCCGATGTGCTGGAAAAGGTTGCGCGTGCGCTCCGCACACGACTGGCCGGATCGATGCAGTAGACGGACATTCGCACCAAGCTTGTGAGGGTTCGCAATGGGTCGGGAGCACGCACTGACGAATGGCCGCTTCGTGGTCGCTGAATTCCAGTGACCGCTTTCGAGCGATGAGTTCGAAGAGCGGACTGACGCGGCTCGACCCGTTGCTGCCGTTCGCGGCTGGCCAGTCGAATGGCCGCTTGTGAAGCCGGAGCCGACGCGAGGTAGTGCTGTATCAGCCACCGCCTGAGTCGATGCGCGCTGACGGTGGCCCTCAGATCCCGAACCCACGGGAACAGCCGTTCTTCCATGTCGCCGGGGCGACCATGCTGAGCATGGCGAAACGCATTGGGCGAGATCCCCGAAGCACACTTAAACAGCGGGTTGAGGTGCGCCGCATCACTGAAACGTCACGACAGCGCGATTTCGGTGATCGTCCGGCGGCTGCCGCGATCGGCCAGTTCAGCACGACTCTTCGCGAGACGCCGCCGGGGCACTGATCCCCTATTACCCTTCGAAGGGCATCATGCTCCACGCGTGTAGAGACCGTGTTCACGGCTCTTCAATACATCTGCCAAAAACCAGTACGCTTCCCCCCAAGCGTTCAGGATGCGTTCATCCGCGGCATCCCCGAGAACATCTTTGATGGCGGGAAGCAACGCGTTAGCGACCGCCGGATAGTGCTCAGCCTTGACATGAGTTGCAACATGCCGTGCGGCAATACGCTCAATCGCCGCTGTTAAAACGTCGAGGTTGTCCGCGTTACTCGCAACGGCGAGAAGCGCGCCGGCCAGTCGCTTGGGTTGCTCCCCAGACTTTGATGCCGCCTCATCGAACAGTTTTTTCATATCCGGGTCTACGAAAAGCCGCTCGTACATGCGGGTCGTGATTGCCAAGCCGTGCTGTTGCATGACGGCAGCAGTCGATTGGACGATCGCAATTGTTTCTGGTGAAAGGGTATTCATGGAGTTCTATCCGAAAGGGGTCTGGTGAGAGAGTGTAAGCACCCGAGGGCCCGGCTGCGAGCGGTGAATTCAGTAATCAAGGCATGCTGACCTCTTGCGAACACTGTGACTTGCGGGCGGTGCAAAGAAAGTCAAATTAACGAAGGTCTGTATTGCTAAGCGAGTGCACGGATGTGCGCCGGAACCGAGCGCATGGGCTTTACGAAAACTGATCAAATGTAGGGTCTATTACAGAATTGGTAAGGCGACTACGCAACGCCAAGCTATTCGACAAAATAAGATTTAATCCGGAAAGGCTCGTATATCGGTAATTTCACGCAAACCCTACGAATGCGCTCCGTCAAGCCGCTTCTGCAAAATACTCGAGTTCGAATTCAGGGCGTGGCCGGCGCGCTTTCACCGGCGCTTACGACCTATGAATGGATTCGTCAGCATTTCGCCAGTGCGCGTCTAGTATGCCGGAGGGGTTCTTGCGGCGAGCCACTCGGCGGATCACCGCCGCACGACAAGGTCGCTGCAAGGAGCGTGACGGCTTACCGCGCACAACCGACGGGAGACCTCATCGATGATCTGTGACTTGCGCGTATGCTACCGGGTTCCACGCGCCTTTTCATGGCGAACATGGTCAAACTGCGCTGCGTCGAATAACAACGCGGGACGCAACCGCAGATGGTTGCTCAGGTGCTTGGCCTGACTGGAGCAAGACGGTCGGCAGGATTCGGCAGGAGACGTGTTGCGGGCTGGAGCGACAGCATCAAAGCAATGCGCGCACGATTCGTCGCAACGGCTTCTTCGAATTCGATAACACGTGCCCGCAAAGGACTATTTCAACAGCACCGATACAGTGCCGATGATATTCTCGTTCGAGAAATTCGTTCGGGCGCTCATGTTCTGTTCAGCCCGCCAGCCTAACCTTGAACTTTATCGTTGCATCATGCAAACCGATCGCTTTCAAATGGCACTAACACGTTCTCCAGGCAACAAGGAAGCGTGGCGCGACCACATCAGCGTTTTCGGACACCACTTGAGTTTTGGACAGGGCGATCCGACAGGATCAAAGCTACGAACGTGGCAACTCGGAGCCGCGGATCTTGTTGACGCTCAGTTTGCGCATATGTCGATTTCGCGTATGCGCGAAGAAGACGGCTTAATGTGTCTAAAGCTTGTCAGACGCGGAACTCTGGTCCTTGAACATGACAAACAGGTACGGCCGTTCAGGCAGAACGAAATCGTACTGGTCCGCGGTTCACCATCGGTCAGACAAACGTATATCGAACCGGCCGAGGTCACTTCCGTCAGGTTTTCACCGAGGAGCCTTAAGGAACGAGGGCTCCGTTTTGATGCGCACGGTTACGCCGTGCCAGACCAGGAGAGTGCAGATGTTCGCGCGATTGCCGACACGATCGCGCTGGTAGCCAATCAGAACGGCGACACGAGCGAAAAGATGCGGCGCCGTCAAGGCGGGCAGTTGCTGGAGCTTCTTGACCTGCTAATCGAAAGTCCTAACGCTCTGACTCGCAGACGCAGCGGCGAAGCGACGCTCTTTCGAGCAAAACGCTTCATCGCGCAAAATCTCCGCAACGCGGAACTTGACGTGCCATCGATTGCGGCAGCAGTACACGTGTCCAGCTCACAGCTCACGCGACTTTTCAGAGATGGGGGCGAGACACTGATGCGCTATGTCTGGAGCCATCGGCTAGCGCTCGCGGCCGAGCTGCTCCAGCAAAGCGGCATGACACGTTTGCAAATACGTGAAATCGCTTATCGATGTGGCTTTTCATCGCCAGCGCATTTCAGTCGGGTGTTTAAGGAGCGCTACGGCGTGTCGCCAAAAGAGGCAGCATGTGAAAGTCTGATTACATCAACCGATTGCGACCCAGCAGTTGATAACTCTAAGTGACTGTGCAGGTACGCACACCTCACATCCGCAAGCAATCAGCAAGTGAGACGGAGGCAGTTGCGCGAGAGAACCAGTCGGCAGAAACTGGGAACCGCAATTAAGATTGAAAAATGTTCGACGTGTACAGCAGGCAGCCCACCTGGAATATCGTGGCGAGCCGGTTGTTATTTCAATTGATCTCAGCATGAGCGAAACGTGCATACGTTCAGATACCGTTCGAGGAACGGAGCCTGAACTTACGTCCGTTCTGCGGCACAACGGCCTCGTGAAAGACGCATGCCGAGATCTGGTCGAACGTTGATTTTTTGTTTAGTGTTATTAACAAATAGTAACAGGAGATTTACCGATGGCTCTCATCAAATATGTGGACGACGAGGTTTACCAGGAAGCCTTAGGTTCACCACAGGTCGCCAACCTGCTGCGCGCTCTGTTCAACTCTCCGGACTGGGCCAAGGCCTTCTCGCATCTCGCAGGGGTGCAGATGAGCAAGCTCGCACTGCCGGCGGCAGACCGCGAGGTTGTGCTCTTACAAACCGGTGCGATTTTCAATGCAGACTATGTATGGGCTCAACACGAAGGCATTTCCGAGGTAGTGGGAATTTCGGAGCGACAGCGTAACGCAATCAAGATCGGTGACTATGCGGATGAGATTTTTTCCGTGAGACAGCAGACGTTACTGAAGTTCGTGCGATCTATCGCCGACCGCCAGGATAGCCTTGGTGCCTGCCTTGCCGAGGCGAAAGCTCATTTCACTGACCAAGAGTTGGTCGAAATCATCGGTCTTCACGGCTTTGCCTATACCGTGTCATCAATCACCTCGGTCTTGCAGATTGAGCCGGACCGAATGAGTGGAGCGGCGTTGCTGCGCTTCGCCGGGCAACTCGCCAAATAGTCGAGTTGCAATTTGGTTCCGCGACGTATCCGGATTTTCGGAACACTCACCGCCGCCTTAAAACGGGATCGATTGGACCTGGCCGGCGATTTTCGACGGCCGGGAGCGATGCTCCAGATAGACTGGTAACAACCACCGACCATCCGGACGAACGTCTCACGCCTCGACTGGCACCGAAACCAGCTGCAAGGCAGCCAATCATCGACGAATGCCACCGAAGACAGTTGCACGCCGATTCGTACTGCGATCCTGAGCGGACCATTTGTCGAGGTCGTTAATCCTATTGCGCACCCGTTCGAGACTGGCATCACTACAACGGAAGCGATCGATCCCGACAAATGCTTTTCATCACGATGGTCGACGTCAGTCGAAGCAAGCAAGGTAAGGCCAGAAGACTGCGGTCGTACAACGTTTGGAAGGTGCTCAAATCCTGCGTGACAACGTGCAGCATGTAGTCGGGGTCACCGAAAAGCCGCTCTGCGCACGTAATCTCAGGGATGTTCTGCAATGCATCTTCGAAAGACGCAACATCCTGGGTCGTCATGTGCCGTAACGTGGCAAATACTATCGCCGCAAAGTTCAGGCCGACTGCCGCCGGGTCAATGATGGCTCGGTAACCGCTAATGACTTTTGCCTGCTCCAGGGCTCGAAGACGCCTTTGACAAGAGGAAACGCTCAGGCCTATGTGCTCACTCAGTTCCGTGACCGTGAGCCGCCCATCCTTCTGCAGCTCAGCAAGAATCTTGCAATCAATGTCATCCATTCAAAGAAAATTCGCTCAAATCGCACTTCGTAGACAAGAAACAGGGAGCACTTTCGATGAACATCACAGTACCATTTTCTCGTCGGACCGAGTGCGCCCAAGCGCGGGAAAGTGGTCAACGACGAGCGCGGATACTTACTGGCAGAAAGCACTTCGCTTTCTCGACCAGTGGAATCTCACGTCACGTGCCGCGTTATTCAGTGCAAGGGGTCTTCGTCATCTTCAGGCAATGCAGTCAACGGAGCAACGCAATGCAAAGCAGCCCTGCAAACCCATCCGCTTACCTTGATAATCGCCTACAAAAGCCCGCTGGAATCAGATTGGGCGTGGGCGTCACGTCCCCCTCGCCTGAACTGGTGCAGATGTTTGCGCACGCAGGCTTCGACTTCATATTCATCGATATGGAGCATGGCCCGATTTCGATCGAAACCGCTTACCGGATGGTGACCACCACGATCGGCACTGGTGCTGAACCGTGGATACGTGTCACGCACAATGACGCCGCACAGATCAAGCTCGCGCTCGACGCAGGTGCGAAGAACATCGTCGTGCCGATGATCAATTCCAGGGAAGACGCTGAAGCGGCCGTGTCATACGCGAAATATCCGCCGCGCGGCACACGCGGCTGGGGGCCGTTCCGCACGCAATACCAGTGGCACACCAATATGCTCGATTATGCCCAGCGCGCTAACGCAGAGACCGGTGTGATCGCGTTGATCGAACATCCGAACGCAGTGCGCGACATCGATGCGATTCTCGACGTCGATGGGCTTTCCGGAGCCATTGCGGCTCCGTTCGATATGTCCGTGAACATGGGGTTCAGCGACGGTCCCAATCATCCGGAGGTGCGCGAAGCGATCGAACTGGTCATGAGGAAAATAAAGGCCAAAGGCATGCGGCTCCTTTCATTCGCCATCACGCCACAACAAGCTGACTCCGCGATGAATCTCGGGGTAGACGATCTGCTGCTGGGCTTCGATCCGATGTATATCCAAGCGTCGGTACAGTTATTCATGGAGAACGTGGCCAGACTACGTGGCACTGGGCAACAAGTCGCAAGCGTCCAACGTTGATGCGCGCGCGTGGCACCTCGCGTTCTCGCGACGATTGAAATACCGGGAGCAGTGAGAATGCCCAACGTTTTGTCTATTCGAATTCCTACTGAGAAGAGGACTTCGAACACCGTACGCATCGCTGCCGTCGGCCGCGAGCTTTCGGGCGAAGCCGTCCTTTCCGATTCCATGCCTTCGCCTAATTCGCAAGGAGCGCTTGTTATGAGTTACGAATCGCAACTGCTAACGGTGGCAGGTGTCATGTTGCTCGGCTGTGCCAGTCCCGGGCCTGATCTCGTGGCAATTACGTCGCACGCGTTTGTAAGACGCAAGGCAGGGCTATTCGTTGCGCTGGGCATCGTCACATCGCACGTCATATGGGCGGCACTGGCCGTCTTCGGACTAGGAGTGATCTTGGTAAAGATTGCATGGCTTTACGACGTCATTCGTATTGCCGGTGTCGTATACCTTTTATATCTGGGCGTGAAAATACCTGCCGGCCTGGGCGCGCCCGCCGCTGACATTGATTCGATGGATAGACCGGCTTGCAGCAGGATATTCGCTTATCGACGCGGCCTTCTAGTCGGCATGACCAATCCAAAGGGCGCAGCCTTCTTCGGCAGCCTGTTCGTTACGGTGTTGCCCGCGCACGCGCCCGCGTGGGTTCATGCAGCAACGCTTGGCATCGTTGCCGCTGTCTCCATCAGCTGGTCTTGTGGCATGGCTCTCCTGTTCTCTACTGACCGCGTGCAGTCCAGTTACAGACGACTCCACAAGCCGATCCAGGCAGTAATGGGATCAATCCTGATCGGCTTGGGTGCAAAGTTCGCCCTCGATCATTAAGCTTCTTGCGGAGATTCAAAAACCCTCGTCGGCGCTGCGACTTCACGGTAGTGCGTTTTGCTGCACGATGCCGCCGGTAAACGTCCGCTTCGGCATGCGCAGCCGACGTCCGCTTGAGCAAACACGGTCGGGGGCGACTGTCTCTTCCTGGCCGACCAGCGTCCTACGGTCGAGCGTGATGATCGTCACGGCCGCCCGTTCCAGGCAAAAGGCATTACCCGACCCGGAGCTGCCGTTCAGAGGTGGAGGCTGCAACGACGGCATTTAGTTGTACAACTGCCGTTCGCCGCCATTGCGCGATTTCACCTTGGGTACTTGCTCGGGCGCAACGGAAAGTAAATTCCAAACCTCGCTGGGTGCTGCACCGCGTTCCATGCGGGTTGAGTGTTGCGCGGCACCGAGGATACCTCGCCGAAGGACTGGGTCTTTTGCAGCTGGGCATCGCGACTGCATATCACTGCGTTGAACTAACGCACCACCTCACACGGCCTTGTCACGTTGGCAATTTGTGGGGCAACGCGTCACCTGGTCAGCCGCGCCACGCTGGTTGCCACGATTCGCGAGTGTGCGGCAGACGCCCCGCCGCCACACCCAGTCAACCCTTCCAGTGCGAGCAGCGGACCACGCTGCAGAAGTTGCCGCGATGGAAATGCGGTTCCTTGTCAGCAATCACATCGGCCATCACATTGGCGAACGCCGTGTCGGGCTTGTGCTTGACGCCGTTGTAAAACGCCTGAAGGAGGTCTTCCTTGGCGTGCTCGGTACGTGGGTGCGCGTGCACCACCACCTCGCGTTCCTTGTCGCTGTATTCGTCGTACTTGATGCCCAGCACATCCATTTCCACGCCGGCCGTGACCAGCGCGATCACCGGGTGCATGAACTCGGGCACACCCGGCGTGGCGTGCAGCGCAATGGCGATCCACACGCGCTCCACATCGTGTTTCGGAATGCCCCGGCTGCGCAGGAAATCGGCGGCCGCATTGGCGCCGTCCACTTCAAAGCGCTTGTCCGGACTGCTGTGTTCCACGGTCAGTCCCATGTCATGGAACATGGCGCCCGCGTAAAGAAGCTCCGAATCGAACTTCAGGCCACGGCGCTGTCCGGCCAGTGCTGCCCAGTAATAGACGCGACTCGAATGGTGGAACAGCAGATCGGACTCGGTATCGCGCACGAGATCGGTGATCTCGCGGGCAAGTTTGCTGTCGGGAATGGCGATGCCGCCTACGCTGATACCCATGACTGACTCCTTGTCGAGAGGGGTTGCCCTGAGTATAGGAGTGCGGTTAGCATGTCCGCAATGATCGCGATACGACGAAACAAGACATCGTCTTGAATGGTAACAACACCCGGGGCGATCCGGAAACAGGTAGGAAAACGATATGTCTCCACCCCGAATCATTGCACTCGTGGCGATCCAGGGCGTTCAGTTGCTCGACGTCTCGGGTCCGCTCGACGTATTTGCGGAGGCCAATCTCCAGGCCGGTGTCGAGGCCTATCGAATGCAAATCGTGGGCGTAAAGCGCGGTGCGATTCGTACCTCGTCAGGCGCGCGGCTGCTACCGGACCTTACCATCGAGGACGATCGCCGGGTCACCGCGCTGCCACGCCTGCACACGATGCTGGTGGCGGGCGCACCGCACGCCGGCGACGCACCGGCGGAGCCGATGCTGCTCGACTGGATTCGCCAGATGGCCCCGCGCACGCGCCGCTATGGCTCGGTGTGCCGCGGCGCTTTCCTGCTGGCCGAGGCCGGCCTGCTCAATGGCCGGCGCGTGACCACGCACTGGGCCGTGGCGGACCGGCTGGGGTCGTTGTTTCCCAAGGTGACCGTCGATGCCGACGCGATCCATATGCGCGATGGCAAGGTGCGCACGGCAGCCGGCGTGACCGCCGCGCTGGACCTCGCACTGGCGCTCGTCGAGGAAGACCTGGGCAGGGACGTCGCGCTCAAGGTTGCCAGCCAGCTCGTGATGTACTTCAAGCGGCCCGGCGGGCAGGGGCAGTTTAGCCGCCGCGCGGCCCCTGCCGCGGCCAACCGATCGGCCCTGCAGGAACTGCAGCGTTGGGTTGCGGCGCATCCGGGGCAGCAGCATGATGTGTCGAGTCTGGCATTGCGCATGGGCGTGAGCGCGCGGCACCTGACGCGGCTGTTCCGGGAAGAGGTGGGCGTGACGCCCGCGAGCTGGGTGGAAGCGGCGCGCGTGACCGTCGCGCGTGAACTGCTCGAGAACGGGGCCCTTGCGCCCAAGCAGGTGGCCGCCGAATGCGGCTTTTCAAGCGTCGATACGTTGCGCCGCGCATTCATGCGCGTGGTGGGCGTGACGCCGGCCGACTATCGCAAACGACATGCGATGACGGATCAGTGAAGCCACAGTCTTGCGACGACGTATCGGCCTCGCGCTTGCGATAGGCCGCCACCTTGTGCCGGTTGCCGCAGAGCGCCATGCTGCATCAGCGGCGCCGATGCAATCGCGTACGGTCAGGCTCGCGGTGAAAACGAGTCTCTCATGTCGCATTGTTTGTGATGGCAGCGATCAATTCCCTGGTTGTCGATACTTTATGGGCGTGAGTGAGGCCATCAATATCCATCGCAGCATGAAGTGCTTCATGTGAGCGCGCAGAGATCGCATCCCGAACGAGAGTTACGTGAAAGCCAAGTGCCATCCCGATGCGACCGGTCGCTTCAAGGCAGGTGTTCGCAAGCAGGCCAATCAAGATCGGGCTTCGAGTGATCCACGTTGGATTGATTGTGCAATGGAATTGATGTTTGCAAAGGCGCAGTAGGACATTGAACGGCCGGTACGAATTTCATTGCGGACTTCGGGTTTTCCTGACTGAAGGACCGCTTGTGGCCGCCTCCGGAAATTCGTCTGATGCGCGCTCGCCACTGATCGCGTCGACCGGCGAGCTTCCTTTGTCGACCCACTACCGACGTTGCACCGCTTATTCGCGTTGGTCCGTTGATGAATGAAGAGCAGCCACAGATCCACTGCCTCAAGCATTTCGTAGTGCGGGGACGCGCGCAAGGGCACAATTGGCATATGCGGTCGCTGTTTCGGCGCCAGAGTCGGGGAGGTGCAGTAGTTGTGGTGAAGTGCCAGAGGAAAACCGGGAGCGAAGGTCACGCTATAAGTCTGACGGCGATTACGAACTCAGCTGCGGCGGCGAGTGCTATCGTCGGGTTGAATTCCTTTGCTGCGAAAAGCCTAACTTCGCGTGTTCGTGAGCTTGTCCGCCATTGTGGGCAGCCTGTCTTATGTCCCGTAAAACGCTTCGAAGAAGGTCTGCAGTCGTGACGCGACTCTAGCGCGTCGTCGGGCGGCAGGTATGCCGCCAAGTCCGCTTTTGCCAACGCGATAGGGGGAGCGTCGCATGCGTGAACTTATCGAGACAATACTGGCATGGCTTGAACGTATCGATCCGGGCGCGTATCGACGCGTGAAAGGGCTACGGATCGTCACCGCATATGGCGTTGCAGTCGCATTCGGAACTGTCCACGACGTAACGGTGCTCGACCCCGGTCACGCATCGCTTGCGTCGCTCGCTGGCGGATTTGCGCTGTGGGCAAGCGTTTTCGAAGCGCGCGGCACCCGTTACCGATCGACTCGCGACCTCGTTTTACTATGCGGTGCCGCAGCGATTGGCGCATTGTTCTTTGCATTGCTTGCGCCTCTACTGAGTCTTTCGATACTACGACGATATGGATTGGGTGGCGGCGAATGGATTCTTCTGCCTGCTGTGTTTCTTACCGGTTTCCTTCGTCGATTTGGCGTTCTCGGAACGGGTGTTGGCTTGCAACTATATATAGGTGAGCTACTCGCTTATGGCGCCGGCCTCACACCGGTCGACGCGCGCGAGATCGGTATTGCATTGGCGATCGCACTCGTTGCATCGGTTGTGCCGCGTCTGCTGACCGGTCCCGGAGAACAGCCAGCCGCGGTTGCGCCGCCGTTGCACTCCGCCTGGCGCGCGTCGCACTTCTCGGCCGAATTCATCATTGGGCTGCAGGCAAGCGCCACGGCAGTGATCGTCATCGTGTTGAACAGCGTGTTTGGGCTCATTGAACCGTCGTGGGCCATTACGGCCGGTGTGTGTGGCACGACTGTCACGGCGACGGGTACGGCCGCACGTATCAAGCGGCGAATTGTTGGCACGCTTGTCGGCGTGCCGCTCGGACTTGCGTGTCTACCCATTGCCTCGCATGCGCCTCTCATCGTGTGCGCTTTAGTGGCGCTCGCTCTTGTCGTATATACGATGACGCTGCCCGATCGCTACGACATCGCTTGCGCCACATTCTCCTTTGTATTGATGATCACGCTGGCTGCCACGGGAGAACATTCGGTTTCGGTGCTGGTTGCCCGCGCCTGGGAAACACTCCTTGGCGGAGTGATCGCCTTGCTGATAGCCGTATATGTGATCCCACTGCGTGCGGTGCAGGAGTCGGAAGAACGTGTGGCCTAAGGCACCCATCGTTGATCGCGGCTTGAGCACGCTCTGGGCGTTGGTGGGCGAGATGACGACTATCGTTCGTCAGCTAACATTGCACGGCTTGACGGATAAACTGACGAACACAATACTCTTCGATCATCCCTTTAAACGAAGTCGGGTAACAATGAATTGGGAGGAGACGTCATGCCATCGAAGCAGAACGCGCTTTTTCTGTTCTTGTTTTTCGTTTCGATTGTTTGCGCGTGTGTGCAGGCGCAGCCGCTCAACCGAAACTCCGCCAAAGCACTCACCCCAGTCGCCCAGCATACCTATTTTTTTGTTGGCGGCAGCTATGGTGGCGACCCCGCCAAGCCGCTGATGAATGGCCAGATGTTTGTGGAGAAGCTCACGCCAGTAAAACGGCGGCACCCTTATCCGATCTTGCTTATCCACGGCGCGGCACAAACGGCGACAAACTGGATGGGCACACCCGACGGGCGGGAAGGTTGGGCTCAATTCTTCTCTGCCCAGGGCTACGATGTCTACATGGTGGACCAGCCTGCGCGTGGACGATCCGCCTGGCAGGAAGGCATTGACGGGAAGTTGAGCACCTTCGACGCGAAAACCGAAGAGAGCCTGTTCTCAGTGCCCGAACAATATATGCTCTGGCCACAGGCGAAGTTTCATACCCAGTGGCCGGGCAACGGCCCGAAGCATGGCAAGATCGGTGATCCGATATTCGACCAGTTTTATTCTTCTCAAGTGCAGTTCGTTGCCAGCGAGACAGAAACGGAGACGCTGATCCAGCATGCCGCTGCAGCCCTGCTAGATCGGATTGGACCTGCGATCGTACTGACCCACTCGCAATCGGGTACGTTCGGCTGGCTGATCGCCGATGTGCGGCCGAAACTGGTCAAGGCAATTGTTGCAATCGAACCCTCTGGTCCACCATTGCAGAACGAAATCCCTTTCGGTACCGACAAAGCGCGAGTCTGGGGCGTGACCGACATACCGATCACCTATGATCCGCCGATCACCGATCCTTCGCAGCTACAGGTCGAACAACAAGACAAGCCCGACAAGCCCGACCTCGCACGATGCTGGAGCCAAAAGACGCCTGCGCATTCCCTGGTGAATCTGCGAGTTCACCATGAGCGATCTCATGGCGGAATTCGACTTCGAACCAATCAAATTCAGGCTTGTACGGCGTCGATAACGCCGATTCCCTTCCTTCGAGCATCCGGCTGGTTCCTGAGTGAACCGGCCATTGGAATGACAGCATTCCGCGTTCGGTGACTGGCAACTATTGGCCGCACTCTGCCCGACGCGGTCGGCTCAGCTCGACCCGTCGCCGCCTCTCGGGGTCGGCTCCCCCAAGGTCCCAAAGGCGATGCCAAGCTGCCGTTCGCACCTGCGTCACCCGCCATTGTGTTTCAAGGCGACCTGCCGGGACGGATGGCTGCGTACGGCCCGCAGTGCCTGTTAGATCTGCACAGTCCTGATCTTCCGTAGGCTGGTTCTGCGAGATCTTCCTCCACGGAGCGCAAGATTGCCTCTACCAGAGCCTCTCGTGGATATGCGTTCTGCGTGACGAAGAGCGCGCCGATCGTCGGATGCGTCCGGGCAACGGGTACGGCCAGCGCCCAGTGATCAGCATTTACATAGCCGAGAAGCGAGCTTCCTGGAATGACCTGATCGTAGAAGATGACCTGACTGTCGTTTCGTGGGTCGACGCGTGCGAGCTTGTCATAGCTCGATTTCAGCACAGATGAGATGCGATCGGGATGCGGGAAGGTCACGATCGAGTAAAAGGGTACTTCGTCCGGAAGTGGGTGCTGCGCGAGCCACGCCTGCCGGGTCGCCGGTCTCAGGCTCTGCACGCCACCCCCGTCGCCCGACGTGCAAGTCGCGCCTGGAAGGTATCGGAGCAGATCGGCCTGATACTGCTCGGCATCGTTGGCAAGCGGCGACCCGCCGATCGCGCCGGCGGCACTTACCACCGCCGCCACACGGCTCCGGATTTCCGGATAGGCGACGATCGCTTCGAGGACGTCGGGCGCACCCTTCGAATAGCCAATCAGTACAATGCGCGGCGCTCCCTCAGGGGCGGGCATGGACATGAGCGCATCACGAATCTGGCGCGCGTTATTCGATGAACTCGACAGCGCGTCGACCTCGAGCAGCATTGCGCCAAATCCCGACAGACGGAGGTGCGTCACGACGGTATCCGGCGGATTCAGCCACGGTTTGAAACAGTCGTAGCCAATGCCGGGTACGACCGCTGCGACCAGGTGCCGGCGGGACGGACCAAGATCGACGGAACTGCCAGTACCCGCGGGTTCCGCGCCTACACGCGTCAGCGCGTCCTCACAAGACCTGTAATCAGGGAGTGCTGGACCGCGCGCTTCCAGGACCGCGCAATAGATTTCGCGGAAGCGCCCTCGCTTATCGAGTATCCCCGCCTGCGAGGCGGACACGAGCGCCAGCGGCGGCGTATCCGTAGAGTACGGGACCAGCGGCTTCGTAGTACATGCGCTAAACGCAACCGTTGCCACCACCGTTGCGATGGCAATCTGAAGCCCACGCAACGCATCCAGGGTAGCAGCCGGCCGGCTCGATGAGAGGAGCGACAGTCTCCCTCTAAAGTCACTGACGCGCATCGCCGGATGCTCCAGGTGGAAGGGCATCGGGTTCATCCAGATACGGCACCCAGTCGAGCATATCGACCTCCGACAGGCTGTGCGGTCGCGTCGCAAAGAACACGACCGCACGTAAGCCGTCCGTATAGTAGGTTGCGCCGTCCAGCGTCGTCCTTGGATGATTCGGCGATGCCGCGCCGACACCGTTCACGAATCCGAGCTTCTCAAGACCGCTCGAGTACATCAGGTCCTGGATCATGAGATTCCGCGCCTCGTCGATGTTCCCGTGCAGCGTGACATGTGTCCCGTCGCGTGGCGTGAAGCGCCCGCCGACAGGCCGACCGACCTGTGCGATATAGACCAGCTGACCCTGAAAGCGGATCGGCGCGAGCCATCCGCGAATCCATGTGGCAGGCGCGTTCGCCTGTGCCTGCTTGCGCATCACGAAGTCCGGTTCCCGCCCGAACACACGTTGCGCCCGATCGGACGGTTGCTCGTCACGCCGATAGTTGCGCCGGACCAGCGCGGCCCCGATGTCGGCGAGCTGGCCGACACCGACGGCGTTCAACGGATCGGCCTGCACCGTCCCGCCAGGGTCGGTGGCGCAGCGTGGCAGCTGTTCGAGTGCGGCGCGCAACGATGCCAGATCCTGGTAGTCCGTGACCGCGGTTTCGGGAAACGGAAAGGGAATCTGTGCGAGATGCGGATCCACCGTGCCACCGGGCACGCGCAGAAAGAGGGAGAACGGAATCAGGGTCTCGCTTCCAAACAGATCGATATTGACCAGCTTGATGCCATTAACGGGATTGGTGAAGAGAATGCCCGCGCGCGTCTCTCCCGGTGGGATCGGGTTAGGGAATGCGAGTTCACTGAAATAGTCGTCCATGCTCCTGTTCGTTGCTCCCCCGAACACGGTATGCATGGACCACGCCGCCTCGTGCGGCGAGAAGTAGGCCGGGTCGGTACCGGAGCGCAAGAGCCACAGCGCCTGTGAGGACCCATTCTGCACCTCGACCCATAGCGGCTGGATGCCTGCTGCGTTGACGTCGGTCCCATACATGCGCCGGCTGTCTGCGCTATCGAGCACCGTTGCGCCCACCTGCACGCGTTGACTGGCGGCGCGCACCTCACGCTCGCGCAGCGGTCCGACGTCGACCTGAGAGGGGGCCTGCCACGTCGCGCAGCCAGCCAGCAACAGCACCGGACCCAGCATGCGCACGGGCTGCCGTCGCGCGCGACGGATCGACTGAAGGTTCATGGCGCTGGCCCCTCGACAGCATGCCTGACCTTGTAGGGGGTGATCCAGGGGAAGACCTCGATGTGGTCGATCGATGTCGGTTCGCGGTCGAATACCAGTACGACGCGATAACCGTCGGTGTGATAGGGATCAGTGGTCAGGTTCTCGCGTGGCGCGGCGCGCGGTGCGGCGCCGACGCCGTTCACGAGACCCATCTTCACCAGATTCTGCGAATACACCATGTCCTCCGTGAACGCGGTACGCGCTTCGTCCACGTCAGGGTCGATCTTGTGTGTGGTGAGCGTCGGCGAATGGACGGTCAGACGGGTGCCGATATCCCGACTGATCTGTCCGACCCAGACGGGCTTGTCGTGGTAGCGAATGTTGCTGAGCCAGAGCCGCATATGGTTGCGCTGATGAACGTTGTCCCGAGCCTTTTGCAGTGCGAGATCCTGCGCGCGCCCAAACAGGTAAAGGTCGCTCACGGGTGCGTTGACGTAGGCTTTGCCGGACAGCGCAGCACCGATCATCCGCCAGATCGCCCCCGACCACTTCTGCTCCGTCAGA
Source organism: Paraburkholderia edwinii (assembly GCF_019428685.1). Lineage (NCBI taxonomy): Bacteria > Pseudomonadati > Pseudomonadota > Betaproteobacteria > Burkholderiales > Burkholderiaceae > Paraburkholderia > Paraburkholderia edwinii. The sequence continues at coordinate 3,817,685 of NZ_CP080095.1, forward strand.
CTCCAGCCTCGACGCACGAGGGCCGGAAAGGCGTCGTCGAGGCCGCCGACGATCACCAGATTGAGCGGGTCGCCATTCTCCGTGCCGTCCTTGTTCGTCGCGCAGCACGGCAGCGCTTCGAGCGCTGCGCGCAGGTTCGCGTCATTCGTGTAATCCAGAGTGGGCTCTTGCGGATCGGACGCGCGTTTGAATACCTGACTGGTCTTGTAGTCGGCCTCAAACCCCGGCACGGCCACGAATACCGAAAAGGTTCGGGCCCGTTCCCTCGCGACCAGATCGATCTGGACCAGCTTCGCCCCTTCGTTGAGGTTGGTCAGCACAAACCCCGCGACCGTCTCGCCAGGTCGGACCGGGCTACGAAAAGCGAGGGAACGAAACCGCCGGTCGAGTTCGCTCTCATGGTCGTGTGAGGCAGTCCCGGCAAACGCTTCGGCCGCCTCCGATGCAGGAAAGAAGTTCGGATCGAGCCCTGGCGACAGGAGAAAGTAGCTACGGTCCTCGCGATTCCGAACCTCGACCCAGACTGGCTGGATTTTTTTGTCGGCAAGTGGGACACCGTAGACGGCCGTGCTTTCCTCTGGCGATAGGACGGCTATGGAAACCTGCAGGCCGCCCTCGGTGCGTGTCACGGTGCGGTTCTGGTATGCCGGAACGGAGACCGTTGACCGCGTTGCGGTGCAAGCTGCCAGCGCACCGCTGACGACGACAACAACGATCAAACGCATCGCGACGCGGTTCATCAAGATACCTCTTCGTCGGAATCCTGATGCGTGGTCGCCGCCAGCCACTAACGCCGGCTGCTAGTACCGGGCTGTGCCACTCAAGGCCAGTTCTCGCGCACGCACTGAATACTGTCCAGTCTAGCGGGTCAGAACACGCGCGAAGGACGTTTTTCGGACTGTAAGAGCGGTGTTTCTTGTCGGAAGAAAAGCCTTCAGGCCGACGACCATCGAAGCCGCAACCGTCGTACGAGGCAAGCGTGAGAGCAGGGATGCCAGCAGCGGTCAACGGCGAGTTTCGCTCCGCTAATGAATTCCATGCCTGGCTTTGCGCCGCGCACTTCGTCATTGCGGCAAGCAGATAGTTCGGGGAAATTGGACGATGTTTCCAATGAACTTTGCATCTTGCGCCGAAGACGAACCCCTGCGTAATCCGAAAGATTGCAGCACGCCTTTCCCCTTCAAATCCATCGACGAGGACTGAGATGCAGAAGCGCACCCGCATGACGAGAGACAACACCGCCGATATGCCGTTCGCCGTGCTGATGGGGCAGATCGCCGAGGCGGGTGCGAAATGAGCGATCTGAGTGACTCACACGACGTCATCGTCGTCGGCGGCGGCTCCGCCGGCGCGGTGCTTGCCCGGCGCCTGAGCGACGACGCGAGCCGCACGGTACTGCTGCTCGAAGCCGGCGAGGCGTATCGGCCAAACCTGTTCCACGCGATCTGGCCGACGCCGACACGGTCACCGGACCGGACGGCCACAACTGGAACTACCAGGCCGAAGTCGGTCTCGGCGACCGGATGATGGCCGCGCCGCGCGGCAAGACGCTCGGCGGCAGCTCCGCCGTCAACGCCGCGGTGGCGATCCGCGCGCGCGATGCCGACTTCGCGAAGTGGCGCGCGGTGGGCGGCGACGGCTGGGAGTGGAGCGAGCTGTTGCAAGACTACCGGGCGATCGAAAACACGCCCGACGGCGACGATCGTCTTCGCGGCCGTCACGGCCCCTTGCCAGTCCGTCAGCGCCGGCCCGACGATTCCACGCGTGGCTCGACCGCGTTCGTCGAAGCGACCGCGAATCTCGGCTTCGCGCGCGTCGAGGATTTCAACGGTGCGCAGCAGGAAGGCGTGTCGCTCTATCCGCTCAATGTCGTATCCGGCCGGCGCATCAACACAGGCATTGCGTTTCTCGACGATGGCATTCGCGCACGCCCTAATCTCACGATTCGCGGCGGCGTGGAGATCGACCGGGTGTTGATCGAAGGCGGCAATGCGGTCGGCGTGGTCGATGCGAACGGACAGACATATCGCGCGCATCACGTCGTGCTGAGCGCGGGTGCGTTCGGCAGTCCGGCGATCCTGCTGCGTTCCGGCGTGGGTCCCGCGCAGCGGCTCGAGGCGCTCGGCATAGATATCGCCGCAGATCTGCCTGTGGGGCAAGGGCTTCAGGAGCATCCGTTCTACTACAACATCTACAATCTGAAGCCGGAGGCCAACAGCGCGCATCCCGCGTCGGGCGCGATTCTCTGGGCGGCGTCGTCGCTCGCCGAGCCGGGCGATCTCGATCTGCACGTGTCGGCGACACATCTGTTTCCATCGGATCAATCGCCGACCGGCGGCGCGATCGTGCTGGCGTGCGCGGTCACACAGCCCGAATCGCGCGGATTCGTCGATCTGGTCGATCGCAATCCGCGTAGCGCGCCGCGTATCCGCTTCAACATGCTCAACACGCAACGGGATATGGACCGGATGCTCGAATGCGTGAAGATTTCGCGTTCGATCGGCCGTCGGGCACCGTTCGCGAATCTGATCGATTCGGAGATGACACCGGGCAGTCATCTCGCCGACGGCAGCCCCGCGTTGCGCCAGGCGATCGAGCAATCGCTCGACGGTTACGCGCATCCGACGTCGACGTGCAGCATGGGCCGGCCAGGCGAAGGCGTGGTCGACAGCGGCGGCCGCGTGTACGGCGTGGACGGTCTCTACGTGATCGATGCGTCGATCATGCCGCAGGTTTGCAGCGCGCCGCCCAACATCACCGTCATGATGATGGCGTGGCATCTGTCGCGCCGCACGTTCGGCGTGAAAGGGTAGTGGCTTAAGTGCTTGTCATCCGGTCTGTCGAGCGACTCTCGCAGACCGGATGAACGCATCAATCGACGCTTATTTCTCCAGGTGTTCCGACAGAACGACGCCGTCTTTTCGAGCGCGCGCCGTGCCGTGCGAACGCCACGTTTAACAGATGGCGGCTTTGCGCCTCAGAGCGGTCGTCGCCAGCGAATTCGCGAACGGCTCTAACTGGCCGGTTGCAGTCCTATGCAATTTGCATGAACAGCTGGACTTCGGAATATCACACCGGGCAGCACACGACCCGCAGCCGACATTCGGCTGCGTGCCCGCGCGAGTCAGTTCTGTGAACCGCAGCGGCCATTCGCACTCAGGCCAGCGGTGACCGGTCTGCCGCACAGGAGCGGCAGACACCAATCTCGCCGTGCAGGATTCGAATACCGAAACTCAGCGTGCCGTCGCCGGAAAACGGGGGATATGCACTGTGAAGGTCGTCCTGCCTCCTGTCGATTCGGCCTGTATGGTGCCGTTGTGTGCACGTGCGATGCAGCGGCAGATGTAAAGTCCCAAGCCCATGCTCGAAGATGGTCCACTCGGCCTGGGCGAACGGTTTGCCCGTGTTAATGGATCAAACAGCGTCGGCAGGGCGGCCGCCGGTATCGGGGCTCCTTCGTTCGCCACGACGAGATTCAGCTCCTCATCGTGACCGAGAGCGCTCACGGCGATATTTCCTGATCCGTGCTGGACAGCGTTCACGAGCAGGTTAACCAGCAACTGGCCCAATACGGCCGCTGTCCCACCTGCCGGCAAGCTCGCCCGTGACGCACACGTCGATGCATGCGTCCGGATATGACGCGCGACCTCATCTGCCGCATCGTTGCAGATCCTTCCGATATCCTGCGGCGCGAAATCGACCGGAAGCGTATCACCCGGACGGGCACGGGTGAACACGAGAAGATCGTCAATCATATGCTTCATGCGCACGGCGCTGCGTTGCGCAATCGCGACCGCCCTGACGCTGGGTGACGACAGGCCACTGTCATGCAGAACGACCTCCGCCGAATTCAATATCGCGCCGAGGGGAGAACGCAGGTCGTGCGCCAGTACGCCGGCAAACAGATCCCGGATCCGCTCCGTACGTTGCGCGTACTGCCGGACCGATTCCGCGAGCATATGGTCGATTGCCTCATTGAACCGGATCATCTCCTGAGAGGCCGCCGCATCGCCGGGCAACGTCTGCTGCCATCGGCGCAGCACGCTGGCGCGCAGGGCTCGATATTCCGCCACCACGTCGTTGATGCCGTAGCCTTGTGCACGACGATCGTCCGCGTGCTCGTGGGCGACCCCTGTCGAAACCGGATGCCGGATCGTGTTCGTCGCCGCGCGACCTGGCCTGCTGCTGCTCAGCGGTCTACGGTTCGCGCATATCCACCGCGATCCGGATCAGGATGTCGCGTGCGGAGTTCCGCAACTGCGTGTCCGTGAGCCAGCAGAAGCCACTCAGTGCACGCCAGCATGCGTCTGCCCTGCTCACTTATCACGCGCTCGATGTCGGCCGCAGCCAGCGTTGTGCGCCCTCGATCGCCGCGGGCCCGGAGTCTGCCAGTTCGCTCAGTCGGCGCTGCAGCTGTGCCGGTTGGGGCTGTCCGCGCGCGGATGATGAGCCAAAGGTTAGCTCGACTCCGCTCAAATTCTTAGCCACGACGCCATGATGCACGCGCTGGCCGTCTCAGGAGTCGTCGGAAAGGTGCCGGCCAACGTCTACATGAAGTCACGTCTTTTGAGGCTCCTGGACCGGGCCGGTCCACCTTGCGGCAGTCGGCCGGGCGCGTCCTGATCGACCCGCCGACACCAGTTGTCAACGTCGGCCGCACATCCCTCAGATCCATGTTCGAACGATATTGATAGTTCAACCTTGAATGAATCTCGACAATGAAGCTCAATCAGCCCCAAATCGACGCTCATTCACTTTGAGATGTACCTGCTGGCGCGCGCGGCGGCTGTCGGGCCGGAGGACCCCCGGCTTTATCCTAGGGGTATCCCCCTAGTCGATTGCCAGGCGTACGACCGTGTGATGCCGCCTGACAGTGAACGGCGACCAACTACGCAGTCACCGGCTGAAATGATTGCGAAATGTCACAGCCGCAATCACCGCCACGCAGGGAATCAGCAGCAAGGCGCCCCACGGCAGTTCATTGCGCTCGACCGCGACATACCAATAGAGCCAACCAAAGCCGAGCGCGAGCACCGCAATGCCGACCAGCCACGTAATAGTGGCCAGCATCGCTTGCGACGGCTTGCGCACAGGTTTCGAATGTTCGGGAGTAGCGGGCATCGTGTGGTCTTTATTCATTTGGAGTGTCTGCATGCCGCCGGGCTTTGGCTCCGGCACCGCGCCTGCAGGCCCTTTAAGATTACTCGAATAAGCTGACACGCGCCTATCGCAACGCTCACAACGCGCATGCGGCTCCCCCGTCATCGCCAATTATCGCACTTCGCTTTTTCCGAACCCCAGCTTCCGCGTTTGCAGGTTTATCCGAATCCGCGCGTCCCCGAAACTGACGGCTCCCATCACTGCGGATCCAATCCGCGAAAAGGAGTCGAGACATGCGCACCTATCGTCGTAACAGCCCCGAAGCCGCCGCGCGGATCGTCGCACTGGCGCTGACCGCGGACGGACACGTCTGCAGTTCCGAAGACCGCGCGCTCGACCGGCTCAACGTCGCGCGCGAGCTCGGCCTCGCGCCGGGCCAGTTCCCCGGCATCGTGCAGGCGCTGTGCGAAGACCGGCTGCTGTCGCCCGCGTCGTGGGCCGATGCGACCGGCGATCTCGACGGCGATCTGCTGACCACGCTGATGGCCGAAATCGACGACGCGGCGCTGCGCCGCAAGGTGATGCGCCTGTGTCTCGCGGTCGCCGTCGCCGACGACTATCTCGCCGACGGTGAAATCGCACTGCTCGCCGCGATGCTCGAAGCGTGGCGCCCGCATCGCACGGCGATCGCGGTGTGACCGCGCTGTGACATAAAGCGGCAATGCCGCCGCCCTACCCGCGCGGCGCGGCCAGCACCTGCAACGCAAGCGGATGATGCTGGCCGCGCCGCGAGCGGATCGCGTGAATCTCCTCCACGACACCGTCCGCGCGGCCTAGCCAGCGCAGCCCGCGCATCAACGACAGGTCTTCCGCACCAAGCTCCGCCAGCGGAAACACCCCGAGCCCGCGCGCCGCGAATACCGCCATCAGCGCGCTATCTTCGAACTCGCCGGCCACCCTCGGCCGGATGCCCTCGGCCTCGAACCATCGGTCGAGCCGCGCACGCAGCGCGGCATGCCCCGTCGGCAGCAGCACGGGCAGTTCCGCGAGCGAAGCAGGAAAGTGGTCCTTCGCGGACTTCTTCACGAGTGCGGCCGGCCCGTACCAGTCAACCGCCGACTCGGCGACGCGCTCGCTGAACACGCGCAGATCGCTGTTATGCGGCGCCGGCTGACACGCCAGCACGAGATCGAGCCGGTGCTGCGCCAGCTCCGTCAGCAACTGGCCATGCTCGCCCTCGTGACACAACAGCCGCAGCGACGGCGTATCGAGCACCGGCTCAAGCAGCGCATGCGCGGCGAGCTTTGAAATGCCGTCCGACAAACCGACCGCCAGCCGCGCAGCCGGCTCATTGGCGGCCTCGCGCACCTCTTCGACGAGCGTCGCACCGAGATGAAAAATTTCTTCCGCGCGCCCGAATGCGGCCTGCCCTGCTTCGGTCATCGTCACGCCGCGCCCGGCCGGCTTCAGCAACTGGCGGCCCATCGACTTCTCGAGCTCGCGCACCTGCGCGCTGATGGTCTGCACGGCCATGTCGAGATGCTCGGCCGCCCGCGCGAAACCGCCCTCCTTCACCACGACCCAAAAGTAGTACAGATGGCGAAAGTTCAGCATACCGACCTCGTTTCGGAAAAACCGATGCAGAACTGCGATTATGTCTGATTTCTTCGAAGCGAAAAGTAGCCGAAGATAATGGCTAATGCACCACCTGACGCATCACGCAATTCCCTGAAATTTCCCGCGCCTTTCAGCGCTTCGTCTGATCAATTTCAAGTTGCCAACCCACCGCCATGGACTACCTGCTCACTCTAGCCGCCGACCCCGCCGTATGGGCGGCGCTCGTCACGCTCGTCGTGATGGAAGTCGTGCTCGGCATCGACAACCTGATCTTCATTTCGATCTTGAGCAACAAGCTGCCGGAAGCGCAGCGCGAACGCACGCGGCGCATAGGCATTCTGCTTGCGCTCGGCATGCGGCTCGGTTTGCTCGCAACGGTCGCGTGGATCGCGCGCCTCACCCAGCCCGCGTTCGAACTGTTCGGACACGGCTTTTCGTGGCGCGACCTGATCCTGATCGCCGGCGGCCTGTTCCTGTTCTGGAAAGCGACGCGCGAAATGCACCATCACGTCGCGCATGACAGCACGAACGGCGGCGCCGTCAGCGCGGTCGGCACGCTGACCGCGTGGGCCGCGATCAGCCAGATCCTGATGCTCGACCTCGTGTTTTCGGTCGACAGCATCATCACGGCGGTCGGCATGACCGAACACGTGCCGATCATGTTTGTCGCGGTCATCGCCGCCGTCATCGCGATGATGTTCGCCGCCGGGCCGCTGTCGCGCTTTATCGAACGCAACCCGACCGTGGTGATGCTCGCGCTCGCGTTCCTGCTCGTGATCGGCATGGCGCTGATCGCCGAAGGTTTCGGCACTCATGTGCCGAAGGGCTACATCTACGCCGCGATGGGTTTCTCCGCGTTCGTCGAAGGTCTGAATATCGTCGCGCGCCGCTCCAGAACGCGCGGCGCGGCCCGCACAGAAGAAGCCGATCGCCCCAGTGCGGAAATTTCGAAGTCGAACCTCGGATAAGCCAGATTTTTTCGTCGTGCGCGGCGCGTTAGATTGAACCCATCGCCGCGCTGAAGCGAAGCTGAACCGAAGCGGCCCGGCGCGAACCTGAACCGGACTCGAATCGAACTCGAAGCAGCGCGAACGAAACGCAAAGGAGCACATCATGAAATGCCCAGTCTGCAAGACCCCTAATTTGCTGATGACCGAACGTCAGTCAATCGAAATCGACTACTGCCCGAGCTGCCGCGGCGTATGGCTCGATCGCGGCGAACTCGACAAGCTCGTCGCGCAGGTCGAGACGACGCCGGCGCGCGGCGACGATCGGCAGAACGCTGCCGCTCATGACCACCACCGCGCGCGCCCGCACCACGACAGCGATCGCCGCTACGACGACCGGCATCGCGACGACTATCGACACGACAGCCGATACGGACAGAGTGGATACCGTAAGAAACGCTCGCTGTTCGACATGTTCGACTTCGACTAAGCCTTCAACAAGGCTACGTCGACGCAAAAGACAGACCCTCTGGCTCTGGCCGCCAGGCCCTCGGATTGGCTAGAGCTATTTGGCCGGCGTAAGCCGGCCTCTTTTTTTGCCCGCTCGCTTCCACTATTGTTTCCGCCCGCTTCTTTCCGCCCACTCGATTCTCTCTTTCATCGCTCCCCATTCCGTGCATTTAAAGAACTTCAGTGCGCGGAAGGAAGTCCCATCTATTTTCGAAGGACAGAATGCGTGGCGAGCGGAATCGTGCCAACCGCGTGTACCGCGTGTGCCCATCACGTGCACCAACCGCGCGCACCCACCACACGTACCCGCCGCGCCATTCATTCCAAGAGGAGCTGATTGTGAAATTCCCGGTTCAGAAGCTGTTCGCATCCCGTACCCTTGCAGCCTGCGTGGCCGTCGCCGCGTCCTTCATCAGCGTGGCCGCGCTCGCGCAAACCGCGCAAGCCGACGAGCAGCCGACCCGTGCAAGCATTCGTAAGGCAAACCATCGCCTCGAGCACAACGTGCGCACGGCGATCACGCGCGCGAAAATTCCCGGCGCCGATATCCGTATCGTCGCGCGCGGCGGCAAGGTCACGCTCGACGGCACCGTTCCCGATCAAGCCATGGTGCAGCCCGCCGGCACAGCCGCAGGCACGGTGGCGGGCGTCACATCGGTGCAGAATCTGCTGACGATGCGCGAAGCCGGGCACTGAACCCGCCAGCGGCGGCGGCAGGCGTCGCCGCGTGTGCGCTGCATGAGCGCTGCCGGGCCGCGCGCGCCGCATCGAACCGCATTCGCTGTGCGTACAAGTCTGCGGAACACGCTGCGGCGTGGCTCTGCGGCGTCCAACATTAAACTTCGCGCCACTGAGCGGAATCGCGCCGCCGCTTCAGTATCCTGAGTCCCGATTTGAATCCGGCTCACCGGGCACGGCATCATGCCGCGCACCGGTGACTTTTTCATGCACTCGAGGACTCGCATGCGCGCAAAGCTCAACGGCACACAACTCTATTTCGACATCGACGGCGCCGGTCAGCGCGCATCGGGCGGCCATCTGATCGACAAACCGACCTTGATCGCGCTGCATGGCGGCCTCGGCTTCGATCACGTGTATCTGCGCGACGGACTCGGCCCGCTGCGCCACGACGCGCAGGTAATCTACGTCGACTTGCGCGGCCAGGGGCGCTCCGGGCGGCCCGCGCTCGCGTCGTGCACGCTCGAGCAGATGTCCGACGATATTGCCGCGCTGTGCGACATGCTCGACATCGAGCGAGCATTCGTGTTCGGCCATTCGGCGGGCGGCTTCGTCGCGATGCATACGGCGCTGCGCCACCCGTCGCTCGTGCAAGGGCTGATCCTGTGCGGCACGTCGCCGACCGTGGCGCCGCTGCCCGACTATGAAGGCGACCCTGCGCCGACGCTCGCGTCGCGCGGCAACCGTGAAGCGCTCGAGGTCATGGCGCGCATCTCAAGCGGCGACATCACGACGCAGACCATGGATGACTTCGCGAAGATTGTCGGGCCGCTGCACACCACGCCTTCGCGGCCCGAAATCTTCCCGCGCATCTTCGCGGCGTCGAGCACGACGATCGAGATGATCCGGCATTTCATGCAGTCGATCGCGCCGACCTACGATCTGCGACCGATGCTCGAACGCATCGCGGCGCCGACGCTTGCGATCGTCGGGCGCCACGACTGGGTGTGCCCGCCGCGAGCGAGCCGCGCGATCGCGCGAGGCATACCGGGCGCACGGCTCGTCGAATTCAACGATTCGGGCCACTTTCTGTTCTCCGAAGAACCCGAGAAATTTCGCGAGCTCGCGATCGGGTTTATGACGGCTCACGCGACTCAAACGTAAGCATGCACGGTGGGAGTGTTAGCATTCTCGTCACCTTTTTTTGCGGGGCACCGCCCCGGGCGTAGGCTACGTACGTCCTACGCCCGGTTGCGCATACGGCTGTACCCGGCCGCTTTCCGCCGGCGCAGTCTGTACACTCAGACGCCGCTATTCCAGCGGCTGCGACGGCATCGCGTCACCACGATTTCATGGCCGGGCGTGCGAACGTCTTCGATCACGATCGGTTCGACTTACTACTTCGTCATCTTCACGATGGTCATGGTGCCGTTCACGTTCTCGACTCGCACCTTCACGTTGTCGCCTTCCTTGACGCTGCTCAGCATCGCCGCATCTTTCGCCTTGAACGCCATCGTCATCGCGGGCATGCCTACATTGGTCAGCGCCCCGTGCTTGAGCGTCACCATGCCGCTCGTCGCATCGACACCCTTGACGGTCGCATCGGTCAGTGCGTTATGTTTGCTTGAGGCCGAGTGGTTCATCATCGCGCCATTGCTCATGTTCATGCCGCTCATGTCATCGGCAAGAGCCACCCCGATGCTTGCGGCAGCGGCGACAAATGCAGCGGACAGAATCATCGACTTCTTCATAGTGTTTCTCCAGTGTGGGTATGCGGCACGGACGCGCCAATAGGGGACGAGGGCACTCGCGTGCCGGTCTGGACTGCAAAAGTTTTCGATACTTCACGGCTACGCGGCAGACGGCGGCGCTGCAATAACAGCCACGCCGCGGGAATGACAAACATCGACAGCAGCGGCGCGGTGATCATCCCGCCGACCATCGGCGCGGCAATCCGCTGCATCACTTCGGAGCCGGCGCCATGGCCGATCATGATCGGAATGAGGCCTGCGAGCACGACTGCGACCGTCATCGCTTTGGGCCTCACGCGCAACACCGCGCCCTCGCGGATCGCGTCGGTCAGGGTCGCTTCGTTCAGCGGTTCGCCTGCCTTCAGGCGGCGGTTCAGCGCTTCCTTGAGGTACAACAGCATGACCACGCCGAATTCCGCGGCCACACCCGTTAGCGCGATAAAGCCCACCGCGGTCGCCACCGACACCGCATGGCCGAGGATCCAGATCAGCCAGAATCCGCCGACCAGCGCGAACGGCACCGTCGACATCAATAGCAGCGCGTCGGCGGCCGAGTTGAACGTGAGGAACAGCATCACGAAGATCACGACCAGCGTGACCGGAATCACCAGGCGCAGTTTCGCCGCTGCGCGCTCGAGGTATTCGAACTGTCCGGACCACTCGATCGAATAGCCGGGCGGCAGCGTGACCTTCTGCGCGACGGCCTGCTGCATCGCCTTCACGGCGGTTTCGAGATCCACGTTCCGGATGTCGATATAGACGTAGCCGGATAGCCTCGCGTTTTCGCTGCGAATCATCGGCGGACCATCCTCGATCGCGATGTGCGCAACGTCACCAAGCGTAATCTGCGCGCCACGATCGGTGACGACCGGCAACTCGCGCAGTTTGTCGACCGAGTCCCGCACGCCTCGCGGATAGCGGATATTGATCGGGAAACGCTCGCGGCCCGCAATCACTTCGCCGACGTTATCGCCGCCGACCGCCGACGACACGACGTCCTGGATATCGCCCACCGCGAGCCCGTAGCGGGCCGCTGCCTGCCGGTCGATATCGACGTCGATGTAGTGTCCGCCGTTCAGTCGCTCCGCGAGCGCCGACGTGACGCCCGGTACGCCCTTCACCGCGCCTTCGATCTGCGCGGCAACCTGATCGATCTGCTTCAGCTCCGGCCCGGAAACCTTGACGCCCACCGGCGTCTTGATACCGGTCGACAGCATGTCGAGCCGGTTGCGAATCGGCGGCACCCAGACATTCGAGAGCCCCGGCACCTTCACTGTCCGGTCGAGCTCGTCGACAAGCTTCTGGGGCGTCATACCCGGCCGCCATTCACTGCGCGGCTTGAACTGGATCGTCGTCTCGAACATCTCGAGCGGCGCCGGGTCGGTCGCGGTGTCCGCGCGGCCGGACTTGCCGAATACCGTCTTCACTTCCGGCACCGTCTTGATCAGCCGGTCGGTCTGCTGCAGCAGTTCGGACGCTTTCGAGGCCGAGATGCCAGGCAGCGCTGTCGGCATATACAGCAGGTCGCCTTCGTCGAGCGGTGGCATGAATTCGCCGCCCAGATGCGAGAGCGGAACGACAGTGAGCGCGAGCGCGACTGCAGCGAGCCCGATCACGAACCACGGCCGTCGCAAGGTGCCGTTGAGCAGCGGACGATACAGCTTCACCAGCACACGGTTGATCGGATTGCTGGTTTCATGCGGGATACGGCCGCGTATCAGATAGCCCATCAGTACCGGCACGAGCGTCACCGACAGTCCGGCGGCGGCCGCGATCGTGTAGGTCTTCGTGAAGGCCAGCGGCGAGAACAGCTTGCCTTCCTGCCCCTCCAGCGAAAACACCGGAATGAACGACAGCGTGATGATCAGCAGCGAGAAGAACAGTGCCGGACCGACTTCCGCCGCCGCGGTCGCAACCACCTCCCAGCGTTGCGCCGTTGTGATGGGTTCGTCCGGGTGTTCATGCTCATAGGCCTCCAGGTGCTTGTGCGCGTTCTCGATCATCACGATTGCCGCATCGATCATCGCGCCGATTGCAATGGCAATGCCGCCCAGCGACATCAGGTTCGCGTTGACGCCCTGATAGCGCATCACGATAAAGGCGGCGAGCACGCCGAGCGGCAACGAGAGAATCGCGACGAACGCGCTGCGCAGGTGGAACAGAAAGACCGCGCAGACGAGCCCCACGATGATGAATTCCTCGATCAGCTTGTCCGTCAGGTTGTCCACCGCGCGTTCGATCAGCTGTGAGCGGTCGTACGTCGTGACGATTTCGACACCGGGCGGCAGCGAGCGCTTGAGGTCCGCGAGTTTCGCCTTCACGCCTTCGATTGTGGTCAGCGCGTTCTTGCCGGAGCGCATCACGATCACGCCGCCCGTCACTTCGCCTTGTCCATTCAGCTCGGCGATGCCGCGGCGCATTTCGGGGCCGATCTGGATGCGCGCCACGTCGCCGAGCAAAACGGGTGTGCCCGCATCGTTGGTGCGCAGCACGACGTTGCGGAAGTCGTCGAGCGTATGCAGATAACCGGACGAGCGCACCATGTATTCCGACTCAGCGAGTTCGACGACCGAGCCGCCGGATTCCTGGTTCGCCTTCTTCAATGCGTCGGCCACCTGCTGTTCCGTGATGCCATACGCGCGCAGCTTGTCCGGATCAAGCACGACCTGATACTGCTGCACCATGCCACCGATGCTCGCCACTTCCGACACATCCGGGACCGCCTTCAGTTCGAACTTCAGGAACCAGTCGTTGAGCGCGCGTAGCTGGCCGAGGTCGTGATGGCCGGTTCGATCGACGAGCGCGTACTCGTACACCCAGCCCACGCCGGTCGCGTCCGGCCCGAGCGAGACGGTCGCGCCCGGCGGCAGACGGCTTTGCACCTGGTTCAGATATTCGAGCACGCGTGAGCGCGCCCAGTACTGGTCAATCTTGTCGTCGAACAGCACATAGACGAAGGCGTCGCCGAACGACGAGTAGGCGCGGATCGTCTTCGCGCCGGGCACGCCGAGCAAGGTGGTGGTGAGCGGATACGTCACCTGATCTTCAATCACCTGCGGCGCCTTGCCCGGATACGATGCCTTGATGATCACCTGCGTATCCGACAGATCGGGCAACGCATCGAGTGGTGTTTCACGCAGTGAATACACGCCCCACGCGACCACCAGCACAGTCGCGAGCAGCACGAGAAAGCGGTTCTGGATGGACCAACGGATGATGCGTGCGATCATTTGGCGCCTCCTGCGGGTTCCACTTTCGTGAGCCGATAGCCGTCGTCGGACTGTTTGAAGACGAAGTGCACGGTGTCGCCGACCTTCACGTCTGCGAACGCATTCGGCGCGGGCTTGTTGAACGACATCGTCATCGCGGGCCAGCCGAGCGCGGGTATCGGTTGATGCGAGAACGTCATGCCCGTCGGCGTGACCTGTTCGACCTTGCCGGTGGTCTCGTAGGTCGGGGCCGCGCCGGCAGTCGATGCCGACGTGGGAGCGGACGCGCCGGATGCGGTCGTAGTGCTTGCAGCTGTATCGCTCATCGGGCCCGTCGCGCCCGATCCCGACACCGGTGCGGACGCCGGTGCCGATGCACCTTCAATACGCGGCAGCACCGACTTCAAACTCGCTTCCGAATCGATCAGGAACTGCCCCGATGCAACGACCGTGTCGCCATCGTTCAGGCCGCCCAGCACTTCGGTTTCGTTGCCGACGTCGTTGCCGACCGTCACAGTGGCAGGCTGCAGGCGTCCGTCGCTGTTTTTCACGATCACGACCGAGCGCTTGCCGGTGGTAATCACGGCTTCGGACGGCACGAGCAGGCGCGATACCGTTTTCGCGCCGCTTACATGCGCGCGCATCAACATGCCGGGTGTGAGCCTGCCATCGCCGTTGTCGATCTCGAGCCGAGCCTGTAGCGTGCGGCTCGTCGTGCTGATGCCCGGCAGGATTTCGCGAATGCGGCCCGTGAAGTGCCGGGTCGGATCGCCGCTGAAGGTCGCATCGACGCGCATGCCGGGCCGCGCCTCGAGTGCGAGTGCCTCCGGAATCTCAACGATCAGCCACAGCTTCGACAGGCCCGCTACTTTCGCGAGCGTTTGACCCGGCGTCACCATCGCGCCGTCGCGCACGTTCAGTTCGCTGACGACGCCGCTTTCGGGCGACGACAGCACGATATGCGTCTGCGCGCGGCCTGTGCGATCGAGGCTCGCGATCACACCTTCGGGAATCGACATCGCACGCATGCGCGCACGCGAGGCCTGCAGCAATGCATCGTCCATACCGCCGCGCTTGAGCGACAGATATTCCTCCTGCGGCGCGAGCCAGTCGGGCGCGAACAGCGATGCGACCGGCGCGCCCTTCGCGATGCGCTGCATCGGTGCACTCGCATACAGATGGTCGATATAGCCGTTCACGCGCGACTGCACGACGTCAGCCTGCGATTCGTCGAACTGCGTGGTGCCGATCGCGTCGAACCCTTCGCTCGTTTCGCGCCGATGCACGGTCGCATAACGGATACCGAGGTCCTGCTGCAAGCCCGGATTGATGCGGATGCCGGTGCTGCCGCCGCCATCGTCCGCATAGACAGGCTGCAGCTGCATATCCATAAACGGTGATTTGCCCGGCTTGTCGAAGTGCTGGTTCGGTACCATCGGGTCGTGCCAGTACAGCACCTTGCGCCCCGCTTGCGGGTCGACCTTGTCGCCCGAGGCCGCAGTCGCGGCCATTGCGGGCATGGGACGCGTCGACGCCGCGCGATGCACGCCGATGAAATAGCCTGCTGCTAGCAACGCCACGCCCGCAAACACCGAAAGCACCGACGCGACGATCGGTACGATTAGCTTCCTGTTCATTGTTGTCCTCATTGGCCAGCGGCCGCGATCAGTTCCGGCGGCAGGACCTGATATTCGAGACCGGCCCAGACAAGCGACACCTGCCGCTCGATATTGAGCACCTGAAGCTGCGTTTCGAGCTGCATGTGCCGCGCTTCGAACGCATCGGCGAGCGAGCCCGTCCCCGACCGGTAGGCCGCGTTGGCCAGCTGCACTTTCTGATCGGCGGCGGGCAATACGGTCTGCTGCAGATTGGCGAGCCGTTCGCGGCCGCTGGCGAGCTTCGTCGCGAGCGTCTGAATCCCCGCCATCACCTGCCGCTCGGTGTCTTCGTAAGTGAGCCGCGCCTGCGTACCCATCTGCGATTTTTGTTCGACGTCGCGGTCCTCAAGGTTTTTGCGGTTGATCGGCAATGGAATCGACACGCCGAGCGACACGTAATCGGAGAAATTGCCGCCGCGTTTGAAATAGGTCAGTCCCCAGGTCCAGTTGGGACTTCTGTCGCTGCGGGCGACGTCGGTCGCCGCGTCCGCAACGGAGATCGCCGTGCGTGCGGCAATCAGCAACGGCTGCACCTGATCGAGCTGCTCGGCGCTCATGCCCGATACGGACGATTCGAGCGACGGAGTGTTGTCGGCCACTTGCAGCACATTGCCGGCCGCGGTCCAGCGCGACAGTTCGATCAGCGCGGCTTTCTCATCCTGTTGCGCATCGATCAGCGCGTCGCGTGCATTGCCGAGCGTCACGCGCGCCTGCGCGATATCCGACGCGCTGCCCTGCGCGCCACGGTACGAGGCCTGCCGGGCGGCAAGTTCGTCCTTCAGGTGATCGACCAGCGCCTGGTTCAGCGCAACGGACTTCTTTGCGAAGACGGCATTGAGCCACGCCATCGCGGTTTGCTGGCGAACCTCAGCGAGCTTTTCCAGGTAAGTCGTCCGGCCCTGATCGACCGTGCGATTGGCGAGCGCCGTGCGAAGACGGCGCTTCGTCGGCGACACCCACTCCTGCTCGATGCCGATGCCGCGCATCGTGAAGTCGTCCTGCCCGATGGTGAACGCTTGCGGTCCGTTGATCGGCAGGTCTTCGACGCTCAGCTTCAAGGTCGGATTCGGCAACTGTCCTGCCTTGACGACGACGGCCGAGTCACCGCGCACGGCTGCTTGCGTGGCCTCGATTGACGACGAGCGGTCTTGCGCGACCTGAAGCGCCTCGTCGAGTGTCATGCCCGCGCCCTGCGAGTAAGCGGCACGGGTGCCGAGCATGACGAATGCCGCGAGCGCGATCAGACGCAACATCACGCGCAACGCGACGCGCCGGCTACGCGCCGGCGAAAACGGGAAAAGCATGGTCAACCCCGAATGGTCGAGCCTACGCCGCGCTTGAGCAGGCGTAACAGCTCACATCCTGTGTCAGGACGAACGTCACCGCGCACGGCGGTGTGCGAGAAGATCGGAGTTAGACGGAACGCGGAGGTCGCCACAGGCCATCCGGCGCGCGGATGGAGAGCGACTGCGAAAAGTGGAAGACAACGCGGCTGGACACAGGCGTTGCATGCCGGACGACGGTTGCATCGGCGCCGGGATAGTAGACGCTGCCGAACTGGCATTGCGCGGTCATCTTGCAGAACCCGGCCTTCGATGCCTTACCGCCCGGCGACGGTTGCATCGAATCGCAGCCCGGCATTGCATCCGACGGGTTGCTGCCGTCCAGCGTCGCGACGGACTGCTCCATCGGACACTCACCGGCCAAGCCGCTCGCTGCCAGCCCGGTAATGGGCAGCATCGCGCACAGCAATAACACGAAGAGGGTCCGGATGAATTTCATCATAGCGATCGCAGGTCGCGACATTTTACCGGGTTGGCAGAATTCTGTATCGATCGGCGCGAACCGTCCGGCTCGCGCGGCGCCCCGCTATCGGTTGATCAGTCTGACAACGGTCGGTGTGCCGCTCACGTTTTCGATGCGAACCTCGGGGCGCACGAGCTGGGTGTTCGGGCTCGTCAACGCGGTTGCGGTGCTGATCATCGCCTGCCCCTGCGCGATGGGTCTCGCTACGCCGATGTCCCTCCTTGCCGTCTCGGACCCCGTCAAACCGAGCACGACCGAAGCGTTGGCCGAGTTGAAGCGCGCTGGTATTCGCGTCGTGGTCGCGAGCGGCGATGCGTCGGCGACCGTCCGGTCCGTTGCGGCGAAACTCGGTATCGACGAATTCCACGGCGAATCGAAGCCGGAGGACAAACTCGCGCTGGTGTCCCGGCTGCAGGCGGAAGGGGCCGTCGTCGCGATGGCCGGCGACGGCATCAACGATGCGCCTGCGCTGGCCAAGGCCGATGTCGGAGTCGCGATGGGCACGGGCACCGACGTGGCGATGCACAGCGCGCAAATCACGCTGGTGAAGGGAGACTTGCGCGGCATCGCGCGCAGTCGTGCATTATCCGACGCGACCGTGCGCAACATGAAGCAGAACCTGAGTTGGGCGATGGTCTACAACGCACTGGGCGTGCCGCTCGCTGCCGGCGTGCTGTTCCCATTCACGGGCTGGCTGCTTTCGCCGATGATCGCCGCACTGGCGATGAGTCTGAGCTCCGTATCAGTCATCGCAAATTCGCTGCGCTTGCGGCGGGCAAGGATCTGACGATGAAAGCCGGCGCAACGCGTCCTCGACGTGCGTGCGCCGCAACCCGCTGCTGATTGCCACGGTGCGGATTCCATCGTGTTCCTTACGCACCAGAAATCCTCGACGGGCACGACGGCCACGATTCCGTCGCGACTCGACCGATCATTTGCGACTTCGGCGATCTCCTTCGCGAGCGCCTCTAACCGCTGTACCACGGCTTGATGGACAAAAAGCCTGAGACCGACATGGCGATGGGCTCACAACCAGGTTTGGCATCCCGTCCGGCCATAACCAGCACGATGCCACGCCGTTCTTCATTTCCGTTATGCGAGCGTCGCTTGACCGACAAGACCAGACATTCGAGCGCGCGTTGTCGATGGCCCGCTTGTGGCCGACTTTTGTCGGACGCGTTTGTCTCTCGTTGATCTTACCCACTCTGCAGATGACTGCTTTCGGACGCGAAGCGGGCAGCAGGGGAATCTTTTGTGACCAGACTTTGTCAGCCGACATTGACCGGCAAATCATCGTAGCGTTTGAACCTGTAGAACAGCACAGAAATCAACCAGCTCAAGACGAAGACGCCGATGACCGCATAGCCGAGCAGACCGAAATTGTCCGACGCCGCGCTCACGAGATCCCACAAGCCGCCCTTCAGCTCAAGCTTGTCCGCAATCAACGCCAGCGCTTCGATGCCGCCAATCAGCACGGCGACTACGACCGACACGAAGGTAATCGTGATGTTGTAATAGAGCTTGCGCACCGGCTTCATGAAGGCCCAGCCATACGCGCCGAGCATCAGTACGCCGTCTGCCGTATCGATGAGGCACATGCCAGCGGTGAAGAGCGCCGGAAAAATCAGGATGGTCCCGAGCGACATGCCGTCGGCAGCCTGCGCGGCGGAGATACCGAAGAGCGCAACCTCTGTCGCCGTATCGAAGCCCAGTCCGAACAGGAAGCCGATCGGATACATGTGCCAGCTGCGCGTGACCAGCCGGAACAAGGGACGAAACATACGTGAGAGAACGCCACGCTTGTTAAGCAGCATGTCGAGGTCTTCCTCGACCAATCGCTCGCCGCGCTGCAAGCGCCGGAAGGTTTTTACAACCGACACGAGAATCACCACGTTGACAACGGCCAGCACCAGCAGAAAGCCAGCAGACACGGAAGTGCTGATCACACCGCCGATCGCCTTCATGTCTTCAAAGCGCGACTTCAATGTGACCGCCGCAAACGCCACCGCAACCGATAGCGCGAGACGATCGTCGAGTGCCCCAACGAAAAGAAGAAACGCACCGCGACGGGCCGCTTGCCGCCTCGCATCAGCTTGCGCGTGGTGTTGTCGATCGCTGCAATGTGGTCGGCGTCGACTGCATGACGCAAACCGAACGTATAGGCGAGTACCGCGGTGCCGATGAGGCCGGGGCGCCCATGCAGCGCGGTCAGCGCCCAGATCCAGATGCCGATGTTCGCGGCGATAAGCAGCGAAAAAATGCCGATGACCTTGCCGCGCAGTGCTTGCGCGCCATCATCGAAAAGACGGGAAAGGTACAGCTATGGCCTTGGCGATCGCCTCACCATATTCCCTATTGATGCCTTGCGGCAACCATCGCACCTGCGATTATCGCGCGGAAAGCGCACGAATAAATAGCCGATGCACCTTCGCCCGATACGTTATGGTATGCATGCAAGGTGCTTCATGAGGCACCAGGTTTCAGTGACCCATCGTGGCCGGACTTTTCGTTTCACATTCGGCTTGCAGATGCTCGCCGTCGCTGAAGACGAATGTGAAGGGAATCCTGTCGCCGATCTTGAGCGGCCGTTTAGGCTGCTCCAGCATCACGTGATATCCGCCTGGCTTGAACGCAAGCGTGCCATCGGCAGGCACACTGACTTTATCTACCATGTCCATCTTCGATGTACTGCCGTTGCTGACCGTCTGGTGCAGCATCGCGCTGCCGTACGCATCGGTCTGAACGCGAAGCAGGTCGACCGGCTTCTGGCCCATGTTCATGGCGCTAAAATAGCCGCCCGACGGCAGATCGCCAGGCAACAGCCGGATCCAGCAGCCGGACACCATCATCGACCCGGGAGCCGCTACCGCACTTCCCGCGCATGCGAACGATGCCGTAAGCAGAAGCAATGCTCGTGTGATCTTCAAGTCGCTCTCCTGTGTATGCTGCGAAGTCAGACTACAACCTGTCGAGACGCGCGACCGAACAGCACGCGGTCCATCAGACAGACCATAACCAGCGTTACGCCCATCAACGGAAATACCAAGCCCAGCACGATGAGGCCGGCTTTCCAGCCCCGCATCGGCATACCAGCGCGCTCGCGCGCCGGTGCGCCAAACGTGCCGGCCGGCCGCCGTTTCCACCACATCACGCAGCCGGTCGACGCAAGCGTCGCCAGTCCAAGCGAAATCACCGTACAGACAAGCTGGTTCGCAAGGCCGAAGTAACGGCCCATATGCAGCGACGTCCCATAAGACACGGCCTTCCCCACTGCGCCGTAATCGCTGTAGCGTATGTCCTTCAGTATCGCGCCGCTGTACTGATCGATGTACAGGGTGCGCTCGAGCTTCGGGTCGGCCGGAAAATACGACACCGAGTACACCCCGCTTGCGGAAGCGGGTAACGCGACGTCGTAGCCATCGGAGAGGCCGAGCGCACCCACCTGCGAAACGATCTGGTCGAGGGTCAATGACGTGGGACCCACCTGCTGCGACTGCGGCACGCGAGTCGCACCGGCAGCCCATGGAACCTGCGGCAGCGGCAGATCGTCCATCGTCATGCCCGGCATCGAATCCATGTCCGAGTCGCGTGACGCATGCGACGCGGACATTGGCTGCGCTTTCGCGCCCGGTATCGTCGAACGCAACGGCGAACCGCCCCACGCGCCCTGTGGCGAGCCGAGCTTTGCGCTTGTCGCCAGCGCCTTGAACTGCTTGCCCCATGACCCGGTCCACGGCAAGCCCGTGACGACGAACGCGAGCGCGCCCACGGCAAGCCAGATTCCGAGCGCGGCATGTATGCTCTTCCAGAACGGCCGGCCGCGCAGCACAAAATGCGGCACGAGCGCGCCACGTAGCGACGCCCCTGCCCGGGGCCACCAGAGCGCGACGCCTGTGCCGATCATCACGAGCGTCCAGCAGGCGACCAGTTCCATCAGCAGTTCACCCGGTTTTCCAAGCAACAGCTTTCGGTGAATCATCCGGTCGAGCTGCATGAAGCGGCGATCGACGCTCAGCGTGCCGAGCACGGTGCCGTCGTACGGATTCACATACACGCTCTGTTTGTCGCCATCGGGCAGGCGGAAGACGAACTCCGCACTGCGGTCCGTGCGAGAGGAGATGCGTGCGGTCGTCGCGACCGAGCCTGCCGGCAGTGCACGGCGTGCATTTGCGAGCAACATGTCTTCGGCAAGACGCGGCGTTTCGCGCGGCTCGACGACGAGCCGATGCGGATACAGCAGCGGCTCGATCTGCGGCTGGAAGCAATACAGCGTACCGGTCAGCGCGAGCACGACAAGAAACGGCATCACGAACAAGCCGGCATAGAAATGCCAGCGCCACAGCGTTCGATAACCGCGGCCCGCTGCCGTGGCGGCAGCCGGCGTCGTGCGCGGGTTCGGTGGTCGGGTTACGGTAGTGGACATGACATCCTCCTCCTTTAAAGATGAAGCCGGCCTTCGACGTAGAACGTACGGCCCGGATAGGGGTGATAGACGTAGTAGCGCTCATCGAAGAGGTTATCGATGCCTACGCCGATTTCGCTCTGCTTCGTCGGCCGGAATGTGAACTTCGCATCCGCGACCACATACGTGCTGGTGCCGCCGAACACATCGGGATTCGTGTCGGTATTCGTGAGCGTGTTGTACTGCCTGCCGGAATAGCGCACTGCAAGCGTCAGCGCCGAACGTGCATCGAAACGGTAAGTGCCGGCGACGTTCGCGCGCCACAGCGGAATACGGTAGAAGTATTTGCCCACCGTAGCGGGATTCTGCGCATTGGCGATGATCTTCGACTGCGTGTATGCGGCATTCGCGATCAGATCGAAACCGCGCAGAAACACGTCCTGCCCCTGGTAGCTGACTTCGACGCCGCGCGAACGCACCTTGCCGATGTTCTGGAAGCTCGTCACGTTTGGAATCACGGTCGTATCGGTCTGGCTAAAGATCGTGTTCTTTACGTCGTCCTGAAACAGCGAGAGCCGGAACAGGCCGTTCCAGTGTGCCCATTCCGCGGTCAGCTCTTTCGACAGGTCGTCCTCTGGCTGCAGATTCGGGTTGTTGTTGATGATCGACGAACCGTTGATTTGCCCCTGGAACAGCTCGCCGACCGTCGGGAAGCGATACGCGCGCGCGATCGATGCGCGCAGCGTCAGATCGTCGGTCGCATCGAAAGACAGCGACGCTTTCGGCGAAAAATGATGCTGGTCCGCTTCGGGGTAAGGCAAGGTTGCGGCACCCAGCGCCTGAAAACCGTCGTACGCGCGCCAGTCTTCGTAGCGCACGCCATAGACGAATTTCCAGCGCGGCAGAAAACGCCACGCGTCCTGCGCATACGCGGCCTGCGTTTGCGTGCGCCCCCTGAACGCGTTGGCGAAACTGCCGGACGCGCCGTCGCGCCAGGCCGCCGTGTTGTAGGTTTCGTTGTCGAGGAAGTAGTTGTCGTAGTGATAGCCGAACGTCAACGCATGGTTCAGCAGGCCCGCTTGCGGCGATGCGGGCGTGTACGTCGCTTTCAGGTCGAGCGTTTTCCAGCCGGTGCCGTCACCGAACGTGACCACACCCGGTCCGTTACCGGGACCGCCCGCGTTGGCGGTGCGCGCGACGCTATTCGACACGTCGTAGTACGACGCAATGGCCTCGCCGTTCCAGCCTGACGCGTTATGAGTCTTCAACCACGCGCCATACAGCCAGTTCTCGCTATTGCCAAGGCTCGGCGCCAGCGCTGCGGCCGGAATGTTGTACTCGAAGCCATTGATCGCGACCTTGCCGCTGTACACCGGATTGCCGTTCGCGTCGCGCAGAAAAGTCGACGTCTCGCTGTTGTACGTCTGATGCCAGTACCCGAGCGTGAAACCTGCCTGTACGGTCGGCGTGAAGTCGTACTGCATCTTCACTTTCAGCTGATCCTGGATCGTGCGTTCGATCCCTTCCCCATTGACGCCGAGCACCGCGGTCGGCGCGTTGGTCTGGTTGTTGTAGAAATAGGCGCCCGTGACCGGTGTGTCGCCCGGCTTCGCAGGCGTGCTGGATTGCGCGAGTGTCGCGAACTGCAGCGGCTGACCGGTGTTCTCGAGGTGATTCGCGCCGACGAAGAACGAGAACTTGCCGATCCGGTCGCCGATGGTCGCGCTCGACTCCGTGCCGTTGAAGTTGCGATTCACGCCGAACAGATCGAAGTGTTGCGTAAACGCCTTGACGTCCGCACTGGCTTCGAACTTCGTCGGCATGCGTGTCGTGATCAGCACCGTGGCGCCCAGCGAGTTACCCGGATAGAGCGCGGAGTACGGACCGTAGATCACGTCGACCTGCTGGATCTCGTCCGGAAACACCATCGACCAGCGCGGCGGAAACGAGTAGCTGTTGCCGAGCAGATTCGACAACAGCAGCCCATCGGCGTAGACGAGGCCGCGTGCGCTTTGCACGTTGCTCGTGCCGCGCACCGCGATAATCGAGTTCAGGTCGCCGATGAATCGTTTGCGCACCGCGAGGTTCGGCAGGTACTTGAGCACGTCTTCCGTGTTGACCACATTCCAGTTCTCGAACTGCTCGCGCGTGACCGTTTCGGCCGATGCGGGCAGATTCGGATCGACGACCGGGCGGTAGCTGCCGGCACCGCTTGCCGTCACGGTGACGGCCGGCAGTTCGTTGGCGGTGGAACCGGTGCTGGTCCGAGCAGTAGACGACGCGCCCACAGGTGTGCCGGCTGTGTCCGCAAGTGCTGGAGCGGCCAGCGTCAGCGGCAGAAGCCCGACAGCGACATGGCGCGTGCACGGCCGAATGCCGCGGCGAAGGCTTCGCAAAGCGAAGTACAGCATGTTGGATTATTCCTGTGCGTGTTGGTGAACACGCCACGACAGGCGGCTGCGTGCGCCTTCAATGGGCGCAGGCGGGCCGGTGCGGCGTGCGGCGAACGACGGTCAGGAAAGGGCGGGAGGGTCGCGTGGACGCCCGGATGGAAACGCACCGAGCGGCGTGAAGCGTGTAGAGAGCGCGACGGTTGTGGCCACAACCGGCAGCAGAAGAACCGGGACGATGGTCGGTGCAATAGGCGGCGGCGCCGCATGCGTGGCGAGCAGATCGCAATAGCCGCACGCGGAAAGCAGATCGCCCGCATGATGGCCGCCACTATCCGCTTGCGTGGCAGAGCAGAGCGCCGCGACCGGTTCAGCGGCATGAGTTGACGCCACGAGCTGACTCACGACCGGCACGAACACGACTAGGCACATGGCAAGCATGCCACGCCAGGCGCTCCAATGTCGACGGGCGTGAAAATTCATGAGTGAGGTGCGGAAATGAATCAGCGAGCGAAGTTTAGCACCGGTTTAATACCTGGTTAAGCAAACGTTGGTCTATTTCCCGATCCCAAAGTAGCTTGATCGGGACACAGCCGACGATCTGCGGGTGGCATAATCGACCCAATAACAGGCCGATGTGAAGGCCGCATTCTGCGTAAAACCGGTAGCTTCCCTGGAGTGCTTGCGATCGTGACGACATCTCGCATTCACTCGCCGAGCCGCTCAGCTCGCCCAGGTCGCGCGCCTCGTCTGTTCTTCTTTTTCTGATCCGTACTCGTTTCTGTACATTGCGCCGCAATTCCTGTCTGCGTGCACGTTCTTGTCGATGAATCGGCGGCGCTCAAGGTTCCGATGATGTTGAAGAAGAAGGAGGGGGCCATGCATTTTCGTTCAAAGCGAAGTGAGGCGCCGCGCGCGTCGCTAAGGAGCACAGCGGTCGCGCTCAGCATCGTCTCGGCCGTGCTGCCGTCGCAAGCCAGGGCCCACTCGATTGCGGGCGACCGGGTTTTCCCTGCAACCATGACCATCGACGATCCCGGTGTCGGCGATGAAGCCAATCTTCAGTTCGGCCACATTCGCGTGCCGGGCGATAACGGCGATCAAAGCATCAACACTTTCGATTTCGAGTACGACAAACTCATCACATCGCGGCTTGCGCTGTCGGTAGGCGGCACGTACGTGATGCAGAACAACCCGACTGCGCACGGTTTCGACAACTTCGAGGTGGGCCTGAAATATCTGCTGTACGTCAACGACGCGCACGAATTCATGACCTCGATCGGCATCAGCGCGGAAATTGGCGGCACGGGCAGCCGGGCAATTGCGGACAATTTTTCGACCATCTCGCCGACGATCTATGCTGGCAAGGGCATGGGCGACCTGCCGGATGCGCTTGTCTGGCTGCGCCCCGTCGCCATCACGGCGGAGGCCGGGCCGGCACTCACGACGGGCGCCGGACAGCCCAATGCGTTCAACTACGGCTTTACCGTGCAGTACAGCCTGCCATACCTGGAACAGCACGTGCATTCGCTGGGCTTGCCGCAGCCGCTTTCGAACCTGATTCCGCTTGTCGAGATTCCACTTTCGCGAAGCCAGGGGCAGACCACCGGTACCGTCAACCCCGGCTTTATCTGGCTCAACCGTTACGGTCAGTTCGGCATCGAAGCGCAGATCCCGATCAACCGCGCAAGCGGCTCACACGTCGGTGTTCTGGTACAGGCACATCTGTTCTTCGACGACATCGCGCCGACAACCATCGGCAAGCCTTTGTTCAACTGGTAATGGAGCATTGCATGTACTCAAGCCGTCGCTTCCGGACCTGCATCACGCTCGCTGCCTTCGTGCTCGGATCGGGGGCGGCCGGCACGGTCTGGGCGCATGTCTTCCCGCGTACGCAGGTGCCCGCAGCTGGCGCCACGGTGACTTCGCCTGGCGAGGTGCGAATCGTTTTCGATGGGCCATTGGAAGCCGCCTTCTCGACTGTGACCGTCACCGATGCAAGCGGCAAACAGGTCAACACTGCAAAAGCCGCCGCCGATGCGAAAGATCAGGATGCGATCGAGGTCGCTTTGCCGCCCTTACCGACGGGACACTACACCGTGCATTGGGCGGCAGTTGCATCCGATGGTCACCGCACGCATGGCGACTACGGCTTCGACGTAAAGTAGGAATCAGCGCTCAAAACCGGATTGTGATCCGCGCATTTTCTGACGTTTTATCCGGCGGCGCGTAGGACGACGGTCCGGTACGGTGTCGAAGCGGATGATCGCAGCAGTGGAGCGAGCGCCGCGGTTCATGACCGGGTACCGCCTCGTGCACTTCGCATGCGCGCCTGCAGCGTCGCGAGGCCGCAATCGGCAGCACGCGACCCGGTGTCGACCTTCGTAGGACTTGTGCGAAGGGCCGTCCAACGCCTGAGAGCGGCCATCCATGTCGTCTTTCGAGGCCTGCCACTGGCCGGCAAACGACACGCGCGAACCCTTGTAGCACTTTCGTCTGTTTCGCCTTCCCTGGAGCGCCCTACCTTGATCCGGGCTACCGAGTGCTTCCCAAGCCAACGGGCTTTGCGCATGGACATCAGCGCGCGTGATTTAGAACAAGGAAAACTGCCCACGCGAGCGAGACCATCGCGCAGCTCCAGAGAAGGATCGACGTCAAGGCATCGCGACTGATCTTCGGAATCTTGGGATTCCCGGCAGCCGGGCTATCCTTGATGTTTAAGCCTGCGGTCCTGCGTCGTGCTTTCATGAAATCTCGACCGAGCCATGGTCATCGCAATGATCGCCGTGCGGATGATGCAGGTGGCCGTTGACCAGGTAATCGACATGATCGCCATGCGGTACTGGCTCGTGTCCGCAGCCTGGGCCATGTACATGGCCCGATTCATGGCCACCGCAATCTGATGTACATTGGTCCGGATTTACCGAACTGACCTCGATCTTGTGTTCGTCTACATGATCGCCGTGCGGATGGTGCAAATGACCATCGTGCAGGTAGTCTACGTGGTCGCCATGCTTGATTGCGGTGTGTCCGCAGCCTGGGCCGTGCTGATGTTGATGGTTGGCGTGATGAGGTTCGTTGCATGCACTCATGCTTGTCTCCTTTGTCCGCTTGGCCGCACCACCGGCCACCTGTGTACTCGTCATCGATGAGGACTTCAACGCGTCGAACCTGCCCGGAGGGCAGTCGCGCGCCACCCGGACAATCGCGTGGCTCGCTTGCCATAAAGATACTCCTAGCCACTACGAAAATCACATGCAGACTTCCGCGCAGGCAGCGCATACTTTTACGGGTTGTTTACATCCCTTTCTTCGGACTGCAGTCCGGCCGAGAACCGACGCTCGCTGGTTTTACGTGAATGACTCAGCTTGGCCGCACTCCGTCCGATGCTGAATCGATAAGGCATGCCGCGTATTCAGCGTGCGGCAGTCACAACCTGACCAAATAGAGACTTCAGGTAAATTTTTGTGAGCGTCCGATGGTCCGCAGAAAGCGGACACCGGCTCGCAGCCAATCACGTCTCGTGGAATCCAACTCGACCGAGCGAGCGTGTACAGATCGAACATCCTGGCTACGGGTATCGAATAACCAGGTCAGCTTGCGGCTGGAAGTTGAAACTGGTCAGCCAGGTCTCCAAGACTCCAATCATGGCCTATTTCATGCTGCACATCCTGGTCCGCTGCCGGTCGCCCGCCCCGCAGTGAATTCGTCCGTAGTCGCCACTTTCTGGCGGCCCGACGCTCGCGCAACACCTGAACCAGGCGTCAGCTACGTCACTCCGACGAGACGATAGCCCACGGCGGTTTCCGTCAACATGTACTCGGGTTGCGCTGGATCACGCTCCAGCTTCTGCCTGAGATGGGCCATGTAAATGCGCAGGTAGTGAAGATTGCTCGCCCGTCCGGGGCCCCATACCTCGATCAGTAGCTGTCTGTGCGTGAGTACCGATCCCGCACGTCGCGCAAGCGCGATGAGTAGCCGGAATTCGATTGGAGTCAGATGAACCGGTAGGCCATTCCGCTCGACAGTGCGAGTCTCCAGATCGACCGCGACATCACCGAACCTTATCCGGCGCGAGTCTGCTGTCACGGACGGGTTCAGCCTGCGCAACTGGACACGGATACGCGCGGCGAGCTCCGCAATGCTGAAGGGTTTTTCGACATAATCGTCAGCACCGGCGTCCAGTGCTGCGATCTTGTCTTCTTCGCGACGACGCGCGGATAGCACAACGATCGGGATCGAAGACCATGCGCGCAATTCGCGAATTACCTCAAGGCCGTCCATGTCAGGAAGACCCAGATCGACTATGAGGATATCCGGTCGCATGCTTGCGGCTGCGGTGATGCCCTGCCGGCCTGTCTCGACGCCGGTGATGCGCAGAGTTTCATTTTCCAGTGCCGTGCGCAACATGCGTCTGAGGTATTTATCGTCTTCGATCAGCACAACATTGACTGCTGGTTCCATCGGGCTTGTACTCGTTCGTCGCCGCGCCAGATACGAATGCCGTACGAGGGCCGGCGCAAATGCGCCAGATCGTCGTGTCAGGAAGACATTGCGGCTCAGCTACCAGCACTCAATAGGGGCGCGACAGGCCCCACGCGCGTCACGCTGTTGCATCACGCGCGCGGGTGCCGTTCTTACCGGAACATGGTCCGTGCAGTCAATTCACTGGCTTGAGATCGTCGAGTGCGAGGTTAAGCTTCAGCACATTGACACGCCGCTCACCGAAGATGCCGAGCTGGCGACCGCTCGTGCTCTGTGCGATCAGGCCGTCGATCTGTTCGCGCGACAACCCGCGCGCTTTTGCGACCCGGGCAGCCTGATAGGCTGCCGCAGCGGGACTGATTTCGGGGTCTAGGCCGCTTGCGGATGACGTTACCAGATCGACAGGAATCGGTGCCGTGTTCGCAGGGTCCGCATCGTGAAGGGCCGAGATGCGCCCCTTGACCTCGTCTGCGAGTGCCGGGTTAGTGGGACCCAGGTTCGATCCGCCCGACGACTGTGCGTTGTACGGATTCGGCGTCGTCGCCGAGAGACGGCCCCAGAAATAGTAGGGCGCATCAAACTGCTGACCAAGCAGTGTGGAGCCCACAGTTTTTCCGTTTTTCTCAATCAGGCTGCCGTTTGCCTGATTCGGAAACACAGCCTGACTCACTGCGGTCACGGCAGCGGGAAAGATGAGGCCCGTCAGTACCGTCATGGCAATGAACAGGGTAAACAGCGGACGTAACAGATTTTTCATGATCGTTAGCTCAAAAATGCGAGTCCATGTGCAGGGTGCCAGGGAGACGGGCTCGCGAGATCCTACTCACAAGGCCGCACACAACTCATGCCCAGCCGCATGCGGCAATCACCATGTCAATCAGCTTGATGCACGGGAACGGCAGGATGATGCCGCCGAGGCCGTACACCAGCAGGTTGCGGCGCAACAGCGAAGCCGCACCGATCGCGCGATACTTGACGCCCTTCAATGCCAGCGGAATCAGCATCACGATGATGATCGCGTTGAAGATCACCGCCGACAGGATCGCCGAGGCCGGCGTGGTCAGATGCATCACGTCGAGCACGCGCAGTTGCGGATAGGTCGAGGCGAACGCCGCGGGAATGATCGCGAAGTACTTCGCGACGTCGTTGGCGATCGAGAACGTGGTCAGCGAACCGCGCGTCATCAGCATCTGCTTGCCGATCTCGACAATCTCGATCAGCTTCGTCGGATTCGAGTCGAGGTCGACCATGTTGCCCGCTTCCTTCGCGGCCTGCGTACCGGTGTTCATCGCCACCGCGACGTCGGCCTGCGCGAGCGCCGGTGCGTCGTTGGTGCCGTCGCCGGTCATCGCGACCATGCGGCCTTCGGACTGGTGCGCGCGGATCGTCGCGAGCTTCGCTTCCGGCGTCGCTTCCGCGAGGAAGTCGTCGACGCCTGCTTCGGCTGCGATCGCCGCGGCGGTCAGCCGGTTGTCGCCGGTCACCATCACGGTCTTGATGCCCATCTTGCGCAGTTCGGCAAAGCGCTCCTTGATGCCACCCTTCACGACGTCCTTCAGCTCGATCACGCCGAGCACGCGCGCGCCATGCTCGCCCTTCTCGGCGACCACGAGCGGCGTGCTGCCGCGCCGCGCGACTTCGGTCACGACGTTGTTCACTTCAGCCGGGTAACGGCCGCCGCGCGCTTCGACGTAGGCCTTCACGGCATCCGACGCGCCCTTGCGGATCTCGCGGTCCGCGAGGTCGACGCCGCTCATGCGGGTCTGCGCACTGAAGCCGATAAAGACCGGGTGGAGCGCGGCCATATCGCGCTGGCGAATGTTGAAGCGCTGCTTCGCGAGCACGACGACGCTACGGCCTTCCGGCGTTTCGTCGGACAGCGACGCGAGTTGCGCGGCGTCCGCGAGTGCTTCCTCGGTGACGCCCGGCGCCGGCACGAAGGCCGAAGCCTGGCGATTACCGAGCGTGATCGTGCCGGTCTTGTCGAGCAGCAGCACGTCGACGTCGCCGGCCGCTTCAACCGCGCGGCCCGACGTCGCGATCACGTTCGCCTGCATCATGCGGCTCATGCCGGCCACGCCGATCGCGGACAGCAAACCGCCGATCGTGGTCGGAATCAGGCAGACGAGCAGCGCGACGAGCGCGGTGATCGTCACCACGTGACCCGCCTTGACCGCCTCGACCGCAAACATCGAGAACGGCAGCAGCGTGGCGGTGGCCAGCAGCAGCACGATCGACAACGCGACGAGCAGAATGGTCAGCGCGATTTCGTTCGGCGTTTTCTGACGCTTCGCGCCTTCCACCATCGCGATCATGCGGTCGAGGAACGCTTCGCCCGGGTTCACCGTCACGCGCACGACGATCCAGTCCGACAGCACGCGCGTACCGCCGGTCACCGACGAAAAGTCGCCGCCCGACTCGCGGATCACCGGCGCGGATTCACCGGTAATCGCCGATTCGTCGACCGATGCGACGCCTTCGATCACTTCGCCGTCGGCCGGAATCGTGTCGCCCGTTTCGACGAGCACGACATCGCCCTTGCGCAGATCGGTAGCCGTCATGATGCGGATCGGCGCCTTCGGATGCGGCTCGTTGAGCTTCTTGGCCATCACGTCTTTCTTCGCACTGCGCAGCGACGCGGCCTGGGCCTTTGAACGGCCTTCGGCAAGCGCCTCCGCGAAGTTGGCGAAGAGCACCGTGAACCACAGCCACAGCGTCACGGCGAGAATGAAGCCCGCCGGCGCCTCGGCCTGTCCGAAGAGCGCTGCCAACCACAGGATCGTGGTCAGGATGCTGCCGACGTACACGCAGAACATCACCGGGTTGCGGAACTGCGTGCGCGGCGTCAGTTTCCTGAAGGAGTCCACGATCGCCGGCTTGACGAGTGCAGGGTCGAACATCGAGTGTGCCCTGTTACCGACCGACCCGGACCAGTCGTTATTCTGGACCGGCGTCTTGTTCGCATTATTCATAAATACCTCGAGTTCAGTGACCCGCGAGCATCTGCAGATGCTCGGCAATCGGACCCAGGGCGAGCGCCGGCACGAAAGTCAGCGCACCAATCAGCATGACCGAGCCGAGCAGCATCACGACGAACAACGGGCCGTGCGTGGGCAGCGTGCCTTCGGTAACCGCGAGCCGCTTTTTTGCGGCAAGCGAGCCAGCAATGGCAAGCACAGCGACGATCGGCACAAAACGGCCGAACCACATGGCGATCGCAAGCAGCACGTTATAGAACGGAGTATTGACGGAGAGGCCCGCGAAAGCGCTGCCATTGTTGTTGCCGGCCGACGTAAAGGCATAAAGGATTTCCGAGAATCCATGGGTGCCGGGGTTGGCGATGCCTGCAGTGCCGAGTGGTGAGATCACACCGATCGACGTACCTACCAGCACGATCATCGGCATCACGAGGATCGCAATGGATGCCATCTTCATGTCGTAGGCTTCAATCTTCTTGCCAATGTATTCGGGCGTACGACCGATCATGAGGCCGGCGATAAACACCGCAAGCAGCGCAAAGACCAGCATGCCGTACAGGCCAGAACCAACGCCTCCGAAGACGACCTCGCCGAGTTGCATCATCAGGATGGGTACCAGACCTCCCAACGGGGTAAGCGAATCGTGCATGTTGTTCACAGCACCACATGACGCAGCGGTCGTCGCCACAGTGAAGATGCCCGAATCGGCAATGCCAAAGCGAAC
Organism: Paraburkholderia edwinii; assembly: GCF_019428685.1. Lineage (NCBI taxonomy): Bacteria > Pseudomonadati > Pseudomonadota > Betaproteobacteria > Burkholderiales > Burkholderiaceae > Paraburkholderia > Paraburkholderia edwinii. The sequence continues at coordinate 3,849,940 of NZ_CP080095.1, forward strand.
TTCCTTGCCTTCCTGATTGCCCCCTGCCTGCATAGCGGACGCACTCTGGTCGACATTTAGCGATGCAAACATCGGGTTGCCCGCCTGCTCTGCCGAAATCTCACTCCAGCAGGCTACAGCGAACGCGATTGTCATCGCGGCAAGCACTGCGTATCCCTGCCGCCGGTCGCCTACCATGCGACCGAAGACCATGCAAAGCGCCGCGCCGATCGATAGCATCGTGACAAGCTGGACGAAGTTCGAAAGCGGTGTCGGGTTCTCAAACGGGTGCGCCGAATTCGCGTTGAAGAATCCGCCACCGTTGGTACCAAGCATCTTGATTGCTTCCTGCGACGCGACCGGTCCCATCGCGATCGTCTGCCGGTCGGCTTTGACGTCCTGCATCACCGGGTTACCCTTGGCGTCCTTCACGGCATTGCCCTGTGCATCCGTTTTCGGAGTCTGGTACGTCGTGACCTGGACCGTCGAGACGTCCTGGTATGCCTTGAAATTCTGGATCGCTCCCTGGCTGACGAAGAAGATTGCAAGCAGGAACGAGATAGGCAGCAGGATATAGAGTGTCGTGCGAGTCATGTCGACCCAGAAATTGCCAATCGTCTTCACCGAGTGACGGGCAAAGCCGCGGATCAAGGCGACAACGACGGCAATCCCGGTCGCTGCAGACATGAAGTTCTGCACGGTGAACGCAAGCATCTGGGAGAGATAGCTGACAGTCGATTCGCCCGAGTAGTCCTGCCAGTTCGTGTTGGTCACAAAGCTCACCGCCGTATTGAACGCTGCATCCGGTGTCATCGGCCCAAAGGCCTGCGGATTGGCGGGGAGCCATTGCTGCACGCGCAGGATCACGTACACAGCGAGTGCGCCGAGCGCATTGAACAGCAGCACGGCGACCACGTAGTGCTTCCATGACATTTCCGATTCCGGATCAACCCCCGCCACGCGATAAAGCAGATGCTCTAGCGGGCGACCGATCCGGCGCACGACGACCGAAGAGCCGTCGAGTACTCCTGTCATGTAACGACCGAGCGGAATCGCGATCGCGATCAGCACGACGATAAACAGGACCATCTGAAACAGGTTGCTGGCATTCATTCGAGCACCTCAGCACGAAAGAGCGCGTACGCCAGGTACACGAGAAGCAATCCGGTAGAGCCCCCGGCGAGCCACAACATCCAGGCGTTCATGCCCGACCTCCTGACGTGCGGCGATTCAGTTTTTCGCAGCCGGTGGCCAGTGCCAGGCACAGCGAACAGAACGCGACAATGCCGGCGATATAGATAACGTCCATGCTTGGAATCTCCAGTAACGGATCAAACGCGGCTAGGAGAGTAAGAAAAATGGCGTAAACGCGGCGCATAGCCGGAGGGGGTTTGGGTAAAAACGGTGTAAACGTGAAAATGGCAATCCCGCAACTGTGGGGTTATCTGTGGCGAGCACGGTTTGGGGCGAAACGTCCAACAACAATGCCCAGCACTGTCACCACGGTCGCAGGCCGGAGCAATGTCATGTAAGATGCGTGCATGGGTGTCAGCTGCATGTCGCGGCATGACAGGTAAATTGCGCTGGTCGGGCCACCACGCAGGAGTACCTATGCCCACGCAATCAAACTCATCCACATCCTCCCCGTCAGTTCCACAGCGCATCGCGCACAAGGCCTTCACCGCGCTGGAAAACTTCCTGCGAGTTGAAGCGGCCAGTGGCATCGTATTGCTGATCGCTGCTGCGGCCGCACTACTCTGGGCAAATTCACCGCTTTCCGATAGCTACCACAGGCTGTGGGAATGGCCGCTTGTGTTTGGCGCCGGTGATCTGGTGTTCGCAAAGCCGCTTCACTTCTGGATCAACGACGCGCTCATGACCATCTTTTTCCTGGTGGTTGGCATGGAGATACGTCGGGAAATGCACGAAGGGGCGTTGAGCGACCTGAGACAGGCGGTGCTGCCGCTGGCAGCGGCAATAGGCGGCGTAGCAGTACCGGCGCTCATTTACGCCACAATGAACCGCACGCCTGATGCCATTCATGGCTGGGCCATCCCGACCGCCACGGATATTGCTTTTGCTGTTGGGGTACTGGCACTGCTTGGACGCTCGATTCCCGGTAGTGTGCGTGTCTTCCTGCTAACGCTTGCGATTGTCGACGACATCATCGCAGTGCTCGTCATCGCTTTTTTTTACTCGTCTGGATTCGACTTCGCTGGACTCGCCGTTGCACTTGCCGGCATTGGACTGGTATTGGCCATGCAGCGCGCGGGAATTGGCACTGCCCCAGCCTACATCGTTCCGGGCGCCATTATCTGGGTGGGCCTGCTTGTCAGCGGCGCGCATCCTACCCTCGCTGGCGTCGCACTCGGGTTGCTGACGCCGGTTGTCCCGACGCACAGACGTGAACGCGCGCTGGTGGAAATTTCGCGTGCGACGAGCGACGTGACGGGGCCAACCATGGCAGCTACCGTCGACATCAACCGGTTGGCCAAACCTTTGCAAACCCTGCGCCTGGCGCAACGTGAACTGTTACCCCCGGTTGTTCGCGTCCAGTGGGCACTGCACCCCTGGGTCGCATACGGCATCATGCCGCTGTTCGCATTGGCCAACGCCGGGGTGACACTGGGTAGCGTGGATCTATCACGGCCTGAAACTCTCTGGATCGCGGCTGGAATATCGACTGCCCTTGTCGTCGGCAAGCCGGTAGGTGTATTTCTTGTCACGTGGTTGCTGGTCAGGCTCAAACTGTGCCGCCTGCCACCAGGGGTGTCATGGAGCGGACTCGGGCTGATCGCGCTTCTCGCGGGAATCGGCTTCACCATGTCGATCTTCATTGCCACGCTGGCGTTCAATGACGAAGGTGCGTTGAACGTTGCCAAGCTCGGCGTGCTTGCCGGATCGTTTGTCGCAGGAGCACTAGGGCTTGGGTGGGGCATGATCTGCTCACGCTTGAAAATCGGGGATCGTAACCCGGCCGTCCAATAGGGCACCCGCGTTGTCCCGTCCTTCAACGAATCAAATAGGGCACCCGGGTTGTCCCGTCCTTCAACGAATCATCGTGATCGGGACCCCACTCAGACGCGACAGCCGGGCGAACAAACCCCACTTCCGGAAAAAACCCAGACCATTCGCATCAAGCACCATGACATCGGCGCCGTGAGATTTCGCATAGGAAGCGATGGTTTTTCCCGGCGGGCCGAACACGCGCTTCCACGTGTAGGGCACGCCGGCATCCTCAAGAACGGCGCAGGTTCGTGTCAGTGCGTCGCGCATCAGCAACTTCTCATGGCGTCTTAATGCGGCACGCGATTGAAACGCGGCCGCGCGGCCCTCGCCGGTTTCTTCCAGCACCTCAAGCAGTTCGACCTGCGATACGCATTTCTCACCAAAGAGAAAGGCTGCGTGACGCGCGGCTTCAAGCGAGCCAGTCCGGCAAACAACGGGAATAAGCAGCTTTAACATCTTCGGTTTCGCGCAGGAGGATTCGATACACCTCATTACAGTACGTGGCGCATCAAGAAAACGGAAAGCTCCTGATCGACCGTGTAAAAATTGTGTCAATACGGAAGACACGCGACGTGGGTTGCGGCCCCGTCACTTTGCTCAAAATGTGCAGATGCGATCGGGCGCCTTACTGCCAGCGTTGCCGCGATAGGCAAACAGCGTTGCGCAGTATTGTTCAAATGACGCGAACGACCGAGACACACCGAATATTCGCCATATTCCTCGATCGGACGAACGACGCCTCATGGCCGGACAGCGTCCAAGCACGGTCCGGCCGTTGGCCGCTCACACCTCTGTCTGTTCAGCCATTTCGAGCGCGTCGTCAACTTCGATGCCGAGATATCGAACTGTGCTTTCGAGCTTGGTATGGCCGAGCAGCATTTGTACGGCCCGAAGATTTTTCGTCCGGCGGTAGATCAGCGATGCTTTGGTACGGCGCATTGTGTGCGTTCCATACGCGGTGTCGTCGAGTCCGATCGACCGCACCCATCCGTGCACGAGGCGGGCGTACTGACGCGTCGAAAGATGCGGTGAGTCATGGATCCTCCCGGGAAAAAGGAAGTCCGAAGGCGTCAGCCCCGCTGTCCTGATCCAGGTTTCCACGCTATCCCGCGTCTGCTCCGTAATCTCGAACTGCACCGGGCGCTGGGTCTTCTGCTGCATGACTGTCGCTCGAGGCGCCACGCGTGAGCCAAGGCAGACGTCGCTCACCCGTAACCTAGTCAGGTCGCAAGCACGTAGCTTGCTGTCGATCGCGAGATTGAACATCGCAAGATCACGCGTTTTCGCCCCCAGTTGCATGCGGATTCGAATCGCCCAGATTTCCCTGAGCTTCAGCGGTGGCTTCTGCCCGGTTAGCTTGTCCTTGTTCCACGGCACCCGGGGCACGCGGTTGCTCATCGTCGCTTCCATGATGACTCTCCTTTCAAAGGAAGGGAGAATCAGTCTGCGCCCCGCGCCAATGGGCGATGCCCGACCCTTCTGGGACATCGGGTCGCTGCGAGCGAACGGCGGCTCTCGGTGGTCAACAAGACATTGAAGCTCCGATGCTCTTTCTGTCTCACCTCATTTCGTCAACGACTGAAGCAGTCTGGTCAGATCCTGAGGCTGGACACGAATGATCCCGGCGCGTGGGCTATCAATATCCGCGATGAGTGCCAGCGATAACGCGACCGTCACAGGCAGGACCGCAATGAGCAAACCTCTGCGCAGCTCGCCCCTTGTACAGTAACCCTGCAGGACGCAGCCAAAAAGGGCGATGAGGATCATGAGAAACCACGCGCCAGGCGGGATGTGATTGATCCGCGCGGCCTCGGAATAATCCTGCGAGTTGAGCACGTCATTCATTCCTGCAACAACAAGCGCGCCGATCGGTGTGGGCTTCTCCTGCGCTACCTGCGTTGCGAGTCGCCATAGCTCGGACTGGAGCGCCGCCGTATCGCGGCGAATGCGTTCGAGTTCTTGCCTGTCTCGCGTGCGGAAACCGGCCAGTCTCAGTTCAGTGTAGCGGATCAACCCGGCTTTAATCTTCGCACCGACAAGTGCATCGGCCAGATCGGCTCGTGCGTACTCCGTTCCTATCGCGTTAGCTTCGCCTTCTTCAAGGTTCTTGCGCTGGTCGTAGCGACCTACCGCCATTGAGAGGCAGAAGCCGATCAGCAGCGCGAGCAATGTTAGCGTGGCCGTCCGGACAATGTTGAAATCCTCGCGGTCGTCCTCCGGCAGCACGGCAACGCGTCGTAGTGCATAGGCGCCGAATGCTACCGCCCCCATGAACAGTACGAGAAGCACCATAAACACGACAGCCGGATGAGCGACGAACGCAGCCATGCAAGCCTCCAGTTGCAGCGGGTTCATTTCGACCGCGGCGGAAGCGGTCCGAAGAACATCGTCTTGAGTTTATGGTGGCCAATTACCCGGGCCAGCTCCGCGATGACGCAGTACACAAAAATCAGGGTGACGAGGAGAATCTGGACGGCCCAGAACCGCGGCCAGTTCATAGCGGCTAACAGCTGGTGATTTGCGGCCGAAATGCCAGGCGCCTCTTTCCAGTACTCGTAGAGCCGCTCGAGGTAATGCACGACGAGCGCGACGATCGCATAAATCAGTGTCTTCCAGCCGACATTCCAGATCAGCGGTCTTTCCGGAAAGCGGTTGATGAACGGAAGCATGTCCGACACGAGCACCGACTTGCCGGGCACGAGCGATGCGATCAGCACCGATGCGGTCACCGGAACCGGCGCACCGCAAGCCGCTCTTCTCATTCCGACAACTCCAACGATCGCGTCGCAAATCCGGCTAGCCTGTCTTAACCGGTTCGAGAAATCCGACACGCGTGACCGAACTCGTTGACAAGTCCTTGAATTCTGAGGACGCGTAGTCTAGCTAATTCCGCTCCCCTGCACTCTTGTCGGGAAACTGATTTTATTGGGCTGGCGCGCAGTTGGCTAGACTCGAAAGGACGGAACTAACTGGATTACCGAAAAACGCAAGAGCGCAGGACCGCATCGCGGCGCCAATCCGTGTTCCTAGGGCTTTGCTGATGGAGGGCGAGAGACGCTTGGCGACCCAACTGAGACATTCGCGATACGCACGGTGTAAGTCCGGTTTTGAGACGACAACGGTCGTCTACTTTCTACGCTAATTGCTGAATTGAGTCGACGATCGTCTAGATACAACTCGCCACTCTCAAAGTTCAGCCGGCAAGTTTCCGATCTGCGCGGAGGCTGGCTTCGCATCACGATCTCAACGCGCCATCAAGTCTCACTGACAGGCTGAAAGTCTGCATCATCTGAACGCCTGTCTGCGACAGTCGTGGACTGCTGTCGCTCGGCGCGCTACATCAAGAATGCGTCGAACCGTTCAGTCGAGCCTCGTCTACGTTACCGTGCCGTACCGACTGCTTCACAACGGTTATGGCCATCAGCGATGGCTTTGTCGGTGTCCATCGCCCGGTCGCCCCGTATTCGAGTGGCTGCGGCTGTGACGCATCGCGAAGGCCGGTCGGAAATCAACGTGTCGATGCTCTGCACAAGCACCGAGAGCTCCGCTGGTTTGCGAAAAGACGTGGACCAGCACCGAGCGTGTACAGTCGGCTTCCGCTCCGCCGATAACAGGACGATGGAAAAATCAGGGAATGCCGGCCGGCACCGCAGCCGGCGGCGCAACTCGGCAATGCTCATTTCCAGCATCCTGAAGTCCGACAGGATCAGACGCGCAGGTGCACTCGTAAGTTTGTGCGGCGTCTGATGCCCGCTTCCCGCGAGTACGGTGTTGCGGCCGTGCACTTCCGGTACCAGTTGAATGGACCATCGGTTGTCGGGACTGTCGAGACCAGATGTACAGTTGACATGGCGCGGAACTCGATCGAGTCGCGCGTCATGAGTTTATCTGTGAGCGCTGCCCCGTTACGGACCATGCAACGGAATCCCGTGATAAATAACGAAGTGGTGTGCGTTCGCGTGTATAGTGGGACGTGCCATCGGCCGGCAGTTTGCTCGTGTCCGGTTTCGGATCGGGTCCGTAGCCAGTCTTTCCGGGCATAGTTCGCCGGACTTCGCGCAGCAGTTGTCCATGCCGCAGTAGCCCCCCGACGATGACCTACACCGTCTTTGTTTTCATCAGGCGTGCGTGGATGGAACATCGAGGGATATTTATCGAAATGAAAATGCCTAAAAGCACGTGGTATCGAATGCCGATGATCGGCAGGTCGCTCGACGACCGCAAGTGCGGCGTTCAGATGCGTAACGATGAGTCAGGTGTGCTTGCCCGGTTTATCCCGGACGGCGAGCGTCCTATCCAGCTGGAAGGTTCGTTTGCGGACGAAAGCGCGGCGTATGGAGCAGTGATCGCTGAGGTGGGCCGGTACTTTAACGGGGACTATCCTCGCATGGAATCTCGCTTGACGCCCGCTTGAGCCGCACCGGTATGTATCCGGGCCTCCGCGGCCAGAGATTAACGGGTTGCGCAGAACTCTCGGCGGCTCACATTTTTCGGTCTCGTCGACGTCAACCGAGGTGGCCGACCCGCCTATCCGGATTCGGATTTCTGCCGGCACCGCTTACGGCGCAACGCCAATATCCCACTCGCGGGAATCCGGCCCGTCATCGCCATGTCGAGCGGCAGCGACGAACTGTCTGTAATCTTCCGTATCCTGAATGGCGTCGCACTCGTATGGTCTACCGCGTGCATCAAATGAAATAGTATGCACTTCGTAGCATCCGGTAAGCGCGCGGACCATCTGGTCGATAACATATGCCTTGTGTTGCGATGCGTCTATGCTACCCAGGCGCATCGCAAGAACCAGCGCCCTGCGGATCCTTCTGGTTGCCTCTGTCGCAGTCAGCTCCATCTCCATCTCACTTTTCAGTATCCTGCGTGAAAAGATACATCGGGATGTCTGTCGCGAATGCAGCAGCTCGGAGGCCTGCATCCAATCGCAACAGACCGTTTCCGCAGACACCAGATGAATGTCGGAGCAGGCGTTCGAGGCGTCGTCGCCATGGCTCGGCACGTCGCGCGTCAACTATATTTACGACGCCGTCTCGGCACGAGCGGCAACCGGGCCGGCAGCAGTGGCAGCGGTTGTTCATGTTACTACCCGATGACGGGCATAGGCCCGCACGAAACCGAGCGATCGCGTGTCGCACCTTCAGATTCGCTATCGAATTGATTCGAGCTAGTCCGGACACGTTTGACGCAACTCTTCAGAACGCTGACACCCCGAACGTTCAAGTGCGGGCCGAACGGGAGATCGCATACGTCTGCGAAACGGCCCCTTCACCGAACGCGAGCCACACCTCGACGAGGACTAAAGACCGGCCGGCATTCGACGGCGAGGAATTCAGAGCATGGGTAAAACGACGGTGCTGAAGCGGGTTCGCGCCTGCCAGCGTGGATTTGCGATCCGGATCGGCAAGCGTTTGCACGGCCGACATTCGACTTATGGCTCACGACGCGCCTGCGGCATGCTGGGCTCATCGCAGGGGCGCCGAAGAGACCCGCGAGTCATTGGAGAAGGTAGGAGGCTGGCGGCCGGTGTCAGATCAACTGAAATGCTGAGAGCTGTGATCCACTTTCTGGACTTCGAGGACTACCATACGCTCGCGTGCACCGTCGGTCAATTCAATTCGACCGATTGTGCACCGCCCTGCGTTTCCTGTTCCAGAGTATAGTGGGCCTCCTCTCCTCGCGGACTGACCAAGATGACGACACGCGCACTGCTTCTCTATAAGGGGTACGAACTTCATCCTCTCGTATTTCTGCGCACATTCAATCGCTTTGACGGGCATTCGCGTTATGCTGAAGGCTACGACATTGCAGTACGGATCTCTCGTCCAGCCGCGATAACCAGCTCCTCCGAAAGCCGCGTTTTCCGCATCAACGAGCTGCACACGTTCTCCGATCTCGGTATGGCAAGACGCGCCGCCCGGCAGCGGGGAAAAGACATCATCGACGGCAAGGTGGTCGGAGCTTCAGTCGTCGGCATGTGAAAAGCGCTGCTCGAGCGGGTGGCGGCTGAGCTACTGAGCGGCGTGCTGGTCTCCTTAATCGTACCGGGACACGGACAACGTTCCGGCACAGAATCCACTTCTCATTCCGTGCTGGCGGGGGCGGGAACTCGTGCGCTGATCCGCGCTACCGAAAGCGGACGCCGGCACGTCCGTCAACCGGCATATATGACACCATCTACAATGGCCTTATTTGCGTATCGATGGATAATCACAGCGGGCTCCAAATTGGCGTCTCGCGTTCCGCGACGTGACCGGTGAGGTTACTCGATCTCGACCGACTTTCACCGCCTTCAGGCGAACAGGTAAGATCAGTTATTGCCGTTACCATACAGAAGACGCGTCAGGCATGTGCGTCACTGAGAGCATCTGAACAGGCTTGTGAAGATATACATTCCCAAGGCTTATTGCACCGCGCTCAAAAACGGGGCGGCCGGTCAGCCCATACCTCGTCGCACGAGCGAGATAACGGATGCATGTTCTGGATTTGGATCGCTGGTCGGCAACCAGAGGAACTCAATCCGCCGCGGCGAAGCCGATCACAACGGAATAGACGTCGGACACGTCATCCATTGCGACGCATGACAACGAGTGTAAACCGACAGGAACGGAGGATGACGATGAACACGGTGAAGGTATATCGCTTCGAGAAATATGACGTCAACTGCGACGAATGGCAGACGTCGAGACGCTGGGCAACGGAGGAAGCCATCAATGCAGTTGGCGGGCGGCGCAAGGGAGACCCGGTAGAAGTAGACTCCACCATGCTTGGCCAGGAGATCGACGGAATGACCGACAGAAGCTTCAATCCTCACGCTTCACACGGATTTCAACGCACGGTGATGCGCTAGTTTAGTCTTACTGCCCACTTCAAGTCCTGTCCAGCGGCGCTGACTCCTGGTGCTAAAGGATTACTCATTTTGAGCCTCGTCTCGCGGGCGGGGCTTTTTAATGCCGCCTGCATTGCACCTTCGATCCGCCCTGCGCAAACAGTGGACGTCCTCTAATCGACCAACAGAAAGGAGTGACGCGTTGAAAGTTTTATTTGACTTACATGTTGCATCTCTATCGTCGACGCCGCATCCAATCATCCAATCGATATCACATGAAAAAGACAATGCTTGCACTGATTTACCTCGGGACCGCCTCAGCATTTTCGCAAACACTTCACGGCGGCTCGCACTTGAATTCCCCGTACGGAAACCCGATCTTGATGTAATGGCAACGACGAAACGATGAACGGTTACACCCGCAGCAATGGCACCTACGTCCAGCCGCACGACCGCACCGCTCCCGACTCGATTCCAAACAGCAGTTATTCAACGCAAGCAAACCGTCAACCCGTACACCGGTAAGATTGGATATAAGCAGTCTGCGTTTAATGGCGCAAGCGTTCCTTCGCCGCGGGCATCAGCGAAAGCGAAGATGTCGTACGTCCTATCGTCGCACGCACATCGATTTCCGACGCGGGCCAGCGACGGCAACGACAGCGTTGCAACAGAGATTCGCGGTGAAACGACGCGGTGAGGAGACGTCAAGACAAGACATCCAACCTCAAGCGCGCCGACGCCATTGACGACAGCAGGTAGAGCAGATGCATCAGGTCAATGCAAAGCGCACAACGTCCGGGGCTCGACACCGCAGGAAAGCAGAACTGCCGTTTTGCCGTGTCGCGGGGTAAGCGCCCGCCGTGTCGTTGCCTTTTGCGAAGCGACGCCTTTTCATCAGTACCGCCGCTTGTAGTGCCCCTCTCGCCAGAGCGTTGCGCCGACCGAGGTCAGCAGCGCAATTTCCTCTTCGCCCAGCCGGTCCCATGCGCCGGCCAGCCATGCCGCTAGCCCGGCGCACGCGTGATCGAGGTCAACCGTTGCACGTCCTTCCAGGTTGAGTTGTTCGAAAACGGCGGTCACGTCAGTTGGCGTCACGGTGGCTCCCCATTGTTCACCTCGGTCTACTAGACCAGCTTCTGTCGTTGCGTACAGATTGTCCATTTGTTGACCGCGCTTCGGGCTATATCGTACCGCTACTCGAGTCGCGACGAGCGCCATTTTCCATAGGTCCAGCCTCGTCTTCCCGCGGGGCCGTTTTTGATCCGGGTGCCCTGTGTTCGTTACGAAGATTCGACGGCACGCGTAGGTATCCGGCCGGATGTTCGTACAACCAGTACTGGCACGCCGCCGCATGCGATGCAAAGTCGTCTCCGCGCCCGCGCAACACCTCCGCCCAATGTCGAACATGATCGACCGGCACGGTGCCGGGCGCGCTGCTCCATAGCGCAGCCACGAGGAATCGATCAGCTTCTTCAGGGCTATCTGACAGGACTTCCGCAGGTTGTAGCACAAAACGAAAGTGGGACGCCATCGTCAGTCAGAAGAAGATTGAAGGTCAGGTAGTGGAGTGTAGCCAGGACGGCGCCGTAACTGTCGCGATTCGACATTTCAATTTCGCCTGCGCTCGCCTTATTCGATATGCGGTAGCAGGGCGCGCCCCGTTGACCGGATAAACTGGGAGTGCAATGAGTGGAAGCGGCACGGAGCAAGGAACGCGGGGGTCAGTGAACTCCTGCTACCGCAGCGTTCTCCGGCAGCGAGCGTCGCTGCAACGTCTCGATGCTATGGGGCGCGGACGCCACGCTCGCACTGGAGATACTGGAGCGATTGGAAGTACTACCGAGCACTTTCGGACATTCGGGCGACCCGTTTGCATGCGGCCGACGGAAGGTCTTTGCTGCAACGCAAGGTTTTTCGGACATCGGCAGAGGTCGTATTGATTGATGCGGGTCGTCAGGCGCCGAAACTCGTTTGTCGCTTGTAAGCAGGAACGAGGAATGCGGGGTTACCCGAAATAACCGGGATCCCCAGATGTCATTAATTCTGCTTGTGGGCGACGCCGAAGACAACATACGACCACTTCAACTTGTGATGGGCGCGGCCGGTCATCGTCTTCTCAGCGCTGAAAACGGCGAGATCGGCTACGGTATCGCTTCCCGGGAGTACCCTGATCTGATCGTTACTGACTGGGACATGCCCGTCCTGGACGGACGTGGGATGTGCGCACGGCTTGCGCTGCACCCAATCCTCTCGCAAATACCTGTCGTTGTAGTTTCGGCCATGGAGGTTGTCGCTTCGCGTGACATTCGCTGGAACGCCTTCCTTCGTAAACCGGTGAACCCGCTGCAGCTGATCCGGCTGATCGCGTCACTGCTGACCGGTCGTATACCGGTGTCCACGAAGCTTGTGGACGGCATGAAAACGCTGTCATCGAGGCGCCCGGCTGTCAATCCAAAGTGCTGGCCATAAAGCGGAAGCCGGTTACTCAAAAAAACGGCAGCGAGACGAGGCCAGCTAGATCGATCACTTCACGCGCCTGACCTGAACCGGATTCCCGCCGATGGCGCCGAGCCGTTTTCTGTTCCGGCGTCCGGTCCGACCTTTTGCACTTCGCGGCAACCGACTGTCACTTGTCGGCAAGGCGTTTCCAGATGGAACGGCGCAGCAGCTGCTGGCACACACTGAACATTTCTCCCACGATCGGCGATCGGTAGTCGAGACGTCCGCCGTCAGTGAACAGTTGCGCGAGTGTCGCTGCGTCGCTCAGCGCTGGTGCGTTCAGAAAGCTGGGCGCGAGTTCCGCAGACACGCGAGCCAGATGTGCCCGCTCAAACCAGCTGCAATTGGCGCCGTTACTCGCGAGCCAAATTTGCGCTGATTCGACGAGATGGGTGGTTTCGAGCCATACGCCTGTACGCGCCCTGGCGACGAGCTGTCCGGCCACCAGGTAGGTCAGCAGTTCAGCGCGGGCCTCGTCGTCGAGATGCTCGGGGCGTCTTGCAGGATTCATTTGGCGGTTACCGTGGCGAGGGTGCAGAGAGCATACGCTGCAATGCAACATCGCGTGGATATTTTCCAGACGGCTGCGCCTCGCAAAGCTTCTTGTACGCGAAGATGTGTGCGCGTACAGTGATTGTGCTCGCTCTCGTTCCCCGTGGCGAGTAACTCCATAGGCTCCGCCTGCCTTCGCGTACGCGGGGCTGTTTTTTGGCCGCAGTCGTCAGGACGCAAATTCGGAGCGCACCATGGCGCCAGGTGATGTGATCGCCATGTTCGAACAACTCAACCTCGAAGGGCGCGCCACAGTCGACCTCGATCATGCACGCGCGGGGTTCGCCGGATGGCTAGCTGGCGCATGGGATCGGTTGGACTAAGAGGAAATTGCGTTGCTGACGTCGGTCGGCGCAACGCTGTGGCGCGAGGGCCACTACAAGCGGCGGCACTGACGCTTGCGCACAAAGGTTCCCGGCAACGATGTGGGGCCAAATACTGTGCGCGCGTATCAGCTAGGGCCGGGATCGGCCCACGTGCCCATCGGATCCTGCTTGTCATTGTTCTCCGCACGGTCCTGCCCGGCCGATGTCACGCGTACGTAACCGTTCGCCTGGATTTCGACGAGGCCCACGGGCTGTAATAACTGGACGTGGTAGTAGACCTCGGAATCAGAGCATTTTTCTTCAAGCTTGGCGGTCAGCGTATTGATACTCATCGTCCCGCTTTTGTCGTGCACCAGCGTCCGCAGAATCTCTATCGCCAGTTTTTTGTCGCGGCGCATGGAGGGCCTCCGCGTAATTCGAGGACCTCAACGATAGCAGTGTTTTTGCGATCTGATCGAAAAAAAGCCCCGCCGCGAGGCGAGGCCGAACCTATGGACAACTGTTGCGCTCGCATGGTCGGCGAACAACTGTACGATAGGACGCCAAGGGCGGCGCGGCAAGGTTAGCTATCGCCAGACGTGAGGCGCTTGCGCGACTACATAATCCGCTGTGCAAGCGGAGGTCGGATACTGCGGTCCGCAAACGTCGCACCCTCTTCGACGTAGTAGGGCCGGCCCACTTTGACCGGCGGCGGATAGATTTCCCTTGATTGATCCACAGGCGTGCCGTGCGAATTGCCGGCGGTGGATCGAACTCGCGCTTCAGCCATTCATCAAGACGGATCTTCGTATGAAATTTGCCTTGGTCCGAGAGTTAGCTGATGTTCGCGAAGAAACTAGCCGCTGCGCGCTTCACCAGATAGCTTTGCAATGCGGCCGCATCGACCTCAGGCTGCGGATTCCGGCGAACGTGATCACGCTTTCCGCCGGATCGTGATCACGGATTCCGAATGATCGTGATCAGCGGTTCCGGTTGATCGTGATCGTCGATCACAGGTTTCCGAAACGCGTGATCACGATGCCGGAATGAGCGATCACGGGACCGAAACGGGTGATCACGTAACCGGAACGTAATCCGGGTTTGAGTCTGGCGGTGGCGTTGCGCATGTATTCACCGGCGGCGTTAGCCTGCTCCCTTTTTTGCGGGAGAGGCGCTGATGCCGACACCTCGGATGAGCATGCGCAAATTGAAGGAAGTCCTGCGACTGAAGTGGGCGTGTGGCCTGACGCATCGTCAGATCAGCCGGGCCATCGGCATCAGCGTCGGGGCCGTGTCGAAGTTCGCAGCGCAGGCCAACCAGGCGGGACTCGACTGGGCCGCAGCCGAAGCGCTGTCCGACGATGAACTGAACGCGCGCCTGAGGCCTGCGGCAGCCGATGCCACGGCGACAGCGTTGCGACGCATCGAGCCCGACTACGCGGCATTGCATCGCGAACTGCGACGCAAGGGCGTGACGCTGCAACTGCTGTGGGAAGAATACGCTGAAGCGAACCCCGGCCAGCGGACCTACCGCTACACGCAGTTCTGCCAGAAGTACAAGGACTGGGCGAAGTCGATCAAGCGCTCAATGCGCCAGCAGCACCGCGCCGGCGAGAAGCTGTTCGCCGACTTCGCGGGCGCCACCGTGCCGATCCTCGCGCGCAATGGCGGCGTCGAGTTCGAGGCGCACGTGTTCGTTGCCGTGCTCGGCGCATCGAACTACACATTCGCGTGCGCGACGCGCACGGAGACGATGGCGGACTGGATCGGCAGCCTGTGCGACGGGGGGTGCGGCTAAAATCTTGGACTGGTTATGCCAAGATTCCAAGAGTTTCCCGGTATTCAAGTGGGCTGAGAGAGCCGAGCGAGACCTTGATCCGGGTTGCGTTGTACCAGCGGATGTACGAGTCGAGGACTTCAATGAAGTGATCAACGGTCGTAGCCCGCCAGTCGCGAGAATAGAACAGTTCCGTTTTGAGCCGTCCGAAGAAGCCTTCGCAGGCCGCGTTATCAGGTGAACATCCTTTGCGTGACATCGAGCGAACAAGCCTGGCATCGCGCATACGGGATAGCCATCCCGGCCAACGATAGTGCGCACCGCGATCGGAGTGGACCACCGGCCGATCACCGCTATCAGCCACCGCCTCGATGGCCGAATCCAGCATGGCATTGACGAGTTCAGCATCTGGCCGTGTGCCGATTGCCCAGCTCACAACGAGCCCGTCGAAGCAGTCTATTACCGGCGACAGATACACCTTGCCGGCAGGGATCTGGAATTCGGTGATGTCGGTGAGCCATTTCTGATTCGGGGCGACTGCACGGAAATCGCGATTGATGAGATTCTCCGGAGCGGGGCTGATTTCTCCACGATAGGAGCCGTAGCGACGTCGTTTCGTTGTGGCAGCGGCCAAGCCTTCCTGTCGCATCAAACGTCGCACGACCTTCTCTGAGATAAATACCTGCTGCCTGCTCAAGGCTGCCCGGATTCGACGATAGCCGTAGCAGCGGTAATTGCATTCGAAAATGTCTGCAATGACGCGACGCGCGCCAGCATGCCTGTCAGCGACAAGCAGACGTGCACGGTGATAGAAGTAGGAACTGCGGGCTAGCCTCAGGACGGATAACAGATCTGGCAACGGATAGGTTTGCTTCAGGGCATCAACCAGCATCGTCTTCTCCCGGTTGCTCAGGAGCTGCGGGTCGATGCCCATCCCTTTTTTTACCAGTTCGTTCGCTTTCTTGAGGATGTCGCGCTCAAGCTCCAGCTTCCGGATGTCGCGTCGAAGCGACTCGACCTGCTGCTCCAGTTCCGCAATCTCAAGGTTCGGAGCTGGCTTCTTCTGGCGTCTCATGGATGCTGGAGCCTCCCGACCGAGGAGCTGGTTCTTCCAGTTGTACAGCAGAGGCCTGCTCACGCCTGCTCTCTGGGCAACCACGCTTGCGCTTTCATCCCTGGTGCACAGATCAATGACCGCTGCCTGCCTGGCCTCGCGCGATTTCGGAACGCTGCCGGCTACTCTGCCCACCATACGCTTTCCGATCTCGGGACACAATTCTTCGATCCATTTGGCAAACGTTCCGCGACACGGATAGCCTAAAGCCTTCAAGGTCGCAGCAGCACATCGGTCATGGCTCAGGAAGTGATCGACGGCAGTCTGTTTCTGTTCAGCCGAATACCTTGGCGCAGCGCGAATATAGCCGGTTCGCAAACCATGACACTGCTCGTATTCGCGATGCCAGGCCTTCAGAGAATTCTTTGTCGGGTAACCCAGCTGTCTGATGGTCGCCCTGATGCGCTTGCCCAACTTCAAATAAAGCTGAACTGCTCGAATGCGGTCTTCGTACGAGTACATGGACTACCTCCAGGTAGTCCAGGATTTTGTCCGCACCCCCCCTGGGTCCGGATTCCGTGCAAAACAACATCGATGACATCTGAAGCCTCGTCCGGATCGCCCAGATTTCGCGCAGCTTCAACGGGGGCTTCTGGCCAGTCAGCCTTCCTTTGTTCCAAGGTACCCGGCGAGTGCTGGAGGAAGAATTACGCGTTTCCATGTCGACCTCCTCTTCAATGAAGGGAGATCGATTCTGCGCGCTGCGCAGCGGTCGCTCCTCGACCTTTCTCCAGCACATCGGGCATAGGTAGCTGCGCCTCCAGCGCCCCCCCGCGACGGAATGGCTACCATCGCCGGTGGGATCGATCACGACCAGTGCTACGCACGAGACGCCGGTGATGTTCATAAGCTGCTTCACCACATCGTTCACCGTCTCGCGGCCCGGAGCGGTTGCGACGGCCCTTTCGCAGGGACGACAGGCGTTACCAGCTGAACCGGTAGCCCGCCTGTCCAAACACATTGCGGCGATATTCCCCGCCCCAGCTGTGTTCGTATTTCACATTCGCGTACGCCTCGGAGTGCTTGCCGATGCTGCCCGTGATCCCAATGCCGATGTCATACCAGGTCTTCTCGAGTTCATTGCCGAATGACGTGCCGCCAACGGTAGTCTGTCCCGGCGAGAAGAAGTCATGCAGTACGTCGGCCGTGAAATACGGCGTGACGCTCGATGTCTTCGAGTCGTTGCCCAGGTTTGCCTTGAACAACCTGAATCCCAGACGTCCACGCAAGCCGTTCGTCGTATTCGAGCTGATCGGCGAGACGCCGTCATCGAAGCTGTTCAGATGCAGGTATTGGTAGAGCAGTTGAGCTTGCGGCTCGATCGCCACGCCGGTCGAGCCGAGTGCGAACGGCTTGCCGATTTCGCCTGACACACCCGCGCCAAAGCCGTTCTGGCTGCTGCTGTCGCCGAAGATGTCGCCGTAGCGGTTCTGGTAATGCGTCAGTTGTCCGACGCCGTCGAAGTAGCTGCCGTCGGGCAGATACCTGGTCCAGTAACCGCCGATCGATTGCCCCTGCGTTTCAACGGTGCCCGTTGAATCGGATGTGCCGGGTATGTTTCGCGCGCTGTCGCTGAAGTTCGCGGACGTGGAGCCGAATGCCAGCGTCGCACCCGCATGCGTGCTGCCGCCGCTCGCGTCGTGCGACAGCGTCCAGTCCTTGCCGAACTGCGCGAAGAACGTGTGTTCGTCGGCCGAGAACCGGTCGTTCGCGTCGGCGCTGAGATTCTGTCCGCCAATGCGGCCCCACACGCCGTTGTTGTGCGCCGGTTGCGTGGAATCCGCGTTCGGAATATCGCCGACGCGCTCGTGCAGGCGGCCGAGGAGGCTAAAGCCGTAGTCCGCGTTGAGCAGCGGCGTGACGGAATAGCCGACCACCGCCGGGCGATAGGCAATGGGTCCCGTCGCCGCTGCACTGGCCGGTGGCGGAGCCGTCGGGTCGGACGTGTCGCCAGGCGCTGTCTGGGCCGCGAGTTGCGAGCGCAGGTACCAGTCGTTCACGTCCGTCGCACCGCCCTGGAATAGCATGTACTGGAAGGCGCCGGCCTGGACCGGACCTGCCAGATGGAAACTGTTCGCGGCCGAAGTGCCGTTCACCTGCACGAGCTGGATACCATCGCCAACGGTCTGCGCGCCCGCACCCGACTGATTGAGCTTGATGGTCGTCGTGCCGCTTACGTTACCACCGACCACGAGCCTGTCGCTTTGCGATGCCGGGCCGCCTTCGTTGAGCAGCGTGTTGAGCACGACCTGGCCGTTCGTGCCGGTGTAGTTGCCGGCGACGTTCAGCACGTTGCCGATGCGGCCCGACGCGGCTGCGAGATTCACGATACCAGCGTTATTCAGATTGCCGCCGATACTGAAAGCGCCAGTGTTGCCCGATGCAAACGGCGACAGCGCATTCGCTGCCGCAATCGTGCCGCTGTTGTTCACCGAACCCGACACGGTGCCATAGCCACCCAGCGTCGCGCCCGCAGCGACCGTCGTCAGGCCCGAGCCGATGGTTGCATTGGCATGCGCTGCATCGCCGACAGCGAGCGTGCCGGCCAGCACGTTCGTGCCGCCCGAATACGTGTTCGCAGCGGTGAGAACAGTGATGCCTGTGCCCACCTGATTCACCGAACCTGTGCCGCTTACCAGATTGCCGAACGTGAATGCATCGCTACGATTGAAGGCGAGCGTGGCGTTATCGGTGATGGCGCCGAGAACGCTGCCGCTCGTGCCGCCATTGCCGATCTGCAGCGTGCCCTGCTGGATGAACCATGGGGTTGCGGCGGTGCCGGTGCCCGTCAGCGCCCAGGTGCTCGTGCCGGTTTTCTGGAAGACGTTGAAGTTCCGATACTGGGCGGCAGAGCCGATCGAAGAAACATCGAAGACATCATTTGCGGTGCCACCGAGCGTCAATGTGTTGGCGCTTGACGCAGTGTTGGCAATGACGTTGCCGACGATCGTCGAACCTGCCTGTAGTTCGAGCGAGAGTGCACCCGTCCCACCCGTGAACTGGATCGCGTTGGCCTGGCCGGCGCCCGCCTGGAGGGTCCCGCTGTTGATGAGGCTGATGGCCGCATTCCCGCTGACTGCGGCGGCGCCGTTGCCGCCCACGATCGTGCCCGTGTTGACGACCGGCGACGCACCTGCCCGGAGGAAGATCCCTGCGCCGCCCACGTTCGCGCCTGTCAGATCAGAGCCGCCGCGGATCGTGCCGTGATTGATCAATGTCCCGCCGCCCGGCCCCCACGTCACGCCGATGCCGACCGCACCAACGCCTCCGTTGGTGTTCCCACCGAGGATCGTGCCGCTATTGGTTAGCGCTGCGCCATTTTCTACCTCTACACCGGGTCCAGGAGCTCCGGTAGTTAAAGAGCTTCCCCCGCTGATCGTGCCGTTGTTCGTTAGTGTCACCCGGGTCCCGTTCAGCAAGATGCCGATCCCTCCCGTTTGGCCTGCGCCAGCGCCGCCACCGGTCAGAGACCCATTGTTGACGAACGGCGTGCTGCCTGACGGGCTAGTCAGCTGAAAGCTGGCTCCGCCAACGTTGTTCGTCCCTGAACTGACCACTGTTCCGACAATGGTTACCGGCCCCGACCATACGTCGCCGGAGGTCGTTAAAGTGAAGCCCTGCGTATCAAGCGTGATGGGCTTGTTGGGCGTCGTCAGGTTACCGGTGACCTGGAAGCCGCTGCCGAACCGGATGGTCGAACTGGCGTCGGTGGATGAGTTGATCGCGGCAATCGCGTTGGCCAGATCCGTCTGGTTGTTCACCGTGATATCCAGCGCCCACGCCGATTTTGAACGCGTGCCGACAAACGCCAACACGACGCTGAAAGCAGTGAGGAGTACGGCTCGCCTCGCACGCCCGGCAGCGCCCGCCCCGTGTTTCCTTCGTGTGCCGCTGGTTGTCGACGCCGCTCCATCGGCCACCAACAAGTTGGGAAGGCTCCTGCTTACCAGCCGATTTGCTCGATCATTCATTCTTATTTTCTGACGTGTCCGGTACCGCGCGGACGGTACCAGAACTACGCATCTGGATTGTTAGCAAATGTGAATTGCGGCGGGGAAACAACGATCGACGCGCGATGACCCGTTAGCGTCATAAAGCGGTCGTCACCGGCGGATTGACGAACGTCGGAAATTGGCCGATAGTGTTGAAAAACCCTGCTCGGATGGCGATCGTAGTGCCCGTCAGCGCGCGGAGAGGCATGATCGTGTTTCGGAGCATTCAGACATCGAGGGGCTTTCGCCCCTCGCTTCAAGCTAGACAATCATCGCAGCTCTTTCTGTTTCGAGCGGTGCCAACCGCCTGGCCATTCGTCGCAGGTTCTGGGCTGTTGCTGCCAGCAGGAATTCGTCCCGCGCACCACTTAGGCCCCGCAATCGAAGTCGATCGAGCTTCAGAATTCGCTTGAGATGTGCGAACAGCATCTCGACCTTCTTCCGCTCTCGACGCGAGCGTCTGTACTCTGGCGTTGTCGATATCTTTCGCGCCACATCTCGCGCATCTTCATGAATGCTGCGGGCAATCTTGCGGAACGGCATGTTAGGGCAACACTGTTCCTTCATCGAGCAGCCGGTGCAATTGCGCTGGCTCGATCTATAGATGATGGTGTCGGCCTTTGTAATGTGGGTTCGCGGGTTTGCGTATGCTCGCCAATCGCTGCGCATTGCGTGTCCAGCGGGGCATCGATACTCGTTGCGTTGTTCGTCCCAGTGGAACTTGTCTCTCTCGAACGTGCCATCGCGCCGGGTCTTCTCCCAAACCGGAACGTGAGGCGCGATCTTCTTCTGCCCGACCATCCACGCAAGCATCGGTGCCGTGCCATAGGCCGTGTCGCCTACCAGACGGCGAGGCTTTATCGCCAGACGCTGTTCAACCCGGTCCACCATGGTCTTTGTCGATTCCACTTCTTCCGCCCGATTCGCCGGTGTGGCCTCCACATCCATAATGATCCCGGCGTGCAGGTCAATCAGATAGTTGGTCGAATAAGCAAAGAAGGCTGGACCGCCAGGTGCTGCAGTCCAGCGCGCTGCAGGGATCGGTCAGTGAAATGCTCTTTGGCGGAGGTACTGCTTCGACCCCGGTCAAAGCATTACCGCAGGATTGATTGGCCTCGTCCAACGCGGCCAGGTACTCACGTACAGCGCGACTCGGGCCATCACCTTTGCTCCAGTCGACAGTCTGACTTCCCGGTACTGCACGGCTTCGATTCGCGTCGGCTCTGATGACGCTTGCATCAATGGCAAAGCCTTCGCCTTGCACAAGTCCCTCCGCCATGCAGCGCCGCAGGACTGTCTCGAATACGTGGCGCAACACTTCACTGTCACGAAAGCGACCGTGTCGATTCTTGGAGAAAGTCGAGTGATCCGGAATCGGGTCTTCAAGGCCGAGGCGGCAAAACCAGCGATAGGCCAGATTGAGATGGATCTCTTCGCACAAACGTCGTTCAGAACGAATACCAAAGCAATACCCGACGATGAGCATGCGAACCATCAACTCGGGATCGATCGACGGCCGGCCCGTGTTGCTGTAATACGGCGCCAGGTGTTGGCGCAATTCGCTGAGGTCGAAAAACGGATCGATACGGCGCAGCAGATGATCTGAAGGCACATGATCATCGAGGTTGAACGAGTAGAAGAGCTTCTCCTGCGAACCACCTCGTTGACCCATCATGGCTGGCGCCCTCGTTGATTGCTCACATCCCAGGATAGGCGCTCACCACCAGATTTGCAGGGTTTTTCAACACTATCGGCCGACTACTGCCTGATGTCGTCGGCCGTAGCCGCCCCATAAGGGATCGTCGGCTTTCCGCGAAGCGGACATCCGGAGGTCCTGCTAAACCGCGTAGAAACAGTAAAACTGCTCGATTGGGGCTTCTACCGCGAGCGCCTGAAGCGGGAAGCCGCACACCAAGTCTTGAAAATCCGCTGCGTACGATAGCTGTTGCATGAAATATTCCGCGGCACCAACTCTGACGGCGCCATGGCGATCCAGAAATTGCCCCCACAGAGGCATGTTGCGGAATCGCGATTCCGCGACCTTGGCGCTCGCCACGTATCCATCAGGAACACACCGTTGATAAGCGCGTAGGTTATAGAGCCACGAAGTCCCTGCAACGCACGTCGCTTCTTGATGGTTGTGCCTCATGTGATCGAAAAGCGAGCGGAGTTCCGCAAGCCGTACAGGTAAGCGGTCGATGCCCAACGGAGAGGTCGTGGCTGGCTCAATATTCTCGAAGTGAATGCGTACGCATCTCGCATCCTGCATCGCATATGAAAAGCAACCGACCGTCGCGAGCTTGGACTGCGTCTTGGGAACTTCCGTTCTCGCGAGATAGAACCGATATGTCCAATCGCACAAATCGACCGATTTCCTTAAGCCGTCTGTATAGCACCGCCAGATCGGATGGTGTTGGTCAAAGGCACGACCGAGCGCGAAGCGGACGTAGATATTCGTATAGTCGAGCAACGCCTTCTCGATCGGTATGTCAATCAGAGCGGCGACGGTTTGTGCAAACCGGATTTGCAGGTCGAAAAACTCCTTGCTGTATCGCATCCTGGTAGCCTCTTGAGGCGACGATTGTCAGCGAGCCAGCCTGCTATGCGAATCGTCTGCGCTTGGCCCGATCGTTACCA
The DNA here is from genome assembly GCF_019428685.1 of Paraburkholderia edwinii. Classification (NCBI taxonomy): domain Bacteria; kingdom Pseudomonadati; phylum Pseudomonadota; class Betaproteobacteria; order Burkholderiales; family Burkholderiaceae; genus Paraburkholderia; species Paraburkholderia edwinii. The sequence goes on from NZ_CP080095.1 coordinate 3,872,642, forward strand.
GGCCAGTTTTTCGTAGAGCGACCAGACATAGCCGCTGGCTTCGGACTCTGCATGCTGCCTAACGCGGATAAATGCAAGCGACTCATAATAGGTGCATAGCTTTACGTTGTGGACAGCGCAATCAAGTCGGATAAACGCCGATCCAGGATGCTAAGCTTGTCGCCACACCAATCCAGCATAAAGCTGCCAAGTCCGCGTCTGTGGAAGCCTTTCCGCACGCAAAGCGCATGCACGTACCCGGCTATCGGTTCTTGCGGCCCCGTGCTTTTCATCATCGAGATCGAGCACAAGTGCCGACCGGGTCGCCGTCCAAGTCGACGACATACACGGTTTTTTCAGAGACGTTGTTTCGCACCCACCTCTCAGAGAATCCATCTCCTTCTTTTCCCCAAGCGTAGTCGCGGTGAGTCAGCTTCGTTTCATGTGCATCGTTGCGAATCTGTGTGAGTAAAGACACCTATCTGGAAAATTTTCACGCCTGCAGCCAACTTTTTTGCGACCTTTAGTAAAGGCTTGCCAGATAAGATCGACAATGCTTTGCGAGGGGTGCTCGGTCAAGTATTTTAAGAACTCACAGGGAGCGCGGTGGATCTTCAGTCGATCCTCAGCGGTTCAACAAACAGCAGCGCTGTGCAAGAAACTCAGCTTGACGCAATCGGTTTGGCCATCTCCGTCGTGCCGCTCCACCCGAGGTTCGCGTAAAGATCGCGGCCCGCATCGGTCGCATGAAGAATCGCGTACTGCACGCCACGTCTCGCGAATTCCGTTTCAGCCCGTTGCATCAGATCGCGTGCGAGCCCGCGTCGGCGATACGCGGGCTCGACGAAGACGTTGAGCACATAACCGCGCCGGTCCGATACCGGATGAGACGGATGCGGCGGCCAGTCGATCAGCATCAGGCCGATGCCCGCAACCGGTTCACCCGCTGCGCACAGCAGATAACCGAAATACGTACGGTCGTGGAGACGCGGCCGCAGCCACTCGCGAAAATGCGCGGTCATGGTTTGCAACACGGCTTCGTCGCGGCCGGCCTCGCGAAACATCTGCTCGCGATGACGGCACACGAGTTCGAGATCCGCTTCTTCAAGCGCACGCACGTCCATTCGATGGCTTCTCCCCGATCCCGGCATTCAGAAGGTTCACGCTTCGCGCGGCGTCGCGCTTTCGATCAGTTGTTCCGCGAGCAGATGCGCATGCGGCGTGAGCGCGGCGAAATCGCGCGCGCACAGATGCAGCCGCCGCGCGGTCCACGGCTCCGATAACGGCACGATCGACAGACCGGGCCGGCGCAGCGTGTCGGCCGACGCGAGCGACAGGATCGCGATGCCGATGCCCGCTTCGATCAGCATGCCGATATCGTCGAGACCGCGCATCTGAATGCGGTATTGCAGTTGTTTGCCGAGACGCGATGCGCGTTCGGCCAGATGCGTTTCGAGCGCCGCGTCGGAGAGGCCAACAAACGGTTCGTCGAGAATCTCCGCGAATGCAACCGATTCGGCGCTGCCGATACGATGCGACCGGCTCGCGACGACCACAAGCTGATCCTGCATCAGAAGATGCGTCTGCAACGAACCGAGGTCCGCGATGTCCGCGCCGATGCCGAGATCGGCGCGCCCTTCCGCGAGCGCGGGCACCATCTCCGAAGTCGGCCGTTCGTCGATATCGATCGACAGATCGGGAAAACGCGCGAGAAAACGGCATAGATGCGGCGGCAAAAACGTCGCGAGCGCCGCCGTATTCGACATCAGCCGGATACGGCCTTTGAGGCCGGTCGCATACGGGCGCATTTCGCCGCGCATCTGTTCGACCTGGTCGAGAATCGCGCGCGCATGCCGCATCAGGACGACACCGGCCGGCGTGGCCTGCACGCCGCGGCGATTGCGTTCGAGCAGCGGCGCGCCGAGCGCGGCCTCCATGCCGGCGATACGCTCGCTGACCGATGCGAGCGCCAGGTGCATGGCCTGTGCGCCTTGCGTGAGGCTGCCGCGTTCGACAACCGTCAGGAAAAGCCGCATATCGGTCAGGTCAAAACGCATGCGTTAGCTCTCCTGTGATTGCGGGCGCAGCCATGCCGCGTGCCCGCTTCGGTTTTGCCGAAGTCTAGCATTGGAAATGCCAGATTGTGAGGGCGTCACTTCGTCGTTAGGATCGCGTTCATGGATTCGCGCCGCCTGCTGCAACGCTGAGCGGCGCGGTCGCTCGACCTTTCTCTACGTGAGGAGACCAGGATGTCGGTCCTGCTCGATACGATCGGCTCGCTTGCCATTCTTGTCAGTGTTGCGATGCATCTGACAACGGTGCTGCGCGGGTCGCGCCGCGGTTAGCCAAGCCGGTTTCAAGTTTCGCCGTCGCGCGCCGATATAGGTGTTTAACGTGGCCCGCCGCTTTAGAATCTTCGCGAACTTTCGTGCTGCTTTCGCGAATGGTTCACAGCGAGCGCCACGACTAAACCCGCACCCGACCGCGCATGATGCAACCCACGCATGCACCCCGCGCGTTGCAGCCTGCGCATTGAAATCGGTAACGAAACCCGCGTTCGACCCGGCACTTGAACCCGCGCCCGACTCCAGCCAACACCGCGACGCGTCGCCCGATCGCGCGAGCGCTCGACACCCTGCTTCTGTGCGCGGCGCTTTTCATCGCACTTTGCGCGCCCGCCGCATCGGCTAGCGACGCACACGACGTTCCGCCCGCGCCGCTCAACGAAACCGTCCTGACGGTGCCGGTCGACACGTCGCCGCCGGTGCGCCTGAAAGTTACGCTCTATATGCCGTCGCGCGGCGGACCGTTCCCGCTCGCGCTCGTCAATCACGGCGCCTCGCACGACCCCGCGAATGCGCCGCGCGTCGCCGACGAATTCATTCCCTACTACTTCCTCTCGCGCGGCTACGCGGTCGCGATGCCGATGATGCGCGGCTATGCCGGCTCGGGCGGCCATCTGCGGCCGCATGGGTGCGACGTGACCGCGATCGGACTCGACGCCGCGCGCGATATCCGCAAGGTGCTCGATGTCGTCAAGCAGCAGCCGGGCATCGACGCATCGCGTATCGTCGTGGCGGGCAAAAGCATGGGCGGCTGGAACACGCTCGCGTTCGGCTCGATGAACCCGACCGACGTAAGCGACGTGAAGGGGCTGCTCGATTTCGCGGGCGGCGTGAAGGAAGGCGACTGCCAGACGCCCGATGCGAGTCTCATCAGCGCAGCCGGACAGTTGGGCGCGCGCACGCGCTTGCGCTCGATCTGGTTCTACGGCGAAAACGACCAGATCTTCTCGACCGCGACGTGGCGCCAGATGTACGCGCAATACACCGCCGCGGGCGGCCGCGCGGAACTCGTCGACTACGGCGCGTTCCAGAAGGACGCGCATGCGATGACGGCATCGGGCGCCGGCTTGCCGCTGTGGGTGCAGAAAGCCGATGCATTCCTGCGCGGCATCGGCATGCCGGGCAGCGAGACGTACCCCGAGTATCTGCCCGGCAACGCGCCGAAGTCGACCACCTTTGCGGCGCTGAACGACCTCGCTGCCATTCCGTATCTGACCGACGACCAGAAGGAAAAACTCTATCGCGGCTTTCTGGCCGCGCCGCTGCCGCGCGCGATCGCCATCGGCATGTCGAACGGATCATGGGCGTCCGGCGGCTTCGATCCGGCGAGCGCCGCGCTCAAACGGTGCTGGCAGACCGCGCAGTATTGTCAGTTGTATGCCGTCGACAACACGGTGGTCTGGCCGCGGCTCGCCGATGCGCCGCCGGCCACGGCATTCGCGACGCTCGCTAACGCGTCGGCGGTGCCGTATCTGAGCGCCCAGGGCCGGCTCGCCTACTCGAAATTCCTGACGATGCCCCGGCCGCGCGCCTTCGCGATCGCGCCGGACGGCGCGTGGGGCGCGTCCTCGGGCGTCGATCCGATCAGCGACGCGCTCGTTCAATGCGCGAACGGACACACGAATTGCCGGCTCTATGCGGTGGATGGCGACGTCGTGTGGAGCGGAGCGGACGGCAGATAAAGCGCCGTGTGCGCAAAAAAGACGAAATCGAGCGCTGTGTTTAGTGGATTTCGCGCAAACCGCAGCGCGGTGCGCGCCATCGCCAGCGATTTTTATCGAGGCACTTGACCTTCCGTCATAGGAATGATCGACACTTAGCGTTGAGGCGGCCGCGCTCGACCACGCAGTGGACATGTTCGCGTGCCGCAATCTTTACTCAGCCGAGTACCTCGATGAAATCTGGCTTTTTCCGTCGATTCAGCGTCTGTGCAGTCACGCTGGCATTGACGTTCGCCATGGCGGACGCAGCCGCCGGCTCGACGAGCCGGCCCGCGGCCGATGGCGCAAACAGCACATTCATGTCGTCGTTCAGATGGCACATGCACCGGGTCATGCTGGCCATCAGCAACGCGCCGTACGTCGGCGATATCGACGCCGGCTTTGTTGCTCACCTGGTAGCGCATTTCGAGGCAAGAAACCGATCGGCGCACGATCACGACGCACGCCTGCGGCACATTGCCGAGCAGATTGCCGACGGACGAACGAATGAAATCGATGCGATCAAAAAAGTGTCGGTTCCACCGTACGAGGCGGCGAAAGCACCTGTTCGATAGATGACGGGCAACCGCAATACGACGAGGCGCCGCTCAATCGACGTCGACGTCGGCGTTGTCGATTTCCTTGCGCTCGCGCCGCTCTTCATTGCCGCGACGCGCGCGCAGACGCTGCCGCGACAACCGGGCGATGACTTCGCCGGTGCTCGCGCCCGCGGGGATCTCATTGCGAATGACTTTCGGGACCATCGGTAAGCCCTGGCGTTGCCTGCGCAGTGCCTTCGCGATTGCCGCGCGGCACTCCGAGCCATGGCAGTCCCATTCGTCACGAATTTTTTCGCAGTAAGGGCACTTGTTCATAGCCCACCAGTTTACCCGTAAACCAGGATCGCTTTCTGGTGCGCCGCCGCGGGCGCGCGCGTGCATTCGCCGGTTGAAAGCCGGTGCATGCGCACCGTCGCATCCGATATATGCCGTACTGAACAAATCACTGTTTGTGCGTTCCGCATCAATTCCCCGCGGCCGGCGCGGCAACACCTGTTGCCGCGGGCCAGCGCTGCAATCACGCTACCTGCATCAGCCCGTCAGCCCCACAAAATCATTCTTGTCACGCTTGTCAATGATTGACTATAGTACTGCATCGCACGGCGCTGCAATCTCGCGCCGGCGCTTCCGATACCGATCAAGGAGATGGCAGCATGACCCCCCAACCCATAAACCGGCCCGACCAGAGCGCGGTTCCGTATCAACTCCCGCAACCGCCTTTCATGTCGGGCGATCTCGTGCACAACGGCGCAATCAAGGACTGGCTCGAAGACGACAAGCTGTGGGTGCCGAGCACGCCGACCGTATCGTTCAAGCCTTTGATGTTCAATACGAGCCAGGGCTACTTCATCAATCTGCTGCGCGTGCGCAAGTCCGGCATCGTGTCGCGGCACCGCCATGCAGGCGCGGTTCATGCCATCGTGCTGAAAGGCCGCTGGTACTACCTCGAGCACGACTGGGTCGCCGAGCAGAATTCGTACGCGTTCGAGCCGCCCGGCGAAACGCATACGCTGTACGTCCCCGAGGATGTCGACGAGATGATCACGTGGTTCCATGTCACGGGCGGCTACGTATTTGTTGATCCGCAAGGCGTCGCGCTCGGTTATGAGGATGTCTTCACCAAGCTCGAAACGGCACGCCGCCATTACGAAGCCATCGGGCTCGGCGCCGATTACGTCGAACAGTTCGTCCGTTAAACGCCGCACCATTCAGTAGGAGAGTTGAACGATGACGATTGAACGGAAATCTGTCGACGTCGATGGCGTCGCGGCAAGCTATCTGACCGCCGTCACGCGCAGCGAAGCGGCGCCCGTGGTCCTGCTGCTGCACGGCACGTACTGGAGCCGCGTCTGGCAACCGGTGCTCGAAGACCTCGCCGCCGCGGGCCTGCGGCCGATCGCGGTGGACCTGCCCGGGCTCGGCCGCTCGGCCGGCGAACTCGACGTCGACCATGCGTCGGTGCCGGCGCTCGCCGCATGGGTCGTGCGCTTCGCACAGGCGCTTGGAATCAGCGGCCCCGTGTATCTTGCCGGGCACGACATCGGCGGCGGCATCGCGCAGCAACTGCTCGTCGACGGCCAGCTCGAAGTGAGCCGGCTCGCGCTCGTCAACGGCGTGATGCTCGATTCATGGCCGGCGCCGGCCGTCGCGCGGTATGGCGACCCGGCCGTGGCGGCCGTGACGACACCTGCCGATATCCTCGCCGCGCGCCGCATCTCGGTCATCGCGGCACTCGCGCGCCCGGCATCGGAAGAGGAAATCGCTAAGTATCTGAACCCGTGGACCGACCCGCGCGTCGGGCGCTCGTGGCTCTCGCTGGCCCGCGCGGCCGACGCGCGTTACACGCTCGACCTCGTACCGGCGCTGCGCGCATCGGCGGTGCCGAAGCTGCTCGTATGGGGCGAAGACGATGCATTTCAGCGCGTCGAGTTTGCGGAGCGCTTCGCCAGGGAGATTCCGCATACGGTACTCGTGCGCATCGCCGCGGCCGGCCACATCCCGATGGAAAACAACCCGCAAGCGGTCGCGCGTGCGCTGATCGGCTTCTTCACCTGAGGTCGGGCCGCATCGATACCGCCTGCGCGGGCATCCGCGGACAGGCTCCATCTCTCTACCCCGCTATCGGGATGCGCTATGATCTTCGCCGCAGGCATGAGAACGCGGCACACCGTGACGCATTAGCAGCGCATAAGCCGATAACGGGGAGTGAGAATGACAAAACGCAACCCCGCGTTGCACCGCATTCAGTCCGCAGAACGAATGACGCCCGCGCGCCGGTGGACGCTGATCGCCGTCGTGCTGATCGTGCTCGTGGCGCTGATCTGGGCGGCGTGGTCGTTTGCCGAGCCCGCGGTCCGCAGCCGGATTGTCATCACGACCGGCGCGGACGGCGGCATTTATCGCGGCTTTGCCGAACAGTACGCGCCTCTGCTCAAACGCAAAGGCATCACGCTCGATATCCGACCGTCGTCGGGCTCCGTCCAAAACTATCAGCGCCTCGTCGATCCGGATAGCGAATACGAGATCGGCTTTATCCAGTCCGGCACGATCCACCCTAAGGACACCGACAATCTGCAGACGATCGCCGCGGTTTCGTATGAACCGATCTGGGTGTTCTATCGTGGCGCCGAAACGGTCGACCGGCTGATGCAACTGCGCGGCAAGCGCATTTCGATCGGCGTGCCGGGCAGCGGGTTGCTTAACGTGTCGCAAACGCTGCTCGGCCTCGCCGAAGTGACGCGCGAAAATTCGACGCTCGTCGAACTGGCTGCGGACGACGCGTATCACAGCCTCGAAAACGGCACGCTCGACGCCTCGTTCTTTATCGGCCGCCCCGATGCGCCGATGCAGCAAAAGCTGCTGAACAGCGACCTGAAGCTGATGAGCTTCGCGCTCGCCGACGCGTACGTGCAGAAATTCCCGGCGCTCGCAAAGATCACCTATCCGCGCGGCGCGACGAGCATCGCCCAGGATCGTCCATCCGAAGACGTCACGCTGCTTGCCGCGACCGCGCAACTTGTCGCGAAAGATTCGCTGCATCCGGCACTCGCCTTCGTGTTGCTCGAAGTCGCGAAAACCGTGCATGGCGGCGAAGACTACTTCACGACAGTCGGCGCATTTCCCAATCTGAACACGGCCGAATTTCCGGTTTCCGACGAAAGCGCGCGCTACTTCAAATCGGGCCCGCCGTTCCTGCAGCGCTATCTGCCGTTCTGGCTCGCGAGCTTTATCGAACGGCGCCTGCTGATACTCGTGCCGTTTCTCGCGGTGCTCGTCGGTCTGCTGCAGGCCTTGCCACGCATGCTCGAGGCGCGCGTCAAACTGCGCCTCGTCGTCTGGTACCGCGAGCTCAAGTCGCTCGAAGACGAGATCTGGCGAACCGCCCAGCCGACGTCGGACCAGATCGAACTATGGCGCGAGGAAATCGAAGAGATCGATGCGTACGCCGGGCAAATCCGCATGCCGCAACGTTACTTTCAGGACGTTTACGCATTGAAGCAGGCGATCGCCGTGGTGCGTAGCCGGATTGTGCAGATTGCCGCGCATACCTCACACGCCAACATACCCGACTGATCGTTTGGATAGTTTGACACCATTGTTCACAAATCGGCGATTGTGATTTGCGAACTACCGAGTTTCGTCACCACCCTGAACTGGCCTACATTGAATCCAACGCCGCCGCGCCCGCTAACCAGCGCCGCGAGGCTGGTAAGGATCGTAGGGATCAACAGGAAGAAGAGGTGATGCAATGGTCAAATATGTCGAAGCGATCGGGCTGATCGGCGCAGTCGTGGTGTACCTCGTGCCATCGCTCGAAGCAGATGCGCGCGAACATCGTCACGCGTTCGCCATCACGATGATCAATGTTTTTCTTGGCTGGACCGTGATCGGCTGGTTCGCCGCGTTGCGTGCGGCACGGTCCCCGGACGGCGGCGCACGGCTTGCGCAGATCGCGCGTTCGGCCCGTATCGCGATCGCGCGCGGCACCATCGACAAGCTTGTCAGTCACGCCCAGCATTGCGCACCGTTCAGGCCGCGGCTTGCTGAAGCGAGAATCGTCGAAGTGCATTGCGTGAATCACCATCACCACGTGAAGAAGAGTCACCGCACGCTGCGGTAAGCAAGCTTCGCGTGCCACGCAACGCAGTATTGCGGAGATTGCGCGGAGGAGACAAGCGACGGCCGAGGAGTCATTTCTCCCGGCCGCTTTTTCGTGCGCAGCTTTCTTGAAGCTTGCAAGGTTCCTGTACGGCAATCAGCAGAGAATCCGTGCATTGACGATAATCGGGTGCCTTGTCTTCCCCCGCCGCCCGATATTCGATGCAACCGTCCTCCGGCACGCCGCGCACGTCCGCCGCATTTTTACTGCTCGCGCTCGCGTTCGTCATCAACATGATGGGCACGACGCTTCCCACCGCCGTCTACCGCTACTACCGCATCGCGTACGGCTTCACGCCGGCCACCATCACGGTGATCTACGCGTGCTATGCATTCGGTGTGCTGGCCGCGCTGCTGATGGTCGGCAACTGGTCCGACCAACTGGGCCGCAAGCGGATGCTGACCTATGGGCTCTGCGCATCGGCCGCGTCGGGCGTGGTGTTTCTCACGAGCACGAGCCTCGCGGGCCTGATGGCGGCGCGCCTGATATCGGGCGTGTCCGCCGGCATTTTCACCGGCACCGCGACCGTCGCGGTCATCGAAGCCGCACCGGCGAAGTGGCGCAATGCCGCGACGCTGGCAGCCACCGCATCGAACATGCTGGGCCTCGGCTGCGGACCGGTGCTCGGCGGTCTTATCGTCGAATATCTGCCGGCGCCGATGCGCGCGCCTTTCGCGGTGCATCTCGTGCTTGTCGTCATCGCGCTCTGCGCCGTGCGCAGCGTGCCGGAGACGGCGCGCATCGCCGCCCAGGCAAAGTTGCGCATGCAACGGATTGCGTTGCCGCGGGCCGTGCGCGGCGCCTTCGTGCCCGCCGCGCTGTCGGGCTTCGCCGGTTTCGTCGTGGTCGGATTTTTCGCGGCAGTCTCGCCGCAGTTGATGCGCAGCGAGCTCGGCTTCCATAGCGACCTCGCGATCGGACTTGTCGTATTTCTGCTGTTCGGCTCGTCGGCATGCGGACAGGCCTTGCAAGGCCGGTTCGCGCCGCGCTGGAGACAACCGGCCGGATGCATCGGCCTGATCGCGGGCCTTGCGCTCGTGGCGCTCAGCAGCGTGTGGGACGCAAAGAGCGCGCTGCTCGCGGGCACCGTGCTCGCTGGCCTCGGCCAGGGCGCGAGCTTTCGCGCCGGGCTCGGCGAACTGACCGCGCGCAGCCCGGGGGATGTGCGCGCCGCCATGACGTCCGCCTATTTCGTCGTGCTCTATGTCGCGATCTCGCTGCCTGTTATCGGACTCGGCATCGCGACACAACGAACCGATATCCGTCACGCGACGCTGCTGTTCGCGGCGGTCACGATCGTCGTCGTGATCGCGGCGCTCGCCTTTCTCGTCGGCGGCAAGCGCGATGCGCAGCCCGAGGCCCATGCAGCCGGCGAATAAGAATCGGCGGCGCACGTCGGCACATATAGCGCAAAACGGCCCGATCTCACCGCGCCGAGGGAATAGCGCGCGCATTCGAACGTTCTCGTGAGCATCGGCGGACCATCGCACGGCGCGGCGCCCCGCGCCGGCGCAACGCGATGGTCCGTCATCTGCCCTTGCAACCGTTACCGAGCATTCCTATGAACCTCGCCGACTTCGCCACGCCTTCGTTTCTCGCGAACCCGTACCCCGTCTACGACGCCCTGCGCGAAGAAGGTCCGCTCGTTCCGGTCGGTCCGAACCAGTTCGTCTCGGGGCACTACGACATCGTCGACAAGCTGCTGCACGATCGTCGCATGATTCACAACTTCGAGTCATCAGTGCGCAAACGCTACGGCGAGGAAGGCGCGCAGCAACCGGTCCTGCTCGGCTATAGCCGCATGTTCCTGCTGATGAATCCGCCGGTGCACACGCGGCTGCGCGGCCTGATGATGAAGGCCTTCAACGCGCGGCAGGTCGAATCGATGCGCGATATCGCCCGCACCAGCGCCGATCGTCTGATCGACAGTTTCGAAAGCGACGGCAGCGTCGACATCATGGCCGCGTATGCGATGCCGTTTCCGATCGAGATCATTTGCCGGATGCTGGACGTGCCTGTCGAACATGCGCAGAAGCTCGCCGATGCGATCCAGCACGTGGCGAAAATGCTCGACATGACGCCGGTCGATGACGCGCAGCTCGCCGTGTCGAACGACGCATATCGCACGCTCGACACGTATTTCTCCGAAGTGATCGAAGCACGCCGCAGGCAGCCCGGCACCGATCTGATCTCGATGCTGCTCAAGGTCGAGGAACAAGGCGAAACGCTCACGCACGACGAGATCGTCGCGAACGTGGTCCTGCTTTACCTGGGCGGCCACGAGACTACATCGCACATGATCGGCAATGCGCTGATCTCCCTGCAGCGCCACCCGCAGCAATTCGATGCGCTGCGCAAGGATAGAGCGAAGCTGCCGAACGCGATCATGGAATGTCTGCGTTACGAGGGCTCCGCGCAGCTTTCGGGCCGCACCGCGAGCGAAGACATGGACATTGCCGGCGTGCCGGTGGCGCGTAACTCGATCGTCTATCTGTCGCTCGGCGCGGCCAACCGCGACCCGGCGAAGTTCGATCATCCGGACCAGCTCGATATCGGCCGCGACCTGCCGCGCGTGCTCACGTTCGGCGGCGGCGTGCATCACTGCCTCGGCTATCGGCTCGCCCTGCTCGAACTCGAGACCGCGCTCGGCGCGCTGCTGACACGCCTGCCCAAACTCACGGTCGACGGGCTCGACAATCTGCACTGGAACGGCCGCAGCAGCCTGCGCGGCGTCGAGACGCTGCGGGTGCACTGGTAACCGTTAAAAGCCGGCCAGCGGCGAGCGGAAGGCATCAGAAAGGCAGCCGGGCGATAATCCGTCGTTCATGACCTTGATGGACCTTCACAGCCCTTTCGGGGGCCCTTCCTTCGCGCCCGTTCCGCTCGCCCATGACGTCATCCGATTCGCCGCGCAACGATGCGCAACTGCTGCAGGCCGCCGTCCTGCTCTATACGAACAAGCGCTTCGCCGACGCGCTGACGGCCCTGCAACCGATCCTGCAGCAGCGCACAGCAAGCGCGACGCGCGCGGCGGCGTTCAATCTCGCAGGCGTCTGCGCGCAAAATCTCGAGCGGCTCGCCGATGCCGAACAATTCTGGCAGCGCGCGATCGAGGACAAACCCGACTACGCCGAACCGCATTGCAATCTCGGTAGCCTGTTCAAGCGGCTCGACCGGTTGCCCGACGCCGAAGCGAGCTTTCGCGCGGCCATCGCGTGCCGGGCGGACTACGTCGAAGCGCACTACAACCTCGGTCTGCTGCTGCATCGCGCAGGGCGTCCGCGCGACGCGGAGGCGGCCTATCGCAAGGCCATCGAGCTGCGCCCGAATCTCGCGGCCGCGCACAACAATCTCGGCGTGCTGCTGCACGACGAAAAGCGGCTCGACGAAGCGCAGGCCGCGTACGTGCAGGCGCTGGCCGGCAACCCCGAGTACGGCGAAGCATATTTCAATCTCGGCAAACTGCAGGTCGACCGCGACAAGCTGCGCGAGGCGGAAGTCATGTATCGCGCGGCGCTCGTCGCCGAACCGAACCTCGTGCAGGCGCATCATCATCTCGGCTCGCTGCTGAATCTGCTCAAACGCTTCGATGAATCCGAGGCGTCGCTGCGTCACGCGCTGACGCTCGCGCCGCATCTGCCCGACATTCATACGAGTCTCGGCAGCACGCTGATCGAAACCGATCGTTACGTCGACGCCGAAGCGGCATGCCGCACCGCGCTCGCGTTTCAGGACGACAGCGCAAACGCGTTGCATACGCTCGGCATTGCGCTGTACCGGCAGGGCCGCACCGACGAAGCCGAAGCGGCGTACCGCCGCGCGCTCGAGATCCATCCGGACCTGACATCGGCGAAATTCGGGCTTGCCGCGCTATTGTTGCAGGCGCAACGTTATGACGAAGGCTGGCCGCTGTACGAAGCGCGCCACGAACGCGGCGACGGCCAGAAGCGCGCGCAGGCGCCCGATGTGAGCTGCCCGCGCTGGCAGGGCGAGCCGCTCGCCGGCAAGTCGCTGCTGATCTGGCGCGAGCAGGGTTTCGGCGACGCGCTGCAGTTCGGCCGCTATATCGCGACGCTGAAGGCGCAGGGCGTCGCGCGTCTCACGTTCGCGTGCCCGCCGGCGTTGAGCCGGCTATTCAGGAGCGTCGAAGGCGTCGACGAGGTGTTCGATACGCTCGCGGCCGTTTCGCAAGGCCAGTACGACTACTGGACCTTTCTGCTCAGCGTGCCGGGCCTGCTCGACGACAAGACGCTGCCGCCCGCGCAATTCATCACGCCCGACCCGGGTCTCGTCGATGCATGGCGCGGCCGGCTGGCGGGACTTGCGGGCCGCAAGATCGGACTCGTCTGGAAAGGCAACCCGAAGCATGTGAACGACCACAAGCGCTCGCTGCCGTCGCTCGATACGCTGGCGCCCTTGTGGGACGCGCCGAATGTGAGCTTCGTGAGCCTGCAAAAAGGCGCCGACGAAGACGAAGTGAGCTACGCGCCGGACGAGCGGCCGATTCTGCCGCTCGGCGCGGACCTCACGGATTTCGCCGATGCCGCGGCCGTCGTCGCGCAACTCGATCTCGTGATCAGCGTCGATACGGCGATCGCGCATCTGTCCGGCGCGCTCGGCAAGCCGTGCTGGGTCATGCTGCCCGCCACCGATAACGAATGGCGCTGGACGCATGCGCGCACCGGGCCCGCGTCGCCGTGGTACGCGGACACGATGCGCGCGTTCCGGCAAACGGAGCCCGGCGACTGGGCGCGGGTGGTTCAGGCAATGCGGGCGGAGCTGGACGGGCGCTGAGACGATGCGTGCCGGCATCCTGGATGCTGCGCCGCCGTGGCCTCCTGGAGGCGCGCGGCGCGCATCGTGCCACGACAGGTGGCCGCTGCGCACGTGCTCCGGCCACCGGTGCCGTCTAGTGCACGCGACGCGTCCGCCCTCCTCGTCCGACCCGCCAATCACCCGCCTGACTGACCGCCGCGCCCGCCACCCACATTGCGCTCCATCTCGTCGCGCAGACGCGCTTGCCGGTCGTGCAACTCGGGCGTGAACGTGTCACCGAAATCGGACATCTCGTAGAGCGGGCGTATTTCGATGTCCGAGTCGCTATTCATCGGGTTCGGGCAGCGCTTGACCCATTGCACCGCTTCGTCCATCGATGCGACCTGCCAGAGCCAGAACCCGGCAACGAGCTCGCCGACCTGCGGAAACGGCCCGTCGCTGACGGTGCGCGAACTGCCCGCGAAGCGCACGCGCTTGCCGCGCGAGCTCGGCTGCAGGCCGTCGGCGGCGAGCAACACGCCGGCCTTGGCGAGTTCCTCGTTGAAACGGCCCATGGCCGCGAACATTTCGGTGTCCGGTAGTTGGCCGGCTTCCGATTCGGGCGACGCTTTGACGATCACCATGACACGCATCTTCGTTCTCCTTGACGGGTTGGGGCAGACCGAGGCGCCGGCGCCCGATCCGGCGCGTGCACTGCGGCTTCATCTACGCGACGAATCGACGTGGCCGAAATCGACATCGCGCGCGACAATTCTGCGGGACGTAGGCTGAGCGACGGATTTCGACGGGCCGCGCGTTAAAGGGTAAACGAGCCGATACCCGCCCATACCAACAGGGAGCGAACAGGATGCGCAGCGCGCAGCACACGATCACCCGGCACATCGAACAGGACGCCGCGCATTGAACGACGCCGAACGCGGCCCTGATGCGGGCTCTGACGCGGACCCTGATGCGGGCTCTGATGCGGGCTCTAAAGTGCCCTCTGAAGCAGACCCCGACGCGGCCCTCCTCGCACGAGTCGCCCGCGCCGAGCCTGCCGCGGTGCGCGCGCTCGTCGCGCGCAAGCTGCCGCGGCTGCTCGCGCTTGCGACACGGATGCTCGGAGACCGTATGGAAGCCGAAGATATCGCGCAGGAAGCGTTCGTGCGGATCTGGAAGCACGCGCCGCGCTGGCGCGAAGGCGAGGCGCGCTTCGACACGTGGCTGCACCGCGTCGCGCTGAACCTCTGCTACGACCGCTTGCGCGCGAGCCGCGACGAACCCGTCGACGAACTGCCCGACAGCGTCGATCCGGGCCCGCTGCCCGATGCGCGCCTCGAAGCGCACGCGCGCGACGCAAATGTGCGCGCCGCGCTCGCGGCCCTGCCCGCGCGGCAGCGCGAGGCGATCGTGCTGCAGTACTACCAGGAACTGTCGAATCTCGACGCGGCCGCCGTGATGGGCATCACGGTCGAAGCGCTCGAGAGTTTGCTGTCGCGGGCGCGGCGCAATTTGCGCGCGTCTCTGGCCGCGGCGCCCGCTTCGATGCCGGCATCGCCGGCACAACCGGCCGCGCCACACCTACCCAACACACGCCCAAGGACATCCGATGACACCTGACCGATTCCGCGCGATCGTCGATGCATACGGCGCCGATGCGCGCCACTGGCCAGCCGGCGAGCGCGCGGCCGCGCTCGCGTGGGCCGACGCGCATCAAGACGAAGCGCACGCGCTGCTCAGCGCTTCCGCGCAACTCGACGCATGGCTCGCCACCGACGCGCCGCCGCAACCGGACGCCGCGTTGACACGCCGCATCATCGCCTCCGCCCCGGCATGGGCGCCGGCGCCGCGCGGCCTCGTATCACGCGGTGTGGCGGCGCGCTCGCCGCGCGCACGCGTCTGGTGGTCCGGCGCCGCCTTGATCGGCGCGGGCCTCGCGGGCGTACTGGCCGGCGCGTTCGTCGTCTCGTTCGCGCTGCTCGCGGGCGGCCCGCCGCACGGCACGACGCCCGCTACGGCGTCGGACGCACCGTCGCTCGCTACGAGCTTCGACGGCACCACCGCCGATTGGAGTGGAGAATGAACGGACATTCACTGAAATGGACGCTTATCGCGTCGCTCGTGCTCAACATCTTTCTGCTCGGCGCGATAGCGGGCGGCACCTATCAATGGTTCGCGAGCCGTCCTCACGCCGCCGCGGGCGCCGTCCAAACGCAGGTGCAGACGCAGCAACACGCATTGCGCTTCGCCGCCGCCCAGCTCTCCGACGAACGCCGCCAGCAATTCGCGCAGGACTTGCAGCAGGCGCGCCGCGACGGCCGCACCTATGTGCGCTCCGGCCGCGAAGGACGCCGCGATGTGCTGCGTCTGCTCGGCGAGCCGGAGCTCAACCGCCCCGCGCTCGACGCCGCGCTGGCCCGCACGCGCAATGCCGATGAAGCACTGCGTGCGCGCGTCGAGCAAGGCGTGGCCGATTTCGCCGCCTCGTTGTCGCCGCAAGAGCGCGCGCAGTTCGCGGATAGCCTGCGCGAATACGGTCAATGGCGGCAACCTGCGCCGAAACAACAACCGGCGTCGAACGCGGCCAGCCGATAAATTGTCGAGCGCGGCGACGGATCGGCGCGCGGCTCCCGTTTAACGGACATAGTCGACGCTTCCAGAGGATTGCCGATGAACGATTCAGCTGACGCACACGCCGCTGCCATCGCGCTGAACCGCTTCGGGCTCGGCGCAAAGGCCAACGAGCCCGTGCCGCCCGACCCGAAAGCGTGGCTGCTCGCGCAGTTCGACCACTACGATCCACGGCCGCCGGCATGGTCGCGCGAACCCGATTCGGCAGCGCTGATCGTCGACTACGTGCAGCGGCGTCGCGAAGTGCGCGACATGCGCAGAACCGGAAAGGACGCGGCGGCCTCGGGCGCGATCAGTATGGCGAACAATATGGGAGGCGGCGCGCAGACAGCACAAACAGCGCAATCCACGCAGTCAACGCAAGCGCCACAATCAGCATCCGCGAACGCCGGTGCACCGACCACCGAGGCCCAACAAGCGCGCAAAGCCCTGCGCACCGACATCGTTACCACCTACCGCGACGCGGTCAACGCACGCGTACTAAGCGCGCTAAACACGCAAACGCCGTTCGTCGAACGCCTCGTTCACTTCTGGGCGAACCACTTCGCGATCTCGACGGAAAAGCCGCAAGTCGCCGTGCTGGCCGGCGCATTCGAAGCCGAAGCGATCCGCCCGCATGTGCTCGGCCGCTTCGAAGACATGCTGGTCGCCGTCGAACGCCATCCGGCGATGCAGTTTTTTCTCGACCAGACCAACTCGGTCGGTCCCGACAGCATCGCGGCAATGCGTGCCGCCGAGCGTAATCCGACGCGCCCGCGCGGACTCAATGAAAATCTCGCGCGCGAGATCATGGAACTGCATACGCTCGGTGCGCGCAGCGGCTACACGCAGCAGGACGTCACCGAATTCGCGCGCGCGATGACGGGCTGGAGCGTTGCGTTGCCGCCGGTACGCACAGGCGGCGCAAATGGCGCGGGCGGCCGCGCCAACGCAGCCGAACCGGGCCGCTTCGTGTTCCGTATCGCCCAGCACGAGCCCGGTACGCGCACCATCATCGGCCGCCAGTACGATCAGACCGGCGAAGCACAGCCGCTCGCTGTTCTGCACGACTTCGCATCGTCGCCGGCAACGGCGCATCACGTCGCCGACAAACTCGCGCGCCACTTCATCTCGGACACGCCGCCGCCCGACGTCGTCTCGCGCGTCGCGAACGCGTTCACGCAAAGCGGCGGCGATCTGCCGACCGTCTATCGCGCGTTGATCGAGTCTCCACAAGCATGGTCGCCGGCGTCCGCCAAATTCAAATCGCCGTGGGAGTGGACGATTTCGGCGATGCGCGGTCTCGGCTGGCAGGACCTCGGCGATCTGCAAACTGCGCCGCTCTTCACGCAGCTGGGCCAGCCGATCTGGCGGCCGGGCTCCCCCGCCGGCTACGACGACGTCGCGGCAAGCTGGGCATCGCCCGATGCGCTGCTGCGTCGTGTCGAGCTCGCGCAGCGGCTCGCGTCGCGCGTCGGCGACCGGCTCGATGCGCGCACGCTCGGCGACCATCTGTTCGCGGGCTCGCTCAGCATGCCGACGGCGACGGCCGTGTCGCGCGCCGAAAGCGCATCGACGGCGTTTGCGTTGCTATTCGTGTCACCCGATTTCCAGCGGAGGTAAGCATGGCGATTTCCCGCCGACGTTTTATTCACGTTGCGGCCACCGGCGCGGGCGCGTTGCTGATCTCGCCGCTTTCGATACCGAATGTCGCCTTCGCGCGCGCCGATACCGAACGCCGCTTCGTGTTCGTGATCCAGCGCGGCGCGGCCGATGGACTCAATATCGTGATGCCGTACGGCGACCCCGCGTATGTGCCGCTGCGCGGTTCGCTCGCAATGGATCAGGCGAACACGGTGAAGCTTGACGGCATGTTTGCGCTGCATCCGTCGCTCGCCGAGACCGCAAAGATGTATGCGGCACGCGAAGCTTTATTCGTGCACGCAGTCGCGTCGCCGTATCGCGATCGCTCGCATTTCGACGGACAGAACGTGCTCGAAACC
The DNA here is from genome assembly GCF_019428685.1 of Paraburkholderia edwinii. NCBI lineage: Bacteria > Pseudomonadati > Pseudomonadota > Betaproteobacteria > Burkholderiales > Burkholderiaceae > Paraburkholderia > Paraburkholderia edwinii. The sequence continues at coordinate 3,890,753 of NZ_CP080095.1, forward strand.
GGCGGCACAACGCCGTATCAGGTGAAGGACGGCTGGCTGAACCGGCTCGCCGGACTGCTGCCGCATGGTCCCGATGCGATCGCCTTCGCGCCGTCGGTGCCGATGGCGCTGCGTGGCAGAACGGCGGTCACGTCATACGCACCCTCCGCATTGCCGCCCGCGCAGGACGACCTGATGATGCGCGTCACCCAGCTCTATCAGCACGACGCGCAATTAAAACCCCTATGGGAAGCGGCGACGGCGACGCGCGCGATGGTCGGCGATTCGGGCACGCGCGCGCGTCAGGACGCCGGCACGCTCGGTAAATTCGCCGCGACGCTGCTCGCACGCGACGACGGGCCGCGCATCGCGATGATCGAAACCGCCGGCTGGGACACGCATAGCGCGCAAACGCAACGTCTCGCGACCACGCTAAAAGGCCTCGATGCGCTGCTCGCCGCACTGCGCGACGGGCTCGGCCCGCAATGGGCGCACACAACCGTGCTGGTCGCCACCGAGTTCGGACGCACCGCGGCCGAAAACGGCACGGGCGGCACCGATCACGGCACCGCATCGGCAGCGATGCTGGTTGGCGGCGCCGTGGCGGGCGGCCGCGTGATCGCGGACTGGCCGGGGCTGCGCAAAGCGGATCTGTACGAAGGACGCGATCTGAAGCCGACGGCCGCGCTCGATACGTTAATTGCGGGCGTGGCCGCGGATAGTTTGCGGCTCGATCCGCAACGCACGGCGGCGGCGCTGTTCGGACAAACGGTCGCGCAGCGGCCGATCGCGGGGCTCGTGCGCGCGTAACAGGCGGCCGCCATCGCATTGCCTGGTGTCGCGCCGCGGCTTTTTCTGGCTGGTTAGAATCGGGCACACCGAATTTGCCCGCACGACCCGCGCCCATGAGGCGCGACCGTGTTACCCGAACCGCGCCCCCCCAACCAGAGCCCCCGCCGATGAGCACCTCGTTCGACTGCAGCTGGCTACTCGCCGACCCTGGAACCGTGCCCGCGCAAGCCGACATGCGCATGACCGTCGAAGCCGGCCGCATTGCCGCGATTACGCCGGCTCCCGACCCGTCCGCATACGCGCAGACACGGCGCGTGGCGCTGCCCGCGCTCAGCAATGCGCACGATCACGGCCGCTATCTGCGCAGCGCGAGCGTCGGCGCATTCGACAAGCCGCTCGAAAGCTGGCTGCCGTTCATGGGTCTCGCACCGGGCGCCGATCCGTATCTGAGCGCCGCGGCCGCATTCGCCCGATCGGTGCGTCACGGCGTAGCGAATCTGATGGTGCATTACACACGCGTGCAGGGCGGCATGCCCTATCTCGACGAAGCACGCGCGGTCGCGCGCGCTGCCCGCGATATCGGCAATCGCATCGGCTTCGCCGTAGCGATGCGCGACCGGCAAGGCATCGCCTATTGCGACGACGCGACCGCGCTTGCCGCGTTGCGCCCCTCCATTCGCAGCGCGGTGGCCGCACAGCTCTCCGTGAAGCCGGTGTCCGTCCAGCAGCAGCTCGCGCTCGTCGACGACCTCGCGCACCTGATCGACAGCGAAGGCTACGGCGAGCATGTGACGGTCCAATACGGTCCGACCGGCGTCCAGTGGTGCTCGACGCCGCTGCTCGAGGCGATCGCGCGCGCGTCGGCCGACCATGACCGCCCGATCCATTTGCATCTGCTCGAAACACGCTATCAGCGCGAATGGGCCGACCGCGCGCATCCGGAAGGTATCGTTCGCTATCTCGACGAACTCGGCCTGCTGAGTCCGCGGCTCACGCTCGCGCATTGCGTCCACGCGCGTCCCGACGAACTCGCGCAGCTCGCCGAGCGCGGCGTGACGATCGCCGTCAACACCAGTTCGAATCTGTATCTGAAATCCGGCATCGCGCCGGTGCCCGACATGGTGCGGCACGCTTGCCAGATCGCGCTCGGCCTCGACTGCACGGGCGTCGACGAAGACAACGACGCGCTGCGCGAGCTGCGCCTCGCTTACCAGCTGCACCGCGGCTGGGGCTTCGACGTGACCATGACGCGCGCGCAGCTGTGGGCGTTCGCCGCGCAAAACGGCCGGCGCAGCGTGCTCGGCGCGCGTGCCGGCGCGCTGCCCGGCGGGCGGCTCGAGCCCGGCGCGGCCGCCGATTTCGTGCTCGTCGACTGGGACGCGCTCGACGACGACGCGCTGTTCCCGGTCGAGCCGTTCGAGCTGTTGCTCGCGCGCGGCAGCGGCGCGCATATCGATACAGTGGTGATCGGCGGGCGCACCGTGGTCGCCGGCGGCCGCCTGCAAGGTATCGACGAGGCGGCGTTGCGCGCCGAACTCGTCGGTCAGTTACGCGCGCGCATCGCCGCGCAACCGTCGGTGCATGCATGGCGCGAGACGCTCGACGCGCTGTCCGAGGATCTCGGCCCGTTCTATCGAACGAGCGCCTGGTTCGGCTGCTGCTGACCGGCAAGGCGCCCGGCCCAGCGGCGCGCAGGCATTGTGCACGGCGCGCGGCGTTCACCGGCACACCCGTAAAACGACGATTTACGCGCGCCGGGCTAGTGCCTCGCCGGCCATCGCGCGCGCGATCGTCGGCTGATCGGTCTCGCGCGCGGGCGCGTCGTACACGATGCGTCCTTCGCTCATGACTGCAATGCGGTCCGCGAGTTCGAGAATCTCGTCGAGGTCTTCCGAGATCAGCAGTACGGCCGCGCCGCGGTTGCGCTGCTCGACGATGCGCGCGCGAATCTCCGCCGCGGACGCGAAGTCGAGACCGAAACACGGATTCGCGACGATCAGCACGTCGACCTCACCGGACAGCTCGCGCGAGAGGATCGCGCGCTGCACATTGCCGCCCGACAGATTGCCGATCGGTTCGTCGGGCGACGCCGTCTTCACGCGATACGCGGCGATCCGGCTCAGCGCATGCCGGCGGATGCGCGCGGGCGACAGCCAGCCGCAAAAGCCGCGCAAACCGGGCTCGTCGAACACGCGAAACGCGATGTTCTCGGCCACCGTCATATGCGCGACCGCGGCATTGCGCAACGGCTCCTCAGGCAGGCAAAACACCTTGCCGGCACGCATCTGCGCGCGGCGCGGCCGATACGCCTTGCCGTCGACGAAAATCCGGCCGCCGCTTGCCGCACGCTGCCCCGACAGCACTTCGACGAGCTGCGCCTGGCCGTTGCCCGACACGCCGGCAACACCGACCACTTCGCCGGCATGCACGGACAGATCCACATCGCGTACCGCGGGTCGGCCGTCGTCGTCAGCCGCGCTCACGCCCTCGAGTTCGAGCGCGACCGCATGCTGCGCGACATCCCACGCGCGCCGCGGCGCGGCTTCGCGCAGCACCGCGTCGCCGACCATCATGCGGCTCATCGCATCGACCGACAATGCGCCGACCGTGCCGGCGCCCGCCAGCTTGCCGCGCCGAAGCACGCTGACTTCGTCCGCGTATTGCGTCACCTCGCGAAACTTGTGGCTGATCATGATGACCGTGAGCCCGTCGCTGCGCGTGAGCGAGCGCAATAGCGCAAGCACCTCGTCGGCCTCGCCGGGCGTCAGCGCCGAAGTCGGCTCGTCGAGTATCAGCAGGCGCCGCGCGAGATAGAGCTGCTTCAGGATTTCGAGCTTTTGCCGCTCGCCCGCCGAAAAGCTCGCGACGCTGCGCTCGAGCGGCAGGCGAAACGGCATGCGTTCGAGAAAGGCGAGCAGATCGCGCTTTTCCGCGCGCCAGTCGATCAGCGATGGCACGTCGGAGCGCGCCATCACCAGATTCTCCGCGGCGCTCAGCGAAGGCACGAGCGTAAAGTGCTGATAGACCATGCCCATGCCGCGCCGGTGGGCGTCGCGGATGCCGTCGATCGACACCTCGCGGTTATCGAGCAGAATCTGTCCGCGCGTCGCTTTATGCTCGCCCATGATGCACTTGACGAGCGTCGACTTGCCCGCGCCGTTCTCGCCGAGCAGCGCGTGAATCGTGCCCGCGCGCACCTTGATCGATACATCGTCGAGCGCGACGTGCGCGCCGAAATGCTTCGCGATGCCGACCGTTTCGAGCACGATCCCGGAACGGCCGGGCGAGTCGCCGGCGAGCGGCGCAGTGGATGCGGCGGAAGATTGCGTCATGGTCGACACCTGGAAAACTCAACGGTATTTCGGAGCGCGGGCGCGTCGGCGCCAGTCCGTTTCATCGGCGCGTAATCGACAGTTCGGCCGGCGCGCCCTTGAGATTGCGGCGCGGCGACGACGAGACGATGAGCACGACGAGCGTCAGCAGATAAGGCGCCGCGTTGAAAAAGTAGTAACCCGACGTCACGCCGATGCTTTGCAACGCGGGGCCGAGCGCGCCCGCCGCGCCGAACAGCAGCGCGGCACCGACACAGCCGAGCGGATGCCAGCGCGCGAAGATCACGAGCGCGACCGCCATCATCCCCTGCCCCGACGACAGTCCCTCGCTCCAGCTGCCCGGATACGACAGCGAGAGAAACGCGCCGCCCACACCGGCCATAAACCCGCCCAGTGCGGTCACCGCGAGCCGCACACTGTCGACCCGATAACCGGCCGCCCGCGCCGCGCTCGCCGAATCGCCGCACATGCGCACGACGAGTCCCCAGCGAGTGCGCCGCAGCGCCCATGTGAACCCGAATGCCAGCGCAATGCCGATCGGAAACAACGGATTGATCTGCAGCGCCGCCCGCACCTGCGGCAGCGCCGACCAGGCGCCAAACGCGAGCGACGGCAGATGCGGCGCATCGGGCTGGATATACGGCTTGCCGAAAAAGAACGCGAGGCCCGTGCCGAACAGCATCATCGCAATGCCGATCGCGATGTCGCTCACGCGCGGCAACCGGCATATCGCGCCGTGCAAAGCGCCGAATGCCGCGCCGGCAAAGCCGGCGCATAGCGTGCCGAGCCATGGAGAATGCGTGTGGAAGCTCACGGCATAGGCCGCCATCGCACCGAACACGAGCGTGCCCTCGAGACCCAGATTGATACGGCCGGACTTCTCGGTCAGACATTCGCCAAGGCTGACGAACAGGAATGGCGTCGAGACGCGGATCGCGCCGGCAAGCATGGCGAGCGGCACCGCCCAGATGCCGATATCGGTCGTGACCATCATGGCTTTCCATCGATGTCGGGCACGCCGCGCGCGGCAGCCCGGAAAATCGCGAAACGCCCATAAAGCGTTTCGCTGACGAGCAGCACCACGAACAGCGTGCCTTGCAGCAGCAGCACGGTCGCATCGGGCAGATCCAGCCGCCGCTGGATCAAGCCGCCCGACGCCGAAATGCCGCCGACCAGGATCGCAACCGGCACGATCGCAAGCGCATGATGGCGTGCGAGAAACGAGACGAGAATGCCGGAAAAGCCGTAGCCCGCCGCAAGCGATGCATTCGCACGGCCCTGCACTGCCGCGACCTCGAAATAACCGGCGAGCCCCGCGCACGCGCCGGCCAGTGCGCAAGCCGCGACGATCAGCCGTCCGACCGGCAGCCCCTGCGCGCGTGCGGCACGCAGGTTGCCGCCGGTGAGCCGCGCCGCGAAGCCGAACGTCGTGCGGCGCATCAGCACCCAGGCGGCAATCGCGAGCACGACGCTTGCCGCCAACCCCCAATGCACGCTCGTGCCGGGAATATTGCCGACCATGTTCGCGTCGCCGATCGGCCGCGTCGACGATTTGATCGGACTGGCCGGATCGCGCAACGGTCCTTCGACGAAGAAGTTCAGGATTGCGATCGCGAGATACGACATCAGCAGGCTCGAGATGGTCTCGTTCACGCCGCGGAAATGCCGGAGTGCGCCAACCGCGCCGATCCACGCGGCGCCACTCGCGAGCGCGGCGGCAACCATCGCGATCGTGACGAGCGCGGGCGCACCGCCGCCGCCGAACGGTAAGGCCGCGCACGCAGCCGCAAAGCCGCCGAGCACGAGTGCGCCCTCGCCGCCAATTACGACCAGACCGAGCTGGGCCGGTATCGCGACGGCCAACGCGGTGAACACGAGCGGCGCAGCCCGCACGAGCGTGTTCTGCAGCGAGAACCACGTGCCGAAGCCGCCACGCCACAACAGTTCGAAGAATTCGCCGGGCGCCACGCCGAGTGCGAGCAGCAGCACGGAAAAGATCGCCGCGGCGCCGCCCACCGCGAGCGCCGAAATCGCCAGCATTTCGGCGCTCTGGCGCACCGGCATGAACCGGTCGCCACGGTCGTGAAGGCCGGCGGCAGTCGCCGGCGACGTAATGGATTGGGTCGACTCGCTCGCCATAACCGGTTGCACAGTGAATGAGAAGCGGGCGTCGATCAGGCGATCGAACCGACCACACCTTCGACGAGGTAGTTGGTCTGGTCGAGGAACGGATCGTAATTGCCGTACGTCCTGTCGATCACGATCTTGCCCGTGTTGCTGCGGATCGGACCGACATAGATCGGCTTGCCCGCTTTCAGATCGGCGATTGCCGCGAGCGCCGCGTTGCGCGCCGCCGGCGTCGCGCCCGCGCCGAACGGCGTGCTCGCGACCAGATCCTTGTCGTATCCCCCGTACAGCGCATTCGGCAGCTTGCGGCCCGCGGCAATATCGGCCGCATAGCCCTTGTACGCGGTGTCCCACTTCGCCTCGGCGCCGGTGATGAAACCTTTCGGCGCGAGCGCCGCCTGCGACGTGTTGTGGCCGCAGCTCTTCACGCCATGCTGCTCCGCCGTTTCGACGACCACCTTCGGACTGTCGACATGGCACGCGATCACATCGCAGCCGCCGGCAATCAGCGCATTGGTCGCTTCGGCTTCGCGCACCGGCAGCGTCCAGTCTCCGGTGAAGATCAATTTGACCGATGCATGCGGATTCACCTTGCGTACGCCAAGCATGAACGAGTTGATCGTGCGCAACACGATGCCGATCGGCTTCGCCGCGACATAGCCGATCTGATTGGTTTTCGTCGACAGGCCAGCAGCCACGCCGTTCACGTAGTGCCCCTGGTCGCGATAGGCGAAATAGCCGCCGAGGTTGTTCGGATGCTTCGCCGGATCCCAGAGCCTGCTCGCGTGGCGGAACTGTACGTCGGGATAGGCGCGCGCGAGCTCCACCATGTAGGGATCGAAGTAGCCGAACGACGTGCCGAGAATCAGCGACGCGCCGTCGAGCTGAACCATCGACTCCATGCTTTTGCGCACGGCGATCGTTTCGGGCACGTTCTCTTCTTCGACCACGTTGACGTTCGGCAGCGACCGCAGCGCTTGCGCCGCAAGCGCATGCGACTGGTTCCAGCCGAAATCGTCGCGCGGCCCGACGTATACGATGCCGATCGTCAGTTTGTCCTTCGCGGCCGCGAGTCGCGGCATCATGCCGGTGGCAAGGCCGACCGCCCCTGCGCCGGACAGCGCGAGAAATTGTCGTCGATTGATCTGCTGCTTCATCTGCGTTCGCTCCAGGCGTTTATCCGATTGGCTCGGTGAGTGTGTTCAGGCGTGTGTGAAAGTAAGGTTGCGTCGCGTAAGACCGGCGCACGGCCTCATGCGCTTCCGGCTCGCTTCGCGGACCGCTCGCGCGCCGCGCGCGGCTTGCGGGCGCCGGCCCCCGCGCGTGCCGGCGACTGGTCGGCGGGCGCAAAAGCGGCTGAATAGCGCCCGAGAATGTCGACGATGTCGGGCCGCGCCGCCTCTGCGCGATCGACCAGCGAACGCGCTTCGAGCGCTTGCAGATGGTCGCTCATCAATTGCTGCGCAAGCGCGACGTCGCGCTTGCGCAGCGCCGCGATCAGCGTGCGGTGCTCGCGCATGCCGCACTCCTGCGACGGCTCGTGCCCATGCACCGCGAGAATCAGCGAGCAACGCGACACGACCTCCGATACGTAGCGCTCCATCAACGCGTTGCCGCTCAGTTGCGCGAGCAGCATGTGGAATTCGCTCGCGACGCGCAGTTCGAGCTTTGCGCCCGCGCCGCGCGCCGCCTCTTCGCGGCGCACATGTTCATCGAGTAACGCGACGAAGGCGGGCTGCCAGTTCTGGGCCACGAGACGCACGACCTCGACCTCGAGGCAGCGGCGCACCTCGAACACCGCCTTCGCTTCCTCGCGGCTGGGCCGCGCCACGGTCGCGCTGCGCTTGTTGCCGGTATCGATCAAGCCTTCGTTCGCGAGCCGCGCGAGCGCCGCGCGAATCAGCGTACGGCTCACGCCGAAATGCGCCGCGAGCGCATCCTCCGGCAGCTTCGTGCCCGGCACGAGCGCCTGCTCGACGATGGCTTGCCGCATCGACAGATAGGCGACATCGGCTCGGCTGACTGACGTCATGAAAGAGATCGGTGAGAGAGACGGGACCGGCCGCGCATTGCGTTGCGCCGGAAAATGGACGCGAAGGATCGCAACATGTATGCCAGATCGATGCGTTTCGTATGCAAGACGTTCTGCAGCCTGATGCGCTCTGCGCGTGCCGTGTACGTCGCATCGGCTTGATCGACGCCGCGATTGCGCCGTATCGGTCGCATCGCGCCCGCTGTTAGCGCGTGAATGCGCCAATTCGGCGAATCTTCACCCCGTTTTGGACCACCTTTTTGACTGCTTGATGGATACGATAAAGCGACGTATTGTCGACAGCGTTTTTCGGGCAAACGCTCAGGACAACCGATCCCGGCGCGGGCGATTTCTTGCGCCGCACGATCCTTGTCACAATCGTCAAAAACATGAAAGAAACCTTCGACGTCCCCACCGCCGGCACGGCTGAGATCGGTCCGCTTGCGACACACGGCCGCTTTTCCTATCGCGCGATCACCGATACCGACACGTTCAGCTGGCCCGGCGACAAACGGCTCGCCGTCTATCTGGGCTTCAATATCGAGCACTTCGCATTCGGCGGCGGTCTGGGCGCCGCGCTCGGGCCGGTATCCCCGGAGCCCGACGTGCTCAATTACAGTTGGCGCGAGTATGGCAACCGGGTCGGCGTGTGGCGCTGCCTCGAGCTGTTCGATCAGCTCGACATGCCGGCCGGCGTGCTGATCAACACCGCGCTGTACGACCATTGTCCCGAAGTGATCGACGCATGCATTGCACGCGGTGACGAACTGATCGGCCACGGCCATACGAATTCACAACGCCAGGGCACGCTTGCGGAAGCCGACGAGCGGGCGCTGCTCGCGCATTGCCGGGACCGGATCGCCGCGCATGCGGGCACGCCGCCGGCCGGCTGGCTGTCGCCATGGATTTCGGAGTCCCACGCAACACCCGATCTGCTTGCCGAGACCGGCTACCGCTATACGCTGAACTGGTGTCACGACGATCGCCCGGTGCGCATGGCCACGCGCAGCGGCCCGCTCTGGTCGATTCCTTATCCGCAGGAACTCAACGATCTGCCGATGATGATCGGCCGCCATCTGGACGGCTGCGCGTTCGCCGACATGATCATCGATCAGTTCGACGAAATGCGCGAGCAGGTGCAGGCGAGCCGGCACCCGCAGGCGCTCGTCATGGGTATTGCGCTGCATCCGTACCTGGTCGGCCAGCCCTACCGGCTGCGGCACCTGCGGCGAGCGCTAAAACATATCGCGGCAGCCCGCGCGCAAGGCGACGTATGGATCACGACGCCCGGCGCGATCGCGCGCCATATGGATGCAATGGAAAGCGCCGGTCTCGTGCGGACAGACGTCAGGCCACGCTAAAGCGCTGCGCGATTCAGCACGAAATCGAACTCGAGCGTGTAAAACGGCGTTGCCATCCGCGTCCCATCCGGCGCCACGCCTGCCTCATGCTGCAACCACGGCGCGATCAGCGACGACCGCACGCCGAACACCGCATCCGAGTCCAGATACGGGTCGCCTTCGCGGAACACATGCGTGACGAGCCGTTCATAACCGGGCGCCGTGATCATGAAATGCAGATGCGCGGGCCGCCACGGATGGCGGCCCAGCGCATCGAGCATGCGGCCGACCGGCCCGTCGTGCGGAATAGGGTACGGCTCGCCGACAATCGAGCGGAAGTGGTAGCTGCCGTCCGCGCGGCTGTGCAGCACGCCGCGGCCGCGATGCTCGCCGTCGTCGGGATATTGAACGTCGTAGAGACCATCGGCGTCGGCCTGCCACACTTCGATGCGCGCATTCGGCACAGGCTCGCCGTAGAGGCCCCTGATTTTCCCCGACACGAAACACGGCACACCCGTTGCGCCGTTCGCGACATCGGCGCCGTTTTCATACTCGGGTGCGCCTTCGACAAAGAACGGGCCGAACACGGTTGCCTCCGTGCAGCCGGCAGGTTTGCGGTTCGCCATCGCGACCACCAGCGTCGACAGGCCGAGCGTGTCCGAGAGCAGGATAAATTCCTGGCGCTTCTCATCGGTCATGTGACCGACGTCGGTGAGAAAGCGAATACCCTGTTCCCATTCGCTTTCGGTGAGGTTCACTTCGCGTGCGAATGCATGCAAGTGACGTACAAGGCTGCCGGCAATCTCCGTCAGCCTCGCGTTGCCCACGTGTTCATGCCTTGCGAGCACGGCATCGGTGATCGTGTTTTCGTCCAGATTACGCATGATGCGTGCCCCTGTGTGAGAAGTGCTTGAGCGCGAACTCAGTGTGGATTGAGCGTCAACCCAGCGTAATCCGATCATGACACAGGCATGGAAGCGCTGCCGGCAACCTGAAACTCCGGTATGCGAAGCAATGTAGCGCCGACGCGAAGTGCTCGCGCCGGCGGCTACGTATCACGTCGACTTAAAAGCGGCCGCGATCGAACTGCGGCAGCACCGGCGTGCCTTCGAGCGCGACCGAATGCAGCAGTTCAGGCTCGAGGCCGAGCACGCGAAGAATGGTCGGCGCAACCTGGGTGGTCAGTACCGGCGCGTCGATCGTGCGGCCCGCATTGTGCGCGCCGTGCGTACCGTGCGCATCAGGCACGTAGACCACCAGACCGAGGTGGCTGTCGTCGGGCGCATTGCCGCCGTGCTCTTCGTCCTTCGACGTGCTCGACGTATAAATCACGCCAGGATTCGGCTGCACGATGATGTCCGGCGTACGGCCAAGCGCCGGATTGCCGAAGCGCGCGGCCAGTTGCGGACCCGACAGGATATAAGCCTGCGGCCCGTCCGCGCAGATGCCCGGCGCGTTGCAGCTGAGGTTGTCCTTCAGCGTCTTCACGACTGCTGCGCGCTGGCTCTGATCGCGCAGCCAGATCAGGCCGACGTCGTCGGTTTGCACGAAGCCGGTATCGACAAGACCGGTACCGTCGTTCAGATTGCCGCTCTTCGTCGCGGCCTGGCCGAAGTTGCCGTTCGGGTCGAGAAAGTTATTCGCTTCGAGCAGCTTCGTCAGCGTGTCGCCGTTTTTCACGAGCTTCGTGTGATCGGTCGGCGACTGGCCGTGCTTCGACGTCACGATGATCGCCGTCGAGGCATACAGGTCGCGCTGTTTGAGTTCGGCCACGACGCGGCCCAGCGAATTATCAATGTAGGTGATCGCCGCGCTCACTTGCGGTCCCGGCGTGAAATCGGCATCGAGATATCCGCCTCCGCTCGCGACCGTCGCCTTCTGCGCCACGCTCAGGGTCTGGAAGTCGGCGCCGAACACGGTGGGCACGGCTGCGCCCGTCTGCCCCGTCGAATCCTTGCCGTCGATCTCGTTGAGCATCTCCTGCACGTGGAAATTATCGAAGGTTTCGGTGTGCGTGAAGACGTCCGTGTAGTCGCTCTTCGTGGCCGGATCGATCGAGTTGATCTCGGTGCGCGCGAGATCGTCGACGCCCCTGCCCGACGGCCCGTTGAGCCAGTCATAACCAAACGCGTGTTTGTCGGACCACGCGGTACGCGCGCCGCGCATGTTTTCTTTGACCACCTCGAAAAGCGTATTCGTCTTCACGTAATTGTGCGGAAACACTTGCACACAGGCGCCATTCACGCGCGCGTGCGGAATCGCCTGCGGGTTGAACGCACCGCCGCCGTCGAGGTGAATCAGCGCCCCGCCGTTTTCCGCGTCGATACCCGTGGTCTCGTCGAACACGACGTTCCACCCCTGCTTGCCCGTGCACTGCGTGTCCGACGGCGCATACAGCGTGCGGTCGTACGACACGTCGTAAAAGAGCCCGGCCGTTTTCGGCGAACCGCCGGTCACCAGCGCGGCAAGACCCGGAAACGAGTCCGACAAACCGGGCGTGTGCGCGTTCGTGTAGGTGGTGCCGTCTTTTGCGAGCAGCGCGAGATTCGGGCAGGCATTCGCGGCGACACAGCGTGCGACGTCCTGTTCGTGCAAGCCGTCGAAGCTGATCAGCAGCACGTGCTTTACCGCCGCGCCATGATGGCCGTTGCCTTCGCTGCCTTCGTTGTGTCCGTTGTGATCCTGTCCGTTGCCCATCATCATCGCAGTACCGGCCGCCGCACCGGCCGTATGCATCGCCGCAAGCGAGACTGCAATCGCGCCAACCATGTACCGCACACGCATCGATTTCCTGATCGTCTTCATGTCTTCGTCCTTTCAGGTGGTGAAGTAATACTTGGTAATCGATGGCGAATGTGAAGGCCGATCAAGTCGTTTCCGTGATTTATCGCTTTCATCTCGCTGAATTGCGCCAATGCACTCGAATATCGAAGCATTTGCGCAACAGCATTTTTTGCTTAAGGTTCTGTTAACCGACAGGCGCGATGCATCGCCTGCCTCTCATGTGCAGTCGCATTGCTGTCGAGGAATTCGCACCTCGTCGAAGCGTTATCCGTATATGTGACAGCGAGGACAACTTATGTGCGGTATTGCAGGATGGGTTGATTACGGACGCAACCTGAAAGACGAGCAGCCCATCGTTCAAACGATGACGGACACGATGGCCTTACGCGGCCCCGACGCACGCGGCATCTGGATCGACGCGCATGCGGCGCTCGGCCATCGCAGGCTGTCGGTGATCGATCTCGAAGGCGGCGCGCAGCCGATGCGCGCCGTCGAAGACAGCAAGACCATTGCGTGCCTCACGTACAGCGGCGAGGTCTACAACTACGTCGAACTGCGCGAGACGCTGAAACGGCATGGACACACGTTTCGAACGAAAAGCGACACCGAAGTCGTGTTACGCGCGTATCTCGAATGGGGCGAAGCGTGCGCCGAGCGATTGGTCGGCATGTTCGCGTTTGCAATCTGGGACGTACGCAAAGAGCAGTTGCTGCTTGTGCGCGACCGGCTCGGCGTCAAGCCGCTGTTTTACCAGCCGTTCGGCCGCGGCGTGCTGTTCGGCTCCGAGCCTAAGGCGATTCTTGCGCATCCGCAGATGCGCCCGCACGTCGGGCTCGACGGGTTGCGGCGCGCGCTCAGCGTGACCCGTATGCCCGGCGACGCGATTTACGACGGCATGCGTGAAGTGAAACCCGGCCATATCGTGCGCGTATCGCGTGATGGCTTGAACGAGCGCTGCTACTGGAAACTGGAAGCACGCGAGCATACCGATTCGCTCGACGTCACGATCGACACCGTGCGCGCGCATCTCGAACGGATCATCGAGCAGCAAACCGTGACGGATGTGCCGCTATGCAGCCTGCTGTCGGGCGGCCTCGATTCATCGGCGGTCACGGCGCTTGCCGATAAGCGCCTGAGGCAGCGCGATGGCCACGCCTTGCGCACCTACTCGGTCGATTTCCCCGAGCGTGGCGTGCCGTTCGGCGCGGATCACTCGCGCGATTCGCGCGATACGCCGTTCGTGCGCGCGTTTGTCGAACAATTGCGCACGCAACATACGGAAATCGTGCTCGATACGGCGCAGATCGCCGCGCCTGAAGTACGGCGCGCAGTCGTCGACGCCTACGATGCGAACTGGAAAATCGGCAGCGATATGTGTCCGTCGGCGTATCTGCTGTTTAACACGGTGCGCCGCGACTCGACGGTTGCGCTTTCAGGCGAAGCGGCCGACGAAGTGTTCGGCGGCTATCGCTGGCACCATCAGCCGCAATTTCTCGAGGCAAAGACGCTGCCCTGGAAAATGGGCCTCGCAGACCCGGCGCGTGTGCTGACGCCCGAGCTTTGCAATGCGCTACGTGTGCCCGAATACTGGGCCGATACGCACGATCAGGTCTGCCACGCAACACCCACGCTGCCGGGCGAAACGGCTCTTGCCCAACGCAGACGCGAGCTTTCTTTTCTCGGCCTGACCTGCTGGCTGCCGAACCTGCTCGATCGCAAGGATCGCCTGAGCATGGCAGTCGGCCTCGAAGTGCGCGTGCCGTACTGCGATCACGAACTCGTGCAGTACCTGTTCAACGTGCCGTGGGAAATGAAAAGCTTCGACGGACGCGAGAAGAGCCTGTTGCGCGCCGCCTGTCGGGACCTGCTGCCCGACGCGATTCTGCAGCGCAAAAAAAGCGCGTATCCGGCGACGCAGGATCCGGCTTATGAACGGATGCTGCAGCAGAGAATGGCCGATCTGCTCGCGAATCCTTCGCCTCGCGTGCAGCAGCAATTCGACCGCGATGCCATGCGCAGCCTGATCGATAAACCGGTGGGGGAATCCAGTATCAACTGGCACAGAGTCGACGTCGATCACACGCTTGCGCTTGTGGATTGGCTCGAGCGCCACGACGTCGAAATCATCGTGTGAGCTTGTCGGGGACACTCGCGTGCGCCGCTCACCGGCGCGGGCCACGCCGGCCGGTGAGCGGATTCGCGGATCAAACTACACGCAACGCGGGGGAGCGAGCGTGTCTACTTCAGCGTACCTAAGTGCGTACCTGAGCGTGTGCCTCAGGCCTTCGCCTTCAGCTCGAGACGGAACTTGTGCAGCAGCGGTTCCGTATACCCGCTCGGCTGCTCACGCCCTTCGAACACAAGCGCGCATGCGGCCTTGAATGCAAGCGACGCATCGTAGTTCGGCGCCATCGGCTGGTAGTGCGAATCGCCGGCATTCTGCTGATCGACCATCTTCGCCATGCGGCGGAACGTCTCTTCGACCTGCTCGCGCGTCACGACGCCGTGATGCAGCCAGTTCGCGATGTGCTGGCTCGAGATACGCAGCGTCGCGCGGTCTTCCATCAGGCCGACGTTATGAATGTCCGGCACCTTCGAGCAGCCGACGCCCTGGTCGATCCAGCGCACCACGTAGCCGAGAATGCCCTGCGCATTGTTCTCGATCTCCTGGCGGATCTCGTCGGCGCTCCACTGCGCTTTCTCGACCACCGGCACCGTCAGCAGGCCGCCCAGCAGTTCGTCGCGCACGCTCGCGTAGTCGGTGCGCTCGAGCTGCTGCTGGACCGCCTGCACGTCGACCTGGTGATAGTGCAGCGCATGCAGCGTCGCTGCGGTCGGCGACGGCACCCACGCCGTGTTCGCGCCGGCCTTCGGATGCACGATCTTCTGTTCGAGCATCGCGGCCATCAGGTCCGGCATGGCCCACATGCCCTTGCCGATCTGCGCGCGGCCGCGCAGGCCCGCCGCCAGACCGACCAGCACGTTGCTGCGCTCGTACGCGGCAATCCATGCGGTCGACTTCATATCGCCCTTGCGCAGCATCGGGCCCGCCTCCATCGACGTATGCATCTCGTCGCCGGTGCGATCGAGGAAGCCCGTGTTGATGAACGCGACACGCGCCGACGCCTGGCCGATACACGCGAGCAGGTTCACGCTCGTGCGGCGCTCCTCGTCCATGATGCCCATTTTCATGGTGTTGCGCGCCAGACCGAGCACGTCTTCGACGCGGCCGAACAGCTCATTGGCGAATGCGACTTCATCGGGGCCGTGCATCTTCGGCTTCACGATATAGATCGAGCCCGTGCGCGAATTCAGCTTGTGCTTGCGATCGTGCAGCGCGCACAGCGTCGTAATCACGCCGTCGAGTATGCCTTCCGGAATCTCGTTGCCGTCGCGATCGACCACGGACGGGTTCGTCATCAGATGGCCGACGTTGCGGATAAACAGCAGCGAGCGGCCGTGCAGCGTGAGCTTCGAGCCGTCCGCACGCTGGTATTCGCGATCCGCGTTCAGGCGCCGCGTAAACGTCTTGCCGCCCTTCGTCACTTCTTCGGTCAGCGTACCGTTCATCAGGCCGAGCCAGTTGCGATAGAGCTCGACCTTGTCGTCGGCATCGACGGCCGCTACCGAGTCTTCGCAATCGATGATCGTCGTCACGGCTGCTTCGACGAGCACATCTTTGACATGTGCGGCATCGGTCTTGCCGATCGAATCGGCTGCATCGATCTGGATTTCGAAATGCAGGCCGTTATGCTTGAGCAGCACTGCGGTCGGCGCCGCCGCGTCGCCCTGGAAGCCCGCGAATTGCGCCGTATCGCGCAGCGCGCTGCTGCCGCTCTTCAGCGTGACGACAAGCTTGCCGCCTTCGACCGCATAGCGCGTCGCATCGGCGTGCGAACCGTTCGCGAGCGGCGCCGCCTGATCGAGGAACGCGCGCGCGTAAGCAATCACGCGTGCGCCGCGCGCCGGGTTGAAGCCGGCCTTGCGTTCGGCGCCGTCGGTATCGGGAATCGCATCGGTGCCGTAGAGCGCGTCATAAAGACTGCCCCAGCGCGCATTCGCGGCGTTCAGCGCATAGCGCGCATTCGACAACGGGACGACGAGCTGCGGGCCCGCCTGTTCGGCGATTTCGGTGTCGACATGGTCGGTCGTGGCCTGCACGCGCGCCGGCGACGGCACGATATAACCGATGTCTTCGAGGAACGTGCGGTACGCCTTCGCGTCGCGCACCGGTCCCGGATGCGCGCGGTGCCACGTGTCGAGCTCGCGCTGCAGGCGCTCGCGCTCGGCGAGCAACGCGCGGTTTTTCGGCGCGAGGTCGTGCACGAGCTTGTCGAAGCCGGCCCAGAACGCGGCGCTTTCGACGCCGGTGCCTGGCAGCGCTTCCTTTTCGATGAACTGGTCGAGATTGGCGGCCACTTGCAGGCCGCCGCGCTGAATCATCTTTGGCTGAGTCATTATCGCTACTTCCTGTCTGCTGTTTCGTTGGGGCGAGTGGGATACCGCTTGTTTACGGCTTTGCTTCCGCTTTATTCCGCTTTGATACCACTGAATTACGCTAACTGACCGCGCGCGGGCTGGGCGCGCGATCCGTCAGCCGGCAACGCTCTGTACGCCGGCGCGGGCGATCTGCGCGTCTTCGGGCGCCTTCACGCCGGACACGCCGACGGCGCCGACCACCTGGCCGTCGACCACGATCGGCACGCCGCCTTCGAGCGCGCCGGCGAGCGGCGCGGACAGAAACGCGGTGCGGCCGCCGTTGATCATGTCCTCGTACTGCTTCGATTCGCGGCGTCCGAGCGCTGCCGTGCGGGCCTTTTCAGTCGCGATATAGGCGCCGATCGGCGCGCAGCCGTCGAGGCGCAGCAGCGCGAGAAGATGGCCTCCGTCGTCGGCAACCGCAATCGTGACGGCCCATTTGTTCTTCTCCGCTTCAGCGCGGGCTGCGTCCAGAATGCGCGTCGTTTCGGCGACGGAAAGCGTGGGCTTGCTCAACATATTCGATTTTCCTTTCGATTATAGATTTGCACTATTTACCACAGGCAATGGCCGTTCCCGGTCAATCACACCGAAATGCGGCCGAAACGCGGGTTCGGGGGCGAGAGTACCACTTTGAAATGCGTTTTGTGTATCGAGCGGGCAGTCGAAAGCCGGCCGACAGCGCGCGACGTCGGCCGCTTGATAGTCACTTGATGGTCGCCTGGTGGCCGGATTGCGGCCGGGTGCCGCCGATTGTTGCGCGAATTTAAAGCAACGAATGCGGCCTGCCCGGGTCTATCGTGAGCATTCGATGCGCACGCATCGGATCAACGCCGCGCGCGATGCAGCTCGCTTCGCGCACTGAACGGCAACCCCTCAGCCAAAGGTGACCACGCATGAGTACGACCCAACAGTATTCGCTTTTCATCAACGGCGACTGGATGCAATCGAAGGGCGGCGAACGCCTGACGATACGCAGTCCAGCGACCGGCGAGACGATCGCCACCGTAGCCGATGCCACCGACGCCGACGTCGATCGCGCAGTTGAGGCGGCGCAAGCCGCGTTTCCCGCATGGAGCCGCCGCACCGCGCTCGAGCGCGCCGATTGTCTGCTGCGCCTCAATGAACTGATGCAACGCGACCGCGAGCACCTTGCGCGCCTGCTCACGAAGGAAGTGGGCAAGCCGATCCGCGAAGCGCGCGGTGAAATCGACTTTGCGATCCAGCTGAACCGCTTTGCCGCTGAAAACGCGCGCCGCATCGAAGGCGATATCGTGCCCGGCAGCCGCCCCGGCGAAAAAATCCTGATCGAAAAGCTGCCGCACGGCGTGATCGGCGGCATCACCGCGTGGAACTTCCCGGCGGCGCTGCTCGCGCGCAAGGTAGCGCCCGCTATCGCGGCCGGCAATACGATCGTGCTGAAGCCACATGAGCTCACGCCCATCACGTCGCTCGAAATCGGCAAGCTGATCGCCGAAGCCGGCATTCCACCGGGCGTCGTCAATATTTTGAGCGGCGGCATCCGCACCGGCGAACGGCTCGTTACGCACCCGGCCGTCAAGCTGATCACGATGACGGGCAGCACGCGCGCCGGCAAGCAGATCATGGCCGCCGCCGCGCCGACGCTGAAGGAAGTTCGGCTCGAACTCGGCGGCAAGGCGCCGTTTATCGTGCTTGCCGATGCGGACCTCGAGCTCGCGGCCACGGCCGCCGTCGAAGCGCGCTTTCTGAACGCGGGCCAGGTGTGCACCGCGAACGAGCGCACGTATGTGCACGAAGCCGTCTATGACCGCTTTCTCGAACTCGTCACAAAGAAGATCAAGGCGATGAAAGTCGGCGACCCGGACGACGAAACGACCGACATGGGCCCGAAGGTCAGCAAGGTCGAAGTCGAAAAGGTCGATGCCATGGTGTCGAAAGCCGTGCAGCAAGGCGCGAAAGTGCATATCGGCGGCGGGCGCCTGACGGGCGGCCTGTACGATCAGGGGCATTTCTATCAGCCGACGCTGCTGACGGGCGTCACGCACCAGATGGAGATCGTGCATGCCGAAGTGTTCGGTCCCGTCGTTTCCGTGCTGAAAATAAAGAACTTCGACGAAGCACTGGAATTCGCGAACGATTCGAACTATGGGCTCTCGGCGTATCTGTTTACGAAGGACATCGGCGTGCTGATGCGCACGTCGGCTGAACTGAACTTCGGAGAGATCTATGTGAACCGGACGAATGGCGAAGCGCCGCAAGGCTTCCATCATGGCTATGGCGATAGCGGCCTCGGCGGTGAGGACGGCAAGTACGGTCTTGAAGCGTATGTGCGCACGAAGACGATTTATCTGAATGCGTGATGTTTGACCCTCGGCGTGACGCTTCGGTGTGACGCTTCAATGCGACCCTTACGTCACACCCATTTGACAATTCGACAGCTTTGCTTCGCCCGACGCAGACTGCCGCGCATGTGCGGCAGTCTGCGTCAGATCAAGAAATGGCCGCGCAATGCGGTCGAAAATTTGCGAAGTGCATCCTATGATTAGTAACTCGTCCAGCGTCGCGAGTCCCGCGGCGGCGCTGCCCGCCGTCATCCGCGACGCATTGCCGCGCGTGCCCGCGTCGCGACACACCGCACACGGAGTCAAACGCCATGGCCGACGACACTCCTCTCGCCCCCTCCCCGCTGCAGTCCGAAGAATTGCGCAACATGGACCGCTACTGGCGGGCCTGCAACTATCTGTCCGCCGGCATGATTTACCTGCGCGCCAACCCGCTGCTGCGCAAGCCGCTCGAGGCAGAACATATCAAGCGGCGTCTGCTCGGCCACTGGGGGTCCGATCCAGGGCAAAGCTTTTTGCTCGTGCATCTGAATCGTGTGATCAGGCAGCGCGACCTGAACATGATCTATATTTCGGGCCCCGGACACGGTGCGCCGGCGACGCTTGCGAATAGCTACCTCGAAGGCCGCTACTCGGAAATCTATCCGGACCGAAGCGAAAACGAGGAAGGCATGGAGCAGTTCTTCCGGCTGTTTTCATTTCCAGGCGGCATCGGCTCGCATTGCACGCCGGAAACGCCGGGATCGATTCACGAAGGCGGCGAACTCGGCTACAGCATTTCGCATGCGTACGGCGCCGCTTTCGACAACCCGGACCTGATCGTGACCGTCGCGGTCGGCGACGGCGAAGCGGAAACCGGGCCGCTCGCCACGTCGTGGCATTCGAACAAATTTCTGAATCCTGTACGCGACGGTGCGGTGCTGCCGGTACTGCATCTGAACGGCTACAAGATCGCGAACCCGACGATCCTCGCGCGCATTCCGCACGAAGAACTCGAAGCGCTGATGACGGGCTACGGTTATAAGCCCTATTTCGTGGAAGGCGACGACCCGCCGACGATGCATCAGAAGATGGCCGCGACACTCGACCGCTGCCTCGACGAAATCCACGCGATTCAACATACGGCGCGCACACAAGGCATCCGCAACCGGCCGCGCTGGCCGATGATCGTACTGCGCACGCCGAAGGGCTGGACCGGGCCACGCGAGCTCGGCGGCCATCAGGTAGAAGGATCGTGGCGCGCGCACCAGGTGCCGATCGCCGATCCGGCGACCCATCGCGAAAGCTTGCGCGCGGTCGAAGCATGGTTGAAGAGCTACGAGCCCGACACGCTGTTCGACGAGCGAGGGCGCCTTGTCGAAGAACTGCGCGCACTTGCGCCGGTCGGCGAGCGCCGCATCAGCGCGAACCCGCATGCAAACGGCGGCGCGCTATGCAAGGCGCTCGATCTGCCGCTGTTTCAGGAATACGCGGTGCCGGTGAAGAAGCCGGCAAGCGACTACGTGTCGACCACCGATGTGCTCGGCAAATTCCTGCGCGACGTAATGCGCCGGAACATGACGAACTTCCGCGTGTTCGGCCCCGACGAAACTGCGAGCAACAAGCTCACCGCGATTTACGAAGTATCGAAGAAAACCTGGTTAGCCGAACTCAAGGAGAGCGATGCGGATGGCGGCGAACTCGCCGTCGACGGCCGCGTGATGGAAATGCTCAGCGAACACACGCTCGAGGGCTGGCTCGAAGGCTATACGCTCACGGGCCGCCACGGGCTTTTCGCGACCTATGAAGCGTTCGTGCATGTGATCGACTCGATGTTCAACCAGCACGCGAAATGGCTTGAAAAGGCCAAGCGCGAGTTGCGCTGGCGGCAGCCGGTGCCGGCGTTGAACCTGCTGATCACATCGCTCGTCTGGCGCCAGGATCACAACGGCTTCACGCACCAGGACCCGGGCTTTCTCGATGTCGTGACGAACAAGAGCCCCGACGTCGTGCGCATTTATCTGCCGCCCGATGCGAACTGCCTGCTTAGCGTGGCCGATCACTGCCTGCGCTCGCGCGATTACGTGAATGTGATCGTCGCGGACAAGCAGCCGCATTTGCAGTACCTCGATATGAACACCGCGATCGCCCACTGCACCAAAGGCATCGGCATCTGGCCGTGGGCCTCGACCGATCAGGGCTTCGAGCCCGACGTCGTGATCGCGTGCGCGGGCGACATCGCGACCATGGAAGCGCTGGCGGCCGTCGAGATACTGAAAGGCTGGTTCGCGGACCTGAAGATCCGCTTCGTCAACGTGGTCGACCTGTTCCGGCTGATGCCGGACACCGATCATCCGCACGGCCTGTCGTCACGCGATTTCGATTCGCTGTTTACGACGAACAAGCCCGTGATTTTCAACTTCCATTCGTATGCGTCGCTCGTGCACAAGCTCACCTACAGACGCACGAATCACGAGAATATTCACGTGCACGGCTATGCGGAGAAAGGCAACATCAATACGCCGCTCGAACTCGCGATGATCAACGGCATCGACCGCTTTACACTGGCGATCGATGCGATCAACCGCGTGCCGCGCCTGCGCGGCATCGGCGATCACGCGAAAGAGCGGCTGCGCGATCAGAAGATCGAGCACCTCAATTACGCGCACACCGAGGGCATCGATCGCGAAGAGATTCGCGACTGGCGCTGGAAGGGGTGAGCGCGTTTCAAGGGGCGTGGGCCTGTGTTCTCAGCGTTGCTGGGTCGCGTGTGCGGAGAACGCGTGGGCGTAGTACGCGCGGCCCGCTTCCAGATGCGAGTCGAACGCAAAGCCGAGCGAAAGCATGTCGTGCATATCGGCGGCGGTGATTTTCATCACATAGCTGTGCTCTGTTGCCACGAGGCGGCAATCGTTCGGCGCCTGATCGGCGCTGAACCACTTGCCGGGGTCCGCGTGGCCGGCCGGGTACGCGCGGCCGTCGGCTTCGATCTGCCAGCCGCCGTCGAGCAGAATCCAGATGTCGTCCTTGTGCTCCGCTGTGGTCGTTGCGCAATCAACGATCACGCTGCCGATCTGTGCTTCCCATTCGCGCGAGTGATCGATGGTCCAGCGCAGTTGCGCGTCGTTCAGCGCAGTAAAGAAAGGCGTTTTGCGCAACAGGTGAAGATAGGTGGTTGAGGGTTTCATCGTACGGTTCTCCGAAGTTTGGACTTGTGCGTTGGCGCGACGGTCGAGGCTGTCGCAAACGACGGCGACGGCAACGAGGGCCAGCGTGGCAACGCAAGCGAAGTAAAAAAATCTGCTCATGAGCGTGGC
This sequence comes from Paraburkholderia edwinii, assembly GCF_019428685.1. Classification (NCBI taxonomy): domain Bacteria; kingdom Pseudomonadati; phylum Pseudomonadota; class Betaproteobacteria; order Burkholderiales; family Burkholderiaceae; genus Paraburkholderia; species Paraburkholderia edwinii. The sequence continues at coordinate 3,913,238 of NZ_CP080095.1, forward strand.
GCCCTCGCGAAAGGGTTCGCGGCGGCGCTTGCGCTTTCAGATTCGACGGTGGGGGGCATGAGCGCGTCCTTTGAAGAGGTGACGGCTCAATCATCGGCTATTCCATCGCGATGATCATTACCCACGAACGGCGAAGATAATTCCATCGTCTTTAACAACCGCCCCCGCGTAGAACCGGGCGACATTCAAACGGGCGACGCCTCCAGTAGCGAAAACGGCGTCGTGGCTTTCGATGGCATGTGATGGATGAGCCCGTGGTACGAAATGAGGTGAGAAATGAATGCGCCGGTTCCGCGTTGATTCCCTTTCTTAAGCTTGCGTCTCATTGCGTGATCTCTGGCAAAGGATAGGCCTGAACCGGCCTTATCTATAGTGCCGGATGCGACATTTTTCGCATCGTTAGCGTCACACACTCCGTCACACGCCGCGCTGCTCTCATGACCACTCTGCATTTAACTTTACGCATCAGTGCATATGCATGTATAACGGGACCTGGTATCGATTTTTGATGTGTGGTCATGCACAAACCCATCTCCGATTTTCATCGCTCGCTGGTCCTCGGCACGATCATGCTCGCAACCTTCATGGTTTCGATTGAAGCGACGATCGTTGCAACCGCCATGCCGCGCGTGGCCGGCGAACTCGGTGGCTTCTCGTACTACAGCTGGGTGTTCTCGGCTTTTCTGCTCGCGCAGTCGGCAACCACGCCGATCTATGGAAAGCTTTCGGATATGTTCGGCCGCAAGCCGGTGCTGATGGCAGGCATCGTCGTGTTTCTGGCCGGCTCGTTACTGTGCGGCTTCGCCTCGTCGATGCCGTCGCTGATCGCGTTCCGTGTGCTGCAAGGACTCGGCGCGGGTGCGATCTATCCCGTCGCGATGACGGTCATTGGAGACCTGTACCCGCTCGAAGAACGCGGCCACGCACAGGGCATGATCGCCGTTGTCTGGGCCGTTTCGGCGGTCGTCGGGCCGCTCGCCGGCGGCATCATCATCGGCCGGTTCTCGTGGGCGTGGATCTTCTGGGTCAATTTGCCATTCGGTGTGTTCGCGATCGCCGGTTTCCTGCTGCTTCTACGCGAGCAGATCGAGCATCGTCGCGTCGGGATCGACTATGCGGGTGCCGTCCTTTTTTCGGTCGCGATCATCTCGCTGCTGGTCCTTCTCACGGAAACGGACGCGTCCGGCTGGGTGCTCGCCGGCCTCGCGGGTCTGTTTATCGTGACCGGAGCCCTGTTCATCGCCCAGGAGCGGCGCGCCGCTTCGCCGATTATTTCGATCGAGCTCTGGACACGCCGCCTCATCGCGACGAGCAATACCGCAACGCTGCTCGCCGGCATGGCATTGATCGGCCTGACGACGATCCTGCCGATCTACGTGCAAGGTGTGCTCGGCTTTTCACCGATCGTCGCGGGTACGACGTTGACGGCACTGGTCGTCGGCTGGCCGCTTGCCGTGATGCTTTCAGGCCGGTTGTACAAGACCTTCGGCATCCGCCGCAGTGTGCGCGCAGGCAGCCTCGTTTTTCCTCTTGGCGCCGCGGTGCTGCTGTTCCTCACGCCGCATAGCCACCCTGCTGTGGCAGCCGTCGCGTCGTTCCTGATGGGCTTCGGCATGGGGCTCGTCAGCATCACAGGCATCATGCTCGTGCAGGAAAGCGTGGAGTGGTCGATGCGCGGCAGCGCGACCGCGTCGATCATCTTCTCGCGCAGCCTCGGCAACACGCTCGGCGCCGCCGCGCTCGGCGCGATTCTGAATGTGGGCATCGCGCATTACGGCACGGGAGAGCTGGCCGTCAAGCTTCGTCGGCTTCTCAACGAGCCCACCGGGCTTGCTCAGCTGACTGGCCAGCAGGACGTTCGACTGGTTTTATTCCATGCGCTCTACTGGAGCTTCTGGGGCGTCTTCGTGGTCGCGCTGCTTGCGGTGCTGAGCTCGTGGCTCATTCCGGTGGCCACCGGGGTCAACGATGCGTCCGCGCGGGATGAAACGCGTGTGGCACCGCGCGACAAAGTCGATGCAGGCGGCTGAGCGGATTCCCAGCACCGGACTGCGATCATCCGTCAAGACGCCCAACGATCGCAACGCATCGCCATAGCCCTAATCGAGGGCTTGCGCGAAGCTCTTCAGATACTTCATGCCCGTGTCGCACATGATCGTCACGATGGTGGCATTCGGGCCAAGCCGTTCGGCAAGGCGCAACGCACCTGTCACATTCGCGCCCGTGGATGTGCCGCAGAACAGCCCTTCCTCGGCGGCGAGGCGAAACGCCATGGCTCTCGCTTCATCGGTGGAGACGGGTTCGAGTTCGTCGGCAATTCCGTCATGCCAGAGCGGCACGACGTAACCGGCGCCGATCCCGTCGATCTTATGCGCGCCCGTCGGACCGCCCGACAGCACCGCAGACTCCGCCGGCTCGACGCCCACCACATGAATGTGCGAATCGTGCTCGCGCAAGCGGCTCGAAATGCCGCGCAGCGACGCGGCCGTGCCGACGCTTTGAACAAAACCATCGATGCGGCAGTTCGCCTGGTCCCAGATCTCGTCGGCCATCTTCGTATAGGCCGCGAGCTGGTCCGTGTTTTCCATTTGCGCCGTGATGTACGCGCCCATCTGATCCGCGATGCGGTGCGCCTCGTGGATCATGTCCTTCGTCAGTTTTTCGGTTTGCTTGCCGTTGTCGCTCGGGATGATGGTGAGCTTCGCACCGAGCAGACGCATGTGATCGAGCTTCTCCTTCGAGAAGGCATCGGACGTTACGAGATGCAGCGGATGCCCTTTGACGCCGCAAACCAGCGCCAGCGACACGCCCGTGCTGCCGCCCGTGTATTCGACCACTGCGCCGCCGGGCTTCAGACGTCCGTCGCGTTCCGGCGCCTCGATCATCGCGAGCGCGATGCGATCCTTCATGCTTCCAGTCGGATTCTGGCTTTCGAGCTTGAGCAGGATACGCGCGCCATTGGACGGCACGACATGACGCAACTGCAACAGCGACGTACTGCCAATCGTGTCAAGAATGGTGGACGGTGAAGATTTCATCGGTGCAGGCTCCATCGGATGGCAGGCTCCGGCACGCCTATCGACGCCCGGATTGCTTCGCAGTCTAGACGGGCCGCGGGGCGCGCACTATAGTCACAAATGACATTAATAGCGACATTCGCGACATTCCACACCTCATGAAACTGGTTCTCTTCGTGCTTGATGAAGTGTTCGACACCGGCATGACGGTGCTGCTCGATACGTTTGCGACAGCGAACGAACTGGCGGCCGCGCAAGGAATCGACATCGCGCCTTTCGAGGTGAAGCTGGTCGGCACGCGCCGGCGCGTGCGCACGGGGTTGGGTCTTTCGGCGGTGGTCGAGCCGTTGAGCGCCGTTCATCGACCGGACTGGGTGGTCGTGCCGGCGTTGAACGCGAAAACCCCGGAGCGTCTGGAACAAACGCTGCTGCGCAAGGACGTGCGGAGTTCGCTTGCCCATTTACAGAACTGGCACGCCGCGGGGATCAACATCGCAGCGGCCTGTACGGGCACATTCGTCCTCGCCGAAGCCGGGCTTCTGAACGACAGGGACGCCACCACGACATGGTCGCTCGCACCGTTCTTCAGGCAGCGCCATCCGACTGTCAGGCTCGACGATTCGCGCATGGTGGTTGAATCGCGCGGCGTCGTGACGGCAGGCGCCGCGATGGGACATCTCGATCTCGCGCTCTGGCTCGTTCGTCGCGCGACGCCGGAACTGGCGGAAATCGTTGCCCGCTTCCTGCTGATCGACAAACGCTCGTCTCAGGCGCACTACATCATTCCCGATTTTCTCGCGCACAACGATCCGCTTATTTCGAAGTTCGAACGATGGGCGCGGGACAATCTCTCCAAAGGCTTTTCGCTGGCCGATGCAGCCGGCGCGTTAGCGGTTCATTCGCGCACGCTGCAGCGCCGTACCGAAGCGGTGTTGGGCAAAACGCCTCTGGAGTTCTTTCAGGACCTTCGCATTGAGCGCGCGCGGCAGCTCGTTTCGGCGGGTTGCAACCTGGAGATAGTCGCAAGCGAAGTGGGGTATGCGGACTCGGCAACTTTGCGGACGTTATTGCGTCGCAAGCTTGGGCAAGGTGTCAGAGAGCTTCGTGCAGGAATGCTGTAGAAATTCCGTTGATGCAATTGACGGGTCTTTAGTAATTCCACGTTTCTCGCATCACCTTTCTTAATATTCGTAATTCTTCATTCACTGGATTGACACCGATAGTTCGTAGCTTGTGTCGCGCTATACCGGCAGTATTCACTGCCATTATTTCATTAACCTTCGTTTAACCTAATAAACGACAATGAAAGCGACGCTCAGGTTACTTCCTATTGCAGTTATCGTTTCAGCGCTGGCCGGTTGTGGCGGCGACGACCCCAGCTCGCCGCCCGCCAGTACCGGCAGTACCGCGCCTACTCCGGTCAGCAACTTCACGCCGGGCAATCTGCTGGTTTCGCGCTCGTCCTACGATCCGGCGAATGTCGTGAGCGGCACGCTGCCTTTCAACGCGACGCCTGAAACCACGAATTCCGCGCCGATTACCGCTGTCACGCCCGGCACCTTTCCGAATGTATTCACCAACGTCGCGAACGACGCAAACTTCGGCGTAACGTCCGAGGTGCTGCTCGATCAATGGGCACCGGGTGCGACCAGCCCCGCGCAAACGACCGACATTACATCGGTGGCCGCAAAAAGCCAGACCAGTTTCGCGACGAGCTTTTCGTCGAAGTCTGAACTCGCATTGAATGTTTCGCTCGATCACAAATCGTTGACGCTGGTCGCTTATAACAGTCCGATCGACCAGCTCGATATTTCCAATAGCAATACGCCGGGTGTTGTCGATCCAACCAACAACGACGTTTCAACGCCGACTTTCCGTACCGTCGCGCAATTGAATTTCGCCGACAGCAGCATGTCGTTTACCAACACCAATGCTTACAGCGGAGATAACGGCCGCGCGGCGATTCTCGCCAATGGAACGTACTACCTGGTCGGCAATGCCGGTGACTCCGGAAAAACGCCGAAGCCCACCACCGCGCTGCTCGATATGTTGACGACCGATACCGGCGTGCAAAGCATCGCCCAGGGCAGTGCATGTCCGTTTACGCAGGTCATCGGCGCGTTTCAGTCGAGCAGCGGCGGCAGCTATAGCGTCGCACCCGCGGGAACGGCATGTTCGCTCGCGACCATGGGCACCATTACCGGCGGCAATTCCACTGGCGACCAGTTCGGCTTTTCGGTCACCGGTATCGGCCAGCCGGCTGACAAGACGGGTAAGGACGACAACTTCCGTGGCGTGTTCGTGGGTCCGGACGGCACGATGTTCATCACCAAGGGAAGCGGCGGTAACGGTGTGAACACCGTCTATCAGGTGGGCGCAACCGGTGCCCTGGCCAACGGCGGACACTTGCCGCAGAACGCCGCGATTACCATCGTTCCGGGCTTTCCGACGGCATTGGCTGCCAATACACCGCCCACAACGATCACGGGCGTTGAGTTTCCTTTCAGCGTCTGGATTCCGGCGTCGAACCCGTCGATCATGTTCGTCTCCGACGAAGGCGACGGCACGGCGGGCGATCAGGCGTCCGGCAGCGGTGGTCTATGGGTGTATCAGAACCAGAACGGCACGTGGACGCCGATCGCCCATCTGACGACAGGTCTCAACCTTGGGGTCGCCTACGCGGTGACGGATAGCCTTGGCCTGTTCGGCACGACCGGCGCAAGCTACACCACGACACCTGACGGCCTTCGCAGCATCACCGGCGAAACCAATAGCGACGGCTCGTTTACGATCTTCGGGACGACGTCGACGGCCGGCAATAGCCTCGGCGCCAACTTCGATTCGGGTGCCGATTCGAACCAGCTGGTCAAGATCACCGTCAGCGTGAATGGCGCAACCGCCACGTCCGCATCCGGATTCAGCGTGATGCAGACGGCGCCGTTCGGTCAGGTCGAGCGCGGTGTGACGGTTGTTCCGGCGTCCTGAAGCACTTGATCCGCAACCGATCGCCCGGGATAGTCAGCAGTCTCGAACCCAGACGATCATGAAGCGATTGCGTCAGGCCGGCACGCGATACACGGCGCAGAGTTTGTTGCCATCCGGATCGCGCAGATACGCAAGATAAACTCCACCGGGCGCGGCGCCCCGCCGGCCCGGCGGATCCTCGACCGATACGCCGCCATGGGCCAACCCGGCGGCGTGCCAATTCATGACCTCATCGGCAGACTTGCAACTGAAGCCGATCGTGCCGCCGTTCGCGCACGTGGCAGGCTGCCCGTCGATTGGCTGCGTGATGTAAAAGGTTCCCGTGCTCGTGCGATACACATAGCGACGGCGCCGTTCGTTATGGTCGCTGCGTCCCTCCGCGACACCGAGCGCACCCAGCACAGCGTCGTAGAAACGTTTCGCTTTTTCGAGGTCGTTGGTGCCGACCACTACGTGGTTGAACATTGCCTTGATTTTCCTTCGCAAACAAAAGTTCTAACAGGCGGCGCCGCTCAAGCGTCGCTTGAGACCGCGCTACGCATCTCGACCGCAGCGCCGGCAGTTCTTTGCCAGGGCGCCGTCGCGAGCAAGGAGGCTAACACCATCAGGCCGCCTCCGCCCCAACCCCAGACCGTCAACTGCTCACCGAGCCAGGCGTACGCGAACAGCGCGCCAAACGCCGGCTCGCTTCCCATCAGCAGCGCCACGCGCGTCGGGCTGCTGCGCTTGACAGCGAAATTTTGCGCGAAGAATGCGAAGAGCGTGCATGCAAGCACCAAATAAACGACGCTCACCCAGAAGGCACCATGCCCGGTTAGCGACGGCAGTGAATGCCACTGCTGCGATCCCGATACGAACCCGGACATGAACGCCGCGACGAGACTGCCGAGCGCCACGGTGCCGGCCTGAATCGCCGTCACCGACAACGGAGCGAGCGTCGATTCGCGCATCACGCGTCTTGTCACGCACACCATCAGCGCGCGCAGCAGTGCCGCCAGAAGAATCATCGCGTCGCCCACGGTCGGAATGAACACGCCGCCGCTAACCATCACAGCGCCCGCCAGCGACAACACGACGGCCATCCACTCGACACTCGACGGCTTTCTGCGCAGCAGCGCCCATTCGACGAGCGGCGTCATCACGACACACAAACTGATCAGGAATGCTGCGTTCGACGCGCGTGTCAGCGATATGCCGAACGTCTCGGCCATCAGGATGCTTAACAGAAGGCCCCCTGTGCCGATCGCACCGGCTAGTGCGGACGGCTTGACGTGCCGCAGCGAACGCAACGCCGGCAGCAGCACGACAAACGTCAGACCAAACCGCAGCGCGAGCAGCCCTAACACGGGGTAGAACGCGAGCGCGACTTTCGCGACGCCATAGCTCGTGCCCCACACGATTGCCACCGCGAGCAGCATCAGGTCGGATATCCAGAGCAGACGTTTTTGTGTCGACATGGCGAACCTTCGATCTCTCAATTCGAAAGGCTCAAATTGTCGACTATTGCATCCAAAACTATAATCATGGCTCGCGGAACATCTTTTATGTTCCCAGCGCACAAATACCGCGACCCGGCAAACACGACGACGATGAATCCCACTGAGCTTTTTGCGTTGTTGCCGGATATGGCGACCTTTGCCCGCGTCGTCGATGCGGGCAATTTCTCGGTGGCCGCGCGCCAACTGGGCACCACGCCTTCGACGGTCAGCCGGCAGATCAAACGCCTCGAAGAAGCGCTCGGCACGCGCTTGCTGGAGCGGTCGACGCGCAGTGTCCGCGTCACGGATTCGGGCGCGCAAATCTACCGGTATTGCCGCGACATGGTCGGCGCGGCGTCGGGCGCGGTCGACATCGCCGGGCAAGCGGTCGGCGAGCCGCGCGGCAAGGTCAGCGTCAGCGCGCCGATTGCCTTTGCGCGTAACGTGATCCATCCGCTGATCCCGGCGTTTCTGCGCAGCTGGCCCGACGTCGACGTCCAGCTGGTATTCGAGGACCGCGAGATCGATCCGTTACGCGACGATGTCGACATCGTGATCCGGCTGACGCGCTCGCCTCCGCTGGGCCTCGCCGGCCGGCAACTGGGCTCGGCGAAATGGCTGCTTTGCGCGTCGCCGGCTTATCTCGACGCGCACAGCACGCCAGCCGAGCCGCGCGATCTCGCGCGCCACGAATGCCTGTATCTCGGCGAAACGGTCGACGACAATCGATGGCATTTCCGGCGCGGTACGGAGACCCAGTCGCTGGACGTGAGGGGCCGCTATATCGCGAATGATGCGGGCGCACGCCTCGATGCGGCGCTGCAGGATTGGGGCATTGCGAGCTTGCCCGACTTCGCGGCCGCGGATGCGCTGCGGCAAGGCAACCTCGTTCAGGTTCTCGCCGACTGGGAGTTCGAGGCTCGCACGTACATGGGGCCGGTGTGGCTGCTTTATCCGCCGAACCGCTTTCTTCCGTCGAAGGTGCGGGCGCTTATCGATTACCTTGCAATGCACCTGAGCGGCGCCGCAGCCGCGTAACGGTTCAGCCGCCCGTGGCATTCACGTCGGAACAATGCCTCGCGGTTTACGCCTCGATTGCATATAGTCCACAAGCGCCTGCTCCCCTGCTTCGGCATCTGCCGCGATCCATCGCACCGCATGCGACTTTTTTCACCGCGCCTGTCCATCCGCATGCGGTCCGCGCGTCATTGAGACGGCGGCGCATTACAAGTACCGCCTCAACCCCAAAAACGGAGGCTCATATGCAATACCTGTTGCTGATCTATTCGGAGGAAAACCGCTGGAACCAGATGACGGACAGCGAGCGGCAGCAAGGCGTCGCCGCGTATCAGGCGTATACCGAAGCGTTGCAGAAAGCGCAGGCACTGGTCGGCGCCAACCGGCTGCAGCACACGAACACGGCCACCACGGTGCGGCTCGTCGATGCCAAACCGCAGGTGCTCGACGGTCCGTACTCCGATACGAAGGAGCAACTCGCCGGCTACTACCTGATCGACGTCCCGAACCTCGACGCAGCGATCTCGTGGGCGTCGCGTTGTCCCGGCGCGGCGCACGGCACCATGGAAGTGCGCCCTGTCTGGACCGCTCCCAAGGATGCGCGGGCCGCATGAGTCCGGCATGAGTCCCGCATGAGTCCATCCGGTGGCGGCCGCGATACTGACGGCGCCGCGCATGCGATCGCCGAAGCCGTCGCGCGCCGCAGCTACGGCAAGCTCGTCGCGCTGGTGGCGATGCGCACGCGCGACGTCGCCGCGGCCGAAGACGCGCTGGCCGATGCCTTTGCGACCGCGCTCGCCGACTGGCCGGCGCGCGGCTGCCCCGCGAATCCCGAAGCGTGGCTGATGACGGTTGCGCGCCGCCGGGCGATCGACGGCGCGCGCCATCGCCGCGTCGGCGACGACGTAACAAATCAGCTCGCGATTCTCGCCGACGAAATCGACGAGCATGAAGCAGGCGGATTGCCCGACCGCCGGCTTGCCCTGCTGTTCGCGTGCACGCACCCCGCGCTCGAGGCCGCGGTTCGAACGCCGCTGATGCTGCAGGTCGTGCTCGGGCTCGACGCGAAGACAATCGCATCCGCGTTCCTGACGTCGCCTGCCGCGATGAGCAAGCGCCTCGTGCGCGCGAAAAACAAGATCCGCGAAGCGGGCATTCCGTTCTGCGTCCCCGAGCGCGAGGAGTTGCCCGGCCGGCTCGCGGCCGTGCTGGAAGCTGTCTACGCGGCATACACCGAAGGATGGACCGACCCGGTCGGCAGCGACACCGAACGGCGTGATCTCGCGGGCGAAGCGCTGTTTCTCGCGGACATGCTCGCTGAGTTACTGCCCGAGGAGCCCGAGACGCTGGGTCTTTTCGCGCTGATGCTGTACGCGCAGGCCAGGCGCGACGCACGACGCGACGCGGCCGGCGACTACGTGCCGTTGTCAGCCCAGGACCCGGCGACATGGAACACAGCGATGATCGAGGCAGCCGACACATTGCTGCGGCGCGCGAGCGCTTTCAACGCAATTGGACGCTTCCAGCTCGAGGCCGCGCTGCAGTCCGCGCATATACATCGCTGCAGGACACATCGCGCGAACTGGGACGAGATCGTGCAACTCTACGATGCGTTGCTCGATATCGCAGCGTCGCCCGTGGTCGCGGTCAACCGCGCGCTAGCCGTCGCGGAACGGGATAGCCCGCAGGCCGCACTCGACGCGCTCGCTCCGTACGCGGACGATCCGCGCCTGACCGACTATCAACCGTATTGGGCCGCGCGAGCCGATCTGCTTGCACGTGCCGGCGCGACGGCCGAAGCATTCGGCGCGTACGATCTCGCGATCGGTCTCGCCAGCGATCCGGCGGTGCGCCGCTTTTTGCAGCGCAAGCAGACGGCGCTCTGAGCGTCCGGCATCGGGCATCCGGCACGTGGACGGACGCGAAGCGTCCGATGCACAAGCGAAAAAGCGCGTCCTGATCAAGGTTGATGAGACTTCCAGGTCATCGAGCCGCTAACGCAAGGAACACGCCCCTCGCCACCTGCTGCGTTGGCAGAAACGGATCTGCTGTTGGTAAAACCGTCCCCTTACGCCCCTATCGCCGCCCTTTCATACTTCGTCGCATCGTTAGGTCTACCCTGAAGGTGACGAAATGACAGCAGCTTCTACTTCCAGCATTGAGGCAGATCGTTATGGCCGCTGCATCGCGGCTTCCAAACGCGTGCGATGGGACATCGATCAGGACGTTATCCGTGCGCGCTCGTTCGATACCACGCAAAAATTCCTGCCCGACGGCTTGACGCTTCTCGCTGACGTGGATTGGCTATCGGCGGACGACAAGCGGTACCTGAGCCAGATTCAAGGCCGCACCTACGCGAATATGTTTCGCCTCGTCGAACGCTTCGTCAACGCGAAAATCCTCGAGATCACCAACGATCATTGGCTCGGCAATCAGACCGCGCTCGAATCGCTGGTCCGCTTCAGCGACGAGGAGCTCAAGCATCAGGAATTGTTTCGTCGCGTCGAATTGCTGATTGCCAAAGACATGCCGCCGGGCTATTCGTTTGCATGGAATGCAGACGAGATCGGCAAGGTGGTTTTAAGCAAAAGCACGTGGGCGGTGCTTGGGCTCACGCTGCTTATCGAGCTGTTTTCCCAGGTTCACTACCGCCAAAGCATCGAACCCGATGGCAGCCTGTCGCCACTCTTCAAGGACATCTTTCTTTTCCACTGGAGAGAGGAAAGTCAGCACGCCATTCTCGATGAACTCGAATGGGCGCGCATCGATTCGACGACGACCGACGCGGCGCGCGATATTGCGGTCGGCGAGCTGATCGAGCTGATCATGGCGGTCGACGGCGTCGTGCAGGGACAGGCGTCAGCGGATTGCAGCTACTTCAAATTGAACTGCACACGCGCGCTCAGCGACACAGAGGAAAAAAAGCTGCAGGCGCTGTTCCTCCATGCCTACCGATTCCAATACATCTTTTCGGGCGCAAGCCACGCCGAATTCGTCAGCGTGCTGAATCGCCTGACGACGCGCGAACAAAGCGCGCGTTTTTTCGCGGCGGTCGACACACTCCGGTAGCCGTTGGCTATCGGCCAAAGTGCGCCGCCGGTTCGTTTTTCATTCATCACGGAGACAATTGAACATGACCGTTTCAGGCCACCCTACGCAAGGCGACGTCGTCAACGGAATCAACGCCGACGACGTCCGAACGCTGATTGAGGATATAAAGGCCAATCCCGGCCAGGGGATGACGCACTGGCGAGTGAGCAGCCGCTGGCAAGGCGGCACGCGCAGCCAGGCCAGGGTCGATTCGTTCGATATCGGCGGCAAGATGGTGCCGCGCTCGTTCAGTATCGACATCGACGAGCCTGCCGAACTCGGCGGCACCAACACCTATGCGAACCCGCAGGAGTACCTGCTCGCCGCGCTCAACGCATGCATGACGGTCGGATACGCCGCGGTTTGCGCGCTTCATGGGATCAGCATCCGCAAGCTCGAAATCGTCACCGAGGGGGACATCGACTTGCGCGGTTTCCTCGGAATCGCTAAAGATGTCGCGCGAGGCTATGAATCGCTTAAGAGCCGCGTCACGATACAAGCCGATGCCAGCAAGGAACAGTTGCGCGAGATTCACGCGATGGTGTTGGCAAGCTCGCCCAACTTTTACAACATCACGACCGCAGTGCAGATGGAACCGACGTTGGTGGTCGAATAGCGGGTAAGTATCCCGTCGCTTCCTCATATTTTTCGTCTTCTTTAAAGACCGGGGGAACCTCGCTGCCGAAGTCGAGTCTGGACGAAAGTCTCACTTCGCGCGCGAGCGCTTTTCTTTTGTCGGAGCAGTAGCGTATGGCGAAACGCCCTAACGGTCCGGTCAGCGCCTTGATTGTTGCGGTGCCCGAGACGGCTGGGTCGGCACTCTACGGCATGGTCGACGTGCTTTCGGTGACGGGCAACCTTTGGGAAGTGATGAATGGCACAGGCGACGAGCGCAAGCTGTTCGACACGCATATTGTTGCGCGCTCAACCGAATCGTTCCTGTGCAGACACAGCATTCCGGTTAAGCCTGACGTATCGATCCACGACGATCCCTCCGCCGATATTGTGATCTTGCCGGAGATCTGGCTACGCCCCGAGGATTCGATCAAGGGGCGATACGACGACCTGATGGAATGGCTGCGTGCGTGTTATCGCCGGGGAACGTCCATTTACTCGGCTTGCTCCGGGTCGATCATGCTGGCCGAGTCGGGATTGCTGAATGGGCGCCATGCGACATCGCACTGGGGCTATGAGGAACTGTTTCAGCGCGAATATCCGCGCGTGAAATTCGAGTCCACACCGAATATCTGCTTTGCCGATGCAGAGGGGCGCATTGTCACGGCGGGAGGCGTCATGTCGTGGCATGACCTGGCCATCCATATCATTGCGCGGCATTGCAGTCCCGGGGAAGCGGTCAACATCGCCAAGGCGTATCTGCTGAAGTGGCACGGCGAAGGGCAGCTTCCGTACACGAACCTGATGCGACGCCGTCATCATACGGACTCCGTGGTTCGGGTCTGCGAAAGATGGCTGGAGAAGAATTTCCGGTGCCAAGGGGCCGTTGCGGCGGCGGCGCGCGAATCCGGCATTCCAGAGCGCTCGCTTAAGCGGCGATTCCTTGCGGCGACTGGCGTGACGCTGATGGAGCATGTTCAGAGGTTGCGGATGGAAAATGCGAAGCGGCTGCTTGAAACCAGCGCGAAGTCGATCGATGAGATTAGTACCGAGGTCGGATATAAGGAGACGGCGTTCTTTCGGCGACTGTTCAAGCGAAATACGGGGCTGACGCCGACGGAGTATCGGAAGATGTTTACGCCGGATGAGGTCAGTGCGGGGCTCAGGCGAGGCGAGCAAGGGAATGCGTAGCAACAATGTTAGAGGAGGCGCCAATCGGCGCCTCCTCTTCATTCGGACACCGCAGCCACCGGCCGAACTCCTGAATCTATCCTCATCCAACTTGCTCCACCTCGGACGAATCCAGGCCGACGACCTTCGATGTCGGACCAGCGACTGAACCAGATCTTGTGAACAAGCAACCGGCCGGCGCCGCACCGACATCGTCAAATAACGAACCAACTCAAAACGCTCACTCCATCAAAATCTGCACCTTCACATCGGTCGGTTTCCCACTCGCCGCTTCCTCAAACGCCTTGATGCCCTCCGCAAACGGGAACGTTCGCGAAATAAACGGCTTCACATCGATGCGCCCCGACGCGATCAACTGAATCGCACGCGGGAAAATGTTTGCATAACGGAACACCGATTCGACTCGCGCCTCCTTGATCTGCAACGCGACGACATCGAGCGGCACCGGATTCTGCGGCATGCCAACCAGCACCAGGCATCCGCCCGGGCACAACAGATCGATGATCCCCTCGAATGCCCTGGCGCTGCCGCTCGCTTCAAGCACAACATTCGCCCCCCAGCCGTCGGTGAGCCTGTTCACCACATCCTTGACAGACGTGTTACGAATGTCCACCGTCGTGACGCCCGGCGTGTTCCCGATCAACTCGAGCTTCTCCGGCACCAGATCGCAAACAATCGCGCGGCTGCATCCCCCCGCGAGCGCGCCAAGCGCACACATCATGCCGATCGTGCCCGCGCCGAGCACAACCGCCACATCGCCGGGCTTGATTGCCGCTTTCTTCGCCGCCTGCAAGCCGATCGACAACGGCTCGACAATCGCGCCTTCCGCAAAACTCACGTTATCGGGCAGCTTGTACGTAAACGCGGCCGGGTGCACGACAAACGGCGCAAGGCATCCGTGCACAGGCGGCGTCGCCCAGAAGCGCACTTTCGGATCGAGGTTGTACATGCCCTCGCGCGACGCGCGCGACTCCGTATCCGGCACGCCCGGCTCCATACACACGCGATCGCCCGGTTTCAGGCTCGTCACTTCGTCGCCGACCTGCACGACCGTACCGGCCGCCTCGTGCCCGAGCACCATCGGCTCCGTCACCACGAACGGCCCGATGCGGCCATGCTGATAGTAGTGAATATCGCTGCCGCAAATGCCGACCGTGTTGATGCGGATGCGGACATCGCGCGGTCCGACCGCCTGCGGCAAACTGAACGGCCGCAAGCTGATGCGCTGCGCGCTTTCGAGAACCAGAGCTTCCATCGTCGTTCCTTTGCAAGATAAGTAAACCGCTTCAAGCCACTAGCAATCCGCCGTCGACGATCATGCTCACACCATTCACCATGCTCGATTCGTCGGAGAGCAGATACGCAATCGTGTTCGCCACCTCTAGCGGCTGCACAAAACGATGCAGCGGAATACGCGCCAGCACCGGTCCCGATTTGGCCGGATCGCTCCAAGCTTTCTCGCCCATCGGTGTCATCGTGACGGTTGGATTGACCGCGTTCACGCGTATGCCGTGCTCGCCCAGTTCGATTGCCATCACGCGTGTCAAACCGTCGAGGCCTGATTTCGATGCGCAATACGCCGCGTGCAACGGAAAGCCGATTTGAGCCGATACGCTCGACACATTGACAATCGCGCCTTTCACGCCGCGTTCGATCATGCTGCGCGCGCACTGCTGCGAAACAATCAACGCGGCGCGCAAGTTGACGGCGATCGTCCGGTCGAATGCTTCGACAGTGGTGTCAAGAAACGGCTGCAGCTCAACCATGCCCGCGCAATTCACCAGCAGATCGACCGGTTGCGCGGCGCGTGCTGCTTCCAGTGCTGCGGCTGCGTCGGCCAGGTCTACGCATAGCGTTTCACAACCGGTCTCTTCCTTTAGCGTATTCAAGTCGTCCGCCGCGCGGCTTAGCGCGATCACGCGCGCGCCGCGTTGCGCCAGCAGCTTCGCGGTCGTGCGTCCGATTCCTTTGCCCGCGCCGGTGATCAGCACTGTCTTGCCGGCGAATTCCCGGCTGCGATCGAGCTGACCGTGCTCGCCCGGTCGGCTTGCATCGATATCGGACATGATCGTCGCTCCCGTCTCTTCAGTTCATCTCAAGGCTCATCGCACAAACGCCGCGCCGTTTCCTCATCAGTCACCAGCACCGACGCATACCGCCCGCGCAGCGCCGCGCGCGTCACATGAAACTTCTTCGCACCACCCGAAACAAGCACGACATGATCGATATTGCGCAGATCATCGAGCGTAATCGCCACCGTGCGTCGATTCAGCGGATGATCGATCGGCTCGCCGTCCGCATCCATAAAGTGGCCAAGCAGATCGCCGACCGCGCCGGCCTTGCGCAGCATGCGCAATTCGTCGGGCTTGCTGATGCCGTACGTCACGACAAGCGACTCGGTCAGATCTCCGCACGTCAGCAGCGCAAGGTCCGAATGCCGCGCAAGCTCGTACGTGCCGCGTACCGCGTCTTCCTGCAGGATCATGTCGCGCGCTTTCTGACTGCCTACATAAATCGGAGCGGCGAACAGATAACCGTCCGCATGACACAGATTCGCGAAATCGGACACGATGTCGAAAGTATTGATACTCGGGCAATGCGAAAGCCCGCCTTGCAGCGACACCGCGTTCAAGGCGCCGTACGCGCGCTGCGGCATCGCGCGCAGCACCGCGCGAATCGTGCGGCCCCAGCCGATGCCGATCGTGCTGCCGTCTTCGATGCGTGTTGCAAGATAGCCGGCCGCGCCGATGCCGAGCCCCGCCATATTCGCTTCCGCGTTCGCGCCGGTCGGCACGACCACCGCCCCTTCGAGCTCGAATTGCTCGACCAGCTGTTCTTCAAGCGCAATGCACGGCGCGATCCGGCTATTGATCGTGATCTGCACGAGGCCCGATTCGCGGCTCGCCGCCAGCAGCCGGTTCACGCGCACGCGATTACTGCCGATGCGCTGCGCGATTTCCTGCTGCGTCATATTGCCGATGTAGTAATGCCAGGCGACGCGCGCCTGTAACTCCTCTTCGGAATCGATCGCGCCGTCGGACTCAAGCATCATCACGGGCGGGGCCGTTTTACTCATGGGGAATATCGCCTCGAATGAAAGTGACGGGGGCCCTTATACCAGAACCGGATCGCTCCACCGCATCACTTCACCGCGCCCATCGTGAGACCTTGCACGAGCCGCCCCGACACAAGCAGCGCGAACACGACCATCGGCAGCACGATCAGCGTGCCCGTCGCCATGATTTCGCCCCACGGCAGCTCGTAACCGCTCATATAGCTCGTTGCCGCAACCGGCGACGTCACCGCGTCGGTGCGCGTCAGCACGAGCGCATACAGCAGGTCGTTCCACGAAAAGATAAACGCGAAGATCGCCGACACCACAATGCCCGGCATCGCGAGCGGCAGATTGATGCGCCAGAAAATGCGCAACGGCGAGGCGCCATCGAGGCGCGCTGCTTCGTCGAGCTCGACGGGAATATTGCGGAACTGATCGGTGCAGATCCAGATAACGATCGGCAAGCAGAACGTGATGTAAAGCAGGATCAGCACGAGATGCGTATCGACGAGGTCGAGCTTCGTCGCGATCAGAAAGAACGGCACCGCCAGCACGACTGGACTCACCATGCGGTTCGAGATAAACCAGAACCACAGGTCTTCCTTGCCGCGGAATTCATAGCGCGCGAGCGCATAGGCGGCCGGCGTGCCGAGCAGAATCGACGCGACCGTCGTGCAGCTCGCGACGATCAGCGAATTGATCAGGCTCGCGCCCACCTGATGCTCGAAAAGCGCATCCGTGTAGTGCTTGAACGTCGGATGAAACAACCATAACGGCGGATAGGCGAGCGCGTCGGCCTGACTCTTGAGGCTCGTGCTCACCATCCAGTAGAACGGAAATACCGATGACAAAAATACGACGACGAGGCCGAGGAAATGCCAGCCCGTCGCGTTGCGGCGCGCGGCACGCGCACGGCGCGCACGCGCGGTGAGACCCGTAGCGCGCGCCGCGGCGCCGTTTGCAGGTTGCGTCGATGGGGCGTTCACGTAGCCTCCCGATACACGAAGCGGATATACAGGCGCGACAGCACGATGGTCAGGATCAGCAGCAGGATCGCTTGCGCCGACGCCATGCCCTGATCGAACAGCCGGAAGCCGACCCGCTGGATATACACGCTAATGAATTCAGTCGCGGTACCCGGGCCGCCGCGCGTCATCGTGAAGACCGCATCGAACATCTTCAGCATGTCGGCCGAGCGCAGAATCAGAATCGCGGTAAGCCCCGGCAGCAGATACGGCCGCTGCAAGTGCCACAGGATCTTGCTCCACTTCGGCGTTTCGAGCCGCGCGGCCTCCTCCGCCTCTTTCGGCACCATCGCGAGACCAGCCAGCATGATCAGCGCGCAGAACGGCGTCCACTGCCAGATATCCATGATCATCACCGAGACAAACGCGAGCGTCGGATCGGCGAGCCAGTCGAGCGGTTGTATGCCGACAAGGCTCGTGAAGTAATTCGCCACGCCGAACTGCCGGTTGAAGATCAGGCGTCCGATCAAACCGACCACCGCATACGTGGTCGCCATCGGAATCACGAGACTCACGCGTGCGACGGCGCGCATCCACGGCAACTCCACGCGATGCAGCATCAGCGCAGCAAAAAGGCCCAGTGCGACTTCGATCGGCAGCGTCAGGCACAGGAATAGCACCGTGCGCCCGAGCGCGCCCCAGAACGACGGATCGGTCAGCGTCGCGATGTAGTTGTCGAACCAGATAAACGGCGTTCCCGAGCCGAGATTCGCGAGCTGGTACTGATGAAACGAGTTGTACAGCGCGAGCAGTGTCGGGTAGATGCCGATCGCCGCCAGCGTGAAGATCGCCGGAATCAGGAACCAGAAAGCGGGCGAACCGGGCAAACGGAATCGCGCGCGAGGGGCGGCGCGCGGCGCCGCGCGCGCCGCCCCCTGTTCCCGTCGAACCGCATCGTTCAGCATCGGGGCTCCTTCTCCACGTCGCCGTTACTTCAGCAGCGGCTTCTTGCCGCTGTAGTAGCCGGCTTTGTTGAGAATATCTTCGGTTTTCTGACCGATGGTCTGTGCGCCGTCCTTTACCGATACCTGGCCCAGCATCATCTTCGTGCCCCACTCGCCGATCACTTCGGAAATGGCAGGCCACTCGGGGAAACGCGGACGGTAGTCAGGCACGCCGCCCTGCCACGACTCCACCATCGGTTTCACGAACGGGTACTTGTCCTGAATCGCCTTGTCCTGATAGAGCGACGTGCGCGCCGGCACACCGCCCGCCTCGAGATAAGGCTTCGCCATTTCCTCGGACGTAATCCACTGAATGAACAGCCACGACGCGGCCTGCTTCTTCGCATTCGACTTCGCGTTGACCGCAAGCGAGAAGCCGCCGAGCGCCGGCTTCAAACCGGCCGGCCCGCGCGGTTCGGTCGTGATGGCAAGGCAGTTGCCGATCTTCGATTTGCTCGGATCCGTCAATGTCGGATAGAACGCCGACCATTCGGTAATCATCGCGACCTGCCCTTGCGCAAGCGCGTTGACCGCTTCCGCGTGATCGAAATCGACGATGCCCGGCGGCATGTACTTCATGAGCTTCTGCCGGTATTCGAGGCCCGCCTGCGATTGCGGCGACATCAGGTTCGATTTGAATTTCGCGTCGAGCAGCGAGCCGCCGTTCGGCCACAGCACGCGCATAAAGCTATCGGCCGATTGCGTTTCGCCGCGCCGCGATTGCAGCGCGAACGCGTACTGGTTTTTGCTCGCGTTCGTGAGCTTCGGCGCGTAGGCGGTCAGGAGTTCGTCCCACGTCTTCGGCGGCTCGTTGAAACCGGCGTCCTTCAGCATGCACTTGTTGTAGAACATGAGGCCCGAGTAGTTATCGAATGGCAGGCCATAAGTAACTTTGTCCCACGTGCCGAACGAATCGAGCAAAATCGGGAAGAAGCCCGGCAGATTCAGTTTCGGGTCCGCGAGCTTCGGGTTGTCGGTGAAGGTCTTGATCGGCACGAGCCACTTGTTGCTCGCGAATTCCCCAATCCACACGACGTCGACGAGCACGACATCCATATCGCCGCCGCCAACGAAATTGAGCACTTCCTTCTCGCGGGTGCTCTCGTACGGAATCACTTCCCACTTGACGTTGATGCCCGTCTCCTTCTCGAACTGCGGGATCAGTTTTTCCGCGGCCTTATAGCCGGGACGGTCGAGAAAGATCGCCTTGATCGTCGTGCCCGAGTAAGGCTGCGCGGCCTCCTTCAAGGTCCACGCCTGTGCGTTGGCGGCCGCGAAAAGCGACGCCGTTGCGATCGTCAACGCAATGGCGGTGGGCTGCAAGAAGCGTTTGTTCATGCTTGTCTCCGGTGTTGTTTTTACGCGTACTGTGCTTCGTCGAATCGTTCGATTCCCTCGGCTTTGTATCACTTGTAATTTGCGTTTTACAAATGTATATTTTGGCGCACACCTGTTGTCAAGAAGAAAATGACAAGCACTGCATGTTGCAACGCGGTGCGACAGCACAAGGACAACGGGTCTTGCGCATGCATCCGGTAACAGGCATCGCATACGAAATCAGGAGACAACGTATGAGCGCCGTTCATCTGCAGCAGATCCGCAAAACGTTCTCCGGCACCGAGGTGCTGAAGGGTGTCGATATCGAAGTCAACGAACACGAGTTTCTCGTTTTCGTCGGGCCATCGGGCTGTGGAAAGTCGACGCTGCTGCGCAGCATCGCGGGCCTCGAGCGCATCGACTCAGGCCAGGTGGTGATCGAAGGCGAGGACGTCACGGATCTCGAACCGTCGGCACGCGGCGTTGCGATGGTGTTTCAGTCGTACGCGCTGTACCCGCATATGTCGGTGTACGAAAATATCGCGTTCGGGCTGCGCATGATCAAATTGCCCGAAGCCGAGATCAAGGAACGCGTGCATCGCGCCGCGGAAATCCTGCAGATCAATCAGCTGCTCGAGCGCCGGCCGCGCGCGCTATCGGGCGGCCAGCGCCAGCGCGTGGCGATCGGCCGCTCGATCGTGCGCGAACCGAAAGTGTTTCTGTTCGACGAACCGCTGTCCAATCTCGACGCCGCCTTGCGCGTGCAGATGCGGCTCGAGCTGATCAAGCTGCACAAGCAGCTGAACGCGACGATGATCTATGTCACGCACGATCAGACCGAAGCCATGACCATGGCCGATCGCATCGTCGTACTCAATCACGGCAAGGTCGAACAGATCGGCTCGCCGCTCGAGCTCTATCGCAACCCGCACAATGCGTTTGTCGCGGGCTTTATCGGCTCGCCGAAAATGAATTTCCTCGATGTGCGTGTGGCACGCGTGGAGGCGGCGGGCGTCACGATCGAACTGCCCGGCCATACGCCGGGCACGCCGCTGACCGTGCCGTTCGCCGGCGACGGCATCGAAGCCGGCCAAAAACTGATGATGGGGATACGCCCGGAACATTTCGTCGAGGCCGCTGGCGGCGACATCGATAGCGGCCTCACCGGCGAAGTGATGGTGATCGAGCACCTGGGCAGTGAGACGCTGCTGCATGTGCGTCTGGCCGACGACCGCGTGATTCAGGTCAAAGGCTCCGGCGAATCGACGGCCGTCGAAGGGCAGCGCATCAACGCGGGCTTCAGCATCCGGCACGTGCATCTGTTTCGCGAAGACGGCCGCGCGCTCGAGCGCATGCGGCCGATTACGGAAACGATCGGCGCGAACTGAATCGGTGACAATAGTCTCTTTATAGTTTTTCCGGTTCGAGCGCAATGCGTTCGCCGTCATAAGGCGTGACGGTGGACGGCTCGACCGCGCGCAGAATGCGCCATTTTCCCAATTCGAACGCAACACGTATTTGATGTTCGCTCGTGTCGTTTGCGCCAAGACGTGCGCACACGGCGTCATGAGGCAACGCATACGCGCGATAGCCCCAGCCAAAGCCATAGACGGAAAACCAGACAGCGGCGTTCCGGGAAAGAAGCGGCGCAGTCATATGAAGCGGCGACTCGGTCATGGTGTGCACATCCGCGAGAGAGGATCGTGAAACGGCGGGCGGTCTGCCCTGCCTCATTTTATAAGGACGGCCTGCGCTTACGCAGCGAAGCGTTCATCGAAAACCGGCCCTCGCCTATAGCATGCACCGGATACATGGAGGAAAGATTAATTACAGCACCTGTAAGCAATCTGCGTAGATTTCTTAATGATCAGATGATCGAATTGCGCCCGCCACCGAACGATTGACCTTGGTGTCAAACAAAACGTAAGGGATAAGCGAGAGCCGCCCAAGGATCACGCAATCGTCACAGGGGACTGCGGCGCATCGGTACGCGCCGCTCGAACGCGCAGGAAATCGGCCAGTGCGCTCGCTGTCAGTGCCTTGGCGAAGAGCCACCCTTGTCCGTACTGCACGCCGCGCAGCAGCAGATAGTCAACCTGCGCTTCGTGTTCGATTCCTTCCGCGACAATCTCGAGGCCAAGCGCATGCGCCATGGCAATAATGTGCGGCGCGACGATACTCGATGCGGCTTCCTGCGCGATCGTGTCGATAAACGATTTATCGATCTTCAGTACATCCACGCGAAAGTTCTGCAGGTACGCGAGGCTCGAATAGCCGGTTCCGAAGTCGTCGATATAAATGGGGTGGCCCGCGCTGCGAAACGCGGCAATAGTTTGCCGGGTCGCTTCGGCGTCGAGAAAACTGCGCTCGGTGGCTTCGATGCGCAACTGTTGCGGGTGGATATTCGTGCCCGTGAGCCGGGCACGTAGCACATGCAGGAAGCGATCGGTTTGCAGATCCGCGCTGCCGACGTTGATCGATACATAAAACGCAGAGTCGGCCAGCAAATGCGCACCGAGCTCACGCAACACTTTGTCGAGAACAAGGTCGGTTAGCGGCTGAAGCAGTGCGCGTTCTTCGGCAATCGGCACGAACACATCCGGCGCTATGACCTGGCCGTCGAGCTGCCATCTCGCAAGCGCTTCGACACCGACGCATGCGCGGTCGCGCAACCTGACCACCGGCTGGTAATGCACATCGATTTCTTCGCGCCTTATCGCGCGTTCGAGCAGCACCGGCAACGAGCGCTCGCGCGACAACAGCCTTAACGTAAGCCACCCGAGCGTGCCGCCGACGACAATGCCGGCTGACAGCCATACCGCGAGCAGCGTCGTCCATTGACCGAAGAGCCGCGGCCGCGGCGATCTGGCGACAACGCCGAGCGGCCGCGTCGACGAACGCGCAACCGAATAGAGCCAGTGCGGATCATCGAACTCGCCGGCACGCCGCCACGCATTGAGCATCTCGTCGGCGTCGGCGCCTGACGATACGGCAAACACCTTGCCGACATCGACGTTGACGGCAGCGATCGAGCGGCCCGCCGGATCGATCACGTCCACATACGACTGCGGGTCGAGCGTCACATAGTTGCCGCCGCGGCCGATCACGATGGTGTCGCGTGCGACGTCGAGCGGCAGGGTTTGATGGAACCAGACCTGAAAGCCGTCCTTGCTGCGCCAATCCGGTGCAGGCAGCAGATGCGCTCGCGCGGAGACGTCGCCGAGCAACGCGGAACAACGATAGATGCCGTTGCCGTATACGCCGGCGTCCTGCACATAGCGGTAGCTAAAAACAACGCGTCTTAGCGCGTCGGCTTTGTCCGGAGAACAGGCATTGCCCGGTATGCGCGCGATATCCGCGATTGCGGCAAACGCCTGGTAGCTGACGAGTTCCGAACGGATCACCGCCTTTGCCGCGAACTGATGCAGGTCGCGCTGCGCTCTCGCGAGCGCATCCTCGCGTGCCGCATAAAGGCTCGTCAGCACCGGCGCGACGGTGGCCACGCAGGTCAACGCGATGTAAGCAGACGTGACGGTAAGACGGCTCATCGAAGGACCATCCTGCGAATCGTAAGCGGTTCGTGGGCCGCGCTGCCGGTGACGGCCAATTTTTACGATGATAGATCAGGACGCGTATTGGCAATGACCTGTTAGATGGGACGGCAAATGCGGCGAATGCGCTTTGCCTGGCCGCGACCTTCAATCCAGTTAGTCAGGCGGCGCGGCGTTCGCCTGTTCGAAGCGTTTCGCAGCCCAATCCATAAAGACACGCACGCGCGGCGACAACTGCCGCGAACGCTGGTACACGAGCGACACGGGCATCGGCGGCGGTGGCATATCGGCCAGCAACGGCACGAGTGCACCGCTTTTCAGATCTTCTTCGATATGAAAGCGCGGCACCTGCGCGAGCCCCAGGCCAAGCCGTATCGCAGTCAGATAGCTCTCCGTGCCGGTGACCGAGATCGCCGCGGGCAACACGACCGTTTGCGTTGTCGCGCCAACGGTGAAGTGCAGCGGATTCACGTTGCCGCTCGTGATCGAACGTATGCCGACCATCCTGTGTGCCGCGAGCTCATCGAGGTTCGTTGGCAATCCGTATTGCTCGAGATACGCGGGCGTCGCGCAAGTCACATGTTCGAGCATCGCCACCTGCCGCGCGACGAGTTCGCTGTCGCGCAAGTGCCCATAGCGGAGCACGCAATCGACGCCTTCCTGAACGATATCGACCCAGCGGTCGCTCTCGCTCATCGCGATTTCGATCTGCGGGTACTGCGCGAAAAACTCGGGGAGGCCCGGCATCAGAAAGTGCCGCGCAAGCGTGCCCTGCACTTCGATGCGCAGCGTGCCCGTGGGTAGCGCACCGCTAAACGCGCCTTCCGCGT
Source organism: Paraburkholderia edwinii (assembly GCF_019428685.1). Classification (NCBI taxonomy): domain Bacteria; kingdom Pseudomonadati; phylum Pseudomonadota; class Betaproteobacteria; order Burkholderiales; family Burkholderiaceae; genus Paraburkholderia; species Paraburkholderia edwinii. The sequence goes on from NZ_CP080095.1 coordinate 3,937,353, forward strand.
CCTCGATGTCGTCGAGTATCGCGAGGCAGCGCCGGTAATACGCCTCGCCGTCGAGCGTCGGACGCACGACGCGCGTGGTTCGCTGCAGGAGCCGCACGCCGAGACGCCGCTCCATCTGGTGGATCACCTTCGTGACCGTCGAGCGCGGCACTTCCATGTCGTTGGCCGCCAGTGTGAAGCTGCGGCGCTCGACGATGCGCGTGTAGAGACGCATCGCATCCAGTCGGTCCACGCTTTCCCCTTTGTTTCCCTGATAGAAACAGTGCTGGTCATTTGCGGACGATTATATCCGCTACGGGAAAGTACATAGTTCGTTCCATGCCGAGCGCAATCAATCAACGCGAAACGGCGACCGCAATCGAGATACCGGAGAACGGACATGAACACAACGAATCACCCCAAAATCGCGCTCGTTACGGGCGCATCGCGCGGCATCGGCGCCGCCATTGCACGGCAGCTCGCCCGCGACGGCTTTATGGTGCTGATCAACTACGCGAACAATGCGCGCGAAGCGGAAGCGCTCGCCGCGCAAATCGACAAGGCAGGCGGCCATGCGACCACCGTGCAGGCCGACGTCACCGATCCGGCCGCCGTGAAGCGGATGTTCGACGCGGCGGAAGCGACGTTCGGCGGCGTCGACGTGCTCGTCAACAACGCCGGCGTGATGCGCCTCGCTGCGATGGCCGATAGCGACGATCGGTTGTTCGACAGCCAGGTGGCGATCAACCTGAAGGGAACATTCAACACGCTGCGCGAAGCGGCGCGGCGTCTGCGCAACGGCGGACGCATCATCAACACGTCGTCGAGCGTCGTTGGCCTCTATCAACCCACCTATGCGGTTTATGCGGCGACGAAAGCCGGCGTGGAAGCGATGACGCACATCCTGAGCAAGGAAATGCGCGGCCGCAACATCACCGTGAACACCGTGGCGCCCGGCCCGGTCGCGACGGATCTCTTCTTCGAAGGCAAGCCGCAGTCGGTTATCGACCACCTCACCAAACTGACGCCGCTCGAACGATTGGGTAAGCCCGAAGATGTGGCGAACACCGTCGCATTTCTCGCAAGCCCTGCAGGCGGTTGGGTCAATGGACAAACGCTGCGCGCAAACGGCGGCGCGATTTAAGCACGAAGCTGCGGGATCCAAAGCGAATCGTTTACTACAGCGACGTCAATAAAGCAGTTCGACGCAAAACCCTGAACATCTCAGCGCGCATTGGCGCGCAAAGGAACCATCATGAGCAAAGTTATCCTCATTACCGGTGCTTCAAGCGGCTTTGGCCGTTTAACTGCGGAAGCACTTGCCAAGGCTGGGCACACGGTCTATGCATCGATGCGCAATACCACTGGCCGCAATGCACCGGTCGTCACGCAAATGACGGAGTTCGCGAAGGCGCACCACGCGGATCTGCGCACGATCGAGCTCGACGTGCAATCGCAGCCGTCGATCGATGCCGCAGTCGAGCAGATCGTCGCGCAAGCCGGCCGCATCGACGTATTGATGCACAACGCAGGACACATGGCGTTTGGACCCGCCGAAGCCTTCACGCCTGAACAGTACGGACAACTTTATGACGTGAACGTGCTTAGCACGCAACGCGTGAACCGCGCGGTGCTGCCGCATATGCGCAGCCAGGGCAAGGGTCTGCTTGTGTGGGTATCGAGCAGCAGCACAGCCGGCGGCACGCCGCCGTATCTCGCGCCGTACTTTGCAGCGAAGGCCGCGATGGATGCGATCGCCGTGCAATATGCACGCGAGTTGTCGCGCTGGGGTATCGAGACATCGATCATCGTGCCTGGGGCCTTTACGAGCGGCACCAATCACTTTGCCCATACCGAGAAGCCGGCTGACGAGGCGCGTTCTGCCGAATACGAGGCAGGTCCTTATGCAGGCTTCGGCGAGCAGATCCAGCAGGCCTTCAGCGCGATCGTGCCGCCCGATGCGGATGCAAGCCTCGTGGCCGACGCAATCGTTAGCGTCGTAAATGCGCCATTCGGCAAGCGGTCATTCCGTGTGTATATCGACCCAACCGAAGACGGTGCAGAAGTTGGGTTCACCGTTGTCGATCGTGTGCGCGCAGAGATGCTGCATCGCGTAGGCATGTCGGACCTGCTTAAGCCGAAAATGACTGCATAAATGTCCGAATAAGATGTGGCGCTTAGCAGCGGTTCGTGCGATACGTGCCGCTGTTTCAGCGCTTATGCGTAGCATTCGAGTTTGTTTAACGATGCAAAGTGCAAGGGTCGATAACACGCTTCTCCAAATTAGCATATAGTCCAAACTGATTTTGATATCAGATCCGGATGTCGCACTTTGGCGTATGTCCACACGTCCCTCACTCGCTACTTCGACAGATGCGCAGCATTGCACTTCTTATTTTTCCGGGCGTACAGGCCCTCGACGTATTCGGCCCGACCGACGTCTTTTCGGAAGCGAACGTTTTCCTTCCGTCAGAATCGCAGTACCGGCTCAAGCTGATCTCTACCGAACGCGGTGCGTTGCCCTGTTCGAGCGGCTTGCGCATTCACGCGGACGAACACTTTAGCGAAGCGGATCCGCATCATGATCTGCTGCTCGTTGCAGGTGGTCCGGGTATTGTCAGCAAGCCGCTCGAAGACGACGTGCATGCCTGGCTAAGAGAAGCGAGCCGCCATTCACAACGCTTCGGTGCTATCTGCAACGGCACCCTGACACTTGCGCGAGCGGGCCTGCTCGATGGGCGCAACGTCACGACGCACTGGAGCAGTGCAGCGATGCTGTCCTCGCTCTGCCCGACTGCGCGCGTCGAGGCCGACCGCATTTTTATGCAGGACCGCGAGCTTTATACGTCAGCTGGCGTCACCGCGGGCATCGATCTCTCGCTGTATCTGCTGGCACAGGACCACGGTCCCGAGCTCGCCTTACGCGTGGCAAAGCGCATGGTCGTGTTCTTGCAGCGCGCGGGCGGCCAGTCACAATTCAGCCCCTATCTGACGCCATACGCGGAAGACTCTTCGCCAATCGCTCAAGTGCAGCAGTACGTGCTCGCGCACCTTGCGGACGACCTCAGTATTTCGGTGCTCGCGTCGGTCGCGAGAATGAGCATGCGCCACTTCTCGCGCGTATTCGCACGCGATGCGCGCGCGACGCCGGCCGAATTTGTCGAAAGCGCACGCATCGATGCAGCGCGTGTGATGCTCGAAAACAGCTGCTCGCCGTTGAAGACGATCGCGTACCGCTGCGGGCTGCGCGATGCGCACCACCTGCGCGCGGTATTCAAGCGCCGGCTTGGCATCACGCCGCAGCAATACCGTCTGCATTTCGGCACGCCAGAAGCGGGCGCGCAGCCGCCGGAGATCGATGACGAATCGAGCCTGACCGAGACGGCCGGCATAGGCTGAAGCGTTGGAAAACAGCCGCGTCGATGCGTCGTTTTCGATCGCGCGCGGTCTGCTGGACGTTTGGATAGCGCGTTTAGCGCTAGCGTTGCGATGAGCCTTAGCGGCTTGTTTTAGCGTTTCTTTAGCTTTTATTTATCTTTAGGCGATTTTCTTTAACGTCGCGTTTACGCATTCGCGAGAAAAGGACGCCGTTGTCGATAAAGAGAACAATGCGATCGGCTCGAATCGAATCGCCTCTTATACCCGTGCGCCCTGTTCGGTTCCGTCATGCATGACAACGCAGTTTCGCCCTTTGCGTTTTGCTTCGTATAACGCACGGTCGGCCGACTCGATCAGCGACGTCATCGCCGAACCGGCAGTCGGCACCGTCGCCGCGCCGCCGATACTGACCGTCACATGTTGCGCGGCCAACGAGTTGCGATGCGGCAACGCAAGCGCTTCGATCTCGAGCCGGATCTTTTCCGCGAGCAGCCTGGCGCCGCCTGCCGCCGTGCTCGGCAACACGACGAGAAACTCTTCGCCGCCATAGCGCGCGGCGATATCGCCCGCCCGTCCGAGGCACTTTTCGACCGTCGTCGCGATGCGCTTGAGCACTTCGTCGCCGGCCACATGTCCATACGTATCGTTGTACTGCTTGAAGTTGTCGACGTCGATCATCAACATCGCGATTTCCGCATGTTCGCGCGCGCTGCGCCGCCATTCGGCGCTCAGATATTCGTCGAGATAGCGGCGGTTCGACAGCCCCGTCAAACCATCCGAATGCGTGAGACGGCGCAGTTCGAGATTCGCTTCGAGCAACTGCTGCTGCGATTGTCTGAGCGCGCGATACGCTTCATCTCGCTGCAGCAGGTTCACGAACGAACGCGAGTGATAGCGCACGCGTGCGACGAGTTCGATCCGATCGGGCAGCTTCACGAGATAGTCATTCGCGCCGGCTGCAAAGGCGGCGCTCTTGATCACCGGCTCTTCCTTCGCGGACAGTACGATGATCGGCACATCGCGCGTGGCCGGCGTGCTCCGGTAAGCCTTCACGAGCGTGAGACCGTCGACGCCCGGCATCACGAGGTCTTGCAGAATCACGGTCGGCCGCGTGTAGATCACGGCCTTCATCGCCTCTTCGGCTTTCGCGCAGTAGTGAAAGTCGATGCCTTCTTCGCCCGCGAGCGCCTGCCTGACCGCTTCGGCGACGATTGCCTGATCGTCGACGAGCAGCACCATCGCGGGCACGTCCGCTGCGGGCGGCGTGTCGAGCGTGGCGCGTGCCGCTTCGAGGGCGGCATCGGCTTCGTCGGCGACGGCTCGCGGATCGTGTGAGCCGTTGTGATTCATTCCCATATGTGTACCTGTCTAACTGGATTTTCCGTGCGTGGTGCGGTATTCGGTTGTGGTTTTCCGTTGCGGCTGCGGTTGCGGTTGCAGTTACTGTTTCCGTGCTGCCTGACGGCTAACGATGAACGAGCCCGACAAGCTCGCCGGCAATGCGCTCGAGCGCCAGGATGCGCCGCGCCGCGCCGAGCGCGGCCGCCGCTTTCGGCATGCCGTACACGGCGCTCGTCGCTTCGTCCTGCGCGATCGTCTCGTAGCCTTTCGCGCGCATGGCCTTGAGCCCCAATGCGCCGTCGCGCCCCATGCCGGTCAGCAGCACACCCGCTGCTTCGCCATCCCAATGGTCGACGACACTCTGAAAAAATACGTCGACCGACGGCCGGTAGGGTGTCTCGACCGGTTCGCGTGTATAGCGCAACGAACCGCCGCGCGTCAGCAGCAAATGATCGTTGGTCGCCGCCAGCAACGCTTCGCCGGCGCGCGGCCGGATGCCGTCGTGCGCGATGCGCACCGGCAACGGCGATTGCCCGTCGAGCCACTCGGCCATGCCCTGCGCAAAGGCCTTGTCGACGTGCTGAACGATCACAATCGGCGCGGCAAAGTCAGCGGGCAGGCTGCCTAGCACGGCCGCTAGCGCGGTCGGCCCGCCCGCCGACGCGCCGATTGCGATCAGCCACGGCGTGCTCGCGCCGCGCGCCCTGCCCGCGTCGGGCGCCGCCGCGGGCATCAAACGGTTCGCAAGCTGGTAACCGATCTGGTCCAGTTTCTCGAGCAAAGCGTGTGCCGCTTCGCCTGCGTCGTTGCCGCCCGCGAGGGTCGGCGTATCGACCGCGTCGAGCGCGCCCGCGCCCATCGCCTCATAAACGCGCGACGCATTCGCGCCGACGCTGCTCGTCACGACGAGAATCGCACACGGCGCGCGCGCCATGATGCGGCGCGTCGCCTCGACGCCGTCGAGCTTCGGCATGATCAGATCCATCAGCACGACGTCCGGCGGCTGTGCAATGCAAAAATCGACTGCCTGCTCGCCGTCCTCCGCAACCCACAGCACACGATGCTCGGTGCGCCTCGCGAGTGCGCGGCGCAACGCTTCGACAGCCAGTGGCAGATCGTTTGCAATGCCAATGTTCATTGGTTCGCCTCGCCGATCAGATCGCGTACCGCGTCGAGCAGCGCCTCGTCGTGGAAGCTGCCTTTCGCGAGATAGTAGTCGGCGCCCGCGTCGAGCCCGCGGCGGCGATCCTCGTCGCGATCCTTGTACGACACGATCATCACCGGCGTCGACTTCAGTTGCGCATCGCGGCGGATCATCGTGACGAGCTCGATGCCGTCCATGCGCGGCATATCGATATCGGTCACCACCAGGTCGAAGCTCGCGCCTCTTAGCGCATTCCAGCCGTCCATGCCGTCCACCGCGACGGTCACCGCGTAGCCGCGTTTTTCGAGCAGTTTGCGTTCGAGCTCGCGCACCGTGAGCGAATCTTCGACGATCAGCACCTGCTTGCGCTGCACGGCGACCGCGCCCGACGACGCGCGCACGCGCGCAAGCTGCCCCTCGCGCACGAGCTTGTCGACCGAGCGCAGCAGATCTTCGACATCGACGATCAACACCGCTTCGCCGTTATCCATCAACGCGGCCGCCGCGATGTCCTTGATCTTGCCGAGCCTCGCATCGAGCGGCTGCACGACGAGCATGCGTTCGCCAAGGAAACGCTCGACCGCGACGCCGTACGTGCCCCGCTCATCACCGAGCACAACCACCGCGACTTCCTCGGCCGCTTCGCCCGCTTCGAGCCCGAGCAGTTGATGCGCGGCAACGAGCCCGACGCGCTTGCCTTCCAGCGAAAAATGTTGCTGCCCCTCGAGCATATCGATGTCGCTGCGCGCGAGCGCAAGCGTGCGATGCACAGCACCGAGCGGAAACGCATACGCTTCGCCGCCCACCTCGACAAGCAGGCTGCGAATCACCGACAGCGTGAGCGGCAACTGCAGCACGAAGCGCATGCCGGCGCCCGGCTCGTTGACGATGCGCACGGTCCCACGCACCGCTTTCACCATGTCGTGCACCGCATCGAGACCGACGCCGCGCCCCGATACATCGGTCACCTGAGCACGCATCGAAAAACCGGGCAGCAGCAGAAATTCGAGCAGTTCCTGCTCGGAAAGACGCGTGACAGTCGGTTCATCGGCAAGGTGGCGGCGCACGATGGCGGCGCGCAAGTCGGTGAAATCGATGCCGCGGCCGTCGTCGCTGACGCTGATCAGCAGCTTGCCGGCGCTGTGGCGCGCTTCGAGCGTCAGCGTCGCCTCAGCCGGTTTGCCTCGCGCGACGCGCTCGCCCGGCGTTTCGATGCCGTGATCGAGCGCATTACGTAACAGGTGACCGAGCGGCGCATCGAGCATGTCGAGAATGTCGCGATCGACCTGGGTGTTTTCGCCGACGATCGAAAATCGCACCTGTTTACCAAGCGATCGCGCGAGGTCGCGCACGATGCGCGGATACACATGCGTCTCGTCGCCGAACGCGCGCATCCGGCATTGCAGCGCTTCGTCGTACAGCTGTTGCGCGAGATTCGTGCTGCGCCGGTCGTAGCGGTCGAGTTCGTCGATCTGGGTCGCGAGCTGCTGCTGAATCGCGCCGAAGGCGTCGCGCACGCTGTCCAGTGCGGCACTGGCGCGCGCATCGAGTTGACCGTCGAACACCTGCGCAAGCGATTCGTAGACCGTATCGAGCGCGCGGGCGGCTTCGCGCTGCGTGCGCTTCACGCGCAGCATCGAATCGGCAAACGGCTTGAGCCAGCGCGATTCGACGAGCGATTCGCCGGACAGGCTCAGCAGCCGGTCGAGATTGTCGGCGCGCACGCGCAGGATGCGGTCGGGGTCGCGTTGTGTGTTGAGGCCGGCGCGTGCGGGCGATGTCGTCGGTTGCGTCGGTTGCGTCGGTTGCGTCGGTTGCGTCGGTTGCGTCGGTTGCGTCGGTTGCGTCGGTTGCGTCGGTTGCGTCGGTTGCGTTGCGTGCGCAATCGCTTGAGCCTGCGATGAAGCGGCCAAAAGATCCGGCGCGGCGTTCGGCTCGGCTTGACGAAGCCGGGCTTCGCCCGAGTTCGCGGACGCCGGCGGATCTTCGGGCGGCGCGCCGTGCTCGGCTAAAGCAATTGTTTCAGCTTGCGGCGCTGAAGCCGTTTGTGCTTGCGCCTGCAGCATAGCGATGGCGGCGTTGAGCAGCGCATCGGCTGAGTCTGCTTGCGCCGCGGGCGGCGCATCGCCACTCGTGCGCGCGGCCGCATCATGCAAACCCATCAATGTCGAAGCACCGACAAAACCCGCTAACTGTGCGACACATGCCTCGATCTCCGCACGGCTCGCGCGCACCGCCGGTTGATCGTCGGCAACGCGCAGCAACAAGTCGACACCGCGCAGCAACGCATCGATATGCACCGCCGTCAGCGCGAGCGTGCCGTGCTGCGCGGCGACGAAGCACTCCTCCATCGCGTTCGCGATATCGACGCCGTCCTGCAGGCCGATGATGCGTGCCGCGCCTTTGAGCGAATGCGCGGCGCGCATGCATGCTTCGAGCGCCAACGCGTCGGCGGACGCACGCTCGAGCGTAAGCAGTCCATCGGACAGCACGCGCGTCTGCATATGCGCCTCTTCGCTGAAGAGCGCGAGCAGTGACTGGCGGCTCAGATCGTCGTCGGTACTCATTGGAGGCTCTGTGTCAGTGAGGCGAATACGCGCGCGGCATCGAGCACGCCGACCGTTTTACCCTGCCACGCGAGCACGCCAGCCGCATGCGCGGCACTCGAGCGCGTCAGCGTGTCGGGCACGGGCCTGAGCGCGCCGGTCGCATAACGCACAACGCCATGCACTTCGTCGACCGGGAACACCACGGGCTCGCAGTCGTGCGCGACGACGAGCATTCGTGCGTAACGGCCGCTGCGCGACGCGTGCACGCCGGACGCGGCGCCTGGTCTTTCGTTCGAAGCCGCCTTCGCGGCGGCAGTCCGATCGAGACGGAGCAGTTCGCCGAGCGACACGACCACCGTCAGCGCACCGCGCACATTAACGAGGCCCAGCACGACGCGATTGCGCCGATGCGGCAGCGAATGAACCGGCCGCAGATCTTCGATCTGCTTTAACGCTTCCGTAGGCAATGCGAGCCATTCGTCCGCGACGCGGAATACAACCGCCGAATGTGTTCCGGATGACTGAGCGGATTCATTCGAACCCGCGTTGCCCGAACCGTTGGCTTTCGCCATGGCGACCGGTGCATCGCCCGACTGCTCCAGCGAAGCTGCACGCTGCACATGGGCAGCAACCTCATCCATTGCACCGGAGATCGGCCGGTCGAGCAAACGCGCCGCGGCACGCTCGAACACCGGGCAATTGAGGCAGCGCGTCCACTCCTCGAGCGCCGGACACGATTGGTCGCCGCGCGTGCCGATGCGATTCCAGCAGTCGTCGATGCTCGTTTCGATATCCGGAAGATCGTCGACGCGGTCAGTCATGGAAGCCTCGCGTCCGGTTCACGTGATTCACGTGGGTCGCTTTCCGTTCCGGCGCATCGCGCCGCCCCTGCGCCGCACGTTCGGCGCGACGCGTCAGGCGCTCGGCACCGGCCGCGTCGCCCGTCATTTCGAGCAGGGCCGCGAGATGCGTAAGCGCCTCGTAGTGGCTGGGCTCCAGATAAAGCGCCTTGCGGTAATAGTCACCCGCATCGGCGCCGCGGCCGCGTGCGTCCATGATCAAGCCCAGCAGATAGAACGCCGAAGCATCGGGTCCGTGGATATTGACGCACTGGTTCGCCACGCGTTCTGCGTGATCGAACCGGCCTTCGTCGGCAAGACGCGATGCGTCGGCGAGCAAGGCTTCGCGCTTCGTGGGCGCTTCCGACGATGCGGAAGCAGTACGCGTCGCATCGACTTTCGAAGCGGTCGCACGCGCCGCCGCGGCCTGCTTCGCAAATGGCTGCCGCGCGGGCGGAACCGGCCGGATCGGCGGAATCGGCGCGATCGGCGCAATCGGTTTGACCGGCGCCACCGCAATCGCAGACGCGATCGGCGCCGGCCTCGGCGGCCTTGCCTCGTCGGCGGGCGCGCGCGCGAACGCAAACGCTAGCGGGATCCGCGCGGGATTGTACGCATGCCGCATCATCAGGCCCGTCTCGGCGGGTCCGACAAACATCATGCCGTCCTGCGCGAGCCGCGCATCGAGCAGGCGAATCGCGCGATCCTGCGAATCGCGGTCGAAGTAGATCAGCACGTTGCGGCACAGGATAAAGTCGAAACGCGCATCGGCCGGATGCGGCGCGTCGAACAGATTGGCCCGGCCGAAGCGGACAGCATTGCGCACACGTTCGCTGAGTACATAGCGGACATCGCCGGACGCTGCGCCCGCCGCATCGGCTAAGCCCGTATCGTCCGCACAAAAACGGGAATCGGAGCCCGCCGCGCCTGATCCGGCGACCGTGAAATGCCGCTCGCGAAACTCGAGCGCGCGTCCGCGAAACGAATTGCGCCCATATACGCCAGCGCGCGCAATGTCGAGCGCGCGCTCGCTGATATCGATCGCGTCGATCGAAAAGCGCTCCGGCCCGATACCCGCATCGAACAACGCCATCGCAATCGAATAGGGCTCCTCGCCCGTCGAGCAGGGCGCGCTCAGCACGCGCAATACATGCGACGCGTCGCGCACCAGCCGCTCGTTCGCGAGCCGCGCAAGCGCAACAAACGCTTCGCGGTCACGGAAAAACCATGTCTCGGGCACGACGATCAGTTCGACGAGCGCTTGCCGCTCGTCGTGCGATGCATTGAGCAGCTGCCAGTAAGTTTCGAGGTCGCCTTCCGATGCAGCCTCCTGCGTCGCACGCACGCGGTCCCACACCGCGCGCTCGAACGCATGCGCGCCGAGCGTGGGCGCGCTGATGCCGGTCTCGCGCAGGAGCCAGCTTTCGAAGCGTGCGTCGATGCGGGGTTCCGCGTTCATGACGTCGATGCCTGTGCGTGCGATGTGGGCGATGCGTGCGCTACGTGCGATTCCCGCGGAAACAGCAAGGTCTTTACGTCGTCGGTCAGCATGTGCCGCACCTGAACCCATTGCACGAAGCCCTGCCCGTCGTTCGCGACGGGGCCGAGCCAGCGCGCGTGCGGCGTCGCGACACCGGTATCGGCGAATTGCTCGCGCGCGATGCGGCGCGTCTGCGTCGCGCCTTCGACGATCAAGCCAAGCCGATGCGGTGCCTCGGGTGCCTCGCTCGATGCCTCGCTAGCGCGATACTCGACGATCACGAGGCGCGTCGACAGCAAGCGCCGCGCCTCGCGCCCGAGCGCAAGGCGCGGCACATCGATGACGGGCAACGGCTCACTGTGCCGCTCGGCGACACCAGCGACCCAGGCGGGCGCGCCGGGAATCGGCCGTGCCGGCTGCAGCGCGAGCACCTCGACGATCTGCGCAGCGTCGAGCGCGTAACGCTCACCATCGAGGTCGAACAGAAGGAAAAGCATCGCCGTCAAACCGGTTGCGTCGTTTATATGCGGTTGTAAAACTATTATCTGTGGGTATAGCCGGTTACCGCCGGATACCGCTGCTTACCGTCGTCGATCACGCCCCGGCGCGCATCACGCTTCGATCTTGAAGCGCGACACACCCGTGCGCAACTGATTCGCAACCAGCGTCAGATCGTCGATCGCCTGCGACGATTGCCGCAGCGATTCGGCCGTCTGCTGCGCCGCCTCTGACAGCTGCGACAGCGCCTGCGTAATCTGTTCCGCGCCGTTCGCCTGCGTATGCATCCCTTCGTTGACCGCCTGGAAGCGCGGCGCGAGCGCCTGCACCTCCAGGATGATCTGCGAGAGCTGGCCGCCGACCTGCTGCACATCGTGCATGCCGCGGCGCACCTCCTCGGAAAACTTCTCCATGCCCATCACGCCCGCGGACACGGCCGACTGGATTTCCTTCACGGTCTGCTCGATATCGTAGGTCGCCACCGCGGTCTGATCCGCGAGCCGGCGGATTTCGGTCGCGACCACACCAAAGCCGCGGCCGTATTCGCCGGCCTTTTCCGCTTCGATCGCCGCATTCAGCGAAAGCAGATTGGTCTGGTCGGCGACCTTCGTGATCGTCGCGACCACCTGATTGATATTGACCGCCTTCTCGTTGAGCACGGCGAGCTTCGCGTTGACCGAACCGGCCGCCTCCATCACGCTGCGCATCGTGTCTTCCATGCGCGACAGGCCATTCTGGCTCGTGCCCGCGAGCGTCGCCGATTGCTCCGCGACGCGCGACACTTCGTTCATGGTCTGCAGCAGATCGCGCGAAGTCGCGACGATTTCGCGCGACGTCGCGCCGATTTCGGTGGTCGTCGCCGCTGTTTCCGCCGCGGTGGCCTGTTGCTCCTTCGACGTCGCCGCGATCTCCGCCACGGAGGTCGTGACCTGCAACGACGACTTCTGCGCCTGCGCGACGAGACTCGTCAACTCTTCGGCCATCCGGTTAAAGCCGTTCTCGAGCGTGCCGAATTCATCTTGCCGCCGCAACGCAAGACGCTGCGCGAGATTGCCGGTGCGCATCACATCGAGCACGTCGACCACCCGCGCCATCGGCACGGTCACCGCGCGATACAGTGCAAAGCCTGTGCCGAGCGCTACCAGCAGCACGATGCCGAGCGCGACCGCAAGCGTAATTTCGGCCTCCTGCGCGGACTGGCGGATCAGATGCGCCCATTCGTCGGCCTGCGATTTGTCTTCGTCGACCATCGAATTGGCCGCCCGCGTGACTTTTTCCCATGCGGGACTCATCGCGAGCAAAGCACGCTGCGCGTCGGCCCGCGAACCTTGCGCCATACGCAATACTTCGTTGAACTGTGGCAGCGCGTCGGCATAGGCGGTGCGGAATTCCTCGAAACGGGCGGCGTCTTCGGCGCCGTCGACGGTTTGCGGATATTGCGCGACGAGCTTGTCGATCTGCTTCAGCGAAGCGTTGACCTTGTCCAGATCGCTGCGCGACGCGCCTTCATCGCCGTCGACGAAGAGCGCGCGCTGTGACGTCGTCATACTCTCGCTCGACGCGGCGCGGATCGACGTCGATAGAAAAATGCCGAGCACCGACTGACGCTCGAGCTTGTCGGCCTCTTCGTTGATCGCGCGCAGACGCGTGTAGGAAACGATCGCGGTGATCAGCATCAGCAGAAAGATCGCCCCAAAACTGAGCAGGATGCGATTACCGAGCGAAAACCTGTTCAGGGACGCCGTGCCGCTCAGTGAAGCATTACCGCTGCGTGAAGTCGCGATACTCATGGTCCCGTCTGCGTAGAAAGTGATGGATGCGATAAACCGCCCCGGCGCGCATGCGGCTCGCGCACGGCCGATTCGACGCGCAACAGTACCAGTAATGACGCAATATTGTCAGCAAACGTTTCGAGCGCTGTTGCGCCGCGTGCACCGCTTGCCAGCCTTGCGTCTGCGCCGCATTTGCACTGCTTTTGCGCCCCGGTTCGAAGTCGCAAAAGCAGACCATTTCGGTATCAATACAGCAGTGGTTGTTTTGAAATGGAATAAGGGTTTTCGATCATAACCCGCTACAAACCGCGACACGCGCGACTCGTTATGCGAAGTCAATATCTGGCGGTAAAGATGGCAATGGAAGACAGCGTCGCCGGCTCGTCATTCGGTCGATTTTTTCGCTTTTTGTTTTGACCGCTATTGGATTGTTGCGCCAGCGCAGCACGCTTCACGGAGCAACGGGTGCGCGGGACGGCCATTGCGGGCAGCGGCGCCTCTTCAGGCCTGAAAGCGATGTTTGAATAAGCGAGTAATTTTTTCGCTACGGTTACACAATATCCGGCAAGTTTTTATAAATCCGCCGATCGAAACACAGGTATTTTCATGCGTATTTTTCCGGCCATTTAGCCGACCGGGCCGAACCCCGCGCCTGTAAATGCGGCCACTGAACGGATGGACAACTGGCCGAAGTGGAATGGCGCTTAGCCGATAATCGCCTGCTCCGGCTTTTCGCGCGCTTCATCCGCTTCACGGGTGTCACGCTCGACCAGCGCCTTCGCGCGCGGCAGCACCTCTTCGGCAAACAGGCGCATCGACGCTTCGAACGGCTGGAACTGCAACATGAAGAGCTCGACGCCGGCGCGATGAAATCCGGCGATCCGGCGCGCGACCGTATCGTAACTGCCTACGAGCCCCGCGGCTGTGCCGCCGTTCGAGCCGACGCGCGGCGTGCGCGCGTAGGTATGGAACATCACCGCCTTCGGATCGATATTCGCTTTCTGCTTCTCGCGTTGCGGCGCATCTTTCGCCGCCAGTGCAAACAGATGCTCGAGATGCTGCTGGGCGGCTTCGTCGGTTTCGGCCGCGATCACGAACGCGGAGAGCCCGAAGCGCAACGGCGGCGCGCCGGCGGGACGCGGCCGCGCGGCCACATCGGCGATCAGCGCGGCGACGTCGTCGAGCGGTTGTCCGTTGATAAACCACACGTCCCCGTGATCGGCGACGAGCGCGCGCGCCGGCTCCGACTCGCCGCCCACATAGACGCTGGGCCGCGCGCGAAACGGATCGGCGGGTCGCAATACGTAGTCGTCGACATGAAAGTGCCGCCCGTGAAAATGCGTGCGCTCGCCGCGCAACAACGCGTCGACGACGGTGATCCATTCACGGCCGTATTCATAGCGCGCGTCGTGCTCCGCAAAGCCGATGCCGGCGCGTTCGAGTTCAGGCCGGTTCCACGCATTGACGAGATTCAGCGCAAAGCGTCCGCCGCTGATGTGCTCGATCTGTTGCGCCATTTTCGCCAGCACGACCGGGTGATACAGATAAGGCTTGATCGCCGCGATGATCTCGATGCGCTGCGTGAGCGCGGCGAGCGCGGCCGACGCGGTCCATGCTTCGAGCTCATCGAGGTTCTCGTCGTAGGGGTTCATCGTGTGCTGGGCGACCAGCACCGAGTCGTAGCCCAGACGTTCCGCTTCGAGCACGAGCGCGCGATTGCGCGCCCACGAAGCATCGAACGGTTCATCGGGGTCCTGCAATGCGGCGCGGCTGCCATGCACGAGCGCCCAGATGCCAAAGCGGATGGGGGAAGACATCAGCGCAATCTCCTCGCGGGTTCGACGATGCGAACGGCGATGATGCCGCAGCTGGTGCGCTAAAACGCGTGCCGGCGATCTAATTTGTCGCGATATCGATCGATGCAATCGAGCTTTGGCGTACTGCGATGCCTCGCTATAGTCCGTAGCTCATTCGCATCGGGGGCCTGGCCAATGAATGTCATTGCACTTCCCGCGCACCGTCTGTTTCAGTGCATATTCCGGCGTTATCGCGCAGCCGCTTTAGCGTCGTGGTTAGCGCTTGCCGCGCTGTTCGTTGCCAACGTGCTTTGCGCCGAACCGGCGGTTGCGCGCGAGACGGTATCGATCAGCTATCAACGCTCGTCGACCTTGCTGATCCTGCTCAAGCGCACCGGCGACCTTGAAAAGCGCCTGAATGCGCTCGGTTATGACGTGAGCTGGCACGAGTTCACGAATGGTTTGCTCGAATCGCTGAATGCGGGCAGCGTCGATTTGCATGCGGATGTCGCCGACGCTTTCGCGCTGTTCACACAGGCCGCGAACGCACCGCTCACCTACTATGCGGAAGAGACGTCCGCGCCATCGGCACAGGCGATTATCGTGCCGCCGAACTCGCCGATTCGTACGGTCGCCGATCTGAAGGGCAGGCGCGTGGCGGTATCGAAAGGCTCAGGTTGCAATTTCCTGATGCTAGCGGCGCTTAAGCAAGCGGGCATGACGATCGACGATATCCAGGTCCGCTATCTCGAACCGCCCGACGCGCTCGCCGCCTTTCGCGGCGGCAATATCGATGCATGGGTGATCTGGGATCCGTTTCTCGCGGCCGAACAGCGCGACGCGAATGTGCGAGTCATCGCCGACGGCAGCAGCGGTCTCGCGCAATACAACCGCTTCTATACGGCAACGACCGCATTCGCCGACCGGCATCCGGAAGTGCTGCGAGTCGTATTCGACGAACTCAATCGCACCGGCAAATGGGTCAAGGCGCATCCGCAGGAAGCCGCGCAAATTCTGAGCCCGCTATGGGGCAATCTTCCACCGCAGACCGTCGCGCTTGCGAACACGCGCCGCAGCTACGACATCGTGCCCGTGCAAAGAGACCGGCTCGGCGACCAGCAGCGCATTGCGGACACCTACTATGCGGCGCATATGATTCCGAAGACGCTAAAGGCCACCGACCTTCGTATCTGGACGCCGCCGTCCGCGACGTCGCAGCCGTAGGCCTTGATCCGCGCATCATGACGATGCGCGGCCCGCGCGGGGCTCGATATAGTTCGAGCCCCGCGCGGCATCAGGGCATCCGCTCAAGCGACCTTGTCATAGTTCGCCGAGGCGAAATCCCAGTTGATCAGCTTTGCGGTCAGTCCTTTCAGATAGTCGGGACGGCGGTTCTGATAGTCGAGGTAGTACGCGTGCTCCCACACGTCGACGGTCAGAAGCGGCGCCTTGCCCGACGTGAACGGCACATTGGCATTGCTCGTCTTCATCACCGAGAGCTTGCCGTTCTCAACGACGAGCCAACCCCAGCCGCTGCCGAATTGCGACGCGGACACTTTCACCAGTTGTTCATGCAGGTTATCGAGCGAGCCGAAGTCGCGCAGGATCGCGGCCTGCAGCTTCTCGCTCGGCTGCGTCGGCGTCGGGCTCATCGACTTCCAGTAGAAGTTGTGATTCCACGCCTGGCCTGCGTTGTTGAAGATGTCCTCATGCTGCGTGTCGCCATACGTCTTGACGATGATCGTCTCGAGCGTCTGGCCCGCGAACGGCGTGCCGGGGACCAGCTTCGACAGATTCTCGAAATACGCGCGGTGGTGCTTGCCATAGTGCAGGCCGATGGTGCGTGCCGAAATCACCGGTTCCAGCGCGTTCTCGGCGAAAGGCAGCGGCGGCTGCGTTTGCGGTGAAGCGCCGAGATAAGCGGGCACCGCGGCAGAACTCGCAGCCAATGCATCAACGGGCAGTATGCTGGCAGCCGTGCCGGCAATGCTGGCCACGACCGCGCTAGCGGCACCTTTCGTTGTTCTTGCAATAAAGTCGCGTCGTTCAAGGGAGGCGGCAGTCATCAGTTAGCCTTGAGAAAGAGAGGGAGTGGAAACACGCCATACGTGCAGGCATTGCCGCTTTCAATCGAAGCGTCGTCGATCAGATAAACGCAATAGCCGCTCCTTAAAACGGTCGACTCAACCGCGTTATTCCATAACGCGACGGCAAGCTATTCCTCGCTCTCTCTTTACGACTTTAAGTCAGTTATGTGAAAACGCCTGCGCTAATGCATTTGTCAGGATCGCTTTTGTTCAATAGCGCTTCGCATTTGCGCGCCTGAAATTAGTGCATCGCACGGCGCGTTGCACTTCATGCATTTGCGTATGCGGATGGTTTAGCGCGGCGACGGTTCGTCGAGGAAGTTCTGCACCGCATCGAACAGCTGCAATCGGTTCTTCTCCATCAACACGGTATGCGTGCCCTCGCCGATCATGTCGTATTGCTTCCACGGCGCCGCGGTCAATAGTGGAAACAGCGCTTGCGACATATAGGGCGGCGTGTCCTGGTCCCACTCACCCTGGATCAATAGCGTGGGCGCCGTGATCTTGCCCGGGTCGTAGGTGGGCTTGCCCAACATGTAATAAGCGCGAATGTCTTGCGTAACGCCGTTCGGTGCGCGCAGCGCGGGCGGATTCGACGATGCGGCTTTCGGATCGGTCGCCCACGTCGCTTTCTGCCAGGTGTCGAACCATCCCGGCGGAATCAGTTCGGCACGCTTATCTTCCGGTACGCCTTTGTACCAGCGCTCCTTCGCCTGCTCGATCGTTACATGACGATAAGCGCCGAGCCTTGCTTCATCGCCGGTAGGCGGCTTCTCATGCGAGAGCCACACCGGCGCATACAGTACGAGCCGATTGATCTTCTCCGGGTGCTCGGCCGCATAACCGCCCGCGATCGTCGTGCCCCACGACCATCCCATTGCATCGAGCTGGCTCAAGTGGCGACGCGCCAGCACCCAGTCGACCACAGCGCCATAGTCGGCTACCGCCTGCGCCGTGGTTTCGACGGGCTTGCCGGCATCGGCCGGGCCGTTCATGGCCGCAGGACGCGTCGAATGTCCGTAACCGGGCAAGTCGAGCAAGTAGACGTCGTAACCGCGGCGCGCGATGTAATCCATCCACGACATGCCATTCAGTTCGAGATCGAATGACGTGCTTGCCGGATAAGTCGCACCATGCACGAACACAAGCGTATGCGCGGCATCGTAGATCGTCTTGTAGGCCGGATGCTTGTTGCGCACATAGATCCTGATGCCTGGCTGCGGCGACGCGACCATCGCCTCCTCGGTCATCAGCTTGACGGGTGCCGCATGCGCCGATGTTATCGGCGTGGCGCCGATCAGCAGGGAAATGGCAAGTATGGCTAAGGGAGTCGAACGCGAAGTCACGTGAGCAGTAAGCATCTGGATACGCTTCGTTTATGTTTCTGTATGCCGGATGACAGCCGGCGGTCCGGGTGTTCGCCCTTACTGTAGCGCGAGTTCGCAAACGGTGTAGCCGGACGCTAGGTCGTCGCGATCAGAAACTCTTCGCCGCTGGAAGGCCTCAGCCCATCGCTACGGTTCGCGAAGTAATGGTCGATCATCATGCGCGTCGACACATGCTCGCACTTGCGGAACCCCTCCGCTTGCGCGAGCGAGAGCATTTCCGCGGGGCTAAAGAAGCTCACGAACGGCGTGCCGGCCGCCTTCGCGCGTTGATAGACCATCTGATGCTGCGCGCGGTCTTCGGTATCGACAAGGTCGAGCGGCAGCAGGAACGTCATCGCAAACGTGGACCCGTGCGCGAGTTGCGCGACCTGGCGCAGCGTCGCGATGTTCGACTCCCGCGTCAAATACATCGACACCCCGGTCGATGCGACGACGGCCGGCCGGCTCGCATCGAAGCCGGCCGCCGTCACCTGGTCCCACCATGATTGCCCTGCTTCGAAGTCGACGGGTACGAGTTGCAGCTGTTGCGGCACGCCGTAGCCGCATTCGATCAGTCGCTGCCGCTTCCACGCCTGCGCCGCGGGCCGGTCCACTTCGTAGATACGCATCCGCGACGCGGCCTCCGGTCTGCGTTGCGCGAATGTATCGAGGCCGGCGCCGAGAATTACATACTGCGTAACGCCTTGGCTTGCCTGTTCGACCACGAGATCTTCGATCAAGCGCGCACGGCCGACAATTGCCGCGCGGTACCCGCTGATCGCGCGCGGGTTCATGTCGGGGCGCTCACGCCAGTTCACATCGGGTGCGGCCAGTTGCAGGCCGATTTCGTCTTTCAGCACGGACGGTTGCGCATCGATCTCGACGTGCTGCGCGCGCCATAGCGCAACGCGCACGGCCGTGCTGTCCGGCGCTGCGGTTCGCTGATCGTCCATACTGTCTCCTTCTGTGGTTATCGACGTCAGCGCAGTTTACCTTTCGCGACAGGTATTTTCCGCCGTTCGGCGCGCCGCTAGCCCGAACTCGCTGCGCGCCCGGCCACCGGCGTGCGCCGGACCTCCGACAGATAGATCAGAATCAGCGACACCCAGACGATGCCGTAGAGGAACATGAAGCACGTCGAGCGCACCTTGAAGAAGTCGAGCAGGATACCGAACAGAATCGGCAGCAGAAAACCGCCCAGGCCGCCCGCAAGGCCGACAATACCGGTTACCACGCCCATGTTGTCGGCGAAATCGTCGGCCACGTATTTGAAGGTCGACGCCATGCCGAACGCGAACACCGCGCCGAGCACGAAGGTCAGCAACACGAATCCGATCACCGATACGCGCAGATGCAGGCTCGCCGTGCCGTCGATCGTATGGATCACGAAATCGGTCGGCGGATAAGAGAGCAGGAACAGGCAAATCCATGCGACCCATAGCCCCCACCACGTCACGCTATGCGCACCGAAACGGTCCGCGAGCCCACCGCCGACCGCGCGCAACACGGAACCCGGCAGCGAAAAGCCCGCTGCAAATGCCGACGCCATGACGAGCGACATGCCGTATTCGGCCTTCAGATATTGCGGTATCCACAGCGACAGCGCGGTAAAGCCGCCGAACGTGATCGAGTAGTACTGGCACAAGCGCCAGACGTGCGGATCGCGCAGCACCTTGAACGAGTCGAGCCACGAGCCCTTCGACTGCCCCGCACCGGGATCGCGCGCCGATGCAAACCAGAAAATCACCGCGGTGACGATCAGCGCGACCGCATAGACACGCGGCACGAAGCGCCACCCGTAGGCGGCCTGCAACGACGGCGTGACAAACAGATTCACCGCGGCGCCGGCGGTGCCCGCGCCGAAAAAGCCCATCGCGAAGCCACGTCGCTCCGGCGGAAAGAATCGCGCAACATAGGGTGTACCGACCGCGAACGATGCACCGACGCAGCCGAGAAAAAGGCCGATCAACAGAAATTGCCAAAACGCCGTTGCGAAGCTGACGATATACACCGGTATCGCGCAAACGACGAGCAGCGTCGTCATCACGATGCGTCCACCGAAGCGGTCGGTCCATGCGCCGAGCGGCAGGCGCATCAGCGCGCCGGTCAGTACCGGCGTCGACGTGAGCAGGCCGAACTGCGTGCTATTGAGCTGCAGATCCTCGCGCAACTGTACGCCGAGCACACCGAACATCATCCAGACGACGAAGCAGACGAGGAACGCGAGGGTGCTCGCGAACAACACGGACCACGCCTGCGCATTCACAGCCGGCGCCGCGCCGGGAATTTTCAGATTGCCCTGTACGCTCATGATGGGGTCCTTATCTATTGAACCAGCGGGCCGTTCGTTTCCCCGAGGTCGACGCCTTCGATCCGCGCGCGCGACGCGAGCACCGATACGTATTGCTGCATCGCCTTGTGCATGACGCGCTCGCCAAGAAAACGCGCGATGTCCGCTTCGACGGCTTCGAACGGCAACTGCTCGCCTTCGACACGACGATCGATGCGCACGATATGAAAGCCGAAGCGCGTATTGATCAGTCGCGGCAGAATGCCGAGGTCGGGCGTATCGAACAGCGCAAGCTCGAACTCCGGCACGCTGTCGCCGCGCAGCAATTGCCCGAGGCTGCCGCCCACGCCAGCCGACGGACAGTTCGACACTTCTTTCGCGGTGCCTTCGAAGGTCTCGGGCGCCGCAAGCACGCGGCCAAGCGCCGCTTCCGCTTCGTGTCTGAGCAGCGCGAGCGGCACGCGGCCTGTCACGGCGAACAGGATATGACTCGCGTACACGATGTCGTTGCGCCTGAAGCGCGCGAGATGGCCTTCGTAATAGCGCTGGCAATCGGCACGCGTCGCGCTCGGCACGCTGAGATCGCGCGCAAGCAGGCGGTCGACCGCTGCGTCATCGAGTGCATCGCCGTTATCGCCCACCAGTTGCAATTCAACCGCGCGCTGGCGCAGCAGTTCGCGAATCGCCAGCGACTGACGCGCGACGGCGATCGGATCGTCCACGTCCGTGTGCAGTTCGGCTTCTTCCCGAATCGACGCTTCGTCGATCGCGATGCCATTGACGCTGACCGCGCCGCCCTGCTTTTCCAGTTCGATTTTCTCGACGGTGCTCACCGATCCCTCCTCAACGCTTGCGAACCAGCTGATACGGCCGGATCAGATACGCAATCGACGCGATACCGCTCCAGATATGCACGAGCCGCGTAAATGGCGTGACCAGGAAAATCGTGAAGCCGAGCGCGATATGCACCTGATAGGTCAGCGGCACGCCGATCAGCAGGCTCGCATTGTTCGGCCGGAACGTGACCACGCCCTTCACATAGTCGGTGAGCTGTTCGAACATCACGCCGTCCATATGCCGCATCGACAGCACGACGGTGCCGAGCCCAAGCGCAAGCTGCGCCCAAAGCATGAACACGACGAGGATGTCCGATGCACGGCTATTGCGGCGAATCCGCACATCGCCAAGGCGCCGGAAGATCAGGATCGTCAGGCCGATAATCGCGACGAGGCCCGACGCGCCGCCCGCGATCATCGCCGCCAGCTGGTGTCCCGACGCTGACAGGAACGGCGACACGAGCCAATGCGGTGCGAGAAAGCCAGCGAAATGACCGAGCACGACAATCAGCACACCCCAGTGAAACAGATTGCTGCCGAGTCTCAACGCCCCATGCCGCAGCATTTGCGACGAATCGCTTTTCCAGGTGTACTGCTCGCGGTCGAAGCGGACGAGACTGCCGAGCAGCAGCACGGCAAGGCAGATATACGGATAGATGCCGAACACGAACTGATGAAAGTACTCACTCATGGCCATGCTCCCGGTTGCGGTTCTTGGCTGCCGGCGGGACCGCCGCGCTGCGGCGGCTGTCGTAGAAGTGAATCGGTGCTTGAGCAGGCGTCTCGGCGCCGACGAAGCGTACGGGTTCGTCGGCCCACGCGGCATCGAGCGCGCGATAGTCATCGTGCGAAGGCGGCGACTGCGCATCGTCGTCGCCGAGTTCATGCGGCGTGCCGCTGCCAGCCTTACCGGCGCCCGCAAGCGGCAACAGCGCGCCGACGACGAAGCTATACGGACTGCCGCGTTTGGCCAGTTGCGCCGTGATCGATTGCAGGATCTCGCCGGTCTCGGCAAGCAGCGAGCGCGCTTCGGCAGCAGGCAGCCGCGACAGATATTCGAGGAACACGGGCAAGTAATCCGGCAGTTCCCCCGCGCCGAGATGCAAGCCGTGCTGCTCATACATCTGCAGCAGGTCGATCATCGCCTGCCCGCGGTCGCGCGATTCGCCGTGGACATGCTCGAACAGATAGAGCGACGTCGCGCGGCCCCGATCGAACAGCGCGACATAGTTCTCCTGCAGCGTGAACAGATCGCGCTCGCGGCAATAGTCGAAAAAACGCTCGAGCCCGGCGCGCGCGTCGCGCGTCAGCGCGCGCTCGCCCTGTAGCCGGTCGCGCGCTTCCGGCAACGCGTCGATCAACGGCTGCTCCGGATAACTGAGCAACGCGCCGAGTACCGCATACAGCATGCCCTGCGTTGCACCAGACGGGTTGGCTGGGTTCGCTGCCATATCAGAACTCCTGGCGAATCGGAATCTTGCGGTTGCTCTTGCGCGTCGTGAAAAGGCTCGCTTCGGAGCGGCCGTCCGAACAACCGTTACCGAACGAGAAGCCGCACGACGAGCGCAAATCGAACGCGTCCTCTGCATATTCGCGATGCGAGGTCGGGATCACGAAACGGTCCTCGTAGTTCGCGATCGCGAGATAGCGGTACATGTCTTCGACTTGCGCGATGCTGAGCCCGGCCTGCCTGAGCACACCCGGCGCGTCGATCTGGTCGACGTGACGCGCACGCATGAACGCGCGCATCGCGAGCAACCGCTCGAGCGCAAGCTTCACGGGCGCTTCCTTGCCCGCAGTCAGCAGATTCGCCAGATAGCGCAGCGGAATGCGCAGCGATTCGACATCGGGCAGGTAACCGTTCATGCCCAACTCGCCGCTGTTCGCCGCGGCATTGATCGGCGAAAGCGGCGGCACGTACCAGACCATCGGTAGCGTGCGGTACTCGGGATGCAGCGGAAACGCGATCTTCCAGTCGATCGCCATCTTGTAGACGGGCGAGCGCTGCGCACCGTCGATCCACGCCGCCGGCACGCCATCGCGTTCGGCCTGCGCGATCACTTCCGGATCGTGCGGATCGAGAAATACCGATAGTTGCGCCTCGTACAGGTCGGTTTCATGCTCGACGCTGGCGGCTTCGCTGATGCGATCGGCGTCGTACAGCAGCACGCCGAGATAACGGATACGGCCCACGCAGGTTTCGGAGCAGACGGTCGGCTGCCCGACTTCGATGCGCGGATAGCAGAAGATGCATTTCTCGGCCTTGCCGCTATGCCAGTTGAAATAGATCTTCTTGTACGGGCATCCGGAAACACACATGCGCCAGCCGCGGCACTTGTCCTGATCGATCAGCACGATGCCGTCTTCCTCGCGCTTATAGATCGAGCCCGACGGGCACGCTGCGACGCACGCCGGATTCAGACAGTGCTCGCATAGCCGCGGCAGGTACATCATGAATGTGTTTTCGAACTGCCCGTAAATTTCTTTCTGGACGTTCTCGAAGTTATAGTCCTTCGAGCGTTTTTCGAATTCGCCGCCGAGAATCTCTTCCCAGTTCGGCCCCCATTCGATTTTCTGCAGCCGCTCGCCGCTGATCAGCGAACGCGGCCTCGCAACGGGCATTGCCTTGGCGTCGCCCGCATCCTGCAGATGCGCATAGTCGAACGTGAACGGCTCGTAGTAATCGTCGATCTCGGGCAGATGCGGATTCGCGAAAATCTGCGCGAGCAGACGCCACTTGCCGCCGAGGCGCGGCTCGATGCTGCCGTTCGGCTTGCGCGTCCAGCCGCCGCGCCAGCGGTCCTGGTTCTCCCAATCTTTCGGATAACCGATGCCGGGCTTCGTCTCGACATTGTTGAACCATGCGTATTCCATCCCTTCGCGGCTCGTCCAGACGTTCTTGCAGGTCACCGAACACGTATGGCAGCCAATGCATTTGTCGAGATTGAGCACCATCGCGATCTGCGCACGCACTTTCATGAGGTTTCTCCTGCACGTTGCTTGTGCTCGGTGGCGGGGTTCACAGGGTCGGCCGGCGCATCGTCGAGCCAGTTGACCTCTTTCATCTTGCGCACGATCAGAAACTCATCGCGATTCGAGCCGACTGTGCCGTAGTAGTTGAAGCCGTAGGCGAGCTGCGCGTAGCCGCCGATCATATGCGTGGGCTTTAACGACACGCGCGTGACCGAGTTGTGAATGCCGCCGCGTGTGCCGGTGATTTCCGAACCCGGCGTGTTCACGATCTTTTCCTGCGCGTGATACATCATCACCATCCCATGCGGGATGCGCTGGCTCACCACCGCGCGTGCACATAGCGCGCCGTTGGCGTTGTAGCACTCGATCCAGTCGTTATCGACCACGCCGATCTGCTTCGCGTCCGTTTCGGATAGCCACACAATCGGGCCGCCGCGCGACAACGTGAGCATCAGCAGATTGTCCGTGTAGGTGCTGTGAATGCCCCACTTCTGATGCGGCGTAATAAAGTTCAGCACGATCTCGGGATTGCCGTTCGAGCGCGCGCCGAGCATCTTTTCGTAGTTGCCGGTTTCGATCGGCGGCTTGTAGACGCACAGCGATTCGCCGAATGCGCGCATCCACAAGTGGTCTTGATAAAGCTGTTGCCGGCCGCTGATCGTGCGCCATGGGATCAGCTCGTGCACGTTCGTATAGCCCGCGTTGTACGAAACGTGCTCGGATTCGATGCCGCTCCACGTCGGTGAAGAAATGATCTTGCGTGGCTGCGCCTGGATATCGCGAAAGCGGATTTTCTCGTCGGCGCGCGCGTCGGCAAGGTGCGCGTGTTCGATGCCCGTGATCGCCGATACGGCTTGCCACGCTTTAACCGCGACCGCGCCGTTCGTTTCAGGCGCAAGCGAGAGGATGACTTCGGCGGCATCGAGCGCCGTATCGATACGTGGCCGCCCTGCCGCCGTGCTTGCAACCGCGCCGCCGACCCTGCCGTTGCCTTTGCCATTGAACCGGCCGCCGGCGCTTTCGCCTTCGCTTTCCCGGTCGTTATCCGGCACGCGATAGTTAAGCTCGCCAAGCAGCTTCACTTCGTCTTTCGTATCCCAGCTGATTCCCTTGCCGCCGTTGCCAAGCTTGTCCATCAGCGGACCCAGCGATGTATAGCGATCGTAGGTGGCCGGATAGTCTCGCTCGACGACAACCACCGACGGCATTGTCTTGCCCGGCAGCGGCTCACATTCGCCGAGCTTCCAGTCCTTCACATCGAAAGGCTGCGCGAGTTCCGCGGGACTATCGTGCGCAATCGGCGCGAGCACGACGTCACGTTCCACGCCAAGATGCCCGACGCTCAGTTCGGAAAAGCGCTTCGCGATGCCCTTGAAAATCTCCCAGTCGCTTTTCGATTGCCATGCGGGATCGACCGCCGCGGAAAGCGGATGAATAAACGGGTGCATGTCGGACGTATTCATATCGTCCTTCTCGTACCACGTCGCGGTGGGCAGCACGACGTCCGAGTACATGCAGGTAGTCGACATGCGGAAGTCGAGCGTGACCAGCAGATCGAGCTTGCCGCGCGGTGCTTCGTCATGCCACACCACTTCTTCAGGGCGCGGGTGTCCGCTCTTGACGACTTCCTCGCCTTGCACGCCGTGCGTCGTGCCCAGCAGATGCTTGAGGAAATACTCGTGGCCCTTGCCCGACGAGCCCAGCAGATTCGAGCGCCAGACAAACAGATTGCGCGGAAAATTGGCGGGGTTGTCGGGGTCTTCGCACGCCAGCCTCATGCTGCCGGACTTCAGGTTCGCGGCAATGGCGGCAGCCGCTTGCGCGGGATCGTTAAGGCTGCGCCCCACTTCAAGCGGATTCGTGCCAAGCTGCGGCGCCGACGGCAGCCATCCCATGCGCTCGGCACGTACGTTGTAGTCGAGCGGCGTGCCATGAAAGCGTGACTTGTCTTCCAGCGGGGAAAGCAGGGCGCTCGGGTCCATCGGGTCGTAGCGCCATTGATCGGTATGCGCATAGAAAAACGACGTCGAATTCATTTGCCGTGGCGACCGGTGCCAGTCGAGCGCAAAGGCAAGCGCGGTCCAGCCCGTTTGCGGGCGCAGCTTTTCCTGGCCGACGTAATGCGACCAGCCGCCACCCGACTGCCCGACGCAGCCGCACATAATCAGCATGTTGATGATCGCGCGGTACGACATGTCCATATGGAACCAGTGATTGATTCCAGCGCCGATAATCACCATCGACTTGCCGTGCGTCTTGTGCGCGTTCTCCGCGAATTGCCGCGCGACGTTGATCACATCGGCGCGTTTGACACCGGTGATCGCTTCCTGCCAGGCGGGCGTGTACGGCAGATCGTCGTCGTAGCTCGTGGCGACGTGCTCGCCGCCTAAACCTTGATCGAGCCCATAGTTCGCAACGAACAGATCGTAGACAGTCGCGACAAGCATGTCGCCGTTGCGTGTCGCAATGCGGCGCACACCGATTTTGCGCGACAGTTCCGATGCATGCGACGTGTGATTGAAATGCGGATGTTTGATATTGCCGAAGTACGGGAACAGCACGTCGACTACTTCGTCGTGTGCATTGGTAAGCGAGAGCCTCGCCTCAATCGACGCACCGGTCGAGGCCTCCTCCTTCAGATTCCACTTCCCTTTGTCTTCGCCTTCTTTCTGTCCCCAGCGGAAACCGGCCGAGCCGACGGGCACGACAACCTGATTGCTCGTTGCGTCCACAACGACCGTCTTCCAGTCCGCGTTGTTCGCCTGCCCTAACGCATCGTCGAAATCGGACGCGCGTACGAGGCGCTCCGGCACATAACGGTCGCCGCGCGCCACGAGCCGCACAAGACACGGCATATCGGTAAAGCGGCGGCAGTAGTCGACGAAATAGTCGCTCTTGCCCGCAAGATGAAATTCCTTGAGGATCACATGGCCCATCGCAAGCGCAAGCGCGGCGTCGGTGCCCTGCTTCGGATGCAGCCAGATATCGCCGAACTTCGCGCCTTCCGCGTAATCGGGAAACACCGATACGATCTTCGTGCCCTTGTAGCGCACTTCGGTCATGAAGTGCGCGTCGGGCGTGCGCGTCTGCGGAACGTTGGACCCCCACATCATGATGAAGGTCGAGTTGTACCAGTCCGCGGATTCGGGCACGTCGGTCTGCTCACCCCACGTCTGCGGCGAAGCCGGCGGCAGGTCGCAATACCAGTCGTAGAAGCTCAGGCACACGCCGCCGATCAGCGACAGATAGCGCGAGCCGGCCGCGTACGAGACCATCGACATCGCGGGAATCGGGGAAAAACCGATCACTCGATCAGGCCCGTGACGCTTCACCGTATAGACGTTGGCCGCCGCGACAATCTCGTTCACTTCGTCCCACGTCGAACGGATAAAGCCGCCGAGACCGCGCCGGGTCTGATAGCTGCGGCGTGCCGCTTCATCTTCGACGATCGATTGCCATGCATCGACGGGCTCCATCGATGCGCGCTTTTCGCGCCACAGTTTCACGAGCGCGCTGCGCACAAGCGGGTATTTGAGGCGATTCGCGCTATAGAGGTACCACGAGTACGACGCGCCACGCGAGCAGCCGCGCGGCTCGTGATTCGGCATGTCGGGTCGGGTGCGCGGATAGTCGGTCTGCTGGGTTTCCCAGGTGACGATGCCGCCTTTCACATAGATCTTCCACGAGCATGAACCGGTGCAGTTCACGCCGTGCGTCGAGCGCACGATCTTGTCGTGTTGCCATCGCTGACGGTAAGCGTCCTCCCACTTTCTGTCTTCGTCTGTTACTGCGCCGTGGCCGTCCGAGAACTGTGGGCGGGTCGTAGAAAAGTAACGCAACCTGTCCAGAAAGTGACTCATATGAGATCTCGTATCTGTCTGTGGGGGCTGGTCCAGACATTAAAGGATGTGAGCGTGAATAAGTAAAGTTGACACATATTTGTGGGGCGAACGTTGATGCCGGTCAAACAGCATGCGATTCGCATACAGTCCGTTATCAGTGAGTCTGCGTTCGCCGCACCGCGCTGCTGCAAATCCGCAGCAGCAAAACATCACGCAAAAGAATTCTTGACTGTCTACCTAGTAGTAGATAAAGTACGAGCCATGGACACGACAGCAACAGTTCGCGAGCAGATTCTCGATCACGCCATCACGCTGATGATGCTGCATGGCTACAACGGGTTCAGCTATCGCGACCTGTCGGAGCTGGTTGGCGTGAAAACGTCGAGCATTCACTACTACTTCCCGTCGAAGGAAGACCTGGCGCTCGAAGCGGTGAACGAGTACAGCAACCAGATATTCGGCCTGCTGCGCGCGGTCGATGCATCGTTGCCGGCTGATGTGAAGCTCGCGCGGTACACAAAGATGTTTGGCCGCACGCTCGGCGACGGCAATCAGATCTGTCTGTGCGGCATGCTCGCCGCCGACATCGGGTCGCTGCCGGACAATATTCGCGCGGCTGTGCAAGCGTTCTTCAAGACCAACGAAAGCTGGCTGGCGAAGGTGCTGGCGCAAGGTCTCAAGGAACGCACGCTGGTCGTCAACGGTAAGCCGGAGAGCGCGGCGCGCGCGCTGTTCGCCGCGTATCAGGGCAGTGGTCTCGCGAGCCGGTTGTTTCAGACAAAAACGCGGCTCGAGGAAATCGAAGCTTTGTGGAAGGTGTCAAAGTAGTACCGATTCAGCTAACGCAGTCAATGCAGTTGCAGGTCGAGCGGTTCGCCGCTCTTTAGTAGCGCCGGCTGTCTATCTTCTAGTAGATTGAGAGCCGGGCAGCGTGAAGCATTAAGCTGTAACGGGCTTTGGCCAGTCGTCGGGTTGCATCGATAAGCCCACCGTCTAACCCGCTAGCAGCTCCATTTAATTTAACGTTCATCAGGAGTTCATCATGTCGATCGAAAATGTGCTGTACCGCGCTCACGCTCACGCTACCGGCGGCCGCGACGGCCGTGCAACGGTGCAAAACAGCACGCTCGATTTCAAGCTGACCACCCCGCGCGAGCTCGGCGGTGGTGGCGGCGACGGCGCGAATCCGGAGCAGCTGTTCGCAGCCGGCTACAGCGCCTGCTTTATCGGCGCGATGAAGTTCGTCGCGGCGCGCGACAAGATTTCGATGCCGGCCGATGCGTCGATCGATAGCAGCGTCGGTATCGGTCAGATTCCGAATGGCTTCGGCATCGAAGTGGAAATGAAGATCTCGCTGCCGGGCATGGATCGCGCCGCTGCGCAGCAACTGATCGACAAGGCGCACGTCGTGTGTCCGTATTCGAACGCTACGCGCGGCAATATCGACGTGACGCTGACGCTCGTTTAAGCGGTTTTTTCAGGTCTCACACTGAAAGTGCTTCAAGCGCCCGGCACGATCCACGCAGCTTCGATCGTGCCGGGTGTTCACTGCCCGGCTTTATATCCCTCGTTTTTCATTCCCTTATACGCGTTGCGTGACGGAGCGCAGATCATGAGAAGAACCTTGACCGCGTGGCTGCTCGTCGGCGGCGCCAGCCTCACAGCCATTGCACTGGTCGCCGCGACCGCCGCGCTAAGTGCGCCGCAGTTCGCGCCCGAGCTTGCACACGAAGGCGGCGCGGCGCCCGTCTCGCTTAACGCCGCCGCTTCTCCAGCGTAATCGTCTCGAACAGTTCGTAGTTCGGCGTCGGCGTCTGATCCGCGCCGGGCGCGTGATAGTAGTTCATCGTCATGGTCGTTTTGCCGCCGTGGTCGCCCGGGTCGACATCGAATACCGCGATGCCGTAACCGGTGCCCGTATCGCGCTGCGCAGACCAGATCGCATCTTCTAACGCATCCGCGGTGGCGCGCACGAACGTGCCGGCTGTGGTGCCGGGCATGGGCCGGTTCGGCTTCGTGAACACCTGGGCCTGCGGATTGCCGTTGCCCATATCGATGCCGTACACATCGAGCGGCGCGCTCGTGCCGCCGCCGCCAAGAATCAGGTGAATCGTGCCGTGGCTCGTATCGAACTTCGTCGTATCGGCATGCGCATGCGGAACCGGCCGCGGTTGCAGCGTATCGACCGCCTCGCCCGTCTTGACGTCGATACCCGCGTGGCGATTGCAGCCGCGCACCGGATAGCTGCGTTCGTAATCGTGATCGTGGCCGCACACGACGAGGTCGACGCCATAGCGGTCGAATAGCGGCAGCCACGCTTCGCGCAAGCCCTTGTCCGAGCCATTGCCGGTTTTCGACGAACTGAGCGCGTCCTGATGCATCTGCACGACGATCCAGTCGATATCGCGATCGTCGGCCGCGCGGCGCAGCGTTCTTTCGAGCCAGCGCGTCTGCTCGCCGTTGCTGTAGCCGCGCACATAGAACGACGTGCCGGGCGGAATCGGCGCATGGCCCGTGCTCGCGGCCGGCACGAGCGGCGTCGGGCCCGCGACGAACGCGGCGGCGTCCTGATAGACGACGTCGTCGGCATCGAGCGAGACAAACAGCACCGAGCTGACCTGGAAGCTATACCAGCGGCCCGCGAAACGCGAGCCGTTATCGGGCAGCGTATAGCGCGTCAGATACGAATCGAGGCCTTGCGCGCCGTTGTAAAACTCGATCTCGTGATTGCCGGGGCACGGCATCCACGGACGGTTAGCCGACGACGTCTGATTGTTGTTGGCGAAGTCGCGCCACACGTCGGTCTGATGCGTCGGATTCAGATTCGCGTAGCAAAGATCGCCGTTCAGCAGATGAAACAGCGGCTGGAAACGTTCGACCGCATCGACCGCGAAGCGGCTTTGCGGCGACGACAGCACCCACCCTGTATTCGGCGTTGCGAGGTCGCCGTAGCTCGTGAAGCGGAACGGCGCGCGGCCGCGCGGCGCCGTCGTGAAGGTCGCGCTAAACGGCGAGCCTGCCCGGCTGTCGTTGTCCGCGGTCACTTCGTAACGATAGGTCGTTGCGGGCTTCAGGCCGTTGAGCCGCGCATGATAGGTAAAAACGACGACACCGGTCAGCCCGTCGGTATAAGTGCGCTGCACCGCATGCACCGTCTCGCGATGCCCATGATCCGCGCTGATCAGCACGCGCGGCTTCGACGAGGCGGCAAGCGACGCCCACGACACGACCACTTCGCTCGTCGGATCTTCGCCCCACGTCAGATGGATTTGCTCAGGTGTGCCATCGGGTGCCGATGCCACAGCCGTGTCGGCTTTGGCCGCGCCGGCCAGCGCGCCAGCCGCGCTCGCGAAGCTCGACGCGCCGGCGAACTTCAGGAAGCCGCGGCGCGAGACCATCGGCGCGGGCGTAGCGGCTGTTGTTTCAGTCGTGGTGATGGAGTCGGTAAAAGATGCGTCGGGGAGGTCTTTCTTCGTCATGTCGGCTCGCCTCTCGAATCGTGAAGACGACGCATGAGCGCATCCGCCACGCATCGTCGGGAAGCGCGGTGGCAGTCACGCATCGTTGGGGGTGGGTTCACGCGAAACGATGGCGTGTCCTGATGACCTCAGGATGACATTGCGATCGGCAAAAAAAATCGATTACCGCGCTTCAGGCGGCATGCCGCCACGAATCCGGCTGATCTCGATCGCGACATGTTCGAGACGTTCGCGATGGGACGGCACCGTTGCCTGCGATTTCAGCGCGTCGACGCGGCGCTCCCAGTATCCGATATCGACGCGGTAGGCAACGGACAGCATGCGGACCACCTGCTCGAGATGAGCGATGTCCCCTTCAATGATCTGATCCGTTGGATTCATCTACGCTCCGCGAGTTGCTGGGTGTCCTCCATTACCCGGAACAACATTCGCAGGCTAGCAATCGCAACCTTAAGGGAAGCTTAAGGAAAGCTTAAGCATGCGCTGACACGTGCGTTATTAGATGCGTGCGCAACGAGTTTCGTCATAAGTGAATCGGAACGCTAGACGACCAGATAACCGCCGTCGACCGGCAGTACCGTGCCGGTGATAAACGACGCTGCCGGCGAGCATAGAAACGCGACAGCGGGACCGATATCGTCGGGCGTGCCCCAGCGCTTGAGCGGCGTGCGATCGAGTATCGCCTGCGAGCGCGCATCGTCGTTCTGCAGCGCCTGCGTGAGCGGCGTCGCGATCCAGCCGGGCGCGACTGCATTCACGCGAATGGGGTCTGCCGCATAGGCAATCGCCAGCGAACGTGTCAGCTGCGCGACGCCGCCCTTGCTTGCGCTATAGCCGGGCACGAGACCGCCGCCGAAAAAGCTCAGCATCGAAGCGGTATTGACGATCGCGCCGCCGCTTGCGCGCAATAGCGGCCGCGCCGCGGAGCAGGCGCGCATCGTGCCGGTCAGGTTCACGTCGAGCACCTGCGCGAACACGTCCGGGTCGAGTTCTTCGCCGCGACGAATCACGCCCGCGCAGTTCACCAGCACGTCGAGCGACGCGAGCGAGTTGAAGAGCGCATCGACACTCTGCCGCGACGATACATCGAGCGGCGCCGTTTCGATGCCGTCAGCGGCAAGCGTATCGCGCTGCGTCTGCGTCGGTGTGAGCGCGGCGGCGATCACGCGCGCGCCGAGTGCCGCGAACTGCCGCGCGACACCCTCGCCGATCCCCTGCGTGCCGCCCGTCACGACGACGGTTTTGCCGGCGAACAGGTCGCGTTGAAACGTCGTTACAAACGCTGTATTCATGACCTTGTATTCACGAATGAGTCGCCCGTGCCTGAGCGGCCGCGCCAAGGTCGACCGTATCGGCGATCGGCACGCGCACGACGAACATATAAACGAGTGCCGCCGCAAACGATACGGCCGCGCTGATCAGAAACGCATTGACGAACGAATGCGTCCGATCGACCACGACACCCGTGACGAACGGCGCAAACGACCCGCCGAAATAGCCGCCGAAGTTCTGGATGCTGCCGAGCGAAGCGACCAGATGGCGCGGCGCCGATACGCTGACGAGCGCCCACGCGGCGCCGCTCGCGAGATTGACGAAGTACATTGCGGCGGACAGATAAACGAGCGCAAGCGTAAGGTTCGGCGTATAAGCGGCTGGCACCGTGAACAGGGCCGCACCGATCAGCCCGGTGCAGATCGGCCACTTGCGGCTACGCATCGGCGCCATGCCGCGCGCCATCAGACCGTCGGCAATGAATCCGCTCGACAGCATGCCGAGCGTACCGAACAGATAAGGAATCGAGACGATCCAGCCGGTCTTCGCAATCGTCAGATGCCGCTCATGTTCGAGATACGCGGGCAGCCACGTCAGATACAGCCACACCATATAGATCACGCCCATAAAGCCGAAAATCATGCCCCACGTGGTCGCCTTGCCGAACAGGCCGCGCCACTCGGCAAAGGTCATCCGGCGCTCGGCGCGCGCAAGCGGCTCCTCTTCGGTCAGATGCCGCACTTCATGCGCGTCGAGCGTAACTTCCGCGCGATTACGATAGATCAGATACCAGCCGATCGCGACGGCAATGCCGAGCACGCCCATCACGACGAACATCCAGCGCCAGCCGAACCCGAGCAGCAGCACGGTGAGAATCGGCGGCGCAAGCGCGGGGCCGATGGTCGACGAGGTCGTGAAGATTCCCGTTGGCCGGCCGCGTTCGCGCAACGCATACCATTCGCTGACGACTTTCGCACCAGCCGGAAATTGCGGCGCTTCGCCGATGCCGAGCGCGATGCGCGCTGCCAGAAACTGCGGCAGCGTCTGCACGAGACCGCCGCATAGCTGCGCGCACGACCAGACGAACATGCCGAGGCCGAGCATCAACCGCGCGCCGAATCGATCGAGCAGCGCGCCGACCGGCAACTGCGAAAATGCATACGCAAACGAAAACGCCGATAAAAGCAGGCCCATTTGCGATGCGCTCAAGCCCAATTCGCCGCTGACCGAATGATTGGCGATCGACAGCGTACTGCGATCGAGATAATTGACGATGCCGGCAAGCGTCAGAAACGCGATTGCGATCCATTGAATGCGCCTAAGACGCGGCGTCTTTGCTTCCATTGCTTTGTCTCCCCCTGGGTGCTCTTGCGAGTCTGTGCGGGTGATTCGCTTCGGGTGATTCGCTCTACATCGCGCGGCTTTCAGCTAGCGGACGAACTGGTCGACATAATCCGCACCGAGCCCGACCTTCTGATAATGCTCGCGGCACATATCGAGCTTGGTGAACACGTCTTCATAGCCGGTGTACTTGCCATGCGGATCGCAGTAGTACATCACGCCGTTCACCTGAAAATACGTGATCATCTCTTCGACGTCTTCAGGCACATAAAGCGTATGCGTCTCGCCGGGCGGCTCGAACACGTAGCTGCCTTCGTTGGCGATCCAGTCGTGTTCGAGATAGAGCCAGCGGCCCTTGAGCACGAAACCATGCACCGCTTGCGGGTGACGATGGCGGCTTAGCACCCCGGACTTGCGCACGCGCAGCAGGTTCATCCAGTAGCCTGACGACACATTGAGGCATAGAGGACGGAACCAGACGTTCTCGGCTTGCGGCACCCACAAGCGCTCATCCTGTGGAATCGCGGAATCGACGACGATCTCGCGTAACGCCTCCGGCGGATTCGGAAGCTGATAAGGCGTCATGGCAGCGGCGTCTTTGGCGGGGGCCGGCATCGTGTCTCCTTGATCGTTCGCGCTGCACATGTTGTGCAGCGGTGTCCAGATTGTGAACAGCGTGTCTTCTATCGTTCTTATGAATGGATGGTTGACCCGTTCACGTCCTGTGTCAAGTTACGCGGCGCGCATCGCGCATCAAAATCTGGCGCAGCCAGCCTTGCCCGTTCACCACGATCAATCCGATCAGCACGAACACCGAGCCCACCATAAAGGCAATCGACACGCGCTCATGCAACAGCACAATGCCGAGCGCGACGCCGAAGAGCGGCGTCAGAAACGACAGCACGCCGAGCTTCGCGGCGAAGTATTTCCGCAATAGCCAGAACCACGTCAGATAGCTCAAGAACGAAATCACGACGGACTGGAACGCGAGGCTTCCCCATACGAGCGCCGTGCCGTGAAAATGCGTATCGCCGATCGCGAATGCAAACGGCAGCAGTAGAACGAACCCGACCGCAAGCTGATAAAACAGCGTCTGCGCCGCCGGCGCCTCGCTCAGGCGAGTCGTGCGAATCACGACGGTCGTGAGTCCCCACGATGCGCCCGCGCATAGACCGATGAAGTCGCCGAGCAGCCAGTCGCGCGACGCGGCATGCGCGTCGCTGCTGCCGAAGGCCGGCGCAAGAAAGGCAACGGCAAGGCCTGCAAATGCGAGACCGATGCCGACCCATTGCAGCAGCGTCAAGCGTTCGTCAGGAATCCGCAGATGCAGACCGACGGCCGCGAACATCGGCGCGGTGTAGATCAGCACCGCCATATGCGATGCATTCGTGCGGCGCAGTCCTTCGGCGATAAACAGGAACTCGAGCGCAAACAGAATGCCTGCCACGAGGCCCGAGCGCAGCGCAAGGCCCGGCAACCACCGCTCGCGCGCAACGAGGCGGCTGAAAACCCAGACGAGCAGCGCCGCGATGCCGCAACGCACGGCCACCTGCAGCATCGGCGATACGTCCGCGATGACCGCCTTGATCGCGACCTGCTGCAGGCCCCAGGCGAGGCACAGTACGATCATCACTGCCGCGGCGAATCCGTCGATCGGTTTTCTCATGCTCGTGGGTACCCGTTAACGCTGTTCTTGTCAGGAGGGAGAGTCGAAGCATAAAGCTTACGCGCGCGCAACGCGATACGCGGCGCAGCGCGCTTGGGACCTCAGGCCGTCCCGAACTTCTGCGCATACAGCTCGCAAAGCCAGTCGACGAACACGCGCACGCGCGGCGACAGCTGCCGCCGGTACGGATACATCGCGGACACGACCAGCTCGCGGCTCGTCCATCGCGCCAGCACTTCGACGAGACGCCCCTCGCGCAGTTCGTCCTCCACATGAAAACGCGGCACCTGGATCAGCCCGCAACCGCGCAGCGCACAGACCACATTGTTTTCCGCGTCGTTGACCGACATCCAGCCGCCGATCGCGTACTCGCGAATTGCGCCGTCGACGGTCAATTCGAACGGATAGTCGCTGCCGCCGCCGCTCGCAAAGAATCGCACCGCCTGATGCGCGGCAAGTTCTTCGGGATGCCGCGGCGTGCCGTGCCGCGCCAGATAGTCGGGGCTCGCGCAAATCACCTGCGGCATCGACGCGAGGCGCCGCGCCACGAGACTCGAATCGCGCGGATTGCCGGCGCGTATCACGCAATCGACGCCTTCCCGCACCAGATCGACAAGGCGGTCGCCGCTGCTGACGACGAGTTCGACATTCGGATAGCGGCTGCGAAACTCGTCGATGCGCGTTAGCACGATGCGCGTCGCATGCGTGCCGTGCATATCGACGCGCAATACGCCGCGTGGATTGGACGCGACATGGCGTAACGACGCTTCCGCATCGTCAAGTTCGCTGAGCACCTGCACGCAGCGCTCGTAAAACGCCTGACCGTCTAGCGTGGGCCGCACCTGGCGCGTGGTCCGCTCGAGTAGACGCGTGCCGAGCCGGGCCTCGAGTTCCTTGATCGCGTAGGTCGCCGTCGCGCGCGGAATGTCGAGCATGTCCGCGGCGCGGCTAAAGCTCTGTACTTCGACGATCCGGGTAAAGAGCTGCAGTGCGTCGAGTCGGTCCATGGGGGTCTTTATTCAGTCGAATGGAATGATGGTGCGCAACTAACGCCTATTTATCACATTCGTAGAATTTTTTCCCGAAAGCACGACTCCATTATTGAGTCTCATTGAATTTAATTGCCAATCGACGGCCATTTATCCTGACCGGCTAAATGACAACAATGCTCATCAAGCAGACACCATCCATATCACTTGAGGAGCAGACATATGTCCACCACCACCCAGAAAGTGGCGATCGTCACCGGCGGCTCGCGCGGCATCGGCCAGGCCATCGCCATCCGGCTCGCGGCTGACGGTTTCGCCATTGCCATTCACTACGCAAGCAACGGCGCCAAGGCGGAAGAAACCGTCCACGCGATCCGCACGGTCGGCGGCACGGCGATCGCGATTCAGGGCGACGTCAGCGACCAGCACGATGTCGCGCGCCTGTTCCGCCAGACCATGCACGAGTTCGGCCGCATCGACGTCGTGGTCAATAGCGCCGGCGTCATGCCGATGGCGAAGATCGACGTCGATAACCTCGGCACACTGGACAAGACGGTCACGACGAACCTGCGCGGCGCGTTCAACGTGATGGCGCAGGCGGCCGCGCATCTCGACGACGGCGGCCGGATCATCGTGCTCTCGTCGAGCGTCATCGCGAAGTCGTTTCCCGGCTACGGCCCATACATCGCGAGCAAAGCCGCCGTCGAATCGCTCGTGCCGGTGCTCGCGAACGAGCTGCGCGGTCGCGCGATCACCGTCAATGCGATTGCGCCGGGACCGGTCGGCACCGACCTGTTCCTCGAAGGCAAGTCGGAAGAGCTGATCACGTACCTCGCGAAACTCGCGCCGCTCGAACGGATCGGCAAGCCCGACGAGATCGCCTCGGCCGTGTCGTTCCTCGCCGGCCCCGACGGCGCATGGGTCAACGCACAGGTCGTGCGTGTGAACGGCGGCTATGCATAAGCGCTCGTATCAGAACGCTCACACTCGAAAAAATGGGCAAGGCGCCGAAGCGGGAATAGACCCACGAGAGCCGCGACCAGACCAGAACCGCACGTTCCCGCATAAAAAGAAAATTGGCCGTGCTTACGGAACATGCTAGAAATTTGAAAGCAGCATACTGGCGCTCCATCTGGCGGTCCGGCGGCCAGGCGCTCCGGTGCTGCTTTGCCTTCGTTCGCAGGATGCTTGCGCCGGCGGATTTACCTTTCCCACAATAAGCTTTCACGGAGGTCGCTCAATGTCGTCTCCTGGTCCGTCGCGCAAGCCTAACCCTCATCCGCTTCCGGCCTTAGCCGCCATCGCGCTTATCGTCGTCGTGCTGTTGCTGCTGTTCGCATGGGCAGGCGGTTGGCTCACGCCGAACCGCACGAGCGGCTCGACCCTCGTCAACATCCTTCAATTCAATGCCGGCAGGATCTATCCGGGTTTCAGACGCGCGCATGCGAAGGGCATCTGCGTAAGCGGTCACTTCGAGTCGAACGGCGCGGGCACGGCCCTCTCCAGCGCCGCGTTGTTCACGCAGGGCTCGGTGCCCGTGATCGGCCGCTTCAACACCGGCAGCGGGGTGCCGACCAGCAACGACGACGAGCAGATCTTTCACGGGCTCGGCTTGCGCTTCCAGTTGCCCGACGGCGAGGAATGGCGCATGGCGCTCGACCAGACGCCGATTTTCATCGTATCGAAGCCGGCCGACTTTATCGCGCTGCAGGTCGCATCGAAACCGGACCCGGCCACGCACAAGCCCGATCCGGACAAGATGAAGGCGTTTTTGTCGACGCATCCTGAGACGGTGCGCTTTCTCGACTGGCTCGGCAAAAATCCGATGCCGTCGAGCTTCGCGAACGGCACGTATCACAGCATCAATGCATTTCGCTTCACCACCGGCACCGGCACGATCCGTTATGTGCGCTGGCAGTTCGAACCCGAACAGCCGTTCACGGCGCTCGACAAGAGCAAGGCGAGCGCGCTCGGGCCGAACTTCCTGTACAACGACCTGCTGCAGCGCGTCCACAACGGTCCGGTGAAGTGGCACATGATCCTGATACCGGCCAACCCCGGCGATCAGACCGACAACGCGACGATCGAATGGACCCCTGATCATCAGCGCATCGATGCCGGCACGCTCGTGTTCGATCAGATCGCGACGGAAGAAGACGGCAACTGCCGCGACTACAACTACGATCCGCTGATTCTGCCGAAGGGCGTCGCGCGTTCCGAAGACCCGCTGCTGCCCGCGCGCTCGGCCGCTTACTCGGCCTCGTTCAGGCGCCGCGCGGCCGAAGGTCCGCGCCCTGATGCCATCACCATCGAACTGCAGAAAAACGGAGGCGCGCAATGAACACGCCGAACAATGTCTCGCGGCAGGCTCCCGTCTCGCCGCCCGCCCCCGCCCGCCGCCTCGAAGGCGAGCGCTTCGTGCTGCCCGCGCGCATCCTGCACTGGCTGATGGCGATCCTGATTCTCGCGATGCTTTATGTCGGCGCGGGGATGGTGTCGACGGTCAGCGCCCGTTATCCGGAGTTGCTCGCGTGGCACCGGCCGCTCGGCATCGCGGTGCTGATTCTTGCGCTGATCCGTCTCGGCGTGCGGGTCACGCATCGCCCACCGCCGCTGCCCTCCGATCTGCACCCGGTGCAGGCGGCCGGAGCAAAGGCGTCACACTACCTGCTCTACGCACTGATGATCGCGATGCCGCTGATCGGCTGGGCGATGCAGTCCGCGGGCGGATACCCGGTCATCATGTGGAAAGGCTTCGAGCTGCCGCCGATCCTGCCGCACGATATCGTTGTCTACGGTCAGTTGCGCCGTGCGCACGGCTTGCTCGGCTATGCGTTTTTCCTGCTGATTCTCGGGCATATGGCCGCCGGGCTGATGCATGCCTGGGTTCGCCGCGACGGTGTGTTCGAGAGCATGGCCGGCGGCGGCGATTCGTAGGATCTCCGTACCGCGCCTGAGGGCTCGTGCGCGCGCTGCAACCTTGGCCTGTTCGGCCGCGCGGCGGCGCATATCTTCGGTGGTTTCTCCGTTGCCGTCGGGCAGCCAGCCCGGCGGCCGGAAGATATGTTTCAGCGCGACGCCCACATTCCGCGCGTTCACCACATCGCGCACGAGCGACGTCCAGTGCTCGAATTCGACGACGAACGGATTGCGCGAATGCGTCGGCGTGACGAGGCCGTAGCGGCACGGCAGGTCTTTACGCTCGCCCACATACGTGCCGAACAGCCGGTCGAAAATAATCAGTACGCCGCCGTAATTCGCATCGAGGTATTCGAGATTCGATGCATGATGCACGCGGTGCGCGGACGGCGTGTTGAAGATGTATTCGAGGAATCCGAGCTTCGGCGTCCACGTATTGTGAATCCAGAACTGGTACCAGAGGTTGATCGACAGCACGAGCATGGCGATATGCGGCTGCACGCCGAGCCAGACGAGCGGCACGAAGAAGAGTCCCATGCCGGAGAAGTTGGTCGTCCAGCCAAGCCGGTAGGCCGTCGCGAGCGTGAGCTGGTTCGGCGAGTGGTGGACCGCGTGGGTCGCCCACATCAAACGCACGCGGTGCGCCGTGCGGTGATACCAGTAGTAGCAGAACTCCTGCGCGAGAAACACGAGCAGCAGCGTCGGGACCGAATGCATTGCGACCGTATGGATGCGGTGGCGCCATGCGAACGCGAGCATCGGCGCCGCGAGCGTGAACGGCACGAGGTCGATCAGCTTGCGGCCGACGATGTCGATCAGCGACAGCCGCATTTCATTCCAGTCGAACCGCTCGCCGCCGCGGTGCTGATGCCGCCATTGAAGCACGAACGCCTCGATCAGCGATATGCCGACGAAGACCATCGTGACGATGTAAGTGAGCTTGAGAGTAGGTGCCATGATCGTAGAGAGAGCAAACAGTTTCAGGGCCGGGAAAGTCGCGTCGGCTGGCTGAATTGCTGCGTGCGCGCCGTCGCGTCCCACACCGGCACTCTAGAAAGCGAAGCGGTTAAAAACCATCGACAAACTATGTCGAGGTGTGTCATGGCTTGGGCGCTTACGGGCAGGGGCGATGGCGCGGACATGGCGCCGCCGCGGCGACCATACGGCGACATACGGCGACATAAGTTTTGCGGCAACGGGCGGCCGCTCACGCGGTCGCCGCGATCTGCGCGACCGCGGCGACGGTATGAACTGATGAATGGGAAGTAAAGCGCGGGAAGCCTGAAGAAGGCCGAGGGAAAGCGAAAAGAAAGCGTGCTGCCGGGGTCAGCGCAACGATGCTGGCAGCAGATTCCACTGCCGTATCGCGCGAATATCGCGCTCGAAACCGAGGATGCTGACCGACGCGGTGTCCAGGTATAGATGCGCGCCGAATCGGACCGAATTCGCGACCCAGCATCCTGCCAGCGAGCGCAGGAAATGCGAATGCGAGAAGAGCGCGGTGCGCCCCGGCATCGCGAGCAGGCGCTCGATCAGCGCGCTTGCGCGCGCCTGCACCTGTTCGGCGCTCTCGCCTTCCGGAATCGGCGAATGCCAGACGGTCCAGTCGGGCGCGCTTTCGCGAATCTCTTTGGTGGTGCGTCCTTCGTAGATGCCATAGTCCCATTCGCGCAAGTCGGGCTCTATCTGAACGTGCTCGCCAAGCCCAGCGAGATGACAGGTGTCGAGCGCGCGCGAGCGCGGGCTCGAAAAAACCGAGTCGAAATGCACGTCGCGAAGCAGCGGGACAAGCGCGCGCGCCTGCTCGCGCCCATGTTCGGTCAGCGGAATGTCGGTGCGACCGGTGTGATTGCCATTGCGGCTCCACTCGGTTTCGCCATGACGGATCAGCCAGATCTCGCGGTGGCTGGTCGACTCGTGTTCATGTTCTGCGGCGGTGTTCATCGTTTGACTCCCTGATTCATGGCTCATTCGCGTACCGCATTAGCGTAATGCCGGTGTGAGCAGGTCGAAGGGGCAATCTCGCGGTGTTCGATTTTATGTCAGCGGCGCAATCGCCGCCTCCGCACGGGCGAACGCCTGATGGGCATTGGTGCGGACTCACCGTGCAATCTTTTATTATCGAGGAGGCGTCCACTTTAACGGGTGTGCTTCATGCGAAGCGGATCGACAGGATCGTATCGACGTTGGGCCGGTCTTTGCCAGTGCGGCGGCGTGTGCCGCTGCGGGTGCGACCACCGGATTACGCAGCAGATCTGCACGCGCCTGACCGAACAGATGTCGCGGCGGTCGGTGCTTCGAGCGCTGGGCGCGAGCTTCGCCGCTGCGGCAATGGGATGGGCGCCGGCGGCACTCGCACAGCCGGCGGCGCGTCCCATCCTCCTCAAAGGCGCGCGCCTTTTCGACGGCAAAGCGGCCATGCTGATCAACGGCCGCGACGTGCTCGTGGAAGGCAACCGCATCACCGCCCTGGTGCCGGCGGGACAAACTATCGACAACGCACAGGTCGTCGATTGCACGGGCACGGTCATCATGCCGGGCCTGATCGACGTGCACTGGCATTCGCTTCTCGCGGCCATTCCGCTCAACGTCGCGATGACGTCCGACGTCGCGTATGTGCATCTCGTCGCCGCGCAGGAGGCGCAGCGCACGCTGATGCGCGGCTTTACGAGCGTGCGCGACGTCGGCGGTCCGTCGTTCGCGCTCAAGCGCGCCGTCGACGAAAACCGTTTGCCGGGGCCGCGCATCTATCCTTCGGGCGCGATGCTCTCGCAGACCGCGGGCCACGGCGATTTTCGCTTGCCCAGCGATTTACCGGGCAGCGCGCTGTGTTCGCTCAGTGCAGCCGAAGTGGCCGGTGTGTCGTCGATCGCGGATGGCGTGCCCGACGTGCTGAAACGCACGCGCGAGCAGCTGATGCAGGGCGCGAGCCAGATCAAGATTATGGCTGGCGGCGGCGTGTCGTCGATGTTCGATCCGCTCGATTCGATCCAGTACACGCCGGCCGAAATGCGCGCGGCCGTCGATGCAGCCGCCGATTGGGGCACCTATGTGTGCGCGCATGTCTACACATCGGCCGGTATCGATCGTGCGCTGACGTGCGGCGTGAAATCGATCGAACATGGCCAGCTCGCCAACGAGGACACGGTAAAACGCATCGCCGATGCGGGCGCCTGGTGGAGCATCCAGCCGTTCCTCGCCGACGAGGACGCAAACCCGAAGTCGAACCCGATACAACAGGCGCAGCAGCGCGAAATCGCGCAAGGCACGGTGCGCGCATTCGAACTGGGCCAGAAGCACAAGGTGAAGATGGCCTGGGGCACCGACATTCTGTTTTCACCGGCCGGAACGGCCACGCAAGGGCGGCAGCTCGCGAAAATCGCGCGCTGGTTTTCGAATGCCGACGTGCTGCGGCTCGCGACAAGCCGCAATGCGGAACTGCTCGCGCTATCGGGAGCGCGCAATCCCTATCCGGGCAAACTCGGCGTGATCGAAACGGGCGCGCTCGCGGATCTGCTGGTTATCGACGGCAATCCGCTCGAGAACATCAATCTGATCTCGGACCCCGAGGCCCATATGAAGATCATCATGAAAGATGGCCGCATCTATAAAAACACGCTTGCGGCTTGATGACGGAACGAAAGGAACGGCCGATGTCACCCGGAAATGGTCCGTGCGGTTTCATAAACGACGACTGCATGGAACGGCGACACTGCTCGTTGATTCGACGCATCGACCCGCAAACAGGACATTGAATGGGTCATTCAAAGGAGTGCAAATATGCAATCGAAGACCAAACCGCATTCGACTATTGCCGCATGGGCGGCGACGCTTCTGCTCACCCTATCGGGTGATGCGTTCGCGCAAAGCGCCGGATTGCCGCCTGTGCAAACGCAAGGCGACATCAGTTATGTCTCGGGCGGCATCGGCCACGACGAGGCCGAAGCGCTGCGCCACGATGAAAACCAGTGGCCGCTCGCAATCGGCTTCTTCGGCCCGACCGCCGACTATCTTGCCGACGTGCACGTGCGCATCGCCGATTCCAAAGGTACCGAACTCATGCAGGCCGATTCGCGCGGACCTTATATGCTGGTGAAACTGCCTGCGGGCAGCTATAACGTTTATGCGCGCTACAAGACCGAAGAGAAGCATCAGATGGTCAATGTGTCGGGCAATGGGCACCAGCGCGTGTCGTTCCGCTTCAGCATCCAATAATGCGTTCTCACGGCGTGGACACGGAGGGCATCATGCGGCTCGATTCGATCAGAACAACAATCGCTGTGGTCGTTTGCGGCGCGCTGCTCGCCGCGTGCGCGTCCCAGCAGGAACGTGCGAGCGCAAAGGACGACATGCTCGCCGCCGCGGGCTTCACGATTCTGCCGGCCAACACGGCTCAACGCAGGCTCGAATTGCAGACCTTGCCGCCGAATAAGGTCGTACAGAAAGTTCAGGGCGATAAGGTCGTGTTCCTTTATGCGGA
This sequence comes from Paraburkholderia edwinii, assembly GCF_019428685.1. Taxonomy (NCBI): domain Bacteria; kingdom Pseudomonadati; phylum Pseudomonadota; class Betaproteobacteria; order Burkholderiales; family Burkholderiaceae; genus Paraburkholderia; species Paraburkholderia edwinii. The sequence continues at coordinate 3,981,670 of NZ_CP080095.1, forward strand.
CCCGTATGCGTGCGGATGCCTCTATATCGGCGATCAGGCCGCGTGGAATACCTATCGCAAGCAGCAGTTCGAGGCGAACCTCGCGCGCGAGCAGCAGATGACCGCGCAGATGAACGAACAGGCAGCGTGGGATTGGGGCCCGTGGGGACCGGGGTGGTGGCGGTATTGATGCAATGCGCCGCGGTGATGCGCGTTTGATGCGCTGGGCATCGGACGCGGTGCTCGTACGCTTAAGTGCGCAGTCGCGGTGCGAGCGACGTGAGATAAAGCGTTATCGCGGCGCAATTGCGATTGCGCCTCTGACGAACGCATGCGCCAGCATCACGCCTCCGATCGCAACGACGACCACGCCGATCATGCGTGCAACACGCCCGCCGTTCGGCGCGAGCCGTTCCGCGGTAATCGCCGCGGTGACGGCCGCCATCACACGCAGATCCATCATGCCGGCTGCAAGCAGAACCGCCGTCGAGCCCGCGCAACAGCATGCGCAGTGAAGACCGCGGCGCACTCCATGGCGCCATGCATGTGCGACATCCGCTGCGGCGGATGACCGCCCCCGCCCCTGCTCTACCACGCAATGCGACGTATCCCGGCAGCACGCCAGATGACGCGCCCTCCATGCACTGAACTGCAGCATGCCGGCAATCAGCACCGCCGCGCCAATCGCCACTGGAACACTGCGCGCAAACGCGGGCCACTGCATCGCGAGCCCGGCCAAGGCAGCGCCCGGTGGAAACACGGCAGCGCCGAGTGCGGCCCAGACCATGAAGTAGCCCAAGCCGACGCAAGCCGTCAGACGCCCCGCGCGTGAATGTCCCAGACGGCCGGCCGTCTCGTGATAACGCCACAGCATCGGCGCAAGCGACGGCAGCATCATCGCGACCATCATCACGATCCACATGCCGATAAACGATGCCGCCGCGCGCGGCCACGTCTGTCCGCACATCCGCGACCACGTCATCGACATCGACCAGCCGCCGGGCATCGGCGTCTCGCCCATCGCCGACATCGAAACGCATGCGATTGCCATCAGCGCCGCGCTCGCGATAAACAGCGAGGCGCAGACGCCGAAGAACAGACGCCGCGAAGCCGCTGTCGACAACGACGTGGTCGAACCTTCGCTGCCGCCCGAGGCGGCGGTGGTGTCAATGGCGGCGACATGCCATTCAAGCCGCCGCGCATCGGTTGTGCGGACAACGTTCACGATTCACCCCACCGCTTTCCCTTGGGTTCCGTGCCGATTTCCTTGTTTGTCACGCGTGTCATTCTTGTCGTATTTGTCGTATTCGTCGTGCCGGCGCCACCAGACGCCTGTTTCGTTGCGCCCTTTCGGCGCACGGTCGAGCCACTGATACATGCCCCACACGCCGTCCACGCCACGCGCGTAGGTCGAGTAAGCGTGATAGACCACGCTATCCTCGAGCACGAAAGTACTGACGCCCGGCCGGTCGAGCGAGTAAGTCGCCGCATCGGTGCCGCAGCGCGCGGCGAATTCGGCGACGGGCGCGGGCGGCGGCGTGACATCCATCGCATGGCCGCCGCGTTCGTAGTTGTAGTCGACGCTCCCCGAGCGCTGCTGTTGTTCGGTGAACGACACGTTGAAGTCGAAGTTGAAGTCGCTGTCGACCGACGAGGCCCACGGGAACGACCAGCCCATACGCTGCCGGTAGGCATGCAGTTTGGCGAGCGGCGCGCGCGACACCGCGGTCAGCATGACGTCGTGATGCGCGAGATGGACCGCGATGCCGTCGAAGCCATCGGCCACCGCCGAGCACGACGGGCAGCCGGCCTTGTAGTCGGGCCCGAACATGAAGTGATAGACGATCAGCTGCGAGCGCCCTTTGAAGAGCTCGGGCAACGTGACCGTTCCGTCATCGGTGTCGAAGCGATAGGTCTTGTCGATGCGCACCCACGGCAGCGCCTGGCGGCGCCGCGCGAGTTCGTCGCCGCGCCGCGTGTATTCCTTTTCCGCTTCGAGCAGATCGACGCGGGCCGCGAGCCATTGGTCGCGCGTGGCGGTTGCATGTGTCGTCATTTTGCGTTCCTCCTTTCGGTATCCTTCGTCAGATGTTCGGCTAACGAAACAGCGGAACCAGCGTGGCGCCGATGTCGTGATGCCAGACTAATGCGCGCAGCCGCCATGGAGGGAGTGACAAGTGTGTCGGGATTCGTATAGATGGACTCGCTGATCACCTCGGCGGCGCGCGCCCTCGCCGCCGGCGACCCGCTCGGCGCGCTCAATCGCGTTGCATTGCGCGACGACGCGCCGGCGCTCGCGCTGCGCGGCATCGCGATGGCACAACTCGGCGAGTTCACGCGTGCACGAGTGCTTGTGCGCAGTGCAGCACGCGCCTTCGGCGCGCGGGAGGCAGTCGCGCGTGCACGATGCGCGGTGGCCGAAGCGGAGATCGCGCTCGCGTTGCGCGATCTGCACTGGCCGACTAAAGCGCTCGACGCGGCCTGCGCGACGCTCGACGCGCACGGCGACCGCGTGAATGCGGCGCATGCGCGATATCTGTCGGTCCGTCGGTTGTTGCTGATCGGCCGCCTGCAGGACGCCGCGCGCGCGCTTGGCGCGCTCGATCCTGCCGCGCTGCCGCCGGCGCTCCGTGCCGCGCATGAACTGATGGTGGCTGGCCTTGCGATGCGGCGGCTGCAAAGCGAGCCGGCCCGTGCGGCGCTCGCGCGCGCCCGGCAGGCTGCGCGCGAAGCCGGCATTCCCGCGCTGAACGCGGAAGTGGCGAGCGCGACGCGGTTGCTCGAGGCGCCCGCCGCACGGCAAATCGTGCGAGGCGAAGAACGGCTGCTATTGCTCGATGAAGTGGAAGCCGTGCTCGAATCGCCGGCGCTGGTCGTCGATGCGTGCAGGTACGTGGTGCGCGATGCGCATACGGTGGTGTCGCTGGCGCGGCGGCCGGTGCTGTTCACGCTGGCACGCGCGCTTGCCGAAGCATGGCCCGCCGACGTGCCGCGCGACGTGCTGATCGCGCGTGCGTTTCGCACGAAGCACGCGGACGAAACGCATCGCGCCCGGCTGCGCGTCGAGCTGGGGCGCTTGCGCTCGATGCTGCGGACCTTCGCCGGCATCGACGCGACGCAGCGCGGCTTCGTGCTCGCGCCGCGCGGCCCGCGCGAGGTAGTCGTGCTCGCGCAGCCTGTCGAAGGCGAGCACGCGGCGCTGCTCGCGTTTCTGTCCGACGGCGAATCGTGGTCGAGTTCGGCGCTTGCGCTCGCGTCGGGCGCGAGCCAGCGGACTGTGCAGCGCGCGCTCGAGCAGCTTGCGCAGACGGGCAAGGTGCAGTCGTTTGGGCAGGGACGCGCGCGGCGCTGGATGACGCCGGGTGTGCCGGGGTTTTCGGCGATGTTGTTGTTGCCGGCGTTGCTGGAGGGTTGAACATCCGCCTGCAACGTAGCGCCTGCAATCCAGCCAAACATCTCAATCCGAGATACACCAAATCACATCAATTCATTTTTTAAGATACGGGTTTACGCCTATCCTACGTTGGACGTCAGTGCGGCGAGCAAAACGCAAGCGCGTGACAAGCATTCATTGATATTGATGTGATTAAACGTCGTGTGTCGCCGCACCATGTGAACCAGCGGCGAGCCGCACCCCAACATGAAGGTTCAATGGCTCTTTCCGTCAACACCATGAAGCAGGCACCCGTGCCGCAGCCCGCACCCGCCAGCTACGTCGTGCGCAACCAGTCGTACTGGAAGCGCAATCTCGCCGTCTGCGTGTTCGGCTCGTTCACCACGCTGGTGAGCCTCTCGATGCTGCTGCCGTTTCTGCCGCTCTATGTCGCGCAGCTCGGCGCGAAGTCGCCGGCCGCGGTCGTCCAGTGGTCGGGCGTCGCGTTCGGCGCGACCTTTTTCGGCACCGCGATCACCGCGCCGGTCTGGGGGCGCCTCGCCGACCGCTTCGGACGCAAACCGATGCTCGTGCGCGCCGCCATCGGCATGGCCGTCGTGATGTCGCTGATCGGCGTCGCGCACAACGTTGCCGAGCTCGTCACGCTGCGTCTGATTGCCGGCCTGGTCGGCGGCTATGCGTCGGCATCGATCGTCATGATCGGCACGCAGGCACCGCGCGAGCGCGCCGGCTGGGCGCTCGGCGTGCTGTCGACGGGCGCCTTGTCGGGCAACCTGATCGGGCCGCTCATCGGCGGCTTCCTGCCGGACCTCGTCGGCATTCGCGGCACATTTTTCGTCGGCGGCGCGATGATTGCCGTCGCCGCCGCCGCGACGATTTTCCTCGTCCGTGAAGACTTCGACCGCCACGCCGATACGAAGCCCAGCGCACATTCCGCCGGCGCGCACAATCCAGCCGCGCATCGCCTGCTGATCGGCGTGCTGCTCATCACCGCGATGATGGTGCTGTTCGCCAATATGTCGATCGAGCCGATCATCACCGTCTATGTCGGCCAGCTCGGCGTGCCGCACGAGCATCTCGCGCGCATGGCCGGCATCATCATGGCGGCGGCCGCATTCGGCAGCATGCTGACCGCGCCGCGTCTGGGCGCACTCGCCGATCGCATCGGCAGCTGGAACGTGATCATCGGCTGCCTCGCGGTGACCGGCCTCGTCATGCTGCCGCAGGCGTTCGTCACGCAGTGGTGGCAACTCGCGCTGCTGCGCGGCCTGATGGGCATGACAATCGCGGGCCTGCTGCCGTCAATCGCGAAGATGGTGCGGCATCTCGTCGACGAAAGCCATTCCGGCAAGACGCTCGGCTATCTGCAATCGGCGCAGTTCTCGGGCCAGGTGATCGGCCCGCTCGTCGGCGGACAGATCGGCGCGCATGTCGGCATTCATCAGGTGTTCTTCGTGACCGGCACGCTGCTCGTGCTGTGCGCGGGGCTGAACTACTGGGTGCATAAGCGGGACGCGTGAGGCGCGGCGCGTAGATCGCGGGCCGCACACCGTGCGGCATCGGTCGTCGCCTCCCGGTGAATCGTGATTCACGGATTCAAGCATTCAAGAATTCACGACGGTCTTGTTACTCCCCTGCTCCGCTGTCGAACGGCTAGGATGCGTGCATCGACCATCCACATCGGCCGCACAACCGAGGAGCCCGCCATGAAACGATCACCCGCCGAAGTCGTTCACGAATACGGCCCGTTCCCCGGGGTCGACAAGGTGCACGGCGTCACGTACGACGGCACGCGCGTCTGGATCGCGGCCGGCGCATCGCTCAAGGCATTCGATCCCGCCAGCGGCAACACGCTGCACTCGATCGACGTCGCCGCCGACGCGGGCACCGCCTTCGACGGCCGCCACCTGTTCCAGATCGCCGACAGCCGCATCCAGAAGATCGATCCGCAAACGGGCCGCGTGCTTGCAACGATTCCGGCTCCAGGCAACGGCGGCGATTCGGGGCTGACGTGGGCCGAGGGAACACTGTGGGTCGGCGTGTACCGCGAACGGAAGATCCATCAGATCGATCCGCAGACCGGCGCGATTCTGCGCACGATCGAATCGAACCGCTTTGTGACGGGTGTCACGTGGGTCGATAACGAGCTATGGCACGGCACGTGGGAAGGCGACGAGAGCGAATTGCGGCATATCGATGCGCAGACCGGAGAGGTGCGCGAAAGACTCGACATGCCTGAAGGTACCGGTGTGTCGGGGCTCGAATCGAACGGCGCCGACCTGTTTTACTGCGGAGGCGGCGCGAGCGGCAAGGTGCGGGCGGTGCGCAAGCCGAAGAAGTAAGCGCCCCGTCGCCCCCGCCCGCGGCTCGCTCAATCAGAAGGGCGCATCGCCTTCGATCGTCGTTCGATACATTTTGCGCCGCAGATGGTCGGGCGTACCCGCCGCAAGATGCATCAGCGAGCGGTTGTCCCAGAACACGATATCGTGTGCGCGCCATGCGTGGCGATAGAGATGTTCCGCCCGCACGCTGTGCGCAAACAGCTCATCGAGCAGCGCACGGCTTTCGTCTTCGGGCAGGCCGACGATGCGCGTCGTAAAGTGCTCGCTGACGAAAATCGCCTTGCGGCCCGTTTCCGGATGCGTGCGAACCACGGGGTGCACGACCGGCTTCACTTCGGCGATCTGTTCCGGTGTCAGGTTCGGGCGCCACGGGCTGCGCGCCTGCAACTCCGCATAGCGCGCGAGATACGTATGCTCGGCGCGCAGTCCAGCGACCGCTTTGCGCAGATGCTCGGGCAGCGAGTCATACGCCGCGTGCATGTTCGCGAAGAGCGTATCGCCGCCTTCGGCCGGCAGCTCCTGCGCATGCAGCAGCGAGCCCATGCTCGGCTTTTCCTTGTACGACAGGTCCGAATGCCAGAAGTGGCCCGCATCGCCGAGGCCAATCGGTTTGCCGTTCTCGACGATGTTCGACACGATCAGCACTTCCGGATGGCCAGGCAACGCGAACTGGCGCAGCACGTGGCTCTGCAGCGGGCCGAAACGGCGGCTGAACGCAACGTGTTCGTCGGGCGTGATGCGCTGGTCGCGGAACACCAGCACGTGGTAGTCGAGGTGCGCGCGATGGATGCGCGCAAAGTCGATATCGGAGAGCGGTTGGGACAGATCGAGACCAATCACTTCGGCGCCGAGCGGCGCGTCGAACGCAACGATGTCGAAGTCCTGCTGAAGCCGGGCGGATGGATTCGCAGACTCCGCGGCAAAAGCGGGAGTGGACACGAAAGGTGCTCCGTCGAAAGAAAACCGTGAATCTACGGCGGTGTGTTGCTGTGCGTCAACGAAGCAAAAGGGATACGTTTATACGCGGATGTCATAAGGGCGTAAGAACGTAAGGGCGCGCGGGGCACGGCAACGGCGAACGAACCGCCGCTTTCGAACAGATTTTGTCGCACCGCCCTGTCATTCCCTCGCTCCAGCAACGACCAACACATGCCCATCCTCATACGGAGTTCGATCATGTTCCGTCGTCTGTTCACCAGCATGGCCGCTTTTGCCACGTTGCTTGGCGCACTGCCCGCTGCAAACGCCGCAACGCCAGCATCAGCAGCACCCATAACCCGCCCCGTCGTCGTCGAACTCTTCACCTCCGAAGGCTGCTCATCCTGCCCACCGGCCGAAGCCTTCCTCTCCGAGCTCAGCCATCAACGCGACGATCTCCTGCCGCTCGCATTTCACGTCACTTACTGGGACGGCCTCGGCTGGAAAGATCCCTATTCGCTCGACCTCGCGACGCAGCGTCAGGAGGCCTACACCCGGCAGTTCGGCGACTCATCGTCCTATACGCCCGAGATGGTCGTCGACGGCGCGGTCGGCTTTGTCGGCTCGAACCGCTCGACAGCGGAAGTGGCGTTTCGACAGGCAAAAGATGCGGGCGCAACGGCCGCGACGGTAACCGGCGTGCGCCACGGCAACGCGATCACGGTGACGGTCGGCGGCGGCGCGGGTAGCGCGCGCGTCGTGCTGGTCGGCTACGATCCGCAGCATGTGACCGCGATCGGCCGTGGCGAAAACGGTGGACGCACGCTGACCGAGTCGAACGTCGTGCGCTCGCTCGAACCGGTCGGACAATGGTCGGGCAAGCCCGCCGTGTTCAATCCGCCCGCGCCCGCCGGAGAAAAAACGGCGGTATTGCTCGAAGCGCCCGATGGCCGGATCGTCGGCGCCGCGCGCGTGTCGGATGCACAGTAGATGCGCCGGCGCACATCCACACCCGCACGTCCACACCATAAACAACTGGCTATATCCAGCCAAAGTTTGTTTAATTATTCCTGACCGGGCGCACCACCCTACACTCAGGAGATTCACGTCCGGCGGGCCCGTGCAACCGAGTCCCGCCGGCAGCAGGCACAGCCTTCGCTACGCAGCTTCAGCCGCATCTCAAGCTGCATCCCCTCAAAACCTCTCCAACGCAAAGGAGATGATGCCGGCCAGCCCGGACATCAGCCCCCATGTCCCCGACCCTCATCTACACGCACGACGCCTGTCTGAACCATCAACCGGGCCCCGGCCATCCCGAGTCGCCTGAGCGCCTGAAAACCGTGCTGCGCACGCTGCGTGCGCCCGGGTTCGAAGCGCTCGAATGGCGCGAGGCGCCGCTCGGCACGATCGAACAGGTCGAACTCGTGCATAGCCGCGACTTTATCGATGAAGTGGCCGAGATCGCGCCGAAACAGGGCTATGTGCCGCTCGATGCCGGCGACACGGTGATGTCGCCGGGTTCGTGGGATGCCGTGATGCGCTGCGTCGGCGCCGCGTGCGCGGGCGTCGATGCGGTGCTCAACGGCGATGCGCGCAACGTGTTCTGCGCGACGCGCCCCTGCGGCCACCACGCGGAACCGTCGCGCGCAATGGGCTTTTGCATCTTCAATCAGGCGGCGATCGCCGCAGCCTATGCGTATGAAGTGCATAAGCTCGAGCGCGTCGCTGTCGTCGACTTCGACGTCCATCACGGCAACGGCACTCAGGCCGCGTTCTTCGATCGCCCCGAACTGTTTTATGCGTCGAGCCATCAATCGCCGCTTTATCCCGGCACGGGCGCGGCCTCCGAAACCGGCGTCGCACATAACATCGTCAATGTGCCGCTGCCGCCCGGCTGCGATTCGGCGAATTTCCGCGCGCGTATCGCCGCCGCGATGTTGCCCGCCGTGCGCGACTTCAATCCCGAACTCATCATCATCTCCGCGGGCTTCGATGCGCACCGTCTCGATCCGCTCGCCGGCCTCGGTCTCGAAGACGACGATTTCCACTGGGTCACACGCGAGCTCGTCAAGATCGCCGACGAAACCTGCGAAGGCCGTGTCGTGTCGATTCTCGAAGGCGGTTACAGCATGGAAGGTCTCGCCAACGGCACGCGCGCGCATGTGCTCGCGCTAATGGGCGAGGAGGCATAAGTCCCCGCGTAGTCTCGCGAGGACCGTACCGGGGTGCCCGACGTGGATCGCCGATTGCGGTGATACTCACACCTTCGCCAATCAACATCGCGAGGGCACCTTCATGGCATTCGATTTCAACGGAAAGCGCGTCGTCGTTGCAGGCGGTTCACGCGGCATCGGCCGCGGTATCGCACTTGCGTTCGCGCAGTCCGGCGCCGCGGTTTCTGTGTGCGCGCGCAATCCCGACAGTCTGAAAGCCATCGATGCCGAATTGCGCACGCACGGCCATCCCGTTCATACCGCGACGTGCGATCTCGCGGTCGCCGAGCAGATCGCCCGGTATATCGCCGCGGCAGGCGATGCGCTCGGCGGCATCGATATCCTGATCAATAACGCATCGGGTTTCGGCGGCGGCGATAGCGAAGCCGGCTGGGAGGCGGGCTTTAATGTCGACCTCATGGCGACCGTACGCGCGGGGCACGCCGCGCTGCCGTTCCTGCGGCAATCGGAGAGCGGCGCGATCGTCAATGTGACGTCGATTGCGGCGCTTCACCCAAGCACGCGAACCACGTCGTATGCGGCAATCAAGGCCGCGGTCGCGCACTACACGGCCTCTCACGCGCTGGCGCTCGCCCCCGATCGGATTCGCGTGAATGCGGTCGCGCCGGGTTCGGTCGAATTCCCGGGCGGCTCATGGGAACAACGCAAAACCACCGATCCGAAGCTCTACGAAGGCACATTGCGCCACATCCCTTACGGGCGCTTCGGCACGCCCGACGATATCGCCAACGCGGTGCTGTTTCTCGCGAGCCCCTACGCGGGCTGGGTCACCGGTCAATCGCTGGTGGTCGACGGCGGACAGACGCTGACGTAATTTATACCGCGGCCGCAATCTGCTCACGCAGCCATTGATGCGCCGGGTCGCGATGCGAGCGCTCATGCCAGAGCATCGTCATCTCGTAGCCCGGCACATCGATCGGCGGCGCGCACGCCTGCAGCTGACCGGTGTCGCGCACGAGCCGCGACGGCAGCATCGCAACGAGATCGCTCCCGGCCAGCACCGACTCCACCACCAGAAAATGCGGCACCGATAGCACTACGCGGCGCTCGAGCCCAACCGCGGCGAGCGCATCGTCGGTGACACCGTGAAAGGCGCCGCCGCCCGGCGAGACGATCACGTGCTCGAGCTTGCAGAACTGCGCAAGCGTGGGCCGCCGTTTGAGCTTCGGATGGCCCGCACGGCTGACCAGCACGTACTGCTCCTTGAATAGCGGGCGCGCGCGCAATTCGGGCGGCGCGTCGTCGGTCGTATGAAACGCAAGATCGAGTTCGCCCTGTTCCGCCTGCTTCGCGGTGCGGCCCGGAATCAGCGGCAGCACCGCGAGCCGCGTACGCGGCGCCGCGCGACGTATCGCATCGAGCGCGGGTAGCACGATCGTCATTTCGCCATAGTCGGCCGCGCCGACGCGCCAAGTCCGGTCGGCTGCGGCGGGATCGAACGGATGCTCGGGCGCGATTGCGCGCTCGAGCGATTCGAGCGCCTGCCGCAATGGTTCGCGCAGCGAAAGCGCGCGCGCAGTCGGCCGCATGCCGCGCGGGCCCGGCAACAACAACGGGTCGCCGAAAATCTCCCGTAGTTTCGCCAGATGAACGCTGACCGACGGCTGCGAAAAATTGAGCCGCTGCGCCGCGCGCGTGACGTTGTGCTCGGCGAGCAGCACGTCGAGCGTGACCAGCAGGTTGAGGTCGAGACGCCGTAACGTATTGTCCACGTATTACTTTCTCCAATACCTCAAATTCGTACAATTCATTTCAAATATACCTGACGAAGGCCTACGCTGCGTGCATTGATCATTCACTTATCGAGGTCTTCGTCATGAACGTTCTGATCGTCTATGCCCATCCTGAGCCGCGCTCGTTGAACGGATCGCTGCGCAACTTCGCGGTGCAGCGTCTCGAACAGGCCGGCCACACAGTACAGGTATCGGACCTGTATGCGATGAACTGGAAAACCACGCTCGATGCGCACGACTTTCCGTCGCGCGACGCCGACGCGCGCTTCAATCCAGCGGCCGAGTCAGGGCATGCCTACGCCAACGGTCTGCAGCGCGAAGACGTCGCGCGCGAACAGGACAAGCTGCGTTGGGCCGACGCGGTGCTGCTGCAGTTTCCGCTCTGGTGGTTTTCGATGCCGGCGATCCTGAAAGGATGGTTCGAACGCGTCTATGCGTATGGTTTTGCTTATGGCGTCGGCGAGCATTCCAATCAACACTGGGGCGACCGTTACGGCGAAGGCATGTTCGCGGGCAAGCGCGCGATGCTGATCGTCACGGCCGGCGGATGGGAGTCACACTACGCGCAGCGCGGCATTAATGGCCCGATCGACGACATCCTCTTTCCGATCCAGCACGGCATGCTCTACTACCCCGGCTTCGACGTGCTGCCGCCGTTTGTCGCCTACCGTATGAACGGAATCGACGACGCGCGGTATGCAACGGTGCGCGACGCGCTCGGCGAGCGTCTCGATGCACTCTTCACGCACGCGCCGATTCCGTATCGTCCGCAAAACCGCGGCGCATACGATATTCCGGCGCTGACGTTAAAGGCCGATATCGCGCCGGAGAAAACCGGGTTCGCGGCGCATCTGCAAGATCAGATCACGGCGGATCGCGCCGCAACGGATCGTGTCACGGAAGAAGTCGAATAGTCGAGTAAGCGCGCCGCAACCGTGCACGCGAGCCAACGATCGACGCGAGGCTGAGCCCAGCGCTCAACCCGCGTTGATCTCTTCGAGCACCGTGTCCAGCACGATCTCGGTCAAACGGCGCACGACCAGGCTCGCGTCCTGATCCTTCCGGTGCAACGACAGCGGAATCGGAGGCAACACGGGCAAGCCCGTTGCCAGCGGATCGAGCACGGCGAGCGTGCGCGGCATCGCGATTGTCGTGCGCACGGTGATGCCGAGCCCCGCCTCGGCAGCGGCCCAGAGCCCGGACAGGCTTGGACTGGTAAAGACGAGCCGCCATGGAATGCTCGCCTCGTCGAGCGCGGCAATACCTGCCGAACGAAACGAGCACGGCGGCTCGAATGCGACAAGCGGCAGCGGATCGGCGCCGGCGCTGCCGCCAAGGCTGCGGACATTGCCCGAGTCCGGCAATCCCACCCACGCGATTGCCAGATTCGCGACCCACTCCGCGAACGGCGTGCCACTGCTGTTACCCCATGCGAGCGCGACGTCGAGATCGCCTCTCAGCGTCTTTTCGATCAGCCGCGCACTCGCGTCGACCTGCACTTCAACGCGCACCTTCGGATGCGCCCTCGCAAAGCGTCCGAGCACCGACGGCAAAAACGTATCGGCAAAATCCTGCGGCAAACCCAGACGCACCCATCCTTCGAGGTCCGCGCCGCGGATCGTCTCCACGGCTTCGTCATTGAGCTCGAGCAATCGCTTGGCATAGCTGAGCAGCGATTCGCCGGCCGTCGTCAGCGCGAGGCCGCGGCCCGACTTCTGCACGAGCGGCGTGCCGATCTGATCTTCGAGCTTGTGCAATTGCGCGCTCACCGCCGATTGCGAACGGCCGAGACGGTCCGCCGCCCGCGCGAAGCTACCGAGTTCAAAGCCCAACACGAAGGTGCGCAGCACATCCATGTCGAGGTTGGTGCGAGCCGCCATAGTTCGATTTTTCCGATGCGATAGTTTGAAAGTTTGCGATTTTCGCGAACCGTGTTCTTCCGTATTCTCGATGCAAGGCAAGGCTCGCGTAACCGGCGCAAGCGAACGCGGCGGTTTGGCGGGCTGATGTGGGCGGCGCGTGACTGTCGTCGCAGCGCCGTCGCATCGCCGTCGAGCATTGTTTGCATTGTATGCGCAGCAGATGATCCATTCGGCGTTTGAGTGCGCAAAGCTATTGCTGTTCGCGAACGGAGACTGCCATGCCGCTTGTCCGAATTTCGTTGCAGAAAGGCCGGACGCCCGCGCAGTTGCGCGAGATCGCCGACACCATTCATCAGGCTTTGGTCGATACCTATAACGTGCCGCCCGACGATCGATTCCAGATCATCGAGCAGCGCGAGCCCGCGGAGATCATTTACGACGCACACTACCTGGGCATTGAACGGACCGACGGCCTCGTGTTCATTCATATTGTGGCGGGCCGCTGGCGCGATACGGAGACCAAGCAGGCGCTTTATCGCACACTCGCCGCGCGGCTTTCGGCCAATGTCGGCATCCGGCCCGAAGACGTACAGGTGGTGCTGTCGCCGAACGACAGGGACGACTGGTCGTTTGGAAACGGCCTTGCGTCATATGTGAAGGAAGCGTGAGCCGTTGCAGCGTTGCAAGGAGGCAACTATGTTCATCATGCAATATTCGATCGCGCTGCCCGCCGAGTACGACATGCAGGCGATCCGCGCGCGCGTCGCGAGCAAGGGTCCGGCATTTGATACGTTAGACGGGCTCGGCCTCAAATGCTTTCTGATTCGCGAACGCGGCCGGTTCGGCGCGCAAAGCAATGAGTACGCGCCGGCGTATCTGTGGCCGCATATCGACTCGATGTGGGGCTTCCTGGCCGGCGCCGGATTCGCCGGCATCAAGGAATCTTTCGGCACGCCGCCGGTTGAGACATGGCCAGCCCTCGCCTATGCGCGCTCGGCGCGGCTGACCAACCCGCGCGCCATCGTTGCGCTCACACGCGAAGACGAGACGCTGGGTACCGACGCGAATCTGGTCGAACGGCGCGAGCGGGAAACCGATGCCGCGCTCGATGCCGTCGAGCGCACGCCGGGTCTGCTTGCCCGTGCGGTGGGGCTCGACCCGTCGAACTGGCGGCTTGTCCGCTTCGACTACTGGGTGCTGCCGCAACAAGAACTACCCACGCAATCGCGCAGCTATGAGGTGCTGCACGTTTCAGCTCCGGCGTTCGCCGAACTGCACGCATAAGCGTTCGCATATTCGCGCGGCGTCACGCCGTACTTCTGCCTGAAAAGACGGCTGAAGTGCGCGGCACTCGCGAACCCGCATCGGTTTGCAACGTCCTTGATCGCGAGATCCGGCGTTTCGGCAAGCAGCCGGCCCGCGTGTTCGAGCCGCAGCGAGTACGCGTAGCGCATCGGCGACAAGCCACGCTGCCGGAACGCGCGCGTGAGCGAACTGATCGACAGATTGAGCTGGCCTGCAAGGCTCGCGATGCTCAAGTCCGGATCGGCCAGACGTCGGGTGATCAGCTGCGCGGCGCGCGCGACGACCCATTTCGCGCCGCGGCCTGTTTGCGTCGCGCCGCTGTGTTCGAGCAACACGTCCATCAAGTCGAGAAACTGATGACCGACCCGCTCGATCAATGCGTCGCTGGCGTTGTCGACATGGGCCGTGAACGCCAGCAACAGCGCACGCACGGCGGTGACGTCGCCGTTTTCGTGAACCGGCTGGCAGGCGCTTGCAAATTGCCACGACAATCCGCGCTCCCTTAGCGCCCGCTTCGGGATATGCACGACTGAAACCTGCGTGGGCTCGCGGAACGAACGGCTGAATGCATGCGACGGCTCGACGAGCAACATGTCGCCCGGATCGAAGATCCGCGTTTCTCCGTTCTGTTCGATTGTCATCCGGCCGCGGCGGACGATCTCGAGCCTTAGATGGCGCCCATCGTCGCGCCATCCGTGGCGCTTGCCTGCGAGCGCTTCAAGCGGTGATTCCGGTGAAGACTCAAGTTCACCCATCGGGCCTTCGCCACCAAGTTCGACATGGGTGATAAAGATTTTCCCTGAGCGCCCGCATGAAGCAGCGCCCGTGCCGGAACAAAGGATGCCTGAACGGCGCGACTTGCCTGACTCTCGCATTTTTCGATCCGTGTCTGCCGATCGAAAAATCTGCGCCGCCGCGAGCCTGTTGAGCTGGGTGAAACACGTGCATCATTTCGACGAATTCCCAAGACGTTTTGAATTCATCGCCGCCCCTCGAGTGTTGACGGAGTTTCGCTGCTCTAATGAATTCGGGTTACCCAATCGTTAGCGTGGTAACTCACGTTAGTATCTTCCTGAGAAGATATTTCGTCAAGAAAACACACTGATCTGGCAAGCGGGACAATACCGATGCCGACGCACGAATCCGCGGCAGGGGCGCCGGCTATCGATCAAACCGGTCAGAACGCCACCGACAGAATGCGCCTGAGGTAGGAGTCCGCCTCGCTATACTCGTCGTCGCTCATGCCGATCCCCTCGCGCAATACGCCGAGCCCTTGCGCAATATGGTCCATCCCCGCATCGGCCGCTTTAACGCCTGCCTGGGTGAGCATGATCCTCGACGAACGGAGATCCTCATCGTCGGGCATGCGCGCGACGAGCTTCGCGCGCTCGAGCCGGTCGATACGCTTCGTCATGGCACCCGAAGTGACGAGCAGCGCCCGGAACAGATCGGTCGGACGCATTGCATACGGCGCACCGACGCGGCGCAACGCAAGCAGTACATGCAATTCGCCGACATCGACGCCCACCGATTGCGAAATCATCGTGAGGCGACGCTCGTGCATGTAATGCGCCTGTTTGATTCGCATGAACAGGCCCATGAGGCTCAGATCGAGGTCCGGACGTTCGCGCGCCCATGCGAGCGCGACCTCATCGAGCTTGTCGGTCTGCACGCGTTTTTTCGGACGGCTTCGTTTGATGCGCTGGCTCAGTTCGTCCGCCGCCGTGCCGTAGCCCTTACCCAACCACCAGTCGTGCGAACGTTCGATCGCCTGCCGGTAATCGAGTACCGCGAGACCATCGGCGCGCGCGTGATCGTCGGCCTTGCCGAGCAGGATTTCCTCATACCTGCCTGATCCGACGAATACGCGCGCGTGCCATGTGCCCGAACGCGCGCCCTTGTAGTAGCCGAGATGGCGGCCCGTATCGACCGCGTGCCAATACGGCTTGCGCCGCGGCGCAAGCGCCGCGCGCGCTTCGCGCGTCGCGAGCCATGCATCGCTTGCGGGTTCGGCGCCCGCCAGATCCGGCGCCACCTGCTCGTTGCTGTCCATGCTGTTTTGCCTCAAATCGACCTATCGCTGGCTTCCCATATTACCCAACTTACCCAATTTCTTCAAATTCGCCGTCCGTCTCGCGCGAGTTCATGGCGGTTTCGATGCGTGCGTATCGCACTGCTTAACCGATCGTATAAACGGTAGATATGATGATGTCCCCGCATCTTCCGATCGTCCGATAGCCGAGTTGCCTCTACGTTTTTAACATCCACCTCAATGCGCATGACGGCCGAGCGCCTCGTGCAATCGCGCAGCATTCCGAACCACGTATTGAGGTTGAACATGACAAATATGTCGAGACGCAGGGCAATGATCGGCGCGGCCACGGCCGCAATCGCTGCAGGCGTCGCTGTTACTGCAAAGGCTGCATCGTTTGGCAATCCCGATGGTCCAGGCGAAGGCGCGATCAACGCGCGCAATCCACAGGATCTGACGGACCCGGGTCCGCAAAACCCGGCACTGGCAAACCAGTTCCCATCGATCCAGAATCCGCCCGCCACCGACGTCAACGGTATGCCGCTGTACTGGTCGTCGTTTAACACCGCACACAAGCGCATCCAGAACGGTGGCTGGGCTCGCGAAGTGACGCAATCAGACTTCGCAATTTCGACGGAAATCTCCGGCGTCAACATGCGCCTTTCCGCAGGCGGCATTCGCGAGATGCATTGGCATCAACAAGCCGAATGGGCCATCATGCTCGACGGCAATTGCCGCATCACGACGCTCGACGAGCAGGGCCGGCCCTCCGTACAGGACGTAAAAGCGGGCGACCTCTGGTATTTCCCGGCGGGCCTGCCGCATTCGCTGCAAGGCATCGGCAGCACGGGCGCCGAATTTCTGATCGCATTCGATAACGGCACGGCGTCGGAATTCAACACGCTGCTTCTCACCGACTGGATCGCGCATACGCCGCTCGACGTGCTCGCCGCAAATTTCGGCGTGCCGGTTGAAGCGTTCAGGAACATCCCGCTGCACAACCTGTGGATTTTCCAGGGCAAGGAGCCGGGCGCGCTGGCCGCCGACCAGCGCGCAGCCGCATCGAAGAAAGGGCCACCCGCCATGCCCGTGATCTTCTCATTGGCCGGTTCAAAGTACGTGCGCCAGACGCGCGGCGGCCACGTGCAGATCGCGGACAGCACGAACTTCCCCATTTCGAAGACGATCGCAGCGGCGCTCGTCACCGTGCACCCGGGCGGCATCCGCGAAATGCACTGGCATCCGAATGCCGATGAATGGCAGTACTACATCAAGGGCAAAGGCCGCGTGACCGTATTCGACACGGGCCCGAAGGCGCTCACGGCCGACTTCGGCTCAGGCGATATCGGTTACGTGCGTAAAGGTCTTGGCCACTATGTGCAGAACATGGGCGACACGGACCTGATCTTCCTCGAGGTGTTCAGGAGCGACCATTTCGCCGAGGTCTCGTTGTCCGACTGGCTCACGCATACGCCGCCCGAGATGGTCATGCAGACGCTGAACATCAGTGCGGAAACGCTCGCGCAATTTCCGCGCGACCGGCCCGATGTGATGCCCGAGTAACCCGGCAACGGCAAGCGGAGCACCCCCCCATGCAGACCCTCTCCACCACGCGCGACGGCGTAGCGGCCGTTGCCGTCAATCTCACGCAGCGCACCGAATACTCGGTCCGCGCCGCACTCGAAGGGCGCAGCACAGGCCTCGGCGCATTCCTGCCGTTCGTCGGACCTGCGCTGATCGCGTCGGTCGGCTATATGGACCCGGGCAACTTCGCCACCAATATCGAAGCCGGCTCGCGATACGGATATGGTCTGCTGTGGGTCGTTTTGATTTCCAGCGCCGTAGCTATGCTGTTTCAGGCGTTATCCGCGCGGCTCGGCATCGTGACGGGGCTCAATCTCGCGGAGTTATGCCGCGAGCACTTTCCGCGTCCCGTCACGCTGGCGATGTGGGTCGCATCCGAAATCGCCGCTATCGCAACGGACTTAGCCGAGTTTCTCGGCGGCGCACTCGCGCTCGCGCTGCTGTTTCACCTGCCGATGCTCGTCGCGATGGGCGTCATCGCCATTGCGACCTGGGCGATCCTGTCGTTGGAAAAACACGGCTTCCGGCCGCTCGAAATCGCGATCGCCGCGCTCGTTACGGTCATCGGCGCCACCTATCTTTGCGAGCTTTTTATCGCCCCGCCCGACTGGCCCGCGGTGATCGCGCATACGTTCGTTCCGCATCTGCAGGACAGCGGCGCGCTGACGCTCGCGGTCGGCATCGTCGGCGCGACGATCATGCCGCATACGCTTTA
This sequence comes from Paraburkholderia edwinii, assembly GCF_019428685.1. Lineage (NCBI taxonomy): Bacteria > Pseudomonadati > Pseudomonadota > Betaproteobacteria > Burkholderiales > Burkholderiaceae > Paraburkholderia > Paraburkholderia edwinii. The sequence goes on from NZ_CP080095.1 coordinate 3,999,768, forward strand.
TCTGCATTCGGGGCTCACGCAAAAGCGCGTGGTCGCGCGGAGTACGGACGAACGCCGCAAGCTGATCCGCTTTTCGAATCGTGAAGTGATGATCGCGCTCGGCGCGGCTGCGTTCGTCAATCTCGCCATGGTCGTGATGGCGGCAACCGTGTTTCATCACACGGCGCCGGACACGAGCGATATCGGCGCGGCCTACCGTACGCTCGTTCCGTTGCTGGGCACCGGTGCGGCCGGCCTCTTCCTTGTCGCGCTACTGGCAAGCGGCGTATCGAGTTCGGTGGTCGGCACGATGGCCGGGCAAGTGATCATGCAGGGATTCGTGCGCTTCCGCATTCCGGTGACAGTGCGGCGGCTCGTGACTGTTGTGCCTTCGTTCGCGGTGGTCGCGCTCGGTTGCAACGTCACGCACGCGATGGTCATCAGTCAGGTCGTGCTGAGTATGGCGTTGCCGTTGCCGATGGTTGCGCTGCTGATCTTATCGGGCAAGCAGTCTGTTATGGGCGCGTTTGCAATCCGTAAAGGGACGATTGCAATTGCCGGCGCGGCGGCGCTGTTGATCGTCGCGTTGAATGTCGTGCTGGTTTATCAGGCGATCGTGTGAGCACAACGGATGTTCGTGAGACGGCAGCTGATTTCTCTCGCGATTCGCCCTTTCGCCTTTCGCTTCGCCGCAACGTCAAGGATGTTCAGCATGCACCGCCGGACGGCGGCCGCTTCACGCTTCTACGCACCACGGCAAAGCTGATCGGCACCGCGCCGCGTGCCGTGGTGCGTTCGGGTTCGGTCAGCTGCTCGAAATCGTCATTGCGTGGCGCAGACGTCGTCAACGGACGGTACAGCGAAGGACGCCGCGCCGTGCGCCAAAGCTGCACAACGCGCGCATTGGCGAGCGCAAGGTCGATGTCGACCGAGACGATGCCGCGGCAATCGATCGAATCGGCAAGCACTGCGCCGTGCGGGTCGACCATCATGGCGGCGCACTTGCCGCCGGACTTACGGTTAAGCGCATCGTCGCGCCCTGCCACTAATGCGATAAACGTGCCGTTATCGAGCGCGCGCCCCGGCAACGCACGACGCAGCGATTCGATCGAGCCCGCGCCCGCGAGTTCGCACCGATACGGCGCAAGCAATAGCGTCGCGCCCATCAATGCCGTCACACGCGCATTTTCAACGAGATCATTGTCAGCGCCGATCAGAATGCCGACGCGTACGCCCCATTGCGTATCGAACACAGTGAACCGGTTTCCGCTGCCGAGCGGGCTTCCGTTTGCGTGCAGCTTGCGGTGGCAATGGCGCGCACCATGCGGCATGCAGACTACGTAGCTGTTGAAGAAGCGCCCCTCGGCGCTGCGCTCGATCCAGCCGACGCCCGCCGCGACACCGGTTCGCTCGACCGCCTGCGCGACGGCATTGATCGACGGACCATCAAGTGGTTCGGCGATTGCGCGCAGTGCTTCGCGTGGGGATGTTGCATCCCCGGATGCACCACTCCCGGACGCGCCACTAATACACAGTTCAGGAAACACCGCGAGCGCAACGCCCGCGCGTGCAGCCTCTTCAAGCAAAGCAACGATTCGCGAGATGTTATCGCGCACCTCGCCGTCACGCGAAACAAACGAAATAGCGGCGACCCGCAGCGTCGAACCGGAAGGCGATGTCATGATGCACTCCAACAGATAACGCACCCATTGAACTCCCACCGCATCAATAAGTAAAATGAATGTTTTGACGCATCCGATCGCCTTTTGGAATGGAACTTCGCCTGCTTCGCGCGTTTGTCACCGTCGCCCGCATGAAGCACTTCGGCCGCGCGGCCGATTCGCTTGCGCTGAGCCAGCCCGCGCTGAGCAAGCAGATTGCCGCGCTCGAAGAAAGCGTCGGCGCGAAGCTATTCGAGCGCGGCAGACATGGCGCCGAACTGACCGTATTCGGTGAGACGTTCCTTGCGGACGCCGAAATGCTGGTCCGCGATGCCGATAACGTACTCGTGCGCGCACGCGAAGCAAGCAGCGGCAAACGTGGGTTTCTGCGGGTCGGATTAGGGTTGTCGACACTCACGGTCGCGCCACGGCTGATCGCCGAGTTCCGCCAGCAGCATCCGGATATCAGCGTGACCTTGCACGATTTGTCGTCGGTGGAACAGACGCGGCGGCTACTGGGCGGTCAGCTCGAGGTCGGCTTTCTGCGCTTGCCGGCCGATCACGGGCTTTCCACGTTTCGCGTGATCGACGAGACGCTCGCGCTTGCTGTGCCCGAGCACGTGCACTGGAAGCGCCTGCCGTCGAATCTGCAGGCGCTAAACGAGCTCGGTTTGATTGCGCTGTCGCGGCGTCAGGGCCCGGGGCTCGCCGCGCAAATCGATCAGTGGTGCAGCGAGCATCAATTCGTGCCGAACATCGTGCAGCAAGCAGACGACATCCAGTCCATTCTGGCTGCAGTAGCGGCTGGCGTCGGCGCGGCGTTTCTGCCGTCACGCACGCAATATCTGCTGCGCGACGCGCGGATCATTCCGTTACGCGATGAATCCGCACGCTGGCAAATCGGCCTCGGATGGCAAAGCGATCGCGACAACGCGGTGGTCAGACGCTTCGTCGATTTCGTGCGCGCCGATCTGGCGCGCACGGCACAAGCTAAAACAGTCAGCGCGCCTCGAACTTCGCAATCGCGGCGTCCGTCATCCCCGCCGCGCGCGCCGCGTCGATAATCTGCGTCCAGCTCGTCAGATCGACCGGAATGCCCTTCGCGGTGCGCTCGCGGCGTATCGCCTCTTCGCGTTCGCCCGGCAGCAGCACTTCGTCGACGCCTTCGACGCGCCGCGTCGCTTTCAGCCAGTCGACGAACGCATCAGCTTCCTTATCCTTGTTCGGCGCATCGAATGCGGCCGGGTCGATGATGACCGACAACATGCAGTTGACGATCGCATTGCTCGTCACAATCGTTTCGGTTCGCGAAGTAAAACCGCCGCTTAGCGCGCCCGCGAAAATCTCGCACATCGCCGCGAGCCCCGATCCTTTGTGTCCGGCCACCGCGCCGCCGAATGCGAGCAGCGCGCCATGCTGGCCTTCGCTGAACAGTGCGCCGGGATCGCGCGTCGGACGACCGTCGACGTCGATCAACGCGCCCGCGGGCGTCTCGATGCCCTTGTTGAACGCGACGCGCACCTTGCCGGCCGCCACCGCGCTCGTCGCGAAGTCGAGCACAAGCGGCGCGCGCCCTTCGCGCGGAAACGCCGCGCAAAATGGATTCGTGCCGAAGCGCCGGTCGATACCGCCGAACGGCGCAACGAGCGGATCGCCTGCGACGTTCACGAAGTGAAACGACACGAGCCCCGCGCGCGCGCATTGTTCGGCCCAATGTCCGATACGCCCGATGTGATGTGCGTTACGCAGGCCGACGGCGCAGATGCCGAGCTGCTTCGCGCGTTCGATGCCGTGTTGCATCGCTTCGAACGCGATGACCTGCCCGAACCCGCGGCCGCCCTCCACGGTGAGCACGGCACCCGCATCGCGCACGAGCTGCGCGTGCGCGTTAAGCTTCAGTTCGCCTTCTCGGCATGCGCGGATATAGCGTGGAATCATGCCGACGCCATGCGAATCGTGGCCTGACCGGCTCGCTTCAACGAGATGGTCGGCCACGAGCGTGGCCTCGCGCGGCGCGCTGCCCGCCGCCTGCCAGATCGACACGACGAGCGCATGCAACGCGTCCACGCCGACGATTACTTCGGAATACGATGAGGCGTCATCTTTCGACATGGTCAGCACGCAAAGGTGAACAGGTGGCGCGCAAAGCCTGCGCGATGACATGAGGTATGCATTACAGCGTTACTGCATGACTGCGCAATCGCGCTACGTATGGCGCGCGTACGTCTCGTGCTCGACCGCATCGGTACGCTTCGTATCCAGCGGTTCCACCCGGCCCACGATAAACAGATAGTTCACCGCACCCAGCACACAGAATACGCCAGCCACCACGAGCGGAATCGTGAACGAGCCTTTGGTCAGCTGCAGCATGACGCCCGTGAATGTGGTCAGCGCAATGCCGGCGAGATTCGACGCGAAATTCTGGATGCCCGCCAGAGACGCGACATGCTGCGGCGTCGGCGCGACGTCCGCCGGCAGCGACCAGATGCTTGCGGCCGCGGCCGCGAGACTGCCGTAAGCGACGGCGAAAAGCGCAAGCATCTCGTAGATGCCGGGCACGACCGCGGTCAGCGTGATCACCGAAGAGAGCAGCATGCCGCCGACGATGCAGGTCTTGCGCGCGGCGGTGGCGCTCCAGCCGCGCTTCACGAGGGTATCGGAGAGCCAGCCGCCGAACCACCCGCCCGGAATCGACGCGATCGCGGGCAAAGTGCCGAGTGTGCCGAGCGACTTCAGCGAGAAGCCGCGCACCTCGACGAGATAGCTCGGGAACCACGTGATAAAGAAATAGATGACGAAGTTCAGGCAAAAGAAGCCGAACATCATGCCCCACACGGTGCGATAGCGGAACAGCGAGCTCCAGCGGATCGCGGGTACGGCAGGCGCGGCGCCCGATTGCGCGGCGACATGCTCAGCCGCCGGCTTGCGCCGCTCGAAAGCCGCATTCGCGGCGGGCTCGCGATACAGCGCGATCCAGCCCAGAATCCACACCGCGCCAAGCACGCCGGTAATGACGAACGATGCCTTCCACCCTAAAGCCGCGATGATCGCGGCGACGATCGGCAACGACAAGGCGGAACCGGTGCGCGAGCCGCTATCGTAGATGCTCGTCGCAAGCGCCCGCTCGTCGCGCGCAAACCATTGGCTCACGAGCTTCGCACACGACGGGTAAGCGCCCGCCTCGCCGGCGCCGAGCATCAGGCGGCAGCCGAACATCGCGGCAAAGCCGCTCGCCACCGCCGTTGCCGCGGTAAAGACGGACCACCATCCAACCGCAAGCGGCAGCGCGATGCGCGCGCCGATCCGGTCGATAAACCAGCCGAACGGCAACTGCATGACCGCATAGGTCCAGAAAAAGCCGCTTAGCAGCAGGCCCATGCCGGCTGGCCCGATGCCGAGATCCTTCATGATGTGAGGCGCAGCGACCGCGAGATTCGCGCGATCGATGTAGTTGACTGCGATCGCCAGAAAGCAGAAGAAAATCACCAGCCAGCGGGCCTTTTCCTTCATCGCATCGTCTCCTCCTGAACCCGGCCTGAGCCCCGGTCTGAGCCCATTCATGTCGTAGCCGCGTGCGCGCGGTCAATGCCGATCTCGCGGCATGCGTGCCGCATGCGCCATGCCATGATCGTTTGGCTCAAGGTCGATGTCGAACCGACCCCGAGCAGCGCCAAACGAAATTAAACGACCGCTGCAACGCGGTCAACCGGGTAATCCCTGGCACAGCAGTGCATGGCGAAGAGGATTTTTGACGCGCGTGAGAAGTATCGCGCCGAACAGAAACCGGGCGTCAGGTGCCGCTGGAAAGCTGATCGTAGGCGTCCATCGCGCGCCCTGAGAAAGCGAGCGCTGCACCCGCGTTCATCGCGACGGCCACGCCTAGCGCCTCTGCGAGCTCCCCTTGCGTGACACCGAGATCGATCGCCTTTTTCACATGGTTCGCGATGCAGCTGTCGCATCGCGTCGTCACCGCTACAGCCAGCGCGATCAACTCGCGCGTTTTCGGATCGAGAAGTCCGCTCTCCGTTCCGGCCTCGTGCAACAGCCGATAGCCGGCGACAGTGTCCGGCGTCAGTTCCTTGAGTCCCTTCATGCTTTGCCCGATCTTCGGCAAAAACGCCTTCCAGTCCATCAACATGATTCGCTCCCCGGGAAAAAGTTAACGTGAATGCGAGACGTATAGCGCAACGCGCAGCAAAGCGAGGTCGCCGGAAACCCGGCGACCTCGCTCGCAACTACGCACAATACGTTAACTTCGCGCTCAGAACGAATGCTGAATGCCCGCGTACACGCCCGACTGGCTATGCCCGCTAAGCGGGTTATCCGTCGCAACCGTATTGCCTGCGTTGTTCGCGTTCAGGCCGAAGTTCGCCGTGCTGCTGTTCTGCACCGTGGCGACCTGGAAGTCGAGCAAGGTCCGCTTCGACAGGTTGTAGCTGCCGCCTACCGTATACAGCGTCGCGTTGCCGGCGCCCTTGTTCGCGTTCACGTGATACACGGCTGCGATCAGCGCGGCCGCAGGCGAAATCTGCCACGTCACGCCGCCCCATTCATGATCGAGCGAAGTCGGCGATACGCCCGAGGTGGCCGGCGCACCCGACGTACGGATCGCCTGATACGCGCCCTGAATCTTGAACGGGCCGAAGAACAGGTTGACCGCCGCCGTGTACTCGCGCGACGCCGTGAACGGATCGTCGAGCAAGCCGTTCTGCGAATCGCGGATTTCGTCGTAGATGCCGCGCACCTGCACATGCGCGGTCGTGTACGTGAGTTGCAGCCCGTCCCAACGGCCTTGCGGCGTCGTACCGTTGCCGTTGAAGTTGGTCGCGTTCGAGAGCGCGTACTGGCCGAACGCATCGAAGCCCGAGAGGTTCGGCGTCTGGAACGAGATCGTGTTGCTCGAATGCAGCCAGTTACGGCCGCGCACCAGCGACGCCGACGACCAGTTCGACTGACCGAACGGATCGAAGTCCCATACACCGTTCGAGATAAACAGTTCGCGGCCGAGCAGCAGCGTACCGAAGCGCTGGCTCGCAATACCGACCGTCGCGTAGCGATCGAAGAGCCCGTCGGTACTGCCGGCGCCGGTCATGGTGTTGAACGCGCCTTCGAGGTGGAAGACCGCGGCATAACCGCCGCCGAGGTCTTCGGTGCCCTTCAAGCCCCACAGGCTCGTGCCCCAGTCGCCGCTCTCGGCGCGAAACCGCGAGGACTCGTGAGTCGCGACACCGTTCGGACCCGAGCCGGCCGGGACGCCGTTCATATACTCGAGGCCGGAGTCGATCCGGCCATACAGCGTGACAGAAGACTGCGCGTGAGCAGCCGATGCGAGAAGCAAAGCGAGAACGCCGAATGCCGCGTTCTTTTTCATAGTTGTCTCCTAAGCGCGAAGGCTTATGGATGTTTTTTGGTCCAATACCACCGCGCAATGCGACCTTGAAAGTGGTCAGTTCCTTTAACTATACGGATTACAAGTTATTTGTAACGTTCGGCTCAAATATTGGTATTTTCGTCTGGCGCGAAATGACAGCCCAATTAAATGGGCTTCGAATTAAAACAAGTCGGAATTCTACACATTTGTCGGCGTAATGCGAGATGAATTAAGCGATTGTCCGAAAACCGGACAAAATTGGAAAATCGCGAAGCTTTGAAATGAGCGCGTTAAAAGAACGCGCGGCGCACACTAACGCGTTCAATTAGTGGGACGCCAGGGAGGCACCCGCGGACACGCCGCGTCAGTGAGACTGCATAAGTGACGCTGCATGAGCAGCGCGCTTATCGCGCCTCGCGGGCGGCGGGGATTTCCTGCGTGTAATCGGCGCCCGGCAGCGGATCGATCATCCGTTCCTCGATCATGATTTCCTGCACGAATTCAGCGAATGCATTGACCGCGCGCGGGATGTGCCGGTGCGTCAGGTAGACGAAATAGATGCGTACGTCGCGATACGCGTAGCCGGGCAGCACCGCCTGCAACTGGCCGTCGCGCAGACACGGTTCTGTCATGAACGCCGGCACCAGCGCGATGCCGAGCCCCGCGAGCGCGGCGTTCAGTTGCGCGCGCGCCGTGCTCACCTGGAAGCGGCCGCGGACCGCGAACTGGTCGCGGCGGCCGTCCGGGCCGTCGAGCTTCCATAGCACGGGCGCGCCGTTCGCGCCCGGCGAGACGATGCATTCGTGCGAGGAAAGATCGGCGGGCGTGGCGGGCGCGCCATGCGCGCGCAGATAAGCCGGGCTGGCCACGAGCGTCTTGTGGGTCGAGCCGAACTGACGGGTCACCAGCATCGGCTCGTGAATCGGACCGGTGCGGATCGCGATGTCGATATTGCGGTCGAGCAGGTCCACGTACGCGTCGCCAAGCTCGAACTCGAGGGCGACCTTCGGGTAATCCGCGAGAAATCGGGCGACGCGATCGAGCGGAAACCAATGGAAGAAATCGGCCGGCGCCGCGACGCGAACGCGTCCGCAGACCGAGCCGCGAGCGTCGAGCATCTGCTTCGCCGATTCCGCCAGGGCATCGACCTGTGCCGCGCAACGCTGAAAGAATTCCTGCCCGGCGCCGGTCAGCGCCAGGCGCCGCGTCGAGCGCTGGATCAGCCGCACGCCCAGATCGCGCTCGAGCTGCTGGATGCGCCGGCTGCAGGTACTGGGCGGCATACCCAGACGGCGCCCCGCTTCCGCGAGGCTACCGGCACGAACGACTTGCACAAATAAGGAGACGTCATTGAGGTCCATCGTCCGTTATTCCCGGTTAGCCCGATCCGGACACATGCAGGGTGTCATTGCGGGTCACATCCGGGTCTCATTCTATCGCCGGGCGGGAAAAAGCATCGGATCTCTAACATCCGATCAATTCAGTGCGTCCTCGTGCTCCGGATCGACATATAGGAAAGCCGATTATCCAGATGCAAAGGAATACCTAAAATAAGCAATGCGAGGTGCGAAATAAATAATCAGCCGGCGATTATCAATCCGGCGCCCGGGATTATTTGACCGATTCGCTCGCATTTCCCAGTCAAACGCCATTTATCTCTGATTTAATCCGGCTTCGCTTCTGGAGCCGATTATTCCGACCTGTCGGCTGCCCGCCAGAACCGTTTGGTGAAATAGACGCCTCGCCTGAAATTCCCGGAGGACAATTCGGATGCAACAGCGGACATGGCTAGGCAGTCTCGATGCTTATCAGAAAGGAACGATCGAAATCGTCAACGGCAGCGCGGAGCATTTCGCGATGTCCAATGTGTTTGAAGTCGCGAGCGGCGCGCAACCTTACGAGAAGATCGTCGTCGGCCGCAATCTGGACTATGTGATCGAGGCGCTCAAAGCGCATCGCACCTCCACATGGTTTGCGGCGGCGCATGACGAATTCGCGATCGTGCTCGACGGCACGATCGACGTGCAGTTCGTCAAAGCGGCCAAAGCACCGCTCGTCGATCCCTCCACAAAGGGCAGCGTGCGTTTCGATGAACAACCGCAAGGGCAATCGATGGGCTACGTGCGCTTGCGGCGCGGGCATCAGGCGTTGCTGCCGGCGGGCGCGGCCTATCGCTTTGTCGCCGTGCACGACGGCGTGCTGCTGTTGCAGACGATGCTCGGGCAGCATTCGGTGCAGAAGTGGGACGAAATCTGCATCAGATAGCGTTCTCGGCCCACTGCATCAAGCCACGCTTTGCCGCGCAATACAGCACGGCCTCGCGCGATTCCAGCATCTTTTCCGGAGCTCACGATGAGCAGCAATCCTACTTTGTCCAACGCCGGCGTCGACGCGAGCGAGCCCGACACGGCGACCGGCTATCGCGCGTTCAAGCTAGGCGATTTCGAATTCAGCCGCGACGCCTATTTCGCCACGATCCGCTGGCACGCGAACGGCGCACGCCACTCGCATCAGATGCGCGTCGACGACTTTCTACGCGCGACGATGCGCGACGTCGCGTGGGATTTCTTCTACGGCTGGGTCAATTTCGACGACGTGATCGGCACGCGCAACCACTATGGCAGCGTCGATCTGTTTGCGGGCGCGTATAACGCGAGCTACCGGCACGCGCGCATCGACCACACGCAGCGCTTCGACACGCCGCACATCCTCGCCACTTTCAAGGCAATGCTGCGGGACTGGGTCAACGAGGGCTTCGATCCGTTTGCCGCGCCGGAAGAAACGGGCTCCGCCTTCGGCCCGAAGCGCGGAGACAACATCGCGGCGATCGAGCGCCGCCGCATCGGCACCACGCGCATGCCCGGCATGCCCGGCGACTCGCCTCTGCGCGACGCACTGCCGATCAACCGTCAGTTCGCCGACATCGACCAGGACGAGCCGGAAATTCACGCGCAGCCGGGCTTCGAGCACGAACTGCATGCGTTCAATCTGTTCAAGTATCTGTCGCGCTCGGACGTCACGTGGAATCCGTCCGTGACTTCCGTCTGCGGGCATAGCCTCTTTTGCCCGACTACCGAGGAATTCGTGCTGCCGGTCTTTCACGGCAACGACCGTGTCGAATGGTTTCTGCAGCTATCGGATCAGATCGTCTGGGACGTCGCCGACAAGAACACGGGCGAGCCGCGCGCCCGCATCACGATGAACCCCGGCGATATCGCGGCGATGCCGGCCGATATCCGCCACAAGGGCTATTCGCAGAAGCGCTCGATGCTGCTGGTGTGGGAAAACGTGACGCCCGAACTGCACAAACGGTACGAATGCGGCGAACTGCCGCCGCATCCGATCCGGTTTTGAACGCGGCGTAAGCCGCGAAGGGACTTGTCAGTCTGATCGCCCAGCAGAATAGCGGCGCGTCAGCCTTCTTCGCTGGCACTGCCACCGCGCCGCTTCAGCATATACGTATCCATGATCCACCCGTGCCGCTGCCGTGCGTCGGCACGGGTGCGCTCGATTTCGTCCATCACGTCATGCAGTTTCCCGGCGATCAGAATTTCGTCAGGCGTACCGACATACGCGCCCCAGTACATGTCGAGATCTTCGCCGGCGACCTGCTTGTACGCGTTCTGCGCATCGAGCATCACAACAACGCTATCGACGTTCTCCGGAAAACCTTCGGCAAGCGTGCGTCCGTTCGTGATCTGTAGCGGGCGGCCGATCGCATTGAGCGCGACGCGGTGCTTCGCCGCCAGCGCCTGCACGCTGCTGATGCCCGGAATCACGTCGTATTCGAACGCGTGCCGGCCGCTTTGCGCAATCGCCGCGACGATGCGCATCGTACTGTCGTACAGCGACGGATCGCCCCAGACGAGAAACGCGCCGCACTCGCCGTCTTTGAGCTCTTCGCCGATCAGGCGCTCGAAAACCTGCTGCTTGTCGCGGTTCAGATCTTCGACCGTGCGTACATAGTCGCTTTCGGCGAGACGGCGCTCGGGATTCGTCGCCTCGACGATGCGGTAATCGCGATCCTTCACATAGCGCTCGATAATCTCCTTACGCAACGCAATCAGCTTTTCCTTCGCCGTGCCCTTGTCCATCACGAAAAAGACGTCGACCTCGTTGAGCGCGTTGACCGCCTGAATCGTCACATACTCGGGGTTACCGGCTCCGATGCCGATGATCAATAGTTTTTTCATGATCTGTAAGAGTTCTTTCCACGCTAGCGGGAAGCCAATATCGAACGATATCGAAAGAGTACACGTTAAGCCAATCCGGTTCGACATCGGCGCAGGCAGGCGCGGGCCGCTTTACTCGACGGCCGGCCGGACAGTACACTGAGACTCGCGACTACCGGGAACGCCCATGAGTGACGACGCCATCAACGCTTCCGCTCCAGCACCCTATCCTATCCAGCATATCTTCGTGCTGATGCTCGAGAACCGGTCGTTCGATCACCTGTTCGCACTATCGGGTATCCCCGGCATCGTCGCGGCCACGTCCGCGAATACGAATAGGTACGAAGACATCGTTTATCGGTTCGAGAGCGGCGCGCCGGAGCAGCTGCCGAGCGACCCCGGACACGAATTCGCCGACGTCGTCGAACAGCTTTGCGGCGAAGGCGCGCAATTTAGTAAAGGGCGACCGTACCCGCCCATCGACAATTCAGGCTTTGCCGCTAACTACGCGACCTCGCAAACCGAGGGCCCCATCCCACCGCAAGCCGATATCGGCGACGTGATGCGTGCCATCGATACGCGTACACAGGCGCCGGCACTGTATGCGCTTGCGACCGAATTCGTGCTCTGCGACGGCTGGCATTCGTCGATGCCGGGACCGACGTGGCCGAACCGGTTCTTCCTGCACGGCGCGTCGGCGGCGGGCCTCGATCACACGCCGACCGATAGCGAACTGGCCGAATGGGAAATCTTCGACGGCTTCACCTACCCGCGCGGCTCGATCTTTGACGCGCTCGGCGAAGACGCCTGGCAGCTCTACCAGGATCAGACCGGCGCGCTATCGGGCCGCATACCGCAAGTCTCGTCGCTCAAGGGCATCGACTTCTTCGACGTCGACGACCTGTCGCACTTCGAAGCCGATCTGGCGCAAGGCTATACGGCCCGCTATACGCTGATCGAGCCGAACTACGGCGACATGATTCACCAGACCTACGAAAACGGCACCTCGCAGCATCCGATGGACAGCATCGCGGCCGGCGATCAGCTCGTTGCGCGCGTCTATAACGCGATCCGCCAGTCGCCGCTGTGGGACAAAAGCCTGTTCGTGATTCTGTACGACGAACACGGCGGCTTGTACGATTCCGTCAAACCGGGCACCGCGCCGCCGCCGAACGACGGCGACGGCGCTTCGGCGAAACTGAACGCATCAGGCTTCGCTTTCGACGTTTATGGTGTGCGTGTGCCGGCCATCGTCGTGTCGCCATGGGTCGCGAAAGGCTATGTCGACCACACGGTGTACGATCACAGTTCCATACTCGCGACCATCGAACGCCTGTTCGGCATCGCACCGCTGACCGATCGCGACGGCAAGGCGCACGACCTGCTGCCGCTTGTCACCACAAGCTTCCGCACCGACTGCCCGGGATGGATCGGCTCATGACCAATACGACGCACAAGGCTGCAGACCCACGCGACGCGGAACCCGTACGCGACGGCTCGAGGCTGATGGTCTTCCTGCATGTTCTAAGGAAAGCGCATCGAGCACTGGTCGGCGAAGTCAAAGCGCGACAGCGGTTCGCGAAGATCGTCACGTGCGGCGAAGCGAGGCGGTACATCGAGGAAGTGATGCCGGAATTGCTGCGCGAGCGTGAGAAGCGCCGGCAGCAGCGACGGCGCCGCGCTCACGGCAATCGTTCGACATGATGAACCGATCGAGCCCACGTTTTTCTCGCGCAAAGCTTGCGGCATCGTGCATCACGATTGCCGCGTCCGCTGCGTCGCTCGCTTCGTGCGGCGGCAGCTTCTGCGTCGGCGTGGATGGATGTACGGGCCCGAATACGCTGCCGAACGTGACCGTTTCCGGCACGGCAGCGACAGGCAGCGCACTGGCGAGCGCGAACGTCTTCGCCAGTTGCGCGCAAGGTTCGGGCAGCGTGCTCTCGGACGGCGGCGGAAACTACCGCCTCACGTTCAATGCCGCGCTACCGTGCCTGATCACCGTAACGTCGGGCAACACGGCGCTGCATTCGGTCGCTTACTCGAGCGGCACCTTCAATACGACGCCGGAAACCGACCTGATGCTCGTCTATCTCGTGGCACAGCTCGGCACGAACGAAAGCGGCCTGATTGCAGGCTTTCAGACGAATGGGACGTTCCAGCAGGCGCTCGCGAATCAGAACAATGTGCTTGCCGCACAAGCGGCCGTCGTCACGAATCTGCAGCAGCGCTACGCGATTGCGATTGCAACGCCGACGTTTCTGACCACGCCATTTGTGGTCGGGCAGCCGGGCGTCGATAGCGATCTCAATGCACTCGCCGCGGCGGGCGCAATCGACGCGAACGGCATGCCGGACCCGGCTGCCGTTTCGCTGCTCGCGGCGGCCGGTAGCTCGCGTCCGCTTGGTCAATAACGCGGCTAACGATCGGCCGCAAGCGCCGTATCAATCAATATCGTCAGCAGATCCGAATATTCGATTCCGCCAGCCTTCCAGATTTGCGGATATTGCGACATCGCCGTCATGCCGGGCATCGTGTTCACTTCATTGACGACGGGCACCACACCGCCGCTGCCGTCAGCCTCAGGCCTCAGAAAGAAATCCACGCGCAGCATGCCCTTGCAATCGAGCGTGCGAAACACCTCGATCGCAAGCTCATGCAGCCGTTCGGTGAGTTGCGGATCGAGCTCGGCCGGAATCCGGAACTCGACAGCGTCGTTCTCGTACTTCGCGCCATAGTCGAAGAAATCGACCGAGCCGGGCAGCACGATTTCGAGCGGCGGCCCTGCGACCAGCGTGCCATCCGGATACTCGAGCACGGCGACATCGACTTCACGGCCCGGCACCGCGCGCTCGACGAGCACCTTCGAATCGCTCTCGCGCGCCAGTTCGAGCGCCGCATCGAGATCGGACCAGCGATTGACCTTCGTCACACCAAAACTGGACCCGCTGCGCGCCGGCTTGACGAACACAGGCAGCCCGAGACGCGCGCGCGTGGCTTCGTCGATCGCGGTATCGCCGGGCCCAAGCACGACGCCGTCCGCTACCGTCAAGCCATCGGCTGCCAGCAGGCGCTTCGTTTGCTGCTTGTCCATACCCGCTGCGCTCGCGAACACGCCGTTGCCGACATAAGGCACGCGCGCCAGTTCGAGCAAGGCCTGCACCGTGCCATCTTCGCCATAACGGCCATGCAGAACCGGAAACACGACGTCCATCCGCGCGAGCGATGCAACGGCGGCGGCGACGCTCGCGCCGACCGATGAAGCCGCACGGCTTAGCTCGTCGCGCGTCGAATGCAGCAGATGTGCTTCGTCGATCACCGTGCCCTGCTCAGATCCGATCTCTTCTCCGACAATCCACACGCTCTCGCGCGTAATGCGAACCGGCGTCACGCTAAACCGCTCGCGATTCAACGCGCGCACGACATTGGCCGCCGAATGGCACGACACGTCGTATTCGTCACTCGGGCCGCCGAACAGCACGGCCACGCGCTGCCGCGCGTTTGCATTCACGGACATAAACTGGTGTTCCTGTGCGATTAAACAGACGCGATCAGCACGGTGCGCGCAGATACTGCCTTGCGACTCGCGCACCGACTCGTGTCAAGACTTCATGAGGATTGGTCTGCGCCCATTGCGCCCAATCGGCGGCGGTAGGCTCGCCGTCGTTGCCCGGGCCGAACAGGATCGCGGTGTCGCCGATCCGCACGCGTGCATCGCCCACGTCGACCACAAACTGATCCATGGCGATACGCCCCGCGATCGGATAGCGCACGCCACCGATGGCGACGCTCGCTTCGCGCCACGTGCACCGCATGACGCCATCGGCAAAACCGAGCGGCACGAGCGCAAGCGTCGTTTCGCGCGGCGTCGCATAGGAGAAGCCGTACGACACGCGTGTGCCGGCGGGTACACGTTTGGTGAGGATGACCTGCGCCTTTAGCGTCATGGCGGGGCGCAGTCCGAAGCGCCGTCCCGCTACCGGTTCGATGCCGTATAGCGCGATGCCCGCACGCGTGAGATCGAAGCGTAGTTCGGGCACCTGAAAGAGTGCGGCGGAATTCGAAATATGGCGCATCGCGGGCGTGATGCCCGCCTGTTGCGCGACCTCGAGCGCGCGTTGATAAGCGCGCGCCTGTTCGATATGGTGCGGATCGGACGGATCTTCGGCATTGCCGAGATGCGACCAGATGCCGGCGATGCGAAGCACGCCGCGCGCCTCGAGTTGCCGCGCCGCTTTCACCAGCACCGGCCAGTCGCCGGGCAATGCGCCGCTGCGCGACAGACCCGTGTCGACTTTAAGATGCACGGCCGCGGCACGCCCAGTTCTGTAGGCTGCATTAGCGACGCATTGCAGATGAGGGATCGACGCAACCGATACGTCGATATTGGCCATCACCGCATTCGCTAAATCGTCGCCCGGCGCGTAGAGCCACATCAGCATCGGCGCATCGATGCCTTCGTTTCTGAGTTGCAGCGCTTCCGCTTGAGTCGTGACACCAAGCCACGATGCACCATGCGCGAGCGCGGTGCGCGCGACCTGCGCGGCACCATGGCCGAAACCATTCGCCTTGACGACGGCCATCACACGGGCATTGCCCGCGGCCTTTGCGATAAGTGCGGTGTTGTGGGCGATCGCCGCGAGATCGATGGTGGCCACGCTTAGGCCTTGCATCGCAGTGGCCGCCGTGTCGTTATCGACAGGCGCGTGATCGCGATGACCGAATGTCCTCTTCGTGCCGTTCGCGCTGCTCGTGCCGTTCGTTAATGCAATGGAATCGCAGACGGAAAACCTGGGCTGAGCATGCATGCCGCTACTCACTGTATTGACCGTTTTTCTTGAATGACCTTTCGGGACAATACCGCAGTGCTGACAAATAAATGATTAAATTTGGCAGGCATTTGGTTGTGCTTCTAATGATTAGTGCCACGCCAATGAATTGGATACGCCGTTTTGCGCCAGCGAGCAGGCACTTGCGTGTGCGGTGAGCGCTTTACCGATAGCCTCGATTAGAATTTTGATTTTTCTTTTATAGCGTTAGCGCGAGCGCCAAGCATTAACAACGCGTGAGATTTACATCGGGCAATTCATCAACGTTTCTGCCGCAACGCAAGCGCAACCCCGCTCAACGTCAGCACCATGGCGAGCGCCGTTCGCAGTCCAAGCGGTTCTCCAATCGACAGCGCCGCCGCGACAATGCCAAGTACAGGCACGAGCAGCATGCCGATCGACGCCACTTCCGCGGGCAACCGGCGCAGCGTTTCGAACCACGCGATATAGCACACGCACATCGGCACAAGCGCCATATAAACCATCACAGCCCAGCCGTCCGCATGCAACGCGGCAAAGCGCGGATGCTCCACTGCAAGCCCATACAGCACCATCGGCACGCAGCCGATCACAACTTGCCATGCGACGAGCGCGAGCGGCCCCATCGGTATCGGCTCGCGATTCGCGACCGTGCCGAACGCAAACAGCACTGCGGCCAGCAGCGCGCAAACGATGCCGACAAGCCGGTCCGCGTCGACTGAAATGCCATGGCCGCCAAGCAGCACGACGACGCCCGCGAGACCGAGCGCGAGCGCGCAGAATCCGCCCACCGACGGACGGCGCGACAGCATCGGCCACGCGAACAGCATCGACCACAACGGCATCGTATAAACGAGCAGCGCGGCCTCGTTGACCGGCAGCCACACCATCGACATCGTTGACAGGCCCATCCACGCGAGCACATTCGTGCAAGCGGCAAGCAGCAGTCTGGGCAGCCATTTGCCGGGAACGCGGATCGATTCGCCGCGTAGCCACGCGAGCAGGAACAACAGCAATGCCGCTGCACAGCCGGCGACGCCGCGCGAAAACAGCGGCGGCCACTCGCGCAGCAACATCTTCATCGCGGGCCAGTTGATGGCCCAGCCGACGGCAGTGGTGAGAAGAAAAAGAAAACCTGACAGACGTGACGATGCGTGTGTGCTGGACATGCTCGGTTGAGGCCGCGGCAGCGCCTTGTTTCCGGCAGTTTGCGCGACCGTTCTGGATGCGATGCTGCGATGGTGCCACAGGCAGGCCACACCTTGCTGTCATTGCATGATTTTCGACGCTGCCGCGGTCAGCCGTCATTGCTTAATCAACGCGAGCAGATCCGCCTTCATCTTGCCGGCGTGTGTCGCACACATGCTGTGCGGCACGCCGGTCATGCACGATCAAGTTTCGACGTCGTCGAGACTGAAGACTTCCGATTGATCGTTATACGAAAAAATCTCGCCGTAGCGCCCCCAGTTGATCACCGCGTCGAGCGTTTCTTCAGCGGCGCTATCAGAGAGGAAGTCTTCGAGTTCCTGCTCGAAGCGCACGCGCGGCGCGCGATGTCCCGGCCGTTCGTTGAGCACCTTCTTGATCCGCGCCGCGAGCGGCACATGCTTGAGCAGGTGATCGGCGAACATCAGCTTGCGCTCCTGCGTGCCGAACTCGGCGAACACGCGCGCCGGCGGTGTCAGGAAAATGTCGCCTTCGCGCACATCGGCAAAGCCCAGGTTCTGCAGCACTTCGGCGATCGGGAACAGATCGTCCACCTCGAGATGCAGCGTGCGCGCGATTTCCGGCATGTCCGCGCGGCCGCGGTACGGCGCGGCAGCGAGGGTTTCGATCAGACCCGCCATCAGGTTCGTCGACACGTGAGGCAGCCGGCTATGCAGCTCGAGGCCCTTGCGCGTGGTCTCGCCGGTCTGGCGCGCGGTCATCTTCGCGTAGATGTCGTCCACCAGCTGGCGGAACGCCGGGTCGAGACGGTTGCGCGGATGCTTGAACGGCACCTTGATCTCGGCAATCACGCGCCCCGGGTTCGACGACAGCACCAGAATGCGGTCGCACATGAACACCGCCTCCTCGATGTTGTGCGTGACGATCAACACCGACTTGATCGGCATGCGGCCCTGCGTCCACAAATCCAGAAGGTCGGTACGCAGCGTTTCGGCGGTCAGCACGTCGAGTGCGGAGAACGGCTCGTCCATCAGCAGCAGCGTCGGGTCGACCACGAGCGCACGCGCGAAACCCACGCGCTGACGCATGCCGCCCGACAACTCGCGCGGATACGCATTTTCGAAGCCATCAAGACCGATCAGGTCGATCGCCGCAAGCGCACGTTCGCGCCGCTCGCGTGCCGGGACACCCTGCGCTTCGAGCCCTGCTTCCACGTTCTGCAGAACCGTCAGCCAAGGAAACAGCGCGAACGTCTGAAACACCATCGCGACGCCTTCGGCCGGCCCTTCGAGCGGCTTGCCCATATACGTCACTTCGCCGTCGGTTGGCTCGATGAGCCCCGCGATAATACGCAGCAACGTCGACTTGCCCGAGCCCGAGCGGCCGAGCAGGCCGACGATTTCGCCTTCGCGCAGCGACAGATCAACGCCGTCGAGCACGAGCTGTTCGCCCTGCATTCTGTTGAAACCGTGGCGTGCGTGGTCGACGCGCAAGACTTCGACGCCGGCTTGCGGCGCCTGGTCGACCGCTTCATTCAATAGCAGTTCAGCATTCATTTCGAACCTCTCTCAATCGAGCCGGAGTCGGGACTCGGCGTAGGCATAGAGCGGGCGCCACAGCGCGCGGTTGAATAGCGTCACGTACAACGACATAACGGCAATGCCGAGCACAATCTTTGGAAAATCGCCGTCGGCCGTGGTCTGCGCGATATACGCGCCGAGGCCATGCGCGGCCAGCTTCGTGTCGCCCCATTGCACGGCTTCGGCAACGATGCTCGCATTCCACGCGCCACCCGATGCGGTGATCGCGCCCGTGATGAAGTACGGGAAGATGCCGGGCAGCATGACGCGGCGCCACCATTGCCAGCCGCGGATATGAAAATTCGCCGCCGCTTCGCGGTAGTCGTTCGGATAGGCGCTCGCGCCGGCGATTACATTGAAAAGGATGTACCACTGCGTGCCGAGCACGAGCAGCGGCGAAAGCCACACATCCGGGTTCAGCTGCCAACGGACGATCACGATGACGAACACCGGAAACAGCAGATTCGCCGGGAACGCAGCGAGAAACTGCGCAAGCGGCTGGATCTTTTCAGCCAGCTTGGGGCGCAGCCCGATCAGCACGCCAAGCGGCACCCAGATCAACGACGAAAGTACGATCAATGAAAACACGCGCAAAAGCGTGATCGCGCCGAGTACGAACACATGGCCGACATCGCTGGCCGTGACGCCCGTGCGCACATAGCTGACCACGCGAAACAGCGCGTACAACGCGGCAGCGAACACGAGGACCGACCAGACCGCGTCGCCGAGCTTCTTCGCGTCGCGGCGCGCGCCGTTTGCTGCCATCGCGGGTCGTGGCATCAGCGGCGGCGGCATGCGCAGCGGCCAGCGCGCCGCGTTCGCGAGCAGCACGCCCGCCGGCAACAACATGCGGTGCACGAGCCGCGTGCTGCGGATCAGGTCGAGCAGCCACGACTGCGGCGCGTCGCTCGAGCGCGTCGTTTCCATGCGGAACTTGTCCGACCACGCGACGAGCGGCCGGAACAGAAACTGGTCGTACACGAGTATTACGACCGTCATCGCGAGAATCGCCCAGCCGACTGCCGCAAGATTCTTCTGGCCGATCGCTTGCGCGAGATACGCGCCGACGCCGGGCAAAACGATCGTGTTATTGCCGACCGTAATCGCTTCCGACGCGACGACGAAAAACCAGCCGCCCGACATCGACATCATCATGTTCCAGACGAGGCCCGGCATCGAGAACGGCACTTCGAGCTTCCAGAAACGCTGCCAGCCGGTCAGATGAAAGCCGCGCGACACTTCGGTCAGATCGCGCGGCACCGTGCGCAGCGACTGGTAGAAGCTGAACGTCATGTTCCACGCCTGGCTCGTGAAGATCGCGAAGATGGTGGCGAGCTCGGCGCCGAGCACGCGGCCCGGAAACAGCGCGAGAAAGAACGTGACCGTGAACGAGATATAACCGAGCACCGGCACCGACTGCAGGATGTCGAGAATCGGCACGAGCACTTTCTCGGCGCGGCGGCTTTTCGCCGCGAGCGTGCCGTACACAAGCGTGAATACAAGCGAGGCGGCCATCGCCGCCAGCATGCGCAGCGTGGTGCGCAGCGCGTACTCGGGCAGGTTCGCGGGATCCAGCGACACCGAATGGTCGTGCAGCGTCGACATCGGTGCCCACGTCTGATGCAGGCCGCTTGCCGCCATCGCGATCGCGCAGAAAATCAGCGGGAACGCGACAAAGTCCCAGCGGTTCGGCAGCATGCGCGTGGCCGATGCGGCGAGCGTCGGGTTCGTATGGAGTTTGAAATTCATCGTGCGTCACCGGACACTGTTTTTTATGCGGGAGAAGCAATCCGATGTTTCGCTCAAGGCCTGCGCGGGTCGGCAAAACATCGGTGCGGGGCACGGCGCCGCTTTCGCGGCGACGGCAGCGTGACGAACGGGAAGGACGTCGCCGGAGGTGCGTCGCCGGACCGGCGCCGCGCCCGCATGACACGAACGGCTTCGTGTCAGCGACCGCCCGATTTCAGCCGCCGCCAGAAGGCGATCAGCCGATGGGCCGCGCGCGGCCGCGCAGCGGGCATCGCGTCGAACGAGTCGTGCGACGCGAGAATGTCAGGCAATTGAGGCAACAGAAGAGCGAAGTTCATGAGGTTTCTCCAGCGTCCTGCGGACGCAACATGCCGAAGCACGCTCTGACGGAGACCGCGCACCTCACTTCGCTGAGGCGAGGTGAACGTCTACCGGGTGGCTTCGGCCAGACACAAACGGAATGTGAATGGGCTCAATGAGCGTATGGGATAACTGTCACTGTCTGGCATTTCGACATCCTTACCGATGAGAGTGGGCATACAGGCTTAAGCACGACGCCGCTTAATGCTAACGGCGACCGCGTAAAGCGGACATAAATATTCGGCCCATGCAAAGGAAACCGCGGGGCCACTGCAGGGCCACACTGCGAATGCGAATTCGCAATGACCCGTCATCCGGACGTGCGAAAGCCACGTCCGAATAGACTCAACAGGTGCACGGGGAGATATTGCAAGACGCGCACCGCCTGCCTGAAGGCAGAACGGCGGCTATGAAACTGCTGGAAGCGAAGCGCGGACGTTCTGTCGTTCAGACCGGAAAACTGTTCGAAGATCGACTACTGCTGGAGTCCAATGACGGCCCCTTTTGTGAAGACTCGCGGATTTTAATCAGGCGGACATTGCCGAGTCAACCTTATCCTCGAGCGAATGTCCGATAAACCACTAAGCCTTCAAAGCTTACGGCGCTCAAGCGGCCCGCCCAGCTGGACGCGCCTCGGCGAGACGCGTTTCGTTCAACGCGGCCGCGTGGTATTGATCGCACACGTTGACGAAATTTCTGCTTGCGGCTTTAGCGCGGCCGTGAATAAAATCCGCCCGCTTGCGGTTCCGCGCGCCTGCTTTGTCTGACCGTTTCCGCAAGCTCCCCATGACGTGGAAATGGCCGCGTTTCGACGTCACCTGTCCGCAACGGACAAGCTGGACAGAGGTGTCTATGTTCACGAAGAAGCGCAAACCGCGCGCCTGGTCCCTGAAATTCGGTCGCACCTTCGGCTTTGCGATGCCGTTCGCGTTCTGCAGCGCGCAGGCCATCGCGCAGTCCGACGATGCGAGCCCCGCCGTGCGGGCACCGGCACCGCCTTCCGCACAAACCGCGCCGCAAAATGCCGCGCAAAACGCGGCACCTGACTCAGCGCCGGCTGCGGTGCCGACGGACCTCTGGAATCGCGCAACCTTGTTCGGCGATATCGGCGGGCTGCGCCCGTGGCTTGGCCGGTACGGCGTGTCCTTCGGCTTGCAGGAAACCAGCGAATATCTGAACAACCTCTCTGGCGGCACCGCGCGCGGCGGCGCCTATGACGGACTGACCGAATTCAGCCTTGGCGTGGACACGCAAAAAGCGTTCGGTCTGCCTGGCGGCATCTTCAACGTGTCCGGCCTGCAGATTCACGGTACGAACCTGAGCACGCGCAATCTGCAGACCTTGCAGTTCGCAAGCGGCATCGAGGCCGATGCGTCGACGCGTCTGTGGGAGCTCTGGTATCAGCAGTCGCTCGCGGGCGGCCGCGTCGATATCAAGGTCGGCGAACAAAGCGTCGACCAGGAATTCATGACGAGCGAATACGCAAACACGTTCATGAATGCGACGTTCGGCTGGTCCGCGCTGCCGTCGGTCGATCTGCCCGCCGGCGGCCCGTCGTATCCACTCGCATCGCCGGGGGTGCGCGTGCGCGCGACGCCGAGCGACAAGATCACCGTGCTGGCGGGTGTATTCGGCAGCAATCCGGCTGGCAACGGCACGGGCGACCCGCAGCAGCTGAACGCGCATGGCACGAACTTCAGCCTGCGCGACGGTGCGTTGATCATCGGCGAGATCCAGTACGCGTTCAATCCGCCGCCCGCCAGTTCCGCAGACCCGGCCGACGCGCAAGCCGCGGGCTTGCCCGGCACATGGAAGCTTGGCTTCTGGTACGACACGCAGTCGTTCGACGATCAGGGCATTGCGAGCAACGGCGTATCGCTCGCGAGCCCCGCAAGCAGCGGCATACCGCTCAGCCATCACGGCAACTGGAGTGTCTATGCGGTGGCGGACCAGATGGTCTGGCGCGACAGCAACGGCGGCCCGCGCTCGGTCGGCGTGTTCGCCCGGCTCATGGGCGCGCCTGGCGATCGCAATCTGGTCGACTTCGGCATGAATGCCGGCGTTACGCTCAAGGCGCCGTTCAAAGGACGCGACAACGATGTGGCCGGCATCGCAGTCGGTTATACGCATATCGGTTCGCATGCACGCGATCTCGCGAGCGCTACCGCACAAACCACGCCCGGTTTTCCGTCGCGCAGCGCCGAAACGGTGATCGAAGCGACGTACGATTATCAGATCGCGCCGTGGTGGCAATTGCAGGGCGATGCGCAGTACTTTTTCCGGCCGTCCGGCGGCATTCCGAATCCGGACAATCCGCCTGAGCGCATCGGCAACGAGTTCGTGATCGGCGTGCGCACGACGCTGACGTTCTAAACTGGTGAGATCCGATCGCACTTGCGCGCCGCTGCGCGACTCGCGCGATCGTGCGATTTCGCCAATCCTGCGCGCATACGCTAAGTCTGCGCTCATTGCGATGTCCGATCATGGTGCCGAGGGTGACGAGGGTGCCGCTGGTGCCAAGAATGCATCAGGGACCGGAAGACCGGCGAAACGACAACAATCGATGCCGCGCGATGCGACCCATGACGCCGCTCCCGCCACCATCCATTCAACCGGAGCCGTCTACATGACCACGATCGCCAAGCCTCCCGCTACCAAATCGCCCGCCGCCAGAGCGTCTGTTATCAGTTCATTGGGTTCGAATCCCTACGGCGTCTTCGTCTGCCTGATGGCTGCGCTGGCCGGGCTGCTGTTCGGGCTCGATATCGGCGTGATCTCCGGCGCGCTGCCGTTTATCGCGAAGCAGTTCATGCTCAACGACCACGTGCAGGAGTGGATCGTCAGCTCGATGATGGTCGGCGCGGCGATCGGCGCAATCGGCGCCGGCTGGCTGGCGTGGCATATCGGGCGCCGCTATGCGCTCGGGCTCGCCGCGGTGCTGTTCGTGATCGGCTCGCTGTGGTCCGGCTTCGCGGGCAACCCCGATCACCTGATCGCCGCGCGGCTGGTGCTCGGTCTCGCGGTCGGCGTCGCCTCGTTCACGGCGCCGCTCTATCTGTCGGAAGTCGCGCCGCGGCAAGTGCGGGGCGCGATGATCTCGACCTACCAGCTGATGATCACGGTCGGCATTCTCGCGGCCTTTCTGTCGAACATCGGACTTTCGTATGTGGCCGACTGGCGCTGGATGCTCGGCGTGATTGCGATTCCCGCCGTGCTGTTCCTGCTCGGCGTGATCGCGCTGCCCGATAGCCCGCGCTGGCTCATGGCACGCGGCCGCATGCCCGAAGCGCAGGCGGTGCTGCAACGTCTCTACGACGACCCGGCCGATGTCGAAGCCGAAATTCGCGAGGTCACCGAACAGAATGCGCAGCCGAAGCAGGGCTGGGGCCTGTTGCGCGTGAATTCGAATTTTCGCCGCTCGGTCGCGCTTGGCGCCGTGCTGCAGATCTTCCAGCAGCTTACGGGCATTAACGTCGTGATGTACTACGCGCCGCGCATCTTCGGGCTTGCGGGTTTTGCGACGCACGAGCAGCAGTTGTGGGCGACGGTCGTCGTCGGGCTTGTCAATGTGATTGCCACGTTCGGTGCGATCGCGTTTGTCGACCGCTGGGGCCGCAAGCCGATTCTCTATGCCGGTTGCGCAGTCATGGCGGCCGGGATGGGTGTGCTCGGACTGCTACTGCATATCGGCATTACGAGCACGGCCGCGCAAGCTGTCGCTGTCGCTTCGCTGCTGCTCTTTATCGCGGGTTTCGCGATGTCCGCGGGACCGCTCGTGTGGATTCTGTGCTCTGAAATCCAGCCGCAGCAAGGGCGCGACTTCGGTATCGCCGTGTCGACGTTCGTAAACTGGGCAGCCAATATGGTGGTGGCCGCAACCTTCCTTAGCTTGCTCTCGTCGCTTGGCGAATCGAATACGTTCCTGCTTTACGCGATACTGAATATCGCGTTCGGCGTCGCTGTGTTTCTCTACGTGCCGGAAACGCGCGGCGTGTCGCTCGAGCGGCTCGGTCGGAATCTGCTCGCGGGCAAGCGGCTGCGCGACCTCGGCAAGATCGATTGACCCCATCCAATCCATGCATATGCGCGACGCGTGAAAACGCGCTCGCGCTCGCGCTTGCGCTGCGCACGAACCGGAAATACGCTCGATCTCTCGTTACACAGGATTGACCTGTACGACGAAAGTTGCAACCATCGTCGCGGTCATCCATTGACGGGGGGACGTTCGATGAGAGCGCAGCACACGCTGTTCTGTCCATGTTGTACCGATCCTTCTCAACGCGGCCTCGATTGGCACATCACACGACGGCAATTCCTTGCCGCCGCTGCCGCGCTCGCCGCCGCACCGGGTCTTGCAAGTGCGCAGACCGTTCCTTCGATTTCCTACGAGTCGGTTCCCAATCCGGTCACGCTGCCGAACGATATCTACTTCGGCGAATGCTCGGGTGTCGCGGTCAATTCGCACGGCCACGTGTTCGTGCTGTCGCGCGGCAACTCCATCGGCCCCGCCTATGGCGCCGCGGCCGCGCAGTTGCTCGAATTCGCGCCGAACGGCAAGTTCGTTCGCGAGATCGGCCATCACCTCTATGCATGGTCGTTTGCGCATACGGTCAAGATCGATCGTCACGACAATATCTGGGTAACCGACAAGGGCTCGGACATGATCATCAAGTTCACGCCTGAAGGGCGCGTTGCGATGGTGTTCGGCCGCAAGCAGGAAGCCTCCGATGAGGAAACGGCGCCGCTCAAGCATCCGAATCCGCCGCTGCCCGCGGAACCGGGGCGCTTCCGCCAGGTGACGGACGTGGCATGGGACTCGTCCGATAACACGTACATCAGCGACGGCTATATCAACTCGCGCGTCGCGAAGGTGGACAGCAACGGCAACTGGCTTAAATCATGGGGCGATCGCGGCACGGGGCCGGGACAGTTTCATACGCCGCACAGCATCGCCGTGGACCGGAACAACCACATCTACGTGGCCGATCGCAGCAACCGGCGCATCCAGGTGTTTGACACCGATGGCAACTTTCTGCGGCAATTCACGATCGACGTGCCCGTGCCTTCGGGCGCGCGCCCTGCGATCGGCAATATTCCGAGTGAAGCGGAAGTCGCGGCCGGCACGTTCGCGCCGGGCTCACCGTGGGCGATCTGCATCTCGCCGGGGCCGAATCAGGTGCTCTATAGCGCGGACGCGTGGCCTGGGCGCATCTACAAGCTGACGCTTGATGGTCAGTTGCTTGGCGTACTGGGCGAGTCCGGCAAGCAGCTCAAGCAGTTCGGCTGGATACACGAGATGGCGTGTCCATCCGAAAACGTGCTGTGGGTTGGCGAGCTGTTGAACTGGCGCGTGCAGAAGCTGATTCTGCACGCGTGACAAGTCACGCTTTGCAGGCAGGCGAACGCGCTCGCGAATGAGGCATTGGTACGGACGCACGACCGTGGACGCACCACCGCGGAAGCGCCACTGCTGCAGCGCGATTGCGGCAGTGTTACTGCACGCCCGGCTGGGTCGGCGCGTGGTGAGCGGGCGGCGTGAACCGCGTCGATTCCCTCACCAGTTGCTCGGTCATCGCTGCGGCAACCGGATTCGCGCCACCGTGCGACGATGTATTCGAAGCATCGTTTACCGAAACGGACTTCGACATATCGGGCGGCGGCAAATTCGGATCGAGCACCGCCGACTGCCTGACAAGCGCCTCGGTCATCGCAGCGGAAACCGAGTTTGAGCCTGAATTTGAGCCATTGTTCGAACGTGCATCGACCGCGGGTCGCTCGCGACGCGAAGCGACACTCGTTTTTGTATCGGCGGATTTTTGCGCATTCGTCACGTCGACGGTCTTGACCGCTTGTTGACGCACGGCAACGCGCTGCTCGCTCGCATTGCCCGTGGCTGCATTGCCCGGCACGCCAGGCGCCGGAGTGGGCGCAATTTGAGGCGCGGCTGCCACCGCTGTCGAGGTGGATTTGCCGTCGAGCAGCACATTCGGAACCGCGACAGGTTTCGGAGGCGGTACCGCTGCAATACGACTCGCATTCGATGCTGCGGGTGGCGGCGCCGTTACAACACGCCCCGCACTCGTTGTTGCGGCTGATGGCGCCGTAACTGGTGGTGCTGTAACAACGCGTCCGGCATCCGATGTCGAATTCGGCGTGTCGGAGTCGGCCATATTGCCCGCAATTGAACCCGACGCCACCTGCGGGCCTTTGCTTGCATTCGCAATCACACCCGCTTCAAGTTCGGCTCCTTTTGCCGCTGCCTCTGCGGCGTCGTCACTTTTACTGCGTGAATGCTCGGTTTGCGGGGACATAATGTAAAAAACGAACGCCAGGTCCACCGCGACCAGCACTCCGATGAGCGTCTTACCTACTTTCGTCATATCTGCACCTACGGACGACGGCCCTTTGCAAACGATCCTTTCATGATAGCCGACGCTTTCCGCAAACACGCCTTTTGGCGCCGCGGAAAAAAATTGCACGATACCGACGATTCAGTCTGAAGAAAAACGAAAAATATCGCGGAAATAAAGGGGGAATATCGTTTTGCCGAACTCAGGACGCCGTGCGCATCGCGCGATATTCACGCCGTACGATGTCCATCAGCTCGGCCACCGATGTGCTCGCCGCCTCGCGTTGATACGTGACGCGGCCTCGCTGCATCAGCATCACGCGATCGGCAATGTCGAGCGTCTGCGCGTAGTTGTGCATGATCATGATGATCGACAGATCGCCCTTTGCCTTCAAACGCAGGATCAGATCGATGATCAATCCGGCTTCGCGCGCGCCCATCGCCGCAAGCGGTTCGTCGAGCAGCAGGATCTTCGCGTTCGAATGAACCGCCCGCGCGACGGCAATCGCCTGCCGCTGCCCACCCGATAATTGCTCGACCGGCAGATCGACCGACGGCACATGCACGCCGATCTCTTCGAGAAACTCCGCCGCGCGGTTACGCATCGCGCGATTGTTGAGCAGCGGAATCGGTCCGCGATGAATGATCTCGCGGTTGAGGAACATGTTGTGATAGATGCTCAGCGAATTGGCGAGCGCGAGATCCTGATACACGCACTCGATACCCAGCGCGCGCGCGTGATCGACCGAGCGCAGCATCGTTTCGACGCCGTTCAGGAACAGCTTGCCGCTCGTCTGCTGATGAAACCCGGTGAGAATCTTGATCAGCGTCGACTTGCCGGCGCCGTTGTCGCCGAGTATGCCGAGAATCTCACCTTTTTTGAGGGTCAACGATACGCCGTCGAGCGCGGTCACCGCGCCGAACCGTTTGACGATATCGTCGCCGCGCAGCGCTTCGACCGACGCCGCATCGGGTGTGGCGACCGGCACCTCAGGCACGTCGGACATCAGAGCTCTCCCTTGCGTGCCAGCCGGACCACATGGATATTGAAGATCATCGCCGCAAGAATCGCCGCGCCGAGAATCATATTGAATGTGAACGCGTTGATGCCGATCAGCGTGAACCCGTCGCTGAGAATACCGAGCACCGCGGCGCCGATCAGGCCGCCGATAATCGTGCCCGAACCGCCCGCGAGCGGGGTGCCGCCGATCACACCCGCGGCGACCGCGAGGAACATGATCTGATTACCGCCCGCTTGAGGATCGATCGATGCAATGCGATGGCATTCGAGAATGCCAGTCAGCCCGGCCAGCATCGCGGCAATCACGAAGTTGCCGAGTTTGAGCCGCTTGATACGAATACCGGCTTCGCTCGAGCCAAGCGGATTCGCGCCCGATGCAACCGTGTGCAGGCCCCAACGCGTGTGCCTGAGCAACACATGCATGATCGCCGCGAGCGCGACGGCCCAGATGATCTCGCTATAGCCCCACTCGCCCATGAAGTGGGCGAGCCATGTACCTTGCGGCGACGGAACCGGCGTGCCCTGCGAAATCGTCAACGTGAAACCGTTCACGAAGAACAGCGTACCAAGCGTCGTGACAAACGACGGAATGCGCAGATAGACCGTTACCGCACCGTTGATGAAACCGACCACGCCCGCGGCGGCAAGACCCGCGAGTATCGAGAGCCAGACCGGAAAGCCCGCCTCGATGCCGAAATACATGATGAACGGCGCGAACGCAAACACCATCCCGGCGGACAGATCGATCTCGCCGCCGATCATCAGCATGATTTCGCCGAACGCAATGAGTGCAACCGGCGCAATGTATTGCGACAGGTTCTGCAGGCTGGCGCTCGACAGCAGAAAATCGTGATTAACGAACTGGAAGTACGCGCACAGAATCAGCGCGACCACGAAGATGCGCACTTCGCTCGAGCGAATCAGCGACCGCGATAACAATCGCGGTCGCCGGCGAGCCTTATGTTGATCCGCGACCGAAGACGTCACCCTTTAATCGCTCCCGTGCGTGGAACAATTTGCGGCTTCGTGCTCTTGCCTTCGTAACGCGTCGACGTCGTCAGATACGGATCGACGGAGCCCTTGGTGACGAACTTGAGGCCGGTATTGATATTGGCCGGCCCGACCAGTCCGCCCGATGCGAGATACGTAAACGCCTCGACCACCGTATAGAAGCCCTGCACGTAGGGCTGCTGATCGATCGTGAAATCGAGGAAGCCGTCGTGAATCAGCTGGACCGTGGTCGGCAGCAGGTCGAAGCCGCCGCCATGCACGCCCTTCGACGGGAGATTGTTCTCCTTCATCACCTGCGCGACACCTTGCGTGCTGCCCGCGTCGACCGCGAACATGCCCTTCAGGTCCTGGTGGCCAAGGTAGAACGATTTGATCTTCGACAGTTCTTCGTTGACGGTCGCACCGGTCGCGATGGTCTGCACGTCGATCTTCTTGCCGGACTTCTTGATCGCCGCTACAGCGCCGTCGAGGCGCGGCTGGATATTGAGCTGGCCCGGCGTCGCGATAAACAGTGCAACGAGACCGCTATCGACGAGACTCGCAATGCGCTCGCCCATCTGATAGCCGGACAGATAGAGGTCCTGCCCGATATACGCGAGGCGCGGATTGCTCGAGCCCTGCGGGGCGTCGGCGTTGTACGAGAACACCGGAATGCCCGCGTCAAGCGCAGCCTGGATCGGTTTATCGAATGCTTTCGGATCGACGATCGGCACCGCGATCGCGTCGGCCTTGGCGGCCACCGCGGCGTTGACCGCATTCACCATCTCGCCGATATCGGCGTTGGCCGAACCGGTCCACTGGTAGTCCATGCCGAGCAACGCGGTGGAGTCCTGAATGCCGTATTGCGTCGGCACGAAAAACGGGTTCGTCGTCACGTGATTGACGAAGACGATTTTCCAGCGCTTGTGACTTGGGAACGGCGCGCCTTCCGCGGCCTGCGCCGGCGTGATTGCTCCCCCCAGCAGCGCCAGTGCGGCGCCTAAGCCTGCACCTTGCAACAATCCACGGCGCATTTCCTGCACTTCTTCCCCATCGCGTTCCGGCTTCCCGGCCATGTCATCCTCCAGTCTCTTAGTTATTGACTTGCTGTGTGCATGACGGCGCAGGCCAGAAAAGCGCCGGAGCCGGACATCAATACACCTTACAAACGACGACGGCCCGCATGCGTTGCATGCGTGTGCTTCTGGACAACTGCGGAAAATCCTATAACACGGCCTCTAGCCGAATAATCAATGTATACCCTAAAGTAGTCCGACTATTGGGATGCGGCGTTTCCGCAGCGTCTGCCGGGTTAGCCTGGCGGGCTAGTTTTGCGGGGTTAGTTTTGCGAAGTGAGCTCCCCGCCTCAACTTCCCTGATAGATGTCGCACGACAATCCGACGACGCAGCGTGCTCCGTTCCTGCCGCGTCCGCTACCGCTCGATCCACCCGGCTGCGGACCCGTCGCGTCGCTTTCGTAGCGGTTCGTTCGAGATGGGTCGGTGTTCGGCTGCGACATGGTCGAGCCCGGCGCGGCTTGCGGATCGGCATTGGCGGGCGACTGCCATGTCTGCGAAAAAGCGACACCGGAAATAGAAAAAAGCGCGGTTGCCGCCAACACTGGAACATAAAGAGCTTTCATTTTCTTCACCTGCATCCGGAATGCAATCCGCCTTCATCCGATAAGGATGTCAAAGCGAATTGCCTGGGTTGAAAAATGAGTCTAAAAATAAGCTGGAGAGTGATTGGGAAAAACAGCCACTGAAAGCATTTTGTATCGACGAAGCTGCTGCTTGCCAATTGCAGAAAAGAGGAGTCCGCACCGGCCAGGCCCAAGATGCGCTCCTGAAGCGGCGGAACGCGAAAGCACGATGAAAGACGGTACGTGTCAGGCAGATACGTACAGCGTGGCCGGATTTCTATAATTAATGCACGCACCGGAGAGCCAATAATGAAGCTCTATTCATGGAAGCCGTTTGTTCTTTTTTTAAGGTTATAGGCCTGTGCCGGTCGAAAATCCAGCCGCGCATTTAAAAACCGGATATGCGGCTTACTCGCGAGGCTCGATCGGCCGCGCCAACGCGGTTACGCTTTTTCTTCGGCAAGGATTTGCCGCAACGCCTGCTCGAACGCTTCGACCGGCTGCCCGCCGGACACGAGATAGCGGCGGTTGAAAATGATCGCGGGCACCGAGTGGATGCCCATCGCCTGGGTTTCCTGTTCGTCGGCGCGCACCGCGTCGGCATAGTCATCGCTCTGCAATATGCGGCGCGCTTCCTGCGCATCGAGCCCGACCGATCGCGCGGCTTCAACCAGAACATCGTGGTCGCTCACGTCGTTACCGTTGCCGTGATAGGCCTGCATCAACGCTTTCTCGAGCGCGAGTTGCTTGCCAGGCTGCTCGCCTTGCTGTTTGTCTTCTTCACCGGCCCACTGCAGCAGACGGTGCGCGTCGAACGTGTTGTAGACGAACTTGCGCTCACCGAACGCAAAGCCGACGCTCGCGCCGCGCTCGCGTATCACCGCCTGCGTCTCGGCGATCTGCGCCGGCGTGCGGCCGTATTTATTGCCGAGGTACTCGACGATGTTCTGGCCTTCCGGGCCCATCTGCGGGTTCAGTTCAAACGGGTGCATGACCCATTCGGCGCGAACCTCGTCGTTGAGGTTGGCAAGCGCCTGTTGCAGCGACGCGAGGCCGACCGCGCACCACGGGCACGCGATATCGGAGATGTAGTCGATTCGTAGCGGAGTCATCGTATTCCTGTTGAGGACATCTGTTTCAGGCGCCGCCGTTGACGTTTAAAAGCGGCGCTAGCGAAACAGGTTAACGCGATTCGAAAAGTTCTGCTCTGCATACACACAATGCGCAAACCGTCGAATTCGGCGACACTCGAACTAATGCCGTCTGTCGACCGCGCGCGTGCGGTTCATATGACGTATGACGCTACCGCATGGAACAGTCCGTTATTTTACCGGTTACCGGTTACATCATTACAAGGAGGAACCGACATGGGACTCTCATGGCAACAAGGCCCGCTCGCGTCCGGAGCGATCGGCCGCTTTCTCGTCCCCGATCCGCTACCCAAGCGCCTGCTCTATGCCGAGCCGCTGCGCCGCCGCATGCGCGTGCATTTCGGCGGCAAGTGGATTGCCGATAGCGAAAACGTCGTGCTGCTTTTCGAACCGGCGCGCTACCCGGTGGCGTATTTCCCGGAAAGCGATATCGCTGCCGGTGTGCTCGAACGCCTCGAGCATACGACGCGCCACCAGGACCTCGGCCCGACCACATGGTTCGCGGTACGCGCAGGCGAACAGGTCGCGCAGCGCGGCGCGTGGCAGCACACGGGCTTACCGGAGCATGCGAATGTGCTCGACAATCGCGTCGCATTCGCATGGCGCATGATGGACGCGTTCTATGAGGAAGACGAACGGATCGTCGGCCACGCGGCGGACCCGTATCACCGCATCGATATTCGCGAGACGTCGCGGCACCTTGTGGTCCGTCACCACGACCGCGTGATTGCGGATACGATGCGGCCACTTGCGCTTTACGAATCAGGCTTCGCGCCGCGCTGGTATGTACCGCGCGACGATATCGACCTATCCGCGCTGACGAGCGTCGAAACGAAAACCTTTTGCCCGTACAAGGGCGTATGCAGCTACTACGACATCGGCGATGCGCGCCTTGCCGCATGGACCTATCCGGAAACTTATCCGGAAGTGAACCGCGTCACGAACTACGTGTCGTTCGAGCCCGATATCGTCAGCGTGCATCTCGACGGCAAGGAGCTTCATCTCGAGCCGGGGCAAACGGTGATTCCGCATGGCGTCGATCGCGAGCTCACGGTGCACGAAGTGCAGTTGCGTGAGCGGCCATCGGCCTAGACGCAGCAACGCTCAACATCGATGCGGAGAGGAAACATGGGTCGGCTACTATCGGTCAACGTCGGAATGCCGCGCAATATCGAATGGAAAGGCCGCACCGTGTACACCGGTATCTGGAAGGATCCGGTGCAGGGCCGCTGCCGCGCGAGCCGCCTCAATCTTGCCGGCGACGGCCAGGGCGATACCGGTGGGCATGGCGGCGAGCAGCGCGCCGTGTTCGTCTATCAGATCGAATCATATCGCCACTGGCAGCAGCAATTGAATCGCAGCGATTTTACGTATGGGCAGTTCGGCGAGAACTTCACGATCGAAGGGTTGCCCGATTCCGACGTCTGCATCGGCGACCGTTATCAGATTGGCGACGCGTTGTTCGAAGTCACGCAGCCGCGTGTAACCTGTTATCGCGTCGGTATCCGGACCAACGAACCGCGTATGGCGGCGTTGCTCACATCGAGCGGCCGCCCCGGTTTTTATCTGCGTGTGTTGCAGGAAGGCGAGGTCGGCGCCGGCGACGAAATCATCAAGGTCGGCGAGGCCGACGACCGGATGACAGTCGCCGAGATCAACGCCCTGCTCTATTCGCCGCATCATCCGCGCGACAAACTCGAGCGCGCGTTGCGGATCAAGGCCCTGTCGCCGGGCTGGCGCTGGTCTTTCGATGCGCTGCTGCGCGAGCAGTCTGACGGCAAGCCGGACGGCACGAAGGGCGGCAACGCGGGGCTTGCGCCAGCCGCCGCGTCGCATCCGGTTGCGCCGGGTTTTCGCTCGCTCGTCGTGGCCGCACTCGATCAGGAGTCGGCCGACGTTCTGTCGATCACGCTGGAAAGCACCGACGGCGAACCGCTGCCGATGGCACTGCCCGGTCAGTATGTCGTGCTGCGTTTGCCGCGTCCCGACGGCGGCTCGCCGTTTTTTCGCAGCTACTCGCTCTCCGGCGCGCTTTCGACGCAGCGCTATCGGATCAGCGTCAAGCTCGAACCGAACGGTGCGGGCGGCATGTACCTGCATCGGCAGCTGCACGTCGGCGACAGGCTCGATGTGAGCGCGCCGCGAGGAAGCTTTGTTCTGCAAGCGGGCGACGGTCCGGTGGTTTTGCTAAGCGCCGGTATCGGCGCGACGCCGGTGCTCGCGATGCTGCACGCGCTCTCGGCGGCTCAGTCGACGCGCCGCGTATGGTGGCTGCATGGCGCTCACGACGGGCGCCACCATGCATTCGCAGACGAAGCGCGGCGTCTGTCTCGCGCGCTTGCGCACGGCAAAAGCTACGTCTGCTACAGCAAGCCCGATTCGAACGACCATCCCGGTGAGCATTTCGATGCGGTAGGCCGCCTGTCGCGCGCCGTTTTCGAGGAAGCCGGTATCGAGCGCAATGCGGATTTTTATCTGTGCGGGCCGGCTCGCTTTATGGCGGAGATGAAGGACACGCTTGCGGCGATGAACGTCGCGCCCGGCAGGATCCATGCGGAAATTTTCAACGGCGGCGAATCGTTGAACCCCGGTATCGTCGGCGCCAAGGCGCGCGCGCCGCATCTGCCGGAAGACGATGCGAAGACCGGCGCACTGGTTTCGTTCGCGCGCAGCGGCATTGCCGCACACTGGAATGCGGCCGTGTATCCGAGCATTCTCGAGCTTGCCGAGGCGTGCGACGTGCCGGTCCGGTGGTCATGCCGGACCGGCGTATGCCATAACTGCGAAAGCGGACTGGTGTCGGGAAACGTCGCGTACGGGCCGGAGCCGCTCGACAAGCCCGCGGATGGCAACCTGCTTATCTGCTGCTCGCAGCCCGTCGGCGACGTGGTGATCGACCTTTGAGTGGACCCTTATGTGGACCCTTAAGCGGGCCCTTAGCGGACCCTCGTGCGGCTGCTTAAGCGGCCCCTTAAGCGGCCTTGTTCAAGCGCGTCAATCAGAACGTGTGACGCAGCCCCAGCGTGACCGCAACCTGATTCGGCGTCGTCGACGCGGCCGGCAAGCCGCTGATAATCGCGCCGAGCGGCAGCCCGTCCTGCGCGATGTGCTGATACTCGGTCTGCAGATAGACCTGTGTGCGGACCGAGAGTAGATACGCGGCCTGGACATTGACCTGATCCCAGTGCGGCCGTGCCGCGTCGATGCTGCCGTCGGTATGCACGTAGCCGACGGCAATCGTCCACGGCGAGCCGAGCGTATAGCGTCCATTCACTTCGTAGTTGTTAAAGCGCGCGCTGCCGCCGTTCAGGCCGAACCCGCCCGATACGCCCGACTCTCCCGCCGAAATGCCGAGCGCGTTGTTGAGCAGCGTCGTCGTATAGACAAAGTCTGTCGTGAACGGACCGAACGAGTATTTCACGCCGGCGCCCCAGATTCTTTGCCGGCCGGCAAAAAAGGTCGCGTCGCCGTTGAGCGCTCCATTCGTGTTCGAGATCGACGCGGTGGTCAGGTTCTGGTTGATCTGCAGATAGGCCGCCGCGACCGTCACGCCTTTGAACGCATACGATGCGCCGAAGCTGTACGCGCGATTGTTGGCGAAGTCGCCCGCATCGTTCGAGAAGCCATACAACGCGCCGGCCTGCAGTCCGCGGAAATTCGGGCTTTGAAACTTGACCGAATTGTTGACGCGAAAGTCGTTGTCGAGGTTGTCGTTATCGAACGGGTGCGCAAAGAAAGTGCCGCCGTACTGCGTGCCCGTCAACGCGAGCGGGCCGAGATAATCGACGACGCTATCGTATTGCCGACCTAACGTGATCGTGCCGAATTGCGACGACGCGAGCCCGACGTACGCTTGCCGTCCAAACAGACGGCCGCCCTGACGCAGGTTGCCGTTGGCCGCGCTAAAGCCGTTTTCGAGCCGGAAAATTGCCTGAAGTCCGCCGCCGAGATCTTCGTTACCGCGCAATCCAAAGCGGCTCGTATTAATTGCGCCATCGGTTTCCTGCCAGGTGCTGTGCCCGGCCTGGTTATTCGTATAGGTGATTCCTTCGTCGATGATGCCGTACAACGTGACACTGCTTTGGGCATAGGCGTGACCGGCAAATGCACCGGTCACCGCGAGAGCCGCCGTCATCTTCTTCATCTTGTCTCCAAAGCGCGAAATGAAATGTCAGGCCATGCGCGTCCTGTACGACCCGACGGGCGCGACATGTCGTGAACAGGCTGTAGGGGGATTTCAAGGATCAGGAGGCGCGTTGAAAACATCGACGGTGCGACGCCGCGACGAGGTGACGCGCTTCTTGACCGCAGGCATAGAGCAGAGCATTGCAAGCGGGTTCCGGGCGTTCCGCCCGCCTCCCGCTTTGTAAGCCCGGGCAACTTGACTGCGCCGGTTTGCAGTGAGGCGTCAGATGCTTGATTTGCTTGAACTAGTTATGCTTCTTTGTCTCTGGTGTTCAAGATCGAAACGGCGATGGCTTTCAACGGAAACATCGCTTTGATAGTCACGGCTGCGCATCGCGCTGAATGCGTTTTGTTGATCGTCCGTGTCCTTTTCGCTTTTAGAGAGATCCATGCGCCGTTTACGCACGAAATCGAAATGTAGGCGATGCCGGTCGCAGCAAACACGTCCGCTCTTGACGGTCTGTGCGGCCGGTCACACCAGCGGTGCGAATCCGCCTGGCGCGAAACCGCTGACCGACACTTCACCGATAAACTTCGTCATCCGTATAAACGCACGAGGCGGGTCACCGATGCTTTGCATTACGCAGGATGCCTGAAGTAAAGCCAACATCTTGCGATGGTGGCGCAGCGCACATACACGGCTTGCGACGCCATTATTTTTCTGTACGGACGTACGCGCACTACCGGTTAAAATTCTGCATTTGCCTTTCTGCTTCTTTTCAGACGAATGAGCAGGCCCGCCGAACGGAGCGCCGATGCCGGCCGCGACCGGCCGGCCATGATACGGAACCCCGGAATAGTGAAACCGATTTACCACCAGACAGGCGGCATACGAGCAGTCGCCACCGGCCGGCGCATCGCGCTCGCCATTGCGTCCCTCGCCTGCGTAGCCGGGCTGTGCGCCGTGCCGTCGGGCGCGGCGGTTGCCGCTCAGGATTGCCACACCGAAATACCCGCAGCCCAGTTTTCGGGCTCGGGCGAGTATCGCTTTCTCGGTTTGCATCTGTACGATGCGCAATTGTGGAGCGCGCGCCTGCCGGTCAGCTTCGATAACCGCTTTGCACTGCAATTGACGTACACCACGTCCGCCACGCGCGAACGCCTCGCCACGCTCGGTCTGAACGAGATGAAGCGGCTCGCGCCGACGCCTTTGTCCGATGCGCTCGTCGCGCGCTGGCGCGACGACATGTTGAAGGCGTTCGTCGATGTCGCGCCGGGCGACTGGTTGTGCGGCGTGTTTTTGCCGGGCACCGGCGTGCGCTTCTTTGCGAATGGCGAACCGACCGCGACAATCGAAGATCCCGAATTCGCGCGCGCGTTCTTCAATATCTGGTTCGATCCGGAAACGCGTGCGAAGACGCTGAGAGCCAGGTTGCTTGGCGGCCAGGCAGGCAGTTAAGCGATTCTGGCTGAGCGTGCCACTTACGAGCGCGGCGCCGTTGCGAGCCGCGTACCCGCAAACGGGTCCTTGCTCCAGTCGACAGCCGGCTGACGTTGCGTCTGCGTAGCGGGCTTTTCCGATCCGATCACGGCAAAGTGCTGCAATGATTGCCCGGCGCTCGTGGCCTGCTGCAGCCATTGCGGCATGGCGCCTTTGCCGTCCCACGCATCGCCGAATGCGTTGCGATAGCGCACCGACCGCTGACGCAACTGATCTTCCTTGAGCGCGGCTGCAATGTCGGCCGCCTTCATTCCCACCTTGGCCATGCGGCCGCGCAGATAGGCAATCATGCTTTCGCGTTTACGCTCGTCCATTTTCGTTACCTCCAGGTTTCTTTTCTGATCGACTTGTCGCGCCGTCGTGGTGAGGCGCTTGTGCCGTGAGGAAAGTATCGCTATCCGCAACGGCTGCGTCGAGTTGCGTTCGCCAAAAACACTGTTGCTGCAGGAACATCAGTCGGTGCTAGCGCTGCAATGCGCCGCGGCGTCGCGCATTGCAGCAATTGCCCATCAGTGAATATGGAACCTGCCGCTAATGCCGACGCTAACCGGCGGCCCGTAGTAGTAGCCCGGCGCATAGCCGTAATAAGCGGGCGCGGGATAGCCATAGCCGTAACCGTAACCGGGCGGCGCAACGACGCAGCCGCACAGGCCGCTAATCAGAGTGAAAGCAATGAGAAGGCGTGTCATCGGCTTGTCCCGCCAATTGAAATAGACAGTTCAAGTCTAGTGCCGCGCCTTCTTTGGCAGGTTTCGCCTGCACTTACACGTGTTACCTGGTGTGACTGCTGAAATGTTGCCCAGCAAGGCGCGGCCGGGTGCGGCCGGGTGCTGCTTCGCAGCAAACTTCTTTTCCGCCAATTGCATGCGCGCGCCGCGCTAACGGTTTCCTCAAACTCGCTTTCATTCAAGTTTCGGGTAAAGCCGGCCGTTAGTAACAATGTTGAATGCACGCAGACCAATAAGCGGCCACTAACGCAGGGCCTCGCAAGAGTGTCCGGCTTCGGGCGTCGCCCCTATTCCGACTGCCACGATGACCACCATCTCCTCGCTCAATACGGCGAATGCGTTCGCTTCGCTTTATGACACAAGCGTGACAAAGAAGCCGACGTCCGCAGACGATACGCCGGCGGCTTCGACCACGCAGCCTTCGACGGCCGTTTCGATCGGACAGTCCGTCAGCATCACGCCCGTTTACGCGCTTCCCGGTATCGCGCCGGTCGAGGCAGCGCCGGTTTGGGAGGGGGCGACCAACAATGCGGTGTCGTTGCTGATGGCCGGCAACTTTGCGGCGCTTTCGGGCGCTCAGCAGTTTCAGGGACTCGGCGCCGCGCTTCTGAATCAGATTGGCGCCGGCGGCGGCGACTACTCGCAGTCGGTGCTGACTCCCGGCGCGAACGCGAGCCCGACCGCCGTCGCGAATGCGCAAGCGCGGCTGCACGGTTCGGCCTCGAATCAGATCACGCTCGAGGTGACGACGACGTCCGGCACCCAGGTCGAAATTTCACTCGACAGCAGCTCAAACGGACTAGCCGTCTCGATCGACGTGAAGAACGGCACGCTAAGCGCGTCGGATCGAAGCGCACTCAACGACCTTTCTAAAGCATTTCAATCCGCGATCGACGGACTGACATCGACCAGCAACCCGACGCTCGATCTGAGCGGACTCGAGCAGTTCGATTCGAGCGCGATCGCGTCGATCGATTTCCATGCCAGCGTGCCTGGCGACGGCGGCACACAGACCGTCGACTTTCACGTTGATAACCAGGTGCGCAAGCTCAGTACGAGCGGTCCCGATGGCGCGATCAACCTGACCGTGAATACGGCGGACACGATGATCATCGGCGACGCGCAGCAACAGCAGAATGCGATCACCAGCTACCTGCAGCAGTTTCAGAACGAACAGAAGCGCGGCAACGGCAACGAAGCGTTGATGTCGATGTTCGAAGGCGCGTTCGCCGCGTTGAACAGCAACTACAACGTTGCGACGCCGCAGGAACGCAGCCTCAACGCGATGCTCTCGACCATTCCGGCCGCCGGCCAGAGCCTGATTACCGGCCTCGCCGATTTTTCGGCCTCCGTGGTGCAAACGAAGAAGTACAGCAATCCGTATCAGCCCGGCGAGGTCGATTCGTTCTCGTATCAGGTGTCGCAAACCTCCGAGGTCGACAATTCGAACCCGTTGAATCTCTCCGTCACGCAACGGCAGAACTCGCATCTGACGGCGAGTTTTCACAAGGCATTGCCCGGCCCCAATAGCACCCTCCACCTGACGAAGAACATCGAATCGCAAAACTACGATTACTTTCAGATCGACGACTCTGCATCGAGCGCCGCGCAAGTCGGCTATCACAAAGGCCTGCTGGTGAAGGCAACCTTGACACATTCGGCCAGCCAGTCGACGCACAAGCAGGAGTACGTGCAAGGCGTAAAGACCGAAGACACGACAACGCCGGCCGAGCAGTCGTGGTCGAAGGATTTTCTGCCGCTGCTGGACACTGCGCAGCTTGGCTCCCGATTTGACACGCCGAAGTCGGTCGAACGCGCGCAACTGACGTTGCAGGCCATCAACCGGCTCGTGGTTCTGCAGATGGATCCGCAGGCGGTTGAATCGACGGCCGGGCGGACCGTGCAATAAGCGCGAGATGCAACCCCATCGGCAGCCGCGGTCGCGCGTTCAGGCCTCGAGCGTGGCCGACGCGCGCGCCGGCAGAACAAGTGTGGCGATCAGGCCGCGTTGACCGTCGTGCCGGTTTTCGAGCGAAACGGAACCGCCATGCTTCGCCACCACCGACTTCACGATCGATAACCCGAGGCCGCTGCCTTCGACCGTTTCGGCATTCAGCCTGAAAAAGCGGTCGAATACGCGGCCCAGCGCGTCCTCCGGAATGCCGGGGCCCGTGTCGGTCACGCGCACGATGGCGCCCGCCTGATCTTCGAATACATCGATATCGACGCTGCCGCTTGCAGGCGTATAGCGCAGCGCGTTTTCGACGAGATTGCGCACCGCCATGCGCAACTCGCCCGCATGCGCCTTCACATGCGCGGCTTCGAAACGCTTGACGCCAAGATCGATCGAACGCGAATCCGCAACGGGCAGCAGATCCGCGACCAGCGCCTGAACCATCTGACGCACGTCGACGCTGTCCGATGCCGCGCCCGGATCGGGTTGCGCGTCCGCGCGGGCCAGTTCGAGCAGCTGCCGGATCATCGTGGCCGTGCGCACGATCGCTTCACGCAGCTCGCGCAGGCGTTCGCCGCGCGCGTTCGTATCGGGCGCATTTTCGAGGTTATCGATGCGCAATTGCAACGCCGCGATCGGCGTGCGCAGTTCATGCGCCGCATCGGCAATAAAGCGCTTTTCGCCGTCGATGCCGACCTGCAGACGCCCGATCATGCGGTTGATCGAATCGGCAAACGGACGCACTTCATCGGGCACATGCGATACATCGAGCGGCGTCAAATGGCTGATACCGACGGCCTCCGCATCCGAACTCGCGCGCCCGAGCGAAGCGAACGCCGCATTGACGACGATCGGAATCGCAATCCATACGAGCACGATCAGGCACACGGTCGGCACGAGGCTTTCGATAGCCGCGCGTTCCGCGGTCTGCTCCCGATAGGAAACCGGTTGGCCGACCTGATAGATCAAACCGTCGGCGTCCTTTCTTAGCGTATAGATGCGGTAGTGATGGCCGTTGATCAGTTCGACCGAGTAACCGCCCGGCTCGTTGCGATTGAACGTGACTTCGGGATCCGTATTGTCGGTCGGCGTGGCGCGCCCTGCTTCCCAGATTTGCCCGACGAAGCCGTCGATCGAATGTTGCGGCGGCCCGTTCGTGCCGATCGTGCCGACCCTGCCGGCCGCGAGCCAGACGGCCGCGCCCTGCAGATGCACGTCGAGCAGTTCGTCGATATGCCGCATCGACAGCCAATACGTGATGCACGCGTCGACCACGCCAACCGCGGCGAACAGCACGATCAATGTTCCGATAATTCGGCTCTTAAGCGATTTCATGCCGGACGGCTCCGCTGACTGGTTCGACCGCTATCGATGCGGCCAGACGATTTTCCATACGTTGTCCGACTCTTTGACCACGTAGTCGCCGCCGGTAAAGCGGCCGGCTGCCGCAGCGTCGACGAAGCGCCGAAAAATGACACTCGTGTCGACGATCACGCTCGCCACAACGTTGCGATACCGGTGCGAGGCATCCGTCATCCAGCCGATCGCCTTGACGTGCCGGCAACGCGAAGCGGCGGCGATCACCGTGTCGTTCGCGTCGGCGACAACGATATCGGCGCCCGCCCGAATCTGTCGCTCGGTCAGTTCCCTCGTGCGCTTGCGGTCGCCCCAGTCGCCGGTCCAGTCGATCAGCACTTGCGCATCGGGCGCTGCATCGAGCACGGCTTGCCTGAAGCGTTTTGCCTCGACGCCATCGACCGATTCAACGCCGCCCACGAAGCCGACGATCTTCGTCGCGGTCGTGCGCGCGGCGACCTGGCCCGCGAGCGCGCCGCCAAGCGGCTCGCAGTCCACACAGTAGTTGATCACGTTGGGGCCGCGCGCCGAGCCCGCTACCGTGGCGAAAAATGCGTCCGGATAGCGCGCCGCCGCGGCCGTCGTCGCTGCGCTGAGTTCGGAGCCGGCCAGAATGAAGCCGCGCGCACCTGCTGCATAGCGCTCGCCGATCGTCGCAAGCATCTGACTCTCGCTCAGGCTGTCCGCATCGCGGACCACGTCGATCCGGTAGCCGTCGCGCCGCAATGCCGCGTAGCCGCGATAAGCGGCTTCGCTAAAGCCGAGATCATGTTCGCCGAACGGAATAAAGAGCACGGTGCTAAAGCCATGCGCGGCCTGGTATTTCGCGGCGTCCTCGGAACGCGACGCCGCGTGGCTCGCCGCGAGCGCGCCGAATGCGGCAAGGCCGATCAGCGCATGCGTGATGCGCCGGCGCGAAGCGCGATGCCGCGGCTGGCCATCGCCCATGCGCTTTGGATAGCCACCGGTCATCGCTTCGCCTCCGCTCTAGCCCAACGGCTTAACGCCGATCAACCATCCATGCAGAAAGAACACAAAGATGGCCCATGCAATGGCGCCGGCCACGACGGCCTTCACATCGCTCGACAAGGTTCCCTTTGGATATTCGATCTGTGCGGCACGATCGCGCCGCCGCGCGGCCGCGAAATCGACGATCGCCCAGACCAGAAACGCGCCAAACAGCACAAGTGCGTTTAGCGTTCCGTTTGCAACCAGATGTGCAAACGCCCAAAGCGCGACACCGATTACCATCGGGTGCTTGAGCGCCGATTTGAAGTGATTGCCCGGCATATGCGCGGCCGGAAAGAGGATGAACGCGATCAGCGTGAGCAGTGCGGCAAGGTGCGGCGCCCATATCGGCGGCGCCCACAGCACGGTCGGCTCGCGCCGGGCAATGCCGTAGCCCCAGATAATGAGCACGAGTCCGACAATCGATGCGATCGAATACGCGGCTTTCCAGCGCTTCTCGCCCATCTGCGCGATGCGGGCCTCGCGCCAGTCTTCCGCGAAAATCCGCACCGAGTGCGCACCAAGAAATATCAGCAACCCCAGGACCAATACCGTCATCGCAGGCTCCATGTGTCTAATGCCGACAAATCGCCGCGATTGTCTCGCATGATGGCAGTTATGCCAATACGCCTCGCGGCGATTCAGGACGGCCTTGTCGTTGCTTTGTCCGCTTCGTTGTTATAGCTGCGCTTCGATTGCGGCTTTGTCGATCACCGACCAAACCTGCACAATTTTCCCCGCCTGAAACTCGTAAAACACGTTCTCGCTAAAGGACACCCTTTTCCCGTGAACGGGCAATCCGAGAAACATGCCTTCAGGCGTGCAGTCGAACTGCAAGCGGCTTGCCACTAATGGCGGCTCGGTAACGAGCAACGCAATCCTGAAGTGAAGATCGGGAATCTCGCGGAAGTCGCGCTCCAGCATCCGTCGGTAACCCGACAGGCCGATGCGCTGGCCATTGTATTTCACGTCGTCGTCGACGAACTGCGCCAGCGACGGCCAGTCCTGTCCGTTCAGACACGCAATATAGCGGTGGTAAACCTCAGCGAGACCGATCTCAGCCATGGCGAGCCCTCCTCTTTCATAACGCAATCATGGACCAATTCCAAATGCTATTCATGGCTCTTGGACCCCGGTCATGCGGTTTGTAGACTGACTTCGGATCCGCCAGCCCGCATCGCATATTTTCCGGCCCAAACTTTGGGCACCTTGATAACAACATCGGCAACCGCGCCGGCGGCAACGCAACACCCCCTACCGGATACACGATGAAGATTCTGCATGTTAGCTGCAGCCCTCGCGGGTCTGCCTCCGAGAGCCATCGCCTGTCTCTAAAGATCGTCCAGCATCTGCTTTTGAAGCACCCGTCGGCGCAGGTCATCCGCCGGCACCTCAGCGACGAAGCGATCTCGCACATCGACGAAGATTTCGCGATTTCAATGCATTCGCGTAGCGACCGCTCGCAGGAAGGTTCGGCCGCACGGTCCAACGCGCTGATTCGCGAACTGGACGGTTCCGACATCGTAGTCATCGGGACACCGATGCATAACTTCACCGTGCCCTCCGCGTTGAAGGTGTGGATCGATCATGTCGTGCGGGTTCGCCGCACATTCAATGTGACGCCGCAGGGGAAAGTGGGCACGCTGCGCGACCGGCCGGTGTTTGTCGCCATCGCTTC
Organism: Paraburkholderia edwinii; assembly: GCF_019428685.1. NCBI lineage: Bacteria > Pseudomonadati > Pseudomonadota > Betaproteobacteria > Burkholderiales > Burkholderiaceae > Paraburkholderia > Paraburkholderia edwinii. The sequence continues at coordinate 4,044,115 of NZ_CP080095.1, forward strand.
AGGCGGACGGTTTTCAGGCGACCATGCACGTCAACCGGATTTTCTGACGCCCTATCTGAAAGCCGTGTTCGGTATTATCGGCCTGCATAACCTGACCTTCTTCTCCATTCAGGGGACTGTGTTGAGCGAAGAAGTGGTCGCGGAAGCAAGGAACAAAACGCACGAGGCAATTGAAGAATATTTCTCGACGTACCGCTTCCGGGAGCCGGTTAATGAGCCCGGCGGGCAAGCACGTCTGCAACCAGACGTAAAGCTCGGCGTCGTACAATAAAGTCTTAAAGCCGAAGGAATTTGATGATCAACGCGATCTGCGTATATTGCGGCTCCGCACCCGGCGCGCGGCCTGTTTTTGCCGACGCTGCGCGCGCGTTAGGCCACGCGCTGGCGCAGGCGAACATTGCGCTAGTCTACGGCGGCGGGCGCGTCGGCCTGATGGGTCTGATCGCAGACGAAGTGCTTGCACACGGCGGCCGCGCGCTCGGCGTAATTCCCGAGCTGCTGCTAAACAGGGAAGTCGGCCATACGGGCCTCACCGAATTGCACGTCGTGCCCGACATGCATGCGCGCAAGAAGAAAATGGCAGACCTGGCGGACGCGTTTATCGCTATGCCGGGCGGCATCGGCACCTTCGAAGAGCTGTTCGAAATCTATACGTGGGCCAAGCTCGGCTATCACGAGAAGCCGATTGCGCTACTCGACGTCGATGGATACTACGATCCGTTGCTCGCCATGCTACGACGGACCGTCGACGAGGGTTTCATGTCGCGCGTCTATCTCGACATGCTGCACGTAAGCGCGCAGCCGGCCACGCTGATCGACAACATGCAGCGATCAGCGCCGACCACGCACGACAAGTGGACGGAAGCGCGCGACGCTGTGTGAGATCAGCTTGCATCGGCTGCGGCTTTGTCGGCTTTAGCCACAGCGGCAGGTTTCGGACGAAATGCCACTCCGAGCCGGTTGAACGCATTCATCAAGCCGATCACGTAGGTCAGGTCGGCGAGTTCCTTGTCGTTGAACTCGGCCGCGGCGGCGTCATAGTCGGCATCGGGAATACCGGTCTCGGCCACCCGCGTGACCGTTTCCGCCCACGCGAGCGCGGCGCGTTCGCGAACGGTAAATACCTTGCCCGCTTCATGCCAGACCGGCACCAGCACGAGCTTGTCGACGTCGAGTCCCGCCTTCAACAGGTCTCGCGAGTGCATATCGATACAGAACGCGCAGCCGTTGATTTGCGAAACACGCAGGTACACAAGGTTGATCAGCGTTTTCGGCAAACCGCATTTCTGTAGCGTGACGTGCACATTTCCCAGTGCCTCGTAGCCTGCGGGCGAAGCTATTGCGTAGTCGATCCGGTTGCTCATAGATAGTCCTCGAATGGAACAGTGAAGGACTCCATGGTGCAAGAATATGGCCTGGCCGTTAAGAACCATGATCAGGCTTTGATGCCAGGCCATGATCAGCCCGCTAAAGCGCGGCGGCTCTCTTGGCCACAGCGGGCCACAGCGGGCCACAGCGGGCTACAGCAGCTTCAGGATGCGCGCCGCCAGTTGCTCCGCGGTATGCTCCGAATCGATATTCGTAAAGCCGACCAGCACGGCCGACATCGCCTCGCCATCCATCGTCCAGTCGTTCAAGGCCGAGGCAAACAGGCCGTCTTCCGCCATGCGCGCCGCCAGACGGCGATCCGACCGCCGCCCGTTCAGGCGCAGGACCAGGTGCATGCCGCCCGGTTGGGCCTCGACCAGCACATGTTTGCCGAGCACGGCGGCAAGCCCCGCCGCTGCTGCTTCGCGCCGCTCCGCATAGAGTTTGCGCATGCGTTGAATATGGCGCGCGAAATGCCCTTCCTTGATGAAAGCGGTCACGATAGCCTGCGTCAGGTCCGGACCGCCGCCGGAAAGCGCTTGAATGGTCTGCTCGAAGTGCTCGACCTGCGCGTGCGGCACGACGAGATACGCGAGCCTCAGGCTCGGAAAAAGCACCTTGCTAAAGGTGCCTGCATAGAGCACCCGTCCGTCGCGGTCGAGGCTTTTGAGCGCAGGTAAAGGGCGGCTCACATAGCGGTACTCGCCGTCGTAATCGTCTTCGATAATCCAGGCGTTGTTTCGCGTTGCCCAGTCGAGTAGCGCGACGCGCCTCGGCAAGGATAACGACACGCATAGCGGGCTTTGATGCGCGGGCGTAACGACCGCCGCGCGCGCCCGAGGCGCCGACTTGAGTGCCTCGGCAACGACGATGCCTTCGGCGTCCACGCGCACCGGCACGGCGGCCATATTCAATCTGCGCAACAGTTCGCGCGTGGGCGGATAGCCGGGGTTTTCGAGCCACACCTTGTCGCCCGGCTTCAACAACGCATAGGCAATCAACTCGAGCGTGTGCCGATAACCCGAGGTGACGAAAACCTGCGATGGCGAGCAGTTGATTCCGCGCGAAACCTGAAGATAGGCCGCGATCTCGGTGCGTAGCGCCTGCAGACCGGCATTCGACGGATGGTCCATATCGACGGGCTGCATCGCCCGGACACTGCGTGCGGCAACGCGCGCCCAGATCTTGCGCGGAAACTCATCGAGGGCCGGCAAGCCCATCTGGAACGGCAAAAGCGCATTGAAGTGGACGCCGGGCGGTGCCATGGTGCGGCGAACCTCAGGCAGCGCATTGGAAGCCGGCAAACGCGGCTTGAGGCCCGGCGTCACAATCGTGCCGGCCTGGCCACGCGCGACGATATAGCCTTCCGCGGCCAGCAGGGAATACGCGGCTTCGATGGTGCCTCGCGCGAGACCCAGCTCTTTGGTCAGTGCGCGTGCCGATGGAATGCGATCGCCCGGTTTCAGTACGCCACTTGCAATGGCGTTGCGAAACCGGTCGTAAATCTGGCGGTAAAACGGGACTGCAGCCGCGGGATCCAACGGCGAAATGGGACTCGCAGGCGGGCTGGCGATCGGACTGGCAAGCGGGCTAACCTTTGCGACGGTCGTCGACGGGTTCATCTGGCGGGTGCATAGCGAATAATCCCGTCATATTGACCGACACTTACGGCTCATGCAAATCGGGTAAAGATCAGCGAGGGATCAGCTCCTCGGTAAAGCCCATCGCGCGAGCGAGCAGCCCCTGGCTAAAGTAAAAACGCTGCGCGTGCGGCATGTGCAGGCCCGTGTCGAGCACGAACTGGCGACAGCCTTGTTCCCGTGCGTAATCGCGCGCTGTGGAAAGCAGTCGCGCGCCGATCCCGTGGCTGCGGAAGTCGTGATGCACGACAAGGTCGTCGACAAATACGAAGGTGCCGTACAGCAGGTTTTCCTGCAGCCGGTAACCAATCGCACCAATCACGCGGTCATTGATCCACGCGGCAGAAAGACGATATCCGCGGTCGCGCTGACGCATCACCTGCTGGACAAAGCAGTCGACATCTTTCAGATGCGGACGCAGTTCGGCCATGACCTCATAGCAGGCAGCAATATCGTCGGCCTGCTCGATTGATCGAATGTCGATTTCCTGACTCATGAAGACTCCGTTGAGGCGAACGACGTAGCGCATTCTGCACGGCTATTCCCGAACGGCTCGTGGTTTGCCTTAGTTAGTTTGGCAAATTTAACCGGCCTATTCTTCTGCAGGGTGACGGTATGACGGAAGATCCAAGATCGGACTTGTTTTTTGGGCCATGATTGATGCGGCCGCGCTTCGTGAGGTGAAGCGCGGCCGCACACGGACCGCGTGCTAGCCGGCTGGGTGTTACTTGCCGGTCGGCGGGCATGCCAGGACGCGCTTGACTCACGCTCGCCGAAACGTCTGCAATCAGATCGCTTTGAGCAAGTGCGCGGCAACCCTCTCCCTTCAGGGGGAGAAAGGATAGCGGGGACGCCAGCGGCGTCCTTCCAGGGCCTTAGTGCGGCGTCTGCTGCTGCTCGATGTAGCGGCGTATCACGTCGATTGGAGCGCCGCCGCACGAGCCCGCAAAATAGGACGGCGACCATAGCGCACCGCCCCACAGCTTGCGCCGGATGCCCGGATAGTTCTTCTGGCGAATCATCCGGCTCGAAACACCCTTCAGGCTATTCACGAGCGCCGAAACGGCGACCTTCGGCGGATAGTTTACGAGCAGATGCACGTGGTCGTGCTCGCCGTCGAACTCAACGAGTTCCGCTTCGAAGTCGCGGCAGACGTTCGCGAAGATCACGCGCAGTTCATCGATCACTTCGCCAGTGAAGACCCCGCGACGGTATTTCGTAACGAAGACCAAATGCACGTGCATCATAAAGACGCAATGCCTTCCATGCCTCAAGTCGGGGTCCGTGCTGCGTGGACGGCCCATGATTTCCCCTTGCGGTAGTTTCAAAGGCCAAAATATACTACGGCCACCATGCAACGACTCCAGGCCTTCCGATTCGAACTCATGCCGACCGGCGAGCAGGCGCGCAAGATGCGCCAGTTCTCGGGCGCGTGCCGGTTCGTCTATAACAAGGCGCTGGCGTTGCAGCAGGAAAATCACAAGGCTGGCGGGAAGTTCATCGGCGGCTTTGCGATGAAGAAGCGCTTCACCGAATGGCGCAGCAGTGCGCAGACGCCGTGGCTTTCGGATGCGCCCCGCCATCCCTGCGACGAGGCAATACTCGCGCTCGACCGCGCCTTCAAAAACTTCTTCGAAGGCCGCATGTCGTACCCGCGTTTCAAGCGCAAGGGTCAGCGCGACGGCTTCACGTACCCCGACAGGAAACAGATCAGGCTCGACCGCGAGAACGGCCGCGTATTCATGCCGAAGCTCGGATACGTGCGATACCGCAGCAGCCGCGACGTGCCCGGCGAAGTCCGCAGCGCGACCGTATCGCTGCGCGCGGGCAAGTGGTACGTGTCCATCCTCACGGCGCGCGAGGTAGATGCGCCGGTTCCGCAAGGCCCGGCAGTCGGTATCGACGTGGGCGTGGCGCGCTTCGCCACCATGAGCGACGGCACGTATATCGCGCCGCTCGCCAGCTTCAGGAAACACGAGCAGAGGCTCGCGAAGCATCAGCGCCGCATGGCCCGAAAGGTCAAAGGCAGCAGCAACTGGAAGAAAGCGAAGTCCCGCATTCAGCGCATCCATGCGCGCATCGTGGACGCTCGCGCAGACTTTCTGCACAAGGCTTCGAACAGCATCAGCAAAAACCACGCAATGATCGCCGTCGAAGACCTGAAAGTCCGCAACATGACGAAGTCGGCCAGTGGCACGGTCGCAGCGCCGGGGCGCAATGTCCGCGCGAAGTCGGGGCTCAACAGGTCCATCCTGGATCAGGGATGGGGCGAGTTCCGTCGCCAGCTGGAATATAAGACGGCGTGGCGCGGCGGCTATTTCGTCGCCGTAGACCCGAAGAACACGAGCAGGACGTGCCCATGCTGCGGCCATATCTCGGCCGGGAATCGCAAGACACAGGCGCTTTTCGCCTGTATCAGGTGCGGGCACGAAGCGAATGCCGACCACGTCGGCGCACTCAACGTTTTAGCGGCAGGACATGCCGTCATTGCCTGTGGAGGGATGGCGCAGTCGGGCCGCCCGTCGAAGCAGGAGCCCACCGAAGCGCAAGCCCTCGCGGCCTAAGCGCAGTAGGCATTCTCGGCCTTCAGGCCGGGGAGGATGTCAACAAGCCCAATTGCGTGAGCGCAGTGACCCCGTCGTCGAGACCGATCTCTTCGGCGATCTTCCCGTCCTTCAAACGCAGCACTGTCGTGCCGGTGAAGTGCATCTTGCGGCCCGATGCCGCGGGCAGCATGCCCGCGCGAAAATCCGTGAATGCCGAACCGGTATGCGTGCCGCCGCCCTCCCATTGACCAACCACGTAGTCGCCCTCGGCGATCAGGTCCGCGACGCCCCAAAAGTTGAGATCAGGAAAGGCCGCACGGAAATCGGTCATAAACGACTTGATGTCCTCGCGGCCGCGGCGCGGATCGTGCAGCGAATATTTGAGCAGCATGTCCGGCGCCGCGATCTCGTCGACGATGCTCAAGTCGCACTGCTCGCCCCAGAAGCGCGTGAACCAGCGGCCCACGATTGCCTTGTTGTCCTGTTCCTTCGACATGTTCAACTCCTTGCTGATTTCGATGGCCGGCGAAGCGGAATTGCTTCACCTGGAACCCACGTTATCAGCCGGGATGCCGCGCTGATATCCGTTTCTTGCGGTGAAATCTTGCGTGTGCGGTAGTGCAGCGGCGAGGCTCGAAGCGCACGGCTAGCGTCGATTGACGTAGCAAGAGACGGGGTTTTTTCCGTTGACTAACTAACTAGCATGACTCGAATGACAAACGAGGATCGACCCATGCAACTGTCTCTAAGCCATCTGCAATCGCCGCTCGGCGACATGCTGCTCGCCACCGATGCGCAGCAAACGATCCGTGCGCTCGAATTCGCCGATCACCAGGCGCATTTTCGCCGCTGCCTGCGCGAGCATTGCGGCAGCGTCGAACTCACCGACGCACCGGCGCCGGCCGCCGTCGCGCAGGCGCTTGCCCGCTACTTCGCGGGCGAACTGAATGCGCTCGACAGGCTGCCGACGGTCACCGCCGGCTCGACGCTGCAGCGCCGCGTATGGGCGGCGTTGCGTGAGATACCGGCCGGCACCACGACGACTTACGGCAAGCTCGCGAAGCAATTGGGCTTCGACGATCCGCGTGCGGCTATCGATATCGGTGCGGCCAACGGCGCGAATCCGATTGCGATCGTCGTACCGTGTCATCGCGTCATTGCAAGCAACGGCGAACTCAAGGGCTATGCGTGGGGCCTGCAGCGTAAGCGCTGGCTGCTCGAACATGAAAAGGCGATCGCGCCCAGGGCCGATGGCGGTTCGCCGACGGCAACGCTTCCGGGATTTTGATGCGCCGCGAGAACACATGTAACGACAGCACATGTAACGGCTGATGAAAGCACCCGCGTGTGCGAGGTAAACCCTTCGAACATCTGGTTGCCTTGCGCACTGCCGGCACCTACATTGTTTAGAGATCGCCGCCAAAGTCTTTTGCTTCCCACCGCTATCGCGCGCGCTTGCGCATCGTCATGGTCGAGTTCATTCAGCCGTTACGGAGGAATGCATGTGCCCTGTCATCGTCAACGTAACGGAGCAAAACCGTTTGAACGAAGCGCGCGAAGCACACGTGCCGTGGAAAAAGTGGGGGCCCTACCTGAGTGAACGTCAGTGGGGAACGGTCCGGGAAGACTATAGCGATAACGGCGACGCGTGGAATTACTTTACGCATGACCATTCGCGGTCGCGCGCCTACCGTTGGGGCGAAGACGGGCTCGGCGGACTATGCGACGACCATCAGCGCCTGTGCTTTGCGCTCGCGCTATGGAACGGGCGGGATCCCATCCTCAAAGAGCGCCTGTTCGGCCTCACGAACAGCGAGGGCAATCACGGCGAGGACGTGAAGGAATATTACTTCTACGTCGACAGCACGCCTACGCACTCGTACATGAAATACCTGTACAAGTACCCGCAACGCGAATACCCGTATCGCGATCTCGTCGAGACCAATCAGCGGCGCTCGCGCGACGAGATGGAGTACGAACTGCTCGACACCGGCATCTTCAACGACGACCGCTATTTCGACGTCTTCGTCGAATACGCGAAGGACACACCCGACGACGTGCTGGTGCGCATCACCATCCATAATCGCGGTCCGGAAGCCGCGCCATTGCATGTTCTGCCGACGCTGTGGTTTCGCAATACGTGGTCGTGGGGTGAAGAAAACTACAAACCGTCGATGCATGAAACAGGCACAGGCGTGATTCGTGCGGAGCACGCCGCGCTCGGTGAACACTGGCTCTATTGCGAAGGCGCAGCGGAATTGCTGTTCACGGAAAACGAGAGCAATGCGCAGCGTTTGTGGAATCAGCCGAATCCGTCGCCTTACGTCAAGGACGCATTTCACGCGTATGTCGTCTCCGGACAGCGCGACGCAGTGAATCCCGCTAAAACCGGGACCAAGGGCGCAGCGCTCTATGTGTGCGATGTCCCCGCCGGCGGCAGCGCCACGATCCGGTTGCGCCTGACCGCATCGCAGCTCGCCGACGCGTTCGGCAGCTTCGACAGGACGTTCGACACGCGTCTCGCGGAGGCGAACGAATTCTACGAACACATTACGCCTGCCCACCTTACCGACGACGAGCGGCGCGTCCATCGCCAGGCGCTTGCCGGCATGCTATGGGGCAAGCAGTACTACTACTTCGATCTCGAACTATGGCTGCGCGAACACGGCAGCCACCCGCTGCTCGATCGCAACCGCGGCAACGTGCGCAATACGGAGTGGTTTCATATGCTCAACGCCGACATCATCTCGATGCCGGACAAGTGGGAATACCCATGGTATGCGGCCTGGGACCTCGCTTTTCATACAGTCGCGCTCGCGCTCGTCGATTTCGATTTCGCTAAAGACCAGCTGCTGCTGATGCTGCGCAGCCTGTATGTGCACCCGAACGGCCAGCTTCCCGCATACGAATGGAATTTCGGCGACGTGAATCCGCCGGTGCACGCCGCGGCGACGCTCTGGCTATACAAGTATGAAAAAGAGTTGGGACGCGCCGACCCGCGTTTTCTCGAGCGCTCGTTTCAGGGCTTGATGCTCAATTTCAACTGGTGGGTCAACCGCAAGGATCCGATGGGCCGCAATGTATTTGCCGGCGGCTTTCTCGGTCTCGACAATATTGGCGTATTCGATCGCAGCGCGCCGCTACCGAATGGCGGTTCGCTCGAGCAGGCCGACGGCACTGCGTGGATGGCGTTCTACTGCCAGTGCATGCTCGAGATGGCGATCAACCTGACCGAATACGACCCGATGTACGAGGAGGTCGCGTTCAAGTTTATCCAGCATTTCATGTGGATCACCTATGCGATGGATCGCCGGGGCGAGCATCACGACGAGATGTGGGACGAAGAAGACGGCTTTTTCTACGACCTGCTGCGGCTGCCCGACGGCCGAACGATGCGTCTGAAGATCAGGTCGCTGGTCGGCTTGCTGCCGCTGTGCGCATCGACGGTGTTCGAGGCGCCATCCGTGGCGCGCTATCCGAAGCTGATGGAATTGATTGTGCAGTTTCGCACGCGTTATCCGGAGCTGATCGAACAGGTCGCACCGACTGACGGCAGTTTCATCGGTTACAACGGGCGCCGGCTTCTATCGGTGCTCAACAAACACAAACTCGAACGGGTGCTCCGCTATTTGCTCGATGAGAACGAATTCCTTGGACCGCACGGAATCCGTTCGCTATCCCAGCATCATTTGAGGCATCCGTATTCAATCGACGTCGGCGGGCACATCTACACGGTCGACTATTTGCCTGCGGAGTCGAATACGGGCATGTTCGGCGGCAATTCGAACTGGCGCGGACCCGTGTGGATGCCGGTCAACCTGCTGATCGTGCGCGCGCTGCTGAACCTGTACAGCTTTTACGGCAACGACTTCAAGGTCGAATGCCCGACCGGGTCGGGACGACAGATGACGCTGTTCGAAGTGGCGCAGGAAATCGTTCGCCGCCTGACCTCCACTTTCCTGCGCGGCGCCGACGGACGCCGGGCCGTCTACGGCGGAACCGAGAAATTCCAGAACGACCCGCACTGGCGCGATCTCGTTCTGTTCTACGAATATTTCCACGGCGACAATGGCGCGGGCCTCGGGGCTAGCCACCAGACTGGGTGGACGGGCCTCATCGCACCGATGATCGATCTCTTCGGGCGAATCGACGCGACGTTCGCGCTCGAAAGCGATCGCAGCCGCGTGGTGGGTCAGATGGGCAAGACGCAAGTGAGCCCGGAACCGGCCCGCGCGGCATAGGCCGTTCGCGTAAGCGCTGCCCCTCGCCAGACCTGACACCGCGCCACCCTCGAATTCATTTTGCCGACGGCGTCCGTTGCGAACGGACGTTCGTTGCGGCTTCGCGCCTTTCAAAATCCCGCTGCAAAGCTTCCACTTCTCAACGCAATCCAGCCCCTTTTTTCTGGTAGTTAAACCGCAAATTGCCTGTCGGCTGCCATTTCTATCGCGTTATGGTCATTTTCTTCGCATTACAGGCCATCATTTCGCCTTCAAATTTTTACAGTTGCAAATGACAACGATTCGCAACTAGAATGCGGTCTCAATTTTTACGGAAACATTCCGTAACTTTCCGCGCCCCCGCGCGGACCGCATTCGATGAGCGAAGGAACCGGGAAATCATGGCTTTAGCTGGATTACGCTGCGCACCGATTGGAAAACTGACTCCTTACGCGGCAGCGGCCGCCATTCTGTTCTTCGCCATGCCGGGCGGCGCCTTTGCGGACGACGTCACGCCCCAGAAGGAAGCCACCGGCTCGAAAGACGACAAAACGACGGTACTCGATCCGATCTCGGTGTCGGGCGACTGGCTCGGCTCCGGCCTGCAGAACAGCGTGAAGACATTCGCGGGCGCGCGCGACATCGTCGACAGGAAAGAGATCGAGCAAAGCGGCGCGACCAGCATCGGTGACGTGATGCGGCGCATTCCGGGCGTGCAGGCGACCAACAACTCGGGCACCGCGGGCAGTTCGATTTCGTTGAGCATTGGCGTGCGCGGCCTGACCGGACGCTACACGCCGCGCTCAACGGTGCTGCTCGACGGCATACCGCTCGCGTTTGCGCCGTACGGCCAGCCGCAGCTTTCGTTTGCGCCGGTGAGCCTCGGCAATATCGAATCGATCGACGTCGTGCGTAGCGGCGGCTCGGTGCGTTACGGGCCGCAGAACGTCGGCGGCGTGATCAACTTCGAAACGCGCTCGATTCCGAACAAAGCCGGTTTGACCGCCGATGCTTCGGTGCGCGAAAACATCTACACCGAAGGCGGCGGCGCCAATACGCAATACAACACGTTCCTCGGCACGCAACTCGACAATGGTCTCGGCGTCGCGCTGCTCTACTCCGGCCAGCAGGGCCGCGACTGGCGCGAAGGCAGCAGGGACTGGTACAACGATCTGCAGCTCAAGTACCGCTACGAACTGACGCCGACATCCGAGATTTACGGCAAGTTCTCATACTACGACGTGAAGTCGCGCACGCCGGGCGGCCTCACGGTCGCGCAGTTCAATCAGGATCCGTTCCAGAACACACGGCCGACCGACTTCTGGCAAGGCGATCGCAAGGCGTTCGATATCGGTTACCTGAACACGATTTCGTCGACGCAGGAATTCGAAATCCGCACCTTCTACAACGAGAGCTACCGCAACAGCGTGCTGATCAATTCGACAGCCACGCAATTGCAGCACCAGCCGCGCAATTACTCGGTGTTCGGTATCGAACCGCGCTTCACGCAGCGTTTGCGCGTCGGACCGACCACCAATGACGTGACGGTCGGTTACCGCTATGTGCGCGAACGCGGCGACGACGCGAGCTTCAACCAGTCGATCGCAACCGGACTCAACGGACCGAGCGCGAAATTCGACAATTCGACCGATGCGAGCGCCGTGTATATCGACGACCGCATTGCATACGAGCGCTGGCGCATCACGCCGGGCATCCGCTTCGAGCATATCGAATCGTCGCGTATCGAGGACGCGACCAACCGGTCATTCGACAACAACAACAACCGCGGGCTGCCCGCGATCAGCGTCGCGTATCTGCTGACGCCGGCGCTGACACTGTTCACCGACTACGACACCTCGTTCGGTCCCGTGCAGAACCTGCAGCTCAATTCGCTATCGGCGACGAACCCGCTGCAGCCGGAAGTCGCGAAGACCTATGAAGTGGGCGCGCGCTGGTCGAGCCGCAACCTGCATGCCGAAGTGACGGCATTCAACCTGCACTTCGATAACCAGATCGAACAGATCGCGGGCACGCAGCCACCGCTGTTCCAGAACGTCGGCGAGACGCGCCACCAGGGCGTCGAAACGGCGATCGACTATCAGTTCAGCGAAGATAGCGTGCTGCGCGGCTTCGATGCTTACGCGAACTTCACGTATACGAAGGCGATTCAGCTACAAGGCATCAATGCCGGCAAGGACGTGCCGTTCTATTCGCGCATCACCGATACGATGGGACTGCGCTATACGCTCAACGCGTGGACTTTCAATGTGTCGACGACGCACCAGAGCTCACAGTATTCCGATGCCGCGAATACGGTGGCCGAAACGCCCGATGCGCGCGTGGGACGGGTGCCGGGCTTCCGCGTCTGGGATCTGCAAGCCGACTGGAAAATTCCGAACTGGAAAGGCAGCGATCTCGCGGTCGGCATTAACAATGTCGCCGATAAGCGGTACTACACGCGGAATGTGGACGGCAACGCCGGGCGAATGGTCGGTGCGCCGCGGATGGTTTATGTGCAGGCACACCTTGTTTACTAATGCTTGCTGACGCGGAATGCGGAATGTGAATTTAACGGTGACTTCTTTTCACTTCACGGTGTGCGCGCATGATGCGACGACTGCGTGATCTCTGGCTTGGCGCGCATCGATGGTTTGCCCTAAGCCTCGGCTGGGTGCTCGGCTTGATGGGGCTCACCGGGGCGTTGCTCGTCATAGCGCCGCCGCTCGATGAACAGTTGCATCCGCAACTGTTCAAGGTCGTCACGCACGATGCTTCGGGTATTGCCGACCATCGTGCGACGTTGCCGCTCGAAGCGATCCGGAGCAGGCTTGGCGCCGAGTTCGGCAAAAAAGCGGGTTTGTCTTTTTTGCCGCCGCGCGAAGCCGACGACAGCCTGTCCGTGCTCGTGCGCGGCGGCGCGTGGAAAGGCACCGTTTATATCGATCCGCTTAGCGGCGCTGAACTTGGGCGGCGTGGCGAGAACGAAGGCATCGTCAACTTTCTGTTCAAGCTGCACAGTTCGCTGTTTATGGACGACGTCGGCCGATCGGTGCTTGCCGTCATCGCGCTGTGTTATCTGCTGCTGCTCGTCACAGGTCTGATCCTGTGGTGGCCGCGCGCCGGACAGTCGGGATGGCGCATCGAGTTGCGCAAAGGTCTGGTTCGCAGCCTCTTCGATTTGCATCGCGTGGCGGGCGCGACGCTTGGCGTGCTGATCGCGATTTCTGTCGCGACCGGTGTCTATATGGCGTGGCAGCCGCTAAGAGGATTCGTTACGACGCTAAGCGGTGACAAACCGATGCGCGCGCCAGCGTTGCCTTTGGCGTCGCGCGGCGCCGCTGGCGCGAGGCTGCCGCTCGATACGCTCGTCGATGCGGCGCGCGCGGAGTTTCCGCAAAGCCGCGTTTATCTCGTGCAAGTGCCGGCTAAAGCGGATCTGCCCGTGCACGTACGGCTGCATGTTCCCGACGATCCGCATCCGAACGGGCGCACATTGGTCTGGGTCGATCCTGTGACCGGGAAGGTTTTGGCGGCGCAGCGATGGAACAAGCTCGATATCGGGGCGCGAGCCGTGGCGGTCGTTTATCCGCTGCATACCGGGGTGCTTGGCGGACCGGTGCTCGAGGGCGTCGTGATGGTGAATGGCGTGACGCTCGCGGGGATGGCGGTGACAGGGTTGTGGCTGTGGTGGCGCCGGCGTGCGATGCGCAGCGCGCGGCGCGTGAGTCGGGTTGCGGCGGGTGATGGGCGGAATGTGCGTTGATGGCCGAGATCGCTGTGAGGCTGCTTATAGGATGGAAACTTGCAGCGCCCCAAGCGCTATGTCAGCTCGAATAGCGACGCCCCACAAATCGCTCAACCTGCGCCTTTAGCCTCGGGCCGGCATCGAAGCTAAAGCCGACTGCGCCCGCTGCAGCCATTCGCGATTGTGTTCCTTCGCGTGGCGCGGCCAGTATTTGGCGTCCTGCACGATATCGGCGTACAGGCTGCGCGCCCTTTCCCGGTCCGCCTGATCGGCCTGCTTGAGAAGCCAGTCGGCGAACAGACACCGCGGTGCCGCATCGCTTGCGCATTTGAGCGCAGCCTCATAAGCCGCGCGCGTACCGGCCGCGCCGAGCGCATCGAGCGTGCGCGCGTAAAGCAACGCAGGCTCGCCCTGATTGCGCGCCTGCGGATTGGCTGCGAAAAGGCGCGTCAAAGTAGCCTCCGCGGCTGAAGCCTGGCCGACCGCGAACTGCGCTTGCGCCAGGCCGAGCAACAGGCCCGGATCGTCGGCAAACGGGCCGTTGGCTGCCGCCTGATACTGTTCGAGCGCCTCGCCGGCACGGCCGGCCTGAAGCAACGCCGCACCGAGGCGCATTCTGTGCTGCACCGTCGGCGCGCGCTCGAAATCGGCGCGCGCCTCGCGCAACGCGCGATCGGGGTCGACCAGTTGCGAGATCGCCCGCGACGCCGCATAGCCGCCGCGCGACTGGCGCATAGCCGGCAGGCAGACGGCAAAGAAATAAACGAGGCTGCCGAGCAGCGGAAAGGCAAAAAGAATAAAAAGCCAGTAAATATTCTGCCGCGTATGCACGGCGTGGATCGCAAAGCCGATTGCGATAATGACGTGTAAACCAATTCCGAAATAGGACATAGAGATTCAACTTTGGAGCCCGTCATCGAATGCGACAGGCTCGCGGTGTTGGGACGAGCGTCATTTTACTGCGTTGCTCCGATGCTGCCAGCGAATAGCCGGCGCGCCGCTCCGCACAATCGTGCGCGCGTCGATGTGCGTTGTCGCTACTCGCGTAGAATAGCCGCTCGCATCCGGCATGACCCGCCGCCGCATCCATTCATCGCCTCGCTCACCATCCGTATGAACTCAACACCTGACTCCTCGCGCGACACGACCGGCTCGCACGACACTGCCGACACCGATGACGTCGTCCACGAAGACCGCCTCTGGCGCGATAACGGCTGGACGTGCCGCGTGATCAAGAACGAAGAGGACGACGGCTGGGCCGTCGAGATGACGAAGGAAGGCGAGGCGGAACCCGCCCTCGTCGGCCCGTGGACGATGGGCCGCGACAAGAAAAACCCGAAGCCGCTCGACGTCTCGGCCTTCAACACGCTCGTGAAGACGGCATCGGAAGTGTTGCGCCGCCACGAGCAGCAGTTGCATGCGCAACTTCACAAGCAGGTGTGGGTCGATACGGCCAACGACCGCATTAGCGTGACGCTCGATATCGTGCCCGACGAAGACGACCCGCATGCGCTGCTCGCGGCCGAAAACGCGTCCGGCGAATCCCTCGCAAAGATACGCGTCGCACCGACGTTCAAGCTGTCGGTGCGCAGCGCATCGGAGTGGATAGAAAGCGGCTATGCGAAGCCGCGATAACCGGCTTTACGCGATGCTTTCCCATGCGCCCGTTTGAGCGGAGCGGAAAACCGCATCGATCACGCGCATGTTCGCGCGTGCGTCTTCGAGCGGAATAGCCTGTTGCCCGCCGCTCAAGATCGCCTCCGCGAACACCGTGGCCGCCACGCCATATTGATCGCACACCGGAATATCGATCCAGCGCTCATTCGCGGTTCCATCGCTCGCCACCTCGCTGACCAGCAAACGCGTCGGCCGATCGTTCGGCGCATTGAACGGAATTTCGACTTCGATCCGGCCTTGCGTGCCATGGAACTGCATGCGCTGATAGCCGTGGAGCTGCGTCGAGTAGAAGAAGTTCGCCTGCACGCCGTCGAAATCCATCAACACTGAACCCACGCGGTCAGTTTTGAAGTTCGGGTCGCGCTCGAGCATCGCCACCACTCGCCGCGGCTCACGCCTCGTGACGAAGCGCGACGTGGTAATCGGGTAGCAACCGATATCGAGCAGACCACCGCCGCCAATCGCAGCCTGATTGCGGATATCGTTCGGGTCCGTGTTGCTGTAGGTGAAGCCGCCCGATATGGCGCGCAGTTCGCCGATCACCCCCTCTTCGATCAGGGCGCGCACTTTCAGCCATTGCGGGTGCGTGCGCACCATAAACGCTTCCTGGATGTACTTCCCGCTCTTGTCGCGGACGGCGATCAGGCGTTCGGCCTGCGCGGCATCGAGCCCGATCGGCTTTTCGCACAGCACGTGCTTGCCCGCTTCGACGGCCTTGATCGTCCATTCGACGTGAACGTGATTGGGCAACGGAATATAAACCGCGTCGATTTCGGGGTCGGCCAGCAGTGCCTCGTAACTGCCATACGCGACGGCAAGACCATATTTCGCCGCGGCGCTTTTCGCCTTCTGCGGATCGCGTGACGCGATGCCTTTTACGCGGCACTTAGGCGCCTTGTGCATCGGCACGACGACCTTGTCGTTGATATTGGCCGCGCCGAGCACTCCCCAGACAATCTCATCTTTTGCCATGACGTTCCCTTTCGAATTCCGTATGTGAAAAATGGACCGGACGAGAGCACCACGGGACCGCGCGCTCCAGTGGCCCCAGTCTACACCGCGCACCGGCGCAAGGCGGCACTGAATTTAACGCGATATTAGCGAAACACGCTGACGATTTTGCAAGGCCGAAATGCGCGAAATGATGCAATGAACGTTGCAGCGAAGAGGCTTGGAGAGGCTCTGTTGCAGCGTTCATTCGAAGCGAGGTCGGTCGACCGGTTCCGTATTGCGGGTGCGGTAATGCGCGAACCGCTTCGAATGCTTTTTCTTCGCACCCCTGTCAAGGTTCGCGTATTGTTGCGTCCCGAATGGCCCGTGCATGCCGATGCATGCGCGGCTGAACGTTATCGCGCGATTGCAGACGATATCCACCGGCAAGGCTGGTCGGATCAGCCGCACTTCCTCTCTGCGGCGCTGACGCGCGCGCTCGAAGCGGAATGCCGCGCGTTGGCTCACGCTGGCGCGCTCTCGGCCGCCGAAGTCGGCCGCGGCGCGGCCCGCGCGTGCCGGCCCGACGTGCGCGGCGACCGCATCTGCTGGATCAAGGCGCGGCAATCGGCGGCATGCGATGCGTGGCTCGCGCAAGTACGCGCGTTGCGGCTCGCGCTGAACCGCGAACTCTGCGCGGGGCTCGGGGACTACGAGGGACATTTCGCGTGGTTCGCGCCAGGCACCGCCTATGTGCGGCACCGCGACCGGTTTCGCAACGACGACAGCCGCGTCATGACGGTGATCGCTTACCTGAACGATCGATGGCAACCCGAGCATGGCGGCGCGCTGCGTTTGCATCGCGACGATCAGGGCGTTCACGATATTGCGCCGGCCGCCGGCCGCGTCGTGGTGTTTCTGTCGGCCGATATCGAGCATGAGGTGCTGCTCACGACGCGTAACCGGTTATCCATCGCCGGGTGGTTTACGCGGCAGCGTGTGTGATGCGTTACGTCGCTTTAGCTAAAGCGCTCGCACGAGAACATCGAAAGATCGACGCCGCTCTCGCCTTTCACGATACGCTCGGCCAATGCGTTGCCAATCGCACTAGCGAACTTGAATCCGTGCCCCGAAAAGCCCGTTGCGACATGCACGTTCGGGCAAGCGGGTATCCGGTCGATGATGAAGTCCGTATCGGGCGTCACATCGTATTCGCAAACCTTGCCGATACGCAGTTTGCCCGCTGCCGGCAAATGCAATTGCAGGAAGCTTTGCAGGTCGGCCAGATCCGATGCTTCGTCACCGAACGGTGCAAGCGCCGCGTCTTCAGAGACGGGCTGGCCTTCGTCGTGGCGCCCGATCTTCAGGCCGCTGCCGTCGAGGTCGGGAAAGCCATAAAACTGGCCGACCGCCGACTCGGCAATGAAACCTGCAAATACGCCCGGCGCAAAGACCTTCTGCGTGGATTCAAACCACGCGAAACACTTGCGAAGCCGGGTAACGGGCACATCAAGGCCTAAAGGCGCAAGCAACCGGCGGGTCCGCTTACCGGCACATACGATGATGTTGCGCCCTGTGAACCGCTCGCCTGTGTCGGTCAACACACTGACGTTGTCCTGACCATGCACTTCGATGCGCGTGACCTGCGTATCCGGCAGCAGCGTCGCACCGAGCGCGGTCGCGAGCTCGCGATAACTGCGGATGGCGCGCTCGCAAAACAGCACACCGGCATCGGGTTCGAAGCACACCAACTGCTCGCTGGAAAGTCGCCACGCGGGCCAGCGTTTGCTCGCCTCAACACCGCTCAGCGTTTCCAGATGCAAGTCGTATTGCGTTGCGCTCTGCTGGACCTCTTGCAGAAATGGGTCGCTCGCCAGACCGATGTTCGTCACGCCAGTGCGCGTAAAGACGGTTGTGCGCGCCTGCTGCTCCAGTTCGTGCCAAAGCTGTTGCGCGTGCAAAGCGAGCGGAACGTACGCTGCGCCCTCTCCGTACGCGTGACGGATCAGACGCGTGCTTCCGTGATGCGCGCCGCTATCGTGAGGCGGATTTGCGGCGTCGATCAGCAGCACCTTGTTTCCCGCTTTACTGAGGTAATAGCCGGCTGCCATGCCCATCGATCCCGCGCCGATGATGAGCGTGTCGAACGTGCCATTGCTCGCGCTTGAATTCTGCATGAAGTCTGTCGCCTGTCGTACGGTCAAGTGCTTCGATTGTCCGCAATTCGCGCGGAACTGTCGATAGCGGGCCGCACGCCGTACGCTTTCATCGCCGATTCGATCTGCGCCGCCTCGGATGTCTGCGGATAGAGCCGATAGCTCGGTGCAACGATCGGCTCGACGGACATGACAGTGACAACGAATAGAGACGCAAACGGAAACCGCGGGCCGGCCATTTGCGCAAGCGGATCCGCGAATTCGCTAAAGCTATCGTCGGCTGCATGAACGAGCCGCGCCGATCCTTTGATTTTGAATCCCTTCTGCACGAACGGATCGACAAAGCTCACGCATACTGGAGCATGAGCGGCGACGTTGCGTGCACTGCCCGGCGATGCAATATTGGCGATCAGAAGTGTGTCGCGCCCATGCGCACAGAAAATCTCTTTAGGCGTGACGTTGGGGCAACCGTCCGCATCCACGGTTGCCAGCCAGCACAAGACGCTCTTTCGCATGGCCGCAAGGACCGCATCGTCCAACATGTTGGGATCCCCCGTTTTGATCGAAGCCTGAAGGCTCGATTGTTAACGGTTTTTCCCAACGCGTCGAATGATTGTGTCCCGTGTTTCGCCGTAGGGAAGCCTATGCGGGCGGCATGTGCGGGCTGGGGCGACGTCGGCGTCTATTGCAACGTGTACCCGTTATCGACAACCAGATCCTGACCGTAGATGCCACGCGCCGCATTCGACAGCAGGAAGAGAATCGCATCGGCAATCTCAGCGGGCTCAAGAAAGCGCCCGGGCAACAAACGCTGGCTCACGCGTCCTGCCACTTCGGAGAGCGTTTCGTCCGGCAAGCCTAGCGACGACCAGATCGGCGTCGCGGTCGGGCCCGGCGAGACCACGTTGATCCTGATCTGCTGCGCGGCCAGTTCCACCGCCAGCGTTTTCGCATAGGTCTTGAGCGCCGCCTTCGATGCGATATACGCGGCCAACCCGGGGAACGTGGTCTGCGACAGAAACGTGCCGATAAACACCACCGAGGCCGGCTTCGCGAGGAGCGGCCGGATAGCCGACAAGGTGTTGAGCGCTCCCGTCGCGTTCACGGCCGCCTGGCGCTCGAAGGCCGCCGTTTCCATACCGTCCGCGAGTTGTGCAATGCCCGCATTCGGCACCAGAAAATCGACCGGGCCCAGTTGCCGCGCCTGCGCGGCAAGTGCCTCGAGGTGAGCGCGTTGGGTCACATCGCCGGCCATCCATATCAGCCGCTCGCCGTGCTGCGATTGCACGCGGTCGAGCTCGCCGAGCGTGCGGCTCATCGCGAGCACACGCGCGCCGTTCTCGAGCAAACGACGCGTCGTTTCCAGGCCAATGCCCGAGCTCGCTCCAGTCACCACTGCAACGCGATTTTCAAATTCATGAAACATAGAGAGTGTCCTTGTTGATGGATCCGTTTTCGCCGCACTCGCCAGTCGGCGGTCGTCGCGACGCAAATCCATAGAACAAGAATCAAGCCAGGCCGACGGTCAGTGATTTTTCAACTACTTAGGATTACCACGCGTGGATTCGACCTGAGTCGGCATGACTGCATCGCAGTCGCATCGACGACGCATCACATCGCGGCGCACCCATCGTCGCGCGTCAATCGGCCGCACGGCGATACTTCGCCACATATCGCGCCTGCACGATGATCTTCCCGTGCATCTGATAGGCAACGAGCGCGGGACTCGACTTCTTCTCGACGTCGAGGTGCGCAACATCGAGTGCGGAGACGGTCACGATGTATCGATGCGATGTGCCTTGAGGCGGACAAGGTCCACCGTATTTCGATTCGCCGAAATCGGTCAGCGTCTCGATAGCGCCCGCCGGCAACCTCCCTGCGTTGCCCGATGCGCCCTTTTCAAGCGACGCTTGCGACGCCGGTATGTTGACGACTTCCCAATGCGTCCAACCTAAACCACCGGTCGGCGCATCGGGGTCGTAGATCGTCACGACAATGCTCTTTGCAGCAGCCGGAGGACGACTCCATGAAATATGCGGCGAGACATTGTCGCCGTGACATCCGAATCCGCCGTACACCTGCTCGTTGGCAAAGCGCCCATGAGCGAGATTGCCGACCTTTACTGTGAATGGCTCCGCGTGAGCGACGACAGACGTCATCGTCATCGTGATAACCGCGGAGATAAGGAGTGTGCTTCTTAGCGTGTGCGCCGATCGCATGGTTCGCTCCGTCGTGGAAAGAAACGTGTGCCTCGATCGGCACAATAGGTTTCAACGAAGCACTGCGGAAGGCGCCCTCACGAATCAGCGCGTTGTCTTTCGGGCAACGCGATAGGCAAGGACAGAGCGGTTAACGACGAACGGAGCTGAGACCCCGAATGGGACCATCAACTCCGCCATGGTGATGCATATCCGTATCGGCAATCAGGCTTTCGCGCGAGAACGCTTGAACCATTCGTCGAAGCCGATGCGTCCAAGGCGGGCATCGCCTAAAGGCACCAGCGATTGATCGTCGACGAGGCCGCCGAAATAACGCGCGTCGGGGTCGCGCACGACTTCGCGCGGATCGCCGACCGCCTTCAGATAGCGTGCGACGATTTCGTTGAACGGCCCGCGTTCGGGGCCTCCGATATCGATGATGCCGTTCTTCGGCGATGCGAGGGCCACGTCGGCGACGATCGCAGCGACGTCGTCCGATGCGATCGGCTGGAACAGACCCGGCGAGACCCTGACCTTGCCGCCGTCCATCGCACTGTCGGCGATGCCGCCGAGAAATTCGAGGAACTGCGTCGACCGGACGATCGTATAGGGGATGCCCGAGCGCTCGATCAGTTTTTCCTGTGCGACTTTCGCACGGAAATAGCCATTCTCAGGCGTCCGTTCGATTCCGACAATCGAGAGCGCGACATGATGCTTCACACCGGCAGCGGTTTCCGCCGGCAACAGATTGCGGCTCGACGTTTCGAAGAACTCGAGCACGGCCTTGTCTTCAAAGGATGGCGAATTGGCAAGATCGACCACGACCTGGGTGCCGGCCAACGCGTCCTTCACGCCTTCGCCCGTGATCGTGTTGATACCGTTTCGAGGGGATGCGGCGAGAACATCATGGCCGCTTTCACGCAGAATCGTGACCACCTTCGAGCCGATCAGCCCGGTGCCGCCGATAACGACAATTTTCATGAGTAGCCTCTTTTGTCGAAGACTGGGCCCTTGATTGCAGCCCATTGGTTGCGGTGCATAAGCTGGTTTTTCAGCATAGGCCGAATACCGCCAAATGCAAGGCTAAAGAAAGTAATGCGGTAAGCGTCATCGTAGGCAGGCGACGCGGCGCGCAGTAGACACACGAACCGGCTCGCGGTGTTGTCTTATATGCACCAATCCAGAATGCAAGCGCGAGCGCGGCCCCTCAGAAAGGGACCGCGCTCATGCTAACTAGTGCTTGAAATGTATTGCCCGCTCACGCCTGCTGGAACGACCGGAAGCTTTCGCGAACTTCCGCTGTAAATTCCACGGGCTGTTCCCAGGCGGCAAAGTGCCCACCCTTGGGCAGACGGTTATAGTGAATCAGCTTTGGATACGCCTTCTCGGTCCAGCTGCGCGGCGCCGCATAGATCTCATCGGGGAACACGCTCACGGCAACCGGAATCGCGACATGCTTCGGCGCAAAGAAGTTCAGCTTGTTTTCCCAGTACAGCCGAGCCGATGACACGCCTGTGTTGGTAAGCCAGTACAGCGTGATGTTGTCGAGAATGTCGTCGCGCGAAAGGCCCTCGGTCTGGCCGGCGAAAACCCGCTGGATCAGGGCCTCGCTCGCCGCGTCGTGATCGATCATCCACGCGGCAAGGCCGATCGGCGAATCTTCGATGCCATACAACGTCTGCGGACGGTTCGCCATTTCCTGCGCATAACCAAGGCCATGCTTATAGAAGTAAGCGAGCTGATCGAATGCGTGCTGCTCGTCGGGCGTGAGACCGGCGGGCGGCGGATTGCCGTATTTGAGCGCCTCTGCAATATTGTCCGGCACCGTGGCCGGCATGTTCGTGTGAATGGCCAGCAGCTCCGGCGGCGCAATCAGCGCCATCTGCTCGGTCACCGCGTTGCCCCAATCGCCGCCCTGCGCGACATAACGCGTATAGCCAAGACGCTTCATCAGCGCGACCCATGCGTGGGCAATGCGCTGCGGATCCCAGCCGGTCTGAGTCGGTTTGCCGGAGAAGCCGTAACCGGGCAGTGACGGAATCACGAGGTCGAACGCATCCGATGCACTGCCGCCATGCGCGGTCGGGTTCGTCAGCGGATCGATGATCTTCATCTGCTCGATGATCGAGCCGGGCCAGCCATGCGTGACAATCATCGGCAGCGCGTTTTCGTGCTTCGAGCGCACATGGATGAAATGGATGTCGAGCCCGTCAATCTCCGTGACGAATTGCGGCAGCGCGTTCAATCGCGCTTCGACCTTGCGCCAGTCGTAACTGGTGCTCCAGTATTGCGCGAGGCTTTGCATCGTCGCGAGCTGGACGCCTTGCGATGTATCGGTGACGGTTTCGCGCTCAGGCCATTTCGTCGCTTTGATTCGTCTGCGCAAATCGGTTAGTTGAGCTTCCGGCGCATGCACGCGCAAACGGCGAATCGCTGTTTTATCGCCGCCCTTCGGTTGCGCCACTTCAGCGATCGTCTGATTCGTATCGGCAAAC
The DNA here is from genome assembly GCF_019428685.1 of Paraburkholderia edwinii. NCBI lineage: Bacteria > Pseudomonadati > Pseudomonadota > Betaproteobacteria > Burkholderiales > Burkholderiaceae > Paraburkholderia > Paraburkholderia edwinii. Next base: position 4,067,090 of record NZ_CP080095.1, read on the forward strand.
GCGAGCTTGCTCAATGTGCCCGCTGCAACAGCCGCCGCCGCCACACCGAGAAAGCGACGGCGGGACGGGACCGAGGGAAAGGTATCGTTAGACATTTCTGCTCCTTAACATCGTTGTCTGCAAACGGTAGTTCACAGAAGATGGCGTGATTGTGCGTACACACGCGAGGAGCGTAAATGCATTCAGTTGAACATCACTTGTACCTTACAGGTAAAAAACGTCGACCTATGTGATGGCCGGTTCGAGATAGCCGGTGAGGATCAGCGCCGCCTGCGCCGCGCCGAACAGCACGATAACGAGTGCACCTGCTACCGCGAACACACGTTGCGCCGTTTTCATTTTCGAACGAATGCGAATGCCACGCGCGCTGATCAGGCGATTCGCACCGATCGCGCCAAGGCCGAACAGCGTCACCGTTAGCGCGACGCCAGCACCGATGGCGAAGGTCGCCGCGATGCCGACAAACGGCGTGTGTGCCGCAATCGCGGCGATCAGCACGAAGATCGATCCCACGCATGGCCGCACGCCCGATGCGAACCCGGTCGCGAGAATTTGCGAGGCGGTCGAGCGTTTGGAGCGCGCGAACATGCTTTGGCTTGAGGAGCGCCGCGCGTGGAACTGCAGTTTATTGCCCAGATACGCCGGTTCGTCGAGCGACTCGGCGCTTTGCGACCTGATAGACCGCTCATCGGGCACGAGCTTCAATGTGCCGGCATCATCGCAACAGTCGTGGCGCGCAAGCGTCGTGTATATCGTCCAGCCGCCTGCAAGGCAGAGCAGCAGACAACTCGTCACGTCGAGCGACGCCGCATTCGAAAGCACATTCGACATGCCCTGCTTCGCGAACCATGCGGCGCCGAATACGAGCACGATCGCGCTCATCGCCTGCACCGTCGCGGTCCATGCCGCGAGCGAAACCGCTTCGGCGACGCGCGTATTGCGCGAGCCGAGATACGTGCCGGTGACGAGCTTGCCGTGCCCCGGTCCGACCGCATGCAACACGCCATAGGCGAATGCGAGGCCAATCAACGTGAGCCACGTGAATGCCGTTGATGAACGATGCAAGTCTGCAGCGGCATCGGCGAGCCTCGCGTTAAGTCTGCCCTGCCAGACAATCGAGAAGGCCAATACCTTGCGAGCAAATTCAGGCAGCACGAACTTGTGTGCGGGCTCCGCGACGGGCGTTGTGCCGGTCGTACTCGACGCATTTGAATCGTTCGCCGTCGCGGACGTTGACGGCGCTTGAACCGGGCGGCCGAATACATCGACGTGCGATGTTGCCGCAATAGATGTTGCCGCATTAGCCGGCGTAATCCACGCAAAGGTTATTGCCGCAATACACAGCGCGAGCAGAACGCCCAGCATCGAGCGATTGAATGTCAGCATGAGATCGCCATCGCCTGTGGCACGACGATGCCGTTGAAAATGGGATGTGCGTGATCCGTGAACGGCTTCGCGGTACAGGTCGCTGCGGCGTGTCCTTCGATCGTGACGGCATTCGCACCATCGGGCTCGTAGTCGACAAAGAACGAATCGTCCCAGATGCCAAGCGAGACTTTGTGTGCCTTCACGTCTATGGGCATCTTTAGCGGCAATACGAACGTATAGACAAGCTTGCCATGATCGACCGATACGCGAAAGCCGGTGGGGTCGCCGAAATCCAGCGCTTGTCCGTCTGCAAAGAGATGGCTGAAGTATTGCGCGCCCGCGAGCGACGAAAAGGCCTGTTCGCGGAAAATTGCGGTCTGCTTTGCGTCGAGTGGCCCGTTATCGGGCAACGCATCAACGCCGACCAATTGAACGGGAAAACCTTCCGAAAAGCGCCACATTTCCGCTATTGAAATCACGCGCGTGCCTTGCATTTGCACACGCGCCGCAAACCGGATCCACACATGCGGATGCGCGACAACCGTGCCCGACACAAGCAATATGGCAATCGACAACAACAGCCGGATGACGCGCGGATTCAACATCGCATTCGCTTGCTGGTTCAATCATGACGCGGCATTCTCGCATGACTGAGAAACGGTGCGGAACGCAATGTGGTGAAATCGCGGCTATGCGATTTCATTAAATTTTTACGCGCGCCGATTAGATCGCCATTGCAAACGTTTGCGCTATCACTTAGTAGCCTTGTCGGAAAAGAATCTTGTTTGTATGATCGACGCGGCGACGGTCATAAGAAGTCAACCTATTACAACACCTCGCCAAAGACTGCTCACCTGAGAGCAATGACGGTATGCATTGCCGCCGCCATGTAGAGCTGAAAGCTGAAAACAAAAATCGAAAGCATAGAGCGGCGAGCATGCCATTGGCATAGCACACAGCGACATCAGTCGCACGGGGGCCGATATGGAATCAACGGACAAGTTGCTACGTGGCATCTACGCAAAGGCAGACTGGCTGATGCTCGCCATCGTGTGGTGTCTGGTGGGCGTCTCAGCGGTGCTTGCGACTTATAGCTTCACGTGGTCCGCAGTCATGTGGGTTGCACTGCCTACCGGGGTCATCGCGTCGGCCATGGTGTTCTGGTATGCAGGCGCACTCGTCACACGTCTCGTTCTCGCCGCCAGCCTCATGACGCTGGCCGCATTGCAGATTCATCAGGCGCGCGGGCTCGGCGAACTGCATTTCGGCGTATTCGTTTTGATGTCTTTTTTGCTCGCGTATCGCGACTGGCGGCCCATCGTCTGCGCGGCCGCGGTGATCGCCGTGCATCACTTCACGTTCAATTATCTGCAGCTTGCCGGCTTCGGCGTGTACTGCTTCACCCAGCCCGCGTTATCGACGGTTCTGTTGCACGCCGCCTACGTGATCGCTCAAACGACTCTGCTCGTCTTCATTGCATTGCAGATGAAAACCGACGCGCGGGCGGGACGCGAACTCGCGATGCTTGGCGAAAGTCTGTCGCGCGAAGAAGGCCGTTTCGATCTGCGCTTCCCGCCGATGACGCTCAAGGGCGAAAGCAGCCGCACCTTCAAGAGCACGCTCGACGCGATCCATCACGTGATGCGCGAAATCACGCTGACGATCGACCGGATAGCCGCTTCGTCGGAAAACATTGCTTCCGAAAATCAGACGCTGTTGAACGATATCGCCACGCAAGCGAACGGGCTCAAGTCGACGAACGTCGCGATGGCGCAGATCGCCAAACGCGTGCGCGCCAGCGCCGAGCACGCGGCCAGTGCCGACCGCCTCGCGAAACAGACGTCGTCGGTTGCGCAGCAAAGCGGCGCGACCGTGGGTGAAGTCGTCAATACGATGACCGAGATCGACGAAGCGGTGAACCGCATGGGCGACATGATTGCGACGATCGAGGGCATTGCGTTTCAAACCAACATTCTTGCGCTGAATGCGTCGGTCGAAGCTGCGCGCGCGGGCGAACACGGCCGAGGTTTCGCGGTCGTGGCTGATGAAGTGCGCAAGCTCGCACAAAGAAGCGCCGGCGCCGCGCACGATATCAAGGCACTGATCACCGATTCTCTGCAGCGTGTGCAGCGCGGTTCTTCGCTTGCCACGCAGGCCGGCGACGCGATGCGTCATGTGGTCGGACAGGTCGAGAATGTAGCGGAACTGATTCAGCAAATCAGTTCGACCAGCGACGAGCAGAGCCGCGATGTCGACCGGTTTAGCGAAGGCATCGACAATATGGACTCTGCGCTCGGCGGCAATGTCGAGCACGTGAAGGGCGTTGTGTCGGCATCGGGCAGCTTGCGCGAGCAGGCGAAACAGCTGCGTGGCGCGATGTCGGCGTTTCTGGTTGAACAGGGTTGCTAATCGCGGGGCTTCAGGTCGACCATCGAACTTAAGCCGCCGTCAGCTCTAAACCCTCGTCGAGCCAACCGGTGATCCCGCCGATCATCACCTTCACCGGCCGCCCCAACTTCGCCAGTTGTATCGCCCCTCGGGTCGCGCCATTACAGTGAGGTCCAGCGCAGTACGTTACGAAGAGCGTATCGAGTGGATAACCGCTGAGCTTCGACGCGACGATCTTTCCGTGAGGCAGATTGATGGCACCGGGCACATGACCTGTCGCGAACATCGTCGGACTGCGGACGTCGAGCAATACGAACCCCGGCTTACCGCTGCGGAACGCTGCAGCGACATCGGAGCAGTCGGTTTCGAGTCGCAGCGACGCCTGGAAATGAGCGAGTGCGGCCGCGCTGTCTGCCGCGGCCATCGAGGTGACGGAGTTGAGTTCGTTGATGGTCGACATGTTTGACGTCCGATAAACGTGAGGGTCGTGGAGATTCTGGCGAAACGATTCAGGCGTTCTTATTTTGTCTACTGACCGTTCGCACGATAAGTGGCGCAATCGCCAATCTCCGGTAACATCGCGCCATGAACAATCATCTTGTCGTGGCGCTGGCTTACGACCATCTCTGCACGTTCGAATTCGGCTGCGTAACCGAATTGTTTGCGCTCGAGCGGCCGGAACTTGATGTCGACTGGTATCAGTTCGCTGTCTGCGCAATTGAACCCGGACCGCTTCGCGCGGCCGGCGGCGTCACGATCTCGGCGCCCTACAAACTCAAGTTGCTTGAGCGCGCGGATACAATCGTAGTGCCCGGTTGGCGTGATATGAACGAACTGCCACCCGAGCCTCTGCTAAAGAAGATTCGCGCCGCTTATCAACGTGGCGCACGGCTTTGCTCGATCTGTTCCGGCGTATTCGTGCTTGCTGCGGCGGGTGTGCTCGACGGCAAAACCGTCACCACCCATTGGCGCTATGCCGCCGCCTTGCAGGAACGCTACCCGCATATCCGCGTGCGGCCCGACGCTCTTTACGCTGACGAAGGACAAGTCATCACATCGGCCGGATCAGCCGCCGGACTCGATATGCTGCTTCATCTCGTGCGATGCGACTATGGCAGTACCGTGGCGAATCGAGTTGCACAACGCCTCGTGTTACCGCCCCATCGCGAGGGCGGTCAAGCCCAATTTGTCCCCCGCCCTATGCCGCAGGATGAAGGCGGGCGTCTCGCGAAATTGATGGACTGGGTGCGCGAGCATCCCGCATTGCCGCACACACTTCGCTCGCTTGCCGATCGTGCGGCGGTTAGCCCGCGCACACTGCAACGGCAGTTTCACGATGCCACCGGCATGGCGCCCTATGAATGGCTGATACGTGAACGCGTTGGCGTCGCCCGTGAATTGCTCGAAGGAAAAGCGTCCTTGCCTATTGCCTGCGTTGCGGAGCTAGCGGGCTTCGGGTCAGAGGAGTCTATGCGCAGACACTTCCGCCGAATAGCATTTACCAGTCCGGTCGCGTATCGACAAAAGTTCGGCAACCGCGCGATTCCTTAACGCTCACGTTCGCCACAAGCGCGAATACCGTCCCGCTCAATCGCGCGCATGCGTCTCTCAAGTTCCGCAAGATCGCACGCACACGAAAGGTAATCGACGCAGCGGCGTTCGTGCGCCCGCCCGATCCACTCACCCAGCTTTTCAAGTAAAAACGCAAACATGATCTACTCCAACGCATAAAAAACGCCCGGCGTCCCGTTGTCAGCGGAAGCTTTGCCGGATGTTCGTACTATGCGCCGTCGTTAGCCATTTATTATCTGCGCCGAATCGCCATCACCTTTCCATTCACAAAAATAATGGCAAGGCGAGACCGGCGAGAGATATCAGCTGCTGAATGCGTCGAGCTTCAATTCATATGATTGACCGATCCAGATTGCAGCATCGCGATGGTCGCTCAGCGAATCTCCCGTGTTCGGATGGATGAACACGTCAAGCGCACCATGATTGAGCGTCAGCCACGACACGATCGCGGCGAAGCGCTCAGGCGCGAATGCAAGTTGATACGACCACTGCGGATGAGGTCCGACAGGCCGCTCATGAAAACGCCCAAGCTCGATGCCTGCGCCAAGTTCCTGCTCGATTACTTGCCGCAAGACCCAGGCTGCGTCGCGGCTATCGGCATCGAAATAGACATGAGCGTGCCAGCTTTTGATCACGCTCGTGCTGCGTGTAGACATAGCAGTGTCCAAAAAAAATGACCCATATGGTCCCTGAAACTTCGACCGTCACCGGCTCATTATCGCGCTGCTAGCAGATACACGCGCTCTTGCGGCCGAACTTCTCCGCAAGAGCGCGACGGCGCTGGCTTCCTCAGGGAGACCCGCGCCGTCGCCTTATCGACCCACCTCAAGCGGCATTGGCAATACGCACCAACTTGCGGTTCAGGAATTCACCCATACCGTGTTCGGACAGCTCCCGCCCAAAGCCGGAATTCTTCACGCCGCCAAAAGGCAAGCCCGGTGAATCGACGAAGCACGAATTGATGTACACCATGCCGGCTTCGATAAGAGACGCAACATGCTGCGCGTGCCCGATATCGGCAGAGAAAACGAACGCACCCAAACCATATTTGGTCGCGTTGGCTAACTTGATCGCCTCTTCTTCGCTGTTCACGATATAGAAGGACAGCACCGGTCCAAACGCTTCCTGCTGATGAAGCGGATTGTCCACTGCAATATCCGTGACGATTGTCGGCTCGAGAAAGAACCCCGGGCGATCGACACGCTTGCCGCCATGGACGATCGTCGCGCCCGCTGCCCTGGCTGCCGCAACCTGGTTAAGCAGACCTTCAAGCGCGCGCTCGCTGACAATCGGGCCAAGCTGCGTCTTTTCGTCGGTCGGGTCGCCAACCCGGATTGCCGCGAACCGCTGCTTCAGTTCGGCCAGCATTTTTTCGCCACGCGCCTTGCCCACCACAATTACGCGCTTGATATTGACGCAACCCTGCCCTCCGTTGAACGTGCGGCCCATCACGATCTGTTCGACCGCATGGTCCATCGGCGCGTCTTCGAGAATAAGCGCGGGGTCGCTGCCGCCGAGTTCGAGAATCACCTTCTTCAGATTGCGTCCTGCACGTTCGGCCACGGACGTCCCTGCTCTTTCGCTGCCGGTCAGTGCAACGCCGCGCACGCGGAAATCGTCGACGAGTTTCGCAACCTGGTCGATGCTGATGAAGAGGTTCGTATAGACGCCCTCCGGCGCACCCGCTTCTTCGAACAGCCGCGCGAACGCGAGCGCGCATTGCGGCACGTTTTCAGCGTGTTTCATCATCACAACGTTGCCCGCGATGATTTGCGGCGCGGCGACACGGGCCAACTGATAGTACGGGAAATTCCACGGCTCGATCGCGAGAATGACGCCGACCGGCTCCGACACGACAGTGGCGCCCGGCTCGCCAGGCACCGGCTGCGGCCGGAGGAATTGTTCCGCGTTTTTCGCGTAGTAGTCGAGAATGTCGGCGACGAGATCGACTTCTGCGTAACTTTGCGCGGTGACCTTGCCCATCTCGAGGGTCGGATATGTGGCGTATTCGTCGCGCTTCTCGCGCAGAATTCGCGCGGCGCGCGCGACGATCCTTGCCCGCTCGGCGACCGGCCTGTGCCGCCAGTCCTCGCGATAACGCTGATCCGCGGTGGTCAGCGCGTTGAAGACCTGCTCGTCCGATTGAAGCGGAAATTCCTTGACTACCTTGCCCGTTGCCGGGTTGACAGTACTAAAGCTCATGATCTGCTCCTTGAAGCATCCATCTTCTCAATGAAAGGAAAGTAGCAATCGGCCTTTCGAAACCGATTTCGCTAGAATATACAAACTAAGTTGAGATTCTTCAAGAAGGCTGCAGAACATGACTTCGAAATCGTTTTTTCAAATTTCCAGACAATCGAGCGAATCCTGCGAGCGCAGGCGGTCTTTCGCTGCCGCGACGAAGTGAAACGCGCCGCCCTCCGCATAGGCGAACTCGCCGGTACTGAACCAGCCGCCTATCGAGAAAACTTGAGATGTCGCCTTCGGGTCGTGCAGATAGCCGGCCATCACGTTGTAGCCGCGCAGTTGCAATTCACCTTGTTGCCCGTCGGGCAAGGCGGCGCCGCTTACGCGATCGACAATTCGAAACTCGATATCTGCGGAATCGAGCGCACCGCTGGGCACGCCGCATTGCAACGCCTCATCCTCGCGACTACACATGACTGGCATCGCCAGGCATTCGGACATGCCGTATAACGCAGTGAGCTTTACGCCCCGCGACTTCCATGCCTGAGTGGCAACACGACGCCCAAGCCCCCCGCGCTCGCGGAATGCCCCACGCCGCCAACTGGCGAGCGGGTAGTCGCCAACATTGAGTACCGCGTCCATCATCGTGTCCGAGCCAAAGAAATGCGTAACACGGTGCCGCTCGATCGTGGCGGCTATGTGCTCGGTCCGGCATGCCGGCATTAACATGCAGGCAGCACCGGACGCCAGCGCCGTCATGACATGCGCAAACCCGAGCGCGTTATCAAGAGGGAGCGCGCAGAGCGCAACATCTCTCTCGCGCATGTCATTGAACCGCGCGAGCGTGTGCGCGTGCCGCGCAATGCCGCCCGCGGTGTGAACTGCAAGCCGCGGTGTGTCATTCGTTTCGCACGTAGTGAACGCACATAGCAAATCGGTCTCCCGGCCCTCCCGGCGGGAGTAAGGCTTCAACGAACTCCATTCGAAGCTGTCGAACCGCGCGACCTCGACGATGTGCTGCAAGGTGATACACGAAGCCTTGATTTCTTTCGCAGCACCAACGTAGTCGAAATCGGAAAATTTTTGCGGAACCATGAGTGCGCGCGCTTTCGCACGCTTGACGACGTGCAGCACCTGCTGTGATTGAAGCCGTGCGTTCACAGGCACCATCAAAATGCCGAGTTGCGCAGCCGCAAAGAACAATTGCATCCACACGGCGCCCTCGGGTAACCATACCGCGACGATATCGCCTCTCCCCAACCCGAGCCCGCGCAGGAAAGCGGCAGCACGCCGCGATTCGGTTCTTAGCTCGCCGCGCGTAAATGTCCGGTCGCCATAATGCAAGGCAACCAACCCAGCGTTGTGCGACTCGAGCAGGTCAAAAGCCATCGCGATCTACGTTCGCGGCGACCGCCGGGCGCAGCAGCTGAAACATTTCACCGATCTGCGCGTAGTCGGCGACGTAACCGGCGCGCAATATCGGCTGCGCGGCATGCGTGTCGAACAGGCCATCCTTCAGATACGCCTTCTGAATGTGCACGCCCACCACCTGCCCTAGTGCAAGCCAGTTCTCCGTCAGTTCGCCGCCGAGGTCACGCAACTGAATGATTTGCAGCAACCTGCATTCGAGCGCCGCCGGCGATTCGCCAACGCGCGGTACCGACACGTTGCGCCCTTCAACTGGTGTAAGGCCGGCCAGCTTGAACTCATCGACATCAGGCGGGACGGACGCCGCCGTCAGGTTCATCTGCTCCGCAAGCGGGCGCGTGGCAAGGTTCCAGACAAACTCGCGTGTTTGCTCGACATTGCGGATGCTGTCTTTGAAGCCTTCACTGCTAAAGCCGATGATTGACGGATAGGTCGCGAATGCGCCGCAGAAGCTATAGGGCGCGAGATTTGGCTGCCCCGCCGGCGAACGCGTCGATATCCACCCGATGAGGCGCGGCGCGACGATCGCCTTGAATGGGTTGTAGGGCAGGCCGCAGCCTGCGGCCGGGTCGTAGAAGATCGCGCCCGAGCCGAAGGCTTCGTCTGCCGGACTACTTGTCATACTCATCTCCGGGAGATCACTGAATCGCTATCCGAAATCGATTTCGACAAAAGATAACAGCGATTCCAACAAAATTCAAGGCGACACCTTTCGGAATACGACTTGATCATCGAAGTAAAGCGAAATCGCCGCGCATAATTGCACGGCTCGCCGCTTTTTTACCGGCACGACGGCGTAGAATTCACGGAAAAATCGTTTTCGAAAAAAATGTCCGATGGGGGCCCCGGAGAAGACACCGCATGAACATCCACGAATTCGCGACAAAGCTAAAGCTTTCCGTCAGCACCGTCTCCAAGGCCTTGAACAATCGGGAAGATGTGAGTTCCGCGACGCGTCAACGTGTACTCGACGCGGCCGACCGGTTTGGCTTCTGCCCGGACCCGGCTGCGCGCCGCTTGCGCCGGCAGGCATCGGATACGATCGGGTTCGTCGTGTCGGCGCCGCAGACATCGTTCGCGCATCCGTTCTTTCTGGACATGCTGATTGGTGTAAATGACGCCCTCGACGAAAGCGGCTATCAGGTGATCGTCGCATCGGCGCGAAGCGTCGAAGCCGAAATCGATCTGTTCAAACGCCTTGCCGAGCGCCAGCGCGTCGATGGACTACTCTTCGGTCGCACACGCCGGCACGACGAACGCATCGCCTATCTGCTCGAACGCGATATCCCCTTCGTCGCTTTCGGCAGAAGCGAGACTTCGAACGACTACCCTTACGTCGATATCGATCATCGCGTGCTGGGGCGCACCGGCTGCGGGCGGCTTATTTCGCTGGGGCATCGTCGGATCGCGCTGCTCCATGCGCCCGACTATCTGATGTTCAGCCACTTCGAGCGCCTCGGGTATCGCGAAGCATTGCGCGCCGCGGGCATTCGCTTCGACAGCAGTCTTTGTGTCGAAACGACAATATCGGAGGATAGCGGCGCACAGGCCGCTCATCGGCTGCTTGAGCTCGCGGATCCGCCCACGGCTATCCTCTGCGGTCACGACCTGATCGCGATGGGCGTCATGCGCGGCATCGCGGAAACAGGCAAAGCGCCAGGCCGCGATGTCGCCGTGATTGGCGGCGACAATCATCCGTTCAGTCGCTACGTCCAGCCTGCTCTCACCACCTTTTCCGCTGACACGCATCGCGCGGGCAAGCGCATGGCCCAAATGCTGCTTGATCGTTTAGCGGGCAAACCCGCCAGGGAGCTCCAGGAAATCTGGGCGCCCGAGCTGATTTCCCGCGCCTCGGATGGTGCCCGGCGCGACGAGCTAGCCGCTCATCGCACGCCTCTTTCCACCCGTCATCTGGCCGCGTTCTGAACTGCCGCATCCGATGCCGGCCGTTGCGGCCAGCCGCCCGCGAGTGCCCGGTACAGCGAAACCGCGGCATTGGCGCTACGCGTACGGCCATCGGCGAAAGCGTCTTGCGCCTGCAACATCTGCCGTTCGGCATCGAGTACTTCGAACAGGTCGATAAGGCCTTCCTGATAGCGAATGCGCGCGAGACGCGCGGCCTCCTCACCATCGTTTGCGGCGCGCTCGAGCTGTTTGTCTTCTGCCTGGGCGCGCGCATAGATAATCAGCGCATTCTCCGTATCTTCGAGCGCGAGCAACACGGTCTGCTGATATTGCGCGAGCGAACCCGCAGCATCGGAGCGCGCGGCGACGATGCGCGCGCGCACACGCCCCACGTCGAGAAACGACCAGTCGACGCCGAACGCGATCAGGCTCGCCTGGCTGTCCGCAGTAAATAGCGAGCTTGCGGCAAAGGCCTGTGTGCCGATCAACCCCACGATGCTCAGGCGCGGAAACAGATCGGCGGTTGCGACGCCGACACGCGCCGTCGCGGCGTGAAGACGGTATTCCGCTGCGGCGACATCAGGACGTCTACGCAACAGGTTAGCGGGCGTGCCTGGGTCGATCGATGCCGGCAACGCGGGCAATGGTTTAGGCGCATCGAGTCCGGGCAGCGTGCCCGGCTGATTGCCGGTTAGCACCGCAAGGCGATGTTCGTCGACGGCAATTCGGGCCTCGAGCGCCGGAACGCGCGCTAACGTCGATTCGTATTGCTCGCGCGCGCGGGCAATATCGAAGTCGGAGCCCCTGCCGGCATCAAAGCGCTTTTGCACGATCTGCAGGGTCTGCATCTGGTTGTCCGCGTTTTCACGCGCAACGCGCAAACGCTCCTGCGTGCCTCGAAGATCGACATACGTGCTTGCGACCTGCCCGACAATCGCTACTTGTAGCGCGCTAAAGTCTGCAGCGCTTGCGCCAGTTTGCGCACGCGCCGCTTCCACGCCGCGCTGTACGCGCCCGAACAGATCGAGCTCCCATGTTGCATTGGACTGGAGGCTAAACGTATAGGTATTGCGCTCGTCGAGCGGTGCGCCAAACGCCTGATCCTTGCTCAAGCGTTGGTGCCCGGCCTGACCGCTTGCCGTGACGATCGGATACTGCTCAAGCTTTGCCTCACGCAGCAGCGCATTCGACGCATCGTAGTTCGCGAGCGCGGTTCGCAAATCGTTGTTTGCGCCGAGCGCGCGCTCCACGAGTTCCGTCAGCTGCGGATCGTTAAAGCTTTGCCAGAATGCCTGATCCGAAGCAGGTTCGGCAGTCGCGGCACGATTCGCTTCGCCATGTGCCTCGTCACGCGCAAAATGCGACGAGGTTTGCGTCACCGGCGCCTCGAAGTCCGGCCCAACCGCGCAGCCGGTAAGCACGCCTGTCACCACGAGCGACGTAATCAGCTTATTCATGGTGCACCTCTGCCGCGACCTCGCTACCCTCCTGCGTGACCTTGTTGCCTCCAAATCCCTGCGACAGCTTGCGGATCACGACATAGAACACGGGCGTCAAAAACAGTCCGAATAACGTCACGCCTAACATTCCCGAGAAAACCGTTACACCCGTGGCTTTACGCACTTCGCTGCCGGCTCCATGACCGAGGAGAAGCGGCACCGACCCGGCGATAAACGCCACCGATGTCATCACAATAGGACGCAAGCGAAGGCGACATGCTTCAAGCGCCGCCGCAACCGCCGTTTTGCCCTGCATTTCAAGCTCGCGCGCGAATTCGACAATCAGAATCGCGTTCTTGCATGCAAGCCCCATCAGCACGACAAGCCCCACCTGAACGAACACGTTGTTGTCTCCGTCCGTGAGCCACACCCCTGAAAGCGCCGCGCACATGCACACGGGCACGATCAGGATGACCGCTAGCGGTAACGACCAGCTCTCATAGAGCGCCGCGAGCACCAGATAGACGAGCATCACCGCCAGCGGAAAAACGATCATCGCTGCATTGCTTTGCTTCACCTGCTGATAGCTAAGATCCGTGTACTCGAGCTTGATGCCGCGCGGCAAGACTTCCCTGGCGATCTCGTTCAGCTTGTCGATGACTTCGGCCGAGGACAGCACGCGGGGGTCCGCGTCGCCGATGAGGTCCGCGGCCGGATAGCCGTTGTAGCGCATGACCGGATCGGGACCGTAAGTCGGAACGATCGTCACCATCGACCCGATCGGCACCATTTCGCCTCGCGAATTACGCGTGCGCAAGTTCGCGATATCGGCCGCATGCTGGCGGTAGCCGGTATCGGCCTGTGCCATGACACGATAGACGCGTCCGAATTTGTTGAAGTCGTTCACGTACATCGAGCCGAGATACGTCTGCAACGTATCGAACAGATCGGATAGCGCCACGCCTTGCGCCTTGGCTTTGACGCGATCGACCTTCACCTCCAGCTGCGGGATATTGGCCTGATAGGAACTGACGGGATACGTCATGCCCGGCGTCTTAGCGACAGCCGCGCGGAACGTATCGAGCGCGTTTTGCAAGGCACCGTAGCCTAGACCGGCGCGATCCTCGAGGTACAGCGAATAGCCGGAGCCATTGCCGAGCCCTTGAATAGGCGGCGGCATCAACGCGTAAGCAAAGCCGTCCTGAATCTGCGCGAACTTCTGGTTCAGCTCCGCATTAATTTGCTGCGCGCTTCGTTTGCGTTGATCGAACGGCTTGAGGATGACGTAAGACGCCGAGAGATTGGGCGTATTGACCGTCTGCAAAGCGTTAAAGCCAACGTAGCCGGGCACGAGTTCGACGCCGTCGACGCTATGCGCGATATCGGACATCTTGCGCGCCACGGCAACGGTGCGCTGAAGCGATGCACCTTCCGGCAGTTTTGCGCCGGAGAACAGATACAGCTTGTCCTGTGTCGGTATGAAGCCGCCTGGCACGTTGTGAAACAGCAGCGCCGTCATTCCGAGTAATGCGGCATAAACGACAAAAACCGCACCGCGACGTTTGAACGTCTTTTCCACCGCATGCTGGTAACGCTCGGACGATCGGTTGAAAAAGCGGTTGAATGGGTGGAACAGCCAACCGAGTGCTTTGTCGAGCGCAAGTGTAAGCACGTCGCCACGGCTTTGATGGCTTCTGAGCAGCTTCGCCGCCAGCGCGGGAGACAACGTCAGCGAATTGATCGCCGAGATGACGGTGGATATGGCGATCGTCACCGCGAACTGCTTGTAAAACTGGCCAGTAACACCCGTCAGAAACGTCATCGGCACGAACACCGAGCACAGCACGAGCGCAATCGCGATGATCGGGCCCGAGACTTCGCGCATCGCCTTATGCGCGGCCTCACGCGGTTCGAACCCCTGAGCGATGTACCGTTCGACGTTTTCGACCACCACGATCGCATCGTCGACGACGATACCGATAGCGAGCACCAGGCCGAACAGCGTCAGCGTATTGATCGAGAAGCCGAGAATGTAGAGCCACGCAAACGTGCCCACCACCGAGACCGGCACGGCCACGAGCGGGATGATCGACGCGCGCCACGTTTGCAGAAACAGGATGACGACGAGCACCACCAGCACGACTGCTTCGAACAGCGTCTGTTGCACCTCGCGTATCGAATCGCGTACGAATACGGTCGGATCCCAAACGGCCTGATACGTGATGCCCGGCGGGAAACTCTCCGACAGCTCCTTAAGCTTCGCGTAGACGGCGTCCGCGACAGCCAGCGAGTTGGCTCCCGGCGAAAGAAAAATCCCGACGGCCGCTGAGTTCTGCTGGTCCTTCAACGTCAGCATCGTGTAGTCGCCGGCGGCCAGCTCGATGCGCGCGACATCGGACAGATGCACAACCTGGCCCTGTTCGCCATCCTTGACAACGATGTTGCCGAATTCCTGTTCGGATTCAAGCCGCCCGTGCACGTTGATCGAGACGAGCAGATCGGTACCTGCCGGCGACGGTTCCGCGCCGAGCTGACCGGCGGACACCTGCACGTTCTGCTCGCGAATCGCGTTGACGGCATCGCTTGCGGTTAGCCCGCGCGAATTGAGCTTGTTCGGATCGAGCCAGACGCGCATCGCGTACTCGCCCGAACCATACACACCGACGTCGCCGATCCCCTGGATACGCGACAACTCATCCTTGACATGCAAGATCAGATAGTTACGCATGTAAAGCGAGTCGTAGCGGCCGTCGGGCGAAGCGAGATTCACGTACATCAGCGGCGTCGGCGACTGCTTTTGCGTCGTGACGCCGTACTGGCGCACCTGATCCGGCAGGCGGCTCAACGCCTGGCTCACGCGGTTCTGCACGCGCACGGCGGCGGTATCGGGATCGACGCCGGGCAGGAACGTCACGACCACCTGCAGGCTGCCGTCGGAACCCGACACCGACTTCATGTACATGATGCCCTCGACGCCGTTGATCGCTTCTTCAAGCGGTGTCGCAACGGACTCTGCCGTCTCTTTAGGGTTAGCGCCCGGATAGGTTGCATGCACAACCACCGTCGGCGGAATGACTTCCGGGTACTCGCCGGACGGCAAAAGCGGAATCGCAATCAGCCCGACCGCAAAGATGATGATCGACAGCACCACGGCGAAGATTGGCCGGTCGATAAAGAACTTCGAGAAATCCATCTGGGAGCCTCTATCAGTCGACCGTCGTTTCGCGCGTAGGTGCAGCATTCACGCTTGCGTGCGTTGCATCGGCGGTAGCCGCGGGCTTGCCCATCGATGCGGGTGTGGGCTTGACCGGCGCGCCGGGGAAATAGACCCTTTGCAGGCCCGTCACGATGACCTTGTCGCCGGCGCTGAGACCCGACTCGACCACGCGAAGGCCATCAATCGTCCGGCCGAGCGTCACGTCCTTGCGTAACGCTTTATCGCCGGGCCCCAACACGTAGACGTACTGGCGGTTCTGGTCGGTGAGCACGGCCTTTTCGTCGATCAATAGCGCACTGTACTGATCGCTTCCCGGGAATTGCACATGCGCATAGAGGCCCGGCGTCAGAATGCGATCCGGATTCGGAACTACTGCTCGCGCGCGTATCGTGCCCGTCGCCGCATCGACCTGGTTGTCGAGAAAGTTGACGGTGCCGGCGTGCGGGAAGCCGTCCTCGTTGGCAAGGCCGACTTGCACCTTTTGAGCGGCGCCGTGCCGGCTGCCGCCACCTGCTTTCTTCGCACGCTCGAGATAACGCAGATAACTGTGCTCATCGGCGTCGAAGTAGACGTACATCGGGTTTTGCGACACGACGGTGGTCAGTAGCGACTGGTCGGCCTGCGCGAGATTGCCGATGGTGAGCATCGCCCTGCCCGCGCGGCCATCGATGGGCGAACGCACTTCGGTAAAGCCGAGATTCAGACGGGCTGTCGCAACGGCAGCTTCAGCAGCTTGCACGTCCGCGTTCGATTGTTCGAATGTCGCGTGGCGCGTTTCGACTTCTTCGACAGAAATGGCCTTGCTTTGAATCAGCGTTTGCGCACGACGGTCTTGCGCGAGTGCGAGCGCAGCGGTAGCGCGCGCGTGTGCAAGCTGCGCTTCGGCACTTGCTAGAGCGTCGCGATAAGGCCGCTGGTCGATGATAAAGAGAACGTCGCCCTTCCTGACATCGTCGCCTTCCTTATAGACGACGCGTTCAACATAGCCGCTGACGCGAGGACGCAGCTCGACGGTATCGATCGCACTGACGCGGCCGTTGAACTGATCCCATTCCTGCACGGTTTTGGGCATCACGGTCGCGACGCCTACTGTTGGCAGGGGCGGCGCGGAAGCAGCGGATCCTTCCGGGTTTCGACATGCGCTAAATACGAGAGCGATTGAGCCGATAGCGGCGAAGCGGAGCATTTGTGCCAAAGCGCGCGGCGGCGTGAGCGTGGGCGCGACAGCAGTAAACGGCGTTTTTTGTTCCATGGTCTTCATGGTTTCGAGGGCAATACGGGGCCAGGCCGCCGGTTGCCGGCAGCTCACGTCGTGGTTTCGGATGTCCTTCAGGACGCTTTCGAAATTGATTTCGCAGGCACGATACCATTAGTTATAAATTTATGCTCTAAGGGTGCAAAAAGACCCCGAAAACGTTGCGTGAGAGTTGTTGAGGATTGGAGATGAAATGGGGCGCCGCCGGGCAGAGAAACGCGAGACGGGCTGAAAAATGCCATGAAAGCGTCCGCACATTGCGTGCGCAACGATCGACGCTATGCTTTCAGGAAGGCTAAGGGAGATAAGTCGGGTGCAAACGCATCCGGAACAGGCACAGGCTTAAGCGGCAGCATGGGCGCCCTGGGTGGCACCACTCACGCCGCCGACGACCCCGCATCGCTCTGCGCCAGTTCCACGCGATTCCCACCGCGCGCCTTAGCGCTGTACAAGGCTTCGTCCGCAGCGGACAAAAGATCGGCGAGCGTCGAAGCTTCGCGTCCAGACTGCGCGAGGCCAATACTGACCGTGGCGCGCACGCCCACCCGATTCGAGCCCTGCGTAATCGTCTCGGCGAAGCGCCTGACCACCGCCTCGCCCACCACTTTCGCATCGCCGCTGTCATGGTCAGGCAGCAGCGCGACGAACTCTTCGCCGCCGATGCGCGCGACGATCGCGTCGGACCCCACGCCACTGCGTACCACGTCCGCAAATGACCTGAGCACCGCGTCCCCTGTCTCGTGGCCGTATTGATCGTTAATTGTCTTGAAGTGGTCGAGGTCGAACGCAAGCAGCGAGACCGGACGCGATGTGCCCGCATCGCGCATCACTCGCGCACCCTCTGCGAAAAACCATCTGCGATTGCCGAGCCCGGTCAGATAGTCCGTTTGCGATTCCCGCAGAAGCTGGCCATGCGCTTCCTCACGCACGAGTTTGAGCAAAGTCATCGGGAGAACGACCGAATACAGCACGCCCTCATACATCGTGACGACGCTCGACGCCATCAGCGCGTCTTTGCCGTATCGGACCCCGAGCCACGGCAAGATAAACGCCCTGAAGGCATAAAAGACGGCATGGATACCCGACACGATCGCCGCAATGTACTGCGACTGGAGGCGTTTCCGACCGTTGTCGCGCAGCAGTTCAAACGCCGTGAGGCCCGACACCACCGCAATCGGCAATGCGCTGACGTAGGCCCACATCGTCTCCTGCCAACGCGTGCCGGAGATCGCCCATGCGAGCGCATTGACGGCAAGCAGGACCATCGAAGCCGCTCCGTATCGCCTGCCGTTTAGCGAGGCGACGCCGTGGAGGATCAGCAGATAGCCGGTAAAAATGACGAGATTGCTAAGCGCGGAACCGATGACGCCCGGCACGCTGTGACGGTACAGGGCCGCCGCGCAGCCAATGGCTAGCGTCGCGTACGCCGCCGCCAGTATCTTCAGCTCCTTGCTGCGCGTCGAATGGGCGCGTTGCTCCCACACCGTCATCGCCGAGCTGGCGAGTAGCGTCCCGACCGCAAGAAGGTAGAGAGTGATTAGGTCGACATGCATCGATAGCGTAGCGGCACTCCGCCGGCACACATCGCGGCGGGAGTCGCATTTTACGCTGAAAATAAGTCGCTTCCGGACGGAAACGTTTGCGAGTCCACGTCGGCGTTGTCGATCCGGTCACTTTTACACGTCTATCATTCAGCGAGCCGAAGCATTCATCGCGACCACAACATCGAGCGCGCCGCTCACCATCTGCCGCACAACCGGTTCGACCTTCTGCGCGACGTCCGGCAAATAATCGAACGGAGCGTCTTCGCTCATATACGTCGATTGGCACATCTCGAGTTGCACCGCATGAATGCCGTCGTGCGGCGCGCCGAAATGGCGCGTGATAAAGCCGCCCTTGAAGCGCCCATTCGCGATCCACGTGAGCGGGCCCGCGGCCGCCGCCTGTTTCACCGCGTCGAGCACCGGCGCGGCGGCCGTCCGGCCATCCTGAGTGCCGATATTCAGATCGGGCAGTTTGCCGTCGAAAAGACGCGGCAGCACGCTCGCGATCGAATGCGCTTCCCATAGCAGCACATTCGCGTGCTGAGTGCGCAGGTGTTGCAGCTCCGCTCGCAATGCATCGTGGTATGGCTGCCAGAAGGTCGCAACGCGTCGCTCGCGCTCGGCTTTGTTCGGCGCGTGTCCCTCGCGATAGAGTGGCTCCCCGCGAAACGATTCGGTCGGACACAGCGACGTGGTCGTTTGGCCCGGATACAGGCTTTCGTCGTTCGACGGCCGGTTCAGGTCGATCACATAGCGCGATACACGCGCGCCGAGCATTGTCGCACCCAGCGCCTTGCCGAACGCGTAGAGGCGATCGAGATGCCAGTCCGTATCGGCGACCGTTAGCGCGATATCGGTGTACTGGTCGCGCATCGCATCGGGAATGCGCGTGCCCAGATGCGGAATCGAAATCAGCAGCGGCGCCGTGCCGCGCTCGAGAAAAAACAGTTCGCTCATGGGGTAAGTCTCCGTTCAGGTGATAGCGCGTTCACGCGCCGCTAAGGAGATGCGAGAGCGCCTTACGATAGTCCGCATAGAGGCGCGCTTCATCGCGGTGGCGGCGCTGATGCACCACCCGCTCGCCGCCCGTATAGACGTCGAGAACCTGCGTTTCGCCGTGCTCGCCAAACACGATCGAAGAAAGCCACGTCTCCGATGTCTGTTCCGCGAGGGTCGGATGCTGCGCGTCGAGCACGAGCCAGTCGGCGCGCGCGCCGCGCTTCAATGCGCCGACCGCGCGGCCGGTCGCCAGTGCGCCGCCCGTAAGCGCGCCGTGAAAAAGCCGGTCTGCGACGTGCGCCGTCTGCGACGACGCGAGAACATTGCGTTGACGCCGTGCAAGCCGCTGCCCGTATTCGAGCAAGCGCAGTTCCGAGCGCCAGTCGACGCCAATATGACTGTCCGAGCCGATGCCGAATACGCCGCCCGCGTCGAGATACTCATGCGCGGGGAAGATGCCGTCGCCAAGATTCGCTTCCGTGGTCAGGCACAGACCGGCGACTGCGCCGCGCTTTGCAAGCCCGGCCGTTTCATTTGCATCGATATGCGTCGCATGCACGAGACACCAGCGCCCCGTCACATCGAAACGATCGAGCAGCCATTGCACAGGCCGTGCGCCTTCGGCGGCAAGACATGCGTCCACTTCCGCAGTCTGCTCGGCGATATGAATATGCACGGGCGCATCGGGCGATAGGGCGTCGAGCCCTTCGATCAGCGCCCGCAGCGATGCGTCGGAAACCGCGCGCAACGAGTGCGGTGCGACGCCATAGCGCAGCCCGCCATGCTCGGGCCTCGCTTGCCTTAGTGTTTCGAGAATCGAAAGAAGTTGCTCAGGCGTATTGATAAAGCGCCGCTGATCGTCGCGCGGCGGCTGCGAGCCAAAACCGCTGTACTGGTACGAAACAGGCAGCATTGTCATACCGATGCCGGTCTCGCTCGCCGCATCGACGACGCGTTGTGCGAGTTCCGCCGGATTCGCGTAGCGCTGTCCGTCTGCCGCGTGATGCACGTAGTGAAACTCGCAGACCGACGTGTACCCTGCCTTCAGCATTTCGACGTACAGCCAGCGCGCGATCGCGCCCAGCGTGTCGGGCGTGATGCGCGCGGCGAAGCGGTACATCAGGTCACGCCAGCTCCAGAAGCTGTCGGTCGGATTCGCGCGATATTCGGTCAGGCCTGCCATGGCGCGCTGGAATGCGTGCGAATGAAGATTCGGCATGCCCGGCACGATCGGACCTGATGCCCTGGCGACATGTGCCGGCACTTCATGCACGTCCGGCGTGACGTTGAGCAGCGCGCCCTGCTCGTTCCATTCGAGCAGCACGTTGCGGCGCCATCCATCGGGCAGCAAGGCGTGCTCGGCAAAGATCGCGCGAGTTGATTGATTCATGGTCGCTAACTCCAAAGACTGGCGCACGTCGAATGATTGAACGGCGTGCCGCATTGCATCAGCATGGCATCGGCATGGCGCCTGGACACATCATGCGCGCGACAGCACCGCCTGCAGGAACGTCCTGGTGCGCGGCTGCGACGGCGCCGAAAAAATAGTCGCGGGCGGACCTGCCTCGACAATTTCACCGCCATCCATCACCACAACAACATCGGCCACTTCCTTCGCGAAGCCCATTTCATGCGTGACGACAAGCATCGTCATGCCTTCCGATGCGAGCAGCTTCATCACCTGCAGCACTTCGCCGACGAGTTCGGGATCGAGCGCGGACGTCGGTTCGTCGAAAAGCATCACACGCGGCTGCATCGCCAGGGCACGTGCAATCGCAACGCGTTGCTTCTGTCCGCCGGAAAGACTCGCGGGCATCGCATGGGCCTTGTGTTCGAGCCCAACTTTTTTCAGCAGCGCGAGCGCGGCCGCATCGGCATCGGCTTTCGATGCACCGCGCAACATGCGTGGCCCGACCGTGATGTTATGCAGCACCGACAAATGCGGAAACAGATTGAACGATTGAAACACCATGCCGACTTCAGTGCGCAATGCATTGAGCGCGCGGTCTTTCAGCATCGCGCCCTGATCGACGAGGCGATGGCCGCAGATATCGACCGTACCGCTTTCCGGCTGCTCGAGTCCATTGCAACAGCGCAGGAAGGTGCTTTTTCCTGAGCCGCTCGGCCCAATCACCACGACCACCTGTTGCGGCTGAATATCGAAGTCGATGCCGTTCAGCACGCGATGCGCGCCGAACGATTTCATGAGTCCGCGAATGCTGACGATAGGTTCGGTTGAGCCGCTCACTGGACCATTCCTCCTGCGCGCAAACGGCGCTCGACGCGATGAAGCATGTAATTGGTCGCCTGCGTCAGCACGAGATAAACGAGCGCGATAACCAGATACACCTCAAGCGAACGATACGACACGCTGATGATCTTCTGGCCTTCGTGCATCAGGTCGTCGATAGTCAGCAGCGACACAAGCGCGGAGTTTTTGATCAGCGCGATAAACTCGTTGCCGAGCGGAGGAATCATGCGCACGATCGCTTGCGGCAAGATGATCGCCCGCATGGCCTGCGGCGCCGACATACCGATCGAGCGCGCTGCTTCCATTTGCCCGCGATCCACGGATTGAATCGCGCCGCGCACGATTTCGGACACGTAAGCGGCCGAATAGAGCCCGAGCCCCAACATGCCGCACACGAAAGCCGGCAGCAGAATGTTGAATTGCGGCAAGCCGAAGAACAGCAGGAATAGTTGCACGAGCAACGGCGTGCCGCGGAAGAACACCAGATACGCAGTGCAAAAACCATAGATCAGTTTATGCCGCGGATTGAGCCGGCCGATACCGATCAACAGGCCAAGCGCGCAGCTCAGCACCAGCGCGGCGGCGGTCACTTCGACGGTGACGAGCGCGCCGTGCGCGATGTCGGCCCAGCCGGCGAAGGCCGGCGTGAAGTCGAGTTGCATAGGTCAGATCCGCGCGGTTACTTCGCGGTCGTGCCGAACCACTTCTGCACGATCGCAGCGTAAGTGCCGTCCGCCTTGATCTTCGCGAGTGCGGCGTTCAGCTGATCGCGCAACTGCGGCTCATCCTTGCGCACCGCGATGCCGTACTCTTCCTTCGTCAGCTCCTTGTCGAGCACACGGAAGCCCGGACGCGTACGCGCGAACTGATAGGCGGCCGGCTTGCCGGTCACGGCCGCGTCGGCGCGGCCGATGCCGACCAGATCGAACATCTCCTGATTCTTTTCGACTTCGACGCGCTGCACTTGCGGATAGTTGTCGCGCAGGAAGTTGACCGACTTCGTGCCGACCTGCACCGTGACCTTCTTGCCGTTCAGGTCGGCAGGCGCCTTGATCGAAGAGTCGGCCTTCACGAGCACCGACAGACCGCCCGCGAAATACGTCTGCGTGAAATCGACCACCTGGCTGCGCTCCGGCGTGATGTAGATGCCCGAGATCGCCGCATCGAAGCGATGCGCGATAAGGCCCGGAATCAGGCCTTTGAAATCGATATCGGTCCATTTGACCTCTTTGCCCATCGCTTTGGCGAGCGCATTCATCAGGTCGATATCGAAGCCGGTGCGCTGGCCTTTGTCGACGAACTCCATCGGCGGGAACGTCGCGTCGGTGGCGACGCTCAGCACATTGGAGTCTTGCGCGGCGGCGCTGCCCGGTGCAACAGCGCAAGCCATCGCGATGCTCACGCAGGCGGCTGAAAGGACTTTGTGCAGTTTGATCATCGGTGGTTCCTCTTCCCCAAAGTGGTTTGCTGGTTTGCGTCAGGCGTTGCGTTGGAATGATTCGGCTTGCAGACGGACTGAGATGCTTTGTGCGGTGCGCACGGTCCAGTCGGCGAGTTGCTGTTCGCGTCCCGCGGCGCGTGAAGAAGGCGCCATCAGCGTGATCGAGGCGCTTGCTGTTGCACTTGCATGCCCGTTCGTACCGCGCGCGGCACGGCGGAAAACAGGAACGCTTACGCCCCATACGCCCGGGTCGACTTCGCTATCGCTGACTGCATAGCCGCGGCTGCGGATCTCGTTCAATTCGGCTTCGATGGCCTTGCGGCCTGTCGGATCGTTCGCGAATTGGCGGTCTAGTGTGTCGTTGCGTGCTTTGTCGGGCATGAAGGCAAGCAGGGACTTCGCGGAAGCGCCAGCCCTTAGCGGCACCGCGCGGCCTTTTTCAAACGAGCAGCGTAGCGAATGCGTGCTTTCGATCATCTCGAGGCAGATCACCTGATCGTTGACCGCGACGACAAGGCCGACGCTTTCCTGCGTGGTGCGCGACAGTTGCGTCATGCCGTCGCGGCTCGACTCGACGAGTAACGAATTGATGTCGAAGCCGACGGCGAGCTGCAGGCTCACGGGTCCGGGCGCGTAGTAGCCGGCGTCTTCGGCGACAAAGCCCCAGCGCTTGAGCAACGCGACCTGGCGATAGAGCGTGCTTTGCGCGAGGCCCGTGACAGCCAGCATGTCTTTAACCGACATGGCTTTGCCGTGGCTCGCCAGTGCGGTGAGCACGAGAAGCAACCGTTCGGCGCCGGTGACGCTTGGGTCTTGGTTCACGGTAAGGGCTTAAAACTGGGGCAATGCGAGGAGCATGCCACGATATTCCCGGCGATCAAAAAACCGATTCTCAATCAGTGGGAATAACCGACCAGGGTTTTCCCCCCCGCCGATGTTCTTCGCGTGATGTCAGGCGAGCGCGCTGGACAGCGCGTATTGACGTATCAGGTGTGCGGATCGCAAGAGGTGCGGATAGTCCGCGAGCACTTCGGGCGGCACCGCCTTCCCTTTTGCAAGCGCGCGCAGAACGGCCAGCCGGTGCGCCGCGCGCGCGGACGCGAGCCCTGCCGCGGAGTAGCATCCGCCGCAAAACAGCTGCTTCGAGGCCAGATGCAGTTGCGGCACCTCGGAGAATTTCAGGGATGCGCGCAGAACGCGAGTTGCAAGCAGCAGGTCTGCAGAAAGACCGTTGCCTCTCAGTTCGGGCGCCAGCGTGACAAGGTCGCAGCCCTCTTGCCTGCGGACGACAAAGCCGACACGGCTATCGCCGTTCCGCAATACCGCCACCTGACGAATATGGGGAACCCGCGACTTCAGCAAATGGACGGTAAGCTCTGATTCACCCGGAAGTTTGACCGCCGCGAATGGGTCGATCGGAAGCCACTGAGTTTCTTTTTTAAGCTGCTCAAATGGTTCGAAGTCCGGCAGGATCGCGTGACGCGTGCCGAGGAAGTCATCGAGTGTGACGCACCACGCCTCTGCCACCTCTTGCCATGAGTACGGCATGACAAGTTCCAATGGGCATGCCCGCCCTTGTGGTTAGACGGCTAGCGTAGGCGCTTCCGCATAAACTCCATGCAAAATTATGGCCGACGGATGAAAAACATGTGTAAAGCGCACACATCGCTATCCCGTCACACCCATCATTCTCGCAGCGAATCAATTCCTTTAAGTCGCCCTTAAAAAAAGCAAATTTATTTGAGAAATGATCTGAAAGCTTCTACGATGTAATCGCTTTTAAATCATTAAATCTTTTGCATCAAACACCGCCAATAATCGATGTAAATCGCATAGACACTCAACCGGAAAGCTGGGGACAAGTTAATTGAATCCAATAGCTAATACACGGGTACGGCATGAGGCCTATCGGCGCTGCGAAATTGACTTTCAACTGGAACTCGCCCGGGGGACGTCATTTATTGCCAGCAGCATGTGTGAAGCGACGCTCCGCTGCCTGGTGGACGAAACGGTACGTGACTTCGTGCAAGCGCATGGCTCAACCGCGGCAGTTGCATTTTGCAACGTACTGTCAGATCGCCTCGTCAGGCGCCAGCGACCTGATGCCGCCGCGGCTGTCATCACATCGCTCGTAGAGGCAACGTCGGCGTCCAGACCGGTTTCGCGTGGCCGTTCCTGAGCCGATCCCCGCGCGCAAATTCGCATCGGATTGCCCGATAGCGAGTCAGGCGTCGCGCGAGTCGCGTATCAATGCCGGATTCTGAATAGATAAAACGGCTCGCTCGCAATCGGACTCCGGCTCGGTAGGGTATCCGAATTACATTTATATTCCGCTAGCAACGTGCAGAATCGTCGCTCATCGAAATCGTTAATTGCCCTCCGATGGTCGGTGCGAACGAATTACCCGCCCAGCGCGATAATCGCCATTGTCAGCAGAATACCAAGCACAGCCATCGCGAAGCCCGCTTTCATTGCACCTGCGCCTGTGTAGCGTCCGAGCGCAAAGCCTGCGATGAAAAGTATCGCGAGTGTCAGCACGCGCGAGGCGATGAGTGCCGCTCTGACATCGTCGACGACGAGAAACGGAATGGCGACCGGAAAGGTTCCGAGGACAACGAGTAGAAAGATGCCCAGCGCCCCGACGAAGTCGCCACGCACCAGATTCGCGCGAGGAGGCAGCGTCGACACAGCCGAAAGACGAGCACGAATCCGCGCGAGGTCAGCGTCTTCGACGAGTTGTCCCAGCCTCTCGGGCAAGGCGTCACGCAGAGCACGCACGGCGATGGTCTCGTCCTGCTCCCGCTGCACGGTCAGCGCGAGCTTCAGCCGCTGTCCCCGCTCGGCGAGCGTGCGCACGAGATACATCACGGCGTCGGCAAGGCCCCACGCGAGATTGCATCCTAACGCGGTGACGAACAGTTTGTACCCGGCGTCTTCGCCGGCGGTAGCCGCCTTGACAGCGCCGACAAACGTCAAAGCCATGAACAGACCAAAACACAATTCGCAGACGCGGTCGACGGTATTGAGAATCCGTTCCCGTTGTGCGGGTTCTGCGTGTCCGGCCGGTGTGATCGTACTCATTTAGCCGCGACTCAGGATAGACACGCGACGTTGTGCTTAACGTCCGCGTGGATGGTCGGTATGAGCAGTATATGAAACAGATGAGGGATTGGCGCCCTTGTTTTGATCCATCGGCGGCCGACCGGCGGACAGCGGACGTGTGCCGCACATTGTCGGCTTCGGTTACTCGACCACGCCGATAAGATGGTCGATTTCCTTCTGTATGCGGGTTCGTGCCTCATGTATGGCGTGCTCGCGGGTCGTGGCAACCAGCGGAAGCATCAATCCCGAGCCCTTGTATTCGGCCTGAAATTGCACCCAGGCCGCGTAAGCGTAGATACCCGAATTCTTGCGCGTGACGTTGAGCGTGACATCGTATGTGCGACGCTGGCCGTGACCACGGGTGTACTGAAAGCGGCTTACTTCAGGCATATGCATGGCGTTCCTCCGTTGAGCGGTTCAAGGTTGGCCTTCGGGTCGGCGCTATTCCACAGCACATTGCTTCCAGCACAAGCAAAGCGGCTTGCCCATGCATCCGCTCATTGCCTTTCGGGGTCGGCGCAGAACGGCTTGCGAGGCAACGGTTTGCCATCGACGAAAGCAGTCGCGCAACGCAGCGCGAACGCATAAGCGCAGCTGCGGCTTGCGAACTGCCCGAGATCTTCGAGCGATACGGGTTCACCGTCGTCCTTCAGAACGCAAGCGTGGGCGACGAAGGTGTTGCCGCGTCGGGTGCTGGAGGGCCAGATTGCAGCGCCGCAGTGATATAGGACCATTTGCTCGTCGGGCAATTTTTAGTGAAAGGTGATTGTAATTTCAAGATAGCTTTTCTGCCCGACTGTTACGTTTCTGCAAAAGCCGCTTAAATCTGGCAATTGAGCGGCAGCGGCGCGTCGACAACCTCGAGTCAGTCAGCGATCGAGCCATCGATATTGAACCGCGAGGGAAATGGCCTTGTAGTCCCCTCCGGCCCGCACAACCAGCCCCTTCGACAGGGCCAGCTTGGCCGACCAGTTGCGCGTAATGGGTACGGACAGCGTGACGCCGTAGCGAATATTGTTTTGCCGGTCGTCATTGGCAACGCCGTTGACCGTGGTCACGCCGCCGGAATAGAAGCCCACATCGCCGGCAAGCCACAGGCCCGGACGGAAGGTATACCCACCGTGAAGCTGAAGCACGGGCATGGGTGCCTGGCTGCGGTGGGCATTGCCGAGAAACGCCGTGTTGTCCGTAAAGAGCCATACACCGACGGCCATCTCGGCAAACCAGTTTCCAATCGGCTGGGAAATGCCGAACTCAGGCTTGAAGGCCCATCGGTTGGCGCCGATGTTGATCAGCCGGCCCGGCACATACTGGCCGGTAGGTGCGACGACCGTGAGACTCGCGCCGACGATCGTTTGCGGAACCAGTCGCGCGAATTCCTCCGGCGTAAGCGCCGGTCCCCCAAGCAGATCAATTGCGAACCGGAATCGCATGTCGCCGAGACCTGCCCGATATACCTGATTGGGCGCATCGAAAACCTTGCCGGACACATTGCCGCTTGCAAACGGCGCCACCAGACCAAGCGACGCGCTACGACCGCCCAGATCGATGACGCGTACATATCCAAGCGCGAACGCATTGATCACCGCATGGATATCCGTGACGGGTAGTGATGGATCCGTGAGAACCTGGCCGTCCAGGCGCGAATAATTGGCCACCAGAAAATTGGTCCCTGCGGGCGCGGCGGAATACGCTCGAGGTTCAAGTTCCTGAGCGTCCGCGTCGTGGAGGGCGAGGACATACACGAGCAGCAGAGGCCGGAAAGCGGCCGCAAAAGCGCCGCGCTTTCCAGCGCGCCCCGCGCGGCCCGAATCCGCATGACGCCGGATATGAAAAGCGGAATGCTTTGCCTGCATTTGCCGCTCGTCTCCATGGCACTGCGCTCGATGCCGGCATTCTGTTTAGCGCGTTAAAAGCGTGCGTTAAAAACATTAAAGGCAGCAGCGATTGAAGTTGCAAACAGGCTTTTGCACCGGCGTTATGCAACTGACGCAAGCCGGCCCGGGCACCGCAGTGCGTTCGCCAGGCAATTCATTCGCATCGACGATTTGATCTGCACATACGCTTTGACAGACTGTCGCTTTGCCCGTTGGCATCGGTCGAAGCGCCGACGACGCCGGGTTCGTTGAACTGTCCGTGCTGGGAATCCATGTATAGCGATTTGCCGAACCGGCGGCGCCGGAATTTTCTGTCGCTTCTTGGGCGCACGGCTGCCGTTGCGCTAGTGCCAGCGGCGGCACAATCATCTGCAGTCGAAGATGCGCCGGGAAATGTCCTCTGCAGTGCATCGCCTCTTGACCAAACGTCCCACGGCGACGCACTCGTTGATCCGCCGCAAATACGCAGCAAGCGCGGCACGCTCGAAACGACGATCACTGCGGCGATCGGTCAAGTACAGCTTGGGCCGTTTTCATTCGCGGGGCGGCTGTACAACGGTGAGTACATCCCCCCTGTTCTCCGCGTCGGGTTGGGCGACACGTTGAAGATCCGGTTCAACAATCGTCTTCCAGACCAGCCGAGCAATCTCCACTTTCATGGCATGAGCGTCTCGCCACGCGGACATAGCGACAACGTCTTTATCCACGTCCATCCGGGCGAAACTTTCGACTACCTCGTGAAGGTCCCGGCGCACGACCGGCAAAGTCCCGGCATGTTCTGGTATCACCCGCATGCACATGGTGTAGTGGCGCCTCAGATACTCGGCGGCATGTCGGGAGGACTCGTCGTGGATGGCATCGACGAGCGTTTCCCGATTCTGAAAGCGATGCCTGAGCGCATGCTTCTGATCAAGCACGTGGAGCACGAGAAACATGAGGTCGTTTCAATCAACGGACAGATCAATCCGGTCATTTCAATCAGGCCCGGCGAACTCCAGTTCTGGCGCATCGCGCATATCGGAGCGACGCTGTTCGTCAAATTCGCACTGGATGGTCTGCCGTTTTACGTGGTCGCCACGGATGGCCACGCTTTGTCGAGTCCGCGCCGCACGACCGAATTCTTCATGGGTCCAGGGCAACGCTACGACGTCATTGTTGTCGGCCCGCCGGCGGGCGAGTACACGATGCGCACCGTCTCCTTCCAGAATGAAGCGTGGCTCGCGCCAGAGCCTGCCCAGCAGATTGCGACGGTCATCTCTTCAGGACCGGCGGTGCAAGCTTCGTCGATTGAAGAGCACGTGCTTGCGCAGAAGATAAACGGACCGCGCTGGATCGACGACGTGCGAGGCGCATCCATCGCGCGGCGCCGCACGCTCGACTATTCGCGCACGCCGGACCGGAAGATGTTCATGATCGACGGCCGCACGATGGACGAAAACCGTGTCGACCAGACGGTACGGCTCGGCGACACCGAAGAGTGGACGATCGTCAACACCGATCAGCAATTCCACAGCTTTCATATCCATCAGACTGCGTTTCTGGTCACGGAAGTCAATGGCGTGGCGCAGCACAGGGACAGCTTGCACGACACGTATTCCATTCCGCCCGCAACCGATCTCGGACCCGGTTCACTCAAGGTCGTGATTCCGTTTACCGATCCGGTCATCGTCGGCCGCTTCGTGTACCACTGTCACTCGGTCAATCACGAGGACAAAGGCATGATGGGAATCGTCGAGGTCGTGGGCTAACGCGTACCGTACCCGTCAAACCGGCTGGAACGCATGACCCCGTTCGGCCTCGGCGTCACTATCTCCGGTCCGCAAACGCCTGCGTGACCTCGTGAGCCATTGCGACAAACGCGCGCACCGCCGCCGACCGATACCCGCCGCGCCGTTGCAGCAACGCCGCGTGCCGCAGTTCGAGTTCCGGCCGAAACCTCACCGTAGCCAGTTCGGCGTCCGCAATGTTCTCCGGAAGGATGGTCGCCAGACCCGTGTGCCGGATCACCTGCATCAGCGCGAGCAGAGAGTTCGCTTCCACCGCAACCGTCGGATGCAGACGCCGGCTTCTGAAGTAGCGGTCCACGAGCCTGCGGGTCGAGAACGACGTGTCGAGTAACGCGAGCGGCATCGCCGCCACCTCGGCGGCCGTGACGGCGGCCTTGTTCGTGAGCGGATGCCCCTTTCCGACGAGCAGCGCGAGCCGCTCCTTGTGCAGCAGCGTCGCTTCGATGTCTTCCGCGGGCAAGTCGCCGAAACCGATGCCCAGATCCAGTTCGTCGTTTCTAAGCGCGGGCTCGATCTCCTCTTCCTGCGCCGCGACGCGAATCGACAGCGTGATTCCCGGATACGCCGATCTGAAGCGCTGCAACAGCGGGCCGAGCAGATAGGCCGCCACGCTCGGCGTGACCCCGAGCCGCAGCGACCCGGCCGAAAGATCCTCGACGTCGCGCACCGCGCGCGCCGCTTCGTCCAGTTGCTCGAGCACGTGAGAGACATAACGCAGATACACGGCGCCGAGATCCGTGGGGCGGACCTGGCGGCCGCTGCGATCGAGCAGTTGCGCGCCGAGACTCGCTTCGAGTTCCTTGATCTGCTGCGACAACGCCGGCTGCGACACATGCAGCATCTGCGCGGCCCGTGTGAAGCCGCCCTGGTCGACAACAGCCTTGAAATACCGGATATGGCGGAGAAGCATCGCTATAAGCCCTGCTTATGGGAAGCATCGGAAATGAGTCTTTGAAGCTTATACGTTCCGTTTCTATTCTGCTGTCAGACGCGCGACGCATTGCGCTGATTCCGGGATGGCGGAAGGATCCATCGAATGGCTGACAAATGGCTAACCTCCGCGACAGGAGCCATGTGCAGCCGCAAATCAAGGAGCGTTGAAATGCAAAAGTTTGCCCGAGTTCTCGTGAAAGACCATGCCGTTCCCGTCATCATCGTCGGCGACGAACATCTGGACCTGCGCCCGATCGTGGCCGACATCACGCCTGATGCCATTGCCAGCGGCGTTCTGAACCACGTCGATACAAGCGCGCTCACGCCGCTGCAAGGCGCATTCACCTACCTCGCGCCGATCGAAGGTGTCCGGCAGATCGCGGCGACCGGCTTCAACTACCGGAAGCACATCGAGGAGTTCAAGATGAAGCCGCCGACGGAACCCGAAGTCTTTCTCAAAGCAGTGACGTCGCTCGCCGGACCTAACGACCCGATCTCACGCGGCCCGAACCCCGACGTGAAACTCGATTGGGAGGTCGAACTGGCGATCGTCGTGAGCCGCGAGGCGCGTGATATCGCAACGGCCGATGCAGCCGGCTATATCTTCGGCTTTGTCTGCATCAACGACGTCTCGAACCGCACCACTCAGGTGGACGCGGAAGGCCAGCAGCATCTGGTGCGCGCGAAATCGCGGCCGGGCTACTCGCCGATCGGCCCGTACCTCGTCACCGGCGTCGACGGCATGAAGCTCGATCTGTGGACGAAGCTGAACGGCCGGCTCGAGCAGCAGGGCAACACGAGCGATATGCTGTTTTCGGTCGACGAGATGCTCGCGTATTTCTCGGCTCATATGACGCTGCTTCCCGGCGACCTGCTTGCGACCGGAACGCCGCCTGGTGTGGGTTTCGGCAAGAACCGCTTCATGCAGGAAGGCGATGTGCTCGAATGCGGTATCGAGCATCTCGGTAGCCAGCGCCACGAGATCCTGCGATGAATGCCCTGACGGGCTTCATGCCGTCCAGGCACGCGATGTGCAACGGCTTGGCATCGGAACGCGTGCATGGAGCCCGCCTACATGATGTTGTGGAAGAACTGCCTCGCCGCTGCGCTTTACGCCGCTGCCGCCGCGTTTGTGCCTGCGAGCGCGCAGACGCAGGTCGAGGGTGTGGTGCAGCCCGCGGTTCGGCCGGCGCCACCCGCTCCGGCCTCGCCACCGGTCGTACATGCCGTTCCTTTGCACCCGCCCGCGTCTGCTCCACAGTCCGCTCCTCAGAAACCTGCGGAACAGACTACTGAAAAACCTGCGGAAAAGCCGGCTGCAACGCCGCCTGAAAAGTCCGCCGAGAAGCCGCCTGAGAAAGCCGCTGAAAAACCGGCAACAAAGACGCCTGAAAAGCCTGCTGCAAAACCTGCCGCAAAGTCCGCAGAAAAACCCGTTCATAAGCCCGCGCGTAAGCGTGATCGTGATCGTGAGCATGAGCCCGCTTACAAGGCCGCTCCGCCGCCCACCGCGCAACCAGCCCCGCCGCTACTCCCCGTTCCGGCGCCACAGCCGCAGCCCGCGGAGCAGCAGGCGCCCGCGCCTCAGCCCTATCCACAACCAGCGCCGGCCCCGCAGCCCTACGCGCAACCACAACCGGCGCCGGCCCCGCAGCCCTACGCGCAACCACAACCGGCACAACCAACGCCCACGCCGCTGGCCCCCGCGCAGCCGACACCAACGCCTGCGCCCGCCGCACAGGCCGGTGTGCCGACCGGCACGCAACCCGTAGTCAACTGGACGCTGCAGGTGATTCGCGATGGTCAGGAGATCGATTCATTCGACGGAACGACCGCGGTCGGCCAGACCCGGACCGACAAGCATCACAAGGTCGTCACGCACAACGTCGGCTGCAAGAACGAACCCGCGGGCAGCATCGACCTGCAGCGCACGATCACGGTCTCGCCGGTGCGGGCCAATT
The DNA here is from genome assembly GCF_019428685.1 of Paraburkholderia edwinii. Lineage (NCBI taxonomy): Bacteria > Pseudomonadati > Pseudomonadota > Betaproteobacteria > Burkholderiales > Burkholderiaceae > Paraburkholderia > Paraburkholderia edwinii. The sequence goes on from NZ_CP080095.1 coordinate 4,099,744, forward strand.
CGGGCGAGGTGGTTCTCGCCATCGACGCGCAGGATACGGTCGAAAGCAATACCACGCGCAAAACCCGCAGCGGCTGCAGGCTGCCGCCGCAGCCGAGCCAGGTGAACGCGAAGCATCCGGGGCTGATCGTTCCGGCGGGTCAATGGGTAAGCTGGCAAATCGTCAATCAGGATCCTTCGCTGTCGTACCGGGTGCGCGCAAGCCTCGCGCCGTCGTCCGCACAGCCGTGATCGACGTCTAGGATTCGGTCCCGCGGCGCGGCGTGCCGTGAACCGCGAGGAACCGATCGAGTTGACTCGCGAACGCTTTGCTGTCGCGCGTGCTGAAGGGCGCGGGGCCGCCCGTATCGATACCCGCGCTGCGAAGTTGATCCATCACATCGCGCATCGTCAGGCGTTCGCGGATGTTTTCAGGCGTGAACCACACTCCGCGCGGATCGAGCGCATGCCCGCCCTTGTCGAGTACCGCGGCAGCGAGCGGTATGTCCGCGGTGATCACGAGGTCGCCCGACGCAACCAGTTCGACGATGCGGGCATCGGCCGCGTCGAAACCGGCCGGCACCTGAATCGCCTTGATAAACGGAGACCGCGGCGTACGCAAAAACTGGTTCGCGACCAGCGTCACCATCACTTCGGTACGCCGTGCAGCCCGGAACAACATGTCTTTGATAACAGCGGGACACGCGTCGGCATCGATAAAGACTTGCATGAAGGGCATTCCAGTTCATTGAGCGGCAACGATCATATCAAGAGGTGCGTAATGGCCATTGCTCTTCGCACCGCGTTCGATTGCTGTCACACCTCGTACAATACGGCGTCACCGATTCCAACCGCGAGATCCCGTCACATGGCAATGAAAAAGACCGACCTTGAAAAGAACAAGGCGCTCAAACTCACTCACTCGATGAAGCAGGCGCACTCGGAGCGCTTCGGCAAAGGCACCGCTGACATGCCGCTCGACCGGCGCGAGCAACGCAAGCTCGATCAGGCTCAAGGACTCGTGCCGTTTGCGTGCAAGCTCAACAGCGAACTGGTCGAAGCGCTCAAGGCGCGTGCGGCCACCCATCCTGCGGGGATGACCGGCCTGCTCGACGAGTTGCTGCGGCGCGGGCTCGCCGCCAACGACTGACTGACGCTTGCGCCTGAACGAAGCCCGCTTGAACACGGTCCGCCGGGCACCGTTACCTCGTCCCAAAACAACCGCATAAACGACCGACGCGAGGTGCATAGCCGGGAATAGGATTACCCCTCTTTTGAGCACGCGTCGCGGACGCGATGGTTTTGTCTACTTGTCTCGACCTATGAGTGGGTGTCTCGGCGCTGCGTGCCCGGCTTGCGGCGCGATATTCATCGAAGATGAATGGGAAGTCCTGCTGGAAAAAGTGGTTCACTCCATTGCCTGCCACGCGTGCCGCAGCGTCGTGCACGCCAGCTGGTTCGAGTGCGAAGCCTGCGTGGCTGACAACCTGATTGCATCGCTATCCGCACAGGACTGCCTCGATCGCACCTGCAGACAGTGCGGGCACAGCCCGGACGACGCCGGCGCCTCGTGACTTTTCGTGCAAAACGCCGTCGCGCCCTGTCATAACTCACGCGCTGATCCGACCAACGCGTTGTCTTCCACCCGACGTACCGGGGAAACAACGCCATGGTCAAACCCGCCGATGCTTCACAGCAGAACGATGTCGAGCACGCGCTTCGGGCACTGCTGAAGCGATCGTTCGACGGCGATCGCGCCGCGTACCGCGCCTTTCTCGAGGCGCTCGCGCTCCATTTGCACACTTACCTGCGCCGGCGACTCTACCCCGTCCTCGACGATATCGACGACCTTGTCCAGGAGATCATGCTCGCGGTCCACAATGCGCGCGCCACCTACCGGTGGAGCGAACCGCTTACGGCGTGGGTGTACGCGATCGCGCGCTACAAGCTAACGGACTACTGGCGCGCGAAATCGCGTTGGGCCGCGCTGCATCACATGCTCGATACCGGTGACGAACTCCACGGCACGTCGGACACCGAACGCGCCGATGCCAGGCGCGACATCGAAACCATGCTCGGGAAGCTGCCACGCAAGCAACAGGTCCTGATTGTGTGGATCAAGCTGCAAGGCCTCTCGGTCATCGAAGCCGAACAACGGACGGGCTGGTCGCAAGCGGCCATCAAGGCCAGCCTCAATCGCGGCATGAAAAGCCTGACGAGACGGATGGAAGCGTCACACGCGCCATCGGCAACGAGCGCGTCATAAGTCGGTTGGGAAGAATTCCATGTAGCGCTCATGCGCTTGCGTCAGCGACGACGACACAGCGTAGTGCGCTTCGATTGACGAGAGCGCGTCTACGGTGGCTCGCCGGTTCGAAACGAACTGCCATTGCGAGGCAGGCAATGCGGATATGTCATCGCCCTGGAGGCGCTCGAGCGCCTTAAGCATCACGTCGCGCTCGAACGCATAGATCACAAAGCCTTCGTTAGCGAGCGCCGCATGCGACACGCCGAGATACGCACAAAGGCGTTCCTTGAGCGGCGCGTCCTGTGCGGCGGCAGATCTCGAGGCCTGGATCACCTCGACGGTTTCCGCATCGGTCACGCGTCCGTCTGCAAAGAACACCGGCTTGTCCGCAGCCCATGCTTCAGGCGGGCAAGCTTTTGACACAGGTGTCAACGGAATGAAAGGATTGACCTCGGCCGGATAGATCCGGCAAACACGCGGCCGCTGCTCATAAGCGCCGCAACGTCCATCGGATTGCAAATTCGGGCATGCGCCGTCGAACGCGGCCACGACGGTGACGACCACACGGATCGGCAATGCGCCGCACGCTACAGGAAAGGAAAGCCTGCGTTTGTGCATTGCCTGCGCGTCGCTTTCCGGCGGCTCGTCGGGCCACGGAATCGCTTCGCAAAACAGCTCGATATCGCCGCCCCGTCGAAGCCATGCTGAAGCTTCCGCGAGGCTCAGCGGAAGCCTCAGGTTGTGACAGCACTTGCCGCATTGGGTACAACTGAAGTGAATCGTCATCGGATCTCGTCGATGTTTCGTGAATGCTTTCAAATACGTAACCGGTAAAACGCCTGATTCCGGCGGACCGAGACGGTTCGCACATAGTATCCGCCCCACTGCTAATTCGCACGAGACGCGAATCAGGTTGCAGTTATTTTTCCGCGCAACAGAAGATGTAGCGGCGCGTCAGTCTTTGCTTGGCAGGCTCATATCCCGCAGCTTAAGATTGCCGCTCCAAAATATAGGCGGCGGGACGATGACGGGGTTGGCTCATGAGTACGATAACGAAATCGTCTATACGCATGGCTATTGCGACGAACTGAATCCGCTGCGCGCGAGGCTGCCGCTGCTCCATGCGGGGTTCGACTATCCGGTCATACGCAATGCATGCGAGCTGGGGTTCGGCTTCGGTGTCAGCGCGAACATTCATGCGGCCGGTTCGGACGTTCATTGGTACGGCGTCGACGCCGACCCAAGGCACTCCGCTTTCGCGCAGCAACTCGCGGACGATGCGCAAACGCCCGCGCATCTCTTCCCCGGACGTTTCGCCGAGTTTTGCCGGCGCGACGATTTGCCGGATTTCGAATTTATCGGCCTGCATGGCGTCTGGAGCTGGATCCCCGACGAAGACCGCGCAACGATCGCCGGCTTTATCAACCGCAAACTGAAACCCGGCGGCGTGCTGTATATCAGTTACAACACGCAGCCTGGATGGGCCGCGATGATGCCGGTTCGCGAGCTGATGCATGGTCATTTCATGGCGAGCCGCTCACATCACACCGGCGGCAACGCACCGGACGAGCGGCACGCCACCGAGCGCATCAAGGCTGCCGTCGCGTTTGCACAAAAGGTGATGGCTGCACGGCCCGGTTACGCACACGTCAATCCTTCGGTGATCGAGCGTGTGAACCGTTTGTGCGAGGAGAACCCGCGCTATCTTTCGCACGAGTACTTTGCGCACAACTGGTATCCGGCGTCGTTTCTTCAGGTTGCGCAGGCGCTCGAGCCGGCCGGGGTGACTTACCTTGCGTCGGCGGACTATCGCGATCACGTCGATTCGATCAATCTGCTTGATGCGCAGCGCGACCTGCTTGCGGACATCGACGATCTGACATTGAGCGAGACCACTCGCGATCTGTGCATCAACCGCTCGTTTCGCCGCGATTATTGGATCAAGCAGCCGCGCGCGCTCGAACCTAATGAACGGCTCGCGGCGCTACGCGCGCATCGCTTGATACTCCCGGTGCCGGAATGGGCGGTTTCGCTAAAGATACGAGGCGCCCTTGGGGAAACCACGCTGCCGGAAGCGGTGTATCGACCCGTTCTGCAGGCGATGGCCGACGCTCGCGTGACCACCCTGGGCGCGATTGAACGCGAAGTCAGCAAGGCGGGGATCACGCTCGAGCAGGTGATTGAGGCAGTCAAGCTGCTGATTGCGGCGGGCCCCGTGCTCAATGCGCAGGATGAACAGCAGATACAGGTGGCTCAGAGTTCCGCAAGACGGCTAAACACGGTTATTTGCGAGCGCGCGTACGACAGTGACGCGCTTCAGTTTCTGGCCAGCCCGGTGTCGGGATCAGGCGTTGCCGTTCCGCATGTCGCGCAACTGTTTTTGCTGGCGGCAATGCGCGGATTCAAGGAGCCGCGGCAATGGGCTGAATTTGCCCAGTCCGCGCTAAGCGGTACCCAAGCAAACGACGGCGCGGCAAATATGCCCGCCCCGCTCACGCCCGACCACGAACTGGTTGAGAAGGCGGTTCGATTTGCCGAGGTCTTTGTGCCGGCGCTGAAGATGTTGCTCATTGGCGAGGTCGACTGACGGCGGCCAATCCTCATTTGTAATTTTTGAAATGTGCAGTTACCAACTGCATCAGTTATTTCTTAGCCGCTTGCTTACGATGATTTCCATAGACCCGTCAAACGGGGAAACGGAGAGTCATCATGAAACGCGCAGCACTTGTCTTGTTGTTAATCGGTAGCTTGTCGGTCGCTCAGCAGGCATCGGCGCACGGGCGCGGCGGCTGGGGCCATGGTCACGGCCACGGCGGCGGCAATGGCGGCGCCATCGTGGGCGCGCTGATCGGCGGCGCGGTGCTCGGCGCGCTTGTGACGTCGGTTGCCAGCGCGCAGCCCGCTTACGCGCAGCCGGTCTATCAGCAACCCGCTTATGCGCAGCCGGTTTATCAGCAACCGGCGGCGGCGGCCTGCTACGACAGCTATCAACGCGCCTATGTGCCTTGCCAGGGCGGTTACGGGTATTGATGGCAGTTGAAGCGCGCGGTTAAAGATCGCAGTTAAGGCGCGCAGCGGTCATCAATGAAAAAGCGCCGCGGTCACTTCAGAAGTGACCGCGGGCGCTTTTCTGTTCAATGCGTGCCTCGCTTACTGCTTGAACTGCGCGGGCACTTGCGTCATATCGATCTTGACGATCTCGCCGAAGTCCTGGGTCTTGCCGTCCGGCAGGAACTTCTCGCTAGGCGGGAACGGATTCGAGGCCGTGGCCATCGGCACCGTGGCGGGCTCGTCCGTAATGCCGAAGTCCGAATCGTTCGAAATATAGATCTTGGTCGGATCGGCCGGATCGACGGCCACGCCTTCCACCTTGTCGTGGCCGAAGTACATGCCCTTCGGATCGATGGAGGTAAACAGCGCGGCGTAGTTGAGGAACATGCCCTCGGCGCCGACCGCGAGGCCCGCGGCGCTAAGCGCTTGTACGGCGGCCGGGGCGTCAACGGTGCCCGCAAGATCCTCAATGGTCTTGCCGCCCACCGTGAGACCGTTGTTCGAATCGTAAGCGACTACGCCGCCGGCGATGGTGGTGCCGATCAGCGGCGATTTCGGACCGACGTCGGTGGCGTGAGTCAGATCGAGCTTCCACAGATTCTTGTCGGCCTTGGCCTTGCCGCTCGCGGTGCCGTCGCTGGTGCCCTCGAAGTTGCCGTCGCGCTCGTCGACGATAAACGTACCGTCGGGCATCGCGGTGATCTCGCTGACGGCCTGACCCTCGGGATTACCGGCGCCGTTCGTGTGCAGCGAATAGAGGTATTCGTGCACATCGTTGGTCGGGTCGGCGAGCGATACCTTCACGACCCGCGTAATGGCCGCCTTGCCGGAGGCAACCGCAGCCGAGCCGTTCTTGTCCAGCGGCGACTGCATGATGCCGACGAGATACTTGCCGTCGGGCGTGAGCGTCAGGCCTTCCATACCCTTGTTCGGCTTGCGCTTCTTGAGTTCGCCGGGCAGCGCCACGTCGTTGCCCGACGTCGCGGTGGAGTACGGATTGAGCCGCGAGATTTCCTTGCCGGTCGCGTCGAAGTGCACGATGTACGGGCCGTACTCGTCGGAGACCCAGAAGGTGCCGTCGGCCATGGCGACGAGGCCCTCCGGATCCAGACCCGCTGCGCTCGTGGACAGCACGTTGCCGTCCACGTCGTAGATGGTCTCGGCGGTGTTGGCTTCGGGATTGACGCGGCCGTTCATCGGCGTGCCGTCGGCCAGCGCAAGACCGATCACCTTCGAAACGTTGGCCTTGCCGTTGACGAGCTGGAACAGCGCGATGGCCGGCTGGAAAGCGAGGAACGGCTCGATCTTGTTGGTGCCGTCGGGCGCGGTGACGTTGGGGCCGCGATCGGTCATGCCGTAGAAGAAACCTGGCTGATTCGGTGCGGCCGCCAGCGCGGAACCGAAGCCTGTGCCGACGATCGGCACGTTGCCCCAACTCGTGTACGGCGCAATAGTCTGGCTGAAGAGCTGGGTGCCCTGCTGCGTCTGGGGCGCGGTGTTACCCGTGTTGGCGGGCGTGGAAGCCGCGGGCGGATCGTCGCCGCCGCAGGCGGCGAGCGCCAGGGTCAAAGCGAGGCCTACGCAAGTCTTCTTGTCGAGCATTCTCCAGTCTCCTTTTTATGTTGCGTTGTTTGAAGACCGGAAAGCTTATATTTAGAAAATGAAAAGTTTGTGGCAAGGAATTCGTTTGTCAATTGTTGGGATGCAGGCCGACGCAGGGAGCGGTTGCCCTTCAAAATAATTCTGGGCTAATTGCGCGGCGCTATAGTTCGCGTGCTCATTTTGGCGTGCTCATTTCCGCGTTCCTAACGGGCTCACGGCGGAGTAATGTCAGTCATGCATTCGCTCAACAACGCTTCCCTCGTTCGTCAGTTCTCGAACTACGCAGTGCCAACCGTGCTCGCCGCATGGGCGTACTGCATGCACTCGGTCATCAGCGGCGTATTCATCGGACGCTACGTCGGCGCCGATGCGCTGGCCGCATTGAACCTGCTCGTCCCGTTGCTTTACCTGCCTTACGCGTTCAGCGTCATGATCGGCGTCGGCGGATCGACGCTGGTGTCGCGATTGCTGGGAGAGCGGCGCGAGCGCGATGCCGCCGCGGCGTTCACCCAGGCCTTGTATCTGCTTGGCTTCTGCGGCGTCGCATTTGCACTGGCAATCCATTTCGAAGCCGACACGTTCGTGCAATGGACCGGCGCGCGCGGCGAACTGGCGCGCCTCGCAAAAGACTTTCTGCACGCCTATGCCCCGTTCGTGCTGTTCCCGACCGCTTGCTATGCGCTCGAACTCTTTCTACGCATCGAAGGCGCGGCCAAATTCGGACTCGCCTGCCTTGTCGCGGGCGGCATTGTCGATGTCGGATTGACATGGTGGATGGTGAGCCACCTGCATTGGGGTATGCGCGGTGCGGCGCTCGCCTCGGGCATCAGTCAGGCGCTCGCATGCATACCGATGCTCGCTTATCACTTCGTCAAGGCGCAACGCGTGCGTCCGATCGCGCATGCCTTTGCGCAGCTCGATCACGCGTGGCGGATGGCCTATAACGGCAGCTCGGAGTTTCTCGGCGAGATTGCGCCGAGCGTCACGATTTTCGCGTTCAATCACGCGATATTGCGCTTACTCGGCGACACGGGTCTGGTCGCATTCGCGGTGGTCGAATATATGTCGATGATCGCGTCGGTCACGATGATTGCGCTCGTGCAAAGCATGCAGCCGATCGTGAGCTTCGAGCGCGGCGCGGGCAACGGGCATGCCGTGTCACGCGCATTCACGCTCGGCATCGCGGTGACGGCGGGATTTGCGCTTTGCACGGCCCTGGTGACGCTGACTGTCGCGCATCCGCTCGGCACGCTGTTCGTGCCCAACAGTCCGGCCGCGCAAGCGCTGTTGCGCGTGGCATTGCCATGGTGTGCGCTGGCGTTCGTGCCCGCCGCAATCAATCTGGCGATCAGCGGCTATCTAACGGCCATCGAGGCGCCGCTCGCATCGTTGATCGTCGCCCTGCTGCGCAGCTGGCTCCTGCTGCTCGCGATGCTCTGGCTTCTGCCCGCATGGCTCGGGCCGCACGGCATCTGGATGACCGTCGCCGTGACCGAACTGACGACGCTCATTGCAAGCATCGTGCTCTATCGCACGCGAGGGCGTCGCCTCGAACTGTCCACGCCCGCGATCAAGCGGTCCGCGACATTGAGCTAAACAAGGCAAGCTCGGCGACGTTTTAATTAACGCTGCCGTAGAGCGGCAAGACGCTGGATTCGAGCATGGCGATCGACTGGACGGCGAGTTGCGAAAGCGTGTGCTTCGTACTCGTCGCGATCGCGAGCCGGCTGAAGAGCGTCGGTTCCGAGATGCGCAGAATGCGGAAGTGCTGATCCTGCGCGGTGCCCGATGTCGCCTTCAAAGGCAGCACCGCATAGCCGATGCCTTCCTTGACGAGATCGAGTATCGACGCGACGGCGTCGACTTCGAGCGCGATGCGCAGGCGCACGCCCTGCTCGGCCGCTGCGGATTCGACCATGCGGCGGATCGCGTGCATCCGTCCGGGAATAATCAACGGATATTTCACGATGTCGCGCAGCGGCACCATCGACGGACCGGCGATGCACGGCTGATCATCCTGACTATCGTTATCGCCCGTGCGAGGACCAATCAGAAACAGTTCCTCGGTGTGCACCGTGCGCTTGTCGATAAGCGGTGTGTCGAACGTGTCGTAAAGCACCGCGACGTCGATACGGCCCATCATCAGCCATTCGATCAGGTGCGTGGATAAGCCTTGCGCCACCGATATCGTCGCCCCCGGAAACGACTCGCGAAAACTGTGCACGAGCTTGTTCGTGGCGACCTTCGCAAAACTCGGCGTGACCCCCACGCCGAAATGCCCGCCGGACGTGCCGCGAAGTTCGTCGAGGTCCTGAGACGCGCGCTGCACCTGCTGCAGAATGCCCTTCGCGTGCGACAGCATGCGCTGGCCGGCTGACGTCAGCGATACGCCGCGTCCATTTCTTTCCAGCAGGTTATGGCGCAATTCAACTTCGAGTTGCCGCACGAGACGGCTTAACGCCGGTTGATTGGTGTCGAGCGTAATGGCCGCTCGCGTAAAGCTGCCCAGCTCCGCGACATGCACGAACGCCTCGAGTTGTTTCAGGTCCATTCGATCAATCTATGTGAAATTCACATATCAGCTAGTTGGGTATGACGATTGTAGGCGAACAACCGAACTCTCACAATTCAATCCGCACACTAAGATGCGTCCCGCAGCCCGCGCGGATGCCGCTTCAAGCTGAGACAAGTCATACCCCGATGAAATCCTGCCTGCCTCCCGATCCCAATCCCATCAAGCCGTCCCATCAACTGCCTGCCGGCGCCTGCGACGCTCATTGCCATGTTTTCGGGCCCGCCGACGTGTTCCCGTATTCGCCGGATCGCAGCTATACGCCGCCGGACGCGCCGTTCGAACGTCTCGTTGCCCTGCATGATTTCCTCGGGCTGAGCCGCGGCGTGATCGTCCAGGCGAGCTGCCACGGCACCGACAACACCGCGATGCTCGACACGATTGCGCGCGGCAACGGACGGTATCGCGGCGTGGCGATCGTCGATGGCGACGTGACCGACGAGCAGCTTGCCGATCTCGATGCGCAGGGCGTGCGCGGCGTGCGCTTCAATTTCGTCGCGCACCTGGGCGGTGCACCCGATCTCGACGTCTTCGATCGCGTGCTCGAACGCATTCAGGACCTGGGCTGGCATGTCGTGCTGCATCTCGACGCACAGGACATCGTGCAGTACGCCGAACGGATTGCCCGCATCAAGGTACCGTTCGTGATCGACCATATGGGCCGTGTGCGCGCGGAAGCCGGCGTCGACCAGCAGCCGTTCCAGCAGTTGCTCGAACTGATGCGCAATCCGCTCGCATGGGTCAAAGTCTGCGGTTCGGAGCGGGTGTCGCGCGGCAAACGCCCGTTCGACGACGCGATTCCGTTCGCGCGCACCTTGATCGAAGCTGCGCCGGACCGCGTGCTGTGGGGCACCGATTGGCCGCACCCGAACATCAGCAAGGACATGCCGAACGACGGCGAGCTCGTCGATCTGATGTTTCAGTTCTGTCCTGACGCCGAGTTGCGCGACAAGCTACTCGTAAGGAATCCGGCGAAATTGTACGGCTTTTAAAGCCGGCAACGTTTAGGTCCAGAAAATTTAATCTGGGCCTCGCGAACCCGGCATAGAAAGAAAAGGTCAACAAGAACCGCCCTGAGGCGGCCCCGCTTGTGAAAAGGAGACTACGAAGATGTACACAATTGATCATACCTTGCTGTCGCGAGACGCATCATGAACGAGACGGCAGTCATGAGCGCCTCCGCCCAGCGCCGCGTGAAGAAGCCTTTCTATCGCGCACTTTATTTTCATGTGCTCCTCGCGATTGTGCTTGGCGTGCTGCTCGGGCATTTCGATCCGTCGCTCGCGATCAAGATGAAGCCGCTTGGCGACGCATTTATCAAGCTCATCAAGATGGTGATCGGGCCGATCATCTTCTGCACCGTGGTGACCGGCATCGCCGGCATGGGCGACATGAAGAAGGTTGGCCGCGTCGGCGGCAAGGCGCTGCTGTACTTCGAAGTGGTCTCCACGTTTTCGCTCGTGATCGGTCTGATCGCAGGGCACATTTTCAAGCCGGGCAAGGGCTTCAATCTGAACCCGGCGACCATCGATACGAAAGAGCTCAGCGCCTTCACGACGGCGGCGCACAACATGAGCGCGGTCGATTTCCTCGTGCATCTGATTCCCGAAACGGTCTCCAGTGCCTTCACGACCGGCAACGTGCTGCAGATCCTGCTGGTCTCGGTGCTGTTCGGCGCGGCGCTGGCCGCGCTCGGTGAACGCGGCGCGCCGCTGACGAAGATGATCGATCAGATCGCGCACACGTTCTTCGGCATCGTGCACATCATCATGAAAGTGGCGGCGATCGGCGCGTTCGGTTCGATCGCCTTCACGATCGGCACGTTCGGCATCGAAGCGGTCATTCCTCTGCTCAAACTGATCGGCTCGTTTTATCTGACGCTCGTGATTTTCGTGCTGGTCGTGCTCGGCGCAATCTCGCGTGCGCTCGGCATCAATATCGTGCGCTTCATGGGTTATATCCGCGAGGAAATCCTGATCGTGCTCGGCACGAGTTCGTCCGAAGCCGCACTGCCGCAGATGCTCGAAAAGCTCGAGCGCATCGGCTGCTCGAAGTCGGTCGTCGGTCTCGTGATTCCGGCCGGTTACTCGTTCAACCTGGACGGCACCAACATCTATCTGTCGATGGCCGTGCTGTTTATCGCGCAGGCGTTCAACGTCGAACTCACGCTGACCCAGCAGTTGACGCTGGTCGGTGTGGCGATGCTGACCTCCAAGGGAGCGAGCGGCGTGGCCGGTGCGGCTTTCGTCATGTTGACGTCGACGCTGCTCGTATTTCCGATCATTCCCGTGTCGGGCATGGTGCTGATTCTCGGCATCCACCGTTTCATGGGCACCGGTCTCGCGATCGCCAACACCATCGGCAATGGCGTCGCAACGCTGGTCGTCGCCGCATGGGAAAAGGAACTCGATCGCTCGAAGATGAACGAGGTCATGTCGCAGCAGCGCGCCAACTAGTCACGCGCTAATCAACCGCCAATCAACCACTAAATACTCATCACTCGTTTCAGTCTGCGTGGCGTAAGACCACGCAGCGGGGACATTTTCGCGCCAAAAAAACGACAAGTCTGGAGACTGCCTTGAAATTCAGAACAAACAAATCAACGCGAGCGATGGTGCTTCGCGGCTTCTGCGCGACGTGCGTCTGCGTGGCGGTAACGCATGGAAACGCCTACGCCGGCGACTCCTCGCAGGCTGCGGCCGGCGCGGCGCAGATGGTCACGCCCGGCGTGGAAATGTACGGGCTCATCGGTCAGTACATCGATAGCACCAAACTCAGCTCGACAGCGAAAAGCACCGTGCAGCAAGGCGGCGGCGGGATGACGACTTCCTTCTGGGGCATCCGCGGCCGCGAAGACCTCGGCGGCGGCTATGCCGCGATATTCAGCGTCGAGAGCTTCTTCCGCCCCAACACCGGCCAGCTCGGACGCAACACGACGGACGGCCTCTTTTCGCGCAATGCCTATGCTGGCCTGACCGGCCCGTACGGCACGGTCAAGCTCGGCGAACAGACCAACCCGACTTACCTGAACCAGCAGTTCGTCAATCCGTTCGGCTCTTCGGTGGTGTTCTCGCCGCTGATCGTCCAGTCGTACACGGCGGCCTTCAGTAACACGGAAATTGGCGACACCGTGTGGCGCAATGCGCTCGAATACGTGTCGCCGAACTTCAGCGGACTGACCGCGGCGGTCATCTATGGCGTGAGCGATACGACCGGGCACCAGGGGCACGACAACCTCGGCGTGCACCTCACGTACATCCACGGACCAATGACGGCCGTGTTCTCCGCGCAGCGTGTGCGGTCGTCGGTCCTCGCGCCGGTCGTGGCGCCGCAGAACCTCTACCTGCTGGGCGGCGCTTACGACTTCAGAGTGATCAAGCTGTACGCCGCCGCGCAGATGACGAGCAACAACAACGCGGAAACCGGCTCGCACACTTACGAGGCCGGCTTCACGCTGCCCATCAATGCGGTCAACGACATCCGGGCCGAATGGGCACGCACGAATCACACTGCCCCGCGCGATACCGGCAACGTGCGCAACACCGGCACCGTCGCCTACGACTACATCCTGTCCAAGCGGACTTACGTCTACGCCTTGTACATGTACGACAAGCAGTCGGCTAAACCGTCGGGCAGCACCTTCGGCGTGGGCATTCAGCACACCTTCTAGTTCACGTTATCAGCAAGGAAGCGCTCTTATGACGATCGACATTCACGGCCCCTGCGCGACCGCGCTCAAGGCGCTAAAAGCGTGGCGCAACCGCGCGATGCGCAAAGCGGATGTAAGCGGAGGGTCGCGCCATGTCGACTGAGCGTGTACTGACCGGCATTTCATCGATGGCGACGCGCGGCTTGCTCGCCGATCTGACCGCGCTGTATCAGCGGGAGACGCAGCAGCGCGTTGCGATCGAATCCGTGGGCGGCGTCGAAGCGGCCAAACGGGTGGAAAGCGGCGAGGCATTCGACATTGTCATGCTTGCATCGGACGCATTGGCCCGTCTCGCGGATGCGGGCCATGTCGCGCGCGATAGCCTGGTGGAGGTGGTGCGCTCGTCGATTGCCGTGGCGGTCAAAGCCGGCGCGGCGGCGCCCGATATCGGCAGTGAAGCAGGCCTTCGCGAAGCGGTGCTGCGCGCCAGAACGGTGGGGTATTCGACTGGACCAAGCGGTGCGCATGTGCTGCGGCTGCTCGAACAATGGGGCGTTTCGGGTAACGAAGGGCCGCGCGTTATTCAGGCGAAGCCTGGCGTGCCGGTCGGCTCGCTGATTGCAAGCGGTGAGGTCGAGATCGGCTTCCAGCAGCTGAGCGAACTGATGCACGTGGAAGGGATCACTGTGCTCGGAACGCTGCCTTCCGCGATTGCATCGATTACGGTGTTCAGCGCGGCCATCACGTCTGCTTGCGCGAATCCCGGACTCGCTGCGTCTTTTCTTGCCTTCATCACGTCGGACAAAGCGGCAAGCTTCGTGCGCCGTCATGGAATGGAACCGGCCTGATCGACGCCGGTTCGACTTGAAGCGGCCTTGAATCGCTCTTGAGGTGGCGAGCATCACCTGCGGTTGGATGTCCGCAAGACGCACGCTTGCGGACTTTCAATCGAGGCGCTTTTCGAACCAGTGATGTGCATAGGGCTCTGCGTTGAACGCATCGACTTCGACGTATCCCGATTGCCGGTATAGCGAAATCGCCTCGCGCAGTGTTCGATTCGTCTCGAGGCGAATCACGGTCAACGCTGGGCTGACCTATCGACGCAGCGCGAGGCTTTCGCCGATAATGGCGTTCATTCACGGGCAGGCGCCGTGCGCCGGCTTGGGCATTCGATCGTCACGGGGGGTCGTTATGCATCTCGCCGGCACCATACTTCCGATCTTCGCGATTATCCTGGCGGGATGGCTTGCCGGCGTCTCCGGATACCTGCCGCGAGAGCTAGCCGCGCCGCTGATGCGCTTCGCGTATTACGTCGCGATGCCAGCCTTAGTGTTCCTGACGATCGCCGACGAGACGCTTCACTCGCTACTCGACTGGCGCTTCGTGGCTGCGTTCGGCGGCGGTTCGATGCTCTGCTTTGCGGCTGTCATGCTATTCGAGCGCATTGCGCGCGGAAATAGCGCGCGCAACAGCGCGATGCTGGCCGCCGCTGTTTCGATGACCAACACCGGTTTCGTCGCCCTGCCGATTCTGAAGACGCTGTTCGGCCAGCCCGGCGTGCTCGCGGCGGCCATCGCGACGATCTTCGTCGGCGCGGTCCTCTTTCCGGTGCTGGTCGTGATTCTCGAAATCGATCGCCGCGGCGCGTCGCGCGGCGTGAGCGGAGCGGCACTGATCCGGCAGATCGCCACCAACCCCGTGATTCTCGCGACACTTTGCGCACTGGCCTGGTCGATCGTCGGCGTGAGGTTGCCGGGACCGGTCGTGTCGTTGCTCACGATACTCGGCGAAGCGTTGACGCCTTGTGCGCTTTTCTCAATCGGACTCGATCTGACGCTCGGCGAGCTGCGCGAACGCGTGCGGCTCTACGCGCTACTCACCGTGCTCAAGCTCGCGATCGTGCCGCTCGTCGTGTACGCGTTGTGCCTCGCGGCGCGGCTCGATCACACGGCAACTGTCGCGGCGGTCGTGTGCGCCGCCGTGCCGACCGCGAAAAGCGCCTATGTACTGGCCGTGGAATACGATGTCGAAAAGCCCGTCGTGAGCGGCGTGATTTCGATGACCACGCTGTTCTCAGTCGTCACGCTGCTCGGCTGGTTGCATATTCTCTAGCGGCCCTTCGCTATCCGTTAATACGATCCCGAACCACTGCCTCGCACGGCAGAATCCGGTCGGCCTCGTCAAGCTCCGTCGCGTGATGGATTCCCCATTCGATCAGGGAATTCAGCACGGGCCGCAGGCTTTCGCCCAGCGCAGTCAGCCGATATTCAATTCCCTGACTATCCTGCGCCCGCGCTTGCCGGCTCACCATCCCATGCTCCTCCAGCGCGCGCAGTTGCTCGATCAGCACTTTCTGCGAGATGCCGACGATGCGGTTCTCCAGTTCGCACGTGCGTTGCGGGCCGTCCAGAAGCACATAAAGGATGACCGCCTTCCAGCGTCCTGAAACGACGGCTAGCGCACGCTCGACCGGCAAGCCCGGCAGCCTGTTGATGACCTTCATCGCCAACTCCTGAGCAAAGCGTATGGGGATGGAAAAGCCTATGGTAGACCTGTTCGAAGCTTCCCCGCTTGCGAGCGGTGTCAACGGACAAGCGATCCGCACATCCACGCCCATGCAGCCCGCACGCGTCGGCCGCGGTCTTCGAAGAGCCAGGAGGCGGTGAGCGCCAGCAGGCCCGAAGTCACGCCTGTGACAATCGGCTCGGCAAACACGAAGCCATAGTGACTCGTATGCGAGTAGGCATCGCCGAGCATCGTGAGGAAGCCCACGATAAGCGCATTGCCGTAACGGTTTGCGTAGAGCTTCGCAGCGGGTGTGAAAGTCAGCAGCACAGCCAGAATTCCGGTGGCCACTCCGGTATGAAGTGCGACTGCCCAATGGGCAAGGCTTGGAAAATTGGCCCAGCTCCCGGGCATGCAGGTCATGCACGCGCAGGTGGGCTGCCAGAGACGCTGGACAAACAGTCTGACGCGGCCTCTCCAGTCGCTCGGGTTCATGTTTCCCCCAGACGTTCGTATCACGCGACGCGTGAACGGTTCTGCCCGCAAATCTCCGGGCACCTGCGCGCGGCGCGTTGATTCAGTTTAGGTGATCGGTGCGGTTTGTTTTATGACGAGACCGACCATATGCCTCGCGTAATACTGGCCCAGCGACTTCCCAGCGCACCCCCACCTGGCGTTAACCCTATCAAGACAACAGCGCCCACTACCCCTATTCTTTGGATACAGAGTTCAGAACACGAAACTCGGAGTGCGACAAGGAACACCACAACTTGATCGCACCTCCCCATCAATCATCGGAGAAAGGACATGAGCATCAAGTCGGAGAAGATGGACGAGCAGAAGCACACGGGCGGCGGCTCTACAACCGTTGCGAAGAAGCTGATCCCTTACGGCGGGTATTACACGAACAAGGTGCCCGACCACGATCCAGAACTGACCGAAACCGGTCCCGGCACGCCGATGGGCGAATTCATGCGGCGTTTCTGGCAGCCGGTGTGCATGTCCATCGAGCTCACCGACACGCCGCGGTTTCTGAAGATCCTCACTGAAGAACTCGTCGCGTTCCGCGACAAGAGCGGCCGCGTCGGCGTGCTGCATGCCCACTGCGTGCATCGCGGCGCATCGCTCGAATACGGCGCCATTCAGGAGCACGGCATCATGTGCTGCTATCACGGCATGGTGTTCGACGTCGACGGTACGTGTCTGCATGTGCCTTTCCCGAAAGGCGAGGAAAAGGAAGCCGAAAAATTCGCCTGCTCGATCCGTCAAGGCGCCTATAAGGCAGTCGAGCGAAACGGGCTCGTGTTCGCGTATATGGGTCCGCCGGAAGAAGAGCCGCCGTTCCCCGAGTGGGAGGGCGATTTCACGGTGATGGAAGGCGACGAGCTGGTTCCGTATAGCAATTTCCAGCACTGCAACTGGCTGCAGGTGCAGGACAACGCCGCCGACAACTACCACCCCACTGCCCTGCATGCCGGCAAGAACGTGGTGGACGGCCACTATCAGGGCACCACGTTCGACGAAGTCGGCGCAGCGTCGATGGAAGTGGCGCCGGACATGAATTTCGTGCCCGTGCAGGGCGGCCGCAGCCTCGCCTGCGCAGGCGCGCGGCGAGTCGACAAGGACAAGCTTTTCGTGCGCGTCCAGCATCAGGTCCTGCCCAACCTGAGCCTGCACGCCTACACCTCCGAAGACGGCTCGCAAAAGAAGCTGTTCAGCCGCTTCCACATCATTCGCTGGACGGTGCCGGTCGACGACGAGAACAGCAAGATGATCGGCTGGCGCGTCATGGGCCCGGGCATCGATACGCGTGGCGTCGGCAATAAGGCGCTGGTGGGCTACGAGACCATCGACTTTCTCGAAGGCCAGGTCGCGATGCGTCGTCCCGAACGCTTCGGTCAATACAAGCTGGAAGATCTGCCGCCTATCCCGTCGAACCATCGCGAGCGGGCGAACTACAAGGACACGCAGTACGCACCGGGCGACTACGAAGCGATCATCAGTCAGCGGCCGATCGCCGTTCACGCGCTCGAACATCCGACACGGTTCGATGCAGGCCTCTACCAGTTCCGCAAGATGCTGCGCGACGCGGTGCGCGGCACCAACGCCGCCGCGTCCGCCCAAGGCTTTGCCGAGTGGTTCCGTGCGCTCGGCGGTTCACCGAACAGCTACTGCTCGGGCAATGTCTTCGAGGTCGCGGAAGGCGAAACGGTCGAAGAGGAAGTCACGCGGCGCCGCAAGGTGCTCAAATCGGTCGTATCGATCCTTACCGAAAGTGAAGCCTTGAAGGGCAAAGAACGCGCTGAGTTTGTGCGCGGCAAATTCGACGAGCTCGAGCAGTCGATGAAGAGCCGGAGCTAACGATGGAAACCTCGCTGGAAGCAGAAGAGGCCGTTCAGGATATCGAAGCAGGCACGCTTGATGTTCGCGTGAAGCAGGTGCGTTACGAAGGCAAAGGCATTCACTCGTACGAGTTCACGAGTCTGACGGGCGAGCCGTTGCCGCCTTTCGAAGCGGGCTCGCATATCGATATCCACCTGAAAAATGGCGTGATCCGTCAATACTCGCTGTGCAATTCGCCTGCCGAGCGCAACCGCTACGTGATTGCGGTGCTCAGGGATGAAGCCGGTCGCGGCGGTTCGCGCGCGATGCACGATGAGGTGGCGGCGGGAAGCATCGTCACCATCAGCAGGCCGCGCAACCACTTCGCGCTCGATGGCAACGCGAAGCGCGTCGTTCTGATTGCAGGCGGTATCGGCGTGACGCCGCTCAAGGCGATGGCTCACGAACTCGACACGCACCACGTCGAGTTCGAAATGCACTACTGCGCACGCAATCGCGACGCTGCCGCGTTCGGCGAAGAATTTTCCGCGATGGAACGCGATGGCAGATTGCACTATCACTTCGACGACGGCGCGAAGCACAACCAGCTCGATATCGCGAAGCTGCTTGCGCGGCCGGCGCCAGGTACGCACGTCTACTACTGCGGCCCCGCGGGTTTTATGAAGGCATGCGCCGATGCGGCAAGCCACTGGCCGAAGGGCACCGTGCATTTCGAGCATTTCAAGGCGCCGGAGCAACCGAAGCGCGCACCGGCACCGGTTAGCACGGAGTCCACGGGCGGATGCGACGTGACCATCGCCAGCACCGGTCAGGTGGTCCATCTGAGTGCGGATCAAAGCCTGGCCGATGCACTCAACGCGGCCGGCGTCGAGGTTCCGACCTCGTGCTGTGCGGGCCTCTGCGCAACCTGCAAGGTTCGTTACCGCGAAGGAGAAGTCGAGCACAACGACTTCATCCTCAGCGACGAAGAACGGCGCGAATACCTCACGACGTGCGTCTCGAGGCCGATCGGCAAGACGCTGGCCCTCGATCTGTAACCGCCTCTGGCCAGCGGCGCACTGGTCAACCGCTCGAAAAACTGACGTTCAATTCACGCCACTCAAGGCTTTTTAAATTCCCACTCAATATGTAGGAGGACTGGCATATGTCTACCGCTATCGCAGAACCTTTGGCCGAATCGATTGTGAAGCCCGGCAAGGTTTCCATCTATCAACCGGATCAGGAAGGGCTGATCTTCCCGGAGTTGCCGCAGTTCACCTCGGCGGAAGCGCATCGTCAGCACCTGAAGGAACGGCTCGTTGCAGCCTGCCGCGCGTTCGCGATCGAGGGCTTCGATTACGGCTTCGCCGGTCATTTGACGATTCGCGATCCGGAGCGGCCGGGCCTGTACTGGACCAACCCGATGTGCGTGCATTTCGATCAGGTCAAGGTGTCGAACCTGATCTGCGCGGACCATAAGGGCAATGTCGTCGAAGGCAAGTACGCGATCAATCGCGCGGGCTTCGTGCTGCATGCCGCCGTGCATGAGCAACATCCGGATATCGTCGCGATGTGTCACGCCCACACGGTCTACGGCACCGCGTTCGCTTCGCTCGGCAAACCGCTCGCGCCGATCTCGCAGGACGCCGCTGCGTTTTACGAAGACCACGTCGTCATTGGCGACGAGGCTGGCAAGGTCGCAGTCGAGGTTAAGGGCGGCAACAAGGTGGCAAACGCATTCGCCGGCGTAAAGGCGGCCATCCATCAGAACCACGGCCTGTTGACGGCCAGCCGCCACAGCATCGACGCCGCCGCATTCTGGTTTATCGCGCTCGAACGGTGCTGCCAGCAACAACTGATGATCGAAGCCACCGGCATCACACCGCGGGAGGTCACACCGGAACGCGCACGCTACAGCCGTGAACACGTCGGTAGCGAATATATCGGCTGGCTGCACTTCCAGACCATCTGGAACGACCTCGTGGCGACACAGCCGGACATGTTCGACTAAACATCGCGTCGGACTCGCCTGCCGCGGCGACCCAAACGGGAACCGCGGCAGGTTACTAAAGGGTGGGCATAACAGCATAACGACGACGCGGCCCCCACTTCAACAGAAGGCCCCCAGGAGACAACCCAATGAGTTCCCACAGTCCGGCCGTATATCTTGAGGAAAGCGAATCGTCCGCATTTGCGAAAGCAGCGTGGCGGCTTATCCCGTTTCTTTTTCTCTGCTATCTCTCCGCCTACCTCGATCGAATTAACGTCGCTTTCGCCAAGCTACAGATGCTAGGCGATCTCGGCTTCAGCGAGGCGGTGTATGGATTCGGCGCCAGTGTCTTTTTCGTCGGCTACCTGCTCTTTGAAATTCCCAGCAATCTGATTCTTTTGCGTGTCGGTCCACGCCGGTGGATTGCACGCATCATGGTGACCTGGGGCGTGATCTCGGTCGGCATGATGTTCGTGAAGACGCCGACGGCGTTTTACATCATGCGCTTCCTGCTAGGCGTTGCCGAAGCCGGTTTCTTCCCCGCCATCGTGCTTTATCTGACCTACTGGTTTCCGGCGTCGCGCCGCTCGAAGATGACCGCGCTCTTTATGACGGGCATTCCGATGTCCGGTGTGATCGGCGGTCCGCTGTCCGGCTGGCTGATGACCGAGCTTGCGGGCGCGCATGGAATGGCGGGCTGGCAATGGCTCTTTTTGCTGGAAGGATTACCGACGGTCGTTTTAGGGGTAGTGGCCTACCTGTACCTCGATGACAAGGTCCAGGACGCGACGTGGCTAAGCGACGAGCAAAAAGCCGTCATCGAGCGAAAGCTCGAAGACGAAAAACCAGCGGACATGCTGCATTCCGTTAAAGACGGGCTGTTCAATCCAAAGATTCTGCTCGTCAGCGGCGTCTACTTCTTCTACACGATGGGGCTGTACGGCGTGAGCTTCTGGCTGCCGACGCTGATCAAATCGAGCGGTGTCTCGGACACGCTGCACGTCGGTCTGCTGACGTCGATTCCGTATGCCGTCGGGGCTATCGCGATGGTGCTTGTCAGCCAGAGCTCGGACCGGACCGGCGAGCGGCGCTGGCATCTGATCGTGCCGGGCCTCGCGGGCGCGTTGGGCCTCGCGCTGAGCGTGTGGTTCTCGCATTCGACCGTTCTGGCGATGATTGCGCTGACGATTGGCACGATGGGTGTCATGACGACCATTTCGCAATTCTGGGTGCTTCCGCCCGCCTTTCTGGGCGGCGCGGCGGCCGCTGCGGGGCTGGCCTTTGCGAACTCGGTCGGCAGCATTTCCGGGGTGGTCAGTCCGTCGCTGATCGGCGTTGTCAAAGATGCGACCGGCTCCGCGGGTGCGGGCGTGCTCGTGCTGTCGGTGAGTCTTTTGATTGCAGGCGTGCTTGTTCTGTTCGTGCCGCCAACTTTGGTTAACCGCAGACGCTAGCCGGAACGGAAATAACAAATGGAAACGCCGCTGCAATGTGACGCAGCGGCGTCTTCTTTGGCAACCCTTAGCACTATCCGAAGCACTACTCGATCGGCTACCGGGCTCGGCGCTCTAACGTGCTCACGTCGGGAAGCGCCTTAGCCATATTCTCGACAAGATTCTTCCGCGCAAATTCGGTGTGCTGCAGGCTAAGTTTCGCAGCGAGCTCTTCATCGCCTTGAGCGATCGCATCGGCAATCGCCGCATGTTCGTCCCAGACGCTCCTGCGTTGGCCAATCACCTGATGGACCGCGCCCATCACGCGCCGCAAATGCATCCAGTGAAGACGCGCTGATTCCGCGATCAGCGGATTGCCCGAAGCTGCGTAGATCGCCGTATGGAACGCCATATCGGCTTCGATCATCGCGCGGATGTCATTGCCCTTGGACACCTTGCGGCCCGTTGCGACGAGCGACTTGTCGATCTTGACCTGTTTGCGTGCTGCAAGGCGCGCGGCGAGGCTGTCCAACGCACCCCGAAACTCGTACAGGTGACTGACACGCGCCGCGTCGAGCGGTGTGACCTGCAGACCGCGCCCGGGCGCGTCTTCGACGAGGCCGTCCTTCTTGAGCAGCCGGAACGCTTGCAGAACGGGCGAGCGCGACACGGACAACTGTTCAGCGATCTCTTCCTGGACAATCCGCGTTCCGGGGGCGATTGAACCCTCACTGATCGCATCGAGCAGGACCTTATAGACCTCGTCGACGTAGTCGGTCCGCGACTGAATTTTAAGGAGGTTGGCTGCCATGGCTGGGAGAAGCTGTGGATACTGAATACTATCAAGCTTACCAGCAATCACTAACACGCTTGAGAAAAGGGGTATCAGAGGGTTTCCGGGTTACCTGATCGCTCACGCCTTTTCCAGAAGGCTCGCAAGCCAGACCGGAAATTCAGCCTGCGCCACGGAAAAGAGCCGATTCGATTCAGGGATATTCGTCGCAAAGGCACGTTGAAGCGCCTCGCGTCCGCGCTTTGCGTCCCCGTCGTTGCTTGCCTGCACGAAAATAACCACGTTCACTGCGCCATAGCGTTTCGCCGCGGCAATCGCGAGCTCGGCATCGTCGGCAAGTTGCGTGGGCGTGGTGTTGCGGGCATCGCGCACCGCAATCGACACGAGGCCGCAAGCGCTGCCGGCCAGCACCCATTCCGAAGACGGCGCACGCGCCGCGCGCGCCTGCTCCGGAACACCGATGAGGCCGACGATATCCTTGAACTGAGGATGACGCTCGAGCACGTTCCGTGCGCCGGCAGGAATGCCGTGGCCATCCATCCACGCGTCTAGCGCAGCGGGCGGACGTTCGCGGTCGCCAAATGAAAAACCTGTGTCGCCA
This sequence comes from Paraburkholderia edwinii, assembly GCF_019428685.1. Taxonomy (NCBI): domain Bacteria; kingdom Pseudomonadati; phylum Pseudomonadota; class Betaproteobacteria; order Burkholderiales; family Burkholderiaceae; genus Paraburkholderia; species Paraburkholderia edwinii. The sequence goes on from NZ_CP080095.1 coordinate 4,122,488, forward strand.
ATGGTGAATCGCTCCGGACGATGCTCCCCTGCCGGGTGCGCCATCAGAAAGTCAGGCCCTTTCATCTCGTCTCCATTATTTATCCGGGGGAAGCTATCGCGAGTTCAGCGCAACGAAAAGTGCGTATGCATGCCGCACTCTGAACTCCGTATACAAAGAGAGTAAGAGCTAGGCCGATCGCGGACTATCAGTGGAAGTACCAACGCGTGATGAGTGAGCGCGATGACTCTTTTATCGTGGGCAGGACGTAGTTGGGCCTATAGCGGGGACGGTCATAATCGCCGCGCCCCTTAGGTGTTTGCCCGCATTCTTACAAGAACCGCTTGAAGGAAAACTAGCCGCGACTTATCTTGCATATCTTGTCTATACAACCGGCCTCAATTACTTTGGAGAACCCATGTCATCCGCCGACTATCTGCAAGGCGCGTGTGTGTGGAACGGTGTCGAAATGTACGACAACCCGCGATGGGTTAAAGACTTTCCGCCAGTCGTGCTGGACGAGATCGATGTCGCGGTCGGCAAGTCGGCCGGTATTGAGTGGGCGAAAATCGACCGCGATAACTTTCCGCTGCCCAGCTCGGAGGCCTTCTTCGACGACGTGCGCGAAGAACTGGAAAACGGCTCGGGGATGGTGAAAATCCGCGGCCTCGATGTCAGCCGCTACGATCAGGAACAGCTGCGCCGCATCTGGTACGCACTGGGACGTCATCTCGGCACGCCGATGTTCCAGAATCGCCGCGGCGAACTGATGCGCGAGATCAAGGACGAAGGCGCGGGCGTCGGCGCCAAACTGTACGGCGCGACCGTGGACGCATCGGGTAAGGAATTTCTATCATCGGGCGCGCGCACGCTGTCGCCCGGCGAATTGCGCTTTCACACGGACCGCTGCGACGTGGTCGGCTTGCTGTGCGTGCGGCAGGCCTCGGAAGGCGGCGTCAGCAAGCTCGCGAGCAGCGCGACCGTCTACAACGAAATGCTCAAGCGCAGACCGGATTTGCATGCGCTGCTGTGTAAGCCGATCCCTCGCAGCCGCTTCGGCGAGGAAGCCGGCGGCCAGTACGTGTCCTACGATCTGCCGGTGTTCGGGGTACGGGACGGCAAGCTCACGAGTCACTTTTCGCTGACCTACATCGAGAACGCGCAGTTGCTTTCGGCTGTGCGCAAATTGACTGATGCGGAGCACGAAGCATTGCGGATGCTGCTGCAACTCGCGCAGGAGCAGTGCTTCGAAATGCGCTTCGCGCCGGGCGATATCCAGCTTCTTAACAACCACATCGTCTATCACGGGCGGACGGCGTTCAAGGACGACGCGACGACGGGCCAGGACCGGATGCTGATGAGGCTGTGGTTGTCGGTGCCCAACTCGCGCGCGCTACCGGAAGATCACGCGATTCTCTGGGGCGATGTATCGGGCGGCATGCCTCATGGTGGCATCGCGCAGCCCGCCACGCCTTGCATGTAGTAGCCGGAAATTTGTAGACGTATAGTCGGTCGGTCGTTGACGATGCAACCACCCACAATTGAGGAGACTAACGTGAAGAAGAACAGCATGCCTCTTGCAGGAAAGGCAGAAAAAGCGGAGAAACGTGGAACGTGGCTTTATCGGGCGGCGGTCTACGTCGCTTTGAGCGCCGTCACCGCAACCGCCTTCGCTGCGCAGGATTTCGGCAAATGCGAAGTGACCGGGCAAAAAGGCTCAGTCAAACTGACGACTGTCGTGCCAGGCACGCTTTCCGTGCGCCCGGTGCTCGGCGTGCCGGGCTGGTGGAACGGCGACTCTCCGGACACGATCAAGGACGGCTTCGAATACTGCATGGCCGCCAATATGGCTTATCGCGCGGGCCTCGACCACGTGGCGCTGGTATCCCGGTCTTTCCAGCAGATTCTCACCGGCAAATCGGAGGGATTCGATATCGCCCTGAGCGAGATCACGATCACCGAGCCGCGCAAGCAAGTGGTCAATTTCACCGTGCCGTACTTCAATTCCGATCAGGGGATTCTGGTTAAGGCGGGCACCAAGGTCGACAAGAAGAATCTCAGCAGTCTTCGCTATGCGGTCGAGCGCGGCACCACGGCTTACGACTACATCGTCGAAAAAGTGAGACCCACCGAGCAGCCGAAAGTGTTCAACGATCCGCCGTCGATGTACACGGCGCTGGCCGCGGGGCAAGTCGACGCCGTGGTCTACGACACGCCGAATGTCCTTTTGCGCGCGAAGAACTCGAATGGCGCACTCGAAGTGGTCGGCCGTTTCGATACCGGTGAAAAGTGGGGCGGACTGGTCAACAAGGATTCGCCGAATCTGGCTGCCTTTAACCAGCTGATCGAAGGCATGAAGAAGGACGGTACGTTCGAGAAACTGACCAGCAAGTACCTGACGCCCGAGCTCGGCGCGGATCCGACCAAAGTGCCGGTGCTGAACCCTTAAGCGCCCTACCCCGGCCCCCGACTCAAGACTCAACGAGCCTTAGCCATGAGCAATGCAACGCAACAGACCGGCGACGTCATGCCGGGCCCCACAGGCACGGGGCGCCGCTTGAAAATGGGCGGCATGCCATGCGCGCCCAGGTCGTTAGTGCTCGCATCAATCGTGGCGGTGGCAGTCGTCGTTCTGGGAAGCTGGTACACCATTGCCGTCATACGCGCCGCATTCCTCGCGACGCATTTCGATGGCGCGTGGGTGAATCCGGGTGCGGCGGTTCTCGCGTTGCTTTCCGTTGCGGTCGTGTTGCCGGTGGTCCGGGCGCTCAAAGCGTGTGGCCGTATTCGCGATGCCGCTGCGCATCAGGACGTCGCGGAAGCGCGCGGCGCTCGCTCCGCGGCTCGCGATCAGTGCTTTATCGCGCTCGGCTATGCATTGGCGCAACTGGTCGTGGTCCTTGTTTTCCAGTTCTTTCTGGTCAACCATCAGGCGGTAGCCAAGACGTTTTTCCTGGTACCCCTGATGGTGAAGACCTTCCCATTAGTCCTTACCGCCTTCTGGACGAACGTCAAGATTTCGATCATCACGGAAATACTGGTGTTGATCTGGGGGTTGATCGTCGCGCTCGCGATGTTCGCACCGGGAATCGCGGGTAAGCCGGTTCGTCTGATTGCCACTGCGTACGTCGATATCTTCCGTGCCATACCTGCGGTGCTGGTGATCTATCTGGTCGGCTTCGGCATTCCTTTGACCGGCATCCCGTTTCTTAAAGATTTTTCGCTGACGGTCTTTGTCATCGTCGCGTTGACGTTAACCGTGGGCGCTTATGTCGCGGAGATTTACCGCGCCGGCATTTTGAGCATTCACTGGAGCCAGAGCGCCGCGGCGCGTTCGCTCGGCCTCTCCCACTTTCAGACGCTACGTTTCGTGATCGTTCCGCAAGGCATCCGGCAGATCATCCCGCCGCTGCTCAATGCTTTTATCTCGCTGCAGAAAGATACGGCGCTGGTGTCGGTGGTGGGCGTGATCGACTCGTTCAATCAGTCGATGTTGATTGCGTCGAACTACTACAATCTGTCCGCCGTCAGCACGGTGGCGCTGCTGTTCATCATCGTATCGATTCCGCAAACGCGCTTCGTCGAGCGGATGATGCGACGCGATCGCGCGCGTATGCGCGCGGGCGAAGCCTGAGGGAGATGCCATGTCGTTTATCGACATTCGCGACATTTCGAAATCGTACGGCGAAGTGCCCGTCATCAAACGCCTCGCGATGACGGTCGGCGAGCACGACGTCGTGAGCCTGATCGGGCCGTCCGGGTCGGGGAAGTCGACGCTGCTGCGTTGTATCAACGGCCTCGAGTCGATCGATGACGGCGAAATACTGGTCCATGGAGACCGTATCACCGGTCCCGGCGTCGACGTCGATGCATTGCGCCGCGACATCGGCATCGTGTTTCAAGGCTATAACCTGTTTCCGCATATGAGCGTGCTCGACAACATCACGCTCGCTCCGGTTCGCGTTCTGAAACAGAAAAGGGACCAGGCTGAAGAACGCGCAATGACACTCCTCAAGCGCGTGGGCCTTGCGCACAAGGCGAAGGAATATCCGGACCGGCTGTCGGGCGGACAACAGCAGCGCGTGGCAATCGTGCGCGCGCTCGCGATGGATCCGATGGTGCTGTTGCTCGATGAAATCACGTCGGCACTCGACCCCGAACTGGTTTCCGAAGTGCTGAACATCGTGCGCGATCTCGCCAGCGAGGGTATGACGATGCTGCTCGCAACGCATGAGATGGGCTTCGCGCGCGAGGTTTCGTCGAAGGTGTGTTTTCTGTGCGAGGGCGCCGTTTATGAAGAAGGCCCGCCGGAGCAGATCTTTGGCGATCCGACGCGCGACAGGACCCGTGCGTTTCTCAAGAGCATTCGGGAAGCGAAGCGTATCTGAGCGATATCGCCGCGCCATCGGCGATCTTCAGCAAGGCTTAGCGATCAGGCTTGCTCTCGATCACAAGCTCCAGGAAGCCGGTCGCAGGATCGAGCTTCCTCGCGAAACGATGTTCGGGAAGTAGCGCGAGCAGCAGTTCCGCAGTGGTGCGAACCATGCATCCGCTCGCCACATGGCCACCGAATACCTGCCCTCGCGCATCCGCAACCGACATATGCAGATGTGCGCCGTCAGGCGATACCGATCCGGCCAGCGACACTATTTCGAGGTCGCCTCTCAGCTCGCTCGGCGCTTCGGCTCCGGCAAATCGCAATTGCGCGACACTGAGGCTGCCGATGCCCTGGATGACGAAGGCAGCGTGTAAGTCACGCTGACGCAGCACATCTTCCACGGCGGCGCGCAGATCGTCGCCGGGAGCGAGACGCAAAGGGTGGGCTTGCATGTTCATTTCCCTGTCCGGTAGATCCCAAACGAATCTGATTAGCACCCAATCATCTACATCGTACCGGGTCGGCGATATCGGCGAGACACAAACAAAAAGGCCACTGCCCTCGCGGACAGCGGCCTTCAGGTGATGCGCGGCAAAATTGCCGTTACTGGGCAGGCGACGTGGTGCTCGGCCTGGCCAGCGTGTTGTTGACTCCGTAAGCGGTAGTGTTGGCGGCCGAGCTCGTGTTCGTGCCCTTCGGCGCGCCCGCGTTCGACGTGCCGGCGCTCGTACCGCTGTCCGAGCCGGTGGCGCCAGGCGTGCCGTATCCGTTCGTCGCAGTGGCTGCGGCTGCGGCAGGCGACACGACGCTCGGCGTTGCCAGCGTGTTGTTCTGTGCAAAAGCGCTGCCGGACAAAGCGAGTGCGGCGGCGGCCGCGATGAATGTGTAGATTGCCTTGTTCAAGGTTTGTCTCTCCATGATTGGGCTGGAATATTGACGCAGCCGATCGCCATCTGCCTGACCGTGGATTGAGCAATCACGAGCCGCGCTCGCCGCTTACGATTTCGGCATCGGCACCCACTATACGAAGCGTCGCGTCAACGAAGTCGACGCGAGCGAACCCATGCAGTCAGCATGCGTAGTTGGATGGCACGAGAGGCGCTATATCTGGTGGCTGCAGCACATGACTGCTCGATTCCAAGGGCAAGCAAAACACCTAATCGATCGAGTTTCTTAAGTACTTGCTGCAGTATAGGTCAAGCAGGAAAAGCTTGCTGGCGGTGACGCAGGATTGCCAATGATCTGCACACCTGTTGGGACCACTGTGCGTGGACACAGCACCACGATCCTACTATTTGGGCATTCCCAATGCTTAGACCAGCCCTTCAACATACAGAAAGATGCGAGCACAACGAACTATGAGCTGACAGTCACACCCGGTGAGTAACACGATTGTCAGCGACTCCGTCTATCGGACGCTCAGGCCGCGACGGCAGCCACCTTCCACCGGCAAGCTGCGTTGCGGGTAGCCGCTGTCTCGCACCGATTTCGTAGAGCGCCATCTGCGCGAGCGCGCCTTCGAAAAACACAGAAGCTTGCCGCAGCTGAAAATCTCCGCACCCCACTTCGTAGCGGTTCAACTGCTCGAACAATTCACGCGGAACATTCCAGACTTCACCCCAGACAGGCGCCGCCGCGTGATCGAGCACGAGCGCGGGGCAATGTCCGAGATCGTAAAGGCGCCCTGCCACCCATCCTTCTCCGAGATAGACCGGTGCAGGTTCGTAGCGGGAAAGATCCTGGCGGTGACCGCGCATCAGCGTACCGTAGACGAACAACCGGATGGCACTCATGCTGGATCCTCCCTGGCTTAGGTAACCAGCGAACTGACCGCTACAGCGAGGTAGAGCCAATAGACGGGAAGCTTCAGCTTGCCGAGCGTAAAAAGGCTTGCGCCAGCGAGCAAAACGTCAACGCTCGTGGCGGGAATATTCGGCAGAAGCCGCAGCACGGCGTCAGCAAGAAACGCGGTCGCCGCCGCGCGCGAATAACCTAAGGCGTGCTCGAACCGGGGCGACTGCCGCAGAATGCCGAGCCACCGATGCGCGAACACCGCGAGCGCGCCCGTAGGCGCGAAGAACGCCATCGTGGCAAGCACGGCCCCGGACACACCGCCGCACAGCTGGCCGAGAAAGGGCACCACATTCAGCAGCGGGCCCGGCACGATCGCGGAGAGCGTGAAGGCCGTGTTGAACGTATCGGCGCTCACGCCGTGCGCGCCGCCCACAAACAGCGACCGCAGAATCGGGAAAGCGGAGAATCCGCCACCAAAGAGACTCAGGCTTGCGCCGACCTGCCGCAGCGTGTCGATCGTTCTGCTTGGCACCGCATCGAGCGGCACTAGCGCGAAAACGGTGAGCGCCACGGCATAGAAGCCGAATGCAGCCCATTCGTGCCGCGCCAATGACGGCAATCTCGCACGTGCGTCCCTGCCCCTGCGAGGCCCCGTCAACCAGCCAAAGGCGAATGCCCCGCACAGTACGCCGACGAAGACCGCCGGCGCGGGCTCAAGCCACAGCAGCAGCGTGGCGATAGCCGCAATCGCCTGCTCCGGACGTTTCTTCAGCAACGAACGCGACTGGCGCCACAGCGTGACAGCGATAAGACAGACGAGCACCACGCGAAATCGCGGCAACACGGCGGGATTGAGAACAGCGGGGAGTGAATGGTGCAGGTAAGCGAGTGCGAGCGCGACCATCGCGATAAAAAACGGGATGACACTGGCAAGTCCTGCGACGAGCGCTCCGAGCGAACCGCGCAACGCGTAACCGAGCCCGACAGCGACGTTGCAGGCAACCGGTCCGGGCACTGCCCATGCGATTGCGACGAGGTCGGCGAATGCCTCCTGCGTGAGCAGCGGCTTGCGCTCGACATAACGGCGCTCCAGTTGCGCCATCAAAGCAAGACCTCCCCAGGAAGTCGCGCTTAGGCCCAGCACCGCAAAAAACAGCGTGATCAACCGTTCCCTGACCACGATCTGCTGGACATCTACGCGGTCGCACACTTCGTGAATGTCTAGTGGTTGCATCAAACCGCCCTAAACGTTGCGACGCGACATCCCGATCTGCGAGCGACTGCGAGAGAACCCACTGCGGACAGGCACGAACCCGTTGTTCAGAATGTTAGCGAGGTGCGGCCAGGCCGTTAGGCGCTTTAACGCAGCCCGCTCACACCAGGCGAAGCGAAATAAAGAGTAGAGGCGCAAAGTCATGCGCTTAAGCGATGAATCCTGATAGCTGTATAGCGCGCAATTAATGGCTTTTAAATCGACGGCCTTTTCTTAAAGGACTTCGGCACGCGGGAATCGATTCTAAGGTTAAAGATCCGCTGTTCGCCTGGAATTCACAAAAGTTCAGAATGCTTTGCGCGTTACGCTAAAGCAAAACGGCTCTTAGCCCGTGTCATGCGTGTCTTGCGCAGGCGTCTCCGATGAAGGAGACGCCCGACCTTTGACGAACACCTACAACAGCATCAAGCGGCAAGGCATATTCAGTCCCGGCGACCGATTACCGCCACAGCGGGCGATCGCGAGGGATCTGCGCTTTCACCTGAACACGATCAACGCGGCGTTTCGCGAAGCTGCGCGACGCGGCCTGATACGCGGGCATGCGGGCCGCGGCACGATCGTGCTCGCGCATGCGAAGTGTGTTTCGCGGATGCTTTAGCGGAAGTAGCAACCGCCTCTGCTACGCCAGCCGCAACCCCCACAACACATCAAGCACGTGTTGCGTAGAGCGCTCAACGTACCCTGCACGATGGGCAATGCCGAGCCGACGCCACAGCGCCGGACGCAGCGGACGCATGACAACGCGCTGGTCGGGCAATGGCGTCGTGGCCTCATGCGGCAACAACGCCGCACCGTAACCGGCTCCGACCAGACTCTTGATCGCGTCGTTGTAGTTGAGCTGAATGCGCGGCACAGGGTGGTGTCCCGCGGTCGCGAACCACTCCGCGGTCAGACGCGAAAGACGCGTGGTCGCGTCATTGAGAATGAGCGGCCGGGACGCAAGCCATTCCGGCGTGACACGTGCCGGACATGCCCAATGCGCCGGCACAAACGCCATCACGGGGTCGCGGCGCCAGGGCTTGATCACGAGTCCAGCCACTGGCGGCTGAGGTAGTGCGACGAGCCCGACATCGAGCGTTCCATCCGCCAGCCGCGACAGCGTTTCCTGCGAAGTCAGTACTGCAACCTGAATGTCGATACCGGGATGGTGCTCGCGCAGCACCTCGAGCGCTTGCGGCAACAAATGCGCGATTGCGCCGGTCGACGCACCGAGCCGCGCGCGCCCTTCAAGCCCCTGCACCTGACGTTGAATATCGTCTAGCGCCTGCTCTGCGTCAGCCAGCAACCGGCGCGCGCGCTCCACCAGCACCTCGCCAATCGCCGATGGCCTGACATGTCCGCGCTTGCGCGACAGCAGCGGAGCCCCAATGCGGTCTTCAAGTTCGGCGATGTGAAGGCTCACGGTCGGCGGCGCCAGATTCAATGCACGCGCCGCATCGGCAAATGAGCCACGGTCGGCAATCGCGACCAGTGTGCGCAAGCGGTCGAGGCTGATCTCTCGCATGTCGGCGTCCTCATTCAGAAAAACTGAATATCCACGTTATGAAATTCAACTTTCCCTATTCTAGCCGCTCAAGGAATATGGAGCCCTTGCTAGCACCTACCCCTCACCGCCACCGGAGCATTCCACGTATGAGCTCTCCCGTTGTGTTTATCGACGGCGACCAAGGCACCACCGGCTTGCAAATCCACGAACGGCTGCGCAACCGGACCGACCTTAGCCTGCTCACGCTCGCCGCCGCAGAGCGCAAAGATCCGCGGCGTCGCGCGGAGGCCATCAACGCCTGCGACATCGCCATCCTCTGTTTGCCGGATGCTGCCGCGCGCGAAGCCGTGGAGTCCATTGTCAATCCCGCCGTCCGGGTGATCGACGCCAGTTCCGCGCATCGCACGCAGCCGGACTGGACCTACGGCTTTCCGGAAATGACGCAGGGACAGGCCGAGCGCATCGCCAACGCACGCCGGGTCACCAATCCAGGTTGCTATCCGACCGGTGCGATTGGCCTATTGCGTCCGCTGTTGCAGGCTGGACTCATACCTGGCGATTACCCTCTCAGCATCCACGCGGTGTCCGGCTACTCAGGCCGCGGGCGTGCCGGCGTGGAGGAGCACGAGGGACCAGGCGCCGCCCACGCATCTTCATTCCAGGTATATGGTCTCGAACTCGAGCACAAGCACGCCCCGGAGATCCAGCAGCATGCCGGGCTCGCGCAGCGTCCCATCTTCGTCCCTGCGTATGGTTCGTTCCGTCAGGGCATTGTGCTAACGGTACCGCTGGCGACGCGGCTGCTGGCGCCGGGCGTGGATGGCGCCACGTTGCATGCATGCCTCGCGAGCCACTATGCCGAGGCGGCCCACGTACGTGTCGTGCCGCTGAACGAATCGCGTGGCTTGAAACATCTGGATCCGCAAGCGCTGAACGGCACGAACGACATGCGCTTGAGCGTATTTCCCAACATGGAACACGGGCATGTCCTGCTGTCCGCGGTTTTCGATAACCTTGGCAAAGGCGCGTCCGGCGCAGCGGTTCAGAACCTGAATCTGATGCTCACGCGGCAATAGTGGCCGATGGCCTGGGCCCATCCCTACACCCACGGCTTGCCCGCGTTCTCACTTCGCCGTCCCCGTCTTTTCGTTCAAGACGATGCGACTCAAGCGCTCGGCCGCATCGGCGCGTCACGCCCGTGCGCGCCGTCCAGTTGGCGAAGAGAGCACGTTGCACTATGCTCATAGCAAGCAGGACGCAGCCGGCGAAGCCCGTTCTGCTCGCGCAAATTCAAAGCCTTGTCGATGTCGATCGCGAACCCGAAGGTAGCCAGTTTTAACCCAGCGAGGGCGAAATGCGGCGAACCCTGTCCCGGTATGCGCTTGCCTTGATGGCCCTGATGTCTTTGGGAAGCTTTTCGCAGTTTGTCTCGGCGCAGTCGGAGTGCGCAGCGACAAACCAGAACGATGACCAGATATGCAGCGTGAGTTGTCCGCTCGGCGAGACCGCTTCCTGCAACGGCGGCATAGGCTCCAGCGCGCCAAAGTGCGCTTGCTCCGGCGGGAGCACCTCACTTGACTCCACTGTTAGCGAATACCGCGAAACCAGTACGTCGCGTAACAATGGGCGCTGAAGACAAACCCCTCTCGTTGTCGCCCAGCACGAACCGTCTTTTTGCATACCATCAGCATTCCTGAACCCTGCGATCGTCGGTCCATCTAATCCGGATAGCGATTCCTCTCGACGCATCAGGTTCTCTTTCGCAGACGCGACAAGGAGACGGCCATGGTGTTTCTGAACGACCCGGACGGCAAGCGGCTTCCGATCAAGCTCGACACGACCACCAACGGCGAATTCATGCCGATTCCGCTCGAGCCGGTTCATCATGAGGCGCGTCGCCTCGCATTCGACGCCGCGGGCGATCATGCAAAACGCCTCGCGCTCGACAGACGCAGTTTTCTCGTCACCGCCTGCGGGGCGGCGACCGCGCTGCTCGGCATGAACGATGCCTACGCCAAAGCCGGCCTGACCGGCGGATTCTTCGATGTGCCTTCCGAAGCCGCGCGCGATCTGCAACTTGCGCGCTCAACGCTCGACGGATCGGAGTTTATCTTCGACGTGCAAGGGCACTTCGTGAATCCAACCGGCGCGTGGACCAAGCGGCTGCCGCCCGGCGCGAGGCCGCTGCGGTTTCCGAAAACGGCGCATTGCGCTGCGGCGCCAGGCGCGGGGCGGCTCGGCTATCTGCAGTGCATCGGGTCCGACGAATTCGTCAAGGACATCTTCCTCGACTCCGACACCGACCTGATTGTGCTGTCGTTCGTCCCATCGACGCGCGAGGACGAACCGCTCACGATCGAGGAAGCGCAAGCGACGGCCCGCATTGTCGAGCGACTCGACGGCACGCACCGCGTCTATATTCACGGCCGCGTCAATCCGAACCAGCCGGGCGACCTCGAAGGCATGGACGAACTCGCCGAACGCTACAAAATCTCGGCGTGGAAAACGTACACGCAATGGGGTCCCACGGGCGTGGGCTTCTTCATGGACGACGATCCCGGCATCGCGATGATCGAGAAAGCGCGCAAGCTTGGCGTGAAGAACATCGCGATCCATAAGGGCATTCCGTTCGGCGAGAGATCGTATGAGCACTCGACGTGCGTCGACATCGGGCGGGTAGCCAAACGCTATCCGGACGTCAACTTCCTGATCTATCACTCGGGCTTCGTGCCGGGCGCCGGCGAGGGACCGTACGACCCACGCCGTCCCGACGGCGTCGACGCACTCGTCACCAGCCTGCGCGAAAACGACGTGAAGCCGGGCTCGAACGTCTATGCGGAACTCGGATCGACGTGGCGTTTCGCGATGCGCGACCCCAACACCGCCGCGCATACGCTAGGCAAGCTACTGAAGTCGTGCGGCGAGAAGAATGTGCTGTGGGGCACGGATTCGATCTGGTATGGCTCGCCGCAGGATCAGATTCAGGCCTTCCGCACGTTTCAGATTGCAGCGCCATTGCGCGACAAGTATGGCTACCCGGAGATCACGCCGGCGCTGCGCGCGAACATTTTCGGGCTCAACGCACTGAAGATCTATCCGGTTCCGGACGACGTACTGCGCAAGTATGTGAAAAGCGACAGGATCGCCGCCGAACGTCACGAATATCTCGCCGAGCGGCCGGATCCAAGCTTCGTGACGCACGGTCCGAGAACACGTCGCGAGTTTTTGAATCTGAAGGCGTGGGGAGCGTGAGCACAAGCTCCGCGCAAACCGGCTACATCGGATCCGGCTCTACCCGCCCCGCTCTTCTTTCAACCAGTCACGAAGGCTGCAAAGCGCCTTATCCGACCGATTGCTCATCGCGCAGAAAGCGAAGACAGCGCCGCTCGGTTGGAAGCCAAGTGGGGCAACCAGCCTTTCTTGCGACAGTTCGCGCTCGACGAGCAATGCAGGTGCGATCGCGACACCGAGACCAGCGGCCGCCGCTTCGAGAAGCAACGACAAGTGGTCAAAGCGGCGGCCACCCGCAAACATGGCGGGATCGACTTCATTGCGGGACGCCCAGTCCTCCCACGCCTGAGGGCGCGATGTGGTGTGCAGGAGCGGTTGGCCTCGCAGATCTGTCGGCGATGCAATTCGATGCGGCCAGTCCGGCGCGCAGACCGGGCCGATGGTTTCTTCGAACAGGCTCACTGCCTCGACCTCCGCCGGCCAGCTTCGGTCGCTAACGATCAGGCAATCGACGACATGTCGCTGCAAATCATCGATCGTCGTACTGGTCTGCAGACGGATTCGAACGTCGGGATGCGCCGCCTCGAATCGGTCGAGCCGCGGGATCAGCCAGTTCGACAGAAAACTGCCGGGCGCGCCTAGAACGATTTCGGTTATCGCGGCTTGTTCGGCAATCTCCGCGCAACGGGTTTCGAGCAGCGCGAACGCATGTTCGGTAGCGAGCTTCAGGCTCTGCCCTTCAGCGGTCAACCGCACGCCGCCCGCGTGGCGCACGAACATCGCTTTGCCAAGCCACTGCTCGAGTTGACGAATCTGATGGCTCACCGCGCTGTGGGTCACGTGCAGTTCCTGCGCGGCCGCGGAAAGGCTGAGTTGGCGGGCTGCTGCATCGAAGGCGCGCAGCGCATTGAGCGGGGGAAGTCGGCGCATGAGGGAAAGACGTCGATTTAATTCACATCATTGTGCACAAATTTATCGTTACCCTGCCGATCGCTCTCGCGGTTAGAGTCAAGTCGACACCCCGCAATCAGGAGGCTTGAGTGCACGACAAAGACATTCCCTTGGCCAATGCCAAGGTTCTCTATAAAACACTGCTCACGGAGCAGGGCTATGCGGTCTCGCAAACCACGGTCCGCGCCGGCGGCGAAACACAGTGGCACCACCATACGCATGTGAGAGATCGCTTCGTCGTCGTGCAAGGCGTCTTGACGGTCGAAACGAAAACAGGCGAGCTTGTCGACAGAATGCAAGTTCACGATCACTACACTGTCGAGCCCGGTGTCGTACACCACGTCATGAACGAGACGGCCGACGACGTGGTGTACATCATGATTCAATCGGGCGGAGCACGCGACATCGTGCTCACATGAGGACAAGATTCGCAGGTCGCTTGTTGTGACGGTATCGGTCAATTGACCGATACCGCTATGTGCTGCGCAACATTAGCTTTTCTTAATCAAAGTTAGGTAAATTAGCTTTTCTGGTTTCGGTCGTAGCGGCACACTGGGCCATCCGCGTCTTGCTCCTATGCAAGGTCAGGAGGCAATCATGGCTATTTATACCGGGAAGCTCGCCAGGTTCTACAGTGCAATTCAGCATCGACGTGAACCGGTTATATACGCATCCACGATAGGTCCCGCCAACAGGCTCGGGCTCTATGCAGCGCTGGCGGACAATCCGTCGTCGGCAGAAGAGCTCGCAAGTCAAACCAGAACAGAATTGCGCTGCGTGCGAGAGTGGCTGGCCGACCTCGCTGCTTCCGGCTATCTCCAGTACGACGCAGCTAGCGAACGATACTGGATGACCGAGCAGCAGGCCCATGCGCTCGCCCACAAGGCTGGCGACGCTTTCATCAAAGGCGCATTTGCGACCTGGCGCAACGCGAAGCTATTCGCGAGATGAAGCAACCCGATCGACGCTCCGCGACTTAGCGGTGGGTTGCGACGCCCACCGAGCCCGTCAAACGCGCGCGCACAAAGCCGACATGCTCCCTCAACACATAGAGGGCGTCGGCATAGACAAGCGGTATCCGTAGCGCGTTGATCGCCACTTCCATGTTATCGAGTTCCGCGAGCAGGGTTCGTCTCTCCTCGGGCGTCGTATTACTCAAAGCGCGCCGCTCAAGCGCAATCAGGAGGCCGTAGAACCGATATATCTTCGACTTCATGCGCCAGCTGATCAGCGCGGGAAGGTAGCGAATGGCGGGCAAGATCAGGACCATCGCCGGCAGCAGCAACACCAGCAGGCGGTCGGCGACGGTGGCAAGCCAGAACGGCAGATACCGGTAAAGAAAGCCCTTGCCGGAGCGGTAGTAGCGCAACGCGTCGTCGCTTATGCGAAAGCCGCGCGCCATCGGGCTCGGAAACTCGCCGGCGCGCTGCAGCAATCCCGCCCGGCCGTTCACCTCTTGAGCCGCCTCGATGATGAGGTCGGAGATCGCGGGATGAAGGCGGCTTTGCGCGATGATCTCGACGGTCGGACTGATCAGATGCACAGTCTGCGGCGGAAGGATGCGGCGCAGATCGAGCACGCCGCGCGGCAAGTCAACCTCGCTCAGGTACGGAAACAGGCGTGTGTAGGCCGCGGCCTCGGAGAAGTTCATCAGCGTCAAGCTGGGCGTCTCGTGCAGTTTCAGGAGCAACGCGCGAGTCGTCGAGTCTCCGCTGAAGAGCGCCGCGTCGATGCTTCCTTCTGTCAGCGCGTTGGCTGCCTCCTGCGCGTCGAGCGTCAACAAGGTGGTCTTACCGCCCGGCACGATTCCGCTGGCGGCAAGCAATGCGAGCGCAAGCACGTGCGTCCCGCTCCCCTCCGGGCCGACCGCCACCCGCTTGCCCTCGAGCTGCGACAGGTCGGTGAGGCTACCACCGCCGCGCGAGAAAACGATGAGCGGCACATAGAAGACGCTGCCGAGCGACACCAGCGAATCGGTCGACATTCCCTGCCCGATGCCGCTTTGCACAAACGCGATATCAACCCGGCTATGAGGCTCGAGCAGCTGTTTCAGGTTTTCGACCGAGCCGCCGGATTCGACGATTTCGAGGTTCACGCCCTTGCGCGCCAGGACCTGCTTGTACTGCAGCGCCGTCTGCATGAAGACGCTGTTGCGCGGCCCTGCGCTCATCGTGATCGAGCGCGGCGGTGCGGGATCGATCCACCAGACGAGCGCGGAGATCACGAGCGCCACGGCGAGCGCAATCGGCAACGCTGTCCGCGCGATCTCGTGCCAGAGCAGATGGTGGGGATGACGCGGGCCATGGCTGGAGCTGCCGTGCCAGAAGTCTCGTTTCATGAGTGCAATGGGAGCGGATGACGAGCTGGCGCGTTCAAGGGCGCGGGCGCGAACGCGGGCCGTACGGCGTCAGGTTCGCGGGCGTTGTGTGACCGTATGAACGTATCTTAGGGCCTGTTCACGCCAATGCCAGGCCCACGGCTTGCCGAACGTTGATTCGCTTGGCTATTAGCGATACCTTTACATCGATCCTGGTCGTCTGATGCTGGTCAACGAGGGGGAATCGTTTCGTGAAGAAAACGTGGGCTGTCTCCTGCATCGTCATCTTGAGCGCGATCCTCGGGGGATGCGGCAAGCAAGGATCGCAAAACGGCGCTGAGGCATCATCGGAGGCATCGGCAAGTCAGGCACCGGCTCAGCCAGCTTCGGGCGCGAGCGCTGCGCCTGCAGCATCAGGCGCGCAACAGAAGGCCGTGCTGGGCACGATCACCAAGGCGCAGTTACCGGCGGAAGCAGCCGACACACTGCGGCTGATCAAAGCGGGCGGTCCCTATCCTTTTAGTGAGGATGGCGTGCTGTTCCGTAACAGTGCGCTTTTGCTGCCGGAGCATCCGCGCGGCTACTACCACGCATACACGGTTCGCACGCCCGGCTCGACGGATCGCGGGCAGCGCCGGATCGTATGCGGCGGGCCGCGCAAGCAGATCGCCGAATGCTATTACACCGACGATTACTACGCGAGCTTGAAGCGCATCGCAGAGTGAAGACGGGGCTCGGTGTTTTGTATGAAGTTTTCGTCGTGTTAGCAGACGAATGAACTTCGCGAGTTCCCAGTCCGCGCCGGCAAAAAAGAGGCTCGTTTCGAATCGGCAAATCGACGAAAAGAGGCCTGAAAAAAGGCCTATTCGCGACGTAAGCGCACGTACCGGACCGATAGGATTTCGTCCTATATCCACTACGCACCATCACGCGTCCGATACCAGTCGGAGCGCGCTCTCACATCGGATTTGCGGTCAATTCAACATGACACGGCTCGCACGGCACTACGTCCCAGAACAACCGCAACACGTTATCTTGCAGGGTCTTACCGGGCCCGCATTTCTCGACGAAGGAGACTACCTGTACTTCATCGCCTGCCTGGCGGACGCCGCGCGCGTCGCCGGCCTGGCGGTCCACGCATGGGTACTAATGCCTGAGGCGGTGCAGTTCCTCGTTACGCCTTCGTACGAGTCGAGTGTGGCAATGGTGATGCAGGCGGTCGGCCGCCGCTATGTCGAGACGTTCAACCGCCGCCATGGACGCCGCGGTATGGTGTGGCGCGGTGGGTACCGGGCAACCGTGATCGAGCCTGAGCGGTATTTCCTGCTCGCAAGCCAGGTCATCGATCATGCGCCGGTGCGCAACCGGCTTGTCGCCGAGCCCGGGACATACCCGTGGTCGAGCTATACGCATCACATCGGGATGCGTGTCGATAGCTTTATCAAGGATCATTCGCTCTATTCGGCGCTCGGCGATACACCGTTCGAGCGACAGCGGGCTTACCGCGATCTGGGTGAACGGCCTCTTGATGAACATGAGGTGGATAACCTGATGCAGTCGACGCTCAAGGGCTGGGTGCTCGGGAGCGCTGCGTATTGCGAGTGGGCGGCGCAGACGGCTAATCGGAGGTTGATGCCGTTGCTGTTGCGGGATCGGGCGGTGAAGGGTGGTACGGCGCGGGCGCTTGCGCACGTGGGGTAAGCGATTGATTTGTGAGCGCCAATTCTTCACGTGCTTTAAGACGTAGTCACAAACTCAGAGCCGCTGGACGCTTTCCAACACAACGCATTCGGGCTATACGGAATCCGCCACCAGACGAGCACGTATCCAGTCGATGAAGGTGGACATATCCTCGGGCAGCATTCGGCCCGCCGCAGGCAGCGCCATAAAGCCGAATGGAAGTTCGACGAAGCCCCACGGCGCGATCAATTGCCGGTCTTCGAGTTCCTTTCGCACAAACCTCTTTTCGACAAGCGCAACTCCGAGTCCAGAAAGTGCAGCCTCGATACAAAGATGAGTATGCGGGAACGTGATTTCCTCACCCGTTGCGATTCTTTCCTTGCTCTGCTTATCCCATTGCAGCCAGGCAGTTGAGTTGAAATCGTGGCCAATGCGGGTGCCGGCCTTGGCCGCACGCCTGTAGGCAGGCGCGCATACGGGGCCGAAAGCGGCGGGCGCAAGGCGGATGGCACGTTCGCGGTCGCTCTCGGGATATGACGTGAGATCCCATGCAATGACGAGATCGGCACCTTCGGTGCGGATCTCGCGCGCTGAGGTCATCGACAGCCGGATGCGAATGTCTGGCCAGGAGCGATAGAAGTCGGCCAGGTTAGGCACGAGCCAACGCATCGCGAACGTTGCGCTGCACGCCACGTGCAGACCCGATTGCCGCGCCTGCTCACGGACCCTGGCGTAGCCATGCTCGAGCTGCTCGAAAACTGAACTCACAAGCGCATACAGCGCCTGCCCGTTCTGATTCAGTTTGAGTCCCGTTCCTTCCTTGGAGAAAAGCGGTGCGCCGACATGCGCCTGAAGCAGTTTCAACTGCCGACTGACCGCACCATGGGTTCGACAGAGTTCCTCGGCGGCTCGGGTCACCGATTGATTTCTGGCGGTTGACTCGAACGCTCGCAGGGATGAGAGCGGAGGAAGAGCGCGCACCTACTGTCCTTGGTTAAAAAAACTCACAGATATCGTAGAAAAAATCGATTTTCGGATAGTACCCTGGACGCGTATCTTGCACTTCGGCAAAGCACCGGGCTGGATTCGCCGAACGGCCAAAACGAGGTGCTTGACACAACATTTTGGGCTCCGTTGCGAAGCACATCCGTCGCCGCGTGACTGCTCATTACCCGTCAAGCACACGTCGCAATTCGACAGAATCTTTGCCGAATGCAATGCAGATCGGGAATAGGATTTTTTAGCATGAAAGGGGATCGGACAATGCCGCAAGAACGGCCTCTGACTTCTCGTTCGCCTGTGTCGTTGGATCAGCGTCTACAGGCATTGCTACAGCACATGCTAGGAGCATGGCCTGACGATCCGGGTCGGGCTGGCTGGGGGCGCCGCAACTACTTCATGACGAGACCGGGCAAAGTCGATGATGCATTCCAAGAGCTTGTCGCCATTGGGATGGCTTATGTCGGCAGTCGTATGGCAGAGGATATTCGCGTCTATCACGCTACGGAAAAAGGATGTCGCGCAATCGGGTTGAATCAAGCTCAGGTAAGGCGGGCAATCGACGCGGCCAGGCAGTCTCAGCCCGCGTCGTCGTAATCGGCATCAGCGGGAAGGCGGCCGAAACTGAATTGCTAGCGCTGGAGTGTCGCCATGAGGTGTCCGCGGTAGTCGCAGTCTCCAGCCGTACCAAACGCCGCCGAATAATCCCTCCTGTTAGATCCTGATGAGAATGGTCCGTATGGTTCAATCGTCGGGCGCTTCCGCCTGACCGCTCGACATGCGCCAACTATACGGTGGGCTTGCGCCACCCGTGTTCTGCGTAGCAACGGATCACAATTCCGCTCCAGACGACGTTACGTACTTCGATAGCGCTTCTGAGAAACGCTCAAGGCCTTCGCTATTCCCGCGCAAGGTGACTGGCACGCCATCTAGCGTGAGAGAAAGGCTGCTCCCCACTTTGTTGAACGGATCTCGAACGCGAACTCCTTCGTATGGGTAAGAGCGCGCAGTCATAAAGCAAACCACAAGATAGCGTTCGTAGAGGCTAAAGCGATAGAACGCTCCGCCAGAGCGCAAATAGGGACCACCAAACGAGGCGATAACGCGAACCTGTGCCAAACGCCGTCCACCAGCTTTGTCCAACATCCTTGGCAAACCAGGTAGCACAGCGAATACGATTACAGCAAACGCGAGCACTATCGAAATCGTGACGAATGCTTCGAATGGGCTCAGCGTTCCATGGCTAAGAAGGGTCATTTCTTGTTCGCTCGGCGATTGATAGGTGCGGTCAATAGTGACGTTGATTGGACACTAACGCCTGTACCAATACCGAGTGACAAGCCGTTGATGTACCGGTAGGATCGCACCAAGTTTTTCGATCAAGCCGCAACGTTGCCAAGCGTTAGCTAAAGAAGAACTTCTTGATCGCTATTCCGCCAATAGTTAAAAACATGATTGCAACGCAAATCCAGTAGACGGTTTTCTGCTTCGGAGTGAATTTTTCGTACTCTTCTTGAGTCGGCCCTCGGACCATTTTCTGACCTCATTTATTCGGCTGGATCACTGAAACACCGTGGCTGCGAAGCGTAACTCCGACGTTCAATCTCCCCGGAGAGCCGGC
This sequence comes from Paraburkholderia edwinii, assembly GCF_019428685.1. Taxonomy (NCBI): domain Bacteria; kingdom Pseudomonadati; phylum Pseudomonadota; class Betaproteobacteria; order Burkholderiales; family Burkholderiaceae; genus Paraburkholderia; species Paraburkholderia edwinii. Next base: position 4,142,197 of record NZ_CP080095.1, read on the forward strand.
ACCAATCTCAAGCGCAGTCGAACCTGAAGCTCGACGCTGCGACCGATCTTCATCACTTTATCGCTTTCTGGCACAGGCTTATTTAAGGTCTTCGATCACATTCTTCTCATTCGGATGCAACTGCCGATTGTATAAATCTAGGTTTCACCACCAAGGAGAAGACAGCAATATCCACTTCACCCGCTGACGCCCCTCAACACTTGACAACAAGTCAATCGGGCGTTGCTGATCCAGCATTGGGACTTCGCGGTACAACCAGCGGAGCGCGTCGGACTTCAAGCACCCCCAAATCACCTTGGCTAAGCCTTCATCGGGAACCAACTTCAGCAACTCTTCGGTAACGCTATTAACCTGCCACTCTGGGGCAAGTGCCTCGACAAACCCATCCCAACCCTCAAGTTCAAAATTCACGTGCCCCCTCCACTCAAGGATTTAAACGAAATCAAATTCGCCCCACCTGCATTCTGAGCAGATGGGGCCAATATGGCTTGCTACCCTTGGTCACGGGCCCACGCACTCAATGCCTGCGCAACATCGTATGATCCGCCACCGTGCGAAGCATTTGTCAACTGATCTACCGTGACGCCAAGTGCTTGACGTGCGGCAGGATTTGTTAGGTCAGCAGTTCCGACTGATATTGCCTCCCACAACTCCAACTATTTGGATAGCTGCGTACAGACGCCTCCAGTTCACTTCCGGTCTCCCGTATGACTTTCGTGTAGGTTGCCCTCGTGCTTTTGCAGCACGAGTATCTCGCTCCCTCCGCTTTCTTTTGAAACAGCACGGACGGCGGCACAGTCGGATTTGCTGTTTCAGCTAAAGAAAACGCTTTTCACCACCACGTACACGACGAAGCCCATAATTGCGATGAAGACAATAACTCCAATGATCGTTTGACCGCGTGTCTTAGGAGACGAGCCCGGAATTCCAACCATGCTTACCACCTGAATCCTGTTGCGCCAAGCCTGTTGCTTGGCGCCATCAGTGATGTTGATCGCGCCGCCCATTCCACCCTGCTTCCCATCATATGTGGGAGCTGCCTTCGTTATACCGAGGACCGCTTTCTCCCCCCATCCGCCAGGATCACCGGCCCATGTGCTCAGAGTAGCCGGGTTCAAACTGCGAAGCCGCGTGTGTATTCAGGGGGAAAAGAGGGAAGGCTCATCATTACGCCTGCTTGAGCGATGCACAAGTAACGAACCCAGCCGCAGCAAGGTTCATCGCTTCTGCTCGTTCAGTTCTTGAACCAAGGACCGAAGCGTTCAGAGTCGTCGCTCAACATACCGGCCTTGCGGAGATGCTTCGGTAGCAGTCTGATGAAGACCACCATTAATATCAGGAACAACGGCAGCCCAATTGCCGAGAATGCGATGTCCTCGTCCAGATTGAATGTCACACAACGAGGAACGACCAGCAACCCGCACCAATCGTGGCCACTAAAAAAACCATGACGTAAATTTGAAACACTGCATACGCTCGACGCCAGTTCATTTCTTGTCCCCTGCGCTGCGGAATTCGGCCGTCGAACTTGTATCGCGACTGATGCCCGCGACCGCTTCCGCAGCCGTAGACCCCGTCCATTGCTGCTTTACTCCATCGGAGATGGTGATGGCCCCGCCCAGCGCTTGCAACCACATATGACACTTGTCGTCTAAGCGTACAAGAGTTCCCTCAGCCGATTTTGGAGATCAGCGGTTTCCTCCGAAACAAAGCAATGCTCAGAAACACAAATTTCCACAACGTCCTTAGGGAGCTCTGTTGTGCAAATCCAGTCAGTCGACCTTACACGGTTGCTACGATCTCGCCCTACTCGATCCCAAAACAACTTGCTCAACCACATAGTGGCCCCGATAGCCTCGACATAGCCGGACCGCAACACCCAGCGCCCAGGGTTATTGGATGTATCAATCTCCATCTGCTGAAGTGGAGGAGGCAATCCGTTCGACTTCATGGGCAGATGCGTGAAATCTCGACCGGCAATTTCATACTCGATTGGATCTTTCGCATTTTGCCAATGGTTATATTCAACGTCGACCACCCATCCCTGCACAAAACCGTTCAACACCACGAATGGCGTCGCCCACTCCTTCCAACTACCAGCTGCATTACAGATTTTTTCTCGTATAGAGACAAAGCAATGCTCGTAGGAACCAGCAATCCCATACTGGAGAGAGAGATCGGTGGTCTGCACGTGTCCCCATGTCGCTTTCCTCTCGACTCCCTTGAGAAGCGACGTCGCCGATACGGTCTTTTTGCCTTGAGTAAACGTTGTATCGATACCCAACGCACGCATTCTCCCAATGACTAAGTTGAGAGCATCTAAGGGTGTGATCGACCCAGTTCCTGTTTGAAACTTCACCCGATCTGCGCCAAAGATCGCTTCCGACCAGGAAGCAACATCTTTCAGGGTAAAAACGAGCGTCAACTCTTCCGTTCTGCCACGTATCGTCACGGATACATTAGTCCTTTCTGTTACACCTTCTCAATGACTGAGCAACTGCAGCGCTACTGGTGTTGACGCGTTCGATGAATGATGCCCAAGTCGAGCCGCGGGTCTAGTTGCCGACCCTCGTGCCTACCAACTCTCTCGATAGACCCGCCGCTCTCAACCGCCGCGCTCCTTTATATCCGGTCTGCCCGGTCCAACATACAAGCCATCTCCACTAACAAAGATGGGCCAGTTTCCCACTAGAGACGCGTTGATATCTCCCGTAGCTAAAAATTCCACCGATTGATAAGGGAAATACCAGCCTCGCTCGTTCTCGACTATTCGAGATTCAACTATAGAGCAGGGTACGCCTCCAAACTTTGCTTCCTGCTCTAACAGAAATTTGAGTGCCAGCTCTCTGGCGGAATTAAAGTCCAATCTCATGGCAACACCCCAAACTGAAAATTGGAGAAAATCCGCCGCTACCCGCGCTGATGCCGCTTTGCTGGTTCACCGACTGGAAATTGTACTTGATCGTCTGATCGCTCGTATTCGCGCTGCCGCTCACCGTTTGTCCATAGCAGAACGGCGGCACGCAGATACTCGCCTGGAACCCGGCGCTCGCCTGCTGGCTGTTATACGCATTCGTATCCTGCACACTCTGGATGTTCAGGTCGCGGCCGATGTTGGCGTCAACCGTATTGCCCGCTACTTCCGCACCGCGCCCTGCACCGTCACATCCTGCTTTGCGTCCAGCGTCACGTTGCCGTTGCCGCACCTCGGTATGCGAAGAGCCCTCGAAGCGGAGCTACCTGAGCGGTATGAATTCAACCTGCGCGGTTTGCCCCTATCTCTCGCTGAAGCAGCGCGGCGAGTTCCGCTCCACGCTCGTTATGCCGATTCCGTTCATCGTCGGACTTGAACCTCGAATCCGGAGGATAGTCGTCGGAGAACGTCTGTTGAAACTCCACATTCCAAGCCTCCAACTGAGCAAGGAGGTGAGGCGAGATGTAAAGTTCCGACGGCTCAACGTAGCCCATCTCTTCGATATCGGCATTGAAGATAGGTGGAGCGCCGCAAACGGCGCCCAAGCGAAGAGTCTTCATTTCAAAGGCTTCCATGTGCTAACCGGGTTGGCGCGAACGATGAACCCATTTGAACTCACACCAACCGAGATGCATTTTGTAGCACCGTCATACGTGATTCGATAGACGGGAGCGGAGTCATTCGTTCCCACAATCGTCCCCTGGGTTACAGGCTCCATAAAAACGGAAGAGATGTCGGGCTGAGCAATGCTCTTGTTCGCGAAGTCGGCACCATGCCTTTCGATGATATGTTGAAGACCGCGTCAGTTAAACCTTGACTGAGATGAAAAAATCAGGACCAAGCTCATCCTGTAGTTGATCAGCGAGTTGCGTACCCCGCGCTTTGAAAGCTGCCTCTGCCGCCTCGCTCTTGAATCCGGACTTCGCCGGGTCCGCCATATCCAATGTTTCGTCGAACTCGCGTGCCCAATCGGTGAGCATTTGCCTCAACTCCGCCGAGATCGGCAACGTGCCAGGATCAATGTCGCCATAGCTCCCTGGTGACATGTCCCAAAGGGGGTGACATTGATAATCGGCCATCAACTTTATCTTTTTCATTTCACACTCCCACGTGGGTTCGCACCCACGATGAATCCATTGCTTCCGACTGTAACCGCTATCTGATGTTGCTGACCATTGACCGTTACTTCGTAGATCGGCCGCCCAGTCCCAGAGCCTTGATAGCCGACAATCTTGCCTTGCGTTACGGCTTGCATGACGACGTCAGGGATTTGAGCTGGCGATACCCCCATATTTGCGAACTCCGCACCATGTTCTTCGATGATATGTTGGAGCCCAGCGCTTGAACTACCGGTTTCAAGGAATACAATCTGGCCGCTGGGAGTCGTCCCGGTTGCCACAACATTTTGCAGCGTAAACTTCACGCCGTTAGCTGCCAGTATTTCCAGATCGGCTTGCTTAACCGCATTGTTTGCAGCATTGCCCGCCTTTTGCACAAGCCCTTCGATAGCCAACCCCGGCGTCATCGAATCCGTCGCAATCGCCGCCGCCGTCTCCACCGTGATGATGCCAGCATTCACCGCCGCAGCCGGATTTGCCAACGCAAGTGCCAAAGCGTCAGGCGCCAGCCCCGCCAACGCAGGCACTGCCGCCACCATCGCAGCCGCCGTCACACCACCGGCCACAATCATCGCGTTATTGCCGCTCGCCTCGTTCATCTGGTTCTGCACCTGAACCAGCAGCTTCACCTGCTCGTCAGTGCACGTGCCAGTCGCACAGTACGTTTTCACCAGATCGACCGACAGCGGATTCTTCTTCGGTCCAAGAATGCCAACCTGATTGTTCTGCGCTTCAATCTGTCCCGCGCCCGCGGCCGCGGCAGTGTCCGCACCGCTCGCACCAATACTCGTTGCCAGCCCCGCTATCAAGCTATTGACGAGGTTTTCACGAACCAGCCGCTCCTCGGCCGTCATGTTGTCCGTCGGCTTCAGCAAACTTCCAATCACCGAACTCGCCGCCGCCCCCATTGCACCCGCACCGCAACTCGCCCCCGACCCCGCCGCGCCCGCGCAACCCACAATCGCGTGCAATGCCGCGCGCGCCGTTTCGCCTTCCGGCGTCTGATCAAGGCTGAGTGTATTGATCAGCGCCTTGACCTGGCTTGCCCCAAGCTCCTGCAGATAGGTCACCGTCGCAGCCTGTGCATACTGACCGACCCCACCGGTCACATTCCCGCCTGCCGCAACCGTCAACGCCGTCAGCACCTGACGATACGAACCACCCGGTCCCCAATCCTTGTTGAGCTCATCTGCGCGTTGCTGCGCTTCAGCTCTTTGCTCAGGCGTCAGACTCGGATCGTTCGCAGCCTTGCTCGCGGCGTCCGCCTCCTTCGCCCGGTCGGATACGAACGTCCCAACCTGATTGATGAACTGGCTGGTGATATCAAACCCAGCCTCAATCTTGTCCTTATCGAAGATCGGCGCGATCGTTGCCTGCGTACCGGTCGTATCCCGGTTGATACTGGCCACCGCCTCCTCAGCGGTCTGGCCGGTCAGTTGCTGTTGCTTGGTCCCATCGGTAATGTTGATGGCGCCGCCGCTGATCGCACTCTTTGTCGTCGAACTGGCATCGCCCGATGCGCTCAACGCGATCGGCGGCGCGACAGCAAAGCCGCCCTTGTCGCCACCGGTATTGGGCAAGGTCGTACCCGGCACCGGGTTGATGTTCGTTGCCACACCCGTCTGGGTCTTACCGAGATCGACGCCATACCCACCGCTGACCCCGACGGACGACCCATCATACGAGGCTTGATTCTCGATATCGCTGTGCGTAAGCGTCGCAGTCGTCAGCGAGTTCAGCCCATTTTCAATCGCAACATCGCTACTCGAAATCACACCGCCTTTCAGATCGGTGTTGCCCTTCACGTTAATCTGGAAGCCACCATCCCCGGCATGAACGCCAGATTGCTCAGTCACGCTCGCGTAGTCGCTATTGAGCTTCTCCTGACTGAAGTTCGCCGCCACACTCGACCCAGCGCCATAACAAATAGGCGGCACACAAACACTAATCGACACCCCGCCACTAACCTGCTTCGAGTCGTAGTGACTCGTATCCTGCAGGCTCGCGATGTTCAGATCGCCGCCCACATTCGCAACCACCTGCTGAGCGTCGGCAACAGCACCAATCAGATTCGTATCCCCACCCGACTGCAACGTAAGCGTGTTCCCCGCACTGACATGCGTATTCGTCCACGTCGTATCGCTGCTGTTGCCGTTACCCTTGGTGCCCGATACACCCAGCTGGAACGACAGGCCGTTCTGCTGTCCCAAGCTCAACGTCGCGCCGATACTTGCGCTCGAGCCACTGTTCGTGCTCGACACGCTATCGGAGTTCTGCGCCGCGTGAAGGTTGATATCACCCGCAGCGATCAACGTCGTGTTATTGCCAGCCGAGAGATTGCTGCCGATCACATTGATGTCGCTGTCAGCGCCCGCACCGGCGGCCGCAATCGTCAGGTTGTGCCCGGCGGTGATCGAACTGCCAGCCGCAGTGCTCGATGACGCGCTCGAATTGCTATTGCTATGACTCGTACCGAGCGACACACTGATGCCGATGCCGCCGACAGCCGACGGGTTGCTTGCCACCGCATCGATCGCATTCTTCACGGCGAGTCCAGTGGTCACCGCCGCAAGCGCATCGAGCCGCGCGTCGCCATTGGTGTGCTTCACATCCTGCCGCATCTGGTTCGCCGTCATCGCGGCCGCAATCACCGGGTTGCTGATGCCCGCGGTAATCGCCGTCTGACTGAACGATTGCTGCTCGCTCTGGCTAAACGTGTTCTGGGCCGCGTCGATCGTGACCGTCTTGCCGGCAAGCCCCAGGTCATTCGCGGCATACAGGATGGCGTCCGTCGCGTGCAGATCGTTACCGGCCACCACCGTCAGATTGCCGTTCACCGAACCGATCATGCTGCTGTTGTTCGTCACCTGGGTCATCTGCTGCGCGTCGGTCGTCTTGCGCACGCCGAAGCTGTAACCCTGCAGGCCGCCGTCCAGCTGGTTCAGCGCCGTCATCCCCGACAGGAACCCCCATTCACGCTTGCTGTAATCGGTCTGCGTGCTTTCGGTATCCTGTGAAGTCGTGATCGTGACGTCGTGCACCGCCTTCAGCGTTACGTCGTTCGTGCCGACAATGTTGCTGCCCGTGACATTGATATCGTGGCCGCTAACCACGTTGACGCTATCGGCAGAAATCATGCTGCCTTGATTCAGCGTCATCGTCTGATCGATGCTGCTCGACACCTTCGAGCCAGCGATGACCTCGCTGTGGCTGTGCGTTTCGTGCGAATTCAGCTCGTGCGTTTCACTCGCCGCGCCGATATTCACATTGCCTGTCGCCACGAGGTTGGCGCTTCCTTTGTCGAGGCTGATCGCGCTGCCGCTGACCGTGATGTCCTTGCCCGAAACGATATTCAGCGTATCGCCGCTCTCGAGCATCGTGCCGGTCAGCGCCTGATCCGACGTGTGCAGCGTCTCCGCATAGCTCCGCGTACCCTCAGACCGTTACTGTCGACGGGCTGGCTCGGACGAACGAGCCTTCAAGATCCGATTCTTGCATCCGCGTGACCTTTCAGCACAGACAGTCGATCATTACACCGCTTTTTTCCTATGCCTTAAAACAACAAATCCAGTTCTTAGACTGGGTTTGTTGTTTCAGGTTTTATCTTGCTCTTCGCCCCTCGCTCCATAGGTCTTTCGTGCCTTTTCGTAGCTATTGTCGAAGGGTTTGATTTTCAATAAATGTGCCCTACTCGCATACCCGCCGATAGCGGCAATACCGAACCCCAACAGTAGCAGGAAACCTCCAAACGGTGCCGGCGGCACATATTCATACGCGACGACCATTATTAAAATACCGACAGCAAGTAGGCTAGTCCGTATCCATCGTGCGAAATTCCCATCTTCAAAGAGTCGGATCTTCATCGCTTGCTGCTCCAATAGTTGGCGAAGTCAGACCAGTATTTATCCAAGGAATTTTGCACCTGCTGACCCGTGCTGCTACTGTTGAACGTGTTTGCAGTCTCGTTTATCGCTGGCCCCAGTGCAGGAAGCCGATCCGACAAGCTTTCTGCAATCAACCCTGTGGTACTCGTTACAGCGTACTGGCCTACGTCCGGTTTGACGAGTTGTGCTAAAGCGTCAGCCGTAAATCCAACGACCGTTGCAGTATAAGCTGCAGCTGTGAGCCCACCTGAAAACATCGATGGAATGCTGGCTGCTGCGCCGAACCCCGTCGACCCCACCCCCGTGACGGACGTCGCGCCCGGCCCGCCATTCTTCGCATGTCTGCGAGGCCGCCGTGCGTGAGGGCGACTACAAGACCGCTCAGAACCGCAATAAATACGAATCACCCATACCCGTGCCGCATATCAGGCTCATGGGCAAATGGCTTCAGCAGGCGGGGTTCGAACCGCGCAGCCGCGTGTGCGTGCAGGTCGAAGAACGGCGGTTCGTCATTACGCCAGCTTGAACGAGAGCCACAAACAGCAAACCCAGCCGATGGCTGGGTTTGTTCAGACTGCTGACCAACCCCACGTTTTTCGGAGCGTGGGGTTTGTTGTTTGTGGAGTGGGGCGTTTCAGGCGAAACGCAGAGGCAATGCGCTGCGGCGTGTCACCAGCGTGCGGCGGGCAGATGTCAGGCCGTGGGCCGCTTCGGCGTGCATGGCCGCAGCGATCAGGCGCAATAAAAGGCGCGCCAGCGCCAGAGCGATCGTCTTCATGTTCTGCGCGGCCGCCGCCAGCAGGCACTGCTCCATCACCCGTTTGAGCCCGCGCATGCGGGCATAACGATGTCCATGCAGCTGTTCGCATCCGCGAAGCTGCGCTCCACCGTTTCCTTGCGCCGTTTGTAGATGCGCCTGCCCCACTCAGTCAGGCGTCGCGCCTCCACCCGTTCCTTCGCGCGCTCCCACAGGTGACGCACCACGAGCTTCACCGCATTGGCACTGCCCGTGCATTGCGTGCGCACTGCACAGCGCCGGCAGATACGTGCATCGGAGCGGTACTCGCGGTAACCATTGCGGTTGGTCGTACTGTAGGGCAGCGCCTGGCCCTGCGGGCAGAGGTATTCGTCGCGAAACGCGTCGTAGTGGTACTGCCGTTTGTAGAACATGCCCGGCTTGTGGTTGGGCGTGCGGTAACCCATCACTCCAGCAATGCCCCGTTGCTCCAGCCCCTGACACACCATCGGCGTGAAGTACCCCGCATCCAGCCCCACCGCCTGCACCTCGAAGCCAAAGTGCTCGCGCCGCCGGTCCAGCCGCGCCAGATACGGCTGGCTGTCGTGTACCGAGGCCGGCGTCACGTGCGTGTCGGTGATGATCGAATGTCTTGCATCCACCGTGCGGTGGTCCAGGTAGAAGAAGCCCGTGGGCTTGTCGTCGCGCACCATGAAGCCGCTGTCCGGATCGGTGCGGCTCACCTTGATCTCTTTCGTGTCCCCCGCCGGTGAGCCGCCATCGCCATCGTCGTGCCCGCTGTCACGTTTGAGCGGCTTCTTCCCCTGGGTGGCCCGATCGGCGTCCACTGCCGCATCGAGCTGCGCCAGATACGCCGAGGGCGCCTGCTCCACCTTCACCACGTCAAACTTCTGCCGGTTCGCGTTGGCCTTCAGATGGGTGCTGTCCGTGTACAGCACCCGGCCCTCGACCATGCCGTGGCCGATCGCCTGGCGCACGATCTCATCGAAGATCGCCTGATAGACCGACACGTCGGTGAAACGCCGCCGACGGTTCTGCGAGAACGTCGAGGCGTCGGGCACCTTGTCGGTGAGCCTGAAACGCGCAAACCAGCGGTACGCCACGTTCACCTGCACTTCGCGCATGAGCTGCCGCTCGCTGCGCACCCCGAACAGGTAGCCGATGAACAGCAGCCTGAACATCACCACCGGATCGAGCGCCGGGCGACCGTTGTCCGCACAGTACAAATGCGCGACCTTCTCACGGATGAATTCGAAATCCACTGCCGCATCGATCTTGCGAAGCAGGTGGTCCTTCGGCACAAGCTCCTCGAGTGTGGCCATCTCGAGTTCGTGCTGGGTCGGTGTCGGTTTCTTCAGCATGACACCCATTAAACGACAAAGCCCCGGTCTAAACCAGGGCTTTGTCAGCAGTCTGAGCAAACCCAGCCGATGGCTGGGTTTGTTTTTACTGCTTCGATTCCTTTGGTGCCGATTCCTGCTCCTCACGCTTCAAGGAACGCAACTCCTTTATGAATTGATAGGTAGCCCCACCAAGCAGAAGCAAATACACGGGGATTCCAGGAACAAGGCCCGCGCCTCCAGCGCCCTTGTAAATCGACAGCGCAAGAATCATTAATGGGATTCCCAACAAGCAAAAGTAGCCTACTAAGAACTTTCGATAGAGCGCTTTTCGTTTTGCAGATGTGTGTTCCATCTTACTTGCTCGCCTTACCGTTGTTTTCTATGACTGCTTGCGCAGGGCCAGGCAAAATCTGCATCCATGTATCAAATGCTCTCCCCATAGGGCCAGGCAAGATAGCCTTGCCACCAGCGCCCAATATCGTTGCTCCCGTACCAATTCCGCCCGACAGATCAGGGCTGCTAGACGGGTTCGTAATAGCTGTCGTCCCAAACGCACCTGTTCCAACCAGCAACGCATTGTAGAGACTCACGACCGCCTTGCTTGTCGTTGACGCACCCAAAGCCCCAATGGGCAACGCAAACGGCGATAATCCCGCTGCAACTGCTCCAGCGGTCGTTGCATTCTGGTAGCTCGGCTGATCCCTCGACAGCCCGCTCTGATAGCTGACTGCATCACCCATATAAGTGAACGCCGTACCCGTCGACCAAGCCGCCGCCATATCAGCCAGCAGCGTTCCAGCGGCCAAGCCTCCTGCCACCGATCCAGCAAGAATCGTCGCGCCTGTGCGCGCAATCGTATTGCCATACGGATCCTTGTCGTAATTGGCATTAACGAGCTGATCGTGCGTCTTGCCCGTATCAAACTGCGTCCGTCCCATCAGGTTCGCCGCCTGATTGTCCGCGATGTATTGGCTGTTGTAGTTATGGTCCGCGTAATACGGGTCGTTCTTGTAGCCGTCGCAGTTCAGATTCTGGCAACCGACAATGGAACGCACTTCATAGTCATGCACTCCACCCGACGCATCTGCCGTCTGCTTATCCGAATTACGCAGCATCTCCGCCACGATCCGACCTTCAGCTTCCTCTTGGCTAATACCGAGTTGCATTGCGACGAGCTTCGCGTCCTTTTCAGCGCGCTTGTATTCATCCGGATGCAACTGCCGATTGTACAAATCCGCACCCAACGCCCCATTCGCCCCGCTCATCGCACCGCCGGCACCACCCAGCGCACCGCCAGCCAAAGCCCCCGCCGCACCCGAAGCGATGTTGCCAGCCAGCGCCCCGCCGCCCGCATGTGCTGCCGCATCACCAGCAATATCCCCTGCCACCGTCCCGCCCACCGCACCCGCAACGTTTCCGCCACCCAACGCCGCACCGATTGCCGCCACAGCTGCATGTGAACCGATCCGTCCCGCACCGTCGTTGCCCCACAGCGCGTACTGCTGTGATGCTGCGTTGTAGTCCGCTTGCGCCTTCGCCATGCCTTCGGAATCGCCTGCTTGCTGCGCCTTCAGGTAGTCCTTGTACGCCTGCACCTGCGCATCCTGCGCCCTATGCTCCAACGCTTGAGCGATATCACCCACCACCTGCATGCCGACCTGCACCACCCCTTGCTGGACCGCCATGTCGTTCGACACATTCTGCGCATCGAACGTGTTCGCCACCGACCCATTCGCGTTTGCCGTGTCGCGGCTCAACCCGGCCGTACTGTCGTGCCCGGTACCCGCATCACCACGCACGGTAATCGTCCCGGGGCTTACCGCCGCGTACGTCGTACCCGACGCGTCGTCACTTACACCCGACGCACCGAAACCACTCGGCCCCATTCCCGCAATGCCGGTTGTACCCCCACCACTGTTCGTGCTGACACCAAAGCTGACAGTCGAACCCGAGTACTCCGCCTGGTTCTGCAGGTTCGTATAGTCGAGCGTCTGCGTCGACAGCGAGTTCTTGTCCGGCGATGCGGTACTGGCGATAACGCCGCCATCCAGCTGCGTGTGGTTACCGACGTAAATGTCAAACCCACCGCTACCCGCGCTGATACCGCTTTGCTGGTTCACCGACTGGAAGTTGTCCTTGATGGTCTGATCGCTCGCATTCGCGCTGCCGCTGACCGTCTGTCCATAGCAGAACGGCGGCACGCAGATGCTCGCCTGGAACCCGGCGCTCGCCTGCTGGCTGTTATACGCATTCGTATCCTGCACACTCTGGATGTTCAGGTCACGGCCTACGTTGGCATCAACCGTATTGCCCGCTACTTCCGCACCGCGCAGGTTCGTATCGCGCCCGCTCGTGATGGCGACCGTGCCGCTCGCATTGATCTGCGTATCGTGGTTCGTCGTGCCGTTGCCATTGGCGTTACCCTTCGCGCCATTCGCGGCCAGTTCGAGCGTAAAGCCATTCTGCGCGCCGCCCAGCCCAAAGCCGACGCCGATACTCGCATTAGTGCTGCTGTTGCTGCTCGTCTGCTGGCTCGTATCCTTCGCACTTTGCAGATTGATGTCGCGGGCCGCGTTCAGCGCCACATCATGCGCGGTGATTTGCGTACCACGCGCATTGATGTCGCCGTCCGTCGCATAGCCCGCTCCATCCTTGTTGCCGCTTCCGGTCGCGACGAGCGTCGCCGTACCACCAGCCGTGAGCGTACTGCCACTGTTCGTGGTCGAACTGCTTTGAGCTTCGGCGTGGCTAGTACCGCCACCAACACTCACAGTCGCCTTGATCACTGCCGGCGCCTGGCCACTAGCCGCCGCGCCGGGTGCGTTGTACACGGCGAGCGCCGCCTGGGCCACATCGAGCGCCGCAAGACGCGAGTCGCCCGCATGGCTTGCCTGGTTCAAGCTGCGATTGACGGTTGCCGCCGTATCCCCCGCCACACCGCCCAGCGCAAACGTGACGCCAAACTGGCTCGCGCTCTGGCTCATGCTGCTTTGCTGCGCGTCCGTGCCGGGATCGAGGTTCAGGTTCTTCCCGATCAACGTCAGGTCCTGACCCGCGTACAGGTCGGAGCCCTGCACCGTCACATCCTGCTTTGCGTCCAGCGTCACGTTGCCGTTGCCGCTCACAATCTGGCTGCGGATTGTGCTCTGCGTCTGCGCGGCCGTGTCCTGCACCATGTGGCTGTTCGATACACCCTGGCTGAAGCCGGTGCCGGTACCGTTGCTACCCAGATCGCCGAACTGGTGACTGCTCGACTCCTCATGGTTCGTGCTGGTTTCGGTGCCCGCCAGCACATTGATCGCCCCTTGGGTAGCGATAAGGTCGACGCCCTGTGTTCCGCTAATGCCAGAACCCACCACGTCGATATCGCCCGTGTGACTCTTCACGATCACGCTGTTGCCACTCACCACGCTGGCAGTCTGTGTCGTCGCCGAGCCATTGCTGTCCGCATTACCGCGCCCGGCGTTATAAAGCGACGAACTGATGCCGCTACTGTTCGGCCCGCCGGTGACCCAACGCACGAAATCGCCAACCTGATTACTTCTCCCAACCAGTTATTGGCGGAGCCGTAATGATAAAAGCGGTATGCTCGGGTAGTTTCGAACGAATGAATTCGATTGCAGCCAAGTTGTTTTCGTGTGCAGAACTTCGGTCTATCGGTGGATCGGCGCCATCCCATATGCAGTCGATGCGCGCCTCGAACTTGGGGTTGTGCCAAATGCCCCCTTCAATTCGAGCGACAAGTAACCCTCGCCGTGCCGCTTGTTCGCAGACGGCAATTGCCGCCTCGGCCGTGAGCTTCATAACAACACTTCCATGAAGCAAGAAGAAATCTTCTGGATCGGTGTAACGCCTTGACCGATCAACAAGGGTATTTCTAGTCCGACTCATTTTGAATTACTCCACTTAATCCGACCGTCCGCCACCCAATCCGGATCGGTCTTATCGCTGACCTGAACAACTTCACCTGTTCTGTCATTGACAACAACGTAGCCATTCGGCGATCCATATACTGTCGCAGGATCACTCCTGGCTACACCGTCTGGCGACTTCCCGGCAGACCGGTTGTCAACACTTGTTCCAGTTGGGCCGTTCTTGATAGCTGCCTGAATATCGCTCTCGGTCCAGCCTCGTTCCCCGAGTTGATCGGCAATTTTTTTGTCGATTACAGGCTTTACATCTCCCATAGTCAGTGGACCGCTCAAGAGGCCATTGAGCACGTCATCCACTATTGACGTAATAAGCCCCTCCACGGTTGCCTGCACTCCCTGAGGCGTCACCAACGGACTTGGCTTGATCGTAGGATCAAGTTCCGTCGCCGGGTCGACAATCACGCCATCGCCCTTGCTTGCCGCCTCACCCTTAAGTCCTGGCACTTTAATAAGTCCCGCCAGCCACGGCGCCGTCGAGGTCTGCATCAACTGATTGTTCTCAACCTCGACCTTACCGCCCCCAGTCGCCGCCGTCGCGTCCAGACCTGCCGTCACCGCGATACCCGCGATAAGGCTCGTCACCACATTTTCACGCGCCTCACGTTCCGACGCCGTCAGATTGTCTGTTGATTTAAGTAAACTTCCTATCACCGAACTCGCCGCCGCCCCCATCGCACCCGCACCGCAACTCGCCCCCGACCCCGCCGCGCCCGCGCAACCCACAATCGCGTGCAATGCCGCGCGCGCCGTTTCGCCTTCCGGCGTCTGATCAAGGCTGAGTGTATTGATCAGCGCCTTGACCTGGCTTGCCCCAAGCTCCTGCAGATAGGTCACCGTCGCAGCCTGTGCATACTGACCGACCCCACCGGTCACATTCCCGCCTGCCGCAACCGTCAACGCCGTCAGCACCTGACGATACGAACCACCCGGTCCCCAATCCTTGTTGAGCTCATCTGCGCGTTGCTGCGCTTCAGCTCTTTGCTCAGGCGTCAGACTCGGATCGTTCGCAGCCTTGCTCGCGGCGTCCGCCTCCTTCGCCCGGTCGGATACGAACGTCCCAACCTGATTGATGAACTGGCTGGTGATATCAAACCCAGCCTCAATCTTGTCCTTATCGAAGATCGGCGCGATCGTTGCCTGCGTACCGGTCGTATCCCGGTTGATACTGGCCACCGCCTCCTCAGCGGTCTGGCCGGTCAGTTGCTGTTGCTTGGTCCCATCGGTAATGTTGATGGCGCCGCCGCTGATCGCACTCTTTGTCGTCGAACTGGCATCGCCCGATGCGCTCAACGCGATCGGCGGCGCGACAGCAAAGCCGCCCTTGTCGCCACCGGTATTGGGCAAGGTCGTACCCGGCACCGGGTTGATGTTCGTTGCCACACCCGTCTGGGTCTTACCGAGATCGACGCCATACCCACCGCTGACCCCGACGGACGACCCATCATACGAGGCTTGATTCTCGATATCGCTGTGCGTAAGCGTCGCAGTCGTCAGCGAGTTCAGCCCATTTTCAATCGCAACATCGCTACTCGAAATCACACCGCCTTTCAGATCGGTGTTGCCCTTCACGTTAATCTGGAAGCCACCATCCCCGGCATGAACGCCAGATTGCTCAGTCACGCTCGCGTAGTCGCTATTGAGCTTCTCCTGACTGAAGTTCGCCGCCACACTCGACCCAGCGCCATAACAAATAGGCGGCACACAAACACTAATCGACACCCCGCCACTAACCTGCTTCGAGTCGTAGTGACTCGTATCCTGCAGGCTCGCGATGTTCAGATCGCCGCCCACATTCGCAACCACCTGCTGAGCGTCGGCAACAGCACCAATCAGATTCGTATCCCCACCCGACTGCAACGTAAGCGTGTTCCCCGCACTGACATGCGTATTCGTCCACGTCGTATCGCTGCTGTTGCCGTTACCCTTGGTGCCCGATACACCCAGCTGGAACGACAGGCCGTTCTGCTGTCCCAAGCTCAACGTCGCGCCGATACTTGCGCTCGAGCCACTGTTCGTGCTCGACACGCTATCGGAGTTCTGCGCCGCGTGAAGGTTGATATCACCCGCAGCGATCAACGTCGTGTTATTGCCAGCCGAGAGATTGCTGCCGATCACATTGATGTCGCTGTCAGCGCCCGCACCGGCGGCCGCAATCGTCAGGTTGTGCCCGGCGGTGATCGAACTGCCAGCCGCAGTGCTCGATGACGCGCTCGAATTGCTATTGCTATGACTCGTACCGAGCGACACACTGATGCCGATGCCGCCGACAGCCGACGGGTTGCTTGCCACCGCATCGATCGCATTCTTCACGGCGAGTCCAGTGGTCACCGCCGCAAGCGCATCGAGCCGCGCGTCGCCATTGGTGTGCTTCACATCCTGCCGCATCTGGTTCGCCGTCATCGCGGCCGCAATCACCGGGTTGCTGATGCCCGCGGTAATCGCCGTCTGACTGAACGATTGCTGCTCGCTCTGGCTAAACGTGTTCTGGGCCGCGTCGATCGTGACCGTCTTGCCGGCAAGCCCCAGGTCATTCGCGGCATACAGGATGGCGTCCGTCGCGTGCAGATCGTTACCGGCCACCACCGTCAGATTGCCGTTCACCGAACCGATCATGCTGCTGTTGTTCGTCACCTGGGTCATCTGCTGCGCGTCGGTCGTCTTGCGCACGCCGAAGCTGTAACCCTGCAGGCCGCCGTCCAGCTGGTTCAGCGCCGTCATCCCCGACAGGAACCCCCATTCACGCTTGCTGTAGTCGGTCTGTGTGCTTTCGGTATCCTGTGAAGTCGTGATGGTGACGTCGTGTGCCGCCTTCAGCGTCACGTCGTTCGTGCCGACAATGTTGCTGCCCGTGACGTTGATGTCGTGGCCGCTAGCCACGTTGACGCTATCAACCGAAACGCTGCTGATGTAGCGCGTAACGTCGTGCCATGATTTTTCTGCCGCGCCGGTACATTACCGGGTGTCGGCGTTAAAATTCGTGAACATCAAAACGAAGTTCCATCCAGCTACGCAGCAATCAACGTATTTTCCCCGGCGATGAACACAGACGATAAACGACTCGACGAGATCAGCAAATATCTTAGTTATGTACTTCGCCATGAGCCTCAGACGATTGGCCTGCAGCTCGATGCCGAAGGCTGGGCCAGTATTGATTCTTTGATTACCAGCGCAGCCAAATACGGGCGTTCTCTCGACCGAACAACAATTCAAACGGTTGTCGCGAACAACGACAAGAAGAGATTTTCCATTTCTGACGATGGTAAGCGAATCCGTGCTATACAGGGTCATTCCACGCCAGCCGTACAACGCAAATATTCCGAAAAGGAGCCACCCGAAGTTCTTTATCACGGCACGGCAACTCGCTTTTTAAAATCTATCCACGAACTGGGACTGAAAGCAGGCGCCCGCCACCATGTGCACTTATCGCAAGATATACCCACGGCACTTGCCGTTGGCCAACGATATGGAAAACCGGCGGTTCTCGAGATTCAAGCAATGCGAATGCATCGACAGGGTTTCAAATTTTTTCTGGCTGAGAACGGCGTCTGGCTAACCCAAGGCGTGCCGGCTGAATTCCTCAACACACTTGACAAGCTCAGTTCTTGAGCGTGACCCCTCCGGCAAACGCGATCAGTAAAAGATTCTCCGATAAAAACGCGATGCTATAGTGTCGAACCACACGGGAGCCACCAAAATGTTGCGCCCAAGCGATGGCCGCTTCCGAGTCAGGATATTCGACGAGAGCACCTTGTAAGATGGGAGCCGCGTCGCCTTTATCGATGCCGAGCATGGAAGGTCCCGGAAACACCTGGACATAAAACGAGCAAACAGAAGTAAAACGCAATTCTCGTTCACACAAGCCGGTTTCTCCGTCATAGGCCACAGTAACTACCAGTTCAGTTCCCTCTGTCCTGATTTTTACGCCGCTCTCCCCGTAGCCCGGAAGCCACTCGTATGGATCAAGAATCTCCAAGCTGCGACCGATCTTCATCATTTTGTCCCTTTTGGCACGTTAGGAGTGCCCGTCGGCGGTAACTTGTTTCGCGCCAATTGACGAGCAGCCAAGTAATCGAATGTCGTTCCAGCTGACATGCCCGGCACCTGTAAACCGGTTTGGTTCGCACCATACCATTGCGACTGAGGAACTCCTGCGCGGCTCAACGCGACGGAGGTGCGCGTATTCAGTATTAGTTGCGTTCCATCGGCAGTAACCACGTAATCGACCGGTAGCTGGCTTGGGCTGATCAGTCCGCTTTTGATCGCTGCAGCCAAATCGTCGACAGTGTTGATCGGCATCCCGGCAATTTGGCTATATTTCGCCGCCCCTTCAATGCTAAACGCCTCAGCTGCATTTATGGACGATTGTGCGAAATTAGCGTTTGCTACCGATCCGACGACCGCGCTGTTTGCTGCCGCTGCGTCGAATATCGCACCGAGTACCCCCGACACAATTTTACCCGCCATCCCGCCAAGTGCGATATTTTCAAGCGGATACGTCGGCGACACTGATCCGTTCAGCGTCGACGCCTGCTGCAACGTGCTCTGTTCCAGCCACTGGATCTGCTGTTGGACTGTTGCGTTCCCGATTGGCTGCCAACCCGTCGTCGCTAGCGTATTTCCCGGTCCAAATTGATTTAGCGAGCCCAGCGGACCGTTCGCAAACAGTGTCGTGTCGCTAGCCTGCGCCGGCGTTGATTGGAACGAGCTCACGACAGAACCATCCGCAACAATCGGATTACCCGTTGTACCGTAGAGCGGCTGACCGGCCATCGACTGAACCGTCTGTTGAGCGATATTAAGGTCGCTGAGGAATCGATCCAGAGGAGCGTAGTTCCCGGACGCCTGCGCCGCCTGCGTCAGTTGGTCCACATAGGCATTCAACTGCTGAGCCGCCTGCGTATCGACATCGGCACTCGCGGCAACCGTCAGCATGGAGTTCCAGTATTGGGCTATAGTCGCCTGGTCCTGCGGATTCTGGGCAATATTGGCGGCGATCTCATTCGCCTTCTGCTGCAGTTTTTGCTTCTCATCCGGATGCAACTGCCGATTGTACAAATCCGCACCCAACGCCCCATTCGCCCCGCTCATCGCACCGCCGGCACCACCCAGCGCACCACCTGCCAAAGCCCCCGCCGCACCCGAAGCGATGTTGCCAGCCAGTGCCCCACCGCCCGCGTGTGCTGCCGCATTTCCAGCAATATCCCCCGCCACCGTCCCACCGACAGCGCCCGCAACGTTCCCACCGCCCAGCGCCGCACCCAGCGCAGCCACAGCCGCATGGGACGCGATCCGCGCTGCACTGTCCTCTTCCCAATGCTCTGCACGACCGATATCACCCACCACCTGCATGCCGACCTGCACCACCCCTTGCTGGACCGCCATGTCGTTCGACACATTCTGCGCATCGAACGTGTTCGCCACCGACCCATTCGCGTTTGCCGTGTCGCGGCTCAACCCGGCCGTACTGTCGTGCCCGGTACCCGCATCACCACGCACGGTAATCGTCCCGGGGCTTACCGCCGCGTACGTCGTACCCGACGCGTCGTCACTTACACCCGACGCACCGAAACCACTCGGCCCCATTCCCGCAATGCCGGTTGTACCCCCACCACTGTTCGTGCTGACACCA
The DNA here is from genome assembly GCF_019428685.1 of Paraburkholderia edwinii. Classification (NCBI taxonomy): domain Bacteria; kingdom Pseudomonadati; phylum Pseudomonadota; class Betaproteobacteria; order Burkholderiales; family Burkholderiaceae; genus Paraburkholderia; species Paraburkholderia edwinii. Next base: position 4,161,834 of record NZ_CP080095.1, read on the forward strand.
AAGCTGACAGTCGAACCCGAGTACTCCGCCTGGTTCTGCAGGTTCGTATAGTCGAGCGTCTGCGTCGACAGCGAGTTCTTGTCCGGCGATGCGGTACTGGCGATAACGCCGCCATCCAGCTGCGTGTGGTTACCGACGTAAATGTCAAACCCACCGCTACCCGCGCTGATACCGCTTTGCTGGTTCACCGACTGGAAGTTGTCCTTGATGGTCTGATCGCTCGCATTCGCGCTGCCGCTGACCGTCTGTCCATAGCAGAACGGCGGCACGCAGATGCTCGCCTGGAACCCGGCGCTCGCCTGCTGGCTGTTATACGCATTCGTATCCTGCACACTCTGGATGTTCAGGTCACGGCCTACGTTGGCATCAACCGTATTGCCCGCTACTTCCGCACCGCGCAGGTTCGTATCGCGCCCGCTCGTGATGGCGACCGTGCCGCTCGCATTGATCTGCGTATCGTGGTTCGTCGTGCCGTTGCCATTGGCGTTACCCTTCGCGCCATTCGCGGCCAGTTCGAGCGTAAAGCCATTCTGCGCGCCGCCCAGCCCAAAGCCGACGCCGATACTCGCATTAGTGCTGCTGTTGCTGCTCGTCTGCTGGCTCGTATCCTTCGCACTTTGCAGATTGATGTCGCGGGCCGCGTTCAGCGCCACATCATGCGCGGTGATTTGCGTACCACGCGCATTGATGTCGCCGTCCGTCGCATAGCCCGCTCCATCCTTGTTGCCGCTTCCGGTCGCGACGAGCGTCGCCGTACCACCAGCCGTGAGCGTACTGCCACTGTTCGTGGTCGAACTGCTTTGAGCTTCGGCGTGGCTAGTACCGCCACCAACACTCACAGTCGCCTTGATCACTGCCGGCGCCTGGCCACTAGCCGCCGCGCCGGGTGCGTTGTACACGGCGAGCGCCGCCTGGGCCACATCGAGCGCCGCAAGACGCGAGTCGCCCGCATGGCTTGCCTGGTTCAAGCTGCGATTGACGGTTGCCGCCGTATCCCCCGCCACACCGCCCAGCGCAAACGTGACGCCAAACTGGCTCGCGCTCTGGCTCATGCTGCTTTGCTGCGCGTCCGTGCCGGGATCGAGGTTCAGGTTCTTCCCGATCAACGTCAGGTCCTGACCCGCGTACAGGTCGGAGCCCTGCACCGTCACATCCTGCTTTGCGTCCAGCGTCACGTTGCCGTTGCCGCTCACAATCTGGCTGCGGATTGTGCTCTGCGTCTGCGCGGCCGTGTCCTGCACCATGTGGCTGTTCGATACACCCTGGCTGAAGCCGGTGCCGGTACCGTTGCTACCCAGATCGCCGAACTGGTGACTGCTCGACTCCTCATGGTTCGTGCTGGTTTCGGTGCCCGCCAGCACATTGATCGCCCCTTGGGTAGCGATAAGGTCGACGCCCTGTGTTCCGCTAATGCCAGAACCCACCACGTCGATATCGCCCGTGTGACTCTTCACGATCACGCTGTTGCCACTCACCACGCTGGCAGTCTGTGTCGTCGCCGAGCCATTGCTGTCTGCATTACCGCGCCCGGCGTTATAGGGCGACGAACTAACGCCGCTACTGTTCGGTCCGCCGGTGACCCAACGCACGAAATCGCCCGGGCTTGGGCTAGCAAGCTGGAAGCTCGTGCTCGAACTTTCTGACTGGGTGCTTTGCTGCAGCTGGTTTGTCGATGCCTGCAGTATCACGTTGCGATTCGCATCCAGCGTGGTCGTGCCACCCGCCGAAATCGTCGAACCGATCACGGCAATATTTCCGTCGAGCGGGTTACCGTTTGCATCACGGAGCGCTCCACCTGTTGCCGTCACGCTCACGTTGCCCGCGCCGCGAATCGTGCTGCCGGCATTCGACATGCTCGATACGACCGTAGTACTCGAGCTGCTGCTGTGGCTGAAGGTTGCCGTCACAGACGGCGTGTCGAGACCACTCGCGGTTAGCTCGTTACCGACGCCCTGGGCCCGCTGATATGCGTTGCCCGACGAACCTGCCGATTGCAAATTGCGCACGGTATCGAGCGGCGTGCCCGTCACCGCCAACGTCAAGCCGCTCGAACGCTGCTCCTGGTGATCGTTCGACTGCGCAGTGTCCTGGCTCGGATCGATCGTAACGTTCTGGCCGACAATGCCGATGTTGCCCGTCGCGCCCGTGACGTCCCCCGCCGCCCTACCAGCGACAATGTCGCTTCCGCCGATATGGACATCCTTGCCCGCGGAAATTACAACGTTGCCCTCGACGCTGCCCACAATGCTGCGCGACTGACTCTGCGTCACCGAACTGGCGTTATATCGGTCGCTCTGCTCGCTCGACCCGATCGTGAAGCCGATACCGCCCGAACCGGAGAGTCCCGAGTGCTTCACCTGGTGATACTCGCTATCCTGCCAGGTGTCGGTTGCGGCCAGGATGTTGACGTTGCCCGCCGCAGCGAGACCAACGCCATACGTACCAACGATGTTGCTGCCGGTCACGTTGATATCTTTTCCGCTGATCACCGACACACCGTCCGCCGAGATCGTGCTGCCATCGGCATAGGTCGCGCTTTGATCAACCTGGTTGACGGCACTCGTATGGCTCGCCACGCCGCTATGGCTATGAGTCTCGTAGGTATCAGAGACGTGCGTTTCCGTCGCCGCGCCCACGTTCACGCTTCCCGCCGCCATCAGCAGCGCATTCCCCTTGTCGAGGGAAACCGTGCTGCCCGTTACGTTGATGTCCTTGCCCGACACGACACTCAGGCTGTCACCGCTTTGCAGCGTTGTAGCCGTGAGGCTGTCGTCGGATGTATGCAGCGTCTCTGAGTAGCTGCCGTGATGGTCGGTGCCCGAACTGTTGCTGTCCACCGTCGAAGTCGCGGTTGCCGCCTGCAGCGTTACGTTGCCTCCCGCGATGATCGTGCCGCCGCCTCCGAGGCTCATGTTCGCACCGGTCGCCGTGAGGTCGCCGCCCACTGCAAGCAAGGACGCTCCACCCACCTTCACCGAACTCCCCACCACCTGATTGATATCGGTATCCGACACCCCATTCGCGCGCTCAACAACCTTGTGTTCACCGGTCTGCTGCACACCAAGATTCCAATCCCCGCCAACGCTCATCCCAAGCGCCCCGCCCACGTTGAGGCTACCCGCGTTCTGCTCGAAATCCCCGCCCGTCACAATCACCGCATTACCGGCCACATTGATACTGGCCGCCGGCCCCATCGTCGTCGTCACGCGCGTCGCGCCCGTGTCACTCACCTGGCTAACCGTCTTCACCGACGTATCCAGAATCAGATTCCCGCCCGATTGCAGCGCAAGGCTGCCGGCATTCAACGTCGCCGACGTCAGATTGATATCCCCCGCCGTCACCAGCGCCATCTGCCCACCGGCCTGCAACGTGCCAAACGAACTATCGATACTCTGCGCACCGATCGAGAAGTTATTCGCCGCGCTGATCGTGCCGCTGTTGGTCACCGACTTCGCATTTTGCAGATCGATATTCGTCGCCGCGATAACCGGGCCGTTGCCCATGTTGTCCTGGCTCGCCTGCGCGAGATAGACAACCGGCACAAGCACCGTCTGCCCATCAACCACCTGGCTCTGCATGATCACGACGTTGCTCGTCAACTGCGCCACCTGCTCCGGCGACAGCCCCGTACCGGGCGCGAGATTGAGCGACTGCGCGAGTTGCGCCCCGGACGTCATCAGCGCCTTGAACTCGTCCTGCGTATCGGCGTAGTTCGTCAGCACCGACTTCCCGGTCATCGACATGATCTGGTCCTGCACGAGCTTCTGCTCGTAGAACCCGTCGCCGAGCCGCAACTGGATCTGCCCGGGATTCATGCCCATCTGCTGGAAGTAGTAGTCGCTCGACAGCCACTGCTGCTGGCTCGTGAACGCGGGATTCGTCTCAACGAGATACGGTGAATTCGGCGCGCTATTGACGCTGAACAGGCCACCGCGCGGCAACGTAATGTTGCTCAGTACGTTGCCCGCCGTCGCGGCCGCGATAGTCGGGTTGTCGAAATTCGAAGGGCCACCCTGCACGCTCCCGCCGCCATGGGCGCTGATCGTCCCGCTCACGGCGCCCGCGCCGGTGCCCGACACGCTCTGCCCCGGTGGCAGGCCGAGCGGCGTCACGGAGGCATTGCCGGCCGTGTTATTAATCGTGACGCCCGTGCCGCTTAGCGTTCCGCCCGCCGTAAACCTCGATTCGTATGCCGGCAGCGCGTACGTGCGAATGTCAGCCGGCGCCACCTGCGAGTAGCCACCCGGACGCGAGCCGACGAACGGTGCATCCCCAAACGGCAACTGCCAGTCGTGCTCGCTGTTGTCGTAGTTGTTGTAGTGATATTGGCCCGAGTAAGTCACCTGCACCTGCGGTGCGCTTTGCCCTTGCCAGCTGTTCTGATCGAGCACAGCGGGCATCGCGATGTTGCCTGCCGCCGCCACCTGGCTCCAGTAATTCTGGAATATTCCGACCGACGCTGCATTCAGGTTGCCGCCCGCGATGATCTGCGATTCCGGGCTGATGGTAGTGACGGTACTGGCAACCGCTACGCCCGTGTAGGTCGTGAACTGATAAGTGCTGTTCCACTGACCGCCGTGAGGTGGCTCGACATAGACGCCGCCAATACTGTCGGGATCTTTCACGCCCACCTGACCTGTTTGTCCTGACAGACTGATGCCAAGACTCGCCAACAGGTCCGGATTGACCGCCGACGTAAAGCCCGACGTTCCCATCGCACGCCGCGTATTCGTCACCTGGTTCGCGGCGATCTGCATGTCGCCGCTCGACTGGATCAACCCCGACTGGTTGCGGACAAGATTGGCATTGGTGTAATTCCCGTTCGCGTCCTTGCCGCCGGCGAGGACCACCTGGCCCAAACCGTAGATGGCCGTCATCGCCTGCGCGTCGGTGGCGGTCGTGTCGTCGCGGTTCTCGATGTCCGCCGAAAGCAGTTCGAGCTTGCCCGCGCTATCCGTCGCGCCGATCAACGCGCTCGTGCCGAGATTCGACAACGTTTGTACTGCGCTCAGCGATACGCTGCCGCCCACGATCGTGCCTGTGTTGGTCAGCGTATTCGAATGCGTGCTCAGCAAACCGCCCGCCGCGAGCGTGCCGGAGTTGGCGATGTCGCCCGCGTTAACCGTCAGGCCGTTTACTGCAGCGAACGCACCGGCATTACTGAACGTGCCCGGCAAGGTGAACGTGAGGTTGTGGCCTGCAGTGAAGCTATAGTTCGGATCCGTCGCGAAACTGCCCTGCAGATTCAACGTGAGGTCGTTGACTGCGCTGTACCTGCCGCCGCCCAGCAACGTACTCGCGGCCACCGAAAGATTGCGCGACGCGTTGATCTGGCCGTTCGTCACGTTCAAGGTGCCCGTCGTAATGCCGACATCGCCTGACGTGTTGGCGACGTTGCCGATCGCTCCACCGCTGCTATCGAGATTGCTGGCGTTGATCAGCAGATTCGCGCCGCTCAGTTGCCCGCCCTGTGTGTTCGACACCGACGATGCGCTCAAGCTAACGTTGCCGTTGCCGCTGATCGAGCCCATGCCCGCGACGCCGCCGGCATTGCGATTGACGATCTGGCTGCCGCCGTTGATCGTCGTCGCACCAGTCCCGACATTGGTAACCGCGCCGCCCGAGTTATCGATCGATGCTGCCGTGACGTTCAGCGTGCTATCGGTCACAGCCCCGCCCGCGCCGATCACACCGCCCGCGTTCAGCAAGGCGCCACCGCTTGAAACTGTCAACGCCGAGCCGGACGACAGCCGGCCGTTCGTGTTGTTCAAAACCGCCTGAACGATGGCGGACATCGCGCCCTGCGAAGCCAGCGTACCGCCCGTGTTATCGAGGCTGCCGACCCGCACCGACGCCAACCCGTTGGTCACGATGCGGCCGCCGACGTTGGTCAGCGATCCCGCGCCATTGCCCGGCTCGATCGTCAACGTGCCCGCGCCGGCATGGGTAATCGTCCCGCCGTTATTGTTGATCGAAGCCGATGCGAGACTCAGGTCGGTGCTGTTCGTCTGAATCACGCCGCCGTTCGAGTTATCGATCGCGTTGCTGACATCGAAGCCCATCGCGTTCGCGCCGAGCTGCGTCAACGATCCACGCTCGTTGGTCAGGTTCGTCGCGGTCAAATCAAGCTGATTCGCGATGATCTTGCCATTGCTGTTGTCGAGCTGAGGAACCGTCATCGACACGCTGTTGCCGCTCACCACCCCATCTGCATTCGTGAACGAGGCGGCACGGGTCGTCACGGTCTGCGCACTGAGCGTGCCGCCGCTGTTGTCGAGCGCACCCGCAACGGTGGTATCGAGCGTCTGCGCTGCAGTCACGCTTCCACCCGTGTTATCGACGCTGCCCGCGGACACCGCCATCCGCCCGTTGCTGACGATCGCTCCGCCCACGTTCGAGACCGCGCCTGAGCCGTTAGCGGTATCGATCGTCAACGTGCCGGTACCCGCATGGGTGATCGTGCCGCCGTTGTTGTTCAACGAAGCCGGCGCAAGCGTCAGGTCCGTGCTGTTCGTCTGGATGACACCGCCGTTCGCGTTGTCGAGCGTCCCGCTGATATCGAGGCCCATTGCGCCCGATCCGAGCTGGGTCAGTTTGCCGTGTGCGTTCGTCAGATTCGATGCGCTCACGGTGAGCTGATTGGCGGCGATCTGGCCGCCGCTGTTATCGAACTGAGGCACGGTCATCGCAACCGTATTGGCGCTGATCGCCCCGTTCGCGTTCTTCAGCGAAGCAGCGTTCGCCGCCAGCGTGGCGCCGCTCAGCGTACCGCCGCTGTTATCGAGGGTGCCCAAAGCGGTCACGGCCAGATGCTGCGCAGCCGTGACGGTCCCGTTATTCGTCAGCGACGCAGCTTTGATGTCCACGTTGCCGTTACCGCCAATCACGCCACCCGTCGCCGCTTGCGCCGTGGTGCCGGCCGCGTTCGTGATCTGTCCGCTCGCCGTTAGCGTTAGACCGTCCGTGTTGTCGGAGACGATGCGCCCCGCGCTGTTCTGTACGTTCGCAGCCGACACGTTCACCGCGCCCGCCGCTTCCAGTTGACCCGCCGTGTTGTCGATGTCGCCGCTCGCCGCATTGACGGTCAAGCTGCCGCCAGCCTGCAGCGCCGCGCCTGTATGCGCGAGGTTGCCGGTGTCGCCGCCGGCGCCCGTCGCGGTCAAGGACACATTGCCTTTCGCCAGCGTCTGCGACCCTGCCATGTTCAGGCTGCTGCCCGACATCGCGAGATTGCCGCCCGCAATCTGTTGACCCGTGGCGCTGACCGATCCCGCGCCCGTCACCGCGAGACTGCCGGCCCCAGTCACATTGCCATTCGCGTCGACGCCCGCACCGAGCGCGCCGGTCGAATTCACGCTCGCGCCCGTGATGCTTGTATTGCCCAGCGCCGCGACCGTACCACTGTTGTCCACCTGGCTCTGGCTGTTCACTGCGGTGTTCTGCGTCGCATAGACGGAGCCGCTGTTCGCAACATCGCCCGCGCCGGAGATCGTCACATTGCCATTGGCGCTCGTCGTACCCGACAAGCTCACCTTGCCCTGGCTGTTGAGCTGAAGGTCGCCCGCTTGCGATGCGATGGTGCCGGCGCTATTAACCCCGACGCCCGTCTCGGTACCGACAAGACGGATCTTGCCGGCGTACATGCCGCCCAGTTGCGCGACGTCGATCGCCACGCCCGGACTGTTGCCATCGGGGCCAAGCCATTGCGCGCTCAGATCGTCGTGGCGAACGTCGTTGTTGCCCGCCACCACATTGAGCGACTGCCCCGCCCACGCCTTGCCGTTGATCGCGACGCTGCGCGCGATCAGGTCGACCTGATCGGCCTGACTGCCGTCGAGACCCGCCGCGCCAATCTGGATCTGCCCGCCGGTCACGTGAAACGCGTCGAGGCTGCCCGTTCCGCCGAACACGGGCGTACCCGTCGTCAGAATGCCGCGGCTCGTATTGATGAAGCCGCAACCATTGCAGTAGATGCCGGCAGGGTTGGCGATCACCACTTCGGCTCTCTGGCCTGCTACCTCGGTATAGCCCAGCAACTGACTCGGGCTTCCGCCGATCACCTGGTTCAGGATCACGCGCGCGCTACCCGATGCAAGATTCGGATTGCCGGTTACATAACCCGCCTGTTGCGTGAGCACGTTGCCTGGCGAATTGTTCAGGATCAGGCCTTGCGGGCCCACGTTGTACTGCGTGTACGCATTGTTCGACACACCCGCGCCATTCGGCGTCGCGATCTGAACGACCGGCAAGCCATTGGCCGTCACGCCCACGATCGGTTTGCTGCCGGCCGACGTAGGCGCCGCCGTCACCTGCGCGTCGATCTGCAGCGGTTGCATGCCGAGCGCACAGAGTGCTGCGAACGCGATATGCCGCATCGACAGCATGTCGACGAAGCGCCAGTCACAAGCCGCATTGAAGATGGCGCGATACGTATTCTTTTTCATAGCAGGAAGCTCACGCTGAAGCCCGCAACCGGCCAGTGGTTGGGGAAACCGGCGGGCTGATACAACGGGCCGCCAATAAAGACGTCGTAATTAACGTGCTGGAACGCGCCGCCACGTATGCCGACCACCGCTCCGGCAAGACGACGGCCGAGCAGGTCGTCGGCTGAAGGACCAAAGACTTCACCGCCGTCGATGCCGACATACAGCGCCAGCCCGAAACGCGAAAAGGGAATCTCGAGGTCGTTGCGCATAAACACGCCCTTCTCGGCCGCGAGCATCGTGTTGCCGTCGAAGCCGCGCACGGTGTAGCGGCTGCCGATCGAGATGTATTCGGTGGGGTACAGCACGTCGGGCGTGTTCTGCGCACGCACGGTGGCCGTATAGCGCAATGGAATGCCGCCGATCGCGAACGGCACGCTCAACGTCGCGTCGAGCGTTTCCATGTGGTAGTAGGACGTCGGCGCACCGAAGCCCACACCCGGCAGATCGGGCTGCGCGCCGAGCCACGGCACGCCCCACCGATAGGCGATCGTGCTGTCGAATTGCGCGGCGCCGATGTAATGCTTATGTTCCCAGCCGATTTCGGCGTAGGTGTTGTCGCGATGCTGCACGTCGATTTGCGTGCCGTCGATAAACGCATCGCTATAGCGCTTGCCGACGCGAAATTCGAGCGTGTTCTTCTGCACCTGATTGCGATAGAACTGGTACTCGGTCTTCACGTCGAAGGTTTCGGAGTTGCCGCTCGACACCAGTGTCGAGAATGCGCCCGCGATCTGCTGGTGATAGTCGTACTGGCTCGCCGTCGCGGTGAAGGTCCAGTTGCCCCACGGAATCGAGTAATAGGCGTTGCTACCGTGTGTGCCGTAGCTGCTCGCGTGGCCGTTCAGATCGTGGCTGTAACCGATGTTCAGGATGTCTGATAGCCCGAGCGGATTGTCGACGGTCAGGCTTACGCTGCCCTGCAGCTGCCCGGTCGATTTAAGCCCGCTGTCGTCGACGCTGAAGGCCAGCGACCACGGCTTCTGCCGCTTGACTGCGATCACGATGTCGCTTTCGCCGGTCGACGGGCCCGGCACGATCTGCATGTCGACGTCCTGATTCGGCACGCGCTTCATCTGCTCGAGACCCTGCTCGAGATTGCGCAGATTCAGCAGATCGCCGGCGCGCGTTGGAAACGCGGTGCGCCATGTGCCGTATGTCGATGGATCGGCAAAGCGGATTTCGCTGATCACACCTGGAATCAATTGAAGCTTGAGCTTGCCCGTGGACAGATCCTGCGGTGCGATCACGACGCGCGTAGTCGAGTAGCCCTTCTCGATGATTCGCGCCATCACGCGATGCACGATCAGGTTGAGCCCGTCGCGTCCGACGCATTGACCGCGATAGCGTTGCAGGTAGTCGCTGGCGAAGGTCAGTTCGCCGGGAAACAGCGGATTGGGCGATAGTGCGCGTGCGCCGGCGGCCTCGACGGTAGTGCTTAGACCGGGCGGCACTTCCAGCGTTAGCTCCTCGAGCTTGAAGCACGGCGTTTCTTCAGGCACTTTACCGTCGTCGATCTCGGGGACCGCGGCAGATTGAAGCTCGACCTTGGGCGCCTGCAGCGTGCGTTCGCGTTCGATAGCCTGCTCTTGCGCGCGCCGGCGCTGCTCCTGTTCAGCGAGCGGATCCGCGACCTGCGCATGGGCTAACTGCACGCATGCAGCGGCAATGAGCACGCCGCAAAGACGAGTCAGTTCACGTCGTTTCGGCTGTGATACGAAGCGTGCGATCTTCGTTACGCGCGTGCGCCAGCCGGGTCGGGCGACCCGACCAGGTGTGTTGTTCTTCACTGGGGAGAACTACTGCGTCGCGTGTGCGTGCGCGACCGGCTGTGTGCTGATCAGCGCTTCACATCCACCGCACAGGGCGGCGATTCTTTTACTCTGATTGTGCGTGTCGGTTGCCGTGATGGTTAAGTCGACAGCGTCCCACATACCCCGTATCCGGCCTGGTCGAAACCGGTAAGCATATCTGTTCATTTTTATTCATCTGACAATGCGAAAGCGCGCGTAAACTATCAGAAAACCACGCATGACAAGTGTCAAAAGACGTAAAGCTGACGTGGTAGAACAACATATCCATGCAGGATGCATAGACCACTGAAGAAAGTCTCGCCCTTCAGAAATTTTAAGAATCAATTGACCGTCATAGCGGTTTATCGCGCTTGCCCAGCTGACGGACCGACGTCATTGCGACGCCCCCTTCGATCGCCACGCGAGCACCCTAAATATCTTCTTTTTGGCTTCTTTCGCGAAAGCACATCTTGCAAAGCGCACATTGCGAAGTTGCTTCGGCAAGCCAGAATTCATCGCCGATATTGGAAGAAAAATCTAATAGAACTACCTGTGTGAACGCACTTCATCAACAAATCCCCCCATCGGAATATTTAGTAACCGGCCAGTGTTATTGCTGATCGAAGGAATAACCGAAACAGATAGTCGCATTCCGCCCATCGCTGCGGCGGGTTTATCGCCTTTTCACTGTTTTGCGCCTAAAGGAATAAAGCAATGCGTGAGCAGAAACATCATGAGCATTGAAAAAATCAATCTCGACATTCATAAGATTCTCGCCCTTCTGCCGCATCGTTACCCGATCCTGCTGGTTGATCGTGTGCTCGAAATCGAACCGCACAGGAGCATCAAGGCGCTAAAGAACGTCTCGATCAATGAACCGTTCGTTCAAGGACATTTCCCGGCGCGGCCGGTCATGCCAGGCGTGCTGATCCTCGAAGCCCTCGCGCAGACCGCGGCGCTATTAACGCTATCAGGCAAGCCCGGTGATCCGGCGAACACGCTGTACCTGTTCGCCGGCATCGATAACGCGCGCTTCAAGCGCGTCGTGGAGCCGGGCGATCAACTGATCCTGCACTGCACGTTCGAGCGTCACCTGCATGGCATCTCGAAGTTCAAGGCGCGCGCCGAGGTCGATGGCGCCGTCGCGGCGGAAGCCGATCTGATGTGCGCGGAGCGCCACACCAACAAGGACAAGTCAAGCGAGGACGCATGAGCAGGATCCATCCCACTGCGCTCATCGAAGCGGGCGCGCAGCTTGACGAATCCGTCGACGTCGGGCCGTATTCCGTGATCGGCGCACACGTGACGATCGGCGCGCGCAGCACGGTCGGCTCGCATAGCGTGATCGAAGGCCACACGACGATCGGCGAAGACAACCATATCGGCCATTACGCATCGGTCGGCGATCGTCCACAGGACATGAAGTACCGCGACGAGCCGACCCGGCTCGTGATCGGCAACCGCAATACGATCCGCGAGTTCACGACCATCCACACCGGCACGGTGCAGGATGCGGGCGTCACCACGATCGGCGACGACAACTGGATCATGGCCTATGTGCACATCGGGCACGACTGCCGCATCGGCCACCACGTGACGCTGTCGAGCAACGCACAGATGGCCGGCCACGTGACGATCGGCGACTACGCGCTCATCGGCGAGATGTCGGGCGTGCATCAGTTCGTGCGCATCGGTACGCATGCCGTGCTTGGCGCTTCAACGGCGCTTGGGCAGGATGTGCCGCCTTATGTGATCGCCGGGGGCAATCGGATTGTCGAGCCGCACGGCATCAACGTCGAAGGGCTACGCCGCCACGGCTTCCCGGCGGGTTCGATTTCGGTGCTGCGCACCGCGTATCGCGTGCTCTACGAGGACGGCCTGTCGCTTGAAGAAGCGAAGGTGCAATTGAAGAAACTCGGCTCGGCCGGCGGTGAGGGCGACGTGCCGGTGCAGACGCTGCTCGCGTTTGTCGAAGCGTCGCAGCGTGGGATCTTGCGCTAAGCCGGCGGCTTTCAGGTCATCTTGGGGCGATGCTCTTGAAGAACCGTATCAAGCGGTGAGGAGCAGCACGACTGTCCCTGTGATTTGCCGTGATACTCCGCCGGGTATCGCCCGCCCGCTTTGAAGGCCCCTGACACGTTTTTCTCCCGCTTTGTCCTGTTGGCGCCCGCAGCGCTACACTCACGCCAAGGACAGCCTCCGGGAGACAAGCGATGCAAGACGACAGACCGCCGCCACGGCGCATGACATACGAGAAAGGGATCCGGATCGGTGGCTCCGGATGGTTCAGCCGATTGCTGGCCGTTGTCGTGGGCACGATCATGCTTGTGGCGGCCGCGCTTGTGTCGGTGGTGCTGCTCGCCGTGCTGTTCGGTGTGGGCGCGGTCGTGTTCGGCTATCTCTGGTGGAAGACGCGCGCGCTGCGCCGGCAGGCGCGTGAGTTCGGCGACGACGGTCGGACTGTCGACGTCGAGGTCGTGCCAAAGGAATCGTCTGACGACGACTCCACGAAACGCTAACGCCCCCGACCACGCCGCTCGTCTTAACGCCACCCCAGCGCCGGTGCGACATGAGTCAGGATCGATCCGATAACGTGAGCGCAGTACTCCACACCCAGTTGATTCGGCACCGTCAAAAGTAAGGTATCGGCCTCAGCAATGGCCTCATCTTTTGCCAGTTGCGTGACGAGCGCATCAGGCTCCGCCGCGTAACTGCGCCCGAAAATCGCCCGGATGTTTTCATCGAGCATACCGATCGTATCCTCGCTGTGCGTGTCGCGTCCAAAGTACATCCGGTCGCGATCGTTCATCAGAGCAAAAATACTGCGGCTGACCGACACGCGCGGCTCGCGGCTATGGCCGGCTTCTTTCCACGCCTGCCGGTAAGCGCGAATCTGCTCGGCCTGCTGAATGTGAAGCGGACGGCCCGATTCATCGTTCTTCAGCGTCGAGCACTGCAGGTTCATCCCCATCTTGCCCGCCCAGACCGCCGTGGCATCGGAGCCCGAGCCCCACCAGATCCGCTCGCGAAGGCCCTCGGAATGCGGCTCGACACGCAGCAGGCCCGGCGGATTCGCGAACATCGGCCGCGGATTCGGTTGAGCAAAGCCCTCGCCGCGCAGCACCTCGTAGAACACCTCGGTATGGCGCCGCGCCAGATCGGCATGGGTCTCGCCTTCCTCGGGCGCATAGCCGAAATAACGCCAGCCATCGATCACCTGTTCGCCAGAGCCGCGACTGATGCCAAGCTGCAGCCGCCCTCCCGCGATCAGATCTGCCGCGCCGGCATCCTCCGCCATATAGAGCGGGTTTTCGTAGCGCATGTCGATCACGGCTGTGCCGATTTCAATCCTGCTGGTTCTAGCGCCGACGGCAGCAAGCAGCGGAAAAGGCGACCCCAACTGCCGGGCAAAATGATGAACGCGAAAATACGCGCCATCCGCGCCGAGTTCCTCGGCTGCAACCGCCAGGTCGATGGATTGCAGCAGGACATCGGATGCCGATCGTGCCTGCGAATGCGGGGAATTGGCCCAGTGGCCGAACGAGAGAAAACCGATCTTTTTCATGTCAGACGTCGCGTGAACGCGTTCAAATGCAAGCTAGCGGAGTACCGATCGGAAAAGCATAGCGTGAAAACGCCATGTCTCGCTGGTGAGGCGTTTGTGCGTCGCTGGTGCGTCGCTCGCTCGGTGCGAAGGCAAAGTGGTCGTCAGCAAGGACCTCGCGCTTGCCCTATCATAGGCGCCGCGCCCGTCGCCTACCTGCGATCCTCGCATCGTATGCGTGCGGCGTCTCCGGTTCACCTACCTCCACATGTCCTCGCTTCCTTCGCGTTCCAGGCAGATCTCGATTCTGCTCACCGTCTCGTGCGGTTTCATCATGGCGATGCTTGACGTGACTGTCGTCAATGTCGCGCTCTCCGATATTCAGCATGATTTCTCGGTGCGGCTGGCTTCGCTGGTCTGGGTCGTCGACGCCTATACGCTGACATTCGCCGCATTGCTGCTGCTCGGCGGCGCACTCGCCGACCGGCTCGGCGCGCGACGCGTCTACGTGCTCGGCCTCGCGCTCTTTATCTGCGCGTCGGCGCTATGCGGCGCGGCCGGATCGGTCGCCATGCTGATCGGCGCGCGCCTGGCGCAAGGCGTGGCTGCCGCGCTATTCGTGCCAAGTTCTCTAAGCCTCCTGACCGAGTCGTTCGAGGACCGCCATGTACGCGCGAAGATAGTCGGGATCTGGAGTGCGATCGTCAGTGTCGCGTTTGCATCGGGGCCGCTCGTTGGCGGCGTGCTCGTGCATCGCTTTGGCTGGCGCAGCATTTTCTATCTGAACCTGCCAGTGGGGCTGATTGGTATCGCGCTGGCCTTTGCGTTCCTGCATCGGTCGCGCCGCAAATCGCACGCGCTCGACATGCCTAGCCATGCGCTCGTGATGATCGCGCTCGCGGCACTGAGCTTCGTGCTGATCGAAGGGCCGGTGTTCGGATGGTCCAGCCCCGCGATTGTCGGCGCCGCCCTGTTGGTGCCTGTCGTGCTGCTGGTCGCGATCGTCCGTGAACGCCGCGCCACGACGCCTGTCATTCCCGTGGACCTCGCTCGCAATGCCACGTTCTGGGCGCTCAATGGAATCGGCGCGTGCATGAACGTCGTGGTGTTCGGCGAGATTTTCGTGTTGAGCCTGTTTATACAGAAGGTCGATGGCGAGACCGCGCTCGGCGCCGGCGTCCGGATGCTTCCGGTGATGGCCGTGTTCGCGATCGCCAATTTCTGCTCAGGGCATCTGTCCGCGCGTCTCGGCGCCCGCAGGCTGCTGCTCGGCGGTATCGGACTCGCGGCTATCGCGTCGCTTGCCGCCACCGTGCTCGGCACGGGGCTCCCGTATGGCTGGTTGATCGTGCCGATCGCGCTGGTGAACGTAGGGGTCGGATTCGCGGTGCCGGCGATGACGGCCGCCGTGATGCACGAGGCCGGTCAGCGCAACGCGAATATCGGCGCCGCGGTGCTGAATGCGAACCGGCAGATCGGCGCGCTGGCCGGCGTCGCCGGGCTCGGCATCGTCCAGCATCTGACTGGCGACTGGGCGGAATCGCTGCGTATCGGCTTTGCGATTTTTGTGGTGTGTCTCGCGATCGCGTTCATGCTCGCGTGGTGGCGTGTGCATGCGGCGCCGAAAGAAATGGAAGCGGCCGAAGCATCGGCCGTGCACTGAAGGCGTTCCTGGCGCGCCGCGTGATGACGACGCGCCATTGCGCGTTTTCGATTAAGCCCTGCGGCTTCGATGCCGCGCCATTTGTTCGCATGTTGAAAGCTCGTTTGAAGATATCCGCGTTGTAAACCACCGATACAATTCAGCGCGAACCCCCGCTTGCAGTCTCTTTCTTACGATTCAACAGGGAGACTGCAATGCTCAAACATACTCTGGCAATTGGAGCTACCGCGCTTTTGCTCACCGGCTGTGTCGCCGCACCGCCGGGTTACGGCTATGGCTATGACCCTTACGCCTCGGGGTACGACTATGGGTATGGCCCAGGCTATTACGGGCCGGCCTACCCCGCCTACGGTGGCGTGGATATCGGAATAGTGGGCGGTGGCCGTTGCTGTTACGGTCACCACGATCACTTTGACCATCACGACTTTCATCACGGTGGGTTTCATCACGACGGTGGGTTTCACGGCGGGCACCACGGAGGCGGACATGGTGGCGGACATGGTGGCGGTGGGCACGGCGGAGGTGGACACGGCGGAGGCCGGTAGTCGGCGAGGGCGAAGCGTCCCGTATCGAACTTATGACAGGAAGCGCGACTGTCGGCGGATGGAAGTCCCTCAATAACACCACTCAGCGCCATCCGCCGCGGCGGATCTAGTTCGCGGTCGCGGGGTAGGCAATGTAGCGAATGATCTTCCAGCTGCCATCAGGTTGACGACCGAACACGTCGAGCCCCGTCTCGTCATGGGTGACGTGTTTGCCACGCTTGTCGGTCTCAGTCGATATCCAGGTGAGGCGGACGATGGCGAGGTGGTTGGAGACGATGATCTCCTTGATTGCCAGGCCGTAGTGGATCGATTGCGCCGTGTTGGCCAGCGCGCGATGCAAGCGGTCGCAGAGCAACGGGTACGTCTGCTCGGGCAAGCCTTGAAAATCGTAACGGAGATCCGGCGCGAAGAGGTCGCAGATATGCGCCGCACGTCGTGCGTTGAAATCATCTCGCCATTGTTCCAGGGCATTGCGAATGATCGCCGCTGGATCTTCGTCTACCGTCTTCGCGCTAGCCACACTCGAGAATGCCGCGAACGCGATTGCGGTCATCGCGAAGCAGATGTGGTGTATCTGTCGTCTCATTGAGGCCCCTCACACACATGCCGCTCGACATGTCCGGTTCGCTAAAACGGGTGAAACGCATACAGTCGATGCAACACGGATTGCATTCAGCATATAAACAGGACTACACGCTGCTTTTAGCTTGATTACCGTTTGCTATCGAACGCTTTCGCACTAAGATTGACGCGTCTTACGTATTAGCAATCGCGTAAAGACGAACACAAAAACAATCAGGAGACGTTCATTGAAACGGCTATTTCTGGCAGCGTCATGTGCGATCGTGATGACGGGTTGTGGCGGCGGTGACGATGGAAGTACAAACAGCACAGCAAGCGTGAACAGCGCGCCGATGGTAATCGTCGACAGCGACTACAACACGCTTAGCGATGACGGACAACTCGGCGTGATGGCGGCACAACTGCAGGCACAGAACAAGATCAACGTGCTGGGCATTACGGTCGTGTCCGGCAACCAGTGGCTTAAGCAAGGCGTGGCCGATGCTTTGAAGTCGATGGAGCAAATCGGTGCGGATAAGCGGATCGGCATCTACGTAGGTGCGAACTATGCACTGTCGCATCCGTATTCCGAGATTCAGCAGGAGCTCGCGCAGTTTCCCGGTGGCGATGGATATCTGGGTGCGTGGGACACACCTGAACCGACCTCCGACGCCGACCTCGTCGCACCGCCTGACGGCTTTGCAACGCATACGCAGGTACAGAGCAAGAGCGCGGTTGATTTCATTGTCGACTCGGTCAAGGCACACCCAAACCAGGTGACGATACTCGCCATTGGTCCAATGACAAATATTGCAATGGCCACGCAGCAACACCCCGAAATCGTGCCGATGATCAAGCAGATTATCTACATGGGCGGCGCGATCGATGTGGCCGGCAATACGACGCCGACGGCCGAATTCAACTGGTGGTTCGATCCTGAAGCCGTGCGCGACGTGCTGCGTTTGCCCATCAAACAGACGGTGATTCCACTCGACGTGACCAACACGGTGCAGATGGACAAGACCGTCTATGACCGCGTGGCACACGACCCGAACAAGCAGACCATCATCACGCAGCTCTTCAAGCAGCTGAACGGCTTCGGGTTCGACGGGAAAAGCGGCTTTGAAAACGATCCGAGTTATACGACCGACATCTGGGACACGCTGACCATCGCGTACCTGATGGACCCGACGCTCGCGACCCAGACGGAGGAGCGCTGGGTCGATGTGGACACAACCTTTGGTGCGAACGACGGCAAGGCGACGGGCTACGCCAGTTCGCCGCCTGTGGGCCTGCAGAAGATGACCATCGTCAAGGCGTTCGACAATGCGCGCTTCTTCGATCTTTACGTCGATCTGCTGACGCGGCCCGTGCCGGTGAATCTGCCGTGATTGGCCCCGTTGCGATGCGGACGCGCGGTTATCCACGCATTTCGCGTCCGTCCTCTGCACGCGTGAAGCGACACGGTCTAACGCCTGTACGGCGGTTCGAAGCGGACGCATGCTCGGCCGCCTGCCAGGCGAGCAGTCCCGGCACGTAGATCAGCAGATCGCGTATTCGCCTCGCGCCCGCGAGGGCAAGGCAGATCTCCGGACTCAGACCCAGCAAGCCGCCGATCAGCACGAAGCCGCCTTCCTGTACACCGAGCCCGGCCGGTACGAGAAAGGCCACGCTACTCAGCATCTGGATCAACGCCTCGAGCACAAACGCTTGCGCCATGCTCACATCGGTGCCGAGGAAATGAAGCGCCAGCCATAGTTCGAATGCAAAGCCGATGCATTGCAGCGTCTGCCAGAGACACAGATAGCGCACGACCACGCCGCGCTGCCTCCAGATCAGCTTCACCGACTGATCAATGCGCGCGGAGCGGCCAACCAGCGCAAGCAGCTTGCCGCTCGTCATCCGGTTAAGCACGCGAGCCGCCCGTTCAAAAGGGCGCGCGTGCTGAACGAGTGCGAAGAGCAGCAGGACCGGCACGACTACAGCGACGACACCGGCCAGGCGTTCCATCACGGCCGTCGCTTCCGCGGACGCGTGATAGAGCACATAGCACGCAGCAGCGAGCGCAAAAACCAGCTGGCTGATCAGCGTGAGCTGCATATCGACAACAAGACTCGCCACAACGGTGGCCGGCCGCACACCGAGACGTCCGAGCAGACGGAACGAAACGATTTCTCCGCCGATGCGGGCGACCGGCAGCAGGCCGTTCACCGACTCCCGGATCCACACCACCTTCAGCATGGTCGACAGCCGCGGCCGTTGTGCCTTCCGGATCAGTGAGCGCCAGTCCCATGCGTTCGCCAGCATCGGCAGCACATGAACGAGCCCGGCCAGCACGAGCCCGGCGCCCGCATCTTTCAGCAGCCGGAACACGGTAGCCGGATGTTCGCGCCATACGAGCCATGCCGCGGCGATAAGACCGATCAGGGCTAACGCCCGTCCGAGATATTTCATTGAGCTGATTCTTCGTGTGCCGGCGACAGGAGGCCTTCTTCGTCGACTTCGAATCTGAAGCCGCGCCACTCGACACGGGACGAGAAGAAGCTCGCGACGTAGATACCGAACGATAACGCATCCCACATCGGCAGCAGCCAGATTCCTCGATGCGTCTGCTGTACGGCATTGTCGGACCGCCACTTGAGCGCGAGACGCGCGACTAGTGCAATACCGGCAAGCACCCACGCCCACGCCGCGCCTTCCGACATCAGTACCGCCAGCATGGCAAATGGAATCGGATGCATCAGCACGGAGCCCAGATGCCCTGCCCTGTCGACCGCGCGGATCGTACGGCTCCAGCGCAATTCGTGCGCGACGAACTTCGCGAAGCTCGTCTCGACGCACGCATGCCGTACCGTGAACGGCGGGATGGCGACGGTCGCACCGGTGCGCCGCACCGCGTCGCCGATCGCGTGATCCTCTGCGAGATGATGGGCGAACTGCGTGAGGCCGCCGATGCGCTCGAGCATCGTCCGTTCCATTGCGATGGTCTGACCAAAACAGGGACGCGCCCGTCCGATCGCAAGGCCCGTGACGACCCCGGGCAGGAAATGATAGTTCGTCGCGGCCGCGGAAAAACGCGGCCACCAGCCTGGCGCGCACAAGCCGCGATACACGCAAGTCACGAGTCCGACGCCGGGACCTTGCAATGCGCCGACGACGTGCCGCAGATAACTGCGCTCCACGGTCACGTCGCTGTCGGCGAAGCAGAGCACATCATGCTCCGCATGCTCGAGCATATTGACGAGATTGCCGATCTTCCGGTTAGGCCCGTAAAGCCGCGAGTCGATCACCACGCTGACCTGCGCATGCGGATACTGCGCGCGTAGTCTCTCGACAGTTGCGAGTGCGACGTCCGCGGGGTCGTGCACGCCAAACACGAACTGGACCGGACCCGGATAATCCTGCTCGAAAAAACTGACGAGATTGTGTTCGAGATTCCACTCGTCGCCACACAAGGGCTTGACGAGCGTCACACCGGGAAAGCTCGAAGGCTGCGCACATGCGCGCGCGAAGAAGCGGCGCACGAACTCGCCGGCAAGCCATGTGTAACCAATCCCTAGCGCAGCCAGCGCGGCGCATATACCCGCGAGACCCACACACAGCACATGGGCGATATGCGACGCAAAGTCGTTCGACTCCGCCACCCGCACAAGCCCGATCGGTATGCACAGGAACAAGGCCGCACGCAGCGCGTGCATGTAACTCTTCGAGCGTCCCCTGCTCGCGTTTGATTCATCGCTGCGCGCGTTCATCGCATCCTTTGTATGCGCGGTAACCTGATTAACCCTTTATTTGCGCAACGTGTGCAAGGAAGGCGCAAGAGGCTGCGTCGTCGTCGCTTGCTGTTCGTCTTTCAGATGCAGGGTGTCACGGAACCGTCCGGTCGAGGAGCCGGCTGTTAAGTTTGAGATAGAAGACCACCAGCAAGCGGTGTGGACATTGCGGCGACATCGACACCGTATGCCGCCGCCAACCGTTCACACTGACATGCCCACTCGCAACGGCGGACCTGAATGCCGAACGCAAACGCCCGCGAATAAAAAGAACGATGCAGACGACGGCCACCAGCATGCCGACGCGAAACGACGGCAACATGAAAATGCGAGCGGGGACGCGAAAAATGAGCATTGAAATCAGCACCAGCACCTGGATCATCGCGGCGGCAAGCGACGCAAGGACGAGATGGGCGCGCAACTGCTCGATCGTCGACGGTCTCATGGTGAAGTTCGGGTTCGACACAGCACAGTCATCCGTGGTGTGAGCACAGTGTTTCGAAATGCCTGCAGATCGCTTCCAGAATGACGACGCTTCTGAGCGTTCATACGAACGTGTAGCGTCGTCTAGCGAGAAGCGATGGTACGCGCGCATATCTGAAGGAATTCTTAAGCACTGCCGCGCTAACTGACCTTTTGCGTAAAGCTCTCGTTTTCGCGTGCTATCGATTCGCATTCGCGGGCCGACGACCGATCCGGTCGACGCTCGAAGCCGTCGCTATTTCCCGTGGGCACTTTACAAATGCATGTCTGCCGACTCGAAGCGCAGCACGATGCGGCAGCCCGGCTGGTTGTCGAGAATCACCAGCGACGCATCGTGCACGCGCGCGATCGCGGCGACGAGGCTCAGGCCAAGACCGTGCCCCGGCGTCGAACAGGTTGCGTTACAACGGCTTCGATAGAACGGCCTCAACACCGCTTTGCGTTCAGCGGGATCGATACCCGGACCGGTATCGGCGACGTGTAAGGTCGGACAGCCGCCATCGAGCAACACGCCGAGTGAGATATGTCCACCACGCGGCGTAAATTTGAGCGCATTGTCGAGCAGGTTTTCGATGGCGCCGAACAGCAGATCGGAGTCTCCCGTCACCTCGACCGGCATCGGTGTATGAACGGTCAGTGACAACCCGCGATGCTCGGCCAGCGGCTCGTACAGTTCGGCGACATCGTGCAGCACCGCATCAAGTGCAAGCTTGCTGAAACTCGCACGGCGGCTGCCGGATTCGATCTCTGCAATGCGCAGCAACGCCGTGAAGCGGCTCAGCACGACATCCGACTGCGCGATGGCGGCGTCGACGGCCTGCGCATAGGCTTCGGTCGTGCTGGCGCGTCGCTGTGCGCGCTCGAGTCCCGCGCGCAAATGCGTCATCGGTGTGCGCAAATCGTGCGCGATGCCTGTGCATACGCCGCGTACCTCATCGACGAGACGCTCGATTTCTTCGAGCATCGTGTTGACGATGTCCGCGAGCCGGTCGAGGTCGTCATTCGTGCCGCGCGTCGGCAAGCGCCGGTTCAGCTTGCCCGCCATGATCTCGCGCCCGTCTCGCTGATTGCGCGGATGCGGCGGTTCGACATCGTGTTGAGCGCGGCGCCGCACGCGATCGCGAGCAGAATCGCCAGCGCCACGCCGGCGCACAGCGTCTTCACAAGCGTCTGGTCGAAATCGAGCACTTCGTCGATCGAATGCCCGACGACAATCTTCAGGCCGCTCGTCGTCGGAATGATGACGCCGCGATAGTGCGCGAGCACGTTTGCCCCGCCTTCGCGAACCACCTGCGTGTAGTTGAAAGGCTGGCGATCGGCCTCATCAGGCAGCATGGCGACGTTGCCCGCGAGCCATCTGCCCGACGCATCGAAGAGACCATATGGCCGGCTCCTTGCAATATCGCGCCGGCTGAGCGCGGCGATATTCGCAATCGCTTCAGCGCGGCCGATCTGATGAAACTCCGCATACTCGCCGCGCAAGCGTTCGTCGACTTCGTGAAACAGGTACCCGCGCGTGAGCCAGTAGAGCAAACCGAACAGCACGATCGCCGAGCAGATAAACACCGCCAGCAGCCCGCCGATGCTGCGCATGTGAGTGCGCGATACTCGTTTAGGCGCATGCATGAATGATGTAGCCCGCGTTGCGCACCGTCGTGATCATCGCCGAGGTCTGGCCGTTCAGGCTGATCTTGCGGCGCAGATTGCTGATATGCATGTCGATCACGTTCGTGTTCGCGTTGAAGTGGTAATTCCAGACCGCTTCGAGCAGCATGGTCCGCGTCACGACCTGGCCCACATGTCGCATCATGAACTCGAGCAGTTTGTATTCGCGCGGCTTCAGATCGATGGCCTGCCCTGCGCGCCGCACATCGCCGGTGGTCGGATCGAGCGTCAGATCGTCGACGCACAACAGCGCCGGATCGTTGCCGTTCAGTGAACGCCGCCGCAACAGCGCGTTCAGGCGCGCGTTGAGTTCGAGCGCATCGAACGGCTTCACGACATAGTCGTCGCCGCCGGCGCGCAACCCGCGCACGCGCTCGTCGACCGCATCGAGCGCGCTCAGGATCAGCACCGGCGTTTGCTTGCCGATATTGCGCAGCGTCGACAGGATCGACAGGCCGTCGATATCGGGCAGCATGCGATCGAGCACCACCGCATCGAACGTGCCATTGGTCGCGCGCAGCAGCCCCTGGAAGCCGGTCGGCACGCCTTCGACTTCGAAGCCGAAATCCTCGAGCGCGGCGCTCACTTCGAGCCGCGCGCAGTCGTCGTCTTCGACGACCAGCACGCACGGCTTGCTGCTCGGCGGACAGACCATCAGCGATTCACCTCGCGGACGATGGAGTGGCCATCGGCGCGATAGACGCCGCCACGTCGGCGCTCGCCGAAGCCTTCGGCGGCCACCAGTGCGCGTCCGGCAACGGCGCCGTGCCCTCCTGCGCCACCGCCTGCAGCAGGTCAGGCTGCAAGCCGAGCGCGGCCAGAATGGTCGGCGCCACCTGGGTCGTCGATACCGGCCAGGTCACCTGCCGATCCGTACCGGCGAGACGCGGATTGGACAGGAGCAGCGCGACATGCACGTCATCGTCGTGAAAGCCGCCGTGTTCGGTGAGCTTGCCGTCATGCGGCGGCGTAAAGATCACGCCCTTGCGCGACACGATCACGATATCGGGCGTGCGGCTGTCCGCGGTCGGCGCGGGAAACTGCAGCGCGAGCCGTGCGCCGCTCAACACGTCGGCAATGCCGAGCGCGTGGGCATGCGCGCGCAGCGCGGCAGTCACCGCTTCGGTCGCCGAGGCATCATGCAGCCAGATCAGCGCGCCGTAGTCGGTCGTCATTTGCGCGAGCGCACCGGGCGCCGCGGCATCGATCACGTTCGCCAGGCGGTGCTCGTCGATCTTCTCGAGGCGCGTGCGGTCGATCGGGCCATTGCCATGTTTGGCCGTGACGATCACGAGCGTGTCGTCGCGCAGATGGCGGCGCTCGAGTTCGGCGACGAAGCCGCCGAGCAGCTTGTCGACACTACCGATCGCGTCGTCGAGGCCGGGCGTCAGCGCGCCGTCGCTATCGCGATAGCCGTACAGCTTCTGCCCGACGTTGACGGCCTGCAGGTTCAGGCCAAACACGTTCGGCACGGCCGCGTGCGCGCTGCCGTCGTGCGTCATGCCGTCGATTTCATTCACGACTGCGCGCGCCTTCATGGCGTCGTAGTTTTCGGTGTACGCAAGCGACCCGGTGATCTGATCGGTGGCGGCGTGACTCGTCCCCTCGAAGTTCGCGCCGATCTCCGGCAGGAACAGATCGTCGACGCCGTGACCGGACGGTCCTTCGACCAGTTCGTAAGTCGGGTGCTTGTCGACCCACGCCGTGTACCCGCCCGCGCCGCGCACGGCTTCGAAGATCGTGTTGACGCGCAAGTACGCGTGCGGATAAACGGGCGCACAGGCATGCCGCGGATCGCGCGGCAGTTTTGCCGGGTCGATCGCATCGTGACCGTGGCCGTCGTCGAGGTCCAGCGACTCGTCGTAGCGCACCCGCGTGCCGCTGCGGCTGCAATCGCTGCCCGGTGCGGCGAGCGCTCGGTCATACGAGTCGTCGTAGTAGACGCCGGTCACGGCCGGCGTGCCGCCGGTCACGAGCGCGAGCAGCCCGGGAAAGGAATCCGCCGGCACGACGCCGCGCGCATTCGTATAGTTGACGCCCTGCGCCGCGAGTTGCGCGAACGTGCTGTCCGGATGCGCGGCGATATAGCGGACCATATCGCCGGCATGCAGGCCGTCGACGCTGACCAGCAGCACATGATGAACCGGCGCACCGGCAGGCAGCGTGGGCGCGGCCGGCGCAGCGTCGCTCGGCTCCGCGGACATGGCGGTGGTCGCACACAGCGCGAACGCGGTGACTAGCGGGAAAAACAAGGTGGAAAAAATCGGTTTCATTCGTGATCTTGCAAATTGAAGTTGACCCACAGTTGTTCTGAAAGCGTCTTGCCGGCAAACGCCGGTTCGGGCTTCGGACAGTTCGCGTCGCGCACGGCCGCGAGCGCCGCGCGATCGAGCATCGCCATCCCGCTCGAGGCGACGACGGTCACGTCAGAGACCACGCCGTCACGGTAGTGAAAGGCGACGCGCGTACGGCCCGACATGCCCGCCATGCGCGCGGCTTCCGGGTAGTGCAGCGCGGCCTGTATCGCCGCGCGCAACGCCCCTTCGAAGCTCGGCGTCGGTCCGGCGGGCGCGGCCGGCGCGGCGACCGGCGGCGGCGACGGCGGCGGCGCTTCGGTGGACACCGCGGATGGCAGCGGTGCAGCCGGTACGGCAGCCGGCATCGGCGCAGGTGCCGGGGCAGGCGCAGGCGGCGCGGCGTGCTGCGGCCGCGCCGTGCGCACGACGTGCTGCGCGGGCGCTGCGGCATGCACGGGCGCCGGCCGCGGCAGCGGTTGCGGCTTGGTCTGCGGTGCGGGCGCAGTAACGGGCTTGGGCGGCGCAGGCTGCACGGCCGGCGCAAGCGTGACCGTCACAGGCGGACGAAGCGGTGCGGGCGGCGGCGCTGGTTTGTGACTCACCCACACCCACGCGCCACCGAGCACGGCCAGTTCCGCCAATAGCGCAATCGCCGCCGCGAGACCGAATCGCCGCTGCTCGGTCAAAACGCCGAAAGTAGGAACAGTCGCCATCTCACCTTGCCACCGGTTGCGCGGCCAACGCGACCTGCGATACGCCCGCCGCGCGGCACGCGTCCATCACGGTCACCAGATGCTGCAAGGTCGCGCGCGCCGAGCCCGCGACCGTGACCACGGTATGCGACGGGTCCGGTTGCGCGGCGAGCATCGCGGTCAGCTGTGCCGGTGTCAGCACACGGCCGTCGACGGTGACCGTGCCGTCATCGGCGAGCGTGACGGTGACTTTCGGCGGCGTCAGCGGCTGCGCGCTCGTGCTCGACGGCAGACGCGTGCTGAGCCCCGCGTTCGGAATCATGTGCAGCGTGATCATGATGAAAAACACCAGCAGGAAAAACATGATGTCGATCATCGGAATGATCTCGATGCGCGCCTTGCGCGCTTCGAAGTACTTCATCGTCACGCTCCCTGTCCGGCCAGCGACGACTGCGCTTCGACCGTTTCTTGCGGCACGCTGTGCGGCACGCCCGTCATCCGGTTGACGAGCGACGCCTTCAGCGTTTCGAGCTGATGCATGGCGAACCGTACGCGGTTATGCAGTCCGTTGAAAAAGACCAGCCCCACCATCGCGACGAAGAGACCCGATGCCGTGGCGACGAGCGCCTCCGCAACGCCGCCGGTTACCTGCGTCGGCGCGTTGCCCGGGTCCGACAGCACCTGGAACGCGTTGAACATGCCGATGATCGTGCCGAACAGACCGAGCAGCGGCGCAAGCGTGACAATCGTGTCAAGCACCCAGAGAAACCGGTCGATACGCGGCGCTTCGCGCATGATCACTTCGTCGAGCGATGCATCGAGCGATTCGCGGCGCAGTGCCGGACCATGAAGCCGCGCCGCGGCCGACAGAATCCGCTCGACCGGCAGACCACGATGACGGGCCGCCAGCGCAGCAAGCGAGCCGCGGTCGAGGTGATCGAGCCGGTCGAGCTGATCGAGCGCGGCGCGGCCGCCTTGTGCGACACGCCGCAGGAACAGCGCACGCTCGACGATCACCGTCAACGCGATAAACAGCATGACCGCGATGACGTACAGCACACCGGCGGAATCGCGCGCGAGATGCATGAGAGTGGCGGCAGACATTAGCTTGAACTCCTGTCGAAATCAGAAATCGGTGGAAAGGGTGGCGATAAACGCGCGCCCGGGAATCGTCCAGTACAGCGGCGTGTTGTTGGCGACCGTGAAGCCGGCCAGCGCATCGATGCTGGTGCGGTTGAACACGTTGTCGATCTCGAAGCCGAGGCGCGTGTTGTGCATCCAGCGGGTCGGCGACTTGATCGTGTAGGCCGTCGCGAGGTTCGTGACCGTGAAACCGCCGATCGGCTGCTGGTTACCGGTCGTGCCGAACTGATGGCCAACGAACTTGGTGATCACCGAACCGTGCAGCGGGCCCTTGTCATAGATCACGCCGAGCGCCGCGGTCGATTGCGGCGCATTCGGCAGCCAGTCGCCGGTGCCCTTCTGCTTCGCGGAGTTGAACGTCAGGTTGCCGTAGAGGCTAAAGCCGTAACCGGCGTAAAACGTGCCTTCGGTTTCGACGCCCTTGTAGTACGCGCCGCCCGCATTCGAAAAGATCGTATTGCCGCCGATCGTCGTGCTCGTCACCGCATTGCGGAAATTGATGTAGTAGACGTCGGCGGAGACGGTAAAGCGATCGGTCTTGAAGGTCGTACCGATCTGATAGTTATCGGTCTGCTCCGGATCAGGCTGGCCGGACACCGACGTGTTCGGCACGAAGAACACGTTCAGGTTCGGCGCGAGAAAGCCCTGTGCGTACTGCACATAGGCGCTCCAGTACGGATTGATCTGCTCGTGCACCGTCAGCGACGGCAACACCTTGTTCCACGTATGGCTGAAGTCCGCGGGCAGCCCGGTCTTCTGGTTATCCTGCGAATCGATGCTGCGATTGAACGACACCAGCTTGACGCCGGGCGTGATGGTCAGGCCGTGCGGCAACTGCCATTCGTACTGGACCCACGGCTGAAACGTGAGGAACGAGTCGGTTAGCGAGAAGTTGGTCTGCAACAGCGCAAAGTTCAGCGTGTCGTCGACATTGAGGTTGTCGCGAAAGTTCGACTGGTGCGTAATCCATGCACCGAACTGCAGATTGCCCGGGCCGAGCCGATGATCGGCCTTGATGATGTCGCCGAACGCGCGGTAGTTGTTCGCGATCTGCTGGCCGGGCACGTTGTTCGGTCCCAACGCGGTGCCGTTCGGCGTCTCTCCGTTCGGATCGAGGCCGTTGAAGCCGTCGTGGTAGTACCCGTACGTGTAGAGCTTGTTATCGATGGTCCAGCCGCCGAGGTGCGTCGTGAGCCCGATGTACTCGAAGTCGGTGTTGATGCGGTCGAAGTTGTATCCGAAGAAAGACTGGCTCGCCGGGTTACCGCTTAGTGCAAAGTCCGGCCCGAACTGATGGATCTGCGCAGCCGTTGCGCCAAGCGACACGTTCTGGTGAATGCGGTTGTAATCCGCGAAGAGCGTCACCAACGTGTTGTCGCCGAGCGGCTTTTCCAGCTTGAAGTAGAAGTTGTCGCGCCGCTGCCCGGAATTCTCCAGATAGCCGTCACTGCTCACATGATCGTAGCCGACCACCGCGCGCGCATCGCCCCACTGCTGCAGGTCGCCGGTATTGAACTGCGCGCCGGTGAGCCACGTGTCCCAGCTGCCATATGAGCCCAGCACGGAGAACGCCGGTGTCAGCGACGGTTCGATCGACGAAATCGCAATCGTGCCGCCGAAAGTGGCGAAGCCGACTTGCGATGCGTCGCCGGGGCCGCGGTCCACCGCGATGCCGCCGATATTCTGCGAGTTGAAAAACGAAGTTGAATGGTGCGTGAAATCGTTCGAGTCGCCGAACGGAATGCCGTCGAACGTCACGTTGTACTGGCCGTCCTGAAAGCCGCGAATCGTGAGGCTCTGCGTCTCCATCAGACCGGCGCCGTTCGGATTGATGCTCGACACGCTGGGCGCGATCTGCACGATATCGCTGTAGTTCGAGGTCGGCGCAGTGCTGTTGCGGATGTAGTTTTCGTTGATGATCGACTTCGGCTCGGTCGCGCTCAACGAACCTTGCGTCGGCGCCTGGGCCGGTGCGGATTGCGGATTGGAAGACGTCGCGTCGCCTATTGAAGACGCGGACGACGCGCTGCTTTGCACTGAGCCGAGATCGCCTGATGTCTGCGCAAAGGCAAGCTGCGTTCCAGACGCGCAGAGTGAAGCGAGAATCCATCCCGCGAGAGGCTTGACGCGGAACCGTAAGTTATCGTGTCGCATGCTAAGGCATCCTAGTTTTAGATTGACCGTGCTTTGCCGGGTCGGGTGCAATCCTATGGATGACGCATGGCTGGACCATGATGGGTTACTTACGAAGTTAAGCGATCGGGTACGCGCGGATCGTTGTTGAGCGCAATTCAAGGCAGACGATGCAATGCGATGGAATCGATGGATCTGCGAACAAAATAAAAAAGCGTGGAGTCGATCTCACAAGACGCCGTGATCGACGCGACGCTATCGCATCTTGCGAAGCGCCTGTTTCAGCTAAAAGACGTTCCGCTTACGTTCATAAATTGATGCGAGTTATTTTTTGTTTTTGCTTTGAGGTGTTGTGCGCGGACTTATAGCAGCAGCCTTAGCAACACCGGCAAAACCAGTAGCACGAGCGGCAACTGAACGATCAGCCCCGAGATGATCGCGACCGCCAACGGCTGCTGCATGGCCGAGCCCTGACCGAGCGCAAAGGCGAGCGGCAACAGCGCGAGAATCGCAGCGATGGTGGTCATCGCGATCGGCCGCAAGCGGTTACGGCCCGCGAGAATCAGCGCGACGCGTGGCGGCAATCCTTCTTCATGCACGAGTCCTTGAAACTCCGATACATAAAAAATGGCCACCTCGGTCACGATGCCGACGATCATCGTCATGCCCATCATCGCCGATATGTTCAGTTCAATACCGGCCGCCCACAAGCCGATGAACACCGCGCACGTCGCAAATAGCGGCATCGTCATCACCGCAAGCGCAATCCGAAAGCGTTCGTAAAGAAACAGCAAGAGCCCGAACACAAGCGCGACCGCTGCACCGAATACGGCAATCAGCCCCTTGAAAGCGATCTGCTGTTGTTGATACAGGCCACCGAGCTCGTAATAGACGCCGGCCGGCAGAAGGCCCGATGCATCGAGCGCCTGCCGCACGTCCGCAATCGTCGATCCAAGATCGCGGCCGTCGATCCGCGCGGTTACCGCCACCATCCGCTTGAGGTTGTCGCGGCTGATCTCCGGCTGCCTGCTCACCGCGATGCGATCGGCCACACGCGAGAGCGCGAACAGGTGGCCATCGGGCGCACGAATCTGCAGGCGCCCAAGCGCGGTATCGGTCAGCCGCTCTACGCCGGCCACGCGCACCCGCACGCCGATCGTCTTCGGTCCGCTCTGGTACTGCGTCGCGACATTGCCCTCGATCATGTCCGACACCTGCTGCGCGATCGATTGCGGGTCCATGCCCTCGGCGGCCGCCGCATCGGGACGGATATGCAGATCGATCGCGTCGCCGGCCGGATTGATCCCGTCATTCACATCGACCACGCCGGCGATCTTGCCGATGCGCGCGGCAACGTGCTGTGCAGTTGTATCGAGCACCTGCTGGTCATCCGAATAGATCTTGATCTGCACCGGCTGCGGCACGGCGGTCAGGTCGCCGATCAGATCTTCCATCAGTTGGGCGAGTTCGATGCTGACGCCCGGCACCTGGGCTTCGATGCGCGAGCGGATTTCCTCCATCACGACGTCGATCGGCTCGCGCGAGCCCGACTTGAGCCGCACGAAAAAATCGCCTTTGTTCGGCTCGTTGAGGTCGCCGCCGAGTCCCGCGCCGGTGCGCCGCGAGTATGTCGCGACGTTCGGATTCGCGCGGATGATGGCCTCGATCTGCCGCATCAGCCGATCGGTCTCCGTCACCGATGTGCCGGGACTCGTGTGGTAGTCGAGCACGAAGCCGCCCTCGTCCATGGTCGGCATAAAGCCGCTGCCGACGCGCGTGAACGCAAACGCGGCCACGATCGCGAGCGGCACGATGCCCGCAAGAACCCACCATGGCCGTGCGCTGACACGCTCGATCAGCCGCGCGTAACCGCGCGTCAACCATCGCCCGACACGCGTTTCCGCGTGTTCCTGCGCGTCCTTCGCGGACAGCCACCGGTCGCATAGAATCGGAATCGCAAGCCATGTCACGGCAAACGAAATAAACAGCGCGCTGGCCATCGTCACCGACAGCGCCTTGAAGAACGCGCCCGTGACACCGGACAGAAACGCAAGCGGCACAAAAATGATCAGCGTCGCCGCTGACGATCCCGCGAGCGGTCGCGTGAATTCGAGCGCGGCGCTCATCACGCGGCCGTGGAACGCATGCTCCCCGGCCTCGCGCATGCGACGCGCGATGTGCTCGATCATCACGATTGCGTCGTCGATCACGAGGCCGACCGCGGCCGCCATTCCGCCCAGCGTCATGATGTTGAAGCCCATGCCGAACACGTCGAGCAGCAGGATCGTCGCCGCCATCACGACCGGCACCAGCGCAACCGCAATAACCGTCACTTTCATGTTGCGCAGGAAGACGAATAAAGTGAGCGCCGCGAGCACGACGCCGATCATGATCGCGTCGCGCACACTGGTTGCCGATGCGATCACGAGCTGGCTCTGGTCGTACCAGTTCGCGAGATGCACGTCCGCGGGCATGCGTTTGCGGAAGTCGTCGAGCCGCGCGCGAATCGCGGCGGCCATCGCGACGCTGTTCGCGCCGGGCTGCTGATAGACATTGATCAGCACGGCATCGTGACCGTCGGCGGTGACGCGAATCCATTGCGGGACCACGCCGCGTTGCACGGTGGCGATATCGCCGAGCCGCACCTGTGCGCCGCCCGTCGACGCCACGACCACGTCGCGCAGATCGCGCAATCCGGCCAGCGCCGTATCCGCGACCACGAGATACAGCTTGTAGTGATCCTCGATGCGCCCCGTCGCCATCAGCACGTTGCCCGCGCCGATCGCCTTGCCGACGTCGGCAATCGACAGCTTGTAAGCCGCGAGCCGTTGCGGATCGATCGCCACCTCAAGTTCGTCGCGCGCGCCGCCGGCGACGTCGACGCGAGCGACGCCGTCGACCGACGACAGCAGCGGCCGCATCTGGAACTGCGCGAGGTCGTAGAGCTGCGAAAGCGATTCGCGCGACGACGTGAGGCTATAGGCCAGCACCGGGAATACGGTCGGATCCATGCGCCGCACCTGCATCGACGTGCCCGGCGGCAAGGTCGCGAGAATCTCGCTGATCGCCGATTGCGCCTGCGGCGTCGCCTGGGCCATATCGGTGCCCCAGTCAAAATTCAGCGAGATTTCCGCGGACCCGCGGCTCGTGCGCGATTCGACGTCGCGCACATTCGGCACACGCCGCAGCGCCTCCTCCACCGGCATCGTGACAAGCGCGGCCATCTGCTCGGCCGGGCGATCGCCGGCATCGAGCGAGACCACCGCGCGTGGGAACGATACGTTCGGGAACAGCGAGATCGGCAAACGAAATGCAGTCAGCGCGCCGGCGAGTGCGGCAAGCGCGATCGCGAACAGCAGCGAGCGCCGGTGCCGCTGCATCCATTGACCGAAATTCATGGCGCGGTGCCCTTCGTGGCGCGCACCGCCATGCCGTCCGTCAACTCGTAGTTGCCGGTGATGACGAGCGGCCGCGCTGCGTCGAGCGCGCCATCGACGCCATAGCTGCGATCGTTTTCCACGCGAATCGATACTGCGACGCGATGGGCTTTCTCGTCGGGTGCGACCTGAAACACGTAGGCACCGTGATCGTCGCGCAGCACGGCAGAGCGCGGCACGACCCACCAGTCGCCGCGTTTCGTCTCGATGTCGGCGCGTACATGCGTACCGGGAATGAACGATGTGCCCGCGAGCGGCACGCTTGCACCGACGTTGACGAGTTGACTCTGCGTATCGACCGACGCGCCCACCATCACGATGCTGCCGTTCGCCGTCGCCTTGTCGAGCCCGGTGGCAAGCGCGTGCAGTGCGATACGGTCGCCGTCGTGGATCGACATCGCATCGGCGGGTTCGACACCGAGCGTTACGTTCGCGACATGGTCGGCACCGGCGCTGGCATTAGCGTTAGCGCCCGCGTTCGCGTTCGTCGCGATCAACTGCAAGATCGGCGCGCCTGCCTGCAACTGATCGCCGGGCGCGGCCGTTAGCTGCGCGACGACGCCCCCCACCGGCGCGGCGATCGTGATGGCGCCCGCGGACACGCCGAGCGCGCGTTGCGCGGCGAGCGCCTGCTGTGCGTCGCTCAGCGCCTTCTGCGCGGAGGCGAGTTGCGACTGCGTCGCGAGCCCGTCGCGATACAGCGATTCGGTACGCGCGAGTTCGCCGCGCGCGAGCGTTTGCGCGCCTTGCGCTTGCGTCAAGGCGACCACCGCCGACGGATCGGCCTGCACCACGGCCAGCGGTGCGCCGCGCGCGACACGTTGCCCCGGCTGCACCCGCAGACTGCGAATGCGCGCGATATACGGCAAGCTGACCGTATCCGCATTGGCTGCGGCGGACGCGACCACGCCGTATGCGTGTACCTGCTGCGCGACCGGCTCGCGCGTGACGTGCGCGAGCACGACCGAGACTGCGGCGGGTTCGTCGGCACGCGCCAACCGCGCGGTGGCCGCGTTCAGAAAGAGCCATACACACAGCGCCGGCACGCAGGCCGCGCTC
Source organism: Paraburkholderia edwinii (assembly GCF_019428685.1). Taxonomy (NCBI): domain Bacteria; kingdom Pseudomonadati; phylum Pseudomonadota; class Betaproteobacteria; order Burkholderiales; family Burkholderiaceae; genus Paraburkholderia; species Paraburkholderia edwinii. The sequence goes on from NZ_CP080095.1 coordinate 4,195,105, forward strand.
AGCGTTCGAAGACGGTTTTGCATGACATCAACGTGAGAGGGAATCTGACGAGCCGGGATCGGGAATCGCGCTGCCAAGCAGCGCCTGCAAACCGATGCGCTGTTCGGCGAGCGCTTCGTCGAGCGTCGCGACGTCGACGCGCCGCGTAAGCATCGCGGTTTGCGCATCGACGTACTGGCCGAACACGATGTCATGTGCCGCGTAAGCTTGCCGCGCGCGCTGCGCGGCCTGCTCCAGTTCCGGCAAGGCATGCTCGCTCGTCGAAAGCTGGGCGGCGAGAAGCGCGCTGTCCGCACGCAAATGCACGATATCGCCGTAAGCGGTGTTTAAACGCGTCTGGTATTCATCGCTTAGCCGTTGCCGCGTGGCCTGTTCGATGGCAACGTTGCCGCGATTGCGGTTGAAGATCGGCAGGCTCAGATTGATCTGGAAGCCGCTTGTATAGATTTCCGATGTGTCGCGCGCACGCACGAAACCCACCGATAGACTCGGAAACTGGTTCAGCACCGCGGCGCGGTACTTCTGCTCCTGCGCTTCGTAGCCTGCCCGCAGCGCGATCAGATCCGGTCGGCGTGCCGGCAGTTGCGTGAGCGCTGCGTCAATCGACTCATCCGGTGGCGGTGTGACGCGGTCGGATCCGGTCAGTGTTAGCTCAACGTCGGGCGCGAGCCCCAGTAGCGCGTTCAGATCGTGCCGCGTCTGTTCACGCGCGCGCTGCATGTCGTCGTCCTGTTTGCGCGCATCGTTGGATGCGATTAGCGCGGCGGCGACGCTATCGTGGGTCGCGTTGTGCGCTTGCGCCGCGTGCGCAATGCGTTCGTAACGTTCGCGGGCTAGTTCGCGTTGCCGATCGAGTAGTGGAAGTGCGACGTCCTGAAAGCGCGCCTTCACGAACAGCTGTTTGGCCTGTGCGATGACCTGCCATTCCTGCCACAACAAGCCGAGGTCGATTTTCTGAACCGTCGCGTCCGCGGACCGTTTGTTCGCGTCGCGTGTCACGACGGCCATCACGTCCATGCTCAAGCCGTAGCTAAAAGCCCGGTCGAAACCCAGTTGCCCTGGATAGTCGCTCGACACACTCAGTTGAGGATCGGGCAACAAGCCCGCTGAAAACGCCTGCGCCTGCGCAATGCCGAGATCGTCACGCGCGAGCTTCAGGTCCGGATTGTTGGCAACCGCGAGCATCGCGACTTCTTCGATGTCGAGGCCATTGGATGGATCGAAGCGATGCGCGGCAAGCGCGGGTAATGGCATCGCTGCGGGGTCGATCTGCATGCTTGCAAGTTGCGCTGGTGTGGTCAGCGTGTTGGATGTTGCCAGCGGCTGAGGTCGATACCACGTACAACCGGCGAGCAGCAGCGCGACGCCCGTACTGCACGCAAAGGCGTACGCAGTTGCGGCGAACCTGCCATGCAATGCGCGCACAGGCATCGCGCGGTGCGAAGGGTGAAACAACTGAGGCTCCTTGTTGAGAACCGTCGGCGTAGCGGCCGATCAACAAGGGCTGATTCTGTTGGATGCTTGCTTAGCAGGTGCTTAAGATAACGCTTAAAAGCGAAGCGTAAGGCGGGCGGTGTGGTTACTGTCAGGCGCAATGCGATTTGCTGCTAAGCGCTTCTTAAGTAAAGCCTGTGCGTCTCGATGCAAAACTGGCTTTCAGTTATCGGACGTATGCATTAGAGAAAGTTATCGCGTATGTATAGCGACTATGTACTTCGGACGGCCTGATTGCGAGGCGAATCAAGCCGATCGAAAGGCTTCGCTCAACAGTTCATGCAGGCGCATTGAAACCGGATCTTCCAGCGATCGTTATGCCAGAAAGCGGCTCAGTTCGCGACGCGAGCCATCTTCGTCGCCGATCTTTGCGAGCACGAACGCAAGCGCGACCGAATGCTGTGTATAGTTGTAAAAACCCAAACCTCCCTTCGACAGATAGCGTCGCAGCCATTCGAATGCCGCAACAACGTCTTCGATGGAATTGACGCGTTGCCAAAATTCGTCGGCGCACGCCACTGCCTTCTCGACAACCGCCGCCGAGCTTTGCACGATGGCCTGCTCCCCGTGAATGAGGCTAATTTCCATAGCGCTGTCGCGTGCATCGACCGTCAGATCAAACATCGCGGACTTGTTGGTGCGATGCCATCGAACAGGGTTACCAGAGACGTGCGGCACAAAATCAAAGGAGAGACCCCAACGCGGAGCCATTACGCCGCCTTTCCAGGCGGGAAAGGCAAACATCTGGCGTATGGGCGTTCCGTCAAATCTCACCCACCTTAACGGCGCGACCTCTTCGAATCCCTTCCCGTCTACAGCAGCATTAACGATGGGCGAGATGAGACGGTGCGCAGTTTCCAAAGTCACCATTTCAAAGGGCGCGGCCTTATGACGATTTTTATGAATGCGCTCAACCCACTTGCTGATGCTCATAGTTATATTGTGTGGTCGGGAAGGAGATTGGCTGCGTCGACTGGAGATAGTCGGATGTCGGCATTTGAGTACCTCAGCTACACGAATGCGCCCGCACGATATCCGGATTGAACGAGGAATGACCCGGGCTAATCTGTGCTGAAACGAGCATCGCGTGTTTGCCGTCAGGCACAAACCACGTCACCAAGGCGGTGAGTTCAGTTCCGTTCTCTGCCTTCATCCAACGTACCATTCGAACCTGATATGGAAAACATGTCGTCGCAGCCGCACTGTCGTCCCCTATGACACCGTACTTGTCGAAAGTCTGCTTCATCGCGTCCGTCACTTGCGCACGCGATAGTTCTGATTTAAGCGCATCCGATGCGCTGTCGTAGATAGCGTCGAAATTTCGCTCGTTATACTGACGGATCATCGCATTCTCTGCTGCATCTGCGGCAGCCTTGTCATCCGCGAAACGCCCAAACCGGACGTGCACCTTAGCCGCGACCAATATTCCTGTTATAACGACTATGGCTACCAAGCCTATCGTCCATTTTGATTTGCGAAGCTTTAACACCGGCACGTTCCTCTTATTTGTATTTTCCGGCATGCTAACCTACCTGAGTTCGCAGGCCAATTCCGCGTCAAGGAATGCATGGTTCATGAAAAGAGCGGTATGGATTTTCAATGATCTGAGCGCCAATGTCGAATGACCTTTCATGGCCCACGACTGTCTGGCATCCATGCCGCATATACCAAAGCCGTCATCGCGGCGTGAGCCATTCATGCTGCTGTCACCCAACCCTGTTGCAATGCCCTCGACACCAAATAGGGGCGGCTATGCCGCCCATTTCTTTTTCTATGCCAGGGGGAAACCACGATGAGAAAAATATCGATCATTCTGTCCGCTGCGATGCTGCTGTACGGCGGCTCTGCCGCGCAGGCTCAAACATCGCGCACCAGCTGGGTCGTTACGCAAATCTACGACTACAACCACCCGTTTGCGGCAACGGACAGCACGGATCTGGCAACCAAGATGGCGACCATGGCGGGCGACGCTTTCTCTTTCTATCGCGGAACGGCTCACATCTTCTATCAGGACATGCGCACTCTGCCGGCATCGAAATACACGACGACGCAGACAGGCTTGACCTGGATTGGCGGCGATGCCCACATCGGCAACTTCGGTGCCTGGCAGGATAGCAGCGGCAACAACGTGTTTTCCGTTGACGATTTCGATGAAGGCTACCTCGGCCAATACGTTTGGGATCTGCGCCGGCTGGCCACCAGCATGGTGCTCGTGGGCCGCGCGAATAATATTGCCGATAGCGATATCACCACCGCGATCAATACGATGGTGGCCGCTTACGTGAAGGAAATGAACACCTTTATGGGCAGTAGCGATGAACTCAGCTTCCAGCTCAAGAACGGCAATACATCCGGTGTCGTGCAGGACACCATTGGCGACTCCAAGGGCGATAGCCGTTCCAGTCTGTTGAACAAGTACACGCAGGTGACGAACGGCGCGCGCAGCTTCCAGAACATTGCCAACACACTGGTCGCGGTGAACAGTACGACCTATAACAACATCGCTAACTCGATGAGCAGTTACATCAGCTCGATTGCTTCATCCAAGCAATACTCGTCGAGCTATTACAAGGTGAAGGACATTCACCAGAAGCTAGGCTCCGGCGTCGGCAGTCTTGGCAAACTGCGCTACTACGTCCTGATCGAAGGACCCTCTACGTCCACATCGGACGACGTGATTCTCGAGATCAAGCAGGAGACATCCAGCGCAGTATCTGAAGCCAGCAGCAATGGAGCGACGCTGCTTTCAGCCGATGACGGCAACGATGCCGCGCGCGTCGCCATGACCAACAAAGCGCAGACGCTCAATGCCGACGTGCTAGTCGGTTATGCGACTATTAACGGCATGAACTTCTACTTCCACGAAAAGTCACCGTTCGAAGAAGACTTCGACTACACGCAGCTGACCAGCGCCGGCAAGCTCAACACCGCCGCGTCCTATCTGGGACAAGCGCTCGCGTCGGCTCACGCGATCTCGGATCAGGACTACAACAGCGCGATCGTTCAGTACAGCATCGACAAGCAGGTCACCAACGCGGTCACGAGTACGAGCGGACTGGAGTCGGAAATCTCGACGTTCGCGTTCAGCTACGCGGCGCAGGTCAACCTGGACTGGCAGTCATTCGTCGGCGCTTATCAATCCGGCACGTCGTTGTACTGATATCGGCTGGCTACACAGACGGCGCCGGGGATGAGCCTTGCGTCGTCTGTGGATGCCTAAATCTAAACCGTCCGCAACATCCCACCGTCGACGAAATACGTCGATCCAACGCTATAGCTCGCGCGCTCCGAACAGAGAAACACGATGAAGTCCGCCAGTTCCTCCGGCGTTGCAAAGCGCCGGATCGGCGCGAACTCGTCGGCCACCTGTTGCAGGTGCCCTTCCCAATCGCCGCCCGTATTTTGCGTTAGCGCTTTCGCGGTCTTCACCCAATCCGGCGTTAGAACGAGGCCCGGATTGATCGTATTCACGCGGATATTGTCTTTCACCACCTCGTTTGCGAGGTTCTTCGAGAACATCATCAGCGCGGCTTTAGTGACGTTGTAGATCGGCTCGTAGCCGAGCGGCTGCGCCGCGCAAATCGACGCGTTATGCAGGATCGCTCCACCGCCTCTCCGCTTCATCGACGGCACGAGCCCACGTGCGAGCCGCACCGCCGCCATCACATGCAGGTCCCAATACGCCTGCCACTTTTCGTCGGGCGCTTCCATGATCGTTTCGTTACTGCCGGTGCCCGCATTGTTGAACAGGATATCGGCGCCGTTGAAGTGCTGGTTCGCCGCGGCGACCAACGCGTCGACGCCGTCGATCGTCGCGACATCGCATGCAACCGGAACGACACGCACGCCGTGGCGCTGTGCGATATCCGCCGCGACCTGTTCGAGCCGTTCGCGTTGCCGCGCGGCCAGCACAAGATTCACGCCCTCGGCGGCGAAGCCTTCCGCGACCGCCAATCCGATGCCGACGCTTGCGCCCGTCAGCACTGCCACTTTCCCACGCAAGTTCAGATCCATTGTTTGTCTCCACTCCAAGGGGCTGACATCGTCCGTATTGTAGGCGCCATCCATCTGCGCTACCTCGGGCCTCAAAACGCCGGTGGGTTTGCGCAAACCTTCGGCGACGGGTGATTCTGCGGATATGCTCATCTACAAGATATCTGCAGCACAAGTAATCTGCTATTCAATTCCACTCACGCCTTTCAAATCTAATTCGCTTAATTTACTACCTCAAAAATTCTTAAGTACCCGTTAAGCGAACCTCCTGCATTGTTCAGTCGGCAATAGGCACTCGCGGTCAGAACCCCCAGCGATCGCAGTCTCGCAGGGCTTTCCACCTCTCAACCAGTCAGTCGCAATCGACAAGCGGCGGTATGTGCACGCCTGACGAAACGGTGATTCATGCAGACATCTTATTACTCTCCACCCACGAGGAAATCTTGATGAAATAAACACATTGATCGATTGGAAATTCGGTAATTCCGGAATGCGTATTGCGCCGCAATACGTATTGATGGGACGCCATTCGCCATCGAATTGATCGATGGTTGGAGAAGACTTTGGAGACAAAAATGAAGAGACGAATCCCCCGGCAGGTTCTGCTTGTTGCCGTTTGCTCAATCGCGGCTTGTCTGGTGACGGCATGTGGCGGCTCGGATAGCAACAACACCAGCAATCCGACGCCCACTGCAACGTCGAGTGGCCCACACCTGATCACCAACATTGCGGTGCCCAACGCGGCCAGTCCCGCTTTCAGCTTCGATATCAGCTTTGCGGATCACGGCCGCTACTTTCTGGCCGACCGCAACAACAAGGCCGTCGACGTGGTGGACACGAGCAGTAACCAGCTGATCGCGCAGATTCCGGGCAACTTCACAGGCATCGGCGCTTCCACCGAAAACTCGGGTCCTGACGGCCTCGTCGGATTGCCCGGCACGAGCACGTTGTACGTCGGCGACGTGAACGCGGTCAAAATTCTCGACACGACCGCGCAAACACTGACCAAAACGATCCCCCTCACCGCTTCCGGCAACCGCGTGGACGAAGGCTGCTTCGACCCGACGGACCATCTGGTGCTGATGGCTAATCCCGGTGATTCGCCGCCCTTTATCAGCTTCATCAGCACGGACACGCAGACGGTCGTCACGCAGCTCTCCTTTCCAGGCTCGTCGGGACTCGAGGCCTGCGAATACGACGCGGGCACGCAGAGCTTCCTGATCAACAATGACGGTACCACCGCCAATCCGAACGGTGAACTCGACGTGATTCCGGCTAGCTCCGTGCTAAGCGGGCACCCGGCCGTCACGCAGGCCTTTCCGCTCGGCAACTGCGCGCCGGCCGGCATCGCGCTCGGTCCGAACAAGGACGTGATGGTCGGTTGCGATCCGGCAGCGGGCAGCCCGTTGATCACGCTGATCCTCGATCGCACCAACGGCACGGTGCTCGCGAAGCTGCCGTTCGGCGGCGTCGATCAGATTACCTACGATCCGACGTCGAACCGCTACTTCCTGCCCGCGCGACACTGGACCGCAAACGGCATCGCGGCGGCCTCCGGTTTCACACCGCAAATGGCAGTGATCGACGGGACCAGCCGCTCGATCGTCGCGCAGATCGCGGTCGGAACCGGTGCGCACTCCGTAGCAGTCGACGGACCGTCGGGACAGGTCTATGTGCCATTCCAGGCGGGCAGCGGCGCATTTCCTAACGGTGGGATTTCTGTCTTCACTGTGCGCTAGACGCAGCGATCATGCGTAAGGCGCGGCACCGCGCAGCGCATGATCGTGGTCTGCTTGAAGCGGGGATGGACGATGCGGTTGCTAACCTTTCCGATGGGCCAGTCCTGTCATAGAGTGCTATGGCTCGGTTAAACGTTGCGAGCACATCTTGTCCATGCCTCGCATGTTGTCACACGTGCGGAGCGTGTTCCGACTCACATGCGAGCTAGCAGAAGCAGAAGGCTTAGCGGACCAGACCTGCTACGAGCACGAGAGCAAGTCGACACTGAGTGGCAAGGGCTTGAAATCGTCTTCTAGCGGTGCTGCGGTCGGCCAGCAGCACCGGGCAAGGGGAATGCCATGTTTGTATTGCTAGCCGCGATTTTTCTCACATCGTCGGGATTTCTTGTTAGCACCTTGTTCACGCCGGCCACGCCGACAACGATCGCGCCAAGCGCGACAGAGGCGAGAGAAGCGATTGCGCCAGCCTCCGCTCCCAGTTCTGGCGAGGACATAGCTGCACGATCCCCCAACTAAGCCACGAATACTCCAAGGCGAACGCCCCATTGCCCTGGCAATCTCCCGATGCAGTCACGCCGGTGGACGTGCGCGCCTAGACGTCGCTACGATCCTTTTCTCCCCGGCAGCCGCATTTTTGCGCGGTGTTTATGTTGAGGCGCTTATGCTCGTCGGCATGAGCACCTCCACGATTCCGAAGTGACCCGGCGTGACCCGAAGTGACCGTCTACCGGGACTCATGTTACGTCTAAGCGAAGTCAAACTTCCCCTCGACCATGCCCCAAGCGATCTCGAAACCGCGATTCGCGCGCGCCTCGCGGATCTCGGCGTGACGGCAAACGGGCTTGTCCGCTACACCGTGTTCCGCCGAGCGCACGATGCACGCAAGCGCTCCGACATCAGGCTGACCTATATCGTCGATGTCGAAGTCAAGGACGAAGCGACCGTGCGCACGCGGCTCGCCGGCAAGCCGCATTGCGGGTTGACGCCGGACATGACATACCGCTTTGTCGCGAAGGCCGCGGCACACACGGTCGCCCTCCGTCCGGTGGTAATCGGCATGGGGCCGTGCGGCCTGTTCGCAGGACTTATCCTCGCGCAGATGGGATTCCAACCCATCATCATCGAACGTGGCAAAGCCGTGCGCGAGCGCACCAAAGACACTTTCGGCCTGTGGCGCAAGGCCGTGCTCAACCCTGAATCCAATGTGCAGTTCGGCGAAGGCGGAGCCGGAACGTTTTCCGATGGCAAGCTGTACAGCCAGATCAAGGATCCGAATCACTATGGCCGCAAGGTGCTGGACGAATTCGTCAAGGCAGGTGCGCCGGAAAACATCCTGTATCTGAGCCGACCACACATCGGCACGTTCCGTCTCGTCAGCATGGTCGAAAAAATGCGCGCGACCATCCAGGCGCTGGGGGGTGAAGTGCGCTTCCAAACCAGGGCCGACGACATCGAAATCGATCAGGGCAAGGTGCGTTCGCTCAAGCTCTCGAATGGCGAGGCGCTGCGGTGCGATCACGTGGTGCTGGCCGTGGGTCACAGCGCGCGCGACACTTTCCAGATGCTGCACGATCGCGGCGTTTATATGGAAGCCAAGCCGTTCTCGCTGGGATTTCGCATCGAACATCCGCAGGGGCTTATCGATCGCAGCCGCTTCGGCAAGTTTGCGGGCCACAAACAGCTCGGCGCGGCCGACTACAAGGTGGTCCATCACTGCCGTAATGGGCGGTCGGTTTACAGCTTTTGCATGTGTCCTGGAGGCACGGTGGTTGCGGCGACCTCCGAGCCGGGCCGCGTGGTCACCAATGGCATGAGCCAGTATTCCCGAGCCGAGCGCAACGCGAATGCGGGCATCGTCGTCGGCATCACCCCGGAAGACTATCCCGGCGGTCCGCTGGCGGGTGTCGCGTTCCAGCGCAAATGGGAAGAGCGCGCATTCGAACTCGGCGGCGGCGATTATCGCGCGCCGGGTCAACTGGTCGGCGATTTTATCGCCGGCCGGCCATCCACGTCGCTTGGCTCCGTGGTGCCGTCGTTCAAGCCGGGCGTGCGCCCGACCGATCTCCGCAGCGCGCTCCCGGACTACGTGATCGAAGCCATTCGTGAAGCACTACCCCAGATCGACAAGAGGATCGCGGGCTTCGCGATGCACGACGCAGTGCTCACCGGCGTGGAGACGCGCACTTCGTCACCGGTCCGGATTCGACGTAGAGACGATTACCAAAGCATCAACGTCGACGGTCTGTATCCGGCCGGCGAAGGCGCGGGGTATGCGGGCGGTATCTATTCGGCTGCCATTGACGGCATCGAAGTCGCGCAAGCGTTGGCACTCAAACTGACGGCGGGGCATGCGTCGTGATGGGCCGGACAGGATCGGCGCGGCGAGGTCCGTTGATTGAGTGACGCTGATATTTGAATGTCAGCACGAATGCTTAGCCAAGGATGTTGATGGCCGACTAACGTCTAATGCGGCGTGCAAAGGAAGTTTAAACGTATCGAGTCGGCGACGGGACGCACGCGACCCTGAACATCAACACATGCGCAGCAAATTCAAACTTCGCGATTCGCGCCACATCCTGCACAAAAGCTCGCGGTTTGTGTTCGAAGTGGCTTTCCGCAGGTGGCGCAGAGTGGCCCATATACGGCAGCTCCGACCTGCCAGCGAAAGCCGATCGCTCCGCTAAACTCGCCGTCCCAGATCCACCCAGGTAGCCTCTTGAGGCGATGATTGTCAACGAGCCAGCCTGCTATGCGAATCGTCTGCTCTTGGCCCGATCGTTACCGAGCCAGAGATTCTTGATTTTCGTGGTCAGCGCGGGTCACGTCGCGAGCGGACGCCTGTTTTCAAGGGAGGGACGCCGTCCCTACATCATGTAATCGAGCGGGATCGAGATGCCCGCTGATTCGCGCAAGACCTGAAACGATATCGCTCACGCTGCTACCGACCGGAAAGCACGCCGCGACGCCGGCGGCCTGCAATATACGCGTGCTCTCGCCATCGAGGTTTCCGCCGACCACGACGGGCATTGCGGCGCCGCGTATGCGCAATTGCTCGAGCAACTCGAGCACCAATGCGCCGTGCGCGCCGGAGAGCGACGACACGCCGATCACGTCCGCCTGGGCCGCGATCGCCTGCGAGCAGACGTCGGCCGCCGGCGCGAACAGCGGGCTCGCGACGACATCGAAGCCCGCGTCGGTCAGCGCGGCGGCGACCACGCGTGCGCCACGGTCATGGCCGTCCTGGCCGAGCTTGGTCATCAACACGCGCGGCCGCCGGCCGAACGCCGCGCCCACGCGCGCGACCGCATCGCATGCGGCGCGCCATGCGGGGTCGTCCGATAGCGCATCGTGATAGGCACCGGCGCCGACCTGCAGCGCCACCGTATGCCGCGGCCATACGGCTTCGAGCGCGCGCGTGCATTCGCCGACCGTCGCTCGCGCGCGCATGCATTCGATGGTCAACGCGAGCAGATTGCCGGCGCCGTCGCGCGCCGCCTGTTCGAGCGCACGAAGCGCGGCGCCGACGCGCCCGGCGTCCCGTTTCGCTTTCACGCCGGCTATCCGGCGCGCCTGGTGCCGTGCGACTTGCGCCGCACCGAGACCCGGCCCGCGCGCAGCGCCACTCTCGTCCGGCACATCGTCTTCCTGACGGTAGCCGTTCACGCCGACGATCGCGCGCTCGCCGCTTTCGATCTGCGCCTGCACCTCGAGCGCACATCGGTCGAGGCGCTCGCGCACCCATCCCGAGCGGATTGCGCCGACTATGCCGCCCTGGCCGTCGATCTCGCCGAGCAACGCGTGCACGCGCGCGGCGATATCGGCGGTCAGCGATTCCATCATGTACGAGCCGGCCCACGGATCGATCACATCGCAAATGCCGGTTTCGTGCTGCAGCACCAGTTGCGTGTCGCGCGCGACCCGCGCGGACGCCGCGCAGGGCAGGGCCAACGCTTCATCGTAGGCATTTGTGTGCAGCGACTGGGTTCCGCCGAACACCGCGGCGAGCGCTTCGACGGTGGTGCGCACGACATTGTTCAGCGGCTTTTGCGCGGTCAGCGACCAGCCCGACGTCTGGCAGTGCATGCGCAGCGCACGCGCGCGGGCGGAACGCGCGCCGCATTGTGCGGCAAGCGTCGACCAGACGAGCCGCGCCGCGCGCAGTTTGGCGATCTCCGCATAGAAATCGGTGCCGACGCCGAAGAAAAAGCTGATGTGCTCGCATACGTCGTCCGCGCCCATGCCGCGCTCGACGAGCGTGAGCACATACGCGCGCGCATCGGCCATCGTCAGCGCGAGTTCGAGCACCGGGTCGGCGCCCGCTTCCTGAAAGTGATAGCCCGACACCGATAACGCATGAAAGCGCGGCGCATGGCTCGCCAGATACTCGACGACGTCCGCCGCGATGCGCAACGACGGTTCGGGCGCGAAGATGCACGTATTGCGTGTGATGAACTCCTTGAGAATGTCGTTCTGGATCGTGCCGGTCAACTGCGCCGCCGCCACGCCGCGCTCTTCCGCAACGACGATGAATGCGGCCAGCACGGGCAGCACCGCGCCGTTCATCGTCATCGAGACCGAGGTGCGTTCGAGCGCGATATCGGCGAAGAGCCGCGCCATGTCCTCGACGGTGTCGATCGCGACGCCGGTCACGCCGACATCCGCTGCCACCTGGGGATCGTCGGAGTCGTAGCCGCGCTGCGTCGGCAGATCGAACGCGACCGACAGGCCCTGCGCTCCCTCGGCTAGCGCAGTGCGAAACGCGAGGTTGGTGTCGGCCGCTTGCGCATAGCCCGCGTACTGGCGGATCGTCCAGCGCCGGCCGGTGTACATCGACGTATAGGGCCCGCGCACGAACGGCGCTTCGCCGGGCAGACTGTCCAGATGGGCGAGACCTTCGGTGTCCGCGCGCGTGTAAAGCGGCTTGAGCGAAACGGTGTGGCGACGCCTGCGCTCGAACGGTCGCTTCATCGCCGCCTCCAGTGTTTTTCGGTCATGACGTCGGCGATCTTGCGGCCATCGCTCGTGCGGCGCACTTCGCTCCAGTGCGCGATGCCGCGCTCGCCGGTGCGCTCGCCGATCACATGCACGGTCAGCGCGTCGCCGAGGTCGACGTTGCCGTAGTAATACAGCGCGCGGCTTGCGACGACCGGCGGCTCAGGGAAGCGATGGCGCTGCCACTCGGCACGATCGACGAAAGACTGGAAGTTCGCGAAATACAGAAAATCCGCACCGTTGAAGTCGCTGTTCGGACACGGCAGGAACTCGGCGGGCGCGCAACCGGTGGCCGGTAACGCTTTGACGAGCGCCGCGTCGCCCGCGCGCATGCGCTTGCCGAGTTCGATCATCGGCACGGCTTCGTCGGGCACCGGGCTTACGTCGCCCGCCAGCGCCGATAGCGCCGCACGCGCCACAGAGCGGTTGCCGCGCGCGCCGCCGCGCGTGACGAACGTCGACGACATCGATACCTGTGCAAGCGGCGCGCCGCCGCGTTGCACACGATGCGTGCTCACATGCCGCACCGCGCCGGTCCGATGCAAGGTGCTGCCGATCTCGAACTCGTCGTTCTCGCATAACGAATCGAAGCCGAACGCCTGCAACCGGATCGCGGTAAAGGCCGCGTACGAGCGGTGTCCGCCGTCGTCGCCGAAGTCGTGCGTCGCGCGGCCCGCATGCACCGCGAGCGCTTCCCAATGCCGATGCCCGCACTCCTTGAGCAGCCAGTTTTCCGACAGGCCTGTGTACGTCAACTGCGGCATGCCGGCCCGATAGCGGTCGGGCGGCATCATGCGGCGAGGCTCGCGGACGTCGTCTGCGAAGCCGTCGCGGACGCGCGAATCGCATCGACCACGTGCTCGGCGTCGCAGGCAATGCCCGAGAAGCGTCCGGAGCCCCACGTATGCAGCCATGGCAAGCCGATGAAGTACAGCCCCGCTTGCGGCGTGATCCCGCGCGTATGCGCCGGGTAGCCGCGCCCGTTGAACACCGGCGCGTCGAGCCAGCTGAAGTCCGGTGTAAAGCCGATGCACCAGATCACCGATGTGATGCCGCTCGTTGCAAGATCGAGCGACGTGCGCTCGTGCCGCGGCCGCCACGCGGGCTGATACGGTTCGCCCGGCGGCGCGTCGATGCGTTGCCTGTCGATGAACGCGTCGATGCTCGCGTTGATCCGGTTGTACGTGTCGTCGGCGCTGTCGAGGTTCGCGGTCAGATTCGGCGCGAATTGCAGACAACCGTCGCGCAGATCGTCGAGCCGGCCATACAGCTCCATGCCTTCCTGCGCGAAACGCCGCAGGTCGATATCGCGGCCGCCGTCGCGGCCGGTCACGTAGTGATTGGTGTTGTCGCGCACGCCTTCGCGCAGCGGATGCTGTTCGACCGGCATATCGTAATAGCGCATGTCGGCGAGCCAGTCGACCACGTCGCGGCCGCGATAGAAGCGCGCGCAGCGCGGCGCCTCGCCGACCGCGAGATAGACCTTGCGGCCCGCGAGGTGCAAATCCTCCGCGATCTGCGCGCCGGACTGGCCCGAGCCGACCACCAGCACCGCGCCGTCGCGCAGGCTTTGCGGGTTGCGGTAAGCCGACGATTGCCATTGCGCGATGTCCGCCGGCAGCCGCTCGGCCATACGCGGCACGATCGGCGTGTGGTAACCGCCCGACGCCACCACCACGTGATCGGCAGTCCAATCGCCGTTCGACGTCGCAACCGCGAAACGTCCGTCGGCCTGCCGCTTGACCCGTTTCACTTCGGTCTGCTCGAGCACCGGTGCATCGAGCTTCGCGATGAAACCGTCGAGATACGCGACGATCTCGTCCTTCTTCATGAAGCCGTGCGGATCGTCGCCGCGATACGGATGACCGGGCAGCGCGCACTGCCAGTTCGGCGTGACGAGACAGAACGTGTCCCAGCGCTGCGTGCGCCACGAGTGCGCGAGCGTCGCTTTTTCGATCACCAGATGATCGATGCCCGCCGCCTTCAGGTAGTAGCTGATCGATAGTCCAGCCTGTCCGCCGCCGACCACGATCACCGTGCGATGCGGCACGTCGCCTTGGGATGGCGTCGCCAACGATATGTTCGACATGATGCTTGCCCCATTCACGAGAGTTCGATCACTTTCACTTCGGCAGCCGGGTCGGCGGCGAAGCGGTCCGCATGCTGTTCGATCTGCGCGAGCTGGTCGAGCGCGGCCGAACAGGCGAAGCCGTACTTTTCGCGCACGCGCTCGGAGCCGATATGCAGCGCCTCGCGGGCGCGCGACACAAAATCGGCAAGCGGATAGCGCTGGCCGGGGACGAAGAAGTCGGCGACCACCGTCGACGGCGAGTAACAGTTGACCTCTTCGCCATTGGGCCACTGGACCCGGAAATGCATGACTGGCATCAGGTTCTCCTCTAGATTGGAATTCAGACCGGGGCCGGCTGCATGCAATCGCGATACAGCGCGAGATGGCGCAGCGCGCTCGCCCGCCAGCTGAAGCGTTGCAGCAGGGCGGACACCGCATCGGTGAAATCGATGTCGCGACGATCGTCGAATGCCTGCTGCAGGGCCGCGGCGATGCTGTGCGCGTCGTGCGGCTGCGCCCAGTAGCAGACGCGTTCGTTCAGATACTCGGTGAACGGCGCGATCTGCGATACGACGACGGGCACGCCCGATGACAGGGCTTCAAGCACGACGAGGCCGAAGCCTTCGCGCAGCGATACCATCGCGACCGCATCGGCGCGTCGCATCAGTGCCGGAATCGCATCGTCGTCGAGCGCGCCGGTGACGACGACCGCTTCGCCGAGGCCGATCGGCAGACCCAGTTCGGCCGCGCGCGCGGCGAAGCGGCGCGTGTACGCGTCGTGGTCGAGCAGACTCGCGCCGCCGGCAATGACGAGCTGCGCATCGCGCCGCGTCTTTCTCAGCAGCGCAAACGCTTCGAGCAATTGCAGCGTGTTCTTGCGTTCCTCGATCCCGCCGACCGCCAGCACGACCGGGTCGCCGCGCACGCCGAGTTCCGCGGGCAGCATCACATCGTCCAGTTCGCGCGCCGCGCGAAAACGCTGCACGTCGACGCCGTTGCTTACCGTGACTGCTTCGACGCCGAAGCGCGTTTTCATCATCTGCGTCCACACTTCGCTCACGCAGAACACGGCGTCCGCATCGGCATACGCGCGGCGCTGCCATTGCGCAAGGCGTGGGTCGCGAAAAGCGTCGAGATGATGAACGGTGCGCACGAAGCCGCGAATTGCGCCTTCGGCGCGCAGTTCGGCGAGCGCGTTGCCGCTGATGCTGTCCTGTGCGTGTAGCACGTCGAAGCCGGCCGGCTCCTGCGCGCGCAGCGTGACTTTCAAGGCGCTTTTCAGCGCGTCGATACGCGTTTGCACCATCGATGCCGTATCGACCGCGCGCGATGCGACGTTCGCCAGCACTAGCCGGCAAGGTGACGGACGAAACATCGGCGCACCGTTCTCGGTCGGCGCGAAAATCGTCACGTCGTGCCCTTCGTCGACCAGCGCGCGGCCGAGTTCGAGCGTATGCACGACTCCACCGCGCGGGTTCACCGAATGCGTGAACAGGGCAATACGCAAAGGCGTGTCGTTCATGCCGGCTCCTTGTGCGGCGCGTCGGCCGCTGGTGCGTTTGCGGCCTGGTTCGAAGGCGCGCCGATAAACGGACTGTTCGCGAAATTCCACAGCAGCGCCGCGTGATCGTTCTGCGTGACGACCACTTCGTGCGAGGCGTCGACGGTGCCGATTGCCGCGCAGGCAAGACCGCGCTCGCGAAACCGCGCGAGCACCGTCTCGACCTGCGGCTTGCGCACCGACAGCACGAAGCCGAAGCTCGGAAACGCGCTGAGCCAGCGCTCGAAATCGACGCCGTCAGGGCACGGGATCGCATCGAGATCGATCCGCGCGCCGACGCCCGAGCATTCGAGCAGCATCAGCGAGGTGCCCAGCGCGCCGGCCATGCTGATGTCTTTGGCGGCGTCGCACAGGCCGCTTTCGGCGAGCATCGGCAGCAGTTCGAGGTCGGCCCGCAAGCGCTCGGCCGGCGCGCCGACCGACGCGTTCCAGAACGGATACGGATCTTCGAAGCGGCCGCGCAGGTCGACCGCCATCACGAGGCGATCGCCCGCGCGCGCATTGAAGCTCGACAGCAGCCGGCACGCGCGCCCGATGATCGATACCGCGAGCTGCGGTTGCGCGCTACGCGTATTGCTGTGGCCGCCGACCACCGGCACGCCGTACGCGGACGAGGCGGCGGCGATGCCCGCGAGCATGTCGCGCGCTCGCGCGGAGCCGTCGCTCCAGAGCGCATCGACGACGGCGAGCGGCCGTCCGCCCATCGCGTAGATATCGCTGACGTTGACCATCACGCTGCTATAGCCGGCGAACCACGGCATCGCTTCGACGAAATCGCTGACGAGCCCTTCGATGGCAAACAGCAGATAACCGTCGCGATCCGTGATGGCCGCGCAATCGTCGCCGACCGCCACCGCCTGGCCGAGCGCGGCGACGCCGCCCGGCAAGCGCTCGGACAGTGACGCGACCACCTCGGCGATATCGGTCTTGTGGCGAAAGCCGCGGCTCTCGCGCAGTCGTTGCACCAGCGCGTCGAGGCTCATGAACGCCCCCGCGCTCCGGACGTGACGAACCCGCTTTCGGGGGTGTGGCACGGCGGATACCAGGCGAGGTCCGCCTGCATCCGATGATGACGCCGGCCGAATAGCGTCTCTTCGGCGACCGTTTGCCAATGCAGGCGCCGGAACAATGGCACGTTCTGACCTTGCACATGCGCAAGAAACGTGTCGCAGCCGAGTGCATGTGCGCTGCAAACGGCGAGCCGGATCAGCGTCGAACCGAGCCGTCCGTGCGAACGGAACGCCGCATGGACCGCGAGGCGCGAGCCGAGCCACTCGCGCGGCGCGGTCTCGTGAATCCGCACGGTGCCGACTACCTGCTCGGGCATGCCGGCGACGCAGCTCAGCGCGACGAGCAGCTTTGCGTGACCGTCGATTTCATCGCGATCGTCGCCGACGAAAATGCCCTGCTCGATGCAGAACACGGCGCGCCGCAGCGCATACGCGCCGTCGCTTTCCCACGGCAGCGTCGCCCACTTGATGCGATATTCGGCCGGCGTGAATTCGAGCGGCGGCGCGGCGTCGGCCAGATCGAAAGTGTCGCAATACATGGCTCAGGCCTCGTACGATGCAAGCGACGAACACGCGCCGCATTTGCCGCAACCGGCCTTGATATCGGTGGAACGCATCCGCGCGGCGCCCAGCATCGCACCGAGCGGCGCGAGGATCGACTTCATGAATTCCGGAGTCGGTGCGGGGTGATCTTCGAGCGGCGTGCCGCTGATCGGCACGAACGGCACGACGAACGGATAGACGCCGAGTGCGATCAGTTCGCGCGACATCGACAAAATTGCGTCCGCGCTGTCGCCGAGGCCCGCGAGAATATACGTGCTGACCTGGCCGCGGCCGAACACCGCGACGGCGGCGCGGAACGCTTCCATGTAGCGCGACACCGGCACGCTCGCCTTGCCGGGCATGATGCGTTCGCGAACCGCCGGCGTAACTGCTTCGAGATGCATGCCGAGCGTGTCGATGCCGCTTGCCTTCATCCGCTCGAACCAGCGGTCGTCGTCGGGCGGCTCGCATTGCGCCTGGATCGGCAGGTCGACCGCCGCCTTGATCGCAAAGGCGCTTTCGCAGAGAATCTGCGCGCCGCGATCGGGCGTCGGCGGTGTCCCGGTGGTCAGCACCATATGTTTGACGCCATCGAGCAGCACCGCGGCGCGTGCGACTTCGGCAAGCTGCTCCGGTGTCTTGCGCGCAATCGTGCGGCCTGCCGCAAGCGACTGGCCGATCGCGCAGAACTTGCAGCTTTTCTTGCGACTTTCGTAGCGAATACAGGTTTGCAGTACCGTCGTTGCGAGCACGTCGGCGCCGTGCAGCGTCGCGATGTGCGAGTAGGGCACGCCGTCGAGCGTTTGCAGCCGCGTGAAACGCGGCGCTTGCGCAAAGCTGACGGTCGCGATCGGAATCGTGCCGCGCATCAGCGTGCTCGCACCGGACGCGTCCGGCGCGCCGGCGACAAACGGCGAATCCCACGCGGAACTCGTATGGACCGGCACCATGATCGTCACGCCGTCGACGATCACCGCCTTGTGATCGGACGGACCCGCGCCGCCGCGACGGCTCGCGGCGCCCGCGTGTGGGTCGATGAGCCGCAGGCCGGTTGATTGCAGTTCGGTGCGCAGGTCCATCATGCGCTGCTCACCGGCGTGCGCATCAACCGGCGACAGGTTCGTGCTGGCGTTCATGCCGGCCTCCTGATGTGGGATCGGTAGTCGCGGTTAGCGGCTCGGCGGATGCGGCGGGTTGCATCGGATCCGATGCGGGTTCAAATGCCGGTTCACGCGCGGGCTCAAATGCGGCGGCGGCAGCCATCGGCATCGAGGTCACCGCCGGGCGGTCGTTGATGGCGAGGCTCAGCAATTCGGGCCGCGCGTAGTGGCCGACCGAATCCATCATCCGTTTGCGCTTGGTGATCAGCGCCATATCGAGGTCCGCGATCACCATGCCTTCGCCCTCGCGCAGCGGCTCCGCTAGATGCTGGCCTTCGGGCGACACGATCGCCGTATGGCAGCCGCCGCGCAGCGCTTTTTGCAGCTTCGGATCGGCCGTCACCGATTCGATCTGCGCGTCGCTTAGCCATCCCGTCGAATTGACGACGAAGCAGCCAGATTCGAGCGCATGGTGGCGGATCGTCACATCGATCTGCTCGGCGAAAATCGGCCCGACAAGCGAACCGGGGAACTGGCTGCAGTGGATTTCCTCGTGCTGGGTCATCAGCGCATAGCGCGCGAGCGGGTTGTAGTGCTCCCAGCACGCTAGCGCCCCGACGCGCGCATAGTCGGTCTGCACCACCTTCAGGCCGGCCGCGTCGCCCTGGCCCCAGATCATCCGCTCGTGAAACGTCGGCGTGAGCTTGCGGCGCTTGAGCGCGAGGCGGCCGTCCGTGTCGAACACGAGCTGCGTGTTGTACAGACTGCCGTAATCGCGCTCGTTCACGCCGAGCACGACGACCATGCGGTGGCGCCGCGCGCGTTCCGCGACTGCCTGCGTGACAGGGCCCGGCACCGCCACCGCGAGCTCGTACAGGCGCATGTGATCGGCGCCCGACGCAACCGGTGGACGCACGAACGAAAAGTACGGGTAGTACGGCACGAACGTCTCGGGAAAGACGGCGAGCTGCACGCCTTTCGCCGCGGCTTCGTCGAGCGCGTCGCACACCTTGTCGAGCGTGCCGCCGGGCCGCTCCAACTCGGGCGCGATCTGCACCGCCGCCGCACGAATGATTCGCTGGTCGGACATGAAGGTACCCGGCTTGGTTAGACGGTCCACGTATGGATGATCAGTGCGTCTTCCTTGCGATGCAGCAGCTGGAGATCGAGCACGTCGAGCGGGTTGATCGGGCGGATGCCTTCGATCAGCGACGCTTCGCCGTGGCCGTACAGCGCCTGCAAGGCGAAACGGCACGCATAGACCTTGCCGCCTTCTTCCATGAACTTCATCAGTTGCTTGTTGAAGTTCAGATGGCCGGGAAACGCTTCGTCGCCGAGTGTCGGAAAGCCGCGCTGCAGACCGAGCGTGACGCCCGGGCCGTAGAGCAGCACCGATGTATCGAAGCCCTTGCGCTGCAGACGCGTGGCTTGCAGCAGGTTGACGAAACCGATCGAGCCTTCGAATGCGACCGTATGAAACGTGACGAGCGCCTTTTCACCGGGTTCGGCTTTGACGTCGGGAAAAACCTTCTCTTCATAGTCGACCAGATAATCGCCTTTCTGATGCAACGGTTGCGTGACGGCAGGCATGGCGCGCTCTCCAGTAAATCGCGTGAGGAATCGAATGAATGAATCGGTCCGCATGAATGTGCGGGCCGGCGCGCTTCATTACGCAACGGCTATGCCAATTTCCGGCGCGGTTCATGCAATCAATTGCCGATCAATCAGCGCCGAAACGTTCGAACGACCCGAAAATTTCTTCGCGACGCTTGCTGGATGGGGCTGTGCGGCTGATTGCACCGATTGCGCGCGCACCGTCTCAGCGCAGCGGCGAGTCGCGCTGTGCGTGCCCGTGGTGCGCGACATCCCGCGGACGTGCACTGATGCGATCAATGCAATCAGGACGCGCGGTGGTTCAAAGAAAATTGTTTTCCGGTGAGGACGTCGTGTTACTTTTTAGCGACCGTTGCGCGACCCGTTAAGGAATGCATATCGTGGACAGTCTCACGCATCACTGGCTGAAGCGGCTGACTGAAAGCCGTAAGCCCGCCTATCTCGTGATTCCGGATCTGATCGAGGAAGACCTCGCGAGCGGGCGTTTGCGCCCGCGCGACCGTCTGCCAGGGCTGCGCGATCTGGCGTGCGCGCTGCAGCTGAACTACACGACGATCGCGCGCGCCTATGCGGAGGCGCGCAAGCGGGGGCTGCTCGATGCACGCGCGGGCAGCGGCACGTTCGTGCGAGGCCGCACGCAGACCTTGCCGCTTGCGGGCGGCAGCAGCGTCGAGATGTCGATGAACATGCCGCCTGAGCCGCCTGAACTGGTTGCGCGCCTGCGCGATTCGGCATCCCGGCTTTTTGCGCAGGCCGATCCGTACCGGCTGCTGCGCTATCAGGATTTTGGCGGCACGCCGGATGACCGCGCTGCGGGGCGCACGTGGCTCAAGGACAGGCTGCCCGATTGCACGGAAGACACGGTGCTCGTCTGCCCGGGCATTCATAGCGCGCTGGTGGCGCTCGTGTCGCAACTCGCGCGGCCCGGCGAAACGATCTGCCTCGATACGCTCGCCTATCCGGGCATCAAGGCGATTGCGTCGCAACTGGGCGTGCGCCTGCAACCGCTGCCGCGCGACGACGAAGGACCGTTGCCGCACGCGTTCGAAGCGCTCTGCAAGAGTGAAAAGCCCGGTGCGTTCTATTGCAATCCGACCTTGCAGAATCCGAGCACGTTGACGCTGTCAACGCAGCGGCGCGAAGCGCTCGCGGACGTCGCATTGCGCTACAGCGTGCCGATCGTCGAAGACGATGCATACGGCTGGCTGCCGGCACGCAAGCCGATCGCACTGGCAACGCTTGCACCGGATCTGACCTACTACGTGACCGGATTCTCGAAGACGTTCGGAGCGGGGCTACGTGTCGCCTATCTCCGTGCGCCGAATGCGCGGCAGGCACAGCGCGTGTCGGGTGCATTACGCGCAACCACCGTGATGCCCAGTCCCTTCACGGTGATGCTCGCGACGCAGTGGGTCAACGACGGCACCGCGCACGAAATGCTATCGGCGATCCGCGGCGAAGCGAATGCGCGTCAAGACATCGCGGCGGAAGAGCTCGACGAGTGGCGCTATGATGCGCAGAGCGACGGCTTTCATCTGTGGCTCGGCATTCCTTCGTACTGCAACTGGAGCGCGCCGGAGCTTGCGCTGCAACTGCGCAACCAGGGCGTGGGCACGGTGGCGGGCGCGGCGTTTTCGACCGACGGCAATCCGCCCAATGCGATTCGCGTGTGTCTCGGCGGCCCTCAAGATCGCGACGACTGCCGCGAGGCGCTGAAACGCGTCGCCGAAACGCTCAGCAATCCGCATCATCTGCGTATTCCGATGATGTGATCTGACTGAAAATCCTCAACCACACCCGGACCCTGCTGCCGACGCAATACAAAACTCGTACTGGCGTTTTCAACGTCGGTCGAAAAAAGCACGTCATTGACTGCCGTTGGCCGTGCCCCACGTCGCTCCGCTCGTAACCACATAACTACAGCGGCTGGTTACAACTTAGCAGCGCTTCGTTGTATCGCCACGCACTTGATTTCGGCTAGTAAGCCGGGATGTGCAAGCTCCGATACCCCGATCGCAGTCCAAGCACACTTTCCACGCGGAAAAACGCGGTTCTTCACCTCGCGGAAGACCGACATGTGTACGCTCATTTGTACGTGGTAAGTCGTCATCTCGACAACGTCCTCAAACGTACAGCCTGCCGCATCTCTAAAGCGGCCATCCGTCGCATCCGACCGAATGTCTTCGATTGGCCGATCAGTGACGATAGACTTCAAATAGCCATGAGGAACTCTGGCTGCAATATTTGACCAAGCCGCGCTTTCTGCCAGCACGGAATCCGGCCTGCTCAAAGAAACGGTGCGCATGAATGCAATGCGTCGAGCTAAGGAGGATCATCTTCGAGCAATCCGATTCTTTGCAAAACCTTTCAGCCTCCGGCCGCAACGCATGCCCGATGCCATTTCCCCTCCATCCCTTCTGAACGGTGAGATTTTCCACGACTGCGAAGGGCTGTCGAGCATACATCGCGTCCGCACAAAGACAGACCAGCACGTCCCACGAACCTGATTGCCAATCTCGCAAGCCAGGAGCCGAAAGCGTGCGACCGGCTCAAGGGTATGGATCTGGGACGGTGTGACACACCCGTTGTCGTCAAATTGCTTTCGATGCTTCAAGCACTTCAGCGTCGCACAGTCGAACTGGAATACGTAGCGTGATCGACGTGTTTTGCTCCTCATGAGCCCAAGGTCACTCATCGGGAGTGGCAGGGGCGCGCATATCTTGTTGGTGAAACGGGTGATGCGCAAACAGCAGAGTTACATCAATGGCAAATATCGACAGCGCCCAGGCTTCGTCAGATCCGCACGAGCTATTCGGCATCGGC
Organism: Paraburkholderia edwinii; assembly: GCF_019428685.1. Taxonomy (NCBI): domain Bacteria; kingdom Pseudomonadati; phylum Pseudomonadota; class Betaproteobacteria; order Burkholderiales; family Burkholderiaceae; genus Paraburkholderia; species Paraburkholderia edwinii. The sequence goes on from NZ_CP080095.1 coordinate 4,218,045, forward strand.
AAAGACGATGCCAGGATGTTCAGGTTGATCTTCGGCTCCAACGCGTCGCAGATCCTTCGCCGGTTGCGTACATTGGCTATCGCCAGGCTTCAGCGAGTCACTGACTACCATGGGGTAACTTTAGCGAAGCGATCAGGACGGGCGCGCAGCACCGCTGTGACAAGCCTAACCGGGGACGCGCTCCATGTCTAAACTGAAACGCCGCCATTTCGTCTTTGGGGCGGCGGTTGCCGCCGGTGCACTGATCATCGGTTGGGCTGCGTTACCGGCTCGGCAACGGCTTATGCCGGACAGTCCACTCCCTACCGCGGCCGGGCAATATGCCCTGAATGGTTGGGTCAAGATTTCGGACGACGGCACGATCACGGTCGTGATGGCGCAGGTTGAAATGGGCCAGGGCGCGCAAACCGGACTCGCCATGCTGCTCGCCGACGAGATGGATGCTGACTGGGCGCGCGTGAAGCTCGAGCCGTCCACATACGACCGCATCTACAACAACCAGGCCGCCATCGTCGATGAACTGCCTTTCAGACCCGATGATCACAGCATCGTCAAACGCGTGTCCGGTCACCTCGCACGGCGGATCTTGCGCGAAATCCCCGGTCTGCAGGGCACTGGCGGCTCATCAAGCATCGCGGACCAGTGGCTGCCGATGCGCGAAGCTGGCGCGGCCGCACGCGCGATGCTGGTGGCCGCTGCCGCATCCCGCTGGCAGGTGCCAGCAGACAGCTGTACGGTCGCGCTTGGCGTAGTACGGCATCCGTCCGGCAGGGATGCGTCGTTTGGCGAACTTGCGGCCTCTGCAGCGCATATGCCGGTGCCCCACAACGTCAAGCTGAAAAACGTCACCGATTTCCGTCTGATCGGTCAGCCGGTGCGGCGACTCGACAATGCGGCCAAGCTGGACGGCTCGGCGCGATTCGGCATCGACTCTGTGCCGCCAGGCCTCCTCTATGCAAGCATCCTCATGTGCCCAACGCTCGGCGGACGTGTGGCGCGCTTCGACGGGAGCGCGGCAAAGGCGCTGCGCGGCGTCAGGCATATCGTCGCGCTCGAACCGGTACCCGGTGGTCTCGGTAGCACCGGAGCCACGTCCGGGGGCGTTGCTGTTATTGCAGATACGCCCTTTCACGCAATACAGGCGCTCGACCACATCTCAGTCGAATGGGATCATGGCGCGGCGTACACGCAGTCCAGCCGTGCGATCGACGTCGCGCTGACTCACGCGCTCAACAACGGCGATGGCAAAACCCATTTCGAAGCCGGCGACGTGAAGAACGCGCTGGCATCGGCTACGCAAACCATTAGCGCCGAATATCTCGTGCCGCTGCTCGCGCATGCCGCGATGGAGCCGATGAACTGCACGGTCCAGTTCAAGGATGGCCGCGCGACGGTGTGGGCCGGAACGCAGACACAGGGATTCGCGCGTAGGGCCGCCGCTAAGGCTCTCGGAATCGACACCGACCGTGTCGACCTTCGCGTGCCGTTCATCGGCGGCGGATTCGGCCGCCGCCACATCTCCGATGTGATCGTACAGGCCGCCTGGCTCGCGCGTCTGACTGACGGCGCGCCGGTCCAGTTGCTCTGGACGCGTGAGCAAGACATGACGCACGACTACTATCGGCCCGCGTATCTGTCGCGTTGCACGGCGGGCTTCGATTCCACAAGGCGGCTTATCGTATGGCACGTCACATCGGCGGGATCGAGCATGGGGGCGCCGTCATTTCTCGATGCGTCGACCGAAGGTGCGTTTGACACTGCTTACGCATTTCCGAACGCGCGCGTTGCGCACCAGACCGTCGAGCCGGGAATCCCGCTGGGAATCTGGCGTTCCGTCAACCACTCGCAAAACGGCTTCTTCACCGAGAGCTTCATCGACGAATGTGCTGCCGCCGCACAGCGCGACCCGATTGCATTCCGAGCCGATCTGTTGCGTGACGACGAGCGACATCTGCATGTGCTGCGACGAGTCGCCGAACTTTCGCAATGGAACGCTCCGCTTGCAGCAGCGTCCGATGGCACGCCGCGCGCGCGTGGCGTTGCAATACACCGTAGCTTCGGCACGATCGTCGCGCAGGTGGCTGAGGTATCGGTCACATCGAATCAGCAGATTCGCGTGCATCGTATCGTGTGCGTGGTCGACTGCGGGATGCCGGTGAACCCCAATCTGATACGCCAGCAAATGGAGGGGGCAATTGTGTTCGGACTCTCGGCTGCGCTACATGGCGAGATCACTGTCGAAAACGGCACAGTACAACAGCGCAATTTCGATGGTTACGCGCCGGTGCGCATGGACGAGTGCCCGCAAATCGACGTCGACATCGTGCCCAGCACACTTGCGCCGGGTGGCGTCGGCGAACCGGGCACGCCACCTGTCGCTCCCGCTGTGGCCAACGCATTATTCGCCCTGACCGGTCAGCGGCTCCGTAGTCTGCCGCTGCGGCTGGCCTGATACCCCACGAAATCACTGCCCATGACGATCATACTGAACATCAACGGTGCCGACGTACCGGTCGATGCCGAGGCGGATACGCCGCTACTTTGGGTCTTGCGCGGCGAATTGAAACTCACCGGCACGAAATTTGGCTGTGGCCGGGGACTGTGCGGCGCATGCACCGTCCATCTGGACGATAAGGCCGTACGCTCCTGCGTCCTGCCGCTTTCCAAAATTGGCAGCGGTCAGCGCATCACAACCATCGAAGGATTGCATGGCGTCGAAGCGGACGCGCTGCGTGCGGCATGGACCGAGGTCGATGTCGTTCAATGCGGCTATTGCCAGAGCGGACAACTCATGTCCGCATGGGCGTTGCTTAGGTTCAACCGTCATCCAGCGGCGGCCGATGTGAATGCCGCTATGCGCGGCAATATTTGTCGATGCGGCACCTACCCGCGCATTCGCCGCGCCATCGACATCGCCGCTTCCAGGCTGCAAAAACGGGAACCCGATCTATAGTACGGTCCGGTTCCCGCCCTGTGCAAATGAAGCCGTGCTCATCTCGCTCCAGTTCAATGGGCAACCAGTTGTTCTTTGCCTTTGCTCCAATCATCAGGAATAGCGCGTCGGCGGTTCGAGTGCGGGCCTGACCAGTAACCTTCACGCATTCACTTTCGTGCGCGCGCAAGCAGATGATCGATCGAGATCGCGCCTGGGCCATAAGCCGCGATACCCAGCGCCATGGCCGCCCACGTGATGTGAATCGGCCAGCCGTCCGGCACCGTCAGTTCGATCACGCACGTCATCAGCAACAGGCCCACGGCTGCGAAGCGCGTGCCTAAACCCAGCACCAGCAGCACCGGAAACCCCACCTCGCCGCACGCAGAAAGGAACGCCACGACGGCCGGCTCGGGAAACGAAAAGGGGCCACCAGGAAGATGCAGTTTGAACTCGTCCGTGAACAGATCGATCGCCGTGTCGTTCAGCTGCAAAAACCCGTGCCATTTCAGAATGCCCGACCTCCAGAACGGCACGGCCAGCGCCAGCCGCAACACCAGTTGCGTCAGCCATGGCCGGGCCAGTTGTGAAATGCAACGGCTGGCACAGTTGATCCCGGTGGCAAGGGTACCGGCTAGCGCTGGCGGCGCGTCTTGTCTGCCCGACATCGTCATCATTCTCCAGGTGAAATGGCGCTGAACACGCCTGATGCAATCATCCCCGCCAGATTGGCAGGGATGTCGAAAGATGGCGCGTCGTCAAATGCCGCCGCTGCAGCGACGCCCAACGGCTCGCCGTCGATGAGACTGTTCAGAAACACCGCTGCCCCTTCGGGCAAGCGGGACACCAGCACGTCCTGTGCGGACCTGGTCACGAGCGCGTCTTCGCTGTCGCTCGAACACAGTGGCTCGACCGGGCCGTCCTGCCGGTTCATCGCGAAGATCGCGACCGCCGGATACGCGGAGCGCACAATCCGCGCAGCCGGATGCGGTGTGAAACACAGGCCGCCCAGCCGCTCGGGATCGATTTTCGCGAACATCTGCGCCGCCAACACGGGCCGGTCGGCGGCGTGATACGCGTCCAGCCACGCGCGCTCGATGCGCGCCACGTCCGCGAGCCACGGCATCTGCTGCGCGTATTCGTAGGCTTCGATAAAGCCGGGAAAGCCGCGGCCGTATTCGAACAGCAGTGGCGAAACCGGCGGCGTGGCGCGCACGTAGGAACGCGCCATCGCGCGGAAGAACTCGCTGCCGGTGATGCGCTGAACTGCAGGATAGATTGCGGCAACGGCGTCGATCAGACTGACCGTCACGTTGTTGCGGTAGACGTCGTAACGCTTGACTACGCCTTTTCCGGCATCGGCGATGAGCTGTGCGGGCGGCACCACTGACGGGTCCGTCAAGCCGCTCGCGAATGCCGTGGCGAAATCGTTGGCTTCCGTGGAGCGCGGTTGCGCGCGGTCTTCACGCTTCATCGTCCATGTCCGCGGTGGCGGGAAGGCGATGTCTTTCCATCCGCTGCATGGCAGCCCGTGCCTCGCTGCGTAGTACAGACCATGCGGGCAGGCTGCTGTCCCATTCGATTAACGTCGCGGTAGGCCCGATGCGGGCGATTACCTCTTCGTATAGCGTCCATACCGGATCGGCGACGGCGCAATCGTGACTGTCGATCAACAACGGTTCGTCTTCGTCGTCGCGCTGCCTGCTATGGCCCGCGAGATGTATCTCGCCGACACTGGCGAGCGGCAACTGCTCGAGATAAGCCCGCGCCGAATAGCCGTGATTGGTGGCAGACACAAATACATTGTTGATATCCAGCAGAAGCCCGCAGCCCGTGCGGCGTACGATCTCCGCGATAAAGTCGGCCTCGCTCATCGTCGACGAATCGAATGCGACGTATGTGGACGGATTTTCCAGCAGCAGTGGTCGCCGGATCGCCTCCTGCACTTCGTCGATGTGCTCGCACACGCGGGCCAGCGTCTGGGCAGAATACGGCAGGGGCAGCAGATCGTTATAGAAGGTTCCGGCGTGCGTCGACCATGCAAGATGCTCGGAAACCAGCATGGGCTCATAGCGCGCAACCAGTTCGCGAAAGCGCGCAAGGTGTACGCCGTTCAGCGGCTCGTTAGCGCCGATCGACATGCATACGCCATGAATCGAAATCGGATACGCGTCGCGGATTGCCGCGATCGCGCGATGCGGTGGGCCACCTGCGCCCATATAGTTTTCTGCGTGAACTTCGAAAAACAGGCCATCTTCGACACCGTCGGCCAGAATCGCCGCGCGGTGCTCATGCTTGAAACTGGTGCCAGCAAGCAAAGTGTGTTGCGGCATCATGCGACAGGGATCATTAGCTGCAGCCACCGTCACGATACGGTACGGTTCAGATCGCTCAAGACAGCCCCCGTCTTTCCGCCGCGGATTACGACTTGATCGGCGTCAGCGAACCATGGCCACCGCCCGGCACCGAAATTTTGGTGCATGTGCCGCCTTGCACGAACTTCCACGAATTGGGCTGAAAGTCCGTCGTCGACGTACCCTGGCAGGTCGTGCCCGGGCCAGCGGCGCAATCGTTCTGGCCTTTGAGCGCGACGCCGAAGCACTTTTCCTTGTGAGCAGCGACAGCCGCCTTGGCTTCCGCGTCGGTCAACGGCGCAGCGTGCGCAGCGGACGCAAGCAGGCTAGCCAATGCGCTTGCAAGGAGGGCGGAACTAACAGCAGTCTTCTTTGCAGACATCAAAACTTCCCCTTAACGTAAAGGTCCAACATTGAGATGGATGCTAGTCGTATTGCCGGGAGCAACTATGTGAATCCACCGCGCACGATGCTCAAAAAGCGACTCACCAAGACCGACGAGGGAAGACTCATTTCGCAGCGCCTTCAATCACCTTCGCCGGGTGGAACGACGTATCAATGGCTCCCCAACAAGCCAGACAGCGCCGGCTGTGTACTATAAATCACGCACCCACGTGTCGCCTTACCTCTTCGTCTCGTTTACTTGATCTATCGTACGATCGCCGGCACGGACGATAACCAACGCGCGCTCTCGCATGGGGATGTCCTTCTGCACCCCATATGGCGACTGAGCGGCGCGATGGAGGCACTGCAAGAAGTTAGATTCGATCGCACCGGGAAAAATGAAGCGGCAACGCGCAGCGCGACTGGACGTCGATCAGTCGGCGACTGAGTCGACACGCGAATGTGCTCTGGTGGGAATGTATTCTGCACTCGACTGCGCGCCTGCGACCGGAGGCCTTCATGTGAGCGACATCGGAAGACTTATGGCTCGCGTTAAACAAAGGAATAGCAGGCAACGTCTCAACGTTATACGAAGGGTAGTGACGCAGGGCTATCGCGGTCTCCATAAGCGTGACACATCGTCACTTCAGCAGTGCCTGTAAGCGAAGCGTCCTGTACGACCACTTTGACGAAATGGTGAACGATGGAACCAGCGATAGATCCCGGCGTAACCGGCAACTCCCAGGATGCGCGTCGGATTCTGCAACGAACCAGAGGGAAAGCCACGGGATCGATTACCCGGCTGGCCAGCCCATCGGATATAGGACGATTGATCAAGCCGTTCGTATTCCTGGACTATATCGACGTTAAATCGCCGATCGAGGTCAACGGTCCCCTGCACCCCCATTCGGGCATCGCAACGCTCACGGCGCTCGTGGAAGGATCGTTCCATCATCAAGACAGCAAGGGGCAGCCGAAATCAATGAAGGCCGGCGGCATGGAATGGATGCAGGCGGGTCGCGGCATATGGCATGGGGGCCCCGCCGGAACCTCTGGCGCAGCAAAGCTCTATCAGCTGTGGATTGCGCTGCCGCCAACGCTTGAATTGAGTGCGCCGTATGAAATGTTCCTGGAACCGGACGAAGTGCCCTCGAATGGCCCCGCTCGGGTCATGATGGGCCGTATCGAAGGCGAGGCAAGTCCGGTAAGCGAGCCGCGGCCTATCACCTACCTGAACGTTCGCCTGAGAAAAGGCGAGCGTTGGCGCTACACGCCCCCGCGCGATCACGACGTGCTATGGATTTCCGTATATTCCGGATCTCTCGATGCGGGCGAGCAAGTTTCGGAAGGCGAATTAGTGGTATTCGAGCATTCCGAGCGTAGCGTCGACTTCTTTGCAAAAGAGGACTGTGGTTTTGTGCTTGGCTCAGCAACACACAGTCCATTCGATCTGGTCGAAGGCTATTACTCCGTGCATACGAATCCTGCCGCTCTGCAATCGGGTGAGCAGGAGATCGAGCGTCTGGGAGCACAACTATGCGCAGACGGCCGGCTCACTCCTGAACGGGCTGCTCAGGTTGCACACCAGATGTCGACAGTCACTACGAAGAGCTAGCCCCCGATCGGATCACGTGTCTAAAAAGGACCTTCAATCAGTGCATCCTCTGACAACCCGGTGCGGACTCACCATCGGGTGACTCGACGGCTCCGATCGCCATGGGCCAGCGTTAACCGCGTCGAATTCCAGGCTTCCCCGGTAGTGCCCACTCCACGTCCCGCCGATCACGCCTGAATACCAGTTGCCGCTGCGCTCGAGAGACCAGTGCAGAGTGGCAACATCGCCAGGCTTGACATCCACATGCGATGGGCCGCCGGTTGAATACGCATTTTGCCGCACCGTTACGGTACCGCGCTCGTGCCCGGTGTTACGCACCTTCACGTTGAGCTTGCGTTCGTGTTTGTCGTATGTAACCTCCACTTCCGGTTTGAAGCCCATGCGACGTGCGGTGTCGCGCAATTCACCGACTGCGTCGCGCGAATGCCACCCCGTAAACCGCGGTTCTGATGAGCGGCATTCTGTCGTCCGAAAGCTCGATTCCATCGATGAGGTTGGTCGGCAGGAACAGCAAATCTTTTTGCACTTCGCGGCTGTTGGAGAGGGTCTCGTGAAGCGTCAACGTGCCCAGGTCCACCACCTCGCGATCGTTGGGCCAAAGCTGACTTGGATCTTTGGTCTGATCGCCGCCTTCGGCAAGTTGGGCCGTGAGATGGAAGACGGCCGGCTTCTTCGCGAGGCGCTGCGGCAGATCGTCGATCAGAAAATCGGGAGATTGCTTGGCGGCCTCGTCGGCGGTCAGATACACGACCTGCTCTGGGGCCATGATGTACCGCACCGCCTGCCTGCGCCCAGCCTTGTCGACGAAGATAAAGGCGTTGAGGCCAAGGTACTCCTCGTGCGCAAAACTGTCAGGCGTACCCGCGGTATCGAAGGATGCGGAGACCGTCGGGTGGCGGGCCGCGAATTCATCGAAACGGGTCGGCTTGGGCGCGCCTTCGGGACTCTCGCTAATGGCCATCAGCAAGTCGCGAAATCCCTCTCCGGTCGCCATGGGGAAGGTCTTGACCGCGAGCATCACGATGTCGACTTCGGCCCCACCGGGCATATGGAACTTGACGGCCATGCCTTTGATATTACCAGGCGCGCCGTCCGGAATCGCCGGAATGCCGCCGTCGTTCGAACAGCGCACGGTGACGGGAATGCTGCTGCCGTCGAACAGCGCGGCGCGGCTCAATGCCGCCGCTGCGGGCGTGGCGACGAAGTTGCCTTTTGCGACGATGCCTTTTGCGTGGTTAACCCGGAAGCCCGGATGGGTTCCGTAGATCTTGTAGAAGATGTCGACGATCTGGGTTGCGAGGGCGGTGTAATCGTCGTCGGGTGCGGCCGGGGTTGGCTGGCTTTCCGCGGGGGCTTGGCTCATGGGGAACCTCCGGCTTGATCGTCGGGTGGGGGCTGCTGCCAAACGAAATCGGGCGTGCTAATCAAGTATGCACGGGGGCGTCGGTGTGCGATTGTCTGGAAACAAAGGTTTGTTCGAGCAGCCCGTGAATCTGTTCGGTTACAAGTTCGGCCCAGCGTCGATACTGTGAGCGCCCCGGGTGGAATCCGTCCTCCGCCATGTCTTCGGGGTGCGCGGCCCACTCGAGGGAGACGTAGCGCGCCGTCGGATCTCGTTCTATCCAATTCCGCAATGCCCGGTCTAATCGGATCGCGCAGCGGCCCAGATACCAGCGCAACGGATGAGGCGCAGCGGGGAGGATTCGCAGCGGCGGAAGCCCGGTCGCAACCAGGCCGACGGCGCCCGTTTGCTTGCGGAGTGTGTCTGCGAGCAGAACGTAATCGCGCAAGAATTGAGTTGGGTTGCGCTGCGACGTGACGTCATTCGTGCCGAGGGCTGTGATCAGGTAGTCGACCGGACAGAGTTTTCTATGCGTCAGTAGCTCTAGCGCCTCGCTTGTATTGACGCCGGATTTGGCGATCAATTGCCACGCGACGGACCTTCCCGTTCTCATCGCCAGGAGCTTCGCTACAGGCTGCGCCAACGCTTCAGCCTGGCTGCTCACTCCGACACCCGCGGCCGAGGAGTCGCCGACCACCAGGATGCGCAATGGCGCTGCCTCGGAATCGTATCCGCCCTCAACGCCGCTGCGAGGGCCAGTCGCTTCTGGCAAGCGCAATGCCGTTCGCCGTAGCCAGCGCGCCTGCACCAGCAAAATTGGGCCAAGTGCGATCTTATAAATTTTCAACATTGGTCATCATCGAGACGGAAAGTGAGCACGTCCTGCATAGCGGAATGGAAAGACGATAAGCAAATGGCGAGCGAGTTAGCTCACCGCATCGCATCATAGAACTGACTATGCGCCTCAGGAAGCGGCACAAAATGCCATCGTTCCGCTTCCGGATCGAATAGCGCCACCTGCATGCACTGATCAAGCTTGCCTCCGGTGGTCTTGATCGACTTCAATGCGATATCAGCCGCGCGGTGAATTCGCTCCGGCTGCCAGTCATGCAGAAGGGCATATGTTTCTCGCCATGCAAACAGGCCTGCCGCCTGATAAAGGCGATCGAGTTCACCGAGCACGATGTCGTCGAACGCCAATATCAGAGGGGGTTCCATTACGTGATACATCGCGCGACGATAAGTGGCAAACGTGCCCCTTGGATGCTGCAACAACTTCCCACCTATGGCCGGCCACGCCAGATGCACTTTGGCTAGCATGCCCCTCCCGTCCGGATCTCGAAACGTTTCCGGCGGCAGCTGGGAGGCCGGTACCGCCCAGCATTTATGCTTGGCGCGGTAAGACTGTTTGGCATCGATCACCGCGTCTACGGGAGACAAGTGGCAAACGATCGCGCGTCCGAATTCCGTTGCGTCGGTCCAAATACACACGCCACCGTCGTCATCGTTAAACGCAATGACATAGGCCGGCAAAATTTCGTAGAGGCGGCCGCTCCGCGAGCGGTAACTTTTCGTTTTCGGTTCCATCATGATGAAGACAAGGTCAATTGAGACGTGCGAGTTGGCGACGAGTTCGATATACCCGCAGTAGCGCAAGGCGGCTCGCTTATGTGGCGAGGCCTTAGATAGCCACTACTGTCTATGTTCAGAAAGCCGGCTCGGGAATCGTGCACGTACAAGTCGAAGAAACGAACCAGAAAGCGCGACAGCGTTGGGGGGTTTAGCCATGCTTCCCAATAGGCCTGCTCTGCTGCTGAGAGCGGTCGGTTTGCCGCGCTATTGCCGCCTGCGGTGGCGATTGTTCGGTCATACTCCGGCCGATCGGAGTTCCACAACTGCGTCAGATACGATCGCCAGTTGAGGGTGTCGGCGTCCACCTTCATACGCTCGTGAAACTGCTGGATGCGCTTCAGCTGCGCGTTGACTTCCGGGTTCGTTGAACAAGCATCTTTATAGAGCTCACATGGGTTGCGGCCGAAGCGGGCCTTCAGCCACCCGTAGTAGAGGCGCATGTGGGCGAATAGCTGATTCTCTAGTGTGCCGGTTTCTTTTACTGTTGCCATGTATTCGTTAAACAGCACTTTTACGGTCTCGTCGTATTCGAACAAGTCGTTGATCTTTGCGTCCGCGATTTTCGGGGCGATAAACGGCACGCCGCTGATTGCGGCTTCGAGACGCATACGATTCAATGCGATGCGCGCGAGCATATCGGAGCGCCCCTGCTCTTCAGGTTGATATCCACCGCCGACGTCAGAATGGACACCGGGCAGCACGATCTCCTCGCAGCATGCGCTATCGTTTCCCACGGATGTGAGTGGGAAGCAGGCACGCAACTCGTGCCCGGCGACCAGGTGCACGCACCGCTCTACTTGCTCAGGAATACGCAGGCGCAAGTCGGAAAGGTTATGAGCGGGCAAGCCGATCGATTCGACCGTGTCGAATAAGCCGAGGAAGCGAATGTGTAATGGCGCGGATTCGCCGTCGAGCGCTGTGTCGCACGGCCAGTGAGGGACGCCCTCTTTCATCGTGCATCGATCGAGCAAGCGGTTCACGAACGCGCGTGCTAGTGTCGCACCGCGCGAGAAGCCGAAGACGGCGATGTCGATGCGGGTTACTTTGTGGTTCAGCAGAAGGCCTTCTTCAAAATCAGTCACAGCCTTTGCTAAGCGCACGTCACAGCCAAGTCCAGCGCTCGCTCCGAGTACCTCGCTGTCGCGCACCTGTTCCCACCAGCTCGGGTTACTTGCATTGAGTTGGGTCCCCACGCCCGGATAGTAGAAGCTGTTGATAAGCGTGCCCTCATTCGGTACATGTCCCAAGTACAAGCGCGCTATATTCGACAGCTTCTGCTTTGGTTCATCCTCTTTTTGACTATTGCCCGTTCCATCGAAAAAGAAGGTAACCCAAGGCTTTTGTTCGCAGGTTGTGCAAGTCTGCAATTCTTCCGCATGAAGCTGTGTCGCCGTCTTCATCGACGCCAAGAAGGACATCGGTCTATCGGTTAGCCAGTCTTGCATCCTTAGTCTCCCATTTGACGCATAACACGGCGCCCGTAGATCAATTGATCAAGCCGCGAACTTGGCCGTCCGCCTAGCCCTATCAAGCTCCACATGAGTTCAGCCTCAACCTCATGTTCCGGAAAGAAGCGAACGACCAAGCGGTTCACTGCCTTCGGATCGCTTGATGTCTCCCCCCTCACAACGACCGCCTTGCGAAATGTCTTCCAGTTCGCCTCAGCTTCGTGGCGACCGCCGACTCGCCATTCGATGATCATTGTTTGGCCAGCCCCTGGAATTGGCGCGCAACACTCATTTTTACTGAGCCCCCCTTTCGAGAATTCTTGAACCTGGACACCCCCCATTCCTGTGGGATCACCGGAGGCGGTCAGAACGGAGAAATCCGGAACATAGTCTTCGCTGTAGTTCACGGCAGACACCCGGGCATCTACATACCCATGCGATCGCACAGACGCACATCCTGACAGCAGCCCCACAATTCCCAAGCAAAACACCAAGCAAACAATCCGTTTCATTCACCACGTCCTTACGATTCAAAGAAATTTCCCGCATCCCTTCACGGCTGCTACCACCGCCGCCACATCGGCTCTGGATCAGGCGGCTCGGCATGCATACTGATAGACACGCCGCCGCCGTAAAGAAACGTCACGATCGCCAAGCCTTCCCCTTCTGCACGCGGCAGCTCCCCTCGTACGACCGTGTCGTACGAGCATTCCCCGTATTGCACCCACCTCACCGTGACCTGTCTCCCCGGCACCGGTACATACGCAGACGCGATCTCCCTTCCGCGTTCGTGGCCAATACCGCTTTCTTCGATGCCACCAAGCGAAGCATGTGTGACGGTGCCCCGGCTGTCTCTCGTCGTGAGTTGCACGTTACGTTTGCCGTTACCCGCATCGTTGACTAGCCAAACTCGTACCGATACCTTTCCGAGCTGGCGCACTTCCTGTTGATACGCAAGCGTCGCCGCCTCGGTCGCGCGCTGCTTCGCCGTCACCGCGACTTCCGTCCAGACGTCTTCACCCACTGCCGCATACGCATCGGTAAGCGTCGTCTTTTTCGCGGCAAATCCGCCAAGTACCGCCTGCAACGCGGGATGATCGTCATAGCGTTCGCCGTAAAGAAGGCCATAGGCCGCGTACGTACACAGATCAATCTTTCGACTGATGCCATACGCAAGCGCACGCTCAACATGCGGTGAAACCTGCTTCAATTGCTTGTTCGCATGGAACAGGTGATTAAGCAGTTCTGGGCGCACTCGCCTCATCCATGCGTGAACTTGCATCGGTGACCCAACCCGCTGAAGCTCGCTGACCACATGTTCCGGTATCGGCAACGCATCCAATGCCTTAGGGATCGGCGAATTGTCTCCGGCCAGTTCGATCATTTCCTCGCGATGATTGATGCACCACCACGCCAGACATGGACCGAACATGTAGGCTCGCGCTTCGTCCGGAAGCGAACGATGGAGAGCCTCGAGATACGCAGGCTGGTAAAAGAAGAACCAAACGTCATCGCCGTCCGGCCCCAACCGCGCCTGCAGCAACGTTTGAAGATGCGCGACAAGCGGTTCGATATCGTGCGTAGACCACAACCACGAAGTAAACCTGCAATCGCGCTCGGTTAGTCCCAGCAACGACCGCTGCACCTTCAGCGACTCGACACAATCGGGTTTCGGACACGCAATCAGGAACGGACCGTTCTCCGAAAGGTCCTCCAGACCAGTGTCGCCGTACAAAGAGAAGCGCGGCAGGTCATTGATACCCTCGAGCAAACTACGCTTCCAGCTCGGCGGCATCGCTGCAAAGTCAACCAGCGCATATAGCCGCATCGTGGGATGCGTAGATTCGAACGCGGCATATTGCTCGCGAATGCGATCGAGCAATGGCTCGTCAAAACGAAATGTCATGGGTGTGGAAAAGAGAATGCAGTGTCAGATACGCGCGAAAGGGACGCTAGCGTGGCTCGCATGACGCGCGCACTCGATCCCGATCGGTTGAGGAAGCACAGGCAAATCCGAAGGCATGGTCCGTGGTCCCTCGCCGTGCAGGCCACTAGCCCGCCAGGTACGATTGCCCTTCGTTCCGTCCTCGATACCGGAGGACGTAATGCAGATATAAGAGCCCCCGCATTTCAGGATTAGCTTCTCCTTCGCCTCGATCACAACGCTCCCGTTGGAACTGGTGATGGTCGTATTCTTGTTCGATGCGATCCTGATCTCGTCGCTGTGCGCCTGAATATCGATGTTGCCGCGCGACGCAAAGAGCTTGATGCCAAGCCGATGAACGAACATCGACAACATGCCCCCCGCGGCAACGACTACATTCTTCATCGCGCTCACGTTAAATGCGGATGACGTCGCAGCGCTGATGTCGTTACCCGCAGCAACGAGCACTCGGTTAGGCGTGGACAAACCAATTCCGTCCGGTGCCGACAAGGCAATCACCGCTTTCTTAAGGCCCGCCAATTCCTCTTTAAGCCATCGGTTTTCCCCCTTTACGTCAACGTTTTCCGCTTGCGCGGCGCGTGCGACGTCAGCCAGTTCCTGTGCCTGCGCAAGGGTGGCGCGAAAGTGGTCGAGTGCGGCCTCCATGTCCGTCTGTTCGCCGACAGCACGCGCCTGCATATACGCTGACAAAAGCATGCCGCCGCCAGCCCGGACGCAGCCTTTAAGATCGGTGCGCAGTTCGAATCCGTTGCCGCGAAACTTGCGGTCGCGATTCACCGTATAGCCGAGGTTGAGTTGCGTTTTGCCTTGCTCGGTGGCGACCTTGATGTGTTCCTCGCCGGGCCAGTCTTCGAACTCGAACGTGTTGTTCGATCGCGTGCGTAGCGTGCTGCGGCTGTTCCAGCGCCGCGTCGATACGATCGGGTCCGGGTCGCGCGAATTGTGAAGCACCTGGCTGATGTACGGCATATCCGGATTGCCGTGATGGAAGGCAACCGTGACCTCGGCACCTTCTACCAGACCAAAGTGGAAGCCGGTTTCATCGGCGCCGGCAAACGGCTTGGCAAGCCGCATCGGGCAGCTATTCAAACCGGGACGACGTTCGTCGCGATCGAGGTGAAGACTAACGATGTACTCACCGTTCTCGTCGACGTAAGGCTCCTTGTAATCGCCCGGCGACGCGATATAGCCGGTGATCGAGCCGTGAATCCTGGGCCATGTGTGCTCCATCAACGGGAGACGGTAGAGCCGATCGCAGGGAATCGCGGTGAAGGCCACATGGTACGAACTGCTGCGCGAGGCACTGCACTTCACGCTGACAGCCAGAAGACCATACTTCGCGTCGGGCAAATCGCGATTGGACAGCTTGACGACGCTCGCCGGCGTCAGATCCAGCATATCGCCCGTGCCTTCGTATAGAACCTGGCCGGCTAGCGCGGCCTCGCGCCTAAGGAGCGCTTCCTGTTCCGCTTCTGCTTTGCTCAAGCGAGCCGTGCCCCATGTATACGTTTCGCCGTAGGTGGTGCGGTCGTCGTGAATCAGGTTGGTGCTTTCAACCGGGATAGGCGCGTTGCGATAGTCGTATGCACGCACCGCGTAACTGGCGGGGATCGTTTTCGCGTGCATTTTGAGCGTGTGGACGGACTCGGCACCGTTGCTGTTCAGACCGCTGTATTCCTTGTGCAGTACGGTCAGGTTCGGTACGCGCCGGTAGTGCGTCAGGTCGTCGCCAAAGCGCACGGTTTCGCAGTGCTTGCCCTCCTCGCATACGAACCAGATTCCGCTGCGGCGGCATAGGCGCGTGATGAAGGTCAGATCGTCTTCTTCCCATTGCATGACGAACGCACGCTTTCGATATTCGCGGTACAGATTGAATTCGAAACGTCCGAGGATCATGTCGAACTGATGTTCACGCAGAATTTTCTCGATGATTTCCGGAAAGCTCGCATCGAGAAAAAATCGACTTTTCGGGGCGTTGCGTAGCAGCGCGAGACGCGACTCCAATACCACCTCGTAGGTGCTTTGGTCGCGACTACTTTGCTGTTGAGTGAAGCCGGTAATCACGCCTTGCACGCGTCGCTCCGGTTCGGGCTCTCGCGTGTGGGACGGGTCGTGACGCGGTTGAATGACCAGTGATGCCGGCTTGTTGAGATATTCGCTGCGTGAAAGATCGTGGCTCGTGTGGGTAAAGCGGATTACATAGCGGGTCGGCTGTCCGATTGCGCGCTCGCCGTCGAAGCTAAAGATGTCGGCTTGGTCGGCACTGCGGGCTTGCGGTACGTCGAGGCGGTATTGGCGGTGCGGGTGTGTCGTTGCGTTGGCGCTGGTCATTTTCGTTTAAAGCTCAGGTGTTAGCTTGTCGATAAACCTCAACCCGGGGGCGTAGCGAGCGACGACTCGCGGGTTTTCGTGACACCCGCAAGCCACGTAATCGCCGCTGATCGCCTGCTTCAAACCGCCTAATGCCTGGTTGGTGGGACGCATGTCCATCGACATGCCCGAGCCACCGACGATCACGCCCATCGACTTGCATTGCGCGCACCACGCGCTGTGCCCGACGTATGCGATATTTCGCTTCTTCCCCTGATCGTCTTCGACTGTGTCTTGATGCGGTGGCACCATCACGTAACCACCGCTCGTTAGCGGATCGCCGTCTACGATGGCGTAAAAGATTCGCGTCATGTTTGGTGCTCCGGCTTATTGACGCGTGATTGCGACGCTGGTGCCGATATGGCGTGGCCTGAGATAGCCGCTGCTGTCGATATTCAAAAAGCCGGCGCGGGAATCATGCACGTACAAGTCGAAGAAACGGATCAGGTTGCGCGACAACGTTGGAGGGTTTAGCCATGCTTCCCAATAGGCTTGCTCCGCTGCTGACAACGGCCGGTTCGTCACCGTGTCGCCGCCCGCGGTGGCGATCGTGCGGTCGTATTCCGGCCGATCGGATTGCCACAACTGCGTCAGATACGCTCGCCAATTGAGCGTGTCGGCATCCACCTTCATACGCTCGTGAAACTGCTGGATCCGCTTCAGCTGGGCGTCGACTTCCGGGTTCGTTGAACAGGCATCTTTGTAGAGCTCGCATGGGTTGCGGCCGAAGCGGGCCTTCAGCCAACCGTAGTACAGGCGCATGTGGGCGAATAGCTGATGCTCCAGTGTGCCGTTCTCTTTCACTGCTCCCATGTATTCGTTAAACAGCGCTTTTACGGTCTCGTCGTATTCGAACAGGTTGTTCACTTCTTTTTCCGCGAGCTTTGGGGCGGTAAACGGTACGCCGCTGATTGCGGCCTCGAGACGCATACGATTCAACGCGATGCGCGCGAGCATATCGGAGCGCCCCTGCTCTTCAGGTTGATATCCGCCGCCGACGTCGGAATGAACACCGGGCAACACGATCTCCTCGCATGCGCTGCCGTTACCCACGGCAGTCAGCGGGAAGCAGGCACGCAGTTCGTGACCGGCTACCAAGTGCACGCACCGCTCTACCTGCTCAGGAATACGCAGGCGCAAGTCGGAAAGGTTATGAGCGGGCATGCCGATCGATTCGACTGTGTCGAATAAGCCGAGAAAGCGAATGTGTAACGGCGCGGATTCGCCGTCGAGTGCTGTGTCGCACGGCCAATGAAGGACGCTGTCTTTCATCGTGCATCGGTCGAGCAATCGGTTCACGAACGCGCGTGCTAGTGTCGCGCCGCGCGAGAAGCCGAAGACGGCGATGTCGATGCGGGTTACTTTGTTGTTCTTGCGAAGGTTAAAGTAAAAATCAGACTCAGCCCGCACTAACCGCGCGTCGCTGCCAAGCCCGGCGCCAGCCCCCAATACCTCGCTGTCACGGACGTTTTCCCACCAGCCCGCATCGCCTGCGTTGAGTGGACTCCCAACGCCTGGGTAATAGAAGCGATTGATGAGTGGCGTCTCCTCAAAGGCATGCCCCGAATACAAGCGGGCGATATTCGACAGCTTGTGTTTGGGTTCATCGATGCGAGAATTGTTGCCTGTTCCGTCGAAGAAGAAGGTGAACCACGGCTGTTGCTCACAAGTAGCGCAGGTCGAAAACTCTTCAGCATGAAGTTGCGTTGCCGTCTTCATCGACCTTAAAAAGTCCGTCGGACTATCAGTTAGCCAGTCCTGCATCGTCATTCCCCTAGCTGTCGCATCACACGGTGTCCATAAAACAATTGGTCGACCCGTGGACTTGATTTGGCATATGGCTTTGCCCACTCCCAAACGAATTCGGCCTCTACCTCATGTTGAGGGAAAAAACGGATGATCAGAAAATTTCCGGTCTCAGGGTCGTTTGATGTCTCTCCCTTCACCACGACGTCCTTACTAAATGTCTTCCACGTCGCTTCAGCATCGTTATGCCCTCCAACGCGCCAGACCACTTTGATTGTCTGACCTACGCCGGGGACCGAGGCGTAGCCCATGTGGCCACCGCTGGTTCCTCCCCTCGAGAATTCACTAACCTGGATACCTTCTAGTCCGGTTCGCTGGCCTGATTCGGTAAGAACCCAAAACTCCTGGACGTAGTCCTCGGTGTAGTTTGCAGCCCACGCCGGTGCACTAACATAACCGCGCGACTGTACCGATGCGCATCCGTAGGTAAGAGACATCACGACGATGAAAAGCGATAAGTAAGCAATTCGCGCGAATGAAATACCCATTCATGTGCTCCTAAGCGGCAAACAAACAATTCGTCTCACTCACTAGTCTCCCATTTGCCGCATGACGCGGCGCCCGTAGAGCAACTGATCAAGGCGCGGGCTTGGTTGTCCATGCGGACCCGTCCACTCCCACATGAATTCAGCCTCTACCTGATGCTCGGGAAAGAAGCGAACGACCAGATAGTTCGTCGCTTTCGGATCGCTTGATGTCTCCCCTCTCACAACGATCGCTTTTCGAAACGTATTCCAGTTCGACTCAGCTTCTTGACGACCGCCGATGCGCCACTCGACAATCATCGTTCGGCCAGCATTAGGGATTGGCGCGCAACACTCGGTTCCGCTCTGACCTCCTTTTGAGAACTCCTGAACCTGGATGCCTCCCATTCCCGTACGCTCGCCGGCCGCAGTCAAAATCGAGAAATCTGGAACATAGTCTTCGCTGTAATTCACCGCAGACACAGATGCCGTCACGTAGTTACCGGATCGCGCAGACGCGCACGCGCAGAGCATCGCCGCGATCTCCACGTAAAGCATCAAGCAAATAATTCGTTTCACTCACTAGTCTCCCATTTGACGCATGACGCGGCGCCCGTAAAACAGCTGATCAAGCCGCGGACTTGGCTCACCGTGTGGTCCTGGCGCTTCCCAGACGAATTCGGCCTCCACTTGCTGTTCTGGAAAGAAGCGAACAATGAGAAGATTCCACGCGTTCGGACCGCTTAATGCCTCCCCCCGTACAACAATGGCTTTGCGAAATGTCTTCCAGTTCGCTTCGGGTTCGTGGTGACGACCCACGCGCCATTCGACAAGCAGGGTTTGGCCCGGTCCCGGAATCGGTGCACAACATTCTTGTTTACTGAGGCCGCCTTTTGAAAACTCCTGAACCTGGTCCCCTCCCATTCCCGTATGCTTGCCGGTCGGAGTGAGAATCGAAAAGTCAGGAACATAGTCTTCGGAGTAGTTCACTCCGGTCACCCGTGCATCTACATAGCCATGTGATCGCACAGACGCACATCCGCAAAGCAGCCCGGCAATCCCCAAGCAAAACAACAAGCAAACAATCCGTTTCATTCACCACGTCCCTTTAGTCAAAAAGTCCGGCATCCATTCAAAGTTTTTCCAACTGCCACGACACAAGCGCTAGATCAAGCTGCGGCGCCGCGCTCATCGACCGGAACGAATTCCATCGAAAGGCAAGGCGTGCGATGAGGGCTATCGGTGATCACGTCACCGTTCTCGAGCATGCTTCCGACCACAGCAAACGCGAGCTGCTCATTGCCACGCATGCCGACGCCGGTGACCACGCGCGCGCGGCTTCCGTCCTGATACTCCACGCAATCGCCGATACGGGCAGCCTTGCGGTCCGTTCCCGGCACCTCCCAATCGCTGGTTGCGTGCGTGAGCACGCCGCCGCGCGCGGTCGTCGATCCGCGAACGACAAAACGGTGATCAGGTCCGCGTGACGGCGGCGTCCACGCTGCATCGAACAAGCCTGGAATCACTTTCCCGTCCGGAACAAACAAGGTCATGCGAAGGCTTTGCCAAGGCGTTTCGATGATCCGGTCGCCGTTGCTCAGACTGCTCCCGACCAGCGCCGCGGGACGATTACCGATGACACGCGCAGCGCCAGCACCGTCCGTGACGACGGCTTCGCTTCCGCCGGCATAGGTCACCACATCGCCGACGCGCGCAATGCCGAGGCCACCGATTGAGACCATCGATCCGGTCGTGACGCGTCCGCCTCGCTCCGTGAGCGCGCCGACGGTTGCATAGCAATACGTCTTCCCTTTCTGTTCTTGTTCTGACATGTCCATTTCTTAGTGCGTGGATGAATCGCGCTGACGGTCTTAGCACTTGCTTATCTCGAACGAGATAAGCACGACAAATTACGCGAGCTAAGACGCCACGTCTATTGGACGATTCTTAGCGTTTCTAATGCTGTTTTTGAATTTCTTTGGACACGGAGAGAAACTGCTTACTGCACGGGGGATTGCGAGGTTTTGATTGCTTCAAGCAGGCTTTAAGACTTCGCTTGTTGGGATTATCTTTAGCCCGTACAAGTCATTGCATTCATGCATCCGATCATCGAAAATATGATGAATCGCTAAAGAACGTGAAGCGCGTTCTTTCCACAGCAAACGGAATGAGAAGAAGGGAGAGCAGGAAGGAGATAGAGCGCGGGTCGCAAGGGTTGCAGCCCTCACGGCCCGCTAACCACAACCAACTCATGAAGGGAGTTGACCATGGCTAAACGCAATCATAAAACAGAGGACGGCAATTCGGTTCGCTACTTGACCGTGTCGAGACTACGCCAGCCGTTTTATCGGCCGAAGGGATGGCCGTTTTGGAAGAACACGCCCGCGGATTATCCGCCTGCGCCCTGGATTCGTCTGTCGGGGCAATGGCTGAGAGAGGCGGGGTTTGAGATTTCCGACAAGGTGCGCGTGGAAGTGCAGAAGGGGAAGTTGGTGATTACGCCGGCTTGATTTGAGGGGGGAGGACCAGAGGGTGGTAGGCTCTGGTCCACAACGGATCTACCCGGCTTCGTCAAGACTTAGACCCTCAGGTCATTGCGTCGCTTGGAGATTCGCTTGCTACTCCATCTCGGACGGTCACTCATGCCTTGCGGGATGAGGTAAATTTGCAGCGGCTAGCCTCATTTCCTCGCAAGCGCCTTAAATAGGTGCTCCAAGCTGTGATGTTTCTCATTTTAGAACTCGATTACCCCATCGCTACGAAGATACGCTAGGGCAGTCGCGTTCACACCCGGTTCCAACTTCCCCTTAAAAGTAATCGGGCACGCAAGCCACGCATTGGTGTCGTGGATTTCCCATGCGACTACAGCTTCCGAGATGCATCAACACCTTTGCCTCTACAGATGTCGCTAGTTGATCTCTGACACGGCTCGCAAAATCCGGCGAAACATCGAGTACGCGAATACCGCCATTGGCTCCGACAACATGAAGTCACTTCAAGCTCCTGGATTAGACTGGCGCGCGAAGGTGCGCGCCCACCCTAGGTTGCCTAGTAAAATATGCGAGCGCGTATCTGCAAGCCAGCGCCCCACGAGCGCTGTAACGGCGGATACAGGCCAATTTGGAATTGACACATGGCGCTCAGATTCCGTACGGGAAATTAGTGCAATGACTGTATGGTCAGCCGCTCGGCAACTTTCAGGGAAAGACTGGCTGCAGTTGGAGCTCGGGGGTGCTTTCCCGGCGCGTGTTCGTCGTTCATGGTCATGACGGCGAGGCGCGCGAGCTGGTTGCCCGCTTTCTGAGGCCAATGGATTTCGATCCGATCATCCCGCATGAGCAGGCCAACCAGGGCGGCACGGTCATCGAGAAGTTCGAGGCGAACAGCGACGTCGCCTTCGCGGTGGTACTGCTGACTCCAGACGATGTGGGCCGCAGCATCAAGAAGGAGAAACTGAAGCCGCGGGCACGCCAGACTGTAGTGCTTGAGCTCGGCTATTTCATCGGCCATCTTGGTCGTGACAAGGTGTGTGCGCTCAGGCGCGGTGATGTCGAGCTCCCCAGTGATTATGTCGGTGTCGTCTGGGAAAAGATGGACGACGGTGGGAGCTGGAAGCTGGCACTGGCCCGTGAACTAAAGGCCGCGGGTCACGAGGTGGATCTGAACAAGGCGTTCTCGCTGTGAATCCGCTTGCTGCACTCGATCGCATTTCCGCGCCGGCACTAGTTGTCGCCACCGGCGAGCGCGCTAGTGTGCGCTTTCTGGAGTTGTTCGCGGCGGCGATCCGCGATCCGCACACGCGGCGCGCGTATGCGCGCGCCGCGGGGGATTTTCGCATAGCGCTAATACGCCTGTCGGCACCACGACGGTCCGTTAAGGAGTAAATTCGCCACTCAAATTACTTCGCGACGACCGCAATCAACGGCGGCACGTCGAATACAAGGTCAGCGGTTTACGCCCTAGTCGATGACTGGACCGAACTTCCATAGCCGGACCAGATGCGGACGCTCGCCCGCTCCGCCTGAATGTCCGTTTATCGCACGATGCTTTGATTCAGCCCGGCCTACCTCGTCGTCAATAACTTTCTCCAAGGGCTTCTACGGACCTTCTAACGCCATCGCTCATTCACGCCGCAAAGCAGTCACCTAAAATCAGGCTACGGCTGCAGATCCTCGTCTTTGAGAAGGTTTTTTGCCACAACAGCCTCATCAAAAGCTTTCACGAGATTTTTGGTGTGGGCCTTTAAGTTCTCGACAAAGTTGTAGTTCAACAAAAAATATCCATTTTGAATTTTTATATCAGGATATTTGCCATTGAAGTCGCTTGGCGCCTTTCCGTCCGCATGCACCAAATAATGCCTGACTTCGAGATATGGGAGCGCCGAATCAATTAGCCCATGGTCAACACCAAGTGCCAACTTGTTGGATATTTTCTCGAGCAATTTGAGTGTACTCTTTTCGGCTTCGAGTGCCTGAAAAACTGAATCTGTTATTAATCTAGCAACAGATCTCCAGTCGCCAGCGATTAGAATGGCCTTTGCGTCAAATTTTACTGAATGCTCGCCAATGATTCTGCCTGCGTCAAAGCCGTTGGCTGCGGATTTTTCAAGTATAGTTCTCAGATAATGCGTTACTTCTTCGTAGAGATCCTTGACGTACGAAGAGTAGACTGTTTGTCTGAGGTGATTGATGAGTAGCTTTCTACTTGCATCCGAATTCTTTCTCCGGGTGAGATGGTGGTGTTTATCTTTGTCGAGATTCTTTAGAACATGTTTTGAATTCTCGTCCGTCAGTTCTCCGTTTATAACGTTTGCACGAATTATATCAATCACAGTAACGTCGTCATCAAAATAAATGATTTTCTGCTCGAATGCATGATAGGCTTTAGTTTTCATTGTTCAACTTTAAGTTATTTTCTCGCCAAATGCGTGCACGCCTATGATTTCCCCGGCTAGACGTGCCGCATTACTTTTGACCACTAGGTTGAGTAACCCCGGGTATCGCTATAGAAGAAGTTTAGGGTTACTTCCGGGTATTATTGATTCAATCCCCTTTGCAAAACAAGCTGCTCTTGCCTGACTCGACATTTCGAAGGCAAACAATGGGAGCCAGCTATCAACTCAGGGATTCGTCGAGACGGTGTGAGCACGACAACTCTGCACCTTCGCACGGCGAGTAATGCCCCTTTTCACAAAGTGAAGTAGCTCAGAGAGACCCAAATTTAAGCACATCATACATGCATACGAGTTTATAGAAATTTGTTGCGACGTTCGTTTTTGGGCTACCCATCAACGAAATGTTCTGTGTTAGGAACTCGTGAAGTTGTTGCGGCTTCAATGCTTTTTCAGGCAACAATCCAGCGTAGTTAACAACCATTTCGGGGTCACTTTGCTTCGCATAAGAAGCGAAGTCCTTGCTATATGCAGCTATCGCGTCAGCGGTTCTGCGGCCGACGCTCGTCGGACGAAAATCAGAAATGGCCTTTTTACTCGCCTTCGTTACTCGTGGTCCAATCTGACTTGCATCCCATTTGGGTGTACCCTGGGCGGCCTGGAGATATTTAAAGACCGGGACATAAGGAGTCTTTTTTAACAGCTCCGGCAAAGTGTCGCGCACAATAACATCTGCGAGATAGCCCCCGTCGTTGAAAAGCACATCCCTAACGATGTCGGGGCGGCTGATTGCCGTGTAACCCTTGTCGCGTAGCCGCTCTTGTATACCTACACCGATTGCAACCTCAATCGCGCTGACGTCGGTCGAATCATCGATGTCTTTCACGTATACACGTTCGTTAGGCGTCGTAGTATGTACGAGGTCAAAAACTTGTTGCTTGAGGATACGGAGAATCTTCGCCGGAATTCTTCGCTTAATCTTTGTGAGCGCAGCGAGGACGGTTGCCATATCGAAAGTCGTGACCTGAAATACGGGCAATGATCTCCCGTCGTTGGACAAAATTGTTCGCTCGAACCTGTCCTCTGTACTATATCGATCCCACTGCACGAAGATCAATCGGTCAGCAAGTTTTTCGACGTTCCGCGGTGACAGACAATTTAGTACCGAATGAATGATGTCAAGAATGTTTTTATCCGTGAGTGAGTATCCAAGGAATACAATAGGATTCTCGACAAAAAACGTCAGCAGCTTAGAGGCGAGGTAGGGGTTGCGCCGATGAAACTCGTTGTAGTCAGAAGACGTGAGGACCAGTGAATTCGGGTCGTCATAAGAGCCGTGAATCTTATAAATTTCGCCGATCCCTTGAATCTGTGCAAACAACAGTTCTTCCTGACCAACGTATATTTTGTAGTCAGGGAACAAGGCCTCCAATAATCCGTCCCAGTTGGTAGTTACGATGCCATCGACCACGACCTGCTTGAAAAGCTCAAGTTCAGCTAGCAGTCCCGCGTCTTTGGTAACCGTCCCCGCTGATGTAATATACTTAGCTATTTCGAACTTCAAGGCTGATTCGTCATTACTTGCCTGCTTTGAAAATTGATCTCGAGAGTCTTTGTACTTTTTTTCCTTCCACCATTTTTGGTGAAACTCCTTGGCCATGGCGGACGCCAACGCCGGTAAATCGCCGTTTGCGCTGCTACTCAAAAAGCCATAGTCAAGGTCATGCAATTCGCATTGCTTCTCCAGAAGCCCTTTCCAATTCTCCAATCCAAGATAGCGGCGCGCTATGCCTGAACCGACAAAGAGATAGGGGGGGGATGCGAACCCTCTGAGGTGAGCTTCGATTTGGTCTGTCAGACTCATTATTGGACTCTACTGTATCTGGTCTCGGAACATTGCTAACGAGAATATAACAGCGCCGAGACGAAGCAGCAGGCCGACTTCGATATTCGAACATCATTGACACTTCCGATAGTGGAAAATCAATGCGTATCGCATATCAAGCGTTTGCGAGCGGATATAGCTCTTGCGTCCAACCGCCCAGGCATGCATTGGGCTAGGAATGTCGGCGATTACCCTATAACTCGGTGCATGACTCTAATTGTTCGTTGCTGTTACCCTATGCTTAACAAAACGTGCGGACCGGCCCTAGGCTGAACTGCGTTGACATTCGGGGAGTATCATGGGGTTTATGAATTGCAGATGGGTAGCCATCCATATTCGCGCAGACTTGGGGCAGTGTGCATGACAGCCTTAGTCAAGCATAGCGCGCCAGGCCCCTATCTGGGTTTCGCGCTGCAGCCAGTCCGGCTCTGCTACTACCTCCTCAGCAGCCCAGCGGATTCGAGTGTCTCCTTAGAATTTCTGGACGATGTCGCCGTTCATTACTCAGATGGCAATGTCCTTTTAGAGCAGTGCAAGAGCGCACTGTCTCACAACGCACTTTCTGATTGGTCCGAGGATCTTTGGAAGACCATTGCGAATTGGTTTACCGCAGTCGAGTCCAAGAAGGTGGACGGTAGCCAAGCAACGTTTCGCCTGTATGTGACACCACCGAAGTCCGGAAAGGTCAGCTCAGCCATTCATGATGCGACGTCCCCGGATGCCGTGCACCGGTTGCTCAAACACGTCAAAAACAAGCTCAGCAAGAAGGCCGAACCGCCAAAGTGCATGTCGCACGTGCAGAGATTTCTTGACGTGACAACTAGTCTTCGCAATCAAGTCATCTGCAAGACCTCGGTTTGCAGCAGCGATGTCGATCCGATACAACCTATTCGAGCTCTGCTGGCGCCCACTGTTCCGGACGGGTCAATTGACCTCATTTGCGAAGCTGCCATTGGCATGGCACTGGCGAGAGCAGACCGCCTCATTCGCGATGGCATGCCCGCTCTGATTGGTGTCGGAGAGTTTCGGAAGAGTTTTCACGCCTTCGTTCAGCAGAACAACATGCCCGGCTACCTTACGTCGCTATCCGCGGTTCCAACGACAGCTGACATGAAGGCAGTGCTCACCAGTAGACCGATGTTTGTGCGGCAACTGCAGTTAATCGACGCCACGGAGGCGCAGCAACTTCGGGCGGCAAGTGATCTCATGCGAACGTCCGGTGACAAGGTGAGGTGGGCCGAAGCCGGATTTATCTACGACGACACTCTAAAAGATTGGGAGGACTCGTTGCTTCGTCGGCACGATGCGTTTGCCGGCGAGGTAAAAGACCTCCATTCGGACAAGCCGGAAGTCGTGCGAGGCCGACTCATCTACGGCCGATGCTCGGTCTTGGAAGTGCCCATAGGTAGCCGCACCGTACCTAGCTATTTCACCCACGGAGCGTTCAATGATCTGGCGGACAAGCGAGAGCTCGGCTGGCATCCAGAACATAAAGTGCTCCTAGATAAAGAGGACGGAGCATGAACGAGGTCGTTCAGCTACGCCGCCTTAGCGAGGCGGCACTGGTTCAGAACCCGGCGTTGGGTGCCTACGCGCTTTGGAAGTTTGGCCTTGGATACCAAGATCGTGACGGCGAAGCAACGACGCTGCCCCTTGCATTCCTTGTCCTTCCGCTGGTCCTGCATAGCTCGACATTGGCGATGGTGCTGAGCACGCATAAAGCTTCGGGCTTGCATTTGTTCGCCGGCAAGCTCGGGGATCAGCGGGAAGACCTCATTGCGATTCACAGTCGGGCGATGGCGTTAAGACGACTGAGCTTGGACTCACTAGTGTCCGCGGAGCAGTCCGGTCTCATTCGGATCGAACCGATGACGGCCACGATCTGGTCAAATGGTCCGTACGACGACTTTCGCATACCTGTACTGCCGGAGCGAATTCGACGCCTTGGGCCAGCTTGCGAAAGGATCGGCTACTGGTTCGCGGGGCTCACTGATCAGCAGGTAGTGCGCACACTGAAAGTGGAGTTTTGATGTATTTTCAATTGCGACAGCTCATTTTATGGCCACGACGCGGTGGCCAACCGCGCGTTGTAGAGTTTGAGCCCGGTGTGGTCAACGTCATCAGCGGGGCATCGAAGACCGGCAAGTCGTCGGTAATACCGATAATTGACTATTGCTTGGGATCAGAAAAATGCACTATCCCAGTGGGCGTGATTCGCGAGAGTTGTTCCTGGTTTGGAGTGCTGGTCGATACTCTTGAGGGACAAAAATTGATTGCCCGCCGGGAGCCCGGCGATTTGAAGGCTTCTGGCGACATGTTGCTTTTGGAGGGAGCGGAAGTCGAGCCGCCTCCCGCCGTCCTAGAGAAGAACCAAACAGTTGATTACGTCAAGGCAGTCTTGAATCGCCTCGCCGGTCTGTCAAACCTGCAATTCGAGCCTAGTAGCGAGGATCGATTCAAGTCACGGCCAAGCTTCCGAGATTTGATGGCTTTCATTTTTCAGCCTCAGAACATCGTCGCGAACCCCGACGTCATGTTCTTCAAGGCTGACACTACAGAGCATCGAGAAAAACTAAAAACCATCTTCCCTTACGTGCTTGGCGCAATCAGCCCTGAGCTTCTGCAAGCACGCCACGAGTTGGAGCGTATCTCACGGCAACTCCGCCGAAAGGAAGGCGAGTTGAAGGCTCGGCAAGCTTCGGGCGCTTCCTGGCAACGAGAGGGCTTCGCTTGGGTACGTCTTGCGATTGAGTACGGCCTGCTACCGGCGCACACGACTGTCCCGAACGACTGGTCCTCGATCGTAGACCTACTTCGAGCCGCAATGCAAAGCGACACTCAAGCCGCGGCCCCAACGCTGGCCTCCATGGACGTCACACTGGCGCGGCTCACTGAGCTGCGGACTGCTGAATCCACGCTTGTGATGAATCTGAATCACTCTCGTAATCGACTGCACGAACTGCGACGCCTGGAGGAAAGCAGTGACGCGTTTCGCGATGGCCTCCACGTCCAGCGTGACCGGTTGGAATTGTCGAGATGGATTCGCGGACTAGCCACTGAGCGTCCAGCAGCGGTACTTGAACCGAGCGAAGCTGGAAGAGCGCGGATTGATCAACTCTGCGAGGCGCTTGATGGCATAGAACTTCGGCTGCGATCGCATCCGGGGGTTACGGAATCCTTGGGAAGAGAAACGCTGCGTCAGCGAGAAGCGTTGGATACGATCCTTGCAGAGCTCGCGGTAGTGCGCCAAGAGATGCGGACACTGGAAGGCCAATCGGAGGAAGCGCGCAAGGTGACAACTCGTGGCGAGGAAATCTCACGTTTCCTCGGCAGACTACAAGAAGCACTGAGGTTGTATGAAACGCTCGACACATCTTCAGCGCTTAATGAAGAGATCTCATCGCTGAAGATGCAAGTTGAGGTCCTGAACAAGCTGATATCCGAACACGAAATAGGCCGGAAAACGGAAAACGCTCTGGATACCATCCAGTCCATTTCTTCGCGGCTAGTTCCACAGCTTGATGGGGAGTGGCCGGATGCCCCTATTCGGCTCAATATCCAAGATCTCACGGTAAAGGTCATTCGTGGTACGCGCGATGATTTCCTTTGGGAGATTGGTAGTGGTGCAAATTGGCTCGCATACCATGTGGCGCTCACTCTATCCCTGCAAGGGTACTTTCTTAGCAAACTAAATCATCCAGTGCCGGGATTGCTAATCTATGACCAACCAAGCCAAGTCTACTTTCCAACACTACGATCTGGAAAGGCGTCAGAAGAGAACGTAGACCCGGAATGGGACAACGAGGACGTAGCTGCAGTACGTAAGGTATTCACACTTTTCGATAGCATCATCACAAAAACCGCAGGTCGGTTGCAGATCATCGTACTTGATCACGCTGCCGAAGAAGTCTGGGGGGGACTGGCCAATGTCCAGCGCGTTGAAGAGTGGCGCGGACAAGGCCTAGTTCCCACTGAATGGATCTAGGTTCCCGACAAGCCATGCGAAAGACCGCAGGTCGTGAAGACCCATTCGATGGCCGTAAGAGTTGATATTTGCCGACACTGGTTTGCGAATGGCCGCAAAGGAGCAGCTGGCCGCCCGACGTCACCCCTTCTCCGACCGCCTGCTGTGGCCGAATAAGGCGTGTTCGGTTTCGACAATCGAATGCCCGGTTACTAGGCAAAGCCGACAACAAAACGTCCGATTGCTGATGCATGTGAACGGCAGCTTGTGGGCCGATGGTGGTCCATCAAGCGGACCGCACAATTCGCTGTGCTGTCTCGGAGAGCGGCTAAAATCCACAAATAGCTCACGAGTTCGAATCGCTGTACGTCCCAATTGTCATTCGCCGCAGGGTTCTGCATAAACGCCCCTCTCTTTCTCCAAGCTTTCACGCCATGCCAAAGAACCGCCCCCACCCGAGCGACCCCAAGCGCACAGCGAAAGCCCGCGTATCGGAGCCTCCCCCGCAGCCGGTAGATGAGCCAAGCCAACCGGATCTGAAGCGCGGCTCCACCCTCTCCGACCTCGCCACCCTCCGCGACGCCCTAAAAAAGCAATCCCAACACCAACAGCAACAACAAGCCCGCGCCCGCGAAGCGAAGCGCGCGGCCGACGCCGACTCCAACCTCTTCCGCCGCGAGCTAGGCGAAGGGGTAACGCCACTGGAAACAAAACCCCGCGCCACCCTCCCCCGCAACCCACCGGACCCGCTCCCAGTCCAAACGCGTCTAGACGAAGCCGCCGTCCTAACCGAAGCCATCTCCGACGAATTCGACCCCGAGATGCTTCTAGACACAGACGAATCGCTCTTCTACTGCCGCCCGGGCATCGCCCAGGAGGTAGTCCGCAAGCTCCGCCGCGGCGCATGGATAGTCCAAGCGCAACTGGATTTACACGGCATGCGAAGAGAAGAAGCCCGCGAATCCCTAGCCGAATTCATCCGCGAATCGAGCAAAAAAGGCCTGCGCTGCCTCAGAGTCATCCACGGCAAGGGCTTAGGTTCAATCGGCAAAGAGCCCGTCCTAAAAGGCAAAGTCCGCGCATGGCTCGTACAAAAGGAAGAAGTGATAGCCTTCTGCCAGGCCCGACCGCACGACGGCGGCGCAGGCGCCGTCCTCGTCCTGCTGCAACCAGGCGCACCAACAAACCAGCCCAAAGCCTGAACGAGGCCTGAACGCAGCCCGAATAAAGCGAAAGCAACAAAGCAAAACGCACAAACCAAAATGCACCCGCGCCTAACCCTAGCCCTTGCCGTCATGGAGGCAATCGGCATCCTCGCGTACGCCATTTCGGGCTTTATCGAAGCCCGCGCGCGCCGTCTGGATCCAATCGGTACATTTCTGGTCGCCATGGCCACCGCCTTTGGCGGCGGCACGGTACGAGACATCCTGCTCGAGCATCGCCCGTTCTACTGGGTCCAGCATCAGGACTATGTGATAGCGCTTTTCGTGGTGTCGTTCTTCGCGCCCATGTTGCTCAAGGCCGCCTCGGGCCTCTTCTCGGAGCGAGTGCTCCTGGTAGCCGACGCAATCGGCCTCGGCCTCTTCAGCGTCTCAGGCACATCGCTCGCCTTGGACGCCCAACTCCCCGGCTTCACCGCAGCGATGATGGGCGTCACCACCGGCGTCTTCGGCGGCGTGATCCGCGACGTGCTGTGCAACGAAGTCCCGCTGATCCTGCGCGACTCCCGCCCCTACGCAACCTGCGCGTTCGTCGGTTGCCTGCTTTATGTCTTTCTCGATCACATCAACTTCGACAACGTCTACAGCGTGCTCATCGCGACCATGTTCATCCTGATCGCGCGGCTCGTCACGTTCAAACTCAACATCCGCCTACCGCATTAGCGCATGGCAACGTGGTCAATGCCGTGTATCGTTTGCGGCAACCACAAACACATCCTTACCGTGATGCGCCTCCTGCTGCGCCTGCCGCTTCATCACGCGCCCACCTAACAGATTCTCGAACATATCCAGATCGAGCTGCGATTGCGCCTCGGCATCGGCCGCCACCTGCCCTAACAGCGCGAGCAGCCGAACCCGATCCACCGCCGGCGTCTCCGGACTTTCAATCGCACGCGCCAGCGCCGCGAGTTGCGCGAACTGGCGCTGATGTCGCCGCCCCGTCACCAGCGCTTCCTGCAGCAGCGCGCCAAGCAGATCGACACGCTTCTGCGACAGCGGCTTTTTGGGAGCAGAAGAATCGGACGTCATGATGCAGTCTCCTAAATGCTCATCAAAAAAGGCCCTAGCGTCATCGCACGCCTAGGGCCTTGGCATAGTCCGTCGGCAAAAATCCTTAGGCAATCCGTTCTTCGGTCGCCGGATCGAACAGCACGGCCTTCGACACGTCGAACAGCAGCGACATATTCTGGTCCGGCTGCGGATTCGCGCCCGGGTGCACGCGGCTCACAATGCGCTTGCCGTTCACTTGCGCAAACACCAGCGTATCCGGCCCCGTCGGCTCGATCACATCCACCCGCACCTCAACCTCCTGCAGCTTGCCACCTTCCGCATTGTGCGCATGGCGCGGATCGGTAATCCGCTCCGGCCGCAAGCCAAGAATCACTTCCTTGCCAATATGCGACTTCACCTGCCCGTCGAACGGCAGATTGAGCACCGTTTTCTTGACACCAGTGTCGAGCTCCATGCCCACGCCGGAACCCTGCTCCACGACCTTGCCCTGAATAAAATTCATCGGCGGCGCCCCGATAAAGCCCGCCACAAACAGATTCGAAGGCGAATCATAAATATCCTGCGGCGCGCCGAACTGCTGCACGATGCCGTCCTTCATCACCGCAATACGGTCGCCGAGCGTCATCGCCTCGATCTGATCGTGCGTCACATACACGATCGTCGTGCCGAGGCGCTGATGCAGCAGCTTGATTTCCGATCGCATTTCGATACGCAGCTTCGCATCGAGGTTCGACAGCGGCTCGTCGAACAGGAACATCACCGGGTCGCGCGCCAGGGCACGCCCCATCGCCACACGCTGACGCTGGCCGCCCGACAGTTGCCCCGGCTTGCGATCGAGCAAATGCTGGATTTGCAGCATGTTCGACACGCGATCGACAATCTGCGTCTGCTCGCTCTTCGGCACCTTGCGGATATTCAGGCCGAACGAAATGTTGTCGCGCACCGTCATCGACGGATACAACGCATACGACTGGAACACCATCGCGATATCGCGATCCTTCGGCGACAGATCATTGACAGTCTTGCCATCAATCTGAATCTCGCCCTTGGTCACGGTCTCGAGGCCGGCAATCATATTGAGCAGCGTCGACTTCCCGCACCCCGATCCGCCCACCAGGATCAGGAACTGACCATCTTCGATGTCGATGTTGACACCCTTCAAGACCGGCACCCCGTTCGGGTAGGTCTTGTACACGTCACGGATGGAAAGGCTTGCCATGCTGTGAATCCTCTTGTCTCTTAACCTGCTCGATTAACCCTTCACCGCGCCCGCCGTCAGGCCGCGCACGAAATAGCGGCCGGCGATCACATAGACCAGCAGCGTCGGCAGCGCCGCGATAATCGCGCCTGCCATGTCGACGTTGTATTCCTTCACGCCGGTCGACGTATTGACGAGGTTGTTCAGCGCCACCGTGATCGGCATCGAATCGACGCCCGAAAACACAATACCGAACAGGAAGTCATTCCAGATCTGCGTGAATTGCCAGATCAGACACACCATGAAAATCGGCAGCGACACCGGCATCAGAATCTTCGTGAAGATCATGAAGAAACCCGCGCCGTCAATGCGCGCCGCCTTCACCAGCTCCGCCGGAATGCTCACGTAGAAGTTGCGGAAGAACATCGTGGTGAACGCAATACCGTAGACCACGTGCACCACCACCAGACCGGTCGTCGTATTCGACAGGCCGAAGAAGCCTTCGAGACGCGCCATCGGCAGCAGAATCGCCTGGAACGGAATAAAGCAGCCGACCAGCAGCATCGTGAAGATCGCGTCCGCGCCGCGGAAGCGCCAGTGCGTGAGCACGTAACCGTTGAACGCGCCGATAATCGACGAAATCAGCACGGCCGGAATCACCATGCGCACCGAGTTCATGAAGAACGGTTCCATGCCGTCGCAGCGCACGCCCGTACACGCCTGGCTCCATGCCTTGATCCACGGCGCAAACGTCCACTGGGTCGGCGGCGTCAGCAGGTTGCCGTGGCGCAGCTGATCGATGTCCTTGAACGACGTCGACAGCATCACGTACAGCGGGAACAGGAAGTAAAGCGCAAACAGAATCAGCACCGCGTAAATCACGGCGCGGTTCAGGTTCATCTTAGGCTGCATTGCGGGTACCTCGCGATTCCAGATACATCAGCGGCACCAGCACGGCGACCACCGTCGCCAGCATCATCATCGACGACGCCGCTCCCACTCCCAACTGCCCGCGGTTAAACGAAAACGTGTACATGAACATCGCCGGCAAATTCGACGACGTGCCCGGCCCGCCCGCCGTCAACGCGACGACAAGGTCGAAGGTCTTGATCGTGATGTGACACAGAATGAGCAGCACCGAGAAAAACACGGGCCGCATGCTCGGAATCACGATCTTGCGGTAGATGGTCGGCAGCGTCGCGCCGTCCACTTGCGCCGCCTTGAAAATCTCACTGTCCACGCCGCGCAAACCGGCCAGGAACAGCGCCATCACAAAGCCTGTGGATTGCCAGACCGCCGCAATCACCACGCAGAAAATGGCCTTGTCCGGATCGCCGAGCCAGCCGAACGTAAAGCTCGTCCAGCCCCAGTCGTTGATCACCTTCTGAAAGCCAAGGTCCGGATTCAAAATCCACTGCCACGCAGTACCCGTCACGATGAACGACAGCGCCATCGGATACAGAAACACCGCGCGCAACGCGCCTTCATTGCGAATGCGCTGGTCGAGCAGAATCGCAAGGAACAGGCCCAGGCCGATGCAGATCGCAATAAACGGAATGCCGAACCAGCCGAGATTTTTTGCCGACGTCCAGAAGACATCGTTGTCGAACAGTTCGCGGTAACGCGCTAAACCGGCGAAGTCGTAACGCGGCAACAGTCGCGAATTCGACAGCGACAGATAGCCGGTAACGAGAATAAAACCATAGACGAAGACCAGACTGATCACGATGCTGGGCGACAACACCAGCTTCGGAATCCAGCGGTCGGCGAGTGCCGCCATCGGCGACGTGCGGCGCGCCACGGAAACCGTGCGCTTTGCGTTTCCGCTAATAGAAGCAGTCACAACTCGACTCCTGGAACTATGCCGCGAGAGCCGGCACGCTTTTCGTCGGAAGATCCGGAAAAGTGCGGCCCGTCGATTCGGCCGAGGGCGCGACTGTCGTCGAACCGTCTAGGCCCGGAGCGCATCCATGCGATTAGCACAGACGCGACCCCGGGCATCCTGCTACTGCATACCACTACTGTAGTGCGTGCAGCGCGAATTACTTGGTCTTCGCGGCCTTCGCGAGCGCTTCAACCGCGGTCTTCGTGTCTTCCTGCGAGTTCATGAACTTCGTCACGACGTCGCTGATCGCGCCTGCGGTCGCATCGGCTTGAGCCATGCCGTGAGCGAGCGACGGCACATAGCCACCTGCCTTGATCGCAGCCTGTTCATCCGCGTACGACTTCTTCGCGCAGTCGTCGAACTTGGCCATCGACACACCGAGGCGAACCGGGATCGAGCCCTTGTACAGGCTGAACTGTTCCTGAAAGCCCGGGCTCATGATCGTCTTCGCGAGTGCGAGCTGACCCGGCGTTGCAGCCGATTGGCCCTTCTGCTGGAAGAACACGAACGAGTCGACGTTGAACGTGTAGGCCTTTTCCGTGCCCGGCACTGCTGCGCAGATATAGTCCGAGCCCGACTTCTTGCCCGCGTTCGCGAACTCGCCCTTCGCCCAGTCGCCCATGAACTGCATGCCGGCCTTGCCGTTGATGACCATGGCCGTGGCGAGGTTCCAGTCACGACCCGTACGGCCGCTGTCGAAGTAGCCCTGGATCTTGCGGACCGTGTCGAACACCTGAGCCATTTGCGGCGACGTCAGCGTCTTCTGGTCGAGGTCGACGAGCGCCTTCTTGTAGAAGTCCGC
Organism: Paraburkholderia edwinii; assembly: GCF_019428685.1. NCBI lineage: Bacteria > Pseudomonadati > Pseudomonadota > Betaproteobacteria > Burkholderiales > Burkholderiaceae > Paraburkholderia > Paraburkholderia edwinii. The sequence continues at coordinate 4,253,193 of NZ_CP080095.1, forward strand.
GCCTTGCGACAGCACGACGTCTTCCCACAGCGTCAGGTCTTGCCACGGCTGGCCGCCCATCGCGATCGGCTGAATACCGGCGGCTTTCATCTTGTCGGCCACGGTGAAGAACTCAGCCCACGTGGTCGGTACCTTGCCGCCTGCCTTGTCGAGCGCGGCCTTGTTGATGTACAGCCAGTTGACGCGGTGCACCGAGAACGGCGCGGCCACGTAGTGACCGTCCGCGTGCATGATCTTGTCGATTTCCGGCGGGAGCTCTTTCTTCCAGTCGGTCGCGGCGGAGTCGATATTGACGAGCACGCCTTGCGATGCCCAGTCCTGAATCAGCGGACCCTTGATCTGAGCCGCGCTCGGCGCGTTGCCCGCGATCACCTGGGTCTTCAGTGCGGTCATGGCCGCTGCGCCGGCGCCGCCGGCCACTGCGAAGTCCTTCCAGACGTAACCCTGCTTCTGCAGATCATCCTTCAGCACGCCGATAGCCTTCGATTCGCCGCCCGAGGTCCACCAGTGCAGCACTTCAACCTGTTCGGCCGCTTGCGCTGCAGCGGCGCCACACATCAGACCTGCGGCGCACAGGGCGCCCATGATCGCACGAACTTTCATTGCTTATCTCCTCCAGACACCTGACTTAAACACGTAGAGCCCCTGCTGGACAGGGAGCGGTTATGGTCGAATCAAACAGGCAAACAACCTGATCACTGCGGGAACACTTGCGGAACGAACAGGCATCGACGGGCGCTTCGCTTATTGGCGCGCGCCTGCTAGCCGAAGTCCGGCCGCGGATGCTCAAGAGATGAGTGACTCGGAATGCAAAGAACGTCTCCTCTTTTGCTTTTGTGCCTGCCCGCGTCGCGCGTTGCAGACTCGAGGCGCTTTGACTCCCCCGCACGCCCTTCGTTAAAGCCCTTGATGCCGCGACCGCCTAAGGGTGCGCGCCACATCAAAACGCATTTGTCGATAACATGCCGGGAAGCTTGTTTGACTCGGTGAAAACGCGCATTCCTGCAGGCCCCGCACGCTTTTTTCATCGAATTCACGCTACCTCTTGATTTGGATTGTAGTTAAACTACAATTCAGTGTCAAAAAAAATTTTATCGCACTACGGCCTGCTTTCAGCGCCTTCCAAGGGCATCGCGGAGACACATGCAAACGGATTCCAGTTTCACCTTTGTGCTGTTTGGCGGCACCGGCGATCTGTCGATGCGCAAGATCCTGCCCGCGCTCTATGAAGCGCATCGCGCAGGCATGCTGGCAGCGGGCGGCAAGATCTTTGCGGTGGCGCGTCATATCGATGGCCGCGAGCAATACCTGCAATGGGTCAATGAGCACGTGCGCGCGCATGTGGCCAATGCACAGTTCACGGAAGACACTTGGCTCACGTTCCTCGAACGTATCGAGTTTGTCGCCATCGACCTCGGCAAAGCCGAAGACTTCGTGTTGCTGCGCGATGCGATTGCGAATCTGCCCGGCTGCCGCGTGTTCTATCTGGCAACCGGTCCTTCGCTGTTCGTGCCGATCTGTCGCGCGCTGGCTTCGGTTGGGCTTAACGAGCGTTCGCGCATCGTGCTCGAAAAGCCGTTGGGCTACGACCTGCGTTCGTCGAATGCGATCAACGATGCAGTCGGCGAGATGTTTGCCGAAGAGCAGATTTATCGGATTGACCACTATCTGGGCAAAGAGCCCGTGCAGAACCTGTTGGCGCTGCGTTTCGGCAATGCGCTGTTCGAGCCGCTGTGGCGCCGCGAATGGGTCGAGAGCATTCAGATCACGATTGCCGAAGAACTCGGCGTGGAAGCGCGCGGCGATTTCTACGACAATACGGGCGCCTTGCGCGACATGGTGCAAAACCATTTGCTGCAGCTGCTTTCGATTGTCGCGATGGAACCGCCGCATTCGATGGATTCGGATTCGGTCCGCGATGAAAAGCTGCGCGTGCTGCGCGCGTTGAAGCCGACCGATCCGCGCGATATCAGCCGCGTGGCCGTGCGCGGCCAATATCACGCCGGTGTGATTCGCGGCGCGTCGGTGCCGGCCTATGCGAATGAATCGGGCGTGCGGCCTGACAGCACCACCGAAACCTTCGTCGCGCTCAAAGCGGAAATCGAAAACTGGCGTTGGGCCGGTGTGCCGTTCTTCCTGCGCACGGGCAAGCGTCTGGCCGATCGTGTGGCGGAAATCGTCGTGAACTTCCGCGCCGTGCCGCATTCGGCGCTCGGTGCAACCGCGTTGCGCGCCGGCGCCAATCGTTTGGTCATCCGCTTGCAACCGAACGAAACGATCCGCTTGTACTGCCTCGCGAAAAAGCCCGGCGAAGGGATGAACCTGTCGAGCGTTCACCTCGATCTCGCGTTCGATCAGTTCTTCCGCGAAGGTCAGATGGAAGCGTATCAACGGCTGTTGCTCGATGTGATCAACGGCCGGCTCGCGCTGTTTGTGCGCCGCGACGAGCAGGAAGCCGCGTGGCGCTGGGTCGAGCCTATTCTTAACGAATGGGCTGCGTCGGGCACGAAGCCGAAGCCTTATGCGGCCGGCACGTGGGGCCCGGCGGCGGCCAGCGCGATGCTCGCGCAGCACGGCACCTGCTGGTTAGAGGAAGAGAACTGATTCAAGGCGGCGCTGAGCATCGTGCGTGGCGCCGCCGAGTTTTTGTAACAGAAAAGTGTGCGATTTCCGATGTCATTTATCTCGCTGTTCTTAGACTAAACAAGAAAGCAGCACGGAGGAGAAATCCATGATCCAGCTACATGCTTTCGACGACCAGGCCGCGCAATCCGCTGCCTTGGCTAAAGCCGTGGGCCACGCATTGCAGGCGTCGCTCGCCGCGCAAACCGCCACGCCCGGCGTGAGCGGCGGCCGCGTGACCTTTGCCGTGTCGGGCGGCACGAGCCCGCGTCCATTCCTGCAAACGTTATCCCATGAGCCGTTCGACTGGTCGCGCGTCGACGTGACGCTGGTCGACGACCGGTGGGTGCCCGATAACGACAGCGCCAGCAACTCGCGTCTCGTGCACGAGACGCTGCTGCAGAACGCGGCCGCGAATGCGAGCTATCTGCCGCTCGTCGATACGTCGACCACGTTGGAAGCGCGCGTCGCCGCGTTGAACGGCGACCCGAAACGGCGCGTGCCGAACGTCGCCGTGCTCGGCATGGGCGAAGACGGGCACACCGCGTCGATTTTCGCGGACGCGCCCGAGTGGGACTTCGCGATCACCACGACCGATCACTTCGTCGCCGTGCATCCGGGCAGCGCGCCGCATGCACGCGTGAGCTGGTCGATGTCGGCGTTGAAGAAGGTCGATCATCTGTTCCTGCTGATCGCCGGACCGAAGAAGATGGACGTGTTGAACGAAGCGTCCGCCACCCTGCAAAAAAAAGCCATTTCTCAGCTCGCAAACGACAAGGGGGTAAGACTCGATGTCTACTGGTGTGCAAACTAAAGCTGCCCCGCAAGCGGGCCAGCACGCCGATGGACCGAGGCTTCTCGCCGATGTCGGCGGGACCAATGCGCGATTCGCGCTCGAGACCAGACCGGGGGAGATTTCTCAGGTGCACGTTTATCCGTGTGCCGACTATCCGGGCATCGCGGAAGTCATCAAGAAGTACCTGAAAGATACGAAGATCGGCCGCGTGAATCACGCGGCAGTCGCCATTGCGAATCCGGTCGACGGGGACCAGGTTCGGATGACGAATCATGATTGGCATTTTTCGATCGAAGCGACGCGTCGTGCCTTGGGCTTCGATACGCTGCTGGTGGTCAACGACTTCACCGCGCTTGCGATGGCGTTGCCGGGGTTGACCGATACGCAGCGCGTGCAGGTAGGCGGTGGCACGCGGCGGCCGCATAGCGTAATCGGGCTGCTTGGGCCCGGTACGGGGATGGGCGTGTCCGGTTTGATTCCGGCCGACGACCGGTGGATTGCGCTCGGCAGCGAAGGCGGTCATGCGTCGTTCGCGCCTTCCGATGAGCGCGAAGACCTCGTGCTGCAGTACGCACGCAAGAAGTGGTCGCATGTGTCGTTTGAACGCGTGGCGGCAGGGCCCGGCATCGAGATCATTTATCGTGCGCTGGCGGCTCGCGACAAGAAGCGCGTGCCGTCAACTCTGGATGTGTCGGAAATCTCGAAGCGCGGGCTCGAAGGCGATCCGCTCGCGGCTGAAACGCTCGAAGTGTTCTGCGGCATTCTCGGCACGTTTGCCGGCAATATCGCGGTGACGCTCGGCGCGCTGGGCGGTATCTACATTGGCGGCGGCGTGGTGCCGCGGCTGGGCGAGTTCTTTGAGAAGTCGTCGTTCCGTCAGCGCTTTGAAGCGAAAGGCCGCTTCGAAGACTATCTGAAGAACGTGCCGACGTTTGTGATTACCGCCGAATATCCGGCGTTTCTCGGCGTCTCGGCGATTCTCGCGGAGCAGTTGTCGAATCGCTCGGGCGGCAGTTCTTCTGCTGTGTTCGAACGCATTCGGCAGATGCGCGATGCGCTGACGCCGGCCGAGCGCCGCGTGGCCGATCTCGCTTTGAACCATCCGCGTTCGATCATCAACGATCCAATTGTCGATATCGCGCGCAAGGCCGATGTGAGCCAGCCGACGGTGATTCGCTTCTGCCGGTCGCTGGGCTGCCAGGGCTTGTCCGATTTCAAGCTGAAGCTCGCAACCGGTTTGACCGGCACGATTCCGGTTAGCCATAGCCAGGTGCATCTCGGCGATACGGCAACCGACTTCGGCGCGAAGGTGCTCGATAACACGGTGTCCGCGATTTTGCAGTTGCGCGAGCATCTGAACTTCGATCATGTCGAAACGGCGATCGATCTGCTGAATACCGCGCGACGGATCGAGTTTTATGGGCTCGGTAATTCGAATATCGTCGCGCAGGACGCGCACTACAAGTTCTTCCGCTTTGGCATTCCGACAATTGCTTATGGCGATCTGTATATGCAGGCCGCTTCGGCTGCGTTGCTCGGCAAGGGCGATGTGATTGTCGCGGTGTCGAAGTCCGGTCGCGCGCCTGAGTTGCTGCGTGTGCTCGATGTCGCGATGCAGGCGGGCGCGAAGGTAATCGCGATTACGTCGAGCAATACGCCGCTCGCGAAACGTGCGACCGTCGCGCTCGAAACCGATCACATCGAGATTCGCGATTCGCAGCTTTCGATGATCTCGCGCATCCTGCATCTGCTGATGATCGATATTCTCGCGGTGGGCGTGGCGATTCGTCGTGCGGTGCCGGAAGCAGAAGTGACCGATGCGGTGGCCAAGGCGCGCGACGGTGCGGATGAAGAGACGAGCGCGGTGCTCGACTGGTTGAGTCATGGGGCGGCCGCTACGCCTAAGGACTAAGACCACAGGCTGCGCGTCGTTTCGGAGCGCGCAGCGTTCGTTTGTTAAAAAGCCAACCTCTTGCAGGTTGGCTTTTTGTTTGCGCTCCAAGCTCTAAGCTCTGGCTCTAAGCGTCCACACCCACCACGCTATCGCTCGCCTTCGCTTCCGCAATCAGCCATGAACGCAACGCGGCGATCTTGCGCGAATGCCCTCGCCCATCGGGCAGCACGAGGTAATAAGCGAGATCGTCGCGCTTCAAAGGCGATTCAAATGGCCGCACAAGCAGGCCTGCTTTGACATCGGCGGCAAGCAGTTGCACTTGCCCCATCACCACGCCCATCCCTTGAATCGCAGCCTGATACGCGAGAAACGAATTCTGAAAGATGCCTTTCTGCGCACGCACATGATCGTCGAGATCCGCGCGTCCTTGCGCGTGCAACCAATCGAGCCAATCGCGTTTCCGGTAACGCGATTGCAATAGCCGATGCTTTTTCAAGTCGTCGATCGACTTGATGCGCGGCCCCTGCTTGAGCAGAGCCGGACTGCACATCGGTTCGATCACATCCGCAAACAGAAATTCGCTCGATGCGCCGGGCCAATTGCCGTCGCCGATCTGAATCGCCGCGTCGATGTCCTGCTTGTTGAAGTTGACGGGCGATACGGTGGTGCTGATTTCGATGGTAATGGTCGGATAGCGTTCTTCGAAGCGATGCAGACGCTGCATCAGCCATTTGGCCGCGAACGTCGCATAGACGCATAGGCGGAGCGGCTGTCCATCAGCCGAGCCTTTTAGCGTGGCTGTTGCACTTGAAATGGCATCGAATGCGGGACCGATCTGCGCGAAGTAGCGCTCGCCGACCGTAGTGAGCACGACGCCGCGTGGCCCGCGCTCGAATAGTTCGACCCCGAGATACGCCTCGAGCGTCGCGAGTTGCCGGCTCACCGCGGAGTGCGTAACCGACAGTTCCGCCGCGGCGCGCGTGAGGCTGCCGAGCCGTGCGACGGCATCGAACACATGCAGCGGATTGAGCGGCGGGACCGGACGCATGGAGGAGCTGTGACTAAAACTCACAGCAACTTACGCTATACGAAGTGCCCTGTCAAACCGCGACCTGAAACAATTTAGCCGCATTCCCTTCGACTCTCAGACGACGCGCGCGTCGCGGATAAGCAATGGATTTTCAACTGACAGAATCACAACAGGCGTTTAGCGATGCAGTACGTCGCTTCGCGCACGACCGTCTCAAGGAAGGCGCGCTGCAGCGCGCGCATCAACGCGGCTTCCCGTTCGAGACCGCGCGTCAGCTCGCGGAACAAGGCTTGCTCGGCATCACCGTCAGCGAGGAAGATGGCGGCCAGGGCGGCACGTTGATGGACGCGGTGATCGCGATTCAGGAGGTCGCGCTGGCGTGCCCACGCAGTGCGGATATCGTGCAGTCCGGCAATTTCGGGCCGATTCGTACCTTCGTCGAATATGCAACGGCCGAGCAGAAGCAGCGCTTTCTGCGCGACCTGCTGCTAGGCCGCAAGGTGATTTCGCTTGGCATGACCGAACCCGGTGCGGGCTCCGCAGTCACGCAGCTCACGACCACCGCGCGCAAGGAAGGCGATGAGTACGTGCTGAATGGCACGAAAGTGTTTTCGACGCATAGCCCCGACGCAGACCTGTTTCTGATCTATTGCCGCTTTGGTCCGGGCCTCGACAACATCGGTTCGGTGCTGATCGAAAAAGGCACACCGGGCTTTACGGTCGGCCAGCCGTCGAGCTTTATGAGCGGCGAGGAATGGTCACAGCTTTATATGGAAGAGTGCCGCATTCCCGCTGAAAACCTGCTGCTTGGGCCTGGTGGGTTCAAGAAACAGATGTCGGGCTTTAACGTCGAGCGGATCGGCAATGCGTCGCGTGCGCTTGCGCTGGGCCGCTATGCGTTCAATGCAGCCAGGGAACATGCGTTGATGCGCGAACAGTTTGGACGCCCGCTATGCGAGTTTCAAGGCATTCAATGGAAGTTCGCCGAGATGGCAATCAAGCTCGAAGCCGCGCAACTGCTGCTCTACCGCGCGGCGTCGCAACCTGACGGCGCGTTGCCGTCGGCTTACGATACAGCCGTAGCAAAGGCACATTGCAATCTGACCGGCTGGGAAGTGGCGAACGAAGCGTTGCAGGTGATGGGCGGCCTCGGCTATAGCCAGGAGGCGCTCGTTGAGTATTGCGTGCGGCGCACGCGCGGCTGGATGATCGCGGGCGGCTCGATCGAAATGTTGAAGAATCGCATTGCGGAGTGCGTATTCGAACGGCGCTTCGATCAGCGTAAATCCTGAGCACCATAAGGCATCACCACAAGGCATCACAACCATGGCAAGCGAAGTGAATCGCAATCGGCCCACGCTTCATCTCGTGCAGCCCGATGAACGCGGCGCGCAAGACAAGCGTAACGACAACGATGCGGACAGCGACACGTTTCGCCGCGATACGCTCAGACATGCACTGCTAGCACCGCGCAGTGTCGCGCTGATCGGCCAGTCGGACGATGCATCGAAAACGACGGGCCGTCCGTTGCGCTTTTTGCGGCAGGCCGGTTACGCGGGCCGCGTGTATCCGGTGAACCCCAAGCGCGATACGGTGCTTGGCGAACGCGCATGGCCGTCGCTCGATGCACTGCCGGAAGCGCCGGATCACGCGTATATCCTGACGCCGACCGATATGGCGATCGACGCGCTCGAGGCTTGCGCGAAACGCGGGATACCGGTTGCGACCGTGCTGGCCGCGGGCTTTTCCGAAACCGGCGCCGTGGGCGCGGCGCGTGAAGCGCGTGTGGCGCGGATTGTGAAGGAAACCGGCATACGTGTGCTGGGGCCGAGTTGCCTCGGTATGGTCAATCTGCACGAAAAGCTGACGTTGACCGCGAATGCCGCGTTTGCGGAACCGGATTTGCCGGTTGGCGGCATCTTCGCGGCTTCGCATAGCGGCAGCATGATCGGTGCATTGGTGTCGCGTGGCAAGGCGCGCGGTATTGGATATGCGGGGCTTGTGTCGGTGGGCAACGAAGTCGACTTGAGTCTTGGTGAGATTTGCAGCGCAACGCTCGATGATCCACGTATCACCGGTTACATGCTATTTCTTGAAACGCTGCGGCATGCCAACGCATTGCGGCGCTTTGCGTTCGAAGCCGCGCAACGCGGCAAACCGGTGATTGCTTATAAGCTCGGACGGTCGAGCGCGGCTGCTGAGCTTGCGGTATCGCATACCGGCGCGCTGGCGGGTGAAGATGATATTGCCGACGCGTTTTTGAAGGACTGTGGGATCGCTCGCGTCGGCACGCTTGAAGCGCTGTTTGAAGGGCTGCCGTTGCTGGCGAGCATGGCAGCGCCGAAGGCGCGATCGGGTTCAAGCGTGGGTTGCGGCTCGCGTTCGAAGTCAGCCACCGCTGCCGCTTCGCGTGCAGGTTTGGACTCGCGCTCAGGTGCGGATGCCACTTCGCGCGCCAATTCGACCACGCGCGATGGCGCAGCTTTGACCAATCGCAACAAAGCCGCTGCGGCCGCCGGCGACAGCACCGCACACCTTCCGCCCCGCGCGCCACGCGTCGCGGTCGTCACGACAACAGGCGGCGGCGCCGCGATGGTCGTCGATCAACTCGGCGTGCGCGGCATCAGCGTGGAGGCGCCGAGCGCCGACACGCACGCGCGGCTCGCCGAAGCCGGCGTCGAAGCAGCGCCCGGCAGAATCGTCGACTTGACGCTAGCGGGCGTGCGCTACGACGTGATGAGCGCTGCGCTTCGCGTGCTGCGCACCGCGCCGGAGTTCGACCTCGTGATTGCCGTGGCCGGATCGTCCGCGCGCTTCAATCCGGATCTGCTGGTGCGGCCGATTATCGATAGCGCTCAAGAGCAGCGCGATAACTTGTGCCCGCTCGCATCGTTTATCGTGCCCGACGCGCCGCTTGCACTCGCCGAGTTGACGCAAGCGGGCGTGCCCTGCTTTCGCACGCCGGAAGCGTGTGCCGATGCAGTCGAAGCCGCGTTTGCACGCCGTGCGCCCGCGACGCCGCTTGCGGATGCGTCCGCTAGCGCCATGCAATGGCAAGCGGCGCACAGCAGCGACGGCAACGGCAACGATAATGGCAAGGCCTATGTGCTAGACGAACTCGACGCCTATACGTTGCTCTGCGACGTCGGCCTCACCGCGCCGCGCTGCATCACGCTCGATGCCGCGCAACCGCGCTTGCCCGACAGCAGCAGCGATACGATCCCCTATCCCGTTGTCGCAAAGGTTTTGTCGGCGGCATTGCCGCACAAATCCGATGTGGGCGGCGTCGTGTTGAACATTCCCGATGACGCGCACCTGCTCGCCGCCGTCGAAACGATCCGGCAACGCGTCGCGGCAAGCGGCGCTGGCGTACCTGTCGAACGCATCCTCGTGCAGCCGATGGTGCACGGCATCGGCGAAGTGCTGATCGGCTATCGCGTCGACGCGCAAGTCGGCCCGATCGTGATGCTCGCCGCGGGCGGCGTGCTGACCGAAATCTACCGCGACCGCGCATTGCGTCTGGCACCGATCGACCGCTCCACCGCGTTCGAGATGATCGACGAAGTGCACGCACTGCGAGCGCTTGGCGGCTATCGCGGCAAGCCGCGCGGCGATCTCGATGCCTTGGCCGATGCGCTCGTCGCGCTATCGCAACTCGCCACCAGGCCCGCCCTGCGTGTGCTCGAAGCCGAGATCAACCCGTTGATCGTGCGCGCCGAAGGCGAAGGCGTCGTACCCGTCGACGCCCTGGTGCGCGTCGCAGCATCGATGCGCAACGTATGAGACGATTAAGGCATCGATAACGCACTCTTTCCTGCAGCATGGCCGACCTTATTTCTGTCCCCGCGGCGGCTTTGGCCGAAGGCCGCGCAACGCTCGCGCGACTCGATGCGCGCGCGACGCATCATCGCTATCGCCTCGCTTCCGGTGTGCGCGTGGTGTGGCGCGCATTCGGCAGCGGCAAGCCGCTGGTGCTCATGCACGGCGGACATGGCAGCTGGACGCATTGGGTTCGCAACATCGAAGCGCTCGCCGCCATCCGCGCGGTATGGGTGCCCGATTTGCCCGGCTACGGCGATTCGGATGCATTGCCGCTAGGCGCCGATTTCGAAGCATTCCTTGCGGCCACGCTCGAATCGATTGATGGCTTGGTCGGCGCATCGACGGAAATCGATCTGGGCGGCTTTTCGTTTGGCGGCGTCGTTGCGTCGACGCTTGCGTGCCGCAGGCCCGTGGGCAAGCTCGCGCTCGTCGGCAGCGCGGGGCATGGCGGCAAGCGGCGCCAGCAGCGCGAGTTGCTGAACTGGAAAAAGGTCGAAGCGGAAGACGAACGTCGCGCGCTATTCGATGCGAACCTGAAATCGTTCATGCTGTATGCCCCCGGCAACGCCGATTCGCTCGCGTTGACCGTCTACGAAGAGGCATGCCTGAAGACGCGCTTTCGCAGCAAGGATGTGTCGCTGGCGAATACGCTCGGGCCGCTGCTCAAAACCGCCGATGTCGATCCGCTGCTGCTGTGGGGCACGCACGATGTCACCGCAGCGGACCCGCAGGCGTTTTCGGATCAACTGCATGCGCAAGGCGTTCGGCACCGGTTCGGGCTAGTGGCGAACGCAGGGCACTGGGCCCAGTTCGAAGCGGCCGACGAGGTAAACCGGCGCGTGATCGAATATCTGTCCGAAGCGCGTGAAGCGGGCGAAGCGGACAAAGCCAGCGCCTAACCGCTGTGCTGTGAGTTTTTGGAACACGACTGTGCGCGATTCGAAGTAGTAGGCACGCGTCGAACCCAACAGAATGTATTGAAGGCCGGATAGTCGGTCACTCCGCCTGACACCCGGCTATAGACCGGCGCGAGCCGCGCAACGCAATGCTCGGCGATACATTCAACTGGGATCGGACCAGGCATTGAAGCGCCACCTCCGATCGACAGGAGGCGACAACGTGTCTTACCAGGAATTCACGGCCGATTCCGTCCACGAGGCGCGCCGCGACAATGTCATCCGCGCGCGCGTTGCCGGATGCGCGGGTCATGCGATCGAATGGTTCGACTTTTCGATCTACGCGAACTTCGCGATCTTCTTCGGCCGTCAACTTTTTCCATCGACGGATCAGACGTCTGCACTGCTCGCCGCATTCGGCGTCTATGCGATCGGCTTTGTCATGCGTCCCGCGGGCGGATGGCTGCTCGGCGTGTATGCGGATCGACACGGCCGCCGCGCCGCGCTCGCGCTCTCTGTGACGATGATGTCGATCGGCTCGCTGGTGATGGCATTACTGCCCACTTACGCGGCAATCGGCCTCGCCGCGCCGGTGCTCGCGACGCTCGCTCGTCTGCTGCAAGGACTTTCCGTCGGTGGCGAATTTGCCGCCGCCTGTTCGTTTCTCGCTGAAACGGCGCCTAAAAACCGGCGCGGTTTTCACGGCAGTTTTCTGTTCTTCGGCACTGGCGTCGGCCTGATTTGCGCGTCCGGCATGACGTGGCTGCTTAGCCGCTTGCTCGATCATGCGCAGATGGTGTCGTTCGGCTGGCGCATTCCGTTTCTGGTCGGCGCACTCGGCAGCCTGCTCGCGTTCTGGATCCGGATGCGTGTCGGCGAAACCGAAGCGTTTACCAAGGCGCAGCGCAAACATGGCGACACGCAAGCGTCGTTGCGTCTGCTGTTCACGCAATACGGCAAGCAATTGTGGACGCTCGTGGGTATCAGCATTCTTGGGGCGTTCAGCTTTTACCTGTTTATCGTCTATGTGCCGGTGTATGCGATTCATCGCAGCGGCGCCGCGCCTGCAGTGGCCTATGCGGCGAGTACCGTGAGCCTCATTGTTTTTACCGCGGTGCAGCCGTTGTTCGGCATGCTGTCGGACCGCTTCGGACGGCGTCCGCAGATGATCGTGATGGCGGCGGCTTATGTGGTGTTTCTGTACCCCGTCGTGCTCTCGACGGGCAGCACGTTCTGGAGCATTCTGCCGGTCGAGCTATTCGGCACGCTGTTTTACGCGCTTTTCACGGCGATTGCGCCCGCAGTGTTCGCCGAGCTGTTCGGCACCGAAGTGCGTTCGCTCGGCATCGGGCTGCCGTTCAATCTCGTCGTCGCGCTGCTCGGCGGTACGACGCCCTATCTGATGACGTGGCTGCAAAGCCACGGGCATGAGCGATGGTTTCTCGTCTACGTGTGCGTCGGCTCGGCGGTGAGTCTGATCACCTATGTGCTGATGAAGGAAACCGCGCATATCGCGTTGCGCGATCATGACCATGACTAGCCGCGTTCGTTGATGGTCCGATGAAGGTTCCGCGCCCACCGCTTCCGTTCAGTTGTTGTTAGGTACTTATCCAGGCATTCGCCTCGAACAAACCATGATCCTCGAACAATTCGCCAGCTACGTTGCCGATGAAGCTCGGCGCGACCTGTCACCGGAGACAAAGCACGCGGCCAAACGCGTGTTGATCGACTGGTTCTCTGCGCTGTTTCCCGGCACGCGCGTGAGCCCTGCGACGAACCTTGTGCGCGCGCACGCGGCAGAACTCGGCACCGGCACATCGAGCTTGCCCGGCTTCGCGACCACCGCGCATGCCGCACTGGCCGCGTGGATCAACGGCAGCGCCTCGCATGCAGTCGAATTCGACGACATCTTTCGCGACGCTGTCTATCATCCGGGCTGCCCGGTGATTGCCGCGGCACTCGCGCTTGCTGAGCAGCAAAATGCGACGGGCGAGGCGCTGCTCAAAGCGATCACGGCCGGCTATGAAGTTTCGACGCGCATCGGCGCTGCAATTCAACCCGCCCACTATCGCTACTTTCATACGACGGGCACGGCCGGTTCGTTTGGCTCCGCTGCCGCCAGCGCAGCACTGATGGATGCCGGCTCCGCGCCCGTCGCGCTGCATGCGCTCGCAACATCAGCCACGTTCGCATCGGGCCTGCAGCAGGCATTCCGCTCTGACGCAATGACGAAGGCCCTGCACGCAGGACACGCGGCATGGGTCGGCGTGATGTCGGCGCAAGGGGCAGCGGCAGGCGTGACCGGCGTCGCGGATATGCTCGAAGGCGATGCAGGTTTTGGTGCGGCAATGTGCGGCTCGCCCGATTGGTCGGGCGTAACGGACGGTCTTGGCGAGCGGTACAACATCGAACGCATCACGCAGAAAAATCACGGCTGCTGCGGACACACGTTCGCCGCGATCGACGCCGCGTTAGCCATCGTTGACGAACACAAGGTCACGCCGCGCGATATCCGTTCGATCACGGTGCGCACGTATCGGGCGGCGCTGGACGTTGCAGGCATTCGCGAGCCGCGCTCGGCGTTCGAAGCGAAGTTCAGCCTTTACTATGTGCTCGCGCATGCGGTGCTGTACGGCGCGGTGCGTCTCAATGCATTCAGCGCGGCGCGACTCGAAGACCGTGCGTTGCGCGAGTTGATGACGAAGGTGCACGTCGAAGCAGACGCAGAGCTCACGGAGAAATTTCCGCGCATGCGAGCGGCACGCGTTGAAATCGCGCTCGAAGACGGCACGAAGCTCCAGCATTTCGCGCCCTACCGTCGCGGCGATCCGGAAGCGCCGTTGACGGACGCGGAACTTGAGGGCAAGTTTATCGAGCTGTCGGAACCGGTGATTGGTTCGCGCGCGGCAAAGGATTTGCTCGCGGCGTTATGGCGTATTGATAGCAGTACGCCGCGTGAACTGGGACTGGCGAGGCTAAGCGCGGCGCAAGCGGCTGCGGCATAAGCCTGGTTTGTTGCGCTGGCCTGGCCGCCGGTTGCCGGTTGCCGGTTGCCGGTTGCCGGTTGCCGGTTGCCGGTTGCCGGTTGCCGGTTGCCGGTTGCCGGTTGCCGGTTGCCGGTTGCCGGTTGCCGGTTGCCGCTTGCCGGTCGCCGCTTGCCGGTCGCCGCTTGCTGGATGCCGCCTGCTGGATGCCGCTTGACGGATACCAGTGGACGCTCATCGGTTGCTAGCGCCTCGCCCCGCCTTAGCCACGCAGCCGCGCGACCATTACCTCGCTTGCGCCGCCGCAACCGGCCGCGCATGCCACCGCACTATCAACACCCGCCCGAGATAACAAAGCAAACCGCAGACGGCGATCGTCACGCCCATCCCTTGTGGCGACCCGTCGCGCCACAACCCGACCGCGAGACTCGCCAGCGCGCCGAACCCGAACTGCACCGCGCCGAACAATGCCGCAGCCGCGCCCGCGCTAGTCGGATACCGATGCATAAGGTCCGTCACGCAATTCGCCGACAACAGCCCCACCATACTGACGACGAAGAACAAGCCAAACACGATCGACCACAACCCGCCCCACCCGGTCAGACACACCAGCGCGACGAATAGCGACGCAACGCAACTGACCGTCCCCGCGACAACGATGATCCGCACCGGCCCATGCCGCCCGACCATCCGCGTATTGATGAAATTGCCGCCCATGATGCCGATGATATTGAGGCCGAACAGAAAACCGTAGTGCTGCGCGGACACATGGAAGTAGTCGATATAAACGAACGGCGTCGCGGTGATATACGAAAACATCGATGCGAACGCCATCCCGCCGCACAGCAAATGTCCCCAAGCCACCGGGTCTTTCAGCAGCGTCCCGTATGCCGCGAACGACTTCAGCAGCGCTGAATTCGCGCGCTTCTCACGCGGCCATGTTTCCGGCACGCGTAAAAACGCGGTGACAGCACAAAATGCGCCGAACAGCGTCAGCACGATAAACACGACGCGCCAGCCGCCGAGCAACAGCAACTGCCCACCGATCAGCGGCGCGAGCAGCGGCCCGACCGACGTCACGATCGCCATCATCGACATCACGCGCGCCGCTTCGGCCGGCTCGTGCGCATCGCGCGCAATCGCACGCGCAAGCACCGATGCGGCGCCCGCGCCCAGCGCCTGCACAAAGCGGAACACGACGAGTGAGCCGATCGAGAACGACAGCGCGCAGGCAATGGTCGAGAGCACATACATGATGATGCCGCCGAGCAGCACCGGCCGCCTGCCGAGCGAATCGGAGAGCGGCCCGTACAGCAGCATGCCGATCGAAAAACCGAACATGAAGCTCGTCAGCGTGGTCTGTGCGGCGCTTGCGGTGATGGAGAACGCCTGCGTGAGCGACGGCAGGCTCGGCAAATACATGTCGATTGAAATCGGCCCGCAGGCGGCGAGCGCGCCAAGCAGCAGAATCAGCCGGAAATCAGGCCGGCCTTTGATGGGGTGGGACATGGAATGTCAAGTGAAGCGCTAGATGACGCGTGATGCGGCTCGCCTGCATCTCCGCAAATCCACAGACAAACAAAATTGGATGCGGATGCAACGAACGGCGAGTGACGGTGTAGCGGATTCGTAATTGTATCTGACGCGAAGTCGAAAGCTATTTCGCTTCGCTTGCCGCAACGGCGGCGGCAAGGGCATGCCGAGTTAGCGCCGGTGCTTTCGGTTAAGCTCCGGCTTCGACGACGCCGCTTGGCGTGTGCCCGCCGCTTCGTACTTTCACTGCTCGGCGTCGGCGTCCCCCTGGCTTCGCCTTCGCCGCATCACTGCATCACCTATTCGTCGACAGAAACCATCATGACCGCCTTCCTGCTGATCTGGAGCCCCAAGAAGTGGCCTTGGCCCGAATTGCCCGATATTGCGAAACGCGTCGCGGCCGGCGAAGCGGTCACCGACGTCTGGGGCTGCGGCGTCGCGCGCAGCATCCTGCCCGGCGATCGGGTGTTCGTGCATCGCGTCGCGCAGGAGCCGAAGGGGCTGTTCGCGTCCGGCTATGTGACGCGCGCGCCGTATGAGGTGCCCGATGAGGCGAGCAAGCGCGGCCACCGGCTGTGCATCGATTTCGTCTACGACTGGCTCGTCGATGCGCACACGGACGTGGTAATCCCGCGCGACGCGTTGCGCACGCATCCGTTTTCCGTGCAAACGTGGGACGCGCAGAGTTCGGGCACGTCAATCAAGCCGATGGTGGAAGGCGCGCTCGAGAAGCGCTGGAAGGAACTGACCGGCTCGCGCGCCCGGCCAGCGATCGCGGCAATGGCGGCGTTATCCGGCGTGACGGGAACAGGAATGCCCCCCGCCACCGACCTCGCGCCGCCGAAACCCGCGCAATCGACCAAAGCCTCCGCGCATGCGGCGGCAAAAAAGCGGGTCAGGCCGGCCGCGTCGACGCGGCAGAAAAGCGGCCAATAAGCGTCAAACCCCGCGCCATGCCGCCACAGGCCGATCCGGCGCGAGTCCGGTACAATTTCACGCAACCATTGAGCCGCCGCGGCCCGCCCGCATCACAAGGCGTGCCGGCCGCCGGCTCTGATCGCGGCGCCACGGGTGCTTGATACGTACCGGCGCATAACAGCGCTTAACGGCGCGTATTACCGCGACCCGCGCCACCAGCGCGCCGCGCGCACCGTCCGCACCACCCGCTCCAATTACATTAGGCAGGTCCAAGCCATGTCCAGGAACCAAGCTCTCTTCGAACGCGCGCAACAGACGATCCCCGGCGGCGTGAACTCACCGGTGCGCGCATTCCGGTCGGTCGGCGGCACGCCGCGCTTTATCGAACGCGCGCAAGGCGCGTACTTCTGGGACGCCGATGGCCAGCGCTATATCGACTACATCGGCTCGTGGGGGCCGATGATCGTCGGCCACGTGCATCCGGAAGTGCTCGAAGCAGTGCAGCGCGTGCTCGTCGACGGCTTTTCGTTCGGCGCGCCGACAGAAGCCGAAGTCGAAATCGCCGAGGAAATCTGCAAACTGGTGCCGTCGATCGAACAGGTGCGCATGGTATCGAGCGGCACCGAAGCGACCATGAGTGCGCTGCGCCTCGCGCGCGGCTTTACGAACCGCAGCCGCATCGTCAAGTTCGAAGGCTGCTACCACGGCCATGCCGACAGCCTGCTCGTGAAGGCCGGCTCGGGGCTACTCACGTTCGGCAATCCGACTTCGGCGGGCGTGCCGGTCGATATCGCGAAGCACACGACGGTGCTCGAATACAACAACGTCGAGGCGCTCGAAGAAGCATTCAAGGCGTTCGGCGACGAGATCGCGTCGGTGATCGTCGAGCCCGTGGCCGGCAATATGAACCTCGTCCGCGCCACGCCGGAATTCCTTCAGGCATTGCGGCGCCTCACGAACGAATACGGCTCGGTGCTGATTTTCGACGAAGTGATGTGCGGCTTCCGCGTCGCGCTCGGCGGCGCGCAGCAGGTGTACGGCATTACGCCGGACCTCACGTGTCTGGGCAAGGTGATCGGCGGCGGCATGCCCGCGGCGGCCTTCGGCGGACGACGCGACATCATGGCCCATCTCGCGCCGCTAGGCGGCGTCTACCAGGCCGGCACGCTATCGGGCAATCCGATCGCTGTTGCGGCTGGCCTGAAGACGCTGCAACTGATTCAGGCGCCGGGCTTCTATGACGCGCTCACGCGGCAGACCGCGCGCCTCGTCAGCGGCATGACCGAAGCGGCGCGTGCGGCGAAAGTGCCGTTCGCGGCGGATTCGATCGGCGGCATGTTCGGCCTTTACTTCACCGATGCGATTCCGCGCAGCTTCGCGGAGATCTCGCATTGCGATGTGCCGCGCTTCAATACGTTTTTCCACAAGATGCTCGATGCAGGCGTGTATTTTGCGCCGTCCGCGTATGAGGCGGGTTTTGTGTCGAGCGCGCATGACGATGCCGTGGTTGACACGACCGTCGAAATTGCACGCAAGGCGTTTGCAGCATTGCACGCGTAACAGGACACCGATGTTCTCGCAAACCGATTTCGTTCATATGGAGCGCGCGCTCGTGCTTGCGGCGCGCGGCATGTACACGACCGATCCGAACCCGCGCGTGGGCTGCGTCATCGTTAAGGATGGCGCCGTGATCGGCGAAGGCTTTACGCAGCCGGCCGGCCAGGACCATGCGGAAATCCGCGCGATGAAGGACGCGCGAGCGCGCGGACACGATCTGCGCGGCGCGACCGTCTATGTGACGCTCGAGCCGTGCAGCCACTTCGGCCGCACGCCGCCGTGTGCGAATGCGCTGATCGAAGCGAAAGTCGC
Organism: Paraburkholderia edwinii; assembly: GCF_019428685.1. Lineage (NCBI taxonomy): Bacteria > Pseudomonadati > Pseudomonadota > Betaproteobacteria > Burkholderiales > Burkholderiaceae > Paraburkholderia > Paraburkholderia edwinii. Next base: position 4,271,557 of record NZ_CP080095.1, read on the forward strand.
GCGTGTGGTGGCGGCAATGGAAGATCCGAATCCGCTTGTGTCGGGGCGCGGGCTGTCGATGTTGCGCGATGCGGGGATCGAAGTGCGCTGCGAGTTGCTCGCGAATGAAGCGCGTGAGCTCAATATCGGGTTTGTGTCGCGTATGACGCGCAATCGTCCGTGGGTGCGGATGAAGGTCGCGGCGTCGCTCGATGGCCGCACGGGTTTGCCGTCCGGCGAAAGCCAGTGGATTACGAGCGAAGAGGCGCGCGCGGATGGGCATGCATGGCGTGCGCGCGCGTCGGCGATTCTGACGGGCATCGGCACGATTCGCGAAGATAACCCACGCATGACAGTGCGCGCGGTGGATACACCGCGGCAGCCGAAACGCGTGCTGATCGACAGCCGGCTCGAAGTGCCGCCCGAGGCGCACATTCTGGCGGGCGCACCGACGCTGATTATCTGCGGTCATCTCGACGCGCGGCTCGAAGAGCGCGCGGCTGCGTTGCGCGACCGCGGCGCGGAGATCGTGCCGCTTCCGAACGCGGACGGTAAGGTCGATTTGCCGGCCATGCTGAAGGAGCTCGCGGCACGCGGCACGAACGAGCTGCATGTCGAAGCGGGATACAAGCTCAATGGCTCGCTGCTGCGCGAGGGCTGCGTCGATGAACTGCTCGTTTATCTGGCGCCTAGTCTGCTGGGCTCGGATTCGATGAGCATGTTTAACCTTGTTGCACCGGCGTCGCTTGAAAAGCGCGTGCAGCTCGAGTATCAATCGGTGGATCGGATTGGCACGGATATTCGCGTACTCGCGCGGCTCGTCCCGCCTCCGCCCTTGCACTGAACAGGAAACGACAACGATGTTTACTGGAATCGTCGCGGCCGTCGGCCGTATTGCTTCGATCAAGCCGCTTGGCAACGAGCCGGAAGCGGGTGTGCGATTGACCGTCGAAGCGGGTGCGCTCGATCTTGATGATGTGCAGCTCGGCGATAGTATTTCGATTCAAGGCGCGTGCATGACGGTGATTGGGAAGACTGATCATTCGTTTGACGTCGACGTGTCGCGGGAAAGTTTGAATCTGACTTCGGGCTTGGCCCAGACCGGCGAAGTGAACCTTGAAAAAGCGCTGCGTGCGCATGACCGGCTCGGCGGACATATCGTGTCGGGCCACGTCGATGGAATGGGGACGGTCACGCGCTTTGCGCCTGTGGGTGAGTCGCATGAGTTGCGGGTGCTTGCGACTAAAGAGATTGGGCGCTATCTCGCGTACAAGGGGTCGATTACGGTGAATGGTGTGAGCCTCACCGTCAACTCGGTCAACGATCGTGCGGACGGCTGCGAGTTTTCGATCAATCTGATTCCGCATACGGTGCAGGTGACGACGCTTAAGCACCTCAAGGAAGGTTCGCGCGTGAATCTGGAGATTGATTTGATTGCGCGGTATGTGGAGAGGATGCTCAGCGCGTCTCCCGATGGCTCGATCAGCCTATAAATAACGGATACCAGCGCGCGACAATGGACGGGAATCGGTCAGGAAGCGCGCTGTGCGCCATGCCAGGCAAGGGCCTCGGCCACGAAGGGTGCATTGCGTCGTCTGTCGCGCGGGGCCGTCTGGCGAAACAGTTACAAGTTTAGTATTGACGCCGGCCGACCCGACGGGTACTGTCTCGTCCGAAGTTCAAGAAGCTCGATTGCTGTTCATCAATTGCTCGCTCCTCCTCAGCGGTATTCGTTGTCCTCTCCCTCCTTGAAGCTTCACGCGCTTGTTAATAGCGCAACTCTCATATTTTTTCTCAAGGATTGTTCATGGAAACCGGCACCGTTAAGTGGTTCAACGACAGCAAAGGCTTTGGCTTCATCACCCCGGACAAGGGCGGCGACGACCTGTTCGCTCACTTCTCCGAAATCAGGAGCGACGGCTTCAAGACGCTGGCTGAAAATCAGAAGGTGACCTTCGAAACGAAGCAAGGCCCGAAGGGCCTGCAAGCGGCTAACATCAAGCCGCTGTAAAGTTGAAGAGCCCGGCCTCCGCTGACGGACGCCGGGTTGCAGCGACCCCTCGCGAAGCCTTGTCCCCTTCCGTTGGCGCGATCGATCCTGATTTGATCCTGATTGGCATCTGTTTTGTTGAGCAGCTTGCCCAGCGCCAACCGTCTCGTTGCACGTCATTCTCTCCTCAGGCTTCAACGCCTTTTTCGCCTTTCGACTCGTTCAGAATTCGACTCGAATCGCTTTGAATCGGCGCACCCGTGCACTTTTCGCGCGGCATGGTGCGCACTCCAATATCATTAAAACTAAAATGCGAAACAAACACATTCAGCAATACAACGGCTATGCCGTCCAACCCTCGGCGCATCGTTTGCCCGACGGTAGCTTTTCATCCAACCTGCTGCTCGAATGTATCGACAGCGCACGCGCCGAAGGGCGCTATTCGTTCTATTCGCTCGACTACTTCAAGAATGAGGAGCAGGCGTTGCAGCACTCAGCCCAGTGGGCTCGAAACTGGGTCGACACGCGCGGTTAACGACAGGCGCATCGTCGTAACGTATGGCGGAGAACACCCCTTCCTGCTCGCTTCGCCGATAGTAACGGGGCGAATGGCGGCCTTCGGTTACAATACGGGATCAGTTCGCTTTGCACAGCACCGAAAAGCGCGTGTTGATTAGTTGCGAATGTTCCTTTGATTGACAGTCCAGTAAGGCCAGCGATAACCATGTTCGCTGGACTGCACGCCCAGACTCGCATCGGTTCGGTATAACGAGCCGCCGCGTCTGGCTCATCCCCTAGCGTACCCAATTCGCCGCCCGGACAGGGCGGCCCATGATTCCGGGACGTAAGGGCTCCCCAACAAATCTCACGCTTCCCACTCCCGCGCGAGCACCTGTCGATCAGCGCTCGCGGCTTCTTCCTCGATGGGACATCCGAGCCCATGTCCCGTCAATTGATCAGGAACCTTGAATGGCCAAAGAAGAACTGCTGGAACTCGACGGTATCGTTGATGAAGTGCTGCCGGACAGCCGCTACCGCGTCACGCTCGACAACGGCGTGGTGGTTGGGGCGTACGCGTCCGGCCGTATTCGCAAGAATCACATCCGCATCCTGGCGGGCGATCGCGTCACGCTGGAACTTTCGGTGTACGACTTGACGAAAGGACGAATCAATTTTCGCCACAAGGATGAACGGAGCGGTGGCGCAACGCCAAGACCCGCGTTTCGTCGCCGTTGATGGCGCGATGCGCGACGGTCGGCTGTGACCCTAACCCGCGCCACGACGCCGCGTGCATATCGCCCTCACCATTCGCCATCGCTGCCGCATCTCAACCTCGACCAAGGAACAAATTGACTACGATAATTCTGAAACCCGACGAGCCCGTCGAAGTTGCATTACGCCGTTTCCGTCGCGCGATCGAGCGCACCGGCTTGATTCCGGAGCTTCGCACCCGGACAGCCTATGAAAAACCTACCGCAGAACGAAAGCGTAAAAAGGCTGCCGCCGTGGCACGCCTGCGCAAGCAGATCAAACGGTCGTTGCCGCCGAAAAAGCGCTACTGAAGCGGGACTGCCGGGCAGCCACGCTTCAAGTGGTCGTCTGGTATTTTGTCCCGCACCTCTCGGGGCGCTCAGAAAACAAGGAACGACGTATGTCACGTGCCGAACGTCTCCTTCAACTCCTGCAAGTGTTACGTCGTTATCGACGTCCCGTGAGCGGCCAGGCCCTCTCTGACGAGCTGGGCGTGAGCATCCGCACGCTATACCGGGACATCGCCAGTTTGCAGGCGCAAGGAGCAATGATTGAGGGAGAGCCAGGCATTGGCTACGTGATGAAACCTGGTTTCATGCTTCCACCGATCATGCTCGGCTCAGAGGAACTCGATGCCCTAGTGCTTGGCATGCGCTGGGTAGCCGATCGCTGCGACAAGACGCTATCGTCCGGTGCGCTAAGCGCGCTTGCGAAGATAGCTGCAGTACTGCCCGCTGAGTTGCATCGCGAACTGGAGGAATCTTCGCTGCTGGTCGGCGCGCCTTTGACGAGACCGACCCACACGATCTCGCCGGATCTTCTGCGTGCCGCGGTCCGTGCAGAGCAAAAGCTCGATATTACTTACGTGAACGGCGCTGGTATTCACTCCCGGCGTATCGTTTGGCCTTTTGCCTTGGTGTATTTCGACCAATCGCGCGTACTCATGTGTTGGTGCGAGCTTCGAGCGGATTTTCGGAATTTCCGTTCGGATCGGATCTTGAGCGTCGAGCAGATGGAGGAACGCTACCCAAAGAAGCGTTCCACACTGCTTCGTGAGTGGCGGAAGTTCAATCAGGTCGCCAGTCGCACGATACTGCCAGAATCTGACAGCATCGATCGTTAGACTGAAGCTCCTTTTTTGGCGAGGAGCTCAAAATGAAGTTCGCATCGGTTCGAGTAGTTACCCGGGATATCGAAAGGCTGGTCGCGTTTTATCAGAGGCTTTCCGGAATCGAGGCTGTCCATCTGGCCGATGGGTTTGCCGAAATGCGATTCGAGGGCTCGACGCTAGCGATCTCATCTGAGCACCTGATCAGGCTTTTCAATGCCGGTGCGGCCACTGCCGCAGCCAATCAATCGGCAATCCTCGAGTTCGAAGTGCAGGACGTTGACGCGGTGTTCGAACGGATGAAAGCGTCCGGAACAACCGTCGTGATGCCGGCGACATTGATGCCTTGGGGCAATCGCTCGCTCCTGCTGCGTGACCCGGATGGGAATCTCGTCAACCTGTTTTCTCGACCCGGGCGTTGAGAAACGTGTCGTCACGGTGGCCCGCTGCTCGTTCTCGAATGTGCAGTAAAAGCGTGGCTTCGTGCCAAAACGTTTGGGCTACTCGACTGTGCATTGACGTCACAATTGTTCAAAATCGAAGCGTTTGATTTCGGCTATGGTGAATTGTCGTTCCGTGATGAAAGCCCTATGCATAGGCACTAAAAAGCCCAAAGCCAATTCAAGCGAGATATTCGATGACTACTCCCGTTACCTTGATGGATCCGAATTCAAATTTGTATCTGTCAGCTAAAGATGTGGGCGGTGGATCTTTTGTCGTCGCGTTAAGCAGCAACGCCACAGCATGGTATTTGAATACTTCGGCAAGCGTCGGCGTAACGATCGTGTCGACGCTGTCTTATCGCGACAATGCGAGTGGGAATATTCTCTACATGGCGGGTGACATGAGCCTGTTGAAGGCTGCCGGAAGTTGCCCTCTCGTTCTGTCGCCCTCGACGGCCACTGTGTTTGCGATCGGTGGCGTTCCGATCAACGGTCTACAACCGGTCGTTGTAAACGGTGACCTCCCTGCCGCGTTAGCGATCAGTTCAGAGCTTGCGATTCTCGAAAAGAATAGCGGCCAGGGCTGGAAGATTTTCGTTAGCAACGCCTGAACGATTCCAGCGGCCGCCGTTGCAGAGCTTCGATGCGTGTAGCCAGAATCAGTGGACAGGCTGGCAACCAAACTGCGACAGCGGTCTAGTCTGTCCGCTCTGAGGCAAGCGCCGCGCTGCGCTCATCAGCCGCCATCAATTGATCGAGTATCTGCTCGCAGTCGCTCGGAAACAGGCAGGCCAGCGTGTACTCGCTGAGAAATACGCCATGACCTCGCGGCAGAATATCCAGAACGCCTGGAAATTTTTCGCGAATGATAAATCCGACGCAGGTCACCGCGGACAATACGACGGCAGAAAACGCCACCTTCTCGAGAACGCGATAATTCAACTGCATAACGGCACCCCCCGTATCAGTTGCATCAAACTCGCGAGGACACGGTTTTCCGGAGACAATATTATTACAATAGTCTTTCAGTTTTTGGATTGTCAAACGGAAGTTGAGGGTTTATGTCTCCCCGCAGTCATTCGGACAACGCTACTTGAGGCGTGCAGGGCAATGACGTGCGGCGTCCAGTTGGAGCAGCCGTCTAGGCATTGAACAACTCGCTGCGCGCCGCATCCATGATCATCGCGACCGCCGGATGACTGATGCGACGCTCGATCGAGATCGCGAAGAATTCTTCGACAATGGTGTTGATCTGTCCGACCATTGTCAGTTTGTGCTCCGCCTGTAACTGGCCCTCCAGCACGGTTGGCGCGAACAGCACGCCCCGCCCTTCGCGACCGAACGCCATGGTCATCGCTCCATCGTCGAATTCGCCGACGATATGCGGCGCAATGGTATGCAATGCCAACCAGTGGTCCAGCTTGCGACGCACAGCGGAGTCGGTACCGGGCAACAAGACCGGCACCTGACCGAGCAGTTTCGGGAAGCTTTGTTTGTTGCGTTGCATCAGCGTAGACGCGCCAAAACAGCCTAGTGACGAACGACCGAGCCGGTGATTGAACGCCTTGATGTTCACGTCGGCAGGAATCGGCGCATCGGCGATGATCAGATCGAGCCGGTGCACCGCCAGTTGCGCAAGCAGCGCATGCAGTTTGCCTTCATGGCAGATCATGCGCAGCGACATCGCGGTGCCCAGCGCCGGTTCCAGCAGCCGGTAAGCGATTGCCTTCGGCACCGAATCCGCAATCCCCACACGAAACCGCGTTTGCGCCCCGGATTCGCTCTCACGGCGCGCCGCATTCTCGAGTTCTGAGCCCAACGAGAATATTTCGTCTGCGTAGCCGAGCGTCACGCGGCCCACATCGGTCAGCTCGAGCGTGCGCCCATTTTTCCTGAACAGCTTCTTGTCTAGCGCTTCTTCGAGCAGCTTGATCTGGCCGCTGAGCGTCTGCGGCGAGATATGCAATTGCTCGCCGGCGCGGGCAATGCCGCCTGCGTGCGCTGCCACCCAGAAGTAATGCAAATGCTTAAAGTTCATGCGGCCTCCTCAATGAACCAAAGCTACGGTTTTTTCGAATGATTGACAACAAAAATACGAATTTTATGTTCTACCGGCTTCGGTTAGATTCAGATATCGCGCCCGGACGCCAGTGGGCGCTAACGATCGAAGAGAGAGGTGACCTATGGCATCGGTTGAGCAATTCCTTCGTTCAAAGCTTTCGCAGACAGTGTGGTCGACCCAGGCGACCGCATCGGTGTACGACGCGATTGCGACCATGTCGCACCGGCAAGTTGGAGCGTTGATCGTCGCGCACGAAGGGCGCATGGCCGGCATTGTCACCGAGCGCGATTACGCCCGGAAAGTCGTCCTGATGGACCGTTCGTCAAGGAATACGCAGGTACGCGAAATCATGTCGACTACGGTTCGCTACGTCAGCCCGCAGCAGTCAACCGACGAATGCATGGCGCTGATGACTGAGCACCGGATACGTTATCTGCCCGTGATCATGGCTGGGCAAGTGATCGGGATGGTGTCGATCGGCGATCTCGTCAAGAGCCAGATGGCCGAGCAGGAGCGCACGATCCAGCAACTGGTGCGCTACATACACGGCCACGGCTTTCAGCGCGGCCACGGCGAATTGAAGACTCAATCGGCGGCAAATTATGTAAGCCAATAACTTTGCTATCCGTATTGTTTTCACGTGGCTGTGCAAAACACGTGACGACGCAGGTACCCCGAATTAACAGAAGAGGCTTCTTATGTTCAAGAACTTTATCAATCAAGTTAGGCACGCGGCTGGTGCGATAACGCGCGGAACCGCAGCGCTCGGTCTGGCAGGCGTGCTTGCTCTCGGCGCGGTGGCCGCCAACGATGCCGAAGCGAAGCGCGTAGGCGGCAGCCAAAGTATCGGTCGTCAGTCGCAAGCGGCGCCGCAGTCCGGGCAGACGCAACGCAGCCAGCAAGCGCAGCCTGCGCAGCAAGCCGCACAGTCGCCTGCCGCCGCGGCTGGTAACCGTTGGATGGGACCGCTAGCCGGTCTCGCCGCTGGCCTCGGCATTGCGGCGTTGCTGTCGTCGTTTGGCCTCGGTGAAGGGCTCGCGCAATTGCTGTCGAATGCGCTGCTGATCGGGTTGGTCATCTTCGGCGGCATGTTGCTGTATCGCTTCATCGCCAACCGCCGTCGTCCGGATCTCGCTTACGGGCCAGGGGCTGCAGGCCGCCAGCAAACGAATGGCTCGCCATTCCTGAATCGGATCGGGCAACCTCATCCCGAAGCGAATCCGGGCGGCTGGGGACGCCCGGCAGCGGGGGCGGTTGCACCTGCAGCCTTTTCGTCAACGGCTGAGCAGACCGCTTTTCTGGTCTCGGCGAAAGACATGTTCATGCGTCTTCAGAGCGCATGGGACCGGAACGACCAGGGTGACATGTTCGAGCTGACGACGCCCGAGATGTTTATGCAGCTCAAGCAAGACCTCGAAGCGCGCGGCCACGAGCGCAGCGTAACGGAAGTCACGCGGCTCGACGCCGAAGTGCTGTCCACGGAAGGCAATGTGGACGAGACGCTGGTAAGCGTGCGCTTCCATGGTCAAATGCGCGAGGATGACAATCCGACCGCAGAGCCGTTCCAGGAGATCTGGAATCTGGTCAAGAGCACGCGCGGCGATCAAACGTGGCGACTGGCTGGGATCCAGCAAATGAACCGTTAAAGAAGGCGCTAACGGGGGGGACACAACCGGCGGCGGATGCCGCCGGTTGTCGCATTCAGGCCTTTATTGCTCGATGGCTGCAAAGCTTCAAAGAGTTTCCGCCGCGCCAGAAGCCCGGCAGCTTTAGCATCATCGATGCGATGCAGGCGCTGGACGCGACGGGAAGAAACTGAAAGCGGTGTTGCTACGAATCGATCGTCGTCCCGGCCCGATGTATGGATAAATCACGACGGAGTCTAAAGATCCTCTCGTTGATCAAGGCGTGAGCCCTCTGCATGACCTTGCTGAGCACGGCGAAACGTGTTCGGCGACATTCCAAAGGCCGACTTGAACAACCGGCTGAAGTGGGCGACATCACTAAAGCCCCACGAAAGCGCGATCTCGGTGATCGTCCGACGACTACCGCTATCAGCCAGTTCGGCTCGGCACTTCGCCAGACGCCGCGCCCGGCGCCAACCGCTTACCGTAAGCTGCCTTTCGCTGAAAATCCTGTGCAAGTAGCGCACCGAAATGCCGAAGTGCTGCGCAATCATGGCCGGCGTCAGCGTTGGGTCATCGAGCCGGCCGTCGATATAGCGCATGACACGCAGCAGCAGATCTTGAGCCCTCGTCGCGTTTGGCTTGCGGACATGCGCGGTGATGGTTGCCGCCAGCACACCAAGCGTCGTGTCGACGCTCGATACCAAGGGCGCATGGCGCTGCGTCATCACTTGGTCCGCGAGAGCGGTAAGCCAGCTGCCAAGCAGTGTTCCGGAATGGCTTGCCGCGTCGATGCGCAGACCGTCGAGCGACGCCGCGTTCGGCAAGTCCAACTCGAACTCTGAGACCGGAACGAGCATGCAGAGCTTACGGAACGGCTCGGGCATCGCGAACTGCGCAGAATGCGCGCTATGCCAGATGGCGATGTCACCCGCACGCACGTCGACCTGCTGCTTGCCGAATTCATAAACCGTGCAACCGACACGCTGATAAAGAATGCCGATGTACGCGTTGTCGTCGCGCGCCAGTTCCAGCGGACCGCGCCGCGCCGTCACCGGCTCGCCCCAGATCGACATCAACTTCGCGGTGCCCGCATCGCGCGGCAAGATGCCTACCGACAATGGATCCGCGCGCTTCCGGGATACATCCCAACTGACGTTGCTCGCGCGCAGCGCGTCGTGCAATTCGTCGTCCTCGCGGTACAGATGCGCAAACTGCGCTTCGTGCGCAGAAAGACTTGCGGTCATACGTATCCTTGCTGCTTTGGTTAGAAAGTATCCCGCGGCGATCAGGCTCCAGGATCGACACCAACCTGGCGCGTCGCCGGATGCGCGCGGCATTCGCATGGGCACTGTCGTTCAACAGATTGTGCAGTCGCATACATGCTCGAATGGTGTGCCGCACTCTATCATCGGAGCACTCATCGCTGCCGGATGTGTTGCGTAGCGAAACCGAAGGAATTTCGAATGCGTATCGTATGTCTCGCAGCAGATAAATTCGGTATCCCCTTCTTTGCTAAGAGGTAACTGATGACGACGGCGATCGGCGACGTAACCGCAAGCGGATTCATTCCCGGAACCACTACGCACGACCTTTTTTCGAACAACGCCACGTCAAAGCAGGCGCAGCGCACATCTGCGGCGGATGCGAGTAGCGGCACGGCAAGCACAACGTCAGGCACACAGGCGACAAACGCCAATGCCACGGCGGCGTCGAAGGCATCCAGTAGTTCAGGCGGCGCCTCGAGCGGTGGCAGCTCAGGCTCGGGAGCTGCCGCGGCTCAGGCGCTCAAGCAATTGATCAATCGTCTGCAACAGATGTTGGCCCAGATCGAGGCGCAAATAACGGCTGCCGCCGCCCGGAGCGGACGCGGCGGCTCACCGAATGCGGCGCTCAGCTCATTGCAAGCCGAGGCTTCGATGATTCAAGGCCAGATTTCCGCAGCCACCGCGAAGTTGGCGGAAATGCTTATGTCACAGGGACAAACCGTCGGGGGACTCGTCAACAGCCAGGCGTAGTCGTGCCTAGCCTCAGCCGAACCCAGGACGCACGACGTCCGGATATTAATTTGAGGACCATATGTCTGTCTCATCCATCAATCCAGCGACTGCACAAACCCACAAACATGCGCGAGGTGGCTCTTCCGGCACGTCCAGTGCATCGGGAACGTCCGGTGCAGCGGCGACCTCAGGAAGCACGGCGGCGTCTACGTCCGCAGATGCGCCGGCATCCTCGACCATCGTCACGCTTAGTCCCGATGCACAGACCCTCGCCTCGCTTGCGGCGGAGGGTGTCAGCTTTTCATTAACCAGCATGGCGAGTCTGGGTATCTCCGCCAGCGACATCGCCAACGCCACGACACCCGCGCAACAATATGCACTGGCGCAGCGGGTACACCAGGGCCTCATCAGTCACGGAGACTTGATGACACCGGGCGGTTCAGTGTCGCAGTCGGGCTTCGAAAACCTGGTGACCCAATTCGGTGGGACGAAAACGCAAGCTGACCAGCTCTTTCAGAGTCTCGACACGAACGGCGACGGCTCAGTCTCGACTGACGAGTTTCTGGACGGCATGGGCAGTACATCCGGGGACAGTCCGGTCGCCCAATCGCTTCTTGAACTGATGGACACCGACAGCAGCGGCTCGGTCAACTCGTCGGAATTTATCAACTTCGAGATGGCGTTCGCACAAACAGAAAACGGAAAAGCCTGAAGGAGATTTTGCGGGAGGAGACGATTGCGCGCAGCGGATGCAGCGTGTCCCACGCGCTCTTTACAGGACCTACGTGCCGCCGGCGGCGGCCGTGGGTCCGATGACCGACAAACGCGTCCGTCAAGAATCGGCCTTCTGCAACCATGAGCATATTGAGCCTTTAATTGACCCCTGCTCGTCTCGAAACAACTGCCGCCTGGTCGTAACCTGCACCTATCGAACACTTGATTGAAAGGACAAGTTATGACCACCGACCTCTTCGAAACCGCTCAGACCGACAACGCAACCGACGCTCTCGTCATGACCCATGCAGTCATCGAAGCCGCTCGGACCCGCAATGCTGCCGAAGGTCTCGTTATGACCAATGCGGTCATCGAAACCATGCTGAGTCGCAGCGCGACGAAGTACTACGATCCCGAGGCTGTGCTGACCGACGAACAGATTGCCGCTCTTGTCGAGATCGGCACATCGGCGCCGACTTCGTTCAACCTGCAGAACTGGCGTTTCGTCGCCGTGCGCTCGCCCGAGGCGAAGGCGCGGCTGCGCCCGATTGCCTGGAACCAGGCGATGACGACCGAAGCGGCCGTGACATTCGTTATCGTCGGTCAGCTCGCTGATGCGAGCACCGTACCCGCGGTCTTTGCCCCAATGGTGGAAGCGGGCTACATGCGGAAGGACCACGTTCCCGAAGCGGAAAAGGGCGCACGCAGCATTTACGACGACAACCCGCAGCAGCAGCGGGACGAGGCGATCCGCACCGCTACTTTCGGCGCGGCGGCGATCATTTACGCTGCGCGGTCGATGGGCTGGGGTTCGACGCCGATGATCGGTTTTGACGCCGCCGCAGTGAGAACGGAATACGGTCTCGCGAACAACGAGATCCCCGTGATGCTTCTCTCGGTCGGGCCGATGCGGGAGGGGAACTGGCCGTCGAAGCCGCGCCGGCCCGTGCTGGACGTGCTGAGCTTCCGTTGAACCGTGGAGCGTGGCGGGGATGCAATAACGCTTCGGCCATTGCAATGCGAAGGGCGGCGGGGAACTTCTCAACTCCCCCGCCGCCTGATCTCGAAAGATAACCCTACGACTTCTTCACATCCTTCGGAGCTGGCTTCGCCGCAGGAGCGGGCTTGCCCGGCGCCGCGACGTGCGCAACCGGCCTGGCGTTGGGCATCGGATGGTTTTGCGCCATTGCATGAGGATGTTCCGCCGGGCCATGCGCGGCTATCGCATGATCGGGCAAATGGCCGCCGTGACTCATCATGGTCTTGTGCAGTTCATCCCTGCGCCGGAAGACATCTTCCCGATGATCGCCATGAGCGTAGAGACGCCGATGCCGCACTCCGTCCGGCCCGACCACCCAGATATACGTATTGCCGCCTACAAACACGACGTCCTTGTCGACAACCGTCGAGACGTAAACGTCATTTGGCATCGGCTGATAGGCCTCTTCGACAACCTCCGGCGGCGGCGGTGGCGGCGGACTCAGCGCGCCCGCTAAGACTTCGTTTACCTTGTTCGGATCCACAACGAGTTGACCTTGCTCGTTGGTCGCACACCCCGCGAGGAACATCGCGCAAATGACCGATGCGAGAGAAACTCTCAATGTTGTTCTCAAAATATCCCCGGTTACTGTTTTTTTAATGCCCGATTTTGATAACGGCTGCCGCACTTATGTACTTGACGGCTCCGGGGATGATCCTTACAGAGCGAATATTTCTTTGCGTTACTGGTCTGCCCATGTCTCGGCCAATATCGGCCCTTCGACGCGTTGGGCCAAATCGGCGACAATGTCTGGCATGCTTTGATGCATCGACGCGCAGCCATGGGACAAGGAGCCACGATACAGATGCCAAAAACCATCTACTGTTGGCGCTGCAAGACAGATGTAGCGATGCTCACGGAAGACGAGTGGCAATTGGTTAATCCTGAGACTTTGCTCGAGCAGATCAAGCAATATCGAAAAGAGACCGGAGTTTCCTTAGCAGAAGCCTATCGAAACAACACGGGTCTTCCTGCTTTAGTAGCGTACGAACGCATTACGGGATTTCGCGAGAGTAATCAAGCGATGAGAATCGCCGCGTCACAATTATCGTGCGGTACTAGGCTGGCGCTCACCGGCTAGCTATACTGTTCGACATTGCATTCCGTCAACCGCGCGCACTCAAAGGATGCAGGCCATGCATATCGGACTTATAGGCGGCATCGGACCCGCGGCGACCGAAGTCTATTACCGAAGGCTGGTACGCCTGCACGCCGACGCAAAGCGACGGCTTTCGCTGACTATCGCTCACGCCGACTCCAGTGAGCTGATCGCTAATCTCGAAGCAGGTTGTGCCGTCGAGCAGGCGCTTATCTTCGCGAGGCACATCGATCAGCTGCGCGCAGGGGGCTGCGAAGCAGTGGCTCTTACATCAATGGGGGCTCACTTCTGCATCAAGGATCTGGCAGCCGTCTCCAGCCTGCCGCTGATCAGCGCCATTCCGGTTCTGGACGCCTATTTTGCCGACACGGGCTGGTATAAAGTCGGCGTGCTCGGCACGCGGGCCGTGATGGAGTCTGGTCTCTACGGTGTTTCCTCGGCCGACGTCGTGACGGTCGACTCCGACGAAATCGACCGTATTCAAGCCTGCTACGTAGCGATAGCAGTTGCAGGAGTCGCAACGCCTCAGCAGCGCGGCTATTTGTACGAGGCAGGCCGCAAGCTTTGCGAGGACAAGGGGGCGGAAGTGATTGTCCTCGGCGGCACGGACCTGTCGCTCGCATTTGACGGTGAGGATCCTGGCTATCCGACGGTCGACAGCGCAATCATCCACGCAGACGCAATCGCGCGCGTCGCGATGGACCTGGCGTCGCCTCGATAGGGCTCGGATCAGCGCCTGAGGACTCGACGCGATCTAGCCAGTTCTGTTTGATCGGCAACTCTGTAGACTGCTTGACCTTCTGCAACGGTAAATCGGTTTTCGTCGTCTGCACGCCGATGGCCCGAACGAGATGCGTGCTTTGAAATTGCCGATAGGCGTCGATGTGGGCGGCAACGACGCGAAGCAGCGCATCGCATTCACCTTCATCAAAACGGACGAGTTCACGGAGCTGCGTCAGGTCCTGTTCGGGATTCGCTGCGATCCAATGACGGACCACACTTGCACGCAGCGCTCGATACTCCGCAACCAGCTGGACAAGGGAAAATCCCTGAGCCAGCCGGTCTTCCGCGTGCTTCCGTGCAACTTCGGTTACTCCTGGACTGTTCTCCGGTCGCCTGCCGATGCTCTTTGCCTCGCGGTGCGACGTGGCCACCCGGTATTCGAAGGGCCTTGGCCTGTGCTTTGGCATCCGATCGATGCTCCCGGTGATGGCCGAAGCTTTCGTCAATCTCCTGCTATTCGCCCTCATGCGCCCCGAGCTAAAGTCCAATCAGAGGCTGCGAGACAACACGATCCGCCAACCCATCGACATTAGGATCATGAATCTGTCGGTGACCTGCACGGGCTTCGAATCCCAGGTGGACTACAAGCACGCAGCATTCAAGGCGTATCACACGTTGGTAAATGAGAGAAACGACCTGCTTCATGGCGACCGTTTTCGAGAATCCTATCTGACCGCTTCGGGGTCGGCCACTGCCAATCACACGCTGCAGCGTGCGGCACAGAACCGCCACTCGGAAATACCAGGTCGAGCAACTGCCTCCGGTCCGATAAGACTCGTTCATCACACACTGGATGCAGACCGCCATCGAGAGACCGGCGACTCAGGTGATAACCGCTAGAATTGCAGCTTTAGCCCGGAATACGCCGATGTCTTTTGCCTCACTTGGCCTGATCGATCCCTTGCTGCGCAATGTGCAGGATCTCAATTACCAGACGCCTACACCGGTGCAGGCCAAGGCGATTCCTGCTGTGCTGAGTGGCAAGGACGTCATGGCCGCCGCACAGACCGGCACGGGCAAAACGGCGGGTTTTGCGTTGCCGCTGTTGCAACGGCTAGTGCAACACGGCCCCGCGGTGTCCAGCAACCGCGCGCGTGTTCTGGTGCTGGTGCCCACGCGTGAACTGGCCGAACAGGTGCTGCAAAGTTTTATCCAGTACGGCAAAGGCCTCGACTTGCGATTTCTCGCCGCCTACGGCGGTGTGAGCATCAACCCACAGATGATGTCGTTGCGCAAAGGCGTGGATGTGCTCGTTGCCACGCCGGGCCGTTTGCTCGATCTCAATCGCCAGAACGCCGTGCAGTTTGATCAGGTACAAACGCTGGTGCTGGATGAAGCCGACCGCATGCTGGATCTGGGCTTTGCGCGCGAACTCAATGCCGTCTTCGCTGCCCTACCCGCTCAGCGCCAGACCCTGTTGTTCTCCGCGACGTTTACCGATGATATCCGCGCCATGGCGGCGGGCATCCTACGCAACCCGCTCAATATCAGCGTCAGCCCGCCCAATGCCACGGCCAGCAAGATCAAGCAGTGGGTGGTCCCGGTGGACAAAAGGAACAAGCCCGACCTCTTCATGCACCTTGTGGCTGAGAACAACTGGGAGCACGCGCTGGTGTTCGTCAAAACCCGCAATGGCGTGGATTACCTGGCAGCCATGCTGGATGAAGCGGGTTATGCGGTCGACACCATCCACGGCGATAAACCGCAACCCGCACGCCTGCGTGCGCTGGAGCGCTTCAAGACGCGTGAAGTACAGATGCTGGTCGCCACCGACGTAGCTGCGCGTGGGCTGGATATCGACGACCTGCCGTTGGTGATTAACGTCGATCTGCCGATCGTGGCGCAAGACTATGTGCACCGTATTGGCCGTACCGGCCGCGCGGGCGCCAGCGGCGTGGCGGTGTCCCTGGCGTGTGCCGACGAAGCGCCACAACTCGCCGCGATTGAAGCGCTGATCCGGCAAACGCTGCCCCGTGAAGAAGAGCCAGGTTTTGAAGCCGAACACCGCGTGCCGCAAACGAGCGCGACGGGCCAGATCATCAAGAAACCTAAGAAACCGAAGAAGCCCAAAGTGCCGCAAGCTGCGCCTGGCACCTTGCAGGTGCCCAGCAAGAAATCGCGCTCGCAAGGTGGTGAAAATAAAAGCAAGCCTGCGGCGCCACGCGCTGTGGCTGCGGGTAAAGGCACAAGTTTCTCCAGCGGTAGCCCATTCAGCGTGCAAAAGCCGCGCAGCAAAGCCGCCAGCAAGCCAGTTGCGGGTTCACCCAAGCCGGCTGGCAAACCCGCTGGTGGCCGCGGCAAACGCCAACCCTGATCTGTGGCGCCTGGTCATTCCGTGACCTTGACATGCCGCGTTCCCGTCACCTCCTCGTGGTAGTGCGGCTTCGTCAGTTCGTCCGCCATGACAACGGGATTAGCAAGGATCGTTTCGGTCGTCAGGGTGGACCGCGACCGGTCGAACCAGCAGGCGAGCGCCGAATTCCGGTTACCGTGCAGATCCACGATGAGCCGACGCAACTGGTCCACAGATGCGTCCTGGGGCGGTTTGGGCGGAAAAAACTTCGGCGGAAGGACGAGCGCGTCGCCAGGTGCGACCCATAGATCCGCGAGAAAAATCTCGTTGACATAGGGACGCCAGCGGGCAACGGAAATGACCAGCGGCAGGGATTTGTCCTGCGAGAAAAAGACGTGCGCAAAGGCATGGTACTCGAGGTCAGTCGGGTTCCAGCTCAACAGTTCGCGCCGCCGGGACGGCCCGAGATAGGGCGATTGATGGGCGGCCCATTTGCTGTATGCGTGTTTTGCGCGTACGAGGCCATCGTACTGAAATGGTATCGATTGCCCGCTTCTCAGCAAGGTCATGCCAAATGCCTGCGCGCTTTCATAGGTCGCGTGCAACGCTTCGTAATGCACTTCGTCCTGGCGAAAATCGAACAGTGTGATGTCATACGGCGGTTCGTCGGGGACCGTCTTCCGCACATGACCGATCCCGGTATAACGGGTGCCGAGTTCGAGATCGGGGTCATCGGGAGCGAGTTCGATTGGCGTTCCTCTCGGTCCGGAAAAGAATTTGGGAGTACCACATGCGTTAAACAGGTAGCGCTTGCCTTCGACATCGGGCAGTGGCGTGGCACTGCCTTCGAAAATGAACGCAACCGGATCGAATACATTGGGGTACATAGTGAATCGGTTTCCCTGTCGTGGCGAGGTGGCGGTTAACTGTCAATTGCAGTGGTCCGGGCGGGGCTTCGAACCGCGCTGGTCTACCGGCACTTTGCAGTTGTTGACTCGCTGCTCATCGCTGGCCTTGTCTCCCAGACGCTCCTTCAGCGTTTTAGGGTCTGCCTTCTCCGGCAGACCCTCTGCAGCGGATTGGTTCGATGCTGCCTTTTCTTCGGCTGCGTTTGCGACATTCGTTACCGGTGCAACTGCCAGCACGACCACAACGTAGAGTTCCAGAATCGCACGCATATGCGCGTCTCCTGCCCGAATTCGCTGATCGAAGTATTGTCAGGCGTTTCGTGCAATCCTGCCCTCCGCTTTCTTGCGCTCATTTTCGTGAAAGCTCAAAGCGTGGACGACTGTGGCAGCGGTAAATTGTCGAGTAAGCTTACCTTGAGTTCGTGGCGTTAAGGAGGTGTCCGATGGCTGGGATCATTCATCCTTTTTACGAGTCGCATCGCGCTGACATGGAGGCCGCCATGCGGCATCGCCTCGACCTTGCCGAAGCGATGCTGCGTGCGCGCGCGCATCTAACCGATATGGATGGGATCAAGCGTGAGGTGATGGACGAATTCGAAATCGTGCTCACTCAAATGCCCTATGTCGGCGGCACGGCAAGTCGTATGAGCGATTTCTTTATGCGCCTGATGGGATTCATCGCTATCGGCCGGGTGCTCCGGCGACACGGCGTTTCGCTATCGGTGATTGGCGAAATCGAGCGGGAAACCTATAAGGCGCAATTGCTCACCGTGCCCGAGGCCGAACGTTTTGCGTCCGGGCGTGAATTCATGTCGTCAGAGAATCAGACTTTGCTGCGCGAGCAGGCAGCAAAAAGTCATCAGAACGGGTTCCCGGAAGATTTCGTCTACGATTTTGTCGAGCCGGGCCCGGATGACAATTTTGAGTTCGGCATCAACTACACCGCTTGTGGCTTTTGCAAATTCGCGGCTCGCCATGGAGACAAAGAAATCTTGCCGAGCATCTGCGGACTTGATTTCGACGCCTATGCGACGCGAGGTATCCGCCTGGAAAGGACGCAAACCCTGGCAGGCGGCGCGAGTCATTGCAATTTCCGATTCTCGCGGGTTTCGAAGGATTAGGATGATGTATGCGTGGGCTTCGAACGGGCGCTCTTGGGGAAGCTAAACGACCGGGACGGGTCGTTTAGCTGCGTGCGTCGTCGGGCCGACATCTCACTGCTGCCGAATCCCCCCCGGCCCCTTCCCCGTCCACCGCTTCAGCGCTCTGCGGAAATTCGCTGTATCGCTAAAGCCGAGCAGCATGGCGACATCTTCAGTGCTCATTCTGGTCGTCTTCAGGTATTCAGTTGCCAACGAGCAGCGCACATCATCAACGATCGCCAGAAACGATGTACCTTCTGCCTCGAGCCGCCGACGTAGCGTTCTGCTGGTCATCTTCAGAACAGCGGCGACCGTTTCCATATCCGGAAACTCGCCGGGTTTGCGCATCAACTCCTGATAAACCTCGCCGGATACGCCGAACGATGTTTTGGCTTGCCCAATCAGCCGGTCGCACGTTTCCTGAAGCAGTGCCGCCGAGTGCCGGTGCGCCAGCTGCGGTCTGAACTCGAGTATCGCGCTGTCGTAGATCAGCTCGCACTGTTGCGCGTCGAATTCACAAGGGCAGCCGAGATACTCCGGATAGATGCTTGCATGAGGCGGCGCCGGATACGAAAAGCGTGCCTTCAATGGTGGACACGTTCTTCCTGCAACGTCCTGCAAGTGCGTGACGTGCTGCGTGTATTGCTGCTCGAGCAAAAACTGCTGCACATCGCGCGGCAGGTTCGAAGCGAATGCATCCGGAAACGTCCAGACGGAGCTGTCCGGATACTCGGTCCATTCGATCGTCAGCGTCGGCGTGGCGAGGCGATGGTATTTCACGCCCAGCCTGAAGTAGTCGCGCAGCGAGAGACACGACATCAGCGCATACCCGTACATGCCGTACGCCGCGAGGTGGAGACGCGAACCGGTCCTGAAAGGTGTGGCCGGGCTCGATGAGAGGTTGACCGCATTGCGGCAAACAGCGGCGTATTGACGTACCGATGTCAGGCACGACGCGTCGTATATCTGGCTGGGCGCGATGCCGCTTCCGTTCAGGCTCTCCTCCGCGCTAATGCCCTGTTCCGCGAGAACCTCAACCAGCGCCGCGATCTTATACGGCGCATAAATGCGCTCGTTCAATAACGGAAGTTTCGAAGACAAACCGCCTCCTCAGGATGTCCTCCAGGGACACCACTCTGTCCGGAATAGACCTTACCGGGCAGATCGTATCTAACTATCATCGGCACAACAAGATACGGGCGCCTGTGCTGAACGGCAGCCCGCAAACATATCGGAGACAGACATGGACGCTCTCAGAGCGCGCTGAACAATGACCGACACGAATCGCAAGGTCATCATTACGTGTGCGGTAACAGGTTCCGCGCATGTCCCCTCAATGTCGGAATATCTGCCGTTCAAGCCTGCCGACATCGAGGCTCAGGCAATTGAAGCGGCGCAGGCCGGCGCGGCCATTCTGCATCTGCACGCACGCCATCCCGACGATGGTCGGCCGACGCCCTCCCCTGAAATATTCAAGCAGTTCGTGCCGGCCATTGCCCGGCAAACCGACGCCGTCATCAATATCTCGACCGGCGGCAGCACGCGCATGACGCTTGAAGAACGGCTGGCCTACGCGCGCATCGCGAAGCCCGAGATGTGCTCGCTCAACATGGGCTCGATGAACTTCTCGTTGCACCCCATCGCGGCCAGGATGCCATCGTGGCGCTTCGACTGGGAGAAGGACTACGTCGAAGGCATGGAGGACATGATCTTCCGTAACACCTTTCTCGACATCAAAAATATCCTGACCGAGTTTCGCGAGTACGGTACGCGCTTCGAGTTCGAGTGTTATGACGTCGGGCACCTCTACAGCCTCGCCCATTTCGTCGACATCGGGCTCGTCAAGCCGCCGTTCTTTATTCAATCGGTGATCGGCATTCTCGGCGGAATCGGCCCCGACCCGGAGAACCTCAATGTGATGCGTTCGACGGCCGACCGCCTGTTCGGCCGCGATCACTATCAGTTCTCCGTGCTCGGCGCCGGTCGTCACCAGATGTCCCTCGTGACCATGGGCGCGATCATGGGCGGCAATGTTCGTGTCGGACTCGAAGACAGCGTCTACCTGTCGAAGGGCGTCAAAGCAAAGACGAACGCCGAACAGGTCCGGAAGATTCGCCGGATTCTTGAAGATCTGTCGTTCGACATTGCGACGCCCGCGGACGCTCGCGCAATACTCGGGTTGAAGGGACGCGACAACGTTTCGCTGTGAGCGAGAACTTCTGGAGACGCTATGAATGCCACTACCGTTGATCAAGACGCGGGCATCACTCATCGACTTGCCACGCACAAGGCGATGGTCAGGCTCATTCCATTGATGTGCGCCATCTATTTCCTGTCCTTCATCGACCGCACGAATGTCGCGCTCGCCAAGACCGCGCTCGCTGCGGACCTGGGGATCAGTGCCGCCGCATATGGACTCGGCGCGGGTATTTTCTTTATCGGCTATGCACTGCTTGAAGTGCCGAGCAATCTGGCGGCCCATCGCGTCGGACCGCGCAGATGGATCGCGCGCATTGCCGTGAGCTGGGGGATTCTGTCGACCGCGATGATGTTCGTGCAAGGAGAGTGGTCGTTCTACATTCTTCGCGTGCTGCTTGGCGTCGCGGAGGCCGGACTGTTCCCGGCGCTGATGTACATGGTGACCTTATGGTTCGCGCCGAAAGATCGTGCTGTCGCCGTCGGCTGGATTTATACCGCGCCGTCCGTCGCGCTCATCATCGGCAACCCGCTCGGCGCGGCACTGATGCAACTGGGCGGCACAGGCGGCCTGCACGGGTGGCAATGGATGTTTCTGCTGGAAGGCGTGCCGACCATCGTGGCGGGCATCGTCCTTTATTTCAAGCTTCCCGACCGGCCGACTGCCGTCAGGTGGCTAACGGCGCAGGAAGCGCAAGCCCTCGAAACGCACGCAGTCATCGACAATCACGGTCATGCGGAGCTCTTCTCCGCAGACTGGCTCGCTGCAATCAGGCGGCCCACCACCATCCTCATCAGTCTGATTTACTTCCTGAATCAGGTGGCGTTCGTTGGCCTGTACTTCTTCACGCCAGCCATCGTCGGCCAGATGCATGTTTCGTCGCCACTGCTTATCGGCTTGCTGTCGAGTAGCGTCGGCTTCGGCTTCCTGTTCGGTGTGCTCGTGCTGCCGCGCATTCACCGTCGCATAAGCAACGACTGCGCGTTTCTTGGCAGCCTGACCGCGGGCCTCGTACTCAGCGGTTGTGCGTTCATCGCGACCGCAAATCAGACGCTCCAAATCATCCTGCTCGGCGCAACCGGCTTCTTCGCGGGCGGCATCCTGCCGTCGTACTGGGCAGTTGCCATGAAGCGTCTCCAGGGTATCCAGGCTGCCGCCGGCCTCGCCTTTATCAACACGGTCGGACTGTTGGGCGGATTTGCCGGGCCCTATCTTTTCGGATTGGCCGAAACGCTAACCCGAAGAAGCGATGCGGGCTTTAACGTCATCGTCGCGGCGTCCGTCATCGGCCTGTGTCTGGTGCCGCTTCTCGCAAAGGCGATTCGCGCTGAAGAACGGCCCGTCGCCGGGCATGCCGCCGCAGTTCAGTTGTAGACGTCGAAGGTCGACTTGCCGGGCTGATCTGTCCGGTACGCCTTCGCTGGATTTCTGCGGGATTTCTTTGGATCAACGATTCGATCAGGAAGCCATATGAACGTTCTTGAACGCCTGAAGCCGCGACCTGGGCTGCGCGTACTGATCTCAGGTGCGGCGTCCGGTATCGGAGCGGCGATTGCAGAGGCGTTTCTCGAAGCCGACGCCAACGTCTATATCTGCGACGTCGACCGCTCGGCTATCGAGCGCGCCAAAGAGCGGCATCCGGCGCTTCACGCCGGCGTAGCCGACGTGGGCAACCGCGAGCAGGTCGACGCGATTATCGACGACGCGCGCACGAGGCTGGGCGGTCTCGACATCCTCGTCAACAACGCAGGTATCGCCGGCCCGACAGGTGAGGTCGAAGCAATCAGCCCGGACGAGTGGGACCGTACCATCTCGACGAACCTCAACAGCCAGTACTACTTTCTGCGCAAGGCGGTTCCCGTGCTGAAGGAAACCTCGGATTGCGCCGGCATCGTCGCGATGTCGTCGGTGGCCGGCCGCCTCGGCTACGCGTTTCGCACGCCGTATGCCGCCACCAAATGGGCCATTGTCGGGCTTGTGAAGTCGCTCGCGATCGAGCTCGGACCGTCCAACATCCGCGTCAACACGATCCTGCCCGGCGTCGTGCAGGGTGAACGGATGGACCGCGTGATTGCCGCGCGCGCCGCATCGACAGGTGTCACCTTCGAAGCGATGAAGGAAGAATACCTTCGCAAGATTTCGCTTCGCCGGATGGTCACGGTCGACGATATCGCGGCCATGACCCTCTTCCTCGCGTCGCCGGCGGGTCAGCACATCTCAGGACAGGCCATCAGCGTCGACGGCAACGTCGAATACCTCTAGAAAAAGCCGTTTCCCGGCATCCCCTCAAAACCCCGACGCAATCCTGCTAAAACAAACAGCGGAGACATCATGACAGCGATACATTCCGGTCGTCCGATCGTCGTGCGCGTGGCCTGTCTCATAGTCGTTCTGGTTCTTGCAGGTTGCGGCGGCGATGACGACAGCGCTTCTACACCGGCGGCGACAGGCATTGCGTGTGAACAGCTCGCGGGCCTCACGGTGCCCGCTTCCGCGATCGGGTTGCCCACGACGGGCGCGACGGTAACCGCGGCGAAAACGGTCGCCGCCAGCGGAACGGGCGCCGCTCAATTGCCCGAATACTGCGCGGTGACGGCACAGATTGCCCCCGTCGATCCGTCGGCGCCCAATATCAAGTTCGCGGTCGCGCTGCCCACACAATGGAACCGCAAGGTCGTGATGTTTGGAGGCGGTGGCTTCGATGGAACCATCCCCGATGTGACCGGGAACGTGCCCAACGGTCCGGTCGACAAACTCACGCCGCTCGGTCGCGGCTATGCGACTTTCGCCAGCGACTCGGGCCATCAGGCTAATGCGCTGGCGTCTCAGGACGGGCGCTTCGGATTGAACGACGAAGCCGTGGCGAATTTCGGCGGGGATGCGATAAAGAAAACGCACGACGCGGCGCTCGCGATCATCAAGGCGCGCTACGCAAATACGCCGAACAAGGCCTATTTTGCCGGCGGATCGACGGGCGGCCGCGAAGCCCTCGCGGCGATTCAGCGCTGGCCGTCGGACTGGGACGGCGCCATCGCGTGGTATCCGGCATGGGACGATGCGGCCGCGCTGCTCGGCGGTCACCGCATGAACCGGGCACTCGCGCAGCCGGGCGCTTATCTCTCCGTCGGTAAACGCGCGACGCTGTACGACGCCGCGATGCAGGCGTGCGACACGCTCGACGGCGTCGCTGACGGCCTGATCAGCAATCAGCAGCAATGCAATGCGCAGTTCGATCCGACCACCGCCACCCTCAATGGCGTTCCGCTACGCTGCGCCAACGGCGCGGACACCGGCGACAATTGCCTGTCCGATGCGCAAATCGGCGCGTTGGAGACGATCAATACGCCCACCAACTTCGGCTTTTCCCTCGCAAGCGGTGAGACGCAATATCCGGGCTACAACGTTTGGGGCGCAGATCTCGGCATCACGACCCGTACCTCACCGATCGAACCTGAAGTCACGTTCCTCGCGTTCGGCACCTCACAGCCGGCTCAGCCCATGCCGGCAACAGCGCCGTACATCAGCGTCCTGACCGACCAGTGGCTCAAATATTCGGTCACGCGCGATCCCAGCTTCGATTCGTTATCGCTCGACCCGGAGCAACCCGGCGTGTGGGCCAACCGTATCAGTGCGCTCAGTTCGCAACTCGATACGCCTACCGATCTCTCCGCCTTCAAGGCGCGCGGCGGCAAGTTGCTGCTCGCACATGGATTGGTCGACGTGCTGGTGAGTACTCGCGCAACGGAGCAGTACTACCAGCGACTTCAATCGCAGATGGGCGCCGATCAGGTCGACACGTTCGTGCGTTACTACGAAATTCCCGGCATGGGCCATGCAGCGAGCAGCGTCTTCAATGCGACCTGGGATTCGCTAACGGCCCTCGAGCAATGGGCGGAGGCGGGAGTCGCGCCCGTCGGACAGGTGACGACCGACACGGCCGGCGTGCCCGGCCGCACGCGACCGTTATGCGATTACCCCGAATGGCCGCAATACAAGGGAGGCGACGTCAATTCGGCAGCCTCGTTCCAGTGCGTGCAATGAGGCGATAAGCGCTGCACGGGTGATGATCGGGGCGCTTGAAGTTGCCGCATGGCACGCCCCACGCTCAGCGCACAGTCGCGTTACGCCCCTGGCGATCGAGCTCGTCGAACTGTTCATCGGTCAGCTTGACGCCGGCGCCGGCCACGTTTTCGAGCAGATGATCGACGCTGCCCGTGCCCGGGATCGGAAGCATGACCCGGGAGCGCTTGAGCAGCCACGCAACCGCAATCGCACCGGTCGTCACACCGTGCGCTTCTGCAATATTGCTGACGACGGAACCCGGTTTGGCGAGTTCGCCCGCCGCTAGCGGAAACCATGGGATAAAGCCGATGTTGTGCGCCTCGCAGTAGTCGAGTATGTCCTCGCTTTTGCGATCCACGAGGTTGTACTGGTTTTGCACGGTCACGACCTTGAAGTGCTTTTGCGCGGCTTCGATGTCGTCCACCGGCACTTCGCTAAGACCGACATGCCGGATCAGGCCTTCACGCTGCATCGCCGCCACGGCATCGAACTGCTCGTCGCGCGGCACTTTCGGATCGACGCGGTGCAGTTGCCATAGATCGATCCGCTCGACGCCAAGGCGCCGAAGACTCATCAACACACACTGCCGCAAATATTCGGGTCGACCGACCGGCGCCCAGAGATCCGGGCCGTGCCGCGTAAATCCTCCCTTGGTGGCAATCAGCAGACCTTTATACGGATGCAGCGCCTCCTTGATGAGTTCTTCGCTGACGTCGGGTCCGTAACTGTCGGCCGTATCAATGAGGTTGATTTGCAGCTCGGGGAGGCGCTTGAGCGTCTTGATCGCCGCGTCGCGATTGGCAGGCGGCCCCCAGATGCCGCGCCCGGTAATTCGCATCGCGCCGAAACCAAGGCGGTTAACGGTCAGGTCACCGCCGAT
Source organism: Paraburkholderia edwinii (assembly GCF_019428685.1). Lineage (NCBI taxonomy): Bacteria > Pseudomonadati > Pseudomonadota > Betaproteobacteria > Burkholderiales > Burkholderiaceae > Paraburkholderia > Paraburkholderia edwinii. The sequence goes on from NZ_CP080095.1 coordinate 4,297,132, forward strand.
CGTGAAGGTGCCCGCGGCGGATGCGGAAACTGAGACAGTCTGTGACATGGATGCTCCTTTCTGGAAATCGACCCGCGTCAGTGCATGACGAAAGTTTTACCCGTCACGCATTCAACAGGCTATTGCAAGGCCGGATCAGCGCTGCGCTTGTCGGCAAGTCAGCAGGTCGGCAAAGAGGATGTGTATTTCGGAGGACAGCAAAGCGTCATCGGCGGGAATCTCCGATCGGCCATGCCGCGAAAAAAAGTCTAGTACACGCGCGTGGGTCTTGCCGGGCACGAACTGAGTGTTGCCGCCATCGTCCGACACGCTGGCATTGGACCAAAGTCCACTTGTCTTCGGGCGTCATGCAAACCAGGATTGATCCAAACCTCCAGATTCACGCCTGAAATATGGCTTCCCGCATCGGACTATCGGAGTATTCGCCATGCTACGAATCGTTCGACATTTGGCTGGTCTTACGATCGCATCGATCGCGCTAGCCGCCACCGCGCAGCAACCCATCTTCTATCCGGCCAAAGGGCAAAGCCCTGAGCGCCAGCGTACCGATACCGGCGAGTGCCAGTCGTGGGCGCAACAGACCACCGGCGTCAATCCGGCGATGCTCGCGGAGCAGATGGCAAACAGCCCACCGCCTCAGCAACAGGGAGGCCGGCTGTTTCGCGGCGCGGGTGGCGGCGCGCTATTCGGAACCTTGATCGGCGGCGCCGCGGGGGGACATTGGGGCGAAGGCGCGGGAATCGGCGCGCTGGTCGGCACGATGGGAAGCGGCATGCGAATGAGGCGCGAACAGCAGCAGGCAAGCATGCAGCAAACCAGCATGCATGAGCAGGCATCAGGACAACTGGCGACGTACAACCGCGCGGTCGATGCATGCATGACGGGACGTGGCTACACCGCGGGCTAGACAAAAGGCGTGCTTACGGCGCGCAACAGGAGGCTCCATGTCGAAAACGCTGCCGGCGATGGTCCTCGCCGCCGTGGTTTGCTCCGCACCTGCATGGGTGCAGGGCGCAGACTTCGACGGCTCCAAACCGCTGTTATGCGCCACCATCGATGCGCACTTCTGCGACATCGGCGAAGTGTGCTATCGAACGCTGCCCGAAATCCTCGGCGCGCCCCAGTTCCTCCGGATCAACTTTGCAAAGAAAACCATTACCGGCGCGCAGCAGCGCACCACCGAGATCCGCTACATGGAACCCGGCGATGGCCAGCTCGTATTGCAAGGGACGGAATTGGGTTACGGCTGGAGCCTTGCGCTCGATACGAAGACCGGCGCGATGAGCGCGACGCTCGTCAACCGCGACGACGTCTTTGTACTGTTCGGAGCCTGTACGCCGTCTTGACCGATACCGGCGCCGACGGGGCCCGCGCCGCGGTACGTGGTGCGCGTGCCGCCGTCACCGACCGCTACCTGTCGTCGTCCGCCTTCCCGCGGATCAGTGCTTCCGGGTGACGTTCGAGATAGTCCGCGAGGTTGCGCAGCGCCACTGCCGTACGCGTGAGTTCGCGCAGCGTGACATTCACGTCTTGCGACAGCTCGGAATTGGGTTGCAAGGTCCGGTTGATCGTTTCGAGCGACGTGCGCGCGGTAATCAATGCCGACTTCGCTTCGGGTGCGACATTGGTGTCGAGCGTGGTGAGCAGCTTGCTCGCCTCCTGCAGCGCCCGGCGCAAGTCGTTGCCGATCCCTTCAAAAGGCACCCTTTCCAGCCTTGCAACCAGCGCGAGAAGCGAGTCCTGCAGCGATTGCAGCCCACTCGGAACGGTTGGAACTTCAGGAGGACGCGCGTTCCAGTCCATCGTCGCCTTCGGCGCGTCAGGGAAGAAATCCAGCGCGACATACCGCTGCCCGGACAGCACGCTCGCCATGCGCAATTGACCGCGCAAGCCGTTTTCGACGAGCCATTGAGCAAGCTTGCGGGGATCGTCCGTGACTCTGCCGCCCTTCTTGCCCGATGCGTAACGCGACGTAAAGCGCTCCGGGAAAAAGTGGATCTCGACCGGAATGCTGAATTGCATCTTCTCGCGGTCGAAGCGGGTGTTAATCGCAGCGACTTCGCCAACCGTAATGCCGCGAAAATCGACCGGTGCGCCAACAGTCAAGCCGCGCACCGATTCCTTGAAATTGAGCACGTAGGTATCGACAATCCGGTCATGGCGCTGCATCGCCTCAATGCGGTCGTGATACAGCGTGAATTCGGTTAGCGCCGCCGCCGGGGTGGTATCGACTGAATCGGACGGGGTCTGAAAGGCGAGCCCACCCACGAGGATGGCGACGAGCGACTCGGTATTGAGCTTCACGCCGGCCGCACTGAGCGACAGATCGATGCCGCTCGCCTGCCAGAAGCGCGTGTCGTCCTCGACGAACCGGTCATACGGCGAATTGATAAACACGTTCAGCGTGACGCCCTTGCCGTCGGGGTCGAGCCGATACGAGACGACCTGACCCACCTGCAGCCGCCTGAAGTAGATGGGCGAGCCGACGTCGAGCGAACCCATGTCTTCGGCCTTCAGCACAAACTCGCGGCCGGGCACGTCCTTCGCGAGCACCGGCGGTATTTCGAGGCCGATAAAGTCATGCCTCACCTTTGTTGAGGTACCGGCATCCATGCCGATGTACGAGCCGGACAACAACGTACCGAGACCCGATACCGTCCCGCCCGAAATGCGCGGCCGCACGACCCAGAAGCGCGCGTCGTCGACCAGCATGGCCGCTGCGTTTTTGGTCAGCTCGGCCATCACCACCACGCTTCGATGGTCGGACGCCAACGTCACGGACTTGACTGTGCCGACCTCGACATCCTTGTACTTGATTTTGGTCTTGCCGGCCTCGAGACCTTCGCCCGTCTTGAAGAGAATCGTGATGGTCGGGCCTTTTTCGAGAATCGCGTGCACCGCGAGCCAGCCGCCGACCAATAGCGCCACGAGCGGCACGAGCCAGACCAGTTGCACACGCCAGCGCGAGCGCTCAACCGTATGCACCTCGGGAAAATCGTGCGGACCGGTTTCACCAGGCCCGCCCGGCGGACTAGCCATGATCGCGCTCCGCAGCGTCCCAGATCAGCCGCGGATCGAACGACATCGCGGCAAACATCGTCAGCACCACGACCGCGCCGAACGCGATCGCACCGGGGCCCGCCTGAATCGTCGCAAGTGCACTGAATTGCACGAGCGCCACGAGAATCGTAATGACGTAGATGTCGAGCATCGACCAGCGTCCGACGAGTTCGACGATCCGATAGATCGCCGTGCGCCGCTTTTGCAGCCATGTCGAGCGCAACTGGACAGACACGACAAGGAACACGAGGGCGAGGATTTTCAGCATCGGCACCGCGATGCTCGCGACAAACACGATGATCGCGAGCGGCCAGGAGCCCGACGTCCAGAGGTACACCACGCCGCTGAGAATCGTGTCCTTCTCCGAACCGAACAGCGAACTGGTGTTCATCACCGGCAGCACGTTGGCCGGAATATAGAGCACGACCGCCGACATGATGAACGCCCAGGTTCGCGAGATACTCGCTACCTTGCGAAAATGCAGAGCAGCACCGCAACGCGAACAGTGGACACCATGTGTGTGCCGGCCCGCCCTCGACAGCAAGCCGCATTCATGACAGACGAGCAGGCCGGCGCCTGCCGCCGTCGCCGTCGCCGCCGATGCCGGTATCGGCGGTTCGTCGCTCGCCGTTGCCGGTTGTATGCGCGCCCAGCATTCACGCGGATCGAACGCGGAAGCCGCCGCGGCGAGCAGCACCATGACCGCGCCGAACGCCCATAGCGAAACACCCGGCACGACGCTCGCGATGACCGCAAGCTTCACCAAAGCGACCAGCATGCCGAGAATCAGCACCTCGACCATCGCCCATGGCCGCGCAAGATGAAGCAGGTGGAATGCAAGGTTGTGCGCGAGCGGCACGCGGCCTAACCACAGCGGCAACAACAGGTAAATCATCGCGAGCATCTGCAGAAGCGGCATCACGACGGTGGTGACAAAAACCAGACCCGCGATCGGCCACATGCCGTCGCGATACAGTGCGTCCGCCGCGCCGATCAGCGAGGTCTCGACGAGGTCGCCCTTTACCGACAGTCCGACGATCGGAAAGGCATTCGCGACCGCGAACAGGATCACCGCCCCTAACGTATAGGCGAGTGCGCGATCGATGCTGTTCGGCTGATGGCGATAGAGTTCCGCGCCGCATCGCGCGCAACGTGCGGTCGCTCCGCGCAGCAAGGGCTTCTCATACTGCAGCAGGTCGCATTCATGACAGGCAATCAGTCGCGCGCGGGTCATCGCAGTGCTTCCCCGGGCGCGCCGGTATCGCGTTGGGTGATCGTCATCGCGGTCGTTCCGTTAATCAGACGATTCACATCACGGCGTGAAACGCACTTCCGTGCAATTGACTTTCTGCTTAGCTGAATAGTTGTAATGTCGATCCGGAAAAACAATGAGACTTTGGTCCTATACATCGAGTCCCAAAGATCGATTTTTTCCGGTCGTGCTGTATGTCGCAGGCGCCGCTGAATGGCGCGTCACTGCTTGTGCTTTCTCGCAAGACCCGCAATCTCGCGCTCGAGCGCCGCAAGAAACACATTGACGCGGTTAGGCACATATTGCCTGCTAGGAATCACGGCCCAGACCGACAGGTCTTCCATCGCCGCATCCTGCAGATGCACCTGCACGAGCGACTGATCGGACAACTGCCTGAAGACATCCCAGTACGTCAGCATGGCGAGACCCAAGCCCTGCACGGCAGCGGTAATCGACGCCTCGACACTGGTTGTCGTAACCGCCGCTTCCACACGCCGACGCGTCATCACTCCATCGACAACAAGTGGCCACCGCCGCACCGCATTCAGCCCGACGCACCGATGCGCATCGAGCTCCGCCACACTCGTCGGCACCCCATGCTTCTTCAAATACGCAGGCGCGGCACAAATAAGCCGTGGATTCGCCGTCACCTTCTTCGCAATCAGCTCCGAATCCTCCAACGGCGCGATGCGCAATGCCAGATCCAAACCCTGCCCCACGATATCAACCTGACGATCCGAAAGATCGAGATCGATATGCAGCTCGGGGTTCTCTTCCAGTAACCGCGAAAGCATCGGCAACACAACCGATTGCCCAAATCCGCTCGGCGCCGTCATCCGCAGGACCCCTGACGCAGACTTCGGCAGCGGACTCAATTCCGCACGTGCAGTCGCTTCTGCATCAACCAGCGTTCGCGCATACGGTAGAAACCCCTCGCCTTCCGCGGTCAAGGTCAGGGACCGCGTCGTCCGGTGAAAAAGACGCACGCCAAGGTCCTCTTCAAGCGCCGCAATCCGCCGCGATACCTGCATCGGCACCACGTCCAGCTGGCGTGCCGCGGCCGACAGGCTCCCCGCGGACGCAACCGCCAGAAAGGTTCGAACGTCCGGAAGAAGCATGTTTATATCCAGAAGTGTTAGGGCGCCTTCACGTTCCGATGCCTGTTTCCCGCTCGTCTCGACTCCTAAGATGCAGTCACCTTCTCTTTAAGACGAGCTGCAAAATGACCGACACGAACTCTCTGATCCTTTCCCCGTTCGACATCAACGGCGTCGCGGTGCGTAACCGGATTGCAGTCGCTCCGATGACACGCATCACGGCGACGGAAGACGGCCACCCGACGCAAACCATGTTCGACTATTACCTGCGTTTCGCGAAGGGCGGCTTCGGTCTAGTGACGACCGAAGGGATCTATACCGACAAGGCGTTCTCGCAAGGATACCGGTTTCAACCTGGCTTATCAGATAGCGCGCAGGCACAAGGCTGGGCAGCGTTCAATCGAGCCATGCAAGCGCAAGGGGCGCATGTATTCGCACAGTTGATGCACGCCGGTGCGTTGAGCCAGGGCAATATTTATCGCACGCATACGGTGGGGCCGTCGGCTGTTCGCCCGAAAGGCAAGCAGATGGAGTTCTATCACGGCGAGGGTCTTTACCACGAACCCAAGCCGATGACCGATGCCGAGATCGACGAAGCGCTTCAGGGTTACGTGGATGCCGCGCAGCGGGCGGTGAAAATCGCCGGCTTTAGCGGCGTGGAAATCCACGGCGCCAATGGTTATCTCCTCGATCAGTTTCTGACGGCGGAGACCAACCTCAGAACCGATCGTTGGGGTGGCGAGACAAAGGCGCGCGTCCGCTTGCTCGCCGATGTCGTGAGCGCGGTTAAGCACAACGTCGGTGACGCTGTTCCGGTCGGCATCCGGATCTCGCAAGGCAAGGTCAACGACTACGTATCCAAGTGGCAAGGCGGCGAAGCCGACGCTGAAATCATCTTCGGCACGCTCGCCGATGCCGGCGCGAACTTTATCCACGTGACGGAATATGAAGCGTGGAAGCCCGCGTTCGAAGGCACGCAGGATAGTCTCGTCACGCTGGCACGCCGCTATGCGCCGAACGTGACGATCATCGCCAATGGCAGCTTGCACACGGCGGAGCGGATCTCGAACGTGCTCTCGAGCGGCGCGGACATCGTCACGGTAGGACGTGGCGCACTGGCCAACCCCGATCTGCCGAAAGTGCTCGCAAGCAAGCGCGAACCGAAGACATTCGATGGCACGATTCTTCATCCGGTCGCGAGCATCAAGGATGGCGAACTCGCGATGCTGTCCGATGCGTGAACATGCCTGAGCGTTTGAACGCGGCGCGGCGTAGGGGCTTAGCCCCTATGCCTCTTTCCACCGCTTGACGATATCCGTTTCGATATCGAACAGATCGAGCAGCCGCCCAACGGTATGATTGACAATATCGTCGAGCGACTGCGGCCGCGAATAAAAGGCCGGCACAAGCGGTGCCACTACCGCGCCCATATCGGATAACTGCAGCATCGTCCGCAAATGCCCGCTATGCAGTGGCGTCTCGCGCACACCCAGTACCAGCCGGCGCCGCTCTTTCAACGCCACATCGGCTGCGCGACTCATCAGCGTACCCGTCACCCCGGTCGCAATCTCGCTCATCGTGCGAACCGAACACGGCACGATCAGCATCCCCATGGTCCGGAAGGATCCCGAAGAAACCGCCGCACCGATATCGCCCGACGCGTACCACACTGAAGCCAGCGCGCGCAGGTCGTTGGACTTGAGGTCGGTCTCATACGTCATCGTCAGCTCGGCGGCCTTGCTAAGAATCAGGTGCGTCTCGATACCCGCCTGCTTCAGCACCTCGAGCGCACGAATCCCATACGCGATTCCCGATGCCCCTGTAATGCCAACGACCAGACGCCGCGCTGCTGTATTGCTCATTGCTTTCCCGTTTCAGAACCGCGTATGGAGGCCCACGCGAAACACCTCCTGGTTCGGCCCGCTCGCCGGCGCCGTCGCGCCGAGCAGCCCGTCGATATTCGCGCGGAAGCCATCATTCGTGCGCTGCCACGCGCCGAGCGCATAGACCGAAGTCCGCTTCGACAACGCATAGTCGACAATGCCTGCGATCTCGTTCGCGTGCTGGTTGCTCAACGCTTCGTTGCCCTTCTGGTACATGTAGCTGAAGCCGAGCGACCACAGCGGCGTAACGTGATACATCGCGCCGGCCGAATACGACGCCGCGGCGGTGCCGTTCGCGACATTGCGCACTGTCGTGATCAAGGCCGTCATAAACACCGGGCCCCACGTATAGCGCGAACCCACTGCCCCGTTGCGAATCGTGACGTCAGGACCGGGCGTGCCGACGTGTTTGGTGGTCGTGTACGCCGCATCGGCGCCGAACGTGCCATGCTCGTAGCTAACCAGAAAGCTCGAGCCATTGCCCGCGCCGATCGAACCCGCAACATTGCCGAACCCGTACATCGCGCCGACATGGAAGCCCGCGAATGACGGCGATTCGTATCTGACCGAATTCGAAATCGGCGTGCCGGTCAGGCGGCTCCAGTCGAAGCTGCCCGACGGATTGCCCGGGATCGCGAGCTTGGTAAAAATCCCGCCTGGATAGGAATAAAGGTGGCCGGAGATTTCAGCCGGCGAGTCCTTCACCATGTCGCGCATGAAGTCGTACTGCTCGCCGGCCGTCATCACACCGTAGCGCTCGTTTTTCATGCCGACGTACGCCGACTTGGACCAGAGGCTCTGCCCATTGAGAATCGAGCCGGTGCCGATCACGATCTGGTCGCGCAACAGGAAAATGGTCTTCCAGCCGCCGCCGAGATCTTCGGTTCCCGTAATGCCCCACAGGTTAGGCGAGTTTTGCCCATCCTTGAATTGCAACGACGAGTGGCCGCTCATGTTGCTGATATAGGTCAAGCCCACATCGAGCAAGCCATAGATCGTCACGCTGCTTTGCGCGCTCGCCTGAGTCGACACTAGCGCGAGCGCCGCTGCGCAAGCGGCCCAGGTCCATTTCTTTTTCAATTGCTGTCTCCGTTTTGTATTTGTTCACACCCTTGCGGGTGCCGTGCGATCAGTTTTCACACGTTATTTCGTTTGCTTTCTCATCGGCTTTTTAAATTTGCAATGCGAATTAATGTAAGCAGATCGACATCTCGATTCGAGTGCGCTTCGTTACCAGGCCGTACCGTCCACGCGATACCAGTCGAGCATGCGCAGCAGCGGTTCGTCGGACACGCGCAATAGCAGCGCGTCGTCGCTCGCTTCGATGCGGTACTCGTTCCAGCCAGGCACTGCGAACATGTCGCCTGCGGCCCAATGAAATTCGCGACCGGCCACCCGCGTGACGCCCTTGCCTTCTACAACCGTGAAGATGCGATTGGCCGTGGTGCGCACGCACTGCCATTGCGTACCGGCGAAGAGATGCAGCACCACACGGTCGAACGTCACGAGCGATGGCGGCCCGAGTTCCAGGCTGCGAACACCCGACGCGATCTCGGCCGATTCGAGCAGGCGCGGGCGGTAGTCCGCGTAGGCGAAGCGCATCGGCGAATGCGCATCGACACGATGGCTCTTTTCAAGCTCGTCGGGATGAACTTCGAAGAACATCGGGTTCAAATGCTGGACAAGCGGCGCATCGAGGAAATCGATCCAGTAGCCTTCCTGGTCCGATTCGCTCAGGTGACCGTGGTAACAACCGTTCGGCGTCAGCAGAATGTCGCCGGCCAGCATCGGAATCTTCACGCCGTCGACGATCGTGTACATGTTCGGCGCGCCTTCGAGCACTACGCGCATGGCATTCGGCGTATGCCGGTGGCTGCGCGCGGATTCATACCCCTTGATCATCTGATACGCGCCGACCAGCGTGCGCACCGTGGCGTAGTCGTTACCCGGAATCGGATTGGCCATGATCAGGTTGCGCCGCTCGGCCCATTCGGTGCCAACGAGCCGCCCCGCCGCATGCAAGGCCGCGCGCGCATCGCGATAGCGCCAATGCGCGGGCACGAAGGTCTGCTTCGGTTGCGGATACAACGAAGGCGTGGGCTTGGCCCAGCCGTTCTTCATTTGCACGTGCTCGAGCAGCGCGTGCAAGGCGGGCAGATCCTGCGCTGAATCGAAATCCACTTCGGCATGCTCGGCTTGCGACATCGGAATCATCCTCTGGGTTGGAAGCGGAGAACGGATGCGGCACAACGCTTTCCGGCCGCAGGCAATTGCTGTCGGCACCGTTTCGCCCTGGTCTCCTGTGCTTGAGTGCTGCTTGGGTGCTGCTGTTTTGCTCTGTTTCTTGTTATTCGCAATGCGAATTTCAATCTGTGCAGCAAATTATATCGAGTTCGTTCGATCTGTCAATTCGTTTAGGCAAATTCGCCACGCATCGATCGAACAAAGTGGGCACTGCCCCGACAAGCGCACGAAGCCTTGGCTTTACGCGAAAAGGCCGTGCAAGGCGCCAGCCAAGCACCAATTCACCTTGCGAATAAGCTATCCTCTGTGTGAATATCCGTGTCGCCGCGTTCGCGGCACCGGATGGCGGTGGCAGCGCACTTCATCGACGCTGCGCGACGTCGATGAAGTGCGCTGCTTATAATTCGGCACGTAAGAAGAATCGACCCGAACAATCGACCCGACGAAGTAACCGAAGAGCCAGGCCGGGGACATGCCATCGAGGGCGGCCTTTGCGCCGCATTCCGCGTTTGCCATGAGCGCACTGCGCTTTATCTAGTTCGCGCACAACAGGATTGCCAAATTGACAGAACGAAAACCAGCTAAAAAAACAACCACTGCCAAGGCGAAGAGCGAAGACGAGATCGCTCCGGAAAAAGACCGCCAGTTCGTGACCGCGCTGGCCCGAGGACTCGACGTATTGCGCTGCTTCACGCGCGCGACTCCGGCGCTCGGCACGGCCGATATCGCGCGCATGACCGGCCTTGCGCAGCCGACTGTCTGGCGGCTTTGCTACACGCTGATCCAGGAGGGCTATCTCGTGCAGACGGACCGCGGCGGCCGTCTGCGTCCCGGCATTTCGGTGCTCGGCCTCGGGCAGGCGGCGATCGCCAGCATGCCGATCGCCGAACTCGCACGCGACGATATGCAGACGCTCGCGAGCCGCTATCAATGCGCCGTCTCGCTCGGCATGCGCGACGGGCACTACATGGTCTATATGCAGCGCATGCAGGGCTCGCAGATCATCCTGCGCGATCTCGAAGTCGGTTCGCGCGTGCCGCTGTCGTCGTCGGCCACGGGCTGGGCGTACCTTGCCGGTCTGCCCGACGAGGAACGCGAGCAGGTCTTCAAGGAGCTGCAGGAGATCGAGAAAAAGCGCTGGACCACGCTGCTGCCCAAGATCAAGCAATCGATCACGCAGTACAAGCGCACGGGTTACATCATCAACAAGGGCTCGTTGCATGCGCAGATCAATGCGGTCGCGGTGCCGGTCATGTCGTCGGACGGCAACGTGCTGCTGTCGCTGAGCGCGGGCGGCATCAGCCTCGTGTTCGACGACGAAACGCTCGTCAAGGTCGGCAACGAATTGAAGCGGCTCGCCACGCGCTTCGCCTCGGCGCTCGATACGATGAGATAAGCAGCGGCGCCAAACGCGGCGGCGGCGCGGTCCGGGCCACCCGGACCAACCGCCGCCGCGGCGCTTGCGCATCACGTCACTGCTGCGCAGCGAGCGCGCTCACGTTCTCGTTGAAACGCTGAAAGAACGTCGCCGCCAGCTTGTTCGCCACCGACGACACGAGGCGCGTGCCGATCTGCGCCAGCTTGCCGCCCACTTCCGCGTAGGCGACATACGACAGCACGGTGTCCTCGCCTTCGTCGCTAAGCGCCACCTCGGCGTTCATCTTGCCGAAGCCCGCGATACCGCCTTCGCCCTGACCGACAATCCGATACCCTTGCGGCTCGACACGGTCCGACAGCTTCAGATTGCCCTTGAAGTTGGCTTTGACCGGACCGACCGCAAGGGTCACCGTCGCGAGAAACGTGTCTTCACCTTCCGCAGTAAATGACTGGCAACCCGGCACGCAGTTCTTCAGCACGTCCGGATCATTCAGGCATTTCCACACGAGGCTGCGCGGCGCCTTGATCGTTTCCGATCCCTTGAAATCCATAGCGGTCTCCTAGCGGACGTCCAGCGTCATCTCTCCGACGTGGTCGATCGCAATACGCATGCGATCGCCGCGTTGCACAGGGCCGACGCCGGCCGGCGTGCCCGCCGCGATGATGTCGCCAGGATACAGCGTCGCGACGCGCGAGATCAGCTCGATCATGCCGGGAATGTCGACAATCAGGTCTTTCGTGTTCGAGTCTTGCCGCAACTCGTCGTTGACCCACAGGCGCGTTTGCAGATTGGCCGGATCCGGCACTTCGTCGGCGGTAACGATCCAAGGTCCGAACGGGCAGAACGTGTCGTACGACTTGCGCATCACGCGCTCTTCCTTGCCGCGCACGACCATGTCGATCAGGCACGCATAGCCGAAGATGTGATCGTAGGCATCCGCGCGGCTGATGTTGCGGCCGCCCTTGCCGATCACGATACCGAGCTCGCACTCGTGGTGAATTTCGCGGCCGGGCAGATCGGGCAGCACCACCGCGTCGTTCGGGCCCGACAGCGACGAGTTCGCTTTCAGGAAGAAGCCGTTCAGATCCGCGCGATTGGCCGAGTTCATTTCGGCGCCGTGCGCGACGTAATTGACAGGCAGCGCGAGCAGCTTGTTCGGCCATTCGATCGGCACGAGCAGACGCACGGAGGCGAGATCGATGCGGCGCGTCTTCGGATGATCAAGGACGGCTGGCGCCGATTCGCTGAACTGGCGAATCACCTGCACCATCTGCACGGGCGGCCACATCTGCGTATCGATGCCGAGCGCGTCGGTGATGTCGTAACTCTCGTTGCCGGATTGAACGCCGATCCGGCCGTCGTCGAAGCGAAACAGTTTCATTGTTTTTCCTTCTTTCCAGAAATCGTTGCCAAAAGTGCCATCGGCGCCATCGGATCGGCGGGAAGCGTGTCGCCGCGCCAGGCGACGTGGCCGTCGGGACGCACAAGCACGTGATGCTTTTCGTAGAGCGCGGCCACGGCCGGTTCGTCGAGCGTGTGTAGCGTGAGCGGCACGCGTGCATCGCGCGCGGCGTCGGCAAGGCGCTGCGGCGTGTTGTCCTTCACGAAGCTCAGCAGCACGTAGCCGCGGCCGAACAGGTCGAGCGTCGAGCGGCCGTCGGCAAGCCATGCATGCGGCGCGCGAACTCCCGGACGCGTCGTGGGCCGATAGTTCACTCCATCGTTGTACTCGGCGACGATCTGCTCGCGGTCCTCCTGCTCGGGATACACGCAGATCGGCGAATCGACGTAGCGATTGCCGAGGTGCATGTTCAGCGAGAACCACTCGCGCTTCAGGCCTTCGCCGAGCGCGTGGCCCACCTTGATCCGCTCGGCCGCCCCCACTTCGCTGTCTTCTTCGAGCCGGTGGCTGTTGCTTGCCTGCTTCATCGTTTCGAGATTGCCGGTCGAGAAGCGCGTGATGCGTTCAGCGATCGGTCTGCGCTCGATCTCGTATGCGTCGAACAATGCCGGCCCGCCCCACCCTTGCACCGCAGCGTCGAGCTTCCACGACAGGTCGACGGCATCGCCAATACCGGTGTTCATGCCGAGGCCGCCGGTCGGCGACGTCAGGTGACACGCATCGCCGCAAATAAATACACGATCGCGGCCGTAGTGATCGGCGACGAGTTCCTCGCGCGTCCAGTTCAGCACGCTCAGAATCTCGGGCTCGAACGTGCGGCCAAGCGCGCGGCAAGCGAAGGCCGTCAGTTCTTCATTCGTATAGCGCTTGCGTTCATCTGCGTTGCCGACGATCGACATGCGCCAGCAATCCTTGCCATTGATGGCAACGATGGTCGCCCAAACGCCCGTGTGATTGACGAACATGTAACGGTAACCGGGCGCCTTGTCGTGCAGGCTGTTGAATTCGGCGCAACGGAAGATCACGTTGGTGGTGTACGTCAGGACGCCCTTGCCTTTCATGCCGATGCCGAGCTGCTCGCGCACCGCGCTTCGTCCGCCATCGCAACCGACCAGATACTTCGCGCGGATTTCGAACGCGTGGTTATCGGACTGCCGCACGACCTTCGCTGTCACGCCGCTGGCGTCTTCTTCGAACGACACGTATTCGTGCTCGTAGAGCATCTGCACGCCGGCCTGCGATTCGGCGAACTTGCGCAGAATCGGATCGAACATGTTCTGCGGACAACGCTCGCGCTTTTGCGGGCTTTCCGGCGGCGGCAGTTCCGCGCGCATCGACGGCATCGCCTGGCGGCCCAGTTCGTAACCGTTCAACGACGTCAGATAGACGTTGTCCTGTGGATAGTCGCGATCGTAAGGGCTTGCCTCCACGTCGCCGACGATGCCCCAGCGGCGGCAAAACTCCATCGTGCGAATGCCGACGAGGTCCATCTTCGGCTGAAACACCGAGCCGTCGCCGCGATCGACGACGATGCACTGGCGTCCCCTCCAGCCCAGGTCTCCCGCCAGCGCCAGTCCGACTGGTCCGGCGCCGATGACCAGGATTTCGCATTCCAACAAGTCTGGTTTGGCTGTCATGTGAATTTGATTTTTTGATTGCATCGGCTTCGCGTCCCGCGCAATGGGCTCAGGCCCCGCGCACTTTGCGATCCTTACTAAATGAAAAAACATCGTGAGAGCACCGCCGATTCGATCGCTCTGTCTCCGTCCGTCCTCGTGTTTATTCGCTGCATTATTCGCAATGCGAATATCGATTCGCAAACAGTTTATGGTCGGGCGACTGTGTTGTCAACTCGTTGCGGCGCGGGTCGACGACGCTCGAGGCGCGCTCCTTGCGCGCTGATTGACAGTCGCATCCGCGAACCACTACTATTTGCTATGCGTTTTGTTATCCGCTTTGCAAATTAAAGCGGCGCAAGGCGGCAATCGCGCCTGGTCCGCGGTTGCTGCATGACGCCGCCCTCTGGAGGAGCACACATGCGTCGAATTACGCTAACGGTGAACGGGCAGCCATCGTCGGCTGAGGTGGAAGGCAGAACCCTGCTGGTCGAACTGCTGCGCGACAAGCTGGGCCTGACCGGCACGCATGTCGGTTGCGATACGAGCCAGTGCGGCTGCTGCGTCGTGGAGGTGGACGGCAACTCGGTCAAGTCGTGCACGTTCCTTGCCGTTCAGGCCGATGGCGCCACGGTCAGAACCATCGAAGGGCTGACTGCGGCGGACGGCACGCTGCATCCGATGCAGGAAATGTTTCGCCAGCACCACGCGCTGCAGTGCGGCTACTGCACGCCGGGCATGATGATGAGCGCGATCAACCTCGTCGAAACGCATCCGGAAGGGCTCACGTCCGAGCAGATCCGTCATGCGATGGAAGGCAATCTGTGCCGCTGTACCGGCTATCACAACATCGTGCGTGCGATCGAGGCCGCGTGGCCGCTGATGCAGGCCGATGCGGTGCCGGCTGCGCAATAGCGGGAGGCTCAGATGTACGACTTCGAATATGTGAAGCCCTCCGCCATTGAGGATGCGGTCAGAACGCTAACGGACGACGACGCGGCCAAAGCGCTCGCGGGCGGCATGACGTATATCCCCGTGTTGAAGCAGCGCTTCGGTCAGCCGTCTGTGGTGGTGGATTTGAGCGGCCTGGGGCTGGCCTCGATCCGCCGCGAAGACGACACGCTCGTGATCGGCGCGATGACGCCGCATGGCGTGGTAGCGGCGTCGCCCATCGTCCAGCAGGCGATTCCAGCGCTCACCTGGCTTGCGGGCCATATCGGCGACCGTCAGGTGCGGTACCGCGGCACGATCGGCGGTTCGCTCGCCAATAACGATCCTTCCGCGTGCTATCCGTCAGCCGCGCTCGCGCTCGGTGCGACGATCAGAACCGATCGGCGCGATATCGCAGCCGACGATTATTTTCAGGGGATGTTCACCACCGCGCTCGAGCCGGGCGAGTTGATCACGGAAGTCAGGTTGCCGATTGCCGAGCGTGCCGCGTATGTGAAATTTCCGAACCCCGCATCGCGCTATGCAATGGTTGGCGTGTTCGTGGCGAAGACGGCCGCGGGTGTGCGTTTGGCCGTGACCGGCGCCGGGCAGGACGGCGTGTTTCGTCATCGCGCGTTCGAGCAAGCGCTCGAGCGGTCGTTTAGCTCCTCAGCACTCGATGGCATCGAGACGCCGGTCGACTTGATGAACAGCGACATTCACGCGGGCGCTGCATATCGTGCGCATCTGGTTGGAGTGATTGCGCGGCGTGCGGTCGATATTGCAGCAAGCGCTTGAGAGGTGACTTCGTGGCCGCCTTTAAAGGCGGCTGCAACGAATCACCTTGAATAGCGATTCGCTTTCATACGGCGCCGCACGGCACGATGCGGCGCCATACAGTGCCGCTCCGCACCGCGCGGCTGACCAATCAGTTCGCCGCAGGCAAACCCAACACTTCACGCAACATCACCAGGGTCCGCGTGTCTGCTTCTGAAGCAGCTTCCGCGTGATGTCTATCAGTGCGTGACGGATTAAAGAAGCCGTGCTTTGCTTCAGGATAAAGGCGCACATCGACGCGCGGGTTAGGCCGCGACGCCGCTTCGATCCGCTCGACGAGCGTCACGGGGATTTGCGCATCCTGTCCGCCAAAATGCAGCAGCAGACGCGACTTCGCTTTTGCAATCTCGTCGACGTAATCGCTCAGTTGCACGCCGTAGAACGACACGCCGCCGTCGATCTCGCCCCTCGCGCCCAGCAGCGTCGCGAGTTTGCCGCCGATACAAAAACCGATCGCGGCAACTCGATGGTGCTCGCCCGAACGCTGTTTAAGCCACGTCACCAGCCGGCCAATATCGGCGAGCCCAAGATCGGTGTCGTAACCGCGCATGAGTTCACCTGCCCTCGCACGGTCCGGCTCGACATAGCCGAGCGAAATGCGCGGCTCGACACGCCAGAACAGATCCGGAATCAGTACCTCGAAACCTTCGCTTGCCAGCCTGTCGGCGACATCGCGCATCGCCGCGTTCACGCCGAAGATTTCATGCAACACGATGACAGTCGGCGCCGCTGTATCGCCTGCCGGAGCGACGCGGTACGCCTGCATGCCGAAGTCATGGCCGTCCGGCAGCGCAATCCATTCCCTCTGCATCGCTTATTTCCCTCGCGCGTTATCCGTATCGTGCTGGCCGTGCTCGCCGCCGCAGCAACTGCATGCGCCCACGCGAGACAGCTTGACGCGATTGGTCCAGTACTCCCACGCGCGCGTATAGGCCGGCGAATCAATCGGCGTTTTATGGCGAATCGCGATTTCACCCGGCGAGAGCGGTTTGATCTCGCCGCCAAGGCTCAGCGCCGCCATCATCACGCGCGCATTGAGCGGCAGATAGATTGCCGACTTAACCACTTCGATCAGCGTGCGGCCGACGGCAGTAAAGCCATGTCCGCGCATCAGCGTGACGCTGTTGCCGGCTAGCGTGCTCGCGAGATCGTCCGCTTGCTCGATGCTTTCCACGAGGATGTTCGTGTCGCCGAAACGGTCGCGAATGTCCCAGACCGGCACGTGCTCGCCGATGCCCGACGCGGTGTTGAGCACCGGCTGCAACGGCCGCGTGCTGATGGTGAACGGCAGCACGTCGGCCGCGTGGCTATGAATGACCGCGTTGACATCGGGCCGAGCCGCATAAACGCCCGCGTGAATAAACCGCTCGAGATACGGCTTCTTGCCGCCGGGCACGACCGGCTCGCCGTCGAAGCCGAATTCGAGAATGTCGTCAGCCGCGACGAACTCCGGACTGCGCGAACACGACAGCAGGAACCGCTGCGGATTCTCCGGATGCCGGACACTGACATGACCGTAAGCATCCACGATGTTTTCGTTGGCGAGGATGTGATTGGCCATCACAAGGTCCTGTATCGCCGCATCCAGCACATTCATCAATCGTCTCCGTTAATTTGCACAGCAAATATCAAAACGCACAGCAAATAGTACGGCGTTGCCGACTGGACTGTCAACGGAATGCCGCCGGCCCCTTGAAAAAGCCTGCAAAAGCCGGCGAAAGCCCCGCGAACCTCAGCCTGTCACCGCTGAAAGGCCCGTTTTAATTGACAGTCCCACCGCGTCGACTTTAAAATTCGCAATGCGCATCATATTTCGCTTAGCGAATTGAAGGCGCAAGGTAGACTGCGGTGCTGATGGGCTGACGCGTAGAAGCGCAAGCCGGGCGAGCCACCCATCAGCGAACATTGCAGCATATGAAAACGAGCCGATAAAAGCGCATGCAACCGTGCAGCGCAAGGAGACACGGCATGGCTGAACCGATCAACGTCGTCGAAATCATCGATACTCACAAAATCAGCTGGTTGCAGATACGCGTTGCAATACTCGGCGCGATCACGCTGATGCTCGACGGCTTCGACAACCAGATGATTGGCTATGTGGCGCCCGCGCTGAAGTCGGCGTGGCATCTGAGCGCCGGCGCGCTCGGCCCGGTGTTCAGCGCCGGCGTATTCGGCGTCGGCCTCGGCAGTATCCTGATCGGTCCGTTCGGCGACCGCTTCGGCCGCGTGAAAACCCTGCTCTTCACGGTACTGTGCTTTGCGCTGTTCTCCCTGCTGCTCGCGCAGGCCACCTCCATTAACGAGCTCACGGTGCTGCGCTTTTTCATCGGCCTCGTGCTCGGCGCCGTCATTCCGCTCGTGGTCGTGCTTTGCAACGAATACGCGCCGCTTCGACACCGCGCGAAAATGGTCACGATGATGACCTGCGGCTACGCGGTCGGCGCGGCATCGGGCGGCTTCCTGTCCGTGCATATGGTGCCGCTGTTCGGCTGGACCTCGGTGTTCTATGTCGGCGCCGTGTTGCCGCTGCTGCTCGGCATCGCGCTGATGCTGTGGATGCCCGAATCGATCCGCTTTCTCACCCTGCGCAACGACAACGCGCGCATTGCGGCGATCCTGAGCAAGATCGCGCCGTCGCTGAGCTTCCCCGTCGAAGCGCGCTTCATGATGCTGACCACGGGCCGCGACACCGGCAAAAACGACGCGTTCTCGCATGTGCGCGAACTCTTCACCGAAAACCGCACGCGCATCACGCTGCTGCTGTGGACCTGTCTTTTCATGAATCTCGTGGTACTGAACTTCATGAACAACTGGCTGCCCACGCTGGTGATTCAAACCGGCTTGCCGGTGCCGCAAGCGCTGCGCACCGCCACGATGCTGCAATTCGGCGGCTTTATCGGCATCGTGCTGATGGGGCTGTTCGCCGACCGGTTCGGCTACTACAAGGTGCTCGCCGCCGTGTTCGCGCTGGGCTGTGTTGGTATCGCGATGATCAGCCAGGCAGGCACGTCGCAAGCCGGCCTGATGGTCACGATCTTTATGGGCGGCTTCGCCGTAATCGGCTCGCAGATGACGCTCGGTGCGCTGTCCGCCACGCTGTATCCGACGCGAATCCGCGCAACGGGTTCGAGCTGGGCGTTCGGTGTAGCGCGGCTGTTGTCGGTAGTCGGCCCGTTTGTCGGCGGTCTGATGATCGCGCGCCACTGGCCGCTCGCAACGATCTTCTACTGCGCAGCCGCGCCGATGCTGTTCGCGATGGTCGCCGTGCTGCTGATGATGCGCAGCCGCCAACCGCCGAGCACGCGCCAGGAAGCGCGTGTCCAGACCAGCCGGGGTTTGTCTTGAGCAAGTCGCCATCCGTTCATAACGGCATCGGTCAACCGGTGCCGCGTCGCGAAGACCTGCGTCTGATCCAGGGACAAGGTTGTTTCAGCAACGACTTCTATCTGTCCGGTCAGGCCCACGCGTACTTCATTCGCTCTCCTCATGCGCACGCGGAAATCGTATCGATCGATGCCTCGGCGGCGCTCGAACTGGAAGGCGTGATCGCTGTGCTGACCGGCAAGGACGTCGAGGCCGATGGGCTCAAGTCGCTGCCGCACCGCCCCGTGCTCGGGCATCACGCGGACGTCAAGCTCACCAACACCGACGGCTCGGAGAAGTTTGTTTCGCCGCATCTGCCGCTGCCGCCCGACCGCGCGCGCTTCGTCGGCGAGGCCGTAGCCGTGGTCGTTGCCGAGACGGTGGAGATTGCGAAAGATGCGGCCGAGCTTGTCACTATCGAATACGAGGCGCTGCCGGCAGTCACCGGCACGCTCGCGGCGGCCGCACCCGACGCACCGCGCGTGTGGGACGAGCACGCGAATGTCGCGCTCGATGCGCAACTCGGCGACGCCGAAGCGACCCACGCCGCTTTCGCACGCGCCGCCCATGTGACTTCAATCAGGACGTGGATTCAGCGGCTAACCGGCGTGCCGATGGAACCGCGCGCCGCGGCCGCCAGCTACGATCCGAAAACGCAGCGCTATACGCTGTTCGCCGGCAGCGGCAACGTGGTCCGTCAGAAGCGCGAGCTCGCGCACATCCTCGGCATCGAGGAACCGATGGTGCGCGTGGTCGCGCGCGACGTCGGCGGCAATTTCGGCACGCGCAATGCGTTCTACCCCGAGTTCGCGATGATTGCGTGGGCGTCGCGGCGCATCGGGCGCCCGGTGCACTGGAACTGCGAGCGCCAGGAGGCGTTTCTTAGCGACTACCAGGGGCGCGACCTTTACGTCGATGCGGAAATCGCGCTCGACAAAGACGGCAAGTTTCTCGCGCTGCGCGGCTCGAACCTCAGCAACGTTGGCGCGCATACAGTGTCGTTCGTACCGTTGACGAAAGGCATCGGCCTGATGAGCAGCGTCTACGATATCCCGAGCGCACATTTTCGCGGACGCGCGGTCAACAGCAACACGCCATCGACGAATTCGTATCGCAGTGCAGGCCGGCCCGAAGCGATGTTCGTCATGGAGCGGCTGATCGATATGGCCGCGCGCGAACATGGCTTCGATCGCGTCGAGCTGCGCCGGCGCAATCTGATTCAGCCCGATCGTTTCCCGTACGCGAATCCGCTTGGCCTCACCTACGACAGCGGCGCGTATCCGCACACCATGGAACGCGCGCTCGAGCTCGGCAAATGGCAGACGTTCGCGGAGCGCCGCGCGGAAGCGCGCCAGCGTGGCAGGCATCGCGGCATCGCTGTCGCGAACTATGTCGAGATCACCTCGGGCATGCCGCGCGAGCGCGCCGAAGTGACGATTCAGCCGGGCGGAACCGTCGAGGTGGTGATCGGCACGCTGTCGAGCGGTCAGGGACACGAAACAAGTTTTGCGCAGTTGATCACCGAATGGTTCAACGTGCCGATCGAGCAGGTGCGCATCATCACGGGCGACACCGACATCGTGCCGGCCGGCGGCGGCTCACAGTCAGGCCGGTCGATGCGACTGGCAGGCATTGTGATCGGCAAGGCAAGCGAAGCGTTGCTCGCAAGGTCGAAACGTATCGCCGCGCATTTGCTGGAACTCGACAATCACGAAGAAGCGAAAGCCGTGCGCTTCGAAAACGGCCGCTTTACGGCAACCTGCAGCGGCAGCGGCAGCGACGGTGCGTCCAAGTCCTTCGATATCTTCGACATTGCCGCTGCAGCGACCAACCCCGATAGCACCCTGCCCGACGACCTACGCGGCCCGCTCGCCGCCGTATCCGACGAAACCGTGCAGGTCGCCGGCTATCCATTCGGCAGCCATGTCTGCGAAGTCGAAGTCGATGCCGATACGGGCACGGTCGAACTGATCGATTACATCGCCGTCGACGACGTCGGGCAAGCGATCAATCCGCTGATCCTGCATGGCCAGGCGCATGGCGGCATTGCGCAAGGCGTCGGGCAGGCGCTGCACGAGCGCTGTTACTACGAAGACGGCAGCGGCCAGTTGCTGTCCGGCTCGTTTATGGACTACCAGATTCCGCGCGCGTCCGATCTGCCCGACTTCATCACCGAGATCAGCGAGACGCCGTCGCCGACCAATCCGCTCGGCGTGCGCGCGGGCGGCGAAGGCGGCACGACGCCGGCGCTCGGCTGCGTCATCAACGCGATCGTCGACGCGCTCGCTGAATTCGGCGTCACCCATATCGACATGCCGGCGACACCGGAACGCGTGTGGCAAGCGATCCAGGACGCGCGCCAACAAAACAACGCCAGCCCGGCGGGAGCGAATCAATGAGCGGCACAATCATTCGGCAGTTACACGGACGCTGCCTCGAACTCACGATCGACAACGAAGAGCACGGCAACGCCATGTCCGACGAAATGGCGCGCGAACTGGCCGACATGCTCGACAGCGCAGCGGACGAAGCCGACCTCGTCGTGCTGCGCGGCGCCGGCGCCGACTTCTGCAGCGGCCGCATGTCGATGGGCAAGCGCAGCGGCGTCCAGCCGCAGGCGCTCGACCGGCGGCGCAAAACCGAGGTGATCTTCCGCTGCTACGACGCATTCCGCGCGACACCGGTGCCGGTAATCGGCGTCGTGCGCGGCCGCGCGCACGGCTTCGGCTGCGCGATCGCGGGGCTCTGCGACATCACGCTCGCAGCAAGCACGGCGACGTTCCAGATTCCCGAAATGGCCCACAACATCTTGCCGACCATGGTGATGTCGGCCTTGATCGATCGCGTGCCCGCCAAGGAACTGGCGTACCTCGTCTATTCGACGCGCGAGATCGACGCAGCGGCGGCGCAAGCCTATGGCCTCGTCAGCGAAGTCGCGCCCGACGCGACGCTCGATGCGGCCTGCAGCGCGCTGACCGCATCGATGCTGAACATGCCGCGCGCCGCACTCGTCGGCACCAAGGAATATCTGCGCTCGGCGCCGGACATGCCGATCCGCGGCGCGGTGGATTACGCGCAGAACCTGCACGCCACGATCAATTCGTCAAACGAAATGCTCAAGCAGAAAGATCAAGCCAACCAGGACCAACGATGAGCCACCCCGATACTCCCTTCGACTTCGATAAATTCCGTCTGCGACGCTTCGTCGAGAAGCTGATCGAAGCCGGTGAAGTCGCGATTCACGAAGACCCCGTTTCGCTGGCGGACCTGAGCGCGCGCGTCGATGAAACGGCGAAGGCGTCGCTGTTCAAACAGGTCGGCGACGAGAAGTTCGAGATGATCGCCGCCGTATCGGGCAGCCGCAAACGGCTCGCGATGGCCTTCGGCGTCGACGAAAGCAAGGTGATCGACGAGTACACGCGGCGCATGGCGAATCCGCAGAAGGTGGTCGAAGTATCGTCGGCAAGCGCGCCGGTGCATCAGGTTGTGATCACCGGCGACGACATCGATCTGATGAAGCTGCCGTTCCACCTTCAGCACGAATACGACGGCGCGCCGTATATCTCGTCGGGCATCGACTATAGCGTCGACCCCGCGACGGGCCGCACCAACGTCGGCTGCCGGCGCCTGATGTTTCGCAGCCGGAATACGATGCGCGCGAATCTGTCGCAGCCGTCGGACCTCAAGCGCGTGTATCTCGCCTGCGTCGAGCGCGGCGAAAAGCTGCCAGCGAGCTTTGCGATCGGCTCGCATCCGCTCGACTATCTGGCGGCCGGCTTGCGTATTCCCGTCGATGAATTCGGCCTCGTCGGCACGCTGCGCGGCGAGTCCGTGCCGATGGTGCGCGGCCTGACCAACGGCGTGCTTGCGCCGGCCGACGCCGAGATGATTGTCGAAGGCTACTTCGACGAGCTCGGCTATCGCGAGAAGGAAGGTCCGTACGGCGAGTTCTACGGCTACTACGGCCCCGTGCATATGGACCCCGTGTTTCACGTCACCGCGATCACAATGCGCAAGGACGTGCTGCACCAGACGGTGCGTCATAGCGGCCGTTATCTGAGCTGGACTGAATCGGCGAATCTCGGCGGCCTCAATTCGGAGCTGCAGATGTGGCGCCTGCTGCGCGCGGCGAATATCGAGCCCGCCGCGGTGTGCGCCGTGCCGGGCACCAACGGACGTCAAAGCGCGCGCGTCGCGCTCAAGCGCGGCACGCCGGGCCAGGCGCGGCTCGCGATCTCCGCGCTCGCGTCGATTCCGCGCCTCAAAACCATCTACGTGGTCGACGAAGACGTCAACGTGTTCTCGAACGAAGAAGTCGAATGGGCGATGTCGACGCGCTTTCGCAGCGATCGCGACATCGTCGTGCTGGAAGGCTTCGCGCCGTTCTATATGGACCCGACGACGGGCGACCACGGCAGCATCGCGAAGGTCGGCTTCGATCTGACCGCGCCATATGGCCGGCCCGAAACCGTCGAGACGCGGCGTGCATTCGCGCCGCGCTTTGCCGACGCATCCGCGGCGCCGAAGCAGTTCAACAGCGTTCGCGAGGCGCTCGCCTCGCGGCCGATGTTCTTTATGGAACTGATGACGGCACTTGGCAGCACGGACGGCCGCGAAATCGCGCTTGAAATCGATACGCTGACGCAGGAAGGCGTGATCTGCCGGCTCAGCGATGGCGAATGGGCACTCGAAGGCCGCGTCGAGAAGAAGTAGAAGCGACCACGGCAGCGATGTGAAAGGGCAGCGGCATATGAAATGACGGCGCCGCCCTTTCATCGCGACTCACGCACTACGACGCACCCACTACTCACTGCGCCCGGATAAACTCCGGCAACGGCCGCGCGTCTTTCGTCGGATTGCCCTTTGCGTCAGTCGGCAGCCGTTGCGTCTGAAACGCCGTGAAAGCAGCTGCAAAACCGTTATCGCGCTGAACGATCACGGCGCCGTCCTGAAACGCGCCGTTCTCCTTGAAGTGCCTGCCCTTCGGATTGCCCTGGTTCATGTGCGTTTCGTGCAGGCCATCCTGTTTGGGCAGAAACAGAAAGCCAAACCCGTAGACCACGACGTTCTTTGCCGTCGGCTCCCAGAAGTCGCGCTGTTGCAGCTTGCCGCTGCCGTTGTCATACGGCAGCTTCTGCGAGGGACGGCTTTCGTCGATCGTCAGCATCTCGTCGATGATGTCATTGACGTCCGCGCGATTGCCGTTTTCGTCCTTGTACGGAACGGGGCGCATGCGGCTTAGATCGAGCAGGCTGCGGTCCTGCCAGTAATCGAGCCGCGGAAACCCGCTCGTGTGCAGCCCTAAGCCGAGTGCTTCGAGTTTGGCCGTAAGCGGATCGTCGAAATTGAGGTCGGCGTAGAAATAGACATCGTCATCGCCGTCTTCGCCCGGTTCCGTCGATGCGGAGTTCACGACGATATTGAATGGCTTGTTGTCACTGCCCGCCACGGTAATCACATAGTGCGGGCTGCCCGGGTAAGAATCCTTGAAAGGCGCGGCGCGCAGCAGCGTTCCCTTGAACACACAGTATTCGTTCATGAATCGGGCCTCGGTGAGTTCATCGCGAATATCGACAATGTCAGCGATGGGAACCCATTCTATGCGGGCCGCGAACGGTACTTGATGACACACAGGTGACGTACGCTCGCAAGCGTAACCAATCGTTGCGCTGCTGGCGATGCAAGGAAATCTATGCTGCGAATGCGGGTTGTAAGCGCGGTTAATCGTCGCGCAATCAATCGTCGCGCCGGTCCTCGATCCATTTGATAAACGACTGCACCGCCGGATTCGACGCCGTTTCCCGCCGGCACACGAGATAAAACCCGCGTTCGCGGCGCAGCACGGCCGGCGCGAGCAGATGCAATCGTCCTTCGGCGAGGTCGCGCGTCAGATAACGGCGCTGCATCATGCCGACGCCGATGCCGTCGAGTGCGCTTTGATAGATCAGCGACATGTCGTCGAACGGCTGCCGATTCTGCGCGACGACCTCCTCCAGTCCCGCTGCTTCGAACCAGTCGGGCCAGTCGTCGAGATGCAGCGTATGCACGAGCAGCGTCGACGCTTCGAGCGCTTCCGCGAGCGGCCGGTCCGCGAAGCGATCGCGCATCGCCGTGTTGCCGACTGCGACGAGTTCGTCGGAAAAGAGCCGCGTCGCATGCAGGCCGGGCCACTGGCCTTGTCCGTAGCGCACGCCGAGATCGACCTTGTCGCGCTCGAAGTCGACCGCATCGAAGGCGGTGGTCAGACGCAGATCGACCTCGGGATGCTTAAGCTGAAAATCGGGCAGGCGCGGAATCATCCAGCGCACGAGCAGCGTCGTGAACGCGCGCAGCGTGATCTGCGTGCGCGCCGACGCTTGCGACAACAGATCGGTTGCCTCGCCCATCATTTCGAACGCGCGCGCCAGCGTGCGCGCATAGGTCTTGCCGTGCGACGTAAGCAGCAACTGGCCGCCTTCGCGATCGAACAGCCGCACGTTCAGCGACTCTTCGAGATTGCGGATATGCCGGCTCACCGCCGTCGGCGTGACATGCAGTTCTTCGGCCGCACGCGTGAGCGTGCCCTGGCGCGCGACGGCCTCGAATGCCCGCAAGGCATTGAGCGGGGGCAGGCGATGCATCGCTGCGGCTCTCCTTTCACTTTCGATCTGGAACGCCGCTACTTTACCGCAGCACCCGCGCGGGGCTGTGCCGCCGCCTGCCGCTGCTTCGGTCTCGCTGCTCTGGTATCGCGTCGGAATAAGCGCCTCGCTTAACGTATGGCGGCTGTCTTTGCGCTCAGCGCTCGCGCAGCAACTGACCGTAGCCGTCGACCGCTTCGCCGATGCCGCTCACGCGCAACGCGTGCCACATCATCGCGGACGCCGCGGAAATAACCGGCTTGCCGAGATCGCGTTCGAGGCATTCGAGCGCGCCGAGCGTCGGCATGCCGACACCGCTGAGAAAGATCGCTTCCGCGTTCTGGTGATCGACCTGCCGCGCAACGCTATAGGCCCGCTCGTCGTTCTCTTCGTAGATATTGCGCACGTTGTCGAGGCGGCCGTGGCTGACCACATCGATATTGTGTTCGCGCAGATGCGCGACGCCTTGCAGCGTCGTCGCTTCGTTATACGGCGTCGCGTATGCAATGCGTTTGACGCCGAGTTTCGCGACGGCCGCCATCACCGAACCGAACGCGGTGATAAAGCGAAACCCGAATTGCTGTTCGATACGTGCGGTCAGCGCCGCTTCGGCTTCGCGTCCGAGCGTATAGCTCGTCGCCGTGTGCGCCATCACGACGACATTCGGCGACACCATCGCAAGCAGTTCGAGGCAGGCGTCGACGCTTTCGATCTGGCTCCGGTTGCGCTCGTCCTGGCCGTCGTGCGTGCCGGCCGCGCCGTGCGCGGTCATTCGCGTGAAATGCACCGACACGCCGCGCGGCGCCATTTCGAACATTTCGGGCTCGACCGTCGGGTTGCCCGGTGGCACCAGGAACCCGATGCGCGCTCTCCATCCTTTCATGCATCACCCCCGTAGTGATCAATCTGGCCCGTGGCCTAACTCGCGACTTCAGTCGCGACCGCCAGCGCCCCGGCGGCCGCGTGCGCTTCATCGACGCGTTCGATAAACGCAAGCGCTTCGCGCGCGCAGTCGTCCGGATGCGTCGCGGCAATGTGGTACGAATCGGCCGGCACCTCGACCCACGACGATCCCGCTACGCGCTCGCGCAGCCGCTGCAGATCCGCCGCGGCCGGCCGCTGGTCGTAGCTCGACTTACCCGCAGCAACGGGCGCGCCTGCCGCGATAAAAAGCGTCGGACACTGCACGTGTTCGGGATAGCTTGGGCCATCGATGCCCGGCAGCAGACGGAAGCACGCCGCGACGCTCGCGGCCGGCGCGGTCGCCATCGCGCGCGTCCACCACTGCATTGCGGCCGGGGAAAGCGCGCTGCCCATGCGGCCCGGCATGGTTTCGTGCGCCCAGCGCTCGACGCCGCCGAGCTTGTCTCTACCCGTATCTTTGCCGTTGCCTTTGAGCTTGCCGTTTGCCTTCGCTTTGGCCTCGCCGCTGCTGTCGCCCTCGACCATCGCAAGCCAGTCGTTGATCCACGGCCCGAGCGCCTGGTTCGGCGACGGCAGCATGCCCGCCAGCGTCATCGATGCGACCCATTGCGGCTGCCGCTGCGCGAGTTCGAAGGCGATCAGCGCGCCGAGCTTGGTCGCGACGAGATGCACGCGCGGACGTTCCAGTGTGTCGACCATCTGGACGATGTCGTCGGCCCAATCGGCGATCGTAAAACCCGCCGGCAGCGCACTCGACCGCCCGAAGCCGCGCAGGTCCGGGCGCAGCACGCGGTAGCGGCGCGCCAGCTGCGGCACCCACGCGCGCCACGTCTCGGCGCGTTCCGCGATGCCGTGCAGCAGCAGCACGGTGTCGGGCGTACGCCAGCCGTCCGTGTAGTCGTCCTCGATGCAGAAGAGCTCGCCGGATCGGCCGCGATCGTGCGCCCCGCAGACGGCGATGTGGTGCGCGGCCTCAGCCGGTTCTTCGTGGAATTGGATGGTGTCCATCGTGGTCATCGTCGGTATCGGTTAAAACCCGGTTGAAACGCGGTTGAAACGCCGGTTCGCGGTTCGAATGCGGTTGAAACGCGGTTGAAACGTCAGCGCGCCTCTTGCAGGCGGCGGTCGGGCGAACCCGCCGAACCCGGTGGCAGCGGATGGCGGCGCTTGAGCGCAAGCGTCACGACCATGCCGAGCAGCGCGAGCACGACCATCGGCAGCAGGCCCATGCGGAAGCTGCCGGTCAGGTCGCGAATCCAGCCGATCAGCGTCGGGCAGATAAAGCCCGCCACGTTGCCGATCGCGCAGACCTGTCCGATGCCGGCGGCGGCTGCGTTCTCGGACAGCGATTCCGCGCACAGCGCGAACATCGGCGCCTTGACCGCATAGCAGCCCGCGAGCGCGACGGTCAGCGCGATCACGGTCGGCGCGAGCGTTGTGAGGAACATGCAAGCAAGCAGGCCCACCGCCGACACCGCGAGCGGCACCGCCGTATGCCAGAAGCGCTCGCGGCTACGGTCCGAGCGGCGCGCCCAGATAATCATTGCTGCTGTGGCAAGACCGAACGGAATCGCGTTGATCAGCCCCGTCTGGAAGTTGGTCAGGCCGAACGCCTTGATGATCTGCGGCTGCCAATAGCTGAGCGCGTAGTTGCAGCCGACCGAGCCCGCATAGACCACCGCGAGGCCGAGCACGCGCGGGTTGCGCAGCACCTGCCAGATCGAATGCGCTTCGACCGTGGCCGGCGCGCTGCTGCGTTCGGCGGCAAGACGTTCGTTAAGCCAGCGGCGTTCGTCCTCTGCGAGCCAGCGCGCTTTCGCGGGGTTGTCGGGCAGCACGAACAGACACAGCACGCCCATCAACACGGCAGGTACCGCTTCGATGATAAAAAGCCACTGCCAGCCGTGCAGGCCGAGCAAGCCATCGAGGCCGAGCAGCGCGCCCGAGATCGGCGAGCCGATAAAGTTCGCGAGCGGCATCGCCATCAGAAACAGGCTCAGCACATGCGCACGGTTGCCGCGCGGAAACCAGGTACCGAGATAAAGGATAACGCCCGGAAAGAACCCGGCTTCGGCCACGCCGAGCAGAAAGCGCAGCAGCAGGAACGACTTCACGCCGGTCACGAACGCGGTCGCGCCCGACACGAGCCCCCAGCTGATCATGATCCGGCAGATCCAGCGGCGCGCACCGACCTTCGCCATCAGCATGTTCGCCGGCACCTCGCACAGGCACAGCGAAACGAAAAACGCGCCGACGCCCCAGCCGAATACGGTCGCGGAAAAGCCGAGCTGACGGTTCATCTGCAATGCGGCGAAGCCAACATTGACACGGTCGATAAACGACACAAAGAACGCAAGGACAAGAAACGGGACGATGCGTCCCGAGATTCGGGCGATGGTGCGCGTCTCGATGGACGCGTGCGCAAGCTGCCGCATGGACGGTGGTCTCCTCGTGGCGCCGCGGTATTGAGATTACGCGACGCGTCTCCGCTGTATGGTTCGATTGTTGAATCGCAAGGATAGGAAATTCACTTCCCCGCCGCCATCGACTTTTCGTCGCGCTTTCGTGAAGTTTTTGTCGATCGTAAGCCGCGTGTCTTCGCGGTGCGCGTCGTCCCTTTAGACATGCGTTGCGTACTCCGCCAGGCCCAAAGGCCCCGTGCGGCCAGTAACGGCAGCTTCATTCACAAAAAATTCATGCACTCGGGCACGCGGTTGGCACTGCGGACGATGCCCCTCACCGTCCTTTTTTCGGAAAGTCCCGATGCTTGCTCATCTTGCTCCGTCGTCGCCGGTCGTTATCGTGATGCTGGTGGTTTGCCTGATCATGGTGCTCGCCTTCGAGGCGAGTAACGGCTTTCACGATTCGTCGAATGCGGTCGCGACGGTGATTTATACCCATTCGCTTGAGCCCGTGCCCGCCGTGGTGTGGTCCGGCGTAATGAACCTGATCGGCGTGCTGGTCGGCGGCATTTCGGTCGCGTATGCGCTCGTCGAAATTCTTCCGCCCGATGTACTGACGCCGCCCGATGCGTCCCGCGCGGGACGGCGAACGCGCCGCGAGGTCGCAATTGCGCGGCTATGTGTACGACATCGTCTCGGAGATGAAATACGTGAGCCAGCAGAAAAGCGTGCCTGCGGCGCAACGCAAACAGGCCGCGGACCTGCTCAAGTCGATGAGCGCGCCCGTCGAATACGCGCCGTGGTGGGTCCGCATCCTGAGCGCGATCTGCCTCGGCGCCGGCACCATGGTCGGGTACCGGCGCGTGGTCCGCACGCTCGGCGAGCGGCTCGGGCGTCAATCCATGACGCCTGGGCA
The DNA here is from genome assembly GCF_019428685.1 of Paraburkholderia edwinii. Taxonomy (NCBI): domain Bacteria; kingdom Pseudomonadati; phylum Pseudomonadota; class Betaproteobacteria; order Burkholderiales; family Burkholderiaceae; genus Paraburkholderia; species Paraburkholderia edwinii. The sequence goes on from NZ_CP080095.1 coordinate 4,327,056, forward strand.
AGGCGCGAGCGCCGAGCTTATCGGGTCCGTGCTGATCGGCACCGCGGGCTTCACCGGCTTGCCCGTCAGCACGACGCACATCTTCACGTCGGGCATCGCGGGCACGATGGCGGCAAGCGGGCAAGGCGTTCAGACGGGCATGCTGGTGCGGATCTGCATGACCTGGCTCGTCACGCTGCCCGTCACGATCGTGCTCGCGGGCGGGTTGTTCTATCTCCTCGACTGACCGCCGCGCGCGGTTTGCAAGACCTCGGTGCTTCGACCTTGCGCTTAGATATTGAATGGCGAAGCGTTCGCCGTTTCGTCGCTATGCCGCGACCGCGAGCGAAAAGCCCTCACGGCTTCTCGCTTGCGCAAGCCAACGCATGACGGAAGGCATCTCGGGCTCCGCACCGAGCACTTCGGCAAAGCGCTCAGCAAGCATGGTGAAGCGGTGCGCCGCCAGTGCGACGACGATATCCGCGATCGTGAAGCGATCGAGCACGATAAACGCACGTTGCTCAAGGTGGCCATCAAGCACGCGCAGCAATCGCGCCGTATCCCTGAACGCACCGCGAATCGCGTCGTAGTCGCGCTGCGGCTCCGGCGTGCGCGTCAACCCGAGGAACGTGACACGTAACGTCGCCCACAAGGTGCCGAGCTGCCAGTCCATCCAGCGCTCCACTTCGGAGCGCTCGCCCGCATCGGCCGGATACAGTGCATGGCCACCCGCACGCGTCGCGGCGACGTAGCGCAAGATCGTATTCGACTCCCACACCACGCGTTCGCCATCGACGAGCGTGGGTACCAGGCCGTTCGGGTTCATCGCGAGATAGTCGGGCGTGTTGTTGACGCCGAACTCGAGCCCCGCATCGATGCGCTGATAGTCGCGCCCTTCGGCAAGACCTAGTTCCGCGAGACACCAGACCACTTTCTGCACGTTGATCGAGCTGCGTCTTCCGTAAAGCTGCATCGTTAAGGCTCCGTCGTCGTTGGAGCCTGCGATTATCCACGCAGACGCGCGCAGTTTCAAAACTCGAGTTGCCTTCCCGCGCGTGTAATCTCGCCGACAGCCGGATGTTTGCCACGTCCGTCAAGCGAAATGGCGTAGAAATCGTGGCGCACTTCGTCGATTCGCCCAACCGGCAGCAGCGCATATTGCGTGCGCAACGACGCTTCAAGCACCGACGGCGCAACAATCGCGCCCTTGCCCTCTCCCGCGAACGCGACCATCAATGCGCCATCGTCGAATTCGCCGACGATCGGCGGCGCGAGCCCATTCGAATCGAGCCATGCATCGAAGCGTGCTTTCAGCACGCTGTCCGCGCCGGGCAGCAACATCGGCATATGCGCGAGGCATGCGGGAAACGCGGCATCGCGGAACGGTTCGGCCAATGCGGGCGTTGCGAAGACCGACATGCCGGTCGAACCGAGCTTGTCGCTGCGCGCACGCGGCGGGCCTTCATCGTGCAATGGCGCATCGCAGAGCACGACATCGAGCCGATGCTCGGCAAGCGCGCCGACGAGCGACGCCTGATTACCCTCGCGACACACGACACGCAAGCCCGCATGCGACGACACCGCCGGCTCGATCAGCCGGCACGCAATCGTCTTGTGAATCGAATCGGCAACGCCGACGCGCAGCACGTCGTCGCCGCGGCGCGGCGCGCGCAACTCGCGTTCGAGTTCCGCGCCGAGCGCGAAGATCTTCGCCGCATAGTCGGCGGCCACGCGCCCGGCATCGGTCAGCTCGACGAGCCGCCCGCGCCGCCGCAGCAACGCGCAACCGACGCGGTCTTCAAGCAGCTTGATCTGGCTGCTCACCGTCTGCGGTGTCAGATGCAGCCGCTCGGATGCGCCCGCAATGCCGCCGTGCTTCGCGGCCATCCACAGGTAATAGAGGTGCTTGTAGTTCATACGATCCACCCGAGCTTCGTCGATGTGTCGATGCTGCGGATCGTATCGGCGAAGAATGAGTCGCGAATTAGCACCGCTTGCTGGCCGTCAAAGCCGCGTGCTGCCTCGTTTCCGCGTGGATTGCAGCCGCCGCGTCGTCCTGTTTTTTCTTCGCTTCGCACTGTTTTTTCGAATATTCGAACCTGTGCCTTGCCCTCTACATTGCTGACACGGGCTTTCGTTCTTCGCATCGAACACCGCGAAGTGAGGCAAAGGCTTCAATGCCATGTGAACGGAAGCGACCTTATCTCTTGAGCCGCGCCTATCGCGGTTCTCATGCAGGAAATGTCAAGGAGACTTCATCATGGCAAGCGTAAAGGGCAAACTGATCCTGATCGTCGACGGCTACTCGACCGGGCGTGAACTCGTGCGCGAACTGAACCAGCGCGGCGCAATCTGCGTGCATCTGCGCTCGACGCAGCAGGTTCCGAAGCTCGCGGCTCCATGCTTCGACGCGACACCGTACGCGGCCAATCTCGGCTATCTCGGCACGGTAAGGGAAGCGCTCGTGCGGCTGCCGTCCGTGCGTTTCGACGCGGTCGTCGCGGGCTCCGAGTGGGGTGTGATGTACGCAGAAACACTCGCGCATGCGCTCGGCCTGCCGACCAACCGCATCGAAATGCTCAGTGCGCGGCGCAACAAGTTCGACATGATCAACCAGTTGCATGCGCATCGATTGCGCGCCGCGCAGCAGACACGCATCACGTCAGCGGATGAAGCGCATGCGTGGGCGCGCAATCATGGGAAGTGGCCCGTGGTCGTGAAGCCGTTGCTGAGCGCGGGTTCCGATGGTGTCGTGATCTGCTATGACCATACCGACATCAACCGCGCGGTGCATGCGGCGCTGTATCGCGACAATCTGCTCGGCGGCTTCAACGATAGCCTCGTGATCCAGTCGTATCTCGAAGGGCCGCAGTACATCGTGAACACGGTGAGCGAAAATGGCGCGCATCGCGTGACCGACGCGTGGCATGTCGACTATCGCAACGTGCGCGGCGCATCGAACGCAATGTGCTCGATGACGCTGCTCGACCCCAGCGCACCGAAAATCGAGGCGTTGTTCGACTATACGAAGCGCGCGATCACGGCGCTCGGCATCGAAAACGGCCCGGCGCACAGCGAACTGCGGCTCACCGAAGTAGGACCGGCACTGATCGAATCGGGCGCGCGGCTGATGGGCGGCATGATGGATGCGCCATCGTATGCGGTAGCGGGACTGCCGACCCAGGCGAGCTGTTTCGCGGACCAGCTGGTCGCACGGCCTGGCGACGAGCCCACGGTGCGCGAGATATACGAGCGCCGGCGCCACTTCGCGAAAGTGTTCTTTGTGTTCGGCGAAGGCGGCCGCGTTGCATCGACGGATGGGCTGCACAGGCTCGCGAAACTGCCGTCGTTTCATGCGCACTACCGGCCGCTTGAATCGGGTGCGCGCGTCTGGCGCAGTTCCGATTCGCTGTTTTGCGGCGGCGTGGTCTATCTGATCCACGACGATCCGATGCAGATCCGCATGGACATCGCACAGTTTCGCGCGTGGGAAGCCGCTCATGCGCTGTATGCGATCGTGCCTGAACCTGTGCTGGAAGCCACGCCCGAAACGGCCGCTGAATGGCTCGAAAACCCGACCCCAATGCAGCCGCAAATGCCGCCGCAGCCGAAAGTTGCATTCGCAACCGAATCGGATAGTGCGCCATGAGCTCCGCCCATGCGCTGTCGTTCCTTGCCGTGTTGCTGCAATCGACCGGCAAGGTCATGTACGGCACCTTCCTCGCCGCGATCGCGCCCGCGCAATTTCTGCTGATCAGTTTTTGCGTCGTCGCGGGCGTGTTCCTCGTGGTCGCGCGCGGCCGGCTGCCGGCCGGCTCGCGCGCGGCAATCGTGTCGGTCAACGTGTGGACTGCGGTGGCATTTATCTGCTTCTTCTTCGCGTTGAAGCATCTGTCGCCGGCCGCGGTCGGTGCGATTGAGATTGGCGTTGCGGTGCTGGTTGCCGTTGTGGCAGCGGCATGGCAAAGACGCGCGCGGGCGACGAGCGGCCAGGCATCCGAGGTACGGGCAACAGCCGAACCACGATCCGGGGGCCGGCCGGGTGCGGTAAAGCTGGTCGTCTGCGCGGGCATCGTCGGCGGATGCGCGCTGCTTGTGCCGGTTGAACTGGAACGTGCGGCGGCGGCATCGTGGAACACCATATTCGCGTTGATCGCGGCCGCCATCGCGGGCGCCGCGTCGACGCTGATCATCGGCTCGTTTCGCCGGCTCGCCGACAACGGCTGGCGGCCGTCATCGATCCTCGCGCACCGGTTCTATCTGACGATTGCGGTGGCGTTAGCGTGGGTGTGGTTCGAAGGCGGCATTGTTAGCGCTGGCACCGCGGGCAGCGCGGGTAGCGTGGCTGGTCTCGCGCTTCCCGCCCCGGCGGACGCGCTGACAATCGTCGCGGTCGCCGCGATCGGCGTGATGCTGCCTCTGTTGCTGCTGCAGTTCGCGGTGCGAAAGACCGACGGGTTGACGCTGATGATCTGCATGGCGCTACAGCCGGTACTGTCGTTCATGCTGTCGATGCTGTCACCGGCTTATGACTGGCAACCGGTCACGCTGGCGGGCACCCTGATCGTCGCGGGAGCGCTGCTTTTCGATGTGTTCGCCGGACGGCGCAAGCTCACGACGCGGCCCACGTCCGCGCCTGTGCGCGTATCCGCGCCCTAACTTTGTGCTCATTGTCGCGCCGTACGATTTCGATCACCGACTCAAAACACACTGGAGACTGCGATGGTTGCCTACCTTCTGACCAAACTGACCGAGTGGATCGAACAGGCCGACAAGGATCGCCGCGAGGAATACGTCGCGATGGCCAAAGACCTCGCCGAAATCGAGCGCCGGATGGTCCATCTCGAGACGACGAGCTGAAGCGGCGCGGCTTCGCTTCATTCGACAGATGGAGCGCATCGACACCACGATGCGCTCCGCATCCCTAAACTTTCCGCGGCAGCTGCCGTTAACCTCGACATCCATCTTTACCAACGTGAAGCGTTCACCCAAACCAGCAAGGGGCAACGGTGATGTCGAAGATTCTCGCAGCGTGCAGGTTCCAGGCCGACGCGGTCGTCGCGAATCGCCGTCTGGGTGCGGGCAGTTACCTGCTCGTGATGTCGCTTGGCGTGATCGTATGGTCGCTGCTTACCGCGCTTGCCTGCCTCGAGTTCGCCGCCCCGGGCCGCATCGGTCTCGCCGATTTGAATCTGGTCGTATCGCTGCTCAGCGCGGCGTTCGCGGCGCTGTTCTATAGCGCGTCGTCGCGGCGCCTAAGAGATCTGAGCTTTCCCGCCTGGTCCGTCAAGGTGCTGTCGATTCCGCCGTTCGGCGTGATCGTGCTGCCGATCCTCTGCTTTCTGTCCGGTCCGCGTCACGCGAACGACTTCGGCCCGGCTCCCGCGCCGTCCGGCTTCGCGAGGACGGTGCTGGCGCTCGTTGCGTGTGTCGTGGCGCTGGCGGTTTGCCGGTGGGCGCTGATGACTTATCTGCATACGCGCCATTTAATGGTGACCGGCGGTTTCTAGGTCCCTAGATCCGCGAAAGCGACCCGACCGCATCTTCCACGCTTTCTTTTTGTGCGCGAAACAAGCCGCGATCGGTCTCGGCGATATGCCGCACGATGGCCGCGTTGACTTCGTCGGCATGCGTGACGGGCCCCATGTGCCCTGCGCCCTCAACCACCGCAAGACGCGCCGCCGGCAGCAGCATCGGCAAGCGCTCGGCGATCGCCCGCGTTGGAGCCGGTGCGTGCTGTCCGCGCAGGATCAGTGCCGGCACACGCAAAGCGGCATACGCATTGGCGGGTGTCCGCTCGTCGAGCAAGGCACGAAAATCGAGCGGCGCTTTCGGAGCCCAGCGCGTCAGCGCCGCTTGCACATGGGGCCGCAGCGCTTGCCATGCGCCCGGACCGCCCCAGTAATCGACGAACGAAGCCGCCGCGCCGCGATAGTCGCCGCAACTCACGCCATCGGCGGTGCGCTTCGAGATCGCAAAGATTTCCGCGAGCCCATGGGCTCCGTACGAGCCCATCGTCTTGAGCAAATGAAACGCCGACGGCTCGTACAGCGTCAGACTCGCGATCCGCTGCGGCCGCTCGAGCGCGGCACGCAACGCTACGCCCCCACCATACGAGTGACCGACGAGATGGACCTTCGAGCAGGAAGCGTCGATGATGCTGACCGTCCTCGCAGCTTCGTCGGCGAGCGTGAATGCGCGCTCGCCGCTCCATGGTCCCGTGCTTTCGCAGCCGTAATGCTCGGGCGCGACGAGCGCATGGCGCGAACCAAGCGCCTCGCCGAGCTTTCGCCATTGAGTGGCTCCCGAACCGGAACAATGCAGCGCGATCACTGGCGTTGCAGATGAGAAGGCGTTCGATGCGGCAGTGCTATTCATGTCGTTCATGGACTTCATCATTTGGGCGCGGCGCTGCTGGACAGTGGCGGGTTGTGCTGCGAAGGCAGCGACGTCATGCACGCGCGTCGACGCTTGGACCGGTCGATAGCGGACACGCTGCGTTGTTACCTCATCCGTCGAATTGAGCCGAACGCATACGGCGTTCGAGGTCGCCCATGTCGACCGCGGATGCGAGGTACGCGTCGCGGCGATTGTGTTCGGCGTGCAATAAAGCCTTTCTAAACACAAAAAACAGGAAGATAAGCATGATGTCCTCCGGTCAATCGAGTATCGGCGTGAACGCCGTTACTCGCAGAGTCCATGCCATCTTGCGTCAAGCCATGTCGGGCGGGCTCGTTAGCCATCCATAACGATGCCGGCCGGGTGAAACGTCGTCGCGCCTCCAACAGATCACAGGTTTGAAGTTGGGCTTCGGCAAACACATGCGCAGCGTCATTCATGTACGTCGACGACTGCCGGTGCCGGCCGAAGCCTGGCGGCGGGGCAACGTGCCCTCCCGTTACATTTACCGTCGTTCCACCACGACTTCGAGATACTCGCTCGGCAAAACCAGCGTCGCGTCGTTCGAGCGGTTCCGGCTCTCGATCAGTGTCATCAGATCGGCGACGAATGCCCCCTGCCGTTCGCCTTCGAGTGCGGCGAAGGCCTTGTTCATCGGCCCATAGAACGTGCGGAAGACCTCGATGAAATGGGCCGGCGATCGATAGCGGAACACGAAATAGCGGTTGATCGTAGCGATGGTCCGCGCACGGCCTTCAAACAGTTCTTCGAGGCGCGCTTTCGTGCCCCAGAGCGCCGGCGACTTCACGCCTGCCGGTGGTGGAATGTATTTGCCGATGGTCCGGAACACCTGCCCGATGAAACTCTCCGGGGTCCAGTTGGCAAGGCCGATCCGTCCGCCCGGCTTGCAAACGCGCGCGAGTTCGGCCGCCGCTTTTTCCTGGTTGGGCGTGAACATCACGCCGAAGGTCGACATCACGGTGTCGAATGAAGCGTCCGCATAGGGCAGCGCTTCGGCGTCTGCTTCTTCGAACTGCACGGCGAGTCCTTCTGCCTGTGCACGCGCACGGCCCGCATCGAGCAGCGAGGGCACGTAGTCGGTCGACGTGACCTCGCACCCGCGCCGCGCCGCGGCTAGCGTCGCATTGCCGTTACCGGCGGCGACGTCGAGCACGCGGCTGCCGGCGCGCACGTCGAGCGCTTCGCAGAGGTTTTCTCCGACGATCTGCAGCGTGGTGCCAACGACAGCGTAGTCGCCTGTCGACCAGGCCACCTGTTGGCGAGCCTTGACGGCGGCCAGGTCAGCGACGGATGCGACAGCGGAATCAACAGCGGACATGAAACGCTCCTGAATGACGGTGGCGGTGCAGCAATGCACAGATGCGTGGATGCACTACACCGGATTGCGCCGCAAATTGATGGTGCTAGCGCGCCCGCGCGGCGATCGGGCAAAGCGCACAACCAAACCCGGAAAACGCGAGAGCTCTTCGGGGCTGGCTGATTCTCGGATTCGCGTGAGTGGAAGTATCGGCAAGCCGGTCGTTTTGAGATATGACCGGGCCTCCAGATGTTTTGCGCGGGACGCCGGGACTGCGGAGATCGAAGTTGGTCGATACGCGGCTGCGGTGCGGTGCGGTTCTGTGCGGTGCCCAGCCATGATCGCCGTGCCCGATGCGATGGCGCGCGTCGCTGCCGCCGAATGCACTGCGCATTGCGTGGCCGCGCCTCGGGCGATATTCACCCTACGGACCGGATGGTCAAACAGGATTAGGCAAATCTTCCAGAGTTTCGAACAAACCTGCGCGCGCTTTTTCGGCGACACTCTGGCACGTTGCCGCCACCGCGTCCGGCCTCGCTATCGGTTCAACGCGGACTTCAACGCGAACCTCAAAGCGGACCTCAACGCAGACGCCGGCAATGTCTTGCGCATCCTCGCCGCGTGCCACGCATGCGCAAAACGGACAACCAAAAATCATCCTCTCCACGGAGCAGTCGATGTCGACCACCCTGATACTCAACGGCAAGTCCACCACGCTGGACGCCGATCCCAACATGCCGCTGTTATGGGCGATTCGTGAAGTCGCCGGCCTGCACGGCACGAAGTTCGGCTGCGGCATGGCGCAATGCGGCGCTTGTACCGTCCATCTCGAAGGCCAGCCGATCCGCTCGTGCATGATGCCGCTGTCGGCTGTCGCCGGTCGCCACATCACGACCATCGAAGGGCTGGACAGCAAACAGGCGCACGCCATCCAGGCCGCATGGGTCAAACACCAGGTGCCGCAGTGCGGGTACTGCCAGTCGGGCCAGGTGATGTCGGCCACCGCGCTGCTCACGCAAAACCCCGCGCCCACCGATGCGGACATCGACACCGCGATGAGCGGCAACATCTGCCGCTGTGCGACCTACACGCGCATTCGCGCCGCGATTCACACGGCTGCCGAATCGATGCAGGGGTGAACCATGACGACCGATATCGTGGATGTCCAGCGCCCCGCACGGCGCACTTTTCTGAAAGGCGTCGGCGGCGCTGCCGCGCTCGCGCTGACCATCGGCTTCGAATGGGGCGGCCTTGGCAAGGGCGCGCTAGCCGCTGAAGCGCCGGCCGGCAGCAACACGTTCGCGCCCAATGCGTTCCTGCGCATCGGCGCCGATAACAGCGTGACCGTCATCGCGAAGCACGTCGAGATGGGCCAGGGCGCCTACACCGGCATTGCGACGATCGTCGCCGAAGAACTCGATGCCGACTGGTCCAACGTACGCGTCGAAAGCGCGCCTGCCGATGCAACCCGCTATGCGAACCTCGCGTTCGGCAAGATGCAAGGCACCGGCGGCAGCTCGTCGATGGCCAATTCGTGGATGCAGTTACGCGAGGCCGGCGCAAAGGGCCGCGCGATGCTGGTGTCGGCCGCCGCGCAGCAATGGCAGGTGCCGGCTGCGTCGCTGCGCACCGAGCGCGGCGTCGTCTATCACGACGCGAGCGGCCGCCACGCGAGCTACGGCTCGCTGGTCGCGCAGGCGTCCGCGCTGCCGGTGCCGGACAAGGTCACGCTGAAGGACCCGAAAAACTTCAGGCTGATCGGCACCCGCGTGCCGCGCGTCGACGTGCCGCCGAAAACCAACGGCACCGCGCAGTTCACGATCGACGTGACGTTCCCCGGCATGCTGGTCGCGCTGGTGCAGCGGCCGCCGCAGTTCGGCGGCGCCGTCAAATCGTTCGATGCGACCGCGACGAAGGCGGTGCCGGGCGTCGTCGAAGTCGTGCAGGTACCGCGCGGCGTCGCGGTGGTGGCGAAGAGCTTCTGGGCTGCCAAGCAGGGCCGCGACGCGCTGAAAGTGGAATGGGACGACACGCACGCGGAAAAGCGCAGCTCGGCCGCCATCATGGACGAGTACCGCAAGCTCGCCGAGCAGCCGGGCAAGCCCGCGCGTACCGAAGGCGACGCGGCGAAGGCGATTGCCGGCGCGCCGCGCAAGATTTCCGCGAGCTATGAATTTCCGTATCTCGCGCATGCGCCGATGGAACCGCTCGACGCCGTCGTCAAGCTGACCGCCGATAGCTGCGAAATCTGGGCCGGCGACCAGTTCCAGACCGTCGACCAGGCAAACGCGGCGCGCACCGCGGGGCTCGAACCGCAGCAGGTGAAGATTCATACGCTGTATGCGGGCGGCAGCTTCGGCCGGCGCGCGAATCCAGGCTCGGACTATATCGTCGAAGCGGTATCGATCGCCAAGGCGCTGGGCGCGAACGGCACGCCGCTCAAGCTGCAATGGACGCGCGAATGCGACATTCACGGCGGCCTGTACCGGCCGGTCTATTTCCATAAACTCGAAGCCGGGCTAACCGACGACGGCCAACTGGTTGGCTGGCAGCACCGCATCGTCGGCCAGTCGATCGTGGCGGACACGCCGTTCTCCGGTCTCGCGAAAAACGGTATCGATTCGACCTCGGTGGAAGGCGCGGCGAACATCGCCTACGCCATTCCGAACCTGTCGGTCGAACTCGCGACCACGCGCACCGGCGTGCCGGTGCTGTGGTGGCGGGTGGTCGGCAGCTCGCACACCGCGTATGCCGTCGAGGCGTTTATCGACGAAGCGGCCCATGCGGCGGGCCAGGACCCGTACACGTTCCGGCGCAATCTGCTCGCCAACCAGCCGCGCATGCGCGCCGTGCTGGATCTGGCAGCGACCAAAGCCGGCTGGAGCAGCACGCCGCTGCCGCCCGGCAAGGGCCGCGGCATCGCGGTCGCCGAGGCATTCCACACGCTCGTCGCGCAAGTCGCTGAAGTGACAGTGGACAAGGACGGCAAGGTCAAGGTCGACCGTGTGGTGTGCGCGGTGGACTGCGGCACGCCGATCAACCCGGACGTGATTGCCGCGCAGATCGAAGGCGGCATCGGCTACGGACTCGGCGCCGCGCTGTACGGCGCGATTACGCTGAAGGACGGGCGGGTCGAACAGAACAACTTCGACGGCTACCAGGTGCTGCGCATGAACGAGATGCCGAAGGTCGAAGTGCACATCGTGCAGTCAGGCGAGGCGCCCACCGGCATCGGCGAACCGGGTGTCGCGCCGGTCGGGCCGGCAGTCGCCAATGCGATTTTTGCGGCGACGGGTAAGCGGTCGTATTCGCTCCCGTTTGCTCGCGAAAAGACGGCGTGATGCGGTAATGCGCGTAACGGCGGATCGGGTTTCAGAGTACGAATCCTGATCCGCTGTTCGCGGGCTTCAAACCCTTCTGCACTTTCTGTTATTCCCCTCCCACGGCAAGCGCCGCAGTCTCACCACTGCCGTTTCGCTGCAGTCGCCGCCTTTGCGTCGCGTACTCGCGACAGCGCGTGACACCTGTATGTTTATACAGTATTCTATGCGCAGCCTGAACACCCGGTTTCCGGCCGATTCCTGGCGCGACAGTAGCCGCTACATGCACGCGAAAATGGCCGGTCGATCGGAACCGCTGGGCACGCCGCGTACAATGCATGGCACGTCGCTGGCAATACATTGCGCGACCGGTATTTCTGCGCAGGGTGCGACGGTTCGTGCGTCGGCCAAAGCGTCAGTTGCCGCGTCAACGGCCGGTAAGCCGGATGGCGGGATGGGATGAGCGGAAAGGAGTAAGCGGAATGGAGAATGAAATGCTGCGACTTTCAATGAGCCCTGTGCTTCGAACGCGTCGAGTGCTTTGGGCTCCGCTTCGACGGGTGGCGTCCGCGCCAGCCCCTCTCGCTTCGGCTTTGCTTGCCACGTCGCTGTTCGCCGCAGCGCCCGCTGCTTTTGCCGGTGAGCGCATCATCGAAATCTGGAATCCGCCCGAGGCACGTCAACCGTTGAGCCGTTCGCCGGAGGCCAAACAAGGCGCGCATCTGATCGGCAAGACCGCCACGCCGCCGCATCATCGAAAGGTGCTCGCGCATCGCAATGCGCCGACGCCGCATCAACATCAAACCGCTCAGCAGAGTCTTCAGCAGGCTATGCCGCAAGGCTCGCATCAAGCTGCAAGCCAGGCTCCAAACCAGGCCGCTAACGAAAGCGCTCATCACGCCACCGCACCGGCCATCGATGCGAGCCGCCTCAAACACAACGAAGTCCCGCCGCCGAAGCACGACATCTCGCACTTCGAAGATATCCCGCGCATCGTCACGCCGGAAGGCAACGTGTTGCGCGTCGGAACCGATGGCGCGACAGCGCAGGTCACCCGCTAATGCAAGCGCGGTACTACAAGGGCTATTCGATCTGGGGTCACTCGATCCGCCAGCAGGAAGGCTATGCGGCAAGCGGCACGATCACGTCCGGAACGAAAGTCGTCGAAGCGTCCGGGATCCTTGCGAACGTCAACACCGAAGAGGAAGCGGAGACGGTCGGCCTCGAATGGGCCGAGGCGTGGGTCGATAGCCATAGCTAGCTTTTGGCTACTACGACGGCCTACGGGTTAAAGCGCGCTCACGCGTTCAAGCGGCCAGCAACTGATCGACAAACGCCGCGAGCGCGGGCCGCAGTGCGCTGCGCTCGGTCGCCGACATGCAGATATAAAACTGCCGGCGCGCCCAGTCATCGAGCAGGCGAATCGCCTTTAAGCCATAGCGCGACAGGTACGTGGCGGCAATCAGCTCCGGCATGATGCCGATGCCGATCTGCTCGCGAATCAGCCGGCAACGCGCTTCATAGTTCGACACTTCGATGCGCACGTTGAGCGGCCGTGACAGGCTCGCTTCGGCAAGCGACAGAAACGCCTCGTACGAGTGGCGCGGAAAGTAGCCGACGAACGGATAGTCTTTCGCCGCCTCGAGCATCGTCTCATCGAGACTCGCAAGCGGATGATCGAGCGGCACGACGAGCACGACATGATCCTGCCGGTACGGCAGCGAGTGAACGCCGGGCGCCGGTGTCAGTGCGTGATAGATGCCGAGGTCCGCTTCGGCGTCGGTCACGAGCCGCGGAATGTCGTAGCTGTACCGCTCCTGCAAATCGATCTGCGCGCCCGGTTCGCTCGCGAAATAGCGGCTCAGCACCTGCGGCAGGTATTGAATGATCGACGAGCGGTTCGCGGCCAGACGAATCTTCGGCATGCCGCCCGCACCGAACTCCGCGACGCTGTTCTGCGCGAGCTCGACGCTGCGCAGAATCGCCTTCGCGCGGTGATAAAGCGCGGCGCCCGCGGGTGTCGGCTCGACACCGCGCGCATGACGCACGAGCAGCACGGCGCCCAAACGCCGCTCGAGTTCCGCGATGCGTTTGCTCGCTGCCGAGGTCGCCAGATTCTCGCGCTCGGCCGCTTTCGACAGGCTCTTCGACTCGATCGCCGAGACCAGCATCTGCAAGCCCAACAAATCCATTTTCATGTGACGCGCTACCGGTCGTGAGGACAGGCGGCAGCGCTCCGCAGGCGCCGCCGCTTTCGCGATGATACGCGCCGCACCTCGGTCAGCCCTTCAGTGACCCACGCGGTGATCACCGCGGCCATCGCGTTTTCAACCGGCAAAGCCGTACAAGCGCGCCGGGTTATCGACAAGAATCGCGCGCCGCAATGCATGGTCGGGCACCGCGCGCGCGAAACGCTCGAGCAGCACTCCATCGTCGGGCATCTGCGCCGCGTCGAAGTAGTTGACGTGCGGCCAGTCGCTGCCCCATACGACCTGCTGCGGGTTCGCCGCGAGAATCGCATCGAAGAACGGCGCGACGTCGTCATAGGGCGCGCCTTGCGCGCTGACGCGATCGGCGCCCGAAATCTTCGTCCACGCGACGCCGTCCGCGAGCATCGCGATCAGACGCTGAAAACCCACGTCGGCGGTGCCGTTCGCGATGCTCATGCGGCCCATATGGTCGATCACGAGACCGATCGACAGCGCGCGCAGCAGCGGCTCGAGTTCAGGCAGATCGGGCGCGTGAACCCAGATCTGCGCATGCCAGCCGCGCGCGGCGAGCTTCGGCGCCAGCGCGCGCAATGCGTCGAGCCCCGCGCCATTGCGATAGACCGCCTGCCCGTCGCGGCGAAACAGATTGAAGCGCGCGGCGCGCACGCCATGCGCAGACAGGCGGTCGAGTTCGGCTTCCGGCGTATCCGCGCCGAGCACCGCGACGCCGCGCAAACGCGACGGATAACGCTGCAACGCATCGACGAGCGACGTGTTCTCCATCCCGTAGACGCTGGCCGTCACGAGCACGCCGCGTTCGAAGCCGAGGCGATCGAGATGCGCGATAAAGCGGTCCGCGGGGTTTTCCGGTGGCGTGTAGCTGCGCTCATCGGCAAGCGGAAAGCGTGCGTAAGGGCCGAATACGTGTGCGTGGCAATCGCAGGCATGCGGCGGCATCGGAATCGGGGGAGCGGCAGGCGTCGGTAAGGGACCGAGGCAAGGTTTCGTCATGGCGATCGTGTTCGTTGTGGGGGCGGCGCCGTTCCAGAACCGTGTCTCCCCGGCGACGGCGCATGACGCCATGGTACGGCGGCGCAGCACGGCGAGCGTTATCCAGATGGAAACGGTGCGTTCACCAAAAGGATCAACACGTGCGCTGGAGGCGGCCAGAATAAAGACATCGCGCTTGCGCTTTTCCCGAACGAGATAGCCGCACGCGCCGAGCGTGAGAACAATAACGACCGAGGCAGCGGTCGAACCCATTCGAACAATACGGAGACAAAGCGCCCCTTGGACATCCTGCTTTCACGCCAGGCCGCCGCGCATTTCAGCGACGCCATTGCACAGACGCTGCGCGCGGTGCCGCACCGGATCGTCACGCCCGACGACGTTTTGGACGCCGGTGCTGTGCGCGCAGGCGCCGCGCTCGATGTTGCGTCAGCCGCGCAGATCCGCCCGGTTGCGCCGATCGCCGCACTGATCAGCCGCGATGTGACAGGCCGCTCGACAAAGGCTGTGATAACCGCAGAAACGCAGCACTTCTACGACGCGTTACTCGCCTCCAGGCATCTGCGCTGGATACACACACTCGGCGGGTATCGACCGGCCCATCTTTCCCGCATTGCTGCGACGCGGCGTCAGAATCACCACGTCTGCTGGCGCAAACGCGCGCCCGGTCGCACACTCGGCGCTTGCCGGCCTGCTGTCGCTCGCGCGGCGTCTACCGCAACTGCGGGCCGCGCAACGCGAGCACGCCTGGAAGCCGCTACTCGACGACGCCACGCCGCGCGATCTCGCGGGCCAGAATGCGCTGATCGTCGGCTACGGCGCGATCGGACAGCGGCTCGCGAAGCTGCTTGACGCACTCGAAATGAACGTGACCGTGGTACGTCGCGAAACCAGTGGGTACAGGAGTGGCTGCTTGAGCGAAACCCGCAGCATCGCGCGCGCCATCGCACTTTCAGAAATCGACACCGCACTTCCCCATACCGACTGGCTGATCCTTGCCTGCCCGCTGTCGCCTTTGACCGCACGGCTCATCGATGCAGGTCGCCTGCGGCTGCTGCGGCCGGGCGCGCATCTGATCAATGTCGCCCGCGGCGAAGTGGTCGTCGAAACGCATCTGATCGCCGCGCTGCGCGAAGGCGTGCTTGCAGGCGCGTATCTCGACGTGTTCGAACACGAACCACTCGATACGTCGTCGCCGCTGTGGGATCTGCCGAACGTGCTCGTCACACCTCATACGGCGGGACACGCGGACAGCCATTACGCGGCGGTCGGGCGCATCTGGCTCGATAACCTCGCGCGCTTTATCCGCGGCGAACCGCTAGTCAACGAAGCGCAATCGCATGAGGCGCCTATAACGGAGACCACGCAACATGAGCATCAGCATTGAAGCCTCCCGGCCCTCTTCGTCGGACGCTGCCGTCGCGCCCGCCGACGCACAGCGCGAGCGCGCGATCTATCGCAAGATCGCGTGGCGGATTCTGCCGCTGCTCGTGTTCTGCTACATCCTGAACTATCTCGACCGCATCAATATCGGCATCGCGCAGCTACAGTTCAAAACGGATCTCGGCTTTAGCGATGCCGCCTATGGGCTCGGCGCCGGTCTGCTTTTCGTCGGCTATGTTCTGTTCGAAATCCCAAGCAATCTGATGCTCGATCGCATCGGCGTCCGCAAGACGTTTCTGCGCATCATGGTCGCGTGGGGCGTGCTCTCGACGATGACGATGTTCGTGCGCACGCCGATGCAGTTCTACATCGTGCGCTTTCTGATCGGCGTCGCCGAGGCGGGCTTTACGCCGGGCATCTTTCTGTACCTGAGCTACTGGTTTCCCGCGCGGCGCCGTGCGCGCATGACGTCGATTTTCTATCTGAGCATTCCGATCGCGGCAATCGTCGGCACGCCGCTGTCGGGCTGGATCATGCACGCGTTCGGCGGCGGCTTCGGCCTGCGCGGCTGGCAATGGCTCTTTATGCTCGAAGGGCTGCCGTCGGTGCTGTTCGGCGTGATCGCCTATTTCGCGCTCAGCGACCGGCCGCAGCAGGCCGCATGGCTCGATGCGAGCGAACAGGCCTTCGTGCTCGCGCAACTGAAGGCCGACGATGCGCGGAAGCAGAAGCCGCGCCGCATCGCACACAGCGCGTTGCGCGCCATTCTCGGCGACCCGCGCGTGTTCTGCGCGGGCTTCACGTTTGCGTGCAGCTTTTCGCTCGGCAATACGCTCGCCTTCTGGGCGCCGGTCGTGATCCGCAACTCGGGCATTGCGCAGGTCGCGAACGTCGGCGTGCTCGCCGCGATTCCGGCGCTCGTCGGGATCATCGTGATGCTGGCTGTCGGTCGCCATTCGGACCGTACGCTCGAGCGCCGCTGGCATGCGGCCCTCGCGCTATTCGCGGCAGCAGGCGCGCTTGCGCTGCTGCCGCATTTCCGCAGCGATACGGTGATCGCACTTGTGCTGCTCGCGATCGCATCGGCGGGGCACTACTCGTGCCTTGCGGTGTTCTGGTCGATTCCGCCCACTTATCTTCCACGCGAAACCGCCGCGGCCGGCATCGCGCTCGTCAACGTGATCGGTTCGCTCGGCGGCGCGCTGAGCACCGCGGCACTCGGCTGGATGAGCAAGGGCTCGGAAGGCTTCGGTATCGGGCTCGTTGTACTCGGAGCGGTGATCGCGTGCGGCGCGGCCGTGCTGCTCGTCGCATTTCCGGCGCGCATCCTGCGTTCGGGCGCGGCGTGAAGTCGCTGCATGAAGTCGCTACATGACGTCGCTGCATGAGGTCGCTACATGAGGTCGCTACATGAAGCGACGCGAAGCGAGCCAAACCAGCACGGCATGACGCATAGAGACACATCCAATAAAAGGAGACGACACATGCACGATCCCTCCGCTACCGCAACGACTACCGCGACGGCCGCGGCCGCCGGCAACCTCGACAGCGCCGAGGATCGCGCCGCGCGCCGGCGCACGGCGGTCAAGTCGATCGTCGGCGGCTCGATCGGCAATCTGATCGAGTGGTACGACTTTCACGTCTACACGACCTTTTCGATTTACTTTGCCGCATCGTTCTTCCCGCGCGAGAACCGCACGATCCAGTTGTTGAGCGCGGCCGCGATTTTCGCGCTCGGTTTCCTGTTACGCCCGGTCGGCAGCTGGATGATTGGCCTCTACGCGGATCGCCACGGGCGCCGCGCGGGACTCACGCTATCGGTTGCATTGATGTGCGCGGGGTCGCTGGCAATCGGCCTGTGCCCCACGTATCCGCAGATCGGCTTTGCCGCGCCCGTCGTGCTGCTGCTTGCGCGCCTCGTGCAAGGCTTCTCGCTCGGCGGCGAATACGGCGCGAGTTCGGTGTATCTGAGCGAAATCGCAAAGCCTGGCCACCGCGGCTTCTACAGCAGCTTCCACTACGTGACGCTGATCCTCGGCCAGTTGCTCGCGACGATGGTGCAGGTCGTGCTGCAAGGCCTCATCTTCTCGCATGCGCAGCTCGTCGCATGGGGTTGGCGCGTGCCGTTCCTGACCGGCGCGGCACTTGCGCTCGTCGCGTGGTGGGTACGCCGCAATATCGACGAAACGCCCGACTTTCGTGCGCTGTCCGAAAAGGCCAAACGCGGCCTGCATCTCGCAGAGCTGCGCAAGCACTGGCGGCCCGTGCTGCTCGTGTTCGGCCTCACGACCGGCGGCACGCTCGCGTTTTTCACCTACACGGTCTACATGCACAACTATCTGGTCAATACGGTCGGCTTGAGCGCGCAACAAAGCGCGTGGGTGTCGCTGTCCACGCTGGCGCTCTTTATGGTCGTGCAGCCGCTGTTCGGCGCGCTGTCCGATCGCATCGGCCGGCGCCCGCTGTTGCTGTGGTTCAGCATTGCCGGCACGTTCGGCACCTATCCGCTGATGACGGCGCTCGCGCATACGCGCAATGAAACCACCGCGTTCTTTCTGCTCGCCTTCGCGCTGATGATCGTGTCGGGCTACTCGTCGGTGTGCTCGGTCGTGAAGGCAGAGATCTTTCCCGCGCGGCTGCGCGCGCTCGGCGTCGGCGTGCCGTATTCGGTTGCGACTGCCATCTTCGGCGGCACCGCCGGTTATGCGGGGCTCTGGTTCAAGAGCATCGGGCACGAAAGCGGGTTCTATCTGTATGCGTCGGCCTGCATCGCCTGCACGCTGATCGCGACATTGAACCTGCGCAAGAGCGACGTGCAGATGCAGCCATGAACGCCGCTTTATGTCGACATTCTTTCCACTCATCGCGGGCGATGCGCCCGCTGGTTTCGCTGTACCGATCAGCAGGAGTCTCTTTATGACGAAGCAACCGGAATTTTCGATCCCGTCGATGCGCGAGCAGTGCTCAGAAACCGAGTGGCAGGCGCGCGTCGATCTCGCCGCCTGCTACCGGCTTGTCGAGCTGTACGGCATGTCGGACATGGTCGCCAACCACATCTCCGCGCGCGTGCCGGGCGAAGACGACGCGTTTCTGATCAACGCATACGGCATGCTCTACGAAGAGATCACCGCGTCGAGTCTGATCAAGATCGACCATGAAGGCAACATCATCAGCAAGCCCGCATTCGTCGGCGCCGACTACGGCATCAACCGCGCGGGATATGTGATTCATGGCGCGATTCACGAAGCGAAGCCCGACATCAACTGCGTGATTCATACGCATAGCTGGCCGGGCATGGCCGTTTCGTCGCTGAAATGCGGGCTGCTGCCGCTTACGCAAACGTCGATGCGTTTCTACAAGATCGGCTATCACGACTACTTTGGCGTCGTGCTCGATACATCCGAGCGCGAGTCGCTCGTGCGCGATCTCGGCGACAACAATGCGCTGATTCTGCGCAATCACGGGCTACTGACGGTGGGCAAGACGATTCCCGAGGCGTTCAATGCCATGCACCGGCTCGAGCTGTCGTGCAGGTCGCAGCTTGCGGCAATGGCCTGCAATGTCGAGTTGAATCCGGTGCCGAAAAAGGTGCTCGAGGAAACGTACCTGAACTATCAGCCGCAGACGCGCCGTCCGTATGGCTTGATGGAGTGGCCGGCGCTGCTGCGCAAGCTCGACCGGATCGATGCTTCGTATCGCGACTGACCGGCAGACGCAGTCAGTACGCGGCAACGCAATCGATCTCGATGTCGAAGTGTCCGGGCCACGCCGGCACGTTGATAAAAATCCGTGCCGGCGGATTCGGCCCGAAGAAACGCGCGTAGATCTCGTTGACTGCCGCGAACTTGTCGACCGACGTGCAATAGACATTGCATTTCAGCACCTGATCGAGCGACGAACCCGCAGCCTCGACGCATCGCTTCAGCTGGTTCAGCACAAGCTCGGTTTGCCGTTCGATCGGGGCGTCGACGATCTCGCCGGTTTCCGGGTCGAACGGCGGAAAGCCGGATACATAGACGGTGCCGTTGTGGCGCGTGACGGCCGAAGTCGGCGCTTTCCAGCGCTCGAGCCATGTCGAAAGCGGTTCGACGCGAATGGTTTCGCGAGCCATGTATGAAGCTCCGTTAGCGCGTTTGCGTGACGCGCTCGTGTGACGCGTTTGCGTAACGCGTGTGTGTAATCAGGCGCCGGGTTTGAACAATCCGTTGATGTCGCCAGCACTCGGTGCATCGGGAAAGCCCTCGAAGCGCCCAACGGCCAGCCCCTGCGCCGCGCGCATCAAACCACCCCATGCGGCGCGCGCCAAGCCGCCGCCGACGCTGATGCGCCGCACGCCGAGCGCTTCGACATCGCGCAACGTCAGCTCCGAATTTCCGCCGATCAGCAGATTCACCGGCTTAGGCGCGACGGCGGCGACCACGGCCTCGATCTGCTCGCGCGTGTGAATGCCCGGTGCGTACAGGCAATCGGCGCCGGCTGCCGCATAGGCCTTGAGGCGCGCAAGCGTATCGTCGAGATCGGGCACGCCAGCAAAGAAATTTTCAGCGCGCGCGACAAGCAGCGTATCGCCGCCGGTTTTGTCGATCGCGCGGCGTGCCGCGCCAAGCCGCTTTACCGCTACGTCGATCGGAAAAAGCGGCGCATCGGCGCGCCCAGTCGCGTCTTCAATCGAGAGCCCCGCAACGCCCGCTTCAACCGCAAGCGCAACGCTTTGCGCGACACCTTCAGCGTCGCTGCCAAAGCCGTTTTCGAAATCCGCGTTGATCGGCAAATCGGTCGCTTCGACCATCTCGCGCAAATGCGCAAGGATTGCGTCGCGCGGCAGGTTATTGTCCTGGCGTCCGCTCGACCATGCGAAGCCCGCGCTCGTCGTGGCAAGCGCCTTGAAGCCGAGCGACTGCAAGTAGCGTGCACTGCCGGCGTCCCAGGGATTCGGCAGAATAAAGCAGCCTGATGTGTGCAACGCGCGGAAAGCAGCGCGCTTTTCTGCGGTGGTGCGTGACATCGCATGTCTCCTTGAGTAGGAATCGCAACCGCAACTGCGCTTAAATCAGCAACGGCTGCACCGCGCCCGATTCGAGCGCAATCAATGTGGCTTTGGTTTGTATGCCGCCGGCAAAGCCGGTCAGATCGCCGGACGCGCCGATCACACGATGGCACGGCGCGATAATAGAAATCGGATTGCGCCCGTTCGCCGCGCCGACCGCGCGCGTCGCATTCACATCGCCAATCTGCACCGCAATGTCGCGGTAGCTGCGCGTCTCGCCAAACGGAATGGTCAGCAATGCGTTCCACACTTTCTTCTGGAATTCAGTGCCGATGAATTCGGTGGCCACCTCGAAACGCGTGCGCGTGCCGGCGAAGTATTCGGCCAGCTGGCGTGCGGTTTCGACCAGCACCGGATCATCGTCCGCCTCGTGCATCTCGCCGAGCTTGACGCGTCCAGGCCGATCGTTTTCCCACAGAATCGCGACAAGGCTTGCGCCGCGCGCAACAAGTTTCAGCTTGCCGACCGGCGACGCAACAATCTTGTACACATACGACATGGCCTGCTCCTTTGCCGCGGACCGTGCGGTGTTTCCGCCGCCGGCCCGCTCAACACCGAAAACAGCAGCATAAGCGCAATCTTGCGACAACGTTACACGTCAACGTGAAATGTCGCGACCACTTCCTCCATCATCAGCGCCTGCTCTTTCAGCGACGTGCTGGCGGCCGCGGCCTGTTCGACCAGCGCCGCATTCTGCTGCGTCGTGCGGTCGAGCTGCGAGATCGCAAGATTGACCTGCTCGATTCCTTCGCCTTGCTGCAGCGACGCGCCCGCAATTTCATTGACGATCGCGTCGACATTCGTCACCGAATCGATCACGCTGCGAATCGCCGCGTGCGCATCGGCGAAAAGCTTCGCGCCGCCTTCCACGCTCGCTGACGAACGTTCGATCATCTCCTTCACATCCTTTGCCGCGGTCGCGGTGCGATGCGCGAGCGTGCGCACTTCGCCGGCGACGACGGCGAAACCCTTGCCCTGCTCGCCGGCGCGCGCTGCTTCGACGGCGGCATTGAGCGCAAGAATATTCGTTTGAAAGGCGATCGCTTCGATGGTCGAGATCATCGCGGCCATTTCCGTCGCGCGCCGGCCGATTTCGTTCATTACGTCGACGGCGCGCGTGATCACCTCGCCGCTCGCCGATGCTTTCGTCGACGCTTCGCGGCTCAGCTGTCCCGCCTGTTTGGCGTTGTCCGCGTTGTGGCGCACGGTGGCGGTCAGCTGTTCCATGCTCGCCGCGGTTTCTTCGAGCGACGCCGCCTGCTCTTCGGTGCGCCGCGATAGATCGAGATTGCCGGCGGCGATTTCCTGGCTGCCGGTCAGCACCGACTCCGCGCTCGTCTTCGTCGTCGTGATCGTGCGGCTGAGCGCCGCGAGCAGTTCGTTCATGCGCAGCTTGATCGAGGCGAGTTCGTCGCGGCCGCTTGCGTCGAGGCGGCCTCGCAAGTCGCCCGCGCTCGCCTGCTCCATGCTGCTGGCGAGTTCGTTCACATCGGCGCCGGTTCTGCGCGCGAACGCGACGAACAGATACAGCGCAACGCCCACCGACACAGCGCTCAATACACTGAGCACCGCGATATGCACGGCCTGCGCGTGCGCACGCGCGTCAAGCAGCGACTTCAGCAAGGCGGACAGTTGGCCATGCACACGATAGACCGCATCGACGGCGCGCGTGCCGGCATCGAAATACGCATTCGATTCAGGCACGGGCGCGTTCGCGTTCGATCCGAGGTCCGCAACGATCTTGTCGAATGCATCGGCGTCGTCGAAGTTCAGGTTCTGCATGGCGGACGCGGCGTCGATTGCGCCGAGGGCGCGTTGCACGCGCTTCAGATCATTGCGCACGGCGCCAATCTGATCGCGCAGAAACGCGGCGTGCACGCCGAGCGCGGCACGGTCGGCTTCGCTCAGCGGCGTCTGGCTTTTTGCAGCAGCCGCGAGCGCGGCCGCGCCTTTGCCGCGCGTGATCGCGGCCATTTCAGCCGCGCCCGGCAACGACAGCGCCACCGAATTCGCCAGATAGTACGTCGCGGCGTCAGGATCGAGCGCGAGTTGCGAGGCGTCCGCGAGATCCGCGGTGAACGCGAAGATCGCACGGACGAGCGCCGTATGCGCATCGAACACGTCCTTCCCCGAGCCCGTGAGCGGCATCTGCGCGAGCTGCGCGTATTGCGCGGACAACGCGTCCGTTTGGGCGGTCAGATCGAACGACTTTGTCGCCGCCGCCTGTGTGCGCAGTGCTGCAATGAGCCGCTCTGCGTCGGCATTCGCTGCGTCGAACGCGGGACGAATCGACGGATTGCCGGCCATCAGCGACGCACTTGCGCCGCGGCGCTTCTGCACCGCTTTCAGCAGCGCCTGGCTGGTCTCGAGCAGGCGAACGCCATCGAGTTCCTCGCGCGTCGATACATAGACATTCACTTCATCATTGAGGATCGCGTACAGGCACACCCCAAGCGGCAGCAAAAATAGCAGCGCAAGCACCGCAAGCTTGCGCGACATCCTGAGGCGGCCCATCAAAGCCATTCCGGGAGCAAACAAACGCATCGTGTACATCCTGTCATTCGGGTTCGGGTTGCAACGGCGGCGTGTGTGCGGGCCTTGTCGAATTTCAAAGGCCTTGTCACGTCGACGTCACCTCGCTATTACGGCGGGCAAACCCTGAACTGAAACGATGCGAAGCTGATTTTTCGCATGGCACCAACGCGGGGCGCGATACGCATTGCGTTGGTGCCGACGCGCAAAAAACCCGTTAAAAAAGCGCTTATCTGGTGCGGCGGTACGACGCGAATCTTACGTTCACGCAGCGCCGCACCAGCGTTCCCATGCGGTGCGAAACGCGGCTTCGACTTGCGTCGCGAAGCGCGCGCCGTCCATCAGCGGCGAAGCGGCAATGCGTGCGCGCAGGCCTTCGCGCAGGCGCGCGACACGCGGCAAATCGCGCGCGAGTTGCAATGCGATGTCGACGAACTGCTCGTCGCTGTGCGCGACGAGTTCGGCGAGGCCGAGGTTCATCGACTGGCTCAAGCCCGCGCGTCCGACGGCCGTCGCGCCGACGCGCGTGACGACCGGCACGCCCATCCAGCTCGCGTCGAGGCTCGTCGTATGGCCGTTGTAGGGGAAGGTATCGAGGCCGATATCGATCTCGCGATAGGTGCGCAGATAGTCGGCGCGGGACTGGAACGGCACGAAGCGCACACGCTCGCCGGCGATGCCGTGCGACGCGAGCCGCGCGAGCAGACGCGTGCGCGCGGCGCCGTGAGGCGCCATCAGCAGCAAGCGGGCATCGACGGCTTCGTGCAGCACGCCACGCCACATTTGCAGCGTGCGGTCGGTCAGCTTGCACGGGTTGTTCAGGCATCCGAACGTCAGGAAGCCGTTGTCTCGCGCAGGCAGCGCGTTGACGTCCGGCATGTCGGCGGGCTTCGTCGATGACGTCAATGGGTCGTAGCACCAGAACGAGTCGGCCAGACGAATCGACTGCTCGCTGTAGTGGCGATCGCTGCCCGCCGGATCGAGCCACGGATCGGTCAGCCGGTAGTCGATCGCCTCGATGCCCGTGGTACCCGGGTAAGCCAGCCACGCGATCTGCACCGGCGCCGGTTTGCGCGCGAACAGCAACGGACGCGCGTCCGACATATGCATCGTCAGATCGAGCAGGATATCGATACGGTCGTCGCGGATCTGCTGCGCGAGTTGATCGTCGTCGAGTGTGCGCACGTCGCGCCATACGTCGGCGTGGCTTTTGAGGCGATCGGTTACGTCGTCGGGCCGCACGACGGTTGAGTAGCAGTAGATTTCGAAGCGCGCATGATCGTGATGCGACAGCAGCGGCATCATGAAAAGCGCCTGGCAATGGTTGCGGAAATCGGGCGACACGTAGCCGATGCGCAGGCGTCGCGTGCGGTCCTGGTGGCCCGGCCGCGCATGCGGTTGCCGCGTGGCGCGGTAGCGCGCTTCGTGCTGTGCGGACCAGCGCCGGCATGCTTCGAGAGGCGTTTCGGGATCTTCCGCGCTGAACGTCAACGCATATGCGAGATTGCTGTGCGCGATCACGTTGTCCGGATCGCACCTCAGCGCTTCGCGATAGCTCGCGATGCCGTCTTCGATGCGGCCCGCGTCCTTCAACACCGTGCCGAGATTGTTGTGCGTGACCGAGTGATGCGGGTCGATCTCGAGCGCACGGCGCAAACGTGTCTCGGCTTCGTCGATGCGGCCGAGCGTGCGCATCAGCGTGGCCGCGTTGTTGTGCGCGGCGACGAGATCGGGGCGCAGTGCGATGGCCTGGTCGAACGCTTCGGCGGCGCGCGTGGCGTCGCCGAGTTCCCGGAATACATTGCCGAGGTTGTTATACGCATCGGCGTGCGCGGGGTTCACCGCGATTGCGTGTTCATAGAACAAGGATGCTTCGCGCGCGTTGCCGAGCGCATGCAGTGCATTGCCGAGGTTATAGGCGGCCTCGGGGAAACGCGCGTCGAGTTCGAGCACGCGCGCAAGCAGCGTCACGGCGGTCGCGTTATCGCCGCGCGCCCTCAGCGCAACGCCGAGATTGAGCAACGCATGAGGCGAAGCCGGCGCGGCCTTGACCGCCGCTTCGAGCAGGGGAATCGCGGCATCGATACGTCCGCGCGCCTGTAGCAGCGTGCCAAGGTTCGTCAGCGCATTCGCGTCGTGCGGTGCAAGCGCGAGCGCTCGACGATACGCGTGTTCCGCATCGTCGTGCGCATGTTGCTGGCGATAGGCGTTGCCGAGATTGTTCAGCGCATCGACATGCGCCGGGTCGAGTTCGACGGCGCGGGCGTAGGCCTCGATTGCGCGCGGATAATCCGCGAGCGCCTGGTGCGCCGTGCCCATCGCAAACATCAGATCGGCGGATGGCGCGTCGAGCGTCGACACGCGTTCGTAGGCGCGCACCGCGTCGGTAAACCGCTGCGCGGCTGCGAGCACCTGGCCGCGCGCGAAGTGAAGGCGCGCGACATCGGGCGCATGAACGATCGCCTCGTCGAGCCAGGCAAGCGCGGCATCGTAAGCGCCGCATTGCAGTTCGAGTACGCCGAGCCGCAGCAGTATGTCGGCGTCGGCGGGACGAACGGCGAGAATGCGTTGATAAAGGTCGCGCGCCGCGGTGAAATCGCCTGCGAGATGCCGCTCTTTGGCTAACGCGAGAGTTTGATCGACCTCCATGCTGCGCCCCGTTGTGTCGCGCGAAGAACTTGCGCGCGTATGTCTATGTGTTTGCGTGGAGGCGATCATATCGCGGCACTAGCGGTCCGCGGTTACAGCCGATCACGCAAGCTTACGGATAGCCATCAAGCGCAAACTCAAACATGAAACTTTGCGCTGCTGCGCGTTCCGGCAGCAACTTCGATAGATAAGCCCGCTAGTCGCCGTGTGCCATCCACGTCTGCGTCTCCTCCATCTGGTCCACGGCATGACCGAACCATTCGACCAGAAAGTCGACGAACGCGACGACCTTGGCCGATACGTTGAGCCGCTCGCCATACACCGCATGCACATCGGCGCCCGGCAGCGACCACTCGGGCAGCACCAGCTGCAACGCGCCGGAACGCAGATGTGTGTACACGTCCCACTCCGAGCGCATCAGCACGCCGTGACCGTCGAGCGCCCAGACCAGCGCGGTCTCGCCGTCGTTGCTGCTGAGCGCGCCGCGCACCTTGATGGTTTCGTGCTTGCGGCCGCGGCGCAGATGCCAGGTGCCGTAGGCGGCGTCGTTTTCGCGCAGCACGATGCATTGGTGGCCGTGCAGATCGCGCGGCGTGGCCGGCACGCCGGCGCGCGCGAGATAAGCCGGCGACGCGCACAGAAAGCGCCGGTTCGGCGCGATCCTGCGCGCGACGAGCCGCGAA
Source organism: Paraburkholderia edwinii (assembly GCF_019428685.1). Lineage (NCBI taxonomy): Bacteria > Pseudomonadati > Pseudomonadota > Betaproteobacteria > Burkholderiales > Burkholderiaceae > Paraburkholderia > Paraburkholderia edwinii. The sequence continues at coordinate 4,353,584 of NZ_CP080095.1, forward strand.
TCGGGCACATCGCCGAACCAGATGCCGACGTCGTACGCTTCATCGGCAAGCCGGATCGAACGGTCGGTCAGCGTGAGCTGCACTTCGACTTCGGCGTAGCGCCGCGCGAACTCGGACACCGCGGGCGCGATATGACGCCTGCCGAAACCGAACGTCGCATTCACCCGCAATAGCCCCTTCGGCACGGCGCGCGCGCTCGACACCATGCGGTCTAGCTCCTCGAATTCGAGCAGCAGGCGCGCGCCGTGCGACAGATACAGCTCGCCTTCCTGCGTCACGCTGATACGCCGCGTGGTGCGATTCAGCAGCCGCACCCCGAGGCGCGTTTCCATCCGCGCAAGGCGCGCGGTCACGGCAGGCGGCGTGACACCGAGTTCGCGCGCCAGCGCCGACAGGCTGCCGTGCTTGACGAGTTGCACAAAGAACGCGAGATCGGAGATCGAATCCACTTACCGGCCCACTTATAAATTGAAGTTAAAAATAGATTAAAGAAGAATGCATTATATGCGCCGACCATCTGTATAGACTATTTCCCGTAACGAAGCTGTCAGCGTCGTTAGCCAGAAAAAAGCTCTCTACCCGGCCCCCACACCATTGGAGGAGATGTGCCGCGCACGTTGTATCAGAAGCTCGTCGAGTCACACACCGTGGCCCGTCTCGATGCGGAGCACGTCCTGCTTTACGCGGACCTGCACATCATGAATGAGTACACCAGCCCGCAGGCGTTCAACGGCCTCGTCGAACGCGGTATCGGCGTGCTGCGGCCGAAACAGCAGATGGGTGTCGTCGATCACGTGATTCCGACCAAACCCGATCCGGTCGGCAAACGCGTGATCGCCATCGACGCGGCCTCGCGCCAGGCCGCCAATTTCACGCGCAATTGCACGCACTACGGCATCAAGCTGTTCGACGTCAACGATCCGCTGCAAGGCATCGAGCACGTCGTCGCGCCTGAAACAGGCTTGATTCGCCCCGGCATGGTCGTGCTGTGCGGCGACAGCCATACCACCACGTACGGCGCATTCGGCGCACTCGGCTTCGGTATCGGCACATCGGAAATCGAGCACGTGCTTGCCACGCAAACTCTGTCGTATCGCGTGGCGCGCACGATGCGCATTCATATCGACGGCCTGCTGCCCGCCGGCACCACGTCAAAAGACCTCGTGCTGCGCGTGATCGCGAAGATCAGCGCACAAGGTGCGCGCGGCTACGCAGTCGAATACACAGGCGAAGCGATTCGCGCGATGTCGATAGAAGCACGCATGACGCTGTGCAATATGACCGTCGAAGCGGGCGCGCGCGCCTCGCTCGTCGAACCCGACGAGACGACATTCGCGTATCTGCGCGCACATCGCGGCAACCTGAGCGAAGCGCAAATGGAACAGGCGATCGCGGTATGGCGCTCGCTGCGCTCCGACGCGGACGCACAGTTCGACACCACGATCACGATTGCCGCCGCCGAGGTCGCACCGTACGTGACGTGGGGCACCAGCCCCGACCAGGCGATTCCGGTGGACGGCTTGATTCCGGCGCCGGCCGATGGCGCCGATCACATCGTCAGCGCGGCGACCGCGCGCGCGCTCGATTACATCGGCCTCGCCGCCGGTTCGAAGATCGAAGGCACGCCGATCGACCGCGTGTTTATCGGCTCGTGCACGAACGGCCGCATCGAAGACCTGCGCGCCGTCGCCGCGATGCTGCGCGATGGCATGCGCGTCGCGCCGACCGTCCGCGCGATGATCGTGCCGGGTTCGGGCGCCGTGCGTCAGCAAGCGGAACGTGAAGGCCTGTCCGACCTCTTTATCAAGGCCGGCTTCGAATGGCGTCAGCCCGGCTGCTCGATGTGCCTCGCGATGAACGACGACGTATTGCGTCCGGGCGAGCGCTGCGCATCGACGACGAACCGCAATTTCGAAGGCCGCCAGGGCCGCGACAGCCGCACACATCTGATGAGCCCGGCGATGGCCGCGGCCGCGGCGATCGCGGGCCGCATTACCGATATCCGCAATTGGGAGCAACAGGGGGAGCACTACCGTGCCTGATTTCTCGCGCATAGAAGGCGTCGCAGCCCCGCTGCCGATCGCGAATCTCGATACCGACCAGATCATGCCGAAGCAGTTTCTGCTCGGCACCGACAAATCGGGCCTGGCCGCCGGCCTGCTGTACGACCTGCGCTTCGCGCCCGACGGCAGCAAGCGCGCTGACTTCGTGCTCAATACGCCCGCTTACGCCGGCGCGAAGGTGCTGGTCGGCGGACCGAATTTCGGTTGCGGCTCGAGCCGCGAGCATGCGGTGTGGGGCCTGCTGCAAGGCGGTATCGAAGCCGTGCTCGCGCCAAGCTACGGCGAAATTTTCTACTACAACTCGGCGAACAACCGGCTGCTCGCGATCGTGCTGAAGCCTGAGGAGATCGACGAGATCACAGCCGAAGTGTCGAACACGGCGACGAACGCAATTCAGATCGACGTCGCGGCGCAACGCGTGCGCACCGCATCGGGCCGCACGTACGCGTTCAAAATGGACGAGCGCCATCGCCAGATGTTCCTCGAAGGGCTCGACGTGCTCGGCGCGTCGCTGAAGATGCTGCCGCAGATCGAAGCGTTCGAGAAGCGGCATCGCGCGGACAACCCGTGGGCGGTCGTGCTGCCGCTGCCGGACGGCGATAGCGCGAATGCTTCGGCGCCGCGCGCTTAGGCGGCCTTGCAAGCGGCCTTGCAAGCCGCCTTGCAGGCCACCTCATAGGCTGCACCGGCGTCTGCCCTTTTTAATTCACTAGAACCACAGTATGGAGAACCTCGCAATGAAACCCCTGATCGGCCTGATGCTCGGCGACGTCACTGGAATCGGCCCGGAGCTGGTCGTCAAGTTGCTGTCGCTGCCCGAGACGCGTCAGAAGGCGAACGTCGTGATCATCGGCGACGAGCGTGTGCTCGAACTCGGCATGAAGGACGCCGGCCAGCGTATTCCGTACACGAAGATCGCGAACGTGAAAGACGCGGTGCACGATGCGGCCGCGGTGCCGTTCATCGATCTGCACAACATCGACCCGGCCTTGTACGAGCGCGGCCAGCTGAACGCCGAATCGGGACGCCTGACCGGCGAGACGCTGAAGGTCATGACGGACCTCGCGCTGGCCGGCGAACTCGACGGCATCTGCTTTGCGCCGCTGAACAAGGCGGCCCTGCACCGCGGCGGCTGGAACTACCACGACGAGCACCAGATGTTCGCCGCATGGACGAAGCACGAAGGCTACTTCGGCGAAGTCAACATCATTCCGCAGTTCTCGACGTTTCGCGTGACGTCGCACGTCGCGCTGCGCCAGGCCGTCGATATGGTGAAGCCCGATCGCATCGAAGGCGCGCTCACGCTCGCTCATGACACGATGCGCGCCTTCGGCAAGAGCTCGCCGCGTATCGGCGTCGCGGCGCTCAATCCGCACGGCGGCGAAAACGGCCTGTTCGGCGACGAGGAAATCAAGATCATTCGCCCGGCGCTCGAAGCGCTGCGCGCGAAAGGTCTGGCGAGCGAAGGCCCGTTCCCTTCGGATACCGTATTTATCAAGGCGCGCCGCGGCGACTTTGACGCGGTCGTGATCATGTACCACGACCAGGGGCAGATCGCGACGAAGCTGCTCGGCTTCTCGCAGGGCGTAACGCTGACGGGCGGACTGAAGACCGTCTATGCGACGCCGGCGCATGGCGTCGCCTACGACATCGTCGGTCAAGGCACCGCGGATGTCGGCGCGACCGCCGCCGCGTTCGACGTCGCGACGCGCACCGCCGCCGCCCGCAAGACCGCACGTGAAGCACTCGCGCACTAACGGTCACTGCAACAACGCGCAGCACCTGCAGCACCCGCATCGATACCGCTGCGCCGCCAGGAGACGGCGCGCGCAGCGGACCGCAACAACATAAACACGCATTAGCCTGGAGTCAGCCATGCCCATGTTTGAGAATTTCACAAAAACCACGATCAAGACGAGCGGTGCCGAAATTGTGACGGTCAAAGGCGGCGAAGGCCCGCCGCTGTTGCTGATGCACGGCAATCCGTTCAACCATCTGTCGTGGCACAAGATCGCTCCGCGGCTGGCTAAGGAATTCACCGTCGTCTGTACCGATCTGCGCGGCTATGGCGACAGCTCGAAGCCGGCCGGCGGCGGCGATCACTCGAACTACTCGTTCCGCGCCATGGCGCAGGACCAGGTGGAAGTGATGGAAACGCTCGGCTTCACGAAGTTCCACGCGGCTGGGCATGATCGCGGCGCGCGCGTGCTGCACCGGATGTGCCTCGATCATCCGACCAAGGTGACCAAGGCCGGCTTCATGGACATGCTGCCGCAGCACCATCTGCTGAACAACGTGACGCGCCAGTGGGGCAAGTTTTCGTGGCACTGGTTCTTCATGACGCAGGACTACCCGACGCCGGAAACGATGATGGGCGCGGACCCGGAGTTCTTTATCCGCCGCAAGCTGTCGAAGACCGACCAGGGCACGAGCTTCTTCGGTCCCGAGGCGCTGCAGGATTACATCCGCTGCATCAAGAACCCGGAAGTGATCCATGCGATGTGCGAGGACTACCGCGCGACCTTTGGCGTCGACCTCGATATGGATACCGCCGACTTCGACGCGGGCAAACGCGTGACCACACCTTCGCTGATTCTGTGGGGCGCGAAAGGCGGTGTCGGGCGCAATCACAACGCGGCCGAAGTGTGGGGCCGCTACGCGACGAACATCGTCAAGACCGGAACGGTGCCGTCGGGCCACTATCTGCAGGAAGAGTGCCCCGACGAAACGTATGAAGCGCTGTCGAGCTTCTTCCGCGACTGATACTCGACTGAGCGCCGGCATACCGGCAAAACCCTCTCGCAGCAGCGCGCGCGGCGCTGCATCCGCTGCAGTTCGACAGCAGCGCCGCGCACCTCAACACCTCTGCCTTATAAAAACGAATGGAGGAAGACATGTCCCCTTCGCAGCCAACGCGAAGCAGGGCGAGGATCACGTTCATCCTGCTCTGCCTCATGGCCTTCATCATGTACGTCGATCGCACGAATATTTCGGTCGCGGCGCCCGTGATGAGCAAGGAACTTGGGTTCAACAATACCCATCTCGGCTTTATCTTTTCCGCTTTCGCCATCGCCTATAGCTGCTTCATGATTCCGGGCGGCTGGCACAGCGACCGCATCGGTTCGCGCAAAGGCCTGTTGCTGTACGGCTCGCTATGGGCCATCGCGACGATCGTCACCGGCGTGGTGGGCAGTCTTTACGCGCTGGTTGCCGCGCGGTTCTTCGTCGGCGTCGGCGAAGCGCCGATCTATCCGACCGCCGCGCGCATGATCGCCCGCGTGATTCCCGAAGACCGCCGCGGCTCCGCGCAAGGCGCGATGCATGCGACGGGCCGTATTGCGAATGCGCTCGCGCCGCTGATCGTCACGGGCTTGATCGTCGCGTTTTCGTGGCGCTTTACGTTCATTATTCTCGGCGCCATTACGCTCGTATATATGGTCGTGATGTATCTGGGCCTGAACGAAGCGAAGAAGCATAGCGACGACGTGCAAAGCCATGGCGCGCAATCGCAGGCTCAGGCGGCAGCGGTACCCGTGCCTCAACGCAAACCGCTCGACTGGCGCGACATGATCCGCCGCGTATGGCCCGCTACGGCCGCGTGCTTCTGTCACGGCTGGGTGCTGTGGTTCTTCCTGAACTGGATTCCGTCGTTTTTCTCGCAGCGCTATGGCATGAAGCTCTCGCACAACGCGATCTTCTCCGCGCTCGTGCTGCTCGGCGGTTCGCTCGGCACCTTCGCGGGCGGCATGCTGACCGACTGGCGCTTCAAACGCACCGGCAACCGGCTGCGCGCGCGCCGCGAAGTGATCATCCTCGGCTTCCTGTCGTCGATCATCTTCCTGATTCCGCTGCTGCTGACGCGCGACGTCACGATCAGTTCGGCGTGCCTCGGGCTCGCGTTCTTCTGCTCGGAACTCGCGGATTCGCCGCTCTGGGTGGTCGGCACGGAAGTCTCGCGCGAGCACTCAGCGACGTCGAGCGCATGCACGTTCACCGGGATGGCGCTGGCGGGCGCGGTGTCGCCGCTTGTCGTCGGCATGCTGCTCGATATGTCGCACGGCCGGTGGGCGGTGGCCTTCGTCGCCTCGATCGTCGTGCTGCTGCTAGGTCCGATCTTCACCTTGAAAATCCGGCTCGACGACGAGCCGCCATCCTCTTCCGGCAAAGCCCGGGAAAAGGCAGTGGCCGCTGGACCGAACGTGGCGCACGCGCCATCGCGTTAGCACGACACCGTACGCGTGAACGCGGCTGCGAGGCACGGCGTTCACGCGTTCAAAAGGCGTTCAAAGCGCTTTAACCGGAAAACACGTATCGGCACGCGCAACGACCCGCGCATGCCGGACCGAAACATCGAAACGGATGTGGCGCTCTCACGTCCGTACTCAGCATTACTAATTAATGATCGACGCGCGACCTGGCTATTCCGTCAGGTGGCCGCCGGTCGACTAAAAGAGGAAACGAGATGAGCATTGGAGGAGCAGCAATCAGGATCAGGCCGCTTTTGCTTGGCGTGCTGGCGACGTCGTTCAGCGCGGGCGCTTACGCGCAGTCGAGCGTGACGCTGTACGGCATCGCCGATGCGGGCCTGGAATTTCTCACCGGCGCGCCCAACGCGCAGGGTAAAGCGTCGCATCTGTTGCGCGAGGAATCGGGTGGCGTAAAGAGCAGCCGGATCGGGTTCAAGGGGGCGGAAGACCTTGGCGGCGGGCTGAAGGCGATCTTCCAGCTCGAAGGCGGCGTCGACATCACGAAGGGCAAGTCGCTGCAGAGCGGACGGCTGTTCGGCCGCCAGGCCTACGTGGGGCTCAGCAGCCGCTATGGCGCGCTCACGTTCGGCCGGCAGCGCGTGCCGATGTACGACTTCTCGGTGCGTTACGATCCGCTCGATTACAACATCTACGGTCTGAAGCAGACCGACGGGCAGTTCACGGGCCGGGCCGACAACTCGGTCAAATATCGCGGCAGCGTCGGCCCGGTCAGTTACGAGGCGCTCTATAGCACCGGTTACGACGCGACGATCCCGAACGGCGGCCAGGTGCCGGGCGAATTCAAGGTTGGGCGGGAAATCGGCGCGGCCGTGCAATACGCGAGCGGCCCGTTCTCGGCGATGGTGACCTACGATCTGCGCAACGGCACGTCGATCGCGACGCAGTCCGGCAAGGAGCAGCATCTGGCGGCGGCGGCGATGTACAAGATCGGCAAGGCCAAGGCGTACCTCGGTTACCGGTGGCTGAGCAGCACGCTGCCGCTCGATTCGAGCACGCAAGGGCATGCGAACGAGTTCTGGACCGGCCTCGAGTACCGCGTCACCGTGCCGCTCTCGATCGCCGGCGCGGTCTTCTATACCGACATCACGTCGGCAAGCCAGCGGCCGATCTATCTGGCCGCGACGGCCAAATACGCGTTGTCGAAGAGCACGACGCTGTATACGGAAGTCGGTTACGTGAAGAACAGCAACGGCTCAAACCTCGGTCTTAACGGCTACGACACCGACATCGTCGCCGGCCACAATCAGACGGGCGTCATGCTTGGCGTGATCCACTACTTCTAGCCTGAACGGGCAGCGCGGCCCCCGCCCCGCCTCGTTCGGGGGCCGCGGCAGTCTTGCAACAGCTTTCTTCCGTGCCGACGAGCGACTTGGCGGGCCGCGTGGCGTAAAATACGCGTCTTTCCCGAATCGCTCGCCATCATGACGCTCGCCTCCACCCCCGAGATCATCGCCGAACTCAAAGCCGGCCGGATGGTAATTCTCGTCGACGAAGAAGACCGCGAAAACGAGGGCGACCTCGTGATCGCAGCGGAATTCATCACGCCGGAAGCGATCAATTTCATGGCCCGCTACGGCCGCGGCCTGATCTGCCTGACGCTGACGCAGGAACGCTGCAAGCAGCTGAACCTGCCGCTCATGACGTACCGCAACGGCACGCAATACGGCACCGCGTTCACGGTCAGCATCGAGGCGGCCGAAGGCGTCACCACCGGCATCTCGGCCGCCGACCGCGCACGCACGATCGCCGCAGCCGTCGCGCACGACGCGCGCCCCGAGCACATCGTGCAACCGGGCCACATCTTCCCGATCATGGCGCAGCCGGGCGGCGTGCTGATGCGCGCCGGCCACACCGAAGCCGGCTGCGACTTCACCGCGCTCGCGGGGCTCACGCCCGCCGCGGTGATCTGCGAAATCATCAAGGACGACGGCACGATGGCGCGGCTGCCGGACCTGATCGAGTTCGCGCACGAACACGGTCTGAAGATCGGCACGATCGCCGATCTGATCCACTACCGCAGCCGCACCGAATCGATCGTCGAACGCGTGGCGGAACGCACGATGCAAACGGCGCATGGCCCGTTCCGCGCGGTCATGTATCTGGACCAGCCGAGCGGCCAGCCGCATATCGCGCTCGTGCGTGGCACGCCCTCGCCCGATCGCGACACGCCGGTGCGCGTGCACGAACCGCTGTCGGTGCTCGATCTGCTCGAAGTCGGCTCGTCGTGCACGCACTCGTGGACGCTCGACGCGGCGATCCAGGAAATCGCCTCGCGCGATATCGGCGTGATCGTCATGCTGAACTGCGGCGACTCGAAGGAACATCTGGTCGACCTGTTCAAGGCGTTCGACCAGCAGGACAAGGCGGAGGCGTTAAAGCGCCGCCCGGTCGACTTCAAGACCTACGGAATCGGCGCGCAGATTCTGCGTGAACTGGGCGTGGGCAAAATGCAGGTGCTGTCGAATCCGCGCAAGCTCGGCAGCATGTCAGGCTATGGGCTCGAAGTAACCGGTTTCGTGCCCATGCCGGGCGTCGCGGCCGAAAAGCCGTGCTAGCCGCCGTCGTGTTCGCTTGTTTAACACCTGCATAACCCGCGCGTCAGTCAGTATGCTGCGCTCACCCTTCACTACACGGACCTGATATGGAAATCGGACAATACCAACCGAATCTCGACGGCGACGGGCTGCGCATCGGCATCGTGCAGTCGCGTTTCAACGAACCCGTATGCAACGGGCTGGCCGACGCCTGCATCGAAGAACTCGAACGTCTCGGCGTTACCGGCGAAGACGTGCTGCTGGTCACGGTGCCGGGCGCGCTCGAAATTCCGCTCGCGCTGCAAAAGCTCGCGGAAAGCGGCCAGTTCGACGCGCTGATCGCGGTCGGCGCGGTGATCCGCGGCGAGACGTATCACTTCGAACTCGTGTCGAACGAAAACGGCGCGGGCATCTCGCGCGTCGGCCTCGACTTCGGTATTCCGGTTGCCAACGCGGTGCTCACCACCGACACCGACGAACAGGCGGTCGCGCGCATGACCGAAAAGGGTCGCGACGCGGCGCGCGTGGCCGTTGAAATGGCGAATCTCGCGGTCGCGCTCGAACAGCTCGACGGCGATGACGACGAAGAAGAAGACGAAGAAGAAGATGAAGGTGACGAAGAGGATCGGGCATGAAGAGCGCACGCCGACGTTCGCGCGAACTGGCCACGCAGGGGCTTTATCAGTGGCTGCTGTCGGGTGCGCCCGCCGGCGAGATCGATGCGCAGCTGCGTGGCGCGCAGGGTTTCGACAAAGCCGATCATGACCACCTGAATGCGGTGCTGCATGGCGTGATTCGCGAGGCCGACGACCTGTCGGCCGCGATCGCGCCGTGCCTCGACCGGCCGATCGATCAGCTTTCGCCGGTCGAGCGCTCGGTGCTGCTCGTGGCCGCCTATGAGTTCAAGCATCACATCGATATCCCGTATCGCGTCGTGATCAATGAAGCGGTCGAGCTCGCTAAAACATTCGGCGGGTCGGACGGCTACAAATACGTAAACGGTGTGCTCGACAAGCTCGCCGTGCAGTTGCGCGAAGCCGAGACGCAGTCCGCGGGGCGCAAGCGCTAGACAGCGGAAGTCAAATAGCACTGAAGCAGGATTGAAGTCAGATTCAGGCAGGACTCGAACGGGACTCGTCGAATGAACAGCGTGAGCGAACCTCTGATCCATCTGGCCGCGCGCGTCGATGCGATCCAGCCGTTCCATGTGATGGAAATGATGAAGGAGGCCGCGCTGCTCGAACGCGCCGGCCGCGACATCATTCATATGAGCATCGGCCAGCCCGATTTCACCGCGCCGCAAGCGGTGCTCGATGCAGCGGCGAATGCGCTCAAGCGCGGCGACATGCACTACACGAGCGCGCTCGGCATCGAGCCGCTGCGTGCGGCGATCGCCCGCCATTACCAGCACGCATATGGTCTCGAGGTCGATCCGGCGCGGATCGTCGTGACGGCCGGCGCGTCGGCGGCGCTGCTGCTCGCCTGCACGGCGCTGATCGATCGCGACGACGAAGTGCTGATGCCGGACCCGTGCTACCCATGCAACCGCCATTTCGTGACCGCCGCCGAGGGCAAGCCGGTGCTCGTGCCGAGCGGCCCCGTCGAACGCTTCCAGCTGACCGCCGATGACGTCGAGCGCCTGTGGACGGCGCGCACGCGCGGCGTGCTGCTCGCGTCGCCGTCGAATCCGACCGGCACGTCGATCGCGCCGGACGAACTGAAGCGTATCGTGGCGGCCGTGCGTGCGCGCGGCGGCTTTACGGTCGTCGATGAGATCTATCAGGGGCTCAGTTACGACGCGCCGCCGGTGTCCGCCGTGTCGTACGGCGAGGACGTGATCACCGTCAACAGCTTCTCGAAGTACTTCAACATGACGGGCTGGCGGCTCGGCTGGCTCGTCGTACCGCCGTCGCTCGTCGGCGCATTCGAGAAGCTGTCGCAGAACCTTTTCATTTGCGCCTCGGCGCTCGCACAGCACGCGGCGCTTGCGTGTTTCGAGCCGGAAACGCTGGCGATCTACGAAATGCGCCGCCTCGAATTCAAGCGTCGTCGCGACTATCTGGTCCCGGCGCTCGAATCGCTCGGCTTCAAGGTGCCGGTGATGCCCGATGGCGCGTTCTACGTCTATGCCGATTGCCGGAACGTGCCGCACGCCGCGGCCGGCGACAGCTCCGCACTGGCGAACGCGATGCTGCACGACGCGGGCGTCGTGATGGTGCCGGGGATGGATTTCGGATCGGCCGCGCCGCAGCACTACGTGCGCGTGTCGTACGCGACCGCTTACGCGCGGCTTGAAGAAGCGGTCGAGCGGCTGCGCGGCGTGTTTGCCCTTCCCTGAGCACCCCGACTCTGACACGGTCGGGCGACCGTATGAAATATCATAAAAAATGGGCTAAATTTATGATATTTCATACTCGACGAGAGATGAGTTCGTTTGGCGCGTATAATTTATAAAACAAATGACGCCAAAAGTATGAAATGTCATTCCTGACTCAGCTCAGACAGCTTGTTGCCCAACGCGGCACGACGCCGACGCGCCTCGCGGACGTCGTCGGCATCGCGCGGCCGAATCTCACGACCACCCTGGCCGGCAAGCACGACACGCGCGGCTCGACGCTCGAGGCCATCGCCGGCGCGCTCGACGCGCAGTGGGTGCTGGTCCCCAAGGAACATCTCGCGGCGGTACAGCAGGTCCTTGAAGGACGCGACGCTGGGCCCGATCGCGCAGCGAAAGCCGCCGTGGACCTGCTGCTCGAGAAGAAACCATGACCGACGGCCTGCATCCGCGATATCTCGAAGTCCGTCTGTACGGCGAGATCGTTGGATATCTGTGCGAGCTCGAAGGAAATTGCCGGTTCGTGCCGTCGGAGCGGTTCAAGGCCGCTTCGGGGCAGCCAACGTTGAGCCTCTCGATGTCGATTCCGGGCGCGCCGGCGATTGCCGCCACGATCTTCGCCAATCCGTTCCACCCCGCGCTCTTCAATACAGGCGGACAGCTGCCGCCGTTCTTCGCCGGGCTCCTCCCCGAGAGCGAGCTTCGGCTGCGCCTCGAGCACACGCGGCACAACCCCGAAGACCGCGACGACTTCGGTGTGCTCGCCGCCGCGGGCGCGGACCTTCCCGGCGCAGTCGTGGTCGCGCCGCCCACAGACCCGCACGGCATCCCGGAGTACGCGCGCACGTTCGGCGTAACCGGCGGTGCCGACAATCTCGAATCGGCGGTGACCGAGGGCGCCGCGGAAGGCGCTGCGTCGGTATCGGGTGTGCAGAACAAGCTCGCGTTGTCGACCGTACAAAAAGGCAAGCGGTACACGATGCCGGGCCACGGGAAGCTGTCCGACGTGATCGCGAAGCTGCCCGCGCGCAACGACGACGCGCAGATCTTCAACGAGTACGCATCGATGCAGCTCGCGAGAGCGGCCGGCGTCGATGTGGCCGACTGCGAGCCGATGCCGATGGCCGCTCTGGACATTCCGGGCATTATCGAAGCGGCCGGTTCCGCGCAATCGTTCCTGGCTGTTCAACGCTACGACCGGGTGGACAACGTCCGCGTGCATGCGGAGGATGCGTGCCAGGTGCTCGGGCGCATGCCGCGCGCGAAGTACGGGAAAATCGAGCAGTTCCAGAATCTGGTCGCGGTGCTCGACCGGCTGAGCCCGAAGGGTGTCGAAGACATTCGACAGTTCTTTATCCGGCAGGCCGTCAACACGCTGATCGGAAACAGCGACGCCCACCTGAAGAACTTCTCCGTGCTCTATGCCGACCGCGCGCGTCCGCAGCTGACGCCCGCATACGACATCGTGTGCGTCGCGGCGCTGCCGGGCTTCGCCGGATATGGCACCAATGTCGCAATCGACAAGATGCAACGCGCGCAAACGCTCGACGACTACAAGACAATGGCGCGCGCGAGCGGCATCGCCGAGCGAATCGCGACGGCTGCCGTGAAATCGGCCGTGTCGGCGGCGCGCGCGACATGGCCTCAACTGCTCGATCGGCTTCCCGCGCCGCCCGCGATGAAAGACATCGTGCGCGAAAGGCTCGCGACCTTGCCATTGGCGCAGGTTTGAGCGGCCTTCGCGGCTCGTCCGTTCACGCAGACGTGAGCTGACGCGGCTGACCCGGCTGGCCCGACATGGCATGAAAAAGCCCCTGTCGGTCAGTGACCAACAGGGGCTCTGTTTCTATTCAGCGTGTTTCGCGCAACGCAGCCCGGATCAGGCGCCGAGTTGCTCCGACGTCGCGCCATGCTGCTTTTGCGCGGCGCTCGCATCGTCCTGCTCGGATGTGCCGCTCGTCGAGCTGGTCGGCTTCGCTGCGGCGATCGCGTGACCGCCGTCGAGCGTCACCTGCACGCGCTTGCCGGTGCTACCGTTCGCGGCAGCCTGCTGCTGCGTGGAGGCCGTCACCGTCGCGGGCGCTTGCGGCGCGTTGATCGGCACCTTGCGGCCGCGTGCGACGTCACGCAGACGCGAACGCTCGGCCATCACCTTCGCGCCGTACCCGCCGTCATCCTGCGTCGACGAGCCGACGTACAGGCGCAGGCCGCCGGGCAGCGAACCGCCGCGCGCAATGCAGTCCTTCAGCACCAGCGCGCCAACCTTGATGTTCGCGAGCGGCTCGAGCGCCGCGCTCTGGCCGCCAAAGTAGCGGAATTTGTCCGAGTGAACCGTCGACATCACCTGCATCAGGCCCTTCGCCCCCACGCCGCTTTCCGCGTAAGGATTGAAGCCCGATTCGATCGCCATCACGGCGAGCAGCAGCAGCGGGTCGAGACCGACCTCGTGCCCCGTATCGAAGGCAGCCTTGACGAGCTCGCTGACCGGTTCCTGGGCGACGCGATAGCGGCGCGCGAGGAACGTCGCGACGAGGTCCTGCTCACGCGACGACACGAGCACGCGGTCGTCGCGCGCATCGGCGCTCACGCGTTGCGACGGGATCATATTGGCGATCGACGCGACGCTTGGCAGCGTGCGCGGATCGAGACCATTGAGCGCCGACGACGAACCGGCGCTGCCGGTGTTCGCGGTGTTGTTGCTCAGGCCCGTACCCAGATCGAGCGGGTTGTCGAAGCCGTTGACGCCGGTCAGCGCGACCGCTTGCGAGTCGCTACCGTTGTTGTTGCTCGACAGCGTGTCGTCGCTGGACGCGCCGGTATGAGCGCCGGGCGGCGCGAACGACGGCAGCGGGTTGCCCTGCAGCAGACGCACCGGGCCGGCCTCAACCGCCTTCGACAGCACCGGCATCAGCTTCGCTGCGAGCGTGCCGCGCCACGTCGGCATCAGCCACAGCGCAAGCGCCAGTACGACGGCGATACCGCCCACCACGCTAAACAAATGATGACTCAGACGGGTCCCGCGACGTAAAACAGCGCGTACAGCTTGTGCGGCTCGTTCGTCGGGACGCCACGTTAACCAGGCGTTCATTCAGATCTCCCATGTTGCATGACTCCGCGCACCCCACCGATGAACCGGCTTCGGACACCTGTCCGCAGAATCAAGACGCCGCGCGCTCTGGTTAAGGCGGCTGCGACGTCGGGAAACAGCACAACGGCAAAAAATACCGTTCGGGGAGCCCAAATTCCGAAAACGGTCCGGCAGCATGCTGTAAAGCATGCACACGGCGGCTCCCACACGAAAAAACCAGCGGCGAATTGCGCTGGCGGAGACAACTAAACCGTCAATGCCGTGCAAGGGGCGGCAAAAGCGACGCGTTGCGTCTGAAGACCGGGGGACGGTGGTAAAAACTATCAAGCCTTGCAACCAATGCAGCGGATTCTAGAGCACCGTTTTATAGATCGTCAACACTATAAAAATCCAAAGTTATAACCAATTGTAATGATGAACGGCGTTCAGTCGGTCAAGAACCGCGCAGTAAGCGCCTTTCGGGCCATATGACTTTCTTCGCTTCAGCGTGCGCCAAGTAACGCATGTAAAATCGACAATCGAAAGGACGCCGCGTTCCAGCGTATTTGTTGCATTTTGTTGCTGTTTGCTTACGTCGCCGTCAGCCTCCGCCAGCCTTAGGGTTCCGCATACGGCGATGGACGTCTCCTGATCACGGCCGTGTCACCGCGCCACGGCCTTCGCACCGGACCCAATGAAATATAAAGACCTGCGCGACTTCGCCGGACGTCTCGAATCGTTAGGCGAACTGCGCCGCATCGCGCAACCCGTCTCCCCTGTTCTTGAAATGACCGAGCTGTGCGACCGCGTGTTGCGCGCCGGCGGCCCGGCGTTGCTGTTCGAATCGAAAGCGACGCACGCGTTTCCCGTGCTCGGCAACCTGTTCGGCACGCCGCGCCGCGTCGCGCTGGGCATGGGTATCGATACGGCGGACCAGAACGGCGCCGACGGCGAACGCGCGGCGCTGGAGTCGCTGCGCGACGTCGGACGGCTACTGTCCGCGCTGAAGGAGCCGGAGCCGCCGAAGGGTCTCAAGGACGCCGGCAAGCTGCTGTCGCTCGCGAAGGCGGTCTGGGACATGGCGCCGAAGACGGTCAGCGCGCCGCCGTGCCAGGAGATCGTCTGGGAAGGCAACGACGTCGATCTCGCGAAGCTGCCGATCCAGACCTGCTGGCCCGGCGACGCGGGCCCGCTCATTACCTGGGGGCTCACCGTCACGCGCGGGCCCAACAAGACACGGCAGAACCTCGGCATCTACCGGCAGCAGGTGATCGGCCGCAACAAGGTCATCATGCGCTGGCTCGCGCATCGCGGCGGCGCGCTCGATTTCCGCGAATTCGCGTTGCGCAACCCGGGGCAGCCGTACCCGGTCGCGGTCGTGCTCGGTGCGGATCCGGCGACGGCGCTCGGCGCCGTGACGCCGGTGCCCGACACGTTGTCCGAATATCAGTTTGCGGGACTTCTGCGCGGCGGGCGCACCGAGCTGGCGAAATGCCTGACGCCGGGCGTCGATACGCTGCAGGTGCCGGCGCGCGCGGAAATCGTGCTCGAGGGCTTTATCTATCCGCAGCAGGGCGAACCGGCGGCAGCGCCGGCCGGTGCGCCGCCGCGTCCGTCGAAAGGCGCGTCTGCCGCCTACGAACATGCGCTCGAGGGTCCGTATGGCGACCATACCGGCTACTACAACGAGCAGGAGTGGTTTCCGGTGTTTACGATCGAGCGGATCACGATGCGCCGCGATGCGATCTACCACTCGACCTATACCGGCAAACCGCCGGACGAGCCGGCCGTGCTCGGCGTCGCGCTCAACGAAGTGTTCGTGCCGCTCCTGCAGAAGCAGTTCAGCGAGATCACCGACTTCTATCTGCCGCCCGAAGGATGCAGCTACCGGATGGCCATCGTGCAGATGAAGAAGAGCTACCCGGGCCACGCGAAGCGGGTCATGTTCGGCGTCTGGAGTTTTTTGCGGCAGTTCATGTATACGAAGTTCATCGTCGTCGTCGACGAGGACGTGAATATCCGCGACTGGAAGGAAGTGATCTGGGCGATCACCACCCGCATCGATCCGTCGCGCGACACGGTGCTGGTGGACCGGACGCCGATCGATTACCTCGATTTCGCGTCGCCCGTGGCGGGGCTCGGTTCGAAGATGGGGCTCGACGCGACCAACAAGTGGCCCGGCGAAACCGATCGCGAATGGGGCCGCCCGATCACGATGGACAGCGCTGTCAAAGCGCGCGTCGATGAGCTGTGGAAGACGCTCGGTCTATAAGGTCTTGCCAGGCTTAAAAACATAACCTTCGCGTGATTGATCGCAGCATGCGCGCGCACGCATCGTTTCATCGATAAGAACTCAGACTCAGGGAAGTTGCGCGGATGCATTCGCTGTCGTTGTTGTCGGATGGATTTTTTCTGTCGCTGTCGTTGTGCCTCGATATCGGTCTCGTCAATGTCGCGATCATTTCGCTGACGCTGTCGCACGGATTCAAGCCCGGGTTCTGGCTTGGCCTCGGTTCGTGTTTCGGCGATCTCGTCTATGCGGCGCTCGCGATGGCGGGCATGGCCGCGTTGCTGCAATTCGACGCGGTGCGTTGGGTCGTCTGGATCGGCGGCGCGGCGCT
Organism: Paraburkholderia edwinii; assembly: GCF_019428685.1. Taxonomy (NCBI): domain Bacteria; kingdom Pseudomonadati; phylum Pseudomonadota; class Betaproteobacteria; order Burkholderiales; family Burkholderiaceae; genus Paraburkholderia; species Paraburkholderia edwinii. The sequence continues at coordinate 4,370,472 of NZ_CP080095.1, forward strand.
TCTGCTTTATCTGACGTGGAAGATGGCGCGCGAAGCACTGTTCCCGGCGTCGGCGCCGCCTGTTGAAGGCAAGGAAGACGAGGGCCAGGCCGATGCAGCCGCACCGCATCTGAACCCCTGGCGCGGTTTTGCGCGCGGCGTGCTGCTCGCGGTGTCGTCGCCGAGCGCGATTCTGTGGTTCGCCGCGGTCGGCGGCGCGCTGATCGCAAAAGCCGGCGCGACTTCCGCGCGCACCGCGCCGGTGTTCCTCGGCGGCTTTTTTGCGGGCGGCCTCGTGTGGACGCTATTTATCTGCTCGCTTGCAAGCCACGGTCGCAAACGCGCGGGCACCGGATTGCTGCGCGTGTGCCATGTGTTGTCGGCACTGCTTTTTGCGTACTTTTCGTACAGCGTGATCGTGAACGGCTATCACGATCTGATCGTGCCGACAAAGCACGCGGCGAGTCAAACGAGCTACGCGAATCAGCGAGCCTAAGCGGATCAGGAGAGAAATTCCGCGAGGCGCGCCAGGTCGACGTTGCCGCCGCTAATCACCACACCCACGCGCTTGCCCTCCGCCGGCACGATGCCGTTCAGCACGGCCGCCGCTCCGAGACACCCGGTCGGCTCAACAACGATCTTCATGCGCTGCGCGAAGAAGCGCATCGTGTCGATCAGTTGCGGGTCGCTGACTGTGACGATCTGCGAAACGTGGCGCTGGATGATCGGGAAGTTGTAGTGGCCGACATGCGTCGGCGCCGCGCCGTCCGCGATCGTATGCGGCACGTCGATCGTGACAATCTCGCCGCGCGCGAGCGACTGCTGCGCGTCGTTGCCGGCCTCCGGTTCGACGCCGATCACGCGACACTCGGGGCTCAGCGCGGCCGCCGCCAATGCACTGCCGCCGATCAACCCGCCACCGCCCAGACACACGAACAGCAGATCGAGCGGGCCTGTCTCTTCGATCAGTTCCTTCGCCGCCGTGCCCTGCCCGGCGATCACATGCGGATGATCGTAAGGCGGGATCAGCGTCATGCCGCGCTCCTTCGCGAGCCGCGCGCCGATCTCTTCGCGGTTCTCCTTGTAGCGATCGTAGGTGATCACTTCGCCGCCGTAGCCTTTGGTCGCCGCGACTTTCGCGGCGGGCGCGTCGTGCGGCATGATGATCGTCGCGCGAATGCCGGCAAGCCGCGCGGACAGCGCGATGGCCTGCGCGTGATTGCCCGATGAAAACGTCAGCACGCCGGCTTTGCGCTGCTCGCTGTCGAAGTGCGAGATCGCGTTGAATGCGCCGCGAAACTTGAACGCGCCCATGCGCTGGAAGTTCTCGCACTTGAAGAAGATCGACGCGCCAGTGCGCTCGTTGGCCGTCGTCGACGTGAGAACCGGGGTGCGGTGGGCGAAGCCTTCGATGCGCTGGGCGGCATCGACGACGTCGTCATAGGTGGGAGCGGGCAGCGATGACATCGACAGGGAACTCCGGAACGGGGAAAGCCCGTATTTTCCCAGCTTCCGCGCACAAATAACAAACGGCGCAAGCGAGTGATGAAACTCGCATTGCGCCGTTCACGTGTTGCTGCCGCTTGCTGCCTGCCAGAAACCGTTAGAAAAAATTCGCAGTTTCCATGGCGAGAGCAGTGAGGCCGCTCGCGCTTCACTTCCGCTTTACTTCATTTGCCGGCTTCGATCAATGCCGGTAGTAACCGTGCCCGTAATAGCCGTGGCGATAGTACGGGCCGCCGCGGTAATAGCCGCGATACCCGTAGCCGTAGTAACCGCCGCCAACTACGACCGGCGGAGCATAGACGACCGGCGGCGGCGCATACACCACCGGAGGCGGCGGCGGATAGTAGGCGGGTGCAGCGTAGACCGGATATGCGGGTGCTACCGGCACACCGATGCCGATACCGACGGACACATGCGCTTGTGCTGCGGTGGTCAAGCCCACGCCGAGTGCAGCGGCGACGACAAACGGGACGATCTTCTTCATTTGTTTTCTCCAGAGCGGCACATCATGCCCGTGTGCCGCATAACGACATCCTTGATACCTAATCTAACGAAAAAGGCCCCAGGTCGCCGTGTGCATTTGTTGCAAATTGCAATTACTGCCGGCGCGGTGTTTCATGTAGCGCGCCATACATAGCTTTGAAGTTGGCGCCGGCCTTCGAAAATCAAGGGGTTGCGTGCGTCGTTTGGCGAGTGCGGCCGTCTTTACCGAACTGCAAACAAAGCGGCATCGCGTGCCGGTAATCTTTGATTACAAATTCGCTGCGGGCCGCACGATTGACGCGGCGTCGCGCGCATATGAACGCGTCGACGCCGGAAAAGAAAATGCCCGGCCGTAGCCGGGCATGGGTGTGATCCAGATACTGCGATACGCTGCGTGCGCGCGATCAGCCGACCTTCACATAGGTGAATTCGCGGCTGACGTTTGGCGGCACGTAGGCGCCACTGATCTTCACGCGAGGCGTTAGACGCTTTCTCTGATCCCACCAGCGGCGCCGCTGCGAATGGGTCAAGAACCGCAAGTGCTTTCGGTAAGAAAAGATGCTCATCGCGACCTCCGGAATCTGACTGCAAACCAGGGAACAGCTAACGGGACTGCCATTTCTTGCTACGTGGCCGTGAAGCAGGTTTCGCGCCTGCATCTTTCGCGCCACCATTACTCTGTACAAACGTCTTTTTAACCGGCCCGGTACGGGCTTTCGGTACGTCAGCGAACACAGCGCGCCGCACCTCGTTGATTCCGCCAGACCAATCCATCGTTGTCACGGTCGCGGCACTGCTCTACTGTTGCAATTCATCAGCTTTAATGCGCACTTTCTGCGGAATGAGCCCATTTAAAGCGGCATTTGAACCACTTTACCTGTTTGACGCTAAACCGGCAGATTCCGCGGGAAATGCCTGATAGATCAAAAGAAGCCACATAGCGGGTGTTGCGCGCCGTCCGCTTCTGTGGAGGCGCCGACGTTTGGTAACGCGATCGGCCGCTCGTGGCGGAAAAGCAACTACGATGATGAATGCGCGCTACGCCGTTCGCGGCCGGTCGGAAAATGACAGGTTGCCGAACCATGCGGCGCGCGCAGTATGCGATGCACGGGAAGGTGCCCGGGGCATATACCGGGCGGGGCGCCGCACAGTGCAGGCGTTCAGTAAGCCGTGATAATGTGACGACCGGCGCGCGGCGCAATCCGCCGCACCCGAGGCCGGGACCAACCGACGAGAACGCACAATGATCAACGTCTACCTGTTCTACGCGTATCGGCCAGACGGCCGTTTCGACATGGATTACTACTGCGGCACGCACATGCCGCTCGCCGCGACGCTGTTCGGCGCGGCGCTCAAGGGCTGGTCGGTCGACGTTGGCGTCACCGGCGGACAGCCCGGATCGCCGCCGCCGTACTTTGCGGTCGGGCATTTTCTGTTCGACACGGCCGAAGCGTTCTATGAGGCGTTTATGCCGGTAGCCGACCAGCTGCTGGGCGATGTGCCGAATTACTACGATGGCGGTCCTCCGCAGGTGATGATCAGCGAGGTCAAGGTTTCGAAGTGACCGCGCAGTGATAGCCGGACGGGGCGCACGGCGCGGCATGTCGTGCGCGGCTCGCTGTCGGCTACTTTTTGCCGCGGTATCGTGCTGAAGTTTTGGCTGGCGTTTTTGGGCGGCCACGTTCGGGTGCTGCGCGCGGGGTGTCGTTTGTCGTGGCTGGCGTTTGTTGCGGCGTTTGTCGCCACGCGTGCCACCGCGCTGGCCGCCGCGTTTGCCGCTTTCTGCTGTAGCTCGCGGCTGTTGTTCAAGCGCATCGGGGGCGCGAACGGCAGCCTCATGTGATCATGTGACGCAACCGCACGCCGGGCTCCGCATTCGGAACCGGCGCCGAGTCCGCGCTGTGCCGGACGCATTCTGAAGGAAAGGACAACAAGATGTTCGGCGATATCGCCCGTTTTCTGCTCAATACGATCTTCACGCTGTTCGGGGCCGCACTGCTGCTACGCGCCTGGCTGCTATTCGTCAAAATGCAGCCGTACAACCCGGTGTCGAGCGCCGTGTTTCAGGTAACCAACTGGCTCGTATTGCCGCTGCGCAAGATCTTGCCGAACGCGCGTCTCATCGACTGGGCAAGCATTGTCGCCACGCTGATCACGGCGATTGTCTACGTCGTGCTGATGGTGGTGATCGTCGGCGTGGATCCGATTGCGTTGATGCCGTCGCTGCTGATCGTCGCGGTGCTGACCGTCGTCAAATGGGCGCTTAACCTGCTGATCTGGCTGACCATCCTGATGGCGCTGCTGTCGTGGCTGAACCCGCGCTCGCCGGCGATGCCGATTCTCTTTCAGCTGACCGCGCCGTTTCTCGATCCGCTGCGCAAGATCATCCCGCGCCTGGGTGGCATCGATCTGTCGCCGATCCTGCTGTTCGTGATCGTGCAGGTGCTGCTGATGGTGGTGACGCGGGCCGCGGTGTCGTTGACGTTGTTTGGGATCTGATTGCGGGTGGGGTGACGTTCGCCTGGATTGGGTTGACCACGCCACCACCGCTTTCGCTCTCTACCTGTAACGCGCGGCGGCCACCCGGCTGCCGCACAGTTTGCCTAAATCGCTCGAATCCGCGTAAAATGGCGCGCTCCGCGGGCGTCGTATAATGGCTATTACCCTAGCTTCCCAAGCTAGAGACGTGGGTTCGATTCCCATCGCCCGCTCCACTGCCGCGTTCGTGGCGTGGCACATCGCGCCGGTCGCGCAAGTTAGCTGTGCAGTCTCGCCAGCAATCAGAACAGCGGGCCGATCGCGGTCCCGGCGTTGGTCTGCCACAGCGCTCGCAGCGGCAAACCGACGGCGCGCTCGACGCACATTCCAATACAGATTCACGATTAAAGGTGCGCGCTACCCGCCTCGCACCCACTGACGATGATCCACGACCCGAACGAAACCGACTTGCCGCACGACTCTTCTTCCTCGTCCGCGAGTCCGTCCGCAGATCCGTCCTCTAATGACAGCCGTGTCGGCGAGACTGCGCAAGACGCAACACAGGCGTCCCACAGCGCGGGAGCGGCGAACGACGAACAGCAGCAAGCGGCATCTCCAGATGCCCTGCACATGCGCCGCATCCGCAGCTTCGTCACGCGTGCGGGCCGCGTGTCGACGGGCCAGCGCCGCGCGCTCGACGAGCTCGGTCCGCGCTTCCTGCTGCCCTACGCGGAGCAGCAGCCCGACTGGAACGCCGTATTTGGCCGTGAGGCGCCGCGCGTGCTCGAGATCGGCTTCGGCATGGGTGCCACGACAGCCGAGATCGCGGCGCGCCGTCCGGACGACGATTTTCTCGGCGTCGAAGTCCATGAACCCGGTGTAGGCGCACTGCTAAAGCTGATCGACGAACAGAATCTGTCAAACATCCGCATCGTTCAGCACGACGCGGTCGAAGTGCTCGAGCAGATGATCGCGCCTGCGAGTCTCGATGGCGTGCACATTTTCTTTCCCGACCCATGGCACAAGGCGCGTCATCACAAGCGCCGGTTGATCCAGCCGAAGTTCGTCGCGCTGCTTGTGTCGCGCCTGAAGCCGGGCGCGTATCTGCACTGCGCAACCGACTGGCAGAATTACGCCGAACAGATGCTCGAGGTACTCGGCGCGGAACCGGCACTCGAAAACACGGCGGAAAACTACGCGCCGCGCCCTGACTATCGCCCGGTCACGAAGTTCGAGCGGCGCGGCCTGCGCCTCGGGCACGGCGTATGGGATCTGATCTTCAAGCGCCGTGCGACCGCTAGCTAAGCGACGGCAAGGCTGAATCAGTCGGCCCAGCTCAGCCCGCCGCTATACCCGACCACCAGCACCAGCAGGCCGAAGCCGATCCGGTACCACGCGAACGCAGTGAAGTCGTGCGTCGCGACATAGCGCAGCAACCAGCGTACGCAGGCGAATGCGCTGATAAACGCGGCGACGAAGCCGACCGCGAACATCCCCAGCGCGTCCGCCGACAGCGCATGCCAATCCTTGTAGACCTCGTAGAAGGTCGCGCCGAACATGATTGGAATCGCGAGGAAAAACGAGAATTCGGTCGCGACGCGCCGGTCGAGCCCGAACAGCATGCCGCCGATAATCGTCGAACCGGAGCGTGACATGCCCGGAATCAGCGCGAAGCATTGCGCGAGGCCGACTTTCAGCGCGTCGACCGGGCGCAGGTCGTCGATCGAATGAATGCGGGCCTGCACGCCGTTGCCGTTGCGCTGGCGCGATTCGACCCAAAGAATGATGATGCCGCCGATCGCCAGCGCGAGCGCAACCGGCACCGGCGCGAACAGCACCGCCTTGATCGCCTTCTCGAATAACAGCCCGAGCGCGATCGCGGGAATCGTCGCGATGATCACGTTGAATGCGAAGCGCCGTGCATCGGCCCGCACCGGCAGGCCCACCACGACATTGACAATGCGCTGCCGGAATTCCCAGCACACGGCGAGAATCGCGCCGAGCTGAATGACGACGTCGAAGGTTTTCGCCTGCGGCGCGTTGAATTTGAGCAGATGCCCGGCAATGATCAGATGTCCGGTGCTCGACACCGGCAAAAACTCCGTCAAGCCTTCGACGACGCCGAGAATCAGCGCCTTGCAGGTGAGAATCCAGTCCATCGGCGACCCTTGTTGCTGTTAATTTCCATTGAGCGCATCGGGTCGCCTGCGCATGGCAGATGCGGCCCTTCCGGCCGCGCGAGCGTCACCTTTCGACGACCTGCACGCGTATGCCGTTTGTAAGGACCGTGATTGTACCGGGTTCGTACGAGACACCGGCAAATTGCAGCTGCTCGGGCTTGAACGTGTACACCGGATAGTTGGCGAGCAGCTGGGTTGCAAGCAGCCCGGCCGCCGCGCTGATCTGCTGCGCGTAGGCCTGGGCATCGCCGCTCACGCTGACGTTGTCGACGCTCGGCTGCCTCAGCACGACCGAACGGCTCGTGGCGTCGTACTCGAGCGCGCTCGACAGCGTGAACACACCGCTCACCGGTTGCGCGAGAAACGGGCTCGTGAAACGTGCATCGAGCCGCACCGACACGCGATTGGTATCGGGCAGCAGGCCGACCACCGGGTTGCCCAGCGCGACGTCGAACACCTGCGAAACGGTCCGTTGATACGGAAACTTGCGCTGCACCGCGTCCTGCACCTGCTGTTGCGAGAATGTGTAGTGGTCCGGAATGAACGGAAAAATCGATGCCGCGCACGCGGACAGCGACAGCACGGCGGCCCCGGTCGCGACAGACGCGCACAGGAAGCGGCGCCTGGCCGGCGCAGCGGGTTGGGTCATTCTTGTTCTCCTCGCGGGGTCGCGGTAGGTGTCCTGGTCTTGGCAAGCGTGGTGGATGGCCGCGTATCGTTCTCGAGCCGCGCGAGCCAGACAAGCGCTTCGGTGCGCGACGCGCCGCACATTTCGGCCTGCGGCTGCAACCCCGAACAGCAGGCCGGCCGCTCGGGCTTGCCGAAAATCGCGCACCGTAGATCGTCGCCGAGTTGCACGCAACGCACACCGGCCGGCTTGCCATTTGGCATGCCCGGTATCGGGCTCGAAATGGACGGCGCGATACAGCACGCGCCGCAACCGGGGCGGCACGCGTGATCGGTCACATCGGCTGCTTCTAACAAGACATCGAGCGTCACTGCACTGTTCCTGATACTTCAATCAAATCTGCATGGGCACGCGCCACTCAACAATCGACGCGCGCGCCGGACCCCGCATTGTGCCATTGCGCCGCATGCGACCTAAGCCTCGGCGTGCAGGATTTCGATCCGGTCGTGCAGCGGGCGATCAATCGCATCCGGCCGCTCGAGATGATGCAGTCCGTGATGGACGCGGCGCGCGCCGACGGCTTTCATTCGATTAGCGTCGACCTGATTGACGGCTTCCTTTGCAACGACAGGCTGCGGCAAGGCCGTCGTGAGCGTGGCGGGACGGACGCCCAGCTTGCCCGCCGTGACGTTTTCAGCGATAATCAGCGTCTTCACTGCGCGCGGTTTCGTCTATTCGAAACGTTCTTTGCGCCGCACGGCCTGCCCAGGTGGTGAAACAGGTAGACGCAGGGGACTCAAAATCCCCCGCCGCAAGGCGTGCCGGTTCGAGTCCGGCCCTGGGCACCAGTTCTCCAAGTCCCTCCCGAATCTCTCCCCCAAGTTTCTCCCGATTCCCCCGGCCGATCGGGATATACGCGAACAGAACACTTCGCGCATCTCCTTTCGCGTCAGCGTAAAAACTTTGCGTAAGCGCGAAGCGAACTAAGCCCGCGACCGAGCCCGCACACCGTGCGCACGGGCTTCACAAATCAAACCGCAACCGACGCCCTCCGCCCCTTGAGCCTATAACCCACCCACATCACAAGAAGCCACACCGGCACAAGCATCACCGACACGTTCAAACCCGGCGTCATCGCAAGAATGACCATCACCATCGCCATGAACGCGAGGCAAATCCAGTTGCTGACCGGAAACCACAGTGACCGGAACACAAGCGTCTGCCCTTCTTCGAGCATCGCCTTGCGCGTTTTCAGATGCGTGAGACTGATCAACGCCCAGTTCAGCACGAGCGCGGCCACCACAAGCGCCATCAACACATCGAGCGCCTTCGCCGGAATCAGATAGTTGACGATCACGCATGAAAACGCGGCGGCCGCCGAGACGCCGATCGCCATATACGGCACACCGCGCGCATCGACCTTGAGCAGCGCGCGCGGCGCATTGCCCTGCTCCGCGAGACCGTAGAGCATGCGGCTATTCGCATACACGCAGCTGTTGTAAACCGAAAGCGCCGCGGTCAGCACAACGACGTTAAGCGCATTCGCAGTCAGGCTCGATCCAATCTGTGAAAAGATCATCACGAACGGACTGCCGCCCGCGGCGACCTGACTCCAGGGGTACAGCGAAAGCAGTACCGCAAGCGAGCAGATATAGAAAATCAGAATGCGATGGATCACCTGGTTGACGGCCTTCGGGATGCTCCTTTGCGGTTCCGCCGCTTCCGCCGCCGTGATGCCGATCAGTTCGAGTCCGCCGAACGAAAACATGATCACCGCGAGCGTCATGAAGAGCCCGTGAAAACCGTGCGGAAAAAATCCGCCGTCGCGCCACAAGTTCGTCACCGATGCCTGCGGCCCACCCTCGCCGCTCAGCAGCAGATAGCCGCCGAACACGATCATGCCGATCACCGCGGCCACCTTGACGATCGCGAACCAGAATTCGGTTTCGCCATAAGCCTTCACGTTCGCGAGATTGATCGCATTGATCGCGACAAAGCACACGAGCGCCGATAGCCATGCCGGCACTTCGGGCCACCAGAAATGCACGTAATGGCCGACCGCCGTCAGTTCCGCCATGCTCACGAGCACATACAGCACCCAGTAGTTCCAGCCCGACAGAAAGCCCGGAAAATCGCCCCAATACTTATATGCAAAATGGCTGAATGAGCCGGCCACCGGTTCCTGCGCGACCATCTCGCCGAGTTGGCGCATGATCAGAAACGCAATGAATCCGCCGATTGCGTAGCCGAGAATCATCGACGGTCCGGCTGCCTGCAGCACGCTCGACGAACCGAGAAAGAGCCCAGTGCCGATGGCGCCGCCCAGCGCGATCAGCTGGATGTGCCGGTTTTTCAAGCCGCGCTGGAGGCCGTCGTGATGAGGTGAACTATGCAAGATGCCTCGCTCCATTGTGTGGAATCAGATTTCCGCCGAACTTGTGGTTCGCCCGGAAAAAAGGCGCCATTGTAACGTTCGTGTGGGTTCCTACATGTTAGGGCGCGTATCAGAACCAGACACGAACTAGACCCGAACCAGACCGCGGCCGGACCGGAGCCCGGATCGCGACGCGTTCATCGCCGGCCGCGTGACCGACCGCACCGTCTTCGATGCATTAGCGGTTGCTACGCATACGCCGGTTAGGTATGTTGCCGTAATCCCGGTCCGGAAAAGGATGCAACATGTCGACGAAACGTCTGCTTTGTGCCGTCTTACTGTGCTTGTCGACGGCCGCCGCGATCGTGCAAAGCGCCCACGCGCAAACGGCGGCATCGGCTGAGCGGTCAACCGACGGGCCCGTGCGCAATATCGTGCTGGTGCACGGCGCGTTCGTCGACGGCTCGAGCTGGAACGGCGTCATCGCGCGCCTGCAGAAGAAGGGTTATCACGTCAGCTCCGTGCAAAACCCGCTGACGTCGCTGGCCGACGATGTCGCCGCGACGCAACGCGTGCTCGCGCAACAGGACGGACCGACCTTGCTCGTCGGTCATTCATGGGGCGGCGAAGTGATCACCGAAGCAGGCGCGGACGACCCGAAAGTGGTCGGCCTCGTCTACGTCTCGGCGATTGCGCCCGACGTCGGCGAATCGCCGATGGACATCCTGAAGCGCGGCCCGAAAATGCCCGCCGGCGACAGCATGATTCGCGACGAAAACGGCTTTCTGTGGCTCGATCGGGACGAGTATCGCGCGAGCATCGCGGCAGACGTGCCGCAAAACCTGACGCGTGTCCTGGCCGCCGCGCAGCAGCCGATCGCGTCGGCCGCGTTCGACGAAAAAGTCGATAAGGCAGCGTGGAAAACACGGCCTTCGTGGTACATCGTGACGACCAGGGACCGCGCGGTATCGCCCGATGTCCAGCGGTCGATGGCGAAACGTATCGGTGCGACGATCGTCGAGATTCCGTCGAGCCATCTCGTCACGGTCGCGCACGCCGGCGCGACCGCGGATGTAATCGACAAGGCCGCGCGCGCGATCAGCAAGCAGTAGTCGCGGCGCGATCGCGCTCCGACCGCGCGGTTGCCGGATCGGATCATGCGAGCCGCTGAAATGCCGCGGGCAAGCGCGCCCGCGCGCCATGCATGGTTAAAATGCACGCTTTCGCCGCGCAACGTGCGCGCCGGTGCGGCTCCGCACACCGTCCATCACCGGGTCATGGATCTCGAAAGCATTCTTTTCTCGCAGGGCTTCGGCTCGCGCCGGCAATGTCGCGCGCTGATCGCGGACGGCCGCTTCGCAGTCGAAGACGCCGTACTCACCGACCCCGACACGGACGTCGATGTCGACGGTCTCATGTTCAACGTCGACGGCATCGCGTGGCCCTATCGCGAGTTCGCTTACCTCGTGTTGAACAAGCCAGCCGGCTACGAGTGTTCACGCGAGCCGCAACATCATCTGAGCGTGTTCAGTCTGTTGCCTCCGCAGTTCGCCACGCGCGGCGTGCAAAGCGTCGGCCGCCTCGATCAGGACACCACCGGCTTGCTGCTGCTATCGGACGACGGCAAGTTCGTCCACGCCTTCACCTCGCCGAAACGAAAAGTGCCGAAGGTTTACGTCGTCACGACACGCCATCCGCTCGACGATCTACAACTCGACGCGTTGCGCGGCGGCGTGCTGTTACACGGCGAGACCCGACCGATCGCGGCGGTGGCGGCACACGCGCGCGACACGCACGCGCTCGAGCTGACAGTGCTCGAAGGCAAATACCATCAGGTCAAGCGCATGGTGGCGGCGGCGGGCAATCGCGTCGAAGCGTTGCATCGCGAGCGCGTCGGCGGCTTTGCATTACCTGCGGGTTTGCCCGAGGGTCAGTGGCAATGGCTCGACGACAACGAACTCGCATCGCTGCGCGGTAGCTGAACCGGCGCATGCCGCCGGCCGCCGTGCGGATCGTGCGTGCGCGGCTACGTTGGACTCCGTACGAAATCACCGCGAAATACTGCAATGGCGCTGCGACGCAGCATGCTCTTGCACGCCCCGCCTTCTATACTTAGTTCCACAAAGAGAATAGAAAGATGAGGGAGGGGTGCCATGATCCACCACGGCAATTTAGCGATTTCCTACGTGATGATTGGTTTCGTATGTCTCGCCACGCTAACGTTGATTGGCGTTGTCGTCGCGATGCACGTCCGGCACAAATACGACCCGAACCTCGTCGGCGCATTAGTCGGCGGCTTCTTGTGTTTTCTGCTTCTCGAGGCGCTGCCGGCGCTAATCTGAAATCACTTTGACGAGCGCGATGCATGGCATCCCATCGCACCGCGCGTCGCGGGCGTCACCTTGCGTGACGCCTCGCTCTATTCCCTTCTGTTCCTCACTGACGTCCGTCGATCATCAACGTCCACTCTGTCGCGAACGTTGCTCGCGCATCGAGCGCAAAAAATCGTCGACGTCCGGATAACGCAAGCGCACCTTCAGCTCGCGCTTGAGCCGCGCGTTCGACAGACGCCGCGATTCGCGCATGAACGACAACATCATCGGCTCGAGCTGCTGTTCCGCTTCGGCGCGCGACACGCGCGGCGCGCGAGGCAGCCCGTACGAATCCGCAACGCGGTCGAAGTATTCGCCCATCTTCAAGGTGCTGTCGTCGGACGCGTGAATCACGCGCGACGGCCGGCCATGCGTCGTCATGCGCAGCAGGATCGTGGCGAGATCGTCGGCGTGGATGTGATTCGTGTAGACATCGTCGGCGTCGACGAGCGCGGGCGTGTGCTTTTCGAGCCGCGCGAGCGGCAAGCGGTTCGCCGCGTAAATGCCCGGAATGCGCGCGATGCATGCGCTGATCGCGCCGCGCACCGCTGCCCGCCTCAATTGCCGCTCCGCCGATACGCGCCGCTTCGCGCGCGCGTTCTCCGGCGCCACCGCGCGCGTCTCGTCGATCAGCGCGCCGCCGCAGTCGCCGTAAACCCCGCTCGTGCTCGCGTAGACGATGCGCGGCGTCACGCGCAGGCGGCGAGCCGGCAATGGCCTGTCGGGTACAATATGCGTTTGTGCTGTCATGCGTGGCGCCCAGGCGGCGCGCAGGAACCGCTGCCTGCCGATCGGCGTGTGCGGCGTATGCGAGGCCAGATGTGCGCGCGCGCCACGAACACGCCGTGCAGCAAGCGTAGCGAGCAACGCGCGTGTGCGGGTGTCGACGTCGCCGGTTTTCGGAGGCGGCGCGAGATGCAACACGGTCGGCGCAAGTCCGGCAATGCGCGCGAGGCTGCGACGCACGTCGAGGTCGCCGACAAGCGGTATCGCGCCGGCCGCGCGCAGTTCGGCGCAACGCCCGGCATGGCTCGTCAGCGCGAAGACGCGCGTCGAGTGCTGCAAGTGCTGCAGTTGCCGCAATTGCTGTACGCAGCGCGTTCCGACATCGCCGCATCCGACGATCAGCACGCGCGGTCTGCGCAAGGTTCGTGTCGCATTCATCGTGCACGCATTGTAGCGGTCAATGGCTGCTTGCATCGGAGCATGAGGCGAGCCTGCCGATGCGCGCGGCGCAAACGCGGGTCTGCCGCGCGTCGCGCGAGTGTATGAGGCGCTGCCGGCCTGTGGCGGCCGCCAGGACTTACCGACTTTTCGAGTTCGATTGATCTATGGCTTTTAATGTAACGATCCGGCAAAGCGGCCGGCAGTTTCAGGTGGAACCGGATGAACCGGTACTGACCGCCGCGCTGCGCCAGGGCATCGGCCTGCCGTACGGCTGCAAGAACGGCGCGTGTGGCTCATGCAAGGGTGCGGTTCTCTCCGGTCAGGTCGAACAGCGCCCGCATTCTTCGTCAGCGCTGTCCAACGATGAAAAAACCCGCGGCATGGCGCTCTTCTGCTGCGCGACGGCCACCTCGGATCTCGAGATCGACGTGCGCGAAATCAGCGGCGTCGGTGACATGCAGGTCAAGAAGCTGCCGTGCCGCATCAACTCGATCGAGCGCAAGGCCGACGACGTCGTCGTGCTGAAACTGCAGTTGCCCGCCAACGAGCGGCTGCAATATCTGGCCGGCCAGTACCTCGAATTCATTCTGAAAGACGGCAAGCGCCGCAGCTATTCGATGGCCACGCCGCCGCACAGCGAAGGACCGGTCGAGCTGCATATCCGGCATATGCCGGGCGGCACGTTCACCGATCACGTCTTCAGCGCGATGAAGGAACGCGACATCCTGCGCTTCGAAGCGCCGCTCGGCACCTTCTTCCTGCGCGAGGATTCGGACAAGCCGATCGTCCTGCTCGCGTCGGGAACGGGCTTCGCGCCGATCAAGGCCATCATCGAGCATGCGGTGTTCAAGAATCTGCAGCGGCCGATGACGCTCTACTGGGGTGCGCGCCGCAAGAAAGACATCTACATGCTCGAGCTCGCCGAGCAATGGGCGAAGGACATTCCGAATTTCAAGTTCGTGCCGGTGCTGTCCGAGCCGGACGCAGGCGACGCGTGGACCGGCCGCACCGGCTTCGTTCATCGTGCGGTCATCGAAGATCTGCCAGACTTGTCCGGCTATCAGGTGTACGCCTGCGGCGCACCGGTGATGGTCGAATCGGCGCAGCGCGATTTCACGCAGCACCACAGCCTGCCCGAAGAGGAGTTCTACGCGGATTCGTTCACGAGCGCGGCCGATCTCGCTCACCCGGTCTGACCGGCTGTCTTGCAGAATGAAGGCCGGCGCAGCACCATTCCAGAAATTTGTGCACAAATTTCTGGTTTACAGCGCCGCCGGCCTTGTCGTATTCTTGCGCGCATGAACCGCATCCAGTCCGAACTCCGACGTCGCCGCTCACCGCTCCCTTAGGGGCGCGTGGCTTCGTTATGAATTCGCGTCGGTGCTTCACACATCACACGCGATTCGGATCATGAAAGCCACGGCCTGCCGTGGCTTTTTTGTTTGTTCGGTGGCTTTTTGTCTGGTCGGTAGCTTTCTGTTTGCGCCTCGTTTTCCTTACCGTCTCTTCCGTTCTTCTTTTCCTGCTGCCTGGAGCCTGTCGCCATGAATTTCAATGAGTACCCGATCGAGTCGCTGATGTACATCACGAACCGGCCCGAAATCGTCTTTACGCATGGCAAGGGTTCTTGGCTCTACGACAACACGGGCAAGCGCTACCTCGATTTCATTCAGGGCTGGGCCGTCAATAGCCTCGGGCACTGCAACGACGGCATGATCGAAGCGCTCGACAAGCAGGCGCGCCTCCTGATCAACCCGTCGCCCGCGTTCCACAACGAACCGATGGCGCAGCTCGCGGGCCTGCTCACGCAGCACAGCTGCTTCGACAAGGTGTTCTTCGCCAACAGCGGCGCCGAAGCGAACGAAGGCGCGATCAAGCTCGCGCGCAAGTGGGGCAAGAAACACAAGAACGGCGCGTACGAGATCATCACGTTCGACCACAGCTTTCACGGCCGCACGCTCGCGACGATGTCCGCCAGCGGCAAGGCCGGCTGGGACACGATCTACGCGCCGCAGGTGCCGGGCTTTCCGAAAGCCGATCTGAACGATATCGCCTCGGTCGAGAAGCTCATCAACGAGAAGACCGTCGGCGTGATGCTCGAGCCGATCCAGGGCGAAGGCGGCGTGATTCCGGCCACGCGCGAGTTCATGCAGCAACTGCGCGCGCTGACGAAAAAGCACAACATCCTGCTGATCGTCGATGAAGTGCAAAGCGGCTGCGGCCGCGCGGGCACCCTCTTCGCCTATGAACTGTCGGGCATCGAGCCCGATGTGATGACGCTCGGCAAGGGCATCGGCGGCGGCGTACCGCTCGCCGCGCTGCTCACGAAAAGCGAATTCGAAGTGTTCGAAGCCGGCGATCAGGGCGGCACGTACAACGGCAATCCGCTGATGACCGCGGTCGGCTATTCGGTCATCTCGCAGCTGACCGCGCCGGGCTTCCTCGAAGGCGTGCGCGCGCGCGGCGAATATCTGCGCGCGCAACTGCTCGATCTTTCGAAGGAACGCGGCTTCGAGGGCGAACGCGGCGATGGCTTGCTGCGCGCACTGCTGCTCGGCAAGGACATCGGCACGCAGATCGTCGAGAAGGCGCGCGTGATGCAGCCGGACGGTCTGCTGCTGAACGCGGCGCGGCCGAACCTGCTGCGCTTCATGCCGGCGCTGAACATCACGAACGACGAAATCGACCAGATGATGAAGATGCTGCGCACCGTACTCGATTCGCTTTGATCACCTGAAGACTGAGTGTGCCTATGAACACAACTGCGAACACAACTGCGCCGATGAGCCCGAACGGAATCTCGATCCGCTGTTTCGCCGAAAGCGACACTGATCAGGTGATCGCATTGTGGCGCGACGCGTTCCCCGAATACCGCGATCCGACTCGACCGCAGCGCAACCCGCAGCTGTCGATCGCGAACAAGCTCACGACGCAGCCGGAGCTGTTCTTCGTCGCGTTAGATGGCGAGCGCGTGGTCGGCACGGTGATGGCCGGCTACGACGGGCATCGCGGGTGGATGTACTCGCTCGCGGTCGAAACGGCACAGCGTCGGCGCGGCATCGGCACACAACTCGTGCGGCACGCGGAAGCGGCGCTCGCAGCGCGCGGCTGCCCGAAGGTGAATCTGCAGGTGTTGAGCGCGAAGGGCGAGATCCGCGCGTTCTACGAGCGGCTCGGATACAAGATGGATGAAGTGGTCAGTCTCGGCAAGCGGCTCGGCGAGCTCGCCGATAGTGTCACGGTGGGCGGCGTCAATTCGCCGCTACCGGCCTGACATCGCAAGCCAAAGCAAAGCTCCAGGCGCAAATTCGCCGGCGCAAAAACAAAAGGTCCGCGTGCATCGCCTGCACGCGGACCTTTTCTCATCGGCGCCCGGTGTTTAACACCGGGCAAGCAATGTCACTGCCTCATTCACCCAGGTAAGCCGCACGCACCTTGGGATCGTCAAGCATCTGCTTCGCGTCGCCGGACATCGTGACCGTGCCCGAGTCCATCACATAGCCGCGATTCGCAGCCTGCAGCGCCAGGCGCGCATTCTGTTCGACGAGCAGCACGGTCAGGCCTTCCTTCGAGATCTCACGCACCACCTCGAAGATCTTCTCGACCATGATCGGCGACAGACCCATCGACGGCTCATCGAGCAACAGCAGCTTCGGCTTGCTGATGATCGCACGCGCCATCGCGAGCATCTGCTGCTCGCCGCCCGACAGCGTGCCGGCCAGCTGCGTCGCGCGCTCCTTCAGACGCGGGAAGAAGCCGAACATGCGGTCGACGTCCTTCTTGATGCCGTCGTTGTCGTTGCGCAGATACGCGCCCATCTGCATGTTCTCGAGAATCGACATGCGCGCGAAGATGCCGCGGCCTTCCGGCACCATCGCGAGGCCGCGCTTGAGCAACTCGTGCGCCGGCAGGCCCTTGATCGACTGGCCCATGTACTCGATATCGCCGGCCGAATACGGCTTGAGGCCGGTGATCGCTTTCATCGTCGTGGTCTTGCCTGCGCCGTTCGCGCCGATCAGCGTGACGAGCTCGCCCTGCGCGACTTCCATGTCGACACCCTTGACCGCCTGGATGCCGCCGTAGTTGACCTGCAGGCCCTTGATTTTCAGCATTGCCGTAGCCATCAGTGGACCCCCGCGCCGAGATATGCCTCGATCACCTTCGGGTCCTTCTGCACGTCTTGCGGCAGACCCTCGGCGATCACCTTGCCGTAGTCGAGCACTGTCATGCGGTTGCACAGGCCCATCACCAGTTTCACGTCGTGCTCGATCAGCAGGATCGTCTTGCCGTCGCCGCGGATCTTGTCGAGCAGCTTCGTCAGTTCGACCTTCTCGGTCGCGTTCATGCCGGCGGCCGGCTCGTCGAGCGCGAGCAGCTTCGGATCGGTCGCGAGCGCACGGGCAATTTCCAGACGGCGCTGGTGACCGTACGACAGATTGCGCGACGTGTAGTCGGCGTACTGCAGCACGCCGACGTATTCGAGCAGCTCGAGCGCGCGTTCCTTGATCTCGCGCTCTTCCTTGCGCTCGGCCGGCGTCTGGAACACTGCGCCGAACAGGCCGTGCTTCGTGCGTACGTGACGGCCGACCATCACGTTCTCGAGCGCGGTCATGCCGCCGAACAGACGGATATTCTGGAACGTGCGCGCAATGCCTGCCTTCGCCACCTGGTACACCGCGGTCGGCGTGTAGTTCGTGCCGTCGAGCTTGAACTCGCCGGAGTCCGGCGTGTAGAGGCCCGTGATCACGTTGAAGAACGTGGTCTTGCCGGCGCCGTTCGGACCGATCAGGCCGTAGATCGAACCTTCCTCGATCTGCAGGCCGACGTCGGACAGCGCCTGCAGGCCGCCGAAGCGTTTGTTCACGCCCTTCACGGACAGTCGAATGTTTTTATCGCTCATATCGTTCTCCTGCCCTTAGGCGCGCACCGGCTTCTTGCCGTTGCGCTTCGCCAGTTTCGCCAGCTTGTCTTCATGCTTCGGCGAGGGCCACAGGCCTTCCGAGCGGTACAGCATGATCAGCACCATCGCGAGGCCGTACAACAGCTGACGGATCACTTCGGTATCGACGATTTCATGGCCGAACAGGAAGTGCTGCAGCGGACCCATCGTCGTACGCAGGAATTCCGGGAACACAGCGAGCAGCACCGCGCCGAGAATCACGCCCGGAATATGGCCCATGCCGCCCAGCACCACGCAGGCGAGCACGACGACCGATTCCCAGAAGGTGAACGACTCGGGCGACACGAAGCCCTGGAAGCCCGCGAACATCGCACCCGACAGGCCGCCGAACGATGCGCCCATCGCGAACGCGAGCAACTTCACGTTACGGGTGTTGATGCCCATCGCCTTGGCGGCGATTTCGTCTTCGCGAATCGCGGCCCACGCACGGCCGATACGCGAGTGCTGCAGACGCGTACAGGTCCAGATCACCAGCAGTGAGCACAGCACGAAGAGGTAGTAATACATGTACACCGACGGGAGCGTGAACCCGAAGAGCGTATGCGTTTGTGACAGATTGAAGCCGGCGACGTGCACCGGGTCGATGCCCGTGATCCCCTTCGGCCCGTTCGTGATGTTGACCGGACGGTCGAGGTTGTTCATGAAGATCCGCACGATTTCACCGAAGCCCAAGGTGACGATCGCGAGGTAGTCGCCGCGCAGCCGCAGCGTCGGCGAACCGAGCAGCACGCCGAACAGCGCCGCGAGCGCCATCGCGAGCGGCACGATGATCCAGATCGGCGCATGCAGGCCGTTCGGGGCCAGCGCGGCGATCCACGCGAATTGCGACGTGAGGTGCGGCGAAGTCAGCAATGCCGCGGTGTAGGCGCCGATCGCGTAGAACGCGATGTAGCCCAAGTCCAGCAGGCCGGCAAAGCCGACCACCACGTTAAGGCCGAGCGCGAGCATCACGTACAGCATTGCGAAGTCGAGCACGCGCACCCAGTAGTTGCCGCCGGCGGCGCCGATGACGAACGGCGCGGCGATCACGAAGACCGCCGTAACGATGCCGACCACCAGCGTCTTCGTAATGTTCTTCTCGGGGATCAGCGTCGTGGACGGCTCGATCGGTTGAATTGAGGTCATGGTTATCTACTCCTGTTGGCCCATATCGCCCGAGGTCAGGCACGATCCGCGACACGTTCGCCGAGCAGGCCCGACGGACGGAACACCAGCACGACGATCAGCACGATGAACGCGAACACGTCCTGGTAGTTACTGCCGAAGACGCCGCCGGTCAGGTTGCCGATGTAGCCGGCGCCCAGCTGTTCGATCAGGCCGAGCAGCACACCGCCGACCATCGCGCCGCCGAGGTTGCCGATCCCGCCCAGCACCGCCGCGGTAAACGCCTTCAGGCCAGGAATGAAGCCCATATAGAAGTGCACGTTGCCGTATTCGGAGGCGATCATCACACCGGCCAGCGCGGCAAGCGCGGAGCCGATCATGAAGGTCGCGGAAATCACGAAGTTCGGATTCACGCCCATCAGCGACGCGTTCGCCGGGTTCTCGGCGATCGCGCGCATCGCGCGGCCGAGCTTGGTCTTGTGCACGAGCAGCAGCAGGCCCGCCATCACGAGGAAGGCCACGACGATGATGACGATTTCGGTCATCGAGATCACGGCGCCGGGATTCGTATCGGTCGCCTTGATCACGTTGATCGGGTCGGTCGGCAACAGCTGCGGAAACGCGAGCGGATTGCGGCCCCAGATGATCATCGCGATCGTCTGCAGCAGGATCGACACGCCAATCGCAGTGATCAGCGGTGCGAGGCGCGGCGCGCGGCGCAGCGGCCGGTAAGCGACGCGCTCGATCGTGTAGCCGACCACCGCGCACACGCAGGCGGCGATGATCAGCGCAATACAGAGTGTCGGCACGCCGCCGAGACCCGGAAAGTGATTCTGTAACACGCCGATCGCCGACAAAGCGACCATTGCGCCGATCATCAATACGTCGCCGTGCGCGAAGTTGATGATGCCCAGAATGCCGTACACCATCGTATAGCCCAGTGCGATGATGGCGTAAACGCTACCAAGCACCAGTCCATTGATGATCTGCTGGATGAAAATATCCATTTAATGCTCCTTGGCCCGTGCGACTGGATTCGCGCTCCATGACCCGGCCGGGTTGGCGGTCATGCCAGACGGAATCGCAAACGGCACTACGGTACTGATATAAAAGACCGGTAAGGGTTATTCGTATCGAACCTGCGCGCGGCTGGGTCTCAACCACGCCCACGTTCGATGCGGATGCAAAAACGGCACCGATGGATGGTTCGGTGCCGCCACGCTTTATTCCCGTCATTACATCTTCACAACGTCCAGAACGGTCTTCTTGCCGTCCTTGAAGTCGTAAAGCGTAATGGCGCCTTCTTTCAAATCACCCTTGTCGTCGAATGCGATGTGGCCGATTACCCCGTTGTAATCGGTGGACGGCATCGCAGCCAGCACCTTGGGCGCGTCGATCGAATTGGCGCGCTTCATTGCGTCGACGATCACGTACACGGTGTCGTACGTGAACGGTGCGTAAATCTGCACCGGCGTGTGAAAGCGCGCGTCGTACTTCTTCTCGAAGTCCGCGCCACGCTCCATTTTCGAAAGCGCCAGTCCTGCTTCCGAACAGACGAGGTTCTGCACGGCTTGACCCGCGAGTTCCTCTACCTTGTCGGTGCACACGCCGTCGCCGCCAAGGATTTTTGCCCTGATGCCGAGCGCCGCCGCCTGTTTGGTGAACGGTCCGCCCGTTGCGTCCATGCCGCCGTACATGATCACGTCCGGCTGAACGCTTTTGATTTTCGTGAGAATGGCCCGGAAGTCGGTCGCCCGGTCATTCGTCGCCTCCCGCGCGACGATCGTCGCGCCGCTCGCCTGCGCAGTCTTCGCAAATTCGTCGGCAAGGCCCTTGCCGTAGGCAGTTGCATCGTCGACCACAGCAATCCGCTTCGCGTTGAGCGCCTTCGTCGCGTAGTTCGCGAGCGCCGGACCCTGCTGCGCATCGGTTGCAACCACGCGGTAGGTGGTCTTGAACCCCTGCTGCGTGTACGCCGGATTCGTCGACGACGGCGAAATCTGCACGATGCCCGCATCGCTATAGATCTTCGACGCGGGAATCGATACGCCCGAATTCAGATGCCCGACCACCGCGACCACATGATCGTCGACGAGCCGCTGCGCGACCTGCGCGCCGGTCTTCGGATCGCCGGCATCGTCCTGCGCATCGAGTTCGAGCTGGATCTTGCGACCGTCAATCGTGAGGCCTTGCGCGTTGATTTCCTCAACCGCGAGTCGCGCCCCGTTTTCGTTGTCCTTGCCAAGATGCGCGATGGGGCCTGTCAGCGGTGCTGCATGGCCGATTTTCACGATAGTCGCCGAATTTGTGTCGCCGCTTGCTCCGCTTGCCCCGCTCGCGCCCGCCGGCCCCGCCGACGCGGCCGCGGCCGTCGCCGCTGCCGATGCGGCCGTGCTCGCTTCACCGTCGTTCTTCTTGCTGCACCCGGTCGACATCACGACCGCGGCCGCGATAGACACGGCGAAAGCAAACTTGAAATGCATCAAATAGGTCTCCTGCGCCTTGCTAAATCCGATGTTCAGAAGCGCCTGAAGCCTTAAGAACGCGCGCATTGTAACTCCAATTATGGGATGGGCAATATTGTTGAATGCGCAGGGTTTTCCTGCATTGCAACCGCTTTTTGAGATCCGTATTGCGCATCTGGCGCAACCCGGTTGCAATCTATTTTCATGCCACAGTTGCACCATTTGAGACAACACCGCGTTTTGCTTGCAAGCCTTATGTTTAAAGGAGAAACGTGCTTTGCGGAAGCGCGCGATTCACGCGCTGCGCACTGTAATCGGGACATATCACTTGCACTATTTCGGTGCAGTTTTAACCGCCCCCAATCCTTCATCGAATGCTTAAAAAGGGGAACGATTGCGCTTCTGTGACCAAATTACGCCGCCAAATTGGCAAAAACTGTGCGCGCAGACACACCTGAAATGGCTTCGAGGTGTGATATGGAACTTATTTATTGCGCCAATGAATTGAAAAGCGGAGTTATCGGCGCCGTTGAAAAAAAAGCGCGCCGTCGATGCCGTCGAGGCGCGCTTTTTTTGGCGCGATCGGATCGGTCGTCCAATCGCTTGGTTACGGTCAGGCTGGCAAACCGAGCCCGCGCGGCAGCGGGAACGCGATGTTCTCCTCGATGCCGTCGAGCGCACGCACGTTGCGCACGCCCATCTCGCGCAGACGGCTGATCACGGCCTGCGCCAGCGCTTCCGGCGCCGAGGCGCCCGCCGTGACGCCGATCCGCTTCTTGTCGATCACCCAGTTCGGATCGATCTGGTCAGGCGAATCGACCATATACGCGGGCACGCCAAGCTTCTCCGCGAGTTCGCGCAAGCGGTTCGAATTCGAGCTGTTCGGGCTGCCGACGACGATCACGACGTCGCACTGCGGCGCCATGAATTTAACGGCGTCCTGACGGTTTTGCGTCGCATAGCAGATGTCCTGCTTCTTCGGCTCGCGAATTTGCGGGTATTTGGCCTTCAGCGCCGCGATGATTTCAGCGGCGTCGTCGACCGACAGCGTGGTCTGCGTGACGAAGGCGATCCGGTCGGGGTCGGCCAGTTCCAGCGCCTGTACGTCTTCGATATCTTCGACGAGGTACATGCCCTGCTCGGTCTGACCCATCGTGCCCTCGACTTCCGGGTGGCCCTTGTGGCCGATCATCACGATGTCAAAGCCTTCCGCGCGCATCTTCGCGACTTCGATGTGCACCTTCGTGACAAGCGGACAGGTCGCGTCGTAAACGCGCAACCCGCGCGACTCGGCCTCGACGCGCACCGCCTTCGACACGCCGTGCGCGCTGAAGATGACCGTGCTGCCCGACGGCACTTCGTCGAGCTGTTCGATGAAGATCGCCCCCTTTTTGCGCAGATCCTCGACGACATACGCGTTATGGACGATTTCATGGCGCACGTAGATAGGCGAGCCATACAGTTTGATCGCGCGCTCGACGATCTCGATGGCGCGATCGACGCCGGCACAGAACCCGCGCGGCTGCGCCAGCAGGATTTCCGTTTCGGCGAGAGTCGTATCCATGATGGTCATGTTTACAGGATTCCGATGATTTTCACTTCAAACGCCAGCGCCTGGCCGGCGAGCGGGTGATTGAAATCGAAAAGGGCCGAAGTTTCGCCGACCTCTTTCAGCACGCCCGCGTAGCGGCCGCCACCGGGCGCATTGAATTCGACGAGATCGCCGGGAGAAAAATCCTCACCGATCATGCTGTTTTCGCGCAATGTGGCCAGCGACACGCGCTGGATCAGTTCCGGGTTGCGCGGACCGAAGGCCTGTTCCGGCGTTAGCCGAAAGGTCGAATGGTGTCCGACCTTCAATCCCAGCAGAATATCTTCCAGCGACGGCGCCAGTTGGCCGGCCCCCAAAAGCAGCGTGGCCGGCTTGTCGGCGAAGGTGTTGACGATCTCGGCGCCATCGGCAAGAGAAAGCCGGTAATGAAGCGTGACGTGTGAACCCGGTTTCACTTCGGAGATGTCGATGATGCTCATGCAGTACTCGTTCGGTCGGAAGGCGCCGGGCGCCGCAGCGCGGGGTGGCCCGCCGCGGCGCGGCCCTCAGCAGTGCGCGTGCGCCGCGTTGCATCCGGCGCGCCCTGTGGCTGCGCGCGCAGCGCGGCGCCGGGGTGTCCCGCGCGAGCGTGCCCCGTGGGGCGTCCCGCGCAAAGGTTCTATTGTAAGCCACATATCCCTGACCGGTTCGCACCGCTCGCCTGCGGCGCGAAGCCGCGCGGTACTTTGCTGTGGAGGTTGCTGAGATGAACGACAGTATCTGCATTGCACGCGAACATGCGGCGCCATGCTTTTCGCCCGTATTAACGGTCCCGGTCGCGGTGTTCCGGGACTCCGCGTCGCCCGACGCCGCCTTGCCGGACTCCGCGTCGACGGACCTTGCGTTGATCGAACCCGCGCGCGTCGCCACCGCCGCACGGCCTGCCGCCCGCCGCAAAGACAAGCTGTCGAAAGAGGACTTGCCGCGCGAGCGGCTGCTCAAGCAGGGGCCCCACGTGCTATCCAATGCGGACCTGATCGCGGTGATGCTGTGCACCGGGCAGACCGGCCACAACGTGTTCGAGATGGCGCGCACGCTGGTCGACCGCTTCGGCTCGATGCGGTCGATCCTCACCGCGACAGAAAAAGACTTCGACGGCTTGCACGGCATTGGCCGCGCGAAAATCGCGCAGTTGCTCGCCGTGATCGAAATGGTCCGGCGCGCGCTCAACGAGGAACTGGAAACCCGGTCGCTGCTCGACTCGCCGCAGGCCGTGAACGACTACTTGCGCCTGACGATCGGCGGCCTGCCGCACGAAGTGTTCTACTGCCTCTATCTGGACGCGCGGCACCGGTTGATCCGGTCGGAAGAAGTCACGCGCGGTTCGCTGACGCAAATGGCGGTGTATCCGCGCGAAATCGTCCGGCGTGCATTGCAGCTGAACGCGGCCGGACTGATCGTCGCGCACAATCATCCGTCGGGCGCGGCCAAGCCCAGCGCCGCCGACCGTCAACTCACGCGCATGCTGCGCGATGCGCTCGCGCTCGTCGATGTGCGCCTGCTCGACCATGTCGTGGTCGGCGCGAAAGACGTATACTCGTTCGCCCTGAATGGCCTGCTTTGACCATCGCAGCGACCGCGCTTCACGCCATTTCACGCCGTTGCTTCGCGCCATTCCCGGCTGGCAAAAAGTTTGATTTTGCGGGTTTTTTTCTGCTAGAATCGCGGTTTGCCTCTTTCCAACCTGTAACCCTGTTCGAAGCAGCCTTCCAAGCTCTTCCGGAATGGACGGGAATCGACGGCAGAATCGCATGGCGGCGCGCGGAAGAATTTCTTCGCAGCGCAGTCAGCGCGAACAGTCGCCCCGGCGCCTCTTTCCAGAAGCTTAACCGGCGTTCGGGCTCAGAATTTAAAGCGTATTAGGAGTGCTCTCATGGCACGCGTATGCCAAGTAACTGGGAAAGCGCCGATGAGCGGCAACAACGTTTCCCACGCGAACAACAAGACCAAGCGTCGTTTTCTTCCGAACCTGCAAAGCCGCCGTTTCTGGGTTGAAAGCGAGAATCGTTGGGTGCGCCTGCGCGTTTCGACCGCCGGCCTGCGCCTGATCGACAAGAACGGTATCGACGTTGTGCTCGCCGACCTGCGCGCACGCGGCGAAGCCTAAGGAGTAAATCATGGCGAAAGGCGCACGCGACAAGATCAAGCTGGAATCCACCGCCGGCACCGGTCACTTCTATACGACCACCAAGAACAAGCGCAACATGCCCGAAAAGATGGAGATCAAGAAGTTCGATCCCGTCGTACGTAAGCATGTCGCGTACAAGGAAACCAAGATCAAGTAAGTCTGGTTCCTTCAACAAAAATGCCCCGCCGTGTGCGGGGCATTTTTGTTTCTGCGGCTTGGATTCACACCTCACGGCCCTTGCCTTGGCTTCTCGCCCCGGGTTCTTGCCAATTCTTGCTGGTTTTCCCCATCGGCCGTTCGGCCAGCTTTCCCTCGGGGTCAGTGACGCGTATGCTCTTTGATTTCCTACCGGCAAGCGGCATGCCAATCGCCGCGCCAGCGAAAACATGATGGAGATGCAGCAGATGAATTTCGATGTAGCGATTGTCGGCAGCGGTCTGGCCGGATTGAGCGTCGCGCTGAACCTCGCGCAGTCGCGGCGCGTGGCAGTCATCGCCAAGCGGTCGCTGACCGACGGCGCGAGCGATTGGGCGCAGGGCGGCATTGCCGCGGTGCTCGATTCCGCCGACAGCGTCGAAAACCATGTGCGCGACACGCTGGTGGCAGGCGGCGGGCTATGCGACGAAGCAGCTACGCGCTTTATCGTAGAGCATGGCCGCGAAGCAATCGAATGGCTGATCGCGCAAGGCGTGCCGTTCACCAAGGACGACGCGGCCGAGCTCGGCTTCCACCTGACGCGCGAAGGCGGCCACAGTCATCGGCGCATCATTCACGCGGCGGACGCGACCGGTCACGCGGTCGTTGCGACGCTCACCGAACGGGTCCGCACGCATCCGAACATCACGCTGCTCGAAGACCACTACGCGATCGACCTGATCACGTCCGACCGACTCGGCTTACCGGGCCGCCGCTGCCACGGCCTCTACGCGCTCGATCTCAACACCGGCCGCACCGTCACGATCGAGGCGCCGCATACGGTGCTCGCCACAGGCGGCGCGGGAAAGGTCTACCTGTACACGACCAACCCCGACACCGCGACCGGCGACGGCATCGCGATGGCATGGCGCGCCGGCTGCCGCGTCTCGAACATGGAGTTCATCCAGTTCCATCCGACGTGCCTGTTCCACCCGTACGCGAAGTCATTTCTGATTACCGAAGCCGTGCGCGGCGAGGGCGGCCTGCTGAAGCTGCCGGATGGCACGCGCTTCATGCCGGCGCACGACGAGCGTGCCGAACTGGCGCCGCGCGATATCGTCGCGCGAGCGATCGACTTCGAGATCAAGAAACGCGGTATCGATTGCGTGTATCTCGACATCAGCCATCAACCGGCGGCGTTCCTGCATGAGCATTTCCCGACCATCCTCGCGCGCTGCCTCGAGTTCGGCATCGACATCACGAAGCAGCCCATTCCGGTGGTGCCGGCCGCGCACTACACCTGCGGCGGCGTGGTGACGGATCTCGCGGGCCGTACCGATGTCGCCGGTCTCTATGCGGTCGGCGAAACGTCTTGCACCGGCCTGCACGGCGCAAACCGGCTCGCCAGCAACTCGCTGCTCGAGTGTCTCGTGATCGGCCGTTCGGCCGCGGAGGCGATCGAACAGGATGGTTTTCGCGCCGCCGTCCACGCGCCCTTGCCGGACTGGGACGAAAGCCGCGTATCCGATCCGGACGAAGAAGTTGTGGTCGCGCACAACTGGGACGAATTGCGACGGCTGATGTGGAACTACGTCGGCATTGTGCGTACCGACAAGCGTCTTGCGCGCGCCAAGCACCGTATCTCGCTGCTGCGCGACGAGATTCACGAGTTTTACGCGAACTTCAAGGTGAGTCGCGATCTGCTCGAGTTGCGCAATCTCGTCGACGTCGCGTCTCTGATCGTTGAAGGCGCGCGGTCGCGGCGTGAAAGCCGCGGCCTGCATTTCAGCCGCGACTGGCCGGACGCGTTGCCCAAAGCGCTGCCGTCTGTGCTCACGCCGAAACGCGTATCGAAGCGGACGCTGTAACGCGTCCATCAAAGTGAAAGGCCGTCGCGCACTGCACGTACGCGACGGCCTTTTTTTCGTTGCAGCGCTAGTACCTAGATAATCCGCATCGAGTAGTCGGTCGCCCGCACGTCCTTTGTCAGCGAGCCCACCGAAATGCGATCGACGCCGGTTTCGGCGATCGTACGAATCGTCTCGAGGTTCACGCCCCCCGACACTTCGAGCACCGCACGACCGGCGGTGATGCGCACCGCCTCGTGCATCGCTTCATAGGTGAAGTTGTCGAGCAGCACCGAACGCGCGCCGTGCGCGAGCGCCGTTTCGAGTTGCTCGAGCGTTTCCACTTCGATCTGAACCGACACCTTCGCGTCCAGCGCCAGCGCGGCATTCATCGCGGCGCCCACACCGCCTGCCGCCGCGATATGGTTTTCCTTGATCAGAATCCCGTCGTACAGCGCAAGCCGTTGATTCGCACCGCCTCCGACGCGTACCGCGTACTTCTCTGCAAGCCGCAACCCCGGCAGCGTCTTGCGCGTATCAAGCACCTTCGCGTGCGTATGGGCGATCGTGTCGGCGAAACGCCGCGTCGCCGTCGCGACGCCCGACAGCAGTTGCAGGAAGTTCAGCGCATTGCGCTCGGCCGTCAGCAGCGAACGCGCCGGGCCGCGCAGCGCGCATACCGTCGTGTCCGCCGTCATCCGGTCGCCCTCGCGATAGCGCCAGCGCACATCGATACGCGGATCGACGCGACGCATCACTTCGCCGAACCACATCACGCCGCACAGCACCGCCTCTTCGCGCACGATAATCCGCGCGTCGCGCATTTCGTCGGCGGGCACGAGATAGCCCGTGAGGTCGCCGCTGCCGACGTCTTCCGCAAGCGCGTCCGTGACGTTGCGCGCCAACGCCGCGTCGAGCGCATCGCCGTATTGCGCGCGAATCTCCGCGAAGAGCGGCGACACGACATCGCCGAGATAGTTAGGCTGCTCGCTGGCACCCATCAGGCCGCTCCCACGTTCGAATACAGCGCGCCGTCGCGCGCGAGATCACCGCTTGCCTGCACACGCTTCTTGTGACGCGCGGCGAAGTCCAGCATGCGGTCGATCGGCAGCTTCGCGCGCTCGCCGATGGCCGGATCGACGAAGATCTCGTTGTGGCCGCGCTCGAGCACGTCGGCAAGATTCGCGAGACCGTTCATCGCCATCCACGGGCAATGCGCGCAGCTCTTGCAGGTCGCGCTATTGCCGGCCGTCGGCGCTTCGATAAATGTTTTGCCCGGCGCCGCGAGCCGCATCTTGTGCAGAATGCCGAGATCCGTCGCAACAATAAAATGCGTCGCATCGAGCCGTTGCGCCGCGTCGATCAGTTGCGTCGTCGAGCCGACCACATCCGCCAGTGCGACCACGCTTTCCGGCGATTCCGGATGAACGAGCACCTTCGCATGCGGATACTCTGCGCGCAGCACCTCGAGTTCGATGCCTTTGAATTCGTCGTGAACGAGGCACGAGCCCTGCCACAGCAACATGTCCGCGCCGGTCTTCTTCTGGATGTAGCCGCCGAGATGCCGGTCCGGCGCCCAGATGATTTTTTCGCCGCGCGCATGCAGGTCGGCCACGATCTCGAGCCCGATCGACGACGTGACCATCCAGTCCGCGCGCGCTTTCACCGCGGCACTGGTGTTCGCATAAACGACCACCGTGCGGTCCGGATGCGCATCGCAAAACGCTGAGAATTCGTCTGCGGGACAGCCGAGATCGAGCGAACAGGTCGCGTCGAGATCGGGCATCAGAATGCGCTTACCGGGGCTCAGAATCTTCGCTGTTTCGCCCATAAACCGAACGCCGGCTACCACGAGCGTTTGCGCGTCGTTGTCGCGGCCGAAGCGCGCCATTTCGAGCGAATCCGCAACGCAGCCGCCGGTTTCATCGGCAAGTTCCTGTAGTTCCGCGTCGACATAGTAGTGCGCAACGAGCACCGCCTTTTCGCGCTTGAGCAGCCCGCGAATGCGCTCTTTCAGCGCACGTCTCTCTTCAGGCGACGGCGCCTGCGGCACCTTGGCCCACGCTTCGCCGACGCCGCACGTCAAGCCCTGCGCGAGCGGTCGATCGTATTCGACGGTCCTGATTACCTCATTCATCATTTCCTCAGTCCTGACTGGTGCACGTGAAATGCGGCCATCGACGTCATTCTTATGTATTTCGAGGCCCAGAATGCGAAAAACCCCGCCAACGCGGGGTTCTTCTGTGACGTGATCAGAGTTTAATGGATTTCGCCCTGTCAGGCGTAGCGCCGCAAGCGCAGTGCGAATTCCTGCAGCGCCTTGATGCCGCTCTGTTCAGCGCGATGACACCAGTCCTGCAATTGCGCGAGCAGCTGTTCGCGCGATGCGTTCGAACGCTCCCACATCGCGGCCAGTTCGTTGCGCAGTTCGATATAGGTGCGCAGCTTCTGGCTGTTCGCGAAGATCTGCGGCAACTGACGCTTCTGCGGCTCGTCGAGCCCTGCCTCTTCCTTGTGGAACCAGTTGCGCGCGCCGCGCATCAGCTGGTACTTCTCGCGCGCGCCGACTTCCTTCAGGTGCGCAAGCTCCTGACGATACGCGCGCTTGAGCGCCTTGCCGTAACTCGCCATCACTTCATAGCGGTTTGCGAGCACGGCCTGCAGCGTGTCCTGATCGAGCACGAGCTTGCCGGAGCCCAAACGCGGCGTCGGCGCGACCTTCTTGACCGTGGCGAGCCGGCATGCCGACAGGATGCGGATGTACATCCAGCCGATATCGATCTCGAACCACTTGTTCGACAGCTTCGCCGAGGTTGCGTACGTGTGGTGATTGTTATGCAGCTCTTCGCCGCCGATCAAAATGCCCCACGGGAAGATGTTCGTGCTGGCGTCCGCCGAGTTGAAGTTGCGATAGCCCCAGAAGTGCGCCAGACCGTTGACGACACCGGCCGCCCAGAACGGAATCCAGACCATCTGCACGGCCCACACCGTGAGACCGACCGCGCCGAACAGCGCGACGTTGAGCACCATCATCAGGCTCACGCCGAGAATCGGGTACTTCGTGTAGACGTTGCGCTCCATCCAGTCGTTCGGCGTGCCGTGGCTGAACTTGCGCATCGTCTCTTCGTTCTTCGCTTCCGCGCGATAGAGCTCGGCGCCTTCGAGCAGCACCTTCCAGATGCCGCGCGTTTGCGGGCTGTGCGGATCTTCTTCGGTCTCGCACTTCGCGTGATGCTTGCGGTGGATCGCGGCCCACTGGCCCGTCAGCATGCCCGTGGTCATCCACAGCCAGAACCGGAAGAAATGACTGACCGCGGGGTGGAGATCGAGCGCGCGATGCGCCTGGCAGCGGTGCAGATAAACCGTCACGCCGATGATCGTGACGTGCGTGACCGCGAGGGTATAGAGCACCAGCTGCCACCACGAAAAGCGCAGCAGCCCATGAGCGAGGAAATCAAGCAGCGAGTTGAACAAGGCTATTTACCTGTGAGACAGATGACACGGCGGAACGGCACCGGAAGAAGCATACAACGACGCGTGTCAAGAAAGTGAAAGCATGCGGCCAAATTGGACGACATTCTACTTGAAGGGTTCCAAGTCGTTGTAAAAAATAAGAAAATTGTTGTGCCGCATCAATCGGGATCATCACCATGCACGCGCGCAGACGCCCCGGCGCTGGCGTTGCACTTCGCATCGAGAGAAGCCCGGCAGGATCGCCGCGCGTCAAAGCGTCACGCATCGATCGATACGTCAGTTGGCGCCTCGGGCGACCATTCGGGCGACCCATTTCAAGCAGCCGTTCCCGGCTCGTTCGCCGCGGGCGCGGCCACGGTAACTGTCTGCGCATCCGCGGTGCCTGATCCGACGATCCGTATGTCGCGTTGCGCATACGGAATTGCAATGCCGTTCGCGGCAAACAGCCGCCAGATATTGCGATTGACCGTCGAGCGCACGCCCGTCGTGCCGGTCGCCGCGTCCGCGACCCAGAAGCCGAGTTCGAGATTGACGCCGTCCGGCCCGAAGCCGACCAGATTCGCCGACGGCGCCGGATCGTCGAGCACACGCTCGACGCCGGTCGCGGCCTGCGCGAGCAGCGCCATCGCTTTCTCGACGTCGGTCGCGTAGGCAACGTGCACGGCCGTCTTCTGGAAGCCGCGCGTCAGATACGACGACTGGTTCTGCACGACGTCGGTGATCAGCCGCTCGTTCGGGATCAGCGTTTCGATGCCGTCGAGACCGCGCACGACCGTATAACGCGTGCGGATCTGCGTGACCTGCCCTTGCAGCCCGCCGACGTTGATCGTGTCGCCGATGCGCAGCGACCGGTCGAGCAGAATGATGAAGCCGGACACATAGTTGCTCGCAATCTTCTGCAGCCCGAAGCCGAGCCCGACGCCGAGCGCCCCGCCGAAGACGCCGAGCACCGTGATATCGATGCCGACCAGCGACAGGCTGATCAGCACCGCCGCCAGCACGAAGAGCGCACGGCCGACGCGCGCGAGCACCACCTTCAGGTTCGCATCGAGCGTACCCGAGCGCATCACGCGGTCTTCGAACGCGGCGCCGAGCCACATCGCGACCACCATTGTCACGCATACCCAGAGCAGCCCGGACAGCAGCGACAGCAGCGTGATCTGCGTATTCGCGATGCGAAAGCTCACGCCCGCCATCCACGTCAGCACGTTGCCCTGAATGCCCATCACGGTCAGCGCCATGCCGATCCAGACGACGAGCGACACGATCCGTTCGACGAGCGCGAGCCACGTGTGCGTCTGTCCGTCGCGGCCAAACACGCGCCGCGCAAAGAAGAACACGATGTAGATGAGCCCGATGCCGACCAGCGGCACCAGCGCGAGATCGAGCAGCGCCGTATGGATGAAGCGTCCGGCAATCGCGCGCGCGATCCAGACGAACAGCGCGCCGATCAGCGGAAAGAACGCACGATTGAGCGCCTCGGCGCCGAAGCGCAACGCCTGATAGCTCATCTCGCGCCGCGCGTTCAAGGTACGGCGCAACAGCCGCGCGACGAGCCACGCCAGCACGAGCGCGCCGACCAGCACGGCGACCTGCCACAGCGTCGCGCGCTCGCCGAAATCGCGCAGCAGGTCAGTGAGCGGTTCGAAGAACGGCGTGTTCTGCATGGTCGTGTCGTGTGCGGTTCCGTTCGGTCAGTGCAGCAGCGCTTCGCTCAACTGCGCGGCACAACTGCGCGGCACAGCTGCTTCCGATAGCTTCGGTCAACTTCAATCGTGCCGCTCGAGCACCGCGGCGAAAAAGCCGTCGGTCGCATGCCGATGCGGCCACAGCGACAGATAGTCGCCCATCTCCAGCTCGATGCGCTGTTCGGCCAGCACGTCGCGCGCGGGAACGAGCGCGAATTCCGGATGGTCGGCGAGAAACTGCGCGACCACCGCTTCGTTCTCCGCTTCGAGAATGCTGCACGTCGCGTAGACGAGCCGGCCGCCCTTCTTCACGAGCCGCGCCGCGCTCGCGAGAATCGACGTCTGCTTCGGCGTCAGTTCGCCGATCGACTCGGGCGACTGCCGCCACTTCAGGTCCGGGTTGCGGCGCAGCGTGCCGAGCCCGCTGCACGGCGCATCGACGAGCACGCGGTCGATCTTGCCCGCGAGGCGCTTGATCTTCGCATCGTGCTCGCTGTCGATCAGCACCGGGTTCACGTTCGACAGACCGCTGCGCGCGAGGCGCGGCTTCAGCTTCGCCAGACGCCGCTCGGAAATATCGAACGCATAGAGACGCCCGGTCGAACGCATCATCGCACCGAGTGCGAGCGTCTTGCCGCCCGCGCCCGCACAGAAGTCGACGATCATCTCGCCGCGCCTCGGCGCAACCAGCGAGCACAGCAGCTGACTGCCCTCGTCCTGCACTTCGATCCAGCCGTTCTGGAACGCATCGAGCTTCGTGAGCGGCGGTTTGTCGGCCACGCGCACGCCGAACGGCGCAAACGGCATCGCGCCGGCATCGATGCCGGCCTTCTCGAGTGCCTGCAACACGTCGTCGCGGGTCGCTTTTATCGGATTGGCGCGCAAATCGAGCGGCGCCGGATAGTTGAGCGACGCCGCCAGCTGAACCAGTTCCTCGGCCTCGAAGCGCTTCGCGAGCGCCTCGTAGATCCAGTCCGGCAGATTCATGCGAATGCGCTGCGGCAGGCTCGCGGGGTCGATCTTCGACACGCGCTCGAGCCATTCGCCTTCCGCTTCGGACACAAACGGCTTCACCGCCGTGCGGCCCGCCGTCTGCATCAGACCGAGCAGCGCCAGACGCCGCGCCGGGCTGCCGCTGCCGCTTTCGGCCAGATGCGCGAATTCCATGCGCCGGCGCAGCACCGCGAACACCGCTTCGGCAATCACGCCGCGCTCGCTGTGGCCGAGCTTCGGATGCGCGCGGAAAAAACGGCTCGTCGTCGCGTCGGCGGGGCCGGTGAACTTCAGTACTTCGGCGAGCAGCGCCTCAGTCTGGCCAATCAGAAAACCATGCAGCCTCATGCACCCTCCGCCGTAGCGTTATTGTCGGCCGCTGCGTTCGCGCGACCCGTATTGTCGAAGAAAAACGCCTGCGGTTCGGGCGGCGTCAGGACGACGCGCTCGCCGTCGAGCCCGAGCCGCCCTTCGACGAACCAGCGCACCGCGCGCGGGTAAATCACATGTTCGGTGTCGAGCACGCGCGCGGCGAGCGCCGCGGCGTCGTCGCCGGCGCGCACCGGCACCACCGACTGCGCGACAATCGGCCCGTGATCGAGCCGCGGCGTGACGAAATGCACGGACGCGCCGTGCACGCGAACGCCGGCGTCGAGCGCCTGCTGATGCGTTTTCAGGCCTGGAAAGCTTGGCAACAGCGAAGGATGGACATTCAGCATGCGGCCCGCGTAACGTTCGACGAAACCATCGGTCAACACACGCATGAAGCCGGCCAGCACCAGCAGATCGGGCGCATAGGCGTCGATCATATTGGCGAGCGCGATGTCGAACGACTGCCGGTCGGGAAACTGGCGATGGTCGACCACCGCGGTGGGAATACCTTGCGACGCCGCGAAGTGCAGCCCGGCGGCGTCTGGGCGGTTGGCAATCACAGCGGCGACTTGCGCCGGCCAGCGCTCGCGCGCGCAGGCGTTCACCATTGCCTGCATGTTGCTGCCCCGTCCGGAAATCAGAATGACGAGTTTTTTCATCCGCGGATTTTATCATCCGGCACCGCGCGAACCGCGACGCGAAGCCGTCGGCGGCCTTGAGCGTTTATAATCGTGTGTTTTGCGGGGATCTGGCCCGCCTCGTTTATCGCGTCACCCGTCTTATCAACCCGGTAGGAATCCGGTACCAGCGACCGGGACCCACCTCAGGTACTAACCTCAGCCCGCTATCGTGAGAGTTTTTCGGGGTCTTCCCAATGCCGAAAGCCGCGCGCCCTGCGCGCTCACCATCGGCAATTTCGACGGTGTCCACCGCGGCCATCAGGCATTGCTCGCGCACGTGCGCGCGGCCGCCGATGCGCGCGGGCTGCCCGTCTGCGTGATGACCTTCGAACCGCACCCGCGCGAATTCTTCAACCCGGCCGGCGCGCCGCCGCGTATCGCGATGCTGCGCGACAAGCTCGAGGCGCTGCGCATGAACGGCGTCGATCGCGTCGTGGTCGAGCATTTCAATCAACGGTTCGCGAGCCAGTCCCCCGATGCGTTCGTCGAGCGGATCATCGTCAACGGGCTGCACACGCGCTGGGTCATGATCGGCGACGATTTCCGCTACGGCGCGAAGCGCGCCGGCGACTTCGCTTCGCTCAAAGCGGCGGGCCAGCGCTTCGGTTTCGAAGTTGAGCAGATGGAAACGGTCGCCGATCCGTCCGGCGCGCGTATTTCGAGTTCGGGCGTGCGCGCGGCGCTCGTGGCCGGCGACCTCGATGCGGCGCGCGCCGCGCTCGGCCGCGATTATGTGATCAGCGGGCACGTCGTGCATGGGCTCAAGCTCGGCCGCGACCTCGGCTTCCCGACCCTGAACCTGCCGATCGCCCATAAGCGGCCCGCGCTGTCGGGCATTTTCGTGGTGCGCGTGCATGGCATTGAGGACAAGCCGCTGCCGGGCGTCGCGAGCCTCGGGCTGCGTCCGACCGTCGACGATTCCGGCCGCGTCCTGCTCGAAGTGCATCTGCTCGACTGGCATGGCGACGCCTATGGCAAACTCGTGCGCGTCGAGTTTCTGAAGAAACTGCGCGACGAGGAAAAGTTTGTCGACCTCGAAACGCTGTCCGCGGCGATCGCTCGCGATGTGACGAGCGCGCGCGCGTGGTTCGAAGCGCTCGAGCCGGGTCACGCGCCGGGCAGCCGGTCGACGGGCTTCTCGACCTCGGCGACCGACCGAATTAGATAAACGGCCGCGGTGCGCGCGGAACGGAACCGTGCACACTGAAGCGTCCTGAACCGATGGGCGTGATCCGAAGCCGGCGCAGTCCGCCGCGCAGTCGGCCGGATCGGCACCAAGGTTCGCAAGCCGCGCCACCTCGTACCGGCCGTACCGGTCGCGCAATCCCCGGCAAATCCGCGCCGACCGCCGACACGGGCGCCAACACCGTATTCACCGCTACGTCACCATGAGCAACAAGAAAGCCGATTCGAAACCGCAAGCCAAGTATCCGGTCAATTTGCTGGACACGCCGTTCCCGATGCGCGGCGACCTGCCCAAGCGCGAGCCGCAATGGGTCAAGGACTGGCAGGAGCGCAAGATCTACGAAAAAATCCGCGCCGCTTCGAAGGGCCGCGCGAAGTTCATCCTGCACGACGGCCCGCCGTACGCGAACGGCGACATCCACCTTGGCCACGCGGTGAACAAGATCCTGAAGGACATGATCGTCAAGGCGCGCAATATGGCGGGCTTCGACGCGGTCTATGTGCCGGGCTGGGACTGCCACGGCATGCCGATCGAAATCCAGATCGAAAAGCAGTTCGGCAAGTCGCTGCCGGCCGCCGAAGTGATGCAGAAGGCGCGCGCGTACGCGACCGAGCAGATCGAGAAGCAGAAAGTGGGCTTCCGGCGCCTAGGCGTACTCGGCGAATGGGACAACCCGTACAAGACGATGAACTTCACGAACGAAGCCGGCGAAATCCGCGCGCTCGCGAAGATCATGGAAAAGGGCTACGTGTTTCGCGGCCTGAAGCCGGTGAACTGGTGCTTCGACTGCGGCTCGGCGCTGGCCGAAGCGGAAGTCGAGTACAAGGACAAAACCGACCCGACGATCGACGTGCTCTTCACGTTCGCGGAACCGGAGAAAACCGCGCAGGCGTTTGGTCTGGCGGCGCTGCCGCGTGCCGAAGGCGGCATCGTGATCTGGACCACGACGCCGTGGACGATCCCCGCGAACCAGGCGCTGAACGTGCACCCCGAAGTGGTCTACGCGCTTGTCGATACGCAGCGCGGCCTGCTGATCCTCGCGCAGGAGCGCGTCGAAGCGTGCATGAAGGATTTCAACCTGCAAGGCCGCGTGCTCGCGACCGCGCCCGGCGCCGCGCTGGCGAATTTGCGCTTTCATCATCCGCTGTCGTCGGCGCATCCGGCCTACAAACGCACGTCGCCCATCTATCTCGGCGACTACGTGACGACCGATACCGGCACCGGCATCGTGCACTCGTCGCCGGCCTATGGCGTCGAAGACTTCGTGTCGTGCAAGGCGCACGGCATGGCCGACTCCGACATCATCAGTCCGGTGATGGGCGACGGCCGCTATATCGAGTCGCTCGCGCTGTTCGGCGGCCTGTCGATCTGGGTTGCAAACCCGAAGATCGTCGACGCGCTGCGCGAGGCCGGCACGCTGCTGCGCAGCGAGAAGTACACGCACAGCTATATGCACTGCTGGCGCCACAAGACGCCGATCATCTACCGCGCGACGTCGCAGTGGTTCGCCGGCATGGACGTGAAGCCGCGCGACGGCGGCAAGACGCTGCGCGAAACCGCGCTCGAAGGCATCGAGGCGACCGCGTTCTATCCGTCGTGGGGTAAGCAGCGCCTGTTCGCGATGATCGCGAATCGCCCGGACTGGACGCTGTCGCGCCAGCGCCAATGGGGCGTGCCGATGGCATTCTTCGTGCACAAGGAAACGGGCGAATTGCATCCGCGCACGCCCGAACTGCTCGAAGAAGTCGCGAAGCGCGTCGAAGTGTCCGGCATCGAAGCATGGCAGACGCTCGATCCGCGCGAACTGATCGGCGACGATGCGAACATGTACGAAAAGAACCGCGATACGCTCGACGTCTGGTTCGATTCGGGCACAACGCACTGGCACGTGCTGCGCGGCTCGCACAAGGACGAACTGCAATTCCCGGCCGACCTGTACCTCGAAGGTTCGGATCAGCACCGCGGCTGGTTCCATTCGTCGTTGCTGACCGCGTCGATGCTCGACGGCCGGCCGCCGTACAACGCGCTGCTGACGCACGGCTTCACGGTCGACGGCGAAGGCCGCAAGATGAGCAAGTCGCTCGGCAACGGCGTCGATCCGCATGAAGTATCGAACCGCCTTGGCGCGGAAATCATCCGTCTGTGGATTGCGTCGACCGATTACTCGGGCGAGCTCGCGATTTCCGAGGAAATTCTGAAGCGCGTGACGGAAAGCTATCGGCGTATCCGCAATACGTTGCGCTTCCTGCTCGCCAATCTGTCGGACTTCGATTTCGCGCAACACGCGCAACCGGTTAGCGAATGGCTCGAGATCGACCGCTATGCGGTCGCACTGACGGCGAACCTGCAGACCGAGATCCTTGCGCACTACGACAAGTACGAGTTCCACCCGGTCGTCGCGAAAGTGCAGACGTTCTGCTCCGAAGACCTCGGCGGCTTCTACCTCGATGTGCTGAAGGATCGCCTGTACACGACGGCGCCCGACTCGGCCGCGCGCCGTTCGGCGCAAACCGCGCTCTATCACATCGCGAACGGGCTGCTGCGTCTGATGGCGCCGTTCCTGTCGTTCACGGCCGAAGAAGCGTGGAAGGTGTTCCAGCCGCACAGCGAAACGATCTTCACCGAGCTGTATCACACGTATCCCGAGGTCTCGGACGGCGCCGCGCTGCTCGACAAATGGACACTGCTGCGCGCGGCGCGCGGCGATGTGACCAAGGCGCTCGAAGAGGCACGCGTGGCGAACCTGATCGGCTCGTCGCTGCAGGCCGAAGTGGAAGTCCGTGCGAGTGGCGCACGCTACGACGCGCTCGCGAGCCTTAACGACGACCTGAAATTCGTGCTGATCACGTCGGCGGCCAACGTCGTCAAGGTGGAAAGCGAAGCGGACGAAGGCGTCGAAGTGATCGCGTCGAAGTATCTGAAATGCGAGCGCTGCTGGCACTATCGTGCGGACGTCGGCGCCGATGCCGGGCATCCGACGCTATGCGGCCGCTGCGTCAGCAACCTGTTCGGCAACGGCGAAGCAAGGAGCGCGGCATAATGTCCAGAAGCCTGTCGAAATCGGCGAGCGGGTCGCTCGCGCCGTGGCTCGGCGTCGCTCTGATCGTGATCCTCGCCGACCAGCTGACGAAAATCGCGGTCGCGAAGGTGTTCGCGTACGGCGAATCGCACGTGATTACGCCGTTCTTCAACCTCGTGCTCGTGTTCAACCGCGGCGCGGCGTTCAGCTTTCTCGCGATGGCGGGCGGGTGGCAGCGCTGGGCCTTTACGCTGCTCGGCATCGTCGCGGCGCTTGTGATCTGCTATCTGCTCAAGCGCCACGGCACGCAGAAAATGTTCTGCACCGCACTTGCGCTGATTCTCGGCGGTGCGCTCGGCAATGTGATCGACCGGCTGATGTACGGCCACGTGATCGACTTTCTCGATTTCCACGTCGGCGGCTGGCATTGGCCCGCGTTCAATCTTGCCGACAGCGCGATTACGGTCGGTGCCGTGCTGCTCGTGATCGACGAATTGCGGCGCGTGCGCGGGGCGCGATGACGCGAGCCGATGCGCGATAACTCGCGCTAACTCGCGTTAAAACATGCGGTAAGGTCGACGTTTAGTCGGAGACTTCAGTGGCAAACAAGCTGACCAACGACGCGCTTGCCGCGTCGACCGAACGACTCGACGACGCGCGCGAAGTGAGCGACGCGCCGGACGTGCCCGACATGCCCTTCACTGGCGAACTCGCCGGCAAGCACCTCGTGCTCGGCATGACGGGCGGCATCGCGTGCTACAAGATCGCCGAACTCACGCGCCTGCTCGTCAAAGCCGGCGCCACTGTGCAGATCGCGATGACCGAAGCGGCGACGCAATTCATCACGCCGGTCACGATGCAGGCGCTGTCCGGGCGCCCCGTCTACACGAGCCAGTGGGATGCGCGCATTGCGAACAACATGCCGCATATCGATCTGTCGCGCGAAGCGGACGCGATCGTGATCGCGCCCGCCTCCACCGACTTTCTCGCGAAGCTCGCGCACGGCATGGCCGACGATCTGCTGTCCACGTTGTGCATTGCGCGCGACTGTCCGCTGCTCGTGGTGCCGGCCATGAACCGTCAGATGTGGACGAACCCGGCGACGCAGCGCAATGTCGCGATGCTGCGCGGCGACGGCGTTGAGGTGCTCGGCCCCGACTCCGGCGCGCAAGCGTGCGGCGAGGTTGGCGACGGCCGCATGCTCGAACCCGAAGCCACCTACGAAGCGATCGTTTCGTTCTTCCAGCCGAAAGTGCTGGCCGGCCGCCGCGTGCTGCTCACTGCCGGCCCGACTTTCGAGCCGCTCGACCCCGTGCGCGGTATCACGAACCGCTCGAGCGGCAAGATGGGCTTCGCGCTTGCGCGCGCCGCGCAGCAGGCCGGCGCGGACGTGCATCTGGTGGCGGGCCCGGTCGCGCTAGATACGCCGTGGGGCGTCTACCGCGAAGACGTGCAGACCGCGCAGCAGATGTACGAAGCGGTGATGCGCGCGGTGCCCGACTATGACATCTTTATCGGCGTCGCCGCAGTCGCCGACTGGCGCGCGGAACATACGAGCGAGCACAAGATCAAGAAGAC
The DNA here is from genome assembly GCF_019428685.1 of Paraburkholderia edwinii. Taxonomy (NCBI): domain Bacteria; kingdom Pseudomonadati; phylum Pseudomonadota; class Betaproteobacteria; order Burkholderiales; family Burkholderiaceae; genus Paraburkholderia; species Paraburkholderia edwinii. The sequence goes on from NZ_CP080095.1 coordinate 4,410,859, forward strand.
CGCGGACCGCGCCGTCCCCGCGTTCAAGTTCGTCGAAAATCCGGACATTCTGTCCGCGGTCGCCCATCTGACGCATCCGCCGTATTGCGTCGGCTTTGCCGCGGAAAGCGGCAACCTCGACGTGCACGGCGAACAAAAACGCGTACGCAAGAACGTGCCGCTGCTGATCGGCAACCTCGGTCCGCTGACCTTCGGCCGCGACGACAATGAAGTCGCACTGTTCGAGGCAAGCGGCATTACGCGGCTGCCGCGCGCCGGCAAACAGGCGCTCGCGCGTGCGCTGATCGCCGAAATCGCACAGCGTCTGCCGGACGCGAGCCTGATCGGCTAACGGTAAGCCGTGATCTTCGCGTTCGCCTTCGCGTGCCTCACGCACCCTAGTTATTCAGGAGCGCTGCTGTCATGACGCTACTCTCCGTGCTCGATCAGACGCCCGTGATCGACGGGCACTCGGTGGCCGATGCGATCGCCGCAACGGTCGAACTCGCGCAACTCGCCGACGATCTTGGCTACACGCGCTACTGGTGCGCCGAGCACCACGGCCTGCGCGGCGTATCAAACCCTAGCCCTGAAGTGATGCTCGCGCGCCTCGGCAGCGTGACGAAACGGATTCGCCTCGGCTCCGGTGGCGTGATGCTGCCGTACTACAGTCCGTTCAAGATCGCCGAGCAGTTTTTGATGCTCGAGGCACTGTTTCCGAATCGCATCGATCTCGGCGTCGGCCGCGCGCCGGGCGGCGATATGCGCACCGCGCAGGCGGTCGCGGCCGGCGCGTATAACCGCGGCGATATTTTTCCGCAGCAGGTCGCCGACCTCGTCGGCTTGATGAACGGCACGCTGCCGTCGGATCACCTCGCGTACGGCGTGCTGCTGCAGCCGCAAATCGACACGCGTCCGCAATTGTGGATGCTCGGTTCGAGCGACTTCGGCGGGATGCTCGCCGCGCAACTCGGCATCCGCTTTTCATTCGCGCATTTCATCAATGCGCACTTCGGCCATGCCGTCGCGCAGGCGTATCGCGAGCGCTTTCAGGCGGGCCATGAAACGAAGCCTTATCTCGCTGCCGCCGTCTTCGTGATTTGCGCCGATACCGAGCGCGAAGCCGCCGACCTCGAGAAAGCCGTCGATCTGCGCCGCGTGCAAATGGCCTATGGGCTGAACGCGCCGATTCCGTCGATTGCGCAGGGTCTCGCGCAAGAGTACGGCGCACGCGAACAACTGATTATCGATCGCGAGAAGCCGCGCAGCATTATCGGCACGCCGGAAACGGTAACCGAGCGCTTGCATGCGCTGCAGGAACAATTCGATGCCGACGAACTGATCGTGCTGACCGTTGCCGGCAGTTATCAGGCCCGCTTGCGTTCGTATGAACTGCTTGCAAAGGCGTTCGAGCTGGGTCGCTGATCGGCTCGGATCCGGCGGCGCTCCTTCGCTCTCGCACCCCAACCCCAAACCCGAAGAACAGAACCCTGACCTGCATGAAACTCGACCTGAAGATTCTCGATGCGCGCATGCGCGACTATCTGCCCGCCTACGCCACGCCGGGCAGCGCAGGCCTCGACCTGCGCGCCTGCCTCGATGAACCGTTGACGCTCGAGCCCGGCGCCACGGCACTCGTGCCGACCGGCCTCGCCGTGCATGTCGGCGACCCCGGCTACGCGGCGCTGATCCTGCCGCGTTCGGGTCTCGGCCATAAACACGGCATCGTGCTCGGCAACCTCGTCGGCCTGATCGACTCGGATTACCAGGGCCAGCTGATGATCTCGACGTGGAACCGCGGGCAGACCACGTTCACGCTGAATCCGATGGAGCGGCTCGCGCAGCTCGTGATCGTGCCGGTCGTGCAGGCGCAGTTCAATATCGTCGATGAATTTGCCGCGAGCGAGCGCGGTGAGGGCGGGTTTGGCAGCACGGGCAAGCACTGAAGCGTGACTTGACGCGATGTGATGTGACGCGTCGCCACGCCACGCGAAAGCGTTGACGCTTCATTCGACGTCGCCATAACGTAAGGCAAAAAAAGCGCGGGCCAATTGGCCCGCGCTTTTTTCCTGAGGACGACAGACGGCTTAGTCTACTTCCACCGCTTCCGGATTCGGATTGCGCGGCGGCAGCGACTGCTCGTCGAAGGTCAGCTGCACCTTATCTTCCTGATCGACATCGACCGTCACACGGCCGCCGTTCATCAGCTTGCCGAACAGCAGTTCGTCGGCCAGCGCGCGGCGGATCGTATCCTGAATCAGGCGCTGCATCGGACGCGCACCCATCAGCGGATCGAAACCGTGCTTCGCGAGATGCTTGCGCAGGTTGTCGGTGAAGAGCGCATCGACCTTCTTCTCGTGCAGCTGGTCTTCGAGCTGCATGAGGAACTTGTCGACCACGCGCATGATGATTTCTTCATCGAGCGAGCGGAAGCTGATCGTCGAGTCGAGACGGTTGCGGAACTCCGGCGTGAACATGCGCTTGATGTCGGCCATCTCGTCGCCGGTTTCGCGGCGATTCGTAAAGCCCATCGACGACTTCTGCATCGCCTCGGCGCCCGCGTTCGTCGTCATGATGATGATCACGTTGCGGAAGTCCGCCTTGCGACCGTTGTTGTCGGTCAGCGTGCCGTGGTCCATCACCTGCAGCAGCACGTTGAAGATGTCCGGATGCGCCTTCTCGATTTCGTCGAGCAGCAGCACGCAGTGCGGCTTCTTCGTCACGGCTTCCGTCAGCAGGCCACCCTGGTCGAAACCGACATATCCCGGCGGCGCGCCGATCAGACGGCTCACCGCGTGACGCTCCATATACTCCGACATATCGAAGCGGATCAGCTCGATACCGAGCGTGAACGCGAGCTGCCGCGCCACTTCGGTCTTGCCGACGCCGGTCGGGCCCGAGAACAGGAACGCGCCGATCGGCTTGTCGGTCTTGCCGAGGCCCGCGCGCGCCATCTTGATCGACGCCGACAGCGCATCGATAGCCGGATCCTGGCCAAACACGACCGCTTTCAGGTCACGATCCAAAGTTTGCAGCTTGCTGCGATCGTCCTGCGACACGCTTTGCGCCGGGACACGTGCGATCTTCGAGATGATTTCCTCGATCTCGTTCTTGCCGATCGTGCGCTTCTGCTTCGACTTCGGCAGGATGCGTTGCGCCGCGCCCGCTTCGTCGATCACGTCGATCGCCTTGTCCGGCAGATGACGATCCGTAATGAAGCGTGCCGACAGCTCAGCCGCGGCCGACAGCGCACCCGACGAGTACTTCACGCCGTGGTGCTCTTCGAAGCGCGACTTCAGACCACGCAGAATCGCCACCGTCTGCTCGACCGTCGGTTCCGTGACGTCGATCTTCTGGAAGCGGCGCGACAGCGCTGCGTCTTTCTCGAAGATGCCGCGGAATTCGGTGAACGTCGTCGCGCCGATGCACTTGAGCGTGCCCGACGACAACGCCGGCTTCAGCAGGTTCGACGCGTCGAGCGTGCCGCCCGATGCGGCACCCGCGCCGATCAGCGTATGAATTTCGTCGATGAACAGAATGGCGTGCGGGCGCTCTTTCAGTTCCTTCAGCACCGTCTTCAGACGCTGCTCGAAGTCGCCGCGATACTTCGTGCCGGCGAGCAGCGCACCCATATCGAGCGAATACACCTGTGCGTCCGCCAGAATATCGGGCACTTCGCCGCGCATGATGCGCCATGCAAGGCCTTCCGCGATCGCGGTCTTGCCGACACCGGCCTCGCCCACCAGCAGCGGATTGTTCTTGCGCCGGCGGCACAGCACCTGCACCACGCGCTCGACTTCCGCTTCGCGTCCGATCAGCGGATCGATGCGGCCGTCCTTCGCCATCTGGTTCAGATTCTGCGTGAACTGCGCGAGCGGGGTTTCCTTCTGCGCAGCGGCTTCGTCCGATTCGGTGTTCGAATCGCTCGCCTTCGCCGCGTCCGTGCTATTCGTCTTCGCGATGCCATGCGAGATGAAATTCACCACGTCGAGGCGCGTGACGCCCTGCTGCTGCAGGTAGTACACCGCGTGCGAGTCCTTCTCGCCGAAGATCGCGACAAGCACGTTCGCGCCCGTCACTTCCTTCTTGCCGTTCGACGTGGACTGCACGTGCATGATCGCGCGCTGGATCACACGCTGGAAACCTAGCGTGGGCTGCGTGTCGACGTCGTCCGTGCCTGGCACGGTCGGCGTGTTGTCATGAATGAAGTTGCGCAGGTTCTGACGCAGGTCTTCGATGTTGGCCGCGCAAGCGCGCAGCACTTCGGCAGCTGTCGGGTTGTCCAACAGCGCCAGCAAAAGATGTTCGACCGTGATGAACTCATGCCGCGCCTGGCGTGCTTCCATAAACGCCATGTGCAGGCTGACTTCCAGTTCCTGGGCAATCATGCTTCCTCCATCACACACTGCAGCGGATGCCCGGCCTGCCGTGCGTGGGTAACGACTTGCTCGACTTTGGTCGACGCGATGTCCCGCGTGTAGACCCCACAAACTCCCCTGCCTTCGCGATGCACCTTTAGCATTATCTGCGTAGCGGTCTCACGATCTTTATTGAAATATTCCTGCACGACCATCACGACGAATTCCATCGGCGTGAAGTCGTCATTCAACAGCACTACCTTGTACATGGCCGGCGGTTTCAGCTTTTGTTCCTGCCGCTCCAGTACCGTGTTGTCCTGCTTGTCCGGGATAATCGCCATACACCCATTCTAAACAACTCGGACAGGCCCGCAATCCTGTCAAAACCCAACCGGCCGACCAGCCGGCCACTGCCGGCGATCACGTCGGCCGCGGCCCGCGGGCGTTGGCCCGTCGCGCTTGCGCAATGCGCGGGGCCGATCGCGGAACCAGCCCTCCGGTATGTCCTCATTCGTTCCAGTTCGCGGCGCAAGGCCGCTGTCCGAAACGAGTATCGCACAACCTGCGCCAGCGGACGTTAAGCTCGCCGTACATGCAGACACTCCCGGCGCGAAGCGTGCTGCGATGCTTCGCCATAGGCGGCATGTGAGTCGATTATGCGACTTTTCAAGATGGCCCGCTTGGGTGACCGCACATAAGAAAAGAAGGAAAAACCCTGGAAATTGGTTCTTTACAACGGCGCACATAGCGTCTCAAAATTTTCTTGACACTCGAATAAAGAGACTCAACAATCAAGCTGGCACTTTTTTCAATGTGCGGTCTATAGAAAAAATGCCGTTGGTGAGCTTGTGAGGAGGGACGGCTGCATTCCGCGGTCGTTGGGCTTTTCGAGGGCTCGTGTGATTGAGATACAGGGGAAGTTGGTATGGCAACCGGTACGGTCAAATGGTTCAATGACGCGAAAGGTTTCGGATTCATTACGCCCGACGAAGGCGGTGAGGATCTGTTTGCACACTTTTCGGCTATCCAGATGAACGGGTTCAAGACCCTCAAGGAAGGCCAGAAGGTGAGCTTCGAGGTCGTGCAAGGCCCCAAAGGCAAACAGGCATCGAACATCCAGGCTGCAGCCTGAATCTGTTCGATTCCCGTACCCTTTAAAGAACCCGGCTTCATGCCGGGTTCCTCATTTATAAAGCATGGCGGCTTTTGAAACACGTCACGTTTCAAAGCCCAGTTATTGAGACCCGGCCTTGCGCCGGGTTTTTTCTTGTTTGTTTTTATCCGCCATTATCGGCGCGCCATTGAGCGCCGCCGTCTAGACGACTTTCAGTGTCGCCATCATTCCAAGATCTTCGTGTTCGAGAATATGGCAGTGAAACATCCGCTCTCCCGGCATTCTCTGCACGGTGGCAATGCGCACTGTTTCGCCCGGCTGAACATTCACTGTGTCGCGCCATGCGAGATACGGCTCCGGCGTTCTTTTCCCGTTTCGCTGCCGGTCAATAATTTGAAATTGCGTGCCGTGCAGATGGAACGGATGGTCCATATCGGTACGATTTTCAATCGACCAGTGCTCGACCTCGCCGCTGCGGCTCGTTAGCGCAATGCGCGATGCATCGAATGTCTCGCCGTTGATGAGAAATTTCATCCCGGCCGGCATCTCGTGCATCGTCGCTCCCGGGCGATGCATCGCTGCCATATCCATTTCTTCGGAAAAGACGACGGATTTTTGCGGCGCCGTGGCGCCCGCCGGCGGAGCCAGCGCTTCAATCGTACGAAGCGGCGAAGGAAGCGGATGCGGCGCCGGCTGGGCCGCGGCGCCCGCGCCCGAGCCGCCGGCGGAGGCCGGCGCGAAACGCACGTCGGCAAGCGCGCGCGCCGGATCGGGCGGCAGGCCGCCCGGGCCCATCGCCATTTTGCGGCGGTCGTAGACGGCAGCCGTCAACGCCGTCTGCGACGGCCATTGGCCCGCGCGCACGATCAGCTCGGCGCGCTCGCCAGGTGCGAGCAGCAGTTCGGTCAGGCCGTCGCGCGCGTCGCCGAGCAGGCCGCCGTCGGTGCCAACCTGCGCGAACGGGTAATTGACGCCGAGCGACAGCCTCAAATAGCGCGCATTGCATGCATTCCAGACGCGCCATCGCTCGTCGCGCGCCACCACGATGCGCGGCCGCCGCGCGCCATTGACGAGCACGAACTGACCCTCTCGGCCGTTCATCCAGTCCATCATGTCGTTTGGCGCGATCGAGCCGTCGGCGGCGAGCTTGAGGTCGGTCAGAAACAGATAGCGCTCGGGCAGCGCGGCAAGCGGGTCGTCGGCTGCGCGCACGACGATCGGCCCGGCAAGGCCGCGGTACACCTGCCCCGCCGACAACATATGCGGATGCGGGTGATACCAGTACGTGCCGGCGCTGCCGCGCGGCAACGTAAACCGATAGACGCGCGATTCGCCCGGCGCGACCGGATCGGACGGATTGCCGTCCTGATCGGGCGGCACCGGCAAGCCGTGCCAGTGCACGGTCGACGGCTGCGGCAGACGGTTCACGAAGCGGATTTCGACGGTGTCTTCTTCGTGCACTTCGATCAGCGGACCCGCGACCGGACCTTGCGCCGCATCGCCGTACAGCCAGAACTGCGTCTGTTTGCCCGGCATCAGTTGCCGGCGTACCGGCTGCGCGACGAGCGTCGCGCGAAACGTGCCGGGATCGCTGCTTTCGTTGGCGAGGCGGCGCAGCGTCGCGAGCGGCGCGCCCGATGGCAACGCATCCGGCGATGCAAGCGCGACGCCCGCGTCGCTCGCGCCTGCCGCGTGCGACGTCATGCCACGCATGCCGGCCATATCGTGCATTCCGTGCATGTCGCCCATGCCTTCCATGTCCGACATGTCGGACATGCCGCTCATGTCATGCATATCGTGCCCGGCATGCTGCGCGAACGCGCTGCGCACGCCTAACGACCCCACTGCGGACGCAACGGCCGCGCTGAGCGCGCGAGCTAGAAATTCCCTGCGAATCATCGGTTGTTTCCCTGGTTCACACCGGCATACTGCGTCTCGCGTCACGCAAGTGACAGCACAATGACGATGCGCAACAACGTATTTATTTCCCGCAAATCGGACGATCAGGCGTTCATTCGCGGCGAGCGGCAAGCATAACGCAGCCGGTTTATTCGCGCGCCCGAGCCAGGACGCATGGTGCGAAATGGATGCGCACGCAACGAAAACGAAAAAAGCGCATTCGCCGGCCCTGCGTACATTAAAAAACCCCGGCGATCGCAAACACGACCCACCGGGGTTTGACCGTTCGCGTCAGGCCTCGTGCAACCGTGCTTCGAGGCCCGAACCAGCGATCACATATTCTCGATCATCACCTGACCGAAGCCAGAACACGACACTTGCGTCGCGCCTTCCATCAGACGCGCGAAGTCGTACGTCACGCGCTTCTGCAGGATCGATTTCTCCATCGACGAAATGATCACGTCAGCGGCTTCGGTCCAGCCGAGGTGACGCAGCATCATTTCGGCCGAGAGGATTTCCGAGCCCGGATTCACATAGTCCTTGCCCGCGTACTTCGGCGCGGTGCCATGCGTCGCTTCGAACATCGCAACCGAATCCGACATGTTCGCGCCCGGCGCGATGCCGATACCGCCGACTTGCGCGGCAAGCGCGTCCGACACGTAGTCGCCATTCAGGTTCAGCGTCGCGATCACGTCGTATTCGGCCGGACGCAGCAGGATCTGCTGCAGGAACGCGTCGGCGATCACGTCCTTCACGACGATCTCGTTGCCCGACTTCGGGTTCTTGATCTTCATCCACGGGCCGCCGTCCACCAGTTCAGCGCCGAATTCCTTCTGCGCGAGCGCATAGCCGTAGTCACGGAACGCGCCCTCGGTGAACTTCATGATGTTGCCCTTATGCACGAGCGTGACCGAACGACGGTCGTTGTCGATCGCGTACTGGATCGCCTTGCGCACAAGACGCTCGGTGCCTTCCTTCGACACCGGCTTCACGCCAATCGCCGAGGTATCCGGGAAGCGGATTTTCTTCACGCCCATTTCGTCGCGCAGGAATTTGATGACCTTCTTCGCCTGCTCCGATTCCGCGGCCCATTCGATGCCCGCGTAGATGTCTTCCGAGTTCTCGCGGAAGATCACCATGTTGGTTTTCTCCGGCTCGCGCACCGGCGACGGCACGCCCTTGAAGTACTGCACGGGGCGCAGACACACGTACAGGTCCAGTTCCTGGCGCAGCGCGACGTTCAGCGAGCGGATGCCGCCGCCGACCGGCGTCGTCAGCGGGCCCTTGATCGACACCACGTATTCCTTGACCACGGCAAGCGTTTCTTCCGGCAGCCACACATCGGGCCCGTACACCTTGGTCGCCTTCTCGCCGGCAAAAACTTCCATCCAGTGGATTTTTTTCTTGCCGCCGTACGCCTTCTCGACCGCCGCATCGACGACCTTGATCATCACCGGCGTGATATCGACACCGGTACCGTCGCCTTCGATATACGGAATGATCGGCTGGTCGGAAACGTTGAGCGAGAAATTCGCATTGACGGTGATCTTGTCACCGCCCGTCGGAACCTTGATGTGCTGATACGCCATGATCGGACTCCAGTAATGGATGGCTGTGCCGGGGAAACCAGATTGGGGACCTGCGAAACTGGGCGCTCCTCTTTACGCGCATGCCTGACGCCCGTGAGCGTCCAGGCCGTTTATTCTAGCCCACCGACCACGGCTGGAAGGCGAAGGGCATCGGCCGGCAGGCTGAAGCCAGGCTGACAAACGAGGCTGACAAACGAGGCTGACAGGCTGACGGGCCGACAAACGGGACTGACCAGCGAGACTGGACAAGCGCGATGTCTTAAGTCTTATATAAGACATAAGACTGAGCACGTCGTATTATGCATTAATATCCCGCCATTTACCACGGGTCGCGGTCCGCGATCCACGGTCCGTGCATACGGCCCGGCGCGACGCGTTCCCGCGCATTCGCGCGCTTACCTCGCCACAAATGCCGCGACTCACCATTCAACACCACGCCCACCGATTCTACGCATGACGCTGCTCGCCCTGAACAAGCCCTACGGTACGATCTGCCAGTTCTCGCCGCACGACACGCGCGCGTCGCTCGCGGACTGGGTGCGCGTGCCCGGCGTCTATCCGGCGGGCCGGCTCGATTCCGACAGCGAAGGCTTGCTGCTGCTCACCGACGACGGCGCGCTGCAAACACGCATCGCCGAGCCGCGTCACAAACTTGTCAAACGCTACTGGGCGCAAGTCGAAGGCACGCCGCGCGACGCGGACCTGAAAGCGCTCGCACGCGGCGTCGATCTCGGCGACTATATGACGCGCCCCTGCCGCGCCGAATTCGTCGAGCCGCCCGCCACGCTGTGGCCGCGCAATCCGCCGATCCGCTATCGCGCGGCCATTCCGACCACGTGGATCGAACTGTCGATCACCGAAGGCAAGAACCGGCAAGTGCGCCGAATGACGGCCGCAGTCGGGTACCCGACCTTGCGTCTTGTGCGCGTCGGCATCGGCGCGCTCGATATCTTCGCGCTCGGCCTTGAACCTGGCGACTCCACCGAACTGCCCGCGCGCGCGCCATGGGACGGGGTCGCCTAGATGGGCGCGCCGAGACGCGGTCACCTGGATCCAGCCGCATAGAACGGTCGCCTCAGCGGCATCGCTCAAACCTCCACCGCAAAAAATTCACAAGCTTTCGCAGCACCTTTCGTCAACCGCGCGCCGACATCACGCGTTACACGACCCAGATGCCGCGAGCTATCCGGCATTCAGCCTCGCGAGCCGTTCGCACCGCCCGGCACATCGCTGCCCGCGTCGCGCGCGTCTCGCAAGCTCGCAACCGGCTCGTGAAAATTTCCGCGGAAATTTGATGACCCGGCTGTCAACCGAAAGGTGGATGGCACGTTGAACGACATGACTCGACCCACGGGTCATCTGGTTAATTAACTAAAGCTGAGGATTTCACAAAATGAACAAGCTCATCGCCGCTCTGGTCGCTGGCCTCTTCGCAACGGCTGCTTTCGCACAAGCTTCGGCTCCGGCTGCTGACGCAATGGCGCCGGCTTCGTCGGCTCACAAGGCAGCGAAGAAGCACACCAAGCACGCTTCGAAGAAGAAGGCTGCTCCGGCAGCTGCTGCTTCGGCTGCTTCGGAATAAGTTCGAAGAAATAACGCAGTCAAGAACAAGCAGCACCTGCCGTTCTTACGGCGTTGAAAGGCAGATCGCCGCAAGGCCGTCTGCCTTTTTCTTTTTCGACGCGCTCGCGTAACATCGCGGTTCATCTTTGGAGAAGGAGCACCGTCGTGCGATTCAACCCGCGCTCGCTATGGGCGAATTTTGCGGCGCGCCTCGCGCTTGCCGTTGCGTTGTCGGTCGTCGCGTTGTCGTTTGCCGCCCTGCCGGCGCGCGACGCGTTTGCGCAAATTCCGCCCGGCGCGAAACAGCCCGGCGACTTCCCGCGCGTGAAGCTGACGGCCGGCATGTTCGTGATCGACGCCGCCGTGGCCGCGAACGATCCGGACCGCGAGCAAGGTCTCATGTATCGCACCGAGCTGAAGCCGAACGAAGGCATGCTGTTCGTGTTCAACGAGAACGCGGTGCACTGCTTCTGGATGAAGAACACGCTGATCCCGCTGTCGATCGCGTTTATCCGCGCCGACGGCACGATCACCGATATCGACGAGATGCAGGCGGAAACCGAGAACAACCATTGCCCGCGCAACAACGGCGTCTACGCGCTCGAAATGAGCAAGGGCTGGTTCGCGTCGAAGGGCATCAAGCCCGGCATGAAGCTTCAGGGATTGCCGCAGCCGCAGTAACCCGGGTTGTTGCAACAGACACAGCCAACGCGCGCCGCGCCGCGCCGCGCCGAGCCGGCGCGCGGCCAATGCACCTAATGCGGCTAATGCCGCAAATGACGGTCATGTGACCAACGCGGTCGCATGTTGCTCAATCCGCCGCACACCAGCCACGGCATAAAGCCGGTTCGCACACGCGCGTGCGAACCGGCTTTTTCGCTTCCGCATGCTTCCCCATGAACATCGCCGCAACGCGATGCCACGGAATCCGCGCGATGCGCCGCGCGCCCCTCCCGCTTGCCGCAACGCGGAAGATTCAAGCAAAAGGGGACCCGACACGCTATCCTTATAGTCTCTGCCAGTCGCGCCGCAGCCGACCGGGCGGGTTAGGTCACCCACCGGCGGAAAAGGGGCGGCGCGCTATTTCATGGAGGTTCACGTGCCCCGCAAGACTCCCATCGAGCGCTATCGCAATATCGGGATCAGCGCTCACATCGATGCCGGCAAAACTACCACCACCGAGCGCATCCTTTTTTACACTGGCGTGACCCACAAGATCGGCGAGGTTCACGACGGCGCGGCGACGATGGACTGGATGGAGCAGGAACAGGAGCGCGGCATCACGATCACGTCGGCTGCCACGACGGCATTCTGGAAGGGCATGGCCGGCAATTATCCGGAGCACCGGATCAACATCATCGACACCCCCGGGCACGTCGACTTCACCATCGAAGTCGAGCGCTCGATGCGCGTGCTCGACGGCGCGTGCATGGTGTACGACTCGGTCGGCGGCGTGCAGCCCCAGTCGGAAACCGTGTGGCGCCAGGCAAACAAGTACAAGGTGCCGCGCATTGCGTTCGTCAACAAGATGGATCGCGTCGGCGCCGACTTCTTCCGCGTGCAGAAGCAGATCGGCGAGCGCCTCAAAGGCGTCGCGGTGCCGATCCAGATTCCGATCGGCGCCGAAGAGCATTTCGAAGGCGTGGTCGACCTCGTCAAGATGAAGGCGATTGTCTGGGACGACGAAAGCCAGGGCATCAAGTTCGAGTACAAGGAAATCCCGGCGAATCTCGTCGAGCTTGCGCACGAGTGGCGCGAGAAGATGGTCGAGGCGGCCGCCGAAGCCGACGAAGCGCTGCTCGAAAAGTACCTCGAAGACCACGAGAGCCTGACCGAAGACGAGATCAAGGGCGCGCTCAGAAAGCGCACGATCGCCAATGAGATCGTGCCGATGCTGTGCGGCAGCGCGTTCAAGAACAAGGGCGTGCAGGCGATGCTCGACGCGGTGATCGACTATCTGCCGTCGCCGGTCGACGTGCCCGCGATTCTCGGCCACGACGAAAACGACAACGAAGCGGAGCGCCATCCGAGCGACGACGAGCCGTTCTCCGCGCTCGCGTTCAAGATCATGACGGACCCGTTCGTCGGCCAGCTGATCTTCTTCCGCGTGTACTCGGGTGTGGTCGAATCGGGCGATACGGTCTACAACGCGGTGAAGGAAAAGAAGGAGCGCCTCGGCCGGATCCTTCAGATGCACGCGAACGAGCGCAAGGAAATCAAGGAAGTGCGCGCAGGCGACATCGCGGCGGCAGTGGGCCTCAAGGAAGCGACCACCGGCGACACGCTGTGCGACCCTAGCAAGATCATCATCCTCGAGCGGATGATTTTCCCGGAGCCGGTCATTTCGCAGGCCGTCGAACCGAAGACGAAGGCCGACCAGGAAAAGATGGGCATTGCGCTGAACCGTCTCGCGCAGGAAGACCCGTCATTCCGCGTCGCCACCGACGAGGAGTCGGGCCAGACGATCATCTCCGGCATGGGCGAGCTGCACCTTGAAATTCTGGTCGACCGGATGAAGCGCGAGTTCGGCGTCGAAGCGACGGTCGGCAAGCCTCAGGTTGCGTATCGCGAGACGGTGCGCACGAAGGTCGAAGACGTCGAAGGCAAATTCGTCAAGCAGTCGGGCGGCCGCGGCCAGTACGGCCACGCGGTGATCACGCTCGAACCGAATCCGACGAAGGGCCACGAATTCGTCGACGCGATCAAGGGCGGCGTGATTCCGCGCGAGTTCATCCCGGCGGTCGAGAAGGGCATCCTGGAGACGTTGAAAGCAGGCGTGCTCGCGGGTTACCCCGTAGTCGACACGAAGGTCACGCTGACGTTCGGTTCGTACCACGATGTCGACTCGAACGAAAACGCGTTCCGCATGGCCGGCTCGATGGCGTTCAAGGACGCGATGCGCAAGGCGAAGCCCGTGCTGCTCGAACCGATGATGGCCGTCGAAGTGGAAACGCCGGAAGAATTCATGGGCAACGTGATGGGCGACCTGTCCGGCCGGCGCGGCATCGTGCAGGGCATGGAAGACATCGCGGGCGGCGGCGGCAAGCTGGTGCGCGCCGAAGTGCCGCTTGCCGAAATGTTCGGCTATTCGACGTCGTTGCGTTCGCTCACGCAGGGCCGCGCGACGTACACGATGGAATTCAAGCACTACGCCGAAACGCCGAACAACGTGTCGGAAGCGATCATCAACACGAAACATAAGTAAGCGGCATTTGACGTTCCATCGAAAGCCCGTTCACGACGAACGGGCTTTTTTTCGCGCACGCCAGTGCATGCAAGCAATGCACGCAAAGCAACGCAATGCCCGCGAGCGAGCGCGCCATTTTTGGCCATGCCAGAATGAATCGCGCGTCCAACCAGGGCTTGCGCATGGAGATGACTGATGAGCCACGACCACGATCACGATCACGACGACACCCGTGACAAAGCGGCGCACGGCCCGCACGGAACGCAGGATCAACCGATCGACTGGCGCGAACACGGCGTGAAGGTGATCCGCGGCGACCAGCTCGACACGAACACCGCGCAAACGCCGGGCATGAACCGCGCGGCCGCAATCAACGCGGCGCGCGTCGGCGCGCAGAAAATCTGGGCCGGCACAGTGACGATCCACCCGAACGCGAAGACAGGCGCGCATCATCACGGCGCGCTCGAAAGCGTGATCTACGTGGTGCGCGGCCACGCGCGCATGCGCTGGGGCGAGCACCTCGAATTCACCGCCGAAGCGGGCCCCGGCGACTTCATCTTCGTGCCGCCTTACGTGCCGCATCAGGAAATCAACGCGAGCACGGACGACCCGCTCGAATGCGTGCTCGTGCGCAGCGATAACGAGGCGGTCGTCGTGAACCTCAATATCGACGCGGTCGAACAGCCGGAAACCGTCTATTGGGTCGATCCGATCCACAAACATCCGCACCAGCACTGACGCCCCCGCCCTTTCCATACGACGCCTCATGACGCCGACCGCCACGCGCCTTCGTCTTCCGACACGACAGATCATTACGCTGTATGCGGCGCTGATTGCCGTGAACCTTGGCGCGTGGGCGTGGGCGCTGATCGCGTTGCGCCACTATCCGCTGCTGCTGGGCACCGCGCTGCTCGCGTACGGCTTCGGTCTGCGGCACGCGGTCGACGCGGACCATATCGCGGCAATCGATGCGGTCACGCGCAAGCTCATGCAGCAGGGCAAGCGGCCACTGGGCGTCGGCCTCGCGTTTTCGCTCGGCCATTCGACGATCGTGATCGCCGCGACGATCGGCATCGCGGCCACGGCGTTGTCGCTGCACAGCCGCTTCGACGCATTTAAGGCGGTCGGCGGCACGATCGGCACGATGGTGTCGGCGGCATTTCTGCTCGTGCTCGCGGGAGTCAACCTGACGATTCTGCGCGACGTGTGGCGCCGTTATCGCCACGCGCAGCGCAGCGGCGATCACAACGGCAACGACGCCGATGGCGGCCATGCAGCGGCCCACGCGAACCTCGAAGCCGCAGCGCGCGCCGCCGCACCGGCGGGATTGCTGTCGCGCGCGTTAAAGCCGCTCTTTCGCGTCGTCACGAAGAGCTGGCATATGTACCCAGTCGGCGTGCTTTTCGGCCTTGGCTTCGACACCGCGACCGAGATCGGCCTGCTCGCGATCGCCGCGGCCGAGGCCGGCAAAGGCCTGCCGCTCTATTCGATTCTCGTGTTTCCGGCGCTCTTCACCGCGGGCATGACACTCGTCGATTCGACCGACAACGTGCTGATGGTGCACGCATACGGCTGGGCCATGGACGACCCGAAGCGCAAGCTCTACTACAACGCGAGCATCACGTTTGTCTCGGCACTGGTTGCGATCGCGATCGGCGGCGTCGAGGCGCTCGGCCTGATCGCCGACAAGCTGGGTCTGTCCGGCCGCGCATGGGATGCGATCGGCGCGGTCAACGCGCAGTTCGGCACGCTCGGATACGGCATCGTCGCCACCTTCATGGCGTGCTGGATCGGTTCGATCCTGTTCCACCGCTGGCGGCGTGCCCCGTCGGCACCGTCCGCGCGGTAACCGCAATCGCCGCAATAACCGCAATCGCCGCGGCGACCGAAGCGCGCGCTGCAATAACGATGAATCCGCTGGCGCAGCGACGCGCGCTTCCCGCGCTTCATCGCACGCCCGAACTTACAAGCCGCCGCGCAACCGAACCCCAACCGTTGTCAGCGCGAGACAAGCCGCCCCGCTTTCTCGCGCCCGACAGCGCGGTTCGCGGCCGCAAACACGCCGCGGCACAAGGCAATCGCTTACACTGAGTCCTCATCCATCGTCGCAGTACCGCTCGCACCGCCGCGCCGCCTTTGCCTTATCGCGAGGTCGCGCGCGACGCTCAACAGAACGGACCGGACTATCTATCGATGAAGATCCCCGCGGACCACCCGTATCTGCCGTCCCTACGACGCGCCCTCGAAGCCGCACGCAGTGAAGCCGACCCGTACGGCAATCATGCAATCGACGAATTCCTCGCGGGCCGCCTGTCGCGCCGCGAACTGTTGCGCTACGCAAGCGTGATCGGCCTTTCGCTCGCGGGCACCGGTCTTTTCGCGTCGCGCGAAGCGCGTGCGCAAGGCGCGTCGAATGCGACGATCCGCGTTGCGCACCTGACGCCCGCCGGCGCCGTCGATCCGCTCACGGTGACCGACGCCGGCGGCCTCGCGCTTCTGAATCAAACCGGCGAGTTCCTCGTCGACGACGACAGCGAGAAACTGACGCTGCGCCCCGCCCTCGCCCTATCGTGGAAGCCGAACGACAAAGGCGACGTGTGGACCTTCAAGCTGCGCCAGAACGTGAAGTTCAGCAATGGCGAACCGTTCGCCGCGAAAGACGTCGCCGCTACCTTCGACCGCCTGACGGACCCGACGACGGGCTCAGCCGCGCTGTCGGTATTTAAGGGCGTGCTGTCGAAAGGTGCCACGAAGGTCGTCGACGATCACACGATCGAATTTCACCTCGACGCGCCGACCGGCAACTTCCCGTACTACGTTTCGTCGGACAACTACAACGCGATCATTCTGCCGGCGAGCTACCAGGGCGATTACGAAAAAAGCTTCGTCGGCACCGGCGCGTTCAAGCTCGAAAAGTACCAGCCGAAAGTCGGCGCGTCGTTCGTGCGCAATCCCGACTATTGGGGCGAAAAAGCATTACCCGAACGCGTGCAGTTCACGTTCTACGCGGATCAGCAGGCGCAGATTCTCGCGCTGCAAGGCCGCCAGGCCGACGTGATGGGCACGTTCACCGTACAGGGCGGCCGGGGTCTGCTGAACAACCCCGAATTCAAGGTGATCGGCGTGAAGTCGAGTGCGCATCGTCAGATTCATATGCGCAACGACAGCCCGCAGTTCAAGGACAAGCGCGTGCGCCAGGCGCTGGCGCTCGCGATCGACCGCGACGTGATCGTGCGCGGGCTCTTTCAGGGCCGCGCGCAGGTCGGTAACGACAGCCCGTTCGCGCCGGTGTTCTCGTCTTCGGACGCCGGTGTGCCGCAACGCAAGATCGATGTCGCGAAGGCCAAACAGTTGCTCGCGCAAGCGGGCGTGCCGAACGGCTTCGACATCACGCTGACCACAGAAAAGTACATGGAGCTGCCCGACCTCGCGGTCGTCGTGCAGAACTACGCGAAGGCGATCGGCGTGCGCATCAACCTGAAAGTGGAAAGCCAGTCGATGTATTACGGCGCGGGCGTGCCGGGCAAGTCCGACTGGCTCGATTCGCCGCTCGGCATCACCGATTACGGCGCGCGCGGCGTACCGAACGTATTCCTGAAAGCGCCGTTGACGAGCACGGGTACGTGGAATGCTGCGCATTTCCGGAATCCGCAATACGATCGGCTTGTGGCGAATTTCGACGCAGCGCTCGACATCACGTCACAAAAGCGCATTTCCGCCCAGATCCAGACACTCTTGCTCGATGAAACTCCGGTGATCATTCCGTTCTTCTACGATCAGTTGGTAGCGGCGCGCGCGAAGCTGAGCGGCGTGCGTTTTACTGCGCTCGCGCAGTTGTATTTCGATCGCGCGGTGATTGCCGCGTAGCCGGCCCCGATGTCGACTTCCGCCTCTACCGCCGCCACCGCAAAACGCGTCGCTTCAGGCAACGCGGCGCGTGTCGCGGGTTTTCTCGCGACGCGTCTTGCGCTTGCGCTCGTGACGTTGTGGCTGCTATCGGTGCTTGTGTTCGCAGGCGGCCAAATGCTGCCGGGCGATATCGGCCGCGCAATACTCGGGCCGCTCGCCGATGCGCGTGCGGTCGCCGCGCTCAATCATCAGCTCGGCGCGGACCGGCCGCTCTTCACGCAATACTCGCAGTGGATCACGCATCTGCTGCACGGCGATATGGGCACGTCGTACGCGTTTCGCGAACCGGTCGCGCCGTTTATCGGCAGCGCGCTCGCGAATTCAGCAAAGCTCGGCCTGCTCGCGTTTATCGTCGTCGTGCCACTCGGCATCGCGGGCGGCGTGTGGGCCGCATTGCACGAAGGACGATGGATCGACCGCACGATCAGCGTCGCGGGACTGTCGGCGACGGTGGTGCCGGAGTTCGTCTCGTCGATCGTGCTGATACTCGTGTTCGGTATCTGGCTGCGCTGGCTGCCGATCGAAGCGGCCGCGCCGCCCGGCGCCGGCGCGCTCGAACAATTGCGGCATCTGATTCTGCCGGTGCTGCCGCTCGTATTCATCTTCTTCGGCTATATCGCGCGGATGGCGCGCGCGGGCACCGTCGAAGCGCTCGATGCCGACTACACGCGCACGGCGATTCTCAAAGGCTTGCCGCCGCACGTCGTGATTTTCCGGCACGTGCTGCGCAATGCGCTGCTGCCGACGGTCACGGTCGCCGCGACCCAGCTCGGCTATATGATCGGCGGCCTCGTCGTCGTGGAGACGCTGTTTCACTACGAAGGTATCGGCTCGCTGATCTACAACGCCGCGAAAGCGAAGGACTTCCCGATGCTCGAGGCCGGCGTGCTGACGGTCGGCGTGGTCTATACGGTGGCCAATTTCATCGCGGACGCGCTGCATGTGACGTTGAATCCGCGTCTGCGCGTACGGAGCGCCGAATGAGGAGCCCCTTATGACGAGCGCCGCACCGGGTACACCTGAGGCGCGTGAGGCGTCTGCAGCAACAGGCACGGCGGCGGGCACGGTGGGTGCAAGCACCGCGACGCCCGCCGCCGCGCCGCCGCCGCGCGCGCAGGACCCGCGCTACGAGCGGCTGCTTCTGCTGCTGCGCTCGCCGAGCTTCGTCGTCGGCGCGCTGATCGTGCTGTGGTGGGTGGCCTGCGCGATTGCCGGCACGTGGATCGCGCCGCACGACGCGTACGCATCCGATCCGCTCAATTCGCTGCTACCGCCCGATCACACGCACTGGTTCGGCACCGACCAGCTCGGCCGCGACGTCTATTCGCGGGTGATTGTCGGCGCGCGCGACATCCTGACCATCGCGCCGCTCGCTACGCTCGTCGGCACTGTCGCGGGCACCGCGCTCGGTTTGATCGTCGGCTACTTCGGCGGCTGGGTCGATCATGTGATCGGCCGCGCGATTGACGCCGTGCTCGCGCTGCCGCTCGTGATCGTCGCGCTGCTCGCGCTCGCCGCGGTCGGCGCGTCGAACCTCACGGTGATACTCGTGATCGGCATCACGTTCATGCCGATTACCGCGCGCACTGTGCGCGCCGCGGTGCTTGCCGAACGCCATCTCGACTATGTCGCCGCCGCGCAGCTGCGCGGCGAGCACGCGCTCTACATCATGTTCGCCGAGATCCTGCCGAACGTGCTGCCGCCGATCGTCGTTGAAGCCACTGTGCGTCTCGGCTACGCGATCTTCTCGGTCGCAACCCTATCGTTTCTCGGCTTCGGCATCCAGCCGCCTTCCGCGGACTGGGGGCTCGCGCTGTCCGAGTCGTACACGCTGATGGCGGGCGGCGCATGGTGGACCGTCGTGTTCGATGCGGCGGCGATCGCATCGCTGGTGGTCGGCGTGAACCTGATCGCCGACAGCGTCGAAGGAGTACTGGACCGATGAGCGCGTCGCCGGCCGCAGCGTTTCCCGCCTTCGACGTGTCGAAGCGCGACCGTTCCGACGCGCTGACGATCGTCGGACTCACGGTCGCATACCGCGTGCGCGGTCGCGATCGCGAAGTGCTGCAGGACATATCGTTTCGCGTGCGGCGCGGTGAAGCGTATGGGCTTGTCGGCGAATCGGGCTGCGGTAAATCGACGGTCGCGATGGCCGTGCTGCGCTACCTCGCGCGCAACGGCCGCGTCAAGGCGGGCCGCATTTCGATCGATGGAGAGGATGTCGAATCACTCGATACGGTCGCGCTGCGCGCCATGCGCGCGAATGCGATCTCGATGGTCTATCAGGATCCATCGCGCGCGCTGAACCCTTCGTTGACAATCGCGCGCCAGGTCGCCGAAGCGTTCGAAGTATCGGGTGCGACCTACGACGAAGCGATGCAGCGCACGCTCGAGATGCTGCGACGCGTGCGTATCGCGGCGCCCGAGCGCGTGATGGAAAGTTATCCGCACGAATTGTCGGGCGGCATGCAGCAACGCGTCGTGATCGCGATGGCGCTCGCGTCGAACCCCGCGCTGCTGATCCTCGACGAGCCGACCACCGGGCTTGACGCGACCGTCGAAGCGGAAGTGCTCGAGCTGATCGCGCAACTGCGCAAGGAGTACGGCACCGCGGTGCTGTTTATCAGCCATAACCTCGCGGTGATCGGCAAGATGTGCGAGCGCGTCGGCGTGCTGTATGCGGGCAAGCTTGTCGAGGAAGGCGCGACGCGCGATGTGTTCAACCGGCCGCGTCACCCTTATACGGTCGGCTTGTTGCGCTGCCTGCCGAGCCCGGGCCGCAGCAAGGATACGGACCGGCTCGATACGATCGCGGGCAGCTTGCCGACGCCCGGTTCGATTACGCAGGGCTGCATTTATGCCGACCGCTGCCGGCTCGCCGACGATCGCTGCCGCCGCGAAGCGCCGCCGCCATACCGGATGAGCGCGCAACATGGCGATCAGATGGCGCGCTGTCACTATCATGAGCGCGCGATCGAGTTGCCGCGCACGAACGTGAATGCGTCGACGCAGGCTGAGGAATCTGCGAATTCGAATGCGGCGCAGTCCGCGCATTCCGTTGAAGCGCGAACAGACACGCAAGCGCCCGCGGTTGCAGTTGCTCCAAAGCCCAACGGCGCAGCACGCGTGCTGCGCGCCGAGGACATTTCGAAGACCTTCCACGCATCCGGCGTCGCGCTACGCGCTGTCGATTCGGTATCGCTCGAACTGGCGACGGGCGAAACACTGGGCCTTGTCGGCGAATCGGGCAGCGGCAAGACGACGCTCGCCAAGATGCTGCTCGGCCTGATCGCGCCCGACGCGGGCGGCGTGCTCGAACTCGACGGCATGCCCTTGGCCTCACGTGTGACACGCCGCAACGACGAACAGGTGAAGTCGCTGCAGATCGTGTTTCAGAACCCCGACTCCGCGCTCAATCGCGCGCATTCGGTCAAGCGACTGATCGGCCGCGCGCTGTCGCGACTCACATCACTGCATGGGCTCGCGCGTGAAGAGCGGCTCGCGACGCTCGCGGCCGCCGTGCGCTTGCCGGACCGCTATCTGAGCGCGCGCACGCGGCAATTGTCGGGCGGACTCAAGCAGCGCGTCGCGATCGCGCGCGCGTTCGCGGGCGACCCGCGTGTGGTTGTCTGCGACGAACCAACGTCCGCGCTCGACGTATCGGTGCAGGCCGCAATCCTGAACCTGCTTGCGGATTTGCAACGCGAGCACCACGTGAGCTACGTATTCATTTCGCACGACCTGCATGTGGTCCGTTATCTGTCGGATCGCATCGCCGTGCTGTATGTCGGACGGCTGCTCGAAATCGGTCCCGCCGCCGCTGTGTTCGATGGCCCACATCATCCGTACACCGAGGCGCTGCTGTCGTCGGTGCCGACACTCGATGCGCATGCAACGAATTCGGGCCGCGAGCGCATCCGTCTCGAAGGTGAACCACCGAGTCCCGCCGCGCCGCCTTCGGGATGCGTGTTTCATACGCGCTGTCCGCGCAAGATCGGCGCGATCTGCGAACAGCAGGACCCGCCCTCTGCCGATGCCGGCGACGGCCATCGCATCCGTTGCCATATCCCCATCGACGAGCTTCGCTCGCTTCAACGTCGCCGATGAAACATCGCGCGAGCTGATTTCGCGCCTCCGTTTCAGCGCAGAAACGTTTTCCACCGGTTTTCCCCTCCTCGCACTCGACGCTCGCGTAGCGCGCTACGCGCGGCGCGGCTTTGCGCGCAATGGCATGTTTATCGCTACATGCCGGGCGTCCGCTTTCGTCTGATCGTCACCATGTCGATCGACGTGAATCGGCAGGCACGCGGATCGACGGTCACGTCGATCCACAGGGAGCGTGGCTGACCGCACCGTGAAATGCGGTGCGGTCAGCATCAACAAAGCTACGGGGCAATCAGGGCGGCGGCGGATTGCGTGACGGCGAAGTCATGCGATCCGCCCGTCGACAGGATTGAAACAAAGGGAATCGCGGTGAAAGCGGGGCCGCAGATTCCAGGGAGATGTGCGATGAAACCCACGAAATTTATTACGCACTGCGATCTTTATGGTCACAGAGCGGTGGTGAAGGTCGCCCTTGGCGCGGCGCTCGTTGTAGTAATCGGCGCGCCGCCGTGGACGGCAGCACGAGCGGCAAGCACGAACGAAGCCGCACCAGCATGGCTCGTGCTCGCGGATGCGGCATTGCCGGCAAGCAGCATATCGATTGCCGCACTGCCCGGAAGCGGCGAAGCCGGCACGCCCGGCGAGCCCACCGCCGCAGGACAAGTTCCCACCGATGCAACATCCTCGACCGCTGCCGATGACGCCGCCGCGGTATTCACGCCAGATAGTTGTGTTGGCAACCAGAACAACTGTGGTCCTTACACGCATGGCGGCGCGCGCGGCGGCTCGGGTGCCGCGGCTGCGGGCGCCGCGGCGGGTGGCGGCAGCGGCTCGGCGGGAAACGCAGGCGGCTCGGCAGGCGGCAGCGCGGGAAGTGGCGCAGGGAGTAACGCGGGTAGCAATGCCGGCGGCGGTAGTAACGCGGGTGGTGGTGGTGGTAACGGTGGTGGTGGTAACGGTGGCGGCGGTAACGGTGGTGGTGGCAACGGTGGTGGCGGTAACGGCGGCGGTGGTGGCGGTGGCGGCGGTAACGGCGGTGGCGGTGGTGGTGGTGGTGGTGGTGGTGGCGGCGGCGGCGGTGGCGGTGGCGGTGGCGGTGGCGGTGGCGGTGGCGGTGGCGGTGGCGGTGGCGGCGGCGGCGGCGGTGGCGGCGGTGGCGGCGGTGGCGGTGGCGGCGGTGGCGGCGGCGGTGGCGGTGGCGGTGGCGGTGGCGGTGGCGGTGGTGGTGGCGGTGGTGGTCACGGCGGCGGCGATGGTGGCGGCGGTCACGGCGGCGGTGACGGCGGTGGTGGTCACGGCGGGCATGGTGGTGGTAACGCCGGCGGTGGCGATGGTTGCGGTGGCGGCAACGCAGGGGCTGGCGGTCCTGGCAGCGGTCACGGCAACGGCCACGGCGGTGGCCATGGAGGTGGTTTTGGCGGTGGCGGATTCGGCGGTGGCGGATTCGGCGGAAGCAACTCCGGCGGTGGCCACGGCGGCTTCGGTGGTGGCGGCTTCGGCGGAAGCGGCCACGGCGGCGGCTTCGGTGGTGGCCATGGCGGCGGCTATGGCGGCGGCTCAGGCGGCAGCGGTGGTGGCGGTCACGGTGGCGGGCACTAGGCTCGTATCGAACGATGCGCTCGCATCGTTCTTCCACCCGCGGCACGCGACTCATCGCGTAATCCGCCGATAAGGGCCGGCCAACGCCGGCCAGCGGCGGCGGTGACGCTTCGATCCCCCCGGTCGAACGTCACCGCCTTGACCGCGAAGGCGCGTATCGACACGTTTGCGCGTTGAATCCCGTCGATGTGCGGCATTGGAACCAATGCGCCTCGAGCGTCTCAGACTTGAGTTCCGTTCGACGAGCGCTCACCATGCAACGATTTTCGCACCGCGCTGCTGCGCGCATCGCCGCCAGCCTGCTATGCGCCGTGACGTGCGCTTCTTTAACCGCGCTTGCGCAAGCCGATGGAAGCGCCCCCGGCGTGCCATCCCGATCGATCACGCTAGCGAGACTGCAACCTGCCCAGTCGCATCCGATGCCAACCGCCGACCCGGCATTCTCCGCCTACACGCTCGAGCAGTTATGCAAACGCAAGAGCGACGGCGTCGCGCAGGGCCAGTGCCTCGGCGCCGTTCGCGGCATCATTCACGGCTACCAATACGGCGTGCTGTTTCTCGCGCAGCACGCGCAACTGAACGCCGGTGAAACACAACGCGTGTCGCTGTGCCTGCAGGACGTCAAGCTATCGTCGATCATCGACGACTACGTTGCCGATACGAGCCAGGTCGACACCGCGTCGCTGAAGGACACGCCCGCCGAAGTCGCGCTGCTCGGCTCCGTACACATGCATCACCCGTGCAACTGATTGCAGCGAGCCGGCCGACCGGTAGCGGCTAGAAAAGCCGTCTGCCCGTGTGCAGTACAGCGCAGGATCACAGCATCTCGAGCGGCTGCTTCCGAAGCGGCGGACGAAAGTGCGCATCGATCGCCGCGCAGTCGTCGGCGCTCAGCGCAATATCCGCCGCGCGCCGGTTATCGCGCACATGCTCGACACGTCCCGCCTTTGGAATCGCGAACACGTCGGGCTGCTGTAGCACCCACGCCAGCGCGATCTGAAACACCGATACGCCATGTGCGGCCGCGATGTCATTGAGCGGTGAGTGCTTCGGCAAACGCGCGTGATCGACCGGGCTATAGGCCATCGCCGGAATATTGCGCGCTTTAAGCCATGGCAGAAGGTCGAATTCAGGCCCGCGCCGCGCGACGTTAAAGAGAATCTGGTTCGTCGCGCAGGCATCGCCGTGCGGAACCGCAGCGAGTTCGTCCATATCGTCGGCGTCGAAGTTGCTGACGCCCCAGTGACGGATCTTGCCGGCCTGGCGCAACGCCTCGAAGCCCGCAACCGTTTCTTCGAGCGGCTCCGAGCCGCGCCAGTGCAGCAGGAACAGGTCGAGCCGGTCGGTCTTCAGGCGCTTGAGCGAGCGCTCGCACGCCGCCTGCACGCCGCGTCGGCTTGCGTTATGCGGATAGACCTTGCTGACGAGAAACACATCGTCGCGAACACCCGCGAGCGCTTCGCCGAGGAGCGATTCGGTCGAGCCTTCGCCGTACATCTCCGCGGTGTCGATGAGCGTCATGCCGAGTTCGATGCCTTCGCGCAGCGCGGCGATCTCCGCCGCGCGCTGCGACGCGCGCTCGCCCATCTCCCACGTGCCCTGCCCCAGCTTCGGAATGCGCTCGCCGTCGGGCAGCGTCACGGTGGCGATGTCGGTCGTCATTTGTTTCTCCAGAACGGGTTGCATTGCGCTGCTGCGAGTGTAGCGTTTCGGCGCATAACGCATCGGCAGACCAGGCAAAAGCCTGCTATAACGCCGCGCGCCGATGTCATAGAATTGCCGCTTGCCCTTCTTGTGCACAAGTCATGAACTCAACCACGGAAGACCGCTGGCGCGATTTGCGCCCGGACCCGGAAAACGATACGCCGCTTTACTTGCAACTCGCCCGCAAGCTCGGCCATGCCATTCATGACAATCGCTGGAACCCCGGGGAAGCATTGCCTTCCGAACGCGTGCTGTCCGACGCGCTCGGCGTGTCGCGCATCACGGCGCGCAAGGCGATCGCGCTGCTCGTCGAACAGGGGTTGATCCGCCGCACGCAGGGAGCGGGCAGCTTTATCACGCCGCGCTATGAAGATCCGTTGTCGCGGCTGTCAAGCTTCAGCGAAATGCTGCGCCGGCGCGGCTTCACGCCGAGCTCGCAGTGGCTGTCGCGCGAGATCCTGCCGGCGAACCGCGATGAAGTGATCCGTCTCGGGCTGTCGCCGGCGGCCGCCGTTACACGTTTGCGCCGCTTGCGGCTCGCGGACGGCATCGTGATGGCGGTCGAGAATTCGACGTTCCCCGCATCGGTCATTCCCGATCCGCATGCGATCGGCGATTCGCTGTATTCGTATCTCGAGCAGCGCGGCTTGTCGATCGTACGCGCGCTGCAACACTTTCGCGCGGTCAATGCGAGCGCGGAAATTGCGCAGCAGATGAGCATTGCGCAGAACGAAGCACTGCTGTTGATCACGCGTGTCGGCTATACGTCGGACCAGCGCGCGATTGAGCTGACCGATACGTATTGCCGCAACGACTACTACGACTTCGTGGCGGAACTGCGGAAATAGTGGATTGCCGGGTGGACTGCTCAGTGAGCCGTTGAGTGAGCCGTTGAGTGGACCGCTGAGTGGACCGTTGAGTGGACCGCTGAGTGGACCGTTGAGTGGACCGCCAGGTGGCGGGGTCGCGTCCTGCCGGTCGCGAAAGGCTAGCTCTCCCAGCACGCCTGATCGGTACCGATCGGCACCGGCGGCCGGCCATAGCGCGCCGGCGTCTCCGAAAGCTGCTCGGCCGGCGGCGTACCGAGCACGCGGCCAAACAGCGAATCGACCGCCTCGAGCAAATCCTTCACATCGTCGAATCTGACCTCGGGCGCGCGCCAGCCGTCCTCGATCTGCCCAAGCGACTGCAACCAGCGGCCGGTCTGCGCGAGCGACAGCCGCACGTGCCAGCTGCCGCCCTCTGTCGCGCGGCGCGCGAGCGCCACCATCGCGCCAAACGCGGCGAGATAGCCGGTGCCGTGATCGAGCGCCTGACACGGCAAATGCTTCGGACCATCGACGCCGGCCGCGCGCGCCTCCGTATGCGCAATGCCGCTTGCCGACTGCACGAGGCTATCGAAGCCGCGCCGCGTGGCCCACGGCCCTGCGTGCCCATAGGCGCAAATCGACACGCAGACGATGCCGGGCCTCAACTGCGCGAGCGCCTCCGGACCGAAACCATGCGCGGCAAGCGCGCCCGGCCGATACGCCTGCAGGAACACATCGGCATCGCGCGTGAGCGCTTCGAGTTGCGCGCGGCCCGCCGCGTCGCGCAGATCGAGCGTCGCCGAACGCTTGCCGCGGCCCGTGTCGATCACGAGCGGCGCGATATTCGGCAGATGCGGCCCGTTGACGAGCAGCACCTGCGCGCCGTGCGACGCGAGCGCGCGTCCCGCGACCGGCCCCGCGATGATCCGCGACAGATCGAGCACACGCACGCCGGAAAGCGGCCGGTCGACCAATCCGGCCGATGCAGCGGGTTGAGCGAGCGAGCCACTGCCGGCCAAGCCTGACGAAGCAATTGGCTGCGGCGGCGCATCGCCAATACGCTCGATCTCGAAGAGCGGCAGATTCGCAATCGCTTTCGCCTGTTCGAGCGCCGCCCATTCGCGCGGCGTGCGAATCAGCGCGCCAGGCAGACCCGCATCGGCGAGCGTCTGATCGAGCATGGCGCCGTCCCAATGGCGAATCGCCTGTGCGACGGAAGCTCTTTCGTTCGCGCAGCCGAGGATTTTCAGCACACCTTCGAGGTGATACGGAAAATTCGTGTGCAACTGCACCCACCGGCCGTCACGCGTCTCGAAGAAGCCGAAGATCGGGTTGCGCATGTCGAGCGGCGGACCATCGTTCACACGCAGATACCGTTCGCTGCGGAACGCGGTCAGCGCGTGCCCCACGTCGACGTGGACGCGTTGCCGCTGCCCGTTTTGCGCCCCGCTTTGCAGCCGATAACACTCCGCCGCGGCCAACCCCGTCGCCGCAATCGTCGCGGCCGCGAGCGTGCCGACGCGGAACACCGACGGCAGCGCGGGATCGTTGCCGGTGATCGATACGGCGTCGAGTGCCACGGCGTCGCAGCCGGCCACGGTCCACAGATGGTCCAGAGCAATGAGAGGCGTCATAGTGGGAAGCGGCGTCGCGCCGACGATGGGAATGGCCACCAGTCTAAAATTCCGCTTCCCGTCGATCAATCTTGATCGTTAGAATCAACATATATCGATTTATCCGGTTTTTGCCGACTCTTATGTCCGCCACCCGCCCCACAGGCGTTTCGCCTGGTCGCGCCACAGCAACTCCCTCGGGCCGCTATCTCTCGGCTGACGAAGCCGCGCAGGCCCTCGGCATCAGCCTGCCGACGCTCTACGCGTACGTCAGCCGCGGCATGCTGCGCTCCTCGCCCGATGCCGATTCGAAGCGGCGTCTGTACGACGCGGACGAAGTACGACGTCTCGCGCGGCGCAAAGCCGATGGCAAGCGCGCGGGCAAAGTGGCGCAGAAGGTGCTCGACTGGGGCGTGCCGGTCCTCGAATCCGCCATCACGCTGATCGCCGACGGGCGGCTCTTCTATCGCGGGCACGATGCAATCGAACTGGCGCGCACGGCCTCGCTCGAAGACACCGCCGCGTTGCTATGGGATTGCAGCGAGCGACGCATCGCGCAGGCGCCGGCCGCGCCGATCGCCGCCGCGCAATGGTCCGCATGGCTGAAATTGTGGAGCGACAGCACGCCGCTCGATCGCGCGCTTGTGCTGCTGCCCGCCACCGCGGCGCAAATGCCGCGCGTCTGGGCGCTTGGACGCGATGCGCAACTCGACACCGCGTGCGTGCTGTTGCGTCTCGTGGCCGCCGCGATGATCTCGGCCGCGCCGTCGAACGATCCGCTGCATCGGCAACTCGCGGCCGCATGGGGCGTGCGCAGCCGGCCGCAGGTCAACCTGTTGCGCGCGGCGCTCGTCGCGTGCGCCGATCATGAACTGAACGCGTCGACGTTCACGGTGCGCTGCATCACGTCGACCGGCACGCACCTGTTCGGCGCGATCGCAGGCGGCCTCGCCGCGCTGTCGGGGCCGCGGCACGGCGGCGAAACGGTGCGCGTCGCGGCGCTGTTCGACGATGCATCGCGCGCGCCCGACCTCGATCGCTTCCTCGCCACGCGTCTAGCACGCGAAGAACATAGCGATGCACGCAGCGTCAGCACACTTGAAACGCAGGCGCTGCGCGCGCCGCTGCCGGGGTTCGGTCATCCGCTCTATCCGGACGGCGACCCGCGCGCCAAGCTGCTGTTAGAGATGCTCACCGACTGCGCGCCCGCGCGTTCGCCGCTCGTCGAGGTGCAACGGCTCGCCGCGGCCATGCGCGACACGGCCGGCGTGCAGCCGACCGTCGACTATGCGTTGGCGGCAATCGAGCGCGTGCTTGCGTTGCCGTCTGGCGCGGCGTTCACGCTGTTTGCGGTGGGACGGGTGGCGGGCTGGATCGCGCACGCGATCGAACAGACAGCGGACGGCAGGCTGATTCGCCCACGCGCCCGCTATATCGGCGCATACGAAGGACATAGCTGATCGGCGTCACTCGCCGCGCCGATCACGCGGCCTGGACCGGTGACCTAAACCGGCAACAGCCAGCGCGGCAACCAGCTCCATGCCGACGTGCGCGTCAAAGGCCACCCGGTGAAGCGCCGGTTCCCCGACAGCACGACCCGCGCGCCATGGCTGCCGGCGCTCAGCCACGCGGTCGCGCCACGCGGCAGCCTGAAAGTGTCGCCGCGCGAGAGCCAATAATCCATCGCATCGCCTTCCATCGTCAGCCACACCTCGCCGGCCGTGACTTTGAGCAGGAGCGGCTGCGCGACACGCCACGCGGCCGCCGGCTCGCCGTGTTCGAGTTCAAACGTTCGGATTTCGCGCATCGCAGTGCTCCTTGCAAGGCATTTCGGTGAGTCAATTATTGACGTACGATGTTGCCAATCACATGCACAGTACTGAACACTTTCAACGGAACTGTGCAGTTAAAAAAACGGACACTTTGTGCAGTGCGGGCGAAAGCCGGCGGGCCGTTCAAGGAGACGCATGAAGCTCGATATCGAACTCGATCGCGAAAACGGTGTGCCGCTCACCGAGCAGATCGTCAATGGCGTGACGCAATGGATCGGTTCGCGCACCGCGCACGCAGGCACGAAGCTGCCGTCGATCCGCCAGTTCGCGGCCGATCATGCAATCAGCCGCTTTCCCGTGATCGAGGCGTACGACCGGCTCGTCTCGCTTGGCTATCTGGATTCGCGGCACGGCTCGGGCTTTTATGTCGCGCAGCGCGCACGCGCGGGCATCGATAGCAGCCGGGGCACGTCGGACCCGCGGCGCGCCGAAGAAGAGTCGTTCCATCTGCTGCAACAGATGAATCATCCGGGCGGCACGCTGAAGCTCGGCAGCGGCTTTATTCCCGAGGCGTGGCGCGATATGGACAGTCTCGCGCAGGCAATCCGCCACGTCTCGCGCACCGACGCCGCGAGCCTCGTCGACTACGCGACGCCGCTCGGCAATGCGGTGCTGCGCGAGCACTTGCGCAGCCGTTCCGCGCAACTCGGCATGGAAGTCGACGCATCGCAAATTCTCGTGACACAAGGCGCGAGCCAGGCGCTCGACCTGCTGATGCGTTACATGCTGAAAGCGGGCGACACGATGTTCGTCGAAGACCCCGGTTACTACAACTTGTTCGGGTTGCTGAAGCTGCATGGCGTGAAGCTCGTCGGCATTCCGCGCACACGCAACGGCCCGGATCTCGACGCGCTGCAGGCGCAACTGGCGCAGCACCGGCCGAAGCTGTTCTTCGTCAACAGCGTGTTCCACAACCCGACCGGCACGACGGTCGCGCCGCACGTCGCGTTCCGCCTGCTGCAACTCGCGCGCGAGTACGACTTCACGATTATCGAAGACGACATCTTCGCGGACTTCCAGAACGAAGCGACCGACCGGCTCGCGACGCTCGATCAGTTCGAGCATGTGATCTATATCGGCGGGTTGTCGAAAACCTTGTCGTCGTCGCTGCGGATCGGCTATACGATCGCGAGTCACGCGATCATCAAGGATCTCGCCGACATCAAGATGCTGACGAGCGTGGGCGGCTCGCGTTTCGCGGAAGCCGTGGCCGTGGCGATGCTCGAGCGCGGCATGTATCGCAAGCACATCGAACGGCTGCGGCGGCGCATGGGCGAAGCGCTTGGCGCGACCGTGCAGATGCTGGAAAGCGTGGGCTGGGAAGTGTTCGAAAAGCCGCTCGGCGGCAACCTGATCTGGGCGCGCGTGCCGCATATCGACGATTCGCGCGTACTGGCCGAATGCGGCGCTCCGCTCGGCGTCACCGTCG
The DNA here is from genome assembly GCF_019428685.1 of Paraburkholderia edwinii. Classification (NCBI taxonomy): domain Bacteria; kingdom Pseudomonadati; phylum Pseudomonadota; class Betaproteobacteria; order Burkholderiales; family Burkholderiaceae; genus Paraburkholderia; species Paraburkholderia edwinii. The sequence continues at coordinate 4,441,547 of NZ_CP080095.1, forward strand.
CGCCCGGTCACTACTTCCGTCCGAACGCGGAAACGTGTCCATGGATCCGCATCAACGCGGCGTACACACAGGACCCGCGCGCGCTCGCGTTTTTCGAAGCGGCGGCAAAGCTGTAAAAAGGGCAAAAGTCCGGCGCTTCACGACGCGCCTTCAGCCCGCGCACGCACTTTGTCATACGCGCACCCCCTGCCCGCTGATACAGTTTTTGCTTAAAATATCGCCCGACCGGTGCAATCCGGCTCGCTCTAGCGCTCATGACTCAAACGACAACGTCCGAGACACCTCCCGTCAAGCCCTCCGCCCGTTCGCTCACGGTCATGCTGTGGATCGTCGCGACTGGCTTCTTCATGCAGACGCTCGATTCGACGATCGTCAACACCGCGCTGCCCGCGATGGCGACGAGCCTCGGCGAGTTACCGCTGCACCTGCAATCGGTGGTGATCGCTTACTCGCTGACGATGGCGGTGATGATCCCCGTCTCCGGCTGGCTGGCCGACAAGCTCGGCACGCGGCGCGTCTTTATGAGCGCGATCTTCGTGTTCTCGGTCGGCTCGCTGCTCTGCGCGAGCGCACATACGCTGCCGCAGCTCGTGCTGTGGCGCATCTTGCAGGGCGCCGGCGGTGCGATGCTGCTGCCGGTCGGACGTCTCGCGGTGCTGCGCGTGTTTCCCGCCGAACGCTATCTGCCCGCGCTGTCGTTCGTCGCGATACCGGGCCTGATCGGTCCGCTGATCGGGCCGACGCTCGGTGGCTGGCTCGTGAAGATCGCGTCGTGGCACTGGATCTTTCTGATCAACGTGCCCGTCGGGGTGATCGGCGTGATCGCCACGTTTATCTTTATGCCCGACGCGCGCAATCCGGACACCGCGAAGTTCGATCTGAAGGGCTACCTGCTGCTCATCGTTGCCATGATCGCGATTTCGATGGCGCTCGACGGCCACGGCGAGTTCGGCTTCGCGCACGCCACGGTGCTCGTGCTGCTGATTTTGAGCCTCGGCTTTTTCACCGCATACGGGTTGCATGCGGTACGTGTGCCGCAGCCGATCTTCTCGCTCGACCTCTTCAAGATCCATACCTTCAGCGTCGGGATACTCGGCAACCTGTTCGCGCGCATCGGCAGCGGCGCGATGCCGTATCTGCTGCCGCTGCTGCTGCAGGTGAGCCTCGGCTACAGCGCATTCGAAGCAGGCCTGATGATGTTGCCGATCGCCGCGGCCGGCATGACCTCGAAACGGCTCGTCACGCGCCTGATCTTCCGATACGGCTATCGGCGCGTGCTCGTGACGAACACCGTGCTGGTCGGCCTCGCGATGGCGAGCTTCGCGCTGACGGGGCCGAACCAGCCGCTGTGGCTGCGGCTCGTGCAGCTCGCGTTCTTCGGCGGCGTGAACTCGATGCAGTTCACCGCAATGAATACGCTGACGCTCAAAGACCTCGGCACCGGCGGCGCGAGCAGCGGCAATAGCCTGTTTTCGCTGGTGCAGATGCTGTCGATGAGTCTTGGCGTCACGGTGGCGGGCGCGATGCTGACCACGTTCACCGGCATCATCCCGCGTGTCACTGAAGCAAACACGCTGCCTGCATTTCACGCGACATTTATTTGCGTGGGCATCATCACCGCGGGCACGTCGTGGATTTTTGCGCAGCTCGCCCAGGATATCCGCCGGCCTGCGGCGAAAACCGATCCTTCGGAGCGAACCTGATTTCACGCGCGAACACGCGTGCCCGTTCGACACGAACCGCAACAGGGCGCGATGCACTGTGTTGCAGCATCGATGTGCCAGCAACAAACGCATGCCATACGGGCCTTGCGCGATGGAGCCGCGCCATGCCTTGCCGGAAAGCCATCCGTCAGACGACGCGTCAGATTGCCCGTGCGCATGTTTCTTGCTGACCGATCCGGTAAACTAAAGACTTCGCGCAACTTGCGCACACCTGCAAATGATCGACACGATGAGCATGGTCGAACTCGACCCTCCCGGTTTTCAGCCGCCGCGCCCTGTCGCGGGGGAGGAGGGGTCCCGCCGCACGGTCCGCTACGGCGGATATACCGTGTTCAGCGTGTTTCAACCCGTGTTTTCGGTGTCGCATCGCCGCGCGATCGGCTATCACGCGTCGCTGCGCGTACACGACGAAAACGCGATGCAGGTGCCATCGCACGAAGTGTTCACGCAGGCCGCGCGGCGCGGCGATCTGCTCGAGCTCGGACGGCTTGCCGAATCCTTGCACCTCGGCAATTTCAACGCATTCGATAGCCACGACGAGTGGCTCTTCCTGAGCCTGCATCCTGCCGCGCTGATGGATATGAGCTATGGCGACGCGCTGCTCGCCGGCCTCAAGGCGCTCGGGTTGCCGCCGCAACGTGTCGTGCTCGAAGTCAGTGAGCAGGCGGGCGGCGAAACCACGCGCTTTGCCGAGATCATCGACGCGCTGCGCAAGTCGGGCTTTCTGATTGCGCTCGACGGCTTTGGCGCGAAGCATTCGAATATCGACCGCGTCTGGACGTTGCGACCCGATATCGTCACGCTCGACCGCGGCATTCTCGCGCAGGCCACCGAGCATTCGCATATCGAGCGCGTGCTGCCCGGCATCGTGTCGCTGCTGCACGAATCGGGGCAACTCGTGCTGATGGGCAACCTCACCACCGAGAACGACGCGCTGATCGCGCTCGAATGCAATGTCGATTTCGTGCAGGGCGGATTCTTCGCGTGTCCGAGCGTCGAACCCGTGAAGCCGCAGGTGGCCGTCAGCCTGATGGACGACCTGTCCGCGGCGCTGCGCAAGCGCGTGGCATCGCGCGGAGAAGCGCAGGCCGAACGGCTCGCGCCGTTCGTCGCCGCGCTCGAACAGGCGAGCACGCAACTCGCCGACGGCGCGACGATGGCGACCGCCGCCGCACCGTTGCTCGCCTTGCGCGAAACCGCGCGCTGCTTCCTGCTCGATGGCTCGGGCCGGCAAATCGGCGACAACGTGCTGCCGAGCGGGCGCGCTTCGCAGCGCGCGAAACGCTTCCGTCCGCTGCTGCATTCGGAGGGCGCAAGCTGGGAACGGCGGCCCTATTTCATCCAGGCGGTGCGCGCGCCGGGACATGTGCAACTCACGCCGCCTTATCTGTCGATCAATGAGGCGCACCTGTGCGTGACCGCGTCGATCGCCTCGCAGACCGCGCGCGGCATGCAGGTGCTATGCGTCGATATCAACTGGGACGGCGCCGCACCGCGTCCATGACGCCGGCTGATTTGCGATTTGCCGCAGCAGGCGGCGGACGGCGGACAGGCTGAATTCTGGCGGCGGCACTTGCGCGCTGAGCATCGATATCGCCGATGCGGAGGTTGTGTTCGTCGACGTACCGTCGACGCGTCCACCGTCTTCCTCGATCTGCACGCTGACGCGGAACAGGCGCACGAGTTCGATACGGTCCTGAGCGTCGATTGCCGCGCGCAAGCGCTCGACGAGCCGCGCATGCTCGGCCGGGTCCGCCGCTTTCGACGGCGCGCCCGCGCGCCGCAAGCGTTCTTTCGCACGATGCACGATCTGCCGGCAATGAACCGGCGTCTTCGCGAGGATCTTGGCGATTTCCGCGTAGTCGCAGTCGAGCGCTTCGTGCAGCACGAATGCCGCGCGCTCGTCGGGTTTCAGGCGCTCGAGCAGCAGCATGACGCCGTACGACATGTCCGATGCGTGAGATGCGGGTTCGTCGGCGGCGGGGGCGAGCGCGTCGGCGAGCCACGATTGCGGCAGCTTCCCGGAAACATGCGAGGCGCGCTCGATCCGCAAGCGGCGCAGGCGATCGATCGCGAGGCGCGTCGTGACGGTGGTGAGCCATGCGTCGGGCGAGCGGACGTCTGCGGGCGATGCGCCGTGCCATTTGAGCCACGCGTCCTGCACGACATCTTCGGCTTCGGCGCGGCTGCCGAGCATGCGCTGCGCGTGTGCGACGAGTTTGCGGCGCAGCGCTTCGAAGCTTGCGTCGGATGGGGACGGGGTACCGTCCATGCTCGCGTCCTCCTCCATTCCGCTCAAATGACTCGTCCCGTCTGTCCCGTGCATGTCGTCCGCCTCCGTCCGTTGCGCATCGTCATTCATTCGTCATGCTCCTCGATCGTTGTCGGGACCCTTGTCCGGACCTTTTGCGCCGCGCCCCGCTACCTGTAGACGCTCGACCTCGCCGCCCTGTGACAGCCGCTCGAAAAAATATTCTTCGTCACGTTCACTCGCACGGACGCGTCTTCGCTGACAGGATCCGCGCTCAACGCGTGCGCGGCCCTGCCACTCTCTTATGGACTCAGCGAGGACCTCATGCACGTGCGCTACCCCACCCTGTCAGCTTCCCCCTCCGGCCTTAACCTCGTGCCGACCGTCATCGAACAGTCGGGCCGCGGCGAGCGCGCCTACGACATCTATTCGCGGCTGCTGCGCGAACGCATCGTGTTTCTGGTCGGCCCGGTCAACGAACAGTCGGCAAGCCTGATCGTCGCGCAGTTGCTGTTTCTCGAATCGGAGAACCCCGATAAGGATATTGCGTTCTACATCAATTCGCCAGGCGGCTCCGTCTATGACGGTCTCGCGATCTACGACACGATGCAGTTCATCAAGCCCGACGTGTCGACGCTATGCACCGGCTTTGCTGCGAGCATGGGCACGTTTCTGCTGGCCGCAGGCGCAAAAGGCAAACGCTACGCGCTGCCGAATGCGCGGATCATGATCCACCAACCGTCGGGCGGCAGCCAGGGCACAGCGTCGGACGTCGAGATCCAGGCGAAGGAAGTGATTTATCTGCGTGGGCGGCTCAACGCTTTGCTTGCCGAGCGCACGGACCAAACCGTCGCGCAGATCGAAGCGGACACCGACCGCGACAACTTCATGTCCGCCGACGCTGCGAAAACGTATGGGCTGATCGACGATGTGCTCGAAACCCGCGCGGCGCTCGCGCACAAGGAGAACGCAAACGCGCTGTAGGTGCACGCCAGCACCGACCGATCGCGGCTGCCTCATGCCGGTTTCAGCGAAAACGCGACCGCCACTGCAATAAATGGACAAAAGCCCTCGCCGCGAGGGCTTTTTTGTCGATCAATGCTTGCCGTGGCCGTGTCGCGTGCGATCTAATACTTTCTCTGTTTCTTACCGCGGCTTTGCAGGCAGGGCATGTAAAGCGGGCAAGCATTCCAATGGAGAAAACCACATGGCGTCATCTTTCGACACCGTCAGCATGGCGCTGTTCTGCGACTTCGAAAACGTCGCGCTCGGCGTGCGCGACGCAAAGTACGAAAAATTCGATATCAAGCTCGTGCTCGAGCGTCTGCTGCTCAAAGGCAGCATCGTCGTCAAGAAAGCGTATTGCGACTGGGAGCGTTACAAAGGCTTCAAGGCGGCCATGCACGAAGCGAATTTCGAGCTGATCGAAATTCCGCATGTGCGGCAATCGGGCAAGAATTCAGCCGATATCCGCCTTGTCGTCGATGCGCTCGACCTGTGCTACACGAAGTCGCACGTGAACACCTTTGTGATTATCAGCGGCGATTCGGACTTCTCGCCGCTCGTATCGAAACTGCGCGAGAACGCGAAACAGGTGATCGGCGTCGGCGTGCAGCGTTCGACATCCGACCTGCTCACCGCGAATTGCGACGAGTTTATTTTCTACGACGACCTGGTCCGCGAAAGCCAGCGCGCCGCCGCCAAACGCGAGGCGGCACGCGCGCCGCAACCATCGGCGAAGCGCGCGCCCGACAGCGACAAGCAGCGCAAGGAAGATCTCGATACGCGCAAGACGAAGGCGATCGATCTCGCCGTGCAGACCTTCGATGCGCTTGCGACCGAACGCGGCGACAGCGGCAAGATCTGGGCGTCGGTGCTGAAAAATGCGATCAAACGGCGCAAGCCCGATTTCAACGAAACGTATTACGGCTTTCGCGCGTTCGGCAATCTGCTCGAAGAAGCGCAGGCGCGTGGTCTGCTCGAAGTTGGGCGCGACGAGAAGTCAGGCACTTATGTGTATCGCAACGTGGTAGCGGGGCCGGCGGGCGAGACGGCGGTGGAGTCCGCGGTCGAGGCGGTCCGTGAGTTCGGTGGCGAGCGCGCGAGCCGCGGCGAAAGCGAATCGCAAGCCGCTGTGGAGGTGCTGCGCGAGGTCATCGATGGTCCGCAGGCGACGCTTGCGGCGTCTGCCGAAGCAGCGGCCGATGCAGAAGAGCTGGAGTCTCGCGAGCAGGATGGGCGGGACGAACGAGACGTACCAGGCGCACGCGCCGCGGCGGGGCAAGCACCGGCTGACCATGCCGGCGGTCGCAACCGGAAACGCACCGAACGCAAACCGGCCGCGAAAAAAGCGAAGAAGCCAAAGAAGGGATCGGCCGAAGGCGGCGGTCAGGCGGCGGAATCGGCGGGGCCCGTCAATGCGGAGTTGCCGTTTCTTGCGGAGGCTTCGCACGAGCAGGACGCAGCGCACGAATCCCAACACGAAGTCGCCGCTTCCGCTGCCGGAACCGGGAGCGCGGAAACCGGAAAGCCCGGCAAAACCGCACGCAAGTCGACGTCTCGCGGACGGCGGCCGCGCAAGGCCACGACGGCCGCGGGCGCGGAGTGATCGTCACGCACGATCTGACGTCGCGGAAAGCGCAATGCAATGTCGGTTGCGCGTGGCACGCGCGGCGCAGGCGAGTCTGACGCGGCCCGCGTTGCGCGCGTCGGTACCGTGTGTGCTAGATTCGCGATGCTTCTGCAATGCAGTTTTCAACACTCGACGCGCGCGCCGTTGCGGTTTCCAGGTCTTCACCCGTGCTCAACCGCAAGACATCAACCGCACAAGCGTCATCAAGAAGGCATCGTTTCAATGAGCTATCTCCCTCAACTCGCGCTGGTGGCCGGCGTCATGCTGCTCGCGTGCGCGAGCCCTGGGCCCGACCTGATGGCCGTTACGTCGCAGGCGTTGGCGAGGCGCCGCGCCGGACTCTCTGCCGCGTGCGGCATTGCGACGTCGCATGCGTTATGGGCGACGCTCGCGATCTTCGGGCTCGGCCTGATCCTCGCGCAACTCGCGTGGCTCTACGGCGCGATCCGCGTGGCCGGCGCGCTTTATCTGATCTATCTCGGCATCAGGATGCTCGCCGGTCTGGGTCAGCCGGCGGGTAAGCTCGAAGCGAGCGCTGCGGCCGCATCCAGCATGCGTGGCGCGTATCGCCGCGGACTCCTGGTTGGCCTGACCAATCCGAAAGGCGCGGCATTTTTCGGCGGATTGTTTGTCACCGTGTTGCCCGCGCATGCGCCGTCATGGGTCCATGCGGCGACGGTCGCCGTGGTTACCCTCGTATCGCTTGGCTGGTTCAACGCGATGGCCATCGTGTTTTCGATGCAGCGCGTGCAGAACGGCTACGGCCGCATCCGCAAGGTTGTTGACGGCGCGATGGGCACGATTCTGATCGCGCTCGGAGCAAAGCTCGCGCTCGACCGGTAAGCACACCATACCGCGTGGCACAACCTTTATGGCGTGCCGCCACCCATCAGACTCGAGAGGTTCGGGTTATCCGCTTTCCGGGTGCGCGCGCTCGTGTACCGTTCGGGCCGGAAGGCGCCCGGCAGTTCGACCACGACCTGCGCGCCGGGTCCCGCGTTATTGCTGGCCGTGATCGTGCCGCCGTGGCTTTCGATGATCGTCTTGCAAATCGACAGCCCCATTCCCATGCCGTCCTGCTTGGTCGTGAAGAACGGCGAAAAAAGCTTTTCCTGATCGTTCGCCGCGATGCCGGTGCCGACGTCGCGCACAACCACACGCACGCCGCCGTCCACGCTCGCCGACGAGATCACCGTCAGCACGCGCGCGCCGTCGACGCGGTCCATCGACTGGCTGCCGTTCGTCATCAGGTTGATCAGCACCTGCTGCAGCTGCACCGCATGCACTTCGACGCGCGGCAGTTGCGGACACAGCTCGAGCTTCAGCACGACGCGACTCTTCGATAGCTGAGGCTGCGCGAGCAGCACGGTGTCCTGAATGATGCGGTTCACGTCGTCGAGCCTGCGCACGGTGCCGTCCTTGCGCGCGAGCGCGCGCAGTTGCCGGACCACATCGGTCGCGCGCTGCGCATCCTTGATCATCCGCTCGACCGCGAGCCACGCTTCGCCGACGTCCGGCTCGGTGCGCGCGAGCCAACGCAAACTGGCCGCGCCGTTCGCGGCGATGGCCGCGAGCGGCTGGCTCACCTCGTGCGCAATCGATGCGGTGAGTTCGCCGAGTGTCGCGATACGCGTCGCGTGTGCGAGGTCGTCGTGCGCCTGCTGCAGACGCCGTTCGGCCTGCTTCGCTTCGCTGATGTCGATGACCGCGCCCGCATACTCGGTCTTGCCGCCCTTGTAGTCGACAGGGTGCGCAAGCAGGCGAATATCCTTGACTCGACCGTCAGGCATCATCAGCCGATGCGTGGTGTCGACTTCATGATCGCCGGCGCCGAGCCGCTCGAACGCACGCGTCGCTTCGTCGATATCGTCGGGATGCGTGCGCGCGAATACGGCATCCAGATCGATCTTCGTGCCGCGCTCGTATTCGTAGAGTCGATACATTTCGTGGGACCAGAAAAGCGCCCCGGTATGCGGATTCAGCGCGAAGCTGCCGGTATGGCTCAGGCGCTGCGCGTCGGTCAGATACGCTTCGCTCAACCGCAATGCGTCTTCGGCGCGCTTGCGGTCTTCGATATCGAGAATCGCGCCGTACCAGCGTACGATGCGCCCCGATGCGTCGCGCCGCGGCTTCACGATCGACATGCACCAGCGATAGCCGCGCCCGTCGTTGCCGAGCCGGAATTCGCACGAACCTTCGACACCGCTAACGAGCAGCTGCCGCCACACCTGCATCGAACGCTCGCGATCGTCCGGATGCACGGCTTCCTGCCAGCCCCAACCTTGCGCGCGGTCGAGCGTCATGCCGGTGAAGCGCACCCAACGGTCGTTGACGAAATCGAGGTAGCCGTCTGCCTGGGTACTCCAGACCATCACGGGCACATGGCCCCACGGAAAGCGCAGATCGCGTTCGCCTGTGCCATGCGCTGGCTCGTCCGCGCGGCATTCAGCGAAGCGGATCGCCGCGGCCGCGAAACCGCCGGGCGCATCATGGTCCACCCCGTGGTCCGCGCCGTTCGCGTCATTCGCGCTGATGCTGACGAGAAACCGCTGATAACAGCCGCTCGCGTCGAGAATGCGCACGTGCATGCGCCGGTCGGCGTTGCCGCCATGCGCGCGCGCACAGCCTTCCTGCACGCAGTAGAGGTCGTCGGGATGCAACAGCCGCTGCCAGCCGAAGCCGAGCAACTCGGTCAGAGGCCTGCCCGTATAACGCGTCCACGCTGCATTGAGCGACGCCGCGCCGCCATCAGGTGAGCCGTTCCAGATCAGTGCGGGCGCCGTGTCGAGCAGATTGAGTGAATCGAGTTCGGGTGTCATTGACTCAGGCCACGATAGTTAGTAGAGCGCACCGGCGTTAATAGATCGAATGTTGCGGACGCCACGACGGCACCATGACCCGGCATGCCGACACGCGAGACCGTTCGCGTCGCAGATGCCGACAACCCTTAAGAGACCTCAGTGATTGCGCGCATTCCTTGCGCGCGCGGCGCGAACCTTGCGAGCCCGGACCGCGCGGCTGTGCCGCCTGACCTCGGACGGCGGCAGCGCGATGGGCATCACGCCTCAAGACACCGGACGCCGATAAACCGTCGTCGCGAAGGCCTCTTTGCATTGCCTCGCCTCGCTGCGGTCATCGCGTCGCGAATGAGTGTACTGGCATATTTTTCCATCATCAAGCACGCACGCCGAGTGCGGTAACGCACGCAAACGGGCGACGCGTCTACATGTATAACAATGCATTCAAACAGGAAACGATGCTTCGTGAAACGCGAAACCGCAACACACAGAACGACGACATCACGATGACAGCGGCATAGCGGTCGCAATGGTCGTAACCCGCTATTGCCGGTGGCCGGATCTATTGGCGTGGATGGGTACGGACAACATACGAATACAAAAACAAAAGCCCTCGCAAGGGAGGGCTTTCATTTTCACTACGTCGCTTCGCTACGCCACTAAAGATCATTCGCCACACGAGGTGATGCGAACAAACGGGCGGGACCGGATGCGACTGCTACTGTTCCTGCCGTATCACGAACTGCTTCAGGCGAAGTTCTTCGCTGCGAAGTCCCAGTTCACGATGTTCCAGTATGCTTCGACGAACTTCGGACGTGCATTGCGATAGTCGATGTAGTACGCGTGTTCCCATACGTCGATCGTGAGCAGCGGCTTCGCGTCGGTGGTGAGCGGCGTGGCCGCATTGCTCGTCGAGACGAGGTCGAGCGAGCCGTCCGGCTTCTTCACAAGCCAGGCCCAGCCCGAGCCGAACGTGCCGACTGCCGTCTTCGTGAACTCTTCCTTGAACTTGTCGAAGGAACCCCACTTCTTGTTGATCGCTTCTGCGAGCGCGCCGGTCGGTTGGCCGCCGCCTTGCGGCTTCAGGCTATTCCAGAAGAACGTGTGATTCCACACTTGAGCCGAATTGTTGAACACGCCGCCCGACGATTTCTTGACGATTTCTTCAAGCGTCAGATTTTCGTACTCGGTGCCCTTGATCAGATTATTCAGGTTAGTCACATAGGTCTGGTGATGCTTGCCGTAATGAAACTCGAGCGTCTCTTCGGACATGTGCGGCGCGAGTGCGTTTTTCGCGAACGGCAGAGGCGGGAGCTGATGTTCCATGGTGCTTTCCTTCTATCTGTTTATGGGGAAGTCTGCGGACAACGCTTGTAGAGCAATGGATTGTAGGCGAGTTGGGATAACCCCGCAAACCAACGGTCTTTTGACCAGGGGGATATCAATTGCGGGTCCGGCTTACGGAATTCACGCGGCGCGCGCGAACGCAACCGCAGGTCTGAACGTCGCGCGATGCCGCAGGCCGATCGCAGGGCATCTGCAATCCGGCGTTGCATCGAGTCAGTATCAAGCGGCGTACCCGGGCCGCTATTGCAGTCCTATCGGCGTTCTATCCGGGACTTCATGGGCGTTATATCCGCGCCTGTCTCCAACGCTTCCGTGACATTTCGTTCGCGTATTCGCGCGATATATGAATCGGCGTAATGAGTGCAATTGCTTCTTGCTTGAGCATGGCGACAAGGTCAAATCTACTTTGGACCGATGCGCTTCCAGCGCGCCTTAAAGCCCCGCCTTGACGCGCGCCTAGAACCCTTCCGTCAGACGCGGCTGCACATCGGATAGCGCAATGTCCGCCGAGCCTTCCGCGAGATGCACGGTCAGGCGGCGTCCCGGTTTCAGGGCCGTCGGCGCACGCACCGCGCGGCCGTTTTGCGCATCGAGTAGCGCGGCATATCCGCGCTCGAACGTGCGTTGCGGACTCAGCACTTCGAGCCGCGCGGCGAGCGCCGCGATATGCGCGGCATCGCGTTCATGCCGCCGCACGAACGCATTGCGCAAGCGTTCGTCGAGTCGGGCCAATGCGCTGCGGTGCACGGTCACGTCCGGACACCAGCGCTGCCAGCGCATGCGCAGCAAGGCAAAGCGCGCACGCGCGTCGCGAACCGGTCGCGCGCCTGCCGACGCGAGCCGCACGCTCAACTGATGCAAATGCGTACGTTGCCGCGCGAGCCTCTCAGCCGGCGACACGAGACGTCGCGCAAGCCAGTCGAGCTGTTGCGCACGACGCTCCATCATGCGGCCGAAGCCGCGCGCGAGTGCGGCGTGCCGATGGTCGAGATCGCGTAGCAACAGCACGCGCTGCGGGCTCACGAGTTCAGCCGCGCCGGTCGGCGTCGGCGCACGGACATCGGCGGCGAAGTCGGCAATCGTGAAGTCCGTTTCGTGACCGACGCCGCTCACGACTGGCACCTCGCTCGCCGCGATCGCGCGCGCGAGCACTTCCTCGTTGAACGCCCAAAGGTCTTCGATCGATCCGCCGCCGCGGCACACGATCAACACGTCGACTTCGCGCCGCGCGTTCGCCGTTTCGACCATCGCCGCGAGCCTCGCGCCCACGCCCACACCTTGCACCGGCGCCGGATAAACGATCACCGGAATATGCGGCGCGCGACGCGAAAGCGTGGTCAGCACATCGCGCAGCGCGGCCGCCTGCAGCGACGTGACGATGCCGATCGAGCGCGGATGCGCGGGCAGCGGCCGCTTGCGCTCGGCGGCAAAGAGGCCCTCGGCTTCGAGCTGTGCCTTCAGCTTCAAAAACGCTTCGTACAGGCGCCCCTGACCGGTGCGGCGCACCGCTTCGACGTTGAGCTGCAATTCGCCGCGCGGCTCGTACATCGTGACGAGCGCGCGCACCTCGATGCGATCGCCTTCGCGCGGCGTGAACTCCGCGTACTGCGCGCGGCCGCGGAACATCACGCAGCGCATCTGCGCTTGGGCATCCTTGATCGAGAAGTACCAGTGGCCGCTGGCGGCGCGCGTGAAGTTCGACACTTCGCCCGATACCCACACGAGCGGAAACGAGCGCTCGAGCATCGTGCCGATTGCGCGGTTCAATACGGACACCGGCACGACGGCATCGGCGCCGCTCGGGATGGATGAAGCGAAGGGACTATCTGAATTCATGCGATGTTCGGATTGGATCGGGTAGACGAAACGCGGTAATCGGGGCAGTTTCCTTAGGCCGAACAGACGATAGACCGAGTGGCCGGCCGCGTCCACCCTTCAAGAGATCGGGTTAGTCACGTTGTTAAAAGTGTCCACATGTCGGGATACTAAACAAGAGGGGTCGAAAACGCCCCGGAAAGCCCAATGAATTCGAGATAGGTTGCTGATTTTTATGGACTTTTTATCTCTTAAATGTATACCTAGCCCGGCGCGAGGCTTGGACGGCGGTGCTTGCAGTTGAATGCGGGGCAGGTTCTCCACAAAGTTATCCACAGGTGCGCCGGGTAGCGCCGGCGGTCGCAAAACGGCCGCTGGCGTGGTCGATGCTATTGCTGCCGACTTGCCGCGACGCGGCTTCGCGCGATAGAGTGCCGGGTCCCGCTGCCGGTACGTACGCACGCGGTGCCGTTGTGGTCCGCGTCCGCGGTTCGCTGCAATCAGAATTGCCTGGAGAAACCTGTCGATGCCGACCCCGTTCACCGTGTCACGCGCGCCTTGCCTGCCGCTCACATGCGCGCTCACGTGCGGCGTGCGCTCGCGCCGTCCGGCGGTAACTCAATACGAATGAACGAACTGCGAACTCGCATCGAGTCCACCATCGCGCGCGAGTGGCAGCGGCGCGGTCCGTTCGCCTGGGTGCTGTCGCCGCTGGCCTGCGTGTTCGGCGCCATCGCGGCCGCGCGCCGCGGCGCGTTCGCGGCGGGCTGGCTCGAGCGGGTCAACGTCGGCGTGCCGGTCGTCGTAGTCGGCAACGTCACCGTCGGCGGCACCGGCAAAACGCCGACTGTCATCGCGCTCGTCGAAGCGCTGCGCGCGGCAGGCTTCACGCCCGGCGTCGTATCGCGCGGCTACGGCGCGCGCGTGCGCACGCCGACCGCCGTGACCTCCGCGTCGGCAGTCTCGCAAGCCGGCGACGAGCCGCTTCTGATCGCGCGCCGCACCGGCGTGCCGGTGTGGGTCTGCCCCGACCGCGTCGCGGCCGCGCGGGCATTGATCGCCGCGCATCGCGACGTCGACGTGATCGTCAGCGATGACGGACTGCAGCACTATCGTCTCGCGCGCGACGTCGAACTCGTCGTGTTCGATCATCGCTTGGGTGGCAACGGTTTTCTGCTGCCGGCCGGTCCGCTGCGCGAATCGCTGTCGCGGCGCCGCGATGCGACGCTCGTCAACAGCCCCTACGAACGCACGCTGCCGCCCTGGCCCAATACGTACGCGCTGCAATTGACGCCCGGCGATGCGTGGCATCTCGACAATCCGCATCTGCGCCGGCCGCTTGCGCAATTCACCGGTGTCAGGGTGCTGGCCGCGGCAGGCATCGGCGCCCCCGAGCGCTTCTTCGCCACGCTGCGCGCGGCCGGCATTGCGCCCGATACGCGCGCATTACCCGACCACTACGCGTTCGCCGCCAATCCATTTGCCGATGTCGAGGCCGATGCGATCCTGGTTACCGAAAAGGATGCGGTAAAATTAGGGGCTTGGCGTGACGCGCGAATCTGGGTCGTTCCGGTCGAAGCCGCGCTCGATCATCGCCTTATCGAATCCGTTGTGGAGAAACTCCGTGGACGCCCGTCTGCTTGAAATCCTCGTCTGCCCGATCTGCAAGGGCCCGCTCAGCTACGATCGTTCGGCGCAAGAACTCATCTGCAACGCCGACAAGCTCGCCTACCCCATTCGTGATGGCATCCCCGTCATGCTCGTCGAAGAGGCGCGGCAGACCGTCGAAGGCACACCCGTCGATCTCAACCCGGGGTCGGTTGCGTGAGCAGCCGGCCAGGCAGTTCCATGAGCGGTTCGTCTGTCGCCGCCCCGCCCTTCATCGCCGTCGTTCCGGCCCGTCTCGCTTCCACCCGCTTACCGAACAAGCCGCTCGCCGACCTCGGCGGCAAGCCGATGGTCGTGCGCGTGGCTGAACGCGCGCGCGAGTCGGGCGCGCAGCAGGTGCTGATCGCAACCGATTCACCGCAGGTGCTCGAGGCCGCTCGCGAACACGGCTTCGACGCGATGCTGACGCGCGCCGATCATCCGTCCGGTACCGACCGGCTCGCCGAAGTCGCAGTGCAGCATGGATGGAGCGACGAAACGATCGTCGTCAACGTGCAAGGCGACGAACCGCTGATCGATCCGGCGCTCGTGCGCGGCGTTGCGTCGCACCTCGCAGTAAACGAAGGCTGTGCGATCGCAACCGCCGCGCATCCGATCAGCGATCCCACGGAAGTGTTCAATCCGAACGTCGTGAAGGTCGTGCTCGACGCACGCGGCGTTGCGCTTTACTTCTCGCGCGCGCCGATTCCCTGGGCACGCGATGCGTGGCAACCGCAATCGCCCGCGCAGTTGCCCAATCTCGCCGCGATGCCCGCGCCGCCTGCGTCCGCGACGGTCTACCGGCATATCGGCCTCTATGCGTACCGCGCGAAATTTCTGCGTACGTTTCCGTCGCTGACCCTTTCGCCGATCGAGCAGACCGAGGCGCTCGAGCAGCTGCGCGCGATGTGGCATGGCGAACGGATCGCGGTGCTCGTTACGCCCGATACGCCGCTGCCGGGCGTCGATACACCGGCCGACCTGGCGCGCGTGCAGGCGCTTTTCGGGTCGTCAGTGTAAAAACCCATGGCATAATCGGGACGGTTAGCGAACCACCGGCAAGGCCGTTCGCTATTGCGGTTCGCAATGGCAGTCGCCATCGCGGATGATGTAGCGGTTGCCACTGCCGTTGCCATCGCGATTGCCACTGCAGTTGCCACCGCAGTTGCCAAATATGTCCCGCTT
This sequence comes from Paraburkholderia edwinii, assembly GCF_019428685.1. Lineage (NCBI taxonomy): Bacteria > Pseudomonadati > Pseudomonadota > Betaproteobacteria > Burkholderiales > Burkholderiaceae > Paraburkholderia > Paraburkholderia edwinii. The sequence continues at coordinate 4,456,946 of NZ_CP080095.1, forward strand.
GTCCGCTCGTTGTGCAGTCCACCATCGTATGCTGCAGCGCCGTCGCGTATCGCGCGTGACGAGCAGCGCGGCGCGTGGTCTGCGTCGATCCGGCGAGATGGCTTAAGGGCGAAGCTGCGGACCAGGCAGCGATCGAAGCAGCGTGATAAGCGCGGGTGCGCTGCGCGCCGAACAGAATTTACATAGAGATCTGGAGATATCGCATGCGTTTGATCCTGTTGGGCGCGCCCGGAGCGGGCAAGGGCACCCAGGCAAACTTCATCAAGGACAAGTTCGGCATTCCGCAGATTTCGACGGGCGACATGCTGCGCGCTGCGGTGAAGGCCGGTACCCCGCTTGGCATCGAAGCGAAGCGCTATATGGATGCCGGCGAACTCGTCACCGATGAACTGATCATCAACCTCGTGAAGGAACGCCTGCTCGAGCCGGACTGCAAGAACGGCTATCTGTTCGACGGCTTTCCGCGCACGCTGCCGCAGGCCGAAGCGATGAAGCAGGCGGGCGTCGCGATCGACTACGTGGTCGAGATCGACGTGCCGTTCGACGAGATCATCGTGCGGATGAGCGGCCGCCGCGTGCATGCGCCGTCGGGCCGCACGTATCACGTCAAGTTCAATCCGCCGAAGGTCGCGAACGTCGACGACGTGACCGGCGAGCCGCTGATCCAGCGCGACGACGACAAGGAAGAAACCGTGCGCAAACGTCTGGATGTCTATGTCGCGCAGACGAAACCGCTGATCGACTACTACCAGGCCTGGGCGCAGAAAGGCGATCCATCCACGACGCTGAAGGCGCCGGCGTATCGGCGTATCTCGGGGCTCGGCACGGTCGATGAAATTCGCACGCGCGTATTCGATGCATTGAAGTAAAAGCGTAGCGCTTGCGCACCACCCTTTCCGCACAGCGTTTTTAGAAAGCCGCCCCTTAGTGGGCGGTTTTTGTTTGTGCGATGGTTCGGAGACTGCGGCAGCCGTTTGATCAGACATCCGAATCATCGTCACGGTGATTACTGACGTGAGTCGCTGGGCCGGTGAGATGCCGTGCCTGCCTTTTACGCGCGAACCGCACCCGATACAATCGTTGCTTGACACGCAGTCGCGGCATCGGCCGCGGCAAACCGGTAGAAGGAGATTGTATGGATATCCGCGACAACGCATTTCTGATCACCGGCGGCGCATCCGGTCTCGGTGCGGCCACCGCGCGCCTCTTCGCCGAAAACGGCGGCAAGGTCGTGCTCGCCGATCTGAACGAGGCAGCCGGCACGCAACTCGCGAAGGAACTCGGCGGCGTGTTCGTCAAATGCGACGTCACGCGCGAAGACGATGCGGTGCAAGCGGTCGACGCCGCGGCGAAGCTGGGCGCGCTGCGCGGGCTGATCAATTGCGCGGGCGTTGCACCGGCCATGAAGACCGTCGGCAGGGACGGCCCGCATTCGCTCGACGCGTTTTCGAAGACCATCGCAATCAACCTGATCGGCACGTTCAACATGATTCGCCTCGCCGCGGCCGCGATGGCGAAGCTCGAACCGAATGCGGGCGGCGAACGCGGCGTGATCGTCAATACGGCGTCCGTTGCGGCTTTCGACGGTCAAATCGGCCAGGCCGCGTATGCGGCATCGAAGGCGGGTGTCGCCGGCATGACCTTGCCGGTCGCGCGCGACTTATCGCGCAACGGCATCCGCGTGATGACAATTGCGCCCGGCATCTTCGAAACGCCGATGCTGCTCGGCATGCCGCAGGAAGTGCAGGACTCGCTCGGCGCGATGGTGCCGTTCCCGCCGCGTCTGGGCAAACCGATCGAATACGCGCTGCTCGCGAAGCAGATTTTCGATAACCCGATGCTGAATGGCGAAGTGATTCGTCTCGATGGCGCGATTCGCATGCAGCCGAAGTAAACGTACGGAGTCGCTGTCGTATTGGATATGGCGATCGCGATGCGCTGTCGCGACGCATAAAGAAAAGCCTGCCGGCGAAAATGTTTCGCTAGCAGGCTTTTGTTCTTTGCGCACTTTGGTGCTTTCGTTGCTTCGAAGCCTTCGTATTCTTCGCGTTTTCGTGTGACAGAACGCGCCGCGCGCCGTATGCCGCACACGCCTTTCAGTTGGCACCATCCATCGCGGCCGTCAGTCCCGATCGTTGTGCTGCGTGCGCTGGCGAATTTCCTCGAGCTGCGATTCCACGACGGTTGCGTCGTCCGCATCGGGCCGGTCGCCGAGATAACGCTCGAGGTCTTCGAGCGCGGGCCGCAGATAGTCGAGCCGCGCGTAAGCAAAGCCACGGTCGCGCACTTCCTCGATGCTTTCCGGCAGCAGAATCACGAGCCGCTGCTGCACCGCGAGCAGACGCTGCCAACGCTCGGTCTGCAGATACGTCGACTTCAGGTTACGCAGCATGCGCGCGATAATCTCGCGCCGCGTCGCGGGCTGCAGCAGCATGCGCAGCGCGCGGCCGACCGAGTCGCCGGCCTTCGCGACATACGGCTCGAGCATCTCGACCATTTCGGATTCGGACAGCGAATGCCCGCTCGTCGGATCGAGCATCACATCGCCTTCGGGTGTCGTTACACGCAACAGGAAGTGCCCGGGAAACGATACACCGCGCACCGGAATATCGACCTGGCTTGCGATCTCGAGGTACAGCACGGCGAGCGAGATCGGGATACCGCGCCGCCGCTTGAGCACGACGTTGAGGTGGCTGTTGTCGGGATCGTAATAGTCGTTGACGTTGGCCGCAAACCCGAGTTCGCGAAAGAAGAACCGGTTCAGGATGCCGACTTTCTGCTTGACGTCCGCATCGTCGGGCATGCGCCGCTGCAGACGCAGGACCAGTTCGTCGATCTCCGCAAGCGTGCCTTGCAGATCGAGATCGGGGTAGGCGTCCTGCGCGAGCGAAAGCGCCGCTTCCGTCAGCGGAAGGCTTTCGTCCTCGGCGACAAGCGTGCTGAAATAGTCGAGAACCCGCGTCATCGTGATCACTTCACTCGCCTTCTGAAATACGCGTATTTGAAGCCCATCAGCCACAGCATACCGAAATATAGCGCGGCAAACAGAACGAGGCATGCGCCGAGCAGCACGATTCGCGTGAACGGCGCATCGTGCATGCCGATCCAGTCGAAGCTCGCGGAAAGCCACCGCATCACGCCTGCCAGCACGAGACACGCACCGAACAGTTGCACGAAAAAGCGCGTCCACCCTGCTGACGGCATATAGATGCCGCGCCGCCGCAAGCCGATAAAGAGAAACAACGCGTTCATGCAAGCGCCGAGCCCGACCGACAGCGTGAGCCCCGCGTGCGAGAAAATCGGCACGAAGACATAGTTGCACGCCTGCGTGAAAATCAGGACGCCGATGCCGATTTTCACCGGCGTCTTGATGTCCTGCTTCGCATAGAAGCCCGGCGCGAGGATCTTGATCAAGATCAGGCCAACGAGACCGACACCGTAAGCGGCGAGCGCGCGCCCCACCATCACGACCGCATTGCCGTCGAACTTGCCGTAGTGAAAGAGCGTCGCTGTGAGCGGCTCGGCAAAAAAGAACAGCGCGATCGCGCTCGGCGCGGCGAGCAGGAACGTGACGCGCAAGCCCCAATCGAGCAGCGACGAATACTCATGCGTATCGGCGTCGACGTGTGCTTTCGACAGACTCGGCAGCAGGATCGTGCCGAGCGCGACGCCGAGCAGCGCGGTCGGGAATTCCATAAGCCGGTCCGCGTAATTGATCCACGACACCGCGCCCGGCCCGATATGCGACGCGATATTCGTGTTGATGATGAGGCTGATCTGCGCAACAGAAACCGCGAACATCGATGGCACCATCTTCGCGAGCACGCGTTTCACCCCACGATGCGCGAGCGCGCGAATCGGATTGAGCCCGATGCGCGGCAGCATGTCGATCTTCTTCAATACCGGCAGCTGCACGATGAATTGCAGGATGCCGCCGGCAATCACGGCCCACGCGAGCGCATAGACGGGCGTGCGCAAATGCGGCGCGACGAACACGGCGGCGAAGATGAACGCAACGTTGAGCAGCACCGGCGCGAACGCGGGCATCGAGAAGTGCTTGTACGTGTTGAGCACGCTCGATGCGAGCGACGTCAGCGAAATAAAAACGATGTACGGGAACATGATCCGCGTCATCGTGACCGCAAGCGGGAAGGCGTCGCCGTCGGTGCGCAGGCCCGACGCGACGACGAGCACGACCCACGACGCGGCGACCACGCCCAGCAGCGATATGACGAGGAGCACCCACGCAAGCACAGTCGACGTTGCATCGACGAGCGCTTTCGTTGCGTCGTGGCCCTGCTGGTTCTTGAATTCGGCGAGAATCGGCACGAATGCCTGCGAGAACGCACCTTCGGCCGAAATACGGCGCAGCAGGTTCGGAATGCGGAAGGCGACGTAGAACGCGTCGGTGAATTGGCTGGCGCCGAACGCACGGGCGATCAGCGTCTCGCGGGCCAGTCCGGTCACGCGGGACAGCAGCGTGAAGCCGCTGACCGTCAACAGGGCTCGGAATAGATTCATGGGGCGCTTATTATACGGGTCCGTCCGGGACGAAAGAGGGTGTCAGAACGCGATTCGGACCCATCCGCGCGCAGGACGTTCGCGGCGCAAGCGTGATTTCGGCTGGAAATTGCGCGGCTTGTCAGTTGGGCGGTTCTGTTGCTATAATCGTCCGTTTCGAAGCTTGCTTGCCTTCTTTGCCTGCCCGCCACAAGGTCCCACGGCGCGGCACAGCGTCGGCATAGGCCAGTCTTCGCATTGTTGTCGTAATCTGAATCAGATCAACGCTCGCGGGCAATCGCTTCCGCGGGTTGAATCCAGAAGCAGCGCCGGGTATCCGGATCGGCCGTCGGCCGGTCGAAGGGGTCGGCACTGGAAACAGGAACAGGATAAGGAACCACGTCATGGCTAACACCAAACAAGCACGCAAGCGCGCCCGTCAGGCCGCCAAGGCCAACTCGCATAACTCGGCGCTGCGCTCGAAGTTCCGTACGGCAATCAAGGCCGTGCGCAAGGCAATCGAAGCCGGCGACTCAGCGAAGGCTGCTGAAGTGTTCAAGGCATCGTCGAAAACCATCGACATCATTGCCGACAAGAAAATCGTTCACAAGAACAAGGCCGCTCGTCATAAGAGCCGCCTGGCTGCAGCCGTCAAGGGCCTGCAAGCCCCCGCAGCACAGTAAATTCGCAAGTCCTGCCAACCCGCGCTATGCGGGTTGTTTCCTGTTTCCGCTGCTACATTGAAGCCCGCCTCGGCGGGCTTTTTTGTTGGCCGCTTTTTGTTGACCATCGTCGGCCGCAAGAGAATTGGCCGATACGGCTCGGGCATAAAAAAACCCGCCATGCGGGTTCGGATTGGGTCGGGCTTGATTGTTAGAACGTCCTGCCTTGTTGCGTCCCGTGGTGCGGTGGCAATTCACACGCTTCAGTGACGACGAGGTCGTTGTCTTTGGCGAAGTTCATCACAAAGTCAAACGCCATCGGCTCGATATCGCGCAAGCGCGAATCGAGAATCACGCATTTGAGGTCGCCAAGGATCGTAGGGCGGACGTACAGCGAATATTGCAGGCGCGCATTCGGCCCCCTCGCCCCCGGACCGAAACCCGACATCACGCCCGCAAGACGCTCCGACCAGTCGCTCGGCCGAAACTTCTTTCCCGTGCTGGTGATGCCTTGAATGAAGAACTCGGTTGGGGGTGTGTCGGCCATGTAGGAAACCCTGTGTGACTGCCCAGCGGAGCGCCAACGGAAAAGCTACCTGAAACACGACCACGCGAGGATCTGTACGCGCACGTTATGCGTACCCCGGTTGCGTAACTCCGTTACGTACCTCCGTGACGCAACCCAATTACGTAACTCAGCTACGTAACTCTGTTACGTACGATACGCCCGAAACGTTCATCGCAACTTCATGGCGCGTGGAAGTCCGCGCCAAGGGGCACTTACGCTGCGCCCTGTTCGCAAGCCGTGTTCCGCAAGCATGGAGCCTGCCTGCTGGGCTTTGAAAAACCTACGGATTATATCGCAGCGAGCCTCTTTCCGCACTGCACACAAGACTTTCGCGAACGATACAGCAACAATTTTTCTCACTGTCGAGGTGATTGGCCATATGGCCGATCGTCCATCCGGCTGACTCGTCAAACCTGGGAAAATCCTTTATGCTGCATTGACTTATCACAAACGACGGCGGCGCCGTCCGGCTTTTCAAGCCGGGTGAACCCGCCGTATTTGTTTCATGACCGCCAAAACTATCCGCCACTATCTGCAGTTCAAGGACTTCTCGCTAGCCGATTATGAATATGTGCTCGAACGCGCACGCATTCTGAAACGCAAGTTCAAGAACTACGAAACCTATCACCCGTTGCACGACCGCACGCTCGCGATGATCTTCGAGAAAAACTCGACGCGCACGCGACTGTCGTTCGAAGCGGGCATCTTCCAGCTCGGCGGCCATGCGGTGTTCATGAGCACGCGCGATACGCAGCTTGGCCGCGGCGAGCCGATCGAAGACGCCGCGCAGGTGATCTCGCGGATGGTCGACATCATCATGATCCGCACGTTCGGCCAGGACATCATCCAGCGCTTCGCCGAAAATTCGCGCGTGCCGGTCATCAACGGTCTCACCAACGAATATCACCCGTGCCAGGTGCTGGCCGATATCTTCACGTATTACGAGCATCGCGGGCCGATCCGCGACAAGACGGTCGCGTGGGTCGGCGACGCGAACAACATGCTGTACACGTGGATCGAAGCCGCGCAGATTCTCGGCTTCAAGCTGCGTCTGTCCACGCCGCCGGGCTACAAGCTCGACCGCGCAGTCGTCGCGTCCGAAAGTGCGCCGTTCTACCAGGAATTCGACGACCCGCATGAAGCATGCGCCGGCGCCGACCTCGTCACCACTGACGTCTGGACCAGCATGGGCTTCGAAGCGGAAAACGAAGCGCGCAAGAAAGCGTTCGCAGACTGGTGCGTCGATGCCGAGATGATGGAGCGCGCCAATAAGGACGCGCTTTTCATGCACTGCCTGCCCGCGCATCGCGGCGAAGAAGTCAGCGCGGAAGTGATCGACGGGCCGCAAAGCGTCGTGTGGGACGAAGCGGAAAATCGTCTGCACGTGCAGAAAGCACTGATGGAGTTTCTGCTGCTTGGGAAGCTCAATCACTAATGCTTGAGCGCTAATCTGCGAGCGCACGCTGGCGTTACCGCAGCGTGCCTCCGATGTGCCGCTTATGTTCCTCTAATGTTCCCCTTGCTCGCCGCCGCCCGTCCAAAACGCGGGACATCGGCCGGTTTAGTGTCAAAATAGCGTTTTTCCGCGCACCGGGGCCGCCGGCGCGCACTAGTCTTCCAGCTACGAGTCCATCATGAGCGATATCAAGAAAGTCGTGCTCGCCTATTCGGGCGGCCTCGACACCTCCGTCATCCTGAAGTGGTTGCAGGACAACTACGACGCAGAAGTCGTCACGTTTACGGCCGACATCGGTCAGGGCGAAGAGCTGGAACCGGCGCGCAAGAAAGCGCTGCAACTCGGCATCAAGCAGGACAACATCTTTATCGACGACCTGCGCGAAGAGTTCGTGCGCGACTTCGTGTTCCCGATGTTCCGCGCCAATACGATTTACGAAGGCGAGTATCTGCTCGGCACGTCGATCGCGCGTCCGCTGATCGCGAAGCGCCAGATCGAAATCGCACGTGCAACGGGCGCCGAAGCGGTGTCGCACGGCGCGACCGGCAAGGGCAACGACCAGGTCCGCTTCGAACTCGGCTACTACGCGCTCGAACCGGGCATCAAGGTGATCGCGCCGTGGCGCGAATGGGATCTGCTCTCGCGCGAGAAGCTGCTCGCCTACGCGGAGAAAGCCGGCATTCCGATCGATATGAAGCACAAGCAAGGCGGCGCGCCGTATTCGATGGACGCGAACCTGCTGCACATCTCGTTCGAGGGCCGTCACCTCGAAGACCCGAAGGCCGAGGCCGAAGCCGACATGTGGCGCTGGACGGTGTCGCCGGAAGCGGCGCCGGATCAGCCCGAATTTCTCGATATCGAGTACGAGCATGGCGACCCGGTAGCGCTGAACGGCAAGCGCCTGGCGCCGGCTGACATGCTGACCGAACTGAACCGCCTCGGCGGCAAGCACGGCATCGGTCGCCTTGATCTCGTCGAAAACCGCTATGTGGGCATGAAGTCGCGCGGTTGCTATGAAACGCCGGGCGGCACGATCATGCTGAAGGCACACCGCGGCATCGAATCGATCACGCTCGACCGTGAAGTCGCGCATCTGAAGGATGACCTGATGGCGCGCTACGCCTCGCTGATTTACAACGGCTACTGGTGGAGCCCGGAGCGCCGCGCGATTCAGGTGCTGATCGATCATACGCAGGAAAAGGTCAACGGCTGGGTGCGCGTGAAGCTGTACAAGGGCAGCGTGTCGGTTGTCGCGCGCGACTCGAAGGAGACGCTGTTCGACAAGACCATCGCCACCTTCGACGATGATGGCGGCGCGTACAACCAGGCGGACGCCGGCGGCTTTATCAAGCTCAATGCGCTGCGGATGCGGATTGCGGAAAATGCGCGTCGTAAGCGTGGGGCCTGATTCTTGGGTTTAGGTTTGGCCTTGGGTTTGGCCTTGGGTTTGGCCCGGGGTTTGGCCTTGCGTTAAACCGGGGCTGAAATCGAAAAAGCGCCGATGCACGAATGTGCATCGGCGCTTTTGCTTTGGGTCTCACGCAAGCTCGTCTGAGCGCGACGCAGCGCGTTTGAGCGCATTCCGCACCCGCCACCCTCAAAGAAAGATCGGCTCCGGCTCGAGCTCGACACCAAAGCGTGCCGCGACGTCACGCTGAATCGCCGTCGCAAGCGCAAGCACGTCGGCACCGGTCGCGCCGCCGCGGTTGACGAGCACCAGCGCCTGCCGGTCGTGAACCGCCGCCGCGCCCAGCGCGCGCCCCTTCCACCCGCAACGGTCGATCAGCCAGCCAGCGGCCAGCTTCATGCGCCCATCGGACTGCGGATACGAGATCACGCCCGGCTCCCGCTCCAGCAGCGCATTGAACTGCGCCGCGTCCACCACGGGATTCTTGAAGAAGCTGCCGGCATTGCCGAGTGCCAGCGGGTCGGGCAGCTTCGCGCGGCGCACGCTGACGACCGCATCGAAAATCGCCTGAGCGCTGGGCGCGTCGGCAGTCGTGGCCGCGTCGGCGTTTGTATTGGCGTTGCCGCCGCCGTTCCGGCGTGCGGCCAGTTCGCGCGCGACATCCGCATAGCCGGCACGCGGCGTCCAACCCTTCGGCAGCCTGAACGTGACCGACGTGATCACAAAGCGGTCGCGCCCTTCCCGCTTGAAAAAGCTGTCGCGATAGCCGAACCGGCACGCGCTTGCGTCCATGTCTACAATCCCGCCGGACGCGAGATCGACGGCGCGCAACGAGGCGAAGCGCTCGGACATTTCGAGCCCGTATGCGCCGATGTTCTGGATCGGCGCCGCGCCGACCGTGCCCGGAATCAGTGCGAGATTCTCAAGACCGGGCAAACCGTGCGCGAGCGTCCATGCGACGAACTCATGCCAGTTCTCGCCGGCCGCCGCCTCGACGAACCACGCGTCGGCGTCTTCACGCAGGACGCGCCGGCCGCGCAGCGCGATCAGCAGCACAAGCCCGGCGAAATCGCGCGTCAGCACGATATTGCTGCCGCCGCCCAGCACGAGCCGCGGCAGTCCGGCCGCGCGCGGGTCGCGCACCGCGGCGAGCAACTGGTCTTCGCGTTCGATCCGGCATGCCAGTTGCGCACGCACGTCGAAGCCGAAGGTGTTGTGCGCGCGCAGCGGATAGTCGGCGATAAGCGGGACGGAGGCGGTTTCAGACATCGGGTCGGGGATCGGCAAGGCGTCGAACTTATTTCGGTATCGGCGGGCGGGGTTCAGGTAAGTCTCAGGCGCGTCGTAGCAGGTCAGGACCGCCTCGTCGTGAACCCCGCGCCGGGGCTGGCCAGCAGGAGAAGCGATACGAAAAGCCGTACCAGCAACGTATAAACATCGAGCAAACTTGGGCAAACGAAGAGGCGTCGGTAAAATGACATCGATTCGTGATTATAGCGAGTGCATCGCGCGCGCCCGGTGGGCGGCATGGGGGCACCGCGGCACTATGGGAGAAAAAGATGCCATCGTTCGACGTCGTCTGCGAAGCCAACATGGTTGAGGTGAAGAATGCGATCGAGCAGTCGAACAAGGAAATTTCGACGCGCTTCGACTTCAAGGGATCCGATGCCCGCGTCGAGCAGAAGGAACGCGAGCTGACCGCGTATGCCGACGACGAGTTCAAGCTCGGCCAGGTCAAGGACGTGCTGCTCGGCAAAATGGCCAAGCGCAATGTCGACGTGCGTTTCCTCGATTACGGCAAGATCGAGAAGATCGGCGGGGACAAGGTCAAGCAGGTCGTCACGATCAAGAAAGGCGTATCGGGCGACCTTGCGAAGAAAATCGTGAGGCTCGTGAAAGACAGCAAGATCAAGGTCCAGGCGAGCATTCAGGGCGACGCGGTGCGCGTGACCGGCACCAAGCGCGACGATCTGCAAAGCGTGATTGCCATGCTGCGCAAGGACGTGACGGATACGCCGCTCGACTTCAACAACTTCCGGGATTGAGCGCGCGAAGCCAGGTGGGGCTCTCGCGGCTTTGATATCGCGGCTACGCGGTCACGACTCAGCGCCCCGGCTTCACAGCCCGGCTTCACAGCCCGGCGTCATAGCCCGGCTTCACAGCCCGGCTTCACAGCCGCGGCTTCAAAATCGCCGCTTAGTGCTTACGGTTTGCGCGGCCCCGTGCCGCCGGCTGCTCCGCCCGCCGCCTCCTTCTTCTTGTCGCCGATGCGGCTTTCCTTCCCAGCCACAAGCTTCGCGATGTTCCCACGGTGACGCCAGACCAGCAGCGCGCTCATCGCGACAACCGCAAGCGCAATCACGTTCGCACCGAACAGAAAGCCGTCGAATAGCGGCGCGAAGACAGCCGCGCAAATGGCCGCGAGCGACGAGTATCGCGTGAAGAACGCGACGATGAGCCAGGTCAGAAGCGTCGCGACGCCGAGTATCGGGTTGATCGCGAGCAGCACGCCGGCCGCGGTCGCCACGCCTTTGCCGCCCTTGAAGCGGAAGAATACCGGGTAGAGGTGGCCCAGAAATACGGCAATCGCGGCAATCGCGATCGCCGTTTCGTCGAGGCCGAAGCGCGGGCCCAGATAGCCGGCAAGCCACACAGCCACCCAGCCCTTGAACGCATCGCCGATCAGCGTCAGCACCGCGGCCTTCTTGTTGCCCGTGCGCAGCACATTGGTCGCGCCGGGATTTCCCGACCCATACGAACGCGGATCGGCGAGCCCCATCGCCGCGCTCACGATCACGGCAAACGACACCGAGCCGATCAGATAGGCCACGACGGCGACAATCAGGTTTTCCATGTCGAAACTCATATAGAAATCAAAAAGCGCGATGCAGGCGCTTCCACTATGCGCCGCTTCCTGGCAGCTACTCAGTTGCCTCGCAGTTGCTTCTCGCTGCTGCCAGGCAATTCCTCAGCAACGACGCCCGAGCATCGCGCGGACTTCCGCTGCGACGCCCCGCATTCGCGACGGCGCACATTCTACCGAAGCTGTCAGCGCCGGTCTGCGTGTGTCGGAACACCCACGCCTTGCCTGCTGCGCTCAGTCGACGCTCGCGCACTGCACCGGCTGCGCGCGAAGCAAGCCGGTCAGCACGGACGGCTCGATACTGACGAGAAATCCGCGCCGTCCACCATTGATCCATATCCGCTCCAATTCCAGAATGGACGATTCCACGTAGACCGGCATCGTCTTGCGCGTGCCGAACGGCGACGTACCGCCAATCAGGTACCCCGAATGCCGGTTCGCGACATCGGGCTTGCATGGCTCGACGCGCTTCGCGCCGATCTGCCGCGCGAGGTTTTTCGTCGATACGGTGCGGTCGCCGTGCATTAGCACGATGAGCGGCTTTGCATGCTCGTCTTCCATGACGAGCGTCTTCACGACGTGATGCTCATCGACGCCAAGCTGACGCGCCGATTCTTCGGTACCGCCATGCTCGATGTAGTCATACGGATGCTCGCCGAATTCGACGCCGTGGCGGCGCAGGAACTGCGTCGCGGGCGTCTCGGACACGTGTCTGGATTTGCTCATTCGGGGGATTGTAATGTCGGTCAGCGGTGGCGCGCCATCTGCCGAATGGCCAGGATTGTGCGGGCTTTGCGCCTGTGGCACGATTTTCCGCGATTCGTCGGTGGATTGATGAAGAGACGTTGTCCGGAGCGATGCATCGCGGATGCGTGTAGCTGGTGTGAGCCGCCTCGATGCGTTGCCGGCCTTGCATGGCGGTTCGCACCGGCTCGTGCCAGCGCCTCATGTGACCGCCGCATGCCGCCGCCACATGCCACTGCCGCATGCCAGCACCGCATGTCGCCGTATTACCGCCGCACCGTCTCGCCGCTTTACCGCCTTGCCGCCATGGAGATATGCCTTGAGTCATTCGCCGTACCCGCCATCCGCATCGGAACCGAGCACCGAGCCGCAAGCTCCCGCGAACGTGGCCATCGATGCCGCGACGCTCCTCGCATCGCTGCCCGCGCGCATCGCCGACATTCCGGCGCGCGGCGCCGCGCGCGACCCTGAGCATCTCGCGCTGATCGAAGATGAGCGTTGCCTCACCTATACGCAACTGGCCGCGGCCACGAACGAAACAGCGATGCGCCTGCGCGAGCTGGGCGTACGCGGCGGCGACCGCGTGATGATCGTCGCAGAAAACTGCGTCGCGCAAATCGTGCTGCTCTTCGCCGCGGCGCAACTCGATGCCTGGGCGCTGCTTTGCAACGCACGGCTCGCGCCGGCGGAACTCGATGCGATCGTCGACCACGCGAAGCCGCGCGTCGCAGCATTTGCAACGGGAACATCACCTGATGCCGAGCGGCATGCGCAGCGCCGCGGTGCGCGGCGCGCATCGGCACTCGCAACGGATATCGGCGCGTGGTCGTTCACCGTCGACGCATCCGCATCGGCCGAACCTTTGGAAACCGCGGCCGACCGCCAGTGCGCCGCGCTGATCTACACCACCGGCACAACCGGCGCGCCAAAGGGCGTGATGCTGTCGCATCGCAATCTGCTGTTTATCGCGGCGATGTCGAGCACGTTGCGGCGCGTCGGTCCCGACGACGTGGTCTACACGGTGCTGCCGGTGTCGCATGTGTACGGGCTCGCGTCGGTGTGCCTCGGCAGCCTGTATGCGGGCGCAAGCTTGCGGCTTGCGCCTCGTTTCGCGCCGCAAGCCGTCCACCACGCGCTTGCCGAAGAGTGCATCTCGATCTTCCAGGGCGTGCCCGCGATGCACGCAAAACTGCTCGACTACCTGCACACGCAACGTCTGCCCTGGCGTGCGCCGCGCTTGCGCTTTGCGTACTCGGGCGGCTCGCCGCTCGACGCGGCGCTAAAAGCGCGCGTCGAAAACCTGTACGGAGTCGCGCTGCACAACGGCTACGGGTTGACGGAGACAAGCCCGACCGTCGCGCAAACGTTGCTCGATGCACCACGCGCCGATTGCTCGGTCGGTCCGCCGATCCCCGGCATCGCCGTGCGCGTGATGTCGTCCGATGGCATGGACGTCGCAAACGGCGCGGTCGGCGAGCTATGGGTGCGTGGCCCAAATGTGATGCTCGGCTACTATCGCGACGCCGCCCTGACGCGCGCCGCCATCACCGACGACGGCTGGCTCAAAACCGGCGACCTCGGGCGGCAGGATCCGGACGGCGCAATGCATATCGTCGGGCGCAGCAAGGAGTTGATCATCCGCTCGGGCTTTAACGTGTATCCGGCGGAAGTCGAGCAGGTGCTGAACGCGCACCCGGATGTCGTTCAATCGGCAGTGATCGGCCGTCCGGCGGCCGACGGCAACGAGGAAGTGATCGCGTTCGTCGAACTCGCGGCCGGCGCGCGCGTATGGCCGGAGCAACTGATCGAATGGTGCGGAACGCGGCTTGCGCCGTACAAGCGGCCGGCCGAAGTGAAGCTGCTCCACGCGATGCCGGCGGCGTCGACGGGCAAGATACTGAAGCACAAGCTGCGCGAGCTTGCGTAAGGACTGGCTGGAGCAAGCTCGCGCAGCAGGCATCAGTCGCCGGTTACGACAGCGCCGCGACGGGCAATCAGCCCCGCGATGCTACGAGACCGCAGCGCCAACACAGCCCTTGCCGTGCTTGCCGCGTTTGCCACACTCATCCGCATTCACCGCCTCACCCGCACTCACCCGCGCTCACCCGCACTCACCGCCTCACCCGCGCTTAACGCCTCGCCCGCCTCACCCCCGCGGATGATGCGCCGCATGCAGCGACCTCAACCGCTCGCGCGCGACGTGCGTATAAATCTGCGTCGTCGAAATATCCGTATGCCCGAGCAGCAGCTGCACGACGCGCAAGTCCGCACCGTGATTCAGCAGATGCGTCGCGAACGCGTGCCGCAACGTGTGCGGCGACAGCGGTGCATGCACGCCGGCCGCAGCCGCATGGCGCTTGATGATGTTCCAGAACTGCTGGCGCGTCATGCCTTCCGCGCGCGCGGTAACGAACAGCGCATCGGCGGAACGCGCGCCCAGCAGCGCAGGCCGCGCCTCGCGCAAATACCGCTCGATCCAGCCATGCGCCTCTTCGCCGAACGGAATCAGGCGCTCCTTCGCGCCCTTGCCCAGCACCCGCACGACGCCCTCGTTGAGTCCAACCTCGACCGTCTTCAACGTGACGAGTTCGGTCACACGCAAACCGCTCGCGTACATCAGCTCGAGCATCGTCCGGTCGCGAAGCCCGAGCGGCGTATCGATATCGGGCGCGCCGAGCAGCGCCTCGACCTGCGCTTCGGTCAGCGTCGACGGAAAACGCGGCGGCTGTTTGGCCGAGCGGATGCGCAGTGTCGGGTCGGCGGCCGCGCGATGTTCGCGCACGGCCCATGCGTAATAGCGCCGAAAAACCGACAGACGCCGGTTCGCGGAAGTGGATTTGTCCTTCTGGCGCACCGCGCTATAAGCGGTGAGGTCGGGCTCGCCGGCCGTGTCGAGCGACGCATTGCGCGTCGACGCAAGCCATTCGGCAAATAACCGCAGATCGCGCCGATAAGCATCGAGCGTGTTGCGCGAGAGGCCATGTTCGAGCCACAGCGCGTCGCAGAACGCATCGATCGACGCGCTGCTCGACTGGAACAGAGGCGACGCAACGGGCGCGCCGGTGGCATCGGTGGTAACAGCGTCGCTCATGCGTAACTCGCGCCTTCGTGCGCCAGCAGCCAGCGCTTGACCGTGCGATAAAAGCCATCGCCGCCATGATGCGCAAAGCCGCCGATACCGCCCGATGCGACCACGCGATGGCATGGCACGACGATCGGCAGCGGATTCGATCCGCATGCCTGGCCGACCGCGCGCGGCACGCTGCCGATCTCTTTCGCAAGCTGTCCGTAGGTCAACACGACGCCGGGCGGAATCGCGCTGATGCCTTGCCAGACACGCCGCTGAAACGCGGTGCCGGGCGTGGCAAGCGGCAGGTCGAACGTCGCCGATGCGTGTTCGAGATAGCGTTCGATCTGCCTGACCGTTTCCTTCGCCAGCGCCGTATCAGGCGCGACGCTTGGCACGGAATCCGGCAGGTAGACGATCTCGCACACCTTCGCGCCGTCCACGCGAATGCCGATCTTGCCGAACGGCGCCTCGATCACTGCGTTGTACATGATGAACGTTTCCTCCCTAAAGCAGTCGCCGTTGTCTGCGTCACACGCGCACAACGGCACGCAACACGCAGCGCGCAACCCACACGCGTTCCAGCTATTCCACCCACCGATGCCAGCACTCTACGCCGCCTCCAGCGCCCATTGCACATGTTCGCGCACGAGCGCCGAAGGATCGTCGGCGCGGCCGCGCAGCGCATCGACAATTTCCAAACGCACCCGCGGCGCGAGCGTGGCCCGGTCCGCGCGCAACGCATTGCCCATGCCGACAGCGAGATTGCGCAGCCAGCATTCGTAGCCGATCCGTCGAATCGCGCTGCCTTGCATGCGCGTATCGAAGTCTTCCGCGCTCCAGCTGAACAGTTCGGTCAACGATGCACGGTCGAGCCCGTGCCGCACATCGAAGTCCGCGACCGGCGCGGCCTTCGCGAATTTGTTCCACGGACACACGAGCTGGCAGTCGTCGCATCCGTAGACACGATTGCCGATCAGCGGCCGCAAATCCCGGGGAATACTGCCCTTCAGTTCGATCGTCAGATACGAGATGCAGCGCCGCGCATCGACCTTGTACGGACCGACGATCGCCCCCGTCGGGCACGCATCGATGCAGCGCGTGCAGTGGCCGCAATGCGCGCCCGCGGTTTGCGGCGCACGCTCGGGCGCGCTTTGCGCGTCGGTCGGCAGCGGCAGATCGATGTAGATCTCGCCGAGGAAAAACAGCGACCCGGCGTCGCGCTGAAGCAGCAGCGTATGCTTGCCGCGCCAGCCGACACCCGCTTTCTGCGCGAGTTCGACTTCGAGCACGGGCGCCGAATCGGTAAACACACGAAACCCATACGGACCGATTTCGGCTTCGATACGTTCCGCGAGCTGCTGCAGACGATTGCGCATCACCTTGTGATAATCGCGGCCGCGCGCGTAAATCGACACGACGGCTGCGGACGGATCCGCGAGGCGTGCGACCTCGCGACTGCGCCAGTCAGGCTCGCCCGGCTCGGCTGCGCGCTGTTTGCCGCTTAGCGTCGCATGCGCTGTGCCGGCCGCTTCACTGCTCCGCTCGGCGCCCCGCGCACCGGCCGCGTCACCGGCCTGGTCGCTACTCCGCTCGCCGCCCTTTGCACCGGCCGCCTCGCCGGGCTGTTCGCCACGCCCACGATCGTCAGCACCACGCGCGACCTCCCCGGCGTCCGCGCTTTCATCCCCCTTTCCGGCATCTATCGAATCGGGCAAATGAGTCGGCAAATCAGCGGGCAAATAGGCCATGCGCGCGGTAATCACGCGTAGCGTGCCGGCCACAAGCTCGGCAGGCCGTGCACGTTTCATCCCATGTTTGGCCATATAATCCATCTCGCCGTGCCAGCCCGCGTGAAGCCATGCCGCGAGGCCCGCTTCGGCATCCGCGAGGTTCGTATCGCTGATACCCACCTCGCCGAAACCCAGCTCGCGTCCCCACGTCTTGATGCGCGACGCGAGCGCAGCCAGCGCGGCTTCATCGGCTGCATCGAACTGATGATGTAGCGGGCGATGTGTAGCGCGCGGGCCGCCGGTGGAGTCGGGCGTGCCGGAAACGGGATGCTGCTGGCTTCGGTCCATCACGTCATTTTACGAGAATGCCCGTTCAACCCGATCACGCGACACCGCCTTCTGCCAGCGTCCTGCTCGAGCGCACCACGATGCTCGCGGACGAAGCCGCGACCGCGGCGTTCGGCGAACGATTCGCGCGAGCGCTCGAAGCCGTGCGCGGCGAACAGCGCACAAGCGGGCACGCGTTCAAGGGTTTGCAGGTGCAGCTGATCGGCGACCTCGGCGCCGGCAAGACCACGCTCGTGCGCGCCACGCTGCGCGCACTCGGTCACACCGGCCGTGTACGCAGCCCGACCTATACGCTCGTCGAGCCTTATACGGTTGAGCTGCCCGGCAAGGGACCTGACCGGGAACTCGCGGTCTATCACTTCGATCTGTACCGTTTCAACGATCCGGCCGAATGGGCCGATGCGGGCTTTCGCGAATATTTCGACAGCGGCGCGGTCTGTCTCGTCGAATGGCCGCAGCGCGCGGGCACTGTGCTCGGTGTGCCGGATCTCGTCTTCTCGCTCGAAGTGGAGGGAGAGGGACGCAGGTTGACCGCCCTGGCGTATAGCGAATCAGGAAAAGCATGTCTCGAAAGATGTTGATCAAACCGTTCCGCTCGATCGAATCGGCCGCCACGGCTTCGCACAACTGGCGGCGCCGCCAGATTCTGCGCGCCGGCGCATCGACCCTCGTACTGGGTCTCTCGGTATCGGTGCCGCGCCTCGCGTGGGCAAGCTCGGTGCTCGGCGTGCGCGTCTGGCCCGCGCGCGACTACACGCGCGTGACGATCGAATCCGACCAGCCGTTGCAGACAAGCCAGCAGTTGCTGCAGGGCCCGGACCGGCTCGTCGTCGACCTGAACGGGCTCGACCTCGACCAAGCGCTGAAAGATCTCGTCTCGAAGATCGCGCCGAACGATCCGCAGATTCAATCGGTGCGCGTCGGGCAATACCAGCCGCACGTGGTGCGGATGGTGTTCGACCTCAAGGGTTCGGTGAAGCCGCAAGTCTTTACGCTGACGCCAGTCGGTTCGTACAAGTACCGGCTCGTGTTCGACCTGTATCCGGCTGTCGCGCCGGACCCGCTGATGGACCTGCTCGCGCAGACCGAGCGCAAGGAACAGCGTCTGCAGGAGCAAAGCGCGGCGCCGAATGCGACGCTCAACGGTCCGTCGTCGCCGCCCGCGTCAGCGGATAACAGCGATGCGTTCTTCCAGAAGTACGCGCAGAACGACGCGACCGCGCCTTCGGGTCCGGCCGCCGCACCGGGTACACCGCTCACGCCACTCACGCCGCGCGCGCAAGCTCAAACGCAAGCGCAGGCCCGCCTCAACCCGACGCCGACTCCCGCACCGCACGCGCCCGCAAAACCGGCGCAGCCGCCATCGGCGCTCGCGCGCAACGACGACAACGGCGCGGATAGCGACAACAACACCGACGACACCTACACGTTCACCACGCCGAAGGGCAAGAGCAACACGGTCCGTCTGCTAACGGTCGCGATCGACCCCGGCCATGGCGGCGAAGACCCGGGCGCGATCGGCGGCGGCGGCACGTACGAGAAGCACGTCGCGCTCGATATCGCGAAGAAGCTGCGCGCAAAGATCGATGCGCAACCGAACATGCGCGCGATGATGACGCGCGACCAGGACTTCTTCGTGCCGCTCAACGTGCGCGTGCAGAAAGCGCGGCGCGTCGGCGCGGACCTCTTCGTATCGATCCACGCCGACGCGTTTACGACGCCCGAAGCGCACGGCTCGTCGGTATTCGCGCTGTCGGAGCACGGTGCGTCAAGCGCCGCGGCACGCTGGATGGCGAACAAGGAGAACTCGTCGGATCAGATCGGCGGCATCAATATCAAGTCGACCGACGCGGCGGTGAACCGCGCGCTGTTCGATATGTCGACCACGGCGCAGATTCGCGACTCGCTGCGCTACGGCAACTTCGTGCTGAAGGAAGTCGGCGAGGTCAACAAGCTGCACAAGGGCTCGGTCGAGCAAGCGGGGTTTGCGGTGCTGAAGGCGCCCGATATTCCGTCGATCCTCGTCGAGACCGCGTTTATCAGCAACCCGGACGAAGAGCGGCGCCTGAACGACGACGCGTATCGCGACCGCATGGCAAGCGCGATCATGAGCGGCATCAAGCGCTATTTCGCAGCCAACCCTCCGCTGGCGAAGAGCCGGATGACGTAAGCACAAGGCGGCACACGCCGCCTTTACTGTGAACGAAGCGGCGCGAGTCGCCGGATCACCCACCCGCCGAACACATTCACCGCGAGCCCCACCATCACGACGGCTGCGCCGGCGATCTCCGCAGTCGACAGACGTTCGCCAAGTAGCATCGCCGCGGACGCAAGCCCGACGATCGGCACGAGCAGCGAAAACGGCACGACCTGGCTTGCCGGATGACGCGACAGCAAGCGGCTCCACAAACCATAACCAAGCAGCGTCGCGAGATACGCGAGATAGGCAACTGCCAGCAGCGAATTCACACTGATGTTCGACAGCGCGGCGACGATCCGCTGCGGTCCTTCGAGCCAGTACGACAACAACAGAAACGGCACCGGCGGAATCAGGCTTCCCCATACGACGAGCGCGACAAGGTCGATCTTCCCCACCTTCTTCGTGACGATATTGCCGAGCGCCCACATCACCGCGGCACACAAGGTGAGGATGAAACCGGCGAGCGTCATGGCACGACCGCCTTGCATGCCGATCACCGCGAGACCGCCTGCCGCGATCACGAGACCCGCGATGTTGTGCGCGCGAAACCGCTCATGCAGAAACAGCGCCGCGAACAGCAGCGTGAAAAACGCCTGCGCCTGCAGCACGAGCGACGCGAGGCCGGCCGGCATGCCGACATACATCGCCGAAAACAGGAACGCGAACTGGCCCAGCGAAATCGTCGCACCGTACGCGACGAGCCAGAACCATGGGATACGAGGGCGTCTCACGAAAAATACCGCCGGAACCGCGGCAAACGTGAAACGCAGCACGCCGAGCAGCATCGGCGGCACGCCATGCAGGCCCACCTTGATCAGCACGAAGTTGACGCCCCACACCACCACCACAACGAGCGCGAGCAACAGGTCTTTCGGCGCCATTCGCGCGTCTCCGGTTTTATCCTGCGTTGGCGAAAACATCAGAGTTTACCGAAGCGGGCGATGCGTCGCGAGCGGCCGGCCCGTGCGCAGGATGCCAGCGTGAAGCAACCTTCGGGCAGTAGAATGGGCATCCCGCCCCACTGACTGAACTTCCGTCACCATGTCCTCATCGATCAAAGCGGTTCTGAAGCCTCACTTGCGCGATATCGGCAACCTCGTTGTCCGGCGCGTGCTGCCCGCGATGGCCGCGCGCCTCGTCGGCCCGTTCATCTTCTTCGATCACATGGGCCCGGCTACGCTGGCGGCCGGCACCGGCATCGACGTGCGCCCGCATCCGCATATCGGACTCGCCACCGTCACCTATCTGTTCGACGGCGCGATCATGCATCGCGACAGCATCGGCTCAGAACAGAAGATCGTGCCAGGCGACGTCAACTGGATGACGGCCGGCGCCGGCATAGTTCATTCGGAACGCACGCCCGACGAAGACCGCGCGCGCGGCTCGCGCGTGCACGGCATCCAGACCTGGGTCGCGCTGCCGCTCGCCGATGAAGACTGCGCGCCGTCGTTCGAGCATCACGCGGCGCATACGCTGCCGGAGTTCGAACGCAACGGCGTCACGCTGCGCGTGATCGCCGGCACCGCATTCGGCCATACCGCGCCCGCCCATACGTTTTCGGGCACGCTGTATGTCGCCGCGCGATTCGCATCGGGTAGCGCGCTTGCGCTCGAGCCCGAGCACGAAGAACGCGGCGTCTATCTGGTCGAAGGCGATCTGTCGATCGATGGCACGCCGCTCGAGCCCGAGCAGATGGCCGTGCTGACGCCCGGCGAAACGGTGACGCTCGCGAGCCGCGACGGCGCAACGGTCATGCTGCTCGGCGGTGAAAAGCTCGAAGGCGAGCGCTTTATCGAATGGAATTTCGTCGCGAGCTCGCGCGACAAGATAGAACGCGCGAAAGAGGCGTGGACGAATCAGCAAATGGGCCAGGTGCCGGGCGAAACCGAATGGATTCCGCTACCGGAACGAAAATGAGCGCAAATGAGTGCAAAGACGCGCACAAGTAAGCACACAGATGAGTGCACAGATAAGCGCAAGCTGGCCGCGCTGACCGCGTCGCCGAACCGGGCACGGCAAGCCGCTTGCTCGTCATACGATATTGAACGGGCGCTTTTTGCCCGCAATTAATGCCCTCAACCAATCCGCTGAACAGTTTGACGACGAGGATGCGATGGACACCACTCTGGCCACTTTCGAAAAAGACGTAATCGCCGGCTCGACGCTCGCGCCGGTGCTGGTCGACTTCTGGGCGCCATGGTGCGGGCCTTGCAAGAGCCTGAGCCCGATGCTCGAGCGTCTCGAGGCCGAATACGACGGCAAATGGAAGCTCGTGAAGGTCAACGTCGACGAGAACCAGGAGCTCGCCGCGCACTTCCAGGTGCGCAGCATCCCGCACGTCGTGGCGTTCGCGGACGGCCAGCCGGTCGATCAGTTTATCGGCGTGCTGCCTGAAGGCCAGTTGCGCGCGTTTCTCGACCGGCTCGTGCCGAACGGCGCGGAAGCCGCGCGTGCGGCGGCCGCGGCGGCCGTCGCGGAAGGCCAGCGCGACGTAGCTTACGATTTCCTTAAAGAAGCGCTGGCGTTCGATCCGGGCTTCGAAGACGCGCGCATGGACCTGATCGAGCTGCTGCTCGCGGACAGCCGGGTCGACGAGGCGAAGCAGCAAATCGACCTGCTGTCGCCGAAAACGACGCAGGGCATCGACGCACGCTTCAACGCGATCAAGACACGCCTCGATGCGCTCGACGCCGCCGCCGACCTGCCGCCGACCGATGCGCTTGAAACGAAAGTGGCCGAGCACCCGGAAGATCTCGATGCGCGCTTCGATCTCGCCAGCGCGTTTATCGCGCGCCACAAATATGAAGGGGCGCTGGAACAGTTGCTGGAGATCGTCAAACGCGATCGAGGTTTTCGCGACGATATCGGGCGCAAGACCATGCTGTCGGTGTTCGATCTCGCGGCGCACAATCCCGAGCTCGTCGCGAAATGGCGGCGCAAGCTGAGCGCCTCGCTGTTTTAAGCGGCGCCGCGTAAGCTCAAACTGCCTTCGAACTGCGGCGACTCTGAAGCATCGAACTGCCTCAAGCCTCAAGCCTCAAGCGTCGAACTGCGGCAAGCCTCAAGCCGCAGTTCACGCCGCGCCGGTCAAACCCCAACCCGCTGCGCGATCGCGCGCAGCACATACGATACGGCCGCGAGCCCAAAGCTCGCGGTCACGCAAACGCTCGAACCAAACCCCGCGCAGTTGAGCCCAACCGGCCCCGCGTGCCCCGGCGACGTCGCGACATGCTCGGCTTCTTCGTCGATATCGCAAACGGCCGCTTCCGGATAGATCAGCGGTTCATCCGAATAGACGGCGCTGACCTTGAACTTCGCCTTCGGCCCGCGCGGGAAACCGTGATGCTTGCGCAGTTGCGCGCGCACCTTCGATAGCAGCGGGTCCTGAATGGTCTGCGCGAGATCGTCGATGCGAATGCGCGTCGGGTCGAGCTGCCCACCCGCGCCGCCGACCGTGATGAGCGGTTGCCCATGCTCGACGCACCATGCGATCAGCGCGGTTTTGGTCCGCACGCTGTCGATCGCGTCGATCACATAATCGAAGCCGCCGCCGAGCACCTTGTCGAAATTGTCGGGCTCGATAAAGTCTTCGATCACGCGCACGTCGCACTGCGGATCGATCAGTGCAATGCGCTCGGCCATCGCATCGACCTTCGGCTTACCGTAGTTGCCGTCGAGCGCATGGATCTGCCGGTTCGTATTGCTTTCGGCGACGTTGTCGAGATCGATCAGCGTCAGCGTGCCGATCGCGCTGCGCGCGAGCGCTTCGACCGCCCACGAGCCGACGCCGCCAATGCCGATCACAGCGACATGCGCACGCTCGAATGCGGCCAGCGCCGGCGCGCCGTAGAGCCGCGCAACCCCGCCGAAGCGCCGCGCGCGGTCGGCTTCAACACCGGTGTGGCTGGTAGTAACATCGATAGGCACGCTGACGTGAGGGGCTGACATGATCGGCTTGATATTGGACAAACTGCTGCGTCTGATAGACGCGGAGACTGGAACACACGAAGCCCCTATTTTGCCTGATCAGGCAAAAGGCTATTTCAGCAGTTACTTTCAGGCATGGCGTGGGTCGTCGCAAACGCCGCGGCCGAGCACCATGGCCGGTCGTATCGCATTGGCAGGACACGCGTTCGCGAACGCTCCGCTGCGCGGGCCATTTCTTCCCCACAGTAAAGAGACTTATTGACCCGGTTGAGTACAAGAAAATGCGTCCTTCGCTATACTGGCCCTACTGTAGCGCTTGCATAACAACATGAGCTCACTTGCTGAACTTCGAAAAAACTATTCACTCGGCTCGCTGGACGAAGCCGATCTGGATCGCGACCCGATCCGTCAGTTCGAAAAGTGGTTTGCTCAAGCGATCAAGGCCCAGTTGCCCGAGCCCAATGCGATGACGCTCGCCACCGTCGACTCACGCGGCCATCCGTCGGCACGTATCGTTCTGATCAAAGGCGTCGACCCGCGCGGCTTCGTCTTCTTCACCAATTATGAAAGCCGCAAAGGCCGCGAGATCGCGGGTAACCCGCGCGCAAGCCTGCTATTTCACTGGATCGAGCTCGAGCGCCAGGTGCGCATCGAAGGCTTCGTCGAAATGACGAGCGCCGCGGAAAGCGATGCGTACTACGCATCGCGGCCGCTCGAATCGCGAATCGGCGCATGGGCATCGGCACAAAGTCAGGAAATTGAAAGCCGAGCCGCGCTCGAGGCGCGCGAGCGCGAAATCATCGCGCAATACGGCGAACATCCGCCGCGACCGCCGCACTGGGGCGGTTATCGCGTGGTACCCGACACGATCGAATTCTGGCAAGGCCGGCCTTCACGGCTGCACGACCGGATGCGCTACACGCGCGACGGCAGCGGCGCCTGGCGGATCGCCCGCTTATCGCCATGAATGCGACCCTGATCTCAAGCTGTACATAGTAAGACCGGCAATACCGGCAAGAGGGCGCGGCTGCCCAGCGATTGCAACCGATTGCAAGCGGCCGCATACGCCAGCCATATCGCGCTCACCGCCGCGCTAAGCACGGCATCCCGCAGGCGCTAGCCGATTCGGCAGGCTTTGCTTTGATTCATAGGATACGGAGAGATCGCATGTTCTGGGAAAAGAAGCTGGCGCAGTGGGTTGACGAGGTCCGGACGAAATCGAATATTCCGGCCCGTCTGGTGCTATGGGACGGTCAGAAGCACGACTTCGGCAACTTCGCCGAGCCGCAGGTCACATTGAAGGTGAATACGGCGTCGGCGATGCCGCTTCTGCTCGACCCGAGCCTCGACAATCTCGGCGAAGCCTACGTGAAGGGCAAGATCGACATCGAGGGCAAGCTTTCGGACGTGATCAATATCGGCTACTCGCTTGCGCGCAGCACGGTCACGAACACGAGCAAGCTCGCGCGCGTGACGCGCTACTTCAATCATACGAAGTCGTCAGATAAAAAGGCGATTCAGTACCACTACGACGTATCGAACGAGTTCTACAAACTGTGGCTCGACGAGAACATGGTGTACTCGTGTGCGTACTTCGAGAACGGCGACGAAGATATCGGCACCGCCCAGCTGAAGAAGATCGATCACATTCTGCGCAAGATCCAGGTGCAGCCGGGCCAGCGCCTGCTCGATATCGGCTGTGGCTGGGGCGCGCTCGTGATGCGCGCGGCGCAGAAGTTCGGCGCGCAGTGTGTGGGCGTCACACTGTCGCAGAACCAGTTCGATCTCGCGACGGAGCGCGTGAAGGCGGCGGGCCTCTCGGACAAGATCGAGATTCGCCTGCAGGACTATCGCGACGTGACGGGCCAGTTCGATCGCATCACGAGCGTCGGCATGTTCGAGCACGTCGGGCGCAAGAATCTGCCTGGCTACTTCAGGAAGATTCACGACCTGCTCGTCGAAGATGGTGTCGCGATGAATCACGGCATCACGTCGAGCGATGCGGACAGCGGCGAGACGTCGCTGGGCGGCGGCGAGTTTATCGACCGTTATGTGTTCCCGGACGGCGAACTGCCGCATATCGGCCTCGTGCTCGAATCGATGCAGCGCGGCGGCATCGAGGCGATCGATATCGAAAGCCTGCGCCGCCACTACGCGCGCACGCTCGATATCTGGACCGAGAACTTCGAGGCGAAGGCCGCCGAGGCGAAGAAGCTCGTCGACGACGAGAAATTCCGTATCTGGCGCGTGTATCTCGCGGGCTGCTCGTATGCGTTCGAGCACGACGATGTATCGCTCTACCAGGTGGTGTGCCGGCGTGCGGGACGCAGTGCGAAGACCTTGCCGTGGTCGCGCCGGTATATGTATGACACGCCGCTTTGAGGCGGCTTTGCGAGCGTGACGCGGGTCCAGGCGACCTGATCTAACCCGCTGTGAAGCACCCGCTATGAAGCATTGCATGCGCCGGACGCGTCGAAGACGCGATCCGGCGCTTGCATAAGAGCAAAAAGGAATCGATGGAAGAACGCGGCATACGCGACGACAACGTGCCAGCCGGACAGCTCGATATGTTCGGAGGCGCAGCAGCAGACGATGCGACTGGAAACGCTTCGGCGGTGGCAGCATCGTCATCGGCGTCGACGCGCGGCGAGTCAACTGAGGATTCGCGCTCGCGTGCCGTGACCTCCGCTCGCCCGGCCCAATCCGACGAATCAGCGGGCGGCGAGTCGGATGCGAACGCGTCGTCGCTGCGCGCAGCCGCTTCTCGTCGCGCAGTCAAATCAAGCGAGCACTCCGTAGCGTCGTTTTGGGAAGACGAGGTCGAAGCGCCGCTCGCGGAATCCGAAACCGCGAGCCAGGCCACCCGCGCGAAGGCCTCCGGCAAATCCACTTCTGCCGAGCCCAAAAAACCCCGCTCCAAAGGCGTGCTCGCCGCCGAACCCAATACCGATGCAATCGCCATCGCCGCCGGGCTTCCGCCTCAAGTCCACCTCGGCACATCGACCTGGTCGTTTCCGGGCTGGCGCGGCATCGTCTATGGCGACGACTACAGCAACAGCAAGCTGTCGCGCGACGGCCTGACCGCGTACGGCGCGCATCCGCTGTTGCGCACGGTCAGCATCGACCGTTCGTTTTATACGCCGCTGACGCTCGCCGAATACCTGCGCTATGCACAGCAGGTACCCGAGCACTTCCGTTTTATCGTGAAAGCGCCCGCGCTCGTCACCGACGCGACCGTGCGTGCCGAACGCGGCGAGCCCGTTTCGCCGAACCCGTGTTTTCTGAATGCGCAGCTCGCCACCGATGAATTCGTGCGGCCGTGCATCGATGGTCTCGGCGCGAAGGCTGGTGCGCTCGTATTCCAGTTTTCGCCGCTGCCGGACGCCATGCTTGCGCAGCCGGCCGAATTGATCGAGCGGCTTGCCGCGTTTTTTGCCGCATTGCCCACGCTGCCCGAAGGCAGCTGCTATGCAGTCGAGATCCGCGACGCATGCGTGCTCACACCGCGTTTTATCCGCATGCTGAAAGCGGCCGGCGTCCGCTATTGCGTCGGCCTGCACGCGCGCATGCCGGACACGCTGCGGCAGGCGGCCGCGCTCGCGCTGCTCGATGACGTGCCGGCCGGCCCGCTGATCGTGCGCTGGAGCTTGCACAGCGGCTTCAAGTACGAACAGGCGAAGGCCAAATACGATCCCTTCGACAAGCTCGTCGACGAAGATCCGGCGACGCGCACAGCGCTCGCCGAGCTCGCGGCGCGCTATGCGATTGCGGGCCAGCCGGTGCTGATTGCAGTGAACAACAAGGCGGAGGGTTCCGCGCCGCTCAGTTGCGTCGAGCTTGCGCGGGAAATTGCAGCCGCGTGTGTGAGGCTGCGCGAAGAACGCGCTACGCCGGCGGCTGCCGGCGTGTGATCGAAAAACTGCGGGAAAAGCAGCAGTAAAGGCCGCGGGAAAAGCCGCAAGAAAAGCGGCCGGAAAAACTGCGCCGAAGCCTCCAGCGAGACGGGCGTTGAGATACGCGCGGGTGATAACGCGGCACGCACGCACACCAATCCGGCGTGCGCCCGCTCCCTCGCTCTCTTTATACGCGGCTGCTCTTGATCCGATGCGCGAACTTCTGCCGGAACTTCGCGACCTTCGGCGCGACGACAAACGAGCAATAGCCCTGATTCGGATGCTGTGCGAAATAATTCTGATGATAGGCTTCGGCCGACCAGTAATTACCGTCGAGCGGCAACACCTGCGTGACGATCTGCCCGTCGTAAATACCTTCCGAGCCGATCTGGCGAATCGCCTGCAATGCGGTGTCGCGTTGCGCATCGGAGTGCGTAAAAATCACCGACCGGTATTGCGTACCGACATCGTTACCCTGCCGGTTCAGCTGCGTCGGATCGTGAATCGCAAAGAAGATATCGAGCACTTCGCGATAGCTGATTTTCGACGGGTCGAACTCGACCTTCACGACTTCCGCGTGGCCCGTCACGCCATCGCACACCTGTTCGTATGACGGATGATCGACGTGGCCGCCCGCGTAACCGGACTCCACCGATACGACGCCGTCGACGTCGAGATACACCGCTTCGAGACACCAGAAACATCCGCCGCCTAGCGTGGCGGTTTCGACTGACTGACTCATGCTGCTCGCTCCTTGATCGAGTTCTGTCTTGCGACTCATGCACCAACTGTTCCACATAGGCGAATCGCCGCACGCAGCTTGCTACGCAACCGTAGGGCCTTGGCGGGATGGCCGCGCGATTCCGCTAAAATTGGGTCAATTCGCCGAAAATCTACATGACCTTCAATCCAGTTTTTGCCATTCGCGCGGTCCGCATCGCTCACAAGGCGCAAACACCGCGGGAGTTCCCGAACCGATGAAACGCGCCGTGCCGCCCAATTTCGACGCCGCCGCGTTCCGCAGCGCGCTAGGCGAATTCGCCACCGGCGTCACCGTCGTCACGACGCGCGCGCCGACCGGCGAGCTCATCGGCATCACCGCCAGTTCGTTCAATTCCGTGTCGTTGTCGCCGCCGCTCGTGTTGTGGAGTCTCGCGACGCGCTCCGCGTCGATGCCGGTATTCCGGACGAATAGCCATTATGTCGTCAATGTGCTCGCCGCATCGCAACTCGATTTGTGCAAGCGCTTCGCGACGCTAAAGGGCGACCGGTTCGAGGGGGTCTCGCATGCGGCCGGCGACAGCGGCATGCCGGTGCTCGACGGCGCGCTCGCGTGGTTCGAGTGCCATAACCGCAGCCGGTATGAAGAAGGCGACCACGTGATTTTCGTCGGCGAGGTGGAGCGCTGCGGCGTGCGCGACGACGCGCAGCAGGCGGGGCCGCTCGTGTTCCAGAACGGCGAATTCCATACGCTCAAGGGGCTCTAGCCGCTGTAGCGCGCAACGGCTCGAAGTTGGCGGTTCGAGATTCGCGGGGCGCGGTTTGAGATTCGTGGTTCGCGCTAGGCCTTCACGCCTGGCACAAGGCTAACCGGCACGCCGGAATCTTCCTTGAGCGTCTGCAACACGATATTCGAGCGGATGTCGAGCACGCCCGGCGCCTTGTACAGGCGCGTGAGCACGAAATCCGAATAGTGTTTGAGGTGATGCGCGAGCACGTGCAGCAGATAGTGCGTCTCGCCCGTCACGACGAAGGCGCCGATCACTTCGGGCCATTCGCGCACGGCTTCCGCGAAACGCTCGTGCCAGTTTTCCTGTTCGTTGCGCATCGATACCTGAACGAAAGCTTCGAGTTCGAAGCCCAGCACTTCGCGATTGAGACACGCGCGGTAGCGTTCGATGACACCCTGTTCTTCGAGCAGGCGCAAACGCCGCAAACAGGCAGACGGCGACAGCGATATCCGCTCCGCCAGATCGAGATTGCTGATTCGTCCTTCGTGCTGAAGCACCGTCAAGATACGGCAATCGGTGGCGTCGAGCGAGATCGCGTTCATTTTCGGTCTCCCTTTCCCGTCCTCGCCAAATTATGTTCCAAACAAGCGGAAATAACGAGTTTTTTTCGCAACCCTATTTCGTGCCAGCCGGCCTATCATCGAGATCATGGATACGAAAGCGAAAGGCGATCGGAAGAAGCGTGCGTTGTGGGACATCACACCCGCTGTCGATGCAGCCACGCCCGTCTGGCCCGGCGACACGCCGGTGGGTATCGAACGGGTCTGGCGCATGGAGGCCGGCTCGCCCGTCAATGTCGCACGCCTGACCCTGTCGCCGCACACCGGCGCGCATACCGACGCGCCGCTCCACTACGACGCCGACGGCGCGGCGATCGGCGAAGTGCCGCTCGATGTCTACCTCGGCCCGTGTCGCGTGATTCATTGCATCGGCGCGGCACCGCTCGTCACGCCCGACCACGTTAAGGCGGCGCTCGACGCCGTCCCGGCCCGCGTGTTGCTGCGCACTTATGCGCATGCACCGCTACGTGAATGGGATAGGGCGTTCTGCGCGGTTGCACCGGCAACGATCGACCTGCTCGCCGCGCGCGGCGTGCGATTAATCGGCATCGACACGCCCTCGCTCGATCCGCAAGACTCCAAAACGATGGACGCGCACTTGCGCGTGCGCGCACACGGCATGGCCATTCTCGAAGGCATCGTGCTCGACGAGGTCGAAGCCGGCGACTACGAGCTGATCGCGTTGCCGCTCAAGCTGACGACGCTCGATGCGAGCCCGGTGCGCGCGGTGCTGCGTGCACTGGACGGCGCGTCGAGCCCGAGCCCTAGCCCGAGCCAGCAAGACTAACGAACCGGTTGCCGGCGTTGCGACCGCCCCTGATTGACGGAAACCACAATGAATACCCGAGACGAAGCCGTGGCCCTCGACGAAGCCGACCCGCTCGCGCCGCTGCGCGCGCAGTTCGCGCTTGCGCCCGACACGATCTATCTGAACGGCAATTCGCTCGGCGTGCCGCCCGCGGCCGCAGCGCAGCGCGCGCAGGTCGTAATCGCGGCCGAATGGGGCGAAGGCCTCGTGCGTAGCTGGAACACGGCCGGCTGGTTCGCGCTCGCGAAGCGCCTCGGCAACAAGCTCGCGCCGCTCGTCGGTGCCGCGCACAACGAAATTGTCGTCACCGATTCGATTTCGGTGAATCTGTTCAAGCTGCTGTCGGCGGCCTTGCGTTTCCAGAGGCAGCGCGATCCGAAACGGCGCGTGATCGTCGCGGAGCGCGGCGATTTTCCGAACGATCTGTATATTGCGCAGGGCCTCGTTGCGCAGTTCGACGGCGCGTATGAACTGCGTTTCATCGACGATCCGTCGGAACTGCCGGCCGCATTGCAGCCGGACACGGCGGTCGCGATGCTGACGCAGGTCAACTACCGCAGCGGCTATATGCACGATATGGCCGCACTCACGCAGCTGATTCATCAGAAAGGCGCGCTCGCACTGTGGGACCTCGCGCATTCGGCGGGTGCGGTGCCGCTCGATCTGAATGGCGTCGGCGCCGACTGCGCAGTCGGTTGCACGTACAAGTATCTGAACGGCGGCCCCGGTTCGCCCGCGTTCGTCTGGGTGCCGCACCGCCATCAGAATGCATTCACGCAGCCGCTGTCCGGCTGGTGGGGACACCGCGCGCCGTTCGCGATGAATCCGGTCTTCGAACCCGAAGACGGCATCGGGCGCTTTCTGAGCGGCACGCAGCCGATCGTCTCGATGGCGCTCGTCGAATGCGGACTCGACGTGTTCCTGCAAACCGATATGCCCTCGATTCGCAAGAAATCGCTGGCATTGACCGATCTCTTTATCGAACTTGTCGAAGCGCGTTGCGACGCGTTTCCGTTGCGCCTCATCACGCCGCGCGAGCATGCGCGGCGCGGCTCGCAGGTGAGCTTCGCGCATCCGAACGGCTACGAAGTGATGCAGGCGCTGATTGCGCGCGGCGTGATCGGCGACTATCGCGAGCCGCACGTGCTGCGCTTCGGCTTGACGCCGCTTTACACGCGCTACGTCGATGTATGGGACGCGGTCGAGACGCTGCGCGACGTACTCGCGAACGAAACCTGGCGAGCCGCGGAATTCGCGCAGCGCGCGGCGGTGACCTGAGCGGACAAGCCAACGGACGAACGAAGCAGCGGATAAAGCAGCGGACAAGGAGCGCACGATGACCACCGACCCGATGAAGCTGCAGGACGACGAACGCCCGCACGGCCCGGGCGCCGCGCGCGACGGCACGCCTGGATCGCACGGGCCGCACGCGCCGCACAGTTCACATCCGCAGCACAGTCCACACGCGCCTCACATGGCCGCGGGCGACGGCAGTGATAACGACAACCACACCGGCAACCACAGCGCCAACCGCACCGGCCAGCACGCGGGCGAAGCCAGCGGCCCATCGAAGTCGATGACCTATGCCGACTACCTGTCGCTCGACACGCTGCTGTCCGCGCAGCATCCGCTGTCGCCCGATCCCAACGAGATGCTGTTCATCATCCAGCATCAGACGAGCGAGCTATGGCTCAAGCTCGCGCTCTACGAACTGCGCGGCGCGCTCGCCGCCGTGCATCGCGACGAGTTGCCGCGCGCGTTCAAGATGCTCGCGCGCGTGTCGCGGATCTTCGAGCAGCTGGTGCAGGCGTGGGACGTGCTCGCGACGCTCACTCCGTCCGAATACACGTCGATGCGGCCGTACCTCGGCAGTTCGTCGGGATTTCAGTCGTTTCAGTATCGCGAGCTCGAGTTTCTGCTCGGCAACAAGCATGCGGAAATGGTGGCGCTGCATGCGCAACGGCCCGAGGCCATGAACGCGATTCGCGGCTTGCTCGAAAAGCCATCGTTCTACGACGAAGTGGTGCGTCTGCTCGCACGGCGCGGCCTCGCAATTGCGCCGGAAAGACTGGAACGCGACTGGACGAAGCCGACCGAATACGACGCGAGCGTCGAGGCCGCGTGGCTCGAGGTCTATCGCAATCCATCGAAGCATTGGGAGCTGTACGAAATGGCCGAAGAGCTGGTCGACCTCGAAGACGAGTTTCGCCAGTGGCGCTTCCGGCATGTAACGACCGTCGAGCGGATCATCGGCTTCAAGCAGGGCACCGGCGGAACGCCGGGTGTGCCGTATCTGCGCAAGATGCTCGACGTCGTGCTGTTTCCCGAACTGTGGCACGTGCGCACGGTGCTATAGCCGTCCGCGCTTTCCACGCATCTCCACGTCCCTTCCCCACCTCCGCTTTCATGCCGCACCGCCGCACGAAAACCTCGTCGCGCCGCCTTGACTTTCGTCGCAGCGAATACGATCATAAGTTCACAAACTGAGCAAATGCTCCACGTCCGCGCCCAAGCTCCACGCGCCACGTGACGCACTGCTCATCGCGCACTGACCAGCCTGACGGCACCGGCAACACCGACAGCACGAAATCGACGCGGGCCGCACTCACCACGGCCACGCGCGGAAAAGACTTAGGAGACACATCATGAACAGCGTCCCGAGCGGCAGCGGCGCGAATGCGCACGTCATCCTGCATATCGGCGCAGGCTCGTTTCATCGCGCGCATCAGGCGTGGTATCTGCACCGGCTCAACGAAGCGCGCGTCGAAGGCGAGCCGCACTGGTCGCTTTCCGTCGGCAATATCCGCAACGACATGAATGCCGTGATGGACGCGCTGGCCGCGCAAAACGGCGTCTACACGCTCGAGACCGTCACGCCGCAAGGCGAGCGCGCGTACGAGGCGGTCCACTCGATCACCCGCGTGCTGCCGTGGTCCGCCGATCTGAAAGCGCTGATCGATGCGGGCGCCGATCCGGCCTGCAAGATCATCTCGTTCACCGTCACCGAAGGCGGCTATTACCTCGACGAGCACGACCACCTCGATACGGCGAACCCCGACCTCACGGCGGATCTGAACGGCGCGCGCACCACGATCTACGGCGCGCTCGCCGCGATTCTCGAAGCGCGCATGCAGCGCGACGCCGGCCCGGTCACGCTGCAGACCTGCGACAACCTGCGCAGCAACGGGCATCGCTTTCACGCAGGCATGACCGCGTTTCTCGACCGGCGCAACGCGACCGCGTTGCGCGCGTGGTTCGATGCGAACACCGCGAGCCCGAGTTCGATGGTCGATCGCATCACGCCACGGCCGACGCCCGATGTGCGCGAGCGTGTGCGCGCCGCGACCGGCATCGACGACGCATGCCCGGTGATGGGCGAATCGTTTATCCAGTGGGTGATCGAAGATCAGTTTCGCGCGGGGCGCCCCGCATGGGAAAAAGTCGGCGCGGAACTGGTCGACTCGGTAGTGCCTTATGAAGAAGCGAAAATCCGCATTCTGAACGCGACGCATAGCTGCATCGCATGGGCCGGCACGCTGGTCGGCTTGCGCTATATCCACGAAGGCACGATCGACCGCGAGATCCAGCAGTTCGCGTACGACTACGTGACGCAAGACGTGATTCCGTGTCTCACGCCAAGCCCGATCGACCTGGGCCGCTATCGCGACGTCGTGCTCGAGCGCTTCAGCAATCCCTTTATCCAGGACACGAACCAGCGTGTCGCGGCCGACGGCTTTTCGAAGATCCCGGGCTTTATCGCGCCGACGCTTTCCGAAACCTTCGCGCGCGGCAAGACGCCGGCTGCGACCGCGATGCTGCCTGCACTGTTCTTCCGCTTTCTCGACCGCTGGCAGCAGGGCAAGCTGCCGTACACCTATCAGGACGGCGTGATGGACGAAAAGGTCGCGCGCGGTTTCTTCGCGGCGGCGGATCCGGTCAAGGCGTATTGCGCGGACCGGCTGCTGTGGGGCCGCATGGCGCAGACGCCGCAGCTTGAGGATGCGGTGCGCGCGGCACTTGCGCGCGTCGACGAGTGGCTCGACAAGCGTGCTTGAGTGCACAAGTTGGGACGCAAGTTGCACGCAAATCAGAATTCCTGCGGTCCATGGTCCCAAGCTTCATCAAAAACGCGTTTAAGGTCTAACGCGCATGGCATCGCCCGCCGCATGCGGCTAAAGTAGCGCATCTTTATCGACGAAGGTACCGCGCACATGTATCTCGGCATCGATCTCGGCACGTCCGAAGTAAAAGTCCTGCTGCTCGCGTCCGATGGACGCGTGATCGGCACAGCGGGCTCACCGTTTACCGTATCGCGACCGCATCCGCGCTGGTCCGAGCAGAACCCGATCGACTGGTGGGAAGGTACGCGTGCCGCCTTGTTCGCATTGCGCGACAAGCACCCCGACGAATTCGCGCAGATTCGCGGCATCGGCCTGTCGGGCCAGATGCACGGCGCCGTGTTGCTCGATGCGCAGGACCGCGTGCTGCGTCCGGCGATTCTGTGGAACGACATGCGCAGCGTCGAAGAATGCGCGGAGCTGACCGAGCGCGCGCCCGAACTGCATCGTGTGGCCGGCAATCTCGCGATGCCAGGCTTCACCGCGCCGAAGCTGCTGTGGGTCGCGCGGCACGAGCCCGACATTTTCAAACAGACCGCCTGCGTGCTGCTGCCGAAAGACTACTTGCGTCTGCAACTGACGGGCGGCAAGGTGTCCGATCCGTCGGATGCGGCCGGCACCTTGTGGCTCGATGTCGCGAAGCGCGACTGGTCCGATTCGCTGCTCGCCGCGTGCAATCTGTCGCGCGCGAACATGCCGGGTCTCGCGGAAGGCAGCGCGCCGTCGGGCATGCTGAAGCCCGAGCTGGCGCGCGAGTTCGGCTTGCGCGAACCGGTCGTCGTGGCGGCGGGCGGCGGCGACAATGCGACAAGCGCGATCGGCATCGGCGCGACGCAACCGGGCGACGGTTTCGTTTCGCTCGGCACGTCGGGCGTGCTGTGCGTGATCGGCGACAGCTTCCGGCCGAATCCCGAGTCCGCGGTGCACGCGTTCTGTCACGCGATTCCAAACCGCTGGCATCAGATGAGCGTCGTACTGTCGGCGGCAAGCTGCCTGCGCTGGGTCTGCAAGCTGACCGGCACGAACGAGACGACGCTGCTGCCCGAAATCGAAGCGCTGCCTGAAGAGGCGCTCACGCATGCGCCGATCTTCCTGCCGTATCTGTCGGGCGAGCGCACGCCGCATAACGACCCGTACGCGCAAGGCGTGTTCTTCGGCATGACGCACGCGACCGATCGCGCGCTGCTCGGTTATGCGGTGCTCGAAGGCGTGACGCTCGCGTTGACCGACGGGCTCGATGCATTGAAGGCGGCCGGCACCGAAGCGAACGCATTGTCGCTGCTCGGCGGCGGCGCGCGCAGCAATTACTGGGGGCAACTGCTCGCGGACGCGCTCAATACGAATACGCGCAAGCATGGCGGCGGCGAAACGGGCGCTGCATTGGGCGCCGCTCGCCTCGGCTGGCTCGCGGCCGGCGGCGACCCCGCGCAGGTGCTGACGAAGCCGCCCGTCGAAATCGAATTCACGCCGAATCCGCGGCGGCATGCGGTGCTGCGTCGGCGCCTCGAGCATTACCGCGCGCTGTATCGGCAACTGAAGCCGCTGTTCGCGGAAACAGCGACAAGCGATTCGAAGGCGTAACGGTCACGTCGAACCGCTTGCCAGGCAGAAGCCTCACGTCATCCAATCACCGTGCCCAAGTCCAGCGAAAAACTCGATCTCGCGACGCGTGCTGCCTGGCTCTACTACGTGGCAGGCAACACGCAGAACGAGATTGCCGAGAAGTTGCAGGTGTCGCGCCCCGTCGCGCAGCGGCTCGTTGCGTTCGCGGTCGAGAAAAACCTGATTCGCGTGCGCGTCGATCATCAGCTGGCCGAGTGCCTCGCGCTCGCTGACGAGCTATCTAAACGCTACGGGCTGTCGATGTGCGAAGTCGTGCCCGTCGATAACGATACGCAGGAAGAAATCGACCGCAAGCTCGCGGTCGCGGGCGCGCAGGTCATGGAGCGGTTCCTCGGCGAAGAAAAGCCGATGGTGGTTGCAGTGAGCAGCGGGCGCACGCTGAAGGCCGTCGTCGATCAGGTCGGGCAGCTCGAGCGACCGCAACATCGGCTTGTATCGATGGTCGGCGCGATCGCGCATGACGGATCGTCGAACCGTTATGACGTCGCGCTTCACATCTCGGAGAAGACCGGCGGCAAGTACTTTCTGTTGCCGGCGCCGTTGATTGCCGATAGCGAGGCCGAACGCGCGCAGTGGTGCAATCACCGGCTCTATCGCATTGTCGAATCGCTTTCGGGCGAAGCTGATGTCGCGTTCGTCGGCATCGGCAATATCGGGCCGCAGTGTCCGCTGCACGAAGACGGATTTATCACGTCCGATGAAGTCGCGGAATTGATGCAGGTCGGTGCCGTCGCCGAACTGCACGGCTTGCCGATTTCGGCTGACGGCGCACGCATCGAGTCGCCGACCGAACGGCGTGTAACCAGTATTCGCCCGGTTTCCCCGCCGAAGCGGCCGACCATCGGCTTCGCCTGCGGCGAACGCAAGCGCACCGCTGTGATTGCCGCGCTCAAGGGCGGCTGGCTGTCAGGGCTCGTGACCGACGAGCTTTGCGCGCGCGCGGCGCTTGAAGAAGCCGCCGATGCCGGCGTCAAAGAGACCGCGCGTTAATTCTGCCGATTCGCCGTTTTAGTTGCGGCGAGCTGCGCTACGCGACCTCACCATCGCACAGTGTTTCTCATTACGTCGCCGCGTCTTCGCAGCGCTATCGCTTCTTTCGTATCACCTGTGTCACCGATGCCCTCTTGTTAGGTAGCTTCAAACGCTGACTAACCGAGGAGAAGTCGAATGCATCGAATCGCGATTGTGGGCGCGGGCCAGGCGGGCTTGCCGCTCGCCTTCGGACTGCTCGATAAGGGCTATGAGGTCACCGTCGTATCGGATCGCACACCGGATCAGATTCGCGGCGGCAAGGTGCTGTCCTCTCAATGCATGTTCGGCTCCGCGCTGCAGATCGAAAGCGATCTCGGCATCGACGACTGGCACGACCTGTGTCCGCCCGTCGACGGCATTTCGTTTTCGCTGCAAAGTCCCGATCCCGGCGGAGGTCCGCTGATCGACTGGAAGGCGCGGCTCGATCGGCCGGCGCGGTCCGTCGATCAGCGCATCAAGATGGCTCAGTGGCTCGTGAAGCTCGAAGCGCGCGGCGCGCGCGTGCTGATCCAGAAGGCCGGTGTTGCGGATCTCGAAGCGCTTGCCGATACGCATGATCTGGTCATTGTGTCTGCCGGCAAGGGCGATGTCGCGCAACTGTTCGAGCGCGATGCATCGCGTTCGACGTTCGATGCGCCTCAACGCGTGCTTTCGCTGACCTATGTGCACGGACTCAAGGAGGCCGACGACTACTCGCGTATCTCGTTCAACGTGATTCCCTCGGTTGGCGAATACTTCGTGATTCCGGCGCTGACGCTAAGCGGCCCTTGTCACATCATGTTTTTCGAGGGCATTCCGCAAGGGCCGTTCGATATATGGCGCGAGGCGCTTACGCCTGGCGACCATCTCGATGCGGCCAAACGCCTGCTGCGGACCTGGCTGCCGCGCGAAGCCGATCGCGCGAAGCGCGTGGAATTGACCGATGCGCACGGCATTCTGGCCGGCGCGTTTGCGCCTGTCGTGCGCAAGCCGGTGCTGCAATTGCCGTCGGGGCGACCCGTGTTCGGGCTTGGCGATGCGATCGCGATCAACGATCCGATTTCGGGCCAGGGCTCGAGCAGCGCCACGCACGCATGCAAGGTCTATCTCGATGCGATTCTCGCGCACGGCGATGCACCGTTCACGCGCGACTGGATGGAGCAAACGTTCGAGCAATACTGGACGTACGCGGAGGCGGTCACGCAGTGGACGAATTCGTTGCTGATGCCGCCGCCGCAGTATCGTCTGAAGCTGCTCGATGCGGCCGTACGGTCGCCTGCGATCGCAAGCGCGATCGTCAACGGCTTCGATCATCCGCCGTCGTTCTTCCCGTGGTGGTCCGATGCAGAGGCATGCGAACGGTTTATCGCGGATCGGCAGGATAGCGTGTCCAACGCGCCCGCCTCACGTGACCTTCAACGCGACGGCATGAACCAGCGATTCGCGACGCCGTAAAACATCTCGTCGACTTCGCTCTCCGAGAACTCGCGGAGCATCTCGCCGTAGCGCCGATAAACCTCCGCGAAGCCGACCGAAAGCCCCGCGATCGGCATATGGCTGCCGAACATACAGCGCGATACGCCGATCGTTTCGATCGTCGTCGACACCCATCGCGCTGCGTCCTCCGTCCGCCATTGCATGCCGAACAGGCATTCGAGCGCGGAGACGTCCATGCGCACGTTGTCGCATGCGGCGAGTTCGGCAAGGTTTCGCTTCCAGCGCGAGAAACCTTCGTCTGAGAGGTCGAGCGGCCAGCCGATCAAGGCGCTCGTGAAGCCGATATCGGGATGCTTGCGCACGACTTCGATGACATCGGGCAGTTGATGCGCGAACGCATAGAGCCCGCATTTCAGGCCGTAGCGCTTTAACAGCGGGAGCTGTTTGCTCCATGCGGGGTCGCGCATCACATGCGGACGCGTCGCAAAACGCCTGAGCGGATTCGTGTCGTCCCAGATCACATGCTCGCGAACGGCGGTCAGATTCGGCAAGCTCGCGTACCGGTCGAGCTTCGCTTCGAGTTCAGGGTCG
The DNA here is from genome assembly GCF_019428685.1 of Paraburkholderia edwinii. Classification (NCBI taxonomy): domain Bacteria; kingdom Pseudomonadati; phylum Pseudomonadota; class Betaproteobacteria; order Burkholderiales; family Burkholderiaceae; genus Paraburkholderia; species Paraburkholderia edwinii. Next base: position 4,495,974 of record NZ_CP080095.1, read on the forward strand.
AGAAATTCGACGAGCGCGCACAGCGCGATGCGCAGTCCCGAGCGCTCGCTTTCGTTCGCCTGCTGTTGCGCCCACGCGGCTTCCTTGTAGGCGTCCGTCGAAAGAAACTCATGCCATACGGCGCCTTCGGCGCGATAGCCGCCGGCGTCGGCGACAGCGGCCAGATAGTCGGCCGGCAGAAAACGGCGCGGCAGCGCGTCGTAGTTGCCGACGAACGCTTCGAAGCCCGGATCGCGGCGTTCGAAGAACGGATGCGTATTTTGCGTGTGATCGAAGAAGTGGAGGTGCGAGTCGATGATTCTCTGCGGAGTGGTCATGGCGCGGCCTCGTCGCGATGGCGTTGTCGGTGAAGACACGGCACATCGCAAAGCTTAAGCGTTCGCGACCGGGCGTCCAAGGCAGGTGCGCACACTCTTTAATGCTCGCGGGCTGAGGCCGCGCGCCGAACGAGAGCGGTGCGCTGCGCAGGACAGAGCGCCAAGGCAAGGCGCGGCACTGCGAGGCGCGAAACAGGCGACACTAAAGCGACGACAGATACTGCTGCGGCGACGCGCCGAACAGCCGCTTGAACATCACGGTAAACGCGCTCGGCGTGCTGTAACCGAGATCGATCGCGACATTCGCGACCGCCGCGCCCAGCGCGAGGCGGGTCGTCGCTTCCGCGGCGCGCATATGCTGACGCCAATGCCCGAAGCTCATGCCGGTCTCGTCCTTGAAATGACGCGCCAGCGTTCTTGCGCTCGTGCCGATCTCGTCGGCCCAGCGCTCGAGCGTGTAGTCGGTGGCCGGCTCGAGCATCATGCGCTCGCAAATCGCGAGCAGCCGCGGTGAGCGCGGCAACGGCAACCCGCCCTCGCCTAACGACGGCGCTTCCTCGAGCATCTTCAGCAGCAGCGGCACGGCAACCGCCGTACGGCTGTCGGGCTCGTAGTCGAGTCCGTCGCGCAGCATGCTCGTCAGCAGTTCGCGCAGCAGCGGCTCGACCGGGATCAGCCGGCCGCTCGCCCAGATCCAGTTCACCGCTTCAGGTTCGACGCTGACCGTGCACAGCGTGAGGCTGCCGATCGCGTGCAGTTCGTGATCGATATTCGGCGGCACCCACAACGCGCGCGACGGCGGCAATGTCCAGGTGCGCGTAGGCGTCAGCACGCGCACGACGCCGTCGAGCGGCACCACGAGATGCCCATGTTCATGCCGATGCCACGGCTCGCGCTGTCCGTTTTCAGACGTGATCGCGCGCACGGTCACATCGCGCGGCAATCGGCGGCGCGAATGCGGATAACGGGTGAGCAGGAATTCCTTCATGAACGTGACGCGATCGGTCTATGCGTTTCGGCCAGGTTTTGTCCAAAACTGAACACTTGTTGTCAACCTTTGAGAAAGCGTAACCGATATTCTGACGGTCGGCAAGTAAACGCGAATCGTTCTTATTCATTAGCATGGCAGTTCGGTTCGCCACCTACTCACAAAACGACCGGGACCGTCGAGGAACAATGAAAATCGGGGAACTCTCAAGCGGGCTACGAATGACGATGATCGCCGCGGTAGTCGGCGGCACGATGTTGCGGGCGCAGGCTGCTGACGTGCAGGTAGCCGATGCACCGGCCACGCCCGCCACTGCCACCGCCGACACCAACGCCAGCACGACGACCAGCGCGGACGCCACCAGCACGAACAGCACCGGCGCAGGCAGCACAACCTCAACCGACCCCGCCCGCGTCCTGCCGACGATCAAGGTGACATCGAACGCTGCCGCCGATCCGCAGAATCCGCAAGGCCCGGGCGTCGGCTACGTCGCGACGCGCACGAAGACTGCCACGAAAACCGACTCCGACCTGCTGACGAATCCGCAGAGCGTGTCGGTCGTCACGCGCCAGCAGATGGATGACCTCGGCGCGCAAACGGTCGATCAGGCGCTGCGCTACACGGTGGGCGTCAACACCCAGGACGGCACCGATGTCCGCTTCGACCAGATCTACGGCCGCGGCTTTCCGCTCGACTCTTACCTCGACGGTCTTCATCTTTATCAGTCACCGCGCTTCGCGACGCCGCGCATCGATCCGTACTTCCTCGATCGCATGGAAGTGCTGCATGGACCGGCGTCCGTGCTGTATGGACAGGGCAGCCCCGGCGGCCTCGTCAACTATGTGAGCAAGCTACCGCTCGCCGTGCCGTATCACGAAGTCGTGATGCAGATCGGCAATCACAACAACTACCAGCTCGGCTTCGATTTCAGCGGCCCTGTCGACAAGGACGGCACCGTTCTGTATCGCGTGACGGGCCTTGGCCGCACGTCGGACACGCAGGTCGGCGACATCCAGGATCAGCGTATTGCGATCCAGCCGTCGGTCACGATCAGGCCCGACCGCAATACGACGTTCACGCTACAAGGCAGCTTCCAGCGCGACCCGAACGGCGGCCTGTTCAACCCGGTGCCGTCGAGCGGCACGCTCTTCCACAATCCGAACGGCAAGTTCAGCCCGGACCAGTATCTCGGCGATCCGAACCGAGACGGCATGCATCGCACGCAATACTGGTTCGGCTATCAGTTCGACCACGCATTTAATGACGTTTTCAGCGTGTCGCAGAACGTGCGCTATCTGCACATCGATGAGAACTACTACCAGACTTCGGTCAACGGTCCCGCGTTTCTCCCCGATCAGGCGACCATGCCGATGTGGGCGAACGTCGACCACGAGCACTTCTCGCAATTCGAAGTCGATACGCACGGGCAGGCGAAGTTCGCGACAGGTCCGGTCGAGCATACGGTGCTGCTCGGCCTCGACTATCAGCGCGACATCCTCGGCGATTCGACGGGCGGCGGCGTGGTCGGCAACGTCAACCTGTTCAATCCGGACTTTTCGGCGCTGCCGACGATTCCCGCATCGACGCGTCTCGACTACGCGTTGAGCACCGTCGGCGTCTATGCGCAGGACCAGATGCGGCTGCTGAAGCATTGGGTACTCACGCTCGGCATGCGCGAGGACTGGGTCGGCACCAATCTCACGCAACGCTCGCCGACGCTCGCCTCGGGTTCGCACGCGAACGATCACGCGTTCACCTATCGTGCGGCCCTCGCCTACGAATTCGACAGCGGCATCGCGCCGTATGTGTCGTATGCGAAGTCGTTCCAGCCGCTCACGGGGCTCGCGTTCGGCAACGTGCCGTTCGCGCCGACGCGCGGCAAGCAGGTCGAGGTCGGCGTGCGCTATCAGCCGAAGGGCTTCGACGGCTTCTTCTCGCTGGCGGCCTACAACCTGACGCAGGAGAACGTAACGGTGCCCGACCCGGCACACCCGGGCTTCTCGGTCCAGACCGGCGAAGTGCGTTCGCGCGGCATCGAGGCCGAAGCGCATGCGAACGTGACCGAAAGCCTGAAGCTCATCGCGTCGTATGCGTATGTGGACCAGAACATCACGTCGAGCACGATTCCGGCGACGCTCGGCAACCGCCAGCCGATCACGCCGCGCACCACCGCGTCGGCATGGGCCGACTACACGCTGCATCGCGGGCCGCTGCGCAATCTCGGCTTCGGCGCGGGCGTGCGCTATGTGAGCGAATCGGCGGGCGACGTGTTCAACTCGTTCGAAGTGCCGGCGCGCGTGCTGGTCGACGTCGGGGCGCACTACGACATCGAGAAATGGCGTCTCGCGTTGAACGTCAACAACCTGTTCAATCGCGAATACATCTCGTATTGCACGGCGTCGGTCATCTGTTACTGGGGCGCGACGCGGACCGTGCTCGGAACGGCGCTCTACCAATGGTGAACCCGACGCGACGCCGGATGCTGACGGGCGGCACCGCTGCGGGAGTGGTGTCGTCGTGCGGTTTTGCCGGGGCTTTTGGGTTCTTTGCACGCGCGGCGGTTGCGGCGGACTCCAGCGCCGCGATGGTGAGAAAGAACGCAGGCAGCGCAGGCGAAAACTCAAGCGCAGTTGGCGCCGATGAAGCCGCTGACGCCGCTAAAGCCACAGCCGCCCGCACGTGCGCGACACAACGCATCGTCGTGCTCGACTGGCCGTTGACTGAGATCGTGCTGTCGCTCGGCGTCGTGCCGGTCGGCGTCTCGCGTCCTGTCTGGTACACGCGGCTCGATGGCGTGCCGCCGTTGCCGCCTTCCGCGGTCGACACGGGTTTGCTGTACCAGCCGAACTTCGAAGTCATCGAGACGCTGAAGCCCGATCTGATCGTCGTCACGCCCGCGCACGCACCCATGCGCACGCTGCTCGAACGCATTGCGCCGACGTTTGCGGTGCCGCTATACGGCGGCGGCGTTCGCGGCGGCGGTGGCGGCGCACATTCCGATGTCTATGCAGCCGTACGCAGCGCCACGCAGCAACTCGCACAACGCCTGTGCCGCGAGACACAGGCGCAAACGCTGATCGCGCAAGCCGACGCGCAACTGAAGCAGGTTTCGCAACGGCTGGCGGCATTTCGTGCGAGCGGCAAGCCCGTTTATCTGCTGCGTCCGATCGACGATAGACATGTATCGGTGTTCGGTACACCGAGCCTTTTCGGCGGCATATTGAGCCGCCTCGCGCTGACCAACGCATGGCAAGGCGCGACCGACTTGCAAGGCGCTGCCGAAGCCGATTTCGCGTCGCTTGCGAAGCATCCCGACGCACAGGCCGTCCTGATCGGGGTGCCGCCCGGCGTTGCCGCGCAGCTCGCGAAAAGCCCGCTGTGGAACGCGCTGCCGTTCGTCGCACGCAATCGCGTTGCCCATATCGACGCGAACATACCGCCGCTGGGCGGCATCGTCGCGTCGATGCGTTTTGCCGGCAGTCTCGGCGATGCATTGCAAGGAGCGGCATGATGAACCGCATCATCGCAACCGGCGCTCAGCAAACTCGCCGCACCGGATGGATGCCGCTGCTGCTGGTTACCGTCACGGTATGGCTCACCGGCCACACGCTCGGCGCGCGTCTGCCCGTCGATCAATGGCAGGGCGCGCTCTTGTTATCCCGCGACGCGACGCTGCCGCAGCTCGTGATCCACTACAGCTGGTTGCCGCGGCTAGCGATGGCGCTGGCAGCGGGCGCGGCGCTATCGCTTGCGGGCGTCGTGTTCCAGCAGGTGCTACGCAATCCGCTCGCCGAGCCGCTGACGCTCGGCGTGTCGGCCGGCGCCTATCTCGCGCTAACCATCGCGGCGATCATCGCACCGGCACTCGTCCCCGATCTGCGTTTCGGCGTCGCGCTCGCGGGCGCAAGCGTCGCGATGCTCGTCACGCTGGCGCTCACCTGGCGACGCGGTTTCGCACCGGTTTCGGTCGTGCTCGCGGGCATGATCATGAATCTGTACTGCGGTGCGCTCGTCCTCGTGTTGACGATCACGTACGAGCGCTCGCTGGCTGCGATCTTTATCTGGGGCGGCGGATCGCTGAGTCAGAACGGCTGGGCCACAGTCGCGTGGTTCGTGCCGCGCGCGCTTGTCTGCACGGCCGGCATCGCGCTGCTGGCGCGGCCGCTCACGCTCTTTTCACTCGACGACGGCAGCGCCTCGCAACTGGGCCTGTCGCTGCGCTGGATGCGACCGGCCGCGCTCGCACTCGCGGTGATCCTCAGCGCATTCGTGGTCAGCGCAGTCGGCGTCATCAGTTTTATCGGACTGGCGGGTCCAGTCCTCGCCCGTCTTGCCGGCGCGCGACGGCTGCGCGATCAGTTGCTCTGGGCGCCGCTCGTCGGCGCGGGGCTGTTGACACTCGCCGATCAGGCGGTGCAAAGCCTGCCCGGCATGTTCGGCGAGTTACTGCCGACCGGCGCCGCGCTCGCGTTAGGCGGCGGTCCGCTGCTGCTGGCGATGCTGCGCAAGCTCAGAACCGACGATCCGCGCATGCTCAGTGATCCGAATGACGCGCCGCGTCGCACGCTGCGCGGCACGACGCTCGTTCTCGTTACCGCGCTCGCCGTCGCGATGGTCGTCTCGTTAGGCGTGACGGTGACCGCGCACGGCTGGCATTGGACCCCGGCCGCGCAATGGCCCACGTTCGCGTTCTGGCGCGTGCCGCGCACGATCGCATCGCTGGGCGCGGGCGTGATGGTCGCGCTCGCCGGTGCAATGCTGCAGCGGATGACGGGCAATCCGATGGCGAGCCCCGAACTGCTCGGCGTGAGCGGCGGCGCAATGCTCGGCATGCTCGGCGCGGCGCTCGCGGTCAGCGCACCGTCCGCGCCGTTGCTGCTTTTGAGCGCCTGCGCGGGCGCTTTGATCTGCCTTGCGGCAATCATTGTGCTCGGACGTCGCAGCGGCTTTGCACCGCAACAGGTGCTGCTCGGCGGCATCGCACTCAGCGCGTTCGCGCAGTCGGCGGTCATGCTGGCAACCTCGAGCGGCGGCGCGTATGCCGCATTGCTGCGACCGCTCACGTACGGCTCGACGTATATCGTGCTGCCCGGCATGGCGACGGTCGTCGCGCTCTGCACGTGCGCGGGCGTGCTCGTCGCCTACCTGTGTTCGCGCTGGCTCGACATGCTGCCGCTCGGCGCCGACGTGGCCGATGCGCTTGGTGTGAGCAGCAAGCGCGCGCGGCTCGTGCTGCTCGTCGCGGCCGCATCGATGACCGCGATCGGTACGGTCGTGATCGGACCGATGTCGTTTGTCGGCCTGATGGCGCCGCATCTCGCCCGTTTGCTCGGTTTTGCCCGCGCGCGTTCATCGATGTTCGTAACGATGCTGATCGGCGCGACGCTAATGGTCGTCGCGGACTGGCTCGGACGCGTGGTGATTTTCCCGCAGCAGATGCCGGCCGGCGTGCTCGCGGCGCTGATCGGCGCGCCGTGGCTGATGTGGCTGCTAAGGCGCTAGCGTGAAGCGCCAGCAGGATCGACGAAAACTGAAGACGTGAAAGACCTGAAAAACCAACGCGAGGCGATCGGGCCTTGATTTGCGGCACGCGAGTCGAGGCACCGTCCCCGAAGGAAGAACCCCATGTCCCTGCTTGTTTATCTGTTACGCAGTTCGCGCTGGATCCTGCCGGTTGCGTTCGTCGCGAGCCTGATCAGCGGCTTCGGCAACGCCGGCCTGATCGCCCTGATCAATCAGGCGCTCGGCGCGTCGAATGATCGGCTGGCCGAACTCGGCTGGCGTTTTCTCGCGCTCGGCGTGGTCGTGCTGCTCACGCGCGCGCTGTCGCAAACGCTTTTCATGTACCTCGGACAACGCGCGAAAGCGCAATTGCGCATGCAAACCATTGAGCACATCGGCACGGCCGCCTACCCGCATCTCGAACGGCAAGGCGGTTCGAGCGCGCTCACGGTGCTGACGCAGGATCTCGATACGATCGTGGTGTTTTTTATCGGCCTGCCGACGCTTGCGATGCAAGGCGCGGTCATCGCCGGATGTCTCGTCTATCTCGCGTATCTGTCGTGGACGATTCTCCTGCTTGCGCTCGTGACGATCGGACTCGCGGCACTCGGCTTTCGCCTCGCGCATACGCGCGCGATGAAAGACCTGCGCGCGTCGCGGCGACGCGAGGACGATCTGGTCCGCCACTTTCGCGCGCTATTCGACGGCGCCAAGGAACTGAAGCTGCATCGCGCAAGAAAGCAGGCCTTTATCGACGAAACGCTTGCCCCGAATGTCGAAGCGGTACGCGTGCAGCGCACGCGCGGTTACGTGCTCTATGCGGCCGCCGCCAGCTGGGGCAATCTGATTCTGTTTGCGTTTATCGGCGTTACGCTCTTCGTGCTCGCGCGGCTCACGCATGTCGATGCGCATGTGATGTCCGGTTACGCGATGGTGTTTCTGTACATGATCATGCCGATCGAAGGGCTGCTTTCCGCGATTCCGTCGCTCGGCTCCGCGAAGGTTGCGTTTGAGCATATCGAGAAGGTCAACGCGGACATGCCGCGCGAACTCGCGCCGGACGTCGCGCCCGTGCGGTCGTTTCAAAGCATCGAGCTCGAACATGTCACGCATCAGTACTTTCGCGACAACGAAAGCGAGCCGTTTACGCTTGGCCCGCTCGACCTGACCTTCGCGCCCGGCGAGGTTGTATTTCTGATCGGCGGCAACGGCAGCGGCAAGACCACGCTGGCCAAGCTGCTGGTTGGCCTGTACACGCCGGAAAGCGGGCGCATTCTGCTGAACGGCGAGCCGATCGACGATGCGCAGCGCGACCGCTATCGCCACCATTTCTCGGCCGTGTTCAGCGACTTCTTCCTGTTCGATAGCCTGTTCGGCATGACCGTGCACGACATCGACGCGCGCGCGCAGCAATTGCTCGACGACTTGCAGCTCACGCACAAGGTCAGCGTGCGCGACGGCGTGTTCTCGACCTTGGGTCTATCGCAAGGTCAGCGCAAACGTGTCGCGCTGCTGGTCGCGTATCTGGAAGACCGGCCGTTTTACGTGTTCGACGAGTGGGCCGCCGACCAGGATCCGCTGTTCAAGGATGTGTTCTATCGGCGCCTGTTGCCCGATCTGAAGGCGAGAGGCAAAACCGTGCTCGTGATTTCCCACGACGATCGCTACTTCGCGCTCGCCGATCGCAGCATCAAGCTCGATGACGGGCAGATCGTCGCGAACGCGCAGCACGAGTCCGGTCGCGCGGCGATCGCGCATTCCGTATCACCCTTGCAGCCGAAGGCATCGATATGACCGATTCCGATACACAGGCGCAGCGCTCCGCGTTGCGTACGCCCGCAGACCCGTACCGCACGGTCGTCGCACAAGGTGACGGCGGCGAAGCGCTCTACACGCTCGACGGCGCGTCGTTCGTGATCGAGAACCGCACGGTGCTGCATCCGCTTACGCTGAATCTGTCGAAGGGCTGCTTCTACGGATTGATCGGCCACAACGGTTCGGGCAAGTCGACGCTGATCAAGCTGCTCGCGCGGCAACAGCCGCCGACGGCCGGCTCGATCCATCTGCTGGGCGAGCCGATCGACGGCTGGAGCCAGCGCGCGCTCGCGCGCAAGATCGCGTATCTGCCGCAGCAATTGCCGCCCGCGCAGGGCATGACGGTGCGAGAACTGGTCGCACTGGGCCGCTATCCATGGCATGGCGCGCTGGGGCGCTTCAGCGCGCAGGACAACGCGAAAGTGGACGAAGCGCTGGAATTGACCGATACCACGGGCTTCGCCGATCGCCGCGTCGACAGCCTGTCGGGCGGGGAGCGCCAGCGCGTGTGGATCGCGATGCTCGTCGCGCAGGACAGCGACTGCCTGCTGCTCGACGAGCCGATCTCCGCGCTCGACATCGGTCATCAGATCGAGGTGCTCGAACTGGTGCACGAACTATGCGCGACGCGCGGGCTCGGCGTGGTCGCGGTGCTGCACGATATCAATATGGCTGCGCGCTTTTGCGACCATCTGATTGCGCTGAAGGAAGGCCGGCTGATCATGCAAGGCTCGCCCGAACAGGTGATGCGGGATCACGTGCTCGAAGCGATTTACGGCATTCCGATGGGGACCATCGAACATCCGCGCGGCGGGCGGCGCATCAGTTTCGCTTACTAGCGAAGCGCCCGACATCGTCACATCGCGGTTACGTCGCGCGGTCACATCGCGCGGTTACGTCGCCTTCACATCGCGCCGCTGGTCTCGATCTTCGCGCCCGACGCGATCGCCTGCAGCGCCGCGCTGCGCGCGCTTTCGATCGCCGCGGCCTCGCTCGCATACATCGTGTCGCTTTCCACGCGCTGATACGGCAGGAGTTCGGCGTCTTCGGCCGCCTGGGTCGACATGGTGCGTACAGCCGCGTACGCGGTCCAGCCGCCGTTCTGAATCGACTGCATCGCCGACAGTACGAGTTGATATCGTCCAAGCGTTTCGATGTGCATGATCATCTCCAGTCAAAAAGGGGCTTGTTCTGCAACGCGGACAACGCCCGGTGACCGGCGTTATCCGCTCCATTGCGCGTGTCCGGCTTCGCGTGTTTGTCCCCGCTTGTCCGTCCTCGCTTTTCCGCTTTTAGGCGCTCAACTGCGCAAGCAGCGCTTCGACGCTGCGCTTCGCGTCGCCGAACAGCATCCGCGTGTTCTCCTTGTAGAAGAGCGGATTGTCGACGCCCGCATAGCCGCTCGCCATGCTGCGCTTCGACACGATCACCGTGTTCGCCTTCCACACTTCGAGCACCGGCATGCCGGCAATCGGACTGCCCGCATCTTCGAGCGCCGCGGGATTCACGATGTCATTCGCGCCGATCACGAGCACGACGTCGGTGCTCTTGAAGTCGTCGTTGATCTCGTCCATCTCGAGCACGATGTCGTACGGCACCTTGGCTTCGGCGAGCAGCACGTTCATGTGGCCAGGCAAACGGCCCGCAACCGGGTGAATGCCGAAGCGCACCTTCACGCCCTTGTCGCGCAGCTTGCGTGTGATTTCGCTGATCGTCGTTTGCGCCTGCGCGACGGCCATGCCGTAGCCGGGCACGATCACCACTTCGGTTGCGTCGCGCAGCAGCGCGCCGACCTCGTCGACCGAGACCGGCACGACTTCGCCTTCGATCGCAGCCGCCGTGGTCGACACCGTGCCGAAGCCGCCGAAAATCACCGACACGAACTTGCGGTTCATCGCGCGGCACATGATGTAGCTCAGAATCGCGCCGCTCGAACCGACCAGCGCGCCGGTCACGATCAGCAGATCGTTGCTGAGCATGAAGCCGGTGGCGGCCGCCGCCCAGCCCGAGTAGCTGTTGAGCATCGATACGACCACCGGCATGTCCGCGCCGCCGATTGCCATCACCAGATGGATGCCGATCAGCGCGGCGATCGCGGTCATCGTCAGCAGCGGACCGATGCCTTGTGCGGGCTCCGGCGCCGTCAGGAACAGATAACCGAGCGCGAGGCTGGCGAGCACGCCGACGATGTTGAGCAGATGCCGCATCGGCAGAATCAGCGGCTTGCCGCCGATGGTGCCTTGCAGCTTCAGGAACGCGACGATCGATCCGGTGAACGTCACGGCGCCGATAAAGACGCCGAGATAGATTTCGACGTCATGGATCGATTGCCCTGCGCCGCTGAACGCCGTTGCATTCTCCGCAGCCGGCGACAGATAGCTCGCGATCGCGACCAGCACCGCCGCGAGACCGACGAAGCTATGCAACGCTGCGACGAGCTGCGGCATTTGCGTCATCTCGACGCGCCGCGCGAGCACCGCGCCGCCCGCCACGCCGATCGCCATCAACGCGATGACGACAGGCAGCGCAGCGCCGTTCGAAAGCCACAACGTGGTGACGATCGCGATCGCCATGCCGGCGACGCCGTACAGATTGCCGCGCCGCGCGGACGCGGGGTGGCTCAGGCCGCGCAGGCTCAGGATAAACAACGCGCTCGCGGCCAGATAGGCCATGCTGCCGATTCCACTGCTTGTTCCGATCTGCATGTCGGTCTCCTTATTCGCCGCGCTGGAACATGTTCAGCATGCGTTGGGTCACGAGGAACCCGCCCGCGATATTGATCGTGGCGATCAGCAGCGCGAGCCCCGCAAGCACGGTCACGAGCGAACTCGGCGTGCCTAACTGCAGCAGCGCGCCGATCACGATGATCCCGCTGATCGCATTGGTGACGCTCATCAGCGGCGTATGCAGCGCAGGCGTCACGTTCCACACGACCTGATAGCCGATGAAGATCGCCAGCACGAACACCGTGAAGTGCGCGACAAACGCAGGCGGCGCGACTGCGCCCAGCGCGACGATCAGCACGGCCGCAACGATAAGGCCGACGATGCCGAGGGTCGTGGCGCGGCGGCGTTGTTCCGCAGTCACCGCCGCGGCGCCCGCGCCGTGGCCGGCCGGTTTCGCTTGCGCTGCCGCGTTTGCCGCATTCGATGCCGCGGGTGCCGGCGGCGCCGCCCGTTTCGGCGTCGGCCATTTGTTCTCGCCGTTGCGGATCACGGTCATGCCGACGATCACTTCGTCATCCATATTGACGACGATCTCGCCGTTCTTTTCCGGCGTCATATCGGTGAGCAGATGCCGCAGGTTCGTGCCGTACAGCTGGCTCGATTGCGTCGCCATGCGCGAAGGCAGATCGGTGTAGCCGACGATCGTCACGCCTTCGGCTTGCGCCGCGACGCCAGGCTGCGTGAATTCGCAATTGCCACCCTGCTCGGCGGCGAGATCGACGATCACGCTGCCGTAGCGCATGCTGCGCACCATGTCCTTCGTGATGAGCTTGGGCGCCGGCTTGCCCGGAATCAGCGCGGTCGTGACGATCACGTCGACTTCCTTCGCCTGCGCGGCAAACAGCGCCATTTCCGCTTCGATAAACGCGGCGCTCATTTCCTTGGCGTAGCCGCCGGAGCCGCTGCCGTCTTCCTGGTAGTCGAGCTCGAGGAATTCGGCGCCCATGCTCTCGACCTGCTGCCGCACTTCGGGCCGCGTATCGAAGGCGCGCACGATGGCGCCGAGACTGCGCGCGGCGCCGATTGCCGCCAGCCCCGCGACGCCGGCGCCGATCACCATCACCTTGGCCGGCGCAATCTTGCCGGCTGCCGTGATCTGCCCCATGAAACCGCGGCCGAACTGATGCGCGGCTTCGATGATCGCGCGATAGCCGGCCATATTCGCCATCGAGCTCAGCGCGTCGATTTTCTGCGCGCGCGAGATGCGCGGCACGCAGTCCATCGCGAGCACGGTTACGTTGCGCGCGCGCAGCTGTTCGAGCAGCTCCGGATTTTGCGCGGGCCAGATGAAGCTGATCAGCGTGGTGCCTTCGCGCAACAGCGCGATTTCATCGACGCCGCCCGCGGCCTCGCGCAACGGCGCGCGCACCTTCAGGATGATGTCGGCGGCCGCATGCAGCGCTGTCGCGCTTTCGGCGATCTGTGCGCCAGCTGCGCGATACGAATCGTCGGAAAACGCGGCGAGTTCACCCGCGCCTGTTTCGACCGTTACGTTAAAACCGAGCTTAGACAGATGCCCGATCACCTCCGGCGTCAATGCGACACGACGCTCGCCCGGATAGCGCTCCCGCGGTACTCCAATCATCATCGGCATGGCAATGCTCCCAATCGACGTTTCAAATCCTGTTCTGCGGCGCGCGGGATGCCGCGCGATTGCACGCAAGGCGCGCGCAGCCGCTCGCGCCTTGCGATGGCGGCATGCCTTCGCAAGGTCCGAAATCCTGTTGTCAGATGGTCGGTCAGCCGCCGAAGTGCGGTCTTTCGGCGGTCATGCTAGCGCGGCCCATGGAGGGGGCCACGCGGTGGTCCATTGGCGGGAATGGACCGTCGTGCTTCAGGCGTTAGCGCATCACGCGCTTACTTTTGCTTCCAGCTCGGCCACACGCTTCTTCAGCGCGCGGTCTTCGGCGAAGCGCACGCTTTCGTCGCGGATAATCGCGACGATGCCGCTCACTGCGCCATCAGGCGCATGCAATAGCGCGACCGTGAACGCGATCGACATCGCGCGTCCTGCCTTGTCGACGGCCGGCACTTTCAGCAGATCGTGGCCGTAGCGCGTCTGCCCGGTCGCCATCGTCTTGCTGTAGCCCTCCCAATGACGGCCGCGCAGCCGCTCGGGAATGATCAGGTCGAGCGACTGGCCAAGCGCCTCTTCCTGCGTGAAGCCGAACATGTGCTCGGCTGCCGGGTTCCATAGCGTAATCGCACCGTCCGGACCGGAGACGATGACGGCGTCGCCGATTGCATTGACCAGCTGTTCAAAATCGATGGTGGGGGCCATAGTCTATCGTCCGGGGCTGTGGGCGATGCCCGCGTTGCGTTGCGAGCAAGTGTCTCTGTGTGTCTTGATCATGGTTCTGCCGCCGCTCCGGGTTTGCTTTCCGCTTCTGCTGCTGCGAAAAAGAGGAACGGCGGCCGTTTGCTTCGAACTGCGTGCTACTTACTGCATGCTACCGCGAGAGTGCGCCGATCAGACCGCGCGCGCGTCGCGCATCGACGCGATCTGGTCGTGGCTGTAGCCGAGCTCCGCCAGCACTTCGTCGGTATGCTCGCCGAGCAGCGGCGACGACGTGATCTCGGGCTTCAGGTCCGAGAACTTGATCGGGCTGCCGACCGTCAGGTACTTGCCGCGCACCGCGTGGTCCACTTCCACGATCGAGCCGCTCGCGCGCAGCGATTCGTCGTTCGCGAGTTCCTTCATCGTCAGCACCGGCGCGCACGGAATGTCGAACTTGCGCAGGATGTCGACTGCCTCGAACTTCGTCTTGTCGGCGAGCCACCCTTCGATCGTTGCGAAGATATCGAAGATGTGCGGCTGGCGCGCTTCAGCGGTCGCGTAGTGCGGATCGGAGATCCATTCCGGCTTGCCGATGGCGCGGCAGATCGGCTCCCACGCGTGACCCTGAACCGTGAAGTAGATGTACGCGTTCGGATCGGTTTCCCAGCCCTTGCACTTCAGCACCCAGCCCGGCTGGCCGCCGCCGCCCGCGTTGCCGCCGCGCGGCACCACGTCGCTGAACGTGCCGTGCGGGTACTGCGGATACTCTTCGAGGTAGCCGAGGCGATCGAGACGCTGCTGGTCGCGCAGCTTCACGCGGCACAGGTTCAGCACGCTGTCCTGCATCGACACCGCCACCTTCTGGCCCTTGCCCGTTTGCTGGCGGCCGATGATGGCCGTCAGAATGCCGATCGCGAGGTGCATGCCGGTGTTGCTGTCGCCGAGCGCGGCTGCGCTGACCGTCGGCGGGCCGTCCCAGAAGCCGGTCGTCGAAGCCGCGCCGCCTGCGCACTGCGCGACGTTTTCATAGACCTTCAGGTCCTGGTAGTGGTGGCCGTCGCTGAAGCCCTTCACCGAAGCAACGATCATCTTCGGATTCAGTTCGTTGATGCGCTCCCACGAAAAACCCATCCGGTCGAGCGCGCCCGGGCCGAAGTTTTCGACCAGCACATCCGATTCCTTGATCAGCTTTTCCAGCACTTCCTTACCGGCGGCCGTCTTCGTGTCGAGCGTCAACGAGCGCTTGTTGCTGTTGAGCATCGTGAAGTACAGCGCGTCGGCATCCGGAATGTCGCGCAGCTGATTACGCGTGACGTCGCCCGAGCCCGGACGCTCGACCTTGATCACGTCCGCGCCGAACCATGCGAGCAATTGCGTGCACGCCGGGCCGGCCTGAACGTGGGTAAAGTCGATGATCTTGATGCCTTCAAGGGGTTTGTTGCTCATTCGTATCTCCAGTGGGCCGGGGCTTACTTCTTCACGCCGCTTTGCGGGTTGAGGTTGGTCAATCGGCCGCTTTCAGTACCGGCCGCTTCGTCGATAACTGCATTGATCAAGGTGGGCTTGCCCGACTTGATCGCTTCCTGCAGCGCCTTGGTCAATTCTTCCGGCGTCGTCGCGTTGAAGCCGACACCGCCGAATGCTTCGATCATCTTGTCGTAACGCGCGCCCTTCACGAACACGGTCGGCGCGACGTCCTTGCCGCCGGTCGGGTTCACGTCGGTGCCCTTGTAGACGCCGTTGTTGTTGAACACGATCGTGCAGACCGGCAGGTCGTAACGGCAGATCGTTTCGAGTTCCATACCGCTGAAGCCGAATGCGCTATCGCCTTCGATCGCGACCACTTGCGTGCCGCTCGTCACCGCGGCGCCAATCGCGAAGCCCATGCCGATGCCCATGATCCCCCACGTGCCGGAGTCGAAGCGGCGGCGCGGTTCGTACATGTCGATCACGGCGCGCGCGTAGTCGAGCGTGTTCGCGCCTTCGTTGACGACGTTGATGTCGGGACGCGTCTTCAGCACGTCGCGGATCGCGCGCAGCGCGCTGTGGAAGCTCATCGGCGACGGGTTCTTGGCGAGCGTCGCGGCCATCTTTTCGAGGTTCGTGTTCTTCTTCTGCGTGACAGCGGCGATCCACTCCGACGGCGGCTGCGGGAAGCTCGCGCCCATGCCGGCCACGAGTTCGGACACGCACGAGCCGATGTCGCCGATCAGCGGTGCTTCGATCGCGACGTTGCTGTCGATTTCCGTCGGTGCGATATCGATCTGCACGAAACGCTTCGGCGCGGCGCCCCAGGTCTTGCCCTTGCCATGCGCGAGCAGCCAGTTCAGACGCGCGCCGATCAGCACGACGCAGTCCGCTTCCTGCAGCACAAACGAGCGCGCGGCGGACGCCGATTGCGCGTGCGTGTCGGGCAGCAGGCCCTTGGCCATCGACATCGGCAGATACGGAATGCCGCTCTTTTCAACCAGTTCGCGAATCTGCTTGTCGGCCTGCGCGTAGGCGGCGCCCTTGCCGAGCAGAATCAGCGGGCGCTTGGCGCCCTTGATCACGTCAAGCGCGCGCTTGACCGAATCCGGAGCCGGCAACTGGCGCGGCGCCGCGTCGACGACCTTGATGAGCGACTGCTTCGCCTTCACGGCGTCGATGGTTTGGGCCAGCAGCTTGGCCGGCAGGTCCAGATAGACGCCGCCCGGACGGCCCGACACGGCTGCGCGAATCGCGCGCGCCACGCCAACGCCGATGTCTTCGGCGTGCAGCACGCGGTACGCGGCCTTCGCGTACGGCTTTGCCGCGTTGAGCTGATCCATCTCTTCGTAATCGCCCTGCTGCAGGTCGACGATCTCGCGCTCGCTCGAGCCGCTGATCAGGATCATCGGGAAGCAGTTGGTGGTCGCGTTCGCGAGCGCGGTCAGGCCGTTCAGGAAGCCCGGCGCCGACACCGTCAGGCAGATGCCCGGCTTTTGCGTCATATAGCCGTGAATCGCGGCCGCGTTGCCCGCGTTCTGCTCGTGACGGAAGCCGATAAAGCGCATTCCTTCAGCCTGCGCGAGACGTGCGAGGTCGGTGATCGGAATGCCGACGAGACCGAAAATCGTATCGATGTCGTTCAGCTTCAGTGCATCGATGACGAGGTGGAAGCCGTCGGTCGTGGCGGCTTGGTCGCTCCCCTGCGCGGTCGTAGCGTCAGGGCGCGAAATTTCAACAGTAGACATTCACTCTTCTCCAGATCGTTATGACTGTTAGGCCGTCGCGCCTCGTGTGTTGGTAACCGGTGCTGAAGACCTCGATCGGACTCTTCGCAGCACTGTGATATACCATATATCACACACCAAGTTGGATTCAATAGCTTTTTGCCCTTAGGGCGTCAGTTTTTGCAGCATCGAAGCGGCTAAATTGCTTCAATCGATGTCAGCTTTCCCATAGAAACTTCATTAATTTCAGTGCTCTACTCCTTTCGATAGCTTTTTGTGCAGCACAACACAACGTCTGACGATATCTGGAATGTGATATATCACATTGACTCAAACAAAGGCCCGCGAGGGCCGTTTCAGCGCGCATCCAACTTCCATCTGGCGCGCGCGTCGATCCAGACTTCGAACTTCGATCCCGCCGCTCACTCCAGAAAGTCGCAATGCGCGCTCACGTAGGTTGCGAGTTCGAGCGAGTGTTGCCGCGCGAACCGCTCCGCGCCTTCGGTGTCGCGCGCCTCGAGCGCCTCGATGATGTGCATGTGTTCGGTGATCGAACGCGATGCGCGGTCGCTCTGCGAGATCGTCAACCTGCGGATCGCCCGCACATGCGCGAACACGTTGCGGATCGTGTGCGCGATCGAATGCGACTTCGACAGCTTGACGAGCGCCTCGTGAAACGTGATGTTCGCCTCCGAGTACTCGTCGATATGGCGCGCCGGCGCCTGCCGCTCGTCGTGGAAGCGGTCGAACAGGCGTCTTAGGTCTGCGATCTCGTCGTCGGTGGCCTTCAGCGTCGCGAGGCGCGCGGCCATGCTTTCGAGCGCCGCCCACATCTGGATCATCTCGACGATCTCGCGGCGCGTCTTGCGCCGGATAAACACGCCGCGCCGCGGCACCGCGCGCAAAAAGCCTTCCTGTTCGAGCAGCGTCATCGCCTCGCGAATCGGCGTGCGGCTCACACCGAGCGCCTCGGTGATCGTGCGTTCGTCGAGCCGGATCGGTTCGCGCGAGCCGTAAATGTCGGCCTCCGCGATCGCCTGGCGCAGCTTCGCGTACGCGAGATCGCGCAGTGACGCGCCCGGATTGAGCGGCTGCAGCGAGAGCGCAAAAGGCGCCGCACGCGCCTCCGAAGAGGCCGGCGACGCCGGTATCGTCAATGTCGCGTCGTCCATTACTCGTTGGACCCGAGCGGCGTTGGCCGATAAGCGTTGCGCGCGCCGGCCGCATTGGCATACGCGAGTTGCTCGCTCTCTTTCGCCGAATTCTCGATCCACCGTGCCCGCATCGGCGCGAGCAGGAATTTCGCCGACACGCTGCCCGCGATCGCGATGCACGCGCAGAAGATGAACACCGTGTTCCAGCCGCCATGCTCGGACAACACCGACGCGATCGGCACGAGCAACGCGGCGGTGCCCTTCGCCGTGTACAGCGTGCCCGCGTTACCGGCGGCGTATTTCGCGCCGAACGTGTCCGCGCAGGTCGCCGGGAAGTTCGAGAAGATGTCGCCGTAGAACACGAAGATCATCCCGGAGAACGCCATGAACAGATACGGGTTGTGACCGAAGTGCATGAGCCCGAGCAGCGCGAGCCCTTCACCGAGGAACGTGATGAACATCGTGTTCTCGCGGCCGATGCGATCGGAGATCGCGCCGCAAATCGGCCGCGTGAAGCCATTGCAGACGTTGTTGATCGACAGCGTCAGCGTGAGCAGCGGCAAGGTCGCGGCGAAGAACGAGATCGGCGTCGCGGCAAAGCCGTACTCCTTGGCGATCGGGCCGATCTGCGCGGTGGCGATGATGCCGCCCGTCGCGACGCAGACGAACATCGCGTACAGCACCCAGAACACCGGCGCACGGACCATTTGGCCCGTCGTATAGTCGATCTTCGTGGCGACGATGCGTTTGACGTTGCGCGCGAACTCGGGCGGCTTCGGGCGCACGAGCATGGTCGCGAGCAGCAGGATCACACCGCCCTGCAGGCAGCCGAAGAAGATCAGCGCATGCTGATAGCCCGAGCGCGCGATCATCGACGCGATCGGAATCACCGTCAGCGCAGCGCCCGCGCCGAAGCCCATTGCGGTCAGGCCAGCGGCGAGACCGCGCCGGTCCGGAAACCACTTGAGCGCATTGCCGACACAGGTGCCGTACACGCAACCCGCGCCGACGCCGGAAATCACTGCGGCGAGATAGAGCACGCCAAGATTCGGCGCGTACGCGTCGAGTATCCAGCCGAGTCCCGCGCAAATCCCGCCGCCGATCACGACCGGACGTGGACCGAAGCGATCGACGAGGTAGCCTTCAATCGGCACCAGCCACGTCTCGGTAACGATAAAAATGGAGAAAGCTGTTTGAATGGATGCGAGACCCCAATGATGCGCTGCATTCATCGGCTCGACGAAGAGGGTCCAGGCGTATTGAAGATTCGCGACGAGGCCCATGCAGATAACGCCGATCGCGAGTTGCATCCATCGGCTGGGCTGGCGGCCTGATTGGCGTTTGGCATCGCCGCCTTGTGCATTGACTGGCTGTCGCAAGAGTCGTCTCCGTTAATAGCTTCTGGTGTGACGTCGATGCTCGGGTTCCGGAGACACTTGCAATGCAGGTAGTACCGAACGGGATGCAGCTGACGCCCGACGATGGTGGGGCGTTTTGTGCTGCAGCAAAAATCAAACTTTTTTATCGTTTGAATAAGGGGGCGTGAATAGCCGTCATGCTGGGTTATTTGTCAGAAAGGGATTGGTAATTAAACTCGCGGCGAATGCGTGAGCAAAGCGGATAGCCGGATGGGGCGCATCCGGCCTTGTTCTGTCGTTAGTGAAGGGGTTACGCAGCCTGCGCGGCGGCGCTTTGATATATGGACAGTTCGTGACTCCGACTGTCCTTTCTGACCGACGTGTTTGATCTGTGATCCAGATCGTTCGTTTGACTATATATATAGAGCGCGCGCCGCAGCTGCGCGCTCGAGCCCATCAATCAGGCAATCAGGCGGCCAGTTCCTGCGCGATCCTTCGGCGGAACGCGAGCCCATTAGCATCGAACAGGTGACAATGGTCCGGCTCCGCGCCGAGCTTGATCTTCGTGCCCTTCGCGTGCCGCTCGAGCGGCGGAATCCGCGCGATCAGCCCTTCGGGCGCGACGCCGCACTCCGCGTACAGATAGGCGGCATCGCCGAGCGACTCGACCGTCATCACGTTCGCCGATACACCGAACTCGGTCGAATCGACATGCGTATGCTCGGGCCGGATTCCGACCGTCACCTTGTCGCCTTCCTTCGCGCTGCCCGGTTCGACCGCGACGCGTTGGGTCTCGCCCGTTTCATAGCGCACCAGCACGCCGTCGGGCGTGACCGACTGCACGATGCCGTCCATGAAGTTCATCTTCGGCGAGCCGATAAAGCCCGCGACAAAGCGGTTCGCCGGCGCGTGATACAGCGTGTTAGGCGTGCCAACCTGTTCGAGATTGCCGGCCGACAGCACGACGATCTTGTCGGCGAGCGTCATCGCCTCGACCTGATCGTGCGTCACGTAGATCATCGTCGTCTTCAGTTCGTCGTGCAGCCGCGCAAATTCGAGGCGCATTTTCACGCGCAGCGCCGCATCGAGGTTCGACAGCGGCTCGTCGAACAGAAACACCTTCGGCTTGCGCGTGATCGCGCGGCCGATCGCGACGCGCTGGCGCTGCCCGCCCGACAGCTGCTTCGGCTTGCGCTCGAGCAGGTGGTCGATATGCAGGATCTTCGCCGCATTGCGCACGGCCTGATCGATTTCGGGCTTTTTCGCGCCCGCAAGCTTGAGGCCGAACGCCATGTTGTCGTAGAGCGTCATATGCGGATACAGCGCATAGGACTGGAACACCATCGCGATGCCGCGCTTCGCCGGCGGCACCTCGTTCATGCGCGTGCCGTCGATGCTCAGATCGCCGCTGCTGATGTCCTCGAGGCCCGCGATCATCCGCATCAGCGTCGACTTCCCGCAGCCGCTCGGACCGACGAACACGACAAACTCGCCATCCGCGATGTCGAGGTTGATGTTGCGCATCACTTCGTTGTCGTCGTAGCGCTTGCTGATATTGCGCAATGCCAGGCTAGCCATGATGTGTCTCCAATGTTGCTTGCGATTGCTACTGTTGCGTGATGGTGCGATGTTGCGTCCACTCCGCGACCAGCGCCGGCAGTAGCCGCATATCGTCGAATACGTGCTGCGCGCCGGCCGCGCGCAATGCGCCAACCTGATGTTCGCTCGCATGACCGCCGCCGACGAAGCCGATCACCGTCATGCCGGCCGCCGTCGCCGCGGTCACGCCTGTCACGCTGTCCTCGACGACGAGGCACGCGTCGGGCGTCACGTTCAGGCCGCGCGCGGCCGCCAGATAGACATCGGGCGCCGGCTTTGGCCGCTCGACCGAATCCGCGCAGAAGAGCCGCCCACCGAAAAACTTCGCGAGCCCCGTGCGCGCCAGCGCTGCTTCGACATACGGACGAAAGCTGTTGCTCGCGCACGCCTTCGTCAACGGAATCGCCGCGAGCGCCTCACCAATGCCGTCGACAGTCGGCGCCTGCACGGCCGCCGCTTCGACCTTCGTGCGAATCGCGCCGATATCGCCGTCGGCGAACTGCTTGCCCAGTTGCGCGGCCGTGCCTTGGAGCACGCGCTCGATACGCAGGCCGAGCAGCGGCATCACGACGGGCGCGACATCGGCATCGGGCCAGCGCGCCTCGAGTTCGCGCACGAGCATCGCGGCCGCGACGGCTTCGCTGTCGATCAGCACACCGTCGCAATCGCAGATCAGCGCGAGGCCGGGTTCCATGCGAGGTTCTGTCCGAGTCTCTGTCCGGTTTTCTGTCACTTGACCGCCCCGAACGTAAGGCCGCGCACGAGCTGCTTCTGCGACAGCCAGCCGACGATCAGAATCGGCGCGACCGCAAGCAGCGACGCAGCGGACAGCTTCGCCCAGAACAACCCCTCAGGGCTCGAATACGAGGCGATGAACACCGTCAGCGGCGCCGCGTTCGAACTCGACAGGTTGATGCTCCAGAACGCTTCGTTCCACGACAGAATGACGAGCAGCAGCGCCGTCGACGCCAGCCCCGGCAACGCCATCGGCATCAGCAGATAGACGATTTCCTGCCACGTCGCGGCGCCGTCGATACGGCCGGCTTCGAGAATGTCGCGCGGAATCTCGTTGAAGTACGTGAACGCCATCCACACGGCAATCGGCAGGTTGATCAGCGTATAGACGATGATGAGCCCCGTCACGGTGTCGAGCAGGCCGCTGTTTTTACACAGCAGATAGATCGGCACGAGCACGCCGACCGACGGCATCATCTTCGTCGACAGCATCCACAGCAAGGTCTGCTGCGTGCGCTTGCTCGGGAAAAAAGCCATCGCATATGCGGCCGGCACCGCGAGGAGTAGACACACGATCGTCACGCCAACGGAAATCAGCACCGAGTTCCACGCGAAGCCGAAGTAATTGCTGCGCGCGAACACCTCGCGGAAGCTCTCCAGCGTCGGCGTGAAAAACAGCGACGACGAATACGCCTGCTGTTCGGTCTTGAACGCGGTGATCGTCATCCAGAAGATCGGGAAAAACAGCGCGATCGAGATCAGCCACGCGAGAATCCCGGGAATACTGCGCCGTACGACAGCCAGCGGCGATGCCGCCGGCGCGGTCGTCGTTGCGCTCGTAACGGGTGTAGCAGCGACTTGACTCATTTTTCGTACTCCCCTTTCAGGTTCTTCGCGAGCATCTTCACGAGGAAGAACGACACGATGTTCGCGACGACGACCGCGAGAATGCCGCCCGCCGATGCGAGGCCGACATCGAACTGCTGCAGGCCCAGTGCGTAGATCAGGTACGACAGGTTGGTCGTGGCGTTGCCGGGACCGCCGCCGGTCGTCGTATAGATTTCAGCGAAGATCGACAGCAGGAAAATCGTTTCCATCATCACGACCACGGCGATCGCGCGTCGCAAGTGCGGCAGCGTGATGAAGAAGAACATCGCGAACGGTCCGGCGCCGTCGATCTTCGCCGCTTCTTTCTGCTCCTGATCGAGCGACTGGATCGCGGTGAACAGAATCAGAAACGCGAACGGCAGCCACTGCCACGCGACGATGATGATCACCGACGTCAACGGATAAGTCGCGAACCAGTCGATCGGCGTCAGGCCGACCGCGCGCATCCCATCGGCCACGAGGCCGTACACCGGGTGCAAGATCATGTTCTTCCAGATCAGCGCGCTGACCGTCGGCATCACGAAGAACGGCGCGATCGCAAGCAGGCGCGCGATGCCCTGCCCGTAGAACTTGCGGTCGAACAGCACGGCCATCAGCACGCCGCCCACCACCGTGATCACGAGCACCGCGATGATCAGCTGCAGCGTATGCACGATCGACGGCCAGAACGACGGGTCGGTGGCGAGGTAGTGGTAGTTATCGAAACCGGCGAACCCTTTTTCATCGGGGTTCAGCAGGTTGTAGCGCGTGAACGAAAACCAGATCGTCATCGCGAGCGGAATCGCCATCCACAGCAGCAACACTGCGACAGAAGGCGATACGAGCCAGCGCGCGGATGCAGCTTTGCGCGACTCGCGTTCCTGTTCGGTTTGGGGTTCGGCGTGCGACAGAGGAAGGCGCAGATGAGGCATGATGGGCCACCTGTTCGGAATTGCGCGAGCCGCTGCGCTTCTTTCAAGCTACGCATTGCGGTGCGCGGTGCTGCCGGGGGTCCGGCCGGGCCTTGCCGCCCGGCCGGGGTTTGCTTCAAACGACGTTACTTTTGCAGGCCGGCCTGACGCACCGCGCGATCCGCGGTCGCGTTGCCGGCCGTCAGGGCCTGGTCGACGCTCATCTGGCCCGCAACCGCGCCCGAGATGCTCTGACCGACCACCGTACCGAACGACTGGAACTCAGGAATCCCGACGAACTGCACACCGGTGTACGGCACGGGCTTCAACGTCGGATGGTTCGGGTCGGCCGTTTCGATCGCCTTCAGCACGAAGTCCGCAAACGGCGCGGCCTGCTTGTACTCGGGGCGCTGATACGTCGACTGGCGCGTGCCCGGCGGCACCGACGCCCAGCCTTCGTCCTTCGCGACCATCTCGATGTATTCCTTCGACGTCGCCCACTCGATGAACTTCTTAGCGGCATCTTGCTGCTTCGACGTCTTCGGAATCGCGAGCGCCCATGCCCAGAGCCAGTGCGAACCGTTCGGCGTGACCTGCGTCGGCGCCGCGGCAAAACCGACCTTGTCCGAAATCTGCGATTGCTGCTTGTTGTACAGGATGCCGGCCGCAACCGTCGCGTCGATCCACATTGCGCACTTGCCCGACGACATCAGCGTCAGGTTTTCGTTGAAGCCGTTCGAGCTCGCTCCCGGCGGGCCGTATTTCTTCAGCAGATCGACGTAGAACGACACGGCCTTTTTCCACTCCGGCGTGGTCAGCTGTGCATGCCACTTCTCGTCGAACCAGCGGCCGCCGAACGTATTGACGAGCGTCGTCACGTAGGCCATGTTCTCGCCCCAGCCAGCCTTGCCGCGCAAACAGATGCCGTACATGCCAGCCGACTTGTCGGTCAGCTTGTCGGCGAATTGCGCGATCTGGTCGTAGGTCGGGTTATCGGGCATCTTCAGGCCCTTCGCCGCGAACAGGTCCTTGCGGTAGAACGTCATCGAGCTTTCAGCGTAGAACGGCAACGCATACAGCGTGTTGTTGTACGACAGCCCGTCGCGCGCGGTCTTCACGACATCGTTGAGGTCGTAGCTTGCCGGCAGATCCGTGAGCGGCGAGAGCCAGCCGCGCTTGCCCCATTGCGGCGTTTCATACGCGCCGATCGTCATCACGTCGAACTGGCCGCTGCCGGTCGTGATGTCGGTCGTCGCGCGCTGACGCAGCACGTTTTCCTCGAGAATCACCCAGTTCAGCTTGATGTCCGGATTCGCCTTTTCGAACGCGGGCGAGAGCTTCTTCAGCTCGATCATGTCCGGATTGTTAAGGGTCGCGATCGTCACGGTCGACGCCGCCGACGCATTGAGCGCCACGCACGCGGCCGCTGCGGCGCCGATCGCCGTCAGCGTAGGTTTCAGGGCTGGTTTCATCGTTTGTCTCCTTTATCGTACGTTCGTGTTGGCTTGCGATGGGCGACTCACGGATCCTCGCAGTTCCGGCCGGCAGCCGAGTCGCTGGCGATGGTAAAAAAAGTCAGCTCATCCAGTTGCCGCCGTCGACATTCAGCGTTTGCGCGGTGATGTAGTCCGCATCGGCCGAGGCGAGAAACAGCGCCGCGCCGGTCAGATCCGCCGGCAGCCCCATCCTGCCAAGCGGCACCGCTTCGCCGACGAGTCGCTTCTTCTCGCCGAGCGGCCGGTTCTCATAACGTGCGAACAGCGCATCGACCTGCTCCCACATCGGCGTATCGACGACGCCCGGTGCGATGCCGTTCACGTTGATCCTGTGCGGCGCGAGGGCAAGCGCCGCCGATTGCGTATAGCTGAGTACCGCCGCCTTCGTCGCGCAGTAGTGCGAGACGAGCGCCTCGCCGCGGCGCCCGGCCTGCGACGACATATTGATGATCTTGCCGCCGTGGCCCTGCTCGACCATGCGCTGCGCAACCGCCTGCATCAGGAAGAACATGCCCTTCACGTTGACCGCGAAAAGCTTGTCGTAGATGTCCCAGGATTCGTCGAGCAGCGGCCGCATATCGAAGAGCGCCGCGTTGTTGAACAGGATATCGATACGGCCGAAGTGCTCGACCGTTTGAGCGACGATGCGCTCGATGTCTTCACGCCACGTGACGTCCGCGCTGATCGCTAGCACGCGGTCGCTGTGCGTTTCACGCAGCGGGTGGGCGAATTCGCCGGCCGGCTTGACGTCGACCAGCACGCAGCGCGCGCCCTCGTCCAGATACCGGCGCGCGACCGCTTCGCCAATGCCGCTTGCCGCGCCGGTGAGAATGGCCACCTTGTCTTGCAGTCGCGCTGCCACGCCGTGTCTCCCAATCGTTCGTCTGGTGCAAATCTTTGCGCCAGTGAGCGAACGCTCTCTGTGCGATCAATTGCTCTCTTTGTGATCGAATGATCGGATACGTGTCCGGCCATGTCAAGGCACGCCGCAAGATTTCGATGGTGCAGCGCGGCAGTTGCGTGGCGTTTGCCGGCATTGCCTGGGGTTTAGCCGGAGTTCGCTCAAGACGGAGGCGCGAAATGTTGCTTGAGCGTGTGCTGCCGCCGGTTTCAGTCGGCTTGTTCGCCGGTTCGTTGGGTTCGCCGGGTTTGAGCCGCCTCGCCCTATCAATTTACACGGCGTCAGCGTTCAATCAATGGCAAGATGTTTAGATACGTTATATCATTTCGGCCTTGCTACGGAGCGCCACCATGTCCGCTTCATCCGACGACCGCCTCGCACACCGGCTCGCGCGCGCACAAGCCGTCGCCGACGCGCGCGGCCTCGCGCTCACCACCTTGCGCCGACAGGTCTACACGCTGATCGCCGCGAGCGAGCGGCCGATCGGCGCGTATGACCTGCTCGACGCGCTCGAACCGCAGCGCGGCCGCGTGCCGCCGACCACCGTCTACCGCGTGCTCGACTTCCTCGTCGAGCATGGCTTCGTACACCGGATCGAGTCGAAGAACGCGTTTCTCGCATGCTGCGACGTCGAGCATCCGCATCAAGGCCAGTTTCTGATCTGCGAGGCATGCGGCGAAGCCGTCGAGATTCCCGGCGCGGAACTCGCCCAACAGCTTGCCGGCAGCGCGCCCGCGCATGGCTTCGAAGTTCGCCGGCAGGTCGTCGAACTGAGCGGGTTGTGCGCCAGTTGTCAACGCGATCCGCACGGCGCGCCGTAGCGCCAGCGTCTCCATTCAACCTTCAATCCAACCGATCACGCACAAACAGGGCTGCACGATGAACAAGAAGAACCCGAGGTGGAGCGCAGTACGCGCCACGTTGAGACTGACCCACTATCTGTTCGCGGCGACGCTCGCGCTCGCCATCGGCCAGACGGCGGCATACGCACAGACGGCGTCCGCCGCCGCGAGCGGCGGCAAGATCCCGGTGGTCGCGGCCGAGAACTTCTACGGCGATGTCGTGAAGCAGCTGGGCGGCGATCAGGTCGACGTCACGAGCATCCTCAGCAATCCGGACCAGGACCCGCATCTGTTCGAAGCGAGCCCGAAAACCGCGCGCGCCTTGCAGCATGCGAGCCTTGTCGTCTATAACGGCGCCGACTACGATCCGTGGATGGCGAAGCTGTTGACCGCGTCGAAGAATGCCAGGCGCACGGTGATCGTCGCGGCGGACCTCGTCGGCAAGAAAAGCGGCGATAATCCGCACCTCTGGTACGAGCCGTCGACGATGCCCGCCGTCGCGCGCGCCGTGAGCGCCGCGCTCGTGGCCGCTGACCCGGCGCACAGGAGCACGTACGATGCGAATCTCGCGAAGTTTCTCGATTCATTGAAGCCGATCGATGCGAAGGTCGCCGCGCTGCATGCGCGCTACGCGGGAGTGCCGGTCACGGCGACCGAACCGGTGTTCGGCTATATGTCAGACGCAATTGGCCTCGATATGCGCAACCTGCGTTTTCAGCTGGCGACAATGAACGACACCGAAGCGAGCGCATCGGACATCGCTGCATTCGAACGCGACTTGCGCGAGAAGCGCGTGCGTGTGCTGATCTATAACAGCCAGGCCACCGAGGCGCTGACCCGACGGATGCTGAAGCTCGCGCAGCAATCACAGGTGCCGGCGATGAGCGTCACTGAAACGGAGCCCGCGGGCAAGAACTATCAGCAATGGATGCTCGCGCAACTCGATGCGCTTGGCGCGGCGCTCGCGGCAGGTGATCAAGCCGGCAGCAAAGGAACACATCAATGACCGAAAGTGATCGTCCGCCGTCCGCACCTTCTGCAGATACGACAACGAAAGCAGCAACGGATGCGGCGCCAGTACTGGAGCTCGAGCGCGTCACGCTCGAGCTCGGCGGACGCACGATCCTGAGCGACACGAGCCTCACGATCCGGCAAGGCGAATTTATTGGTGTGCTGGGGCCGAACGGCGCCGGCAAGACTACCTTGATGCGCGCGGTGCTCGGCCTCGTGCCCGCCGTAAGCGGCGTTGTGCGTGTGCTCGGCGAGCCGGTCGTCTGCGGCAATCCGTCGATCGGCTATATGCCGCAGACGCGCAGCGCGCTCGCCGGCCGGCGCGTGCGCGGGCGCGATTTCGTCGCGATGGCGGCGGACGGCCATCGCTGGGGCCTGCCGCACGCTGACGCAAAGACGCGCGCCGATGTCGCGCGCGTGCTCGACCTCGTCGGCGCGAGCGCATTGGCCGACCGGCCGCTGTCCGAACTGTCGGGCGGCGAGCGGCAGCGTCTGCTGCTGGCGCAATGCCTGCTCGGCAATCCGCGCCTGCTGCTGCTCGACGAACCGCTGATCAGCCTCGATCCGCATCATCAGAGAAGCGTTGTCGAACTCGTCCGGCGCGTGCAGCAGGAACTCGGCATCGCGGTGCTGTTCTCCGCGCACGAGCTGAATCCGCTGCTGCATGCGCTCGATCGCGTGCTGTATCTCGGTAATGGCGTCGCGGCGCTCGGCACCGTCGACGAAGTGATTACAAAGCCCGTGCTGTCGCGTCTTTATGGATCGACGATCGACGTGATCCGCATGAACGGTCGCATTTTCGTGATGTCGGGCGACGTCGAAGTCGAAAAGCACGACCACGAACACGAAGACGACGGCGGCGCACATAGCCACAGTCACGGCGGCCATGGACACGGGCACAGCCACGGACATGACCACAGCGACGGTGGCGCACGCGAACACGGGCGCGGCCACGCACACAACGATCACCGCACGTCACGCGACGGACACACACACGATGTTTGAATATGACTTCATGGTCAACGCATTCGCGGCGTCGGGGATCGTCGCGGTGCTGTCGGGGATCGTCGGATACTTCCTCGTGATGCGCGGGCAGACGTTTGCCGGCCACGCGCTATCGCACGTCGGCTTCACCGGCGCGACCGGCGCCGTGCTGATCGGCATCTCGCCGATCTGGGGGATGATCGGTTTCACGCTGGCGGCCGGCGTCGGCATGGGCGCGCTGGGCGAGCGGCTGGCGGGCCGCGACGTCGCGATTGGCGTGACCCTCTCGCTCTCGCTTGGCTTCGGGCTGCTGTTTCTGCATTTCTTCACCGCGTACGCGACGCAGGTCACCGCGCTGCTGTTCGGCAATGTGCTCGGCGTCAATACGTCGACAGTCGCGTTGCTCGCCGCGATCGGCGTGCTGAGTCTCGTCGCGCTCGCGGCGATCATGCGGCCGCTGCTGTTTGCATCGCTGCAGCCGGAACTCGCGGAAGCGAAAGGCGTATCGCTGCGGCTCGTGTCGGTGCTGTTTCTCGCCATCGCGGCGCTCGCGGTGGCGGCCTGCACGCAGATCGTCGGCGTGCTGCTTGTATTCACGCTGATGGTTGGGCCCGCCGCCGCCGCACAGAACATGACGACGCGGCTGTCGACAGGCCTCGTGCTCGCCGCCGCGTTCGCGCTCGCGCAGGCGTGGCTTGGCGTCACGCTCGCGTTTTACACCGATTGGCCGACCAGCTTCTGGATTACGTTGCTCGCGGCGCTCGTCTACGGGGTAAGTTTGTTGCGGCGTCGATAGCGGCGTGTGCAGGCTTCGATGACGCCGATAACGATGGCGCACGCATTAGCGCAACGATGCAATGCGCGGCGCGGCGCGGCGCGGCGCGGCGCGGCAACGATAGAAGCACGACAGAAGCCGCCGCGCATCCTTCGCGTCGCGCGCCGGCCGCGCTCACACCGCCCTCACCCGCCCTCACGCAAGCAACACCTTTGCATGATGCGCGAGATGATCTTCGATAAACGTCGAAATAAAGTAATACCCGTGGTCGTAGCCCGCATGCCGCCGCAGCGTCAGCGGTTGACCGGCCGCCGCGCAGGCTGCCTCGAATGCGTCCGGATTCAGCTGCTCGTCAAGAAACTGATCGGCGAGCCCCTGATCGACCAGAATGCCCGCGGCAAACTTCTCTGACGCGCGGCCGACCAGTTCGCTTGCGTCGTAGTTGCGCCACGCGTCACGGTTTTCGCCGAGATACCCGCTGAACGCCTTCTCGCCCCAAGGGCAGCGCATCGGCGCCGCAATCGGCGCGAACGCCGATACCGACTTGTACAGCACCGGATTGCGCAGCGCGAGCACGAGCGCGCCGTGCCCACCCATCGAGTGGCCGAAAATGCCAAGCCGCGCCGCGTCGATCGGCAGATTCGCGCAGACCGTCTCGCGCAAATCGTCACGCACGTACGAGTACATCCGGTAACGCGCCGCCCACGGCTCGCGCGTCGCATCGACGTAAAAACCCGCGCCGACGCCGAAATCCCACGCATCGCTTTCGCCCGGCACATTGGCGCCGCGCGGGCTCGTGTCCGGCGCGATCAGCGCGATGCCGTGTTTCGCGGCGAAGCGCTGCGCGCCCGCCTTGATCGGGAAGGTTTCTTCGGTGCACGTCAGACCGGCGAGATAGAACAGCGCCGGCACCTTGCCGTGCGCGGCCTGCGGCGGCAGGTACGCGGCAAAGCGCATCGGCAGGCCGATCGTGCGCGAATCGTGCTGATAGAACTGCTGCATGCCGCCGTGGCAGGCGTGCGACGAGCGTGTTTCTAACATCGCGGGCTCCCTGGCCTGGTCTCAATACATCACAACAGAGCGGATCGATTCGCCCTTCTTCATCAGATCGAAGCCCTCGTTGATGCGCTCGAGCGGCAGATGATGCGTGATCAGGTCGTCGATATTGATCTTGCCTTCCATATACCAGTCGACGATCTTCGGCACGTCGGTGCGGCCGCGCGCGCCGCCGAACGCGGAGCCCTTCCACTGGCGCCCCGTCACGAGCTGGAACGGCCGCGTGCTGATTTCCTCGCCCGCCGCCGCGACGCCGATGATGAACGACTGGCCCCAGCCCTTGTGCGTGCATTCGAGCGCATCGCGCATCACCTTCGTATTGCCGATGCACTCGAACGAGTAGTCGGCGCCGCCGTCGGTGAGTTGCACGATGCGGTCGACGACATTGCCGACTTCCTTCGGGTTGATGAAGTCGGTCATGCCGAATTTCGTGGCCAGTTCGATACGGCCCGGGTTCAGGTCGACACCGATAATCTTGTTGGCGCCGACCATCTTCGCGGCCTGGATCACATTGAGGCCGATGCCGCCGAGGCCGAACACGACGACGTTCGCACCCGCTTCGACTTTCGCCGAATAGACGACCGCGCCGACACCCGTCGTTACCCCACAGCCGATATAGCAGACCTTGTCGAACGGCGCGTCCTCGCGGATCTTCGCGACGGCGATTTCGGGCACGACAATGTAATTCGAGAATGTCGACGTGCCCATGTAGTGAAAGAGCGGCTTGCCGTCGAGCGAGAAGCGCGTGGTCGCGTCAGGCATCAGGCCTTTGCCCTGCGTCGCGCGGATCGCCTGGCACAGGTTCGTCTTGCGCGACAGGCAGAATTTGCATTGGCGGCACTCGGGCGTGTAAAGCGGAATGACGTGGTCGCCCTTCTTCAGCGTGGCGACGCCGGGCCCGACGTCGACGATGACG
This sequence comes from Paraburkholderia edwinii, assembly GCF_019428685.1. Taxonomy (NCBI): domain Bacteria; kingdom Pseudomonadati; phylum Pseudomonadota; class Betaproteobacteria; order Burkholderiales; family Burkholderiaceae; genus Paraburkholderia; species Paraburkholderia edwinii. The sequence continues at coordinate 4,527,399 of NZ_CP080095.1, forward strand.
CCCGCGCCTTCGTGACCGAGGATCGCCGGGAAGATACCTTCCGGGTCCGCGCCGGACAACGTGTAGTAGTCGGTGTGGCAAATGCCGGTCGCCTTCACCTCGATCAGCACTTCACCGGCGCGCGGACCCTCGAGATCGACTTCTTCGATGGTGAGCGGTGCACCGGCTTTCCATGCGATGGCGGCTTTGGTCTTCATCAACGGTTCTCCTCGTGTCTTGCGAAGCGGATAGCGGATAGCGAGTTGCGGATAGCAAATGGCAAATAACGGCGGGGTCTTGCATGCGCACCGTGCATGTTGGCGGTGCGCAGCCGATCTGTAAAGGTCGCGATCGATAATGGGCATGCCGGGTGCCGCGCGGCGCATTGCGCAATAGGTTTACCTTATTGACCGTTCCTTGCGCCGCGTTTTCATATATCGAACTGACTCACCTCCGGCCCATCCGCGCACCATCACGCAGCACGCTGCCGCGGCGGCGCGTCGGCTTTCGAAACGCTCACTGATGACCATGCACGACACACAGGCAAACGACATGCAGCCAAACGACCCGCAGGCATCCGACGATCCCATCCAGCTGACCATCGACGGCGGCATCGCACGCATCACATTGAATCGCGCCGAGCGACGCAACGCGTTGACCTTTGCGCTGTGGCAGCGCCTTGGCGACACGTTCGACGCATTGAGCGCCGAGCGCGAGATACGTGCGATCGTGCTGACCGGCAGCGCAAACAGCTTCTGCGCGGGCGCCGACATCTCCGAGTTCGGCAAAGTGCGCGCCAACGCCGAACAGGCGCGCGCCTACGAAAACGCTTACGAAGGCTGCTGCAACCGCATCGCCGCGTCGCCGAAACCGACCATCGCCGCGATCAACGGCTACTGCATGGGCGGCGGCTGCAATGTCGCGATGTCGTGCGACTTCCGCTTCGCCGTGCCGGGCGCGAAGTTCGCAATTCCGGCCGCGAAGCTGTCGATCGTCTACGGCATTGCGGGCACGCGACGGCTGCTGTCGCTGGTTGGCCTTGCGAACGCGAAGCGGATTCTTTACGCCGCCGAGACGTTCGATGCCGAGCGCGCGCTGCGCATCGGCTTTATCGACGAAATCACCGACGATCCGCTCGCTGCAGCGCTTGCGTTTGCACAGCGGCTCAACGCATGCGCACCGCTCACGATCTCGGGGGCGAAGACGATACTCGATGCGCTTGCGTCCGGTAACGGCGCGCTACGCGACGGTGTCGTCGAGCGGCTGCTCGATGAGGCCGCGCAAAGTGCTGACTTTCGCGAAGGGCGTGCGGCGTTCGCGGAAAAACGCGCGCCGAAATTTCGCGGTGAATAAGTGCGAAGGAATGAGCACGATGAAGCGAGCGTAATGGAGTAACCGATATTGATCCGGTCGCTGTTGGCCGTCGCGACGCGATCACCGTCGATGGAATCGATCGGACAGGGCTCGACGCGCAGCGCGTGGTGTTTCCGTGGATACGCCAAAGCGGCATCATGTGACGCGGCAAATACAGACCATGTCGGATCCGATATGTCCCCCGCTCGCACTTCGGTTCGCGCGTTCGTCCGCGCCGCGCTTCTCCAATGGCGTGCAGCAGCAGGCGCGGCAACCGATCCCGTACGGGGGCACGCCTCGTGCACACCTCGGGCGTGCACCCATCGCCCAGGAACGCCTCTTCACCCATATCAACGGCGCGAAGCCCGAGATAGCCGTCACCGGGCTTGTTACGCTTTTTCGGCGCGCATACCGTTAGGAATATTCCTAAACCGATATGGAGAGAGACAATGCACGCGAACACGGTCCACCCGTGCGACGAGCGGCTGCCCGCAGGCCGGCTACTGACGCTCGGCGTTCAGCACGTACTCGTCATGTATGCGGGCGCGGTAGCGGTGCCGCTCATCATCGGCAGCGCGTTGAAGCTGCCGAAAGACCAGATCGCGTTCCTGATCAGCGCCGACCTGTTCTCGTGCGGCATCGCGACGCTGATCCAGACGCTCGGCTTATGGATCTTCGGCATCCGCCTGCCCGTCATCATGGGCTGCACGTTCGCCGCGGTGAGTCCGATGATCGCGATTGGCACGAACCCGAGCCTCGGCATACTCGACATCTTCGGCTCGACGATCGCGGCGGGCGTGATCGGCATTCTGCTCGCGCCGGCGATCGGCAAGCTGCTCCGCTTTTTTCCGCCGGTGGTTGTCGGTGTCGTGATTTCGGTGATCGGCTTGTCGCTGATGGAAGTCGGCATCAACTGGGCGGCGGGCGGCGTCGGCAATCCGGACTACGGCAATCCGGTGTATCTCGGACTGTCGCTTGCGGTGCTGATGCTGATTCTGCTTATCAACAAATTCGGCAAGGGCTTTATCGCGAACATCTCGGTGCTGCTCGGCATCGTCGCGGGCTTCGCGATTGCGGCGCTGCTCGGCCGCGTCAATATGGAAGGCGTGACGAACGCGCCGTGGATGGGCTTTGTCATGCCGTTTCACTTCGGCTTGCCGCACTTCGATCCGCTGTCGATCGCGACCATGGTGACCGTGATGTTCGTCACGTTTATCGAATCGACGGGCATGTTCCTCGCGGTCGGCGACATGGTCGAGCGGCCCGTCGATCAGAAGACGCTCGTGCGCGGCCTGCGCGTCGACGGTCTCGGCACGCTGATCGGCGGCATCTTCAACTCGTTTCCGCATACGTCGTTCTCGCAGAACGTCGGGCTGATCGGTGTGACGGGCGTGAAGAGCCGCTATGTATGTGCGATGGGCGGCGTGATTCTCGTGCTGCTCGGTCTCTTTCCGAAGATGGCGCAAGTCGTTGCGTCGGTGCCGGCGTTTGTGCTCGGCGGCGCCGGCATCGTGATGTTCGGCATGGTCGCGGCGAACGGCATCAAGGTGTTGTCGAAGGTAGACTTCACGAAGAACCATCACAACCTGTTTATCGTTGCGGTGAGCATCGGGCTCGGACTTGTGCCGGTCGTGTCGCCGCACTTTTTCGCGAAGCTGCCGCCGGCGCTGTCGCCGCTGCTTCATAGCGGCATTCTGCTCGCGTCGGTATCGGCGGTGGTGTTGAATCTGATCTTCAACGGCGTAAAGAGCGAACGGGCGGCCGCGCGTGAACTGCGCCGCGCGGAGCACGACTTCGAAGCCAATGCCGATGCGCGAGACGCAGCCGCGGGTGATGGGATGATGCGGGCTGCTGATTGACAGTGCGGCCGTTGTGCCGTCAGGCCGTTATGCGGCGATGCGTGGCCACACCTGGCCATTCGGCCGAATGGTGGCGAAGAGGCGACATTCATAGAATGGACCGCTCGCCTTTCCATTCCGTCACATGTCGCAACACGCACTACAGGTCGCCATCGATGAACCACCCGAGCACACGCATCGCTTCGGCGACATCTCGTTTGGCGGCGTTCGATGGGATCTGAGTCACCTCGACTCATTCACGTTCAAAACCGACCTTGGCCTCGGCACGGATATCACCGTGCTGGTGCTGTTCTCATGCCACTGCTTCACGCACAGTCTTCGTTGGGACAAGCGCCCGCAAGGCTTAATACCCGTTCGCGAAATCTATGACGATGGCAAGGAGCGACGCGTACTTGATGCTCAGAGATACGAATTATCGCGACGCTTCTTAAGAGAGGTCGTGATGACCATGCCGTCGCGTCGCATCGTCGTGGCCGACGACAGGCAACCGAATTTCGTTACGGTGGAAAACGTGAACACCGACGGCACCACGTCGCTCTACGCGATATTCTTCGAGGCGCGCAAGGATAAGAGCCGCAAGCACAGGATGGTGCTGCGCATTCAGTCTGCCTACCTGCTGGATGACGGACTCACGAAACGTCAGGCCAGCGCGAGAAGGATCGGCTTCACGACACTGCTGCGCGCAACGTATCTGGGCAAGAAGATTCGACCGTAAGAAGCCGGTGTGTGCTGGCCCAAAGCAAACCGGCGACGCGGCGCACAAAATACAGCGCCAGAAAAACCAACGGCCACCTTCCGGTGGCCGTTGTATGCGAGATTCTCTATCTACCTTTCGGCAGAACTCCCACTCCATGATGGGACCCGGTGACCCGGGCGGCGCTACGTTTTTCGCACTCGCTTGTACGTAGTTTTCAGACCAAGATTTTATCCCCGCCCTCACCCCTCGTCAAGCCAACCGCCCGGCCATTTCGATCATCCAATCAGCCAGCAGCAGCCGACGATGCAGCAGCCGGTGCAGCCGGTGCAGCCGGTGCAACACCGTAGTCGACCGGTGCATCGGCCGGCCGCGGCGCTTCGCCGGCCCGTTCGATCCATCCGCCGCCCAGTGCCTGATAGAGATCGATCAGGTTCGTGAGGCGCTGCACGCGCGCATCGGTGAGCAGCAGTTGCACCTGATAAAGATCAGTCTGCGCGGTCAGAACCGACAGATAACTGTCCACGCCATTCCGGTAGCGCAGATCCGACAGATCGAGCCGGCGTTGTTCAGCAAACGTGTCGCGCTCGAGCGCGGCAATCTGCTGATCGAACGTGCCGCGCGCCGCAAGCCCGTCGGCCACTTCGCGGAACGCGGACTGGATCGCCTTCTCGTACTGCGCGATCTGGATGTTCTTCTGCACATGCGCGAGATCGAGGTTCGCGACGTTCGCACCGCCTTCGAAGATCGGCACCGTGATCTGCGGCGCGAAGCCCCACGCGGCCGAACCGGCCTTGAAAAGACCACCGAGCGTCGGGCTCAGCGTGCCGAAGTTGCCGGTCAACGAAATGCGCGGGAAGAATGCGGCGCGCGCGGCGCCGATATTCGCGTTCGCCGCGAGCAGATTCTGCTCCGCTTCCATGATGTCCGGACGGCGCGTCAGCAGATCGGACGGCAAGCCCGCCGGAATGTCCGTTAGCAGATTCTGGTCGTTGAGCGAGCGGCCCGGCGCCAGGTCGGCCGGCAGCGGTTCGCCGACCAGCAGCACGAGCGCGTTCTCGGCCTGGGCACGCGCGCGTGCTTCGGTCTGCAGGTTCGCGCGCGCCTGTTCGACGACGGTTTCAGCCTGACGCAGATCGAGCTCGGAACCGGTGCCGGTTTCGTACTGCAGCTTCGTGATGTTGTACGAATCCTGCGCGGTGCGCAGCGTATTCTGCGTGACCTTCAACGCCTCGTCGAAGCCGAGCATCGACACATACTGGTCCGCCACCGACGACACCAGCGCGATCTCCGCCGCCTTGCGCGCCTGCGCGGTCGCAAGGTATTGCGCGAGCGCCTGGTCCTTCAGGCTCTGGATGCGCCCGAAGAAGTCGATTTCCCACGACGCGTTGAGCCCAACCGAATACTCGTTCGAGATGGTCTTGTTGAGAAACGACAGGTTCTTCGGCGTGCGCGATTTCGACTGCGATGCCGCCGCTTCGATAGCCGGGAACAGCTCCGAGCGCGTAATCTGATACTGCGCGCGCGCCGCCTGAATGTTCAGCACCGACACGCGCAGATCGCGATTGTTCTTCAGCGCGATTTCGATCAGCTGCTTGAGCCGCTCGTCGACGAAGAAGTCGCGCCAGCCGATGTCGGTTGCCGCCGCGCCGTGTGCGGAGCGCTCGGCCGATACGGGCCCCGGCTGCGTCGCGTAGACGCCGCCTTGCGGGAACGTCGTCGACACCGGCTCTGCCGGACGCTCGTACTTCGGCGCCATCGTGCAGCCGGCAGCGAACAGCGCCACCGATGCTGCGATCAAAGAATGTTTGAGCATCTTAGTGTCCTTCCTTGCCCGAGCCGCCGCCATTGTCAGCGCCGCCCGAGGGAGCGCCGCCCGACGGATCATGCGGATGATGCTCGTTGTAATGCGCGAGCGCCTCGTCCGGATCTTCCTTCTCGCCGCTGAAGCTGCCGCGGATCACGACGAAGAACATGGGGATCATGAAGATCGCGAGGAACGTCGCGGTCAACATGCCGCCGATCACGCCGGTGCCGATCGCATGCTGGCTCGCCGAGCCTGCGCCGTTACTGATCGCAAGCGGCATCACGCCGAGAATGAACGCGAGCGACGTCATCAGAATCGGCCGCAAGCGCAGGCGCGCCGCTTCGAGCGCCGCTTCGATCGGACCCATGCCCTGCCCTTGCTGCAGCTCGCGCGCGAACTCGACGATCAGAATCGCGTTCTTCGCCGACAGACCGACCGTGGTGAGCAGGCCGACCTGGAAGAACACGTCGTTCTCGAGCCCGCGCAGCGTCGCGGCGAGCAGCGCGCCGAGCACGCCGAGCGGCACGACCATGATCACCGAGAACGGAATCGACCAGCTCTCATAGAGCGCCGCCAGACACAGGAACACGACGAGGATCGAGATGCCGTACAGAATCGGCGCCTGCGAACCAGACTGGATTTCCTGGAACGACAACCCGGTCCAGTCGTAGCCGATACCCGCGGGCAACTTCTTCGCCAGCGCTTCCATCGCCGCCATCGCCTGACCCGTACTCTTGCCCGGCGCCGCCTGCCCCTGGATTTCGATCGACGAAATACCGTTGTAGCGCTCGAGCTTCGGCGAACCGTAAATCCACTTGCCGGTGGTGAATGCCGAGAACGGCACCATCCCGCCCGACGTGTTGCGCACGTACCAGTCGTTGAGATTGTCCGGCGTCATGCGGAACGGCGCGTCGGCCTGCACGTAAACCTTTTTGATCCGGCTATCGGTATCGAGAAAGTTGTTCACGTACGCCGAGGCCCATGCGATCGAGAACGTCTGATCGATCGTCGCGGGCGTCACGCCAAGCGCCAGCGCCTTTTCCCGGTCGATCGTCACCTTGAACTGCGGCGTATCGTTCAGGCCGTTCGGGCGCACCTGCGCGAGCGTCGGATCTTTCGCGGCCATGCCGAGCAGCTGGTTGCGCGCCTGCATCAGCACTTCGTGACCCAGGCCCGCGCGGTCCTGCAACTCGAAATCGAAGCCCGCCGCCGTGCCGAGTTCCGGAATCGAAGGCGGGTTCACCGGGAACACGGTGGCCGTCTTATAGGTCGAGAAATGCTGGAAGAGACGGCCGACCAGCGCCTGCACCTTCTGATCCGAATGCTGACGCTGCGCATAGTCCTTCATCCGCACGAACACGAGGCCTGAGTTCTGGCCGCGGCCCGCAAAGCTGAAGCCGTTCACCGTGAAGGTCGACTCGACAATGGCCTTTTCGTCGTTGAGCAGGTAGTCGGAGACGTCTTTCAGCGCGCGCGCTGTCGTCTCCTGCGTCGAGCCGACCGGCGTCTGCACGAGCACGAACATCGTGCCCTGGTCTTCATCGGGCAGGAACGACTTCGGCAGGCGCGCGAACAGCATGCCCACCGCGACGATCACCACGAGATAGATGATGAGCCAGCGGCTCGAGCGCTTGATCACATGGTGCACGCCCTGGTGATACCGGTCGCGGCTCTTGTCGAAGTTCCGGTTGAACCAGCCGAAGAAACCCTTCTTCTCTTCGTGATGACCCTGCGGAATCGGCTTCAGGATCGTCGCGCACAGCGCCGGCGTCAGAATCAGGGCGACGAGCACGGACAACACCATCGCCGCGACGATGGTCAGCGAGAACTGCCGGTAAATCGCCCCGACCGACCCGCCCGAGAACGCGACCGGCACGAACACCGCGGACAGCACGAGCGCCACGCCGATCAGCGCGCCGGTAATCTGGTCCATCGCCTTGCGCGTTGCGTCGCGCGGCGAGAGCCCTTCTTCGCTCATCACGCGCTCGACGTTCTCGACCACCACGATCGCGTCGTCCACCAGCAGACCGATGGCGAGCACGAGACCGAACATCGACAGCACGTTGATCGAGAAACCGACTACGCTCATGATCGCGAACGTGCCGAGCAGCACGACCGGCACCGCGATGGTCGGAATCAGCGTCGCGCGCAGGTTCTGCAGGAACAGATACATCACGAGGAACACGAGCACGATGCCCTCGAGCAGCGTCTTCACCACTTCCTCGATCGACAGCCGCACGAACGGCGTGGTGTCGTACGGATACTTGACGACGAGACCGTGCGGGAAGTACGGCGCGAGCTGGTCGATCTTCTGGCGCACGAGCTTCGCGGTCTGCAGTGCGTTCGCGCCCGTTGCGAGCTGGATGCCGAAGCCGGCCGTGGGCGCACCGTTGTACTTCGTGTCGAAGTTATAGTTTTCGCCGCCGAGATCGATGCGCGCAACGTCCTTCAGGCGCACCTGCGAACCGTCCTGGTTCACCTTCAGCAGAATGTCGCCGAACTGCTCCGGCGTGCTCAACAGCGACGCCTCGGTGATCGTGGCCTGCAGCACCTGGCCGGGTATCGACGGCGTGCCGCCGAGCGAGCCGCCCGCTACCTGCACGTTCTGCGCGAGGATCGCGTTCTGCACGTCGACGGGCGTCAGGCTGTAGTTCGTCAGCTTGTTCGCGTCGAGCCAGATCCGCATCGCGTACTGCGTACCGAACAGCGTAACCGTGCCGACACCGTCGATCCGGCTCAACGGATCCTGGATGTGCGACGCGACGTAGTTCGCGAGGTCGTACTTGCTCATGCTGCCGTCTTGCGACACGAACGCGAGCACGAGCAGGAAGCTGCTGCTCGACTTCGTCACCTTCGTGCCGAGCTGCTGCACGACCTGCGGCAGAAGCGGCGTAGCCAGCTGCAGCTTGTTCTGCACCTGCACCTGCGCGATGTCGGGGTTCGTGCCGGCCGCGAAGGTCAGCGTGATCGTCGCGGTGCCGGAGTCATCGGAGGTGGACGACAGATACAGCAGGTGGTCGAGGCCGCTCATCTGCTGCTCGATCACCTGCGTGACTGTGTTTTCAACGGTCTTCGCCGATGCGCCCGGATACGTCGCGCTGATCTGGATGGACGGCGGCGCGATGGTCGGGTACTGCGCGATGGGCAGCGTGAAAATCGACGCAAGCCCCGCCAGCATCAGCACGATGGCGATCACCCACGCAAAGATCGGGCGATCGATAAAAAACTTTGCCATGTAACAGGCTCCCTGTTGTTACGTGCCCGGGTTACGCGCCCGGGTTTCGTGCCCAGTTACGCGCCCGACGCGGCGGAGGCGCCCGATGCGGCTTGTGCGGCCGCGCCGGAAGCGGGGGTGGCGGGAAGCTGCGCGGCAACGGTCCTGACCTTGTTGCCCGGATGCACCTTGTCGACGCCCTGCACGATCACGCGGTCGCCCGGCTGCAAGCCGTCTTCGACGACCCAGTTCGAGCCGTAAAGGCCCGAGGTGACGAGCGTGCGCAGTTCGACCTTGTCGTCCTTGCCGACGACGAGCGCGGTGGCCTGCCCCTTCTGGTCGTGTGTGACGCCGACTTGCGGCACGAGCAGCGCAGCGTCGTTGACGCCTTCCTGGATGCGCGCGCGCACGAACATACCCGGCAGCAGCACGCGATCCTTGTTGTCGAAGATCGCGCGGATGGTGACCGAGCCGGTGGTCTGGTCGACCGTGACGTCGGTGAACTGCAGCTTGCCGGTTTCGCCGTACGGCCGGCCGTCTTCGAGCAGCAGCGTGACCTTGGCCGCGTTCGGACCGGTGGTTTTCAGACGGCCGGACTGGATGTCGCGGCGCAGCTTCAGCCCCTGCAGGCTCGACTGCGTGAGGTCGACGTACATCGGGTCGAGCTGCTGGACGGTCGACATCAGCGTGGCCTGGCTTGCCTGCACGTAGGCGCCCGGCGTGACCTGCGAGATGCCGACGCGACCCGTGACCGGCGACACGACGTCCGTATAGCCGAGGTTGATCTGCGCGGTATCGACCGACGCCTTGCCCGCGGCGACGTCCGCCGCCGCCTGGCCTTCCGAGGCGACCGCGTTGTCGTAGTCCTGCTTGCTGACCGCGTTCGCGGCGACCAGCACCTTGTAGCGGTTGGCCTGCGCCGTGGTCGTGGCGAGATTCGCCTGCGCTTTCGCGAGCGCGGCTTTCGCATTGTTCAGCGCCGCGATGTACGGCGCCGGATCGATCTTGTACAGCCGTTGACCGGCCTTGACTTCGCTGCCTTCGACGAACTCGCGCCGCAGCACGATGCCGTCGACCCGCGCGCGCACCTGCGCGACGAGGTACGCGCTCGTGCGGCCCGGCAGTTCGGTGATCACGGGCACCGGCGTCGGCTGGACGGTGACGATGCCGACTTCGGGGTCTTGCGGCGGAGGAGCTGATTGTTTTGGTCCGCAGGCCGCCAGCAGCACGGCAAGCGCCGCGGCAGGAAGCAGGCTGAACGAAGCCCAGCGGATAGTTACCCGTTTGACGCGCATGGAGCGACCTCTGTCAGAGACTGAGAAGAAAAAAATGCGCGCCGCTGCCACGCTGCCAGGTGTGGTTTCCGGGTGAAGACGGCAGGATCACGGCGCAGGATCGAGCGGGATCACGAGGATCGGGCAGGACCAGACGGCGGGATCGCGACGGCGCGCACGGGCGTCTTGCGACGCCCGCGACCGGAAGCCCATGGATGCGATTGCTGCGGGAGCACCACTCTTCGAATTGCGCCGAACCGGGAAATGCCGCCCCGCGCGGCCCCGTCAGAAAGGCGGCGCAAAGGTAATTGAAAGAATCAATGACGGAACTTAACCGGTCGGGTGAGCTGGGTCATCCGATCGTTTAGGGTGCTATTATAGATACGTTCACGAATGCATGTAAAAGTTTGTTCGTAATGCACTGACGCGTGTCCACGCAAAAGCAATTTCCGTGAGAACGACTACACGAGATGATCTTTATCATCGACGTTTAAAAACCTCAGGGAAATCCAGCAATACAGGCAGGTCTGAAGAATGGTCCGACGAACCAAGGAAGAAGCACTGGAAACACGAAGCCGCATTCTCGATGCGGCCGAACAGGTGTTCTTCGAGAAGGGGGTTTCTCGCACTTCCCTGTCAGATATCGCACAGGCCGCGGGCGTCACGCGCGGCGCGATCTACTGGCATTTCGAAAACAAAGGCGATCTCTTCACCGAGATGTTCGATCGTGTACTGATGCCGCTCGACGAACTGAAGGCGGCGTCGCTCGATCCGCAGGAGCCGGATCCGCTCGGCAAGCTCATCGACATCCTGACCACCGTGTTGCGCAACACCGCGGTCGATCCACGGCAACGCCGCGTGTTCGACATCCTGTTTCTGAAGTGCGAGTTCGTCGAAGAGATGGGGCCGGTCATGGCGCGCCATCAGAACGATATGCGCGAAGGGATGGCGAACATCGAGGGTGGGTTGCGCAATGCGGTGTCGAAGGGTCAGTTGCCGGCGGACCTCAATACGACGCGCGCCGCGTCGATCCTGCATTCGTTCGTGAGCGGCGCACTGCGCGACATGCTGTTCCTGCCGTGCTCGGTCGACTTCGGCAAGCACGCGCGGGAGATGGTCGAGGCCGTGATCGACATGCTGCGATACAGCCCGACGCTGAGAGTCGGCCCCGGTGAAAAGCCGACGGAGCCGCCGGTATGAACCGCGGCGCGAGAGCGCCTAGCTACCGCTGAACCAGCGCGCCACGTAGAGAAGCAACGCGACGAAGAAAATCATCGCGGCCCATGCCCAGTGCGGCACGGCATGCGGCGTGTGATCGTGATGCGCGCGCGCGGCGAAGGTCGAATGCATTGCGCGGCCGGTCAGCGCGCTGCCATGGTCGTGCCGCGCCCGGCGCGCGACGCCGGCAAGACTGATCGGCCGCAGAAACACATGCTGGCGCCGCGGCTGCGTGCCGCGCGACTGGTTCGGCCCCTGCCCGTGCTTGGCCTGTACGACCGCGCAGAATTCCGTGAAGAAATCGTCGGCGAGTTCGTGCAACGCGTTTTCGATCTGGCGCGCCGGCAATTCGGCAAGCGGCCCCGTCGACGTCGCCCAGACCGAGTAGTCAATGCGCGTGCTCGGCTCCTTGTCGGATGCGCCGTCGTCCGAGCGCAGCGCGACGTCGATCTGGCCACGCAGCGAACCCACCCCGCCCGCGCGCGCCTTGAAGTTCAGCGTGCGGTGCGGCTTGTCGGCTGCCGTGCCGTTGTCGCTCGCAACGTGAGCGCGCACTTCGTAGTGCGCACGTAATGGCCCAAGCGGCACGGTCAGCGTCAGCGCGTATTCGCCGCCCGCGAGACGCGTGAACGACTCGCAGTTGTCGAGACTCGCGCGCAGCAACGCGAGATCCTGCATCGCGTCCCAGACTTCAGACTGTGCAAGCGGAATTCTTAGCGCGTTCGTTAGTTCCATGGCCGCCTCCCGATAAGCTCGTCACCGCGGGATCAGGATGTCTGATCGATGCGGTCGACGCGCGACGCGTAAAACGCCAGATAGCCTTTGATATCTTCGGCTCCGTTGATCGGGGCCTCGTAACTCCATGCGGCGTTTTCCACGATTCCGTCCTCAGTGCGCAAATGAAAATACGATGCGTCACCTTTGTGCGGACATCGGGACGTGTGATTCGAACGTTCGAGGCGCGCCATGTTGACGTCGGCGCGCGGGAAGTAGAAGGTGTCCGGCGCGCCGGATTCGGCGACCGTCAGTGCAGCCTGGGTATCGGCGAAGGTGACGCCTTGATGGATCACCCGAACCCGGTGCGGATTGCGCGAGATGTTGACCAGCGGCCCGCACGACGCGGCACCATGCGGAGCCGGCTCGCCGGCCGCGCCATTGCGCGCGCCGCCGCGCTGCTGCGTGGCGTCGCGGCCCTGGCCGCCGTTGGTCGGAACACCGCTCATGTCACCCGCTCCGGATTGAATCTGATCTCGCTTGCCGCTGCGGCTGCTCTCACTGCTGCGGCGTAATAAGGCAACGCCCAGTGCAGTTGCAGCAAGTCGCGGACCTTTCACGCAACACACGTCTGCAAAGCAAAAAGCCACGGACCGCAGGCCCGTGGCTCAATTATCGATCAAACCGTCGCCGGTTGCGCGCGTTCCCGCACACTAGCAACAATTCGCTTCAGTTCGCTTGCATCGGTGCTTGCATCCTGTTTTCAACCGTCGACTGGCGCCTGACAGCCACGCAGGCGCCGCGCGCTTTGCTTACTGGCTTCGCCAGTAGAAAGCCGCCTTGGCGGTGCCCTTCGCCGGCACGGTGACGGTCTTCGTCTGCGCGTCGTCTTTATACGACGCCTGCACTGTGTAACGCCCCGGGCGCAATTTGACGAGCATATATGGGCCGCGCGACGTCGTATCGAGCACGTCGCCGCTATGCGCGTCGGAGATCTTCACGCGGACGTCGGCCAGATAGTCGGAACCCGGGCCGGTAAAGCGCAGCGATAGTGGCCAGCTATGCTCTGCCGAGCGCAGCGCGTGCGATTCGTCGAGGCCGACGCCGCCCGAGGTGAACGACACGTCGCCTTGCTGCTGGATCTGCGGCAGCCCGCCGCCGTTGACGTTGCCGGCGCTCGTGTTGTCCGTCGTGGTGCCGCCAGTGACACCGCTTGCATTCTGCGCAAATGCGCTCGAGACCAACCCTGCAGACAATGCCGTCGCGGCAACCACGGACGCGACTGCGGCCATGCGACGATGAAAATGGCGCGGAGAATGCTTCATTGGTCAGCTCCTTTTTCGGGCTTCCCCGAACAGTGGAAATCTAACCAGAGCAGCAAATGGCATACCCGCTTGCCGCTCCTTTTTACCGATCGGCGGGCCGCCGGACACGCGCTGGACCTGCGTGCCCGACAGCGGCGCACCCCCGCCGATCCGCTCGCCCGATCAGCCGAGATCGACCGGCACGAAGATTTGCGCGTTGTCGCGCTGGATCAGCAGCGCCAGGCTGTTACCGGCTTGCGACACCGCCTGCTTCAGCTGGTCGACGTTCGACACCGGACGGCCGTTCACCGCGAGGATCACGTCGCCGGGCTGGATGCCGGCGCTGGCCGCCGCGCCACCCGCCTGCTGCACGAGCAAGCCATGCGTAATCGACTCACCGCTCTTCTCCTGCGGCGTGAGCGGACGCACTGCGACGCCGAGACGCCCTTGCACCTGCGACGACGACTCATCGTTCGACGCGACCTTCGTATCCGACAGCGAGCCGATCGTCACCTTGATGTCCTTCGACGCCTTGTCGCGCCACACCGTCACGTCCGCGCTCGTGCCGGGCTTCAGGTTCGCGATCTGCGCCGGCAGATCCGACGAGTCGGTAACCGGTGAGCCGTTGACCGCGGTAATCACGTCGCCGGGCTGCAGACCGGCCTTCGCCGCCGGGCCGTCCTTGTCGACCGAGCTGACGAGCGCGCCTTGCGGTTGCTTCATTCCGAACGAATCGGCGAGCGTCTGATTCATGCCCTGCACCGCGACACCGAGTCGACCACGGCTCACATGGCCGGTCTTCACGAGATCGTCCTTGACCTTCATCGCCTCGTTGATCGGGATTGCGAACGAAAGACCCTGGAAGCCGCCCGTCTGCGAGTAGATCATCGAGTTGATGCCGATCACTTCGCCTTGCAGATTGAAAAGCGGGCCGCCCGAGTTACCCGGGTTCACCGGCACATCGGTCTGGATAAACGGCGTGTAGTTCTCGTTCGGCAGCGAGCGCGATTTTGCGCTGATGATGCCCGACGTCACCGTGTTCTCGAAGCCGTACGGCGAACCGATCGCGACGACCCACTGGCCGACCTTGCTTGCGCGCGGGTCGCCGATCTTGACGGTCGGCAGATCCTTCGCATCGATCTTCAGCACCGCGACGTCCGACTGCTTGTCCGCGCCGACGACCTTCGCGTGATATTCGCGCTTGTCGGTCAGCTTCACGGTCACCACGTTCGCGCCATCGACCACGTGCGCGTTGGTCAGGATGTAGCCGTCGCTGCTGATGATGAAACCCGAACCGAGGCTCGAGCTCGGCGTATCGGGCGAGTCGCCGCCGTCGTCGCCGCCGGGGCCTTGCATGCCCGGCACATTGCCGAAGAAGTGCTTGTAGAACTGGTAGAACGGATCGCTCGGATCGATCGGCAGCTGGTTACCACCGCCGCTGCCGCCACCACGCAATGCGGTACGCTTCACGACATGCTTCGCGCTGATATTGACCACCGCGGGCCCGTACGTTTCGACGAGGCCGGAGAAATCGGGAATACCGGTTTTGGCGGCCGCTTCGGCCGGCATCATCGCGGCGGCCTGGGCCGGCTGAATGACCTGAGGCGCCTGCATATTGTGGCGCCCGGCCACATAGCCCGCGGACAGCGCAACCGCGACAGCCACGGCAACCGCACTGCGGGAAAGCATTTTGACGTTCATCGTTCTTACTCCAGACAGGGAGAATGATTTCTCGATGTGTCGCAGAGTAAGCGGTGTCTCTTAAAACAATCTTAAACAGACTGTTTCGGAAAATCGCCGTAAAACAAGGCGCTTTTAAAACGTCACCGTGACGAGCAGCCCGCCCGCTTTCGAGTCGCCGAGTGTGACGACTGCGTGATGCTGAAGCGCGATGCGCCGCACGATCGCAAGACCGAGACCGCTGCCTGCGATGTCGGTGCGCACGCGATTCGCGCCTTCTCCCACGCGATAAAAACGATCGAATACGCGCGTGCGTTCTTCAAGCGGAATGCCCGGTCCGCTATCCCCGATCTTGACGACCGGATGTCCGTCTTTCATGAATACGCAAACATCGACGCGTCCGCCGCTCGGCGTGTATTTCGTTGCGTTGTCGATCAGGTTGTTGAAGAGCACGCGCAGCGCTTCAGGGTCGCCGCGCACATGCGCGGTTTCGTTGCGCTCGATGCCGAGATCGACGCCGCGCTTGCCGGCAAGCGGCGTGTAAGCCATCACGCAATCGTGCAATAGCGCATCGAGATCGACCGGCTTCGCCGCTTCGCGGCCATCCGGTTCCGCGCGCGCGAGTGCGAGCAGCTGTTCGGCAAGGCGCGTCGCGCGCGTGACGCCCGCCTGCAGATCGACGAGCGCTTCGCTGCGCTCGGCATCGTCGTGGGCGCGCGCGACGAGTTGCGCCTGGATCTGCACGGCCGCAAGCGGCGTGCGCAATTCGTGCGCGGCATCGGCGACGAACGCCTTTTGTGTATCGAGCGCGGCGGCAAGCCGTTCGAGCAGCCCGTTCAAAGCGCGCACGAGCGGCCGCACTTCGAGCGGCAGACGCGCATCGGGTAATGGATCGAGCGCTTCGGGGTGACGGGTATCGAGCGCGCCCGTCACGCGGCGCAACGGCGCGAGCCCACGGCCGACCACGGCCCACACGGCAACACCGAGCAGCGGCAGCAGCACGATCAGCGGCCATAGCGTGCGCAGCGCGACGTTGGCCGCGAGCCGGTTGCGCACCGACAGCGGCTGCGCCAGCTGCACCACGTTGTCGCCGACAATCGCGCCGTACACACGCCAGTCGCCGCGCTCGGTGCGCTCGGTCGAGAAGCCGAGTTCGGCGCGCGGCGCGAGCGGCGCGCGCGGATGCGAGTAATACATCAGCACGCCATTGCGATTCCAGATTTGCAGCACGATGCCTTCGTCGCCGGTATCGCGCGAACTCAGAATCTGCGAGAACGGTTCGGCGGGCAGCGCCGCCGCGATCTCCTGCAATTGATAGTCGAACAGTTCGTTCGCTTCGGCGAGTGCCTGACGGTAAATGAGCCAGCCCGCGATGCCGACGCCGAGCAGCACGATTGCAAGCAGCCAGAACAACAATTGACGGCGAATCGAACGCATCGTGTCAGGCTTCCTTCGCGATCATGTAGCCCAGGCCGCGTACGTTGCGAATCAGGTCCGCGCCGAGCTTCTTGCGCAGCGCATGGATATACACCTCGACCGTGTTGCTGCCGATTTCCTCGCCCCAGCCGTACATTTTTTCTTCGAGCTGACTTTTCGACAGCACCGCGCCCGGCCGCGCGAGCAGCGCGGCAAGCAAGGCGAATTCGCGCGCCGACAGCGCGACCGGCGCGCCATCGAGTGTGACCTGATGCGAAGCCGGGTCGAGCGTAAGCGCGCCGTGGCGGATCGTCGAATCGCTGCGGCCCGACTGGCGGCGGATCAGCGCACGCATGCGCGCGCCCAGTTCATCGAGGTCGAACGGCTTCACGAGATAGTCGTCGGCGCCCGCGTCGAGACCTTTCACGCGGTCGGCCACCGCATCGCGCGCGGTGACGATCAGCACCGGCACCGACAGGCCGCGCTTGCGCACCGTGCGCAATACGTCGAGGCCGTCGCGCTTCGGCAACCCGAGGTCGAGCAGCATGAGGTCGTACGGCTCGCCCGTCACGGCGTTGAGCGCGGCTTCGCCGTCCTGCACCCAGTCGACTGCGAAGCCTTCGCCGCGCAGCGCTTTGCGTACGCCTTCGGCAATCATCCGGTCGTCTTCGACAAGCAGTATGCGCATGGCTTTCGTAATCCGCGGTGGAGATGCTGCATTCTAGCGCCCGCTTACGAAAGCTCGCGACGAGCGGCTTTTTTGCGCAGCGACACGGCAACTCTCTACAATGAGCGCTTTTGCGCGGCACGTGCCGGTGCGATGCGCTGCGATTCGATCGGGCCGCGCGTGATCGCGACGCCATCGCGAGCGCGCTTGCAAGCAGGAATACGCAAAAAGCGGCATGCGCACGGACAAGCCGCCCGGACGTAGTTGCATTTGCGCTTCATCCGCGCACATCGCGCTTGCGCTCACGTTGCTGGCCGCACACAATCCTCGGCGTGGGCGTCGCGCGCCGCTGCAAGAACTGAATACGAAAGCTTTTCCTAAGATCGACCGTACATGACGCCCGCTTCACCTTCTGCCCTCTCCGAGCGCTCCCGTAGCTCCCGCCGCCCTGCCCGCGTTTCTTCGTACGCACGATTTTTGTCACGTAGCACAGCCGTTCTGTTCGCGTGCGCGGCACTCGTCTGCGCAGCACCCGCGGAAGCGCGCAAAAAAACCGAGCATCCGTCGGTCAACGTGACGACCGTGCTGCCGCCCGCGGTCATGGCGGGCCTGCAGCGCGCGCATGTGCCGCTTTCGTCGGTCAGCGTGGTCGTCGAAAAAGTCGGCGACCGCACGCCGATGCTCGCGCTAAACGCCGGCAAGCCGATGATGCCCGCCTCCACGATGAAGCTCGTCACGACCTACGCGGGCCTGTCGATGCTCGGCGCCGATTACCGCTGGCGCACGACCGCCTACGCGGACGGCAATATCGATCCGAACGGCGTGCTGCACGGCAATCTGTACATTCAAGGCACCGGCGACCCGAAGCTCGTGCCCGAAGAACTGATCGATCTGGTGCAGAAGATTCACGGCGCAGGCATCACCGGCATCGATGGCGCGCTCGTGCTCGACAAGCGTTTCTTCGATCCGTCGACGCGCGATCTGCCCGCCTTCGACGACGACACCGAGGCGCCGTACAACGTCGGCCCGGACCCGCTGCTTTATGCATTCAAGTCACTGTCGTTCACACTGACGCCGTCGCCGGACGGCAGCGTCGCGATCGACGTGTTGCCGGCGCTCGCGCAACTGCAGATCGACAATCACCTGCACGCAACCGGCGGCCCGTGCCGCGGCACGTTGAACGCGCTCAATCCGGTGGTGACGCCTGAAGCAAGCGGCATCGTCACTGCATCGTTCGACGGCAACTACCCGCTGCGCTGCGGCGACCGCACGATTAACGTCGCAACGCTCGATCATTCGGCGTTTTTTGCAGGCGGCTTCCTCGCGTTGTGGAAGCAGACCGGCGGCACGTTCAACGGCACGACGCGCGAAGGCGCGGTGCCGGTCGGCGCGCGGCTCGTTGCCACGCATCTGAGCCCGACGTTGTCGGATATCGTTCACGACATCAACAAGTTCAGCAATAACACGATGGCGCGCAACCTGTTCCTGACCATTGGCGGCGTCGAGAGCAAGCCGCCCGCGACGCCCGCGAAGTCGATCCGCGCCATTCAATCGTTCATGCAGGGCAGCGGGCTGCCAACCCAGTATCTGACGCTCGAGAACGGCTCGGGCTTATCGCGCAACGAGCAGGTCACGGCCCTCTCGCTTGCCGATGTGCTGCAGTCGGCCAATGCGAGCCCGGTCGCGCAGGTGTTCGTCGATTCGCTGCCGATTGTCGGCGTCGACGGCACGATGCGGCATCGGTTGACGCGTGAGCCTGTCAACGGCAATGCGCATATCAAGACCGGCACGCTGCGCGATGTGCGCGCGATTGCCGGTTACGTGGCCTCCGCCGATGGTTTCAGCTATGTCGTCGTGAGCCTGATCAACGATCCGCGTGCGGAGGCCGCGCGCGCCGCGCACGACAGCCTGCTCGAATGGGTCTATCAGGGACCGCAGGCTGCATTGACCGAATCGCTCGCCGAACCCGTTTCCGCGCCGGTCACCGAACCGCGTCGCAACAAGCTAAGGAAAAACCCGAAGCGCGGCGCGCATTGAGGAATCCTTCTAGCAATGCGTACGCGCGCGCCGCCGCGAAGCGTGTACGCTGTCGGGCAGCGCTTATCGCGGCGCCAGTCGTCACGCTTGTTGCCCCCTTGTCGTCACGCATTGCCGCGATCAAGCGCATATGAAAATCAAACTACAACGATCGCGCCAGCGGCGGCATGTGACGATGTGACGGCATGCGGTCGCGCGCGCCTCGGAGGGAGACGTCAATGCCATTCAAACCAGCACCGCGTGCGCTCGCGCATGCCTTTGCGACCGTCCTCGCGCCGCTGCAGCCGCAGCTACCCGTTTGACCGGGCAGCCTGCGCGATCCACGTGGTTGCACACAAGTATCCGCTCGACATGCCGTTCAACCGGACGAGCACGCGTTCCGGAACAGATTCCGCGATGACGCCCGCATCACGCGCGCGGCACACCGACCTTGCGGCATAGGGCGTCCATGCCCACTACATAAACGAGAAGACCGGAGACAACATGAAGCATGCATCACAGCCATCCCGCCTGCAGCGCGCCGCGCAGATCGGTATCGCAAGCGCGGCGTTTGCGGTGCTTGCCGCATGCGGCGGCGGCGACGGTGGCGGCAGCAGTACCAGCAACGCGAGCAGCGCGCCGGCGGGCGGTGTCAACCTGCAGGTCGTGTCGTTCGGCACGAGTCTGTCCGACGCAGGCACCTATTCGCCGGTCATCATGGCGAACTTCGGCGGCGGCCGATTTACGACGAACCCGGGCGAAGTCTGGACGCAGAAGGTGGCCGAGTACTACGGCGGCACCTTGACGCCTGCTTATCTCGGCGGCTTCGGTCAACCGCTCGTCGCATCGACGGGGCTCGACTATGCACAAGGCGGATCGCTCGTGATCGGTGCGAACGGCATCGGCCATGCGCCCGCGAACCTGCCGCCGTACGCGCAAGCGACGACCGTGCCGCTCGTGACGCAGGTGCAAAACTACCTGTCCGCGCATGGCAGCTTCAATCCGGGTCAACTGGTGCTCGTCGAAGGCGGCGCGAACGATGTGCTGGTCGCGGCTCAGACCGCGGAGGCGACGATTCAGGCCGCGGTCGCGCAGGGCGTCGATCCGAATACCGCGACCGTTCAGGCCGTCACCGCGCAGGCGAATACGCTGGTCGCGACCGCGCAGCAAATGGTTCAGCAGGTGATCGCGCCGATTCTCGCCGCAGGCGCGACGCACGTCGTGGTCGCGAATGTGCCCGATATCTCGATTGCGCCGCTCGGTGTCGCCTCCGGTCCGTCGGGGCAGCAACTGTTCAAGACGCTGGTCGGTGCGTTCAACCAGTCGCTTGCGGGCACACTCAGCGCGACGGGGCTCATGAGCAAGGTCATCTACCTGCAGACCGATGTGTGGATCGACTCTGTGGTCGCAAACTACCAGGCGAACGGCTTCACCGTATCCAATACGGGCACGGCGTGCAAACTCGCCGAGATGCAGGCCGCGGCGCAGCAGTTTGGCGAGTCGGACCCGAGCGCGTTCGCGTCGTCGCTGTTCTGCTCACCGCAGTTGTACACGGTGGCGGGCGCGGACCAAAGCTACATGTTCGCCGATACGATTCACCCGACCACGCATCTGCATGCGCTCTTTGCGGCAAACGCCGAGCAGGCGATTGCTGCGACGGGGCTAGGGAAGTGATGCTTCGGGGGTAGCGAGTAGCGCGCGTGTCGATGCGCGCGGTATGTCGTCCGCGCGTGTCACGTCGAATAAAAAGGCCCAGCCGGTTCATTCATCTGGCTGGGCATTTTTTTGATCGTTCCGCCTGAAGAAGTGCAGCGGCTTCGATGCTTCCGCCGCGCTGTGCGCTCGTTCTCGCCGTCGGCCGTCTACTCGGACGCTGACGCCTCGAACGCAGCAGCAGCCCGTCCAAGCCGATCGTTGACCGCGATCCACTCGATCGTATCCGGCAGCTGCTCGATCAGAATGCGCGCGACGTTCGCCCGATCGAGCGCGCGCAACAGCCCATACAGATCGCGCGCATAGGCATGCGGGTCTTCGGGCGCGGCAACGAAGTGCACGCCATCGGCATCGGCCCAACGCCCGGCGCGCGACGCCCGCGCGACCAGTGCGACGCGCTCGCCCGCGTCGCGCGCGGCCGCGAGCAGCGGCTCGAGCGCGTCGAACGGCAAGAGCGCGAGCGGCGTGCGCGGCGCGTAGTGCGCCTTCAGCGTGCCGGACGCACGCGGCGCCGTCGCATCGGAGCCGTCGGGCAGCCGCGGCAACTCGCCGAGCACCTCGGCAATGTCTTGCGGCGTCACGTGCCCAGGCCGCAGCAGCGCAGGAAAACCGCGCGACAGATCGACGATCGTCGACTCGATGCCGACCTTCGACGCTCCGCCATCGAGCACATGAATCGCCGAGCCGAATTCATCTCGCACATGCTGCGCCGTCGTCGGGCTCACATGACCAAAGCGGTTTGCCGACGGCGCCGCCACGCCGCCGTGTCCGCCGCGGCGCGCGCTGAACGCGTCGAGCAGCGCCTGCGCGACCGGATGCGACGGACAGCGCAAGCCGACCGAATCCTGCCCGCCGCTGACTGCGGACGGAATATGCGCGGCGCGCTTCAGAATCAACGTGAGCGGGCCCGGCCAGAACGCATCGATGAGTCGTTGCGCATCGGCCGGCAATTGCTCGACCCAGTAGCGCGGGTCGCCATGCGGCGCGAGATGCACGATCACGGGATGATTCGCCGGCCGCCCTTTTGCCGCATAGATGCGTGCGACAGCCTCAGGGCTTTCTGCATCGCCGCCGAGACCGTAGACGGTCTCGGTCGGAAACGCGACGAGTTCGCCGGCATCGAGCAGGGCCGCCGCGTGTTCGATTTGCGCGGCGTCGATCGGCGTGCCGTGATTGCCACGCTCGTCGCCACTACCCACGCTATCGCGAGCCTTAGGCGAGCCCGCCATACCGCCAGGCTGTTTCGGTTGATCCGGCATGATGGAAAACCGCTTCAGCTCGTCGGAATATGCAGCAGCCGCGCGCAATCGCGAGCGGCCGTGCGCGCTTCTTCGAGCGTTGCCGCGGTGAAGTTCACGTGGCCCATCTTGCGGCCCGGACGCGCCTCTTCCTTGCCGTACAGATGCAGGCGCGCTGCCGGCATCGCGGCGACTTCGTGCCACGGCGGCGTCACGGCCGCACCGCAATGCGCGCCGCCCGTCGCGGTGCCCGCGCTCTTTGCGGCCTTGGCGCTATCAGGAAACCACACGTCGCCGAGAATATTGAGCATGACCGCCGGCGAATGCTGACGCGTGTCGCCAAGCGGCATCGCCGTCATCGCGCGCACCTGCTGCTCGAACTGGCTTGTCGCACATGCGTCGACCGTATAGTGGCCGGAGTTGTGCGGCCGCGGCGCCATTTCGTTCGCGACGAGCGAACCGTCTTCGAGCACAAAGAACTCGACGCACAGCACGCCGACATAGCCGAGCTTCTCGGCAATCTGCAGCGCCGCCTGCTGCGCTTGCGTGACGAGCGTCGCGCTCGCGTCGGGCGCGGGGACGATCGTATGCGACAGCACACCGTTGCGGTGCGTGTTCTGCGCCAGGGCGTATACGGCCGACCCGCCGTTCGCGCCGCGCGCAATCAGCGCCGACACTTCGAACTTGAGCGGCAACCGCTTTTCGAGCACGCAGGCGACGCCGCCCAGCGATGCATGCGCCTGCCGCACCTCGTCGGCATTGCACACGCGCACCTGGCCTTTGCCGTCGTAGCCGAGCCGCGCGGTTTTCAGAATGCCGGGCAGCACCGCTTCGAGCGCCGCATCGTCGAGCGCGGCAAGCGCATCCGACGATTCGATCACCACGTGCGGCGCAACCGGCACACCCGACGCGGCGATAAAACGCTTCTCGGCGATCCGGTCCTGCGCGACCGCGACGCAGCGTCCGGCCGGGCTCACGAACGTCGTGCGCGCAAGGAAATCGAGGCTCGCGGCCGGCACATTCTCGAATTCCGTCGATACCGCCGCGCACAGACGCGCGAGTTCGGTCAGTGCCGCTTCGTCGTCGTAGGCGGCGCGCAGATGCTTGTCCGCAACCGCGCCGGCCGGGCTCGTTTCGTCGGGATCGAGCACGGCGACGCGATAGCCCATCGCCTGCGCGGCGAAGCAGAACATGCGGCCGAGCTGGCCGCCACCGACCATGCCCAGCCATGCGCCGGGCAGAATCGGTGAAACCGGGGTGTTGTCAGAACTCATGTTGATGGTCGCATCCGGATCCGATGGTTTCACAGCGCGGGCAGCACCATCGCATGCGCCGCCTGGTTCTGGCGCACGCGGAACGCGGCCAGCTTGTCCGCGTATTCGGGCAGCGTGCCGCTCAGGATCGACACCGCGAACAGCGCCGCATTCGCCGCGCCCGCTTCGCCGATCGCAAACGTCGCGACCGGCACGCCCTTCGGCATCTGCACGATCGAATGCAACGAATCGACGCCCTTCAGATACTTGCTCGCCACCGGCACGCCGAGCACCGGCACCGTCGTTTTCGCGGCGAGCATGCCGGGCAGGTGCGCCGCGCCGCCCGCGCCGGCGATGATCGCGCGCAGGCCGCGCTCGCGCGCGCTTTGCGCATACGCGAACATCTCGTCGGGCATCCGGTGCGCGGAGACGACCTTCGCCTCGTACGGCACGCCGAACTCCTGCAGCATCGCGACTGCATGCTTCATCACGTCCCAGTCGGAGCTGGAGCCCATCAGCACGCCGACGAGCGGCGCGTCGTGAGCGTGAGTGCCGACTGCGGTGCCGGCGGCGGTTTTAACTTCACTCATGTTCCACAGATTCCTTCATGCGTCCTTCAAGCGAGCGTCTGCCCGGTCAGCCGCTCGAGCGCTTCGCGGTATTTGTCCGCGGTCTTCGCGACCACATCGTCGGGCAGCTTCGGCGCCGGCGGTTCCTTCTTCCACGGCTGCGTTTCGAGCCAGTCGCGCACGAACTGCTTGTCGAACGACGGCGGGTTGGTGCCGACCTTGTACTCGTCGGCCGGCCAGAAGCGCGACGAATCGGCCGTCAGTACTTCATCCATCAGGTACAGCTTGCCGTGGTTGTCGAGGCCGAATTCGAACTTCGTATCCGCGATGATGATGCCGCGCGTCGCGGCGAAATCGGCGGCTTCCTTATACAGGCGAATCGAAATGTCGCGGATCGTCGCCGACAGTTCCGTGCCGATGCGGCGTTCCATTTCGTTATAGGTGATGTTCTCGTCGTGATGGCCCATCTCGGCCTTCGCTGCCGGCGTAAAGATCGGCTCGGGCAGCTTCTGCGCGTTCTGCAGGCCCGGCGGCAATTCGACGCCGCAGATCGCGCCCGTCGCCTGATAGTCCTTCCAGCCGCTACCGGCCAGATAACCGCGCACGACCGCTTCGACGAGAATCGGCTCGAGCTTCTTCACGACGACCGCGCGACCCTTCACCTGCGCCACTTCGTCCGCAGCGACGACCGTTTCGGGCGCGACGCCCGTCAGGTGATTCGGCACGATGTCCTTGAGCTTCTCGAACCAGAAGTCGGCCATCTGGTTCAACACGCGGCCCTTGTCCGGAATCGGCTCGCCCATGATGACGTCGAACGCCGAAAGACGGTCGGTCGTGACGATCAGCAGCTTGTCGTTGCCCACCGCATAGTTGTCGCGGACCTTGCCGCGGCCGAGCAGCGGCAGCGAGCGAAGCGTGGATTCATAAAGGGTAGACATCGTCGTGGCTCGTAAAAATAGTGCTGAAAATGAGGCAAAAACACTGCCCTGACAAATGGTGCAACGTAATTCACATCGCAAAGGGAAAACGCCGTTCCCCGGGCCAAGCGGGAACGGCGATGCCACTTCAAACTACGCGGCGCGCGGGCGGAAAGCGCTGCAATCCGTGCTGCAATCCGCGCGCGTGCTGCTTGAACCTGCTTAAACCTGCTTGAGCCCGCTTAAGCCGCCTTAGCGAACCACCTGCGCGAGCTCGCCCGCCTTATACCGATCCGCCATCTTATCCAGCGCGACCGGCTTGATCTTGCCAGCCTGGCCTTCGCAACCGAACGCGACAAAGCGATCCAGACACACCTTCTTCGCGGCTTCACGCGCCGGCTTCAGGTAATCGCGCGGATCGAACTTCGACGGGTTCTGCGCGAAGTAGCGGCGGATCGCGCCGGTGATCGCGAGACGCAGATCGGTGTCGATATTGATCTTGCGCACACCGTGCTTGATGCCTTCCTGAATCTCTTCGACCGGCACGCCGTACGTTTCCTTCATGTCGCCGCCGAACTCGCGAATCTCGGCGAGCAGGTCCTGCGGCACCGACGACGAACCGTGCATCACGAGGTGCGTGTTCGGAATGCGCTCGTGAATTTCCTTGATGCGCTGGATCGACAGGATATCGCCGGTCGGCTTCTTCGAAAACTTGTACGCGCCGTGCGAGGTGCCGATTGCAATCGCGAGCGCGTCGCACTGCGTAAGCTTCACGAAATCGGCGGCCTGCTCAACGTCAGTGAGCAGTTGCTCGCGCGTCATCGTGCCCTCGGCGCCGTGACCGTCTTCCTTGTCGCCCTTCATCGTTTCCAGCGAACCGAGCACGCCCAGTTCCGCTTCGACCGTCACGCCGATCGAATGCGCTGCTTCGACAACCTTTCTCGACACATCGACGTTGTACTCGTACGACGCAACCGACTTGCCGTCCGCTTCGAGCGAGCCGTCCATCATCACGCTCGTAAAACCGCTGCGGATCGCCGCCATGCACACGGCCGGCGATTGCCCGTGGTCCTGGTGCATCACGACCGGGATATGCGGATACGACTCGACCGCCGCTTCGATCAGATGACGCAGGAACGGCTCGCCCGCATATTTGCGCGCACCCGCCGACGCCTGCATGATGACCGGCGAGCCGACCTGATCGGCCGCTGCCATGATCGCCTGCACCTGCTCCAGGTTGTTCACGTTGAAAGCCGGCAAACCGTAGCCGTTTTCCGCCGCGTGGTCCAGCAATTGACGCATTGATACGAGAGGCATTTGCTACTCCTTGGATTTCAAACGAAAACCTTTGCCCGCGGCATCACTGCATCGAAAGTGCAATTTTACGTGAAGCAGGCCGCGTTCCCGTGCGCACCGGACCAGCGTCGCGCGTCGTGCGTTCGACGCGCGCCTGCCGTGGGGTGCGCCGCCTCTCCCGGGATCGGCGGCCCGCCTCGCGATGCCGTTGTGAACTGCCGTGGCCATTGCGTTGCATGGCGATCCGGCAGCCGGTTGCGGGCGTGATTCTTTTAAGTGTCCTTGCCGCAGCGCGTTCTTTGCCGCGCTGCGCTTCTCGTCCCGCACGGTTGCCCGTGCGGGTTTCCTGCATCCTGCAATGACTTTTTCAACAATCAGTACGGCTCGCCAACGCGCACGATCTTCAGCGTATTCGTGCCGCCTGCCTGGCCCATCGGCTCGCCGACCGTCAGCACGACCATATCGCCGCGCGCCGCATAGCCCTTGCTGACCACCACTTCGAGCGCCTGCTGCAACGCGATGTCGCGGTCCGTCGAGCTATCGAGATGCAGCGGGTTCACGTTGCGGTAGATCTGCATCGCGCGCTCGCTGCCGATGCGCGGCGTCAGCGCGAAGATCGGCACGTGCGTCCAGTGACGCGACATCCACAGCGCGGTCGAGCCGGAGTCCGTCAACGCGACGATCGCCTTGGCGCCGAGGTGGTAAGCGGTGAAGAGCGCGCCCATCGCGATCGACTGATCAATGCGCGTGAACGTGCGGTCGAGGAAATCGCGGTCGAGTTCGACATGCTCGGACTTCTCCGCTTCGACGCAGATTGCCGCCATCGTTTCGACGGTCTGCACCGGGTATTTGCCCGCCGCCGATTCCGCCGACAACATCACCGCGTCGGTACCGTCGAGCACCGCGTTCGCGACGTCGGACACTTCGGCGCGCGTCGGCACCGGCGCGTGGATCATCGACTCCATCATCTGCGTCGCGGTGATCACGAACTTGTTCGAGTCGCGCGCCATTTTAATCATGCGCTTTTGCAGCGCCGGCACCGCCGCGTTGCCCACTTCCACCGCGAGGTCGCCGCGCGCGACCATGATGCCGTCCGACGCGTCGAGAATGCCTTGCAGCGCGGGAATCGCTTCCGCGCGCTCGATCTTCGCGATCATCTTCGGCTTGATGTTGTACGGCGCGCCCGCGATATTCGCGAGCTGCCGCGCCATTTCCATGTCGGTCGCGTTCTTCGGGAACGACACCGCCACGTAGTCCGCGCCGAGCGACATCGCCGTGCGGATATCCTCCATGTCTTTCGCGGTCAGCGCGGGCGCGGTCAAGCCGCCGCCCTGGCGATTGATGCCCTTGTTGTTCGACAGATCGCCGCCGATCTTCACGACCGTGTGGATTTCGCTACCGATCACGCGCGACACGTTCAGCACGATCAGGCCGTCGTTGAGCAGCAGCACATCGCCCGATTTCAGGTCGCGCGGCAGGTCCTTGTAATCGAGACCGACGCGCTCGTCGTTGCCGAGCTCCTCGTAACCGGCATCGAGAATGAACGTATTGCCCGCGACCAGCGTGACCTTGCTGTTCTCGAACTTGCCAACGCGAATCTTCGGGCCTTGCAGGTCGGCCATCAGGCCGACTTCGCGGCCAACCTGACGGGCCGCTTCACGTACGAATTCGGCACGCTGACGGTGATCGTCGGCCGTGCCGTGGGAAAAATTGAGCCGCACCACATCGAGGCCTGCCTCGATCATTTGTTTCAGCGTTTCCAGCGTGCTGGAAGCCGGGCCGATGGTAGCGACAATCTTGGTGGCGCGATGCATGAGTCTCCTCGTGTGGGTTGAATCGCTGGGAAGTGCGCTTTGTGTCGGATGCGGAGGCTGCGCGCCGACGGTTACTACCGGGGCGATTGCGCCGTTTGTGCTGCTCGTCCTGCCGCGTATTACGGGAGCGGCGGCCGGCATCGGCGTCGGGTTATGGGGTGCTGCCGCGCGGTGGGCCGCGCTATTCGTATTCTGCGTGTTCTGGTTACTGCTGTTTCGGCTATTGTGCGCCGGCGCATGTTGCGCTGGCGTGTACGACGCTGCGGCGGGCTGCGCCGCAACGTCGGACGCATCAGCGACGGCCACGTCGACATCGACCGCCGTTTGTGCTTCCGCCGCCGCTGCATCGGCCGCCTGCTGCGGCAGCGCGTCCTTTGTTTGTGCTGCGCGCTCTCCTGCCGTTGATCCCGCACGCGACGAGGCGCGCGTTTTTCGAGTGGTATTGCGAGGAGAGCGCTGCGCCACGGTCAGGCCCGCGATTCGAGAACTTCGACGGCCGGCAGCTTTTTACCCTCGAGGAATTCGAGGAAGGCGCCGCCGCCCGTCGAGATATAGCTGACCTTGTCGTGGATGCCGTACTTGGCGATCGCCGCGAGCGTATCGCCGCCGCCGGCAATCGAATACGCGGACGACTTCGCGATCGCGTCGGCGAGGGTTTTCGTGCCGTTGCCGAACTGGTCGAACTCGAACACGCCGACCGGGCCATTCCAGACGATCGTGCCGGCCTTGCCGAGCTGCGCGGCCAGCACCTTCGCCGTTTCCGGGCCGATGTCGAGAATCATGTCGTCATCCTGCACATCGGCGACCTGCTTGATTTCGGCCTTCGCGGTCGGCGCAAATTCCTTCGCCGTGACGACATCGGTCGGGATCGGCACCGATGCGCCGCGCGCTTTCGCCTGCTCGATGATGGCCTTCGCTTCGTCGACGAGATCCGCTTCCGCGAGCGACTTGCCGATCTTCAGGCCCGCAGCCAGCATGAACGTGTTGGCAATGCCGCCGCCCACGATCAGCTGGTCGACCTTCTCGGCCAGCGATTTCAGGATGGTCAGCTTGGTCGACACCTTCGAGCCGGCGACGATCGCGACGAGCGGCCGCTTCGGCGCGCCCAGCGCCTGACCGAGCGCTTCGAGCTCCGCGGCGAGCAACGGACCCGCGCAGGCGACGGCCGCATGCTTCGCGATGCCGTGCGTGGTCGCTTCGGCGCGGTGTGCGGTGCCGAACGCGTCGTTCACATAGACGTCGCAGAGCTTCGCCATTTTTTGCGCGAGTTCGTCCGAGTCTTTCTTTTCGCCCTTGTTCGTGCGGCAGTTTTCAAGCAGCACGACCTGGCCTGGCGCAACGTTCACGCCATTTTCGACCCAGTGCTGCACGAGCGGCACGTCGCGGCCAAGCAATTCAGCCAGACGCTTCGCGACCGGCGCGAGCGAATCTTCCGGCTTCAGTTCGCCTTCGGTCGGGCGGCCCAGGTGCGAGGTGACCATCACGGCCGCACCGGCATCGAGCGCGGCCTTGATGCCCGGCACCGAGGCGCGGATGCGGGTGTCTTCTGTAATATTGCCCGCGTCGTCTTGCGGGACGTTGAGGTCGGCGCGAATAAACACGCGTTTGCCGGACAGCTTGCCTTCGGCGATCAGATCGGAGAGACGCAATACGTGGCTCATGGACATGTGTATGCGAGTTGATTGGAAGGCGGTTGGCGGACGATACGCAGGCGGCCAGGAGCGGCGGCAAGAACGGCGAGA
Organism: Paraburkholderia edwinii; assembly: GCF_019428685.1. Lineage (NCBI taxonomy): Bacteria > Pseudomonadati > Pseudomonadota > Betaproteobacteria > Burkholderiales > Burkholderiaceae > Paraburkholderia > Paraburkholderia edwinii. Next base: position 4,557,136 of record NZ_CP080095.1, read on the forward strand.
TCGTTCAATGGAAGATGGTCGCGGTACGTGCTGCGGCGCTGCTGTGGCTCTGCCGTGACCCAACCAGGCAGCCGGGTTGCAGGCTGCGTTCGGATGCGAGCGGGTCCACCGAAGGCTGCCATTTTAACCGATACGCTCTCCGTTTCGATCCGCACCCGGCTGATTGACAATATTCGGGAAACGCTTGCCCTACACCGCACGTGAACTCCGCACAATTATTTTTTCGCCGGGCTTTCAGCCGCGTTTTGCCGTCCGGCCCTTGTACACGGCAAGCGCACCAGCAGCCTTACAACAACTGCCTCAGAGCAACAACCGCAGCGCCGTAAAAACCAGCATGCCGACAATAATCGTCTCGACCATGCTGCGACGCAGCAAATACCAGAACAGACCCGCGAGCGTCGCGTAGAAGTCGTGATTCGTGAGAGCGAACGACACGCCTTCGTCCGTCACCAGCACGTCGGGCAGCACGACGGCAATCAACGCCGCGGCCGGCGCATAGCGCAGCATCCGCTGCACGCGCTCGGGCAGCACGGTGCGCTCACCGCCGATCAGAAATAGCGCGCGCGTCAACGCGGTGACGAGCATCATGCCGAAAATCGCCAGCCAGATCTGCGTCGCGGTCATTGCGGATCTCCAGCGCTGTTGCGGATGCGGCGCAAGTCGGCGCGCTCGACCATGAGGTCGGTTGCGCTGCCCGCCGCGATTGCCGCGATGACGGCGATCGGCAAGCCCAGCCGATACGGCAGATCGAACGCGATCAGCGAAGCGATGCCCGCGACCGCGACGGCCGCAAGCGTCGAACGGTTCGCGATCGCCGATACCATGATCGGAATCAGGGCGAGCGTGCCGGCCAGGCTCAAGCCCCAGTTGTCCGGAAAGAGGCTCGCGAGCAGGATGCCGATGATCGACGACACCTGCCACGACAGCCAGCTCGCCACGGCCATGCCCCAGAAGAACGGTTCCTTGCCGGGCACGTAGCCGGTTGCGAACGCCTTCTTCTGGAATAGCAGGTAGATGATGTCGCCGTTGAAGTAGCCGACCAGCAGTCGCCGCCATAACGGCAGATACGCGAAATGCGGCGCGAGCCCGGCGCTGAAAATGACGAAACGCGTGTTGACCATCGCGGCGGTCAGCAGCACGGTCCAGATCGGCAGCTTCGCGGCCAGCAAAGGCAGCACCGCCAGCTGCGACGAGCCCGCATAGACAAGCAGCGACATGCCGAGCGCCTGCGGCACCGTCATCACCGATTTGCTCATCGCGATGCCGGTGACGAGCCCCCACGAGAAAATCGCCATCAAGGTCGGGGAATAGGTGCGCAGACCTTCGTGAAAGGCGCGGCGATCGGGTTCGGACAGGCGAGCGAGCATCAGGAGGAAGACGCCGGCACGCCTTGCGGCACGTCGGCAAAAAAGCGCTACCGGGAGGTTGCAACCCACGTTGCGGACTGCGCTGCGGCCCGGGTCGGGCACGGGTTGCAGACCGTGTTACAGCACGGGTTGCGGCACGATAGCGAATGCGAATTCATGTTATGCGTGCGCGGAATTATAGCGTCCGGTCTGCTCGGGAATGTCCGGTCGGCGTATAAAAGACGCTAAAATAATAGTCTTCACCGCCCCACAGGCACTGCGATCAGCCCGATTTCATTTGTCGTTTCGCAGCGCCGCCCGGTGGCAAAGCTCCTGCAACCGCATTATTTCGAATCATTCGCTACAGCACCGCCCTGGAGAATCGTATGTCAATGGCCGACCGCGACGGCAAGATCTGGATGGATGGCAAGCTCATCGACTGGCGCGACGCCAAGATTCATGTGCTTACCCACACGCTACACTACGGCATGGGCGTATTCGAGGGCGTGCGCGCCTACAAGACTGCCGACGGCGGCACCTCGATCTTCCGCCTGAAGGAGCACACGAAGCGGCTCTTCAACTCGGCGAAGATTTTCCAGATGGATGTGCCGTTCGACCAGGAAACGATCTCGGCCGCGCAACGCGAAGTCGTGCGCGAGAACAAGCTCGAGTCGTGCTATCTGCGTCCGATCGTCTGGGTCGGCTCGGAAAAGCTCGGCGTGTCGGCGCGCGGCAACACGATCCACGTCGCGATCGCCGCGTGGCCGTGGGGCGCCTACCTCGGCGAAGACGGCATGACGAAGGGTATCCGCGTGAAGACGTCGTCGTTTACGCGTCACCACGTGAACATCTCGATGGTCCGCGCAAAGGCGTCGGGCTGGTACGTGAACTCGATCCTCGCGAACCAGGAAGCGACGGCCGACGGTTACGATGAAGCGCTGCTGCTCGACGTCGACGGCTATGTGTCGGAAGGCTCGGGCGAGAACTTCTTCCTCGTCAACAACGGCAAGCTGTACACGCCGGACCTGTCGTCGTGCCTCGACGGCATCACGCGCGAAACGGTCATCACGCTCGCGCAAGACGCGGGCCTCGAAGTGATTCAGAAGCGCATCACGCGCGACGAAGTCTATACGTGCGACGAAGCGTTCTTCACGGGCACGGCAGCGGAAGTCACGCCGATCCGTGAACTCGACAACCGCACGATCGGCGCCGGCACGCGCGGCCCGATCACCGAGAAGCTGCAGTCGGCATTCTTCGATGTCGTGAACGGCAGGAGCGCGAAGTACGCGCACTGGCTCACGAAAATCTGATAAGCCTGATTCAAGCGCAAACCTGAGCGGGCGCCGCGATTCGCTTTTCGAAGCCGTCCCGGTGCCCGGCATCCCGCATAGACGAGAAAGCCCCATGAGCGAAATCAAGGAAATGCCGCTGGTCGAACTGTCGGCAAAAGATCTGCCCGCTTACTGCCCGAATCCGGCGATGCCCCGCTGGAGCATGCATCCGCGCGTGTTTATCGATGTCACGCACGGCGAAGCGCGCTGCCCGTATTGCGGCACGCGCTACAAGCTGCGCGACGGCGAAGTGGTCAAAGGCCACTGAAGCCGGTGGGTGGGCAGGCCGCGCGTGCGCCCGGCATGAGCACACGCGTCGCTGGCAGTGTCGGCGCCTGAGCGTGTGGCTGTACGCGCGCTTGGGCGTGTGCTTGTGCCTGTACCCGCGCCTGCGCTTTTGCGGCTGCTTGCAACTAGATTACGACGCGCCTCATTCAACGCGTCGGTCACAACGCTTCTTTCAAATTTATAACCCGAACGCCGCACGCGTCACGCGCGCGGCGATTCTTTTCGACATCGGAAAATTATCCTGATGCGTCGCGCGTTGGTTATCGCACCGAACTGGATCGGTGACGCGTTGATGGCGCAGCCGTTTTTTGCGCGCCTCGTGAAACTTCATCCGCGCATCGTGATCGACGCGGTCGCGCCCACCTGGGTCGCGCCCGTGCTCGAGCGGATGCCCGAGATCCGCGACGTCTACGCGACCGACCTCGCGCATGGCAAGCTGCAGATGCTGCGCCGCTGGCAGCTCGCAAGCGACCTGCGCGACGTCGGCTACGACGCCGCCTATGTGCTGCCGAATTCGCTGAAGTCGGCGCTCGTGCCGTGGCTGGCGGGCGTGCCGCTGCGCATCGGCTATACCGGCGAAAGCCGGTACGGCTTGCTGAACGTGCGTCACGCGAATCCGCGCAAGGACGAACGCCCGCCGATGGTCGGCCACTACGCCGCGCTCGCCTACGCGCCCGGCGCGAAAGTGCCTGACGATCTGCCCGTGCCGCGGCTCGACGCCGATCTGAACGAGGCGTCGCGCGTATCGGCGCGCTTCAATCTCGATACGCGCGTGCCACTGCTCGTGTTCTGCCCCGGCGCCGAATACGGTCCCGCGAAACGCTGGCCGCCCGAGCACTTCGCCGGGCTCGCGCAGATGGTCGGGCAGTCGTTCCCGTACACGCAGATCGTCGCGCTCGGCTCGCCGAAAGACGCGCCGATCGCCCAGGCCATCGCCGACCGCGCGCCGAATGTGCGCAACCTGTGCGGCCAGACGGCGCTCGGCGAGGCGTGCGCGCTGATCTCGCGGGCCAATGCGGTCGTGACGAACGATTCCGGCCTCATGCACGTGGCCGCCGCGCTGCGCCGGCCGCTCGTCGCCGTGTTCGGATCGACTGATCCGCGCCACACCCCGCCCCTGTCGGACCTCGCAAAGGTACAATGGCTGCATCTCGAATGTAGTCCATGCTTCGAACGAGAATGTCCGCTCGGCCATTTGAATTGTCTGCGGCAACTGAGCGCAGAGCAGGTATTCGACGATTTACGCGGTATGTTGATCGCGCAACGGTAAAAAGCGCGGTAAAAAACGCGCGGTGCGGCGCGATGGCCGCGTGAATTAAGGCAACTGCGCGACGCAATAGCGCCACGCAATAGCGCCACGCAACAGCACCATGCAACGGCGCATGCGGCATATATGCCACAGCAGTGACGTCCGCGAAGCTGCCGGGCTGCACGAGCGGCACGTCATGTGCGCGTCTTGCGGCGCGGGCATTCTCGCGGTTGTCCGCGTGGGCCCTTCCCGGTGTAACGACTGCGGCCCGTCGATGCCCGTATGACCTGCAACCGCGCACGCCGCGCCTAACAGACTGACGAGCCATGCCACGTTTCGCCCACATCTTCGAAGCCGCTGCGGATACCCTCAACGCCTTTTACGAGGCGGTCGCGGAGGTCAACATCGAGAGTCTGATGGGCCTGTGGATCGACGAAGAGTTCGTCACCTGCATCTGCGCGGACGGCTCGCATCTGCATGGCCTCGAGAACATCCGCGCCGGGCTGACGGCGCAACTCGAGATGGAGCCCGTATCGATCGAGCCGCTCGACATTCGCGTTTACGACAGTCTCGGCACCGTGGTCTATGCGATTGCCGAGGCGCACCGGCCCGCCAACCCGGCGGCCATACCCTCGATGGTGTTTACCACCTACGTGATGGTCCACGAACGTGGGGAATGGCGCATTGCGCATATTCATGCGAGTGCGATGCCGAACGAAACGGCCGCGCAATTCGCTGCCAAAATGAGACACGGCCAGGGGCCACTGCACTAAGCGGCGGCCGCGCGCCCTCCCTCAGCCGGTACCAGAATGAGCACGACCCACGAAAAACACGCTTCCACCACGCTTGACCGCGCCGCAGAGACGGTCGCAGCAACGGTCGAGGCGACGGTCGATCTGCTCTATCGCGCGCCGCTGTGGCTGCCGAACAACCATGCTCAAACCATCGTACCGGCGCTGTTCGGGCGCCGTCCCGCGGTGAACTATCACCGGGAGCGCTGGGATACGCCGGACGGCGACTTTATCGACGTCGACTGGCTGGTTCACGATACCCACCGCACACCATCCGACGACGCACCGCTTTTCGTGCTGTTTCACGGGCTCGAAGGCAGCTCGACGTCGCACTATGCGCTCGCGCTGACGGACGCCGCGCACCGGCGCGGCTGGCACGCGGTGGTGCCGCACTTTCGCAGCTGCAGCGGCCCGCTTAACCTGCTGCCGCGCTTTTATCACCTTGCCGATAGCGATGAAGTGGACTGGGTGCTGCGACGGCTCGCCGACGCGCATCCGGGGCCGATCGTCGTCGCGGGCGTGTCGCTGGGCGGCAGCGTGCTGCTGCGCTGGCTCGGCGAGCGTCGCGAGGACGCCTCGTTCGTCACGGCCGCGGCGGCGATTTCCGCACCGCTCGACGTGCATGCGGGCGGTCGCGCGCTATCGCAGGGCTTCGGCATGGTCTACACGCGCAACTTCCTGAAGTCGCTGAAGCAGAAGGCTCAGAGCAAACTCGCGCAACACCCGGGCATCTACGATCTGAACTCGATGCTGGCGTGCCGCACAATGTACGACTTCGACGATATCGTCACGGCGCCGCTGCACGGCTTCCGCAACGCCGACGACTACTGGACGCGCGCCGCGACGCGGCCCTGGCTCAGCGAAATCACGGTGCCGACGCTCGTGCTCAATGCGCGCAACGATCCGTTTTTGCCGGGCGCGGTGCTGCCGTCGCCGCATGAGGTGTCGCGCGCGGTCGAACTCGATCAGCCCGCGCACGGCGGCCACGTCGGCTTTATGACCGGGCCGTTCCCCGGCAAGATCGACTGGCTGTCGCGACGGATTCTCGGTTACTTCGCGCCGCTCGTCGCTTAGGCTACGGGCAACGGTCACGCACGCATCATGGATGAAATCGTTAAACAGGCGCTCGCGAAATGGCCAAACGTGCCGCATTGCACGGGCTGGCTGCTGCTCGACCGGCGCGGCACGTGGCGCATGCGCGATGAGGCCGCTCAGGCGCGCGGTGCGCTCGGCGAGCCGATCCGGCACACGGCGCTGATCGGGTTTATCAATCGCAATTACGAGAGCGATCCGCACGGGCAGTGGTTTTTTCAGAACGGGCCGCAGCGCGTGTATGTCGAGCTCGTTTATACGCCGTGGATTGTGCGCCTCGCCATCGACGCCACGAGCGGCGCGCTGACGCTCACCGATCATACGGGGCAGCCATTCGCGCCCGCCGCGGTTTATGTCGATGACGACGGCGGGGTGCTGTTTGCCGGCGATGCCGGCGACGTGTCGGCGGCGCCTCGTGTGGCGGCGCTTCATGATCACGATCTCGATCTCTTTTCCGAGCATGCCGAACTATCGGCGGATGGGCTGAGCGGCAAGTTCGATTGGCGCGATGGGCGTGCGTTGCCGTTGCAATCGGTCGCGCGCGCGGATGTGGAGGCGCGGTTTGGGTTTGTGGCCAGTCCGGCGGGGCGGGCTTCGGCCGCGCCTGCGGCTGCGGGAACCCGCAATGCTGCGGGCGAATCCGGCAAAACCTGAGCGAAGCCACGCGGCACGCATGAGCAATACGTCGCCCGGATTCGGGCTCGCTCGTTATCAACTCTTCTCGTCTTCGCGCTCTTCCTTATACCGCGCTTCGAACTCATGCAAGCGTGCGTCGATGGTCGATAGATCGTAGTAACCCGCGGTCTTGATATCGCGCGCCTCCTTCAACTGCCGGATTGCCGACGGCCACGCGCCTTCGAGCGCGAATTGCTCGGCGAGCGCCCGGTGCTGGGTCAGCGCGTCGCCGGCGCCGGCGCTCGCCTGCGCGAGATACAGCCACCAGGCCGGCTGCTGCGGATCCGCTTCGGTCTCGCGCTGCGCCTGCGCTTGCGCTTCCTTGAAGCGCCGCGCCGTGAGCAGCGTGCGCAGATGCATCTCGATGGCCGCATGCGACTTCGGCCAGCGATCTTGCGCGAGCTGCGCGAGGCGTAGCGCATCGTCGTTGCGTCCGGCGCGGCGGGCAATGTCGGCCGCGAGCACGTCGAGGCTCGGCGAGCTGCGCGCGGTGCTGCCTTCGCTGCGCGCGCTCGAATTGAACGCCTCGCGTGCTTTCGTGAGCGACGCGGTTGCATCGTCGTAGCGTTCGAGCAGCGTCTGCGCGTAGGCGATGCCGTACCAGTTTGCGGCGACGTTCAGCGCGGTCCGATCTTCGATTTCCGAGCGCATCCGCACGATTTCGTCCGCGTAGTCGCTGCGCGAATGGTCCTGCAGCACGCGCGAGCGCGCCCGCACAAAGCCGTATTCCGGCGCCTGGTGCGGCTGCCGGTAGCGCGAGCGGCGCGCGCGGTCGGACATGTCGGCGATCCGTTCGCCGGTCAGCGGGTGCGTACGCGCGTAGGCCGGCGCGCCCGCATCGCTCATCGACGCGCGGTCGAGCCGTTCGAAGAACGACACCATGCCGTACGGGTCGTACCCGGCGCCCGACATCAGCTGAAAGCCGATGCGGTCGGCCTCGTGCTCGGCCGCCCGCGAAAAGCGCAACTGGTTGTCGACCGCATAGGCCTGCCCGCCGAGCGCGATCGCGGTACCGAGGTCGCCGCTATGCGCGAGCACGCCGGCCAGTATGCCGAACAGCGTGCCTGCGAGTGCCGCATACGTGCTTTTTTCGCTCGCGGCAATCATCCGCGCGATATGCCGCTGCAGCACGTGACCCATTTCGTGGCCGATCACGCCGGCGAGTTCCGATTCGGTCTGCGTCGCGACGATCAACCCGGTGTTGACGCCGATAAAGCCGCCCGGCAGCGAAAACGCGTTGATCTGCGGATCTCGCATCGCGAAGAGGTCGAAGTCGGGCCGGTATCCGCCGATAAATTGCGCGCTGGCCGCGGCCGCGAGTTTGCCGGAGACCGAGTTCAGGTAGTCGCGCACGAGCCAGTCGCCGATATAGTCGGGGTCGCGCCGGACTTCGCGCATCACGCGCTCGCCGAGCTTGCGCTCGGCCTGAGGCGTGAGCGACCCGCCCGAGCCATCGCCGAGGTCGGGCAGTTGCTGCGTGGAAATTGGCGCGCGCAGGCTCGAATTGCCGCCGGCGTTGCCGGAGAAGCGCGATTCCGCGCCGCCATAGGTGCCGAATATGCCCTGCGCGATGTCAGGCGGCAGCTCGGGGGACGCGTACTGTTCGAGAGGACCGGATTCGAGCGGCAAGCTCGTGCTCGCGGCTTGCGCGAGCAAGGGTTGCGGTGCGGCGAGCGCGACGGACAACAACGCGGCAAGAATCCGTTTCGAACGCATTGGTGGTGCGCGAGTTCGCGTGGTTGAAAGTGCGGGACGAAGCGCACGGCCCGCGGCGTGTTGGTTTTTGCTGCTCGTTTTTGCTGCTCGTTTTACTACGCGTTTTTGCTACGTGTTTCGACTGCCCGTTTGGATGGGCTCGCACGATTGTAACCAGACGCCTCGCCCACGGCGACCGTGCGAAGACAGGCCGCATATGGTCAAATTCTAGCGCGCGGCGCCAAAGCGCAATTCAGTAGACGGCACAATATGGTTTTACCGGTGTCCGTGCGGGTGCTGCTGCCACCGCACACTGCGATCGTCGGCGCCAATCTGTTAGCAAGAGGGAGCGGAGTACAACCATGCCAGAACTTACCCATTTCGACGCGGCCGGCCAGGCGCATATGGTCGACGTCGGCGGTAAAGAGGAGACCCAACGCATCGCGATCGCGCGCGGCACGATCAGGATGCTGCCTGATACGTTCGCGCTGATTCGCGACGGCAATGCGAAGAAAGGCGACGTGATCGGTATCGCGCGCATTGCGGCGATTCAGGGCGCGAAACGCACGGCAGATCTGATTCCGCTATGTCACCCGCTTGCCTTGACGCGCGTGACCGTGAATTTCGAGCTCGACGACAAGCTGCCCGGTGTGCATTGCACCGCGCAAGTCGAAACGCGCGGACGGACCGGCGTCGAGATGGAAGCGCTGACCGCGGTGCAGGTCGGGTTGCTGACGGTCTACGACATGTGCAAGGCCGTGGACCGCGGAATGACCATCACCGACGTGCGCGTGCTGGAAAAGCATGGTGGGAAGTCGGGCGATTGGGTCGCCCCGGTTTGATCAACCGTCTTCGTCATCACCCTCGTCGTCCTGATTGATGTCTTTCGGCGGCGTCCCATACTTTTTCACAAGGTCCGCCTTGAAACCCGCGAGCGTCTTCTGTTCGTCGCACAGGCTATACAGCGAAGCCAGTTGCGACGGCCAGTCGTTGAGTTCTTCCGCGAAGAGCTTCAGACGCTCGACCGTATCGAACGCGCCTTGCATGTCGCCATTCAACGCCTGCAGCACCGCATAGCGGCGCAACACGGTTTCGCCCGGCAACAGCGCGATCGCCTGCTTGTGCATCTCGAGCTTGTACGGCAGGTTCATGCTGTTCATCGGCAGCAGCGTGGCCATCCCGTACTCGCCCCACGCGCCGAACAGGATCGACGGATGCGCCTCATACTCCTCGGCCGGGTGCGAGCCGTAGTACAGCACTTCCGCACGGTTATAGTCGCGCAGCACCGGATAGAGCGCGGCAAGCCCAAAGAACACGACGACCGAATAGATGCCGAGCGATACGCCGCCCGACACCCATCGCAGCGGCTTCGTATCGAGCAGCCCGAGGATAAACATCGACGGCAGCAGGAAGAACATGTACTGCTGCGGATACTCGACCAGCGCGTGCATGACGAGCACGCCGATGATCGCGAGCCCGAACACGCGAGCCGCCGTATGCGGTGCGAGCAGCACACGGACCAGCCACGCAAGCAAGCCGATCAGCACGATCGCGAAGCCGATCACACCGGTTTTCGCGAGCAGATCGATAAAGATATCGTGCGAATTGTTCGCGATCTCGACGTGGCCCAGTTCGCGCACGTAATCGAACTGGTAGCGCGGAAACTCACCCCAGCCGACGCCAAGCAGCGGATGGCCCTTGAACATGGTCCATCCGTATTTCCATAGCGCGAGACGCGGCGCAATTTGCCCCGCTTCCCTGAAGCGGTCCGCGGCCGACACCGCGAGGTCGAGGTGGTAGCGCACATTCGCCCAACGCACGATGACGTTGACGAGCACGAACAGCACTGCCAGCGCAAACGGAATCAGCCATTCCCGATCGCTACGGCGACGCTCCGGGTGGCGGCGCTTTTCGGCAAACGCCATCCACCAACCGGCAACAACGATCACGCCGGTTTGCAGCCACGGACCGCGCGAAACCGTCAACGCGAGACCCAACGAAAATATCGACGCCAGTACCGCCCAGACGATCACGTTCAAACGCCGCGTCTGCGCGAGGAACATCGCGCCCGCCATGCCGAATGCGATGCAAGTGGCCAGGTGATTCGCCTGCGCCATGTTGCCGAATGGACGGCGGTCGACCGTGATGTTGTACGCAACGACGAGCGGCGTGACCTTCACTTCGAGATGAAACAGCTGGATCAACTGGCAGAACACGGCAAAGAGCGCACCGATGATCAGTGCGCCGGCGCCGACACATAACACGGTCTCAGTGAGCTCGGCGCGATTGAATCCGAAGCCGATATGCACCGCCATAAACGCGGCAAGCAGGAACCCCGCGCCAAGCCAGTTCATCGACGGTTGCGCGAGGGGCAGTGCGAACGTTTGCGCGATCAGCACAATGCCGAACCCGAGCGGCACGAGCGCCACCGCCGGTGTGCGGAACGGAATGCGCGGGTGCGAGCTCCAGACCATCAGTGCGACCGCCGCGCCGGTCAGCAGATACAGAGACAGCGCGGTGTATTCCGCGTAGAACGTCGGGATCGGGTATGTATGGTTGACGACCGCATACGGCAGGATCAACGCACAGACCAGCAGGAACAGCGAAAGATAGCGTGCAAAAGTCGTGGGCATGAGCAATGTGAGACGTCGGCAACCGGCGCACTATACAAAAGTTTCCTCCCGCTGTGCGCCGGCTGTGCCGAAATACGCCGATGGGATTAACTGACCATGGCGCTATTGCAAGAACCGTGCATCAGGCGCGGCATTCAGGCGGAGCGAGATTCGACGGCAGCGTCGCGGCCTCCGCAGGCAACGGTCCCGCACCCGGCGCCGGCAACGACGATGCGTTCTTTCCGCCCGCAAAACATTCCCACGTCAACGCGCCCGGCTGCGCGGCGCCTTTCGCGAGGCCGACGCGCGCGGTCGGTGCATCCGCGCTGTCCGGCACCGACGGGACGAGCACGAGTGTGTTCGACGCCTCCGGCGCAACGCGTGTGGTGAAGGCGACGGTGATCTGCCCGCTGTCGTCGTCGACGTGAATCGTCTTCACGTTGCGCGTGCCCGGCGGCGACGTGTAGCCGCCTCCAAATGCGTTGCCGCTCGACGCGTTTTCGGCAACCGAGAGCCGCGCCGACACAGCGAGCGACAAGCCTTCCCCGACGCGGCTGCGCGCCAGATAGTCCTGATACGCGGGAATCGCGTATGACGCGATCACGCCGACAATCGCAAGCACGATCATCAGCTCGATCAGCGTAAAGCCATAGGCCGCGTAACAGGTGCGGGCGAGCCCGGAGGTCCATTGCCATCGGCCGTCAGGCGGACCGAAGCGGCGGCGTGCAAAAAGCGAAGACAGCGAAGCAAGTGAATAGGCAGCGACAGTAGCGATCATCGGCATAACTCCTCGAAACGAAAACGCCTGCCCCGGACATCAGGACAGGCGTGAAATCGTAGCGAGTTGCAGCGAGCTTACACAGTCAGCCGAACGGCATATATTCACGGCGCAAAAACTGCCGTAGAGTGGCGGCCGTGAACGCAGAGGCAGATTCGTTAGTGCGTCGAGTGACCGGCGAGACGGGCGTTGCGGCGCTTGACCAGATGGCCGGCGAGCACCACGAACAACGCACACGCGATGCTCATGCCGTACTCGGCAGCCGGCAAGTCGAGCACCGGCCAGCGGTCGCCGGCCGGGTCGTTGATGATGAGCCCGCCCGCGATCCAGCCGAGCAGCGCGGCGCCGAGCGTGATGACCACCGGGAAGCGGTCGAGCAGCCGCAGCACGAGCTGGCTGCCCCAGACGATCAGCGGAATGCTGACCGCGAGACCGAAGATCACAAGCGCAATGCGGTGCTGCGGGTCGGCCTGTTCCGCTGCGCCGGCAATCGCGATCACGTTGTCGAGGCTCATGACGGCGTCCGCGATGATGATCGTCTTGATCGCGGTGAGCAGCCTGTCGGCAGGCTTGATGTTCGCGTGTGCGTCGTGAGCGGGCGCGAGCAGGCGCACGCCGATCCACAACAACAGCAGGCCGCCCGCAAACTTGAGCAGCGGCACATCGAGCAGCGCGACCGCGAACACGATCAGCACGACGCGCAGCACGATCGCGCCCAGCGTCCCCCAGACAATGCCGCGTGTGCGTTGGGCGGGCGGCAGGTTGCGGCACGCGAGCGCGATCACGACCGCGTTATCGCCGCCGAGCAGGATGTCGATAACGATGATCTGGAAAACCGCGCCCCAATGGAGCGTCGCGAAGAAGTCGAGCATGAAAGCAGGATAGAAGGTTGCGGTAAAGGCGGGCAACAAAAAAGCGAGGGAGCGGCGCTCTCTCGCTTCGTGTGACGGACTTGACGTCTTACGAAAGAATTTCGTAAGAGTAGCAAAAAAATACGCCGGCGTACCTGGGAGGTACACCGGCGTATCGAGATGAAATGCTAGATAAAGCTATGAACCAGCCTGTGAAGCCTTAAGCAGAGAACCAGGAAACCGTGCGCCTTACAGCACCGACTTCAACAGACGCGCCATTTCCGACGGGTTCTTCGTGACCTTGATGCCGCAGGCGTCCATGATCTCGAGCTTGGCTTCAGCGGTATCCGCACCGCCCGAGATCAGCGCGCCAGCGTGGCCCATGCGCTTGCCCGGAGGCGCCGTCACGCCGGCGATGAAGCCGACCACCGGCTTCTTCATGTTGCCCTTGATCCACTGAGCGGCGTTCGCTTCGTCCGGACCGCCGATTTCGCCGATCATGATGACCGCATCCGTATCCGGATCGTCGTTGAACATCTTCATGACGTCGATGTGCTTGAGGCCGTTGATCGGGTCGCCGCCGATGCCGACTGCCGACGACTGGCCAAGGCCCAGCGCCGTCAGCTGACCGACCGCTTCGTACGTCAGCGTGCCCGAACGCGACACGACGCCGATGCGGCCCTTGCGGTGGATGTGGCCCGGCATGATGCCGATCTTCAGTTCGTCAGGCGTGATCGTGCCCGGGCAGTTCGGTCCGAGCAGCAGCGTCTTGCGGTTTTCGCGACGCATGCGGTCCTTGATCTCGATCATGTCGCGAACCGGAATGCCTTCCGTGATGCAGATCGCGAGATCGAGATCGGCTTCGACCGCTTCCCAGATCGCCGCAGCGGCGCCTGCCGGCGGCACGTAAATGACCGACACGGTCGCGCCCGTTTCAGACTTCGCTTCCTTGACGCTTGCGTAGATCGGAATGCCTTCGAAGTCTTCGCCGGCCTTCTTCGGGTTCACACCCGCGACGAACGCTTCGCGGCCGTTTGCGTACTCACGGCATGCGCGCGTATGGAACTGACCGGTCTTGCCGGTGATGCCCTGCGTGATGACCTTCGTGTCTTTGTTGATCAGAATCGACATGTATTGACCTCTGTTCGTTTGGCTTCGCGTCGCCGGCGCCGGGACAGATTCTGTCCAGCCTCGCCGCGCGCTCGCGCCGCCATTCGTATCCGGTGATGAGCGCGGTGGCCTTAAGCCTTCTTGCCCGACGCCGCTGCGACAACCTTCTGCGCAGCCTCTTCCATGCTGTCCGCCGCGATGATCGGCAGTCCCGATTCGGCAAGCATCTTCTTGCCGAGGTCCTCGTTCGTGCCCTTCATGCGCACGACGAGCGGCACCTTCAGCGACACCGCCTTCGACGCCGCGATCACGCCTTCCGCGATCACGTCGCAGCGCATGATGCCGCCGAAGATGTTGACGAGAATCGCCGTCAGGTTCGGGTTCTTCAGCATGATCTTGAACGCTTCGGTGACCTTCTCGGTCGTCGCACCACCGCCGACGTCGAGGAAGTTCGCCGGCTCGCCGCCGAACAGCTTGATCGTGTCCATGGTCGCCATCGCGAGGCCCGCGCCGTTCACGAGACAGCCGATGTTGCCGTCGAGCGAGATGTACGCGAGGTCGAATTTCGATGCTTCGACTTCAGCCGGATCTTCTTCGTCCAGATCGCGGTACGCGACGATTTCCGGATGGCGGAACAGCGCGTTCGAATCGAAGTTGAACTTCGCGTCGAGCGCGATCACCTTGCCGTCGCCGGTCAGGATCAGTGGGTTGATTTCGGCGAGCGATGCGTCGGTTTCCCAGAACGCCTTGTAGAGGCCTTGCAGAATCGCGCGCGCTTGCGGAATCGAAGCGTCGGGCACGCCGATCTTCTTCGCGAGACCGTCGGCTTCCGCGTCGAGCAGGCCCTTCGACGGATCCACGGCAACCTTGTGGATCGCATCCGGGTGCTTCTCGGCGACTTCTTCGATGTCCATGCCGCCTTCGCTTGACGCCATCACGACGACCTTCTGCGACACGCGATCGATCACGAGACCGACATACAGTTCCTTCTTGATGTCAGCGCCTTCTTCGATCAGCAGACGGTTGACCTTCTGGCCTTCCGGACCCGTCTGGTGCGTGACGAGCTGCATGCCGAGAATCTGGTTCGAAAACTCGCGCACCTGATCGAGCGACTTCGCGACCTTCACACCGCCGCCCTTGCCGCGACCGCCTGCGTGGATCTGAGCCTTCACGACCCACACCGGACCGCCCAGTTCCTCAGCGGCCTTGACCGCATCGTCCACCGAGAACACCGGCTTGCCGCGCGGTACCGCGACTCCGAATTTCCGCAGGATCTCTTTACCCTGGTACTCGTGAATCTTCATGCGTGATTCCCTTCAGTCTGAGAGTTGGATAGAACTTCTTTTCCGGCTGTCTCCTCGGCAGCTGCGTGCGCAGCTGGTGCGCCGGCGCTCTGCGCCTCGCGAGGCCGCAGCGAACGCGGCGCATGGCCGTACCAGCGCGGATAGAACTGTCGCACCGCCTCGCCATCGAATCGCAGCGTATGGCAGCGACCCAGCTGGAATGGCGGTTTATCGTTTGAAATTTCGTTTGAACCTGCGCCCGGATGGGCGTTTGAAGGTGTGCCCGATTGCGCATCGGCGCCTGCCTGCCCTGTCTCGCCGTCCTGCTCCGCGCCTGGCTTTGCGGTGTTCCACGCGTCGCCGACAAATGCCTGGATCGCTGCGGTCGGCACCACCGCGCAAAGCTCGGTGAGATGCGTGCAGCCGACGGTGCCGCCGAGCAAACGCGCGGCGTGACGACGGAAGTTATCGAGGAGATTGAGCCCGATGAGGGCGCGGTAGGCGGGATTGGATGCTTCGCAGAGACCTGGATACGGAACCCAGGCCGACGACGCTTCCGCGTCGACGACAGTGAGCTTGCGATCGATCGTGATGCGAAGCCAGAGTTCATGGATCGGCAGGCCGTTGGGCCGGACGCCCGACGCCAGTGCAGTGTCGCGCGGCTTGACGTCGGTGAGGCACGCCTCGATGTCCCACAACCCATCCGCACGCTCATAGGCATCCGCTCGGATTGCGCGGCGATGGCGCAATTGACGGGGCACTGGCGGGGAAAGCGGCATGCGAGGGGACAGGAGGCCGGATTTGGAAACCAGCGGATTTTAGCATATTGAGTTTCGGCGCTTCGGCTTGCCGGGTGCGGATCGGACACGCTTATCCGACCGGCGACCGGCGCGACCGCGCTGGATTTCGCAGCGAAAACGCCAGAACGCCTAGTCGGCGCTCCAGTCGTCGTCGAGGCCCTTGAGAATTTTGGAGACTACCGTTTGCGAAAATCCACGCGAGACGAGAAAGCGCGCCTGCTTGGCGCGCTCCGCGGGTGTTTCGGGAAGCTGGCCGTATTTCTTCTGCCAGACGGCGCGGGCGCGCGTGAGTTCGGTCTCGCGCAATTGCGCGGCGGTTTCTTCGATTAGCGTTGAACCGACGCCCTGCCGCTTCAGCTCGCCGACGATACGGTTCGCGCCCAGACGCGATGCGCGCCGGTGCACAAGGCTTTCGGTGAAACGTGAATCGGAGAGCCAGCCTTCCTGCTCGAGTGAATCGAGCAGCGTGTCGAGCGAATCGCTTTCTTCGACGAATGGCTGCAATTTGCGGGACAGTTCCGCGCGGCTGTGCTCGCGTCGCGACAGGTAGGCGAGCGCACGGCCCTTCAACGAGCGCGTTGGGCGCTGGCGTTGTGAGGCGGTGGAGGAAGAATCCGTTGCGCCAGTGCCAGGCTGGCGGCGCGAACGTGTGTAGGTGGTTTCGCCTTCGGCTGCCGTCGCCGTTGCGGCGCCCGAGGCATGGTCCGCGCGGCGGGAGCCGAAGCGCGGACCCGACGGGACGGCAGGCCCACGGCCTGCCGCCCGGTCATGTGCATCAAAAGACTCGAAGGGATCGAACGCGTCGACGGAGGCGTCGGCGGGGGAATTCCCCCCGTCGAGCGGGCCGCCCGAATCACCGCTTCCGAATCCGGCATTGCCGGACTCAGCCCCCGGTCGGCCCTTGCGCATCACGCGGTGCTTACTCTTCGTCCGCGACTTCCGCGTTGGCGTCCGCGCTGATCACGCCATCAGACGGCATGGCATTGACGCCGAGCGATTCGCGAATGCGGTTTTCGATTTCGCGCGCGATGTCCGGGTTCTCGCGCAGGAATTCGCGCGCGTTGTCCTTACCCTGACCGATACGCTCACCGTTGTAGCTGTACCAGGCGCCCGCCTTGTCGACGATCTTCGCCTGCACGCCCAAGTCGATGATTTCACCCTGACGCGAAATACCCTCGCCGTACAGGATGTCGAAAATCGCTTCGCGGAATGGTGGCGACACCTTGTTCTTCACCACCTTGACGCGCGTTTCGTTGCCGATCACTTCGTCGTTCTTCTTGATCGAACCGATGCGGCGAATGTCGAGACGCACCGACGCGTAGAACTTCAGCGCGTTACCACCGGTGGTGGTTTCCGGATTGCCGAACATCACGCCGATCTTCATGCGGATCTGGTTGATGAAGATAACGAGGCAGTTCGTGCGCTTGATCGTGCCGGTGAGCTTGCGCAGCGCCTGCGACATCAGACGCGCTTGCAGACCCGGCAGCGAATCGCCCATCTCGCCTTCGATTTCGGCCTTCGGCACAAGCGCCGCGACCGAGTCGATGACGATCATGTCGATCGAACCCGAGCGCACGAGCGCGTCTGCGATTTCGAGCGCCTGTTCGCCGGTATCGGGCTGCGACACGAGCAGGTCCGACACATTCACGCCGAGCTTGCCCGCGTACTGGATGTCCAGCGCGTGTTCCGCATCGATAAACGCCGCCGTGCCGCCGAGCTTCTGCATTTCTGCGACGACTTGCAGCGTCAGTGTGGTCTTACCCGACGATTCCGGCCCGTAGATCTCGACCACCCGGCCGCGCGGCAGACCGCCGACGCCCAATGCGATGTCGAGGCCGAGCGACCCGGTGGAAACCACCTGAATGTCTTCGACCGCCTCACCTGCGCCGAGCCGCATGACCGACCCTTTGCCGAACTGCTTTTCGATCTGCGCGAGCGCGGCAGCAAGCGCCTTGCTCTTTTCAGCCGTCAGTCCAGCCGAGCCTTTCTTGCTTTCTTCCATGAATCGTCCTTTGCTATGATGAACGGCGCCTGTGCAGGCTGTGCGCGCCCCTCCCTATAGATACAATCCGGGCGACACGACAGACGCAGATACTGTATAAAAAAACAGTGGTTTTGGCAAGCCCAATTAACCGCCCGATTGACGCAAATCCAACGCAAACCTCCAGGAAAATGAGCGCAACTCGTTGAGCGAAATTCGCGAGCGTGCACGCCTGCGTAAACACGCATGGCCAATCGGCTGCCAACCCCACCACAATCAGGTTTCAAAGAGACGCTGCGCGCCGGACACACCGGTGCCGGCATGACTGCCAGCGCATCATGCGAATTCTTATTGCCGAAGACGACAGCATACTCGCGGATGGTCTGATTCGATCACTCCGCCAATCGGCATACGCCGTTGACCATGTGAAGAACGGCGTCGAGGCGGATACCGCGCTGTCGATGCAGACTTTCGACCTGCTGATTCTCGATCTGGGCCTGCCGCGCATGTCCGGGCTCGAGGTGTTGCGCCGCCTGCGCGCGCGCAATTCGAACCTGCCGGTGCTGATCCTGACGGCGGCCGATAGCGTCGACGAACGCGTCAAAGGTCTCGACCTCGGCGCCGACGACTACATGGCCAAACCGTTCGCCCTCAACGAACTCGAAGCACGCGTGCGCGCGCTCACGCGCCGCGGCGCGGGCGGCGGTCCCACCGTCGTGCGGCATGGGTCGCTGTCGTTCGATCAGGTCGGGCGCATCGCCTATGTGAATGAGCAGGTGATCGATCTGTCCGCGCGCGAGTTGGGCTTGCTCGAAGTGCTGCTGCAGCGGATCGGCCGGCTCGTGTCGAAGGAACAGCTCGTCGATCACCTGTGCGAATGGGGCGAGGAAGTCAGCAACAACGCGATCGAAGTCTACGTGCACCGGCTGCGCAAGAAGATCGAGCCGAGCGGCGTGCGCATCATCACGGTGCGCGGCCTCGGCTACTGCCTCGAAAAAGCCGCGCCAGCGCCCGCCGCCGCACAATCACCTGACCCCGCCGCATCGGCTGCGATGCCGGCGAGTCATCACTTCAAGTAAACCGAAACCAGCGCCATGTCCGCCCGCGCAGATCGCGCCACGGCTGCTCCGGCGCACGCGGCGAACCTCGACGAAGACCGCGACGCCCGCTACGAGAATCCGTTCGCGCCGCCCGACGAAACCGAAGCGGCAGCGGAGACGCGGCCACGGTCGCTATTCGGCGAAATTCTGGACTGGATGCTCGCGCCGCTGCTGTTGCTATGGCCGATGAGCATCGCCGTCACGTACCTCGTGGCGAAGTCGATAGCGAATGCGCCGTTCGACCGCGCGCTGGAAACCGATGCGTACGTGCTCGCGCGACAGATCCAACCGGTGAACGGCGTGGCCGAACTGAAGCTGCCCGATGCGACGAGCGACTTCCTGCGCTCGGACAATATAGACCGCGTGTTCTATCAAGTGCTCGGCACGCGCGGCGAACTCGTCGGCGGCGAGCGCGACATGCCGCTGCCGCACGAGGACGACCGGCCGCAGCCCGGCATCGTCGAATTCCGCGACGACATGCTGCACGGCAACGACATTCGCGTCGCCTACACGACCGTCGAATTCCCGCAGACGCAAGGTGCGCAGCCTGTGCTCGTGCAGGTCGCCGAGACGCTCGATAAACGCAGCGCGCTCGCGAACGACATCATCAAAGGCGTGATCCTGCCGCAGTTCGTGATCCTGCCGCTTGCGATCGTGCTGGTCTGGTTCGGGCTGTCGCGCGGGCTGGCGCCGCTGCATGCGTTGCAATCGCATATTCGCGCGCGGCGCCCGGACGATCTGTCGCCGCTCGAAGCGCGGCGCGCGCCGCCCGAAATCGAACCGCTTGTCACCTCGTTCAACGATTTGCTGACGCGCCTCGAGCAAAACATGGAGCTGCAAAAGCGCTTTATCGCCGACGCCGCGCATCAGATGAAGACGCCGCTCGCCGGCTTGCGCACGCAGGCCGAACTCGCGCTGCGCCAGGACGTGCCGGCCGAAGTGCAACGCTCGCTGCAGCAGATCGCGACGAGTTCCGAGCACGCGGCGCGGCTCGTCACGCAATTGCTTGCATTAGCGCGCGCGGAAAACCGCATGTCGGGCCAGGTGTTCACACCGGTCGAAGTCACCGATGTCGCGCGCCATGCGGTCCGCGACTGGGTGCAGGCCGCGCTCGCGAAACAGATGGACCTCGGCTACGAAGGCCCGGACGTACCCGTCGAAGTGGAAGGCAACCCCGTGATGCTGCGAGAGATGCTGTCGAATCTGATCGACAACGCGATCCGCTACACGCCGCCCGGCGGACGCGTGACGGTGCGCGTGCGCGAAGAGCCGCCGCACGATGCGCCGCATTGGGTTCATCTCGAAGTGGAGGACACGGGCCTTGGCATCCCGGCCGCGGAACGCGAGCGCGTGGTCGAGCGCTTCTACCGGATACTGGGCCGCGAAGGCGACGGCAGCGGTTTGGGCCTCGCGATCGTCCGCGAGATTGCGACGATGCACGGCGGCACGCTGACCATCGACGACAACGTCTATCAGGCGTCGCCACGGCTCGCCGGCACGCTTGTGCGGGTCAGTTTGAGGGCACGCGGACGCGCACGGGACTTACCCTAACTGTCAGGAAACCCCGAAAAAGACCACCGCATCAAATCCGCACGTTATGCGAAATTTACGCGATGATCGATGAACTTAAGAGAACATAGAGGCAATTTCTAGAATCCACCGGCAACACAATCAGACAAATCTGAGTCAGTAGGCCGTAAGTTTCCACTCCAATAATCGGGGGCACGGATCGCCCGACCGGGGGACCGCGCACACATATCAAGAGTGGAGGGACGACATATGGCTACCGTAAGCGGGCAGGTCTCGCACGCGCCGATGACAGCCGATGAGAAGCGGGTGATCTTCGCATCGTCGCTGGGCACGGTATTCGAGTGGTACGACTTTTATCTGGCCGGCTCGCTTGCAGCCTTCATCAGCAAGAGCTTCTTTTCCGGCGTCAATCCGACCGCGGGCTTCATCTTCACGCTGCTCGGCTTTGCCGCGGGCTTCGCGGTGCGTCCGTTCGGCGCCCTGGTGTTCGGGCGCCTCGGCGACCTCGTCGGCCGCAAGTACACGTTCCTGATCACGATCGTGATCATGGGTCTGTCGACTTGCGTGGTGGGCTTCCTGCCGGGCTATGCGTCAATCGGCATTGCGGCGCCGGTGATCTTCATCGCGATGCGGCTGCTGCAGGGTCTCGCGCTCGGCGGCGAGTACGGCGGCGCGGCGACATACGTCGCGGAGCACGCACCGGCGAATCGGCGCGGCTTCTATACGTCGTGGATCCAGACGACGGCGACGCTCGGTCTGTTCCTCTCGCTGCTGGTGATTCTCGGCGTGCGCACGTGGATGGGCGAAGAGTCGTTCGGCGCGTGGGGCTGGCGCATTCCGTTTATCGCCTCGCTGATTCTGCTGGCGATATCGGTGTGGATCCGCTTGCAGCTGAGCGAATCGCCGGCGTTCCTGCGGATCAAGGCGGAAGGCAAGACGTCGAAGGCGCCGCTCTCCGAAGCGTTCGGCCAGTGGAAGAACCTGAAGGTCGTGATCCTCGCGCTGGTCGGCTTGACGGCCGGCCAGGCGGTGGTCTGGTACACGGGCCAGTTCTACGCACTGTTCTTCCTGACGCAGACGCTGAAGGTGGATGGCACGAGCGCGAATATCCTGATCGCGCTGGCGCTGTTGATCGGCACGCCGTTCTTCGTGTTCTTCGGCTCGCTGTCGGATCGTATCGGCCGCAAGCCGATCATTCTGGCCGGTTGCCTGATTGCGGCGCTCACGTACTTCCCGCTCTTCAAAGCGCTCACGCACTATGCGAACCCGGCGCTCGAGGCGGCGACGCAGAAGTCGCCGATTGTCGTGATCGCGGACCCGAACGAGTGCTCATTCCAGTTCAACCCGGTGGGCACGTCGAAGTTCACGAGCTCGTGCGACATCGCGAAGAGCGCGCTGTCGAAGTCGGGCCTGAACTACGAGAATGTCGCGGCGCCGCCGGGAACGGTCGCGCAGATCAAGGTCGGCGACACGGTGATCAACGCGTATGACGGCAAGGCAGCAGACGCGAAGGAACTGGGCAAAGCCTTCGACGGCCAGCTGAGTTCGACGCTGAAGGCAGACGGCTATCCGCCGAAGGCCGACCCGGCGCAGATCAACTGGGTGATGACGGTGGTGATCCTGACCATCCTCGTGATCTACGTGACGATGGTGTACGGGCCAATCGCCGCGATGCTGGTGGAGATGTTCCCGACGCGGATTCGCTATACGTCGATGTCGCTGCCGTATCACATCGGCAACGGCTGGTTCGGCGGGTTCCTGCCGGCGACCGCATTCGCGATCGTGGCGGCCAAGGGGAATATCTATTCGGGGCTGTGGTATCCGATCATCATCGCGCTCGCGACGTTCGTGATCGGGCTGATTTTTGTGCGGGAGACCAAGGACTCGAA
Source organism: Paraburkholderia edwinii (assembly GCF_019428685.1). Taxonomy (NCBI): domain Bacteria; kingdom Pseudomonadati; phylum Pseudomonadota; class Betaproteobacteria; order Burkholderiales; family Burkholderiaceae; genus Paraburkholderia; species Paraburkholderia edwinii. Next base: position 4,579,537 of record NZ_CP080095.1, read on the forward strand.
TATTTACGCACAGGACTGACGAGGCGGGTATGCCGGTGCCGGCTGGTGGCGCAGGCGCTGGTGTGCCTTTCTTTGCCAGCTTTGTGGTGTGAATCGAGGGTCCGTCTGATAAGGGGTCTCGGTGGGGGTTGACGACCCCTGCCGACCTCCCTATAATCTTCCCTCTTACGGCGAATTAGCTCAGTCGGTTAGAGCGACGGAATCATAATCCGCAGGTCCGGGGTTCGAATCCCTGATTCGCCACCAGCTTTAAAGCAAAAGCCCGCAACTCTCACGAGTTGCGGGCTTTTTCGTTTGGCGCGCGATGAGTCATGCGCGAATGACGCAAGCTGCTGTACTCGTTTCGAAATCGCTTCGCAGGGATGCTGACCGTCACGCTAAAATTTCAGCCTTCGCGTTGAGCCTCGAGCTGACGATGAAGAAACCGGAGGCTGCCGATATCGCTCTATCGGACATGACTTCGGAGTTCGAGGTCGTTTTAGGGGGATAGAAAAATATGGCGCTGCCTTACTCGCCCAAGGTCGGGGAAGTCCTGGAGTGCGACTTCGGCGATTTTCCGAAAGACGAGAATGGAAAGATCGATCAGGAAAAGCTGACGCTGAATGGGCGAATGCCGCCGGAGATGGTCAAAAACCGACTTGTCGTTGTCCTGAACTCCAAATTCAATGGCGCGTGCGTCGTCGTTCCGATTTCTTCCCTGAAAGACCAGGACAAGATCGCGCGAAAATGGCATGTCCACATCGATCCCAAATTGATCGATGGGCGACCGCATTTCACCCCGAAGGACAGTTGGGCAAAAGCAGAGCATGTTCAGCATGTCAGCAAGAACCGGCTGTCCAAAATTCAAGGTGGGAAATCGCAGTATTTGCCGAGAGAAGTGGTGACGCTGATCCAAACGGCCGTGATACGCGCGATTGGCGCGCAATCCCTCTTGCCAAAGCCTGAGCCAATATCAGCGGCGACCACGCCCATCACGGATACCGCTGCCGAGTCGCCTGTGGCAGAGGTCGACGTAGCTTGACAAGTGGGAGGGGCGACCGCATACTTTCGCTGATGCCCTTTGAGGCCTGTATTACGGTGTCTCCCGCAGAGGACTGCAAAAGCCCGGTCGAAAGACCGGGCTTTTGTCATTTCAGTGTCCCGATTCACTCGACGTCGAAGCGCTTCGGCAACTCCCCTAACTGCCGGAACACTGCCAGCCAGTCCTCGAGATGCCACGTCTGCGCAATCCGCCCGTCACGCATCCTGTGAAACGAATGGATCGCGAAATGGATGTGTTTCGAGGTCGCTTCAATACCGAGCAGCTTCCCGGTTTGCGTGCCCGTTACCTCGGCGCGGACACCGACGCGGTCGTCATGAATAAGAAGGTCGAGAATGCGAATCTTCATGTCCGGCAGCGCGGTGACGATGTTCTCGAAAACCTTGCTCATCTTCTCCGGGCCTGGGACGGCATGAGGAGGCTCGGGGATGTATTCCCAATCGCTCGTCACGACCTCGCGCAGCAGCGAGATGTCCTTCGTGGAAAACGCCAGATAGAACCGCTCGATCGTATCTCGCACCGCCTGTTCGCTGGATGAAGTCATGTCGCCGCTCCTGAGCCATTCAACAACGCGGAGTACCGGTCGATGATGCCGCCGTCGCCGGCTCGTTGCTTCAGTCTGACTCGTAGCATAGCTTGCGCTCTCTCCGATTGCAGTGAAGAAACGTGACTGGCGAACAAGGCCTCGACGAAATAGGCGTCATCTCATCGCGGGCTCAGTTTCACATCGGATGGCGCTTACCCCGATGTGCCGGCAACGTTGTCGATCAGGAGAAGCAGGTCGTCTTCATCGGGCCGCGTACCCCATTTGCTGTGCCCCGAAACCGACGCGATAGCGATCCATGAATGAGGCGGAAACCACTCCAGTCGGAGCGTGTCGCCACTCACAACACGCAGACGACCGGTGTCACATAAAAACTCCGCGCTGACGGTTTCGCCGTCGACGGTCTTGCTTGCGGTGACTGACATCCACTCAGGCATTGTGTCCTCCACGGCGAATTTCATCAGGGCCTCTGTGCCCGGTCTCAATTTGACCGGTTGCAGTACAGAGGAGATGAGGCGCATTCTAGGAGCGGGAGAACAATGCAGGTGCGACTTAACGTTCGGTTCTGTAACTGCGCGTAACGTGGTCTGACGCACGAGGCTGGCGCGGCCTGTTGATCGAGGGACTCCGTCATGGAACGCATCGACTTCTTTACAGCGCTTCGACAATTGTCTGCTGCGGCGGAGATTCTAGCCAAGGCCGGTCCCGACGACATGCGCGCGGACGGCGTTCGACTGCTCGCGTTTTTTCGTATGTTCGACGGGTCTGGCAATCGGGTTGAGCCGGTCGGTGTAGCGTTCGATGACGCGCTCTTCGTGCAGACGGCGCAGGCTGCACTTGCGTTGGTTGGTCGGAACGAGTTTGCGGCGGCGCGTGCACTGCTTGAGCAGGCGCAGTCGCTTTTAGATGAATTGAACGCTTAGCGCCTCTATCAACAACCGTCCAACGCGACCGACTCAAGCGCCCTCTACAGCGAGCTACTAGCCGTAACGACGCTTCATCCAATAACGCTGCCAGAGCTTGAGAAGCATCACATAGACGGCAATGGCCACGACCAAATCAATTACGATCATTGCCACGATGTAGAACATCTCGTAATCATCCACGCCAAAACTCTGGGATATCACGATTAGATAGTGCTGCTGTTGCCGCGTCATGGGCATCGGGTAAGTATGGACATATCGGCCCGCCAGCAAGAACAAAGCACAAAACAGAAGTATCTTGAACGCTCTACGGACAAGTGTCGCCATCTGCAATTACCTCAATCCAACCATATGCACGTATTCCCGAGTCACCGGCGAGAACAGTCGAAGTCTGCAGCAACGCTTGTCGAAGCCTGCGAAAGTCAGCAAGGCTTTGCAGCGTGATGCACCCGTATGAATGTCCGCCCCCTCCAACGGGATGCAATCGGAAATTGCCGCGCTTCACGCCATTGACCCACGTCCAGTCGTCGATCGAAGCGTCATCACGATACAGAGCGAACCATTCCGAATGATTCGATGGCGCACCCATCACCGTGTTCCACGTGTCTCTGGTCCATGCTTCCACGCGGGATCCGATGCCCCCGCTGGGGCGATCAACAATCCAGTACTTGCCGGCCGGCAAAGGCCCCTTGCCTGCGACGGCCGTACAACCACCCCGGTTACGGTAGATGTCATCACCCGAGAAAGCCATGAATGTACCCACGCCAAACATCGTCACAGGCGAAAGCGGCTCGTTATTAACGATGAATTTTCCTTGTAAGGCCATACGATGCTCTTAACTATGACCGCTCGGTCCAATCGTCGGTGAACTTGATGTTTCCGTCCGTGTAATGCCAGGTAATGCGGCTGTACATCATGGAGATCGTTTCCATGTGATTGAGCTGCGACGTCGCGGACAGCCTCGTATTCGACATACCGGGATTAACTCCGGCGACCTTCACGTCCTCCATCAACATGATGAAATACACTTCCTCCCGACCGGCATCGTTGATTCGATACCATTTCAACTCCGCGGATTGAAGCGTTTGACCGGTGGCAACGGCTCGATACAGATATGGGCTCGCGGAATCGAATTCCTTTTCGATTGACATGGGTGAGTGCGAACGAGGGCCGGTGATTTTCCCGACGTTGCTATCGACTGGCAGATTCAAGCCGTGCCCAAAGCCAATTACCTCAATGCTCCCCTCTCGGCCTTGCACCGTTGAAGATCCTTTAATGTCTGCGCCGCCATCGTCTTTCAGCCACATGTGAGCAGGAATCGGCATTCTGTTTCTGGTCCTCGATTTATTGATGATCACGGGTTCCCGTGCAAGACCACAACGCTATCGCAGCCCAAATCCACACACGTCAAGATTCGTAAAGATGGATCTCGCAATACTCCCCGTTCACCGGCCGTGTGTCGCCTCACCAAAAATCAACTTTGCTGATCCACCAAGCGAGCGCGAACGCCAGAAGAGGAACACGAGCACCCCCACCACCATCTGCGCCGCCACCACAAACGCCACACACCCCGCCCACCCCCAAGCCTTCCACGCAGTCACCGGCAGCATCGCCCCCAGACTCCCGCCGAAATAGTAGAACGACAGATAAATGCCAATCGCCGTCGACCTCGCCGCCCCCGACATCTGCGAAATAAACGAATTGGCCGACGCCTGTTCGACGAACACCGCAGTCGACCCAAGCGCGAGCCCAAGCAGAATCACACTGACGCTATCGGAGAGCGTCAGCAGCGCACCCAACAACGCAAGCACAACCGCTGCAAGCGCAGTCGTTCGCGGCCCGCGATATCGCGCGACTCGTCCCGCAAGCGGCGTCACCACAACCGCAACGAGAAACACCGCGTAGATCGCGCCGATCTGGACGGTATTGAAGTTAAACGGAGCTTCAACAAGCCGCAGCCCGATAAACGTGAACGTCGCGACTTGCGAGGCGAGTACGCATGCGCCAACGAGAAACGAAGCCAGCAAAGGACCACTCTTTAACAGCGTCCATTTCGAAGTCTCCTTTGCATCGTCGTTATTGAATCGCGCCGCATTGGCACGAGAAGCGGGCAAACACGTGTAGATCACCACGCCAGTCGCAACACAGAGCCACGCAATCACATCCAATGCATGACGCCAATCAGCAAACGACGTCAGCGAGTTCGTGACGAATCGCCCAGCAAATCCACCAAGCGTCGTACCCGCGACGAAGAGCGCATTGACCTCCATCGCCTCGTCACGACCAAACAGCTCGCCGGTATACGCAACTGAAATCGCAAAGACAAACGGCATCAACACACCTGCCGCAAAACGCGCGGCAAGAAACGACGAAAAGCTCGTCGCATGCGCGGACCAGATCACAGGCAACGCAGCCGCCACCGCGGCAAACGAGATCACCTTCCGCCTCTCGAACCGCGCAGACAGCCGACCGACGAATGGAGCGATAATCGCGACAGCAAGCGTGGTCACGCTAACGCCTTGCCCGGCGCGTTCCGCACTCACATTGAACGTGACAGCGAGCTCACGCAAAATGCCCTGCGTCGCATAGAGATTGAGAAACGCAGCAAGCCCGCAAAGAAAAAACGCGATCCGAACCGTTCGATTGCCCACTGATATTTTCCCGTTTGACTTATGGACAGTCTGATCGCCCCACTTCGCGCACGCCAATACCGTTTCTGTCGTCATTGATACCGGATCGATAAATATGCTCGATTTGCGCCGCCTGCGTTACTTCGTGACCATCGCCGAGGAATTGCACTTTGGCCGCGCAGCGACGCGCCTGCGTATCGCGCAGCCTCCGTTGACGCGCCATATCACAGCGCTCGAAACCGAACTCGGCATACGCCTCTTCGAACGATCGACTCGAGCGGTCCGACTAACACCCGAAGGCACGTTGTTTCTCGAGCAGGCGCGCGCCGTCCTTCGGGCGGTCGATGAAGCGGAAGAAACCGCACGCAAAATGGCACAAGGCGTCACTGGACGCCTCGTAATCGGATACTCAAGCTCGATTCCGATGTCCGATGTTTTCTCGGACGTCGTGCGCAACGTGAGCCGCAATTTGCCGGAGGTGGAGTTGCTGTTTCGGGAAGTGTCGTCGGCGAGTCAGGTTCAGCAGATTGCCGATGGAACGCTTGATGTTGGATTCGGGTGGTCAGCCGAAAAGGCCGCCAAGGAAGGCATTCAGTCGTTGATCGTTTCCCGGGATCCGCTCGTTGTCGCGGCGCCTTCGACCAGTGCGTACGCGGGCAAAACAGTTATCGATTTTGCCGAACTCGCCGAAGAAACTTTCCTGAACTATCCGCCCGGTTACGGTGCTGCATTAAATACGGCGTTGGATGAACTGTGCTCGCGGGCTGGCTTTACTCCGCGCATGGGTCCAACCGCTTCGCAGATGACGACGCTGATATCGCTAGTGGCTGCGGAACGCGGTGTCGCGGTCGTGCCGAGTTTTACTTCTGCGTTGCAACGATCTGGCGTCGCGTATGTGTCATTGGCTGAACCCTATGTGTTCGAACAGACCATCATCTGGAGTGAACCGTTTTCGTCGACATGCGTTGAGCGATTCATCGAGCTGGTGAAGTCACTCCCGCTGCACCAGGACCCATTGAGCCGGCGCCACTTCATGTGACACCGGACCGCACTGCATGGCGTAGCTTGCTGGTAAGCGGTCACTTGCCGCCCGACCAATTCGCACGCCTCCGCACCATCGCCCTCTCCACTTCCGCCCATACCTCGGCACACCGGATGCGATGGTAGAGAACACCCGCTTCATAAGAAATCCGACCTGCCCACGAACGCTCTCTCTTCGCCAAATTTGCGCTTATTTCAGTCACCACCCAGTCGGGTTCGAACCCAGCCCAAACCGGTGGCACGGGCGTCATCAGGTTAGGCCCACACACGGGAGCCACCTCGCGAAAGAAAATCTGCTTTAAGTCGCTCCACGAGTATTGGTCAATCATCGCGACCTCGCGATCGTAGTCGATTTCATTGTCAACGAAGAATTCGGACATCACTATCCAGATGGACTTCCGCTCTTCCAGACTCACCGGATTCCCCATTCCTGAAATTCCCTCACCTCGTCCAGATATCTATCGTATGCGACGTCGGCAACTGTCGCACCTGCCGTTGACCCGATGATAAGAACCGCAACCGCACAAAACGGTGCACCGGGGCCGCAGATAGTAGATATGGTTAAGCCCGCCAGGAAGGCGCCGATCATTCCTCCTTCGATAATGGTTCCCTGTCTCGCGGTTTCCGTCAGCTTGTCATCTGCGGTCAGAATCGAGTATCCCGCGAGAGCCGCCGATACAAGAATTCCGACCTTCCCGGCCGTGCGTAGCCTTGCGGTCTTCGCAGTTACTACGACGTCGTTCCGCCCAGCGGCCTCAATGGCGGAGTAATAAGCCTGATCTTTCTCAGCCTCCGTGAGGTATCGAAAAGGCTTGGAAAATAGCCGATTCGAATAGCGGTCAAGGATCGTATCCAGAGTGTATCCGTGTGCTTTTTTTGCTTGCGCAGCAGCCAGCCCTTGAGGTGAAGTGACCCGACGCGTTTCTTCCATAATCTGATTGCGCATCGAATTGCAGAACGCTGCTCCCTCGGAAGCAGACATCCGCACCGCGTCAACTTCCTCTTGAACCATCCTGCTTATCCTTCGAATACCTTCTGCGTAGCGGGCTCGAACGGTTGCATCGCTAATCGCGCTGGTCGAAAAATATATCCCGGCAGCTTCAAGCGACTCACGAGCCGATTTTAGAAACGCTCGATCAAGTGAATGTTCCTGCCGCGTCTCATATGGACCATGAAGTACTGTTGAGTTTCCTTGAGCATTTGTCATTTCGTTATCCCATGGCCGCGGAGAGAAGTCGGTCGGTTACAGAATTGCATCCCTGTTTGCTGTCAAGCAGTAGTTCAAGCTTGATACAAGGACTACCAGTGGTGCGAGCAATCCGCACACTGTTTCGGGAATCTAACGTCCCGTACTCCGTCGAACCGTCCGCAAAGTGGGCGATGCATTGCAAGCCCTCATTGCAACCGCCACCTTTCAACGTGAACGCGATCCACTGCTCAGGAGTGTTACCAGCTGATACTGGAGTCTCTCGCGTTTGTTGGAGCGCGCCTCCATCAGTCTCCAGAAATATCCCTGGATTGCGCCCAACGAGTACCCGGTTCCTGCCGCAGGGACACAGTACCTTGTCGCCGTCAACAACCACGTTCCTGCTCTTTTGCGATATTCCTTTACCAGTGCCATATATCTTGTACGTGCCCTTGCAGTTGCCACAGGTTGCCTCGTCGTTAGTCAGTGCGACCCGTTTCCGGTCGTCGTAAATTCCCGACGCAAAGGCGATGACAATTCCACCGGTTGTCGTTGGGTCGCCGTGTCGGACCGCAGCCTTACGCATCGTAACGTCCTCTGTCTGGCGTAGCGGCAACCGGGACATACTCATACGTCGCGTCGAACAGACCGGGAATTTCCTCGCCGACGCGCACGGTGATGCAACACCCGTTCTGTAATGTCTGCGTGATCTTGTCGCCGTTACTGAGACTCGAGCCTACTAGCGCAATCGGCTTGTCATCCGAGATCGCGGCAGAGCCCGCGCCGTCCACGATGCTCGCCTCGCTGCCATCCTCGTAGGTGACGATATCGCCGACGCGCGCGAATGCGAGCCCGTCACACTCGATGTGCGTCGTCGCCTTTGTCACCCGCCCGCCAAGCTCTGTGCGTGCGCCAATAGTCGCGAAGAAATAGGTCGCTTCTTTCTCTTGCTGATCCGGCATGATCTTCTTTCCTTATCATCGATGTCAGTGACTACCGCCTCGAGGTTGCGGTATGCGATGTGCGGCGATCCTCACCCGCGCCTCTTTAATACCGGACGACTTGATCGGAGACAATCGACCGAGATAAGAAATGACAATATTTGACGAAACGTATGCGGCAAGACCCGTCTACGGCGGCACGCCTTAAGAACTTCCTAAGAAGTTCAAATAAGTCTTCGGAGGAAGACCAATATCGCCAAACTCACAATGCTGCCGCATGCCCGCTTCCGCGACGTTTAGCTTCCGTGCTTTTCCAGATCACGCACTCCTATCCGCTTGATCTGCATCAACCCCCCACCCGCCCGATCCTCATACACTCAAACAGAGGCTGGCACCCCTACCGCCCGCCGCTCGAAACGGAGCGACTGCGATGAGCTACAAATCTCTTCTCGTCCATCTCGACAACAGCGAGCACACTCCGCAGCGGCTCGATGCCGCGCTCCATCTCGCGCGACGCTTCCACGCGCATCTGACCGGCCTCTACGCGACGTTCGAACCCGATTCCCGCGCGTTTTACGTCATGGCCGGCACAGCCAGTTATTACGCGGCCCACCAGAGGCGGCGCGAGCAGCAACTCGGCGCGATCGAGCGGCTGTTTCACGCCGAAGCATTGCGCGCCAATCTCGATGCACGATTCGTCTGCATAAATGGCCCCGCGAATTCAGGCGTGCCGCCGCACGCGCGTTACGCAGACCTCATCGTCATGGGTCAGACGGATCCGCAGGATCCCGAATCCTTCATCGACGAAAACTTCGTCGAAACCATCGTGATGTCTGCCGGGCGGCCCGTGCTGCTACTCCCGTACGCAAGCGGCGCCTCGCAGAAATTCGGCGAACGCATTCTCGTCGCGTGGGACGGCAGCCGCGAAGCCGCGCGCGCCGCCTACGACGCAGTCCCTTTTCTCTCGCACGCGAAAAAATGCACGGTCGTCACCGTGCGCGGCACCGAAGGCGAGCCGCCCGGCGAACGATTCGCCGGCGCTGACATTGCATTGACGCTCGCGCGCCACGACGCGGCGGTCGACGTGCTCGACGTCGACGCAAGCAAGGACACGCCGATCGGCGACGTGCTGCTGTCGACCGCATACGATCAGGGCTGCGACATGATCGTGATGGGCGCATACGGGCACTCACGATGGCGCGAACTTGTCATGGGTGGCGCAACGCGAACCATCCTGCAATCGATGACCATGCCCGTGCTGATGTCGCGCTAGACGCCGTCCTTCCAGGGAGCCACACTCATGTACAAAAGCATCCTCGTCGCACTCGACGGCAGCGACACCTCGCATCAGGTACTCGAAGCCGCGCTGCGTCTCGCGCGCGAAAATCACGCGTTGCTGCATCCGGTCTACGTCGTCGATATGCCCACCATCGCGTTCGGCACGCCCGGCTTCAATCCCGTGCCGATACGCGAGGCGATGCGCACCGAAGGCGAACTCGTGATCGCCGACGCGCGCGACCGCATGGCGAAACTGCGCATCAACGGCAGTCCGCGCGTCGTCGACACCAGTTCGCTCAGCGAAGACATCGCGCAGCGTCTCCAGTTATCGGCGATCGCATGCGATGCCGATCTCATCGTAATGGGAACGCATGGCCGGCGCGGCTTCCGGCGGTTCGTGCTCGGCAGCGTCGCGGAACGTGTCGTACGTGGCGCGCCGTGCGCGGTGCTGCTGATTCCATCAAGCGCGCAGCAGCCCGCCGCCGACCAGACCGCGGCCGCATCACACTCCGCGCAAAAGGAGCTCCCATGAGCTACAAGACCTTGCTGGTCCATATCGACGACAGCCGTCACAGCGCAGTACGGGTTGCCGTGGCGCTCGATCTCGCGCAGCGCTTCGACGCGCATCTGATCGGCCTTTACATCGTCAGTCAGGACCTGTTCCAGCCGCTCTTCAAACTCGACGACAGCCTGAATCTGTCCGCGCTCGAACGGCAGCACGTGGAACGCCAATCCAGCGCGCAAGCCGCCTTTCTCGACGCCGCGCAGCGTGCCGCCCGCAACGTCGAATGGCGCGCGCCGCCGGGTCCCGCCATCGAAACGGCGACGCTGCACGCGCGGCATGCGGACCTGCTGATCCTTGGCCAGCGCGATCCGGAAGACCCGGCGTCCTATGTCGCGCGACACTTTATCGAAGACCTGATGATGGAAAGCGGACGCCCCGCGCTCGTGCTGCCGTATGCGGGCAAGGTCACGGCGACGGTCGGCGACAACGTCGTGATCGCGTGGGACGGCAGCCGTGAAGCGGCGCGCGCGCTGTCCGATTCGCTCCCGCTGATCAAACGCGCGCGTTTCGTGACGATCGCGTCGGTCGGACCGCACGGAAACGACAACGCACCGCGCGAGGAACCACCCGCCGCCATCGACGTCTCCGCCTTCCTCGAACGCCACGGCATCCGCGCCTCGTTCTCGTCGACGCCGCCGGTCGCCGGCGTCAGCACCGGCGCGACGCTGCTGAACCGCATCGCCGACCTGCACGCGGACCTGCTCGTGATGGGCGCATTCGGTCATCCGCGCGCGCAGGAGCGCGTGCTCGGCGGCGTGACGCGCACGATGCTCGAATCGATGACCGTGCCGGTGCTGATGTCGCATTGAAGTCGAACCACTGAGGCCGAACGATCGAATAACGGCGCACCGTGCGCACTTTGCGAAAACCGCGAAGCGCGTATGCGCCGTCGCGATCCACCGCGCCGCTCCCGCGCGGTACCCCGCAGTAGCCCGCAATACCCGATTTCCGCTCCCTATTCCTGATCGCACGCACATCCGACCGCAGAGCGGTTAACATCAATGCTGCCCCGTGCAACAGGAAAATAGCCTCTCATGATCCGGGTATTGATCGCCGACGACCACGCAGTGGTGCGCGACGGCCTGCGCCATATCCTGCAGGGCGCGGCCGGCTTCGACGTAGCCGGCGAGGCCTGCGACGCCGCCACGACCGTCGCGCTGACGCGCTCGACGCCCGCCCAGGTGCTCGTGCTCGATCTCTCGATGCCAGGCCGCAACGGCATCGAACTGATCCGACAAATCAAGGACGAAAAGCCCGAACTGCGCGTGCTGGTGCTGACCATGCACGCCGAACAGCAATACGCGGTGCGCGCGTTCAAAGCAGGCGCGTCCGGCTATCTGACGAAAGAAAGCGCGAGCGCCGAACTGGTCGGCGCGGTCACGAAAATCGCCGCGGGCGGCGTCTATGTGAGTCTCGCGATGGCCGAGCGCTTTGCGCAGAGCCTGAACGAACCCACCGATGCGCTGCCGCACCAGCGGCTCTCCGACCGCGAATTCGATGTGTTTCGCCGCATCGCGGCCGGCCAGACGATCACCGAAATCGCGCAGGAACTGTGCGTCAGTTCCAAAACCGTCAGCACATACAAAACGCGCATCCTCGAAAAAATGCAGATGCCGCACGAAGCGGCCCTGGTGCGCTATGCGATGCGGCATCAACTGTTCGACGATCTCGACGAGGTCTAAGCCGAACACGGCACAAAGTTGTAGGAATTGCCCTACACACATTCCCCACGCCCTACACGAACTCCAACCATCGCCGATTTAATTTTGAGATAACGGCGTCGATACTGGCCGTCATGGATACCGGTCAGCCGCTCAACGCTCTGCGCGTCTTTCTCGTCGAAGATGCCGCGTCGGTGCGCCGCAAGATCGCGCTCCTGCTCGGCGCAATCGCGGACGTGCTGGTCGTCGGTGAAGCGGAAGACGGCGAAACGGCGCTGGCGGCGATTCGCCAACACAGCGCTGATGTCGCCGTCATCGATCTGCGCCTGGCCGCCGGCAGCGGCATCGATCTGATCGCCACGCTCACGCAGACGATGCCGCGCGTCATCACGATCGCGCTGACCAACCATTCCGGACCCGCTTTCCGCGCGGCATGCAAGACGGCCGGCGCGCATTACTTCTTCGACAAGACCGCCGAGTTCGACGCCGCCTGCCGCACGATCGAAGCCCTCGCATCGACGCGTTCGACGCGCGTCGCCGACCGATAAGGAGCCGCGCATGTCACCCGAAACCGTTCAGGGCGCCGCGTCGCCCGTGTTACGCGCCGCGGCCGCAGCCACTGCAGCCGCGCCGAAAGCGGTGCACGTCATTCATGTGAAACCTGCTCAGGAACGTCCTCCGGAACGTCCTCAGGAACGCGCTCAAAAGCGCCCCGCCATTGCCCGCTGCTCGGGCTGCTCGATGCGCGGCGTCTGCATGCCGGCCGATCTGACCGCGTCCCAGCTCGCGCAGCTCGATTCGATCATCTGCGCGACGCGGCCCGTGCAGCGCGGCGATGCACTGTATCGCACGAACGACGAATTCGAGAGCATCTACGCCGTGCGCCTCGGCTCGTTCAAAACGGTGGTGATGCATCGCGACGGCCGCGAACAGGTCACCGGATTTCAGATTGCCGGCGAAGCGCTGGGCCTCGACGGCATCTGCACGGACCGCCACAACGGCGACGCGATCGCGCTCGAGGACAGCGTGGTCTGCGTGATTCCGTTTGCGCAGCTCGAGGCCGTGTGCCGCGAAATCCGGTCGATGCAACACCACGTGCATCAGATCATGAGCGGCGAGATCGTGCGCGAATCGTCGCTGATGCTGCTGCTCGGCACGATGACCGCCGAACAGCGTGTCGCCGCGTTTCTGCTCAATCTGTCGAAGCGCTTCAAGGCGCTCGGCTACTCGGCGGCGGAGTTCAATTTGCGTATGACGCGCGAGGAAATCGGCTGCTATCTCGGCATGAAACTCGAAACGGTGAGCCGCATGTTCTCGCGGTTCCAGCGCGAACGGCTCATCGATACGCGCGGCAAGCAGATTCGCATCGTCGATCCGGAACGGCTCGCGAAAGTCTGATGTCCGGCTGGCGTCGACGTCAGCATCTGCGGCAGAGCTCAGCACCCGTCGCCGAAGTCACCGCCGCGCGCACGCGGCAATCGTCCGCAACTCGCACTCGGCCACATCGAAGGCGCGCCGTACCGCCTCCTGCACATTCGCGTGCGAACAGCGCGCCACGGGCCGGTACCGGTCGGCGCGCGACAGCAGCAGCAAGTCGAGACGCGCGTCGTACATCGTCTGCGGACCCATCATGCCCATCGCTTCGATCGCAAGGCGAACCGCCGACAGAATCGCGCTGTAGCGTTCGAGCCGCACGAGCTGCGCGCCCGCCTCGCCTTCGAGCGTACGCGAGCCGGCAAAGCCGAGGTAGACGATTTGCATGCCGACGCCCATACGCACCTCTACAACGCCGGAATGATGACCGGAAAGGCCAGATGGCTCTCGACGTCCCTGACCCCCGGCACGGCTTCGACCGCGATGCAGATCGCCCGTCCCTCCTGCTCCGATTCGATCACGCCCCACAGATGCACGACGCCATCCTTCACGAACACGCTACCCTTCGGCAACGCCCAGCGATAACCGGCGAGCGCGTCGACGACCGCATCGCGCAGCGCCGCGTCGTCATAAGCGCCGACGTCCGCCTCGGCCTGCGTGAATGTCGCGAGCGCGCGAATCAGGTTCGAGCGGCTCACGATGCCGACCAGCCTGCCGTCCTGCAGCACCGGCACGCGCTTGATCCGGTGCCGCTCGAGGGTGTCCGCGATGTCCCTGAGCGTCGTGCTTTCGTCGATCGTGATCACGTTTTCGCTCATCACGTCGCGCACCTTGTGCCCATGCTCTTTTACATAGCGTGCGGCCAGTTCGCGTGTGCCGGCCATAAAATCGAGCCACCACGAGCGTCGCAGCGCATCCGTGCCGGTTTCGACGCGATGCAGCAGATCGCCCTCGCTGATAATGCCGACGATATTGCCGGCCGCGTCGATCACCGGCATGCCGCTGATGCGGTGATCCGCGAGCAGTCTCGCCGCTTCGTGAATCGCGGTGTCGGGCGTGGTGGTCACGACGGGCGTCGTCATGATGTCGAGTGCGCGCATGGCGGTTTCTCCGTTTGATCGCCACAGGCCCTCATGGGTCGCACCTGTAGCGCGGGTCGGGCGGTCGCACCGGCGCATCGCGCGCCGCGTGCCGAGGCATTCGGTGGTGCTCGTGCTGCGAGCCTTGTCTTTTATCTTCCGCTCTTGCGCAGGCAGCAGCTTGATATGGGTCAACCGGTGGCACCGTCGCCCACCGCATTCGCGGGCACTGCGATCGAATGCCGCAGCGCGCGCCGTATCGAGTCGCATAATACGAATGTCTGATCGGCGACCGGACGCGAACCGGTCGCCGCATGCATCACGAACCCCGTTGCGGACCCACTCGCGGAGGACCCAGCCGATGGCTTCATCGAACGAGCGCATGCCCGGCGCACAATCGCCGCCGTCGCCCGAAATCGCCATCGAAGACCGGCATCGCCTGCTGATCGATGCGGTCCGCGATTACGCGATCTTCATGCTGGACCCGAGCGGCCGCATCACGAGCTGGAATCCGGGCGCGCAGCGCATCAAAGGCTATACCCCCGACGAAATCATCGGACGGCATTTCTCGACGTTCTACACGCCCGACGACATCGCCGCGAACAAGCCGGCGCGCGAACTCGAACTGGCGAGCACCGCGGGGCGCGTCGAAGACGAAGGGTGGCGCGTGCGCCGCGACGGATCGCGCTTCTGGGCCAATGTCGTGATTTCCGCGGTGCGCGACGAATCGGGCACACTGCTCGGCTTCGCGAAAGTGACGCGCGACATGACCGAACGCACGCGGCTCGCGGCGCTCGAACGCGCCAGCGAAGTGTCGACGCAAATGCAGGTGGCGCGCGAAAACGAGCAGAAGCGTATCGCCCGCGAATTGCACGACGACCTCGGGCAGCAGCTGACCGCACTGAAAATGAGCGTCGCGCTACTCGAGGGCCGGCTCAGATCGCACGACGCGCCGGCCGCGCGTATCGAAGAAACGCATGAATTGAAGGCGCAAATCGATGCAATGGCCGCGTCGCTACGGCGTATTGCCTCCGATCTTCGTCCGCCGATGCTCGACGATCTCGGGCTGTCCGCTGCGCTTGAATGGCTCGCGGAAGACTTCACACGACGCTACGGCGTTCATGCGACCGCGCAGGTCACGCCGAACGCCGACGACATCAACGAATTCGCGGCCACGACGATCTTCCGCATCGTTCAGGAAGCGCTCACGAATGTCGCGCGGCATGCTCAGGCGCGCAACGTGTCAATCGATGTGACGCGCACTGAAGGCGGTTGCACGGTCAGCATCGTCGACGACGGCATCGGCGTGCCGGCCGACGCCGTGCCGAAGCCGCGATCGTTCGGCTTGCTTGGCATGCGTGAACGCGTGCGGCAACTCGAAGGCAGCATCGCGTTCCAGAGTACGCACGGTGCGGGCTTCCGGATTGCCATCGTCTTCCCCGAGCGCTCGTTGACGCGTGGGCCGGACGAATCGCCCGCCTCTTCCGGCTGACGACACCGGCAACACGCGCGCCGCACTGCGCGCTGCTTCTTCTACCTCGTCATTGTCGCCGCACGGGCGACGAAGCGTCTCCAACGGACGCGTTTATCCCGCGCCTCCTCGTGCGGATACTGCTGGTACGCGCAACGTGCCGGCCGACGGCTGCTGTGCGTTCCGACACACACGCTTATTGCCGCAAGCCGACTCATCATGCTGTCACGCGACGCTCTCCGCTCCGGCGCCTATCTCGATAGCTTCAGCGACCTTCCCGTGGAAACGCTATGGACGGCGCCACGCATCGAAGCATCGCTCGCGCAAACGCTCGCGCAGCGACCGCATGGCGATAGCGGTCCAATCTGGATTTTTGCGTACGGTTCGCTGATGTGGAATCCGCTGATCCACTTCGACGCCCACGCGACGGCGACGTTGCACGACTGGCACCGCAGCTTCTGCCTGAGAGTCGTCGCCGGCCGCGGCAGCCCCGATGCGCCCGGCCGCATGCTTGCGCTCGAACCGGGCGGCAGCGCAGCGGGCATTGCACTGAAGCTCGCGCCGGCATCGATGAACGAAGAGCTGCGGCTCGTCTGGATTCGTGAAATGGTGGCGGGTTCCTATCTGCCGACATGGGCGCCGATCACCTTCGCAGACGGCACGCATACGCATGCGATCGCCTTCGTCGCCGACCGCAATCAATCGCAATACGAAGCGGATGCGTCGGTACGCACCGTGGCTCCGCTGATTGCGATCGCCCGCGGTCGCCACGGGACGAATCGCGAGTATGTCGTCAGGCTTGAAGCGGCGCTCGACGAAGCCCGCTTGACGGACCTGTACATCGAGCAGTTGGCCGGCGAAATCCGGCGTCTGGCATCCGCGCACAAATGACGCGCCACGCCGCGATCGCGCTCCGAGGCAAGCCCCTCGCTCCGCCCCGTTGAACTGTATCCGGCCAGGATACAAAGCGTCGCCGATCGCCGTCTTTATCGCCATCAGGGCGTCAACCATACTGCTGCCAACGCTTGAGACCGTTGCCGAAGCACCGAACAACGGCCTACCCGCGGCGGCTGGCTGAGCTCGCTCATCAACCACGCGCAACGAAACAGTTCTGTTTATTAAGGATCACTAGCCATGATGAAGAATGCGAAAAACCGGAAGCGGCTATCGATTGCAATCGGTGCGCTGTTTATCGCCGGCACGACCGCAGGCATCGGTCTGATGCTGCACGAACGCGACGTCGGCCCCGTGACCCGCGCGCATGCGGCCGACGCGCCGGCGCCCGCCGCCGAAGTGGATGTCGCCAGCGTGCTCAATCAATCGGTGACCGACTGGCAAAGTTATTCGGGCCGCCTCGAAGCGATCGACCATATCGACGTGCGTCCGCTTGTGCCCGGCACGATCGT
The DNA here is from genome assembly GCF_019428685.1 of Paraburkholderia edwinii. Taxonomy (NCBI): domain Bacteria; kingdom Pseudomonadati; phylum Pseudomonadota; class Betaproteobacteria; order Burkholderiales; family Burkholderiaceae; genus Paraburkholderia; species Paraburkholderia edwinii. Next base: position 4,596,675 of record NZ_CP080095.1, read on the forward strand.
CGCCGTGCATTTCAAGGACGGCGCGCTCGTGAAGAAAGGCGATGCGCTCTTCACGATCGACCCGCGCCCGTATCAGGCGGAAGTCGACCGTGCGGCCGCGCAGCTCGCCGCCGCAAAAGCGCGCGCGATCTACACCACGGCCGACGCCGCCCGCGCCGAACGCCTGCTTACCGACAACGCGATCGCCAAACGCGACTACGACGAAAAGCAGAACGCATCGCGCGAAGCCAACGCCGGTGTCAAGGCCGCGCAGGCCGCGCTCGAAGCCGCACAGGTAAACCTCGGCTACACGACGATCACCGCGCCGATTTCAGGCCGCGTATCGCGCGCGGAACTGACGCTCGGCAATGTGGTGTCGGTCGGCGCGAACGCGCCGGTGCTCACCACGCTCGTTTCCGTGTCGCCGATCTATGCATCGTTCGACGTCGACGAGCAAACGTATCTGCAATACCTCGGTCGCGACCGCAACGCAAAGGTGCCCGTCTCGCTCGGACTGGCCGATGAAAGCGGCTACTCGCGCGACGGCACGATTACGTCGGTCGACAACCGGCTCGATATGACGTCCGGCACGATTCGCGTGCGTGCGAGCTTCGACAACGCGGACGGCGCGCTCGTGCCCGGTCTCTATGCACGCGTGAAGGTGGGCGGCGGCGCCGCGCATCCGGCGATTCTCGTCGACGACGCGGCGATCGGCACGGACCAGGCGAAGAAATACGTGCTCGTCGTCGATGCGTCGAACACGGTGCGATACCGCGAAGTCGAGCTCGGCGCGCTGCACGACAAGCTGCGCGTCGTCACCTCGGGTCTCAACGCGGGCGACCGGATCGTCGTGAACGGCATTCAGCGCGCCCGTCCCGGCGACAGCGTCACCCCGCACGCGGTCTCGATGACAGGCGCGGCGAAGTCCACCGCTTCATTGCCCGCTTCATTGCCCGCTTCATTGCCCGCTTCACCGCCTGCTTCACCGTCCGCTTCATCGTCCGATTCACCGTCCTCCTCAAAGTCCGCTTCATGACGCGTCCACTTCGACAGGATTCGGGAAAAACATCATGAACATCTCCAGGTTCTTTATCGACCGGCCCATTTTTGCTGGCGTGCTGTCGGTCATTATTCTGCTTGGCGGCATCATCGCGTTGACGATGCTGCCGACCTCCGAGTATCCGGAAGTCGTGCCGCCATCGGTTGTGGTTCGCGCGCAATATCCGGGCGCGAACCCGAAAGTCATCGCGGAAACGGTCGCCTCGCCGCTCGAAGAAAAGATTAACGGCGTCGAAAACATGCTGTACATGCAGTCGCAAGCGAATAGCGACGGCAACATGACGACCACCGTCACGTTCAAGCTCGGCACAAACCCCGACCTTGCCACCCAGCTTGTGCAAAACCGCGTGCAGCAGGCCCTGCCGCGCTTGCCTGAAGACGTGCAGCGGCTCGGCGTGACAGTCGTGAAGGCCGCGCCGACACTCGTGATGGGCGTGAACCTCGTATCGCCGAACGACCGCTATGACATGACGTATCTGCGCAACTACGCGCTGATCAACGTGAAGACGCGGCTCGAACGCATTCCCGGCATCGGCGAAGTGGTGCTCTGGGGGTCCGGCGACTACGCGATGCGCATCTGGCTCGATCCGACCAAAGTGGCGCGCCAGAACATGACCGCATCGGACGTGGTGAAGGCGATCCGCGAGCAGAACGTGCAGGTTGCAGCCGGCCTCGTCGGCGGCCCGCCGATGAGCGAAAACGTGCCGATGCAGCTGTCGATCAACGCGCAAGGCCGGCTCAAGTCCGAAGAGGAATTTCGCCATATCGTGCTGAAGACTTCGGCGGACGGCGCGGTCACGCACCTCGGCGACGTCGCGCGCGTCGAGCTCGATGCGCAGGAATACGGGCTGCGCGCGCTGCTCGATAACAAGGCGTCGGCACAGCTGATCATCTATCAGCAGCCGGGTGCGAACTCGCTGCAGATCTCCGACGAAGTCCGCAAGACGATGAAGGAGCTCAAGGGCGATATGCCCGACGGCGTCGACTATCGCATCGTCTACGACCCGACGCAGTTCGTGCGCGAAAGCATCGACGCCGTCGTGCATACGCTGATCGAAGCGATCGTGCTGGTGGTGATTGTCGTGATCGTATTCTTGCAAAGCTGGCGCGCGTCGATCATTCCGCTGCTTGCGGTGCCCGTATCGATCGTCGGGACGTTCTCGCTGATGCTCGCGTTCGGCTTCACGATCAACGCGCTGTCGCTGTTCGGCATGGTGCTGGCCATCGGCATCGTGGTCGACGATGCGATCGTCGTGGTCGAGAACGTCGAGCGCAATATCGCCGCAGGGTTGAAGCCGCTCGACGCAACCTACGAAGCGATGCGCGAGGTCAGCGGGCCAATCGTCGCGATCGCGTTGACGCTCGTCGCGGTTTTTGTGCCGCTTGCGTTCATGTCGGGCCTGACCGGCCAGTTCTACAAGCAGTTCGCGATGACCATCGCCATCTCGACCGTCATCTCGGCGTTCAATTCGCTGACGTTGTCGCCGGCCCTTGCCGCGTTGCTGCTGCGCGACCATCACGCGCCGAAAGACGCACTGACGCGTGTGATGGACCGTCTGTTCGGCCCGTTCTTCCGCGTATTCAACAAAGTGTTCACGCGCGGTTCCGAGTCGTACGGCAAAGGCGTCGGCAAGGTCATCGGCCACAAGGTCGCGATGCTCGTCATCTACGGCGTGCTGCTCGCCGCCGCCGGCCTGATGGCGAAGATCGTTCCCCGCGGCTTTGTGCCGGCGCAGGACAAGGATTATCTCGTCAGCATCGTGCAGTTGCCGAACGGCGCGTCGCTCGAACGCACAGAGAAGGTGATTCGCGAGATGGCCGACATCACGCTGAAGCAGCCGGGCGTCGAAAGCGCGGTCGAATATCCGGGCATGTCGGTGAACGGCTTTATGAACTCGTCGAGCGCGGGCGTCCTGTTCGTCGTGCTGAAGCCGTCGAAGACGCGCCATAAAGGCGAAACGGCCAACGAGATTGTCGCGGCGCTCAACGCGAAGTTCGGCGCGATCAAGGACGCACAGATCGCCGTCTTTCCGCCGCCACCCGTGCTCGGCCTCGGCGCGCTCGGCGGCTTCAAGCTGCAGATCGAAGACCGCGGCGCGCTCGGCTACGAAGCGCTGAATAGCGCGACGCAGGCGTTCCTCACGAAGGCCGCGCAAGCCCCCGAACTCGGGCCGTCGTTCTCGAGCTATCAGATCAACGTGCCGCAGCTGAACGTCAATCTGGATCGCGTGAAAGCGAAGCAGCTTGGCGTGAATATCACCGATGTGTTCGACACGATGCAGATCTATCTCGGCTCGCTGTACGTGAACGACTTCAACAAGTTCGGCCGCGTATTTCAGGTGCGCGCGCAGGCCGACGCACCGTTCCGCGCCACGGCGAACGACATCGGCCAGTTGAAGACGCGCAACGCCAATGGCGAGATGGTGCCGCTGTCGTCGCTCGTGAGCGTCACGCCGACGTATGGCCCGGAGATGGTCGTGCGCTACAACGGCTACACGGCAGCCGACATCAACGGCGGCCCCGCGCCCGGCTATTCGTCGGGTCAAGCACAGGCGGCCATCGAGCGGATCGCGAAGGAAACGCTGCCGCGCGGCGTGAAGTTCGAGTGGACCGATCTCACGTATCAGCAGGTACTCGCCGGCAGCTCCGCGCTGTGGGTGTTCCCGATCAGCGTGCTGCTCGTGTTCCTCGTGCTCGCCGCGATGTACGAAAGCCTGACGCTGCCGCTCGCGATTCTGCTGATCGTGCCGATGACGCTCCTCTCCGCGTTGACCGGCGTGTGGCTGACGCGCGGCGACAACAACATCTTCACGCAGATCGGTTTGATGGTGCTCGTCGGGCTCTCCGCGAAAAACGCGATTCTGATCGTCGAGTTCGCGCGCGAGCTCGAAATGCAGGGGCGCTCGATTGTCCAGGCCGCGATTGAAGCGAGCCGCTTGCGATTGCGCCCGATTCTGATGACGTCGATCGCTTTCATCATGGGCGTGGTGCCGCTTGTGATCTCGACCGGCGCCGGCGCCGAGATGCGCCGCGCAATGGGTATCGCGGTGTTCTTCGGGATGCTTGGCGTGACGCTGTTCGGACTGATGCTGACGCCCGTGTTCTATGTGCTGCTGCGCAAGCTCGCGGGCGGCAAGCATCTCGCGGACAAGCACGGCCATCATCCGCATATTCACGGCCCCGATGACAGCCCATCCGCTCCCGCCGTCCGTGTACCCGAACCGGCTTACGAAGACTAAGCGATAAGGAAAGCGTCATGAAACGATCGATGATGAAAAGCGTGTTGACCGGCTCGATACTGCTTGGCGCCTTGCTCGTGCTCGCGGGTTGCTCGCTTGCGCCGACGTATGGAGTGCCGTCCACGCCGATGCCGGCCGCGTTCAAGGAAGCCACGCATGAAACAACACATGAGGCCACGCAGACCGCGCTGCCCGCGTCGGAAGCGGGCAGCTGGAAGACTGCGCAGCCATCCGAAGCCATATCGCGCGGCGAATGGTGGAAGGTATTTGGCGATGCGAAACTCGATGCGCTCGAGCAGCAGGCTCTGGAAGCAAACCAGAACCTGAAAGCAGCGGCCGCGCGCGTGAAGGAAGCGCGCGCGCTGAACCAGGCCGCGCGTGCGGGACTATTCCCGACGCTCGACGCCGGCTTCGGCCCGACGCGGCAAAAGGTATCGGCGGCCTCGCAATTCCAGCCGGATGGCGCGAATATTCCGCAGCAGACGTTCTGGCGCGCGCAGGCGAGCGCATCGTATGAAGTCGATCTGTTCGGCCGCGTCGCATCGACGGTCGATGCGGCGAAGGCCGACACGCAGCAAAGCGAAGCGCTGTTCCGCTCGGTGCTGCTCGCGCTGCAGGCCGACGTCGCGCAGAACTACTTCGCGTTGCGCGAGCTCGATGCGGAAACCGACGTGTTCGACCACGCCGTCGAACTGCGCGAGCAGGCACTGAAGCTCGCGCAGCATCGATATGCGGAAGGCGACGTGACCGAACTCGACGTTTCGCGCGCCAAGGCGGAACTCGCGACCGCGCGTTCGGACGCGATGACGGTGCAGCGTCTGCGCGCCGCATCCGAGCACAGTCTTGCGGTGCTGCTTGGCCGCGCGCCAGCCGAGTTTTCGATGGCGGCCGATCCGCTGCAGCCGGTCGAGTTGCGCGTGCCGCCCGGGCTGCCGTCGTCGCTGCTCGAGAGGCGCCCCGATATCGCCGCCGCCGAGCGTGCGATGGCCGCGGCGAATGCGCGGATCGGCGTGGCGAAAGCGGCGTTCTTTCCGTCGTTGACGCTAACCGGCACCGGCGGCTTCGAATCGGCCACGCTCGGCGATCTCTTCAAATGGAGCAGCCGCGCGTTCCTGCTCGGCCCGCTCGCGGGCACGGCGCTCAATGTGCCGATTTTCGACGGCGGGCGTCGCAAGGGCAATCTCGCGAATGCGCGTGCCGTCTATGAAGAGGATGTCGCGGACTATCGGCAGCAAGTGCTGACCGCGTTCCGCGAAGTCGAAGACAGTCTGTCCGATCTACGCATTCTCGAAGCGCAGACGAAGCAGCAGAATGAAGCGGTGAATGCGTCGCAGCGTGCCGCCGATCTTTCGCGTACGCAGTACACGGAAGGCGCGATCAATTACCTGGACGTGATCGAGGCGCAACGCACGGTGCTGCAGGCGAAACGCGCCGCCGTGCAGTTGCAGGGTGTTCAGGCGGCGGCAACGGTGAACCTCATACGTGCGTTGGGAGGCGGCTGGGGCGATAACGTACCGGAACCCACGATGCCGCCGCTTGCGCAGAAGTAGCTCATCACCGCACGGCCCAGGTTCACTAAACGTGCGCTAAACAAAAACGCCCATCCGATGACATTGCAACGGATGGGCGTTCACGCGTAGGTAATCAGGTCTCGAGCACCTGCGGCCCCAGCGAATTGTCGATCAGCACTTTCCAACCGCCGCCCGGCTGCTTGCGAAAAACGGTTGTCGCAACCAGTTCTCTCGACGAGACTTCGCCATCGGTATCTTTGTATTCGAGCATCCACCGCGACAGGAACAGCGCGATACCATCTGCTTCGATAACATGCGTTTTGAGTTGCTTCGCCGATACGCCGGATTTCATCGCACGTTCGAAAAAACGTCTGAGTTCCGCGCGCTCGCGAACCGTTCTTCCCGGTTCCGTGACGACTACCGCGTCGTCTTCATAGAAGCCGATGACCGTATCGATGTCCTGCTCGTTGAATGCCCGGTCCAACAGTTCCACCGCATGTTCGGGGCTGGTCGCGATCATGGCTTTTTCCTCCGAAGTAACTCACATCATAGTCGAGTGACTGGTCGATGAGTGCTACCAGGGCAGGAAACTTTGTAAGTTGATTTCACAGCGCAATGGCAATTCAATCGCGCGGCCGCTCCGGCTCGCGCAAACTTTCGGCGAGATGATTGAGCACGGCTCGCGTTTTCGCGGCCATTTTTTGCCCGAGCGGAATGATTGCGTGCACGGGCGGACCGTCGACCGCCGCATGCGGCAGCACATGCACGAGCCGCCCTGCTTTCACATGCGGCAATGCAACGCGATCGTGAATCTGCGCGATGCCGAAGCCCGCGATCGCCGCATCGACGAGCGCCTGGCCATCGGCGAGAACGAGTGCGGATGTCACCGGCATCTCGCGTTTAACCGTCCCCTCGCGCAAAGTCCAGGGCCGCAACCTGCCCGTGGGGCCGCGAAACACGATGGCGTCATGCGAGGCGAGATCGGCGATCGTTTCGACCGGCCCTTTGCGCGTGAGATAGGCGGGCGCCGCGTACAGTCCTACCTTCAGATCGCACAGCTTGCGCACTGTCATCTCGCTGTCGACGGGCAACTCACCGATGCGCACGACGATATCCCAACCTTCGCCAACCGGGTCCGACATGCGGTCGGTCAATGCGAGTTCGAGCGTGACCTTCGGATGCTTGCGGCGCAGCGCTTCGAACGTGGGCAGGAGCAGCCGTCCGAAACCGGCCGGCAAATCGAGCCGCACGCGGCCGACCGGCTCCGACTGCCGCGCCGCGAGCTGATGCTCAGCTTCACGCAAACCATCGAGCGCGGCTTGCGCGGCGAACAGATAGGTTTCACCGTCTTCGGTCAGCCGCACGGCACGTGTCGTGCGCTGAAAAAGCCGCGTGCCGAGCCGCGTTTCGAGCCGCTGCACGGCCTTACCGACATTCGACTTGCTGGTGCCGAGGTCTTCGCCGGCGCGCGTGAAGCTGCCGGTCTGCGTGACCGCGATAAAGCACGCGATATCGGAAATCGAGGTTTCGCCACGCTCGGGCATTCGATCACCTGCTTCGTTTGCAAATAGGGGGATGCCGAATTCAATCGTGCCGTTCAACACGCGCATGGCGAGAAGAGCAAAGCCCGGGACGCAATGTCCCGGGCTTCCTCGGGCACGACCCTCGCCGTCTTTTCTTTTTATCGCCTTCACATGACGGCACTGCATTTTGCCTCACAGACGAACCGCGGATAAATCACCGTAGCGTGGTTACTCCGTCTCCTGCAAAGCGACAATGCACACCGTCTCCCGCGAAGCGACAGAGCGTCTCCCGCCGCAGGGTTTCTCGCAACGCATGCTCACCCTACGATGGACACCGAAACATCCGTTGCGCCGTGTTCACCGGACACCGGCGCCTGTCCCCTCGTTCCTGAAGGTGAACCCGATGAACCAGAATACAGAGGCCGCACTTGGCGCGAGCACGTCCATCGAAGCGCTCTCTCCCGCGCGCACCGCAAAGCTCTTCGAGGCCGTACGCATCGGCCCACTGACCCTTAACAATCGCATCGTGATGTCGCCCATGACACGCACGATGGCGCCAGCCGGCATTCCCGGCGAAGCGCATGCCCACTACTATGGAAGGCGAGCCAAAGGCGGCGCCGGGCTCATCATCACTGAAGGCACGTGGGTGCCGCACGACGCGGCGGCCAACGAAGAAGACGTACCGCGCATGTACGGCGTCGCCGCACTGAACGGATGGCGGCAGGTGGTCGAAGCGGTCCACGCGGAAGGCGCGTCGATCCTCGCCCAGCTGTGGCACGTCGGCCAGATGAAGCAACACACGATCGACGGGCTGTATGCCCCGAAGGGCGCCGGTTATCGGCCGCCGCGGCGCGTCGGTCCGTCGGGGCTGTTCGGTGGAATCGGCAAACCGATGACGCCCGATGGCGAACCGGCCCTGCCCGCGGACCTCGACGCGATCGTCGAAGCCTACGCGAAGGCCGCGGTCAACGCGCAGATGGCGGGCTTCGACGGCATCGAGCTCCATGCGGCACACGGCTATCTGCTCGACCAGTTTTTCTGGCCCGGCACGAACCGGCGCGACGACCGGTGGGGCGGAGCGCTGCGCAACCGCGCGCGCCTTGCAGCCGACGTCATCGCGGAAATTCGCCGCGTGACGGGTGTCCATTTCGCGATTTCGCTGCGCATATCGCAATGGAAGGTGCAGGACTTCGACGCGAAAAACTTCAACACGCCCGCCGAGCTCGCGGAGTTCACGGCGATCATGGTCGATGCGGGCGTCGATATTTTTCACTGCTCGACGCGCCGCTTCTGGGACACCGAATTCGGTTCGGAGCGCAACCTCGCCGCTTGGACCAAAGAGCTATCGGGCAAGCCTGCGATCACCGTGGGCGCGGTCGGCATGACCGGCGAGCATATCGACACGCTGATGGGCGAAGCGAGTCACGTCGCCTCGCTCGATCGACTGCTGGCGATGCTCGAACACGGCGACTTCGACCTCGTCGCGGTCGGCCGCGGCATGCTCGTGAATCCCGATTGGGCGAACAAGGTGCGCGAAGGACGCATCGACGAGTTGCGCAACTGGGACAGAAGCGTGCTGAACACGCTGATCTGACGGGCAGCAGAGGCGTCCCTTCGACGACGCCCTGCTTCGTTCACCGTGCACGCGAGCGCGCGCGAGCACCACCGGTCGCGCGCGGCGCCGTTTCCGCGCCGTTCAGAAACTCCGCGAGTTGATTGAGCACGACGCGCGTTCTCAACGACATCTTCTGTCCGGCCGGAATCATCGCGTGTACGGGCAAGCCCGCGACATCGGCTGCGGGCAGCACATGTTGCAGCCGCCCCGACTCGACGAGCGGCTGCACGATACGGTCGATCAGTTGCGAAATGCCGAGCCCGCTGACGAGCGCATCGTTGAGCGCCTGGCCGTCTTCGACGACCACCACGGGCGACGGCGCAATCGACCGCACCTCGCCGCCGTCATTGAGCGCCCACGGGCGCAGCCGACCGGAGGGCCCGCGAAAGATCACGGCATCGTGCTGCGCGAGATCCGCAATCGAGCGAATCTCGCCGCGGGCTGCCAGATACGACGGCGACGCATAGAGCCCGAAGCGCGTATCGCAGAGCTTGCGCACGGTCATGTCGCTGTCTTTCGGCAATTCGCCGATGCGGATCACGAGATCCCAGCCATCGGCGACCGGGTCCGACATCTTGTCGCTGAAGCCGAGTTCGAACGTGAGCCGCGGGTGCTGCTGCCGCAACGCGAGAATCGCCGGAAACAGCAGCCTGCCGAACGATGAAGGCAAGTCGAGCCGCACACGCCCGACAACTTCATCGCGCCGCGCGGCGAGTTCCTGCTCCGCTTCGCGCAGCCCGCCCAACGCGGACTGCACCGCGAGCAGATACGTTTCGCCGTCTTCGGTCAGGCGCACCGCGCGCGTCGTGCGCTGGAAGAGCCGTGTCGAAAGGCGCGCCTCGAGCCGCTGCACGAGCTTGCCGACATGCGATTTGCTCGTGCCGAGCGACTCGGCCGCTTTCGTGAAGCTGCCCTCCACCGCGACCGCCTCGAATGCGGAAATCTCGGATATCGAAGCATCCGCGCGTTCGACCATATCAGCTCTCCAGCAATCAGAAAGAAGCAGTAGGAACCGTTAAGCGGCACACCTCCAGCCGCGTCGAACGACACTGTAGCGGGAGCGTGCCGCAAGATAAAGACACTTGGCGCCAATGGCCGTGTTCCGGTCGCGATTGTCGCCCACGCGGCGACGCTCTAGCCACTGTTACGGCGTTTATCCGCACGAGCGCGGCCGGTAGAGTCTGTTCCATCGCAAACGCAATGCGACCCAGCCATCGACTCGAAAGGATACGCAAATGAAACTCTACATCGCTCAGGCAACCTGCTCGCTCGCGGTACAAGCCGTCTTCAACGAACTGGGCCTCGAACCCGAGCTGATTCACTACGACGTGTTCGGCAAGAGCACGACGGACAACGGCAGCTTCGTCGACGTCAACGAACTCGGTTATGTGCCGGTCCTCGTACTCGACGAAGGGCAAGCGGGCGCGCGTGCCGATGAAAAGCTAACCGAAACGATCGTCATCTCGTCGTACCTCGCCGACCAGCATCCGGAGTCCGGCCTGATTCCGGTGCACGGCACGATCGAACGCGTGCGGATGGACCAGTTGCTGACCTTTGTCGCGACCGAGATTGCGCAGAAGCATATCCCGCTAATGCGCAAACTGCTGACCGAAGAAGGCACCGCGTGGACGCGCGCGAAGCTCGTCAATGCCTACGCAAGACTCGATGCGCAACTCGCGGACGGCCGCACGTATCTGACCGGCGAGCGGTTCACCGTTGCCGACGCCTATGTGTGGGCAACGATGTGGCACGAGCGCTCGGGCGCGCAGATCGGTCACCTGCAGCACCTGATGGCGTATATCGCGCGTATCGAAGCGCGGGCGTCGGTAAAAAAGGCGCTGAAAGACGAGGCTGAACTGGTCGCGCGGCATAAGCAGCTTCTGGCCGCTTAAGCGCGGGGCGCGAGGCCGGCTCGCTTACAAGGCGTGCCGGTTCAGGCAAGCGTTGCCTTCGTTTCTGCGGTCTGACCTGCAGTTCGCCTATCATCGGTGACAATCGGTGACAAAGCGCGGCGAGATCGCCGCGCAAGCGGTCCGCAAGCAATCGAATGCCGCACGATATCAGGAGGCAACCTTGCCGCAATCGAAAATTCAGGCCGTCTACATGCGCGGCGGCACAAGCAAAGGCGTATTCTTCCGTCCCGACTGGCTGCCCACCGACGCTGCCCAACGCGACCGCATCCTGCTGCGCGTGATCGGCAGCCCCGACCCTTACGGACAGCATATCGACGGCATGGGCGGCGCGACATCGAGCACGAGCAAGGTGGTGATCGTCGGCCCCTCGTCACGCGCGGACTGCGATGTCGACTACCGCTTCGGACAAGTGGCGATCGACAAGCCGATCGTCGACTGGTCCGGCAACTGCGGCAATCTCACTTCGGCAGTCGGCCCGTTCGCGATCGCGCAAGGGCTCGTCGACGCTCCGCGCGACGGCATGGCGATCGTGCGCATCTGGCAGGCGAACATCAACGCCAAAATCATCGCGCATGTGCCGATGCGCAACGGTGAAGTGGTCGAGGAAGGCGATTTCGAACTCGATGGCGTAACGTTCCCCGCGGCCGAAATCAGGATCGAATTTCTCGATCCGACAGGCGATGCGGATCCGGACGCGCCGGACACCGGCATGTTCCCCACCGGCAACGCGCTCGACACGCTCGACGTGCCCGGCGTCGGCGCGCTCGAAATGACGATGATCAACGCGGGCAATCCCGCGATTTTTATCGATGCGGCAGCGCTAGACCTCACCGGCACCGAATTGCAACGCGATGTGAACGGCAACGCGGCGCTGCTCGAAAAAGCCGAAACGATCCGCGCGCACGCCGCCGTGCGCATGGGCCTCGCGCGCACGACCGAAGAAGCAACGACGCAGCGCCCGCACACGCCGAAACTGGCCTTCGTGTCGCCGCCCGCCAGTTACGTCGCGTCGAGCGGTAAACGCGTCGACGCCGCCACGCTCGACCTCAACGCGCGCATTTTCTCGATGGGCAAGCTGCACCACGCGATGACCGGCACCGGCGCAATCGCAATCGCCGTCGCGGCCGCGATTCCTGGCACGATTGTCAATCGTCTTGCGCCGGATGCGGCTGGCAGCGTGCGCTTCGGCCACGCATCAGGCAGCCTCGCGGTGGGCGCTGAGGCCGTGCAGAACGACGGCAGCTGGACCGTCACGAAAGTGGTGATGAGCCGTAGCGCGCGGCGGCTGATGGAAGGCTTCGTGTTCGTACCCGAAGCCGCGCTTTGACAGGCGCGCTCGCGCTATAACTAGCGGCGGCGTCTGAACGCGATCGTCACCGCGCTTTGCTGCGGCCCGCAGCGCGGCGTATTCGGCGACGACGGGTCGGAATCGATATCGGCACCGGTATCGGTGCGCGCCGCTGCCGCATCGGGCTCGCCGGCATCGTGCCGCGATTTTCCATACGTCGGCGCCGCTTCGAGCGTGCGGAACGTTTCCCATGCGACGCCTTGCGGGTCGACCGTCCACGATTTATCGGAGACCGCATAGCAGCATGGCGCCGCCGTTTCTTCTTCGGCAGCGATTTCCGCGAGCGCGAAGCGGTTACGCATTTCGGTCAGTTCTTCTTCGGTTTCGACCTGAATGCCGAAATGATCGATCCCCGAGCGCGCAAGACGCTGCGAGATCGCAAAGTTCACCGCGGGGTCCGATAATTCCCACTTGCAATAGTCGTGCTTGCGCACGGTCGGCTCGATGCCGCCGAACATCGCGCTGTAAAAGCGGATGCTCTCCGTCAAATTTTCGACTGAAACGTGAATGTGCATACGCTTCATATTGCAGCTCCACACCAGTTCAAGGCTTCTTCGCGGATGCCAGTACACAAGGCAACGGCACGCGAATGTCATCGCCGTTTCGATACGGCGCGCAGTCTTCTAAAACGGACTTTTCGATCGATGCGCGCGCTTCAGGCGTCTGCAATTTCAGCAGCGAGCCCATCCGCACCCCACCGTGCAACATCATGTGAAAGGCCGTCTCGGGCGCGCGCGTGTGTAGTGTCTGACTCACTTCGACCACGCGAGGTTCGATAAAGCCAATTGCTCGTAGCGTGCGTTCGCATTCGCTCCAGTCGCTAAAGCGCGCGAACGGCGGCCCCGGCGGCAGCGGCACGTCCAGACGTCCGTACGTCTCGACAGCCTTTAACACAAAGCCGAAACCGAGCGCGCGATCCGGCGTCGACCAGACGGTAAACGCGATTCTGCCGCCGCTTTTCAACACGCGAAACGCTTCGGCGAGCGCCTTGTCCGGATCGGCGAAATGCAACAGGCCGAAGCTGATGCCGACCGCGTCGAAGCTCGCATCGTCGAACGGCAACGCATCCGCGCTGCCACGCTGAAATTCGACATCGGGATACTCGCGCGTCGCTTCGTCGACCATGGCCTGCGCGAAATCGACACCGATCGCATGCGCGCCGCGGCGTGCCGCCGCTGCCGCGACATAGCCGGGCCCGGTCGCGACATCGAGAAAACGCGTACCTGCGCGAACCTCAAGCGCGTCGAGCAAGGCGCCGTTCGATTGCTTCGTCACTTCACCGAAACGCGGCTTATAGGCTTCGGCGAGTTGCTCCCAGCCGTCGCGTTCGAATGCGGTGAAGGCGTCCTGTTCCATACGGTGTGTCCTGTTTAGCGGTTACGAACTGTCAAATGCATGTCAAGCGCGAGTGAAGCGGGGGTGTCGCCCGCAGCGCGCCTGATCGCATACGTTGCTGTCAACCATGATATGTGATCGTAAGGGCACGCGCGATAGGCGTCCACCCCACGTACAAACGCGGGGGTTCAGGACTATTAACATTGGGAAAAATCAATCCGCGTCTCGGACGCGAAGACGGATCAGTCTCGGCGAACATGCACGTCGACTGCGTGCTTCACTCGCCCATGCGTATATTCCGGTTACCTGCGAGGAGCAGGCGAAGCCGGAAAGTGGTGCTGCCTGGCAGTTCGTGACGCCAAGCTTGCACCGCGTGCGTAAAAAGCCTTCAAACGTGCTGCACGGTGAATTCGTTGAGCACCTGACACAACGATTCGACGGCCTCTTCGGTGACCGCGTTATACAGCGATGCACGCAACCCGCCTACCGAACGATGACCTTCGAGCCCGACGATACTCTGATCCCGCGCTGCGGCAATAAAGGCCTGATCGAGCCGCTTGTCGCCGAACGTGAACGATACGTTCATCTGCGAGCGCCAGCGCGGGTCGGCATGAATCGTGACTGCATCGCCGAGCGCGTCGAGCGTCGCATACAGGCGCTTCGACTTCGCTTCGTTGATACGCTGCATGGCCTGCAAGCCGCCGATGTCGAAGCGCAGCCACCGTGTCACCAGCATCAACACGTAAATCGCGAAGACCGGCGGCGTGTTGTAGTTCGAATTGTGCAGAACGTGAGTGCGGAAATCGAGAATGGCGGGCAAGCCGTCGGGAATGCGGTCGAGCAAAGTGCGCCTGATCACCGCAACCGTGACGCCGGCCGGCCCGAGGTTTTTCTGCGCGTGCGCGTAAATCATCGAGTACGCGTCGCTGCGAAACGGCTTCGACAGGAAGTCCGACGACATGTCCGCGATCAGCGGCGCCGCGATATCGCCGGCTTCGCACGGATCGAACTGCAAGCCTTCGACAGTCTCGTTCGACACGTAGTGCAGATAGGCGGCCGACGGCGCGACGTCCAGCGTGCGCAACTCAGGCAATTGTTTGTAACCGGTCGCCTTGCCATCCCACACGATGTTGCGCCTGGTCACCTTCGCGGCTTCGGCGGTCGCTTTCGCGCTCCAGTAGCCGGAGGTCACATACTCGGGCGCCGCAGCCGCGCGCGCGGCGAAGTTCATCGGGATCGTCGCGAACAGCAGGCTGCTGCCGCCTTGCAAAAACGTAATCGCATAGTCGCTCGACAGGCCGAGCAGATGCCGCAGATTCATCTCAGCCTCTTCAAGCACCGAGCGGAACCATTCGGACCGATGGCTCATGCCGAGTACCGACATGCCCGTATCCGGAAGCGCGACGATCGCATCGCGCGTTTGTGCGAGCACGGTTTCGGGCAGCGCGCCGGGGCCGCCGGAGAAATTCAGAGCGTTAAATTTCATGTTCGATCCTGCGGATGCGCGGCACGTGCGAACGGATGAGCGCTTGATCGTTGAGTTGAGTTGATTTGCGGTCGAGACCATGATCGACGCAATGCGCGATGATGGACGGTAGCCACAATACCAACGGCCGCTCTTTAGCAAATGCGGGAACAAAGGGCCGATTTCCCGCTTGTTCGGTCGAGCCTGCAGGATGCGTACGCCATAAGGTGATGCACGCTGCAAGGCTTGCCTGCACGGTTTATTACAACCGGCTTATCAATGAAATACAGTCAAGCACGCAAACAGGCAGCCTCGCCGTAATCGCTGTTTCAACCGTATTCCGAAGGATCGATATGGCGCATTCCGCGCAACCCGCCGACGGTGAAGATGGACGCACCACCGAACCATCGGCGCGCAAGGATTCAGGCATCGAGAAAACGATCGCGATACTCAGCGCCGCGCTCGATGACGATCCGCTGAACACCGGCTTGCACGCCGCCCTCGCCGACTCGTTGCGCGATGCCGGCAACGAAACGGGCTACCTCGCGCATCGAATCGCGGTGGAAACGTCGAACGCGATTATCGCGTCGGCCACCGCGGCCGGTGCGAGCGCCGATGCAATCGCCGACATGCGCTCGGCGTTGCCGCTCTACAATCTCGCGACCTCGTATTACATGCGAGGCGACCATGCGGCTGCGCTGCACTGGTTCGAACACACGCTCGCGATAGAGCCGGACCTCGCGATCGCGCATCAAAATCTTGCGGCGGTGCTCGACGCGCTCGATCGTCCGCAAGATGCGCAGCAGCACCGCACGCGCGCCTACATCTTGCAGCGCGTGTTCGTCGAAGCCGCGGATCGTGCGCCGCGTCGCGTGCTGATTCTGTGCGCGGGCCGCACGTCGGGCAATGTGCCGTTCGACACGTTGCTGCCGGTGCAGACCAGCCACCGCATCAAATACGCCATCGACTGTGCCAACGAAGTCGAAGATTTTCAGCTGCCGCGTTACGACCTCGTGTTCAATGCGATCGGCGAACCGGACGTCGCGCAACCGCTGGAGAAACGCCTCGAGTCGTTCGCGCGCCGCTGCGGACGTCCGCTGCTGAACCGCCCCGCGGCGGTCATGCGGACGCAGCGTCATGTGCTGCCCGAGTTGCTGGCCGATATCGACGATGTGCTGACCGCGCCGTGCATGCGCATCGATCGGCCGCCCATCTCGCGCGACGAGCTCGCCACGCAGATCGATCAGGGCCGCGTCGGTTTTCCGCTGCTGCTGCGGCCGCTCGCGAAACACGGCGGCGAAGGCGTCTCGCTGCACCGGTCGATCGATACGCTATGGCCCGATGTAGAGGCCCTCAACGCGCCGTGCTACCTGACGATGTTCCGCAATTACCGCAGCGCGGATGGTCACTTCCGCAAGTACCGGAGCATCTTTATCGATCGCAAGCCGTTTCCGTACCATCTTGCGATCGGCTCCGAATGGATGGTCCACTACTTCTCCGCGGAGATGACGTCGCACGCATGGAAGCTCGAAGAGGAACGCCGCTTTCTCGAAGACCCGCGCACGGCGCTCGGCGAGCGCGCGATGCGCGCGCTCGAGGCGATCGGTGAAAAGCTCGATCTCGACTACGCGGGCGTCGACTACACGCTGCTCGACGACGGACGCGTGCTCGTGTTCGAAGCGAATGCGACGATGCTCGTGCATCGCGAGACGTCCGACGGGATGCTGGCGCACAAGAACGCGTTCGTCGAGCGGATCGTCGAGGCGTTCGAGCACATGCAGGCGGCGCGCACGCGCAGGAAGTAGCCAGCGCTTCAGCGCTACACGCACGCTACAACCGCCACTACAGCCCCGATTCCGTCACCGCCTGCGCGCGTTCGCCACGACGGCTCATCATCAGCGTCAGCACCGCGGATAGCGTGACGAATGCGGCCACCACGTAAAGGCCTGCCGCATAGCCGCCTGTCAGCGTCTTGAGCCACCCGATCAGGAACGGACCGACGAAGCCGCCGAGATTGCCGATCGAGTTGATCATCGCGATGCCGGCCGCGGCGCCCGCGCCGGACAGGAACGTAGCCGGCATCGCCCACAGCGGCGCCTTCGCTGCGCTGATGCCCACGTTCACGATAATCAGCGCGAGCACGACCTCGACGACCGTCTGTGACATCCCCGCGAACGCGAGGCCGAGCCCCGCGGCAACGCACGGAATGATCACATGCCACGCCCGCTCGCCCTTGCGGTCCGAGTGACGCGCCCACAGCACCATGCCGAGCACCGCGAGCACATTCGGAATTGCGTTCAGCATGCCGGTGCCGAAGGCGCTGAAGCCGAACTGCCGGATGATCTGCGGCGCCCACAGGCCGAGCGTGTAGAGACCCGCCGACGTGCCGAAGTAGATCAGCGCCATCACGAGTACGCGCGGGTCCGCAAGCGCGCGCATGGCGCCCGCGGTGTGGCCCGCATGTCGGCCGCGCTCGCGTTCTTCTTCGCGCAGCGTGCCGACTAGCCACTCGCGCTCATCGGGCGCGAGCCACGGCGCCTGCGCGGGCTTGTCGATCAGCACCTTCAGCACCGCGAAACCAAGCAGCACGGCCGGCACCGCTTCGATAATGAAAAGCCACTGCCAGTTCGCGAGGCCGCCCATGGTCGGCAGTTCCATCAACGCGCCGGAAATCGGCGAGCCGAGCGCGCTCGAGAGCGGCGCCGCGGCCATGAATGCCGCGGCTGCCACCGCGCGCTGCCGTGCGGGAAACCACTGGCTCAGATACAGAATGATGCCGGGAAAGAAGCCCGCTTCGGCGACGCCGAGCAGAAAGCGCAATACGTAGAACGACGTCGGTCCGGTGACAAACGCGGACGCGGCCGATACGAGCCCCCAGGTGATCATCACCCGCGCGATCCAGATGCGCGCGCCGACCTTGTTCAGGATCAGGTTCGAAGGCACTTCGCACAGGAAGTAACCGAGAAAGAAGATGCCGCCGCCGAGGCCGAACATCGTCGGCGTGAGACCGATTGCCTTGTTCATCGAAAGCGCGGCGAAGCCGACGTTCACGCGATCGAGAAAGCTGACGAAATAAAGCAGCATCACGAACGGCAGGATGCGCCACGTGAGCTTGCGCACCACGCGTGCCTGTAGATCGCGAGCCTCTAACTCGCGTGTTTGCAGATCGGCCATGCCTTGTCTCCGGTCGGCCGCGCCGTGGCCTCGTTGGGTCCGGCGCGATTGTTTTTGTTTCGGGGTGGAAGTGCTCCTTCAGATACGGGGATGCCGGCTGCGTTGCATGATCGATTGCAGCCGGCGCTTGTGCTCAATCGCGCGGACAGGCGGGCGCCGTTTTTGCGGCGCGCCGCTCCCGCGCCGTGCTCAGGCTGCGACGGCCGCGCGCGTATTGGCCGCGATGTGTTTGCACACGGCCTCGGTGACCTGCACGGTCGTTGCGTTGCCGCCGAGGTCGCCCGTATGCAGCGACGGGTTCGCGGTCACGTGCTCGATCGCGTTCATCACGAGCTTCGCGGCATCCGTTTCGCCGAAGTGCTCGAGCATCATCACGACCGACCAGAACGTGCCGACCGGATTCGCGAGACCCTTGCCCATGATGTCGAACGCCGAGCCGTGAATCGGCTCGAACATCGACGGATAGCGGCGCTCCGGATCGAGGTTCGCGGTCGGCGCAATGCCGAGGCTGCCGGCGAGCGCGGCGGCGAGGTCGCTCAGAATGTCCGCATGCAGATTCGTCGCGACGATCGTGTCGAGCGACGCGGGACGGTTCACCATGCGCGCGGTCGCCGCGTCGACGAGTTCCTTGTCCCACTTCACATCGGGGAATTCGCGCGAGACCTGCACGGCGATCTCGTCCCACATCACCATCGCATGACGCTGCGCGTTGCTCTTCGTGATCACCGTCAGGAGCTTGCGCGGGCGCGATTGCGCGAGCCGGAACGCGAAACGCAGCACGCGTTCGACACCGGCGCGCGTCATCATCGATACATCCGTTGCGACTTCGATCGGATGACCCTGGTGCGCACGGCCGCCGATGCCCGCGTACTCGCCCTCGGAGTTTTCACGCACGATCACCCAATCGAGATCGGCCGGCTTGCAGCGCTTGAGCGGCGCGTCGATGCCGGGCAGGATGCGCGTCGGTCGCACGTTCGCGTATTGATCGAAGCCTTGGCAGATTTTCAGACGCAGGCCCCATAGCGTGATGTGATCGGGAATATGCGGGTCGCCGGCCGAGCCGAACAGAATGGCGTCCTTGTTGCGCAGCGCGTCGAGGCCGTCGGCCGGCATCATCACGCCGTGCTGACGGTAATAGTCGCCGCCCCAGTCGAAGTCTTCGAACTCGAAGCGGAATTTGTCGCTGCGTGCAGCCAGCACTTCGAGAACCTGCTGACCGGCGGGTACCACTTCCTTGCCAATGCCGTCGCCGGGAATCGTCGCAATGCGATAGGTCTTCATGCTGAGGTGGCTCCTGAGAAATGTTCGGTGAAAGGCGCGCACGCTTCGCGTGGGCTGCGCTGGTGAAGGCCTGGTAGAGGCCCAGTGAAGGGATGAGTCGATAGTAAGAAATCGACGTGCGGTGCACGCGCTGCTAGACTTAAACCACCTTTAACTGCAGGTTAAGAATAGGCGGCGAAATGGGCGCTTCGGTGCAACCGGAAGACCTCGCGTTTTTCTCCGTGCTTGCGGGGCGCGGCAGCCTGACCGCGACCGCGCGCGAACTCGGCATTACCACGGCGGCGGTCAGCAAGCACCTCGCGCAGATGGAATCGCGCGCGGGTGTCGCGCTCGTCAATCGCACAACGCGCCGCATGAGTCTCACCGCGGAAGGCGAGATCTATCTGACGCACGCGCGGCGCATTCTCGGCGAGATGGATGAACTCGCGCAGGTGCTCGGCGGCGCACGTGCTGCGCCGAAGGGCTTGTTGCGCGTGAATGCGACGCTCGGCTTCGGACGCAGCCACGTGGCGCCGGTCATTTCACGTTTCGTGCAGCGCTATCCGGAAGTCGACGTGCAGTTACAGCTATCGGTCGACCCGCCGCCGATCAGCAGCGACACCTACGACGTCTGCATCCGCTTCGGCGAGCCGCCCGATGCGCGCGTGATCGCCCGACGCATCGCGCCGAACCGTCGCCTGTTATGCGCGGCGCCCGCGTATTTCAAGCATCACAAGATGCCGAAGACGCCTGCCGATCTCGCGCAGCACAACTGCATCGGTATCCGTCAGGGCGACGATGGTTATGGCATCTGGCGTTTGACGAGCGGACGCGCCGCGGCACAGAAAACCGCGACCGTGCGCGTGCGCGGCAACCTCACGACCAACGACGGTGAGATCGCGGTGAAGTGGGCGCTCGAAGGCCACGGCATTCTGATGCGCGCGGAGTGGGATATCGTCGACTATCTGGAAAGCGGCGCGCTCGTGCCGGTGCTGCCTGAATACCGAACGCCCGATGCCGATATCTTCGCGGTGTATTCGCCGCTGCATCAGATGTCCGCGCGCGTACGTGTGTTTATCGAGTTTTTGACGGCGGAATTGGGCGAGTGAATGCGGTGCGCAGGTATTGCTGCTCGCGAATCGTGACGGCGTCGCATGCGAACGTCGCGCACGCGTGTTGCGCGTGTGTTGCGCGCGTAAACGGGCGCGTGGTGAGTAGCATGTAACCAGCGCATTTACGCATTGCCCCGCGCATCACGCTTCAGTATCACGCTTCGATCCGCCCGCGCGTCACGCCAAGCAACCCAGCCATCGCATCGCGCGCACGCAGCATATCGCGATCGCGGATCGCTTCGAACACGGCCGTATGTTCGGCAAGCGACGCGTTAAACACATCGGCGCGCTTCGCGTTGAGCCGTAGCTGCGCTTCAAGCGTGCGCTCGATCAGCGTGCCGAGCGGAATCAGCAACTCGTTGCCGCAGGCCGCCAGCACGCTCAGATGAAACTCGAGGTCCGCACGCACCCATTCGTCGACGTTGCGCGCCGCGACCATCGCCGCGTGCGCGGCATCGAGCGCCGCAAACGACGCCTCGCTGCGCGACGCAGCCGCGAGCCCCGCTGCGTACGGTTCGATCATCTCGCGCATTTCCTGCAGCTTCAGCGCGAAGTCCACCGGTGGCGCGACGCGCGAGTACCAGTCGAGCACGTCGACGTCGAGCAGGTTCCACGCATCCTTTTGCCGCACGCGCGTGCCGACACGCGGCCGCGATTCGACGAGTCCCTTCGACGTCAGCGTGCGCAGCGCTTCGCGCAGCACGGTGCGGCTGACGCCGAACGCCTCCATTAATTCGGCCTCGCGCGGCAGGATCGATTCGGGCGGATAGTCGCCGCGCAGGATGGCCGTCGCAAGCTGATGTGCGACGCGGCCGTGCAGGTCTCGCTGAATGATTTCTCTCCATGTGGGCGGTCGCGGGCGGGACGCGAGCTCAAGTAAGCTCCCCCGGTAAGCGTCCCAAATAATACTATTAATAGTATTTAAACGCGATTCTGTTGTAGCATGTGGCTCCCCAGCCCTTCGGCCTCGATTCACGCCTGATTCAAGCGACTTACAGGAGACGCGTCATGAAAATCACCCGCATCGAAACCTTCATCGTCCCGCCACGCTGGTGCTTCGTGAAGATCGAAACCGACGAAGGCATCGTCGGCTGGGGTGAGCCGGTTGTCGAAGGGCGCGCGCATACGGTCGCCACGGCCGTCGACGAGCTGTCCGACTATCTGATCGGCAAAGACCCGCGCCTGATTGAAGACCACTGGCAGGTCATGTATCGCGCGGGCTTCTACCGCGGCGGCCCGATCACGATGAGCGCGATCGCCGGCGTCGACCAGGCGCTGTGGGACATCAAGGGCAAGTTCCACGGCGTGCCTGTGCATACGCTGCTCGGCGGTCAGGTGCGCGACAAGATCAAGGTGTATTCGTGGATCGGCGGCGACCGGCCGAGCGACGTTGCGAACAACGCGCGCGCGGTCGTCGAGCGCGGCTTCAAGGCCGTCAAGATGAACGGCTCCGAAGAGCTGCAGATCATCGACACCTTCGACAAGGTTCAAGGCGTGATCGACAACGTACGCGCGGTGCGCGAGGCCGTGGGCCCGAACGTCGGCATCGGCGTGGACTTCCACGGCCGCGTGCATAAGCCGATGGCGAAGGTGCTTGCAAAAGAACTCGATCCGTTCAAGCTGCTGTTTATCGAAGAGCCGGTGCTGTCCGAAAACGTCGAAGCGCTGCGCGATATCGTCAACCAGACGAGCACGCCGATCGCGCTCGGCGAGCGTCTCTACTCGCGCTGGGACTTCAAGCACATCCTCGCAGGCGGCTACGTCGACATCATCCAGCCGGATGCGTCGCACGCGGGCGGTATCACCGAATGCCGCAAGATCGCTTCGATGGCCGAAGCCTATGACGTCGCGCTCGCGCTGCACTGCCCGCTCGGCCCGATCGCGCTTGCCACGTGCCTGCAGATCGATGCGGTCAGCTACAACGCGTTTATCCAGGAGCAGAGCCTTGGCATTCACTACAACCAGGGCAACGACCTGCTCGATTACATCAAGAACCCCGAGGTCTTCAAGTACGAAGGCGGCTATGTGTCGATTCCGCAAGGCCCGGGCCTCGGCATCGAAGTGAACGAAGAGAAGGTGCGCGAGATGGCGAAGGTCGGCCACCGCTGGCGCAACCCGGTGTGGCGCCACACAGACGGCAGCGTCGCCGAGTGGTAAGCACGAGAGACCCAGTGCAGTGATCGAAGCGCCGCCGGTGGAGTGAATCGACCGGCGGCGTTTTCATTCGTGCAACGCGACGCGCGCGCTTTTTCGCGCGATGTTTCGCGGACGTTACGTTTCTGGCGCGCCGGCCGTCACACGCGGCGTAACGCGTGCGTCCGAGCAACGGTCATGCTTTACCGATGCCTTGCCGCACAATGCTTTGCGGCACGCTCGCGAGACGCGCGAGCATTCTGGCTTAGCTTTTGCTGAATGGTCTGCAAGACGACTTTTCAGCGATCGTGAGCCATGACCGAATTCCTTCCCGACTATCTGATTCGCCAGCAGGCGGCCGTCGGCGCGCTCGTTCTGTTCGGCGTGCTGCGCGTGATTTTCGCGGCTGTTGCGTATGAGCGCGGCTGGCGCATATCAATTGTGGAACGTTGCTTCGTGGGCGCTGCGGTTCTGTATTGCATCCCGCAGCTATTCGATCTGCTCCTGCACGTGTATAACGCTTCTGCCGCGTCCGCCGAACTCGAAGGCAAGGCCGCCGGCTGCGCCATCGCGCTTTTTTGCGCACCGATTCTCGGTCATCGGCTCGGCTTCGAATAGGTTTTTGCGCGCCGCGGTTACGTGCCACGGTTACGTGCCACGGTTGCGTGCCGCGGTTACGTGCAGCAGTCGCTTGCAGCCGCAGGTGCAACAGCAGGAGTACCAACAAGGGTAACAACGGGCAGGTGCAACAACAGCAACGACGTCACACGAAAGAACAACAAGGAGATATCGTGCCGCACACTACGCCGTATCAAACCGGGGATGTCTTTACGCTGAAGTCGGGTGGCCGCCCGATGACGGCCACCTGGGTCGGCCCGGTCGCGTTCGCGCCGGGCATCTGGCTCATCTGCGAATGGTTCGACGCTTCGGGCAAGCCGCAGCAAGGGATGTTCGACGCCGCGACGCTCGAACCCGTGGCTCACGCGTGAAACACATCTGGCGCGGCTGATTCGCTACTGATGCGAACGCCCACGGCCTAGCCCAGCGAGATAAACCCCGGCACGCTATCGGCAAGCGCTGCCGCCGCCGCGAAAACGCCGATTATCAGTAGCGCTTCGAGATGAAGCAGATTCGCAAACGTGTGCGCGTCCATTGTCGACGCCGTGCGACGCAGTCTCGGCAACGCGGAAAAACGGTTCAACCCGCCCAGCACCAATGCGAGCGCAACCAGCGCGAGCTTCAACGTCAACACATGGCCCCACGTGGTGTGCTCGATCGCGGCGAAGGTTCCGCCCGAGCCGCGCACCGCGTTGAAGATGCCCGTTAGCAGCACGAACACAACCGCCGCGAACGACATGTTCGACACCTGCGTCGCCGTGCGAATCAGCACGCCGCGCGCCACCGATGCGCCGAGCGCCGGCAACACCGCCAGCCCCGCCGCGAGGACAAGACCGCCCCACACGGTCCCGGCCAGCACATGCAGCGTCTGCAAGCCGACCGCCGGCGAGAGGGTCCCCGCATCGGCCGCGTGACCGAGCGACGCCTTGCCCGCCGCGACCGCGATCACCGCGAGCCACAGCAGCGCGTTGCGCAATGCGCCGGCGTGGCTCGCCAGCGACGTCAGCAGCAACAGTACCGCGCCGCCGAACGCGACCGCCCACGCATAGCCCGCATGCGTCTGCGCGAGCACGGTCGGCACGACGCCGAGCGCCGCCGGCAGACTCACGCCGCCCATCGATGCTGACGCGTACAGCAGCCAGCCGAGATCGGCGAGCACGAGCACGATCGCCGCGGTCTGCATCGACCGTTGCGCACGCAACCACGCGGGCCGCGCGGGCGCGACCTTGGCCTGCGCATCTTTAGCGAGCCACGCGGCAAGCAGCGCCGCGCCGACCGCAAAGGCAAACGCCACGTTCATCAGCGCGGCGAGGGCGACCTGCCCGATCCAGAGTCCGCTCATGGTCATACGAGGCCGCTTGAGTTGCCAACTGCGGTGCCAACTGAGTTGCGCAGTGAGGCGCAAACTACGGTGCGAACTGAGCTACGGGTCGAGACGGTCAGCGCGACGGTATCGCAGGCGACAGCGGCGCGCGGGTCAAACAGGCATGCGACGGCGAATGGCTTCATCAAAGGCGGATTGAAAGGATCGAGGCTTGGGGTGGGCGGGTTGAGTACATCGAGGCAAATCGGGCCGCGCTCCGAGCCTGGCGCATGACGGGCGTAGCGAGATCGCGGCGGAAACGTGCCATCTTAAAGGAAGCCTTGCCTGCTGCCGAGGCCTTGACACGCGGCATTGCGCGGTTCGCCGACACGGCACGCGTATTTGATGGACACTTCGGGGACTCGTAACGGGACTCGTAAGCGCGACACAGGCGTGCGAACCATCGTCCATGAGCGTTGCGTCAAACTGTCGCATAGCACCATCGCACGTGAACTTCAGCCTATGTGGCAAATAGTCACCATCAATCATCGATGATAGAATGCTGCGTCGCCGCAGCGCCCGCTGCCGCCAGAGGTAGTTCAGTTGTCTGTGAGTTGTCTTTATACCGAGCCAGCTCGAAGCTCGGTCAGGTCCCCGATTTCATGGAGTTACGCGTGTCTTCAAGACGCATTTTCCGCCCGCTGCTCGCGCTTCTGTTGATTGGCAGTGCAGGCGTCTATAGCGCTGCGAAAGCGCAGACTCAGCCCAAAGCCCCCGATACGATGGAAGCGCGCGTGCAGGGCTGCACGGCATGTCACGGCACGCATGGCCAGGGCACCGACAACGATTACTTCCCGCGCCTCGCGGGCAAACCGGCGGACTACCTGTACAACCAGCTGAAGAACTTCCGCGAAGGGCGCCGCAAGTACCCGCCGATGAACTACCTCGTCACGTACCTCTCCGACGACTACCTGCATCAGATCGCCACGTACTTCTCGCAGCAACGCCCGCCGTATCCGCCGCCCAACAAGCCGAACGTCTCCGACGCAACGCTCGCGCGCGGTCGCCAGATCGTGCTGAACGGCGACCCGGGCAAGCAGATCCCGGCCTGCGCGGCCTGCCACGGCAAGGCGCTCACCGGCATGGAACCGGCCATCCCCGGTCTCGTCGGTCTGCACTCGGACTACATCAGCGCGCAGCTCGGCGCCTGGCGTTCGGGCACGCGTCACGCGATCGAGCCTGACTGCATGCACACCATCGCCACGCGTCTTACCGACGACGACGTGAACGCCGTCGCCTCCTGGCTCGCCACGCAGCAGGCCCCGCAAAACCCTGTGCCGGCTCCGGCCAACTCGTTGAAGACTCCGCTTGCCTGCGGCAGCGAACCGCAATAAGGCACCGGGAGAGACCATCAAATGAAACGCAAGTCCCTGTTCGCCCTCTCGGCTGTCGTGATTGTTGCAGCCGCCGCGCTCGTTCCGGTCCTCTGGTCGGGCAGCGACAACCTGCACAACGGCGCCGCGATGGCGGCCACGCCGGCCGACCAGGCCGAGCTGATCAAGAAGGGCGAGTATCTCGCCCGCGCCGGCGACTGTATCGCGTGCCACACGGTGCGCGGCGGCAAGATCTTCGCCGGCGGCCTGCCGATGGCCACGCCGTTCGGCACGCTGTTTACGCCGAACATCACGCCGGACGACCAGTACGGCCTCGGCAAGTGGTCGTCGGACGACTTCTTCCGCGCGATGCACACGGGCCGTTCGAAGGACGGCAGCCTGCTGTATCCGGCCTTCCCGTTCACGAGCTACACGAAGGTCTCGCGCGCCGACTCGGATGCGATCTACGCGTATCTGCGCTCGATCCCGCCGGTTCATGAGCCGAGCCGTCCGCACGAACTGAAGTTTCCGTTCAACAACCGCAACCTGCTGATCGGCTGGCGCACGCTGTTCTTCCGCGAAGGCGAGTACAAGCCGGACCCGACCAAGTCGGTCGAATGGAACCGCGGCGCGTACCTGATCGAAGGCCTCGGTCACTGCGGCATGTGCCACACCTCGATCAACGCAATGGGCGGCCCGGTGAATTCGGCGGCGTTCGCGGGCGGTCTGATTCCGCTGCAGAACTGGTACGCGCCGTCGCTGACGTCGAACAAGGAAGCGGGCCTCGGCGACTGGGACATCAAGGAAATCTCCAGCCTGCTGAAGACCGGCGTGTCGGAGCGCGGCGCCGTGTTCGGCCCGATGGCCGAAGTCGTGCACAACAGCCTGCAGTACATGTCGGACGACGATATCCACGCGATGTCGACGTACCTGAAAACCATCCCGCAGAAGGACGAAGCGCCTGAGCATCTGCAGCTGGAAACGAGCCAACAGTTCGGTAGCGAACTGTTGAAGCAAGGCCAGAAGATCTACGCTGACAATTGTGCGAAGTGTCA
Organism: Paraburkholderia edwinii; assembly: GCF_019428685.1. Classification (NCBI taxonomy): domain Bacteria; kingdom Pseudomonadati; phylum Pseudomonadota; class Betaproteobacteria; order Burkholderiales; family Burkholderiaceae; genus Paraburkholderia; species Paraburkholderia edwinii. Next base: position 4,623,690 of record NZ_CP080095.1, read on the forward strand.
CGCGGAAAACGGTCTCGGCATGCCGCCGTCGTTCCCGCCGCTCGCGAACAACCAGTCCATCCAGATGCCGTCGGCGGTCAATCCGATCCGTATGGTCCTGAATGGCGGTTATCCGCCGAGCACGGGCGGCAATCCGAAGCCGTACGGCATGCCGCCGTTCGCGCAAGCATTGTCAAATCAGGAAGTGGCTGCGGTTGTGACGTACATCCGGATGTCATGGGGTAACCACGGCACGCCGGTGTCGCCGCAACAGGTCAGCGAACTGCGTTCGGCGCCGCTCGACTAAGCGACGCAAGAGGTAGCAGGGCGCGGCCATCGGAAGAAACGCGGGCCGCGCCCTTTGTTTTTGGTCGTTCGGGGAGAAACGCCGTGCCAATCGGCGAGCGTCTGAACTGCATCACCCATCTCGTCGGCGCGTTGCTGTCGGCGGTGGGGCTTGCGGCGCTCGTCACGCTCGGCGCCCTCGACGGCGATGCGTACAAGCTGATCAGCTTTAGCGTGTATGGCGCAATGCTGTTCGTGTTGTACGCAATCTCGACGCTCTACCATAGCGTGCGTGCGCCGCACGTGAAGAGCGTGCTGCAGAAATGCGATCATTCCGCGATTTACCTGATGATCGCCGGCAGCTATACCCCGTTCACGCTTGTTACACTGCGCGGGCCGTGGGGCTGGTCGCTATTTGGTGTCGTCTGGGGGCTTGCGGCGCTCGGCATCATGCAGGAACTCACGCTCGGAAGGCGCACTCGCAGCGTATCGATGGTGCTGTATGTGCTGATGGGGTGGCTTGGGCTCGTCGCAATCGAGCCGCTTATCGAAGCACTGCCGGCTGCGGGCACCGCATGGCTCGTCGCGGGCGGCGTCATTTACAGCGCCGGCATCTATTTCTTCGTCAACGACGAGCGCATCCGGCACGGACATGGTATCTGGCACCTGTTCGTGCTCGCCGGCAGTCTGTGCCAATTCGTCAGCGTCGCGCGCTATGTCGCGTAACGGCGGTTGCCGCTGTGATATATGACGATAGATGCAACTTAACGCCAGTCGACGTGTCTGCTTAGCGCGTTGAAGCATTCGGCATGCAACGTGCGTGCCGCCGATTTTTTCGCGAACGGCGTCGGCCGGGTTGCAGGAAGAGCCCGCTGAATGAACCGGTCAGTGTTACCACCGTTCGCCACATCCGCATTACGAAGAGCTTATGTCTTTTGATTCTCTCGGCTTGTCCGAACCGTTGGTCCGCGCTGTTCAAGAACTCGGCTACACGTCTCCTACTCCGATCCAGTTACAAGCGATTCCCGCCGTGCTGAACGGCGGCGACCTGCTTGCCGGTGCGCAGACGGGCACTGGCAAGACCGCCGGCTTCACGCTGCCGATCCTGCAACGGCTTTCCACGGGCGCGGCGGCCGCGGCACATTCGGCGGCTGCGGCGAGTGCGAAGCGCGTGGTGCGCGCGCTGATCCTCACGCCCACGCGCGAACTCGCTGCGCAGGTCGAGGAAAGCGTGCGCGCGTATAGCAAATACGTGAAGGTGAAGTCGACCGTGATGTTCGGCGGCGTCGGCATCAATCCGCAGATCGACGCGCTCAAGCGCGGTGTCGATATCGTGGTCGCGACGCCGGGGCGCCTGCTCGATCACATGCAGCAGAAGACGATCGACCTCTCGCGCCTCGAGATTCTCGTGCTCGACGAAGCCGATCGCATGCTCGACATGGGCTTCATTCACGACATCAAGCGTGTGCTCGCGAAGCTGCCGGCGAAGCGCCAGAACCTGTTGTTCTCCGCGACCTTCTCCGACGAGATCAAGGCGCTGGCCGACAGCCTGCTCAACTCGCCGGCGCTGATCGAAGTGGCGCGCCGCAATACGACGGCCGAGACGGTCGCGCAAAAGGTGCACCCGGTCGACCGCGACCGCAAGCGCGAGATGCTCACGCATCTGATCAAGCAGCACAACTGGTTTCAGGTGCTCGTCTTCACGCGCACGAAGCACGGTGCGAACCGGCTCGCGGAGCAGCTGACGAAGGACGGCATCAGCGCGCTCGCGATTCACGGCAACAAGAGCCAGTCGGCGCGCACGCGCGCGTTGAGCGAATTCAAGGACGCTACCCTGCAGGTGCTCGTCGCGACCGATATCGCCGCGCGCGGTATCGATATCGACCAGCTGCCGCACGTGGTCAACTTCGATCTGCCCAACGTCCCCGAAGACTACGTGCACCGGATCGGCCGTACGGGCCGCGCGGGCGCGACGGGCGAAGCGGTGTCGCTCGTGTGCGTCGATGAATTGCAGCTGCTGAAGGACATCGAGAAGCTGATCAAGCGTGCGGTGCCGCAGGAAGTGATCGCGGGTTTCGAGCCCGACCCGAATGCGCGGCCCGAGCCGATCCAGCGGCGTGGCCAGGGTGGCGGCGGCGGCGGTGCGCGGCCGCCGCGTGAGCCGCGTGAGGCAGGTGCCGGACGCGGTTCGGCGACAAGGGCGCAGAAGCCCTCGCAAAAGCGTGACGGTGCGGGCGCTGCGCAGCAGCGCGCGGGTAGTACGGGTAGTAGGCCGGCTGGTGGGCAGCAACAGGCGCAGCAAAGGAATCAGCAAGCGGAGCCGCGCAAGCAGCAGCATCAGGCGGGCAGCAAGCCGCATCCGCAGCAGCCGGCCAAACCGCAAGGTGCAAGAGCGGCGCACGCGGCACCGGCTCAAGCTCGCAAGGATGGCCCGCGCCACGACGCGACACGCACACATGAAAAGCCGCGCGCGAGCGCGCACGAACACGGTGCCGCGCATGCGCAGCGCAAGCAGGGCGGCAACCCGGGTGCGCTGCTTGGCGGCAACAAGCCGCGTAGCGATGCAGCGCCGAAGCGGCGCAACCCGTCGCGCGATACGCGGCGCGGCGACTGAGCTTCGGGCGACTCAGTTGACGGCGCGCGACTGCGGGTAAAACCACAGCGCGCGCGGTTCTCAAATGCGGTGAGCGGCGCACTCGCCGACGCAATCGCAGCAGCAACGAGCAAGGCAAGCACGCCACAGAACGCCAGGCACGAATACGCGCGATCCACGCCGCCGCCCTTGCGGCATGCTCCGCGCGCCCGCAGGCCGCCCCGCTACGCTTGCGCCGCCGCCTTCTTCAGATACTCCACCTGCTCGATCCAGCGTTCGAACGTCGCGTCCTTGCCTTCGGCGAGTTCGAACGTCATGCCGCTCGTGATGCGCGCATAGCGCACGCGCTGTGCCTCGCCGGTATCGATCGACCCGCTGAAACAGACGAGCCCGCCTAACGCCTTCAACTCCTCTTCCGCGCCTTCGACGACAGGCAGCGGTTCGAACGCGAGCTGCACCTGATAGAACGCTTCGTCGAATACGAAAGTGAGCGCCGCTCGCCGGTTCTGCGCAAGCGCGCGTGCCGCGCGCGCCTGCGGCCACAATGCAAGGCACAGCCTGCGCGAATCGGGCACATAGAGTTCGCCGATACCGAGCAGCGATGTGCGCAGATGTCCATTTGCATCGTTCGTGACGAGCGACGCCGTAAAGCCGATCTTCGTCGCGAGCGAACTGCCGTCGAAAAACGCGCGCAGCCCGTCGGGCCATTCGTCGAAGATGTCGAGGTCCTGAGCATGCTTTGGAACTGCGGAATCGGTCATTGAGCAATCTCCGTCGATGCGTGCAAAATGCGTGCAAATACGCGAACAGAAACAACGCCACATAACGCCACATAAGCAAATGGCCCGCTTACGCGGGCCATTCCGATCAGGCTGGCGGCACACGAGCCGCCTATTAACGCACAACGCCGACACGAAACATCGGCTAATCCGCTTACCCGCCGCGCTCAGCGAAAGAACACATGCTGCGCGATTTTCTCGAGCGGATAGTGCACGCCGGGCTGAATCTTCGCGGGCAGATCGAGTGGCTTCAACAGCATCTTCACACACATTTCGGCGGAGAGGTTGCGACGCACGAGCTTGTTCACGCGCGCCGAAAGCCCCCTGTTATAGGCAGGATCGGCGACGCGCTCCGGATAGCGGATCGCGAACACATGCCGAAGTGCGATCTCGGAGTCTTCATTCTTGATCTCGATCACGCGACGCATGAGCGCGCCGAGCACCGCGAGCCGTCCATTGCCTTCGATGCGGTTGTACTTCTTGAAGTATGTGAAAAAGTGCTTGTAATGCCGGACTTCGTCGGTGCGGATATTGTCGGTAATCTGCTTTAGCACCGGTTCGTCCGAGCATGCACCAATCGCGCGATAAAGCGTTGCCGTGCCGGTCTCGACCACGCAGCGCGCAACCATTTCGAGCGCGCGCGTCTTTTCGAACTCCTCGACGGAGCACGTCTTCGAATACTCTGCAAAGAAATTACGAAATGCGGTGTCCCAGTCGAACTCGGGCCACACGTGCGCGATATACGTCTTCAACGCGCGGCCATGCTGCAGTTCTTCGGGCTCCCATTCGGTATTGAGCCAGGCAGACACTTCGGGATCGTCGTTGAAGAAGCTGCTCAGGTTGCTTGTATAGAGATCTGTACCGCTTTCGATAAAAGAAGCCGCGCACAGCAGCAGCAGCAGATCCTCGTTGGCGACGGCGCGTGGATGATCGATTCGGCTCATGTCGATGTCTTCGATTCGCCAGGGCATTGCATGGATCGTTTTAGTCTGCATGTGTGGTGCTCCCTAAACTGGATCGTCTCGTTGAACGAAGCATGCCCAAATCGCGAGCGCGATGACCGGTCGTCTTACGCCTTTTCTCCCAAAATGCACGAAATCCTGAAGTGAACGATTTATTTTTACTTTCATCTTAGCCGCAGATTCGCAAAAGTGCAGAACACCAGCACAGACCATGCCGGAACACTTCAGGTTCCTGTGATCAATCAATCCGTCGGGCAAAACAATTTGTCTTTGCGGCAACGCGCAATACGCGTGCTTGCTGCACTTGGTTTTAGCGCTGTAAAGAACGGTAAAGACAAGCGCGCATGAGACTCACCGGGACATCGTCCGCCGCACATCGGTGCATGGCGCAGCGCATCGCGGACGGCAGTTCGAGCGGACGCCTTACAATACGCGCAAGCCAACCCTTGCCCGCCGCGCCCATGCGCGGACCCACGACAAGCTATGACCCGAGACCCGCGCCTCACGCTGAACGCACGCCAACAGGAATTACTCGAGTGGGTCCAGCGCGACGGCTTCGTTACCGTGGATGACCTCGCCGCCCACTTCGACGTCACGCCTCAGACCATCCGGCGCGACGTGAACTGGCTTGCCGACATCAACTTGCTGCGCCGCTATCACGGCGGTGCGAGTCTGCCGACGAGTTCGGAGAACGTGTCGTACAGCGCGCGTCAACGGATGTTCCACGACGAGAAGCGGCGCATCGCCGCACTCGTCGCCACGCACGTTCCCGATCAGGCATCGCTCTTTATCAACCTCGGCACGACGACCGAAGAAGTTGCGCGCGCACTGAACCGCCATCGCGGCTTGCATGTGATCACGAACAATCTGAACGTTGCGAGCATGATGAGCGGCTATCCCGATTGCGAAGTGCTCGTCACGGGCGGCATCGTGCGGCCGTGGGATAAGGGCATCGTGGGCGAGCTCGCGATCGATTTCATCCGGCAGTTCAAGGTGGACTTCGCGATTATCGGCACGTCGAGCATCGAGACCGACGGTACGCTACGCGACTTCGACACGCGCGAGGTGCGCGTCGCCGAAGCGATCATCGAGCATTCGCGCACAGTCTTTCTGGCCGCAGACCATTCGAAGTTCGGCCGCCCGGCGCTCGTGCGCCAAGGCCATCTGAACCAGATCGACTCGCTCTTCACCGATGCTGCGCCGCCCGCCTCGATGGCCGAGACGATCGCGGCCGCGGGCACGCAGGTGTTTATTGCGGAATAGAAGCGCGGAATAGAAGCGCGGAATAGAAGCGCGGAATAAAAACGCGGAGCAGAAGCGCGAAATAGCGTGCTAAATGAAGGCACCGAATGGCGATGCCGCATAGCAGAATCGCACGGGAACGCATGTTGCAATGCGCACGAACGATGCTGCGCCGCACGCGAAACCTGCAGTGAAATCGTGAAGTCGCGCGCCGGCCCGGACCGCCTGCGGCTCTTTCCGCTGTCAAATGGAAAATTTACTGGGGCGGATTTGGAGTTCGTGGGCCAGTTGACTAAACTCCAGTTCCCCGACGTGCTTATCGAGTGCGGCGGCCACGAAAGCTCAACCTCATGCCTGATCCCATAAGGATCGCAAGCCGGATCGCCGGCCCGTAAGCCAAGCCTTACGACTGGTCGCGAAGGCAGCCCGAGTACGCTGAAATGGAGAGAAACGATGCTGAGTCCGCATGAATTCGCCACATTGTTGCTCGTGAAGGACGCACCGAACCAGGTCGACATGCAGCGCGAAGAGCTCGACGCATTGCTCGAACGGCAACTCGTCCAGCTTGAACGTCTTGCGTCGGGCCGGCAGCAATGGCGCGTCACCGAGAGCGGCGATTCCGCACTCAGAGCCATCAAGCGGCTTTCATAGATCCCCGGCAATAGCAGGACCTTGCCGGCCGGCATATTGAATCTGTCCGCGCGTTCGCAACGAGCGCGCAAGCGACACCGATTCACGAACGGTCACGCGACATCTGCTCGCCTGACCGTTTTCTTATGCACATCTTTCTATTCGCTGTCGGACTAGCCGGCCGCGCGTCGGCCACCTGCGGAAGCTTTGCCCGCAGGCTCGCCGACTGCCCATTCGACTTACGCGGATTCTCCGATTAACCCGAGCGCAAGGTCGAGTCGACCGCCGCGCGCCATGTGATCGCCTTGGCGCGCTGGTCGTTGAAGAACGCGACCCAGCGATTGCGCGCCTCGCGGTCGCTGCTCGTGCCGAGTTCGGTGTAGTGCTGCGCGATCGACTGCTGGAACGCGCAGTAATTGTCCTGCGACAAGCCACCGCGCTTATGCGCGACATACGCGTCGAAGAACGTCACGTAGACGTTCTGCGAATCCTGCCCGTAGTCCACCGTTTGCTGGCCGCACATCTGCTGCAACGCCGCGAACGACGGCGCACCCGGTGTGCCGGTCAGACTCGGCGTGCTCACACACCCCGCGAGCAGCGCCGCGGCCCCGATCATTCCGATTCCACGCATCTTCTTCACCTCGACATAGCTGGTGCCAAGAGTATCGTCCGGCGCGGCGACGCGCGCCACCAGTCGTGCAAATTGCCCCAGCATGACTCCGCACGAACTTTACTTTTTCGAAAGTGTTCGTTAGAGTTCGAAAACGAAAATACAGTTTTCGATCAGCTTTCTTCGAAGACACACCAGGCACAACGCGAGGGCACACCGGTGGCACAAGCGTCTCCTTTCGATCTGCTCGTCGTAGGCGGCGGCATCAACGGCGCGGGCATCGCTCGCGATGCGGCCGGGCGCGGTCTATCGGTGCTGCTGTGCGAGCAGGACGATCTGGCCGCGCATACGTCGTCGTCCAGCACGAAGCTGATTCATGGCGGCTTGCGCTACCTCGAATACCGCGAGTTCGCGCTCGTCCGCAAGGCTTTGCAGGAACGCGAAACGCTGCTGCGCGCCGCCCCGCACATCATGTGGCCGCTGCGCTTCGTCATGCCGCACATGCCGAACCTGCGGCCCGCGTGGCTGATCCGCGCGGGACTCTTTCTCTACGATCATCTCGCCCGGCGCGAGTTGCTGCCGGGCTCGCGCGGCATCGATCTGCGCAAGCATCCGGCCGGCGCGCCGCTTATCGCCTCGATCCAGCGTGGCTTCGTCTATTCGGACGGCTGGGTCGACGACGCGCGGCTCGTCGTGCTCAATGCGCTCGACGCGAGCGAACGCGGCGCGCGCGTGCTGACGCGTACGAAGCTGGTTAGCGCCACGCGTACGAATGGTCTGTGGAACGCACGGCTTCTCCAGGCGGACGGCACGACGCTCGATGTCGAAGCGCGCGCCATCGCGAATGCGGCAGGTCCGTGGGTTGGCGAACTGCTGCATGCAGCGCTCGGGCGCACGACGAATCAGACGCCGAATCAAACCGCAACTCACGAGCAGAACAACGGCGCCAACCCGGCCGCGAACGGCGGCGCAAACAACAAGCCCGCTTACTCAGTGCGGCTCGTCAAGGGCAGCCATATCGTCACGCGGCGGCTCTTCGAGCACGACCACGCCTATATTTTTCAGAACCCGGACAAACGCATCATCTTCGCGATTCCGTACGAGCAAGACTTCACGCTGATCGGCACGACCGACGTCGAATACCGAGGCGATCCCTCGCAGGTCGCGATCACCGCGGAAGAAACGCAGTACCTGTGCGAGTCGATCAACCGCTACTTCAAGCAGCCCATTTCGCCGCGCGATGTGGTCTGGTCGTACTCGGGCGTGCGGCCGTTGCTCGAAGACGAGACGGCGGACAATCCATCCGCGGTCACGCGCGACTACCGGCTCGAACTCGATGCGCCGGCAGGCGCAGCACCGCTGCTGTCGGTGTTCGGCGGCAAGATCACGACGTTTCGCAAGCTCGCCGAAGAAGCGCTCGATGAACTCACGCGCGCGCTCGGTGCGCCGGCGCCCGCCTGGACGGCGGGTGCGCCGCTGCCTGGCGGCGATATCGCGCACGCCGATTTCGCGCGCTTTGCCGCGCAGTTCGCACAACAGCATCCGTGGTTGCCTGCACGGCTCGCGCATCGATATGCGCGCGCATACGGCACGCGTGCCGCGCTAGTGGTGGGCGATGCACAATCGCTCGCTGCGCTTGGGCATGCCTTCACACCCGATCTGTATGAAGCGGAGTTGCGCTATCTGCGCGAGGTCGAATGGGCGCGCAGCGCCTACGACGTGCTGTGGCGCCGCACCAAGCTCGGGTTGCATGTCGAACCGGACACGCTGGACGCGGTGTCACGCGATATCGACGCGTGGTTCGCACGTGAGACACCTGCTCAGCCCATCTATAACGCGCCCACCTGATCACAGTGCACGGCCCGCGTGCAACAATTAGGCCTTGGCAGCGCTGAATGCCGCGCGCGGCGCTCGTGCCGAGAGGCGGCAGTCGTGCGCGGCAAACAAGCCCGACAACCGTACATGGCAACGGCGCTCTGCAACCGGGCGGCCCGCCAAGGCCAGGCGCGAGCCTAGCGCCGAAAGGTGTACATAAAATCCCGCGCCCGCACCGCGCGCCAGCGACGCGTCCAAAACTGGAGAAGAGACACATGCCGGATCAATACATCCTCGCGCTCGATCAGGGAACGACGAGTTCCCGCGCGATGCTGTTCGACCGCAACGGCAACGTCCTGTCGACCGCGCAGAAAGAGTTCGAGCAGATCTATCCGCGGCCGGGCTGGGTCGAGCACGATCCGCACGAAATCTGGTCGACGCAGGCGGGCGTGGCCGCTGAAGCCGTCACGCGCGCGGGCGTCAACGGTTCGGCGATCGCCGCGATCGGCATTACGAACCAGCGCGAAACGACGGTGGTCTGGGACCGCGAGACCGGGCAGCCCGTATACAACGCGATAGTCTGGCAAGACCGCCGCACCGCCGACTTCTGCGATCAGCTGAAAACGCAGGGACTCGAAGCAACCGTGCGCGCCCGGACCGGCTTGCCGATCGACTCATATTTTTCGGGCACCAAGATCCGCTGGATTCTCGACAACGTCGAAGGCGCGCGCGAAAAGGCGAAGCAAGGCAAGCTCGCGTTCGGCACCGTCGACAGCTGGCTCGTCTGGAACTTCACGAAGCGCAGCCTGCATATCACCGACGTCACGAACGCATCGCGCACGATGCTTTTCAATATCCATACGCTGCAATGGGATGACGAACTGCTCGCGGCGCTCGATATTCCGCGCAGCATGCTGCCTGAAGTGCGGCCGTCGTCAGAGGTCTATGGGCCCGCGCAAGCCACCGTGTTCGCGTCGAGCATCCCGCTGGCGGGCATCGCCGGCGACCAGCATGCCGCGCTGTTCGGTCAGCTCTGCACGCAGTCGGGCATGGTGAAAAACACGTACGGCACCGGCTGCTTCCTCGTGATGAACACCGGCAATCAGCCGATCGAATCGAAGAACAATCTCGTCACGACAATCGCATGGCAGATCGGCGAGCGCGTCGACTATGCGCTCGAAGGCAGCATCTTTATCGGCGGCGCGGTCGTGCAGTGGCTGCGCGACGGCCTCGGCCTGATTCGCAGCGCGGCCGAAATTGAAACGCTGGCGGACAGCGTTGCGCATAGCGACGGCGTCTATCTCGTGCCGGCGTTTGCCGGGCTCGGCGCGCCGCACTGGAACGCCCGCGCGCGCGGCTCGCTGTTCGGCGTCACGCGCGGCACGACGTCCGCGCATATCGCACGGGCCGCGCTCGATTCGATCGCGTATCAGTCGGTCGACGTGCTGAAGGCGATGGAAGCGGATTCGGGCATGCGCATCGGCGAACTGCGCGTCGACGGCGGCGCATGCGCGAACAATCTGCTGATGCAGTTCCAGGCCGACATGCTCGGCGTCGATGCGGTGCGCCCGCGCGTCAGCGAAACGACGGCGCTCGGCGCCGCGTATCTCGCGGGGCTAGCGGTCGGCTACTGGAAGGACATCGATGCGCTGCAAAACCAGTGGCAGCTCGAGCGCCGCTTTTCGCCGTCAATGGCGCGGGCGGAGGTCGATCAGTGTCTCGCGGGCTGGCAGCGTGCGGTGCGCGCGGCGAAAGCATGGGCGGATGACGTAGCATGATCGACCACCTCATTTGTGACTGCGACGGCGTGCTCGTCGACAGCGAAGTCATCGCCGATCATGTGATGCACAGCACGCTCTCCGCGATGTATCCGGATCTGTCGTTCGACGCGATCGTCAAAACCGCGTTCGGTCAGAAGACGGCGCGCTTCCTCGAAAGCGTCGAAGCGGCGTTCGGCATCACGTTGCCCGTGGACTTTGTCAAGACCGTCGACCGGCAGGTCGAAGCGGAACTCGCGAGATCGTTGAGCGCGATCGCCGGCGTGCGCGATGCGCTGCATCGCGTGCCATTGCCGGCCGCGGTAGTGTCGAACAGCCGCCTCGCGCGGGTCACGACCTCGCTGGAGCGCACCGGCCTTACCGAACTGTTCGCGCCGCGCATCTTCAGCGCGGAACAGGCCGCGCGGCCCAAGCCGTTCCCGGACGTGTATCTGTTCGCCGCGCAGCAACTGGGCGTGGACCCGGCGCGCTGCCTCGTCATCGAAGACAGCATGTCGGGTCTCAATGCGGCGCGCGCAGCCGGCATGAAGACCATCGCGTTCGTCGGCGCGAGTCACATCCCCGACGGCTATGCCGATGTGCTGCGCAAGATGGGCATCACGCGCATCATGCAGCACATGAGCGAGTTGCCGGCGCTTGTCGAAGCGGGCATGCGAGGCGAGTTTGGCGACGTGCAGTCGTAACGTGCGATTCGGCGCGTTGCAGCGTGGGACGGCACAACACGGCACAGAACGGCGCGGCGCGAGCGCCCTGCGGAACGGCACGGCACGCCGACGATCCCGTATCGGTACGCACACCGCGCAAGACACACACGCCTTCGCACAGCGAGGCACAGCGGCGGCGCCCGACCGGATCATATCGGCAGCATGCTGCGCGTCATCAAACACGCGCCTCGCGCAGCGAATCGCTTAAGCCGCCTCTTCCGCCAATTCGCGAGCTGCCGCCAGCGCCTGCCGGAACTCGACGAGTTCGGGAATCGTCAGCATCGGCATCGCGTGCTGCGCGGCGAAGCGCTCGACATCGGCGCCGCGCATCATCGTGCCGTCGGCGTTCATCAGTTCGCACAGCACGCCCGCGGGCTTGAGGCCTGCGAGCGTCACGAGGTCAACCGTGCCTTCGGTATGGCCGCGCCGCGCAAGCACGCCGCCCGGCATCGCGCGCAGCGGGAACACGTGGCCCGGCCGCACGATGTCGGTGGGTTTCGCGTTGTCGGCAATCGCGGCACGGATCGTCGTCACGCGGTCGGCGGCGGATACACCCGTCGATACGCCGTCGCGCGCCTCGATCGATACCGTGAACGCGGTGCTGTTGCGGCTCTCGTTGTTGGTTGTCATCGGCGGCAGTTCGAGTGCGCGAATCCGCTCGTCGGGCAGGCACAGACAGACAATGCCGCTGCATTCGCGAATCAGCAGCGCCATCGTCTCGACGCTCAGGCGCTCGGCGGAGACGATCAGATCGGCTTCGTTCTCGCGGTCGTGATCGTCCTGCAGCACGACGGCGCGGCCATCGCGCAGCGCTTCGAGCGCGGCGGCGATACGCGGCGGGATGTCATCGGCGGGAGGCAACGGCAGATCGGCGAGCGCGTCGTCGGCTCGGATTGCAGGCTCGGGAAAAGTGGAAATTGCGGCGGAAACAGAAGTGGAAACAGCAGCGGATGCGGCAGTAACGGACATGTGAAACGCTCCTCGCAAAGGGTTCGGGCGAAAAACGTTTCAGGGCATTGCAAACAGACAAACGCGTCCAGCCGGCGCACCGATATCGCAGCGAAAACAGCACTCAACTACGCGACAAAACATCATCACGAAGCAGCGCGGCTCCCTATTGCAGCGATGTCTCACGGCTACGCACCGCGGCACCGATACACTGATACACCGCCCTCTCAAACAGGCGGCACGCCAATGGACGAACAGATGACTATCTGCACATCTTCTTCCATCCGGACTCTAACCGTCGGCTCTGGCCTCTCACCAGATCTGCTGACCTCGCACGTGCTTCGAACTGCTTTGAAGACACGTTCACGCGAGCGCTCGCGGGCTTGCAGACTGGTGTGCACCTGACGCTCAAGATTGCACGACACCGTCTGCATACCGCCGGTGGGGAATTTCACCCCGCCCTGAAGACGTACTGATTGCCGGAACGATGTTTCCGGCGGGCAAAGAATACAACAATCGTCGCTATCGTGCTGGACCTGTTTAATCCGCTCATGCACGTTCACACGCGCGTTCACATGCGCAGTCACACCGCGTGCGTCACGGCCCAGCGCGGTGGCGCTTCCGGATTCACAGTCACACGAAACGCGCGCGCCTCGGTATCGCCGGGGTTGCGCAGCGTGTGAGGCTGGTCGGCGTCGAACACGATCGCGTCGCCAGTCGCAAGCAACTGGCGCCGATCGTGCACGCTGATCTCGAGCGTCCCTTCGCTGACGACGAGATGGGCCGTCGTGCCCGGCGCACGGCGCGTGCCCGGCTCCGTATGCAGCGGCGCGATGCGCAACTCGTGGAACTCGGCGGCGGCCGGTTCGGCATCCGGATAAAGCGCGCGCGTCGCGAAGCGACCGTTCGACGTCAGAAGCCGCGCCGCGCGATCGGCCGGCAAATGCTCGAAGCCGTGCACCGCGTAGCGTCGCAAAAACGCCGACACCGATACTTTCAGCGCCGCCGCGATCTTCGACAGCACCTTGATCGACGGCACGCTGCGCGCGGATTCGATCTGCGCGAGCATCGCGCGCGAGACGCCTGACAGGCGCGCAAGCGCATCGAGCGACAATTGCCGCTCCGAGCGCAAACGCGTGAGATTGAGACCGACTAGTTGCTCGAGCCCGTCGACCGTGTCGACGGCCGCCGTATCGACAGCCACCGTTTCGACAGCCACCGCATCGACGACCGCCGTTTCCACGCCCGTCGTTTGCGTGGCGGACGCTGCCACGGCCACGGTTTCCGCAGCGGCCGCAGCTTTGACTGAAGCCGCTGTCAAGGCGACGGTTTCAGCGACGCCTGGCACCGTGGCCGTCGCCGTCGACCCGTGAATTTCGACGGACCTCGCACTGGGTTCGCGCACAAGCGCAAGCGGGGAATGCATGACGTACCTCCTCCTTGCGCGCCGCGTTCGCGCGGCGCAAGCATGATCGGAGACAAGCCTAGCATCGGCAAGCATCAAGCCTAACCAAGATATCGTCACACCGATATCAGCTTCGCCGTCAGATGCTTGCTCACAAAGAAAGCGGCATGGAATGCGTGGCGATCAACGTGGCGGCGACACGCCCCGTCGTCGTGCTTGAGCGTCAACTGCCAGCGCCCCATTCCATCACTCAAACCCGCACGCGCTGCACAACCGTTGCGGGCACATCCATGCGCGCCGCCACCCATGTCAGCACGAGCGCCGCAATCGCAACGGCCGCCGCGACCCACGGCAGCACATCGAGTCCATAACCATGCCCGATCGTGAGTCCGCCGAGCCACGCGCCGGCCGCATTGCCGACATTGAATGCGCCGATATTGAGCGTCGAAGCGAGATTCGGCGCAGCCGCCGCTTTCTCGACCACGCGCATCTGCAACGGCGGCACCGTCGCGAACGCCGCGATGCCCCACACGAACACGGTTACCGCTGCGGTGATCTGCGCATGACTCGTGTGCGCAAACACCGCCATCACGACCGCGAGCACCGCGAGAATGCCCATCAGCGACGGCATCAGCGAGCGGTCGGCCAGCTTGCCGCCGATCATGTTGCCGACCGTGAGCCCAACGCCGAACAGCACGAGAATCAGCGTCACGCCATGCGGCGTGAAGCCGCTGACCTGTTCGAGAATCGGCGCGATATACGTGAACACGACGAACACGCCGCCAAAGCCGAGCACCGTCATCGCAAGCGCGAGCCACACTTGCGGCTCCTTCAGCACGCGCACCTCATGACCGAGGTTTGCGGGTCCGCTGTCATGCCGGTTCGGCACGAGCGCGGTGACGCCCGCAAGCGACAGCACGCCGAGGCCACTGACAATCCAGAACGCGACACGCCAGCCGAACTGCTGGCCAATGAACGTGCCGAACGGCACGCCGAGCACATTCGCGAGCGTGAGGCCCGTGAACATCAGCGCGATCGCGCTGGCGCGCTTTTCCTGCGGCACGAGCGACGCGGCCACGACCGCGCCGATGCCGAAGAACGACCCGTGCGCAAACGACGTCACGACGCGCGCGACCATCAGCACACCGTAGCTGGGTGCAATCGCGCACAGCACGTTGCCGACGATAAACACGCCCATCAGCAATTGCAGCGCGATCTTGCGCGGCATGCGGCTCGTGACGACGGCGAGCAGCGGCGCACCGACCGCGACGCCGAGCGCATAGCCGCTCACGAGCAGACCGGCCGACGGCAGTGAAACGGCGAGATCGTTCGCGACCTCGGGCAGGAGCCCCATGATCACGAATTCGGTTGTACCAATGGCAAACGCGCTGATCGCCAGCGCTAACAGCGGAATAGGCATTTCAACATGCTCCAGGGATAACTCAGATCAGGCCAGGCGCGCGTAAGTACGGACGAAGCGTGGACAAGCCGCGCACCGAACTACGTACGACGACGCATCGCTTCACTCACGAGGACGCGTTTTGCGCAGCCGTGACGAATTCGATGACGACGTCGGTTGCCAGCGCCACGAACAACTGCACTTGCTGCGTAAGCGGCACTTCGGCGCGCTGGTAGGCGACGCCCGCGGCATCCATGCGCGCGATCAGCGCGTGCCACGCGTCATGGCTGTCGACGCGAAACGCGACGTGATCGATGCGCGGCGATACACGGCCATGCACGGCATCGTTGGGCGAGCCCGCAGGCGAGGTCGAGTCGACCAGATGAATCACGGCTCGCCCGTCCGCGTACAGCCACGCGCCGTCGAAGCGGAACGGCGGCCTTGCGCCGTCGCTCAGGCCAACGATGTCGACAAAGAAGCGGCGCACGGCATCGAGGTCGGGCGTCACGATCGTTGCATGGTCGAGATGCATGGCAGCTCTCCAGGGTTTTCACCGATGCGACGCATTGTGACCGCAAAGCACCGGTTTGAGAATTGACCTAACATTTGAAGGATTCTCAAAAACTTTTTGAATATCGATTTCTCTGCACATCATGGAAGAAATCAACAATCTCGGCGACATCCGGCTCTTCGTCGAGGCCGCGCAACTGGGCAGCCTTTCCGCCGCGGGACGCAAGCTGGGCCTGACGCCCGCCGCCGCCAGCGCGCGTCTCGCGAAGCTCGAAAGCGGCCTGAAGGCGCGGCTTTTCGAACGCACGACGCGGCAGCTGCGGCTCACCGAAGAGGGCAGGCTTTTTCTGCAAGGCTGCCGTCAGGCGCTCGGCGCGCTCGACGACGCGCAAATGGCGCTTCAGGCCGGCCAGAACGTCGTGCGCGGCAAGGTGCGCATTTCGACGACGTCGGACTTCGGACGCAACCTGCTGATGCACTGGCTCGACGAATTCAATGCGCTATACCCGGATGTGACGTTCGGCCTCGCATTGTCCGATTCTCTGTCGAACCTCGTGCAGGAAGACATCGACCTCGCGATCCGCTTCGGCGTGCCGCCCGACAGTTCGCTCGTGGCGCGGCGGCTGGCGCCGAATCCGCGCGTCGTGTGCGCGTCGCCCGACTACGTTGAGCGCTACGGGCAGCCCGAGCATCCGCGCGACCTCGCGCGCTTTCATTGCATCGTGCTTTCGACGGCGTCGGGTCCCGTCAACGAATGGCGTTTTACGCGCGGCGACGAAGTCGAGGTCTATACGGTGCCGCTCGATGCCGCACGCGAAACGAACGATGGCGCGGTCGCCCGCGAGTGGGCGCTGCGCGGTTACGGGATCGTCGTGAAATCGATGTGGGATGTGGAGGCGGACCTGCGCTCGGACGGCCTGCGCGTGCTGCTTCCCGGCTGGCGCTATCCAGACGCGCCGCTGCACGCGCTCTATCACCGCAACCGCTTTATGGCGCCGCGCGTGCGCGTACTGCTCGATTTTCTGGCCGAGCGCTTTACGCGCACGCTGGCCGAACTCGAGGCGCGCTGCGGCTATACGGATACGCCGGAGCCGCCCGATTCCGCGGATGCCGCCGCCCAAACCAGCGCCGGAAAAGGCGCTCGGTGAACGGCTATAATATCGGACTACGCTGCAAACACGCCCCCGTCGGTACCCATTGCGTACCGAATTGCGCTCGAACTGCACTTGTGACGCTTGAACCACGCTCGAGCAATACCAACCGCGCGTTTGCACCCCACTTCAATCCGAAAACTGAACCGCGCCCCCAGGTCAACCACTGCGAACGGCGAACCCCAGATGACCAAGAAAGTTTATGTAAAGACCTTCGGCTGCCAGATGAACGAGTACGACTCCGACAAGATGGTCGACGTGCTCGGCGCCGCTGAAGGCCTCGTGAAAACCGACACGCCGGAAGACGCGGACGTCATTCTGTTCAACACGTGCTCGGTGCGCGAAAAAGCGCAGGAAAAAGTCTTCTCCGATCTCGGCCGCGTGCGCGAACTGAAAGAAGCGAACCCGAACCTGCTGATCGGCGTCGGCGGCTGCGTCGCGAGCCAGGAAGGCGCGTCGATCGTGTCGCGCGCGCCGTATGTGGACCTCGTATTCGGCCCGCAAACCCTGCACCGTCTGCCGCAGATGATCGACGCGCGCCGCGCGAGCGGCCGTCCGCAGGTCGACATCTCGTTTCCCGAGATCGAAAAGTTCGACCATCTGCCACCGGCGAGCGTCGATGGGCCGAGCGCGTTTGTGTCGATCATGGAAGGCTGCAGCAAGTACTGCAGCTACTGCGTCGTGCCGTACACGCGCGGCGAGGAAGTGTCGCGCCCGCTCGACGACGTGCTCACAGAAGTAGCCGGCCTCGCCGACCAGGGCGTACGCGAAGTCACGCTGCTCGGCCAGAACGTCAACGCCTACCGTGGCGCGCTGACCGTCGGTTCGTCCGATATCGCGGACTTCGCGACGCTGATCGAATACGTCGCCGACATCCCCGGCATCGAGCGCATCCGCTATACGACGTCGCATCCGAAGGAATTCACGCAGCGCCTCATCGACACTTACGCGAAGGTGCCGAAGCTCGTGAGCCACCTGCATCTGCCGGTTCAGCACGGCTCCGACCGCATCCTGATGGCGATGAAGCGCGGCTACACGGTGCTCGAGTACAAGTCGGTGATCCGCAAGCTGCGCGCGATCCGTCCCGATCTGTCGCTGTCGACCGACATCATCGTCGGCTTTCCCGGCGAGACCGAAGACGACTTCGCGAAGACGATGTCGCTCGTTCACGACATGAGCTACGACACGAGCTTCTCGTTTATCTATAGCCCGCGTCCGGGCACGCCCGCGGCGAATCTGCACGACGACACTCCGCGCGAAGTCAAGCTGCAACGGCTGCAACATTTGCAGGCCACTATCGAGGAGAACGTGGCGCGCATCAGCGAAGCGATGGTCGGCAAGGTCGAGCGCATTCTGGTCGAACGGCCGGCGCGCAAGGACCCGACCACCGAACTCGCGGGCCGCACCGAAAACAACCGCGTCGTCAATTTCCCGGCGCCGCTCGAATCGCATGCGCGACTGATCGGACAAATGATCGACGTGAAAATCGTCCGCGCGTACCCACATTCGTTAAGGGGCGAACTCGTGCTCGCGCACGAGAACTCGCCCGAGACCACTCATTGAGCGACGCCGGGCACCTAAGCCGCGTCGCGCACCGACAGGATCGAACCATCGCCTTGAAGACCACTCAGCAACAACTGGAATTCACTGCACCGCGCGATGACAATGCGCGGCTTGCCAACCTCTGCGGCCCGCTCGACGAAAACCTGCGGCAGATCGAACAGGCGCTCGACGTCACGCTGCAACGCCGCGGCCACCGCATCAGCATTCGCGGGCGCGGCGCGAAAGTCGCGCTCAATGCGCTCGAAAATTTCTACAACAACGCGCGCGACCCGCTATCGGTCGACGACATCCAGCTCGCGCTCGTCGAATCGCGTCATCCGGGCAACCACGGCGGAAACCACGCGGGCAACAACGGCCGGCCGAACGGCGACGACGAAGTGGACCCGAGATTTCGCGGCGACCCCGATCATCCGTTCGACGAACCGGCGAGCGTCGCCACCGACGACGAGGAAGAACTCGGTCCGAAGCTCTATACGCGCCGCGCCGATCTGCGCGGCCGCACGCCCGCACAGCGCGAATATCTGAAGCAGATCGTTGCGCACGACGTCACGTTCGGCGTCGGGCCCGCGGGCACCGGCAAGACCTATCTCGCCGTTGCGTGCGCGGTCGACGCGCTCGAGCGCGATCAGGTGAAGCGCATCGTGCTGACGCGCCCCGCGGTCGAAGCCGGCGAGCGGCTCGGCTTCCTGCCGGGCGACCTCGCGCAGAAAGTCGATCCGTATCTGCGGCCGCTCTACGACGCGTTGTACGACCTGCTCGGTTTCGACAAGACCGCGAAGATGTTCGAGCGCCAGATGATCGAGATCGCGCCGCTCGCCTATATGCGCGGCCGCACGCTGAATCATGCGTTCATCATCCTGGACGAAGCGCAGAACACGACGCCCGAACAGATGAAGATGTTCCTCACGCGGATTGGCTTCGGCTCGAAGGCCGTGGTAACCGGTGACACGACGCAGATCGACTTGCCGCGCGGCCAGAAAAGCGGGCTGATCGAAGCGGAACAGGTGCTGTCGAATGTGCGTGGTATCGCGCTGACGCGCTTTACAAGCGCCGACGTCGTGCGTCACCCGCTCGTCGCGCGGATCGTCGAAGCGTACGACGCGCATTCGAAGAAGGAAGACAGGGCGGCCGCCCCGGCACAGGTTCAGGCGGGCGCCAAAGCCCAATGACCCGCGCACCGAAACTTTCGTTGAACCTGCAGTTTCCCGCGGCAAAAGCGTGGCCCGAACACAAGTCGCTGCTGCCGCGCGCAACCGTCGCAAGCTGGATCAAGGCCGCACTTTTCGCCGACGCGGAACTGGCCGTGCGTTTCGTCGACGCGGAAGAAGGCCGCACACTGAACCGCACCTATCGCGGCAAGGATTACGCGACCAATGTGCTGACCTTTGCGTACGCGGAATCGGAAGACGATCCGGTCAGCGGCGATCTGATCCTGTGCTGTCCGGTCGTCGAAAAGGAAGCGGCTGAACAGCATAAGCCGCTTGTCGCGCACTATGCGCACCTGCTCGTTCACGGTACCCTGCACGCTCAGGGCTACGATCACGAGAACGATGCCGATGCACAGGAGATGGAAGCGATCGAGAAAGACGTGCTGGCAGGGCTCGGTTTCCCGGACCCTTACCGCTGAACTCGCTGAACCCGCAGCGGCAACGGCGAGTCAAACCGCGCTTGATACCTCGCTTAATACCTCTCCTGATGCCGCGTTTCACCGTCGTGATGTCATCGTCGGCGCCCTGTGGCAACTCACGCTTGATATCACGTCTGATCGCGGCCCTCAGGCGCCGCTTATCTGGAACGCACCGTGACTGCCCGCCATCCCGATCCCGCACCGCCCACTGAGCCTGACGGCCGCGGCTATCCGCCGGCGCTCGGCGAATCGCGGCTGCTCTCGGATGAAGAATTGCGTGCGTCGATGGATAAAACGCTCGCGCGCTGGGATCGCATGAGCGACCTGTGGCTGTTCGGTTATGGCTCGCTGATCTGGAACCCCGGTTTGCCGACCGCCGAAGCCGTCCGCTCGCGCGTGCACGGCTATCACCGCGGGTTATACCTGTGGTCGCGCGTGAATCGCGGCACACCCGAGCAGCCGGGTCTCGTGCTCGCGCTCGACCGCGGCGGCTCGTGCAGCGGCATCGCGTTTCGCCTCGCGGCCGAGGGCTCGATACCGCATCTCGAAGCGTTGTGGCGCCGCGAAATGGCGATGGGCTCGTACCGTCCCGCATGGCTGCCGTGCGTGCTCGCCGACGGGCGGCGCGTCGACGCGCTCGCGTTCGTGATGCGCCGCGACGTGCCGAGCTATACCGGCAAGCTTTCCGACGAAGTCGTGCGCATCGTGTTCAACTGCGCGACCGGCCGTTACGGCACGACGCTCGATTACGTGAACCGCACCGTCGACGCCCTGCGCAAAAGCGGCATGCCTGACCGCGCGCTCGAGGCGCTACTCGCGCGTTGTGATCGACAAACGCGGCAAGCGCGCCAAACGCAGCAAGCGCAGCAAACCGCGGAGCCGACCATTCCGGCGAGCGGGCCCCGCGAACCGACCCCGAAGTAACGCGCCTTGGCGCGCAAAAACGGCATCGGCCGGAGGCTTGCACTGCGCCGGCCGCGTCCACAGATTAAATTTCTTCACCTCACGCCGCAGGTTTATCCGTTAGGATAAAAACACGTACCGCCCGCTAGCACGACCGCCGGCGCCGTGGCGAACGCCCGTGCAGAAGCCTCCAGATGTCCAGTCAAAGCCGATCGGCAGGCCTGCCGCGGCAAAACCGGGCTCGGTCTGGCCGATTCATAGGCCGATTCATGGGTCGGGTCACAGGCCGATTCATAGGCCGATTCACAGGCCGACTGATAGACCGCCGCGCCGGCTAAGCCGCAGGCCGCGCGCCGGCCAGCCCCGGGCCTGCAACAAGGCCATGCCCGGCGGGACACGGACGCGCCATGCGTGTGGTGTATCCTTAACACTCTGCAACAGCGCGCCGGGCACGAGCCGGGCGCACCACCATGAACGACACGTATCCCAGTCGACGATCTGCCAGCGACAAACCCACCGAAAAGCGCTCACTGCTCGAGCGACTGACCGACTTCATCTCGCCAGAGCCCGATTCCCGCGGCGAACTCCTCGAAATCCTGCAGGACGCGCACGAACGTAACCTGATCGACGCCGATTCGCTCTCGATGATCGAAGGCGTGTTCCAGGTGTCGGAACTGAGCGCGCGCGACATCATGGTGCCCCGCGCACAGATGGACGCGATCAACATCGCCGACACGCCCGCCGACTTCATCCCGTTCATGCTCGAAAAGGCGCACTCGCGCTACCCGGTCTACGAAGGCAATCGCGACAACGTGATCGGCGTGCTGCTCGCGAAAGACCTGCTGCGCTACTACGCGGAAGAAGAATTCGACGTGCGCGGCATGCTGCGGCCCGCGGTGTTCATTCCGGAATCGAAGCGCCTCAACGTGCTGCTGCATGACTTTCGCGTGAACCGCAATCACATCGCGATCGTCGTCGACGAATACGGCGGCGTCGCGGGGCTGATCACGATCGAGGATGTGCTCGAGCAGATCGTCGGCGATATCGAGGATGAATACGACTTCGACGAAGAAAGCGGCAATATCATCGCGTCGCCGGACGGGCGTTATCGCGTGCGCGCGCTGACCGAAATCGAGCAGTTCAACGAAGAATTCGGCACGCACCTGTCGGACGAAGAAAACGACACGATCGGCGGACTCGTCACGCATCACTTCGGGCGCGTGCCGCATCGCGGCGAAAAGGTGCGCCTCGGTGATCTGATTTTCGAAGTGCTGCGCGCCGACGCGCGGCAAATTCATATGCTGCTCGTGCGCAAGGACCCGCTCGCGGGTCAGCGCGAGCGCGACGCACAGCACGTCGGAACCTGATCGCGCTTTCCGGATCCGGCAGCGAGAACGCAACACGGCTGCAGGCGAACGCGCGCGGCTCGTCCAGGGCTCATACGGGGCTCGTCCCGGGCTCGCGAGGGGCTGACTTAGTCCGCACGCCGCGGCTGCGGCCGTCGCCGCAAGAGAAACAAGTCGCGGCATGTCAACGATAAGCCGCGGCAGCACGCTACCGTAAGCAACGCACCTGCAACACCACCATAACGAACGCACCGGAACGCAACATGGCCGACCCGATCCCCTCCCGTCTGCCCCGTGGCGTGACGCCCAACGACGCGACAGCCGCCCGCCGCACGTTGCCGCGCTGGCACTACCTCGCGGCGCTTGCCGCGGGCGCCCTCAATACGCTGTCGTTTGCGCCGACGCCGCATGGCGGCTGGCTCGAACTCGCGATCTTCGTTTTCTTCTATGCGTGGCTCACGCGCGCGACCGGCTGGAAGAGCGCCGCACTGACCGGCTTCGCGTTCGGCTTCGGCAACTTCGTGTCGGGCATCTGGTGGCTATACGTGAGCATGCACGTCTACGGTGGCATGGCCGCACCGCTGGCGGGCGGCGCGGTCGTGCTGTTCTCGATGTATCTCGCGCTATACCCGGCGTTTTCGGCAGCCTTGTGGTCGTTCTGCGCGGGACACGCCCGCAACGGCAAAGCCGACGACACGCCGTTCTCGCCGACCTGGCATGGCGCCTTCGCGTTCGCGAGCGCGTGGGCGCTCGGCGAGTGGCTGCGCGGCACGGTCTTCACCGGCTTCCCGTGGCTCGCGAGCGGTTATCCGCAAGTCGACGGGCCGTTCGCAGGCTTTGCGGCGCTGGCGGGCGTGTATGGCGTCGCCTGGGTGCTGGCGTTGACGGCCGCATTGATTGCGCAGGCGTTGCTGCGCGCACGCATAAGCCGCGCACGCATCGTCGCGCCCGCGGCCATCGCCATCGCGCTGATCGCGGCCGGCTTGCTGCTGCCGCTCGCGTCATGGACGCATGCCGCGAACGCCACGTTAACCGTGCGCCTCCTGCAAGGCAACGTGAAGCAAGACATGAAGTTCGAAGAAGCGAGCGTGATCGAGGAAATCGCTGAATATCAGAAGATGATCATCGCGAAGCCGGCCGACCTGATCGTCACGCCCGAAACCGCGATTCCGGTGCTGGCGCAGGACATCCCCGTCGCATTCGCCGAAACGATACGCGGCTTCGCCGATTCGACCGGCTCGTCGATCCTGTTCGGCGCGATCGGCGGCACGATCACGCCGGACGGCCAGGTGGTCGACTATACGAACAGCTTTTACGGCATCACGCCGAACGATAAAAGCGTGTACCACTACGCCAAGCATCATCTCGTGCCGTTCGGCGAATTTGTGCCGTTCGGCTTCCACTGGTTCGTCAACCTGATGAACATTCCGCTCGGCGACTTCGCGCGCGGCGCCGCGGTGCAAAAGCCGTTCTTCGTGCATAACCAGGCGGTATCGGTCGATATCTGCTACGAGGATATTTTCGGCGAAGAGATCGCACGCACGATCCGCGAGAACCCGACGCCGGCCGGCATCCTGATCAACGTGACGAACCTCGCGTGGTTCGGCGATACGATCGCGCTCGACCAGCATCTGCAGATGGCGCGCATGCGTTCGCTCGAAACGGGCCGGCCGATGCTGGCCGCGACCAACACCGGCGTGACCGCCGCCATCGACGAACACGGCAAGGTCATCGGGCGCCTGCCGACTTTCACCGTAGGCTCGCTCGATGTGACGATCCAGGGCATGGCCGGCGACACGCCGTACATCACGAGCGGCAACAACACGGTGCTCGCGGCGTCGCTGTTTCTGCTTGCATTCGGGTTCGCGTTCGGCCCGTCGCGGGTGGACCGCCGCCGCAAAAACGCCGGTAAGGACGCCGGCAAAAAACGCCGATAAAAGTGCAGACGAGGCCGCGCCCAACGACGCAAACCGCAATCGCCCCATCGACTGAACGAGGCTGAGCGGCACGCAAAGTCTCAACGTAACGCCAATCCGGTAAAATTCAGGGTTTTAGCACTGGGCCGCGCGACGGCCCGCCGCCGGACCGGAGCATGCAGCGGTCGGTCCCGCGGCGGTTCGAATGCGCGCCGCACTTCCCGCCGGAAAGGCACTTCATGCTCACGTTTCAGCAAATCATCCTGACGCTGCAGTCCTACTGGGACAAGCAGGGTTGCGCGCTGCTCCAGCCGATCGACATGGAAGTCGGCGCCGGCACCTCGCACGTCCATACGTTCCTTCGTGCGATCGGCCCCGAGCCGTGGCGCGCGGCTTACGTGCAGCCCTCGCGCCGTCCGAAGGACGGCCGCTACGGCGAGAACCCGAACCGCCTGCAGCATTACTACCAGTACCAGGTGGTGCTGAAGCCGGCCCCCGAAGACATCCTCGACCTGTACCTTGGCTCGCTCGAAGCGCTCGGCTTCGATCTGAAGCAGAACGACGTGCGCTTCGTCGAAGACGACTGGGAAAATCCGACGCTCGGCGCATGGGGTCTCGGCTGGGAAGTCTGGTTGAACGGCATGGAAGTCACGCAGTTCACCTACTTCCAGCAGGTCGGCAAACTCGACTGCAAACCGGTGCTCGGCGAAATCACGTACGGGCTCGAGCGCCTCGCGATGTATCTGCAAAAGGTCGAGAACGTCTACGACCTCGTCTGGACCGAGTGGGAAGAACAAGGCCCGAATGGCCCTGAAATGCGGCGCCTCACCTATGGCGACGTGTACCACCAGAACGAAGTCGAACAGTCGACGTACAACTTCGAGCAGGCCAACGTCGAACTGCTGTTCACGTTCTTCAATAGCTACGAAGCGGAAGCGAAGCGCATGATCGACGCGCATCTGCCGCTGCCCGCGTACGAGCTCGTGCTCAAGGCCGGCCACACGTTCAACCTGCTCGATGCGCGCGGCGCGATCTCGGTCACCGAACGCGCGGCGTATATCGGCCGCATCCGCAATCTGTCGAGCTTTGTCGCGCAGGCTTATTACGAGTCGCGCGAAAAGCTCGGTTTCCCGATGCTCGGCAACCCGGTGCACGCGGTGCCCGGCCTCGAAACCGACGAACAGGAAGCCGCGAAGCCGGCCTGGGCGCCGTCGCTGAAGCTCGAGCCGAAGTTCGACAAAGACTGACGAGACAAGAACACATCATGCATTCCCAACACGCCACCCTGCTCGTCGAACTGTTGACCGAAGAGCTGCCGCCGAAAGCGCTTGCGCGTCTCGGCGACGCGTTCGCCGAAGGCATTGCGCAGCGCCTCGCGGCGCGCGATCTGATCGAAGGCGAGCTGTCGTTCGAACGCTATGCCACGCCGCGGCGCCTCGCGGTCACCGTCAACAACGTGCGCGCGGTCGCGCCGGAAAAGCACGTGCGCGAAAAGGTGCTGCCGGTATCGGTTGCGCTCGATGCGAACGGCCAGCCCACCGCGCCGCTCGCGAAGAAGCTCGCCGCGCTCGGCTTTGCCGATTTTTCGGTGAGCGATCTCGAACGCGCATCGGACGGCAAGGCTGAAGCATTCTTCCTGCGCTATGCGGCGCCTGGCGCGACGCTCGCCGAGGGCCTGCAGGCCGCGCTCGACGAAACACTCGCCAAGCTGCCTATTCCGAAGGTCATGACCTATCAGCGCCCGGACGGCACCAACGTGCAATTCGTGCGCCCCGTGCATCGTCTGACTGTTCTGCACGACAACCGGATCGTGCCCGTCAGCGCATTCGGTATCGACGCGGACGACACGACGCTGGGCCATCGCTTTCTCTCGGAAGGCTTCGTGCAGATCCAGCATGCGCATGCGTATGCGGAAACGTTGCGTCATCGCGGCCACGTGGTCGCGAACTTCTCCGACCGCAAGAACGTGATCCGCTCGCACCTGCTCGCGCATGCGAACGGCGATCAGGTCGTGATGCCTGAAGCGCTGCTCGACGAAGTGACGTCGCTCGTCGAATGGCCGGTTGTCTACGCATGCCGTTTCGAGGACGAGTTCCTGCAGGTGCCGCAGGAATGCCTGATCCTCACGATGCAGACGAACCAGAAATATTTCGCGCTGACCGATGCGAACGGCAAGCTGCGCTCGCGCTTTCTGATCGTCTCGAACATCGAGACCGATACGCCCGTCGATATCGTCGAGGGTAATGAACGTGTCGTGCGCCCGCGTCTGGCCGACGCGAAGTTCTTCTTCGAGCAGGACAAGAAGAAGCCGCTCGCGGACCGCGTGCCGCTGCTGGCGAACGTCGTGTATCACAACAAGCTCGGCTCGACGCTGCAGCGCGTCGAGCGCATCGAAGCGCTCGCCGGCGAAATCGCGGCGCTGACGGGCGCCGACGTCGCGCTCGCGAAACGCGCCGCGCGCCTCGCGAAGGCGGACTTGATCACCGATATGGTCGGCGAGTTCCCCGAGCTGCAAGGCACGATGGGGACGTACTACGCGCGGCATGACGGCGAAGCCGACGAAGTCGCGCTCGCATGCTCGGAGCACTATCAGCCGCGTTTCTCCGGCGATGCGCTACCCGCCACCGCAACGGGCACGACCGTCGCGCTCGCGGACAAGCTCGAAACGCTCGTCGGCATCTGGGGCATCGGCCTGCAGCCGACCGGCGAAAAAGACCCGTTCGCGCTGCGCCGCCATGCACTCGGCGTGCTGCGCATTCTGGTCGAGAAGCAGTTGCCGGTCGATCTCGTTCAATTGCTGCGCGCCGCGCACCGGCAGTTTGCCGCGCTGCCGGCTGTCGCCGATTCGACGTCCGCGCTCTACGAATTCTTTATGGACCGCCTGCGCGGTCTGCTGCGCGAGCGCGGTTATGGTGCGGGCGAAATCGACGCCGTGCTCGCGCTGAATCCGACGCGCCTCGACGATATCGTCGCGCGCCTCGACGCCGTGCGCGAATTCGCGGCGCTGGCTGAGGCGGCATCGCTTGCCGCGGCAAACAAGCGGATTTCGAACATCCTGAAGAAGTCCGAAGGCGCGGCAGCCGACGGCGCGCAGGCCACCGTGCAGGCGGCATTGCTTGTCGAAAGCGCGGAGAAGGCACTGCATGCGCAGCTCGAACAGGTTGCGCCGCGCGTGCAGTCGCAGCTCGCGGAGCGTCAGTACACAGGCGCGCTGTCCGCGCTCGCGGCGCTGCGCGAACCGGTCGACACGTTCTTCAACGACGTGATGGTCAACGCCGAAGACCCGGCGTTGCGCGCGAACCGGCTAGCCCTGCTCGGTGCACTGCACCAGCAGATGAACTGCGTCGCCGATATTTCGCGGCTCGCCGCCTGAGCGCCCCACCATGGCCAGCCAAAAGAAAATCGTGGTGCTCGACCGGGACGGCGTGATCAATGTCGACTCGGAGGCGTTCATCAAGTCGCCGGACGAATGGGTCGCGTTGCCCGGCAGTCTCGATGCGATCGCGCGGCTCAATCAGGCCGGCTATCGCGTCGCGATCGCAACGAACCAGTCGGGCATCGGACGCGGCCTGTTCGACATGGCAGCGTTGAACGCGATGCATGAAAAGATGCATCGGATGGCGGCCACGGTCGGCGCGCGCATCGACACGATCTTCTTCTGCCCGCATACGGCCGAAGACCAGTGCGAATGCCGCAAGCCGAAGCCCGGCATGCTGAAGATGATCGCCGAGCGGTACGACATCGATCCGAAAGGCACGCCCGCGGTCGGCGATTCGCTGCGCGATCTGCAGGCGGGCGCGGCGCTCGGCTTTACGCCGCACCTGGTGCTGACCGGCAAAGGGCAAAAGACGCTGGCCGCCGGCGGCCTGCCCGAAGGCACGCGCATTCACGACGACCTGCGCGCCTTTGCTTTGGATTTCCTCGCCGAAGAACAGGATTGATGCGCGTCGTGAGCATCACCGATACCCGTTGAACCGACCGATGCGCTTTATACGCTCCCTGCTGCTCTTTATCTTTTTCATCGTCTTCACGATTCCGTATGCGACGGCCTGCTTTATCGCGTTTCCGTTCATGCATGCGGACCGGCGCTACTGGATGGCGGTCGGCTGGTGCAAATCCGTATTCGTGGTGCTGCGCGGCGTAAATGGCATCCGTCATCAGGTGCAGGGGTTCGAGAATCTGCCCGACGGGCCGGCCGTGCTGCTGTCGAAGCATCAGTCCGCATGGGAAACGCTCGCCTTCCCCGCACTCATGCCGCGGCCGCTCTGCTACGTGTTCAAGCGCGAACTGCTGTACGTGCCGTTTTTCGGCTGGGCGCTCGGCATGCTGAAGATGGTCCATATCGACCGCAAGGAAGGCAAAAACGCTTTCGCATCGGTGACGAGGCAAGGCAAGCGGCGCATGGAAGAAGGCGCATGGGTCATCATGTTTCCCGAAGGCACGCGCACGCCGACCGGCAAGCAAGGCAAGTACAAAACGGGTGGCGCGCGCTTCGCGATTGCAACCGGCGCGCCTGTCGTGCCGATCGCCCATAACGCGGGGCGTGTGTGGCCGCGCAACTCGTTTATCAAATATCCGGGTATAGTCACGGTGTCGATCGGCAAGCCGATCGACACGCGCGGGCTCACGCCCGATGAAGTGAACATGCGCGTCGAAACATGGATCGAAGCCGAGATGCGACGCATCGATCCAGCCGCATATGGCGCCGGGCACAACGCGCCTGCCGCCGCGCAAATCTGACGCGCGCACGCCGTCTCTTCGTCATATTCGTCATCGAGACGGCGTATTAGCGTGAAGCGAGTCCGATGCAGAAGTCTTCCAAGCCGCAACCCGCCGCGGCGCTCGATAGCCGGCAACTCGATCTGCCGCTCTTCGAAGAGCCCGGCCTGTCCGAATCGCCGTCGCCGCAAAAACCGGCGGTGCCGCTTGCGCCCGACGGCACGAAGCTGCGCCACGTTACGCTCGGCGCGCGTTCGCTCTACTACCATCTGAAACGTTCGTCGCGCCGCTCGATCGGCTTCGCGATCGACACCACGGGGCTCACGATCACCGCGCCGCGCTGGGTCACGCTGACCGACATCGAAACCGCGATCGCGGAAAAACAGCGCTGGATATTTAACAAGCTCACCGAATGGCAGACGCGTGTCGAGCAGCGTGCGTTGCCGCGCGTCGACTGGAAAGATGGCGCGCAGGTGCCGTATCTCGGCCACCCGGTGCGCGTGACGCTCGGCGCGCCGAACGGCACGCTGCTACTCGATGAGAAAGCGGCCACGCTCGCCCTGCCGCTGCCGATGCAGGCCGACCCGCAACAGATCAAGGATCGCGTGCAGGGCTGGCTGCAAAGCGAGGCGAAGCGCCTGTTCGGCGAACGCCTCGATGTCTACGCGGAAAAGCTTGGTGTGAATTACCGCGCGTATGCGCTGTCATCCGCGGCGACGCGCTGGGGCAGTTGCTCGAGCGACGGCAAGATTCGCCTGAACTGGCGGCTCATTCACTTCCCGGTGTCGATCATCGACTATGTCGTTGCGCACGAACTTGCGCACTTGCGCGAAATGAACCACAGCCCGCGCTTCTGGCAAACGGTCGAATCGATTTTCCCCGAGTTCCGCGAAGCGCGGCAGACGCTCAAGCATCATCCGCCCGAGTTGCTGCCGGCGCTCTGAGTGCGGGTGATTGCGCGGGTGACGGCGCGGCTCATTCGCCAGCCGGTTGCGCCGGCCGGTTACGACTTCTTCTGGATGAACTCGATCTTGTAGCCGTCCGGGTCGGTGATGAATGCGATCACCGTCGTGCCGTGCTTCATCGGGCCGGCTTCGCGCACCACCGTGCCGCCCTGCGCCTTGATTTTTTCGCATGCGGCGTACGCGTCTTCGACTTCGATCGCGAGATGGCCGAAGCCGCTGCCGAGGTCGTACGACTCGGTGTCCCAGTTGTGCGTCAATTCGATGACCGTGCCCTCACGCTCGTCCGTATAGCCGACGAAAGCGAGCGTGAATTTGCCGTCCGGATAATCCTGGCGGCGCAGCACTTTCATGCCGAGCAGTTCGGTGTAGAACTTGATCGAGCGATCGAGATTGCCGACGCGAAGCATAGTGTGGAGAAGGCGCATCGTGAGCTCCTGATTGCGGGGTGTCGAGGACGTAAATGTACCTAAAAAGCCGGGCCTTCGCTGAGGAAGGGACCGTTCGCTTACGCGTCAGAAAAGATGCCGAAGGCCTGCCATCAGCCCGACCTGCGTGCCCTTCTGCGCGAGCCCGACACCGTTGACGCCCTGCAGCTGCGCGCCGATCAGATCGCCGCGGTACAGCGCGTAATCGGCTTCGACGTAGACGTCCGTGCGCTTCGAAAGGTTGTAGTCGGCGACGAACTGGTACTGCCACGCCGAACCGTCCTGTGCGGAAGTCTTGCCGTCCTGCAGCGTACGCCATACATTGACCGCGAGATGCCATGCATTGCCGAGCGCCTGCGTGACGCCGCCGAATATCATCCGGCGCCGCGAAAAATCGGTGTATTTGAGCGCGGCGAGCACCGGCGCCGTAAACGGACCGTTAGCGAAGTTCGAAAAGCCCGGATCGTTGCGATTGACGATATAACCGAGCGCAAACCGCGTGCCGTCCCATAGGTACGCGCCGCCGAAAGTCCACGCTTTCGCGGTGCTGCCGTTCACCGAATCGCGCGTCTCCTCATAAGCGCCCCCGAGATTGAGCGGGCCGCCCTTCGGCGTGTACGCCGCGGCCGCGCCGAACTGCGAGCCATACGACGTGTGCCCCGCGACGCCGCCGAACGCATAGGCGGCGGCGAACATCAGGCCATCCACGCGCGCCTGATACTGCACCTGGTTGCTGGTCCAGATGCCGCCCGACATCGTGACTTCCGGCTGGAAACTGAAGTTGTACGGGATCCATGGGTTGCTACCGTAGCCGCCGATCGTGATGCCTTCGATCAGCACATTCGGCTGCCGCCCGAAGATGAGCCGTCCATACGAAGACGATTGCACGCCGACCTGCGCTTCGTTGATGAACGGCAGCGTCGTGTCGCTCTGGCCGGAATTGATATAGAAGCGGTTTTCCAGCCGGAAGAACGCCGACCAGCCGCCGCCGAGGTCTTCAGTACCGCGCAACCCCCAGCGGCTCTCGCTCATGCCGCCGTTGCCGAGGCCGACGGTCGAATCGCCGGCCTTGTTCGTGTGCGTCATATAGCGGACGCTTTCGTCGACGATCCCGTACAACACCACGCTCGATTGCGCGT
Source organism: Paraburkholderia edwinii (assembly GCF_019428685.1). NCBI lineage: Bacteria > Pseudomonadati > Pseudomonadota > Betaproteobacteria > Burkholderiales > Burkholderiaceae > Paraburkholderia > Paraburkholderia edwinii. The sequence continues at coordinate 4,655,083 of NZ_CP080095.1, forward strand.
ATGACGGCGTCGCGGTGAACGCGACGGCGATCGCGATGGCGCTTGAGGCTAGCGCCGTCCGCGCGGCAGACGGCGCCGGAAAACAGGTCCCCCTTCGGGCCTTCACCATGCCGTCTCCTTGTATGGCGCGTCGGTCGAAACGCGCTCATGCGGCCTGAATCGGTTATCAGCGGCGGAGAAACGTCGAAGCAGAATGCGAGCAGACTACGAATTCCGCTGCATGATGCCTGACGTAAGGGGGAATGTGCGAAAAATGTAAGTCGTTTGACTTCGCGTTAGTTAAGCCGGTTAGTTGAACCCAGCCGGACGGGACGCGACGATCACCACTGAAAACCGGCGCCCGCCACCACACCGACATTGCCGTTGGTGCTCGTATTGCCGGACAGCTTCACGACGAACTTGTTGTTTTGCGTCACATACGACGCGCCGAATGCGGCGCCCGACTGGCCGCCGTAGCGCGCGCCGGCCACGGCGACCATCGTCTTGCCGGCCTGCGTCGGCTGCGGCAGACCGGCGACCGCCATCGCGGCCGCGGTGCCCGCGTTTGCACCTTTCGCAACGTTGTTGATCTGCCCTTGCAAACCGGAAATCTGCTGGTTCGTGTTCGCGACCGCGGCGTTCAGTTGATTGACGTTCACCGCGTCGGTACCTTGCACGCCCGCCGCGACGTTGACGATCTGCCGTTCGGCGCCTGCCGCGCCGACCGATACCGTGTTGTCGCGGTTCGCGACTGCATTCGCGCCGAGCGCGACCGAGTTGTTCGCCGCCGCATTCGCCTGCGAGCCGAGCGCCACCGATGCGGTGCCGGACGCCTGTGCGCGGTCGCCCAGGGCAGTCGAATCGTTGCCGCTCGCGCTCGCCCCACCGCCCGCCGCAATCGAGTTCGAGCCGCTCGCGGCAGCCGGTCCGCTGACGGTGCTCGACGCAATCGCAGTCGATCCGTTTGCGTGGTAGTTCTGCACGGCCTGGCCAAGCAAACCGAGTTGTTCGTTCGTCGCGTACAACTGTGCGCCGGTGACGGCGTCGGTGCTCGTGGCGCTCAGTTCGGCATCCTGCAGATTCGACAGCGAGACGCGCGTCGCTGCGCCGGCACCGCCAAGCGTGACACGGTCATGGGCCGAACTGTCGTAAGCGATGATATCCGCGGTGTCGAGTTGCGCCGCGACATTGACGCCGGCCCTCAGCGCCGCGCCACGCAGCAGTCCATCGTTGGCACCCGCGCTGCTCCCGCCTGGCAGCGCGGCAGTAATCGCCGCGTTCATCTGGCCGAGCGTCACCGCATCGCTGAAATTCACGCCGTCTGCCACGTTGACGATCCGGCGCTTCGAGGTATTCGAGCCCACTGCGAAGGTGTTGGCCTGGTTCGTCGACGATCCAGCGCCGATCGCGATCGCATTGATGCCTGTTGCACGCGCGTTTGCGCCAATCGCCAGGGCATTGTCGCCGGTCGCCTGCGCGAACCCGCCGATCGCGACCGAATTGGTTCCCGACGCGTTCGCATCCAGAGCGGTCGTGTCGCCAAACTTGATGTATTTGAGCTTCCCCGACGCGTCCGTGATCCGCTGGTCGAGCGCATCGACCGCGCCGTTGACGCCGATGACGGTATCGCCGCCGACTGTGTACCGCGGCATCGTGACACTGCCGTCCGCAAGCACAACCGAGCCGCCGCCGAGCGCGGCCGCGACACTGCTCGCCGAACCGTAAAGCTGCGCGCCGTTGATCGCGTCCTTGCTGGCCGGGTTGACCGCCCCCGGCTTCACATTCGTGATCGTCGTGCCTGCCGTGCCGCCCGCGAGCGTCGCCTTGCCGCGCGTGAGATCGTCGTAGGCAACGAATGCGTTGGTCGGGTTTCCGGACGTATCGACGTTCAGACCGGCCGCCTTCAGCTGACCGACGTTGACCGCGTCGGTATTGTTGACGCCTGCCGACATGTTGGTGAGCCGACGTGTCAGCGTGCCGGTCAGATTCTGGTTCAACAGCGCGGTATCGGATGAATTGCCATCACCACCGTCGCTGTAAGTGCCTTTGAGCGGATTGTCGCCGACCCGGCCGACCGACACCGTGTCGGCCTCCGTCGCGACCGAACCGGTGCCGAGCGCGACGCTGTTCCGCGCGCCGCTCGCCACATAGGCAGCCGTGCCGACGGCGCTGCCGAAATACGCGTACGTCTGGGTGCTGAAGCCGAAGCCGCTCGCGAAGCTGACGTTGGCGGGCACATAACCGTACGCGCCGACCACGGTCTCCGCCAGATTGTGCGGAGCGTCCTTCACGCCGGCATTGGCAAAACAACCGCCGACGACCGACCATGTTCCGCTGCCGGCATTCGTCGTCGTGCAGTTTTGCCCCGTCGACTTGTCGGTATCGTTGATCGTGATCGCGCTGGCGAATGAAGGTCCCGCAGCAGTCAGGCCAGCGGTTCCCAACGCAATCGCAGCGAGGCCGGTCGCGAACCTCGCTCGCCTCGTCGGCCGACACAGCCGGCTGTCGAAGTTTTCGCACACGGCAATGCGAATGGGCGTCACGGCATGTCGGACGATCTGACGGTTCTTCTTCATTTTCTAATCCTAACTAAATGGAACGAATGCGCTGAAGTATAGAAACGTGCAGACACCCGTCCTTATAGGACCAGTCCGAAAAACCTCGAACCCGACTTAGTTAATGAGGCCGCGTCGAGGCGGCGTGGATGCGGCGCGAACAGGATAGAAAGATGAACAACCAGGCGATTTCGCCTAAGCGCGCGAACCCGATATCGTTTGAGCGACGCGCACATACTCGTCGACCGGCACGTCTTCGGCGCGCCGCGCGAGATCGAAGCCGAGCGCATCGAAATCGACTGCGTCGCGATACGCCGACAGCGTATTGCGCAGCATCTTGCGTCGTTGAGAGAACGCGGCCGTCACGACTTCGCCGAGCGTCGTTTCGTCGACGGCGGGCAGTTCGTGCGGTGCGTAGGGGATCATCCGCACGATCGCCGAATTGACTTTCGGCGGCGGCTGGAAGGACTCGGGCGGCACATCGAGCAGCTTGTCGATCACGTACCGGTACTGCAGCATCACCGACAGACGGCCGAAGGCCTTGCTGCCCGGCTCCGCCACCATCCGCTCGACTACTTCGTCCTGCAGCATGAAGTGCTGGTCGATCACATCGCGTGCGAAGCTCGTGAGATGGAACAGCAGCGGGCTCGATATGTTGTACGGCAGATTGCCGACAATGCGCAGCGACGGCTTGCGCGCCGGCACATTGCCAGTCGCATCGCCGGCTGCATCGGCTGATGTACCGGTCGACGTACCGGTCGACGTATCGGTCGACGTATCTGTCGACGTATCAAGCCCTGCCAGCGTGCTGAAATCAAAAGCAAGCGCATCGCCCTCATGCAACTGCAGACGCTCGCCGAATTTCTCCTTGAGCCGCGCGATCAGATCGCGGTCGAGCTCGACCGCATGCAACGGCGATCCGGGCGTCGCGAGCCGTTCGATCAGCGGCTCGGTCAAGGCGCCGAGGCCCGGCCCGATTTCGACCATGCGCTCGCCGCGTTGCGGGCGAATCAGGTCGACGATCGAATCGATGATGCCGAGATCGACGAGGAAGTTTTGCCCGAACCGCTTGCGCGCGAAATGGCCCTGGTGTTGCCGGCTGGGATGCAGTCTCGTCGATGACATCGAATTCGGAATAGAAAAGTGCGGCCGGAAATCAGGCGCCGCGCCGATGGCGCGCCATCGACACCGCGGTATCGATCGCGGCGATCAGACTGCCCGCATCGGCGCGGCCGGTGCCGGCCAGATCGAGCGCGGTGCCATGATCGACCGACGTGCGAATGATCGGCAGACCGAGCGTCACATTGATGCCCTCGCCGAACGTCGCGTACTTCAGAACAGGCAGGCCCTGATCGTGAAACATCGCGAGCACGCAGTCGGCTTCGGTCAGATAGCGCGGCTGAAACAGCGTATCGGCCGGATACGGACCGCGTGCATCGATGCCCTGCGCGTTCGCCCGCTCGAGCGCCGGCGTAATCACGTCGATTTCCTCGCGGCCCAGATAGCCGTTCTCGCCCGCATGCGGATTAAGCCCGGTGACGAGAATGCGCGGCGCGGGCAGGCCAAAATGATGACGCAAGTCGTGACTGATGATACGCAGCGTATCGACGATGCCGTCGATGGTGAGCGCCGCTGCGACATCCTTCAACGGCAGATGCGTCGTCGCGAGCGCCACGCGCAGCGGACGCTGGCCTGTGCCCGCGAGCATCATCACGACGTGCGGCGTATGCGTGCGTTCGGCCAGATATTCGGTGTGGCCGGTGAACGGCACACCGGCATCGTTGATCGTGCTCTTTTGCAGCGGCGCGGTAACGATCGCATCGAATGTGCCGGCCACCGCGCCGTCAATCGCGGTATCGAGCAGCGCGAGCACATAGCGCCCATTCGCCGCGTCAAGCTTGCCGACCTGCGCCGGCGCGCCAAGCGCATGATGCAACACCTCGATGCGCCGCCCCTGCAACGCGTTCCAGTCGACGCCGACCGCCTGCGCGCGCTCGGCGAGCAGCGCCGCGTCGCCGAGCACGGTGAAGTGCGCGTCGGGCCAGTGCGCGCCGGCTGCCGCCAGCGCCTGCGCGGTCAATTCGGGACCCACGCCTGCCGGTTCGCCGGTCGTGATCGCGATATTCAGCGACCCGGAACGCGGAGAAGAAAAAACAGCAGGCGAGGTGTCGGTCGTCATAACTTCCGTGATTGCACGAGTGACTTCATTGGGCTACTTCGGGCTACTTCATCGTGTTACTGCGACGACTTACTGCACCGAGCTGCCGGGCGCAGTCTTGTAGTCGACATACGCCGTGTCGCGCAGTTCGCGCAGCCAGTCGGCGTAAGCCTGCTCCGCCTTGCGCTGGCCGATTGCCTGGCGCGCAAGATCCATCTGCTGCGCGACCGAGCCTTCCGCTTCACGGCGGCCGAGCACCTCGATAAGGTGGTAACCGTATTCAGTACGCACCGGATCGCTGATCTGGCCGTCCTTCAGGCTGTTCATCGCGCGCTCGAATTCAGGCACCGTCTCGCCCGGGCTCACCCAGCCAAGATCGCCGCCTTGCGACGCCGAACCGTCCTGCGAATAGGTACGCGCGAACTTGCTGAAGTCGCCGCCGTCCTGGATTTCCTTCTTGATCTCGAGCAGCTTCTCGCGTGCCTGCGGCTCTGACTGCCCGTCGCCGACGCGCAGCAGAATATGGAGCACGTGCGTTTGCACGAGCCGCGCCGAATCGCCGGTCACCGTCTGCCCGCCCGAGCGGCGGTCGACCAGCCGCACGATTTCGAAGCCATCGTTCGTGCGAATGACCGACGGATTCACCTGACCCGCACGCAGCGTCGAGGCCGCCGTGACGAATTCCGGCGGCAGCTTGGCCGGCGGCAGGAAGCCCATGTCGCCGCCCTTGCTCGCGTCGGTTGCCTGCGAGTTCGACTTTGCAAGCTTTTCGAAATCATTGCCGCTGCCGCTCATGGCCTGCTTCAGCAGATCGTCAGCTTTCTTCTGCGCGGCTTCGATATCGGTTTGCGGCGCATTGAGCGGCGCCTTCAGGAAGATATGCTCGAAACGCAGGTCGCTCGTGCTGCCCGCGCTCGGTCCGCGCTGGCTCGCGATGTAGTTCGCGACCTCGGCGTCGGATACCGTGACCTTGCTGTCCACTTCCTTTTCGCGCAGACGCTGCAGAATCAGCTCGGTTTTCGCGTCGCCGCTGAACGTCGTCCAGGGCACGCCTTCGGCCTCGATGCGCGAGCGGTACACCGCGAGCGTCATGTTGTTCGCCTGCGCGAGACGCTCGAGCGTGCGCTGCACGGTGGCGTCGTCGACGGTGATGTTGTCCTCGCGCGCCTTCTGCAGCTGGATGCGTTCGAGCACCATCTGGTTCAGCACCTGCTGGCGCAGCTGATCCACGGGCGGAACCGGCGCGTGCTGCTGGTTCAGACGCCGCGTGATGAGACCCATGCGCTCATCGAGTTCGCGTTGCGTAATCACGCCATTGTTGACCACGGCAGCAATCGTATCGACCGTCTGGCCGCTGCCGTTATCGAGCGCCTGCGCGTGCGCGGGGCCCGCCAGCATCAGGAACGCGGCAGCCGCGAACCCGGTCGCGAACGATGCCGAACGAAGCTTTTTCATGATTCCCACAGATACTCCAAATGATGTCGGGCTTTGGTGCCGCGGGCATTATCCGCCCATGACATTACCGCCCGTATCCTCGTATTTTATAAGCCCGCAAAACCGGTCATTCAAAATTGTTGAAGCGCGACTCGGGCGGCGGTGGCGGCGGCGGCGGCGTATAGCCAGCGACGCTCGTACGGAACGCGGACACAAGGCCGTTGTCGACGCTCGACAGGCCCTTCAACGTCAACTGCGCGAGGAAACGCGTCGCCGACGTTGCCAGGCCCTGCGTGTTGACCCCGTTCGCGTACTTCTGCACACCGACGCCGAGCGTCCAGCAATCGGCGTCGTACTGCATGCCGATGAGGCCATCGACGAGCCGGTGGCCTTGCAGGTCGTAATTGACGCGGCCCACCGCGAACACGCGGTGCGACAGCGGCCATTGCCCCGAGATCAGGATCTGGTTGATCGGCTGGTTTTCGAGCGTCGTGTTGGCGCGCGTGTAACGGTAGCCGAGGTTGATCACCTTGCCCGTTTCGGGACTGAACCCGAAGCCGATGCTCGATTTCACCAGCTGATTGTTGTCGGCATTATATTGGAACGCCGTTTCCTGCGCGAAACCATAGCCGAGCTTGAACGACGCCCCCGCGATCAGGTCCGAATGGCGTGCCGTCGATTCCGCCTGACCCGGCAGAAGCGTAACGCGCTGGTCCGTGAAGTAGTACTGCTGCGCGATCACGAAACGCGCGCGTTCGTCACCGGTCGCCGCGTTGATGAAGCGCGTCGTCAACGCCGCGGTCACGCGGTTCGCATCGGAGATGCGGTCGTCGCCGACGAACGTGTTCGGCTGGAAGATCTCGGCGAGGCCGAAGTCCGAATCGGCGGTATCGAAGAGCGGCGCGTCGTTCTGATTGCGGAACGGCGTGTACACGTAGTACAGCCGCGGCTCGAGCGTCTGGATATAGTCCGTGCCGAAGATGCGCACCGACCGGTCGAAGATCAGGCCCGTATCGAACGAAAACGTCGGAATCGATTCGGTGAAGTTCTTCGGCTGCCCCGCGACCGAATTCGTGCCGAGGTTGCTCAGGTTGTACGACGCGAAGTGCCACTGCACCTTCGGCGTGACGAAGTAGCCGGGCCCGACCACCGAGTACGCGAGGTACGGATCGAAGACGACGCGGTCGCCTTCGGTCATGTTGTCCGCAGTGATGCGGAAGCGCGAGTAGTCGGCCGTCGCTCCGTAGTCGAAGCCGTTGACGTCGTACTTCGCGTAGTTGACCCGCAACTCCGGCTCGCGGCCGTACGGCGGCGTCGAGCCTTGCAGCGTCTGCCAGTGCTGTTCGCGCGCGAGCACGGACCACGGACCGCTGTTGTACGTCAGGCCGGCTTCCTGCTGATACAGCAGCTGCGTACCGTTGAGGAACTGGTTCGTCGACGACGCCAGATCCTCCGGATACGTGTTGTCCGATACCTTGTTGTAGTAGACGTAGCCGCCGAACCCGCCGCCGAAGTTCTGGTTGTGCTGGATGTAAATCGCGTAGCGGTTCGTCTTCGTGATCGCGTCGTCGGGCAGGAACTGGCCCGTGATCGACCCGCTATACGTCGGCGACAGGTAGCGGTAGTTGACGTCCGTCAGCACGCCGCGCCGCGAGATGATCCGCGGCGTGATCGTCAGATCGCGGTTCGGCGCGATGTTGAAGTAGTACGGCAGCGACAGTTCGAAGCCGTTGTTCGAACTCACCGAGAAGGTCGGCGGCAGCAAACCGCTGCGGCGATCGCCCGTCAGCGGGAACGACATCCACGGGCTCGCGAAAATCGGCACGCCCTGGAAGAACAGCACGCCGTTGTGCGCGACGCCTTCTTCGGCACCGGTGTCGAAATCGAATTCAGTGCCTTTGATGTACCACGCAGGATCGTTTTCGCACGCGCACGCTGTGTACGTTGCGTTCGAAAACACCGAGCGCTCGTTGTCGAGCAGATCGACGCGTTCCGCGCTGCCCGAACCGCCCGTCGCCGTGAAGTGATACTTCGGCGCGGTCATGAAACCTTCATTCGACTCGACTTTCAGGTGCGCCTCGGGGCCGACGAACAGCGCGCCGCTGCCGAAGACGCGCACATGGCCGTACGCATCGGCCATGTCGGTATCCTGATCGTAGTGCAGCGCGTCGCCCTTGATGACCGAGGTGGCCTGACGCACTTCGGCCGAACCTTTCGCCGCCATGTCGCGATCGGCAGTGCCGGTGGTCGCATCGCCGAGCACGAAGGTCGCGGCGCGCTCGCCGGTCGGCACAGTATGGTCTTCGAGTTGCGGGGCCAGCCGCAGATCCCACGGCGAGTTGTCGAGCGGCTGCGCCTGCGCCGCTTCACCCACAAGCTGGGCGTGCGAGAGCGCAGGAAAGAGGCCGGGCACGGCAATGAGTGCCGCGACGAGCCGCCTTGTGCGCGGCAAGCCGTCGCAAGAAGATGGGTAAGGGAAAAGCTTTCTAGGCGGCATGTATTCGTTTGGCGAATCGGCCCCACCATCAGCTCATGCAGTCACAGTTACCGCCTGCACAAGCGACCCCGGCGACCGGTGGAGTGCGTTGCGCAAATTGTTCGATCTATTCCAGCGGTGAGGCGGGCGGTCAAACGAGTTATGCGAAGGCTGGCGCGAGCCGCGTCAAAAAAGTCGTGGGGTATTATATGGCAAGACGTTCTCTATCCCGTTTTCAGCCCCGATTTTCATGACGCCGAGCTCCGCTCCCGCATCCGCTTCCACCGCCCACACCCACTCCGCCCGACTCGCGCTGCTGACCGCCTGGCTTCGCAGCCACGCCGACCGCTACGGTCTCGATCTCGCCACGCTCGCGCCCGCTTCGGCCGACGCCAGCTTTCGCCGCTATTTCCGGCTGGGTGCGAGCGCGGTCGCGAATGCGTCGGGCGCCGGCGCTGCTGCCGCGCCGGACTCCACGGGCACGCCGTCCGCGGCCAGTTCGTCCGCTGCCGCGACGACGTTGATCGCCGTCGACGCCCCGCCGCCCGAGAAATGCCGCGAGTTCGTGCAGGTCGCGCGGCTGCTCGAAGCGGCCGGCGTGCACGTGCCGCGCGTGCTTGAAGTGGATTTCGACGCCGGTTTCATGCTCGTCACCGATCTCGGCAGCGAACCGTATCTAACGGCGCTCAACGAAGGCAACGCGCGCCAGCTCATGCGCGACGCGATCGACGCGCTGATCCGCTGGCAGCTCAGTTCGCGGGAAGGCGAACTGCCGCCGTTCGACGAAGCCTTCATGCGCCGCGAAATGGAGCTGATGCCCGAATGGTTCATCACGCGCCATCTGGGCCGCGAAGTCGACGAGGCCACGCGCGGCGTGCTCGATCGCACGTTTGCGCTGCTCGTCGCGAGCGCCAGTGCGCAGCCGCATGTGTACATGCTGCGCGATTTCATGCCGCGCAACCTGATGATCGCGAGCCCGAACCCCGGCGTGCTCGACTTTCAGGATGCGGTGTACGGGCCGATCACCTATGACATCGCGTCGTTGTTGCGTGACGCGTTCCTGAGCTGGGACGAGGCCTTCGAGCTCGACTGTTTCGCGTACTACTGGGAACACGCAAAGAAAGCGGGCCTGCCCGTCGATGCCGACTTCGGCGAGTTCTACCGGCAACTCGAATGGATGGGCCTGCAGCGGCATATCAAGGTGATGGGCCTCTTCTGCCGCATCAACTATCGCGACAGCAAGCCGCACTACATGAAAGACCTGCCGCGCTTTATCGACTACGCGCGCAAGGTCTCGCAGCGCTATGCGCCGCTCGCGCCGTTCGCCAGGCTGCTCGACGACCTCGAAGGCCACGCGAACGAAGTCGGCTACACATTCTGACCCGAGCGATGACCACACCGGCCACCGACCCGACCTTGACGACGGCGATGATCTTCGCGGCGGGCCGCGGCGAGCGCATGCGTCCGTTGACGGACACCTGCCCGAAGCCTCTGCTCGAAGCGGGCGGCAAACCGCTGATCGTCTGGCAGATCGAACGGCTTGCGGTCGCGGGCCTGCGCACGATCGTGATCAATCATGCGTGGCTCGGCGAGCGCATCGAGGCCGCACTCGGCGACGGCTCGCGCTGGGGCGTGCAACTGCGTTATTCGGCCGAAGGCGAGGCGCTCGAAACGGCCGGCGGCATCGCGCAGGCGCTGCCCTTGCTCGAACAGGCGGGCCGCGCGGAAATTTTTGTCGGCGTGGCTGGCGACGTCTATGCGGACTTCGACTACGCGATGCTGCACACGCATGCCGCGCGTCTCGCGAAGCAGCCCCAGCCCGGCATGCATCTCGTGATGGTGCCGAACCCGGCGTTTCATCCGAACGGCGATTTCGTGCTGCGCGATGGCGCGCTGTCGCTCGATGGCGCGCCGCGCTTCACGTTCGGCAGCATCGCGCTGTACGACACACGCATGTTTCACGATCTGCCGCGCGGCACGCGGCGCGCGCTGACGCCCTACTATCGCGAGACCATTGCGCAAGGCCGCGCAAGCGGCGAGTTGTATGAAGGGCGCTGGGAGAATGTCGGCACGCCCGCGCAGTTGCAGGCGCTCGATACGGCGTTGCGGGCAGCAAGTGCCGGCGGCGCGAGCCAGACTGCCTAAGCGGACAAGCGGGCGTGGGATAAGTTGCGGCACGAACCTTGGGCGGTAGTAGCGTCGCCCATCAAGTCGCTGCGCGCCAGCCGCTACATTGCGATCTCCAGCTTGCCGCTTTCGCGCGTAAGCTCCATCACCGCGCGACGCGAACCTCGCTCACGTGCTCGCCGGCCTCCGCGCCCTCTTCGCCCTCCACCGCTTGCGTCTGTTCCGCGCGTTGCTGCTGCAGCGCCCACATCTGCGCAAAGAGGCCGCCCATCCGGATCAGTTCCGAATACGTACCGCGTTCGACGATGCGTCCGCGGTCCATCACGATAATCTGCTGCGCGTGCACGACGGTAGACAGCCGGTGCGCGATGATCAGCGTGGTGCGCTCGCGCGCGATCTGGTCGAGTTCGTGCTGGATCGCGCGCTCGGAGCGCGAATCGAGCGCGGACGTTGCTTCGTCGAACAGCAGGATCGGCGGGTTCTTCAGCAGCGTGCGCGCGATCGCGACGCGCTGCTTCTCGCCGCCCGACAGCTTGAGTCCGCGTTCGCCGACCGGCGTGTCGTAGCCGCGCGGCAGGCTGTCGATGAAATCGTGGATATGCGCGGCACGCGCGGCCGCGATCACTTCGTCGCGGCTCGCCTCAGGCCGGCCGTACGCGATGTTGTAGTAGATCGTATCGTTGAACAGCACCGTATCCTGCGGCACGATGCCGATCGCCGCGCGCAACGAATCCTGCGTGACGTCGCGAATATCCTGCCCGTCGATTGTGATCGAACCGCCCGCTGCACGGTCGAGATCGTAGAAGCGGAATAGCAGCCGTGCGAGCGTCGATTTGCCCGAGCCGCTGTGGCCGACCACGGCCGTTGTCGTGCCGGCCGGAATCGTGAAGCTCACGTCGTGCAGGATCGGCCGCGCGGCCTCATAGCTGAAATTCACGCCGCTGAACCGCACCTCCGCGCCGCTCACCGCGAGCGCGGGCGCCTGCGGCGCGTCGGCCACTTCGCGCGGCGCGCCGAGCAGCGTGAACATGCGGTCCATGTCGGTCAGGCTCTGCTTCAGCTCGCGGTACACGACGCCGAGAAAATTGAGCGGAATGTACAGCTGCAGCATGAAGGTGTTGATCAGCACGAGGTCGCCGAGCGTCAGGCGCCCCGCCATCACGCCTTGCGTCGCGCGCCACAGGATAAATACGAGGCCGGTGCCGATGATGGCCTGCTGCCCGAAATTGAGCGCGGACAGCGAATTCTGCGACTTGATCGCGGCGGCGCGAAAGTGCTTGAGGTTTTCGTCGTAGCGCCTCGCTTCCCATTCCTCGTTGCCGAAATACTTGACGGTTTCGAAGTTCAGCAACGAATCGATGGCGCGTGAATTGGCGCGCGAATCGAGTTCGTTCATCGAGCGTCGCAAATGCGTGCGCCATTCGGTCACCTTCACCGTGTACGTGATGTACGCGGCCAGCGCGATCAACGTGACGATCGCGTAGTACGCCTCGTATTTCACGACGAAGAAGCCGAGCACGAGCCCAACTTCGACGAGCGTCGGCAGGATGCTGTACAGCGAGTACGAAATAAGCTGCGTGATGCCGCGCGTGCCGCGTTCGATATCGCGCGACATGCCGCCCGTCTGCCGTTCGAGATGGAACCGCAGCGACAGCGCATGCAGATGACGGAACACCTTCAGCGCAAGCTGCCGCACCGCGCTTTCGGTGACCTTCGAAAAGAGGATTTCGCGCAGCTCGGTGAAGAGCGACGTCGAGAGCCGCACCACGGCATACGCGACCACGAGCAGACCCACGCCGCTTAGCAGTACGACGCCCGGCGCGTGGTCGGCGCGCCCGAGCGCGGTCAGATGCTGGACCGACGCGAGGCCGTCCACAATGCGCTTCATCACGATCGGCACGCCGAGGTTCGCGACCTTCGCGCCGATCAGGCAGCTAAGCGCGAGCGCGACGCGCCATTTGTAGGTGGCGAGATATGGCAGTAGCGACACGATCGTCTGCCAGTCGTTACGCGGCTGGTTCGAGATCGGCGCGGGTTCTCGGGGTGGGGCGAGACGGCGCATCGTTTTATGAGGGAAAGCGCGGCGGAGAAGCCACCGCGCCGCTCGCACGGCACGCCTGACCCGGGCGTGCGCTTTCCCGTACAATTCGTGATCCCTGTATTGTCGCAGAAGCCGGCTAGCCTCGCTGCGCGTGGATTCCCGATGCCGGCTCGCGCTCCCGATGGATTCCCCATGACCGATCTGAACCAGCTCCCGCAGAAGTCCTGTGCATTGCGCGTGATGCCGCAGCCCTCCGACGCGAACGTCCACGGCGACGTGTTCGGCGGCTGGATCATGGCGCAGGTCGACCTCGCCGGTTCGATTCCGGCGGGCCGGCGCGCGAACGGACGCGTCGCGACGGTCGCGGTCAACTCGTTCGTGTTCAAACAGCCGGTATTCGTCGGCGATCTGCTCAGTTTTTATGCCGACATCGTGAAGACCGGCAACACGTCGGTGACGGTCGCGGTCGAGGTGTACGCGCAGCGGATGAGCATCGCGCAGGAAGTGGTGAAGGTGACCGAAGCGACCCTCACCTATGTCGCCACCGATAGCGACCGCCGGCCGCGCGCCTTGCCGCCGCTCGACTAACGCGCGGTTCGGCTCTTACGCGGCGCTCGACTAACGCGCCGCTCGACTCACATGCGGCGTCGACTAACGTCTACGCGTTGACGGGCGCCGCGCCTGCGCCCTGCTGCAGCATGCCCGGAATCGCGTCGCGCGGCAGCGGCTTCGCGAAGAAGAAGCCCTGCATCTCGTCGCACGCGCGCTCCTTCAGGAAATCGAGCTGCGCGGACGTCTCGACGCCTTCCGCGATCACCTGCATCTTCAGCGAATGCGCGAGCGCGATGATCGCCGACGTGATCGTCTCGTCGTCGTTCGATACGCCGATATCGGACACAAACGAGCGGTCGATCTTGAGCCGGTCGACCGGAAAGCGCTTCAGATAGCTGAGGCTCGAATAGCCGGTGCCGAAGTCGTCGATCGCCAGACCGATGCCCAGCGCGTGCAGTTCGTTCAGCATCGTCACCGCTTCTTCGGCATTGCGCATGATCGTGCTTTCGGTCAGTTCGAGCTCGAGGTATTGCGGCGCGAGCCCGGTTTCCGCGAGCACCTGCTTGACCAACTTGGCGACATTGCGCTGCTGGAAGTGCCGCGCGGACAGATTCACCGAGACGCGCGCGGGCGGCAAGCCTTCGTCCTGCCACGCCTTGTTCTGCCGGCACGCCTCGCGCAGCACCCACTCCGACAGCGGCCCGATCAGGCCGCTTTCTTCCGCGACCGGAATAAACGATGACGGCGGCACGAGACCGACTTCCGGATCGCGCCAGCGCACGAGCGCCTCGACGCCGACGATCTGTCCGCTATTGATATCGACCTGCGGCTGGTAGTGCAGCAGGAATTCGTTGTCGCGCAGCGCGCGGCGCAGCCGGCGCTCGAGGTTCATCCGCGCGCCCGCGCTCGCATTCATCTCCGGCTGATAGAACTGGAACGTGTTACGGCCCATGTCCTTCGCACGGTACATCGCGAGGTCGGCCTTCTTCATCAGCGTTTCGGCATCTTCGCCGTCCTGCGGGAAAAGGCTCGCGCCCATGCTGCAGCCCACATATAGCTCGGTGCCGTCGAGCCACACAGGCTCCGAGATGCTCGCGCGCACGCGCTCCATCCATGCGATCAGCGACTGCTCATCGGACGTATCGGACAGCACGACGACGAACTCGTCGCCGCCATGCCGCGCGACGGTATCGGTGGCGCGCGCGCAACGCGCGAGCCGGTCGGCCACCACAGCCAGCAGCCGGTCGCCGACGCTATGCCCGAGGCTATCGTTGACGTTCTTGAAGCCGTCGAGATCGATAAACACGACGGCCACGCCGTTCTGATGCCGTTGCGCGACGACCAGCGCATGCTGCAGCCGGTCGCGCAGCAGATTGCGGTTCGGCAGGCGCGTCAGGCCATCGTAGTTCGCCTGATATTCGAGTTGCTCCTGATAGCGGATCAGCGCGGTCACATCGTTGATCACGCCAATGTGATGCGTCGTTTCGCCATCGGGGTTCGGCACCGGCGCGATATACAGCTGATTCCAGAACAGCGCGCCGTCCTTGCGATAGTTGCGCAGCACCGCGCTCACTTCGCGGTTCGCCGCGAGCGCCTGACGGATCGCCGCGATGCCTTCCTGGTCGCGGTCGTCGCGCTGCAGGAGCCGGCAATCCTGGCCGATCACTTCGGCCGGGTCGTAGCCGGTGATCCGCTTGAACGCCGGGTTCACGTACTCGATCACATTGCCGCCCTCGGCCGGCCCCGTGATCAGAATCGCGTTCACGCTCGCATCGAGCGCGCGGCTTTGCAGCCGCAACGCGAGATCGGCGCGCTTGCGCTGCGTGATGTCCGTGTACGAGCCGAGCACGCCGATCACGCGGCCATCGCTGTCGGTGAACGGCAGCTTGCTCGTGATCGTCGTGCGGAATTCGCCGTCGACGATCATATCGAACTCGTAGTTCATCTTCGGCACACCCGACACGACCACTTCGGCGTCGTGCTTGCGCACGTCGTCGGCGAAATCGCGCCACGGCAGATCGTCGTCGGTCTTGCCGACCACCTGCTCCGGGTAAGCGAGGCCTGCATCGCGCGCAAACGCCATATTGCAGCCCAGATAGCGGGACTCGCGATCCTTCCAGAACACGCGCTGCGGGATATTGTCGATCACCGTCTCGAGCATCTGGTTCGAGCGCTGCGCTTCGGCTTCCGCGTTGATCTGATCGGTGACGTCGGCGGCGAGCACGAACATCGCCGAGCGGCTCGTGAATGTGAGCGGGTGATACGAAATGTCCGCGTTGATGATCGACCCGTCCTTGCGCCGGTGACGCCAGATGCCGGCCACCGTGCGGCCCGTGCGCGGTGCGGCTTCGCTGCGCTGCAGGTGCGTTTCGAGGCGTGTGATCTCGCTCGACGGGCGGATCGCGCGAATCGTCATCTCGAGGAATTCTTCTTCCGAATAGCCGTACTGATGAACCGCGGCCGCATTCACGGCGAGAAAGCGCAGCGACTCGCGATCGAAGATATACATCGGCACCGGATGCTCGTCGAACAGGCCGCGAAACCGCTCGTCGTGACGCTTCAGCGCGCGCGCGACGCGCAGCCGTTCGCGCTCCTTCGTTTCGCGCGAGCCGAACGTGTAGATCAGCAAGGCGCTGCCGGCCAGCATCGTGAAGACGAGCAGCAGCGTCGCGCGCTGCGTGTCGCGCGTCGATTCGGCAAGCCTGGTTTCGAGCGCGATGTCTTCGCGCCGACGCAGGGCGGAAAGGCCCGACTCGAGCCGGTCGACATCCATGCCGAGACGCGTGTACGCGGTCGCGGCCCATGCGCGTGAACTGGCTTCGCCGTTGCCCGGCGCATCGTTCTGCGCGCGGGACAGCGCCTCGGCGATGCTCTGCTTCAGCACGCCGCTATCGGCAGCGAGCGTGCCGAACATCGCGAGCATCGGCGGATCGTCGGCAAGCTGCGCGCGCAGCGTCTCTTCGAGCCGCGCCATCGATGTGCTCATCTTGCCGGCCGCGTTCGCCGGCACCGCGACGCCGGCTGTCTGATAGTGTCCGAGCAGCGCGAGGCTGTCTTCGATCTGCGTGCGATACGCATCGAGGTTTTGCCGGATGCCCGTCGAGCGGATCGTGCGCGCGTCGACGTCGCGCTGCGCGCAAATCTGCGTGTACGCGATAAACGCGTTCGCGCCGACCGCCGCCGTGACGATCGCGAGATTGATCAGGAGCCGCTTCGAGAGAATTGAATTCATGGGTTCCGAAGGTCGTTCGTCCTGCGGGCAGCGCGTCGGCCAAGATCGATCAGTTCATGCGTGCAGGCGGACGCTACGATACAGCACCGACGCCACGCATGATATGGCACCTTTCCGCGCCAACCCTTGGATAACGGCAACGTTCGAAACGGGTTGAGGGTGGATCAGCAAAAAAAGCAGAAAAAATGCGACGAATTCAGCGCGCGAGGCCGAATTCCTTCATCGCGGGCACGAAATCGTGATTCCCTTCCGGCTTGCGCGACAGTTTGGCGAGCACGTAACGCTTGAACGGCTCGAGTTGCGACCATTGGTCGGCGCTCGGCGCGGCGAGCTGTGCAACGTTTGCCTGATGCACGACGCCGTCCGGAACCGCGCCGGTATTGAGCCAGGCGGGGGCGTCTTCGGGCGTGAACCAGTCCGGCTCGACGTTCGCGTGCGTGCGCATCATTTCGAACAGCGCGTGGTCGAAATTCGGCTCGATCGCGGCGTCGTCTTCGACCGGAAAACGCGCGAGCAAGGCGCGGTCTTCGTGCGGCAGCATCTGCCATTGCGACAGCGAAATGCGCAGCCCGAAACGGTCGAGGTTGAAGCGCACGCACATCGGTATGAAGGTCAGATTCTCCGAAGACTCGACTTCGAAGTCAAACAGCAGAGGCGCTTCGTTCAGTCCCATGGCGGATCCTCGGAAGTGGGGGCCGGAAGTGACGCGTGGTGGCGCTTGGTGGCGCGCGGTGATGCGTGGCAGCGCGCGGTGACGCGCCGCGACAGATACCGGGCCGCGCAGCCAACGCCAGCTTGAGGTATTTTAGAACCTTATTGGCGACTGGCCAGTTGCGGGCCCAGTCGCAGGCCACGATCAGGCCCACACCACGCCACACCAGGCCCGCCCCGGGCCACGAGGAGCAGCGCTTGAACCCACTGGAAACCGCCGGGCAACCCGGCACGATCGAGCAGCCGGTGCGCCGTCATCGCGGCGGCACGATCGAAACCGTCGACGATCACGTCGGCCAGGAGTGGCCGGTTGCGCTCGTCTTCAACGGTATTTCGCACGCTGTGATGATGTGCACGCCGCGCGATCTCGAAGCGTTCGCGGTCGGCTTTGCGGTGTCCGAAGGGATTGTCGACCGCAATGCCGACATTCAGGACATCGAGGTTGAACTGCATGAAAACGGCAATGCCGACAGCCGGATGCCGTATGCGGAAGTGCAATTGACGGTCGTGCAGCAAGCCTTCGTCGCGTTGAAGGAAAAGCGCCGCGCGCTAGCCGGGCGGACCGGCTGCGGCGTATGCGGGATCGAGAGCATCGATCTGCTCGATCTGCAGCCGGAGCACGTGCCCGATACCGGCTTCTTGCAGCGCCTTGCACCGGACGCGATTGCGCGCGCGGCGCGCGAGCTGCCCAAACATCAGGCGTTGACGCAACTCACCGGCGGGCTGCACGCCGCCGCGTGGTGCGATGCGAGCGGCGCGATCCGCTATGCGTTCGAAGATGTCGGCCGCCACAACGCGCTCGATAAACTGATCGGCCAGCTTGTGCTCGACCGTGCCGATACGAAGGACGGCTTCGTGTTTCTGTCGAGCCGCGCGAGTTACGAGCTGGTGCGCAAGGCGGCGCGCGTCGGCGTGCCGATGGTCGCGACGATCTCGGCGCCGTCGTCGCTGGCGATTTCGATTGCGCGCGAAGCCGGGATCCGGCTGGTCAGCTTTTGCCGTGAGAATAGTTACGTCGACTACGACACCGTGTGACCGATCGTCGCGGTGGCGGCATGCGGGAGCGCGCGGCGACGTCGTGCGTTTGCGATGCCGCAGTGACTGCGCAATGACCGCGCAGTGACCGCGCAGTGACCGTTATGCCAGCGAGCGAGCGGTGAGATGACGTGCGGCGTGGCGCGCGGCCAAACCGGTCACGGGTTGGTACGCGCTGCATGGCGCTGCATGGCAGCTACATCGCGCTACGAAATCGAACGAAAATCCGGCTTACGTTTTTCGAAGAACGCACTGAACGCCTCGCGCGCCGCCGGTGCGAGCAGCATCTTCGCGAAGTGCACGGCCTCGTCGGTCATCTGCGTTTGTATCTCGTGCTGGCTCGCGCGTTTCATCAGCGACTTCGTCACGCGCAACGACGCGGGCGGTAGCGCAGCAAGCTTCTGCGCCTGCTGCAGCGCGAACGCATCAACTTCCGCGGCCGGCAACAGCCGGTTCACGAAACCCATCCGCAGTGCCTCGTGCGCGTCGAACGCTTCGCCGAGCATCAGCTTTTCGGCGGCGGCTTGATAGCCGGCGACGCGTTGCAGCAGCAACGACGACGCGGCTTCCGGACACAGCCCCAGCTGCGTGAACGGCAACGCGAACGTCGCCGTATCGGCCGCATAGACGAGGTCGCAGTGCAGCAGCATGGTCGTGCCGATGCCGACGGCCGCGCCCGCCACGGCAGCGACGAGCGGCTTTTCGGCCGAACTGATCGCGCGCAGGAAGCGGAACACCGGTGCGTCTTCGCCGACCGGCGGCGTCTTCAGGAAGTCTTCGAGATCGTTGCCCGCGCAGAAGATGCCGGCGCTGCCGCGCAGCAGGATCGCGCGCACGGTGTCGTCGGAGTGCGCGTCGGCGAGCGCGTCCGCCATCGTCTGGTACATCGCGGCGGTGATCGCGTTCTTCCTGCCGGGGCGGTTGATCGCGATGGTCGTTACGTCGCCGGTGCGTTCGATCTGAATGTCCATGTCTGGTCCTGTCGATCAGAGTTAGCGCTTTAGCGCTTACTCTGATCCCATGCTGACGTTGGTCCGGGTTAGCGCTTTAGCGCTTACCTGGAACCGACAGCGAGTCGATCAGAGTTAGCGCTTTAGCGCTTACTCTGATCCCATGCTGACGTTGGTCCGGGTTAGTGCTTTAGCGCTTACCCGGAACCGACAGCGAGTCGATCAGAGTTGGCGTTTTAGCGCCTGCTCTGATCCGATGCCGCGTTACCCCAGCCTGGCGCTTCAGCGCCCAGGTGGAGTTGTGCGGCGCGCTACGTTGCGGTGAAAACGCCGGCGGCCGTCACGCGCCGTCGCGGCCCAATCAAACCCGCTCAAGAATCCCCGCCGCGCCCATCCCTGTACCGACGCACATCGTCACCATCCCGTACCTGAGCTTGCGACGATGCAGCGCATGCACGACCGTCGACGCACGAATCGCGCCGGTCGCGCCCAGCGGATGCCCGAGCGCAATCGCGCCGCCGATCGGATTGACCTTCGCCGGATCGAGCCCGAGATCCTGAATCACCGCCAGCGCCTGCGCGGCGAACGCTTCGTTGAGCTCGATCCAGTCCATATCGTCCAGCTTGAGCCCCGCGGCCTTCAGCGCGGCCGGAATCGCTTCCTTCGGCCCGATGCCCATGATCTCCGGCGGCACGCCGCGCACCGCGAAGCTAACGAAGCGCGCGAGCGGCGTCAGATTGAATTGCTTCAACATCTTCTCGGATACGACAATCAGCGCGCCCGCGCCATCGGACGTCTGCGAGCTGTTGCCGGCCGTCACGCAGCCTTTGTTCGCAAACACCGGGCGCAGCTTCGCCAGTCCTTCGAGCGACGTATCGGGGCGTGGCCCTTCGTCGAGCGCGACTTCGCGCGTCTTCACGCGCACCTCGCCGCTCGCGAGATCGGGGAAGCGCTCGACGATCGTGTACGGCGCGATCTCGTCCTTGAATTCGCCGGCCTGCTGGCCCGCGAGCGCGCGCTGATGCGACTGCAGCGCGAACTGGTCCTGCGCCTCGCGGCTCACTTTCCAGCGTTCGGCGACACGCTCGGCCGTCAGGCCCATGCCGTACGCGATGCCAACGTCCTCGCCGCGATCGAAGATATGCGGCGACAGCGACGGCTTGTTGCCCATCATCGGCACCATCGTCATCGATTCGCAGCCGCCTGCGATCATCGCCTCCGATTCGCCGACGCGAATGCGGTCCGCGGCCATCGCGAGCGCGGTCAGACCCGACGCGCAGAAGCGGTTGACCGTCACGCCGCCGACCGTATTCGGCAAGCCCGACAGCAGCGCCGACATGCGCGCGACGTTGAGGCCCTGCTCCGCCTCGGGAATCGCGCAGCCGACGATCGCGTCTTCGATCACGCTCGTGTCGAGCCCCGGCACCTGCGCGACCGCCGAGCGGATCGCATGCACCATCAACTCGTCGGGACGCGTGTTTTTGAAAATGCCGCGCGGCGCCTTGCCGATCGGCGTGCGGGCCGCGGCGACGATATATGCGTCCTGCAATTGCCTGTTGCTCGTGCTCATTTTTCGCTCCTTGGTCCGCCGCCTAGTTGCGCACCGGCTTGCCGGTTTGCAGCATGCCCATGATCCGTTCCTGCGTCTTCTGCGTGCCGAGCAGTTCGATAAACGCGCGGCGCTCGAGCGTCAGCAGCCATTCCTCGTCGACGAGACTGCCCGCTTCGACGTCGCCGCCGCAGATTGTTTCGGCGATGCGGCTCGCGATCAGATAGTCGTGCTCGCTGATAAAGCGGCCGTCGCGCAGATTAACGAGCTGCGCCTTGATCGTCGAGATTGCCGAGCGGCCCGCGACCGGCACTTGCGTCACGCGCAGCGGCGGCCGATAACCGGCTGCGGACAAGGCACGCGCTTCTTTCTTCGCGACGTCGAGCAGTTCGAACACATTGAAGACAATCGTGTCGGTCGGCTTCAGATAGCCCATCGCGCGCGCTTCGAGCGCGGAGCCGGAGACCTTCGCGGTCGCCGCATATTCGTACGGCTTTTGCAGGAACTTCAGCAGATCGCCGCCGCTCGCGCCGATCAGGCTTGCGGCTTCGGCCGCACGCAAGGCGGCTTCTTTCAGCCCGCCGCCCGCCGGCAGCAAACCGACGCCGACTTCAACGAGGCCGATATAGCTTTCGACGTGCGCCACGCGCTTCGCGCTTTGCAGCATCAGCTCGCAGCCGCCACCGAGCGCGATGCCCGACACGGCGGGAATCACCGGCACGTTCGCGTATTTGATGCGCAGCATCGTCTGCTGGAATTTCTTTACGAACGGCTCGATGCCCTTTGCGCCGCCCTTCATAAACGCGGGCAACGCCTCTTCGAGATTCGCGCCGGCGGAAAACGGGCCGCCCGGCGTGCCGAGCTTCAGCGACGTCGGTTGCCAGATCACGACGCCCTTGTAGTCCTTCTCGGCGAGCTCGATGGCCTGCACGATGCTGTCGAGCACGGCCGGGCCCATCGTGTTCATCTTGCTCCGGTACGAGACGATGACGATGTCGTCTTCGCCTGGACGATCGTCGACCCACGCGCGCAGGCCGTCGTTTTCGAACAGCGTCTTGCCGTAGGTGGCCGGGTCGCGGCCCGCTTCACCGGCGAGCGGCGCGCGGAACACCTGCTTGTCGTACACGGGCAGCGATGAGCGCGGCACGAACCGTTTCGCCGCCGGCGACCATGAACCGTCGGCCGTATGCACGCCGCCCTTTTCGGCAACCGCGCCGTCGAACACCCACGCGGGCAGCGGCGCATTCGACAAGGCCTTGCCGGCCGCGATATCGTCGCGCACCCATTCGGCGACCTGCTTCCAGCCGGCCGTCTGCCAGCTCTCGAACGGGCCTTCGTTCCAGCCGAAGCCCCAGCGCACCGCGAAGTCGAGGTCGCGCGCGTTGTCGGCAATGGATTCGAGATGCACCGCGATGTAGTGGAACACGTCGCGGAAGATCGCCCACAGAAACTGCGCCTGCTTGTGGTCGGATTCGCGCAACAGCTTCAGGCGCTCGGCGGGCGGCCGCTTGAGGATGCGTCCGATCAGTTCGTCGGCCTTCGCGCCGCTTTCGACGTAGTCGCCCGCTTGCGGGTCGAGCACCTTGATCGCCTTGCCGTCCTTGCGATAAAAGCCCGCGCCGCTTTTCTGACCGAGCGCGCCGTTCTTCACGAGCCCGGCGAGCACCGCGGGCGTTTCGTAGACCGGAAAGAACGGATCGTCGGCGAGATTGTCCTGCATCGTCTTGATGACGTGCGCCATCGTGTCGAGCCCGACCACATCCGCCGTGCGGAACGTCGCCGACTTCGCGCGGCCGAGGCGGCTGCCGGTCAGGTCGTCGACTTCGTCGTAGCGCAGGCCGAACTTCGCGGCTTCGGCGATCGTCGCGAGAATCGAGAAGATACCGACGCGGTTCGCGATAAAGTTCGGCGTGTCTTTCGCGCGCACGACGCCTTTGCCGACCACGCTCGTCAGCAGCGTTTCGAGTTGATCGAGAATGTCGGGCCGCGTGTGCGCGGTCGGAATCAGCTCGACCAGATGCATATAGCGCGGCGGATTGAAGAAGTGCACGCCGCAGAAACGCGCTTTCAGTTCGTCGGAAAAGCCCTGCGACAGTTCGGTGATCGACAGCCCCGACGTGTTCGACGCGAAGATCGCATGCGGCGCGATATGCGGCGACACCTTCTTGTAGAGGTCGTGCTTCCAGTCCATGCGCTCGGCGATCGCTTCGATCACCACGTCACATTCGGCGAGCTTGTCGATGTCGTCGTCGTAGTTCGCGGGCTGGATGAATTGCGCGTCGTCTTTCACGCCGAACGGCGCCGGCGACAGCTTCTTCAGATTCTCGATTGCCTTCAGCACGATGCCGTTCTTCTGGCCTTCGCGCGCCGGCAGATCGAATAGCAGCACCGGCACCTTCGCGTTCACGAGGTGCGCGGCGATCTGCGCGCCCATCACGCCGGCGCCGAGCACGGCCACCTTGCGAATGATCAGATTGCTCACGTCGTTTCTCCGGAGAGTCATGCAATGTTGCGTGGACAAGCCGCGTTCGATGTTCGACACGGCTGTCGTGCGATTCGGTTGCGCGCGAGGCGGCTCGCGCGCGAATCTTCAAGAATGCGGTTAGAAAAGCGGTCAGAACAGCGCTTCGTCGATTTCCATCAGCGTCTTCGCGCCCGCGCGCGCGGCGCGGATCGTCGACGCGGTTTCGGGCAGCAGCTTCGCGAAGTAGAAGCGCGCGGTGGCGAGCTTCGCCTTGTAGAACGGATCGCCCGACGCTTCCTTATCCAATGCAATGCGTGCCATCCGCGCCCAGAAATACGCGAACACCAGATGCCCGACCGTGCGCAGATACGGCACCGCCGCCGCGCCGACCTCGTCGGGGTTCTGCATCGCCTTCATGCCGATTTCCATCGTCAGCTTCTGCACCTTGTCCGCGATATCGGCGAGCGGATTGACGAACTCCTGCATCTCGGGTTTCACGCCTTCTTCGTCGATAAAGTCGGTGACGAGCTTGCCGAACTTCTTCAGCTTCGCTCCCATGTCGCCGAGCACTTTGCGACCGAGCAGATCGAGCGACTGGATCGCGTTCGTGCCTTCGTAAATCATGTTGATGCGTGCGTCGCGCACGTACTGCTCCATGCCCCACTCGGCAATGAAACCATGTCCGCCGTACACCTGCAGCGCAAGATTGGTGCCCTCGAACGCGTTGTCGGACAGGAACGCCTTCAGGATCGGCGTGAGCAGCGCGACCAGATCCCCCGCCTCAGCCCGTACTGTGGCATCGCCATGCGACAGTTCCTTGTCGATCTGCAACGCGGCCCAGTACGAGAACGCGCGCGCGCCTTCCGCGTAGGCCTTTTGCGTCAGCAGCATGCGGCGCACATCCGGATGCACGATGATCGGATCGGCCGCTTTCTCCGGCGCCTTCGGGCCGCTCAGCGCGCGCATCTGCAAACGGTCTTTCGCATAGGCGCGCGCGTTCTGATAAGCGACCTCAGTCAGCCCGAGGCTTTGCATGCCGACGCCAAGGCGCGCCGCGTTCATCATCACGAACATCGCGTTGAGGCCTTTGTTCGGCTCGCCGACGAGCCAGCCCTTCGCGTTGTCGAAATTGATCACGCAGGTCGCGTTGGCGTGAATGCCCATCTTGTGCTCGATCGAGTCGCATTTCACCGCGTTGCGCGAGCCGGGCTCGCCCGCGTCGTTCGGCAGGAACTTCGGCACGACAAAGAGCGAAATGCCTTTCGTACCCATCGGCGCATCGGGCAGACGCGCGAGCACGAGATGGACGATGTTTTCGGCCATGTCGTGCTCACCGCTCGAGATAAAGATCTTCGTGCCGGTGATGGCGTATGACCCGTCGCCGTTCAGCTCGGCCTTTGTACGCAACATGCCAAGGTCGGTACCGCAATGCGCCTCGGTCAGACACATCGTGCCGGTCCATACGCCCGACACGAGCTTGGGCAGATAGGTTTGCTGCAGCTCCGGCGTGCCGTGCGCATGCAGGCATTCGTACGCGCCGTGCGACAGGCCCGGATACATGGTCCATGCCTGGTTCGCCGAGTTCAGCATTTCATGGAGCGCGTTATTGACGAATGCGGGCAGCCCCTGGCCGCCGTAGTTCGGGTCGCATGCAAGCGCGGGCCAGCCGGCTTCGATGAATTGCTGATAGGCCTGCCTGAACCCCGCCGGCGTGGTGACGACGCCGTCGCCTGCGTAGGTGCAGCCTTCCTTGTCGCCGCTCTGGTTCAGCGGGAACAGTACTTCGGCGCAAAACTTGCCGGCTTCTTCGAGCACCTGGTTGATCGTGTCGGCGTCGAGGTCCGCATGCTTCGGCATCTGCCTGACTTCGTCTTCGACGTTCAGCAGCTCGTGCAGCACGAATTGCATGTCGCGCAACGGCGCGGCGTACTGTCCCATGTGGTGTCTCCGATGCAGGTTATTGGCCCGAGGGCGCCGCCAACGTTGCTAGCTTGCAGGCAGCTAGCGGCTAGCGCCCTCGCTTTGGTACGAAACGATCAGTTTTTCCAGCGCGGCCCACGTCAGACGCACGGCATCGGGCAGATGCAGAAAGCGCGCGTCATGATGCAGACCCAAGGTGAAGCTATACAGTTCGAACAACATCAGCTGCGGATCGGTATCGCGGCGCAGATGCCCTTCGTCGATTGCCTGTGAAATCGCGCGCGTGAGCGCCGCGCGCCACATCGTCACGCTCGATACGAGCTGCTCGCGCACCGGGTTGTCGGGCCGGTCGTCGTACTCGACCGCGCCGCTGATGTAGATGCAGCCGGTCGTGACTTCCTGGATGCGCTTCTCGATCCAGCGCGAGAGCATCGAGCGCAAACGCGGCAGACCGCGCGGTTCGCGCAGGCTCGGAAAGAACACCTCGTCCTCGAAGCGGCGGTGGTACTCGCGCACCACTTCGACCTGCAAATCTTCGCGGGACCCGAAATGCGCGAACACGCCACTTTTGCTCATCTGCATGCGCTCGGCCAGCAAGCCGATCGTCAGGCCTTCGAGTCCGTCACGGCTCGCGAGATCCAGCGCCGCATCGAGAATGGCGGCTCGCGTCTGTTCGCCTTTTCGCATAGCAATTACCGTCTGATGAGATGAAACAGAAATCGAACGGACGTACTATTATTGTTTGCAGCCGCCCGCGAAACAAGGAATTTATTAGAAACGGGTTTCTAACCAGGTTTTCAATTTTGCGTCATCCGTTTAGAGCGCGATGCCAAATTTTTAGAGTTATTTGTCTGCGTTTTTGGTTGTTTTTCGGCATCGCTTGCGGGTGAGGTCCGGCGGCTAGTCGTATCCGCCGACGGTCAGCAGCTTCATCAGCGCCCGGTAGCCCTGATAGGCGAACCAGTTGACGAATTGTTCGGACAAGGGCCGCGCCTCGTAGTGCGCGACGTCGATGCCGCGCGATTCCGCAAACGCGGCGAGGATCGCGCCGCGCAACTGGTCCAGCTGCTGATGCAGTACGAGCACCACGTTGGCCTCGTTGTTGAGCACGAGACTCAGCGCATCGAGATTCGACGAACCGACGGTGCCCCAGTTGGAATCGACCACGGCGACTTTGCCGTGCAGCATCGTCTTCTCGTACTCGGCGATCTTCACGCCCGCGCGCAGCAGCGAGCGGTAGAGGAACGGCACGGCATAGTCGAGTATGGCGAACTCCTTTCTGCCGACCACGAGCCGCACGTCGACCCCTCGCTCGGCCGCGTAGATTAGCGCGCGCCGCAGCTTCCGGCCCGGCATGAAATACGGATTCGCAAGCAGCACTTCGTCGCGCGCCTGCCCGATCGCGGTCAGATACGCCTTCTCGATCGCACGGCGGTTCACGATGTTGTCACGCGCGACGAAGGCGACCGACGGCTCGGCCGCCGCGCGGACGTCGCCCGTGCGGATGCGGCGGCGCGCGCGCACGAACTGGTCGGTAACCGCCTGCGCATTGGTCGCGCCGTCGGTGTCGGGCGTCGGCTTCGGGCGGTGGCCGATGCGGATGCGCCGCCATTGCAGATCGAACGCGACACGCACGTCGGCAACCACCGGGCCGCTCAGTTCGACCGCGAAATCCCAGCGCGGAAACGGCAGACGCGTGCCGTTCTGGTCGTAGTCGTCGACGATATTGATGCCGCCGCAGTACGCGTAGGTGTCGTCGATCACAGCAAGCTTGCGGTGCGTGCGCGAGAAGCCGAAGCGGCCGAACAGATGCGGGTTGTAGATGCGATGCTCGATGCCGGCCGCGACCCACTCGCTGAAGATCTGCAGGCGCGTGGTGCCGATGCCATCCGTGATCACCCGCACGCGGACGCCGCGTTGCGTCGCGCGCAGCAGTGCGGCGGAGACGTCGTGGCCGGCGTCGTCGTCGGCGAAGATGTAGGTTTCGAGCGTGACGACATGTTTCGCCGCGTCGATGCGTTCGATTAGCGCGGCGAAATACTGGTCGCCGGACGTGAAGAGCCGCACGTCGTTGCCGGTCGTGAAGCGGTAGCGTGACAGATAGCGCCGGCCGAGCAGCGTCTGTCCGAAGTGGGCGAGACGGCGCTGACCGCCGCTCATGCGCCGCGCCCCGTATTCAGCGCGCGTACGCGCTCGGGCAGTTGCAGGATCGCGTCGCGGTTCGACCACGAGAAGCATTGCTGTGCCGCGTCCTGATACGGCAACCAGATATGCGCGGTGTGCTCGCGCGGCGCGAGCGTCACTTCGAGGCGGCGCGGCACTTGCAGACTGAACCAGTGTTCTGTGTTGACGGTCACGCCTTCGGCATAACGATGCCGCCATTCGGCGAAGATCTCGAACTGGATATGGTGATGCCAGTCGATCAGCGCCTCGCGCGGTACGTCGCGCGAGCCGACGACGATGCCGGTCTCCTCGCCCACTTCGCGCGCGGCCGTTTCCGCAAACGGCTCGTCGACATAGTTGCGCGCACCGGTCACCGACTGCCACAGTGCGGGACGATCGGCCCGCTCGATCAGCAGCACGTCGAGCTCGGGCGTATGGATCACGACAAGCACGGATTCGGGGATCTTCGGCGGTTTCGGCATGGGTCGTCAGTCGGAACGCGTCGGCGACGCAGGTCGATCGATATGCAATTCTGCAATTGCAAGCAGGCTTCCCCGCGAATGTAACGCAAAAAGCGAAAAAGGCGCTATCGAGCGCCTTTTTCGTGCGTGGCCTGCGCCACGGTGCGGCCGGTACTGCGCGCTTATTGCGCCTTCTGCTCTGCCTGACGCAGACGGATATGCAGCTCGCGCAGCTGCCGTTCGTCGACTTCGCTCGGCGCCTGCGTCAGCAGATCCTGCGCGCGTTGCGTCTTCGGGAACGCGATCACATCGCGAATCGAATCGGCGCCGGCCATCATCGTGACGATACGGTCGAGGCCGAACGCGATGCCACCGTGCGGCGGCGCGCCGTACTGCAGCGCGTCGAGCAGGAAGCCGAACTTCAGGCGCGCTTCTTCCGCGTTGATCTTCAGCGCGCGGAACACCTTGCTCTGCACGTCTTCCTGATAGATACGCACCGAACCGCCGCCGATTTCCCAGCCGTTCAGCACCATGTCGTAGGCCTTCGCGAGGCAACGGCCCGGGTCCGTCTCGAGGAACTCGAGGTGCTCGTCCTTCGGGCTCGTGAACGGATGGTGCGCGGCGACGTAGCGGTTCTCTTCCTCGTCGTACTCGAACATCGGGAAGTCGATCACCCACAGCGGCTTCCAGCCCGACTCGACGAGGCCGTTCGCCTTGCCGAATTCCGAGTGGCCGATTTTCAGGCGCAGCGCGCCGAGGCTGTCGTTGACGACCTTCGCACGATCAGCCGCGAAGAAGATGATGTCGCCATCCTGCGCGCCGGTGCGCTCGATGATCGCCGCCACCGCCGCGTCGTGCAGGTTCTTGACGATCGGGCTTTGCAGACCGTCTCGGCCCTTCGCGACTTCGTTGACCTTGATCCACGCGAGGCCCTTCGCGCCGTAAATGCGCACGAACTCGGTGTAGCTATCGATATCGCCACGCGACAGTTCGCCGCCCTTCGGCACGCGCAGCGCCGCGACGCGGCCGTCCTTCGTATTGGCCGGTGCGCTGAACACCTTGAATTCGACGTCCTTCACGGCATCGGTCAGGTCGGTGAATTCGAGCTTCACGCGCAGGTCCGGCTTGTCCGAGCCGAAGCGGCGCATCGCTTCCGAGTACTGCATGACCGGGAACGCATCGGGCAGCGTGACATCGATCGTTTCCTTGAACACGTGGCGGATCATCGCTTCGAACAGATCGCGAATTTCCTGCTCGCGCAGGAACGACGTTTCGCAGTCGATCTGCGTGAATTCCGGCTGACGATCCGCGCGCAGGTCTTCGTCGCGGAAGCACTTCGTGATCTGGTAGTAGCGGTCGAAGTTCGCGACCATTAGCAACTGCTTGAAGAGCTGCGGCGATTGCGGCAACGCGAAGAACTGGCCCGCGTTCGTGCGCGACGGCACGAGGTAGTCGCGCGCGCCTTCGGGCGTGCTCTTCGTCAGCATCGGCGTTTCGATGTCGATAAAGCCTTCCGCGTCGAGATACTTGCGCACTTCCATCGCGACGCGATAGCGCAGGCGCAGGTTGTGCTGCATCTGCGGACGGCGCAGGTCGAGCACGCGGTGCGTGAGGCGCGTGGTTTCGGAGAGGTTGTCGTCGTCGAGCTGGAACGGCGGCGTGACCGACGCGTTGAGCACGATCAGCTCATGGCACAGCACTTCGATCTTGCCGCTCGCGAGGCCCGCGTTGGTCGTGCCTTCCGGACGGTTGCGCACGAGGCCCTTGATCTGCACGCAAAACTCGTTGCGCACGCCTTCGGCGGTCTTGAACATCTCGGCGCGATCCGGGTCGCAAACGACCTGAACGAGGCCTTCGCGGTCGCGCAGGTCGATGAAGATAACGCCGCCATGGTCGCGGCGCCGTTGTACCCAGCCGCACAGCGACACGCTTTGGCCGAGCAGGTGTTCGGTCACCAGACCGCAGTATTCAGATCTCATCGACATGATGTTTGTCTTTCGTTTTGCGTGAGTGAACGGAGCGCGCCGCCCGTAGCGCCGCGCACCGGCATTACATGGGTGGCTCGACGGGCGTGCGGCGCGCCGGTGTGACCGGCTGCGGCGCGGCCGGCGCGACGACGCCCATCGAAACGATGTACTTGAGCGCCGCGTCGACCGTCATGTCGAGCTCGATCACTTCGCTCTTCGGCACCATCAGGAAGAAACCCGAAGTGGGGTTCGGCGTGGTCGGCACATAGACGCTCACGAAGTCTTCCTTCAGGTGATTGACCACGTCGCCCCCCGGAATGCCGGTCAGGAACGCGATCGTGTACGAACCGCGGCGCGGGTATTCGATCAGGAGCGCCTTGCGGAACGCGTTGCCGCTCGACGACAGCAGCGTGTCCGACACCTGTTTCACGCTCGTGTAAAGCGGACCGACGACCGGAATACGCGCGACGATCAGTTCCCACCAGCTGACGAGCTTCTGCCCAATGAAGTTCTGCGTCAACAACCCGACGACGAAGATGAAAGCTAGCGTCAGCACGGCGCCGAGGCCTGGCAGGCGGAAACCGAACAGATTTTCGGGACGCCAGGCCTGCGGCAACAGCAGCAGCGTCTGATCCATCGTCCCGATGATGAGACCGAGCACCCACAGTGTGATGGCAAGAGGCACCAGCACCAGCAGGCCGGTCAGGAATACCGATTTGAGCGTCGTCTTTTTCGTCGTCATTGGCTTCGCCAGAAATCCGCGCGGACGTTGCCTCGCGCGGCGTGGCCGCCACCCGTTCGGGCAGCAAGACCGCTTGTGTACCGCTTACGTGCTGCTTGCGCTGCCTGATGTGGGACCCGCGGTGGAACCCGCGGTGGACCCGGCGTTAGACCCGGTGGAGGACCCAGAAGCCGATGCGCTGTTCGATCCGCCGGCCGGCTTCGACGACGCAGCCGCGGCGCCGTCCGACGAACCGGATTTGCCGCCTTCGGACGACGCGCCTGCGCTACTGCCTTCGCCGTCCTTGCCGGATGCATTCGAACCGCTGTTGGCCCCGCTGTCGGCTCCGTTATTGGATCCTTTAGACCCGTTACCGCCACGGAAATCCGTCACATACCAGCCCGAGCCTTTCAGCTGAAAACCAGCGGCAGTGACCTGCTTGCGGAATGTATCGGACCCGCATTGCGGGCATTGTGTCAACGGGGCGTCGCTCAGCTTCTGAAGCACGTCTTTCCCGAAGCCGCACGACTCGCAGCGATAAGCGTAGATCGGCATGACCTTTGTCCCTACAGAAATCTTGGAAGCGCTTGCAAAGCCTTGAATTATAGCCGCAAACGGTGTCGACTCCCCCGAAATCGGGTGTCGGCCGGCGCGATGACGCCGTTGAAGGACCGCGCCGAAGCGAGCTTCAGGAGCATCGCTCCGGCGCGCAGCGAGGAGTCACAGCGTGCAATACCGCGTGACCGTGCCCGCATACCCGTTGTCTTAAATGAGGGCGGCGGGCGCCGGAATCAAGTGCGCTTGCCGCGCACTGCCGACTCAACCGCGCGCTCAACCCCGCACTCATCCGCCATACGCGAACGCAATCCACGCACGCGCGAGCACCGCGCCAACGCCGACCGCGACGCCGAACATCAGAAGCCCCTGCAGCAGCCGGTTCGTGCGTTTCTGTTCGAGCAGAATCTGCCGAATCGTTTCGTCGTTGATGCCGCGCTGCTGCGGATCGTGCCGATGCGCGAGTGCCTGATGCACGAGCCGCGGCAATTGCGGCAGCGTCTTGCTCCACTGCGGCGCCTCGATCTTGAGCCGCTCGTACCAGCCGCGCAAACCGATCTGCTCGTTCATCCAGCGTTCGAGATACGGCTTCGCGGTCTTCCAGAGATCGAGCTCGGGGTCGAGCGAACGGCCAAGGCCTTCGACGTTGAGCATCGTCTTCTGCAGCAGCACGAGCTGCGGCTGGATCTCCACGTTAAAGCGGCGCGACGTCGAGAACAGCCGCATCAGCACCTGGCCCAGCGAGATGTCTTTCAGCGCGCGGTCGAAGTACGGCTCGCAGACCGCGCGTATCGCGCTTTCGAGTTCCTCGACGCGCGTGTTCGGCGGCACCCAGCCCGACTCGAGGTGCAGCGTCGCGACGCGGTGATAGTCGCGCTTGAAGAACGCGAGAAAGTTCTGCGCGAGGTAGTTCTTGTCGAAGTCCGACAGCGCGCCGACGATGCCGAAGT
The DNA here is from genome assembly GCF_019428685.1 of Paraburkholderia edwinii. NCBI lineage: Bacteria > Pseudomonadati > Pseudomonadota > Betaproteobacteria > Burkholderiales > Burkholderiaceae > Paraburkholderia > Paraburkholderia edwinii. The sequence continues at coordinate 4,687,083 of NZ_CP080095.1, forward strand.
CGAGCGCGATGTAGCGCCCGAAATGCGCGGGGTCGAGGCTTACCTGGATGTTGCCAGGGTGCATGTCCGCGTGGAAGAAGCCATCGCGAAACACCTGCGTGAAAAAGATCTCGACACCTTCGCGCGCGAGCTTCGGAATATCGACGCCCGCCGCGCGCAAGGTCTCGACCTGGCTGATCGGCACGCCGACCATGCGCTCCATCACGAGCACGTTGGACGTGGAGAACTCCCAATACATCTCGGGCACGAGCAGCAGATCGAGGCCTGCAAAATTGCGCCGCAGCTGGCTGCCGTTCGCGGCCTCGCGCATCAGGTCGAGCTCGTCGTGCAGATATTTGTCGAATTCGGCCACCACCTCGCGCGGCTTCAGGCGCTTGCCATCAGCCCACAGCCGCTCGGCCCACACGGCGATGTCGCGCAACAGCGCCAGGTCCGAATCGATCACGGGCAGCATGTTCGGCCGCAGCACCTTGATCGCCACCGACTTGCCCGCGTGCTGGCCGGCCTTCACGGTGGCGAAGTGCACTTGCGCGATCGACGCGCTCGCGACCGGCACGCGCTCGAAGTCGTCGAACAGTACGTTGACCGGCGCACCGAGCGAGCGCTCGATGATCGAGATCGCGACATCGGAGTCGAACGGCGGCACCTGGTCCTGCAACTTCGCGAGTTCGTTGGCGATGTCGGGGCGCAGCAGATCGCGGCGCGTCGACAGGACCTGGCCGAACTTCACGAAAATCGGTCCGAGGCTTTCGAGCGCAAGGCGCAGCCGCAGCCCGGGCGGATCGTTGAACTTACGGCCGATGGTCGTAATACGCAGCAACAGTCGCACGCGACGATCGTTGATGCGGCTAAGCATCATCTCGTCGAGACCGAAGCGGATGACGGTAAAGAAGATCTTGAGAAAGCGCAGAAAACGCATGGTTGAGCCCGGTGACTAGCGCGTGCCGCGCGTATTGGCGGCGGCACCCGGTGCGGCATTGCCGCGGGCTTCGACCTTCTGTTCTAGACGTTCGATGCGCTTTTCGACACGCGCAAGCGTATCGCGAGCGCGCGCGAGTTCGGTGTTAAAGCCGTCGAGCGCGCTGCGCCGCACGAGCTGCGGGTCTTCATCAAGCAGGTATTCCGCGACCGAGTCGACCAGATTGCGCCCGGTGCGAAGCGCCTGTTCGCCGGCCGAGCGCGCGAGCGACGCGATGCGCCACGCGGGCCCATCGCCGATCAGGCGCGCGAGATCTTCCTCGGGCTCCCAGCGCAGATGCTCGGCGAGCTTCGCGATCAACGTGGCGAATTCGGCATCGCCTTCGATCTTCACGTGCTTCATGACCGCGGCCTGCCCGCCTTGCAGGAACACGGGCAGCGCATCGGCCGGCACCGATACCGTGACATCGACCTGTTGCGCCGCGGTCTCGTCCACGGCGGCCACATAGCCGTCGGGCTGCACGAGCAGGATCATGTCCACGGGGGCACAGGATAGCCGGGCAATCTTCCCGGCATAGGGAGCGAGACGCTCGCGAGCCCACGATTCGCGGGCGAGCAGATGGTTGACGGCAGCAGCGAAGGGCTTGGCGGCTAGGGTCATCGTGTTGGAATGAAAAAACCCGCGCAGGCGGCTTGCCTGCGCGGGTTCCTATTGTAACGTCCGTTCCCTTTCCAGCCGATTCAGCCGAACGGCCTATTTGTTGATTCCGGCAGCGTTGTCGAACGCCGCTGCGGTCAGCTAGCGGGAACTGACCGGGGAACTGACGACGGCTCAGTGATGCGTGACCTGCTGGATGCCGGCGAGCAGCCAGCCTTCGCCGGTCTTCGTCGACTTGGACAGATTCCAGATTTCGACGAAAGGCTCAGCCGCGCCACCGATCGTCTCGCGGATCAGCCCCGAGAAGCGCACGCTCGCGAGGTATTCCTCGGCCCGGTCTTCGACGCCGAGCAGTTCCGCATTCAGTTGCACGACGTCGGTCTGGTTGCGCCCGGCACCGCGCGAGTCGAGGTCGATCTTCACTTCCGCGAACATTTCAGGCGTGGTGAACTCGCGGATGTCGGCCATGTTGCCGGCGTCCCATGCTTCCTGCAGTCGCACGAAGTAGACCTTCGCGTTGCGCAGGAACGCGTCCGTATCGAAGTTTGCAGGCACTGCGGGCGCCGCGCCGATTTGCGGCGTACTTAGCGGATTGCCCTGCGGCTCGAGATACTGGCCGCTCGGCGGCGCCGTATAGCGCGGCTCCTGCGAATAGCCGGTGCCGCCCGCATTGAGCGTGGGCGAACCGCCTGCATAAGCCGGGGCGTTCGCATCGCGCTTGCGGCCGAAGAACTTGCGGATCAGCCAGATCGCCACGATCGCAATCAGCGCGATGATGATGAAGTTGGCCATCGCACCGGCGAACGCTTCGCCGAGACCGAAGTGCGACAGCAGCGCCGCGATGCCGAGACCGGCCGCGAGGCCTGCGATCGGCCCGAGCCAGCGCGAGCGGTTAGGCTGCGCTGCGGGCGTGGGCGCCGGCGCCGGCTGCGCGCGCTGCATCTGCGCGTTCTGCCCTTGCCCCGGCTGCTGCGACGGCGGCGGCGTAGTTTGCCGCTGCATCATCGACGAGTCGTTCGATTGACGGCCGAAACTGCGTCCGCCGCCCATCCGTTTCGCTTCGGCGTCGAGCGACGCGAGCGTGCCGACCGTGATCAAACCGACCATTGCCAGCAGCCCGATTCTCCGCGCCCAAGGCCGCGAAACCTTACGTTTAGACAACAGATTCGAATCGGACATTTCTGACAATTCCTTTTAAAAACGAGCGGTTAGGGACGCTAATACTTTGTCCCGGTGTGCAAGGCTACCACGCCAGCTGACAGATTGTAATATTTGACGCCTTCGATGCCAGCTTGTTCCATCATCGTTTTCAAAGTTTCCTGGTCCGGGTGCATCCGGATCGACTCGGCAAGGTAGCGATAGCTTTCCGCGTCTTTGGCGAAACGATCGCCAAGCCACGGCAGCACCTTGAATGAATATAGGTCGTAAGCCTTCTTCAGCGGGTCCCACACTTTCGAAAACTCGAGCACGAGCACGCGCCCGCCCGGCTTCAGCACGCGGCGCATTTCCGCCAGCGCGGCTTCCTTGTGCGTCATGTTGCGCAAGCCGAAGGCCACCGTCACCACGTCGAAGTAGTTGTCCGGAAACGGAATCTTCTCCGCGTCGCAGAGCAGCGCCGGCGTGACGACGCCCTTGTCGAGCAGCCGGTCGCGGCCCACGCGCAGCATCGATTCGTTGATATCGGTATGCCAGACCTCGCCGGTCGGCCCGGCCTGCTTCGCGAACGCCTTCGACAGGTCGCCGGTGCCGCCCGCGATATCGAGCACCTTGAAGCCCGGCCGCACACTGGCCTGCGAGATCGTGAACGCCTTCCATGCGCGGTGCAGCCCGCCCGACATCAGGTCGTTCATCAGGTCATAGTTGGAGGCAACCGAGTGGAATACGCCCGCCACCTTCGCCGCTTTGTCCTGTTCGTCGACCGTCTGATAGCCGAAGTGGGTTTTGCTCATCGCGCTTGTCCTCGCGTTTTTTGACGATTGTTGCGCCGCATCGAAGTAGCGGCCGGGCGAATGGTATCAGCCCGTGTCAGTATTAGTGACAGTGCCCGTGGCCGTGGCCACCGGCGGGCGCGGCGGCCATCGGCGCGTCGCGGTCCACGCCGGCCGCGGCGAGCGTATCGAGATACTCGCGCCACCGCTCATCCTGGCGCGTTGCGAGATCCCACAGCAGATCCCACGAATAGATGCCGGTCGCGTGGCCGTCCGAAAACGTCGGCTGCAACGCATAGTTGCCGACACCTTCAAGCGCCGTGATCGTCACATCGCGCTTGCCCGTTTGCAGCGTCTCCTGGCCGGGCCCGTGACCGCGCGCTTCCGCCGACGGCGTGTACACACGCAGCAGTTCGAACGGCACGCGATACGACACGCCGTTTGCATATTGCAGTTCCAGCACGCGCGACACCGCGTGCACGACAACGCCGGTCGGCACCGGGGTGTCGGGAGTCAGTCCGCTCATAGTCACCTCACGCGAGAGCCTGTTCGATTTCGCCGCGCACCGCGTCGCGCAGCAGCGTGGCCTGCGCGCGGCGCTGCGACAGCATGGCTTCCGATACGGTCCGCTGACGCGGCGCCCAGATCGGCAGCGGAAAATGCGCATCGTTGGAAAAGCGCGGAATCACATGCCAGTGCACGTGCGGCACCTGGTTGCCGAGGCTTGCCAGGTTGATCTTGACCGGCTTCATCACGCGCCGCATGGCGCGTTCCACGGCGTTCACCGCGCGCATCACACGATCGCGGTCCGCGTCGGCGAGGTCGGAGAACTCGGCCACGTGCTGGTTCCAGATGACGCGGCAAAAGCCGGGGTAGTCTTGTTCGTCGGCCAGGACGACACGCAAGGTGTCGTCCTTCCACAAAATGTCGCCGCCGTCTTCGCGGCAGAAGATACAGTCCATCGTCGCCCTCGAGCGCATACCGTCATGCTTGCAATTAGACCAGCACGCGCTCGATTCCGCCATTATTCGCACGGGCGACGTAGTCGGCCATCCAGTTTTCGCCGAGCACGTGGCGCGCGATTTCAACGACGATGTAGTCTGCTTCGACGTTGGCGTCTTCGTTATAGCGCGACAGGCCTTGCAGGCACGACGGGCAGCTGGTCAGAATCTTCACATCCGTTGCTCCGTTCGGTGCGCCGTTCGCCGTGCCGTTCTTGCCACCCGGTTGCGGACCATCGCCAGCCTTCAGCACCGAGCCTGGTGCCGCACCGGCCGCACCCGCGGCCGCATTGGCCATATTGATCGCGTTCGCGCCCGCTTCGGCGACGAGCGGAATCCCGCGCAGCTTCGCCGCGCCCTTGCGGATTTCCTCTTCCTTGCGGAAGCGCACCTGCGTCGAGATGTCGGGCCGCGTCACCGCCAGCGTGCCCGATTCGCCGCAGCACCGGTCGTTCTTTTCGATCTTGTAACCGTCGTGCTCCGAGCCCATCAATTCATTGACGAGCTTGACGGGGTCGATCGTCTTGATCGGCGTGTGGCACGGGTCGTGATACATGTAGCGCGTGCCCTTCACGCCGTCGAGCTTGATGTTCTTCTCGAGCAGGAATTCGTGGATGTCGATGATCCGGCAGCCCGGGAAGATCTTCTCGAATTCGTAGCCGGCCAGCTGGTCGTAACACGTGCCGCACGACACGACCACGGTCTTGATGTCGAGATAGTTCAGCGTATTCGCGACGCGGTGGAACAGCACGCGGTTATCGGTGACGATCTTCTCGGCCTTGTCGTACTGGCCCGAGCCGCGCTGCGGATAGCCGCAGCACAGATAGCCCGGCGGCAGGACGGTCTGCACGCCCGCTTCCCAGAGCATCGCCTGCGTCGCGAGGCCCACCTGCGAAAACAGACGCTCGGAGCCGCAGCCCGGGAAGTAGAACACCGCTTCCGAATCGACGGTCGTCGCCTTCGGGTTGCGGATGATCGGCACGATCTTGTTGTCTTCGATGTCGAGCAGCGCGCGCGCCGTCTTTTTCGGCAGGTTGCCCGGCATCTTCTTGTTCATGAAGTGAATGACCTGCTCGACCACGGGCGGCTTGCCGGTCGTCGCGGGCGGATGCGCGGTCTGCTTCTTCACGAGCTTTTTCAGCACGTCGTTGCCCAGACGCTGCGCCTTGTAGCCAACGCCCATCATCGCAGTACGCGCGAGATTGATGGTCTGCGGGTTGGTCGCATTGAGGAAGAACATACCGGCCGCATTACCGGGGTTGAACTTCTTCTTGCCCATCTTGCGCAGCAGGTTGCGCATGTTCATCGTCACGTCGCCGAAGTCGATCTTGACCGGGCACGGCGTCGCGCACTTATGGCAGACCGTGCAGTGATCGGCGACGTCGTTGAACTCGTCCCAATGCTTGATCGATACGCCGCGGCGCGTCTGTTCTTCGTACAGGAACGCTTCGACGAGCAGCGAGGTGGCGAGAATCTTGTTACGCGGGCTATACAACAGGTTCGCGCGCGGCACGTGCGTCGCGCACACCGGCTTGCATTTGCCGCAGCGCAGGCAGTCCTTCACCGAATCGGCGATCGCGCCGATATCGGACTGCTGCATGATCAGCGACTCATAGCCCATCAGGCCGAAGCTCGGCGTGTAAGCGTTGCGCAGGTCTGCGCCTTCGAGCAGCTTGCCCGCGTTGAAGCGTCCTTGCGGGTCGACGCGCTGCTTGTAGGCGCGGAATTCGGCGATCTCGTCGTCGGTGAGGAATTCGAGCTTCGTGATGCCGATGCCGTGTTCGCCGGAAATCACGCCGTCGAGCGAGCGCGCCAGCTTCATGATGCGTGCGACCGCGGTATGCGCGTCCTGCAGCATCTCGTAGTTGTCGGAGTTGACGGGGATGTTCGTGTGAACGTTGCCGTCGCCCGCGTGCATGTGCAGCGCGACGAACACGCGGCCACGCAGCACCTGTTTATGGATAGCCTGCGCTTCCTCGAGGATCGGCTTGAACTCGCCGCCGTTGAAAATCTGCCGCAATTCCGCGCGGATTTCCTGTTTCCACGACACGCGTATCGTGCGGTCCTGCGTGACGTCGAATACCGTCACGCCCGGCTGTTCATCGACGCGATCCGCGAATTTCTCCGCGAGCGCCGCATAGCCAAGACCCACCAGATAATGCTGCGCCTCGCGCAACGACAGATCGAGCTTGTCGCGCAGGAACGTCCAGCGCGCGCGGACCTGATTCAGCAATTCGAGCGCATGCTGAACGCGATCTTCGAGCAGTTCGGCGCTCGGAATTTCGTTGGCGTCGTCGCTCTTGCCGAGCGGCAGCTTGCCCGCCTTGAAAAACGCTTCGAGCGCATCGACGAGCTGCAGCTTGTTCTTGATCGACAGCTCGATATTGATGCGCTCGATGCCGTCCGTGTACTCGCCCATCCGGTTCAGCGGAATGACGACGTCTTCGTTGATCTTGAACGCGTTCGTGTGCTTCGCAATCGCGGCAGTCCGGCTACGGTCGAGCCAGAAGCGCTTGCGCGCCTCGGCGCTGACCGCAACGAAGCCTTCGCCGCTCTTGCCGTTCGCCATGCGGACCACTTCGGAGGTTGCGGCCGCAACCTTATCGGCATCGTCACCGACGATATCGCCGATCAGCACCATCTTCGGAAACGCGTTGCGCTTGCTCTTCGTCGCATAGCCGACCGCACGCAGATAGCGTTCGTCGAGATGCTCGAGGCCCGCGAGAATCGCACCGCCTTCGCGCGACGTTTCGAACAGGTAATCCTTGATTTCAACGATGCTCGGAATCGCCTCGCGCGCCTGGCCGAAGAATTCGAGGCACACGGTGCGCGTATGCGCGGGCATCTTGTGCAGCACCCAGCGCGCGGACGTGATGAGCCCGTCGCAGCCTTCCTTCTGCACGCCCGGCAGGCCCGCGAGGAATTTGTCGGTGACGTCCTTGCCGAGGCCTTCCTTACGGAAACGCCGCCCTTCGATCTCGAGCGGCTCGGTGCGCAACAGCTTTTCACCCGGCGCATATTCGCCGTCGAACCACTTCAGTTCAAAGCGCGCGACAGGAATGTCGTGAATCTTGCCGAGGTTGTGATCGAGACGCGTGACTTCGAGCCAGTTGCCTTCCGGATCGACCATCCGCCACCACGCGAGATTGTCGAGCGCGGTGCCCCACAGCACGGCCTTCTTGCCGCCCGCGTTCATCGCGATGTTGCCGCCGATGCACGATGCGTCGAGCGACGTCGGGTCGACCGCGAACACGTAGCCAGCCTGTTCGGCCGCTTCGGTCACGCGGCGCGTGACGACGCCCGCGCCCGAGTAGACCGTCGCGACCTTGCGATCGACGCCCGGCAGATCGGTCAGCTCGACGGCGCCAAGCTTCTCGAGCTTCTCGGTGTTGATGACCGCGGAGAACGGCGTGAGCGGCACGGCGCCGCCCGTATAACCGGTGCCGCCCCCGCGCGGAATCACGGTGAGGCCGAGTTCGAAGCAAGCTTTCACCAGGCCTGCAATTTCATCTTCGTTATCGGGCGTCAGCACGACGAACGGATATTCGACACGCCAGTCGGTTGCATCGGTGACGTGCGACACGCGCGCGAGGCCGTCGAAGCGGATGTTGTCCTTCTGCGTGCGGCGGCCCAGCTCGCGCAGCGCGCGGCGGCGCAGGTCGGCGCTGCGTTCGAACTCGTCAGCGAACGCATCGACCGCGCGGCGCGCCGCGGCCACCAGCGCCTCGACGCGCGCGGCGCGATCGACGCCGGCGTCGTCGTGATGCGCGGTCAGATCGGCGCGGCGGCGCTTCTCAATCTCGGCCAGCCGGTGGTGCAGCGCTTCGATCAGCAGCTTGCGACGCTTCGGATTGTCGAGCAGATCGTCCTGCAGATACGGATTGCGGCGCACGACCCAGATATCGCCGAGCACTTCATACAGCATCCGCGCCGAGCGGCCGGTGCGGCGTTCGTTGCGCAGTTCGTCGAGTACAGCCCACGCTTCGTCGCCGAGCAGACGGATGACGATCTCGCGATCGGAAAACGACGTGTAGTTGTAGGGGATTTCACGCAGGCGCGGGGCGGGATCGGTAGCCACTGCGTGAGCGGCGCCGTGCGGGTCGAATACTTGAGGTGCGTTCATGGTTGGACGACTCGGTGTGTCAGCCAACGGGAACCGCCGCGATTCTCATGAGGCGGCGGCATCGGCTGACGATGCGCGTGGGGCGCAATGCTGGGAATTCTTCTATTGGGCGAAGCCGCGGCTGGCCAAACCCGCCGGCGGACGCACTCACGCCGGCTGCTTCGCTGGCTCAGATACCGCTACACGATCGTGCATGCCGCACGTGCCTCTCCGCGGCGGGACGAGACTCGCGCGGGACGGGCATCAGGTGGGCGATCCGAGGCTGCCAGTGCATCTTCCGATCCTTGTTCCAAAACGCGATTCTACCGCATGATCCCTGCGCGCGTTGACGCCTCCGTGACGGCGCCATGGGCATTTGCGACGCCTGGCGACTACCGTTGAGGCGGCCGGAAGCGGTCGCGATCACGTTGATTTGCCGACCGGCCGGTCGGGTTTCGGATCGCCGTGCCGAGGGGACCACCGTGGACTCACTGCGGCGAACTCACCCAGCGGACCTACCGCGGTCCGACTGCGCAACAAACTGCGCATTCCGCGTGCCGCTCACCTTAGCTAACCGGTCTGAGCGCGCACGGATGGCGCTATCATTGACCTTTTCCCGTCTTATTCAGCGCATCGCGCCGTGAACCGCATGGCCTCCAACGACTATCTGAAGAAAATCCTGACCGCGCGCGTCTACGACGTCGCCCGGGAGACCGAACTCGAACACGCGCGGAACCTGTCCGCCCGGATGCGCAACGCGATTTATCTGAAGCGCGAGGACAACCAGCCGGTCTTCTCGTTCAAGGTGCGCGGCGCCTACAACAAGATGGCGCATATTCCGGCGGACGCGCTGTCGCGCGGCGTGATTACGGCGTCGGCGGGCAATCATGCGCAGGGCGTGGCGCTGTCGGCCGCGCGTCTCGGCGTGAAGGCGATCATTGTCGTGCCGGTGACGACACCGCAAGTCAAAGTCGATGCGGTGCGCGCGCACGGCGGGCCGACCGTCGAAGTCGTGCAGGCCGGCGAATCGTATAGCGATGCGTATGCGCACGCGATGCGCCTGCAGGAACAGCACGGCCTCACCTTCGTCCATCCGTTCGACGACCCGTATGTGATCGCCGGCCAGGGCACCGTCGCGATGGAAGTGCTGAGCCAGCATCAAGGTCCGATTCACGCGATCTTCGTGCCGATCGGCGGCGGCGGGCTCGCGGCCGGCGTGGCCGCCTACGTGAAAGAAGTGCGCCCGGAGATCAAGGTGATCGGCGTGCAGACCGACGATTCCTGCGCGATGGCGCAGTCGATCAAGGCCGGCAAGCGCGTCACGCTCAATGAAGTCGGCCTGTTTTCGGACGGCACGGCCGTGAAGCTGGTCGGCGAGGAAACCTTCCGGCTCTGCCAGCAGTATCTCGACGAAGTGCTGACCGTCGATACGGATGCCCTTTGCGCCGCGATCAAGGACGTGTTCCAGGACACGCGCAGCGTGCTCGAACCGGCCGGCTCGCTCGCCGTGGCGGGCGCGAAGCAATACGCGGAGCGCGAAGGCATCGAGAACCAGACGCTGATCGCGGTCACGTCGGGCGCGAACATGAACTTCGACCGCATGCGTTTCGTCGCCGAGCGCGCGGAAGTCGGTGAAGCGCGCGAGGCCGTCTTCGCGGTGACGATTCCGGAAGAGCGCGGCAGCTTCAAGCGTTTTTGCGAGCTGATCGGCACGCGCAGCGTGACCGAGTTCAACTACCGGATCGCCGACGCGAAGTCCGCGCATATTTTCGTCGGCGTGCAAATCAAAAGCCGTGACGAGTCGGCGCGCATCGCGGCTTCGCTCGAAGCGCACGGCTTCGCGACCGTCGATCTGACCGGCGACGAACTGTCGAAGCAGCACATCCGTTATATGGTCGGCGGCCGCTCGCCGCTCGCGCACCATGAACGCCTGTTCCGCTTCGAGTTTCCGGAGCGGCCCGGCGCGCTGATGAAGTTCCTGTCGTCGATGGCGCCGAACTGGAATATCAGCCTGTTTCACTATCGGAATCAGGGCGCGGACTACAGCTCGATTCTCGTCGGCATTCAGGTGCCCGCGAGCGAAGACGCCGAATTCGCACGCTTTCTCGCGACGCTCGGCTATCCGCACTGGGAAGAAACCGCGAATCCGGTCTACCGTCTGTTTCTTGGCTGATCAGATGGCGGAGAACGACTTCATCATGGCGCTTTGACGATGGCTTTCACGCTCGAAGACAAACTGGTGGTCGCGATCTCGTCGCGCGCGCTGTTCGACTTCGAGGAAGAAAACCGCGTCTACGAGGACGGCGACTTGCGCGCGTACGAGGCGCTGCAGCGTGAGCGCCTCGATGTGCCGGCGAAGCCCGGTGTCGCGTTTCCGCTGATTCGCAAGCTGCTTGCGTTGAACGCGGGCACGCCGCGCGTCGAAGTGGTGATCCTGTCGCGCAGCGATCCTATCAGCGGCTTGCGCGCGTTCAGCTCGGCGCGCGAACATGGGCTTGCGATCGAACGCGGCGTGTTCACGCGCGGCCGAGCACCGTTCGGCTATCTGCATCCGCTCAACGCGTCGCTGTTTCTATCCGCGAATCAGAACGACGTGCGCGACGCGCTTGCGGCCGGCTTTCCTGCCGCGCGCGTGCTGCCCGAATCGGCGCGGATGGCGAGCAAGTATCCGCACGAAATCCGCATCGCGTTCGACGGCGACGCCGTGCTGTTTTCCGATGAAGCCGAACGCGTGTTTCAGCAGGAAGGACTGCAGGCGTTCGTCGGTCATGAGACCGACAACCGCGACTTGCCGCTTGCCGACGGCCCGTTAAAGCCGCTGCTCGAAGCGCTGCACCGCCTGCAAAAACTCGCCGACGACGCGGCGCCGATGCGCATCCGTACCGCGCTCGTCACCGCGCGTTCGGCACCGGCGCACGAGCGGGCGATCCGCACGCTGATGGCCTGGAACATCGAAATCGACGAAGCGATGTTCCTCGGCGGCCTCGACAAAGGCGCATTTCTGCGCGAGTTCGAGCCCGACTTTTTCTTCGACGATCAAATTCGCTACTGCGATACGGCCCGGGCGCACGGCGTCTCCGCGACCGGGCATGTCGTCAGCGGCATCGTGAACGCATCATGACACCCGACCAATCCCCGCTCGGCAAACCCGCCACGTACACCGAACAGTACGACGCGTCGCTGCTGTTTCCGATTGCGCGCAGCAACGCGCGCGAGCAGATCGGCATTACCGCGCGGCTGCCGTTTTTCGGCACCGACATCTGGAATGCGTACGAGCTTTCGTGGCTCAACGCGCGCGGCAAGCCGCAGATCGCCATCGCGACGTTCTACGTGCCGGCTGATTCGCCGAATATCGTCGAATCGAAGTCGTTCAAGCTGTATCTCGGCTCGTTCGCGCACACGCAGTTCGATTCGATCGATATCGTGCGCGATACGATCAAACGCGACGTCTCGGCATCGTGCGGCGCGACGGTTTCCGTGCATCTCTCCGGGCCGGCCGAATTCGGCAAGCTCGGGCTCGAGGAATTCGACGGGCTGTCGCTCGACCGGCTCGATCTCGATACCGACATTTACCTGCCCGACGCGTCGCTGTTAAAAGCCGCGCACGGCGAAGCGCCCGTCGAAGAAACGCTGTATTCGAACCTGCTGAAGTCGAACTGCCCGGTCACCGGCCAGCCCGACTGGGGCAGCGTGCAAATTCATTACGTCGGACCGCAAATCGATCAGGCGTCGCTGCTGCGTTACATCATTTCGTACCGCAACCACACGGGGTTTCACGAGCAATGCGTCGAGAAGATGTTCGTCGACCTGCTCGCCGCATGTCAGCCCGTGAAGCTCGCGATCTACGCGCGTTATACGCGGCGCGGCGGGCTCGATATCAATCCGTTCCGCACGAATTTCAATCTGCCGATGCCGGACAATCTGCGCACCGCGCGGCAGTAACGCAGAGGAAAAAGCACTACAGGAAAGCGCCGGCCCACACCATATCGACGCTGACACGGCGTACCCGTCCGATGCTTGCGCATCGATACGCCGTGTCAGTTTTCCCCAGCGGCTGGGCCGGCGATGCGTAGAGTCGCATGAGCCGCGCATAAAAACTATCGGGCTTCCCTGATTCGCATGCAGGACATGCCCGACATTCTGACAACGCGTGCCGAAGGCCACACCTTCATTCGTTGTGCACGCTGCCCGGTCTCAATCAACGCTGCGGCGCCTTATACGCCACGCAATCCACTTCGACCTTGCAGTCGATCACCATGCTCGACACAACGCACGCGCGTGCCGGCGGATGCTCGCCGAAGTACTCGCGAAACACCTTGTTAAACGAAGCAAAGTCGCGCGGATCGTCAAGCCACACGCCGCAGCGCACAACATGCTCGGCGCTATAGCCCGCTTCCTTCAGGATCGCGAACACATTCTGCAGCGCCTTGTGCGACTGCTGGACAATGCCGCCGTTGATCACTTCGCCGTTTTCCATCGGCGTCTGCCCGGACACATAGAGCCAACCGTCCGCTTCGACCGCCCGCGCAAACGGCATATGCTGGCCGCCCGTTCCTTTTCCGCCTTCAACGCCATAACGCTTCATCGTCCGCTCCCTTCAAAGAGATAGTCAGATACGGTTCAAAAATCCTGCGGTGCGTGATCGTCCTTAGCGGCCCTTGCGTCCTTAGCGGCCAGTTCAGTCGCCAAAGGCCGCGCACCGCGCGCGACAAATCGACCGGCGCGCCCGCCGGTCGGCGCACCGTCGCGATACGACAGCACACCGTTCACCCACACCGCTTCGATGCCCTCAGCCGCCTGCTGCGGCTTGTCGAACGTGGCCGCGTCACGCACGCGGGCCGGGTCGAACAGCACAAGGTCGGCGTGATAGCCGACATGCACTTCGCCGCGCTGCGTCAAGCCGAAGCGGCGTGCCGACAGACTCGTCATCTTGCGCACCGCTTCCTCGAGCGGGATCAGTTGCTGATCGCGCGCATAGTGGCCGAGCACGCGCGGAAATGCGCCCCACAGGCGCGGATGCGGCAGCGGATCGTTCGGCAGGCCATCGGAGCCGATCATCGTCGCCGGGTGCGACAGGATGCGCCGCACGTCGTCTTCCGACATGTTGTGATAAACCGCGCCCGCCGGTTGCAGACGCTTCGCCGCTTCCTGCTGCGTCACGCCCCATTCGATCGCGATCGCGCTGATCAGCTTGCCCGCCATCTGCGGATGCGGCGTCGACCAGGTGATGGTGATGTCGATGTCGCCGGTCACCTGCTTGACGTCGAGCGTCGACGAACTGCGGCTGTACGGATAGCAATCGCAACCGATCGGCTGCATGCGCCGCGCGCCTTCGAGCGATTCGAGCACTTCACCGCTGCGCCCCCAGTTCGTCGGCCCTGCGCATTTCAGATGCGAGATCACGACCGGCACGCGCGCATGGCGGCCGATGCGGTACGCCTCGTCCATCGCGTCGAGAATCGCATCGAACTCGGTGCGCATGTGGGTGGTGTACAGCGCGCCGGCTTCGGCGAGCGGCTCGGCAAGCGCCATCACTTCTTCAGTCGGCGCGGCGAATGCGGAGCCGTACGCGAGGCCCGAACTGAGCCCGAGCGCGCCGTGCGCGAGCGCTTCCTTCAGCTGCGCGCGCATCTGCTCGATTTCCTGTGCGGTCGCGGCCCGATCGAGCCGGTCCATCTGGTTGTTGCGCAGCGCGGTATGGCCGATCAGCGCGGCGACATTGACCGACGGCTGCGCCGCATTGACCGCCTCGACATACGCGGCAAAGGTCGGATAGCTGAACGCATCGCGCGCGCCGAGCAGATTCATCGGATCCGGCGGATCGCCGTTCAGCGTAACCGGTGAAGCACTGATTCCGCAGTTGCCGACAATCACCGTCGTCACGCCTTGGGAGATTTTCGGCAGCATCTGCGGCGCGCGAATCACATGCGTGTCGTCGTGCGTGTGGACGTCGATGAAACCCGGCGCGAGCGCGTGGCCGTTCGCTTCGATCACGTCTTCGGCGAGCCAGTTCGACAGGTTGCCGATCGCGGCAATGCGCCCGTCGCGCAGCGCGACGTCGCGCTGCACCGGCGGCGCGCCCGTGCCGTCATAGAGCTGCGCGTCGAAGATCAGCGTATCCGCGGCTTCGGGATGCGAGTGCATGGGTCAGTCTCCTCGTGGTTGACGCTCGCCGGCGCCGCGATGCGCGGCGAGCGCATGCTTCATACGGGGCAGCGTACTTTCTGTAACATATCGAAGTCAACTTTGCTGCTGCAGAACTACACAATCACGGCGCGACAACCGCGCGACGAACCGCACGATGGAGTAACACGAGATGAAAGTTACAAACTATCAGGGTCCAACGATCGATCCATTCAGCAAAGGGCTCGGCAATGTCCCGGGCACCAGTATCCAGCTGACCGACGCGGGCCGTCTCGAATGGAATCTGCTCGACGAAGACGTCAGTCTGCCGGCCGCCGTGCTCTACGCTGATCGCATCGAACACAACCTCAAGTGGATGCAGGCCTTCGTCGCCGAATACAACGTGAAGCTTGCGCCGCACGGCAAGACCACGATGGCGCCGCAACTGTTCCGTAAGCAGATCGAAACCGGCGCGTGGGGCATCACGCTCGCCACCGCGCATCAGGTGCGCGCCGCCTATCACGGCGGCATCTCGCGCGTGCTGATGGCCAACCAGCTGGTCGGCAAGCGCAATATGCTGATGGTCGCCGAGCTGCTCAGCGATCCGGACTTCGAGTTTTACTGTCTCGTCGATTCGGCTGCGGGCGTCGAACAGCTGGGCAAGTTTTTCGGTTCGGTGCGCAAGGAACTCAATGTGCTGATCGAGCTCGGCGTGCCGGGCGGGCGCACCGGCGTGCGCGACGGCGCGCAACTGAAGGCGGTGCTCGAGGCCATCGCGCGCTACCCCGATTCGCTGCAGCTGGCGGGCATCGAACTGTATGAGGGCGTGCTGAAGGAAGAAACGGAGGTGCGCGCGTTTCTGCGCGCCGCGGTCGCGACCACGCGCGCGCTGCTCGACGCAAAACGCTTTGCGCGCACGCCGGCGATTCTGTCGGGCGCCGGTTCCGCGTGGTACGACATCGTCGCTGAAGAATTCGCGCAAACGGCCGATGCCAGCCAGGTTGAAATCGTGCTGCGGCCGGGCTGCTATCTGACGCATGACGTCGGCGTTTATCGCAAGGCGCAGAACGACATCTTCGCGCGCAATCCGGTGGCGAAGAAAATGGGTGAAGGCCTGCAGCCCGCGCTGCAGTTGTGGGCCTACGTGCAGTCGATTCCCGAACCGGACCGCGCGATCATCGGCTTGGGCAAGCGCGATGCGGCGTTCGATTCAGGGCTGCCGGAACCGGCGCGTCACTATCGGCCCGGCGGCACGGCGACGGCGCCGCGCGATGTGGCCGCCAGCGAAGGCTGGGAAGTGTTCAACATGAACGACCAGCACGCGTATATGCGGATTCCGGCGGGCGCCGATCTGAAAGTTGGCGACATGATCGCGTTCGACATCTCGCACCCGTGCCTGACTTTCGACAAGTGGCGTCAGGTGCTCGTCGTCGATCGTTCTTATCGCGTGACGGAAGTGATCGAGACGTTCTTTTGATGTAGCTTCGACAGCGGGCTCGATCACACAAAAGCGACGAAACGGCGGCATTTTGCGTGCCGCCGTTTTTGCTTGATGCGACGAGTGCGATTTCTTTTGCCGCGCTCGTCAGCTGCCCGCTTCGGCTGCGCGTGCCGGCACCCCTGCCGCCACCTCGCCGATGCGCGCTTCGAGCATGCCCAACGCGTTCGACAACGCTGCGAGCGCGTCTTCGGGCAGCGTCGCCATCGTCTCGTGCAAAAACGCATTGCGGCTGGGCAGGCTCGCTTCGATTGCCGCGCGGCCTTCATCGGTGAGCCGCACATTGGTGACGCGATTGTCGCGTGCGTCCATGCTGCGTTCGATCCAGCCGAGCGCTTCCAGCGATTTCAATTGCCGCGTCAGCGCGCCGGGATCGACGCGCAGCTTCTCGACGAGCCGCTTTTGCGACGACTCGCCGTCCTGCTCGTACAACGCGAGCATGATCCGCCAGCGCGGCATCGGATGCCCGACCTGCGCCTCGAACGCCGACATGAACGCGCGATACGTGCGGCCAAACTGATGAAGGATCGCGATCCGGTCCTGTTCTTCCATTAGTTGCTACCCAACCCAAGTCATTGAACTATCGATAGCGCCGATCTGCGCGCCCATACACGTCAACGCGACGCGCCAGTCAACCGGTCATTCCGCGGCGACGGTCGGCTCGAGCTTGCGCGTCAGCTTCACCGGCGGCACGCGCCGGCTTTGCCAGACCGACGCCAGCGCGACCAGCGTGGCGATCGCGAGACCCATATGAATCGCGCCGACTAGCGAGCTGCGCGCCGCTTCCAGCAGAACCGCGCCGTCGTGACCCGCCCGATGCAGCTGATCGAGCAGGCTCGCCTGCGCGCCGTGATCGATCAGGATCTGCGGATCGCCAAGCGCGTGGTACCAGTGGCTCGCATTATCGTTCTCGAGCGCATTGCGCACACCGTGCGTGTACATCTGCGTCACCAGCGTGCCGGTGATCGCCGTGCCCATCATGCCGCCGATCATGCGCAGCGACTGCAGCAGCGCCGTTGCAATGCCGAAATGCTCGCGGCCCGCGGTCTGCTGCGCGAAGATCGTCAGGTTCGGCAAAACGAAGCCGAGGCCCAGACCCGCCAGCACCATCAGCATCATCAGCAGCCAGTGCGGCATGGTGCGCATCGACATCGCGGCGCCGAGACATGCGACCGTCAACAGCACAAAGCCTATATACAGCATCAGATTCGGGTTGCGCACACGCGAAACGACCCGTCCATTCGCGATGCTGCCGATCGTAATGAACACGACGAGCGGCGTAATGACCAGTCCCGCCTCGTTCGGCGACATGCCGAAACCGCCCTGGAACAGCAGCGGCGCGTAAAACAGAATCGAGAACATCGAGAAGCCGGCCAGCACCGCCAGCACGAAGAGCGCGTTCAGACTGCGATTCTTGAACATGTCGGCCGGGAGGATTGCTTGCGGAAAGCGCTTTTCCCATTGCCATAGCGCATATGACGACGCGACGCTGACGGCAAGCAACCCGACCGTTGAAACGCTGAAGCCATGCTTTGGCAGCATTTCGACGAAGAGCTGCAAGCTTCCCAGCGCGAGTGCGATCAGCAGTGCGCCGGGCCAGTCGAGCCGCATCTTGCCTTGATGCGCGACGTGCCGCAAATGCGGCAGATAGCGCCACACGAAGATCAGCGAGATCAGGCCCACCGGAATGTTCACGTAAAACACCGAACGCCAGCCGTAATACTGCGTGAGAAAACCGCCGAGCGATGGCCCGACCGCGTTGGCGATGCCGAACGCCGTGCTCATCAACACCTGCCAGCGCAGACGCACGACCGAGTCGGGAAAGAGGTCGGGGATACAGGCGAACGCGGTACCGACCAGCATGCCGCCGCCGATGCCCTGCAGGCCGCGCGCGAGGACCAGGAACAGCATGCTGTTCGCCGCGCCGCATAACACCGACGCGCCGGTAAACACGATGATCGACGCGATGACGAACGGCTTGCGCCCGTAGTAGTCGCCGAGACGCCCGAAGATCGGCACCGTGATGACCGAAGTCAGCAGATAGGAGGTGGCGACCCATGCGTAGAGCTCGAAGCCTCTGAGTTCTGCGACGATGGTCGGCAGCGCCGTGCCGACCACGGTCTGGTCGAGCGCAACGAGCATGGAGACAAAGGAAACGCCGAGCATCGCAAGCAGCGACTCCCGGAACGGTAATACTTGCCCACTCGAATGGTGAGCGGCGGTATGGACGGCCATTTTTGTCGGCACAACTGTTGACGAGTCAACGATGTGGAATCATACCATACTGCCAGGCTCTAATCTTGCGGGGAACCTGCCGGCGATGCGTCGTCGTCATAACGCGCACGATAAGCGGCGACATGCGCTGCAACACGCGCAGCAGAATGCGCGGCCGCTATTCGCCTGTCTCAAGGAGTGACATGGATCCGATTTCGTCTGAATCGTCTGAAGCAGAAACACTGTCGCCCGACGACCTGAACGCGCTGCGGCGCGCGAAGCACGAGCTCGAAAGCCCGGCGCTCGCGATGAAGCTCGCGGGTATCGTCGGCTCGCCGATCGAGAAGCTGCTCGCGAAGATCCCGGCTGCCGCGAATGAAAAGGTCAACGATGCGACGCAAGCGGCGCTGCGCAAGTGCCTGCAGATCGCGCTGCGCACACTAGGCCGCGCGGTGCCGCTCGCGGCCAACGACAAGCCGAGCAATCTGCTGCACAAGTTCGCGGTCGCGACGACGGGCGCCGCGGGCGGCGCGTTCGGCATGCTCGCGTTGCCGGTCGAACTGCCGGTCACGACCACCTTGATGTTTCGCTCGATCTGCGACATCGCGCGCAGCGAGGGCGAAGATCTCGCGTCGATCGATACGCAACTGCAGTGTCTGACCGTGCTCGGCATGGGCAGCACGTCGAAAGCCGACGACGATGCCGACTACGGTTACTTCATCATGCGCGGCGCGCTCGCGCAGGCGGTGTCGAAGGCGTCGTCGGAAATTGCGTCGAAGGGGTTCACGTCGCATGGGTCCGCGGCGCTGCTGCGTCTGTTGAACACGATCGCGTCGCGCTTCTCGGTGCAGGTCAGCGAGCAGGTCGCGGCGAAGTCGATTCCCGCAATCGGCGCGGTGCTGGGCGCGATGGTCAACACCGTGTTTATGGATCACTTTCAGCACATCGCGCACGGCCACTTCACGGTGCGGCGGCTCGAGCGGCGTTACGGTCTGGACGCGGTACAGGCTGCGTATCAGGCCATCGACGCCTTGCCCGGCGTTTGAGCGGCGTCGCGTAGCGGCGTGACGCGGCGCACGAAGTGCGCGGCATCGTCGAGTGCGCGCCGTGCTTCGGGCAGGAACGGCGACCACAAGTGCCACGCGTGCGGCACCTTCGGCCAGACCTCGAATTCGACCGCCACGCCCGCTTGCGTCGCGCGCGCGGCGGCGCGCCGCGCGTCGTCGAGCAGCACTTCGGTGCTGGCGGCCTGGATGAAAAGCGGCGGCAGGTTGCGCATGTCCGCGTAGAGCGGCGATGCATACGGATGCGTCGCGGGCGTGTCGCCGAGATAAAGCTTTGCCGCGCGGGCGACCGAAGCGCCGCTGAACATCGGGTCCGCGCCGTCGTTGGTCTGGATCGACGCGCCCGTTGCGGCGAGATCGGTCCACGGGGAGAACAGCAGTGCGCCCGCGGGCAGTGGATCGCCGGCGTCGCGCAATGCAACAAGCGTGGCGAGCGCGAGGCCGCCGCCGGCCGAGTCGCCAGCGATCACGACCGTTTGCGGCAATGCGCCGGCTGCGATCAGACGGCGGTACGCGGCAGTCGCATCGTCGAGCGCCGCGGGGAAACGATGCTCGGGCGCAAGCCGGTAGTCGAGCGAGAAAACGCGCGCGCCTGTGCGCGCCGCAAGACCGAACGACACCGCGCGATGCGTGCGCGGCGAGCAGAAGTAATAGCCGCCGCCGTGCAGATAAAGGATAGTCGGCACGCGCGCCGAGCCGACGGTTGCTACAGGGTCGAGCCATTCGCCGCGCAACGGCCGGTCGCTTTCTCCGTACTGCTCACGCAACTGCCAGCCGCGCGGTACACGCGGCGACCAGACACGCTTCGCAGTCATGGCGCGCGCGTGTTCGGCGCTAACTTCGGGGCGCTGTGTGTGCGGCAAAAAATGACGACGCAGAATCCAGCAGGCCAACGCGCTTTGCCAACTCATCGGAACACGCTCCATCGATGGGACATCGATACATGGTACGTGTGTTCGTGATCGGCGCGTCGAGGGTGAGGCGCAGCGGAATGCCGGGAGAGAGAAAGAACCGGCTCGGTTCAAAACGAAGAGGCTCGTGTGCCGGTTCTGTACTTATGGCCTGCGGCGCAGCGGTTCGCCGCGCTCAATTCGCCGGCAATACCTGCCCGCGAATTTCGCCCATCGGATTCTGCGCGGTATGGATGTTGAAGTACCACTGGCCACCCATCAGGTCCGTCACCTGTTGTTCGGTGAGCGTCGCCGAGCCCTTGATCGGATTCGCGAGCGCTTTCTTGTCGATCGGCACGACGATCGACGCATTCTGGCCGACCGGCGCCGGGCCGTGAAAGTGCGCGGCCGTTGCCGGTCCGGACAAGCCGTCGTACGTGACCGTCCATTGCAGCGAACTTGTCGTCGTATCGAAGGTGGCGTTCAACATGCCGTGACCATGGCTCACGCGCGGCGGCACTTCGCTCGACGGCTGGAGATCGGCCTTCAGCGAGACGGTGTCCGCATAGGCGGCGCACGAGGCAAGCAGGAACAACATTGCAGCAAGCTTCAACTTACGAATGGCCATCATCGTTATCTCCGAATCCGTGTCCGTGTCGAACTTCTGCGGACATACTAGATGAATTCGAAGGCACGCATATGGCAGCATGGAGCGCGCTTTCAGCATTCCAAGGCTTGCGATGGAATCGCGATGCGCGACGTCGCGCTACGCGAGCAGCGCCGCTTGCCCTTCGATGCCGTCGAGCATTGCATTGCACTTACGTACGAGCGCGAGGCCGTCGACACGCAAACGCTCGGGCTCGCTGCCGGCGATACCGCGGCGATAGTCTTCGAGCACGCTAAAGAGCGGCGGGTATTGCAGCACGCCGACCGCGCCCGCCACACGATGGTGCCAGGCGCGCAACGCGTCGACATCCGGCGCTTCGAGCAGCGGCGGCAACGCGCGCACATCGTCGCGCACCGAGGAAACGAACGAATCGAGCAGCGCTTTCACCGTCGATTCGCTGCCCCAGATGCGCGTCAGATGAGCGAGGTCGACGGGCACGAACGGCTCGGCCGATGCGTCGTGGCGTTCTTTGTCGGCTGACGGTACGGCGCCGGATTCTGATGAAACGCTATCGCTGTGGGTAACCGAAGCGTTGTCGCGCGCTGGCTTGCGATGACCGTCCGCCGCGAACCAGCGGCTCAGATGCTCGCGCAACGTCGCGATCCGCGTCGGCTTGATCAGGCAATCGTCCATGCCCGCGTCGCGGCATGCTTTCAGGTCTTCGGCGGCCGTGTTCGCCGTAATGCCGACGATCGGCAGATGCGCCGCGACGCGTCCTTCCGCACCATTCGCTTCCTTTGCACGTATGCGGCGCGCCAGCTCGTAACCCGACAGGTTCGGCATATGGCAATCGGTAATCAGAAAGCCGTAGCGCGTGCGTTCGAGCGCCTGCAACGCTTCTTCGCCGTCGTTCACTACATCACACGCAAAACCGAGCAGCGAAAGCTGATGGCGGATCAGCTCCTGGTTGACCGGATGATCTTCGGCGACCAGCACGAGCCGGCCGCTCGCAATCGCGCGTTCGCGATCGGGCGGCGTGACTTGCGCCACGTGCTCGCCACGCGCGCGCTCGCGTGCGGGCTTCACCGCAAGGCCAGTCAATGCTGCCGCGCATGCTGCGCCGAGCCCGCGCCATGAAATCGGATTGATGCTCACGCGCACGGTATCGTCGACGATCCGATAACCGGTCGGCTTCGGCTTTTCGGTGAGGCAAATTACGCGCGAGTGCGGCAGCGCATGCGCTGCCACGTCGAAGCCGTCGCCGATAAACACCAGATCGACAGCGGCGAGCGCGTGCATGTCGCGCAGTTCCGGCGCACCGTAAGACACGGCACGCAGTTCAACGCCGAGCGCCGCGCCGAAATGCAGCAGCGCCTGCTGAACCCGCGTATCGGCTACCGCCACGAGGCCGCGCTTGCCGCGCAAGCCGCCGACCATATAGCTCTGGGCTTCGACCGGCATCAACAGTTGCAATGTCATGCGCGTGCCGACGTCAGGCGTGCTGTGCAGTTCGAGCGTGCCGCCCATCAGGTCGACGAGCTTGCGGCAGATCGTCAGCCCAAGACCCGTGCCGCCGAAGCGGCGCGTCGTCGATGTCTCGGCTTGCACGAACGGCTCGAAAAGACGCGCCTGCACGTCGGGCGCGATACCGATGCCGGTATCCTCGACAGTAATCTGCACCGCCTGCGTCATGGGCCCCGCGCCGATATGCGGCACGACCGCCACGTGCAGATCCACCTCGCCGGATGGCGTGAACTTGATCGCATTGCCGAGCAGATTGAAAAGGATCTGCCGCAAGCGCACGCTATCGCCGCGCACCACAGCCGCGACCTGCGGCTCGACATCGACGCGCACCTTCAGCCCTTTTTCATGCGCGCGCGCGGCGAGCAGCCCGACGGCCGTGTCGACCATATCGCGCAAATCGAGCGGCTCGGTTTCGATCGTGAGCCGCCCTGCTTCGATCTTCGAATAGTCGAGCAGGTCGTCGAGAATCTGCAGCAGTGCGCCCGCCGATTCGTGGATCATCCGCAGCATCTCGCCCTGATCCGCATCGAGCCGCGTGCGCTCGAGCACTTCGACGAGCCCGAGCACGCCGTTCATCGGTGTGCGGATTTCGTGGCTCATCATCGCGAGGAAGTCGTCCTTCGCACGCGACGCCGCTTCGGCGAGATCGCGGGCGCGCGCAAGTTCGTCGGAGCGCAGGCGCTCCGCGCTCGCGTCGACCCAATAGCCGCTCCAGACTGTGCCGCCGTCGGCTTCGGTGCGCGGCACGAGTTCGGCGCGCACCCAGCGCGAATCGTCGATGCGCGTCATCCGGAACTCGAGATGGACCGGCTCGGCCGCGCTCGCCGAGCGCTCAAGTGCGGCCATCACGAGCGGCCGGTCTTCGACACTCACACGGCCGAAGTTCACCACGCCGCCGCGCATCAGCGTGCCGCTGTCGCGGCCGAGCCAGTATTTCGTGTCGCCGCCGATATACGGGAACGAGTACGCACCGTCGGGCGCGCGCCGCAACTGGAAAACAACAGCGGGCAATGAACGGGTGACGTCGAAGAGGCGCCGTTCGGTTTCGCGCGCGAGCATCTCGGCGCGGCGAATGTCGGTGATATCGACGAGCGTGCCGAGCACGCACGACGGCGCGCCATCCACGTCGTGGCAAATGCAGACCGAAAACTGGCCATGGCGTGGTTGGCCCGCGTGATCGCGAAACTGCAGTTCGGCTTCCGCGCGCTCGCCGGTCGCGAGCGAATGCTGGGTCAAACGTTCGAGGCTGGCGATGTTCTCTTCGCCCCACGCGAGCACATCGGCGCTCATGCGGCCGATCACCGATGTACGGCTCAAGCCGGTCAACCGCTCGAATGCCTGATTGACGCCGATATAGCGGCCCTCGAGATCTTTCGCGACGAGCGGATACGGCACCATCTCCATCATCGTCTGCTGGAAGTTCAGCTGGGCGGCGAGCTCGCGTTCGGTCTGTTCGCGTCGCCGCACCTCGCGCTGCAGCAGCGAATAGGCGCGCAAGGTCACGAGCAGCGTGACGCCGATGCCGATCAGCAGCGGCAGCAAGCGTAAGGCGGTGACGGTCGGATTGCCGTCCTTGCGCGGGTCGCCGGCGGGCATGCTGGACACCGCGTGCGGGCCATGCGTGTTCGCGATCCAGCGTGTGCGAATGGCGAGCGCTTCGCCCGGCGGCAGCGCCGTCAACGCGCGATTGAGATCGTTGCGCCACGCCGTCCGGCCGCGCGGCACCGCGAAACGCAAGTCGCTGTTACGCGGCCGCTCTTCCGCTACCACCCTGAGCGCGGCGAATTCGTGGTGCGCGAGGTAGTGCTGCACCGCCGGCGTGTAGCCGAAGTAGACATCGTCGTCGCCGCGTTCGACCGCATGCAAGGCCGCCGCTGTGTCTTCGTATGTAGCGATGTGCGCGCGCGAAAAACGCTCGCGTAACAGGCTTTCAAGCAGGAAGCCGCGTTCGACCGCGACGCGCACGTCACCGCTTCGCACGCGTTCGGCCGCGTCGACATCGTTCGCGCGGATGACGACGGACGTCGATGCTTCGAAGTACGGGGCTGTGAACGCGACGCAATGCTCGCGTTCCGGCGTGCGCGCGACGCTCATCAACACATCGACCTGATTCGCGCATGCGGCGGCCAGCAGTCGCGGCATGTCCGCGAAGATCTTCACATCGAATTCGACACTGGGGCCCGCAAGCGCGCGCAGGTAATCGACGCTCAAGCCGGTCAATTCACCGTCGTCGAACTCTTCGAACGGCGACCATCCGCTTGCGAGTACGCCGATGGTCAGTCTACGAGGAAAGCCGTGTGCGCCGCGCGCGTCGGATGATGACGCCGCATCGCCTGGAGCAGGCGCGGCGATCACCGCCCGATAGATTGCGAACAGGGCCAACAGAATCAGCGCGCGCACGATCCAGCGACACAGTGAGCGCCCGACGGAGCGGTAAAACCGGGAGCGCGGGTCGCTGTCGTTGTCGATCTGCTTCATTGCGCGCTCGCCGCGGTCATGGCCCGGCATCAGCGGAAGTCGCGGGGCGCAGCCGCGTCCTGGCGCGCGCCACAGGCGTTGCCTGCATTGCCTGCGTTGCCTGCGTTGCCCGCGTCGCAGAGCAGCGGATACGCCAGCCCCGCGAGCAAGCCGCCGGCCATCGGCGCCGCCCAGAATAGCCACAGCTGGTCGAGCGCCCAGTCGCCGACGAAGAGCGCGACGGCGGTGGAGCGCGCGGGGTTGACCGATGCGTTGGTTACCGGCGTGGCAATCAGATAGATCAGCGTGAAGCACGCGCCGATCACGAACGGTGCAAACGACGCCCGTTTGTTTCGCGCAGCCATCGTCAGATTGACGAAGACAAACACGAACGACATGGCGAACTCGACGGAAAGCGCCGCACGCAGCCGGTAGTCGAACGGCGAATGATCGTCGTATCCGTTCGCACCGAATGCGCTCGAGGTCAGATCGAAACCGGGGCGGCCGCTCGCCACGTAAGCGAGCAGCGCGGCGCCGAGCAGTGCGCCGATCAGTTGCGCCGCGATATACGGCAGCAGATCGCGAACCGGGAAACGCTGTGCCGTCGCGAAACCGACCGTCACAGCGGGATTGAAGTGCGCCCCCGAGATGCGTCCCAGCACCGCGCTTGCCGTAGTCAATGCAAGTCCGAACGCAAACGGCACTTCGAGCACGCCCCAGCCCTGCTGCACCGCCCCCGCATTCAGCACCGCGCTGCCGCAACCGACGAATACGAGCCAGGCCGTACCGGCGCCTTCGACTACCAACCGTTTACCCAGGCTTGCCATTGCGATTCCCGTCCATGCGTCATGTGTCGACGAAGGCCAGCCTGCAATGGCTACCCCTCAGTGTTGCGCCACTCGCATATCGTTGTGCATAACGAATCGTCCCTGGGCGCGGCACGTCCGGCTGCGGCCGGGCGCGACCGCAAATTGTCAAGTCGAGGCCGCGCGAGGTTAATCGGACTATTCTTAAATGAAGGAAACGCTGAAGAAGTGTGTGAACTTTGTTCGATGTTCGCTGCGTGAGGCAACGAAGACGCGCGTTCCGGGTCACGCCACCCCTGTCACGTCAAACCGATCTGCCTCGCGTAGGCAATCAGACTGAGTTCGGTATCGAGCCCCAGCTTGCGCATCGCGTTGCGCTTCTGCGTGCTGATCGTCTTGCCGCTGCGCGCGAGGCGCTCGGCAATCTGCTGGATCGTCAGGCCTTCCACGTAGAGCCTGAACACTTCCCACTCGCGCGCGCTGAGCACCGCGGCGCCGGGCTGCGCTTTCGCGGCGTCGCCGATCGCTTCGCGGACGTGCTTCGATAAATAGCGACGGCCCGCATGCGCGGCATCGATTGCCGCAATCAGCGAAGCGGCGGCGTCACGTTTGTCGACAATCGCGGCGGCGCCCATCTGCAACAGGCCGGTCAGCGTTCTGGTTTGATGGATCATCGTCAGAATGACGATCGACACTTGAGGCATGAAGCGCAGCGTGCGCCGCAGAAAGACGATCGCGTTGCTCTCGCCGTCGATGCCCGGCATGCCGATGTCCGAGACGATCAGATCGCACGGACACGTATCGAGCAGTCCAGCAAGCTCGAGCGTGTCTGACGCCACGCCCACCACCCGCATATGGGCGACGCTATCGAGCAACGTGCTGACGCCGAGGCGAACCGTGCTGTGATCATCGGCGACGATGATCCGGATAGTCTGATTCATGTTCTTCTTGTGTGTGCGTGTGGACAGCCCCGCACACTGCGAATCCCCGGGATCTGTGCCACAAGTACGCCTGCTTCCCCCGCACCACGTCATGCTCCCCGTTCGTCGCCGCCTGACGGCGTCAAACAGCGAGCATGACAATGCGATGGTCTACAGGCGCGATGGATGTGCGATCGATGCGTGGCCGAATGCGGCCTACGGACGATCAGCGGAAACGACGCCATGTTCGACGGCAAACCTGAACAGGTCCGCGTCGGTATGCAGCGACAGCTTGCGCATCGCCGCGCACTTCTGTGCGCTGATCGTCTTGACGCTACGGCCAAGTCTCGAAGCGATCTCAGTCACGCCATAGCCGGACGCATAGTGAGTCAGAACTTCAAGCTCGCGCCGGGTCAGCATCTGACGGACGTAGTCGAGTCTGCGCGCAATCGTTGCATCGGCGAGCAGTGCGCGGATGGCGGGCCCGAGATAGCACTCGCGTGCCAGTGCGGTAATGATTGCGACGTGAATCAGGTCGATCCGGTCACGCTTGCTGACAACGGCCCCGACGCCGAGCGCAATAACCTTCTGCAGGGCCTCCGCCTCGGTTTCCATGGTCAGCACGACGAGCACGATTTCCGGGAACAGCGCCCTGAATTCGCGAACCATGTCGAGTCCGTCGCCAAACGTGCCACCGGGCATGTACAGATCCATGACAACCAGATCGCACGACACTCGCCCCGCTTCGGCGAACAACTGCGAAGAATCTGTAGCGCGTCCCACGACTTCCATGTTGGGATACGTTGACATCAGATTCTCAATCGCCAGCAGCACGAGCGGATGATCGTCGGCAATGATCGTTCGAACTGGCGCGGTGATGTCGTTCCTGGCATTCATTGAAAAAGCTCCTTTTGATCCGTGTCCTAAGGCCAAATAACGGAGCGTTAGCTGTATCCGGCGAGAATCATGCATTTAATGCCGGACAGACATAAGATTGCTCCGAATTAGCAATGAGAATTCGCAACAAAACACATTCGATAGCTAAAGAATTTCGGACCATCTAAGACCGCGTCATGTAAGACCGTGCGCGCGCACAAAAGCGAACAGGCCCGGATCGTTGTTCACGCCAAGCTTCGCCATCGCGTCGCGCTTTTGACGGCTGACCGTGCGCACGTCGCGGCCGAGATGCTGTGCGATCTCCGAGATCGAATGGCCGCGCGCGAACATGCGCAGCACCTCCGTCTGACGCGGCGACAGATCGCGCATCGGCAACAGGTTCAAGGTTTCGCCATGGGCGGACGAGAGCGCATCGCGCACCGAGCGGCTGACGTGCGAGCGCCCCGCACCGGCAGCGCGAATCGCGGCTGCGAGTTCGTCCATCGACTCGATTTTGTTCAGCATGCCGAGCACGCCGGCCGCGATGATCGAACGGAGAATCGCTGCATTGGTCAGGCTTGTCAGCACGACGATGCGCACCTGCGGCCAGTCACTGCGTATGCGCCGGATCAGGCGCAGGCCGTCTTCGGCATCGCCTGATTCGTTCGGCATGGCGAGATCGGTGACCAGCACGTCGCATGCGGTGGTTTGCATCACTTCGAATAGCGACGACGGACTGGTTGCTTCGCCGACCACACGCACATCGCACTGCCCGGCAAGCGTGGCCTGGATGCCGAGCAGAACGAACGGATGGTCGTCCGCCAGAATGACTCTTAGCTTCACGGATGCTCCCTCGGTATTTGTTTGTTGTTGGTGTTCCTGACGCGCCCGTTCGCCATGACATGGAGAACGGGGGGCTTCGACATTGCGGCCTGTATGGACTTCCGGCCAAGGGTGCTTAAGACCGTTGGTGCTCGAGGACCAACAGAGGCGGCAAAAGGCGTGCGGGAATCGTAATCAAAACATTTTGCGTAAGAAATTAGAATCAGAGAGTTCCGAAACGTCAAAGATTCGAAAGGAACCAATAAAATAACCGATCGGGATTACCAAGTTAACCTATTTAATTTCAGAGTCCCAAGTTTCATTTTTCTTTGAAGGAATGTCTGAAAATTCGCAGAGAATGTTCCGAAGCAATCCGTCATCCACTCACGGATGCCCCAAGATAGCTGGCTAAAGCGCCTGATCGTCTTGTCAATTCTTATCAATTCCTTGATCGTTGCGATTTCAGATTGAGCACGAATCTGCATGTTTGAGGCCACTGTGGCAGAGTGTCGGTAATAGACAGCGCGACATCAGGTATATCTGACTTGAACGATTGTTAAATCAGACAATGTGTGCCAATGCCTTGCTTTTCTTTTAATTCCCTGCCTAGGAGGACGTGCCGGTGGCTCGTTTGATGTTTGGCGATCCTGGCGTACCGATTTCTCAGTTGACTGCCCGTGCATCGAGCGCCCGGTTGCTCCGTCTGCTTACCGCCGTACTCGTCGGAGCTAGCGCGTGCCACGCGCAGCGTGCAAGCGCGCAGGAGTTCGCACTGTTCGGCGGAGCCCTGACCGGCGCGGGGTCACATACGTACTCGTGGGCGTTCGACTATCAGGAGGGGCTCGGCAAGTACGCGGCGCTCGGCATCACATGGCTCAACGAAGGGCACTTGCCCGATCATCATCGCGACGGCCAGAGCGTGCAACTCTGGGGGCGCCTGCCGCTCGAGAACCGGCGCTTCGTGCTGTCGGCCGGCGTCGGCCCTTATCGATACTCCGATACCGTGTCGGACGGCCCGAACGGCTTCATGAATAACCACGGCTGGGGCGCATTGATGAGCGTGCGCGCTGCGTATTACACGTCGAGTCGCTGGATCATGCAGCTGCAGTTGAACCGCGTGCAGCTCAACGGTGGACCGAATACGACAGGCGTGCTGTTCGGCGTCGGCTATCAGCTCGACGCACCCGACGAACCAGGCCCGCGCGACCGTCCGGTCGCGCGCAAGGACCGTGTGACCAATAACGAATTCACGGTGCTTGCGGGCGAGACGATCAAGAACTCGCTCGACTCCGAATCGGGCTTCTCGACGAGCGTCGAGTACCGGCGAGGGCTCCTCAAGTACCTCGACTGGACGGCGTCCTACATGCACGAGAACGTGCCCGCCGCGGTGCGGCGCAACGGGCTCGCCACGCAGCTCTGGCTGACGCGCGCGTTCTTCAATGAACATCTGACGCTTGCGGTCGGCGCGGGCGCCTACTACGCGATCGACACGTTCAACTCGCCCGGCTCGGACGGGATCAAAGGCACGGTATCGGGACTCGTGTCGCTCTCCGCGAGTTATCGGCTCAGCGAACATTGGCTCACGCGGCTCACATGGAACCGCGTGGTCACGCGCAACAGCCTCGATGCGGACATGATTCAGGCGGGTATCGGCTACCGGTTCTGACCGATACCGCTTCATGCGAAGCCTCGCACTGACGTACGCGCGGATACGCGAGCCTCGCGCGTCCGGGAAGGAAGGCATATCGGACGCTGTCAGACTCGAGCCGGCGTCGAGCGCACCGTCGCGCGCGGAACCGGCCGCGGGAACACGGGTATCGCAGCAAGCGCGCACAGACTCGCCGCCGCCCACACCGCGGGCCATGATCCCGCTGACAATAGCAGCGGAATAGTCAGTGGCGTCACAAACAGTGTCATGAACGCGCCGGTGTTGCCCATCGCGAGCGCGGTGCCCGCGCGTTGCGTGCCGGCGAGCGTCGCGAGCTCCGTGAACGCGACGCCGTGCCAGGCGGATGCGCACAGGCCGGACACGGCGAGCAAGCCCGCCAGCATCACACGCTGCGTTTCTCCGTGGGGGCCGGCGCCCGTCATCCGCATCGCGACGATCGCGATCAACGCAAACAGCAACGCAGTAACGAGACTGCACGCGCGCAGGTACGCGCGCCGATTGCCGCGTCGATCGGTCCAGCTACCGCTCCAGACACGCGCGACGGCTGCACCGGCTTGCACGATCGCGAGGGTCGCGCTGATCGTCATGAGATTCGCGTGAGCGAAGTCGTGCAGAAAGACAGCCGCAAACGTGACGACGGCGATCTGCGGCACGCAGAGCACGCCGATACCGAGCGCGACGCGCCACACGCTGGAATCGCGCAACGGCGAGCCTGCGGGGCGCGCACAGTGCATCGACGTTGCTGCAAGCGCCGACGCAGGCAACGGCGGCGGCTCGTGTAACCAATGCCATGTGAACGCCGCGGTCACGCCGCACAACAGCGCAAGCACGCCGAACACGCTCGCGAACCCGCCATGCGACGCCAACGCAGGCAGCACCAGCGCACCGATCCCGCCGCCCGCGGGTAACGCGGTCTGCCGGATGCTCATTGCGAGTCCGCGCTCGCCCTCGGCAAACCAGGCCATCACGGCGCGGCCGCTCGAACCGTTGACACTGCCGCCTAACAAGCCGACCGCGAGCAACCAGCCGGCAAGCGTGACGATGCCCGGTACGTGAGCCGCCGCAGTGGACGCATGAGCAGGCGCATCACCACCGCGCGGCGCCGCGAACACCATCATCGCGGCCAACGCGGCACCCGTCGACGCAAGGCCGAGCAGCAGCACGCGGCGATCTCCCCAGCGATCGGTCAGCAGTCCCCACGGCACTTCGCTCAACGCAATGCCCAGCCCGAGCATGCCGAGCACGAGGCCCAAACCGCCATTGGCGAGGTGATAGTCGGCGCGCAGATACACCGCGGTCGCCGGAATGCCCGAGAACGCCGCGGCAAAGCTCGCATTGGCGGCGAAGCCTACGCCTAGCACCTTCCATCGATGGCCCATCCCGCGGGCCGCATTGTTCAGACCTCGTTCGCACCGCATTGCCGCTCTCCGCAAAAGGCATTGACAGCAGCGATCGTACGGGGCGACCATCCATCGGAAAAGCGGGAATATTCAATGCCATGTATCGGATAATCCGAAACCATCGGTGGCCCTTGTTCTTCGGTCTTTGCTAGCCACATCACAACCATGAATCAACGCGCATTCGATCTGAACCAGTTGCGGACTTTCGTCGCGGTCGCCGAAGCGGGCAGCGTATCGGCGGGCGCCGAACGCGTTTTCCTGTCGCAGTCGTCGGTCAGCGAGCAGTTGAAAAAGCTCGAAGAGCGCACCGGCCAGCCGCTCTTTCTGCGCGGCAAGCTCGGCGTCACGGCCACACCTGCCGGAGCGCGGCTGCTCGAGCATGCGCGCCGTATTCTCGCGATGAGCGAGGCGGCGTTCGATGACCTGCAGGGCCGCTCGCTCGACGGCGAGCTGCGCGTCGCGGTCACCGACTACTATCGTCCGCACGACATCGCGCGCGTGCTGAAGTCGTTCTCCGAACAGCATCCGCGCCTCAAGCTGCATGTGACGGTGCTGCCGAGCGCCGTCATCGACAGTGGCGAAGCCGACGATGCCGCGTTCGACATCGGCCTGTCGCTGCGTATCGTCGTACCCGGCAACCGGCGTGCGGCGGCAGGCGCATCGCGCAAGGCAAGCACCGTCGTGCGGCGCGAGAAGCTGCTGTGGGTCACGAGCGCCGATGCCGACTCGCGCACGTTCGCACTCGCGACTCCCCATGCGTCGGATCACCCATCGCCTTTGCGACTCGTGCTGCTGCCGTCGACTTGCCAGCTGCAGCGTTTCATCGTCAAGGTGCTCAACGAGCGCAAGGTGCCCTACGTGATATCGCATTCCGCATCGGGCGTCGCGGGCCTGCAACTCGCGCTCAAGGCGGGTCTGGGCATTTCATGTCTCAACGAATCGTCGCTTGGCGCGGGCCTCGTGCCATGCGCGGCGAATCTCGGTCTGCCGCCACTGCCCCTGGTCGAGTTCCATCTGCTGCCGGCTCGTGTCGGAGAGAACGAGCGCGTCACCCAGGCACGCGCGGCATTCGCGCGACTGCTCGCCGGAATCTAAGTCTGAATCTGCGTCGACCTGTGAATGCGAACATGTCACACACATGGCAATTCGCCCGCGCGCGATTAAATCCGTTCGTTAATAGACATGGATCAAAAGGATCAAGCACCCTTCGTTGAAAGCTCAAACGAGGGCACGTATGATGGATAGGATTCGCAGTAGCAGGTAGCAGACTGTCGCGGGGCGCTCAGCTCCCGCGAGGGTGCAAAAACTATACGAAGTAGAAACCAACCCTCACTACCTACGAGGCCACTCGTGCGTCGCGGAACTGTCGGCATATCGGTCGTGCTTTTTATGAGCCTGTTACTGGCAGAGGCGGCCATTCCGGCTTTCGCCGCCGATGCAGGCGGCGCGGCCGCAGCGGCATCCACCGCGACCCAGACCGCAACGCAAACTGCAACGCCAACCGCAACCTCAGGCATGGCCGCATCGATGCCATCGGCCATGGACGAACGCATGCATGCGTGCACGACCTGTCACGGCGTACAGGGACAAGGCCGCAACAACGATTACTTTCCTCGCATCGCCGGCAAGCCGGCGGACTATCTGTTCAACCAGTTGATCGCGTTTCGCGACGGCGGCCGCACCTATCCGCCGATGGGCTATCTGCTCGCGTTTCTGCCCGACCCGTACCTGCACAAGATCGCCGAATACTTCGCCGCATTGCAGCCGCCGTATCCGAACCCGGACACGCAGCCGCTGCCCGCCAGCGTGCTCGAGTACGGCAAGAAGCTCGTGACGCAAGGCGACCCGTCGCGCAAGCTGCCCGCCTGCGCGTCGTGCCACGGCGCGCGGCTGACCGGCACGCAGCCCGGCATTCCCGGCCTGCTCGGCCTGCACGCGAGCTATATCGCCGGGCAGATGGGCACATGGCGCTCGGGCACGCGTCACGCGATCGCGCCCGACTGCATGCATACGATCGCCGTCAAGCTGACGGACCGCGATATCACGGCGGTGTCGAGCTGGCTCGCGAGGCAGCCGAGGCCCGAAGATCCGACGCCCGCGCCGAAGCAAACGGGGCGGCTGCCGATGGCATGCGGGAGTCAACCGGAATGAAGCCGATCCTCTATCCCGCCCGATTGATCAAGCGCATGAGCCGGTCGTTTGCGACACAGGTCGCCACGAGGCAAAATTTCGCGGCCCGAAGCATTCTCGCCATCGCTGCGTTCGCCAGCGTTGCCGTGCTCGCACAGACGCCGTTCATAGCCGAATCGCAGGCCGCCGAAGCAGCCCGAACCACTGCGGCGGCGAACACAACTGCAAGCACGCCCGCGAGCGCCCCGGACAAACGGCCGGAAATCGTGATCCGCGGCGAGTACCTCGCGCGCGCCGGCGACTGCGTCGCCTGCCACACCGCGCCGCGCGGCAAAACCTTCGGCGGCGGCCTCGCGATGGACACGCCGTTCGGCACGCTGTACTCGCCGAACATCTCGCCGGACGTGCAATACGGCATCGGCACATGGAGCGCCGACGCGTTCTTCAAGATGATGCGCACCGGCAAGGCGCCCGACGGCAAGCTCATCTACCCGGCCATGCCGATCGCGCAATACACGAAGGTGACGCGCGAGGATTCCGATGCAATCTTCGCGTACCTGATGTCGGTGCCGCCCGTACATCAGCCGAACCGTCCGCACGAGCTGCGCTTTCCGTTCAATCATCGCGATCTGCTGATCGGCTGGCGCTCGCTCTATTTCCGCGAAGGCGAGTTCAAGCCCGACCCGACGCGCTCGGTCGAATGGAACCGCGGCGCGTACCTCGTCGAAGGGCTCGGCCACTGCACGATGTGCCACACGAAGATCAACCTGCTCGGCGGCTCTTCACGCGACAAGCAGTTCGCCGGCGGCCTGATTCCAGTGCAGAACTGGTACGCGCCGTCGCTGACCTCGGACAAGGACGGCGGCCTCGGCGACTGGAGCATCAAGGACATCGTCGACCTGCTGCAAGCGGGCATCTCCGATCGCGGCGCGGTGTACGGGCCGATGGCTGAAGTGACTTATCACAGCCTCCAGTACATGACCGACGAAGACGCCAGGGCGATGGCCATCTACCTGAAATCGCTGCCGGACAACGACCCCGGCCGCAAGACGGGCCCGTCGGCAAAGGCCGATCCGAAGATATTCGCGCGAGGCGAACATATCTACGCGGACAAATGCGCGATGTGTCACGGCGCGAACGGCGAAGGCAAGCTGCAGCACTACCCGCCGCTCGCGCGCAATCAGTCGATTGAAATGGACTCGGCCGTCAACCCGATCCGCATCGTGCTGAACGGCGGCTTCCCGCCCGGCACGCGGCGCAACCCCGAACCCTACGGCATGCCGCCGTTCGCGCAGGAACTGAACGATGCCGACGCGGCTGCGGTGGTCACGTATATCCGCACCGCGTGGGGCAATCACGGGCTGCCGGTGACGCCGAAAGAAGTCAACGATTTGCGCAACGCGCCGCTGCGCTGAAAACGCGCGGCACGGGTAGGCTAACGGCGCCCGGCGCGCCGAACCCCTTGCATCGGGAGATCATGCAGATGGACGTCAACGAATCCTCCAGTGCCGGCGCTTCCGACGAAGACGTCGAGCGCATCGTCGCCGCCGGACCGAGTGGCGCGATCGCGCTCGCCGGCGTCGCCACGCTCGTCGTGCTGGCGATCTGGATCGGCTTCTATTTTGTCGTATTCCTGCCGCGCGGCGTCATCCAGTAATCGCTAATCATGTCGAGCCAACCTTCCGATCATCAAAACGGCCCACCGGGCGGCAAGCATGCCGCCGAACGTATTGCCGCCCTCGCCGAACGCCGCTGGGCCTGGTTCGCCGGCGCGATCATCGTGCTGATGCTCGTCGTCGTGGTGTTCACGGGCCTGCATTGGGCGATCATGCCGCCCTCGCGCGTCGAGACCATCGATCCGTCGCGGCTGCAAATGTCCGGGGAGTTCGTCGAGAGCAATCTCGGCAGCGCGGTCGAGCCCGACGGCTCGGTCATCGTGCGTTTTATCGCGCAGCAATACTCGTTCACGCCGCAATGCCTGCTTGTGCCGACCGATACGCCGGTCACACTGCGCACGACGAGCGCGGACGTCGTGCATGGCCTGCTGATCGCCGACACCAATGTGAACACGATGGTCGTGCCCGGCTACGTCGCCACGCTCACGACGCACTTCGACAAACCCGGCGAGCACCTGATGCCCTGCCACGAGTTCTGCGGCTTCGGCCATCAGACGATGTGGGCGCACGTGAAAGTGATCGACAAGGCCGCCTTCTTCGAGCAGGCACGACAAAACCGGAGGCTCAGCTGTGTTGCACGCTAGGCGACTCGTTCTCGCGCATTTCTGGCTCGCGTTTATCGCGTTCATCATCGCGCTCTTTCTCGGCGCCTGGCAGATGCTCGTGCGCAGCCCGCTGCATCCGTGGGTCGGCAACCCCGAGCTCTACTACCGTTCGGTCACCGAGCACGGCACGGTGATGGCGTACGTGCTGCCGACGCTCGTCGCGATGGGCTTCGGCTATGCGATCGTCGAACTCGCGCTGAAGCAGGCGCTGGTCGGCCTCAAGTGGGGCTGGGCCGGTTTTATCCTGCTCGCAATCGGCGCCGTGGTCGCGACGATTCCCGTAGCGATGGGCCGCGCATCGGTGCTCTACACGTTCTATCCGCCGATGGTCGGCAACGCGTTCTATTACATCGGCGTCGTACTGGTCGTGGTCGGCTCGTGGATCTGGGTCGCGCTGATGCACGTGAACCTGCGCGTGTGGAAACGCGCGAATCCCGGCAAGCCGGTGCCGCTCGCCATGTTCGCGAATGTCGCCGGCGCGTATCTGTGGGCGTGGACCGCCGTCGGCGCTGCCGCCGAGATCCTGTTCCAGATTCTGCCCGTCGCGCTCGGTCTGAAGTCGACCATCGACGCCGGCCTCGCGCGTGTGCTGTTCTCGTGGACGCTGCACGCGATCGTCTACTTCTGGCTCGTCCCCGCGTATATCGCCTACTACACGCTCGTGCCGCGCGCGATCGGCGGGCGCCTGTACAGCGATTCGATGGCGCGCGTGTCGTTCATCCTGTTCCTCGTGTTTGCCATGCCGATCGGCATTCACCATCTGTTCGCCGATCCGCAGGTCGGCTCTGGCTTCAAGTTCCTGCACGCGGTGTTCACCGGCATGGTGTCGGTGCCGACGCTGCTCACGGTGTTCACGATCTGCGCGTCGGTGGAAATCGCGGGCCGGCTGCGCGGCGGCAAGGGCGCATTCGGCTGGCTCGCCGCCCTGCCTTGGCGGAACCCGATGATGCTCGTCATCGCGTTCTCGTTCATCATGCTCGGCTTCGGCGGCGCCGGCGGGCTCATCAACATGAGCTATCAGCTGAACGAATCGGTGCACAACACGCAGTGGGTCACCGGCCACTTCCATCTGATTTTCGGCGGCGCGATCGTCATCATGTACTTCGCGATCGCCTATGAGCTGTGGCCGCAGCTCACGGGCCGCGCACTCGGTCACATCGGGCTGATACGCGCGCAGCTGTGGCTGTGGTTCATCGGCATGATGGTCGTGACGATTCCCTGGCACTACGTCGGGTTGCTCGGCGCGCCGCGCCGCATGGCGTATTACGACTACAGCGCGCCGGGCATCGCGCCGCAGGCCGTATGGGTCGCCATGTCGGCATTCGGCGGACTCGTGCTCGTGATCTCCGGCCTGATGTTCATCTATATCCTCGTAAAGGGGCAATTCGGTCCCATCGAGCAACCGAAGCCGTTCGGCTTCAGCGTGCCCGCGCATCCGGTCGACCGCGTGCCGGCGGCGCTCAACGGCTTTGGCCTGTGGGTCGCGCTGATGATTGGTCTCACGGTCGTCAACTACAGCGTGCCGATTGTGCAGCTGATGACGCTACCGCAAACGTCCGTGCCCGCGGTGGCGGTAGGAGCGTCGCGATGAGTGAAGAGCGCGTATTCAGCTTGCGCAATCGCTGGTTCACCGCGGGCGTCGGCTATACGCTCGCCATCGCGATCGTCGCGATTCTGATCGGCTTTATCTGGCTGCCGTCGAAACATCCGGACTACACGCGCGGCGGCCTGTGGGCCACGATCTGCCGCGCGGCGGGCGTGCCCGAGTCGTGGTACAGCGGTGCGCCTGAGATCGCCGGTGCACCGCCGAGCGATGTGATCGTGCTGCCGCCGCTGCGCCGCGCGCATGCCGACGCGGTATCGATCGGCCGCGGCGCGACGCTCGCGCAGAACTGCTCGATGTGCCACGGCGTGCAAGGCGTGGTGATGGTCACGGCGCCCGTGCTCGCGGGCCAGTATGCGGATGTGATCTACAAGGAGCTGCGCGACTACCAGAGCGGCCAGCGGCCGAACTCGATCATGCCGCCCATCATCCGCAATCTGAACGACCGCGATCTGCACGACCTCGCCGCCTACTATGCGTCGCTGCCGCGGCCGGATCCCGCGGAAGCAGGCGGAGTAGCGGCGGGCGCGGAAAACAGCGCGGAAAGCCGGGCCATCCGCAAGCTCGTCAACGAGGGCGACCCGATGCGCAATATCGCGCCGTGCGCCGCCTGTCACGGCGAGCACGATCGCAAGGGCGCGGCGCCGTGGCTCGGCGGCCAGTCGTCGGTCTATCTCGCGGGACAACTGAAGCTATTCGCAAGCGGCCAGCGCCGCAACGACATCAACGAACAGATGCGCAACGTCGCGCGCAACATGACGCCGGAAGAAATCGACGGCGTTGCGAAGTACTACGCAGCACAGCCGTGAGCCGCGAAGTGAACCGCGAAGTGAACCGCGAAGTGAGCCGCGAAGTGAACCGTGACCAGTCCGCAACGTTCAGGAAGACACGCATTGCACTTCACGCACGATAGGGGCACATTGCCGGATTGATTGCGCCCGCATCGTCCCTGCATCGTTCCCGCATCATTGCATCGTCACCGCAGGGGCTTTGTACGCGCCGCCATGTCTCGCGTCACGGAGCCCTTCCGATGCAGGAAATCACGTCAGCGCTCATTGTGTTCGTCGTGCTGCTCATCGGCACCGCGATCGGCTGGTTCGTCAGGCCGCTCCTGCCGGAGGAACACAAGGCGCATGAAACCGTTCAGTTGATCCAGCTCGTGATCGGCATGCTCGTGACGTTCGCGGCGCTCGTGCTCGGTCTGCTTACCGCTTCCGCCAAAAACAGCTTCGATACGGTCGGCAACGACTTTCGCGCCTACGCGTCGGACCTGATCCAGCTCGATCAGACCTTGCGCGAATACGGTACGGAGGCCGAACCGGTGCGCACGATGTTGCGCGTCTATACGGCCGAAGCGATCGTGTCGACGTGGCCGACCGAGCCTCCGCCGCCCGGCAATTACTACCCCAAGCGCACGTTTCCATCGACCGTCTATAACCACCTCGAAAGCATCGAACTCGGCGAAATGCTCAACGCCGCGACGATGGAGGCGCGCAACCTGAGGGTGCAAAACGCCGCGCAGCAACATGCGCTCGACCAGATTCTGAGCCAGTTCGACCAGCTGGTGGCCGCGCGCTGGAAGCTGCTCGAAGAGGTGCATAGCTCGATCTCGCGGCCGTTCCTCACGACGCTCGCGTTCTGGCTGTTCGTGATCTTTCTGAGCTTCGGGCTGATCGCGCCGCGCAATGCGCTCGCGCTCGTGATGATCTCTCTCGGCGCGGTGTCGATCGCGTCGGCGATGTATGTGATTGTCGACCTCGATACGCCGCTGACCGGTCCGCTCACCACGTCGAGCCAGCCGATGCGCGATGCGCTGTCGCATTTGAACCGCTAGCAGCGTAGACGGCGAGTTATTTTTTTCCTGTCGCTGCCGTTGTGGGTCCCGCCGCAGAGGGCGCGGCCGTCTCGAACACTTCGCGCAGCCAGTCCGCGAAGGCCCGCACGCGCGACGACAGTTGCCGGTTCTGCGGATAAAGCACCGTGACCGGCATCGGCGGCGGCGCGTAGTGCTCCAGAACGATCTTCAATTGCCCGCGCGCGAGTTCATCGGCAATCCGGTAGCGCGGCACCTGCACGAGCCCGAGGCCTGACAGTGCCGCTCCCGTGTACAGATCGGCCGACGTCACCGCGACAATCCCGCCGATGGCGACCTCGGTGACGCGAGCGTCGACGGTAAATTCAAACGGCATCGGGCTGCCGCTCGCGCTCGACACGAAGTTCACCGCGCGATGCGCGCGCAGTTCGTCGAGGCTGTGCGGTTCGCCGTACACGTCGAGATAGGCGGGGCTCGCGACCGTCACCTGTTCGAGCCGCGCAAGACGCCGCCCGACCATCGACGAATCCTGCAGCGTTCCCGCACGCAGCACGCAATCGACGCCTTCGCGCACGAGGTCGACAAAACGGTCGTCCTCGGCGAGATGCAGTTCGATCTCCGGAAAGCGGCTAATGAACTGCGCCAAGGCCGGCATCACAAAGTAGCGCGCGAGCGTGCCTTGCAGGTTGGCGCGCAACATCCCCTTCGGTGCGACATGGCGGAACGAGCCTTCGGCTTCGTCGAGGTCCGCGAGCAGCCGCAGACAGCGTGCGTAATACGCCTCGCCGTCGTGTGTGAGGCGCACCGAACGGGTCGTGCGCTCGAGCAGCCGCGCGCCGAGGCGCTCCTCCATCCGCTTCATGAGGTTCGTGACGGTCGCCCGCGGAATCTGCAGATCGTCCGACGCGCGCGTGAAGCTTTGCCGCTCGGCGATCCGCACGAAGACCTGCATTTCCTGAAACCGATCCATGTTCCGCTCCGTCGCGCCGGGGGGGTGAGTTCCGGGGTTGAGTCCCGCGTCGTTTCCGTTTGTTAAAGCAAACGGAATGATTATGGCAATTTACACCCGATTATCTGCGTGCGCACTTCATCCATCATTCGTTTCACCAGCTCAACACCTTCAAAGGGAACGAATCATGAACGCGATCAAGAACGAAAAAGTGGCTCTCATCACCGGCGCGGCACGCGGCATCGGCGCTTCAGTCGCCTTGCGGCTCGCGGCTGACGGGTTCGCCGTTGCAGTCAACTATGCATCGAGTTCGAAAGAAGCCGAGGCGCTCGTCGCCGAACTGCGTGAGGAAGGCGCGATGGCGATTGCCGTCAAGGCCGACGTGGCGGACCCCGTCGATGTGCGCCGCATGTTCGACACGGTCGAGAAAGAACTCGGCAAGGTCGACGTGCTCGTCAACAATGCCGGCGTGATGAAGGTCGTGCCGCTCAACGACACCACCGACGACGCCTTCGAGCAGACGATGAACACCAATGTGCGCGGCACGTTCAACACGATGCGCGAAGCATGGTCGCGGATCGCCGAGGGTGGCCGCATCATCAATTTCTCGAGCACGTCGATCGGGCTCAACAAGCCCGGCTATGCGCTGTACAACGCGTCGAAGGGCGCGGTCGAAGCGCTGACGCGTGTGTATTCGCAGGAATTGCGCGGCCGCAACGTCACGGTGAACGCGGTTGCGCCGGGCCCGGTCGGCACCGAACTGTTCTACAAGGGCAAGACCGAAGAGCAGATCCAGGCTTTCGCGAACATCCCGCCGCTGCAACGCCTCGGCCGGCCCGATGAAATCGCGGCGGTCGTGTCGTTCCTCGCCGGCCCTGACGGCGCATGGGTCAACGGACAGATCCTGCGTGCGAACGGTGGCGCCGCGTAAAAGCAGGCGGCGCACGGCGGCGTAGGACGACGAACGACGCGATGGGCGAAGGACCTGAATCAGCAGTTTGAAGGTCCTGCAAACGGCTCAGTCAAAGACGTCAGGCGCCCGCAAGCATCACGCGCCGCTTAATTGAGCGAGTGAAGGTAAGCCGCCACCGCCCGTGCATCGTGCTCGTTCAGCCGGTAATCGGGCATCGGCGGACGCGCCGTTCCGCCGCTCGGCGTGTGGCCGGTTTCGAGAAACGTCGCGAGTTGCGCTTCGGTGTAGCCGGCCGGCAGGCCGGCAAGCCTGACCGAGCGGTTGGTAAAGCCCGGCACCGGTGCGTCCGGCGTGAAATGAAGCTCCGCGCCCTGCAGGTCCTGCGCGGCAATCGACTGCCCGTGCGCGTCCTTCGGCGTATGGCAGTCGGTGCACATGCCGACGCGATGCACGATGTAGTTGCCATGTGCAATCAGCGCAGCTTCCGGGTCGACGGGAGGCTTGGCGAAGCCGGCCGCCGGCGCAAGCGCAAGCGGCAGCGCCAGCAGGTAAAGCGCGTTCATCGCGCGGCGCGCAACGTGTGCCGGGCGCAGGCTGCGCACCACATGCGGGTCGCGCGACGCGCGCCCGACGGGCGAAGCTGATTTCGAATGGTTGTCCGTCATCTCACTGTTCTCCAACGGTTGGGGGACGCCGCGGGAGAGTTGCCCGCGGGCTGGTTTTCGTCGGGGGCGGAACGTCGCCGCCTTGCCGCAAACAACACCGTTGAAAATCGCTTTATTCCGCGCGCTTAAACGACAAACCGTTAAATCGAAATGCGCGATAAATGCGATTCCGCGCGCTTCGC
This sequence comes from Paraburkholderia edwinii, assembly GCF_019428685.1. Taxonomy (NCBI): domain Bacteria; kingdom Pseudomonadati; phylum Pseudomonadota; class Betaproteobacteria; order Burkholderiales; family Burkholderiaceae; genus Paraburkholderia; species Paraburkholderia edwinii. The sequence goes on from NZ_CP080095.1 coordinate 4,729,096, forward strand.
TTTACCGGACGAATGGTCGCGCTCCGGCTTGCGCAAAACACGCGATGCATTTACTGAGCGGCGCGTGCATACTGTCCGTGCCGCAAATCGGCTATAGGCCAGATTGGTCTTGCAATAGGGCGGCGATTGCCTATTTTTATTTTTGCTTTTCTGTTGTTCCAATTCGTCACGCGGGCCCCCCAATAACTGAGACAAAAGGAGCTGTCATGAACGCGATCGATCTGGTGAAGGTGATGGTTGTTGCAGGATGTGTGGCGGTGTCGTCGAGCGCCTGGTCGCAGACGAGCGATTCGACGGCCAATCCGTCGGCCGCAACAACGACCGATGCGAAAACGATGAAAAAGGCGGACCGCAAGCTCGCTCGCGACGTGCGCCGCGCGATGGCGAAGGCGCAGGGTTTCGATGTGTCCAACGTGTTCGTGAAGGCCCGCAGCGGCGCGGTGACGCTATCCGGCACGGTGCCGGAAGGCGACCAGATCGCTCAGGCCGGCGAAATCGCGAAGGGCGTCGCCGGCGTGAAATCGGTGAACAACAAGGTCACGCTCGGCGTGCAGGGCGGCGGCGGCAACTGACCGGCCGCCGGTTTGCCGATGGCGACATCGGCATTCGGCTCGGTACATGCCAACAACCCCGCGGCGACGCGGGGTTGTTTTTTGCGCGCGCCATGAAGCAGCGCGACGCGATGGCGCTTCGCCTGCGGCATCGCCATCGTGGGAAAGACTCAACATCGGGTAAATATTACACAAAGCCTTCACAGAAAGATCGTCTACTAAAAAAGATCAGCGGATTCCGGAATAAAGCATGTGCCAGGGTGTTCTCCGTCCAATAGGGCACCTTACGCGGCTCATTCCAAACACAATAAACCGGGGAATTGCGTTGACCGGACGATCCTTGGCATCCATTCAGCCAGCACCATGTCCACTAGTTCACCCCGCCTGAACTCCGGCCTTCTGCACGCGATTCGCCTGTTCGTGCGGGTCGTCGACGCGCGCGGTTTTACCGCCGCCGCCCTGCAGTCCGACCTGACCGCGGCGCAAGTTTCCCGGATGATCGGCGAGCTGGAGCAAAGGCTCGGCACCAAACTGCTGCATCGCAATTCTCGCCACGTCTCGCTGACGGGCCCCGGCGAACGCTATCTGATCAAATGCCGGTCGATCCTCGATCTCGTCGACGAAGCCGAAAACGAGGCGCGCGATGCGGCGACCAAGCCGGCCGGCACGCTCAAGGTGTCGTGCATGTCGAGCTTCGGCCGGCATCATCTGCTGCCGCTGCTGATGGAGTATCTGCAGCGTTATCCCGACGTAAAGGTTGAATACTCGACCCGTCAGAATGCGCCGGACGTGCTCGCGGAAGGGATCGATTCGAGCGTCTACTTCGCGCAGGAACTGCCGCATTCGACGCTCGTGGGGCGCAAGGTCGGCGGCGTGCGTGGCATCCTGTGCGCGCGGCCCGACTTTCTGTCGCGTCACGGCACTCCATCGCACCCCGAAGATTTAATGACGTATAGCTGCCTGAAGCTTGTCAATATCACGCGTGACTGGCAACTTACCGATGGTGATTCGACGATTACGCTGCCTGTGACGGGTCCATTCAGGGGAGATTCGTCGGATGCGGTATTGAGCGCGGCGTTGAGCGGGCTCGGCATCGCGCTGCTACCGCCGTGGTCGATCATCGACAGCCTCAAAACCGGCGATCTCGTGCCGGTGTTGCCGCAATGGCGCACGCCGGAAATTGGCGTCTACTCGCTGATTTCGTCGCGGCGCTATCTGCCCGCGCAAACGCGCGCATGGATCGATCTGATTGCGGAGAAGTTGCCGGTGGCGCTCGGCCGCGATGAACTGATGGTCTCGCGGTTCGTTGCGACCTCGACCGAAGTTTGATCCAGGTCAACGCTACGCCCCCGTCACTCACCTTTCGTAACGCGCATATCTGATTTGCGGAATGCGAATAACGCGGCGTGTGGCTTGCACATTCAAGCGCGGCGGCGCGGCAAGCAGGGTCTGCAAAGTTCGTTACGTGACATGCAACGTTGCCTTTCGCTCATGATGGTGTTGAACTGCTTTCGCAGTCTTTAACATCGGTCACAAGGTCGCGGTGGGCCGTTCGGCCCACCTCATACAAACTCCTTACTCACACCCGTTGCTTCACGAGGTCCCGTGTATCCGCACGGACCGGATATAGCTTGTGGTCGCGAGGCTCGCCATAGCTCGAGACATCGCGATGGAGTTCGGGGGCATCCAGGGGGCACTGACGTATGATCAACCAGGACAGTATCGCCGGTATCGAGGCGCTGCCGCGCATCTGGGCATTCGCGCTGCGCCTCACCGAACAGGAACGGGACGCCGAGCGGCTCGTCGTGCAGGCATGCCGGCGCTTCTCGGCCGGAGAACTGAGCCGTGGCGCATCGCGCTGTCTGCGTCCGCTGCACCGGTTCTTTTCGATTATGGCGACGCTTTGGCTCGAAGAAGGTTACGCGCAGCGTCATGCGCAACTGCGGCCGCTCGGCGCCGATTGCGCGTGCGGCCCGGGCACCTCGGGCGGCCGGGCGGCGACTGAATGCATTCACTGCCTGTTGCGGCACGCGGTCGCTTCACTTCCCGATTCGCAGCGCGTACCGATGCTGCTCGTGCTCGTCGAAGGCTTGAGCTATGCGGAAGCGGGTGACGTGCTCTCGATGTCGAAGAACGAGGTTGCTGAAATCGTCGCGCAAGGTAGAGCCAAGGTCGCGGGCATGCTCGGCAAGCATCGGCAGCATAGCGCCGCCTGGCAATCCGAATTGTGCTGATGGACCATCGCTAGCGCGATCTGGCTGGGGCGAACGGTTCGGCGAAAGCGTTCAGGGGCTTCGCAGCCGACCACGGAATCAAGCAAAAGGCCGGAACCTTTGGTGTAAAGGTTCCGGCCTTTGTTGTTCCGGACGTCGTTTTCTTTGCCGCTGCGTGTGCAACCGATAGCGGCAGTCAGAACGCCGCTCGCGCGGCGCACCCTGGATCAGAACGGAATATCGTCATCCATCTCATCGAAGCCGCCGCCGGCCGGCGCGCTCGGCCGGCTCGCAGCGCCACCGCCGCCACCGCTGCGTGCCGCACCACCACCACCGCCGCCACCGCCCGCCGCGCGGCCACCGCCGCTGCTACGTTCAGCCGGTTCGCGGCTATAGCCGCCGTCGTCGCCGCCACCGCCCGAGCCGCCGCGGCCGCCGAGCATCTGCATCTGGTCCGCGACGATTTCCGTCGAATAACGATCGGTGCCGTCCTGTGCCTGCCACTTACGCGTACGAATGCGCCCTTCGATATAAACCGACGAGCCTTTCTTCAGATATTCGTTCACGATTTCCGCGAGCCGGCCGAAGAACGAGACGCGATGCCACTCGGTCATTTCCTTCATTTCGCCGGACGCCTTGTCCTTATAGCGGTCGGTCGTGGCAAGGCGAATGTTCGCCACTGCGTCGCCGCTCGGAAGGTAACGGACTTCCGGATCGGCGCCGAGATTGCCGACGAGAATGACCTTGTTCACGGATGCCATAAATTTCTCCAGTGTCGACGGGCGGTTAGCGCTTTAGCGCCGGGTCCCGTCCCATGCCAAGTATTAATTCGGTTGCTCGCGGGCGGCGCTGTCAAGCCTTGCGCGGAGGCTGTTTCATATTTGCGGCGATTATAAGCCAGCACAAAACAAGCCCCGAGCAGGTGTAAAACACCGCGCTCGATCCGTCGATTTTCAATAGCCATCCGCCGACCACGCCGCCCAGCGCAAGCCCGATGGACTGCGTTGTGTTATAGACGCCGACCGCTGCGCCCTTGCGCGTGCCGGGCGCAAGCTTCGAGACCAGCGAAGGCTGCGACGCTTCGAGAATGTTGAAGCCGAGAAAATAGACGAACAGAATCGCCGCCACGATCGCTATGGTATGCGGAGCGGCGCCCAGTAGTAACTGGCCGATCAGGATAAGGAAAATGGCGCTGACGAGCACCACTTTCATCTTGCCGCGTTTCTCGGCCGCGATAATCGCGGGCACCATCATGATGAAAGACAGTGCCATGACCGGCAGGTAGATCATCCAGTGCGAGTGGACCGGCAGCCCGTCCGCTTCGAGAATGCGCGGCACGACGAGAAAGAGCGCGGTCTGCGTTGCGTGCAGCACGAGCACGCCGAAATTGAGCCGCAGCAGTTCGACGTTGTGCAGCACTTCCCTGAACGGCGCACGCACGTGCACGGGCTTCGGCGCATCGGGCACGACCCACAGCACAACACCGACCGCGAGCACCGAGAACACGCCGACCAGTGCAAAGAGCCCGCTCATGCCGACCCACTGGAACACGATCGGTGCACCGACGATCGCCACAGCGAACGAAATGCCGATGCTGCCGCCGACCATCGCCATGGCTTTCGTGCGATGTTCTTCGGACGTCAGATCCGCAATAAACGCGATCACCGCCGACGACACGGCGCCCATCCCCTGAATCACGCGGCCAACGATGATCCACGTCATATCATGCGCGAGCGCGGCCACGAAGCTGCCGAGCGCGAAGATCAGCAGGCCCGTCGCGATAACCGGTTTGCGGCCGATCTTGTCCGATACCCAGCCGTAGAAGATATACAGAAGCGACTGCGTGACGCCGTAAGCACCGAGCGCGACGCCGACGAGGAACACGTTGTCGCCGCCGGGAATCGTTCTGGCGTAGATCGAGAACACCGGCATGATCATGAAAAGACCGAGCATGCGAAGCGCGAAGATCGACGCAAGCGCCACGGTCGCGCGCAATTCAGATGCGCTCATGCGAGTGGAAGTGGCAGACGGATTGGACATCGATGGAGATTTTCTGATGAACGTGCGGATGCGGGCTCAGCCCCGGCTCGCGTCTTGTAACGCACCGCGCCCGCTTTTTGCTGTATTCGCGGTGACGCGCAGTGTGGTGCACCGCATCTTGCCATACCGCCCCGCTACACGACCTGTTGCACGACACGGTACATAGCCCGCTGCATAGCCCGCTACACAACCTGCTACACCGTTGCTTGCTACACCGTTGATTACCCGAGCTTGTTCAGGCTTTCGGGCACGATCAGGTCGCCATAACGGCGGTCTGGAAAAGTCGTTATAGTAGCAGGTTTAGTTTCCCTTCTTCCCGCAGGATTCATGGAACAAATCCGTATCCGTGGGGCTCGCACCCACAACCTGAAAAACGTCAATCTCGACTTGCCGCGTCACAAGTTGATCGTGATTACCGGGCTGTCGGGGTCGGGCAAGTCGTCGCTCGCGTTCGACACGCTTTACGCGGAAGGGCAACGGCGGTATGTGGAAAGTCTGTCGGCGTACGCGCGGCAATTTCTACAACTGATGGAAAAGCCCGACGTCGATCTGATCGAGGGGCTGTCGCCGGCTATTTCGATCGAGCAGAAAGCGACGTCGCACAACCCGCGCTCCACCGTCGGCACGGTTACCGAAATTCACGACTATCTGCGGCTGCTGTTCGCGCGCGTCGGCACACCGTATTGCCCCGATCACAATATTCCGCTCGAAGCGCAAAGCGTGTCGCAAATGGTCGACGCGGCGCTCGCGCTGCCGGAAGACACGAAGCTGATGATCCTGGCTCCGGTCGTGACGAACCGCAAGGGCGAGCACGCGGATCTGTTCGAAGAGATGCAGGCGCAAGGCTTCATTCGTTTTCGCGTGCGCTCCGGCGGCGGCACCGCGAATGAAGGCGTCGCGAAGATCTACGAGGTCGATTCGCTGCCCGCGCTCAAAAAGAACGACAAGCATTCGATCGATGTGGTCGTCGACCGTCTGAAGGTTCGGCCCGATATGAAGCAGCGTCTGGCCGAATCGTTCGAGACGGCGCTGCGTCTCGCCGACGGCCGCGCGATCGCGCTCGAGATGGACACCGACACTGAACACCTGTTCAGCTCGAAGTTCGCCTGCCCGATCTGCTCGTACTCGCTGCAGGAGCTCGAGCCGCGCCTTTTCTCGTTCAACAACCCGATGGGCGCGTGCCCCGAATGCGACGGGCTGGGGCAGATTACGTTCTTCGATCCCAAACGCGTGGTTGCGCATCCGTCGCTGTCGCTTGCGGCGGGCGCCGTGAAAGGCTGGGATCGGCGCAACCAGTTTTACTTCCAGATGCTGCAAAGCCTCGCGGCGTTCTACGAATTCGACATCGATGCGCCGTTCGAAGATCTGCCCGAGAAAATCCGCAAGGTGCTGTTGTACGGTTCGGGCAAGCAGACCATTCCGTTCTCGTATATCAATGAGCGCGGCCGCACGTCGGTGCGCGAGCACGTGTTCGAAGGGATCATTCCGAATCTCGAGCGCCGTTACCGCGAAACCGATTCGGTCGCGGTGCGCGAGGAGCTCGCGAAATATCAGAACAACCAGGCATGCCCCGCGTGCGAGGGCACGCGCTTGCGGCGCGAAGCGCGTTTCGTGCGGATCGGCGCGGACGACCATGCGCGCGGCATCTACGAAATCAGCGGCTGGCCGCTGCGCGACACACTCGGCTACTTCCAGACGCTGCGCCTCGAAGGCGCGAAGCGGGACATCGCCGACAAGGTGATCAAGGAAATCGTCGCGCGGCTGATGTTTCTCAATAATGTCGGGCTCGATTATCTGTCGCTCGAACGCAGCGCCGAAACGCTGTCGGGCGGCGAGGCGCAGCGCATCCGCCTCGCGTCGCAAATCGGTTCGGGTCTAACCGGCGTGATGTACGTGCTCGACGAGCCGTCGATCGGCCTGCATCAGCGCGACAATGACCGGCTGATCTCGACGCTGAAGCACCTGCGCGATCTCGGCAATTCGGTCGTCGTCGTCGAGCATGACGAAGACATGATCCGGATGGCCGACTATATCGTCGACATGGGGCCGGGCGCCGGCGAACACGGCGGCATGATCATCGCCGAAGGCACGCCCGACGAAGTGCAGGCCGATCCGGCGTCGCTGACCGGCCAGTATCTGAACGGCACGCGCCGCATCGAATATCCGGACGACCGCAAGCAGCCCGACGAACGGCATCTGCGCATTATCGAGGCATACGGCAACAACCTGAAACGCGTGACGCTCGACCTACCGGTCGGGCTGCTCACCTGCGTCACGGGCGTGTCCGGTTCCGGCAAGTCGACGCTGATCAACGACACGCTTTACCAGGCGGTCGCGCATCATCTATACGGCTCCTCGACGGAGCCGGCGCCGTTCGAGGCGATCGAAGGCCTCGAGCATTTCGACAAGGTGATCAACGTCGATCAGTCGCCGATCGGCCGCACACCGCGCTCGAACCCGGCCACCTACACAGGCGTGTTCACGCCGATCCGCGAGCTGTTTGCGGGCGTACCGGCCGCCAAAGAGCGCGGCTACGATCCGGGCCGCTTTTCGTTCAACGTGAAGGGCGGCCGCTGCGAGGCCTGCCAGGGCGACGGCGTGATCAAGGTGGAAATGCACTTCCTGCCCGACGTCTACGTGCCGTGCGACGTCTGCCACGGCAAGCGCTACAACCGCGAAACGCTCGAAGTGCAGTACAAGGGCAAGAACATCAGCGAAGTGCTCGACATGACCGTCGAACATGCGCACGAGTTCTTCAAGGCGGTGCCCGTCGTCGCGCGCAAGCTGAAGACGCTGCTCGACGTCGGCCTCGGTTATATCCGGCTCGGCCAGTCGGCCACCACGCTGTCCGGCGGCGAAGCGCAGCGCGTGAAGCTGTCGCTGGAACTGAGCAAGCGCGACACGGGTCGCACGCTATACATTCTCGACGAGCCCACGACCGGGCTACACTTCCACGACATCGCGCTGCTGCTCGAAGTGATTCACCGGCTCCGCGATCAGGGCAATACGGTCGTGATCATCGAGCATAATCTCGACGTGATCAAAACCGCCGACTGGGTGATCGACCTCGGTCCGGAAGGCGGCGCGGGCGGTGGGCAAATCATCGCGCAGGGGACGCCCGAGCAGGTCGCGCAGTCGAAGGCAAGTTTTACCGGCCGTTATCTCGCACCGTTGCTCAAGCGCGGTGCGGAATCGGCCGAAATAGCAGAAGCAGCCAGTCCGAGCAACAAGGCAGCAAGCAACGCCGCGAATCGATCGGCGCGAGCCGCAAAGCAAAGCGCATAACCCGAACGCGCATAACCCGAGGTTGGAGACTGGACAACGCCATGGCCAAGCGTAACGAGGCGACCGACGAAAAGCCGGTGCAGGATCTGCGCCCTCGCCCGGTCAGGCTGACGAGCGATATGAGCCTGCCGAAGCTGTCGGCGGTGGAAATCGGCAGCTATATCGTCGCGCTGCTGGCGATGTGGGCCGTGCTCGAATTGAAGCTGCTCGGCGCGCTGCTCGCCGGCATGCTGGTGTTCCAGCTCGTGCATACGATCGCGCCGCGCATCGAGCGGCATATGTCGAGCCAGTGGGCGCGGTGGCTTTCGGTCGTGTGGCTGTCCATCATCATTGTCGGCGTGCTGACCGGCTTCACGATCGGCATCATCGAGCACTTCGAGCACGATGTGCCAAGCGTGCAGAAGCTGATGACTCAGGCGATGCAACTGATCGACCAGGCACGCGACCGTGTGCCGCAGTTCATCGCGGACAACCTGCCCGTCGATACCGACCAGATGAAGGAACGCGCCGCGTCGATGATGCACACGCACGCCGGCATGCTGCAGCAAAGCGGCAAGATGGTCGCGCGCGGCTTCACGCATGTGCTGATCGGCATGATCATCGGCGCGATCATCGCGGTCGGCGCGCAAAAGCACGTGCAGCGGCTGCCGCTTTCCACTGCGTTTATCCAGCGGATGTCGCGCTTTTCGGACGCGTTCCGGCGCATCGTGTTCGCGCAGGTGAAGATCTCCGCCATCAATACCGTGTTCACCGGTATTTTCCTGCTGCTGTTGCTGCCGCTGTTTCACGCGCCGCTGCCGCTCGCAAAAACGCTGGTGATCGTCACGTTTATCGTCGGGCTGCTGCCGGTGATCGGCAATCTGATCTCGAACACGCTAATCGTTGCGGTTGCGCTGTCGGTCAGTTTCCCGGCGGCGGTCACGGCGCTCGTGTTTCTGATCGTGATCCACAAGCTCGAGTATTTCCTCAATGCGCGCATCGTCGGCGGACAGATCGAGGCGCGCGCGTGGGAACTGCTGATCGCGATGCTCGTGATGGAAGCGGGCTTCGGCATTCCCGGCGTGATCGCGGCGCCGATTTTCTACGCGTATATCAAGCGCGAGCTGATTTATTTGCGGCTGGTTTAGCGCAAAGCGCAAACTCAGCCGCCACGCCGCTTGCGGGTTCATGGCGGCCCACCACGCGAGACGCCCGACCGCGGCCTGCCGGCAAGCCGATCAGAAGTCGAAGCGCGCGTTCAGCGACAACGTGCGCGGATCGCCCGGTCCGACATAGTCGGCGTACTGGAACATCCAGTAGCGCCGGTTAAACAGGTTGTCGACGGCGGCGCGCAGCGTCACATCGTGCCCCGCGATGCGCGTCGCGTAGCTCGCGCCCGCATTCACAAGCAGATAGCCGCCGGTTTCAAGGCCGCCTGCCGGCCGCACTTCGGTGTTGCCCGTGTACTTCGCATCGACGCCGAGACGCAGCCCCGGCACGCCCGGCACCGCATAACTGACGTAGCCGGCACCGACGAATTTCGGCGCGCCCGCGACGCGGTTGCCAACGTTCGCGGCTCCACGTTCGTATTTGGTGTCGATCCACATCAGATCGCCGCCGACGGTCCAGCTCTTTCCGAGGCGCACATCGGCGCCCGCTTCGACGCCCTGGAAAATCTGCTCGCCGTCCTGCACGAACACGTTCGCGCCGTTCGGATATTCGGCGCCGCGCTCGATCCGGAACAGCGCGGCGGTCGCACTCCAGCGCTCATGCTCGCTCTTTACGCCGACCTCGTACTGCTTGCTGCGGATCGGCGGCAGCAACGTGCCGCCGTTCGCGTAAGTCGGGCCGACGATCGAACCCGGCTCCAGCGATTGAACGTAGCTCGTATAAAGCGTTGTCGTGGGCGCGAGCTTGAACATCAACGCGACGGTCGGCGTCAGCACGCCGTTCTCGCCGTAGCTCGATGTGACCGCGCCGCCGAATGCGTAGCCGTTCTGCTCGTAGTTCGTGTAGCGCACACCGCCGAGCACCGACCAGCGTTCGGTCAGCTGGATCGTGTCGCTCGCGAACAGCGCCTTTTGCGTGATGTCGGCGCTCGGATAGGTCGTGAGGCCCTCCGGGCTGTAGAACACATTCGTGTTCGGCTGATACAGGTTGCCGGTGCCGATCTGGTCGTAGAAGCTCGTCACCTCATAGTCGTTGATCTGCTTCTGGTACGCCGCGCCGAACACCAGCTGATGGCCGAACGGCCCCGTCTTCACGTTCCCTTCGACCATCGCCTGCCACGACGTCAGCCGGTGCCCTTCCTTGCCGGCGAAGCGGAAGTCGTTGTAGTCGCCGAGATAGTTCTGCAGGAAGAACGTGCCCTCGTTGCGGTCGCGATAGCTTTTGCTGAAGCCGTAGGTAAAGCTCGCGGTCCAGTCGGGCGTCAGGTTGTAGCGCAGGCCGGCCGTGTACCACTGCAGGTTCGTGTTCAGATGCTGGTCCGGGCCCGACAGATTGTCGCTGCCGCCGCTCACCGGCGACGGCAGGTTGAGGCCAGGATACTGCGCCGTGTAGATCGCGCTCGTGATGCCGGTCGCGTGCCGCTCCTGCCATAGCAGGCCGAAGGTTGCGGTCAGGTCGCGCGTGATGCGCGCGTCGAATGCGAGCGACACCGCGTCGCGCCGGATGTTTCCATCGTTGAAGGTCTGCCCTTCCTCGTGCGTCGCGTTGAGCCGGTAGCCGAACATCGCGTTCGGACCGACGCGGCCGCCGAGATCGACGTGCTCGCTCCACACGCCGTCGGTCCGATAGCCGACGTCGACGCTGCCGAGAAACGTCGCCGAGCGCGGCGGCTTCTTCGTCACGTAATTGACGATGCCGCCCGGTGCGCCGAAGCCGTACATGAAGCCCGACAAGCCCTTGAGCAACTGCACGCTCTCGAGCTGCTCGTACGGCATCGTGACGCCGTATGCGTTGAACGGCAGGCCGTCGATCTTGAACGCGTTCTGCCAGTCGAGCTGCATGCCGCGCACCGTCACGTAGCTCGCCCACGCGTTATACGGATTGCTGTTGTCCGATACCGACGCGTCGCGCATGAACACGTCGCCGAGCTTCGCCGGCTGCATTTCCTGCAACTGCTCGTCGGTGACGATCGTCGTCGAGAACGGCGTATCGAGTTGCGAGCGGGTGCCGAGCGCGCCGCTGCTGACGTCTTCGTTCAAATGCAGCGGCGTGTCCTGCGATGCGGTGATGCGCACCGCGGGCAGCGCTTTTTCTGCGGCGTTCTGCGGCGCGTCGGCGGCCGGAGCCTGCTGCTGCGCAAAGGTAACCGGCGCCGCCATGGTGGCCATTGCCGCCACCATCCAAACCGCCAGATGGATCGGCTTCACAGAAAGCGGTAAGTGGAATGCGTTGCTGGATAGATGTGGTCGTGCGTCGCGTGCGGCGTCGTGCATTGTCGTCTGAACCCTCGTCGCGTCGATACGCTTAGTGCGAATCGTTCTTATTTACAAGAGACGCGATGATGCCAAATGCGGTTTGTTATTTGTAAGAAACATGCATGCGGCATTTTGTCGCACTCTGCTGAAATCCAAGCGCAGCAAGGCTATCCAGCAGTCACGCATGTCATTTTCGTTACGCCACGCTTTCATCTCTAACGCAACGCGCGGCCGTTCCCCTTGCAGCGTCCGCCTACAATCCTTAAGATGCGAATAATTCTTATTTATGCGGCCGGACGTAGGTTATGGATTTCGTTTCAATCGGAAGCGCCTGTTCGAGCGCCTCACTGCGCGTTTTTGTCTCGCCGCGCCTGCCGCACCGGCCGCTTCTGCTGCTTTATTTGCTGCATTCGCCGGTTCGCGTATGAGGCCTGTGCTCGTCCGTTTGCATCGATGGTTCGGCGTCGCGATCGCGCTATTTCTGTTCGTCGCCGGGTCGACGGGCGCCGTGATCGCGTGGGACCACGAACTCGATGGGCTCCTGAATCCGTCGTTCTTCCACGCGCGTACCGACGGTCCCACGCTGTCATCGCTCGAACTCGCGCGCCGCATCGAAGCGGCCGACCCGCGACTGCGCGTCACCTATCTGCCGCTTGCGGTCGAACCGGGTCATACGCTGCAGGTGATGGTGTGGCCGCGCACCGATCCGAAAACACAGCAGCCCTACACACTCGACTTCAACCAGATCGCCGTCGACCCAGCGACCGGCGACATCCAGGGCCGCCGCGAATGGGGCGCGGTCTCGCTCGCGCGGCTCAATCTGATTCCGTTCCTGTACAAGCTGCACTACACGCTGCATCTGCCGTTCACGGGCGGCATCGACATCGGCACGTGGCTGATGGGCATCGTCGGCATCGTGTGGATGTTCGATAGCGTGATTGCGCTCGTGCTGTCGTTCCCGAGCGCGAAGGCGTGGCGCAAGTCGTTTGCGTTTCGTGTCGCGCGCGGCGGCTATCCGCTCACTTTCGATCTGCACCGCTCCGGCGGCGTCTGGATCTGGGGACTGCTGTTGATGATGGCGGTCACGTCGGTGTCGATGAACCTCAGCAACGAGATCGTGCGGCCGATCGTGTCGCTGCTGTCGCCGCTCACGCCGACGCCGTTTTCGGACCCGAAGCTCGCCGGCACGCCGCAGCCGGGCAAGCCCGATCTGACACGCGAGCAGGTGCTCGAAGCGGCCGGCAAGATCGCCGCCGACAAACACATCGACGCGCCGCCGGGCGCGATCTTCTATGCGCCCATGCTGCATACGTACGGCGTGGGCTTCTTCGCGGCCGGCAAGGACCATGGCGACGGCCCGCTTGGCAATGCATGGATCTATCTGAACGCCGAAACCGGCCTGCCGACCGGCGCGACGATTCCCGGAAAGGGCACGGCCGGCGACATCTTCATGCAGGCGCAATTCCCGCTGCACTCGGGACGGATCGCCGGATTGGCGGGACGGATTGCGGTCAGCGCGCTCGGCGTCGCGGTGGCGATATTGAGCGTGACCGGTTTGATGATCTGGCTGAAGAAGCTCGAAGCGCGGCGGCGTCAGACGCGTGGCCTACCGCAAAAGTCGCGCGATACGGCGCCTGCCGACGTCGAAGAGCAAGCGACGGCGCGCGCAAAGCGCACCGAACGAAGGGAGCGAGTCGCGTCGCCGCAGTAGCGCGGCAAGCGAAGCGCGGCCGCAAAGCATGCGGCCGCGACCCGCCCTCTGCCGCCTAGCGGAACACCACCGTCTTGCTGCCGTTGAGCACGATCCGGTGCTCGACATGCCACTTCACCGCACGCGCAAGCGTCACGCATTCGACGTCGCGGCCGATCGCCGTCAGTTGCTCAGGCGCCATGCTGTGATCGACGCGCTCGACTTCCTGCTCGATGATCGGGCCTTCGTCGAGATCGGTCGTCACATAGTGCGCCGTCGCGCCGATCAGCTTTACGCCGCGATCGAACGCCTGGTAATACGGCTTCGCGCCTTTGAAGCTCGGCAAAAACGAGTGATGGATATTGATCGCGCGCCCCGTGAGCCGGTCGCACAGTTGCGGCGACAGAATCTGCATATAGCGCGCGAGCACGACGAGATCGGCCTGATGTTCGTCGATCACCTCGAGCACGCGCGCTTCCTGCGCGGCTTTCGCATCGGCTTTTCCATCGCCCTTCGCAGCGGCGAGCGGAAAGTGATGAAACGGAATGTCGTAGCTCGCGGCGAGCTGATAAAAATCCTTGTGATTCGAAATGATCGCCGGGATCTCGATGTTCAACTGCCCCGTGCGATAGCGGAACAGCAGATCGTTCAGACAGTGCCCGATCTTCGACACCATGATCACGACACGCGGTTTCACCGTCGCGTCGTGCAGTTCCCAGCGCATCCCGAACTGTTCGGCAAGCGCCGAGAAAGCGGTGCGCAGCGCGTCGAGGCCCGGATCGCCGCCCACTTGCTGGAAGTGCACGCGCATGAAGAACTCGCCGGTATGGCTGTCGCCGAATTGCGCGGAGTCGAGAATATTGCTGCCGCGCTCGAACAGGAAGCCCGAGACCGCGTGCACAATGCCGGGCCGATCGGCGCACGACAGTTTGAGGATAAAGCTGTGATCGGTCGACATGACCCTGGTGACTCCCTTCTGCAAAACCTGTAATTCGTTTATCTGGCCGCGCAACCGGATGCGATGGCAGACGCAGCCAACTTATGCAATCGCCGGCGGCTCGAACAACGCCTCGATGCCCGCACACACTTCTTCGTCGATCCACTGCCGGCGCAGCATGCAATCGAGCGTCGCGAGGCTCGCATCGACCGTCATCGACCCTTCTTCGATCCAGCGCGCGACTTCCTCGATGCGGGCAAGCCGATGCTCGCCTACTTCGCCATCCTGATTGCGCGGCGCGAAGTCTTCAGGCAAGGCGAGATCGTAGATAAAGATCTGTTCGGCCTGCGTGCCTTCGGGCAGCGACTGCAGCACGTGCGCCGTGCGCCCTGGCGTCGCGCGTTCGGCGATGTCTTCCGGAATGCCGGCCTCTTCCCAGCACTCCTTGATAATCGTCGTCTCGATGCTGAAGCCCCAGCCGATGCCGCCCGCGACGACGTTGTCCAACATGCCCGGGTCGGTGGCCTTGGTCTCGCTGCGACGCGCGATCCAGAGCCGCGGCGCGCCTTGCGCGTATTCTACGACGCCGTTCAGATGCACCGCGTACGTCATCGTGCCGAAGAAGCGCGATGCCGCGCGCTCGATATAGGCAAGCGGCGGCGCGTCGAATGCGTTGCGGATCGCATAGGTTTCGTCGCGCCAGCCGGGAATGCGACCGTCGGCTGCGAGCGCGCCGATCACGGCGCCGAGCGCAGCGCTGCGATTATCGAGCGTCGAAAAACGCGCGCTCAGCACGACACGCTGCGCCTCGATCTCGAACACATCGGGCCAGCGCGCAAGCAGCGGCACATCGGTCGCGCGGATCCAGCCGACCTGCTGTCCGCCGATCCAGAACGAACGGTGCGCATGCACGTCGAAACGGCGCGCGGCGGCGATAGAAGGCAAGGTCATCGAAGCTCCAGCAATTTCGTTTTTCTCCAGCGGCCCATGCGTGCCGCGCGATGCCACGATGGCGCGGTCATGCAATACGACGCGACGCTTTACGACATCGGCTGCGCGACAGCAGCTTCACAACAGCCGCTTCACCACATCAATCGCGCAACGCGACGCGCAAACCGATCGCGATAAACGTCGCGCCGGCAATGCGATCGAGCCACACGCCCGCGCGCGGACGGCGCTTCAACCAGTTACCGATCATTCCCGCGCACACGCCGAACAGCGAAAACACGACAACCGTCTGCAGCATGAACAATGCGCCGAGTTCGAGCATCTGCACGGTCACGTTCTGCACGCCATGCGGATCGACGAATTGCGGCAGGAACACGATAAAGAACAGCGTGACTTTCGGGTTCAGCATGTTGCCGATCACGCTTTGGCGGAAGATCGACGAAAGCGGTTGCGGCGGGCGTTCATGTGCGGTCGCGAGTCCTTTGCTGCGCAGCGCCTTGATGCCGATCCAGATCAGATACGCGGCGCCCGCGAGCTTGATCACCTGAAACGCAACCGGCGACGAGCGCAGCACCGCCGCCACGCCAAGCGCGGCAAGCGTCGTGTGGAACGTGATGCCGGCGGCAAAGCCGAGCGCCGCGACAAAGCCCGCCGCGCGGCCCTGCGAAATGCCGCGCGCGAGCACCTGCAGATTGTCGGGTCCGGGCGCGAACGTGATCGCAACCGACGTGGCGAGGAAGAGCAAAAAGTTGGGCATCGCGCGAACCTTTTTATGTGACGACGTCGTGTGTCGGGTAATGGGCGGCAACCGCGCTTTTGATCGCAGCTTCTGCCACAGTGGCCACCTCAGCTTCTACCTCAGTGACCACCGAAACCCGTCACCGTATAAAGCGGCAACCCGGCAGAACGCAGCAGCTTCGACCCGCCGAGATCGGGCAGATCAATAATCGCCGCGCCCTCCACCACAACCGCGCCCAGGCGCTCGAGCAGCTTCTTGCCGGCGAGCATCGTGCCGCCAGTTGCGATCAGATCGTCGACGATCACAACGCGGTCGCCGGGCTCGCACGCGTCTTCGTGAATCTCGACGGTGGCCGCGCCGTACTCGAGCTCGTACGACTCCGACACGCGCTTGTACGGCAGCTTGCCGCTCTTGCGGATCGGAATGAAGCCGAGATTCAGCTCGTACGCGAGAATCGGCGCGATGATGAAACCGCGCGCATCGAGCCCCGCCACATAGTCGAGCTTCGCGTCGATATAGCGCTGCACGAACAGGTCGATCAGCACGCGCAGCGTTTTCGGATGCTGCAGAAGCGGCGTGATGTCGCGAAACTGCACGCCGGGCTGCGGCCAGTCGGACACCGTGCGGATCTGGCTTTTGACGAACTCGGCCGCATCGAGCGGCACGTTCGCAGGCGCGTTGGACATGATGTCTCCAGAAGGATCGTTGACGATCCGGTCAAACTCGAGAAGAAAGATTTCGTATGTTTCGGCGCGTTTCCGCATGCGCGACGCGGCGCTAGTCGCAACACGGCACAACATCGCGCGACACCGCGCAGCGCCGGCGCATGGAGCGAGGTTCAGGCCGTCGCCGCGCTCGCCCGCCGATGCTTCGACAGCCGCTCTTCCGCTTCGGCGAGCGCCTCGGGCAAACCGCGCAGCACGACGATGTCGCTGGCGCGCAGCTTCGTCGACGGGTCCGGCTCGACGCCGCGAATGCCATGCCGGCGAATCGCCGTCACTTCGAGGCCCAGTTCGTACAAACCGAGCTCGGCGAGCGTGCGGCCGACCGCGTCGGCCTTTTCGTCGACCGGCACCGATTGTAGCCGCACCTGTTCGTGACCGTCGTCATCGTCGACGTCGTCGGCGCCGTGGAAGTAGCCGCGCAGCAGGCTATAGCGCTCGTCGCGCAGTTCCTCGACCCGCCGCAGCACGCGCCGCATCGGCACGCCCATCACGACAAGCGTATGCGACGCGAGCATCAGACTGCCTTCGACAATCTCCGGAATCACCTCGGTCGCGCCGGCGGCAAGCAGCCGGTCGAGATCGCTATCGTCGACGGTACGAACGATAACCGGCAGCGTCGGTTCGAGTTCGTGGATGTTGTGCAGCACGCGCAGTGCCGACGGCGTGTTCGCGTAAGTGATGGCAACCGTTCGCGCGCGGTGAATACCGGCGGCCAGCAGCGATTCGCGCCGCCCGGCATCGCCGAACACAACCTGCTCGCCGGCCGCCGCCGCGGCCGTGACGCGATCCGGATCGAGGTCGAGCGCGACATACGAAAGCCCTTCGTGCTCGAGCATCCGCGCGAGGTTCTGCCCCGAGCGGCCGTAACCGCAAATAATCACATGCCCGCTCTGCTTCAGGCTCTGCGTCGCGATGCGCGTCATCTGCAACGACTGCTGCATCCACTCAGTGGATGACAGCCGCAGCACGATCCGGTCCGCGTTCTGGATCAGGAATGGCGCCGCGAGCATCGACAGCAGCATGCCCGCGAGAATCGCCTGCAGCAGCGTCGCATCGACGAGGTGTTTGTCGAGAATCAGGTTCAGCAGCACGAAGCCGAATTCGCCTGCCTGCGCGAGGCCGATGCCGGTGCGCATCGCCACACCCGGCGTCGCGCCAAAGAGCCGCGCGAGCGCCGTGACCATCACCGCCTTCAGCAGAATCGGCCCGAGCAGAAAGCCGAGCACGATCAGCGGGTGATGCCAGATCACGAGCGGATCGAGCAGCATGCCGGTCGTCACGAAGAAGAGCCCGAGCAGCACGTCGCGAAACGGCTTGATGTCTTCCTCGACCTGATGCCGGTACGGCGTTTCGGCGATCAGCATGCCGGCGATAAATGCGCCGAGCGCGAGCGACAGGCCGAACTTGTCGGTGACGAATGCGGCGCCGAGCGTGACGAGCAGCAGGTTCAGCACGAACAGCTCCTGCGAGCGCCGCCGGGCGACCACGTTGAACCAGCGCGTCATGAAGCGCTGCCCGATCACGAGCAGCAGCGCGAGCGCAATCACGATCTTGATGAACGCAAGACCGAGCGCCGCCATCACGTCGTGCGTATCGCCGCCCGCGAGCGCGGCGATCACAATCAGAAGCGGCACCACCGCCAGATCCTGAAACAGCAGCACGCCGAAGATATTGCGGCCGTGCTCGGTCTCGATCTCGAGCCGCTCCGCGAGCATTTTGCTGACGATCGCAGTCGACGACATCGCCAGCGCTCCGCCGAGCGCGATGCAGCCCTGCCACGACAGATGCACCCAATGCTCGACCGCGAAGCCGAGCACGATTGCGGCGGCGATCGTGCCGAGCACCTGCAGCAGGCCGAGGCCGAACACGAGCCGGCGCATCGCCCGCAGCTTCGCGAGCGAAAACTCGAGGCCGATCGAGAACATCAGGAACACCACGCCGAATTCGGCCAGATTCTGCGCGCCCTTCGAGTCGGGCACGATGCCGAACGCGTGCGGCCCGACGAGAATCCCCACCGTCAGATATCCGAGCATCGGCGGCAGATTCAGATACCGGAACACGACGACGCCCACCACTGAAGCCAGCAGCAGGAAGAGCGTCATTTCAAGCGGGGAAATCATCGGCGATCAGCGTCCTGGTTCGTCAGAGAACGCTGCGCGCAAAGCACCGCGCAGCAAGGTTCAGAGGCCCGTGAAGGCGACATCCGGACGACTTCCGTCCGGCGCGGCGAACATACGCCTTTGTTATACTCCGCGAATGATAGCGAAAATCAATGGCGACCGGGCGTTAGCACTGGCTCGCGACGTGCTCGACATCGAAGCGGACGCCGTGCGCGCGCTTCGTGATCAGCTCGACGACGGCTTCGTCGAAGCGATCGACTTCATTCTCAGCTGCCGCGGCCGCGTGGTGGTTTCCGGCATCGGCAAATCAGGCCATATCGCACGCAAACTTGCAGCGACCTTTGCAAGCACCGGCACGCCGGCGTTCTTCGTGCATCCCGCCGAAGCGAGCCACGGCGACCTCGGCATGATCACGGCCGACGACGTATTCATTGCGATGTCGAATTCCGGGGAATCCGAAGAGCTGCTCGCCATCCTGCCGCTGATCAAACGCCTCGGTTCGAAGCTGATCGCGATGACGGGCCGTCCCGATTCGAGCCTCGCAAAGATCGCGGACGTGCATCTGAATTCGGGCGTATCAAAAGAAGCCTGTCCGATGAATCTTGCGCCGACGGCCAGCACCACCGCCGCGCTCGCGCTTGGCGACGCGCTCGCGGTCGCCGTGCTCGAAGAGCGCGGCTTCGGTCCCGACGACTTCGCGCGCTCGCATCCGGGCGGCGCGCTCGGACGGCGCCTCCTGACCTACGTGCACGACGTGATGCGCACCGGCGATCAGTTGCCGAGCGTCAAGCCCGACGAAACCGTGCGCGACGCGCTGTTCCAGCTCACGGCGAAGCGCATGGGCATGACCGCGATTGTCGACGACGAAGCGCGTGTCATGGGCATTTTCACCGATGGCGATCTGCGCCGCGTGCTCGAACGCGACGGCGATTTTCGCAATCTGCCGATCGGTTCGGTAATGACGCCGCATCCGCGCACGATCGGCCCGGACCGTCTCGCGGTCGAAGCGGTGGAACTGATGGAGCGCCACCGCATCAATCAATTACTCGTCGTCGATGAAGCCGGGCGGCTCGTCGGCGCACTCAACATGCACGACCTGTTTTCGAAGAAGGTGATCTGATGGCTGCCACCCTTACCGCTACTGAACGCGCCAGCCGCGTCAAGCTGATGATTTTCGACGTCGACGGCGTCCTCACCGACGGCGGCCTGATGTTCACCGCGGAAGGCGACTATATGAAGTCGTTCAATTCGATGGACGGCCACGGCGCGAAGCTGTTGCGCGAGGCAGGCATCGAGACGGCGATCATCACGGGGCGCCAGTCGGGCATCGTCGTCGAGCGCGCGAAGAATCTGAAGATCACGCATATCTATCAGGGCGTGGAGGACAAGCGCGTCGCGTTCGCCGATCTGCTGAAGGCGACCGGCATGAAGGCCGAGGATTGCGGTTACATGGGCGACGACTGGCCTGACCTCGCCGTGATGCTGAAGGTCGGCTTCGCCGCGGCGCCGGCGAACTCGCATCCGGAAGTCATCGCGCGCGCGCATTGGGTCAGCGAAGCGCGCGGCGGCCACGGCGCGGTGCGCGAAGTGTGCGATACGCTGCTGCGCGCGCAGAATCGCTACGACGATCTGCTGCGCGACGCGTGCGGACTTTAACCGGACCACGCGCGGATGAACAAGTTTCGCTGGACTTCGCTGCTTCCGGTCGTCGCGATGGCGCTGCTCGCGGGCGTCACGTACTGGCTTTTGCAGGCGACCAAGCCGCGCGAAAACGAGGACGTGGTCCGTCCGAAGTCGCATACGCCCGATTACTTCGCCGATAGCTTCTCCGTGTCGGAGCTCGATCAGTCCGGCACGACGCAATATCGCCTCACCGCGCAAAAGCTGATTCATTACGAAGACACCGAAGACAGCGACCTGACGAAACCCGCCATCCGCGCGTTTCAGCCCGGCAAGCCGATTGTCACAGCGACCGGCGACTGGGGCACCGTCAACAGCGATGCGTCGATCGTCAATCTGTACGACCACGCGCACATCATCCGCGCCGCCGGCGACGGCGATCCGGAGATGCAAGCGGATTCGCAGCATTTTCGGGTGCTGGTGAACGACGATGTCATCGAAACGGAAAAGCCGGTTAAACTTCGTCGCGGCCTTTCGGTCATGACGGCCCAGGACGGCATGAATTACAACAACGTGACCCGGGTCATGAAGCTGTTCGGCAACGTGCGCGGCGCGATCGCCGCATCGGACACCAAGTGACCCGGGCGTTTCATTTCCAGACGTGACTGCATGAGCGAATCGTTCCCCCGTTTCAAGATCAGATGCCAGCCAGGCGCACCGCTGTGCTCCGTGCTGGCTGCCCTGCTCGTCGCGCTGCCGCTCGCGGCCTTCGCGCCGCTCGCGCATGCGGAACGCGCCGATAAGGACAAGCCGCTCAATATCGAAGCGGACAATATGACGTACGACGACCTGAAACAGGTCAACATCTTCACCGGCCACGTGGTTGCAACGAAAGGCACGATCGTCATCAAGGCCGATCGCGTCGAAGTGACGCAGGATCCGCAGGGCTACCAGTACGCGACGGGCACGTCGACCGGCAAGAACCACGCGTACTTCCGGCAGAAGCGCG
Organism: Paraburkholderia edwinii; assembly: GCF_019428685.1. Lineage (NCBI taxonomy): Bacteria > Pseudomonadati > Pseudomonadota > Betaproteobacteria > Burkholderiales > Burkholderiaceae > Paraburkholderia > Paraburkholderia edwinii. The sequence goes on from NZ_CP080095.1 coordinate 4,750,377, forward strand.
ATGGCGTCGACGAATATATCGACGGGGATGCCGAGCGCATCGACTACGACGGCAAGCAGGATCTCACCACGCTCACCACGCGCGCAACCGTGCGCCGCCTGCAAGGTTTGTCGACGGTGATGGACGAAGTGCACGGCAGCGTTATCACTTACGACGGCCAGAACGACTTCTATACGGCGAAGGCGGGACCCGATGTCGCCGGGCCAGGCAACCCGGGCGGGCGTGTCCGTGCGATGCTCGCGCCGCGCAACGGCGGCGCACAACCGGCTACGGGCCCGTCCACCACTACGTTGCAGCCCACCACCCGCTTCCAAGGCCAGAACGCGAACCCGACGCCGGGCGCGTCTTCGACGCCTGACCGGTCGACCGCTCCGTCAACCACCGAAAGTCAAGGACAAGGAACGACGAAACCGTGAGCACCCCTGCCCTCCCGAATCGCAAGCCGGCAGGCACCAGCAGTTCGCTCGTCGTGCGCAACCTGAAGAAACGCTACGGCTCGCGCACGGTCGTGAAAGACGTCTCGCTCGACGTGAAGAGCGGCGAAGTGGTCGGGCTGCTCGGTCCGAACGGCGCCGGCAAGACCACGTCGTTCTATATGATCGTCGGCCTCGTGCCGCTCGATGCGGGTGAAATCGATCTGGACGGCAACTCGATCAGTCTGCTGCCGATTCACAAGCGCGCCTCGCTCGGGCTTTCGTATCTGCCCCAGGAAGCGTCCGTGTTCCGCAAACTCTCCGTCGAACAGAACATTCGCGCGGTGCTCGAGTTGCAATACGGCGAAGACGGCAAGCGGCTATCGAAAGACGCGATCGCGCAACGCACCGAAGCGTTGCTCGACGAATTGCAGATTGCTCACCTGCGCGGGAACCCCGCGCTGTCGCTGTCGGGCGGCGAGCGGCGGCGTGTCGAAATCGCGCGTGCGCTGGCGACCAATCCGAGTTTCATTCTGCTCGACGAACCGTTCGCGGGCGTGGACCCGATCGCGGTCCTCGAAATCCAGAAGATCGTGAAGTTCCTGAAGCAACGCAATATCGGCGTGCTGATCACGGACCATAACGTGCGCGAAACGCTCGGCATTTGCGATCACGCGTACATCATCAGCGACGGCAGCGTGCTCGCCGCCGGCGCGCCAGGCGACATCATTGAAAACGAGAGCGTGCGGCGCGTCTATCTGGGCGAGCACTTCCGCATGTAACGCTACCGCGCCGTAGCAGCAGGAGCTACCTGCGAATGATTGTGCGGACGTGCGAGGTTGCACCGTCCGCCCGCCGAACGGCCGCGGTTTCAGTAATTTTGACGACATAGGCTCAATGGTTTCGGTCCATTGCGCCTTGCCGTGTTCCATCCGCAGCGAAAAATCTCCATAACCCGCATTTATGCGGTGTTGCGAGGTTTCGCGGTCGTGGCAAACTCTCTAAAATGATTCTCACATCGCCATGAAAGCTAGCCTCCAACTTCGCCTGTCACAGCATCTTGCGCTGACACCCCAACTGCAGCAGTCCATCCGGCTGCTGCAGCTGTCTACGCTTGAGTTGCAGCAGGAGGTGTCGATGGCGATCTCGCAGAATCCGCTGCTCGAAACCGAGGACGACTGGATCGCGAGTCCATTGCGCGTCGCGGCCGACGGCTCGGTGATCGCGCAGGCGCCGAGCCCCAGTGCACCCGAGCCGATGGCGAGCGCGCCGTCGTCCAGCAGCACTTCCACGTCTGGCGAAACCTCGGAGAACAGCGAGCCGCAAGGCGTCGACGAATACAATGGCCTCGCGTCGGACAGCAATGCCGATGCAAATCAATGGAATCTGGACGATTACGGTCGTTCCGGCAACGCGTCCGACGACGACGACTTGCCGCCGTTGCAAATCCACGAATCCGCGACCATGCTGCGCGATCATCTGACCGCGCAATTGCGTGTCACGGGAGCCAGCCCGCGCGATCGCGCGCTCATCACGTTCCTGATCGAATCGCTCGACGACGACGGTTACCTGACCGCGACGCTCGACGAGGTGCTCATCGATCTGCCCGACGAACTCGAAGTCGATCTCGACGAACTGAATGCTGCGCTTGCTCTCTTGCAAAGCTTCGATCCAGCCGGTGTCGGCGCGCGCTCGGCATCGGAATGCCTGAAGCTGCAGCTGTGCCGGCTCGAGCCGTCGCCCACCCGCACGCTCGCGCTCGAAATCGTGGCTCACCATCTGGAGCTGCTTGCCGCGCGCGATTTCACGCGCCTGCGCAAGCACCTGAAAGCGAACGACGACGACCTACGCGACGCGCATATGCTGATCCGCTCGCTCGAACCGTTCCCCGGCGCCGCGTATGGCAAGGCCGAAGCAGACTATGTCGTGCCCGACATCATGGTGCGCAAAACGGCACAGGGTTGGCTGGCCGAACTCAATCCGGAAGTGGTACCGAAGCTGCGCATCAACCATCTGTACGCGAATATTCTGCGCAACAACCGTGGTGATCCGGGCAGTGGATCGCTGCGTCAACAACTACAGGAAGCGCGCTGGCTCATCAAAAATATCCAGCAAAGATTCGAAACGATACTGCGTGTCGCGCAGGCTATTGTCGAGCGTCAAAAGAATTTTTTTGCCCATGGTGAAATTGCCATGCGCCCCTTGGTTTTGCGGGAAATTGCTGATACGCTGGGTCTACACGAGTCGACAGTCTCGCGTGTGACAACCGGGAAGTACATGCTCACCCCGTTCGGGACGCTTGAATTTAAGTACTTCTTCGGATCTCACGTATCGACCGACACTGGGGGCGCGGCCTCTTCCACGGCCATTCGCGCACTCATCAAGCAACTGATAGGAGCAGAAGACACCAAATCTCCTCTTTCAGACAGCCGCATTGCCGAACTGCTGGCCGAGCAAGGTTTCGTAGTCGCACGGCGTACCGTAGCGAAATACCGCGAAGCATTGAAGATCCCGGCAGTCAATCTGCGCAAGTCTCTGTAGCTCGCTGCCTCCTGCGGCGGGCATTTTCCGGCCGCACCGCTTGTTGGCGGAGCAGGCTGGCCGATACGAGCTGCTACGCTGTTACGGGGACGGCACAGGCAGGCCCGCAGATCGACCGGTGCTGACGTCATTCACGCGGATCCTGGCGGCCATTCGCTTGGAGAAGCACTATGAATCTGAAGATCAGTGGACACCATCTCGAAGTCACACCAGCGTTGCGAGAATACGTGATCACCAAACTGGATAGAGTGCTAAGACATTTCGATCAGGTGATCGACGGCAGTGTGGTCCTCTCGGTCGACAATCACAAGGAAAAGGAAAAGAGACAAAAGGTTGAAATCAACCTGCATCTGAAGGGCAAGGATATTTTTGTCGAAAGCTGCGACAGCGACCTTTACGCAGCGATCGACCTGATGATCGACAAGCTGGACAGGCAAGTCATTCGTCACAAGGATCGTCTGCAAGGCCATCAGCACGAAGCGATCAAGTATCAACCGGTGCCGTCCCAGGCGGAGGTGCCGCCGCAATAGCAGTCGGGTACCCGCGCGAAACCGCCCTATTTAGGGCGGTTTTTTCGTTTAGCGAAAGCTGCGCGCGTAAGCCTGCATTTTTCGACGGGATGAACGGCGCGTGTGCTTCGGATACGAAACAGCGGGCCATGGCGCGGCGCACCATCTTAAGCAGCGCTGTTCTATAATGTTTTGGTTACTTTCGGGGTCAACCAGCCCGAGTTCCACCTTGCAGAGTCGACCGAAGACTCAAACTATGGGACTCCACTGCGTATCGCCGTAGCATCTGCCGAGCATGGAACGCTATTCAAACGCCACAGCGAGGAGAACCCAGGCGATCAACGCGCCTGCCAACATGAATCGTTTAGCCAAATATCTTCCGCTCGAGAACGTCGTCGTCGGCCTTTCCGTTACCAGCAAGAAGCGCGTATTCGAGCAAGCGGGCCTGATCTTCGAAAACCAGAACGGCATTGCCCGCAGTACCGTCACCGACAATCTTTTCGCACGCGAGCGCCTCGGCTCGACCGGGCTTGGCGAAGGCGTCGCGATCCCGCATGGCCGGATCAAAGGCCTGAAGCAGCCGCTCGCCGCGTTCGTGCGCCTCGCGGACCCGATTCCGTTCGAGTCGCCCGACGGCCAGCCTGTGTCGCTTCTGATCTTCCTGCTGGTCCCGGAACAGGCCACCCAGCAGCACCTCGAAATTCTGTCTGAGATCGCTCAACTGCTGTCCGATCGCGAGACGCGCGAGCGCCTGCACACGGAAGAAAATCGCGAATCGTTGCACAGGCTGCTTACTCAGTGGCAACCTTGACAGGATATCGTTGACAGACACCTGTAAAGCGGCAAAATGCGCGACCAGGGGTCTGGCAACGGACTCGCGGCGCGTGAGCGTGGCAGCCGGCCGGCAAAGCCGCCGGCCATAACGCAACAGCAACCGCCGCCCCGAAAACGTGAAGGCCTGCGCCGGCCGAACCCACGGCGCACGCGTCGCTGCGCCTCGCGCGCTAGCGGTGCACACCGGAGTCATGGACACATGGATACGTCCAGCATCAACGCCCAAAGCATTTTCGACGACAACGCCGCCACGCTGAAACTGAGCTGGCTGACCGGGCATGAAGGCTGGGAACGCGGCTTCTCGGCGGAAACGGTTGCTACCGCAACGTCCAGTGCGGACCTCGTCGGTCACTTGAACCTGATCCACCCGAACCGGATTCAGGTGCTCGGCGAGGCCGAGACGAACTACTACCAACGCCAGTCCGACGAAGACCGCTCGCGCCATATGGCCGAGCTGATCGCCCTCGAGCCGCCATTTCTCGTGGTCGCGGGCGGCGTGGCCGCGCCGCCGGAACTGGTGCTGCGCTGCACGCGCTCTTCCACACCGCTGTTCACCACACCGATGTCGCCGGCGGCCGTGATCGACAGCCTGCGGCTCTACATGTCGCGCATCCTCGCGCCGCGCGCGACGCTGCACGGCGTGTTCCTCGATATTCTCGGCATGGGCGTGCTGCTCACTGGCGACTCGGGCCTCGGCAAGAGCGAGCTCGGCCTTGAGCTGATCAGCCGCGGCCACGGCCTGGTTGCCGACGACGCGGTCGATTTCGTCCGCCTCGGCCCCGACTTCGTCGAAGGGCGCTGCCCGCCGCTCTTGCAGAACCTGCTCGAAGTGCGCGGTCTCGGCCTCCTCGACATCAAGACGATCTTCGGCGAGACCGCGGTGCGCCGCAAGATGAAGCTCAAGCTGATCGTTCAGCTCGTGCGCCGCCCGGACGGGGAATTCCAGCGACTGCCGCTCGAAAGCCAGACGGTCGACGTGCTCGGCCTGCCGATCAGCAAGGTAACCATTCAGGTGGCGGCCGGCCGCAACCTCGCGGTGCTCGTCGAGGCCGCGGTGCGCAATACGATCCTGCAACTGCGCGGCATCGATACGCTGCGCGATTTCATGGACCGCCAGCGTCTGGCGATGCAGGATCCCGACAGCCAGTTCCCGGGCAAGCTCATCTGATGCTCACTTGAAGTAACAGGCGGTGGGTTGCGGGGGCGGGCGGAAAGACCTGATGCTATGATGAAACGAACCGACCACACGACCCCATGCGCATCGTCCTGATCACCGGCATCTCCGGCTCCGGCAAGTCTGTTGCGTTGAACGCGCTCGAAGACGCAGGCTATTACTGCGTCGACAACCTGCCCCCGCGTTTCCTGCCCGAACTCGCCACCTACCTTACCGCCGACGGCTACGACCGCCTGGCTGTCGCGATCGACGCCCGCTCGAGTTCGTCGCTCGACGAAATGCCCGATATGATCCGCGACCTGTCGCGCGAGCATGACGTGCGCGTGCTGTTTCTCAATGCGAGCACACAGTCGCTGATCCAGCGTTTTTCGGAAACGCGCCGCCGCCACCCGCTTTCCGGATCGACTTCGCACGACGCCGACGTCGGCCTGCTCACTTCGCTTGCCGAAGCGATCGAGCGCGAACGCGAACTGGTCGCGGGTCTCGCCGAATTCGGGCATCAGATCGACACCAGCAATCTGCGCGCGAATACGCTGCGCGCGTGGGTCAAACGTTTCATCGAACAGGAACACAGCGGCCTCGCGCTGATGTTCGAATCGTTCGGCTTCAAGCGCGGCGTGCCGCTCGATGCCGATTTCGTTTTCGATGTACGCACGCTGCCGAACCCGTATTACGATCATCTCTTGCGGCCGCTGACCGGCCTCGATCAACCCGTCATCGATTTTCTCGACGCGTTGCCGGTCGTGCATCACATGATCGACGACATCGAGGCGTTTCTCGTCAAATGGCTGCCGCACTTTCGCGACGATAACCGCAGCTATCTGACCGTCGCCATCGGTTGCACGGGCGGCCAGCACCGCTCGGTGTTTATCGCGGAGACGCTTGCTGCGCGTCTCAAAGGTCACGCAAACGTCATCGTGCGACATCGGGACGCACCAATCGACGTCGACCAATCGTCGAAGCTGGTGGCTTAGCCGGCCGCGCGTGCGCGGCCTTAACCGAAGCGTTGCGCCATGTCCTCTACCTCGTCCGTGTATGCCGATGTGCCGCTCTTCCCGTTGCACACGGTGCTGTTTCCCGGTGGGCTGTTGCCCCTCAAGATTTTCGAAGCGCGCTATCTCGACATGGTGCGTGGGTGTCTGCGCGACAAGTCGCCGTTCGGCGTGTGTCTGCTGAAAAGCGGCGGCGAGGTCGCGAAGCCGGACGAGCCGTCGGTGCCCGAACTGGTCGGGTGTCTCGCGGAGATCGATCAATGCGACGTCGATGAATTCGGCATGCTGCTGATTCGCGCGCGCGGCACGGAGCGCTTCAGGCTGCTGTCGTATCGCGTCGAACAGAGCGGCTTGCTGGTCGGCATGGCCGATCCGCTCGGCGACGATGTTCCGCTTGAAGGGGCGACGCATGTCGAAAAGTTCGGCGCCTGTGCGGAAGTGCTCGAGCGGATTATCGCGACCATTCGCGAGCGCGATCCGGACAGTCTGCCGTTTGTCGAACCGTTCCGCTTCGACGATCCGTCGTGGGTGTCGAACCGATTGTCGGAAGTCCTGCCTATCGCGCTGCGCGCGCGGCAAAAGCTGATGGAGCTGCTCGATGCGGGGGAGCGCATCGATATCGTGCATCACTATATGCAGCAGCATCAGTTGCTATAGCGCTGTCTCACCGGAACGCGCTGGCACAGCGCTATAGCAGCGAGCCCTGCAATCCGTCGAGCAGCTTGCGCACCGGCGCGGGCACGCCATACGCATCGATATCCGCAAGCGAAACCCACGCCGTTTCGCCATCAGCGAGCGCCACTTGCGCACCCGCCACACGATTCAACTCGACCACGCGCGGCTCGATATCGAGCCGGAAATGCGTAAACGTATGCGTGAGCGACGCAAGCGGCGACACCGTCGCGCTCGCGCCGAACGAACGCGCACGCGCCGCGAGCGCGGCTTCGTCGGCGGCTTCCGGCAGACTCCACAGGCCGCCCCAGATGCCGGAAGGCGGACGCTTTTCGAGCATCACCGCATCGCCATCGCGCAACACGAGCATCCATGTGCGCCGCGTCGGCACGGCCTTCTTCGGACGCGCGGCCGGCAGTTCGCGCTGCCGGCCCGTGACGCGCGCCACGCAGTCCGCCGCGAACGGGCAGCGCGCGCAGTCGGGTTTGCCGCGCACGCACAGCGTCGCGCCGAGGTCCATCAGGCCTTGCGTATAGGCGCTGACTTCGTCGTTCGTCGCATCGGAAGGCAGCAGCGATTCCGCCAGCAGCCACATCGCGTTTTCAACGCGCTTTTCGCCGGGAAAGCCTTCCACGCCGAACACGCGCGCGAGCACACGCTTGACGTTGCCGTCGAGAATCGTCGCGCGCGCGCCGAATGCAAACGACGCGATCGCCGCCGCGGTCGAGCGGCCGATGCCCGGCAATTCGGCAAGCGCATCGACCGAATCGGGAAACGCACCGCCGTGCTGCTCGACGACCACCTGCGCGCAACGATGCAGATTGCGCGCACGCGAGTAGTAACCGAGCCCGGCCCATAGCGCCATGACGTCGTCCGTCGGCGCCGCGGCAAGCGACGCGACATCGGGAAAGCGCGCAAGAAACTTCGCGTAGTACGGGATCACCGTCGACACCTGGGTCTGCTGCAGCATGATCTCGGACAGCCAGATGCGATATGCGTCGCGTGTGTTCTGCCATGGCAGGTCATGGCGGCCGTGTTCACGCTGCCATGCGATCAAGCGCACAGAGAAATCGGTCAAAACGGGTATCGTGGACGCTACGGACATGGGGTCATCAGGTCATTCGGTCACTGAACCATTCAGCGCTGACAGGTCGGACAATAGTAAGTGGAACGCTGCCCCTGCACGATCTGTCTGATCGGCGTTTCGCAAACCCGGCACGGCAGCCCCGCGCGATCATAGACGAAATAATCGAGTTGGAAGTAGCCGCTCTCACCGTCGCTGCCGACAAAGTCGCGCAACGTGCTGCCGCCTTTTTCGATCGCGGCGGCAAGCGTCACGCGCACTGCATCCGCAAGCAGTTCGTAACGCACGAGCGACACGCGCCCGGCGGGCGTCGTCGGCCGGATGCCCGCGCGAAAGAGGCTTTCAGAAGCGTAAATGTTGCCCACGCCGACGACGATCTCGCCGGCCAGCAGCGCCTGCTTCACCGAGACGGTCCGCCCGCGTGTCTTGCGATGCATGAGCGCGCCCGTGAAGGCAGGCGCGAACGGCTCGATGCCGAGGCCGGCGAGCAGCGGATGCTCGAGCACGTCGCCATCCGAACGCGGATGCCAGAGCACGGCGCCGAAACGGCGCGGGTCGCGAAAGCGCAGGATAAAGTCGTCGAAAACCCAGTCGACATGATCGTGCTTCGCGGCCGCCGGCGGATGCGGCACGTTGCGCAGCACGCGCAGCGTGCCCGTCATGCCGAGGTGAACGATGAACCAGCCCTCGTCTACTTCGAACAGCAGATACTTGCCGCGCCGCTCGACATTCTTCACGAGCCGGCCGCGCAGCATGCGCGGCAGATCGGCCGGAATCGGCCAGCGCAGCGCCGGCGTGCGCACCTCCACGCGTTCGACGCGGCGCCCGGCTACATAAGGCTCGATCCCGCGGCGGGTGACTTCGACTTCTGGAAGCTCTGGCATGTCTAACAGGTCTACAACTTGCGTCGTTGGTTATGCGCGTATTGTAGCGAGCGCGTTACAATCGACCGAAACATTGAACGGATTTCCATGAACCTGTCCTTCGTAAAGCTCTTTCTGAAGCGTCCGGCCGAGGCCGGCCGCGAGCCCTACGGCGACGCGAAACCGGTGCCGCGCGGTGTCTTCGCGCGCCGGCTGATGGCCGCCGCGGCGCTGGCCGCATGGACGCTCGCCGCGTTGCCCGCGCATGCGCAGGACCCGTCTCCCGATACAGATGACAATTCGGTTTCGGTGCAGGATGCGTTCGGACCGGACGCCGATGAGCAAAAAAATCTTCCGGATGTCCCGCTGTCGAGTCAGATCGTGTTCCAGGTGCTCGCAGCGGAAGTCGCGTTGCAGCGGAACCAGCCGGCCCCTGCTTACCAGACCTACCTCGCACTCGCGCGCGACACGCACGACCCGCGCATGGCACAGCGCGCCACCGAGATCGCACTCGCCGCGCAAAGCCCGACCGATGCACTTGCGGCCGCCCAGTTGTGGCAGCAGTACGCGCCGGGCTCCGAGCGCGCGGCCCAGCTCGACGCGTCGCTGCTCGTGCTGTCGGGCAAGCCCGATGAAGCCGAGCCGCTGCTCGCCAACGAGCTCGCGAAGATCAAGCCGGAAAATCGCGGCGCCGGCATCCTCTCGCTGCAGTTGCTGATTTCGCGCGGCCCGAACCGCGTCGGCGGCCTGCACGTGCTGCAGGATCTGCTGAAGAACGACATGAACCGGCCCGAAGCGCAATTGGCCATGGCGCGCCAGCAGCTTATCTCCGACGATCTCCCGGGCGCGCGCAAGTCGCTCGAACAGGCGCTCGCGCTGAAGCCGGACTATCTGCCCGCCGCACTCACCCTCGCGCAGATGGGCCCCGAGGAGCGCGCCGAGGGAATCGCGTCGCTCGAAAAATACGTGCAGCAGAATCCGAAATCGCACGATGCGCGTCTCGCGCTCGCGCAGATGTACCTTGCAAGCGACCGGCTCGACGATGCGCAAAAGCAGTTCGAGTTCATGCACAAGGACAACGCGAACGACCTCACGCCGCTCATGGCGCTCGCGCTGATCAAGATCCAGCAGAAGAACTACTCCGAGGCGAAGACGTACCTCACGCAATACGCGCAGCAGGCCGACAAAACGCAGGGCGCGGATTCGGGACAGGCTTACATCTACCTCGCACAGCTCGCGCTCGAGCAGAAGGACGAGGCCGCCGCGGCCGGTTATCTCGACAAGATTCCGCCGACGAGCCAGCAGTACATCCCCGCGCAGATCACACGCGCGCAACTGCTCGAGAAGCAGGGCAAGCCGGACGAAGCGCGCAAGCTGCTCGCGAATATCCACGCGATGGACCCGCGCGACCAGGCGCTGATCGCACGCACGGACGCGGCAATCCTGTTCGACGCGAAGCGCTACCAGGAAGCCGAAGCGCGGCTGCAACAGGCAACGGCCGACTTCCCTGACGACCCCGATCTCACGTACGACTACGCAATGGCCGCCGAAAAGACTGGCCACTACGAGGTGATGGAAGCGCAGCTGCGCAAGCTGATGCGCACGCAGCCCGACAACGCGCAGGCTTACAACGCGCTCGGTTATTCGCTCGCGGATCGCAACCAGCGTCTTCAGGAAGCGGACAAACTTGTCGAGAAAGCGTCGGCGCTTGCGCCGAACGATGCGTTCATCATGGATAGCGTCGGCTGGGTCAAGTATCGCCTCGGCGACACGTCGGACGCGATCAAGATTCTGCGCAGGGCTTACGATCTGCAACCGAACGCGGAAATCGGCGCGCACCTCGGCGAAGTGCTGTGGAAGAGCGGCGATCAGGAACAGGCGAAGGCCGCGTGGCGCGAAGCACGCAAGCTTGAGCCCGACAACGACACGCTCGTCAAGACGCTCAAACGCTTTCAGGTGAACGACCTCTGATGCATTTTTTCGCGCCTTTTCACGCACTGTTCATCCGGCTTTTCCGTCAACTTAATCCCGAACGGGCGTCGCATCGCGCGGCGTTCGTCCTTCCGGCTTTCGCTACCGCCGCGGTTCTCGCGCTCGCCGGTTGCGCGAGCGTGAAGCCGCAAGGCCCGTCCACGTCCAACGCGGCGACCGCCCTCACCGCGCAGACCGTGCATGAGTATCGCGGGCGCTTCGCCGTGCAATACGAGGACGGGTACGGCCATCAGCAGAACGCGTATGGCAACTTCGACTGGCGCGAGACCGGCGATACCGTCACCGTGCAATTGCGCAATCCGCTCGGGCAGACCATGGCGATTGTCACGTCATCGCCGTCTTCGGCCACGCTCGAACTGCCGAACCGTCAGCCGCTGACCGCCGACAACGTATCGACGCTGATGCAGAATGCGCTCGGCTTCGCCTTGCCGGTCGAAGGGATGCGCTACTGGCTGCAGCCATCGGTTGCACCGACCTCGCATGGGAGAACGGTTCCCGATCCCGAAGATCCATCGCGGCCGAAGCAGATCGAACAGGACGGCTGGACGATCGACTATCTGTCATACGCGGATAAGCCCGCCACCGGCGTCAAGCGCGTGAATCTGAGCCGCGAGCAACCGCCGCTTAACATCAAGCTCGTGCTGGACCAATAAGATTACGCAATAGAATCACGCGTTACCCGAACAGCACGCGCCACACTCCGGACTCATGACCGACACGAACGATTCGCTGCGCGATTGCCTCGCTCCGGCGAAGCTCAATCTTTTCCTGCACATTACCGGCCGCCGGCCGGACGGTTACCACCTGCTTCAGACAGTCTTCCAGCTGATCGACTGGGGTGATCGTCTGCACTTCACGCGGCGTGCCGACGGCCGCATCGAGCGCCTGACCGATGTGCCGGACGTCCCCGCGGAAAGCGACCTGACCGTGCGCGCCGCGAAGCTGCTGCAGGAACATTCGGGCACCGCTCACGGCGTAGACATCGAGATCGACAAGCATCTGCCGATGGGCGCGGGGCTCGGCGGCGGAAGCTCCGATGCCGCGACCACGTTGCTCGCGCTGAACCGGCTCTGGAACCTCGATCTTCCACGCGCCGAACTGCAAGCGCTCGCGCTGCGTCTCGGCGCCGATGTGCCGTTCTTCGTGTTCGGCAAAAATGCATTCGCCGAGGGTGTCGGCGAGGCGCTTCAGACGGTACAATTGCCGCCGCGTTATTTCCTCGTGGTGAAGCCGGAAGTGCACGTCCCGACCGCGGCGATATTCTCTGAAAAATCGTTGACAAGGGATTCCGAACCCATCACAATTACGGACTTTCTTGCACAGCAAAGCCGCAGCGCAGAATGGCCAGACAGTTTCGGCCGGAATGACATGCAGCAAGTTGTCGTGGGAAAATACGCGGAGGTAGCGCAGGTGTTGCGGTGGTTCGAAAGCGTATCGAACAACATCGCGCCGGCGCGGATGACCGGGTCGGGTGCAAGCGTTTTTGCAGCATTCCGCAGCATCGGTGAAGCACAAGCGGCACAAGCCGCATTGCCAGCCGGTTGGAACAGCGCAGTAACGGCAAGCCTGGATACGCATCCACTCTTTGGCTTCGCGTCATGAATTTCGCAACGTCGGGTGTTCCTACGCATCCGGCGGCGCTCAAAGTTAGTGTAGGGGAGTCGCCAAGTTGGTTAAGGCACCGGATTTTGATTCCGGCATGCGAGGGTTCGAGTCCTTCCTCCCCTGCCAAAAATTCTCGCAGTTCCTCGCCTCCCACAGCCTGAAGCAGGTGCACGATGAGCAGCCATGACGGCCTGATGGTTTTTACTGGCAACGCAAATCCCGCGCTTGCACAGGAAGTCGTCAAGATTCTCGGTATTCCCCTCGGCAAAGCAATGGTCAGCCGCTTCTCGGACGGCGAGATCCAGGTCGAGATTCAGGAGAACGTGCGAGGCAAGGATGTGTTCGTCCTGCAATCCACGTGCGCGCCGGCGAACGACAATCTGATGGAACTGATGATCATGGTCGACGCGCTGAAGCGCGCTTCTGCCGGCCGGATCACCGCTGCAATCCCGTATTTCGGCTATGCGCGCCAGGATCGGCGCCCGCGTTCGGCACGCGTTGCGATCTCCGCGAAGGTCGTCGCGAACATGCTGGAAATCGCCGGCGTCGAGCGGATCATCACGATGGATCTGCACGCTGACCAGATTCAAGGCTTCTTCGACATCCCTGTCGACAATATCTACGCGACGCCGGTGCTGCTCGGCGATCTGCGCAAGCAGAATCACGAAGATCTGCTCGTGGTGTCGCCGGACGTCGGCGGTGTCGTGCGCGCACGCGCGCTCGCGAAGCAGCTGAACTGCGATCTCGCGATCATCGACAAGCGCCGTCCGAAGGCGAACGTCGCCGAAGTGATGAACATCATCGGTGAAGTCGAAGGCCGCACCTGCGTGATCATGGACGACATGGTCGATACGGCCGGCACGCTGTGCAAGGCTGCGCAAGTGCTGAAGGAACGCGGCGCGAAGCAGGTCTACGCGTATGCGACGCACCCGGTGCTGTCCGGTGGCGCCGGCGAACGGATCGCCGCTTCGGCGCTCGACGAACTCGTTGTGACCGATACGATTCCGCTCGGCGAAGAAGCGCGCTCGTGCGCGAAGATTCGCTCGCTGACCAGCGCTGGTCTGCTCGCCGAAACGTTCTCGCGCATCCGCCGCGGCGATTCGGTGATGTCGCTGTTTGCGGAAAGTTGAACTGAATTTGCGAAGTCGCCGAATGCCTTTGAAGCGCGGCGCCTTCGCACAATCGGCATGAACGAACGAAGGTTCATGCCGCCTGGTCCGGGGCCTCAAGTCACGTCACTGACGTTGCGCAAGGTCCTTCTTACTGCCTGGTCGCGGGCAGTTGTATGGAGAAGCAAATGAAAGTCGTCGCTTTTGAGCGTAACAAGCAAGGTACGGGTGCGAGCCGCCGCCTGCGCAACACGGGCAAGACCCCGGGTATTGTGTATGGCGCAAGCAGCGAACCGCAACTGATCGAGCTCGATCACAACGCGCTGTGGCATGCACTGAAGAAGGAATCGTTCCACTCGTCGATTCTCGATCTGGAAGTGGCCGGCAAGTCGCAGCAAGTGCTGCTGCGCGACGTGCAATACCATCCGTTCCGCCAGATCGTGCTGCACGTTGACTTCCAGCGTGTCGACCCGAACAAGAAGCTGCACACGAAGGTGCCGCTGCACTTCATGAACCAGGAAACCAATCCGGCCGTGAAGCTGTCGAGCGCAGTGATCTCGCACGTTGTGAACGAAATCGAAGTCGAGTGTCTGCCGGCCGCGCTGCCGGAATTCCTCGAAGTCGATCTCGCGAAGATCGAAGCGGGTCAAACGATGCACGCGAAGGACATCGTGCTGCCGGCAGGCGTGGCGCTGACCGCGCACATCGAAGCCGAAAACCCGGTGATCGCGTCCGCGACGATCCCGGCTGGCGCGGTTGCAGACGAAGCGGCCGGTTCGGCTGCTGGCGAAGGCGAAGGCGCAGCACCGGCCGCCTAAGCAGGCTGGCCGCGTGGTCAACTGAGTTGGTTAACTGAGTGACCACCTGAGCCGCAATCTGCGAGCTATCCTCTCGATCCGTTTCAATGGAACGGACGACGTGACCCGCCGAGGTTCGCCCCGGCGGGTTTTTTTTCGCAAATTTTCTTCGCGAAGTTGCAGGTTCCTGTTACTGGTTGACTATTCGCGAAACTCGCCAAGCACCACAAACCCGGTACACCCGAAAGCCAAGGCTATCCTCGACACCATGATCAAGCTGATCGTCGGACTCGGTAACCCGGGCGCCGAATATTCCGCGACACGCCACAACGCCGGCTTCTGGCTCGTCGATCAACTCGCGCGCGAAGCCGGCGCGACGCTGCGCGATGAGCGGCGCTTTCACGGCTTCTATACGAAGGCGCGGCTGCACGGCGAAGAAGTGCATCTGCTCGAACCGCAGACGTATATGAACCGTTCGGGCCAGTCAGTCGTCGCGCTTGCGCACTTCTTCAAGATTCTTCCGGACCAGATTCTCGTCGCGCACGATGAGCTCGATTTGCCGCCCGGCACCGTGAAGCTGAAGCTCGGCGGCGGCAGCGGCGGGCACAATGGGCTCAAGGATATTTCCGCGCATCTGACCACGCAGCAGTATTGGCGCTTGCGCATCGGTATCGGGCATCCGCGCGATCTGATTCCGGAAAGCGCGCGCGCCGGCGCCAAACCCGATGTCGCGAACTTCGTGCTGAAGCCGCCGCGCAAGGAAGAGCAAGATGTAATCGATGCGTCGATCGAGCGGGCGCTGACGGTGATGCCGCATGTGGTCAAAGGCGAACTCGAGCGCGCGATGATGCAGTTGCATCGCAATGGTTAGTGCAGCATGTGGCGTGACGCAATGCCTCGCACGACGGCGTGGATTGTGTGACGCGTGAAATTGATTCACCGACTCGGCTTCGCAGAAGGAGAACCACTTTGAGCCTGTATTGGAGTGACATCGTCCACCGACTCTCACCGTATGTTCCCGGCGAACAGCCCGCGCTCGCGCATCCGGTGAAGCTCAACACCAACGAGAACCCGTACCCGCCGTCGCCCGCGGTGCTCGCCGCGATTCGCGATGAAGTTGGCGAAACCGGCGAGTCGTTGCGCCGCTACCCCGATCCGACCGCCCGCAAGCTGCGCGAGACGGTCGCCGCGTATCACGGGCTCGCCATCGAGCAGGTGTTCGCCGGCAACGGTTCCGACGAAGTGCTCGCGATGGCATTCCTCGCGCTGCTCAAACACGACCGCCCGCTGCTGTTTCCGGACATTACGTATAGCTTCTATCCGACGTACGCGAAGCTCTACGACATCGTCTATCAAACCGTGCCGCTCGCCGATGATTTCACGATCCGCATCGACGATTACGCTGCGCCGAACGGCGGCATCGTGTTTCCGAATCCGAACGCGCCGACCGGTCATGCGTTGCCGCTCGCCGATATCGAAAAGCTCGTCGCGGCGAATCCGGACTCGGTGGTCGTGATCGACGAAGCGTATGTCGACTTCGGCGCGCAATCGGCCGTCTCGCTGATCGGCCGATATCCGAATCTGCTGGTCGTGCATACGGTATCGAAGTCTCGCTCGCTCGCCGGCATGCGCGTCGGCTTCGCGTTCGGCGATGCCAAGCTTATTGATGCGCTCGTGCGCGTGAAGGACAGCTTCAACTCGTACCCGCTCGATCGCGTCGCGCAAGCCGCCGTGACCGCCGCGTATGCAGATGAAGCATGGTTCCGCGACTGTCGCGCAAAGGTGATCGCAGGCCGCGAACGGCTGTCAGCGGGACTGTCCGCGCTCGGCTTCGACGTGGTGCCGTCGGCGGCGAACTTCGTGTTCGCGCGCCACGAAAGTCACGACGCCGCGACGCTCTCGGCCAGGCTCAGGGAAAAGGAAATTTTCGTGCGGCACTTCAAGCTGCCGCGTATCGACCAGCATTTGCGGATCACGATCGGAACTGATGCCGAGTGCGATACGTTGCTTGCCGCATTGAGGGAACTGCTCGACGGCAGCGCGGCCTAGGCAAGGCGCGCTTGCGCAACCGGCCACCACCCGCGCGAGCGAACCTCGCCGACCGCGCGTTCAGGCGCCCTTCGCAGCCTGCAGCGCGCGATACTTGACCATCAACTGTTCGGGCGATTCCGCATGCTGCGGATCGCGCGGAATGCACTCCACCGGACACACCTGCTGGCATTGCGGTTCATCGAAATGACCGACGCATTCGGTGCATTTGTTCGGGTCGATCACGTAGATGTCCGGGCCCATCGAGATTGCGTCGTTCGGGCACTCGGGCTCGCAAACGTCGCAGTTGATGCACTCGTCGGTGATTATCAGGGCCATGCTCGCTCACTTCCTACCTGTCACTTCCTACCTGTCACTTCCTGCCGGCGAGGTCTGGTGGACGCACCGCCGACTTCTTCCGCTTAAGAACGCTAGTTTACGCGCATTAAGGCTGGCTCGCCTGCTGCGCCAGATTCTCCGCCACCTTGTCCTGCAAGCGCTTTTCCACCGACGGAAACACGAACTTACTGACGTCACCACCCAGTTGCGCAATCTCGCGGACGATCGTGCCCGAAATGAACTGATACTGATCGGACGGCGTCATGAACATCGTCTCGACGTCCGGCAGCAGATAGCGATTCATGCCGGCCATCTGGAATTCGTATTCGAAGTCCGACACGGCGCGCAAACCACGCACGATCACGCGCGCGTTATTGCTGCGTACGAAGTCTTTTAGCAGCCCCGTGAAGCTCGCGACCTGCACATTCGGATAGTGGCCGAGCACTTCATGAGCGATGTCGAGACGCTCATCGAGCGTAAAGAACGGCCGCTTGTTACGGCTGTCGGCGACGCCCACCACGAGCGTGTCGAAGATGCTCGACGCACGTCGAACGAGATCTTCGTGACCGCGCGTCAGCGGATCGAACGTACCCGGGTACACGGCGACTACCATGGACTTCTCCTCTCTTCCGTCAGACTAAAGGGCGCCGCCCCGGTGCGCGGCCCGGCAACACGACAACACCGCACGGGCGCGATTTCCGGCTGCAATGCGTGACGGCCGTTATCCGGCACTTGTAATCGAACGCGCATTATTCCTCATTTTCGCGATGCAGCAAATGATAGTGGACCGCGCCGGCCTTGCCGTGCCGGCCGATTGTCCATCCGGCAAGCGCTGGCGTCTGTTCGATCGCCAGCGCTTCGCCGGCTTCGACATAGACGGCACCGCCCGCCGCGACGAGCGGAACAGCGAGTTCGAGCGCGTGACCGAGCAGATCCTCGCCGAACGGCGGATCGAGGAACACGACGTCGAACGAGCCGGGCGCAAGACTCGCCGCAAGACGCAGCGCGTCCGCTTCGGCGACTTCGACCGCACGCGCGCCGAGCTTCGCCTGGATCGCGCGCAACTGACCGGCGGCGCGCGCATTGCGCTCGACCATCAGCACGCGCGCGGCGCCGCGCGAGGCGGCCTCGAAGCCGAGCGCGCCGGAGCCGGCGAACAAATCGAGACAGCGTTGACCGTCGAGCCGCTGGCCGAGCCAGTTGAAAAGCGTTTCGCGGACGCGATCGGGCGTCGGCCGCAAGCCGTCGAGATCGAGCACGGTCAGCGGCGTGCGCTTCCAGTCGCCACCGATGATACGGACAGTATGAGGAGCGCCGCGTCCGGGCGGCGGCGTGCTGCGCGCACGCGATGATGAAAGACGAGACATGTCAATGGAGTGGCTGAACGGATGTCGGCCGCGCGTTACACGGCGCAATACGCGCGGGCCGGAGCGCTCACGTTACCACATGGGTCGGCGCGGTCCCGCCGCCACGCGAGCGCGGCCGCGCCTGATAAAATGTCACGCTTGCGCGCGTAGCATCCCCGCAGAGCCTTACCGTTGCGCCGGATCCGCCGCGCCCGCGCTCATTTGCTCGCATCGCTTCCGCACCGCGATGCGCATGCGCCCCCCTTAGCCGGAATAGCCGGCTCGCCTCTTCAATACGCCAGCACATGTTCAGCTTTCTCAAACGATTCAGGGGTTCCAAAGCGTCCGACAATGCGCCGGCCGAGTCGCCGAACGCAGCCGACGTGGCGACGCCCGACGTGCCGGCCGACAACGCTGCGGTAGCCGAAACGCCAGCGGTTCAGCCGCCGGTCGAAGCACGCGTCGAGGTTGCGCAAGCGCCCGCACCAGCAGCGCAGCCGGTGCTGCCAGTGCAGCCCACACAGCCGGCGCAGTCCGCGCAGCCAGTGCCACAGCCTGCGCGCCCCGTTGCGCCGCCAGTTGCGCAGACACCTGCCGCGGCGCATGTCACCACTACGCAAGGGTTCGCACCAGCCTCGGCCGAACCCGTCACGCCGCAGCGCACGGAAGAACCGCGGCGCGCCGAACCGCAGCCGCAAGCTTTCCAGACAACGCAGCCGCAACCGCCGGAACAGCCACAACCGCAGGCTCGGACGCAATCTGAACCGCCGTTGCAATCGACACCCCCGGTCGCCCGCGAACCGCAACCGCAGCGCCCGGTCAATCAGCCCGCCCCCGCGGCACCCGCACGCGAAGCGCCCAGAGCACCGTCAGCCACCGACGCATCGACCGCATTCGAAACCGTCGAAATCGTCCCGCCGCCCGCGCCCGAACCGGCCGCGAAACGCTCGTGGCTCACGCGCCTGAAGAGCGGTCTATCGAAAACCAGCTCAAGCATCACCGGCATCTTCGTCGGCACGAAAATCGACGAAGAACTGTATGAAGAGCTCGAAACCGCGCTGCTGATGTCCGACGCGGGCGTCGACGCCACCGAATACCTGCTCGAAACACTGCGCGAAAAAGTGCGCGCCGAGCGGCTCACCGACCCGCAGCAGGTCAAAACCGCATTGCGCGAACTGCTGGTCGGCCTGCTGAAGCCGCTCGAAAAATCGCTGATGCTCGGCCGCGACCAGCCGCTCGTGATGATGATCGCCGGCGTCAACGGCGCGGGCAAAACCACCAGCATCGGCAAGCTCGCCAAGCACTTGCAGCGCTTCGATCAATCGGTGCTGCTCGCCGCCGGCGATACGTTCCGTGCGGCCGCGCGCGAGCAGCTCGCGATCTGGGGCGAGCGCAATAACGTGACGGTCGTCTCGCAGGAAAGCGGCGACCCCGCCGCGGTCATTTTCGACGCGGTAGGCGCGGCGCGCGCGCGCAAGATCGATGTGCTGATGGCCGATACCGCCGGACGCCTGCCGACGCAGCTGCATCTGATGGAAGAGCTGCGCAAGGTCAAACGCGTGATCGGCAAGGCGCACGACGGCGCGCCGCACGAAGTGCTGCTGGTGATCGACGCGAATACCGGCCAGAACGCGCTCTCCCAGGTCAAGGCATTCGACGACGCGCTCGGTCTCACCGGCCTGATCGTGACGAAACTCGACGGCACCGCGAAGGGCGGCATTCTCGCCGCGATCGCGCGGCAACGGCCGGTGCCCGTGTATTTCATCGGTGTCGGCGAGAAGGTGGAGGATTTGCAGCCGTTCAGCGCGGAAGAATTCTCGGACGCGCTGCTCGGCAGCTAAGCGAAGGCGACGCAGCAGCGGCGCGCCGACCGCGCCGCCGCCTTTTCAAACCGCAGTCACTCCGAGTCGGGCTGCGTGCCCGGCGCCGCATCGGCGAACGCGCTCAACTGCATCGCGTGGTCGTTGATCCGCCGAATGGTCGGAAACGCGCTCATATCAATCTTGAAGCGATCGGCGTTGAACACCTGCGGAATCAGGCACGCATCGGCCATGGTCGGTGTATCGCCGAAACAGAACGCGCCGCTGCGGCGGCTCGCGACCAGATGCTCCTCGAGCGCCGTAAAGCCCGAGGTGATCCAGTGCCGATACCAGGCGTCCTTCACCTCGTCGTTCGCGCCGACCGTGCGCTTCAAATACTTGAGCACCCGCAGGTTGTTGACGGGATGAATCTCGCACGCGACCTGAAGCGCAACGCCACGCACAAACGCGCGCTCGACCGGCGTGCCCGGCAACAGCGGCGGCTGCGGATGCGTCTCCTCGAGATACTCGATAATCGCGATCGACTGCTGCAGCACGTTGCCGTTGTCGATCAGCGTCGGCACGACCGCGTCGTGATTGAGTTCGCGGTACGCGCTGGCGTGCTGCTCGCCGCCGTTGCGCAGCAGATGCACCGGCAGATACTCGTACGGCAGCTTCTTCAGATTGAGTGCAATCCGCACGCGATACGCGGCGGAACTGCGGAAGTAGCTGTATAGCTTCATTTGATGTGTCTCCTCTCCCTGCATGCGGTCGGATGTGGCGCGGCCAACGTAGTGCGATCCCGCGCCTGCGCGGTTCAGTCTGCGTGACGCGATTTGAACGCGCCGATCAAGCCGCGCCCGCGTTCGTCACGCAATCCGACTGCGCATCCGCCGCGCCATCAGACGAGGCGCACGCTGAACTCGCCGAGCCCGTCGACGCCGCCCTTCATCAGATCGCCCTTCACGACCGCGCCCACCCCTTCCGGCGTGCCCGTGAAAATAAGGTCGCCCGGCTGCAGTTCGAACAGCGTCGACAGATACGCGATCGTCTCGGCCACCGACCAGATCAGCTGCGACACGTCGGAGCGCTGCTTCTCCGCGCCGTTCACCGACAGCCAGATCGCGCCCTTACCGAGATGGCCGACCTTCGACACCGGATGAATCGGCCCCATCGGCGCCGAATGGTCGAAGCCCTTCGCGGTGTCCCACGGACGGCCGAGCTTTTTCGCTTCGGCCTGCAGGTCGCGGCGCGTCATATCGAGGCCGAGCGCGTAGCCATAAACGTGATCGAGCGCGCTGTCGACAGCGATATCTTTGCCCGCCTTGCCGATCGCCGCGACCATTTCCATTTCGAAATGCAGGTTGCTCGTCTGCGACGGATAAGGCATTTCACCCGTTGCGCCGGGCGCGACGTACAGCACCGCGTCAGCCGGCTTGCAGAAGAAGAACGGCGGTTCACGATCCGGGTCGTGCCCCATCTCGCGCGCGTGCGCCTCGTAATTGCGACCGACGCAGTAGATGCGGCGCACCGCGAACTGATCGCTTGACCCGGCCACTGGCACGCCGACGATTGGCGCCGGTGTAATGACGTAACCCATTCCGTTCTCCGATATTCATAAAGCCGCGCGCGCGGCAGTAAAACGACAAAGCAGCGAGTTTAACGCGGTGATATATCGCCCGCTTGACGGATAGCTTTCTGCCGAAGA
The DNA here is from genome assembly GCF_019428685.1 of Paraburkholderia edwinii. NCBI lineage: Bacteria > Pseudomonadati > Pseudomonadota > Betaproteobacteria > Burkholderiales > Burkholderiaceae > Paraburkholderia > Paraburkholderia edwinii. Next base: position 4,772,182 of record NZ_CP080095.1, read on the forward strand.
AACGGCATACGCTGCGTCGATCGTTACGGCATGCGTTCTCGCGGGCGCCGACATCGGCACCGCAGCGACACCCGATATCTTCCTCGCGCGTGAGACGAACCACGCGTCATGCGATACTCGACCTGTTCCGATTTGCCGATCGGCTGCCACGGCTAGCACCGCCGCCGCGGGCCTGCGCAGCAACCAGGCGCGGCTTTGCGCAGGAAAAGCCGGCGCGCAGCAGCCGACATCGCGCAAGCACCTCACCGTTCCGCACCAGACTTCGATCCTCAGATGAACGATTCCGCCGCTACCGAATTGTCCCCTTTCCCGTGCGCCCGCTTCATCAAGGAGATCGGGCGCGGACCGCACGGGGCCCGCGCGCTCGCGCCTGAAGATACGCAGGCGCTCTATGGCGCGATGCTCGACGGCCGCGTGTCGGAACTCGAACTCGGCGCCGTGCTGCTTGCTTACCGTCTGAAAGGCGAGACCCCCGAGGAACTGGCCGCGATGTATGCGGCCGCGCATGCATCGTTCGCGCCGATCCGTGTGACGCAAGATGCAGCGGGCGCCGTGTCCAACGTTTCAGCTGTTTCGATCCCGAGCTACAACGGCGCACGCAAGCAGCCGAACCTCGTGCCGCTGCTCGCGCTGCTCCTCGCGCGCGAGGGCGTGCCGGTGCTCGTGCATGGCGTGACCGAAGACCCGGGCCGCGTCACGAGCGCCGAAATTTTCGCTCACCTGCAGATTGCCGCCGCGCAGACGCACAACGAGATCGAGGACGCACTCACCGCGCACCGCGTCGCCTTCGCGCCGATCGAGACGCTCGCGCCGAAGCTCGCGCGGCTGCTTGCGCTGCGCCGCCGGATGGGTGTGCGCAATTCGACGCATACGCTCGTGAAAATCCTCCAGCCGTTCGCGCAGCCCGGGCTGCGGCTCGTCAATTACACGCATCCGCCGTATCGCGAAAGTCTCACGGAGCTTTTCGTCACGCATCCGGACGTCGCCATGGGCGGCGCACTGCTCGCGCGCGGCACCGAAGGCGAAGCGGTCGCCGACACGCGCCGCCAGGTGCAGATCGACTGGCTGCACGACGGCCAGTGCGAGACGCTCGTCGCGCCGGAGCGCTCGTCGGCCGACGCGCCGGCGGTCGATCTGCCCGAAGGACGCGACGCGCCGACCACCGCCGCGTGGATCGCCGACGTCCTGCGCGGCGCCGCGCCGGTGCCCACGGCAATTGCGCGTCAGGTCGAAGTGATCGCGGGTATCGCGAAGCAGGCTGCTTGATTGGATTAGGCGCAGCGGGAGCCTCGGCCGCTCCCATGCAGCCATGCTGCCCGCTTGTCATGCTGCGATTCCCTGAATCGTCGGTTGACATCTCAGCGCCCGCTGACTTACATTCGCCAAATGTGTTCGAATCTGAACCCCCTCCGAATTACCATCGGTCGCCTAGCGCGGCCCCTATCGCTACGTCTAGCGTAAGCCAGGCGTAGCGCCGCGTTGCCTAAGACTCCCGTCTAAAAGCTCCGCGGTCCTCCCAGCAGTTCCCCGTAGTGCCTGTTTCATCCCAACCGTAGTTCTTCACAACCTGAAGTCGTCTGTGCTCGCCCGAATACCGTTTCGACGAGTCGCGAGGGTCAAATGCACATTGCATGCGCTCTGTTGTCGAATGTTGCTGGCGTCACCATCGCCATCGCGTTCCCGACATCCCTGTTCGTCCGCGCCCGTTCGTTGCTGCCGCTAACGCCGGCGTCAACCGCGCACGCGCGGATCGTGCATCCGTGGCATCAGGCTAGCCGCCTGGCGCCGCAACCCACCGCATACGACTAAACGAACAAGGCCACCCATCATGTTGAGCAACCCTGCCGAGAAGTACCGTCCCTTCCCCGCCGTCCGTTTGAACGGCCGTAAATGGCCGAGCCGCACGATCGAGCACGCGCCGGTCTGGATGAGCACCGACCTGCGCGACGGCAACCAGTCGCTGATCGAGCCGATGAGCATTCCGCAGAAGCTCGAATTCTTCGAGATGCTCGTGGCGATCGGCTTCAAGGAAATCGAAGTCGGATTTCCGTCCGCATCGCAGACCGACTTCGATTTCATTCGCAAGCTGATCGACGAATCGCGCATTCCCGACGATGTGACGATCGAAGTGCTCGTGCAGTCGCGCGAGGATCTGATCGCGCGCACGTTCGAGGCGCTCGAGGGCGCGCCGCGCGCGATCGTGCATCTGTACAACGCGATCTGCCCATCGTTCCGCAAGATCGTGTTCAACCAGACGAAGGAGCAGGTGAAGGCGCTCGCCGTCGAGGGCACGCGGCTGATCCGCCAGTACGCCGACGCGCGGCCGCAGACGCACTGGACCTACCAGTACTCGCCCGAGACGTTCAGCATGACCGAGCTCGCGTTTGCGCGTGAAGTCTGCGACGCGGTCGCGCAGACCTGGCGTCCGACGCGCGAGCACAAGATGATCGTGAATCTGCCGGCCACCGTCGAAGCGGCGACGCCGAACGTCTACGCGGATCAGATCGAATGGATGGACCGCAATCTCGGCTACCGCGACAGCATCGTGCTCTCGGTGCATCCGCATAACGATCGCGGCACCGCGGTCGCAGCCGCGGAGCTCGCGTTGATGGCGGGCGCCGATCGCATCGAAGGGTGTCTGTTCGGCAATGGCGAGCGCACCGGCAACGTCGATCTCGTCACGCTCGCGCTGAACCTCTACACGCAGGGCATCGACCCGGGCCTCGATTTCTCCGATATCGACGCGGTGCGACGCGTGGTCGAGCGCTGCAACCAGATTGCCGTGCATCCGCGCCATCCGTATGCGGGTGACCTCGTCTACACCGCGTTCTCAGGCTCGCATCAGGATGCGATCCGCAAGGGCTTTGCGCAGCAGGCGCCCGACGCGGTGTGGGAAGTGCCGTATCTGCCAATCGATCCGGCCGACGTCGGGCGCAGCTACGACGCGGTGATTCGCGTCAACAGCCAGTCGGGCAAAGGCGGCGCCACCTATCTGCTCGAGCGCGCGATGGGCTTCGCGCCGCCGCGGCGCGTGCAGATCGAGTTTAGCCACGCAGTGCAGGCGGTCGCGGATCAGTCGGGCGCCGAAGTCAGCGCGGAAGCGATTTGTGCGCTGTTTGCGCGCGAATATTTCGATGTCGCGGGGCCTGTGCGGCGTGTCGACGCGCAGAACGTGCATTGGGAGGGCAGTGCGATTCGCATCGGCGCGCCGGCAGCAGCAGCCGCAGAGGCCGCGGCGGCCGCCGGCGGTGCGCATGCCGCCTACGCGCGACGTATCGCCGGTGAAATCGCGACGGCCTCCGGGCGGCGCATCGAAATCACGTCGTGCGAGACCGTGCGTGCGACCGGTGGCCGTGTCGCTGTCTTCGTCGGCTGCCGGGTCGGCGAGGACACGCTGCGGCACGGTGCTGCCATCGCCGCCGACGAGGCGACGGCAGTCATCGACGCGGTGGTCAGCGGCATCAACCGCTCTACCGCATGGCTGTCGCCCGAGCCGATCAGGGTTGCGGCCTGACGTCGCCTGATGGCGAGCAAGGCTCAGAAGAAGCAAGGGGAAGTCGGAAGAAGGGAGAACGAGGCTAGGAGGCGAGCTAAAAGGCGGGCTGAAAAGCGTGACGCGGGCAGTTCTGATCGGATTGCTCGCGTGAACGGTTGGCTCAAAAGGCACGACCGGAACTGCAGTGACACCGTGAGCAAAGAAGTCGGCAATCGCAACGGGCAGACCAGCCCGTCGTCACTCGAGCGCGCAGCGCGTCGCCTGCCAGGCAATCAACCGCCACTGCCCTTCTTCCTGCGCCTGAATCGCGGTGTAAGCAATTGGAAAGAGTAACGCGCCGTTGTTCGCTTCCATCTCGATCAGCGCGCGCCCCGTGACCACACAGGTCTCGCGCCCCACCGGCAGCACATCCTGCGACTGGATCTCGATCTGGCGATAGCGGCGGCGGCCCGCGGTGATCGCGTCGATGAACTGCTGCTTGGTCTCGCGTTTGCCGTTCGTATGGACGTAGATCACGCTGTCCGACAGCAACGCGTCGAGCTGCGGCCCATTGCCGTCGACCATCGCACGAAAGCGTTCGCGTTCGAGCCCGCGAATCGCCTCGATCACTTTAGCGGCCATCGCATTCGCCCCTTCACCGACGGAGCCGAAAGCGGCCGCGGTCGTCAGAAGTTGTACTGCACGTAGATTTGCTGGAAATTTATACCAGGATTGGGCTCTTTGATACTGGCGTTGGACAGGTGCTGAAAGCGATAACCGACCTGATAGTGCTGTTTCTCACCCAGTCCGAAGCCGACGCCCACCATATCGGCGAACTGGAACGCGGAGCTCATCGTGAAGTTGGTCGATTGTCGCGCATGGGTCAGCACTCGTACGCCGATACCCGCTTCGAGGTACGGCCGGATCCAGCCACTGCCCTTGATGAACCGCACCACCGGCGTGACGCCGAATTCGCCGATGTTCCTGTTCACGTTACCTTCGCCAGTGTTCCACCAGGCTGCATGCGCCTCGCCGACCAGCGAGAAATGCCAGTCGCCCATTTGCCACCAGGTCAGATTCGGGTCCCACACAAAGCCGAGATCGACCTTGCTCGTGTGACGGTCCGCCCAACCGCCCGCTACCTGAACACCGAACTCATCAGCCGCCGCGACCCCGGAAAGACCGAGAAAAGTTGCCGCGCAAACACTTTTTAGTACCAGATCACGCCAAAACTCTTTGTTTTCGTTCATCTTGCGCCCTGAATTTGGCAGGTTGAACCTTAAGGTGAGTTGAGTGCAAAGCGACTATTTTTGAGACAGCAGCACGTATCGTTCCGTGAAAAATGCCGCCATCGCCGCCACGGGCTTCTGCGTTTTGCATAAGGATCATGCGCCCTAAATGTCCACAACCGCAGTGCGGATGAATCCTAACCTGCTAGGGAGAATCTCGCAGGCAAGGTACAATGCTATTGAAATTTAGGTTTCGATAGGAAAAAGGGGAACTTGGATGACCCTAGAGCCTCTAAGTGTTAGCACTCGGTAGACTTGAGTGCTAACATCCCATGGTGGCGCCGCTTAAAACGGCGTTTTGTCTGATCCAAAGGAATACGCTACGTGAGTAACGCAATGACCCTTCCGAATACTCTCAGCCCGTTGTCGGCTAAGGCCGGCTCGGCAGGTGCACTGACGCTCGCGCATGCTTCGCTTCTGCCCGGGCAGCTGGGCAACATCGACGCCTACATCCAGGCCGTGAACCGGATTCCGATGCTGACGCCGGCAGAAGAGCGGCAATTCGCGACGGAATTCCGTGAGCAGAACAATCTCGAGTCCGCCCGGCGGCTGGTTTTGTCGCACCTGCGGCTCGTGGTGTCGATCGCACGCAACTACCTCGGCTACGGCCTGCCGCACGCGGATCTGATCCAGGAAGGCAACATTGGCCTGATGAAGGCGGTAAAACGCTTCGATCCCGAGCAGAACGTACGTCTCGTGTCGTACGCCATGCACTGGATCAAGGCCGAGATCCACGAATACATCCTGCGCAACTGGCGCATGGTGAAGGTCGCCACGACGAAGGCGCAGCGCAAGCTGTTCTTCAACCTGCGCAGCCACAAGCAGGGTTTGCAGTCGTTCACGCCGGACGAAATCGAAGGGCTCGCGAAAGAGCTGAATGTGAAGCGCGAGGAAGTCGCCGAGATGGAAACGCGCTTGTCGGGCGGCGATATCGCGCTGGAAGGCCAGATCGAGGACGGCGAGGAGTCGTTCGCGCCGATCGCCTACCTCGCGGATGCACATAGCGAGCCGACCGCCGTGCTGGCCCAACGCCAGCGCGACAAGCTGCATAGTGACGGCATCGCCTCCGCGCTGGAGTCGCTCGACGCGCGCAGCCGCCGGATTATCGAGGCGCGCTGGCTGCACGTGGAAGACGACGGCTCGGGCGGTTCGACGCTGCACGAACTGGCAGACGAATTCGGCGTGTCGGCGGAACGTATTCGCCAGATCGAAGCAAGTGCGATGAAGAAGATGCGCAGTGCACTCGCTGATTACGCATAACAACGCGTAACCACGCATCACGCATGAGTGCCGGGCACTGTCCCGGCACTGAAACACACGCACCAACGGAGGTTTTCCCGAACTTTCGTTAGCAACACTCAAAAAGCCCTGCCATCGAAAAGATCGGTAGGGCTTTTTTGTCTCCGCTCGCATCGCATCCACGATTTCAAGACGGCCGGCGTCGCGTTTCCTTGACCTGGCGCAACGCGGATCGCAATACTTGTATCGTCAGGATGCCTTCGCGACCTCATGCCGCACCGCGCACCACGCGCCGCGGCGAACGCGCTCCTAGAATCGTTATGCATCCGGCAAACGCTACGCTCTGCGAAGCGTGAGCTGCCGGATGACGTCGTTGTCAACTGATCATGACCATAACGCAGAATCTCAGGAACCCCCTGCGCGCCGCATCGTGGACGTGGACGCGCATCGCAGGCTGGGCACGCGGCCCGACCTTCGCACGCGACATCACGATCGTGCTCGCGATCAAGTTTGCGTTGCTGTTCGCGCTCAAGTTTGCATTTTTCAACCATCCGCAGGCGCAGCACATGTCGCTGCCGCCTGAACAGGTCGCACAGGCACTGTTGTCGGTGCCCGCATCGAATCCGTCCGAAGGTGATCACCATGCCCGATAGCGAAGTCGTCGATCTTTCGCGTCTTCAGTTCGCCGTTACGGCGCTCTACCATTTTCTGTTTGTACCGCTCACGCTCGGGCTGTCGTGGCTGCTTGTGATCATGGAATCGGTCTACGTCATGACCGGTAAGCAGATCTACAAGGACATGACCCAGTTCTGGGGCAAGCTCTTCGGCATCAATTTCGCGATGGGCGTCACGACCGGTCTCACGCTCGAGTTCCAGTTCGGCACGAACTGGTCGTACTACTCGCATTACGTCGGCGATATTTTCGGCGTGCCGCTGGCCGTCGAAGGGCTGATGGCGTTCTTTCTCGAATCGACCTTCGTCGGGCTCTTTTTCTTCGGCTGGAACCGGCTTTCGCGGGTCCAGCATCTGATCGTCACGTTTCTCGTCGCGCTCGGCTCGAACCTGTCGGCGCTGTGGATTCTCGTGGCGAACGGCTGGATGAACAATCCGGTCGGCGCCGAATTCAACTACGAAACGATGCGCATGGAGCTCGTGAATCTGTTCGACGTCGTGTTCAATCCGGTCGCGCAGGTGAAGTTCGTGCATACGGTGTCGGCCGGTTATGTGACTGCGTCGATGTTCGTGCTCGGCGTGTCGTCGTGGTATCTGCTCAAGCGCCGCGATACCGAATTCGCGTTGCGTTCGTTTGCCATCGCCGCAGGTTTCGGTCTCGCATCGACGCTTTGCGTGATCGTGCTCGGCGACGAATCCGGCTATCGCACCGGCGAAGTGCAGCAGGTCAAGCTCGCGGCGATCGAGTCCGAATGGGAAACGTCGCCGGCCCCGGCGCCGTTCACGATCATTGGTATCCCGAATCAAAAGGAAGAGCGGACCGAATACGCGATCCGGATCCCGTACGCGCTCGGCCTCATCGCAACGCGTTCGCTCGACGAGCCCGTTGTGGGCCTGAAAGAGTTGATGGCGCGCCATGAAGTGCGCATCAGGAACGGCATGATCGCGTATGAAGCGCTGCAGCGGCTCAAGCAAGGCGACACGAGCGACGAAGTGCGCGCCGCGTTCGATGCGCACAAGGCCGATCTCGGCTACGGGCTGCTGCTCAAGCAGTTCACGCCGAACGTGACCGACGCCACGCCCGAACAGATCCAGCAGGCCGCGAAGAAGACGATCCCGCCTGTCGCGCCCGTGTTCTTCTCGTTCCGTCTGATGGTCGGCCTCGGCATCCTGTTTCTCGCGACGTTCGTGCTCGCCTTCTGGTTTTGCGCGCAGCGCTCGCTGCTGCTCGAAAAACGCCGCTGGTTTCTGCATTGGGCTGTCTGGGCCATTCCGCTGCCATGGCTTGCCGCCGAGTTTGGCTGGATCGTCGCCGAAGTCGGCCGCCAGCCGTGGACGATCGCCGGCATTCTGCCGACCTCGCTATCCGCATCGAGTCTTGCGCCAGGCGATCTCTACCTGAGCCTCGCGGGGTTTATCGTCTTTTACACGGCGCTGTTCATCATCGAGATCATGCTGATGTTCAAGTACGCGCGGCTCGGACCGTCGTCGTTGCATACCGGGCGTTATCACCACGAGCTGCCCGGCGAGCAGCCGGTCGGCGTGAAAACGGCCGCGTAATTCGACGCCATCCGAACCGCCTCTTTCTGCACAGAAAACGGAAACCATCATCATGGATTACGCAACCCTCAAACTGATCTGGTGGGTGCTGATCGGCGTGCTGCTGATCGGCTTCGCACTCACCGACGGCTTCGATATGGGCGCCGCGATTCTGCTGCCGTTTATCGGCAAGAACGATAGCGAACGCCGCATTGTCGTGAATACGGTCGGCGCGACCTGGGAAGGCAATCAGGTATGGCTCGTCACCGCGGGCGGCGCGATGTTCGCGGCCTGGCCGCTTGTCTATGCGGCATCGTTCTCGGGCTTCTATTTCGCCATGCTGCTCGTGCTGTTCGCGCTGTTCTTCCGGCCGGTCGGCTTCGACTACCGCGGCAAACGCGAGCATCCGGGATGGCGCAACGCGTGGGACTGGGCCTTGTTCGTCGGCGGCTTCGTGCCGGCGCTCGTATTCGGCGTGGCGTTCGGCAATCTGCTGCAAGGTGTGCCGTTCGCGTTCGATCAGGATCTGCGCTCCACGTACCACGGCAGCTTTTTCGGGCTGCTCAATCCGTTTGCGCTGCTGTGCGGGCTCGTCAGCTTGTCGATGCTCGCGGCGCATGGCGCGGCGTTTGTCAGGATGAAGACAGATGGCGTGATCGCCGAACGGGCCGCTCGCGCGCTGCGCATCGCGTCGCTTGTCGCGCTCGTGCTGTTTCTGCTCGCAGGCGCCTTGATCGCGACGGCGATCGGCGGATATCAGATTGTCGATGCCGCGCCGCTCGACACCGTGTCGAATCCGCTGCTGAAAAGCGTGATCGGCGCGCCGGGTTTGTGGCTCGCGAATTACGCGCTGTATCCGTGGATGGTGGCGGCACCCGTCGCCGGCGTGTTCGGCGCGCTGCTCGCGGCGCTGCTGGCGAAATCGCGCTTCGAAACGACCGCGTTTCTCGCGACATCGCTGATGGTGATCGGCGTGATTCTGACGGCCGGCTTCTCGATGTTCCCGTTCATCATGCCGTCGTCGCTCGATGCGCGCAGCAGCCTGACGGTCTGGGATTCGACGTCGAGCCGCATGACGCTGCAGATCATGCTGATCGCGGTCGTCATTTTCCTGCCGATCATTCTCGTCTACACGGGCTGGGTGTATCGCGTGATGCGCGGCAAGGTCACCGCGCAGGCGCTCGAGCAGAACAGTCACTCGATGTATTGATCACGCCTACCTCTACGTGTCGCACTGATAGCAGCAAAGGAGCATTTCGATGTGGTATTTCAGCTGGATTCTCGGCATTGGCGTTGCACTCGCGTTTGGCACGATCAACGTGATGTGGCTTGAAGCGCGGCACGCGCCGGAGGCCGCGAAAACGAAGCGATAAACGTAGGTACGTGCAGGTAAACGCAAAGCGGCGCCCTCATATCAAGGGCGCCGCATTGTTTTGTTCAAACGCTACATCAGGCCGGCTGTGCCGCCGCGCCGCCAATCGCCGGCAAACGCACCGACAACTGCTGCGCATAGCGCTGCGCAGCCTGCCCGACGACGACGTGGAACGTGTCGGTCGACACCCACGCAACATCGAGCGCGCCAAGCCGCTGACGGTCCACCGCCGACGCATCGCGCACCACAATCCGCAAACGCGTCGCCGCGACAGCCTGCAGCGACACGATATTCGTCGCGCCACCGAACACGGCAAGCCAACGCAGCGGGTCCGGATCGAGCGGTCCGCTCAAGGCCGAAGCCGACGATGCCGCCGCCACAACTGCCGCAGTCTGCACCGCGGCCGACGACGCAGCCGCTGCCTTGGCACCGGCACGAGCCGTGTCTGCACTCGCGGCCCCGGCATCCGCGCCTTGCGCGATCGTCGTGCGAATCTCGTCGGCGATGATGTCCGCCTCCGGCCCGATAATGACCTGCACGTTCGTCGAACCGCGCTTCAACACGCCACGCGCGCCGATCGCTTTCAGTTCGCCATCCGAAACCTTCTCCGCATCCACCACCGACAGACGCAGACGCGTCGTGCACGCATCGACAACGGTCAGATTGCTCGCACCACCCAGCGCAGCGATGTAGCGTTGCGCACGCGTGAACCCCGCACTTGCAGCCACTGCCGGCGCTGCATAACCACCGTCGACTGGCGCAGATACAGCCTGCGAAGCATCCGCGTTCTCCGGCTCACGGCCCGGCGTCGCCATATTGAACTTGCGGATAAAGAACCGGAACAGGCCATAATAGATGATCGCATAAGCCAGCCCGATCGGAATCGCTTCCCAGCCCTTCGTCGACAGCCCGTAGTTCAGCGCATAGTCGATCGCGCCGGCCGAAAACGTGAAGCCGAGATGAATGCCCAGCGCCGAGCAGACCGCGAGCGCGAGGCCCGTCAGCACCGCGTGAATCGCGTACAGCACCGGTGCGAGGAACATGAAGCTGAATTCGATCGGCTCGGTGACGCCGGTCAGGAACGACGTCAGCGCCATCGAGAATAGCAGGCCGCCAACCATCGCGCGGCGCTCCTTCGGCGCTTCGTGGAACATCGCGAGACACGCGGCCGGCAGCCCGAACATCATGACCGGGAAGAAGCCCGTCATAAACGTGCCCGCGCTCGGGTCGCCGGCGAAAAAGCGATGCAGGTCGCCCGTCACTGCGGCGCCGTTCGGCGGCGTGAACGAGCCGAACACGAACCACGCGAGCGAGTTCAGGATGTGATGGAGACCCGTCACGAGCAACAGCCGGTTCAGCAGGCCGAACACGAATGCGCCGATTGCGCCGGCCGTCGTCAGCCAATGTCCGGCGGCGTCGATGGCGGACTGCACGGGCGCCCATGCATAGCCGAACGCTATGCCGAGCGCGAGACACACCACGCCTGTCACGATCGGCACGAAGCGTTTGCCGCCGAAGAACGCGAGGTAGTCCGGCAGCTTGATGTCCTTGTACCGGTTGTACAGCATCCCGGCGACGATACCCGCGACGATCCCCGACAACACGCCCATATTGAGCTTGTCGTTGATGTCCTTCATCACGGCGATTTCGACGAGATAGCCGATCGCGCCGGCGAGCGCCGCGACGCCGTTATTGTCTTTCGCAAAACCAACCGCGACGCCAATGGCGAACAGCAGCGGCAGATTGTCGAAGATCGCGCCGCCCGCGTCGGCGATCATCTTGATGTTGAATACGTCCGGCTGTCCGAGCCGCAACAGCAGGCCCGCGACCGGTAGCACCGCAATCGGCAGCATCAGCGCGCGACCGAGGCGCTGCACTTTCAGAAAAGGATTTGCATCCATTGCCTACTCCACTCCATGTTTCTTTTGATTGGGACGTCATTTCGACATCCATAACAAGTACTGGGCGCGCGCCGGCGCCGCGTGCATAAGCAATGCGCCGCGCGCTTGTGCGTGAGTGCCTTCGCCTGCTTTTCGCTTAATCGAGCGGCCAGTGCGCCCGGCTCGCCGTTCTTACCGCCTGTGCCGAATCGAGCGCGAGCGCATCCTGTGCGCGCTGCCGGCACTGCTGATAATCGAGTTTGCGCACGCGCGCCTTGATGGCCGGCACCGACGGCGGATCGACCGACAGCTCGGTCACGCCAAGGCCGACCAGCAGCGGCACCGCGAGCGGATCGCCGGCGAGCGCGCCGCACACGCCGACCCACTTGCCGTGCTTCTGCGCACCGCGCACAGTCGCATCGACGAGGCGCAGCACGGCCGGATGCAGCCCGTCGGCTTGCGCCGCGAGATCGGGCTGGCAGCGGTCCATCGCGAGCGTGTACTGCGTGAGGTCGTTGGTGCCGATCGACAGGAAGTCGGCGTGCTGTGCAAGCTGGTCGGCAAGTAGTGCCGCCGACGGCACTTCGATCATCACGCCGACTTCGACCCGCTCGGCGCGGCCCGCTTCACGCGCAAGCTCGTCGATGCGGCGGCGCAGACGCACGAGTTCGCCCGCGTCGGTCACCATCGGCAACAGAATGCGCACGGCGCCGACCGGCTGCACGGCAAGCAGCCCGCGCAACTGGTCTTCGAGCAGATCGGGACGCACCTGCGCGAGCCGGATGCCGCGCAAACCGAGCGCCGGGTTCGGCTCCGGCGGTAGCGTCAGATAGTCGACTTCCTTGTCCGCGCCGACGTCGAGCGTGCGGATAATCGCCGTGCGTCCCGCGAGCGCATCGACGATCGCCTGGTAGCTCTGACGATGTTCATCGACGGTCGGCGCAGCCTGACGGTGGATAAACAGCAGCTCGGTGCGCAACAGGCCGACGGCGTCGGCGCCGTTGTCGACTGCCGTCTTCGCGTCGTCGAGTGTTGCGATGTTCGATGCGACTTCAATGCCGCGACCATCGCTCGTCGCCGCGACCTGATGCGACGCGCGGCGATTGGTTTCGCGCACGCCCGCAAGGCGCCGGCATTCGTTGCGCGCGCGTTCGACATCGCGTGCGCTCGGCGCGTATTCGAGCCGGCCGTTGGTTGCGTCGACAACGACCTGCGTGTCTTCCGCGATCAGGTGCAGCGCATCGCCCATCGCGACGAGCGCGGGCAACCCGAGCTGACGCGCGATGATCGACGCATGCGAGGTCGCGCCGCCGCGCGCCATCACAAGCGCGGTCACGCGCGTGCGATCGAGCGACGACAGATCGGACGGCGTGAACTCGTCGGCGGCCAGCACCGCTTCATCGGGCAACTCGCGCGCAGTCGTGTTCGCCAGCCCGAGCGCGCGTAGCACGCGCTTGCTGATATCGCGCAGATCCGCGGCGCGCTCGGCGAGCAGCGCGTCCTCGACATCGGCGAGCACCGCAATCTGCGCGCGGATCGCTTCGCGCCATGCAAAGCCGGCGCTCTTGCCGAGGCTGATCAGATCGCGCGCCGCATCGACGAGCGTCGGGTCTTCGAGCAGCACCCGGTGAACCGTGAAAATGCCGGCCGCACCGACGGCGCCGCGCTGCGACGCATCGCGCACCGTCGAATTCAGTTCGGCGTCGACTGCGGCGATCGCTTTGTCGAGGCGCCGGCTTTCCGACGCCGGCGTGCCGTCGGCCTGCTCGGGCGGCACGATATCGGCGTCGTCCCAGCGCACGAGCTTGCCGACCGCGACGCCCGGCGCCGCGCACACGCCGGCGAGCGTATTGGGCGCAAGCGCTGACGCGGCCGCGTTCGAAGCCGCCGCCGCAGAAGTCGAAGCAACGCCACTCGCACCCGCCACCGCACTTGTCGTCGCATCTGTCGCAGCAACACCGAAGGCCTGCGGCGCCGGCGAAATCTGTCGAGCGGGCTTCTCTTCATGCTCACCGTGCGCTTCGCGCAGCAGCTCGTTCGCGACCGCTTCAACCGCCGCAGCCGCCTGCGCGCCGAGACCAAGAATCTCGACCGTCGCACCTTCGCCCGCGCCGAGCCCAAGCAAACCGACGACGCTTTCCACCGGCGCCTTGCGCCCGTTGAAACGCACTTCGACGCGCGCATCGAAGCCGCGCGCCGCTTCGCGCACGCGCGCCGCGGGCCGCGCATGCAGGCCGCCGGCGTGCGTCAGCGTGACCTGCCGGCGCGCTTCTTCGGTGACAGCGCTCGCACCGCGCGCTATGACAGCGGCGGCGCCGTCGCGCGCACGCAGCACGAGCAGCGGCGTTTCGCCAGCCTTCAGCGTGCCGCCGGTGCTGCTGCGCTCGATAATCTCGAACGCATCCGAATTGGCGATCGCGATCACCGACACGAGACTCGGCGCCGAACACGCGACGATGTCCTGATCGAACTCGATCAGCACGTCGCCGGCACGCACCTGCGCGCCCTGCTCGACCATCGGCGCGAAGCCTTTGCCGTTCAGCGCGACGGTGTCGATGCCGATATGCAGCAACACTTCCGCGCCTTCGGCGGTAACGATCGTCGCCGCGTGTCCTGTGCGCGCGATATGGGTCACCACACCGTCGCACGGCGCAACGAGTTTGCCTTCGAGCGGATCGACGCCAATGCCGTCGCCGAACATGCCGCCCGAGAAGACCGGGTCGGGCACATCCGCGAGCAGCACGACCGGCCCGCTCAACGGCGCAATCAAAACAATATGACCCGCGACATCGCTAGCCGTCTGGCCATTCGCAGGGCTCGCCGTATGGCTCATCAAAACTGTCTCCTCGACACGTCGCATCTGCTTTTTCCGATCAGTGAGTTTCTGTGACCTTGTTCAGATGGCGAGGCGCGTCAGGGTTACGTCCGCGGGCAGCCGCAAGGCCGGCCGCCATCACATAGAAGGAAAGGATCGCGGCGATCGGATCGAGCGCCGCATTAGCCGTCGAAACGAGCGGCAGCGTGCGCTCCGCGACGCCGTCGGGCGCCGCGAGCAGCACGCGCGCGCCACGCGAGCGCATGTCGCGCGCGAGCTGCAGAAGGCCGGCCTGTTCGGGTCCGGGCAGCGCAAACACGAGCAGCGGATAGTCGCGGTCGATCAGTTCCATCGGACCGTGCCGCACTTCGGCGCTCGAAAACGCTTCGGCCTGGATGCCCGAGGTTTCCTTGAGCTTCAACGCGGCTTCCTGCGCGATCGCGAGACCCAGGCCACGGCCGATCACAATCATCCGCTCGACGCCGCGCAATTCGTCGACCGCCTGCGACCAGTCGAGCGCGCCGGCCTTCTGCAAGGCATCGGGTAAGGTTTGCAACGCGCCAAGCAGCGCGGTATCGCGCTGCCAGCGCGCGACCAGTTGCGCGGAAATCGACAGCATCGCGATATAGCTTTTGGTCGCGGCCACGCTGACCTCCGGGCCGGCCACGAGCGGCAGCTGCCATTCGCAGACATCGGCAAGCGGCGACTCCGGCGCATTCACCGCAGCGACGGTCAGCGCGCCCGCATTACGCAGCGCGGCCATCGTGCCGACCAGGTCAGGGCTCTTGCCCGATTGCGAGAACGCAATCGCGAGCTGTTCGCGCACGCGCAACGGCGCCTGCTGCAGCGTCGCGACCGACATCGGCAGCGACGCGACGGGCACGCCGAGCCGGCTCATCGCGAGACTCGCGAAGTAGCTCGCCGCGTGGTCTGAACTGCCGCGCGCGACGGTCAGCGCGACATCGCGCGGACGCGCCGATAAGCGCACCGCGAGCGCCTCGACAGGCGACGTATCAGCGAGTTGCGCAGCGACCGCGTCCGCGGACGCGAGCGCCTCTTTAAGCATATTCGACAATCGATTCTCCTTCGACGTATGTCGCGGTCAACGCCAGTTCACGATCGAACACGACGACATCAGCCCACGCGCCGCGCGCGATACGGCCGCGGTCTTCGATGCCGAGGTAGTCGGCGGCGTGGCGCGACAGACGGTTTGAAACATCGGCCATCGGCAGGCCGAGCGAACACAGGTTGCGCAGCGCCTGATCCATCGTCAGCGTGCTGCCGGCGAGCGTGCCGTCCGCGAGACGTACGCCGCCCAGACACTTCGTCACATGCTGGCTGCCGAGGCGGTATTCGCCGTCGGGCATGCCGGTCGCCGACGTGCTGTCGGTCACCACATAAAGACGCGGAATCGCGCGCATCGCGGCGCGAATCGCGCCCGGATGCACGTGCAGCAGATCGGGGATGATCTCCGCGTATTCGGCGTGCGCCAACGCCGCGCCGACCATGCCCGGGTTGCGGTGATGCAGCGGCGACATCGCATTGAACAGGTGCGTGAAACCGCGCGCGCCGTGTTTCATCGCGGCGACCGCATCGTCGTACGTGCCGAGCGAATGACCGAGCTGAACGCGCACGCCGCGTGCCGCGATCTCCGAGATGATGTCCATATGGCCGGCAATTTCCGGCGCGATCGTGACCACGCGGATCGGCCCGAGCGAGAGGTACTTCAACACTTCGTCGAGTACGGCGGACACCGCGGCGTCCGGCTGCGCGCCGAGCTTGCCTGGGTTGATGTACGGGCCTTCGAGATGCACGCCGAGCACGCGCGAGCCGCCTGGCGTGCGATTGCGCGCGACGTCGGCGAGGCCCGCCACGACGCCCATCAGTTCCTCGCGCGGCGCGGTCATGGTCGTCGCGAGCAGGCTCGTCGTGCCGTGGCGCGCGTGCGTGCGCGTGATCGCCTCGATCGCGTTGCCCGCCTCCATCACGTCGGCGCCGCCGCCGCCGTGCACATGCAGATCGATAAAGCCCGGCAGGATGTAGGGCGCGTCGTTCGTCGACGGGTCGGCGACGTGGCCCGTCAACGACGTGATGCGGCCGTTCTCGAATTCGAGCGTGCCGTGGATCCAACCATCGGTGGTGAGTATGTTTCCGGTCAGCATGGGTCTCTCTGGAAGCCTGGTGCGATGAGCGTGATGCAATGCATGACTGAGTTCGCGCGGCAGTGTTCCGCCGCGGCGGCAGATTTAAAGGCGCAGTTCGGCGACGAAGTCGTAGTAATCGTCCCGGCAGTAGGTATCGGTGAGTTCGATCGCGCGCTGGTCCGCGCTATAGCCGACGCGCGTGATCAGCAGCAGTGCGGTGCGCGGCTCGATGTCCATCAGCGTGGCGATCTCGCTTGACGCGTTGACCGCGCGAAAGTGTTGCAGCGCGCGTACCACGGCGATGCCGCGCGCTTCGAGATGGCTGTACAGCGAGCCTTCGATCAGCAGCGGATCCGGCACGATCGAGATCGGCAGCGCCGTGTGTTCGACCGCCATCACAATGCCGTCCGCGCGGCGCAGGCGGCGCAGATTCGCCACGCTCGCACCCGGCGACAGACCGAGATGCACGATCTCGTCGCGGCTCGCCGCGCGCACGTCGCGCTCGAGCCAGATCGAGTCGGGCCTGAAGCCGCGCTGCTCCATCTTTTTCGTGAAGCCCATGAGCCGCGACAGCGGATCTTCGACGCGCGGCGTGATGAAGCTACGCGCGCCCGGCGCGCGGCGGATCAGACCTTGCTCGACGAGCAGCGCAATCGCCTTGCGCGCGGTGATCCGCGACACGCCGATCGAATCTGACAGCGTGCGTTCGGACGGCAACGCCTCGCCCGCCGACCAGACGCCGCAGTGAATCGCCGTTGCAAGATTGCGCGCGAGCTGCAGATACAACGGCGTCACATTGCGCGCGTCGGGCATCAGGGCGGACCAGCGTGTTTCCATGGGGCTCCAGCGGAATCGGGAAAACGAAGACGTGGCGCGGTATCGAAATCGGAGCCCATTATATAACCATGATAGTACCAGTCAATAAACTGGTATCTAACCGGTATTATCCGATAAGTCTTTGTTGTCTAAGGGATTTCTCGCGATTCGAGGCATTTTTTGCGATAGAAGGCCGGACCAGGACATACCCGAATCGAGGTCGCCTCTAATACCAGCGAGCGCGTTGGCGAAGGCAATTCATCGACCGCCCATTTACGGTGCAACATGCCTGCACGCAATGCGGACACTGCCAACCTGTGTAGGTTTTGTGCCCCGATCGATCCGAATATAGTGGCCGCCAGGTAAAAACTACTGGAGCTACCACGGTGTCCGATTCCACCGCATTGCGACGCGCGGAAGCCGTCCGCCATTTCAACCGCTTCTACACGAAGCACATCGGCGAACTCCACGAGCATTTGCACAACAGCGAGTTCTCGCTCACCGAAGTTCGCGTGCTGCGCGAGCTCGCGCTCGGCCGCGTGCAAACCGCAGCCGGCCTCGCGCGCGGTCTCGGTCTCGATAGCGGCTATCTGAGCCGGCTCCTGACCGGCTTCGAGCGGCGCAAGCTGATCCACCGGCGACCGTCGGCCGCCGACGCGCGGCAGTCGATGCTCACGCTGACCGACACGGGCCGCGCCGCGTACCAGCCGCTCGACGCGGCGGCGATCGGCGAAGTGTCAACGATGCTTGAGAAGCTCGCCGACAACTCGCAGGAACAACTGATCGCGGCGATGAAACTGATCGAGCGTCTGGTCAACGATCGGCCGCGGCACGGGGCCGTCATGCTGCGCGGGCCCAAAGCCGGCGACTACGGCTTCCTCGTGCAACGCCAGGCGCAATTGTTCTCGAACGGGCACGGCTGGGATCATCGGTTCGAAGGTTTGCTCGCGCGAACGGTGGCCGCGTTTTCGGAGCAACATGATCCGCAGAGCGAAACATGCATGATTGCCGAGCAGCAGGGAACGGTGGCCGGCTCCGTGCTGATCACGCGGCAAGCGGCCGATACCGCGACGGTGCAGATGCTGTACGTCGAGCCGGACGTGCAGCGTCTCGGCATCGGCACGCATCTGATGAACGAGTGTGTGAGCTTTGCGAAGCGCGCCGGCTACGCGAAGCTGTCGGTGACGACGGAGAGCGCCTTGCTCGACGCGCGGCGGCTGTTCGAGCACGCCGGCTTTACGCGCATGAGCGCCGAGCCGGCGCAGCGTTTCGGCCGCCGGCTCGTGCTCGAGCGCTGGTTGCGCAATCTTTGAGGTGAAAAATGCGGGCGAGCGGGCCGGTTGCGCTTGATGGCTCAGACGTTCCGATGCATCAGAAGGACGGCACGACCGAGCCCTTGAACTCGGTCTTGATGAACTGACGCACGTCGTCCGACTGATACGCGGCCACGAGCTTCTTCACCCACGGCTTGTCCTTGTCCTGCGTGCGCACCGCGATCAGGTTCGCGTAGGGGCTGTGCACGTCTTCGAGCGCGATCGCGTCTTTGGTCGGCTGCAGGCCGGCAGCCAGCGCAAAGTTCGTGTTGATCGCGGCGGCGTCCACGTCGGCAAGCGTTCGCGGCAATTGCGCGGCGTCCAGTTCGACGAGCTTCACCTTCTTTGGATTGTCAGCGACGTCGAGCGGCGTTGCATTGTTGCCGTTCGTGCCGGCGCCGGCCTTCAGCTTCAGCACGCCTTGCGCCTGCAGCAGCAGCAACGCGCGGTTCTCGTTCGACGGATCGTTCGGCACCGCCACCTTCGCGCCTTGCGGCAGATCCTTCAGCGACTTCAGTTTCTTCGAGTAGATGCCGAGCGGCGAGATGTAGGTGAGCCCGATATTGACGATCTTGTAGCCGCGCTGCTTGACCTGGCTATCGAGATACGGCTGATGCTGGAAGCTGTTTGCGTCGAGATCGCCAGCATCGAGCGCGGCGTTTGGCTGCACGTAGTCGTTGAATTCGATGACCTTCACGTTGAGGCCCTCGCGTTTCGCAACCTTCTGGACGACTGACCAGATTTGCGCATCGGGCCCGCTGATCGTGCCGACCTTGATGACCTTGTCGGCGCTGGTGTCGGCGGCGTGAGCGCCGCCGGTACCTGTCAGCAGGGCTGCGCCCGCGATGACGGCGGACAAGGCTTGGAGGATGTTTCTACGCTGCATGTGATTCTCGCTTGACGGCTTTGCTATCGATTGCTGATTCAAGCGACGGGCGTTGTGCGTCACGTGTTCCGTGACAACGCCTATCGCTGGGCGTGAATGGTCTCATAGCGCTTTTGTAAACGGAAATACAGTCATCGCATAAGGTTATGCGACGCTATGGAGCGGGAATGCGCAGCGATAACGATGAGCGAAAGTTGCGGCGCGCGCTATTCGTTGCGAGGTGCGCTCTACGCTATATGGACAGCAGACAGGGCGCGGAGTACGCGATTGGACGATAGCGGTCAGAGCGTGCGGCACCGGTCGATCAACGCACGGATTCGACGTGCGCGTATGTCGGATGCAACAACGCAAACGGCGCGCTCGAAGGCGCGCCGTTAGTCCATTTTTCGAGCCGCAGAATTTGCGGACCGCGACTCGATGCATCGTCTAGAACGTCGTCCAGTCGCCGTCGTCGGCAGGCTTCGCGACCGGTGGCGGTGGTTTTGGCGTCTCAGCTTTCGCTGCTGCTGTGGCGGCGTTTGCAGCCGTTGCGCCCGTGGCTGCCGCTCCCGGCGCAGGCGACTTCTGCGCGACGCGCGCGGCGGCGGGCGTCGTCGCTGCGGACGCAGCGGAAGAGGCAGGCACAGCACCGGGCGCCCCCGCCAACGCCTTCACCGCAGGCTGTTTCACACCCTGCTTCTCAAGAGCGGGCTTCACGCCGCCCGGCAACGCAGCACGCTGCGCCATGGGCGACGCCTGTGCGTCGCTCACGCGAAACGCGTTGACCGCCTCGCGCAACCGCGCCGCCTGATCCTGCAACGATGCTGCCCCAGCCGTTGCCTCTTCGACGAGCGCCGCGTTCTGCTGCGTTACTTCATCCATCTGCGCGACCGCGCGTCCGACCTGCGAAATACCGCTGCTCTGCTCTTCGGAGGCGGCCGCGATCTCGCCCATGATGTCGGTCACGCGGCGCACCGCCTGCAGGATGTCGCCCATCGTCGCGCCGGCCTGCTCGACGAGCGTCGAGCCGTTGTTCACGCGCTCGACCGATGCGCCGATCAGCTGCTTGATCTCTTTCGCGGCGGTCGCGCTGCGCTGCGCGAGGCTGCGCACTTCGCCGGCCACGACCGCGAAGCCGCGGCCCTGCTCGCCCGCGCGCGCCGCTTCGACCGCCGCATTGAGCGCGAGGATGTTGGTCTGGAACGCGATGCCCTCGATCACGCCGATGATGTCCGCGATCTGCCGCGAGCTGTCGTTGATCTCGCCCATCGTGCCGATCACGCGGCTCACCACTTCGTTGCCCTTCGTCGCAATATCGGAGGCGTTGTTGGCGAGGCCGCTCGCCTGCCGCGCGTTGTCGGCGTTCTGCTTCACCGTCGCGGTCAGCTGTTCCATGCTCGCGGCCGTTTCCTGCAGCGACGCGGCCTGCTGTTCGGTGCGCTGCGACAAGTCGTTATTGCCCGCGGCGATCTGCTGCGTCGCCGACGCGATCGCTTCAGCCGAGTGACGGATCTCGCCGATCGCGCGTTGCAAGCGGTCCTGCATCGCGCGCATCGCGGCCATCATGCTCGACGAGTCGCTCGAACGCAGGTTGACGATCTGCGTCAGATCGCCGGTCGCGATGCGCGCGGCCAGTTGCGCGGCCTCTTGCGGTTCGCCGCCGAGCCCGTTACGAATGCTGCGCATCACGACGATCATCGCGAGCGTGATCAGCGTGCCGATCACGAGCACGGCAACGAGGTGCTCGACGATATTCCGGTAGTACGCCGTATCGATATCGCGCACGAACACGCCGCTCGTGATGTACCAGTCCCACGGTGCGAAGCGCTCGACGTAGCTGACCTTCGGCAACGCCGTTTCGCTGCCCGGCAGACGGCCGCGATATTCAGCGAAGCCGCGGCCCGTCGCCTTCGCGCTGTCGAGCACCGACATGTACAGCAACTTGCCGTCCGGGTCCTTGAAATCGCCGACCGGCTTGCCGACCATCTGCGGCAGCGTCGGGTGCATCAGCACGACCGGCTTCGAGTCGATCACGAACAGATAGCCGGCGTCGCCGTAGCGCATCGTCGCTAAACGCGCCAATGCTTCGCGTTGCGCGTCGGCTTCATTCAGTTTGCCGGCCTGGGATTGGGCGTAATAGCCGTTCACGACGTTCTGCGCCGCGTCGACGAGATTCACCATGCCGGCCTTGCGTTCGGCCAGCATCGTCGAGCGCGTTTCGACCGCGCTCAGCAGCGCGATGCCCAGCAACCCCAGCCAGACAAGCGCAAGCGACAGCCACAGCTTGCGATTCAGACTCATCCCGCTCATTGTTTTGGTCTCTTTCGTGTGGTTTCTTCAGCAGTGCGCCTGCGTGCGGATGCGGCGCAAACGATTGCTTACGGGATAACGGCACGAAAGGAAGTTGACTTGAACGGGCGTGCTAAAGCTGAATCCGCAGCTGCGGAGCGGGTTTGACCGGGGTTGGTGCGGCGTCGGTGCGGCGTGGTGCCGCGTTGAGTCGGGTTCGGCGCGCGGGCGTTAAGCCGTGATTGAACCCGCGTCGGTCACGGGTTCGGCCTGCCTAACCGAGCAGCAGCTTGATATCGTGGACCCACGGACCCGCGCCCTGGCCGTCGCGTGCGAAAAGCCGCAGGCGGCCATCAGGGTCGAACACATAGCTCGCCGCGGTGTGGTCCATCGTGTAGCTGTCGGGCGTCTTGCCCGGCACCTTCGCGTAGTAGACGCGGAAGTCTTTCGCGATCTTGTCGAGCTGCGCCTTGTCCGCGGGCCGCAGGCCGACGAAGCTCGGGTTGAACGCGGGCACATACTCGCCGAGCAGCGCGGGCGTGTCGCGCTCCGGGTCCAGCGTGACGAACAGCACCTGCACGCGTTTGGCGTCCGCGGGCCCGAGTTGCTGCAGGGCCTGCGAGAGCTCGGCCATCGTCGTCGGACATACATCGGGGCAATGCGTGTAGCCAAAGAACAGCACGACCACCTTACCCTTGTAGTCGGCCAGCGTGCGCATCTTGCCGCTCGTGTCGGGCAGCGAGAAATCGCTCGCGAACTGCTTGTTGCCGGTGATATCGACGTTCTGGAATGCAGGCGCGTCCTGGCCGCAGCCGGCGACGAGCGCAGCGCCGCCAAGCGCGCAGACGGCAACGGCGATACGCGCGATGCGCGTCGCGAGGGCAAACCGGTTGTTCTTCAGCATGACATGAGTGGCTGCAGCAACTGTGAGAGAGGCAGCGCCGCGTTCCGCGCCGACCTGATGCGCCCGCTTATGCGTCGGCTGGTGCGTCCGCTTTCACGTTCGCGTGCGTTCGCTTATGCGCCGATCAGGGCGCGCGCATAGTGATCGATCAGCAAGGCCGCGAACAGCAGCGACAGATAAACGATCGAGTAACGAAAGGTCTTACGCGCAAGCGCGTCGGAATATTCCCGGTAGATCTTCCATGCGTAGCCGAGAAACACGGCGCCGAGCAGCACCGCCGCGCTCAGATACACGATGCCGCTCATCCCCGAGATAAACGGCATCAGCGTCACCGCAAACAGAATAACCGTGTAGAGGAAGATATGCAGACGCGTGTATTGCTCGCCGTGCGTGTTCGGCAGCATCGGCAGGCCCGCGTTTTCATAGTCTTTGCGGCGATAGAGCGCGAGCGCCCAGAAGTGCGGCGGCGTCCAGACAAAGATGATCAGCACGAGAATCCATGCGTCGCCTGGCACATGGCCCGTGACCGCCGCCCAGCCAAGCGCGGGCGGCATCGCACCCGACGCGCCGCCGATCACGATGTTCTGCGGCGTGTAGGGCTTGAGCAGCAGCGTGTAGACAACCGCATAGCCGACGAACGTGGCGATGGTGAGCCACATCGTCAGCGCATTGGTGAACGTGTAGAGCGTCCACATGCCGAGGCCGCCGAGCACGGCCGAAAACAGCAGGATCTGCGTGGTGGTGATTTCGCCGCGCGCGGACGGACGCCACGCGGTGCGACGCATCATCGCATCGACCTTCTGCTCGACGAGGCAATTGATCGCGAACGCGGCGCCCGCGAGCAGCCAGATGCCGATCGTGCCGCCGATCAGCACGGTCCACGGCACCATGCCAGGCGTCGCGAGGAACATGCCGATCACCGCGCAGAACACGGCGAGCTGGGTGACGCGCGGCTTCGTCAGCGCGAGGTATTGGGAGATCCGGTTACCGGATGAATGCAGGAGAGTTGTGCTGTCCATGTGGGGTCACGCTGGTGCGGCATCGCGCGCAGGCAACATGGCGCGGCCGGGACGGCTAGAAGCGATTCGAAAGTTTAGCATAACGAGTAGCAGCAACAGGATCGCGGCGCCGCCGTTGTGGGCCACGGCAATCGGCAGCGGCCATTGCAACACGATGTTCGACAGGCCCGTAAAAAACTGGATGACGATCACCAGCAGCACCCCGTTCGCGGGCCGCCGCAGCGACTCGAAACGGCGCAGTTTCAGCGCGAGCCACAGCAGGTACGCCACGACGACAATCGCGAAGGTGCGATGCGTCCAGTGGATTGCCACGAGCGCGTCCTGCGTGATCATGTCGCCGTCGCCGGTCATGCCGAGCGCGCGCCACAGGTGAAAGCCGTGCGCAAAGTCCATCGGCGGCAGCCACTGGCCGTTGCAGGTCGGGAAGTCGGTGCACGCGAGCACCGCGTAGTTCGTGCTGACCCAGCCGCCGAGCGCGATCTGCACGATTAGCAGGATGAGGCCCGCCAATGCGGCCGTGCGCCAGCGGCCCGCGGCGGGCTCGAACACCGGCAGCGGCGTCTGCCGCGCCGCGAGCCAGCCGAGCGCGCCGAGCAGCGTGAGGCCGAGCAGCAGATGCGTCGTGACGATCACGGGCTGCAGTTTCATCGTGACGGTCCATGCGCCGAATATGCCCTGCACGACAATCAGCATGAGCAGCGACGTAGGCCACCACGGCGATACATGCAACGGACGCTTACGGAGACGCGCCGTCCACACGATCAGCACCTGCGCGATAATCAGCACGCCGATTGCCATCGCGAAGTAGCGATGGATCATTTCGATCCATGCTTTCGTCATGCTGACCGGGCCAGTCGGCATCGCCTGAAATGCGGCCGAGATTGCCGCGTGCGCGATAAACGGCGACGACGTGCCGTAGCAGCCGGGCCAGTCGGGACAACCGAGGCCGGAATCGGTGAGCCGCGTGAAGCCGCCGAACATCACGAGGTCGAGCGTCAGGAACGTCGTGACCCAGACGAGCTTGCGGAATTTGTCGTCGTCGGCCTTGACCCAGACGTACGAGAGCGGCAGCAGTGCGATGCACAGTCCGATCAGGCCGAGTTGCAGTACGAACATCCGTGTCTACCTCTATTTCGCGAGCGTCATTGACTCGTCAATGACACTTCCATGCCGTTAGCCGATGCCCGAATTGCGCAGCAGCTTCGATACATCGCCCTTGATCTTGCTCGGGTTCGGATCCTTCGGGAAACGCATCATCAGGTTGCCGTTCGGATCGACCATATAAATGTGATCGGTCAGCTGCGTGCCGTCGTCGACCGGCAGCCATCCGGCGACGTCGGCGGGATTAGCGACGAGCTTTTCCGTGTCTGGATAAGCGGTCTCGATCACATCGGGCACCTTCGATGCATCGGTGCGCAGCCAGACGTTGACGATACGTTCGCGTTCGCCGGCTTGCGTCACGCGAATCTGCCGCATGAAATACAGCTTGGTCGCGCAGGCCTTGTCGCACGCGCTGCTATCCACCGAGATCATCAGCCAGCGGCCGCGCATCGACGCGAGCTTCATCGGCTTGCCGTCTTCACCGGTGACGACGAGCGTATCGGGAATCGGCCGCTGCGGCTCGATCAGCTTGCCATAGCTCGTCGTGCCGCCGGTCGGCTTGATGACGTAGTACGTGAAATATGAGCCGATCACCGGCGCCGCGCAAATCAGCGCGATCAGCAGCATCATCCAGCGGCCGCGCTGCCATGAGCCCTGGCTCGGCGCGCGCTTGCCCGATCCGGGCGGTGTGCCGGGCTGCGGTTTGCCGGACTGTGGCTTGCCGGCCTGCGTGTTGCCGGCGGATGACTGTGAAGGCGACTTTTGCATCGACACTGCGTTGACCTCGTTCAATGATGGCATGGGCGGATCGGCGTTGACCGGTGCGTTGCATGCGACAACAAGCCGCATGGGGCGCGGCCGTGGCGCGCTTAAATGCCGCGCGTGCTTTCGCGTTCCTGCTTCTGTTTCTGCTCGTGCTCCGGGTTCTGCCCGGGTGGTGCGTCCAGAACCCGCTGGTCTTTCTTCGCGGCGCGCCGCGCCGCATACAAACCGAAACCGAGCGCCGCGGCCGCCATGCCCCACCACTGGAACATGTACCCGTAATTGCGCTCCACGCCCGTCGTCGGTGCGGGCCAGTCGCGCACGAGTTTGTCGCCATCGTCGCTCAACTGCTGGATCACGAACGGCTGCAGCGGCAAGCCGGTTTCGGCCGCGTACGCTTGCACGTCGAGATTCTGCCGAATCTTCTGATGCGGCGCGGACCCGCCTTCGCCAAGCTCGAACGCCTTGCTCGCATCGGCGCGCGCGATGCCTTCGATTTCGACCTCGCCTTTGGGCGTGTCGTAATGTTCGATTGCCGTGCGCACATCGGCGTTGCGCGGCAGCCAGCCTCGATTCACGAGCACATAGCCGCCGTCGCGCAGTTTAAGCGGCATCACGACATAAAAGCCGGCTTGGTCGTTATAGGGCCGATTGTCGAGGTACACCACTTGCTCGGGCATAAATTGCCCAGTCGCCCGCACACGATGGAATTCGATGTCTTTCAGCGCAACCGGCGCTGCGCTAACCGCTACGGCCGGCGCATTCTCGAACTGCGTGATGCGCGCCTCGAGCGCTTCCTTCTGATGCGCGCGGTCGCGCTGCCAGAAACCGAGACGCACCGTCACCGCGACGACGATCAGAATAAGCAGCGCCGGTAACCAGCGGATCTTCATCGTACCGGCCCCGCGAGCCGACGGACCATTACGCGCGGTGCGATAATGGCGTCATTACGTTCGCTTTCCTGAAGAGTTTCCGTGGCTTTCATGCACATTCTGGTTCCCATTGCTTTCGCGCTGATCATCGCCAGCATGATCTCGGCGCTGTACTTCATGATGCACGATCGCGGCCGCACCAAGCGTATGGTCTGGTCGCTCGCGACGCGCGTCGGGCTGTCGATTTCGCTGTTCCTGTTCATCCTGTTCGCACACTGGATGGGCTGGATCCAGTCGACCGGCATTCCGTACGGCCGCTGAAAGGGCACACCGCGGGTGGTAGCGGCTTGGGCCGGTCATCCGATAGTCCGATTGGTCCAATAGCCCGGATAGCCCGATAGCAAAACGCCGCCCCGATACAGTCGAGGGCGGCGCCTTGTAGATGTTCGTTACTGCCGTCTTACCTGTCCTGCTTTTTTCCCGCTGTTGCTGGCCAGTGCGCGACATTTGCGCGCACCCGAACCCTGCATTTCAGCTCGCCTTGCAGCCCGACTTACAGCCAGTACACGACGATGTACAGACCCAGCCACACGACGTCAACAAAGTGCCAATACCACGCGGCGCCTTCGAATGCGAAGTGATGGTCCGCCGTGAAATGGCCGCGAATCATGCGAATCAGCACCACGGTCAGCATCGTGCCGCCGAGGAACACGTGGAAGCCGTGGAAGCCCGTCAGCAGGAAGAACGTCGAACCGTACACGCCCGAGGCAAGGGTCAGGTTCAGCTCGTTGTAGGCGTGGAAGTATTCGAAGGCCTGGAAGAACAGGAACGTGAGGCCAAGCACGATCGTTGCCGCGAGCCACACGATCGCCTTCTTGCGATGATTCTCGCGCAGCGCGTGGTGCGAGACCGTCAGCGTCGCGCCCGACGACAGCAGCAGCGCGGTATTGATAGTCGGCACCGGCCACGGCGTCATCGACTTGAAGTGCGAGACGAGCGCCGCCGGCCCGATGTTCGGCCACACTGCCGAGAAATCCGGCCAGATCACCTTGTAGTCGAGGCTGCCCAGCTGATGCATCGCGATTTCGCGCGCGTAGAACAGCGCACCGAAGAACGCGCCGAAGAACATCACTTCGGAGAAGATGAACCAGCTCATGCTCCAGCGGTACGACACGTCGACGCGCTTGCCGTACATGCCGCCTTCCGACTCGGAGATCGAGTCGCCGAACCAGTGCCACAGCGTGAAGAGCAACCAGAGCAGACCGACCAGCGTCGTATACGGCGCCCACGACTCGCCGTTAATCCATGACGCGAGCGACGACAGCATGATCAACAGCCCCACCGCCGCGCTGATCGGGTGCCGCGACGGGTGCGGTATGAAATAGTACGGGCTCTCGTTTTGGCCGCTCATTCTTGATTCTCCACTTCAGTCCAGTTGTTCCGGGCTTGCCCGGCTGTATCCTCGACGGCGCGTCGGTACCGCACCGCTTCGCTTTAATCGTCCTGCCTAAACTACGCACCACCGCTTACGCACCACCGTCAGCCCACTATCGTCATCCCACCACGGCGTGCACGACGAGAATCAGGATGCCGATGAACACGGCCGCACAGATCAGCGCCGCGGCGATCACATGCAGCGGATTCAGCTGCGTCGCATCCGCCTCGAGGTCGCGACGCTTGCGTACGCCGAAAAACGACCACATGACGGCCTTCATCGACTGGCCGAAGCTGCTCTTGCTGCGTCCACGGCCGTTATCGCTCATTGTTGCCGCCTCTCCCGTCGCGCTGTTCCTGCTGGTGCTGCCACTGGTGCCGCTTTTGGTGGTCATGCAGCCGCCATTCCTTGGCTGTGGTTTTCAACCGCTGTTTCCTGCTTCCGTCAGGCCGGGTTTGCGCCCTGCCCGTCGGTGTTGTTCTTCGCCGGCGCGGCCGGCGCATTCAATTCGAAAAACGTGTACGACAGCGTGATCGTCTTCACATCCTTCGGCAACTTCGGGTCAACCACGAACACGACCGGCAGCAGCTTCGTCTCGTGCGCAGCGAGCTTCTGCTGCGTAAAGCAAAAACATTCGATCTTCCGGAAGTACTCGGTGGCCTCGCGCGGCGCGTAGCTCGGAATTGCCTGCGCGTCGATCGCGCGTCCTTGCGCGTTGGTCACCTGGTACATCACCGTCGTTACTTCGCCCGGATGCACGTCGATCGCGTTCTGCTCGGGCTTGAAACCCAACGGCCCACGCGCGTTCGCATCGAATTCGATCGAGATCGTGCGCGTCATGTCGACCTGCGTGTTCTTCGCGTCGCGCGCGCTCGTATCGCGCTGCACGAGATTGTTGATGCCGGTCACCTCGCAAATCGCACGGTACATCGGCACCAGCGCAAAACCAAAACCGAACATCAGAAACGCCACCACCACGAGCTTGAACAGCATCGAGCGGTTGAACGAGCGCGTGACCTCGTTCGGCGAATGCATCGACATCGAACTTCCTTAATGAAGCTTCAGGCTGCTACGAACCAGCCGCTACGAAAACCAGATTTGCTTGACAAAGGCCGCCACGAAAAACGAGGCTGCAATCGCAAACAGGATCAAGCCAAGTCGCCGGGTGCCTGCACGAATTTCCTCGGGAGTACGCCTCTTCGGTGGTTTCCGCGTCATGCTGGTATTTCGGGTCACGTCCATCGCTGCCTGCTCGAGCTGGCGATCTTTCCGCACCTGTGTGCCCATGCCGCGAAAGATCGCCTTCTCTTCAATTGAGTTTGCTTATGTGCCGCTTATGTGCTGCTTACTCGACCGTCGGCGGGTTTTCGAACGTGTGGAACGGAGCCGGGCTCGGCACCGTCCATTCGAGGCCCGTCGCACCTTCCCACGGCTTGTCGCCGGCCTTTTCCAGGTCGCCGCCGCCGCGATAGGCAGGCAGCGCAACCGCGAACAGGAAGTACACCTGCGCGAGACCGAAGCCGAACGCGCCGATCGTGATCACCTGGTTCCAGTCGGTGAACTGGGCCGGATAGTCAGCGTAACGACGCGGCATGCCGGCCAGACCGACGAAGTGCATCGGCAGGAACGCGAGGTTGAAGAAGAACAGCGACGCCCAGAAGTGAATCTTGCCGCGCGTCTCGTTGTACATCCAGCCGGTCCATTTCGGCGCCCAGTAATACCAGCCGGAGAAGAGTCCGAACAGCGACCCCGCCACCAGCACGTAGTGGAAGTGCGCCACCACGAAGTAGGTGCCGTGGTACTGGATGTCGAGCGGCGCCATTGCGAGCATCAGGCCCGTCAGACCGCCGAACGTGAACACGAAGAGGAAGCCCACCGCGAACAGCATCGGCGTTTCGAACGTGAGCGAACCGCGCCACATCGTCGCGACCCAGTTGAACACTTTCACGCCGGTCGGCACCGCGATCAGCATCGTCGCGTACATGAAGAACAGCTGGCCCGTCACCGGCATGCCCGTGGCGAACATGTGGTGCGCCCAGACCATGAACGACAGGATCGCGATCGACGCCGTTGCGTAGACCATCGAGCTATAGCCGAACAGCGGCTTGCGCGCGAACGCCGGAATCACCTGCGACACGATCCCGAACGCCGGCAAGATCATGATGTACACCTCGGGGTGACCGAAGAACCAGAAGATATGCTGGTACATCACCGGGTCGCCGCCGCCTGCCGCGTTGAAGAACGACGTGCCGAAGTGGCGATCGAACAGGATCATCGTGATCGCGCCCGCGAGCACCGGCATCACGGCGATCAGCAGGTAGGCGGTGATGAGCCACGTCCACACGAACATCGGCATCTTCATCAGCGTCATGCCCGGTGCGCGCAGATTCAGGATCGTCACGACGATATTGATACCGCCCATGATCGACGACGCGCCCATGATGTGGACCGCGAAGATCGCGAAGTCCATGCCCGGGCCCATCTGCGTGGAGAGCGGTGCGTAGAGCGTCCAGCCCGCCGCCGTCGCGCCGCCCGGCGCGAAGAACGAACCGACCAGCAGACACGCTGCAGCCGGCAACAGCCAGAAGCTGAAGTTGTTCATCCGGGCGAAGGCCATGTCCGACGCGCCGATCTGCAGCGGGATCATCCAGTTCGCGAAGCCGACGAAGGCCGGCATGATCGCGCCGAACACCATGATGAGGCCGTGCATGGTGGTCAACTGGTTGAAGAACTCGGGTCGCATGATCTGCAGGCCCGGCTCGAACAGCTCCGCGCGGATGCCGAGCGCCATCACCCCGCCGGACAGGAACATGATGAACGAGAACAGCAGGTACAGCGTGCCGATATCCTTGTGGTTCGTCGCGAACAGCCAGCGGCGCCAGCCGGTCGGCGTGCCGTGCGCATGATCGCCGTGCACATGATCGTGCCCTGGGGCAACATCGTGTCCGATGCTAGACATGACAATCTCCTAAAACGAATGCTTCTTGGCCGACAAGCGAAACGTCAGGCCGCAGGGCTGATTCAATACGCAGGGCGTCGCTATGCCTGTTGCTCGCGCCGCCCATCATGTTTTTCCGGTTCATTGTGCACCCGATGCCGGCGCCGCTGCCGACGCGCCGGCAGTGTCCGACGCACCGGCCGGTTCGCTGCCCGCCGCGGCTGCGTCGCTCGCACCCGCTGCGCCGCTTGCGGCCGACTCGCTTGCACCGGCCGCCGCGCCCGCGGCACCCGCGCCGCCAGCCAGGTGATCGCCGCCTTCGGGCAGCTTGCCGTTGCGTGCATCGGCGACCTGCTTCGGCTGCAGGACGTCGCCCGTGTGGTTGCCCCACGAGTTGCGCTCGAACGTGATGACCGATGCGATCTCGACGTCGTTCAACGTCGGCGCCCACGACGGCATTGCGCCCTTGCCCTTCAGCACGATGCTCACGTGCTGCGCGATCGGACCGTTGGCGATCTTGCTACCGTCGAGCGCCGGGAACTGGCCCGCGCCCTTGCCGGTCGGCTGGTGGCACACCGCGCAATTTGCCGCGTAGACCTTCGCGCCACGCTCGGTCAGTTCGGCGAGCGTGTAGGTACGGTTCGGATCGTCGGCGCCGGCCGCCATTTTCTTCTTCTCGGCGTCGACCCACTTTGCGTAGTCTTCGTCGGACAGCACGGTCACGACGACCGGCATGAACGCGTGTTCCTTGCCGCACAGCTCGGTACAGAAGCCGCGGAACGTGCCGACCTTATCGGCCTTGAACCACGTATCGCGCACGAAGCCCGGAATCGCATCCTGCTTCACGCCGAACGCGGGCACGTACCACGAGTGCACGACGTCGTTGGCGGTGGTGATGATGCGGATTTTCTTGTTGACAGGCACGACGAGCGGATTGTCGACTTCCTGCAGGTAGGTATCGGTGATCGGCTCACGTCCGTCGACCTCGGCACGCGGCGTGGAGAGCGTGGACAGGAAGCTGATGCCTTCGCCCGGTCCCTTCACGTAGTCGTAGCCCCACTTCCACTGGTAGCCGGTGACCTTGACCGTCAGATCGGCGTTGCTCGTGTCCTTCATCGCGACCACCGTCTTCGTGGCCGGCAGCGCCATCAACACGACGATGATGAACGGGACGACCGTCCAGATGATTTCGACGGTGGTGCTTTCGTGGAAATTGGCGGCCTTGTAGCCCCTCGACTTGCGGTGCATGAACACCGAGTAGAACATCACCCCGAACACGCCGACGAAGATCACCGTACAGAGGACCAGCATGGACATGTGGAGGCTGTAGAGCTCTGCAGCGATCTTCGTCACCGGCGGCTGGAAATTGATCTCGTTGACGCGGGGACCGCCGGGACTGTCGCCGACTGCAAGGGCGGCACCGGCGAACAGCAGCCCGCTACCCGCCAGCACGCCCATCAGGGCTCGCTTGATTGTTTTCATAGCTTCCTTACCCAAAATTTCCATTCAAACCCTCGACCCCGCAGGAAGGTGTTCCGCGCCCCCCTCGATGGCGCGGTCAGTGTTTGTCCGATTGCGTCCGGTACCCGCAGACACGCTCGCCGATGCTGCGGCGCGCCGGCCTGGCCGCGTCGTGCTGCTTCGTTCGCCGACACCGGTCACGTCAACACTGTCTAAGCCACCTGCGCAGTTCGTTCGCAAATTCTGCGCGCCGATACTGCGCAAGATGCTGCCCAATCTCGATCGTCTCGCCGCGCGAGACCAGCTTGATCCGGTCGCGCGGCGTTGCTCCCGGCTCGACCCGCACCCAGCGCGGATTGAACTCGAACTGCGTGACATCTTCGGCGCTGACCTGTTCGATCACGAGGCGGTTCGGATAGAGCCTGACGCGTTCGTAATCGACCGCATGCCGCGCATACATGGCAAAAGCAACGCCGACCGCCAACAACTCAATCCCGGTAAACGGCAGCACCAGCCATGCGCCGCACAACACCAGCAGAAACGCGATGAACAGCGAGAACGACGCAAGCGACATATAAAACCATACGAACTGCCGCGGCGATACCGCGCAGTTACGCTTCATCAGCCAGTCTTTCACGACCGGTTCAGGACCCGTCAGCAGATCGGTTGCTTCCATCGCTGCCTCCCGCGTACTGCCCGCCGCCGCCTGCCGCTCAACCGCGGCGGCGCTGCTGTGTCACTCGCCTGCCTCTGACCGCCCGCCGTATCGAGCGCACCGGGCACATACCCCGACGCCCAATTCGTTGCGCCTGCCGCCCCAATGTGGGGACCCCCGGGCGACAAACTGACGCATTATAGGCGCGTTCTATGGCATCCACAAGCAAGCGTCTATCGGCTCGTAAGCCATGTGCGACAAGCCTCTGCGCCGTTTTGCCGCACCTCGCACAGGTGTCTTTACGAGGCTGATTCCCGGCATAACGGAACCATGCGTCGTCGCCTTTAGCCTCATTTTCGTCAACGCTTCCGTCAACGGTTCTTCGACGGACCGCGTCCGATGTCCTCGATCCGCACGATGCCGTGCCCTTCGGCGGTCGTGCGCGGCACCGCCTTCCACGCATGACCGTATATCACTTCGAACGTCAGCGGGATCGTACCGTCCGCCCGGCGGCGCGCTTCGAGCGCGGCCACCAACGCTTGGTGCAAGCGCCGCGCGGACATGCCCGAGGCCGCCGTCGCATCGATCGTCGCCGCGCGTTCGAACGGGTACGCGCCCCAGCGGCGCACGTCAGTCAATAGCGACTGCGGCGATTGATAGGTGATCGTCAGCGTTTCCTGGTCCATCACCGGAATCTCGAAGCCGCTCTCGACCAGCATGTCGCCCAGATCGTGCATGTCGACGAAGTCGATCACATGCGCGCGCGATGCATTGCCGTGCGCCGCTTCGACTTCAGCATACGCGCCGCGCAACTCTTTTAGTGTGTCCGGGCCGAGCGTGCTGAACATCAGCAGGCCGCCCACCTTCAGCACGCGCTGCCACTCGGGAAAGACCAGATCGGGACGCGAATGCCAATGCAGCGCAAGGTTTGACCAGATCAGCTCGAACGCGCCCGCTGCAAACGGCAGCGCGGCAAAATCCGCCTGCGCGAAGCGCGGACCGCGCGTGCCGAGCGCCTTGCCGAGCGCGGCGGGCAGAAAGCGCCGCCAGCTCGTATCGCCGACATCGTGATGCACCGCACGCGCAAGCATCTGCCACGACAGATCCGTACCGAATACCGGCGCTTCGGGAAAGCGCTGACGCAGCACCGGTAGATCGTCGCCCGCGCCGCAGCCCGCATCGAGCACGTGCGCGGGTGTCACCTTGATGTAATCGAGCCGTTCGCGCATGCGCTGCGCGATTTCGCGCGGCAGGAACGCAACCTCGCCGAAGGTCGCGGCACGGCGATCGAAAATGCGCCTCAGGCGTCGCGAATCATAGGCCGGACGGCCAGTTTGGCTCGAAGAGGGGGGCATGGGAGTCGTACTGACGAAGAGTGCGAAGTATACTCGCTCGCTTCCATCCGTTCAGCGCAAACGACCTGCTGGCGGTTACACAGGCACTTCGCCATCTATCGAAGCACGCAGCCACCCATGCAGTTGAGCCCTCTTCTTCGGCAATCGTCAGCCATGATTCGTCGGACTTTGCATCGTGCAAAGCGGATCGAGGGTGTGCGGCCGTTTTTGTCGCGGCTGCCCAGCATTGCACGATGGTTGAAACGGGCCGGGTCCAAGGTCGCGCCGCGCGTCTTGCAGTTCGCACTGCCCAATCTGTGCGCGCTATGCGGCAATATGTCGCACAAGACATTGTGCGACGGTTGCGACGCGGCGTACTGGAACGAAGCGCGTTTGCGTTGCACGGTCTGCGCGTTTCCGCTGACCGCGGGTTCATCACGCCGCACCGGCGCGGCGCGCTATCGATGCGCGACCTGTCGTACCGCACCGCCGCCGTTCGATGCGACCTTCGCGCTCGCCGATTACCGCGCGCCGCTCGATGCGCTCGCGCTGGGCCTCAAATTTCGTGCGCGCCTGACGCTAGCGCGCGAGTTCGCCTCGCGCCTCGCGACGCTCGCGGGCGACGCGCTCGAAGGCGCGCATCTGCCCGACGTCGTCGTGCCGGTTCCGCTTGCGCGCAAACGGCTTGTCGAACGCGGCTACAACCAGGCATGGGAAATTGCGCGACCGTTCGCCCGGGCGTTGCATATACCGGCCGACGCCACGCTGATTCGCCGCGTCGTCGAGACCGCGCCGCAGTCGCGGCTCGATCTGAGCGCGCGCCGGCAAAACGTCGGCCGCGCGTTTGCGCTGACCAGACCGGTAGAAGGCTTGCACGTTGCGCTCGTCGACGATGTGATGACGACCGGCGCCACGCTCGAAGCGCTCGCTCATATGCTGAAAGCGGCCGGCGCGCGCCGCGTGACGAATTTCGTTGTGCTCCGTACGCCGAAACACTAGCTCTTAAGATTCGCTGACCATGTTCAACGTCGTACTCGTCGAACCGGAAATTCCGCCGAATACCGGCAACGTGATCCGCCTGTGCGCAAACACCGGCGCGCGGCTGCATCTGATCGAGCCGCTCGGCTTCCCGCTCGACGACGCGAAAATGCGCCGCGCGGGCCTCGACTATCACGAATACGCGCGGATGCATGTGCATCGCGACTGGGATGCGCTGATTGCCGCCGAAGCGCCAGACCCCGCGCGGATGTTCGCGTTCACGACGCGCGGTTCGAGCCCGTTTCACTCGCACGCGTTCGTGCCCGGCGACTGGTTCGTGTTCGGCGCGGAAACACGCGGACTGCCCGACGCGGTGCTGAGCCGCTTCGATGCCGCACAGCGCGTGCGCCTGCCGATGCGGCCCGGCAACCGCAGTCTGAATCTGTCGAATACGGTGGCAGTGGTCGTGTTCGAGGCGTGGCGTCAGGCCGGCTTCGAAGGCGGCGCCTGATCGCGCGGCGCCGCAGCGCGAGTTAGGACTTGCGTTTGGCCTCGAGTTCGGCCTTGAATTTGGCCTCATAGCGGCGAAACATCTGATCGTCGAAGCACGCGAAGATCACACGCTCAATGCCGCGCGCGTGCGGCAGAGTGTCGATGACCGTCGAGACGGCGATATGCACGGCGTCATCGGGCGGGTAGTGGTACACGCCGCAACTGATCGCCGGAAATGCAATGCTTTTGAGGTGCGCGTGTTGCGCAAGTTCGAGCGAGCGGCGGTAGCAGGACGCAAGCAGTTCTGCCTCGCCGCGGCCGCCGCCGTGCCACACCGGGCCGACCGCATGAATCACATGTCTGGCCGGCAGCTTGTAGCCGCGCGTGATTTTCGCGTCGCCGGTCGCACAGCCGTTGAGCGTTTCGCACTCGCGTAGCAGTTCGCGGCCCGCCGCGCGATGAATCGCGCCGTCTACACCACCTCCGCCGAGCAATGACGTATTGGCCGCGTTAACGATGGCGCCGACGTCGAGCGTGGTGATGTCGACGACTTGCGCTTCGAGTGTGCAATGACCGATGGCGAGCATGGGAATTGACCTCCGGATCGGATGCGCTGGCTCGCACGCCCCGCCACTACTCCGCTTTCGCGTCCCGTCGCAACAACGCGCTAACCGCATCACGCGGCGCGACACCGTCGAACAGGACCGCGCAGACGGCCTGCGTGATCGGCACTTCGATCGCATGCGCGCGTGCAATCGACAGCACCGCTTGCGCGCAGCGCACGCCCTCGGCCACATGGCCAAGCGCGCCGAGAATATCGGCGAGCGTTCGACCCGACGCCAGTTGCATACCGACCGTGCGATTGCGCGATAAATCGCCGGTGGCCGTCAGGATCAGATCGCCGAGACCGGTGAGGCCCGTGAACGTCTCCGCGCGACCGCCGAGCGTCACGCCGAGGCGCGTCATTTCGGCGAGCCCACGTGTGATCAACGCGGCGCGCGCGTTGAGCCCGAGGCCCAACCCGTCGGCAATGCCGGTCGCGATCGCGAGCACATTCTTTACCGCGCCGCCCACCTCGACGCCGACGACATCGTCGCCGGTATAGATGCGCATCGCGCCATGGTGAAACGCAGCGAGCGTGCGCTCGCGGCAGATGGCCGACGCACTCGCAACCGTCAATGCGACCGGCAGGTTCTGCCCGACTTCGCGCGCAAAACTCGGTCCCGACAGCACGCCATTGCTCGGATGGCCGGCCAGTTCCTGCGCGACGACCTGATGCGGCATCAGTTGCGTATCGGCTTCAAACCCTTTGCACAGCCAGATGACGTTCGCTGGCACGCGCCGCGCGTCGTGCATCGCGCGAATCAGCGCGCGCAAGCCCGCGACGGGCGTCGCAACGACGCACAGCGCGTCGTCGGCGACTGCGTGATCGAGCGCGGCGGACAAATCGGCTTCGTAGCGCAGCGCCGCCGGCAAAGCAACGCCCGCCAGATAGCGGGCGTTTTCATGCGTCGAGGCAAGCTCGGCGACCAGCGCGCCATCGCGCGCCCACAGCACGGTATCGTGCCGCGTCGCCAGATGACCGGCGAGCGCCGTACCCCATGCGCCGGCGCCTAGTACAGCGACCTTCATGGCCGGCACCGTGCGGGGCGCGTCAGTGCGTGGCGCCGCTTTGCGCGCCGCCGTTTTGCGAGGCGATTTGCGCGAGACGCTGCTCATAGAGCGCCTGGAAGTTGATTTCGGCGAGGTGGATCGGCGGGAAGCCGGCGCGCGTGATCGCATCGGCGATATTCGAGCGCAGGTACGGGAACAGAATGGTCGGGCACGCGATGCCGACGAGCGGGTCGATCTGCTCAGCCGGAATGTTGCGGATGTCGAAAATGCCGGCTTGCTTCGCTTCGATCAGGAACGCGACCTTGTCGTTGACCTTCGCGGTGACGGTGCCGGTAACGAGAATCTCGAACACGGTATCGGCAAGACGCTCGGCCTTCACGTCCACTTCGACTTCGACCGACGGCATTTCCTGCTCGAGGAAGATGGCCGGCGAATTCGGCTGCTCGAGCGACATGTCCTTCAGATAGATGCGCTGGATATTGAAGAACGGCTGGTTATTCTCGTCGGACATGATTCGGTACTCCCTTGTGTACGTTGCGGCGGGCTTTGGCGGCCCGCCGGATTATAAGTTTGCTGGTGTGGCGCTGTGAGCCGGTGAGCCTGGAAGAAGCCCGTGCGGCTCCGGTTCAGGCGACATCGCGGGCTACATTCGTGTGACGTCGGAATGACCTCGGCTCAGGCGTTCGAACGGGCGTGGAAGCGCTGAAACCCCGCAGCCAGCGTTTGAAAACCGGCGCCCGGCGTTCGAACCGGCGCCACCCCGGTTTCCGCCGAACATTTGCCTCGCCGATCTGTGCTGTGGCCACACACTGTGTGCGACAGCACAACCGGCGGCCCGGACTAGCGGACCAACGGACTCACGCCCGTCAACGTTCAGACCACTTCTTCGAGCAGCGGCGCCAGACCGCCGGCGCGATCGAGCGCGGACAGGTCATCGTAACCGCCCACATGTGTTTCGCCGATGAAAACCTGCGGCACCGTGCGGCGCCCCGTGCGGGTCATCATTTCCTGGCGGCGTGCCGGATCCTTGTCGATCAGCACTTTCTCGATCTGATCGACGCCGCGCGACTTCAGCAGGCGCTCAGCCATCTGGCAATACGGACACACTTGCGTGCTGTACATGATCACTTTGTTCACTTCGCTGCTCCTTGTTTGACGACCGGCATGCCCGCCTGCTGCCAGGCGTTCACGCCGCCTTCGAGCACATGCACTTCGGCATAGCCTGCGTCACGCACGATACGTGCGGCCTTGTTCGAATGCTGACCGGTCTGGCACACCAGCAGCACCGGGTTGCTCTTGTTCTTCACGAGCTGCCCGACCTTTGCCTGCAGTTCCGCAAACTCCACGTGGCGAGCCGACGGCAGATGGCCGTTGGCGAACTCCGCCGCTGGGCGCAGGTCAACCACCACAGCATTGCGACGGTTGATGAGCTGTGTCGCTTCCGCGGCAGACAGGCCGCCGCGGCCGCGGCGGGCGATCATCGGCCACAGGAGCAACGCCCCGGAGATGAGGGCGGCCGCGATCAGGACAAGGTTCGAGTAATCGGTGAAAAACGTCACGGAATGTTTGCCGGAAAAGTAAGAAACGGTGAGAAATTAAAAAGGGCAATCCGGCCATTATAAAATAACCGCCTGTCCCGATGGCGACCGCATAGAATGTGCCGCGGCCCGCGCCTCGCATTACCGCTTCCTTACTACCGACCGGCAAGACCATGTACAAACTCGTTCTCATCCGCCACGGCGAATCGACGTGGAACAAGGAAAACCGCTTCACGGGCTGGGTCGACGTCGACCTGACCGAGCAGGGCGTTCGCGAGGCAAAACAGGCGGGCGACCTGCTGAAGGACGCCGGC
Source organism: Paraburkholderia edwinii (assembly GCF_019428685.1). Lineage (NCBI taxonomy): Bacteria > Pseudomonadati > Pseudomonadota > Betaproteobacteria > Burkholderiales > Burkholderiaceae > Paraburkholderia > Paraburkholderia edwinii. The sequence continues at coordinate 4,811,307 of NZ_CP080095.1, forward strand.
TACACGTTCGACATCGCGTATACGTCGGTATTGAAGCGCGCGATCCGCACGCTGTGGCACGTTCAGGACCAGATGGACCTGATGTACCTGCCCGTCGTCCATTCGTGGCGCCTCAACGAACGCCATTACGGGGCGCTCGCGGGCCTGAACAAGGCCGAGACGGCCCAGAAGTACGGCGACGAACAGGTGCTGATCTGGCGCCGCAGCTACGACACGCCGCCGCCCGCGCTCGAGCCCACCGATTCGCGCGCGTCGTTCGGCGACCCGCGCTACGCGAAAGTGCCGCGCGAGCAACTGCCGCTCACCGAGTGTCTGAAGGACACGGTGGCGCGCGTCATGCCGATCTGGAACGAATCGATCGCGCCGGCCATCAAATCGGGCCGCAACGTGCTGATCGCCGCGCACGGCAACTCGATCCGCGCGCTCGTCAAATATCTGGACGAAATCTCGGATCAGGACATCGTCGGCTTGAACATTCCGAACGGTGTGCCACTGGTCTACGAACTCGACGAAGCGCTGAAGCCGATCAAACACTACTATCTGGGAGATCCGGAGGCGATCGCGAAGGCGCAGGCGGCGGTCGCCAAACAGGGCAAGGCGGGCTGACCGGCTGCAAATGCACGCGCCGAAGCGCGTGCGGGCCCGGGCGCGGCAAAAATGCCCGCTCCGGGCCCGCGCTTCAGATTCGTGACTCAGGTTCGTGGATCAGGTTCTTGGATCAGGTTCGTGACTCAGTGTCGTAACTTCAGGCGCACCGCTTTAAGACGGCTTTAAGCGCGCTTGCGTATAAATGCAGCAGCCTGACGCAAGGGTTCAATGTGGGAAGTATCAACGCACCACCGCGCGTCGGCTACCGCACATACACTATGCGCTACCGCCCGCGACGATCCGAAGAACCTCGCTGTCCTGAGCTTGTCGAAACGCCGGTCAACCGCCCAAACGGCTTTCCCGGCGTCGAGAAGTTATACTTGTCCGTCCTTACCCTTCACGCTGCCACGCGCTTCCGACCGCAACAGACTCTATGCGAAAGAACCTGAAAACTATCGGCCTGATCGCCGCGGGCCTTGCTACCGGCGTTTTTGCGACTCTGCAACTTTCCGCCTCGGCCCAGCAAACTCCCGTTCCCGCGTCCAGTCCTCTGCCGCTCGACCAGTTGCGGCTTTTTGCCGAAGTCTTCGGTCAGATCAAGCATGAGTACGTCGAACCGGTCGACGATAAGAAGCTGCTGACGGCCGCGATCAAGGGCATGGTGTCGAGCCTCGATCCGCACTCGTCGTATCTCGACAAGACCGATTACGAAGAGCTGCAGGAACAAACCAAAGGCCGTTTCGCGGGTCTCGGCATCGAGATCTCGCAGGAAGACGGCCTCATCAAGGTGATCTCGCCGATCGAAGACACGCCCGCGTTCCGCGCCGGCATCCGTCCGGGCGACCTGATCACGCGCATCAACGACAAGCCCGTACGCGGCATGACGCTCGACAAGGCTGTCAAGCAGATGCGCGGCGAGCCGGGCACCAAGGTCACGCTTACGATCTTCCGTAAGACCGACGACCGCACGTTCCCGCTCACGGTGACGCGCGCGATCATCAAGGTGAAGAGCGTGAAGTCGAAGATCCTCGCGCCCGGTTATGCCTACATCCGTATTACGAGCTTCCAGGAACGGACCGTGCCGGATCTCGCCGCGGCCATGCAGGACATCGCGCGCCAGCAGCCGAACCTGAAGGGCCTGATCCTGGATCTGCGCAACAACGGCGGCGGTCTGCTGCAAAGCGCGGTCGGCGTCGCGGGCGCGTTCCTGCCGCCGGATTCGGTTGTCGTGTCGACCAACGGCCAGATTCCGGATTCGAAGCAGGTCTATCGCGACACCTACGATAACTACCGCCTGTCGTCGTTCGACGGCGATCCGCTGAAGGGTCTGCCGCCGATCTTCAAGACGGTGCCAATGATCGTGCTGACCAACGCCTACTCGGCTTCGGCGTCGGAAATCGTCGCCGGCGCGCTGCAGGATCAGCATCGCGCGCTGATCGTCGGCAAGACGACGTTCGGCAAGGGTTCGGTGCAGACGGTGCGTCCGATGACCGCCGACACCGCGTTGCGCCTGACCACGGCGTACTACTACACGCCGAGCGGCCGTTCGATCCAGAACAAGGGCATCCGCCCGGATATCGCGGTCGATCAGTACGCGGACGGCGATCCGGACGACGCACTCGTCACGCGTGAAGTCGATTATTCGAATCACCTCGCGAACACGCAGGATCCGAACGAGAAGAAGGAGCAGGAACAGCGCGAACAGGAGCGCATGGATCAGCTGCGTCTGCTCGAAGAGCAGAACGATAAGAAGACGCCGGAACAGCGTCAGAAGGATCGTGATCGCAAGCCGGTCGAGTTCGGTTCGAACGACGACTTCATGCTGCAGCAAGGTCTTAACAAGCTCGAAGGCAAGCCCGTCGCGGAATCGAAGTCGCTCATGGAGCGCCGCCTCGCGCAGAACAAGCCGGCGCAATCGGCTTCGGCACCGGTCGCGGTGAAGCCGGCATTGCCGGTTACGCCAGGCGCGTCGGGGCCGGGTGCAGCGGCGCCCGCACCGGCGTCGTCGGGTGCGACGTCGAGCAGCAGCAAGTAAGGGTTAAAGCACGGGTCTTCGCGGCTGGCTGCATGCCGAGAAGACCCGAATTCTTTTGGCCCTGCCTTCCGAATCCGCAAGTCCCTACTCGAAGTCCTGATTTCGCGCGCGGCTAGAATAAGATCATTGCCGCTGTCTGCCAGGCAGTCCCCGTGCCGTCATGCAGCGGCCTCGTAACGCGACGCGCCCCGCCATGAACGACGAACAACTGCTCCGCTATTCCCGTCATATCCTCGTCGACGAACTCGGCATCGAGGCGCAGCAGCGCTTTCTCGATGCGCACGCGATCGTCGTCGGCGCGGGTGGGCTGGGCTCGCCAGCCGCGATGTATCTGGCGGCGGCGGGGGTCGGGCAGCTCACGCTCGTCGATGCCGATACGGTCGATCTGACCAACCTGCAGCGGCAGATTCTGCACGTAACCGCGTCGGTCGGCCGCAGGAAGGTGGAGTCGGGGCGCGACGCCATCGCGCGCCTGAATCCCGAGGTGAAAGTGAACGCGGTCACCGAGCGCGTCGACGATGCGTGGCTCGATCGCACCGTGCCGCCGGCGACCGTCGTGCTCGACTGCACCGACAACTTCGCGACGCGCCATGCGATCAATCGTGCGTGCGTCGCGCACCGCGTGCCGCTCGTGTCGGGCGCGGCGTTACGCTTCGACGGCCAGATCAGCACGTTCGATCTGCGCGACGACGCATCGCCGTGTTACGCGTGCGTGTTTCCGGAAGACCAGCCGTTCGAGGAAGTCGCGTGCTCGACGATGGGCGTGTTCTCGCCGACGGTCGGCATTATCGGCGCGATGCAGGCGGCCGAAGCGCTGCGCGTGATCGCGGGCATCGGCACGCCGCTCGTCGGCCGCCTGATGATGCTGGACTCGCTGCGCATGGAATGGACGACGATGCGGATTGCGCGGCAGCCCGATTGCCCCGTGTGCGGCGAACAGCACGCAGCCGGATGAGCGTCAACGCCGCCGCGCACGCGGGCGCCGCGCAGTAGCCGCAGCACGGTGGCAGGGGCGCCACACGTCGGCCAAGCCGCCCCACCCGCTCACCGCGCGTTTCTTGATACGGCTGGCTACTACTGCGTTCCTGAAGCGCCAGGCGTGGTGATCATCAAGCCTGCGCCAACCGCTTCAACGCCGCCTCAAGCTCGGCCGGCTCGAACGCCGCCAGCACGTCGGCCACCGGCTTCTCCAGCGCCTTCACGCTCGAACGCAGAATCTCCTGCTTCACGAGCAGCAACTGGCTCGGATGCATCGAGAATTCGGTCAGCCCCATCCCGAGGAACAGCCGCGTCAGCGCTGGATCACCAGCCATCTCGCCGCACACCGACACCGGCACGCCGGCCCGCTTCGCCTCGCGCAGCGTGAACGCAATCAGATGCAGCACAGCCGGATGCAGCGGATCGTATAGATGCGCAACCGAATTATCGGCGCGGTCGATCGCGAGCGTGTACTGAATCAGGTCGTTCGTGCCGATCGACAGGAAATCGAGCCGCTTCAGGAACAACGGCAGCGCGATCGCCGCCGCCGGAATCTCGATCATCGCGCCGACCTGCACATTCGGGTCGTACGCAAGCCCTGCGTCGTCGAGCTGGTGCTTCGCCTCGCGAATCAGGTCGAGCGTCTGATCGATTTCCTGCGCGTGCGCGAGCATCGGAATCAGGATCTTCACGCCGCCGAACGCCGACGCGCGCAAGATTGCGCGCAACTGCGTAAGGAACATCTGCGGCTCGGACAGGCTCCAGCGAATCGCGCGCAACCCGAGCGCGGGGTTCGGCGCGGTCTCGTAGCCGTCGCCGGTGCTGCCCATCGATTCGAGCGGCTTGTCCGCGCCGACGTCGATCGTGCGGATCGTCACCGGCATGCCGTTCATCAACTCGACCGCGCGGCGATAGGCGTCGAACTGCTCTTCCTCTTCGGGCAGCCGGCCGTCCTTCTGGTTCATGAACAGGAACTCAGTGCGAAACAGGCCCACGCCGGTCGCGCCGGCATCGATCGCCGCGCGCGCGTCGTCCGGCAATTCGATGTTGGCGCACAGTTCGATGTTCGTGCCGCACAGCGTTTTGGTCGGCGAGAACTTGAGCCGTTGCAGCTTGCGCTGCTCGAGCGCCTTCTCGCTTTGCCGGTACGAATATTCTTCGAGAACGATCGGCGCGGGATCGACGATCACGACACCGTTATCGCCGTCCACGATGATCAGATCGTCCTGGCGGATCAGCGCGCTCGCCTGCTGCACGCCGACCGCAGCCGGAATGCCGAGGCTGCGCGCAACGATCGCCGTATGCGAGGTGCGGCCGCCGAGATCGGTCACAAAGCCCTGGAACGTCTGCGTCTTGAACTGCATCATGTCGGCCGGCGCAATGTCGTGCGCGACGACAATCATCTCGTCGCAGGCGCCGTGCGCGCCGTGCGCGAGATTCACCGAAGCGCCCGCGAGCGCTTTCAGCACACGTTCGACGACCTGCTCGATATCGGCCTTGCGCTCGCGCAGGTATTCGTCGTCGACTTCGTCGAAGTGGCGCGACAGGCGCTCGAGCTGCTCGGTCAGCGCCCATTCGACGTTGTAGCGGCGCGTGCGGATCAGATCGAAGGTTTCCTGCACGAGCATCGCGTCGTTCAGGATCATCGAATGGACGTCGATGAACGCGCCCATCTCGGTCGGCGCATCGGCGGCCAGATCGGCGCGCAATGCGTTGAGTTCATCCGTGACGACGAGTTGGGCTGAGCGAAAGCGTTCGATCTCGCCTTCGATTTCGGCGGGTTCGATCAGATAGTGGTCGACGTCAAGTGCGGCCGGGGCGATCAGATAGGCCCGCCCGATGGCAATACCGCGTGACACGGGAATTCCATGCAGCGTGAACGACACGCGCACCTCCTCTAGTTGTTTGATGCCGCGGCAAACCGCTGCAGTGCTCTCAGACCCCGCCCACGATTATAGATTCCGCGGCATCCCCGTGTGCTGTGCGATGCAGCAGAAAAACCTTCACTTGGAACGCAATAATGCTTAGGAAATGTCCGCGGATTTGAGATCGGCTGGCGGCCGAAGCCCGCCATCGTGGACACGCCCGACATGCCACAAGCAAAAACGCCGCGGAATAGCCGCGGCGTTTTTTCGCATCAGGCACAATGCCGCGGCTTGCTATTGGCCTTCGCCGAATTTGTCAGCGATCAGTTTCAACAGCGCATCCATCGCTTCTTTTTCGTCGGAGCCTTCGGTCTCGATCAGCACGCTGCTGCCGATGCCCGCTGCCAGCATCATCACGCCCATGATGCTCTTTGCGTTGATGCGGCGGCCGTTGCGGCTCATCCAGATTTCGGACTGGAAGTTCGCGGCCAGTTGCGTCAGCTTGGCCGACGCGCGCGCGTGCAGACCGAGCTTGTTCACGATTGTCGTTTCCTGTTGCAGCATCTGATGATCCGAAAAGCGGTTATTAAAGTTGTCGGTGCTGGAATGGGTGCTGCTCGTAGCGTGGGTCTTGCGTGTGCGAACCTCGTGCGGGTCGTGCGTGCCTTGCGGACCCTTTCCGGACGACAAACAGATTCACCGAAAGACACCGCCGACGCTTATCGGCCGCTCGCCTTGCCGCTCGCTTCAGCTTTCGCCGCCGCATTCGCACCGAGGTCGCAGTCCGGCGGCAACGCCGGCATGCAGTCCGCGTCGCTCGCAATCGGCGCGGCGGGCGGCGGCGTGGCCGGGCCGACCGAATGGATGCCTTTCGTTGCACCCGCGAGCGCCTTGTCGACGAGCGTATCCAGCGGCGTAGCACGGTAGCACACCGCGCGCACGAGCATCGGCAGATTGACGCCCGCGACGACGCGCACGTCCGGTATCGCCGCCAGTCGGCCCGCGATATTCGATGGCGTCGCGCCGAACATATCGGTCATCACGAGCGCGCCGTTCTCTTCCTTCAGACGTTCGATCTCGTGATGCGCGAGCGCGACGATCTGCGCGGGATCGCAATCGGGCGTGACGTCGATGACGCCGATGCGGGCGGGCAAGCCGCCGTAAATGTGCGCGACACACTCGCGTAACGCGGTAGCGAACGGAGCATGCGCAATGATCAGAATGCCTGCCATGTCAGCCTTGCTGCAAGAAACGGCCCGCTGTCGTGACCTGGAAGTCGTGACCCAAAGGCGCGACCGGTATCGAACCGGGGCTGCCTCGGGCGCGCGGCACCTTGCCCGCCTGATCCGCCTTTCCGTCGCAGGGGGCCCGAACACACTGCCCGGGGACCGAACGTCTGCGGAAATTCACGCAGATCAAAGCGCGAGCCGGCATTGTAACAGCGTCATTTTCGCGCCTTCGGCCAATTCCCGCTTGCAACGTGCGAACTGCGGCGCGCGGCGCCAGGCCTACCCGACCGCGCGCTCCAACGCATCGATGAACATGCCGGCCACGTCGAAGCCGGTCTGATCCATGATCTCGCGAAAGCACGTCGGGCTCGTCACGTTGACTTCGGTGAGCCAGTCGCCGATCGCGTCGAGCCCGACCAGCAGCAGGCCGCGCGCGGCCAGCACGGGCGCGAGCGCTTCAGCGATCTCGCGGTCGCGCGACGTGAGCGGCCGCGCCACGCCAAGGCCGCCCGCGGCGAGGTTGCCGCGCACTTCGTTGCCCTGCGGAATGCGTGCGAGCGAGTACGGTACCGCTTCGCCGCCGATCAGCAGGATGCGCTTGTCGCCGTCCTTGATCTCGGGGATGAATTTCTGCGCCATCACGGTCCGCGCGCCATCGTGGCTCAGCATCTCGACGATCGAGCCGAGATTCATGCCGTCGGCCTTCACGCGAAACACCCCCATGCCGCCCATGCCGTCGAGCGGCTTCAGGATCACGTCGCCGTGCTCGGCGTGGAATTCGCGCAGGCGCGCCGCGTCACGCGTGACGAGCGTCGGCGCGACAAACTGCGGAAACTCGCCGATCGCGAGCTTTTCCGAATGGTCTCGAATGGCCTGCGGCTTGTTGAAGATGCGTGCGCCCGCGCGCTCCGCGAGTTCGAGCAGCCACGTCGAGGTGACGTACTCCATGTCGAACGGCGGATCCTTGCGCATCAGCACCGCGCCGAAGCTCGTCAGCGCGCGCGGCACCGCTTCCTGGCCCGCGAACCACGGTTCGCGGTGACTATCCGCTTCGTCGCCGACAATCTCGAAGCGCTGCGCGCTCGCTTCGACCGCCCCGCCCGTCCACGCCAGATGACGCGGCTCGCACGTGTAGAGCGTGTGGCCGCGGCGCGCGGCCTCGGCCATCATCGCGTACGTCGTGTCCTTGTAGATCTTGAAGCGGGAAAGCGGGTCGGCGATAAAAAGAATGTCCATGGAATACCTGGTGCAGCCACGCGGGCTCGCGTTGATCGTTACACGGAAATGGCCGGAAGACGCGCGCTAGCCGAAACCCGCCGGGGGTGATCCAAACCCGGACCCGAACTCACGGCCGGACTCAAACCCGGACCCTAAACCTGGATCGCTTCCGGATCGGTCCGCTCGAGTTCCAGCGAGGCGGCAAGCAACCCCAGCCGCGCAACGACACCATACATGTAAAAGCGGTTCGGCGGCGCCGCGCCCGGCTTCGCGTGCGCATCGGGCAGCGCGGTGTGCTCGAAGCCGAGCGGCACGAAATGCATGCCCGGCGCGTTCAGGTTCTGGTCGCGCTCGCGGCTGCCGTGGGCGCGGTAGAAGCCGCCCACCACGTAACGGTCGATCATGTAGACGACCGGCTCAGCGACTTCTTCACCGATCCGCTCGAACGTGTAGACGCCTTCCTGCACGAGCATGTCGTGTACTTCGAGGCCTTCCTTGGTCGCCGCCATCTTGGTGCGCTCGCGCTTGGTGAGCGCCGCCACTTCAGACGCGTCGTGCACGGTCATCACGCTCATGCCGTATGTGCCCGCATCGGACTTGATCACGACATACGGCTTCTCGGAGATGCCGTACTCGCGATACTTCTTCGCGATCTTCTTGAGCACGCCGTCGATCGCATCCGCGAGCGCTTCCTCGCCGGTGCGCGCTTCGAAGTCCACACCTTCGACGTGTGCGTAATACGGGTTGATCATCCACGGGTCGATCTCGACCATCTTCGCGAATTTCTTCGCGACGTCGTCGTAGCACGAGAAGTGCGTCGACTTGCGGCGCACGGCCCAGCCCGCATGCAGCGGCGGCAGCAGATACTGTTCGTGCAGATTCTCGAGCACCGGCGGAATGCCGCCCGACAGGTCGTTGTTGATCAGGATCGAGCACGGATCGAAATTCTTCAGGCCGAGCCGGCGCTGCGAGCGCTCGAGCGGTTCGAGCACGATCTTCTGCCCGTCCGACAACGCAATGGTGACGGGACCATGGATCGATTCGTCGAGCGTGCCGAAGCGAACGTTGAGGCCCGCCTGCCGCATGATCGTCGCGAGCCGCGCGACGTTTTCGAGGTAGAACGCGTTACGCGTGTGGCGCTCGGGAATAACGAGCAGGTTCTTTGCGTCCGGACAGATCTTTTCGATCGACGCCATCGCGGCCTGAACCGCGAGCGGCAGCACTTCGACCGGCAGCGCATTGAATGCGCCCGGAAACAGGTTCGTATCGACAGGTGCGAGCTTGAAGCCGGCATTGCGCAGGTCGACGGAGCAGTAGAACGGCGGCGTGTGCTCCTGCCATTCGAGCCGGAACCAGCGCTCGATAGCGGGAGTCGCGTCGAGGATCTTCCGCTCAAGGTCGAGCAGTGGACCGTTTAACGCCGTAACTAGATGCGGAACCATTGATCACTCGCAGACTGGAGAAGGAAGATTGTAGAGCAAACGCTAGGCCCATTTGGGGACGCTTTCTCCAATCGCAAGTCTTGGGTAAAGCCATTCTTCCGGCAGTCAAAAACACGAGGAAAATCCACTGTTTACGAGATAGTGCCAGAAGAAAAAAGCCCGCCGAAAGGGCGGGCCAAATTGTGCACTTACGTTGCTGCACTTACCAACCGGTCAGGTGGTTCTGGTCAAATCCGGATTGAGTTCGTTCCCTTTTCTGTTCTCTGGTCTGTTCCTGTTATTCGACGTGTTCGCCGTGCAGGATCACGTCGAGACCTTCGCGCTCTTCCTCTTCGGTCACGCGCAGGCCCATCACCATATCGATCACCTTCAGCAGGACAAAGCTGACCACGCCCGAATAGACGACGGTCGTGAGCACGCCCTTGACCTGCAGCCACACGCTCGCATCGAGACCGCTGATGTCCTTGACCGCGAACACGCCGGTCAGGATTGCGCCGACAATACCGCCGACGCAATGCACGCCGAACGCGTCGAGCGAATCGTCGTAGCCGAGCTTGTGCTTGAGCCACGTCGCCGACCAGAAGCAGACCACGCCTGCGATGAGACCGATGATCAGCGCGCCGGCCACGCCGACGAAGCCCGATGCCGGCGTAATCGCGACCAGACCGGCAACCGCGCCCGACACGATGCCGAGCACCGACGGCTTACCCTTCGCGATCCATTCGGCGAACATCCAGCCCATTGCCGCCATTGCGGTGGCGATCTGCGTCGTCAGCATCGCGAAGCCCGCACGGCCATCCGCGGCTACCGCCGAACCCGCATTGAAGCCGAACCAGCCGACCCACAGCATCGAGCCGCCGATCATCGTCAGCACGAGGTTGTGCGGCGCCATCACGTCCTTGCCGTAGCCGGTGCGCTTGCCGAGCACGAGTGCGCAGACCAGCGCCGCGATACCCGCATTGATGTGCACGACCGTACCGCCCGCGAAGTCGAGGATGCCCGCGCTCGCCAGCCAGCCCGTCGGTTCCCACACCATGTGCGCGATCGGCGAATAGACGAGGATCGACCACAGCGTCATGAAAACCAGCATCGACGAGAACTTCATGCGGTCCGCGAACGCACCGGTAATGAGCGCCGGCGTGATGATCGCGAAGGTCAGCTGGAAGCAGAAGTAGACCGATTCGGGAATCGTCGTCGCGAGGTGGCTCACGGTCAGCGTGGTCGCCTTGTCGGTCTTGATGTAGTTCATGCCCGACAGGAACACGCGCGAGAAGCCGCCGATAAACGAGTTGCCCGGCGTGAACGCGAGGCTGTAGCCGATCACGGTCCAGATCACCGTCACGAGACAGGTGATCGCGAAGCTCTGCATGACGGTCGCGAGCACGTTCTTCTTGCGGACCATGCCGCCGTAGAAGAGCGCGAGGCCCGGAATCGTCATGAACAGCACGAGCGCGGTGGAGGTCAGCATCCACGCGGTGTCGCCGGAGCTGATCTTCGACGAATCGACCGAGAACGGTGCGGTCGGTGCGGCAGGCGCCGCAGCCGCGGAAGCGTCCGCGGGGGCGCTGGCGGCCGGCGCGGCGGACGCATCCGCAGCGGGCGCGCTCGCGGTCGTCGCGGTCGTGTCGGGGGCCGATGCAGCGGCCGGTGCCGACGCGTCATCCGCGACGGCGTTGCCGATGCCGGCTGCGAGCAGCGAGCCGACCATCAGCAGGGACATCAAAAGTTTGCGCATTTCCGGTTTCCTCTTGTCACTGTTCTTCTACAGGGCATCCGCGCCGGTCTCCCCGGTACGGATCCGAATTACTTGTTCGATTGGCGTCACAAAAATCTTGCCGTCGCCGATCTTGCCGGTGCGCGCCGCGCGTTCGAGCGCTTCGATGGCCTGGTCGACGATGTCGTCCGACACGGCCGCCTCGATCTTCACCTTGGGCAGGAAGTCGACTACGTACTCCGCGCCCCGATACAACTCCGTGTGTCCCTTCTGACGTCCGAAGCCTTTGACTTCCGTCACCGTGATGCCGGAGACGCCGATCGCCGACAGGGCTTCGCGCGCCTCATCGAGCTTGAACGGCTTGATGATTGCGGTAATCAGTTTCATGAAATCCTCGCTGTAGTGACTCAACCCGTTGCGTGCTGCTTTCTAGTGCCTTTCGCCTGTCGGCGGCCACTCCATGAAGCCGCGGGGCCCGCGCATCGATCGGCGTCCCGACTGAAGCGCGGGCCAACAACAGCAGCTTCCATGCCATGCTGCATCGCAAAAAGGGTAAAGTTCATGCCGCGCAAGGCTCTGGCGGCAATTGGCGGGTTTACTCGTCCGAACGGCCAGCGTTGGCGGCGCACGGTGGCGCGGCGCGTTGATCGTTGTTAGAGTGTCCGCACGCATGCAGCACGGCTGTGCGCAACGAATGTGCACCAAGCCCGCACATGCGGCGTGCGCTGCCGGAGCGGGATGCACCATCAACGAACATCGGCGCTCGCGAAGCACTGAGGTAACGACGCTTGCACAAATTTTGTGCACAAGGGGAACGCAATGAGACAACCGAACGACATCTTCAATGACCTGCAGGCGCGCATGAGCGACCTCTTCAAAAACTCACCGGCCAAGGATGTCGAACGCAACGTGAGGGCGATGCTGGCCCAAGGATTTTCGAAGCTCGATCTCGTCACGCGCGAGGAATTCGATACGCAAACCCAGGTGCTGGTGCGCACACGCGCGCGGCTCGAAGAACTGGAGCGGCGCGTCGCCGAACTCGAGCAGAAGCTGCCGGTCACCCAATCGTCCTGACTGAACACCCTCCAGAGCTGCACATCACCGGCAAGCGAGCCGTGACGTCATCAGCGCATTAATGGGAGTGCGCGGCAACGCCCGCGCGTTCCGACGGGAGTAAACATGTCGCTTGCCGTGGTCAAGAGCCGCGCGCCGGCTGCTGGCCGCGCGCCCGAAGTTACCGTCGAGGTTCACCTCGCCAACGGTCTACCTGCTTTCTCCATCGTGGGTCTGCCCGATCTCGAAGTGCGCGAAAGCCGCGAACGGGTGCGGGCGGCGCTGCAGAACTGCGGACTCGACTTTCCCGTCCGCCGTATTCTATGTCGCCAACCGGTATCCCAAAGAAGTGAACTGAGTAGTGGTTTTGACGTTGGCCTTGCACATTATTTCATAATGTGCAACGACGGCCACTACCGTTACAAATATTGTGCGATAGCTTAATACTTGATACTTCATGCAACGCTGTACATTGGTTAGGCAGCGATGGCGCAACCATTCTCGAAGCTAAAATCACGTAGCGCCGGGACCGCCTCTCTTGAGCGGCCGGCCGGTACTTGACGCATGCAGCCCGCACGGCACCTCGTGATGTCGAACTCCCGCCCCGGCACCTACGCGCGAGAACGCGGCGCGTTTGGATGCGGTGTCGGGGTCGGTCGGTAGATCTTGTCGGCCCGGTGGATTTGCGCGTCGATCTCACGAAGTAGCTTGTTGATCTGCTTTACCCGTTGATCGAGCGGCTGCTTGTTCTCGGCCGCGATGCGGCATTGCTCGACCAGCGTGCGTATCTCGGGAAGCGCATAGCGTTGGGCCTGCACTTCAAGAATAAGGCGCCGCACGTCATCGCTTTCATATCGGAGCCACCACGAACGTAGCTCTTCGTATTTCGGTGGCTTGAAAGGGGGCAGAATCATCGATATCCCGACAGCTGATATGTATAAATATACAGTGCCAACCAACCACGTTGCGCCGATCTTCCGGGCGTTTGTACAGGGCGACGGGATTCGTGAAACCGGAAACGCGGAAATGGTCAAGCTGGTCGGATCGACGGCATGCACCAACGGCGCAGCTATCTATGTTGCAATGGGCAAGTGATGCATCATCCCTAGGCTGCTTGCCCGCGCTACGCGACACGCTTGATGACGTGACATTACCGGGTCAGACTTGTCGTGTCACTCACTCATTCCGAATGACCTCGATGATCACCGCTTTTGTCCGGATCTATACCAAACCGCGCCAATATCGCCATACGCCGCGATTCGCTGAGAATTGCCGGATCAACGGGCACGAGTGTAATTCGGGCTCTGTTTAGCGGGCCATCAGGCTTCTTCGCTGGTCGCGTGCGCGCTACCAGCTCTCTCGCGGCGGAACCGTCGTATCGCCAGCTACCGAGCCAATCTCGGATCGCGCGGATCCCACGCTGTAAAGGACGACTAACGAGAAACCTCTTAACGGTTCGATGCTTGCTCATGTTAGCAATCACCCAGTGTAAACAGCGTGACCTCATGGGGATATCGCAGGAAATCGATAGAGCAACACCGGTTTCCCGATCTCACCGCGACGATACGACTCATGTCATCGTCGGACGGAGGAGTCTGAAATTGCGCTCAAGACGCCGACGCTTTCAATCGTCCAGCGTCTGCTACAACCACCGCTTTATCCGAAGGCGCATGGATATAGTTTGGGCGCTGTCTCTACGTCAATATGCCCGCTCTCCTCCGTTGGGCGACTCACTTACCCACTCGTTCCTTGAAGCATGCTGCCAACAGGGAGGCGTCGCCTTTGTACACTGCGCCACTGCTAACCAATGCTAAGCAACGAACCGAATTATCGGCAGGTCAGCGCAACGGATGGGAAGTGGAACGGTTATATGGATGACAGCAATCAGGCCATGAATAGTGGCGCGCCACTATGCCATTCCGGCATTAGCGTCGTCGCTGTCTAGTCCAGATCAGCGCCAGTTCGGAAACAGGATGTGACCAAGAATCAGGAGCGAAACGGCAATGCCAAGTATGCAGATGCCGCCGCATAGCCACTTCACAAGCACGTCGATGTTCCTTTGGGACGCCGCGAAACGCAACAACCAATTGAACATCACAACCTCCCTAAGATAACGTCGCCCGGCGCGCCGCCGTAAGTCGCGCCCGGAACTGCCCGCCTGTTTCGGCCGGTGGCAACGCCATCATAAGCGCCCTTCGTCAAGTTGGACTTCGCCATCCGGACGGATCACGCTACCTGCAACACAACCGGGAGGCAAGTCACACGGCAACATGGACGGTCGTGGATGCTGCGTCCACGACCCACCGGCTTCCAGACAATGACACAACTTTGCATCGATGATTCCGGCCGTACGACCGCACGGTCACAGTCTTTTGGAGCCGTCCTTACAGCGCAGCCGTCGTCTTCGCACACCCTCCGAACGCGATCTCCTGAACCAGTCCAGCGTGAACGTCAGTTTCCGCTCGGGTCCGATTGCACGCCCGGACCTTGCCGCCGGGGATTCCATACCAGAACGCAACGGCTATCCCCGGATTGGCCAATTCGCTCCACAGGGCCGTAACTTCAACCAGTTGCCCGGCACCACGGCGACCCATCTCGATCGCGTAGACGGCCAGTTTGCATGCATCCAGCTGTCCAGCCATGTTCAGCAGCGCCTCGCCGCCGCTGACGAACCACCCGTCAGGCAACCCTTCACGCTCCTCAAGGTCGCCGGTCGGAATCACCCAAAAATTGGTGGTTTCGTTCACCCATCCGACGCATCGCCAGGCGCTGTAGGGCTGCACCAACGCCCTCCTGACCGGATGAAATTCCGCCCACGTCGCGTCAGTCAGCAGCATCACAACACCTCGCAAAAAATCCGGAAGCGGGTAATCGTCCGATTTTTAACTCTGATGATCAGCAACAAGTTTAATTCATAGTTCACTATGAAGACAAAGTACAGCGCCAAACTGACAGTGCTCCCATTTCACGGGAGCAGATTTGGAAGCAGCGGAAGCCTTCGGACTCGTACTGCGTAGGCGGCGGCTCGAGGCGCGCCTCACACAAGAACAGTTGGCGTTCGAAGCTGAGATCCAGCGCGTCTACGTCAGCAAGCTCGAACTCGGACAGTACCAGCCGACCTTGACGATGCTGCTGACCTTGGCCAAAGCGCTCAACTGCAGCGCGAGTGATCTGGTCAGCGAAGTCGAACAGCAACTGGCGAGCGTGCGCGAGAAAGCACAAGCCGATGCCGCAACGGCATCCCGACGCAGCCGCCCCAAGCACAAGTAGGCAACATAGCGGGGTTGTCTGTCACGTAGGTGCGAGCGCAACAGCGCAGGTCGGCTCTTTCCCAGACTAAGGGCGCGTCAGCACGCTCGGTCCGCGGAGCCCGGGTTCCCAGGGCCTGCGCCTTCCCTTGATCCAACGAACCGCCGCTGCCGGCACTCTTGGTTCGCCTCGATTTAGCAGGAAGCCTGTGTTCGTAGTACGGCCGGTCCCTGTCATCAAGAATCGCGTACAGCGCCGCCAGATTAGTCGGGTCGGGATTTAACCACGTGTCCATGTACTGTTCCTTGATAGGGATGATGCAGCGGTCGTGACCAGCCGCGGCCACCTCAGGCCGCGGCTCGTCAGTGATGGCGGCAAAGGACAGCAAGTCAGGTTCGCCCGGTGCCGTCCATCGCGACCAAAGGCAAGCGACGAGCATCTGCTGGCCGTTGATGGGGCGGAATTCCAGCACGACGCACTCATCCTCTTCGCCCTCCGAAAGCGTCCTTCCGTCCTGGCGCGGGAGGCATTCTCATAGAAAACGTCCATGAGCAGATGCCTTGTGTGTACCCGAAGCAAGACATCCAGAAGCTGCTCCAAGCCGTCGCACCTCCGCAACTCAGTGGAACCTGTTGATGATCAAACCGACCGCCGGAGTGTTTGACGACCCCGAGGCCTATGTTCAATTCTCCGACGTAGAGAAGATCATGACGGGTTTCTCCGCGTGCCGGATGGAAATGTAGTTTCAATCTCACTCTCCGAACGCGTCGTTGGTTGTCCGAGTGGCTGGCTGTTAAAGATTCGCGACTCACCAAGACAAGTGCCGTTTCACATCCAACCATCCTGAAAGTGTGCAATGGCGGCTAGCCCACCACACGTCGTCAAAAAAATCCTCCTGGAAGGCTGGCGTGCACGTGATCGTCGGTAATGCTTTCGAGAAACTCTTGCGGCAACATTCGCTCAAACACTTCGAGCATTCGCACGATTAACGCCGAATGTTGATCCCAGTCGCCACCTTCGACGCGCCTCCAAGCACTGGGCATGTAACGGACAAGAATGGATAGCGCGTAGAGGATGACCAAACAGATTGCGCGATACTCGTGAATTCCAGCCAAGACCGGGAGAATCAGCGTTCCGGTTTGCGTGAATGGACTGTGATGAATCGGAAGCACCTCGTACCAAAAGTCGAACCCGGAGTGGTCAACTCTCGCACGAAAAACATGCCTCTGTCCGACGTCATCTTGCGCCCGAGCGAGTTCCGCAATCGGCCAGTTTGTCATACGCAGCCTGTCCTCAGAGAGGCGAGCCGATTTGTCAACGAACCGCACGTAACTGCTGCCAACCACACCCGCTTGGCCCAAGTGGTTCGATTCCATGTCGAACACAGGTGCGACCCATGAGGGTTCGAGATCGTATACATCAAGAAAGAGCGACTCGAGTTCCGGTAGCGTCGAGAGCAATTCGCCGAGCGTCGTGACGCAGTTGGCAGTAATGTTCTCAAGGTCACTGGGCGTCTTTGGTTTTGCCCTCGGGTACTTGTCGGTCCCATAGCCGAGGAATGCCACCCAACGCGGGAAAAAGCCCGTCGCTAGCACACCGATATGTAGCGCTCCGAGGTCATCCGTTGCAGACGGAACGGTAAACAGGCCGTGCCCGTGCTTTGTCATGCCCTCTACTTCATCTAGGTCTGCAGCACCCTTCGGCGAGGCCAACATCTCCGCGAACGCTAGCGCGAGCGAACCGTAGTAGATGCTGAGGATACGACGATTCAAACTCTCGTTCGCGGCTCCACGAAAGTAATCCGCGGCATTTCGAATCGCGTATGCGACACCCGCTGATTTTGCTTGTAGTTGTTCTGATGACAGGTCGGCGGATTCTTGTACGGCGCGCCGTGCCACCAGCCTACCCGCCAACTTCACGCTCCCAAGCTGCGTCAAATGTGCCCATACCTCATCGACCGGTCGTTCGGCCGTTATGTGTCGAATGCCGTGGACCTTCCGTGAGCCCGTTGGCGCTACGACTTCCGGTGCCACCTGTTTGTTCCAATCGACAAGTACAGGGAAAAAATCATCGATCGGTGAAACGGGCGTCGATATCCCGAATGCGAAGCTATCGACCATGTACAAAGCCCCGTTGACGAATATTTGATCCACAATCTCGTCTAGTCGCTTGTAGTAACGATTATCCGTAGCAGATGTATACATTAAGGCGAGCTTGCGAGTCACGCCTGACTTTGTCGCACTTATGACCAGGTATTCGCCACCAGTGTCAGCAGCTGTGACAGAAGCGGCCCATCCGTGAGTTTGCAACGGTTTGAGAATTTGCTGATCGGCCGCCCTACGAAGAATGTCCATCCGCAACTCGATGCCGACGCCACCCATGATCATTACCCCGCTCAGTTTGAATTGCGCCAATGCTTGATTGCCGTGTGGGCATCTGCGTGCATTGCACGAAGCTCGCCAGCTATCGTGTCTCGGACACGCACGCCCTGGGATACAGTATCGCGCGCATCACCGCGCCCACACCGCCATCGCTGAAATTTTTGACTTTGATCCGAATCGTTATTACCGCGCAGAACCGTGCGCGAGTTAGAACGACGTAGCACTTGGCCTGGGCATCGGGCTTTAGCTCCACGCGTCCGCATTCTAGCCTCGAAATGTTGCATTCAGCGGCGGTGGAAAGCAACAGCCAAAAGTTTCTCGCTAAGCAAGGTAGGATTACCTCAAGACACAGAACGACAAACTCACCGGGGATCGAATTGGCAGCGAAAAACCAGAATGCGGCTCGCATATCGCCAACGCTCAAGACGCCGCTGGGCAGTGACTTACCGCAAGTGCATCCATCGCTCGATGCATTTGGATACGCGCCATTCGCAGGTGCAATCGCTGAAGCAACACGCGCGACACCTAGCCCCCAAGGCCTCGTCATGGCAATTGACGGTCCGTGGGGTGCGGGCAAGACGAGCTTACTCAACTTCGTTCGACATTACCTATCACCGGAGGACAATGCGTCATCGACCGCGGATCGCGGCACTCCAGTAGTGGTGGATTTCAATCCCTGGTGGTTTGCAGACCGCGAACAGCTCGCCATGCAGTTCCTAGCTCAGTTGCGGGCTCGCTTTCCCAGCGAAAACAAGATTTTGATGAGCGTCGCCGATGCTCTTGCCGAATACGCAGATGCCATTGGATCTGCCGTTTCGGTGAGCATGGCCGCAGGCGCGGGCTTCCCGGTCCCAATGATGAAAGAGTCCATCTCGTTCTTCCTGAAAAAGTTCAAGCGGAAGGCGAAGGATGTGCCAAAGCTCAAAGACGAAATTTCGAAAGCGCTGCGAGACAGTGGCCAGCGTTTCGTTGTTTTTATCGACGACATCGACCGACTCACGCCGGAAGAGGTGCGCGAAGTCTTCAAAGTGATTAAGGCAATCGCGGATTTTCCCAATGTTGTCTATGTTCTTGCCTTTGATCGGCGCGTAGTCTCTGAGTCGTTACGGGTCGCACTGGGAATAGCTGACGGAAACGCATACCTCGAAAAAATCGTTCAAGCGCAGTTCGCATTGCCAGCCGTCTCGCATCAACTCGTCTTGGACAAATTCGTGTCTGACTTGAACGTTCTCTTTAGCGGCCTCGACGACGGAGCGATTGGCATCGATCACACTCATTGGGCAAACGTGTTTCACGATGGAGTCGCACCGTTCATCGAGACCCCCCGCGACGTAGTTCGCGCCATTAACGCACTTCTCGTTACGTTCCCCGGAATTCGCGATGAAGTGAATCCGGTCGACTTCATTGCTCTCGAATGCTTGCGTGTGTTTGCGCCAGACGCGTATGCGGTCATCCGAGACAACAAAGACAGGTTCACGGGAGTCGCACCCGATCGCGGCGAGCGAGCCGATGAGCGAACTTTTCATGAGGGCTGGCTGGGCTTGCTCGAAGAGAAATATCAGGAACATGTCAAAGCCCTGATCCTTCGACTCTTCCCGCGCACGCAAGCGGTTTGGGGCAACGTTCATCACGGAAACAGTTCACTGCGACATTGGACTGTCGAGGCGCGCGTTTGCATTTCGGACAAGTTCGACAGGTACTTTCGATTCTCGCTGTCGCCGCACGAACTGGGTGAACGCGAGCTTCGGGATTTCATTGGTTTGGGCGACGACGTTGACGCGCTGGCGGCAGCGTGGGAGGCCGCGAACAATCAACGCCGTCCGGCGGGAACCGGGAAGGCAAACGATCTGATCGACGCATTGACGGAGCGCGATGATCTGCCCGCACGCTTTGCCAAGGCCTGTCTTGATGCGTTCTTCCGCGTCGGAGATCAGTTCGTTGCGGACCCAAGAAATGCGCTGAAACACTTTTTCAGCATCCGCCCTGAAATTCAAGTGTATTGGTTGGTGCATCACCTCGCCAAGGTAATTCCTGACGCCGATCGTGCTGCGATCGTTCTGGAAGAAATACGGAATGGAGATGCGATTGTTGTTGCTTGTCATGTTGCGTGGAGCATCGCACGCATGCACGAGCCCGATGCCGAAGAGCGCGACTCGGTCTTCCGGCAGTTCGCCGCTGGGAGGGTCGACGAAATGAAGTCAATCGTTGTTCAGCGTCTGCATGACGCTGCACGGGCTGGTACTTTATGCGATCTGCCGCACGTTCATTTCTTGCTGCATGTCTGGCACACGTGGGCGGGTGATACAACAGTACAAGACTGGTTCCAAACCGTACTGGAGAATGACAACGCGATTTTGCGTCTCCTCGTCGACGCCCGGCGAATTGGCACATCGCAAACCGCAGGTAACCGGGTAGTCGATCGGATCGTCTCGATGGATCCGCACGAATTCGAACCGTACTTGCGCGCACCCACTGATCTCGAAGCGTTCGCGACGCGAATCGGCGCGCTTGCGACGAAGCAAAATCTGACCGACGATGAGCGGGAAGCTATCCAGGTATTCGGCCAGGGCATGGAGTTGATTCGAAGCGGCCGGAACCCCAACGACCCGCGTGCTCGAAGAGGATTGTGAAGTAACTCAGTGGGTATCCAACCAATTGCGACGTGCGCCGGTCTGAGTCGTTGAAAGATAGAATCTGAGCGACAGTTTGAGGCTACATGCGGTCCGTCAGCATCCAAACTCCGGTGGCTCGTTTGTCTGAGAGACCTGACGTTGGGGTATGCCTAACGAGTACCCCTGCATTCTTGTGGCAGCTTCACGTCGTGTTGGGATATTTACCCGACCAACTAAGAGGAAACATGACGCGCGTTCGTCGCCTTGAAATTCGCAATTTCCGCTCGATACAGACGCTCGATTGGACACCATCTAACGGCGTGAATTGCCTTATCGGCCCCGGTGACAGCGGCAAGTCGACCATCCTCGATGCCATCGACCTATGCCTCGGAGCGCGGAGGAGCGCACCTTTCGGAGACACAGACTTCTTCGGCCTGGACGTCACTCGGACCATCGCGATTACGATCACGCTCGGCGCACTACCAGACGCGCTGAAGAACATCGACACCTACGGAGAGTTCCTTCGCGGATTCGATCTCGGCACTGGAGTGCTTGAAGACGAGCCGCGCGCAGGTCTAGAAACGGTTCTGACGCTGAAGCTTGAGGTCGAAAGCGACCTTGAGCCGAGCTGGACACTCTATTCCGATCGAACCGTCCACCAGCAACTGGAACGGTCTCTGGCCTGGAAGGACCGCAGCCTCTTAGCACCAGCTCGAATCGGCACCTACGCAAACACGAACCTTTCCTGGGCTAGGGGTTCAGTGTTGAATCGGCTCACGGACGAGCGCGCGAACCTTGGCTCGGAACTCGCTGGCGCGACACGAGCCGCTCGCGCAACCTTCGGCGCGCAAGCTGGCCCGCAACTCGCCCAGACCTTGCAAGTAGTCACCCAAACAGCTGCTGGCCTAGGCGTGGCCGTCGGTGCGAGCGCACAGGCGCTACTTGATGCTCACTCGGTGTCGATTGGCGAGGGTGCTATCGCGCTCCACAGCGAGACCGGCATCCCTCTGCGGTCGCTGGGCACCGGGTCGGGGCGGCTCCTTGTCGCGGGGTTGCAAAGGGCCGCAGCCGCAGCCGCCACGGTCGCCCTGGTAGATGAAGTCGAGTACGGACTTGAGCCGCACCGGCTCATGCGCCTGCTCGACTCAGTCGGAGCGAAGGACGCGACCCAGCCACTGCAGGTCTTTATGACAACCCATTCACCAGTGACGCTCAGGGAGCTCGCCGGCAACCAGCTTTTCGTCGTGCGCCAGCGCTTGGGTATCCACACGGCCACATGTGCCGGTACGGACGACGGCATCCAGGGCACGTTGCGCAAGGCGGCCGAGGCCTTCTTGTCCAAGTCCGTCATCGTCTGCGAAGGCGCCAGCGAGGTCGGATTCGCTCGCGGGATGGACCAGTGGTGGGTCCACTGCGGCGCAACCTCATTCCTGGCCCACGGAGGGTCATACGTGGACGCAGGCGGAGGAAGCCCCGACCAATGCTTCACACGAGGGGAGGCCTTCCTCAAGTTGGGATATCGCGTCCTCGTCTTCGTCGACGCAGACAAGCCTGTTTCAACCGTCGGACTCGTCGAGAGATTCGTTGCGGCTGGTGGCCAGCTCCTCACGTGGCGACCTGGCTTGGCACTCGAGGATGAGCTATTTCGCCATTCAAGCGATGCCGCAGTGCACGCCCTGCTGAATAAGGCGGATGAGATGGTCGGCCGCGAGCTCATGGCCGAGCACATCAAGTCGAAGTCGAACGGGCAAGTTACCTTGGATGCTATAGAGGCCGAACGACTGAATGGCGGCTACACACCTGCGAGCCGAGCATTGCTCGGACTTGCCGCTCGCAACAACAAGAACGGCTGGTTCAAGTCAGTGAGCGGTTTCCAGGAAGTCGCCAAGGACGTCGTCGGCCCTAACATAGCGAATGCAGAGCCGGGCTTCGTCCAAATTACGAACCTGCTTTGGGGGTGGACGAGTGCCGCCGCCTGAACTCGATATCTTTCAGGCGCGCCTAGGCTCAGTTACCGCTCCAGCCGGATGCGGCAAGACCCAGCTCATCGCCGACGCGCTGAGTCAGCACACCGACAGCAAGCCGGTCTTGGTGTTGACGCACACTAATGCAGGAGTCGCTGCGCTACGCGCTAGGCTCCAGCGTGGCGGCGTCCCGAACTCAGCGTACAGGGTGTTGACCATCGATGGTTTCGCGATGAGGCTTGCGGGCAAGTTTCCGCTCCGCACGGGCCTAGACGCTCGCGTTCTCGAACTGGCCAACCCGAACGCCGACTACCCTGCCATCCGAGGTGCCGTGCAAGGGATCCTGCAGGCCGGTCACATCAATGACCCAATAACCTCGACATATTCGCGCTTGCTGGTCGACGAGTATCAGGACTGCAACACCGCGCAGCACGCGATCGTCTGTTCCATCGCGCAGACGCTCCCCACATGTATTCTTGGTGACCCGATGCAGGCGATATTCGGCTTCCGCGATCCACTGGTCCACTGGGAGCGTGAGGCTCAGGCTGCGTTCCCGCCAATTGGCGCATTGCAGACTCCTTGGCGATGGCAACTCGTAGGCATGGACGCGCTGGGTGCTTGGCTACTTCAAGCCCGGGCATCATTGCAGGTTGGCCAACCTGTGGATTTGCGTGGAGCGCCAGAGGCAGTTCAGTGGGTTCAGCTAACCCGCGGTGCGGAACTGCAGCAGCGACTGGTGGCCGCGCGGACAGAAGCACCAAACCGAGACGGCCGCGTTCTCGTCATAGGCGACTCCATCAATGTCAATGGTCGCCATCAACTCACCATGCAGACGCCGGGCGCCACTTCCGTCGAGGCTGTCGACCTAAGAGACCTAGTGAACTTCGCCCGCCAGTTCGATTTGGCAAGTCCCAACGCGCTGCGACAAATTGCCGAGTTCGCAACATCACTGATGACCGGGGTGGGTGCTGCAAACTTGCTCACGCGAGTCGAAACGATACGAGGCGGCCGAGCCCGCACGCCCGCAACGCCAGCAGAAGTCGCAGCAGTAACGTTTATGGCTGCTCCCAGCCACGCGACTTCAATTGACCTGCTCCAGTCCCTCGCGGACCAACGCGGTGCGCGCGTTTACCGACCCGAAGTGCTGCACTGCTGCATCTCAGCGCTTAGAGCCGCCGGCGGCGAAGGTGGGTTCATTGGCGCGGCAATTCAGGCTCGCGAGCGAAACCGTCATCGGGGTCGGCCGCTGGGTCGGCGCGCCGTTGGAAGCACGCTTCTTCTGAAAGGTCTGGAGGCTGACGTCGCGGTCATTCTTGAGCCCGAGCGCATGACTGCACAACACCTCTACGTGGCTCTCACGCGAGGCGCAAGGAGAGTCGTGGTTTGCTCGTCGACGCCTTTGCTAACGCCCGCCGCGGGCCGATAGCGAACGCTCAATCAGCAACTTGATCTCACCCTCTCGATGGTGACGTCCGGGCCTCCACGACTGCTCCGCGCTCCAAATCGAACGTGCACTGCCGGACACCGAGCTTCCGCTCCCGACCCTGAGCAGACCTTCGAGTCCACCCTGCAGATGACTGCTTCCAGACGTGAAGCGGTCATCTGCCAAGTCCATGTGGTGAGACTCTGTCAGCCGAGATTGACCGGCAAATCGTCGTAGCGTTTGAACCTGTAGAACAGCACAGAAATCAGCCAGCTCGCGACGAAGACGCCGATCACCGCGTAGCCGAGCAAACCGAAGTTCTCCGACGCGGCGCCAATCAGGTCCCACGAGCCCCCCTTCAGATCGAGCTTGTCTGCGATCAACGCCAGCGCTTCAATGCCACCAATCAGCACGGCGACTACCACTGAAACGAAGGTGATCGTGATGTTGTAGTAGAGCTTGCGCACCGGCTTCATGAAGGCCCAACCATACGCGCCGAGCATCAGCACGCCATCCGCCGTATCGATCAGGCACATGCCGGCGGTGAACAGTGCCGGAAAGACCAGGATGGTCGCAAGCGACATGCCGTCGGCAGCCTGCGCGGCAGAGATGCCGAACAGCGCAACTTCTGTCGCCGTATCGAAGCCCAGTCCAAACAGGAAGCCGATCGGATACATATGCCAGCTACGCGTGACCAGCCGGAACAGCGGACGAAACACGCGCGAGAGGAAGCCGCGCTTGTTGAGCAGCATGTCCAGGTCTTCTTCGACCAGCCGCTCGCCGCGCTGCACGCGCCGGAACGTTTTCACGACCGACACGAGGATCAACACGTTGACCACAGCCAGCACCAGCAGAAAGCCGGCTGAGACGGATGTGCTGATCACACCGCCGATTGCCTTCATGTCTTCAAAGCGCGATTTCAATGTGACCGCCGCAAACGCCACCGCGACCGACAGTGCAATGACGATCGTCGAGTGGCCCAACGAAAAGAAGAAACCCACTGCGACGGGTCGCTTGCCACCCTGCATCAGCTTGCGCGTGGTGTTGTCGATCGCGGCGATATGGTCGGCGTCGACTGCATGACGCAAACCGAACGTATAGGCAAGCACTGCGGTACCGATAAGGCCGGGCCGCCCATGCAGCGCCGTTAGCGCCCAGATCCAGATGCCGATGTTTCCTGCGATAAGCAGCGAAAAAATCCCGATGACCTTACCGCGCAGTGCGTGTGCGCCATCATCGAAGAGACGGGAAAGGTATTGCCGTTGCATGAATGTCCTCGCATGCCAGGGTTTGAGCCACCCGACACGGGCGGCCAGGACCGGGGGTGTCGACGTCCCGGGCAGTGGCAGGTCTCCTGGCTCACGCATCATCGTCCGGCGCCGCCTTCCCGGTTTCCCAGTGTCTTCATCGCGCCGGGCTCCGCGCTCACAGTTGCGGGCACAGCTATGGCCTTGACAATCGCCTCACCATATTCCCTATTAATGCCTTGCGGCAACCATCGTGCCGCCGATTATCGCGCGGAAAACGCCTGGACGAATAACAAATGCGTTTGTGCGCGATACCTTACGGCATGCACGCCGGGTTTCGTGCGGATGCCGTCTCAGTGACCCATCGTGGCCGGACTTTTCGTTTCACATTCGGCTTGCAGATGCTCGCCGTCGCTGAAGACGAATATGAAGGGAATCCTGTCGCCGACCTTGAGCGGCCGTTTCGGCTGCTCCAGCATCACGTGATATCCACCTGGCTTGAATGCAAGCGTGCCATCGGCAGGCACACTGACTTTATCCACCATGTCCATCTTCGACATACTGCCGTTGCTGACCGTCTGGTGCAGCATCGCGCTGCCGTACGCGTCGGTCTGCACGCGAAGCAGGTCGACCGGCTTATGGCCCATGTTCATGACGCTGAAATAACCGCCCGATGGCAGATCGCCGGGCAATAGCCGGATCCAGCAGTCGGACACCATCATCGTTGCCGGGGCGGCGGTAGCACTTCCCGCCCATGCGAACGATGCCGCAACCAGAAAGAATGCTCGTGTGGCCGTCATGTCGTTCTCCTATGCACGAAAATGCCTTATGGCGTCACGCTGCGACCGGCCGCGATTCGCGGCCGAACAACATGCGGTCCATCAGCCAGACCGCGACCAGCGTCGCTCCCATCAGCGGAAACACAAGGCCAAGCACAACGAGGCCGACCTTCCAGCCTCGCATCGGCACACCAGCACGCTCGCGCGCGGGGGCGCCGAGCGTGCCTGCCGGCCGGCGCTTCCACCACATCACGCAGCCCGTCGCGGCGAGCGTTGCCAGTCCAAGCGAAATCGCCGTACAAACGAGCTGGTTCGCAAGGCCGAAGTAGCGGCCCATATGCAGCGACGTACCGTAAGACACTGCCTTTGCCACCGCGCCGTAATCGCCGTAGCGAATGTCTTTTAGTATTGCGCCGCTGTACTGATCGATGTACAGCGTGCGCTCGAGCTTCGGGTCAGCCGGAAAATACGACACCGAGTACACCCCGCTTGCGGAAGCGGGTAACGCGACGTCGTAGCCATCGGAGAGGCCGAGCGCACCCACCTGCGAAACGATCTGGTCGAGGGTCAATGACGTGGGACCCACCTGCTGCGACTGCGGCACGCGAGTCGCACCGGCAGCCCATGGAACCTGCGGCAGCGGCAGATCGTCCATCGTCATGCCCGGCATCGAATCCATGTCCGAGTCGCGTGACGCATGCGACGCGGACATTGGCTGCGCTTTCGCGCCCGGTATCGTCGAACGCAACGGCGAACCGCCCCACGCGCCCTGTGGCGAGCCGAGCTTTGCGCTTGTCGCCAGCGCCTTGAACTGCTTGCCCCATGACCCGGTCCACGGCAAGCCCGTGACGACGAACGCGAGCGCGCCCACGGCAAGCCAGATTCCGAGCGCGGCATGTATGCTCTTCCAGAACGGCCGGCCGCGCAGCACAAAATGCGGCACGAGCGCGCCACGTAGCGACGCCCCTGCCCGGGGCCACCAGAGCGCGACGCCTGTGCCGATCATCACGAGCGTCCAGCAGGCGACCAGTTCCATCAGCAGTTCACCCGGTTTTCCAAGCAACAGCTTTCGGTGAATCATCCGGTCGAGCTGCATGAAGCGGCGATCGACGCTCAGCGTGCCGAGCACGGTGCCGTCGTACGGATTCACATACACGCTCTGTTTGTCGCCATCGGGCAGGCGGAAGACGAACTCCGCACTGCGGTCCGTGCGAGAGGAGATGCGTGCGGTCGTCGCGACCGAGCCTGCCGGCAGTGCACGGCGTGCATTTGCGAGCAACATGTCTTCGGCAAGACGCGGCGTTTCGCGCGGCTCGACGACGAGCCGATGCGGATACAGCAGCGGCTCGATCTGCGGCTGGAAGCAATACAGCGTACCGGTCAGCGCGAGCACGACAAGAAACGGCATCACGAACAAGCCGGCATAGAAATGCCAGCGCCACAGCGTTCGATAACCGCGGCCCGCTGCCGTGGCGGCAGCCGGCGTCGTGCGCGGGTTCGGTGGTCGGGTTACGGTAGTGGACATGACATCCTCCTCCTTTAAAGATGAAGCCGGCCTTCGACGTAGAACGTACGGCCCGGATAGGGGTGATAGACGTAGTAGCGCTCATCGAAGAGGTTATCGATGCCTACGCCGATTTCGCTCTGCTTCGTCGGCCGGAATGTGAACTTCGCATCCGCGACCACATACGTGCTGGTGCCGCCGAACACATCGGGATTCGTGTCGGTATTCGTGAGCGTGTTGTACTGCCTGCCGGAATAGCGCACTGCAAGCGTCAGCGCCGAACGTGCATCGAAACGGTAAGTGCCGGCGACGTTCGCGCGCCACAGCGGAATACGGTAGAAGTATTTGCCCACCGTAGCGGGATTCTGCGCATTGGCGATGATCTTCGACTGCGTGTATGCGGCATTCGCGATCAGATCGAAACCGCGCAGAAACACGTCCTGCCCCTGGTAGCTGACTTCGACGCCGCGCGAACGCACCTTGCCGATGTTCTGGAAGCTCGTCACGTTTGGAATCACGGTCGTATCGGTCTGGCTAAAGATCGTGTTCTTTACGTCGTCCTGAAACAGCGAGAGCCGGAACAGGCCGTTCCAGTGTGCCCATTCCGCGGTCAGCTCTTTCGACAGGTCGTCCTCTGGCTGCAGATTCGGGTTGTTGTTGATGATCGACGAACCGTTGATTTGCCCCTGGAACAGCTCGCCGACCGTCGGGAAGCGATACGCGCGCGCGATCGATGCGCGCAGCGTCAGATCGTCGGTCGCATCGAAAGACAGCGACGCTTTCGGCGAAAAATGATGCTGGTCCGCTTCGGGGTAAGGCAAGGTTGCGGCACCCAGCGCCTGAAAACCGTCGTACGCGCGCCAGTCTTCGTAGCGCACGCCATAGACGAATTTCCAGCGCGGCAGAAAACGCCACGCGTCCTGCGCATACGCGGCCTGCGTTTGCGTGCGCCCCCTGAACGCGTTGGCGAAACTGCCGGACGCGCCGTCGCGCCAGGCCGCCGTGTTGTAGGTTTCGTTGTCGAGGAAGTAGTTGTCGTAGTGATAGCCGAACGTCAACGCATGGTTCAGCAGGCCCGCTTGCGGCGATGCGGGCGTGTACGTCGCTTTCAGGTCGAGCGTTTTCCAGCCGGTGCCGTCACCGAACGTGACCACACCCGGTCCGTTACCGGGACCGCCCGCGTTGGCGGTGCGCGCGACGCTATTCGACACGTCGTAGTACGACGCAATGGCCTCGCCGTTCCAGCCTGACGCGTTATGAGTCTTCAACCACGCGCCATACAGCCAGTTCTCGCTATTGCCAAGGCTCGGCGCCAGCGCTGCGGCCGGAATGTTGTACTCGAAGCCATTGATCGCGACCTTGCCGCTGTACACCGGGTTGCCGTTCGCGTCGCGCAGGAAAGTCGACGTCTCGCTGTTGTACGTTTGATGCCAGTACCCGAGCGTGAAACCCGCTTGCACGGTTGGCGTGAAGTCGTACTGCATCTTCACTTTCAGCTGGTCCTGAATCGTGCGCTCGATCCCTTCCCCATTGACGCCGAGCACCGCGGTCGGCGCGTTGGTCTGGTTGTTGTAGAAATAGGCGCCCGTGACCGGTGTGTCGCCCGGCTTCGCAGGCGTGCTGGATTGCGCGAGTGTCGCGAACTGCAGCGGCTGACCGGTGTTCTCGAGGTGATTCGCGCCGACGAAGAACGAGAACTTGCCGATCCGGTCGCCGACGGTCGCGCTGGACTCGGTGCCGTTGAAGTTGCGATTCACGCCGAACAGATCGAAGTGTTGTGTGAAGGCCTTGACGTCCGCGCTCGCTTCGAACTTCGTCGGCATGCGTGTCGTGATCAGCACTGTCGCGCCCAGCGAGTTGCCGGGATAGAGCACGGAGTACGGACCGTAGATCACGTCGACCTGCTGGATTTCGTCCGGAAACACCATCGACCAGCGAGGGGGAAAAGAGTAGCTGTTGCCGAGCAGATTCGATAAGAGCAGCCCATCCGCGTAGACAAGGCCACGCGCGCTTTGCACGTTGCTCGTACCGCGCACCGCAATGATCGAGTTCAGATCACCGATAAAGCGCTTGCGCACTGCGAGGTTCGGCAGGTACTTGAGTACATCTTCGGTGTTGACCACATTCCAGTTCTCGAACTGCTCGCGCGTGACCGTTTCGGTCGATGCCGGCAGATTTGGATCGACGACCCGGCGATAGCTGCCGGCACTGCTTGCCGTCACGGTGACGGCCGGCAATTCGTTGGCGGTGGAACCGGTGCTGGTCTGAGCAGTAGACGACGCGCCCGCAGGCGCACCGGCTGTGTCCGCAAGTGCTGGAGCGGCCAGCGTCAGCGGCAGAAGTCCGAAGGCGACATGGCGCCTGCGCGGCCGAATGCCGCGGCTAAGGCTTCGCAAAGCGAAGTACAGCATGTTGTTATTTCCTGTGCGTGTTGGTGAACACGCCGCTGGAAACAGCTATGCGCGCCTTCAAAAGGCGCAAGCCGGTGCGGCGTGCGGCGAACGACGATCAGGAAAAGGCGGGAGGGTCGCGTGGACGCCCGGATGGAAACGCGCCGAGCGGCGTGAAGCGTGTAGAGAGCGCGACGGTTGCGGCCACAACCGGCAGCAGAAGAACCGGGACGATGGTCGGTGGGATAGGTGGCGGCGCCGCATGCGTGGCGAGCAGATCGCAGTAGCCGCACGCGGAAAGCAGATCGCCCGCATGATGACTGCCGCCATCCACTTGCGTGGCAGAACAGAGCACCGCAACCGGTTCCGCGACATGAGCCGACGCCACCAGCTGACTCACGACCGGCACGAACACGACAAGGCACATGGCAAGCATGCCAAGCCATGCGCTCAGGCGTC
Source organism: Paraburkholderia edwinii (assembly GCF_019428685.1). Classification (NCBI taxonomy): domain Bacteria; kingdom Pseudomonadati; phylum Pseudomonadota; class Betaproteobacteria; order Burkholderiales; family Burkholderiaceae; genus Paraburkholderia; species Paraburkholderia edwinii. The sequence continues at coordinate 4,841,437 of NZ_CP080095.1, forward strand.
GACGGGCGTGAAGAGTCATAAGGGATGGATGCGTAGCTGCGTCAGCGAGCGAAGTTTAGCACCGGTTTGTACCGGGTTAAGTATTCGCTTTCCATTTTTCGGTTTGCGCGCGTCCGCCGAGTGCCACAATAGGCCCCGCATGCATGGACATCTTTCAAGAGTGCGACGATGCTCTGGAATAAGGAGGAGTCGTGTATTCCCCGTTCAATGCGAAGCCAGGCACCACGCGCGTCGCTCACGATCGTAGCTGTCGCGCTCGGCATTATCCCGGCCGTGCTGCCGTTGCAAGCGGACGCCCACGCGATCGCGGGCGACCGCGTCTTTCCCGCAACCATGTCCATCGACGATCCCGGTGTCGGCGACGAAGCCAATCTTCAGTTCGGGCACATCCGCGTGCCGGGCGACAACGGCGACCAGAGCATCAACACGTTCGATTTCGAGTACGACAAGCTGATTACGTCACGGCTCGCGCTATCGGTAGGCGGCACATACGTGATGCAGAACAACCCGACCGCGCACGGCTTCGACAACTTCGAGGTAGGCTTGAAGTATCTGCTCTACGTGAACGAAGCGCACGAATTCATGACTTCGATCGGCGTCAATGCGGAACTTGGCGGCACGGGAAGCCGCGCAATTGCGGACAGCTTCTCGACCATCTCGCCGACGATCTACGCCGGCAAGGGCATGGGCGACCTGCCGGATTCGCTTTTGTGGCTGCGCCCGGTTGCTATTACGGCGGAGGCGGGGCCGGCACTCACGACGGGAGCCGGGCAGCCTAACGCGTTCAACTACGGCTTTACCGTTCAGTACAGCCTGCCCTATCTGGAGCAGCACGTGCATTCGCTTGGCTTGCCCCAGCCGTTTTCGGACCTGATTCCGCTAGTCGAGATTCCACTTTCGCGAAGCCAGGGGCAGACCACGGGTACCGTCAACCCCGGCTTCATCTGGATTAACCGCTATGGTCAGTTCGGCATCGAAGCGCAGATTCCGATCAATCGCGCGAGCGGCTCGCACGTTGGTGTTCTGGTACAGGCGCATCTCTTCTTCGACGACATCGCGCCGACGACGATCGGCAAGCCTTTATTCAACTGGTAAAGGAGCACTGCATGAACTCATCTCATCGTATCCGGGCCTGCGTCGTGCTGGCATTCGTGCTCGGACCGGCGTCGGCCAGCGCGGTTTGCGCGCACGTCTTTCCCCGTACGCAGGTTCCCGCAGCAGGCGCCACCGTAACGTCGGCCAACGAGGTGAGGATCGTCTTTGACGGGCCACTGGAACCCGCCTTTTCCACCGTGACCGTCACCGATGCAAGCGGCAAACAGGTCAACACTGCAAAAGCCGCTGTTGATGCGAAAGATCACGATGCGATAGAGGTCGCTTTGCCGCCATTGCCAATGGGGCACTACACCGTACATTGGGCGGCGGTTGCATCCGATGGCCACCGCACGCACGGCGACTATGGCTTCGACATAAAGTAGGAGGCGGTACTTTCGGGCTTGCCGGATTGCCACATCCAATGCATGAAGTGTGCGGCAGATGCGGCCCCGAATTGAGGCTATATTAAATGACAGGCGGCGCCTCTATCATTCAGTCGCACATTTTCCGCCTTTGGCATGCCTGTCGGACGGACTGGAGATCGAATCATGAAACAGGAGATTGCACGTCAGGCGGTCATCGCCGCAGCCCTGGCAGGCCTCACGTTCGTAGCGCACCAAACCGCGCACGCCGAAAAGAAGGTGCAGTGCTATGGCATCGCCAAGGCGGGACAGAATGACTGCGCCAGCAAGACCGGCGTGCATGGTTGCGCGGGCGAGTCAAAGGTCGACTACGACAAGGGCGACTTCAAGAATGTGCCCGAAGGGACCTGCAAGAAACTGGGCGGAACAGTGGGCACCTGATTCCCCACGTCACTCGACGCAACCTCAATGGCCAGGCGATGACTGAGCACGTGTCGCTCGCGGAATTATCCGGCGTGGGCATCGGACTGAGGCACGCGCACTATGCGGATTTCCTTGAAACCATTCCTCCCGTCGATTGGGTGGAAGTCCATAGCGAAAATTATTTCGGCGATGGTGGATACGACCTTCACGTGCTGGAGAAAGTGCGGCGCGATCTGCCCGTCAGCCTTCACGGCGTAGGTCTCGGGCCAGGTTCATTAACGCCGCTGGACACTGTGCATGCCGGCAAACTCCGACGCCTCGTCGACCGCATCGTCCCGGCTATCGTGTCCGAACATCTGTCGTGGAATGCATCGACATCCGGTTACATCAATGATCTGCTCCCCTTGCCGCTTACCGGCGAGGCGCTCGACCACCTGTGCAATCGCGTCGACGCGCTCCAGCACGCGCTCGCACGCCCGATCCTTCTCGAGAACGTTTCGACGTACATCCGCTTCAAGGAGGACCAGTACAGCGAAGCCGCGTTTCTCGCCGAGCTCGCGAATCGCACGGGATGCGGCGTGCTGCTCGATATCAACAACCTTTACGTCAATCAGCGCAATCATGGAGAGGATGCGATCCGCGCGATGAACGAGCTTGCACCGCAGGTCGTGTGCGAGATTCATCTTGCGGGACATAGCGTGACGGATTTCGCCGTTATCGACGACCACGGTTCGCGCGTGACACCTGAAGTCTGGGCGCTTTACAAGTACGCGATCCGGCGTTTCGGTCAACGCCCCACGCTGATCGAATGGGACAACGACATCCCACCACTTGCCGTCCTGCTCGATGAGGCGGACAAGGCCCGCGCCTGCGGCGTGACCACTTCGAACGCCGGGGCTGCACGATGAAGGCACGGCTCGACGTCATTGAGCAGGCGTTTGCTGACGCCATCCGCGATCCACGCAAAGAGTCCGCGCTTCTCGAACTGCTGTCGACGGAACCGCAAGTTGCAGCACGCCGGCTCGACATCTATCGCGGCAACGCATACGCGCATTGGCATGCTGCGCTGAAAAATGCATACCCGGTCTTACTGGCACTTGTCGGCGAACACTATTTTTCGACATTGGCGCGCGCTTACGCAGAGACATGTTCATCGCACAGCGGGGACCTGAACCAGTACGGAGCCCAGCTTGCCGCGTTTATCGACAACCGGGAACGGGATCCGCGCTATGCGTATTTCGCCGATATCGCGCGACTCGAGTGGGCCGTTCACACTGCCTCGCACGCGTCCGAGCCAGCCGCACTCAGCGCGAGCCAATGGCAGCAGTTCAATGCCGAAACGCTGCTCGCATGCCAGCTCATTATTCATCCGGCGTGCCGCGCCATCAGCTCGCGCTATGCGATCTCCGCGATCTGGCGCGGACACCAGCCCGGAGGAACCCTTCCGCAAAGCATCGATGCGCCATCACAAGCTCTCGTTGTGCGTCCCGAATGGCGCTGCCTCGTTGTCGATCAGACGGACGCAGCGCATGCGGCTTTCATCGCGCTGCAACGCCGGCGCACGCTCAACGAGGCAATCGACATCGCATTGGCTATCGATGAGCAATTCGACATATCGTCGCAACTTCAAACCTGGATTTTGATGTGCGCAGTCATTGATGTTGTATCTGACGGCGCATAGGCTCGATGGACCCGTATCGCTGAAGCAGACTGCCTCAGGAGTGAAGCGAAAGTCGCTTCATGGCCGCTGTCTGTCGGATGAGACGATCGCTGCTCGACCCTTGTCAGTCATTTGCCGGACTATGCTCAGTGTCCGCTAGCGAAAAGCGGACACGATCATTTCGGAAATTTCGCCTAGGCCCCTTTGAGGCGCGAGAGAAGGATACAGGCCGCCACGATCAGGCACCCACCCGCGATTGTCAGTGTGCCTATCGATTCGCTCCAGAATAGCCAGCCCCAAGCCACATTAAAAACAATGCCGATATATCGGGTAACGGCAACGATCGCAGCACTTTCGTGCGTAAACGCCTTCGTCAGAAACAATTGACCCAGCAGTGACACGACGCCAAGTGTAATGAGGCAAATCCATTCGCGCTCGCTCGTCGGCCAGACGAAATCCGTCCACATTAATGGGATTGACACGAGTGCGGCAATCGACAAAAAGTAGAAGACAATTTCGTACGCGTGATGTCTCGCGCTTAGCTGACGAATGGCGACATGCGCTCCGCCCGCGAAGAAGGCACCCAGCAGGCCAATCGCCGCGTACATGGAGTAAGTGGAGTATGAGAATGGCCTAACTATGAGAGCCGCCCCGATGATGACGACGCCCAGCAGAAGCCAGATGGGTGTTGCGACACGCTCCCTGAGAAAAACGGCCGAGATCAGAATAATGAACACCGGAGACATGTGTGCGAGAATGCTCGCGTCAGCGAGTGGGATATGCGCGATTGAAAAGAAATAACAGACGAGATATAGCGCGCCTAGCAGCCCCCGAATCAGGAGCATAGGTACGTCCTGGTTTGAGAATGAAACCTTCTCGCGCAACATCAGCAAATAGACGAGGACCGAGCCGATCACGCCTCGGAAGAATCCAATTTCCGAAGCAGGAAGAGTGGCGCTCGCTTCTTTCACAAGCGCGTTCATGATACTGAACGTGAACGAAGCCAGAATCGCTAACAGGACACCGCTCTTCCATGCCTCGTTGACCATTGACGATAGATGATCGACGCCAGTTCCTGTGTGTTGTCCCGGAGTACGGTCGGGTGGCAATGTTGTGCTCCTTTCAGATTAACAAAGCGCTCAATCGCAAATGCGAAATTCGAGAGTAAATCCTGTGTTTGCGGCATATCTAGCTGAAATTGACGCCCCAGATGGGAAACCAGCGAAAGCTTCCGGTGATCTTCCAGAGGTACACGAGGAACGTGCCATTGACCTTGCGCGTCCACATAGGCGCGCCGAAAAGGGATCGCCGAAAAATCGAAGTATCGTCCCTTGTTCGAATGATGCTCGACCAAGCATCATGTCATGAACCGGATAGTGCAATAGTCGCTATTCTCTTGCTAATGCAGACTTGATTTGCATCTATTCAAAAACCGTATAGACATTCATCAGGCATGAATCAACGACAGATTGCAGCTTTCAGGGCTGTCATGCTCACGGGAACGACAATGCGTGCCTCGGAGACGATGCATACATCCCAATCTGCGGTTAGCCGACTAATCGGCCAACTCGAAGCAAGTCTCCAAATGAGACTCTTTGAAAGAGACGGAGCACGCCTGCGCCCGACTCCGGAAGCGAAAGCGTTGCTCATCGACGTGGAGCGTATGTTCTCGGGTCTTGATCAAATAAGGGAGCGCGCGCGGAGTCTGCGTGAAGGTCGCAGCGGACTGCTGACGGTCGCAAGTCTTCCCGCGATGGGATATGGTCCGCTGCCCCAGTTGGTCGTGCAGTTGAAACGCCAGTTGCCCGAGCTATCCGTTCGTTACGAGATCCATTCTTCAACGGAGGTTCGGGAGCGTGTGGCGAGTGGGCGCTGCGATGTGGGCTTCGCCGCCGAGCACATCGACACGCATGGGCTCGTTGCGCGGTCTGTCGCCCGACGGCGCGCGGTGCTTGCTGTACCCGTCCGTCATCCGTTGGCGCGGCGATCAAGCGTGTCGGTCATGGACGCCGCGGAATATCCTTTTGTCGCGCTATCGTCTACGGATACTTCGCGTCGCCAGATCGATGCACTATTGGCAGCTCAGGGCAAAGCACTCAACATCGCTATCGAAGCGGCGTATACGTTGACTGTCGCTTCACTGGTGGTAAACGGAGCGGGAATTGGACTCGTGGATCCACTGTCGCTCGAAGCCTTTGACTGGCCAGGAGCCAGATTCTTACATCTTGATGAAGCGATCTGGTTCAATACGCTGGCGATTCACAGCATGTCAGTTCCGCTTTCCGCTGCTGCCGGGATGCTGATCAGGATGGCGCATGAGGCATGGTCTACGGAACCTCGCTAGGCGTACCATCGCATGCAAATCGGCTGAAGCATGCATCCCAGATGGCGCGAACAGTCCCTGCCACATAATCACCGAACGTCCGATGTTCCTACAGATGCGGATGTTCGCGAGGAAACGCCGAACGTCTCTTCATGGCCGATAGTGTTGAAAAACTCGCTAGCGATGCCTTATGCGATGTTTTCAGGGGTCTTCTTACCCTTGGCCGGCGCTCACGAAGGGCTTATACGTCGATCTGAGAGGTCGATTTTTTGAGCGTCGCGCGTGCGGCGAGACAAAGCGAGTTTTTCAACACTATCGGCCGAATGCGGCCGTTTCTGATTCGCTCCGCCGCCATGCGACTCAGTGGCACCTCACTGCCGCTATGGCAAATCCATAACGGGACAATTAAACGCAGGATTGGTGTCCAACGTCGCATGGCACTTGGCGCCAGGATCCTAGACATCGCCGCACGACTCGGTTGCTAAACCTTTGCCGTCGAGCAGCCATGATCTAGAGTGAATCTGCCCGGTACATGAAGCGATCGGGCACTTGTCCATACCCCGCACGACCTGTACGTGCGGGGCTTTTTTCGCGCATTGGATGGCCGGGCTGGTGGGCCGTCAGTGTCGTTCCGCTTCGGCTACTGGGGCCGGTGGTAACTGGCAATGGCGCAGCCACAGGCGCACGGAGATGTGGCTCATTTAAAGCCAGGTGAACGACATCCTGCCCGCAAGGTAATTCAGGCAGACGCCGTACAGAGACCTGGCCGCAGGTGAACGGAAGTCCAGCCGCAAGTTCTCGCACAGCATCGAAGACACAGATTTGATATCAGCCATCGATGGCGAGGCTCGTGCAACCTGCTTTGCAACATCGAGTGCGCGGCTGGAAAGCATGACCCTCTGCAGCCAGTCCGTATTGGCGCCGTTCGCACTAAGCCACATGTGAGTTGATTCGACGACGTGCTCTGGCGACAGCCATTCTCCGGTCATTGACCTTGCGAGCAAATGCGAGACGACAAGAAACGTGAGCAGTTCCGTGCACGCGGGCAGGTCAAGGTTCAGTGGTCGGTTCGCGAACACGATGGAAAACTGGAGGGAATCACAACAGAATTGTAGTAAAGGTCTTGCGGCACCCCAAACAAGAGTGACGCCGGCGATGCGGTAGACATCTGGCTTGTTCGCCATTGGAATGCCCACAATCTTGACATTATGACGCCGCGAAGTATTACTAGGTAATTGACCTGCTATCAACGGGACCGACGTTCCGGCCAGACATGGCTTCCTCCGCCAGCGTTAATCGCACACACAAGCCGTCCCCTCCTGTTCGCGCTGCCCAGTATCTTCGAATGTCAACAGACATGCAGGAATACTCGCTAACTTTCCAGCGCGACGTGATAGCGGAGTATGCCTCCGGAAATCACCTCCGCATCGTCGAGACTTATGAAGACGTGGGCATCAGTGGCCTCACGCTCAAAGATCGCCCGGCACTCACAAAGCTGCTCGTCGACGTCATTAACCCGGCGCGCAGATTCTCCGTCCTGCTGGTCTTCGATGTGTCCCGATGGGGACGTTTTCAGGACGTCGATGAGAGTGCTTTTTATGAATACACATGCCGACGTGCCGGCGTAAAAGTGGTCTATGTCGCGGAGCCGTTCGAGAACGATGGAAGTCCGGTCGCATGCATCATGAAGACACTCAAAAGGGCGATGGCCGGCGAGCTCAGTCGTGATATGTCACGCAAGGTATTTCTGGGTATCTGCGTGAACGTTCAGCGCGGATTTCACGGTGGCGGACCGGCTCCGTATGGTATGCAACGGTTACTGGTTAACAAGGACGGTGTAAAACAAACACTTGCGCTTCATGAGTACAAGAGCGTCCAGACTGATCGTATTGTCCTGACGCCCGGACCTGCGCATGAGGCCGCGTTAGTCCGAAAAATCTTCGAGTGGTACACGCGGAAGGATGTAAGCGGAGCATCCATTGCCCCGCGCCTGAATGATTTCGGAATCGTCAATCGCGGTGGCCGTCCCTGGTGTGGACAGGTCATCCTCGACATCCTCCGCAACGAGACATACATCGGCACCAATGTTTATAGCAGGACATCATCGAAGCTCGATTCGGGCTGGAAGCGCTTACCAAGCTCGGACTGGATACGCATACCAGGCGCGTATTTACCGCTCGTTGACAAAGGCGTGTTCGAGAAGGCCCCAAAAAAAATGCGGAACTGGCACGCGCGGCCGACACGTGAAGACATCATCGAAGGGCTGCAAATGGTCGTGGCGAAGCAAGGACGCCTTAATCAGAAACTCCTGCATCACTATCGCAGTGCTCCGTCCGTCGAACAGGTCATGCACGAGTTCGGGAGCCTGTACGACGCATACAAGGAGATCGGCTACCCGCCGAATCTGGATCCGGAGCGGTCAGAGAACCGGAACGTAGAGCACAAGACAGAACATCTGCTGGCGGATTTGCTGCTCGAGGAGATTCGTCGCCGGGGACATCATGCCGAATATGCGAAGCACACGGGGACCCTGTGCATTGACAAGACGCTCAGGGTGCAGCTTGTCGCGAGGAGCACATGGCTGATACACGGCAAACTGCCCTACTGGGTCGCGCGCTGGCCTGACCGCTTTGCAATCGACTTCCTTGTTTATGGTCGCATCGAGCGCTCGGGAAAAGAACTGATCGACTTCCATATCTTTCCTCGCGGAAGCCTTAAACCTGGTGTCTACACGGTCATATACAGAAACGGAAAGTCATTTTTTGAACACTTCCGGTATCGCGACCTGAGGATGCTGCTCGCACTCTCCGACACGGTTCCAATCATCGATGTTGGCAGCCTTGCATCTGCTGTACAGGTGCAGTGATGGGCCGCACTGTCGCCTTAAAGCGGTCACGCCCAAAGGATATGCCTCCGGCGGCACGAGCGCACAGGCGGACCGCCGCGAAGAATGCGCCGCCGGACCACTCTGCTGACGGACACTACGCGGTTCTGATAGCTGAACGGTGTCGAATGCGCAAACACGTCAAGAAAATGAACGCGACGGCGGTGAGACATAAGGAGTTTGTCGACCTGTTACGTGCATTGCTGTCAGACGAAGAGTTTGTCCGTGTGCTCGCGGAACAGGGCATCACAACGATGCCACGTCTGCTCGCGGAGCATACATCGGGTATGGTCGGTAATGAGGCGCATGCTGTTGCGAATCTCCGCGAGGACAAAAGCGTCGATAACCAATTGACTGTCCTGTCTTTCGAGGCTGCCACGCTTCTCTCAGGTCACGAAATGCCGGCAATGGCGATTGCCGCCATACGTTCAATGTCGCCGGGCCGGCAGATTGAAGATTGAAGTTGCGCACGAGATGCTGGCTGGAAACAACTACACCGCGGAATTCGCACGAGCGCTATTGGCTGCGACGCCAAAAAAGTTTGCGAGTTGCTGGAGCGAGAGTTTATCGGGCTCACGAAGCTCGTGCTGTCGCTCTGTCAGGCATTGAGCGGTCACTGCGCACGCTCTATGCACGCGCAAGTATTCTCGCACCAAACCATAACGACAATCTCTCTTACCTCACACTCGGCGGCACTGTCGCTCGCACATGGACAGCTAACAGCGAGGTCATCGTGTGGCTACTTGCCCGATATCCTCGACACGCTGCAGGCCTCGAGAAACTCGCCGTAGAAGCTGGGCGCACCTGGAAGGCTTCGCGACGCGCTTTAAAGCTCTCATACACCTAAGCCGAGGCGCAGAGTCGTCAGGATTGGTTTGGCCGATACTGGATAAATGGATGATTTCGACTCCGGTCATAGTTGATAGACCACTTCCGGACACCGCGATCTTCATTTGGCGCCCCTTTGCTGCCGATCACCGTCTTGTGACCCCGGTGACGCGTTTCGGGTGAAGCAGCCATTCACGGGATGAGTTTTCATGCAGCAATGGATGCGGTATGCATAGAAGATGCGCGCACGATAGAGTTGCACTTAAGTTGCAAATCTGTAAATCGATAGGATAATTCCTCTCCACCCAACTGCGAAAAGGGTGGAGGGGATTCCTGATGACTTGCTATCAATCGGGAGCTTTTTGTGTAACGAGGAGATCTTGATTTATGGCAGAGCGAAAACGCGGAACGACTATCTATTCCAACTCGGATATTTACAATTGGTTAGCCGAACAGAAAGATACTCGCCTTCTCGACAAGTTCGGTCTCGAGTTTGAGCGGCGAGTCCTGACGGACGGGCGAACAACTGCGCGGATGTCTATTTCTTATGTCTCTCCGCACACAGAGGGGAAGTGGGCTGGTAAGGAGCGGCGCTATAGCTGTGGGACGTTTCCGACTGACTCGATCGAAGGTGCGCATCTCCAGATTGAAAAGATGGATGCGCTACTGACGAAGGGCATCGACCCGAACGATGAGCGGGATGGGGGCCGTCCGAGAGTGGGTGACGGAATGGGTCCGGAGGGGAGGAACGGCGGACGCTCTAGTGAGTGATATCGTCCGGCACGTTTGACCGCTTGCGGTTGTGGAACTGTCATGTGAATGTCTGAACGCCGCATCCGAGGAAGGTCACGTCATGGCCGATTACTCCCAAGGAAATACTTGTACTTGTCGCCGGTAGCTCAGGCGAACAGATGCGAAGGAGCAAGATGCTCGACAAGCTCAAAGACTGGGCACGCTCGATCAAGCGTGATGCGCACGCGCTCTATCTCGCGGCCCGGGACCCTCGCGTGCCCTGGTACGCGAAGGCGCTCGCACTCTGCGTTGCAGGATATGCCCTTTCACCCATCGATCTCATACCAGACTTCATTCCGGTGCTTGGATATCTGGACGACGTGATTCTCGTGCCGTTAGGCATCTGGGCGGTCGTGAAATTGATCCCCACATCGATTCTGGCTGAGCACCGCGCGGCCGCATCATTAGCAGTGCAACGCCCGGTAAGCCGTATGGCTGCCCTCGCCATTGCCCTCATTTGGGTGGCGTCCATCGCACTGACGGCGTGGCTCGGCTACCGTTATTTCTCAGACCGAATTTGAAGCCTCGTGCTGGCACCCTCTAGAACTGGACCGCTTCGTAGGGGAGAGGCTTGACGCGCCAGCGCGGTGTGAAGAGCTGTGCGCGAGCGACCGGTAACCGGCGCGAAGCCGACAGCCGAGTGTCGAAGTTGCGACCCAGCGAAATGTCGGCTCGTGGGGCGTTGGTCACGTCCGGCCGTTGTCCGGCGAAGCTATGTACGCGGTGGTTTCAGTGACCGTTCTACGAGGTTCTTCTGTCATCCGGTATTCCCAATCGATTGTCTGTTCATGGCCGAGGTTGTGTAAAAACGCTCGGGTTAGTCGATAGAGCATCGCGAGAGCACATTTGCGCGCCCGCCTGAATGCAGACGGCTTGCCGTGCCTAATCGTTACTGACCGAGTTAGCAGGAACGGCGCGCGAGATCACGCGCCTGCCAGCTTCATCGCGCGCATCGCTTTGGCGAATCCCAGAATCCTGATGATGCGCTTGAAGTTGTATGTCAGTACATGCAGGCTCATTTCGGTTGCGACGTGGCCAAGTCCGCGCATCTGGAAGTGTGTCGAACCCATCCAGTGCTTGATTGTGCCGAACACGTGCTCGACCGTACGGCGTCGTATCGTCATTGCGTCGAGCTGGCGATCCAGCCGGTACTGCATCGCCTCTAGCACGGCTTCGTGCTCCCAGCGGCGGATACGCCGGTAATCAGCTGGCGTACACTGACTCTTCATCGGACATCGAGGGCACGCGCTGCTCCAGTAGGTGCGCAGGGTCATCTGGTTACTACGCTCAACCGAGCTGAATCGATAGATGGCTCGTTGACCCGCTGGACACAAGTACTGGTCATCTTTGGCTATATAGATGAAGTCTGCCCGGTCGAACCGCCCGTCAGCCTTTGCACTCGAGGTTTGCGTTTTGGGCACAAGTGCTGCGATGCCCACGTCATCACAAGCCTTGATTTCCGGTGCGCTGAAGTAGCCGCGATCTGCCAGTGCCTTGATCTTCTTCTTGCCCATGGCATCACGCGCAGCCTTCGCCATCGGGCTTAACTGCGCCCGGTCGCTGCCAATGTTCGTGACTTCGTGCGTCACGATGAGATGATGTCGGCTATCGACAGCCACCTGAACGTTGTAGCCAACCACGCCTGTGCCTTTGGCTTGCGAGATCATCGAGCGTGAGTCGGGATCGGTTAGCGAGACCTGCTTTTCCGGCAGATTGTTTAAGAGCGTTGCTGCGCGATCCAGATCGCGCATCTGTTCACGCAGCGTCTGGATCTTTTCCCGTAGCCGATCGGTCTTCGCTTCAACTTCGGGTGGTTGAGTGCGATCTGCTGTTTCCAGCGCATCCAGGTAGCGCTGAATGCTTTGTTCGATCTGTTCCTGCCGCCTCTCGATCTTGTTGGGTGTGAAGTTCTGGTCGCGGCTGTTAACCGCCTTGAACTTGCTGCTGTCGATAGCAACGACAGCTTGCGTAAAGAGCTTCAGGTCACGGCATATCATCACGAAACGCCGACACACGTTGCGGATGCCTTCTCCGTTGCTTCGCCTGAACTCGGCAATTGTCTTGAAGTCCGGCGCGAGGCGGCCGGTCAACCACATCAGTTCGACATTGCGTTGGCACTCTCGCTCCAGACGCCGGCTCGACTGAACACGATTGAGATAGCCGTAGATGTAGATCTTGAGCAACACCGTGGGGTGGTATGACGGGCGACCCGTGGTTGCTGGCGTGGCCCCTTCAAACCCTAGGGAAGCCAGTTCGAGCTCTTCTACGAATGCATCGACAATTCTGATCGGATTGTCTTCTGCGATGAAGTCATCAAGACATTCCGGCAGCAGCGTTACCTGATTGCGGTCCGCACCTTCGACAAATCGCCCCATCTTCACCTCTCGCGCCAACGGGTTGATTCAGTCTAGGCGATCACTCGCGTTTTTACACAGCCTCGGCCGGGAAGCGACCGCTCGCCGGCCGCCGCACTTAGATCTCAGTTTGTTCAGCCATCTCGAGTGCATCGTCGACCTCGATGCCGAGATAGCGGACAGTGCTTTCAAGCTTTGTAGGCCCGAGCAGTAGTTGAACCACCCACAAATTCTTCGTGCGCCGGTAGATCAGTGAGGCCGTTGTCCGCCGCAGGGTGTACGTGGAGATGAGAATAGTTTCACGACACCGTGTCAGTGGCGCTCAAATGTCATTAAATCGAACTACTGCGTTATTACGGGGCACGCTTGCGGCTTGTGAGCTTTGTTACGTTTGCGTCCACATATGCCTTGATCGATTCAACGCTGCGATGCCCCAGATCCATCGATACAGCAGCGGCAATCGACGCTGAGCTCGTATCCAACCCTAGATCTCGTCTCGCTATCGTTTCCTTGCCAATCTGATCATTCGTAAACTTATTTCTGAAGCTCTTGATTCCCGCTCGCTTTGGAGCACCAGATGCAGCAAAGCCCATCCCAAAAATCTTGGAAATCGCCTTATCTGACAACGCGTTCCCGTCGCGAGCAGAAAGAAAAATCGGTCCGGATGTTTCAGGTATTCGCCAACCCATTTCCCTAATAAGATTTCGGCGAGTATCGTTTATAAAGGCACAGACTTTCGTCACCAACGATTCTGGCATATAGAAACTGTCACGATAACCAAATTTCTGATTTCCTGGTACGCATGCTAGCCCCCGCTCGGTCATTGCTCTAAGTCGATCATCCGAAAATTGCTCGCAACGAAGCGAATTTATCGATGTGCGGCGCCAACCAAGCTCATCGGCAATTCTCATTATTAAAATGTTTCTTATCGCGACGTATTCTGTAAAATTAGTTATGAAGTAATTTTCTAGAAATTTTCTATCAATGGTCGTCGCCGTATATCCTCTCGGTCGCTTCGAGGTTTGCCCAACGCGACGATAGAGAAGAGGATATTTCTCGTATAGATTCCCCCGTCGCCGTCCTCGCGGCGCATCTTGGACTAATTCGACGGCCGGAAGAGACGATGTCACGGGGCAGTTGCATGTACCCATAAATTTTGACTTACCCTGAGATTGCCACCATTGAAGAAACAAGTAAATGTAAACCAACTTTTCATTGACCGTTCGCTTAGCCGCAAACTCATCCCTGTTGGAGCGCTCATTGCACAACACCCGCAGTAACTCCGAATCCCTATAGCGTTTAATTAGATCATCCGTCGACTCTTGGAATTCGTAACATCCCAGATTTCTGCACACACGCTCTACGTCGCTGTGACTCGTAGCTGCTAGAAATCGACGATAAGATGATATAGCTAAGATATACGTTCACGTGCGACGCTTTGCATACTGCGCCTCAGAGCGATAAGGCCAACGATTTTCACATGATCGTCCGCGTATCTGTCGAGCGTTCCATTTCCTGTACGACGTATTTCAACCACGCTCTGACCGATCAAGCCGCAGGCTGAACTTGCGTCGTCCCATCTTAGGAATTGCCGGAGTGTTGTCGGTGCAAAAACTTTATCCGTACTATGCAGCTTGTCATGCAACAGCTGATGATGCAACTCACTAGTCGCCCCATAAACGAGCAAAGCAGTCACGATTTCAGCTTTAATTTCTAAATTTGAATATGCCAATTGCTCAGACGTAAACGCTATAGCTGGCTTGCGACCGATTCGCGCTTTGGTGGCTGTCATATTCAAACCCCGAGACGTGATCGGAGAAGTACGATTGCTTCGTCAAGCTCCTCGAGTTCACGAACATTTCGCACATTTTCGAGCGTGCAATCTTTCCCTGCCGACAATTTGTTCACCAAAAAGACCCGGTCCGCCTTCAAATTTTCTATATAAGCGGCTTTCGATAAATGATAAATACATCCGCTACAAATTTTGACGCTTGCTTTCTCTCTCTCGACCCGTTTTGATTTTCCTGAATAGCACCGCGCTGCTCGCTGATTCAACGCGGTTCCCAACATACACTCACCATGTGGGAATGGTCGCGGGAAATGCCCTTTGCGCTTCATGGCGCTAATAACAGCGTCCACCCCACGAGTTCCAGAGAAACTCGCCGTCCGAGCAAATTTTGCATATACTTTTTTCACATAGAACGCATAGCCTCCGGAAAAGCTCTTACCTTCCAAAATCGCATAGATCTCCTCGGCCAGTTTCTCGTCACCGACGATTCCTAATTCCCTGTCCAGATCAGCAATTTCCTGCATTCGTGCGCGCTTGTGCTCTTCAGCTTCAGTAGGACTTGTGAAATAGATCGACTCCATATCATGCCTAGATAATGGATCGGTCACATATGCACGTGTCGTTTCAAGATCGATCTGTCCGTATTGATATTTTAATGCGATTAAGTCGGAATTTTCATATCTATAGAAGAAGACAATTCCATACATCCGGCGTCCGATATGCGACGCACTCCAATCATTACCATCACCAAGCGCCTCATGACATACGCCCAGGACGCCTGCGCTGTCCTTATATTCCGCAAACTCAAATTGAGACGCGATTCCAATGCCGTATCTAGCATTAAGGCGACGATAAGTAAAAAGAGATGTTTTCCCGTTTGTCGTAGATGTCTTTTCATGAATCGCACATCTCTCAAAACGTGCGTACATGTACTGGAAAGCCTCCAAGGCGTTGATAGCGTCAACGGTGGTTGCGTTCACATAAAATGGAATTCGTTTGCAAAAGGTCTTTGCAATGTAAAAGGGAACCTGGTAAAGGCCAAGATCGGCATTTACAGTCACAAGGCAACCCGAATATAGTCCGACGTCGCTATCTGATATTTCGCACTTGCGTCGAGCATTCATGATAGAAATCAGAATAAAACATGACGCAATCACATTGAGTATCACACTTCTCACGGTGTGCGCGATTTCCCCGCTGGGGGAACGTTCCGTATCCAAGAATTCAATTGAATAGGGTAAAAGTTCATTTAAATCTTTTCGAATAGAAGAACTCCGGAAAGCGTCATACATATATTCTCCAAGCTGCCTTCGTCCGCACGCGGAAGCCGCCTCTGCTGCGACTATCATTTCCTCAAGCAATCGACGCAACAAAGGAAATATTTCATAAAGGTAAAGCATTGTCGTTTTAAGAATTCGACCCGCGCTTTTGACCAAGACATTTTTTGTTCTGTCGCACGGCCTGCCGAGCAAGTTAGCTAATTCGTGCGGATTAGGGAAAGGCAAAAACACCAATCCGAATCCTTGTTTTGCATCGAAAAGAAGATTTGCAATAGCGAGGTTGTGACGTATCGATCTGGCCGTATACCGTTCCGTGTCGGGAGGACGCTCGGATTCTTCGGTTGAGATGCTTCCGTCGATCTTGCCGCCCGTTTCCGGGGAACCCTCGGCGGCTAGCTTGGAGCGGAGGTAAGAGCCAGCAAATGTGTAATTTGTTCCGAGGCGCCTCAGTACACTGGCTTTTGCGCCTTTTTTTGCCAATTCACTCAGCCCGATTTTCTCCCGTGCAGCGCGAGCTGAAATCCGAAGTACGCTTGGCCAACCGCCGACCGAATATTCGCTGGCTATCTCCGAAAATTGTTGACGCGACATACTTCCTGTCGCAATGATATTTCTAATCCATAGTGCTTCGTAGAATAAGCATATAACTTTGATTACCTGCGTTACTTTATCGAGCTTGGTGTGCGTGCGCTTCGATCTGCGCAAGTACGCATCGACTGCAAACAGTAGCGTTATCACAAGATCTTTACGCTTGCTTAGCGGCATAGGTTCGCTAAACAACTCATTCGGTGGGAGAATAACTTCGCTGAGATCAAATTCCTTACGTTTTTTCTCTCCCGTCATTTCAAATTTATACTCGAACAAAATGATGCCATTGTCCGAAATTCGGAGTTCACCACTCGCCAATTCTGTATTTAGATCGGAAAGTCTAATTGATTCATCTATCGACTTGGTGCGCCGCTGAGGTTTTGTCGCCGGCATCGTCCACCTCCAAATCCTTTACGAGTGGAGAAATAACGAACCAATAAAGGCTCTTTTTTATATAAGTTTTGAGCAAAAGATTAAATAACATTGCTGGCCCATGCCATTTTTCAAATGCTTCGGCATTTTCGTTCAGTAGACGTTTCCAATTCCTCGCATAATAATTGGATGTTGTCCATACCTCTCTCACCCTTGCTCTTCCAATTACAATACGATTGTTGGCGCATCCTCGGTCCGCATGGCAATTTTTGGCGTCACAGACACCACCGATAAGCCAACTCGGTTCGACTGGTTCGAATGGATTTCGACAGCCAGTTCCGTCTCCAATCGGGAAAAGCAGGTTTTTGTCCACTTTTTTTTGATCAAATTTTCCAACAAAATATGACCGTTCTTTCGATAGAGAAAATTTGACGCTAGCATCGAATCGTCTTTGAAATTCCAAATTAATTGCCTGATTGTGTAAAATCGTAGCAATTTGTGAAATATAATGAACTGTCATGTTCACATCCGCGTGATCCGCCTCAAGCTGGACCATTTCGATTCCTGACGCCAACTTGAAATTGTCCAGCGTGAGCATGTGTGTGCGGATCTGCTCATCGCTAAACCAATCCATACCAATTTTTTCCAGCAAAATAAGTTTCTGCGTTTTTGTGTCTGAAATTGGGCGCGTTATAATCTGTTCATTTTTATTGTCCCAACCAAACCATAATCTGTCTTCCTCGGGAAAGAGATGTTTGAATTCTTTCAGTTTTTCGAAATTCCACAACAGAAGCTCTATCGCCATGTATGCAGCCTTATTGTCCGGAATAATATCGATTTCCGGCGTATATCGATCGCTGCGTGATTTAAAGCTTTGTAACGTATATATGTCGCCGCATTTGCTCACCCCACTCCGCCTTAATTCCCGAAGCGAATCGGCGTTCCATCGCGTATGTATGAGTAACGCGTAAAACGCTGCGATCAATTCCCGATTAAGGGCACAGCGTGGCAAGAAGAAAAGGTACCGTGTACGCAGGCCGCACAAACGATCACGCTCAATTTCGAAATAAGTTAAAAACGAATCATTGACGTTTCCAAATCTAAGTTTCGTTTGTACAATCTGCCGCCTGGGTAATCTCACATCGTTGACGAGTTGAATAATGCACGAGGCAACGTGAGACGGATCAAAGCTCTGGATTCTAGACATTTCAGCAAATGTTGCGCTGCCTAGAAGAAACGCACGCATCGCTGCCATTTCTAGCGACGAAGTAGGAATCAACGTCGCACTGTTCATTTTTTGTCTAATTAAATGCCAATACTGCATTTCCTCCGTCACACTTTCCACGAGTTTATTAATATCTTGGGTCATGCGTGCGACTTCCCGATTCCTGAGTTCGGCGATGGTTTGGTGGGGAATCGCCCCGAGGGGATAATCGACGGGGTTTTCCGGATCTGCGCCACGATGAGGTGACTCGCTCAACGTTTTTCGAGGAGCGCCAGTTCCTCGAAATCGCGTTTGGAAGTAACTGGCACATCTGGAAATTCGCTCTGCGAATAAATCTTCTGGCAGCTTCTCGGCAAGGAACGTTCGGATTAGGCTCGAGGACTTTTTCTTTGTTGTCTCGGATAGGTGTGCAAACAACGACGACTCGAGGAGATTCTCTATACCAGCGAACAAATCTCGCGCGTCTCGTCTTCCAACTTCTCCCACTGGCAATACGAGATAACGTCGAGTATGCGGATTTGTACACGCCTGACCTAGGACGTTGAAGATGTGACCAAGGTCTCGTTTCTGGCCGGGCACCAACTGCGATCTTGACCGGTGGTATTCCAAGGCTTCATAAATCCAGGATCCGCGTCGGACACGAGCAGCGCCGAGATCGAAGCTAATGGTTTTTTCGACGGTCACCCCGTAGTACCTCACGGTCGTACGAAAATGCATCAGGTTCTGTCTACCCAGTGCGCCCTGCATAACCGGCTCCTCGCATCGCCTAGTTGCAGTCTAGTGTTACCCAGAGCGATTTCAAGGCGGCTTCGCGCCAGACCGTCAATCTCGCTCCCGCCGATCTGCCGAAGGAATCCGGCCGCTTCGATCTGCCGATTGCGCTTGGCATTCTTGCCGCCAGCGGGCAGATTCCGGTCGAATCGCTTGCACACCGCGAGTTCGCCGGCGAGTTGTCGCTGACCGGTGCGCTCCGGCCGATGCGCGGCGCGTTCGCGATGGCCTGCGGGACCGCGCGCAGCGCGGCTGGGTCGTCAGCGAGCGGCGAAGACCGCACAGACTTTTCGCAGCGCAACCCTGAGTTGTATCTACCTGCCGCGAGCGCGGCCGAAGCCGCGCTGGTACCGGGCGTCGACGTATTCGGCGCGGCGGATCTGCCGTCGCTTTGCGCGCATCTGTCGGGGGACGCCGACGCCAGGCTGTCGCCGGTCGCGGCGCCTCCGGTCAGCGACCAGATCTCGGCCGCCGGGCCGGATATGGCCGACGTGATCGGCCAGCGCGGTGCGCGCCGGGCGCTCGAAGTCGCCGCGGCGGGCGGTCATCATGTGCTGATGGTCGGACCGCCCGGCGCAGGCAAGTCGATGCTCGCGGCGCGCCTGCCCAGCCTGCTGCCGCCGATGACCGACGACGAAGCGCTGACCTCGGCGGCCCTGCTTTCGGCGAGCCTTAGCGGCTTCTCGCCTGCGCAATGGCGGCAACGGCCGTTCCGCGCGCCACATCATTCGTCGAGCGCCGCGGCGCTCGTCGGCGGACGCAATCCGCCGCGGCCCGGAGAAATCACGCTCGCGCATCTGGGCGTGCTCTTTCTAGATGAGTTGCCGGAATTCGACCGTCATGTTTTAGAGACGCTGCGTGAACCGCTCGAAGCCGGTCGCATCACGATCTCGCGCGCCGCCTGGCAAGCCGATTTTCCCGCTGCATGCCAGCTGATCGCCGCCATGAACCCCTGTCCGTGCGGCTGGCGCGGCGATCCGAACGGCCGCTGCCGGTGCACGCCCGAGATTGCGGCGCGCTATATGCGCAAGTTGTCGGGCCCGCTTCTCGACCGTATCGATATCCAGATCGAGATACCGGCGCTGTCGCCGGCCGAGCTTTCGGCGCGCGCGGCCGATAGCGGCGAGTCAAGCGGCGTAATCGCCGCTCGCGTGCAGCAGGCGCGCGAGCGCCAGCTCAAGCGCCAGGGCAAGACCAACCGCGAACTGGACGGACGCGAGGTCGATGAAGTGTGTCGCCCCGACAACGCCGGCGAAAGCCTTTTGCGCGAAGCCGGCGAGCGCTTCGGCTGGTCCGCGCGGGCCTATTACCGGGTGCTCAAAGTGGCGCGGACCATTGCGGACCTGGCCGGCGTCGATACGCCAAACGCATCCCAGATAGCGGAAGCCGTGCAGTACCGGCGCGTATTCGCGTCGGCTTGATCTCAGCAAAAAACTTATGTCAAGACTTGACTTATTCACACAAACCGCGGTCTGACACGTTTAGATACAACTGAAAGCGACTTGTGAGGCCGACGTTAAAGTTCTTTGATTTTATTGAGATTTATTGCTTGCCAAGAATCAGGGCAAAATAACTGGAGGTCCGCTGGGCGGGCTTGTGCGGCCTACCGCACATAGTTGTCAACAAAGATATCCACAGGTCCTGTGGGTAACCGAAAAACTTGAGAGAAATCCGCCTATTAGCGCCATGAGCTACGAAGGAACTTTCACTTTGCGCAATGCTCGGCGAATACCTGGCGAGAGCCTTTTTACCGCTCTTAATACAGTTTGAACGACTGGAAGAACTGGTCTAATTGCTCGGGCGGCAGTTCTTTTTTGGCGACGACGGCGGCCTGATACACGTGCCGCCCCTTGGCGACGAGGCGCGCGTGCATGATACGCGTCTCCTTTTTAGGACCGGCGGCGCCGCTGAACGTCACTTCGAACCCCGGCACGTCGCCGCCTGCCGCGAGCGGAATCGGTGTCGCGCGCGCGTCGGGCGCCACACCCAGATTGCGTGCGAGGCCCGCGCGCAGGAAATCGAGCGTCGCACGCTGCGTATTCGGGTCGTCATTCGGGAGTTGCACGGTGCCGACAGCAAACACCGCATCGCCGGCTTCGGCGGTCTGCATGTCCATCTTCATCGGCGTGCCATCGATGTCGATCTGCCGTTCGTCGAGGCTTGGCTTGGCGGGCAGATCGACGGTGTATCCGTTGTCGTTATTCATGATCGTCCGCCAGTCGTAGGTCGGCGAACAGGCAGCGAGCGCCGCGGCGCTCATGGTGACGTACAACGCCCGGCTCCATGGCAAGTTCGCCAGCCTGCTACGCGACACACGGCGACGGGCGACCGATACTGCGGGCTCGATATCAGCGGGAGTACGGCGAAGCAAACGGGCAGGCGAAAGCGATTGGAAATTGACGCGAAACATGAATGACAGGTCAGTCGAAATTGCGCTGAAAACACCATTATCCGCCTGCACGGTCGGTCCTGCCGCCTATACTGAATAAGGCTACAATGACACCCGCGCGGCGCACTGCCCGCTCCGTTTGCGCACCCGGTGCGCCCCAGAGATCGAGACTCATGAGCCAAGACACTGTTTCCCGGCGCGCCAGCCCGTTTCGCTACATTGCGATGGCGGTCGTCGCCGGCGCGATCGCGGTTGCCGGTTATTTCGCCTTCGGCAACCAGCAGCATGTTCCTGATGCGACCTTCACGCTGCTCTCCGGCCAGAAAGTCACGACCGCCGATCTGAAGGGCAAGGTCTATCTGGTGAACTTCTGGGCGACGAACTGCGATACCTGCATGAAGGAAATGCCGCAGATGGTCGACACGTACAACCGCTTCAAAGGCAAAGGTCTCGAGTTCGTTGCGGTCGCAATGAAATATGACGCACCGATGTACGTCGCCAACTACACGGAAACGCGCCGCCTGCCGTTCAAGGTTGCGATGGATGACGGTTCCGCGGCGCAGCAGTTCGGCAATGTCCAGCTCACGCCGACCACGTTCGTCATCGGCCGTGACGGCAAGATTCTCAAGCGCTATGTCGGCGAGCCGAGCTTCCAGGAGCTCGATGCATTGCTCGACAAGGAACTGGGTTCGGCATAAGCAGCGATTAGCAGCGTTTAACCGCTAGCCTATGAAGCCCGCGCGATTGCGCGGGCTTTTTTGTTGTCCGTCTCATCCGCGCTGTCTACGCGACGCACTTTCCCCTCCATCCATTCGATTCCCTAAGCATTCTCACGCGTAACGCATGACGCGCCGATGTGCAATTCCTGTATCGCATGTCGCCGGCGACCCGATGCTTAAATCATTCAGCGCACGTCAGTGCGTGTTACTCGAGCGCATCGCAGACGCGACGCCAGATTGTTGTGCGTGCATCGATTCGCCGCTCCACGACGCGAGTCGCCATATCTAGACGACGGGAATTCAATGAGAACCGACAGCTATCGCAATACATATGCGCGCGAAGGCGCGCCAGCTCAAATACCACCACCGGCCGCTCCTGTGCAGCAACCGCAGGTGTTCAACTACACGGCCCCACCACGCACGGCCCCGGATACTGAGTTCCGCCAGGCTTCGCCGGACACTCAGGTGCCGTACCGCATCGCCGGCGAGCAGGGCAATGGAAACAATAGAAACGACGTCGACGGTGTGCCGTTGCGCAATGCGCCGTCACCTCAAGCACCGGGCGCGGAAACGCAACCAGCAGGCGCAGTCCAGGACGCAAACGGCAATTTCGTCTTCGATCGCTGGGACGAGGCCGGCACGCACGTCGTGGATAAATTCAACAAGCAGACCCTTATGCGTTCGCACGAAGAGACCGATACAGACGGTACCAGCAGCCTTCTGGTATTCAACGAACGCACCGGCCAGCGCTCAAGCGACGTGTATACGTCGGATGGCTCGCACAGACACAGCGAGTGGAACCAGCGTACCGGCAAACATAAGGACGAGAGCTGGAGCCCGCAGGGTCAGTACCAGTGTCAGGAGTGGAACGAGGCGACCGCGCGCGAGCAGGCCTTGCTGCGTCAGTATAAGAGCGATGTCGAACAAACTCTGCCAAACAATCGGCGGAATCTGGACGCCCCCACTTCTGCGGCACCCGGTGACGTTTCGCAGCGGCCGGTTTCCGATTACCGCAATACAGGCACGGGCGCGCCGGGCGCAGATAGGAATGAAGCGAGCCCGCGCCCCACGAATACCGATTGGCGCCCCGTCGGTGACGGCAGGTACGGTCGCGGCACAGGAGGCCAAGGAGGCCGCGGACACGTAGGCCCCGGTGGTGGTGGCCGCGGGCAAGTAGGTCCCGGTGGTGGTGGCGGCGGAGGTGGCCGCGGGCAAGTAGGTCCCGGTGGTGGCGGTGGCGGTGGCGGAGGTGGCGGCGGATCAGCAGGTCCAACGGGTGGCGCGGGCAACGCAACCGTCCCCAATCCCGAGATGATCAACACCGGCGCGTCGCAATTCTCGCAGGAGCAGCTGAATCGCTTGAACGCCGCTCCTCAGAAGCTGATGCAGTTCCTTGACGTCGCGCTTGCGCGTCTCGACAAATACGGAGCGAACGATCCGGAACTGCAGCAATGGTTCGGCAAGAACGCGAGCGTCGACGAAATCAGGCAGACGCTAACCAGAATGCGTGAGACGCTTGCTTCGGGTAACTACAAATTCTCGCTCGACCCGAATACCCGGGACAATTGGGAGATGGCGCACGTCTTCCCTAACGACAAATCGCACACGATCCACGTGAGGCCGCACATGCTGGACCCGGTCTTCGGCAAAAATACGCCTGAGGTCACACTGTTCCATGAGCTCAGTCATTTCGACGACATCGGCAAAACACGCGATCTGGTTTACGGGGACTACAACGCGGCGACGCTCGCGCAAAGGGATAGCAACGCGGCAATGCACAACGCGGAAAACTACGGCATGTTTATCCGCCAGGTGGCGCAGTTAGCTTAAGTCGAAGTCGTAACCGGGTTCGCCTTGGATGCAGTTCCGCCCGATGCCGCGCGAAGCCCGGTGGCCCCGCCCTTGCCTCGCATCGGATCGATACGCGTGACGGCGCCGGCAAGCCGACCCGTTACCGCTCGCCCTCACCGCGCGCAACAAGCCCATACCGCTTGATCTTTTCATAGAGCGTCGCCTTGCCGAGCTGCAGCCGGTCGGCCGCCAACGCAACCGCGCCGCCCGCCTGCTCGAGCGCCTCGGCAATCACCGCACGCTCAAACTGTTCGACGCGCTCCTTCAACGGCTGCGTGTCGCCATCATCGGCCGACGTCGCGACCGTATCGTCGACGATACCGAGCACGAAGCGATCGGCCGCATTGCGCAGCTCGCGCACATTGCCGGGCCACTCGCGCTGCATCAGGCCCGTGCGCTGACGGTCGGTGAGCATAGGCGCGGGACGCTGGTAGCGCACCGCCGCATCGAGCAGGAAATGTTCGAAGAGCGGCACGATATCTTCACGGCGCTCGGACAACGGCGGCAGCGCAATCGTCACGACGTTGAGCCGATACAGCAAGTCACGCCGGAACGTGCCGGCCGCGACGTGCTCCGTCATATCGCCTTTCGCCGCGGCAACAATGCGGCAGTCCACCTGAATCGGCTGGTTCGAGCCGAGCCGCTCGAGCACGCCATCCTGCAGCACACGCAGCAGCTTCACCTGCAGCGCGAGCGGCATGCTTTCGATTTCGTCGAGAAAAAGCGTGCCGCCCGACGCATGCTCGAGCTTGCCGATGCGTCGTTTGGCCGCGCCCGTGAAAGCGCCAGGCTCGTAGCCGAACATTTCAGACTCGAACATCTGCTCGGGCAGAGCGCCGCAATTGACCGCGATAAACGGCTTGTCGCGGCGCGGTGACAGTTCGTGCAGACTGCGCGCAATGAGCTCCTTGCCCGCGCCCGTGTCGCCGTTGATCAGCACCGCCGCATCGGTCGGCGCAACGTTCGCGATAAGCCGGCGCACCTGCTCGATCGCAGAGCTGCGTCCGATGATGCGCGGCGCGACCGAACTTTGTTCGGCCAGCTCGCGGCGCAATGCGAGGTTCTCGAGCACCAGCGTGCGGCGCTCGAGCGCGCGCCGCACCGTCTCGACGAGCCGCTCCGACGCGAACGGCTTTTCAATGAAGTCGTAGGCGCCGTCGCGCATCGCCTGCACGGCCATTGAAATATCGCCGTGTCCGGTGACGAGAATCACCGGCACATCGGGCGTGCGCTCGCGGCACTGCGCGAGCAGGTCGAGTCCGCTCGCACCGGGTAGCCGGATATCGCTCACCACGACGCCCGCGAAATCGGCGCTGACCAGCTTCAACGCGGATTCAGCCGCGGCGTGTCCCATCACTTCGAAGCCCGCGAGCTGCAAGCTCTGCACGCTTGCGCGCCGCACGAGCTCGTCGTCTTCGACATACAGCACCTGGATACTCTTGGTCACCATGATCGTTGCCGGATGAATGTCAGGTTCCCGCGGCAAGCGGGTCGCTCACCTGCGCCCGGGCGCGGCGCAGCGTCAGCGTGAAAGCCGCGCCGCCGTCCGGCGCGTTGCGCGCGGCCAGCGAGCCGCCGCAATCGCGCGCGATCGACGACGAGATCGCAAGGCCGAGCCCCAACCCCTGCCCCATCTCCTTCGTCGTGAAGAACGGTTCGAACAGGTGCGGCAGCACGTCGGCCGGAATGCCCGGTCCGTTGTCGCGGACCGTGATCGTCAACGTCGCCGCATCGGGCGCTTCCATCTCGATCGCAATATGCGGTTCAAGCAGGCCCGCGACCGCATCGAGCGCATTGCCGAGCAGATTGATCAGCACTTGCTCGAGCCGCAGATCGTCGCAATTCACCATGAGCTGCGGATGCCCGGCATCGATGTCGAACCGCTCGCGCGTCGGATTCGCCGCGGTTGCGTCGAGTAGCGACACATCGACCGTCACGCCTTGCAAGCGCTTCTGCAACAGCCCCAGCACATTGCGCAATGCGCGTGCGACCGGCGAGCGCGCGTTGCGCGGCCGCGCACGACCGACAAACAGCTTCAACTGATTCGTGATCTTGCCCATGCGCTCGGTCAGCGCGGCGATCGCCTCGAGATTTTCATGCGCCGCCGCCTGGTCGCCGCGTTCGAGCAGCACGCGTGTGTTGTCCGAAAAGCTGCGCAGCGCGGCAAGCGGCTGGTTCAGCTCATGGGTGATGCCCGCCGCCATCTGGCCCAGCGCCGCGAGCTTGCTTGCCTGGATCAGTTCGTCGTGTGCGGCGCGCAGTTCCTGTTCGGCACGCGCGCGTTCGCGCACTTCGTTTTTCAGCTGTTCATTCGCCTGCGAGAGGTCCGCGGTGCGCTCCGCCACGCGCTCGTTGAGTTCGGCATATGCTTTTTGCAGCAGCGTGCGGCTCCTCATCACTTCGCGCACGCGCGCACGGCGCATGCGCCAGTAGAACAGCAACAGACACAGCGATACATAGCCGAAGCCCGTTACGACCGTCGCATAGCGTGCGTCCGCGTTCACGGGATCGACCGGCGACAGCGTGATCAGATGCCAGTCCGGTTCGCCGAGCGCGCGGCTCGACGCGAGATAGCGCGGCGCATAGCGGCCGCCGCCGATCCGCACGATCCGTGCGCCGCCGGCGAGCGTGCGCTCGATTGTCATCGGTAGCGGCGTGATCGGTTGCTGCGCGTACTGGCGCGTCTGGCGGATCGAGTCCATCACTTCGTTCGAAAGCGGCCGCACCGTGTGGTACTTCCACGCAGCCACCGACGACAGAAAGATCACGCCATGGTCGTCGGTCACGATCAGCGGTTCCGATGCATCCGCACCCTGAAACCACTCGAGATTGAGCTTGACGACCGCAACGCCGACGATCTTGCCGTCGCGCATCACCGGTTGCGAGATAAAGTATCCCGGATCGTGCGACGTTGTGCCGATCGCAAAGAAACGCCCGACGCGTCCGTTAATCGCCTCGATGAAATACGGCCGGAACAGATATTCGACGCCGACGAAACTGTCCGCGTCGAGCCAGTTGCTGGCCGCGACGCATATGCCGTCGGCTTTGATGATGTAGGTGACGTTCGCCCGTGCCTGGCGGTTCAGGTCCTCGAGGTAATGGTTGGCGCGCGCGACGTTGACTTCAGTGGGCGCAACCACGACGTCTTGCACAACAGGGTGTTCGGCAAGCAGATAGGGAAGCGATTCGTAGCGCTCGAGCGTGCTTCTGAGCGCGCTTGTCGTACGGTCGGCGCGAGCGGCCGCATTCAGACGCAGCGCTTCGATGCCGCGCTGCCAGCTCACCGACCACGTGAGCCCGCATGCCGCCGCGAGCCCAGCGACGAGCGCGAAGAAAACGAGCAGACGGCGCGTCACGGTAACCACGTCAGGACGATGGGAGTCGCCTATTGTGGCACATTGCGCAGCGCCGTCTGCGTCTAGCGAGGCTTGATCCGCCTTTTGCGCGGCGGCACTTATGTCGCGCGCCGCGCCTTTCTTATTGTTGAAGAGCCGCGCGCGATACGTCTGTTGCGTCGCTTGCGCGGCTGCGGGCGGCGCCGCTGTGCCTCGCGGCGCCGTGGTCCCCATGGCTAAAACCCTGGTCGCTTAAACTTCGGCCGCTTCGCTGACCGACACGTCGCGCTGCATCACCGCGCGCAGCTTCGAGCGGTCAAGTTCGCGTTCCCATGCCGATACGACAACCGTCGCCACGCCGTTACCGACAATGTTCGTCAGCGCGCGGCATTCGCTCATGAAGCGGTCGATGCCGAGAATCAGCACCATGCCCGACAGCGGAATCGTCGGCACGACGGCGAGCGTCGCGGCGAGCGTGATGAAGCCTGCGCCCGTCACGCCGCTCGCGCCCTTCGACGTCAGCATCGTCACGGCGAGCAGCGTCAGCTGCTGCGTGAGCGTCAGATCGGTGTTGGTCGCCTGCGCGATAAAGAGCACCGCCATCGTCATGTAGATATTGGTGCCGTCGAGGTTAAACGAGTAACCGGTCGGCACGACGAGGCCCACGACCGAACGCGAGCAGCCGAGCTTCTCGAGCTTCAGCATCAGCTGCGGCAGCGCCGCTTCCGACGAGCTCGTGCCGAGCACGATCAGCATCTCTTCCTTGATGTACGCGACAAAGCGGAAGATGTTGAAGCCAACCACGCGCGCGATGATGCCGAGCACGACAATCACGAACACGATCGACGTCAGATAGAACGTGCCGATCAGCTTCAGCAGCGGCAGCAGCGAGCCGATGCCGTACTTGCCGATGGTGAACGCCATCGCGCCGAACGCGCCGATCGGCGCGAGCTTCGTGATGATCTTCACGACGCCGAACAGCACGCCCGAGATGCCTTCGATGAAATCGGTGACGACCTTGCCGCGCTCGCCGATCGTGGCAAGCACGCTGCCGAACAGCAGCGCGACGAGCAGGATCTGCAGGATTTCACCTTGCGCGAACGCGGACGAGATCGTGTCCGGAATGATGTGCATCAGGAACTCGACCGTCGACTGGCCGTGCGCTTTCGCCGCATACGACGCAACCGCCTTGCCGTCGAGCGTGGCCGGATCGATGTTGAAGCCGACGCCGGGCTTGAGCACATGCGTCGCGATCAGGCCGAGCACGAGTGCGAAGGTCGAGACGATCTCGAAGTACAGCAGCGCCTTGCCGCCGACGCGTCCTACCTTCTTCATGTCCTGCATGCCAGCGATGCCGGTCACAACCGTGCAGAAGATGATCGGGCCGATCACCATCTTGATCAGCTTGATGAACGCGTCGCCAAGCGGCTTCATGTCTACGGCGAATGCCGGCGAGAAATGCCCGAGGACGATGCCGATAATGATTGCGGCAATCACCTGGACATAAAGGATTTTGTAGAAGGGTTTCTTCACGATGGTTCCTGCGATGGAGTAAGCGACAGGCTCGTCATGCGGCGCATCATGCGAACGGAGTTCGTACGCTTGTGCGCGAGCTACGAGCCGCTACAAGACGACGATTTCAGAAGGTCCAGGACAGGAATTCAGGCATCGTTGTCTCCTTTGCTTTATTTATGAGCAGCACCCCGTAGCGTGCCGCGCCAGACATATTGCAAGGTCGATGCCAATGCGAGCCGCATGGCGGCGCGTTGATTTCTAAAGCTATTTTTCGCCTGTGCGGGCGCACATATCCCGCTTTCCGGAAATCCGGAATCGGAATGTCGGGGATTCCAGAATGTGGGCGTAAGGTGAAACCCCAGGCGCGCGCAGCGCGCCGGCTCAGCGCAGTGCGGCTTCGCTAATCAGATCGAGGCGGTCGGTGCAGATCATGTCGACGCCCCATTGGGAGAGTTCGCGCGCACGAACAACGTCGTTCACGGTGTACGCGAGTACGCGCAGGCCGGCCGCGCGAACTTCAGCGACGAGCCGTTCAGTCAGATGCTTGTGATCCGCGTGCAGCGATACGCATTCGAGTTCGCACACGATGCGCTGCCAGTCGTGCGGCACCGCGTCGAACAGCATGCCGCGCGGTAGCGAGGGGGCCGCCTTGCGTGCCGCCGCCAACGCGTCGTACGAGAACGACGACAGCAGAGGCGTTTGCGAACGCCATAGCGAAAGCGCCGCGGTGGCGACGAGTTCGCCCGTCAGCGCGTCGCGGCCGCTACAGGGCTTGATTTCGATATTCGCGGCGAGCGTATCGCGTTCACAGCGCGCAGCGGCATCCGCAAGCGTGGGCAGGCGTGCGCCCGCGAAGCGGTGATCGAACCATGAACCTGCGTCGAGCGCGCTCAATTGCGCCCACGTGTGCTGCGCCGCTGCGCCGCAACCGCTTGTGGTTCGATCGAGGGTGTCGTCATGCAGCAGAAACGGTTGATTGTCGGCGGACAGCTTTGCGTCGAACTCGACCATCCGGTAACCGTGCTGGACACACACGTCGAAGCCCGCGAGCGTGTTTTCCGGTGCGAGCTTACCCCCGCACCGGTGCGCCACGAGCCGCGGGTATCGCCAACGGGCCGTTTCATCTTCGTCTTCGACGTCGATTCCGTTTGCCATCATCCGTCCGCTTTGGGTTGGTGCATCCGTTGATGTGGTGATGATCGCCGCATGTACCAACTACGCGACCAGCATGCGGACTTCCCGCTGCATGCGCGACGTCATCTGGCGCCCTTCCTTCGCAAGGTTGATCTGCATCGCGGTGGAAGCGACATCGATCAAGCGCTGCTCAAGGTTGTAGTTGCACTTCGCCTGCAGCCACGCAAGGATATCGGCCAGATGCCATACGGTTGTGGTCCCCTCGTGTACCGGTGTGGGGAAGCTCGTCGCGTGTTTGAGCATGAGCTTGCGCATGTTCTGGCGCGTCACGCCAACCGCCTGTGCCGCATCGGTGAGCCCGACAAAGTCGGGCGCCGCTTCGATCAGCTTCGCCGACGGGACGACCGATTTGACGCTTGCAAGTGCGCTGACGAGCGCTTCATCGGCCGACTCCGCCTCACGCGTAAATTCGAGTGCGATGCGGCCAGGATGGCCGATGCCGATCAATGCATCGTCGCACCCGGCGGCACCGAGCTGTTCGACCAGGTCGTCCAG
This sequence comes from Paraburkholderia edwinii, assembly GCF_019428685.1. Taxonomy (NCBI): domain Bacteria; kingdom Pseudomonadati; phylum Pseudomonadota; class Betaproteobacteria; order Burkholderiales; family Burkholderiaceae; genus Paraburkholderia; species Paraburkholderia edwinii. The sequence continues at coordinate 4,871,681 of NZ_CP080095.1, forward strand.
ATCGGTGTCGACCTCTGCCAACTGGTACTTCAGCGTAAAGATGTACTCCATTGCTATCCCTCCTGCGGCGCGAGCCGCATTGAAGCCTTGCGCCTGATGTGCGTGGCGCAGTTATCGACCACCCGCCTCAACGCATTGGCGTGATTGCCGGCACTGCGCGGCGTACTCCAGACACAGCTAATACAAAATTCTCCGCAGCGACATTCATCGCCTTTATACGGGCAATAAAGCTTTCCCCAAGCGTGCGCTCCGCCCACGACGAGCCGCCAACCTTCTGCTTCGGCGTGCTTCAGTGCTTGCTCGACTTCCTTCTTTGGGTGAATTGATCTCGTCATGCTGACCTCAAGATTAATGACGTTGAAACCAGTTGTCAATTGACAACATTATCAAGATAGAACCCGGCCAAGCGGACATTCGCAATCCGCAGCCTCAGCCACTTGTCAATCATGTCGATCATGGAAGCCCTCGCAATGTGTTCGAAGAACAAGCATCGTGCCGGGCAAAGCGCGCTACATCAATATGCCGAAAGATGTAGTCCGAATTAATATTCAACCGCGAGAATTCTGAGGAAAGAAATAAAAAAAGCCCGCTTGAAAGCGGGCTTTTTGGATCGATCGGAGTAAGGGCGCGGTGTCTTCAGACCACTCCTGCTCCGTGCGCCTGTACATCGGCATGGTAGCTCGAACGCACCATCGCGCCGACGGCGGCGTGTGTGAAGCCCATCTTGTAGGCTTCCTCTTCGTACATCTTGAAAGTATCGGGGTGCACGTAGGCGCGCACCGGCAGATGGTGTTCCGATGGCTGCAGATACTGGCCGATCGTCAGCATGTCCACGTCGTGCGCGCGCAGGTCGCGCATCACCTGCAGAATTTCTTCCTCGGTTTCGCCAAGCCCCACCATCAGGCCGGACTTCGTCGCGACATTCGGATGCAACGCCTTGAAGTCTTTGAGCAGCTTCAGCGAGTGCGCGTAGTCCGAGCCCGGGCGCGCTTCCTTATACAGACGCGGCACCGTCTCCAGGTTGTGATTCATCACGTCGGGCGGAGCCGCATTCAGAATGCCGAGCGCGCGATCGAGGCGGCCACGGAAGTCCGGCGTCAGAATCTCGATGCGCGTCTCGGGCGACAACTCGCGCGTCTTCTCGATGCATTCGACGAAGTGCGCCGCGCCGCCATCGCGCAGATCGTCGCGATCGACGCTCGTGATCACCACGTACTTCAGTTTCAGCGCCGCAATCGTGCGTGCGAGATTGAGCGGCTCATCCGCATCGAGCGGGTCGGGCCGGCCGTGGCCGACATCGCAGAACGGGCAACGGCGCGTGCACTTGTCGCCCATGATCATGAACGTGGCCGTGCCCTTGCCGAAGCATTCGCCGATATTCGGGCAGCTCGCTTCCTCGCACACCGTGTGCAGGTTGTGCTCGCGCAGGATCTGTTTGATCTCGGTGAAGCGCGAATTGCCGGTTGCCGCTTTCACGCGGATCCAGTCCGGCTTCTTGAGTTTTTCGATCGGAACGATTTTGATCGGAATGCGCGCCGTTTTCGCCTGGGCTTTCTGCTTGGCGGTGGCGTCGTAGGCGGCGGATGCAGGTGCCGCGCCAGCGTTAGGAGCGGATTGGCCTGCGGGGTTCGCGGTAACGTCAGTCATTCGTTCGTTCCAGTGAGGCGGTGGCGGCACCGGCCTGCGATTGGGCGGAGTGGGCGGCGGCTGTAGCAACGCCGTCGATGTGTGCGGTAAGACGTGCGGCCAGCGTGCGAGCTACATCGGTCCAGCCCGCATTCGCGCCAAGTGTTGCCATGTCCACCGTTTCGAGTCCGGCGTAACCGCACGGGTTGATTGCGAAAAACGGCTCCAGGTCCATCTTCACGTTCAGGCTTACGCCGTGATAACTGCAGCCGTTGCGGATCTTGAGGCCCAACGCGGCGATTTTGGCGCCGGCGTGCTGCCCTGCGGAAGGCCCCGGCGCGACATAAATACCCGGCGCGCCGACCTTGCGTTCTCCGGCCAGATTATACGCCGCGAGCGTTTCGATCACGGCCGCTTCAATGCGCGTGACAAGCTCGCGCACCATTAGTTTGCGGCGGCGCAAATCGAGCAGCAGATAAGCGACGACCTGGCCGGGACCGTGGTACGTGATCTGCCCGCCGCGATCGACCTTGACGAGCGGTATGCCGCTATCGGCTGCAAGCAGATGCGCAGGGTCGCCCGCCTGCCCGAGTGTGAAAACCGGCGGGTGTTCGACAAGCCAGATTTCGTCGACGGTTTCCGCGGTGCGCGCTTCGGTGAAGGCACGCATCGCATCGAAGCTCAGCTGATAGGGCTCAGCGCCGCGCCAACGCAGCAGAACAGGTGCAGCGAGAGCCGCACAAGCGGAGACAGACGCCGTGGCAGCGCCAGCGGGGTTGTCAACGGAAGCCGTTTCAGACAGCGCCGCTCCGGCAGCGACAGTGCTGGAAGGCGCGACAGGCAGGGTAACCGGCGTGGCACACATGATTGCGCAAGTTTACCGAAATCTTGCGCGCCTCGCCGGGTGTGGCGCGATCCGCGAAACAAATGACCGCTCGCAAACGCGTGGCGCCCGCTTCAACCCCGCTTCAACGCCGTTCCAACGCCTTGTTCGTCATACGTTACGTTTCGCTAACTTCATACGGTTCGCCAGCCACCGCGCACCCGCATGCCGATCTGCTCCGCAACACGCGCAAACCAGTTGACCGCCCGCTCGTTGGCGCGCTTCGGCACATAGAAGACGACGCACGCGTGCGTGCCGCCTTCGGCGCTCAGCCACAGCCGCTCGCCGCGCCGCAAGCGCAGCGTCTTGCCGGGTTCGAGCCAGTAATCCTCGACGTCATTGCTGCGCGTAACCCATACCGCGCCACCGTGAACCGTCAGCCGCGTGCTGTTCGTGACGCGCAGCGGCACCGTTTCGCCATGGCCGACTTCGAACCAGATGCTAGAGGAAATTTCTCGCATGACACCCTCTCAAAAAAGCGTTCCATGGCTAGAATCGTAGTCACGACAAGGGCTTGCACCAAACGATCATTTTTCACGGATATGTGAGAAAAATTAGCAATGGACCTTCGCGATCTCCCCACCCTCAACGCGGTCAAGGCATTCGAAGCCGCCGCGCGTCACGAAAGCTTTTCACGCGCCGCCGACGAGCTGTTCGTCACGCACGGCGCGGTGAGCCATCAGATCCGGGCACTCGAAGCGGAGCTCGGCGTCACGCTTTTCACCCGCGAGGGCAAGCGCCTGCGGCTGACCGACGTCGGCCGGCGTTACGCGGTGCGCGTGCGTACGGCGCTCGTCACGCTCGCGGAAGCGACGCGTGAAATTCGCGCGAGCGATCGCGAAAGGCGGCTCGTGGTATCGATCCTGCCGTCGTTCGCGGCACGCTGGATCACGCCTCGTGTCGGCAGCTTCATTGAAGCGCATCCGCAGTGGGATCTCGAGTTGCAGACGAGCAACGTGCTCGTCGACTTCGCACGCGACGACGTCGACATCGCAATCCGGTTCGGCTACGGCCGGTATCCGGGGCTGAACGTCGAGATGCTGCTCGAAGAGGTGTTCTTTCCGGCCTGCACGCCCGATTTCAACGGCGGCAAGCTGCCGAGGACGCCCGCCGAGCTCGCCAGCCTGCCGCTGCTGCGCTCAGACGATCAGTTGTGGAAGCGATGGTTCGACGCGGCGGATCTGCCGGACTGGCCTGAACCGAGCCGCGGCGTGCTGTATCAGGATTCGTCGAACCTGCTGCAGGCCGCGCTGGACGGCCAGGGTGTCGCGCTCACACGCCGTGCGCTGGCGATGCAGGAAATCGCGGAAGGACGGCTCGTGCGGCTATTCAATATCGATGGCCCGAGCCCATGGCAATACTTTTTTGTCTGCCCGCCGCAGTTGCGGCACACGCCGCGCGTCGAGGCGTTTCATGACTGGATTTTTAGCGAAGCGCAACTGTTCAGGGCGCAACTCGAAGCGGTTTGCACAGGCACGGGCGCGCCGAAGAATCGGGCGCGGGCGCGCACGAAGGCACAACCCGCCCAGACAGCGATTACAGAACCACCTTCACCATCGGATGCCCGGTAAGCGCGCGATAGATATCGTCGAGGTGCTCGCGATTCTGCGCACGCACCGTCACGGTCAAACCGGTGTAGTTGCCGCCGCTCGACGGCCGCGTTTCGATGCGCGCGGCGTCGAAACTGCTGTCGAATTGCAAGATCACCGCGGCGATCGTCGTAGTGAACTCGGGGTGCGATTTGCCCATTACCTTGATCGGGAAATCGCACGGGAAGTCGATCAATGATTCTTTCCCGGCGCTCATACCATCGCCTCCTTGCGACAAGCCGCGCACGCACCATTGCGGCACGCGCGCGGCGATTGAACCGGCGGAACGGGTGACGCCAATCTGCGGCGCCAACCGCCCCCGCAGGCTTACTTCTTCTTGTTGAACATCAACATCAACGAATCCCACACGCGGCCAACGACGCCCGCCTGCGGCACCGGCTGCAACGCGACCACCGGGAATTGAGCAAGCGTCTTGCCATCCGACACGAGCTTCGCCGTGCCGATCTGCTGGCCCGCCGTGATCGGTGCAATCAACGGATCGGCATGCTCGACCTGCGGCTTGAGCTTGTCGCCGAGGCCCTTCGGCACGGTGATGTACTGGTCGGTATTCACGCCGATCTTGACCGTATCCTGCGTGCCCTTGTACACACGCGGCGTTTCGATGACCTGCCCCGCCTTATACAGGCGCACGACGTCGTACGCGCTATAGCCGTAATTCAGCATCTTGAGGCTGTCCTGCACGCGGTCGTGTTCCTTCGGCTCGCCCATCATCACCGTGACGAGGCGGCGCGACGCATCGGCCATGCCCGGCACAGGACGCTTCGCCGTCGCGATCAGGCAGTAGCCTGCAGCTTCCGTGTGTCCCGTCTTCAGCCCGTCGACGGTCGGATCGAGCCACAGCAGGCGGTTACGGTTCGGCTGCTTGATCTTGTTGTAGGTGAATTCCTTGACCGAGAAGATGCTGTAGTAATCGGGATAGTCGCGAATCAGGCGCGCCGACAGCACGGCGAGGTCGCCCGCGGTCGTGTAGTGCTGCGCGTCGGGCATGCCGTTCACGTCGGCGAAGTGCGTGTTCTTCATGCCGAGCTTTTGCGCTTCCGCGTTCATCATCGTGACGAACTGCGTTTCCGTGCCGCCGACGAGTTCCGCCAGCGCGATCGCCGCATCGTTACCCGACTGCACGATCATGCCGTAGACGAGGTCGTGCACGGTTACCGGCTTGTTTGCTTCGATGAACATGCGCGATTCGTCGTTGCGCACGCGGCGCACCGCGACGCTCGGCATCACGGTCTGATCCATCGAGATCTTCTTCGAATCGAGCGCCTGGAACACCAGATATGCGGTCATCAGCTTCGTGAGCGACGCGGGCTCGACGCGCTCGTCCGGATTGCCCGACGCGAGCACCTGGTTGCTCGTCGCATCGATGAGAACCCATGAGCGCGCATTCACGGCCGGCGGCGGCACCTGTGCGAACGCGCTGCTCGCGGCGACCAGCGACGCGGGCAGCACGACGCCGAGCATCACGGCGCGGCTAATGGATTGGGGAACGAAAGACGCCAGTGACGGGAAGCCGGAATTGGAAAAGCGCATAGGATCGGTTCGGGCAGAAATGAGCAATCACGCGTGAGCGGCGCGCAGTGTGGACAAGCCGGTCAGCACGCGTCGCACCGCACTCACTGCGCGCGCCCTCGAAGAGGACGACGGCAAGGGCAGCGCGGCGCTTCTTGGACTGCCGGCTAAAGAATCGGTTCGCGCAACGCGCCTCGCATCCGTCGCGGCGCGCATGGAAAAACGATGCGTGGTCAATGCATGATCGACGCGGAATCATTGCACGATGCCTGCGGCGGAATTGGGGCGCTGCGCCCAAAAAAGAGCGCCCATTATACGCGCCGCGGAACCACATTTTTGCAGCCTGGCCCCGCTTTTTACCGCGATTTACCGCTTAAGTGTTGTGTTCGCGCATCTTGCCGCGCGCGCAATGCTCAACGCCAGGCGTCGAGGATGATGCGCTTCAGAATGTGCAGCTTGCGATGCAGAAAATGCTCGGCGCCCGGGATCACGACGACCGGCAGTTCCTGCGGCGTCGCCCAGTCGAATACCGATTGAAGCGGCACCGTCTCGTCGATTTCGCCGTGAATCACGAGTGTATTTTCCGGCACCGGCACGACATCCCAGCGGCTCGCCGCGGTACCGACGAACACGATTCGCTCGATCGCGCGGCCTTCTTCGCGAAGGCGCGCCGCGACATGCGACAGCACGAAGGTGCCGAACGAAAAACCCGCGAGCACGAGCGGCATGTCGGCCTGACCCGGCTGTGCGCGCATGTAATCGAGCACCGCGCGCAGGTCGTCCTGTTCGCCGATGCCGTTGTCGTGCTCGCCCTCGGTCGCACCGACGCCGCGAAAATTCGCGCGGTACGTCACGTACTTCAGTTGCACGAGCGTGCGCGCGAGCGTCTGCGCAACCTTGTTGTCCATCGAGCCGCCAAAGAGCGGATGCGGATGCGCGACGAGCGCGATGCCGCGCGGCTCGCCATCGGGGAGGTCGAGCGCGACTTCGATCTTGCCGACAGGACCGTCGATCAGGAACTTCTGCGTTTGAGCATTCATTGGCGCCGCTTCCGGGTCAATTGATAGATAGGGATGGGTCGAGTGACGTGTCGATGCGAGTTGCAGCTAGCGTCGCTGCGTGCGTCGATTCTCACGAGCCGAACCGCGACTCGAACCGCGGCATCGATTGTTGATTGATGAGTCGAATTACTGATCGATTCTCAGACGCTCGACCACTTTACCGTTCAGAAGATGCGATTCGACGATCTCGTCGATATCGCTCTCGTCGACGTACGTGTACCACGTGCCTTCCGGATAGACGACGATGGTCGGCCCTTCTTCGCAGCGGTCGAGACACCCTGCCTTGTTGATGCGCACATTGCCCGGACCGGCAAGGCCCAGCTGCTTCACGCGCTTTTTCGCGTATTCCTGCATTTCCTGAGCGTTGCAGTTGGCGCAGCACGGGCGCGTCGCCTCCGGTCCACGCTGGTTCAGGCAAAAGAAAACGTGATATTTGAAATGAGGATCCATGGGCATTGGCGCTAAGGCGAAATGGTTTTGAAAGTGCGGAGCGCGGGGCAACCGAAAACTGCTGTATCGGTTCGAGGCTTCCGGCGAGAAGCGTCGTCGCTCGCTAGCTGATCCAACCAATTATAACGACCGCGTTCATGCGTCGCTCAGGCGCCGCGCCGCTTCCCGCCCCCACGCCGCCGCATAAGCCATGCACGCTCGGCCGAGAACGCGAGCCACACGAGCGCGGCATAGGGCCACGTCCACGCGAGCCAGCGCGCGAGCCCATTGAAATGCAGGTAACGGCCCTGCCGCCAGTCGGCCAGCACGACATCGAAATACGGGTTCACCGGCAGCAGATTGACGAACACCAGCGACGTGGCGAGCGCAAGCGCCGCCAGCGTCGCGCGCCATCCCGGCGGCAGCGCGGGCGCGAGCAGCACAGCGACGGTGCCGCACGCCAGACCGATCAACGCGCCGGGCGTCGCCCAATCGAATGCAAGGCCGCTTTGCGATTGCAGAAACGTCGCGCCTGCCTTGACCACGAGCGTCGCCACGATAAACGCCAGCAGCAACAGCCGGCGCGGCGCACGCGTGCGCATCGGCAGCGAAGCGAGCGCGCCGACCGCGAGCAGATTGAGCGCGGTAATGACGGCTTCCCAACCGTCGTCGGGCAGCCACGCCGCGACGAGCGCGGGCCACGCGAGCACGTGCCACGCGGCGGGCGTCCACGCGAGCAGCGTCTCCTGCATGCCCGCGTCGAAGCGTTGCCACAGCGCGTGCGGCCAATCGCCGAGACCGAACAGACGCGGCGCCGGGAACATCGTTGCAAACGGCCACAGCGCGGCGAGGCCGATGATCGCCGTGCTATCGCGCTCGAACCACAGGAAGCGGATGCGGCGCAACAGCCCACGATCGAGCAGCGCGCCGGTCGCGGGCGACATCAGCGTTGCGCCGAGCAAGGCGCCGAGCGCATTCGCGGCCAGATCGAGATTCGACGCGATACGCGTCGGCAGATATGTTTGCCCCGCTTCCATCAGCGCGGAGAGCAGCGTGCCCGCGCCGAACGCGAGCGCGACCGCCAGCGCGCCCCGCACCCGCGGATAAACGGCGAGCACGACGAGCGCGCCAAACGGCACATAGCCGAGCACGTTCGTGACGACATCGAAAAGGGTGAGGTACTGCGGCATGGGATCGGTCAGGTACGCGAACGGCGCGATCCCAAGCGAACGCCATCCGAAAAACGGATACCACGAGCCGTAGACGACGAGCGCCGCATAGAGCGCAAGCGCCTGCCTTGCGAACGTCGACGGACGACGCTGCCACGGCTTGTCGGTCATGCAGCGCTGCCTGGCGCGCGCGTCCCGCTCATTGCCCCGCTCATCGCCCCACTCATTGCCCGGCGACCAGCGCCTGCGCGCCAAGCCATGCGCTGATCTGCGCGACGAGATCGTCGCTGGCCGCCGCAAGCGCACGCGTGCCGCCCGCCGCATCGGGCGTGCTGGCCGGCGCGCGCGCGACAAACGTGTGCTGGCCGAGCACCTTGCCCTGGAAGGACAGCGTCGCGCGAGCAGTCACGGCGCCGTGGCTTTGCGTCTGTCCATCGAAATCCTGCTCGAACTCGTCGAGCTCGACCTTAAGCACCGGCGCATGCACGCCGTCGCCGCCAGTCAGCACCGTGCCACGCGACGACAGCGCGCCGCGCAACCGTTGCGTGAGCAACATCGCGGGCGGCATCGTCCAGTGGCTGGTCGCGTAGGCTGCGGTGCGTTGTGCATCCGCGTAGCTCAAGCGGTAGATCACCTTGTCCGAGCCGAGCATCTCGGGCGCCGTGACGTCGAGCACCTTCACTGCCGGCAGCGGGCCGGCGCTGGCCACCTGCGCGGGCGGTCCGAGGTCGTAGCGGATGTCCGAAATCGCCGCGGGATTGCTCGCGCATCCGGCGAGCAGCATGCCGCCGGCGAGCGCCGCGGCAAGTGCGGGCATAAACGAGGACAAGCGCGAACGCACGGGCGAAGGCACGCGCGAGGGCACATGCGCCGGCACATGCCGCGGCATAACCGGCAACCTCAGCTCAGCCGAACGCGCAGACATACGCGCAGCCAAACGCGTCGACATGCGCGCCGAAATAAGCGCCGCCATCATCAAAGTGCCGGACCGTACGAGTCGGTTGATCGTGCGTGACATGAGCGTTCCTTTTCAGATCATTTTTGCGTCGGTTGCGCGGCGGCACTGGGCCACGAGAAGCCGTCCTCGCCGGGGCCCGGCGCCTCGCGCGGCGCGCCGAACAGAATGCTGCGCGGGCTTTCGCTGAAGGTATTGGCGGCCTTGTCGACCGAGCGCACCGCCGTGCGCACATCGTCGGCCAGCGAGTTCACCTTCGGCAGCGTGTCGTATCCGACTCGCGACGACATCTCCTGCAACGACGCATTCATGGCGGTCAGCGCATCGCCGGCCTGTTGCGCCGCCGTGCCGACCTTGTTCAGATTCGTTTCGAGCGGACCGTTCGACTTGTTCAGGCTCGTGATCAGCTGGTTGGTCGACGCCAGCGTCTGATTGAGCTGATCGACGGTGCCGGGCAGCTTGCCGGCCGTCGGCGCGATCTGCTGCGTGAGTGCCGTGACGCCATCGGCCGCCTGCTGCAGGCTCACGACGGTCGCGCTGATCTGCTTACGCATATCGGGCGACAGCAGTTCGTCGACATCGCCCGCCACGCGCTCGAGTTCGCGTAGCAGCACGTCGCCGCGCTTTTGCAGCTGATCGAACAGGCCCGGATGCAGCGGCAACTGCGCGACGTCCTTGCTCGACGACGCAAGCGGCGCCGTGTCCTTGCCCGTATCGTCGAGCTGCACGAACGCGATGCCGGTCACGCCCTGCAACGCAAGCGTGCCGAATGTCGAATGCGTGATCGGCGCCCGCGTGTCGACCAGAATGCGAATCACGATTTGCCCCGGATGGCTCCGGTCGAACTTCAGCGATTGCACCTTGCCGACGTCGAGTCCGCGAAACCGCACGGCCGCGTCCGGATAAAGCCCCGTCACATTCGTGCGCGCGATGAGGTCGTACGGCACACGCACCGACCGGTCGACGTTGAACAGGAACGCCGCCGCGCCGATCGCCAGTGCGAGCACCACGGTGAAGAGCCCGGCCCAGAAGGCATGGGATTTGTTTTCCATCGTCAGGTTCCCCTGGTTCTCCGCTTACATCGCGGTTTTGAGCGGGATCGCATCGCACGCCGGCTCGAGCGCCGCGGCCGGCAGCTTCGCGCGACGCTCGGGCGACAGCCCTTGCAACGCGAGACGCCCGCGCAGACCGAGAAAATACTCGTGGATAAACGGATGATTGACGCCCGCCACTTCCTCGACCGGCGCCGCGACGAGCACCTTGCGGTCGGCCAGCACCGCCACGCGCGACGACAGCGCCACCATCGTGTCGAGGTCGTGCGTCACCATCACGACAGTGAGCCCGAGCGCACGATGCAGCGCGCCGATCAGCTCGACAAACTCGTCGGACGCCTGCGGATCGAGCCCGGCGGTCGGTTCGTCGAGAAACAGCAGCTCCGGTTCCAGCGCGATCGCGCGCGCGATGCCGACCCGCTTGATCATCCCGCCCGACAGCGCGGCCGGCATTTTCGATGCGTTCTTGCAGGGCAAGCCAACCATCTCGAGCTTCAGCATGACGATGTCGCGCAGCAACTCTTCGGGCACCTTGCCGAGTTCGCGCAACGGCTGCGCGATATTGTCGAACACCGACAGCGACGAAAACAGCGCGCCCTGCTGGAACAGCATGCCCATCCGGCTGCGCATCAGGCGCGCTTCTTCGGGATCGATCTTCGAGGTGTCTTCGCCGAACACCTTGATGGTGCCCGACGTCGGCCGCTCGAGCCCGAGAATCTGCCGCATCAGCGTGGTCTTGCCCGAGCCCGAGCCGCCGACGATCGATACGATCTCGCCGCGCCGGGCGTCGAAGTTCAGATGCTCGTGCACGACGTTGCGCCCGTAGCGCTTCGTGAGGTTACGCACCTCGATAACGGTTTCCGCAATCTCCGGCAGCGGCTGGTCGCGTACGGCATGGGTAAGCGGCGCAATCATGAGAGCCCCACGTTCTGAAAGAGAATCGCGAACACGGCATCCGCGAGAATCACGACCGTGATCGACGTGACGACCGAGGTCGTCGTGCCTTCGCCGAGGCTTTGCGAATTCGCCTTGATGCGAAAGCCGAAATGGCAGCCGACCAGCGCGATCAGCATGCCGAACGCGGCCCCCTTGCCGAGGCCGATCCACAGGTTCGCGACCGGCACGACGGACGGCAGCGAGCGCGCAAAGTACGACAGGTCGATCTGCAGCACGATCTTCGCGGCCAGCGCGCCGCCGAACAGCGCGACGATATTGGTCCACATCACGAGCAGCGGCATCGCAATGGCCAGCGCGATGACGCGCGGCAGGATTAACCGCAAGCCGTGCGGAATGCCCATCACGCGCATCGCGTCGAGTTCTTCGGTCACGCGCATCACACCGATCTGCGCGGTGATCGACGATCCCGAGCGCCCCGCGACGAGAATCGCCGCGAGCACCGGCCCCAGCTCGCGAATCACGCCCAGCCCGAGAATATTGACGATGAACTGGTTCGCGCCGAACAGACGCAACTGCTGCGCCGACAGATAGCTGAGCACGATGCCGATCAGAAACGCGACGAGCGCGATGATCGGCAGCGCCCGTGCGCCCGCATAGTAGACATTCGCGGAAATTTCTTTCCACGGCATGATCTTCGGGTTGCGCGCGATCGACAGCAGATCGAGCACCACGCGCCCGAACATCGCGATGCCGCCTTGCAGATGCTCGAAGAACGAAAAGAGCGCGAGACCGAGCCGCGTGAACGGGTCGAAGCGCGGCACCTTCTCCGGGTTCTCGCGTTCGCGGTCGAGCAGGGCAATGCGGTTGAAGATGTCGCGCTGCGTCGCATTGAGCGCGACGAGATCGGCGGGCAGACGGTAGCCCCAGATGCGCCACAGCGCCTGGCCGCCGACGTGATCGAGCCGGTCGATGCGCGACAGGTCCCATTGCGCGACCTTCTCGTTGCCGATCAGTTCGCGCAGGCGCGGCAGCGCGCGGTCCTGCGAGCGGTCGCGCGCAAGGGCGAGCGCGGTCCACTGGCCGGACAGCCGGACGATCTTGCCCTGTCTGCCTGCCGCGACTTCAAGGCCGGGCGGAGTGTCGTAGTTCAAGGCGCTGGAAGGTCGTTATCGGATTAACGGGCATTGTATCGAACGCGCCGCCCGCGAGCCTTGCCGGCTTGTCCGGCCCATCGCGGCAGAGGTCTTGCGCGCTTCGGAAAGGCCCGGGGAAAAGTCGGGGGAAATCGGTAGAAATGGGCGCGACGGCGCGGCCGGCGTGGCCGGGCGTGCCTCGACGCTATATCCGGATGACGTCCATGCCGTGTCCGCACTGCCGCCGCGCGTTGACCGGGCAGTGTCTTTCCACCACCTTTCCGCCGCGCTGCCGGCGCGCGGACGATGCGTTCCAGCCGGTGCGAGTGGCTACAATACGCGGCATGACTACCCCCACCTCTACCGGCTCTGCCCCGGCCGACGACTGGCGCATCGACCGCAACCGCGCGATCGCGCTGTTCGGCCCGGCCGCGCATGACTGGCCGATCGAAATCGTCGAAGAGACCGGCTCCACCAACGCCGATCTGATGGCGCATGTGAAAACGTTGCCGCGTAAAGCGGATGCGCTCGAGCGGCCGATCGTCCGGGTCGCGTATCTGCAGACGGCCGGCCGCGGCCGGCGCGGCCGGCCGTGGTATGCGGAGCCCGGCAACGCGCTGCTGTTTTCGGTCGCGTGTGTGCTGCCGCGTCCGCTCGAAGGGCTCGCCGGTTTGAGTCTCGCGGTCGGTGTCGCACTCGTCGACGGGCTGCGTTCGCTGCCGGTCGCGGGGCCCGGCCAGATTGCGCTGAAGTGGCCAAACGACGTGCTGCTCGAAGGCGACAAGCTGGCCGGCATCCTGATCGAAACCGCGTGGAGCACCGACGACGCGAGCGCGGTCGTGATCGGCATCGGCACCAATGTCAAAGGCGCCGAGGAACTGGCCGCGAAGGTCGGCGCGCTCAACGCGAACGTGCCGCCCGAAGCGCGCGGCGCGACGCCGACCGCGCTGTCGCGCGCGCTGCCGACCGCCAATCTCACCGATACGCTGGCCGCCGAACTGAACGCGCTCGAACCCGCGCTCAAGCGCTTCGCGGCGGAAGGCTTCGCGCCGTTCCAGCCACGCTGGAACGCGTGCCACGCGTACGCGGGCCGTGAGGTGCTGCTGTTCGAACAGGGCGTCGAAACCGGCCGGGGAATCGCGGCCGGCGTCGACGAACGCGGACAGTTGCTGCTCGATACCCCCGCGGGCCGCACCGCGATCGCGACCGGCGATGTGACGCTGCGCCTCGCCGACCGGAGCGCACCGTGAGCGGCGCGCCGTTTCTGCTGATCGATGCCGGCAACAGCCGCGTCAAATGGGCGCTCATCGATGGAAACGGCGCACAGACGGCGAGCGGCGCATTCGCGCATGCCGGTCTGCTCGTGAAGGGCATCGGCGATCCGCTTATCAACGAGCACGAACCGGACTGGAGCGCGTTGCCGGCGCCTCGCAGCGCGTGGGTATCGAACGTGGCGGGCGTCGCGGTCGCGCGGCGCATCGACACGTTGCTCGACGCCACCTGGCCCGGCCTGCCGCGCACCACGCTGCGCGCCACGTCAGCGCAATGCGGTGTGCGCAACGGCTACTCGACGCCGGAGTCGCTCGGCAGCGACCGCTGGGCCGGCATGATCGGCGCGCGCGCGGCCTTCCCGGACGAGAACCTGCTGATTGCCACCTTCGGCACCGCGACGACACTCGAAGCATTACGCCAGGACGGCACGTTCACGGGCGGCCTCATCGCGCCGGGGTGGCTGCTGATGATGCGTGCGCTCGGCGAGCACACCGCGCAATTGCCGACGCTCGGCACATCGGGTCTGCAAGACGCGCTTGCGGGCGACAATCCCGCGCTTGCCGCGCCACCTGCACGACCCGCGCCGCACGCGCTATGCTTCGCCACCAATACGCGCGATGCGATCGCGGCCGGCTGCGCGCTTGCGCAGGCCGCGCTGATCGAGCGCATGTGGGGCCAACTGCAGGACGAATGGCAGACGCCGGTCCGGCTGGTGGTCGGCGGCGGCGCGGCCGGGGAAGTGATTGGCTCGCTGCGGGTGCCGCATACGCGGCATGATTCGCTTGTGCTCGCGGGGCTTGCGCTAATCGCCGCTGATGACGCCGGCACCGCCTTGGCGCCTTCGCCGCAGTGACGCACGCCGCACGCCTCATGACGCATGACACGTGACGCAATTGCAGTGCGCGTATCGGAAAGAATAGGAACAACCTGTCGATAACGACGACCGACACCACACGACGGAGAGTCCAACCATGCTGCGCTGGCTGATCGCCTTGCTTGTCATTGCCAATTTGCTGGCGTTCGCCGCGGTGCGCGGCTTATTCGGCCCCGCGCCCGCGGCTGGCGCGCGCGAGCCGTTTCACTTGAACCGGCAGATTCATCCGGAAGGGTTGCGCGTGCAACCGATGTCGGCCGCCGATGCCGCAGACCAGGCGGTGGTCGGCGGTCCGGCGCCGGTTGCGCCGATCGCGGCGTCGGCGCTGGGGCAGTAGCCGCGAGCGTCGCTCGCGCCTGACGGCTAAGGCGACCGCCGTCGCTACTGCTGTTGCGCGCGGACTTTCTTGAGCAGCGCCGTCGTCGAGCGATCGTGCTCGAACGGAATCGCCAGCGCCCGTCCACCCCACCCTCGCACAAGCGCCGATTCAGGCAACGCGTCCATATCGTAGTCGCCGCCCTTCACGAGGATGTCCGGACGCAGCGCTTCGATCAGTTCGATCGGCGTGCGCTCATCGAACCGCACCACCCAGTCGACGCTTTCGAGCGCCGCAAGCAGCGCCATGCGGTCGTCTTCGCGATTGATCGGCCGGTCGTCGCCCTTACCGAGCATGCGCACCGACGCGTCGCTGTTCACACCGACGATCAGACTCGCGCCCAGCGCCTTCGCATCCGCCAGATAGGTAACGTGACCGCGATGCAGGATGTCGAATACGCCATTGGTGAAGACGACCGGTCCTTGCAGCGCGGGACGGATGTGCGCAAGCGCGTCGCGCGTGGTGAGTTTGCGTTCGAAAGAAGCGGCCATGGCGAAACAGGAAGTGGCGTGGATTGCCGCAACGATACACGTGTCGGCCGAAATGCAAAACGGCCCGGTGGGCTTGCGCCTGCCGGGCCATTCGGGAATCGTCGGGAAAACATCAGGGAAACATCGAGACTTGGTCAAACTCGGTCAGACTCGTCTTGCCGCCGGATTTACGCCGGCTGCTGCGCCGAGCCCTGATCGCCGCCGACCTGCACGCGCGCGGTAACTTCCTTGCGGTAGCGGTTCAGTTCCTGCGCCGTGTTGAACGTGCGCTCGAAAAGAATGGACAGGTTGTGCAGGATCCGTTCGACGACCTTCTTCTCCCAACCGTCGTCGAAGCGGATCTGCTCGTCGAGCCAGCGCTCGAGCCACTCCGGATCGGGCAGGCGCGACTGGATCGTGTCGCGCGGGAACAGCGCCTGATTCACGTGCAGGTTGGTGGGGTGCAACGGCTTTTCGGTGCGGCGCGCCGATGCCATCAGCACGCCGATTTTCGCGAATGCCGCACGCGCGACGTCGCCGAAATTGCCCATTGCCTTTTTCATGTAACGCAAATATGCGCCGCCATGACGCGCTTCGTCGCGCGAGATGGTTTCGTAAATGTGCTTGATGACGGGTTCGGTATGCCATTCGGCCGCGCGGCGATACCAGTGATTCAGACGGATTTCGCCGCAGAAATGCAGCATCAGCGTTTCGAGGGGCGGCGCGGGATCGAATTCGAAGCGCACCGCATGCAGTTCTTCTTCGGTGGGGACCAGGTCGGGTTTAAAGCGCCGCAGATATTCCATCAATACCAGCGAATGCTTTTGCTCTTCAAAGAACCACACGCTCATGAACGCGGAGAAATCGCTGTCGTGATGATTGTCGCGCAGGAACATTTCGGTGGCGGGCAGCGCGGACCATTCGGTGATCGCGTTCATCTTGATCGTTGCGGCCTGCTCGTCGGTGAGCAGCGACGCATCGAACTTGTCCCAGGGAATGTCTTTTTCCATGTCCCATCGGACGGATTCGAGCGATTTATATAGTTCCGGATAAAGCATGGTGTTCATAGTCCCACCCCTGTTCTGCGCAAGGCGACGTCTGTTTGTGTCTGTCTAACTAATTTATTGCTACTTTTGCTGCTGACGAACGAAAACCGCGCTTTCGCCGGCGCAGCATTCAATTTTACGCGGTAATCGGTTGCCCAGAAGAATCTGTGGCAAAGAAGTACCAGCGGCGTTTTAAGCGCTTGCGAAATGTAGATTTCACAATCGCGGCCAACCGTGGGTGAGGGAGACCCTGTGCCTGAGGTCAAGCCAGCCTGCGGCGCAACGCCGCAGCGAGCCCTCGCACCGGAAGACCGGCGCGCTGCGGGCTGCTGGTTTTGAGGTTTTCGACGCAGGCTC
This sequence comes from Paraburkholderia edwinii, assembly GCF_019428685.1. Taxonomy (NCBI): domain Bacteria; kingdom Pseudomonadati; phylum Pseudomonadota; class Betaproteobacteria; order Burkholderiales; family Burkholderiaceae; genus Paraburkholderia; species Paraburkholderia edwinii. The sequence goes on from NZ_CP080095.1 coordinate 4,888,400, forward strand.
GCGGGCTGAAAAACATCTCGAATAATAGCATGCGCCTCTTGAGCAACCGCGCCCAAAGGGCTTCGGCGGGCCGCCGGAGGCGGCAATCGTTGATCTGGGACAAGCGGCGCGAGGGCGAATTGGCCAGTGCATTTCAGGACGACGATTTTCGGACATCATGGCGCCGCGCCAGGTGCCCGTTCCGGAGTTTCGCCGCTTCGCTTTTCCGTGTTTTGGCGTCTTTCGTCCTTACGCCGTCCAGGCCTATTCGGGTTGATTCGGGTTCTTGCGGGACGCGGCGGCGCCCGCTCCCTTGCCCTCTTTCGCTGTTTTGCCCGAGGGTGCGCGCTTCGCAGCCGGGCGCTTCGCAGCCGGGCTCGCCGCCGTCTGCCGCGCGCCTGCGCCGGCAGCGCGTTCCGCGCGGCTGTGATTGGCGTGCTCTTCGCTCTGCGCGCCACCTGCACCCGCCGCGGCGCCTCCGCCCGTCTCGCGATCGCCGCTCGCGCTGGCCTCACTGGCCTCGCCGGTGGCGGCTCCCGCGGCCATACCCGGCTGCGTCATCGCAAACTGCGCGATCTGATTGAACTGCGATTGCAGCAAGTTCCACCATCCCGAAGCGTCGAACCCCGGCGCCGGCGTATTTTCCCCAGACGCTTGTCCAGCATCCTGCGCGGACTGCCCCGTTTCACCGGCCTCTTCCTCTCGCGGCGAACCCGCACGCGATCCGCTTGCCGCACGCGCGTCGTCCGCATGCTCCCGCGCCGACGTTTCGCGCGACGGTGTTTCGGTCACCGGTTGTGACATCGACTGCTGCGCGAACGCGCCGAAAGCGCGCAGCGTCGCTAGCGTCGCGCGCTGCACCTCGAGCGCCTGAATCGCCGATTGCAGCATGTTCAGGTTCAGCTTCAGCCATTGCTCGACCGCGCGCATGTCGGTGATGCGCTTGTCGAGCTCCTCGACGTTCGTGAGCGGCGCCATCATGTCGGACATCATCGACAGCGACGGCACGAACCCTTGCGCCCCGCCCGGCTGCGTACCGGGAAAGGCCGCGCCGAATGGCGTGAGGCGCATCATCCCCCACATCCGGTCGAGCATTTCGGCGGGCGGGAAACCGGGAAATCCAGGAAAGGGCGGCGTGGAGCCGGGGGTGTCGGTCATGTTGATCTCCTCGCAGCGTAACGGGCGCTATGAAAACGAAGCGCGGAAAAAGTAAGCCTCGGTGAAACCTGGGTGAACCCGGGGTGAAACTTGAGTGACGCTCGATCGTGATGCACGGCGACTGTCCGGAAGCGCCACGGCGACGCGGCGGCAGCTTTGGCGAACGCCCGTCGGATCATACCTTGCGTGCCGGGGCCGGACGTATTGCAAAAACGGGATGTATTTCAAAAGTATGCGTCGATCGGCTTCGGGTAAAGCTAAAGTGCGTCGGTCTGCGCAGACGCCATGCGTTAAGCGGGCAGCAAGAACTGCTCCCTCGCGTCGGCGCCTCGCGCGCTTCGCTTCATGTCTTGCCGTCCGGGAAATCAGGCGCGCGGCGCTCGCGCAGCGACTTCACGCCTTCATCCACGTCGGGCCCGGCAAAACCCATGAATTCGAGCGCAAGCGACGTATCGAACGCCGGCCCCGCCGAGCGCAGCCAGTTATTCAACGCGTATTTGGTCCAGCGGATCGCCGTTTGCGAGCCCTTCGAGAGCCTTTGCGCGATCTCAAAGGCCTTCGGCAGCAAATCCTGTTCATCGACCGTGAGCGAGACGAGCCCGATGCGCTCCGCTTCCTCGCCGCTCACCGGCTCGCACAGCAGCAGGTAGTACTTCGCCTTCGCCATGCCGCACAGAAGCGGCCAAACGATCGCCGCGTGGTCGCCGGCCGCTACACCGAGGCGCGTGTGGCCGTCGATAATGCGCGCGGTCCTCGCCGCGATCGAAATATCGGCGAGCAGTCCGGCCACGAGCCCCGCGCCGACCGCCGGCCCGTGCATGGCCGATACGATCGGCTTGCCGCAATTGATGACGTTGTAGACAAGGTCGCGCGCCTCGCGCCACACGCGCGTGCGCACCGCGAAATCGGCGGCCATCTGTTCGACGAGTTCGAGGTCGCCGCCGGCCGAAAAGCCTTTGCCTTCGCCGCGAATCAACGCGACGCGCGCCTCGGGATCGCGGTCGACGTCGCGCCAGATTTCGGCCAGTTCGCGATGCATCTGCGCATTCGCGGTCGCGAGCCTGCTACGGTTCGCGCCCTCGCCGCTCATCACGATTTCGACGATGCCCTGCGGATGCCGCTGCACGCGCAGCGACTGGTAGTGCGCGTAAAACTCGGGATTGCTGACATGCGATTCGTTCGACATGGCTATGCCCCGGTGATACCGCTGGTTGTACCGACATCACACCCGACGTCTCATCCGACATCACACGCTACACGTTACTCCGCCCGCGCCGCGCGTCCGCTCAATGCGCGGACTCGAGCGGCGCGACCGCTTGCTCGATCGAACCGAAAATCGACTTGCCCGCTTCGTCGAACATATCGATCTTCACCGTGTCGCCGTACTTCATGAATTCAGTTTGCGCCGCGCCGTGCTCGATCATCTCGAGACAGCGTTTCTCGGCGATACAGCAATAACCGCGCTTCGCATCCTTGTTCGACACCGTCCCCGAGCCGACGATGGTCCCCGCTCTCAGATTGCGTGTCTTCGCGGCGTGAGCGATCAGTTGCCCGAAGTGAAACACCATATCGACGCCCGCATCGGGTTGCCCAACTTTCTTGCCGTTCCAGTGCACTATCATCGGACGATGCACGCGGCCTTCGCGCCAATGCTCGCCGAGCTCGTCGGGGGTGACTGCGACCGGTGCGAACGACGTGGCCGGTTTGCTCTGGAAAAAGCCGAAGCCCTTCGCGAGTTCCGCCGGAATCAGATTGCGCAACGATACATCGTTGACAAGCGTGACAAGACGCACGCTTTTCAATGCGTGCTCGGGTTTGACGCCCATCGGCACATCGCCGGTCATCACGGCAACTTCAGCCTCGAAATCGATGCCAAATTCCTCCGACGCGCAAACGATGTCGTCCTTCGGCCCGATAAAGTCGTCGCTGCCGCCCTGGTACATCAGCGGATCGGTCCAGAACTCGGGCGGCATCTCGGCGCCGCGCGCGCGGCGTACGAGTTCGACGTGATTCACATACGACGACGCATCCGCCCACTGGAACGCGCGCGGCAGCGGCGCCATGCAGTCTTTTGCATCGAACGCGAACGCGTTGCGGGCGCGCCCCTGATTCAATGCGTCGTACAGGTCGCGCAGTTGCGGCGCGTAAAAGGTCCAGTCATCGAGCGCGCGTTGCAGTGTCGCGACGATTCCGTCGGCGACCGCGGCAGTTTGCAGGTCGCGGGACACGACGATCAGCTGACCGTCGCGAGTGCCGTCCTTCAGCGTGGCAAGTTTCATAGGCGGTAAAGCGGGTGAGTGACGATAAGAGGAATGTATTCTACGATGGTGAATCGGCGCCGCCCATCCGCATTGTCATCGCATCGACCTGAATGCAACGCGCGGCCTTCCATTTTTTCGAATTGCGCATATTGGTCATGTCCTCCGCAGCCCGCTCAGGTATATCAACGGACGAGTCAAACGAACCGCACGATTCCGCCATCGATGACGAAACCGGCGACGCGCATGAACGCGGCGAAGAAAAGCTGCGCTCCGGCATTCAATCGATCGAAGTCGGCTTTCGCCTGCTCGAGGTGCTGACGCACGAGCCGCGCGCGATGATGCTGCGCGACCTCGCGCAACGCGCGGGCATGAGTCCGGCGAAAGCGCATCGCTATCTGGTCAGTTTCTTGCGACTTGGCGTCGTTGCGCAAGATCCGTTGTCGGGCCGCTATGAGCTCGGCGGCTTTGCGTTGCAATTGGGTTTAGCGCGTCTGGCGAGAGTCGACGGCGTGAAACTGGCGCGCATCGCGCTCGCCGAACTGCGCGACCGGCTCGATATGACAGTCGGCATCGCCGTATGGGGCAATCAGGGGCCGACCGTCGTGCACTGGATGGAATCGAGTTATCCGGCGAAGGCGTCGTTGAAGCTCGGCGACGTCATGCCGCTGCTCAGCTCCGCGACAGGTCTATTGTTCGCCGCGTATCTGCCGCGCAACAAGACGGCCGTGATGATGGAACGCGAACTCGCGGATACGCGCCGTTCGTCGCAGACGAGCGGCCCGCGCAACGCCGACGACGTCGAACGCCTGCTCGAAGAGGTGCGCGCACATGGCGCGGCTCGCGTCGAAGGGATGCTGCTGCCGACCATTCACGCGTTTTGCGTGCCCGTCTTCGATTCGACCGGCGACCTTGCGCTCGGACTCATCGCGCTCGGTCATGAAGGTGCGTTCGATATTCGCTGGGAAGGTGAAGTCGACACCGCGTTGCGCGAATGCGCGGAAAAGCTCTCTTATGAACTCGGGTACAGTTCGACACCGCGTTAGTCGCACGCGCGGAACGCGGGACGAATCCATGCGGTCGAAAGTTGAATGTCGAGTGCTGCCGCCCCTCGGGCTCATTATTTTTCGTCCGTAAAAACTCACCGTTTCGATGTCGTCTCCGTCCGTCGCACGCCGCTCCGATCGTCCACCGCGCGCTCCTTCGCCCCGCTTGCTGCGTTGGCGCTGGATTGCCGTGGTGGTGGTCGTGGCAGTCGCGCACTGGATCGCCGCACAATGGTTCGAGCGGCATCGCGACACGTTCAAGCCGGCCGATAAACAGCATGTGCCGGTGCAGGTTGCGTTGCTGAGGCCCGAACGCATCGAACAGCAACCGGCTGGCGCGGCAGCGCCGGCTGCCACGCCAGCACCGCAGCAGAAACCGCCGGCACAAGCCCCGCGCGCGCACGCGCTAACCGCGATTCGACCCGAGCAGAAACCGAAAAAGCGGCCGGCACTGCGACCGCCTGCCACGCAAAGCACGACGGACGAAAAGGCTCAGCCGGAACCGGCCGAAGCCGCGAGTGACGCGGCTAGCACAAACGCAAATGCGACGGCCGCGTCGAGCCCCGCGGCGGCTTCATCGTCACAAGCACAAGCCGCCAATGGCGCAAGCGGAACAGGCACAGCAAGCGGCACAAACACCGGCAACGGCAACGCCGCTCACGCGGCACCGGGCGTCAAATTCTCGGTCCCGCCATCGGGCGACCTCGTGTACGACACGTTCTACAACGGCGTCCGCAACCAGCCCGGCACGATCCATTGGGAAAGCGACGGGCACACCTATCGCCTCGTCGTCGCGGTGCCGCTGCCGTTCGTCGGCACATACAGCTACGAAAGCCATGGCCGTGTCGACGCCTTCGGTCTTGCGCCGGACCAATACATCGAAACGCACGGCCGGCGCGGTCAGGATGTGACCGTGTTTAATCGCGACACGAAGCAGATCGTGTTCACGCGCACGCCGAAAACGCTCGCGCTACAGGACGGCGCGCAAGATCGCTTCAGCATGATCATGCAGCTCGCGAGCCTCGTGCGCGGCGCGCCTGACGCATACAGACCTGGCGTCACGCGCGAGTTCTACGTGACAGACAACGACAGCGGCGAAATCTGGCCAATCGAAACGATTGGTAACGAAACCGTGCGAACGCAACAGGGTTTTGTCGAGGCGCGGCACTTCACACGCCTGCCGCGCCACGAAGGCGATCGACGTCGCATCGACGTCTGGCTTGCCCCGTCGCTCGGCTGGTTACCCGTGCGTTTCGTACAGACCGAACCGAACGGAACACAGGTGGAATTACTGTGGCACGGCGAGACCGCCGCAACGGACTCGGGCGCGGCGCAGACGAACGATCAGAACCCGAGCCCGGCCGCGGGTTCGACCGATCAAAACGACCAGAACGATCAAAACCATCAAGCCGATCAACCCGGTTCCACCGGTTCAACGGCTATGCCGGCAGCGGGCCCGCAACCTGCGGCGCCATCGGCTGCGGACCCGACCAGCAACTACGAAAAACCATAGCCGCTGCAAGGTCGAACGAGGGTCGAACGAGGCCCATTCTTCATCGGGCTGCAGAAACTTCCATGCGCGGCATCGATCGCACGTCGATGCCCGTCATCGGGCATGATGCGCAACGCAACGCGTGCCATCCAGGCGCATCACTCTACGCATCACCTTTTGCAAAAGGAGCAAGCATGCAAGTGAACGTCAACGGCATCGATACCCGCTATGTGCTGAGCAATGAGGGCGGCGGCCCGTGGCTGACCTTTATCCATCAGCTGGGCGGCGACCTGTCGATCTGGGATCAGCTTGCCGGTTACTTTCGCAACAACTTCACCGTGTTACGTTACGACATCCGCGGCCACGGCGAGTCTGCCGCGCCTACGGCTCCGTTCACCGTGGCCGATCTGTCGAACGATCTGGCCGCGTTGCTCGACGCGCTTGGCGCGAAAAGCACGCATGTCGTCGGCATGTCGCTGGGCGGCGCGATCGCGCAGCAGTTCGCGCTCGATCATGCATCGCGCGTCGATACGCTCACGCTCGCCGATACGTTCGCCCGCACCGCGCCCGAATCACGCAGTATCTGGGATCAACGTATCGAAACCGCACGGCGCGACGGCGTCGCGTCGCTCGCCCCAGCGTCGCTCGAACGTTGGCTTACGCCGGACTTTCAGCACGCACACCCTGAAGTTGTGGAACAGATTCGGGACGTCTATATCCACACGTCCGTAGAGGGCTTCGCGCTCGCCTGCGCAGCGCTGCGCGAATTCGATCTGCGCGATAGACTGGTGGAAATACGGACGCCTACGCTCGCGGTAGCCGGCCGCCATGACACAGGCACGCCTCCTGCTGCTACACAGGCGATAGCCGATGCTATCCGGGGGGCGCGATTCGAGGTACTGGATGCGGCTCATCTCGCGCCCATCGAGCAGTCACAGCGTTTTGCGGCCTTGCTCGAAACGTTTTTGCAGTCACGGGTCTAACTACAAGGTCCGGAGAAATTACAAGCACCATACCGGACCCACCCCTTGAATTCCACGCCAAACGCTCCAATTACGGCGCAGGACTGGCCAGGAGCCAACGGAAATAAGGAGTGTCGCCATGCAAATGATCTACAACAGCCCCAACTACTGTGTCGTCGAATTTCCACCTCAGGACGGCCATCTCGCAATGAAGTCGGGCGGCTACGAGATTGTCGACAAGAACACTCAGCGCGAGATTTACATCGATGGAGCAATGGCGGCGAGCTTCCGCGAGCATGTACAAAAGCTGATCGAAGAAGAGCCGTCACTCGACGAAGTCGACGAGTTCCTCGGTCAGTTCGATAGTCTGATGCACCAGCCCGTCGTGTTGCATTAACGCACGCCGCGGCGACACCCCAGGCAACACTCATGAACCCCGTCCGGCATGCCGGACGGGGTTTTTCATTGTGGTGCCGCCGCGCGATGCCGATCGTTGTTCGGCACACATTGCGCGCAATGATGGAAACGCTTCGCGCGCCGCCGGACGGTCGCGCCGCGTGCGGGCTACAATGTTGAGTTTCCTGAAAAAAAGCGGTTGAGAAACCGCCGAATGCCCTGAAGGCCTTTCTGCCATGAACAAGCCTGCCCTTCCCGTTACTTCGTCTGCTTCGAACAGCGCTGCCGGTTATACGCGCGGCACGGCGCTTCCGCCGTTGCTCCAGTCGCGCATTCTGATTCTCGACGGCGCGATGGGGACGATGATCCAGCGCTACAAACTCGGCGAAGCACAGTATCGCGGCGAGCGTTTCAAGGCTTACCCGCGCGACATCAAAGGCAACAATGAATTGCTGTCGATCACGCAACCGCAGGTGATCAGTGAGATCCACGAGCAATATCTGGCCGCGGGCGCCGATATCATCGAAACGAATACGTTCGGCGCAACGACGGTCGCGCAGGCCGACTACGGCATGGAAGATCTCGCCGAAGAGATGAATATTGCCTCGGCCAGGCTGGCACGCGCCGCATGCGACAAGTATTCGACGCCTGAGAAGCCGCGCTTTGTCGCCGGCGCGATCGGACCGACGCCGAAGACCGCGAGCATTTCGCCCGACGTCAACGATCCCGCCGCGCGCAACGTCACCTTCGACGAACTGCGCACCGCGTATTACCAGCAGGCGAAGGCGCTGCTCGAAGGCGGCGCCGATCTGTTCCTCGTCGAAACGATCTTCGATACGCTCAACGCGAAGGCCGCGCTTTTTGCGCTCGACGAACTGTTCGAAAACACGGGCGAGCGTCTGCCGATCATGATTTCGGGCACCGTCACGGATGCTTCAGGCCGCATTCTGTCGGGCCAGACGGTCGAAGCGTTCTGGAATTCGCTGCGTCATGCGAAGCCGCTCACATTTGGCCTCAATTGCGCGCTCGGCGCAGCGCTGATGCGCCCATACATCGCCGAGCTGTCGAAGCTCTGCGATACGTATGTATCGTGCTACCCGAACGCGGGCCTGCCGAACCCGATGAGCGACACCGGCTTCGACGAACTGCCGGCCGATACGTCCGGGCTCCTGAAGGAATTTGCCGAAGCGGGCCTCGTGAATATCGCGGGCGGCTGCTGCGGCACGACACCCGAGCATATTGCCGCGATCGCGAAAGCGCTGAGCGAAGTCAAGCCGCGCAAGTGGCCGACGCAATACCGCGATGCGGCCTGAACTGTTCGGGCACATGAGCGGCAGATGAGCGGCACAACGCGCATCGCCACGAACCTTCTTCGCCTACGACGTCAACCCACGCACTCCTGCAAGCCATGACCGACCATACGCTGCGCCTCTCAGGCCTCGAACCGTTCAACGTCACGTCCGGAACGCTTTTCATCAATGTCGGCGAACGTACCAACGTGACCGGCTCGAAGGCCTTCGCCCGCATGATTCTCAACGGGCAGTTCGACGAAGCGCTCGCGGTCGCGCGTCAGCAGGTCGAAAACGGCGCGCAGGTGATCGACGTCAACATGGACGAGGCGATGCTCGATTCGAAGGCGGCGATGGTGCGCTTCATGAATCTGATCGCATCGGAACCGGACATCGCGCGCGTGCCGATCATGATCGACTCGTCGAAGTGGGAGGTGATCGAAGCGGGCCTGAAGTGCGTGCAGGGCAAGGCGATCGTCAACTCGATCTCGCTGAAGGAAGGCAAGGAAGCATTCGTTCATCACGCGAAGCTGATTCGCCGCTACGGCGCCGCGGCCGTCGTGATGGCGTTCGACGAAAAAGGCCAGGCCGATACGTTCGAGCGCAAGACCGAAATCTGCAGGCGCTCGTATGAAGTGCTGGTCAACGAAGTCGGCTTCCCGCCCGAAGACATCATCTTCGACCCGAATATCTTTGCCGTCGCAACGGGCATCGAAGAGCACAACAACTACGCGGTCGACTTCATCAACGCAACGCGCTGGATCAAGCAGAATCTGCCCCACGCGAAGATCAGCGGCGGCGTGTCGAACGTGTCGTTTTCGTTCCGCGGCAACGACCCGGTGCGCGAAGCGATTCATACGGTGTTCCTCTATCACGCGATCCAGGCGGGGATGGACATGGGCATCGTCAACGCGGGTCAGTTGGGCGTCTACGCCGATCTCGACGCCGAGTTGCGCGAGCGCGTCGAAGATGTCGTGCTGAATCGCCGCGAAGATGCGACCGACCGGCTGCTCGAGATCGCCGACCGGTTCAAGACCGGCGCCGCGAAGAAAGAAGAGAACCTCGAGTGGCGCAACCAGCCGGTCGAAAAGCGCCTTGCGCATGCGCTCGTGCACGGCATCACGAATTTCATCGTCGAAGATACCGAAGAAGTGCGCGCGAAGATCGCCGCGAACGGCGGCCGACCGATCAATGTGATCGAAGGGCCGCTGATGGACGGCATGAATATCGTCGGCGACCTGTTCGGCCAGGGCAAGATGTTCCTGCCGCAGGTCGTGAAGTCGGCGCGCGTCATGAAGCAGGCCGTCGCTCACCTGATTCCGTTTATCGAAGAAGAAAAGAAGCAGCTGGCCGCAGCCGGCGGCGACGTGCGCGCGAAAGGCAAGATCGTCATCGCCACCGTGAAGGGCGACGTGCACGATATCGGCAAGAACATCGTGACGGTCGTGCTCCAGTGCAACAACTTCGAAGTGGTCAACATGGGCGTGATGGTCCCGTGCAACGACATTCTCGCGAGGGCGAAAGTGGAAGGCGCGGACATCGTCGGTCTGTCGGGGCTCATCACGCCGAGCCTCGAGGAAATGGCCTATGTCGCGTCCGAAATGCAGCGCGACGACTACTTCCGTGTGAAGAAGATTCCGCTGCTGATTGGCGGCGCGACGACCTCGCGCGTGCATACGGCGGTGAAGATTGCGCCGAACTACGAAGGGCCTGTGGTTTACGTGCCCGACGCGTCGCGTTCGGTGTCGGTCGCATCGAGCTTGCTGTCCGATGAAGGCGCCGCGAAGTATCTCGACGAACTGAAGACCGACTACGATCGCATCCGTCAACAGCACGCGAACAAGAAAGCGCAACCGATGGTAACGCTTGGAGCAGCGCGTGCGAACAAAACGAAGATCGACTGGAGTGCGTATCAACCGGTCAAGCCGAAGTTCATCGGGCGCCGCGTGTTCAAGAACTTCGATCTGAACGAGCTCGCGAACTATATCGACTGGACGCCGTTCTTCCAGACGTGGGATCTGGCTGGAAAATATCCGGCCATTCTCAACGATGAAATCGTCGGCGAATCGGCGCGGCGCGTGTTCTCGGACGCGAAGTCGATGCTCGCGCGGCTGATTCAGGGCCGCTGGCTGTCCGCAAACGGCGTGATTGCGCTGCTGCCGGCCAATACCGTCAACGACGACGATATCGAGATCTACACCGACGAATCGCGCAGCGAAATCGCGCTCACGTGGCGCAATCTGCGTCAGCAAAGCGAGCGTCCGGTGATCGATGGCGTGATGCGGCCGAACCGGTCGATCGCGGACTTCATCGCGCCGAAAGATTCGGGCGTCGCCGACTATATCGGCATGTTCGCGGTCACCGCGGGCATCGGCGTCGACGCGAAGGAAAAGCAGTTCGAAAAGGACCACGACGACTACAGCGCCATCATGCTGAAGGCGCTCGCGGACCGTTTCGCGGAAGCGTTCGCCGAAGCGATGCACGCGCGCGTGCGGCGCGACCTGTGGGGTTACGCGGCCAGTGAGTCGCTGAACAACGACGAGATGATCGACGAAAAGTACCGCGGCATTCGTCCGGCGCCCGGCTACCCCGCGTGCCCGGACCATCTGGTCAAGCGCGACATGTTCGACGTGCTGCAGGCCGGCGAGATCGGCATGAGCGTGACCGAATCGCTGGCCATGCTGCCGGCCGCGAGCGTTTCGGGCTTCTACCTCGCGCATCCGGATAGCACGTACTTCTCGGTCGGCAAGATCGGTGAAGACCAGTTGGACGACTACGCGCAGCGCATGTCGCTTTCGAAGGAAGATGCGAAGCGCGCGCTGGCCCCGCAGCTCTAACGGTGCGCGCACTCTTCAACGGCGCGCCCACTATATCGGCGCGCAAAGACTGAATATTTCCGGCGATCGAGTTTTCGGCTTTGTAAACTGCAGCGGCTTGATCACGCCGCATGCGTCGGCAAGAACGCGCGGCATCTTACTGGCAACCGTCCCGGAGAAAATCGTATGAAGAAGCTGTCGCTGATGTGGATGGCCGTATCGCTTGCCGCCGGTGCTGCGCCGGCGTTCGCGCAAGGCGGGTCGAGCTCGGTGAGCTCGTATTCGCCGCCGACGGAACAGCACGTGAAAAAGCCGAAGCACAAGAAGGCGAAGAAAGGCGCGTCCGCGCCGGCCGCCGCGCCCCAAGGCGCAAGCCAATAAGTAGCCGGGCAGACCGGTCACCCGCAGCGCAACGCCGCCGCAAGTGCACGGCAAAAAACAAAGCCCGCCTTGCACAGCGTGCGAGGCGGGCTTCGCTAAGAGACGGTAGAAGCGGTAGATACGGCTGACACGGCGGATAACACGCACAACGCGTGAACACGCGCGGCACATCCACCGCGCGCCGCAATCGCCGCGACTCAGATCCCCCAGACGATATCCGCGTTCTCTTTCTGCGCCGCGCGCAGCATATCGAGGAACGGATAGGCACGTTGTGCGAGACCGATCGGGATTTCGTGCGGTTCGTGACCTTCTTCGCCTTCATGGAAGTGGCCATCGTGCTCGGCGCGTTCCTGCTTGTCGGTGACGATAGCCGCTTCCAGCTTCGTAATTGCAGCGCCGAGTTCGTCATGCGTGATGACGCCGCGTTGACCGAGATTCTTGCCCACAATGCCGACGAGATACTGGGCGAGATTCTCCAACATCATCACATCCGGCGTGGCACGACACTTGAAAGTAATCAGCATGACTGTTCCCTTTTCGTTTTGTTGATCTCTCCCTCGGCGGCGACTGGCGAGGCGGGCCTGCGCGGCGATATTGCCGGTTCCTGCGCGGGGCTTTTCGCCATGCCATCAGGCGCTTCTCGCACGCTGTTCAAGCCGCGCCGGCGCGCCTCGTCCCGACCGGGCATCTAATTGGACATATTAGCACCTGCTAAAATCCGTCCTGATGGAATGCGCCCGCCGCCGTGCGCGCGTACACGCATTCGACGCAACCCCGTCTGACCCGACTGCCTCACTGGACACGCAACAAGCATGCTGCCTGCACACAAACACATTCTCGAAACCCTGCTCGCCGACACCGTGAAGCAGATCGCGACGGCCAATGAAGGCGCCACCGAAGCCGCTTTCGTCGCGCCGGCGATCATTCTTGAGCGACCGAAGGTCGCCGCACACGGCGACATCGCATGCAATGTCGCGATGCAGCTGGCCAAACCGCTGCGCGCGAATCCGCGTCAGCTCGCGCAGCAGATCGTCGATGCGGTGCTCGCGCATCCGCGGGCAAAAGGCCTCGTCGATGCCGCTGAAGTCGCGGGCCCGGGCTTTATCAATCTGCGTATCGCCGCGGCCGCGAAGCAGGCCGTCGTGCGCGAGGTGTTCGCCCAGAAAGACGCGTTCGGCCGTTCGCAGCGCGAAGCAGGCAAGCGCGTGCTCGTTGAATTCGTGTCAGCGAACCCGACCGGCCCGCTGCACGTCGGCCACGGCCGCCAGGCCGCGCTCGGCGACGCGCTGTCGAACGTGCTCGAGTCGCAGGGCTTCAATGTGCATCGCGAGTTCTATTACAACGACGCGGGCGTGCAGATCAATACCCTCGCACTTTCGACGCAAGCCCGTGCGCGCGGTCTGAAGCCCGGCGACGCGGGCTGGCTCGAGGACTCGTACGCCGGCGACTACATCGCCGACATCGCGCGCGACTACCTGAACGGCGAGACCGTGTCGGCGCGCGACGGCGAACCGGTCAAAGGCGCGGGCGATATCGAAGACCTCGATGCGATCCGCCGCTTCGCGGTCGCGTATCTGCGTCACGAACAGGACATGGACCTGCAGGCGTTCGGCGTCGCGTTCGACCAGTACTACCTCGAATCGTCGCTGTACACGGAAGGGCGCGTCGAACAGACCGTCAACGCGCTCGTCGCCGCCGGCAAGACCTTCGAGGAAGACGGCGCGCTGTGGCTGCGCACCACCGACGAAGGCGACGACAAAGACCGCGTGATGCGCAAGAAAGACGGCACGTACACGTACTTCGTGCCCGACGTCGCCTACCACGTCGCCAAGTGGCAACGCGGCTTCACGAAGGTGATCAACGTCCAGGGCTCGGACCACCACGGCACGATCGCGCGCGTACGCGCCGGCCTGCAGGGTCTCGGCATCGGCATTCCGAAGGGCTACCCCGACTACGTGCTGCACAAGATGGTCACCGTGGTGCGCGACGGCGTCGAAGTGAAAATCTCGAAGCGCGCGGGCAGCTACGTGACCGTGCGCGACCTGATCGAGTGGTCGGGCGGCGCCACGCCGGGCCAGGAAGCCGCGCCGGACCTGATCGACGAAGAAACGATTCGCCGCGGCCGCGATGCAGTGCGCTTCTTCCTGATCTCGCGCAAGGCCGACACCCAGTTCGTGTTCGACATCGACCTCGCCCTCAAGCAGAACGACGAGAATCCCGTGTACTACGTGCAATACGCGCATGCGCGGATCTGCTCGGTGCTCAACGAATGGAAGTCGCGCTTCATCACCGACGAAGCGCTGCTGCCGACGGTCGATCTCGCGCCGCTCTCGAGCGAACGCGCGATGGCGCTGCTGCAAAAGATCGCGGAGTTCCCCGACATGCTCACGCAAGCGGCCGCCGAACTCGCGCCGCACACGGTCGCGTTTTATCTGCGCGACCTCGCGGGTGAATTTCACTCGTTCTACAATGCCGAGCGCGTTCTGGTCGACGACGAAGCGGCTCGCAACGCGCGCATCGCACTGCTCGCGGCCACGCGCCAGGTGCTGGCGAACGGGCTCGCGATCATCGGCGTATCGGCTCCGGTCAAGATGTAAATTCGACTCGCCCGCGCAGGCCGCTTATGCGACCATAACGCGCGACCGCGCCGTGACCGCTACTGGGCGGCGGGCGATGGCGGCAGCAATGTCAGTAATGGCAGCAGCGGCACGCCTCGCCGCTGACCTCGCCGCCGCCGTCGCTATAATCGACGGTCATTCAAGTTTTCCTTTTGCAGGTGATTCAGACAATGGCAAAGCCACGCCGCACAACGAAGCAGTCGAAGCAATCCGGGGGAACGTTTCTCGGCATCGTGCTGGGCCTGATCGTCGGTCTGGCGATCGCCGTGGTGGTCGCGCTCTACATCACGCGCGCGCCGACGCCGTTCGTCGCGAAGGTGGCGCCGCCCGCCGCGTCCGATGCCGGCGCGAGCCAGCCGCAATACGATCCGAACCGGCCGCTGCAGGGCAAGAGCCCGGGCCAGCCGGTGCCGCAGGCCGCGCAGCCGACGCCACCGAATACGGCGCCGGGTCAGACCAACAATCAGACGCAATCGTCGGGCATCCTCGAAGAACCGCAGATCGTCGAAGTGCCGCCCGGCCCTGGCGGCGCATCGGCCGCGACGCCGGGCGCCGGCTCGTCGGCGGCCGCGGTGGCGGGCGTGAAGAAGCCTGCGAGCAGCGCGCCGAATGCGACGCCGGGCGCCACCGTCGCGAATGTTCCGCCGCCGGCCAAGCCCGGCGCATCGGCGGCGCCGTCCGCGGCCGACGCGAACACCGGTTATCTGCTGCAGGTTGGCGCGTATAAGACCGCTGCGGACGCCGAACAGCAGCGCGCGCGGCTCGCGTTCCAGGGTTTCGAATCGAAAGTGACGCAGCGCGATGCGGGCGGTATCACGTACTATCGCGTACGGATCGGGCCGTTCGCCAAGTTCGAGGACATGAACAGCACGCGTCAGCGCCTCTCGGACGCGGGCATCGACACTGCCGTGATCCGCTTTACCAAGCAATAAACCCGCAGTAACCCGCCGTAACCGCAGTACCACGCTGTATCCCGCTTTATCGCCTATTCGGTGCGCGCCGTTTGAACTTGCCAGAACCCGCTTGAACCTTCGGCGCGCACCCACAGTCTCATGCACGGCGAAAGCCTGCCGTCCGTCGCAGCGCTCACGGTGACAGGCCCATGACGCCTCCGTTCAACCGTCACCGCTACTTCCCGATTGGGATCACAAGACATGAAAAAGCTGCTTAGCCTTCTTTGCCTCTCGTTCGGTCTGATCGCCGGCGCCGCCAGCGCCAGTCCCTCCGCGCCGGTCTCCGGCAAGGACTACACCGTGTTGTCGTCGCCGCAGCCGGTCGAAGTGCCGGCCGGCAAGATCGAAGTGATCGAATTCATGTGGTACGGCTGCCCGCACTGCAACGAGTTCGACCCGTACCTCGAAGCCTGGATCAAGAAGCAGGGCCCGGACGTCGTGTTCAAGCGCGTGCCGGTTGCCTTCCGCGACGACTTCATCCCGCATTCGAAGATGTACCACGCGGTCGACGCGCTGGGCCTCGCGCAGGAACTGACGCCGAAGATCTTCCACGAGATCCACGTCAACAAGGACTACCTGCTGACGCCGGAAGATCAGGCGAAATTCCTCGCGAAGAACGGCGTCGATCCGAAGAAGTACATGGACGCGTACAACTCGTTCTCGACGCAAACGGCGCTGCAGCGCGACAAGAAGCTGCTCGACGACTACAAGATCGATGGCGTGCCGACGCTCGCGATCCAGGGCAAGTATGAAACGGGCCCGGCTCAGACGGACAGCCTGCCCGGCACGATCCAGGTGCTCGACTACCTCGTCGGCCAGGTTCGCGCGAAGAAGATGTAATCATCCGGGGGCTATCCTCGGAGGCGCCGGTTTATGGGCACACCACAAAAGGTCTTCATTACCGGCGCATCGAGCGGCATCGGCCTCGCGCTCGCCGCCGAATACGTGCGGCGCGGCGCGATTCTCGGCCTCGTCGCGAGGCGCCGGGACGCGTTAGCGCGTTTCCGCGACGCCCATCCCCAGCATCCCATCCTGATCTACGCCGCCGACGTCCGCGATGCAGATGCGCTCGCGAACGCCACGCAAGACTTCTTCGCGAAGCATGGCTGCCCCGATATCGTGATCGCGAATGCCGGCGTGAGCCGCGGCACGATCACCGGTCTTGGCGACCTGCAGGCGTTCCGCGACGTGATGGACACCAACTACTACGGCATGGTCGCCACCTTCGAGCCGTTCGCGGCCGAAATGGCGGCGGCGCGCAAAGGCACGCTCGTCGGCATCTCGAGCGTCGCGGGCGTGCGCGGCCTGCCCGGCTCGGGCGCATATAGCGCATCGAAGGCGGCGGCGCGCACGTATCTCGAGTCGCTGCGCGTCGAGATGCGGCCGCGCGGCGTCTCGGTCGTGACGATCGCGCCTGGCTTTATCCGCACGCCGATGACGGCGCGCAACCCGTACCCGATGCCGTTTCTGATGGACGTCGAGCGGTTCGCGCATGCCGCCGCTCGTGCGATCGAGCAGAAGAAGCGCTACGTGGTGTTGCCATGGCAGATGCGCTTCGTCGCGATGATGTTGCATGCGGTGCCGCGCTGGCTTTACGATGCGGCGATGAAGAAGGCGCCGCACAAGCCGCGCTCCAAGGGCGATTAACGGGACACCGCACCTCTCCACCATCGACGGAACCGGCCATGAGCGAGCACATAGTCGATGCAGCCGGAAACAGGCACACCACGGCGGGCGACGAGGCTCGCATCGTCTCGCTTGTGCCGAGCATCACCGAACTGCTGTTCGCGCTCGGCCTCGATCAACAGATTGTCGGCCGCACCGGCTTTTGCGTGCACCCACGCGAACGCGTGCGCGCGGTGCCCAAAGTGGGCGGCACGAAGTCCGTGCGCATCGACGCCGTGCGCGCGCTGAAGCCGACGCATGCGATCGTCAATATCGACGAAAACGAACGAACGACCGTCGACGAATTGCGCGCGTTCGTGCCGCATATTGTCGTCACCCATCCGCTCGTGCCTGAAGACAATCGCGCCTTGTTCGCACTGCTCGGCGCGATCTTCGACCGGCAACAAGCCGCTCAACGCCTCACCGAAGCGTTGAACACGCAACTCGAAGCAGCCCAGGCACACCACTGGCCGCCGCAACGCGTGCTGTACGTGATCTGGCGCGACCCATGGATGACGGTTGCGCGCGACACCTACATTTCCGCGATGCTGCGTCTCGTGAACTGGCACACGCTGCCGGCCGTCGATGGCGGTGCCGCCGGCGCGCAGCGTTATCCGGCCTTCGACCTCAGCGTGCCGTGGCTCGACGGCATCGACCGCATCCTGCTCTCGACCGAGCCCTACCGCTTCACACAATCGCATTGCGACGCACTCGCGCAAGCGCTTCAGGCTGTCGGCAAAAGCACGGGCAAACTCACACGCAAACACGCCGGCAAGCGCATCGAACTGATCGATGGCGAGCAGGTATCGTGGTACGGCTCGCGCGCGATTGAAGGCATTGGCTACCTGCGGCGCTATGCTTCGCGGCACTAAAGCGCGCGCCATGCGACGATATCGGAATGCCGACCCGCACCGACTCGCACCCACTCACGCGCACCCGTGCCCGAGCGCGTGGTTGTCGCTGCAACGACCGTTCGATAAGCTTGCGCGATCCGCATCCGCGCGGCTTTCGCCGCTCAACTTCATCGAAGCGCGCGATACCTACATGAGCCTACATAAGCCTGCATAAGCCCACATAAGCACCCATAAGCCGCGTTACCAGATTACGACCGTTCCGGGAGATGTCATGCGCTTTACGCCGTCCGCTGCCTCTGCTGCCGCCGCTGTTGCCCTATCCGCCGCCGTGCTGTTCGCCACGCCCACGCTCGCGTTCGCGAAGCCGCTGACCGTCTGCACCGAGGCAAGCCCTGACGGCTTCGACGTCGTCCAGTTCAACTCGCTGGTCACGACCAATGCCTCGGCCGACGTGATCTTCAACACGCTTGTCGGGTTTGACGAAGCGTCGAGGAAAGTCGTGCCGAGCCTCGCCGACAAATGGGAGATCAGCGCCGACGGACTCACGTACACGTTCCATCTGCGTCCGAACGTGCAGTTCCAGACCACCGGCTACTTCAAGCCGACGCGCCCGCTCGATGCCGACGACGTCGTCTTCACCTTCAGCCGCATGCTCGACGACAGCAACCCGTGGCACAAAGTGGCAGGCGCAAACGGCTTTCCGCATGCGCAATCGATGGGTCTCCCGAAGCTCGTCAAGTCGATCGCGAAAGTTGATAACCAGACGGTTAAGATCGAGCTGACCGAACCCGACGCCCCGTTCCTGGCGGTGCTGTCAATGGGCTTCGCTTCGATCTATTCGGCCGAATACGCGGACCAGCTGCTCAAGGCCGGCAAGCAGACCGACCTCAACGCGAAGCCGATCGGCACCGGCCCCTTCATGCTGAAGAGCTACACGAAGGATGCGGTGATCCGCTACGACGTCAATCCGAACTACTGGGGGCCGAAGCCGAAGGTCGACCGTCTGATCTACGCGATCACGCCGGACGCCGCTGTACGCGCGCAGAAGGTCAAGGCAGGCGAATGCCAGATTGCGCTGTCGCCGAAGCCGGAGGACATTGCCGCCGCGAAAACCGACAAGTCGCTGAAGGTCGTGCAGACGCCGGCCTTCATGACCGCCTTCGTTGCGCTGAACACGGAGAAGAAGCCGCTCGATAACCAGAAGGTGCGCGCGGCGCTGAACATGGCATTCGATCGCGCGACCTACCTGAAGGTGGTGTTCAACGATACCGCGATGCCGGCGGTCAATCCGTATCCGCCGAACACATGGAGCTACGACAAGGCCGTGAAGCCGTGGCCCTATGACATCGCGAAGGCAAAGAAACTGCTTGCCGACGCAGGCTATCCGAACGGCTTTTCGACAACAATCTGGACACGCCCGACGGGCAGTTCGCTGAATCCGAACCCGAAGGCCGGCGCGGAACTGTTGCAAGCGGACTTTGCGAAGATCGGTGTGAAGGCCGACGTGCGGGTGATCGAATGGGGTGAACTGATTCGCGATGCGAAGCAGGGCCACCATGACTCGCTATTCATGGGCTGGGCCGGCGACAACGGCGACCCCGACGACTATCTGACGCCGCTTTTCAGTTGCAATGGCGTGAAGTCGGGCATCAATTTCTCGCGCTTCTGCGACCCGGACCTCGACAAACTGATCGATCAGGGCAAGCGCACGTCCGACCAGGCGAAGCGCACGAAGGCGTATGAAGCGGCGCAGCAGATCATTCACGATGCGGCGCTGTGGATTCCGCTCGGCTACCCCACTGCCACGGTGATTACCACGAAGAACGTGAGCGGCTATCAGGTGAGCGCATTTGGGCGGCAGAACTTTACGGGAGTGAATGTGCAGTAACGTATTAACGCATCGTGCAGCGATAAAACGCAGGCCCGCATTTTAGAAATGCGGGCCTCTTTTTTTGCATCGCCTCTCTACAGGACTGTTTGTAAAAAGCCATCTGCAAATACGTGTGCGATCCCGCAGCACTACGTATGTAGTGCCCTTGTGCACGCCTCCGACCCTAGACTTTGCATGCGGAATCGACGGCGCGCGCCTCTGCGTCCCGGCGGATCCTGCACACCATAAGTTCTTTATTCAACGCTTTGTCCTGTTAGAGGATTCGCACATGCAAGCCACGCTCGATAACCGTCAGTATGAGACTTTCAATAATTCATGGCATACCGTTAGTCGGGAGAACCGCAACCGTTCTTCATTCAATTCTCCGAATTCGTTTAGCTCGCTCAGTTCGGGGTTTGGAGCGACTCCGATGCGCACGATGAATCCGATTGTCGCGCCGCGCACACTCATTCAGACGGCCGTTTATCCGCAGATGTCGCGCAACACGGGTTCGTCGTATAACCCGTTCGGATCTTCCGCACAACTGGCTGGCCAAGGCTTGAGCAGGATGCCACCTGGATCGATCACGAACTATTCGCGAGAAGTCGTGAGAACGCCGGATGGCGGCAAGATATCGAAGACATCGATCACCCAGGTCCGTCCGCCCGTCAATCAGTACAACCCGCGCCCGGAGCCGAACCGTTGCGATCCGAACCGCTACGATCCGAAACGCTGCGATACGAACCGCCCCGATCCGAACCGCTGCGATACGAATCGCCGCGGCTACGACGATCGTTGCTGGGAAAATACGTCCAACCGCGCGCCGCATGAAAACATGAACGTGACGGCTCAAGGTGACGATCTGAAGGTCAAGATGGGTAACAACACGACCCTCGAAACCAAAAAGTCCGACTCCGACCTCTTTCTCAATACGCAGGTCGGCAACGACAAGATCTCGATTTCGTCGACCGGCGATCCGCATTTCAAGGCGACGGTCAATGGTAAAGAGGTCCTGAAGGGCGATTACAAGGACGACCTCGGCATCAATATCAATGGCACGAAGTATCTGATGAGCCCTGAGGTGTCAAAGACCAACAACGGCCCCGCGCCGTATTTGAGCTCCACATACGTTCAGCAGCGCGACGGCAGCATGTACAAGCTCGATCACCTCAGTCAGACCGACAAGACGTCGAAGCCGACGTACAGCGAAATCACCGATCCCAAGGAAAAAGCCGCGGCGAAAGCGAAGATGGACAGCGCGCACACGCTGACGTACGACAACAACGGCGGCTTTGTTGATTCGGAAACCCACAAGAAGGCCACCAACGAAGATATCAACAAGCATTGATCGAAGTGCGGCAACTTAGGCTGTGAGGGATGCCCGCATCCTTTGCGGATCCAACGTTACCGCATGCCGGACGGAGCGCACGCTCGCCGTCCGGCGATCACCGGATGAGGTATCCCCTTCGTGCGGAAGACAGGCGATACGGTACGCTGAAACGATGCGCCGCGCGGTATCGATCACTCGCGGTCTTTCAACGCCGCCTTGAAGCGCCGCGCACGCTCAACCGCATCATCGCGCCCGATCGTTTCCCGCTGCAATTGCGCCGACGCCTTCGCCACGCCATCGGCCGCAACCGATTGCTCGCGTATCGCAAGCGCAAGTGCGCGATGCAGCTCCGGCGTGCGGCCGTCATGCAAGCGCAACGCTTCACGCCACAGTCGCCCCGCACGTTTGTCATGGCCGCACGATTGCAGGATCGATGCGCGTTGTGCGTCATGGCTTTTTATTGCTTCGCGGCGCTGCTCGATCCGCGCATTGGCCTGATGCAATACCTCGCGTGCCGCATTGAGTGTGCGCCGCCTGCGTTCAACGCGCAGCCCACGCACACGCGCCAGCAAGCGCCATAGCTCGGCATTCCGCTTCGCATCGCTCATCGAGCATCACTCATCGCGCCGGCGCGGCGCCGCAAAGCGCACGCAGCATCGAACGAGTCTGCCCGACCTCGCACTGCTCGTCATAGCGCTGGCGCAGAAACCGCACAATCTCCGGATACCGGTCGATCGCCATATCACTCGCCGCGTCGCTGCCGCGCTGGTATTCGCCGATCTGCAGCAGCAGTTCCAGTTCCTGGTAACGGCTCATCCACCCGCGCACGCGATCCGCATCCTGACGATGCGCGACGTCGGTCACGCGCGTCATCACGCGGCTCTTGCTCTTCAGGATGTCGATCGCCGGATAGTGCCCAGCGCCGCCGAGCTTGCTCGACAACTGGATATGCCCGTCGAGCAGCGAGCGCGCTTCTTCGGCGATCGGATCGGACAGCTCTTCGTCTTCGGCGAGCACCGTGAAGAACGCGGTCACGCTGCCTTCATGCGTCAATCCCGCCGATTCGATCAGCTTCGGCAGCTCGGCGAACACGCGAGGCGGATAGCCGCGCCGCACGGGCGGCTCGCCGACTGCAAGGCCGACCTCGCGTAACGCTCGCGCATAGCGTGTCAGCGAATCGAATAGCAGCAGCACGCGGCGCCCGCTCGCGCGCAAACCGCTCGCGACCTCGCAGGCGAGTTCAGCGGCTTTGAGCCGTTCCGCGGCAGGCCGCTCGGACGTCGATGCCACGACCACCGACGAATCGCGCCGGTCCGACAAATGATCGTGTATGAACTCCGACACTTCGCGCCCCCGCTCGCCGATCAGCGCGACGACGATCGCATCGACATCGGCGCCGTTCGCGATCATCCCCATCAGCGTGCTTTTACCGCCGCCCGCCGGCGCGAAGATGCCGACGCGCTGTCCCACGCCGCACGTGAGCAGCGCATCGATCGCGCGCACGCCGGTCGCAAACGGCTTCGCGATCACCGGCCGCTCGAGCGGGTTGATGCTGGCGAGCGCTGCGCCGCCTTGCGCGGCGCCACTCGCCTCACGCAACACGCGGCCGCCGTCGAGCGGTCGACCGAGCCCGTCAACGGCGCGGCCCAGCAGATCGAGCGGATCGAAGCGCCCCCACGTGAGGCCGCACCCGTGCACCTGCGTGATATTCGACAAACCGGCGAGGCCGTCGAGCGGCATCACAAGCGCGCCGTCGTCGGTAAAGCCGACCACTTCGCCCATCTGCATATCGAGCGTGTCAGGCCGCACAAGACGGACCATTTCGCCGATCCGTAACGACACGCCGACCGCTCGCACGACCACGCCGCGCGCTTCGGCGACGCGCCCGTAAAGCATCGGTTCACCAGTTAGAACCGGAGCGAGATGCGGGGAAAGCTTCACGTACGCTCCACTCAGTTCGGTGACAGGGTGAGCACGGTGCGCACGCTAAACGTATCGAGCGGGATTTCCTCGATCGCCAGTGTCTCGATGCGAATGCCGAATGTCTTCAGATGGCGGCGCACATGCGGCCGCAGGACCGCCGTCGTCACCAGCAGCCGCACACCTTGCTGGTAAGCGTCGGCGAATGCGCGCTGCAGGCGTTCGAGTTCGTGGACACCTGGCATGCAGTACGGTTCGCCATCGGGGCCGCTGCGAATCTGGTCTTCGAGTTCCGCCTCCCACGACGGATCGATCACCGCGGCATCGATCCGCCATGTGTCAAGGTCCGCATGACGGCGCGCAAGCCGGGACCCGAGCGCGATACGCGCTTCGCGGACCATCCTGTCGACCGTGCGCTCGCCGTCCGGAATCCGGATGCAGGCCTCCGCGATCGCGCGCAGATTGCGGATCGGCACATGCTCTTCGAGCAGCCGGCGCAGCACGCTCGCCAGCAGCACGGGCCCCACCAACTGGTCGATCTGGTTCGCCAGTTCGCGGAATTCGATGCTGATCTGATTCATCAGGAAGCGCGCCTCCTGCGTACCCATGCACTCGGCCGCATTCTGTTCGCACACATCGGCCAGATGCGCGCATAACGCTTCTTCAGCGCTTGCCTTGCCGAGCCTTGCATCGTCGAGTGCCGCCGCGTCGGCGGCGCTGACCCAGACGGCCTTCGGCGCGTTCGGACTATAACCGGCGACGCCTTCCATCATGATCTGCGTATCGTCGCCGCTTACGAGCACGTGGTTCGCCACCAGGGTGCCGCTCGCAAACGGCACCTCTTCGATATCGACGATGTAGCGCGCTTCGTCGAGCCGCGCATCGTGCTGCAGCGCAAGGCCCGGAAACGGCAGGCCGAGCCGCGTCATCAGTTCGCGGCGCATCCGGCCTAGCTGCGCATCGAAGCGCCGCGGATGCAGCGCTGCGTACGCCTTGCTGCCCATGCGCAGACGCAATATCGCGCTCGTGCCAAGTTCCACGTCGTCGAGTATCCGCTGCGTATAGTTGCCGCCGTCGCGCGTCATGGCCGGCATAAACGGCCGCTGCATGCGCTCGCGGTTGGTCGTCTGACGCATCATCAGAACCGACAGGCCGATCAGTGATCCGCCCACCAGAGCGAACTGCAGATGCGGAAAACCCGGTATTGCGCCAAGCGCCAGACTGCCGACGCCGGCCATCGCGAGTGCTTTCGGATGCAACGAGAGCTGACGGAAGATATCGCCGCCGAGGTTGGTCGGCGGACCGCCCGACGAGACCCGGGTCACGAGCAGGCCCGCGGCGATCGACACGACCAGCGACGGGATCTGCGAGACGAGTCCATCGCCGACCGTGAGAATGGTGTACGTATGCAACGCGTCGCCAAACGACATGCCGCGCTGCGCGATCCCCACCGTCAGACCGCCGACAATATTGACTAGCGCGACGACGAGCCCCGCCACCGCGTCGCCCTTGACGAACTTCATCGCGCCATCGAGCGAGCCGTAGAAATAGGTCTCGCGCTCGAGTTCGGCGCGCAACCGTCCCGCGTCGCCGGGTGCGATCAGGCCGTTGCGCAAATCCGCGTCGATGCTCATCTGCCGGCCCGGAATGCCATCGAGCGTAAAGCGCGCAGACACCTCGGCGACGCGGTCCGCGCCCTTCGCCACGACGATGAACTGAATGACGGAGAGCACGACGAACACGACGATGCCCACCGCCACATTACCGCCGACCACCATTTCGCCGAACGCGCCGATGATGTCGCCGGCATGCGCGTAAAGCAGGATCATCTTCGTCGAGGCGATCGCGAGCGCGAGTCGCAGCAGCGTCGTGACGAGCAGCAGCGACGGAAAGCTCGACAGCTCGGCGGCCTTCGTCACGTAGATCGTCGTGCTCAGCATCACGAAGCTCGCGCAGAAGCTCACGCAGATAAAGAAGTCGAGCATGAATGCCGGAACCGGCAGGATCAGCAGCGCAAGCACAAACACAATACCGAGCCCGACAGTGACGTCGGCATGGCGGGCAAGCAGCCCGGGAATATCGACGCGGCCCATTATCGAACGGTTTTGCATGCGGTTTGACCTATCGTTGTGCGGCGGTTTTTCATATCAGCGGCTCAATTCCTGATGCATCGCGCGGCGCCGGCCCTTCGTGTGAGGGTCGCCTTCGCTGTCGCGGTATTCGCGCTTGATTTCTTCCTTGTCCATCCGCAAGCGCCGCTTCCATAGCACGTACTGCATACCGAAATCGACGGCGGCCGGCACCAGTTGAGACGCAGCCATCATCGCGAGCAGCGACGCGCCCGAGATGCTGATGTCAGCGAGCAGCATCGGCAGTTGCAGCGTGTATGAAGGAATCAGCTGCGCGCACCATTTGACGAACGCGTACCAGAAGACGGCGAGCAGAATCGTGAACTGCATGAGGGCAATCAGCGTATCGACCAGCACGCGCGAGCTGAAAATGTTTTTCAGGCCCGACACCGGATTCAAACGCTTGAGATCGGGCGCCGCCTTTTTCCATGCGAGCGCACCACGCGTCTGCGCGAATTCCGGCAGCACGGCAGCGAGTACGCCGGCGCCGAGCGTGACCAGGGTGGCCGGCAGCAAAGCGGTAAGCGACGACATCACTTGAGCCAGTAACTCCGCAAACGGTCGCGTCTGATCGATATCGACCACATCGCGAATCAATGTTTGAAAAAGCTGGTAGAAATGCGGTGACTCGACGACAAGGAAGAGCCACCAGATCAGCCCGCTTGCGGCGACGGTCGCATGTGCGCTCTTCGCGACGTCGCCGTCCTTGACGGCCTTGGTCAATCGCTGCGGGGTTGGCGCTTCGGTTTTATCGCTCATCGCAGAATCAGACTCTGCCGGAAAATGACGGACAGCCGCTCGATGAAGACGGGCACGCAGGACATCGCGGCGAACGAGATGACCATCGCTTTCACCGTGCGTGCGGTCGTAAACGGATTGAGCCGCTTCACATGCCGCGACATCACGCCAAGCGATATATCGACCATCACCATCAGACCGATCAGCGGCATCGCGAGTCGTATGCCTTCGGCAAATGCGCTCGCGAAGTGGTCAACGGAGATCTGCCGGAACACCTCGGTCAGGTTCACATGGGCTGTGCCGGGCGGGCAGATCGCCCACGCGTCGGCGAAGAATCCGCACACGAACTGCAGCCCCGGGCCCGTGAAAAGCGTGAGCGCGGCAAACTGCGTGAACAGGGTTTCGAACAGCGCGGCTTCCTGCTGGAAGTTCGGGTCGTAGACCGCCGCGATTGAATAGCCGCCCTGCTGATCGAGCAGCGCGCCCGCGCTCGACGCGACGTGAAAGACCACGGCCAGCAGCAGGCCAAGCGCAAGCCCCACCAGCGCCTCGAACAGGGCCGCCGGAATCAGCGGTGCCGGCGCTCCCACTTTGAGCGGCAGCACCGCGAACAGCAGCACGAGCGGCACGCGCAGCTTCGTGCCGAGCGAATCGCCGAAAGCGAACGGCACGAGGCTGAGCGCAACGGCGGGACGGATCGAGCAGAACGCGAGCCCTTCGAGATAACCGAATACGTTCATCGTCAATGCATGCGCCCGGCGGCGACGAACGTAAAGACGTGCTCGAGAAAGCGCGTCACTTCGCGGCTGGCCCACGGCGCCGTGACAATCAGCGTGATGCCGACCCCGATGATCTTCGCGCCGTACGGAAGGCTCTGGTCCTGGATCTGCAGGATGGACTGCACGAGGCCCAGCAACAGACCAATGCCCGTGGCGACTGCGAGCGCGGGCAGCGACAGCCAGAACACGAGCAACAGCGCGTCACTGGACAGTGACGTAAGCGACGGAAAGGAATTCATTTGATGTAGCTGACAATCAACCCGTGCATAAGCCGCGATATGCCCGACACCGAGACCAGCACGAACAGTTTGAGTGGGATCGATACCGTGCTCGGCGACAGCATCATCATGCCCATCGCGGTCAGCACATTGGCCACGACGAGATCGATCACGAGGAATGCGATGTAAAGCAGGAAACCCGCTTCGAATCCGCTCGAAATTTCGCTGATCAGAAAGGCGGGAATCAGCAGCGAAAAATCGGTTTCCTGCGCGTCGCGCTCCGGATCGATGCGCTTCGTCGCGTTCACGAGGAACGCGCGTTCCGATGGACGCGAATGCGCGAACAGGAACTCGCCGAGCGGGCCGCGCACCGCTCTCAGTGTCTCGGCAATGCCCGGCATCGTGCCGCTTTCCATTCGTTCTTCGATCGACAGTTCAGCGCCGATCTTCGACATCACCGGCGCCATCACGACAAGCGTCGCCGCCATCGCAAGGCCCGCGATCGCCGTATTGCCCGGCGCCTGCTGCACGCCGAGCGCCGAGCGCAACAGCGTCAGCACGATGCTGAACTTCGTGAACGACGTGACCATCACCACAAGGAACGGCATCAGGCCGAGCACCGTCACGAGCCCGACAAGCGAGATCGGGTCGAGCGACTGCGAGTTCATGAACCTGAGTCCGGACTTGCCGCACGTGTCATGTCGGTAATGCGCACACCGAGTGCATCGTCGATATCGATCAGTTCGCCCCGCGCGAACGGCACGCCCTGGCATAGCAGCGTGACGGCGCGCTCGCGCACCGGAATCTGCAGCGACAGGATCGATCCGGTGCGCAAATCCGCGAGCTCCTGAACGGACAGCGAGACCGTACCGAGCACCGCGTCGAACGCGAACGTCAGCGCATCGATGGCGATGAATTCGCTCGTCATTTCCAGTTGATCCCTATCGTCGTCGATCATCGGGCGGTCTACCAAAATCTGCTCTCCGGATAAATTCAGCAAGATGCGGCGCGCGCCATGGCGCAACGGCACGCGCAGGTGATATGACGCGCGGTCGAGCAGCAACGCGTCGCCGGGCCTGATCTTGCGCAAGCGCGCAAGCGAAAACGAGGGGCCGGCCATGCATAACCGCACCGGTACGCGCAAATGCCGAATCAGCGCGCCGGATTCATGTGAAGCGGGCGCGGCATTGCTGCGCAGCCATTGATCGACCGCTTCGCAATGAAACGAGAAATGCGCGGTCCGCCCGCTTTGCGGATGCGTGAGCGACATGCCATACGCACCGCTCGGTGGAACCGCATCGAACGACACGTTTTGCAGCTCGAATGAAAATCCGAACGCGCCTTCGAGGGCGGATAACCAGTCCTCCAATGCGTCCTCGATCATCGCGCACGTTTCAGCGTTATCGCGCGGCAACGGATGGGCCGGCAATTCGGGCAGCAAGGCGCGCGCATCACAATCGAGCGCGAAGGGTTGTCCGGACGCGCGCCCGGTTAGCCTCAAGGGATAACGCTGCCGGCTCTCGTCGAACTGCAGCACATAGCGGCGCACACCGACACTCACGGGGTACGGCGCGCCGAAATGCAGCGCCGCGAGGTTACGGCGTTCCACGTCGGCCTGTGTCACCCGTTGCATACCGATCCAGGGATTCACCGCGCGTCTCCGTCCTGCGCGTGCGGTCCGTGCGGTCCGTGCGGCCCGGAGACATTGATCGCATCGATCGCGTCGCGCAGTCCTTGCTCGATCACATCGAACTGCCTGTCGACCGCCGCATCGAGACTGCGATACTCGTTGAGCATCGCGCCGATCGCATCGCGGATGCCGCGTTCCAGTGCGCTCAGCTGCATACGCAAGCTGCCGTCGATCACGCCGCGCTCGGTCTCGACGATGCACGAATGCGGCGGCAAGCCGGCATCGGCCAACACCGTGAAGAGCGGTGCGGCGAGCTCCTGCTCGAGCCGGGCGATAAGCCGCTTCGCCTCGCGATAGTCGACCGTCGATACGCGCAGCGATAGCACCTGCTGCGAGCGCGACGCCGCAATGCAGCGTCGCAACTGATTAGGCAGCGCGGCCGCGGGCGGCAGCTTGCCGATGATCAACACCAATGCATCGAGTGCGACACGCACGAGACGTTCCTCCACACAGCGCGCGATAAACGATGCGGCGGCCTGCGGCACGACCAGGTCGCGTACCGCGGCCGCGCGCCCGGCGTTATAGCCACGACGCCACGCGCGGCGCTTCATCTCGCGCACGCGCGCCGCGAGCCGCGATGTCTCGCGCGCTGCGTCTTGCGCGCGGTCTTCATCGAGTGCGCGCAAATCGTCGAGTTCGACGAGATCGGCGGACGACAGATAGCCATCCGATTCAATGCGCCAGTTTCCTTTTCTGCAGATCAGCACGGCTCACCTCGCATCAGGCGTGAAGCTTCATCTAACAGCGCACGCGCGTCCTCAATCGTCACGTCGCGCGCATGAAAGCGCACCGCTGCTTCGACGATCTCGCGCGGCATGCGTAACCGCAGCCACGTATGCTGTACTTCGCCGCCATCGCCGAGCCCGCGCAGCGACAAGGCGAAACCGGCCGCGGTCATGTCGCGACGATCGAGAAAATTCAACGACGCACCGAGCGGCAGATCGTCCGACTCCGCGCGTGCATGCTTTTGAATGGTGCGAAGCATCTGCGGTGCGACGTTTCTGGCGAACGCGAGATGGTCCGAGCTGGTCACGACGCGGCGCAGCGAGCGGGAACAGGCCAGTGCCGCGCTGACGCGGAACAGTCGCGCACAGGCCGCGCGCGGCAGATCGCCGACGCAAGGCAGCGTCTGCCGTAAATCGATTCGGGTCAGCTGCGGATACTCGACGATCAGGCGTGCGGTCGCATCGGCCAGCGCGCGTTCGCCGCGAATCGGCCTTGGCCGCATCAGCCAGCTGTGATGGGCCCATTTACCGATCGATAAAGCGGGTAGGCAAATCAATGCGTGTCTCCTTGGGTTTCTGCGGCAGGCGGCGCTTCGCCGTCGCCCGTTGCAGGCGCGTGCGCGCGGCCGCGCCCTTTGCGCCGGAAAAATGTCGGCGAAAACGAACGGATGCCGCTGCGCCAGACCCATGCCGACATAGCGAGCAGCATGGCGCCAATAGTCAGCGCGACCAGCACGAGCGTCGCGCTGCCGTGTTCGTCGCGCTCGCGTCCGGACGTGCATGCGTTGAAGCCGCTGCACGCGTCGCCGGCGACCAGCACGGGCGTAACGGGAATCAGCGTCAGGTTGACGCGATCCGGCGTCAGGCCTTCGACGCCGCCGGCGACGAGCGCGCGCATCTTGTCGCGCATCAGCTCGAGGTTGTAGTCGGTGCGATAGCGGACCATCACCGACGCCGACGGCGGCGTGACGAGTCCCAGCACCGGGTCGCGCTCGGGCTGCACGATATGCACGCGTGCGACGAGTACGCCGTCGATTTTCTCGAGCGTTTCCGACAGTTCCTGCGAGACCCCGAAGATGAAGCGAACGCGGTCTTCGTCGGGATTCGAAATCAGGCCCTGACGGCTGAACAGTTCGCCGAGGTTCGTATGGCCGCCGCGTGGTAACGCATAGGCGCCGGTCAGTTCGGTAGCGGCGACCGCATCGTCGCTGTCGACCGAAACCGTCCACGTTTTGTCGGCGTTGCGCTGTTTCGCGCCCGCGATACCGTGATGGCTTAGAACGGCGACGATGCGGTTGGCCTGGTCCTCGTCCAGGCCTTCGAAAAGCGAGGTCTTGCAGCCGATAAGCATGAGGAGCGGCAGCAGAACCAGCAGACGGCGCAGCATTAGCCTCTCGCGAGAGTCTGGACGCCCTGGACGAGGCTGTCCGATACCTTCTTGCACAGCATGTGAGTCTCAGTATTGATATTGATCTGGTTGCGCAACCTGAGCATGTCGGCCGGCATCAACTTATCGCCCGATAACACACGTTTCATCTCGCTATCCAGATTCAGTTCCGACATTCTCGAATTCGCTTCCGCGTCTGCGATCCATTCAATACCCGGCGACGGCGGGCTATCCGCAAATGCAGCCCGACCTGCCCGGACCGCAGGTTCGACGTTGCCTGCCGGCTCGAAAGGCAATGTCGTTGCGAAAGTTTCAGGGACTGCGATGGCGGAAATGAGCGGCACCATTTTTCTTCTCTTTACGTAACGTTTTGTTCAAGCATGGAATTCGAGCGGACGATACGCCAACTCAAAACATAGGTAAGCGAAGCGCCCAGAAGGGCGCTTCGCCTTATCTCTCAGGAGAAGGACGGCTTATCGCAGCAGCGCCATGACCGCTTGATTTCGGGCCTGCTCCTTCGTTGCTGCCGCCTGTGCTGCTTCAGACTCCTTGTTGGCAGCCTGTTTCGCAGCCTGAGCATCTTGCGGGGTGCCCGTTTCGGCTGCCCGATTCGCCGCCGCATCTGCCTTGGCATTCGCTTTCGTCAGGTCGCCGTACGTGCTGCCGTTGTGGTCGTAACCAGCCGTCTGTGCGGCGCCGAGATGGCCGATATACGGATTGCTTCCACCTATAACCATGATTTGAATCCTTAAGTTTGATCACGCGTTTAACGAAGCGATTGCTTCCTACACCGCTCACCAGGCGACGCGCGCGCCCCGCAAGCTGTACTAGACACCTGAACTTCGGCATCCGATTCCTTTATGGACGCGTCAGCACTGATCGCTCTCGCGAGTCTCTTTCGTAAAAAACTCGTAAACCGACCCATCGTCATCGCGCGTCACCTCCGCTATGCAGCCGGAAATGCGCGTGAGCTTGCCGATCTTTAGCCGCGACCCCGCGAAATACATCCCACCCTGCTGATCGACGAGCCACGCACCATGCGACGAGCGCATCAGATTCATCCCGATCGATTCGAGCGGAACGCGCACCGGTCCATTGCTCGCCGGATGACCGACGAACGTCACTTCATTCAAGCCATTGATCTCGACGCGTGCGAGGCGTGCGAGGCGCGCGTAGTCCCACGACTCGGGTAGCAGATAGCCGTCGGCAGGCGGCGGCGTGACCGCGAACGCGCCGGGCTGCGCAGACTGCACTTGCGCGGCGCGGTAGTACTTGCCGAGAAACGCCTGCAACTGATCACGCAACTGATCGATCACGACAACCCTCAACACCGGCGTACGGGCGCCGCTGCGCGCGGCAATCGCAAGCGCGGAAAGGTCCGCATAGCTCTGCACATATCCCTCGTACACCGGCACGCCGGTCTTCGCATCGGTGCGCGTGCGCACGAAACGAAAAGCGGGATTGTCGTCATGACGTATCACTTTCGACGCGAACAGTGGGCTCGCAACCTGCCAGACGACCGCCGACACGAACACCACGGCAAGCGCTCCCATTCCCACTTTCACGGGAAGCGGCAGCATCGCGGAGCGCTTCGCCGCATACGCCATCGGCGCGTGAGCCAATAGCCACGCGAGTTCCGCCTTGCGTACGGCGCGCGGTGTAAGCGCGTCGCGGCTGCTGAACTGCAGCGTCGCCGCACCGAGCTCGAACGCCCCGCCAAGCCGCAGCTCAGTCGATTTGCCGGCGCGAAGCGGACGACCGAATACAGAAACGCCGTCCTGCTTGGCCACGAGCGTGAGCTTTTCGCCATCGAGGCGAATCGTCGCGTGATGCGCGGCGACGCCTTCGTCGATCAGCACGAGATCGACGGCTTCGCCGTTGCCGATCGACAGCTCATGCCCGTCGGACAGCAACACGCTCGCCCCGGCGTGAATGCCGCCGGTCACGACTATCAGTGCATTGCCGTTCATCGCACTTGACCCTGCAAAGGCGACCCCGCCGCCGATGCGGCCGGTAATAACGGTTGATTGGTCAAAGCCGCTTGCCGCGACTGCGGCTGCGACTGCAGCGCGCCCGCCACGGCCGCATTCAGCGTATTCGCGGGCGCCGGCGAGGACGCCGATTGCGTAGCCGCAACAGGAACCGGCGCTGCGTCAGGCGTGCCGCCATTCAATCGCCTCAGGCGCGGCGTAATCAGAATGAGCCGCTCGAGCCGCTGCGAATTCGTGCGCGTACTGCCGAATAGCGCGCCGACATAAGGGATATCGCCGAGTACCGGCACCTGCGATCTCGACGTCTCGCTCTTTTCGTACTGGTATCCGCCGATCAACAGACTTTCGCCGTCCGCCACGATCGCCTGCGTGACGATCGAATGATTGTTCACGCGCGGAATGCCGTCGACGGACTGCGTCGTATCGAATGCGCCATCTTCGATCTGCACGTTAAGCAGAATGTTCTTACGCGCGTCATCGGCCGATTCCACCGTCGGCGTCACCTTGAGCGTCAGTCCCGTGTCGACGTTGTATAGATCGACATCCTGATTACCGGCGACGCGCACATACACCGAGTTGCGCGACGACAAGACCGCTTCCGAGTTGTTGAGCGTCAGCACCTGCGGGCGCGACAGGATATGTGCCTTCCCGCTCTGTTCGAGCGCGCGGATCTGTGCAAACAGGTAATTCACGGAGTTGCCGATCAGCGTGGTGAGGTTCACGCCTTGCAATGCGCCTGCCACACCCGACAGCGCCGACTGGCCGACGGTCGGATAGTTGTTGACCATGCCATAGACCGCGCCATCCTGTCCGGACGCGCCGCCGCCCCAGCGGATGCCGAGATCGCGTGCCGCATCGGTCGCCACGTCGATGACGACCGCGGTGATTTCGACGAGGTCCTGCGGCTGGTCGAGCATCGCAATCGCACGCTCGTAGTTCGGCATCATCTCCGGAACGTCGTAGACGACGACCGAATTGGTGCGTGCATCGGCCACGATATTGCGACGCGCGGACGTCACGTCGGACGGCATCGTCACTTCCATTTGCGTGGTCGCCGTGGGATCGGGCGACAGCATTGCATCCGCGTCCGCGGCGCCGGACAACCCAAGACCGCGCAAGCTCGGCAACGGCGGCGGGCCGCTGCGCGACGGGCGCGCCTCCTTGACGCGCAGCCCGCGTGCCGCCGGCCGTGGAACATAGGTATCGCCCATCAGCTTGCGCAATAGCGATGCGACGCCCGGAACCGTGTTCGTGCGGTTTCCGCTCGTATAGGTGATGTCTTGTGCCTGCGCATAGCGCAGGCGAAACACACGAATCTGCGTCTGATCGAATGGCGTTTCGATCGCGGCCTGCTGTCGTGCTTTTTCGATTGCATCGGCAATCGAATCGACGAAGCGCGAAGGCCCGGTCGCTTTAGCGGTGGTATCCGAATAGCGCACCGGCAGGTGCGGGTCGTCGAGATCGAGGCTGCGCAGAAGACCCGACACGGCTTCGCGCTTCATCGGCGCGAAGGGAATTGTTCTGGTTTTGATGTCCGAACCCGCGGACACGTGCAGCATTTTTCCGTCGAAGTACCACGCGAGGCCATACGCCTCCGTCAGCTTCGCGAACACATTGGCGGGCGGCTCATCGAACGTGCCGTTCACCATGCCCTTGACGCTCTTCGCGATGTCGACCGACAGGCCGCCCGCGCTTGCGACGTCTTTCAACACTTCGGAAAGTTGCGAGTTGCGCGCGAAGTAGTGCATCGGCGCATTGCGCCAGGGCGGCTCGCCTGCGTGCGTCGTGCACGCGTGCAACGTGACCCATGCAAACGCGAGACGGCGCATTGCGACGCCAGTCGAATAGCGTCGATAACGGCGTCGCCCGTCCTTGCCTGCGTTGCACCACGTCGTGAACATCAAAGCTCCTGTGCCGGCTAAAAGGCCGGCTTCGTCATAACGGAACTTTAGTTGTGCGCGCATGCATCACGGTCATACAAATATATCACCGGAGTCTCGCGAACTGCGCGAGGATAGAAGACACGCCAGCAGGCAAATGTTTTTTTGGTTATTTGATCAATATGCCTAAGCAATTGTCGCTGGATTAGCGATTGCAGAAAGTTCCACTTTGCATTCAAACGATAACTTTGAGCAGCTTCGAAATTTCTGAGCAGGTTCAAATGCCCATTACACAGTATTGCAATTTCAGTGCGGACCTCGCGCGGCCGCGACAGCGGTCGGTGCGCGTCAATGGTCTCGCCACCTGTCTAAGGCTTGAAGAGGTCTACTGGACGATCATCGAAAAACTCGCACGAGAAGAGTCGCTCACCGTGGGAAAACTCATATCGCGCTGGGCTCTGGAGATGGACCTCGCCCATGAGGATGTCTGGAATTTCACCGGCTACGTGCGCGTGATTTGTGTCGTTCAATTGATGAAACGCGCCGGGTCGATGGCGAGCGATGGAAACGTCATTGCGCCGGACCTCGCTAATACGCGCGATATGCAATGAAGCGTGCGATGTCGCCGCAAGCCAAACTCAATTCAGACCGGCAATCAGGAGATTTCCATGTAGAAAGAAAAGACTTGTAGCAGGAGAGACGCACGATTCATTCGTAACCCGCTCTGACCAGATTCAGAGCATCATTTTAGAAACGGAAAAACATTCATGATTTCAAATTCTTTGGGTTCATTCAATCCCGGTCAAGCCGATTTCGCGCGCGCCTCGCCCTTCGCACAACATGGCGGACTTTCGAGCGGTGGGTTGGGTGACATTCCATCCCGGGCGGCGTACGCGTTGGGGCGGCAAGCGGGCGCAGCTGCCGCGGAAAAGTTCGGTGCCACGCCGCCCATCTACTCGCCGCCGGATACAACTTCGAGCGGCGTCGGCGACACGAGCACCGGGAACGGCGATGGCAGCAATTGTTCGAGCGGCAGCTGTTCGTCGGGCGGTAGCTCGGCATCGGGTGGTGACACGAAGTCGGGTGGCGACAACATGGGAGCCCAGATCGTGCAGCAGTTGATGGCGGCACTCATGCCCATGCTGGAGAAGGCGCTCAGCGGCGCTAAAAGCTAACGTTGCAGCATGACCGTGACTGCTGCCGCATCCGCGCGCGCAAGCGTTGAAGACGCCTATCGAGCGGCGGTCACCGGGCGGCCGGTAGACGCATGAAGGGACAACCCTGCGCCGCCGTTTGCCTGCCCTGACTTATTCATACACACGCGCTGCGAATTGACTCTTGCCCGGCAAATTCGCAGTTGCTCGGCTGCAACGCGCAGCCTGCAAGGCATCAACTGCCTGCAGGTGATCGAACTGCCTCCGCGTTACGCTCCCGCGCCGACGTCCGACTCATAAACATAGTTTTCCGTGCCGGGATGCTTCTGCCGATAGGCCCGGACAGCTTCGTCACGCAATGCGCTCGCCTTCTCGCGTGCGGCTTCGTCAGCCAGACTGTCCGCTGCATTGCTAATGCCGATACCGGCGATCGCCAATCCGATCGAAATGATCGGCCCGATAACCGGAATGAACGACACCATGCCACCGATCAGTCCGATGGTGCTCCCGGCCAGTCTCACACGATCCGCTTCCGTTGCGGTGCCGTCTGCGACTTTCTTGATGTAGTCGTCGACTCTTGCGCCGAAGTCGGCCGCAGCGAATGCCGTGTTGATCAAGGCGGGTCCAAGTTGCGCCTTGAGCGCGGGTGAGATCTTCAGCCACTCGGGGAGGTTGGCGGTCGGCTCCGAAATGAAGTTCTGATACTTCATAAAGAATTCGCGATAGTCCTTTTTCAGCTTCTGGAGTCTCGAGAGCTTCTCTTCTTTCGACAAGCCTTCAAGGCTCCCGATACTCTTTGCAATCTCGAGCTGCTGCTTCGACATTTCCGCGAGATTCGGTATTGCGTCTTCGGTCAGTATTTCGAAGCCTTGCGCGATCTCTTCTTCGCGACGGCGATACGAAAGCAACTTCGCACCGAGGTTTCGCGCGGCATCCTCGTGCGACATGCCCGCAACACCGGGGTCCGTATAGCGGCCCGATTTGAGCTGTTCACGAAGCCCCTTCATGTCCTTGTCAAGCTCGGTGAGCTCTGCCTCGGATTGCGCTTTGCGTGCCGCGGCATCCTTCTTCACCCCCTCGGCAAGCTGCGTCGCGGATGCGATTTTTCGCTGCGCGTCGGCGGATAGTTCCACAATCCGCGCCGGCTGGTTGCCTGGAGGGGTCTTTTCGAGTTCGGCGACGATACCCTGCACTTCCTGATCGTGCATCGCGACGAGCTGCGCGTCGAGGTTCTGGTTGTACGTCTGCATGCTTTGTTGCATCAACGCGCCGTGCTCTTCGGGCGACATCGGCGGCAGGTGCGCAACGCTCGCATCGACCTCCGATCCGACCGCACTTTCAGGAATCGGTGTTCCTGTGCCCGCTTCGGAAACCGTGCCGCTGGACGTGCCGCTGGTCGTCGGAGAAGGCGGCACCCCCGTACCGATCGTACTGCTCGTCTTGCCCAATTCGGTCTGCCACTGCTTGACGAGATGGTTGCCGACGTCGGCGCCAAGGCCAGCGGAGATTTCCGTTAAACCTTCACCGATCAGCGCAGTCGCGGAGACGATATCGTCGTCCGCATTCTTGCCCGCTTTTATCTTGTCGATGGCGCTGACGATATAGCCGACCCCCTTCGAAATGTTCGCGACCGCCGCGTTGGTACGCGTCATAGCAAGCGTTCCCACGCGAAAGTTGGGCGGCACGAGACCCCCTTTGACCTGCAGCGCCGCGAGCATCGTGTTCGCCACCAGCTTCGAATTGTTGAAGCGGCTATCGCCGAACAGAATCTGCCGGACTATGGTGCTCGCATACTTCGCATAAGTGTTGTATTGGGCAAGCGCGGTTGCCGCTGAAGACGTATTCGGCTTAGCCTGTCCTGTGCCAGGCGATTCTGTTTTCGTCTTGTCTGCCGAAGCTGCGCGCTGCGTTGCTTGAGCCGGTGCTTGCGCAGCCGGTGTCTCGTTTCGCGCGTCAGCAGGAAATCCGGCATTGGAATCGACGCGTTGCACACCATCAGTTTTCATTGAAGTCTCCGTAGATGTCGCACATTGAGATGTCACCGTTACATGGAACGGTGACTTATTCTGCGAGCCATCGGAGTCGACCCGGACGTGACTATGCATTTTGTGTCAAGGCCCCGGCATCCGGCTGCCACCCCCATGTAACCAGACGATCCGGTCAAGCAGATATTTTTCTAAATTCTCATGCCGTTCATTTAGAATGCCAAATCAAGTCGCCATCAGAGCGTCTTAATAATTCGGTATCCATATCAGAATACGCAGGGGAACATAAAGGAGAACACGGACAAATGACCAATCTCAATATTCCTGCTGAAATAACCGCTCGTGACACGCGCCGCCGCATCATGGCGATCGTCGGCGCCTCATCGGGCAATCTCGTCGAGTGGTTCGACTTCTACGTCTACTCGTTCTGCGCGCTGTACTTCGCGCCCGCGTTCTTCCCGACGGGCGATACCACCACACAGCTTCTCAACACCGCGGGCGTGTTTGCCGCGGGCTTCCTGATGCGTCCGATCGGCGGCTGGTTCTTCGGACGCCTTGCCGATAAGCGCGGCCGGCGCTTCGCGATGATGGTGTCGGTGTTCATGATGTGCGGCGGCTCGCTCGTCATCGCCGTGCTGCCGCCGTATGCGGAAATCGGTGTGCTCGCGCCGGCGCTGCTGCTCGTTGCGCGTCTGTTCCAGGGGCTGTCGGTGGGTGGCGAGTACGGCACCAGCGCGACGTATATGAGTGAAGTCGCGCTGCAGGGCCGCCGCGGGTTCTTTGCCTCGTTCCAGTACGTGACGCTGATCGGCGGGCAGT